>OZ250155.1:0-5124948 GCA_965237775.1 Dehalococcoidia bacterium | reverse complement strand
CCGGGGCTTCGTTTCCGCACACCTGAACACCCTGAAGGGCGTTCGGATCAACGGCTGGGACAGCGAGATGTGGAAGATCGCCGAATGGCGGCGCTAAGGCTAATGAGGAGAACCTCAGTTTGATTCGAGGGGGAAAGCATGTCCATCCTGATTCGTGCGGCAGCGGCTTACCTTGTGTTGCTTGCGGCTGTGGTTGCCGTAAACTTTATCGTTACTCCCCTGTACCACCCGGGCGGAGACGAGCCATTCACGGTGTGGGAGATACTCAACTGGTTCATGGCGGTGGGTATGGTCATTGCCTTGGCCGGCAACTACGTGGAAAAGCGCCGTGTCGATGGCGACGGTTCGGCGGACCTGAAGCGATACCTGGAAGCGAACGCGGTTTTCTACGGGGCAGTTGCTGTGTTCATCCTGTTCTTCTGGAACTGGTTTAGCTCTCTGTCTCCCAACAACGAGGCCGACGGACAATTTTGGGCCGTCATCGACACCCTCATGCCCATCGTGATGGGCGTAACGGGCTGCCGCATGTTCAGACACAGCAGCTGACCAAGGAACGCCGCGCAAGGTTTCTGGCAAAGTCCGTTGCGACCCTTGGTACGAGTTCGCAGTACGGTACGCTTAGGCCGACCACCCCGACTGAAGACAACACCGGGGCCGCCCTGAGATGCGGGAAGAGGATGGGAGATGATTCCTGACTACATTCGAGAACAAGTACTGAACGCAAAGCCGCCCGATGGCTGCTGTGTCCCTGGGGGTTCGGTTCCCGCCGTAGCGGAAGGCCACTTCACCTTCGCTCGCGCCGCCACCGTCGGCATCAATCCGCACGGATCGTGGAACCGTAAAGACTATTTGCCCAAAGAATGCTTGACCCTAGACAGAGACGACTTAGACGAACAATTCCTCAACCGGGTGTGGGAGGAGAAAACGCGATACTTCGAGCGCAATACTCATCGGTACTTCACCATGTTGAAACCGATCCTCAACGCGTGCGGAGTCACTTACGGCGGCAAATATGGCGCTGATCGACCCGACTTGGCCTGTTCTCTGGACCTGGTCCAATGGCCCACGGATCCTCTGTGGAGCAAGCTGCCAAGGGAATGCTCAGCCGATGCTCAAAGCAAGCTGCTCAGTGACGGCGCGGCGTTCTTTGAGATAATTCTGCAAGAAAACGAGAGCATCGAATTGCTGCTTGGCAACGGCAAGACCGTCGTAGAGCAGTTCGAGCGTACGTTCAAGGTGCGATTCGACAAGAGGAAGGTCGATGATCTCGGCGCTCACATCTACTGCGGGGACTTGCTGGGCAAGCGATTCATCGGCTGGAGCGCTTTCTTGTCGAATTCACGGATGAACAGATCCCAAGTAGCAGAGTTAGCGCGCCTGGTGGGCGAGGTGCGTCGCGAGGGCTGCCCTTAGCTGCTCCCGTAGGGCTGGCAACTGTTCATATTATGGTATATAATAGTGTTCTATGGACGTTAGCAGCAAGCGCATTAGCCTGACTGCCTGGGGCCGTCTCTACGGCTTCGACAAAGCCACCACCTCCCGTCTGCACCGGCAGGGCAAATTGCCCCCCGGCCTTCAGATCGAGCAACTCCCCAACGGCCGGTATTACGTCATCGTTCCTCCCGAGGGCGGTGCGCGGTGCGTTCTGTACGCAAGGGTCTCCTCCGCGGACCAGCGCGGCGGTCTCGACCGCCAGGCCGGCAGGCTGGCCGAGTGGGCCACTCAGCATGATTGCCGCCCCGATGAGGTCGTCAAGGAAATCGGGCCCGGTCTGAACGGAAACCGGCGGCAGTTGCGCCGGATCATCGGCGACCCCTCGGTGGGCACGATCATAGTCGAACACAGGGAGCGGCTGTGCCGGTTCGGGTTCGAGTACATCGAAGCCGCCCTGTCGGCCCGGGGCGCCCGCATCCTGGTCGTGGATGACGGTGAAGTCGAGGATGATCTGGTCCGGGACGCGACCGAGGTGATGACGTCCCTGTGCGCCCGTCTGGGCGGGGGTTGGTAAAGAGCGCACCTTCGAAACCCACTTCCTCCTCGCGTATAGAAAACAGCGCAAGGCGAAGGCTGCTGAGAAACCAAAGACCAAGCAACCCGCCAAGCCCAAGCCGGTCGAAAAGCAGACACAAAGAAAGATACCTGTAGATCCCGAAACCATCAGGGAACGAGAGCGCATCAGGGCGAAAACGCCAAAACGCAAGGAATCTGGCCGCATTTACGCGAACAAGAGGCGCAGCGAAGACAAGGCCCTGGGCAAGTGCAGAGACTGCAGCCTACCGGCCATCCCGAACCAGACGCGCTGTGAGAACTGTGCCGAGAAACACCGCGTCTCCCGCAGGACCAGCGACGCCAGGCGGAGGACAGCAGCCAAACGAGCGGCAACGACGGACAAAGCAGGCCACTGAGCCGGGAACCGCGTATAATCCGCAACATGACGACCATCAACAGCCAGGACGATTTCCTCAAGCCGCTCCGGAACAACCCGGCCTGGCGGGAGGCCGTGCGCGCCCAGATCCTGGGCGACGAACTGATGCAGCTCCCGGTCAGGTTCGATGCCTTCGCACAGGAGCAGACCGCCTTCGCCCGGGAGCAAAGCGCCCGGACCGCCAACCTCGAGGAGCGCGTGGGCCGAGTCGAGAACGACATGGGCACCCTCAAGGGCGACTTCGCCCGGACCAGAACCGTCCAGGACGCCCCGGGGATAGCTTCCGACATGGGCCTGCAGTTCTTCCGGACCCTCAGCGCCAGGGAACTGGGCGATATGGCACAAAGCCGCCCGCCCGCCCCGGGATACCCACCGCAGCTTCAGGAACGCGGACCTGGTGATCGAGGCAACGGACGGGACCGACACCCGCTACATAGCAATGGAGGTCTCCTTCACGGCGGACCTGAGGGACTGCGACCGGGCCATCCGGAACGCGGGCCTCATCCCCGGTAGAACTCTCGGGCCGGGTCGAACTGCGGGCTCAGCGCCAGCGTCTCGTCGAACGTCTCGCCGTACCCGCTGTCACTCACCGTCAGCGCGCTCAGCCTGGCGTCGGCAAGGTCGTAGTAGGTGTCCAGCCAGCCTTCAGGGGTGTACCGCGCCAGCGCGAAATCGTTGTTGCTCCCGTTGTGGCTGTACCCGGCCAACACGACCTTGTCGTCGGACTGCTAGGATGGGGGTGATAGGGTGCGTTTTGAGACAGTTACTTGGCCCTGTTGCCTAGCGACGGTCCTCCAACTCCCGGACCGGCTCAAACGGCTCTCCGTCCACTAGCACCTCTTTAATCACCGCATTCCCGTCCTGGTCAACCACCGCTTTCACCTTTACGTCCCCGGCCCTCTCAATCGGGCGTCCCGTTCCTTCCGGGACGAAATAGGTGCCGATGCCGAAGTCCAGCCAGCCCCTGTCGTCAATGACTCCCCTTATCATCACCTGCCCGGCGTCCTCCCGGCTGGAGTGGTAGCCGTCGGCAAGCCACACATCTCCGGCATCCCACAGCGTCACGTAAACCACCTCCCCTCCCCGGGGCCGGTCATTGGCGTACTGGTCCCAGGGAATGCCGTCAACGGCAAATCCCGGCTCACCGACTTCGTAACCGAGAATCGCATAATCGCCCTGCAAGAGCGACCGGGGGTCCACCGGCACGGTTTGCAGCACCACCTCGGTTCCGGTTTGCAGCGTGGCTTCCTTGACGCCGATCATCGCCAACAGCACCACTATCTGGGCGCCGACGATCCCCCAGAAGAAAAGGTTGAATCGGAGACTCATTATCCGCCCTCCTGGGCGCGGATTCTCTGGACCATCATTCGCCGGCCCCGCTCCAGGGCAAACCCTCCGGCCAGCAAAATCACCCCGGCAACGATGAACACCACCGACCGGTCCAGCAGGTCAAAACTCAGTTCAAAGTACCGGGTAAAAACGTCAACGCTGAAGAAAACCATCCCCAGGTTGATGAGCGCTTCTTGCCCACTGGAATACCCCAGGAACAGTAGCCCGACGATTCCGGCCAGCAGCAGCAAATTGAACAGCAGCGGATAAGCCCAATCGTTGGCTGCCGGAAAAAACACCACCAGGACAGCGCAGCCCAGGAAAACCGCCGCCGCCAGTCCTTGCCAGGCCAGGGTTCCCGGGGCCATACCGGCCCGCCGCCTCAGCAGCCAACTCGCCGCCAGTCCACCGACCGTTACGGCAACGGCGACTGCCGCCAACGCCCAATACTCCACCGTTTCCCTTGGGCCTGTCCAACCTCCACCCCCCCAATCGAAGATGAAATCCTCCCACCAGAACCGGAAGGTCAGCAGATAAACGGCACCGAAGGCGACCACCACCCCCAGCAGTTCGTAGGGCTTGGCGAAGACCTGGGTCGCCCGGAACTCGTTTTGCAGCTTGCCCCAGGCGTAAAGAGCCAACCCCAAGGCCAGGTAAAGCGGGAAGGCCCGGAAGGGTATCAACTCCCAGTCGCGCAGCCACTCCTGCCCCCGGAACCCGATAGCCGCTAGGAACAGGACGATGCCCAACGTCAACACCGACCGGGAACGGGTAACGTAAGCCAGGGGAATAACCCCCAGGAACCAAAACAGAACCAGGTTGGGGCTATTCACCGGAACGTGGTACGCCTGGGCCACCAGGTGGATGGCCGCGCCGTACAGTACCGCCGCCAGCAGCAAGACCGCCGTTCCCGCCCGGAGGTACTGTCGCCGGTAGCGGGCCCAATAACCCGCCCCGTAAGCCGCCGGAACGGCCACTAGCATCAACGCCAGCTTGACCTCTTTGGACAACCCCTGCCAATTGGCCGCAAAGAAGAGGATGACCCCCAGCCCAATCAGTGCCGCGCCCAGCGTCCCCAGGATGCTGACCAGCCTGCTGCGAGAGGCGGGCCCGGCATCCTCAACCGGGTAGTTCTCCAGGATAGCCGCCGCCTGTTCGGCAGTGATGATGCCCCGGTCCTGCCATTCCGCCACTTCCGCCGACAGTTGGGCGGCAAAACCCCGTCCCTGCTCCCGGTTCATACTCGGGCCTTCATTCATGGCGAGTCTCCAAACCCCCTGCCGGCGTTGGAGTAGCTGGCGTCCCGCTCCAGCATGGGGGACAGGCCCACCAACTCAAAAGCGTCCACCACCGACACCATGTTCTCTATCAAATGCTCGGTGGCGCCTTGCTGCCTCAACTGCCGCATTACCTCTCCAACAACGTTGAAACGGTGAGCAGCGCGCCGACCGGATAAATGACCATCTTGAAACCCAGTCGTTCCAACTCTGGCGCCGGAATCAACGGCGACTTGCCGCTTTCCGCGAAATTATACATCACACCCATAGGACCAGCCCGGTCAATTGCGGCCGGCTGAGGTGGGGCATATGCGTTTCAATAGCCTGCTTCATCTGGTGGCATTCGCTGGGAAGGCGCATGGGAGACCTCCGGCATCCGGTTTCGTGATTGCAACCAAGATGCCAGATTCCCGTGCGCTTTCCAGGTTCTCAAACTATTTTAAGACTTTACATACCCCTGTCAGCGGGGCCTGGGCCGGGACCCCCCTCCGCCCGGGCTCTGAGGCACGCCGGGAGCTACGCCTTCCGCGGGGACCAGCCAAGCCCCCGCGCGGAGATGCTAGCACCGGGGGGGGTCCCGAGGGGCAACCGGCCCAAGTCCGGCGCTCCCGTTCCAAAGGCCGGTGGACTCACAACCGCCCGGCAGCCAGGAACCCCCCTCCCAGCCAGCAGGGCGCAGCCCAAGGGCCTTGACCCAGCTGGTCAGGGGCCAATAAAACAGGCGAACGCGCCAGCCCCACCAGCAGGCCGTGAACCAGACAACGGGCCGAGACATCCAACGGGCCGGAGCGAGGACCAAGGCAACACCTGGCGGGAAGACTCTGCCCGCTGGCAGGCCAAGGCCACGACACTCACCTGCTTCACCGACTTCCGGGCCCCGAGCCCAGGGCAACAGGACAACTCCCAGGCACGGCCCCCGCAGAGGCGCGGGGCCCGCTGCGCTCACGCCAAAACGCGGGGCACCCCATGTCTGCAACAATCAGATACGGCCATCCGTCATGGGAGGTTGCAAGACATGAATAAGCTCAGAAATGGGCGTCTGCCCGCCCTCACCGGGCTCGCCATAATGGTATTGCTGGCGTGCGCATGTGCGGAAAGCGCCCGGCTATCGCCGCCCGCCACTCCCAAGGAACCGGCCCCCACGCCAACATACGCGCCAAGAACAATAACGGGCTTCTGGCCAGACCTGGAAAAGTCCCCCGCATGGATACGCCTGTCAAACGACTATACAAACAACAACCTCAAGGGTGAAATCCAGACCGCAGATGACCGGATCAGCCAGTATGAAGTTACCGTGCACGTGAACGGCGTGCGCTGGACGAACTGGAAGACCGCGGAACCGACTCACAAAGAATCCACGTTCACCTGGTTTGAACTCTCCGGGCCGACGGTCCCAGACCACCACTCGGAAGCAACCGTCACCGAAGTAATCATAGACGGGGTTGTGAGAGATAGATTGGTCTGCGGGAAGGTGAACGAAACCTCCCACAGCAGCGTCTGGGCTTGCCTGAACAGCATTGACCACCAAAAGATGAAATCCAACTGGCAGCTAACCCAGCCCATGCAGCCGGATCCGAAGGAGAAAATCATCTTCGTGACGCCTTCAGCTGAATATCCATCCAAGCCAACCCCATCCGCGGCAACGGAGGGAGAAATTATCAAACCCAGCAAATCCCAGGTGGAAAGTGCCCCCATATGGATGCGCCTGTCAAACAACCACCCCAGCGGCAACCTGAAGGGTGAAGTCGCGGCCGCAGACGATCGAATCGGGCTGAACGACGTCAGCGTGCGCGTGGAAGGAGAACGGTGGACGAACCGGAGAACCTTGGAAAAGCGCAACCCAGAACCATCGGTCACCTGGTTTGAACTCTCCGGGCCGGAGACCACGGTTCACCACTCGGAAGCAGCAGTTACCGGAGCAATCATCAGCGGAACCCTGCAGGCCACGCTGGTCTGCGGGAAAGCGTACGAAAGCACCCCCCACTTTAGCGATTTCGCCTGTAAACAGACCAAGTAACGGGCCATGGCCGGGAACCCAGGCAACGCATGGCGACATTCCGAACGACATCCCGCAACGTGGCCAGGGCCCGTTCTCCGGTGGCTCGTCATAACGGTGGTCCTTGCGTCCGCGTGCGCGGAAGTCAACCGGCCGCCACCCCCAGCCCCCAGGGAACCAGCCCCAGGCATGGGCCAGCCCGCGCCAACATACGGGATGAGCACAATGTCCAACTTCTGGGGAGGCACAGCCCAGGCCTATTGCGGCAGGGTTAACCTGGCAGTACCTTTCGGGGCAGGGACCGAGCACGCGCAAGGCACCGGGCCAAGCACCGGGAAGGAGACCAGCCCGGGACCGGAGCAAGGAAACCCGGCATCAAGCCGGAGTACTCCGCAGACGGCCGAGAGCAGCATGAACCCCGGCTCCGAAAGCTCCCCGGAGCCGGAACCGCGCATATGCGAGCCAACGCAGAGTCCGTGCGGACAGACCCCAGAACAACTGGGGCCGCAGGCACTAGCCACCGACCAATCCCTCCACCGGGCGGCGAGAATTCCGCAACAGCGGCGCTCCCAAGACAAAACCGGTGATCGCCCCGAACAATATCCAACTCGTGGCCGCGAACGGCCTCGTCTCAGGATCCGTGAAACTGCAGTTGTACTGATCCATCGTGGACGGGGACTCAGTGATGTCCCCGCGCGCCAGGCTGCCACTCTCCACCATGCCCCAAACGTGCTCCGGACATTCCAACTGCGGCCAGGGAGCGTCGACCCCATGCACAAACCATCTCAATACCAAAAAAGCGACCATGCCGACGAATGCGCACAGCGCCACCTTAGCAACTTGACCCTCGACACCCATGTAACACTTCGCGTTGTATCAGGCAGCCATGGCCGCACGGAGACGGAACGCGGCTGGAACCCCCTGAGAAACCCGGGACCGTCTGCAGACCCTCCCGGCAAGGGAAGCAGGAACCTCAATTCCCCTCCCGCAGGATCAACCCACGTCCGTCCACCACCACCCAGGCCTCACGGGGGTCTGCCGTACATAAGGACAAGTTTTTCAGTACACAATCGACCTCACCAAGAAGAGGAAGAAGCAAAGACAACCGGACCGGCGCGAGAACAAGGCTCCGGCCAAGGCCATCGCCAACAAGCAACCGACAAAGCCAGTCCCCAGCAGAACGCCCGGGGAGATAGCGGCCGCCGAAGAGACAAGCCAGGTGGCCCACCGGGAGTACGAACGGGCCAGGAGCAAGAGCCCGGAGCGCATGGAGTACAACCGGCACCTTGCCCAGGAACGGCGTCAGAAGGCCAAGGAGGCCAGCAAGTGTCGGGACTGCAGCAAGAGCCTGCCATACCGGGCCAGACCAGATGTGAGGCGTGTGCTGAGAGCCACCGGCAGTCCCGCAGGCGCAGCGACGCCAGGCGAAGGGCCGCAGCCAGAGGGGAACGAGCGGCAACGACGGACAGAGCAGGCCAGTGAGCCGGGAACAGGGTATAATCTGCAACCATGACGACCATCAACAACCAGGACGACTTCTTGGAGGCGCTCTGGAACAACCCGGCCTGGCGGGAGGCCGTGCGGGCCCTCATCCTGGGCGACGAGCTGCTCCAGCTCCCGGTCAGGTTCGACGCCTTCGTCCAGAAGTTCGAAACCTTCGCCCAGGAGCAGAGCGCCTTCGCCCAGGAGCAAAGCGCCCGGACCGCCAACCTCGAGGAGCGCGTGGGCCGAGTCGAGAACGACATGGGCACCCTCAAGGGAGACTTCGCCCGGACCAGAACCGTCCAGGACGCCCCGGGGATAGCTTCCGACATGGGCCTGCAGTTCGTCCGGACCCTAAGCGCCAGGGAACTGGGCGATATGGCAGCGGACGCCCTTCCCAGGGACATCGGACGCAGCTTCAGGAACGCCGGCCTGGTGATAGAAGCGACGGACGTGGCCGACACCAGGTACATAGCGATGGAGGTCTCCTTCACGGCCGACCGCAGGGACTGCGACCGGGACGTCCGGAACGCCGGACTCATCACATCGTTCACCGGGAAGCTGGCGCAGGCCGCCGTGGCCAGTGTCGGGAACGACAGGGAGGCGACGGAGTCGGTGGAGTCTGGGGCGGTGTACTGGCACCTGCTGGAGGACCGGACGCCGACTCCCGAGTAACTCTCGCCTGACCTCTGAATGTCAGGCCAATACGTCAGGCTCAACGAGACCTCGTCCGAGGGAAATGCAAAACTCGCCGGAATCCGACGCTGGAGCGACCCAGCAATCCAGCGTCAGGGCTTCCCCTCAGCATCCCCGCGAACATCCCTTGAACTGTCTGCTATACTCCCAGCATCAACCACCCCACCGCCGGAGCGGGCCATGCCCAACCAGACCGAACCCAACGCCAACAACGTCCTCGGCGACCTCCTCCGCGCCATGATGCCCGGCAGCAGGGTACTGTCCGAGAACACGCAGACTTTCCCTGCCCATCCGGGTCGCCACGCCGACGTGCTCATCACCGCGCCGGGCCGCTCCCCCGTGGTCGTCGAAGCCGAGTACGAACCCGCCCCCGAGGCGGAGCAGGACGCGGCCCAACGCCTAGGCCTCCAGGTAGCAGGCGAGTCCCGCACCATCGAGGCGGCCATAGCCCTGCGCTACCCCGTGTCCGTGCGCGACTCCTACAACGTATCGCAGGCCGTCGCCGACGCCCGCCTCTCCTATTGTGTCCTTTACGAGGACGGCAGCCGTTTCCCCGAATCGGGCTGGCTCGAAGGATCCGCCACCGACCTTGCTGACCTTGTCCGACTGGTCTCCGTTCCCCAGAAGGAAGTGGACCGCGCTGCCGACACCCTGCAGGACGGCATCGAAAGGGCCGCGGTCATCCTGGACGAACTCAAAGACCTGAATCCCGTCACAGCTAGGGAGATCGCCCGCCTCCTGGGAATGTCCGACGTTCCCCAGACCCGCCGCATGGCCTGTGCCATCGTCGCCAACGCCCTGGTGTTCCACGAGCGCATCGCCGGAAAGCACGAGGGGGTCAAGCCCCTCAACCTCGTCTGCGGCCCCGAGGTCGCCAACCCCCAGGCCGAGACCCTGGCCGCGTGGGCAACCATCCTCGAAATCAACTACTGGCCTATATTCGCCATCGCCAGGGACATCCTGAGCCAACTCGACTCCGGCCACGCTAGTCAGGTCCTGGCCGTATTGGGAGACACCGCCCAGCAGGTGCAGTCCGCCGGCGTCACCCACGCCCACGACCTCACCGGCCGCATCTTCCAGCGGCTCATCGCCGACCGCAAGTACCTGGCCACCTTCTACACCCGCCCCGAGTCCGCCGCCCTCCTGGCCCGGCTGGCCGTGGCCAAGTTGCAAACTCCCGGTTCGGAAATAGACTGGGCCGACCCCGAGGCCATCGGCAAGCTGCGCATCGGCGACTTCGCCTGCGGCACCGGCGCGCTCCTGTCCGCGGTCTACGAGCAGGTGGCTGCCCGCCACCAGCGTACCGGTGGAGACCTCGCCGCGCTTCACCCGGTGATGATGGAAGAGGTCCTATACGGCTGCGACGTCATGCCCTCTGCCGCCCACATCACCAGCGCCACCCTCTCCGGCGTCCAACCCGACATCACCTTCAACAAGTCCCGCATCTACACCATGCCCTACGGCCGCCAGTCCGACGGCACAGTCAGCATCGGTTCCCTGGAGTTGTTGCAACCCTCCCAGGTGCTCACCCTGTTCAACACCAACGACCCGGCCCTACGCACCGGCAGCGTCGGAGAGGAGACCGCCGCCCAGATCAATGTCGATATACCCGACGGGACCTTTGACATTGTGATAATGAACCCGCCGTTCACCAGCAACACCAAGCACTACGACGCTGACTCGGGGGTACTCAACGCTGCATTCGCTGCATACGCATCTTCGATAGCTGACCAGAATGAGATGGCTGCACAATTGCGTCGGTTAGCAAGTGAGAGTGCCTATCATGGTCACGCCGGGCTGGGGTCGGCCTTCGCTTCCCTGGCTCACCGCAAACTCAAACCCGGAGGAGTTGTAGCTCTCGTACTTCCGTTCACCGCAATCAATGGCTCCGCGTGGGGAAAATTTAGACGGTTAATCTCCGCCGAATACAGCGATGTATCCGTATTGAGTATCGTTGCGGCTGGTGACAGCGAATTATCATTTTCGGCAGACACAGGCATGGCGGAATGCCTAGTAATCGCCCGCAAGGGTGATACTATGCAGCGCGGGAATTTTACGTCGTTGCGTCGCCGCACGCGAGGATTTGCCCATGCGGCCGCGATTGCAAATAACATCATCAATAAACCATCCATTCGTAGTCTAGAGGTCGGACCCTATGGTGGGACTCCATTGACCGTCGGGGATGAATTTGTGGGAGAGTCTTTGGATGCTCCAATCGACGACTATGCGAATGGTTGGGGAGTTGCACGGATCCTGGACGCCTCCGTGGCCCAGGTCGCCAATTTGCTCGCGTCTGGCAATCTCTGGTTACCGGCGGAACCGAAGATGCACACAATCCCGTTGGTGCCTCTAAGTGAAGTGGGTCAGCGCGGTATTGACCACCAATTTTTCGTAAGCCCTGCCCACAATGGTCCATTCATCAAAGCAGCCCCTAGTCCTACTGCAACTTATCCCGCCCTGTGGAATCATGATGCCAAAAACGAAGCCAGATTGGTTTGCTTACCTGATTCGCAGATGCAAGCACGTAATGGAATGGAGAAGGCTGCTGACAAGTTGTGGGAAGTAGCTAGCCGCTCTCACATCACCCAAGAATTCCGATTTACGTCTCAGCCGCTATCGGTAGCTCTGACAGGCCAGAAGAGTATAGGAGGCCGAGCGTGGCCGAACGTGAGATTTGCCGATAGTCGGTATGACTCAGCCTTTTCGCTGTGGGGCAACTGCACCCTTGGGTTGCTGTTATTCTGGTGGCGGTCTAGTCGTCAACAGAGTGGGCGGGGTGCGATGACGATAAACGGGATTGAATCCCTTCCCGTCCTGGACTTCCGCACCCTCAGCGACGTCCAGCTTGCCACCGCCGAGGACATCCTCAACGACTTCCGCGACCGGGAGTTGAAACCCGCCTACCTGGCAGACGCCGACGCCAACCGCGCCCTGCTCGACCGCCGCGTCGTCTGCAATTTGCTCGGCCTTGACGAAGGCATATACGAGGGAGTGCGCCGCCTCGCCGCTAAGTGGTGCGCCGAACCCTCGGTCCACGGCGGCAAAGCCCGCCCCAAAGACGCCACGCTGGTGATGTAGGTTAGGTTGACGCCCTCTTCTTACAAGAGTTTTGCCCTTCCGTAATGACCCAAAAGCAAAGGCAGCATCTGCAATATGCCGCCTGTTGAATCGCCCTCTACGAGCTTCTGGCCGAACTAATCCCCTATTACGGTTTCTTCATCATTTCTAACGTAAACCGTTACTGTCTGCGAAGCCGCCTGAGTTTCGCAATTTTCTCCTCTGGGATAGTTCTTGACGTCCGCTGAGACCGTCGTCTATGAACACCCGGCCTTTCAGCTCGTACGCCTTCAATGGAGGTCCTTCCGGTCTTGGAGTGAATGAGACCAGATGATTCCAGACGTTTTCAATCTTCGCATTAAGCTCAGTGACAGAGAGGGTCGGGACTACGTCAGCGAATGTACGCTCAGCGTAAGTGATTCCCGTGTCCGTTTCTTGGCAATTCCCACCGAGCATGGTGAGTGGCGCGTCAAAGAACGGGTTGTGCGTGATTGTGAAGTCGTCCAGCATTTCCACGCGATTGACCTGTATGCGGCCCATTCCTTGAGCTTTGGCTATACGTCGGGCCTCTGCAACGGCTTTTTTCCCAGTGGGCGCTGTAACTGTGAACCCTGCTCTGCTACGTTTATATGTAGCAATTACCCTGTCCCGGTTCGGTCCAGGCTTTTCCAATCTTGGGGTCCTCCTTCGGGATGGAGGTGACGGCTAGGGTTGTACACCTAGGTATGCCTAATAGGTATCCTGACTTACCCGGCTGTTGGTTTACCTGTAACCTCCCAAATCGGATTGTGAGACCAGTTCATCGAACAGGGCTTTCTCCCCACTGGAACCTGGTAGGTAGGTTTCCGGAGTAAATGTACCGTCTTCTAAGTCTATCTTACTCATGATTGTGGCGTACTGGTCAGCCTTGACCACTTGGTCAGGCGTGCCCGTCGATACGTATGCCACCCTCATAAATCTCATCAGAGCACAGAATCCGGTGGTACGGTTCAGAATATTTCCTGGCGTAACGTTGTTCCACGATGTCGGCCATTTTCGCTGGACTGCAAGGAAAAAATTCCAGAGGGCGAGTGCGATAAGGTCGTCTTGTTCCCTTATGAGCAGATTCCGGAAAATTTGACGCTTTACCTGCGCTCCTCGTGCCCGTTCAATACTCTTCCCACGTTTCAGCAGATCCCTGTCACTCATAGGGTCCCTTGAAACCAGCCGCAATAGCCTGTCCACGAATGTGGCTTGGGTAATCGTTTCGGTTGATTCCCGGCCTACCCCCAACATTTTGACTTTGCCATGGAACGGGCTACCTTGTCGGTAGTTCAGGAATCTCACAATGTCATGGCAGGTTCTTTGAGGGCTCCTGCTTGTCGTGAATTCGTAAAGGTCAGATGCTAGGGATTTGTTTACTTTCGTCTGCTTCAGGTTAATGGTAGCGAATACCATGGCCTGATCTTGGATGTCCATGTCGATGAAAACTGCTACGTTGACTTGGAATATCGTCCCTTCCTCGACGTTGCTCAAACCAGCTATCCGGTGTTGTCCGTCTATTATTTTGGCCACCTTACTGTGGCGGACTATCGACAGTTTGTTGCTGGCTTCGTCGAAACTAGCGTGTTCTGATGAAACGGCTAGCAGGATAGCGGTCGGGAAAGTCGCATCGACGTTTTGGACGTATCGCATGATTTCCGAAACTCGACTCTGATTCAGTTCCCGCTGAATCCCCAAGAACTGCTCGAATCCCTGGTCTTCATAGCGAACAGCTTCTTCGTCTAGAGGTTCAATCAGTCCCGACACCTGGTGGTCTTCCCCGATGGTTCTTGGTGATTCGCTGTCATCTACCACTGCGGCCGGCTGTTCCTCGACGGATGCGATCCGGCGGACGTCTGCCCACGAAATTGCGACTAGGTCCCTTGCATCCATTGCTCCGATGTAAAACAATCCAATGGGCTGGTCAACGGGGATGCAACGCAAGGTCACTGTTCCTGCTGAATTTGAGGACATGATCTTACCTCTCCAGTCCCTGTGTGATCTGATTCTCCAATCGGCGAACGCCCGCCTGGCCCAGCTTATGGAGATCTACATTGTCGCGTTCCTCTGCTGCGATTGTGACTAGGAACCCGATGGTGACCGACGAGAGCAGGACGGTTAGCCCGATATACCGTAGCAAAGCGGTCCTAGCGATGATGTCGGGGCTATCAGAGAAATTGGAGAGTACGTTCCCGCAGAATAGAAGCGTGCAGATGATGAGGCACGATACGGTGACGGATACCATCAAGCGACGGTGGGGGATTGTTGTTATTCTGCGCTCCTTAGTGAGGATATACATTGCCTGACCGAGAAATCCGACGCTGTATAGGAAGAACTGGCCTCTATCGATAAGTTGGAGCCATGGCGGGTGCTCTAGGAATAAGAAGATCACGAGTCCGGCTGCCCATAATCCGAGCATTGCTATGGCATTCCAGAAGAGCCATGCGACACCATTCGTCCAGTGGGCGGCTAGTAGTTCTGTGTAGTTCATCTATGGCGGGATTTTACCCGGAATACTCAAACGATGTGGACTTCTCGGGACTATCCCGCATCTCCTTCCTCGGGTTCACGGTGGAGTGTCAGATACATGGTTCGGCTCGGGTTATTTCCCTCCGCGGGTCTTATTGGTCACGTGGGGGCATGATACCCCCAAGACACCGTTGGCAACAGTACGGTAGTGTTTGTGACTCCGTCGCGACTGAGGCCCACTGCGCATCGATGCAGGATTGGCTTACGGCATTCTAACCTGCCGGTTGCCTGAATCAGATAGGGCACCGCGACGTTGATCTGGAGGTCGATAGGTCATGTGAACGTCGTCTAAGTTCCCTTGGGTTTTCGCATGATGAACAGGTATTCATGGGACAGTAGTAATTGCTTGTTGCTGCGCGCGTAAAATTCTGAACTTCTATCGCGGTGCTGGACCTTGACGATGATGTCCCGCAGTTCAAACTTGGCCTTAACGAATTGGTTTAACGTCTCATACCCCAATGGAACCAATCGCCCTTCTTTACGAACGTCTCCCATCAGCACCGCACAAAATCCGCCTGCTTCCAGCACTGCATGGACTTCTTCGGCGAAGCAACCTATCCGTCTTGCGAACTCTTTCGGGTCGTCTATGCGAGATATGTCGTCTTCGTCGTCTTTGGTATATTGAAGGGCATTTAGATAAGGAGGGTGTACGCAAGCTAGAGATACTCCCCCGGAATCGATGCCAATGCTCTTGAGAATTTCTCCAAGGTTCAGTGCATTTCCTTGGATGACCACTGGCCTCATTTCCGGGTCGAGAGTAATTTCGCTGCTCGGTTCCGCCATTTCCTCCATTTCCTCCAGCCTCCCAGAGGTTGTCCGAACTGCCAGAGTGGATACGTCAAGTCCGATGCTCTTTCTTTGTAGGAGCCAAGCCTCCAGTAAGGTTGTACCTCCACCCATAAATGGGTCTACTATCAGGTCACCCTCGCATGAGTACCTTTGGATCAGGTTTCTTACAAGTTGGGGGGGCCAATTGCCACGGTAATCCCCCTTATGGACTCCCCAACTCCCACGTTGGAGGAAGTCCCATATCGTGGTTGTTTCCAATTGGAAACCTTCAGGTTCCCATTCTGTGATCCTCTTCTTTCTCGGAGGGGAATATGGCTCCATATTGGACTCAACCGCGTCACGAATAGATCGTTCGACAACAGTCCAAGAGAACAGAAGGTTCCCGTTGCGGTCCGAGAAGGCTCGCATGATTCGTTTTGGTGGATAACCCGAGGCTCGTAGCCTGACGAACAGGCGCGTCCACTCAGCCCACCTATCAGGGTGGTCTCTCTTTAGGTGTGGGACGATTGATCGGGAGATAGTCTTGGTGCAAAAGCAGGTGACCCACCTACCGCCATCGCGGTAGAGGACATATATATCATCTAGTTCTAGTGGTCTGGGGTAATCTACGTCACCGACTGTCAATATCTAAACTCATTCTCGCGGTCGAGGGGTTGCAGCTTCTACCGTTCCTGGGCCAGTCGAGTCATACAGGATTTTAGTTTCTGGCTGTTGACTGGTCAACGAAGGTAGAAACGGATTTCGGTGGTTGCTCCGTCTATGGATGCTATCGGATTCTACTCGAAGATTGGCCTTTCGAGAACCTATATTGTCTACAGCCTTAGCCCGAATCCACCGAGCGGCGTTGTGGGGGCAGTGGAATGGGACGTGAGGGGCATGGAGCCGCGATCGTCCGGGCGGATTTGAGGCAGGCTGGGCCAGTGGCTGCCGGCGGTGGCCGTGGGGCGCTGCTCATGGAGAGACCGAAGGCAGCGGGAAACTCTCGCTGGCCCATCTGGCACGAGTTGGGGAGACGTTTGATTGGCTGGCGGGTGAGGATGAGGTCCGAGGCGGGCCGGCTGCCGACCACGCCGTCAGGAAGGAAGGGAGGGGGAGGGCGCGCAATCGGGCCAGGGCGCTGTAGAACTGGGTTTCCCAGGGCCAGCTTTGCGGAAGGTGCAAGGTGAGACGGCGTGCCGAGCGGGTGAGCCGTCCGGCCAGGGAGAAGAACCGCCGCCGGAGCGTCTTGGTGGTCACGATCCGTTCACCCAGGCCGAGCCGCGCCGTCCAGCGGGCCAGGTTATGCGCCAGCGCCTGGACGGCCAGCCAGGCGGCGTTGGCGGCGAAACGGCCTGACGGGAGATGATTGAGTCCCACGCCGTACTTGAGGTCTCGGATGGCATTTTCGACCTCGGCGTGGCGGCGATGGTCGGCCTCCAGCTCCAGGGTATCCCCGTCCCGGTCGGTGATGAAGCCGTGATAGCTGTAGCTGGCGAAGAGGGCCAGCTGGGAACCGGGCGTGGGCTTCACCCGCCGGACGATGAGCCGCACCGGCGCGGCATCGGGCTTGCTCCTGAAGGGAGTGTAAGCGGTCTCGGCCACGTCGGCGGCACCGTCCATCCAGTAAGGGATGGGCGTCCAGTCCGCCTCGGGTATGGCTTCAATGAGATTGCGCAGGCTGGCACGCTGGCGGATGGTGATGGAGAAGCGGACCTTCGTCTTGCGACAGACGGCAACCACGGCGTGGGTGTAGAAGCCGCTGTCGGTCCGCACCGTGAGTTGCCCCTTGGCCCCGGCATGGCGCACCCGCCCCACGGTCTCCCACAGGAAGTGGGCGGCGCCCCGAGCGGTGTTGGCGCGGCCCTCGCGCAGCCGGGAACTATCCCACCCGCTAAACTCCCAATGGTCCTGCAGGACCATTGGGAAGCGAGACGGAGGAGCTACCCATCCGAACACTTCTCCCTAACCCACCCATCTGTCGCGTCGCGAATGCAAAGCATGGCTCCGTCATAGTACGGTTCAGCGTCGATCTTGGCCTCGGCCACCCTCATCACCACAGGTAATGTTCCGTAGAATACGGTTCCCAACTCGTTGCCCACATCAACGTCCCAGCCAATGGTGGTGGACACCCCGCCCTCAGCCCGGATGGTGGCACCCACGACCAAGGCAGCCGCGACCTTCTCGGTTAGGCTCTCGTTTCCCGACAACTTGGCACCTAAACTAAAGCCAAGGTGGAATCTACATTTGCGGGGCGATGAAGATTGGCTCAGGCGCGCACGGTGAAGCTCTTCCACCTGCACTTGGAGGTGGTCCGGCGCCGCCGATGACTTTCTCCATATGCGTATTTCACCTTGGCTTTGGTTTAGTAGACCAACGCCTTTGTATTGATGGGTGAATGGGCTGGTTTTTGACCCGTGAAGACCACCAGCCAAGGTGTTTCGGCAAGTCATATCCAACTCGGTTACTCATCATTTCGGAGTTTTCGGACTACTGGCCCTTCGGCTTTGATTGCAGGACGGTCCGGCAGCGCCGCTTCACCTCATCTTTCCGGCCCGTCGCTGGGTGGTGGAACGCACGTTGGCCTGGCTGTCCAAGCACCGGGCGACCCTGGTCCGCTATGACAAAGAGGTATCCAACTACAAGGGGCTGATCCACTTGGCGTACTCCCATCTCTGGTATCGTCGTCAGCACCGGTTACTATTTTGACATTGTTTCTAAATCTTGACCTTCCCGTCCATAAATGCTCGGGCGCATTCATAGTGCCAGTTGGTTCTGGTTCTGGTGTCGAACTTTCGGAGATGGCAACCTGGTGCATCCGGCGCATTCCGTGAATTAAAGAATACGTGCCTCGGCCCTTTCACCCGTTCGGTCAATGCACAAAACAGCTTTATATAGCTTTTGCCGCCGAAGAATACGACCGGCTCGGCAGTGTCGTCAGGCAGCATACGCCAATCGTCGTAAGCATCCCGTTCGCGCCTGCGATTGTAGGGTTCTGCATTGTTGCTGAAGGTAATGTCATAGTCCGGCGTCAGAAAACCTGCCCTAATCAGGCCCCAGCCAGCCGACAGGATGTAGAGGTGCTCCGGCCCGTACTTTTCCGCCAGTCGGGCATAGATCGGATGCCTGTAAAGCTGCCAGGCGGGCAGCAGCCCCAAAGGGTTGTCTCCTGGAGCGTCCTTATGCCGTTTATTGTATCGCCACAACTTCTCCCGCCACGTCTCCCCAATGTCCGCTTGGCCGTCGGGATGAGCATAGGTATATTCGTCTTGGGGAGCTTTATCCGGGTCGGAGACGAACAGCACTTCCCCACTGCTGCGAAGGCCAAGGCAACCGGCATGGCTCTGCTTGCTGCCGGCGCATTGGATGACAACTATCGGGCTGTCGTTCACAATCCTCATACCTCATCCGGTCTACCAGTCGTCTGAGAGTCTCCAGGAAGTCCGGGGCATACGTTTCATCAACATGATTGGAGCTTAACAGTCCGGACCGCCCTACGCGCTCCAAGTCGCTGAACCGGCCAAGCCAACCGTTTCCTGGGCCGCTTCAGGACAAAGCCCAAGCGGTGTAGGAGCCAGATGAATCCGCCTCCTTACATCGCCCGCATCCAATTGCAACTGTTCGAGGAACCGCTTCATCTCCCTTATGCCCAACGGTAACGTCTATTTTAAAGAGCGGGCACGGATGCACTGTGTAATCGCATCACGATAACGAGGCGGGCATGGTGGGGCGCCTCGGCCTTGGCCGGCTTTTGGCGCCCTCCCTTGTGTAAGCCCAAACTCGCGCTTTACCTCCGCTATCCAGCAGGTCTTCACTGAAGATGGTTGGACGCCCAGTTTTTGAGCTGCACTGCGTTGAATTTCCCTGTACGTCATACATCTATCTCTCTGTTATTGAGGGAAGTATCAAACCTTCCCTTGCCACGATTCCGACTTTAGAGGCAAATCAGTCCCCAATGCGGTAGAGGGCACCGTCGCAACGGTCCCTGTATTCCGCCCCATAGCTAACCTTCCCATGATACTGATAGAACCGGAAAGTGAATGGCTCACCGTGGGGCATCTTTACGGATTGCTGGTTATCCTCGTTCCAGTTGAGATTGATCTGGCATCTCCCCGGCACACGCTTATCTCCCTCCCTCCGGTACTCATAAGTGCCCGGCAGAAGCTGGCCTTGCCCATCTCCGACGCTCGAACTACCTCTATTTTCTATGATGCCGAGCGGGAATAATGCAGTAAGACACAACGAGTGCGCTTCCTTAGCAGACAACTGGGAGTGGTCAGGTACAACTGAGGACACTCCACGTGATTGAGGATAATTCGAATTGTAATAGTTATTGCCCTGCTTTATCCAATCAAGCGCCAGGGCTTCCCATTCCTGGCAGAACGTGCGTGGATGCGGTGTGGGCGTGGGTAGTGGGGTCGGCGTGGGTTCCGGTGTTGGCGTGGGCGTTGGAGTCGGCGTGGCCGTGGGCAAGGGCGTAGGTGTCGGCGTCGGGGTGGCCGTCGGCAGCGGCGTTGGCGTCGGTGTGGGCAGTTCGGCGATGCGGGTGGCTTCCAGGGAGGCGGCGTAGCGCTCGGCTTCCTGCTGTGCTTCGATGGCCGTGCGGGTGGCCTGCTCCACCTGCCGCCGGTGGGCGTCTATGGCGTCCATCGCAGCCTTGGTGGCCTCGACGTTTGGGGGCAGGGCTATCGCCGGGAAGGGCGTCAGGGTGGGCGTGGGCAGCGCCCTGCCGGCCCGGGAAACCTGCCCCCCAAGCCCCGACTTCACCGCGTTGATGGGAATGGCGAAGCCGATGCCGGTGACGGGCCTTCCGGCTTTGTTGGTTTCCACCCTGGAGACAACCACTCCGGCGACCTGGCCGAACATATCCAGCAGCGGCCCGCCGCTGTTTCCCGGATTCAGGGATGCGTCCGTTTGCAGGCGGTTATTCCGCTTGGCCGAGATGATTCCGACGCTGACCGTAGGCTCCAGCCCCAGTGACCGGCCCAAGGGGAAACCGATGGCGATAACGTCGTCGCCAACGCGGATTTTGTCGGAGTTGCCAATAGCTATGGGGGTGAAACGCCGGTTGGCGTCAATCTCGACGTAGGCCAAATCGAGGTTTGGATGCCGTTCGGTCACGCTGCCCCGGTATTCCTCCCCTGTCGCCAGCCGGACGGCAACCCGGTTATTCCCTTCGACTACGTGCCTGTTGGTGACCGTCAGCCCGTTCTCGTTGATGATGAAACCCGTCCCGGAGCCGGAACCCGCGATGATTTGGACCACGCTGGGCAGCGCGTTCTCCGTCACGTCGGCAACGGACAGACCGGAGGACAAGGGTCTGTCGAAAACCGTCCCGACATCAGAACGAGGTACGGGCGTGCCAATGACAGTTGAAACGGACGGCGCCTGCGGCGAATCGTCCGCAGGCGTCGCCGTGGGTTCGAGCGCAGGTTCGCTGGTGGAGGCGGACGCGCAAGCGGCGAATACGGTCAACGTTCCGGCGGCAAAGATAGGGGCGAACCATTTCAGCATCCGCATTGTCGCATTCTCCGTATGAGTCATGTTCTCCTCGGAATGAAGATTGGGAGCCCACGAACTCCAGGTCCCCGGAAACGGGCTAGATGCGGTTTACTTACGGTCCCCGCTCTGCTATTACGCGGCGGATGGGACTGTCCAGTCCGCCCGTTAAACCGGCGCGGATACCATTGGCACCTGGTGGATATGGTGATGAGGGTGAAGCAGACCTAGTCCTGGTCTCCTTCAGTCTCAGACGGTCTCCGCTGCTCCTCCCGGTCCATAATATTGTAACGCCAAGGTGGAATCTATATTGGGGGGTACAGGGAAATGGGACTCAAGTATCCCGGTAGTATCTATGTCCTGCAATTGGAGGAAGGTCTGCCGAGTCGCTGCAGATTCCGGAAATGCACATTTCACCTTGGCTTTAGTTTAGGTCGTGTTTGTCTACCTCCCGGAGGAGGGCTTCCGCTATCTCCGGAGCGTGCTCCCGCACCCACTCCCCGACCATGTCTTCCATCGCCTCGGGGACGGGCTCCTGCAGGGCGCGGATAGGCGTCGTTGTTGGTCCCGACGTTGAGCAGGCCACGAGAGCGCACGCTAACACGCCGAGGCAAAGGATGTTCATCTTCAATTTAGTGGGCGGGATAGTTCCCCCCCGCAGCCGGGCCATCAGCACGTCGCCGGTGCCAGCGGCCACGGCCAGCAGCGGGTGATAGCCCCGCTGGCGGGTGTAACCATGATGGCGCGCTCCCTCCTTTGCCAACCCGTAGGTCGCGCAGATGGTGGAATCGAGGTCGATGGTAAATGGCGCGTCGCCGGGTCCGGCTCCGGCCTGCCATGCCCGTGCCAGCAACTCGCGGCTCACCCGGTCCAGTTGGCGGACGTGGCCCCAGCGAAAGCTGCGCAGGAAAGTGCCCAGGGTGGATGGCGCCTTGACTACGCTGCCGAGAGCGCAGGCCACCCCGCCAGCGCGCAACGCATCGGCGTCGTCGATGCAGTCGCCGCCAGCCAGCGCGGAAGCGACCAGCGTCATTATCTTGTCGCCGGGGTTGGCCCGGCCCGGCGCATCGCCCAGGTCCAGGCGCTGCTGTACCAATTGGGAAAGGCCGAGGTGCAGGGCCAAGGTGGCTGGAAGGAGCAGGCCGGCGTTGGCCACCAGGCGGTGGTCGTCGAAGGCGATTTGGATGCGGTCGGGGTGGTTGCGTGGCAGCATCTATTGGGTGCTCCTGCTTCGGGGCCGGTATGCTGTTTCAAACCATCATCCCAGATGCACAGGAGCACCTTCCAGCCGCTTCAGGTAGCTGACCCGACGCCCTCCTTCGGTGGATTCGGGCTAAGTGTCCTGTGTAGCCCTGAGATACGCAACTACGTCCCCTGTACGACCCACGCCGCCAGAGTCCATCACAACTACTGTCCGGCCCTCTCTATTAAGCTCATGTACGTCAGTGGCTATGGCCTTAATCGTGTCGGAGGGAATTGGGCGGTTGTCGTAGGTCGGACGTTCACGTACCAAAATTTTGAGTTCTTTATGATTTTGATCAAGCCACTCTTGGAAATACGGTCGACGTCCGGGTTCTTCGGGGCGGTCCCATGCTCCACAGAATGAGTAGAAGGAGTATTCACAAAGGCCGTTTTTGTCTGATTTGCGACCCAACAGCGATATAATTGCCGTATCGGGACCAGGCAACCCTTTGACCCAAGAGGAAACGACGTCGTCTGGCACAGCGCCATCTGGCCCTTTGGACCTGCCTGGCCGGGCACATGTGTAAAACCGGGCGTCGCAGCCTGGCGAAATGCTTATTTTCCACGGCCGGAGTTTAAAAGGTTCCATAGGACCTGCTAATTGGAGCCATTTCAGGTAATGAGTTTGGCAGTTTCGAAATGGGCGGTCGCGAACTCATCCTTGTCCTCCAGCCGGGTAGGGGATATCCAGCCGGACATAGTCTTCTTCCGCAAAATTAGGATCGATGGCAATGGCGGCATAGTGGTCGGCCATCGCCAAGCTGGACTCTCCTTTGGCGAGGTAGGCGAAACTCCGGTTGTGGTATGCTCCTGCAAAATTAGAGTCGATGCTAATGGCGGCTGTGTAATCGGCAATAGCCAAGTCATACTTCTCTTTGGCTTTGTAGGCTTGGCCTCGGTCGTTGTAAGCCTCCGCATCGCTGGGGTCAATTCCAATGCCAGTGTCAAAATCGGCGATCGCTAGATCATGCTCCCCCTTGGTTATGTAGACGAGGCCACGGATGATATAGGCCTGGGCGTACCCGGGATCGGTGCTAACAGCGGCTTCGAAGTCGGTAATCGCCAAGTCATGCTCCCCTTGAGCGTAGTAGGCGAGGCCCCGGCTGACATAGGCCTGTACGTGGCCGGGGTCAATGCGAATGGCGGTGTTGAAATCTTCGATAGCCATGTCATGCTCCCCTGTGGTGATGTAGGCCAGCCCTCGTCTCGTATAGGCCTCTATCACTTCCGGGTTAGAATCCCCTTTGGCTATGTAGGCTATATCCCGGCTCTCGTAGGCCACCCAAATGTCGGGGTTAATGGCAATGGCGGTGTCGAAATCGGCAATCGCCAAGTCATACTCACATTTGGCGAGGTAGACGAGGCCACGGTTGTTGTAGCCAGCCTCATCGTCGGGGTCAATGCCAATGGCTGTGTCGTATTCCGCAATCGCCAAATCATACTCTTCCTTACTGTAATAGTAGCTGGCCTTCTCGTAGTAAATTATCGCTTCGTCGGCTTCGCCATCTCCCTCCGCATCTTCGGCGTCCCGCCAAATAATGCGGTTGCCAGCTTCGAATTCGCTGGCTGCCAACTTATAATCCCCTTTTGCTTCGTAGGCCTTGCGTCGGCCGTCATAGGCCTCCAACATGAAAACACCGTTGGGGTCAATGCTAATAACGGTGTCGAAGTCGGCGATTGCAAGGTCATACTCACCTTTGGCCAAGTAGGCGAGGCCCCGGTTGTTGTAGTACTCCGCCTCGCGGGAGCCCAAGCCGATGGCGGCGTTGAAATCGGCAACCGCCAGGTCGTATTCCTCTTTGGCATGGTACGCGAGACCACGGTTGTTGTAAGTCCCGGCCTTATCAAAACCGGGATGGTTAATGCGAATGGCGGCGTCGAAATCAGCAATCGCCAAGTCGTATTCCCCTTTGGCATGATAGGCGTAGCCTCGGTCGTTGTAGGCATTTGCCAAGTCGTATTCCCCAGCATCACGGCCCATAAATTCGCGGTAGGCGAGGCCGCGAAGGATGGGGTCAATGTTGATGGCAGTGTCGAAATCGGCGATCGCTAGGTCATATTCGCCTTTCAGCATATAGACGGATCCCCTGGCGCAGTAGGCTCGCAAATTGTCTCGGTCAATGCCAATAGCAGTGCTGTACTCAACTATCGCCCGGTCATACTCCCTTTTATAGCGGTTGGCGTCACCCCGCTTGTAGTAGGGCCTGGCCTCTTGCAAGCGACGTGACGCCTTCCAGTAGAGGCTCCGCATGAAGGCCCACGGCAGAATACAAACCATGCCTCCAACTAATGCCGCGCATCCTAATGGGGGTAACCCCAAGTAAAAGGCTGCGAGGGCGACCGGAATGGCCACCACAAATAGGATTCTTTTAATGGGAAAGTTCAAGGTTCTGACCATTAACTTCATGGAAACCGCCCGTCTGCCACGAGGCCAAAGATTTCTCACCTTGTGTATGGGTTGGATTATACACAGCCCGACAAGCTCTCTCGAAGAAGGTGGCAACTTCAAGGTTTTTCGCGCCCCGGTGAAACCACAACGGGATGGTATGAAACCTCTACATGTCAACGACCTCTCTGCCGATGCGTAAGATGAATACGTGGGTAAAGCGGCATCCAGTGGATGGAGAAGTCTACTAAACCAAAGCCAAGGTGGGATGTGCATTTGCCTGGGGTTGGCGATGGGGCTGGGAGTCTCGCAGTATTCTTTCAGCCCACGATTGCAGGACGATCCGGCAGCGGTGTTTGACCTCTTCTTTCCGTCCAGCCAGCGCGGCGAAGAAGTTCCCCACCCTCTCTTGCACCCGAGACTTGGTCCCCAGGCACAGGTTCCCGGTCGCCTCCTCCCTCACTCAGCCCCAGATCGTCTCATCGGCATTGAAGTCCGGACTGTAGCCCGGCAGATTCATCAGCCGCAGGCCCCGGCCGGACGTCCTCAGGCACTCCCGCACCGCCTCGCGACGGCGCGCTGAGGCATTGTCCCAGATCACGGCCAACGATCCGGGGTGCTTCCTGCGCAGTTGATTCAGGAAAGCGGTGGAGGTTTCAGCGTTGCTGTTCCCCTTCAGTTCCATCCATCCCACCTCTCCTGTCTCCAGGCACACCGCCGAGTAGCGGCTGGCCTTCCCGCCACGCACGGGCTGGTCGAATCCACCAGGGCCGACTCTCCCTTCAGCACCCACTTGCCCCGCAGTTCGGCGTCCGCCCGGAAGTGCGCCTCCTCAGCGAAGAGAATCTTGGTCCCGGACCGCCGCAGCTCAGGCTGATGCCGAAGCTCTGGGAGACAAACTACCGCCCCACCTTCCAGTTGGCCAGTTCAATGCCAACTGCCGCAGGCAACTCCTGCGCCGACCCTTTCAGTGTGGCCTACTGCGCCCCGGCGAAGGTGGGGAACCTCCGGACTGCTCGAAAATCAGAGCCCTCGAACCACCTTCGCCGAAGGCGGCGGCCCACCGGCCGATGGTGTGGGGGTCCCGGTCCAGTGCCCCGGACACCGCCGAGGCGGTCCAACCCTAGTCCAAGAGCCAGAGGACGTGCCACCTTTCCCGCTCCCGGGGTGTCGGGCCAGAAGCAACCGCCTGCGCAAATCCGTTGCATCCATCTGCCACTGTTTGAGGAACCGCTCTATCTCTCTCGCACCCATCTCCAACCCCAACGCAGGCTAACCCAATCCCTCCCCAAATTACTCTATCCCCCGCACATTTCTCCCTGGCCTTGGTTCATTACGTGAGACTCCAAGACAGTCCCGAAAAGCTAAAACGAATGGGACCATGTACATGAAACAATGAGTACGTGGCCGGGCAGAACTTCTCAGATAACGTCCTGTACAACATGGACAACCTCGACGTCCTCCGGGGGACGAACTCGGAGACGGTGGACCTGGTCGCCACCGGTACGCGAACCAACACTGATCCGAACGAGCCTGACCTAACCAAACCAGGGAAAGAACCTCAGATAACAGTCGAGGACTACACTGACTTGCTAGCTCGCCTAGAGTCAGGGAATATTGACCTCGTACTAACAGACCCACCTTACACAATAAGTAAAAATACTGGATTCAAAAACTGCGGAACTCGTGGGGTAAAACGGCTCAGGGTCAACATGGACTTCGGGGAATGGGACAAGTCGATGATAGACCTCCCACAACTAGCCAGACTGGTTTACTCCTGCCTAAGGAAAGGCGGCACTGCAATCATCTGGTACGACCTGTGGAAACTGTCGTACCTATCCCAAGCAATGCTAGAAGCAGGTTTCAAGCAACGGAGACTCATCGTATGGGAAAAAAGCAACCCCGTACCCCTGAATCAGCGCGTCAATTACCTGACAAACAGCAGGGAAATTGCTCTACTCGGAGTAAAAGGGAGCAACCCAACATTCAACGAAAAGTACCACTCAGGGGTGTTCCGGATGCCGATACCAAGAGATGGGGGCAAAAGGCTCCACCCCACACAGAAACCGCTCCAGCTATTCAACGAATTAGTACGAATCCATTCTAATCCCAACAACATCATAGTAGACCCATTCCTGGGATCCGGAACAACCGCAGTCGCAGCTGTGAGCAATAACCGAAAGTTCATCGGAGGAGACATTGACCCCCAGTACGTCGAAGTAGCAAAGGGCCGAGTCAAAGAGGTCAGCGAATGACGCTTGACCCAAGAGCGAGAAAACTACAAGGCTTAGCAGGATTATTTGAAGAAATAGCAGAGCCTGACCATAGAGGCGTGTCCAGAGTAGTGAGACGTGAAGAATTCATAGGCGAGTACGCGAAACTGAACAACTTCGGCAATGGAGGCTCATGGTGCAGGAGCGACGGGCCACTGGGCAGAAAATACATCATCGGACGTACCAGAGATGGTTCCAAAGGCAGCATCAGTTCAATTCAGCTGATGGGATTCAACGACCGGCCAATTAACACACAAACCCCTGATTGGCTACGGAAGGCAGTAACCAGCAACCAACGCTGCGTGGTGCTCGGCACAAGCGCCAACCTCGAAGCAGACCACAAAGACGGGCGCAAAGACATCCCCAGGCGGCTCGAACCATCGGATTATCAGCCCATGACAAAAGCTGTCAACGGAGCGAAACGAACACACTGTGACCGTTGCCAATCTTCGAAAACACGATTTGATGCAAGGGAACTTCATTACTCAGTAGGATGGACAGTAGGAGACAGCCAATACAGAGGGACTTGCGTTGGGTGCTACTGGTACGACCCTGCAGAATTCAATGCTGAGATTAGCAAGAACTATTGCCCATAGAAAATTCAACGACAAAGACAGTCCCGCAGCGAAACCCCTCTGTCTAGCGTCAACGCCATCCGGCAACGGAGTCCTGTCGGACGGCTCCGAGGCGTTCCGGGCATCGGTGGAACAGACCACAGGAGAGAACCGGGAAACCTTCGAGAGGCTGATCAGTTGGGCCGAGGATATAGGAGGACTCCCGGGAATAAGGCTATCCACCTACGACGCCGGGACCGGCCGGTTCACCCTCCTTCCCAGGTTACAACAGGATAACGCAGGTCTCGTCACAATCTACAACGACCGCGGAGAACCGTACATTACACCATTCCGGTCGGTCTTCGAGCGCCGGGCTCCAAAGAGCATCGAGGCCGTCGAGCAGACGATCTCACCACTCACGATACGCAGGGGCAACGTCATCAAAGATACCAGCCTGCGGGTCCTGGACGCGCTGACGGAAGCCTACCGGGAAGCGTCGGAGAACGTTACCAAAAGGCTGTGAGGCACGGGACATGGACTCCTCCTTCCCACGAGTCAAAATCCCGTATAATAACCAGGAAATCCGCCCCGCTCCCTCAACGAGGAACGCCATGACCACCAAGCAGATACAGCAGGCACGGGCTATGAAGCCTGACGGCCATTTCCCGGACTTCCCCCACCGAGACGATATGAACAACCCCATCTACCTCTACGTCCCCGGCTACCTGGCCACCCTGCGCCGGCACTTCGGTTCCCTGGACACCACACTGGTCCTGGCCGAAACGCCCCTGGGGCGGCATCACCGCCAGCGGGAGGGCATCCTGATCCCCGACGTGATGATTGCCTTCGAAGTGAACGTGGCCGCCGTCATCGCCTTTCGGGGCTACTCCACCCTGGAACAGGGCAAGGCGCCGGAGTTCGTGCTGGAGATAGCATCGCCCAGCACCGGGCGCCAGGACGAGGAGCGGAAGCGGGAGGGGTACCAAGACTACGGGGTACAGGAATACTGGCGCTTCGACCCCTCCGGCGGCCACTTCCATCGGCAGAGCCTGGCCGGGGACAGCCTTCGAGACGGGACCTACCGGCCCATGGCCATTGAGGAAATCCACCCGGGCTTGCTCTGGGGACGCAGCGAGGTACTGGGGCTGAGCATCTGCTGGGAGTACGGGCACCTGCGCTGGTGGGACCCGGCGACGGAACGCTACCTGGAGACTCAGGACCAGACCGCCGAGGCCCGGATCGCCGCAGAGAACCGAGCTGAAGCAGCGGAGACCCAGGCAGAAACTGAGCGGGAAGCCCGCATGCAAGCCGAAGCGCGGGTTCGGGAACTGGAGGAAGAACTTCGGCGTCGGCGTGGGCCTTGATCTTCACGGGGTAGCCCGCAGACAACCCGGAACGCACCAGGTTGGCTCCAAGAAACGATTCCCTGGCGATTGCCGATACGAACACAGGGCATCCGAGTACGAGGAGAACCATGCCCCTCGCCCGATTCCTCCAGTTGATAAGCGGGACCTGCCGCCACTGCGGCCAGCCCACCGGGGTCTTCCAGCGGGAGCACCCGGAATGCCGGCAGAACCACTCGACCGGCTGGAACGAGATGGTCCAGTTGGCCGCCCAGGCCGCCACGACCCATTCCTTCAACGAGGCAGCTCTCAGGCAGTCCCTATCGGCCATCGCCCAACGCTCCCACGCCATTGACGAAGATATCGAACGCGCCCTCGAGGAGGGCTGGAAGCAGGGCGTCGCCCACGCCCTGCGCGACGGCATCATATCCCGCGAAGAGGAGGAAAGGCTCCGGGCCTTTCGGGACCACCTCACCCTTGAGGACAACGCCGCGGACGCGGACGCCATCTGGGACCTCGATCAAGCCTCGGGACAACGCCTCATGCTGGAGGCCAGGTTGGCCGCCATCGCCGTCCAGGACGGGGATGGCCACCTCAGGGACCTGGAAGACGCCATGCAGGAAGCCCGCCTGGACTTCCACCAGCGGAGAAGGATCCTCATCCGCGCCTGGGAGGCCGCCGTGGAGGGGGCCCTGGAGGACGGCCTGCTGTCCCTTGACGAGGAGAACGCGCTGGCCAAGTACGCCGCCCACTTCGGTCTGGAGCAACACGACCTGGACAGTAACGGCGTCCAGACCAGCCTGGTCCAGGCCGCGGTCATCCGGGACGTCACCCGAGGAATCGTCCCCCAGCGCCAGAACATCACCGGCCCCGTTCCCTTCAACCTCATGAAATCCGAGCAGCTCGTCTGGGTGATCCAGGACGTGGACTACCCGGAGACCGTGGTGCGCCGCGGCACGTCCCACGGTGTCAGTATCCGGGTGGCAAGAGGACTCTATTACAGGGGAATTATCCAGCCCGCTAGATCCCTATCCCTGAAGACAACAGGTGGTTAAGCGCATGGGCGACCGTGGCGAACTTGAGCAAGAGGCCAATTGTCTATGAGAATCACGGATTCGACTAAATTCCCATCCCCAGCCACTTCGTGAGGGTCGGGGTGGCATACCAGAACGCAGCGCCTAGAATGAAGAACGAGGTCGCGTGGATCACGTCCGCCGCCTCCCGCTCAGTATGAGAGGCCGACACAACTGGGCCGAGGGCATGGCCCGCCAAACCGATGGCGCCGAGGGTGGCGGCTATCGCGATAAACATACCTCAGTAACTCCTCTCGTTGAATGTCATGGCGGTACCACCACCGGTTGGGGACCGACCCGCACGTCGGTCCCATCTATTTTAGCAAGACGACAACTCCAAGCAAGCCCCTGGACAAGTCAACTGCCAAAGGATTCCAAGCAATCGGCGGTTATAGTACGATGGTGATGTAGGAGGGTGCCCCGATGGGACTCGAACTCATACCTCTTCTTGCGTCAAAGGAATACTCTTTCCATTGACCTACGGAGGCACCCTCTTATTCTACAAAAGATGCCACCGCTTGGGGAGACTGCCTAGCTGTCAGCCCCAATAGCCCGACGAGGTGTTGCTGATAGAGAAAAAACACACCCAAATGGCCAACGGGTCTAGCCCTCCAATTACAATCCTCGGAGGAGAAAGAATTGACCAAAGACAACGTTAACCGAGAAGACCATTGGCAACTCACGATTGAAACAATTGAATTATCCCACAAGCACCAACACGTCCACTCGCACCCCTTTCCTGAACTAGAGCAGGGTAAGTTGGGTGACGTTTCGGTCGCGCATTTCCACAACCCGGAGGGCAGCCATATTCATGAGATGATTCTTACACCCACCGATAACGGCTACGAGATAACTCATCCGGCCTTAATTTGATCCAGCTTTGCCCGTGAGAGATAGCATCCTTTTTCCTGTTGACTTGGAATAGGCTACGTTATCCTGTCTTGTCACTATCTCTAGCGCCTTAGTGCGCGGGTCTAACGGGCTGGACAATTCCCCTATTACAGCCCTCGCCAGTTCCGGAGCAGGCCCATAGAATGGGAGGAGACGGTACACGCCGACACCGGCCTGCTGGGCCTCACGACCAAGCACCTGTACTTCGCCGGGGCGAGGAAGAAGTTCCGGGTCCGGTTCGACAAGATCGTGAGCTTCGAGCCCTACTCGGACGTCCTGGGCATCATGCGGGACGCCCAGACCGCGAAGCCCCAGACCTTCCGGACCGGCGACGGCTGGTTCGCCTACAACCTGGCCAATGGACCCGGACCACGTTGTCTTCCGCGTAGACGAGGGCGCAACCCTGGAAGTAGGAGACCAGGTGACCTTAATCCCGTCCCAGCAGGACGCCACCGTAAGCCGTTTGGACCGCTTCATCGGTATCCGCAACGGGAAGGTCGAGGCCGTCTGGGACATCCAAGCCCGGGGCTGCCACAACTAAACTAAAGCCAAGGTGAAATGTACATATCACCGGACCGCACTGTCAGTGGCGACCCAATTGGGGCCCAAAGGTGATATGAGGAGCTGTGGAGTCCTTTCGGTTGTCCTCAAGACCCCGAAGTGCACATCCCACCTTGGTATTGGTTTAGTGGCGTCCCGGTGATCCCCATAGGCACACTCCGGTGTGCCGCAGGGGCAGGGTAGCAGGGACTCTCTTCCTTTCCATCACATCTTGAAGCGGTTGGATAGGATGCCATCGTGATGCTCAAACGAGTACAGGTCCGCTTGGAGGCAAAGTCCATGGAGAACCCCTTGTTAGACGCGTTGGAGGAATACGATGACCGCGCATGGAAGGCATTCGAACGGGAGGCTATCAAAACAGAACGAGCGGCAGGCACCGGAGAACCCGGTTGGGCTTGGGCGGAAGATTACATAGCTGACCTGTTGGACGCTGTCCCAAACGGCAAGAAAGGCGGCGACGGCGGGATTGACGCACGTTACTATGGCGTCGGTGGCGTCATGGTCCCAATCCAAGCGAAGATGCACCAAGCCGGAGTCAGTAGAGCCGTTCTGGACGAATTGTTGGGCGTCCAGACCAGGGAGGACAAACGGAAAGGGCGTGTCCCGATGTCTGTCCTGATCACTCTGTATCCCTCCTCCAGCAAATGGACGCAGTTCGCCACCGGCCTCGGGACGGTCGACCTACACGATGCAGACGGCGGGACCAGGGCTTACCCGGTGATGCAACTACTAAGCGTAAAGGAGATGCTGGTCTACGAGCGCCGTCCGAATTTGCCACCAATTGACGCCCGGTGGATAGAGAAGTACCGCAATAAGGAACGATCGGAGCAGGGAAACCTCTGGTCTCCAGATATTGAGGAGCAGATGAGGCAAACCGCCGGTGCGACTGACCAACGGGAAGATCGGGCAAAAGGGCCGTTACATCGGAAACGTGCGCTTCCTCCGAAGACCATAGCCGGGGTGCGACGAGCCTTCGCACGGTACTGCGGGGAGGTCGAAACCTCGGGCCTGACAGCGAGCACCAAGCGGACGTACCTCCTTCATGCTGGCAACTTCGTCGAGTGGCTAGACGGCAGCTTCAGACCCGGAGAAAGGCTTAGGTAGGAAGGTGGCCCGTCCGTCCCGTGCGGGGCACCGTGGCTACCCTGTTGCCCCGTCCCCCTTTTAGTCTGACAAGGTTTGTAGGCTCCAGTACCCTAAACCAATACCGAGGTGGGATGTGCATTTCTGGGGTCTTGAAGACGACCAAAAGACTCCACAGCACCTCATATCACCTTTAAGGTCCAACTGGGTGGCCACCGCCAGTGTGGTCTGGCGATATGTACATTTCACCTTGGCCTTAGTTTAGAAGGACGGATATCCTAACCAGGGGCAGAGCGTAGACGGTCACAAGAATTTAGTCTGCCTCAGGCGGATGAGGGCTTAGGGATGGTTAGTCCGTTCCAACATCCAGAATTACGCGCTTGGTTTTTCGATGGAATAGACCCTACCGGCATGTTTCCGAATGGAGTATCTACTACTGGGTCCTGTCCATTCGATGAATATGAGTACGATTCTTTCCTTGCGGAATTGGGGATCGAGGCTTTGTCACCGTCGTTCGACTTGAACATCCTGGTGATTGGACGGGAAGATTGGGAAGAAGAACACTTGAACGGCGTTATCGAAGCTAGACGGGGTAAAGAGCTTCGCGTTTACTCTCAGGAGATGTTTCTAGCATATATTGCTGGAGGCAACGATCCGCTCGAATCTCCCCGCGTGGCTGAGATTTTTGGTGAGGGTCACCCTGCCTTAGAGCATATAAAAGAGTGGGGATTTGACTGGCCTACCACAAGGTTGGTTCCTACCTTCAGCAGCCCTGGTATCACCGCAACGGGGGAGTGGAAAGAAGAAAGTTTTCTCAAAATAATGGGTTACACTGCTGGAGCAAAAGGCCGAGACTGTTCGAAACGCCGAAGCGCGCTGCATAAGGCATTTGTTGAGGAATTGCCCGAAATGTCGGACGCGAATTATGTGGCCGAGTGGGGACGGCCGGAATCCGGGACGCGCCTCTATAAAATAGCTGAACGGATCAATCTCAACATTCTACTCAATTTGGGCAAAGATAGTTATCGGGAAGCGGTCGGCCATTGGGTTGATGACTTGAAGTATCTCAAGACGACATATTACGACGAACGGCACACATTTCCGTGGCCGTCCACCGTGGTCGCCTAAACTAAAGCCAAGGTGGGATCTACATTTGTGGGGCGATGAAGATTGGCTTAGGCGCCACAGTGAAGCTCTTCCAAATATACCTGAAGGGCGGACCGGCACCGCCACTTGACCCCCCTCCATATGCACATCCCACTTTGGCTTTGGTTTAGTATACCCCGGATGCCGGAAGGGGCTCCTACTCCCTCAAGTTGGAAACACCTCCTTCTGGGGATGCAGCTGATACCAAGCCGAGCCCTGATGCTGGTACACCGCGCCACAGAAGCCCCACGTCAGCAATCCTCCGCCAATCCTCCGTTAACTCCCACCGACGGAGAGTTCCGGCTGTGATGAGACAACACCGACGCGTCACCAAGAACCGACGGAACGGATAAACCGGGAGAACGGAGACTCGGGGTTCACGCTCCGGGAATGGCAGCATAAGACAAGGACATTAAACTGGACCAACCGCCCGGACGGGCGATGAGCAACTCGGAAACGCTAAACCGCGGCCCTCATTCAGGAGTCCACAATGAGGAATCAACCTGCAAAGAGGAAGGTGATTCCCAATGAACGATCACAGCTACACGAGACTCGGGACCAAAGCGCGGACCACGAAGTCCACACTCAGATGGATCACCAAATGCTGCGCCGCCGTCCTCCTAGCCCTAGCCTTGCCCCTGGCCTGCACTATTCCCGCCGGGGAAAATTCCACCCACCCGCCGGCCTACACGCCCCCGGCCTCTGCAGACGCACCTGACACACCAGACATAGCTGCCACCGTAGAGGCAAGAGTAGCGGCCACCATTGAGGCTGAAGCATCTATCGAAGCCATGGTAACAACCCGGCTCAAAGCGACCCGGGCGGCGGAGCCTTCTCCTACATTCACTCCTCAACCGACACCATCACCCACCGTAGCACCCACAACCACGCCGACCGCCATTCCATTGGTCACGGAACGGCGACTAGAGGTCGGGCTGAACTGCGACAACGTCCTCCGGAACCAGCTGATCTTCCAGCGGGGCGCGTCCACCGCTGCCAACATGAACATCGTCATCGCCCAGATCCAGGCGCAGCGGCAGGAGTGCGCGAAGGATGGCTGGAAGCCTGTAGCTATTGATATGTCTGACACCGAGGGCCTGTGCTACAAGGCTGGTGGGGGTTTCACTGCTGCCACGGATGGGAAGGCACTGAAGGTTGGCGACCAGGCTCTGCCGGAGAGTTTGCAAAGGTCGGTGACTGGTGGGCAGATTCCTCGTTATACATCGGGCCGGGACTCGGAGAATAACATCATCGTGTACTGGTCGGATAAGGTGGAAAAGCGGCCCTCGGACGGCGCGAGATGCTGGCTCTATTACTCCCGGCTGAGGTCCTGGCACGAGAATTTCTACCCCGCAGCATCGAAGCAGACCCCCATTCCATTGGTCACGGAATGGAGCCTAACCGGCAACTGGTATCGAGATACGGATCGGGAACGTGTTTTAACAGGAGTCATGAAAGAAATAGATCCAACCATGGCCTACGAAATTCGAGCAGCCACGCTCGACGCCACGCCGGGGAGTGAGTACACGGATTTGGCATTAAGACTTACATGCATTGGACCCGTCCAAGTAGCGGACATAATGCCCTACTCGCTCGTGTTGCCCGAACATGTAAACATTTTCACGTTAGGAATATGGAACGAATCAAGCGATGACTACCTGCCCGACCATCACCACACTGATTACAACCCAGTGCTAACCGATGACAGGTCGAGCATATCTATAACCAATAGGGCGCAGTTGCGCCAGATCATGGCCACGCTGACTCACGCTGCCGAAAAACCGCAAATAGACCAGCACTTGTTCGCCGTAATAGGAGCCCAAGAGAACGAAAACTCCGTTTTGGTATCTGAATTCGACCCTGCCGGCCTTCACGACGCCCTCCAGTACCTGGGATGCTTCCATGATATGGGGAGTACGGAGCAAAGCGCGCCACCAGATCTGCAGAATTACGCCGCACGCCGCGCCGGCGGGCCCGGCGCAATCTACGCGGAGGAAACGGAGTTGACCAGCATCACCGACCTCCAGAACGCCAAGTGGCTCGAGCACAAATACCCGGAAACCGCCCGCAGGCTGGCACAACTTCCCTGGGTCAAGGACGGTCTCAACACCGCGGAAGAGGAAGAAATCATCGAAGACCTCCTCCAGATCCTCATCAGCCAGAGCCGCCCGGGCACGCTCCTGCTGAACCCAGAGGAGCACCCAACGAAACCCCTGGAATCTATCCTGGACATGCCCTTCATCCAGAGCATAAGTCCCGGAGACGCCCAGGCGATCAGGTCACTGAAGAATATTTCCCAAGAGGACACCACCAAGCTCAAGACAATCCTCGGACACCCAACCTTCGCGGACGGAATCACCGACGAGTGGAACCCCCTCATCGCGGCACTCTGGGGGGTCCAGAAATACAGCCCCGCTCTCGTGGCCACGCTGCTGGACCCGGAACGGGTGAGCCTTGAAAGCAGAACCATAGAGCTCCCCCTGACGGGAAGGACAGATCTGCACATCATCAGGCTGAAAGCAGACGGGAACAAAGAAAGCATGGACAGACTAGAAGAAGCAGTTAGGAACGTAGAGTTCTTCATGCACCTTCCGCTACCCACACGGATGGTCGCAGTACTCTTTGCGGACTCGGTCACCCAGTCCTATGCGGGAAATAACTTCGGGACCAGCATCGCCATAAAGCCCGAACACGAGCACGATGCCGAGAACCTGCCCTCCACGCTGGGCCACGAGGTGGCCCACTACTACTGGACCGGCCACCAGGACTGGATCGAAGAGGGGATGGCCAACCTCATCGAGGCGTACCACCATTGGCAGACGACGGGGCTTCCCATGACGGCATCAAAATACCCATGCCCCGACGCGGACAACATCCAGGAACTGGAAGGGATCAACCCGGAAGAGCACCAGCCAGCATTCAGATGCAACTACACCCTCGGGGAGAGGCTGTTCCTTAACCTCTGGAACGAGCTGGGAAACGTGCCGTTCCGGGAAGGAGCCCAGAGACTCTACGAGAGATCCGAGGAGGGAACAGGAAAAGCGGGAATAGCCGAGGTGAGAGAGGCCTTCAACGACCATCCCCATGTGGATAGTTGGTACAACAGCCCAAACCCCAGGATCGTTGAGACCACAACGGGGACAAGCCCCACCTGGCGCCTCGATGAAATTCACGGCACCATCACCAAGGCTGGAATAGTCCTGAGAATGGACGAACCACCAGTCACGTCGTTCTCCGCCCGCAGTCACACAGGGTGGGCCTACTTCCAATTCCACTACGAATACCCGGCCTTCCAGGAGGAGAGCTGGACCGTAAACCTGTTGATGACGCAAACCTTCGAGGACGGATTCACCTATGACATCAGGCCACTGGAGCTGAACGTCAGGGGGATTCACGTCGGTGGGAGCTGGGCGCTTTCCGTCGGACCCGGTCCAGGCGAAAGATGGAAACCCGGAAAACACCGGGTCACACTGCATGACGGGAGCGGCAACAAAGTGGCGGAAGCCCGGTGGACCGTAACGCATTAACGCCGCACGAGACGGCCCAAGCCGACACGAACCCACCGGCCCTCACCGCCAAGCCCCAGTCCTTCCGGACCGGCGACGGCTGGTCTGCCTACAACCTCGCCGCCAACCTGGCCCAGTTCCAGGGCTGAGCCGGGGCATACCAGCGCCGCCGGAGATCCAACAACAGGGGCGCGGTCGTTGTGGAAGCAGCAAGGTAACCTGGCCTCAACAGTTACTCCGAACCTCCAGACCTGCCTGTCAAGGGCGGTGAAGCCTGGGAACCCGACCCCGGGAAATGTCCCTTTCCCGATGAGTTTTTGAGGCGTCACCGGAAGCCGGTTGGATTACAATACTAGACAGGATTTTCAGGTGAAGAAGGTTACGCATGTCAAAGCTACTGCACTTCGCGGTCCTTGTGACGGTGGCGGCGCTGTTGGCCTGTTCCAACTCGGAGCCAACCCCCGTTCCCACAAATACGCCGGCGCCTGTGGCAACGCCCGTCCCGAGTCCAACGTCTGAGCCTACGGCGATGCCGACGTCCACTCCAACGTCTGAGCCTGCGGCAACGCCCGTTTCGAGTCCAACGCCTGAGACCATGGCTGCGCCCGGCCCGGCTCCGACTCCGGCGCCCACGGCAAACCCCGGGCCGGCCCCAACGCGCGAGCCTGAGGTGACGCCGGAACCGGCGGCGGCCACGGGAGTGATCGCTCCCCTGAGAATGGATGACCCGGAGGCGTTCCTGGCCGGGTTGCCGGACAAAGAGCGGTCCTGCGTCCCGGAAAATTCGGACCCCCAGGCGCTCATGGCCCTGGCGGGCGCTCCTGAACTGGCCTCTCCCGATGAGGCCGAGCAGTTGATTCAGTGCCTGGAAGACGAGACCCTGATGCGGCTGTTCCTGACCGGATTCATCGGCCAGGCAGGCACGCTGAGCGAAGAGACCTCGGAGTGCATTCGCCGCGGATTCTCCGGGTTCGACCTTCGCTCCATGATGCTCGCCTCTGCCGCGGGGGGAGATGAAGGGGCAGGCATGGCGGGCGGCATGGCCGCCTTCTTCCTGACCCTTTCCTGCCTGGACGAAGATGAATGGGCGGCCGCCGGCCCAGCCCTGGACATGGCGCCGGGCGACCGGGAGACGCTGCAATGCGTCATGGAAGCATTGGGAGATCCTGAAGGCGTGGCCGCGGCGCTGCAGCCTGCCGGCGGAGGCCCTCCGGCGGCTTTCTTCGAGGCAGCCATGGGATGCGGGATGCAGGATGCAGGTGGGGGACCCACCGCTGTCCCGATGCCATCCCCTTCCCAGGAAACCTCGAAAGCAACGCCGCTCCCAGCGCCCGGAAGCCAGACCGGAGTCGCGCCGGAAATCAGACCGGCCGGTGACCCCAACAGTCCGTTCGTCCAGGTCTCCGCCGGCCTGTTCCACAGCTGCGGGCTACGGGCGGACGGGAGCATCGTCTGCTGGGGTGTGAGCGGGGAGGACGAACGCCGGGTGGAAGCCACCGGGCTGATCGACTCGCCTCCCGGAACCTTCTCTCAGATCAGCGCAGGAGACCTCCACTCCTGCGCTCTGCGCCAGGGCGGAACGGTGGAGTGCTGGGGCGGTATGCTTGTTGAGGATGATATGCCTCCTGAGGCAAAGGCCATGATGGAGGCTATGTTGGCGCCCCCCGAAGGGCGGTTCATATCGGTGAGCGCGGGGTTCCTGTTCTCCTGCGGGGTGAGGACTGACAACAGCGCGGAGTGCTGGGGTCTTATGGCCTCCGTCTCGGACGCGCTGACCCCGCCGGATGGGAAATACACCTCCGTCAGCGCGGGCGGCTTCCACGCCTGCGGAATCCGTATCGACCAGACCGCCGTCTGCTGGGGCGGCAATCAAGGGTTCGACGGCGATTTTCTCGGCCAGGCGACGCCGCCAGACGGCCCGTTCGAGGTCATCAGCGCCGGTGGCTACCATACCTGCGGGTTCAGGCCCGACGGGGAAATAAGGTGCTGGGGAGGTATCGTAGGGGGGCCAAGAGGGGAATTCGGCCTGTTCTGCCAATTGAGACCCGACGGCACTGAGCTATGCGAGACTAGGGAGATGAACACAATCGAGGTCTGCGAGTTACAGCCCGACGGCGCCAGCCGATGCCGGACGGACGAAAGGGCGACCGACGCCCACGTAGCGTGGGGAGGCGGTCCGGACAGCACGCCCGACGGCGACCTCAAGGCCGTAGACAGCGGCCAACGCTTTTCGTGTGCGTTGTTTGACGGTGGTCACATAGGCTGCTGGGGGTCCGATGGCATCAATGACCCGCCGCCGACGGGTATCTTCACGGCGGTCACCGTCGGCGACGACCACGGCTGCGGACTGCGAGCGGATGGCAGCATCGAATGCTGGGGAGACGATACCTTCGGACAGGCCAGCCCGCCATGACGCGCTGACTCCCCTTCAACAACCCCGAGATACGTCCCCGTCCTCCAAGCCGATCACCCTCACCCCGGCACCGTGCCTCCCGATCATAACCAGACACCGCGAAGCTGACCACCCAAGAGATACTCCGTCGCAGAGCCCCGTGGCGCCGCGCCAGGACTGGATGGTGGACATCGGGGCCTTCAACCAGATTGTCAACGCCGAGGACGCCTGCTCCTCCGGGAGTACACTGTCCAGATGGAACGACGGAGCGGCTGCGGCAATCTCCCGGGGGCGGCCGTCCAGGACCCACAGCACCGAAACCGTGCAAAATTCAGCCGCGGCGGAAGGGCAGTCTTGCACAGCCCGGAGCACGATGTAATCGGCGGAGGTAAATTGGACCACGTGGGCGGATAAATTGCTGACTTTCGGCGATTGAATACTGTACCGACCGCCGTCATTCATAGGTTCGAAGTCGAGCCTATGGATGGCGCCAGGAATGTACCAGATGGAATCGTATCTGCGGGTCCGCAGGGCGGTGATGGTGGAGGGCATGAACATCCGGGAGGCCTCCCGGGTGTTCGGGCTGCACCGGGACACTGTACGGAAGATGCTGGCCTACTCCATGCCCCCGGGGTACCGCCGGCAGAGCCCGCCCCGGCGTCCCGAGTTGTAGCCATTTACGGGCATCATAGACCGGATACTGGAAGATGATCTTGGGCTGCCCAGGAAACAGCGCCACACCGCCAAGCGCACCTTCGAGCGGCTCAGGGACGAGTACGGCTTCGACGGCCAGTACACCATCGTCAAAGTCTATGTCAGAGAGCGCCGCCGTCAGACCAGGGAGATGTTCGTGCCGTTGTCCCATCCCCCGGGCCACGCCCAGTGCGATTTCGGCGAGACCCTGGTGGTCATCGGCGGAGTGGAGCGGAAGGCCCACCAAACCGGACAAAATCAAGAACCTTCGTGATCAGGTTCGCTTTGGAAGTGTAAGGATTCCCCGTGGTTTGTCCTATTCGGCGCTTCGGGGTCTCGCCGTAAAGGTCAGGTTCAGTGGCCCCTCGGAAAGAATGAACCGGCGGCCCCTTCCGCACCGGGCGAAGGCCTCGGCCTTTTTCCGGGCTTTTCCGTTGTGATGGATTCCACGATTACCGACGGTTGACAATACAGGGCCGTGACTGTTCACTGTTGACGGGCGGTGTCGGGGTCTTCACCACCCTGCTGGCGAAAGCCGGAATCCAACAATCCTCGCGAGCAGAAACTTGGCCTGCTCTCAACCCTTCCCGATCCCGGCTCAAGGCCGGAAGAGATGAGCCTGCGGAATGCCCAGAACCTTGCTGCTGTCCATACCCCTGCTTCTGACCCTGGCCCTGGCCCTGCTGATTGCGGCGGCAAGCTACGGCTCCGCCAATTCCCGAGCGTCGGCCAACGGGGAGCATGACACCGACGGCGACGGGCTGATTGAAATCGAGTACCTGGAACAGTTGGACGCCATCCGCTACGACCTGGACGGGGACGGCAAGGCAGACGACGATTCCGGCATTGACGCCTACGCCGCCGCCTTTCCGGGAACGGTCTGCGACGACAACTGCAGCGGCTACGAACTGGCCCGCCCGCTGGACTTCGATGCCGCCGACAGCTACGCCTCCGGCGCCGTCAGCGAGGAGTGGACGACCGGCGAGGGGTGGCAGCCCATTCAATCCGGAGAACTGTGGATTCTTGTTGCGGAAAATCCGTTTGCCGCAACCTTCGACGGCAACGGACACACCATAAGCAACCTGTACGTCAACCGCCGCCCCGACAACCCCGAAGACTCTGCCCCGGCCGGCCTTTTCGGTTCTGCTTCGGATTCCATCATCCGCAACGTGGGTCTGGTTGATGCCGATGTATCCGGACTCGCCATTGTCGGCGGGCTCGCCGGCATCACTGGCGGCGCCATCAAGGACAGTTACGTTACGGGCAGCGTCTCGGGCGCCGTTTATGTCGGCGGACTGGCCGGGTGGACCGACTACAGCGCGGAAATCAGCGGCAGCCACTTCACCGGCGTCGTGACCGCCCGGGGACCTGATGGGCAGGCCGCCGGCGGCCTGGCCGGGTATCAGGATGGCGGGATCAGCGACAGCTACGCCGCCGGCAGCGTGTCGGGCGATGAGTACGTCGGCGGGCTGGCCCGGGAGAATCGGGGGTACGTCGTTGCCAGCTACTCTTCAGCCGACGTGACCGGCAATGGAGGCGTCGGGGGGCTGGCCGGAGTCAATCGCCGCCTGATCAGCGGCAGCTACGCCACCGGCAGCGTTACCGGCGGCAGGGCCGCCGGCGGGCTGGCCGGATACAACGGAGCAAAGATTATCGCCAGCTACGCCACCGGCGCCGTGACCGGCGATGAGGGCGTCGGCGGGCTGGCCGGGGAGAATCACACGTACCTGGGCGACATCACCATCAGCTACGCCACCGGCGCCGTGACCGGCGATGAGAACGTCGGCGGCCTGGCCGGGCGCAATACGGATGAAGCCGGCATCACCGCCAGCTATGCCACCGGGCGGATTTCCGGCGGCGATAACGCGGGCGGGCTGATTGGACTCAATGACGCCAACGTAACGGGCGCCGTCTGGGACACTGAAACCTCCGGCATTGACAACGGGGTCGGCAGGGGGGACGCCGCGGGCGTCACGGGGCAGACCACCGTGAAGTTGCAGGCGGCCGCGGGCTACTCCGGGATATATCGCGATTGGGAAATTTACTTTGAGGAGCCGACATACCGCGACTATGCGGGAGGCCCCGGGCCTTACGATTTTTGGGACTTCGGCACATCCGGGCAGTACCCGGCGCTGAAAGCGTATCTGGGTTTCCGCGGCGTTACGGACTGGTGGGAGTCCGGCGGCCAGCCCAGGGATGCGCGGCCACCGGCCCCGACGCCCGCGCAGGTTATGGCCGTCCCTCCTGCCCTCGTTGCGTATGACAGCGACGGCGACGGGCTGATCGAAGTCGCGAACCTGGAGCAATTGGACGCCATCCGCTACGACCTGGACGGCGACGGCATACCTGAGACCACGGCCAAAGCCGAATACGCCGCCGCCTATCCCGTATCCGGTGAGGAGGTGGTCTGCAACAACGACTGCAACGGCTACGAACTGGCCCGCCCGCTGGACTTCGATGCCGCCGACAGCTACGCCTCCGGCGCTGCCAGCACGGAGTGGACGACCGGCGAGGGGTGGCGGCCCATCGGCGGCAAAGACGGCTACGGCGGCAGGTTCAACGCCATTTTCGACGGCAACGGGCACGCCCTCGTCAACCTCTACGTCAATCGCACCACCCGATCGGAGGAGCAGCCTGCCGTTGGCCTTTTCGGCTATGCCGGGTATTCCGCCATCATTCGTAATACGGGCATAGTCAACGCCAGTGTGGCCGGGCTAGAAAAGGTTGGCGCTCTGGCCGGGCGGAATATGGGCGAAATCAGCGACAGCTACGTTACCGGCAGCGTGTCGGTCCACGATAACCGTGCCGGAGGCCTGGTTGGTGAGAATGAAGGGGTCATCATCAGCAGCGGCGCAGCCGTCAGCATGTCGTGCGGAGAGCACGACAACAACGTCGGCGGACTGGCCGGATGGAACTACGGGACCATAAGTGACAGCTACGCCACCGGCAACGTATCGTGCGCCAGCAGCGACTTCCTCGGCGGTCTCACCGGGGGGAACTGGGGAACCATCAGCGGCAGCTACGCCACCGGTGATGTCGAGGGAGATGGCATTGTCGGCGGCCTTACCGGGTCCGTCGGGCTTGACGGAGTGATCATCGCCAGCTATGCGACCGGCGACGTGACTGGCCGTCAGGGCGTCGGAGGACTGGCCGGAGGAAGCAGCGGCGTCATCAGAGGGAGCTATGCCACCGGCGCGGTGATGGGTGATGGCAACGTCGGCGGGTTGGCCGGGGGGAATGGCGGGACAATCATCGCCGGCTACGCGACCGGGCGGGTGTCCGGCGGCGTAGAGGTCGGCGGTCTGGTCGGATCGAATAGCTACGGAACAGTCATCGCCAGCTACGCCACCGGCGCGGTGTCGGGGGAAAGCAGTGTCGGCGGGCTGGCCGGGGAGAGCCACGACAGCATGGTCGTCGCCAGCTACGCCACCGGCAGCGTGTCGGGCGATGTTGAGGCCGGCGGTCTGATAGGGGCCGAAAGCGGGACCATCCGGGAATCAGCCAGCTTCTGGGATACGCAGACCACCGGCCAGGAAACCTCGGCCGGCGGGGAGGGCAAGACCACTGCCGAGTTGCAAGCGCCTACCATCTATACCGGTATGTTTGCCGGTTGGAAGGCCGACCTAGATAACGCCGACGGGGATGACGACCCGGCGACCGGGTCGGATGACTTCTGGGACTTTGGCACGAACAGCGAGTATCCGGCCCTGAAGTTTGACTTCGACGGTGACGGTACGGCAACCTGGCAGGAGTTCGGCGGCCAGGTCCGGACGGCGCCAACTGTTGAGCCAGCGCCCCATGCTACGCCACCGGCAGAGGACAGATGCCTGGAAACGGTCGCGCCCGACGGCGTTGTCTCCGGAGCATGGAGCAGCGCTTGCCTCTCTTTCAACCGCCCCGGCAGCTATGCCCGCTTCTTCGTTCTCACCCTAAATGCTGACTCAGAGGTGTTCATCACCCTGGAGTCCGACGATACCAACACGTATCTGTACATGCAGAAAGGGGCGGGAACAACAGGCAGGTCTTTCAGGAGTCAGGGCTCCCCGGACAGATACTCCAGGATAGAGGATGGGTTTGCCGCCGGGACCTATACTATCGAGGCCACCACCTACGAAGCCGGACAGTCCGGCAGCTTCACGCTGACCATCAGCAGACCAGGAGAAACCACTCCGCCGCCGGTTCCGGCGGCCCATGAAATACCTACTCCCACGGTGACGCCTTGGGCCGTCTCTCCGGCCCTGGCCGCCGGGTATGACAGCGACGGCAACGGGCTGATTGAAATCGAGTTTCTGGAGCAGTTGGACGCCATCCGCCATGACCTGGACGGAGACGGCAAGGCAGACGACGATTCCGGCGCAGACGCCTACGCCGCCGCCTTTCCGGGAGCGGTCTGCAACGACAACTGCAAGGGCTACGAACTGGTTCGCCCGCTGGACTTCGCCGCCGCCGACAGCTACGCCTCCGGCGCGGTCAGCGCGGAATGGCCGACGGGCGAGGGGTGGCCGCCCATCGGCGATGGTTGGCGCCCCTTTGCCGCTACATTCAACGGCAACGGACACGCTGTCAGCAACCTGCATATCACCCCCAAATCCCAGGCCGACGGTTCCTCGGTTCATGGGTTCGGCCTTTTCGGCACCGTTGGCGAATCCGGTGTTATCCGCGAAACCGGACTGCTGAACGCCAGTGTGGCGGGCGGAGACTTCGTTGGCCCGCTGGCCGGAGCGAATCGGGGCACGGTCAGCCACAGCTACGCCACCGGCAGCGTCTCCGGCTACGGATGCGTCGGTGGACTGGTGGGAAGCAATGCCTTTGGCGTAATCAGATCCAGCTATGCCACCGCCGGCGTCTCGGGAGGCTTCAAATACCTCGGCGGGCTGGCGGGGTGCAACAACGGCGGCACGATCATCGCCAGCTACGCCACCGGGAGCGTGTCCGGCGATACCAGGGTTGGCGGATTGGTCGGGGATAACAGCGGCTGGGTGACCACCAGCTACGCCACCGGCAGTGTAAAGGGCCAGAAGTATGTAGGCGGCCTGATTGGGAATATTGATGATGGGCAAATTAGCGCCAGCTATTCTACTAGCGAAGTCACCGGAGGCCATTATGTTGGGGGGCTGGCTGGTGGCAATGGAAGTATAGTTGTCTACAGCTACGCCGTTGGCAGAGTGTCCAGCGACGGTAGCATTGATGCGGCGCATAGTTACATCGGAGGGCTGGTCGGGTACAACCCTGGCATCATCAACTCCAGCTTATGGGATACGGAAACCTCCGGCCTGCAGGTTGGAATCGGGATCGAGATCGGTGAGGGGCGGTCTTCAGACATATTTGGCAAGACCACTGCCGAGCTTCAATCGCCTGAAGGATACACCAGCCCATACCAGGAGTGGGATGTTTCCCTGGGAATTGAGGGCTTGGAGAACACCCCGTACCACGTTCTCAGTGACTATTGGGACTTCGGCACGAGCAGCGAGTATCCGGCGCTGAAGGTTGACTTCGACGGCGACGGGGCGGCGACCTGGCAGGAGTTCGGAAACCAGCGTGGAGATGCGCCAAGACTGGTAACAGCGTCAACGGTCGAGAACTGCGTGGAATTCATGGCCACGCCCGTTATCAGAGGCACCTGGTCCGTCGACTGCGCGTCCGGCAGCCGGTACGGCAGCTATGCTCGCTTCTACACCTTCACCCTGACCGAACCCTCGGAGGTGATAATTGACCTGGAATCCGGCGACACCGGTACCTACCTCTATCTGCTGCAAGGCGCCGGAAGGGCAGGAGAGGTCCTTGAAGACTACGGCTCCGCCAGAAGAAGTGCCCAGATAGGGCATACGTTGGGCGCCGGGACCTACACCGTAGAGGTAACCACCTACGATAGCGGGCAGACCGGCAGCTTCACGCTAACCGTCAACTGGTTGGCGACTCCCCCGACACCACCTCCACCCCCGGGTTCGCCTGCGACTGTCCTGCCGCCAACACCAACGCCTACCCATGTGCCGACGTCAACGCCAGCACCGGCGGAACCCACGAACGTCTCCGCGCCAACGCCTTCACTGCCGCCAACACCAATGCCTACCCGTGTGCCGACATCAACGACCGAGCCGGTGGGTTCCACCGGCACATCCGCGCCAACGGCGACCGCAATCGCGGCGCAGGGACCCACGCCTGCCCCGGAATCAGGCGGCGCGTGCAATTACCCGGACGGGGATACGCCGATGGGCGCGGCGGCTATAAGTATGTTCCTATTGGTCGCTCCGCTGGGTATGACAGGCGGGTTGAAGCTCCGCGCCCGGCGGCGGCGGGGCGGCGATGGGTCCGGTAACTGAATCTAGTCGGATGGTGAACATGATGACCGCCTATGCCAACCTATGCAGTGAGGTCAACCCCTCCTAACTGGACAAAATCAAGAACCTTCATACGGACGACACAATAGCAACGCAAAACTTCAGTACTCCTGGGCGGTAGAATTGAACGTATCTGGAACTGGCAGCCCGTAGGTTCCCCAAGAACCGCCTTCATCGGAGGCAGCCCTTCGTTGGGGCTGCCTCTTCCTTATATAGCTTATTCGTTATCCAATCAACACCAAGAACTCCGGGACTCCTGGGCAGTAGAACTGGAAACCGCCGGAAACGAAAGGTCGTAGGCTGAGGTGGACCGACAGCTCGACCAGCAGGTTATACTCGGTGGCGGTGAGTTGCACCGGTAAGCCCGCCACCGTCACCAGTCGCCGGGCGTAGTCGATGGTCAGGTCGCCCCGCACTTAGGGTTCCGAGGGCTCCACCGGTTCCGGCGCAGCCCTCCAGTGTACCTCTTCGAACGAAAGCCTCCCATGCTTTTACGCGAGCCTAGCACCAAGTTCCAGACCCCGATTTTCAATTCACTACTATCCTTCCCGAAACAGTGACAATGCCTGGGCAACACGAACAAACAACAGCCTCCTACAGGAGTTTCCTCCGCAGGAAATGGCGGCTGTTGCTGTTGGTGTTCCTGGCCCTGGTGGCTGCGGAGCTGGTGGCCGTGCGCCTGTGGGACGAGTTCCATCCCGTACAACCCAAGTATCTGGACCGGTCACCGCCACCCATCACGGAGGCACAGAAGCCATCTGCCGTGGACCTGGTGCGGGAGCCTGGAACAGTGGAGCGAATTAACGTTGGTCAAGCTTGGGACATTACGGAGGTGATAGACAGCCCCGGGGTCCGCACCGTCAACGTGTACGTCGAGTGGGACGAGCCCGTTGAAAGCAATGGGCCCTGGCTGACGAACGGCGCGCCCAAACGGCTGGGCCGCAAATGCAGAAACGTGCGCTCCCGGTTCCACTTGCCCATCGGCAACGTACGCTTCCTGCGGTTTTCGGTCTCGCTCGAGAGAATGGAAATCGTCAGGCTATGGCCCCATCCTCCCCCGCAGTTAATAGAACAGTACCTGGACGACCAGCCTGACGTCGGCCAGGGAAACTTCCTGGGGCGCTACGAAATCTACAACGAAAAAGCCGGCCGGTCCGTGTACAGGGGACCGATGATACTCTCCGCGTTTGTCCCCGGCACCTGCCCCCGCGGGGACCGCTACGATTAGACACCAACCGGACCCGACACCCTGTCGGGTCTTTTTTGTACCACACTCCGCCCGGTCGCGAAGCCTGTGAAAAGAGACACGGCCCGACGCAAGGGGCGGTCAGCGAAACAACATCCCAATTACAAACTGCGCCAGAGGGCGCGACGGGCTAACCGAGGACGGCGTTAAATACCGAAGCGACCTAAACCAATACCAAGGTGGGATGTGCATTTCGGGTGTCTTGAAGACGACCGAGAGGACTCCACGGCACCTCATATCACCCTTAAGCCCCAAAAGGGTGGCCACCGACAGTGCGGTCAGCGATATGTACATTTCACCTTGGCTTTAGTTTAGGTCGTGTTTGTCTACCTCCCAGAGGAGGGCTTCCGCTATCTCCGGGACGGGCTCCTGCGGGGCGCGGATAGGCGTCGTTGTTGGTGCCGACGTTAACAGGCCACGAGCGCGCACGTTAACACGCCGAGGAGAAGGATGTTCATCTTCAATTTAGTGGGCGTGATAGCTCCCGACGCAGGCAGAGCCCAAGGCGAATGCCAAGACGACGGCCGGAAAAGCGATGCTTCGGGACTGGAATTCTCAGTGATTGTCAGAGGAAACAAGACGTTCCTTTGCCATTGGAACTACCTCAAAATCTGAATGTCCACAGGCCCTAGCACAATCCCCTTTGAAAGGGATTGTGCAATCTTTATTCTCATGGCATCACCTACCTGCTTGCCTTGCCGCGAAATTGCGGTTGATTAGGAAAGGGGCCGGACCGGGAGCTTCCAGCACCTCCACCAGCCCCGCATCTCGAATGGTTGCCGCCTTGTCCGGATCCCTCTTCGCCAAGTCCCGGACTGTGGCAATCCAAGCGAGGTCTTGGGCGTCGTAGAGACCCGACTCGTGGGCGCAAGAGTCCACGATCTGCTGCCATCTAGCTTCCTTCTCGTAGCGTCTCCCGGCGGGCGGCGATCCATCGCCGAGCCACTGCCAAAGCAATGGTTCCCCAAGCCGGGGGGGCTGCTTCCCGTGACTTTGGACGCACTCTACCATCGCATTGAAGTGCTCCTTCACCTTGGGGTCTCGGTTCACCACCGGGAGGATTTTGTTCCAGACCACTATCAAACGCGCGTAGTGCTCTTCGTGGGCGCGGGCCGTATCCTCCCAGCAGGTCGCATGCGCCTCCTGGTCGGTGATGGCCGCGCAGGGAACGAAGGTCTCGCGCATCCCGTAGTCCTTCACTTCGGCCAACCTTTGCCGGGCGCAGGCGAGTTCCTGGTCAGCGGTCCCGGTGCCCCGGCAGTTGGCCTTAACGTCGTCCGATAGAGTTTCCATGCACCAAGTAAGGTAGCGGGTATCCTCGACGGGTACGACGAACAGGTTTATGGCGCGACAACCCGCGATCCCGTCCGGGTGCTGTGCTGGCGGGCTGTCCGGTGCCCTGTTTGGGTCGGCAGTTGGGGGAGGTGGCAGGGGTGGCTTGGTGGGCGACGGAGGGTCCCCGGGGTCTCTGGTTGGCGTGGGGCGAGCCGGTTTGGTAGGCTTATCGGTAGGCGGTATGTCGGGTGTAGGCTTGTCGGCAGAGTCGTCTTCGTCCGACGGGGCGTCCGGGTGAGGCGTCGGGACTGGGGGGCGCCGGACTGGGAGGGTGGGGCAGTGGGACCGCAGGCCACGAGCAGGACTAGGGACATGGCCAATATACCAAGGATGGCTGGCAAACTGAATCTCGCCATATCTTCCTCTTCCGCGCTTAGATAGGTTGGGGAAACTTTGCGTGGGCGTGCGGACGGTATCACAAAGACGAGTAAGGCATCAAACACAGCCGTGCGGAGAACAGTGACGGGGACAACAACAGGGGCAGGGCAACGTTCACCGCCCAGCACGTGGACCCGGACAGCTGCGCCCGGCCCTTCCTTGTCTCGACCGGGGGCCGGGGGGCTGACAGGGGTATGTATTTGATTTGGGACTTATGCAGTCGAACGTGAGACCGCAAAGTAGGGCAGGCTTGATCAGATACTAAATCGCCCCGAAATGCTCGCTATCGGGCCTATTCTGTCATTGCGGACTATGCCGGAATCCAGGCGTGGTGGGGCTGGTTCGTAGCTATAATCTCGTGTTTACATACCCCTGTCAGGGGGGGCACAGTTCTATTGCCCGGGAGGACGACCGCCAGACGGAACTGACCAAGAACCCCCACGCCTCCCCAGACCGGTGGGCGAGCGAAGTGAAGAGACCGGCATCGGGGACGTTCGTGCCGGTCTTCCGATTTCTCGTGCCAAGCCGCAGGGCGCCAGAAACTGTGCATAATTCACCCGGCATGGAAATCCAATTTTCCACAGATCTGAGCTTGCAGGTAAAACCCTGGCACAATCCCTATAATTTCCCTGACCAGCACGGGAAAGTGTCGAAGCATGTCATTTGAGACCATAAGCGTAACGGGTATATTCTTCCTGGCCGCCGGGCCGTTGCTCATGCTCGCGTTGATGGGAGCCGGTTACCTGTGGGCCCCGGTCGCATTCCTCCAATGGAGCGAGAACTTCCGCCAACACGGCTACAGCAACCGGTTCTATGCCCACACCGCGGCGGTCTATTCCACCCACCTCCTGATACCCTACCTGTTCGCCAACCGAAGGGTAAAGGAGGCCGGTCTCTCACCTGTAATATCCCACAGGGCGCGCGCGGTCCCGTATGCCCTGTGGGTCTGGAGCACGATAGTGCCGAGCATCGTTATCTCGGCGGCTTACGTATGGGAGAACTTCGTCAAGGGACCGATAGACCCCGACTTTCCACAGTTCGTCATCAACATCGTGGCGGTGACCTTGATACTCCCCATCCCGGTCAACATCGCCACCATGTTGGTCTCCATCTGGCATACCAACCGGCACGGAAACAACCGCGAGCCTGAGTCAATGTACGCCAGGGCCGAGACCTCCGACCTGCTCCCTCCCAACTACACCTGGACCCTGCTGGCGTTGTTCTTGATGATTACCGTCCCGTTCTTTTCCTTGTCATGGGTCATCGTCGTCCCGCTCATCTTGGCCATGGTGTTCTGGAGAATGTGGGTCAATAGTGTGCGCAGAAGGGGCGCGGGCTTGGTTCTTAGAGATGAGCTAACCGAGAGCATCCTGTTACCAAGTTCCTACCTCCGGCCCTTCGCCTACGCCTTCATGTGGTTTGTTTGGCACATCTGGGCATATTCCCTCGCGGGCCTGATGCACATGGGAGCTGGTTGGTCGTAGGGAGAGGAAGCCCCGGCGTTCTGTGCCGGGGGCTTCCTTCGCTTCGAGTTTTGTATTTCTCTCCATGAAGCATCGGAAAAGCATCCAGCTCCCGGGACCTTCCCGTGCCGGCTCGACATGGAGCTATGCGCCTGTGGGGCGAAGCGGTGGGTGGACCTGCAGGGCAGACCTGCAACACCTTGGCAGTTCATCAACCTGGGGGCCAAGTCGATACGAACTCCCCCCAAGTCCGCGCTGGACGGGATGATTACCTGCGGGAGCTGAGGAGGGCCGATGGCGCTGGACGACACCCACGGCGACGAGGAAACCAGCTACCCCTGCCGGCCGGGTCCGGGCAACGGCTGGAACCGGTGCAAGGCGCCGCGGCTGCACGCCCGCAGCGCGGAGGTCCCGCTCATCGGCGAGGTGCTGCAGGCGGTCCTGACCGAGGAGAACATCTCCAGGGTGCTGGGCGTGGCAAACAACCCCCAGCGGTACGCTGAAGCACGTGAACACAGGCTGACCAGACAGGACCTGCAGGAGGTCAGGGAAAACCCGGAACGCTTCGTCCTGGCCGACGGCCGGTCTCCGAAGGCCAGAGACTTCCTGGGCAGACTCACCACTGAGATACAGGTCCACGCCGGAAAAGCGGTCGTCCACTACTCCGTCCCGCTGCCAGAGGACAGCCCACTCACGGGCACGCGCCGGCAGGAAGTCGACCTGCCGGAGGGGGTACTCGCCTGAAATAGACGGTGGAGCAGCCCCGACAGGCGACCGAACACGACGGACCCATCATCCGTCACCCGGGTCAAGCGACCACGTGTTGACCCACAGCCGTCGGCGCCGCACCGAGCTGCCGCAGGGCTATCGGAACCCCCAGGGACAAGGATCCCGACGCCGCGTTGGGTGAGTGGACGGCGGCGGGACCACCCAGGGACAGGCTTTCGCCTGTCCTTTTTTCATTCAAGCAGGGCGAGGAGAAAAGACGGCCGGGCCATACCTGATGCCCATGAGTCACGCCGACCGGCCAACGGGCAGCCGCCCTCATTCTCAACAACGCCAAGTACCAGAAGGGCCTGCTTATCAACCTCCCACGGACGTACCGACTTGCACAGGGGACCGGCGCACTTGCCCTCACGCAAACCCCTGAAACTCCGGGGCGCGCGCCGCCCGGCCCAGGGCACACCCACCACAACCCGACGCTTCCCGGGACGGCCCCGGACCTTCGACCTACGAAAAAGCTAAAACGCGGGACGTCAACACCGTGCTACGTTGAATTTATACGACACAGGCGAGGTGAAGAGACCATGCGAATACCCATATTCTACGAGGGGCCCTGGCTTGCGGCCGCAGTCACAATCGCAGTCGCCGCGGCGCTGCTTTTCGCCCACCAGGGAGCGGCCAACGCCGGCGCCGGACTCCCCGGAACCCCGGCCAACCCCCTGGCCCACCTGATCGTCCCAGAGGGCGGGGACCCGCGCGTCCGGGTCAGCTGGGACGCGCTCAGCGCGCCGGTGCCCGGTTATACGATCACGAGAGACGACGGCCAGGCGTTCCAGGCCGCCGGGACCGCCACCACCTTCTCGGACCACTCGGTGGAACCCGGAACATCCTATACATACACCGTCATGGCCCGGAACGAGCAGGGGTTTAGCCCCGCCTCGGCGACAGCCTCGGCATCGGTCCCCGAAGCTCCCGGGGAGCCCGGCGGCCTGGCCGCGGAGCTGGCCGAGATCGAAGCGGCGGATGAAGCCGCGTCCGTCACCCTGACCTGGACGGCGTCCACGGTTCCAGCCGCCGCCCAGTGCGAGGTCCCCTACCCGCTGCTGGGCTACACGGTCCTGCGCTCGGACGGCGGCCAGGAAACGGAGATCTCAACCCCCGGCAAGGGCGCCACCTCTTTTACCGACGACAACGCAGCCTTCAGCACCACCTACACCTACCGGGTCATGGCTAGAAACGCCATCGGCAACAGCCCGGCCGCCGAGACGGCGGTGACAGTGCCGGCCCGGCCAGTGCTGCCGCCGACGGCGGTATCGGCGTCCATATCGGACCCCTTCGACGGGACCGTAACGGTCTCGTGGGAGGAGCCGGCCCAAGGACCGGAAGTCACCGGATACCAGGTGCTCAGGAACGACCGGGGCGCAGCCGCAACCGTGCTGGCCGACAACGTCACCGCCAACGCCCACACGGACAGCGCCGCAGAGGACGGCGTCCCCTACTCGTATGCGGTGAGGGCGCGAAGCGCCGACAACATCAGCGACGAGTCGGCGTCCGCCGACATCGAGGCCCCGGCCCCGCCGTCCGGCCTGACGGCCACCGTGGGCGAAGGCGTCATCGACCTCAGCTGGTCCGCGCCCACGGCCGGCACGGTCGCCGGATACCGCCTCGAGCGGCGGGACGAGCAGGGCGGCTGGCAGGACCCGGCCGACGTCACCCAGAACAGCCACTCCGACGATACTGCTCAGGCCAACGTGGAGTACCGCTACCGGGTGCAGCACCGCAACCGGCACGGCGGGTCCACTTGGGCCGAGTCCGAGCCGGTGACCATGATCTCGCTGCCCGGCAGGCCCGCCGGCCTGACCGCCACGGTGGAGGGCGACGACAACGTCCTCGCGTGGACGGCGCCCGACAGCCCCTTCATCGACGGCTACCGGGTGCGCCACGCCACCGGCGACGGAGATTGGCACAAGCTGGCCGAGGCCATCACCGGCACCACCTACCGGCACGAAGGCGCCCAGGCCGACGTGACGCACAGGTACGCCGTGCAGGCCCACAACTCCGCCGGCAACGGCCCCTGGTCCGACCCGGCATCCGCCACCCGCGTGACGCCGCCGGCCGTGCCGCAGAACGTGTCGGCAGAAATCGACGGGGATGACATCGTGCTGACCTGGGAACGGCCCGGCACGGTCCACGTGAACGGCTACACCGTCAGCCACCAGGCCGGAGACGCCGACCCCGTGGAGAGCGACCTCATCCCCGAGGCCCAGACCGCCTTCCGGCTGACGGACGCAACCGGCGACGTCGCATACCGCATCGCAGTACGGGCCCACAACGACGCCGGAGACAGCCCCTGGTCCGAGGACGTGGAGATCATGCGCCGCCTGGCGCCATCGGCCCCGACCAACTTCGCCGCAGCCGTGGGCGAATCGGACATCGTCCTGTCCTGGGGAGCCCCTGAGACCGGCACCGCCGACGGCTACCGGGTGCATTACGGCGAGCAGGACGCAGGGAGCCTGGAGACCGTCAACAGGGCGGCGAACGAGACCTCCTTCACGCACTCGGACAACACCGAGGGCGTGACGTACCAGTACCGGGTCCGCGCCCACAACACGGCCGGCGAAAGCGCGTGGTCCGAGACCCTCACCGCCAGCCGCACGTTGGCGCCGGCAGCGCCGGCCGAACTCGCCGCCGCAGTGAGCGGTTCCGCCATCACCGTCTCGTGGACCGCGCCCCAAGCCGGCATCGTCGACACCTACCAGGTCCAGTACGGCGTGAGCGGCTCCGACGAGACCACCACGGCCAGCGTGAACGCCAGCGAGACCTCGTTCACCCACCTGGGAGCCACAGGGGACATCACCCACTCGTACCAGGTGCGCTCGGTGAACTCCGCCGGCAGCAGCCCATGGGCCGGACCCGTGTCAGCCATGTGGGTCATCCCGCCCGGCGTTCCCACGGGCGTGACAGCCGCCATCAGCGGAGACGACATCCTGGTGAGCTGGACCAGGCCCGCCGGCAACTTCATCGACGAGTACCGGGTCCAGTTCAGAGAACAGAACACCGAACGGTGGAACAGCGCCACCGTGGCCGCCGCGCAGACCAGCCACCGCCACACCGGCCCCACCCCGGGCGCCACCCACGAGTACCGGGTCAGGGCCGAGAACGCCGGCGGCGTCAGCCAGTGGAGCGAAATCGCCACCGGAGTCTGGTACCGGACCGCCGCGCCGCCGAAGAAGTTCACCCTCACTCCCTTCGGGACGCAACTGTTCGTCCAGTGGCCGAAGTCGGAGACGCCGGGCGTAACCGGCTACCAGCTCCGATACCGCATAGACAGCGGCGAATGGCAATACCAGGACACCACCCTGCGCCTCTACTTCGCGGACTGGTCCACCGACCAGACGCTCCACGAGTACCAGGTGCGGGCCCTCAAGGACAAGGTTGCCGGCGACTGGTCGGCAATCGAACGGGCCACCGTGACCACCCCGGCAGCTGTGCCGGCGCTGACCTTCAACCGCGAGGGCGCCTCCAGCGTGAGGCTGCACTGGGAAAAGCCCGCCAGCGGTCAATCCAGGAACTACATCGTCCAGACCAAGGAGGGAAACCCGAACGAGTACACCATAGTCGGCGCAACAGGCGGTCATATCACCACGATCCGCATGACAACCGGGTACAACTCCGAGACCACCTACCGGGTGCTGGCCCAGAACCACTTCGGGATCAAAGGCCCCCAAAAGGAGGGCGTAACGGCCCACGTCGTCATGCCGGCGGCGGAGCGCCAGTGGGAAAACGCACCCCGGGACCTCGAAGCCCGCATGCTGGACCCCACCACCGTCAGGCTGACATGGAATCCCCCGCAGGAACGCGCCGGACAGGTGACCAACTACCGCATATACCGGAAGCTGGCCTCCGACAGTCTCAGGATCGGAGACTCCTACCGGGACCATGTCCTGGTCGCCTACACCAGGGGACCATCCACATCCCACATCGACCACAGCGCACAGGCCGGTGTCGCGTACGAGTACACCGTAAAGGCATACCGGAACGGCTACTCCAGCCCGTGGGGGGCCAATGCGCCACTGGTATACGCCACACCGTGGGAATAACCACGCAACATCCAGGGGCCCGTCTCGCGGCGGGCCCCAACCCCCAGGGCGACGGGCAGCCTTCATCCAGTGCAAGTGAACGCCTTCGAGCACCTGGACAGGGCGCCCCGGCGCTGCCTCTACGACAACGCCAGGGTGGCAACCCTGGGCCGGGACGAGGACGGCCAGGTGGAAACGAGCGGACGCACGGGACGACGCCCAGCCCCACGGGAAGATGACGCGGCTGTTGTCAACCTCACACCGCACCCCGATGTACGCGAATCCGGCGGCGCATCCGGCCACGTGACGGTGTCCCCATCGCTCAACGTCGCTGCGTCGTCCATCCCGGTAAGGCCACGGCCCTTCTTGCGCAAAATGGACTTCCGGGCGGGGGCGCACCCGCCCCGGACGTACGAGAGCCGAGGAAACACCCAGCCATCTTCCGGCAAACACCACACCGGCGCGAGGAACAAAAACGGCCGCGCCTGCGCGGCAGGAACCACGCGGGATCAACAAGCGGCACCCTCGGCAACATGAGCGCAGGACGCCTCACAAAACGGTAAAACCCGGGCGGCTCCCCTGCTGACAGCTTGAGGGCAGACTTCAGCACAGAGGACCCGCCGTCCGATGAGAGCCGTCTCCCTCGCCCCCGCGGCCGGGCCGGGCTCGCCATCTCCTGCCCCCGGACGCCGGAGCCCCATGCCACCGGCGCCCCGAGCCCCACGGGCACGCACGCGGCGTCCCCGGCCGCAACGCCCGCGCCCGGGCGCTCAAACAAATCAGGAAGGCCCTCGTGCGGGAGCTCGAGTCCATGCAGGCGATACCGGCGGACAGGCTCTGGAGCTTCCCGGTGCCGGGCGGGCACGCCTACTACTACATCCAGAGCGAGGACCCGCTCGTCATCACCCCCATCCGCTACGGGGACTGCCACCAGATCCACAACAAGGAGGTGGAGAAGCTGGGGAGCGGAGACCTCCAGGAGGAGGCGCCGAAAACCCGAGCGCCGCCGGGCCGGTCCCCAACCAAAACGATAAAACGCGGGAAGGCGGACACCTGAAACAATCCGTGCATGACGAAACAGAACTTCCCGGACGACAAGACGCAAGGCATCAACGCCCAGAAAGTCATCGGTGAGGCTATCCGAACAGTTGACGAGATGGGTCCGCAAAGCACCGACGGCAGGTGGCTTGAAGATCTCACCGCAGATGTAAGCCCCCACATCGCCCAATGAGAGCCGTCCTCCTGGCCCTTGCGGCCGCGCTCACCATCGCCTGCTCCGGGCCTTCACCGGAAACCTCGCTCCCCGCGCCCGCCAACCTTGCGTATCCCACCTGCGCTCCCCGGCCAACGCCTCCCAAACCAACGGCCACCCCGGCCATAAACCAGAGGAGCACGCCCGCCCCCACCAGGGCGCCCAGGCAGGGCTCGGGCCGGCTGAGCTCGTTCACGGACCTGCGGAACGCCGCCTGGCTGGAGCATGCCCACCCGGAGACGGCCAGGACCATAACAGCCCTGCCGTGGATCGCCGACGGGCTGACAGACCGGGAGGAGAGGACGCTGGAGCAGCTCCTCTACGCGCTGGCGAGGAAACACTCGGAGGAGACGGTATCCCTGCTCGGGATGCCGTTCCTCAAGGACCACGGGCCCGGAGACCTGCAGGCGCTCCGGGAGATAAACATCCTCCTCCAGGACGACTCCGACGCGCCCGGAAGGCTGCTTGAGCACCCGGGGCTGACAGGCGGGATCACCAACCGGCAGACCCCGCTGATAGCCGCGCTGGGAGCCGTGCGGAAGAGGAACCCCGAGCTCGCCGACATCCTACCGGGCCTGGGAGAGGCCCAGATGGAGAGCAGAAGCGTCAGCCTGCCCCTGGCGGGAACCGTCGAACTCAGGGTCATCAGGACCGGACCCGTCCGTTCCAGAGAGGCCATGGACCTGCTGGAAAGAGCGGTGCGAGGCGCGGAGAGATTCATGGGCGAGCCGTTCCCAACAGACATGGCCGTGCTCCTCTTCGCCGACACGGCAGCGCCGGGGTTCGCGGGTGCCAACTACGGGGCTGCCATAGTCATCACCCCACAGACCGAGGGCAAGGAGAAGGCACTGCCCGGGGTAACCGCCCACGAGGTCGCCCACTACTACTGGAACAGCGACGAAAAGTGGGTGAACGAGGGCATGGCCGACTTCATAACGGAGTTCCTAGAAAGCGCCGAGGAGGGGCGGAGGATGCACCCCAGGAAACCGCCCTGCTTCCGGTACGGCAGCATCAAGGAGATGCCGCCGTCGGACACGTCCCGCCTCTGCGACTACGCGCTGGGACACAGGCTCTTCATCGACCTCCACGACACGGCCGGAACGCACGAGTTCCGCCTGGGCATGGTGTGCATGTACCGGAAGAGGCCGGACGCGGGAACCACGGCCGTGGAGCGGCTGAGGGCAGAGTTTCCCTCGCAGGCGGCCCAGAGGGTCATGGACCGCTGGCACGACGGAAAAGGGCCCTACCGGGAGGACCTCTACGACAGGTCGAAGCCGAACCCGGATATGCCCCAAGTGAACGGGAGGATAACCGGGATAGAGGTCCGGGAGGGCGCCGCCGGAACCTCGAGGGAGTCGTTCTCCTCTGGCAAGATCAGAGAACCCCTGTTCATCTGGATGGCGTACGAGCACCGGTTCTCCGGGCCTCCCAGGACCGTGCGGTTCACGATAAGCGTCATGTACGAGGACGGGCACCGGTTCCAAGAGAGCGCACGGGACGTCACGATGGAGGAGCATTACATAGGCGGCACCCTCGGTTCCTCCGCGGGTCCGACGCCGCCCAAAAGGTGGAGACCGGGCCGGTACACGGCCTACGTCCATGCCCGGGGCGGAAAGGCGGCGGAGGTCCGATGGACCATCACCCCGTAGGGGAAAAGAGGACCGGGGACAGTATTCAGCCCATCCCCTTTCACCCGGCAGAGCAGAAAGAAAAAGGGCCGAGCCACACACCGCGGCCACAGGCCAGCCAGGCACAGCCGCCCCAGGCCATACCGGCCGACCAGGCCAGCCAGGCACAGCCCGCAAGAGGCCCGAGACCCGGAAGGACCGCGCCCCAACATTCCCATGGACGAGGTGCGTCCAAGGACATCCAGGGCCCCGGAACCCTCGACCTGCGAAAACGATAAAACGCGGGACGTCAACACCGTGCTACGTTGAATTTACATAACGGAGGCAAGGTGAAAAGACCATGCGCATACCCATCTTCTCCCTTGTTAAAACGGGAGAACCACCTCCTGCGTTACGGTGGAAATATCCGCATATCACGAGATGAGGAACCCTTGAAGACCTCAGAACGAGCCCGGATTCCCAGGACAGTCCCGGCAATCCTCGCGGTCCTCATCCTGATCGCCGCCGCGGCCGCCGGGAACGCCGCAGCGCAGACGGGGCCGCCGTTGGACATGAAGGCCATTGAGGCCATACGATCCGCCAACCCCGAGGAGCGGGCTGAGAGGGATCGCAGGCTGAGAGTTATCAACCAGTGTGCGCTGGACGAGGGACTGTACGACGCCCAGGACTCCGCATGGTTGGAAACGATATCTACCATGCCCAAGACGGACCCCGAAGGAGCCAAGGCCCTGAAGGAGGCCGGCGTCGTCAGCGCGCTTGAACTGGAGGGTCCTGCGCCATTCCTCACCATCCGAGCGTTCACGAGGTAGATGCCATAAGGTTGGAGTGTCTCTGACTCGTCTTCCCCGTCCGCATCTAGGTTCCCTCTACAGGGGAAGATCGTGCCGCTCTTCCGACTTCTCGTGCAAAGCGCCAAAGTGCACAAAATTCACCCGGCTAGGAAATCCAATTTTGCACAGAGTTGAACCTGTGGGCAAAACCCCAGCACAATCCCCAAAACAAGGCGGATTCCCTGAGAAAGGGACCCAGAACAAATCCGCCCGGGCCGGAAACACGCAGGAAATCTCCCCTAAGGGCGCCGGCGGTCCGCCGCCGGTGGCGGGGCGTCAGCAGACAACGCCGATGGGAGGGACCGGATGCACCATAACCGGGCAGCTTCCTACATCTGGGTGTTCCCGGGCGATACCCTGACGGCCGCCTACCAGGCCGAGTCCATCCGGCGGCTCGCGGACGCCATGGGCATGACCATCGTCCGGGAATACGAGGACGAGGAGTACGATCGGGGCCCACGCGGCCGGCCCCAGTTCCAGCGGATGATGGAAGAGGCCAGGCCGGAAAGCAGACCCTTCGGCGCCGTCATCACGTACGAACGCTGGCGGTTCACCGCGGGCGCGGCAGACCAGGCGAAGTACGCCAGGGAACTCCGGGACGCCGGGGTCGAACTGCTCTGTGTGTGGAACAAGCCGCCAAGAGGCGCCCAGGTGGCCCGGGACCCGGCGGTCCGGCGGAGGAGGGCGGCCTGAGGGCCCGGGGGGCCGGCGCGCCGGCTGACCCTCCTGCAATATGGCCGCCAACCCAGCCCAGCTCCAGGGCTAAGCAACCGGCTCCACCCAACACACCACCCCTGCCACACCGGGTAGCCTCCCTGCACCAAAGAGACGGACGGGTCCGTCACCCGTGCCCGCAGAACGCCCGGCCCCTTCCCTGCCCTCCGGCCCGGGGAGACTAATCCGACGGAACGGGAGAAGGAGTCAGCCATGCAGAAGAACGGAGTCAACGGAAGCCACCAGCACGAGGTCTCGGAAAAGCGAGTGAACCGCGGCACCTTCCCGTGCCGGCTCGACATGGAGCTCTGCGCCTGCGGGGCGAAACGGTGGGTGAACCTAAAGGGCAGACCTGCAACACCGTGGCAATTCATCAACTTCAGGCGAGGCAGAGAGGAAACGGAGAGCGCCGCCGTGACAATCGGATCTACCCCCATATCCGTGCTGGAAGGGCTGATCACCTGCGGGAGCTGCGGCCAACCGATGGCGCTGGACGACACCCAGGGCGGCCAGGAAGCCAGCTACGCCTGCCGGCCGGGCCCCGGCCAGAGCCGTTGTCCCACGCCGCGGCTGCACGCCCGCAGCGCAGAGGTCCTGCTCATCGGCAAGGTGCTGCAAACGGTCCTGATCGACGAGACCATCTTCAGGGTGCTGGCGGTGGCAAACGACCCAGGGCGGTACGACGAAGCACGAGAACACAGGCTGACCATGCAGGACGTGCAGGAACTCATGGAAAACTCGGAGCGCCTCGTCCTGGCCGTCGGCAGAACCGTGGAGAGCAGGGAATTCCTGGGCAGGTTCATCACCGAGATTCAAATCCACGACGAGAGGGCAGTCATCTGCTACTCCATCCCGCTGCCGGAAGGCAGCCCCCTGGCCGACATGCGCCGGCAGGAAATAGACTTGCCGGAGGAGGCGCTCGCCTGAAAGAAACGGTGGAGCAGCCCCAACAGGCGAACGAAGACGGCGGACACAGCATCCGTCATCCGGGTCAAAGGACCACGTAGAGCCCACGGCCGCTGGGGCCGCACCGAGCTTCCGCGGAGCTATCAGGAACCCCCGAGAGCAAGAGTTCCTCCGCCTCCCGCCCACCTAACGCGGCGGCGAGAGCGCCCAGGGACAGGCGCAAGCCTGTCCTTTTCCATTCAATCAGAGTCGGGAGAAAAAATGGCGAGACCATACGCCGTGCCCATAGGTTACATCGAACGCCCGACCGACGAAGGCGCCACGTTCATCCTCAACAATGCCGAGGACTCGAAGAGCCTGCGCATCAACACTCCCGCAACAGTATGGCGCTACTCACCCGGACAACTGGCTCTCGCCAAGGTCCGGGGGCTCATAAGCGCCGTGGGATACGTGACGGCCACTTGCGGTTCCTCCGGGGGCGAACCTGACATGGCGCCGGGTCAGCCAGGAACCAGAGCAACCCCAGCAACCCCAGGGACAGGCGGTTGCCTGTCCCTTTTTCATTTTCCCAACCAAAGAAGGGGCTCAGACCTTTACGAAAAAAAGCAAACGCTATAATCTGCAAGAGAGGAAAAAAGTGAACCAGACCATAGTCATGCCCATAGGGATCATCGAGGAGCCCGCTCCGGCAGGAGCAACCTTTCGACTGACTCCCCAAGGACAACGTGCAGGACTCAGGAACGGCACCCAGGTGACCATCTGGCGTTACCATCCTGAGCAGCTCGCCATGGCAAAATATGCAGGACGAATCACGGAGATCAGCGGCAAATCCGCGACCTTCTCCTTACTGAGGGCGGAAGTGGACGAAAGGTGGCCCTCAGAAATCAACCCTCTGGACCCCGGAGCCCCTGTGTACCTAGCCCAAAGAGGGTCATTCGAGCCAGACATCACCCTCACAACCGCCACGGTTAACCTGGACGAGTCGGAGGATAACCAAGAATGAACCGCACCACCCCGGTCGTCGACGACGACGCCAGAATGGAAAGTTCTTCAGACGCCTGTGTTATCCTGAAGGGCGAACCGGAAGAAAATCCTGGGAGCCAAGGCAGATCAAACCCTGAAGGCAGTCGCATACAGGCGGTGAGCATCGAAACCACCCAGGAGGTCCAGCATCAATGACACTGATAGAACAGAACCCCGCCAGCCACCTCCTGGACAGGATGGTGACGTGCCAGCACTGCGGCGCACCCATGGAGTCGGCTGGAAAATCCCTCGACGAAGCCTCCAGGTATGTCTGCACCACCAAGAACAAGGGCTGCGGCACGCCGGACATAGACGCAGGACCGTTCAACCGCCTCATACTCAGGACCGTGATAAACGCCATCCTGGATGAGAACAACATCAGCAAGGTAACGGAGATCGTCCACGAGGAAGCCTTGAAAGAGAACGAAGACGCCGTAGACGCCATGCTCCACATGCAACGCATGCGGCACCGTCGCTTCAACCACTACGAATCGGAGCCACTGTACGAGAGCGAAAGGTACCCCCTCACGGACGAAAAGATGCAACACGCGCAGAAGACGGAAACAGAATACCTCGAGAGGTGGGAACAGGCCGGACCGTACCGGAACGCCGTGGAAAATCCAAGGAAGGTGAGACAGTACGCACTTAACCTGGAAACCTATCTCAGGCCCAGCAACATCAGCATCACCAGGGCCATTTTGGAATCCGCCGTAACGGAGATCCTGGCCGGACCAGGGTCCGCGAAAATCAACTACAGGCTGCCGCTCCCTCACGGCGCCGGAACAAAGGCCAGGCCCTCCGACGAGGTTCAGTTCTGAACGAGTGACAGGGACAGATCAGAACATTGGACCAACCGAGAAGACCACTCCACGAGACGCACTGAAACAGACGGGGGACGCCTCACGTTTATGGCGTCCCCCGATTCTTATCCAATGGCATGCACCTCAGAGCGGAGCGCTCTACCAGGAGTTTCCGCGCAGCACGAAGACCGGGTCGGCCACCGCACCTCGTGATGCCCAGACCACCCGGTAAGAGATAGTCTCATCCTCAAGAACCCGGGTACCCGAAACCGCCAGGGCAAAGAAGTCTCTGACGACTCTGGAGAGATCTTCCAGCGGATAGGGAAACCCCGCCAGCTGCCGCATCAACCGGGTCTGCAACACCGAACCCTCTGAGATCGAATCGTCCGGCAGTTCCCGGACGGGCAATCCCTGCCCGGTCCTCAAGTACCGCTCCAACGACTCGACGGTCCAGTCCTCCACCATAGCCCTCAGGACCGCTTTGCCCATGAGTTGACGCAGGCCAGGGACGGTATCTTCACCAGGTTCCCGGCCACCAACGGAGGATCCGAATTCTCTGTCGCTCATCTTCGGCTTAATAACCAGCCCGGCATCCGTCACTTGCATACAGGAATGTTTTACAAGAAAACGGACCGGTTACGGGGGGTAATCCTGTTATGATATATTATAACTCACCGGAGCCCCGCAGCATACCAGCAACTGTCATCAATTCCTCGCCAGTGGAGCGGTCCAAGCCATGAATGACCAGACGAACAGGCCAGAAAATGCAGGAACCGGAGTGTCCTCAGCCCTACAGGAAAAGGAGAAGAGCGACGCCACAGAGGAGGACTCACTCCCCATCGGCGCTGTGCTGAGACGGCTCAGGGGCAAGAGAACACTGAGGGATGTTCAGACCGAAACGGGAATAGCGAACAGCTACCTGTGCAATGTGGAACTCGGCTACCAGCAACCGGGCCTGAAATTTTTGACCCGCGTGGCCGAGTACTACCAGGTGGGCGTGGCGGAGATCATCCGCCACGCAGAACTGCTCAGAAACAGTCTCCTTGATACGGAGGACACCAGGATAGCCGACGTCGAGCGGTCCTACCAGTTCATCATGGATGACCCGAAGCTCAGTGCCTGCCGGGAACCAGAAACGCCGCTCTCAATAGAGGCCAAGAGGCATGTTGTCAGAATGTACGAGCTCCTGACCGGAAAACTGCTTTTGCACTGAACGACAGGCAACCCAACGGGAATTTACAATCCGCGCCAAGAGCCGCCGCCAGCAACAAGACCTACGGGAGGAAACGACCATGCCCGCCAGGAAGAAACAGGATGGGGAGCAGAAAAGGATCGTCTTTTACATCAGGTGGTCAAGCTGGAAGCAGGACGCCGAGAACACCAGGGAGGGACAATACAATGCCCTCCAAGCGTACGCGGATGCCACCGGTGGCATCCGCGTCGGAGTCTACACAGACGAGGGCATCAGCGGTAGACGGGACGACCGGCCGGGACTCAGCCAGCTGATGCGGGACGCCCGCAGCCGGGCCTTCGACGAAGTCGCCATATGGAAATTTGATCGGCTCGGCCGCAAAGCCAGCACCATCGACCGAAGGGCGACCGAACTGGAAGAACTGGGCATCGAACTCACAGCCGTCCAGCAACCCATCGAGGGGAAACCCTCAGTGGTGAGGTTCGTGAGAACCCTGCTTGGCGGCGTCGCCGAACTGTACAGCGACAACATGGGCGAGGATATCGCACGGGGAAGGATGACGTCCGCGAGCCACGGAGTGTGGACCAACTCTTCCGTTCCCTTCGGATTTATTCGGGACTACCGTATGGACAGAGGGAGGATGAGACCCTTTCTTATACCCGATCCGAATACGGAGCACATCATTAAAAGGATGTGTGGACTGTACCTTGACGGCACTGGCGCCAGGAGAATCGCCAAGACCTTCCTGGACGAGAACGTGCCGGGCGCCAACGACAACCCCTGGACTCACGCCAGAGTCATCAAAATGCTCAAGAACATAGCATACGCCGGATTCGTGCAGTTCGGAAAACGCTCAAAATTTGACGGGACGGAATTGCTGGTACCTGCACCCGAAATGGAAATCATAACCCTGGAGGAGTACAACAGGATCCAGGAGATAATGGCGTCCCACACACCCAAGGACCGACATCCCCGAGAGGTCGCCAGCCGTCACCTGCTCAGTGGACTGGTCTACAGCGACGTATGCGGCAGCAAGATGTCCCCCACAGGCGGAGAACGCTGCTACTACAACTGCAACCTGAGGCGTACCCAGGTATACCACTCCTGCGAGACCCCCAATCCCAGGGCGGAACAGCTGGAAGCCGCAGTGATCGAACACGTGTTCGGGAACATTCTCACCCCCGAGAATATGGACCAAATCATTGAGCTCGTCGCCAAGGGCGAGACAGTGACCACACAGGAAGTGGAGGAGGAGCTGACCGACCTGCAAATAGAGATCGAGAAGCGGGAGAAAGCCCGGAAGAACCTCCTCAATCTGGTCGAGACGGGCCAGGCAGTCCCAGGAGACATCAAGGGAAGGCTCGCTGAAATAAGGGAAGAAAAGGGCCAACTGGAAGCGAGAGCCCTGAAAGCAAGGGCCAAGCTGTCCAACGAAAAGGCTCTCACTGCCAACCCCAAGAAGGTGACCGCCTACGCCAAGAGCCTGCAAACATGGCTCCGGGAAGGAAATACGGACCTCACAAGGCAGATCCTGAACGAAGTCATAGTCCAGGTGAGAATCCGCCCAGGAGAGGAGAAAGACACTACGACCGTGATCATCCAATACCGGATTCCAATGCCCCCACGGGAATGGACGGAGCGTGCGGATACGGAGGAACTCCTCCTCAGGAAGCGTCAGCGCTCTTTGGAATACCCCGTTTGTACGGGAGGCGTTCCGCCCGGAGAAGGGCCGAGCGGGCCGTCGCCGCGGCCAGGGAGCTATGATGCAGGCCACCTATCAGACGCGAATTTCGTGTGATGACGCGGCCCTGTCCGCCTATGCGGCCCTGTACGGCAGGGTGCAGAGGCGTCTTTTTGCGGAGGTTTCTTCCGGCAGGTACGCGGCGTCGATGAAGCGGGACTGCGTCAGGGAATACGGCATACCGGCCCGTAGGTTCAACGCGGTGCGGGTATCCCTGGAGGGGAAGGTCTCGGGGGCGCGGGAGTCCCAACTGCTGCACGGCGAGACCCTGAAGGGCCTGGTCCGCAGGGCCGGCAGGGAGTTGGCAAGCGCGGGGAAGAAGGATGACCGGCACAGGGTCCATCAGAAGATGCGCAGGCTGGACAACCTGCGGTCCAGGTTGGCGCGGGTCGAGGCCGACGCGGCGGCGGTCCAGGTCCGGCTGTGCTTCGGCGGCAGGAAGCTCTGGCGCGGCCAGCACAACCTGGAGGCCAACGGCTACGGCAGCCATGAGGAATGGCTGGCCGGTTGGCGGGATGCCCGCAGCGGCGAGTTCTTCGTGCTGGGCAGCCGGGACGAGTCCGGCGGTTGCCAGTTGTGCGTGGCCGGGGTTGCTGACGATGGCTCCCTGACCCTGCGGCTGCGGATGCCGGATTGCCTGGCCGGGCAGCATGGCAAGTACCTGGTCATCGAAGGCTTGAAGTTCGCCTACGGCCACGGCCAGGGTGCTGGCGGCCCTGCAGGCCAACCTGGAGTTTGCTGAATGCCGGCGGAAACACGGCGATAAGGCTGCCCGGGCAACGTCTCTGGGACAGGCAATATCGTACCGCTTCAAGCGGGATGAGAAGGGATGGCGGGTGTTCGTCACGACGAAGATGGCCCCCGTGCCCGCGGCGACGGACCGGGGGCGCGGCGCCATTGGCGTGGACCTGAATGCCGGCCCCGTGGCCGAGACCGACGCCAGCGGCAACTACCTTCGAGCTTGGCGGGTCCCGCTGGTGACCTACGGCCGGTCCAGCCATCAGGCTGAGGCGCTGACCGGGGACTCGGTGGCCGGGGTGGTGGAGCATGCCCGGCAGGCGGCAAGCCCGTCGTGATTGAGCGGCTGGACTTCAAGCAGAAGAAGGCCCAACTGGAGGGCGAGTCCCGCAGGTACAGCCGGATGCTGTCCAGTTTCAGCTACGGCAAGGTCAAGGCTTACTTCATCTCCCGCGGCCACCGGAATGGAGTAGAGGTATTTCAGGTCAACCCGGCCTACAGTTCCGTCATAGGCCGGGTGAAGTTCATGGAACGTTACGGGCTGACGGTGCACCAGGCAGCGGCGCTGGCGCTGGCCCGGCGTTTACTCGGCTGTTCCGAGCGCGTTCCGCGCCGCCGGGAGTGTCCTGACGGCGGGCGGACATGTCGCCTTCAGCGTACCCGCGAGGAAGCGCGTGAAGCACGTATGGACGCACTGGGGCGCGATCCTGGGGCAGTTGAGACCGGCGCTTGCAGCGCAGCACCGGCGGGGTAGTCCCCATCCGGTCCGGGCTGTCCCGGAGGGCTGTTCCTCCGGGGTGGCTTGAACGCGGACCCGTTCGGTGTTCCCGGGTGAGATTCCCGGACGGAGCCGCCTTGCACTGTTGGGGCGGCTCGGCCTCCCGCAAGGGAGCGCGTAAGAGAGTGGTTGTTACCAGTGATGACCATTTTTACAACGGCGAAGTCTGGCTGATGGGAGGCATTGGTGAGTGGTTCCAGCGATGGCGCTACCGGGGTTGTTTGGGAGGGCAAAAGGCGTCTGCGGGGGCGGTCCAGGCCGGCACGCGGCGCAGCTGCTCGACGGTGCCCAGTTGGGGCCCGATTTCAGCGGCCTTTTCCCCGGGAGAACCGGTCAGGCTACCGGCGGTTCGTGGGCCAGGGTGAGGATTCGCCGCCGCGCCTAGCACAGCGGCCCGTACGAGGGGCGGTCCCGGCTCAGGCTGATGATCAGCATTCCGGCATGGCGCGCCACCCGTCCCGGAAGATTGATAACCTCGAAGCGCACCGCCTGCAGCCGTTTACTCACCCACTCCTTGCCCGAAGCCAACTGCTTCATTGGCGAGTTCAGGTTGAAGGCCAACGCCGTGATGACTCACGAGGCGGCGTTGCACCCAAACAGTCCCGGCGGCAGCCGCCTGCCCGCCAGGTCTCCTTCAGCACCGCGTGCACTTCCTCCCCTCTCCCGCACCGCTGCCGGCGCTACCAGACCAACTCCTCCGGGGCAAGGTCCCAGTGGGTCACCATGCCAAAGACCTTGTACCAGCCTCCTTCAGGCATCTCCATGACGTGCGGCAGAGCCCCGCTTGGCTCCCCATCCCCGGCAGCGGGGGGTTCCTGAACGGTTCCCTGATGGCGATGGACCGGTACTCCGGGCCATTCTTGGAGTGTCCTATCCGGTTGGGGACGAAGGACGCTTCCGCATATTGCCGCCCGGTAGGCACCAGTCTCTCATCTTCCTTGCGGCGCAGGTCCCGCCACTCATCCTCGTCCACCTAGGCTGCCGCTTCCCTGAACTCCCGGCTCATATCCACGCCTACGGCGAAGCCGGTCACCCCGAAGCGTTGGTTCCGGCCCTCGGCGCAGTAGCGCAAGAACTCCTGCTGGTAGCCTGCAGTGTCCGGGCGTACCAGGACCTGCTCCACCCCGCCGGCATCCGCTCCAACGACTCCTCAAGCAACCTCAGTTGCCGGTGGCCCGCCGGAACGTTGCCGTCCCGGAACTCGGTGTGCATGATGAGGCCGGCTTCCGCCCAATAGGTGGTGAAGGGGCTGGTAAGCCGTGTATTTCTTGCAGCAGTACAGCGCCTGCTCCTTGTGGGTCTCTGTCAGCGCCGCGTCCATGTCCGGCGTCGCCTGCTTATGCCGGGCGTGACCCTGGAGGAATCCGCCCAGGTCTGCGTTGACCCGGCGCAGACCCGGAAGTCGGGCGGTGGGCGCCGGTATGAACGCGGCATGAGGCTGCCTTTTGCTCTCCTCCTCCTCGTCGTGGAATCTGTTCAAGAACCGGAACACCGCCGTGGCCGGCGGCACACTGCGGCGGCGCCCCTTGCGCCACCTACCCTCCATGGCCCGGCGCTCCCGGCGGCGCAGCACCAGGCCCAACCCCTCGTCCTTCTCCGGCAGCCGCAAGTCCTCCACGCATTCGCCGCCCGCCAGGTCCAGCAATACCGGTGACGTCACCACCTGGGCGTCAGTCCAACCCATAAAGCAAAAATGCGGCATCCATGGTGTCAGTGGCCCCTTGATAAATAATGGTACATATATTCTAATATCTAGGCCTCATCTTATTGCCAGGAGACGACAATGGCAGAGTTTGATCCCACAGAGCGCTACCAGCTACGGAAGCTGCAGATGGACGTAGATAAGAAGGATCTGGAGGTGCAGAAAGCTCAACAAGATTTGGACCGTTTTATCTTGGAACTGGAGCATAAATACGGTCTGATGGATCAAGGTACTACCATAGACCCAAGGAGCGCAACGATAGAAGCACCCTTACCCTCAGGTAATGGGAAAGCGCAAACTGCAGAGTTGCCGACCAATGGAGCAAAGGCAGCCGCCTAAACCAAAGCCAAGGTGGAACCCGCAGGCATTCGTATGAGAGTATACGTGGATTCCATCTTGATACCAGTTTAGTAGTCATCGCCGCTGTCCTCGCGCCTCCGTTCTCTTCCCAGGAGTTCTGTCCAACGGAATCAGAGCAGACGCTCCAATATGTGACCGTTGTAAACTCCTCGGGCAGCCTCCATCCCTTCAGGGGAGCGGCAGGTAGTGGGCGGGGTCGTACACGAAATCATCCCGTTCATAGGAGCAGTGATAGCGGGCTATCACCTCGGATACGCAACTGATGACCACCCGGTCCAAGTATCCCTGCACCATGACGTCCCGGTACGTAGGCCACCGGCACCGAATAGTCATTGGTGCGGTGCCGTACCAGCGACAGGGAACTCACCCGGATCGCCTGCTTGTCGCAGGCAGCGTATGGTACCGGCCGCAGGTGCAGCAGGATATCAAGATCCCGTTCCATGCGCTGTCCCCTGAGCTTGGCATCCATCCGCTCCAGGCACCGCTGCTCGAGGCGGGCATTCAGCGCGTCGAAGCTCTCAAAGGACGGCACCGGCACCAGAAAATTGCGCCGTATGTAGCCGACCATCCCCTCGACCTTCCCCTTGTCGTTGCCCTTGCCGGGACGGCCGAACCGGTCATCGAACAGGTGGTGGGACTGGAGCTCGGTGAAGGCCTTGGTGCGCTTGCGTCGGCCATCGCCCAGTATCTTCGCCACCGCCAGCTTGGTATTGTCGTACAGCATGCTCCGGGGCACTCCACCAAGGAAGCAAATGCCGAGACATGGCCGTCGCAGAAGGCCTCGGTGGTCTCGGCAGGGTAACTGTTCAAACTGGGGCAAATTCGTGTCAAGGCGACGAATGGAATGACATAGGAACCATGGTAAGTTCCAAGCATGGAACTGCCTGTGGATTTAGCTGGTGCCTCCCGGGAGGAGTTGATTGAGATAATCGGACAACTCCTTGGCCATTCCGGGTTCTGGAAGCCCGAATCGCTGAGTTGGAAAGCCAACTGAAGCCCCCAACCGGCGGTGTGAAGGAGCAGCAACGTTCCAACAGAAGCTGTAGTCCATCTGCCAGCCCTATCTGGCCAGCGATACGCCCATGAGGGAGCTGTGCCAGAGGGTGGAACGGTTCTTGCCCGAGCTATTCACCTTCATTGTCGAGACCCGGGCCGGGGCGGACAACAACCCTGCTGAGAGGAGCCTGCGTCCTCGGCTGGTGAGCCGCAAGATCAGCGGCGGAACCCGCTCAGGGCAAGGAAGCGAGACCAAGAGTATTCTGGCTGCCTTGTTCGGTACTTGGCGTTTGGAAGAATGCAACCCTTACCACGCCCTGAAGTCCACCCTATCCAAACCCTTGATTGCCCCAGTCTGAACAGTTGCGAAGGCGGTACGAAACCATGTCATTGACAGGTGGAATCTGTTGCCCTGTAGCGTGGGTCCCATGAACCGGCCGGACAATTCCTCAGAACAGGTCGCTGCGCAGGTGAAAGTGACCCTGGGGCGGACCATGAGGACTCACCGAGGCCAGGTTACCGGGGCCGTCGTGCGTTCCTCTGCCCTGATGGCGGTGACCGGCATCCGTTCGGTTGGCCGTGGGGCGAGCAACCTGGCTCGGGATGCTGTCATAGGGGCGGTCCAAGCCGTCGAGGAGGTGGGCGGCGAGACTCGGGCGTTCGTCAGAGATGCCGTCATTGGCGTCGTGGAGGGAACAGGGCTGGTGGTAACGGTGACCGGGTCCGCAGTCAGGGAGGTGGTGGTAGGCGCTATCAGGGGATCAAGCGAAGTGGGCGCTGATGCCGGGGAGATTGGCCGGGTTGCGGTGGAGGGGGCGATTGTCGGCGCTGCTTCGGTAGGCATAGACCAGACCGCGGCCGTGTCGGCGGCTGTTGAAGGCGCCGTTGTGGCGTTGACTGATGCGGGAGGTGACCAAGCAAGCGTGGCGAAGGCAACTCTCGGCGGGGTAGTCTCAGGAGTTAGTGCAACTGGCGGTGATGTCGTGGCCGCAACCCGGGACGCGGCCCGCATTCTGGTTCTCCACGCCACCACCTCCGCGGAGGGGAGCGCCGAGGTTGTCAGCATTGGCCGAAAGCGCTGTGGCGGCCGTCATCCAGGAGGCTGAGGGGGCCGCAGAAGACCATGCTGAAGTGGTCGCGGCCGCGGCGGCGGGAGCCGTGGAGGCCGATTATCAGGTCGATAGGTCCTATGGTGACAGCGTACGGCGGTCGGTGGTGAGGAGCATCGTGGGGTCCGGCCGGTTGGTCTCACCGGACCTGGAAAGGAGACTGATTGAGGTTGCGGAACGGCTGTCAACTGAGTTGCCCCGAGGCCGGGCGACATGGCGCGGCGCGGCTATGTACAGGGCAGCACGCCTTCTTCTCAGGTTGGAAGGAATGGACTTGGCCGGGTCCTTGGCATACTTCACGGTCCTTTCCTTCTTTCCCATAGTTACTTTGGTGATCATGGTCTTCGCAATCTTCACGGACACGGATGGAATTCGGGAGAAGCTCACTGATACGATCGTTAACTACTTTCCCGCTTCCAGTGCACTCCTTGAAGAGGCTGTCAACCACCTGCTTGGCGGGTCTCTCGCCGTCGGACTTATTGCGTTGGCCGACATCGTACTGAGCGCCACCGGTCTTTTAAATGCCGTGAACCGAGCGGTGAATCGGGTCCTCGGCATCGAAACGAGGAAACCGGTGGGCACGATTATTACGCAGGTGGGGGTCGGGACAATCGTGGTGGTCCTGTTCATGTTGTCCGTGGGCCTATCCGGACTTTGCCAGCTCGCGATCAGCTTCGGGGGAGTACTTGTTGAATCGTTCGGTGGAACATCCACGGGTCTGGTCCTCTTCTCCGGGGTCATATCGGTGGCGGTGGCGGCGGTGTTGACCGGTACGATATTCACGGTCGTCTATTTCCACTTGCCCAATACCCGAGTGGAGTGGAGGGACGCTGCGTTTGGCGGCATTATTGCGGTCATACTCTTCGAGGCGGCCAAGCACCTGTTCTTCTGGTTTACGAACATCGCTTCCCAGAGAGGTGCCGTCTATGGGCCTGTTGCCTCGGTCGTCGTATTGCTGATGTGGGCCTACATCGCCGGGATGATATTTCTATACGGAGCGGCGCTGGCAAGGAGCGCCGGAGAGCTCCGGCCCAAGAGGCTTACGAGAAGCTCTCGTTAACTGACCGTAACGGCGGGTCAAGCCATCGGCCTGGAGTCATGGCGGTCATGGGCCTATACGCCCCACAATGCAACCAATTACATACGTAACATAGAACGCAGGGTGATGAGACTTGTAAGCACGGCTCCCAGACATGAGGTCACCAACTCTCCGGAACTACGAGGGATGGACAGTTGTCCAAGCATGATATGGGTGGGAACATGAGGCGTAAGCGTCTCCACTTGCTGGCAGCCGCCGCCGTGGTGGTCGTCACGCTGGCAGTGCTATACCTGATGGGCACCGTGCTGCTGACCTTGGGCATCAGCGTCATTGTTGCCTACGCACTCCTTCCTATGGCCCGTCTGCTGGAGCGGGGGATGCCTTGGCGCAACCGCCGCCCCGGCCTCAGCCGGGGCATCGCCATCGGGGTCATTTTCCTCGCCGGCCTGGGCGTCCTGTCCGCGGCATTGGTTCTGGTCATTCCTCCCACTATCCATCAAGGCCAGCGATTTATCGAGGGGTTCCCAAGCTTCCTCAATTCCTCCCGCGTAACCGTGGAAGGCTGGGTTGCCCAGTACGCCGACCTCATTCCCAACGAGATGCGAGACATGGCTGAGGATACGTTGGCCGACGCCGGCGGCATCGTGGGCCCGGCAGTGTGGGTGGTAGTCTCCCAGACTTTGAGTGTTATCTCCGGTTCCTTCGCATTTATCCTCGGGCTGGCCACCGCCCCGATGTTAATTTTCTACCTGATGAAGGACTCAGGGCCGATCAAGGCGTCCCTCTACGCCCCCTTTCCGCGGGAGTTGCGAGCCTCTTTACGTGACATTCTGGATATAGCCGACCGGACGCTGGGCGGATACATCCAGGGTCAGCTAACCTTGGGCGTGATTGTCGGGGTTGTCGCAACCGCCGGGCTGCTGCTGCTCGGGGTGCCCTTCGCCTTTATATTGGGCATTGTCGCCGGCCTGACCGAACTGGTGCCCATTATCGGGCCTTGGATCGGCGGTGCGGCCGGTGTGCTGGTAACCCTGGCTACCGCGCCGCACAAGGTACTTTGGGTCATCCTTTTGTACTTGGTTATCCAACTGCTGGAAAATACCCTCCTGGTGCCCAGGATTCAGGGCAGCACCCTGAAGCTGCATCCCGTCGCTATAATCATGACGATTGTCGTCGCCAGCCAATATTTTGGCCTCTGGGGCGTCATCCTGGGGCCGCCATTGTTGGCGATGGGCAAGGACATCATTGTTTATTTGGCCCAGGAATGGAACCGGCCCCCGGTTTCAGCGGATCTGGAGGTGGCTGCCGAGGCAGGTGATGGCGACGGTGTGGTGGGCGAGGCGGTCCAGCAACGCGCCGGTGAGGCGCTCCGATCCGAACACCTCGGTCCACTCGTCAAAGGGGAGGTTGGTGGTCACCAGGATGGAGCCCCGCTCGTAGCGCAGGCTGAAGACCTCAAAGAGCAGTTCCGCGCCGGTGCGGGAGAGTGGGACGAATCCCAGTTCGTCGACGATCAACAGGTTGAGGCGGGGCAGTTGCCGCTGTAGATTCAGCAGGCGTCTTTCGTCCCTGGCCTCCATCAACTCGTGCACCAAGGCCGCTGCGGTGGTGAACCCTACCGACATTCTCCGCTGGCAGGCGGCGAGACCCAGCCCCAGGGCCACGTGGGTCTTGCCGGCGCCGCTGTTGCCTACGGCGATGACGTTCTCCCAGTGCTGGATGTATTCGCAGCGGGCCAGCTCCATCACCAGTCGTTTGTTCACCGAGGGGATTGCCGGGAAGTCGAAGATGTCCAGGATCTTCACGGCCGGGAAACGGGCGGCCCGGAACCGCCGCTCCACCATGCGCTGGCGGAGGTCGATGAGCTCCAGTTCGGCGAGCCTGAGCAGGTACTCCGGGTGGTCCACTCCCTCGGCGGCGCACCGGGCAGCCATCTCCCGTACTCTCTCAGGAAGCTGGGCAGCTTCAGCTCCTTCAGGTGGTGTTCCAAAAGCAGCGTGGACTTACTGCTCATGCCGCCCTCACCGGCGGAGGTGGCGCTCACCCGCACCCGCGGCACGTGGGGATACAGCTCCAGGTCCAGCCGGGGCGGCCTGCCTTCCAGCCGGCACAGCACCAGGTGCTTCACCGCGTCGAAGCTGATCGCCCTCAGCCGACTGGCGTCCTGGACGGCGGATAGCACCTCCTAAACTAAAGCCAAGGTGGAATCTATATTTGCGGGGGGATGAAGATTGGCTCAGGCGCGCACGGTGAAGCTCTTCCACCTGCACTTGGAGGTGGTCCGGCGCCGCCGATGACTTCCTCCATATGCGTAGTTCACCTTGGCTTTGGTTTAGCTGTTGGCCATCAGGTGGCTCAGACCCTCGATGGCCTCCGGCCCGACGTGGATATGGAGGTGCTCGACGTTCTGGATCACTACCTGCGGGGCTGTGGCAGTTGGGGCAGGCGCAGTTCCGGCATAATGGCCACCGCCTCCGCCTCGATGCTGGCCTCGGTGGGCCGGTGCCGGATGGCCTGGCTGCGGGCCAGATCGACCAACCGGTCACCCCGAATAGTGTCATGACGTTGTGCCTGGCCGCGAGGTCCTGGATGTCCTTGTCCTGCTCCATGTCGGGCAGGGCCAGGACCGGGATGATGAAGAGGCGGTGGCCGCGCCTCCGCTCCAGGTGATCGGGGATCGCCATGGCGGAATCCCAAACCTGGGCCGGCAGCCCCGGCTGGGGGGTCCTGCCCCGGTCGGTGACGAGGCAGAACTCCCCTTCATGGATGAGATAGCGCCACCCTTCACCTGGGCGGAGTACGCCGCGACGCCCTCGGCCCAGACGAGGAAGTCCACCTGAATAGCGGCAGGTGTAACCTTCACCTCATAGAGCGCGCGTCCGGGGACGGCGCTGGCCGCCAGACTTTGGTAAATCTGCTGCTCGGCCCTGCGTTTGGGCATGTCCAAGCGGGATGGTGGGAATGCGGGGTTTATCTGCATGTGTACGCCCCTAATGGATTGGTGTCCCTTCGCACGGGCGGCGGGAAGGGCAGAAACCAAGGCCGCCCGTGACTCCACCGTGACCGCGTGGGCTGTGGGAGAAATGTTCATTCCCCTTCCGGCTGACGCTGATTTCCGTTGGGTATTCACGAAAAGGCTGGGAAGGCGGTCCAACGCGGGGAAACGGTCGGTCGGCATCGCCTTCCCGGCCCGGGCCCGCGGGAGGCCAGAAACGGCGGGGGCCCGTGGCTATGGGCATGAGCACGGGAGGTCTGGCTGGTGCGGGTCTAAGCGGCGGAGTTAAGGGAGTGTTGAAAAAGTCCAACGGTGGGCGACCACCAAAATTCGGGCTGCGAATATCGTCTTTCTTATCGGTCGTTTGTTAGCAACCAGGACAACATGCAACTTTATTGTCTCGACTTTCGGCCCCGGTGACCCCACGAATTTGCCCTGTAATCCCTGGAGCTGACTTTTTCAACACTCCCATTCCACCGCCCTTCACAGTGTGGAGGAGGCCTTGGGACGCAAGGAGCAACTGAACTGCCGCCAGAAAAAGTTGGATGGCCAGGGCGAGGCCCAGCTGATAGCAATGGCCATCTCCCAACCGCCGGAGGGACGGGTCAGTTGGACGCTGCAAATGCTGGCCGATGGATTGGTGGAAAGGGAGAAAGTGGAAAGCATCAGCACCGAGACAGTGCGCCCGACTCTGAAAAAAACCATCTCAAGCCTTGGCTAAAGGAGTGTTGGTGCCTGCCACGCCAGGGCAGCGCCGAGTTCGTGTGCGCCATGGAGGACGTGCTGGAAGTGTATAACCGGCCCTATGGTGAGAACGAGGTGCTGGTGTGTCTGGACGAGACCAGCAAGCAACTGGTGCAGGAGACCCGTCAGCCCCGTCGTTCGCGGCCAGGGGCTGGCAACTGTTCAGAGTATGGCATATCAGATATTGTATGGACGTTACTAAACCAAAGCCAAGGTGAAATGCGCAGAAAGATGGGGTAAATTTAGGGAGTCGCTGGGTTAGCTTTCGGTGTCGTCAGGGAGGGGTTGGTGATGGGCGTAAGGAAGAAAGAGCGGTTTCTGGAACAATGGCGGATGGATGCCACGGATTCGCGTCGGCGGATGATTCTGGCTCCCACACCCCGGGAGCGGTGGTACGCCATCCTGCTGCTGGCTCAGGGCTTGACGGCAGCGGCGACGGCGGAGGCGCTGGAGCGGGACCCCCACACTATCGGACGTTGGGCGTCGGCCTTCGGTGAGGGAGGGCCTGCGGCCCTGATATTCGAGCAGACCGGTGGTTCCCCCCGCCCTTGACCAGGCGCAGGAGGAGGAGTTGAAAGGGGCGGTGGAGCAACGGCCCGCCGCGGCGGGCATCCAACTGGCCAACTGGTCCCTTCGGCAGGCTCAGGAGGAAGGTGGTGCGGCAGTTTGTCTCAGAACGGTTTGGCATCAGCCTGTGCCGCAGCAGTTGCCTGAACTGGCTTCACCGGCTGGGGTTTGCCTTCAAGCGCCCCAAGAAGCGTCTGGTCAAGGGGAATGAGTCCAAGCGGGAGGCCTTCGTGGCGGAGTACGCCGCCCTGTTGGAGGAGGCCCAACGGACTGAAGCCAGAATATTCTTTGCTGACGAGGCCCACTTCCGGGCGGACGCGGAATTGCGGGGCAAGTGGGTGCTGAAGGGTAAACCGGCGTTGGTGGACTCCAATAGCCCGCGGTATGGGGAGAAGGCCAGCTACTATTCAGCGGTGTGCCTGGAGACGGGCGAGGTGGAATGGATGGAACTGGAGGGCAACAGCAACAGCGGGACCTCGGTTGCCTTCCTGACGCAACTGAAGGAAAAGCATCCAGGGCCGCTGCGGGTCATCTGGGACAATGCGCCAGCCCACCGTGGGGAGGCGGTGCGGGAGTACCTCAGGACGCCTGAGCTGGAGCTGAGGCTGGTGAACCCCCGTTTTCACGAGGGCAGGCTCTGCCGGGCTACAGCCCGGACTTCAACGCCGATGAGGCTATCTGGGGCTGGGCGAGAGAGGAGGCCACCGGCAATCTGTGCCTGGGGAGCAGGGCGGCGGTGCAGGAGAGGGCCGGCAAATTCCTGGCCGCGCTGGCCAGCCGGAAAGAAGAGGTGAGACGGCGCTGCCGGACGGTCCTGCAATCAAGGGCCGAAACACTCCCGCGAGACTCCCGCCCCGATTCCCAGCACCCGGCAAATGCACATCCCACCTTGGCTTTAGCTTAGGTTAGACCGGTATTTAACCATATCTTCACTTGAACGGTAATATGGCCCGTATTTGATACATTGGCGGCTGGGAAGCGGGGTAGGATATGATAGCCACTCAGGAGACAGGCAAATCTTTTTACGGAGAGCGAGATGATCTACGAAGTACGCACCTATGATTTGAAGCCCGGAGCCATTCCCCAGGCGGAAGAAGTCTTCGCCGAGGCTCTGCCTCATCGCGAGAAATATGGGCCAATAGCCGCATTCTAGCACACTGAGATCGGCCCCTTGAACCAGATCATCCACGTCTGGGGCTACGAAAACCTGGAAGAGCGTAACAGCGTCCGCGCGGCAGCCGGAAAGGACCCCAATTGGCCGCCCAAGATCACACCGGGCAACATACTGAACATGAACTCAGAGATCTGGAACCCCGCCCCTTTCATGAAGCCCATGGGCGGCGACCAGGCCCTGGGCGGCATCTACGAGATGCGGACCTACACCTACGAGCCTGGCTCCATCCCGGAGTTGCTCAAGCGCTGGGAGGCGTCCCTACCCGAGCGGGAGAAGCACTCGCCCCTGGCGGCGGGCATGTGGACTGAGTTCGGCGGTCTGAACCGGTGGATGCACATCTGGCCCTACAAAGACCTGAACCACCGGGACGAGATACGGGCGAAAAAGATCGAAGGCTGGCCCTCTGGAGCACCGGGCCGGGTCCGCCAGGAGAACAAGATCATGGTGCCGGCCAGCTTCTCCCCTATGCATTAGCCGGCCCGAGATTCCTTTCGCGAATTAGGGATAGTCTGATGAGACGGAGGTTTTCATCGACAGGATGCAGGTCATCGCGTGCCTAGACACAAGGGCGGATCCCCGTCCGATAAAAATGGGAGCTAAGATGGTGGCGAGCTCGATCCCACTGGCAAAGCAGGTTATCCAGGCCCAGTCGATAGCCGTCACTCTCGACGATGATCAGGAGAGGAGATTTCAGCGTCTGGTGGAGGAGACGACAATGATCGACCTCCATCAACACCCGATGGTGAAGCCGGAAGACCCCAGTCAGCTCTTGGAGTACTTGCGTGGTGACAGCTATGTGTGGGGCTACGAGGCGGTACGCCACGGAGGATTTACCGCGGTTGGAACGGCTAATGTCTACAGGGGTATGCTGAACACCGACGAGATGTCCTTCATCCGGTTCGAAGACCTGTTAGACGAGATTGGCATGATGTTGTCAGACGTCAGTCGTCACGACGAGGTTGTCAAAGTCAGCAACGCCGGCGAGATCGAGGCTGCAAAGCAGCATGGCCAGGTGGGCAATCCTCCTGGGGAAGAATTACCAGCGGCTAACCCGGACCCGCACATGGGGCTGGAACATTTCGGGCTGCGGACCGACGATCTGGAAGGCCTGGTCAGCAAACTGCAAGCCCAGGGCGTGGAGGTGTTAGAACCAATCCGTGAGGGCCGCAACTGAACAATATGCTACATAAAGGCACCCGACAACGTTCGCATAGAGATACAACAGTACGCCAGAGAGCCTTAGAATCAGCTAATGCAACCCCGTGACCTAAATCTCACTGCCGAGGTAATCGGCCATCAGCGATACCTGTTTCTTCGGGTTGCCGCCGAACGGCGCGAACCAGACTTGGCGCGCCGAATAGATCATCTCGGCGAAGGCTTAGTAAACCTGCACGACACCACGGGGTCTCCTTCGGAAGACGACCTGGAAAAGGGGTGCTATCAGATTCTTCGGGGGTTGCCGGAGCATAGTCGATCTAGAGATATTGAGCATCCGGCGCTGCTGGAGGCGAACTTCCTGATTCGTCTTGAATCCTCCGGAACTGAGCCACTAAAACGGTACCAAACGGATTTGCGGCAGATAGTCGACCCCTTGGGCATTCCCGTTGAGAGCCTGGCAGGAGTCCAGCGGCAGCGGAGCTATACGAGCCATGCCATGACCCAGTTCGCTTATGCGTCGGCCCAGGCACCGGGACCTGGGGAGCGTTATCCCCTGGGGGTGGCAACGCCCATGAAAAAGACCAAGGAATGGTGGGACCTGGACTGGATGCATCGGGAAAGTTTCTTTCTGCCCCGCTATGACGCCGATGAAAACATGGTTAGCAAAGGTCATTCTCTGGCCGCCGCTGCCGGTATTTCTTTCATCACTCGCCGGTTAATGCACGCGCCTGATGGCTCTGGTCAGGAGAGTAGTTACGATTTTGTCGGTTACTTCGAGTTCGACGAAGAACACGTTTCTGTTTTCAAGGAAGTGATGGCGACCTTACGGGATGTCAGCCAGAATCCCGAGTGGAAGTACGTGCGAGAAGGCCCAGAATGGTGGGGACGGCGAATCCGGCAGGCCTCGGACTTGTGGGGATAAGCCTGTGAGATCGAAACCAGGTTGACCCCAAACGCTGTACTCTGTACCAGGAGATTTACTTGGGGATGCGGCCTCACCCATTCCTGTGGTAACGCACGGATCAGGAGACGAAATCGGATGGGCGATTCTTGGTACCGGCGGTTTTCCGGTAAATAAAGTAGCCCCCGAGGTTGGCTGAAGATATCTGTGATGAGCCGATATTTGGCAAGAGCCAGTCGATGGAACAGGTGACCATGATAGACGCTGCGATTCCCCAGATCGCCCGGGAGCTTCAGTTGACCCAAGGGCAGGTGCAGGCCACCGTTGGCTTGCTGCACGATGGAGCTACCGTGCCCTTTATTGCCCGGTACCGCAAGGAGGCTACCGCCAGCCTGGATGAGGTGGTTATCACCAGCATTCGGGACCGCTTGTCGCAGCTTCGAGAACTCCGGGACCGGCGGGAGGCCATCCTGACTTCCCTGAAAGAGCGGGATCTACTGACCGAAGAATTGCGGAAGGCCGTTCTCTCTGCCGAAACTATGGCGGCCCTGGAGGACATCTATCTGCCCTACCGTCCCAAGCGGCGCACTCGGGCCACCATCGCCCGGGAAAAGAGACTGGAACCCCTGGCGCTGCACCTCTGGGTCCAGGAGGATTTTGACGTCAACCTTGCCGCTGTTGAGTACGTCAATCCGGAATTGGGGGTGGCAAACGTCGAAGATGCCCTGGGTGGAGCCAGGGACATCATCGCCGAGTGGGTCAGCGAAGACTCCACCGCTCGGGGGGCAATGCGGAAGCTGTTCTGGTCCCAGGGTACTTTCTCCTCCAGGCTGGTTTCGGGAAAAGACTCGGCAGCGGCCAAGTACCGGGATTACTTCGAGTGGGAGGAACCAATGGCTGACGTGCCCTCCCACCGGGTGCTGGCCATGCTCCGGGGTGAGAGAGAGGCGCTACTGTCGGTCCATATCGTGCCGCCAGTCGTGCAGGCGATGGCTATCCTGGAGGGGATCTTCGTCACCGGAGAAACCGAAGCCTCGCAACAGGTCCGGCTGGCGGTTCAGGACAGTTACCAGCGGCTGCTGAAAGCCTCCATGGAAACAGAGGTCCGCAAAGAAGCTAGAGTTCGCGCCGAGGACGCCGCCATCAAAGTGTTCGCCGACAATCTGCGGGAGTTGCTTCTGGCCCCGGCCCTGGGGCAGAAGCAACTCCTGGCCCTAGACCCCGGATTCCGCACCGGCTGCAAATTGGTATGCCTGGACCGGCAAGGCCGGTTGCTGCACCACGATACCGTCTATCCCCTGCTGGGTGGACGAGGAGAGCAGGAGGCGGCCAAGAAGGTTGACCAATTGTGTGGCCAGTACCATGTTGAAGCCATCGCCGTGGGAAATGGCACCGGGGGCCGGGAGACCGAAGCTTTTCTGAGGAGGCTGGAGTTGGGCCCACGAATTGCGGTGGTAATGGTCAACGAGAGCGGGGCCTCGGTCTACTCAGCCTCGGAGGTGGCGCGGGCTGAGTTTCCCGATGAGGACATTACCGTCCGGGGGGCTGTATCCATCGGTCGCCGCCTCATGGACCCACTGGCCGAATTGGTCAAGATAGATCCCAAGGCCATCGGTGTGGGCCAGTACCAGCACGACGTCGACCAGAAAGCCCTGAAGGAACGCCTGGACGATGTGGTAGGCAGTTGCGTCAACAATGTGGGCGTGGAGTTGAACACCGCCAGCGGCGAGTTGCTCGCTTACGTTTCTGGCCTGGGCCCCCGGTTGGCCAGGGCTATTGTGGAGTATCGGAACAGTTACGGTCCCTTTACCTCCCGGGAATCCTTGAAGAAGGTCCCGCGCTTGGGTCCCAAGGCCTTCGAGCAGGCGGCGGGGTTTCTGCGAATTAGAGAGGGCACCCATCCACTGGACGCCAGCGCCGTGCATCCCGAGTCCTACGGAGTGGTGGAGGCCATCGCCAAAGACCTGGGCCATCCGCTGGACCAAGTGGTGGGCGACGCCAGTATATCCGGGCAGATCGATCCCCAGCAATATCTGAGCGACACGGTGGGACTGCCCACGTTGCTTGACATCATCGCAGAACTGACCCGTCCCGGACGGGACCCCCGTCAGGAGTTTGAGCCCTTCCACTTTGCCGAAGGCGTAAACAAAATCGAGGATCTGTCGGCGGGGATGAAATTGCCGGGGGTGGTAACCAACGTGACCGATTTCGGCGCTTTTGTCGATGTGGGTGTACACCAGGACGGGCTGGTGCACATCAGCCAATTGGCGGACCGCTTTGTGAGAAATCCTTCGGACGTTGTCAAAGTGCAGCAGCAGGTGTGGGTTACTGTGCTGGAGGTGGGCCTGGAGCGTAAGCGAATTTCCCTGTCGATGAAAGGCGACGTAAATGTTGATGTCGACTCCAGCGGCGACCAACGCTAACTGACTGCTCCTGCGCAATAACCCCGTCGACCGAGAGAAGGCCATGTCCCTGCTGGACGAGTTCCTGGCCATATCCACCGAGTTGGACATGAGGCCGTTTGATGGAGCGGGTTTTGTCTCGGCGAGATATTTTGAAGGCTTAAAAAACCTGTCTTGGATACCTTAGCCCGAATCCACCGAAGGTATGACGTTACAGCAGCGGAATGGGCGATGAGGGATAAGAGGAGGCGATGGTCCGGGCACGATTTCTGACAATTGGGGCCGCTGTCTGTCTTCAGCCGCCGCGGGGAGACCTTATGACCGTTCTGGGGACGTTGGGTCAGTTGCAGACGGGTCGTCAGGCTGGGAGTGGAATCGCTCGCAGCCGGGCCAGGGCGCGGCTGAACTTCTCCTCCCATGGCCAGCGCTTGGGAAGATGCAGGGTCAACCGGCGTGCCGAGCGGGTGAGCCGCCCGGCCAGGGCGAAGAACCGCCGCCGGAGGGTCTTGGTGGTGGCTATCCGTTCACCCAGGCCGAGCCGCGCCGTCCAGCGGGCGAGGTTATGCGCCATCATCTGGGCGGCGAGCCAGGCGGCGTTGGCGGCGAAGCGCCCCGAGGGGAGATGGTTCAGCCCGACGCCGTACTTCAGGTCTCGGATGGCATTCTCGATCTCGGCGTGGCGGCGATGGTCGGCTTCCAACTCCAGGGTTTCCCCCTCCCGGTCGGTGATGAAGCCGTGATAGCTGTAGGTGGCGAAGAGGGCTAGTTGGGAACCGGGCGTGGGCTTCACCCGCCGGACGATGAGCCGTACCGGCGCGGCGTCGGGCTCACTCTGGAAGGGGGTGTAGAGGGCATCTCAGAAGTCCAGGTGAGTTACGATATACGATGCTTCGGCTCGGGATAGTCCGGATACGCTATGGTCTGTTATTGTTACCGTCCATATATAGCCGATGATATTACGTATTACGTTTGACTTAAGACTTCTGAGACAGGCTCTACACCACGTTACCCAGGATAATCCCTGTTCCTGCCATTCGCCGTCTCACCAGGCCTCAAGGCCAATTGAACCCGGGAACCAACTGGCCCGGGGCTTCGGAAGATGTAGCCATGGATTCTAATGTTAACCCGATCAGCATTGAGATGAGGTATCCAGAGACTCAAGAGCCGTGCACCCGGCTGACGAGGTGATCCATGTCCGCAGACCAAGAAAATCCCGGAGACATGCTGGCATCAATCGCCCAGCAGGTAGCCCAGGCTTCGAAGACTACCGCGCTGCACATCAAACAACACGACGACATCGAGCAGGCCGCCCAGGAAAAAGCTGACCTCGTCATAGTCAAGATCAGGGAGGAACTGGAAAGGGCCCACCGCTTGGCCGTGGAGCATGCCACGGAAGCCCTGAAGTCCAGCCACAACCACGAGCTTCACCGGAACCTCACCAACATTGCGAAGAGGTTCAACAAGACCCTCGACGACCTGGTCAGCCAGCACCGGTCAACGCTGGAGGAACACATCGAAACCCTCAGGAAGGCAGACCGGGAGAGGGCCGAAATCTACAACCGGGAGGCGGAACAGGTCAGGGCCGAGGCCCGGAAGGCAATGGACGAGGCACAGGCCCAAAGACGGCAAATGGAGAATTCCCACAAGGAAGCCCTGACGGCGGCGTCCGACACCCTCCAGAGAGAAAGGGGGGAATTGAACGAGCGTTTCCGGCAGGTCTGCTCCGACACCACTACAAGGGTGGAGGAGATGCTGGCAACGGCGCTGGAAGAAACCGCCAGGGTCAACGATGCCAGGTTCACTGAGGCCGCGAAAACCATCGACGCGCAAAAGGCCGAAACCGACACCGCCCTCGCCGAGAACGCGGCCAAATGGCGACGGACCGCCATCCTTTTGGCAGGAGCAGCCCTGACCGCAACGGTTGCCGCAGTAGCAGCGCTGGTGATTACGCTGACATGACGAAGGAAGAATTACTCCAACTTCTGGCTGAAAGTCAGGCGCTCCTCAACCAGGCCACGGCCATCGAGGAGCAAAAGCGGGCACGCAACAGCCGCTCCGAACTGGAAAGGGAGCTAGCCAAACTGTCAGACTCGGCTGCCATCGCCCACGAGCAGCGTCGAAACAACTGCGCGAGTTGAACATCATCATCCAGGACGCAAGACAGAGGGCGGAGTCGCTGTCGAGGGCGGACACAGACAGAAGGGGGAGACAGGATGACAACCCGGTCTATGAGCAACTGAACGAAGCCGTGGACAACATGGCCGCAGCCCACCGGACGGCCCTCCGGGAGACGGAAAGCAACCGGCAACGGATGGTGTAAACGGCGGAGATAAAGTGGACCGCGTGGGCGGAAGATTGCTGACAAACGGCGACTGAATACTGTACCGCCCGCCATCATTCATAGGGTTGTAGTCGACCTCATGGATGGTGTGATGGATGTACCAGGTGAACGTATATCTGCGGGTTCGCCGGGCGGTGATGGTGGATGGGATGAGCATACGGGAGGTCTCCCGGGTGTTCGGTCTGCACCGGGACACGGTGCGCAAGATGCTGGCCTATTCGGTCCCGCCGGGCTACCGCCGGCAGAATCCGCCAAAGAGGCCCAAGCTGGAGCCCTTCACCGGCGTCACCGACCAAGTCCTGGTAGACGACCTCAGGCGTCCCAGGAAGCAGCGCCACACAGCCCAGCGGATCTTCCAGCGACTTAGGGACGAGCATGGGTTCGGCGGCCAGTACACCATAGTCAAGGACTACGTGAGGGAGCATCGCCGCCAGTCCCAGGAGATGTTCGTGCCCCTGTCCCATCCGCCGGGCAACGCTCAGTGCGACTTCGGCGAGGCCCTTGTGATCATCGGCGGGGTGGAACAGAAAGCCCACTGCTTCGTCCTGGACCTGCCCCACAGCGACGGATGCTTCGTCAAGGCTTACCCGGCCGAGACCACCGAGGCCTTCCTGGACGGCCACGTCTCGGCATTTGCCTTCCTGGGCGGAGTGCCCCAGAGCATCCTCTACGACAACACCAAGTTGGCGGTGGCCAAGGTCCTGGGTGATGGACGGAGGAAGCGCACCCGGGCCTTCACGGAACTCCAGTCCCACTACCTGTTCGATGACCGGTTCGGCCGTCCAGGCAAGGGCAACGACAAGGGAAAGGTCGAGGGGATGGTCGGCTATATGCGGCGCAACTTTCTGGTGCCGGTGCCATCCTTCGAGAGCTTTGAGACCCTGAACGCCCACCTCGAGCGTCGCTGCTTGGCGCGGATGGATGCCAGGTTGAGGGGCCACTCAGAGAGCATAGGTCAACGGATGGAACGGGACCTGGAGGCCCTGCTGCCTCTGCCGGAGGCGCCCTATGACGCCTGCGAGAAGCAGGCAGGCCGGGTGAGTTCGCTGTCGCTGGTGAGGTACAGGACCAACGATTACTCGGCGCCGGTGGCCTACGGGCACCGGGACGTTCTGATAAAAGGCTATGTGGACCGGGTGGTCATCAGCTGCGGTGCTGAAGTCATCGCCCGCCATCACCGCTCTTACCAGCGGGATGATTTTGTGTTCGACCCCGTCCACTACCTGCCCCTGCTGGAGCAGAAGACGGCGGCCCTGGACCAGGCCGCTCCCCTGAAGGGATGGGACCTTCCCGAGGAGTTTGCCACGCTGCGGCGCCTGCTGGAGTCCCGGATGGGACGAAGGGGTAAGCGGGAGTTCGTCCAGGTGCTCCGGCTATTGGAGCATTTTTCGCCTGGGGAGGTCCACGCCGCGGTTCGGGATGCCCTCCGGTTGGGGGCTTTGAGCTTCGACGCGGTGAAGCATCTGGTGCTGTGCCGGCTGGAAGGCCGGCCGCCCCGCCTCGACCTGGATCTGTATCCCTACCTGCCCAGGGTTAGGGTCAGCACCACATCGACACGAGACTATATGACTCTCCTCACAGGGAGGGCGGCATGAACAACCGGTCCACGCTGCTGCTGGAACACCATCTGAAGGAACTGAAGCTGCCCAGCTTCCTCCGGGAATACGGAAAGATGGCCTCCCAGTGCGCCGCCGAGGGCGTCGACCACTCCCAATACCTGCTCAGGCTGGCGGAACTGGAACTCATCGACCGCCACCAGCGCATGGTGGAGCGGCGGATCCGGGCGGCCCGATTCCCCGCCGTCAAAAGCCTGGACACCTTCGACTTTACGGCCATCCCGTCGGTGAACAAAGCGCTGGTGGTGGAGTTGGCCCGCTGCGAATACGTCCAACGCCGTGAGAACGTCATCGCCGTCGGCAACAGCGGCACCGGCAAGACCCACGTGGCCCTGGGACTGGGCCTGGCCGCCTGCCAGAAAGGGATGTCGGTGGGCTACACCACCGCCGCGGCCCTGGTCCACGAGTTGATGGAGGCCAGGGATGAAAGACGACTGCTCAACCTCCAGAGACAACTTTCCCGCCTCAGCCTGCTGATCATCGACGAGTTGGGATTCGTCCCCCTGTCCCCCACCGGGGCGGAACTGCTCTTCGAGGTCTTCAGCCAACGATACGAGCGGGGCTCCATCCTGGTGACCACCAACCTACCCTTCGACGAGTGGACCGAGGTCTTCGGGTCGGAGAGGCTGACCGGGGCCCTGCTGGACCGCCTCAACCACCACGTCCACATCCTGGAGATGAACGGCGACAGCTACCGTCTCAAGCGTAGCAGGGAGAGCGCTGTCTCCCAACCTTCAGACGAGCCTCACGAAGAATAGGTTACATCAAGACCTTCCTTCCTGCCATCTGCTGCCCCACCCGTCTGCAGGGCATTTCCCTCAACAATTGGCACGGACATTTATGCTGGCCAGTTAGTGAGGACCTTTTCCCTGAACGTCAACAACTGGGGCGGCGGAATGGTGGACCACCTTTAAGGTGAAGAGGGGCTGGGTCGGATCAGTGAGAGGGAATGCCGGGGAAGATTTGTAGAGGGCCGACAGTGGGCTAAACGTCGTCCGGTTCGCCTGATGGCTGAAAGCCTGCGTTCTCTCTGCTACGATTGAGGTCGGGGTATATGGTGTCGCAGACGACTAGTATTACAACGACGGATTGCCAAATATGGTGTCTGATCCTTCGTATTCGGCCACGAATGAGAAATCGCGGTACGCTCATGACAGTACGGCCCAGGTCTAAATCGGGCGCGAAAATCGCCCTGTCAGATAAACCGTCGTTGTAATACTAAAGTATCTTTTCCAGGAACCTCTTGGCCCGGCTGTGCCTTGGGTTCTGGAAGAACTCCTCCGGGGGGCGGTCCTCGCCGATCTGGCCCTCGTCGAAGAATACGATGCGGTCGGCAGACTCCCGGGCGAAGCCCATCTCGTGGGTGACGGCCACCACGGTCATCCGGGACTGGGCGAGCTCCCGCATGACTTCCAGGACCTCCACCATCTCGATGTCCATCGCCGAGGTCGGCTCGTCCAGGAGCATGATCCTGGGTTTCATGGCGAGGGCCCGGGCGATGGCGGCCAGCTGCTGCTGACCGGAGGACAGCTGGTGGGGATGCTTCCCGGCCTGCTCGGGGATCCCGACCCTGCTGAGGATCTCCATGGCCCGCTCCCGTGCCTCCCGGGGGTCTTCCTTCAGGACCCTCTGGGGGGCGAGGGTGATGTTGTCGAGTATGGACATATGGGGGAAGAGGTTGAAGTCCTGGGAGACCATCCCGATGTTCCGGCGCACGGCGTCGATGTTGAGGGTATCGTGGTTGAGGAGCACACCGTCCACGATGATATCGCCCCGCTGGTGTTCCTCCAGCTGGTTGAGGGTGCGGAGGAAGGTGGACTTGCCGGACCCGGAGGGGCCGATGATCACCACGGTCTCGCCCTGGCGGATTGTCGTTGTGACGCCCCGTACGGCGTGGTAGCCGCCGTACCAGTTGTGGACGTCCCGGCAGATGATGATGTCCTCCGGCCGGGGGCCGTCTGACCGGGCCTGGGCCTGGCTCACCGTTTGGGTTGCTGATGCGTTCATTCCTAGTGTCCTGTCCGAGGGTTAGGTCTGAGGAACGATATCCGTCACGTGTTGATCTCTTTCTAGAATATTATACGTTGCGATATCTACTTTCGGATTCCATATGTCTGCTGAGGACGAGTACTGTCAAGGGCGGCGACAAGGTGTTCCACTGCGGCGGAGGAATCGTGTACCACCGGCACGATGGGAAAGAACCAAATTGGGAGCCGGGCGGGGTCAGGTCAGGAGCGGGGGTCCGCAGCCCCCAGAGTGAGTCAGGAGTCGTCCGGATCATCCGAGACCTGGGAGACAGCGTTCTCCCTGCTACGCTTGAGCCGGTAGCTCTCGCCGTTCATCTCCAGGATGTGGACGTGGTGGTTGAGGCGGTCCAGCAGGGCCCCGGTCAGCCTCTCCGACCCGAAGACCTCGGTCCACTCGTCGAAGGGCAGGTTGGTGGTTACCAGGATGGAGCCCCGCTCGTAGCGCTGGCTGAAGACCTCGAAGAGCAACTCCGCCCCGGTGGGAGACAGGGGGACGAATCCCAACTCGTCGATGATCAGCAGGCTGAGGCAGGAGAGTTGTCTCTGGAGGTTGAGCAGGCGTCTTTCATCCCTGGCCTCCATAAGCTCGTGGACCAGGGCGGCGGCCGTCGTGAAGCCCACCGACATCCCGCGCTGGCAGGCGGCCAGTCCCAGTCCCAGGGCCACGTGGGTCTTGCCGATGGCGATGACGTTTTCCCGGCGCTGGACGTATTGGCAGCGAGGCCAACTCCATCACCAGGTCGTCGCAATAGCTAGCCAGCCCTCCGGCACCCTCCCTCCACCGCCAGCGAGCTTCGCAGCCTCTTCTAAGCCGCCAGCTTCAACGCGTCGGCCTGCAAAGTGTTCCAGAAGGACATGAGCACCGCCTTCCTCGGGCGCTACTGGCCGATGCACCAAGAGTGCCGTGACGCTTGACGCATTGTGCACACAAAGTAGTCGATTGCGAACAATACCAAGGTCGAAAAGGCGATTACGTCCAGCACGTCTGCAATACGCGGAGATGGCGGACCCCGCAGCTCAATCCCCTGCTTGCCCCGTTTGTCCGTGTCGTCTGGGCGAGAGACGCCCCACATACCGCTCAGCAGACGGTCCTCAGTTATCCGCGACTCCTAGGCAACAAGTGCAACGCCCGCCACAACAACAGGTCCAGGACACCCACTACCGGGGCAATTCTCAAGTGACAAAGTTTGAGTGGCTTCCATTGGTCCACAATATCAGGAACCGATTTACGGAGGTGGACCCCTCATGCACCAACAACAGGAATATCCCATCGGCGACCTGGCCAGAATCTTTCCCGAAATGCCGCCGGACGACTACGCCCGATTGGTGACCAGCATCCGTGACCAGGGACTTCTCGAGGCCATCACTATCTGGCGGGGTGAGGTCATCGACGGCCGGCACCGGCTGGCCGCCTGCGCCGAGGCCGGCGTGGAACCCAGGTTTGAATTCCTGGACGATGCTGCCGACCCGTTGCGGCACATCCTGGGCAGGAACGCACTGCGCAGGCACCTCGACGAGAGCCAGCGGGCGGTGGTGGCCCACCGCGTCTCCCGGGATTCCATGCCGGGAAGACCTCGCGTGGGGGAAGAAAATTGCGTAAATTTGCGCAGTTTCACCCAGGGGGAAGCCGCGGAGTTGCTGGGAGTGAGCCGCCGGCTGGTGACCCATGCCAGCCGGGTCCTGGCCGAGAACAGTCCGGCCGCAGCGGAACTGCGGCAGGCAGTGGAACAGGGGCAGGTACGGGTCAGCGATGCCGCCCGGCTGGTGGGCCAGCCCAATGAGGTTCAGCGGAAGGCCGTGGAATTGGTAGTTAGCGGAGAGTCCCGGACCCTCAACGGCGCGGCCCGGCGGGTACGCCGCGAGATGCTCAGGATGCAGGAAGCGTCGGCCCGTGAGGACAACCTGGCCAGGCCGCTGGACGACGTCACGACCCTGCACATTGCGCCGGTGTCCGGCCTGGACGGACTGGTGGCGCCGGAAAGCGTGGACGCCATCATCACCCACCCGCCCCACACGGAGGAATCGCTGTCGCTGTTCTCCGACCTGGCGGCCTTCGCGGCCCACGCCCTCAGGCCCACCGGAGTGATGGTGGTGGTGGGCAGCGGGACGCTGCTGCCCCGGATGCTGGAGCGCCTGCAACATCCCCAGTTCAGGTGGGTCGGGGAATGGGACCTGTTGTTCCACGGAAATCCGGCAGGGTCCGGCCCCCCACACTGGCTCCAGGTGCACCGCTGGCCCCTGCTGGTCTATGGGAAGCCGACTTTCCGGCCCAACGGCATGGATGACCTGGTCGAGGCGCCGGACGGGCTGCCACCGGGACGGGGCCGGAACGAGACCGCCATGGAACTGGTGGTGGAACGGTTCGCCCGGCCGGGACAGGTGGTGTGCGACCCCGTCATGCTGGACCGCAGCGGCACGGCGCTGGGCGCCAGGAAGCTGGGCTGCACCTTCATCGGCGCCGACAGGAACCCGTCCTGCGTCGAACGGGTCTGGAACCGACTCGCAGGAGCGGAGAGGGATCCGCTCAGCTGACGCCCAGAACGGCCCCGACCATCCTGTTGCACGGTGGTAAATATCCGGCGCTCACGGGTGCCGGCCCGCATGCCCCGTGGGCTCCTTTTTTGGGTGAAGGTAACAGTTCAGACTGGGCCAAATCTGCGTTGTGGCCACGAGTGAAACTAGAGAAGGCGCAGGTAGACTTCAAGGATGAAGCTACCTGTGGACGTAGGCACTGCCTCCCGTGAGGAGTTGATTGAGGTCATTGGTCAACTTCTAAGCTATATCGAGGTCCTGAGAAGCGAGAATAGTGCGCTCCAAGCGCGGATTGCGGCATTGGAGGGACAGCAGAAGCGGCCCACTGACGGTCCGGCAGATGGCCTTAAAGAGGCGAAGAAGCCGCCATCGTGGGTCAAGGCCAACCGGCCACCCCGTGGCAAGAAGGAGCGCAAAAAGCGGGTCCACGGCTTCGCCCGGCGGCGGGAGGAGCCGACCCATAGGATGGAACACGCCGCAGCCAGTTGTCCCGACTGTGCCATCCCTTTGGCGGGCGGGAAGGTGCTTGAGCGCCGCCAGGTGATATCCATACCCCGGGTACGGGCGCGGGTCACCGAGCACTTGGTGTTGGAACGGACCTGCCGGAAGTGCAAGAAGAGATGGACCTCCGCACCGGATTGGAAGTCCATCGCCGTGGGCCGGCAACGGATTGGCATCTCGGTGCAAAGCGAAGTAAGTGTGCTCAGGGAAGAGTGCCGGCTCCCCTTTGGGGTGATTCAGCGCTACTTGAAGTGGCGCTACGGACTGGGCCTGAGCCTAGGCAAGCTGGTGGGGCTGGTCCGGGGAGCAGCGGACCGGGGCCGGAAGGAATACAACCGGCTAAGAGAAGCGATACGAGCCTCTCTCGTGGTGTATGGCGATGAGACGGGCTGGCGGGAAGACGGGCGAAATGGGCGCCTCTGGAGCTTCAGCACACCCAAAGTGCGTTACTTCGTCCACCGGCTCAGCCGGGCGAACACGGTGGTGAAAGAGGTGTTGGGGGATGAGTTCGAAGGGGTGCTGGTCAGCGACTTCTATGGAGCCTACAACGTGTATCAGGGGCCCCATCAGCGGTGTTGGACCCACCCCGTATCAAGTACGGGGCAGGCTCTGTTGCGGGACATACACGAGCTGAAGGAACGTTTTCCTCAACACCAGGGGCTGGCCCAATGGTCCCGGCAGGTGCGGGAAGTATATGACCGGGCCCAAGCCTATCCTGGCCCTGATCCGGGACTGCCGGACACGGTGCGCCAAGCCCGGCGACTAAAGCAGCAACAAGAGTACCAGCGGCAGCTACTGTCTGTATGCAAGCCTTACTTGGGTGGCGACGCGCCAATGAAGGTGTTGTGCCAGCGGGTGGAACCCTTCCTGCCGGAGCTCTTTACCTTCATCGCTGAGCCTCTGGCCAGTGCGGACAACAACGCGGCCGAGCGCAGTCTACGTCCGCCGGTGGTCAGCCGGAAGATCAGCGGCGGCACCCGTTCGGGCCAGGGAAGCGATACCAAGAGCATCTTGACTTCTCTGTTCGGCCACCTGGCGCCTGCAAGAACGCAACCCCTACCGCGCCCTACAGTCCGTCCTCTCCAAGCCCCTACCTGCCCCACTCTGAACACTTACATTGGACGGGCCATATTGACACGGGGCCGCGCGGACGAGTATGGTGAATGGTGACTCACACAGAGTGGCCCGGCGGTGCTGATACACCCCAGGCCATGGCGCCACCTGAAGGAACAGGTGATGCGGTGGTAGTGTACTACACGCAGACCCGCTCCCGACAGGGGCGGGTCCTTTGTTTTTCCACAGAGGACCCAGCCCCTCCGGGAGCGGGGGCGCTCCACCACCGGGTGGAGCGATGGCCCCTTCAGGTATGGCACACCAGCGAACCCAAATTTACCTGGAGGTGGACCATGGCACTCATAGACCTCAATCGCCCGCCGGGCGAATATCTCCCGGAGCAGCGTGACCACGGTTGTGTCAGCGGAGACGTTGAGGCGGTGTTCCGCAACCATCAGGAACGGGTGATACAACTCTTCAAGGAGGCCCGCGAGCGCAACCTGGCGTGCGTGGGCGCGGTCGCCTGGCTCACCGCCCCCCGGGTCCTCGCCGCGATGGCCACTATCCCCACGTCGCTAATAGTCCAGAAGGAAGACTTCCTGCGCCCGGACATCTCCGCCGGCGGAAACCTCGACGCGTGGAAGGCACGCCTGCGGCGGCAGTACGATGCCATCGCCGACTCGGACCGCCGGGGAGACCCGGGCATTGCGTTCCAGCGCCAGAACATGCCCGATCCCCTTGGAAGCATGTCATACGGCGGCAACCCGCAGATTTCCGGCGTCTATGCTTTCGGCATCAGGAATGACCGGAGCAAGGAGGGAGGGCGGAGACAGCCCCTGATGCACAACAAATTCTTAGCGTTCATCAGGGGTGTCGTGCAGGCTGGTACTGCCTGTGAGGGAGGGGGGGACGGGGCCTCAACCCTCGACTTCCACTGGCTTGTCGAGGCCGTTTGGACGGGCTCCTGCAACCTGAGCCTGTTGGCCCCGCGGTCCCGGGAGAATACGGTCATCATCAGGGACCCTGCCATCGGCAACGCCTACCTGCACGAGTGGGCGGACATGATGGCCCTATCGGAGCCCCCGGACTGGAACTCGGCCTGGATCGACCCCCAGTGGCACACCGGCACCTGACGCTGCCGCCGACACGAGCGGTGCCCGCTGGCGGGGCTTTAGCCCCGCCAGCGGCTGTGAAAACCCGGATTATTGACATAATTATCGGGGAGGTGAGGCATGGCGAAACCGCAGGGACGGCTCCTATTTCTGGGTGACCTGGCTCACCAAACTCCTGAGCGGAGAGAACTCGTGCGAATGGGCGACCTGGTTCAGGGCCCGCCACGAGAGCGGCAGCTGGGAGCAGGTCCCAGGGGACTTCCACCGGGCCGGGTGGCAGATGGCCCACCCGGCCATGGTCAACTAAACTAAAGCCAAGGTGGGATGTGCAATTAGGGTGAGCCCGGAATCGGGCTGCGAGTGTCGCGGGAGACTTTCGGCCCATGATTGCAGGACGGTGCGGCAGCGCCGCTTCACCTCATCCTTCCGCTTGGCTAGCCCATCGAGGAAGTGATCGACCCTCTCCTGCACCTTGACCTTGCTGCCCAAGCACAGGTTTCCCGTCGCCTCCTCTCTGGCCCAGCCCCAGATGGCCTCATCGGCGTTGAAGTCCGGACTGTAGCCCGGCAGAGCCTGCCCTCGTGAAAACGGGGGTTCACCAGCCTCAACGCCAGCCCCGGCGTCCGCAGATACTCCCTCACCGCCTCACCACGGTGTGCCGGCGCGTTGTCCCAGATCACGTTGAGCGGCCCAGAGTGCCTCTCCCTCAGTTGTGCCAGGAAGACGGCTGAGGTTCCGGAGTTGCTGTTCCCCTCCAGTTCCATCCATTCCACCTCGCCGGTCTCCAGGCAAACCGCCGAGTAGTAGCTGGCCTTCTCCCCATAGCGCGGGCTGCTGGAGTCCACCAAGGCCGACTCTCCCCTGAGCACCCATTTGCCCCGCAGTTCGGCGTCCGCCCGGAAGTGGGCCTCGTCGGCGAAGAATATCTTGGCCCCGGACCGTATGGCCTCCTCCGACAGGGCGGCGTACTGCGCTACGAAAGCCTCCCGCTTGGCCTCATCCGCCTTGAGCAGATGCTTCTTGGGGCGCTTGAAGGCAAATCCCAAGCGGTGCAGATAGTTCAGGCAACTGCTGCGGCTCAAACTGACGTCAAACCGCTCCGAAACGAACTGCCGCACCACCTTCCAATACCAGTTGGACAGTTCGATGCCCGCCTGCTCCGGTAACTCCTCCACCGCTGCCTTCAACTCCGCCTGTTGCGTCTCACCAAGGGCGGGGGGGAACCACCGGTCTGCTCGAATATCAAGGCTGCAGGCCCTCCCTCGCCGAAGGCGGCGGCCCACCGTCCTATGGTGTGTGGGTCCCGTTCCAGCGCCTCCGCCGTCCCTGATGCTGTCCAGCCCTGTGCCAGCAGCAAGATGGCGTACCACCGCTCCCGTTCCCTGGGCGTTGGCGCCAGAATCATCCGGCGGCGCAAGCCCTTGGCATCCATCTGCCATTGTTCCAGAAACCGCTCCATCTCCCTCACGCCCATCACCAACCCCTCGCATCTTCAAAGACCAGCTAACTCGGTTCTCCCCACAAATTTACCCCATGACTCTGCGCATTTCACCTTAGCTTTGGTTTAGGTGCGTGAGCGATGGGAGGAACCGGGCTGCACCATGTTCACCGGGAGGCAGAACCACTTTGCCCTGAGGGGCGGCGCGGGCACGCTGGGAGGCCAGCCGGACCTGGTCGCCAGGATGGGCGAGACGGGCGCCATCATCGACGCCAAGACCGGGAAACCGAGCCCGTCCCACCTGGCCCAGGTCATTCTCTACATGTACGCCGTGCCCAGGGCAATCGGGCGGCGCCAGGGCGTGGTCTTCGACGGCCAGGTGGCCTGTGCGGACTACGTCGTCGACATACCGGCCTCCGACGTCGATGACCGGTTCGTGGAACGGCTCTCACAGTTGATCGGCCGGTTGGCGTCGGACGCCCCGGTGAGGAAGATTCCCAGAACCGGCGCTCGCCGGTTCTGCCCCATCACGGCGGGGGGAACCGTTCGCTATTGGGGTATGAGGGTATTGTAGCCAGCCCTATATGCCCCACGAGCAAACGATACAGGCCAGGCCGCCGCCGAATGGGCCCGCCACCGGGACATCGTCTCCCTCGGGACCCTGACCGTCGCAACCGCCGTGACCGGCACAGCCGTCGTGATCGCAACCGGCTCGGCGATGTCCCGGGACATCGCCGCCGGCAACCCGGCAACCCGGCAACCCCGGTTATCATCTGGGGCTACTTGGGCATCATCATCCTGGGACTCTACCTGGCCATCACACTGGCGACCGACGCCGCTGAGCCGGAGACCAGGGAGACCCCGCACAGGCATGGCGCCGCGGTATCCCCGCCGTAAGCCATCATGGCCAACTCGGCCGCCGGAAACGGCGACTGGCGCCTGGCGATCATCTGGTCCGTGGCCGCAGCGGTCTTCGTCTCAGCACCGACGGTTTTCCTGTTCAGGTTCGAGAGACGGAGATGAGCCCGTGAGTCCGGAAGCAAGGCCAGGCGAGAGGCCGGAGACCAAGAGAAGGCGCGACCGCCTTGCTGGTATCCCGAAGGCCACGACGATGGAAGCCGCCACCGACCCGGGCTGGCTGACTACGATTACGATCAATAGTCGGGACGACTTCCCTGGGGATTCCGGGGTGAACCCCAGGCGGGCAACTCCTGAGCGCCCTGCTTCCGGGCGGGCAGTATCACCCGGTACATCAAGGCCGAAGGTTTCAGGGGATAGATGACCGCCTTCGCCGACAACCAGAGAGGACCCACGGAAGAAATCCCGGATGTGCCGGCCTTCATCAACAGGTCGACTCACCCGTAATTGACACTGAAGGACGGAGACATCCTGAAAGCGCCATCCCGGGCAACCCATTGCGCCCGCAGATTACCCCCCGCCAAAGCCCGCTCCAGCATCTCCAAGGCCAATCGGCCCTGTGTCAGTCGGCCGGCTAACGGCTCAGTGGCCGCCGCCAAGCCGGAAACGAAGTGTCCCGTACTCCTAGGGGATTTCCCTACGGTTTCACCCCTTTTCTATGACATCCCCCCTGCATCGGCACCTACAGGAATCGCAGGACGCTCCCCCACCGAACTGTCCGGTGGTTGTAGCTGATGGTGGGGTATTTCAACGGGCCTAGGGTGCAGAGCTGTGGGGTGGATCACCCGACTCAAGTGTCCGGGCCCTCCGGGCCCTCCGGGCTGTCCGAACCGCACGGTCCACCATCTTGGCCCACTGGTCGAACTTCTTGCAGGCGTCCCGCCTGATATTCGGGTATTCTTTCAAGATGTCCCTAAACGCTTGACGAGGATCTGTCTTGGTCTGGGACGTTGTTAACCACCGCAGGAGATTTGCTGGACGGACCTCGTTTTGGTACTGTTCCTCCAGCCTGAGACAATACTGAGCCATCTTCTCTAAGGGGCCCGCGGGAACCGCGTGTTGCCGCGCCGCGCCATAGTCGATAATGGCCCTGACACGGTGCAGGCACAGGCGCTCCGCATTAGTGAGACCGGTCTGCGTCAAGCGCCTTACAACGGTCCGGTCGGCCTCGGCTACCAGATCGTTTATCTTTCTCAACGCTTCCCATCGTCGCCGAGCTCGGTCCTGGGCGGTGGCATGTGTCCTAACTGGCTCCGGTGACGGAGCCGGCGGCGCCGGCGCCGGCGCCTCTTGCAGCACACGGTCCTGGGCAGCAGCCGCTTTTCTAACCGGCGCTGGGGACGGAGTTGGTGGCATCGGGGTGGAAACCGGCTTGTTCGTGGAAGCTCCTGCCTTGCCCTCATTCGGCACGCGGTCCATCTCTGCCTGGTCGATGGGCGGTGGTTCCCAATCTAGTTCCTCCGTCACGGGGTCCGACCAGATGCGTTGCTCTTCGAGCAATCTTACCCAAACCTCGAGCGAAGGTTTACTGTAGTCCAGCCGCCGTCCCGTCCGCTGCTGGAGGTGACCCCGGTACTCCCTGGCAATATCACTCAACCCCACCGGGCGGCCCTTGCATCGCCATACACTCTCCGGCCCCTCCCATACGCCTTTGGAGAATTCCTTCAAGGTGGCGGTGAGAATCATCAAATCCCCCGCCAGGTCATCAAAGCGCTTCGCAGGCAACTCCTCACCGGTAATGACCAGGATGGGGAAAGACTTTCCCAGCCGGATCGGGGCCAGGCGGTATGAGCGGAGCTTTTCTTCCTCTATCCGTTTCTTCGCCTTCGCCGAAAACTCCACCTCCAGGGGAACCCACATGCCTTCCTCCCGGCCGGGTACCGGCACCCGAACCCAGAGGTCGGGGACCAACTGGCCATCGTGCCAGGACACCACCCATCTCCACCCGGCGGCCACCGGCATCCCAGCCCCCAGGAACGCTGCCGCCACCTCCGCCACCGCCGAGTCATGGCGCCTTTCCCTTATCGCATCCGCTCCCTCCGGGTCCAGATGCGTGACCTCCACCAGCCGGTCGGCATCCACCCTGTCCCGAGCAGCCAACATTTCGCGACCCCTCTGGGTAACATAGATGTTTTTTTCGATGCTTGTGATCAGCCCACGGTCTGCCAAGGGATCGACTGCAGCATTGACCGCGCCGCCGGACATATGAAAGGCTCTCACCAGGTTCGCCCTGGTGGCTGCCCGAAACTCCGACACAAAGGCCAGGAGCCGATATACCCGTGTACCCCCCAGATTCACCAGGTCGGGACCCTCTCCGATGGCCGCAGCCTCGGGGTGGCCGATCGACCTGGCCTGCGGAGGCTTCTCCCTCAGAGTCCACTCGCTGTGACTGGCCTCTGCAGACCAGACCAGGGCGCCGGCTGTGTCCACGGACCCCACCTCCACGTCGTCACCATAGGCGGTCTTTGATCGAAACGCCGCAAATTCGTCCAGTCCAATGGCGGCAACGGGCGGATCTATATCCCACCAGATACGGTCTTCCGGACCGCGGGGAGAGCGAATGAACTTGGAGCCAAGCCGGAGACTGCGGGACTGGTAGTCCTCCTGGGGCAGCAGTCCGGCCCAGAAGAAGGGGATGGAGTAGAACCCGGGGCGCTTGGTATACAGATCAAAACGCCAGGTGGCTACGGCGTGCAGGCGGCCACTGGGCAACCACCGGACCTCGGTCAGGGTGGGCACGCCCAGCCAGACAAGACTGCTGCAGGCCGGATCCGGATAGCTGGACTGCCACTGGAATGGTCTGGCAAGCCCACAGGTCCAGAACGTGGGGAGGATCTCATAGAGGGATTCGATCATGGGCAGCCATAGCAGCATCCTTGTGACACCTTCTTCCGTCATCTGCCAGGTAAGGGGCAGCGCTGCCCGAAGCAGGCCCCTGTACTGGAAGGGCTTGATCACGTGATTCACACCCTCTCGCGCCAGCACATACCGCCGTTGAATCCGGCGGGTCACGCCCAGTCCGCGGCCGGCGATGAGTTTCTTCTTCTCCAACTCGTGACACGCCTTGTGAATTTCGGAATCTGACATATCGAGCCTTTTGGCGAGATCCGAGGCGGAGGCCCAGGGCTGATGCGCCAGCGCCAACAGAATCCGCTCCTCCGGGGGGAACTCTGCCAGTAATGTTGCATCCTCTGCCCGCCCCCCTGCAGGGTGAAGACGCGGCGGGAATGCTGCTCGGTGCTGCATATTCTCAACCTCTTGTCCAACTCATACATCCAGTATGACGGAGAAATTTGGCTCCACTTGGGTTGTTAAGAGCGGAGGTGTCAATAGCAAGCCCTCTAACCCGTAATTGACAAGGGAGACCAACTCGACCCGGGGACAATGCACTTATGGCAGTATTACAGCCGCAGTTAGGTAGGCTGTGGGCGCAAACGTCTTTTGTGGTGGGATTGCAACCCCTGGCCTGATGGCGCCGTCTCCACTGAGACCATCCCAAAGCCAGCCCAGCGCTCTCGTGGGATAGCCGTAGCAGCCGGTACAGCAGCAGCCGGATCTCAGGCACCGTCGAAGGGATCGGGACGGGTGCGCCACCAGCGCTCCGTCTTCGTCTCCGACGGCAGTGTTCCATGCTGCCACTTGCGCGCCGACCCCACGCTCATGCCGGCCGTGACCGCCGCCGTCTCCTGATTCTTTCCTTCCATCCTCTTCTGCCTCAATAGTCTGACTTGCCGGACTGTAATCAATCCGGTACCTCCGCACCGGATGATCACCCCCTTTTAACCGGCAAGAATAGTCGACGCTGAAGGCAAATCTAATTGGCGTTGATCAGGCATGATCTCCTCCTCGTTACCGCTATTGCAAGAGGAGCGCGAAGCCGGATAGCGTAGGGAGGCTGCAGGATGGCTAGAGCCACCCTGCAGCCTCACGAGGCCCCGGACAGCCATGCTCTCAGGTGCCACCCCTTCCGGCTCACGGCTGTCCGGGGCCTCGGCTAGTAGCTAATGCCTCGGCCTCGCTGAGGGTTGGGTTCCGTGGCCTGCCACCTCGTCTGCCGCGCTGCGACATGGACTCTTGGCCGGGGAGCAGGCTCCGGAGATATGCTGCGTTACCACCCTGCTTGGCTCGGTCCCTGATGGATTGACTGATAACGCGTCCCGTGCCGCCGCACTGGGGACAGATGGTTTGGGATTCCCGCCGGTACCTACCCTTGGCGGCATTGGTTTGGACTGCGGTCATAGAGATACGTCCTATGCTCTGGTTTCTGCCAACAGGTGATTTGGTCCGGGATGCTCGATGCCGTTCTGTTTCAGAAGCCTTTGCACATAGGTCAGATCCCGCGTAGAATGGCGATGGGGCACATGTGCGCGAGCCATCCTTCGACTCCGCTGATTTTACTTACTAAGTATATATACATAGTAAGCACCTATGTCAAGAGGTAATCAGGCTTAGTTTCGATTTGAGAGGGGAAATGCGAAATGCCTCAGTCATCGGTGGACCCGTTCGTAGCCCGTAATTTGAGGGACACCCTTAAGACAAGTGGAAAATCAGCCTACGCGGTCGCCATGGCTCTGGGCCATGCCCCCAATTGGCTTTATCGGGTGATCAACGAAGAGGCCGGCATCTTGCTCCCCACGTTGCGTGAGGTCGCAGCGGAACTGGGTGTTTCCGTGGGTTCCCTGGTGGATCCACCTGACGACCGAAACACCAAGGTTCCTGATTTCGTGCATTTGGTGGAAGTCGCGGCCGCGCCAGGTTCAGGGGCGGCCAAATTCGATGAGACGTTCAAACGCAGATTGCCCTTCCCCCGAGCGCTGCTGGAGGACACTAGCGCCAATCCCTTCTTTTGTCCGTGGTTTAGAATTGAAGGTGATTCGATGGCCCCGACTCTGCCTGATGGATGTCTCGTCATGATTGAGCGGCTCGAGCGGGAGTTTCAGGACGGAGGCATCTACGTGATGGTGACCGAGCAGGAGTTGCTGGTGAGGCGAGTGCGGCAGGACGAGAAACTTGGGTGGGTGATTCTGAACGGCGAGACGGACCCGGTGGAAGTCACCCCTATTGGACTCGTCCGCGTGATCGGGCGGGTCCGGCGAGCTTGGTTGGAGTTCTAACCGGTCGAAACTGACCTCAGTCTTATTCCAAAAAAGGAGGCTGGGCACCTGACGTTTTGTATCTGAAAAGGCCCGAATTAGGCTGGTTTTTGACCAGCGTCCTGATAAGACCGAGGTCGATGGTTCGAGTCCATCCAGGCCCACCAGAGCCCTTCAAAGGGGCTCTTCCAGAAACGAAATGACGGCTTTCGCTCTCAGGTGCCACCATGATGAATGACCGTCAAGCAGGTTTCTGATCTCTGTCTTAGGGAGGCGGGACGGGGTTTCATGATCAGTCTCAGGGCCTCCAACAGGTACTCCGAAAGCTACCTGGACAGCCTTGAACGGACCGTGGGCCTGGCCGCCCTCTTCTCAGAAGAGCGCAAGTGGCCGACGGTTCACCACGGCCCACATAGAGGAATACCTCGCCTACCTTCGGGAGCGTCCCAGGTGGTTCGGGACCCGCGAGACAATAAATCCCCGCACGGTTTCCCAGAGCTACACCGACGCCCAGTACCGCCGCCTCAACCGGTTCTTCAACTGGCTGGTAGAGCGCGGGCATGCTGAGAGCAATCCCCTGCGTCTCATCAAGCGCCCCCATGTGGACGAGAAAACAGTCCCGGTGGTGTCCGAGGACCAGATGCGAAACCTCCTGATCCTCACCGACTCTGCCCTGGCCAGAACGCCGGCCCACCGGATCCGCCTGCTCCGCAACCGGACAGTGCTGTACATGCTCTGGGACACGCCGGGCCGTCTGAACGAAATCGCCAAGTTGGACCTTGATTCCGTGGACCTGGACGGCGGCGCCGTTCTGGTCATGGGCAAGGGACGGAGGGAACGGTGGATGCCCATCGACGACGCCGCAAGGTCGCTGCTGTGGGACTATCTCCAGGAAAGGGCAACTGTGCATCCCAAGACCAGCGCCCTGTGGGTATCGGAGCAAGGCAAAGCAATGCAGCCGAACTGGATGTACCTGATGCTGAAGCGGCTGGGTGAGCGCGCTGGCATCACCAGCCTGCACACTCACCGGTTCCGCCATTCCTATGCGATGAATGCCCTGAGGGGCGGGATGCCGGAACGGGTATTGCAGCTAATCGGAGGCTGGAAGAAGATACCGGACACCTACTTCAGGACGCTGGGAGCCGAGGACGCTCAGCAGTTCCACCGGCAGGTGAGCCCAGGTGATAGGCTAGGGAGGACATCCACTTCCAGAAAGGCGAGGAGCGGGTTCAGCCAAGGCAAACAACGGGGTAGGTTGTGACGTTTAAACCGGCCGTTCAGTAGCCGGAGAGTTGCTACTGCTGACCACTACCCGTTCCACCAACGTCTGGCTGGCCGAGTGGCCCGAGACAGGTCGGGAGTTCAGTAGCTGGACCGACCCGGGGGAACGCTGCGTGTTCTGCTCGCCGGAGTCGTGGAGCACCTGTCCTGGTTGTGGGCCCTCGACGGTTAGGACAGCGGGTTGGTGTTCCCCGCTGTTTACGGCAAGTCGCCGTCCAACATGGTCTACCTTGCGTTGATACAGCATCTTGGCATTCTAGCGCCGCCCCACGGGTTCCGTAGCAGTTTCAAGGACTGGTGCATCGAATGTGCCGACACGCCTTGGGTGGTCGGAGAGGCTGCCCTGGCCCACACCCTGGGTAATTCTACGGAGACGGCTTACGCCAGGAGCGACCTTTTCCAGAGGCACCGGGGGCTGATGAAAGCGTGGGCCGAATTTCTGGCTACTGGTACGGAGTAGATTTCTCCGCATAGTAAATGATCTGACTTGACGACAGTCGGCTGGGGAATGCCTCAGTTCTGGGAGAGAAGTTCGACATTTGGTAGTTCGAGTCCACCACGGTGGACAGGTGTGGGAGGATTTCTCGTCGGCGGACCAGATCTGGGACACTGCGACCTGGGACCTGGGACCCACGAACTCAACAAGTATGCAACCCTGTACCCGGGCGACGTCCTTTGGATGGGGACCGGGGGGGCCGACTGGGACATGCTCCCTGGCGATACTATCGAGGTGGAGATCAGCGGTATTGGCACGCTCAGGAACTGCGTCGTAGCAGAGGAGTAGGCTTGCCGCGGCTCAGATTCCCTCACGCGTACCCAGTTTGTCATTGTGAGCGAAGCACGGCAATCTCGTAGTGGCAACAGTCATCGCTTCGGGAACCAGATTGCCACGTCGCTACACTCCTCGCAATGACATAGAAGTTCCGCAGTTGGGCAGCATAAGGACCGTCATTCCCGCGAAAGCGGGAATCCAGCGCGCGAATTCGTTAACTACTGTTCCAGTCCCTTCATAGTACTGCTCCTGGACTTCTGCTTTCGCAGGAGTGACGTGCGTGTAGTTTCAAGTGCGTAACTCCTATGACAGTTCTGCGAAACTGACCACGCACGATCGTTGGTTTCTCATCCGGTCACATAGACGCATCTTTGTCCCGGTTTTCCGGTTGGCCGTAACCGCCACCGTCCGAGGAAAGGCAGACCGTCGGTCGCACCGAACAGTCTGAAGGATTGCACAACCACGCCGCCACCAGCGATGTTGAGCAGGGCTGGGACCTCTCCTTCGTAGATCAGACCGGCATCTCTCCGGCGTGGCCGCACCGCATTCTTGGTCCGGCCTCCCTTACGGCAAGTACTTGTCCTCCATCTCCCGAATGCGCTGGGCTCCCAGGATGCTCCCATTGCTGGCAACGCTCCACCTGCTCTGGGCAGCCGCCGTCAGGAAATCATCGATGGCGGCAGTGCCGCGTTCCTGGAATTCGTTGAGGAAGTCCCAGGACGCCTGAAGCCCCGCCATGGTGGTGAGAGCGGGATACCAGGCCGCAGCGGCGCCTGCTTCCTGCAGCTCTTCTAGGGTGGGATGAGTCTGGCTCCCGTGGGTGAACAGGGGCAGCACCGGACCGGGAATGCGCCGGATGGCTTCCTTGTTGTCCTCCCAGGAGGATACGGCGGGACAGACCACGTCCACGTTGGTTTGGCTCTTATAAGCCAAACATCGTTCCATCACCTCCTCGAAGGTCGCCCCCAGGACGCCGGCGTAATCGCATCTGGCCACAATCACGAAGTCCGGGTCAAACTCCATCTTGGCGTCCATGGCAGCCCTTAGCTTGCCCACCATCTCCTCGATGGAGATGCACCGGCGGCGGGGACCCGATTTGGGCGGGTAAGTCTGGTCTTCCAGGTGGGTTCCGGCAATCCCAGCCCGGATGTACTCTTTCACCGTCTCGTACACCGTGATGGCATCCCCATAGCCCGTATCCATGTCGACGAATGCCGGAATGTCTATCGTATTTACGATCCGCCTGGCGTTGTCCACCATGTCCCGCATACTGGTGCCGCCTTCGGTCCAACCCATGAGTTGGGCCGAGGTATTGCCACCAGACATATAAAAGGCCTCGAACCCTAGCACCTCGGCCATCTTTGCGCCCATGGCGTTCATCCCGCCGGCCAGGACGAAAATCTCCGGACGCTCAAACAGCTCCTTGAGCCTGGTGGTCATACGTTGCTTCTCTGGCATAACTCTCCTCCTTTCAATGTTTCGTGTAGGGTCCAACCGTCCCGTCTTGCGGGGTTGGTTTCGAGCGGGAAATCGGATTTGGCGCCAACCAATTCGTCGTTCAGTCCCTGCTGCTGGCTACGCTCCGAATGAGCATACCAGAGGCATTGGCAGTCCATGTGGCGGACAGGTCAATGGTAAGTCCAGTTCCTTGGTCACGGGTACTCACTTTGCGAATGCGAGGCAATTTTGCATGGATATACAGGATGGATAGGATTTGATTGGGGCTGGCCTGTATTCCAGCGCCAGAACGGCACCCTGCACAATGTGGAACTATTGCTGTCGCCGGAATGACGGGCAGGGGTTGCGATAATTGATTGACCTTGTTGGTTTCGGGCGGTTCGTTGTATTGCCGGATGCTCCGTGGTAGTTGCGGGTCATCCCCGAGACCCGGAGGAGTGATCCCAGGACACAGCGAAAGACCTGAACCGAATTTCAATCCGCTTCCACCGGGACAGACCAGCCGGTCCACGGTCGCCGAAGTGGACGTGGAAGACATGGGCAACATGCTGCGGCGGGCCCTCGTGGGCACGAACGTCAAGTTCACCATCTACTGCGACGAATCCCCCACCATCGGCGGCCATAGCACCGCTCCCGCGCCGCTGCACTATTTTGCCGCCTCAATTGCATTTTGAGAGATGACGCAGATCGAGAGGTACTCTCGATTGATGAAAGTGGATATCAGCAGCGTCAAGGCCCACGTGGAAGTGTACTTCGGGCTGGATGGTTCGGTACTGGCGGGAACCATTCAGGCCAGTGCCCCGAAGGTGGAAACCAGCTACGAGATCGAGTCTCCCGACGATCCGGAACGGGTGGCGGCAGTGTTGCGCAATGCCCGCAACGGGTGCTGGGTGAGGGCCGCAGTTGCCAATCCCACGCCCTTCGAGGACAAGTCCACGCTGAACGGAGAACCCATCTTCTTCGAATGACGGCGGGTGTCCGGTGGCGCGCGGAAACAATGGCGAGCGCACGACCGTGCGCCCCACACATGTTAAGGCTTCGATGACCCTCCGTCCGATTACCAACCGAGGCTCTCGGGAATGAGGATCATGGAGATGTGACCGACCACGGGCTCATGTTCCATCACCATGTATTTGCCGATGGGCGCGGGAGCCGCCCCCCGTCCTTCAAGCCAGCGGTCGTGGCGCTCCAGTGTGAAGCCGCGGGTGCGGGCCTCGGCCTCGGCCAGAGTGGGGCAGATCTTCTGAGTGCCGGCCACGAGAATGACCCGGCGGGCACCGTAGGAGTAGGCCCCGATCTGGCTGCCGGAACCGCTGGCGATGACAATCTCACCAGTCTCGGCGATGGCCTGGACGCTGCCCACGAAGTAGTCGGCGTGGTGGTCTTGCGTCGGAACTCCCGCTGGGATGCCGGATCGGGTCGGGCCATCATCTGGTCGTGCAGGTTGATGTAGCGGTCGTTGCCGTGCATGTATTCCGTGTAGCCGATGGTGTCCAGCGTCTCGGAGGTGTTGACGAAAACCTCGGAACCCTCGGGCACCAGTTCCCGCAGCCTGGCCAGGGCTGCCTCCCTGCTCACCACCACAACGGCGTCCACGTTGCGGGCGACCAGGGCTTCAATGGTCCTACTGAGCGATTCGGCGGTCGCCGGAGAGTAGGGGCTGGCCGAGAACATTGTCGTGCCTCCTGTATGCTGCTCCGCCACGTGTACCCCGTATGTCATTGCGAGCGCAGCACGGCAATCTCGACTGTACGCGTAACTAGCCGCCGGGCCGCAGGTTGGGCATGACCTCATCGACGAACAGGCCCATGCAGCACATGACCTGGTCGGGGGTCAGGTCGCCCCATGCGAATATGGGGCAGAAGTAGTTGATGCCCGTCTCGTCGATTGCCCGCTGGACCCGCTCCTCGACGTTCGACGGTGTGCCCACGATGATCACATTCTTGGCTTCCAGTGCGTCGAAATCCCTCATGGCGCCCAGCCGGTCAAGGCCGTTCTTGGCCCACAGGTAGTCGATGTTGTGGAACCATGTCTGGTACGCTGCTTTGGCCTCCACCCTGGCCTGCTCATCGTTGTCGGCAATGTACATGTGGCGGACCAGCCCCAGCTTGGGAACGGTTACGTGGCTGTTCAGTCCGTCGGACATTCGCTCGGATTGCCAGACCTGCTTGTACAGGTCATAGTGGGCCTTGACGCCAGCATTGTCGGCGAAAACAGTGCAGGTGTTGAAGCTGTGCTGGGCCATCCACGGCACCGTTTCGATGTTGTTGCTCGCGTACCACAGCGGGGGATAGGGCTTCTGGTAGGGCTTGATCCAGAGTTCTATGTCCTCGTAGTTGTAGTGCTGGCCCCGGTGGTTGAGCGTTCCGGTGGTGAACCCCTTAGTGAACATGTCCATCTGCTCGTTGAACATGTCCCAGCTGATGTCCAGGTCAACGCCGAACTCTTCGGCCTCGATGGGCGAGACACCGCGGCCCACACCCAGGTCGAGGCGTCCGTTGCTGAGATTGTCCAGCATGCAGATCTCGTGGAACAGACGGATGGGGTTGTAGAAGGGCAGCAGGAAGACCAAGGGCCCCAGGCGCAGCTTTGAGGTGCGTTGCGCCGCCGCCGCCAGGAACACCGCCGGCGAGGGAGATACGCTCAGGGGAGTTATGTGGTGCTCCGCCAGGTGGTAGCTGTAGAACCCGGTCCGATCTGCGTATTCCAGCATTTTGAGCCGGTTTTCGAAGATCTCGTTGGGCGGCGATTTGTCCCATTCAATCCAGTCGAACAGCCCAAATTCGAGGGTATCGTTAAGCGTGGCAGCCGGCGTCATGGCTCACCTCGTGTCTGGCGTTTCGCTCCACCATAAATGCGCCCGTGCCGCTCAGTCAGCCACCAGCGGCAGCGACGGATCGGTGGCGTATTCAGACATGGAGGCGTCGTACACCGCGACGTTCTCGTAGCCCAGCATCGCGAGGACGAAGGCGGCATTGGACGCTGCAATGCCGCCCCCGCAATACGTGATCACGCGCTGCGCCCGGTCCGCGCCCGCCGCTTTGAAGAGCGATGCCAGCTCCTCCGCCGACCGGAAGAGGCCGGTCTCCGGATCGGTCAACTCGCCCGAGGGCACGTTGGTCGCGCCGGGAATGTGCCCGGCCCGCCCGTAGCTTCGCCCGCGGTCGGCGCCCGAGTGCTGGTCTCGTCCCAGGGCGTTGATCAAGCAGCTGACACCTCCGTCACCCGACTCGATGAACGCCCTGACCTCGGCGAGATCGGCGAATCGTGCCGGGTCGGCCGTCGGGGTGAAGGTCGTGAGCGCGTAGGTCGCAGGGTCTGTTGAGACGGCCCGGCCCTCGGCCGTCCAGCGACGCCAACCGCCGTCCAGCACGACCGCTCCCTGGCAGCCCATCGAGCGGAACATCCACCAAAGCCTCGCCGCCCACTGCGACCCCAGGCGGTCGTAGAGGACCAGTTTCGATGACTCCGGGATGCCGTGCCGCCCGGCCGCCTCCGCAAACGCTTCGGCCGACGGCATCATGAAGCGGAAGGGTTCATCGTTGTCGGAAAAGTCCGCTTGCAGGTCGACGAAGCCTGCGCTGGGAATGTGCCCCTTCTCGTACTCGCTCCGGCCCGACTCTGCGCGCACACCACCGCCGTCGCCGCGGTGCAGGAAGACGGTTGTTTCGAAGACGCGGACGTCTCCGTCCTCCAGGTGTTGGGCCAGCCAATCGGTCGAAACGAGAAACCCAGGATGTGCGAATACCATGGTTAACTCCAGCCAGACCGGTCATCTGATGAGGTTGTCGGTTCGCTCCCTAAACCAAAGCTAAGGTGAAATGCGCAGAGTCATGGGGTAAATTTGTGGGGAGAACCGAGTTAACTGGTCTTTGAAGATGCGAGGGGTTGGTGATGGGCGTGAGGGAGATGGAGCGGTTTCTGGAACAATGGCAGATGGATGCCAAGGGCTTGCGCCGCCGGATGATTCTGGCGCCAACGCCCAGGGAACGGGAGCGGTGGTACGCCATCTTGCTGCTGGCACAGGGCTGGACAGCATCAGGGACGGCGGAGGCGCTGGAACGGGACCCACACACCATAGGACGGTGGGCCGCCGCCTTCGGCGAGGGAGGGCCTGCAGCCTTGATATTCGAGCAGACCGGTGGTTCCCCCCCGCCCTTGGTGAGACGCAACAGGCGGAGTTGAAGGCAGCGGTGGAGGAGTTACCGGAGCAGGCGGGCATCGAACTGTCCAACTGGTATTGGAAGGTGGTGCGGCAGTTCGTTTCGGAGCGGTTTGACGTCAGTTTGAGCCGCAGCAGTTGCCTGAACTATCTGCACCGCTTGGGATTTGCCTTCAAGCGCCCCAAGAAGCATCTGCTCAAGGCGGATGAGGCCAAGCGGGAGGCTTTCGTAGCGCAGTACGCCGCCCTGTCGGAGGAGGCCATACGGTCCGGGGCCAAGATATTCTTCGCCGACGAGGCCCACTTCCGGGCGGACGCCGAACTGCGGGGCAAATGGGTGCTCAGGGGAGAGTCGGCCTTGGTGGACTCCAGCAGCCCACGCTATGGGGAGAAGGCCAGCTACTACTCGGCGGTTTGCCTGGAGACCGGCGAGGTGGAATGGATGGAACTGGAGGGGAACAGCAACTCCGGAACCTCAGCCGTCTTCCTGGCACAACTGAGGGAGAGGCACTCTGGGCCGCTCAACGTGATCTGGGACAACGCGCCGGCACACCGTGGCGAGGCGGTGAGGGAGTATCTGCGGACGCCGGGGCTGGCGTTGAGGCTGGTGAACCCCCGTTTTCACGAGGGCAGGCTCTGCCGGGCTACAGCCCGGACTTCAACGCCGATGAGGCCATCTGGGGCTGGGCCAGAGAGGAGGCGACGGGAAACCTGTGCTTGGGCAGCAAGGTCAAGGTGCAGGAGAGGGTCGATCACTTCCTCGATGGGCTAGCCAAGCGGAAGGATGAGGTGAAGCGGCGCTGCCGCACCGTCCTGCAATCATGGGCCGAAAGTCTCCCGCGACACTCGCAGCCCGATTCCGGGCTCACCCTAATTGCACATCCCACCTTGGCTTTAGTTTAGTATCCCCGTTCAGCAGACCGTCCGCAACCGACTCCTGCCGAAGAAGGAGCCAAGCCCTGTGCTATAGTTGGCGCTCTAAATCTGATTCGCGAGAAACCATTCATGAATATCAGTACTGTGGCTATTCTGAGCCCGGGCGACATGGGCCATGCCGTCGGGCAGCGTCTCCGGGAAAACGAGATGGACGTGATTACGTGCCTGGCCGGCCGTAGCGACCGAACGCGGAACCTGGCGGCCAAGGCCGGAATACGCGGCGTTCCCACGATTGTAATCGGCGGCGGTAAAGTGGGCCACGTGGACGGCTCGATCATCGGCTTACGCCGTTGGAAAACTGTAGGGATTGAGCGCGTCGTGACAATTGACGCTGTACATGTTCTCACGGGTTCAGGGCGGGCCAGCTATTGATTCTCGTAGACGCTCGACCCTGCTCGGAAGGAATCAGGATGATCGTGCTGGGCCTTAATATCCGGCTACCTGCTCTCGCTCGGTGCAAAGTGCCGGATAGTCGGAGATGACGCTTATTCTCGAACGTTGTCCCGGTCTGTTCCCCCCGCAACTGGGTAGTAGGCGGTACCTTCGAGTATGAAATCCAGCTGCCCATGCCCGTTAACTCGGCCTATCAGCTCAAGCCAGAGCCGAAGCACAGGGCCAAGAAGACCCGCAATGCAGGCAAATCACCCACGTCGGCACGAAGCGGGTCCAAGCCCGCTACGGCTCTGACCGACAAGCTGAAGGGATCCAACAATCCCAAGAAAGTGCGTCTCACTCCGGAGGACCGGAAGGCACGCACTGCCGAAAAACGACAGGAACTCAAGGCCCTCGGCCTCTGTAAGAATTGCCGTCAGCGCGCCATACCGGGCCAGACCCGTCGTATTGACTGTGCCGAGACAACACCGGCAACCGCGGCAGCGTCGACGCCAAGCACTGCACGCCTGAAGTGGTGAGGGGAATTTGCTATTTGCTCAATGGTGCCCGCTCAATGGTGCCCAAGGAATCCGGGAATCGCTCGTTGCGCGACGGAAATCGTCTTGCCATTTGTTCCCAAAAATGAACGCCCTCATCCCTTGTTACGCCCGGGTGTCGGGACTGGAAGGACCACAGCTGATCCTGTCCGATCGGATCAACGCTGCCGATGGAATTCAATGCAGTTACTGCAAGAACCGGTGTGAGAATCACCGGGCCGGACACGAAGAAGACAATCCCGCCTGAAATGTCGCCAAGGTCGAGAAGGCGTTGCTCTCCTCTCGGGCCTGACGGTTCGCGCACTGGCCGCTAGTTCGGGTCCAATTAGGTGGGGCTTATAGGAGCGCTCACACATGAGCGCCCCTATAATGTCAAACAGCGTCGCCGGTGGACCAAGCGAACCCAACAAGTACTCCGTAGACGATTCAGGCGCGGAGATTGCAACGTGTGACCCCGCTGCAGGCGGCCTCTACCTTCCTGGACTCGCGTGCGAAGGCGTCGCCCTACGGCGGGAGATCCTGCGATTCCTGACGCGTCTGCGCTCGCAATCTGGCCTCGCGCCGGTTGATTTCACTCGCTACACGACGATGCTCAGCTAGGGGCGCGGCCCGGTTGGGCGCCTGGGACCTACAGACGTCCTGGCGCAAGAGGATGCGCTACTCACTTCGCCGCCCGATCGAACGTGCGTAGCTAGGCGTGCATCGGCGGTGAGAAACGCCTAGACTCCGTGCAGCCCAGCAACTGCATGGGGAACGGTTCTGCCATGCGTGCGTCGGTTCTATTAAGTCTCACCAGAAAGGACGGCAATGATGGAAACTTACATCGTGAAGACGATTTCCGATTTCACACTTCAGTCCAGCGATGGACAGACGATATCCCTTAGCAGTCTTCGCGGACAAAAGGTCCTGCTGTACTTCTTCACGAGTCCGGGCGGTGGTAATTGAACCCGCATGGCTCTTGGGTACCGAGAGCATGCTGCCGAGTTCACCGAGAAGAACGTCGTGCTGTTCGGAATCCATGACGGAAGCTTGGATGCTGCACGTCAGTGGGTTGAGAAAGAGCAGCTTCCGTTCGCGGTCCTGAACGACCCTGATCGACGAGTAGGCATTGAGCTAGGCATGTCCGCTCTCGATGGAGAGAGGTACGTCAAAGACCCGTCAGACGGGAAAAGGCCCGCAGTTGTCATCGACGAACACAGTGTGATCTGCGAGTGGGAACCCGACATGAACCACACCGATCAGATTGCAAAGTTACTGGAGCGTCTGTAGGACGACCTCAACGATGCGGGCTTTTCGACTGTTGCCCGCCCTTGTACAGCCGGCAAAGCGGGGTTCAGCTCGGACTGTGGCTTAGCAGGCCGATGAAGAACATGTCGAGGGCGGCGAGCCCCTAGGAATTCTGACCCTCGACGGCAGCAAGTTGAGCGGATGGTAGAAGGGACCTCCAGGGCCCCTGGCATCGCCATCATCTCCACTACCACCACGTGGTGGTCCCAGGCATGCTGGACGTGCTGGAGCCGTTGTACGAGGAGGCGCCTGACGTAGGACGGAACCGCTCATTAGGTGGCGATGTCACTTGGCGAGGACGGTCACTCCCAACTAGGGGCTGGCTTCAAGGTCACCGCCCATGAGTGCCGCCCCCCAGTCATGATCGCGCAGCAACCGACTTTGGCGGGTCTGCCAGGACGAGCCACATCTCGAAGATGGTTCTGTCTATCGTCAAGTTTGGTGGGGCTTATAAGGTAGCCCACACATGAGAGTCCCTATAGGACCCGACCGTATTGCCTGTGGACCTGCGCAAACGGGCGTTCGGGAAGGATGGGCCGTCTGAGACCCACGCCCGAGGAGGCCTAGTTATAGGCAATGTGGGGCGCAGGATCTAGGCAAACATTAAGTGAGGAGGAGAAGTCATGATTTCCAGGAATGAGGCTATGGGGATCGTAGAGCGTACCAACAAGAATCTGGTCCATATGAGGAACGCTCGCAAGAATGGGGCGGACATTCACGAGGTTACCCATCTCTTCAACTCTCTTCTTGGGCTGATTGTCATACCTTGGGAACGCGAACTGAAGGGATTAAATGTATTGGATATTAGCATAGAGACCCTCTACGATCGCGGCTGGCCAAACATCGACCCCTTGCTCGACGAGTATCCCGTCAAAACGAAAACACTGAAAGTTCTCGTCAACCACCTACGCAATGCAGTAGCTCACGGCCGATTTAGGTTTTAGGGCATTGGGTCGTCCTCCGCTGATTCCCGTGAGCCGTCCGAAATAAAGATGATTGTGTGCGACGAGATGAAGCGCAAGAACGAAGATTACGTCCGACATAGGAAGGCGGAGATAGGAGGTGAAGACCTGTATCTGTTCTGCGACAAGTTCATTCAGTACATAAGAGACAGGATAGGTTAGAGCTGACTAAAACGACCTTAACCATTGTCTGAGTGAACCGCAAGTTAATCGGTGCGTCAATTCCATAGCCTACGGGGCATCGCCATACCAAGGCCCGAAGGCCCTTGCGGATTATTCACTTGTATTCTCAAGGTCCCTAGAGGCGATGGTACTCACAAGAGTCTCCTCGTTCTACCGCGCTTTCCGTCATAGGTGTTGGCAAACACGCGGAGACGGTCGAGCTCGATGATCCACTTGTTCCCGAATTTGGCTGCAGTCAGCTTACCTTCTCGTATGAGGCGCTTCACCGTCTCAGGGTGGACCTCCAGAATCTTGGACGCCTCAATGACGTCGACGTAGTTCTCAAGCATGGGCCCGACCTAGTTTAATTGTGGTACTGCCAAATTATCATACCATGAGGCGATGGCGGTTCACACACCAGGACAGCTACAGCGGCTGGGGCGATGGGTGCGTCGTACGTGGCGCGTGCTAAAAGGGGTGTCTGATGCAACTTCCGGAGTCGATAGAAACATACGGCTACTTCTGGCTGGTAGAGAAATCTGACAACAGACTAACGGGAGTGCTTCGCATCTCTGAGAATGGGGACGCGTCCCCGTAGATGTTTGATGCCTTTGATTCGCCACACAACAGACCTCGTGAGCAACTCACGGAAAAGAGACTACACATTCTGGGGGTGACGGACAAGGCAGGCCCCGTGACTCTAGTTGATTGTATAGTCGTTCAACAGACAGACGTGGTGAACGTTGAACTACTGTCCAAGTGCAGCGTCCATGTAGGTTGCGTTTTCTGGGGTGTGACATTTTCAGACGAGGGGCTTGACGAGTGGTTCGTCTTTCAACACCGCCCCTTCTCACGCGATGGGGACGCGGCCGAACCATTTTCCGTAACCTACAACCAGCCTGAACCGATTACTTTCCCAATATCGGCCGATCTCACCATAGGCTTCCACATGGGAGCTGGAATGAAGTCAAGCCTGTTCGAGCAAGCTATCACCACCGAGATGAGCATCAGGATAGAATCGAGACGACCGCGTTCATTCTCCGAGTTTATGCAGGTGTTGCGGAGAGTAAGAAACTTCATTTGCTTGGCATTTGACCGTTCCGTTTCCTTCACCTCCATCAGCGGTTCCCGAGAGGAAGCGAACGCGCCCTACAGTCCCCGCAATACCGTGGTCATATACGGCCAGTTCGATCCGTATGACCTGCCCAGGGAGGACATCAGCGCAGGAAACTTTCTCATCTCATTTGACGAAATGGCCCACAACATCCAAGAATACCTGCCCAGATGGCTAGACCGCTATGAGGAATATGAACCCACATTCAACCCGTACTTCGCGGTCTCGGCAAATCGGTACATGCATCTGGAAGTGGGATTTCTGTTCCTTGTCCATGGCATAGAATCGCTACATCGAAGGAGCTCCGCAGAGACCCAAATGCCGGAGGAAGAATTCGGGAGTCTCATAGATTCGATCCTACAGAGCACTCCGAACAGATGGAGATCCTGGGTACAAGCAAGGTTCAAATATGCAAACGAGCTTTCTCTCCGGCGCAGGATCAGGCAGATGCTCATGCCATTCAATGACCTGTTCGGAAACGAATCCGCGCGCGAAGCATTTGTCAGCCGAGTGGTCAGCACAAGAAATTATCTGACCCACTATGACCAGGACATCAAGAATCAGGCCGTAACTGAGCCGCAGGAGTTGCGCCAACTACACTCCAAACTTGGGGCCCTAGTGCAGCTACACTTGCTTCGTCTTTTGGAGATCGACTGTGACCACATCAGGAATATGGCGACCCGATATCCGCCCTTACGAAGGAAGCTGGGGATAGAATAGCTAATTGGAGGGAGGGGGCTCGAGCGGCTGCGGAATTCGGCGGTAGCTCTTGGAGACGACAAAGACTAATGCGTGCCTTTCAAACGCATGGACCACCTCGGTATACGGACGCCCTAAGCCTGTATGAGTCATTGGCCGAGATGACCTGGGGCTGGCTGCGTGACGCAAGACGACTGAGGCTCGGCTTTTCTGAAGATACGGCGTCGGACTTGGCCATGCTGGAAATTGCACGTACCGTACTAAACGAAGTTGGTGTATTCCGAGTCTCTAAATTCGATGAGCGGATTGTCGGCTTCGACTGGCTATGGGTGATCTTTAGACGCAGGATCACTCCTACGTTCTACGTTGTCTAGGCGAAGAAGCTAAAGCTAGACCAAACATCAGCGTATTCGTACGGTCGATTGCGATATAAGGCCGGTTCGAGGTACCAGATGGACGCTCTTGAGGCATTTTCAGATTGGATAGGCGCCACCCCATTGTATTGCTTTTACAACCATGTAGACGACCGCACGGCAAGACGGCATTGGAACTGTCGTATGCAACAGTCGCCAGACCCACCGCAAATGGGATGCACGGTTGCTCCGTTAGAAATTGTAAGGCTTGTTCATGACGGATGAGGTCCAAAGAGCTTCGATTCAATTCATTGGCACCGAGACGCAGTACCGTGGAGATGTCTCTTTCATCCTTCCTGTACAAGGGCAGGGGTACACAACGTTTCGAATGGGCCTCAGGATGAGCGTATGCGCAGAGGGAGGATGGGAGCCGTGGAGTTCTTTCCTTCATTAACTCCCAGTGGCGGCCGTCAAGTTGATGACGACCGTTACGTTTACGACGACTATCTGAGTGACGATGAGCAATTGGTGGACATGCAAGAACTTATCAGCCGACTCGACTTGGAGGGTTTGGTAGAGAGATATACCACCAAACGCTTTGTCCCAATACCTGAGAGGATTCTCACACTAAACCTTGATGCCTAGGCGAGGTCATGCAGATTCGGTGGGAGGAAATCGAACGCCAACGATATGAGGACATAGTCTCGGTCCTGCTCAGTCGGCTGCACCTAGAGGCCCAGCGGATCGATGGTAAGGGCGGTGATGGTGGTCAGGACGTGCAGATCATCCACGGACAGAACAACCAAATCGTGCACGCATTCGAGCTCAAATCCTTTACTGGCAGAATTGGCAAAACTCGGCCAAGACAGGCAGTCTGTTCTTTGAAACGGGCGGTGGGCCTAAAGCCAGCTCGGTGGACCCTTGTTGTTCCCATCGATCCCACCCCCGCCGAGGACGAATGGTTCCGTGGACTCGGAAAGAGCTACTGCTTTCCAATCCAATGGTTAGGGAAGACATGGCTGGACTAGAAAATGTAGGCATTCCCGGACATTAAGCGATACTTTCTAGAGGGGGCAAAAGATGAGGTGTACTACTTGCTTCGCGAACTTCGGGAAGAGCAAGCGAGAATCGCTGATGTCCATGACGGAATAGGTCGGTTACGGACTCTTCATAGTCGTTTGAATGAGATCGACCCCTACTACCGCTATGAGCTATCTACTGGAAGAACTGCGGCGAACTGCAGACCAACGGACGTTGTCCTCTCCGTCAGCTTCAGTGATGGGAGAGTTGACGTTTATCCGAAGTATTCAGGAGCTGTTGATGATCGACCTATCACCATCAAGGTCAAGGTCGTCATCGGACCGGACGGCGATTTAGTACAGAACGCCTTGACCTATGGGTTGGCAGCGACCATTCCGCCCAGCATGGTTTGCGGCGTAGCGGTAGATGCCCCTCTGGTCTCGGAGGGAGCTTCACTGGAGCGGAGGTCAGTCTCCTGCCGTCCAGCAGGGCGCTTGATGAGCCCATCAGCCTCGCACTCGATATCATGGATGACGACAGGCTTATAGCCAGTTGGCCGGTCTACCTCACTGAACGAACAGGAGGTCTGAAAGGGTCCATCTTGACCGGAGCCGATAACGTCGGATGGCTGCAAACTCGCTTGAGAGTCGACGTCGAGGCCGGTGAGTTTGAGGCCAAGTTCTGGTTGGATCCTAAACCAGCAATGCCAGCCGCTTTAGTGCCACACTTTCGATGGGTAGGTGCCTGTCAACCACCGCATCGCCTTGCATTCCGTTGGCCTGGCGGCATAGTCATGAGTAGTGAGATACTGACGCCCTTCTCGGTAGACGAAGGCTTGGTCTGGGTTTTTGAGGCACTCGCCTTTCTGCAGGACCGCAGGGGCATCTGTTGGGCGCTCCCCCCTTCACTTACTCCCGAGGAGGGACAGGAGATCTTGACGGCTGCAAGCCTGCTCAAGGGGGAAAGCATCGACTTTACGTGGAAATCGTTGAACCTGAGCTTGGATCATTGGGGCCCAGGGCTGGAGGATCTGCTGGACGGCTGTGCGCGTTCTGTCCTCATGGAACAAGACATGTGGCTCGACATTGAAGGGGTGAGGATTCCTATAGGGCACATCAGAACTCACATAGAGAACGCCCGTCTAGCCGATCCTGAAGCTGTCCAGCGGGCGCTGATATCTGGAACTGTGTCACACCTGCGTCTGGTGCCAGGGGATAGCGACAAGGGACAACGGGTCGTAGTGTCTTAACCGCGATTCTCCTCGACAAGCAAAGGCTGCCCTAACCGTCGCGATGCCGGGACAGAGAGACCCTGGCGCGTTCACAGGCTTCCCAGCCACAGCTCGAAGACGGTTCTGTCTACCGTATACGTTGGTGGGCCTGGCGGTTAAGGCGGTGGATGGCACGAAGGTGGCCGCCAACGCATCTTCGAACCGGAGCTACGACGCCGAGGGCCTGCGGGGACTGTTGGATCGGGTAGAGAAGGCTATCGTGAATCTTGAGGCCAGAACGAGGCTGGGGAGGGAGTGGCTGCTCCCCATCTGTCTGGTGAGTGGGCGACAAGAAGGTCTTAAGAGAGCGGGTGAGGCAGATGATGGACGATTTTGCGAGTCAACAACGCCCAAGACGCCGCAACCTGACCGACCAACATGCCAAGCTGATGAAGGGCAGGCAGGGCATTGTAGCAAGCTACAATGCCCAAGCTATGGTCTCATCTATAGAGCATGATGGGGGAGCGACCAGGATGTTGGTCACCGCCGTAGAAATGGTGGAGCAAGCGTCTGACAATGGCCTGATGATTTCAATGATGAAAGGGGCTGAGGAGAAGGCGGGGACCATAGCTGGGATGACGTTGGCCGATGCCGGTATTTTGCCGAGAACGACTTGGACGAATGCGCGCGCCTCGGCCAACAGTTGGCAGTGCCGGAGGCGCGGCAAAGGCTGCTCAAGGCCCCCGTATTAGAAGGAGCGCTTCACCTATGACGGGTCCACTGACACCTATACGTGCCCCCAGGGTCAGACGCTTCGTTTTAACGACACTCAGCAGGATGCCAGTGAAACTCGTAGGCTAGTGTACCGGGCTACTTGCGCCATTTGCCGGAGGTGTCCAGCTTTCGGAATATGTACCAAGTCTGGTCGCGATGGCCGGAGCATATTCATTGGCCCCACGACGATCTGCTACGCCGTCATCGGGCTTGGATGTCCACCAGCACCGCAAAAGAGGCGTACAGGCTGAGAAAGCAACTGGTCTAACCGGTCTTCGGAATCATCAAGGAACAGCAGGGGGCCCGGAGATTCCTGCTACGCAGGCTGGACAACGTGGCGGCCGAGTGGGCCATGTTGGTCACCGTCTTTAACCTGCGGACCCTCGGCGGCCGTGGCGCTCCGGAATGCGAAACAGTCCGGAGCCTTATCTCTCCTCCTGAACTGCGGCGATGTGACAGCCGCAACCTATCCCCATGGCCCCGGGCCCGCTTTTTGCCCTTCAATCCAGGGAGTGGCTCGGTGAATTCCCAGGTCTTTCGCTAATTCCTCCTTCCTTCTCTCAAGTCTCCCTTTTGGGGACAGGCTCTATACCATGCTACGCAATAGTGCTGACGATATTTGACTGGCGAAATATAATACCTCCATAGGATTCGCAATTAGGAAGGGAAGCATGGCCAGAACGCCCGCAGTCTCTAGGGAATCAGTGCCTGAACGAGAACGTGAAGCCTTCGTGGCGGCCAGGGGGGAAGTGCCCGCCACGGGACCCGGGTCAGTCATGCTCAACGCCCCTGAGGTCGCCCAACGCTCCCTCGGTCTGGCTGCCTATCTACGCACAGAGACGTCGCTTTCGACCCGCATCCGTGAACTGGCGATGCTGCTGGCGGCTCGAGAGAACGACTGCCAGTTCATCTGGAACGCCCACGCTCCGCCGGCCAGGCGCGAGGGTCTGCGCGACGATTTGGTCGACGCCCTTGGGGACAAGAAGGAACTACCCAGTCCCGCAGAGGACGAGATGGCGGTAATAAACTACGGACGGGAGTTCTTCCGGACCCGTCGCGTCAGCCAGGAATCGTTCGACGCAGTGGTGGCACATTTCGGGGTCAACGGCGCGACCGAACTGACAACTCTGATGGGTTGCTACGCCATGCTGGCGTTCAACGTCAACGCCTTTGGCGTGGAGTTGCCAGAGGACCGCATCGAAGAGGCGCTGCCCATTTAGCGACAACACCGGAAGGAACACCAGTCCAGCAAGAAAGTGGACGTATGGGGATCGGAAAGTTGATGTCCAAGCTGTTGTCCGGCTATCCTGGAGGCTACAAACACCCGCGTCGGAGGACTCAGGCCGTCGACGGTCCTCCTCCCTTTGAGGTGCCGGCCGACCCCCTGCACCGTCGCAGCCGCATACCGCCCACCGACTACCAGGAATATTGGTATCCGGCCCGTCGAACGCGCCCGTGACGTGCATGACTGGTACATTTCCGAAATGGACCGGATGTCTTCCTCCATCGGGCGGAGCCTCCAGGCATACCTCGATACGCTGGACTTCAGCCCCTACCTGAAGAAGGTCGAAACTCCGACGCTGCTTCTGGTGGGAGAGGAATCGCCCACCTCGACCCTGGATCAGCACAGCGGTTCATGGCCGAGCAGTTGCCCGATTGCCGGCTGGCGGTCTGTCCCGGCCTGGGCCACGGCATCAACGCCATCCACCGGAGTGGTGCACCCAACCGACACGGGAGTTTCTCGCTTCGCTGACCATTTAAGGAGGGAATTATGCCCTACTACATGTATGTTACCGTGAACGAGGACAACAAGATTTTGGTCTTTACCATGGACCCCGAAAGCGGAGGTCTCACGCACCAGCGCGACGTGGCTGTCCCCGGCGGGCCGTTCACCCTGGCGGTCAGTCCCGACCGCAATCACCTGTATTGCGGAACCCGGGAAACCCCTCAGCTGACCAGCTTCAGGATCGATCAGTCCGACGGAGGCCTCACGCAGACGGGGACGGTGCCGCTGGACTCGTGGCCGGTCTACGTCAACACGGACCGGAGGGGCAGGTTCGTGCTGTCATCTTATTACCAGGGAGCACGCGTGGCTGTGCACCCCATCGGGTACGACGGGTCGGTGGGAGGGGTCACAGTCGTATTGCTGGAAACGGCGACCGGGGCTCACGCGATGCAGACCGACCCGACCAACAGCTACGCTTTCGTTCCTCACATCGCGGGAAACGGCCCCAACCAGATCTGGCAATTCAAGTTCGACCAGGACACGGGCCATATCACTCCCAACTCTCCGGCGATGGTGGAACTGGAGGAATTCCTGGGGCCTCGTCACTTCTGCTTTCATCCTTCCCTGGACGTCCTCTACTTCTCCAACGAGCAGGGGTCCAGCGTGAGCGGCTACCGCCTTGACACCGCGGCGGGAACGCTATCGATCTTCCAGACCATTACCACTCTTCCTCCAGAAGGCTTTGACGAGAGGAACACCTGCTCCCAGATTCAGATCACCGGGGCAGGCGGGTTTCTTTACGCGCCCAACCGGGGCCATGACAGCATCGCCTGTTACACGGTGGACACTAGCACCGGCGAATTGGCCTCCAACGGCATCGTTTCTTCAGAGGCAAGACCCAACGCGCTGTGCCTTGGCCCCGGGGACCGGTACATCTACTCGGCCGGCCAGGATTCGGGCCAGATGGCCATATTCAGCGTCAATCCCGATTCCGGCTCGCTAACCTTGTCGGAGACAGTCCCATTGGGTAACGGGCCGTGCTGGATATCTATCGTGGAGCTGCCGGGATAGCGCCGTCTCAGGTAAGTCGGCCGAGGCGCCCCAGCAGCGGCATCTTGCAACGATGAAATTCTTGAGCGGGGTTTAGGTTATGGCCTCACCAGAGTTGGATCGGGCAATCGCCATGTTCCGGGCAGAAAAGGCGGAGACTCAGACCTTCCAAGTGGGAATCTTCCGGGCCGGCCCGGAATGCAGAACGCGTGAGCTACTCGGAAGAACCCGAGTCATTCCGATCTTTGATTCGATGGCTATATGAGATATACAGGGCAAGCAAGACGAGCGATGTCCGCGTTTTTGGTCGTTACTTTCTCAACGAGGGGGCTCGAACAGTGGTCAAACGAAGTGGATGCCCAAGAATAGGATGACGGTCGAGGAGTTTCTCAGTAAAACGAACTTGACACTACGATATTGAATCACGTCGCGCTAGTACTCAGCATTGTTACGCCCGAAACCGGGCCGTGCAGAGGGGAGTAACTGGCTGGGACACCGGTCAGGTAAGATCGTTGCGAGGCGTGCCGGCCAGGATAAGGCCGAATTGACAGTGGTGCAAATTGTCCGATAGTCAGCATGGTCCGGGTGTCCTACGGCTGCATCATTGGTGACGCCCCTTTGTGGCGCTCCCGTTCGATAGATTGTGACTTGCCGGTGGCACCCCCTGGCGACACGTCTACACGGCAATGGCGGACACGACGATGAGCACGTACAAGAGCAGGGCCAAGTCGGCGGTCAAGGCCTCCAGCAGGAGGGAGAGTCTGCCTGCGGAACTGTCCCGGGTGAATCTGAACGCGGCAGGAGTGGACGTGGGCGCCAGCAGCCACTTCGTGGCAGTGCCCGAAAGCCGCTGCCCACAACCAGTGCACGAGTATGCCTCCTTCACGGCGGATCTGTATCGCCTGGCCGGCTGGCTGGAGGAGTGCGGGGTGGAGACCGTGGCCATGGAGTCCACTGGAGTTTACTGGATACCACTCTTCGGAGTCCTGGAAGAGGGGGGGTCCAGGTGATGCTAGTGGACCCACGGCGCATCAAGAACGTGCCCGGACGCAAGAGCGACGTGCTGGACTGCCAATGGCTGCAACAACTCCACACCTACGGACTGCTGTCGGCGGCCTTCCGGCCCGAGGCCGACATCCGGCGGCTGAGAAGCTATCTGCGGCAGCGGGCGATGCTGGTGGAGTACGCGGCCCAGTATGTCCAGCACATGCAGAAGGCGCTGACCCAGATGAACGTGAAGCTGCACCAGGTGATCAGCGACATCAGCGACATCACCGGCAAGACCGGGATGACCATCGTCGAAGCCATTGTGGGCGGCGAGCGAGACCCGCGAAAGTTGGCGCAACTCCGCGACCCCAGAACCAAAGCTGACGAGGCGGCCATAGCCCGGTCCCTTGAGGGACACTGGCGGGAGGAGCACATCTTCGAGCTGACCCAGGCCCTGGAGCTCTACCGGGTGTATCAGTCCAAGATTGCCGAGTGCGACCGGGAGATTGAAGCTCACATGGGGCGGTTTGCCGACCGCAGCGGGGGCGCTCCACCAGGAGAGCAGCCGAGGAAGAACCACATCCAGGGGAACGCGCCGCGCTTTGACGTCCGCAGCCACCTGTACCGGATGACCGGAGTGGACCTGACCCGGATCAACGGCGTGGACGCTTACACGGCGCTGAAGGTGATCGGCTAGGTAGGCACCGATATGACCAGGTGGCCGACGGCCAAGCATTTCGCCTCATGGCTGGGTTTGAGTCCCAACAACCGGGTAACCGGAGGCAAGGTCATCAGCTCCCGAACTAAGCCCAGCGCCAACCGGGCAGCCAAGGCGCTGCGGCTGGCGGCCAACGCGCTGCGGCTGGCGGCCAACGCGCTGTACCGCTCCCACAGCGCGCTGGGAGCTTTCCTGCGTCGGAAGAAGGCGCAGTTGGGAGCGCCCAAGGCCATCACGGCCACTGCCCACAAGCTTGCCAGAATCATCTACGCCATGCTGCGCTACGGGCAGCAATACGTGGATGCCGGCGCGGAATACTATGAAAGCCAGTACCATGAAAGAGCGCTGAAAGAGCGCTGCGGGCAGCAAAAAGGAGGGCGGCGCAGCTGGGCTACGAACTGGTCCCGGTATCCGATAGCCCAACCCAGGCCCTTGATCTGCCCTTGGCAACAGCCACGACCAGCGCGTGAAAACCTCAGTTACTCGATAGTCAACCGTAAAATCGGAAGGGTAAAGGCGGTGAAGTTTGGTTCGGGCATTCTGGGTATTGAACCGCCAGTTGATGGCGGCTCTGGCGGCGTTGCGCTCCGTGACCAGAGCATCGACTTCCCTTCTGAGGGCCACTTCGCCGGAGAGCCGCTGCTTCAGGCAGGAGCGGGACAGGACGCTGAACTCAATCTCGGCCATGTTCAACCAACTCCCGTGCTTGGGGTGTAGTGAAACTCCAGCCGCCTGGCAATCCTCCGGGCTTCCTCAGCCGGGAAAGTCTCGTACAGCGATGCCCGGCGATGAGTGTTCAGGTTGTCCATGACCACGCGCACCACTGGAGTCTCCGGGTAGGCCTCATCCACCAGCCACCGCATCTGATGGGCGAAGTCTTGCATGGTGCGCCGCTGGGTCACCGCCACCTGCCGCCAGCCCGTCAACGGCTCGCAAGCCAGGAACAGGTTGCGCGTTCCCTCCCGGCGGTACTCGTAGCCCTCACGCCTTGGCCGTCCCGGTTGAGGCGGGAGAGGCAGCCGCGTCTCCGCCAACAACTGGGTGGATGTCTCGTCAAAGCAGACTACCGGCCTTTGGGGGTCATACGGTTCGGCGTACAGGTCCAGCACGTCCTCCATGTTGGCCACGAACTCGGCGCTCACCTTGGGGATGCACCACTCCTTCTTCTGCCACGGCTTGAGAGCGTTTTTTGAGCCGCTTACGCACTCCCTCATGGGAAATGGAGGACGCCAACCCCAACTCCACCACCTTCCCGGCCAGCAGGCGCAGGGTCCAGTGGTCATGGCCCTCGGGCGCTGGGCTGCAGGCCAAGGCGACCAGGTGCGCCTCGCCCCGGTCATCCAACTTCCGATGCCGGTTGGCCTGGGGCCGGTCCCGCAGGGCCCCCGCCAACCCTTCCCCGGCAAAGGTAACTGTTCAGAGTTGAGGGGATGGATTAGTTAAAACTTGCTTGGGAAGTTCGGTGCGTCGGGTCGTCGGTTATGTTAAATCAGGAGGATGGAGAACAAGGTAGACCTGAGGACGGCCAGCCGGGAGGCGCTGTTGGCGGTGATTGCGCGGCAGCAGGCGGTCATCGACGAGTTGCAGCGGCGGATAGCGGCGTTGGAAGGGGGTCTCAAGGGCAAAGGGCGGCCCGGAATGCCGGGCAACAAACCGGGTGCAAAGTCAGAGCCGGCCGAGAAGAAGGAGCCAAGAAAGCCCCGGCCCCACGGCTTTAGCCGTCGGCGCACGGTGGCGGCTCACCAGGTGGAACATGTCTTGGACTCCTGTCCGGAGTGTGGCACCGGGTTGGTTGGGGGTTGGCCGCAGCGGACTCGGGAAGTCATCGATATCCCAGTGGCTCCGGTGGAGGTCACGGAGCACGTTTTCGTGACCCGGGTCTGCCCAGTATGTGAACGGCGCCGGACCCCCAAGACGGACTTGGGCGGTGGGGTAATCGGTCGGGGACGGTTGGGAGCCAACTTGGTCTCATTGATCGCTGGCCTGCGGGAAGAGGGCCGGTTGCCCCTTCGGACCATCCAATGGTATCTGGAGACCGTCCACCAGTTGCGCTTGAGCGTTGGGGGAATCACCCAGGTCCTCCACGGCGTGGCCCGGCAAGCCCAACCGGCGGTGGCCGAGGTGCTGGAACTAGTCCGGACCAGCCAGGTGGTGCACGCCGACGAGACCGGCTGGCGCCAGGAGGCGGCCAATGGCTATGTCTGGACCTTCTCCACTCCCACTGAGCGGTACTTCCTGCGCCGAGGCCGGAATAAGGAGGTGGTGGACGAGGCGCTGGGGGAGTCCTTCAGCGGGGTGTTGGTCAGCGATTTCTACGCTGCCTATAACCACTACCCTGGCCTGAAGCAGCGGTGTTGGGCTCATCTGCTCCGGGACATCCATGACCTGAAGGCCCTCTACCCAGCAGACGCCAAGCTGGCCGGATGGGCGGCGGCAGTGCATGACCTCTACGCCCAGGCCAAGCGGTTCTCCCATCCTCAGGCAAGGAAACGCCGTCAGGCCCAACTGGAGTTGGAGCGGAAATTGTTGGCCTGCTGCCGACCCTTCCTTGATGACCCAGGGGCAGTCCAGGCCAAGCTCTGCCGGCGCATCCAGCGCTTCATCAAGGAGTTGTTCGTATTCGTAGCCGAACCGGCCGTCCCCTCGGAGAACAACGCCGCCGAGAGGAGCCTTCGTCACCTGGTGACCAGCCGCAAGATCAGCGGCGGCACCCGCTCAACCCAGGGCACCAACACCAAGATGGCTCTCGCTTCCCTCTTCGGTACCTGGCGCGCCCGAGGATTGAATCCCCTCACCGCATGCCGCCAGTTGCTCACTTCCCCTCAACTCTGAACACTTACCGGCAAAGCGCTGCTTGACCCGGTATACGGCGCCCAGCGCCACATCCAGGGCTTCCGCCACCTGGGGAGCTGCCCAACCGTCGTCGCTCTTGAGCAGAATCCGCGCTCGGGCGGTCACTCGGGCCGAGCTTTTGCCGACCCGAATCAAATGCTGGAGTTCTTCCCGTTGTTCCGGCTGCAGCCGCACTGCGTACTTGTCCCTGACCATCACTGCCACCCCCGCCATCAACACTTTCCACCATGCACGATAGCTTAATTGGCCCCTTTATTAAACAATTGCTGAAACCATGTTGACTGAGTACTAGGGCTGGAATCCATCCACCAGTGAGGTGATGCCCACTCGAGCGTGTTGCCCGCGTCCACTGAGAGGGTCATTTCGGCAAGCACAACGTCACGGATTTGCGTCAACCCAGAGTTCTGTCCTTGGGTGCAAGAGGAGAGGAGACGTCTCTCTGCCACACTATCCCCAGTGCGGATAGTGTGGCAGAGGACTCCAGGAGAGGGACCCGTTGAGAGCTGGAGTAAGCCAGTATCGCTATCGGTGGGAGACGAAGTAGGAATCCGCTAGCTCAACCATGTCCTTGAGCCCCGGTAATCATCCCGAACAGGTGCACATGCTCCGGTCAAGGTCCAAAGCCGGGTGCACCGGCGACGAGTTTTGGGAAAGGAATTCACGACAGCCAGGAACTCACAACGGAACCATAAGGCGCACTCAAGGGATGCAGCCCGGCATTGCGCGTCAGCATTTGGTGGCATGACCGGGAGACCGTCGAGACGAGGGCACGGCAAATGGAGGAGGAGCGGGAGGTGACGAAGAGGCGAGAAGTAGCAGATGCGGGCTCACTAACCCCATAAAGTCGCCCCAGGAGTTGAGTGGAAGTGCAAGATATGCCGGAAGTCCCAGGGGGTCGGTTCCCAGACTCTGTGGGAGTCCGTGAGGGAACACTGAGTATGCCGGGTCTCGGCATTCCGGTGGTGGAGGATGGCTGCAACGCGGACGCTTGTGGTGCGACTCACCAGCCTCAATTGACCCGACAAGCTGCCAGGGCCAGTTACTGCAGGTCCATGCTATTAAGCAGTTTCCAGGACGGAACTACGAGGAGTGGGGGCGTCAAGTTGCGATGGAGCGCCTGTCACGTCGGATCGTCATTTGATCTGTGGGCTACCACAATTTGTAAATCCTTTTCATTTCGTTCTATTGAATCCGATTGCCAATGAGGGCTGTGGTCGCCGTAGATTCCGCTCAAATCTGCGTTAAATTACATTCAGTCTCTCTCTTTTTAATCTATGTCACCGGTTTTCAAGACCGGCGCATTCGTCCGCTCTGCCATCCCTCCGAAGGGCACTTTCTATTGTATTACCGATTTCAGCTCCGTGCAGTGGGAGGTTGGAGCTGAAATCGGGCTTTCGAGCATCACCGATTTGGATTGCACCCCTTTGCTCTGGGATGATCTAGCTCGAGTTAACCGATGATTGAGTATTCTGGAGGCGAAGACCGTTGGAGCTCGTCCAATTGTCGAATTCGCACTCGCCTTTACGAGGCTATACTAGAGCGTAACCTTCCGTATGCTGTTCGACAGGGCAGGACGGCGCAATGAAAGAAATGCGCGCTACCTCAAAGACTCGATGGCTGATGGCTGATGGCTGATGTTCCGTTTTTCCGCAGGGTCCAACCAGGCCCATTTGGTGCGTTGGCGCGAGTGGGGCTACGAAGCGTTCCAGGAGGCCAGGGAGCAGGGTAAGCCGCTGGCCCTCTTCCTAACCGCCTTCTGGTGCGGGTTCTGTCAGCGCATGGACGAAGGCGCGCTCTCGGACCCCGAGGCAATCGCCCTCCTGAACGCCTTCCTCGTGCCGGTGCGCGTAGAGGAATCGCAGCGGCCCGACGTGGACCTGCGCTACAACCGGGACGGTTGGCCCACCATCGCTTTCCTGAACCCAGACGGGGACCATCTCTTTAGCGTCAATTACATGGACCCCGACCCCTTCGTCGAATTATTGGTCCGCGTCGTGCGGTTGCACCAGCAAGGTGACCTGCTCAGGGGCGAGTCTGAGGCGCCGGATTCGCAACCTCTGAGGGAGCCGGACCCCGCCGCTGAGGGAGGCCATACCCTCGGGCCAGCCCTCTTCTACGAGGTCCTGGGGTTGGTGGAGGGTCTGGCCGACCCTGTTCACGGCGGGTTCGGGGACGGTTTCAAATTCCTCCATACCGACGCCCATGATTTCTTCCTCTACGTGTACCAAGCCACAGGCGAGCGGCAGTACCTGGACCACGTCCTGCATACCTTGACCAAACTACGAGCCGGGCCGATGTTCGATGCTCCTCTGGGTGGGTTCTTTCGCTACTCTTCCAAACCGGACTGGAGCGAGCCTCACCGGGAGAAACTGCTCTACGACCAGGCGGCGCTACTGCGGAATTACCTCCATGCCTACCTTCTAACTGGAGAAGCCGAGTGGCGGGTCCACGCTGAAGGTCTCCTCGAATTCGTCGAATCGTACTTGTTCGATGAGGAGGCGGGGGCGTACCTGGGTTGCCAGGACTACGTTGCCTTCGACAGCCCGGTTTCAGCTGAGGCCACCCACCGGCAGACCCGTCCCCTTGTAGACGAGCTGGTGTATTGCGACGCCAACGCCGCCATGGTCTCGGCGTGCCTCGACGCCTGGTGGCTCCTGGGACTCGCCGCTTGCAGGGAGCGGGCGAAGCGGGTGTTGGAAACGCTCTGGCGGCGGCTGCGGGCCCAAGACGGGCGGATGTTCCACTATTGGGAAGGCAACCGGGACACCGGGGGAAAGTCGCTTGGACTTCTGGTGGATTCCGTGGAAACCGGGCTGGCTCTCTTGGACGCCTACGCCATACTTGGCGGAGAGGTGTACCTCCAGCGGGCGGAACAGTTGGCACATGCCATCAGGCAATGGCATCTGCTGCCCGACGGCGGGATCGCCGATATCAGCGAGGCCGGGCCGGGGAGGTTGTCTACCCCGGTGGGCGTGATGCCCCAGAATGCCAGGGCCGCGCTGTTCTTTCTACGGTTGTCGGCCATTGGCGGGGAAATGGGGAACAGGGAGACCGCGGGCAGGGCGCTTGCCCGGTTCACCGGCTCCCACGCCGTCCACGGGACCTTCGCCGCCGGGTTTGGACACGCTGTTGGGAGGCTACTGGCCGAGCCTGAGTTGGTAACCGTCACCGGAGTTCCCGGCAGCACGCAAACTCGTGAAGCAGCCAGGGCAATTCTGACTCAACCGGGCCGTGGCAACGTCACGCTCCTCTTTAGACAAGAGACGTAAGACAACAGACGTGCCGGTCGCTACAGTAAGGGCCGGACCTTTTCTGCGAACCGCTCCATCTGTCCCAGGAATTCCGATTCGTCCCGTGCCCTTGGCTCCAGGACCAGGTAGGTCAGGCCCGCTTCCCGGTAGTGGATTACGTCTTCGGCGACCTGCTCCGGGGAACCTCTCATGGGAAGGCGGTTCTGAGGCAGGGCGGAGTTGGTGAGGTCCAACCCGGTGCGCAGGGAGACGTCGAACTGGAGGGAGCCCCGGCCAGTCTCGGACCGTAGCTCTTGAAGCTGCCCACCTACTTTTTCGATCTCTTGGGGTGTCATTCTCACGCCGTGCCAACCGTCGCTCAACTGCGCGGCCCGGCGCAGCGCCCTGCGGGAGATGCCCCCGGTCCAGATGGGGGGATGGGGCTTTTGGGCCGGCTTCGGATACATAGTCATCCCCGTGAAACGGTAATAGGTGCCCGCAAATTCCGGCTCGTCTCTTCTCCATAGCGCCTGTAGCACCCGGATATGTTCGTCCGTAACCTGACCCCGGTTGTCGTAGTCGGAGTCCAATACCTCGAACTCCTCCTTCATCCAGCCCACTCCCACACCTACGATCAGCCTGCCCCCTGAATAAACGTCAAGAGTGGAGAGCATCTTGGCGTTGAGCACGGCATGGCGGTAAGGGAGCACCAACACGCTAAAACCCAGCTTGATCCGCGTCGTAATCGCCGCCAGGTAGGCCAGGGTTGTCACCGGTTCCAGCAGGTCCTCGTCGGGCCGCAACGGGAACGTGCCGTCGGACCGGTAAGGGTAACGGGAGCCCGGCGTGGTGGGTAACGCGAGATGGTCGCTGGCAAACACCCCGTCGAACCCGAGTTCTTCGGCGCGAAGGGCCAAACTCGTAATGGTTGATGGATTGGCCAGACTCCCCAGATTGGGTAGAATCAATCCGCACTGCATAGGCTTCCTATCTTACGGCAAAGGGTGGCGGCCCCGTCTCCCCGCCTTGGATTGGCTTGACACTCAATTGGTCGAATGCTAAAATCGCCGACGTTCCCAGACTTATTTTACCTTGTGCGCATGGCCATTTACCGGCGTGTAATTGCGGGTCTCGCGTCGTTTCTCTTACCCGGAGCAGTTTGGCCGAGCACCCCAAAGGAGGATATTTCATGGCTCCTCAGATCGAGAAGGGGCTGAAGGATGTCTACCTGGACACCACCACGTCCAGTTTCATCGACGGCCTGGAAGGCAAACTGCTGTACCGTGGATATAATATCCACGACCTGGCGGAAAAGTCTACTTTCGAAGAGGTGGTTTACCTCCTTCTATACGGTAGCCTGCCGACGAAGGAACAACTCTCCGAATTCGACGCCCACCTGCGGGCCAACCGCCGCATTCCCGACGAAGTAATCCAGGTGTTGGACCTGGTCAAGGACAGCCATCCCATGGATGCGCTGCGCACGGGACTATCCGCGCTTGCGGCCTTCGACGACGAAGTGAAGGATAACTCGGTGGAAGCCACCATCCGAAAGGGCATCCGGCTCACGGCCATGGGGCCGACCATCGTGGCGGCGCACCACCGGCTGCGCAAGGGACTAGAACCGATGGCCCCCAACCCTGACCTTAACCACGCCGGGAACTTCCTCTACATGCTGTTTGGAGAGGTCCCCGACCAGGAGACCACCAACCTGCTGGATGTCGACTTCATCCTCCACGCGGAACACGGCGCCAACGCTTCCGCCTTTGGAGCGCGCGTAGCCGCCTCCACCATCTCAGACCTTCACTCGGCAGTCGTCACCGGAGTCGGTGTCCTCAAGGGACCGGCCCACGGCGGCGCGGCTGAGGAAGTCATGAAGATGGCCCTTGAGATCGGCCAGCCGGAGAACGCCGAAGAATATTGCCGGAACATCCTGGACAACGGCGGCCGCATCATGGGCTTTGGACACCGCGTATACAAGGCGGAGGACCCAAGGGCGCGCCACCTGCGCGAGCGGTCCCGCGCTTTGGGCGACAAGGTGGGACAGCCCCACTGGTTCCAGATACTCAATTACGTGGAAGAAGAGGTCATGGTGCGCTACCGGTCCCGTGGCATCTTCGTCAACGTCGACTTCTTTGCAGGTTCGATCTACTACCTGCTGGATATTCCCGACGATCTGTTCATCTCCATCTTTGCCCTGGGACGCATCCCAGGATGGACCCTCCAGTGCGCCGAGCAATACGCGGACAACATCCTGATCCGGCCCCTGCTGGAGTACGCAGGGGAAATGGACCTGGAATACGTCCCCGTGGAGCAGCGCGGCTAACCCCCTTCTCCCTCTGGGAGAGGGTTGGGGTGAGGGAAACCCAGGGGGCCGCAACGGCCCCCTTCTCTTTTGCCAGTCTCCCGCTGGGCAAGGATCATCAGGTTTTCAAGATCAAAGGGGGATAACGCGATTACCCTCCGCTCATCCTGAGCAAAGCGCAGCGGAGTCGAAGGGCCCACTCAAACGCGCCCAAGGTGAGCGGTGAAGATTGCTCCTTTGACACGGCGGCCTCTCTTGATTGTCTGCCCAATAGACCATTCTCCCCCTTTCGGAAAAGGGGGATTAAGGGGGATTTACTCCCCTTACACGGGTCTGAGTTCACGAGAATCAAGAAAAGTTTCCCCTGTTCCATCTCACTAATCGTAGGGACGGGTCTCTTTTCAGGCGCACAACGACTTCGGCGGTCCTGCGCGGCGCCGGGAAAATCCCCCCAGACCCCCCGCTTCCGAAATGAGGGTTATGTACTTGACCGGTGCGGCGCTGATTGGCAGTACTCACAAGTAAAAGGCCCTGCCTTTGACACGGCTACCACTTTGCAAATAAAGTGCAGGTAATAAAGTCCAGGTAATCCAGCCGCCGGGGGAAGGAAATTGCCGGGCCAACTATTCACAGAATATTTCCTGAGCGAGGGCATCCGGGACACCCCGGAATGGCGCGCCTCGGTCGGAGACCCCGCGGGGCTGGCGGAAATCAAACAATCCCTGTCCGGCCGAATAGACCGCCTCGCGCAATTTAGTGACCCCAACGAGTCTCTCACCGAACAGGACTTGGTCCGCCCGGCATTCGACCTGCTCGGCTGGACCGATTACCTGCCGCAACAGGGAGTGGAGCGCAACGAAGACATACCCGACCACCTGCTGTTTGCCGACAGCGCCGCCAAGGAGCGGGCCGGGGCTAGGAGCATCTCACAGGAGAGATACGGGGATGCTCTGCTGGTCCAGGAAAGCAAGCGTTTCGGCCTTCCGCTCGATAACCGGGACCAAACCGATAAAGTGCAGAGCAGCACGCCCCACGGGCAGATTCTGAGGTATCTGTCCACGGCGGAATCGGTGTCGGATGGCCGCATACGCTGGGGTATCCTGACCAACGGGACCATTTGGCGTCTTTACGATCACCGCGCCCGGCCACGGGCAACCGGCTACTACGAGGTGGACCTCTCTGGGGTCCTGACAGAGGGTGATGACGCCGCCCTGCGCGCTTTTCTACTCCTGTTCCGGCGGAAATCCTTCATACATCAAGACGGAGCGACGGCCACGTTCTTGGAAGAGGCCATCGCCGAGGGCCGGAGGTATGAGCAACAGGTTGCCCAGGACCTTTCAGGTGTCGTGTTCCAGAGCGTATTCCCGGACCTGGTCAACGCTATAGCCGAGGACTCCGTTGCGGAGCTTGGCGAAATCCGGGATGCCGCTTTGGTGTTCCTATACCGGTTGTTGTTTCTCCTCTACGCCGAGGACAGGGGGCTCCTTCCCGTCAACGATCCCCGCTACGATGATTATGGCCTCCGCAAGGCGGTACGTGACGAAGTCGCCGCCAGGATGGGGCGGGGAGACACTTTCTCCTCGGTGGCTACTAACTACTACAACCACCTGACCACCCTCTTCCGCCTCATCGACCTCGGCGACCCTTCCATCGGCTTGCCGCCCTACAACGGCGGCCTGTTCGCGGCTGAATCAGCCCCGGTCCTGGAAACAGTCCGACTGCCCGACACAGTGGTAGCCAAGGTCATCTATGACCTGAGTCACACCAGCGTTACCCGCCGTGGCGGGTATGGCCGCCGCTTCGTGAACTACCGGGACATGTCCGTCCAGCAACTCGGCTCGATATACGAGCGGCTGTTGGAGCGTGAGCCGGTCCGGGCACAGGACGGCAAGATCAGTAACTGTTCAGAGTTGAGGGGATGGATTAGTTAAAACTTGCTTGGGAAGTTCGGTGCGTCGGGTCGTCGGTTATGTTAAATCAGGAGGATGGAGAACAAGGTAGACCTGAGGACGGCCAGCCGGGAGGCGCTGTTGGCGGTGATTGCGCGGCAGCAGGCGGTCATCGACGAGTTGCAGCGGCGGATAGCGGCGTTGGAAGGGGGTCTCAAGGGCAAAGGGCGGCCCGGAATGCCGGGCAACAAACCGGGTGCAAAGTCAGAGCCGGCCGAGAAGAAGGAGCCAAGAAAGCCCCGGCCCCACGGCTTTAGCCGTCGGCGCACGGTGGCGGCTCACCAGGTGGAACATGTCTTGGACTCCTGTCCGGAGTGTGGCACCGGGTTGGTTGGGGGTTGGCCGCAGCGGACTCGGGAAGTCATCGATATCCCAGTGGCTCCGGTGGAGGTCACGGAGCACGTTTTCGTGACCCGGGTCTGCCCAGTATGTGAACGGCGCCGGACCCCCAAGACGGACTTGGGCGGTGGGGTAATCGGTCGGGGACGGTTGGGAGCCAACTTGGTCTCATTGATCGCTGGCCTGCGGGAAGAGGGCCGGTTGCCCCTTCGGACCATCCAATGGTATCTGGAGACCGTCCACCAGTTGCGCTTGAGCGTTGGGGGAATCACCCAGGTCCTCCACGGCGTGGCCCGGCAAGCCCAACCGGCGGTGGCCGAGGTGCTGGAACTAGTCCGGACCAGCCAGGTGGTGCACGCCGACGAGACCGGCTGGCGCCAGGAGGGGGCCAATGGCTATGTCTGGACCTTCTCCACTCCCACTGAGCGGTACTTCCTGCGCCGAGGCCGGAATAAGGAGGTGGTGGACGAGGCGCTGGGGGAGTCCTTCAGCGGGGTGTTGGTCAGCGATTTCTACGCTGCCTATAACCACTACCCTGGCCTGAAGCAGCGGTGTTGGGCTCATCTGCTCCGGGACATCCATGACCTGAAGGCCCTCTACCCAGCAGACGCCAAGCTGGCCGGATGGGCGGCGGCAGTGCATGACCTCTACGCCCAGGCCAAGCGGTTCTCCCATCCTCAGGCAAGGAAACGCCGTCAGGCCCAACTGGAGTTGGAGCGGAAATTGTTGGCCTGCTGCCGACCCTTCCTTGATGACCCAGGGGCAGTCCAGGCCAAGCTCTGCCGGCGCATCCAGCGCTTCATCAAGGAGTTGTTCGTATTCGTAGCCGAACCGGCCGTCCCCTCGGAGAACAACGCCGCCGAGAGGAGCCTTCGTCACCTGGTGACCAGCCGCAAGATCAGCGGCGGCACCCGCTCAACCCAGGGCACCAACACCAAGATGGCTCTCGCTTCCCTCTTCGGTACCTGGCGCGCCCGAGGATTGAATCCCCTCACCGCATGCCGCCAGTTGCTCACTTCCCCTCAACTCTGAACACTTACCAAGATCACCATTCAGCCCAATCCCTACGCCCGCAAAGACAGCGGCAGCTTTTATACACCCCAGGAGCTGGTTGACCTGATTGTCGAAAAGACCATCGCCCCCTTGGCCGAACAACGGCTGGCCGCTTTCGAGGAGAAGTCGAAGCAGTTGGCGTCCGACCGCCGCAGTCTCAAGGAGCGCCATGCCGAACTGGCCGCGCTGGACCCGGCGGTAGCGGTCCTCGGCCTCAAGGTTCTGGACCCGGCCATGGGCAGCGGCCATTTCCTGGTTACCGCCGTGGACTTCCTCTCAGACTACATCGCGAACTTCGTTGAGTACGCTCCGGCGGTACCCGGATGGCTGGACGGCGAGTACGTGTCTCCCTTGGTCAAGTCCATAGATGCAATCAAGACTGAGATACGTACTCGCGCCAAGGAGTCGGACTGGGTGCTAAACGAGTCCCAGCTTACCGGCCAGGCCATCATCCGCCGCATGGTGCTGAAGCGTTGCATCTACGGGGTGGACAAAAACCCCCTCACCGTGGAGCTTGCCAAGGTGTCCTTGTGGCTGCACAGCTTCACCGTCGGCGCGCCCTTATCCTTTCTCGACCACCACCTGCGCTGTGGCGACTCCCTCTTCGGCCTGCGCGTGATCGAAGGCCGCGAATCGCTGCAACGGTTGGGAGGCTTGTTCGCCGCCGGCGCGATACAAGCGGCGGAGAACGCCACCAACCAGATGCAAGAGATCGAAGAGATGTCCGACTCCGACATATCCGAGGTGCGGGAGTCGTCCATGTTGTTCCAGGGCGTGGAACAGACCACCGCCCGGCTCCGGGGAGTGCTGGACTTCTTCTGCGGCGTGCGCTGGCTGGAGGCGGGGATGAGCAGGAAGGAGACTGCCGCCTACGAGACCGAACTGAACGACATCCTGGGAGACGACGTGACCAACGTCTTCGACCTGCTGGCGAAAGGTCCCGGCGGCGTGACCAGTGAAGCCTCGACCGAGTCCAACACCCGGATGGACCGGCTTGACGAGATGTGGCAGGGCGCGATGGACATCGCTCGGCGGGAAAACTTCCTTCACTGGGAAGTAGCCTTCCCCGGGGTGTGGCGCCGCTGGCAGGACAATCACCCCGAAGGCGGCTTCGACGCTGTAATCGGCAACCCGCCCTGGGACAGAATCAAGCTGCAGGAAGTTGAGTGGTTCGCGACCCGCTCCGCCGAACTGGCCCTAGCCCCTACAGCGGCGGCGCGGAGAAATGCTATCGGGAAGCTGCGCGACGACGGGGACCCTCTGGCGGACGAATTCGACGCCGCCAAGTCGCGTGCCGACACCCTGGGACGGTTGGTGCGCACCTCCGGCCATTACCCCCTCCTGGGAGGGGGCGATATCAATCTCTACTCATTATTTGTTGAGCGGGCAACCAGGCTGCTTAAACCAGATGGAATGATGGGGCTTCTCACCCCATCCGGAATCTATGCCGATAAGACCGCCGCCAATTTCTTTAAGACGGTCACCGGCAGTAAGCGAGTGGCCGGGATTTACGATTTTGAAAACCGGCGTCAGGTTTCTAACCTGGCTTCGTTTTTCCCGGACGTCCACTCCCGCTTCAAGTTTTGCGTCCTGATCCTCGGTGGAGAAGAGCGCAAGTTCGCGCAGACAGAATGCGCATTCTTCCTACAGGACACGCGGACGATTAGCGACCCTGACCGATGTTTCCCCTTGGCTTCGGACGACTTTAGCCGGGTGAACCCGAACACGGTGACAGCCCCCATTTTCCGCACGCGCCGAGACGCTGAAATTACCCTTGGGATCTACGAGAGGCATCCCATCCTGGTGGACCGGTCCAGCGGGGAGGAGCGGCGAGCCTGGCCGGTTAAGTACCACACGATGTTCCATATGACCAATGACTCCCATCTCTTTCGTACTGCTCTACGACTCGACGCAGAGGGCTTCTATCCTGTAGACGGTAACCGCTGGAGGAAGGGACAGGAACTGTATCTACCCTTATTTGAAGGTAAAATGGTGCAGGCGTTCGACCATAGGGCCGCGAGCGTGGTAGTGAATCCTGAAAACCTAAACCGTCCCGCTCGTCCACTAGAAGCTACGATTGAGGATCATGTTAATCCGGATTGGTCGCCTGGACCTCAGTTCTGGGTGGCCGAGAATGATTACATTTTACCCTTCGACCTTGGTTGGGCTATCTCATTCAAAGACGTAACGGCTCCGACCAACGTGCGTACTATGATTGCAGCGATCGTTCCTCGCGCAGTGTATGGAAATACATTGCCGGTGCTGATACCGACCGCAGACTCAAAGTCGGAATACGTGGGAAATGGTTGGTTGTGGACCGCCTGTTTTAATTCGCTCGTGTTTGACTTCGTTGCTCGACAGAAGGTTCAAGGGCAACACCTGAATTGGTTTATAGTCGAACAATTACCCGTTATCGCGGAGGAAAGCTACGACCGGAAATTTGGGGGCAAGACCGCCCGCGAAATCGTCCGCGACCACGTCCTTAGGCTCACCTACACCGCCAACGACATGATCCCCTTTGCCAGGGACATGGGCTGCGACGGCCCGCCCTTTATCTGGAACGAGGAGGAACGGCGCCACCTCCGGGCCAGGTTGGACGCGCTTTACTTCCACCTCTACGGCCTCTCCCGCGATGACGCGGGCTACGTCATGGACACCTTCCCCATCGTCCGCCGGGAGGATATGGCCGCCTTTGGCAAGTACCGCACCCGCGAGCTGGTCCTCGCCTACATGAACGCCCTTGACGCCGGGGATACCGACACCGTGATTGCTCTTTAGACCAGGTGTGGGAGTTTCAGGGCCTTTTGATAGTCTGCTGGCCTGTATTGCTCCTGCCGCCCGTCATGTCGCGTCGGACCCTGTTGGAAGACCCATCACTCCCATCCCGCTGACTGACATCAGCAGGGTCTTTCGATTGTTCGTCTGAACTGTGATTTCTCTGATTCTGGGATTTATATTAGTGGGAAATCATCCGAATCCCGTGAATCCCGTGAATCCCGTGAATCCCGGTTCGGACAATTGGACCGATAATCGTAGGACCCCGCTGACATTAGCCCCTTCCCAACCCCGGCGCCACCTCCCTAATATAGGAATCACCGAACTATAGGAATCACCGGTCATTGCTGGAGGCCCAATCCCGGTCCCTCCAACGAGGACAAATGTCCCAAAATGTCCCACTTTGTCTCCACAACAAAAAAGTCCGGGCTCTTACCGTCCCTGGATTCTCCCCAAGGCGTGGGTGACGGCGATACGCTTTTCCAGGGAATCCGCCCGGTAGACCATGCCTGGCAGTGCTTGTTTTAGTTGTTGGGGATTTCGGTGTTTGGGGATTTCGGTGTTTGGGGATAATGTCTAGTTGACCGCCGAAGCCGAGATACGCCGCCGCATCGCGGAGAAGGGCCGCATCCCGTTCGCCGAGTTCATGGGCGTGGCGCTGTATTGGCCTCACGGGGGCTACTATTCCTCCGGCGGAAATATAGGAGCTTCCGGGGACTTCTTTACGAGCCCACTTGCCCATCCCACCTTTGGCGCGTTGATTGCGGTCCAGCTATACCAGATGTGGCTCGCGCTGGACAGGCCGGAGTTGTTTACGGTGTTGGAGCCCGGGAGCGGCGATGGGCTCCTATGCCGGGACATCTTGACCTTCTCCGAGAACCTGCCAGACGGCTTCAAAAACGCCCTGCGCTATCTGTGCGTCGACCGGCGGGCCTTCCCTGGGCATGACATGGGGATGGCCTCCGCCTCCAGGCTCGTCGCCGAGTCGCTGCCGCTCCGGGGAGTCACGGGGTGCATCCTCTCCAACGAGCTTCTGGACGCCTTTCCGGTGCATCAAGTAACTATGGAAGGGGGCCGCTTGCGTGAGGCGCTGGTAACCCTGAAAGACGGCAAGCTGGCCCTCACCTCCGGCGAGCCCTCAACTCCGGCTTTGGCGGAAAGACTATATGAGCTGGGAATCACCCTTGCTGAGGGCCAGACCGGCGAGGTCAACCTAGGTCTGGCGGGCTGGGCGGGTGAAGTAGCCGCTGCGTTGGACCGGGGTTTCGTGTTAACCATCGACTATGGCCGAAGCGCCAGAGAACTCTACTCGCCCGAGGAACGCTTTCGTGGGACCCTGACCACCTTCCACCAGCACGTGCAAACCGACAGCCCTCTGCAACGCATTGGCCGGCAGGACATCACCTCGCAGGTCGACTTCACGTCGGTCGTGCGGCTGGGTCAACGGGCCGGACTGGAGTTCCTGGACATTACGGACCAACGGAGCTTCTTGAAAAACCTGGGTTTGGAGGAGATGCTACGGCGGTTACGGGCGGTAACCACAGATCAGACGGAGTTCGTCGTCAACCGCCGGGGAATGTTGGAGTTAGTGGACCCCGCCGGGTTGGGAGACTTCAAGGTCTTGGTGCAGGGCAAGAACGATAGAACACCGCAGTTATGGGGCTTCGGAGGAAAACCCCCCACTCAAGAGCTTGAAGTTCGGCTTGCTCCGCCTTTGATGACTAGGGACCATCTTGAACCGCCCCAGGACCTTTACAAGGACCCGGGAGCAGAATCCCGGTATACGTCCTAGCCTCAATAGAAGTCTATAACTCCGCTGTTTACAAGCCCATTAATCGCGGACCGAACTGCACTTTCATCGAAGTGGGGCTTCAAGTCTTTAATCGTCCGGACGATTGTGTCGACATCCGGATCTCCGGTTGGACGTAGCGACTTCCACAGGAACACGGAAGTGGTGCGGAGTTCGAGATCTCGGGCATTGAACTTTCCGAAATACTCGACTAGTCGGTCCAGGTCTTCTCGGTGTTGGTCTATGGCTCTGTTTTGCTGGTCCCCTAGCACCCCCGTGTCCTCCTCGGAAGTGATGCTAAACCCACCGTTTTCCCCAAGGTACTCGACGGTCACCTGACGGCGCAGTCTCGCAAATTCCAAGTCGGATAAGACCTCTGGCGAATATGGCCCGTAGGTGTAGAGAGTGAATCTGTAGCCCAGCGGGACTCCGTACAACTCCTGGAGCAGGTAGACGAGTTTCATAAATACCGTCTTGCCGAATTGTGGCGAGACGCCTTCTAGCCGCCGTGCGAGCTCAAGCGGCAACTGTTTTCTCAAAGCGTTCTTATCGGTTTTCTGTATCATCGTACCCCTGAGCTACTATTTATTCGAAAGGACTTCTTCGGCTTGCTGCCGGTCGGTCAACTTCACGTAGATCCTCCGTTGACTGGACCGCGCTAGATTCTTAACAACATTTGAATAGGATGATAGGGGCACCCCTACAGCGGGACCCCCAGAGTCATTGGGGACGATATGGAGGTCTTGGCCGTCAAGGTAGTACCAAGATTTTGACGCATCACTCACAAAAGCGACGAGATTCCCCAAGAGTCCCAGGTTCTCTTCCAACTGATTCAATTCGTCGATGGTTGGGACCTCGGAAGTATGAAAAATCGATCTATGGTGGGTCCTATTCTTGATGTAGTCGCCATGCTCCCCACAATCCCCCGAGGCAACATGGCCTAGAACTCTCCAGTCGTCCCACTCCAGATACTCACCTAGGGTTTCAGATGACGTCGGGTCCGGGAACACACCAAGTGAACCTGGGCCGTTGACCTTAGTTAGCAATTCCGATAAGACGCCCTCGACATGATGGTCGAAAGCCTGCCGTACGTGATGAAAGTACACTTGCGTGAACATCATGTAGCGGGCGAGGATGAGTCCCTCGGCCGCGTGCCATCCTCCTTCCTCTATGGCGATTACCGGGTCGCCTTCGCTTTCCAGCCCGAGGGTTACTGTCGCCAATATCCTGTCCAGGTCATATCTTCCGTATGAAACGCCGGCATGCAGGGAGTCCCGTAGCAGATAGTCAGCGCGGTCGGCGTCAAGTTGACTCGTAATAATTGGGCGCCACAGGAGACGGCGGGCGGAACTCTGAGCGAAAAGCAAGGCATCAGGCGCGCCAGTTATCAAGTCGGCAATATCTCCGGCGGAAATGCCATAATTGCTATTCCCTGGATGATCTTCCAATGGCTCTTTGAGTATCGTACGGATGATATTGGCAGAATAGTCCTCGTGTTGATACTGTCGGTTTTCCGCGGCATTGAACGGGAACAGATTTTCTCCGGAATGTGAGAATGGCGAGTGCCCGATATCATGCAATAGGGCTGCGAACCGTACCACTCTTCGATCACGTTCCAAACCGGCTTGAACGTAGCCACGTTCGCTTTCCAAGTAGTGTTTGTGCCGTGCCACGATGGAATCATACATTCTGGTGGCGACGTGCATCGTGCCTAGCCCGTGTTCGAACCTGGTATGTGTCGCTCCTGGGTAAACGAAATCCGCGAGGGCCAACTGACGAATGCGCCGGAGGCGTTGAAATGCCGGGTGGTTGATTATCTCCCGTTCCCAGTCATCATATTCGATGAACCCATGGACAGGATCTCTGATATAAAAATTAGGCATGCTCTGAGACCATTGCTCTCTGGTAGGAATAGTGCTGCGTGGTCAATTTAGCAGGCTATGCATTCCGGGCCAGTGGCAAGAGTCAGTGCATTCTTCGACCGCCTATATTCTATACAATTAGGCATGCTCTGAGACCATTGCTCTCTGGTAGGAATAGTGCTGCGTGGTCAATTTAGCAGGCTATGCAGTTCCGGGCCAGTGGCAAGAGTCAGTGCATTCTTCGACCGCCTATATTCTATACACGGGCGAAAGGGCGGCTGGTTGATGTACTCTTAGACTATGAACCGGAGATAAATGTAGGTCGCCCTAGTCCTGTAGGTCGATCTGGGTGGCGACGGGTTTCATGCTTTCGACGACGAAGGCGATGTGCTCGTCCAGGTCGACGCCAAGCTCTTCCGCGCCACGGACGAGATCGTCGCGGTTTACGTTGGTGGCGAACCCCTTGTCGCGCATCTTCCGGCGCACCGACCTGGGAGAAACGTCGCTCAGGCTCTTGGAGGGGCGCACCAGCCCGACGGCTCGGACAAACCCCGATAGTTCGTCGACGGCAAACAGGGTGTGCTCCATCAGCGATTCCCTGGCGATGCCGGTGTGGTCGCCGTGGGTTAGCACGGCGCGGATGATGTCGCCGGGGTATCCGTGGTCCCGGAGAATGCCCGCCCCATAGGTGGGATGGTCCTCCGGGGTTGGACATATCTCCCAGTCGAAATCGTGCAGCAGCCCTGCGATAGCCCAACGGTCCTCGTCTTCACCGAATTTCCGGGCGTAGCCCCGCATGGACGCTTCGACGCTTAGGAGGTGCTTCATCAGCATCTCGGTCTTGACGTGTTGATGCAGAAAGCCAATGGTCTGGTCTCTATCCATCACGTCCATTGGATTCCTCCTGTTCTTCGCTGTCTGTCTCCGGTGAAGAGTCCGGGTCACCTGCGGCGGGCCTGGTCCTCCGAGGCTCGCATCTGACGGCGGTGGTAAGGAAGCCGCTATGCGCGATCATGCGGTGTTCCGGCCTAACGCTCCGTTCGGTGACGTGCCAGGGACGGAGCAGGGTTTCCACTGTCTCGATCATCTGAAATCTGGAGTCTTCCTCCAGGGCGAGGGTCAAACGGTGCACCTGCAAGATAGTTGGGAGGAAGCTCAGAACTATGCCCCCCATCACCAGACAGTCGCCGACCGTGGAGACTGTCTCCCACGGCTCGGGCACGTCCAGGACCACCCGGTCGATACCGCGTTCCGATATGCCCTCGTAGATATTGCCCAGCTTAATCGTGAGTCGTGAAAGGTCCGGGATGACTTTCTGGATATTGGACTTGGCCCTGGGGACCACCGACTCTTCGATCTCGTAAGTGATGACCTGGCCCCGGTCCCCGACAGCTCTTAGCAGCGCCGCCGTGAGGGAACCTGAGCCCAGGCCGCCCTCGATTACGGTTGCGCCAGGGAAAATGTCGGCCATGGACACGATGTTGCCCAGGTCCTTGGGGTAGATGATCTGGGGTCCTCGGGGCATCTCCCGGACGAAGTCGCCCAGGGTTGGACGCACGGCCAACAGGACGTGGCCCTTATCGGTGCGGTACCAGCCGCCGACGGTTTGGCCGATCAGGTCGGCATGGGGCAACCGTCCCTGGTGGCTATGGAAGGTCTGGCCTTCCGACAGGGTCAAAAGATGGCGGCGTCCCTTGCGGTCTTGCAGCAAGGCCATATCGCCTTCACCGAACAGGTTCTTGTCTGAGGACAATCGGCGGCTCCTGGGTTTAGCGGTTTTCGAAACCGGCGCGTTCCGACGGGTATTGTACGCCTTTTGCCCTCACCATGCCGAGGGGCGGGTAGGCTCTCACACGGTGTCTTTCAGTGTTCCGCGACAGCCCCGCGCCCTCTGGGAGAGGGGTTGGGGTGAGGGTCATGTGGCGAGGGGAACCAGGTTGGTGCATGGAATTTCACCCTCATCCCGTCCTTCTCCCTCAAGGGAGAAGGGGTAGCATGCCAATAATTGAAAGACCCTAGTACTCAGTCAACTTAGGCTTGGGATTTGTTTAATAAAGGGCCCAATTGAGCTATCGTTCCTGGTGGGAAGTGTTGATGGCGGGGGTAGAAGTGATGGTCAGGGACAAATACGCGGTGCGGCTGGCACAGGAACAACGGGAAGAGCTCCAACGACTGGTCCGGGTTGGCAAAAACTCAGCCCGAGTGACCGCTAGAGCGCGGATTCTCCTAAAGAGCGGCGACGGTTGGGCCGCGCCCCAAGTGGCCGAAGCTTTGGATGTGGCCCTGAGCACGGTATACCGGGTCAAGCAGCGCTTTGCCGAAGAAGGGTTGGAGAAGGTTTTGCAGAACCGTCCCCAGGCCAACCGGCCCCGGAAGCTGGACGATCGGGGCGAAGCCCACCTCATCGCCCTGGCCTGCAGCCCAGCGCCGGAGGGGCACAGCCACTGGACTTTGCGTCTGCTGGCCGGGAAGGTGGTGGAGTTGGGGTTGGCGTCCTCCATGTCCCATGAGGGAATCCGAAAGCGTCTCAAAAAAACACTCTCAAGCCGTGGCAGAAGAAGGAGTGGCGCATCCCCAAGGTGAGCGCCGAGTTCGTGGCCAACATGGAGGATGTCCTGGATCTCTACGCCGAACCTCATGACCCCCAACGTCCGGTAGTCTGCTTTGACGAGACCTCCACCCAGTTGTTGGCCGAGACCCGGCCCCCGATGCCGCCCCGGCCGGGACTTCCGCTGCGGCAGGACTACGAATACCGCAGGGAGGGTACCCGCAACCTCTTCTTGGCCTGTGAGCCGTTGGCGGGCTGGCGGCATGTGGCAGTGACCGAGCGGCGCACGATGCAAGACTTCGCCCGCCGGATGCGCTGGCTGGTGGATGAAGCCTACCCCGAAGCCGAGGTGGTAAGGGTCGTCTTGGACAATCTGAACACCCATCGCCGGGCATCGCTGTACGAGACTTTCCCGGCTGAGGAAGCCCGGAGGATTGCCAGGCGGCTGGAGTTCCACTACACCCCCAAGCACGGGAGTTGGCTGAATCCTGTCCTGAGCTTGTCGAAGGGATGGCGGAGATCGAGTTCAGCGTACTGTCCCGCTCCTGCCTGAAGCAGCGGCTCTCCGGCGAGGAGGCCCTAAGGAGGGAAGTGGACGCTCTGGTCACGGAGCGCAACAACGCCAGAGCCACCATCAACTGGCGCTTCAACACCCGGGACGCACGAACCAAACTACACCGCCTTTACCCTTCCGATTTTACCGTTGACTGAGTACTAGGTTCCCAAAAAATCCGCCCACCCGTCTTTCCTGCGAAAGCTGGAATCCAGGAATTGTATGGACCAGGGGCCCGCCACGCCGGCAGCATTTGTGGCCGGTCTTTCGAATGGCTCGCAAACGGCTCCGGCCGAGGAGTCTCCGGCTTTGCGCCGCTGCGGTCGTTGCGATAAAGTGGAGGCGTCATGAGACATCGTTTGTTCACCCTGGAAGAGGCTAACTCCGAACTGCCCTGGCTAGTCGAGACATTCGCCGGTCTTATGCCGGTAAGGGACGAACTGGCGGGCAAACAACAGGAACTTCTTGTACTGCTCCGGGAACGCCGGGGGAACGGCGCCACCAGCCACGAGTCGGAACGCAGGGAGTTGCAGCGCGCCGTGGACCGTCTTACCCAGGAATTGCAGGGCAAGCTCAGAGAGGTCGGGGACCGGGGCATAATCGTGAGGGACCTCTCCAGTTGGTTGGTGGACTTCCCGTCGCAGAGGGATGGGCGGGAGATATATCTTTGCTGGATACGCGGTGAGGAACGGATCGAGTTCTGGCACGAGACCAACTCGGGATTCGACTCCCGTCAACCTTTATAGCGACAGAGTTGCGATCCAGGGACGAAATCAGGCCCACTTGACCCGTATGCAAGCACGAAGGTGGAAATTCCATCGAGTGCGGGCTATCATAGGGTGACCATCCAAGGACCGGGAACCAATCTAGAGGAGGATTAGGTTATGGCAGCAGGCTATACCCTTTGTATTGGGACCATTGGCGGTGGATTGTCGCGGACAACTGACGGCGGCAACACCTGGGACCGCATCCGAGACCCGCTACCGTCCGAAAGTAACGTTCGGTCGCTGGCGGTCTACCCGGACAACCCCCACCGCATCATTGCGGGGACCGACGTGGGGATTTACCGGAGCGACGACAACGCGGCCACCTGGGAAAAGCTGGACTCGCCTTTTGACGACCTGCAGATCTGGTCGGTAGCGGTGGACCCGTCTGATTCGGAGACCATCTTCGCCGGGACCAGGCCCAACTCTTACCGCTCCAAGGACGGTGGCAAGACCTGGGACCACCTGGAAATGGGGCTGACCATCCCCTGCCCGGTTGGTATTCCCAGGACCACCAACATGATCGTCGACCCTCGGGACAGCCGCACGGTCTGGGCGGGCATCGAGGTCGATGGCGTTTATAAGAGCCTGGACGGCGGCGACACCTGGTTGCACATGCCCGACCTGGGTTCGGACCCGTTCCACGGCGATATCCACGGCATGGCGCTCAAGCCGGGGCCGACGACTTCGATCTACTGCACCAGCCCCTTCGGAATCGCCACCAGCACCGACGAAGGCGAGAGCTGGGACTACCACTATTTCCCGAAGTTCAACGAGAACGACACCCGCTCCTACTGTCGGGGGATGGTAATCAAAGCCGACGACCCTAACGTCATGTTCGTTGGCAACGGTGACTCTATCCCTGGTTTCACGGGAGCCATCCAACGCACCAGCGACAACGGGCAGACCTGGGAGTCGACACCGCTGCCCACCGAGCCCAATTCGGTGGTGTATTGGTTTGGCACCCACCAGGAAGTCCCCAACGTCATCGCCGGGGCCAGCCTGTACGGGTACGTGTACCTCAGCACCGACGGCGGCGACAACTGGCAGAAGCTGAAGAAGGAATTCGGCGAAATCCGCAGCGTAGCGGTAATGCCCAACTAACAGCGTACCAGGTCTCAAGGCGCGGCAACGGGCTGGCTCAATCGCCAGCCCGTTTACCTTTTCCTAACGTTGTGCAAATGGATTGGGGTCAAGGAGTGACTACAATAAGCACTAAAGGGACTGCTGGCACGCCGCGCCCTTGTCTGAGGACGTTAAGTAGGTCTCGTTCGTAGTAGGGGACACCGGAGGACATTTCCCGTTCGAGTTCCTTCATGGGGAGTATTTCGACGCCGACGTCGATGATGTCTGACACATAGAAACTTAGATGCTTCACGAATAGGTCATGAGCGACGAAGGCGTATTTTCCGAATTGTATCTCCACCGCTACGCGATCTTTTACGAAGTCCGTTTGGTTGTAAGACATTATTGGCGAGTGGCCTGCCTCTTCTATTGCCAGTTTCTGCTCCGATTCTGGAAGACCGTAGATTCCCCGGAGCAACTTCTCGTCGTCCGTAACCCAGAAATTGCTTCGCCGCTCGCTCCACCCACGGGCTTGAAGCCCAGTCTTAAACGCCCGGTTCATGTCTCCAGGAGAGAATAGTGTCCTCCCACGCATGGTCTTCTCTCGAGATATCTTAGTTCGACAGGCGAACGCGTCCACGCTTGCGATTACATTCTGCACCTCTTCCCATAAGTCCTTACGGTGGACCAGTAGGTATTCCTCGCCATTGAGGTGCGAGTATCGAGCTTTGATCTCCATCAGTGCCCGCCGTTAGGCTTCTCTGGATCGTAAACGGGTTTTCCCATGGGGCGTGTTCTGAGCCTACCTTCTCTGAGCTCATCTACCCTCTGTCGGGCTATCTCCACGTACTCCGGAACGATGTCACACCCGAAGCCTAGGCGATCGTGCATCAGGGCGGCGACTACTGATGACCCTACTCCCATATAGGGATCGAACACGCGGTCTTCTTCATGTGTCATCGAGAGCACAAGGCGTTCCACCAGTTCGACGGGAAACTGGCAGGGGTGTATTGTCTTTTCCGGGTGATTGGCTTTGACGTTCGGGAACGACCAGACATCACTCGGGTTTTTCCCCTTCGGATTTCCAGATAGCTTGCCCATATTGGGGCCCTTGAAATGGCGTTTTTCGGGATACTTCGACGGAACGCGAATGGGGTCAAGATTCCAAGTGTAGTCATCGCTCTTGGTCCACCAGTTGATCGTCTCGTATCTCCCGGAGAGACGTCTCCTGCAGTGCAGCCCATGTCCGAATTGCCAAACGATCCGGTTGCGAAGACTGAGGCCCTTGGACTTAAATATGGGATAGAGGATGGTATCAAGAGGGACGATTTCCCCGTTTTCGACGTAGTTTCCGACTTGCCAGCAAATCGACCCCTGTGGGTGAAGAATCCGAACGCACTCTTCGACTACACGGTCTTGGGTCTCAAGATAGGTGTTGAGCGAAGTTTTGGCTTCGTAATTCTTACCGAGGTTGTATGGAGGAGAGGTGACGATTAGCTTGATGTATTCGTCGGGAATCTTCTTGATGAAGGCCAGATTGTCCTCGCAAGCGAGGACCGCGTGGGGGTCGGAGGTGGTGGGTTCCTCGTATCTACGGCGGGAATAAAATGCGATCTGCTCTCGAGCCACGCCATGCGGAGAATGTAGATCTGTAATGTGATCCATGGAGTACCCTCTCCCTCATCATGATCCCTAAGTCAGACGACACTATCCGGTACGCTAGTTGAGACCCCTGTTAGTACCTAAACCAAAGCTAAGGTGAAATGCGCAGAGTCATGGGGTAAATTTGTGGGGAGAACCGAGTTAGCTGGTCTTTGAAGATGCGAGGGGTTGGTGATGGGCGTGAGGGAGATGGAGCGGTTTCTGGAACAATGGCAGATGGATGCCAAGGGCTTGCGCCGCCGGATGATTCTGGCGCCAACGCCCAGGGAACGGGAGCGGTGGTACGCCATCTTGCTGCTGGCACAGGGCTGGACAGCATCAGGGACGGCGGAGGCGCTGGAACGGGACCCACACACCATAGGACGGTGGGCCGCCGCCTTCGGCGAGGGAGGGCCTGCAGCCTTGATATTCGAGCAGACCGGTGGTTCCCCCCCGCCCTTGGTGAGACGCAACAGGCGGAGTTGAAGGCAGCGGTGGAGGAGTTACCGGAGCAGGCGGGCATCGAACTGTCCAACTGGTATTGGAAGGTGGTGCGGCAGTTCGTTTCGGAGCGGTTTGACGTCAGTTTGAGCCGCAGCAGTTGCCTGAACTATCTGCACCGCTTGGGATTTGCCTTCAAGCGCCCCAAGAAGCATCTGCTCAAGGCGGATGAGGCCAAGCGGGAGGCTTTCGTAGCGCAGTACGCCGCCCTGTCGGAGGAGGCCATACGGTCCGGGGCCAAGATATTCTTCGCCGACGAGGCCCACTTCCGGGCGGACGCCGAACTGCGGGGCAAATGGGTGCTCAGGGGAGAGTCGGCCTTGGTGGACTCCAGCAGCCCACGCTATGGGGAGAAGGCCAGCTACTACTCGGCGGTTTGCCTGGAGACCGGCGAGGTGGAATGGATGGAACTGGAGGGGAACAGCAACTCCGGAACCTCAGCCGTCTTCCTGGCACAACTGAGGGAGAGGCACTCTGGGCCGCTCAACGTGATCTGGGACAACGCGCCGGCACACCGTGGCGAGGCGGTGAGGGAGTATCTGCGGACGCCGGGGCTGGCGTTGAGGCTGGTGAATCTGCCGGGCTACAGTCCGGACTTCAACGCCGATGAGGCCATCTGGGGCTGGGCCAGAGAGGAGGCGACGGGAAACCTGTGCTTGGGCAGCAAGGTCAAGGTGCAGGAGAGGGTCGATCACTTCCTCGATGGGCTAGCCAAGCGGAAGGATGAGGTGAAGCGGCGCTGCCGCACCGTCCTGCAATCATGGGCCGAAAGTCTCCCGCGACACTCGCAGCCCGATTCCGGGCTCACCCTAATTGCACATCCCACCTTGGCTTTAGTTTAGTTTCTTCTGACGGAGGGATTCCACCTCAAGGATTATGCGGCGCGATCCGCACAAGCGCATCTATATACAAAGATGCGTGGGACCTGTCACGCAAGGCGTGTCCATTTGGCATCATGATCGTGTCGCGGTCATAGATCTGTCAATGACGTAACGTCACGCATTCGGGTCCCGCCACCTGCAAGCCCTAGATAAACCTGGCCTGTTGGCGGGCTGATGCGGCGTGATCTATGTACACGGTGATGGTCTCGGTGAAGAAGTCGAAGGCTTCGGTGCCCTGCTCCCGCTGGCCTACGCCAGAGGCTTTCAGGCCGCCAAAGGGAAGGTGGACCTCGCCGCCGAGGGTTGGGGGCGTTGACATGGACCATCCCGGTCTCCACAGTGTTGATGTACTCGAACGCGCGGGTCAGGTCCCTGGTGTAGACCGAGGACGAAAGGCCGAATTCCACGCTGTTGGATATCTGTATCGCGTCTTCCAGGTCCTTGGCCTTGAACACGGTTAGCACTGGTCCGAAGATTTCCTCCTTGGCGATCCGCATGTTTGGAGAGACGTCGGTGAAGACCGTGGGTTCGATGTAGAAACCCTGGCCGTAGTCCCCGCTGGTCAAGCCGTTACCGCCATAGGCCAGGTTTGCCCCCTCTTCTGTCCCAACGCCGATGTACTCCAACACCTTATCGTACTGGCTCTGGCTGGAAAGCGGAGAAACGTCCACCGAGGGGTCAATGCCGTCACCGATTTTCAGCTTGCTGGTGCGGTCGATGAGGCCGTGCATAAACTCGTCGTAGATCGACTCTTCAACGATGACGCGGCTGGTTGCGGTGCAACGCTGACCGGTGGAGCCGAAAGCTCCCTGGACTATGCCTCCCAGGGCCTTGTCCATGTCCGCGTCGGCCAGCAGGATAACCGCGTTCTTGCCGCCCATTTCCGCCTGGACCTTCTTGAGCAACCGGGCGCCGTTGCCGTAGAGTTCGGTGCCGATTTCGGTGGAGCCGGTGAAGGAGATGCCCTTGACGTCCGGGCTTTCCACCAGCGCGTTGCCAACCTGTGCGCCGGGTCCGGTTACCAGGTTCAGGACTCCCGGTGGAAGCCCGGCTTCCTCGAACACCTCTGCGAGTTTGGTCGCGCTGAGGGGAGTGGACGACGCCGGCTTGAATACAAGGGCGTTGCCGCAAATAAGGGCGGGGGCGATCTTCCAGGTGGGGATGGCGATGGGGAAGTTCCAAGGCGTAATGATTCCAACCACTCCCACGGGCCGCTTGATGGTATAGGCTACCGTGTTGGGGAGTTCGGAAGGCGTGGTGTAGCCGAACATTCGCCGGCCCTCTCCGGCGGCATACTCGATGATGTTCATGGCCCGCTTCACTTCGCCCTGGGCATCGCCGATGGGTTTGCCCTCTTCGACGGTGATGGTGCGGGCGATGTCGTCGGCCCTGCGGCCCATGATCTCCAGGGCGCGGAACAGTATGCCAGCGCGCACCGGAGCTGGGGTGTTGGCCCAACCGGCCAGGGCGTCCTTGGCGGCGGCGACCGCGGTGAGGGCGTCGTCGGCATTGGAGGTCTGGAATCCTCCAACTGACTCGGTCTTGTGCGCGGGGTTATACACCTGGTAGGTCCGTCCGGAGACCGACTCTACCCACTTGCCGCCAATGAAGTTCTTGTGTGTGGTGACGCCTGAAGTTGTCATTCCGACTCCTCGAGCCTTAACATTCCTTCCGAAAGGCCTGTGGTTTGCGGGTAAGTTATCATCCCTAATCGGAGACGGCAAGCGGCATCACAAGATGGCGCAGCCGCGGCTAAACCAGGAGGAAAATTGCCACAACCAACACGTCAACCTGATGAAGGAGCCTTATCCACCGAAGCCACTGCGGGCGGCGGCTCTCCACCGCCTTTGCCATCCTACGGCCGGCGTCTCGCGGAAGTGGTGTGGGCGTTCCTACCGCTGGGTTGGATTGCCTTCGGCGGCCCCCAGGCCCACATAGCGTTGCTCCAGGAGAGGTTCGTGGAGCGGAGGCAATGGCTGGACGCCCGCCGCTTCGTCGAGCTGCTGGGTCTGGGCCAGGGGTTGCCTGGTCCCACCTCCACTCAGATGGTCGTGGCCGTGGGGACGGCGCGGGCGGGGCCGCTGGGCGGGTTGTTGGCCTTTTTCTGCTTTCTGTACCCGGCGGTGATCGTGATGGCGTTGGCGGGACTGGGGGTTGCGCAGTTTCTCTCAGCCGATAACCGCCCAGTGTGGTTGGATGGAGTAGGGGCGGGGGCGGTGGCTCTGGTGGCGCAGGCGGCGTGGAGGCTGGGGAGAGTCGTGATCAACACGCGATTGACGATGGGGTTGATGCTGTTTGGGGCGGCGGTTGCCGTGTTATGGCGGCAACCCTGGATTTTCCCGGCGGCGCTGGCCGCGGGAGGATTGGTAACCGCCCTTGCTTTGCGAGGTCAACAGTCTCAGGCTGTTGAGGAAACTGCGGACCGTCCGCTGGCAAACTTGGGGATTTCGCCGGTGGTGGGGGGACTGCTGCTGGCGCTGTTTTTCGGGCTGCTGGGCGGGCTGATAGTGGCCAGGGCCTACTTCGATTGGACGCCACTGGCGTTGGCCGAGTCCTACTACAGGATGGGGTCTCTGGTGTTCGGCGGCGGGCAGGTGGTGTTGCCCATGATGCTGACCGAAGTGGTCACGCCGGGTTGGGTGACGGAAGAGGAATTTCTGGACGGGTTCGCTTTGATGCTGGCGTTGCCGGGACCGATGTTCAGCTTCAGCGCGTACCTGGGCGCGGTGCATTGGGGAGTGCCCGGCGCGTTGATAGCCTTCGCCGGGCTCTTTCTGCCGGGGATATTGGTGATCTACGCGGTGTTGCCCTTTTGGGAGAAAGTCCGCACCCGTCCCCTGGTGAGTTCAACGTTGGCCGGGGTCAATGCGACCGCCATCGGACTCGTGGTAGCGGCGGTGTTTCTTCTTTGGGACCGTGCGGTACACACACCGGCGGACGCGGCGATTGCCCTGCTGGCGTTCGGGGCTGTGACGTTTTTCCGCATTCCCGCCCCACTGGCCATCGTTGGCGCAGGGGTTTTGGGCTGGATATTCCACCTGGCCGGAATGTAAGCAGGGAGCGGGCCGCTAACCGGCGAATTCTATCCCAGCCCCGACGATCTCTATCTGAAGCGCGCGGGTGTCCGGAGCCTTGTCCTTGAACATGACGCCCACTGTGATGTTCAGGCCTTTATCGACTTCCGGGGAACCCGGTATCTCAAACCTGCCGTCCAGGTGGTCTCCCTCTAGTCCCAGGTCCATGTGCTCCGCGATGCGTTTCTCTCCGTCGTAGACTATGACCTCGTGTACGATGGCGTGGGAACGGGTGCGGAAGCTGACCAGGGCTGCGTCGGCCTTGGTCCTCGTGCCGTTGACGACGGCGGGAGTGGGCACGGGAAAGTGGACCCACGTATTTTGGCCTTCGGCGCCCTCGATGCGGACGAACGGGCCTGTGTGCCGCACCGACGTAACGCGGTTGGGGTACTCGATCTGCATAGTGGTGCCGTGAACCCAGGAGGTGTGGTTTCGGTCTGGCATGGTATCTACTCCCTTGACAGGACTTTTAACTGGCCAAGTCCGAATCTCAGTCTGCAACTCCGTTGGCGCAGTGATTATATCGCCTGGAGTCGGAGTGGTACAGAGCGCGGCGCGCAATATTATTGGTATGGTTGACATCGGGCCTATCGCTATCCATATTTGACCTAACAGAGCCATAGAACCGCCATGGGTGCTCGGAGGTAACCATGCCTGAAGCGCCGGACCTTGAAGTCATCAAGGAGTTCCTCAACGAACGAGTCCAAGGACAGCGGGTGGCGTCGGCCAAGGTGCTGCGTCCCACGGTGCTCCGGTCCCTGGCTGGCGATTTTCCGTCCGACGTTGCGGGACGCACCATTGGGGAGTTCCATCGGCGGGGTAAGTTCCTGCTGGGCGAACTAGAGGGGCGGCGGTGGTTGGTGGTCAATCCGATGCTCACCGGGGCAATCCAATACTGCCAATCGTCGGCCCGGGTATTGAAGAAGACTTGCTTTACGCTGACTCTGGACGGCGGTCCGGAGCTCAGGTACTTAGACGACCGGCAGATGGGGCTGGTCTACTATGTGACCGAAGAGCAGATACCCGAGGTGCCCCGTCTGCAGGAACAGGGTCCGGATGTTCTGGAAGGCATAGCGTTCGAGGAGTTTCAGAGCAGGTTGAAGCGGTTCCACGGTGAGATCAAAGGGGTGCTCACACGGGGAGCGTTTATCTCAGGGATTGGAAACGCTTACTCGGACGAGATACTGTTCGCCGCCGGTATCTCGCCCTTCCGCAAGGCTCGTTCGTTGAGTAAGGACGACCAGGCCCGCCTTTATGAGCAGTCCAGGTTGGTCGTGGAAGAGGCGCGGGAAGTCCTTCGAGAGCGAATGGGAGACGTTATACACGTCAAGATTCGGGACTTCCTAAAGGTGCACCGCAAGGGAGGGCAGCTCTGCCCCGGCTGCGGCGGGAACATTACCCAATTAAACGCCAACCAGCGCATTACCAGCTATTGCCGCCACTGCCAACCGGGGATGTTGATCAAGAATTGAGCGGGGATGATCAGCCCTCAGATTACGGTCCCGTGCATTGGCCAACGGGAACCGTCTCGTGAGTGCGGTCCTGGAAACGTTCGATGGACACGACGAGGTCGATGTCCTCGGAGCCTACGTCGAACTTGTCTGTGGTGAGGGTGCGAGCGCCGGATTCGCCGTCGTTCACCGTCAGGTCCCCTCCGACCCCCGCCTTTTTGTAGATGGTCCCGGAGCTGTTTTGCAGTCGGTAGGTGGTGAATAGCTGTTCGCCGGAGGCGTTATTTAAGGTGAAGGTAACGTTTATCTCCGGGTCACCGCCGCCGTCTGGTTGAGACCACGCGCACTCGTCAATCTTGATGTCGATGCCTTCCAACTCCCGTCCGATTCCAAACGCGGTTTGCCCCGCTCCCAGAGTGTCTGCCGAATCTTGAGTAGAAATGGGAGTTCCTGGGGTCTGAGATGTGGGCGATGCAGAGTTACTGCATGCCGATATGGAAATGACCACCAGGACAGCGCATGCTCGGAAGATTAGCTGCAAAGGCTTACCTCCGTAGAGAGGAGTCTGGCAGCGGGACCCGTGGGAGCGGGGTTGACCAGCGCCTCTTTGGTGAGGCCGAGATTAAGATTTGGAGCGGAAGATGGGATTCGAACCCACGACCCTCTCCTTGGCAAGGAGATGCTCTACCACTGAGCCACTTCCGCTCACTGTCCAGGACGCCGGACCTGAAAGAAACCTTTGACTCATAGTCCAAGTCGTGTCCCGGAACGTCGGTCTATTATACACTCCGCGACTGGGGCTGTGCTAGATTTTGTGACTGAGGGGTTCCGTGGTGGGGGAAGCAGTTACAAACCACGTCACCAGACAGGCGGTCGCTTCCTCCCATACTTCCTCTTGAGTCCTGCCGCTTCTCTTGAGAACTTTGAAACCGTGGTCGGCGCCCTCAAGTAGGTGTACCGTCGACTGCGAGACCAACGAGGCCGCCTCCCTGAGTTCGTCGGGCGTTCCGAAACTGTCCCGCGTCCCGGAACAGAAAAGCGTGGGGACATCGAGCTTGGGCAAGTGTTCGTTCCTGACCTTGGACTGGTTTGTGGGGGGGCGAAGCGGGTAAGCGAATAGGGCAAGGCCGCTGACCCTGACGCCCTGGGCGACCACCTGGGAAGCGATTCGGCCTCCCATTGATCTCCCTCCAATTACCACAACGGGGTGTTCCAGGGGTATTTGCCCAAGGACCTGCCGCCAGGTGTCTTCCAGCAACCGAGGCGCATCGGGCCTCCGTTTCCCGGCTTGCATGTATGGGAATTGGAACCGGACCAGGGCGATTCCGGCGCAAGGCAAGCGGCTATGCAGGTGTTGGCCGAACGGGTCGTTAATATTGGAACCCGCGCCCGGTGCGTAGATGAACACGCCTCTAGCAACTCCTGAATTCGGAGCCGACTTTATGGCCGTGATCTTGGTGTTGCCGACGGTGATCCCTATTTGTTCTTCGATCATGACGTACTGGAATTACGCCCAAGCCGCTTCCCAAGCCATGGGAACGCTGGGCTGACGCCCGCTAGGATTCGATCCGGGCGATCGCGATCCCCTGTTCGCCGGCTATGGAATAGAGAAGGTAAGTATCGCCCCGCTCCTTGTAGATGCCGGGGTCCCTTAGCTGCCGTACTTTTTCCAGGACCAGCCCACGCGATGAAGGCGCAGCGGGCAACTCCGCTCCCTCGTATTCAGTCTCCGGCTCCAGCACCAACACCGGCTCGGTGGCCTTCCACTCGGTCCAGTCGCCGCCAATGTCGACCGTTGAGAGGAATATCCGTTCTGGAGAGTCCGCCGCGTTGGTGTAATAGACTTTCAAAGTGTCGGCCTCGATGTCCAATGCGGTGTGACGCATGTTGCTTGGGAAGAGCGTCGGCCCCTCCTCGAAGGCGGTCAATCCGTCCTTGGAACGGTGGAACACGCCGGGCATTCCGACTGCGTAATGATAACCCTGCCATTGGAACACCCTGAAGTATGGTTGCCCCAGGCTTTCGGGGGACGCTTCAAAGTTAATACCGTCCCTGGATATGGCGACCTTGGACTTTTGCACGCTATCGGCAACCCAACCGTGGTAGTACATGCGAATTTCCTGTTTGTCATCGTCTACATGGACGTCCGGTGAGGCTACGTGGTTGTAACAGTGGGACTGCTCGATCTGCAGGGTCCCGGGTTCGTAGATGTTCCATGGCCCTTCCAGGTGGTCGGAATAAGCCAGCCTGATGAAGGAGCCTGCATGGTGCGCGAAGTAAAGGTAGTATTTGCCAAGCGGGTCCGGTAGCCATGACGGAGCTTCAATCAGTGAAGGGCCGTTGACGTTCCCGTCCAGACTTGGGCTCAAGTTCAGGTGGATGATTGGGTTGCAGTCAAACCGTTTGACCTTCATTTGGACGTCTCCCTGCCCCTGGGTGGGATTCGCGAATTGATGGGAAAATACTACGTCGGCGGCGCTGAGTTGTCCACCGTCCGGAGTTGACGGGGGAAGCACGAGCCGGGATACTTGTCTTGCTTTTTGAGAGGGTCCAACATTCCGAGGAGGAGATAGTTATGCAGCTTGGAGCCATTTTCCCGCAGACAGAGATAGGGTCCGACCCGGTCGGTGTCCGCGACTTTACCCAGGCCGCCGAGGCGATGGGTTACGAGGACATGCCGGTGTTCGACCACGTATTGGGGGCCGACGCCAGCAAACATCCCAACTGGGAGCGGCCGTACCGGTCGACGGACATGTTTCATGAACCTTTTGTGCTATTCGGCTACCTCGCCGCCGTCACAGAGAAGATCAAGTTCACCACCGAAGTCCTGATTTTGGGGCAGCGGCAGACAGCCCTAGTTGCCAAACAGGCGGCTGAAGTAGACCTGTTAACCGGCGGGCGGCTACGCTTGGGAGTCGGAATCGGCTGGAACCACGTGGAATACGAGGCCCTGGGCGAGGACTTCGCAAACCGGGGACGCCGCAGCGTGGAGCAGGTACGGCTGCTTAGAGAACTGTGGACCAACGAGGTCGTCGATTTCGAGGGCCGTTATCACCGGGTAACTCATGCGGGGATCAACCCCCTGCCAGTGCAACGTCCCATACCCATCTGGTTTGGCGGAGGACACGAACGGGTTATCCGCAGGATTGGGCGAATGGGTGACGGTTGGTTCCCCCAGTTCCAACCTGATAGCGAGGGCCAGGAGAAGATCGCCCTGATGCGCCAACACGCCGAGGCTGCCGGTAGGGACCCGATGTCCATCGGCATCGAGGGCAGGATCAGCATTGCGGGCGGAGACGCGGACTCCTGGGGCAAGGCCGCAGCCGCATGGGAGGAAATAGGCGCGACTCACCTGTCGGTGAATACCATGCGCGCGGGGCTGGAGGGGCCGGACCAACATATTGACGCCATTCGGCGGTTCAAGGACGCTGTTTCCGGTTAACTCGACAATCGCTCAGGGAGACCTTAGCGTAACCTTCCGCGACTCCTGCGAAAGCGAGAATCCAGAGTGCGCTCAGATACGGAGGACGCCCTCACCCTAACCCTCTCCCTCCGGGAGAGGGGATTATTCAAAGGTCTCCTCAGGCGGGAAACAGCTTCACAACCCGGTCGAGGATTCGTTGGCTGACCTCGTATTTGGTCATCACCGGCAACTCCTCGACCTTCAGGTCTCTGTCGATGAAGGTGACCTTGTTGGTATCCACGCCGAACCCGGCCTCCGGATCTGTCAGGTCGTTTGCGACGATTAGGTCCAGGTCTTTTCGGGTAACCTTATCCCTGGCGTTGCGAATTAGGTCCTGAGTTTCCGCGGCGAATCCAACCTTAACGAAATTGCCCCTGGCCGCTTCAAGGATGTCGGTGGTCTTGGCCAACTCTATGGTCAACTCGTCCGCCGACTTCTTTATCTTTTGGTCGGCCTCTGTGGCCGGCCGGTAGTCGGCTACTGCGGCCGCCATTATCAGGGCGTCCGCATTCCGCACCTGCCGCAAGACCTCGTCGCACATGTGCTGGGCCGTCTGGACCCGCACTACGTTGACCAAGGGCGGGTCGGGAAGGGCGGTGGATGCGGCGACCAGGACAACGTCGGCTCCCCTGTCCCTGGCGGCCTCTGCAATGGCGTAGCCCATCTTGCCCGAAGAGTGGTTGGTAATCACGCGCACGGGGTCGATGGGTTCCATGGTGCCCCCTGCGCTGACCACGATCTTCCGGCCCTTGAGGTCGGCGTCCTTGCCCAGGGTGTAGGAGATATAGCCCAGCAGTTCGGGCGTCTCCAGCAACCTTCCCATTCCCATCAACCCAGAGGCCAAACGTCCGGGAGCCGGACCTGCGAACACCACGCCTCTGCGCTTGAGGGTTGCCACGTTCTCCTGGGTGGCGGGGTTGTCGAACATGTTGGCGTCCATTGCAGGGGCAACCATCACGGGCGCGGTGGTGGCTATGATGGTGGTAGTCAGTGGGTCGTCGGCCAACCCCTGGGCCAATTTGGCGATACAGTGGGCGGTGGCGGGGGCGATGACCACCACGTCGGCTTGGTGCGCGAGGGCCACGTGCTCGATGCTGAATTGGGAGTTTGCGTCATAGGTGTCGGTAATGACGGCCCGGTGGGTGATGCTCCTGAACGCCAAGGGAGTGACGAACTGGGTGGCCCCATAACTCATTACCGTGTCGACCAGGGCTCCCGCCTGAGTTAGCTTGCTGGCCAGATCGATGGCTTTGTAGCAGGCGATGCTCCCGGTGACGCCTAGGACTACGTGCTTGCCTTCTAGTGGACCGGGCATCGGTCCCTCCTACTCTGTCCTGACGGGACTGGGTGTCTGTGATGCGGACGTTCCGGGGCGCTCCTGGTTCATATCGTAGATCAGGCGCAGGCCGACCAGGGTGAGGTCAGGGTTGATGGCGTGGAAAATGTCGGTCTCTCTGGCGATGATCCCGATTTGTCCCCCTGTCCCAATCACTTTCGCGTCTCGGCCGAGCTCTTGTTTAAAGCGCTCTACCATGCTGGTAACCAGGCCGGCGTACCCAAGGACTAGGCCGGACTGGAGGGCGGTGGTGGTATTTTGGCCGATGGCCTTTGGGGGGGCAAGTAATTCCACCCGCCGGAGCTGGGATGTGTTTAGGAACAGTGCGTCGGCGGCAAGGCTGATCCCCGGAGCTATTGCGCCTCCCAGGTATTCTCCCTCGCGGTTCACGGCGTCGAACACCGTGGCGGTGCCGATATCAACCACAATGGCGGGCGCGCCGTAAAGCTCGATGGCCGCCACGGCGTCGACGATTCGGTCCGCTCCGACGTCCCTGGGGCTGTCGTAAAGGATCCTGAGGCCGGTCCGGGTACCCACGTGCACAACCACGGGGGTAACTCCGAAGAAGGAAGTACAGACTTCCTCGAAGACCACCGTCAGGGGTGGCACGACGCTGCAAACACAGGCGGCAGTTACCTGGTCTGGCTCGATGCCTTTGAGGTGGAACAGATTGGTGAGAAGCACGCCGTATTCGTCGGCCAGGCGGCGCGAGTCAGTGGCCACCCGGAGGGTGGTGCTCAGATTTGCGCCGTCGAACACTCCCAGTGTGACCGCCGTGTTCCCGATGTCTATGCAGAGCAGCATAATCTAGAGACCGCTGGGAGCAGGCCGCTACGTAGCCTCCCGCAGGCGGCGCAGTTCTTCTTCTAGCGCCAATAGTCTGACCTCAGCAGCTTCCCGAGCTGCGCGCTCTTGAGATAGCGTGGAGCGTTCCTGGGCGATTATGGCTTCGGCAGCTTCTCGCGCCACGCGTTCCTGGGCGATTATGGCTTCGGCAGCTTCTCGCGCCACGCGTTCCTGGGCGATTATGGCTTCGGCAGCCTCTCGCGCCGCGCGTTCCTGGTCCGCTTTGGCTTCCGCAGCTTCTCGCGCTGCAATCTCTTCCGGCAGGTTTCTGATATATTCCCCCGTGGCCGGGACGTAGAAATAGAGCCACTCGTCAGCCCAACAAAGGCATATATCCAGCAAAGGGCTGTAGCCCTTGAGCACTCCGTCGGGCTCGGTGGTCAGTTCGAAAGGTTGATATATGCCGTCGACCAACCGGTCCCCCGCCAAGGGTTCCCCGTAGAAGTCGCCGCCAGTCGGGTCAAACCGCCAGTATTCGGAGATCCCTATCTCGGCGTAGATTCGACGTTTCCCCGTTACGTCATGCCGCGCGGTAGTAACCGAGGCTAGCTCAATCGCCAGGTCCGGCGGCTTTCCCACCTCCCAGGGAAGGTATAACCGCCGGCGCCGGATCGCGAGCTTGTCGACACCAAATGCTAGGTAACAGTCGGGGAAACGCGGACATTTAAGTCGTTGCGGTCGTAGCATAGGATGGTGTTGCTGCTGAGGAACACATCCGGGCGTCTCCCCATCCCGGTGTAGCGACCGGAAAGAATGTGCATCATTTCCTGAAGGATTTCGTCCTGGAACATGGCGTCGGGCAGGGGAGGGGGATCGTCAGGATCGAAGCAAAGGCCTTCGAAGTCGATCTCGCCTTGTTTATTATAGGGGAGCATCGTGGTCATCGTTGGCCTCTCGGTGACGCCGAAGGGGTGTGCTGCCACGATGATAGCATACTCCCCAACCGCACGGCGATGGTATGCCATCAGGAGGCCGAGTGTATAATCCAGAGAAATTGCCGGACGAAACCACAGAGGGACGCCATGAAGATAGAGCGGGTAAACGTAGAGGTCTTGGAGACTCCGGTAGCATTGGAGTATTCGGCTGCCGGGAACGCGGTTAGCCATAACTATCATGTCTTAGCGCGTGTGACCACGGTTGATGGCGTTCAGGGAATCGGGTACGCGGTGGCCACCAGAGGCAACATGGTGAAGACGGTTGCCCACGGCGTCGAGGAACTGGGACAGCACCTTGTGGGGATGAACGTTTTGGAGACCGAGGCGGCCAGAGCCAGACTGTCTCGCGCCGGTGGATGGATAGGCCCCGGCGGGATGCTGAACGTCGCCCTCTGCTGTCTGGACATTGCCATGTGGGACGCGGCGGGTAAGATTTTGGGGCAGCCTCTCTACCGCTTGTTGGGCGGATATAACGACCGCATCCGCGCCTACGCCAGCGACGGCCTTTGGTACAGCCTGCCCCTGGACCAACTGGCGGAATCGGCACAGAAGCATGTATCCGAAGGATACGACATGGTGAAGCTCCGGTTAGGTCACGAGGCTCGGCCGGAGGGAGAGGTGGCAAGGTTCCGGGCGGTGCAAGAGGCGGTTGGCCCGGATGTGCGGGTAATGGTTGACGCTACGCAAAGTTGGTCTTCCGCGCAGGCGGTGGCGTCCGGCCGCGCGCTCCAGGAGGCGGGCATCGTTTGGCTGGAAGACCCGGTCTCAGCACAGGACCTTGCCGGGTTGGCGCATCTAAAGCAGGTGTTGGACGTCCCGATAGCGGCCGGTGAAAACCTGTTCGGGATCGACCCATTTCAGAAGACCTTCGAGGCGGGGGCGGTGGACATCGCAATCATAGACCTGGCCCGTGTGGGAGGGATTACGCCGTGGATGAAGGTGGCGGCTCTGGCCGAGGCCCGAGGAATTCCCGTCGCGGGCCACGTCATCCCGGAAGTCCATGTCCACTTGCTATCGGCGATTCCCAACGGGCATCTGGTTGAATACATGCCCAGGTCCGTGCCGATCTTCAAGTCCAGCTTGACGCTGGAAGACGGACACCTACTGGCTCCCCAAGAGCCGGGGTTGGGAGTGGAGTTGGACGAAGAAGCGTGCGAACGCTACCGGGTCCAGTAGACAAAAAGAGACCGGCGCTCAGCTAGCTGAGCGCCGGTCAAAAACCTGGCTGCTATGCCGGTACAGACCTAGAGGTTGAACTGTGGGTCCGCGTAATTCATGTCCTTCTCATAGATCTGCAAGCGGTTGCGCTGGGAGTCGCAGACTATCAGCCTGCTGGTCTCCTGGTCGAAAGCGCAGGCCACGGGCATCCGGAACGGGCGCTGCTGGTCCTCCAGGTCATAGACCTGGCGGCGGCGGCGCTGCATGTCCGGGTTTGCGTCGATGGACATCTGGGCCCACGGTGATACGTCAATAGCGTCGCCCTTGAGGTAAGTCAAGGGGCGGGCGTCGGAGTTGTAGATCACCACGCGCTCGTTCATCCAGTCCACAACGTAAACGTCCCCTTCCCCGTCAACGGCCACGCCGGTGGGGTGGCGCAGGGAGCCGGGGCCGGTGCCGCCGTAACCGAATACGGCCAACACGTCGCCGTTGGTGTTGAACTTCTGGACCCGGTGGTTGTTCCAGTCGGCAACGTATATGTCTCCGTTGTTGTCGATGGTCATCCCCCAGGGCATGTCCAGTTCGCCCTCATCTTCGCCCTTGATGCCGAAGCCGCTGACGAATTGTCCTTCTGAGGAGAATTTTTGGACACGGCTGTTGAGGCTGTTGACGATCCAGAGGTTGCCGTCGGTATCGATGCTGCAACCGGAGGGACCGTTTAGCTGGCCTTCGCCGTCTCCCGCTTCGCCCCAAGTCCTGAGCAGATTGCCCTCGGAGTCGAAGACGGAAATGAGGTTCTTCCACTCATCGGCGGCGTAAATGTTCTCGTCCTTGTCCATGGCGATGGACGTAAGGAAGGCGAAGTGAGGCTCTTCAGTGGAGCCGTAGGTGGGTCCCGTCTTGCCGAATTCAGTGATGAACTCGTGGTTGACGGTGACCTTGGAAATCCGCTGGTTGGGGTTGGTGTCCGACCCGCGGTTGGCGACGTAGAGAACGCCGTCCTTGGCGGGAATCACACCGACGGGTGTGCTGAATCCCATCCCCGCCGCAGAGCCGCGGCCCAGGTGATGGCTATAAATCCAGGCACGACCGCCGGCCACTGTTTCCAGCGCCATACTCAATCCTCCTGCGTTCGAGTAGACCCGGGGGCCGGTGGTTTAGACCAGCTGGGCCATTCCCTCCGGCCCCGAAGTCACCTGTATTCACCGGCGGCACTCATGCGCCGGTTATCGTCTTGGCCTAGAGGAAGTGGTGCTTCTCAAAAGAGCCGTTGACGATGGGCTTGGCGTCGAGGCCGAACCAGTCTTCCAGGATGGTGGTGTAGCCGCCGCGGAAGTCGTAGTTGGGTACCAGGTCGCCCTGTTCCAGGTCCTCGGCCTTGGCCGAGGGGTACCGGCCGTACATGCCGCCCTTGACGGGGTCGCCGATGGCGAAGGCCGCGCCGGCCGCGCCGTGGTCGGTGCCCGATCCGTTGTCGTGGACGCGGCGTCCGAACTCGGTGAAGAGGTACATCAGTACGTTGTCACCCTGGCCGTGGGCGTGGAGGTCTTCGAAGAAGGCGGAGATGCCCTCTGAGACGTCCTTCCACAGGGTGGGATGCGCGCCAGCCTCGCCGGCGTGGGTGTCGAAGGAGCCGTGCTGGGTGTAGAAGATGCGGGTGCCCAGGTCGGCCAAGTAGACCTGAGCGATGTCCTTCAGGTGAGCGGAGATGGGGGAATTGGGGTACTCGACGCTGGAGGAATACATCTCAGGGGCTACTTTGACGATGTCCGCGCCGGTCATGGCTTCCATGCCGGTGGAGCGGAGATAGTCGGTGACCATGCCGGAACCGACGGCGGGGGAGTACATGCGCGCGAAGAGGTCCAGGGCCTTTAGGCGCTGGGACTCGTCACTGATGCCGGTGAGGACGCCGTAGGTCTCGAGATCGGCGATGGCGGCTACGGGGACACCGGGGACCACCAGGGCGCGTGGGAGGCCATGGCCGAAGTTGATGGCGGAGAGAACGTTCTCCTTGTTGGGGTCCAGCTCGCGGGCGAGCCTGCCGGCCCAACCCTCGGTGCCGACCTTGTCCGGCTCGCAGGTGTGCCAGATGTCCATGGAGCGGAAGTGGGACCTGGGGGAGTCGGCGTAGCCTATGCCGTGGAGAACGGCGACCTTACCCTGGTCGTAAAGCTCCTTGATGGGGCCCATGGTGGGCGCGAAGCCGAGTTGGTCGTCGACCTTGATGATGTCTTCTTGCCGGTACTGAACGGCGGGACGGTTGTCGTAGTAGAGAGGGTCGTTGTAGGGAATGACGGTGTTGAAGTAGTCGTTGCCGCCGGTGAGCTGCAAGACTACGATGACTGGGTCTTTCTTCGTAGAGGTCATGCTCTAAACTCCTTTAAGGATTGCTCTAGTTAGCGGGTCCTTCGACTCCGCTGCGCTCCGCTCAGGATGAGCGGGGGTTTGCCTCTGGCTCAGGATGAGCGGGATTGGGTCTGGCCCAGGATGTCCCTGTTTGGCTTCTGCTCAGGATGGGCGGGGAATTTCCACCCGCTCACCCTGAGCCGAAGTCGAAGGGCCGTCCTTAGCGTGGCGAATGTCTAGCCGAACTGGTACTCGGTGGTCGCGCCGACCAGGGCCAGCATCTCACCGACGCGGACGCCGGAGGCTTCCTCGTTCATCCAGTCCATGTTGCCGCCGCTCTTGGCGTGGTCCAAAAGCTGTTGGCGGGTCTCGTCGCTGATCTCAAGGTACCCCATGTGCTCCAGGGAAGCCTCGAGAAGCTGCTCGGGGGTGGAGATACCATCAGACTTCATGCCGGTGATGATGTTCTGCACGCCGGGCAGGTTCGTGTCGGCCACGTGGTCGGCCACAAAGTTAATCCGGGCCAGGAGGGAACCGCTGTTGATCCACTCGCGGCCAGTGTACCAACCCTCAACGCTGGGGGGATCGAGAATCGACTGACCCATGTACCCGGGCTGTAAGCCGATGTCCCTGATTCCGGGCTTGGGTAGGTCCCATGACCCGGCCAGGCGCAGGGTGCTGGCGACGACTTCAGCGGGGCTCTTGATCTTGGCAAATCGGGAGTTCTTGAAGAACTCGGAGTTGAACATGAGGTTGAGAACGGCCTTCATCTCGTAACCGGACTCTTCGAACGCGGTGCACATCATGTCCAGGGCCTCTTCGTCGCGGGCGGGCTCAATGGTCCACGCAGGAACCTGGACCTCATCGGCCACGAAGAAGTTGTACAGGTGGCGGCAGATGAAGCGGGCGGTGGCCGGCTCGTTCACGATGATGTCGATGATGTCCTCACCGTTGAGTTTGCCGGAGTGGCCCAAGAAGGTCTTCTCGCCGTCGTCGTGGTCCTCTTCCTTGAACTCGAACCGCCATGGGAAGCGGCCATAGGGCAGGCGAGGGATCTTCGGCGTGATGGTCCAGCCGGTGAAGGCGCGGGAGGCTTCCCGTACGTCCACCTCGGTGTAGTTGCTGACGCCCATGGAGAAGAGCTCCAGAAGCTCACGTCCCCAGTTCTCGTTGACGGCGTCACGGTGGTTCTCGTTGTTGTCCAGCCAGTAGATCATGGCCGGGTTCTTGGACAGCTTAATGAGCATGTCCCGGTAGTTTCCGAGGCCATTCTCGCGGAGCATGTCTAGCTGCTCCAACAACTGGTCGCAGTTGTCCACCTTGGAATTGCCGGTGGCGAAAACGTGGTGCCAGAAGAGGGCCATCTTCTCTTCCAAGGGCCTCTCGGTGTTGACCATGCTGTACATCCAGCTAGCCTGTCCGAGAGTGGGCACTCCGCCTGGGAGGAGGGTGCTGGGATGATAGCGAGTGACCATCGCGAAGGGCCCGGCTTTGTCTTCGGGCTTGTTCGCGGGGGGATTCACGAGTTCCTCGACGGTGGCCTCGTACCCCTTGGCAACCCGCTCTTGCAGTTCTTCTCTGGTCGCGCTGAAACCGGCGCGGCGCATCAGGTGGGCCATCTGAGCGAGATCTTCCTTGTTTGCCATTCGGTGCCTCCTTTTCAGATTTGTTTTCCCTGGGTTTTGCAACCCTGAATCGCCTGGTAAGATACTCAAGATGATATTGCACGGCAGTACCGATGTCAACAATTTCGGCCGTTCTGTTAGACTACAAGTCATTTATAATAACCATTAAAAGATAGTATCAACTTCCACAATTTAGTCTGTTTGCCCACGTCGGCAAGCACCTACCGGCCCTTCCTCATCCCGGCTCCGAGGTCTAGCCCGCCGTGACCACAACCGTATACATATACGGTATAATCACCGGGGCCTTGACTGAGTCCGGGGTCGGTTATGGACCCTCTTCTAGGACCCATTAATTTTGCCCGGCGACTACTGGGAGAATCAGGGAGAATCAACGAATGAGCAGGTTTTTGGACCAACTTGAGCGGATTAGTCAGAACACACCGACCCCGTTGGGATTTGGTGTGTCACGCGCCGAACGAAACCCTGGCATGGCCTTGGTTGCCCTGGTGTCAGGCAACCACGCGGATGGCTGCGCGGCGGTAAGCGGCCTGGGCCCGGAAGCGGCGATCCTTGCCGGGGCCGAAAGCCCCAATGGGCTGCTGTCGTTGAAAGATGCGTTGTCGTCCACACCCTGGGGAGTCAGTTCCGATTCCCTAACCGGAGATGACGTTAAGGCTTACAAGGAGGCCGGGTGCGACGTTCTGGTGTTTAGGCTCGAAGGGACCCAGGCATCCGCCCTGTCATCCGACGACCTCGCCCGCATTTTGCGCATAGAGCCCGATCTTTCGACCAGCCAAGTCCGGGGGATTGACTCCTTGCCGGTAGACGTTCTTCTGGTGGACATGACCGGCCATTCGGGCGCGTGGACGTTGGCGGACATCGCCAGGGTTGCCGGCGTTAGCCGCCGTGTGGACAAGTACGTTCTTTTGCATTTGGCTCAGCCTCCCGAAAAAGACGACCTGGAGGCGATTCGCAACGTCGGTGTTCACGGTCTGGCGCTGGACGTCGGGTCGGTGTCCTCGGAGGCTATGCAGGAGCTGAAGTCAAACCTGTTGGACATGCCGCGCCAGCGCTCCCGCCGCCGGGACAGGCCCAGTGCAACGGTACCCTCTTCTGTGTTCCCGTCGCTTAGCGAACCGGAACGGGAGGACGAGGAAGAGGAACCTGAATAACGGGCCGCTGCGCCCCGTGTTCAATAACCCATGTTAATTAGTTCCCGGCAACTGCTTCTGGACGACCCTATCAGCTTCCTGCTCCTGGTGGGGCTGACGGCCTTGGCCCTAATCGTCGCGGTCACCGTCCATGAATTCAGCCACGCTTTCGTGGCCAGCGCTTTGGGGGACCGCACGGCCAGGCATCAGGGGAGAGTGTCGTTGAATCCGTTGAGGCACCTGGACCCCAGCGGGTCTCTTATGTTCCTGGTGGCCGGGTTTGGCTGGGGGAAGCCCGTTCCGGTAAATGAGCGCAGGTTGGCCCATGGCTTGACCGGTGTATCCCTGGTAGCGGGTGCGGGGCCAATCTCGAACCTGATCATTGCTTTCCTGCTGGCTGCGCCGATTAGGCTAGGAATAGTGGACGTTCGCATATTCCGGTTGGACTGGGTGGCGGACGTGAGAGGAGGAGGGGCGGAGGAGTTCATTGCGGCCATATTGGGGCTTACGGTCCTCTTCAATTTCCTGTTGGCGGTGTTCAACCTCATCCCGTTGGCTCCCCTGGACGGTTCCAAGGTGGTAGGCGGACTTATCCCAAGCCAGCACCAACAGACCTATGACCAGTTTCAGCGATATGGCCCGGTACTCCTGGTGGGTCTGGTGATGTTTGACTACCTGTTCGGCCTGGGCATTCTTTGGGGCGTGATCGGCCCCCCGGTGCGGCTTCTAACGTCCCTGGCTATGGGTGGATAGCCCGTACCGGCTGCCAGGAGCGCAACCGCCCGGAACAGTCCTCGTCCCGGTACTGCCCGTGCTAAAATGCAGTACTTCAGCTTAGCCCTCCCGCCTTTCTGTGTTGCGTATGCCGGTACTTTAGGCCGGATGTGTAATTTGAGAAGGGCGGAGTCCGGACACAGGGAGCCAGACCAAATGGCGGAAGATCCGAACGGCGGTCCGGAGGTGGACCTCGATGGGGTCCTATTGCCCGAGGATGGGATCATCGACCTGACCGATAAGCTCACCGGCTACATGACGGAGATAGAGTTGGGAGGCTTGCCCGATATTCTGGGGCAAGTCCTCGATGATTTCCTCGAGCAATGCGGGGGTATGCCTGAAGACTTGAATGACCCTTCCGCCTTCGAGCAGATCACCAGGAACCAGCTTGCGGTAACTTTGGCCTACCAACTGGGCCGCCTGGAAGGCAGGTCGCCCCAGGTGGTGAGGCTGTTGCTCCAGCAAGCCATCGATCAATGGGGAACTCGAAGAATGGATGAATCGGCGGACATCTCGGACCATGACTTCCAACATCCGAAGGAGCTGGTCTATCCTCGCTTGCGCCGCCTGGAATACACCGAACCCGAAGACGAACAGTAATTCGAACGCCGGTCTTAGACTGGTAAATCTCGCATTCGGAGGGTGAGCCGTGACCACGACACCTGTAGCCCATGACCTTGTGCTGACTGGGGGTACGCTGCTCGACCCGGCCCAGGGAATTCACGACCGGCGTGACGTGGCCTTCAAGGATGGCGTAGTGTCGGCGGTTGCCGAGCGCATCGACTCGGAAACGGCCCTTTCCACGGTGGATGTGACCGGGAAGCTGATTACTCCCGGGCTGATAGACCTGCACGGCCACTTTTACCACGGGGGGAACGGCACCGCGGTCCACGCCGACGAGATGTGCCTCTCAGCTGGGTGCACAACTGGCGTTGACGCGGGAAGCGCCGGATGCCTGAACTACGGGGCGATGCGGGACTACGTATTTCCGGCGCACAGGACCCGGTTACTCGCATTCTTGCACATAGGCGGAGTGGGGCTAGCGGCAAACCGTCTGCTGGGCGGCGGGCTCCATGACCTTAGGATAATCGACGTCGACCAGACCTCTGACGCCATTAAAGAGAACCCCGGATTTTGCTTCGGCGTGAAGGTCAGGATGCACATAAATGCGGTGGCGGCGTGGAACGCACACGAGGCTATGCGCAAGGCGAGGGAAGCCGCCGACCAGTCCGGCAGTATGCTGATGGTTCACGTTAGCGGGACGCCAATTCCCCTTCCGGACATCCTGGAGTTCCTGGGGCCTGGAGATATTGTTACCCATGCGTTCAACGGCAATCCTGAGGGGATATTGGACAACCAGGGCAAGATCCGTCCACAGGTGAAGGAAGCCGCGGACCGGGGCGTAATCATGGACGTTGCCCACGCGGGGGTCCACTGCGACTCGGAGGTGGTAAAGGCTTCCATTGCCCAGGAGTTCTTCCCAGATACGATTAGCACTGATATTCACATCGCCCCGCCAGGGCGCACGGTCTATTTGATGAACGACCTTGTTAGCCAGTTCCACGCCCTTGGGATGCCGCTGGGTGATGCCGTAGCGGCCAGCACCAGCCGTCCGGCCAAGGTCCTGGGCATAGAAGGTGAGATTGGATCGCTTTCGCCGGGCATGTCAGGGGATGCGGCGGTGTACGATCTGCGGGAGGGCAGGTTCGTTTGGTTTGACAGCGCCGGCCACACCGTTGACGGCAAGGTCCGGCTGGACACCTTCATGTCGGTGCGCGCCGGTGCGGTGGCTTGGCGGGAAGGCCAATTGGTGCAGATGGGGAATTGCTAGGAATGGCTCCCGGAGACCCGGCCATTGGATGAGGCATTGGCATGGCGATGATTAGGGAGCCCTGCCAGGACTGCGTGGGTGAGGGTTCGACGGCGTGCCTAAATCCTTCCTGCGACCAGGGCCACGTATACGTGAGGGATGATGAACACTGGGACCTGACCAAGCGCAACGGGAGGTGGGAGGAATGTCGGCGGTGCGAAGGCACGGGGATTCAACTCTGCCCGAATTGCCGTGGCCGCGGCTGGTATTGGCAGCAAGAGTAGCCCCAACTTTCCCCAGGTTAGGCGTCCGATCAAATGGCCGTTAGATGGGCTCCCAGGCCCTTGTAAACGCCTATCCACACTGTCAGACTGGAGCTATGTTGACCGATCATTTTTCGCTCGAAGAGCCGTTACCCGAGCTGAAAGATCCCCACGTTTTGGCTGTGCTGAGGCCCTGGATCGACGTGGGCAACGTTGGCACCTTGAGCTTGGACCGGATCGAAAGGCACCTGCGGGCCAAGGAGCTTGGACGTCTTGTTAAGCCAGGGCGGTTCTATGACTTCACCCGGTACCGTCCCCGCTCCTACATCGACCAGGGCAAGCGGGGCTATTCCATCCCAAGCACCATCTTCCGCTACGCGGTGCGCGAGGAGGGCCCTGACCTGGTGTTCGCCCACCTTCTGGAGCCGCATGTTTATGGTGAAGACTACACAGACTCCGTGGTGGAAGTCCTGAAGCTACTGGGGACCAAACGTTATTCGCTGATCGGCGCGATGTACGATATGGTCCCACATACTCGCCCTCTTCTGGTGTCGGGCGCGTCGGACCAACCCGAGGCGGAAGAAGAGCACCGGCTGGTTGGCGCCCGTCCCAGCAACTACGAGGGGCCTACCAGCATCACCTACCTGATCTCTCAGCAGGCCGAGCAGATGGGCGCGGAAACCCGGGCCTTCATAGTCCACCTGCCCCAGTATTTCCAGGTGGATGAGGACTTCACCGGCACCAGCCGTCTCATGGAAGTGCTCTGCAGCCTGTACAATCTCCCCGACCGGCTGAAGGAAGGGGAGCGTGGGCGCCAGCAGTACGACGCCTTGCAGAACATAGTCAACGACGCCTCCGAAGTGTCCTCCCTGCTGGAGCGGCTGGAAGAGCGATATGACCGCGAGCAACGAGAAGAGAACCAATCTTCAAGTCCCCTCTCCCCCAACGTCGAGGACTTTTTAACGGACTTGGAACAGGGTTTCGACTCCCCAGGAAGACCCTAAGACACACCGGGTAGCGCCCGTCACCCACGCCCGCTCGTCACCTGTCGGCCAATGAGGGCTGCAGATCCACTCACCCCTCGAATCGTCCAATTCATGGTGTAATCCAATCTACCCAACCCACAGGCTTGTAGAAATGGTTAACATTAGAGAGTAGATTGGCAATTCACGATACACGGGCAAGGTCAAATTAAGGATTGAGTGGAGAACCTGACATGGTAGTGTTCTCGAAACGACTGAAGAAACAGAGGCTAGCCGAGAGATTAAAGGGTAATGATTGGCCTCGTCGAAGGACGCAAGTGTTCGCTCTCGACCAGGGTGAGGAGATGGCTCGTTCGCATTTAGGTGTCCGGCGCCGCGCTGCTTTGAGATCGAAACGCCCGGTAATGTGTGGGCCAGATACGAAGCCGATATCCAATGTGTACGCGGAGAGTTCGAATTCTCAGCCTGCGGTGACCACGAACCTTGCGACACTCAATGGAAAGCCTTGCTTAGCAGAGACCAGGATTCCCGTCGCGCTCGTGCTGAGATACTTAGCGACTCATGATGACCCGATAGCGGACTTTGGCATCACGGAAACGGACGTTGAACACTGCCTGGGATTTGCGGCGTTGGTATGTGACTTTCATCTGGTTGAACACGAAGAGTAATCGATGCGGTTCCTTTGTGAAAACAACCTTGGGAGCAGAGTAATCACCCTGTTGCGCAGCATTGGACCGTCAGACGTTCAAGCTGTTTCGAATGACCCTGACCCTGGAGACGCGGCCATTGTTGCGATGGCGAATTCTGAAGAGCGCACCATCGTGACTCGTGACCGAGGGTTTCCAGAGCGGCGCCTATGTGCCATCAACCAGGGTGTTTTGTACATACCCCAACGGTTTGAAGACCGCGACCTGCTATTGCAAGAGACATTCGATTGTAAGTGTTCAGAGTTGAGGGGAAGTGAGCAACTGGCGGCATGCGGTGAGGGGATTCAATCCTCGGGCGCGCCAGGTACCGAAGAGGGAAGCGAGAGCCATCTTGGTGTTGGTGCCCTGGGTTGAGCGGGTGCCGCCGCTGATCTTGCGGCTGGTCACCAGGTGACGAAGGCTCCTCTCGGCGGCGTTGTTCTCCGAGGGGACGGCCGGTTCGGCTACGAATACGAACAACTCCTTGATGAAGCGCTGGATGCGCCGGCAGAGCTTGGCCTGGACTGCCCCTGGGTCATCAAGGAAGGGTCGGCAGCAGGCCAACAATTTCCGCTCCAACTCCAGTTGGGCCTGACGGCGTTTCCTTGCCTGAGGATGGGAGAACCGCTTGGCCTGGGCGTAGAGGTCATGCACTGCCGCCGCCCATCCGGCCAGCTTGGCGTCTGCTGGGTAGAGGGCCTTCAGGTCATGGATGTCCCGGAGCAGATGAGCCCAACACCGCTGCTTCAGGCCAGGGTAGTGGTTATAGGCAGCGTAGAAATCGCTGACCAACACCCCGCTGAAGGACTCCCCCAGCGCCTCGTCCACCACCTCCTTATTCCGGCCTCGGCGCAGGAAGTACCGCTCAGTGGGAGTGGAGAAGGTCCAGACATAGCCATTGGCCCCCTCCTGGCGCCAGCCGGTCTCGTCGGCGTGCACCACCTGGCTGGTCCGGACTAGTTCCAGCACCTCGGCCACCGCCGGTTGGGCTTGCCGGGCCACGCCGTGGAGGACCTGGGTGATTCCCCCAACGCTCAAGCGCAACTGGTGGACGGTCTCCAGATACCATTGGATGGTCCGAAGGGGCAACCGGCCCTCTTCCCGCAGGCCAGCGATCAATGAGACCAAGTTGGCTCCCAACCGTCCCCGACCGATTACCCCACCGCCCAAGTCCGTCTTGGGGGTCCGGCGCCGTTCACATACTGGGCAGACCCGGGTCACGAAAACGTGCTCCGTGACCTCCACCGGAGCCACTGGGATATCGATGACTTCCCGAGTCCGCTGCGGCCAACCCCCAACCAACCCGGTGCCACACTCCGGACAGGAGTCCAAGACATGTTCCACCTGGTGAGCCGCCACCGTGCGCCGACGGCTAAAGCCGTGGGGCCGGGGCTTTCTTGGCTCCTTCTTCTCGGCCGGCTCTGACTTTGCACCCGGTTTGTTGCCCGGCATTCCGGGCCGCCCTTTGCCCTTGAGACCCCCTTCCAACGCCGCTATCCGCCGCTGCAACTCGTCGATGACCGCCTGCTGCCGCGCAATCACCGCCAACAGCGCCTCCCGGCTGGCCGTCCTCAGGTCTACCTTGTTCTCCATCCTCCTGATTTAACATAACCGACGACCCGACGCACCGAACTTCCCAAGCAAGTTTTAACTAATCCATCCCCTCAACTCTGAACAGTTACATTCGATTGCATAGGTCGTCTGCTTCGATCCGATATGTTAGCTGCCCTAGGACATGGCGTATGTGCTGTTATGCCGGACGGAATAGAAATCAGGACCCGTGAAGGGAACCAGTTCATACGGATTCAAGACCTTTAATCTGAGATTTGCAGAAACCCCCGGACAAGCAAAGGCCCGGCGGCCGTCACGATGGCCGCCGGGTCTTACTGTTTCCTGGTGGGTTAGATAGCCATTAGGCGGGCCATCCTCGCCTTGTGGAAGATGGCGTCGCCTAGGTAGTGCTGCAGGGTCCTGGCCCGCTTGGTGTATTGGGTAAGTCCGAACTCCAGGTCGGTGCCTATGCCTCCGTGGACATGATGGGAAGAGTCGCAGGCCCTTGGGAAGCCGTCGCTGACTACGGCTTTAGCCATCGAAACAGCCACGCCCGCGCCTGGGTCTCCATCGTCCATCTGGGAAAGGGCGTCGAAGGCAGACCATTTCGCGGCGTCGGCGTCGTTCAGGGCGTCGATCACGTGGTCCTGGACCCTCTGGAAGGTCCCGATGGGCACGCCGAATGCAATCCTGGTCTGGCTGTACTCCTGGGCCATTTCGAACACTCTCTCGGTGCCGCCCGCCATGTAGGCGCAGAGCGCTCCCGTGGCCCGCTCCATGGCGGTGTCGATGGCGGGCCATGCTCCGCCAACCGGGCCGAGGACGTTGGCTTCAGGGACTTCCACATTGGAGAAGTCGACCTCGCAGACCTTGGGGCCGATCCAGCCTGTCTGGACTCGTACTGAGATGCCGGGGGAGTCTTTGTCCACCACCATCATGGTAACGCCCTGGTCCGGTCGGTCGCCGGAAGAAGTGCGGGCGACTACCACCAACTGGTCTGCCACGTTGGCGTCAGGGATGAACAGCTTGCTCCCGTTGAGCACGAAGTTGCCGTTGCTCCGGCTGGCGGGGAGCTGGACCGTGCCGGGGCCCCAACCGTAGTCGGGTTCAGTGAAGGCAAAGGCGAAAATTTGTTGACCAGACGCGATGGACGGCAATAGGGCTTGCTTCTGCGCATCGTCGCCTGCCTCTAGGATGGCCTGGGAACACAGCACCGCCGACGACAGAAGCGGGCTGGGACAGGCGTAGAAGCCCATCAATTCCTGGACGATGCCCAGGTCGGTGAATGTGTTCCCGGAACCGCCGTACTCTTCCGGGATCACCATGCCGGCCCAGCCGATTTCGCACATCATCTCCCAGATTTCGACGGCGAAACCGCTTTCGCTGTCGTCGATCTCCAGCACTCGGGACTTGGGCATCTCAGCTTCCAGGAACTCCCTCGCCGAGTTCTGCAAAAGGGTCTGAATTTCAGTCAAGGCCAGGTCCATTACATTCTCCTTCGGTGGTCTATCGTTGGATGAGGCTTGTCCGGTTGCCACTTGTATCGCATCTATTCGCTACCGGGCGGGCGAGGAAAGCTTCGCAATAGGTGGCGAATGCTCGCCGGTTTGATCTTGGTCCAAGGGTTGGGTCTCGCTGACGGCCTCCAAGGGCGGCCCCGCCAATCCCAGCGCGTTGGCTATGAGCGCTGCGTCTCCGGCGACGGCCGACTCCGGAGGTTCTTCAGCTACCCCAAGTCGCTGTAGGTATTCGAAGCTCCCTTGGGACGGTGCGCGTGGGTCCTCAGAGTCAAGCATTGCGTACATCCCCACGACAACCCGGGAAACTTCGGCCATTCGTTCGGAGGTCTTGCGTTCCCATTGGCGGGTTTGGGCCACATGGTAGGTCAAGTTCTGCCCGGTCTCACTCATCCAAGCGTCGCGTGTGCGGAACAGAAATGAGATCCGGGAGTCTATGTAGGCTTCCATCAAAAGTTGTTGGCGGTTGGGTTCGCCAGCAAGGGTTTCTCCATCCCGGACGGTCTCGCCGGCATACTTCAGGAGCTGGTCCACGCGTGGGTCATTCGGCTCCGGTGGAAGGGGGTCCATCTCTGAGGCATGAAGTAAAGAGTTGAGTACCCAACCGTCACCCTGGCGTCCTAATAAACAATAAGAGGGGACGCGGACATTTTCGAAGGCGACCCGGTGTTGTTGGGAGGACGTAAGCCGGCGTGGTGTCGAGACCGACACACCGTGCAGATTGGCCCCGACAAGGAATACGGAGACGACCGCGGATGGACCCTCAGGGTCACTAACCGCAGGCGCCCAAAGGTAGTCCGGGGAGTCGCCCAGCCCAAGAAACAGGTCTGTGCCGTCCAGGATGAAGTCGTCGCCATCGCGCATGGCCTCGACTGGGGTACGCGCCGGGTCCACCGCGCCGTCGGAACTATGTGAAGGGGTCCAGCACACCAACTCTCCCATGGTGAGGGCGGAAAGAAACATGCCGTGTTGGTCCGCTGCGCCGTAGTCCGTGATCGCCTGGAGCAGTCCCGTGCTCTGTCGCGCCAACCAGAGTAGCCCATGCCGTTCCAATTCTTGCATCAGGACGACGGCTAGGTCTCCATCTACCCCTCCGCTTTCCGGTCCCGGAGTTACGGACGCCTCGGTGGAACCGTGTGGCCCGAGGAGAGCGAGGATGGAAGGTGAGGACTCCGGGTTGTCGGGTCCTGTGGCTGTGGACGCAATCCGGGAGGCGGATTCGCGGGGTAGATTGGTCAATATCCAGGACTGGACTTCCTGGCGGAACTGCTCCTGTTCAGCGGAGAAATGGTATCGAAAGTCCAAAACACGCTCCGGGCTGGTTCCTTACGATACCTGGTCCCGAGAAGGTCCGGTTACTCCCGTTCCTGCTGGAGGAACTGGCGGATGCTTTGAATAGTGGCGTCCTCGTTGGTGCGGAAGGCGTATCCGCCGCGCTCTTCTTCCAGGATGGTCTGGGCTATTTCCCATCCTTGGGTAGGCAGCCCAACAAGGCAATCCTTATGCGCTCGGACGTTTTCGAGGGTCACGGTGCGTTCGCTTCCCGCCAACATTCGTTGGGTCCTGATGGATATGCCGGGAGACGTGGCGTCCACCATCAGGATGCCCAGGTTCAGGCGGCGAGGACGGTCCGGGTCGGTGACGGCCAGGGTCCAAAGGTAGTCTGGGTCGAATCTTCCGGTGATGAACGCCTTCTGTCCGGAAATGACGTATTCGTCACCTTCTAATACAGCCTGGGCGCCGATGGAGGCGAGGTCAGACCCACTTCGCGGCTCGTTGAAGGCCTGCCAGGTGATGGTCTCACCACGCAGGGCAGGAAGGACGTACCGGAGTTTCTGTTCTTCGGTCCCCCAGGCCATCATGGCGGGAATCCAGCGGCTGTTGTCCCCCATCGACGGGAGGGTCAGTTGCTGGATTTCTTCCTGAATTACCTCGGCGAACGCCGGGCTAAGCCCGCCCCCTCCGTACTCTCTAGGCCAGGTCGGGGCCAACCAACCCTGAGCCCCTAGGATTCTCCTGAAGTCCTTCACCTGAAGCTGAGTCTCGGCGTCCAGCGGCCTTCCGTGCGGCGGGATGCGCAGGTCCCTGGGAACGTATTGCTCCAGCCAACCGCGAACCACCCAACGAAACTCCTGCTGGGCCGGCGTGTAACTCTTTTCGAACTCGATGGTAGACCTCTAACGATGTGCGCCAAAACTGCGGGCAGGAACCGCCCGCAGTCTTTGATGAGTGTTGCTAACGCCCTGTGCTGGCGCGGGAGAATGGTCTCATTGCCGGGTATAGGCGGCGGTTTAGACGCCAGACACGCCCGAAGTGGACGGAGTGGCCGCGGCCCTCTCTCTCGTCCGGCTGATGCCCAGCCGACGGGCCATGATGACCTTCTGGATTTCCAGAGTGCCGCCGGGATGGGCTCCGGTCAAGCTGCTGCGCTGGTAGACTTCCGGCTGACCGCCGAAGGGGGCCCGCGGGTCATTGACTCCCAGTAGGGAGTACATGCCCATGATGTCCCGGGAGCGGTCGGCGTTCCTCATCCGGTAGATCTTACGGAAAAAGGCGCTCTGGGAGCCGTGGTAAGTCATCTCCTGTCGGGCCTGGTACATCCAGTAGTTTCGCTTGGAGAACAGGTCGTTTACACGGGACTCTATATAGGCCTCCATCGCGCCTTGCTGCACGATGGGGTCTTCGCCGAGTTTACCGCCGTTGCTGCTGGTGCCGTGAACGTACAGGAGCAGGTTGTCCAGCGCCTCGTCACGGGGAAGGACGGCGCCCCGTCCGCCGTGCTCGATCTCCAAGGTAGTCTGGGTCACCTGCCAGCCTTCTTGGTCCCCGCCGATCAGGTGGTCACCGGGCACGCGAACGTTGTCCATAAAGATGAAGCTCTGGTCGTTGCCGGTGAGCAGGTTCAGCCGGGAAAGCTCCAGCCCTGGCGAGGGGCACGGAATCAGGAAGTACCCGAGGTTCCGATGCCGGGGAGCGTTCGGGTCGGTCACAATGGGGCCGAACAGGTAATCGGGGTCACCGTGGCCGCTGATGAAGGTTTTTTGCCCCGTGATGATCCAGTCGTCTCCGTCGCGGACGGCCCGGCTCTGCAGGGATGCCAGGTCGGAACCGGCGTTAGGCTCGGTGAAATTCTGGAATGCGACCTTTTCGGCCTTCAGGATGGGGGCCAACAGGTTGCGCTTCTGATCATCCGTACCCCAAACCAGAAGGGTGGGGAAGACGTAGGTATTGGTGAAGTCGGGAACTACCCTCGCCCGTTCGAATTCCTCGTTGAGGATGGTCTCATGCTCGCCGCTAAGACCTCCCCCGCCATATTCCTTGGGATAGGTGGGATAGAGCCAACCCCTGGCGGCGAGGGTCTGGTGCATCTCGCGCCAGAACTTGTAGTGCTCTTCGGTAAGGTCTAGCCGGTCCACAGGCGCGCGCATTTGGTCCGGAACGTTCTCTTCCAACCAGGTCCGGACTTCCTGTCTGAACGCTTCCTGCTCGGGTGTGTGGTGGTACTTGAAGTCCATGAAGAGCCTCCTCCTGGCATCGATGTGGATGCGGCGCGCCTAGCCAGACGCAGCCTATCATAGTATCTCTATGGTGGCCGAAAATATAGCCCGTCCACCTCTCTTTGTCAACCTTGTGGGGCGCGGACGGGCGCGCGGATAGCCGCTCACATTGACAGTACCGGCCAGTACAACTACACTCGATTAGCTCCGCACTTTTGTATCTATAGGTGTGGGTATCATTTTTGGCGTCTTTGGAATTCGTTATCCAGAGCCTGGACCTGTTTCGAATCAGACCGCGAGGGCGGTGGGCCCTTTTAGGGAGGATATGACATCTAGCGGAATGCCGTTGAATGACCCCGGCGCGCCGCCAGGGGTTTCGACAGAGCAGATGAGGCAGTGCCGGTCCTGTGGATACGAGAACCCCGGAGAGGGGGAAGAGCGTTGCCGCAACTGCTGGATGGTCCTGGATGGCATCGCGCCCTTGTTCCCCGCCGACAACGCGCCCAAGGCATGGTGGCTCCGGCTCCTAAGCGCCGGGATGATAGTCAAGTGGCTGCCGCTGGCGCTTATTCTGGCCGCGGTCATCTGGTGGATGTCCGCCTATTTCCAATGGGGGCCGAACCCTCCCGGAGCTCTGACCGACATGCAGGCCCATTCAGGGCCGGGCGCCTGGTCCCTGGGCCGGTTCGACGCCCAGAACACCGGGTTCACTCCAGACCAGGCCCCGATCCCTGGGCAGGTCAAGTGGGCTTTCGTGGATGACAAGCCGCTAGAGTCGGCTCCGGTGGTGGTCGATGGCCGCGTTTTCCTGACCACGGGGGATGGCCGCACCGTGGCCCTGGACGAGTCCAACGGGAACCTGCTGTGGGAGTACGACACCGGAATACCTTCCAGTTCGAGTCCCGCCGTAAGCGGAGACCTCGTGATTGCGTGTTACACGCCGGGACTGATAGTGGCGTTGGACAGCGCTACCGGGTTGCCACAGTGGTCGGTGGACCTGCGCCAGCCGATCTCCGCAGCTCCGATCATCGCCGATGGCACGCTCTACTTCGGGTCGGGCGACCGCCTGCTCCATGCTTTGGACGTCACGTCCGGAGAGGAGTTGTGGAATTTCCTCACTGAGGACTGGATTGTATCGCCCGTGGCCTACTACGACGGCACGGTGGTAGTGGCCTCTCAGGACAGCCTTGTATACCTGGTGGACGCCGAATCGGGCAAACAGCAGTTGATGTTCGACACTGGCCGGCAGCGTTTCGGCGGCGGCCCCACGGTCAATGGCGATATCGTTTACTTCAGCAGCGACAGGGGTTGGGTATGGGCAATTGACCGATTGGCCACGTCATGGCCCGGTCAACGGAAGTGGTTCAAAGTGAAGATCAATCTATTCGTCTGGCAGGTGATCGAAACGCGCCCCGTACAGCCCGGAGGGCTCTGGTCCAAGCGGGTAGGCGGTCAGATCAAAGGCCTGCTGTCCGTGGCCCACGACAAGGTAATCGGGGCGACGGTGGAGGGCCAGGTGTTTGCCCGTGATTCCCAGAATGGAGGCAAGGTCTGGGCGACCCAGCTCGAAGAACCTTTATCCGTGGAGCCAACCGTCGCTGGGAAAACGGTCTTGGCGGGTGCGGAAAGCGGGAAGGTCTTTGGTCTGGACGTCGAGACCGGTGAGGTCTTATGGGACTTCGACGCCGGCACCGGACAGATCATGGCCAGTCCCATAGTCGCCGGAGACACCATGTACGTAGTTACTGAAGGCGGGGCGCTCCACGCCGTCACCGCCTCTAACTAGCCTTCCAAGATCCCCTTAGTCCTCCAGAATCTCCTCACCGGACCTGATTTGCCGGTCCGTCCTCACCGCTGTCCTGCATGCCAAACCGCTTCTCCATCAGCGGGGAAGGGGTTTGGTTTGAATACTCCGGAGTTGGCTAACGTGGCTCAGGCTGGTTCCCCACGGTTTTTGACGGTCATGGATAGCAGATGCAGCCACGTCCGCCTCCGGTATGTGCGATGAATGTAGCGGATTTTCGTTCTATTAGGCGATCCAGACAACGTCACGGTTGGCTCAAGCGGAAACTGGAAGCCGGGTATGGTGGGGCCTTGGTACGCACTCGCGGGGAAGAATTCCCGGTTTCCGGGTCGAGCCCGGAAAGGTGTGACTGGCCGGGAACGGCACGGGGGGCCTCTGGCCGCCTGGCGCGCCCTCGAGGTTTCATCGAAAGAGGCGCGATGGCCGCCGATTCGTGGCGGGAGTCTGTGGGCGGAGAAATTGGACTGGGGTAACTAAGTCCGGCCCCGGATCACAGGGCCGGACCGGAAGGGCAATTAGCAGTCGGCCTTAAGCTGGTCCGCGTGTGTGGCCCTGATCGAAGGTCTGTCGCCAAAGTCGATTTCTATAGTCCCGGTCACGCAGACAACTTTGTCCAAATATACGGGGCCGAAATTGGTGCTGCTAGGGAAGTTTGCGAGGGCGTCTTCCTTCCAAATAACCACCGTGAAGGTGTCGGGGATTTCCTGTTCGGAGATAGAGGATCCCCGTTCGATGAGGGCTCCGGTGTCGAATAGGAGCAAATGAGGTCTCTTGGGTCTACCAGAAATCCACTGATAATCTTTTACGAGGCCACGAACGGTGGCTTCTTCTCCCACGTGCTGACCAGCTTTAGAAGAGGGGATAAACCCCATCTGTTCGGTTTGCGAAACCATTGCGGCCGGGTCCGCTGGGCCAGCGGCGCCGCCATCGGTCGATCCTCCGCTTGGGCTGGACGCGCCGCAACCTGTGAGGGCAATAATCCCCAAGGCCAGAAGCGCGAAGGTGGCGATGGTTCGCATAACGGACCTTCCTCGTTTGGGACTTAATCGGTTCCCGTATTCCCGCGCCCAGGCAGTTTTTCATGGTCTTTTAGTGGTTAGGTGACATCGTGGCGCAACGCACGCCACCGACAGTCATCTTCCGTAGTTAGACCGGATTCCCATTGAGCCGCCGCCTTTGGCGTAGGGCACCTGTGTCTAGAGGGCTGGCTCCTAGCTGGCGCCCCGGAGCCTGGGGTCGAGCACGTCCCGCAGCGCGTCTCCCAGGACATTCCAGGAGAAGACTACGATGGCGATAGCCAGGCCGGGGAATATCGCAAGATAGGGGGCCAGGGACACTGACTGGGCGGTGGCGCCGCTGAGCATCCCACCCCAGGACGGCACGTCGATGGGTGTGCCGACGCCCAGGAAGCTGAGGGAAGCTTCGGCGATGATCGCTCCGCCGAGATGGAACGTGAATATTACCAGGTAAAGGGCGAAGCAGTTGGGGATCATGTGCTTTATCATGATCCGCCAGTTGCCCGCGCCGACGGCCTGGGACGCCAGGATGTAGTCCATTTCCTTAATCGCCAGGAACTGGGCGCGCATGATGCGGGCGGTGCTTGGTATATACACGATGCTCAAGGCGATAATCACGTTGAGCAATGAAGCGCCGAGTGTGGCCATAATGGCGATTGCGAGAATCAGGGTTGGGAAGGAGATCAAGGCGTCGATAAACCGCTGGGCGGTCAGATCGGTAACCCCGCCGAAGTGAACGCTGATGACTCCAACCATCATGCCTATTGTGCAGCCAACCAAGGACGCGATAATGCCAACGTATAGGGATATCCGCGCGCCATATATGAGCCGGCTAAAGACATCGCGACCCAGGTGGTCGGCTCCGAACCACATCGTCCCGACGGGCCTTTCGGACTTGGCCCCAGGGTTGGCCCATTTGCAACTCAGGCGTTTCTGCTCGGGGCACTCGCTAATGATTTTGTAGGGGTTGTAGGTCGCGATCACGGGGGCGAAGATGGCCATCAGGATTAGGCATCCCGCAACCACGGCGCCGAACGTCCCAAGAGGCTTGCGTGTAACAAAGTAGAGCACGTGCTGCGCCAAGGTCCGCTTGGGAGGCAGGACGAATATGGAAGGGGCTGGGACGACAGCCGCTTGCTGATCCGGAATCGCTCCGGCGGGACTCTGTTCTTGAGCCATTTCTGCAATACCTTGAAGTTAGGTTATCGGTCTAACTGTACCGAATTCTGGGGTTCAGCCAGGCGTAGGTCAGGTCGAGCAGCAGGTTTAGCAACAACACGACCACTGCTATCAGCACCACGATGGCCTGAATCACCGGGAAGTCCCGGCTGGTAATGGCGGTAATTAGGAGCCTGCCCATGCCGGGGACGAGGAAGATCACCTCAATTATTACCGTGCCTGAAATCAGCCGCCCGAACTCGTAGCCAGTGAGAGTGACCACCGGCAGCAGAGCGTTTCTAAGGGCGTGGCGGGAAATGATCGTTCCTTCCCGCAGGCCCTTGGACCGGGCTGTCCTAATGTAGTCCTCGTGCAGCACTTCAAGCATCGCGGAGCGGGTGATCCGTGCAATGAACGCCATATTGGAGGTGCCGAGGGCGAACGCCGGGAAAATCAACTGTTGGAAGTTAGTCCAGGGATCGTCCCATACCTTTTCATACGCTAAGGGAGGAGCCCATTGAAAGATGAGGACCAGGAAGAAGATCGTCATCACCGCGACCCAGAAATTGGGCAATGCGATGCCGGCGATGGTAATTACCCGGGTGATGTAATCTCCGACGGTGTCCTGTTTGATAGCTGAGATTACGCCGAGGGGAATGGCCACTATGCTGGCCAGGATGAGGGACATGAGACCCAGTTCCATGGTTACCGGGAGCCTGTGCTTGATGTCGTCGAAGACTTGGTCGCCCTCATAGAAGTAGGACGTGCCGAAGTCCCCCTTGAGCATTTTGCCCACCCACTTGAGGTATTGAATGTAGATGGGTTTATCGGTACCAAGCTTCGCCCTCAATGCGTCGAGCTGTTCCTGAGAGTAGTCGTCGTCCCCTTCCTCGCCTCCGAGGATCAGCACCGCGGGGTCTCCAGGGACGACCCGCAGCACGGCGAATACCAACACAGTAACGATGAACAGCGTGGGGATGAATAGGACGGACCGCTTGGCTATGTATGACCTCATTTTGCTCCCTGAATCCTACGGGGACCGATCACCAGGGTCGGTGTGAATACTGCCTGATTTCCGGGTAATTTCTGAGTGACCACCGAGTGATGCCCTTGCCGTCTGCCGGCCCCCTTGAGCCAGCCGATTATGAAGTAATTTATTATGGGGACTCTGTTCCCCAAGCCCGGAGCGCATGACACTATAGTATAGGCCCGAATGACGTGTCAATAGGCTCATCGGCGAAGGAAAATAGTTCAGATGTCTTCCCTATTCTTCGCCATTCTTGCCGGACTCGCCAGGGCCTGGGTCTAGTGTAAACGATTTACGCCGGAGGAGTTACGGCATACAGAGATACAGGCCGACCCCGGTTTGGGGCCGGCCTGTTGTTGCGCAGGTAAACGTTTTGTTACTTGCACTCGGGGTCGCACCAGACGTGCTCCCAGCGCGATCCCTGATAGGTGAAGTTGAAGTTCTGGATCCGGTGCTCCACCCCGTGGTGCCGGTCAACCCAGTAGATGTAGGGGTTGGCCGCTCCCTGGTAGGCGAGCCTCGCCATTTCTTGGACTATGGCCTTCCGCTTCTCCTGGTCTGGTTCCCGGACCTGTTTGTCGAAGAGGGCCTCTACCCCCTCTGGAGCATAGTACTTGCCTCGCCCGCCCCCGGACCATTGGGGGGTAGTGCCGCGGATGTAGCGGGCGAAGAGGGCGTCGGGGTCGTTCATGAAGATGCTGCCACCTTGGACGGCGAATTGGTAATCGCCCGCCCAATAGGCGTCGAAGCCTGCGCCGCTCTCCATAACCTTCAGGGTGATCTTCCAGCCCAGTGCCTCCTCAAGCTGCTGCTTGACCAACACGGAAACGTCGGGGTAGTCGCAGCAGTTGCGGGCGTGGAGAGTGATGGAGAAGGGGCCGTCCATACCCACGCTGGCCAGGAGGCGATTGGCCTCGGCCAGGTCATCGGGGTGCTTCATGCCGTCGACGTCCCGGTAGCCAGGGAGATTGTCGTACTCCGCGTCGGGGAGGCTGTACCAGAAGCCTCGAGGCAGCGGGTAGCCCTTGGCGTACATACCCTCGCTGATATTGTCGATGATTGGCTTGGGGTTGATGGCGAGGTTGACTGCCTTCCTGACCTCTGGCTTGTCGAAGGGGGCCTTGGACGTGTTCATCTGTATGTACATCATGCTGATGGGGCCCGCCCAGTGCATGGTCAGGGTGTCCATATCCTCATCGAGCTGTAGCGCCTCGGCAACGGTGAGGTTGTCGATTGACTGGTTGCTGGTGAGGATTTGGCCGGTCTTGAAGGCTGCAATGACGCGGCCGGAGTCGGTCATCACGAAGTGCTTCATCCCTTCGATGTAGGGGCGGCCTTCCTTGAAGTAATCTTCATTCCTGGTGTATTCAACGGAGACTTCCTTGACGTACTCCACGAACTTGAAGGGACCGGAGCCGACTATAACGTCCATGTCCCTGCCACCCTGGGCGATGCCCTGTCCCACCACGACGTGTTCGGGGATGAGTACACAGGTATGGTTGGCGATGGCGGGGAAGAAACCGGCGGTGGGGAACTTGGTGACAACTTCGACGGTCTTCGCGTCAATCGCACGGGAGCTACCGGAATCGTAATAGAGACCGGTGTTGCAGTGGGTCGACGTGGAGCGGCCCTCGAGGGCTGGGAACTGGTCTGGGGCCACCATGCTCTCCAGGCTGAAGACCACGTCTTTGGCCGTTACGGGTGTGCCGTCCCACCACTTGGCGTCCGGATGGACATGGAAGGTGTAGGTTACGCCGTCTTCGGCCAATTCCCAGCTTTCGCACAGATCACACCTGAGATCACCCTGGTCGGCGGTCTCAGGGTTGTACTCGATCAGGTTGTTGAACAGAGGGGCCATGTTCATGTTCAAAACTGAGGACTGATGGATTAGCCGCTGCCGGACATCGGCGTACTGGTTCATGTTGATGAACCCGCCCTGCTTGGCTTCGGCAATGAAGTAGGGGTTTTCCTTCTGTTCTGCCTTAGCCCCCGGCGCGATTTGTTTCGCGGCGCCTTCATGGGTCTTCTTCGCATACGAGTCGGGTGCGGCTACCGCTTCCTTGGCAGCTTCGACTTTCGTGACGGTATCTTGTGTTTGTGCGGTTACCTCTTTAGGTACTTCCTTGGGGGCTTCTTGCTGCGTCACAGCCTGTTCCGCCGGGGCAGCGGACCCACAGGCAATGACGAACACGAGAGCCAATACGAGTGGGGTAAGAAGTAGTCCTCTGGAAACCTTTGACAAGCCTCGCGCCATGCGCTGTCCTCCAAAACACGGGTAGATTTGGGATGGGTTAAGCCTGGTTTTCCCGGTGTGTATACCGCTCCAGTCCAGGATTTGATTCCTTAACGAGTGCCATATCCACACTCTTATATTTGCGAATAGACCCTTGCTACGCGAAAGAGGGATGTTAATGACCTCTTCAGTCCTGAAGCGAAACACAATATAGTATAGCCGCGAATTGTGTGTCAATAGGCTAATATATACAGAAGTTGCCGTGCGTAAAACCGAAATAATACATCGCGTTCCGTAAAATACACTGCCCTAAAAGCCCATAGGGTGACGAAATAAGATCAATATGTGGAGTAATCCGCAGCAACAGATAGTCGGAGCCGGGAAAAAGAAAACGGGCCGGCACTGCTCAAAAGCCGGCCCGTTCTTGGTGCTTAGATCGTCGCGGTTACCTGCACTCGGGGTCGCACCAGACGTGCTCCCAACGCATTCCCTGGTAGGTGAAGTTGTAGTTCTTAATCCGGTGCTCCACCCCGTGGTGGCGGTCAGTCCAGTAGATGTACGGATTCGCGGTGCCTTCGTAAGCGATTCTGCCCATCTCATGGACGATGGCCTTCCGCTTCTCCTGGTCGGGCTCCTGGACCTGCTGGTCGAAGAGGGCTTCAAGTCCCTCGGGAGCGTAGTACTTGCCTCGTCCGCCGCCGACCCACTGGGGGATAGTGCCGCGGATGTAGCGGGCAAAGATGGCGTCTGGGTCGTTCATGAAGATGCTGCCGCCCTGAACGGCGAACTGGTAGTCTCCCGCCCAGTAGGCGTCGAACCCCGCGCCGGACTCCATGACCTTGATAGTGATGTCCCAGCCCAGGGCCTCTTCAAGCTGCTGCTTGACCAGCACCACGACGTCGGGGTAGTCGCAGCAGTTTCTGGCATGGAGGGTGATGGAGAAGGGGCCATCCATACCCACGCTGGCCAGGAGGCGCTTGGCCTCGGCCAGGTCCTCCGAGGGCTTGATGCCGTCGTTGTCCCGGTAGCCTGCCAGATTGTCGTACTCCTCGTCGGAGAGGCTATACCAGAACCCCCGCGGCAGGGGGTAACCCTTGGTGTACATACCCTCGCTGATGTTGTCTATGATGGGTTGAGGGTTGACAGCCAGGTTGACGGCCTTCCGGACTTCTGGCTTATCGAAGGGCGCCTTGGCCGTGTTCATGACGATGTACATCATGCTGATAGGCCCGGCCCAGTGCATGGTGAGGTTGTCCATGTCCTCGTCGAGTTTCAGGGCCTCGGCAACGGAGAGGTTGTCGATTGACTGATTGCTGGTGAGGATCTGGCCGGTCTTGAAGGCGGCAATGACGCGGCCGGAGTCGGTCATGACGAAGTGCTTCATCCCGTCGATATAGGGGCGGCCTTCTTTGAAGTAATCCTCGTTCCTGGTGTACTCGACGGAGACCTCTTTGACGTACTCCACGAACTTGAAGGGCCCGGAGCCTACGAGAGCATCCATGTCCCTGCCACCCTGGGCGATTCCCTGTCCGACGATCACGTGCTCAGGAAGAAGCAGGCAGGTATGGTTGGCGATTGCGGGGAAGAAACCGGCAGTGGGGAACTTGGTGATCACTTCCACGGTCTTCTCGTCAATCGCCCGTGACTGGCCGGAATCGTAATAGAGACCGGTGTTGCAGTGTGTGGAAGTGGAGCGTCCCTCGAGGGCGGGGAACTGGTCTGGGGCGACCATGCTCTCCAGGCTAAAGACGATGTCCTTGGCCGTTACCGGTGTGCCGTCCCACCACTTGGCGTCGGGATGGACATGGAAGGTGTAGGTGACACCGTCCTCGGCCAACTCCCAGCTTTCGCACATGTCGCACCGGAGATCGCCCTGGTCGGTGGTCTCCGGGTTGTATTCGATCAGATTATTGAAAAGGCCTGCCATGTTCATGTTGAGCACGGCGGATTGGTGAATCAGCCGCTGCCGGACGTCGGCGTATTGGTTCATATTGATGAAACCGCCCTGCTTCGCCTCTGCGATGAAGTAGGGGTTCGGCTTCTCTTCGGCCTTCGCGCCCGGTGCGATCTGCACCGCCGCGCCTTCGTGAGTCTGCTTCTTGTATTGGTCTTGTTGGACTGCTACCTCCTTGACGACCTCGATTTCCTTGACAGTTTCCTTCTTTACGATGACCTCTTTGGGGACTTCCTTGACGACTTCTTTCTCGATCACCTGCGGTTCAGCCGGAGCCGCGGACCCGCAAGCAATGATGAAGATTAGCCCTAAGAGTAACGGAACTGAGAGAAGTCCCCAACGGTTCTTTGACCAGTGCTTTGCCATTTACAATCCTCCAGACTAGATGTGGTTTGAGATTTCGGGAATCCAATAGACGCGTTTCTTGGAGTCGAAACTAATTCGTCCCACGGAGGCGGGGGTCCAACACATCACGGAGGGCGTCGCCCAGGAGGTTCCAGGCGAAAACCACCGCGACTATTGCCAGTCCTGGGAACATCGCTACCCAGGGGGCGGTCTTCACGTAGCTGTGGGCTGCTCCGTTGAGCATTCCGCCCCAGGAGGGGACGTTGGGGGGTGTCCCCACGCCAAGGAAGCTCAGAGACGCCTCGGCGATGATCGCGCCGCCCAGGTGAATCGTCACGATGACGATGAACAGGGCGAAGCAGTTGGGAATCATATGCTTAACAATGATCCTCCAGTCTCCCGCGCCGACCGCCTTCGCAGCCAAAATGTAGTCGGTCTCCTTGATAGCCAGGGACTGAGACCGCAGGATACGGGCCGTGCTGGGGATATACACGATGCTCAACGCAATTACCACGTTGTTCAGAGACGAGCCCAAGGCCGCCATGATGGCGATGGCGAGAATGAGTGAGGGGAAGGCCATCATGCCGTCAATAACCCGCTGCACGGCCAGGTCCGTGACCCCGCCAAAGTGGACGCTGGCCACGCCAACCATCATCCCGATCGTGCAGCCGATGAACGAACTGAGCAGGCCGACGTACAGGGAAATCCGGGCTCCGTGGATTATCCTGCTGTACACGTCGCGGCCCAGGTGGTCGCTACCCAACCAGACAGTTGAGTCGGGCGGGGAGAATACGTCAGCGACCCTGATCGCGTAAGGGTCATGGGTATCGATTACGTTGGCGAAGATCGCGACCAACACCAGTATGGTGGCCACAATCGTGCCGAATGCTCCCAACGGTTTGTACCGGAAGAAGTGGCCGAGGTTTTGGGCAAATGTCCTTTTGGATTTTAGGCCGCCTTCTAATGGGCTGGGAAGTGCGATTGCCCCGATCCCGCGGTCTTGGCTCATCGGTCCTCTCCTGGCGCCGGTTAATGATTAATTATCGGTTATGAGTAGCGAATCCTCGGGTTCAACCAGGCGTAAAGCAGGTCCAGCGCCATGTTCAAGACCAAGACCAACACGGTGATTAGGACTATGACCGCCTGGATCATGGGGAAGTCCCGGTGGAAAATGCTCGTAACCAGGAGACGTCCCATTCCCGGCACCATGAAGATCACCTCGATGATTATCGTGCCCGCCATGAGCCGGCCAAATTCGTAGCCGGAAATGGTTACGACGGGAAGGAGTGCGTTCTTCAGAGCATGGCGGAAAACCACTACTGCTTCCCTGAGTCCCTTGGACCGTGCGGTGCGGATGTAGTCTTCCCGGAACACTTCGAGCATGGCGGAGCGGGTGACCCTGGCGATAAAGGCCATATTCGAGAAACCCAACGCCAAGGCTGGGAAGAAGAGCTGTTTCAGGTTCGAGGTGGGGTCTTCCCACAGGCTCACGTAGACTATTGGAGGCATCCAACCGAAGATCAAGACCAGGAAGAAGATCATCAGGATGGCCAACCAGAAATTGGGGATGGCCACGCCGGCGATAGTGATCAACCTGGTCGCATAGTCCGCCAGGCTGTCCTGCTTAATAGCAGAGATCACCCCCAAAGGGACTGCCACGATAATCGCCAATACCGTGGCTAATATGCTAAGTTCCAGGGTCACCGGGAATTTCTGCCTCAGGTCTTCCGAGACGGGGGTCTCGTAGAAGAAGGAGGTCCCGAAGTCTAGTTGGAGCATGTTCCATACCCAAATTCCATACTGGGCCACAATGGGCTTGTCCGTGCCCAACTTGGCGCGTAAGGCTGTGAGTTGTTCCTGGGTATACTCGTTCTCCTCTCCGCCGCCTTCTCCTCCAGCCAGAAGCATGACCGCCGGGTCGCCCGGCACTACGCGCAGGAGCGTGAAGATTACGATGGTGACCATTATCAACGTGGGGATAAATAGAAGGGTTCTCTTGGCTACATAAGCCTGCATTAGCGTGGCCTACCCATTAGAGGATTTAGGTTGCGGCAGTAGGTTTCCTGGCGGAGTGGACCAGTACCCACTCCGCCAGAGGCGGGATCAAACTTGGTGTTAGCGGCAAGCGTCCACAGGATCGCACCATAGGTGTTCCCACTTGGTGCCCATGTAGTGGCTCGGATGCAGATGGAAGTTCTGGATTTGGGTAGCTACCGGGAAGGCGCGCGCACCCCAGAAGAGGTTGATGTATTGGGCGTCCTGGTTCATCAGGATGTCTTCCATCTCACGGACAATTGCCTTTCGCTTCTCTAGGTCCAGTTCCTGGGCCTGCTTCTCGTAGAGTTCTTCGAACCCGCCTGGATGGTGGAAGTTAGCCCCGGGCGCTCCTCCGGCTCCCCACCTGGTCATGGTGCTATTGACCCACTGGGCATAGACAACGTCCGGGTCCATTAGGGAGAGGGACCGCCCTTGGACCATGAACTGGAAGTCACCGGTGTCGTACGTCTTATACCCGGCGGCGCTCTCGTAGGTCTTCAGGGTTGACCTGATGCCGATCTTCTTTAGCTGTTCGGCCAAGATAGCCGCCTCGTCGGGGTACCCGACGGCGTTCCGGGCAGAGAGAGTCACCTCAAAGCCGTCTGGGTACCCGGCCTCGGCCAATATACGCTTGGCTTCATCTATGTCTCGAGGGTCCTTTTGGAGCCCCTGCACGCCTTTGAGGCTGCTGGTAACCGGGGTCCCGGCCCCGTCAACGTACCTGTAGCCGGGCAACGAGAGCAGGTCCTGGGTAGACCGGCCGAATACAGTGTCCGGCGGGAATGGAGAACCCATCCAGTGAATGCCGGCGCTCAGGGTGTCCACCATCTCCCACCGGTCGATGGCCAGGTTCACCGCCTGCCGCACCTTAATGTTGTCGAAGGGCGCTTTGGTCGTATTGAAGCCAACTCCGTGGGCAAGAATGGGCCCCGCCCAGTGGAAGTCAACCTTGCCTTCGAGCTCTTCCTGCAGCTTGAGGGCGTCGTGGACTCCGATCTGATGCACGATCCAGTTCACCATAAGTACCTGTCCCGTCTGGAACGCGGCGATCTGTGAACCAGAGTCGATGAGGATCACGTGCCTCATACCATCGAGACGCGGGTAACCTTCCTTCCAATAGTCCGGGTTGGCTTCGTATTCGTTCTTTACGTCTTTCGTATACCCGGTGTGGAGGAAGGGCCCCGACCCGTTGAAGTCTTCGGGGGATTTGATGGTCTGGGCCTTTCTGTCGCCCAGAACGGTATGTTTGGGGAGCATCTTGAAAACGTCTAACGAGAGAGTGGGGATAAACGCTGGCGCCGGGAAAAGGGTCCTTACTTCGACGGTGTGTTGGTCGATCGCCCGGGCCATCCCGGCTTCGTAGTAGTTGTCCGTGAAGATGGCGCCGGTACGGGTCGGGCCCTGGATACCGTCCAGCCCGTTGCAGTCGACGCACACTCCGCCGTCCATGCTGAACACGATGTCGTCGGCGGTAACCGGCTTGCCGTCGTGCCACGTCGCGTTGGGACGCAGATGGAAGACGTAGGTCGTCGGGTCGAGTTGTTCCCAGCTCTGGGCCAGGTCACCCCGGATGTCGAGGGGGTCATCGGTCTCAGGGTTGAATTCCAGGAGACCATTGAACACCGGGGAGGTGTTCTTTAGCTGGGAACCCGCCCACTCCCAGATCGCTTTCTGAGTCGGGGCGTTGTAGTCCATCATGGTGACGAAGCCGCCCCGTTTGCTCTCGGTCATGGCGGGAGCGACCGTGGGTTGCGGTTGCGCCGCCGGGGCTACCGTCGCCGCGACCATCCCGGCGGGCTTCATCTGTTCCCGGACCACTTCTCTAGTTACCTCGACCTCCTTGATGACCTCTTTTTCGACTACTTTAGGGACCTCAACCTCTTTCACCACTTCCTTCTCGACTACCACTTGTTCCGCGGGCGCAGCGGACCCGCAAGCGATGACTAAGAACAGCGCGAAAATAGTAGATGCAAGTGCCAATACTTTCAGACTCCGGATTGTTCGCCAGGACATGTCGTTCCCTCCATACAATTTGACAGGCACAAAAATAAGCACTCCCCAACGGAGCGCGAGGTCCACCGGGTTGGCGGACGCCTTCGTGGTGAAGGCCGCTTGCTCCAGTCTGGAAGCGCCTTGAATAGGTGTGATAAGATGCGAATCGGCGCGTGTTCTCAGCACGTTCCACTCCTGCCCTGGGCGGCCTAGTTGAGCGACGAGTCCGCCCAGGGCTTTTCTTTTTCGGGATTATCTTCTAATTTGTGGGATATTAACGAACGCCTGCTATCCAGGTAACCAAATTCATTATGGCGTTTCGTCGTGTTTCACTGATTCATGAGATGAATATTCCAGTGCTTTTAGCGTGAGAGGTAATGTATGTTATTTCAATTGGTGATGTCAAGCCGTGTTATGTGATGTTTGGCATGGATATTTATCGTAGGCGGGAATATAGTTCCGATGCACATACAACAGCGCCCCTGTCAGGCAGGGGCGCTGTTGGGTAGCCGGGGTTGGAACGCCGAAGCGTCTTATAGGTTGAACTGGGGGTCCATGTAGTCTTGGTCCTTTTCGAAGACCTGGACCCGCCCCCGGTGGGTGTCGGCGATCAGAAGGCGGTTGGTCGCCTGGTCGAAGGTGCAGGCCACGGGCATTCGGAAGTAATTCTGCACCTCGGGGTTCTTGACTCTCCGCCTGGCCTTGCCCATGTCGGGATTTGCGACGATGGACATCTCGGCCCACTTGGACAGGCCGCGGGCCTCACCGCGCAGGGTGGCCAGAGTGCCGCCCAGGGAGTTGAAGATCACGACGCGCTCGTTCATCCAGTCCACTACGTATACGTCGCCGTCCTGGTCTACAGCGACGCCCGTGGGATGGTTGAGGTCGTTGGGGTTCTCGTCCACCTCGCGGACCGTGGCGTGGATGTATGGCGTGTCTCCGGAGGGTGATACGCCGGTCTCTTTGCCAGAACCAAAGGTCATCAAGTAGTCACCATTGGCGGTGAACTTCTGGACCCGGTGGTTGTTCCAGTCGGCGACGTAAATGTTGCCGTCGTTGTCCAGAGTGATGCCCCAGGGCATGTCCAATTCACCATCGGCGTTACCCTTGGTCCCAAAGCCTGTGATGAATTGTCCGTCCGTGGTGAACTTCTGGACGCGGCTGTTGAGGCTGTTGACGATCCAAACGTTGTTGTCGGCGTCGAAAGCCATGCCGGAGGGACCGTTTAACTGGCCCTCGCCCTCGCCGGCCTCGCCCCAGGTCTTGATGACGTTACCGTCTTTGTCGAAAACGGTGATGCGGTTGAGCCATTCGTCGGCGGTGAAGACGTTCTCGTCCTGGTCCAACGCTAGGTCGGTGGGCCATACCCACTGGCCTTCTTCCTCGCCGCTGCGGCCAAACTCTCCCAGGAATTCCTGGGCAACGGTGGCCTTGGTGACGCGAGGCGATGCCCTGTTGAGCACGTAGATAACGTCGTCTTTGCCAGCGACGACGCCGACGGGCTGGGTGAAACCATTTCCAGCGCCGCCCCTGCGACCTACATAGTGACTATACTGCCAGCACCGGCCGGATGCTACGGTGATTTCCGCCATATCAGTTTACCTCCAGGCGCTTGTGCGATTCCTGGGCGTTTTCGCCCGTGGTTTAGGTCCTAGAATGGCGGGGAGTCCGGTCTATTCAATGATGGACTCCTCGCCGTGTTAGCAAGAGCGTTTTGGCTTAAGCGTCCTAGCCTAAAGGAAGCTATGCTTCTCGAAAGAGCCGTTGACGATGGGCTTGGCGTCGAGGCCGAACCAGTCTTCCAGGATGGTGGTGTAGCCACCGCGGAAGTCGTAGTTGGGTACCAGGTCGCCCTGTTCCAGGTCCTCGGCCTTGGCCGAGGGGTACCGGCCGTACATGCCGCCCTTGACCGCGTCGCCGATGGCGAAGGCCGCGCCGGCCGCGCCGTGGTCGGTGCCCGATCCGTTGTCGTGGACGCGGCGTCCGAACTCGGTGAAGAGGTACATCAGTACGTTGTCACCCTGGCCGTGGGCGTGGAGGTCTTCGAAGAAGGCGGAGATGCCCTCTGAGACGTCCTTCCACAGGGTGGGATGCGCGCCAGCCTCGCCGGCGTGGGTGTCGAAGGAGCCGTGCTGGGTGTAGAAGATGCGGGTGCCCAGGTCGGCCAAGTAGACCTGAGCGATGTCCTTCAGGTGAGCGGAGATGGGGGAATTGGGGTACTCGACGCTGGAGGAATACATCTCAGGGGCTACTTTGACGATGTCCGCGCCGGTCATGGCTTCCATGCCGGTGGAGCGGAGATAGTCGGTGACCATGCCGGAACCGACGGCGGGGGAGTACATGCGCGCGAAGAGGTCCAGGGCCTTTAGGCGCTGGGACTCGTCACTGATGCCGGTGAGGACGCCGTAGGTCTCGAGATCGGCGATGGCGGCTACGGGGACACCGGGGACCACCAGGGCGCGTGGGAGGCCATGGCCGAAGTTGATGGCGGAGAGAACGTTCTCCTTGTTGGGGTCCAGCTCGCGGGCGAGCCTGCCGGCCCAACCCTCGGTGCCGACCTTGTCCGGCTCGCAGGTGTGCCAGATGTCCATGGAGCGGAAGTGGGACCTGGGGGAGTCGGCGTAGCCTATGCCGTGGAGCACGGCGACCTTACCCTGGTCGTAAAGCTCCTTGATGGGGCCCATGGTGGGCGCGAAGCCGAGTTGGTCGTCGACCTTGATGATGTCTTCTTGCCGGTACTGAACGGCGGGACGGTTGTCGTAGTAGAGAGGGTCGTTGTAGGGAATGACGGTGTTGAAGTAGTCGTTGCCGCCGGTGAGCTGCAAGACTACGATGACTGGGTCTTTCTTCGTAGAGGTCATGCTCTCTCTTACTCCTTTTTAGGTTTACCCCTTCTCCCTTGGGGGAGAAGGGACTTTCTCTTCCTCTCCCAGAGGGAGAGGACTGAGGTGAGGGCGTGTCCGTTCTAGCCGAACTGGTACTCGGTGGTTGCGCCGACCAGGGCGAGCATCTCACCGACGCGGACGCCGGCGGCTGCCTCGTCGTTCCAGTCCATGTTGCCCTCGGCCTTGGCGTGGTCCATAAGCTGTTGGCGGGTCTCCGCACCGATCTCCAGGAAGCCCATGTGCTCCAGGGAAGCCTCGAGAAGCTCTTCCGGAGTGGAGATACCATCAGACTTCATGTCGCCGATGATCCTCTTAACACCGGGCATGTTGGTGTTGGCGACGCGGTCGGCCACGAAGTTGATCCGGGCCAGGAGCGAGCCGCTGTTGATCCACTCGGAGCCGGTGTACCAACCCTCAACGCTGGGGGGGTCAAGCAAAGACTGGCCCATGTAGCTGGGCTCGGGGCCGATGCTGGGGAGGGTGGGCTCGGGAGTCGGGTATGCGCCGACTAGCTTCAAGGTGCTGGCTACAACCTCAGCCGGGCTCTTGATCTTGGAGTAGCGGGCGTTCTTGAAGAACTCGGAGTTGAGCATGAGCTTGAGAACGGCCTTCATCTCGTAGCCGGACTCTTCAAAGGCGGTGACCATCATGTCCAGGGCCTCTTCGTCGCGGGCGGGCTCGATGGTCCACGCCGGGACCTGGACCTCGTCGGCCACGAAGAAGTTGTACAGGTGGCGGCAGATGAAACGGGCGGTGGCGGGCTCCTTCACGATGATGTCTATGATGTCCTCACCGTTGAACTTGCCGGTGTGGCCCAAGAAGGTCTTCTCGCCGTCGTCGTGGTCCTCGCCTAGGTACTCGTACCGCCAAGGAAAGCGGCCGAATGGCTGGCGGGGGAGCTTGGGCATGATGGTCCAGCCGGTGAAGGCGCGGGAGGCTTCCCGTACGTCCACCTCGGTGTAGTTGCTGACGCCCATGGAGAAGAGCTCCAGAAGCTCGCGTCCCCAGTTCTCGTTGACGGCGTCACGGTGGTTCTCGTTGTTGTCCAGCCAGAAGATCATGGCCGGGTTCTTGGAGAGCTGCACCAGCATTTCGCGGTAATTGCCCATGCCGTATTTCCGGAACATGGTCAACTGCTCGAGCATTTGGTCGCAGTTGTCGACCTTGGCGTTGCCGGTGGCGAATACCTGGTGCCAGAAGAGGGCGACCTTCTCCTCCAACGGCCTCTGGGTCGTGATCATGTGGTACATCCAGTTGTACTGTCCCGGGGTGGGCGTGCCACCGGGGAGCAGGGAACCGGGCAGATAGCGCAGGAGCATCGCGGTCTTACCGGACTGGCGGTCTCTGGGCGGGTCGATGAGCTCGTCCACGGTGGCTTCGTAGCCCATATCGGCGTAGCGGCTAAGCTCTTCCTTGGTAGCCCCAAACCCTGCGCGGCGCATCAGGTGTGCCAGCAGGGCGACATCCTCTTTGTTCGACATCCAACAGCCTCCTTATTTATTGCTCTAGTCTTCCGAACGATATAAACCCTGCTACTTCCCAAGGCGCAGCTAGACAGGGTCGATTCCCAACCGATGATATTTCATGGTGCGCGGGCTGTCAACGGCAGGTAGTCTTGGCAGTTGGCCGTATCACGACGAAACACGCGTGCTGGAGACAACTATGGTTACGATAAATAGTAGACGTCACCACCTAATGTCATGGAGGTCGGAACCAACCTTATCACCGCCGCAACTCCTCCTGGGTCCGGTGGGAGCGGGGCGCTTGAGGGTTGCAGCTTGCCATTACTGACGGTTATATAATCTTGGGCAGACCGATTGGGTTCCTCAAGTGTTATGGCTTGGCCCCAATTCAGTAAAAGACTCATCCAGGAGTACGAATATGCCGTCGCCAATCTTGCCCCCGGGCGTTGTCTACCACCCGGCTCAGATCAAGGCTTACGACGTGGAAGTACATGGGTTCAACGGGGACAAAGTGCCCGCCTATGTGGCCCGTCCCTCGGAAGAAGGGATATTTCCCGGCCTGGTGCTAGTCCATGGCGTGCATGGCTACGAGGAGCACATGAAGGACGTGGCCCGCAGGTTTGCCGCGGTGGGTTACGCGGCGATAGTCCCCGCCTTGTACAGCCGCAACGATAGGCTCTGCGTGGTCGAAGAATCGGACATGGCGAACGCGCGGGAGTGGCTGGGCAACCGTCCGAACGCCCAGGCCAACGCCGACCTCGAGGGCGGGAAGAGTTTCCTCCAGTCCAGTGGCTTCGTAAGTCGCCCAGGCCAACGCCGACCTCGAGGGCGGGAAGAGTTTCCTCCAGTCCAGTGGCTTCGTAAGTCCGCGGATTGGGCTCGTTGGGTTCTGCTCGGGCGGAAGGGTGGCCCTGGTGTTCGCCTGCAACACGACCGGATTGGACGTCTTCGTCAACTTTTACTCCAATGGACTCTTCCAGTCCACCCAAGTCAATCCCACCGCCCCTGCGGAGATGGTCAAAGACCTCTGTTGCCCGATGCTGGGACTGTTTGGCAACGAAGACACCAACCCCTCGCCGGACGACGTGGAACGGCTGGGAGTCGAGCTATCCAGGCACGGGAAGGAGTTCGAGACGGTGGGTCACAAGGGGGCGGGTCACGCTTTCTTTTCCGACACCCGAGAGAGCTACCATCCTGAAGCGTCTTACATGGCCTGGGGACGATGCCTTGAGTGGTTGTCCAGATACTTGAAACCCTGACCGCCGCCGGTGGAGGTCAAATTTGATCGGGAGGTCTGAGACATGAAGGTTGAAACAGTCAAGTACATGCTTATGGTGCAGGACATGGACCGCGCGCTTTCCTTCTACACGGGTGTCATTGGACTGAAGGTGGGATATCAGTCCGAATTCTGGAGCGAACTCAGCTTCGGTGACGCCGTCGTCGCCCTGCACGGCGGAGGGACCGGAGAAACAGAAGAGACCGGCTTGATATTTCAAGTGGATGACATCGACGCCGCGGTAGGCGAAGTTGAACAGGGAGGCGGCAAGATCATCTCCGGCCCGTCCGACCCTCCCGGAGAGCCCATCCGGCTCGCCCGCGTCCTCGACCCGGAAGGCAATGCTTTTTCAATAGACCAACGGAAGTAGATGCGCCGGGACCGCTTGCCACCGATCTGATCACCCCGCCGGTCACGCTTGGAATAGATTCCGCGCCGGGGCCATTGACCCTCCGGTCGCGATGAGGCGATAATTGGCGCACTCTTGACTTGGAGTGACGAAATGAAAAAGGGTTACAAGGTAATTGATATCGATACCCACGTGAATCCCAGCTACGATACCCTGGTGAAGTACGTGGACCCCAGCTTCCGTCCCAGATTGGACGAAATGAAACCGTATCTACGTACCGTGGGGAATTACACTGCCCTGAGCATGGCGTCGATACCGTTCGACAGGTTCCCCGGAGAGGCTCCGAGGCCGGAGGACGCCGAGGCGGTTACTGGAGGACGTGGCGCGTTGGAGGGCAGGGTTACCCGCTCTTCGGGTCATCACAGGGTTGACCCCCGCCACGGCGTGAGCGACGAAAATGCCGAGGGACGGCTGCTGGATATGGACATGGAGGGCCGCGACTTAGACGTGATAATACCTGGCACCTGGGCCAATGGTCTGACCTCCCTTCCCGACGTGACTCTGGCGGAAGGGCTTTACTCTGCCTATCATCGCTACATGCGCCAGTATTGCAGCACTAGCCCAGACCGGCTCAAGAGTATCATCCTTGCCCCTGCCGCCGACATCGAATGGGCGGTTTCAGAGGTCAAGGCCGTATCCCAGGAGAATTGGGTAGCTGCGGTGGCTCCAGTGCTGCCGGAAGGGATGCCCATCGACCACCCAGAGCTTGACCCTCTGTGGGAGGTAATGAACGACGCCCACCTGCCGATTCTGCACCACAGCTTCACTTTCGAGGCCCCATACTTCCCCGGCTATCGGGACATGTGGGACAACGTCGTAGTTGCCCGGACCGCGGCCCACCCCTGGGGCGCGGCTAGGCTGCTTTCGTACCTGATCGTTGGCAAGATCTTTGACAGGTTCCCCAACATAAACGCGGGCGCGGCGGAAGTTGGACACGGATGGCTTCCCCACTGGCTCATCCGGCTGGGCGAGATGGCCAACTACGTCTCGGGCGCCACGCCTCAACTGGACTACAAGCCCATCGAGTATGCTCAAATGGGGCGGTTCCGGTGCGGGGCGGAGCCCTTCGAAGGTCCGGAGATGACCAAGGCTTGCATCGACCTGCTCGGTACGGACTGTCTGATGCATCAGTCGGACTACCCTCACGGAGAGGCGCATTTCCCGGACACTGCTGAAATCGTCATAGACTGGCCGTTCTGGAATGAGTTGGGGGAGGACGCCCTGACCAAGCACATGTCCGGCAACGCGGAGAAATTCCTGCGGCTGGTCTAAGACCTCAACATTGGCTCCGGCCAAGAGTATCCAGCGTATCCTAATGATGGCGGCCCTCTCAAATGGGCCGCCATTCCGTTTCCCTGGGCTCGAAGGAGTTGGCCCGAACCTTTTATCAAGTGGGACACTCTAACTGTCGCTCTGGCTGAGACCGAAATGACGGATTTCTTGGACAGGGTGCGAATTGCCCGAAAACTAAGTGGCGTACACTCTGGGACCCAAGTGATCGGAAGAGGTGAAGACCTTGAAGTACGACGTGATTATCGTTGGGGCTGGGTCGGCGGGGTCGGTGCTGGCGGCGAGGCTGTCTGAGGACCCGGCACGTAGTGTGCTGCTTTTGGAGACGGGGCCAGACTATCCTGAGTTCGCCCACCTACCCGACCAGATCAAGTACGGTTTCGACGCGCGGGAGGGTCCCGCGCCATTGAGGACTGCGGGCGGGCACCCTGAATCCCTGGCCGTCGACCCGCACAACTGGCAATATGTGGCGCAGGCTACGCCAGTGGCGCCTCCCATGTCCGTCCCGCGCGGGAGAGTGACAGGCGGTTCCAGCGCCATCAACTCCTCCGCTTTTTACCGCGGTATACCCGAGGACTTCGACGCCTGGGCTTCGTTGGGCAACGACCAATGGAACTTCGATAAAGTCCTCCCGTATTTCCTCAAGATCGAAACTGACGTGGACCGCCAGGGAGACTTTCATGGTTCCGACGGACCCATCTTCGTCCATCATTCCAACCCTGGGAACTGGCACCCGGCCCAGGCCGCGTTCTACGAGGCCTGCCGGGCTGCGGGTTTTCCCGAGACCAGCGATCATAACAGCCCCGGTTCGTCAGGCGTTGGACCGTCCATCACCAATAACCACAACCGGGTCAGGTTCAGTACGGCGCTGGGTTATCTCAGCCAAGGTCGTCACCGGCTGAATTTGACCATCCGGCCCAACTGCGACGTTCAGCGAGTCCTGGTAGAGAACGGGCGTGCCGCTGGTGTGGTGGTCAACAGCGGCGGCAAGACCTTCACGGTGCAGGGAGATCAGGTAATCCTGAGCGCGGGAGCGGTCGGGTCGCCCCAGACACTCATGCTCTCCGGGATAGGTCCGGCGGAGAATCTGGAGAGGCTGGGAATTCCAGTATTGCACGACCTTCCCGGGGTCGGACGAAACCTCCGCGACCATCCCAAGCTCTATATCACCTGGAAAGTCAGAGAAGGCCATCCGATCGAACCCCGGCCTGCGAGAGGCGGAATGGCCTTCCGTTGCACCGCCCCAGGTTCTCATCTGCGAAACGACATTTCGATAGGTATGGGAGCTTTCGTAACCCCTCGCATTCGGCCCTGGGTTTCGGCCCCGGCCACAGAACGGGACGGGGACCTCGACGACCGCCGCGTTGAGATGATGGTCGGCCTGCTGATGCCGGTGAGTTCGGGAGTCCTCGCCCTGGAGTCCGCCGATGTATCAATCCAACCTTCGCTCGACTACAACTATCTATCCGAGGCCTTCGACCGGGACCGGATGCGGGAGGCGGTGCGGTTGTGCCTGCGGTTGGCCCAGCAAGACCAACTTCAGGGATTGATCGGGGAATTGGAGGACCCGGCGCCCGCCGATTTGGCTACCGACGAGACACTGGACCAGTGGATGATGCGGGAGGCGCACACCTTTTCCCACATATCGGGGACGTGCAAAATGGGGCCTGATGATGATCCCATGGCTGTGGTGGACCAGTTTGGAAGGGTCCGGGGCGTGGAGGGACTCCGAATCGCCGACGCCTCCATCATGCCAGACCTGGTGCGGGCGCCCATCAACCCAACGGTGATCATGGTGGGGGAGCGCATCGCTGACATGGTGCGGCGCGGACACTAACAAAGAAAAACCCCGGTGTCTTCACCGATCCGAAGATCGGGATAGGACGATCCGGGGACTACAAGAGCCATTGTATGGGAATCTCCAGGAATATGCAAACAGAATATGTTCATCAATTGCGCCGGGCGGTCTCGGACCAGCGTCTCGAGCCCTATAGACGACAGGCCTTAGATGATGATCTAGAGGTGTACGGAATATATGCTTGGAATATCGCATTATGCGAGAGTCTTTACCCAGCCTTGAATAGCTTAGAAATCGCATTGCGGAACAGCATTCACAATGCCGCGACGGCTGAATTCGGCGATGAAAATTGGTTTGATAGTTTATCGCTAAGCAAGACGAAAAGGGCCCTCCAAAGCGCCCGCTATGACTTAGAGAATCTCGGCAAGACAGGGGATGGAGTCACAGCGGGTAAATTAGTGGCCCAGCTCACTTTCGGTTTCTGGGTGGGTCTGTTCGATAGTCACTACGAGCAACAGCTCTGGTCCAAGTTGCTAAGGCCGGTATTTCCGAATATTCCGAGGAAACTACGAACTCGTAGGGTGTTGTCAGATCGTCTTCATCGTGTCCGCAGAATGCGCAACCGGGTCTTCCACCACGAACCAATATGGTATTGGCAGGACCTCGGCCAACATCATCAGGACATCATAGAAACTATCGATTGGATCAATGTGGCGATGGTCTGGTTCGTCGGCACGTTGGACCGATTTCAGGAAGTACATAGTCGACGACCACAGCCCTATAAGGACCAGATTACATCGGCTTTTCAAGTTCCACCCGGACCGTGAGCGCATCAAGAGTAGCCGATTCTACATCCACCGGAATCCTGCTATCATAGGGCCAGTGCATTCCCCGAAATCATGCTAAACCAAAGCTAAGGTGAAATGCGCAGAGTCATGGGGTAAATTTGTGGGGAGAACCGAGTTAACTGGTCTTTGAAGATGCGAGGGGTTGGTGATGGGCGTGAGGGAGATGGAGCGGTTTCTGGAACAATGGCAGATGGATGCCAAGGGCTTGCGCCGCCGGATGATTCTGGCGCCAACGCCCAGGGAACGGGAGCGGTGGTACGCCATCTTGCTGCTGGCACAGGGCTGGACAGCATCAGGGACGGCGGAGGCGCTGGAACGGGACCCACACACCATAGGACGGTGGGCCGCCGCCTTCGGCGAGGGAGGGCCTGCAGCCTTGATATTCGAGCAGACCGGTGGTTCCCCCCCGCCCTTGGTGAGACGCAACAGGCGGAGTTGAAGGCAGCGGTGGAGGAGTTACCGGAGCAGGCGGGCATCGAACTGTCCAACTGGTATTGGAAGGTGGTGCGGCAGTTCGTTTCGGAGCGGTTTGACGTCAGTTTGAGCCGCAGCAGTTGCCTGAACTATCTGCACCGCTTGGGATTTGCCTTCAAGCGCCCCAAGAAGCATCTGCTCAAGGCGGATGAGGCCAAGCGGGAGGCTTTCGTAGCGCAGTACGCCGCCCTGTCGGAGGAGGCCATACGGTCCGGGGCCAAGATATTCTTCGCCGACGAGGCCCACTTCCGGGCGGACGCCGAACTGCGGGGCAAATGGGTGCTCAGGGGAGAGTCGGCCTTGGTGGACTCCAGCAGCCCACGCTATGGGGAGAAGGCCAGCTACTACTCGGCGGTTTGCCTGGAGACCGGCGAGGTGGAATGGATGGAACTGGAGGGGAACAGCAACTCCGGAACCTCAGCCGTCTTCCTGGCACAACTGAGGGAGAGGCACTCTGGGCCGCTCAACGTGATCTGGGACAACGCGCCGGCACACCGTGGCGAGGCGGTGAGGGAGTATCTGCGGACGCCGGGGCTGGCGTTGAGGCTGGTGAATCTGCCGGGCTACAGTCCGGACTTCAACGCCGATGAGGCCATCTGGGGCTGGGCCAGAGAGGAGGCGACGGGAAACCTGTGCTTGGGCAGCAAGGTGCAGGAGAGGGTCGATCACTTCCTCGATGGGCTAGCCAAGCGGAAGGATGAGGTGAAGCGGCGCTGCCGCACCGTCCTGCAATCATGGGCCGAAAGTCTCCCGCGACACTCGCAGCCCGATTCCGGGCTCACCCTAATTGCACATCCCACCTTGGCTTTAGTTTAGGAAGGTGAATACCATGTCGGAAGACAGTATCAGGCTTAAGGCCATCAACCATATCACCTACAACGTAAAGGACAAAGACGCCGCCCTCAAGTGGTACACCGAAGTGTTGGGGCTGGGCCAGATTCCCAAAATGGTCGACAGCGACAATCTCTATTGGCTTCAGATACCCAGCGGGGCAATGGTCCACATAATTCAGAACCCGGACGCTCCGTCGGCGCCATCTCACCATACGGCATTCGAGGTGGACGACATAGAGGCCGCGAAAGCCGCTATGGAAGGGAAGGGGGTGGAGGTCACCGACATCAGTGTGCGCCACGATGGGCAGCGTGCTTGTTACCTGAACGATCCCGACGGTAACCGCATCGAGCTTTGCACCAAGTCCGGGTTTGGAGTGTTGGTCTAGGACCGTTCACGGGCCTTCGGCCCAACCCTTCAACCAAGAGTGGTGTTGACGCCCGCACCGTGACGACGGCGCGGGCGTTTGAATTTCGGTCAGGCTTGGGTCAGTCTCCTTACTACTTCCTCATCCAATTCCACACCCAGGCCCGGGCCTTCCGGCACAGCCAGAAAGCCGTAATCCACGTGTAGGGGCTCCTTCAAAATCGGCCATTCGTCCCGGATTGACGTGGGCTCGATGTTGTACTCCTGGGCGTAGGGTATGTTGACGTAGGCCGCGCAAACGTGGAGGTGGGCCACCGTGCTGATGGTCGGTTGAGTGTTGTGGACAGTCATGGGTTTGCCGAAGGCCGAGGCCAGGGCCGCGATTCGCTGGAATTCGGTGAACCCCGGCACCTTCACGATGTCCGGTTGTATGATGTCGACTTTGCCCTGAGTCATCAGGTCCCGGTACTCCCAGTGGGTGTAGATCATTTCGCCGGACGCAATAGGAATATCCAGCGTGTCGGCGATGGCAGCCAGCCCTTGGAGGTCGTGGTGGGGCCTCGGTTCCTCGAAGTGGAAGACCCCCAGGTCTTCCAGGGCCCGGCCGATTTCAAGGGCGTGGTGAGTTGAGAACGCTCCGTTCACGTCCACCAAAATTTCGATGTCGTCGCCGACGGCGGCCCGGACTTCCGTAACAGTCGCGATGGTCTGGTCTGCTGGGTGGTCGATCGCACCCGGGACCGCGCTGTGCAGCTTATAGGCGGAGTACCCGGCGTCGACGAAGGACGCGGCGCGCTCCGCTTCCTCCACCGGGGTCATGTCCCGGCGCATGGAGCTGGCATACATTCGGACTTTGTCTCGGGCCTTCCCACCCAGGAGCTTGTAAATCGGAACGCCCAGAGCCTTTCCCTTCAGGTCCCAGAGTGCGATGTCCAGACCCGCGATGGCGCAGTAGACGGCCCCGCCCATATCGGAAGCCGAACCGGCGGCAACCATCTCCCGCCATCGCGACTCCGTGTCCACCGGGTCTTTGCCGATCAGGGCGGGTTTTAGCGTGCTGTCCACCAGCGTCTTGACCACCTGAGGCAACCGGCGGAAACACTCGCCGATCCCCACCAAACCTTCGTCCGTGTAGACCCGCACAAAGGGGAATTGCCGGTCCAGGACCAAGCACTCAACGTCTGTGATTTTCAAGGAAAGACCTCCTTAATTTCAGGGCGCTCTATCCCTACCCGCTTATTGGTGGCAACGCAATCGGAAACGGCACGTTGGGATATCTGCTTACGACCTTGTTCCACACGGCGTGGCCGATTTCTTCGGCCCGGCGCACGATATACGGCTCGTCGATGGTCAGGGACTTGCCGTCACGCATGACCCATTCCCCGTCGACCATCACGGATTGGACGTCGGCGGGCTGGCCGTTGTGGACGAACGACGAGACGATTCGCAGGGTCGGGACCAGGTGGGGCCGCATCATGTCGATCATGAACAGGTCAGCCTTCTTGCCTACTTCCAGGGAGCCGGTCTCCGCCCCCAGACCCAGGATATTCGCTCCGCCCTGGGTTGCCCACTCCAGCACGTCTTCGGGCTGAGGGTCCATCTGGTCGTTACGGCGCACCCGCTCCAGAAACAAGCCCGCCCGCATCACCTCAACCATGTCTTCGGCCATGTTGTCCGAGCCCATCCCGATGTGGCAACCCGCGGCTATTAGCTCCTTAACCGGAGCGGCCGTGCCCCGGCGGGCTGCGATGGCGGCGTTGTTGGAGACCCCCACTCCTGCCTGTCCCAGGATTGCAGTCTCTGACGAATTAACATAACGGCAATGGGCGACCACCAGACTGGGTCCAAGGAAATCGTTGGCGAATAGGTAATGGGTAGGTGGCACGCCGCGGGTGCGCATGACGGCTTCGATTTCGTCGTTGCTCTGCGAGAGGTGGATGGTATAACCAACACCGTGCCGCTCCGCCATTTCTCTGCTTGCACGTAGCAACGCCGGTGAGCAAGTCTCCGGGGCGTGCGGCGCGATGAAGCAGGTTACTCTCCCACCGCCCTTACCGTGCCAGGTTTCGACTAGGTCCGTACTGCGTTGGAGGCCCTGTTCCAACTTGGCCGGGGAGAACTCGTAAGCCCCACTCCGTGGACGTTCCTCGACTGCGTCGTTGATGTTGTCTGAGAGGACGAGCCTCAATCCGGTCTTTTCCAATACGTCCGCATAGTCCTGGACGCCCGTGGATATTTCTAGGAAGCAGGTGGTCCCGCACCGCATGGCTTCCAGTGCGCCCAGGGTCGCCATGATCTGCCGCTCTTCCGTGGATAGCAGCGACCGGACTCCAACAGGAAATCGAAGGGTGGTGGGAAAGCCGAAGTCTTCCAGGATTCCCCGGTCGGCGGTGGCCAGGAGATGGGTGTGGCAGTTGACCAGTCCGGGGAATACCGCATGGCCGGCGCCGTCGACCTGCTCGGCATCCGGATGGCTACGCATGACATCGGCGGACGCTCCGACGGAAACGATCCTGGTGTCCTGGATGGCTATGGCGGAATCGTAAAGAACGGTCCGCGCGGCGTCGCCGGTTACTATGGTCGCGTTTCTGATTACGGTTGTCATGGCATCCCCTCAGTTTGCGGGCTACATGATATCATCCGCTGGTCTGACACGGACTCGCCAGTAATGAAGGAGTTTGCACATGCCAGAGGCGGAAAACAAGCTTAAGGAATTGGGGTACGAGTTGCCAGCGTCCCGGCGTTCCGGAGTGGGGAATTTCGTGCCCGCGGTGCGGACGGGCAATCTGGTCTATCTATCCGGTACTGGCCCTGGTCTTCCCGAAGGGGGACTGCTCCACGTGGGCAAGTTGGGCTCTGACCTTACCATCGAGCAGGGTTACGACTGCGCCCGGCAGACGATGTTGAATCTTCTCACCAATCTGAAGGGAGAGATCGGCGACCTGGACAAGCTAAAGAGGGTGGTCAAGTTGCTGTGCATGATCAACGCCGCGCCAGACTTCGGCGACACTCCAAATGTGGCCAACGGCGCGTCGGACCTGTTAATCGGCATGTTCGGGGACCGTGGACGCCACGCCCGGTCCGCCGTGGGCATGTCTACTTTGCCCGGTGGGATGCCGGTGGAAATCGAGATGATCGTAGAAGTGGAAGACTAGAGGGCAAGCCGGCCTAAACCCCGGCAGGACGGCGCTGGGCCCACGGTCTGGCCCGTTCGAAGGCCGCCGACGCCTTCAGGACCGTAGCCTCATCGCCTCGCCGGCCAACGATCTGCAACCCAATGGGCAACCCTTCCTCCGAAAAGCCGCATGGGATACTCGCGGCGGGCTGGCCGCTAAGGTTGAACGGCCGGGTCATGGGTGAGAATGCGCCCCGGCCCGGCACATCGACTCCTCCGATGCGGGCCGGGGGTTGCTCCACCGGGAAGGCCGGGACCGCCAGGGTGGGCGTGAGCAGCAGGTCGTAGTGTCCCATCAGGTCGTCTATCCGGGCCTTCATCTGGTCCACAGCACGAATTGACCCGGCGTAGTCCGCCCCAGTTACTGTCTTCGCGTGTTCCAGGCAGAGCAACGTGTTGTCGGTGAGAAGGTCCGCCGAGTCTTCCAGCAGGTGTCCGTAGCTCAGGTAGTTGCCTACGTAGAAGATGTTGAGGAACGCGGGCACCGGGTCCTCAAGCTCGAAAGCCGGTTCGTCCACGCCGCATCCCAATTCCTCGAAGACCCGTGCTGCCTCGGAAGTAACCCGGACCACTTCCGGGTCGATCACCGCGTAACCCATGTTAGAACTCCAGGCGATACGCAGACCGGAGAGGCTTTCCTCCAGTCCGGATGCGAAGTCCGGAGGAGTCTCCCGCATGGATGTTGGGTCGCGTGAATCATGGCCCGCTAAGACCTGTAGCAACATAGCGGCGTCTCTGACGGTGCGTGCCATCGGGCCCGACTGGGAAGTAAGGTTGGGCGAAGGGCGGCCTAATCCACCCGCGCGGGGCACTCGGCCCAGGGTCGGCTTGATGCCGAAGAGGCCGCAAAAACTGCTTGGGTTGCGGATGGAACCTCCGCCGTCGGTGCCCGTGGCGATGGCGCACATCCCGGCGGCCACCGCCGCCCCCGCGCCTCCACTGGAACCGCCCGGCGTGCGGGTGAGGTCCCATGGGTTGCGGCACGGCTCTCCGAGACGGTTTTCCGTGGTGCCCTGCAGGCCGAACTCCGGCGTGTTGGTCTTGCCAAGCAGCACCGCCCCGGAGCTCTTGACCCTCTCGGCGACCACCGAGTCTATGTCTGGGACCGTGTCCTTGAAGGCCAGGGAGCCCATCGTGGAGCGGATCCCGCGGGTGGCTTCCAGGTCCTTCATGGAGATCGGGATGCCAAGCAATGGCCCGCCGCCTTGACCGTTGGCCAGTCTCCGGTCGGCTTCCCCTGCCGCTGCCTGGGCCTCCTCGCCGGTGACCGTCAGGAAGGCGTTGAGCGCACCGTTAACGTCTTCAATGCGGCTCAGGTAAAGCTCGGTCAACTCCGTGGATGAGACTTCCCTGGCGTCCAGCATTTCCCGAAGCCGAGATACGGGTGTATAGAGCAGGTCGTTGTCTGGCATCGCGCTCCCCTTAAGCTCCTTTGACGTTTACGATCTGGCGGAAAGTATGGAGGATTTCGACCAGGTCGTTGGACTGCTCCATAACTAGGTCGACGTCCTTGTAGGCTCCGGGCAGCTCGTCCAGAAAGGACTCCGAACGCCTGACTTCGATCCCCTCCATGAGTTGGTCGAAGTCGCTCATGGTAAACGTTTCTCGCGCCGCGCGACGGCTCAAACGCCGGCCAGCGCCGTGAGGGGCGGTGTCGAAGGCTGCCGCGTTACCCTTACCACGCACCACGTAGCTGGCTGTACCCATAGAGCCGGGGATCAACCCCAGTTGCCCTTCCTGGGCTTGGATTGCTCCCTTGCGAGACACGAGTATGTCGCGTCCAAAGTGGTGTTCGCGCTGAGTGAAATTGTGGTGGCACTGAATGCGGTCTACCTCCTCGAACTCGCCGAACCGGTGCCTGAGTATCCTCAAGATGCGTTCCATCATTTCGTCGCGGTTGAGCCTGGCAAAGTCCTGTGACCAGCCGAGGTCGGTCATGTAGTCGTCGAACTCCTGGGTGTCCTCGACCAGGTAAGCGAGGTCGGCGTCGGGCAAATCGATGTACCATTTCTCCATCAACGCCTTCGCGATCTTGATGTGGTGGTCGGCCAATCGGTTGCCGACGCCTCTTGAGCCGGAATGGAGAAACGCCCACACGGAGTCCGTTTCGTCCAACACGAGTTCAATGAAATGGTTTCCCGAGCCCAACGAGCCCATTTGCTTTCGCCAGTTGCGGTCAACTTTGTTGTAGAAGTCGAGCCGGTCCAATTCCGCGGCCTGCGCTTCCATCTGTTCGACGCGAGACTTTGCGGTTTTTTTGACGCTCCGGTTATACCGGCCTGCGCTGAGCGGTATCTGCTCCTCGACGGCCTTCCGGATATCCGCCAAGTCCTCAGGTAGGTCCGCACGGGTCAAAGGCGTCTTGACCGCAATCATGCCGCACCCGATGTCGACGCCTACTGCGGCGGGAATGATGGCCCGCAGGGTGGGGATACATGAGCCCACCGTTGCGCCGAGGCCGTAATGGCAGTCGGGCATCACGGCGACGTGCTGGTGAATAAACGGCATCCGGGCAAGGTTTTTGATCTGTTGGAGGGCGGATTCCTCGATCTGCTCCTCGGGCAACCAGGAAAGAATATTGGGTCCGATGTTGCGCGGCGGCACGGTGGTCTCCTTGAGGGGATGTTGCAAGATGGCCTACTTTTTAGTGTATCACGGACACGCCTCATCATTCCCAAGGTTGTTCAGCATTCAAGATTAACGACCAGCGATGCCGCTGGACCCACCCACCCTGCGGCGAACCAACCCCCCGTTCATCCTGAGCGGAGCGCAGCGGAGTCGAAGGAACTCCTTCCCCTAAGATAGCCCTCCGACTCCGCTCCGCCTTTGGTGAGTCCGGTTGGGGATTCGTGGATCAAAAAAGTCCGGCGCAGCCATATCTGCGCCGGACTTGTGTCTTCCGATTAGAATGGAGAGGCTTGCCAACCTACAACCGGATGTAGCCCGTTCCGCCCTCGATGGTTATTTCGGTGCCGTAGGGCTTGGACACTTCTTGCAGCCAGGTTAGGGTTTGCTGCGCGATCTCGCCTTCCGCCATTACCGGACGGCCCCTCTGGGGAATCGGCCTGCCATGGCCCATGTCTATCGGATGGAGCACGATCTCCCGCAGCTCTCCGCCCTGGTAGTTGCATACCGCAACCACGCTTTGCCAGAACACGGGGTCCCCAGCGAAGGCGCGGGAGCCGCCTCCGGACCGGGTGTCAAGGTAGTCGCCTGGAGTATGCTCGTGGGTCAAGTTGAACCGGCGGTACGACTCTTCCGGCAGCCAGAGCACGCTCTCGTTCTGGAAGATGAAGTTGCCCAAGCTGTAGAAGATGGGCTTCCCCTTGTAAATCTCGATGCCCCGCAACAGGTGCGGGCCATGGCCCGCAAACAAGGAGCAACCCTGGTCGATGGTCCAGCGGGCGAAGTCTTCCAGGAACTCCGGAGGCGAGGTCCTTGTCGAGCCGTGATATTCGCCAGTGGCCCCGCTCTCGTGGCAGTGGGCGCTGTAGGTCATGAAATCGGACAGCTTTGACGCGCCCCGGATCCAGTTGCCCATGCCGGCCAGGTCGTCATCGTTGGGCGAGGTGTGGATGCCGAAGTCCTCGGACAATAGGAACTTCTTTTCCAGGAACTCAAGCTCCGTTGCGTGGTCGGGTAATTCTTCCACGCCGCTGAACCCGAAGGCGTGGGAGGCGGCCTTTGCTTCGTCGTAGCCCAACTCCCGGTTGGCCTTGTTAAGGGCGTCGAAAACGTCCCGTTCCACATGATGGACCAACTGGTGGCGCAGGGCGTTGACTCCCGGTTTGCCTCGGAAGTCGGGGCGGCCTGCTCCGGCCCTGGACTGCTCGCTAAACGTCGTAGTGGCGGACATGACCGCGACGCGCCCCATCGCCGAGTCCACGTAGGCTGGGGCCCTCGCTTCGTCGATGTTACGCCCGCCGCCTGCCTGGGGCAGGCCCTTATCACGGCAATGCTCCAATGTAGTGAGGAAACCTCCTTCTGAGAAGTCAAAGGAATGGTTGTTGGCGGTGGTCACCGCGTCGACGCCCATCCACTTCAGTTCGTCCAGGTTCTGAGGGTCGGAGCGGGTGTAGGTCGCGCCGCTCCACTGCCAACTACTCTCGTAGTCGTGGAACAGCATCTCCAGGTTTACGATGCTGACGTCGGCCTTGCGCAACACGTCCACCAACTTGCGGAAGGACTCCTCCTGGAACGGCTGCATTCGCCTCGTAATCATGGCGTCACCGCCCACGGCTACGGAGATGTCTCTTTTTTCTGCGTCGTAAATCATCCTCTCTCCTCAAATCAGGGGTTGCTTCATCGGGGTCGCGTCCGAAAGATTATAGCATCGCCGCGAGCCAACGCCACGACCTATCAGCAAGTGGTAAAATCCCCTGGAATCGAGAGGACTCCAATCGCTACTAAGGGGTGATAGCTTGGCGATCACAGAGTTGGCAATTGCTAAACGGAGCAGCTTCGCTTCCGGCGAGAGTTTTGGCGACGTCGGCGCGTATGAACTGCTGGAAGGCACGGCCCATTTCGCGGTCGACCCGCGGAACGCCCGCAACCGGGGAATAACCGACCTGGACCTGGGACCTCGCAACGGACAGGGAAAGGTCGAGTTCTCGGCTGACTTTGCCATGCTTCAACCCGTAAACACCGACCGTGGAAACCGCCGCATCCTGTTTGACGTGGTGAACCGGGGGCGCAAAACGGCCCTGAGCATGAACAGTGTCGCGGCTGCCACCGACCCCACGGCGCCACTGGAATCCGGTAACGGTTACCTGATGCGGCGGGGTTACACGGTGGTATGGGGCGGATGGCAAGCCGATGTGCCGCCGACGCCCGGCCTGATTGGCCTGCAAGGCCCGGAGGCAGTCTCCCCCCAGGGTGGGCCGCTGACGGGCAAGATTATGTGCCAGTTCCAATGCAACGAGCCGACGCAGGTGTTCCTGCTAGCCGACCGGCAGCATCTCCCCAACCCAGCCGCCGACGTCGAGGAGGCGGAAGCGACTCTGACCGTGAGGGACCTGCCCAACAGTCCGGCAACGCCGGTGGACCGGGGTCAGTGGTCCTTCGTCCGGGTTGAGGATGAAGAGGTGGAGCCCCAACCCAGTCACATCTACATGCCGTCCGGGTTCGATCCCGGCAGGATTTATCAACTGGTCTACACCACCAAGGGCAGCAGGATCGTGGGACTGGGGATGGCTGCAATGCGGGATGTGGTGTCGTTTCTCAAGTACGCCCCGGCATCGGCGGGAAACCCATCCGCGGGAGCGATCGATTACGCCTACGCCATGGGTCGGTCCCAGAGCGGCCGGTTCCTGCGGCAGTATATCCACCTGGGAATCAACGAGGACGAAGAGGACCGCATGGCGCTGGACGGTATCATTCCCCACGTCGCGGGGGGAATGCGGGGAGAGTTCAATTTGCGCTTCGGCCAGCCTTCCAAGGACGTTTGCTACATCATCCCGGAGATGTTCCCATTCACCGACACACCGCAGACTGACCCAGTGACAGGGACCCAGGGTTCTTTGCTAGACGCCCTCGAAGAAAGAGGGAAGGTGCCCAAGATCATGTTCACCAATACGTCAGCCGAGTATTGGCGCGGTGACGCGGCCTTGATACATACCAACCTGGAGACTCTCAACGACGCCGACGAGTCCCCGTCGGTCAGGCGATACCACTTCGCGGGATGTCAGCATGGGTCAGGGGAGTTTCCGCCCCTGGAGGTGCGGACCAACGACGGGATACGCGGTCAACTCCCATTCAATAGCGTGGACTACGCTCCGCTGTTGCGGGCGGCGTTGGACAATCTGGACCGATGGGTAACCACGGGAGAGGAGCCTCCTGCCAGCCGACACCCCAGCCTGAACGATGGGACGGCGGTGGAGTCCCATACCCTGGTGGAGCGGTTTGGCCAACTACCAGGCGTAAGAGTCCCCACCCAGACCACCAGGGCGATCCGGTTGGACTACGGACCCGAGTCGCACCTGGGAAGGACGACCACACTGCCGGCCGTCGAAGGAGAAGAGTTCCCGGCGCTGGTGGCGGATCTGGACGAGTCCTTCAACGAGGTACGGGGTATCCGCCTTCCAGACCTGGAAGTGCCGGTGGCCACCTACACGGGCTGGAACCTCCGGGACGAGAGCATCGGCAACCCCAACCTGTTTATCGGAATCACCGGCGGACTTGCCGGATGGACGCTGCCTCTGCCCTTGACCGAGGCTGAAAGGGAGTCCACCAGGGACCCCAGGGAGTCCATCGAGTCGCGATACAGCAGCCGGGAAGATTACTTGCAGCAGGTCACCCAGGCGGCCCAGGACCTGGTGGGCGAGGGTTACATGTTGTTGGAGGACATAGAAGAAGCTGTGGATCTAGCGGGCAGGAAGTACGACTTCTTCGTGGGAGAGGCCGCGGACTGCTGACCGTGTCGCGGAGCAATCCTAACGTAGACTGGGCCCATACCGCGCCTACATCGAAATCTGTCTGAACGCGGCCGGATGAGGGAAGAATGACAAAGGTATTAGTCGTGGTTTTCGACGGTCTTCAGCCCGCCCAGGTTACCGAGTCGTTGATGCCGAACCTAGCCTCCTTCGCCGCCGCAGGGGTGACGTTCGCGAATCACCACCCGGTCTATCCCACGGTGACTCGTGCCAACGCGTCCAGCATGGTCACTGGACTCAACCCCGGCAGTCACGGTCTGGCGGCCAATACCCTCGTAGTGAGAGATTTTAATCCGGACCAGGCAATCCCCGCTATGGAGCCCCAACTGGCGCAGGTTGCCCAGAAGACCGGACGCGTACTCCTCGCACCCACTCTGGCGGAAGTCCTCTCAGGATACGGGCAAGAGTACGTGGCCATCGGTGTGGGCACCAGCGGGAATGCGTACTTGCATAACCCCACGGCGGACGTGGCCGGAGGGGCCACGATTCATCCGGAATTCACCCTTCCTTACGCGTTGCACGAGGACATAACCGCCCGGTTCGGCCCCTGGCCGGACGAGGCCCGACCCAACACCGGCCGGATGGCCCACGCGGTCCGCATCCTGACCGAATACATAATCCCTGAGCGCGATCCATTGGTAGCCCTGATCTGGTCTTCGGAGCCAGACAAGTCACAACATGACGCCGGAGTCGGATCCGAACTATCAAACGCGGCCGTCGGAGAGGCGGACGCCCAGTTCGGTAGAATACTGGCCTGGCTAAGTGAGACGGGAAGGGACTCCGATACCGATATCATGGTGGTGTCCGATCATGGCTACTCGACCATCACGGAAACGGTGAACGTAAGGGCGCTGACCAAGGAAGCCGGCTTCCCGGACGGCGGGGAGCCAGGCGGGGTGGTTGTGGCGCAAAACGGTGGGTCGGTGCTCTTCTACACCAGCCCCCCCGACCGGGACACGGCGGTTAACCTGACCAAATGGCTGATGGCCCAGCCCTGGTGTGGCAACCTGACCGTTTCGAAATTGGTGGATGGAGTCCAGGGCACGCTTCCTGGGTCTCTGGTTGGCAGTGAAGGCGAGCGCGGTCCGGACGTGGCGATGTCTTTTCGCTGGAGGTCCAACGCAAACGATGCAGGCTACGCCGGTTCGGTCTACTCCTCCGGCGGGACGCCTGGACAGGGCCAACACGGGTCCATGGGGCGGTCGGAGTTGCACAACATACTGTTCGCCAGAGGTCCCAGGTTCAAGGGCGGTTTGAAGGTGGACGCGCCCTCTGGCAATATCGATCTTGCGCCCACGATCCTTAATTTGTTGGGTTTGCAACCCGTCCCTGATATGGAAGGCAGGGTCCTGTCGGAAGCCATTGCCGGTGGTCCCGACCCCGCCGACATGGACTGGTCTTCGGACCTCTACAGCACCCAGGCTCTGGCCGGCAACAGGGTCTACCGGCAGCAGATCAGGCTGTCGCGAGTTGGCGACACCGTTTATGTGGATGAAGGGACTAGCAGCCTGGGCCGCAGATAGGACCAATTCGTTTGATAAAACTATATATGGAGAGAAGAGATGGCCGCAGCCGATATACCAATGGCAACTCTGGAGCGCAACTGGGGAATGGTGGACCGCGCCATTGAAGGATTGGGTGACGATGTCTGGAACGCCCAGCCCAACGATCAAAGCAACTCTATTGCCTGGCTTCTGTGGCACATGACCCGCGTGGTGGACACGTTCGTGAACACCAGGTTCCGTTCCCACGCCCAACTATGGGAGCAGGACGGTTGGAATGAGAAGTGCGGCATGGCCAGTGAGTCCGGGACTGGACAGGGGATGTCTTCCGAGGAGATCGCCGCCTGGCCAGCGCCGTCCCGCGATGCTCTAATCGGCTACTACGAAGCCGTCAAGGGCTGCGCCCGGGAGTGGTTGGGATCGGTCACCGACGCAGACCTGGCCGGTACCATCACCCTGCCAAACAATCCCGAGCCACGGCCCGTGTCCGACATGTTGGGCACGTTAGTCTACGACAACACGGTCCACGGCGGCCAGATCGCCTACCTTCGCGGTTACTATGGCGGGTTGGGCTGGTTCGTGTAACTTGCCCAGCACCGGCATGAAGAAGCAAGCGCTACAAGGAGCATCGAGATGAGCACACAAGCGCAGGGCACCAAGCCCTACGTGGTACACGGCCCCCAGGAGGCCAACACCACGGCCCAAACGCGGGGAATGGAGCGGCGTCCGGGAATAACCTCCCTGACCGCTGGAGCTTCCAAGATTTGGTTGGGACTGGTCACCGCCGCCCCCAACGAGGCGGGTCCTCCCCACCACCACGGAGAGGCCGAGACCGCCGCGTATATCCTCAGCGGGCATGTGCGCGTTTACTTTGGCGAGAACTTCGAGGAATTCGTGGAAGCCGGGCCTGGAGACTTCCTGTTTGTCCCGGCCAACACGCCTCACATCGAGGCCAACCCCTACGACGAACCGCAGACCGCGGTGCTGGCGCGCTCCCCGGACAACATCGTCATAAACCTGGAGGAGTAAACGCAATGACTCCCTTCTCCCCGCGGGGAGAGGGGAGTAGTTTTTGAAATTCGGATACCAGATAAACTGGAGGTCCCATCTATGAAATACGACCATATCGTCATCGGTTCCGGGTCTGCTGGCTCTATCGTGGCCACCAGGTTGAGCGAAGACCCTTCCAGATCGGTATTGTTGCTGGAAGCCGGTCCGGACTACCCGGACTTCGAACAGTTACCCGAAGAGGTCAAGTTCGGCTACGCCACCGGCACCGACATAATGACCAGTGACCACAATTGGCAGTTCACCGGCAAGGCCACCGAGCAAGCCGAGCCGATGCTGGTGCCGAGGGGGAAGGTCACGGGTGGCTCCAGCGCGATCAACGGCCAGGTGTTCCTGCGTGGTGTGCCCGAGGATTACGAGGCCTGGGCCGCTCTGGGAAACGACCAGTGGCGTTTCCAGAACCTCTTGCAATACTTCCGCATGATCGAGACCGATACGGATTTCGGCGGGGACGACTTCCATAATTCCGACGGTCCAATCATCGTGCGCCGGTTTAAGCAGCAAGAGATGTTGCCTGACCAACAGGCTTTTTATCAAGCCTGTCGCGCCATCGGAATCCCTGACAGTCCGGACCATAACCTTCCCGATGCCTCCGGGGTGGGGCCGTGTCCGGTCAACAACCCCAACGGTATCCGGTGGAGCACCGCGCTGGGATATTTGAACATGGCCCGCCACCGGTTGAATCTGACCCTTCGGCCCAACTGCACGGTCCACCGCATTATTTTCGAAGGCAAGAAAGCGGTCGGAGTTGAGGTGGAGAGCGGCGGAGAAAGGTTCATCGCGGAAGGCGATGAGATAATCCTCAGCTCAGGGGCTATCGGGTCGCCGCACATCTTGTTGCTATCTGGCGTTGGGCCTGCCGACCAGCTCAGTAGCCTGGGCATACCGGTTGTCCATGATCTGCCCGGCGTGGGTCAGAACATGCGTGACCATCCAACCGTTCCGCTGACCTGGAGGACCAAACCCGAACACGAACTGGACGGTCTCGCTCCCAGGATGCAAATGGCCCTGCGCACTACTGCTGAAGGCTCACACCTGCGCAACGATATCCAGGTATTGATGCAGTCCTTCGCCACTGAACGGATCAACCGGGGCGGTGACCGCATGGACCCGCTGGGGATTCGGATGCTCGTAATCCTGAACCTGGCGGTTGGGCATGGCGAGTTGCGGCTGACGTCGAGTGATCCCTCAGAACAGCCATTCCTGGACTACCGCTATCTGGAGGAAGAGTTTGACCGGAAGCGGTTGCGGGACGCGGTGCGGATGTGCGTGAGGCTGGCTGAACACCAGGGCTTCCGGGAGATAATAGAGGAACGCACGGAGCCTACGGACTCCGAGCTTGCCTCGGACGACGCGCTGGATCAGTTCCTCTACCGGGAGGTATCCACGGGCCAGCACATCTCATGCACCTGCAAGATGGGCCCCGCGTCTGACCCTATGGCTGTCGTAAGCCAGTACGGAAAAGTCCACGGCTTGGAGGGGATTAGGGTGGTGGACGCATCCATCATGCCCGACTGCGTCCGCGCCAACACCAACGTCACCACCATGATGATCGGGGAACACGTCTCCGACTTCATCCGGCAGGGGCAGTAGAAGCCCAATTTAGGGATGCGCTCAAGACGAAAGCAGTGCCGCTTTGAGCGCCGAGCCCATTTTGCCTAAACGCCTGTCATATCCGCCAATGGGTCGATCACTTCCAGGAACGGAAAGCGCCGGAAGCCTCTATCACGAGTGGAAATTCGGGAGAGGCCACGTTCTCTCATCAATACCGCTATGTGCAAATCGTGCATCTGGTTACTGGGAACAGTGGGTAACTCAGATAACACTTGGCTAAGGGTCGCGGCGTGACGGTCAGTGGCCACGAGGGGTCGGAACCCTGGCGAGGTTAATAGACGGTCCAAGAAATCCCAGGCTAACTCCGGCGTCAGGGGTCTTCCAAAAACCCGAGGGTGGGTGCTGACTCTTAGAAATTCATAACAGACGTTCCACGGAATATATCCGATTTCTTGGCCATCAACGAATTGCTCCAGGAATCGGTAACAATGTTCTTGATACGTTCCGCCATCGTCCGCGGCGTATATGAGCACATTGGTGTCGAATACCAATATCTTATACCTCACCATCCGAGTTCAAATGAGAACCATAGATCTCGTCTACACCCATCGCCTCGTACAGTGCTTCCCGGTCTGAGATATCTACCAGGTGGCCACCGCTGTTCCAGCCTGGAAGCCATATGGCCCCCTGGATTTTCCGGCCGGGTTGTATTTCTGTCATGTCTCCGGCCATGTCTGCGACTTGGGCTGAAGAGTCAACCAGAAGGAGTCGAAGAGCTTCCTCGACCAGTGATGACATTGTAGTTCCACGTTTGACCGATTCCCGACGCAGCAAGTCTTTCAACTTCCCGTCTAAATTCAGTGTTGTTCTCATCATTCTTCTGCTTCAAATATGGGACAGGTGAGACCCGTTGGTCTCAATGTCGTGGTGGACATATCTACTTTGAGCCAGGCCGCTAAAACACCACTACCGATCTTAGCACTTCTCCCCGCTCCATCTTGTGGAACGCCTCTTCCACGTCCTCTATCGCGATGGTCTCAGAGACGAACCGGTCCAGGTCCAGACGGCCCTGCAGGTATAGGTCGATGTACATGGGGAAGTCGCGGCTCGGCAGGCAGTCGCCGTACCAGGAGGACTTGAGTGAACCCCCGCGCCCGAACACATCCAGCAACGGCAACTCGATCTTCATGTCGGGGCTGGGGACCCCGACCAGCACAACCGTCCCCGCATGGTCCCTGGCGTAGAAGGCCTGCTCGAAGGTCCTGGGATTGCCCACGGCTTCAATGGCTACGTTGACGCCGTTGCCCCCGGTCAGGTTTCTGATCTCCTCAACTGGATCGGTCTCGGACGCGTTGATGGTGTGCGTCGCTCCGAACTCCCTGGCCCACTGTAGTTTCCGCGCGTCGATGTCCACGGCGATGATCGTATGCGCTCCCGCCAGCCGGGCGCCGGCTATGGCGGCGTCACCCACGCCGCCGCAGCCGATAACGGCCACCGAGTCCCCCCGGCTGATGCCGCCGGTATTGATCGCCGCTCCCAACCCCGCCATTATTCCGCAGCCAATCAGTCCGGCGGCTTCGGGGCTGGCTTTGGGATTAACCTTCACGGCCTGTCCCGCAGCCACCAGGGTTAGTTCAGCGAAGGCGCCGATTCCCAATGCCGGGGACAGGGGTGTCCCGTCGGCTAGGGTCATAGGGTTCTTTGCGTTCTGGCTGGCGAAGCAGTACCAAGGACGTCCCCGGAGACACGACCGGCAAGTGCCGCACGGAGCTCTCCAGGCGATGACCACGAAGTCGCCGGTTGCCACGTTGTCCACTCCGTCCCCCACGGCCTCGACGGTGCCGGAGGCCTCGTGCCCAAGCAGGAACGGGAATTCGTCGTTGATCGCCCCCTCCCGGTAGTGGAGGTCCGTATGACAGACGCCGCAAGCCTTGATCCGTACCAGGACCTCGCCGGGACCTGGATCGGGGACTAAAATATCCCTGAGTTCGACTGCGGCGCCCTTCGCGCTTGCGATTACTCCGGTAACCTGATGGGGCATAGTTTGTTTCTCCAGGATTACTCTGGGTCTGAATTAGTGGTTGCGGTAGACCGCGGTTACCCGATTGCCTGCCAGCGTAACCGGACCGGAGTCACGCGATACTATCTGGGACCCATGGACTCTTGCAGGTCTTCAATGACCTTATCGCGTGAACGGGTCTGCCATCTTCTGCGCTGTCCGATGGGGAGATTTTCGATTTCGGGAAAGACCTTCATAGCCACAAACACCGGGCCGGGTTGCTCCATGATCTGCGCGATGTTGTTCGTGAAGTCTTCCAGATTGTCGAAGGCGTAGGCCGAAGGGTAGCCTGACCCGCGTGCTATAACGTCGTATTGGACGTTGGCGGCGTTGGGCACCGGCTGTCCCCCGGTGGTGGCGTAGCACTCGTTGTCCAGCATGAAGTGGTAGAAGTTCTTGGGCGCTTTCTCCGCGATGGTCGGCAGCGCGCCCAGGTTCATGAGCACGTCGCCTTCCGAGTCGAAGAGGACCACCTTTTCATTGGGCCTGGCCAGGGCAAGACCCAGCCCGAAAGAGGCGTGGCCGCCCATCGCCGGGTCGCCCAATGGGACGTCCCTGGTCTCGTTGGTGCTAACGTTGACCCAGTGGCGGCCACCTCGGCCGGGAATAACTACCGCGTCGCCCCGGTACTGCTGGAAGACCTTTAGCATGTCTTCAGTCTGAAACATCTGCTATCTCCTATATTCGCGCTACCGGTTGAAGCCGTGGTATTCGTCGCCAACCAGGACCGCCACAGGCTTGCTCGTCTTTTCCGCCTCCTGGAAGGCGATGGAAATGCGCTCCGCGTCTTGGTCGTTCTCCACCAGGAAATACCGAATATTGAAGGCGTTTAAGAACCGTTCGGTGTAGGTGGCGGCGGTATCCTGGTCCACGCCGTGGCGCGTATACCCGCGGTAACCCACCATCAACACCACCGGGATGTTCATCCCCATTGCCCAACCCCGAAGGGAGTCACCGGACTCCATGAGCCCCGTGTTCTGGATCAATATAATGGGTTTGGCTCCACCCACCGACAGACCGGCGGCGGTGGAAAAAGCCTGTCCCTCACGGCTGACGGAGATCAGGTCCAGGGTAGGTTCGTCCTTCATCAGCAGGTATAAGAAATTGGTCTCACTGTCTGGAAGCCAGACCACGTGGGTAACACCGTTCTTGCGCATGTGGTCCAGCACCACGTCGGGGCTGAACCCTCCCTCTTGCTGGGTCATGTGGGAACCTCTCCAGGGCCGGACTCAGAATGTCGGGTTTTGACCGGCCAGCACGAATGATTATATCCTGGAGGAACGGAGCAGCAAAGTTACGCCATTCCAGACCACCGGCCATTAACTACCGGCAACTGCTTTTACTGAGCCGCGCAAGGGGTTAGAATCCAGCCAGTCCAGATTCATTTGGCAATAGTTGTGGGAGTAGTAATATGCCTCCACCTGAAAGATACAACACGGGCTATAACGTTGGCGTTGGCGGCGCGGTCGTGGACGATGGGCGGTTGCTTCTGGTGCGGCGGGCCTCGCGCCGGGGCCGTGGCAACTGGCAGGTCCCCGGCGGTTTCATCGAGCCCGACGAGACGATCGAGCAGGCAGTCGTGCGGGAAGTGGAAGAGGAGGCTGGCGTTGACTCCGAAGTAGTCGGCGTCCTCGGTATCAGGAACCGTTACGATGTGGACAGCGCCAACAGCTTGTACATTGTCCTACTGCTCAAGTGGTTAGGACGCGAGCCTAAACCCGACGAACACGAGGTTGACCGCGCCTGCTTCTTTACCCTGGATGAGATCTGCGCCCTGGAACAAGTGCCACCGATCAACGTAGAGATCGCCAAGCGCGCTTTGGACCCTGACCGCAAGCTGCTCAACCCCATGACGGTCACGCAGCTCAACCGGACTCCCTACACTTTGTTCGTGGGGTAACACTGTGGGAGTCCCCCCGCTGCGGCGGGCTGGGACATCCCGGGTTTGACGCGGTTGAACGTGGCTGCTAAACTCCAGCCTGCCGATCTACGACCCTATTCTATTTTGCGATTTTTCCTATGGGGGATTGCCTCATGGTAGCTAGCGATTCGACACCGGAATTTGTCACCAAGGTATACGAAACGATGCAGCGGAACTTGGAAGCTGTCCGCCGCAGAGTTGGCAAACCCATGACCCTGGCCGATAAGCTGCTTCTTTCCCATCTCGACGACCCTGAAAACCAGGAGTTGATTCCGGGGAGGAGCTACCTTCAAGTCCGGCCCGACCGGGTCATCCTACAGGATGTGTTGGGCCAGACCGCCGTGCTTCAGTTTATGCAGACCCGGCGCACCACCACGGCCGTACCGACGACGGTCCACTGCGATCACCTGATCCAGGCGCGGGTGGAGGGTTCCCAGGACCTCCGTGAGTCACTGGAAGAGAATAACGAGGTCTATGACTTCCTCCGGTCCGCCAGCGCCAAGTACGGCATAGGCTTCTGGGGTCCCGGAGCCGGGATCATTCACCAGGTGAACCTCGAGCAGTACGCGTTTCCCGGCGCGGTGATCATCGGCACCGACTCGCATACACCCAATGGCGGTGGGCTTGGCTCCTGCTCCGTGGGCGTAGGCGGAGCCGACGCGGTGGAGGCGATGGCCGGACTGCCCTGGGAAGTGCTCTTCCCCACTCGCATCGGCGTGCACCTGACCGGCGAGATGAACGGCTGGACTGCTCCGAAGGACGTCATTCTCTTTCTGGCGGGGGCGCTCACTGTCTCAGGCGGCACCAACGCGATCATCGAATACTTCGGCCCTGGGGCCCGGTCCATCAGCTGCACCGGCAAGGCCACCATCACCAACATGGGTGCGGAGCTCGGCGCGACGACTTCGGTCTTCCCGTACGACGAGCGAATGGCCCGCTATCTTGAAGCCACCGGCCGGGGTGAACTGGCCAAGCTGGCCGACCAGCACAAGGAGATGTTGGCGGCCGATCCAGACGTTGAAGCCAACCCTGAGCAGTACTTCGACCGCATCGTGGAGATAGACCTCTCAACGCTGGAGCCTCACATCGTCGGCCCCCACTCCCCGGACCGGGCGCGGCCCATCTCCCAGTTCGCCCAGGAGGTGGCTGACGAGTCCAACGGGTTCGTCGACGCAATTTCCACCGCCCTGATTGGAAGCTGCACCAACTCCTCCTATGAGGACATGAGCCGCTCCGCCGACGTAGCCGAGCAGGCCAACGCCAAGGGCATCAAGGTAGCGGTACCGTTCATGGTGACTCCCGGTTCCGAGCAGGTCCGCTCCACCATCGAGCGCGACGGTCAGCTCTCCACGCTTAGGGACGCTGGAGCAACGGTCCTGGCCAACGCCTGCGGCCCCTGCATCGGCCAGTGGCGGCGGTCGCGGGAGGCTTCGGAGCAGCCGAACTCCATCGTCACGTCTTACAACCGGAACTTCCCAGCCCGTAACGACGGCCAGGCTTCGACGATGAACTTCATCGCCAGCCCGGAGATCACCACCGCTTTCGCTCTGGCGGGTAGGCTTTCCTTCAATCCCTTGACCGACACGATCACCGACGCCCAGGGCAACGAGGTCATGCTCGACCCGCCCAAGCCTGCACCGGAGGTCCCGGCCACGGGGTTCGACCCTGGCGAGGCTTCCTATTTCCCGCCGCCGGACGACGGCAGCGACATCGAAGTCGCGGTGGACCCCAACAGTCAGCGCCTCCAGGTCATGAACCCCTGGCCCGCCTGGGACGGTGAAGACTTCACCGGAATGCCAGTCTTGATGAAGGTCCAGGGCAAGTGCACGACGGACCACATTTCCCCGGCTGGTGTATGGCTCAGCCTGAGGGGTCACCTGGACAAGTTCAGCGATAACCTGCTCATGGGGGCAACCAACGCCTACACCGGTGACAACGGCAAGGCCGTGGATGTACTTACCAGCGAGACCGGGAAGGCCATTTCCGTCATCGCCAGGAACTACCAGGCCGAGGGCGTCAAGTGGGTGATCGTTGGCGACGACAACTACGGTGAGGGTAGCAGCCGAGAGCACGCCGCGCTGTCGCCGCGCCTGTTGGGCGGCGCGGCGGTTATCGCCCGCAGCTTTGCCAGGATCCACGAGACCAACCTGAAGAAGCAGGGCTTGCTGCCGTTGACCTTCAGTTCCAGGGACGACTATGACAGGCTCCGCGAGGACGACCGGATCAGTCTGACCGGCCTCCAAGACCTAGCTCCCGATCAGCCGGTAATCTGCACCGTCCACCATTCCGACGGGACCACCGAGAACCTGGAGCTGAATCACTCCTTCGGAGAGTCGCAGATCGTCTGGTTCAGGCTCGGGTCTGCCCTGAACCTGTTCCACCAATAGCAGCAGACGCTTTTCCGCCCCCGCAGCAGGGAGCGACCGAGAAACCGCAAGGTCCCCGGTCCGGCAACCGCCGAAACCGGGGACCTTTTCTCTTGCTCCAGGCGCGTTCGATTATCCCTATGGGCGAGGGGACTCCAATGCTGTCCTTTACTCCTCCGGCGCGGCGGCAACGGGTGCGGGGCCCGCTATCCGGCCAATCCCGGCGCGGAGGCCCCGTACCTCCGGGCTGACGATGAAGACCAATCCAGCCGAAATGACGATCACTACTGCCCCCGCCGCCACGGCGATGGGCGCGCCCAGGTAGTCGGTCACAATCCCAGCTTGCGATACACTGAGCGGCGACAGGCTCCAGGTAATGCCGTACAACCCCATCACCCGGCCCCGCAACTTGTCCGGCACCAGTTGTTGAATGGTGCCTAGGCCGCCCACCAGGTACCACGAGTTGGCCACGCCCACTACGAACAGCAGGACCATAGACACCCGGTAAAGCTCCTGCCCCGCCGCCAAAGCGAACATAATAAGGGCGAGTCCGTAGAGTACAGCCCCTCCCAGGATCATCCTTCCCTTGGGGAAACCCTCCTTCAGGTTGCCCACCATCCAGGTGCCAAGTATCGCCCCGACACCCGACGCGCCCAGGAGCCAGCCGATTTTCTCGGGCCCAACATGCAGGACCTCCTCCGCGAACACCGGCATCAACCCGATGTACGCCATCCCGAACAGGCTATTGCAGAAGGTGAGCAGCATCACGTGTAGGAATATGGGGTGGCGGCGCACGTAGCTCAGGCTTTCGCCTATCTGTTGGAGCACCTGCCCCCTGGACGGAGGACGAGGACGCATACGGAGCAACGATACCACCGTGGCCAGGATGTAGAACGTGGCCGCGCTGAAGAACATCGAGGCTTCGATGCTCACCCGCTCGATGATTATCCCGGCCAGGACCGGTCCGGCGATTCTCACTGTGTTCCAGACCAGGGAGTCCATAGCCACGGCATTGACTATGTGCTCCGGGCGCACCAGTCTTGGTGAAACGCTGGCCCGGCTGGGCTGGTCCACGGCCTGCCCCGCCCCGATGATGACCGCCGCCAACAACAGGTGCCAACTTTGGACTACGCCCGTGTACACCGAGATGGCCAGGAGGACCACCACGGTAGCGGTGGATGCCTGGGCCGCCGCCACCAGGAATTTGGGTTCCCACCGGTCCGCTAGGACCCCGCCCAGCAGATTCAGCGCCAGCGCGGGCACGGCGATCGCCATACCCAGCAGGGCCAGGTCCATCGGCTCGCCGGTCAGCTTGAACATCTGCCAGTGCATGGTGAACTGGAGCAGCATTTGATGGCCGGTCACCCCGGTCATTAGGGCCAACCAATAATACCGGAAGTGCCCGTAAGTCATCGAGACGGGCAGAATGCGGCTGATAACGCTACTGCCGGTCATCGTTGCTCCGGAACCTGTCGAAGTGCGCGCCGGTGGCGGGCCAACCCCGCGATGTGGATGCTGAAATGATCACGAGGTCAGGCCGTGGCGTTGTACAGGGTATGGGGGGCGGCGTTCTGCGGGACTGTCCCCAGGTAGAACCGGCGCAGATGGGGTTCAACCAGCTTGGCCAGCTCTCTCCGCTCGGCCTCCTGGGGGGAGAGGGGCCGGTCGAGGGCCGCCTTTAGCTCGCGGAACAGGTCTTCTTTGTCGACGCGGGTCAACCGTCCGTCTTGAAGCACCACTTCCCCGTCGACCATCACGGTTTCAACGTCTATGGCCCTTCCACGGTGTACCAAGGCGTCAACCATAGACACCTCCGGGTCAAGGAAGGGCTCCTCTATGTTACGCAGGTTGACCAGAGTCATGTCGGCCCGCTTACCAGGCTCCAGGGTGCCGATTCGGTCTCCAAACCAACTGGTGTACGCACCGTTCTCGGTGGCCATTTGCAACACCTGGTGGGAAGTGGGTGGGTCAAGGTCTATGCCGGGCACGCGGTGGATTTTCAACACCAACCGCATCTCTTGAAACAGGTCCTTATCGTCGTTGAGACCGGCTTCGTCGCTGCCGATCGCAACCTTGATTCCCGCCGCCAGTATCTTGTTCATGGGAGCGATGCCGCTTTGGAGGCGCAGGTTTGAACTGGCGTTGTGACAGATGTTCGTCCCGGTCTCGGCCATGATGCGCAGGTCTTCGTCGGTGGCCCATACGCTATGGCCGCAGGTCACCTCTGGACCCAGGAATCCCAGTTCGTGCAGGTGTTGGAGCGGAGTCTTGTTCCACGCCCGAAAGCCGTAGAGCTTTTGATAAACGGTTTCCTGTAGGTGGACGTGGATTCCGGTGCTGTACCTGCTGGCCAGCCCCTTTAGCGCCATCAAGAGCTCGTCGCTGCATCGGTGGACGTTACTTGGCGCCATGGTCACCTGGACCCGCTCGTACCGGTTGTTTCCGTACTTGCTACAGATATCGTCCAGCACCGGCATCACTTCGTCCACGGGCCGGTAGCTGGGGGACATGAAGGCCCGGTATCGTTCGCCCAGGTCTCCGGGCATGGTCGCGGCAAACTCCGCTTCACCCCCGCCCGCTCCCGCCACCATGGAGTTCTGGTCGGCGATGGAGGGGGCGTAGGAGACCCGCATGCCCGAAGCCTGGTATGCTCCCACGACCTTATCGGCTATCTCCGTGCTGACCGGACCTATTCCCCTACCCGGTGAGTGGATGGCCTGGACCGAGGTTGTACCTGTCTCGATCATTTGCACCGCGCCGTAGAGTTGGTCCAGGTAGGGGTCGATAGTCCGGACTCCGATTCTGGCTAGACTCCACATCTCCAGGGGCAGGTCGGGCGCGCCCATCTGGAATGGGGTCAGGCCAACGTGGAAGTGATCGTTGACCATACCGGGCATTACTATGTGATTGGCCGACCCGATGACTTCCATATCCGGATGCCTGGACCGAAGCTCTTCAAATCCGCCTGTCTCGATGATCTCCCCGTCGCGCTGCAACACCGCGCCGTCGTCGATCACTTCAGCCGAATTGGGACCGGTGATCTTGCAGACCACGTACTTTCCACGCACGAGAGACGATGCCATTAATCACTCCCTTCGTCAGGCTCAATAGGACCTGGCGGCCCGACTCCGCCCGAGTATATCCCAAGTATACAGTCCCACCAACCACCGGCCACTAGAAGCCCATCGGGGCAGGGGCTATACTGGCCCTGGCTGAAAAATAGTTGCCATTGGAGGAGCTATGCCAAGGGTACAAGGCAAGGTCGCCCTGGTAAGCGGGGGTGCAAGAGGAATGGGAGCCGCCGAGGCCAGAATGCTGGCCCTCGAAGGCGCGAAGGTGGTTATCGGGGACATTCTCGAGGATGAGGGGCGCCGCACTGAAGCCGAGATCAACGAGGCCGGCGGGGATTGCGTATTCGTCCGCCTGGACGTCACCAGCGACTCCGACTGGCAAGAAGCGGTGGCAACAGCGGTCTCCCGATTCGGCAAGCTTGACGTCCTGGTCAACAACGCTGGTATCGTCGGAAGAGGCGTGGTGGAGGATTGCACAGAGGAAGAATGGGACCGCATTATGGCAGTCAACGGCAAGGGCGTCTTCCTGGGGACACGGGCGGCGATACCGGAGATGCGAAAGGTCGGCGGCGGCTCCATCATCAACACGTCGTCGATCTCAGGTATGGTGGGCCAGGACTACGTTCAGGCCGCCTACAATGCTTCCAAGGGCGCGGTGCGTATCTTCACCAAGGCCGCCGCGGTCCAGTACGCCAGGGAAGGGATCAGGGTAAATTCGGTGCATCCCGGCGCGGTTGACACCCCGATGGCGGGACGCAGGCTCAGCGACCCGGATTTGCAGCGGCAGTCCGAGGAACGTATCCCCATTGGGCGGACGGGTAAACCCGAGGACATCGCTTACGGAGTGCTGTATCTGGCCTCCGACGAGTCCTCATTCGTTACCGGCAGCGAACTGGTGATAGACGGCGGGACGACAGCGCAGTAAGCAACAGCCCCTGAAAGCTACGATCCATAAACGCGAGACCTAAGAAGGAGTAGCGGCGTGGCGGAAGTCTCATACCAGGTTGAAGACCGTGTGGCGGTGGTGCGGTTGGAATCCCCGAACACAGGCAACATGTTCACCCCTTCCATGCGCCGGGAGTTGAACCATGCCTTCATCCGGTTCCGGGACGATGAGGACGCCTGGGTGGCCGTGGTCTGTGGCGGCGGGGATGACTTTTGCGCCGGCTCGTTACCGCAACCCAACCCTTCTAACAGTGAGGAACGGGAGCGAGGACTCCGGTGGGCCGGTGGACGAGTGGACACGATGAAGCCTATTATCGCCGCCGTGCAGGGAGCTTGCGCCGGTGAGGGGTTTGCTCTGGCCCTTGGTTGCGACCTTCGCATCGCCGAAGCCGGGGCCTCGTTTCGCGCGCTGCTAGACCAGGACGGGGGTTTCCCCAACATAGCCGCGGCGTGGCTGGTGAACCTAATCGGGTTGTCGGTGGCATTGGACGTTCTCTGGACCCGCGAGTCGTTGAATGCCGAATCAGCAATCCGGATGGGTATCGTTAACAGGTTGGTCCGGCAGGGGGATGAAGAGGCCGTCTCGCAAGAATCAGAGGGGCGCTTGAACATACGCCCTCTGGCTCCCGCCATTACCACCCAGGAGGGAACGGCTTTCTCCGGGGGCATGAAATTGGCCAGGGAATTGCTGCAATACGCCCCCGTCACCCGCTCTTTTCAGAAGGAGACGGCTTACAGGTCCATTGGTGTGCCTTTCCACTATGCCCAGACCCTGGAGGTGGGCCCCAACCCCTACGCCAGCGAGGACCGGATCGAAGGCACCCGCGCCTTCGTGGAAAACCGCCGCCCGGTGTGGCACAACCGCTAGGAGTTGGGAGAAGACTTATGCAGGATGCCCAGGATTTGAATGACGTCCTCCTGCGGCAACGCCAAGGCCAAGTCCTGATTGCGACCATGAACCGGCCGGAGCGGATGAACGCCCTGGGAGGAGGGCTCCCCCAGGCGTTGAACGAGGCATGGCTGGACTTCCGGCACGACCCGGACCTGAAGGTGATGATAATCACCGGCGCGGGAGACCGTGCGTTCTGCGCCGGAGCGGACCTGCGGCAAAACGACGAACGCGCCCGCGACCTCGGGGCCCAATCGGCCCAGGCCCTGCTGGATGCCGACCGCTCCCGCAGCGTCCGTCCATCCTTCAATGGCAACAACTTCGGCCTGTGGAAGCCCGTCATCGCCGCGATCAACGGCTGGTGCCTGGCCGCCGGTTGCGAGATGGCCATGGGCTGCGACCTCCGGGTTATGGAAGAGCAGGCCCAGATCGGTCTGCCCGAAGTCAAGCGTGGAATGGGGGCCAAGCAGACGACCCACAAGCTTTATTACCTGACCAACCTCAACCTGGGACTGGAAATGGTCTGGACGGGTGACTCGCTCACCGCCGAGCGAGCCTACGATCTGGGGCTGGTCAACGAAGTCGTGCCCCAGGGACAGAGTGTGGCGCGGGCGAAAGAGATCGCGGAACGAATTTGCCGTTTCCCGTCAACATATCTCAGCTACCACAAGCTGCGGTTGTTCCAGAGCATAGGGCTGCCATTTGACTACGCCATGGCCCTGGAGCAGCGCTTCCCTCCCCAGGAAGGACCCGATTACATGCCAGGGTTGGAGCGGAGCCTGCGGGAAACGAATGGCGACGCGCCGCTCTAGTTGGGAATGATACTGTCTATCAAGGCGAATTATGCCCCAATCTATTAGCTTGGTCGAAGACGGCCCCGTGCTGCTGGTGGAGATGCGCCGGGCGGAGCCGGGAAACGCCCTGAGCCGTGAAGTTCAGGAGGGATTGGTATCGGCGTGGGAGGAATTGGAGGCCCAGGACCACTTGATGGCGGCTGTCCTGCACGGGGCCGGAGGCGATTTCTCGGTGGGGCACGACGTGGCTGAATTGGCCGGTCTAGGGACTTCGCCTGAGCCGGTTGACGGGTTGTTTCCATACGTCTTGTCAAAGCCAGTCATCGCTGCGATCGAGGGCAGATGCTACGGCCTGGGGTTCGAGCTTGCCCTGGCCTGCGATCTGCGGGTGGCTTCCCAAGACGCGTCTTTCGGGTTCCCCGACACCAACTTGGCCGTCAGTTACCGGCTCGCCTCCGCGTTGTTGCCTCGGATGACGAACCTGGGGGTCAGCCTGGACCTGCTGCTCACCGGCACGCCGATGGACGGTTCACGGCTGGAAAAGTTGAGGCTCGTCAACCGGACGGCCGCCAATGGCCGGGTCGTATTCACGGCGGTGGAAATGGCTAAGGACATGGCCCAACGCTTCGGCTCTGCGGCTGCTTTCCAAAAGGAGCGGATCTGGCAGTTGACCGGACTTCCCCTGCCTACCGCTTTGAACTTTGCCCGGACCCGTTAGCCTGCCGGACTAGACCGTCGGCTCCCCCAGTCCGCCGCGCTCGGCAGGCTGGGCCTCATCGGGACCGGGCCAGGGCGGGGAGGTGTAGCAGAGGAACCGGAGCGGCCCTGCTTTGTCGGCGCTGAACTGGAACCTCCATCCGGTGGGAATCGTCAAAGCGTCACCGGGTCCCACCAGCGCCGGCTCAACCGTGTCCGCGGCATTGGCAGGCGGACAACGCCAGACCCGCCCATACCCTTCCAGCACGTACCATATTTCCTCAACGGTCCGGTGCCACACGGGCCGGGACACTCCGCCCGCCGGAAGACGGACTTCAACGAGGCTGGCCCGGGACGCTTCGTGCCTCTGGTCGACCAGGAGGCGAATTTCCGAGCCGTCCGGGGCTATTACGTCGGCGGAGTCGCCGCGGTGACCGATCATTGGAGAGTCGGGGAGTCCGTGTTGCGGCATTGATGTCTCCAGTGTGGCTAAATCGTCAGTCCTTCTCCGAGCCAACTCCAGTAGGGCAGGACGATCAGCATCAGGACGGCGATGGCTACCAGGGTCATGACCAGGCCGAACCTGAACACCTCCGGAGAGCCAATGTTGGCCCGCTGGTAGATGAACACGCTGGCGGTGGCCCCGGCTGGATAGTAGACCAGCGCGTCCCCCACAACGACCACGGAGAGGCCGCAGACCAGGGGATTGAGCCCCAGGGACTGCCCGGTAGACATGGCCACCGGTATCATGAACGCCAGATAGCCCGAGATGTTCGGCATCATCAACCGGACGAGGGCCGAGGCCGCGCCCAGGGCCAAGAGCAACAGTGCGGGATAACTCACCATCCCGGCCACCGACCCTACCAACATTTGCGCGAACCAACCGGCGGCTCCGCTGGTGGCAAGGGCGTGGGCGAGAGACAGTGACGAGGCGATTACGAAGAAGTTGCTCCATCCAAGGCCCTGCTCGAACTCCCTCCAGGAGAGAATCCCCAGTCCGGGAATTAGTATGACGGTCATGGCTATCAGGGCGGGTACCGCGGGCGGCAAGCCATGGGCAAAGTCGGTGAACCATAATATTGCCGTACACAGCGCGATTACCCCGGCCTTTTTCTCCGCGAGGGTGACGGGGCCGAGAGGCAGGCTCGCGCTCCCCCGCGCCCCATCCGAGGAAAACCCCGAGCGGTACATGAGGTAGAGAATCGCTCCCCCAATGGCCAACATGGTGTAGAAGGGCAGCGCCATCATGATGAACCAACGGGTCCAGGAAAAGTCTCCGATCAGGGCGGAAGCCACCACGGGGGTGATTCCCCCAGCCAAGAGCGCGGTGGAGGCCAGTCTGTTCAGCGAACCCATGGCCAACATCACGGCCTTGTTTAGCGCCGTTCCCTTGGCAACGCCCCAATGGTCCAGCACCTCTTCGTAGATGTGCACCATGATCGCTCCCCTGGTTGAGGCGGACGGGAGGGCAAGGGTCAACGCGGCGAACGACACCAGCATCTGGACGTAAAGGATGCGTGGCGCCCCACCGGCGAGGCGGATGATCTGCGCCGCCATGCGTTGGGCCAGCCCTGAATTGTGGACCGCCAGGCCGAGGGTCAGAATGCCGACCAGAAAGTAGGTGACCGGCTGGGCGAAGCCGAAGAGCCCGGCCCCCAGGTCAGGGACCGCTCCGAGCAATACCAGGAGTAATACGCTGACCAGCCCCGTGACTGCGATGGGCAACGCCTCTGTGGCCCACAGAACCACCGCCATCGCCATTACCGCAAGCGCGCGCTGGCCCTCGGGAGTCAGGGTTTCGGGCGAGGGAGCCAACAGGACCGCACCCAGGGCCAGCAAGGGGGGCGCCGCCTTGACGATTACGGTCAGCGGGCGAATGGCGGCGGTAGTAGGGGCCTCTGTCAAATTTGCTACGGCTTTCCTCACAAAAGCAAGAGTCCCCGGTATCACTACCGGGGACTCGATGTTTGGTTTACTGTTGTTGGCCTATGGTCCCCGTTCCCGCTTATGAGACCTGAGGTTTTCGCCCCTTTCGATCTAGGAAGTCCTTGAACCCCTCTTCAACTGACAGTCCCCTGAACCGGCCAGAGCGGGCGCCGATTTCGTTCTGGTATTGCTCTTCCATGGACAGGCCCGTGTGCTCAAGGAGCATCTGCTTAATGTTGGCCACGCCCTGGACCCTGTTCTTGGCGAAGCCCGCGCCGACTTCGATCGCCTTGTCCAACAGATCTTCGGAAGGCACGAGGTGGTTGAGCAGACCAATGCGGTAGGCTTCCTCGGCGAACACTTCCCTGCCGCTGTAGAGTAGTTCCTTGGCCCTGGGCCAGCCCACCATCATGGGAAGGCTCCAGGTGGCGTTCATCTGGCCATAGTTGACGGCAAGGAACCGGAAACTGGACTTCTCGCAACCGATCAGCATGTCTAGGGATGTGGCCATGACCGTGCCGCCGCCGTAGCAAAGGCCGTTGATCGCACCGATGACCGGTTTGGCAACAGTGGCCAGGCGCCAGGTGTAGTCGGAGCGGATTCCGGTGATGCGTTCCCGCTCTTCGTCGCTCAACTCGCGGTTCTCGTGAATGTCGGCTCCGGCAGAGAAAGCCCGTTCGCCGTCGCCGGTAATTACGATGGCGCCAACCCCGTCGTCTTCTTCCATTGCCCCGATTACCTGGTCAAGCTCGGTCACCAGCTTGAAATTCAACGCGTTCAAGACCTCGGGCCGACTGAGGGTGATGATGGCCACCCGGTCTACCTGGTCGGTCTTTATGGCCTCATAAACCATGCTATTTCTCCTTTCGTAGGGACTGCAGATAGGAATGAAGGGTCTGCAGCGTGGATCGGTGCTTATGATAATCCACAGGCCAAAGGCAAGGCAAATTTAGGTGACTTAGTCGCAGGGTCCTTTAATTGTCCGCCCATAAAACCATTCTCCCCCTTTTCCGAAAGAGGGGCGATGATGTAATGGCCGACGGCGCCAACTATTAAGATGCCTGGTTTAGCTACATTGGGGTCTGTTTTCCGCGCTTGGTCCAGCGCGCGAGGGCGTAGACAGAGTAGGTCTTCTGGAACTTGGGGTGTGGATGCCGCCGGCGGGTGTCACAGGGCATGGATCGTTGCGTCATTTGAGTGCTGCTAGTATGCTTTTCTGGCTTCGAGAGCCAGGCGCCAGGAGAAGGTCCATGGGTTTCGCGCACCGGTTGGCCGAGTGGGTCCAAGAGACCTCATTCGATCAATTGCCCCCTCGCGTCGTGGAGACCTCCAAGGAGATGATGGTCAACGCGGCTGCCGTGGCTCTGGCGGGCGCGGCCCAGCCCGACGGCCTGGCGGTGACCAAATTCGCCCAGGAAATGCGTGGCAACGGTAAATGCACCATCATCGGCATGGGGCTTCGCTCATCGCCGGTGTATTCGTGCCTGGCCAACGGGACGATGGTCAGGATGCTGGACTTCGACGACGAGTTGGCGGACTCGGCTGCTCACCCCAGTTGCGTGGTCTTTCCAGTGGTAATGGCTCTGGGCGAAATGCACGGATTCTCCGGGGCTGATGTCCTGAACGCTTTTGCCCTAGGCTGCGAGGTGCTGTGCAAGCTATACCGGAGCGGTGAGGACCGCGTTGACGGGGCTGTAAGAGGGATTTCCGCCGGACCCGTGGCAGCCGCGGCGGCGGCGGGCAGGTTGTTGGGGTTGGGCAACGACCAGCTTGGGGCGGCAATCGCCTCCGCGATGAAAGGCCCTCGGATAGATGAGCCGGGTGCGGTCTCTCTGGCCAGGGCCGTCCAAAGCGGGCAGGCGGCGATGAACGGCGTGGCGGCGGCTCTGCTGGCCCAGGAGGACTTCGGGAGAGTGGGTCTAGGCGTAGAGTCTCCCAACTCCGCAGGCCGCGACGAATACGGCGGTTTCTTCACCAGCCTGGACGAATCTCACAGCCTGGTCGACCCAGGGGTGGTATTAAAGCCATTCGCCTGCAACACTGCTTCCCATGCCACGGTCGACGCCGTGCTGCAACTGGCGCAGCAGTACCGGATCGAAGCGGACGACGTTGACTCGGTGCGGGTTGAAGCCCCTGTCTCGGCAGTCGAAGCCCTGGCCTTTCCCAACCCACGAGACGGCTGGGAGGCCCGGGAGAGTCTGCACTACGTGGTAGCGGCGTCTCTGCTCTACGGACACCCATTGATAGAACAGTTCAGCGATCTAGCCGTCCAGGAACCGGACGTTCTCGCTCTCATGGACCGGATCACCGTTGCGCCGTCACAGGAGCCACTGACCTTCGCGCCACAGGCAAGCGAAGTCAGCGTGGTCCTGAGAGGCGGGCGCACCCTTCAGCACCGGGTTGAGTTTCCCCGAGGCCACCCGGAAATGCCCCTAGAGAGGCAGGAGTTGGACGCCAAATTCCTGTACTGCAGCCGATACATCTTGCCTCCGGACCACATCGAGGGAGCGTTGGAGCAGTTCTGGGACCTGGAGAACGTTGCCGACGTTACCGGGTTGGCATCCATCCTGGGAGCGTGATCCTCCCGGCGAAATCACACGGAGTTTTAGGAGGTACGCGATGAAAGCGGTCCAAGCACACGAGGTTGGCGGCCCGGAGGTATTGCGCTACGAGGACGTTGCCGCACCCGCGCCTGGCCCCGGCGAAGCCCTGGTGGACATCCGGTCCATAGGCGTCAACTACACGGACGTTTCCAGCCGGCGGGGCGCCAATCCTCCGGCCAGTTTTCCGTGGACTCCCGGCAGGGAAGCCGCGGGAGTGGTCGCGGCGGTCGGTGAGGGGGTTAGCGAAGTGGCGGTGGGAGACAGGGTGGCCTACGCCATGCACACCGGCTCATACGCCGAACAAGCCGTGGTCCCCTCCTGGTTGCTTGTGGGCCTGCCCGAGCAGACCGACTTCGCCACCGGAGCGTCGGCCATGCTGCAGGGTATGACCGCCCACTTCCTGGTTTTCGGCATCACGCGGCTTAACCCCGGAGACATGGCCCTGGTCCATGCCGGAGCGGGCGGCATGGGACTACTGCTGATCCAAATGTTGAAGCGTTTGGGAGTCCACGTTTTCACCACGGTTTCAACCGAAGCCAAAGGAGAGCTGGCGTCGGAAGCCGGAGCGGACAAGGTGATCTACTACACCCGGCAAGACTTCGAGGAGGAGATAAAGAAGGCCACGGGTGGAGAGGGGTTACGCATTATTTTCGACGCGGTGGGCCAGACCACATTCGCCAAGGGACTAAATTGCCTGGGACGCCGCGGCTATATGGCGTTGTACGGCCAGGCAAGCGGTCCCGTGGGACCCATAGACTCGGGAGCGCTCCGCAACGGCTCGCTGTTCTTGACCCGGCCTAGCCTGGGAGACTACACCGCCACTCGCGACGAGCTGCTGCAGAGAGCGGGCGAGGTGCTGCAATGGGTAGGGTCCGGGGAATTGAACCTGCACGTTGGCCTCAGGTTGCCCCTGTCCCAGGCGGAGGAGGCGCACCGGCAAATGGAAGGCCGTCAGACCGTTGGGAAGATACTGTTAACTCCCTAGCCCGCAACTGGCGATTTCCTACTGGGCGACCCAGCCTCCGTCGATTACCAGTTCGCTGCCGGTCATAAACGAGGACTCGTCGCTGGCGAGGAATAGCACCCCGTAGGCTACGTCTTCGGGCTCACCGTAGCGGCCCAACGGGATGCGGGAGACGGTCAAATCGTACCGGTCCTGGTCGGCCCGTCCAGCTTCGGTCATGGGTGTGACGATGGGTCCTGGGTGGACCGAGTTGGCCCTGATCCCTTCCCTGGCGTATTGAATGGCGGTGGACTTGGTGAGCAACCGCACCGCCCCCTTGGACGCCTGGTACTGTGGGCTGCTGTTGTCGACTCCCACGATGCCAAGTTGGGACGATATGTTGATGATGGAGCCGCCCCCTGACCGGCGCATGGCGGGAATGGCTGTTTTCGTGCCGAGGAACACGCCCTTGGCATTGATGTCCATGGTGCGGTCCCAGTCGGCTTCGGTGGTTTCCTCGACGTTTCCGCCTCCGCCGATGCCGGCGTTGTTCACCAACACGTCCAGCCTGCCAAACGAAGATACCGCGGCGTCGATGGCGTCCCGCCACTGGGACTCGCTGGTCACATCCAGGGCAACGAATAGCGCCTGACCGCCGGCCTCGCCGATCTCGGCGGCAACCCGGCGGCCCTCATCTTCCAGGACGTCTCCGATCACAACGCTTGCGCCCTCGCTGGCGAACATTCGGGCTTCAACGGCGCCCATCCCGCGAGCGCCCCCGCTGATTAATGCCACTTTACCTTCCAGTCTCATCGTTCGACTCCTTGTTGGACTTCATGCGTACGCGGATGTTATTCGTTTGAGGAAGATTGTCGTTCAGGCCAGACAATGTAAGGATCCCACATATCCCCTTGAGATGAAGGATTACGCGATTATTGGTTAAAGTTTAAGACTTGGGATATACTTTGCGAGGGCTTGGAATGGCCGGTAGGTCCACAATCAAGGGGTCAGGTGAAGTATACCCGAAGTCCGAGAGCAGCCATACGCCAGGTGCGTGAGCCTTTGGGTCCTGGTATCCTGGAACGTCTCTTGGCCCGGCTGTGGCAGAAGCGCGCGGCCCGGCAGGAATGGTTTCGCACCCAGGCCGGGGCCAGAGTGCGAGTGTTATATCCGGGGAGGCCCGGCATCTCGGCGGGGCCGGACTTCCGCAACGCAATCCTGGAAATGGAGGGTGTTGGCCGGGTCCAAGGGGACGTGGAAATTCACGTCCGTCAGCAGGACTGGGACGCCCACGGCCACACCGGCGACCCGAGGTACAACGGCGTGGTGCTGCATGTGGCTCTAGACGAACCTGCCGCTCCCACTGGGCTGGAAAGCGGCCGAAACACCCCGGTAGTCTCCATGGCGCCGCTGCTTACCCCGGAGGACTCCGGAGCCGTTGGACCCCACCCCGGACTGTGGCAACTTTTGGCGGAGCGTGGTTACCAACGCCCTGACACGGAAGGGGATTTGGTCCGGTTGTTGGATTATGCTGGAGACGTGCGGTTCTTGGACAAAAGCCGCCAGTACGCGCGTTTCCTAGAGGAACAACCTGCGGGCCAGACCCTCTACGAAGGACTGCTGGAGGGGCTGGGCTACCAGCACAATCAACATCCGTTTTCCCTTTTGGCCCATCGCGCCCCCTACCAGGAGCTGGCCGACGCGGCCCTGCGCCTGCCATCGGGGAGCCGAGTTGCGGCCGTAGAGGCGTGGCTTGCTCATCTGTCCGGTCTGCGCCTCGGAAACTGTGTCAGTGACGCGCAGGGACTTCCGAAAGGGTTGGGTCCGCGGATGGACCCGGACTCCTGGAACTGTTTTCGGGTCCGGCCCGCCAACCATCCCCTGCGGAGAATAGCCGGGGCCGCTGGTCTGGTAGACAGGTTCTTGGAGACGGGGATGGTGGTGGGCCTGCGACGAGAGGCTGAGTCGAGTGTACCCAAAACCCTGACCGCGGCCCTTTCGGTGGCGAGTGCGGGGAAGGTCTCCGCCGCCATCGGACAAGCCCGAGCCAGGGACCTGGCGATTAATGTGGTCTTGCCCTTCCTCCACGCGGTGGCTGAGGCAGAGGGAGGCGCGGTGAAGCCCCAAATCTACCTGGAGTTATATTCGCGTTTTGGGAAGGGGCAGGGTAACGAGTTGACTCAGGAGATGACGGATCGCCTGCTGGAGCCAGACTGGAGGGGGCTTGTATCCACCGCCCGGCGCCAGCAGGGGTTGCTACATCTTCACCACGTCTTGACCGTCCCCGGCTGAGCGCCGGTAGACGGGCCAAAGCCGGATATCTATTCGGCGAGAGGCACCGCTAGGGAGACCCGGAAATCCTCGCCGAGACTGCGGGCAATGTGACCGTGGCCCGTCAGGTCTTCAGCCACAAGCACGTCTCCGGGAACCAACTGGACTTTGGTGCCGTCGGCAACCTCGAACTCCGCGGTCCCTGAGAGGTTAACCACATACTGACGCCGGGGCGCGGTGTGGTAGTCGGAGAACGACGGGGAAGTGCGCTGGTTCAGACTGATGTCTCCCGCCCCAATGGGGAAGACCAACTTGGCGAACTCGTCGCCTGTCAGGTCCTGGAAGTGGGACTCTCCATCGTCGCCGGAGTAAACACGGACTATACGCATAACGGCCCTCCTTCTGGCTTAAATAGGCTGTCGCCAAACAGCTTAGCGGCAAGATGCAAGGGAAGCAACTTTCCATGAAAATCATGTTGGACTCCCTTACCCGCCGTGTTCCGGTTTATAATTACGCTATGAGAAGTACGGAGAGTGCAATCGGATAGCGGGAACCAAGGTGGCCAATATGAAAGAATGGATTACGCCAATAGGTGTAATTGCCATAATTGCCTTTCTCTCGTGGTTTATTTGGGACGACCTGAAAGACCTTCGGAGTGACGTACATTCAATCGAGGTGCGTCTTGCGGTTGTCGAAACGGACGTTGCCCATCTGAAGGAAGACGTTGCCGAAATCAAGGACGACATAAAGAGCATCAAGGAAATCTTGGAAAGTATGCAATCAACCCGTGCCGCACATTCGGAACCATTACCTGGGGCGTCTCTGACTTCTTACGCGGAATACGGGCAATATGGGGATGCTTGCTGCAATTACAGCGGCGTGTAAATCCAGCCTTCGCGTTTGGCTGCTTCCTCCTCAGTCATAGTCAACGCTTCCTCAGATGCCCGGTTACACCGGTTGGGGTCCGGCAACTTGCTGCAATCTTTTCGTGTGTCTGTCGGGTGATGGAACTTGCTCTTAGCCAACTCCCATCGAGCGGCCACAACCGCCGCAACCAAGGAGTCTAGGCCGTCGTGGCTTGTGAGATAGATTCCCCTGAAGGCGTCGAGATTGGCTATCCCTACATTCGATCTAGAGGCCAATTCCCGCAAGATTTTCTTGCGGTTTTCTTTAATCTCATTTGCATCCCCGTTGTCCTTGTATGGCTCATACAAGAGACCGAAAGACTCCATCGCTGCCCCCGGCATGACTTCAAGCAACGCTGGCCCGTTGCGTCCTGAGTCATCAAGCGGCGGAACTCGGAAGCCGGATGCGGACTCCCAAAGCCGGTGCAACATCTGCATCCCGTAGAAGGTCATTGGCCTTATTCGAGTGTTCAAGCAGGACAAAGGCCTGATGGAGTAAAGGTCGCCTATGCGTAGTGGATGTTTCTTGCCCTTCTCAATCTTCGCCGCATAGCTTTCACACTTGGCGTTGAAGTCACAAAGCTTCATGTTGGTAGCGGTGCTCCACAGATCAGGCATTTCGCCTGAATCAGGTTGCCAATACCTCGCGAAGGCTATAGGAACGGAAAACGGGAAGTCCATAGCCGCCACTGCATAGCTCTCTACCGTTAATTTCCCTATCAGGTCGGCTCGCTTGATGGAGCGGCAGTCACTGATTGTCAACTCGGCACCTTGAAGCTGCCCCTCGGTTATCCAAGTATTGGTGTCGCGTTTGTCGCCGCTGAAGTCTACGCCGATTATCTTAACCATGCTTTTCAGCTCGCAAGTTTGCGTTATAGAGTTAGTTCCGCGGGAATCAAGCGGCGATTTTTGGCGTCGGCGGCTAAGGCAAACGCCTCCAACGCCATTGCACCCAGCAATACCTTTTTGCCGTCAAGGCCAAAGATGACGTGTACGTCGTCGGATTGACCTTCCAGTTCCAAGTTGGCCCGCCCAATGGATAGCTCCCTTTTTGAACCATCAGCCAGGCTGAATAAACGTGATCGAATTCGTTCTATACCCAATTCCTCCAGGATGGACGCCGGAATCAGGGTATAAGACGCGCCTGTGTCAACCAACCCGTTCAGAGTACGGGATTGAGTCCTGCCCTGGTTCCAGATGACGAAATCGACGTAGAAGGTCCCCACTTCCCCTCCAACGGTGGTTCCCGGCAGGATAATCCACTCCTCGGGCGGCTGGTGTTCTTGGGCTTCTGCAGTCCTGCTTACCGTATCCATTGGCCTATCCCCTTTATGATAGAATGGGCCACGGCCTGAAGCCTGCCGTTTCCGATTGTGACCGCCAGTATATCATCGCATAAGAGGAGCGATATGAACCTGACCGACCGAAGAGAGAGATACCGGGCTATTCTGGCCGGGGACAAGTGCGTCCACCCGGCTTCGGTGTTTGACCCCATATCGGCGCGAGTGGCCGAGGACCTGGGATTTGAAGTCGGCATGTTGGCGGGTTCCATCGCCTCGTTCACGGTGCTGGGCGCTCCCGACATCATCGTGTTGACTCTCACCGAATTCGCCCAGCAGATCCACCGTATATGCCGCGCCGGTAACCTGAGTTTGATGGTGGATGCCGACCATGGTTACGGCAACGCCTTCAACGTTAAGCGGACGGTTGAAGAGCTGGAAAGCGCCGGAGTATCGGCCCTTACCATCGAGGATACCGATCTCCCCCGTCCCTTTGGCAGCAGCGGTGCGTCGCTGATTTCCATTGAAGAGGGCGTGGGCAAGATGAAAGCGGCCTTGGCAGGCAGGCAGGACCCGTCCCTGGTCATCGCCGGGCGCACCAGCGCGGCGCAGATCGTGGGAGTGGAAGAAGCCATACGCCGCACCAACGCCTATGCAGAGGTTGGCGTGGACGCCATGTTCCTGGCTGGAGTTAGCACTCGCGCCCAACTGGAGCAAATCCACGCCGAGACCGACATCCCCTTGATAGCCGGAGGTGGCGGCGGAGAGTTGGCGGACCTGAATCTCCTGGCGGCCAACGGAGTGCGGGTAGCCCTGCAGGGCCACCTGTCCTTCCAGGCTTCGGTCAAGGCGGTATACGATACGCTAAAGGCGCTGCGAGAGGGTGTATCACCCGCCGACCTGCGTGACACACTGGCCTCCCCGGACCTAATGAACCAGGTTACCCGGCAGGCCGACTACAACAGCTGGACCGAGGAATTCCTCAAGTAAGTTTTCCCCGTCGTTCCGGTGCAAGTCCGGAACGACGGGCTAGGTGGCAAGCCCGTAGAAGAAGTCGGGGGATACCTCTTCCCCCGGCTGGACCGCCGGAAATTCCCTGATGTAGAATTCCCGGCCCAGGACGGTCATGGCGACCTCCCTGGGTACGCGGTGGTAGGGCCAGTCCGCCGCCACCTGGGTGCGGTGGCAAAGGATACATGCCATCTTGGTCTCCAGTTGTTCGTCAAGGCGCATCTCCAGATGGATGTCCTCGATGGCTACGCCCTCGTTGGCCCTTTCTGGCGAGGGAAGCGGGAAGTCAACTCCGGCTGACCGCACCGCCTGGGCCCACTCCATACGGAAGCCTTGGGGGCGGCAGCTATAGAACAGCCGGTCTGCCTGGTGCGGAGTCACACCGTCGGCCAACTGGCCGGGAAAACACCCTGGATCGGCGGCCCGTTGAAAAGCCTCGGTCGTTTGATGGCAGATGGCGATGTGGTCGGGATGACCGTAGAGACCGTCCCTTCCGAAGGTCAACACCACCTGGGGGCGGAACCGGCGTATCTCCTCGACCAGTTGCTCCACCACCTCTTCCGAGGGGATATTGATGTACGCCAGCGGGTCGGCGTTGGCGTCTGTGCCGGCCATTCCCGAGTCCCGGTAGCGCAAGACCCGGTGCCCGGCGAGTCCCAGGGCGCGGACGGCGCAGGAAAGCTCGGTCCTGCGGATCTGTCCCAGGGTCTCCCGGGTGGCCGCGCCCTCCTGCCTGATCTCCCCCTCTTCCCCGGATGTAGCGGTCACCAGGCGCACCTCGACTCCCCGGGAGGCGTGGGCCGCCAATGCGCCGCCAACGGGAAAGGCCTCATCGTCGGGGTGGGCGAAGCATACCAATAAGCGTTGCCCTGCCATACGGCCTCCTAGGATGTCCGCAGATGTCCGGGTGGTCTATCCAGGAATATCCGGCTGTATCGTTGATCGTCTACCACGCTGCGGCCTGGCCGTCGCCGCGGGGGTCGGAAGCTCCCATCAGCACTCCCCGTTCCTGGTCCAACACGATGAGCTGGACCTTGCCATCGTAGACTCCAGGACGCCGCCGGGCGACCTTGTGTCCCCGGGCTTCCAGACCAGCGATAGCCTCTTCCGGCATTCCCGGCTCCACCCGTAGTTCAATGGGAGTCCCGATTGTGGCGGGGTCGGTGCCGGGGAAGCTCCACCAGCGAGGGGCTTCCACTGCCTGCTGAGGGTTTATGCCGAAGTCGATCAGGTTGGTTAGGATTTGCACTCCGCATTGGGGCTGATAGTCGCCGCCGGGGGTGCCGCCGACTATCGCAGGCAGGCCGTTCCTGGTAGTTAGGTAGCAATTGAGGGTGTGCATGGTGCGCTTGCCGGGTGCGATGGCGTTGGGATGACCTGGTCTCAGGCTGAAACCCCTGCCCGCCCGGTTGTTGAACAGCACGCCGGTGCCGGGCGCCACAAACCCTGAACCGAACCCGTTGGAGAGGCTGTGGATCCAGGAGACGCAGTTGCCCGCTCCGTCGGCGACACAGAAATAGGTCGTGTCACCGTCGCCGTCCACCGGGAGTAGCTGGCGTTCGATGGCCGAGGCGCGACTCAGGTCGATCTCCCCGCGCTTACCGTCGGCGTAGCCCTTGGATATAAGCTCGTGAAGGGGCCATTCAATGAATTTTGGGTCTCCCGCCAGGCGGTTGCGGTCGTCGTAGGCGATCTTCTTGGCTTCGACCATCAGATGGATGGCGTCGGCGGAGTTATGGCCCATCGGGGCCACGTCAAACCCTTCGATCAGGTTTAGCATTTCAAGGGTTATCAGGCCCTGGGAAGGGGGACGGGTCTGGTACACGGTGTGGTCCCGGTAGGTGGTGGCAATCGGATCGTAGATTTCCGCTTGGTGTCCGGCGAAGTCGTCGAGAGAGAACACTCCACCCGCGTCGTTCAACCCCTGGACCATCTCCCTGGCCAGGCCGCCCCGGTAGAACTCATCCGCGCCTCCTTCGATTACCCGGTTGAGGCTGCGCGCCAGGTCACGATTGGCCAGCATGTCCCCCTCGGCGGGGGGACGGCCATCCTGGAAATACACGGAAGTGGTGGAGGGGAACTGGGCGAGCTTATTGAGGCTGCCCTTGAAGCCTCGCCCTATTCCCGGAGGCAGCGGGAATCCCTCGTGGGCGTAGCCGATGGCGGTGTCCAATAGCTGGCCGAAGGGCCTGGTGCAAAACCGCTGATGAAACAGCTCCCATGCCGCGACTTCGCCCGGCACGGAGACGGCGTGAGGGCCTTCCAGGGGCATTTCGCTGAATCCCTTGCCGTGGTAATAGTCTAGCGTGGCCCCCGAGGCGGCGACTCCGCTGCTATTTATCCCGGTGACCTGGCCTGTGGCGGCTTCATAGACAACGATGAATGAGTCTCCGCCCATGCCACACGAGGGGATAATGGTAACGGCCTCGGTCGCGGCCACCGCGAGGGCGGCGTCGAAGGCATTGCCGCCGTCCTGAAGCGTCTTAATCCCCGCTGAGGCTGCCAGCGGAGAGTTGGAGCACACCATTCCGCGGTTTCCGTAGACTAATTCTCTCGAAAGTCTTTCGTTCGTCATGGCCTCTCGTCAATCCAGTCGGTTATGGCCGCACGCCAAGTCTAGGGCCAGTTTACGGGGGCCGTTTCTATGCGTCAATGGCGGAGCGCGGCGCGGCGACAGCGTCATGGAGGCACGAAAAACAGCTTCAATTGACAGCCCGTTTGGCTACCCATACAATCCAGCAAATAGGCGCAATCTGGCTTTGAGAATAGAGCCGGTAGGAGGACACTATGGCTGAACTATTGGGGCTGGGCTGCTCCCACGGCCCGATCATACTTACTCCTCCCGAGGTGTGGTCCAAGGGCCGGGAACGAGTATTCGCCAGAATACCGGACTACGAAGCCCCCGCTCAATTGCTGGAAGAATTGAGCCAGGATAACGGGCTGAGCCAGGACATAAGCGACCAGAAGAAGGTGATCGAGTCCTTCCGGGTGCTCCGTGAAAAGCTGCACGAGTGGAATCCGGATGTCCTGATGGTCATCGGTGACGACCAGGCGGAGAACTTCCTGCAAGACAATCTGCCGCCTTTCTGCCTCTACACAGGCGCGGAAGTGGACGGGTATCCGTTCCAACGCGGCGCGGCCCGCACCAACCTATGGAACGCGGACCCGGAGACCAAGTTTTCCTTCAACTGCCCGAAAGAGTTCTCCAGGGACATGCGCAATCACCTGATCCGCGGCGGTTTTGACATGGCCTCCTCCAGCTCCCTCAAGGGCTGGGATTGGGGATTAGCCCACGCCATCATCAACCCACTGGTGTTCCTGGACCCCGACGGCAAGTTCCCCCTGCTGCCCCTATTCGTTAATTGCTACGGTGAGGAAGCTGGCCCCGACTATCCTCCCCGCCCTACCCCGAAGCGGTGCTACGAGTTGGGCCGGGGCATTCGCCGGTTCCTGGACACCAGGGATGAGCGGGTCGCGGTGGTGGCCTCTTCCAGTTGGTCCCACAGCTTCTTGACCCATAAATTCCAATGCCGTGCCATCGACATCGAGACCGACCGGCGCAACCTGGAGTTGGTGCGGATAGGCCAGGGCAGCAAGCTGGCCGAACTTACCCCGGAGGAGATCCAGCAGTCGGGTGACCACGAAATACTCAATTGGGTAATTGCCCTGGGTATCCTCGGAGACGTTCCCGCGGAGATAGTAGACGTCCGGGAGTCCCATACACAACTGGCGTACCGTATCGCCGCTATTTGGAATTAAGGTCCGGGCCGCGTCTCGCGCCCGGAGGGGAGAGGACCAATGCATCTTGGCTTAATTATGGAATGTGACTACCGCTACGGCTCCACGCAAGAGGAGTCATTCGCAGAGGCTTTCGGCCTGGTGGACGCCGCCGAGACCGGCGGTTTGGACGGCGTTTGGCTGGCCGAACGCCACTTTGCCGCTCCCCGCAACCCTCTGGACGACCAGGGGGCGGGTATTCCTTCCGTGGTTTCCGCGCCCCTGATTTGGGCCAGCGCAATCGCCGCCCGCACCGAGCGCCTCCGGATTGGAGTGGCGGTCAACGTGCTGCCCCTGAACCATCCCATACGCATGGCCGAAGAGGTTGCCACCGTCGACCAGGTCAGCAGGGGGCGGTTCGACTTTGGTGTGGGCCGCAGCGGATTTGCCCGGTCTTACGAAGGGTATGGAATCCCGTACGGCGAGAGCCGGGAGCGGTTCCAGGAGTGCCTGGACGTGATCCTGGCCGCCTGGTCCAACGAGAGGTTTTCTCACCAGGGAAAGTATTACACGTTCGACAACGTTTGCGTGCTACCCAAACCCTACCAGCAGCCTTACCCTCCAGTCCGCATTGCCGCCACCACCAAGGAGACTTTCCCCAGGGTTGGGGCGCAGGGTCACAACATCTTCGTGGGCTTGCGTGGCATGGACCGGCCTGACCTGGTAAACGCGCTGGGAGAATATCAGCAGGCGTGGAGCGACTCGGGTCACGAGGGCAAAGGCGACGTCTTGCTGCGTATTCCGGTTTACGTGGCGGAGTCCGACCAGATTGCCCTGGAAGAGGCGGAAGCCAGCACGATGCGTTCCTATCGTCGCATGGCGCAGAACTTTGCGGCTTCAGCGGCTGTCTCCGGCGCCACTCCAGACGAAGAAAGGGCCGAACGGGGCCAACGGTTGGCGGCAACTACCTACCAGGACCTTTTGAAGGACAGGCTGGCCTACGGAAGCCCGGAGTCGGTCTCTCAGCAACTAAAGGCCATCCAGGAAGAGTTGCAGCTTTCCGGGTTCATCTGCGAGATGAACGTGGGAGGGCTTGTGCCCAAGGAACGGGTCCTGAATTCGGTTGAGCTGTTCGCTAGAGAGGTCGCGCCGGCTCTGCGTTAATCGTCGGCAAGGGGTTGCGCGCCGGACAGTATTAGCCGTTCGATGGCCACGGCTACCCCGTCTTCGTCCGCCGTGGGGACTGTATGGTTCGCCACGGCGGTTACCGCCGGAGGCGCGTTGCCCATCGCCACCGCCAACCCGCAAAATTCTAACAGGGGTATGTCGTTGTAGCTGTCTCCGACCGCCGCGATTTCATGTCCCTCTACTTCCAGCATACCTGCCACACGGCGGGCCGCTGTCCCTTTGTCGACGCCGCGGGGTGTGATGTCCACTGCCCAGAGGTCTTCGTCCGGTAGGTATGACTTGTTAGTCTCGACCATGCCCGACAGCTCCAGTCGTGCCGCCAGGGCGTCGGCTGCGGATTCAATCAGCCCCAGGGCCGAGACCCGTGTGATGTCCCAGTGGGGAAGTTCGGTCAACTGCCTGGCGGAGCCGCCCGGATACGTGGCGTGAAACTGCGTGCCGGTCCTGGCGAATTCCGTGATAATGGCTCTGGCATCGTGGGCGGGCAGAGAGGCGGACCAGAGGAATTCGCGGGTCTCGGGGCCCAGGATCACAGCTCCGCCGTCCCCGATCTGCTGTGTTCTAAGCCCCAATTGCCTGGCATAGTAGATAACGTGCGAGGGTTCACGCCCGGTGGCAATGGACACCCACATCTTTTTGGAGACTTCGGCTACCGTTCGTTGAACTCTAGCGGAGATGCCTCCGGTGTGGTTGATCAAAGTCCCGTCAAAGTCCAAAAACAGAGCGCGAATCAAGCCCGCCTCCCTCCGGTATTAGCACAAAAAAAGGGGACCGGTCCCTGCCGGTCCCCTTCAGGAATGCCTGTTAACCGTGTCTTGCGAGGTCTAGCTGAATACCAGCTCAGCGTTCTTCCGTCCTGGGCGCCGCATCTCATCCAGACCTTCTTCGGCAGTGGCGAAGGAGTTGCAGAAGAGCTCGATGCCGTTGCCGTCCGGGTCCTTAATGTAAATGCTCCTGGTCATGCTGTGATCGGTGGTCCGCATCTCCATGCCCATGCCGTTCAGCTTGCGATAGTACTGGGTGAGCATATCAAAGTCTTCCACCTGGAGGGCCATGTGATTCAATCCCAGCGCGCCTTCCTTGATTGGCTCGGCGTCGGGCGCGGCCTGGAAGAGGGCCAGGTCGTGGTGAATCCTGCCGCATGTTAGGAACGTGCCGAACCCCGGCCGCTCTACGGCGATATCGAAGCCCAATACTTCAGTGTAAAACTTGGTGGATGCGTCTTGGTCCTTGACGTTGATAACCAGATGTCCCACTCGCTTCGGTTGGACCATTGTCTAATCCTCCTACAAGTTCGGGCGATTACCGGCCTGACAGCCTGACTTCGCCCATATTGCCAACAATATACTCGGTTCGGAGTAATCTGCCAAGATTGGGCATGGCGCATAGGAGGATATTTGTGGATTGATTACCCTGTGCGCTAAGGGTGTGGTATCGTTACGCAAATTGGCTGAAGGGTGCATCATCGCCCAAGGAGGAGATTCGTTATGCTGGGACGAGTGGTAGTTCTCAAAGAGTACGGGAAGCCATTTGAGATCGAAGAGTACGAAGTTCCCGACCCGGAACCGGGTGCCGTAATCCTGCGCATGACCCAGGCGGGCATCTGCGGGTCTGACCTCCACACATGGCGGGGCGACCAGATCAACAATCCGCTTCCTCCCACGGGACGCTTGATGGGCCACGAGGGAACGGGCGTTGTCGAGCGGCTGGGCGAGGGGGTTTCCACGGATACTCTGGGCGTGCCTATTGAGGAAGGCGACCGCATAGTTTACTCGGCGGTCTTTCCCTGCTATCACTGTCACCTATGCTTGAAAGGCGATACCAACTGGTGCGTCAACCGCGGCGGAGCGGGCGCCGGAACCTGGCCGTATTTCCGGGCCACATACGCCGACTATCTCTATCTGCCGCCGCGACATCCGCTGTTCCGCGTGCCCGACGTGCTGCCAGATGACATCCTGGGGCCGGTCAACTGCGCCATGGGCACCGTTACCACCGGGTTGATGCGCGCCGGAGCCAAGGAAGGCCACAACGTTGTGATCCAGGGCGCGGGCGGTTTGGGGCTGAACGCCACGGCCATGGCCAAGGACATGGGCGCGGACAGGGTAATCGTCCTGGACCGTTTAGAGAACCGCCTGGAGCTGGCCGAGGAGTTTGGAGCGGACTACACGATTAACATCGAGGAATTCAACACGGTTGAGATGCGTGTCCAGCGGGTGAAGGAACTCACGGGCGGCCGCGGCGCGGACACGGTTATGGAGCTGGTGGGCCGGGCCGAGCTTTTGGCCGAGGGGATAGACATGCTCAGCAACGGGGGGACATTCGTGGAGATCGGTGACATCGTCCGAGGCCGTGAGGTGTCCATCGACCCATCGAAGTTGCTGCCGGGGAAGAACATCGTTGGATCATTGATGTACCGCCCCGACCTGTTGCCGACCCTGCTCAGCTTCCTGGTCCGCAACCTGGATAAGCTGCCCTTCGACAAAATCGTTTCCCACAAGTTCCCGCTGGCCGAGATCAACGAAGCCTTCCCCCAGGCTGAGTGGGACCAGCGCCAAACAACGATTACGCGGGCCATGCTGGTGCCGTAGAGGTGGTTATCGACAGCAATCTATCTTAGCTCCGAACACAACGTGGCCGGGGAGGAACTTACTTCCCCGGATGAAGGAGGTCACTGTCATGAAATTCGGTCTGATGTATGAGATTCAGATACCGGAACCGCATTACCCGGGGGTTGAGCAGGAGCGGTACAAGCAGGTTTTGGCCCAGGTGGACCTGGCGGACGAGGTTGGGTTCGATTATTTCTGGACGGTGGAACACCATTTTCTGCGGGAGTTCTCACACTGCTCTGCCCCCGAGGTGCTCTACGGGGCAATCTCCCAACGCACCAAGCGGATCCGCATCGGCCATGCGGTGGCACTGCTGCCGGGCCAGTACAACCACCCCGTAAGAGTGGCGGAACGGGCCGCGGTGCTGGATATCCTGAGCGATGGACGCATGGACTTGGGCACGGGCCGGTCGACGACGCTCATCGAGATGGACGGCTTTGAGGTAGACCCGGAGCAGACCAGGGCCCAGTGGCGGGAAGCCATTGGCATGATCCCCAAGATGTGGACGGAGGACCCCTTCTCTCACCAGGGCGAGTTTTTCAACATCCCCGAGCGGTCGGTCATTCCCAAGCCTGTGCAGCAACCCCACCCACCTATGTGGGTGGCGTGCAGCCAACCCGACTCCTTCCGCCAAGCAGGGGAATTGGGGCTGGGCGTGCTGTGCTTCAACCTGGGCGGCTACGCACAGATGGAGGAACGGGTCGCCGCCTATCGGGAAGCGATTAAGAACGCCAACCCTGTTGGCAAGTTCGTCAACAACCAGGTTGCCGCTCTATGCATCGTGCATTGCGGGGAAGACGACGAGGAAGCCCGCCGCGTAGGCGGCCAGGAAGGGGCCTGGTTCGTTCAGCAGGCGGAAAACCTGTATGCCCCGTGGGCCGGACGCCAGGTGCCCGACTCTTACAAGTTCGCGGTTGACGCCGTGCAGACCGAGCGGGCGGACAAGACCGTCGAGGACCACATCGCCTCAGGCGCCTTCGCGATGGGCAACCCGGATACGGTCATCGAGGTGATGAAGAAGTACCAGGAAGCGGGTGTGGACCAGGTATTGTGTTTCGTTCAGCCCGGAAGGCTGGAACACACGCGGATCATGGATTCAATCAAGCTGATGGGCCGCCACGTGATTCCCTACTTCAGGTAGAGAAATAAGGGACCTAGCCGCAAAATGCGAAACACCCCGGAGCGCTCCGGGGTGTTCCTCTTATCAGTGTATCCGGAGTAGAAGCGTTAGTCGGAAGAGGGCAGCTTGCGGGGCTGTTGCAGCTCCATCTCGCCCTCGCAGCAATTCACGACTCCTTCGCCGCCCTTGGTGCAGAGAACGCTACTGCCGCAGGTGCCGCAGACATAACGCTTGCCTAACTCGTTCGCCATTGGAAGGTCCTCCTTTGGACCAAGTCTCAGGACTTGGGTAATTTTACGGTAGTTACTTTTGCTGCATCGGTTCCCTGCAGCAGATAACGGTGCCCTCGCCGCCCTTGGTCACGATGAATTCGGATCCGCATTTCGCGCAGTTATATCGTTTACCGGTCTGGTTGGCCACGGGATTGACCCCCTTTGCCAGCATGCTGGCGGAGTTATTGCGACAATTATAGACAAGAGCTGTGCGGCGTTCAACTCCGGTACGGCGCCGTCGAGCCCGCGATTTACGCATGTCAAATATTGTCGCACCCGCCTTCGATCTCTACTGACTCGCCAAAACCTCCGATGGGTTACTCTCCACGATATTCGTGGCCCCATGAACAGATAAGTCAATACTTGGTGTTGACGTTTCAGATAGTATGCGTATACTTACCATCTAGTATCATATAGCCATTGTACGTAAATAAGTGGCTAGGCGCGGAGTCAGGGCCAGAGTGTCGACCCGGGCTAGGGTCAACCGCGCCGGATCACTGAGTCATGGAGGGACTCATGACACCCGTATTTCCGTATCAGGTCCGTCGTACCGAGGATGGCCGGGGCGCAGAGTCGCTTCTGCGTCTCAAGAAGGGAAAGTCGGCATACGTTGTGCATCTGTCCTAGGAGCAGGCCCGGATGTTGGCGGTTGAGATGCGCGGGCTGGCTACCTCCCATTGTCCCCAAAATCACCTTGCGTTGCTTTTGGCCAAATCGCTGGGAGGCCATATCAGCCATGTGGTTTTGAAACTCCTGGACCCGACTGGAGGTGTGCTGGGAATTTTGAGGGTAGTCTCCGGCGGCGAGACGCATTTGATGATACGGATTTCCAGCTACCGGACGCGGACTCCGGAACTTAAACACCGGACTCGACCAAACTTAAGCCCAGGGGATGATGCCGTGACAAATAGAGATATGCAAGAAGTTGGAGTTTACCAGGCGATTTACGGGCGAAGAATGGCGTGGGAATTCGAGGATTCCCCGGTGTCCACATCTGCTATCGAGAGGATGTTGGACGCCGCTGTTTGGGCTCCCAACCACAGGTTGACCGAGCCGTGGAGGTTCTTTGTCTTGCAGAAGGATAGCCCGGCGAGGCTGCAAGCAGCGGAGTTGGCCCGGGAGACAGTCCTGGAACGGTCAGGGAATTCCCGCCGGGCCGAAGCCGCCAGCCAGATGGTGTTGGACCCTCCTTACGTGGTCTATGTGTATTGCGTTCCCGGTGACAACGAAGAGCAAACCCGGGAGAATTATGCAGCGGTCTGTTGTGCCGTCCAGAACATGGCGTTAGCTGGTGTTGCCGAGGGGTTGGCGGTTACCTGGGAAACAGGAGGGGTGACTCGCGCCCCCGGCCTCATTGACCTTTTGGGTGCGGACAAGGATTGGACGCTTGCGACCATGCTATCCATCGGCGTTCACGGGGACCACACAGCCTCCCGCCGCACACCGGCTTCCCAATTCGTGCGTTGGTTTATGCAAGAGTAATGTGTGGGACCTGACCCGCTAGCGGTGGACGTTCCTCCGGGACCGGCCGGCCCGGAGACTCTGATCAGGAGGGCTTCGATTGGTGGCGTACTGCTTGAAATGCCGCGAGACTCAGGAAATCCGAGACCCTCAGCAAGTCACGTTACGGAACGGCCGCCCGGCTACCCGTGGCGTGTGTCACATCTGCGGGACCAAGGTGTTTCGAATCGGCAAGCGCTAAGTGGTGCATGTTTCTTGCCGCTTAATTGGATTCCGCGCCATCGTCTTTCAGCCTCACCAGGAAGCTGGCTTCGCCCAACGGTGTCCCATCCAGCAGGATGGCGGCGGCATGATACCCTGGGCGCTGGACCGGTATCCGGAATAGCTTGATCCAGCGCTGGAATATGATGCCCTCTTCCCAGTTGATTAGCTGAGGCGGCGGAAGGTCGAGCGGCGCTCCCGGCGCTTTGATCGCGACCAGGAGATGGTGGGGTCCCGGCGCGGCTCCGGAGATGCAAAACGCCAACTGGACGTCGAGTTCCGCAAGCAGCGGGTCGGTCCCTTCAGTGTTGTCCTTGGGCGGGGCCAAATCTATCAAGTCTATGACCCCCTTGAGGACTAATTCGCCGTTTGGGTCGTCTTCCGTGTCGTGGCAGAATATGGCATATTTTAACTGAGGGCCATTGTTCTCGGTTGCCAACGGGGGTACCCCTCCCTGGGGAATTTGACGTAGCTGGGCACAATTCTAGCACGGCTCATCCCTGCCGTTAACCATCCCGTCTCAGGCACTTCCGCTGTGTACCCCCAGCCCATTGCCAAGCCGGTGTATTGCTGAGAAACTACGCCTGTCAGTCCTAGATCAGGAGGATGAAAGCCATGTCGTTAAATGCGGATAAATTCAATCAAGGGATGACCGTACAGCAGTACATCGATCAGATTAAGGTCAACAAGCAGCCGTTTGTGGACATCTACGAGGCGCTCCAGGTCCCGGAGTCGGCAAAGTCCCTATTCGACGGGCTGCCAGGGCCGGTTAATCTGGCCGTGTTCACTGCGGACTGGTGCGGGGACGCGGTTAGCACGACGCCGGTGATCCTACGCTTGGCTGAGAGTTCGCCGAACATCTCGGTGCAGGTGTTCAACCGGGACGATGAGTTGGAGCTAACCAACAGCTTCTTGCCCGAAAACCGGGCTGGGACTGTTCCGGTGTTTGTGGTCATGGACTCGAACATGGGCGAGATCGCTCGTTTTGTGGAGACCGCCCTTGAGTTGGTGCCGTCGATCGACGCGATGGACGACGCTATCGCCGAGGAAGTTGCCGCCGAGAGCGAGGAGAACCGCAGGGCCGCCAGCCGGGGCAAACGCATGGCGTTCCGGGTGTCCCACGCCCAGGAATGGGGAGAGGTTATCTTGGGCGCGTTCGGCAGGACGGTGACGGAAGGCCTGGATATGGCCTCGCCGGACAGGCCAGCGGTGGGCGGCACCAAATGGCCGCCGGAAGATTAGGCGGCCGGGGTTTCCAACATGCCTGACGAGATAATCAACATGGCCGACATGGGGGCCATCTTCTCGGTTACCGACCAGATGGGAATTCACCGGGAGTCGGTCCGGGTGGAATTGACCAAGGAAGACCCCGGCTCCATCGGAAGCGCCCCCGGCGGCATCATCGAAATCACGGTGCCGGAAAGCGGGACCGTCCAAGAATTCTCCCAACGCCTCCAGTCAGAACTGGAGGCGTTGGGCTACGAGTTCCAAGAGCTGGACGACCTCGACGAAGACGAGGACGAGTAACCAGAGCCGGGGCGGGCCTTTTTAATTGGCGGTTGACCGCCACTCGAAAGCCAAAGTGGCGTAACGGACGAACACGGCTCCGCCCGGCGCACCCAGGGGACCATTGATCGCGAGCAAGGCGATGGTGTGTTCCCCGCCCGGTTGAGGCTCGGCGGTGACGACGACCCTTTGCGGAACGTTGAAGCCCTGGACGGCGCCGAGTTGCCGGTTGCAGTCGCCGTCGATCCAAAGCTCGCCGTAGTCGTCGATGCAGGTCTCGAAAAGGACCCTTGTGTCTCGGATGTCGTGGCCATCCACGGTTTCTGGCAAGGTGACCTTGGTGCGGTACCAGGCGAAGGTTAGGCCGTGGGAGCGCCACTCTCCCAGGTCGTCGATGGCCTCCCAGCCGGAATCGTCGTAGTCCGGTAGGCGGGCTGGGCTTCCGGCCAACTGCGAGACCAGTCCTTCGTTGGGCTCACCGGGGACCAGGCCCTGGGCGAAGCGCCATTGTCCCCCGAGGGACGCCAGGGTCTGCGGGTCTGACAGGTCCAAACTTGCTCTTGGCATCGGCATACACTCCTGAATGACTTTATCGATTCGACCGGGGGTAGTTCCTGGCCTGCGTCGCTAGACGCCGACGATCTTAATTCCCGCGTGGATTCTGTAGATACGGTTGATGTTCACGAGCATCGGCGTGATTTGCTCAACGTATTTGGAGTTGGACAACGCCCCGCCGTCCACCGCGCGGAGGTTGGGGATCTTACCGACCAACTCCATCACGTGGGTCTTGGGGTCGGCATGGTCCGAGCAGACCACGACGTCGCCTTCCATCGTTGTGTCCGGTTCCTGAAGCTCTTCGGCGCTGATGTTCTGGAAGGCTGACACTACCAGAGAGTCAGGCAATAGCTCCTGCGCTTCCTGGGCGGCGGATCCGGCCTCAACCTCCACAGCGCTGGCGCCAACCCCTCGCTGAAACTGCATCGGGGCTATGACGTCCACAACGATTTTTCCGGCCATCGCCTCGGGGATCGATTCCAGGGTGGGACGCTGGCCTTCGTAAGGGAAGGCGAGGAACACGACGTCTGCCGCGGCTGCGGCGTCAGCGTTGGCCGCGCCTTCGATGCGTGAACCGGGGGCGAGTTCCTTCAGCTCCTCCGCTGCCGTAGCGGCGCGTGAGGCGTCCCTGGAGCCGATTATCACATCCTCCCCCGCCAGTGCGAACCGCAGCGCGAGGCCCCGCCCCTCGGGGCCAGTGCCTCCCAGAAATGCAAGCATCAGTCCTCCAAAAACCCGTTGTCCAAGGTCAGAACCTACTATATCGGCTATGTTGATGAATAGGAAGAGTCCATGTAGATGCTCCGTCCCCGGCCGTTGTCTCGACGATCCCAGCGCCGCGAACAGTAGCTCGGATTCCGAGTCTCGAACATTCCCAATTGACCGGATATAGGCGGCGCGCTATGATTGCGCGGAGCCTTCCAGTCCCGGTGACGCGGTGAAGAGCTCTATTTCCAAGATGTTCTGGTCACATGGCCGGAACAGTTTCTCAAGGGTGGCTGGGGCCCGGAGAGGAGAAGCGATATGTGCTTGAGTTGTGGATGCGGTGAACCAGACGACAATCATGGTGATGACCGGCATATCATCCTTGCGGACCTGCAAGCAGCAGCCGAGGCGGCGGAGATTAGTGCCGAGGAGGCCGCCAACAATATAGTCGCGGCGTTGAGCGCCGGCGAGTAAGGATAGTTGTAACAGGGACCAGATCCTGATCTAGGACCACAAACGAGCCTCCGAAGGGTGGTTTGATGTGACACAAACATGAGCATCAAAGATATTTTGCAAGGTAAGCCATTGGGGCATCCCAGCCACCCCATGTTTGTCCACTTTCCGACCGCCCTTTTCCCCACGAGCCTGCTCTTTGATATTCTCTCCTGGGTGTTCTTACAGCCCGAACTTGTAATCGCGGCTTTCTTCAACATCGTCGTTGGCCTCGTTGGGGCTCTGCTGGCGATGGTTACTGGATTCGTGGACTATTTTGGCATGGTGCCGGGCTCTCGAAAGCGCCGGGTCACCACGTGGCACATGCTCGCAAACCTGTCGCTTGTATCGGTCTTCGCCTTAAGCCTCGCGCTTAGAGTCCCAGACTTAGACGCAAGCCGGACTGCTCCACACGCATTGGCGCTCTCCCTCTTGGGGATGCCGCTCCTTTTGGTGGGAAATTACTTCGGCGCCGAGCTCGTGTACCGGATGGGGATGAGGGTTAACACCGGCAGGCTCCGTGAAGCTCCATTGGTTCACAGGATCGTGGCCAATGTCCAAAATAGGTTCAGACCCAGACCGTCAGCCTGAAGACCAGTGTCCGAGCCAGATAGAGAGGGGCTTTGACTTCATGCCCGACCTGAAACGCACCGCTGCAATCGTCGGTATACACGAACACATCACCCGTTACGCTCCTGACAAGAGCGAGCTTCAAATCCAGGGAGAGAGCGTCATTAAGGCCTTGGAGGACGCGGGTCTGACCAAGTCGGACGTGGATGGCCTGCTCACAGCTTCAAGCTCCGCACGCAATAGCGGCCTCAACCTGGCCGACTACCTGAATATGTACCCCAGCTACGTTGACAACACGACTGTAGGCGGAGGTTCGTTCGAGTTCCATCTTTCGCACTGTCTGAACGCCATCGCCGCCGGGCGGATGAACTGCGCCGTCATCACGTACAGCAGCCTGGCGCGGTCCGGAGGCGTATCGGTGGGCACCGGGGGAGTGGCCAGGTTCGGTCACCCAACTCTGGAGCCTTCCCCTGACAGCTTCGAAGAACTCTATGGGCTGACTACGGTGGGTCTCTACGCCATGATCGCGAAGCGGCACATGCACCTCTACGGCACCACGTCTGAGCAGCTTGCCGAGATCGCCGTGGCGGTACGTCACCATGCCTCGATGAACCCGGAAGCCCTGTTCCGCAACCCTGTGACAGTCGAAGACATAGTAAACTCCAGGATGATTTCCGATCCGCTGCATCTGCCCGACTGCTGCGTGATTACCGACGGAGGAGGGGCCGTGGTGGTTGCCTCAGCGGAGGTTGCGAGGAACTGCCGGCAAACTCCGGTCTGGGTGCTCGGCGCGGGAGAAGCGGTGGCACACCAGGGCGCGGGAAAACGGGACCTGCAATACATCGCGGCGAGGCAGAGCCACGGGCCAGCCTTTGCTATGGCAGGCGTTACCCACGAAGACATAGACATGGCTATGATCTACGATTCCTTCACCATCACTGTGCTGGAGACTCTGGAGGACCTAGGGTTCTGCCAGAAAGGCGAAGGCGGGGACTTCGTGACCGGGGGAAGATTGCAGATTGGCGGCGAATTGCCGATCAACACCGACGGTGGCGGCCTCTCCTCCAACCACCCGGGGATGCGGGGCATATTCCTGCTGATGGAAGCTACGCGCCAGCTCAGACACCAGTTCGATGGGACCCCAAGGCAGGTGCCCGACTGCAACATCGCACTGTGCCACGGCACGGGAGGCGCGCTGGGTACGCGGCACAGCGGCGGGACCGCCATCCTGGGGAGGGATTAGACCATGCCGGACTGGAACAAGCCCCTGCCGACGGTTTCAGGGGAGACCAAGCCATTCTGGGACGCCTGCCGCCGCGGGCAGCTATTGATTCAGAAGTGCGACCGCTGCGACGAGTACCAGTTCTATCCCCGGGGCATTTGCGCCAACTGTTGGTCGGAAGACATTAAGTGGGTCACCGCCAGCGGCAAGGGCACGGTCTGGACCTACACTGTCACCTACCAGAACCGCACCCCAGGATTCGCTGAAGACGTGCCATATGTGTTGGCCCTGGTGGAGCTGGAGGAGGGAGTGAAGATGTTCACCAACATCATCGAGTGTCCGCCCAGGGAAGTGACCATCGGGATGCCGGTGGAGGTAACTTTCAGGCAGGCCACCAACCAGATTTCGGTCCCTTACTTCAAACCGGCGGGCTAGACTTTTCCGGCCAAGTCACCCTGGTGGCGGAAGGCATCCCCCGGTTCATCGTAAGCCCGTCGAAATATGGACTGGAGGACTGGGCCGTTGGATACGGAAGAATGGACTAAAATATCCCCCCACCTAGAATCAAGCGTATCCCCCCGAACACTATTGCGATAGCACAAAGCACGATCCCCGCAATCCCCTTCGTATCACCCTGTACAGCGGCAACTATGCCTATGACGAGCCCGACGATCGCGAACGGGATGTTTATCCAGTTCAGTGCACCGAGGCAGGGAATGAATCCGATGACCATCCCTACGATACTGAGTATGCCAAGTACTAAAGCTGCTACACCCAAGAGATTCCTCCTTCATGGACCCGCCTGATAGACCTTCGGATAACCCAGAGAAGGGATAGCGCGATATTGGTTACCATGATGAAGTAAAGCGCTAGACCTCCTGAATTCCGTGCCGCCGCTTCGGTCAAACTTCCCCGGGAGATCAATACAAGGCTATGGGACATACCGCAAAGTGGACAATGCTCATGCGGTACTGAGAGGAAAGAAAGGACGCCACCATCCACGGCTTCAGGGGTTAAGTAGAAAGACGCGCCCAGAACGATCAGGCTCACCAGGACCGAGATACCCCACAGGACATATATTTCGGCGCGCAATGGTGAGAAAACACTCGCATTTGAATTACGAATCAAATCAACCATACTCAAACCCGTTATGCTCGCGGCAGGCTCACCACGCCCCAAGAATCAGGCAATTCTCTTCGAGATGGCAGGGTAGCTATTCGAACACGCCCAGAAACGCTTCTGTCATTTCCCTACGGTCATTGATGAAGAAGCCGTTCCCGTTGAGCATTCCCCAGTCACTGCCTACAGGACCGAGCGGACCAGGCCGCCGTCCACCAACATCGTAGTGCCGGTGATGTAGCTGGAGCGGGACGAGGCCAGGAAGGCGACCAGGTAGGCGAACTCCAACGGTTCTCCCACACGGCCCACGGCGGTCTCGGCGGCTCGCTGCGCTAGGGCCTCCTCCACGGGTATCCCCAGTTCGTTGGCGCGTGACGTGACGTTGGAGAGCATCCGGTCGCTGAGTATTGAGCCGGGGCAGACGTTGTTGACCAGGATGTTGTCCCGTCCCACCTCGTCCGCCAAGCTCTTGGCCCAGGCGACAACACCCATGCGCGTCGCGCCGGACAGGGCCAGATTGTCTATCGGTTGATAGACGGTGCTGGCCAGGATGTTGATGATGCGCCCTCCACCCTGGTTGCGCAGGTGAGGCAGGGCCTCGCGGGACATCCGGGCGAAGAACAGTAGCGACCGCTGCACCGCTACGGCCCACTGATTTTCGTCGGCGGTGGCGGCCCTGGCCAGGGGAGGCCCGCCGGAGTTGTTGATCATGATGTCCAATTGACCGAAGCGTTCCACCGTAGCGGCTACGAGGTTAATGATGGTTTCGTGGCTGTCCAGATCACCCGGATAGGACAGGACCTCTGCGCCGGTAGAGCCTCGGATCTCGTCAGCGGCGGCGTCCAGGTCCGCCTTGGTGCGGCTGCAGATCACTACCTTGGCGCCTTCCTCCGCCAGGACTTGGGCGCAGGCCCGGCCCAGACCCTTGCTGGCTCCGCCGATGATGGCGACTTTGCCCCCTATTTCCAGGTCCATTACCGTTGTCCCCCTCTTCGGATTCGCAGGCCGGGTTGAAGCCCGGACCTCTGCTTATAATCTCAGTCTTGATACGGGAACCGATTATATCAGGGGGGTTATCTATGGCCAAATATTCTCCCCTGGGTTCGGGGACCAGTCCGCAGCGCGGATGGAAATACGCCGGATGGTATACTTGACCACCGGATACGAGGAGCCTACCGATGATCGAGTTGACGCCCGTTCAGTCCATGCTTCCAATCGATGGTGTTCTCCGTGGGATAGAGGAATCCGCTGTGCAGATAGCCAACGGGGCCGGAGAGATATTGTCTGGCCATTTCGGTCGTCAGATCTCCATCGAGTACAAGGACAAAGAAAAGCGCGACCCGGTAACGGAAGTAGACAAGGCCTGCCAGGAATACCTGGTCCGGGAAATCACGAGGATGTACCCGGACCATAGCATTCTGGGTGAGGAAAGTTCCGGGGAAGAGTCCGAAAAGTCCCAGGAGGCGGAGACACCCTGTAATGACTTTCTCTGGGTGCTGGACCCATTGGATGGGACCACCAACTATCTCAACGGGTTGCCCGTCTTCGCCTCTTCCATCGGAGTGCTATACCGCGGCCGGCCCGTAGCGGGGGCGCTGTTCATACCCTGGCCGACCGCCGGAGGCGGATTCGTGCTCCATTGCAGGCTCGGCGGTGGATGTTTCGCCGGAGAGGACCGTGTCGCGGTCCACGATGCCGAAGAGATCGTCAACAACCGGCTCGTGGGGCTACCGGGATTCTTCGGCATGGGCGCCCGGTTTGGGCCTGGGATGAAAGGCAGGACTGGAGAGGTCCGCACCACCGGCAGCATCGCCTACGAGCTGGCCATGACCGCCTGTGGAGTGCTGCAATATGCGGTCATAGGCGGACCCAGGATGTGGGACATGGCCGCTGGGGCGCTAGCGGTCTCAGAGGCGGGCGGCGCAGTGATGACGCGCCTGCGCGGACAGAAAAAATGGGGTCAAATGGACTCGCTGGTGCCGTCCTGGAACGATAAGCCCCCCACTCTAAAGGAGCTTCGCCAATGGGTCGCTCCCCTGGTCGCGGGAAACCAACATGTGGCCCCTCTGGTCGCTAATAACCTGAAATCCCGCTTCCGGCCCCTGGTGAGCCTCCGCCGGAATTACCGTCGGGTCAAGTCCCGCTGGGCGCGGAAAAACCCGTCGAGTCCAGGCTAAGGGACCGGTCTTAGGCAGAAGACCAAAAACCGTTTAGTCCGAACAGTCCGGCGAAATGGCCGCCACCTACCCCTGGTCCGGTTCCCAGCCCCAGGGGCGGGGGCCCCACCCGGCTTCGAACACCTCGCCTTTTTTCACGGTGACGACGGGGACCACCGCCTTGTCGTGGCGGCGTGAGTCGCCTAGCACGTCGTAGAGCAGCCAGTCCCCTTCCTCGATGCGAATGACTGAGATGTCGGCCTGTTTGCCGACCTGAAGACTGCCAAGCCGGCCGTCCTCCCCAATCGCCTTGGCCGGGTTCAGTGTGGACATGGTGACGACCTGGTCCATCGTGAAGCCCATGGCCAGGAACCGGGTCATCATCTCGGTCATGCTGTGGACCGTGCGCTGCCTTCCCGGAAGGGTGAGGTCGGTGCTGATGCAGTGGGGCATCAACCCCTGGTCCAGGATGCGTTGGCCCACGTCGAAGCTGAAGTTCCCCCGTCCATGGGCCGTGTCCAGCCAGACCCCGCGGTCCCGCGCTTCCTGGGCCTCGGGGACCAAGTTGCCGTTGGCGTCCACCACGCCGCCGGGGTTGGCGGTGAATAGGTGGGTAACAATGTCGCCCTCTTCCATGATGGGGAGCAAGTCGCGTATCACGTTGGGATCATAGCGTTTCTCAGTGTCGCCGATGTGGACCATCAGCTTGACCCCGGCCTCCCTCGCCGCCCTCTTGGCCAACCTGGGCATCTCCATGCCCATGATCTCCAGGGCTGGGGAGACCATGCGTGCCTTGATGCCCGAGATGGCGTTGCTTTCGGAAGCGACCTGGATGGTCTTGTCCAGGTCGATGCTGGCTGGGCTGAATATGTCAGGAGTAGTGGCCAGCCCCGTCCGGCATATATGCAGGAAGCAGATGATCTCCGTGGCGCTGTTGGGGATGATGTGGCGGGGGAAACCGCCAAAGGTGTCGCAGCCCGAGCTTCCGGCGTCCACCATGGTCGTCACCCCTGCCCGAACACCGCCGAGGTCGGCTTCCACGCCGTTGCCGTTCACGCCGTCGTAGACGTGGGTGTGAAGGTCGATAAGTCCCGGAAGCACCAGGTTACCCTTTACCTCCAGAACGCGGGCAGCTTCGTCGGATGAGATATCCGGGGCGACAAGCGCGATCTTGCCGTCTTCCACGGCTATGTCATTCAAGCCGTTGAGACCCTGGGAAGGGTCGATCACCGTTCCGCCTTTGACAATCAGGTCGTACATATCAGTAAGGACCTCCCGGCTTATTTGTCGAACATCTCGCCTATCGACTTTCCGTGATGTATCCGTGCAATGGCCTCGCCCAGCAGGGGAGCCACCGATAGGACGGTAAACTTGCCGTTTCGCTTCTCTTCCGGCATGGGAATGGTGTCAGCCACCACGACTTCGCTGAAGGGGCTGTTGGACATGCGCTCCGGACCTTCACGGGATAATACGGGGTGTGTCACGCAGCAATAGACTTCTTTGACGCCGCGTTCCACCAGGACTTCGGCAGCGTTCAGGACTGTGCCGCCGGTGTCGATCTCGTCGTCGAAGGTAAGGGCGACCTTGCCCTTAACGTCGCCGATAACGTTCATGATCTCGGTGGCGTCGTTGTTGCTGACGCGGCGCTTCTCGATGATCGCCAGGGGCGCGTGCAGGCGTTCGGCCACGTCTCTGGCCTTCTTGCTAATGCCGATATCCACCGCCACCACCACCAGGTCGGAGAGCTCTTTGTTGTTGAAATAGTCGGTCAAGATTGGCAGGGCGGTTAGCTCGTCTACCGGGATATTGAAGAACCCCTGAATCTGGCCGGCGTGGAGGTCCACGGTCAGGAGCCGGTCGGCCCCGGCGGCGGTCAGGAGGTCTGCCACGAGCCGGGCCGTAATCGGCACCCGGGGTTGGTCTTTCTTGTCGGTGCGTCCGTAGCCATAGTAGGGCACCACGGCCGTAATTCGTCCCGCCGACGCCCTCTTGCAGGCGTCGATCATGATCAGAAGCTCCATCAGGTTGTCGTTCACCGGCGCGCATGTCGGTTGAACGATGAAGACATCTCGTTGCCGGATGTTTTCCAGAATACGGACGAAGGTGTTGTCGTTGGCGAATTTGAACACTTCCGCCTGGCCCAGCGGGATGTTCAAGTAATGGCAAACGTCCTCAGCAAGCTGCCGGTGCGCATTGCCGGTAAATACCCTGAGCTCGTCCATCACCGGAATCATAATCAACCCTCATGTTACGGATTCCCGGGCCTGCTCTTCCCTGTTCCGATGGGTAAGCGCGATGATCGCCGGAAAGAACCCGGCGGCCCAAGCGCATAGTTGGTGTGTTGGAAGATGATGATGGGGTTTCCACCTTGAGGGGGCCTCCAGCCACAGGTCTCCTCAAGCGGGGCGTGGCGCAAAATTATAGCATATTGAGACGGGCTTGGAGTATCATAAGCACGATACCCACTACTTTTCCGGGGGCATTCGCTCCCCTTCCGGTGCTATGTATATATGACCAGTTACCTGGACCACCTACAGTGCAGCCAATGCGGAGCCACCTACCCGCACAATCTGCCCAGCAAGATGAGCGCCTGCTGCGGCAAGGTGTTGCTGGCGAGATACGACCTGGCCCGAATGCGCCGGGAAGTCGACCGGGACGCTATGCCGGGACGCGGCGACACCATGTGGCGTTTCTCGGAATTCCTCCCCGTCGAAGACCCTCAGTACGTCATCACCCTCGGCGAGGGCGGGACTCCGCTCCTGAACGCCCGGAATCTGGCCAATGACCTTGGACTTGAGAGCCTGTTCGTGAAGGAAGAAGGGCTCAACCCCACTGGGACTTTCAAGGCAAGGGGAATATCCGCCGCCATATCCAGGGCGTGGGAGTTGGGTTCCACGGGGTTCACCATGCCCTCGGCGGGTAATGCAGCCGGGGCCGCGGCCGCATACTGCGCCAGAGCGGGGCTGGATATCCGGGTTTTCATGCCACAGGACGCGCCCGACGCCAATCAGAAGGAGTGCCTAGTCACGGGTTCCCAACTCAACCTGGTAGACGGTCACATCGGTGACGCTGGGCGGGAAGCCGTGGCGGTGTCCGAGGAGCAAGGACTTTTCGACCTCTCGACCCTCAAGGAACCCTACCGGGCCGAGGGTAAAAAGACGATGGGGTTGGAAATCGCGATGCAGTTCAATTGGAGCCTGCCAGACACGATCATATACCCCACCGGAGGCGGCACCGGGATAATCGGAATGCACAAGGGGTTCCAGGAGTTGCTAGAGTTGGGGTGGGTGGAAGGCAAGATGCCCCGGTTCATCGCAGTTCAGGCGGCGGGATGCCAGCCCATAGTCAGGGCTTTTCATAACGGGTCTGAGACTGCCGAGCCATGGGCCAACGCGCAGACAATCGCCGACGGTCTCCGCGTTCCGGGGCCTTTCGCCGATTATATGATCCTGTCGATATTGAGGGAGACCGGCGGCACGGCTTTGGCGGTTGAAGACAAGGACATGGTCGACGCCATGTACCAGTTGGCCACCGCCGAAGGGATCATCGCCTGTCCCGAGGGGGCGGCTACGCTCTGCGGTCTGAAGAGGCTTCTCGACGACGGCACAATACGGAAGGATGAGACGGTTGTCCTCCTTAATACCGGGTCTGGTTACAAATACATGCACCTGCTGCAAGGTTCAAATTAGACTTCTCGGATAGCGCTTAAATTACTGCCTTTCCAGGAGGCTCAAGGTGGAAGTAACACTCAGTTCGCCCCGGGGTTTCTGTGCGGGTGTCGTCCGGGCTATCGAGGTCGTTGAGATTTGCTTGGAGCGGTACGGCGCGCCGGTGTACGTGAAACACCAGATAGTCCACAACCCACACGTGGTAACCGACCTGGAAAGGAAGGGCGCGATCACTGTGGAGACTATTGAGGAGATCCCGGCCAGGTCTCTGGTGGTGTTTTCGGCCCACGGCTCTCCTCCGGAGGACTTCCGCAAGGCCCAGGAGCGGGACCTTAAGGTGATAGACGCCGTATGTCCTCTTGTTACGCGGGTCCACAATGAGGCAAAGAAGTACCACGGAGAGGGCAAGAAGGTGCTGCTTGTCGGCCATCGGGGCCACCAGGAAGTCCGGGGCACCATGGGCCAGGTGGAGATGACCCTGGTGAACGACGGTGACGACCGGGAGTTGCCGGAATGGGACAGTGACTCTGAAGTCGCTGTCTTGACCCAGACCACCCTTTCGGTAAGGGACACAGCCCATGCCATCGATGCCATCCGGGACCAGTTCCCTTCGGCCACGGTGCGTAACGACATCTGCTACGCGACCACCAACCGGCAGGAGGCCGTCACCGAGATGGCCGAGTCGGTCGACCTGGTGCTGGTTATAGGGGCGGACAATAGCTCCAACTGCAACCGGCTCCGGGAGGTCGCGGAAGCCCAGGGAGTCCCGTCCTATCTGATCAACGGCCCGGAAGAGATCGATCCCGCCTGGTTGGAAGGAATGGAGAAAGTGGGTATTACATCTGGCGCATCCACTCCCGAGGTGCTGGTTGAGAGCGTGATCGAGTATCTGGCCCCTGAGAAAGTGACCGTTCTAACCGGGGTGGAAGAGGACGTCACCTTCACCCTGCCCCGAGAGCTTCGTTAGGGTCCCGGTCCCCGGTCAACCTGGAATTCCGCGCTTCCATGTCCCCATCGCCGCAGAATCCCAGCGGCCCGCCGGCAGTCAGACGGCTGGCGCTCTCTTTGCCGACGCTGATATCGTTCAGCTTGGCGGCGCTCTTCTTGAGTTTTCTGGTATTCCGGTTTGAAATCGACCCGGAAGTCATTTGGGTTGAAGTGAGTTCCAGCCACTGGTGGTACCTGGCGTTAGCCTTCCCCCTGCACTACACGACTTTCCTCTTTCGCGGCGCCAGGTGGCGATTGCTGCTGCGAAACGTCCAAGGTGACGGCCAGCCGGCGCCGGGAGCGCTGTACTGCGCGCAGTTGGTGTTTCTGGGCTGGTTTGCGAACTCGGTGGCCTGGCTCCGCCTGGGCGACGCCTACCGCGCCTATCTCTACCGCGATGAGCAGTTCGCTTCCTTCTCCCGGACCATAGGAACGATTCTCGCCGAGCGGGTGCTGGATACAATACTCGTCACGTTATTGCTCCTGGCGGCGGTCCCATTCCTGATTCAGGGCAGCGACAGCGCGGCGTGGCCGGTGCTGGCAGTGTCGGTTGCACTCGCCTGTGTGTTATTGCTGGTTATCGCCGGAATTGGCCTGGCGGGCGGAGTGGCGGCTAGAATCATGCCCGGTTGGTTGGCGGAACGGTACGAGAGGCTTCGGGAAGGGACCCGCGGCGTGTCGAGTGATGTCCTTCCGGTGTCGGTCTGGGGCCTGCTGGGTTGGCTTGCCGAAATAGGGCGATTGTACCTGGTGTCCCAAGCCCTGGGACTGGACGCAAGTGTACCCCTGGTGGTCTTCATTGCCCTAGCCAACTCCTTGCTCACGTTGGCGCCTACCCCGGGAGGCGTTGGCGCGGTGGAGTCGGGAGTGCCCGCGCTTCTGGTGCAACTATCCAGCATACCGGTTAGCAGCGCCGCCGCCCTTGTTCTGGTGGACCGGACAATATCATACGTAAGCGTCGTGGTCCTTGGCGGGGCGCTGCTTTTGATGCGGCACATTTTCGGACGGAGCCTCCGAGGGCAAGGCCGGGAGATCCGGTCCGGTAAGGTGGAGAAAGTATGACCGCCGAGGGACGGGTAATTCTCCACACGGCGAGCTTCTACGCTGCCGACGATTGGCGCGGGGTCCGTTACCGGGTATCCCGGAGCCACCCTCGCGGACGTAAGACCGATTGGGAGACCCTGCCCTTTTTGTACCCGGCGCGGGAACTCCTGGTGGCGTACCGGGCGGGGATTCTAGACTTCGAAGGGCTATCCCAGGAGTATTTGGCGGGCCTGGAGGAGCAGAACAGGGGGGCCAAGCAGTTCCGGCAATGGCTTGAAACGGTCCCATCGCTGGGGGAGTTTACCCTGCTCTGTTTTGAAAAGGCCGGGGAGAATTGCCACCGGCGGGTCTTGGCCGAGTGGCTTCTGGCAAATGTGACGGGACTGGAAGTCGGGCACATGCGATGATGCGCCACGCCTTATCAACTCCGTTGAGGCAGGAGTGGGGAGGCGCATTGGTCTACCATTCGGAGCGGGGAGGCCGCTCCATCAACTCTACGATTGCGTCGCGGGGCGAGAGCCCTTCGAACAGCACCCGGTGGGTGGCCTGGGTTATGGGCAGTTCCACGTTCAACTCCGCGGCCATCGCCAGCGCGGACCTGGTGGTGTTCACACCTTCGGCCACGTTGTTCATTGAGTCCCTGATTTCCGGCCATGAGCGGCCCTGCGCCAACTGCTCTCCCACGTAGCGGTTGCGGCTCAACCGGCTGGCGCAAGTTGCGATCAGGTCTCCCAGGCCGGCCAGTCCGGCGAAGGTCAGGGGGTGGGCTCCGGCGGCTATGCCGAGGCGGGTAATCTCGGCAAGGCCCCGCGTGATGAACGCGGCCTTTCCGTTGTCACCGATGTTCAAGCCATCGGCGATTCCCGCCCCCAGGGCAATTATGTTCTTCAACGCGCCACCCAACTCCACGCCGGTAACGTCATCGCTGGTGTAGACGCGAAATGACGGCGACATCAATACCGCCTGGGCATGTTTGGTCATGGCCGCGTCCCGGCCCGCCACCACCGTCGAAGCGATCTTGCCGTCCACGATCTCTCTGGCGAAGTTCGGGCCTGAGAGGGTGCATATCCCGTCGTGAAGGTGTGGGGGCAGGGATTCTTCCATGACCTGGCTCATGCGCTTCCCATCGGGCCATTCCAGCCCTTTTGCGGCGTTGAGGAGGACGGCGCCGGGCGTGATGCTGTCCCGCACAGCTTCCAGGTTTTGCCGCAAAGTGGGGGACGGCACGGCGAGGACCAGCATTTGAGCAGGGGGCACCGAGTCGGATATGGAAGCGGTCACGCTCATAGCGTCCGGGAAGGACACGCCGGGGAGGAAACGCGCGTTCTCGCGCTGCGAACCGAGCAAGTCAGACTCTTGCTCGTTGCGGACCACCAGGTCGACGGGAATGTCGTTTCGCGCCAGGATAATGCCAAGGGCGGTGCCCCAGGTGGTTGCGCCGATGACCGCGACCCTTGCCTGAGAAGCTTGGGTCATTGGAAGTGTTTCAATCCTGGAGCTTCTCCGGAGCTCATCATTGCCATGTCTCCCTCAATGAGAGGGTGCTGGTGAGGGTGGAATGCCCGTTGGTAGCCAGAGACCGCGCCGTCGGTAATAAGCGCCCGTCCTCTTCCAGCGGGACAGGCTGCGCCGCGCTTCTGAGGATCAGTTGGTTTTGGCGGCTGGCCTGCCCAAGCGCCGCTCGTTGCCGGCCAGGATGCGTTGGATGTTGTCCCGGTGCTGCCAGATGATGATAGCGCCCCCCACCAGGGTATACGCGGCGTAGGCCGGAGAGTATTTCCCCATCCAGGCTAGGGCGGAGGTAACCAGGAAGGCGATGATAACCCCGATAATGTTGCCTAGGGACACGTAACGGCTGATGAGAGTGATCACCAACATGACAGCCGCGGCTATAGCGGCCACCGGAGGGGCAATAACCCACAGGCCGCCAAACGCGGTAAGAATGCCTCTCCCGCCCCGGAACTGCAAGAACACCGGCCAGTTGTGGCCCACCAGGGCGAGCAACCCCGCGATTACTTCGCCTTCAGTGGCTCCAATCACTTGTCTGGCCAGGAAGACGGACAAGATACCTTTCCCCATATCCAGCGCCAGGACCAGGGCGGCTACCTTTACGCCCGCCGTCCGCAGCACGTTGGTCATGCCGGTACGCCCGCTGCCCTGTTCCCGGACGTCCACTCCTTCGCGCCAGAGGATCATCATGTATCCCCACGGGATGGAGCCCAGGAGATAGGAGATCGTGAGAACGGCGGCGTACCGGGCTATGGGGGCCTGGTGCGGCATCGTGAGGAGGGCCAATACGACGGCCGCGACGATGACCGGCAGCACCGTCAGGGTGAATACGAGGGGTGTAAGGCGGAAGATCATCGTCTTCTAAACACTAGCTTGAGATGGGTATGGTCGAAACCGAAGTTGCTCCGGATCCTGTTCTCCAAATACCTCTCGTAAGAGAAGTGTACCAGGTTGGGGTTATCCACGGTAAATAAGAATGTGGGCGGGTTTGTGCCTATCTGCCGGAGGCGGTTGATACGCAAGCGCTCCCGGCGGTGGCGTTTCATGGTGGGCGGTGTGTGGTCTGCCAGGGCGTCGGCGAGAACGTACTGCAACTCCCGCGCCGGAATGAACCGGGACCGCTCTTGCCGCAACTCCAACGCTGTCCCCATAAGTCGGGCGATACCCTGTTGATGCAGGGCGGAAGTGAAGCAGACAGGCACGTAGGGCATGAAGTGGAGCTTTTCCCGAACGATAGAGGCTGCGCGGTCCTGGGCGCGGCGGCTGCCGTCCGAAGCGAGGTCCCACTTGTTGACCACGACGATCAGGCCGCGGCACATCTCCCAAGCCAGGCCCGCGATATGCGAGTCTTGGGCGGTGGCCAGTTCACTGGCGTCGGTGATCAGAAGGGTGATATCGCTGCGCTGCACCGCGTTGACCGACCGCATCACGCTGAACTTTTCGATCCCTCGCTGCACACGCCCGGGACGCCGTATTCCGGCGGTGTCGATCAATACAACGTCCTGGTCATTGTAGTTCACGTAGGTATCCAGGGCGTCTCTGGTGGTACCGGCTTCGGGGGTGACGATAGAGCGTTCGTGTCCCAAAATGGCATTGAGGAGCATAGACTTGCCCACGTTGGTCCGGCCAACGATGGCCAACTTCAGCTCTTCAGCCTGGGGTGTGACCGCCGCTCCGAGGTCCTCTTCTTCGTCATCCGGGAAAGTGGGTGTGAAATGGGAGCAGACGCGGTCCATGAGTTGATAGATGCCCAGGTTGTGGTAGGCGCTAATGGGTAACGGTGCGTCCAATCCAAGCTGGAAGAACTCGGATGCGGCGAATTCCCGGGTTTCGTTGTCGACCTTGTTCACCGCCAGGATCACCGGTTTTTGGGTGCGCCTAAGCCGGTCCGCGGCGAGGGAATCGGTGGAAGTGATCCCTTCCGAGCCGTCAGTCAGGAAAATCACCACGTCGGCGTCGCCCACGGCCATGTCCGCCTGTTCTTGGACCTTGGTCTGGATCGTACCCTCGGGGCGGGTCTCAAGACCTCCGGTATCAACCAGTATGAATTGATAGTCGTCCCACCAGGCTTCAGCCATGAGGCGGTCACGGGTCGTCCCGGCCACGTCGGTAACGATGGCCTGGCGTCGGTTCAGAATGCGGTTGAAGAGGGAGGACTTGCCAACGTTGGGCCGTCCCACGATTGCCACCACGGGTATGCGCTCTACGACGCTCTGGGCTGCGGCGCCGGGCCGGGTTTGCGAAGGGTCGGCATCCTCCAATACTCGGAGCCGCCTTGCCGGGTAAAGGCCGGCAAGTTCCGGGGGTTGCATTGGTTCGACATCGAACTCTGGCTGCTGGGGTAATTCTGGCTCGTGTTCCATATCTTAACGCCCCGTCACTCTCCGCCTAGAAGCAGTTCCATCACGGCTTTCTGGGCGTGGAGGCGGTTGTGCGCCTGGGAATAGGCCACCGACTGAGGGTGGTCGAGCATCCCAGGCACGACTTCTTCTCCGTAATGGACTGGCATATCGTGCATGAATAATGCCCCGGCGCCTGCCTTTTGCATCAAATTCCCGTCCACTGTATAGCCCTGGAACGCTTTTCTGCGGACTTCCGATTCTGCCTCCTGCCCCATGCTGGTCCATGCGTCGGTATAGATGACGTCCACACCCTGGACCGCTTCCGCGGGCTCGGTAAGGGTCTGGACCCGGGGTTCCGATGCGGCGGCCCGGCTCCGGGCTAAGTCAAGGGTCCCCTGGTCCAGGCAGTAGCCACCCGGAGCGGCGATGGTGAAACCCATCCCGACGGGAGGAAGCGCCAGGCAAAGACTCCGGGCGACGTTGTTGCCGTCGCCTACGAAGGTCAGATTGAGTCCTTCCAGGTTATGCTTGTTTTCCTGGATCGTAAGCAAGTCCGCTAGTATCTGACAGGGATGCTCCCAGTCGGATAGAGCGTTGATGACCGGGACGGTGGAGTTGGCAGCCAACTCTTCCAGGGACTCGTGAGAGAAAACACGCGCTACGATGCAGTCCACGTAGCCGGATAAGACTCGCGCTACATCGGACGCGGGCTCTCGTGTCCCCAGGCCCACTTCCTCGGGGCCCAGGTAGAAGGAGAACCCACCTAGCTGCTGGATACCAACCTGAAAGCTGGACCTGGTCCGGAGAGAAGGTTTCTCGAAGAGCAGGGCAATGCTCTTGCCCTGAAGGGGCCTGGGACCACCACCGCCGGACTTCATCTCTGTCGCCCTTCGCAGGACGTGTAGTGTCTCGTCCGCGGTGAGGTCGGTTACGGAAAGCAGGTCTCTTTTGGCTGACATATCATGCCCACTCCGACCGGCAGCATCATATCCTAATATAGGTACCCATTCAAGCTTGGGTAACCCCGCCGCCAGCGGCTCATCTGTTATGATACATCTCCGGGACCCATTTTGAGTGAAACGGAGGCACCGGTTTATGGCAAGCCCTGGAATTGCCCCCGGACTGAAGGGCGAGCGGCAGACCATAGTCTGCGAACACAACGTCGCCACCCACGTGAGCAAGTTCAGCACCCCGTCCATGATAGGTCTGATGGAGGGGGCGTCCATAGAGGCTGTCAGGGGAACGCTGGATGATAGCCAGACCTCGGTGGGGTACGAAGTCAATGTCCGTCACATGGCTCCGGCCGACATAGGCGCGACCATCACCGCGCATGCGGAGTTGGTCGAGGTGGACCGTAACCGGCTATTGTTCAACGTGGTGGCCTTCGATGGCGAGACCAAGATCGGCGAAGGGACTCACCGGAGGGCGATTATCGCCGTTAACCGGTGAGATTCGAGGGTGTCTGGAGCCAATTCACGATTCAACTCGCATAAGAGCGTATGCTAAAATTCCATCTGCTAAGTCCTAATTCGGTTGTCGTTTGGAGCGGCTGATATGGCCAACATGGAACACGTACAACTCGTAAAGCGGGGCCGGGATACCGTGGCCCGTTGGCGTGAGGAGCACCCCGGCGAGAACCTGGACCTCAACGCCTCATACATGAGCTATGCGCGCATCCCACAGGTGGACCTATCCGGAGCGGACATCCGGAATTCCGACTTAATGGGCGCGACACTGCCCCGGGCCAACCTCTCCGGGTGCCGGATGAACCCCTGCCACATGTACCGGGCCGACTTGCGCCAGGCCAACGTGACACGCGCCCTCTTGAACGGGGCGAACCTGCGGGGGGCTAGGTCTTCCCGGGCCGACTTTTCCGGTTCGGATATGGACCGCATCGTCCTCTCGGACGCCGACCTGTCTGGCGCGAACCTGTCGGGCGCCAACCTTTCCCGCGCCAACCTGACCGGGACCAACCTCAGCGGCGCGGACCTAACTGGCGCTATCCTAAACCGGGCAAATTTGACCAGGACCGACCTGACCGACGCCATCCTGGACGGCTCCGACTTCTACGAGGCTATTTTCAACAACGTTGGTATGCAGGGCACGCAGTTTAGCGGCAGTATCGTTGGCTATACGGTGTTTCAAAACTGCGACTTCAGCGGAGCCCAGGGGTTGGATGCGGTCCGGCATGACGGCCCCAGCACGATCGGAATTGACTCCTTCTACAGGTCCAGGGGTCAAATCGCCGAGGCCTTCCTGAGAAATGCCGGCGTTCCCGAAGGAATGGCGGACTTTCAGACATCCATAGTGGGCGCGCAGATCGCCTTGGGGGACTGTTTCATCTCCTGCGCGGACGAGGATGAGGCGTTCGCGGTGACCCTGAGAAACGATCTGCAAGGTCATGGAGTCCGCTGCTGGGTGTTTGCCGAGGGCGCCAGGGGCAGCGCCCTGGTGGAGAGGCACAGCACTTCGGACCAGGAAGAAGTGGAGCGGTGGGTCCGGCCTTATGACAAGCTGGTGGTCATTTCTTCGGCGCACACTCTGGAGAGCGAGAGCGTGCGCAACGACCTTCGACAGGCGCAGGAGCAGCAGGAGTCCAAGGACCAATGGCTTCTGTTCCTAGCAGCTTCAGACGGAGCTTTTTCGACCCAGAGCCGGAACCGCCAGGTCCGCAATATTGCGACCGAGCACGTCGTGTTCAATCTCCAAACCAGGGAGTCGGACTCGGAGACCTACCAGCAACAATTAGCCCGGTTGGCGGATGCGCTGAAGCAGACGCAACCCCGCAGCGCCGGAGTCCCGGTGGTGGACCTCCAGCTCTAGTCGTACGCGGGCCTCTCAAGAAGGCTATCCCGCGCATAATAACGGCCCCGTCCTTATTCAAGGGCGGGGCCGTCTTTTGCCGTTGGGTTGGCGGATGAGGGGTTTGCCCCTCATCCGATAGTCATGAGCACTGGGGAGGGCTAGATGTAGTCTTCCTCTTCGTACATCATTTCCAGGTTGTCCCTGCTCTGGGCCGCGCCGCGGGAGACTTCCTCCTTGAGGAGTTCCATCATCTCATCGGTGATGACGCCGCCGGAGGAGCGAGCCTGCTCCTTGAACTGACTGAAGGCCCACTCTTCGGTGTCGCCAGCAGGCATCTCAAAAAAGTCGCGGTCGAATACCGGCATGTCGCCAGGGCCGAAGTAGCCCTTGCCCTCGAGGATATAACCTTCGAGGTCGTGGGTGCCCTTACCAAGGACCTGACCTGTGTCGGCATAGTGTTCCATGACATTCTTCAGGCCGTACTTCTGGATGGGGCATACCTTCATGCAGACACCGCAACCGAGGTACCGGGCCATTACGGGGCGGCAGCGCTTGAAGTAGAGCTTGTTCTTCTCAAGACCGCGCCACCAGATCTTGTCGCGCATGAGGGCGCGGCCGGGGCAGCGGTTGACGCACACCTGACAGACCTGGCAGAAAGCGTGGATGCCATAGTCGACGGGCTTGTCATAGCCAACGTTGGCGTCGGTGGTGATCATCATAATCCGGCAGCGGGAGCCCTCATGGGGGGTCAACAGGTAGCCACAGGCTCCGAGTTGGCCGAGGCCGGCTTCCACGAACATTGGGATATAAGGACCTGTGTTGTCGTTGGGGCTGTGGACCTGGGCGCGATAGCCGAGGGAGTTGATGAAGTTGCCCAGTTCGAGTCCTGCCGCACCCTCTGTCCGGTAGGTGCTGGAGTGGACGATCTCAGCGTCGACGCTGGGGATGGTCTGGGTGGGCTCGTAGTCTTGTTCAAAGGCCAAGCATATGACGTGGGGGAACTTCACCCAATCCTTCTTGCTCTGGTACGTGTAGCGGTGATCGTAGTAGGTGATACCGACTTCCAAGAAACCAAGTTCACGGGCCTTGGACTTGATCTGTTCGGTGACGTCGTCGCCGGTTGGCTCGACGGAGGGTTCCTGGTCGCCCGTCAGCCGTGCGGCCATAATCAGGGGCCTGTTGAGCTTATCGTGTTCCTTGCGGATCTCACGCATCTCAACATGCTGGTCCCGGAATGTGTTGGCCCAGTCGCGGGACGCCCGCTCGGTGATGTTCATGGTTTCCAGGGGGTATTCGCGGGCATACCAGTCGACTTCGCGCTGGTTGAGGGGAATTCCGGGCACGGATTCCAATTCTTCGGGAACGGGGATCGTTACTGATGGTTCCCCGGGGAACTTGCCAGGTCGTACGACCTCGTGGCCTATCTTTAGCATGCGCTCCTCCCTGTATGTTTGGTTCTAGGGTATGGTATATCCAAGGTAATGCCAAAGATACTTGCTCGTCATATATTTGTCAACCCTATGGGGATGGAACGCTTATATTATGTTTCGTGATATGAATAAGCGCGTATTTTGATGGTCACGCCCGTCGTAGCTCTATCCCGCGTTGTCTATGCCGGAACGAGAAGGGATGAACGAAAAGTAAGGGGCCGACAAGCTGTCGGCCCCTTGTGGTTTCCTGCTTGACACCCTGGTGGGGATCCCCACCAGAGCGCCGGGTTGGCCAAGGTTTAGATGTAGTCTGCGTCGATGTTGTTCATCTCGTCCATCATCGCGACCACGTCGTATTCCTGGCCGAGAGCCTTGACCATTTCGGTCTTGAGCACTTCGAGCATCTCCTCCGTGACCTCGCCGCCGGTGCTGCGGGCCTTGGACTTGAACTCTTCGAACGCATGGTCTTCGATGGTGCCGGTGGGCATGTCGAAGAAGTCGCGGTCGAATACTGGCATCTCACCAGGACCGAAGTAGCCCTTGCCCTCGAGGGTGTAACCTTCGAGGTCGTGGGTGCCCTTACCCAGGACTTGACCTGTGTCGGCATAGTGTTCCATGACGTTCTTCAGGCCGTATTTCTGGATGGGGCATACCTTCATGCAGACACCGCAACCGAGGTAGCGGGCCATTACGGGGCGGCAGCGCTTGAAGTAGAGCTTGTTCTTCTCAAGACCACGCCACCAGATCTTGTCGCGCATGAGAGCGCGGCCGGGGCAGCGGTTGACGCACACCTGACAGACCTGGCAGAAAGCGTGGATGCCATAATCGACGGGCTTGTCATAGGCAACGTTGGCGTCGGTGGTGACCATCATCAGCCGACAGCGGTTGCCCTGGTGAGGGGTCAACAGGTAGCCGCAGGCTCCGAGCTGGCCGAGACCGGCTTCCACGAACATGGGGATGACCGGGCCGGTGGCGTCGCTGGAGTGGATTACGTGGGCCTTGTAACCCAGGGAGCGGATGAAGTTGCCCAGCTCTAGACCGGCAGCGGCCTGCGTCCGGTAGGTGCTGGAGTGGACGATCTCAGCGTCAACGCTGGGGATGGTCTGCGTGGGTTCGAAGTCCTGCTCATAGGCCAAGCAGATGGCGTGGGGCAGGAAGGTGAAGTTCTTCTTGCTCTGGAACTCATAGCGATGGTCGTAGGGGGCAATTCCTACTTCCATATAACCGAGCTCGCGAGCCTTGTCTTTGATCTGCTGGGTTACGTCATCGCCGGTGGGCGCACTGGCGGGCTCCATCTCGGCGGTGGCGCGGCCAGCAAGGATCAGACCGCGGTTGAGCTTGTCGTGCTCTTTGCGGATCTCACGCATCTCAACGTGAAGGTCGCGCATGGCGTTGGACCAGTCACGGGAGGCGCGCTCCGTGTAGTTAATCGATTCCAGCGGGTATTCGCGGGCATACCAGTCAACTTCCCGGTTGTTGAGAGGAATACCGGGTACGGTTTCCAATTCCTCGGGTACGGGGATGGTGACGTCTACCTCGCCCCATTTTGAGCCGGGCCTTACGACCTCATGGCCGATCTTTAGCATATCTTCTCCTCCCAATAAAATCCCTCTATGGGACGCACGCGACACGCACGCGTCCGAGTTCTGCCCACCACAATATATGCCGACGTTGCGGATGTCAATAGTGTACAGAGAGCAATTTTCATATCTCTTGGATATTTCACAATCCTAGCTGAGGTGAGATAGTGATTCGTAGAACACAAGGGTTTAAGGTGTACGCAAATCGTAATGAAGGTACGAACTCTTCCAGTATCGGCTACGTCCTGCTTGGCCGGTTCCACCAGGGGCGTTCCGCAGCGGTGGGAAGGTAGGCGCAGAAAGGTCACGGGCCGGTGTTTCCCCCAGAAAATAGGCTGTCCGGGGGAATTACCCCCGGACAGCCTGTCTTGCGAGGTTGCCAGGTTTGGGTATTTCTACCCGTAACTGCTAGATGTAGTCTTGGTCCTGGTCCATCATCTGCAACTGGTCGGTGGTCTCTCGGCTGAGATGGTTTTGGATCTCACTGCGGAATTCCTCCATCAGCTCGTCCGTGATCTCCCCGCCGGTGCCCTTGATCCGGTCCTTGAACCGGTCGAAGGCCCATTCGAACTCGGAACCGTGAGGCATGTTGAAGAAGTCCCGGTCGAAGGTCGGGAGCTCCCCGGGGCCGAAGTAGCCCTTTCCTTCCAGCGTGTAACCTTCGAGGTCGTGGGTGCCTTTGCCCAACACCTGGCCGGTAAGGGCGTAGTGCTCCATGACGCTTTTCAGGCCGTACTTCTGGATCGGGCATACCTTCATGCAGACGCCGCAACCCAGGTATCGGGCCATTACGGGGCGGCAGCGCTTGAAGTAGAGCTTGTTCTTCTCAAGTCCCCGCCACCAGATCTTATCTCGCATTAGGGCGCGGCCCGGGCAGCGGTTGACGCAGACCTGGCACACCTGGCAAAAGGCGTGAATGCCGTAGTCGACGGGCTTGTCGTAGGTGACGGCCGCGTCTGTGGTGACCGAGACCAAGCGGCACCGGTTTCCCACGTGGGGAGTCAAGAGGTAGCCGCAAGCGCCCAACTGGCCCACGCCGGCTTCGACGAACATGGGTATGTAGGGGCCGGGGGCGTCGCCGGAACCGGTTACCTGGGCATGGTAGCCGTGGGAGCGGATGAAGTTACCCAACTCCAGGGCCGCGGCGCCTTCCGTCCGGTAGGTGCTGGAGTGGACGATCTCGGCGTCGACGCTGGGGATGGTCTGGGTGGGCTCAAAGTCCTGCTCGTACACCAGGCAAATGACGCTGGGGTAGTAGGAGAGCAGGTTCTTCTTGCTCTGGTACGTGTAGCGGTGGTCGAAGGCGGTGATTCCGACTTCGCAGAAACCCAGTTCCCGGGCCTTCTGCTTGATTAACTCGGTGAGGTCTTCACCGTTGGGTTCAGCCGTTGGCTCCAATTCGGAAGTCAACCGGCTGGCCATAATCAAGGCGCGATTGAGTTTCTCGTGTTCTTTGCGGATCTCGCGCATTTCCGCGTGTTGATCGCGCAGAGTGTTTGCCCAGTCGCGGGACGCGCGCTCGGTGACGTTCATGCTTTCCAGGGGGTACTCCCGCGCGTACCAGTCGACCTCCCGGTTGTTGAGAGGGATGCCAGGAACGGTTTCCAGCTCTTCAGGCACGGGGATATTAACTTCCGGTTCGCCCAACCTTTGGCCGGGCCGGACTATTTCATGGCCGATCTTAAGCATGTCTGCTCCTCCCAGGGTCGTTTAGTTGATGAATTGAGCCGTGAGCAAAACAATATACTTGGAGCCCAGGATTGTCAACGGAAATTCGCATCCCCGGATGATAATATCCTGGTAACGGCAGAACTGTTCTATTGGTGTCCGTGATTCGTAACGAGATCAGTTCTCATGGTCTAGTTCTCCGCCAAGCGGTGGCTACTGCCCGGTGCGCCGCGCAATCATGGCGTCGGCCAGAGGGCTCGCGCCGGAGCGGACGACCACGTTTACCAAAGATGGCAGGCCGGAACCGAAGGCGCGTTCCACAGCGGGCGCCACGTCGTCGGGTTTCTCCACGTATTCGGAGTACCCGCCGATTGCGTCGACCAGTTTGTCGTATCTAATGAACCGCAGGTCCGTGCCCACGGCGCGGTCGAAATAGGCCAACTGGAAAGTCTTGTCTATCCCCCAGGTGGAATCGTTGCCCATGACCACGGTGATGGGGAGGTTGTGCCGGATGCAGGTGTCGTACTCCATGGTATAGAAGCCGAAGGAACCGTCGCCCATGAGGACGAGCACCTTGCTTTCAGGATGGGCCAACTTGGCGGCCATACCGTAAGGGATACCTGCCCCCAAGTGGCTGAGAGGGCCCAGGCGGATGAACCTGCCCGGTTTTCGCGCCTTCAAATAGGAACGGCCCCACTGGACGTAGTCGCCGCCGTCCATGACGATGAACGTGTCGTCGTCCACCAGGCTTTCTATCCTGGTGTATATGTCCAGCGGGTGCATCGGCTCCTCGCCGGTGGCCCTGGAACGCAGTTCATCCAGCCAGCCGTTCCGGTCCGCTTCCAACTGGTCGGTCCATGCTGAAATGTCGGACTTCGCCCCTCGCTTCGCCGCGGCGGTAAGCTGCTCGACGATTGCGCCGAGGTCTCCGAGGAGACTGACGGATACGCCGCGGTTGCGGCCTATCTCCGCCTCTGAAGGGTCGGCCTGGATTATTTTAGCGTCGCCGTTGAATACCTGGCCGTAACGGTAGCGGTGGTCGAGCCGTTTCCCCAAGAGCAGCGCCACGTCGGCCTCGCGGAACCGCCGGGCCGTGGGGTTGAGCGCCCCGTCGGCGTAGCCGAAGCAAAGGGGGTGTTCGTCGTCCAGAAGTCCCCTGGCCTGCTCCACGGTGAACACGGGGACTCCGGTGGTCTCGGCCAGGGCCTCGAGTTGTTCCGGCGCGACGGAGTAACGGGCCGGGTTGCCGACGATGACGACGGGCCGTTGCGCCCCTCGCAGCAAGGCCGCGGCTTCTTCAATCATGGCGGGGTCCCCGTGGGCGCGGCCTGCGTTCCGGTATTCCTGGGGGAGGAACTTTGGCAGGTCGTCTTCAGCAATTTCAGCTTCTTGGAGGTCGATGGGCAGGGTGAGGTGAACAGGGCCGGGCCTGCCCGACATCGCGGTGCGGAAGGCGGTGGCGACGAACTCAGGGATGCGCGTGGTGTCGTGGACCAGCCAGGAGCCCTTGGTTACGGGAGCGGCCATGGCGATTTGGTCGATCTCCTGAAATGTGACCATGCCTTTTTCCGGCAGTTCGGCGCAGCCCGCGACGAATATGACCGGACTCTCCGAGGTGTAGATCGCGGGAAGCCCGGAGATGGCGTTGGCAAACCCGGGCCCGCCGGTGAATATGCCCACCGAGGGTTCTCCGGTGATGCGGGCGTAGGCGTCGGCCATGTGCATTGCCGCGCCCTCGTGGCGGGTGTCGATGAACTCGATCCCCTCTTCGTGGGCGGCGTCCACCAGGGGTAGGATTGTGTCGCCGACAATGGTGAACACCTTCTTGACACCTTCGAGTTTCAGGCATCGGATAAATAGGTGAGCGCCGGTAAGAGTGGGCATGGTATCTCCTAATAGCGGTTAGCTAAGTTGTTGGAAGCCGTGCGGTCTGTCTTTGGGGCAGCGTGTAATATCATATAAGGAAAGCTGGATACATTCAAAACCGCCGGGCTGGCGCAGTTGAGGGGGTTCTTCGACTCCGCTGCGCTCCGCTCAGAATGAGCGGGGGCCGGGGGCCGGAGGCCGGGGGCGCGGGCCACAGGTTGCGCGGGCCGGAAAGTATAAGTGGGGACATTGGGCGTTGAATGACGCCAGCCATGGCGCAGTATGAAATATGGGCACTCTCTACGTAGTCGGCACACCTATCGGCAACCTTGAAGACCTGACGCCCAGGGCGGCGCGGGTGCTGGGCGAGGTTGGCCTAGTGGCGGCGGAGGACACTAGGGTCACCGTCAGGCTGCTCCGGCATCTCGGTTTGCGTGTTCGCATGGTCAGCTACAACGACCACAACAGGCAGCAGCGGTTGCCCGGATTGATGGAGGCATTGGCCGCGGGCGACGTAGCATTGGTCACCGATGCGGGGATGCCGGGGATCAGCGACCCTGGTAGCGAGCTAGTGGCGATGGCCGCGGCGGCGGGTCACAGGGTGGAGGCGGTGCCGGGGGTCTCCGCGGTAACCACGGCTCTTTCGGTGTCAGGCATGTCCGGAGATGGGTTCCAATTCCTGGGGTTCTTGCCCCGACGGAGCGGTGACCGCAAGGAACGGCTCCGGCCTCTCATTAACTCGTTGGACACGTTGGTCATATTCGAGGCGCCTCACCGTCTGAAAGAAACCCTGTCCGATATGCTGGAGGCGCTGGGAGACCGGGAACTCGCCGTTTGCCGCGAGCTTACCAAGCTTCACGAAGAAGTCTACAGGGGACCAACATCTCAGGCCATTTCCCACTTCGCGGGACCCAGGGGCGAGTTCGTAATAATAGTAAAGGGTGTGTCTCCGGACTCGCTGCGGGCCGGTCCGACCCAGGAAGTCCTCGAAGAGGCCGGGCGGCAACTTAGAGCTCTTCGGAAATCCGGTGTAAGGTCGCGGGATGCAGTCGCGAAGGTCAGCGAGGGCCTGGAGTTGGCCAGGAACACGGTGTACCGGCTGTGGGTGGAATCAGGGAGCGGTGAGCTGGACTAAGCAGCCGCCGAGGCTGAGCAGCGGTCGACGACCGAAACATTACATGATGATATGCGGTCTATTCTATTCAGTATGATGATATACTACTGATCGGCAACCTCGTGCCCACCGACGACGGTGGAATCTCCCAGACCATACAGGAGCGGTCCGTTCAGTCTTGTCTCCCGACTTTACCCAGCAATACGGGCGTCTGAAGGGCGTGTACTACGGTTGGTGGCTGGTCGCAATCAGCGGGTTCGTCATGGTTATCGCCACCGGCCCCCTGTTTCATGCCATGAGCGTATGGGCTGTGGCGATGGAGCGGCAGTTTGGCTGGAGCCGCGCTCAACTGGGGTGGGCCCTGACCTTCACCAGGATCGAAGGCGGCATCATGGGACCGCTGGAGGGATACCTGACGGACAAGATCGGCACCCGCAGGATGGTGTTGATCGGGCTGCTGATAACCGGGGCCGGTTTTATGTTCTTTGGCCGTGTGCAGAACCTCTGGATGTTCTACATGGCCTACATTATTATGGCTCTGGGGCAGGGAATGGGGAGCTGGGTCCCCATGATGACCATGCTGAACCACTGGTTCTCCCGGCGCAGGGCGGTGGCCATCGGATGGGCCAACGTGGGCAGCCGGTTCGGAGCCCTCTTAATCGTGCCCGCGATAGCCTGGGCCGTCGACCCGGACCAGGACCGGCTGGGCTGGTCGCTAACCGCCATATGCCTCGGTATATTCGTCGTTGCGATCGCCTTTCCCATCTCCAGGGTTATTCGCAACCGGCCCCAGGAATACGGGCTACTTCCTGATGGCGATCCTCCGGCGTCTCCTTCCTCAGGGGCTGCGGCCCAGGGTCCGGCCTCCCGTGCCCAGAGCGCCGCCGAAGGAGACCTCACCGCATCCCAGGCTTTGAGGACATCCGCCTTTTGGCTCATCTCCTTCGGCCACGGGTTCACATCCATGGTGATTCTCGCCATCATGTCCCATCTGGGCTTGCTGATCGAAGACAAGGGGTACACGGTGCAGATGACGGGCTGGATCATAGCGGTCTATACCGTGGTGGCGATGGGGTTCCAATTAGTGGGCGGGTATGTGGGAGACCGAGTCCCGAAGCGGATTGCCCTGTTCATCTTTACAAGCATTCAGGCAGGGGCGGTAGTTGTTTTGACCACCGCTACGTCCCTGTCCACTTTCTTCCTGTTTGCCGTCCTCTTCGGTATCGGTTTTGGGGGCCGGAACCCGCTGACGGTGGCGGTGCGCGGCGAGTACTTCGGCAGGACCTCTTTTGGCAAGATACTAGGGCTATCAACGGTCCCAATGAACTTGCTGCTGCTGATATCGTCGCCGATGGCCGGTTACATGAGAGACCGGCTGGGCACCTACAACGAAGCGTTCCTGATTCTGGCTGGGCTTAACTTCTTTGGAGGAGTTCTCTTCCTCTTAGCCCGGAGACCCAGGTTTCCGGCTGTACCGCAGCGGACCGAAATACCTTCGGCCACGGCCTGAGATCTGCGGTCTGATCTTTCCGGCCTAAACTCGCGGACCTAGCTCTCTGTGATCTGAATACTCTGTATGCTCAATCGCTCGGCGGGAGTCGACTGTTCGCCCCGGGAGCCCGCGCTTACGGGTGAATTCGCCAGCGTGTCCAGGACATCTTCCCCGGAAGTCAGCCTGCCGAAGATGGTGTAATTGGGAGGCAGACCCGCGTCGTCGCCATGGACGATGAAGAACTGGCTGCCATTGGTGTTGGGGCCCGCGTTGGCCATGGCGAGAATTCCCTTGGTGTAGCTTCTGGTCACGGGTTCGTCGTTGAAGCGGTAACCGGGGCCGCCGGTCCCCGTGCCCAGTGGGCAGCCGCCCTGGATCATAAAGCCACGGATTATCCGGTGGAAACAACCGTCATCGTAGAAACCGTCCCTGGCCAGGAAAACGAAATTGTTCACCGTGGCGGGAGCGTCGCCGGGAAATAGCTCCAAGACCATCTCGCCTTGACTCGTCTGGACCGAGGCGGTGTAGGTCTTGCTCGGGTCAATGCTCATGTCCGGGGGGCTGGGATACTGTTTGGGCATGTGTCCTCCAGGTTGGCGTGCAGATCAGCGTTTGGCCGGGTCGCTGAGGATTTTAACATACGGCAAAGGACCCCGGACATGCCGGGGTCCCTCTCGAGTATCGCCATGCCCAGCCCGGAACGCGGACCGTAGCTAGGTGCGGTGGTCTGGTTAACCTCTGCGGTGAGTCTTGGTCTCGGCCCAGGCCACGATCTTGGGGAGCGCGTTGTTCACGTCCCGTTGGTCCACTGTCCGTGCGATGTCGTCAGCGTCGCAGCGCAGCAGCATGATGGGCAGCCGGTTCCTGATCTTGTCGAGGGTCCAGGCCAGGGGGTCGCCCTCGGCGGTGAAGTCCAGTTCCAACCGGATGTTCTTGTCCGCTCCCTTGTTGCGGTAGTGGTAGTGGGGGTTCATCCGGAAACAGTCGAACCGGAGCAACTCCTTATCCTCGTTGGCGATGTCGTTCCCATAGACGTGGATACAGATACCTTCATCGTTCATTGTGCCGACGTTGGTACGGTATTGCAGCCCGAAGGTCACGGATCCCGCCTGGATAAGCTCTTCCGAGCCACCGGTATCGCCCCCCATCTGGGCATGCATCGCTGGCTGTGTCATCTCCCTCATCCTCCTGTTTTGAATCTAGAGCTGGTCCCAGAAGTTGTGTGGTGCTCGTAGAAGATTATACTAGGTCGCTTGCATCTACTCAATCGGCTGCGGCCCATTACCGGGACGGATGAACGTGGACTGATTTTGGAGACCATTGGTTAGAAGTCGTAATGTAAGCGACAGTATGTTGGGAGACCGCAGGGTCTATAATAGATATGTGTCATTGGCGTTCGCGATGTTAGGAGCGGGTGGTCTCAACCGCGACTGTACCGCATCCTAAAATGGACAGGGGCGGTGTCTCATCGAGCCAGACTCGTTGCCAGACTCGTTGGAGGAGGTGGCAGGCCATGGACATATTGGAGCGAATGGGCGCAGGCGGATATGAGGAAGTGCTTTTTTGCACTGACCCTGGCGCTGGATTGCGGGCCATAATCGCCATCCACGACACGACCCTGGGGCCCGGGTGCGGCGGGGTCCGCATCTGGCCCTACGCCAGCGAGGACGAAGCGTTGCAGGACGCCCTTCGGCTGTCGCGGGCTATGACCTATAAGTCGGCGGCTGCGGACATCCCCCTGGGCGGAGGCAAGGCAGTCATAATCGCCGACTCTCGCACCGATAAGACTGAGGCGTTGATGCGTGCCTACGGGCGGTTCGTTGATACCCTGGGAGGCCGTTACCTGACCACGACGGACGTGGGCAGCACCTCCCGAGACCTGGAGTACATCCACCAGGAGACCGAATACGTGAAGGGCCTGCCCACCACGGCTGGGGGCAGCGGCGACACCTCCATCATGACCGGGCTGGGCTTGTACATGGGCATGAAGGCCTGTGCAAAGGAGGTCTGGGGTTCAGACTCCCTGCGGGGCAAGCAGGTTGCCATGCAGGGGTTCGGAAAGGTGGCGACCAAGGCGGCGACTCACTTGTTGGAAGAGGACAGCCGATTGGTGGTGACCGATATATTCGATGAAGCCCTCGACCGTGCCCGGGACATGGGGATCAAGGTGGTGGAGCCGGAGAAGATCTTGGACGTTGAATGCGACATCTTTTCCCCTTGCGCCCTGGGGGGCGTGATCAACACGAAGTCGATCCCTCGGATAAAATCGCGGGTCGTGGCCGGAGGCGCCAACAACCAGCTCCTAACCGAGGCCGACGGCGAGGACCTGCACCGGCGCGGGATTCTATACGCGCCGGACTACGTGGTAAACGCAGGGGGGATAATCAACGTCTCCGCTGAAATCGACGCCCCCTACAACGCCGAACGCGCCCAGGAGAAGACGGAACGGATCTACGAGATCATGGGACGGATCATCGAAATTTCGAAGAATCAAGAGGTGTCGACGGCGACGGCGGCAGACCGTTTGGCCGAGCAGCGGTTGAACTCTGTGAGAGGTATCAGGAACATGCACCGCCCCCGCTAGCGCGAGAATTCCGTCAGACTTGGTCGATGTGACCAACGAAAAGGGACAGGCCGGAGAAGCGCTTCTCCGGCCTGTCGTTTGTTCCGGGGCAGATGATCCTCAAACCCGCTGGTTGGTGGACCCTCCGATTCAGACGGGTGATTAACTAGCCTTGCTCGGAGCCTCGAACCCAACTTCCCGGTGTGTCCCATCGCAATAGGGTTTGTTTACGGATTGGCCACAGCGGCACAGGGTGACCCATTGTCCTTCCGGAAGGGTGTAGTTATTTCCGTCCTGGTCCACGATCTCGATTGGGCCGTAGACGCGGCTTGGACCGTTGGCTCGGATCTCGATCTTGACGTCGGCCATGTTCTCCTCCTGAATGTCGATTAGGTCGCCGGTGACCACTCCCAGGACCACCGGTAACATTGGCGCCGTTAATGAGGCTACCGAAGCCAGTCTGACACCCGCTAGAGGGGGTGTCAAGCATTGGATATTCCCGGCGGGGAGGGTGAACGCTTGACTGCTATTGCCGAGTCGGTTAGATTCAAGACAAGCCCAACGCGACCAAGTTTTTCACATCCGGGCTTCCTTTCAACACGGACTATATGAGGAAGGATAAGTTATGCCTCTTTACGAATATTTCTGCCCGACCTGCGAGCACAAGTTTGACAAGCTGCAGCCCATGAGCGCCACCGGCGCGGACTGCCCCAACTGCGAGCAGCCCGCCAAGCGGGCGATGTCTGTGTTTGCGTCCATGACACGCGGCGCGTCCGGCGAGACGGGTTTCAGCCCCCTGCCCCCAATGGGTGGTGGCGGTTGCTGCGGCGGTGGTTGCGGCTGCGGCCACTAGATCGACGCCCCACGCTTAGGCATCCTGGTCAATCTGGACTAGGCGGACAATCGTACCAACACGGCTAGCCTGGAGTTAGACACCACAGCGCGACCCATTCGGGGCTCGGCGAGTGCTTTTGGCTCGGTTGTCGTTTAGCATTATTCGGCACTCTGTAGACCTACGAAAAAATTGCTAATCGACTTGCACTGACAGGTTCGATGTAAGTCCGTTCATCCCAGGGTACGAAGGGCCGGCCCGTCGAGACCGGCTCTTTTCATTTGGCGAGGAGTCCTGGTAAATCGACGGCGATATTACGCTATCATATCGTCAGTGGGTGCGGAACCGTCACCACAGGACTTTGGTTGCGATATTCACCCGGCCCACACGGTCCGGAATTAGGTGGGCAGATATCGAGTCTCTGCTTCTCGCCTACGGGGCGCAAGTGGAAGAGCGGTCAGGCTCCAGGATAGGCATTGAGTTGAACGGAGTACGGGCTCATGCGCACCTTCCGCATCCACAGCGTAACGCGTCGAAGGGAGCAGTTGAAGCGATGAGAAGATTCTTGACGGAAGCGGGAGTCGCACCATGATGGAATACAAGGGTTACCATGCCGCAGTCAAATATGATCATGAGGCCCGCACGTTCCACGGAGAGGTTGTGGATACTCGTGATGTCATCTTCTTTGAAGGCGCTTCCGTGGAACAGCTCAACGTGGAGTTCCAGTTTTCCATAGACGATTACCTGACCATGTGCTCGGAGAAGGGCCAGGAACCAGACAGGCCGTTCTCCGGGAATATCCCTCTGCGCATCGCCCCAGAAATTCACCGCGCCGCCACTGCTGCGGCGAGGGCCGACGGCAAGAGCCTCAATGCATGGCTGGCCGAAACCATTGAACGAGCGGTGGAAGAGAATGCACAACCCGGATGACCCGCCCGCAGTCTCGCTACTGCCACTCAAGGCGACCGGGGAGTCGTTAGTTCCGGTCCCTTAGAGACCGCTGCCACACCAGCCACGCGCTACTAGCCCCGGCCAGCACAAGGGCCCCGGCTATGGCCCTTAACGCTACCGAGACTGTCGCGTCGAACCAGAATTCTAAGGGGAAAAGGACCAATAGGTAGTCGGTCCTTGGGTCCAGTTGCCATAGGTCGTTGGTGAAGCTGATACGGTGGAACAGGACGAACACCGCCTCGAACCCGGTGATCGCAAAGACGCCGAACAGCGCGATTCCCCCCACGGTCGCGCACCCTCCCCAGACCAGCCTCCGCGCCAACAACCGGAGGGCGCCGGAACGCCCCGATAGAAGGGACCTGGCGGTGACGATAGCCAGGTACGCCCCCGAGACAATGGCTACGGCATAAACTCCCCACACCAGCCGCTTCACGTCTCGCATGTGATGGACTTCCCGGTCGTTGAATAGCTCCCGCTCCTCGCCGTAAACTCGGGTCCTAACGTATAGGGGCTCCTCTCGCGAGTTGAAATACTCCCTGAGTTCGGCCCCTACCTGGGCCAAGTCGGCTTCGTCGATGCCAGAGGAGATGGGCACGTTGTATTTTTCGAATCCCCTCTGGTACAGCCCTGGGTCGTTAAATGCCCAGGCCACGCTGGCCGTGACTAGGAACAACGGCACGCAGACGGCGAATAACAGCGTCGAAGCACGCGACACGTTATTTCCCGAGTCTTGGTCCATAGTGGCTCAAGTTATCACCGGCTTCCTTGAGACGCAATCGCCGCCGTGTATATAATCGGCCCATGACTGAACATAACGTTGACCAAATGGATATGGCTAAATTTCAGTCCTTGTTGGACATCGTGGAGCGTCTGCGAGCTCCGGGCGGCTGTCCCTGGGACCGGGAACAGACCCATGCGTCCCTCAAGCGCAACCTGCTGGAGGAATGCTACGAAGTATTGGAGGCCATCGACCAGGAAGACCCGCAGTCGTTGGCTGAAGAGCTTGGCGACATACTGGTCCAGGTGGCTTTCCACGCCGACATCGCCCGTGAGGCGGGGGAATTCAATGCTGACCAAGTTCTCACGTATATAAACGAAAAACTGGTCCGCCGCCACCCTCATGTATTCGGCGACACCACCGCCGCCGACGCCAGGGAAGTTGAACGCAATTGGGAGCGCATCAAGGAGGCGGAACGCAAGGAGAAGGGGGGCCGCACGTCCCCGGCAGAGGGAATCCCACGTGACCTGCCCGCATTGACTTACGCCCAGCTTCTGCAGGATAGAGTGGGCCGCGCCGGGTTTGAATGGGACGATATCTCTGGGGTGTTGGACAAGTTGGCCGAAGAAGTGGAGGAGCTGCGCCGGGCGTCCAACCAGGAGGAGCGGGTCCACGAGCTCGGAGACGTGATATTCAGTGTCGTCAACCTATCGCGGTGGCTCGATGTCCACGCGGAGGATGCCTTGCGCCAGGCCATCTCTCGTTTCCAGCGAAGGTACATGTCGATGGAGGGTCTGGCGTTGGAGCGGGGACTGGACTTTGGCGGTTTGCCTCTTATGGAAAAAGAGGCGCTTTGGCAGGAAGCCAAGCGGCTGGAGGCTGAAGGGGAGAAATAGCCGTATTCACTTAATCTTCCCGGTAGTCTCCTAGCAGGAAAGCGGGGTCCATGTAATAAATTCCGCCTGAGAGCAGACGCGGCAATTCTGTTCCAACCATCGCACCAAGTGCGGACTGGTTTCCGAACCGGCCAAAGAACCGCTCGGAGATCGGGCGGCGGGGGCGCAACCAAACCGGCCTTGGCCTGGCCCCGCTCAGTTCCGCGGCGGATGCCAACGCCTGGTCGAACCCACCGAATTCGTCGACGAGTCCAAGCTCTCTGCCCCGCCTAGCGGTGAACACCTCTCCCGTGGCGAACTCCCGGACCTGGGCTTCCTCGATGGAGCGTCCCTCGCAGACCACCGAGATGAAGTTGTCGTAAATCTCGGTCAGCAATCCCTGAAACTTCTCCTCTTCTTCATTGGTGGGACTGCGCCAGAATCCGGTCATGTCTTTTAGTCGGCCTTCCTTGAAGACCGAAAATTCCACGCCAATCTTTCCCAACAATTGCTGGATCACCGGACGCAGGTAGATCACGCCGATTGACCCCACCATCGCGCTGGGCAAGGCGAACACCCGGCTGGCCGCGCAACACAGGTAGTACCCGCCTGACGCTCCCAAACCCCGTACGTAGGCGACAACCGGTTTGGTTTCCGCGACCTTTTTCAAGCTGTAGTAAAGGACTTCCGAGCCGGAGGCGGAACCGCCTGGGGAGTCGATGTCCAACACCAGGGCCGCGTACCGTTTGCTCCTGGCGATGGAGTCAAATAGACGTTCGTAGACCGGGATACGCACTCGCGTGCCGATTACGCCGTGGACTTCCACGACGGCGACGCCGGGGCGCTTCCTTAGGGGAAACGGCATAGGAGGCCTCTTACAAGTCAGGTTCCCGCTATTATACGCTCTGCCTCTGGGAACTCCCGGACACCAGCGGGCCGGGGAGCGGCGGGCTTGCTTAGGTGCCGATTCGGACCGGGTCTACGGCGTCCCGAATTGACCGGATGATGGACATGGCGGTAAGGCGTCCCGTTTTCGGGTTCTCTGAAGGGATGTTTTCGATGTGTACGGCAAGCCGTCCGAACTCCCCCACCACCTCGATGTCGTGGCAGTTTCGTTCCAGCCCAGGTACGGCCATGATGCGGACCGTGGTCTTGTCTGGCCCCACTCCGGCGAGGCTTACGGCGGCCGATACGTTCAGGTTGGCCGGGAATCCTCGGCAGGCTTCACGGGCGGTACCTGAGAAAAGCTCCGTCTCCTGTTCGAGGCCTACCAGAGATATCTCCCGCTCGGCCAGGTATGGCGCGCCCTCTAGGGCTTGCGGCGGTTTCCGGGAGACCATAGTCACGCTATCCACGTGGCCCGCGCATGCCGACTTGATACCGTCCAACCCCGCGATGGCCCCAGACGGGGCCAGGAGGCGGCAGCCCGTCTCGCGTGCCCGGGTCATGATCTCCGGATGCTCCAGCAACGCGCCGATGCTAATTACCATGAGACCCTTGCCCGCACTGAAGGCGGCATCCGCCAGCATTGGGACCACGTGCCCACCGGCCGTCTCGACAACCAAGGAACAGGCGTCGACCAGGTCATCCAATTGAAGTAGTGGGGGAGGGGACTTAAGGGTTGAAAGGAAGGACTCAACTCTGCTTGCCGTGCGGCTGGCGACTCCAACCACCGGAACATCCAGGCGTCCAGCGTCTGCCTCGCGTATGATCGCCTGACCGATGGAACCGCAACCCACGATGCCGATCGACTCAGCCACTCAGGTCCTCCATCGCATGTTCCACTCGCCGCATGGCCCAGCCGCCCGTGGTGTGGTAATTCTATGGAACTCCCTTGAAATCCTGGACCGCCCGGAGCTTTGACGTTTCTCCCAAGGATCTCGGCCCGTTGGCTACCGGCCGATTAATGCCGCAACCGCCCCGGCAGGGTCCTGGATCACGCAGAACTTATCGTCGCCCATGGTCCGCGGCCCGTCGAGCAACTTGCCTCCCAGGTCCACGCACTTTCTGGCGCTCTCATCCACGTCTGCAACGTAGATGTAGACCAACCACTGGGGAGGTATGTTGGCGTTGGGGCCCTGGGAATGGCAGATTCCCGCCAACGTCTCCCCTGATTCCGCTTGGTTCATGTTGTAATCGGAATAGTCCCCCATGTCATGGTCGGTATGGGTCCAGCCGACCACGGCGGAGTAGAAGTCCCGCACTTCCGAGGCATTGGGCACGGTCAGGTCTTGCCATAGGATTCGCCCGATTTGGGGCTGGTCGGCGTTGCTCATAACACTTGCTCCGGAGTCGTAATGTAATCAGGCTCGTTGATGTCGGGCGGTCCTGGCTGGACGCTGTTTCCAGGCAAGGGCGAGCACGAAGCATCCCGTTGCCACCAACGCCATTACGGGCCCCGACGGCAGGTTGTAATGGAAGGAGAGGTACAGCCCCGCTACGGCGGATGCCACGCCGATCAGCACCGCCATAGCCATGGCCTTAACGAAGTTCCGCACCAGCAGCAGGGCGGCGGCGGCTGGGGTAATAAGCATTGAGATGACCAGGATAACGCCTACCGCCTGAAGAGCCAGCACCACCACCACGGACAGCAGCGCCAGAAGGAGATATTCCAACTTATCCGTCGGCAGGCCAATGACCGACGCCCCCGATGGGTCGAAGCTGGCGAACACCAACTCCTTGTGCAGGCCGCAGATAAGCGCCAGCACCGATCCGGCCAGCGCCAAGGTCACGAATACGTCCGCCTGTGACACGCCGAGGACTTGTCCAAGCAGTATGTCTTCCAGGTTTACCGAGACTCCCCGGGATACCGTCAGCATCACCACGCCAAGGGCGAAGAGGCCAGCGAACAGAATGCCCACAGATGTGTCCTCTCCGATACCGGCGCGCTTTATGAGATACCCGCTCAGCAGGGCCGTCGCCACAGCCATGGGGATTGACCCAAAGAAGGGGCTTATCCCCAGCATGAAGGCCAATACCATACCCGGTAGGACGGAGTGGGCCAGCGCGTCGCCCATGAAGCCCAGTCCCCGGACCACCACGTAGACCCCCAGCGCTGGGCACATGATTCCCACCAGTACGGAAACGATCAACGCCCTGAGCATGAAGGAGTATTGAAACGGACCCATCAGGGCGTCAGTGACGATGTCCATCAGCGCCTCCGGCCAGCCCGTGGCCGTGGGTGGGAACTGACCCGAAGGGACCGTAAAGCTCCGTCAAGACCGCCGGTGTAAGCACCTCCCTGGGCGAACCGCAGGCGCAGACGTGGCAATTGAGGCAAAGGCACTCGTCGCAGTAGTGGGCCAGGTGATTGATGTCATGGGAGGATAGCAGGATGGTTCTACCCTGGTCGCGGAGTTCCTGCAGGACTGATACCAACGCCTCCTGGGAGGCGATGTCTACGCCGCTGAAGGCCTCGTCCAGCAGCAGAATGTCGGCGCCCTGGGCCAGGGCGCGGGCAACGAACACTCTCTGGCGTTGCCCTCCGGACAACTCACCCACAAGGTCGGACCGCCGGTCCCACATGTCCACCCGCCGCAGCGCGTCTTCGGCTGCCTCGCGGTCGGCCCGTCCCGGCCTCCGGAACCAGCCTATGCGCTTGGCCCTTCCCAGCATAGTTACCTCCCAGGCGCTCAGGGGAAGGCGCCAATTGACCCGTTCGTGCTGGGGCACGTATGCCACGAGCCCCCGGGTTTCGCTGGCCGGTCTGCCGTGGACCAATACGCGGCCCTCGGTGGCCGGCAACTGGGACACGATTACGTCGAACAGGGTGCTTTTGCCCGCGCCGTTGGGTCCTACGACCCCCATTAGGCAGCCAGGACCAGCGGTGAATGACACCCGGTCCAGGACTCGGACGCCGCCCCGGTCAACCGTCAGTTCCTCGGCGGACAGAGAAGGAAATAAGGGGGTGTGCGCCAAGGTTACCGCAATGCCTCCACGATGGTGCTCACATTGTAGCGCATCAGGTCTGTGTAGGCCCCGGCTTCGCCCCCGGGCGGGCCCAGCGACCCGGTGTATAGCCCGCCGATGAGCCGCGCCCCGGTCTCCTCCGCGATGCGGCGGGATAGGCGGTCACTGTGAGATTTTTCGGCGAATACCGCGGGGACGCCTTGGCGCCGGATGGTCTCGACCAGCCCCGCCAATTCCTGGGCGGTGGGTTCGCGCTCCGTGGTCACGGGCATGACCGCGCCGACTATTTCGAATCCGTACCGCTGGGCGAAGTACTGGAAGCTGTCATGGGAGGTCACCAACAGGCGGCGGTCCTCGGGCAGCTTGGCCACCTCTTCCGTGGTCCAGTCGTGGAGGGAGTCCAGCTCCAAGCTGTAGGCGGCGGCGTTGCCCCGGTAACGGCTCGCGCCTTCCGGGTCGAGGTCGGACAGTTGGTCAGATATGACGGTTACCGCGTGGTTGACCCGCAGCGGGTCGAACCAGAAATGCGGATCGAATGCGCCGTGGTCGTGCCCATCCTCGTCTTGTTTGTGTCCTTGTTCGTGCCCGGTATGTTCATCGCGGGCTTCGACGGTTTCCACGAAGGGAATCGGGTCTACGAATTTCCCCAACGCTACGATGCTGTTGAGGCTCCGGGCTGTATTCTCCAACAGGTCATTGAGCCAGCCAGCCTCCAGATTGAGGCCGACGCTAAAAACGAGATCAGCGTCGGCGACCCGGGTGATGTCTCTTGCGCCTGGCTGAAAGGTGTGAAGGTCGGAGTTGGGTGGCAACAGCGGAAAAACCTCGACGCGGTCCCCGCCGACGACACGCACCCAGTCGGCCAGAATGTTGCTAGTGGTTACGACCTTGACCGTGTCCGCTGGCAGGCCGACGGTGAGAGTATTTGAATTGACAGGAGCAGAGAGAGCGTCGGGGTCTGTGCCCCCGTTGTTAGGCGGTTCCCTAGTCGCGCTGCCGGTACATGACACGATGAATATCAGGACCATAAAAGCGAGGATGGGACCAAATTTTGTCAGTGCCTTTAGCGCCATAAATCGAGTCGCCGCCTATCTAAGTGTTGGTTGCTTTGGGTCTCAATTACCTAAGTTATTAAGACTATGTATCAATACATATCAGCCTAATGATACGATGTATCAATGTTGGGCAAAAAAAGAGACTTAGCCCCGTTGGGAGTCGTTCACAACGCAGTTACGGCAGCGCCCGTAAACTTCCAGCCAGTGGCCACTTAGCTCGAAGCCGTGGTCGGCTGAGGTGGTGAGGAGCAGGTCCTCGATGTCGCAGCCGGTGAGGTCCTGGGACGAGCCGCATTGGACGCAGATCAAGTGGTGGTGGTGACCGTGGTGGCTCAACTGGTAGTGGAGGTCGCCGTCTTCCAGGAGCACGCGGCAGAGGACACCGACTTCCACGAGAAGCTTTAGGGTGCGGTACACGGTGGCCCGGCCCATGCGGCGCGGCAACTGTTGCCTTAGGTCCTCGGCGGTGAAGTGCCGCTCTTGGTCGCCGATCACGGTGGCCATTATCCGCCTGGGCGCGGTTGAGCGGAAACCCCGTTCCTCCAGCGTGTCCAGGATCTGTTCTGAAACCGAGAGATTCCGTTTCTTCAGCGCCAACGCGGGTCCATTCGTGAGTTATTGATACTATGTATCTAATAAAGAAGTATACAACGGCGGCGGCAGGCCGTCAAGGCTCTAGGCCCTGGGCCGAAACCCGGCGCCGGAATTCCTGGATGACGGCCCAGGGCCGCAAAACCGAACGGCGCAACATCGCGGAAAGGCCCCGATCATTTGGCCACGTGTGAGAATCGTAGGACCCTGATTCGCGGGCCGGGCAATCGCAAATACGGGCAAATATGAAAAACCAGTTGTGAATTGGATAATTCAGACGTTGGGGATGATGATGTGTGGGTATGTTAGTAGGACCGACGCCGATGCTGAAACACTTTGAGGGCTTAATGTGGTCCGTGAGTTGATCGGGCCTAGCGGCGGGTACTGCCGAATATCATGATGATCACCATCCGCATCGCCGGCAACTGGGTGGGCCCGCGAATCCGGACATGCCCGCTCTGGCCAGAACTGCCAAGGTAAGACTTGCTACGAGACATCTCAAGCGCGCGGGGACCTGTCGCTGGAGAAGGGATTGGGAGGAAGGGGCTACGAACCAGACGGTACCGCGTTACAGCGTACCCCTGTAAGTTAATTCCCGTATGCCGGATTAGGTCTTGAATTCCACGGGAAGCGGAGAGAGTGGGATTCGAACCCACGATACCACGGGGGTATACCGGTTTTCGAGACCGGCGCTTTCGTCCGCTCAGCCATCTCTCCCAACAACCATTTTATCGCCAACGACTCTGATTTGCCACGCTTCCATCGGTTGATGCGGGCGTGGCGGCTTTAGGCGGTTTCAAAACTTCTGGCAAACAGCTAGAGTGTGGTCAAGTTCACTAAGGGTCGTATAGTGGTGGTACTCACTTTCCCAGCGAATCTCTCTAGCTAAGGAGGTGTTATGGGACGCATGGACGGAAAGGTTGCCCTGATTAGCGGCGGAGCCCGCGGTCAAGGAGCGGCTGAGGCGAGACTCTTCGCCCAGGAGGGGGCCAAGGTGGTCATCGGCGACCTGCTCGACGTGGATGGAATAAGGGTGGCGGCAGAAATCGCGGAATTGGGCGGCGAGGCGGTCTATGTCCACCTGGATGTGACCAGGGAAGAGGACTGGCAGAGCGCGGTGCAAGCTGCTGTCTCTGCCTTCGGCAAGCTGGACGTATTGGTCAATAACGCCGGCATCTGGAGAAGGGGCCGAGTCGAGGACACCTCGGTGGAAGACTGGGACGCTGTCCAGAACGTCAACTCCAAGGGCGTCTTTTTGGGCACCAAGGCTGCCATTCCGGAAATGAGGAAGGCGGGTGGAGGCTCGGTGATCAACATCTCCTCCACCGCCGGATTGGTGGGCGGCCCCCGAAGCACGGCTTACACCGCTTCAAAGGGAGCGGTCAGGCTCTTCACCAAGGCCACGGCCATTCAATACGCTGGTGAAGGAATCCGGTCCAACTCGATTCACCCCGGCCCCATCGATACCGAGATGATCCAGCAGGTGTGGCAGGGAGAGGACAATTCCAGAGAAGAGTCCATCGCCAGGACTCCGTTGGGCCGGGTCGGGACCGTCGACGACATCGCCTACGGAGCATTGTTCCTCGCCTCCGATGAGTCCTCGTTTATGACAGGGAGCGAGCTGGTGATTGACGGTGGGAGCACGGCGCAATAGGCCCTGTTCCCTCTCTTTCTCGGCGCGACAGAGGACCTCAGGAGGCCGGAACGTCCACCTTGTTGTACAGGCGGAACCCCCGGGCCTGGTAATTGGGTAAGGCATGAGCGTGGTCTAATGACGAGGTATGGAGCCACACGCGGGACGCTCCCATGTCCCAAGCTCTGAGTACGGCTTCGCTGAGCATCGCGCCGCCGAGTCCCTTTCCCACGAACTCTGGCAACAAACCGAAGTACACAATCTCGACGCTGGCGGACTCCCGCATCTCGAGCTCGAAGAACCCGGCCAGTTCCCCCGAGTCGTAGGCGCACCAAGTCTCGACATTCGGTCTAGTTAGCTGGTCCAACCACTGCCGGTCAGTCCAGCCGCTGCGTTCGACCCAGTTGTAATTTCCGCCGACGTTCGCGTAAAGGGACCTGCTGAAGTTTGGGTCGTGGGATTCCTGTAGCCGGACTTCGACCGTCTCAGCGGCGGGACTCAGGTCGTCTCTGGATTTCATCTCCAGGTAGTAGATAGTCTCGGCTGGCGGCATCAGACTGCGCCTTCTTCCCGCCAGCCCGAGATGGCGCAGCCGGGTTCGGGCTTCTCTGGAAACGTCCGGCAACGCTGGGGCCTGTCGGCGTAAATCCGGCAAGAATAGTTTTCAGCATCTAGCATAGGACAACGTTCTCCCGGATGCTCCGTGAATCTGAGCCAGCCTCCCCCGTCTGAGTTGTTGGATATCTGCGCCGTGACGCCGAGCCCGCCGGCCAGCGCCGCGAACCTGTCCACCTCTCCGGGCGCAAGCCTCAGGATTATTGGTCCCCGGCAACACATCGCCTTGCACTGCTCCATGCAGATCTTGCTGGCGGCTTCTGCGCTGAGGGGAAGCGCTTGGTACCGGTTGCTGTCGTTATTAGACACGAGGGCATAATAGGCACGGTCTAGATAGTCTTGCAAGCCGACCGTGCCGCAAAGTCACACTCAGCTTCGTCATGTGCCGGATGGCCTTCTAGGGTGTAAACTGGGTTGACCCTTTCGTTGGCGGCCTGGGGAGTCCGCTTCGACTTTTACCGCTCTGGAGGAAGCAATGGCTACGTTCACGACACGACCGGTGATTATGGGCACCCGAGGGGTGGTGACGTCGGGGCATTATCTGGCTACGGCCGCTGGGTTCCGTATCATGGAGCAGGGCGGCAACGCCATTGACGCGGCTGCCGCGATGTGTTTTTGCCTCAACCTGTTGGAACCCCAGAGTAACGGTATCGGCGGGGAGGCGCCAACGCTGATTTATTCGGCCAGGGAGAAAAAGACCTTCGCCATCAGCGGTATGGGGACCGCGCCCAAGGCGTTCACCATAGAATGGTGCCGCGAGAATGGCATCGACCTGATTCCCGGCGACGGTTATCTGCCGGCGTGTGTTCCCGCGGTGGTGGACACCTGGGCCACGGCGGTTGCGCGATTCGGGACCATGAGCTTTTCCCAGATTCTTCAACCCGCGATCGACCTGGCAGAGAACGGCTACCCGATGTACCAACGGCTTCATGACCGTCTGACCGCCGATTGGCAGAAATACACGCAGCTTTACCCCACCACCGGCGAAGTCTACTATCCCGAAGGACGCGTCCCGGAAGTCGGTGAGATTTTCCGCAACCCCGGATTCGCCGACGTGCTCAAGCTAATGTGCAAGGCGGAGCAGGAATGCGGGGCAGAAGGAAGGGCCGCCGGAATTCAGGCCGCCAGGGACGCTTTCTACAAAGGGCCGGTTGCGGAGAGAATCGCAGAGTTCATCTCCTCCAACCCGGTGGAAGACGCCAGCGGCTCGGCCCACACTGGTCTGCTCACATACGAGGACATGGCCGAGTGGCACGCGGACGTCGAAGAACCATCGCTAATCGGATACCGGGGCCTGGAAGTTTACAAGTGTCCTCCCTTGACCCAGGGGCCGGTGTTCCTGCAACAGTTGGGCATCCTCGAGGGATTCGACATAGGCAAAATGGGCCATAATTCCCCCGAGTACCTGCACACCTGGGTTGAGACCGCCAAGCTGGCCTTCGCCGACCGCGAAGCCTACTACGGCGACCCCGCGTTCGATAGTGTCCCGTTGGAGACGCTGCTCTCCGAGGAGTACTCGTCGGGGAGGCGCAACCTGGTCGGAGCCTCTGCGTCGTTGGAGATGCGGGCGGGCGACGCGGGCTATGGTGTTCCCGAATTCGACATCGGGTTGGTGGGGGACGACAACCGTCGGGCCCTGGGCGTTGCTGCGCGGGACGTTCGCGACCTGGGATTGGGCCACGCCCATGTTGGCGACACGACTCACCTGGACGCTGTGGACCGGGAGGGGAACATGGTTGCCGCCACGCCCAGTGGAGGTTGGCTGGGCACGTCGCCGGTAATCAAGGGTCTTGGCTTCCCCATCGGCACACGCGGGCAGATGTTTTATCTGAACCCGGACCGTCCCAACGCTCTGCAGCCCGGCAAGCGTCCGCGGGCGACTCTAACGCCCACCCTGGTCACCAAGGACGGGGAACCCTACATGGTCTTCGGCACTCCCGGCGGTGATGCACAGGACCAATGGACCCTGCAGTTTTTCATTAACTACGTGGACTTTGGGATGAATATGCAGGAGGCCTTGGACGCTCCGACGCTGCACTCGGTCCATTTCCCGTCTTCCTTCTACCCACGCGCCGCCTTCCCGGGCAGGATCGTGGTCGAGTCGAGAGTGTCTTCTGATGTGACCAACGAACTGGCAAGACGGGGACACGAAGTGATGATGACCGGTCCCTGGTCCAACGGCAAAGTAATGGGAATTCGCTACGATGGAGAGAAAGGCGTCATCTCCGGAGCAGCCGCACCCAAGGGCGACATAGGGTACGCCATAGGCTGGTAGCGCTCAGGCTCAGACCACAGAGAACGGGGCAGGACTTCCGCCGTCCTGCCCCGTTCCATTTTCCCGATTCGGCCCGACTAGGTTGTTATAAGGGCGAGTGTTCGAATCGCTGCTGGTCGCGCGTTGTTTACCTAAGCCCTCCGCATCTTGGGGTCCAGAGTGTCTCTGAGCCAATCGCCAAAGAAGTTGAAAGCCAATACGACCACGGTAATCGCTATCCCCGGGAATAGAGAGAGCCACCAAATGTTCAGGATAACAGTGCGGCCTTCCGCCACCATGATACCCCAGGCCGGAGCGCCTACCGGCAAACCCAACCCCAAAAAGCTCAATGACGCCTCCAGCAGGATGACCTGTCCGACCTGAAGGCTGCTCAACACCATCAGCGTGTTTACGGCATTGGGGAAAACATGCCGGGCCACTATAACGGGTGACGACACCCCCGCAATCTTGGCCAGGGTAATGAAGTCCAGCTCCTTGATGCTCAAGACTTCCGCACGGATCATGCGAGCGTAACGCGCCCAAACCGTGACGACCACCGCGATGATTATGTTCTCGATGCCGGCTCCCATGATTACCACCAATATCATAGCCACGAGAATCGAAGGGAAGCCCATCGTAGCATCGGCAGCGCGCATCGTCAGGGCGTCGACCCATCCGCCTCGATAGCCGGAAACCAGGCCCAACATGGTTCCCGCCAATGCTCCGGCGCCCAGCGCCACGAAACTAATTAGTACGCTTGTCCGGGCCCCGAAGATCAATCGGCTCAACATGTCGCGGCCCATGACATCGGTGCCCAACGGATAGGCCATGTTCTCGCCCGGACCCAATTTGGCATCCAACATGCTGATGAGTTCCGGGTCGTGGGGAGCAATCAGGGGTGCGAACGCGGCGCACAGCAGCAGAACGGTCACCACGGTAAGCGATATCCAGGGGAGCCTGGCTGTCCGCCGCCTCACGACCTGAATCCATGCGCCCGGGTCCCTGGCAACTAATACTGGTGAAGCCACAACTGTTTCTCCTCAGTTGTACGAGATTCTGGGGTTCACGTAGACGTACAGAATGTCCACGACCAGCGCGGCTGCCACGTAGAAGAAACCGGCAGCCAACACCGTCGCCTGGACCACGGCGAAGTCCCGGCGGTCGATGGCGTCCAGCATCAGCAGCCCTACGCCGGGCCACGCGAAGATAACCTCCACGACTACAGACCCATTGAGCAGCCCTGCTAGAGTTAGTCCGCCAAAGGTCAATGCAGGGATGATTGCGTTCTTGAGTGCGTGCTTGTAGATTACCCTGCGTTCGGCGAGGCCTTTGATGCGCGCAAACTTAACGTATTCGCTGTCCAAGACCTCTAACATGCTCGACCGGGTCAACCGAACCATTCCAGCCATGCCTCCCCAACCCAAGACGAAGGCCGGCAGAATGAAGTGACTGGGAGAGCCCTTGCCGAAGGTGGGAAGCCACCCCAATATCGCCCCGAATAGCAAGATAAGCATGATCGCTACCCAGAAACTGGGGGCAGCAATGCCTAGCACAGCGAATAGCTTCCCCACCAGGTCAAGCGGAGTATCCCGGTGGACTGCGGACAAGACTCCAAGAGGGACTCCCACCAATACGGTCAAAGCGATAGCCGCTCCCGCTAGTTGAAGGGTGGCTGGCAGGCGCGCAAATAGCATCTCCCGTGCCGACTTCCCGGTCAGGAACGACTTTCCAAAGTCCCCTCGAACGACCTTACCCAGAAACAGGCCGTATTGTACCGGCAGGGGCTTATCCAGGCCTAGGTTCTTTCGCATCTGCTCGTATTCCGCTAGCGTGCCTTCGGGGCCTAGCAGGTGTGCTCCCGGGTCACCGGTGAGGTGGACGCTGAGGAACACCGCCAAGCTGAGTGCGAAAAGCGTGAAAACTGCCTGGCCAATGCGTATCAGAATGTACCTTTGCATGGACTATCCCTGAGTTAACGTAATTTTCTGAAGTGGCGCTTCGACCCACCCTACGCTTAATGAGGATGGGTCGAGCGTAAGTGCATCGGCCATGAATGGGCGCGAACACACCCTCCTCTGAGCGACGTTGCCTCTGACGCTGTTTTTAATACCTTACTTGAGTGTGATGGTGTGCAAGGCGGAAAAGTATTCAGCTACGGGATAAGGCTCCCAGGTAACTATTCTGGGGCCCACTCCGTAGGGAATATGGATGAATCCGATCCCCATGTGGTAGCCTTCGTCCATTAGCCGCATGTAGAGATCGTTAAAGATTTCCTGCTCGTCGGATTTGCTTAGCCTGGCCATCGCGCCATCGCCAAGGTCCCAAATTTCCTGTTGGGAGTGCTTCCAATAACCTATCCCTTGCTTCTTGTTCAGGTAATAGAGGGCCATGATCCCTGCGGCGTCCAGCCTAGTGTCCTGTCCCCGCCAAAGCACCTGGCCGTCGAAGACGTCTGGATTTGCCACGACTTCCCGCTGCAGGGCCGATGGGTCGTGCAACCTAACCTCTACTTCCAAACCCAGCTCCCGCCGCCAGAATTCGGCGCCCAACTGGGCCGATTCGGCCATGAACGGATTATACGGGGACTTATAACTGTTAACGATGACCGGCCCGAAGCCTTCTCCGCCGGGGTAGCCGGCGTCAGCTAGCAGTTGCCTCGCCTTCTCCGGGTCAAAGGTTGGAGGGTCCAATTCCGGGGTATAGCCGATGGTGCTGGGCGTGACCACCCACCAACCCTTGGGTTCCATCATCTCTGGTCCATAGAGTTGGTCCTGCAACACTTGGCGGTCTATGGCGTAGCTCAAGGCCTGACGTACCCTTATGTCTGAGCAGGGAATATCGGAACGGAAACACCCTTGTAGTCCAACCTGCCAGGCACGAGCTTCGGGGCTCATGATCAATCGGCCCCCGCCCGCTTCAATCTGGTCTCGACCGCCGAGGCTGACACGGCCCATGTCCGCCTCTCCAGCGCGAATCGCCGCGATGCGGGTAGCCTCTTCTTTGGCCAGACGATAATCAATAGTCTGGAATTGGAGTCGCTTGTCATTGGAGAATCCCATGTCGGGTTGGTGATAATAATCGTCGAAGCGCTCGAATACCATGGATTCACCGGCCCGATGCTCCAACAGTTTCAACAGCCCGGCGGCTACAGGGCTTTCATCGTAGGCTAGGGCCACGGCTTCGTCATGCATCGCCGCGCGCTTCGGGATGACCTTGGTCAAGGCCTGGCCTCCGGCTCCCTTGGAACCGTAAGTCGCATACTCTGGCATAGGGACATTCGCGGTCAAAGTCACTTGGTCCTGCCCCGGACCCGCCACTATGCTCTTCATTTTCTTGCCGTATCGCAGCGAAAGGGAGCCTAATGCGTATTCCGGAGCGATGGGACCCGCATAGTGATTGAGTGACCAAACGACGTCTTCAACCGTAAGGTCGGAACCATCGTGGAACTTGACGCCTTCCCGTATCGTGAAGATTGTGGACCGCAAATCATCGGATATTTCCCACTGGGTCGCGATGCCCGGGACTACCAGCAGTCTACCGTCAGCAACGTCTGAACCGACCAGGTAGCCATGCAGGTGTCGGTCGGCGTCTGGACTGGTGCCGCCATAGGTGGAGTCGAAACGTTCCGTGCCGAAACTCCCGGTCATAAATATGACTTTGCCAGGATTGACTTCATCCATCGCCACGGGCGGGGCGACATTCGCTGGAGCGCTGGTGGCTTGAGATTCCTGTGCCGCGGCGGGTTTGGTGTCGGCAGGAGGGGCTACCTCAGCCGGGGCTGCGGCGTCCGGTTCAGTAGCTCCCCCGCAAGCTATCGCTATCAGGAGTGCCAGCGCGAACGCGGCGCCTAAACAGAAACAGGTCTTTGCTCTTCGTTTGCCAGAATCCTGCATTATTAGCCTCCTTGTGTAGTTGATAAGAGGTTCCGATTCGGCCAGACGACACCTGCGCACAACTGCCGCATGGCTCTCCGACCGGTTGAGATGCCTCTGCCCGAAGTCTTATACCGGTGAGCGTTGCCTCTATCAGCCTAGTACTCAGTCAACTTAGGCTTGGGATTTGTTTAATAAAGGGCCCAATTGAGCTATCTTGGCAGGTGGGAAGTGTTGATGGCGGGGGTAGAAGTGATGGTCAGGGACAAATACGCGGTGCGGCTGGCACAGGAACAACGGGAAGAGCTCCAACGACTGGTCCGGGTTGGCAAAAACTCAGCCCGAGTGACCGCTAGAGCGCGGATTCTCCTAAAGAGCGACGGCGGTTGGGCCGCGCCCCAAGTGGCCGAAGCTTTGGATGTGGCCCTGAGCACGGTATACCGGGTCAAGCAGCGCTTTGCCGAAGAAGGGTTGGAGAAGGTTTTGCAGAACCGTCCCCAGGCCAACCGGCCCCGGAAGCTGGACGATCGGGGCGAAGCCCACCTCATCGCCCTGGCCTGCAGCCCGCCGCCGGAAGGGCATGACCACTGGACCCTGCGTCTGCTGGCCGGGAAGGTGGTGGAGTTGGGGTTGGTGCCCTCCATGTCCCATGAGGGAATCCGAAAGCGTCTCAAAAAAACACTCTCAAGCCGTGGCAGAAGAAGGAGTGGCGCATCCCCAAGGTGAGCGCCGAGTTCGTGGCCAACATGGAGGATGTCCTGGATCTCTACGCCGAACCTCATGACCCCCAACGTCCGGTAGTCTGCTTTGACGAGACCTCCACCCAGTTGTTGGCCGAGACCCGGCCCCCGATGCCGCCCCGGCCGGGACTTCCGCTGCGGCAGGACTACGAATACCGCAGGGAGGGTACCCGCAACGTGTTCTTGGCCTGCGAGCCCTTGGCGGGTTGGCGAGAGGTGGCGGTGACCCAGCGGCGCACGATGCAAGACTTCGCCCATCAGATGCGCTGGCTGGCGGATGAAGCCTACCCGGAAGCCGAGGTGGTAAGGGTTGTCTTGGACAATCTGAACACCCATCGCCGGGCATCGCTGTACGAGACTTTCCCGGCTGAGGAAGCCCGGAGGATTGCCAGGCGGCTGGAGTTCCACTATACCCCCAAGCATGGAAGTTGGTTGAATCCTGTCCTGAGCTTGTCGAAGGGATGGCGGAGATCGAGTTCAGCGTGCTGTCCCGCTCCTGCCTGAAGCAGCGGCTCTCCGGCGAGGAGGCCCTAAGGAGGGAAGTGGACGCTCTGGTCACGGAGCGCAACAACGCCAGAGCCACCATCAACTGGCGCTTCAACACCCGGGACGCACGAACCAAACTTCACCGCCTTTACCCTTCCGATTTTACCGTTGACTGAGTACTAGCTCGCGGAGTATATGCGGGTAATCCTACAGAGTCAAGGAATATAGCGATGGTATACCGTGGTACTTAAGGGAATTTATCATCGTATTAACATATAATAAATGGTGGATGAACTCTTACGTAATTCCTAATTATATGTACATATTTAGGACCATTATCATGCTAGGAGGACCAAAAATTTTAGAGTATCGTTTAATGGAGTGGCTGGTTCCGATTATCCGAATTGTGTCTGGATTCGTCGCCGCGATAATGCTCGGTGTGCTGGGTGACGTGATCGCCAGGGTCTTCAACCTCGCCGTTGGCTTTCCCTGGGACTTCAGCGTGCACCAGAATTTACAGGTTATCGGAATCGGCATCGGCGCTGGTGTCGGCGCCAATTTGGCATGGGTTATTCCGGGTCGCCGTTTGCTGCGTGTGGTTGCTTCTGTACTGGTCGTATTAGCCGCTGGAATTGTCGGGGCGTATATCGGCCTCTCATTCGGCCCTGGGTTGGACACTACGTATTGGTGGAGCAGGTACGCAACCGACATGACGGTGCACGTGGGAGGGGCGGCGCTCAGCCTCGCCGTAGCTACGGCCTTCGGCTTGATCGAAATGCGGCGGACGAGGACCCGTTTTGAGGCAACCGCCCGGCCCATGGAGAGGGGGGAGTTTAGTTGACCGGGCCGGTCCTTATTCGGAGTACAGGTGGCAGGAAACGAGATGGCCCGGTTCAGCGGGCCGGAGCTCGGGAGTCTGGGTGGAGCAGCGGTCCATGACGAACGGGCACCGAGGGTGGAATGCGCAACCCGAAGGCGGGTTCAGCGGCGAAGGCACTTCCCCGGTCAGCACCAACTCTTCCCGTTCGATGTCCGGGTGAGACGGCAACGAGGCCGCTATCAGCGCCTTGGTATATGGGTGCATCGGGTTGGTAAAAAGCTGCCGGGTTGGCGCTTCTTCAACTATCTTCCCCAAGTACATCACACCAACGTGGTGGCTCATGTAACGCACGGTCGCAAGGTTGTGGGCAATGAGCAGATAGCTGACCCCGTAACGCTCTTGCAGGTTCCGCAGCAGGTTCATTATCTGGGCGCGAATCGACACGTCCAACGCCGACACTGGCTCGTCCAGAACTATGACCTGAGGGTTGAGGGACAGGCTCCTCGCGATCGCTATTCTCTGGCGTTGGCCTCCGCTGAACTCGTGTGGGTAGTAGTCTGCCTGGAAGGAGTGCAGCCCCACGTCCTGTAGAAGGGTCTCCAGGTGCTCCTTGGCTTCACCCTTGGAAAGGTTGCGGTTGGTGAGCAGGGGCTCCAGGATGATGGACCCCACCCTCATCCTCGGGTTGAGAGAGCTCCAGGGGTCCTGGAAAACGGCTTGCACTGAGGAGCGGTAGTCCCTGCGTCCATCGGAATCCAAGCCGGCCAGGTCTCGATCGTTAAACTTCACCGTACCCGATGTAGGCTTCTCAACCATGAGGACAATCTTGGCGGTGGTAGTCTTCCCGCAACCGGACTCGCCGACCAGGCTGTATGTCTCCCCTCGGCGTATCTTGAAGGAGATTCCGTCGATGGCCTTGACTTGACCGATTGTGCGACGTAGCAGGACTCCCTCGGTAACCGGGAAGTGCTTGGTAACGTCCTGAGCCTCGATGACGAACTCGGTTGCAGTGGCGGTCTGGGTCATTCCAGCCTCCAGCATGTGGCGTAATGGTTGTTGCCGACGGTAATAGCCTCCGGGACTTCCTCGTGGCATCGGTCGAAGACGTAGGGACACCGTGCGGCGAAGGTGCAACCCGCAGGCAGTTGGTCTAGGGCGGGGGGTTGACCTTCGATGGAATAGAGGAAGTCCACTTCTTCATCCACGTTTGGCACAGAGCGTATCAGCGCCTCAGTATAGGGATGGGACGGGTTGTTAAAGAGGTCGCGCACGTCGGCGCTCTCGGCGACCCGTCCGGCGTACATCACCGCAACCCGGTCGCACATCTTGGCAACTATGCCGAAGTCGTGTGTGATGAAGATGATAGAGAGGCCCGTCTCGGCCTGGAGGTCCTTGAGAAGTTGCAGGTACTGCAACTGAATGGTGGCGTCCAGAGACGTAGTAGCCTCATCGGCGATCAGAACTTTTGGCCCTCCGGCTATGGCTATCGCACCGACAACTCTCTGGCGCATTCCGCCGCTCATCTGATGGGGGAAGTTGCTGATGCGGGTCTCCGGAGAGGCGATATTCACTCTGCCCAAGGCGTTTATTGCACGGTCGCGCAACCCGCCCAGGTTTGGCATCTTGGTCAGGCGCAGGGTTTCCACGAGTTGACTGCCGATGGTGAAGACCGGGTTCAGCGAGGTCATGGGGTCCTGCAATATCATACATATCTCGCGGCCCCGGATATCCTGCATCTCCGCTTGGGTCTTCTCCAGCAGGTTTACACCGTCCAGAAGGACCTCGCCTCCGACGATGCGCCCCGCTGGCTGGGGGACCAGCCCCATGATGGAGAGAGCGGTCATGCTTTTACCGCACCCGGACTCCCCAACGATACCCAGAGTCTCGCCGGGGCCGAGGGTGAAACTCACCCCGTCCACCGCCTTCACCACGCCGGTGCGGGTGTAGAAATAGGTCTTCAGGTCTTTGACTTCGAGTACGGGAGACTGTTCCAAGATATTCGTCCTTACTCGAGATTAGAGGCGCCGCGCCTATGGGCCCGGAGTGGACCAAACCTTTTGGTGGAGCCGGTTCGCCACGGACACAACGGTCCACCTGGCCGCAGGGGTCCTGAGCGCCTTTGTCGCGACTGTCTTGGGTTTGATGGAACGTAGGCGCTTCCGGTCTCGTCTACCGGATCACAGCAACTCCATCCCGTGGGAGGAGCCGAAAGGATAGCCGCCCATGGGAACAATTTACCCGCCGGCTACCCCTGATCGTACCTCCGAGTAAAGGTGGCATGACACCCGGTGGCCCTCATGTACGATGCGATATTCGGGCACTTGCGTAGCGCAATGGTCCATGACGAAGGGGCAACGCGGATGGAACGTGCAGCCATTGGGAGGATTTAAGGGGGAGGGAACTTCTCCCGTCAACACAATTTCTTCTCGGGTCCGGCGAGGATGGGCAGGCAGGGACGCGGAGATCAGCGCTTTGGTGTAAGGGTGCATCGGGTTGGTGAAAAGCTCGGCTGGCGCAGCTTCCTCTACGATCTTCCCAAGGTACATGACGCCTACCTGATGGCTCATGTATCTGACCGTGGCCAGGTTGTGGGCGATTAGCAGATAGCTCAATTTGTAGGTTTCCTGCAACTCCTTGAGCAGATTCAAGATCTGAGCCCGTATGGACACGTCCAAGGCCGAAACCGGCTCGTCCAACACGATCAGCTTCGGGCGGGTCGAAAGGGCGCGAGCAATGGCTATGCGTTGGCGCTGCCCGCCGCTGAACTCATGAGGGTAACGCTGGGCGTGGAAGGAATGGAGCCCAACGACCTCCAGCAACTCGGCCACATGGGTCCTCACCTCACGTCTTGTCAACCGATTGTGCGTGATCAACGGCTCGGAGATGATAGAGTCCACGCGCATCCTGGGATTCAATGAACTCCAGGGGTCTTGGAAAACAGCCTGGACCGAAGCCCTGAAAGACCTTTTTTCTTCCCCGTTAAATTGGCCCATGGCCTTGCCCTGGAAATGGACTTGACCTTCTGACGGCGGTTCAGCCATCAGGATCATTCGCGACGTCGTAGTCTTCCCGCAACCCGACTCTCCAACCAGGCTGTAGGTCTGGCCCTCGGGAATAGTGAAGGATATGCCGTCCACGGCCTTGACCACTCCGACCGTCCGCCGGAGGACTACACCTTTGGTCACAGGGTAATGTTGCCTCAAGCCTACGGCTTCGATCAGGGCGTTCCCGTTGTCCGTCGCGTTATCCCTCATCCGCATGCCTCCAGCAGAGTGCCGTGTGCCCGGAGTCGATGACGAACTCTGGGGGGAATTCCTTGCACTTATCGAACGCGTATGGACATCTGGGAGCGAATGCACATCCATCCGGAAGGTCGTCGAGGGTTGGTGGCTGCCCTTCGATCGAGGGGAGAAAGTCTAGGTCTAAATCTATGTCAGGCACTGATTGTAGCAGGGCTTCGGAATAAGGATGTGCCGGATAATCGAACAGGCTCTCTACCCCGGCTTGCTCCACCATTTTCCCAGCGTACATCACCGCCACCCGGTCACACATCCTGGCGACGATGCCAAAATCGTGGGTGATGAAGATGATGGCGGCGCCAGTCTCGGCCTGGATGTCCTTGAGCAATCTCAAGTATTGGAGCTGAATCGTAGCGTCCAAAGAGGTGGTTGGTTCGTCTGCAATGAGTATGTTGGGCGAACGGGCCATAGCGATGGCTCCCACTACCCGTTGGCGCATTCCACCGCTCATCTGGTGGGGAAAGTTGTCCAAGCGGGTCTCCGCCGCGGGAATACGGACGCTGGCCAGCAGATCGATCGCCTTTCGACGGAGCGACCGCTTCGGTTCGTGGGATTCCATCTGCAAGCTCTCGATCAACTGGTTGCCCACACTGAATACGGGGTTCAAAGAGGTCAATGGGTCCTGCATGACCATGCAAATCCCTCCACCCCTGATTTCGCGCATCTCCGAGGAGGTCTTTTCGAGGAGGCTTTCCCCCTTGTAGATGATGTCTCCACCCACGATCCGCCCGGCCGGCTTGGGTACCAAGCCCAATATGGACCAAGCGGTCATGCTCTTGCCGGACCCGGACTCTCCAACTATGCCAAGCGTTTCACCCTGTCCCAACTCGAAGCTGATACCATCCACGGCCTTGACGATCCCCGTGCTGGTGTAGAAGTATGTCCGAAGGTTCACAACTTTCAATATTGGGTCGTCGGCCAAAGAACAATCCCTCCAGACTGCTAGCGGGCACGCCTAAGCTTGGGGTCGAGGTAGTCCCGAAGCCAGTCACCTAAAAAATTGAATGCCATCACGACAATAGTGATAGCGATCCCTGGGAAGAGCGCTAGCCACCACCCGCCAATCAGGTGTGCCCGTCCTTCAGCGACCATTATTCCCCAGGCTGGTTCACCGGGCTTGAGGCCCATGCCGAGGAAACTCAACGATGCCTCCAGCAGGATCACTTGACCGATGCTCAGGCTGGTCAGCACCATTAACGTATTGACAGTGTTGGGGAAGAGATGCCTCCATACGATCAAAGAGGGGGAAACCCCTGTGATCCGGGCCAAAATCACGAAGTCGCGCTCCCGCGTAGATAAGACTTCGCCCCGGATCATGCGGGCGAATCTGGCCCAAGACGTGGCAGTCACCGCTATCACCACCGTCCAGATCCCGGTACCCAGCAAGGTGACGATCAGAAGGGCCACCAACAGGGAGGGGAAACCCATTACCGCGTCGGTGATTCGCATCAGGATAGAATCCGCCCACCTTCCGGCGTAGCCGGATACCAATCCAATAACGGTGCCCACTACGATGGCCACTCCGATGGCCGGAGCAGTAACTCGCAGGGTCGTCCGGGCGCCGTGGATCAGCCGACTCAAGTAGTCCTTTCCCAATTTGTCCGTGCCCAGGGGATGAGACCAGTCTTGGAAGGGCGGGATGATATTCTGCCCTCCTATCTTGATGTCGTTCTTGGTTGGGCTATAGGGGGCGAGCAGGTCTGCCCCGAAGGCTAACACCACCAGGGCCGCAAGAATCACGATCGGCACCCAAGGCAACTTGGCTTCTCGAATACGTCGGCGCACACTTCTAACGCCGCTATGTTCCGCCAGTATGGCTGTATCGGCAGTGGCCACGAGTCACCTACTTTCTGGCAATCAATTTACCCGGATCCGTGGGTCGGCATAACCGTAGAGAATGTCCACGACCATTGCGCAAATCACGTAAGCTGCCCCGGACATCAGGATCGCGCCCTCCGCCATCGGATAGTCCCGGGAGGTTACTGCTTGTAGCAGCAGCAGCCCAATACCAGGCCAGGCGAAGACCACCTCCACAACGACCGAGCCGTTTAGAAGCCCCGCCAAGGTGATCCCACCGAATGTCAAGACCGGTATGAATGCGTTCCTGGCAGCGTGTTTCCAAACTACTACACGGTCGTGGAGACCTTTGACTTGGGCAAACTTTACGTAATCGGTGTCCAATACCTCCAACATGGCGGAGCGAGACAGACGCATAATGGCTGCCGCCACCGAGGTGGCCAAGACAAATGCCGGCAGAATCAGGTGATAGAGCATGTCCGGCACCTGGGGCAGGGTAGGGAACCAGCCCACAACTTCACCGCGGCCAAAGGTCGGGAATAATTTGACCTGAGCCCCGAGAAACAGGATCAACATGATGGCGATCCAAAACTGAGGAGCCGCCATGCCAAAAATCGCGAAGGCCTTCCAGAATTTATCAAATATGGAATCGCGCTTGACGGCAGACAGGATTCCCAACGGCACACCTATTACGGTAGCCACGATTAGACCCGCGACGGCTAGGTGTATCGTGGCAGGTAAACGCTCGAGTAGCAGGTTCTTGACGGGCTGCCTGATGACAAAGGAGTCGCCGAAGTCCAGTCGGAGGGCGTGGCCAAGGAAATCCAAGTATTGAATGATGAATGGCCGGTCCAGGCCCATCGACTTTTTCTGCTCTTCATAGACCTTCTGGTCGTGGTCCTCCGAAATCGGAATGAGGAAACTCGTGACGTCACCGGTTAGGAAAACGCTGCCGAAGACGACGAAGCTCAACACGATCAGGGTTACAATCCCTTCGCCGAGGCGTCTTATAATGTATGCCCACATTTCTCTTCTGGCTCCACCAAGATCGCGGCCTGAACATTTAGAAATGCCTCACTACCATCTTAACCGGCCTTCGGGGACAAGCGGGGGAGGGTTTCATATCGTAGGCACGTTCAGATTCGAGGGGCAAGCTAAGTGAGACACGGGGTAGTCATAGTTTCCGTCCAGGGGGAAGGCGATAGGGGAGAAAGGCGACAGCCTGCTCCCCTATCTACCCGCAGATAGCAACCCCTAAGGGTTAGTTCAATTCTATAGTCCAGATTCCGGTGAGGTAGGGCACCAGGGTCCAGGGTTCGTACTTTTTGATTCTTGGGCCCACACCCCATGGGACGTTCGAAGAGAATGGTCCGTAGGTGTAGCTCAGGTCTTGCAGGTACTTATAGACCTCGGTGAAAGAATCGGGGCGCGTCTCTGGGTTGATGTCGTTCAACGCCACGTGAACCTGGTCGGCGATGGACTTCCACGGTTCCACCCTGGAGTCAGCCGTGGCCCGCCAGGCGATATCAGGATTAGCGTAGCTTCCCCGCGTGATGCTTGTGCCGTCGTAGCGAGCCTCGTTCGTACGAATCAGCACATCTCCGCCGTATTGACGGTTATTCCAGGCTGCCTTGATCGACTGTTGGTCACCGACGTTCACCGAGACATTCGCGCCCAAGACGTCGGTCCATGCGCTGGCGACCAACTCCGCCACCTGAGGCAAGAAGGGGAGGTCGCCGGCGTCCCAGGTATGGATGGTTATTTCCACACCCTCTCCCAGTCCCGCATCGGCCCAGAGCTGTTTAGCCTTCACCGGATCGTAGGGGAATGCGTCGATTGCGGGGCTGTATCCCATGGCGTTCTGGGTCACCCAGGTCCAGCCCTTCAGGGTTGCGCCCCTGCCGTAGAGATTGTCCACAATGCTAGCGTAGTCAACCGCGTATATCGTAGCTTGGCGCGCGGGCTTCGAATAGCACCAGAGGTCTTCTGTCCAGCAGTCCACGTTGACAAACCAGGTATGAGACGACTCGTCTTGCCAGGCAATTTGGCTGTCAGATATGGAGTTGATCTGGTCCAACATGTTGATGTTGGCTTCGATGATGTCTGCGTCGCCGGCGGCGAGAGCGGCGGCCCGCGTTGCCCCTTCGAGCACTATTTCGAGGTCCAGGTATTGGAACTTGGGCTGGCGGTCTTCATCATAGCCATTGTCAGGAGTGTAGAAATAGTCGTCGAATCTCTCGAACTGGTACTTCTGGCCAAGCACGTGGTTTACATACTTGAACGGTCCGGTCCCGACCGGGTCTTTTTCGTAAGCATCGAAGCACTCGCCAGGTCCCTGGATCGCGCGCAAGTGGTCAGCGTTGTTCACCAGCGCTCCGGTACCCTGGCTGTTTTGGGAGCGGAGGAACCCGAATTCCGGAGCCGGCCCGTTTGACACGTAGGTGACCTGGTTGGGGCCGGGCCCCATCTCCACACTCTTGGTGCGCTTGACCGAAGCGGTGCTTCGCGGCTCCAGGCATCCCAGGTCGAGCTGCCGCAGTGCTTCCGGCCCGATTGTCAGGCTGATGCTATGGTGTATGTCATCCGCGTCCAGCGTGTCGCCGTTGTGCCATTTGATGTCGTCCCCGTGGGTGAGGGTCCATGTCTTGGAGTCGGGGGACATCTCCCATTCGGTGATCAGACCCGCCTTGACGACATCGCCGCCGCCGCCAGCGAACAGGTCGTCCTGGATCATCCGCAGATACTTCAGGTCTGGACCATCGGTCAGCCTAGAGAACATGATTTTGTTTTGCACGTCGACTACCAAGATGGTGACTTTTTCCCCTGCCCCCGGCAGTCCGCTCATTGACTCGGCCGATTGGGCCGTGGCGACAGGGGCGGTCTCCTCTTTGGCCTTAGCGGGCTCGGCCATCTTGCCAGCGTCCGCCGCCTTCTCCTGAGCTTGAGGTTCAGCTTGAGTGTCCGCCGCTCCGCCGCATGCAATCGCGACGATTACGACGCATGCCAGAGTCAGTAGAGCCAGTAGCCTAGGAATAGTTAGGACTCGGGGCATCGGATTACTCCTCCTGCGATGGCTGTATTTTCCTAAACCGTTGGGTGTGACAGTGTATATTCGTAGCGAACGTTACTAATCAGGTTGATTAGTCAGTGAGTTCTCACAAGGGACGCTCTATCTCATCTATACTACGTTCACTATTAAGAAATGGCCTTCGTTATACTGGAGCCTGGTAGAATTGTCAATAGTTGTCATCACGTTCTTGCCTGTATCCGGGCGCCGGGCCCTGTTCACACCCGGTCCGCTTGGCCCAGAATGCGCGGGCGGACCGGTAGCCCTCGGGTTAGACTCATCCGTTTACTTGCGCCCTCCCGGCGGCGGAGTCGTCTGAATGAAATGGCTGTACATCGTATGCGGTGGAGTGGGAGCGTTGGTTGCGGTCGCGCTCATCACATATCGGCTGTATGCTTATCTCGGCCGGATCGCGGCTGCTACTTCTCGGTATGATGTCGAAACGAACGTTCTGGTTGTGCTGGGAATCCAAGTTGGTATATTGTTGGTGCCGATGGGTATCGGACTCGGACTGCTCGCCGCAGCGGTAATCGGTCATCTCGTGTCCCTGATCCAACGGCGGCGTTTCGAGCACGGGCCTTTGCGACCTTTTGAATCTGGCGCTCAGGGAGTCTCCTGGGTGAGCCGAACAAGGGACCGGCGGACAAGGCCATGAGGTGGTTGTACGTCATATGCGGCGCCACAGGGGGCCTGATCGCCGGCGGAATCATAACCTATCGCGTCTACTCTCACTTCCATAGCTTTGCCGTCTCCGCGGAAAGGTACGATGTTCAGCTGAACGTGCTCCTATTCTTCGGTATCGGCATTGGCATACTTCTGGTCCCTTTGGGTGTAGGCGTGGGTGTACTGGTTGCGGCGCTGATCAGCCGCTTGATGGACCACCTGAGTCTGAGGCCCCCGGAGCGCTCATCCGGCGGTCGTGAGGACTCCCAAACGGGTCGTGCATCCTGGGTCAATCGCCGACCGGAACGGTGAAACATGAGGAGCGTAGAAATCTTGAAGGTCATTCGGCGGTGTATTCCTATCCTTGGCGTGATCGTCTTGTTGGGATGTGGTGGAGGAGGTAACGGCGGCACATCCGAAACGATAACTATAGGAGGCGACCCCGGAGCACTGGGTGCCCTCGAAGCCCTGGCTGCGCCTTTCACCGAGGTAGAGGCCGGGACTACTTTCAGTTTCGTTTCTGGTGGAGATTCAACCAGCGGTGTCGAGTCTACGACGGAGGGCAGTTTCGATCTTGGAGGAATATCGCGTCCTCTTAAGGCTACTGAAGCGGGTGCCGGCGTCCAGTCCATACCATTCGCTAGGGACCGAGTCCTGATCATCGTTAACCCCGGTGTCCCTGTTGCAGAACTAACGTCGCAGCAGATCCAGGAAGTGTTCACCGGTCTGGCTTCAGCCAGGAATCTGGAGAACTGGTCTTCGGTCGGCGGACCGGACTCAGCCATCGAACTTTTTATCCGGGACGAAGCCGCCAGCGCCACGGGCGGGTTGCGAAGGGGATCGACGATAGGTAGGGACCGGTTTGCTCCCTGGGCGCAAGTTCTGACCACCGATAGTGACATGATGACCAGTGTGGCCAACGAACCCAACGCCATTGGTTACGTCAGCTATAGCGCTGCCAGGCGAGGCGACCTATCTTCCGTCAAAGTCCTGCTGATTGACGGCCAAGACCCAGAAGATCCGGGGAGCGATTACCCTTTGTCCATCGAGATTTCAGTGGCCTATCTCCCTGACAATGCTGAGAAGTTGCAGCCATTCCTGGACTTCATAACGACACTGGAAGCCCAAGAGTTGTTGTCCGAGAAGGGACTGGAGCCCATCAACTGATCCAAGTGCGACCGATTGCCGCCTTACGCCGCCACCTCCGCCTTGTCACGCACCACGATTCCGGGTATAGTTTATTTTTAGCCCACCTACGTATGGGCCGGGCCGAGCTTGGGTCCGGCGGCGCCCACTATTGGAGAACCTATGTTGACCCAGCATGAGCTTGTGGAACGGTTGCGGCAATGGGAAGTGCGAGTCACTCCCCAGCGGTTGGCCATCGCCGAGGCTGTGCTCAATTCCACCGACCATCCCACGGTCCAACAGATACACGAACGCGTGCGGGACCATTTTCCCTCGATGACCCTGGCTACGATCTACTCCACCCTGGGAGTCCTCCAACGCAGTGGGCTGATTCAAGAGTTGCCCTTCCAAAAGATGTCCCGGTACGAAGCCAACATGGAGCCCCACGTCAACCTGGTCTGCATGAACTGCGAGGAAGTTATCGACACCGACACCGGCCAGGACATGGTGGTCCGGCTGAAAAACCGCATTTCCCGTCAGTCAAACTTCCAGGTTGCATGGCAGCGGGTGGACTTCTACGGTTGGTGCCCACGCTGCGCCAACGACAGGCGGGAACGGCAGCTAACCGATTAAGAGCCACGAGATAGCAGCTACGAGATAACCCAACAAAGCAATCTCGACGGTCAGTGTGTGGTCAGAGTCCGCTCTGGGACAGATGCTGACCGTTTTCTATTTCAAACTTCTACGCTCTGTGGCATAGGCGGAGGATGCGGTCATGATAACCGGCGTAATCGGCTTAACTCTGTGGACCGACGACCTGGAAACCATGTTCCATTTCTATCACGACGTCATGGGCCTGCCCCTGCACGCCAGGCACGATGACTTCATCGCCTTCGAATTTGGAGGTTTCCGGGAATTCCGGTTCAACCTGGGCTTGCATGGGGATGTGCAGGGGAAATCCAGCGACCCATACCGGATTATGGCCAATTTCGGCGTGGACGATATTCAAGTTGCCTACCAGCGGATGACGGAGGCCGACGTTGAATTCATTCGGCCTCCCGAGCAGGAGCACTGGGGTGGCTGGGTCGCTACGTTCAAGGACCCGGACGGCAACATCCTCCAGCTATTGGAGCTTCCCTGAGTCGAAGGACCGCCCATCCGCCGCCGGTCATGCGATCAACGTAGCGTCGCCGAAGCTGTAAAAGCGGTACTGTTCCTCGATTGCCTCCCGGTAGGCGTTCAGGATGTGGTCCCGCCCAGCGAAGGCGGACACCAGCATCAGCAGCGTGGAGCGGGGTAGATGGAAGTTGGTGATCATCGCGTCGACCAACCTGAACTCGTGGCCCGGAAGTATGAACAGGCCCGCTTGACCCTGTACCGGCGTGATTATTCCGTCGCCCTCCAGCCCCTGTCCGATCTGTTCCAGCACCCGCACCGAGGTCGTGCCGACGGCTATTATTCTTCGGCCTTGCTCCCGCGCCTGATTCAAGGCGGCTGACGTCCCGGCGTCGATCTCGAAATACTCGGTGTGTATTTTGTGGTCGGCGGGATCCTCTTCCTGGACTGGTCTGAACGTATCCAGTCCCACATGCAGGGTGACGAACGCCAATTCAACACCCAACCCGGTCAGCGCCGCGAGGGATTCTTCGGTGAAATGCAGTCCCGCAGTTGGGGCAGCCGCGCTTCCGGGGTCCCGCGCGTAAACAGTCTGGTACCTTTCCGGGTCTTCCAGGCGGCTGTGAATATAGGGTGGCAGCGGCGCAAGTCCCGACCTCTCGATGATGCCTTCGTCAACAAAGGCGATGAGCTTCAGGCCATCTTCCCCGGAAGCGTGGACTTCCACATCGTATTCCCGGCCAGCTTCCACCTCGGACCCCGTCGAAATCTCGAGCAGTACCCTCGCCCCCGGTTGAAGCCGCCGTCCTGGCCTGGCCAACGCCCGCCACAACCCCGGTTCTTCCCTGCTCAACAACAGGAATTCGACCTTCCCTCCCGTGACGGTCCTCCGGCCGCGTAGCCGCGCCGGGATCACCCTGCTGCGGTTGAAGACCATCAGGTCGCCGGGCAAGAGGTGGTCCGTTAAGTTGGCGAACCGGGAATGCTGGACCTCGCCAGTCCGCCGGTCGAGGACCAACATGCGAGAGGAATCTCGCGGTTCCAGGGGGGTCTGGGCAATTAGTTCCTGGGGAAGGTCGTAATCGAAGTCATTGGTGCGCATGGTCAAGGTTGAATGGGACAGGATACGGGACTAGAGGCCAAAGTCGAGTGCTATGAATGACCGTGGATTGACATTCGGACGGCAGTTAGGGAGTTGACCAGCAGCATGGCGACGGTCATTGGCCCGACACCTCCGGGCACCGGAGTGATGGCCGCGGCTTTCTCCGACACTGGTCCGTAATCGACGTCTCCCTGCAACCGGTAACCGCGTTTCCTGGAAGGGTCCGCGACCCTGCTGATCCCAACGTCGATTACCACCGCTCCCTCTTTGACCATATCGGCGGTGATGATGGCAGGCTGTCCCATGGCGGCCACCAGAATGTCCGCGCTACGGGTGAAGCTGGCAAGGCCACGTGTCCTGGTGTGGCATACGGTGACTGTGGCGTTGGCCCCGTCTTTCCGTTGCATGAGCAGATTGGCTAGGGGCAGGCCCACGATGTTGCTCCTGCCGCAGATGACGACGTGTTGTCCCGCAGGGTCGTAGCCGTTGCGTATCAGAAGTTCCTGGATCCCCGCCGGCGTGCCCGGGATGAAGTCCGGGTTACCCTGAACGAGCTTCCCCGCATTGAAGGGATGGATGCCGTCCACGTCCTTGCCGGGTCTGATGGACTCAATCACCCTAGGCTCGTCGACCTGGCTTGGCAGCGGCAATTGGACCAGGATGCCGTGGAAGCGCGGGTCCTGGTTGAGCCGGTCAACACACGCGACGACATCGCTGGTAGAGGCGGAATCAGGCAGCAAAATAGTGTCGCTGAACATGCCAATTTCGTTACAGGCGCGGCGCTTGTTTCGCACGTACACGGTCGAAGCTGGGTCCTCGCCCACCAGCACGGCGGCCAGTCCGGGCGTCACTTGATGCTTTTGCCGCATCTCCTGGACCCCTGCCGCCACGCGGGCTCGGACCTCTTTTGCCAGGGCCGCTCCGTCGAGTATCTGGGCCACTCTATCCCCCCGTGCCGTTCCGGCACCAATCATAGCATGGGGTATGTGTCGCCTCAAAGAGAAAAAGAAAGCCCCTCTCGTCAAGAGAGGGGCCGTCGATCGTGCGCTCGTTTTATTGGATGCTGGCTAGTCGGCGGGGACGGCGCTTTCAACCTTGCCCTTGAAGGCTGGCATGACGTCCTTGGCGAACCATTCCAACTGTTCCAGGATAACGTTTCCGGGCGTTCCCACGGGGTGGCTGACGCCGATGCGTTCCAGTCCGGGATACCGTTCCTGTACCTGCTGCAACTGCTCAATCACCCGTTCCGGAGGACCGCAGAGGACCGCGCCGGACTCAACAGCCTGCTCCATGGTCGGCAGGCCGGCGAATGGGGCCTTGCGAGGGTCGGCGATGTCGGACATCTGCTGTTCGCTTAGGCCGCGGTGGAGGCGCAGGGGGCCGAACATCTTGACGTTCTCTTCGTAGAACTTGGCTGCGTCCTTGATGCCCTGTTCCTGGGAGTCGGCCAGGAAGAAATGGAACCCCACGCTCAGGTCCTCGCCCAGTTGGGCGTCCCGGCCTGTGCGCAGGATCGCGTCCCGGAAATCCTCCATGGTCTTGTCCATGACGCCGCCCTCGGCAACGCCGCCGCCAATGATGCCCTTGATGCGGTGCTTGGCCATGAAGTCCAGGGCTCTTTGGGTGCCGCCCTGGATCGGCTGCCAGCATTCCACCGGAAGGTTCTTGGGACGTGGGACAAGGGTGATCTCCTCGAGTTCATAGCCCCTGTAGGGGACCTTGGGTGGGATGTCGTAATACGTGCCGTGATGGGAGAAGGAGCGTTCGTTGAAGGCCTTCATCATGACCTCCACCTGCTCTTCGAACATCTCGCGGTTGCCGTCCTGGTCGAGCAAGGGGGCCCCGAAGGTCTCCACCTCCCTGGTGTGGTAGCCGCGCCCCACGCCAAACACGACCCGTCCGTTGGTCAGGATGTCGGCGGTGGCGAAGTCCTCGGCCAGACGAAGGGGGTGCCACATGGGCGCGATGTTAAAGGCGCATCCGATCTTGACATTCTTGGTCATATGGGCCAGGTGGACACCCATCATCAACAGGTTGGGGATACATTCGTAGCCCTCTGGCTGGAAGTGATGCTCGGCCATCCAGAAGGTGTCGAAGCCCAGCCTGTCCAGCAGTGTTGCGATGGATTCGGCCTTGTCGAAGGCAGTGGCCAGGTGCTCGTCGGAGAAGGAACGGTCGTTTACGGCGGTACCGGCGTAGCCGACGTTCTCCATGTCCACGTGCCCGGCGTAGAGGCTGTCAAACTTGGCAATCATGGTATTGTAGCCCCGTGCCTCGGGGTGTCAACCCGAATTCTGGGACTTCAACAGCGCCCGCGTGGGAACGAGCCGGTGGGCCACCGGGTCAACGGCGAGGGCCGCGCCTTGCAGGGTGTCCGCACCCATGAGAGGGGAGGCGTCGTCGTCGCCGAACACCACGATTCTAGTGCGCTCCCTACCTTCCACCCGGACTCTGGCCTCGCCGACTTCCAGCGAAATAACACGGCCGCCGCCCAATTCGAAGTCCAGAGTGTCGGTTGAAGATATGTTTAACCTTCTGAGAATCGCCGCCGGCAATACCGTGTAACTGGAGCCGGTATCCACCAACGCGTCCACCGTTTCGGCAAGCGTCCCGTCGGCGCTGAGAATCTCCATCGGCCAGTTGAACGTTCCCATGCGTAAGTCCCTCATTGACCCGGCGATTATTCCGAGTCCACTCCACCGTCCACCAGGCTGACAATCCTGTCGCTCATTGCGGCCAGCGAAAGGTCATGGGTCGCGGTGATGACCGTGGCTTTTCTGTCCCTGGCCACCTCTTGCAAGATCGCGCCGATCGAGGCGGCGGTGGTAGTGTCCAACTCCCCAGTGGGTTCGTCCGCGAATACGGCGTCCGCCCCGGTGACCAAGGCCCTGGCGATAGAGACCCGTTGCTGCTCACCCCCCGATAGTTCGTAGGGCCGGTGGCGGGACCGTGATCCCAGGCCCACCATGTTTAGCGCCTCCTGGGCCCGCCTCCGGCGTTCCCGCCAGGAGGTCCCGCTGATGTGGAGGGGAAGCTCGACGTTCTCCAACGCCGAAAGCAGTGGCATCAACCCGAAAGACTGGAATACGAACCCGATACTGCGGCGGCGCAACTCCACAAGCTCGCCTTCGGGTAGTTGAGTCAAGTCCCGCCCCTGGAACATGACCTGTCCAGAAGTGGGCCGGTCCAACCCCGAAAGCAGGTTTAGCAAGGTGGTCTTGCCCGAGCCGGAGCGTCCCACCACCGCCAAAAACTCACCCTGTCCCACTTCAAGGGAGATGCCGTTTACCGCTGACACCGCCACGTCGCCCTCACCAAACACGCGGTACAAGCCCGAGGCGGTTATGATCGGCTCGGGTGCGTTGCGTGTTCGAGCGTATTCCACGGAAGGTAGAGTGTCGGCCGCGGATCGTTCCTCTCTCATGGGTCCCTCCGTGGATTGGCCCCGCCGGTATTGGGCCTTGGCCGGTCCGCAATCGGGCGGAGAGTCACGCCGTCTCCGTCCGGGTCCGCTTTTGCCAAACCTCCCAACCGGAACCTGGCGGTGTACTCCTGGGGTAGCTGAATCCTGCCGGCTCGGTCAATCACCAGGTACTCTTCCTCCACCCGCTCCCCTTCACGCTGGAACGTTGGAGTGGAGTAGCTCTCGGAACTGATCCTGCCGTCCCTGATGTGGATTACGCGGTCAACGAACTCCGAGACGCCTGGGTAGTGGGTAACCATAACTATGGTAACGTTGTAGTTGACGTTGATCTCCCGCAGGAGCTGAAATACCTGAGTTGCCGTCTGGGTGTCAAGCTCCCCCGTCGGTTCGTCCGCCAGCAGCAGCGGGGGTTTATTGGAGAGGGCGACGCCGATGGCGACCCTTTGCTGCTCACCTCCGGACAATTGATAGGGCAGCCGGTTGGCCTTGTCAGGCAGTCCCAGGGCATCCAGGAGTTGGCCGCTCCAACTGTGTCTCTCTTGAGCGGTGGCCCCGGCCATGGCCATGGGAAGCTCGATGTTGTCCCGGACATTGAGGTAGGGCACCAGGTTCCTACCGGTGGCCTGCCAGACGAATCCAACGTCGAGACGCCGGTACATCACCAACTCTCGGTCGGAAATGTCCAAAAGATCGCGCTCACCAACCCGGACATGCCCAGCGGAAGGCCGGTCCAGCCCCGCTAACAGGTTCATCAAGGTGCTTTTACCGCTCCCGCTGGCTCCGATGATGGCGATGAGCTCGCCGGTTTCAACGATCAGATCGAGGCCCCTAAGCGCGACCACTTCCAGTTCGGAACGTTTGTAGATCTTGAATAGGTCCTGGCATTCGATGTAGGCCTGTACCGGGGCATGGTCCTCACGCCGCTCTCCGGCGGCCGGCGCGGCGTAGTTGCCAAAACGCTCAACGTTTACCAATGCGTGCCTCCTCAGGGATGCTAGTGGCTAGTGACCAGTGGCTAGTGGTTAATGGCTAGTAAGCGCCTGCCACTGACCACCGGCCACTAACTATCCCGCCTCGCCTATACGCAGGACCTGCTGCACTTCCATCTTCGATGTATACCATATAAGCCACAACACCGTGCCAATGGTAACCGATCCTAGGATGGCATACGACACTCCCAGGGTGACCCAATCGATCTCCAAAGTCATGGGCGGGGTAACCCTCGCGCCTTCCTCTGCTACCTCCATTAGAGGCAACAGACTGGTGCCGATCACCTGACCCGCGACGCTGCCTAGGACAACGCCGAACAGGGTGACCACAAACAGGCTGAACCATACCGCGCCGTTCAACTGCCCTCGGGACGAACCCAGGGTCCGCAGCAGGGCGAATTCCGTCCTACGCTCCCGGGTGTCGGTGAATGAGAACAGCATTACCCCCGAAGCGCTGGCTAGAACCAACGCCAGGAACATGAGCACCAAGAGGGCCCCCCAACCGGAGCTGACCAGGGGCTGCTCGGTACGCTCCCGGACCATCTCGGTCGCTAGGAACGTGTTCCGCGCTCTCAAGTCTTCACTATCCAGCAGCGCGGCCACGGATTTCAGGTCAGGCTCCGATGCGCCGAGACCCACCCATAGCTCGTTGGTCCCGCCCATCGTGGAGAGGCTATGGAGGTTTGCCTGATGGGTGAATGTCTCCAGGTCAACCACGGCAAAGGGTTTTTCCTCGGGCGTCAAAGTCGGGAAGTAGTCAATGACCGCCTTGATCTCAATCGGCAACGAGAACGTTGACATGCCCAAGGTCCGAACTTCACCCACCTGGGCGTCTGACACTTCCATGAATTCTCTGCTGACCAGCGCCGGCAACGGTTGTTCGGGCTCACCGGCCCGGATACCCCTCAACCCGGAGCTGCCTGGAGCCCAACTAAAACGGACCGAGCCGCCTTCGTCCGACACGGCTACCGACTTGCTGGCCTCCAGGGCAAATAGACCTGGCTTAGAGTAGTCTTCGATTACCTGCCAACCGTTGACGCTCTGGAAATCGTCCAGAGGCTGAGGGCCGTTTGAGCCGGAGGCATTCAGACTGCTGAGGAACAGAGCCCCGGGCTCAGGAGCCCCGCCACGGCTGGTGATGTGGATCGCCAACAGCCGGTAGGGAGCGCGGGGCTGGCCGAACCGCTGGGCCGAACGGGAGTTGGGTCCGCCCCGGAACAGAGGGCTAAAGTCAGAGTCAAGCTCCCGCCACTCCCTGAAGTCAAGCTCACCGAACATGGCGTCGAAGTAATAGCCTCGGTCGTCCTGGAGACGAGCCCTCAGCGTCATACGGTTATCCGGCCTTCCGGGCTGTACGTACACTGACATTCCGGTGGCGTCGTCGGGCAAGAGTATGCCTTCTTCCTCGCCGGGAGGAGGAGTGGGGGTGAGCAGTCCGGTTAGTTCCTCCAGGGTTAGCCCGCCGGCGAAGTCGGGCCTGTACCAGCCTACCTTTGCGAAATCCCGTGACCGTATGGCCAGCAACGTTCCGCTGGTGCTGAACCCGGTGGTCGTCACGTGGCCGCTGGTCCGTTGTACTTCCACGGCTACATCCACGAAGTCCAACCCGTCCGCTCTTTCCGCGATGCCCTGTAACTGCAGCGGCTTGGAGGACCCGCCGTGCTCGATCCGAAGGTCGGCTCCGGCGGCGTAGAGGGCGCGCTCTTCCTGGTTGCGTTCCAACGTGGCGCTGAAGGCGCTGCCAATCACACCCAGGGCGGTGGCGAACATCAGCAGCACGACCAATGAGCCCGGGACAATCGGGTCGCGGGAGACGTGCCGCAGCCCATGCACCAACCAGGACGGTCCCACAGGTTCGATGAGCCGGGCTGCTAGTCCCACTACGATTGGGAAAAAGCGCATCACCAGCAATCCGATTGCCAGCAATCCCAGCGCCGGTCCCAAGAGCAAGCTATAGTCGATCTCCAGACCCCGGCTGCCCAGGGGCCGCACCAGGAACGCCCCCCGGCTTTGAATTTGCCACCAGAAAAGCCCGATCAGCCCAAGGAACAAGATGTCCAGGTAGTAGCGGTGGATGAACGGGGCTTGGGGCGGCCTCGCCCCCATCTGCCGAAACTCCACCATGCCCTGGCGCGCCGCCGCCAGGGTGGAGATCGTAAGCACCACAACGCCCAGAACGGCTCCCGCCGCTCCCAGCAAGTATGACTCGAAAGACACCACCACTGGGACCGACGCCAGATCTTCGCTTCCCCCCAGGCCGAAGAACACTCTTCCCAGGGTCTTCACAACCGCCAGGGCAACCATCGGCCCCAATGCCGTGGAGGGTATGGCGAGCAACAGCCCTTCGACCAACGCCATGAGCCCTATGTGAGGGGTGGTCGCGCCGCGGCTCTTCAACATTGCTATTTCAGCGGACCTAGACTTGACCACCAGGCCCCCTATCAGGGCCAGGTAATAGGTCAGGATGCCTATTACAAGGAACAGGATCAGAAAGAGGGGTATCCTTGCCAGGAGAAGCTGCTCTTTGTAGTCTTCCAACACGCGGTCAAGCCTGATGCGGTTGGTGGAGTTGTTCAGATTAGTTCGTACGTCGTACCGGATGACTCGAAGTGTGTTGAGAAGGTCGTCGACGTCTCCCGCCTTAACCGACTGCCGGTCCAGGTAATAGTGCCAAGACACATCGGTATATAGCCGGGGGTAAACGCGGTAGACTCTCTCCAGGATCGCCCTTTCAGAGGTAAACAGCGGCACGATGGTCCATTGGTCATTGTGAAAGCTGAAGGTCCTCCCCGAGGCGTACCAGTAGTCATCCGCTGGGTCGACGCGCTCGAAGACCCCCACGATCACCACCGGCACCTCAGGCGGGTCGTCGAACGACGCGGCGGGAATGATTCCCATCTGGTCTCCAGTGGAGAGCTGGAGCAGTTCCGATCCCAGTGAATCGACCGCGATCTCCAACGGCCCGTCCATCACCGAGGGCGCTCCGCCGCCTTCGTAGGGCCAACGGCCGTCCACCAACCGGACTCGTTCATCGGTCAAGCTGGAGTGGTGCTTGATCTCCCCCCTTGCCCGGATGTCGTTGTCCAGTTCCAGTTGGGGATGTCCGTTGAAGAAAAACGTAGCGGTCTCGACCAAACGGGACTGTTCGGCGAGGAACTCCTCCACCCTGGACGACACTCGTTGGTCCGAGAAGGTAACGTTGTTCTGGAAATGCCTGATCCGCCCAGCGGGCGTTGGCGGGGCCTGCTGTCCACTAAAGACCCTGATGGAGAAGTTGGCTTCTTCCGCAGAGGCCTCGTTCAAGGCGTGCCGCAGGGCAGCCTCAGCCAGGAGGTTGGAGAAAATGACCCCGCTAGACATCAACGCCACCGCCAGCAGCATTCCCAGGAACAGCACAAGCTCAAGACGCCAACTGGAGAATATCCTCCGGACGGCGACGACGTAGGCCATTTGCAATAGAGAAAACATTGCCGTGTCTACCTAAACTTATTCGCCAGCACGCAAAGTTTCCGTGACTCTCAACCATTGGGCCGAGACCGCGGCCACGATCAGACCCAACAGCGACGCTATTATCAGTCCTCCCAGCACCGACGCCACCAACCATTCCTGGATGCTCAAGGTTTGCGGCGGGATCACGGTGCGGCCCCGTCCTGTGATGTCCAGGAAGCCCAGCACCCAGCGGCCCAACCATATCCCGATAACGCTGCCCACCGCCAGTCCCAGGACCGCGACAAACAGCCGCTCCAGGGCCAGGGACAGCATGAGTTGTCCATTGGAGAAACCCAGAGTGCGGGCAACTGTTAGATCGACCCGGCTTGTGCGGACGGCCACCACGGCATGGATAACAAGAGCCAGGAGCACGGCTATGATGATGGCCGCCATGCCCAAAATCGTGAGGCCGTCCCACCCGCCACCGGCCAGCGGGTTTCGCTGTGCGGTCTCCACCTCGCCCTCGCGGTCCTGGATACGCACGTAGGGGCCAAACAAGTCCTCCAGAGCCTTCTGGGTCTCTGCGCGCCCGATCCCCGGATCGGCCGCCAGCCAATACTCTTCCACATCTTGAAAGCTGGAGCGGCTGATGCGCCGAGAGTAGTCTCGATAATGGTCTAGGGAAAGGATAACAAAGGTGCGGCTGGTAGGGTCCAGGGTTGGAAAAAAGTCCGTTGTGTCCCGGATAATCACCGGCAGGAGGTTGCGGCCGGCGCGGACCCGCATCCTCTGCCCTTTCTCGAGGAACGGCCCGCCGATAGCCGGAATGGGGAACGGTCCCGCGGGAATGATTATGCCCCGGGCGTCTTCGCCAAAGGCCCCTTCCCAACCGAATTTCAGCCCCAATTCGCCAGTCCGCGCCGCCCCTTCCGTCAGCTCGATTATATCTACTGTGTCACCCTCGTTGACCAGCGGCACCCAGTTGGCGGGCGACTCGAAGCCCTCTACTATCGTGCCTTCCGGAGGGCCCGAGGGGGTCTTGGCTGTGATGTCGTCCAACCCAATGGTTGCCGGCGGCATACTGGAAAAGGACTTTCGGCTGAAGAATAGAGAGACCAGGCGGAACACCTCGCTCTGGGGCATGGATACCTCGGGGGCTTCGGCCTCCAGGTAGATCCAGTCTTGCTGCGGCTGCTCAGCCCCCCCGTCCCCGGACGTCTGCCTGTTTCCAGACGAGGAATAGTTGACCTCCCCAAGGAAAAGGTTGTGGAACTTGCCCGCGGGGTCGTACATCCTCGCCCATAGGTTAAACCCGGGGAATAGTACGTCTTGTTTCAGCCCGGTAACCTCCACCCATATTCCCAGGGCGGTGGTATCCGGCGGAACAGCTATTCCCAGGGAAGCGTCCACGTTGTCTCGGGTCGATAGAAACGGGTCTGGCCGCAGCGCCTCCAGTAACTCGGGCAAGCTTTTGCCGGCGAAGTCGTCCCGGAACCAGGCCGCATCGGGCAAGGTGTCAGGGTCCACCGCCAGCATGGTGATGGGCTCCCTGGGCAGCACGTCGTGTAACACGCCGTTTTCCCTGAGCACAGGCGTAAAGCTTTGCACGACGCGTTCCGACTCAAGTTTCCTAGCGTCCCGGTCCGAAAGGCCAGGGCCCTTCACCACGAAGTCGCCCCCGGCCTTGTATAGCGCCTGTTCCTTCTGGCTCAAAGATAGGGTGGATTGGAACGCCGCACCGAACACCCCGAGGGCAGCCGCCAGCATCAATATAATCACCAGTGAACCGTGGGGCAGCGGCTCCCGGGCCAGCCGGGCCAGGGGAAAGGCCACCCAGGCCGGGGCCATCCGGTCCGCCAGCCAGGACATGACGCGGACGAGCAAGGGCAACACGCGCAGCACCACGACCGCCGCGCCGATCAGCACAAGCGCCGGCCCGAACAACAGCACCAGGTCAACCCTGGGGGTCTGGCTGGCCAGGTCGCTGATCACGAACCCTTCCCGGCCTTGAATTTCCCAGAGGATGAAGACCACCGCCGCCAGCACGAGCAGGTCCAAGTAGTACCGTTGCAACAGAGGCAGGGTTGGTGGGCGTGCCCTCTCCCTCAGAGATTCGACCATTCCCATCCGGGCGCGGCTGATGCTGGAAGCTCCCAGGACCAGCAGACTAAGTGCGCCGCCAATGATGCCCATGACGAATACGTTGAGGGACAGTCCAACCGGTATCGGTTGACTGGCCTCCCCGGCGGGGTTGATGGTTTCCAAAAGGAGGAACCGCACCAGGAGCCAAGCCAACACTGGGCCCACGACCATGGCCAGCAGGGCAACCACGCCTTCGCCGATTATCAGCAAGCCGCTGACCTGGCCAATGCCCGCTCCGCGGCTCCGCATAATGCTGGCTTCATCCATCCGGGCGCGGGAAAGCATACTGACGACCAGCGCCAGGAAGTAGAGGATGACCAACACGATGAGAGAGATGAACAGATAAAGGGGGACCCTGGCCAGGGTCAGCTCCTGGCGATATCTGTCGATGGCGTTCTTGAGACCCGTGAAGACCAAGGTGCGCGGGTAGTGTTGGTTTACATCGGTCTCCAGGCCGATCAAGTCCTCCTTCGCCTGGCCCGCTGTTGCCGAAGTTAGGATGTCGGCGTCTAGGAAGAAGAACCAGGTGAAGTCTCCGACCAGGGAAGGATAACTTGTGCCCAAGACCCCGAAGAAGTCTTCTTCCAGGACGTACAGGGGGACGTGTAGCTCGTCGCCCTGTTCCCGGATACTGAAGTAATGACCGGGCGAGTTGATCCAATACTCTTCGTTGGCGTCCAGGGGTTCCGCGTGGCCCACGATGGTCAGGGTGACGCGCTCGGAAGGGTCCGTGGAGAAGGGGAAGGCGAGGAGTTGGGAACCGACGGAGTAACCCATCTGCAGAGCCGCCCGTCCACCGATGACCACCTCGAATTCCGCGGCCCCGTCTTTAGCTAAGGGCGCGGGCTCCGGCCAGCGGCCTTCGACAATTCGGGAATGCTCCTGGAGGTTAGTATAAAAGAAGGGCCGGGCGATGGGCGAACTGGCCGGGGGGGAGTCGTCCGAAGGAGCGCCTATCATGCGGACGACTCCCGCGAGTTGGCCGTAACGTTCGGTTTGCCGCTGCATGTAGCCGACCCGGTCCTGCGCAAAGCCCTCGACGGTCGAGCGCAAGCTGGTGTAGTCGGCGGAGCCCAGGGGGCGGTTCTGGGTAATAAGTTGGACGTTGAGGATACGTTTGGACGACGAGGCGAGGCTGTGGCGCAAGCCGCCTTCGGCCAGTGTATTGGAATAGACCGCGCCCAGGGCCATCATGGTTATGGCCGCCAGGATGCCGAAGGAAGTTATCGCAAGGAGCGGCCACGAAGAGCGGAGACGCCGCGGTAAAAGCCAAAAAAGTGCGCTGGTCCAGCCCATCTAGCTGTCCTACTCTTCTCACATATCAAAGTGGCGCCCCGGCGGCCAATATCGGGGTTGGTGGCGAGTGTAAGTGGGCCTTAGCCAACTGTCAAATGGCGAATCTATTCTAAGGCTGCTACTTCCGATAAACCCTGAAACCCTCCACGGTTACGTCTCCGCGGACTGCTGACACGCCGGAAAATCCCCGGACTCGCTCAGTCTGAATGTGCCGGAATAGTTGCCTGAATTCCCGGTCTCCCTCCCTCTTAAGTGACGCGATGACGACATCTCCATCGACTTCCAGGCGGAGTGTGTGTAGTTGATTGGCAGGGACCAACAAAAGGCTGGACTCTGAATAACCCTCTGAGGAAGCGAAAAGCATTACCGGTTGGTAGTTCGGGTGTGCCGGCTCCGCTCCCGCTGCGGAATATCCGAATGTGACTCGTTGATTGAAGTTAGGTTCGGGAGTTCCTCTGGCAAAGAGCCAGATCTCCCCCGTCCCAAAATTATTGATCCTTACGTCGGCCTCTACGATCTGGTCTGGCCAATTGACGCTCTCCGCGTGGTACATCCAAGCGTCAAAAACTTCCGCGTTCTTGAACGAAGCCCCGGCGGCTCCCCTTGTCCACTTGCTCTCGTTTGGCCATTGTTTCCAGGGTCCGTCAATCGATTGTCCTCTTGAATAATCCCGAAAATCTTCATCAATCACCAGATCTAGGCTGGGTTCAGGATGTTGGGTAGGCGCTGTGTTGATGTAATAGAGGATAGTGGATTCCACATCGACCGGGCTTTTGAAATTGGCTTGGCCCTTATGACCGGCTTCCCAGACGATTCGCAGGGACGTGTTGAAATCGATGCGGTCGGAATCGAAAAACCTATATTGAGTCCACCGCACTGGGCGCCCGCCGTCATGGGCCGTTGTACCCTGACGCGGTCCCACCAGCTGATCGAATCCGAAATAAAAGGCATTGGCGGTGATTTCCTCGGTGCCAGGAATGTAAACTGATGGCGCGCGTTCGCCGTCTACATAGATCTCCAGGTTCCCTTCCAAGACCTGATGGCCATCCGGAGAGCGTCCGGAGAGGACCATGGAATCCAACGTACCCCATCCTTCCACATTCAGCAGTTCAACAGCGCTGTAGGGGGCCACATTGGTCCGTGACAAGCCCTGGCCTTCCAGGTGGTTCCGTCTGCCGTAGTTAAGTGGGACAGGGGTTTCGTGGTAATAAACCGTGGACCAGACCCTCAGCGATGCTTTGGCGCCGACATCGAGGTCAATGCGGACCTCCGAACAGTATGGGATGTCGATGTATCGATATGCACCTCTGTCGAACACCGGCGTCGTTTACTTGGTTTCTGGATTCTCGTGTACCCAATCGTTCTTACTAAACCAAAGCCAAGGTGGGATGTGCATTTACAATACATCGGTGATTGGGCTGGGATTCTCGCAGAAATCCTTCGGCCTTTGATTGCAGGACGGTGCGGCAGCGGTCCTTGACCTCGTCTTTCCGGATGGACAGCCCGCAGAGGAAATTCCCGACCCTCTCCTTTACCAGGGCCTTGGTTCCCAAGCACAGGTTTCCGGTGGCTTCCTCTCTCGCCCAGCCCCAGATGGCCTCATCGGCGCCTCCGTCCGGGCTGTAGCCCGGCAGAGCCTGCCCTCGTGAAAACGGGGGTTCATCAGCCGCAGCCCCAAGCCCGGCGTCCGCAGATACTCACGCACCGCCTCGCCGCGGTGCGCCGGCGCGTTGTCCCAAATCACGTTGAGCGGCCCGGAGTGCCTCTGCCGCAACCGCTCCAGGAAGGCAGCCGAGGTTCCGGAGTTGCTGTTCCCCTCCAGGTCCATCCACTCCACCTCACCGGTCTCCAGGCACACTGCCGAGTAGTAGCTGGGCCGAGTAGTAGCTGGGCCGAGTAGTAGCTGGCCTTTTCGCCATAGCTCGGGCTGGTCGAGTCCACCAAAGCCTGCCCCCGTGAAAACGGGGGGCCGGCTCTCCCTTTAGCACCCATTTGCCTCTCAGTTCGGCATCGGCCCGGAAATGGGCCTCGTCGGCTATGAATATCTTCGCTCCCGTACGCCACGCCTCGTCCGACAGGGTGGCGTACTCCGCCACGAAGGCCTCCCGCTTCTGCTCATCTGCCTTGACCAGTCGCTTCTTGGGACGCTTCAGGACAAACCCCAAGCGGTGCAGATAGTTCAGGCAAGTGCTGCGGCTCAGGCCAATGCCGAAACGCTTCGAGACAAACTGCCGCACCACTTTCCTCCTGAGCCTGCCGAAGGGTCCAGTTGGCCATTTCTATGCCCGACATCTCGGGCAACTCCTGCACTGCCCCCGTCAACTCCGCCTGTTGCGTCTCGCCAAGTGCGGGGGGGAACCCCCGGTCTGCTCAAATATCAAGGCTGCGGGCCCTCCCTCGCCGAAGGCGGCGGCCCATCTGCCGATGGTGTGAGCATCCCGGCCCAGTGCCTGGGCGGTGCCCGAGGCGGTCAGGCCCCGGCACAGGAGCCACAGTGCGTGCCACCGTTCTCTCTCCCGGGGTGTCGGCGCTAGGTACATCCTGCTGCGCACACTAGCCAAGTCCAACTGCCACCCCTCCAAGTCCGGCCTTATCCCCCTCATACCCATCACCATCCCCACTCAGTCTGCTCCCAGTCCTGACGCTATGCCTCCCTGATTCTAGCCGACCCAAATGCGGGTTTCACCTTGGCTTTGGTTTAGTACTACAGGCGCAGATTGGATAGGCGGCGTTTATAGTGGCATTGCCGGGCCCTGGCTTGGTGGCTCCGTCTCCACCACGACCAGAACAGGATGAAATCAGGCAGTCGGTTTTCCCTCCATACCAGGCGGGTGAGCAGCCGGCGCACCTCCGAGGCCGTCAGGGGAATCAGCTCTTCATTCGGACCGTAGTGGCCCCCTTTTCTCTCTGTTCCATCACCTGATGCCTGATCACCGCCAGGTACGCCTGCGCCAGAATCGCCAAGGTGGTGTGACGGTACCAGCCATCCCACCTCCTGACCTCATGTTGGTCCAATCCCACCTGTCCCTTGGCCTCTTCAAAGCATTCCTCGATGGTCCACCGGGTTCCGGCTACCCTTGCCAGTTCCTCTAGGGTTGTCCCCTCAGGGCCATGACAGACGTATTAGGCCAGCTCTCCGGGGTTGGCCAAACCGCGGCGGGCCAGCAGCCAATAGCCCTTGCCGGGCTCTTTCAGGGGCCTTATCTCCACTTTGGCCCAGTCATAAACCCGAGGACCCTTGGCCCCATCGCCCGAGCTGCATCGGTTCCAATCCAACTCGTCAACCTGGGACGCCAGCCGGTCAGCCCTCACCTGACGGGGTCCCTTTTTCGTCCAAGCCCACAGCTTCTCGCTGCCCTTGATGGCCAGCACGTGGGGCAGCCCCTCTCGCTCCAGCCAAAGCCGCAGGTTGCAGTCGCTGCCGGAGATGAGATCTCCGGCAACCCAGCCGAAAGGGACTCCCGATTCCAAGGCCCGCTCCAACATCCCCCGGGCCAGTTGGTGCTTGGTCTGGAACGCCACATCCTGCGGCACCCCGGCCTCCCGGCGGCGCTCCCAGTCCTCCGCCCATACTTGGGGCAGGTACAACTCCCGGTCCAGCAGAGTCCTCCCCTGGGCACCGGCATAGGCCAGGAATACGCCAATCTGACAGTTCTCGATCCGCCCCGCCGTTCCGCTGTACTGACGCTGCACACCCACAGACTTGTGCCCCTTCTTCAGGAATCCGGTCTCGTCCACCACCAAAACTGCCCCAGCGTCGGCCAGCCGCTCTTGCGTTCCACCGGACTGAGCAGTCCCCGCAGAACCTGCCCTCGTGAAAACGGGGGTAGTCCAGTACTCGGCGGCGCGGCTCCGGCCGCAGGAACCTCCCCATGATGCACCGGTGAACCTGATCGATGCCCTGGGCCCACCGGGCCACCTCCGCCACCTCGTCCCCTTGCCCTGCCACAACCTCACCTCTTCAACACTCGATTGCCTCAATTCCATCTTTTCTCGATCTGCGACTGTAGTTCTAGCTGAGGATGAGCAAAAAATAATAGAGGCTGCGTCCTTTCCATCGCCCTGATGGGCGGAAGGGTGTGCGTCAGGTTTTCGCGTGGGGTGGTTGGGGATGGTTTGGAGAGAGGCATTTTCTCCCGATGACCATGCGGCGCCAAGGGTGGTTTGCTGGGGGTATCCGATGAGGGCTTGTGCGAGGGTTTGGGGCCTGGCTATGGATTGCCCTGGTACGTTTCCGGGGACGCTTGACGGCGCTTGGTGGTCTCTGCCTAGAAGTCTGGCCGGAAACTGTCCATTTTGATGCCAGGGGTTATACTCCGGGGTATCAAAGATAGCGGAGCAAGGGAATGCTGGGAGAGCGATCGGATCAGAGGGGCTTCTGGGAGGCGGACCGGCTGTATCTGGACCACGTGGGTAAGGACACTTTCTACGGCCTGTTGGCATCGTTGAGAGGCCAACTATTCCGGGACTCCGACTTCGCCGAGTTCTACTGCGCCGACAACGGCCGGGACAGCGTGCCGCCCAGCCTGCTGGCCACGGCGCTGCTGCTGCAGACCCACGACAAGGTGAGCGACGCCGAGGCCAAGGCCAGAGCCGACTTCGACATCCGCTGGAAAGTGGCGTTGGGAATTGAGGTGGAGGACAGGCCCTTCGCCAAGAGCACGCTCCAGGTGTTCCGCGCCCAGTTGATTCTCCACGACAAGGTGCGGGCGGTGTTCGAGTCCAGCCTGCGGCTGGCCCGGGAGTCGGGCTACCTAAAAAAGCGCGGCATGCGGGTGGCGCTGGACACCACGAACATCCTGGGGCGGGGCGCCGTGAGGGACACCTTCAACCTGCTGGCGGACGGGATTGTGAAGCTGCTGCGGGCGCTGGCAGCCGTGGAGAGGTCCAATGTCAAAGGATGGGCCGAGGCCCAGGGGTACGGGCGGTACCTTGCATCCAGCATCAAGGGAGAGTCGGCCATCGACTGGTCCGACAAGGGGGCACGGGCGGGGTTGCTGGCCACGATTGTGGCTGACGCCGACCGTCTGTTGGAAGCAGGGCGGCAGGCGCAGGAGGCTCTGCCGGAGGGCAGCCCTGAGCGGCAGGGCATCGTCGCGGCGGCGGAGTTGCTGGGGCAGTTGCTGCTCCAGGATGTGGAGCGCACCGGCGACGGTATTGGTCTCAAGGACGGGGTGAGCAAGGACCGGATGGTGTCGGTGCATGACCCGGAGATGCGCCACGGCCACAAGAGCAGCAGCCGTCGCTTCGACGGGCACAAGGCGGCGATTGTGGTGGACACCGATACCCAGCTCATTACTGCTGTGGAAGTATTGCCCGGCAACGCTCCGGACAACCTGGGGGCCTTGGAACTGGTGGAACGGAGCGAGGCCAATACCGGTGTGCCGGTGGAGGAGGCGCTGGGCGATGCCGCTTATGGCGACGGCGATACCAGGCAGGCCTTCGCCGACGCGGGACGGACCCTGATTGCCCGGGTGCCGGGCCGTCCGAACCGGAAACACTTCCCGAAGGATGACTTCCGGATTGACCTGGCGGCGGGAACCTGCACCTGTCCGGCGGGTCAGGTCACCCGGAAGCTGCTGCCGGCGGGGAAGCGGACCGGTTCCACGGGACGGACTCACCGGCTGCAAGCCTTCCGGTTCGATGCGGCGGTGTGCGGAGCCTGCCCGCTGCGCTCTCAATGCGTGGCCGGGTCATCGGGATTGGGGCGAACGGTCCAACTGCACCCGCAGGAGGCTTTGTTGCAGCAGGCCCGGGCCCTGCAGCAGAGCGAAGCCTTTGCCGGGTATTGTCAACGCCGGGTGGTGGTGGAGCACCGGCTGGCCCGGCTGGTGCAGCTGGGGATTCGCCAGGCCCGCTACTTCGGTCGGACCAAAACCCGGTTCCAGCTGTACCTGGCAGCCACGGTGGCCAACCTGACCCTGCTGGCGGGCAAAACCGGTTTGACAGGCGATATTGGTGGCGCTGCCATCGGCTACCGTGACGCCTGGGCCGGCGCCGACAGTGCTACAGCAACATTTGGTGCAATCCGGCTCGGTCTGATTTGGCCGCTGGCGTTGCTGACGCCGGCCTTTCTGCCTAAAGCCCTCTTCTCAACCAAGGCTTTTCATCCGCATTTCTAGGGCGTGTCGTCAAAACAGGAACAAGATGGTAGATTATTTCGGAGAGTGTGAGTGTGTGGAGTTGAGGTATGGCGGCAGCGCATCGGCGTCACGACCTTTCGGACAAGGTTTGGGAACAATTGAGACCTTACTTGCCTGGTGGAGCAGGCAAAAGGGGGCGTCCAGCCCGGGATAACCGGCTTTTCTTGAACGCGGTGTTTTGGATCCTGCGTACTGGGGCGCCCTGGCGGGACCTGCCGCCGGATTACGGGGACTGGAAGAACACCCATAGACGCTTTTGCCGGTGGCGAGACCGCGGTGTCTGGGACCAACTGCTGGAGCGGGTCATCGAAGATCCGGACTTTGAGTGGTTGATGGTCGACGCAAGCCACATCAAGGTTCACCCTCATGGCACTGGGGCCCGAGGAGGCAATCAAGCCATAGGCCGCACAAAAGGGGGCTAAACAGCAAACTGCACCTGGCGGTGGACTCCCACGGCATGCCGGTACGTATGATCTTGACCGAGGGTACGGTGGCGGATTGCACGCAGGCTCATTCGCTGATCGCCGACATCCCAGCTGAATATCTGCTGGCAGACCGAGGCTACGACACCAACGGCATCATGGCCGAAGCCGAGGGCCAGGGGATGGAACCGGTGATACCACCCAGGAGCCATCGCAAGGAACAACGGTACTACGACCGGGCACTGTACAAACTGCGGCACTTGGTCGAGAACTCATTCCTGGACTTCAAGCAATGGCGGGGGGTTGCCACCCGATATGCCAAAAACGCAGCGTCTTTCCTGGCAATTTGCCAAATCCGAGCGCTGGTCATCTGGACCAAGTTATTTTGACGACACCCCCTAGTCTGTGCCCTGGAATCCGTCTTTGCTTCCAGACCCTCTGGCCTTCTTGACCTGACCCATCGTCCCAACCGGCGCTCCCTGGCCTTTTCCCGTAGCCTTTGGCTGATTTGAGGCCAGACCTCTTCCCACCGGTCACTGCAGACCACCGTGCGCAGCGCCAACATGGGGTCTACATGCGCCCTGGCCCAATGCATCCCTGAGCCCTTGAGCCGGGCCTCCACCACGAGCTTGTTGGCGCTCTCCACCGCCCCACTGCCGATGGGATAGCCTTGCGCCTGGAACTGAGCATACCTTATCTGGTCCCGGCGCTTCTCCAAATACCCCAGACTGGTTTTCACAATCTTGAGCGCCCCCCCATCCCCCTCTCCACTATCCCCCAACTCCCGGCACAACCCCCTGAGGTTCTCCAGCAACCCTTCCGGCTCGCCGTGTTTCAACTCATGGAGCTGTCTTCCCAGCCAATCGCTGGCTTGGGCCGTCCCACTACCGAAAGCCGCCTGACTGGCCCGGGCCAGGTATTCGGCGCCGTGACACCAGTCCAGAATGCGCACCGCGTCGGGCCGGTGCAGGTCGATGAACTTCTGCTGCCACTCCGCTCCGTCCACCACCGCACATACCCTTCCGGCCCTTTCCACACCCCGCCGGTGGGTTTCCACCGTGGCCAGCCGGGCGAAGCTCTGATGGTCCGTCATCCGGGAGAAATAGCTCATCTCACGGGCATGCACCTCTCCTGCCGCTGCCGGCTCCTCGATGACGCCTATGGCCAGGGTCTTCACCTCCCCCCATTCCCCATGCAACAGAGGAACCATGGCTCCATCCACGCTCAATTGTTGCAGCGCCGGTCCCTCAGCCGCTTCCTGAAGCTCCCCTTCCAGTGCCGCCACTTCCTTCGTTTGCAGCTCCACCTGGGCTTGCCCGCTCTTCTCCGTGGCCCGGCGCACCGTGGCTTCCGACACCTCCACATTCCGGAAGTGGCCTATCAACCTCGCCGCCTGGCGAAAGGGTATCTGGGCGCCCAACAGCGTCAGGTCCTCCACTAGCGTCGGTGTCAGCGGCCCAGGCAGCAGGCCCAGTTCTTCATCCAGGGGGGAAACCCCCCGTTCCGCACCCGGGGCAGTACCCGTAGCCGCGCTTCAGCTCCACCCGTTGATCATGATGGGTGCTCAGCCCTCGGGTTTTCTCTCCACGGTTCCCCAACAGACCCCCACACCCGGGACATCGGGACCCGGAACATCGGGCGCCACCGCCCTCCCGGTCATGCTCTACGGTTCTCGCTTCGCTGGCCAAGGCTACATCTTGCAACAACTGGGCTCGTGCTCTGGCCCAAATCCTGTCCATCGCCTCCTCGATCTCCTTGAAGGTCGCCTTGGGGTGTTCCAGGCGCCACTCCTTCACCTTCAACATCGACTCTTCAAGTAGCTCACGCTGCCTCTCGTTGATCCCTTCATCCCACATCACAACCCTCCCTCATCCCTTTGCTCCACCCCTTCTACCACACCTCCCCTTTTTCTTCATTACCTCTCCTTGCCACTTTCCCCGAAAACCTGACGCACACCCTGGGCGGAACTCCACGTTGACTCTGCCAGCCTGCGGGAATATCATCGGGAGTAACATTGAATCGTATGCCCATACTTTTACAGGAGGGGGCGAGCATGGACTTTGGATTGTTTACCACTTGGAACGCCGTTTACGAGGGCGGCAAGGTCCCCTGGGACCCCGACTTTCAGGGCGGCAAGCTCCTCGAAGCCGAGGCCTACAAGCAGAACTTCCGGGAGATCGAGCACATCGAGGACGCGGGCTGGGACTACGTCTGGTTCGGCGGCGGTCACTTCTCCACCCAGGGCAGCATGGACCCCCAGTCCCTCATGCTGTCCGCCGTCATCGCCAACCACACCAAGAACATAAGGATTGGCACCTCCATCCACCGCCCGACCCTACGGTTGCCCAGTGAGACCGTATCCCCGCGGGCGTTGCCCCACGAAAGGTACGCCTTCGACAACCTCCGGCCCGAGGACCCCTTCCAAGTCGCGGAACAGGTTGCCATCGCTGACCAAATCAGCGAGGGACGCTTTATCTACGGCGCAGGGGCCCGCACTCGCGGCTCTGCCGAGCGCCGGGAGTACTTCTTCGAGTACCTCGAGCTTCTCAAGCAGCTCTGGAACGAGGACAGCTTCTCCGGTTTCGAGGGCAAGTACTTCAACTATCCCGCCTTCTACGAGAGCTACATGAGCATCCCCAAGCCCGTGCAGAAGCCCATGCCCATGCTGCTTCCCGTGGACAGCCAGGAGAGCTTCGTGCCCATGGGCGAGCAGGGATACCGCATTGCCATCGGCGCCGGCAGTTCCCCTCACAACCTGCGGGGCTCCGCCGTCCTCCGCGAGGACGTCAACGCCTACCGCAAGGCGTGGATAGAGGCGGGGCATGAAGGAGAACCTACCACCGTCGTCCGGGTGCCCACTCTCGTCGCCGACACCCAGGAAAAGGCCGACCACCGCGTCGAAAACCTCATGGACCTCGCCCGCATCTATTACGCGGGCCGTGTCGCCATCGGCAGCACTGACGCCGGCAGCGCCGGCCCCGATGCCACCGAGGAAGTCAACCTCTTCGGCACGCCGGAAGAGGTGGTCGAGAAAATCCACATGTTCAGGGAGGCCTTCACCACCGACGAGATTATGTTCGAGTGCAACTGGACATCATCCGTCCCCCGCGAGGTAGTCATGGACACCTTGAAGTGCCTCTCCGAAGACGTCATCCCACACTTCAAATAGGCGGGGAGTTCGATTGGAGGGAATTAGGACGGGTCGCCGGTTGGCGGCCCGTCCTAAACCGCAGTCAAGGTGGGATACACATCTGCGGTGCGGTGAAAATCGGTTTGGGCGTTTCCAGTTAGTTCTTCCGCCCGTGCTTTGAGCTGGGTCCGGCATTCGGCTTGACTTCTTCCCGACGATCGGCCAGGCGGGCGAACAAGTCGCCCACTTTGCCCTGCACCTCAGCCTTGGTACCTAGGCACAAGTTGGCGGCCACCTCCTGGCGCACCCAGCCCCAAATGGCTTCATCAGCGTTGAAGTTTGGACTATAGCTGTGCAGGTTCACCGGGCGCAGGCGCAACTCCGGTGTGGCTAGGTGGGCCCGCACCGCCTCTCCCCGGTGGGCCGGGGCATTGTCCCAGATCACGTTCAACGGCTCGACGTGCCGCTCTATCAGCTGCCTGAGAAACGCCGCCGAAGTCTCCGCGTTGCTATTCCCCTCCAGCTCCATCCGTTCCACCTCCCCCGTCTCCAAGCAAACCGCCGAGTAGTAGCTGGCCTTTTCACCATCGCGCGAGCTGCTGGGATCCACCAAGGTCGGCTCTCCTTTCAACACCCGCTCGCTCCGCAGTTCGGCGTCCGCCCGGAAGTGGGCCTCGTCGGCAAAGAATATCTTGGCCCCGAACCTCCGCGCCCCGTCGACCAGGTCGGCGTACTCCGCCACGAAGGACTCCCGTTTCCTCTCATCAGCCTTGACCAGCCGTTTCTTGGGCCACTTCAGGACAAACCCCAGACGGTGCAGGTAGTTCAAGCAACTATTGCGGCTCAGGCCGATGCCATAGCGCCTCGCGGCAAACTGTTGGACCATCCTCCAGATCCAGTTGGCCATGCCGATGCCTGCGCAGGAGGTGGTTCCTGCACCGCTGCCCACAACTCCGCTTGCTGCGCCTCGCTGAGCGCGGGAGGAACCCCCGGTCTGCTCGAAAATCAAAGCCCGAACCCCGCCCTCGTTGAAGGCTGAATGCCACGGCCCGATGGTATGGGGGTCCCGTTCCAGAGCCTGCGCCGCGGCCGAGGCGGTCCACCCTTGGGACAGCAGCCACAAGGGGTGCCACCGTTCCCGTGGCGTGGGCGACAGAATCAGGCGCCGGCGCAGATCCCGTGCATCCATATGCGACTGGTCGAGGAACCGCTCATCTCCCTCGCGCCCATTGCCGACCCCAAATATAGAATGCCGCATATTTGGAAGATACGGAGGGCGAAAGGCATTGAGTCGTCGGCGGAGAGCGACAATCCAATTCTGAGTGCTACGGTCCATGCTTCACCCTGGGGCGCTCGCTTCTATGGACGCACCCTGCCTGGAGACCCGGATCGCCTCTACCTCAGCCGGCACGGGTTTAGGACGCGTCTACCGCCATCTCAGCAGGCCTTGTACTCCAAGGGACCTATCCACGGCCCATTCAAGCGATTCTTGTGAGCTGCGCTGCTTCGAAGGCTCCGAAATCCCAGCGGCGCTCAATCAAAGCACGCTACGACGCCCTCATCTAGGGTTGGCAGGCCAAGATGGACCTTGATTCCTAGTTTAGAAGTGAAATGGCTGGTGCGGAAGAGCGTGTCTCACGAGGCGATGAACCAGACACCGTGCTTCAAGACCTACGCAAGCGCTTCGAGGATAAGTACCGTGAGGCAGTCGATAGGCAGACCGATACGCACCCTCAGAGACCTGACAGCACTTAGGGGCAGCGCCGACTAATCTCATCTCCCATTCCAGTCTCATCTCCTAGTCGTACAGGAACTAAACCAAAGCCAAGGTGAAACCCGCATTTGGGTCGGCTAGAATCAGGGAGGCATAGCGTCAGGACTGGGAGCAGACTGAGTGGGGATGGTGATGGGTATGAGGGGGATAAGGCCGGACTTGGAGGGGTGGCAGTTGGACTTGGCTAGTGTGCGCAGCAGGATGTACCTAGCGCCGACACCCCGGGAGAGAGAACGGTGGCACGCACTGTGGCTCCTGTGCCGGGGCCTGACCGCCTCGGGCACCGCCCAGGCACTGGGCCGGGATGCTCACACCATCGGCAGATGGGCCGCCGCCTTCGGCGAGGGAGGGCCTGCAGCCTTGATATTCGAGCAGACCGGGGATTCCCCCCCGCACTTGGCGAGACGCAACAGGCGGAGTTGACGGGGGCAGTGCAGGAGTTGCCCGGGATGTCGGGCATAGAAATGGCCAACTGGACCCTTCGGCAGGCTCAGGAGGAAAGTGGTGCGGCAGTTTGTCTCGAAGCGTTTCGGCATTGGCCTGAGCCGCAGCGCTTGCCTGAACTATCTGCACCGCTTGGGGTTTGTCCTGAAGCGTCCCAAGAAGCGACTGGTCAAGGCAGATGAGCAGAAGCGGGAGGCCTTCGTGGCGGAGTACGCCACCCTGTCGGACGAGGCGTGGCGTACGGGAGCGAAGATATTCATAGCCGACGAGGCCCATTTCCGGGCCGATGCCGAACTGAGAGGCAAATGGGTGCTAAAGGGAGAGCCGGCCCCCCGTTTTCACGGGGGCAGGCTTTGGTGGACTCGACCAGCCCGAGCTATGGCGAAAAGGCCAGCTACTACTCGGCCCAGCTACTACTCGGCCCAGCTACTACTCGGCCCAGCTACTACTCGGCCCAGCTACTACTCGGCAGTGTGCCTGGAGACCGGTGAGGTGGAGTGGATGGACCTGGAGGGGAACAGCAACTCCGGAACCTCGGCTGCCTTCCTGGAGCGGTTGCGGCAGAGGCACTCCGGGCCGCTCAACGTGATTTGGGACAACGCGCCGGCGCACCGCGGCGAGGCGGTGCGTGAGTATCTGCGGACGCCGGGCTTGGGGCTGCGGCTGATGAACCCCCGTTTTCACGAGGGCAGGCTCTGCCGGGCTACAGCCCGGACGGAGGCGCCGATGAGGCCATCTGGGGCTGGGCGAGAGAGGAAGCCACCGGAAACCTGTGCTTGGGAACCAAGGCCCTGGTAAAGGAGAGGGTCGGGAATTTCCTCTGCGGGCTGTCCATCCGGAAAGACGAGGTCAAGGACCGCTGCCGCACCGTCCTGCAATCAAAGGCCGAAGGATTTCTGCGAGAATCCCAGCCCAATCACCGATGTATTGTAAATGCACATCCCACCTTGGCTTTGGTTTAGCCCCAATCCACCGAAGAGATGAGGGTCGCGGCGTGGTGAATGGGTAAGAAAGTGCTCCTTTGCATCTGGGATAATGGTTTTCGAGAGAGGAAACTGACCAGAAACAAGGAGCACCCAACAGATGCTACCACTTGAGCACCCCGACCGCATCCAAATCGCCTTCGACGACCACCGCCTGGTCAACAATGCCGGGCTGCTTCTTCCGGCCACCCTGGCCCAGCACGTGGGCCTGCGTGAACTCGTTGACCGTCACCTTGACCTCGGGTATGCGCCGGGGCGGGCGAACGCGGGAGACAAGATGCTGACGCTGGTGGCCTCGGCGCTGGCGGGCGGCGATTGCATTGACGACGCCGATGCGCTGCGTGCGGGGCGGACCTCCTCGGTGCTGGGGTGCATGGTCAAAGCGCCCTCCACCCCCCGCTTTCGCGAGGGCAGGCTCTGGGGACGTTCCTGCGCAGCTTCCGGTGGGGCCATGTCCGCCAGCTGGACCGGGTGAGCCGGGAACTGCTGGCCCGGGCCTGGGCCGCCGGCGCCGGACCCGGCGACGGGCCGCTGACCATCGACCTGGACTCCACCATCTGCGAGACCTACGGGCTGGCCAAGGAGGGGGCGCGACACCATGGCTACACTGGCAAGCGAGGCTATCACCCGCTGCTGGCCGTGGCCGCCGGAACCGGCGACGTGCTGATGTCTCGGCTGCGCGAGGGCCGCGCCAACACCGCTCGGGGCGCCGCCCACTTCCTGCGGGAGACCGTGGGGCGGGTGCGCCATGCTGGGGCCAAGGGGCAACTCACGGTGCGGACCGACAGCGGCTTCTACACCCACGCCGTGGTCGCCGTCTGTCGCAAGACGAAGGTCCGCTTCTCCATCACCATCCGCCAGCACAATAGCCTGCGCAATCTCATTGAATCTTATTGAAGCCATACCCGAGGCGGACTGGAGGCCCATCCCTTATTGGATGGACGGCGCCGCCGACGTGGCCGAGACCGCTTACACTCCCTTCAGGAGCAAGCCCGATGCCGCGCCGGTGCGGCTCATCGTCCGGCGGGTGAAGCCCACGCCCGGTTCCCAGCTGGCCCTCTTCGCCAGCTACAGCTATCACGGCTTCATCACCGACCGGGACGGGGATACCCTGGAGCTGGAGGCCGACCATCGCCGCCACGCCGAGGTCGAAAATGCCATCCGAGACCTCAAGTACGGCGTGGGACTCAATCATCTCCCGTCAGGCCGTTTCGCCGCCAACGCCGCCTGGCTGGCCGTCCAGGCGCTGGCGCATAATCTGGCCCGTTGGGCGGCACGCATCGGTCTGGGCGAGCAACTGGTGACCACCAAGACCCTGCGGCGACGCTTCTTCTCCCTGGCCGGACGGCTTACCCGCTCGGCGCGCAGACTCACTTTGCATCTTCCCCGGGGCTGGCCCTGGGCTGAGCAGGCCACTCTCGCCCTGGCCCGACTGCGAGCCATCCCACTCCCAGCCTGACGGCGCTATCCGCAACCGACCCACCGCATCCAAACTCGCGTCCTCCCGGTCCGCGAGTGCATCCTGCTGCGTCCGGTCTCGCTATCACGCGATTCCCAGCCTCCATAGACCGCTCTCGAGGCCCGGTGCGGCTACTGAAAACCCTCTGCGGTGTCACATCGGTCCCAATGGAGCCCAGGCTTTCTCCCTTGTAGGCTCCCTCATCCCAATTTGCCCTGCCTTCACGCCTCCCATCGGTGGATTCGGGCTTAGTATCATGGTGGACCGGCGAGTACTCCCGCCCGGACGCCCTCAACTTGTCCCCCAACTTGCGTTACGATTTACGTGTACATGGAGGGATGGAAATGTCGCAGCCGCAACCGGTTACCTGGCAATCTATGCTGGAGCAGAACGCGCCCGAATTGTTGGCCAATGTCTCCGGTGTGAGGGAATGGGTCCTGCAGGACGGGGCTCTCTCCCTCAAGGTCAAAACGCTGATGACGATGCTGTGCGACGCCCTGTTGGCGCACTCAGATGGAGTCGCCGCCATCGCCGACAGGGCCCGGGCCGCCGGCGCAAGCGAGGAGGAGATCGCCGAAACCGTGGGGGTCGCGTTCCTGTTCGGTGGTATGCCAGCGCTGGTCACGGGAGCCAACGCCTTCCGGAAGTAGATGCGGTTTTCTATGCGCGGACGCCGCTAGGTGATATCCTTGAACCGGCCCGGTGTCCGACGAGGCCCAACCTTTGCGGAGGGGATTGCCATGGTGACCAGCGAAACCGTCGCTTTCTTCAACGGTGAGCTCAAACCCGAAAGCCAGGTAGGTATCTCGATTCGAGACCGGGGCTACCTTTACGGTGACGCCGTATTCGACGCCACCAGGACCTTTAGCGGGACTCCGTTCAAGCTCCGGGAGCATATCCACCGCCTCTACGACTCCCTCCGCTACCTTCGCATCGACCCTGGGATGAGCATGGAGGAAATAGAGCGGTGGTCGCAAGAAGTGGTCAACCACAACCATCCCCTCCTTCCGCCAGGCCAGGATATGTGGGTGATGCAACGTATCAGCAGAGGTGTGGAGTCCAGCGAACCCTCCGGGGCGACGGTCCTCATCGAGAGCCACGCTATTCCCTTCGCCCGCCGCGCGCCACTTTACCGCGACGGCGTGAGAGTCATAACCCCCTCCGTCCCAAGAATCCCTCCCCGTTTCCAGAGTCCCCGGGCCAAGACTCATAATTACTTGAACCTAGTCCTGGGAGACCTGGAAGCCCAGGCCACCGATCCGGATTCATGGGCGGTGCTGCTGGACGAGAGCGGCAACCTCACCGAGGGACGGGGCTCCAATATCTTTCTGGTCAAGGACGGCGAAGCGACCACGCCGCGGGGGCAATTCGTCCTGGAAGGCATCACTCGGGGCATAGTCCTAGACCTTGCCCAAGGACTGGATATGCCGGTTGCCGAGAGAGACCTGGACCTATTCGACGCCTACACCGCTGACGAAGCCTTCCTGACCTCGACGAGCCTTTGTATCTGCCCCGTGTCTTCCGTCAACGGCTCCGCTGTGGGCGATGGCCGGGTCCCAGGTCCGGTTACTCAGAGGCTAATGTCGGCCTTTAGCGACCTAGCGGGTATGGACTACGTTGCCCAGTACCTGTCGCACCTTTCCTAGCGCCGATTCCACTGCAAGATCATGCTGCGGTAACGGGCGGGTGGCGGCTCTACAGCGTTCATGTGGAGCATCCCCTCGTAACTGCAATGAGACCGAGACTGTCCTGCGCAGGAGGCCGCTATGCCGGAGCTTCTAGAAGACATCATCGAATCATCCGAGGCCGAACAACTTGCCACTGGCTTCGAGTTTACCGAAGGACCCGTATGGCATACTGATGGTTACTGGCTGTTCGTGGATATTCGCCGGAGCCTGATATTCCGCATGACGCCCGGCGCCGCACCGGAAGTCTTCCGTGACAACAGCAACGGTTCCAATGGACTGACCTTCGACCTTCAGGGCCGCCTCATAATGTGTGAGGGCGACGGCCGCCGTCTGACCCGCATGGAATCCGATGGGGCGATTACTCCCATAGCCGAACGCTCCGATGGCAAGCGGTTGAACCGGCCCAACGACGTGGTGGTCCGCTCCGACGGCAGCGTCTACTTCACCAACCCCAGCGGCAGAATTGAGGAGTCGGAACGGGAACTGGACTTCGCCGGGGTCCACCGGATCGCGCCTGACGGAACAGTTACCGCCGTCACCGGGGAGCTAAGATTCCCCAACGGCATCGCCTTTTCCCCCGACGAAAGCGTCTTGTACGTGGCCATTACCCGCCGCGATGATGGGTGCATACAGGAGAAAGAGCGGGGAGAGGTCTGCACCCACCAGCTAATACGCGCCTTCGACGTAGCGGCAGACGGCTCCCTGAGCAACGAGCGGGTGTTTGCCAACATGTTCTCCGCCGCCGACGGCGTGCCTGACGGCATGAAGGTGGATAGCGAGGGCAGGGTCTTTTGCACTGGGTCTGAAGGTTGTTGGGTTTTCGACGCCGCCGGCAACCCGTTGGGTATCATCCGGTTGCCGGAAATCCCCGCCAACTGCGCCTGGGGCGGTCCGGACCACCGGACCATGCTCTTCACCGCCCGGACATCTGTGTACAGCATGAGAATGAAGGCGCCCGGGGTCCGTCTGCCCAGGGCCGGGTAACGCGGTGGAAGCGTGATTGGGGAGTAACCTCACATGGCGATATACGATGCGATAGTTATCGGGGTCGGGGGCATGGGCAGCGCCGCCCTGTACCAGATGGCCAGGCGGGGAATGAACGTCATCGGCCTGGACCGGTACGACATCCCCAACGAGATGGGGTCTTCTCACGGCATTTCCAGGATTATACGTCTGACATATCACGAGCACTCGTCATACGTGCCATTGATGCGCCGGGCCTATGAACTCTGGCGCCAACTGGAGAACACCGTTGACGAACGGCTCTTGATAACCACCGGCATCGTTAACGCCGGTAAGGAGAGCAGCGGCGTATTCCAGGGATCGAAACTCTCTTGCGACGTACACAGCATTCCCCATGAGATACTTTCCGGACCGGAAATCAACGAGCGGTTCCCAGGCTATCAGTTGCCCGAAGACTCGGTCGCCGTCTACCAGCCCGACGGCGGGTTCCTGCTTTCAGAGCGCTGCATCGTCGCCAACGTTAACGCGGCCCTCGATCTCGGCGCGGAAGTGCATGGCCGGGAACCGGCGATATTCTGGAGACCGACCCGGGCCGGGGTACGTGTGGAGACACACCGCTCCGACTATGACGCCCGCAGGCTTGTGATCGCCGCGGGGGCGTGGTCGGGGCAGATGGAGGGGCGGTTGGGGCCGCTGGCAGTACCGGAACGCCAGGTGCTGGGCTGGTTCCAACCTTCGCGTCCCGAACTGTTCAGGCCGGACCGGTTCCCCGTGTTCAGCGTGGAATTCGACGAGGGCAGGTTTTACGGCTGTCCGTCCTACGGCATACCTGGATTCAAGATCGGGAAATACCACCATCTGGGGCAGAAGGTGGACCCCGATAACATGGACCGGGAAGCCCATTCCGAGGACGAGATGGTGTTGCGGGGATTCACCCGCCGGTACATGCCACTGGCCGCGGGCCCCACGGTCGCCCTCAAGACCTGCATGTTCACCAACACCCCGGACGGGCACTTTATCCTAGACAAGCACCCCAACCATCCCCAGGTATCCATCGCCGCTGGCTTCTCAGGTCACGGGTTCAAGTTCTGCAGCGTGGTCGGCGAAATAATGGCCGACCTGGCCGAGGAAGGGGAGACCGATCACGACCTAAGCCTCTTCAAACTGGACCGGTTCGACGGCCCTCAAACTGCCTGACCAAGCCTGCATTTCCCGGGCCGGGGGTTGATTCCATTGTGGGCGACCCCGGCGGCGATCACCAAGGAGGTCCCATGAAGATTACCGACATCGAGGCCATCGCCCTGGTATGGCCTCCCCCGGACAAGCATTATTGGACGGCGTTGCGCCCGATCGGACGGGTCAACGAGCTGTTGGTGCGAGTCTATACAGACGAAGGGATAGTGGGCATCGGCGAAGCCCACGGCGCGGGCCAAGGTTTCCCAGGCATCTACCGGGAAAACGCCGACGGTGCGATCGAGGCAGCCGGAGCCTCCAAGTTGGTGGTGGAGGTCCTGAAACCGCTTCTGTTAGGCGAAGACCCGCTGGAAAACGAGCGGTTGTGGGAGAAGATGTTCCGCCTAAACCACCAGATTGGCTGGGCAGGAGCTGGCTGGGGACGCCCCCAGGTGCTGACCGGGATCGCCGGAGTGGATATCGCCCTGTGGGACATCAAGGGCAAGGCGGCCAACCTTCCCGTATACAAGCTGCTTGGTGGAGCGCGCGACACCGTGCCGTGCTACGTCACCGGCGGTTATTACCAGGATGGCAAGACGGTGTCCGACCTGGTCCAAGAATGCGAGACCTACGTCGACATGGGGTACCGGGCGATCAAGCTCAAGATCGGCCACGTCGCGGTTGAGGAAGACGTGGCGCGGGTCAGGGCGGTCCGGGAGTCGTTGGGTCCGGACATTGACCTGATGCTCGATGTCAACGAGGGATACGACGTGCCCACCGCCATCCGCGCCGCAAGGCTGTTGGAGCCCTTCGGCATTCGCTGGTTGGAGGAGCCGGTCCACTGGTACGACCGCATCGAAGGGTTGGGCCAGGTGGCGGCGTCCACCACCATCCCCATAGCATCGGGGGAAAACGCCCAACACCGCTGGGACGCGCGGGACTTAATCAACAGAGGCGGCGTAAAGGTGATGCAGTTCGATTGCACGAGGAACAGCGGCATCACCGAGTGCCTGAAAATCGCCGGCATGTGCGCCATGAACAATGTTCGGCTCGCACCCCATCATGACCCACAAGTGCATGGTCACCTGGTAGCGGGGCTGGACGTCGGTGAGATCGTGGAGACCTTCCCCACCGCCGACCGGGACCCTATCTGGGAGGAGCTGTTCACGGTGCGCCCGGAGATCAATAACAGCGAGATGACGCTGCTCGACCGACCCGGTTGGGGCATAGAGTTGGACGAGGCAGCCCTTCAAGCCAGGGGGGTGTGGGCGTGACCAGCGGTCCCGGCGGTCTCGTTAAGGACGCCGGCAGCCGAATCTTACCTGTCGACGATATCCGTCGAAACTTAGCGCTCGAATCGTATCTGTAAGGGTAACAATGAGCTATTTGACCATACACGAAAGACCAGACGTAGAGTTGGAGCAACTCATCATCGCGTTCGCCGGATGGGCCGACGCCGCCGAGGCCGCGACCAATACAGTGAAGTACATTCAGCGGCGTCTGGGAGCCAAGAAGTTCGCCGAGATAGACCCGGAAGAGTTCTACGACTTTACTCAGACCCGGCCCACCTCCCTCCGCACCAAAGACGGCCGCCGCCGGACACGTTGGCCCGCCAATGAATTCTCCTGGGCGGTGAAGCCGGGGCAGTCGAAGGGGGTGTTGTTCTTTCTCGGTGTGGAACCCAACCTGAGATGGCGGGCATTCGCCGACACCATCTCCGACCTTGCGGTGGAAATGGGCGTGGATACCGTGGTGCATCTGGGAGCGCTATTGGACGCCGTGCCCCACACTCGGGATGTCCGAGTGACTGGTTCGGCCACTCATCCGGACTTGCGGAAGACCTTCGAGAACCGGGAGATTCGCTCCTCCAACTACCAGGGTCCCACCGGCATTAGTTCCGTCGTGCTGGAGGCGTGCGCCAACCAGGGGATGGACTACGCTTCGTTGTGGGGGCACACCTCCCATTACCTGCAAGCCGCGCCCAACTACCGGGTTAGCCTAACCCTGGCGGGGTCATTGTCCAGGTTGTTAGACATAACCGTAGACCTTAAGGACCTGGAGGGGGCCGCGGAGATGTTCGACCAAGAAGTGGCGAAGGCCATCGACGACGACGAACAGATCAAGTCTTATGTGGAGAAGTTGGAAGTCAGCTACGACGAGTCCACCCCGCCCCCGGAGATGCCCGACCCGTCGGAGGTAGTTCGCGACCTGGAGCAATATCTACGCTCCGAGCAGCGCCGCCGGCCGGGGGAGCCGCAGGGATAAATCGGGCTCCTATCAATTTGACCGCGGTAAAGGGCAAGTGTATCCTTCGGCAGTCGTGGCCTGGAATTATGGTTCTTAACCCCGTGTTTTCCAAGGAGGTATTGTATGTCGAGTAAATTTGCTCTCACAGCCGCGCTTTCATTGCTCCTTGCCCTGATATTGGCCTGTGGCGGGGCCGCTCCCGCCGAGCAGGTGGTCGTTGAGAAAGAGATAGTAACGGAGCGGGAGGGTAACTGTTCAGAGTTGAGGGGATGGATTAGTTAAAACTTGCTTGGGAAGTTCGGTGCGTCGGGTCGTCGGTTATGTTAAATCAGGAGGATGGAGAACAAGGTAGACCTGAGGACGGCCAGCCGGGAGGCGCTGTTGGCGGTGATTGCGCGGCAGCAGGCGGTCATCGACGAGTTGCAGCGGCGGATAGCGGCGTTGGAAGGGGGTCTCAAGGGCAAAGGGCGGCCCGGAATGCCGGGCAACAAACCGGGTGCAAAGTCAGAGCCGGCCGAGAAGAAGGAGCCAAGAAAGCCCCGGCCCCACGGCTTTAGCCGTCGGCGCACGGTGGCGGCTCACCAGGTGGAACATGTCTTGGACTCCTGTCCGGAGTGTGGCACCGGGTTGGTTGGGGGTTGGCCGCAGCGGACTCGGGAAGTCATCGATATCCCAGTGGCTCCGGTGGAGGTCACGGAGCACGTTTTCGTGACCCGGGTCTGCCCAGTATGTGAACGGCGCCGGACCCCCAAGACGGACTTGGGCGGTGGGGTAATCGGTCGGGGACGGTTGGGAGCCAACTTGGTCTCATTGATCGCTGGCCTGCGGGAAGAGGGCCGGTTGCCCCTTCGGACCATCCAATGGTATCTGGAGACCGTCCACCAGTTGCGCTTGAGCGTTGGGGGAATCACCCAGGTCCTCCACGGCGTGGCCCGGCAAGCCCAACCGGCGGTGGCCGAGGTGCTGGAACTAGTCCGGACCAGCCAGGTGGTGCACGCCGACGAGACCGGCTGGCGCCAGGAGGCGGCCAATGGCTATGTCTGGACCTTCTCCACTCCCACTGAGCGGTACTTCCTGCGCCGAGGCCGGAATAAGGAGGTGGTGGACGAGGCGCTGGGGGAGTCCTTCAGCGGGGTGTTGGTCAGCGATTTCTACGCTGCCTATAACCACTACCCTGGCCTGAAGCAGCGGTGTTGGGCTCATCTGCTCCGGGACATCCATGACCTGAAGGCCCTCTACCCAGCAGACGCCAAGCTGGCCGGATGGGCGGCGGCAGTGCATGACCTCTACGCCCAGGCCAAGCGGTTCTCCCATCCTCAGGCAAGGAAACGCCGTCAGGCCCAACTGGAGTTGGAGCGGAAATTGTTGGCCTGCTGCCGACCCTTCCTTGATGACCCAGGGGCAGTCCAGGCCAAGCTCTGCCGGCGCATCCAGCGCTTCATCAAGGAGTTGTTCGTATTCGTAGCCGAACCGGCCGTCCCCTCGGAGAACAACGCCGCCGAGAGGAGCCTTCGTCACCTGGTGACCAGCCGCAAGATCAGCGGCGGCACCCGCTCAACCCAGGGCACCAACACCAAGATGGCTCTCGCTTCCCTCTTCGGTACCTGGCGCGCCCGAGGATTGAATCCCCTCACCGCATGCCGCCAGTTGCTCACTTCCCCTCAACTCTGAACACTTACGCGGGAGGTTGTGAAAGAAGTACCTCGCGACGTAATCGTGGAGAAGGAAGTCGTAAAGGAAGTTGTCAAAGAGGTACCCGTGGTCAAAGAGGTATTGAGGGACGCTCCTAGTAAACCGGACCCGCGCCCTGGGAGAATAAGCTGGACCTCAGGCCAGTCTCTGGCGTCTCCAGACTCTCACGTCTGGGCTGTGGGCGGAGACGGTCAGATCTTTCGGAACACTTTCGAGGGCATCACCCAGGAGTTGGGTTATGGCGTGGCCGGACCGGCCCTGGCCGAAGACTGGACCCTGGCCTCCGACAATGTGACCTGGACGTTTAACCTACGCACAGACGCCGAGTTCCACAATGGCGATGCCGTGACCGCCGAAGACGTTCGGTTCTCGATCTTGAGGCTCCGCGACAGCCCCACAGGCAACCTCAAATTCCAGGCGAGGCATGTTGAGGACGTCACGGTAGTGGACCCATACACTATACAACTCGTCACGAAAGCGCCAAGCCCCACAAACCTGATCTTCATCGATGCGGCCAGAGTGTATAGCAAAGCCCAGGCCGACCGTGATGGTGAACGCTTCTTCGAGAAATTCATCGGGACTGGACCCTGGAAGTTCGATGAATGGACGCCGGGGACTAAATTCAGTTGGATAAGAAACGACGATTGGTGGGGCGAGTTTGCGGACGGGGCGGCAACCAGCCTTGAACACCGGCCTATCCCCGAACCGGCAACCGCGGTGGCCGCAGTCCTTTCCGGCGGTGTGGACATCGTGATCAGGTTGGCGAACGAGCCCGCCGAAAAATTCGACGACGCTGACGGCTATCATTTCGTGTCCCGTGCATCCACCGCCAACACGGCATTCTGCATTAAGGCAAATACGCCCCCGTTCAACGATGCGAAACTGAGGCTTGCCCTGGACTACGCCACCGACAGAAAGAGCATAGTCGAAGACTTAGCAGGATTCGGGACGCCTCTGGCCGTCCGTTCCTCGCCCGACTCTCCCTGGACTCCGACGGAATTGCAGCCCCGGTTTTTTGACCCTGACAAGGTGAAGCAACTGGTCTCAGAATCCAACTACGACGGCATGGAATTCAGGTTTATCACGCGCACCCGCAGGACTCCGAAAGACGTGGAAATCGCGGAATTCATGACAGCCACCTGGCAACAACTGGGGCTAAACGCGACCCTGGAGGTCCTGGGAGACGCTGCATTCTCTCAGCGGCGCAAGGGTGGCGACTACGAGATATTCCTTACCTCGTGGGGTCTCACCAATCCGCCGCACAACTTCAACGCCCACATGATCGGCCACCAGATCGGGTACCACGCCACCCATCCCGATTTCCAGAAATTGACCGAGGCGATGGCAGTGGAGATGGACCCTGGGAAGTTTGATGCGATGGTGCAGGATATCCAGCGTTATTTATACAACGATCCGGCCTGCTACCACATCTTCACTTACCCCAACCTCTATGGCGTCTCGGACCGGGTACAGGAGTTGGTTAACCTGCCGGGAGACATAAGCATCCTTTACGACAAGACGGTGTTGGCGCCCAACGCGCGAGGCCAGTAGAGTCCCTGACTCCGGGTGATGTCACGGCTAGTTGCTCCGTCGGTGGTTCTCCGGGCCTTAACGGCCGATTGCAGGGCTAACAAGGGCTCCGACGGCCCGGCATAAACGGAAGGCCGATGCTAAGGTATGTACAAAGGAGAGCGCTTACCGGCATAGTGTCCATTCTGGGCATCTCGGTAATCGCATTCCTCCTTCCCCGTTTGGCCCCTGGAGACCCGGCCCTGGTCTTGATGTCGGACGACGCCACCGACGAGATCATCGAGGAGACGCGGGAATTCTGGGGGCTGAACAAGCCGCTCTATGAACAATACTACATCTTTGTAGTCCGAGCCGCTCAATTCGATCTGGGCACGTCGTTGGTCACGGGACGCTCGACCATTGAGACCGTCAAGGATTTCTTTCCAAACACCATTAAATTAGCCCTGGTGGCCTGGGTCTGGTCCGTTGTAGTGTCCATCCCCCTAGGTGTGTTGGCCGCGCTCCACAGAAACAAGGTCCCCGACATAGTCATCAGGCTGTTCGCAATGCTGGGCCGGGGAATGCCCAACTTTTGGTTGGGGATTATGCTCATCCTGCTATTCGCCGTAGTTTGGAATATACTCCCGGCCTTCGGAAGTGGGGAGGGCGTGTTCGACCAAGCGAAGCACTTGATCCTTCCGGGCTTCGTTCTGGGCTCGGCGTTCATGGCATTGCTCGTCCGCATGGTCCGGTCCGAGATGCTGGAAGTGCTTAACGAGGACTACGTAAGGACCGCCCGCGCGAAGGGGCTCACCAATAGGATGGTTATCTACCGGCACGCTCTGCGAAACGCCCTCATCCCCGTCGTCACCATCTTAGGTCTGGAAATTGGGGGGCTTATTGGTGGGTCGATCATCACGGAGACCGTGTTCGCCTATCCTGGTCTGGGCCGGTTAACGGTCCAAAGCATCCAGGGGTTGGACTACCCTATGGTCCAGACTCTGGTCCTGATCTTTGCCCTGATATACGTTTTGGCCAGTTTCATCGTGGACGTCCTTTATGGTTATCTCGACCCCCGTATCCGGTATCAGTGATTCGGTCCGTGCACTGGATGGTCACACTTAAATGCCTTTGAATATGGCGCTATGAGGCCAGAGGCCGGATCTTTGTCCTCGAGCAGGACGACGGGGCGTAGTTCCAGGAACTTCAAGCGGTTGCTTGGGGAACGTAGCCTGTTGCTCGGTTCGGCTGTTCTGATTACGGTGGGATTGATGGCCATCGCAGCCCCCCTCGTCTCCCCGCATGATCCCAATACTATGAAACCGGCGGATAGGTTATCTGAGCCGGTGTTTCTCTCCGGTGCGGAGACGTCTTATTTGCTGGGCACCGATTTCCTGGGACGGGACGTGTTAAGCCGCATTATATTCGGTGCCCGGGTGTCCCTGGTCGTTGGCCTGTTTGCAGTCCTGGGAGCGGGGACCATCGGGGTCGTCGTGGGCGCTATCGCCGGGTATTACGGCAAATGGGTCGACGAAGTATTGATGCGCTTGGTGGATATGGGTCTTGCCATACCCGGGCTCCTTCTGGCCCTGGTAATCGTGATGCTCCTCGGAGCCGGAATGTGGAACGTCGTCTTGGTACTTAGCTCCACGGGCTGGTTGGGCTTTGCGCGGGTCACCCGGGCCGTGACCCTGAGCCTGAAAGAGCGAGATTTCATACTGGCCGCCCGCAGCTACGGCGCGGCGGACTCCCGGATCATTATTCGGCATTTGATCCCCAACTTAATAGCCCCTATCATCGTCCTGGGAAGTCAGCAGTTGGGCGTGTTTATCTACGCGGAGTCTTCGCTTTCCTTCCTGGGCTTGGGTGTGCCGTTAGACACTCCTACCTGGGGAAGCATGATTGCCCAGGGGAGGTCATATCTGGACACCTCATGGTGGGTCAGCACCCTTCCCGGCATCGTCCTCACCATCACCGTGTTGGGAGCTTTCTACGTGGGTGACGGGTTGCGGGACGTGTTGGACCCTCGGCTCCGGCGGTGACCTCCCCCACCCACCGTTGAGACCTGTTTCCGGCGGTGATAGAATCGGTCAGTGGAACAGCCTGTAGCGGATGGCCTCGGTCAGTCCAACGGCAGCATTGCCCGCTCCATTGGGCTTATGTTGGACCAATACGGCCCCTTCGAGGAGGAGCCGAGGCTAGATGCGGCCCACGAGATAGTCTTCACGATCCTGTCCCAACACACCTCCGATATTAATTCCTCCAGGGCTTACCAACGATTGATGGAGCGGTTTGGATCGCTGGAGGACGTGGTCCGGTCCGATGTAACCGCGATCGAAGACGCTATCGCACCGGGGGGACTGGCCAAGATCAAGGCTCCCAGGATTAAAGAGGTCCTGGGTATGATCATGGAGCTTAACGGTTCCTTTGATCTATCATTCCTGCGGGAATTGCCCCTGGAAGAAGCCAAGGCTTGGTTGAGGCAGCTACCGGGGATCGGGCCCAAATCCGCGGGTATTATCCTTAACTTCTCGCTGGGTATGCCCGCAATGGCCATAGACACTCACATCTACCGCGTCTGCAAACGGTTGGGTATCATTGGTCCAAAGGTGTCCGCGGACAAGGCCCACGGCCTGTTGGAATCAGCCGTGGAACCGGACATGGTGTACCAGTTCCATCTAGCCTTTATCACCCACGGCCGCCAGGTGTGTAAGGCCCAGAGGCCCCGTTGTCCAGAGTGCGTTGTGGCGACTGATTGCCCATCGCGAGACCAGTTTGCCGAAGGTTCGGGTGAGAGTACAAGTGAGGAGGCCGTGGAGGCGCCGGTGAAGACGGCCAGGCGCAAGAAAGGCGCGCGACAGATGCCCCATTCTCCGTCCCTGAAGGATTAGTGCAAGGATTAGTGCAATGAAGGTAGGAATCATCAACGTAACCGGGTACGCAGGTTCTGAGTTGGTCCGGATACTGTACCGCCATCCGGAAGTGGAGATTTCGTCGGTCACCGGCCGAAGCCAGGCCGGCCAGAAGTTGGGGGACGTCTTTCCCCACCTCGCCGCTCTGGACCTGACCATCCAACCGGAGTTGGACGGCAGCCTCGACCTGGTGTTTTCCGCATTGCCCCATAAGGCCAGCGCAGAGGCGGTCATTCCGCTGCTGGAGCAGGGCCTCAGGGTCGTCGATATCAGCGCCGACTTCCGGCTCAAGCAGGCCGACGAATACGAAGAGTGGTATGGGGTCCAACACCCGGACCCGGCATACCTGGAAGACGCGGTATACGGCCTGACCGAATTGCACCACGACGAAATCGCCGACGCCCAGCTAGTAGCGAACCCCGGCTGCTACCCGACCAGCGCGATTCTGGAGCTTGCCCCAGCGGTCCGGCACAACCTGATCGAGCCTGACATCGTGGTCGACAGCAAGTCCGGTGTGTCAGGTGCGGGCCGTGGTCTCAGCATGGCCACCCATTATTCCGAGGTCAACGAAAACGTGATGGCCTACTCAGTGGAAGGTCACCGCCACTTGCCTGAGATTTCCCAGGAACTGAACCTCATCTCGGACCAGCACCTGGGAATCACATTCCTCACTCACTTGGTTCCCATGACCAGGGGAATCCTCAGCTCCAGTTACGCCAAGTTGCGGCCTGGCGGGATGCTGGAAGGCCCCGAAGGTCGAGAGCGGTTGCGGGAACTGTACCACGACTACTTCGATGCCAGCCCCTTCGTGCGCGTGGTGGACCAACCCCCACAGACCAAGCAAACATCAGGCAACAACCTGTGTCTGATCTACCCGACCCTGGACACGCGGACCCAACGGCTGGTGGTAATTAGCTGCCTGGACAACCTGGTAAAGGGCGCGGCGGGCCAGGCGGTGCAGAATATGAACCTGATGTACGGCTACCCTGAGGAGACCTCCCTGGAGCCTCTGGCCATTTATCCGTAGGGGCAACAAAGAGGGGGAGATTAGCCGAGTGGTTGGCTGGCCTGAGGTCCGGAACAAGACGTTTGGTACGGTTCATGGAGCGCGGGTCTGCTCCGTTGGCGGCACAGGGAGAGATGTAGTACCATAGATGCGTGCCCCGGTCGTCTAGCCAGGTTAGGACGCCACCCTTTCAAGGTGGAGGTCATGGGATCGAAGCCCATCCGGGGTACCAACATAGTCCCTCAAGCTCTACTCTGGCAACCTCTCCAATGGCCGACCGGTGTCCGGCTTATTCCTGGATCACGGGCTATGGTTCGAACTTACTTAGCCGCTACAAGCTCGGTATCCGCTCAGTCTTCGGCCCCACTCATTTGCAAGAGGTGATCGGCGATGGGCTGGTCCCAAAGGCCAACAGGACTGACCTTATATCAGCCTACCAGCACCTATCGAGGCTATACCTTGTTCTCCCCCAACGGTGGGACGGAGGCTTACCTGGTGGACATGGAAGGCCATTTTGTCCACCGTTGGCGCCACGATGCTGGTATCGGCTATGGTTTCCTGCTCCCAAATGGCAATTTCTTGTTCCGGGACAGTGGCGGACTATCGGCCATGCCCGGCGCGAATGCCGTACGCGAGCTTAACTGGGACGGTGACTTGGTCTGGGAGTACCGTAACCCCGCTGTGCGCCGTCACAATCGGCTGGCCAACGGTAACAATCTGTTCTTGCTCTACGAAGAGATTTCCGAAGAGCTTAGCCGTAGAGTCCAGGGTGGGTTTACGACCCCAACGGATCCGCCTCGTATGCAGGGCGATTTGGTGGCGGAAGTCACTCCGGATGGCGAGGTGGTTTACGAGTGGCGCTCGTCAGAACATCTTGACACCGCTGAGGATATGATCTGCCCGCTGGAAGGTCGGGCGTCTTGGGGTGCGGCCAACGACCTGACAGCCCTGGACGATGGTAATTTCTTGATTAGCTTTCGATCCCTCAGCTCTGTGGCGCTAGTACTCAGTCAACTTGGTTTTGGGATGTGTTTAAGAAAGGGGACAATTGAGCTATCCTGCCTGGTGGAAAGTGTTGATGGCGGGGGTGGCAGTGATGGTCAGGGACAAATACGCAGTGCGGCTGGCGCCGGAACAACAGGAAGAACTCCAGCATTTGATTCGGGTGGGGAAAAGCTCCGCCCGAGTGGCCGCTAGAGCGCGGATTCTCCTAAAGAGCGACGACGGTTGGGCGGCGCCCCAAGTGGCCGAAGCTTTGGATGTGGCCCTGGGCGCCGTATACCGGGTCAAGCAGCGCTTTGCCGAAGAAGGGTTGGCGAGGGTTTTGGAGGACCGTCCCCAGGCCAAGCGGCCCCGGAAGTTGGACGACCGGGGCGAAGCCCACCTGATTGTCTTGGCCTGCAGCCCAGCGCCGGAAGGGCAGGGCAATCGCGTCTTAACCGAGGAGGACTTTCAACAGGTAGTCTTCCCGCCAGCCGGCTTGGAGCCGTTTGCCCTGGATGCCCACTTTCAGGCTGGTCTCGTTTTTGAGCAGATTGTGGGAAATCTGCCGCAGCAGGGCCATGTTTTGAGGCGCGTGGTCCTTGCGCACCCGGCATTGGTCTTCCCGAAAGGCGACGTCGAGGGTCCAGTGCAGCGAGTTCTCGATACCCCAGTGGCGGCGCACCGCCGCCAGCAGACGCTGGGCCGGGGCCTCCAGGCTGCTGATGTAGTATCTAGGCTGGACCTCGGCCCCTTCGGCCGTTTCCCGGCGGCCGACTACCTTGAGCACCGAGCGGAGCTTGGGCCATTCCTGGCCGGTGCTCAGGTATTCCAGACTCTCCGGGTCTGAAATGACCCAGCATTCCCGCCGTTCGATGCGTCCGTGGCCCTTTTCCAAGGTAGCAGCGAAGTCGTAGGGAACCCCCTCGAAGCCAAATTCTTCCGCTCCCTGGAAGAGGTCTCGGATATCCTCATGCAGTTGGCCCTGGTTGTCCTTTACCGCCAGCACATAGTCGGCGCCGCCGTCCACAATCCCTTGGGCGATGTTCTTCTGGCAACCCATGGCGTCAATGGTGACGATGCACCCGTGGAGGTCCAAGAGTTCGAGCAAACGGGGTATGGCGGTGATCTCGTTGGACTTCTCCTCGGTCTTGACCTGGCCCAGGGTCACCCTGTTGGCCGAAGCCCAGGCGCTGACCAGGTGAATGGCCTGCTTGCCGGAGTTGCGGTCGTGGGAGCGGCGCACCGTCTTGCCGTCAATTGCCACTACTTCCCCTTGGGCCAGTTGGGCTATCTGCTTGGTCTACTCCATAAAACAGCTTTGGAACTGTTCCGGGTCCAACCGGGAGAAGACCGCTCCGAAAGTGTCGTGGGATGGAATCCCATTATGGAGTTCCAGGAAGGTCCTTAACCACTCCTCTTTGCTCCGGCCAAATATCTCCACGTGAACCCACGAATCCGCCCCGCAGATCGTCGCGCAGATTGCTATCGCTATGATGTCCATAAGCTTATGCAGCTTGCTCCGCTCGATCCGTGGGTCTTCCAATCCCGCAAAACAATCTATGATCGACGCCCCCTTCATTCCACCCATCACTATCCCCCCTTCATCATCAACCCTAAACCACATCAACCCTAAACCACAACTTTATACTATTCCTAATAATTACGCTAAGACGCGATTGCCCTGTCCTCAACCCCTCCTTTAGCTTACCTGTCCTCAAAGGAACCTCGCCGAGACCGTTACCCCAAGCAGGGACCGACCTCCCTTCAACTTCCCACCAGTGGGCCGCGCTGGTCCAGGCCAAGGCCGACGCTCCACTGAGTACGGGTCAGAAGACGACTACTACACCTGGCACTAATACCTCTGGCCCGACGGAGACGACGGCTCAGATCAGTCCTGCGGAGGGTTGGCCGACGGAGATGACACCTACCTGGTAGTCCGCGTGTCGGCAAGTCTCTCTCGCATGGTGTCCCAGAAATACGGCAACTTCACCAACGTGGGAGTCCACATCGCCTTCGACTCCCGTCCGCCCAAAGAGTTGATGAAAGACAAAACTCTGGTGATCGGTGGCACGGAGTTCGCCCTCTCTACCGCGTCGAATGCCGTCCCTAACGACGGAAGATACTTCTACAGTTGGTACACTGCCCTCGACTACGAGCCAGCCTGGTGGACTCCCTTCTCCACCTCAGAGTACGTCGAAGTGTCCGTCACCTCGGGCTGAAATCAGCAACACTCCCAAAACCCTAGAGCCACCCCACCAGACTCCCAAGGGCCCCGCTCACTGAGACCCAGGACTACCCTTCAGGACTGCCAGAACTATCACATCGTCTTTGTATTTTGAGGCGCATTTTCTGACTACACAGTCAACCGCAAGGGCTCCCTTCATACGCTCCTGAGCCTTTGACTGCCATTGAACGCCCTCAACACCCAGCGGTTTGTGCTGATAACACGCTAAGTAGTCGTCCTGTTTCAGCGAATTGAAGATGCGCTTCAATTCACATTTCCGAACGTGCTGCTTTCCATGTCCGCTTGGTGGTTCTATACCCGTATCAGGGTCCAAGAACACAACGATCGGTTCCGCATCATCCTTCTTGATCTCCTTGATCCGTTCGCATACCGCATTGAAATAGTCGCTACGCCGGTCAATCTTGTTGACAAACGGTTTGTCGAAGACGGAAATCTCGACTTCAAGAGTCTCGCCTAGTCGTTTCACATCCTGCAAATTGTAGAAGTGATCTACTACCTTTCCGGTCACACTATCGGTCGTATCAAGGCCCTTTAGGTCATTGCACCGGTCGAACGTGTTCATCGTAACCTGTAGGATACGCCGGTTCCTGTCGCCGAATTTCGCCAATTTTGCCAGACTGATCCACTTGACTACGTCCCGCTTGTCGCCATACCACTCGCCTCGCATATGCGCTGGAGGGATTGAGATGGGTGCCGGTCCTCCGATCAACAACCGGAGGACCGGCAGACCATGGGGTTCTCCGTCATCTATACAGAAAGCATTGTATTGTCCTGGCCCCTAGAGCCCAACTATACTCCAGAGGCGAAAGGAAGGAACTGAAGCCGAACACACCATGCCGGTTGGCTTCTGACCGAAGTAGCTGAGATTAGGGGAAGGTACCATCGGCGTCAAACCCGAAGGAATTCAAGACTTGAAACTTCCAATCATCCTTGCTAGACAGCCCATTGACCGGTTACGGATTGGTATACGTGCCCACCCGCAAGACACTCAATGCCAACACGGGTCTCTGTGCTGGATTCCTTCGGATTGAAGTGCGCCATCTAGGGCTGGTCTTCCATGTGGTCAGCAACGACGAAACCTCGGTGCGTAACTTCAAACAATTTTCCGTCGTTGGAGCGATCATGGACCAATCCGGAGACGACAAGTTCCTCGAGCGCACCTTCCCATCGCGCTTCTGAACGCGAGTCCCCTATCTCCCCAAAATGCTTATGATTAACCCTCATGGCCATACCCCGTAGAGTCCTTATTACCAGGATTGTCCTGTCCTCTGAGGCCACTGCCTCCAAGAGAAGGCTCCTTGCGTCTGGGGAGAGTCCGGGAGTTGGCCCGATTGCTGAGTGGGTCTCCGCCAGGTCCCGACAACCAGGTGGCTCTGATGGCGACATTATTGAATCTACTGCAGCTTCAAAGTCACCAATCGCATGCCAGTCGGTCCCGTCCAAGTTTACGGAGCAGCCAGCAGTCCGGAGCCGTTGCGCCAAATCTTGACGTTGTCCCACGCTGTTATCGAGGCGCACTACGTGACGCCCGGCAACGTCGCTAAACGGACGCAATTCTCCGAGTTCCACTAGGACCGTTTGGTCTGCGTTCCGCCCCATAGCCATTCCCGCTTCAAATAACACATTGGGCCTTGCTTGCTCGGTAAGTTCAGCCTCATAATCTGGATCGCTGGAGTCACGAAATGCCTCTTTCAGGCGCACTTCATCATCAGGAGTAAAAAGCACTAGTACCGCGTCAGGGTGAATTCGATGGGTAGGTACGGCGACGCTTGTGCCGGGCATCGGTGGTAGACGGTGCCTCGATTGCATACACATACTTTCTAGTATCCGTCAAAAATAGCCGGACGCGGTACTAGTACTCAGTCAACTTAGGCTTGGGATTTGTTTAAGAAAGGGGCCAATTGAGCTATCCTGGCTGGTGGGAAGTGTTGATGGCGGGGGTAGAAGTGATGGTCAGGGACAAATACGCGGTGCGGCTGGCACAGGAACAACGGGAAGAGCTCCAACGACTGGTCCGGGTTGGCAAAAACTCAGCCCGAGTGACCGCTAGAGCGCGGATTCTCCTAAAGAGCGGCGACGGTTGGGCCGCGCCCCAAGTGGCCGAAGCTTTGGATGTGGCCCTGAGCACGGTATACCGGGTCAAGCAGCGCTTTGCCGAAGAAGGGTTGGAGAAGGTTTTGCAGGACCGTCCCCAGGCCAACCGGCCCCGGAAGCTGGACGATCGGGGCGAAGCCCACCTCATCGCCCTGGCCTGCAGCCCGCCGCCGGAGGGGCACAGCCACTGGACTTTGCGGCTGTTGGCCGGGAAGGTGGTGGAGTTGGGGTTGGCGCCCTCCATGTCCCATGAGGGGGTCCGAAAGCGTCTCAAAAAAACACTCTCAAGCCGTGGCAGAAGAAGGAGTGGTGCATTCCCAAGGTGAGCGCGGAATTTGTGGCTAACTGTGGCTAACATGGAGGATGTCCTGGATCTCTACGCCGAACCTCATGATCCCCAACGTCCGGTGGTCTGCTTTGACGAGACATCCACCCAGTTGCTGGCCGAGACCCGGCCGCCGCTCCCGCCCCGGCCGGGACGTCCGCTGCGGCAGGACTACGAATACCGCAGGGAGGGTACCCGCAACCTCTTCTTGGCCTGTGAGCCGTTGGCGGGCTGGCGGCATGTGGCAGTGACCGAGCGGCGCACGATGCAAGACTTCGCCCGCCGGATGCGCTGGCTGGTGGATGAAGCCTACCCCGAAGCCGAGGTGGTAAGGGTCGTCTTGGACAATCTGAACACCCATCGCCGGGCATCGCTGTACGAGACTTTCCCGGCTGAGGAAGCCCGGAGGATTGCCAGGCGGCTGGAGTTCCACTACACCCCCAAGCACGGGAGTTGGCTGAATCCTGTCCTGAGCTTGTCGAAGGGATGGCGGAGATCGAGTTCAGCGTACTGTCCCGCTCCTGCCTGAAGCAGCGGCTCTCCGGCGAGGAGGCCCTAAGGAGGGAAGTGGACGCCCTGGTCACGGAGCGCAACAACGCCAGAGCCACCATCAACTGGCGCTTCAACACCCGGGACGCACGAACCAAACTACACCGCCTTTACCCTTCCGATTTTACGATTGACTGAGTACTAGCCTGACGCAATCCAACAGCAATGGGTCGCAGATAGACCTTCTCGAACAGTACGGACGACTCAACCGTGCCGCCCCTCTATACTGTCTCTACAACTTTACGGAGGAAGCCGACCAGTGCCGAGACTATCATTGCGGGGATGGCCAGCCGGCACTTAAGGACCTGGGCTGCACTGTCACCCCTTCATCGAACATCCGCATGGCGATATATGAATGGGGTGCCAAGAACTTCAAGAGCATTCATAGCAAGACGAGCACCCTGCCCTGGCGATGCCTGATCTCGTGTCCCATGGTGCAGCTTTCGCTGGAAGCCATGGCAAGAAGGAAAAGCCCAGCGCAAGTAACTGATATTTCGCCTTTGTTTGACCCAACAACTTGCTATCACCCGACAGTGCCTATGGTGCTCCGCAGGGATGGCAACCCCTTCACCATTAGGGGAACCGACAGCGGCGGTTCGCTGATATCTATACACTTGGACCCTGAACGTAACATCGATGGTCCATCGAATCGCCTCGTGCCTACTAACCGTGATGACTTGTCCTCCATCCGAGATGACTTTAGAGAACGGTATCACCGGGACGCAGGATCACCAAGGACGACTGCAATCATAGAAGTACAGTCCGGCGCCCAGACTCTATGATGAGATGTGAGGTGGGCCTGTTTTCCCGCATCGGGGCCCACCATCTCGCGAAAAGCTGGGAGAGCGATTCCTGACAACAGGCATAATCCTCTTTCCCGCCCCGGACCACGGTCCGCTCTGTCGTCGTCAGCGACACGTAGGGAGGCTCTATTAACTCCCCGATGTCGGGCCACTCGGCACTTGGCAACCGATCCTTCTCTTCGACCCGCGACTTTACATCGCTTTTGCAACCTCTTTAGTCTTCGCCTCCGGCGACGAGCTCGTGGTGCCAATCAGGGTTTCCCTGGGTGATTGGCTCCGATCCAAGGGCAATACAGGTGCACAGGAGAAAGTTCCCTTCGTTCCAGAAGAGTTCATAAGAACCCCCATCGGAAACGCCACCGGCCGCCGCGTCGGGCAAGTTGACCGCGACGAATGTTCACGGCCGCGACATAATCGGCATCACCGCTGAAGCAGCACCTTGCGCATTCAGCCCCCCGGCTGGGCCCGTTGCGTCTGCTGATATGAGGTGGACACCATTAGTTGGGCAGAATCGGGGCAGGTCCGGGAGATGTTCCGCTGGTCCACCAGACGAGCGATCAGGACAACGGACACCGTGCGGCCAGCGCTGCTTGATTAACCGGGCCTCGGCAGCCGCATCATCAGGAATCAAATCAACGAAGTCCTCGAAACCTAATCCGACACGTTCCCGGATCCGCCGGTAATCATCGGACATACCCCGCAGAGCCGACCTTTTGGGTTGAGCTGGCTCAGGTGTCACCACCCAAGGGCGGTCCAGCAGCAGTTGGGGGAGTCTGCGGGACACATCGTCGACGGAATCGCCTTGGGCGTCCAAACGCCGGAACGCTCTGCTGAAAGTGGACCGGACGAGCACCGTACCGGAGAAACCGCAGAGGAGACGGAGCGGATCGCTTTCGTCATCGAAGCGGCGTCGAAAACTTGCGACGTTCGACGAGCGCTCCGAACCGGGATAACTGGAGAAGAAGTATGCCCTCACCATCGCCACAGGGGATTCCGCCGGGTGCCCCGGGTGGGAAGATAGGCCAAGACAGCGAAAATGTCCGTTCGGGGTGGCCGTTCTCGTGATTCCGGGCCGTTGGAGTTCGTACCTCCTGCGGCCCAAAACTTTGTCCGATTGTTAGAGCGATCGCACCATTTTCAGGTACAAATCTCAATCAAAAAGGGCTGTTTTCCGAACTTCCCTCCTACAGAATCATTGATCGGTTACGATTTTCGACGTTCCCTTCCACCTCTCGGCCCAGCCTTCAGAAAACTCCCCGGAACCGGTGATGGCGGCTCACCAGAACCGACTATGCTCTCACGGGAGTCCGGCCTTGCGGAGCCATCAAGAAACGCTACAAGTCAATTATCGTCAACAGGCGCACAGGGATTCAAGACCAAGTATCACACCCCCCAAAGCGGATACCGACACATTGGTATGGATGTCCCGAACTAATCCGGGGCATTGCGTACCTGTTGATGATGACCCTCGTCAGGGGTGTTTACAGTATTATTAATATAATATCGGAAGAGGCCATTACGGATTCCAGCAATTGAAAATTAGTGAAATTCGCCCCTGCCACCAACGTGTGCACCCCCAGAGAGACAACCCTCAGAGATCAACTCCAAGTTGATGTCGAAGAACCGGGAGTCCCGCAGGCCCGGAGATGTCAAGCGGAGAGGCTTGGCGGAACAGGCGTGAACCCCTGTCCCAACTGCACTCAGCCCCGAGAACGCACGGCACTCGAATCCCCAAGACTGTGACACCGAGGTTCGGCAGATGCCGAACCTCACGACGTCCGGATGCCCGGAGGGTTGCACTCAATGTATATTCTTGTGTAATGTCCATACCGACATTCAGCTCGAGGAGAACACTCGCATGGCAACCAGAAAGAGGATAATCATCGAGGTGGAAGAAGAGTTCCAGAGAAGGCTGAAAGCCACAGCCGCCATGCAGGGCGTGAGCATGAAGGACTACTGTCAAAGGGTTATCGGGAAGGAACTCGAAAAGGACGCGGCACGGGAACCAGGACCACAAAGCAACTAGCCGGAGCCGCCACAAATACAGACCAGCCGACCATTATTACAACAACGGATTATCTGGCAAGGTGAATCTTGAGGCGAAATTGAATCTGGCGACGTACTGCCGCAAGGCTCCCACCGTAGGTTGCTCCGAGTCAGACAGGAAGCATCAGCCGGCGCACCGTGGAAACATGCTAAGGGAGTGCCTGCGGACACCAGGCTTGGGACTTGGGCTGGTGAACCCCCGTTTTCACGAGGACAGGCTCTGCCGGGCTACAGCCCGGACTTCAACGCCGATGAGGCGGTATGGAGCTGGGCAAGACAGGAGGCGACAGGAAACCAGCGCCTGAGAACCAAGTCCCTAGTGCAAGAGAGGATGAGCGGCTTCCTCGCCGGGTTGGCCTGTCGGAAGAATTATGAGAGGAGCAACCACTGCTGATGGAGACGGCCGGGGAGTCAGAATTTGCCAGGCCGACAGGTCCCATGATCTCAGGATAACGGCGGTAGAAAACAGAATGGCGTTCCACCTGCCGACAAAAGAGAACGGAGGGGAATGGAGAGGATAAGAAGAGACATACTGATGCTCCTAGCTGGGGCAGCAATCGCGACGATATTCGCGATCGTAGTCGCATACCCCGAGATCCTCGCATCATCAAGAGAAAACGCAGCCCGGATGGAGGCCAACGGCAACCAAATAGAGATACTCTGGGAAGCCCGTGCAGTGTCCCACACAACCGAGACGCTAGGGGAGGAACAACAGAAATGAGCGGAACGATTATTTCCGTAGGCGGCCTCATGTTCATGATCCCCCTCGTCCTGATGATATTCATAGCCGCATTCGGAGAAATACCCGGGTTCATTATCAGCTTCGGCGGTTGGAGCATGGCACTGGGACTCATAACAGCAGGCATAGGAGCTGTCATGGCAAGAGGAGGAGGGTGAACTACACCTAAACACTCCATCGAACACGAACTCGGATCAGATCGATATATGCCGACCCGAAGCAACAGAGAGGGACGAGACCACGTGAGCGAAGGGACAATCACCGAGGGCCAGACCCTGACCGGGGTTATGTTCAACGAGCCCATGAGGGTCGTCACCACGAGGCAGAGCGGCGCAGGGGCCGTGATCGCCGGACTGGTGGGACAGAGTTCCGGGCAATTCCGGGAGGTGACCCTCACCGCCGGGGACATAGCCAGCCTTCACACGATAGACCCCAACGCCTCGTACGACGGTGACGGGGAACTCCTCAAACTCGCACTGCAGGCCTATTCCCTGGGCATCGCCCACGAGTTCGACCCCGAGTTCGGGCTTTCCATATCACGCGTGGACCCGCTGGCCCACCAGCTTGAAGCGGTCTACGAGTACTTCATGAAGCTGCCCAGCATCCGGTTCTTGCTCGCGGACGACGCCGGCGCCGGCAAGACCATCATGGCCGGCCTCCTGATACGGGAGCTCAAGCTCCGGGGGCTGGTTGACCGGATGCTCATCGTCTGCCCCGACAACCTCACCTTCCAGTGGCAGCGGGAACTACTAGAGAAGTTCGACCAGCAGTTCTTCGTGATGAAGGGCAGCGACATCCACAACCAGTTCGGCATGAACCAGTGGCTGGACCAGAAGCAGGTGATCACCTCCTTGGACCTGGCCAAGCGGCAGGACATCCTCGCGGGCCTGGAACAGGTCCACTGGGACCTGGTGATCATCGACGAGGCGCACCGTATGTCCGCCAGCGACGAGACCCACAAGAGCCTGCGCTACCGCCTCGGCGAGAAACTCCGGGACAGCACAGACAACATCCTGCTCATGACGGCCACGCCCTACAAGGGCGATGCCCAGAACTCCACCCTGTTCCTGCAGCTGCTCGACCAGGACGCCTACGCCGACGTCACCTCCATCCGCAGGGCGATGGAGCAGAGGCGCGCTCCCTTCTACATGCGCCGGACCAAGGAGGCCATGGTCCACTTCCCGGAGCTGCAACCCGACGGCGCCTGGGTCTCCAGACCGGTGTTCACCAAGAGGATCCCCCGGACCGCCGATTTCACCATCGACGGGGAGGAATTCGATCTCTACGAAGAGGTCACCGCCTTCGTCAAAAGACAGAGCACGCGGGCCTACCAGATGGGCGACGACCGGCGGGCCCGGGCCGTCGGATTCTTGATGGCCCTGTACCAACGGCGCCTGGCATCCAGCACCCACGCCATGCTCCGGTCCCTGGAAAACCGGGCCCGCCGACTGGAAGAAGGGCTCAAGCAAGCCCAGGACCTGGCGGGAAACGCTCCTCCTGACCTCCCCGACCTGGAGGAGATGGACGAGGGAGACCGCGAACGCCTGGAACGCATAGTGGAGGCGGTGACGCTGGCTGGCAATGCCGACGAAGTCCGGAGGGAGATAGAGGAGCTCCAGGAACTTTCCAAGAGGGCCAGGGACGTCGAGGCAGCCGCCAACGAGGCGAAGCTCAACAAGCTCAACGCCATCCTCCACGATGAGGGGTTCTTCGACAACCCTAAGCAGCGCCTGCTGATCTTCACAGGGTTCCGGGACACTCTCGACCACCTCCTGGAACACCTGAAGTCATGGGGGTTCAGCACAGGACAGATCCACGGAGGGATGAGACCGGGGTCGCGGGACGAGCCGGGTACCCGGCTCTACATGGAACAGCAGGTCAGGGACGGGAACATACAGGTCCTCGTCGCCACCGAAGCAGCCGGGGAGGGCATCAACCTCCAGTGCTGCAACATTCTCTTCAACTACGACATCCCCTGGAACCCGAACCGGCTGGAACAACGCATGGGGCGGATCCACCGTTACGGCCAACTCTTCGATTGCATGATATTCAACTTCATGGCCACGAACACCATCGAGGGGCGGGTGCTCAACAGACTCCAGGAAAAGCTGCAGGAGATCCGGAACGCGCTGGACGACGACGCCGTCTTCAACGTCGTGGGTGAGGTGCTGCCCACATCCGGGAACGTCTTGCCTGAGTGTAGTGGAGCGCGGGCGAAGAGACCGCCCTCGTCTTCCGGCAGCGGACGAATCTTGCGGACTACAACCCGGGTTACCGGGCAGAGTTATTAGCCGGCCTGGTCACTGGATTCAACTAGCTAGACTTCGGCACGGACGCGGAGAGAAAAGAGGCAGCCTTGGAGATAGCCCAGTCCATATTCCATCCCCTGCGCGGGAACCGGGAGATAGGAGAGGCCTACGAGCCGGCCAATAATGCCATCCCGGCCGCGGCGTCAGCCAACTATAAAGAATCATTCGCCACGACCGTGTTCAAGAGTGACCACGACGGGGAAATCGGGGCGCTGCGTTTGAACAATATCCTGAACTATTCCGCATTCGGTACTTTCCCCAGAGCCAAGAACAGACCGGGAATGAAAACGATTTCATCGGTCCGAAGGACAGGAGCAATGAACTCCGGGAGTACTTGATGGACCTGTGGAGGGAGGACCTCCGCAACCACGATTACTTCAGGAAAGAACTGGAGAAGATCGAGACGTCCAACCTGCTGGAGTTTCACCTCGGCGATATGCTAGAAAACATCGACGACGCCCGCGCCTCGCGGGACCCCGTTAGGGTCGCAGCCGCCAATGCGACGTATAAAGTGTTTCAGAATTACTGCGGTTTCATACAACGCGCAATCAAAGAATGGGACGGGCAACGGTAAGATTCGATCATCGAACATATGGCGCGCGAAAGTGCCGAGTTCAACCTGTAGGTCAACCTGCAGCCTCCAACCGTCTTCCAAAATTTAACAGAGGCAGGTCTATGGGCCGACACGCTTGATGAGCGGATAGCCGCATTCGAATTGGCGGAACAAGACAGGAACATTTCCGAAGGGATCGAATTCAGCGGAAGGATGCCAGCATTATATGATCTACGACATTACTATAAATTCCTCATTGAAATTGACAAAGAGCTGACGTGGAGGCCCTCCGGATCAGCCCAGCGCTACGCTGAGATAGCGGACCAGATCAAATACCTGATGCACCCCCGCCGAATCTCCTTGGCCTGAGGCCAGACCAGAATAAACGCGGAAATGGTGCGATAGCAGAACCAACAAAACCGTTATGACAGCGCCGCAAAAGGCGGCATAAAAATCATTTCGAAGCGGTGCAGGAATCGCCGGAAACCCGGGGCAAAAACCGACACGAAAATCGGTGCAGAAACAGAACCGAAAATCACTGAAAAACTGACGCGAAGAACAAAGCGACAATCACCGGGAACCGGCGCAAAAACGGTACCGAAACCGGAGCGAAAATCCCCGTAAGAACGGCCCAAAAAATCATCGTCAAAAACGAGTAGATCACGCAATGGTCCAAGCAGCCAAAGGAGAAAAACTCGAGCATGTTGGAGAGCGCAACGAACACGCGGCGCTGAGTCCCTCGATTGAACACGACCTCTGTGAAATAGTCGATGGCAAAAGCCAGAATGAGGGCAACGACACGTTCAAGACAGATTTCAAGAATGCCCTAGAAGGTACGGACGAGAAGGCCATCGCTGTATTCAAGGGAAAAAATAAACTGAACGAGTACAACTCGGCTGAGCGGAAGGAAGCCCGTCACGACCTCGTCGCCGGGTTCAACAAACTGGACTACGAGGGGAAGGAACGGGTCGAGGCCGCCGAGGAGTTGGCAGAAGCGCTATACCAACCAGTCTTCGTATCCCTGGACCAGGCCGAGGCCCAGTTCAACCTAGACCCAAACATCGTTGCCGCGGCACGCGATGCCGGGGTGAAAGACGTTTCCTACAACGGCGGGAACCAGGGCGATGACCCCGGCGAGATATTCATGGTTGTCGAAAACATGGCAGCAGCCGAGAAGTTCCAGGAACAGTCCGGGAACGCCGCCAGGATCGTCTCCGCTGAGGGCTGGATGAAATGATGGCAGCCGACGCCCTGCGGGATGACAACCGGAGGAAGGCTCAGGCGGTCCTGAGGGGCGCGAAACAGCTCGAGGGCGCGGCTCAGCACGCCCCAGGGGATGAGAGCTCTTAGGACGACTTTTCCAATGAACAGGAACAGCCCGTTGACGGAAAGATAGACCACAAAAACGATAACAACAACGAGTACTGCAGGGACTTGGACCATATGTTTGACCGCCTCGTGGAGAACAAAGCAGAGGGGTCGGACCGGTTCATGCTGGTCCTTTGGTGGGCTGTCTGACCCGCGATAGGCTGTGATGCGTCCCGGCAATAGTCGAACTCCCGTCTGGACATCTGGATGACATTGACCTCCTAAACCAAAGCCAAGGTGGGAAGTGCATTTACAATACATCGGTGATTGGGCTGGGATTCTCGCAGAAATCCTTCGGCCTTTGATTGCAGGACGGTGCGGCAGCGGCCCTTGACCTCGTCTTTCCGGATGGACAGCCCGCAGAGGAAATTCCCGACCCTCTCCTTTACCAGGGCCTTGGTTCCCAAGCACAGGTTTCCGGTGGCTTCCTCTCTCGCCCAGCCCCAGATGGCCTCATCGGCGCCTCCGTCCGGGCTGTAGCCCGGCAGAGCCTGCCCTCGTGAAAACGGGGGTTCATCAGCCGCAGCCCCAAGCCCGGCGTCCGCAGATACTCACGCACCGCCTCGCCGCGGTGCGCCGGCGCGTTGTCCCAAATCACGCCTAGCGGCCCGGAGTGCCTCTGCCGCAACCGCTCCAGGAAGGCAGCCGAGGTTCCGGAGTTGCTGTTCCCCTCCAGGTCCATCCACTCCACCTCACCGGTCTCCAGGCACACTGCCGAGTAGTAGCTGGCCTTTTCGCCATAGCTCGGGCTGGTCGAGTCCACCAAAGCCTGCCCTCGTGGAAACGGGGGGCCGGCTCTCCCTTTAGCATCCATTTGCCTCTCAGTTCGGCATCGGCCCGGAAATGGGCCTCGTCGGCGAAGAATATCTTCGCTCCCGTACGCCACGCCTCGTCCGACAGGGTGGCGTACTCCGCCACGAAGGCCTCCCGCTTCCGCTCATCTGCCTTGACCAGACGCTTCTTGGGACGCTTCAGGACAAACCCCAAGCGGTGCAGATAGTTCAGGCAAGCGCTGCGGCTCAGGCCAATGCCGAAACGCTTCGAGACAAACTGCCGCACCACTTTCCTCCTGAGCCTGCCGAAGGGTCCAGTTGGCCATTTCTATCCCCGACATCTCGGGCAACTCCTGGACTGCCCCCGTCAACTCCGCCTGTTGCGTCTCGCCAAGTGCGGGGGGGGGGGACCTGACAGGGGTAGGTATTTTCGCGTCATGCTGATAAACATCATGCAGGATGGTGGTTCGTTCTATGGTTTACAAACCTGAAAACTCGGATTTGGAGCGATCTAAGCGCTGCGAGGAGTCGGCGGCTGAGTCCTGTGCATTCCAGAGTTTTGTAGCTGATTTCACTTTTTACCTACCCCTCTCAGGGGGGGAACCCCCGGTCTGCTCGAATATCAAGGCTGCAGGCCCTCCCTCGCCGAAGGCGGCGGCCCATCTGCCGATGGTGTGAGCATCCCGGCCCAGTGCCTGGGCGGTGCCCGAGGCGGTCAGGCCCCGGCACAGGAGCCACAGTGCGTGCCACCGTTCTCTCTCCCGGGGTGTCGGCGCTAGGTACATCCTGCTGCGCACACTAGCCAAGTCCAACTGCCACCCCTCCAAGTCCGGCCTTATCCCCCTCATACCCATCACCATCCCCACTCAGTCTGCTCCCAGTCCTGACGCTATGCCTCCCTGATTCTAGCCGACGCAAATGCGGGTTTCACCTTGGCTTTGGTTTAGGTCGGCGGGTTGTCCTCCAAATAATTGCGGGCGGTGCGGGAAGCGCCAACCCTGAAGGCGGGCGAGTACACCGGGCGAGTCACCACCATGAGGCCCAGGTCAGAGTCTTCCTATTGGCGTCCGGTTGCCCTGGAGCCGAACACGATTACCATGTTCGGGGTCTTTCTCTTGCACCACCCAGGCTAAGGCAAGGGCGTGTTGCTCGGGAACTTGCCGGCTCGTCAATGTCCCGGTCCATTCGAGTCTTGCCTGAAGGACAAGGTGCTGTCCTCCTCACCTAGGGCCAAAACCTACACGAGGCCGTTATAAGGGGTATTCTAGGTGAGATAAACGACATGGGGTCTCGTGGACAAGAGGTGGGTGGCCGAGGTCACCCACGCCGGCTGTACCGATTTGGTCTTAAGGAATTGTCTGAGATACTGCGAGCGCCGGGACCAGCATAAGACGGGCAAAAATTATTATAGGAGTCACGGTGACGATGGACTGGGATACCTGCCCTGCGGTCAACAGCGGGCCCGAAATATTGGGCGGAACATTGGTGTTCTGCGGCACCCGAGTCTCAGTGTACCTACTGTTCGAGTACTTGCAGGCTGGCGACACGGCAATGGAATTCCTCGATTGTTTCCCCACCGTCGCATTGGACCAAGTGGATGAGGTCCTCAGCCACCTGAGTCAGGACCTAAGAGGACTCGTTGACAGGGAGGCGCCGGGCCCCCGGTAGAGGTCATTGGGTCTAAACGTGCCAGTTCCGTTGGTAGTCCAGCTTCCGGGGAGCCGGTATCCAAGTATTCGGCCCAAGCTTCCATCAGTCCCCGGCGCCTCTCGAAAAGGTCGCTCCTGGCATAGGCGGCCTCGGTGCTATTGCCCAATGTGTGGGACAAAGCCGCTCCTCCCACCGCCCAAGGCGTATCAGTGCATTCGATGCAACAGTCCTTGAAGCTTGATCGAAAGCCGTGGGAGACCGCGGGAATGCCCAGTCTCCGAAGCAGGGCGGTGTGGACCATGTCCGACAGTGAGCGGTCACTTCGGCCCGGAAACACCAAGTCGCTGCCTACGACCCTGAGGTCTTGCGCTCGGATTAGGATTGCCAATGCCCTTTCCGACAGGGGGACCCGGTGGTCTCGCCGTGTCTTCATGCGCGCCGCTGGGACCGTCCAAGTCTTGGACTTCCAGTCGACCTCCGGCCACGTGGCTAGCCGCACTTCGCCGGACCTTGCCGCAGTGAGGACCAGGAACTCGAAGGCGAGCTTGGTCGATGCCCCGGCGGTGGACTCACGGACCTGCTCCAGGGCCGTCGAAACCTCTTCGTAAGGCAGGGCCGAATGGTGAGCTTTTACCCTTGGTTGCCGGGGCAAGACCTTGGTAATCGCCTTCCTCGCTGGATTGTCGTACCGGTAGCCCTGGGCGATGGCCCAGTCTAGCACGGTCTCAATGCGTTGACGGACACGGCTGGCCGTCTCCGACTTGGTGGTCCAGATTGGTGTTAGGACCGTCAGCACATCGGCACTGGTAATGTCTGATACCAACTTCTTGCCGAGGGCCGGGTGAACGTAGGTTGCGAGGGTATTCTCCCATTGGGTCGCGTGCTTGGCGTTGCTCCACGTTGGGCGGCGCAGGGCGATCACCGACTGGGCCGCATGGGCGAAAGTGGGAGTGGGTAGCCTGCGCTGTTCCTCTGCCGCCTGACGTTTCTCGGCGATGGGGTCGCGGCCTTCCCGGATTACTCTGAGATTGGCTGCCGCCACCGCCCTGGCCTCGGCCGAGGACACCGCTGGGTACCCGCCCAAGCCAATGTTGCGGCGTTTGCCAGCGATGGTCACCCTTTGAATCCAGTATTTGGCTCCGGAGTCGGCGACCCGCAGATTCAATCCATTTAGATCGGCGTACTGGCCTGGAGCCTTGACAGTGCGCACCAAAGCCGCCGACAGGGCTTGGCCCTTGAGACTCGTCGTCACCCGGTCACTCCCGCCGCGCGTACCAATATATGTACCAGTTTTTCCTGGACTACCCCGGACTATCCAGGCCTTCACTGGCCAAAGAAAGGGGTTTATTGATACACATTAATACCTAAGAAGGGGGAGGAAGGGAAGTTATTGAGACACGGTAGAAAGGTGTAACTGGCGGAGGGAATGGGAGTATAAGCAACTTCATATTTGTAGCTAATCGCGGGAATTAATGCCCTGCATCCCGAAATATTCCCACAGTTATTCCCACACAACCTTTTGGAACTTACGGGACTACCTGGGACTATTTCACACGTCAGGCTGGCCCGCTCCCGGTGTTTGCCACCATTGGCCATATCGGTCCGATAAGCGCCGCACTCGGTCTCAACACCTGCCTCACTCCAGGGTCCGCCCTGCCGACAACCAGACCCTCGGCGAGGGTGAACTGCGGACCATGGAAACCACGGGCCCAACACGGTTGCAGCTCGGCAAGGATCGGTGACCCGGACGCTGCCACCCAGCCGGGCACGCTCTGAACGGCGCCCGGAGATGGTGGGCCGGCGCTCACAACGGGTCCCTTCTATCTCCACCCCAAGCTCCGTCCAGGTGTCACCGTCCAGAGTGTCGACGAACTCAGCCGCGAAGCTGGACGGACAGTCCAGAGGAGACAGTTCGTTGAGGGACAGTGACAACAGCCCCCTCTGCTCCCGGCCCATGTCTCCAGGGGGAACTTCTCGTTTCCCTTTTCAACTTCCCCAAAGCTTACGCTCCAGCATTCCTGCCGGTTTTTGAGACAGGGCCGGCGGATGCGGCGGGCCCCCATACACGGTAGCCGGCGAGCACCGGTGCCGTCCAAGGTCTTCCGACTCACCTGCTGGGCATTTGGCGCCAACTGGACATGGGAGAAGGATGAGGGTCCGCGCGCATCCTTCCCGCCGCCGTGTTCGTTGCGTTCCCCGGACGTGATCCCTGTATGCGCATTTTGTGTTAAAACGCGAAGTCAACCACGCCGACTATGATGTCCTCGTGGGGACGTGGCCGCACGTGGTTGCCCAGCATGGGCATCCGGCGCAGGCCTCTCAGGAGTCCGGGCCAGACCCATAGCAAGGACCCCGGCAACTGCCGTTGACGGAGTGGAATATGACGATGGCAAGCGATCATCTTGAGCCCCGGGAATCGAAGGAACTACCGTTATTCGACGTCGGCCCGGAGAGCGGACCCGAGGGGGTGGTCCACCCCACGGCCTCGACTCCAGGAGGAGCAGCGACGCAGGGCATGCCTCCCGGGTCCGGATGGCCGGACCTGCCGGCCCCGATCATGGCGGAGCCGGCCCCCCAGGCGCCATATCCGGAGGACTACCTCCCGGCAGACCTGGAAGAGGTACTCCGGGCGGTGCAGCGTCTGGCGCAGTGCCCGGCGGCCACGGCGGGCGCCGCCCTGCTGGGGGCGCTGGCGCTCCTGGCCCAGGAGGATTATAGGGTTGAGACCCTGGCTCCGGACCCATCACCGCCCAGCCTGTACCTGGTTGCACTCTCGGAGTCGGGCTCCCACAAGACCACAGCCTGCTTCACACCAGGAGGCGGACACCCTGCTCGAAGCTCGATGGAACGTGGCCCAGGAACTATACCACCGGCGCGATCATGAAGGGGGCGACGGCGGCTGGGAGTGGGGTTCCGAACCGGGAACACGTCGACCCCGTCCGTCCACTCCGGTGTCCCTTCTGCAGGACTTCACCACGGACGGCCTGCTGCAGCAGCTGCAGGGAGGGAGGCCGTCCATCGCCATGTGGACGGCGGAGGCAGGGACGCAGATCAACCACTCCTTCGGCAGAAATCAGGCGCCGCGCACGGTCTCGTATCTGAACTCAGGCTGGGAAAGCGGCCAGTTGTCGAAGATCCGGGCCCGCGACGGCAGCCAGGTCCACATCAGTGTGGATACATACTCCATGTCAATGGTCTGGGCCGGACAGCCGGATATCCTCACGCCCGTGCTTTTCGGCGCAATGGCGTTGAACGGTCTGCTCGCCCGCTGCCTTATCTCCCGTGACGATGCCTACCCCGACCCCGGCAGAGCACGCGCCCACGACCGGGACCGGGTTCAGGCGTTCAATCGGGTCGTGGTGAGGCATCGGGAGCGGCAGGACCGCGAGATGGAGTTCGCATCCCGGCCGGGCGAGCCGCCCCGGGAGCGGACCCTCATTGTACTGTCCGAGGGCGCCCGTGGCCTGCTGCATCAATTCTACGTCCGCCAGCGATCACTGGCCGCCGGCCTGCGGGCAGACGGGCGGCGCCACGAGAGCACCTGGGCGGAGAGAGCGCCGGAGCAATCCGCAAGGGTGGCCGCTCTTTTGACGGGTTGGGAGGCCTACCGCACCGGTGGGTCTGTGCACGAGACGCTGTACACCGGTGAGGATACGATGTCCCGCGCCATCCGCCTGATCGGATGGCACCAGGGCGAGGTCTCCCGGTTGGCGGGCCAGTCGGGGGCCACAGACAATGCCCGCCACGCCAGTCACCTGGCCCAGGTAATCGCACGGGTGGTGGTTGCCCCGGCATCCGCGGAGGGCAGGCACCCGTTGCTTACCGGCCACGGTCTGGCCGTCAACACGGTTGCCAATCACCTGGGGCACCTCGATATCCGAGGCAATCCTGACCTCCGGCGCACCGTAATAGGCATCCTGGTGGAGTACGGTTACATCAGACCCGGAGGGGGGCGGGGCCGATTCGAGGTTCACCCCAGGATAGGGGACGTGGTGTGACCCAGTCTTTACGCACTTTACGCATTTAACGCCCGGTTGTGTCCACAGGTCCGGTGGCCGTGGCGGGGTTGTCGCACTTCAACGAGCCGGGCCACAGATGTGTCAACAGCAAGTCGGATGGGCTGTTGAAGAAGACTGCATGGACGTCATGAGCGTAGAACGCCGGACTAAAATGCCGGATGGATGGGGCGCGGTCGGGCACGGGGATGCCAAGGCGATTGGACCAGTTGCACCAGCGAGCCAGAAGATTGTCAACGCCGACACACATTGGGACTACCGATATCGGACTTGACGTGCCCCCATAACATGGTAAAGTAACCGCGTAGGTTATAAATCTTGCCGATACCCAGCCGCACCTACGAGCGGGCCCAGGCCCGCCAACCACAACGGGCAGTAAGCCCCGAAATTACACCTCGACCCTCAGTATACTGAGGGTTCCCTCCTACGGCACATCATACTAGCCTATCCAGGCTGAAACACTACACAACCCCGGCTGGTGGCAGGTTAGGTATGGTGTGCGTCCTATGTGTATCAAGTTTCGCCTTGTGCGGTTGCCAGAGGTCCTACGAATCACCGCTCTCTCCAAGTCCCGCCTCTATGTTCTGCAGAAGCGCGGCCTTTTCCCATCCTCCGTGGACATCGGCCCCCGCGCCGTCGCGTGGAGGGAGTGCGATGTGTGGGCATGGGTCGAATCCCGGCCCTGGACACCCGAGACCGACCGCCGCTAACGCACAGACCCAGACCAGGGACGGCGTCGTACCCACACATCGCCGGAACGCGCCCCATGTCTGGTCGATACTGCAGGTGGGCCGGACCGGACCACAGCCCTCCAGGTTTGCCCCGGACGCCGCCCGGAGCCCACGGCGGCCGCCCGGACCATACCGGCACGGCTCCGTTACACGAGCGCGACTTCCAATTGGACTTTCAATTGGACTTCATGGAACAGGCCTCGCCGGGGAGGCCGAGGGTGTGGCCGCAGCGCTGGCCGCCAGGGAGCCCCGTTGATGGGAAGAGGGCGCGTGGACGTGGTCGAGTCCCTGACTGCGGCGGAGAGGACAACCGGCGTTGACCGGACCCGATGGGCCGGTCAGGGTGCGGCCAGCATGCCCGCAGCCCCGGCCCTGCCGGTCAGGCACTGCATTCACGACAATCGTCCACTGGCACCCATATTGTATTTCCATTGTCCGTAAGATTGGAAACGTGTGCAGGCACGATGCTACGCTCAATAGTGGTTTCTTTATTGTCCACGTCTAAAAAAGTGTTTCACGTCTGACTCCCAATGTGGAAGGGGTACTGTTATTGTCCAGTGGCGGAGAGGCGTCCGGCGGTGGGGTGGTTATTACAGAGCCGTGGGGTGTGACTAGGTGCATGGGGTACTTTCGTTGTCCGGCCATGGCTGTCCCCATCAGCCCGTCCGTCGGCCCGTCCGTCGGCCCGTCCGTCGGCCCGTACGGGGCCATCTCTCCGGCCGTACCCAGCCGGTGGATCACGAGTTCCTGGTAGGAGGTATGACCATGATGGCGCACAGCGGCCCCCCGGATACCTGGCCGGACCCCATGATGCAGCTGTCCAGTCACCTGGGCCTGTCGAAGGGAGTTGCGGACGTCCTCCGGCTGCTGTTCTGGCTCCCCCTGGCATCTGCCGATGACATCGCCGGGATTCTGTCCCGTTCCGCGCCCAACGTGCTGAAGGCGCTGCGCCGTCTGCGGGAGGCCCGTCTGGTGGAGTCGGCCCAACTGGGGTGCACCATGGGCCAGCGCCAGCGCTGGCACCTCGCCGGCGAGTGCCTGGCCCGGACCGGCCTGTCCGGCGCCACCTGGCATGACGAGGCCGCCCGGTGCCGGCTGCTGGATCTCCTCCCGGCGCTGGAGCGGTTCTACCCGGCCGTGGCCGCCGTGCGGACGATGGGAGACTTCAGGGAGTTCCAGTGGCTCGACGCCCTGGGCGCGGGCGGCCCGAGCTGTGACGCGGCGGTCCGCTTCGAGGGCGGCTGGGCGGCGCTGTTCTGGTGCGGCTCCTTCATGTCCGAGGCCATCCTAACCGAGCGTCTGCTCCGGTTCCCCGTGGACTGCCAGGCGCTGGCCGTGGGGGCGCTCCGGCCGTGGCCCAACCGGCTGCTCCTGGTGGTGGCGGACGAGTGGGGGAAGGAGCTTGCGGTCCGGGTCCTGGAGGACCTTGGGTTGGAGGGGCAGGCGTCCGTGCACTGCGTTGCCGACGGCTCGGTCACGGGTCCCACCCATGCCGGTGAAGGCCGGGGCTGGGTGTACCAGACGCTCCGAAAGCGGTCCGGCGAGGGTTCCTGGGAAAGATCGCTGGCGGCCTCTCCGTGGTCGGGGGCCGGCGGACTCGAATCGTGGAGGTTACTGGAGGCGCTGGTGGAGTGGCCCGGCAGCCATCTCCGGTTTCTCAAGGCCGTCCTGAAGGAGGGAGAGGACCAGAACCGGGCCCGGGGAACGTGCCGCCGGTTGGTCCGCGCGGGGTCGGTCCTGCAGGCCGGAGAAGGGCGCGATGCCCGGTATTTCGCGGCCCCCAGCGGCCTGAGATTGCGGGCCGACCAGGACCGGGTCCACTACTCGGATGCCAGGACACGGACCGGGTTGTCCCAGTGGCAGGAAGCCTCGTCCAGGCCGCTGCGGCACACGGTGTCCTCTCCCCATGAGGACGGCCTGAGGGAGGACCTCCTGCGGGACTTCATTACCGCTGGCTGCCCCGTGGCCAACGGCCCCAGGTACACGGAGCACCTGGGGGCGCAGGGGGGTCTGGCCCCGGATGCGATGGTCCGCCTGACGGTGAGCCCCTACGGCCGGGGGTGGCACTACGCAGAGTACGAGCTCAGCGCAAGGCGGAGGTCAAGGGTGGAGGACAAGCTGAGGGGGTATGGCTCCCCGAGGCGCCGGGACCGCTACCCGGTGGTTTTGGTCTGCTGGGACGGCAAGGCCGAGGACGCCTTCCGGGATCTGGGCCGGGAACTGGGTCTGGCCATGGTGACCACGACCCTTGAGCGTCTCCGCGAGCACGGCCACTCCGGGTGCTGGTCGATGTAGGGGGAGACGGTCAGTCTCGGTTAGGGCAACGGCGGGTGGCGCACGGTCCGCCCGTGACTGCCCTCCCGGCCATGGCCATGGAGTCCAGGGACCCGCAGTCCATCTGTTGCAGAGGCGCCATGCGATGACGACTCCCCCGATACTTCCGGTGACGCCGTTGCGCCCGGACCAGTTGGAACCCGCCACCGCCCGCGTCGGGCCTGTGCTCATCCTCGGCGGCGCGGGCGCCGGGGCGACCCACACCGTTGCCGCCCGCATCGCGGTCTGGCTCAAGCAGGGTGTGGACCCATCGCAGATCACCTGCCTGACCCATAGCGCGGGGGGCGGCGATGACATCAGGCGACGTGTCCGAGATTTCCTGCCGGATGAGGGCCCCTCCCTGGGGATCTACACCGGCACCCCCCAGCAGCTGGCCCTGTACCTGCTCAGGCTGGGGGGCATGGAGGTCCTGGGGCGGTCTGGCGACTTCACGGTCTGGCAACGTGATGAGGCCCTGGCGCTCCTCGCCGAGCTGCTGGCCGCGAACGGACGGAAGCGCGGGCGGATCGACCCCGAGGCCCGGCGGATGCTAGAGTGGCACCGGCTCAACCGGGCGGGGTTTACCGGTGAGGGCATCCCTCCCGGCTCGCCGGACTGGCCGGACCTGGCCGCGATGTACCAGGCGGAGAAGGAGCGCCAGAACGTCGTGGACCAGGGTGACCTGGCCCCCCTGGCCACCCTGGCCGTGGAGCGGGACCGGGTCTTCCGTGAAGGGGTGGCATGGAGCGAATGTCGTCATCTCCTCATCGACGGTCTTCAGGACCTTGCCTTGGCCGAGTACAGGATGCTGAGCCTGCTGGCGGGCCCGGAGCGTTCCATCACCGTGGCGGCCAATCAGAATGCGTGCGTCCTCACCGGGGATTACACCGACTACCGGGTCCTGGAGGCCTTCCAGAACGATTTCCCGGAAGTGGATGAGTGCGTCTACCTGCTCAGGATGAACCTCCGCAGTACGGCTGCCATCGGCAAAGCGGCCAACCTCATGAGCCACGACCCGGTCATGGGAGGGCTGAGTGGAGATCGACACCGGTATTTCCGTACGAACCGGCGGGTGGGTACGAAATCTCTGCCCATGGTCCCTCCGGCGCTGCTGGTGTTCGAAGGCCGGCCCGCAGACATGTACCGGTACATCTTCGACCGGACCGAGCAGTTCGTCGACCAGGGATACGCCCTTGAACACATCGCATGTGTCTACCAGGACCCTTCGGTCCTGGACCACCTGCGGTTGCTGGCCGTCAGCCGCGGTCTGCCCTACACTGTACTGGGAGGAGAACCGAGGGCGTGGGACCGGGACGCCAGGCGCATCACCGGGCTCCTGGCATCCCTCCTCAACCCCCACGACCTTGCCGCCTTCCGCATCGGCGCCTGCCTCGACCCCCACGCCGAACCTACATGGCTGGACCCGGCGGTTGCTGTGCGGATCGCGGGAATGGCCAGGAACCTGGGTGCGGACCTGGTCCAGGCGGCCGGAAGGTATTGCCGCAATCCGCTGATCGATCCCGAACTGCGCCGCGGCCTCGAGTGTTTCGTCGACGCCTGGCACAACCTGGACCGGATGCTGGGCGGCCCGTCCACCGGCGTCGATGACATCTGCCGCAGAGCCGTCTCTCTCCTGGAGGATGCCCAGGGTGCGGCCCACCCGGTGCGGTCCAAATTCCAGGTGCAGCGGCTGCTGGCCCTGGCGGGGCGGGAACCCGTCTTGTCCGATCCACAGCCGGGACCGCAAGAGGCCAGGGAGGCGCTGCGCGAGTTCCTGGACAGCGTCCACCCGGAGATCAACGGGGACCCGCTCTCCGGGGAAAATGCCGACCCCTGCGGCCCCTCCCGCGGGCTGACTCTCACCACCGTCGCCGCCTCCCGGGGGCTCGAGTGGCCGGTCGTCTGGGCGGTGGGCGTCAGCGATCATATCCTGCCCGGGAACGTACCCGCCACGGACCAGGGCCGGATGCGGGCAGCCCAGAGCCTCTTCTATGTGTGGTCCACCCGGGCCCGGGATGTCCTGACCTTCTGCCACGCCACCCGGAGCGGGCCCGAGCGGGACGCCCGCCTTACCAGATTCCTGGAACCGGTCGGGGATTTTGTGACGCCTGAGGTGGTGCCCCCTCCGAATCCGCGGCGCTAGCGTTCAGCCGAAGCTGGGGCGGGAGGGACGGAGGCAGCGCGGTTTGGCACTGGAGTCCCCCGGTCGCGGCCGGGGAGGGCTCTCTGGCAATGTACCCCCGGTTTATGGTGGTTGTTGCCGCGTTGCGCCGGCCTTGTCAACGCCGGCGGAAGGTTTTGCCGAATAGGCCGGCTTGAAGGCAGGTCCGGATGACTCCCGGGTTGCAATGGGCGTGCAGTCCGTCATTGGCGAGGCGCATCGGCGCTGGAGCGCTCCCGGTCACGTGGGTTGTGGAAGGGCCTGCCCCCGGGAAAACGGGGGTGGACAGCTAGGAACACATGGCCGTTCTGGCCCACAACCTGCTAACTGTTGCGCAAGCTGGGCCACGGTGTCGGCCTTCCGGCCCGGCGTTACAAACCGTCGCCGCGACCGCGGATTCAGAGAACACTCTGGCCGATGTCGCGCGGAACTCATCCACGCCGCCACGGTATCTTCCAGGACAGACTCAACTGACCAAAGGCCCCGGGCCGGCCGGGCCCGCCGCCGCAACGGCCAGCTTTCTCAGCGATCCTGACCCTGAATCATGACGGAGGCACATCGCAGTCCGGGGTCTCCGACCGATCGGGATGTCTCAACTGGCGTCTGGGTTCGGACAGTTCTGACGCGTCGGGCCATACCCGGTGTGTGCAAACTTGGCCCTGGCCTCTGGCCCGTCGGGCCTGTTACCTCCGCGGTAGCGTGGTGGCCGGGACGAACAGCACGCTACCTACCGTCCACGCCGGTGCGCCCCTGTCCGCGCCGGGCTACTACGCCCCGGCGGAAAGGCCCTCGGCGGTCTGGACGTGTGTGATGGTGGCCCGCCCCGGGGCCGCCATATCCCTCTCCGGTCCGCAGTTGCCGTCCTAGAATCAGCTGCCGCGCGGCAGCGCCGACCTGTGTTCACCGGACCTTGAAGGCGTCGAAGGCCGGGTCCCGTACGCTCAACCCCAAGAGGGCGGAGCGTACGCTCCCATGGACAGACTGCCTCCGTCCATCAGTCGCCGGCCCGGAAACGGGGCAGGTACTCGGCGGCCTCCCGGTAGCCCTTGTCAAATCCCGAGTCAAAAGCCTGGTCCCAGCAGCCGGCGACGCCCTCGCCGGCGTAGCAGCAGGCACAGGGAGAGGGGCGGTCCCCCTCGTCAACCTGGCCGGGGTCCTCCGGGCAACGGAGGGAGTCCACCGCCTTCTCCAAGAACTCCACAGCCCGGCGCAGGTGGAACTCCCGCCACCTCCCGGTGGGGAGGTCCGCGAGCCCCGCCATCTCGAAGAGCGCCTGATAGATGCCCTCGGTGACCCCGTTCGGGATCGGGCTGGGTAGGATGCTGCGGATGTGCTCCGCCAGGGGGAGTTGGTTGCCGTCGTGGTCCTTCATGAGAGAACTCTCCTTGCCGCGGCCGCGTGTCCGGCCTGCGGCGGGGCACCGTACTGCGCCAACGCGCCGGCACCCTCTTTCCGTAATTCAAACCCGCCAGGCAGAAGCGGCCGGCTGGTGGGTGTTCAACCCGTTGCTACCAGTCGCGCGAATGGGCGTTTTCCGGTACGCGCAGGTTGCGCATCGCGCCTGGCGGCGGTGTGTCCCGGCCCGGTGTGCGCACACCGGTCCGCCGGTCCGTGAGGCGTGCCCCCGCCTGCGCGGGGCGGTGCGCTTGGCCAGCTTGGAAGCGCAGAGTGAAGCCGGTGAACCCCCGTCTGGCGGGGAAGTCAGGAAGCAAAACATCCGTTTGTCCTTGCACGCGGGCGGATCCCCGTCCGTGCGGGGCTTGTGTGTCCGTCCTACCCCTCCCGTCGCGCCGCGGCGGGGGGCACAGCCCCCGCGGCGCGGACCCGAGGCTGCTGAAAAGTCCTGGGCTTGAGCCTGGCCGCGCACACGGGCGAGGAGGGCGCGGCGGTGATGGAAAGAGGTCCCGTCCCACGCTGGGCGTTATGCATCGCGCCCGGTACTGTGGGCCTGGCCCGGTGTGTGCACACGAGAATCATCTCCTTCGGTGGCAGGGCATCCTCGCGCCAACGGCCCCTGCACCACTTCGAATACCCCCTCCGACCCAACCTCCGGCTTTCTCGGCAAACCCACTTGTCCCGCCTGATGGTGTCGTTCTTCCGGGCTTTTGTCAAAGTGATCCTCTAAGGTTAGGGCGACAGGCACGCCGCCTACTTTGGGAGTGTCACACCGAGGCGGTTGAAGGAGGAAAACGTGGAGGAACAGCGGATGTCATGGGTGCACCCCGGCAGGGTCACAAGCATATCGACGGGTCCGGGAGGCGGATACCTCCTGGTGGTCTGGTCCACCAGGGCCACCTTCGCCGTCCGCGACCTGGAGCAGATCGAGGTGGTCCGTGACCTGACGCCGCTGAGGACCTTGACCTACGACGACACGGGGGAGGTCTATTTGTCGCTGGAGCTGGAACATCTCCCGGACTATGTGGAGACCGGCGCGCCGGTGATGGTGGAGGTGGACGAACATAACGAGAATGTGATGCACCTCTACCCGGACGCGCTTTGCCAGGAGGAGCCGATTCTGCTTTACGAGTTGCAGCTTTTCTGCCCGGTGGAGCGGGAGGGCAGGCGGTTCCAGCGAAGGGATGGCTCGGTCTACGAGTGCACGTGCGGCGCAGCGTGGGACGTGGCCTCGGAAGACGAGGAGGAGATGGACAGTCTGTAGGCCCAGCATGGCGCGGTTGGGCCGCAAGGAAGTGGAGCCGCCTAATCCCGATGATCCCACGGTCCACCCTCCCGGGAGTCACCTGTAGCAGGCGGCGGAGACCGGGCACATCTCGTGGCTGGGTGTGTCACCTATGTGCTCCCGGCACTGAGCGTCTGGGAGGTCGCGAGCAGCCTTTGCGGCACTTCGAGAGCTTCGGTAGCCGGCGCATCCTCTGCCCGGGCGGGACCTCGACCGGGGGATCAAACGGTCCCGCCCATCGAGTCTGGGCCGTCAGCCGCTTGGTCCGGACGTGGCAGGGCCTTTCCGTCGATGAGGAGGCCGCCTGTGTCGGCTCCCTCCATGAAGATGGCGGCGACCCTGGCCGCGTCCCCGCCCTGCCGCCGTAGCTCATCACGAAGTTCGGCTAGTACTTTTCCCATCACGTTTGCGCCCTTCAGAAGGGAACCGTCGCCGGGTTCGGGCCGGGACCCCTTCTGGGGGTCCCGGCTGGAGACCTCCACTATCGGCAGGTCCCCGGTGGCCATCAGCGCCCTGGAGAACCTGGCGGGGTGCTGACGCAGCCGGACCGCCTGGGTGTACGTCATCGCCCGCACTCTGACCCTCCTCCACGAACCCTCCCTGAAGCCGGATGCCTCATAGGCGGCCCTGACGGCCTCATCCGTAGACTGCCTGGAGGCAATGTGCCTCTGGACATCGGGAAGCCGGAAGAACTTCAGGGCCTGGTAGAGGCTTTCGGGCCCCTGGAACTCGATGCCGTTCACCGTCAGGGGATATCCCTCGGCACTGTTGGAGAGGTCCCCGTGCCGTCCGGCAGGGTCCTCGAACTTGGCGACCTCGCCGGACCTGTAGGTGGCCGTCCTCGTGCTGATGCGGTGTGTCCAGCCGGGATCACCCGGCCTGGTGGGCCTTCGCCGGTTCTCCGCCAGGGCGCGGTAGAGAGTCCTGTAGCCGATTCCGAACCGTGCTTCGGCCTCTCTGACCGACAGCCCTTCCCGCTCGATTATTTCGGCCCAGCGCCTGTTCCTCTCCCGGAGGTCCTGGCCTCTCGGCCCGTGGTGACGGCCAACTCTGTCCGGGCGGACTCCGGGCCTGCCGGGAGGCTGCCCGGGTGGGTCTTCCGGGAGCTGCAGGTCGATCGTGTGGCCGCAGTTGAGGCAGTGGATGTACGGGCCGTGATGGTCTTGGGAAATTTCCACAGTCCCCTGGCACCTGGGGCAGGGGTCCATGTTCCTGTTCGGGCGTTCTTGCGTCACGAATTGGTCTCCATGTCTTGGTGTGGGTGTTGCGCTCCAGGGCGCAGGCATATTTCTCCGCTGCGAAGGGACGCGCCGTGTGCTGTAGTGGGAGTTCTGGAGCAGTTCAGGAGTCACGCGCCATGGTCCCGCCGGTCCGGCGTTCCGGTGCGGTCCGCCCTGACGCGGCGGCCGCCGGTATCAATGGCATGGGCTCACTCTGGCGGTTGCCTGCTTCGCCGGCAGTCCGCCAAATGGCGAGTTGCCGCTATCCCCGGACGTGTCGGGAGACGGTCTTCCACAATCTGACCGGTGGGGGCGGCGTCACCCTTGAAGATGGCACAGTAGACCGGGAGAACCGGAGTTGCCTGGGCAGGGGCTATGGCCAGGAGTCCCTGGAGAGCCTATCGACTAACTGAGGTTGTCATGCGCCAGTGGGGACTGGTGCTTGGGAGGCACTCGATGCCTGGCCCTGACCATCGGACACGGGCACCAGCTGGTAGCCCAGTTGCGCCGCTCTCTGCCTTGCGGCCCGCAGCGCCCTTTCCCGGTACTGACTCTCGTAGTATTGGGCTCCGGCATCCACATAGCCTTGGCCGTAGCGCAGCATGGAGTAAATGATTCGGGCCAGCTTGTGCGCCGTGGCCGTGATGGCCTTGGGCGCTCCCAAATGGGTCTTCTTGCGGCGCAGGAAGGCGCCGAGGGCGCTGTTGGAGCGATGCAGGGCATTGGCCGCCAGCCGCAATGCCGCAGCCGCCCGGTTGGCGTTGGCCTTGGTCCGGGAGCTGATGACCTTCCCTCCCGTGATACGGTTGTTGGGGCTCAGTCCCAGCCAGGAGGCGAAGTGCTTGGCGCTGGGCCACCGGGTCATGTCCGTGCCGATTTCGCCGACCACTTTCAGTGCGGTGAAAGCGTCCACTCCGTCAATGCGGGTAAGATCCACTCCCGTCATCCGGTGCAGGTGGTTCCGAAGGTCGAAGCGGGGTGCGTTCCCCTGGCTGCGCTTGCCGGCATCCCCAGCTGGCGGTTCGCCATTGCTGCGGTCCTCAAACCGCCCCAATTGCCTTTCTATCTCCCGGTCGCACTGGGCGATCTTGTCCTGATAGGTCCGGTACAGTTCCAGGGCCTGGGTCAGTTCAAAGATGTGCTCCTCCCGCCAGTGTCCCTGGAGCGACCGGGCGATGATTTCCTCGTTCGCCCTGGTCCTGGGGTCGCGCAGCGCGGCCAGCTTCCGCGGATTCCGTTCGCCGCCCACGATAGCTTCGATGATGGTCATCCCGGTCTTGCCCGTGATGTTGCTGATGACGTGCTGCAGCTTGACGTTCATTTGGGTCAGCGCCTTCTGCATGTGCTGGATGTGATGGGAGGCATACTCCACCAGCATGGCTCGCTGGCGCAGGTAACTGCGCAGGCAGCGTATCTCACCCTCCGGCCGGAAGCTTCCCGACAGCAACCCGTAGGTGTGCAACTGCTGCAGCCACTGACAGTCCAGCACGTCCGTCTTGCGGCCGGGCACGTTCTTGATGCGGCTGGGGTCCACCAGCATCACCTCAAACCCCCGCTCCTCCAGCACCCCAAACAGGGGTATCCAGTAAACCCCGGTGGACTCCATCGCCACGGTCTCCACCCGCCCCTCGTTGCTGCATAGGCGCGCCGCCGGAGGGAGCTACTGAAAGCGCACAATCTATCGAACGGGAACGTCCTGCTGGAGGCGTCACCAATGATGCAGCCGTAAGGCTCCCGGACCATGCTTTGCACCGGGCGTTACGCACCAATGCCCCGTCGGCCTTGGTCCGCCGGCACGCCACCCTCGATCTTACACCTCCCCAAGGGCCACGCCAGTTAGTCGCTGTTGCACGGCCCTAAAGCGGGCATAGATATGCTTTGCACCAGCCCAGTACGCCGTCCCCCGCGCGCCGGCGTACTGGAACGGCTTCAGGCGGGAAATGTGGTTGAAGAACTGTGGATACCGTGTCCCCGGCACACCTGGAGCCTGTTGGCGGCTGGCGATCTCCCTCCGCTGCGCCGGGCGAGGCTCAATGCCGTAGACGGCAAAACTGGCGCCCACCGTCTCGGAGACGCGGGCGCCGGCTGGTTTGGACTGTCCCGGCTTGCGCTGACGCGCACGACCCTGAGGTTTCCCGGCCCCGGAAATGAGCGTCCGGCCCGGTCAGGTCTGCCGGAACTTCGGGACTCGCCGCCGTCCCCGATCGGGTGCTCCCCCTGTGCAACCCGGGCTACCTGGCGGACTACGCAGACCGGAGAGGCTCAGCTGGGACCGGCACGGGCGGGTCTGGAGGGATTGCCGCTCAGGACGGCCGGCCTGGGTCACGTCTCTCCTGAGGGGAAATTGTCCAAATTCGGACAATTTCCCGGAAAGCCGAACATCCTCCTGTCTCCGGGCGACTGCGATATTACAGGGCCGGCATGGGGGAAATGTGCAGTACGGGCGTGTCCGGGCGCCGAGGGAGTTCAGGTCAGCCGGACACGCGGGCTATCGGCGGGTGAGCGGGACCCAACGGAGGGTTACGCGGTGGCGCGGCCCGGGACCCCGGCGCTGTCGTGACAGTCACGTGGTCGGCCTCCGAGAGGAACCGCCGGGTGCGGTCAACGCAGCCCCTGTCCCTGTCCGCTCCGATGAAGATGCGGCCGTGCCTCCTGGCCCCCAGCGCGGTGCCGCGCCATCCCAGGAGAAAGGGGTCGCACACCACGTCGCCGGGACGGGTGAACCTCTCGACCATCATCGACATCCCGACCTCAACCGGGTGCCACCGCTCCTGTCCTTCAGCGAGTTCCCCGGGGGCCGGCACGGATATGACGTCGTCTCCGCCGTTGAGAGTGTAGCCTGGCCGGCCGTAGACCAGCAACGGCCGGCGGCGGAGACTTATGAAGTGGGGCCGGCCCGACCTGCCCTGCGGCTTGCTGAACTGGAGGTCCATCTCGAGGACCCAGTGCAGCTCCGGGTGCTTCAGGCCATCGAGGAACCGCGGCAGGCTCGGGGAGCTGGCCACGACCGCCAACACGCCGCCCGGCCTGAGCGCGTGGGCGGCAAAGGCTGCCAGGTCGGAGAACAATGCCTGCGACCCCTCATCCACAGCGGGAGGGTGGGTGATGATGGCGTCCACCGTTTCGGGCGCAACCAGCCTATGGAGGTCTGCCACCGCCGAGTGGTGCAGGGTGACCTCCTCCCCGATTGGCCTGGCCAGCGCAGCTTCGAGGGCCGCGGCATCTTCCCTCCGTGCGATCTCCCGCTTAACCCGCCTCACCTCGTTGGCGGCGGTGCCCTTTTTTCTCCTGATCACCCGGACCATGGCTTCCCGCTGTATCTCCTGCGGTTCCCCCATCACGCTCCTGGCGTCGTTCAGGGTGATCCGCCCCTGTTCGACACCCCGGCGCACCGCGGCGTGCGCGCCGCTGTCCTCGGACATCGCCTTGATGGCGAGGTTCAGCTCCGACCTGCTCACGCGAAAGCGCTCTGCCGCTTCCCGCTGGGTGTATGGGCGTTCCGGGTCGTCACGGTCCTCCGTCCGCGGCCGGCCGGGACCGGACGGGGACAAGACCCTGGAGGCACTGACGGCCCTCTGGCTGGCGCTCATGTCCCGGCGAGCCAGGTTCATGTCCAGGACGTACTCCCGTGGGTCGATGTCATCGGGCAGGTGCACATACTGCGGCTCGACTCCCGCTTTGATGCAGGCCAGGCAGCAGTGCCTCCCGTCGATGATCTGTTTGCGCCAGACCGCGATGAGGTCCTGCTGGCCGTGCTTGCTGATGCTGTCCACCAGCGCGGCGAACTCAGCCGGGTTCATGGGAGGGAACAAAAAGGCCAGGTGACTGAACGGGAACCACTGTATTGGCGTGCTCATGGTATGTATCGTCCTCCAGTGCGTTGGTACCATCCATGGTAGTGGAGGAGGGCGGTCTGGCGTTTTAGCATTTTCGTTGAACATTGGGGGCACACATTTGCGCTGCTCCAGGCAGATCAGGGAAGGACGCAGCGCCGGGATGGCGGTGTGCCGCTCCGGGGAGCGGCCGGTCGAGTGGGGCAGGGACGCGCCCGGACGACGCCGGTTGTTGGCGCTGACGGCGCTCCAGGGCAAGCCTCGGAGTTAGACCAGGTGGGCCGGTGCGAGGACGCCGAGGCCCCACGGCAGCCTGTACTGTGCGGCAATGCCCGGGGCCCGGCGGACCCACATCCTGACCCCCTGGCGGGGGTTGGTCGGCCCCGTGACGTCCTGCCTGGTGCTCCATCAGCTACCTGCCAGCAAAAGTTCACCGGGACTGCCACGCTCAGGGTCGAGATCCCCTGCGGCCATCGCCAGCCCAGCCTGATGGACGCGTTTCCGGGCTTTGCCGGGCGCCGGAGGATGGATGACTCCCCTCACCGCGCCATCGCCGGTTCCCTTGCCCGGCAACCCGCTTGATGTGAGAGTAGTGGAAGATGCCCGGAGCTTGCAGGCGGGAACAGAGTGGTGATGCGGCACCTTGCTGGTGGTTTCGATGCTCCGGCCTGGGTCCCCCGTGCCCCTGCCACGGCCATGGCCATCGTCACCTGAAACCGGGAGCGTCCCGAGCGAGGTGCCGGGAATGATTTCCCTGCGATGCCTGGGAAGTGCCGGCGCCGGAGCGGCCAAACCTGGAGCTATCGATGGTAGACTCCACCATCTGCCCTGCGGAGGAAAGCCATGAGTGAAGAGATCTACTACGCTCCTGCTACAGAATTGGCGGCAAAGATACGCCAGAAAGTGCTGTCCCCAGTGGAGGTGGTCCAGGCCCACCTGGAACATATCGAGCAGCTCAACCCCACGCTGAACGCCATCGTCTTCTTCACCGGCGACCCGCTGGAGCAGGCCAGGGAAGCCGAGGAAGCGGTAATGCGGGGCGACGGCCTGGGCCCCTTCCACGGTGTGCCCTACACACTCAAGGACTGCATCGAAACTGCAGGGTTGCGAATGTCCATGGGATCGAAGGTTTACGACGGCTACGTATCCCGTCAGGACGCGGAGGTGTATACCCGGCTGAAGGCGGCCGGCGGGATTCTGCTGGGGAAGACCAACATGCCGGAGTTCGCCCTGTGGTGGGAAACCGACAACGAGGTTTTCGGGAAGACGCGCAATCCCTGGAACCTGGACAGGACTGCGGGAGGCTCCAGCGGCGGTGAGGCCGCCGCCATCGCCGCGGGTCTTTCGCCGTTCGGTCTGGGAACGGACCTGGGCGGGTCCATCCGCGCGCCTGCCAGCCTGTGCGGCGTCATGGGCATCAAACCCACTCTGGGCCGCATATCCTACACCCGCATTCAACCCCAGACCCTGCTCCGGGCCATCCACGTGGGACCCATTGCCCGCACCGTGGGTGACGTTGCCCTGGGCATGTCGGTCCTGGCCGGTGCCGGCGACGTCGACCTGTACACTCCGCCGGGCCCACCGCCGCATCGAGATGCGCCTGCAGGCCGCCGGCTTCCCGGAGATCTGCCGCCTGGAGGACTTCGACTGGTCGGCGTTGATCACGCTCGACCGCCGGCTGCTGGATGCCGTCTTCTCCCTGGAGTTCCTGGACAAGCACGAGCACGTCCTGCTGGTGGGACCCGCCGGCGTCGGCAAGAGCTTCATGTCCCAAGCCCTCGGCTACTCCGCCGTCAGGGCCGGGCACACCGTCCGCTTCATTCATGCCGACCACTTCTTTAGAGTCATGAACCAGGCCAGGGCGGACAACTCGGTGGAGCGCACCTTCCGGTCCTTCCTGTCTCCTGACCTGCTCATCCTGGACGACCTCGGCCTGCACCGCTTCACGGCCCAGCAGTCGGCTGACCTTTATGAGCTGATCCTCAACCGCCACCGCGTGTCCAGCTTCGTCATCACCAGCAACCGGTCCGTGGACGAATGGCTGGGCCTCTTCGAGGACCCCGTCCTAGCAAACAGCGCTCTCGACCGGCTGGCCAACGCCAGCTACCAGATCGTCATCGAGGGCAACAGCTACCGGGAACGTCAGTCGCCCCACCGAGCCCTGCTTGGCCCAGGACGAGATGGGGGTGATTGACCGGCAAGCGGCAACCGGATAATACTCAGATCAACATGCCCCAGGGTGGGTCAATGACCGTGTAAATCCCTGGATCAAAGACCTTGGAAATCGACAGAGCTGTCCTCGCGGTGGTCGCCCCTGGCTCGTGAGCCGAAGAGGATGGCGGCCAGCGGCCTGTACCGCTGGTGGAGTTCCCCTGCCACAATCACGGCCAGAGGGTCCGGATTTCGTGTTCTCATGTGTCCCTCCAACAATGAAGTCCCCGGAAGGTCCGTGCGGCCGGGTCTCGCGTGAAGATCCGTGAGGCCATGAAGTGCCGGTCCGGTCATTGATCAATAGCAAAGCAGAACAGGCGGTCTGTCACAAGTCATGATTTGCCCGCATGGTGAGTTGAGCATACGGAGGTGGTGAAAACGATCCGGGTTGGCATCTGCCTGCCGGATAGGCGACTCATACGCGCTCGCCGGAGGACGCCTGGAGAGCGATGTCTGACCGGACCTCCGCCAGGCTTTGGACCTTCAGGGGCCGCTTCGGGAAGCCATGACGCGCGGACACGGTGCTGTCCACGATTGTGGAGTGGCGCCGGCCCAGATCCGAAGGTTTCCATACTCATCATCGTGGCCCGTGAACGCGGCGGCGCTGCTGAGGCGGCCCATGTCTCTTCTGGTGTAGATGCCATTCGCCTAGCCGGGTTCCCCCAGTTGACCGGGCTCGGGCTTGTACCGGTGGAGGATCCGGTAGATGGTACGGTAGCTGACGCCGAACCTCCGGGCGGCCTGAGTGACCGTCAGCCCCTCGTTCCGGATGATGGCGCACCACTCCCGGTACATCTCCCGGCACTCCCGTGTCATGGGCCCCTTCAGCCTCCCGCGGTTTCGTACTATCGGGGATGAAGGGTTGTCCCGTTCCCCCGCAGGCACGTCATGCGCGGTGGCGAGCAGGTCGATGAGCTTCCCGCAGTGCAGGCACGTGACGTAGGGGCCGTACCGGTCCTCGCTGTAGGCCAGGGTGCCGCCGCACTTGGGGCAGGGACCGGGTTTCCTGGCCGGTTGTTCTGGTTCCATGTCGTATCTCCGGGTACCGGGGTCTTGCCCGTGGGTCTGGGGGGGTGTGGCCGTCGCTCCCTGGCAACAGGCCGGGTGATGGCACCCGAGGTGGGAGGCGCCCTGAGGGACAGGTCCAGCCCGGCTGGTTGTCCCGGATGATGTGGCGGAGGCCCGGACGCCGGGGGGCAGGGACGGCGTCGTGGGACTGGTTGCCGCCGGAACGGCGACATCAAGGAGGTGGTTGCCGTTGCCCGGATCCGAAGGGACTCCGGGGACACCTGCAGGTGTCCCACAGACGGTCTGAGACCGTCTGCTCGCCGGGAACGCAGGAGCCGGCGCCCACCGTCTCAGGGACACGGGCGTCGGCTGGTTGGCATCAGTCTGATGCGCGCGGTCTGCGGTCCGGGACCTGGTCGGTCGGCCCGGCCAAGGGAAGCCCCTGACCGGGCCGACCGACCCCCCGCCGGGGCTGACAGGGGTATGTATTGAGTTTCAAGCGGGGGCGAGGCAGTGGATCTCCAGGCCGGGCTTAAGTTCCGGCCACGGTTCGGGCAGCAGCCACACCCGGCTCCAGAGCCTGCCCCGGTGCATCAACCGCCTCAGCCAGCCGATGCCGTGGCGGACCAGGCTGACGGTCCGTCCCGGCCTACTCCTACTATCGAGGTGAGTGGACGCCAGGCATTTCGGAGGCGCTCTCAGGCTGCCGGGGGCGATCTTACGGTCAAAGGCGTCTTCCACCCTGGTCCCATAGGCCAGGGCCATCAGGGTAGTTACCGATAGCACGAGCCAATGCCGGGAATTCCGCTCCGGGCTGGTCCTCCGGGTCCTCTGCCATTGCCAGCCGACGCTCTTGAGCATCTTGAAGCCCAGTTCTATCCAGAAACGGAGCGCGTACCAACTCGCTCCCGCTTCTCCGGGTGGGTGGTCGGTCAGTATGATCCACGGCTCCTCCTGCTCAGCGTACCAGACCACGATCAGGGTGCAGCGGCGTTTCACGGTTGCGTCGCTGAACGCGGTCCCGCCGCCAATCCACGCGGTCCCGCCGCCAATCCACGCGGTATCCGGCGGTATCCGGACGGGAAAGGAAGGTCCGCGCCGGAAGACGGCGGCCTCCCTCGGCGCAGAAAGTCGTGTTTTTAGGGTACCTCATGTACGGATGCCAGCCCCCCGGTCGTGGCCGGGGGCAGGCTCTGGGCGCGTATCTGTTCCCACAATTTCGGACTGGTCAGGCCCCGGTCGCACAGCACAATCACGTTCATCCCCTCCGGCGCCGCCGGGGCCAGCGCCTGCAGCAGCTCGACTATCGGATCCATCCACGCACCCGGCTTGTTGGCCCGCATGATGCGCCACGCCACCGGAATAGCACAGCCGCGGTAGACCACGCTTATGACTATGGCGGTGGTCTCTTTCCCTTTCAGCGTCGGGTCTATCGCCAACGCCAGCCTGTCGGAACGCCACCACGAAAGGACCCATCTCAGCAGCGGTGCGAAGCAGAGGCTTACGTCCAGTTCCGTCCCGCAGGGGCGCGCCCGGTCGGCGCCGTCGTACAGCCACTCCCGGAGGTACTGCCGCATGTTGTTCCAACTGCCCCGGGTCGAGAGAGCGGCGGCGACGGCGTTCTGGCAGGCGCTCCCGGTCAGAATAGTCCCGCACACCCATAGAACCAGCCCGGTCAATTGCGGCCGGCTGAGGTGGGGCATATGCGTTTCAATAGCCTGCTTCATCAGCCTGCTTCATCTGGTAGCATTCGCTGGGAAGGCGCATGGGAGACCTCCGGCATCCGGTTTCGTGATTGCAACCAAGATGCCAGATTCCCGTGCGCTTTCCAAGTTCTCAAACTATTTTAAGACTTTACATACCCCTGTCAGCCCTGGATGGGAGAGGATTGAGGTGAGGGTGACGGATACGATCCCCCGCATCCTAATCTTCTCCCGCACGGGGAGAAGGGACTTTTGAGATAGTTACTTAGCTGGACTTTGTACAAAAACTAGACAAAATAAAAGAACAGGGTAAGCTAACTTGGTCTACTCCTTATGAAAGGACAAGTTATGCTTACCCTGCCGAATACCATTATATCTCTACTCACACCCTTTTCGACGCTGTTCCATCGCAGAACCTGGTTGAAATCCCAACTGCTGCTGGTTGGCGCCATCCTAGTACTCAGTCAACGGTAAAATCGGAAGGGTAAAGGCGGTGTAGTTTGGTCCGTGCGTCCCGGGTGTTGAACCGCCAGTTGATGGTGGCTCTGGCGTTGTTGCGCTCCGTGACCAGAGCGTCTACTTCCCTCCTTAGGGCCTCCTCGCCGGAGAGCCGCTGCTTCAGGCAGGAGCGGGACAGTACGCTGAACTCGATCTCCGCCATCCCTTCGACAAGCTCAGGACAGGATTCAGCCAACTCCCGTGCTTGGGGGTGTAGTGGAACTCCAGCCGCCTGGCAATCCTCCGGGCTTCCTCAGCCGGGAAAGTCTCGTACAGCGATGCCCGGCGATGGGTGTTCAGATTGTCCAAGACGACCCTTACCACCTCGGCTTCGGGGTAGGCTTCATCCACCAGCCAGCGCATCCGGCGGGCGAAGTCTTGCATCGTGCGCCGCTCGGTCACTGCCACATGCCGCCAGCCCGCCAACGGCTCACAGGCCAAGAAGAGGTTGCGGGTACCCTCCCTGCGGTATTCGTAGTCCTGGCGCAGCGGACGTCCCGGCCGGGGCGGGAGCGGCGGCCGGGTCTCCGCCAACAACTGGGTGGAGGTCTCGTCAAAGCAGACCACCGGACGTTGGGGATCATGAGGTTCGGCGTAGAGATCCAGGACATCCTCCATGTTAGCCACAAATTCCGCGCTCACCTTGGGAATGCACCACTCCTTCTTCTGCCACGGCTTGAGAGTGTTTTTTTGAGACGCTTTCGGATTCCCTCATGGGACATGGAGGACGCCAACCCCAATTCGACCACCTTCCCGGCCAGCAGACGCAGGGTCCAGTGGTCATGCCCTTCCGGCGGCGGGCTGCAGGCCAAGGCAATCAGGTGGGCCTCGCCCCGGTCGTCCAACTTCCGGGGCCGGTTGGCCTGGGGACGGTCCCGCAAAACCTTCTCCAACCCTTCTTCGGCAAAGCGCTGCTTGACCCGGTATACCGTGCTCAGGGCCACATCCAAAGCTTCGGCCACTTGGGGCGCGGCCCAACCGCCGTCGCTCTTTAGGAGAATCCGCGCTCTAGCGGTCACTCGGGCTGAGTTTTTGCCAACCCGGACCAGTCGTTGGAGCTCTTCCCGTTGTTCCTGTGCCAGCCGCACCGCGTATTTGTCCCTGACCATCACTCCTACCCCCGCCATCAACACTTCCCACCAGCCAGGATAGCTCAATTGGCCCCTTTCTTAAACAAATCCCAAGCCCAAGTTGACTGAGTACTAGCCCCTGGCAAGCGAACCGTGATATCGGCGTTGCGCGTGATGGGACTGGAGGATGACCGGAACTTTGCAAGGTACCATCATGTACTCAGCCGGGCGGTGTGGCAGCCTCTGCAATTGGGCCGGACCCTGCTGTGGCTCTTGCTCCAACACTTGGACCAAGGGGATGGCCCCTTAGTGTTCGGCATCGATGAGACTCTGGAACGGAGGCGGGGCGGGCGTATCAAGGCAAAAGGAATTTATCGCGACGGAGTGCGCTCCAGCGGTAGCCATTTCGTGAAAGCCAGCGGTCTGCGCTGGATAAGCTTGATGTGGCTGACCACGATACCCTGGGCCCACCGGACTTGGGCGTTGCCTTTTCTGACGGTTCTGGCGCCCTCGGAACGATACTACCGGAAAAGGGGGCGCACTCCCAAGAAACTCACCAGAAGCTCACCGACTGGGCTCGCCAGATCATCCTCCAACTGCGCCGATGGCTGCCCCACCGGCCCCTGGTGCTGGTGGCCGACAGCAGCTACGCTGTCTTGGACTTGCTCCACTTCTGCCAAGCCCTGGCTCAACCCGTTACCCTAATCACCAGGTTGCGGCTGGATGCCGCGCTCTATGAGCCGGCGCCGCCTCGCCAGCCCGGTCAGAACGGCCGCCCCAGGGTCAAGGGTAAACGGTTGCCCACGCTGAAGGAACTCCTTGACTCTCCGGATACGTGCTGGGCCGAGGCCTCGCCAGCTTGGTATGACGGTACTAGCCGTACCGTGGAAGTCGCTTCCCAAACCGCCCTCTGGTACCACTCGGGCAAGCATCCAGTGCCTATTCGATGGGTCCTGATTCGAGACCCCTTGGGGCAATTCCGTCCCCAAGCGTTGCTCTCCACCGACCTCGCGGCCACCCCGGTCCAGATCGTGGAGTGGTTCGTGTTGCGCTGGCAATTGGAGGTGACATTCCAAGAAGTACGCGCTCATTTGGGAGTGGAGACCCAGCGTCAGTGGTCCGACCGAGCCATCGCCCGTACAACACCGGCGCTTCTTGGACTCTTCTCCTGGGTATCTCTGGCAGGACACCTGTCCCACAAAGAAGGCCCGCCCATTCCCCGGCCGGCCGCTTGGTATGCCAAGCCGCTCCCCACGTTTGCGGATGCCATCGCCTTGGTCCGAAGGGACCTGTGGCAGGCCTCTGGAAGTTTTTCCATGTCGGAAGCCGAACCTGAAATCACAAAAGTCCCCACGCTATTGTTCAACCGCCTCATCGGCTCGCTGGCCTACGCCGCCTGAATGTACAAAGCACCGTTAGGCCCGCGTTCCTGACTGGGCAAAGGAGACTAACAGACGAGACCGCGCCGGAGGTGTAATCTCCTGTTGAGGCGTATCGTCTGGACCAAGACCGACTAGACTTTGGCGCATATTGCCCGGTACAAAGCATGGTCTGGGAGTCTTACGGCGGCATCATTGGTGACGTCCCCACCAGGACGATCCCGTTCGGGAGAATGGCAACTGTCAGGGACTTCCTCCGGCGACGCGCCGACACTGACGTGATAGGAGGAGATGATGACGACTCGCCAGAGGAGCGCAAAACCGGCGCGCCAGACGACCCGGAGGCGGGAGCGTCTGCCCGCGCAGCTGTCTCAGGTAAACCTGGATGCGGCTGGTATTGACGTGGGGGCCAGCAGCCATTTCGTCGCGGTGCCCCAAGACCGTCGCGACCAGCCGGTGCGCGAGTTTGAAGCCTTCACGGCAGACTTGTATCGCCTGGCTGTCGGAGTGCGGAGTGGGGACCGTGGTCATGGAGTCGACTGGGGTGTATTGGATACCGCTGTTCGGGGTGCTGGAAGAGCGGGGGTTCGAGGTGATGCTGGTAGACCCCAGGCGCATCAAGAACGTGCCTGGGCGCAAGACCGACGTGCAGGACTGCCAGTGGCTGCAACAGTTGCACACCTACGGCCTGTTGTCGGGAGCCTTCCGGCCCGAGCCGGAGATACGACGCTTGCGGAGCTACCTGCGGCAGCGGGCCATGCTGGTTGAGTACGCGTCCCATCACATTCAGCACATGCAGAAGGCGCTGACCCAGATGAACGTGAAGCTCCAGCACGTCATCAGCAACATCACTGGCCAGACTGGCATGGCGATTATTGAAGCCATCGTGAGCGGAGAACGGGACCCGTGGCAGCTGGCGCAACTCCGCGACCACCGGATCAGGGCGGACGAGGAGACCATCGCCAAGTCGTTACAGGGGCACTGGCTCGAAGAGCACATCTTCGAGCTGACCCAAGCTCTGGAACTATACCGGATGTATCACGCCAAGATTGATGAGTGCGACGGGAAGATTGAAGCCCAGTTGGAACGGTTTGAGGACGTCACCGACGGCGGGACTCCTGCCGGGAATGGCCGGCGGCGCAGCCAGGGCAACGCGCCCAGCTTCGATATCAGGACACACCTGTATCGGATGACCGGGGTGGACCTGACCCGGATCGATGGGATAGACGGCTTCACGGCCTTGAAGGTGATCAGCGAGATTGGCGCCGACATGACGAAATGGCCCAGCGCCAAGCACTTCGCGTCCTGGCTGGGGCTGAGCCCCGACAACCGCATCACCGGTGGTAAGGTCATGAGCTCAAAGACCAAGCCCAGCGCCAACCGGACCGCGGCGGCATTGCGCCTGGCTGCCCATGGACTGCACCGCTCCAACAGCGCCCCGGGGGCCTTCCTGCGCCGGAAGAAAGCACACTTGGGAGCACCCAAGGCCATCACCGCCACGGCTCACAAGCTGGCGAGACTCATCTACTCCATGCTGCGCTTCGGGCAGGACTACGTAGATGCCGGCGCCGAATACTATGAGAGTCAGTATCAGCAACGGGCGCTGCGCGCTGCGAAACGGCGGGCGCATCAACTGGGCTATCAACTGGTGCCTATGTCCGATGCGCCGGGCCATATTCCGGGCGTACCCCTCAACCCGGCGGCGGTCGCTTGAAAAACCGTGTTAGTCGGGAGTCCAGCTTAGTAGCCACCGGATAGTTTATTTCTGAAGGAAGAGGCCGAATCGGACCTCTACAGTCGGCAGAGGGCCGGTGGATGCGGCAGTGTCTGGCTTGGGGAAGTCTCTCTGTCTTGAGAGTTAGAGCTTGGACGGCGTTGCCGCCACCCATGCCGTCCCGTCATCCTTGGGCGGTAGCGGACAAAATCAAGAACCTTCATCTGTCAGACACAATAGCAACGGAAAACTCGGATACTCGTGGGCGGTCGGACTAAACTAAAGCCAAGGTGAGATGTACATACCGCTAGACCGCACTGTCGGTACCCACCCAGTTGGGGCCTAAAGGTGATATGAGGTGCCGTGGCGTCCCTTCGGTCATCGTCAAGACCCGCGAAATGCACATCCCACCTTGGTATCGGTTTAGGAGGCAGTTGATTAGGAAGGTAGTTCAGGGAATGGCGTGTAGTTCGATCCCCAGCAAGCGGAGAGGTCCACCGAAAACCCCATCATTGGACTATCCAAACGCACCTTATGTATCTTTGACATACTCCTCGACAAAAATGTCAAACGCATCTGCATTGCCTGCGTAATAATCCTTGACGTCGTAATAGGAACCTAATTTCTCTGTGTAGCGTTGGCTGACCGTTTTATCCACATCGACTACATAAAGTGATTTCCTACCGTTCGTAGCAGGCGTCTCGGTTCGCGTTCCCTCCCACAATAGGATGTGCATGGCTGCGTCAGTTTCTGGGAGTGAGTAGCCAATTACATATAGATTATCCGCTTGTCTTAGGGCGTTGTTCCTGGCTTGCCACCATAAGTTACGAATGCTTTCATGGTTCAGCAGTGAAGACTTGTCATATACTGGAGGCACAATAAAACGACGCTTGTCGGCAATGAACTTTTGGTGCCGGGGATTGTCGAACTGCTCGTGTGAAAGACCGTATATTGGGTCGAAGTTTGTTTCGCTTGTTGACTTGAACCAAGTCGTTGAACCATGAAGCTTATATAGAGTGAGGGTATCTGGATAATTGGAGCCAAATATCATTCCTCCATCTCGTGATAGGGCCGAGCTGACAGGTATCGGATACAGATCCGTGTAATATAGCTTATCCTTGCTTCCGTTGGCTGTTGTGTATTCCTTTTCCGCAGCGATTCTTTCCACTAGTGTATCGTAGTTCGTTGTCAGTATGTGACTTCGTTGATCGTGCCATTTCGAGACGAGCTTTGAGCCGTTGGGGTTTAGTCCCTGTTCTGCTCCCTCGCGTTCACGCTCTTGGAGAAGCGCTCCTATCCCGATTTCTAACAGAGTCGTTACTCGCTGTTTACGTAACAGCTCAACGGTGTCGTCATGTGGATTGGGTATTGCGTAGTACGAGAGCAGTGTCTCAACGTTGCCAGATGCGTAGTCGTACGCCTCTCTGCTGAAACCGTCCGCCCTACCGATTAACGGTTCTAGGAGCTCGTAGATTTCTTTCATCGTCGGCATCGTCTTGCAGATTGCTTTGGAGAAACCGGCTCCTAACAGGAACGTATCGCTCATATCGATGTAGTCTCCCGTTTGTCCGAAATTGCGTAACAAGTTTACCCAGCCGTCGAGAAAACCAGCAATTCCGGCGAGTTGGCTAGACGCAGACGGAGTTCTCTGTCTTCCAATCGACACAAAAACCTTAGGTACTCTTGGGCGGTCGGCTTGGATGGAACTGGAGTCGAATAAGGCTAAAGAACTCCCATCATCACTGCATCGAAGAACAGGTCAGCCGACCGCCTACAGCTTCAAGCCTTTTCGCGTAACCTTCTCTCCTCTGGACCCTACATGGCTGTCCCGGTGAGATGCGGGATACCAAGCTGCGTCCGCCAAGTCAGGCTTCGGGCGAAGTGGCTGTAGTCAATCGGCTCCAGCTACTCCTCCAACGACTCTAACCAAGCAATGGCGCGAGCAGGGTCTGAGTCCCATTGGAGCGACAAGAGTAGAGCAACGCCTTGTCTAATGGCCTCCGGGGATCCTGGTTGCAGCACTCCTTCCACCATACTTGTGGCGAAAGCGCCAGCTGCGATTTCGCCGTTCCATTCCTTTTCCACCCGCCCATGGATCTCTCCCAGCCACTCGGTGAGCGCGCCGACCACAACGTCTTCACCGACGGCCCGAATCGCGGTGACCGCCTGGTCGTAGTCCAATAGTGTACGCTCAAGCAGTTGCCGCACGCTATGATGGAGTCCTCCATCGCGGCGGAGGACCGAGAGAGCCGAGTAGACCTCCAGCGCCGAGCGGGCAGCAATAAATGGACTGGTCAAACGTTGGTCCAGTTGCTCTGGTAGCAAGTGCTCGAACTCACCCAAGTTGCCCACTGCCCAGACTTTCGAACCAGCTCGCACCGTAAAGCGCGGAACACTCCGGTCGTTCACCACCGGCACTAGCAAGGGTGACTCCCCGAGGGTGCTAAGCTCTTGCAGTTTCGGAATGAGGCCCTCATAAGCGGCCGGCCAGTCAGCCAGAGAATCGAGAGTGACCATCACGGCACAGTTGGAGAACTCGCCTTTCGCTGGATCGCCATCAGACCAGCACACATCGACCGCCCATCCTGTCGATTGAAGGGCCGCTCTCATCCCTGCTCGTTGTTTCTGAATCCTCCTGTGAGTGAGTTGCCGCGACAGTTTGGCCGCACGGTCGAGGGCACCCCGTACGGTGCCGCGTCGGCCAGCACTCACTATCTTGCTCGCAGAGCGCGCATCTGCACGTAGTTCGGTCAGTACAGCGGCAATGTCGGAGAGCCCTGTCGAGAGTTCGTCTAGGACAGGTGGAGTACCCTCGAAACCAATGAGCCTCCAAGGCTGTTCTTTCACCGCCGGTATGTCCTTTCCGAGCACTGTCTGATTGACGAATGCCGAAAGTGCTGCGTACCCGTCGGGGTTGGTAAGCCGTGGCAACATGTTCCCGCAGATGTCAGTAATTATTCCCGAGAGAGGGTCATTCAACTCTATTCCGCCCTCTTCCGAGAGGGGGTTAATTCCAAGCCGGGGAGGAAGCGATTGACCTCTAGTGGTTAACGCTATGCGTCGTCTGTCCAAGGCTTCGGCCAGTCGCCCGCGCGATTGTACAAACGCATTGCCGGTATCGCGGACGAGCTCTGCGGCCTCGGCGAGCAATCCAGCGGCTTCCGATAGTCGTTCTGTTTCGCTTGCGCCGAAGAGGGTCTGTGCAAGGCGTATCCGATCCTGATTCCATCCGACAGTGGCGGGGTGATGATCATACTGACGCAGGAGCCCTGAAGACCCATACTCGAAACCGTCAACTTCCAATGAGCGCCCACCAGCCATCACCGCCTTGACGTCTACGCTGCTTATATCGGGCAGAGTCCGAAGAAGTTGTCTCCCAGTCTCAACGGCATACTCGCGTGCATCGCCTTGATCAGGTTCCGACACGTACAAGAATCTCGCAACGCCAATGAGTTCACCGTCCTTGGAAACAGTCTTCAGTTCCTGAAGCCACGGGTCACTGTTGCGGAAACGCTCAAGCAAGACCTCAGTCCCGCCGACGGCATCCACAAATGCTCTAGCAAGGTCAACCGACACGCCTCGTGCTGAAGAAACACAGTCGCCAAAGGCTGAAAGAGAGCAGCTCCTCAGGAAGTTACCGAAGGGGGAACCAGGTTGCAGAGCAGCCAGTAGTAGCCGCCAGTCGATAGATGTCCGGCCAAATGGTCCGAGCAGTCGCAGACACGCATCGGCGCTTGTCGCCTCAGCAAGCTCTGAGGCGATTTTGTCGGTACCTACCGCCCAGAGTAGCCCATTTCTTGTCTCACTTTGCTCCGGAATGGACGCCATCTCAGCTATGGCACTTCGAATCTGGACAGCAAAGAAATCGGGAATCTCAATACCGGTGACCGCGAATTGCAGGACGAAGGGTCGGTGAGCAAGTGGGACACCATGTCGCTCCGCTATCTGCGCCCAAGCCATTGCCTGTCTGTAGAAGTCAACCAACTCAAGCCCCCGGAGGCATGCCAAGAGACGCTCAACGTCGTCTCGCACCAGCCCACCTAAAGCCTGGAGCACTGGTTTCTCAAGGCCAGGCGCCTCTCTCAGAACCTCGTAAAGGAAACGTGACAGCGCAGGGCCATGCAGCATTTCGAGGACTGATACGACGGTTGCCTCCAGCGGGGGCGGGGGGACACGGTGGATCACATCTACGATGTTCCGCGATCGAATCTGGTGAATACCAGCAAATAATCCGTCGCGTTCAACAACAAGATGCTCCTCCACTAACCGTGCGAGGGCGGCTCGCAGTTCCGTGGGTCCAGAGTTCAAGGCAGCAGTCAACGCTTCGGCCGGTATGGATACGGACCAACGGTCAGCAGCTGTCACAAGGGCGAGGATCTGGAGTTCAAGGGCACGGTTCTCAATAACACGCTTGGCAACTTGGTCAGCAAGGATGTCATAGAGCCGTGTCCCTTGAGTTAGCAAATGAGTGAATTCAAGTGTTAGCCCGTGAGACTGTTCAAAGGCCTCTCGCCAGTGAGGGACACTCGTCGCACAGCGCCGGGTAAGGCCGGCATGAATCGCCTCTGCGGCATCTTCGTCCAGTGAAACGCCTACTGTCCTGCAATCTGCAAGGTCTCCAAGAGTAGGTAGGTCTTCGCTGCGGGCAGTACCTATAAGTAGGGCACCTGGGATCGAAGCTACCGCTTTTCGTAGGCGCGACCACCCTGCCAGGTCACCGTTGCCAACTGCGTCGACCAGAAGACCCACAGGAGCCTCGGGGGAAACACGGTATGACCGCAGCAATCGCACTACTTGCGGAACATCGTCATCGGACATTCGATGCACACGAAACCACAGGACGCCTGGAAGAGCGAATGGTAAGGTCCACAACACGGCGGACTTCCCAACACCCGATGGGCCGACTAGCAACACTGCTTGGCTCATATCCAAGCTAGCTATCGTCTGGGAAACAAGATCTGTACGCGGAACAACAAGTCCAGCCCCAACATGGCCTGGCTGTGTCGACACACCCTCGTAGTAGTAATCACCGATTTCGAGCGGTTCCTTGTCAATGGGGCTACAGATGCCTTGAGTCAAAGCATGCTCCATCGACTCTAGGTCGATGAGTTCCGCAATCCTGTTGATATCCTCGACCACACTAGTGCGGTCGAGGCTGCTTCTGTCTTCAAACTTAGCTTCGGCGTTCGTATCAACTGCATTTGCAACCATTACTTGGAGTGCCCGCGCAACAACCCCAAGCGCCGCAGTTGGTAGATTCACTACGAATCCGAGGTGGCGCTCTGTATCGGCAATCAGCCCGTCCCAGGAATAGGTTAGAAGCGTGGTGCCAAGCCGCATGTCCCTTGCGACCGTTGGAGGCCACCCACGCGATTCAACATCAGCAGCGAGCGTGGCCTCAAGGCCACTCACGCCTTCGATGAGGCGCGAGAGCGGGATTTCGGTCACCGGCCGTTCAAAGCCATTCTCCCAACCCTCTAGACCCCGTTCTAGTACGACAATGAGGCGTCTATCTGTTCCGAATCGATCCACGTGTCGCAGCCAAGCGTCTACGATATGCCTGGCAGCTACCCCGACCGGAAACGGACCCAGGCGACCTTGGCGCGACTTGACCTCGACTTGAACCGGCCCATCTGCGTCGAGCTGTAGATCGTCGAATCCCTCAGGTACGATGCGGTCCACCTCAAGTTCTCCGGACGCTAGCCGGGAAGCGAACCAAGCTCCTACGACATCTTGGAAATGGAAACCCCGACTCGCGCGCGAGCCGGAGCGCGATCCTTGCCACTCGGATGAGTACCAGGCCTCCCACTCTCCAAGCGCCTCGGTTCCGAATTGGGAATATGTGCCGCTGCCCGATGAAGCGGTACCCAGGAGAGCGTGAGGCCTCTTGCGCATTCCAGATTTCTTCCTCTTCTTCGACTTGCCTATCCTAGCCATGTTCTCTAGTCCGAAAGCGATTCAATAGATATCATCAGGCTGAGGATGCCGCGTTGTCTGAGCCTGCCTTGGATACATCATCTTGCCATATGCGGAACCGAAAATGACTGTTAGGTTCCGAAATGTCCCAATAGACACCCGGTTGGGTTGCTGAAAGCACGAATGAGATGGGTTCTTTGAAATGATAGCCCAGTTGTCCGGCATTTTCATATACTTGCGGGTAGTTATTGACTATCCACCCTTCAATCCGTTTCGTTAACTGCCATATATTATCGGCGAACCTAATGTCATAGGAGTTACGCAGTTGAGAGAGCTAAGGCTGGGGATGGGATAAGATAGAAGGAGTGAGGCGGAGGTGGGGGAGATGAACCCGGCCAAATGTGATGCGGTGGACTACATTCAGTTCTTGGTGGCAGCCCAGAGGAGATTTACCTGCAGCGAAGCGGCGCGGTGTCAACCGGAATCACCGCAAGCTCCAGCCCATGACGCATTCACCCGTCTGCTGCGGAGACAGCCCCCCGACACGGAGGCGCTGTGGCAGGAAACCCAGGGACTGGTGCGACGGGAGGAGGGGGTGCTGGTGCTGGACGACACCACCCTGGACAAGCCCTACGCCAAGCGGATGGAACTGGTGTTCCGACATTGGAGCGGCAAGCACAAGCGAGTGGTATGGGGCATCAACCTGCTGACCTTGTTGTGGACTGATGGCAATGCGCTGATACCCTGCGATTTCCGGGCCTATGACCGTCCCCTAAGCGGTCTGACCAAGAACGACCACTTCCGGCGGATGCTGGAGGTGGCGGAGGGGCGGGGCTTTCAGCCCCGGTGGGTGCTGTTCGACAGTTGGTATACCAGCTTGGAGAATTTGAAAGCCATCAGGGATAAGGGATGGTTCTGGCTGAGCCAATTGCGGTCCAACCGGCGGGTGAATCCAGAGGGAGCGGGGAACTTGCCCTTGGCCACCGTGGCGATACCCCAGGGAGGCCGGCAGGTGCATCTGCGAGGCTATGGGTTTATCCGAGTGTTTCGGACGGTCTCCAAAGACGGGGACGTGGAACACTGGGCCACCAATGACCTGGAAATGACGGAGCAACAACGGGAAAGCCTGGCGCGCCAAGCCGGGGGAATCGAAACGTACCACCGGGGTCTCAAACAATGTTGTGGCGTGGAGAAATGCCAAGTGCGTACGGCAGAGGGACAGCGGAATCACATCCGCCTGTCCCTCCAAGCCTTCCTGCGGCTGGAAGCCCACCGCTTGAGCGCCGGAGTCTCCTGGTACGACTCCAAAGCCAACATCATCCGCTCGGCCCTACGAGATTACCTGGCTTATCCCAAGTACACTCTCCATCCAACTGCGTAACTCCTATGTCATTGATATTAGAGCCATCGCCTGTCACTAGACCAAGTGTGTTCACAACTCCCGGTGGCATGTATATAGTGCCGTCCGACATTTTGAGGAAGAGAGCTAAACTAAAGCCAAGGTGGGATGTGCAATTAGGGTGAGCCCGGAATCGGGCTGCGAGTGTCGCGGGAGACTTTCGGCCCATGATTGCAGGACGGTGCGGCAGCGCCGCTTCACCTCATCCTTCCGCTTGGCTAGCCCATCGAGGAAGTGATCGACCCTCTCCTGCACCTTGACCTTGCTGCCCAAGCACAGGTTTCCCGTCGCCTCCTCTCTGGCCCAGCCCCAGATGGCCTCATCGGCGTTGAAGTCCGGACTGTAGCCCGGCAGATTCACCAGCCTCAACGCCAGCCCCGGCGTCCGCAGATACTCCCTCACCGCCTCGCCACGGTGTGCCGGCGCGTTGTCCCAGATCACGTTGAGCGGCCCAGAGTGCCTCTCCCTCAGTTGTGCCAGGAAGACGGCTGAGGTTCCGGAGTTGCTGTTCCCCTCCAGTTCCATCCATTCCACCTCGCCGGTCTCCAGGCAAACCGCCGAGTAGTAGCTGGCCTTCTCCCCATAGCGTGGGCTGCTGGAGTCCACCAAGGCCGACTCTCCCCTGAGCACCCATTTGCCCCGCAGTTCGGCGTCCGCCCGGAAGTGGGCCTCGTCGGCGAAGAATATCTTGGCCCCGGACCGTATGGCCTCCTCCGACAGGGCGGCGTACTGCGCTACGAAAGCCTCCCGCTTGGCCTCATCCGCCTTGAGCAGATGCTTCTTGGGGCGCTTGAAGGCAAATCCCAAGCGGTGCAGATAGTTCAGGCAACTGCTGCGGCTCAAACTGACGTCAAACCGCTCCGAAACGAACTGCCGCACCACCTTCCAATACCAGTTGGACAGTTCGATGCCCGCCTGCTCCGGTAACTCCTCCACCGCTGCCTTCAACTCCGCCTGTTGCGTCTCACCAAGGGCGGGGGGGAACCACCGGTCTGCTCGAATATCAAGGCTGCAGGCCCTCCCTCGCCGAAGGCGGCGGCCCACCGTCCTATGGTGTGTGGGTCCCGTTCCAGCGCCTCCGCCGTCCCTGATGCTGTCCAGCCCTGTGCCAGCAGCAAGATGGCGTACCACCGCTCCCGTTCCCTGGGCGTTGGCGCCAGAATCATCCGGCGGCGCAAGCCCTTGGCATCCATCTGCCATTGTTCCAGAAACCGCTCCATCTCCCTCACGCCCATCACCAACCCCTCGCATCTTCAAAGACCAGTTAACTCGGTTCTCCCCACAAATTTACCCCATGACTCTGCGCATTTCACCTTAGCTTTGGTTTAGGACAATAGTGCTGCTCTAATTAATGGGCAACCGCTCACTTCAGACCTGCGGTCCACGCCAATATGGGGGCGGAGGCTTGCGAGGACCTAGCGGTCCGTCGGACGATCCAACTGGCTTCCAATAGAAACTTGCCCATGTCACCGGACGGCCCAAGGGGGCTGGCTCAAGCCAGTCAGAATCTAGAGAGGACGGGATTTAGGTTTGGAAATAATGGCGCTATAGTACTAAACCAAAGCCAAGGTGAAATCCGCATTTGCGTCGGCTAGAATCAGGGAGGCATGGCGTCGGGACTGGGAGCAGACTGAGTGGGGATGGTGATGGGTATGAGGGGGATAAGGCCGGACTTGGAGGGGTGGCAGTTGGACTTGGCTAGTGTGCGCAGCAGGATGTACCTAGCGCCGACACCCCGGGAGAGAGAACGGTGGCACGCACTGTGGCTCCTGTGCCGGGGCCTGACCGCCTCGGGCACCGCCCGGGCACTGGGCCGGGATGCTCACACCATCGGCAGATGGGCCGCCGCCTTCGGCGAGGGAGGGCCTGCAGCCTTGATATTCGAGCAGACCGGGGGTTCCCCCCGCACTTGGCGAGACGCAACAGGCGGAGTTGACGGGGGCAGTGCGGGAGTTGCCCGGGATGTCGGGCATAGAAATGGCCAACTGGACCCTTCGGCAGGCTCAGGAGGAAAGTGGTGCGGCAGTTTGTCTCGAAGCGTTTCGGCATTGGCCTGAGCCGCAGCACTTGCCTGAACTATCTGCACCGCTTGGGGTTTGTCCTGAAGCGTCCCAAGAAGCGTCTGGTCAAGGCAGATGAGCAGAAGCGGGAGGCCTTCGTGGCGGAGTACGCCACCCTGTCGGACGAGGCGTGGCGTACGGGAGCGAAGATATTCATAGCCGACGAGGCCCATTTCCGGGCCGATGCCGAACTGAGAGGCAAATGGGTGCTAAAGGGAGAGCCGGCCCCCCGTTTTCACGGGGGCAGGCTTTGGTGGACTCGACCAGCCCGAGCTATGGCGAAAAGGCCAGCTACTACTCGGCCCAGCTACTACTCGGCCCAGCTACTACTCGGCCCAGCTACTACTCGGCCCAGCTACTACTCGGCAGTGTGCCTGGAGACCGGTGAGGTGGAGTGGATGGACCTGGAGGGGAACAGCAACTCCGGAACCTCGGCTGCCTTCCTGGAGCGGTTGCGGCAGAGGCACTCCGGGCCGCTCAACGTGATTTGGGACAACGCGCCGGCGCACCGCGGCGAGGCGGTGCGTGAGTATCTGCGGACGCCGGGCTTGGGGCTGCGGCTGATGAACCCCCGTTTTCACGAGGGCAGGCTCTGCCGGGCTACAGCCCGGACGGAGGCGCCGATGAGGCCATCTGGGGCTGGGCGAGAGAGGAAGCCACCGGAAACCTGTGCTTGGGAACCAAGGCCCTGGTAAAGGAGAGGGTCGGGAATTTCCTCTGCGGGCTGTCCATCCGGAAAGACGAGGTCAAGGACCGCTGCCGCACCGTCCTGCAATCAAAGGCCGAAGGATTTCTGCGAGAATCCCAGCCCAATCACCGATGTATTGTAAATGCACATCCCACCTTGGCTTTGGTTTAGTACGCTTAAGGACCGAACCTGAGGCAGACCAGGCGCGGCCGTGCCGCGGAGACCCCTCTCACAGGCGGGTTACTCCGCACACCGATAAGGCTAAATTACCCAGCCCAACGTAGGACAAAGAGATGGGTTCAGGATCATTAGGGGTGAATGTTCGGAATTGATCAGGGTGATAATCGTTGACGATAACGAGTTCCTGCGAGTGGGGCTGGAGTCAGCTCTCGAGAGCTAAAACGACATCGAAGTGGCCGGACTCTTCGGAGAGGCGGCCGCAGCCGTGGCCGAGGTGGAAGGACTCAATCCCGGCGTGGCGCTCCTTAGCGTCAGCAAGCCTGACATGAACGGATTGGAGGCCTGCCGTCAGATCACCGGTGCGGCCACTGGCTCTAGAGTTGTGATGTTGGCATCGAAGCCGACCGACGAAGAGGCCATCGAGGCGATAAGGGCCGGAGCGTCGGGATACCTGCCGAAGAACGCCCCACTGGCCGACCTGGTCCGCGCCGTTCGCTCCAGCCGCGCCGGAGAATTGTTCTTGGCAACGGGGGTAGTCGAGCGAACCCTGAGCGTCCTGCCTGGTCCAGAGCCGGGAGCCGGTGCAGCCCGCCTGACAGACCGGGAGAACGAGGTCTTGGTCCTGGTTGCCGCGGGCCAAAGCAACAAAGAGATTGCGGCCAGGCTCGGCCTAAGCGCGTTCACCGTCCGAAATCACGTCAGCCGCGTCTTCACTAAGCTTGAACTTTCCAAGCGGGCGCAACTCGGCGCGTACGCCGCTCGGTTGGGTATTCTGGATGACTCTGGGCGCCACTGAAGGCTCCCGGCTACTTTTCCACCGCCTCCGCGCATTGATCTCTCGTTTGGCGATTCGCCGATATCTTCCGATATTGCATATGGTCCTATTATACTGGCGCGTTTTGTACTGGTACTTTCACATCGCCCAATAGAAAAATCACCCCGCCCATCTCTAGCCCGGACTCTAAGGGCCGGCTCTTTTCTATGGAAGATTTCAGTTTTGATCAGAGTGATGATCGTTGACGGCAACGAGTTTCCGAGATTGGGGCTGAAACTATCCTTGGAGAACGAAGAGGACATCGAAGTGGTCCGGCATTACGGGGATGCTGCCTCGGCGATAACGGAGGCTGGGGCAATCAATCCCCGGATAGTCCTGTTGAACGTAAACATGCCCGACATGAACAGTTTCGAGGCTTGTCGGCGAATCGTCGACGCGGCGCCAGACGCCCGGGTCATCTTAATGTCGCCGGAGTTGGTCCACGAGCATATCGTTACCGCGATGAAGGCCGGATCGATGGGCTACCTGCTGAAGGACACTCCTTGGTCTGACGTGGTAATGACCATCCGGGCCAATGCCGTAGGAGCATTGTATATCATTCCGCCGGTGGCCGCAATCTCCCTCTGCTCCATGCGGTTCAACAAGGAGGTAATGAACATGGGTGGTCTGACCAGAAGGGAGCGGCAGGTCCTTATCCTGGTGGACGATGGGCAGACCAACCAGGAGATTGGGGCCAAGCTAGGCATTAGCCCGAATTCGGTCCGAAACCACATCCGCCACATCTTCACCAAGCTCAACCCCACCAAGCGGGCGGACCTGAGGGATCACGCTTCGCTCGCTCGGATTCTGGACGACACCTGGGACGAGTAACCGGCATTCTCTCGGGCAGCCGAGGACATCGGGGGCGTGCGACGGGGCCACCTCCAGTGGCTCCCTCGTCCGTGTCTCGTACCATAGACTGTCTTCCGAGCCAATATCTGGGCACTAATTTTCTTGTCTTCAGGTTGGCGGTCTGCCCCCTCTGAGAAGTTGTCCCTCCACAGCCAGCACCACCTCCCTGGGATAGCTGCTACCTGAACCCGGACAGACTCACGAGCCGACAGCTTACGGTCTGCTCCGTACACCCGCCCCGGCCCACTATGGAAGCCGTGCGCGACCGCAAGTATGTCCATGTCCGATCTTGAAACAACGTTCCCAGGGGTCGGGAAACCCGAGTCCCGAGTGGGTCGATCCTCGCTTGACCAGGATATCTAATCCTTCAAAAACTTATATTTTACCCCAGTCCATTCACCTCATATAGCGTACACTTGACCCAGTACAAGCATAGTTGTAGGTTTCTGGTGGTAATGGACGAAGAACACTCACCCAATACATGTAACTGAAGTGGACCCTTTAATTGAACATGACATGCGCCGATTTGAGTGAGAGTGCTGGCACTGCTGACACGGGCGCAATCACGGTGATCTCCGGCCACTCTGACCGCTTCCTGGAGGTCCCAAGAAGTCAACCGGACCAGACACCCCGATATTACCTCTGGATAATGCCGCATGGAGCTTCCGGCGCAATCACGAATCCGGCTCGAAGACCAACTCCGGAACGACCTCTTCCCAAGTGTCGCACCGAAGGCCGTCCTGAAACTCCGGCTCCGAACGCTCCCTATCCCAGGTGGCGATGGCCATGACCGTGGCAAAGGAGCAGCGAAGGCCGGTGGGCGGCTCGAAACCACTGGCAAGTTGTCCTACGACAGTACCGTTGCTATCCAAAAGATCCCAGCGCCTCGACCCAACCCGCAATTGCAGCGGATCTCCGGGTGAGAGGGCGGCAATGGCGCGATGCACCGGATGGCCAGGCTGCCTGTATCCAGCGAAGCTGAGAAAGACGTCGCGTAGACTGAGGCGCCGATAGCGGCGTTCGAGTCCAGGCGACGCCGGTGGGAGTTTGACGGAGTCCGCCCGGCGCAGCGCCGAGGGACGGTCCACCAAGGCATCCTGAAGCCGATGCGGTCCGGGAAAACGAGCGAGGATGAGCGTCTGCCGCGCGCGGGTCATGGCCACGTAGTAAAGGCGGCGCGGGGCGTCCGCATCTTCGCCGCGTGAAAGGCGGTCCCAACCTCCGTCCAGCACCACCACGTGGTCGAACTCCAAGCCTTTGGCCCGGTGGGCGGTCAGCAACATCAACCCGCGCTGGCGGCGGCGTACTTCCCGTCCCCACTCGGCTAACCATTCGATAAAGTAGTCCACCGGCGTTTCCAAGTCGCTAGTCTCCAACTCGAACTCCGCGACGGCTTCTCCCAACAGCTCGTTCCAAGGATTTGAGGGTTGCCCAGTCAGCCATTCGTCTAGGTCCGCGCTCTTCACCAAGTTGGAGTCTCGCCCGCGCAGCCAGTTCAGTAGCGCCCGGGTCTCCCGCAAATGCCAGATGCCCGAGAACTCTTCGTTCGCCATCTGCACCGGAATTCCCTCAAGCTCACAGAGGCTGCGCACCGGGTCCAGGAAGCTCCATTCCCGCGCCACCACCGCGCAGGTAGACCAGGACCAATCCGGAGTGAGGCCGGACAGCCGCTTCAGCTCGGCGACGACCATCTGAGCTTGAGTGATAGGGGTGTCGCCGGCTGGCAATATCTGTACTTGACCGCGCGAGACGGGGTCCCTTTGAGACCAGACACCGCCGGGTAATTCCCTAGCTCGCGCCCGGTTGATGCTGATCGGGTGTCCAGCCTTCATCCGTTGCCGCGCCGGCTCGATCACCGCATTTGAGGCGTCGATGATATGGCCCGTGGAGCGGTAGTTGTCGGTGAGGAAGGTAGGTTTGGCCCCGTAGTCCGCCTCGAACCGGTGGATAAACTCCACCGACGAGCCGTTAAAAGCGTAGATGTTCTGATCGTCGTCTCCCACCGCGAAGAGGCTGAGCTTGTCGTCTTCTTCGGAAAGAGTCCTGCCCGCCAGACCGGAGATCAGCTCGTATTGGTCCGGACCGATGTCCTGGTACTCGTCCACCAAAATCCAGCGGAAACCCGCCAGCAAACGCGCCCGGTACTCGTCCGCTTCATCGGGCGGCAGTCCTTTCCCACGCAGCAGGTCAGCCGCCTGTCGAAGCACTTGCTGGAATTCACCTTCGTCCAAGCGGTTCGCGCGGCCCGAGAAACTCGCGCCAACCATTCTCATGGCGAGGGCGTGGCAAGTGAGCACCATCACACCACGGGCGTCGTCGCCGATGAGGTCCGCAAGACGGCGGCGGATCTCCGCCGCCGAGTGGCGGTTGTAGGCGAGAGCCAGAATTCCGCGAGGGTCCTCGCGCTTCACCCGTATCAGATAGGCGATCCGGTGCACCAGCACTCTGGTTTTGCCAGAGCCGGGGCCAGCGAGCACAAGGACGTTGGTCTGCTCCCGGTCGTCTACCACGATGCGGCGCTGGACGGGGTTGTTCAGGCTCTCGACGATCGTCTGCCACGATTCCGGCGTGGTCTGCCGCGAAATCTCGCTGTCCCGGTTTGGCAGCCATCTTTGCAGAAATTGCTCTTCCCGAAGCGTAAAGTAGTCTAGGGCTAGGCGGAGCGCGTTGGCCATGGATTCAAGGCCCCGCTGCACGTATTCCGCCATCACGTGGATCTGTCGAACCTGTTCGTCGTAATGCAGCTTGAGAGATGCGAAGTCCGACTGGGCGAATCCCCGCCTTTCTGGCTCCAGGCGAATGGTCATGGCTGGGCGAAACACCGTCAAACCCTTATTCAGCCGGACGACCTCCTGCTCGTGCAGCCACAACAATGCACGGTCCATCAGCTTTGCGGGTTCCCTGACTTCGCTGGTTAGGACCATGTCGGCCTTGATCGCCGCCAGCAGCTTGCCCAGTGTCGTCTCGGCCAGTAGGTCGGTGCCCCGGCTTCCCGGCGGCAGGCAGGCGAGCAGGTGGTCCAGCAGGCGCGAGGCGGCTGCGCGGCGGAGTTCCGCAGTTTTTTCCAACGCTCCCCACTCGCGTTGCAACGTCACCTGCAAGGTCTCGGGGTCGCGGCCCCTAATCCCAAGGCTTCCCCCACTGCCGCCGTCACCCCGTCCATCGGCGGCGATGCTCCGTACAATGCGCCCCAGGCGTTCAGGCAGGGCGTAGGTATGGCCTTCGTCCTTGAGCTGTTGGGTGGCGAGGCGGAGATGGAGCATGGACGTATCACCCCTGCCCATATCGGGAGCCGCCTCACGCAGAAGGTCGATAAGGCCCTTCTCAAGCTCCGCCGCCTCGTCGAAACGCTTCTTCGAGTTGCGGTCAACTCCCGCGTGGACGAAGGCGGTCAACGCGGTATCGTTGCTGGCGATGCCCAAGCCTTCCAGATCGTGAAGCGCGCCCCGCACGCGCTCCGGGGTCAGGCCCGAAACGGTCATCAACTCGTCGGTGGAGATGCCCTCGTCCGGGTCCGCCTCGATGAGCGAAGCGGAAATAGCCAGGAGTTGGCGGCGGTAGGCATCGGCGATGCGGGCATTTGCGAGTTTGGCACGTGCCTCCTCTATTGAACCCACCCGCAGCGAGGACGGAAAGACCTGCACCCGGTTCTCCTCGCGGGTCAGCAGCACCGCATCCTCCAGCCAGGCCACCGCGGTCCGCACGCGGGTGTCGTCGGTGGCTGAATCGCGCTCGAATACTTTGTCTTCGTCCTCGCCAAGAATCTCACCGGCGGTGGCCACCACCTCGCCGTTCAGGCGGTTCTTCCGGTCCAGATTCCGCAGCGCCCTGAGAACGCCATGTATCTCACGCCGCGTAAGCCGTGAACGGGCAGACATGCCGAATTGACGCTCCACGTCGTCCGGGGTGTAGAGCAGAACGCAACGCGCCGACTGCTGGTCCCGTCCAGCGCGTCCCGCCTCCTGCATGTAGTTCTCCAGGGAACCGGGTATGTCGGCGTGGATTACCAGCCGCACGTCCGGCTTGTCGATACCCATGCCAAAGGCGTTGGTGGCTACGATGGCACGCAGGTCGCCTCGAATGAAGCTTTGCTGGACGTTCTTCTTGGTCTCCGGCGGCAGTCCCGCGTGGAAGTGGGCCGATTCCAATCCTGCTGACTGCAAGAACTCCGCCAGCTCTTCGGTCTGGCGTCGGGTGGCGCAATAGACAATGGCACCGCCCGGTCCATCCGTGGGAAGGTCGGCTGTTAAAATCTGGTGGACGTGAGCGAACTTTTGCCCGCTGGTCGTCTGCACCACCACAAAATCCAGGTTGGTGCGTTGGGCCCCGCCGTCGAAGACCTTCAGCTTGACGCCGAGCTCTTTCTCAAAGTAATTAACTATGTCAGACTTCACATCGGGCTTGGCGGTAGCGGTCAGGCACAGCACCGGAGGCGCAGACTCCTCCCCTGCCTTCTCGCGGATGAAGCGGCCCACGTAGCGGTAATCGGGCCGGAAGTCGTGCCCCCAACTGGAAAGGCAGTGGGCCTCGTCCAGCACCCATGCCCCGATCTCCCGTTGGTCCAAGACACGGCGCAGGGAGACATTGCGAAGCTGCTCCGGCGACACAATGAGAATGCTGGCGTCCCCCAGCCGCACCCGGTCCAACGCATCGGCTCGTTCGGGCATGGAGAGGAACCCATTGATGGTTACGCAAGAACCGATGCCCCGCGCCTCGAGTCCTTCCACCTGGTCGGCCATGAGCGCGACCAAGGGCGAGACCACCACCGTCAGGGCGCCGGTCTTGTCGTAGCGGGACAGGGCCGGTACCTGATAGCAAAGGGACTTGCCTGCGCCGGTGGGCAAGATTCCGAGCACATGTTCCCCAGCCATCACCGCTTCGACGATGGACTGCTGCAAGGGCCGCCCGGCTTCGTCCATCGGCTCAGGCCGGAAGTCGTCAAAACCGAACCAACGGGTCAGTTCCTTGCGGGCGTCGTGACGTTGCCGGCACCAGCCGCAGCCGGGGTCAACGCAAGCGGTGTCGCGCAACCGGCGGACCAACTTCCCCGCCTCCGGAAATTGATGCCGGACCCAGGGAGGCATGACCGAGTTGCCCCCGGACACCGACAGCCAAGCCAGGGCATAGGCCACCCCCCAACCGCGCCGAGCCGCATCCGCCGTGGCCTCGCGGGCATGGGTCTGGCAGGAACTTCCATCCAATACCCTGTAAATCGCGTCACGCCCCTCGGCGTCGGACGGCCTTGGTGAGTTACGAAGGTACTCGAAAACCCTATCGAAGCCCTCGCCATCATCCGCCGCGGTCAGCCAGTGCCAGGCTGCTAACAGGCCGGCCGGCGCAGTCTTCAGAGCCTTTTGCTGGTCCTGGAAAACCTCCAGCGCAAGTCTGGCGTCGAGTTCCGGGTCATTGATGCGCCCGCGTTTGAGTTGCCCGTCTTGGTAATGCTTGACCAAGTGGTGATAGGGGTTGCGGGGGAACGCCAGGGGGTTGAGCCTGAGTGTATCCACCGCCGGCAGCCGCAACAGGCGCAAACCTGGATTCACGGCTTGCAATTGGGGGAGGTCGAAATCGATGAGATTGTGGCCCAGAACGAAGTCCGCGCCTTCGGCAAGGTCGTCCAGCTTGGCCAACGCCGAAGCCAAGCGGCCGCCCGCTACGGATAGAGTCAGGGATTGACCGGTATCCGCGCGTACTCCAGCGAGGGCATGGATGCGGCGGTCCTTGACCCCGACTTCAAGGTCCAACGAGAGGCAACGGGCTAGGAGTAGGGAGCTTTCGTCAGGCACAACCGTGAACCCTCCGGGCTCGGTCGATGTCCCAGATATGGGCCTCCGATTCGCAGTCGAATCTTTCCACGTGCGGAATCCTCATTTCGGGAGACTATCGTAGCGCCGCGAAAATTCTACGAAAAGGCACAGGCCAGACAACTATCTGGAATTCGGTGGACCCCATTATGCTGAGATGCAGGCCGGAATTCACTGATATTTCTCACTCCCTGGCGATGATTTGACCGACTCCTAGTACTCAGTCAACGGTAAAATCGGAAGGGTAAAGGCGGTGAAGTTTGGTTCGTGCGTCCCGGGTGTTGAACCGCCAGTTGATGGTGGCTCTGGCGTTGTTGCGCTCCGTGACCAGAGCGTCCACTTCCCTCCTTAGGGCCTCCTCGCCGGAGAGCCGCTGCTTCAGGCAGGAGCGGGACAGCACGCTGAACTCGATCTCCGCCATCCCTTCGACAAGGTCAGGACAGGAAGAGGTTGCGGGTACCCTCCCTGCGGTATTCGTAGTCCTGCCGCAGCGGACGTCCCGGCCGGGGCGGGAGCGGCGGCCGGGTCTCGGCCAGCAACTGGGTGGAGGTCTCGTCAAAGCAGACCACCGGACGTTGGGGATCATGAGGTTCCTCGTACAGATCCAGGACATCCTCCATGTTAGCCACAAATTCCGCGCTCACCTTAGGGATGCACCACTCCTTCTTCTGCCACGGCTTGAGAGTGTTTTTTTGAGACGCTTTCGGACCCCCTCATGGGACATGGAGGACGCCAGCCCCAACTCCACCACCTTCCCGGCCAGCAGACGCAGGGTCCAGTGGTCATGTCCTTCCGGCGGCGGGCTGCAGGCCAAGGCAATTAGGTGGGCTTCGCCCCGGTCGTCCAGCTTCCGGGGCCGGTTGGCCTGGGGACGGTCCCGCAAAACCTTCTCCAACCCTTCTTCGGCAAAGCGCTGCTTGACCCGGTATACCGTGCTCAGAGCCACATCCAAAGCTTCGGCCACTTGGGGCGCGGCCCAACCGTCGCCGCTCTTTAGGAGAATCCGCCCTCTAGCGGTCACTCGGGCTGAGTTTTTGCCAACCCGGACCAGTCGTTGGAGCTCTTCCCGTTGTTCCTGTGCCAGCCGCACCGCGTATTTGTCCCTGACCATCACTTCTACCCCCGCCATCAACACTTCCCACCAGCCAGGATAGCTCAATTGGCCCCTTTCTTAAACAAATCCCAAGCCCAAGTTGACTGAGTACTAGTACTCAGTCAATCGTAAAATCGAAAGGGTAAAGGCGGTGAAGTTTGGTTCGTGCGTCCCGGGTATTGAACCGCCAGTTGATGGTTGCTCTGGCGGCGTTGCGCTCCGTGACCAGAGCATCGACTTCCCTCCTGAGGGCCTCCTCGCTGGAGAGCCGCTGCTTCAGGCAGGAGCGGGACAGGACGCTGAACTCGATCTCCGCCATCCCTTCGACAAGCTCAGGACAGGATTCAACCAACTTCCATGCTTGGGGGTATAGTGGAACTCCAGCCGCCTGGCAATCCTCCGGGCTTCCTCAGCCGGGAAAGTCTCGTACAGCGATGCCCGGCGATGGGTGTTCAGATTGTCCAAGACAACCCTTACCACCTCGGCTTCCGGGTAGGCTTCATCCGCCAGCCAGCGCATCTGATGGGCGAAGTCTTGCATCGTGCGCCGCTGGGTCACCGCCACCTCTCGCCAACCCGCCAAGGGCTCGCAGGCCAAGAACACGTTGCGGGTACCCTCCCTGCGGTATTCGTAGTCCTGCCGCAGCGGAAGTCCCGGCCGGGGCGGCATCGGGGGCCGGGTCTCCGCCAACAACTGGGTGGAGGTCTCGTCAAAGCAGACTACCGGCCTTTGGGGGTCATAGGGTTCGGCGTAGAGATCCAGGACATCCTCCATGTTGGCCACGAACTCGGCGCTCACCTTGGGGATGCACCACTCCTTCTTCTGCCACGGCTTGAGAGTGTTTTTTTGAGCCGCTTACGCACTCCCTCATGGGACATGGAGGACGCCAACCCCAACTCCACCACCTTCCCGGCCAGCAGGCGCAGTGTCCAGTGGTCATGGCCCTCCGGCGCTGGGCTGCAGGCCAAGGCAATCAGGTGGGCTTCGCCCCGGTCGTCCAACTTCCGGGGCCGGTTGGCCTGGGGACGGTCCTGCAAAACCCTCTCCAACCCTTCTTCGGCAAAGCGCTGCTTGACCCGGTATACGCTGCTCAGGGCCACATCCAAAGCTTCGGCCACTTGGGGCGCCGCCCAACCGTCGTCGCTCTTTAGGAGAATCCGCGCTCTAGCGGTCACTCGGGCTGAGTTTTTGCCAACCCGAATCAAATGCTGGAGCTCTTCCCGTTGTTCCTGTGCCAGCCGCACCGCGTATTTGTCCCTGACCATCACTGCCACCCCCGCCATCAACACTTTCCACTAGGCAGGATACCCCAATTGGCCCCTTTCTTAAACAAATCCCAATACCTAGTTGACCAACTCCTAGGAGCATACGGGCGACGATGGCCACAGGTAGGTAGCGTAAGCGGCACGGGAAGAATCCACGCATGCAGTCAACGGGGTGCGAATTAATGCTATGTCAGGGCGACGGCCCGCCCGATACCTGAATCCGTTAGAATGCGGTGACAAGGTGGAATCCGGGGAGAGCCGCAGAGATTTCTCCGAACTTTCAGCGCATTCCCAAGTCTACCGCATCCGGCTCCCCTATTTTTATGCCGGCCAAACACCTGGGTGATCCTGAAGGAGACTAAGTGGCGAACTCCGAAAACATCACGCCGTTTCAGGCGGTGTGCCAGAATTTCGATCGGATCTGCGACCAATTCGGAGTCGCGGATGATATTCGAGACCTGATCCGGACTCCCGATAAGGAGTTGCGGGTAGAGGTCCCGGTCCGCATGGACGATGGTAGCCTTGAGGTATTCATCGGGTACCGCATCCAGCACAATGGGACCAGAGGGCCGTACAAGGGCGGTATCCGCTATCATCCGGAAGCGCACGAGGAGGAGGTCCGCGCCCTGGCTGCGCTTATGACATGGAAGACAGCTCTCGTGGGCATCCCTTTCGGTGGGGCCAAAGGCGGGGTGCAATGCGATCCTTCGGCAATGAGCGCCCGCGAGAAACAGACCATGACACGGGTATTCACCCGTTCGATAAGCCACATGATAGGCGCCAACCGTGACATTCCCGCCCCTGACGTTGGGACAAACGCCCAGACGATGGCTTGGATGATGTCGGCATATTCAGAAGAGCACGGCTACACGCCCGGGGTGGTAACCGGAAAGCCGGTTGAGCTGGGAGGGTCCGCCGGACGGGAAGAGGCGACCGGGAGAGGCGTATCCCTCATCATCCGGGAGTTTTGGAAGGATACGTTTCAACCAATTGAAGGAACCACGGTTGTGATCCAGGGCTTTGGCAACGTCGGTTCTTGGACCGCCCGGTTCTTGTCCGGCATGGGATGTAAGGTGATAGCGGTTAGCGATGTCAACGGCGGCGTTTTCAACCAGTCTGGGCTGGACCTGGACCAGTTGACGGCCCATGTAGCGGAGGCGCTAACGGTCCAGGGGTTTCCGGGAGGCGAGCCGGTCACAAACGAGGAGCTGCTGGCCCTACAATGCGATTTCCTCATTCCCGCGGCATTGGGAGAAGCGATTCACGCCAATAACGTGTCGAACATCAAGGCGCGAACAGTCATCGAGGCGGCCAATCATCCGGTCACGCCGGAAGCGGAGGCCGACCTCATCGACCGTGGAATAGCTTCCCTGCCCGACCTTTTGGTAAACGCTGGAGGCGTCACCGTTTCTTACTTCGAATGGGTCCAGAACATCCAGCAGTTTCCTTGGGATATCGGCCGGGTCAACAGCGCCCTGGAAGAAATCCTGGTAAACGCCTACCAGAGGATGAATGCCCAGGCGAAGTTGACCAACTCGTCTTATCGGGATGCCGCGCTCACGATCGCAGTGGAAAGGGTAGTTAAAGCGTTGGAATTACAGGGACTACCCTGACCGGTAGTAACCCGACGTTTCTACGTTACCGAGGTTGCCGGATCAATTCCCACCAAGGGCACGTCACCCTCGGGAGTGGAGGTAGCAATTCCATCAAAGAACTTCTGTCTGTGCTTGGTACTCCCCTCCGGGGCCATAGTACAATTTAGATGAATAATAAGAGGACCCTGCAACGGTAGACGTAGTCTAAAGACCGACGCAGTCCGGCGAGTGGTGTGGGGGACATGTCCCATGATCTAACGGGGATGATAGCGAAATCCTGTGTGAGTAGGGTCCTTTCGAAAATATGGGCAGCGTCCATAGTGTTTATGTTCGCCTTTCTGGCCGCAACTCTGCTCTTGAGCATCCCCCCAGCGGCCTTGGCTCAGGAACTCTCCCCCATCAGTGTCCAGGTGGAAGTCGGTTTTGACGGCAAAGCGCGGGTGGGCAGTTGGACGCCTGTAATCGCCCTGCTGGAGAACCATGGCCCCGACTTCGTTGGAGAGGTCCACGTGATCGACACACGCGGCCAGTCCACCCGGTACATCGACGAAGTCGTTCTCCCCAAGGGCAGCCGGAAGCGTCTCACCCTATATGCGCCCCACCAGAGCTTTGAATCCAGGCTAAACGTAGAGTTAGTCTCAGATGGAAAGGTGGTGGCCAACCGAGAGCCGCGGATTAGTCTCGTCAGCGTGGACGACATTTTCGTGGGTGTTGTTGGACAGCGGGCCGGCCCTTGGAACCTGCTGACTACTCTGGAGATTCCCGGCCAGAGACGGGAGGTAGTGGTGGCGCCCATCTCTCCCGAAACGTTCCCCGATCGCCCCGAGGTGTTGGAATCTTTTGACGTAATTGTCCTGGGCGACGTCCAGGTCCAGGCGCTCTCTCCTGGAATGCTGGAGGCTATGGAGGGTTGGGTGGCTGGCGGAGGTGTTCTTATTCTACCCGGGGGCCCGAACATCGGGGTCAATCTGAAGGGTCTGCCCGCACAGCTCATGCCCGTTATTGCCGGAAACGCCATAGAACTGGAGAGCGCTTCTGCACTGGAGCGGTTGGGCAATGAACCCTTCCCGACGACATATCATCTCAGCGTGAGTGACTCTCAGGTCGTGTCGGGGCACATTCTAGCCGAAGAGGGGGGAGTGCCTCTGGCCGTACTGAGCCGCCTCGGACAGGGTAGCGTGCTGTTCCTAGCCTTCGATCCAGCGGCACAGCCCCTGGCCGGTTGGGCGGGGATGCCTCGGGTGTGGAGGGAGTTGTTGTTCCAGTCATTGCCGCCCTCCGTGATAATCCCAACCCAAGCTCCTCGGACTTATCCTGGCGGAGGCATCCCCCAGTGGCCTCACCAACTGCATCAAGCCATGTCCAACCTGCCCGCCTTGGAACCTCCATCCATCAACGTTCTATTGGGACTCATCGGCGGGTATATCCTACTGGCAGGGCCGGTTAACTACATCGTTCTGCGACGGATCGGGCGCCCAGGGCTGACGTGGGTCACTATCCCCGCGCTGGCGGTCCTGTTCTCCAGCAGCGCTTACTTCCTGGCTGTGGGAGCCAAGGGAAGTGACGTCCAGGGCAGCGCCGTTAGCATCATCCAACAAACACACGGTACGGACTGGGCGCGGGTCCGGCGTATGGTAGGCGTTGTAGCTCCTCGCCAAGGTGACTACCGGGCGGAGTCCCCCGGCAGCGCCCTGGTTGCGTCCTGGGACCGCGGTCGCCCGCGTTCGATGGCGGAACGCGGCGGCTTAGGAATCAGGGTCCGCAATGGCGAAGAGAGCAGCGAACTAGAGCTGCTGGATATGGGAATGTGGACCATGAGCAACCTCTTGACAGACAGCGTCCAAAGGATCGAAGAAGTGTTGTCCTACGATCTCTACATAGAGGGAGACCGAATGAAGGGCACGGTGACCAACCAAAGCCCTGAATCGTTGAAGCAGGTCTGGCTGATGGCGGGAGGCGCATCAGAGGACTTGGGCGCCCTGAAGCCGGGCCATACCGCCGCCGTGGACATCAGGTTGGTGGGCTCTTCCGAAGGGCAGCGCCAATGGCGGCAACGACTGCGTTTCTCCAGCGGCTCTCCACCGGACAGCCCCAGGGAGCAGAGAGAGCAGCAGCAACTCCAGGCCGTGGCCGAGGCAGCCCTAGAGTCCTTCTACGCCGGTCCGTCTTCCGGCCTGTACTTCCCTATCGTGGCTTGGACCGACGAGAGCCCTATCGGAATCTCGGTCAACAATGAGCAGCCCAATGGCCCATCCTTCACTGTGTTTGTGCAGCCGGTAACACCCAGAATGGAAGGAAACTTCTCCCTGCCCAGTGGCGTGCTCATGGGCCGCGTGGTGGACTTTGAAGGTCAGACCGGAGACCCTGGATCTTCGGATATCGCGATCCCGGATATCGCAATCAGTGAAGGGGGAGCCATTACCTTCCAGTTTGAAGCGCCCATTAAGGTCCAGGACATGCGGACCGCGTCCCTCCATGTACCCTTCAACGGCGCCGCTGTGGCGGAACAGAGCGTAGACGCCATGATGTACCATTGGGGAGACAGCGCGTGGAAACCGCTGGCCTTGACGCGAGTTTCCTTCCCAATGCAGTCATCTCTTCCGGGGGCGCATCTCTCTCAAACCGGGGAACGTTTCCACAGCCGGGCCCGGGCTTGGCTATCTTTAACTCGACACCATACGGGCTCCCGGCCACGGGTGCGCTGGAAGGAGAATTAGGGGACGAAAGAGGACTAGACAATTATGTCTCTGCCAGCGGCTTAGTGCGAATCCAACTCGTGATCAGGGACGGACAGGTCGGGATACCGTCTTTGATATTGGAGGGGGTGGTCCGTGAGTAGCGAACACGCGATCACCGTAGAGGGACTGGTGAAGCGGTACGGCGGGTCCACCGCCCTGGACGGTTTGAGCTTCTCCGTGACCAGGGGCAGCATTTACGGCTTCCTGGGGCCAAACGGTGCGGGAAAGACGACCACTCTGCGTATCCTGGCAACCCTGCTTTTGCCTACTCAAGGTCAGGCTTGGGTTGCCGGCGAGGATGTAACGCGCCATCCCACCGAGGCCCGAAGACACATCGGTTACATGCCTGACTTCTTCGGCGTGTACGACGACCTGACGGTGCGGGAGTACCTGGAGTTTTATGCCCAAGCCCACGGGGTGCCCAGGGCCGGGTGGCGTAAGATCGTAGCCGACCTGCTGGAGCTGGTGGACCTGGGAGACAAACGGGACGATTTCGTCGAGACTCTGTCCCGGGGCATGAAGCAGCGTCTGGGGCTCACTCGTTGCTTGGTGCACGACCCCGAGGTGTTGCTCCTAGACGAACCAGCGTCGGGCCTGGACCCCCGCGCCCGGGTCGAAATGCGGGAAGTGCTCAAGGAGATCGCCCGCATGGGCAAGGCGGTGCTGATCAGTTCTCACATCCTGCCGGAGTTGGAAGACCTGTCCACCGAGGTCGGAATCATACATAAGGGCCGCATGGTGGCCTCGGGCCCTGTGGAGCGCATTCTCGCTCAAGTGGGAGGCAGCCGCGTACTGGAGGCTCGTACTCTGGGCGAGGCCGAGCGGGCCGGTTCTATCCTGGAGGGCCTGCCCGGTGTGCGCGACGTGAGTATCTTGCCTGCGGAAGGACTGGTCCGCGCCGCTTGTTCGGCAGACTCGGCCGGACAGGCTTTAATCTTGAAAACACTGGTGGAGGCTGGGGTCCCCGTGGTCAGTTTCAACGCCGTCCAGGACTTGGAAGACCTGTTTATGGCGTTGACCGAGGAAGGCGGCGAGGCGTGAAACGCGCGATGCTCCTCAACCTGGCGGTATTGACCAGGGAGATGCGGACCCGAATGCGGGGGCGCAGAGCCGCCGTGGTCATCACCGTGTATCTGCTGCTTCTTTCCGGCATTGGTGGCTGGGTGATTTACACCCAACACCAAGATTTGCGGTCGGGTTTCAACGCAAGCGCGGCCTCCACCATGGGTCTCCAGATATTCGCCACTCTGTCCATGTTCCAACTGTTCCTCGTGATTTTCATCGTCCCTGGCCTCACGGGAGCGGCCATTTCCGGAGAGAGAGACAGGCAAACCCTTGACCTGCTCTTGAGTACGCAGGTGTCCGCCCTGTGGATAGTCCTGGGAAAGATACTGGCGTCCCTCTCCTACATCTTTTTGCTTTTGCTAGCCGCCCTACCCCTATTCTCCATGGTCTTCCTGTTCGGCGGGGTTTCGCCGGGCCAGATCGCGCTGACCTTCGTTATCTCCCTGGTCTCGGCCCTAACCCTTGGCACGGTCGGGGTTTTTCTCTCCGTACTGACGCGGCGTGGGTCTACCGGCACGGTGCTGACTTACGCTGTGACCTTCGTATTGCTCATAGGGACCCCAATCTTGAGTGTCTTTATAGGCACGACCATAGACTCGCGTGGAACTATCCGTCCTGAGGTCATTCTTCCTCTGGCGCTCAACCCCCTGGCAGCATTGGCGTCAGCGACGATGCCGTCTTTCCTGCCAGACGCGCCGCTCCTGCGAACGTCTCAATCCGGCGCATCTGGCGGACTGCTCCTTTGGCATATCAGCCTTGTGGTGGACGCCGCGCTAATCGTGCTGTTTGTGTTCCTGGCTTCGACCATGCTGCGGCCGGGACTTCCCCGGCCGTTGACGCGCCGCCGGCCCCCGCCCGCCGAGATCGAAGGATGAAGTTTCGAGAGCGCCCAGCCGCCGGCCTGCCAGAAGCTATCAGGCCGTGGCGCAGCCGGTTTATATTGAAGGGCACGTTAGGATGGTCCACGCGCGGGTTGGCCGCGGGGCTGGGGCTCGCCGCGGCATTCCTGGCTGCGGCCCGCTTCGTACCGTGGCCGGACGTGTTCATTTGGTGCGCCGCCGCAACCGTGGCTGGTGCGGCGGTTGGGGTGGTGTACAGTTTCCTCGCCGCGCCATCTATGGGGACAGCGGCGAGACACGCAGACCTCCTTCTGCACCTATCTGACCGGCTGGGGACGGCCTGGGAATTCCGCGACTCCAACTCGCCTGTCGCTTCGCTGCAGCGGCAGGACGCCCTCGCCTCGATCAGGTCCAGGGACCCCGGTGTGGCAGTCCGCATCTGGCCCGGACGGAGGCACTTCCTGCCCGTCATAGTAGGTCTCGCGTTGATTGGGGTCCTGGTGGCTCTCCCCAACCCGATGGACCGGGTCATACAGCAGCGGGAACAGCTCCAGCAGCGATTGGCCCAAGCCAGGGAAGAGGTCCAGAAGGCGAAGGAACAGTCGGCAAGAGCCGGTTCGCCCCTGAGCGTCGAGGACCGGGCCGCCGTGGAACAGGCGCTGGAAAAGCTGGAACAAGCCCTCACGGAGGCCGGGAACACACCCGATGCCCTGGCTGCCCTCTCCCAGGCGGAGCAGGAGATCAACTTACTTCAAGACCCCAAGACCGGTCAGGGCAGAGGGCTCGAGGACATCGGTGCAGCCCTGGCCACGTCACCCACGACGACCGCGCTGGGACAGGCGCTCCACTCGAGGAACGAGGCGGTTCTACTGGACGCCATTGAGGGACTAGCGGACCAGTTGGATTCCATGAGCGAACCCGAGCTACAAGAGTTGGCGGCAGCCCTCCAGCGGGCGGCCAACGCCGCCACGGGGAATGCCGACGTGGCTGGGTCACTGAGGCAGGCTTCACGGGCTATAGCCACCGGAGACCCAGGCGTCGCCGGAGCCGCCTTTGCCGGTCTGGCTGGCAGTTTAGCGGCGCTGCAAAATGAAGTGGAAGCCTCGGAAGCCATCGATAGGACGTTGTCCGGCCTGCGAGGTGCCCGCTCGTTCATCAGTGGCGTTGCCGTAGCGCAGACCCCTGACGGCATGGCCCCCGGACCAGGGGGAGGCGATGGCGGCATTGGCGGGGCCGCGGGCGCAGGCCAGGGCGTGCCAGGCGGCTCCGGTATTGGGCCAGGTGGCGGCTCCGGAGGATCCGGTGCGGGCAACCAGCCCGGGGACCGCCAGGGAGAAGGCTCCGGGAGACTCCCCGCTGAAGGAGAGACCGTATTCGTACCGGGTCAGGGGCCAGATATCCCCACGGAGGTGCGAACCGGCCCCGGCGCGGGGATTGCCCCTGGGAGGCTCCGTCCATATAACGAAGTCCTGGGACAGTACACGGAGCAGGCACGGGAGCACATGGAACGCAGCCCGATACCCCAGGGCTACAAGGAACTCGTGCGCCGCTACTTCGCTGAACTGGAACCGTGAACAAGCGCCGCCGTGGCAACCATTGTGGCTCGCTACTCCTCTGCGGGACCCCGGCAACACTGGCCGGATGGAATCACCCGGAACGCGGTTGACCGGAGCTTCGCACAGAAGACCTATTTGACCAGGAAGTCCCATGTCTAGGAGCGCCCGTATGAACCAAATTGAAGGGGACATGGCCGCCGGGGCGCCAGACGTTGCCGCTTTTGTAAATACAGCGCGCCGCCTGGAGGAAGAGATTGGCCGTGTCATCGTAGGTCAACAACAGGTCGTGCGGGATGTCGTCATCGCCCTCTTGTCGGGAGGCCATGTCCTGCTCGAAGGCGTACCCGGCTTGGGCAAGACTCTTCTGGTCCGGACCCTCGGTGAGGCCCTAACACTGTCCTTCTCCCGGATTCAGTTCACCCCAGACCTGATGCCCGCGGACATCGTTGGCACCAACGTTATTTCGGAAGATGAGCAGGGGCGGCGTTCTCTGCGATTCCAGCAAGGCCCCATTCTTGCCAACCTGGTGTTGGCCGACGAGATCAACCGGGCTACACCCAAGACCCAGTCCGCCCTGCTGGAAGCCATGCAGGAGCGCACGGTGACCGTGGGTGACACGACCCGAAAGCTACCCTCGCCCTTCTTCGTAATGGCGACCCAAAACCCGATAGAGATGGAGGGGACGTACACCCTACCGGAAGCGCAGCTAGACAGGTTCTTCTTCAAGGTGCTCGTGCCCTTTCCCAGCCGCGAGGACCTGGGCGAAATCCTGCGGCGCACCATTAGCTACGAACCGGAACACGCCAGTCCTGTGGCCCACGGTCCATCATTGGAGGAAATGATCCATCTGGCGCGAGAGGTACCCATAGCCTCACACGTCCACGATTACGCCGTGACCTTGGTCCTGGCCACCCATCCGGATCGAGATGAGTCACCGGCCCCCGTTAGGCAGTATGTCCGGTATGGCGCCAGTCCCAGAGGGCTCCAGGCGCTGGTGATCGGGGGTCAGGTGAGGGCGTTGCTGGAGGGACGGTACAACCTGTCCGTGGATGACCTGCACGCGGTGGCGTATCCCGCTTTGCGCCATCGGCTCATTCTGAACTTCGAGGCCCAAGCCGAGGGTGTAACGCCGGACTGGATAGTCGGACAGTTGCTGGAGACGGTGGAGTCTCAGAAGTCTTGAGACTTGAAAAGTGTCAGACATGAACGAGGTATAGACAAGGCCGCGCATGGCGTTCTCAGGGTTGCCTAGATGTATTCATTTATCCCCAGTTCTTGAATTAGGGCGGGCGAATCTACCGCTGACAAATGGTGTACCGCTATGGCTCGACGGACGAGTTTGTTCACCCCCGACTTCTTACCCAAGCTCGAGGCCCTGGCGTTGGCGACACGGCAGAGCCTCGCCGGGTCCAGCGTAGGCCCGCGCCGTTCGCCAAGGCTTGGCATGTCCGTCGAGTTCTCAGACTTCCGAAACTACACGCCGGGGGACGACTATCGCCGCATTGACTGGAACGCCTACGCTCGCCTGGAGCGCTTGTTCCTGCGTCTCTACCGCGCCGAGGAGAACCTAACCGTCTCGCTGCTACTTGACACATCCCGCTCCCTCGCTTGGGGCCAACCCTCCAAATTTGACCTGGCCCGCCAGGTGGCGGGAGCCCTGGCATACGTGGCGCTGGTGAACGGCGACCGCGTGGGAGTTGCCGCTCTGGGAGACGATCTCTTAGCCCGCCTGCCCCCCGTGAGCGACCGCGCCCAGGTCTGGAGGGTATGGGATTTTTTGGAACAACTTCAGACTCTGGGCGGGACCGACCTCGGGAAGGCTCTTTCTTCCGTTGCGGCGCGCTACAGCCGGCGGGCTGGCCTTTCCGTCCTGGTAAGCGACCTGTTGACTGACAGCGACTGGCGATCCGGGCTGCGGGCATTGCGGGCCTCACGGCAAGAGGTGGTCCTGCTTCAGGTCTTGGCGCCTGAGGAGATAAACCCGGAGATCATGGGGCACTGGCAGTTGGTTGACGATGAAGACGGGTCCATACTGGAGGTCACGCTTACGGCAAGGACCCTGGAGGAGTACCGGGACCGCCTCAGCGCCTACACGCGGGAAGTTGCTTCCTTCTGCCACGGTCACGGCATCTCGTTCGTACAGCTAGCTAGTAACCTTTCTATCGAGGACGCCGTCCTGCGTCTGCTGCGGCGGGCTCGGATCGTCGCGTAGGGGCAATCTTGGGTTTGCTGGCTCCCTCCGCGCTGCTCTTCGGCCTGCTGGCCGTGCCCATCATTGCCCTGTACCTGTTGCGTCTGAGGGGGAGCGAGAGGCACGTCTCCAGCACGTTCCTTTGGCGGCAGATAGTACGCGACATTGAAGCCAACACTCTCTGGCAGCGTCTTCGGCGCAACCTGTTGCTCTTTCTCCAGCTACTGGCGCTGGCCGCTTTGGTTCTTGCGCTGGCCCGCCCCTACTTCATAGGCGTCAGCGGCATCCAGGGAGACCTGGTGCTGGTGCTGGACGCCTCGGCCAGTATGCAAGCCACCGATGTTGCTCCCTCGCGCTTCGGCGAGGCGCGGCAAACGGCGCTCCGGCTGATAGACCAGCTTCCTCCGGTCAACGTCGCCACGGTCATAAAAATGGGCGACGTACCGGAGGTCTTGGTGGCTCAGAGTCGAGACAGGGGAAGGGTCCGCCGAGTCATTGCTGAAGCCAGGCCAACGGCTGGTGGAGCGAACTTAGACTCCGCCCTATCTCTGGCGGCATCGGTGGTCCGTGGAGAACGGCCGGCACAGGTGGTCGTCCTGAGCGACGGAAACGTCACGTCCCTTCAGCCTCTGGGACTGCTGCCCTTCGAGCTTCGCCACGAACCGATCGGCGATTCGGGTAGCAACGCGGGCATTGCCGCCTTCTCTACTAGGCATACGGAAACTGGGACGGACGGACTGGCGCGGATCGTGAATTACGGTCAGGAGCCGCGAACAATCTCGCTACACCTAAGCGCCGGCGGTTCGCTCTACGACGTCAGAGATTTTGAGGTCGCCGGAGGAGCCGACCGAACAGTGCGCTGGCCCTCACTGCCAGGGGCGGCGGTCCTGGAGTTACGTCTAATTCCTGGAGACACCTTTGCGTTGGACGACCAAGCTTGGGCCACCGGAGGTTCTGGTGACAAGGTTCGAGCCTTGCTCGTCAGCGAGGGCAACCATTTCCTGGAGAAGGCTTTGTCCTTACAGCCTGGGATCGAGGTTACCAGGGCCGCGCCGGATTCCTTCTCTCCCGAGGGGGACTATGATCTCTGGGTATTCGATGGACTGCTCCCTCCTGTTCTGCCAAACGGCGCAATGTTGGCGCTGGACCCGCCCGTAAGCGCCGCCGCGTGGGTGTCCTCGGCGCATGTCCGAGTCCAGTCCACTCGCCCTGGGCGCGACGAGATGCTTCGTTACGCGGACCTGTCGAACGTTCACGTCCGCGAGGCCCTTCCGCTACTGCCCCCACCGGAGGCCCGGGTCCTGCTGGACTCCGACCGGGGTCCTCTGCTTGCGGCGTGGGAAGAACCCGGCCGCAGGATCGTCGCCTTTGCCTTCGACCTGCACGATTCGGACCTGCCTCTTCAACCAGCCTTCCCCATACTTGTGCAAGATCTAACACAATGGTTGTTGCCTTCAATGGGCAAAGGTCCGGTGGCCAGGCCCGGCGCGACGGTGGAGGTCCCCATTTCTCCTGAAGCGAATGCGGCCTGGTTGGAGACACCCAGCGGACGCCGGGCACAAATCGCGCCGCCGTTCCCACCGCAACCTTTCCTTGTTGAAGAAGTGGGCCCGCACCGGGTGATTTACGAGACCTCGGACGGGCGGAAGACAGACTATTTCGCGGCCAACCTGTTTAACCCCATGGAGTCAGGTATCGGTCCCTCCGAGTTGCCTCCCCTTGAAGCGCGCCAGGAGCTTGGAGAAACCTCAGACCGTGTTCCTTGGGAATTATCCGCTTGGCTGGCCCTGGCGGTTTTGATCATTCTGGGAACGGAATGGTACGTGTATAGCCGTGGGTATTAGCTTCGGACAACCTTTGGCGCTCCTGCTCTTGTTGCCCGCGCTGGGCGGCGTTCTACTCCTGTGGCGGCAATCGAGGCGGGGACAAGGGGGTCTGCGAGGCCGATTCATTCTGGGCTTCAGAATGCTGCTCGTTACCCTTCTTGTCCTCGCGCTGGCGGTCCCCGCCGTCCGGTATACGGTCAACCGGCAGGCCGTCGTGTTTGTCGCCGATCTCTCAGCCAGCGTTCAGCGGCAACGCAGTCAGGTTGAGGATTTCGTCAGGCAAGCTATGGAGGCGCGAGGGCCTGACGACAAGGCTGGAATCGTCACCATCGGCCGCGACGCCCTTGTGGAATGGCCCGTCACTGAAGAAGGGGGGTTCCGGGAATTCCAGTCGGAGGTCCGCGCCAACAACACCAACCTTGCTGATGGGCTTCGCCTAGCCGCTGCTCTGCTGCCTCCAGACGCCCGCCGCCGAATCGTGATCGTCTCCGACGGACAAGAGAATTTGGGCGACGCGGTGGAGCGGGCGCGTTTCCTTCGGGCGCAGGGTATCCAGGTGGACGTTGCCCCGCTACAGGGGTTTTCAGGCCCCGAGGTGCTGGTTGCCTCGGTGGTTGTCCCCTCTTCAGCCAGCACAGGAGAGCGGGTGCCAGTGGAGGTGACGGTCGGCAGCGCACGCAAGGCGGACGCCACTCTGCATGTGTCGGTGGACGGGGCGGTAGTCGCAACGAGGCAGGTTGCCCTTGAAGACGGAGAGACCCGGTTCGCATTTGAGGCAGGCATCGACCGGCCAGGGTTTCATACGGTCCGTGTCACCGTGGACAGCGAGGACGACACGCGTTTCCAGAACAACCGGGCAGACGCTATCGTTAACGCCCACGGCCCTCCGGCGGTCCTGGTAGTAGAGGACCGGGAAGGGGCGGCAAAGAACGTCTACGAAGCATTGGGCGCAACAGGCATTCAGGCTGAGGTTGTGCCGGCGGCTCTTTTCCCCGAGTCCCTGGAGGGGTTGGGAAGGTACTCCGGTGTGGTTCTCGTAGACGTGCCCGCCGAGTCCTTGGGGCAGGGCAAGATGGAAGTGATTCGGGCGGCCGTTCGTGACTTGGGCAAAGGCCTGCTGGTGGTGGGAGGCGCCCACAGCCTGACCATGGGCGAATACAGGGACACGCCTTTGGAGGAAGTGTTGCCGGTCACCTCCGAAATCCCGGAACGCGAGGAGAAGAATAAGGTGGCGCTGGCCCTCGTCATCGACAAATCCGGCAGTATGTCCGGTACTGGCTCGGACGGTGTGGCCAAAGTGGAAATGGCCAAGGAAGCATCCCGTTTGAGCCTGGAGGAGCTGGAGCCGTATGACCTGGCGGGGGTGGTGGCTTTTGACGCCGCCAATTGGTGGCTTGTGCCTATAAGCGAGATCGGAAGCGAAGCCCGCCTGGAGGAAATGCAGGATTCTGTCGGGACGTTGGTGGCCAACGGTGGCACCGACATCTATCCTGCGCTGCTTACAGCCTACCAGGGCCTGGCCGGCGCCCCGGCCCCACGCAAGCATATCGTCCTGCTCACAGACGGCATCTCCCCGCCTGGCAACTATCCAGGGCTTTTATCATCCCTGGAGGTAAACGATATCACCCTGTCCACCATCGCCGTTGGGCTGGATGTGGATGTCGGCCTCCTCCAGTGGCTTGCAGAGGAAGGGCGGGGACGTTTCTACTTCACCAGCAGGGCCCGGGACATCCCCCAGATCCTGACCAAGGAGACCCGCCTTGCCGCCCGCCACGCGATCGTCGAGGAGCCGACCGTGCCCCTGTTGGCCGGAAGCAGCCCGGTATTGCGAGCCACTGGAGACGAGTTTCCCACCCTGGGCGGCTACGTGACCACCCTGCCAAGAAACGCGGCCCAGGTTGTGCTGGTGTCTCCCAAGGGAGACCCGCTACTCGCTCAGTGGCAACACGGTCTGGGGCGCAGCATAGTCTGGACCAGCGATAGCGAAGGCCGGTGGACGTCGACCCTGAATTCGTGGACATTGGCCCCGGCCTTTTGGTCGGCGTTGGTGGATTGGACCTTACCGCCGGAGGAGACGCCCTTTGAAATGAGGGGAGAAGTGAAGGCGGGAATGGCCACTTTAGTGGTGGAGGGGGAGGTCCAGGAGGACGCACGGCTTTCCGCGCGTGTCGTGGGACCGCGGCTAAACGTCATGGAAGTCCCACTGGCGGCCACGGCGTTGGGACGTTTCGAGGCGGGATTTCCGGCGAACGATCAAGGTCCGTACCTATTACAGATCGTAGAGGAGGGAGCGCAGGGCAAACGCCGCTCCAGTGCGGCCGGTCTGGTGGCGCCCTACTCGCCCGAATACAAGGACTTGGAGGGCAGACCCCGCTTACTGGAGCGCCTCGCAGCTATCACGAACGGCAGGGTCCTTGACAACCCGTTGGAGTCTTTTGGTCCTGGTCTGCCGCCAGCCTACGGGGACGTGCCGTTGGGCTGGTGGCTATTGATGGCGGCGGGGCTCCTACTTCCGTTGGACATAGCCCTCCGCCGCCTGAACTTGCCCCTAACCGATGTCGTAGTCTGGCTTGCAGCGGCCAAGGCATGGGCGCTCAGGGGCCGCGTCACATCGCTACCTGAAGCTGCGTCGCCTGTGCTTGAGAGTATGCGTCAGCGCAGGGCTGTCCGGCCCAGACTGGAGGTTCGCAACCCAAGCGGGCGGGAATCGGGTGCGGCCCTCGCTTTAGTATCCCGGAGGCAGGACACGAATACTGAGGAAGAGCCCGCGCGGTCGCGAGACACTACATCCACTCCTCAGCGGAAGGAGGGAGAAGGAGTCGAGTCTGCGACTGAGCGCTGGCTACAGGCCAAGCGCCGTGCAAGAAACAGGTAAGGCATGGCGGGCGACACATTTTGAGTCCGGTGAATCCACAGGTAGTTAGTTGGACCCGTATTCGATGCTGGTAGACGAAGCGGTAGAAAGTGTCTCTGCCGTAGCCGAAGATCTGGGATGCTTGGGAAACGTTGCCCAACCGGCCCATCTCGGCCTTAAGTACCATCTCTATCAGGGTGGTTATCCGAGACTCCATGACCCGTATGGAATTTTGGTTCTGCGAGGACTCGGCTGCGCCTACTTCCCAGACGACGCCGCCGCTCTTCGCATCTCTTCAAGGTAGCTCACGCTGGATGAACTTACCAGCCGGCTGACGCTGCCGTGGAAATACTGAGCGCCCATGTCCAGGAACTTAGGGACGTAGGCGTCAGGGCAACTGCACCCGGCGATCTTGCCCCCTTCCCGGATGGTGGTGATCCCCTTTTCCATCAACGCCTGCACCTCAGGGTGGGTCTGCTGCCCGGCGTAGCCCATCGACGCCGACAAGTCCCCGGACCCAATGAAAAACACGTCCACCCCGTCAACGGAGCACATCTCTTCCAGGTTCTCGATGGCCTCGACTTCCTCGATCATCAGGCACACCAGCGTGTTCCTGTTGGCCGCTTCCACGTACTCCCCGGTGTTCCCGGCGAAGCCATATTCCGCCGGCCGGCCGCCGCTGAACACGCCGCGGTGACCCTGGAGCGGGTATTTGACCGCGTCGACAGCGGCACGGGCTTCCTCGGCAGTGTTCACGTGGGGAATCTGCACTCCCCACGCACCCCGGTCCAAGAACGGCGCGATGATCTCGGGCTTGTTGCTCACCGGGCGCACGATGGGCGCCATACCCGTAAGCTCGGAGGCGCGGATAAGGTCTTCCGAGTTTTCGACCGTGACCGAGCCATGTTCGTTGTCGATCAGAATCCAGTCAAATCCGAGGTGTCCCAGCATCTCCACCATCGGGGCCGACGGGAAGGTGAGCATTACCCCGAATGCGGCCTGCCCAGCCTCCAGCTTCTGCTTTAACGTATTCTCTTTCATTTCACACCTCTAGGTGATCGCGCCCGGTTAGATAAATTTGGCGCACTCGTCGATGATCGGCATTACCTCGTCCCGCTCTGCCGAAGGCAGCCCGAACACCAGCCGGTCCACGCCGGCCGCCTCCATGTTCTTGATGAACCCTTCGTCCCTTGGAGTCCCGAAGATGGACACCGAAATGGACTCCGGGTCCCGTCCCGCCTCTTGGGCCTGACGGCGGAGCAGAGCTATCTTCTCGGGGAGACTTGGCCCTTGGGAAGCACGGCCCCCGATTGGCATCCACCCGTCGCCAAACTCAACCACGCGGTCGAACGTGGTGGGCCCGTCGCCGCCCATAATAATGGGTGGGTGGGGCTGCTGCACCGGCTTGGGCCATGCCCACATCTTGTCAAAGTCCACGAATTCGCCGTGAAATTCAGGCTCGTCCTGAGTCCAGATTTCCTTCATGGCCAACACACGTTCTCGTAGCACACGCCAGCGCCTCCGGAAACGAGTCCCGTGGTTGGCCATCTCCTCCGCGTTCCAACCGCCGCCGATTCCAAACAGAAATCGGCCATTTGAGAGCCGGTCCACGCTGGCGACTTCTTTGGCGGTGGTGATTGGGTCCCGTTCGATCAATAGACATATTCCGGTGCCGAGCTTGAGGTTGGTAGTCGCACCGGCGGCGGCTGTCAGGGCGACGAAGGGGTCATAGGTGTGCCAATAGTCGCGGGGAAGTTCGGGGCCGCCGGGCCAGGGACTCCGCCGGTCTGCCGGTATATGCGTATGCTCAGGGACCCACATCGACTCGAACCCGCGGTCTTCCAGCAAGCGGGCCAGGTCGTCGGGCCTAATTGAGTAGTCGGTAGAGAACATCGAAGCGCCGAATTCCATGCGGACCTCCATTAATTGGCGATGGGGAATTACCTGTGCTAAAGCGGGGTGATTATACCTTAGGCAAGCGGGAGCGGCCTGCTAACCGGGCCGCTTCCTGCCCGTCTTCTCCTCGAATAGCTGCCAGGTGCGGTCGTTGAAGGGGTAGTACTTTCCTGGGGAACACTGCTCGATTTCCAGTTGGGCTTTGATGACTTCCTCCACCTCTTCCCGCTCTCGGGCGATCTGGATTACGTCGTCCACGATTGCCCTCGGCACCACCACCGCGCCGTCATCATCACCGACAATGGCGTCGCCCGGACGCACCAAGACGCCGCCGCATTGGATGGCGTCGTTGACCTGCCAGGGCCAGAACTCGGCGGGTCCCTGCTTGGCTGTTGTGGTGGCGCAGAACACCGGGAAGCCGTACTCCTTGAGCGCCTTGCTGTCCCTGGCCGCGCCGTCGGTTACGAGTCCGCCCACCTGCCGCTGCTTGAGCCGCAGGAACTTGATGTCGCCGCCGATGGAGCTGTACTTCCAACCCATGGCGTCGATGACCAAAACCTCGCCGGGGCCGCAGAGTTCGAAGGCCACGTACTCAGCCGACTGGTCACCCTTGGGCTTGTCCTCGGCCAGATCTGGGCGGTGGGGCACAAACCGCAGCGTGACGGCGCGGCCCGCCATGCTCTGCCCAAGTTGCAACGGATGAGCGCCGTGGATGTAACCCATGGGCCAACCCTTCACCCACAGACCGTCCATCAATGTCTGGGTTGGAATGCGCCTCAGAATTTCCAGGGTCTCGTCGGATATAGGCGACGGGTCTGCCATCTCTTACCACCTGGCCAAAGTTTGCCCAAAAATTGAGCCCAAGGTCATGGGGGAACACGGTCCCCAAGGCCCGCCCAATTGTATCCCCCGCACGGAGCCCTGCAAAGGCGGCTGGTTGACAGTGCCGCCCCGGCTCACTAGGATACCGTCAATGTTCAGGGCCTTGGCCCAACCCATCATGGAGGACTGCATGGAGTCAAATAAATCGGTTTACGCTGCGTCCATTCCGTCGAAAAAGCTCGGCATACTTGCCTTGGTGTCCGTTTTCGCCATGTTGGCCGCGATGGCCTGTGGAGGCGCAGCCGCAACCCCGGTAGTAGTGGAGAAGATCGTCGAGAAAGAAGTAGTCAGGGAAGTGATCAAGGAAGTAGAAAAGGAAGTCGTCAAGGAGGTGGTGAAAGACAAGATCGTGATCGCCACGGCTGTCCCCGGGATCGCCGCGCCTGAGATCCGCCGCGACCCCCTGGCCAAGACCGGCGGAGTGCTCAAGACCGGGGCCGGCTCCACCCCCGGCACCTGGGATGTCAACCAGTCTCCAAGCTCCTCTGTGCTGAGCCCTGTAGGTCCCAGACTCGAAGGTGTAATCAAGGTTAGTCCCTTCGACCGGGGGCTGACCATAGTTCCCGGCCTCGCCCACGCCTGGGAGGTCTCCGACGACGGACTGCTGATCACTTTCCATCTCCGGGATAACGCCAAGTCCACGATGGTACATCGGTCACTCCCGATGATGTGGTAGCCTCTTGGACCAGGATTCACGCCCCTCCCGAGGGTGTACTTAGCTATCGACGACGGACTGCTGATCACTTTCCATCTCCGGGATAACGCCAAGTTCCACGATGGTACATCGGTCACTCCCGATGATGTGGTAGCCTCTTGGACCAGGATTCACGCCCCTCCCGAGGGTGTACTTAGCTATCGGAAAGACTGGTTCAGCCGTATCGAGGAAGTAAAGGCGGTGGACGATCTGGCCGTGGAGTTTGTGTTCGGAGAAACCTCGGCTGAGATTCTTCGATTCATAGCTTCCGACTGGAACGCAGTGTTCCCCAAAGCGGTCTTGGAAGAGTACGACAACGACCTGGGGTCCTACGTAATGCATCCCGCTGCCGGGCCATTCCAAATGGCCGAGCTTAAGGCCGGTGAGGTGATCCGTTACGAAAAGTTCCAGGACTACTGGAACGAGGGTCTGCCATACTTGGACGGCATCGAGATTCACTTGCTGGGTTCTGGCCGGTTCGCGGCCTTCTTGGTCGGACAACTTGATACGCTCCAGGTGAATAACCCGGTTGATTACCAGTTGGCGCTTGACAAGGGGGTTCAGGGCGAGAGGGCTGTGGTCCCCATAGCGCGCGCCATCTACTTCAATCTCAACGTCGAGCCCTTCGACGATGTGCGCGTCCGGCAAGCTATAGACCTGGTGATCGACCGGGACGAGTTGGCGGCTGTCTCGGCGGACGTGACATACCCGGCTAAAGGGCAATGGGCGCCGCCGGGGAACGCATACGCGCTGTCGGACTCGGAACTCGGGGATCTCCCGGCATATAGCCCGGACCGGGAGGCCCGGGTCACCCAGGCGAAGGCCCTGCTGGCCGAAGCGGGCTATCCGGATGGTTTTACCGCTGACATGACCGTCGGCAGCCCCCAGAGCATCGTGGTCACGTCGGAATTTTTCCAGGCCGTGCTCAGAGACACCCTCAATATCAATTTGGAGCTCGAAACGCTGGACTGGTCCGTCTGGATCGCCAGGGCGAAAGAGCGCCAATTCAACATCACCGCCGGAGCACAGTTTACGACCTTGCACGATCCGTCGGACTTCATGAACGTCTTCTGGCGTACCGGCGGAGCCCAAAACTGGAGCGGATGGTCTAGCCCGGAGTTCGACGCCATCATGGACCAGGTTGACACGGAACTCGACCCGGTGAAGCGCAAGGAATTGGTCTTACAGGCCTATAAAGTGTTGGACAAAGAGATGCCCCAGGTAACCGGTGCCTGGGGCGTGGATGGCCACATGTGGTGGCCCTACGTCAAGGGGTTCCCCAGCAGGGGCCCCGCTCTGGGTAGGTATGTATACTTCGACCGCCAGACCCTTTGGCTTGACCGGTAACACCGGGCGGACGAAGGGAAGGAAGACTCTGATTCCATGATGGACCAACCTACGGATGCGTTAGCGGGACTATCCGGCGGAATTCGCTCTGGCGGTACCGCGTTCGGCGGCGTGATCTTTAGGTTCATCAAGCGGTACCCCGTGGGCGGGGCGATGGGTGCGGTAATCGCACTGCTTTTTTTCATCGCGATTGCTGCGCCGCTGTTCTCTCCTTACGACCCCATCCAGATTAAGGTTTTGGACGCCCGGACGGGCCCTTCGTCACAGCACCTGATAGGCACCGACTATATGGGGAGAGACCTCTTGAGCCGCATCATCTACGGCGCCCGAGTCTCCCTCTTCGTCTCGGTAACGGTGGTCTTAATGAGCACCGTACTGGCAATGGCTTTGGGAGTGGCCAGCGGTTACATAGGGGGCCGGTTCGACATGATAACCCAGAGAGTGTTGGAAGTGATCCTCGCGTTCCCCGGGTTGGTGCTCGCCCTGGCCCTTCTCACGGCCATGGGAGCCGGCGTCATTCCGATACTTATAGCATTGACCGTGGTGCGGATCCCGGCTACGACCCGCGTGACCAGGTCGGTCGCCCTGGCAGTCAAAGAATACCCATACGTCGAAGCCGCGCGAGCCATCGGCGCATCCCACACGCGGATCATGTTCCGGCACGTTGCGCCTCAAACTGTCGCTCCGGTGCTGGTGTTGGCCACTGCGTCGTTGGGGACCGTAATCATCGCGGAAGCAAGCCTGGGGTTCCTGGGGCTGGGCATCCCGCCTCCGACCCCCACCTGGGGCAACCTGTTGGGCGGCGTCGTAACAGCCACCTTCAAGCCCCTGTGGTGGCTGGTGGTCTTCCCCGGTATCGCCATCGTGATCACTGTGCTCGCATTTAATCTGCTGGGGGACAGCGTACGCGATGCCGTTGACCCCAGGCTGCGCGGGACGACGTAGGCCGTGCATAGGTATCTCAGCCGCAGGCTAATCTACGCCATCCCGACCGTGTTGGGTACGACTGCATTGGTGTTCGTGGCCATGCGCATCATGCCCGGCGATATGCTGGCCGCGATGCTTGGTGAAGAGGGCGCCGGCCTCCTTTCCGAGGCCGACCGCCGGATCATGCTTGCCAAGTTGGGCCTGGACAGGCCAATCCACGTCCAATTCTTCGTGTGGCTCTGGGATATTGTTAGACTCGACTTTGGCGAGTCCTTCTTCAAAGGGTACCCGAACGCGGAATTACTTGCCAACCGAGGACCGATTACGGCTCAAATCGCGATTATGTCCGTGGTCTTCTCCTGGGTGGTCGGCATTCCGGTGGGCGTCCTGGCCGCTTTGAAACGGAACTCCACCCTGGACTACTTGGCCAGGTTTTCCACGATATTGTTCCTGGCGACACCCAACTTCTGGTTGGCCAGCCTCGTGGTATTGGCCTATGTGCTGGTGTTCAACTGGATGCCTCCCATGGGAGTTGTCATGCCCTGGGAGGACCCGTGGCAGAACCTTCAGATAACCATAATGCCCGCTATCGTTTTGGGGTCCTCGGCTTCCGCAACCATTGCCCGGTTGACCCGCTCGATGCTGCTGGAAGTTATCCGGGAGGACTACGTCCGCACCGCTCGGGCTAAAGGGCTGGGAGAATCGACGGTGGTTGTCGTCCACGCCCTGCGAAACGCGCTGTTACCGGTAATTACGCTCTCCGGCCTTCTCATGGGGAGCCTGTTGGGGGGCTCGGTCGTGGTGGAGGTGGCCTTCAATGTACCTGGCCTTGGAGCGACGATGATCGCCGCTATCAGGGAACGCGACTTTCTACTGGTCCAAAACCTGGTCCTGATCTATGCGCTCGTCTTTATGTTCGCCAACCTGGTGGTGGACATGTCCTACGCATGGATCGACCCCCGCATTCATTACGAATAGCCGGACTCTCACCCGTCCTAAAGCCGACCTGTCTCACGTTGCCTCCCCCATCCCTGTGGGGTAAGATGGTGCCTGCCGCCACAAGAGCATGATCCAGGTTGCGGGAGTGTTTCCAGATGCCCGATGTTAAAGAGTTGAACCTGCTTTGCATGTCCGGCCAGGGTTCGGTGCAGGCGGGAGAGGCGTTGGCCAAGCTGCACGCCGACCAGGGCGCGTTCGTTTCGGTGAACGTGTACCCCGGCACCAGGGCCCGCAGCGCCCCGGTCATCAACTACATCAAGGTGTCCGACGCCCCCGGACTGGCCAGTTGCGCCAACTACCATCCCACCGAAGTGGTGGTCTTCCAAGAGGAATTGCTCCTAACCGCAAAAGAAAATACCCATGAACTGGTGGCCGACGCCATCGGGCGGTTGAAGCAGGGTATTCTCCTCGTCAACTCGCCCAAAGCGCCCCAGGATATAGACTTGCCCTACGCCCTTGACGGCGTGGTTGCCACCGTCGACGCCACCGGCATCGCCGAGCGGCTATTGGGCCGGAATCCGCCACCCGTTGGCCTAACCCTCTTGGGCGCTTACTGCCGGATCACCGACAGCATCGGACTGGAAGAGTTGTCCGAAGTGATCCGGGAGCAGTTCCCTGGCCGGGTCGGTGAGGCCAATGTTCAGGCCGCCCGCGAGGCTTACGAGCAGGTCCAGGTAACCGGGGTGAAGTTCGAATCTGACAATCAACCGGCGCATCTACAGCGGGCGGCTGTCGAGTCCTTGCCCCAGTATTACCAGTTCGACCGCTACGACGAGCTTCCGGGTTACCGGCGGGGAAGCCCCTGGGTCTGGCGGGACAAAATACCCGTCTGCGAAGACGCAAGCTGCACCTGCGTCGGCTCCTGCATCAGCGAGATCGTCTGCCCCGACGGCACCGGCTTCATTGTGCGCAAGGATATGCCCCATCAGGGCTACCGTATCGACCTGGACTACTGCCGGGGATGCGGGCTGTGCGCCCAGGTATGCGTTGGCTCGGCCCTTACGATGGTTGACGAAGACCAGGTGAAGAAAATCAACCCCCAATACCAGCAGATCACCGTGGAACCACACCTGAAAGAAGTGGCGACCCGACCCCGGTTCCGGCCGGTTGCCGGGTCCACGCCAGATTCCATCCAGGAGTAACGAATTGACGTCAAGGTCCGCGCAAAGGCGCGAAGCTCTCACTGGCAACAAGGCCGCGGCCCGCGCGCTATTGTTGGCCCGCGTCCAGGTGCTCTGCTACTTCCCCATTGGACCTTCGGACGAGGTGGGAGAGGAACTTTCCCGGTTCATCCAGCGGGGCTTGCTCGAAGCCAAACTCATCGAGCTGGAACACGAGCGCAGCGTGATGAACGCCCAAATCACCGCCACCCAATCGGGCGTGAGATGCTCATTCGCCACCAACTCGGAAGGGCTGCTCATCGCGGCGCAACAGCTTATCTTCGCGTCTTATGCCCGCATCCCCATCGTCGTGGTAGTAGCCCACCGGGCCCTGGAACCACCGGCGGTGGTCCGCACCGACGACCAGGACACCATCATGTACCGGGACATCCACTGGCTCCACTATCATTGCGAAAACGCCCAGGACGTCATGGATACGGTGATCCAGGCCTATAAGGTCAGCGAAGACCCTTCCGTCTTGTTGCCAGCCTTCGTCACATACGACGGTTGGGAGGTCTCCCACAACAGCTACCCGATGCAGATTCCAACCCAAGAAGCCATCGACGGCTTCCTGCCACCGCTGGAACTGCCTTCGGAAGTTGACTTCATCAAGAACCTGGACTTCGCCGCCTATTACAGTGGAAACCGGATGAGCGGCTACGGCTACATCGACGTCGACCGGGAATACATGGAGCGGCGTTATCAGTTGGACCACGCTCTGAACGTGACCGCCAAAGACGTCATAAAGGGCGTCCACCAGGAATACGTGGACGCCGTGGGCAGGGGTTACGGCGGCCTCATCGAGACCTACCGGATGGACGACGCCGAGGCAGCGGTGATTGCCATGGGTTCGCTGGCCGCCACTTCCCGGTTCGCGGTGGACCAGCTTAGGGACCAGGGAAAGGCCGTCGGACTGGTCAAGATTCACACCTTCCGACCCTTCCCCGCCGAGGACCTGATCGAAGCCCTGAAGAATGTTAAGGCGGCGGTAGTCCTGGACCGGAACACCGTCGCGGCCGTGTACAACGACTTGCGCAGCAGCCTGTTCGGAGAGAACAACCCGCCTTTGGTGCTTGGCCGCACCGTTGGCCTTGGAGGCCGTGACGTGACGTATTACGACGTCATGTACATGGCGGAAGAGGCCCTAAAGGCTTCCAGCGCAGGCCGGGCCGAAGAACAGTCCCGCTGGCATTTCGACGTGATTGAAGACCAAGAAATGCTCAACCGGATGCTGCGCGGTTGAGGCCCAGCATCCCCGGAATTCCAGTCTGACAATTCCGGTAAACGGCTCGTTAGCAGGAGAGCGACATGCCAATAAAAATGGTGATGGAGACCGAAGAACAGCGCGTTCACATGAACATCACCGCCAACCAATGCCCCGGCTGCCCGGAAAACCTGGCAACCCGCCTGGTGATGCAGACCGTGTTCGACCACCTTAAGGACGACGACCCCATCATCTTCGGACAGGGTTGCGGCATCGGCCGGGATTTCCTTCAACGCAGCGGGCTTGGCACCCACGACAGCGGCATAGTCGGCATGTTGACCGCAATGGAAATCAGGGGCATCGACCGCCCCATCGTGGTCATCGACGGCGACGGCCAAATCGACCTGGGGTTGGAGGACCTGGCGACCGCCTTCCAGCAAGGTTACAAATACCTCCATGTCGTCTGCGACAACCAGGCCCACGCCGCCAGCGGCAGTCACGCCACCGGCTCCACTCAGCCAATGGCCCGCACCGGCGTCCGGCCCTCTGGGAAGCTGCGGCACCCGAAACACTTCCCGCTAATGCTCATGTACAGCGGGGCGGAATACGTAGCCACCGCGTCGACCTCCCACCCGCAGGACCTGGACCGCAAGGTAAAAGCCGGTCTTGCCCGCCTTCCCGCCTTCATCCAAATCCTCACCCCCTGCAACCCCTCCTGGGGTTACGACGACGACCAGGGCGTCGAGGTCTCCCGGCTGGCGGTCAACAGCGGCATGTGGCCCCTGTACGAGTGGAAAGACGGCGTGTTCCGCAGGCAGCGCATTCCCCGGAAGGCCACCGTGAAGGAATACGTGTCCTCCCAGAGGCGCTACGCTCACATGACCGACGAAGACATTGGCCAGTTGGAAGGCTACGTGCAAGACGTGGACGACATACTGGCCGGTCTGGAACGGGGCTCCGCGTCCTAACACCCTCGACCGGAGAACGTGAATGGGGCGCAACTGGCTGAACCACTACCCTGAGGGGGTCCAGGCTACGGAAGCCTACCCCGTCATGCCCCTTTTCCGCTTTTTGCAGGACTCGGCTTCCCGATACCCTTCCCGGCCCGCGATAATCTACTTCGACGGCGAGTCGGGGAGCGAGTGGTCCCGGACCAGCTACGAGGAACTGGACTCGGCTTCGAGCAAGTTTGCCTCGGGGCTGGCCGCCCTTGGCGTGAGCAAGGGAGACCGCGTAGCCTACTTTCTCCAGAACTGCCCGGAATTGGTAACAATCTTCTTTGGCATTCAAAAGTCCGGGGCTGTAGCCGTCCCCTGCAACCCCATGTACCAGTCCCACGAACTAGCTCACCAACTGTCCGACTCCGGAGCAAAGGCCGTAATCTGCGAACCGGACCTTCACCCTGGAGTCCAGCAAGTCCTGGCGGAAACGGCGGTCCAACATGTTATCGTGACCGGAGATTCCGCTGGACCAGGCACGGTTTCTGTTGAGAGTGTCATGGCCAAGGGTGCGGAGACCGTCTTCCATTCCGCCGAGATTGACCCGGCCTCGGACCTGGCGCTTCTCCCATACACCGGCGGCACCACGGGAGTCCCCAAAGCGGCCATGCTGACCCACCAGAACCTGGTGACCAACACCGTTCAGTTCAAGGACTGGTTTGCGTACCAGGACGGAGACGAGGTCTTCATTACCGTATTGCCCCTTTTCCACATCGGGGGTATCGCCGGCGCGATGAACGTCCCGATAGCCGCTGGCGGCACGATAGTCTTGTTCCGCCGCTTCCACCCCCGGGGAGTCCTCCAAGCAATACAGCAGTACGGGGCAACCCGTTTCCTGGGAGTCCCCACGATGTACATCGCCATCATGGGACAGGAGGACGCCAAAGAGTTCGACCTTTCTTCCCTGCGGCCCAGCCGCACCAGCGCGGCTCCGCTGCCCGCGGCGGTTAAAGAGGCTTTCGACCATCTCGTGGGCCGCGAGGTGCTCATCGAGGGCTACGGGCTGACGGAGACATCCCCCCTGACCCACGCCAACCCGGTCCACCGCGCAAAAGCGGGGTCCATCGGAGTCCCCCTCCCCGATACAGACGCGATAATCGTGGACGAGGACGAAGGGACAACCGAGCCGCCCGTTGGCGAGATCGGGGAATTGTTGGTCCGGGGTCCCCAGGTTATGCGGGGCTACTGGCAGCGGCAGGATGAGACGGAAAACGTCATGCGCGACGGCTGGCTTTACACCGGCGATCTGGCCCGCATGGATGAAGAAGGCTACTTCTACATCGTCGACCGCAAGAAGGACGTGATCAACGCCGCCGGGTTCAAAGTCTGGCCCCGGGAGGTTGAAGACGTTCTGTATCAACACCCCATGATCACGAGCGCCGCCGTGACCGGAATCGCGGATAGCTACCGTGGCGAGACCGTAAAGGCGGTGGTGGTGTTGAAGAACGGCCACGGCTTCGGCGGCGACTCGGAAGCCCAAGAAGACATCACGGCTTTCTGCCGCCAGAACCTGGCCGCCTACAAGGTGCCGCGAATTCTGGAGTTCCGGGACCAGCTTCCCGTCAGCGCCGCGGGCAAGGTCCTCCGCCGCGTAATCCGCGACGAAGCCAAGGGCTAATCGGCCACGGACGTTACGAAAGCCCCATCTGGCAAAAGGAGACCTTTGAATAATACCCTCTCCCTCCGGGAGAGGGTTAGGGTGAGGGCGTCCTCCGTATCTGGGCACACTCTGGATTCTCGCTTTCGCGGGAGTCGCGGAAGGTTACGCAAAGGTCTCCAAAAGCGGGATTGGGATAGGGTTTTCACCCACGGCCCCAGCCTTTTCCACACTTGGTCGACGCTTGACGCCGCATCAAAATCCCATCAAGCTGTAGGCATCTTGACCATTACAGGAGTGAGTTATGTATACCACTGACCAGTACGAGGGCATGTTGGCCGAGACCATCACCGTGCAAGGACACAACGGCGACGTGGTCAACGCCTACCTGGCGAAGCCCCTGGGCGCTGGCCCCTTTCCCGGCATGGTCCTCATCCACCACGCCCCCGGTTGGGACGAGTTCTACCGGGAGACGGCCCGCCGGTTCGCCCACCACGGCTACGTAACCATCTCCCCCAACCTCTATCAGCGCAGCGGCCACGGAGACCCGGGGGAGATCGCCGGAAAAGTCCGTGAGTCGGGCGGAATTGCCGATGACCAGGCCCTGGGCGACGTGGAAGCCTCCATGCAGTACCTCCGGACTCTGCCCAACCTCAATGGCAAAGTCGGGTTGTTCGGGACCTGCTCCGGCGGACGCCTCACATTCCTCACGGCCTGCCGCATCCAGGGTTTCAATGCCGCCATCGAATGCTGGGGAGGCCGCGTGGTCGCATCCGGAGACGAGCTGACCGCCAACCAACCCGTCGCGCCCATCGACTATACGGCCGACCTCACCTGCCCTCTCCTGGGCCTGTTTGGCAACGATGACGCCAGCCCGACAGTGGAACAAGTGAATCAACACGAAGAAGTTTTGAAGCAGCACGGCAAAAACTACGAGTTTCACCGCTACGACGGCGCAGGCCACGGGTTCTTCTACTACGACCGCGCCATGTACCGTCAGGAGCAGGCGGTGGACGGCTGGAACAAAGTCTACGCCTTCCTCGGACAGCACCTTTCATAGCCAGAATTACATTCAACCGGTAGAAGGTCCGCTAAAACCAAAAAGCCCCTGGGAGTTTCCAGGGGCTTTTTCACGCCTCTCTTTTTCACCCCTCTATGGCTGGGTGCAGTTGTCTAAAGGCACCTCTTCTTTCACGACTCGGTGCTGCTCCCCCAACTGTCTAGACGAGACTATTAGCTTCAGGTCGCCCGCCCCAAGGTCGAACTTATCGGTGTGTATCGTTTTGCTACCGGTCTCGCCGATCTGGACGGTCAACTCTGAACCCGTCCCGCCCGGCCTGTACATGGCGCCGGAGCCGTTCATAACCCGAAAAGTGGTCCAGGCAATTTTCTTGGAGTTGTTAATTACGGAAAAGGTCAGGTTCAGGCCGTCCGTGCCGCCTCCCTCCGGGGGTCCCCAAGAGCAATCATCGATCACCACGGATACAATTTCCCCTGATTGGGCCTTCTCCATAATCTGGCCGAGCCCGCCCGTTTCCGACCTGGCCATCGCACTCACCTCTGTCGAGGCGGGAGCCTCCAGGGCCGTGGTGGCGCCGGGAGCATCAGACGCGTCCGGAGCGCTGCCGCCGCAGGCCACCAACAGCATCGCCGCCACCGCTCCCATCGCCGCCAACCCGTGGAACGCCTTGACAATACCATTCATCGTTTAACCTCCTGATTCGAAGCTATTGGAAATCGTCGGACCGATCAGGCAATGCGAGTCAATATAAGTGGAATCCGTGGAAAGTTGAACGCATTCTATGGCCCGTACCACGGGCCGCAAGGTTATTCCGGCGAGATTAAACTCTATTGATTAACCCTGTACAATTTGGGGCAGTTAAGACCTAACCGGGACCGATGAGACCCCGTCCGGTCCCGCTGATATGCAAGACTTTTTAAGGAGACACGATGGCTGCTAACCAGATGGACGACGTGATCAGACTGGTATGCTCTGAGGCGGAGCGTTTAGGGGAGTTCTTGTCCGGGCTCAACGAGACGGACTGGGCCAAGGCTAGCTACTGCGAAGGATGGGTGATCGGCGACGTGGTAGGGCACCTGGCGGGAGGGGCCGAGAACTGGATTAACTCAATCAATAGAGCCGTGAACGGGGACTCCAACCCACCCGAGGGCCAGACTTTTCTCGCGCCGGGAGACCGGGCGTCCAACGTTACTGCGGACAGCGCTAGGAACGCCTATCGGCAGCAGGGAACCCAGTTATTGGAACGCTTCAAGACCGGATACGCCCAGTTGGCCGAGGTGCTGGGCGGGTTGAAGCCCGAGGACTGGGACAAACAATGCTTCCACCGAAGGGGCGCCATGCCCATCGGAGGTTACGTGGAAGTCAGGCTCCAAGAATTGACCGTCCACAGCTGGGACATCCGTTGGGGAGTCGACCCTTCGGCGCAGATGTGGGAAGACGCTCTTGGCGTTATGGTGGGCCGGGTGCCCCGCTGGGTGAGCAACGCCTTCCAACCTGGCCTGTCCCTCCCAGTGCCCGTGCGTTACCGCTTCGAGGTGTCGCAGCCGGTCCCGGTGCACGAGGACTATGTAGTCACTCAGGAAGAGTTCCAGGTCAAGACCGGTGAGCAAGGTCCCGCCGACGTAACATTCCGTTGCAACACGGGCGACTACATACTTCTAGTCTTCGGACGGCTCGACGTCGCCGAGGCCGTTGCATCCGGGCGGCTGTCAGTCGAGGGACCGGGGGACCTGGCCGCCAACTTTACGGAGTGGTTCCTGGGCTTCTGACGTCTTCCAGCGCCCAGACTCGGCAACGCCCGTCGGCGGCCGCGGCGGCAATCAGCAGGTTGTCGGGGGAGAACCCCGCGCCGTACATTCCCTTGACGGGCGTCTTTACATAGGCCAGCAGGTCCATGCACTCCGCCGACACCACTCCCGCACCGTGGTCGAACGTCACACCAATCATAGAACCGTCGGCAGAAAGGGCGAACGAGAACGGCTTATACGAAGACAGGTCTACGGACCGGACTATAGACCAGTCATCCGTCGACCTTGCAATGAGGGTTCCCTCGTGGCCTAGCGACCACATAATCCGGCTACCAGGCGCAATCCCCAACGTTCCCACAGCCACCGAATGCCCGGTTAAGGAGTGCAAGCGCGCGCCTTCGGGAACGCTCCACAGTTGTATCTCGTCGAAGACACCCGATGCCGCCAACACCGTGGAGTCTGGAGTGAAGGCGACAGAAGTGACGTTCTTGGGATGCCCTCGCAATACGGTGGGTTCTCCGTCCCCATCCTCGTCGAATGGCCAAAGCCGGACCGTCCCGTCATAGGACGGTGAAGCAATCCATTTTCCGTCGGGCGAAACCATAGGCGCGGTTACTGTGTTGCGGTGTCCGGTTAGCGTCTTCAAAAGCTCACCCGAAGGATAGTCCCAAACCCGGACGGTCCTGTCGGTCGATCCGGTGATCAGCGTCCCGCCGTCACGGGTCAGGCAGAGCCCGTTGACGCACTTCTCATGCCCTTGAAAAGTCCTGACCAACTCGAAGGACGGTACCGACCAGACTTGGGCCATCCCGTCCATACCACAGGTCACCAACTCCCCACCGCCCGGTGTGAACAACACGGACATGGCATGTCTAGGATGCGCCTTGAATTCCGCGACTAGCTCCACGTATGGCCCTCCCCCTAACCGGTCCCTCCGGTCCAGCTCTCGACGGCTCGAGGCTCAGTCACGATGCCGATGATAGCTCCCAAATGGCAACCAGGACCCCAGAACGGACCGGCCCGCAGGCATTTTAAAACAACATCGCGCCTCGCGCGATTACTCTTCTCTTACCATCGCCTTGACCTGTTCGACCATCTCCGGAGTCAATTCGTTGATCCCGTGGACCGCTCTGCCGTGTTCCGCGCCCACCTGGAGGACTTCTTCGAGCGTTTCTCCCCGGGCAATAAAATCGCAGTCCGAACCCATGTCGCTACAGCGAATGACTTTAGCCACGTTTTCTCCTCACTACCGTTGGTCAGAATGTGCCGTGTTGGACGAGAATCGGTGAGCCCCTTGGAGAAACCTCTCTTCTAGATGTTTCTTAGGTACCGGGTCAGACTATCAAGGCAGCCATTCCAACCCTGGCTGTGTTCATTCCTCATGTGCTCATCCGGGAATTGCTCGTGGGTCAGGACAATCTCCGTGGATTCGCCTCGGTCGTGGAATTCCACGGTTACCAGGGTCACCGGTGGCATCCAATCCGGATCGTCGGACGGCTTCTTTTCCCAAGCCCAGGTATAGACCAACCGTTCAGGAGGCACCACTTCAAGATAGGTCCCGCCTACCACGTATGGGGCCGACTCTCCAGGAGCCTGCATCCCCAACCTGTAGGCTCCGCCAACTCTCAAGTCCACCTCGGCTATGGGAGTGGTGAAGCCCTCGGCCGCCGCCCACCACTGACGGAGATGGGCCGGGTCGGTCCAGGCCGAAAACACTCGCTCCCTGGAAGCGTTCACGGTCCTTGAGATTGTTAGACTATTCGCCGCCCTCGATGTTGGTTGAGTCATCCTCACCTTCCTGAGTGTTGTACCTATCAGCGTGGCCCGCCTCCGGAGACTGCTCGCCGGGTTCTAATCCCTGTTCCAAGCCCCGCATGTAGGGGGACAAGGACTCCAGTTGCCGCTCCCAGAACAGCCGGTATTGGGCGACCCAATCGGCAACCTCCCGCATTGGTCCCGCCTGAAGCCGGCACCGGCGCACTCGGCCGTCTTTCTCCTGGACCAAAAGGCCCGCGCGCTCCAATACCCTGAGTTGCTTGGATATGGCGGGAAGCGATACGTCAAAGGGTTCCGCTAAGGCGGTCACCGGCGAGTCGCCCTGGGATAGCCGCTGCAGAATGGCCCTCCGCGTAGGGTCGGCCAACGCGGCAAAAGTCTTATCCAGCGTGTCGGACTGAAGATTAACCATTTGGTTAAATGATAGGACGCCGAATGCAGCGTGTCAACACACCGGGAAAGTACAGACCCGGACAAGGACCTACGGAGACCAGATGGAGGACGGAAGGATCTAGAAATTATTTGAAAATCGAGCAAGTAACCTTGAAGGGGGAAAATCCCCCTTAATCCCCCTTTTGCGAAAGGGGGAGATACCGGGGTTTGCGGCCTCCTCTCCAAAGGGGGAAACACCGGGGAGCTCTCGTTCTGAGATAGTTACTTAAGGAATCCGGCGGTTGCGGTGGGCCGGCTAGGTGCTGGCCCGCCCACGCCTGAGGGCCCGGCCCGGCAGCGCGCCGGTGTTTTCGCCGTTGTCTATCACCACCTGGCCGTTGACGATTACGTAGTCGATTCCGATGGGGTAATGCTTGGGGTCATCCTTGGTGGCGTAGGTCTTCACAGTGTCGGGGTTGAAGAGGACTATATCGGCCCTGAAGCCATCCCTGAGCAGCCCCCTGTCGGGCAGGCCAAGCCGCTGGGCCGGGAACGAAGTCATCTTGCGGATGGCCTCAGGGAGCCGGAGGTGCTTTTCCGCGCGAACGAACTCGGCCAAGACTATCGGAAAGCAACCGTAGGTCCTTGGATTGGGGTACTCGCCGAACAGAATGGCGTCGCTGGCTATCATTCCCATTGGGTGGGAAACGAAGTCCGGCAATGTCTGCGCGTTGGTGCCGAGACCCACGGTGGAGATCCCCAGGTTTTCCTCGACGAGCAGGTCGAACAAGGCGTCCGCCGGGTCCTGGCCCCGCATCTCGGCGATGTCGGTGATCAGCCGCCCATCGTATTTCGCGTTTTCAGGCCGGGTGAAGTTGGTCAGCCAATTGTTATGGAGCCTGTCTGGGGTAACTTCCCGCTTCATTCTCGCCCGGTCGTCGGCGTCCTGTAGCGCGGCCATTAGCCGCTCCGGGCCGCCGTCCTTGGCCCAGTGGGGCAATCCAATGGTCGGGGTGGTGCCCGAGTAAGGGTAGGTATAGCAGTCGAAGGTGACGTCCAACCCCTCGTCCCTGGCATTTTCCACCAACCCAAGATAGTCGAGGTGACTGCCGACGCCCTGTGCGCTCTGGCGGTAATGGGTTAGGTGGACCGGTACCCCGCTTCGCCTGCCAATCTCCAGCGCCTCTTCCCACGGCGCAAGCAATCCCTGGGACCGAAGGCTTGCGCGGGTATGGGTGTGGTAGATGCCTCCCAAAGAAGCTGAAACCTCGGACAGTATGCTCAGTTCCTCGGTATCGGCGTAGGAACCTGGCGGATAGTCCAAGCCCGTGGAGAGCCCCCACGCTCCTTCTTCCATCGCCTCCCTGACCACAGACTTCATATCCTCCATCTCAGCTGCCGTGGCCGACCGGTCGTTCCAGCCCACACCCCAAATACGCACCGGGGAGTTTCCCAGTATGTAGGCGATGTTGATCGCCACGGTGTTGTCGTACTTCCCCAGCATGTCCGCCACGGTGAGCCAGTCCGCCGGTAAGGGCGGATACCCGTTCAGTCCCGAGTCCAGCCAGATGTACCGTTCCAACTCCTCGCGCGTTTTGAACGGGGCATGGGATATTCCGTCGATACCCACCAGTTCGGTGGTCACGCCCTGGCGCACCTTGGGGTCGTGGTGAGGCTCCCCCAGTATGGTCAGACCCGCATGGGAGTGGAGGTCGACAAACCCCGGACAGACCACGTACCCGGTGGCGTCTATCACCCGGTCCGCTTCCAGGTGGGATACGTCTCCCCGGTGGACCGTCACGGTATTTCCGTTGACAAGCACGGCGGCGTAAAAGCCAGGGCTACCGCTGCCGTCAATTACCAGGCCGTTCTTGATAAGCAATTCAGACATGCGTCACTCCTATCGGCAAGATTCTGGGGCCACAACCGCTGGCTGTAAAGCGTAGTCTGAACCGTGATTCATTTGATTCAAGGATTTGCCTGATTTCCCGCCCTCCTTGAAGACCTCCAATCACGGAAATCACCGCATCACAAAAATCACAGTTCAGACAATGAATTGCCTCCGTCTTGGGGCGTTTGTTACACTGGCCGCGTAGTCCACCCTTCCTATCCAGTCCCATTAAGGAGCCGCGCATGATTTACGAAGTCCGCACCTACGATCTCAAGCCAGGCTCGGTTGCCCAGTACGAGGAGAACTTCGGCAACGCTTTGAAACACCGGGAACAATACTCCAAGCTAGCCGCATTCTGGCACACGGAGATCGGGCCGCTGAACCAGATCATCCACGTCTGGCCCTATGAGAACATGGACGAACGGGAGCGGATCAGGGCCGAGTCGTCCAAGGACCCCAACTGGCCGCCTCCGAGCAACGGGGCGATCCTCAATATGAACTCGGAAATATGGACGCCCGCCCCATTCATGAAACCCATGGGCGGCGACCAGGCCCTGGGCAACATATATGAGATGCGCACCTACACCTACCAGCCAGGCTCGATCCCGGAGCTAATCCGCCTCTGGACCGACGCCCTGCCCTACCGGGAAGAGTTCTCTCCGCTGGCCGCCGGCATGTTCACCGAAACAGGGAACCTCAACAAATGGATGCACGTCTGGCCTTACAACGACCTGAACCACCGCGAAGAGGTCCGCAGGGAATCCAGCAAGTCTCCCCACTGGCCGTCGGGCGCCCCCGGCCGGGTCAGCCAGGAAAACAAGATTCTGGTGCCTGCCGCCTTCTCGCCCATGCACTAACAGCCGAACGACCCTGGCCGACGGTCGACCCGCCGGTATGCGGCCCGGGCCAGGGGAGCGCCATTGGTCACCTTCTTGAACGAGCGCTAAGATTGGGCCGCCAATCATGGCAGGAGTCAAATATGCCACCGCGAAGACGCAACTACCAGGTCAAGAGACCGGTGGAGTCCTACGAACACCGCGACCAAGAGCGGCTGAATAATCCGCCGATAGGGCTGGTGACGCCGGAGACCGACCGGGACTCGGTCATTAAGAACTACGAATACCATAACGACCCTCACCTGGAACCGGAGTTGCAGTGGGTGGGCAAGAAAGAGCACACGTCTTTCGAGGTGCCCACCGTATCGCTCCACGTCCACGAACGCATCGAACCACGCACGATCATCGAGGCCACTCGCAAGCGCAACGGGGAAGTTGGGCCCACTCAGGGCAGCTTCTGGGATCTTTCCGAAGAGAACCCTTCGGTCCGAGAAGCAATCGAGTTCTACCAGCACCGTCACAACTGGAGCAACCGCCTGATCTCCGGAGACAGCCTGCTGGTGATGAACAGCCTCCTCCAAAAAGAGGGCATGGCGGGCAAGGTGCAGATGGTCTATATAGACCCGCCCTACGGTATTCGCTACGGCTCGAACTTCCAGCCTTTCGTCGACAAACGCGACGTCCGTGACGGCAGAGACGAAGACCTTACACAGGAACCGGAGACGATTCGGGCTTTCCGCGATACTTGGGAATTGAAGATTCACTCGTATCTATCGTACCTCAGGGACCGGCTGATTCTGGCGCGAGAGGTGCTCACCGATAGCGGCAGCGTGTTCGTGCAAATCTCGGATGAGAACGTGCATCTCGTTCGTAATGTGCTCGACGAAGTGTTCGGAGCCGACAACTTCGTATCGCTGATTCCTTACCGTACCAAGACGATGCCATTCGGAACAAACTTCGTTGAGCAGATGTCGGACTTCATTGTCTGGTTCGCTAAGAATAAGTACGACCAACAACAGCGCCCGATGGCCAAGTATCGGAGGCTATTCCGGGAAATGAACTACGGTCCCAGTTCTGGTTTTGGGTGGTGCCGGATGCCCGACGGAACAGACCGGCGCATCGTCGACCTAATCACGCAGGGTCACGGGGTTCCAGACGGGGGTAGGATATTCACTTCGAAGTCACTAGAACCGTCCGGTCCGATGCAAGCCGGCATGTTCAAGTATGAATTTCAAGGAGTAAAGTACGAACATCCCAGGAATGGCTACGGGACCTCCAGAGATGGCATGGACCGGCTAGCTCTCGCCGGCCGATTGCTACCGTCTGGCAGGCTGCTCCGGTACGCATTATTCGCGGATGATAAGAACTGGGCAGACTTGACCGTACCTTGGGAAGATACCACCGGTGCCGACGGAAAAATCTTTGCCGTCCAGACCAACACTAGGATCATCACGCGCTGCATGCTCATGACCACAGATCCAGGCGATCTGGTGTTCGACCCCACATGCGGCTCAGGAACGACGGCCTATGTCGCCGAGCAGTGGGGGCGTCGTTGGATTACCTGCGATACCTCCCGAGTCTCGATTACACTGGCCAAGCAGCGCCTTATGACCGCGCCTTACCGCTACTACGAATTGGCTTATCCCGATGAGGGCATAGGCAGTGGGCTCAAGTACAAGACTGTCCCTCACGTTACCCTCGGGTCAATAGCTAACAACCCCAACATCAAGGAGGGGATGACCCAGGCGGAGATCAACGCTGCAATAGCCCGGGACGCTCCACAAGAAACCCTGTATGATCAGCCGCTAGTGGACCCCGGCAAGATGCGGGTCACCGGCCCGTTCAGCGTGGAGGCTGTGCCTGCACCAGTGGTCAAGCCTATCGAAGACGCCGGAGCTCCGGAGCCTCAACAATCCGACGAATCCGTGGTCCGCTCCGGCGAGACCGTTCGCCAGGCCGAATGGCGGGACGAGTTGCTGAAGACCGGCATCCGCGGCAAGGCCGGACAGTTCGTACGGTTCGCCCGGCTGGAGCCGCTACCCGCCTGCCGCTATCTCCACGCCGACGGGGAGTCGTTGCCAAACGAGGACGGCTATGAACACATCCGCGAGGAGGGTGCCGCACGGGAGGCGCAGCGGATCGTAGTCTCCTTCGGGCCGGACCACGCTCCGCTGGAACAAAGACAGGTCGAAACAGCTATCGGAGAGGCCCAGCACCTCGTACCGAAGCCTCGGATAATCGTGTTCGCGGCATTCCAATTTGACGTAGAAGCGGCCAAGGACATCGACGAGACTAACTGGCCGGGCCTAACCTTGCTTAAGCCCGAATCCACCGAAAAGGTGAGTGTCGCGGCGGGTTGAATGGGTAAGAAAGTGCTCCTGTGCATCTGGGATAATGGTTTTCGAGACAGAAAACCAACCAGAAACAAGGAGCACCCAATAGATGCTACCACGCAACCACCCCGACGGCATCCACATCGCCTTCGACGACCACCGCCTGGTCAACAATGCCGGGCTGATCCTTCCCGCCACGTTGGCCTTGCACCTGGGCCTGCCCCAACTGGTTGACCGGCACTTGGACCTGGGCTGGGCCCCAGGCCGAGCCAACACCGGCGACAAGATCATGACGCTGGTGGCTTCCGCGCTGGCGGGCGGCGACTGCATCGACGATGCCGATGTGTTGCGCACCGGCAGGACAGCCTGCACCCTGGGCAGTGTAGTCAAGGCGCCCTCCACCTTGGGCACCTTCCTGCGCAGTTTCCGGTGGGGCCACGTCCGCCAACTGGACCGGGTGAGCCGCCAGTTGCTGGCCCGGGCCTGGGAGGCTGGGGCCGGACCCGGCGACGGGCCCCTGACCATCGACCTGGACTCCACCATCTGCGAGACCTACGGACTGGCCAAGGAAGGAGCTCGCCACCACGGCTACACCGGTGCGCGGGGCTATCACCCGCTGCTGGCCGTCGCCGCCGGAACCGGCGACGTGCTGATGGCCCGCCTGCGCGAGGGCCGGGCCTACACCGCCCGCGGCGCCGCCCACTTCCTGCGTGAAACGGTGGGGCGGGTGCGCTACGGCGGAGCCAGGGGCCAACTCACGGTGCGGGCCGACAGCGGCTTCTATACCCACGCCGTGGTCGCCGTCTGCCGCCGGATGGATGTCCGCTTCTCCATCACCATCCGCCAGCGCACCCGCCTGCGGAATCTCATCGAGGCGATACCCGAAGAGGACTGGACGCCGATTCCCTACTGGATGGACGGCGCCGATGTGGCCGAGACCACCTACACCCCCTTCCAGAGTGAGCCCGACGCCGCGCCGGTGCGGCTCATCGTCCGGCGGGTGAAGCCGGCGCCCGGTTCCCAACTGGCTCTCTTCGCCACCTACAGCTATCACGGCTTCATCACCGACCGGGACGGAGAGACCCTGGAACTGGAGGCTGACCACCGCCGCCACGCCGAGATCGAGAATGCGATACGCGACCTCAAGTACGGCGTGGGGCTGAACCATCTCCCCTCGGGCCGCTTCGCTGCCAACGGCGCCTGGCTGGCGGTACAGGTGATGGCCCACAACCTGGCCCGCTGGACAGCCCGCATCGGCCTGGGTCAGCAGATCGTGACCACCAAGACCCTCAGACGACGGGTCTTTGCCTTGGCCGGACGGATCACCCGCTCGGCACGCCGGATCACCCTGCATCTTCCCCAGCGCTGGCCATGGGAAACCCAGTTCAGTCGCGCCCTGGCCCGACTGCGAGCCATTCCACTCCCAGCCTGATTGCTCCTGTCCGCTACTGACCCGCCATCCGGCCAACCGAACGCCCCGCCAACTCGCGCCAGTCCGGTCCGCGAGCGCCTCTTGCCGTGTCCTATCCCGCCATCCCCCTCACCACAGCCACTGTAAGCCGCCATCGGCGCCCCCCAAAGCGCCTGCAGACCGCCGCCAGCCTCCCGTCTACCCAAATTCGAGCCCGGATCATCGCGCCTGTAACTTCCTCACCCCCCTTCCGCTGTCCTCACGCCGTCCATCGGTGTCCACCGGTGGATTCGGGTTAAGGCGCAGATGAACGCCGACCTGCTCACCGAAGACCTCAAGCGGAAGCGGGCCAGCAACGAGAGCTTCTGGCTCATCGGCCAGCCGGACGTCGACGTAAAGACGACCACGGACGGGAGGCATCGCGTCAGCATTCTGGGGTTCGACTACTACAACACTAGGACCGGGAACGTGGAGTCGGGCGGTCAGGACAATATTGCAATGTGGCTGCTCGACCCCGACTACGATGGCCGCAGCCTGTTCCCACGCCAGGTGTTCTTCCCAATGGCAGGTGCCAACGACGGGTGGGCGAGGCTCGCCCGCAACCTGAAGGCGGAGATCGACGAGGAGCTAATCGAAGCCTATCGGGGGACGGTTTCGTTGCCCTTCGACGCTGGCGAACACCGGCGCATCGCCGTCAAGATTATCGATGACCGGGGCATCGAAAGTTTGCGCGTGATGGAGCTTAACGCCCTAAATGAGCTGGTGGAGCCGTCGCCTCGCAAACGCAGTCTCTAGGAGGTACTTGACGAGAACTTCAGAGATGCTCCCAACGAAGAGTGGGACCGGCTGCCGAATGATCTGATCGACCGGCTGGACTACTATCCGTATGGAACTGACCGATAATAACCTCCTATGCTATGTAATGTAGGGGGTAGAATTCTGATAAGAGAGGCATGCGTCTAGCATGGTCGACTACACAATGGATTTCAGATTCGGAGCACTACTCGAAGCCGCTGGAAGAATCATAGAAGTATTGGGGGCAGGAGGCGTCGAGGATGCAACGACGCTGATAGACCGAGCGACAGGTTGGCACAATCTTCAAGGTCACATGCGGGGAATTGTTCCCCTTACAGTGTGGCTAGCCTGGAATTGCTCTGCACAGTTCGTTCAGAGACGAAGTTGACTATTGGGATGTCTAGCGGCTCTCAAGAGACTACCGGAGAATTCTGGGATGAAGTGAAGGATGCGCTGAAACAGCTGTTACAGCAGCACGGAGATGACAGAATTGTAGTCGGAGATCGGGCCAACTCTCCAACGACTCCCGCCCACATCGCGAGCACATATCTTTCCTCTGATTATGGCGGAGGCCAGACAAGCGGTGGAGGAGGAACCACAGTCCTTAAGCGCACACTGAAATTGCTCGCACATACGATACCACTAAATTGCTGAAAGTGACCCGTCAGCACATGGAACAGAAATCGATTGACCGCCTGATAATCAACAAGCCCTATGAGGAACCGCGGGAATACTGGCGTTACCACCGGGAAAGGCAGACATTTTCTCGGGAGTCAGGCCGCCGACCCGCGGGCTATCTAAGGGCGTCGGTGAACTCCAGAAGTTTCGACGATCCCGGCGAGTTTGTCCCGATTCAGTTGGTAAATGAGATTCGCCCCAGAGTGAAAGAATGGAGGGAGGCCGCTTATCCGGGCGTGACCGGAGTCACCAAGCGTCTCCTGGAATATTGGACAGACCCGGAGGAATTCGAGAGTCGCCGTTTTTTCTTCTGCCAGTTGGAAGCTGCAGAGACCCTGATCTGGTTGACGGAAGCTGCCGCCAGCGCGCGGGTGGGTATCGACATTCCGGTCGACGGCGGAGACTTCACTCGCCAGTGCGCCAAGATGGCAACCGGCACGGGCAAGACCGTCGTCATGGCTATGGTCATAGCCTGGCAGGTCCTAAACAAAGTCACCTTTCCTCAGGACACGCGGTTTTCCAGGAACATCCTGCTCATTGCCCCCGGACTGACGGTCAAGTCCCGCCTTGACGTGCTACAGCCCTTCAATGATGTCAGCTATTATAAGCAATTCAACATCGTGCCCTCCACGCTGATGGACAAACTCCATCAGGGAAAGATCCTAGTCCACAATTGGCACGCACTCAACTGGGAGAATGAGGAGCAGATCGCCAAGAAACGGAGCGTAGACAAACGGGGCCCCAAGAGCGACAAAGCCTATGTGCACGAAGTGCTGGGTGACATGGCCATCGAGAGTAACCTGCTGGTCATAAACGACGAGGCGCACCACGCCTGGCGGGTTCCGGCCGGTGGAAAAGTAAAGGGGGTCCAAAACTCCGAAGTGGACCAGGCGACGAAATGGGTTGGAGGTCTGGACCGGATCCACAGGACGCGGGGAATACTCAAGTGTTACGACTTCTCGGCCACTCCTTTTACCCCATCTGGCCGCGCCAGCACGGAGGAATCGCTTTTCGGGTGGATCGTGAGCGACTTTGGCCTGAACGACGCTATCGAATCCGGGCTTGTCAAGACTCCTCGTGTGGTCGTCAGGGACGATGCTCCACCCAGCGCCAGGTCTTACATGTCGCGTCTCTACCACATTTACGATGACGCGGAGGTAAAGGACGACCTCAACCGGAGGGCACAGGCCCACGAACCGTTGCCTGACCTGGTAACCAACGCGTATTACCTCCTAGGCCACGACTGGAGGCAGACGGCCAGGGAGTGGGCGGATGCAGGACACAAAATACCACCAGTGATGATCACCGTGGCCAATCGGACCGAGACCGCCGCGCGGATCAACCATGCCTTCGCCCGCAAAAGCATTCTAATAGACGAACTTTGCGAATCTAACCGCATTCTCCACATTGACTCCAGAGTCTTGAAACGGGCCGAGGAAGCTGAGGAACCCATCGTGCGGCTTCAGGCAAGCCCGGATGATTCGGAGGAAGTGAACAGCAGGCCACGGCTCACCGCAGGTCAGCGGGCTGAGCAACTGCGGAAGATGGTGGATACCGTGGGCAAGGCCGGAGAACCAGGGGAACAGATCCAGAACGTCATCTCCGTCGGGATGCTGTCCGAGGGTTGGGACGCCAAGACGGTGACGCACATCATGGGCCTGCGGGCCTTCAGTAGCCAACTGTTATGCGAGCAGGTTGTCGGCCGCGGGCTTCGCCGCACATCGTACGATGCGAATGAAGACGGGATGTTTGATCCCGAATACGTCAATATCTTTGGCGTCCCGTTCACCTTCCTGCCTCACGAGTCGAGCGCCAGCGGGCCCCCGAAGACGTCTCCCGCCAAGACCGCCATACTCCCAGTTGCGGAGAACGCAGAATACGAAATAGCCTGGCCTAACATAGTTAGGATCGAACATGTGCCCCGGACGACGCTTGCTCTCGACTGGGAGCAAGTCCAGCCATTATCCCTGAACGCTAGCGAAACCAGACAGATCGCAGAGTTGGCGCCTATAATTGACGGGAACCCCGACTTCTCGCTGGTCCGCAGTATCGATCGTAACTGTTCAGAGTTGAGGGGATGGATTAGTTAAAACTTGCTTGGGAAGTTCGGTGCGTCGGGTCGTCGGTTATGTTAAATCAGGAGGATGGAGAACAAGGTAGACCTGAGGACGGCCAGCCGGGAGGCGCTGTTGGCGGTGATTGCGCGGCAGCAGGCGGTCATCGACGAGTTGCAGCGGCGGATAGCGGCGTTGGAAGGGGGTCTCAAGGGCAAAGGGCGGCCCGGAATGCCGGGCAACAAACCGGGTGCAAAGTCAGAGCCGGCCGAGAAGAAGGAGCCAAGAAAGCCCCGGCCCCACGGCTTTAGCCGTCGGCGCACGGTGGCGGCTCACCAGGTGGAACATGTCTTGGACTCCTGTCCGGAGTGTGGCACCGGGTTGGTTGGGGGTTGGCCGCAGCGGACTCGGGAAGTCATCGATATCCCAGTGGCTCCGGTGGAGGTCACGGAGCACGTTTTCGTGACCCGGGTCTGCCCAGTATGTGAACGGCGCCGGACCCCCAAGACGGACTTGGGCGGTGGGGTAATCGGTCGGGGACGGTTGGGAGCCAACTTGGTCTCATTGATCGCTGGCCTGCGGGAAGAGGGCCGGTTGCCCCTTCGGACCATCCAATGGTATCTGGAGACCGTCCACCAGTTGCGCTTGAGCGTTGGGGGAATCACCCAGGTCCTCCACGGCGTGGCCCGGCAAGCCCAACCGGCGGTGGCCGAGGTGCTGGAACTAGTCCGGACCAGCCAGGTGGTGCACGCCGACGAGACCGGCTGGCGCCAGGAGGGGGCCAATGGCTATGTCTGGACCTTCTCCACTCCCACTGAGCGGTACTTCCTGCGCCGAGGCCGGAATAAGGAGGTGGTGGACGAGGCGCTGGGGGAGTCCTTCAGCGGGGTGTTGGTCAGCGATTTCTACGCTGCCTATAACCACTACCCTGGCCTGAAGCAGCGGTGTTGGGCTCATCTGCTCCGGGACATCCATGACCTGAAGGCCCTCTACCCAGCAGACGCCAAGCTGGCCGGATGGGCGGCGGCAGTGCATGACCTCTACGCCCAGGCCAAGCGGTTCTCCCATCCTCAGGCAAGGAAACGCCGTCAGGCCCAACTGGAGTTGGAGCGGAAATTGTTGGCCTGCTGCCGACCCTTCCTTGATGACCCAGGGGCAGTCCAGGCCAAGCTCTGCCGGCGCATCCAGCGCTTCATCAAGGAGTTGTTCGTATTCGTAGCCGAACCGGCCGTCCCCTCGGAAAACAACGCCGCCGAGAGGAGCCTTCGTCACCTGGTGACCAGCCGCAAGATCAGCGGCGGCACCCGCTCAACCCAGGGCACCAACACCAAGATGGCTCTCGCTTCCCTCTTCGGTACCTGGCGCGCCCGAGGATTGAATCCCCTCACCGCATGCCGCCAGTTGCTCACTTCCCCTCAACTCTGAACACTTACTATCGATCTTGGAGACTTGACCAAGGAGTATCGGACCCAGCGAATAGTGTTCGAGGCAGCCCGAGATGTGTTCGACCAGATGCAACCGGTCTGGCGGGGAAGCCGAGAGTCGTTGATAGCTCAGCTTGTGCTACTGGTCGGGCAATTTATTCAGTCCGACCGGCTCCGCATCACCCCAACCCTGTTCCAAGAAGATGACATGCGTCGTCGATTGATCATCACTTTGAACATGAGGAGAGTCGTACAGCAAATCTGGGAAGCCATTCGCATCGTAAATACCGAGCGGCTTGAGCCGGTGTTCGACGAGGACCGGCCGATTCAGTCTACAGGCGATATGGCCACTTGGTACACCGGAAAACCGTGCCATGACGCAGCAAGTAGTCACGTAAACATGTGCGTCTACGACAGTACCTGGGAGGCATCGGAGGCGTTCGAGTTGGACCAAAACGACCTAATAGACGCTTGGGCTAAGAACGACCATTTGGGATTCGAGGTCTTATATGTCTATCGCGGCGTTGTGCGTAAGTACCGCCCGGACTTCCTCGTCCGTTTCAAGTCAGGTGACATGCTGGTCCTTGAAACCAAAGGCCAAAACAGCGAACAAGACCGCTCGAAGCGCCAGGCCTTAGAAGAGTGGACCCGGGCAGTCAATCAGCATGGGGGTTTCGGCCGCTGGTCCTCCGCCATCTCAATAGACCCGGGGGACATCAAGGACATCCTGCTCCAGTACGCGGCGCTCGAAAGACCAGTAAGCTAGTGTTTGGACGGATCTAGGAATCGTCTCAGGTGCCTCCGGCTACGGGCTATGAGGGCCGTTCCTTCCGTTCTATCTCCCGTTCCTCGGCCTTGTCGCGTAATGGCCGGCCTTTGTCCGGATTAGGGTCCTCTACCAGTCCGTAGATGGCGCGGCCCTCATGGTCTTCGGGGAGGTATTCGGTGATGGGCATGCCTTCCTTATCCACGAACAGCAGGCAGTGGCAGTACTTGTAGATCTGCATGTCGTCGCAGGCGCAAATCCATGTCCGGTGCGTGACCTCTTCCTTCTTGTCGGGATAGAAGCGGCATGGGCATAGGGGGCGGCCGATATCGTCCACGTTTTGGGCTAGTCCCAGGACCACGGCCTCGGTTACGCCCTCTCCGGGGTGTGTATATGTACCCGATTTGTCACAGTACCGTTCGATGAATACCCGCATCCGTTGGATGGCTTTATCGCTAGGCAGGTCTGCCAATTGTGATCTCCTTGGGACAATGTGTTGCCCGGTTTTTGGCCCGGTATATAGCTCATTAGGCCCAATCAATCATAATAGGGCCTTTCGAATTCCGCAATGGGGAGCCTTGCCCGCATTTCAGGGGGCCTAGCGGCCCTTCCAGACCGGGTCCCGCTTCTCGGAAAAAGCCCTCGGCCCTTCTTTGGCGTCTTCGGAGTTATTGACGCGGAAATTCACCCAGGCGTTTAGCTGCAAGGACTGGTCCAGCCCGTAGAGCCGCCAGTGCTGCGCCACGGCCTTGGTGCCCTGGACAGCCAGGGGAGCGTTCGCCCCGATTGTCTCGGCGATCTCAACAGCCCGTGGCATCAGCCGCTCCGGTGCCAGCACCTCATGGACAAACCCCAGCCGGTGGGCTTCCTCCACGCTGAGGGTGTCTCCCGTGAGCATCAGGTACATGGCCTCGCCGTGGGGCATGATCCGCGCCAGATGGTGTATTGCATAGTTGGCCAGGATACCCCGCTTCACCTCAAACAGCCCGAAGTACGCATCAGTAGACGCGATGCGTATATCGCAGTCGGCGGCGCGTTCCATACCGGCGGCGATGGCCAGCCCGTTTACCGCGGCGATGAAGGGTTTGGGGTTCCGGGAAAACGGTTGCCCGGAGCGCAGGCCGTCGAGCCTGAGCTCTGGAGGCGGTATAGGTCTCTCCTCTGACGGCCCTGCCGAAGACACCGCCGCCGCGTTGCGCTCCGCCATCTCCCGCAGGTCTGCCCCGGCGGAGAACGCCCTGCCCTCCCCGGTGACGACGCCAACCCGCATATCCGGGTCTTGAGTGAACTCCATAATGGCCTCGTCCAGGTCCTCACGCATCTGAGCGCCCTGGGCGTTCAGCCGGTCCGGGCGGGTCATTCGGAAGATGGCGTAATGCTTCTCCGGGTATGGCTCGTAGGTCAGGTCCGGCATCCCCGGCCCTCCTTCTGGTCTAACTATTGGAAGCCGTTGCGCGGGTTGGGGCCAAATACTTAAAGAAAGTACTTCCCGCCGTTCGGCAAAAGGCATTGCCCGGTCAGGTAGCCCGCGTCCTCGCTGGCAAGACTGACGGCCAGGAATCCCACTTCCCCGGCCTTTCCCCAGCGCGGAATTGGGTCGCCGTCACTGGGCGGGTACGCGGCAGGGAGGCCCGGTTCGGACGTTTCCACGCCCGCTGGGCAAATACAGTTGGCGGTAATATTGAATTTCCCGTACTCTCTGGCGATGCCCCTGGTGAGACCCACCATGCCCAGCTCGGCGGTACTGCTGATTGGGTCGCCGCCGTTGAACGCCGCGAGACCGGCGAAATTAATCACCCTTCCCCACTGACGTTCAACCATTGCTGGTATGACGGCTTGGCAAACCAGCATCGCTCCCCTGAGTTCCACGCCGATCTTACGTTTCCATGCTTGGAAAGACAGTTGCTCCAGGGGTAGGGGGTCCATCGGCAACAACGCGTTGTTCACCACCACGTCCACGCGACCAAACTCGGCCAAAGCCCTACGGGCCAACTCCCGCACCTGCCCTTCATCACCGGTATCGCAGGGAGCGGCGACCACCTTGACGCCTGACGATTCTGCCTCGTGCGCAACCTGCTCCAGGTTCTCTCCGCCTTCCAGGCTGGCCAGCACCAGGTTCGCCCCCTCAGCGGCGAACGCCAGGGCGGTGGGCTTGCCCAGGTTTCGGGCAACTTCGGTGACCAGAACGGTCTTCCCTTCCAGTCCACTCCGCAATTTGTAACGCCTCCAGTGAGAGTCCGGCCGGGGTCCTACAAGAAGTGGGCGCCGCCGTTGACCAAGTAAGCTTGGCCGGTGATGTAGGAAGCCTGCGCGCTGGCCAGGAACACGGCGAGCGCCGAGCACTCCTCGACGGTCCCCTGCCGGGGTACGGGAATATCCAACGATGTCGTCCGTTCGTTGGGGCTCGATTCCTGGCCTGGAGTACGCACAACCTGAATGCTTCCCGGACCAACGCAGTTGGCCGTAATGTCGTACTTTCCGTATTCCTTGGCCAACGCCCTGGTGAAGCCTTCCACCGCCATCTTCAGCGTGCCCTGGCCCACCACTCCCCGGAAGGGGGCGATGCCAGAGTAGTTGATGATCCGGCCCCAATGGTTCTTGACCATACCAGGCAGGACGGCCCTGGAGGTCAGAAAAAGGGCGTCCACGTTTACCGCCAACGCCGCCTCCCATTTCTCGTCATCCAGCTCCATCAAGCCCTCTCGAACTCGCCAAACCGCGTTGTTTACCAGCACGTCGATGCGCCCGAATTCCGCGAGACCCATGTTCACGAATGCGTCCACGTCCGCTTCGCTGCTCACGTCGCATTGTCCGGTCACCACCCGCACACCCGACTGGGCGGCCATGCCCGCAGTCTCCTCCAGCAGGTCCATACTCTGGCGGGTACAAAGAAGGAGGTTGGCTCCCTCTTCGGCGAAGGCCAACGCGCTGGCCCTGCCGTGGTTGCGCGTCGCTCCGGTTATCATTACGACCTTGTCTTTGAGCCCTGTATCCATCGAAAATCCCCGGCAGTCCCCATCTCAATATAGGCGCGCCTCCGCGCCGCTGGCTGAGTATATCACCTCTTCACCATGATATACTTTGCTCGTCTCCTTCCTGAGGGATTGGACAGCCGGGAGGCTCCCAATCCGGCTCGGAACACCCTACCTGGAGAGCCTATGGACCGGAAATTCAACGTCAACGAGCAAGTCCGAATCAAGCAGCGCGACGGCACCTATAAGGAGCCCCCCAGGGACGCCAAGGGATCAATCGGCACCATCGCCCCCCAGTGTACCGCCGATTGGCTCGAGGCTGCCGGTTCCAGCTACGCCGAGACCTTCCCTTCCTATTACGTGGAGCTGGCAAACGGGGATGTGGCGCTGATCGGAGAGGACTGGCTCGAACCCGCTTCACGCCCCGGGGAGCCCGTCAGGGCTTCCGGGAATTAAACCACCGGCAGGAGCATCAGATGATGGACAAGCTCATCGGCGTGGCTGTCAGCGGCGCGGATACACCCGAGGTCCTGGGCCGGATCGGCCGCTGTGAAACCGCCGGCATACCGGCGGTGTGGTTGACCACCGGCGGCGCGCGACCCGACAGTTTGACCACATTCGCCGCAGCCGCGGTCCAAACCCAGAGCATCAAATTCGGCACGTCCATCGTGCCTACCTTCCCCCGCCACCCGCTGGTCATGGTGCAACAGGTCCAGGTGATAGCGCAGTTGGCTCCTGGCAGGTTCAGGCTGGGCGTGGGTCCCAGCCACCGCCCAATGATGCGCTCCATGGGCATCCGCATGAGCAGCCCGCTGGCCCGGCTCAGGGAATATCTTCGCGTATTGAAGCCGTTGCTCCAAGAAGGTGAGGTCGACTTCCACGGCGAGTATTATCAGGCCCATGACAGTATATCGGCCCCGGTAGACGTGCCCGTGATGGCGTCGGCCCTGCAACGCGGGTCCTTCGAGCTATGCGGGGCGGAGACCGACGGCGCGATTAGCTGGATCTGCCCCGGCGTCTACTTGAGGGACGTCGCCCTTCCCGCCATGCGCAAAGGGGCCGAAGAAGCCGGCCGCGAGACGCCTCCCTTGATCGCCCACGCGCCGGTATGCGTCCATGAGAACGCCGAGGAGGTCCGGGAGTTGGTCAGACGGCAGATCACGAACCCGAGGCTGCCTTTCTACCAACGAATGCTCATCGACGCCGGTTTCCCCGAGGCCGCGGAAGGCTCCTGGAGCGACGCTATGATCGACTCGGTCGTGTTCTGGGGTGATGAAGCCAGGGTGAAGGAGAGGATTGAAGAGATGTTCTCCTTCGGCGCGAGCGAAGTCTTGCTCTCCCCCATGGGAGCCGGTCCCAACCCCGGGGAATCAATACACCGCGCGACCAGCCTGATCGCCGAGTTGTCTAAACCCTAAGACGCCCGGTCTAACCGCCAAATCGCCGGACCCACCGTGGCTGCTGTCAACACAAGGGGTCACGGAGGATATAGCGCAATGTACTCTCGTATGGTCGTGCCATTGGATGGGTCATCTCTCAGTGAGCAGGTCCTGCCCTACGTCCGGCAGTTGGGGCTTGGGCTGTCTATCCCCGTGACCCTTATGACCGTGGTGGAACCACCCACTCCCAACATCGGGCACGGTTTGAACCCGGACGCCCACGAGTACGAATCGGCAACTCACCTCCAGGACCACGCCGCCTCATACCTGGAAGGCATCGCATCAGACCTTCGGTCGGCGGGGCTTGAAGTCTCAATGGCCACACCCGCCGGGACCCCGGCGCAGGAGATAGTTTCGGAGGCCGGCCGCCACCCCGAGTCCCTTATCGCCATGTCCGGCCACGGGCGTTCCGGAGTCGCCCGCTGGTGGCTGGGCAGCGTCGCAGACCGCGTGCTTCACCTGACCGACACTCCATTGTTGGTGGTCCGCTCCGAAGAGGAGGGATCTGACCATGGAGGAAAATTCGACAAGGTGGTCCTGCCTGTGGACGGGTCCGCCCTGGCGGAACAGATAATCCCCCACATGACGCCCATCGCCAGGGGATTGGGCCTTTCGGTGGACCTGGTGCGCGTCTTGCCCGCGTGGAACGACTACTTTCAGATGGCCGCGTCGCCCGAGTTTTATAACCCTTCTTTCGAGAGTATGGCCGAATCGATGGCAACTCAGGCCGAAGAGGAAGCCACCGCGTACCTGGAGCAGCTAAAACAGCGGCTTTTGCAAGAGGGTATCGGTTCGGTGGAGGCTCATCTGCTCAGGGGAGACCCCGCCGCGTCGATCATCGACGTTGCCGGCGAGACCCCGGACCGCCTGGTGGCGATGACCACTCATGGCCGGTCCGGTGTGGGCCGGTGGGTCATGGGCAGCGTCTCCGACAGGGTCGTCCGGAACTCGGGAGACCCGGTGTTGCTACTACGTTCCGACGGGGAGGAAGCCTCCCCTGGACTGTCAGGAGCGCCCGCCTCCGCAGATTAAAAAGGCCTCCCTAATCAGGGAGACCAATACTAACTGGTGGGAAGGTGCCGAGGGACAGACTCGAACTGTCGACACCGGCATTTTCAGTGCCGTGCTCTACCACCTGAGCTACCTCGGCTTGGGCAATTAATGTTAAGTCCAGCGCTATGTACTGTCAAGGAATGGATCGTTGAGCGGGAGCCTGCGGTTTCCTTCAGCCCGCATTGGCCAAAGCGCCCCTCCTGTGTCAATTGACATCCCCATGTCACTATGATACTTTCCCGTGCGGTCTGATGGCAGTAGCGGAGTCCGGCAGTCCTTTTTCCCAGTCCAACAGGCCCAGCCAATGGTTCCTTGTCCTCTGCCTGGCTACTGTCGCGGCGGTTCTCGCCTTGGTGGTGCTAGGAGGAGTTGTCAGGGTCACTGGGTCGGGCCTGGGTTGTCCCGATTGGCCCCTCTGCCACGGCAGGGTCGTTCCTCCCTTGAGGACCGACGCGATCATTGAATACAGCCACAGGCTGGTCGCTTCGGTCTTGGTGGGCCCCCTGGTGTTGGCCACCTGTTGCGCGGCATGGATAGCATACCGGCGGGACAAATGGCTTGTGGGAGGCACTAGCCTGGCCCTTGTTCTGGTTTTGGTCCAGGCGGGGTTGGGCGGGGTCACGGTGCTGACTGAGCTGCACGGCTCTCTGGTGGCGGCCCATCTGGCCATGGCGGAAGCCCTGCTGGCTTGCCTTATCGTGGTGTGGATCGCCAGCCGGAGGGGAACCACAGTCCAGTTTGTGGAAGACCTGAGCAACGGGGGCGGCCTCGGCTATCTCCCGGTGGTTGCAGCCGCCGGGATAGGCGTGTATGTTCTTATCATGACAGGTTCCTTAGTAACGGTGTCGGGTGCGACGGCAGCCTGTACCCAATGGCCTCTGTGCCAAGGGAACTTGGTCCCGGCGACCCAGCCTCAGCTCATTCACATGGCCCACAGGGCCGCGGCCGCCCTGATCGGAATTCTTCTGTTATACGCTCTCCATCTGGGATTCAGAGACAAGCGGAACCCGAAAGAGGTCCGCTACGTGTCGATCTTGGCCGCCTCCCTCTTCGCCGCACAGGTGTTGGCCGGCGCTTTGACCATCTGGCTCCGCTTCCCCCTGGAGCTGAGAGCCCTGCACCTCGCCCTTGGGACGCTGTTATGGGGGACCATGGTATGGATCGTTTCCCTGGCATTCGTCCACAGGCAGGGGTCCAACCCGGAGCCGGACCATGCTTGAGCGGCGTGATATAGCGGCGCCTGAGCTTTCGCGGCTGGTAGCGGTGTTGAGAGTTCTCAGCGACTATGCGACCCTTACCAAACCGCCCATTATCGTCCTTCTTCTGCTGACGGCGCTGGGAGGAATGTTCCTCGCAACCCAGGGAGTGCCTCCCCTCGGTCTCGCTCTGTTGGTGTGCATGGGCGGCGCTATGGGAGCGGGCGGGGCCAACGCCCTAAACCACTATTGGGACCGGGACATCGACCTCAAGATGACCCGCACTTGGCAACGCCCTCTGCCTGCCCACCGTATATCGCCCAACAACGCCCTTCTTTTCGGCATCTTGCTGAACGTCGCCGCCTTCCTTGTGCTTTGGAGTGGAGTCAACCTGCTGGCCGCTGTTCTCACCCTGGCCGCCACACTGTTTTACGTGTTCGTTTACACCATGTGGCTGAAAAGGACGACGCCGCAAAACATCGTAATCGGCGGGGCGGCGGGGTCCATACCGCCCATGGTCGGGTGGGTTGCCGTCACCGGCTCTCTGAGCATTCCCGCCGTCTACCTATTCGTCATCATCTTCCTTTGGACGCCTCCTCACTTCTGGGCCCTGGCGCTACTGATTCAGAAAGACTACGAACGCGCAGGCGTTCCAATGCTACCCGTGGTATCCGGCCGGGAATACACGGCCTCCAACATCTTCGTCTACTCCCTGGTTTTGGTGGCGGCCACACTCGGCTTCGCTCTCACCCAGGCGGTTGACTGGATTTACCTGGGGGTGGCCGTCCCGCTGGGCATCATGTTCATAGCCCTGGCATGGCGGCTAACCAGGGAGTACAGCGCCCGCCACGCCAGGCATATCTATCTATACTCCCTGCTATACCTGGGATTGCTGTTCGGCGCGATGATGGTGGACAGTGTCGTCGCTCTCTGATAATGGACGGCGTATGTCTGAGCGGTACCCCTTCATTAAGGCCAGAGCTACGGCCCATTCATATTCATTGACATGTCCAACGGCCTTATGATACTGTCCATCCGCTTGAATACAAGCAGCAATTTACGTAGGGTGCGAGGCGGATTCAGCCGGGGCTTCCACCGGCCCGCGTCCTCGAGGCACAACGGCAAATCACGTTGGGGAAACCACTTGCGAAGGTTGAGCGAATAACGTGAAGCACGTACTTATCGCTTTGCTGATTACCTTATTCCTCCTGGTGGGCGGGGTCGCTTTGACCTTTGCATTCCAGGTGCCGGAAGATACACCCAGAGTCTTCACCATGGAAGACGCGGAACAGGATGAAATGGCCTACCGGGCCGGGGTCGTCCGTTCCGCTGAAGAGCTAATAAGCGCGGGTATCAACCTCATGATGGCAAACGCTCCCAGGGAGGAGCAGGGCGCGGTCCGCCCCGTGCTGGTCAAGGTGAGGGCCAACCTCATCCAACTCGCGCAGATTACCGACCGGGAAGAGAACAACCGTCTGGTCGATGACAGTGTCAACGCCCTCCGGAGCGCCAATGCTCCTTCAATGCGGGCGGCGCTGTACAAGCTTGCCGACCACCACGATCTTAGGCTGCGGATCCGCTGGGAACCCGATATGGACAAGGTCTCTCTAGGCCGGGAGATTTACCAACGGAATTGCTCCACCTGTCACGGTCACAACGGAGACGGGGACCCGATAACTCCAGAACGCCTGGAAGTCACGCCCAGGGACTTCACCGGCCATTCCCACAAGTCACGCACAGTGGTCTTTAAGTTCAACACCTCCAACCGGCCAGATATGTTGGCGTTGGACGAGGACCTGAGGAAGACCATCACCAATGGCCTCCCTGGCACTCCCATGCCCGGGTTCTCAGACTTCTCAGAGGAGGAGCTTGAGGCGGTCATCGAGTACGTTAAGACCTTCGGGTACGCGGCCTGGAAATTCAACCAGCCCTCCGGCCTCGGCATCGAGGTCCCGGCGGTGCCCGCTGATTTCAACTCCCAAGCGAGGGTGGACACCGGCAAGGAACTATTCGTCAGCAGGGCGTGTCAAGCATGTCATGGCGACGTGGAGATGGGCGGCGCGCCTCTGGCCAACCAGGTTGCGGACTGGATCAAAGACGGGGAGCTCCTGCCGATCGTGCCAAGGGACTATGCCCATGACCCCATCCGGAGACCCGCTATCGAAGATATGTTCAAGAGCATCCGCCTTGGCGTCAAGGGCACACCCATGGTGGCCAACAACATTTCCGATGAGGACACCTGGAACCTCATCGCGTACATCCTCCACGTGAAACAACTGGGGATAGACGGAAGGGTACCAATGCGCGAGCTACCGTCAGAAAGCCCCACTACAACCTCGCCGGCCCATTAGGGAGCAACACAAATGCCTATAATGCCGGACATCTCCACCCATGGGTGGTGGCTCGACTGGAGCCTCCTCATCATCTCTATGGTCACGCTGGCGGTGGCCATACTATCGTTTGCACTCATCATAGTCGCCCTGATCAATTTCCGGCAGAGTAAGAACCCAACCGCCACCCGTCACATGAGCGGCTGGATCACCCGCCTGATAATCCTGGACATCGCGATGATCATCTTCGACATCGTCATCGCGGTTTTCTCCACATGGGGATGGGCCGAGACCATCCTCAAGGGCGAACAAAGCCTGGAAGCGAAACACGGTGAGGCGCTGACGATCAACGTGTCAGGACGCCAGTTCTTTTGGGCGTTTGAGTACCCCGGCGCCGACAAGACCCTGGGCACCGCCGACGACTTCACTCTAGGGAACGACCTGGTGGTCGAGGAAGACCGGCTGGTCATCCTCAACATGACCTCGGGCGACACCATCCACTCCTTCTTCGTCCCCCACTTGAGGGTCAAATACGACGTGGTACCCGGTAGAGTGACGCGAGTGTGGTTCGTGGCCAAGGAGGCCGGGGAATACCCGGCAATCTGCACCGAGCTATGCGGCGTGGGACATTACCGAATGTTGTCCAACGTAAGGGTGCTAGCGCCTGCCGATTTTGCCAGTTGGCTCGACTCTAGAACGGTTACCTTAGGAGTTCCGTGATGGCGGCACACGCAGCGGTCCAACATGCCGAGATGGGTTGGATAAGAACCTATATCTTTTCAACCGATCACAAGATGATTGCCAAACAGTACCTGCTGAACGGGCTGTTCTTCGCCCTGTTCGGCGGGATCATCGCACTGATGTTCCGCTCTCACCTGGCGTTGCCGGAGATGGAATTTTTGGAGCCGGCGCGCTACAACGCCTACGTGACAATGCATGGCACCCTGATGATCTTCTGGGTGGCCATGCCGATTCTCCTGGGTTTCTTCGGCAACCTGACCATCCCCTTGATGATCGGCGCGAGGGACATGGCATTCCCCTTGCTGAACATGATGTCCTACTGGACGTTCTTCATCTCCAGCGTAGTCATCATGGCGTCATTTTTCGTACCTGGTGGCCCTTTTTCCGGAGGATGGACCGCGTATGCCCCACTCAGCGCAAACCCCGAGCTAACTGGAGTAAACTGGGGAATCAATCTCTGGGCGGTGGGCCTTGCCTTGGAGTTCGCCGCCGTCTTAATGGGTGGAATCAACTTCGTCGTAACGCCCTTCGTTCTGCGTGCGAGGGGAATGAGCTTGATGAGACTGCCCCTCGTAATCTGGATGGTTGTGATCGCCTCTCTTCTGTTCATGCTGTCCGTGGGGCCGCTTATCGCTGGGACGTTTATGCTCCTGTTCGACAAGAACGTCGGCACCCACTTCTACCTCGTGACCGGCGAGGCGGTGGGCGACCCGCTGCTATGGCAACATCTGTTCTGGTTCTTCGGCCATCCCGAGGTGTACGTAATCCTGATTCCCGGTTTGGGAGTCATCTCGGAAATCTTCCCGGCCGCAGCACGTAAGCCCCTGCACGGCTACAAGCACATCATCTACGCGACCATCTTTGCCGGTGTGCTCAGCTTCATGGTCTGGGCCCACCATATGTTTATGGCTGGTCTAAATCCCCTGGCCGCAGTGGGATTTAGCATCACGACGATCATCATCTCGGTGCCGTTCTTGGTCATCGTCGTGGCCATGGGCCTAACTCTTTGGGGAGGGTCGCTCAGGTTCAACGCGGCATTCCTGTACGCATTCTTCGCCTATGTGATATTCATAGTCGGCGGCCTTACCGGGCTCCAATTAGGCGCTACAGTGGCCGACATCCAACTCCACGACACCTACTTCGTCGTAGCCCATTTCCACTACGTGATTTTCGCTTCGGTGATTCTATCCACCTTCGCCGCCGTGCAGTGGTGGTTCCCCAAAATGTTCGGCAGGCTGATGCACGAGGGAATCGGGAAGGTCCATGCGATAAGCACATTCGTGCTCTTTAATCTCGTCTTCACACCTATGTTCATTCTCGGCTTCGCCGGTTATCCCAGAAGGTACTCAAGTTACGACCATATTCCCTTCCTGCAGGAATATGCCTGGCTCAACGATATGGTCTCGCTGGCCGGGGTGGTGCTGATACTTGTACAGTTCCTCTTCGTGTTCAACTTCTTCTACAGTTTGATCGCTGGCAAGAAAGCGTCGATGAATCCGTGGGAAGCCACAACGTTGGAATGGTCGGCCCCGTCTCCACCACCCCACCTGAATTGGGGGGACACAGTCCCGGTCGTAGACAGGGACCCATACGAGTATGCGCCTGAGGGTGTGGAGAACGGGATGGACTACCAGCCACAGGGAAGGCTCCTTTCCCTAACTGCGAGGGACTAGAGTAATGGCCCATGCACAAGCACAACCTCTGGAACATGTAGAACCCACGGGTATCGGCCCGCCCAAGCTGGGCATGTGGCTGTTCCTGTCCGGAGAGGTCGTCCTCTTCGGCGGGGTCATCATGACCATCGTCCTGTTTCGGATATCTTTCCCCGGCTGGAGAGAGGCGTCTGAGCACACCAACCCCATCATCGGGTCCGTAAACACCTTCAACCTGCTGACCAGCAGTATGTTGGTCGCGTTGGCTCATAAGATGAGCGCCACGGGCAACCACGGTCCGGCCAAGCTCTGCATCCTGGGCTGCCTGGCGTTCGGAATCCTGTTCCTCGCTCTGAAGTGGGCTATGGAATGGCCTACAGAGATCGCCCACGGCTACACGATTCACTCGGGACCTTTCTGGCAGCTTTACTACACTGCCACCGGCCTTCACGCCATCCACGTGCTTATTGGCTTGATCGCCTTCACCGTCATCCTGATTCTCTACATGGGTAAGTGGCGGCCCAACTTCACCCTGGAAGCCACGGCGTTATATTGGCACTTCGTCGACATCGTGTGGCTATTCCTGTGGCCCCTTTTCTATCTCTCGTAGGAGCATCGACTCGATGGCAGCGGAACACGGCGGACACGAGGAACATTTCCCGAACTATTTGCTGATCTGGTTTATACTGCTGGTTCTCACGGGGACCAGCATTGTAGCCACGCTCTTGGTCACGTCCTTCGTCGACCAACTCAGCGCGGGAGCCGCGCATGTCCTCGAGATGGCGCTCTTGGCATTCCTATTCATCCTTGGGGTAATCAAGGCGTCCTTGGTGGTCGCCAACTTCATGCACCTCAAGTTCGAGCGCAAGTTCCTCTGGGCACTGGGCTTAATGGCCCTCTTCTTCGTCGGGTTCTTCCTAGCCGGCACCTTCTTCGACCTCACCGCCACCCAGAAGCAATGAGCGAAGAGCGGCAACACCCTGGGTCGACGCACCCGGTTGGAGCCCGCAACGGCGACGCCAGAAGAAACGCCGCCACTGATTTACCCACCCCACCCTCGGGTCTGGTCAACGGGGACCATCACAGTTGGCAGCCCGGCGACAGTCCAAGGGTCAACACTATCGCACTTGCGCGCTTCGGCATGGTCTTGGTCATAGTAGTCGAAGCGATGACCTTCGCCGGACTTATCAGCGCTTTCCTTTCCATCAGGGCTTCCTTGGACTTCTGGCCTCCCCTCGACCAACCAAGGTTCCCGGTCATAGCCACGGCGATCAACACCGCCGTCCTGCTCGTAAGCGGGGCAACCATGTTCCTGTTTATGACCAAATACAGGAAGCCGGACACCTCCACCGCCACCCTCACCACCCTATTGGTCCTAACCCTAGCCTTGGGCGGGCTCTTCGTAGGCTTGCAAGGAATCGAGTGGGCTAGGCTCATTGGCTACGGGCTGACGGTCACTTCCAGCTCCTACGGTTCGATCTTCTACGTCCTTATAGGCTTCCATGCCATCCACGTATTGACCGCGGTGCTGTGTTTGGCCCTCGTGACAGCATCCGCTCTTCGTAGGCAGTTCCCCCGGAGGATGGCCAGCATGGAAGCGGCGTCCATATTCTGGTATTTCGTCGTCTTGGTCTGGCCGGTCTTGTATGGAGTGGTTTACTTCTAGCCTGGTGGTATTCCTGGGAACCATCTCCGCCCACGGAAGGATGGTGGGAGACGAAGCTGGACTGTGGGCGGCAATAGGAGTGCTGTTCATCGCCATATTCTTGATCGGGGGAGGTCTCTTGGCCTTTCTTATCAAGACCGCCCGCGCCAACGACTCTCCGAACGGACGCTACCACTCCGACCCAGGCTCGTTCCAATAACCCGCAATCCCCACACCCTTCCCATCAGGACTCCACCAACGAATACTCGCCCCCTTCTCCCGGAATTAGCGCCAATACCCTGGCCACGGCCCCTTTATTGATTGGTCCGTAAATGTGAGGAAATATCTCGCCAGACCTGCTAGGCTCTTCCTTGACCGGCGAGACCAACCGGCCGGTGTCCAGCTCCAACGCCAACATGTCGGTCCGGCCCGCAAACAGCCTGCCGGCCACCGCGAATAGTTGGTTCGGGTCCTTGGAGCAGTGGTTAAAACCCTCGAGGGTCAGGCTCTCCGCGCTGTAGTCATCCTGCGCGCTAGCAGCCTCCCAATCGGACCTCGCAACCAGGTGGTAGATCAACGCCATCTCGTTCCCCCTTATCGGCTACTGAGTTGGGCGGTGAATATTGGCCGCCCAGTTTCCTATCGGCATACACTCACCCCTCCCAGGAAATTATGGACCAGGAGCCTCCGTTGGGAAAGGCGGAGTTTCGTATCTACTTGGCCAGGTCCGGCCCGGGGTTTCACCCCAGACACCGGGGATGTTAGGATGGGGCAGACTCATAGCTCCCGGAGGTGTCTCACCGCACAGCGGGCCGGGAAGCTCCGGAGTGGCGCTTATGCAGACCGAGCAACATCAGGGCAAGGGTTTACAATACCTGACGATATTGCCCGACGATTACAACCCTAACCTCGCCTATCCCCTGGTTGTTCTGCTCCATGGTTTCGGCGCAAACATGCAGGACCTGGCGGGTCTGACTCCGGCGATCAACCGCACAGGCTACGTTTATGCCTGCCCCAACGCGCCCATTCCCTTCGACCTTGGCGGGGGTCACATGGGATTTGGCTGGATGACCCCAAGGGGCATGGGCACTCCCGACGAATCGAAACAGGCCGAAGCCCTGCTGTCCGAGTTCTTCGAGGAAGTATTCCAACAGTTCCACATAACCCCTGGGCGGTCAGTCCTGATGGGATTTTCCCAGGGCGGAGGAATGACCTATCGCTGTGGCCTTACGAACCCCGGCAAGTTCGCCGGGCTGGCTGCCCTGAGCGCCACGTTGCCAGATACCGGTGAGTTGGGCCCCCGGCTACCCAGCGAACGCACTCAGCCGATCTTCATAGCCCACGGCCTATCCGACCCCATGGTGACAGCGGACAGGGCCTACGCCGCCAGGGAGTTTCTCGAAGGCGCAGGCTACGCTCCCGAATTCCACGAATACAACATGGCCCACGAGATCAGCGTCGAGGTCATCCAGGACCTCATTCCCTGGATAGAGAACGTGCTGCCTCCGTTAGTCCCGTCGCCTCGGGACTAGCCGTCGTCGACCCACGATATGGTCTTGTTTACCTGGACTTCGATTAGCACCGTTCCGCCTGAAGATAGTAGCTCCCGTGCGAACTCGGCCCCGCGAACCGGTCCGTCATAGCGGATGCAAATGCGGCTGACCATTTCGTCCAGGTTGGTTTCGACAACCGACGCCTGGCCTTCCAGAATTACGTAGCGGTAGGGCCGGGAGTCGGCTGCCACGGAGAGGGCAACCGAAGGACTCCGCCGGATGTTGCGCACCTTCACCGCCGTTTCGCCCGCGATTACCCACACCCGGCCATCCTCCGGCAAAAACCACACCGGGGCCACGTGGGGCCTGCCGCCGGAACGGACGGTGACCAGGTTGGCAACGTGGGGTTCATTCAGGTATTCGTTGATCTCCTGCTGACTTAGTTCGGCCACTCTCGCACTCCTCCGCAGTCGGTGTGTACCCACTCTGCCGGGCGCGGCTATCATACACCCCATTCAGCCACGAGACGCGGCCTTGCTCCTGGTCAGTCCTTCCAGTCTTTGACAGGAACCACGGTGAGGCGCTGCCCCCTTCGGAAACCCCAGGGTCATTCGATTGTTCGTCTGAACTGTGATTTCTCTGATTCCGGGGTTTATATGATTGGAAATCATAAGAATCCCATAATCCTGTGTATCAAGGTTCGGACAATTGGGCCGATAATCGAATGACCCCCTCTGGCAACCCGTGACGGAGCGTAAGTCCTTCTCCGCCTGTGGCATAATCGACAGTGGATATAGGACTATGCTCAAACCCATTCTTACCCTGTTCCTCTTGACGTGTGTTTGGCTCGTGTTAGCCGTTAGTCTCGCCGGATGCAGGCAGGAACTAGCCGGTCCTACGGTCCTTCCAACACCAGCGAGCGAGGTGCAACCACGAGCGGACGTCTTGACACCTACCGCCACTCCCACACTCACACCCACCCCGGCGCCCACCGACACCCGCACGGTCGTTCCAACTCCAACGCATACCCCGGCGCCCACCGACACGCCGGTCCCAACTCCACCGCCACCTACGACCAGCCCGACCTCTACTCCGGAGCTGCAAAGCTTGTCGGTGCAACTCCCAGGGGACGAAGGGGCGCACCTGACGCCAGTGGAGTGGTGGTACTTCAACGGACACCTGACAACCGAGGACGGGCGGGAATACAGCTACCATTTCGTCACATTCCAGTTGGTATTGCCGTCCGGTCTCACTCCCAGGTTGGCCCAGCTCAGTTGGGCAGACCACTCGAAAGGAATTCACCTAACCGCGGAACAAGCCGACCTGCCTCTCTTGAATAAAAGTACAGGAAGTTTCGACCTGAGACTGTTTAATTGGAGCATGAGCGGAGACGGGTCGGAATACTCGCTGGAGTTTCAGACCGGAGACTACGACGTCGCACTGCAGGCCACCTCACAGAAGCCCCCGACCCTCCACGATGGCAACGGTTTGGTGGACCTGGGGATAGCCGGGAAGACCTATTACTATTCACGCACCCACCTGAAGGCTTCCGGGGTTGTGTCCGTGGCCGGTCAACCTCAAAAAGCCAGCGGGACCGCATGGATGGACCACCAGTGGGGCGATTTCAGCACCAGGGCAATCGGCTGGGACTGGCTGAGTCTGAACCTGGACGACGGTTCGGAGTTGATGGTCTCTGTGGTCTGGGAACAGGACGGGCATGAGCCCATCACAACCTATGGAACGTATGTCCCCTCGGACGCGGAGGCGGTGCATATTCCCGGTGACGCTATAGCCTTCACGCCCACGGGCAGTTGGAGCAGCGAAGCCACAGGGGCGGAATATCCCATGGGTTGGACGCTCAGGGTTGAGCCGCTGGAAATGGACCTGACCCTGACACCGGTGTTGACGGACGCGGAGTTCGCCGCCAGCGCGTTTATCCCGGTGGCATATTGGGAAGGAGCGGTGACGGCGGAGGGGGTCAGAGGTCAGTCGGCGATCACCGGAAAGGGCTTCGTGGAAATGGTCGGTTATGACGCAAGGAGTCCGAGTTTAGCGGCCTCTACTCCAGTGCCTCGCTGAGGAGATTCGGTCGGAATCCAACCAGGGCAAGTTACCCGGAGACCGAGTCCCGGATAACCTGGGCCAAACGCGCCTGTTCGGCGGGAACGTCGTCCGGTTCCACCGGGATGGGCAACCCGGCCAACATCTCAAGGACCAGGCCGCTCAACAACGATTTTTCCTGGTCCGAAAGCTCCCAACGGCGGGCTACGTCCTCGGCTCCGTACAATACTGCCTGCCGGAACCCGTAATCGGCCACCGCGCGTTCCGCTATGTCGATGAGCTTGTCCACAGTTCAAGAAACCCTAAGCATATCTATTATTCCGCGCCGGCCCATGCGCCGCCATCCACGATGTAGGTGCTGCCGCTGACGTAGGAAGCCTCGTCGGAAGATAGCCAGGTAATCAGGTTCGCTATCTCGTCCGGCTGGCCCACCCTCCCCAGCGGGTGGTCGTCGCTCCGCCTCTGAAACGTCTCGGTACTGGCGGTGCTGCCCCGCATCTGAGGCGTGTCGACCCCGCCGGGAGCGATGCAATTGACCCGCACGCCCTGGGAGGTGTACTGGGCAGCGGCCACCTTGCTCAGATGGATCACGCCCGCTTTGCTCACGGCGTAGGGCACCGAGTAGGCGATGCCGCGAATGCCCGACATGGACGCAATGTTTACGATGGAACCGCCGCCTGCCTTCAGCATCTCAGGTATGGCGTACTTGCAGCAATAGAACAGGCCCTTGAGGTTGGTGTCCATTGTGAGGTCCCAGACCAGGTCATCCACTTCCACCAGGGGCGGCGTGCGGATGAGAATCGCCGCCCCGTTGACCAGTAAGTCAACTCTGCCGAACCGGGCAACGGTATCGTCGACCATCTGCCTCACCTGGGAGGCGTTGGACACATCGACCGATGCGACCGCCGAGTTGGCGTCCGTCCCTTCCATGAGGCCGCGGGTCTCCTCGGCGCCGGCTAGGTTACGGTCCGCGACCACAACCTTGGCGCCTTCCTGTAGGAAGCGGTAACAGGTTGCGCGTCCGATCCCCGACGCGCCTCCGGTAACGATGGCCACCTTGTCTTCAAGCCTGCCAGGCAAAGTACTCTCCCCGATGGGCGGTCTGGGACTGTTGACGGGGCAGCCTTGGTGCTGCGCCGCAGATTATAGCATAAGGCTGGTGTGGGTTCCGTGGGTAGAGTATATTCGTTCTAATCAGGAGCGAAAGGTTAGGGCATCGCCGAAAATGACCTTGCAACGATCTCTGGGACTGTTAGCGGCCCTTGCCGTATTCGCGATCACGATGTTGGGTTGCGAGACCCCGGAACCGCCAACCCAGCCGGTCTCAACAACAGCGCCGGAAGTCCAGTCCCAGCCCACCGCCCCTCCCACCATAAGTCCACAACCCACGGAAGTCCCATCCGCCATCCCCACGGTTGAGGTAGCTGCCACCACGACTCCGGCATCCACGGCCACAACAACGCCGACTCGCACTACAGAGCCGGCGGCTTCCCCCTTACCTACCCTCACTTCGTCGCCGACCCCTACCGCGTCACCGACACTAGCGCCGACTCCTACACAGGAACCCACGGCTACGCCAAGACCATCTCCGGCGCCTACCCCCACGTCCACACCTAGACCCGGTCCCACAGCGACGCTAACTCCGGAACCCACGGCTACGCCAACACCAGAGCCGACGCCTGCCCCCACATCTACACCTAGACCCCGCCCCACAGCGACGCCAACGCCTACACCCACGCCGAAGCCATTGGTTAGGATGACGCCTCCTCCCCAGGATGGCGGCGAGGACCGAGTCTATATCCCTTCTCTCAACGCAACGGTCTTGGAGGTCCTGTTCTACGAGCAAGGGCCGGGTTCCATCTCCCACACCGAGAGGGTATACGGGAGCGCGTTTAGCCAGTTCACGACCCGGTTCATTATGTGGGAACTGCGCCTGGTACATCCTCCGCCAGGCCAACGGATCGACTTCGAGATGGAGTCGCTTTTGACTTTCCCTGACGGGTCGACCCTTCGCCACACGACCAACGCTTACATCGACGAGGGCTGGAGGTCGACCTTTTGGGGTTCGGGACGGAGGTTTCGACAGCAAGCACAGTTGAGACCAGGTGTATACACCGTTGAATTGTCCGTAGGAGGACAAGTGGCCGCCAAGGGTGAATTCGAGATCGTGGCCCGTAGGATTCCAACTTCAGGTCCTTTCTTTGAATTACAGAGCACCCTGCCCTGGGTCTCATTTCCCCTCTCGCTGGAAGAGCAGATAGCGATGTCTTCTCTGTTTGGCCTCATGGAGCGCGATCCCACGTTGGCCTCCGACGTCGCCTCGCTAGGTTGGATGAAACAAGAACTGACAGCGGGAGGCCAGGGAGCATTACAGACCTTGGAAATCCTAGCCGCGATAGACCTGGAACTGGCCCAACAGATAGCTGGGGCCCCCTGGATTGCTGATAACGTAACAGAGGATGAATGGCTGGCTATTCGGAATTTGACGCTGATAGCCAAGTCTGACGTATCACTGGCTAAGAGTATAGCTGCCTCTATCTGGTTCCAGGACGACGTCACCGAGGACGAAAGATGGTTTATCCGTCATGTCTATAACCTATCGCTTGCCGATCCACCTTTGTCTCCTATATTGTTCGGTTTCTCATGGATCACGAGCGACATGAAGGAATACAAGAAGTGGGCATTGTCCAGTCTCCTAGACATCTGGGTTGAAGACCGCGCTACGGTCTGGAGTGTACTAAGCTTCCCATGGCTTCACGACGGTCTCACTCTGGATGAATACTGGATCGTTCGAGCGATCATGATCATCGGTAAAGAGGACTTGACCCTTGCCGAGACAATTCTAGAGGTCCCGTGGCTTGCTGATGACATATCGGAGGACGAAGGCCTGGCCCTCTCATTGTTCGGAGACCTCACGCAGGCCGATCTCAGTTTTGCGGAATCGCTGGTCGCGTTTCAATGGTTTTCTGACGGTGTCACCCCTGACGAGCGCAGCGTCCTTGGCTGGGTTGGAGACATCGCGAAAAAGGACCCTTCCGCGGCCGAGACCTTGTTGGACTTCCCCTGGATTCATGACAGCATTAGCGAGGACGAGCACGCAGTTGTTGGCTGGCTTTCAGACATCACCAAAGACGACCCGTCGGTGGGTAATATTCTCCTGGGATTCCCCTGGATATTCCAGGACCTGTCTACCGAGGAAAGCAATGCCGTTGGCTGGCTCCGTGACATTGTCAAGGAAGACCTCCTCCCGGCAAATGTCTTGTTAGGCCTGCCCTGGTTGGCAGATGATATGACTCGGGATGAGAGCGTCACGCTCGGCGGACTGAGAGACCTGGGCAGGCTCGACTCGCAGGTCGCAGCACGCCTTGCCAGCACGAGCTTTTTAGGAGGGCCGATCAGAAGATTTCACAGCGGCACGGTAGGGGCCGTCTCGGAATTGTACGAAGAGCAGCCGGAACAGGCGGCCCAACTCACGTCGCTTCGCTGGTTCTCCAGCGGGCTTGATTACCACGAGGCCGCGTTAGTCCTTATCTTGCCGGACATCGCAAAGGCAGATACTCTTTTTGACGAGCTAGTCCCCACTCGCGCCGCGCGTTCTCAACTCGTACACCTGCCCCTCGCCGGTGACGTCAAGCTGACGCTGATCAGAAGACCATCCCTCTACGAGGGCCCCAACACCTTTGATTCTATGGGTGTCGGATTGGGACTGATCGAAGACTTCATGCAAATCCCCTGGCCCAACCCGGACGTCATACTCTTGGTGGAACCGGAGCTGGAATTGGCCCGAGAAAACCCTCCCAGCGGATTCTATACTCATACTCACATGGTTATCGACACTCCTGAAACCTCTCCACGGTTCAAATACACGCTTTACCATGAGTTGGGGCATTACTATTTGTCCAGCAGAAACGTCCCCCTTTGGCTCTCGGAAGGTGGAGCGGACTTTATGGAGTTTTATGTGGGCCAACAGGCCCACGACTTGGACCTGGAGCGGTACAAGGGCACCGTACAGCGGGAAATAGAAAAAGACTGCTCCCCCCATGACATAACCAACATCCAAGACCTCCTGGACGCGACCGAAGGGCTGGAAACCAAGGAAGTGAAGCTTCTGCCATCATGGCCATGCCACTATGAGATTGGCGAGGTTCTACTGCTTCACCTGTACGAGTCCTTTGGGCGTGAGTCCGTCTCCGGAACGCTAAGGGACCTGCACTTGCTCGCCGCCTCGGAGCGCAGGCGAGTGTCCGAAGCTGAGATTTACCAAGCGTTTCTCGCCAACACGCCTCCAGGACAGGAAGCCACATTCAACGAGATATACGCCCGGTTCCACGGAGGCCCGACTCCTGAACCATAGCCCGGGTAGCAGCATGTCCAAGCATTTGCGCCCACTCCCCATCGACGATATTATGCTTACCGCGCCCCATTTCGGCGGCGTGAAATCTTCCCGAAGGACCCTTCTTCCCCTTGCCCACGACAAACGCCCGTACCTCTCTGTATGAAAGTCACGTCTCGTTGGGGGCGCGGATGGTGCCCTTCGGCGGGTGGGATATGCCCGTCCAGTATTCTGGGACGCTGGCGGAAGTCCGGGCTGTGCGCACCGCCTCCGGGTTGTTTGATGTGTCCCACATGGGAAGGCTCTACATTTCCGGGCCCCTGGCCACCGAGTTCCTGGACTGGGTGCTCACCGGGTCCGCGGCCAGCTTGCGAGTAGGCCGGGCCCGATACTGCTTTATCTGCAACGAGCTGGGCGGGATCATCGACGATACGATCTTCTACCGCCTTTCAGAGGACCGGTACCTGCTCATCCCCAATGCCGGCAACCGCAGCGCTGTCATGGCGTGGTTCAACAGGTGGATCGAAGAACGCTTCCCAGACGGCTGCCAGATGGACGACCTCACCGTTGACACCGCCCTCATCGCATTCCAGGGTCCGGATGCGCCCAGCCTCATCGGGGATGTGTTCGATGATGACCCCACATCCCTGAGAACCTTCGCCGGGATGGAGACTCAATTCCAGGGTCAGCCAGCCTACGTCGGGCGTACCGGTTACACGGGCGAGGACGGGTTCGAGATAGTGGTCGGATCGGGACAGGCCGAGGAGTTGTGGCATACCCTCTCCCGCCTTGGCGCGGTCCCGTGTGGCCTAGGCGCGCGGGACGTCCTCCGGCTAGAAGCGGCTTTGCCATTGCACGGGCACGAGATAGACGAGGTTACCACCCCCATCGAGGCCGGACAGGAACGCTTCGTCCGCTTCGACAAGGAGTACGTGGGGTCCGACGTCTTGAAGGAACAGCACGAAGGCGGGACCGCCCGTAAGCTCGTCGGCCTGACCCTCCCAGGCCGCAGCGCGCCCAGGGCCGAATACCCCATTCTGGCTGATGGCCAGGCTGTGGGCCGAGTCACCAGCGGCAGCTATTCACCTACCCTTGACACCAGCATCGCATTGGGCTACGTTGGGTCAGGCCACGCACGGATAGGCAATTCCTTGGACGTGGATATCAGAGGACGGGTCGCCAGCGCCCAGATTGTAAGCGTCCCATTCTATTCCCGCCCTCGCGGCTCCTAATCACCTCCCCCTTGGAGGTCACAGACCAGTTGAACCCCAGTGACCGCAAGTACACAACCGAGCACGAGTGGATAAAGGTAGAGGACGGCGACACCCAGCGCGCCCTCGCCGGAATCACCTTGTACGCCCAGGACCAACTGGGGGACATCGTGTATTTTGAGCTGCCCCAGACCGGTTCCACACTAAAACAGCTTGAGAAGATGGGCGAAGTGGAGTCGGTGAAAGCCGTCTCCGACCTGTTTGCCCCCGCCAGCGGCGACGTCGTAGAAGTCAACGAACGGCTGGCCGACCACCCAGAATTGGCCAATGAAGACCCCTTCGGTGAAGGCTGGCTTTTGCGGGTCTCCTTAGCGGACCCAGCCGAACTTGAGAAACTGATGTCCGCCGACGAATACGACACCTACATCAGCGGGCTTCACTAGCGCCCATTCCCTTCCGGACCCGAGCCTCAGGGTCCAAGACTGATGACTTAGATGACCCTCCAGTCCCACTACATTCCCAACACACAAGACGAGCAGGCCGAGATGCTCGGAGCTTTGGGTCTGGACTCCATCGCCGATTTATTCCTGGATATCCCCGAACAGTTTCGCAACCCGCCCCTCGACCTGCCCGGCCCCTTGTCAGAATTGGACGTTCAGCGTGAATTGGCGGGGCTGGCATCCCGGAATCGTCCGGTGGGCAGCGGACCGTCATTTCTCGGGGCGGGAGCCTACCACCACTTCATCCCGTCCATCGTCAAGGCCTTGATGACCCGGGGCGAGTTCCTGACCGCGTACACACCCTACCAAGCCGAGGCCAGTCAGGGTACGCTACAGGTCATCTACGAATTCCAGACCCTAATCAGCAGCCTTTACGGCATGGAAGTCGCCAACGCCGGAATGTACGACGGGGCTACCAGCCTTGCCGAGGGAGTTCTTATGGCCTGCCGGGTGACCCGCCGCAACAAGGTGTCGGTCGCCAACACCCTCTCCCCGGCCTACCTGCAGGTAGTACGCACCTACTGCCAGTCCCAGGGGATCGAGCTAAGCATCGTATCTCCCGGTTCACCCGAAGTTGACGACTCCACAGCGTGTCTGGTGACCCAATACCCCAACTTCTATGGCTACATCGAGGACCTGGAGAGCCTTACGCGGCTGGTCCATGACAACGGCGCGCTCATCGTGGTCTCCGCCGACCCAATTGCCATGGGAATGTTCAACCCCCCCGGGCATTACGGCGCGGACATCGTTACCGGCGAGGGGCAACCACTGGGGATACCCCCGAGTTTTGGAGGACCCTACGTGGGACTGTTCTCCACCAAGCAGCGGTACATTCGCCAGATGCCGAGCCGCCTATCCGGTAGGACCGTGGACAACCAGGGACGGACCGGCTACGTGCTGACTCTTCAGACCCGGGAGCAACACATCCGGCGCGAGCGGGCCACCAGCAACATTTGCACCAACGAGGCCCTGTACGCCCTGGCATCCACCATCTATCTGGCCGCTTTGGGCAAACAGGGACTTCGGCAGGTTGCCGAACTCTGCTACCAGAAAGCCCACTACGCAGCCGGGGCGATTTCCCAACTGCCGGGCTACTCACTGCCGATAGCAGGGACCTTCTTCCAGGAGTTTGTGCTCCAGTGCCCGGACTCTCCAACGGAGATCAACCGCCGCCTCATGGAACGGAACATTCTGGGCGGACTGGACATTAGCCAGACCAATGGACCGGGAGCCGTCCCCAACGGCATGCTGCTTTGCGTCACCGAGATGAACGCGCGCGAAGAGATTGACTCGTTGGTCGCGGCCCTGGGAGAGTCTGCATAATGGCTCGGGGCGGAGGCAACAGAGATACCGGCAAGCTGTTGATGGAACGGAGCGTTCCCGGTAGGGTAGGCGCGGTCCTGCCCCAGTCGGACGTTCCTCCTCAGCCCCTGCCCGACCGGTCTATGCTCAGGACTGAACTGGAGCTGCCAGAGGTTTCGGAACCCGAAGTCGTCCAGTATTTCACGGCATTAAGCCAACTTAACTTCTCCATCGACACCCATTTCTACCCGCTTGGCAGTTGTACGATGAAGTACAATCCCAAGATCAACGACGAAGTGGCCTTCCTGCCTGGACTGGCGGCCATCCACCCGCTGCAACCAGAGGAACAGTCCCAGGGAGCGCTGGAAATGCTCCACAGGCTGCAGGGGAATCTGGCCGAGATTACCGGCCTCCCGGGGGTGTGCCTGGCAACTCTGGCGGGGGCACACGGCGAGTTTGCCGGCATGTTGATGATGAGGGCCTACCACCACGCCCGCGGGGATACCGCCCGCCGCAAAGTCGCCATTCCCGACAGCGCCCACGGCACCAACCCCGCCTCGGCGGCCATGGCCGGATTCGAAGTGGTGACGGTTGCGTCGGATTCCCAGGGCAACATGGACCTGGACGCCTTGCACGAACTGGCTGGCCCCGACCTGGCGGGCATCATGATTACTTTGCCCAGCACATTGGGTCTGTTCGACACCGGTATCTTGGAAGTCTGTCGGCTGGTCCACGAGGCCGGGGGACTGGTCTACGGCGACGGCGCGAACATGAACGCCCTGTTGGGACGGGTCATGCTGGGCCAGTTGGGCTTCGACGTCGTCCATCTCAACCTGCACAAGACCTTTAGTACACCCCACGGCGGCGGGGGCCCGGGGGCCGGTCCGGTATGCGTCTCGGACCAACTTTCGAGCTACCTACCATCACCAATCGTGACGAAGAACGGCAGCGGCGGCTCCCCGGCGTACAGTCTGATGACTCCGGAACACACCATTGGCCAGATGAGCGGTTTCCACGGCAACTTCGGCGTGTTGGTCCGGGCATACACCTACATCCGTACCATGGGACGCGCCGGAATAGAGTCGATCAGCGCCAACGCCGTGCTGAACGCCAACTACATCATGCAACAGCTTCGCGACCAGTACCTGATCCCCTACGACAGGACATGTATGCACGAAGTGGTGTTCTCCGCCGATTGGCAGAGGGCGCGCGGCGTAAGCGGGCTGGAGATCGCGAAGCGGCTGCTGGACTACGGTTTCCACGCTCCTACGATGTATTTCCCCCTCATCGTGCATGAAGCTCTGATGGTGGAGCCCACCGAGTCCGAGACCAAGGAGACCCTGGACGCCTTCATTCAGGCCCTTCGGGACATCGACCGTGAGGTTGACGAGGACCCCGACCTGGTGAGGAACGCCCCCCACACCACCCCGGTGTCACGTTTGGACGAGGCTCGTGCAGCCCGCCAACCCGATCTCAGATGGCAAGCCCAGGCCTAGTTAGGCGCGCCCGACGGGGCCAAACCCACGGCCGCCCACTGCCACGGTCCCTCAATAGCCCATGTGGCCGCGAGTAAGAAACGACCGGCTCTTCGCCGCCTTGCTAATCTCGGTGGCCGCCCTGGCTTGGATCAGCCTGTGGCTCTGGGGCAGGTCTCCCTATAGCCGCTTCCTGGAACATGACGCCCTTGGGGAACTAACCAGCGGAGACGCCGCGCTCCTTCTGTTCTTCGTTGCGGGTTGGACCTTGATGGTGTTCGCCACGATGCTGCCAACCAGCCTGCCGCTGATTGCCCTGTTCCACAGGATGGTTGCGGGAAGGAGCCATCGTTTTCGCTTGGTCTCGCTGCTCGTGTTGGGCTACCTAGCCGTCTGGGTAGGGTTCGGGGCCGTGGTGCATGTGGCGGACCTGGTCCTTCACCAGGTGTTGTTTAAGACTGCTCTGCTGAATGGAAACGGCCAGGCTTTCGGGGCGGTCATCCTGGTCCTGGCGGGCGTGTACCAATTCACTCCGTTGAAATACCACTGCCTGGATAAGTGCCGTTCTCCCTTTACATTCATCGCTGGCCATTGGCCGGGTGAGGGAGACGCCCGGCAGGCGCTGAGCCTTGGGTTGCACCACGGGGTCTACTGCCTCGGCTGCTGTTGGTCGCTGATGCTGGTTATGTTTGCCGTGGGGTCAGGGAGCATCGGTTGGATGCTGGCATTGGGCGCAATCATGGCTGCCGAGAAAAACCTGCCATGGGGAAGGCGAATCGGCAGGCCCTTGGGAGCGGTCCTAATAGCCGCGGGACTAATGACCGCCCTAGTGCCCACGCTCACCGGAAATGGGGGATTCACGCAAGGCCTCTGGCCCTAATAGACCGCGATTCCCCCAAACCGGCGTAAAGACCGGGAACGCGGACCTGTCGACTGTCGCAAAGAGAAGACGTCTATTTAGCCCTGGCCCCGCTCCTCCTCGAGGGCTTGCCGCAGCTCTTCCTCGTCCACCCGCACCTCCACTCCGGCCCTCTCTTCCTGCAGCAACATAGCAACTCTGGAATCCCGTTCCGCCCAACCCCGATTTAGCGCCTCTGTGAGCTCCTGCAGGGCGATGGTCGCCATTTTCATCGGGACATCGTATTCCCGGCCAACTCCCACGGCCAAGTCCACATCCTTTCGGGCCAGGCGCAGGGCGAAGTCGGGAGGATCGAACTTTCCCGGGAGCAAGTGCTCGGCCAGCCCTTCGAAAGGACCGCGCCGCCCTGTCGCTCCTTTCCGGACCGCCTGCCAGAGGGCCATGGGTTCAACGCCGGCCTTGACGCCCATAGTGAACACTTCGGCCATGGCGCACTGGATCATGTAGCCCGCGCAATTGTGCACCAACTTGGCAATCGCGCCGCAGCCGATGGGTCCCACATAATAGGCCTTGTCTCCAATAGCGTCCAGCACCGGTTTGCACCGGTCGAACACTTCCTTGTCGCCGCCAACCCAGATCGCCAGGTTTCGGGTCCTGGCCCCTCGGGGTCCGCCGCTCACCGGGGCATCCAGTACGTGAATGCCTCGCGCCGCGCCCTCTTCGTGGATGCGCCGGATCAAGTTAGGAGTGCTGGTGCTCAGGTCGAAGTAGACCTTCCCTTCGGTGAGACCCTGGAACAGCCCTTCGTCGCCAAGGGACACGGCTTCAACCTCAACGGGTCCAGGAAGCGATGTAAACACTATCTCGCTGGCTTCGGCCACCTCCCGCGGCGTGTCAGCCCAGACCGCCCCGGCCTCCAGGTGGGGTGTGGCCGCCTCGCGCCGGATGTCGTGGACGACCATCTCGTTACCGCCTTGAAGGGCGTTGTAGGCCATGCTGCTGCCCATCGTGCCCAATCCAATGAATCCTACTTTCATGCCATCCTCCGCCGGTCCTCGCTCTCTGGACCGAATTGACCCACATTATCGAGTAGGCTGATCTATGCCGCAAGCGAGGGTTTCTGAACTGTGATTTCGTTGATTGTTGTGATGACCATGATGACTGCCGTGATTCTTCCTAATCATGGTCATCAGGAGAATCACAAAAATCACAGTTCAGACAGATAACCCAACATTGGGGTAAGATAACGCCAATTCCTCCTGAAAGGCGGTCTTGACATGGTCCAGGAAAAGGAAAAGCTGTGGGTCTACGACGTAGTGCAAGCAGGCCAACGAGGCCGGGCCAGCGTCGTGACGCTCACCCCGGAGGACATCGCGCGTTACGCCCGGGTGTCCCAAAACCCCGACCTTCGGTACCAGGCCTCCCCGGTAATCCCCATGCCAACGATGGTGTTGACCTACGCGCCCCTTATGCGGGAAGACATAGCCGACGCCAACGGCTTCACCGCCCTGGAGCGTTCCACGACGGCTCGGCGACAGACCCCCTTCGCCAAGTGCGAGGTTTGGTGGTCGGCTCCCGTTAAGGCCGGGGACACGCTTACAGGCAACCGGAAGGTATTTGAGAAGTACGAACGCCGGGGAAACAGGTTCGTGACCTTCCGCGTGGATGCGGCCAACCAGGACGGTGTAGCCGTGGCCAGGTACGACTACACCTGCATCTTCGACTACGCACAGGGGCAACGGGAAGTCCCACAGGAGCAGGGTACAGCGGCTCCGACGTTGGAGCCGCTGACCCCGCCATCCGCAACCCCCGCCGCAAAAGAATACCCGTCCTTCGAGTCGCTGGAAGTAGGAGACTTGCTGCCTCCCCTGTCCCTCTCCGAAAGCCAGGAGATCATCAACCGCAAAAACGACTTCCGCATGTTTGGCCCGCCCAACGAGAGCAACATTCATACCGACCCGGAGTTTGCCCGTGAGGGCCTGTTCGGCGGGACTGTAAACAGCGGCCCGGCGACTCTGTCATACGTGGACCAGACACTGGAGCAGTCGTTCCCAGTGTCGGCGTTCTACAACGGAGGCCGCCTGCTGATGCGGGCCATAGAACCCTTCCGCGCCGGAGACACGGTGACCTTCCAGGCCGAGATAACCAACAAGGCAATCGAGGACTCCCAGAAGATAGTCGAATGCCGCGTCCGAGGCGTCAACCAGCGCGGAGACCTGGTAAGCCTCTCCGACGCCCGGCTGGTGTTGGGGGACTAGACTGACATAGCCAACGGTTTCGGTCGCGGCACATTTGATACTTAGACTCAGAGTACTTCACCAATCAAGGAGCCCCACGCATGGCAGGAGCCTTAGTCAGCCTTGCAATCGTTATGATTCTGAGTTCTCTGGGCATCCTGGCCTGTTCCGAAAACGCGCCGACATCGACCTCGGCGCCTCCTGTAGCTCAAGATAGGGCTCCGTCTGTTACCCAGGCTACGGAGCCGCTTGCGAGTCTCACGCCGGGGTCCGCCTTAGCGGATGCGCCAACGCGAACCTCTCCAACGGAACCCCCGGCGACATCCACAATGGCGCCTACGCCAACACTCGAAACGGCAGCTACACCGACGGAGACGCCGGAACCTACGGCAACACGGATTCCAACGCCAACAGGAACGCCCGAACCCACGGCAACTCCCGTTCCACCGCCAACTCTTGTCCCAACTCCCATACCCGCGCCGACAAGTACACCGCACCCTACGTCAACGCCCATTCCAACCCCGGCCGCTGTCCCTTCCGCGACACCTGCGCCTACCCCAGCGCCGACTCCCACGCCCTCGCCGCCGCCAACGCCGGCTCCTACCCCTGCACCGCCTAAACCGACACCCGGGACATCGCCCAGAGTGGCCCCGCCCCCGCTATTAGAAGCGGATTCTCTCGTTTACGTCCCGTCGCTGAATGCCACGGTCACCGAGTTACGGTTCTACGAAAAGGAATTTGGTCATGACTTGCCGTCGAATGCCAGAGTATACAAGCAGACCTTCAGCCACCTGACAACCCGGGCTGTCGGTTGGGAAGTGCATCTCGTATACCCTCCAAAACCGGAAAGAATCGAATACGAGATCGAATATGTCTTCTACAGACCCAACGGGACCACTCTCCGCAGGTCCACCAACGCGCGTATCGAGGCAGGTTGGACTAATAGCTCGAAGACTTGGGCTAGAGGTTTTAGGCAACCATTGCAATGGGTAACCGGCTTGTACAAGGTCGAGTTGTTCATAGAGGGGCATCTCGTCGCCTCGGGCGAATTTGAGATTGTCGACAGTCGAGTCCCCCGGGAAGGTCCCTTTGTAGACCTGCGGGAGGGCCTGCCCTGGAACAGTTGGCAACCGTCTGTCGACGGCGAGAAAGCGTTGCTGGCCTTGGCCGGATTGATGGAGATTGACCCGCCTTTGGCATCCGCCGCCGCATCTTTCCCATGGATACAGAAGTCCCCTATGGATGAGGGACTTCGGTCGCTTCAGGCGTTGGAGTCTCTGGCGAAGGAGGACGTTGACCTCGCCAGGAGGGTCGTTGGCTTCTCATGGCTGGCCGATGACGTGACCATGGATGAGTGGCTTGCCCTGCGGACACTGACGCTGCTCGCTGTACAGGACACTGCCGTGGCGAAGTTCATAGCGGATTTCGATTGGCTGAACGACGGCATAACCGAGAGCGAAAGGAAGGCCCTTGACGCTCTTCGGAGCATCACCGTCGAACACCCCTCCCTGGCAGAAACGCTGCTCAGTCTGCCCTGGCTCAGCGACCAACTGACAGATCACGAGGGAGCGATGGTCCGCGAATTTAGGAGGTTGACGAGACGGGACCCTCAGATCGCCCAACAGGTCGGTCACATGCGGCTGATGGACGGGCCCATCCAGCATTGGCTCAGAGAAGCTGTTTGGACCCTGTCGAAACTGCATGATATAGACCCCGACAGTCTATCCACCCTCAGGAACCAGCCCTGGTTCAACAACGGGCTCGACGAGGAGGAGGCCAGGCTGGTTGACGACCTCGGTTCCATTGCTCTGAAATCAGAAACCGGAGCCCTGTCAATCATTAGGATGCCATTCCTGAAAACATTCGAACCCGCCGATGCCTTGGCCATCAGGTCACTGAACGAGTTGGTCAATTTCGATCACAGGGAAGGCAGTGAGAGAGTTAGCAACCATTTTCAACGAGTCATGGCGCACCCCGCCATTAGTGACGGCATCACCAATGAAGAGGCCAAGATCGTCGCCACGCTGAGGCGTGTGAGCCAACATAACCCAGACCTGGTCGATACATTGCTGGACCCGGCCCAGGTCACCTTGGAGGAGCGAATCATTGACCTGCCATTGGCCGGAGAGGTGCATATAACTATCATGCGCACTCGTCCGGGGGCGGAGCGCACTATGGACCTTTTGGACAGAGCCGTCCGCGATGTTGAGGGGCTTATGGGCCTCCAGTTCCCTGAACGGCAGGTCATTTACTTGTTTGAAGACGCCATACGCGATTCCGTCCTTGGGACCAACTTTGGGACCCACATCGCGAGCCGCCCGAAGGTAGATGAGGATAGTTATGCCGTGGAGTCCGCCCTCAGTCATCTAATTCACGAAACAAGCCACTACTATTGGCATGACATGCCAGCGTGGCTGGCGGAAGGCGCTGCTACCTTTATTGAACCGTTCGCAAGCAAGGCAGTCACAGGGTTGCCGGTTGCTGTCGATAAGAGCCCCTGCGCCTACGCCGGCAACATCGCCGAACTGAAAAGCCTGGAGCCCAAACGAGGTTCGCCGGAGTTCTCGTGCAATTACGCGTTGGGAGAGTGGCTGTTTCACGACCTGTATCGCAGTCTGGATGAAACCACGTTCAAGCAGGGGTTCCGCAACCTGTACCTGCTATCACTCACCGACGACCTTGAGGACACATGCGAGGGGGTCAAACTGGACATTTGTCATGTTGAAGCCGCTTTCAAAAACGATTCTACGGCGGAAGCGGCGGCCATCGTTGATAAGGTGATAGCCCGTTGGTATCACGGGACCAAACCCTACGACACTTCCCACCAGGACACGAGCCCGGCCGATCCCAACCTGCAAGGCGATGTTCAGGCCGAGGTTACCCGGGCCTATATCGTATTGGATAAAGACCGCCGAGAGGAAACCAAGACTGACAGCTTTTCGGCAAGCGAAGTGCAGGGCCCGATCTACTTGTACCTGCATTTCTCATACTCCAGAATTCAGGACGAGCGAACCCTCCCGCTTACGGTGGTGGAGTACTTTGAGGACGGATTTGCTTACGATCCCCACAATCGAAAAGCGACTTTCAAGACCGGATGGACCGGATCACGGTCGTCGTACCGTATAGGTCCCGTCGAGGAACGTAGGTGGGTGCCAGGCCGCTATTGGGTATATGTTTACCATGATGGCCAGAAAATCGCCGAGGTAGAATACCTGGTTGCCCCGTGAACAATCGCGAGGAGGCCCCTTAACGTTGCAACACAAACCCCTGGGAGCCACCGGGGTGATGGTCCCCGAGATCGGCCTTGGTACCTGGAAGTACACGGGCGGAGACGGACCCCTGCGCCGGGGAATCGCGCTGGGGGCGACGTTGGTTGATACGGCAGAGATGTACCGGAATGAGGTGGAAGTAGGGGAGGCCATCGCTCCAGTGCGGGGCCAGGTGTTGCTTGCTACCAAAGTCCTGGGCAGCCACCTGCGTTACGATCAGGTGCTCAAGGCTGCAGAAGAGAGTCTGCGCAAGCTCAAGGTGGACCAGATCGACCTCTACCAGGTCCACTGGCCGAACAGCCGGGTGCCCATCGCCGAGACTATGCGGGCCATGGAGGAGTTAGTAGACCGGGGAGTTGTCCGCTATATCGGGGTCAGCAACTTCTCCCTCCCCCAGCTCAAAGAAGCCCAGGCCTCGATGTCCCGCTACCCCATCGTATCCAACCAGGTCTTGTATAGCCTCAAGGCCAGGCGAATCGAGGCGCAGTTGCTCCCGTATTGCCAGAACAACAACATCACAATTATCGCGTACACTCCGTTGGCCGACGGTTCCCTCGCCGCCAAATCCCGCTTGCGTCCAGACCGCCGGTTCCGAACGCTGGAACAAGTAGGCGTTGAGGTGGACAAGACCCCGGCACAGGTAGCCCTGAACTGGGTGACGTCCCACCCGTCCGTCATCACGATCCCCAAGACCAACAGCATAGCCCGCACCGAGGAGAACTGCGCAGCGTCGGGATGGCGTTTGACTCCGGAACAGGTCCGGCGTCTAGCCGCGGCGTTTGACAAAACCAACTGAGGAACATAGTCTGAAGCCAACACACCAAAACATTTACCTATCTTAACGCTAGGTTTTCGACGGGGGCGGGGTGGTCGTGTCTGATCGATAATTGGAGTCCGACGATGACAGCTAACGGCATTACGACTCGCAACGGAGAACATCCCCATGACCCGGAACCGCACGGTGACAGCAGCATCTCCGTCAATTCCCTTTGGAAAGTTTTCGGCAAGAACCCCGAAATAGCGTTGTCGGAAGAACTTGGCGAGAAGTCCCGTAGTGAAATCCAGCAGGAATTGGACCTTGTAGTCGCCCTAAGAGACGTTAGCTTTGAGGTGTCTCCGGGAGAGACCTTCGTGGTTATGGGACTCTCCGGGAGCGGCAAATCAACGTTAGTGCGCTGTCTGATACGCCTCGTGGAACCTACCTCCGGCTCGATAAGCGTGGACGGGGAAGAGGTTACTGCCTTCGATTCCAGGCAGTTGCGCGATTTCAGGCGTTCAAAGATCGCGATGGTATTCCAGAATTTCGGCCTTTTGCCCCATAAGAACGTACTGGACAACGCGGCTTACGGCTTGGAGGTCAAAGGGATCGGAAAACAGGATAGGTATGCGGTCGCCCAGGAAATGTTGGAAAAAGTGGGCCTCACCGGATGGGAGTACGCCAACCAAAGAGAACTTAGCGGTGGTATGCAACAAAGGGTCGGACTTGCCCGGGCCTTGGCGGTTGACCCCTCGATTCTCCTGATGGATGAGCCCTTCAGCGGTTTGGACCCGCTAATCCGGCGCCAAATGCGCGATGAGCTGTCCGCCCTGCAGGAGGAAATCCACAAGACCATTGTATTCATCACCCACGACCTCGATGAAGCCATCACTGTCGGCGACCGCATCGCGATAATGAGAGACGGCGAGATAATCCAGCTAGGAACTCCGACAGATATCATCACCAATCCAGTGGACGATTTCGTCAGAGACTTCACCCAGGGCATTCCCAAGAGCCGTGTGGTCAAGGTTTCCAGTATAGTCACAGACCCCGAGGTTGTTTGTGCCGATGACGAGTCCATCGAAGGGTTGATCGCCATGATGGACGAGGCCCAGTCCGACTACGCGGTCACCGTCGGTTCAGATACTGGTTACATGGGCGTGGTTAACAGGAAAGTCTTGGACCGCATGATCGCCCAGGGAAACACCACTTTGGACGACTGCCTGGACCCGGAGATCAGTTTCGCACACCCCGACACGACCCTGGACAAGGCCCTGCCCATGTTGTCCGATGACGACATACCCTTGCCGATAGTGGACGAGAGCAACACCTTCATCGGCGTCGCAACACAGAAGGACTTATTGAAACTGGTTGTCTCAACAGCCTAGTCAGTAGGCAGTCCTCCGGAACTGCCACCCTCGAGCTGCAAACTCACTAGAACGTCGGAAGGATGCAATGGCGGTCGATTTCCGGAAGCTTACCGGTCTATTCACACAAAACGGCGAGGAGTCCCAACGTGAGGGCTCCAACAGGGCCCGCAAATTCACCATCGCCGGGTCGCTTCTCGCTGCCGCGGCAATCGTTTCGTTGCTCATACACGGCTCACAGATCGAGTCCTTCCTCGACTATCCGATCAACATCGGTCCCGATATCACCAGGGCGATTGACTCGGCTATCGACTGGGTGGTCGTCAACATGGGCTGGTTGTTCGATGGGATCAGCGACAACCTCAAGATTATCCTCGGCAAACTCCGGGATTTTCTTATCTGGGTCCCCTGGCCCGTGACCGTCGCCTTCGTATTCCTGGTCGGATGGCGAATCGCGTCGTTACGTATCGGCCTCGCCTCAGCAGCGGGTATGATCGCCATCGGCCTCGTAAATCTCTGGGAACCAGCCATGGTAACGGTGGCCATCATGCTGGTGGCGGTTACCATCGCGGTGGGGATTGGCATCCCCGTGGGCATACTCTCGGCACGTAACAACACCGTAGACGCTTTGCTGCGCCCGGTGTTGGACGCGATGCAGACTATGCCCAGCTTCGTTTACCTCGTGCCGGGTATCATGCTCTTCGGGCTAGGAAACGTGGCGGCCATATTGGCGACAGTACTCTACGCCATCCCGCCATGCATTCGCTTGACCAACCTGGGTATCCGGCAAGTCGACCCATCTGTCGTAGAGGCGGGGCGGTCATTCGGTTCAAGCCCCCTCCAGTTGCTCGTGAAGGTCCAAGTGCCGATGGCCATCCCAACCATCATGGCTGGAATCAATCAAACCGTTATGATGGCCCTAGCTATGGCAACCATAGCGGCAATGGTCGGAGCCGGTGGACTGGGGATCGAGGTCCTACGCTCCATGGGCCAGCTCGAAGAAGGGAAGGCTTTCGTCGCGGGAGCTGGGATTGTCGTCATGGCCATCATCATCGACCGCATCTCACAGGGGTACATTCTCTCTCGCCGCGATTAGAAGACAACGGGGTTTGTCATTAAGCAGCGCCCCGTTCGCCCGAGTGTAATCGCATAGTGCGAACCTGTCCACCTCGTCCCAGATAGCGCGTGAGGTTACCCAGGGTCTTACCAAAGGGAGAGGGCCGCGATGATTATCGCGGCCCTCTTTTGTGCCCTGGATCGACGGGGATGAAGGGGGGTTAACCCTCGGAAGCCAGCGCGGCTTCGACATTGGCCAGGACATCCGCAGGTACCCAGCCCTTCCAGCCGTCATTGTTCTTCAGATACCACACGCCCGTTGCCGAATAGGCTTCCTCAGCAGTATCGAAGTTGTCTTTGTTGTCGCCGTACCAGCCATCGGCGGCAAGCTGGTTGCCGGCATTCCAGTCCCAGTTGCGGAAGAAGGTAATCAACTCCGGCGCTTCGTTGACCAAGGCGGTGTTCATGGCGATCATGATCTCGGCCGCCGGGAATTCGCATCCATGCACCGGGTCGTTGTCTGGGCACGTAGAAGGGTCGGGCTGTTCTAGCAACCGCATGTCCAGCTCGTGAGCCAATTTGGTCGGACCCCAATAGTAGAACAGGATCGGCTCCTCCCGCTTGTACGCACCTTCGATAGCAGCGGACAACGCTCCACTGGTGCCCGGGTCTCTGAGCTCCACATGGTCACGCAGACCGTAAGCGTCCATCTGCCCCTCATTCACTCCTCGGCAAGACCATTGGGCTATACAGCCGATCAGCACCGCTTTCCCGCCACTGTCAGGCTGTGCGAATAGTGACTTGAATTCGTCATTCTTCAGGTCCTGGACGTTCACAAGTCCGGGGTTGGCGTCAGCCACATAACCAGGGATCACGAAGGTGCTCTGCCAGTTGTCTTCGAGGCTCTTCCCTACTGGGATGACCTCACCGGCCTTGACCGCCTCGTTCCATACGGCGTTCTGGTTCGGTAGCCAGATTTCCATCGTGATGTCGATGTCGCCCTTCCGCAAGCCCTGGAACAGGGGAACGGTGGCGCCCTCAATTTGTGAGGTTGGATAGCCATATCCCTTCTCGATGATGTAGCGGGCTACTCCGTTTTGCACCAGCGCGCTGTCCCAGTTGAGACCGCCGAACACCAGTTCCCGCTTTTCTCTCTCGGGAACCACCTCAACGATCTTCTCAACTATTTTTTCGACTTCCTTGGTTACGATCTTCTCGACTTGGACTTCTTTGATCTTCTCTACAGGTACCTCTTTGATTACCTCCTTGGTTACAATCTTCTCGACTGGTACTTCTTTGATTACCTCAACGGTCTCAGTCGTAGTACCACATGCCCCTAGAATTGCGAATAAAGCTACTGAGACGCACAGGAGAACCCCTAGCTTCATCAGCCTATTGGTGATTGCCACGTCTTACCCTCCGGTCCTATAGACTAGAATTCCTGAGCACCGACTCAGCCCCGTCTTGGCTCCATGTAGTGAGGAATTCACCCACACGAAGCCGCCCGGCCAATGCCAGTCCGCCTAGACTAATACACCATACGTAGCGGCGTCAACACCCATCAGGCTTCCGGCGCAGTACGTCTAGCGCCCATCGCCAAGGCCGGTACAATCCCCAGCGCCGCCGTCCTAGCCGCCACCCGTAGGAAGTCGTGGAATAGGGACAGGCCCGCTGCGGTGAGGTTCTCCCCGTATGCGGCGCGGCGGGCCTCGAACTCCGCCGCCGCCTTTCTTCCTCATCTCCCCCATCTTCGAGATTCCGGGGCGGCCCCTGACGGAGCCGCCCTCCCTTTTAGCTTCGCTGCTCCGCCGGTGTGCTATCATGGATTCATTCAAAACACCGGCAGGCACGCAATGACCACCGAGAAACGGCGGCTCCGCCGCACCGAAGTGGAGGCTATGGGGCTAGCGGATCACCCTCCCCTGATTGTATTCCCAGGCCCCGACGCCGCACCCGACATCGACGAGCCTCTTCCGGACGCTATGTTTCAGGTCAATCATTTCGCCGACATCCTCGTACTCCTGAGTCAGCATTTCTCCAGGCATCCCATGACGCTGGTCCACGGCAACTCCCCAATCTATTATGAGGAAGTCGTTGACGGGATAGATCAGCCACGCCATGTCTCGCCCGACTGTTACGTCGCCTTCGGCGTCAACCCCGAGGCAATTCGCAGGCGCAACGGTTACTTCATGCGCGAAGTGGGCCAGGCCCCGGACTTCGCGTTGGAAATCGCCTCCGTCAGCACATACCGCAACGACCTTGGCCCCAAGCGCGATCTCTACGCACGGTTGGGCATCAGTGAGTATTGGCGTTTCGATCCCACCGGCGGCCAATATTACGGGGAGCCCCTCTTAGGAGAAACGCTGGTGGACGAGGAGTACCGCCGCCTCGATATGCACCAGGAAGACAACGGACTGCTGTGGGGACACAGCCCGGCGCTTGGTCTGGACCTATGCTGGGAACCGGGCCGCCTGCGCTTCTTCAGTCCGGCAACAGGGCTGTATTTGCTGAACCTGCGTGAGTCGGCAACCCGCGGCGAGGCCGCAGAAGCGGAGGTCCGGCGGTTGTCGGAGCAACTACGCCAGTTGCGGGGACTATAGCCGCTGCCTCAATCCTCATCCTTCCGGTCCCTATTCGTCTGCCTCATCGCCAGGGCCGGGAGGATGGCCGCCAGTGCGGCGCCAACCGCTACACGCAGGAAGTCGTGGAATAGGGACAGGCCCGCAGCCGTGAGGTTTTCGCCGTATGCCGCCCGGCGGGCCTCGAACTCCGCCGCCGGTTCGCCGAGCTGTGGAAAGGGAAACTCCAACCCCGCAGTCAGCGCCTGAAAATGCCCGATGCCCCATGCGCTCAGCGCCGCCAATCCCAAGGTCATGCCCAACATCCGGGATACTACCACCAGGGACGCGGCGGTGGCCCGGTAGTCTTCTCCCACCGCATTGAGCGCATGGGCAATTATGGGAGTTATGACCAACCCAAACCCAAGGCCAGCCAATGCCAGGTGAACGCTCAGTTCCGGGTCGGATACCTCCAAGCCCCACCGGCTGGCTAGCGTCATACCTAGAGCCGCCAAGAGAAGTCCTGCCACAGTCACAGGCCGCACCCCGGTCCGGGACAATAACCACCCACCGGCAACCGCGCCCACCGGGATCGCCGCCGTCATTCTGAGCAACCACATCGCCCCGGTCAGCGGGTCCTTGCCCATCACGGTATTGGCCATCAGCGGCACGGTCACCATCGCAACGACCAATGCCACACCCACCAAGAGTTGGACAACGTTCGCCGAGACGAAGGCTAGAGAATGAAACATGAATGGAGTCAGCAGAGGCCGCACGACACGTGTCTCAACCGCTCCCAAGACGACGGCCAGCGTTAGACCGCCCGCCAGCGCGGCATACGGCAGCGGTGAGGAAAACTGGAACAAACTCTGCCGGGAGAGCGCCAGGGATATTACCAACAAGACGGCCACCAGCAACGCCCCGCCCAGGTAGTCGACGCGGGCTCCCCGGTCAGTCCGGTTGGGCAGCCACAGTAGTCCCAGGAACAAAACCGCCGCCTGCGGCACGTTGAGCCAGAATATCCACCGCCAATCCGCAAGCTCGATGATCGCCCCGCCATAGGCCGGGCCCAGCATGGAGCCGGCTTCCGCCGCGCCGCCCACAATGCCCAGCGCGATTCCCTGTCGATGCCTTGGTACGGCCTGGCTGGCAATCGCCATCCCGATGGGCACGGTCGCTCCTCCGCCCACGGCCTGAATTACCCTGGCCCCTACCATCCACTCCAGGCTGCCCGAGACGGCCACCAAGCATGTCCCGGCCGTGAACACCGCCAGGGAAGCCTTGTAGGTCCGGGAGTACCCGTAAACGTCCGCTATGCGCGCGACCAGAGGCATCGCCACGGTATAGCCCAGCAAATAAGCGGTAATGATCCAGGAAGCCCTGTCCAGTTCGACCAACGGGATCTTCAGGTCGAGCATCACGCTGGGTAACGCCGTCACGACAACGGTTTGGTCCAGGGCAGTCACGAACGCGCCCAGGCCCACGATGGCCAGCACCACGGGGGCTGGGAGGGTTCTTCGGCGGACTGTCATTATGGGAACTTAGTTCGGAGGGGAGATTGTTACTGGGACGTTGAACTCGCCCAACTGAAGTACTCGGACCGTTTCTGGCACGTCTGTCGGAACGACTTGTCCGGTGATCCTCGCCCGTTGCAAGAGCCCGCTTTCCCGGAGGAGCCACAGTTCCAATTCAACAGGGAAGTCCTCGCCCGCCCTGGGCGCCAGACCGACAAGGTCGCCGGACGCTATTTTGCCGGACACCAGGTCTGTTTCGTGACCCTCGAAATCAATTTTCTCCACCCACTGCGGATTGTCCATAGCATTGAGTATGCCTGCCAGCATCTCCCCGAACCCTGCCAGGCTGATCGGTAAGGTCTCTATGGGAACGGCGCCCCACTCGCCGGAAATGAAGTCGGTCATGTACGCCCGCTGACCTATGGTAACGATGTTGATCTCGACGAAGGCGCTCATCAGAGTTGCCTCAGCGTCGATTTTAAGCCGAGAATTATCCGGAATCTCGACTACTCCGGCTGCCCGGCTCATCGTTAGACCCGGAAATAGCACCGTGTCCCCAGCAACATGCTCCAGGGTGAACGCGACCGAATCCAGACCCACCAGCGTCTCGGCGGCCCTCTCCAACAGCAAACGCGGGTCTGGCTCCGGTGTGGAAGTAGGTACAACCTCGGGAGTAGACACCCTGCCGCAGGCCGTCAAGAAGCAAAGAGCCAGAAGGACTACGAGACTTGTAAAGACGCGCCGCGCGGCTCCACGCCCACGAACACCCGGAGAATGGGACTTTGGATGGGTCAGTTCCACGACCAAAAAGCGAGCTTGCCGGCGGCCAACTCTCTGGGAGGGTTGCCCCCTTCAACGTCCAGGACGAACACCCGGTCGCCGCTGGGAGAGTGTCCATTGGCGCTGCCGGCTCCCCGTCGCTGGAGTCCCGCGAACACGAGATGGCGTCCGTCGGGGGACCAGGGCGAGTGCGAGTACCCGTATTGGTCGAAGAACCACAACATGATCCCAGTGTCCGACGACGGTTGGAAACCAAATAGCTCCTTGCCAGGTGTTCCTGTGCCGTCTTCAACCCACCACCTGGCGCGTTCACCGGACCCATCCAGGTCCAACCATGCAAGACCTTTGCCAGTAGGAGACCAATAGAAAGACACGATGGCGCCCTCGGCCACGGTGCGGACCGCGCTACCATTGGCGGCGGCGACCCTCAGCCGTTGGAACGCGCCAGACCTCGCTTCCTGGGAGTCAACCACGGCTATCTCGGCGCCGTCTGGCGACCACGCGAACGCGGATAATTCCCCCACGTCAACGACGCTCTGCGTCCCGGATAAGTCCCTAATCTGCCCAACGAGCAAGGCATTCCCGCTTCCCACGGAGTCCGTATACGCAACCTTCGCTCCGTCCGGTGACACGGCCGGGACCCGGAACCCCACAAGGCCTGACCTGACCGGGGGGGCCGGAGTATCGAACGGTTTCCGCGCTACGATCAGGTCATCACCAACATGGATAGCCAGAAGGTCGCTGCTCATACTCCAATGGAAATACAAAGGCGCTCCCGTGGCCACAGCAACAGGGTCCGCGCTGCCTGCCACATCCACAACCCAGAGGGTCAACCCTTCTGAGGACCCAGCCAACACCGCCAGATACGCGCTGTCTGGCGACCAATACAAGTAGTGTGGGGCGCCTTGCGCTACCAGCGAGGGCGACTCGTTGGTGAAAACCTTCCTCTCCTGCCCGTTGACGACTTCGATGACCTCTACCGAGATAACCGCGCTGCCCCTCGACACCTCGACGTGGGAGACCGCAATCTTTTCCCCATCGGGCGCCCAGGTTGGCCAAGTGTAAAGGCTGTCTTCGTGAGAGGGTTGCGCCAGCACTGCCTGGAGCGCGGACGACGACATCTGGCTTGTCCCCGTTAGCTTGAGCTGGTCGGTCCCATCGGCGTTAATGGTGAACAAATCACCATCGTTGGTGACGTAAGCTATCCGGTCTATAGCCACATCCTCACTCCTGGACTGGTTGGGTAACGGACCTGCACTCTCGTCCCCGGGAGCGAATGGCTGCTGGACACACGCAACGACGGTTAGCGCCGCTACCAGAGCCACTCCTACCCACCTCGTCGCGCCTGTCCACTGGCAATTCACCGAATCCACCATCCAAATCAGGCCGTGTCTCAGTCCTCTCCATTAACCAATTCAACTGCCGCACCAGAATAGCACCGCCTTTCTCCCCTAGCAATCATACCCTTCTTCACTCGGCAAATGGAGTAGAGGCGTAGAACCATGGTTGATAGCCCGTGATAACATGGCGCTTATAGCCGAAAACTGGCCCATCTGGGGGTATCAATCTCAGGCCTTCCTGGACAGCCGCCAGGATAATTCCGAGAACGCGGGTCCTCACCACTAAACCAACCACACCTTGGCATTATCTGCCAACCATAGGCCGCAGGTTCTACCATGTTAAAATACGACTAGTCCACAGGACAATCACATAGCGGCAGCAATGAATATCAACTCCATCAACCCCCTTATTATTACTATGGTACGGCTACTGAATTGATAGATAACGTTAGATTAGATATTAAGGCCGGTAACGGGGGTAACGGTTGCGCCAGCTTCCTGCGTGAGAAGTACAAACCTCACGGCGGACCAGACGGTGGGGACGGCGGCCACGGTGGAAACGCGTTGCTCCAGGGTGATTCCTCATACAACACCCTGCTTCATCTTCGGTTCACTAGCACCATCTATGTGGACCGAGGCGCTCATGGACGCGGGAAGGACCGGAAGGGCAAGAATGGTGAGGACGAAGTGCTGAAAGTGCCCCTAGGCACTCAGGTCTTCCGGAGAGAGCCCGACGGGAGCCGGACGTTGTTGGCCGACATCTGTGACGACACCCCGGTGTTAATCGCGCAGGGCGGGCTTGGAGGTTGGGGCAATGCACGGTATGTCTCGGCCACGAACCAGGAACCGGTCTTGGCCCAGCGGGGTGGTGCGGGAGAAAGGGCTACTTTATTCCTGGAACTGAAACTGCTGGCTGACGTCGCCCTTGTAGCGCGACCCAACGCTGGCAAGTCTACCCTGGTGTCTAGGACTACCGGGGCAAGTCCGCGAATCGCTGATTACCCCTTTACCACGGTGGAACCTGTGCTTGGTGTGGTGTATACCAGGGGTAAAGAGTTCGTCCTCATGGAAATTCCCGGGCTGCTCGAGGGAGCCCACCGGGGTATAGGGTTGGGGCACCAGTTCCTGCGTCATGCCGAACGCGCGAGGTTGTATATACATCTTCTGGACGGACTTTCCGAGGACCCGGTGGCGGACTTGGACATGGTCAACGAGGAGCTTCTACAGTTTAGCCCTGGACTGGCTGAGAAGCCGCAGATCGTGGCAATCAATAAGGTCGACGTCACGGAAGTGAGGGAAGCGCAAGAGTCTCTCAGGGAAGCCATAAGCCAGCGGACGGGGCCAGGGGGCCTTAAGCCGCTGGTGTATTTCATTTCGGCTGTAACCGGCGAGGGAGTCGAAGACCTAATGGGCGAGGTCATTCGTTTGCTGGATACCCTGCCAAAGGACCAAACTGAGACTATAATTACCGCGGAGGCCCCGAGGGGAAGGCCGCGGATGGACCGGAGTAGCACGGTAACGCTGCGAGACGGTGTATTCGTGGTCCATTCGGAGAAGCTGGAGAGGCTGGTCGCGCTTGCGGATACGAGGGACACCAGAGTATTGCTACAACTCTGGCGGGAGATGGGACGCGAAGGGATCGCGTCGCGCTTGCAGCAGGCGGGGATAGAGGCGGGGGACACGATCCGCATAGGGCAGGCCGAGGTCGAGTGGTTCTAGGCCGGGCGGCTCTTGTATGAAGCTGGGGATCATGGGAGGCACCTTCGACCCGATTCATCTTGGGCATCTGATGATTGCCGAACGCGCTAGGCGCGGTCTGGGCCTCGATCACGTATTGTTTGTCCCTGCCGGTGTTCCTTGGCTCCGGGGGGACGCCAGGGTTTCAGACGCTGACCACCGGCTTAACATGGTAGAACTTGCGATTAAGGGGAGCCCTCATTTCAGCGCGAGCCGAATCGAGATAGACAGACCCGGGGCCACGTATACAGTGGATACCCTCGAGAGTCTTAAGGCAGAATACGGAGACGATGCGGGTCTGGTGTTTATCATCGGATCGGACGCGCTGAGTCAAGTCCACCGTTGGAAGGACCCGGAAAGGTTGTTGGAGCTTTGCACGCTGGCCATGTTTCAACGTGCCGGTGACGGTTGTTCGCAGACTCTCCCGCAGGACCCTTTGGACCAGCTTCCCAATCTGGAACAAAGGTTGGTGCGGGTGGAATGGAGTCCGGTGGATATTTCCAGCTCCGAAGTGCGCCAAAGGGTCTCTCTCGGTAACACGGTGCGGTACATGGTGCCGGAGTGTGTGAACAAGTATATCCAGAGGCACAACCTATACCGGAGCGCCGAAGGTGGCGCGCGTGGAGACCATGCCACATGAGAGGTGAAGAATTGGGAGGAACCGTGAGCCGGTTGCTGGAACTCGCCCTGGAAAAGGGCGCTCTGACCTATGGAGAATTCACCCTGTCATCGGGTAGAAAGTCTGGCTACTACTTCGACGGGCGGTTGCTGAGCCTCGATCCTGAAGGCTCGTACCTTATCGGACAAGCGCTTGTGCCTGTACTCACCGCTGCCGGGGCGGCGGCGGTGGGTGGGCCTACTCTCGGGGCGGACCCGATCGTGGCGTCCGTTGCCATGGCGAGCTACATGGCGGGCGGCGCGATATCCGGTTTCATCGTTCGAAAAGAGGCTAAGGAACACGGCACAGGTCAACTCATCGAGGGTCCGCTGACCTGCGGAATCAAGGTGGCAATAGTCGACGATGCCTGCACGACTGGCGGGTCGCTATTCCAGGCCATAAACGCGGCTGAAGACGCTGGTTGCGAGGTCGTAAAGGTTATGGCGCTGCTGGACCGCTGCGAAGGCGGAGGAGAGGAGCTGCGCCGTCGAGGCTACCAGTTCTCCGCATTGATGGTGGCCACCCCGGAAGGGAAGATTGAGGTCGCGGACGCGGCTTGATCGCCATTTCTTGTTTAGTCTTGCCCTGGTCCAAATAGTTGAGGCAAGTCCCGGACTTCGGCCCAGCCAGTTGCAGGCTCCTCTAGTTCCAGCCGCACACCCGCCTCCGCGCTGGCCTTTCTCACGTATCCCAGGCCGATCAATTGTTCGCCATCCGGCAGGCGTGTCACAGAGGTCACCGAACCCACCTGTTTCCCATCCCTAGCGAGAGTCGAACCGGCGTCGACTTGCGCTTCTGGCGGGAACGTCAGGGTCACCAGATATTTCTGTACGCGCTGGTAGGTGTCCAACCGGGCGATGACCTCTTGGCCGATGTAGCATCCCTTAGCGAAGTCGATGGAGCCGATTAGGCCGGCCTCCAGCGGGTTGTATGGCTCCCCCATTTCAGGCCCAAATGCTGGCACCGCGTTTTTGATTCTCGCGATCTCGACTGCTTCACTTCCAACGGGTGCGATGCCGTCTGCCAGCAGCCGTTCCCAGACCGCGGTTGCCGCCTCGGGTGAGACCAGGATGTCGAAACTGGGAAGTTCGCCCATCGGTCTGTAAACGACTGTCGCGCTCTCACCCCCGATTTCCGCCCGAATATTGTGGTACGGGCCGAGGCCGTCGAGCCCGGTACCGGCGGCCGCCTCGACCGCCGCTTGGCTGGTTGGCCCCATCACCGAGAACATGGCGGATTCGAGCGTTACGTCTTCGACAACCAGGTCCTCCATGATGGTGTATTTGTCCAGGAACTCAATCACTCTTTCCTGGCAGCCGGGGCTGGTGATCAGCAACACGTGATCGTCCAGGTTGACCACGCCGATCAGGTCCAGGATGCGGCCTCTGTCTGTTGTGAGAATGGTCGGCGCGCCCTGGCCGGTCTCCAGGTCGATAACCTTGTTGGTGGACAAGCGGTTTAGCAGGTCCAGGGTGTCCTCACCCGTGGCCTTGAGCCGGCCAACGTATGAGGCGTCGTGTAGGCCTGCGGCGGTTGATACTGCGTCGTACTCAGCCGTGAGGTCGGAATAGACTGCTTGTGTGCTCATATCTGTCTCCGGTGCCGGAACGCAAGAAGCGCCGCCTTCACACCAGCAAAGGCGGCGCTCTCGTCGGGCATAGGTAAGTGGGGGCTAAACGCTAAATGACGTCCCGCAGCCGCAGGACTTCTTGGCATTGGGATTGGTGAAGACGAAGCCCTTGCCGTTCAGTCCGTCCGAGAATTCCAACTCAGTCCCGACAAGGTAGATGAAGCTCTTCTTGTCCACCATTACTTTGATACCATACTGCTCGACGACTTTGTCAGTCTCCAACTGTTGGTCGGTGATCTGTAGGTCGTAGGTCAACCCGGAACATCCGCCGCCCTTCACGGCCACCCGCAGCCCTACGTTGTCTCCAAGTCCGTCTTTAGAGGCGAAATATCTAATCTTGTCCGCGGCTTTTTCGCTGATCGTTACGCCTAACTCTACACCGTCCATCGTGATGGCCATTTGATCCTCCTGCGGCTGGCAATTCCACGGCTGCGATGCCCGCGCCGTGACGGGCCAGTGAGGCTATTTTATGAGCATCGGGGGTGTGGCGTCAAGCTCAGCGCAACACGGCAACGGTCTAAAGCAGCGGTTCCAGTGACGACATGTCGAGGCGCCGGTCCAACAACCCGGCGAATCTGTTGATCTTCCAGGCGCTGTGGGCTGTGGCTTTGTCCAGGAGTCCGGCCAGGGCCTCGACGGTTGAAAGGGTGTCGCGTTCGACCCGGATCAGGGGGACGTCGCGCTGCATGGCTTCGGCTTTGATGTAGTCGGTCGGCTCACCCGTGCCGGTTAATACGAGGCAGCGCGTGTCTTCCATCAGGCTGGCGAGCTGGATGTCGGGGCGTTCCGCCCGGGTGATAACAGCCTGGTTGGCGTACCTACCGAAATACGTGGCTCCTGAGTCCATGATGTTGCCGCCAATCAGGAATCTTTCAATAAGAACGCTGGTGTCTTCCGGGTCTTGGACCCAATGCCCACCCAAATGCTCGGCGATCTGGCCCACGGAGACCGCCAACATACCTCGGTCTTCAGGGAGCAGGCCAAGAGTTGGCACCCCGGCTGCCTGTAATTCGGCGAGGAAACCCTCAGTGGTCTGCCGGGACCGAAAACTGGTGACGCCGTTGACCACAATTCCCAAGAGGCGGCTGCCGAATTGCTCGACCGAACCAATAGTGTTGGCTGCTGAGAGTTGGTTGCTAAAACCCAGCACGAGCAGGACTTGGGCCCCCAGCCCGTTGGCAACTTCTCCTGGCAGTGACCAAGGCTCCCCCGAGGGAGACACCAAGTCCGGGCCCTCGACTATCATGGTGTCAGCAACGTCGGGCGTCGCTGGGAGATCTCCTACCTGTTCGGCCAAGGAACCAGCGTGTGAGGGACCGGCGCTATCGGGGAGGCGGACCGGAGGGGTGATCGTCGTGGCGGTTGGCGCGTTGAGAAGGCTATTTTCCACGAAAGCCACATCGGGGTCTTGAACATCCCATGTGGTGAAAGGCTTGTAGTAGCCCCCGCGCTTTCCGGCGGAAATGCGCCGGGCCAAAAGCGCTGCGGCCAGGCTGGTCTTGCCTACGCCCCGCCGGTCACCTGAGATCTGTATCACTGGCACCGGAGCCTCCTACACTTTGCCGCTGAACAGGTGGGCCGCCAGCCGGCCTATTCTTTTACGTCCTTGTACCCCGTGTTCAGAGGATCGAACCCCTTGGGGAACCGTGTGGTCTCGTCCCAAACCGCCATGCTCAGGTCGGAACGGTGCAGACTCGCTTCGTGGAAATTCGCGCCGCGCATGTCCGTACCGGTCCACATGGAGTCGCGGATCATGGCCTTGGTGAAGTCGCTCCCCGTCATGACCGCGCGGTCCAGGTCCGCACCATTCATATTCGCCCCTCGGAACCTGGCGCTGGTCAGGTTCGTGTTTCGGAGGTCGACCTCGAGCATGGTCGCCGAACTGACGTCGGCGTTAGTAAGGTCTGCAAACAGGAAGCAGGCCCTTACCGCGCGGCTTCCGCTGAGGATGGCGCCGTGAAGACACGCCCTCTTGAAGTCGGCCCAATAGAGGTTGGCGCCGGTGAAGTTGGCCCCGCTAAGGTCGGCGGCGGTCAGCGTTGCCCGCCCTAGGTTGGCGGATGACAGGTCTGCCCCGGTGAGGTTGCCTCCGGCCAGGCTGGCGCGAAAAAGGTTAGCATAGGACAGGTTTGCGCCTCGCAAGTCCGCCTTGCGAATTTTGCAACCCTGGAGGTCGGCCTGGGATAGGTCGGCGCCCTCCAATTCCAACGCCGTGTCTGGGTTTTGCTCCCGCCACGCGGCAAAAGTTTCTGGGCCGGATGTAACTACCGAAAGGTGTTCTTGGTTAGCCACTATCAAAGCTCCGCGACCGTGGATATCACGAAAGATGCAGCCCTCGGCCGAGGGCTGCATCGCAAGATTGCTGTTCCAGCGTGGGTTGCTTGCTAATCGTTGGCCAGGGCATCTTCAAAGTCGAAGATCTTCTCTGCCACGATCATCTTCAACTCGTTGACCTTGGGCCAATTGGGGTAGCCCCCCTCGTCTTCCTTTCGGTCGAAGATCTTTTCGCCGTTCAGGTAGACCTCAAGGCGGCCCGCACCCTGGGGAGTCATCTTAATTGCCACGTCTCCCGCGTTCTGCGAAGACCACAACTCCGTCGCCAGCCACGAGGCGACCGGGTAGTAACCTCAAGGCACGCAGTAGACTATGTCAACCTCAACCTTGCCGAATTCAGAGTCAGCCATATCACCCCTCGAAACATAGGCATTATGATCGGAGTTTAATGAATTGTTATACCCGTTGCAACCAGATCGATGGTGGTCCGGTTTACCACCGTGGCGCGGGAACCCTACCGTAGAAGCAGGTTGGTGACTATGAACACCCCGTTGGCCGCGGTCAGCCCGAGCAGGCAGTAGAAAAGACGGTCGATACGCTGCTCGACGCGGCCGATGTGGTCCTCGACGCGGCCGATGTGGTCCTCGACACGGTCAATTCGCAGCTCGATTCGATCGAACCCCGCGATCGTCTCATTTCGCAGGTCGCGCACGTCCTGTTCCACGCGATCCAGACGGGTGGCAATCTGCGCGAATGAACCTTCGAGATTGGCGATCCGCTCTTCTACAGTCGGTGGGTTAGTCATGTGTTGGGCGCCGCCGGCCTCAGTTGCCAGGCATCAGGGCAGTGCCGATCCCGATGGCGGTCTGGTTTCCATCCTGGTTTTGGCAGAAAAGGTCTACACTCACCAAAACCCCCTCCGGCGTTTCTTCCTGGTGGGCCACCGCGCCGGTTACGGTTATCGTGTCGCCGCCCTTGACTGGACGGAGAAACTTCAAGTTGACTGTTCCGGTGTGGTTGAAGACCTCCGGGCCAAAGAACCGGCGCATCGACTCCGCGGCGAATGCCACAGACATCCTGCCTGAGGCGATGGCGTAGTTCGTGCCGAGCCTGCGTTGGGCCAATTCCGGGCTGTTGTGAATGTTCTCCCGGTCAAGGATCCCGCAGGACTCGAACTGGTCGATGCTGTCTTGTGTGATGGACTTGGTGACCGAGGGAATATGTGCGCCTACGTCTATGTTTGCGGTTGCCATTTCTTGCCCACCTCGTCGGGTTTCTTCATCTGATATGTGCGCAGCCTCTCCAGTAGGCGGCCGTCCTCGTCGACGGCGGTGGCCTCGATAACCAGGTAAGGCTTGTCGCGGCGCAGGTACTTGTCGGCGATGCGGCCGGTGACGAATATTTTCTTACCGGGAATCGGCGGGTTGAAGAACTCCACCTCGTTGCCCGCATTCACGCCGCCTGTAGTGTCATCGTACACCATGTTCAAAGCGGTGGCGTCGTGCTTCACGGCCAGGGTTGGAAAGGTCGCTTCGGGGTCGTCGATAGAGGCGCGAAAGGTGTCCAACATCTCCTGGGTCATCACGTATTCGTAGGACCCCAACTCCTCCCCGATCTCCACCTGGTCATAAACAAACTCCTTTAGGTTCTCGTCGGCCATGTCTCGACTCCTGTGCGGAAGCGTTGGGGGACTCAGGGAGCCATTTTAACATGGAACGTTTGACATGGAACGTTTGACATGGAACGTTCGTGACTGAATGGGCGAGTGATTCTGGGTTGCCAAAGCGCCTGCTGCGTTGCCAATCCGCCAACGTTGTAGTAGCCGTATCCCTCATGCCCTATAATAGGTCTCCAACCAATGGAGTTTCGGCTTTCGAGAGTGTGATGGACCTCACCTTTGAGCGAGGCGACCCCCAGCAACCCAAGGGCCATGCAATCATCTACTTCCGGATCAACACCGAGCCGGATAAGGTGTACGCAACCTACGTGATCATCCTGCCAGTCAAGGCGGACCTGGGCAAGTACGTGCCCCCTTTCCTGGCGTCCCACCTGGGCAACATGCCTCTCAACGACCTGTCGGCTTTCGCCATGCCTCCCTTGCCCGAAGCCGTGGATAGCTACGAGGAACTGGACCGTCTCAGCAGAATGCGGGATGACGACCTGGCTTTCGTAGACAGCATGTTTTCCTTCGACCTGCCGCGGATGATGGAGTCGGTCACTGAAGCGGTCCAAGCCTACTCCGAGCTATGCGAACGCAGATTTACCGCGCCGGGAAATGTGGAACCGGAAGCCCTCGTCGAGCCGCCAACACCGGAGTCTGAGGAAGACCGCTCTTTTGACGTTAATGAAGTCCTATTCAGCTTGATGAGCGAGAAGGACAAACTGGCCGAGCTTGCGCGCCTGCTGGGCCGTTTGCGGTTTGCGGTGGAAGGTTGGGACGCCAACACGGTGGACGAGGTCTCCGAGGAAATCACGACCCTTGCCCGCCACCTGCCCGAGGAATTTCGGGTGCCAAGTCTGTTGGTGGTTGCCAAGGACTCCTCCCAGCGAGGTTCGATGCTGGCCCAGTTATACCTGGACAGGTGTTTCCGTCTCTCCGATGGCGACGTTTCCACCGCCCAAAACTTGGCCGACCAAATCCAATCGCTAGAGTCCGAGGGCTAATTCCCCGGGGATTCCAGGATTGGTCTGGTCCGGTCCCGGCCTCGTGATTCTGTACCTTGCTGGTAAAATAGGACCGCGTTTCAGGCGTACTAGAAGGTGTCGAGCCGTTGGCTTATCTCTCACGCCTCAGTCTGACCAACTTCAGAAGCTTTGAAGACTTGGACTTGGCGTTGCCCCCGGGCGTTGTGGTGTTTTTCGGGGCAAATGCTCAGGGAAAAACGACGTTGCTGGAAGCGGTCTACCTGCTGGCCATAGCTCGTTCCTTCCGGGCGGAGAATGAACGCGAAGTCGTTCGGCTCGGCGCCGCTGGGGAGGGGGGCCAAGCCCTGGCCAGCGGAGACTTGGAGCGTGCCGGGGAGCGGGTATCCATCTACGTGGGCTATCAATCAGGCCGCGATGCCCTTGGGCGTGAAAACGGCGGCAACGGGACCGGCCGCTCTGCGGTCCGCAAGGAAATCCGCGTGAGCAGGGTCCGCAAGACTGCCGCCGAGTTGGTGGGTATCGTTAACGCGGTCCTCTTTACAGCCGACGATCTCCAGCTAGTATTCGGTCCACCTTCCGGGCGGCGCCGTTACTTGAACATCCTGATCTCCCAGTCCGACCCCACGTACTTGAAGACGTTGCAACGGTTCCAGAGAGTCGTTCAACAGCGGAACAAATTGCTGAGGATGCTACGGGACGGGCGGGCCGGGACCGAAGAGATGGCCTTCTGGGATGATGAATTGGTGCGGGAAGGGTCATGGTTGACCTGGAGAAGAGGCGAAACCGTGAGGCAACTTGGGCCGATGTGCCAAGAGCGGCACAGCCTTCTAAGTGGCGCGTCGGAGGACCTGCTAGTCCAATACCGCCCCAGTGTCCCGCTGGGAGAGGACATCGCCGCGACTCAGGAAATGTTCCGGGAAAGCCTGGCCGCGTCCGAACAGAGGGAGCGGGCCACGTCGACGACGGCCGTTGGTCCTCATCGTGACGACCTGGGGTTGCTGATAAACTGTGTCGATATGCGGGCCTATTCCTCCCGGGGACAAGCGCGCACCATGGCGCTTGCCTTGCGTTTGGCCGAAGCGGCCTTTCTCGAAGCGGTGCGCGGAGAAGGCCCCATCGTGTTGCTTGACGATGTGCTTTCTGAGATGGATTCCACTCGGCGCAGGCGGGTGCTGGAGCAAGTAACTCGCTTTCAGCAGACGTTGATTACCATGACCGACTTGGAACAAGCGGGCGGATTCTTCGGCCCTGCGGCGCACTTTTTCCGGGTCGGCGGTGGAGAAGTGGCCAGCATGTCTTATGATGAGGCCATCCTGGCCGCGCATAATACGAACCAGGACCAACCCGGGGCCTAATGCGATGCCAGTAACTCAAGAACAATTAGACGAGATTGCCCTGACGCGGGCCGAATACGACCTGATAGTCAACCGGCTAGACCGCGAGCCTAACGCGGTGGAGCTGGGAATGTTCGGCGCTTTGTGGAGTGAACATTGCGCCTACAAACATTCCGCGCCACTGTTGCGGTTGTTGCCCAGCCGGTCGCCCCGTGTATTGTCCCAGCAGGGAGCGGAGAACGCCGGCGCGGTGGACCTGGGGGACGGCCTGGTGGCGGTGTTCAAGGTTGAGTCCCATAATCATCCGTCCGCTGTGGAGCCGCTGCAGGGCGCGGCCACGGGAGTTGGAGGCATCGTCCGGGATATTCTGGCAATGGGCGCGCGGCCAGTGGCGCTCCTGAATTCCCTGCGGTTTGGGCCGCTGGACGACCCCAAGAACCGGCACCTGTTCCAGGGCGTGGTTGGCGGCATCTCCTGGTACGGCAACTGTATCGGCGTGCCGGATGTCGCGGGCGAGATATACTTCGATCCTTGCTACTCCCAAAACCCGCTGGTCAATGCCATGTGTGTCGGTCTCGTGGACCAGGGAAAGCTCGCCACGGCCACCGCCGGAGATACGGGCAACGTGCTCCTTCTGGTGGGGTCGGGGACTGGGCGCGACGGAATCCACGGGGCTTCGGGTCTGGCCTCTCGGACTTTTGAGGAGGAACAAGAGCTGCGGCCTACGGTGCAGGTGGGCAATCCGTTCCTGGAAAAAGTGCTCATCGAGGCATGTCTGGAGGCCCTGGGCACCGGTTGGGTCAAGGGCATTCAGGACCTGGGGGCCGCCGGACTGACAAGCGCCAGTGTCGAATCGGCGGCGCGCGCTGGACGGGGAATCGTTCTCGACGTGTCCCAAGTCCAGCGAAGGGAGCGAGGGATGACCTCCTATGAGGTCATGCTGTCGGAATCCCAGGAACGTATGCTCCTGGTGGTCCCGCCCAGCGGGGTCGAAAGCGTCCGGAAAGTTTTCCAAAAATGGGAAGTCTCCTGCCGGGAAATCGGCACGGTCACGGGAGATGGGGACGCTGTGGTGGTCGACGCTCAGCAGCCGATAGCCAGCGTGCCGATCCAACACCTGTCCAATCCTCCGCGCTACCGGCTAAAGGGGTCACCGTCAGCGGACTACGCCGAGCGGCAACGGCTGTCGTTGAACGAGGTGTCAGTTCCTGCCGCGTCGCCGGCAAACGTCCTGTTGGAACTCCTGGCCTCGGCAAACATTGCCAGCCGGGAACCGGTCTTTCGTCAATACGATCACCAGGTCCAGACCAATACGGTCCGGGGTCCGGGAAGCGATGCGGCAGTCTTGCGGCTCAAGGGAACTGGCAAGGCCATCGCACTTAGCATCGACGGGAATGGCCGCTATTGTTACCTTGACCCCTACCAGGGAGGCAAAATAGCGGTCGCCGAAGTCTGCCGAAACCTCAGTTGCTCCGGGGCCGAGCCCCTGGCGCTCACCGACTGCCTCAACTTCGGGGACCCTGGCAGGCCCGAGGTGTACCATCAGTTGGAATGGTGCGTGAGAGGCATGGGCCATGCATGCCGTGCCCTGGGTGTTCCGGTGGTCAGCGGCAACGTGAGCCTCTACAACGAGTCCACGGGACATGCCATTTTCCCGACCCCGGTAATCGGAGGGTTGGGTATGATTGACGACGTCACCCGCTGCGTGGGGTCGGCATTCACCGGTGAAGGGCTGTGCGTGGCGGTCATTGGAGACCATATCGAAAGGCCGAGAGCTTCGGACCTGGCGGGAAGCGAATACCTCCTAGTGGTCCATGGAAAAGTGGCCGGACGCCCAGTAATCAGCCTGGAATACGAGAAGTGGGTGCAATCCCTGTGCCGGCGTGCTATCAACGAAGGGTTGGTGTCGTCGGCCCATGATTGCTCCGATGGCGGACTCGCGGTTGCCCTGGCGGAATGCTGCATCCAAGGCGGTGTGGGATTTTGGAGCGAGACCAACTTTCCCCGGCGGTGGGACGCGGCCCTATTCGGAGAGCGCCAGTCGCGAATACTAGTCGCGCTACCCGAATCCAACTGGGATGGCTTGACCCGCTTGGCTGCCGAGTCCGGTGTGCCGGTGCGCAGGCTGGGGACCACCGGAGGCGACCGCTTGCGGTTCGGTCCGTTGCTGGACCTTCCGGTGGACGAGGCCGCATCGGCCTGGAAACATGGGTTGGAGAAATATTGGTGAGTACCGCACCTCTTCGCGTACTGTTCCTCACGCCTTACTTCAGGCCGTATCTGGGCGGTATCGAACGCGCCATCGAGCAGCTTACCTTCCAGATACAGAAGTCTTCAGACGTAGAGGCCGTAGCGGTGCTGACGACGAAGTATTCGTTCCCCCGGGTTCCTCAGCCCACGTGGGCCGACCGGGACACCACACCTGAAGGTATTGGAATATACCGGCTGGACGGCTTCCCCAGACGCTCCATTCCCCTCTACTCGGTCCCGCTAGTTTGGTTCTCTCCGATGCAGGTCCGGCGGTACCTGGAAGAGTTCAACCCCAACGTCGTCCACTTCGTCGGCGATGGTTGGTTCTGGGGACACTTCTGGTCTTGGCTCTGGTTCCGGAACAAAGCCCGGTTTGTTTTCACACCCTCTTATCACGAGTTGCCAGTGAACCGGTGGTGGCTGCGTCCGATAAATTCCTTCATCTGCAATGTGATGGACAGCGTCATTGCTCTTACCCGCCAGGAGTCCCAGTTGGTCCGGCGCGACTACTGGGTCCGGGAACGGAAAATGGGCATCATCGGGTGGGGGGCTCCCCTGCCTGAAGTCCTGGATAACGCTGGCAACAAAGCAGGTTCGTCGGACGGGGGCGGGAGCGATGCCCCTCTGACCGTTCTATGCGTCGGACGCCTTGGCCGTCATAAAGGGCAGGAGTGGTTATTGGATGTTTACCGCCAGGTCCGCGCCCAATTCCAACGACGGGTGCGCCTGGTCCTGGTGGGCAGGGACGAAGGGGATGAGGAGAAGTTGCGGGAAATAGTGCGGGGCGCTTCCCTGGAAGATGAAGTCCAGATGGTCGGTGAGGTATCAGACGAAGAGTTGGCTGCCTGGTATGCCAGGGCTGATGTCTTCGTGCTGTTCTCCCACTACGAGGCGTTCGGGTTGGTGTTCTTCGAGGCAATGGCCTACGGAGCACCGGTATTGACTCACGACGTAGGCGCGAACCGGGAACTGCTGACCCGAGGCGCGGCGGTCGTCCCCGAGTTTAACCCAGAAGAAGCGGGCGCGCAACTGGTCCGCCTGGTCAACGATGACGAGTACCGCCGGCAACTCGGCAAGGACGCCCAAGACTACGCCCTCGCCGAGTTCACTTGGAACGCCGTCGGGGAGAAGTATTTGAGGGTGTACAGAGAGTAGGGCGTTCAGTTATGAGATAATCCCTCTGGCCAGGTGTCCTGGCCCACACCCCAACACGCGAGACGAGGAAGCTTATGACCTCAGAGACCGTTCACCACGCCGCCAATCTCATCCCCTACCGGATGGTCCTGCCCGAGAATTTCGTGTGCCCCGATCCCGAATCCAGGGCAGATGGTATGCTGCAAGCTAGACCAATTACCGAATCTGACTATATACTCAGCAACCACTTCTCCCACCGCAGCGACATGATCGTCGATACCGGGGGCTTCGTTTTTTACCAACCTGACGATTTCAATGTTCGTGTCAGACCCGACGTGTACGTTGCGTTCGGCGTGGACGAAGGGGCAATACGGAGGCGCAACGGGTACGTCGTTTGGGAAGCTGGCAAGCCTCCGGACCTCGCGTTGGAGGTGGCTTCGGAGACCACTCACGCCGTGGATACCCGGACCAAGCCTCTTATCTACTCCAGCATGGGCATTACCGAATACTGGCGCTTCGATCCCACAGGCGGCGAGTGGTACGGTTACGCTCTGGCGGGAGATATCCTGGTCAACGGGGTTTACCAGCCCATACCGCTCACCACCGGACCCGACGGGACGGTCTGGGGCTACAGCCCAGTACTGGACCTCGACCTGTGCGCGTTGTCCCCGGAATGGAGGGGTCGGCTGCGGTTCTACGACCCCAGGAATGGCCGTTACCTACGGAACTTCGACGAGGAACAGGCGGCCCACCGGGAAACGCGAGCGGCTCTTGCTGAGCGTGATGAAGCCCTTCGAGAGGAGCATGTCGCCCGCCTTGAATCCGAGGCGGAATTGGAGAGGCTGCGGGCGGAGGCCCGCCGTTTGCGGGGCAAGTAGAAAGCGATAGGAGTAACACATGGACCGGAAGGAGCTGGAAGCGGGCGCGCGCAATATTCTATTGACCAATCTCAGGCGGGGTGTGGCCGATTGGAATGGCAGGGAATACAGTTTTGTGTGCCCTTCGCTGACCGGGTACCCGTTCCAGTGGTTTTGGGACTCTTGCTTCCACGCCATCGCGTTGCTGCATCTCGACCAAGAGCAAGCCAAGGCGGAGATGACCACGCTGATGAGCGGCGCGCTCCCCGACGGGTTCATCCCCCACATCATCTTCTGGGAGATGGAAAAGCAGCCGGACTTCTTGGCCCGCAATATCGTCGGGATGACCTCTCCCAACTACAGCTCCACGATGCAGCCTCCGATCATCGCCTATACCGTTGAGCGCATATTCGAGGCTACCGGAGACGTGGCCTTTCGGGACGCGGCCCTTCCGGTCCTGACTGGCTTCTACCGCTGGCTCCGGACGGCCCGCGACCCGGACGACGACGGATTAATCGCGGTGATCCAACCCGAGGAAGCGGGGACCGACTGCTCGCCCAAATACGACGAAGCTCTTGGACTGGAGGAGCTAAGCAACCAGGGATTCATCGCGGCCCTGAGAAAGGTCTACGCCGCCTATGAGCCGATGCGGGGCGACGATCACCGGATCCTGGCGGCGGATATTTTCCACTTCGAAGACGTCCTGGTGAACTCCATCTACGTGATGGGTCTGCGCTCCCTGGCCAGGCTGTTAGGTGACGCTCCAGAGGCGGCGGAATTCAATCAGCAGGCAGACAAAACCCGCGACGCGCTGCTCTCCAAATGCTGGGACGAAGAAGCGGGCGCGTTCTTCGACCTATCCGGGGTTGCCGAAACTCCCGTCAAAGTAGTCACCATCAGCTCACTGATGCCGCTGATCATTGACGACCTGCCGCGGCCAATCGTTGAACGGCTAGTCGATCAATGGTTGACCAATCCGGACCACTTCTGGACCCCATACCCGCTCCCGTCGGTACCAGCGTCGGACCCCAAGTTTATGCCAGGAAATCCCAGGGGATTCATTTGGCGGGGCCCAAGCTGGATCAACACCAACTGGTTCTTTTCACACGCGCTGCGAAGGCATGGTTATCAGGAACTGGCTGACACCATCGTCACGCGAAGTCAGGAATGTATCGAGAAGTCGGGCTTCAGGGAGTATTACCATCCCTATACGGCGGAAGGACTGGGAGCTAGGGACTTCGGCTGGTCCACTCTAATCCTGGACATGTAGCGTCTGCCGACGGCTCACGCCGTCAGAGGCTTGCCCCGGCGAGGCCAGAAGGAAAAAGTCTAGGAGGCCGAGATGCTGCCTACACGTCTGCGGGGGAGAAGCTCGTGAGAACGGTGTCTTCGGCATCAGATGGAACCGCGTCAAGGACTTCATCATCCGCTGCAACGCCGTTGGTTTCTCCGGTACTGACGGGAGCGGCGTCTTGGGGTTCCCAACGGGATTGAAGTACGCCCTGTACCAGCGGGTGTTCCCGGTTCAAGTAGAACGTTCGCAAGCGCCGGGCACGGCCCCCGTCTTCTGCTGGAGCGTTGAACCAGCCTTTGATGAAGAGTTCGCCGTTACCTAGACCCCGGACCATCCTGGTCACGAAGCTCTTGGAATACACGGTCCCCCAACGGTTGATGATCTCGTCGTGTTCGGCTTTCAACCCCTCGTCCAATGCCTGGCAGACTTCAGTGACGAGGAAGTTGAAGGCAACGTGGCTCACGTCGCCGCGGTCCTCCAGGGTGTCCGCCATCACGATCAGGTCGGCGATTCTTCGGCCGTTCTGCCCGTCGTCCGGGCCAGAAGGCAAATCCAGGCCCGCCATCGCCTCGACAAAAAGAGCGTCCAGGTCTGCGGAGGGTTGTTCCACTGGCAAAGGCGCCGGTTCGGCCTCGGCATAGCTCGGAATGGTTTCAGCCTCGTTTACTGGCTGAGGCTCAGGGGTGTCAACGCCGGTCTCAACCTCTGCCCCGGATTCGTCGACAGTCTCTTCCACCACGACTGGCGTGAGTTCAGGGACTTCATCTGCGTTGGCCACTGCTTCGAGGACCCGCTCATCCGCTGGAGTCTCCTCGAATACGGGAGTTTCTTCCTCGGTAACGGCTTCAACCGCATCCGGGGCGGGTTGGCTCCTTGGGCTTTGTCGTCCCTTGCTCCTGGCAGCCGGGGGAGATGAGGCTCGAGACGAACCGGTGTGAGCCTCGTCCGGTTCCGGCTCGTCGGCCATGATTGCCCAGTCAACAAGTCCGGCGGTGATGAGGCGAATCTGGCCCTCTTCGGCGACGCGGGACATGAGCTTCTTGAATCCGGAGAAGCCGACCTTTTTCTCGTCGAACTCCGGGAATCGGCGCATTATCCTCTGTTTGATCGAAGTAAGCAACGGCGTCCCGCCGGCCTTGCGTTCGTCCCTGACGATCTCCTCGATCGTGCTGATGATCTGGGGAAGTTCGATCCTGGCCGGTGTGACCGGGGCAGTAGCGGCTGCGGCGGTAGCCTGACGAGGTTGCGCTTCGGTGCGTCCGTTTCCAGCCCGCACAGGCTCCGGTGGGGTGACGGTATCCACGTCGACGTCGTAAAGGATAAGCGCGTCGACCTGGTCGGATAACCGGCGTGAAGTGGCCCACGACACGCCGATGATAATCACGCGCTTGCCCATTGTCCGAAGGGCGTTGATCACATGGATGAAGTCAGAGTCGCCGGACACCAACACGAAAGTACGGATGTTGGGGTAGGAGTGGGCGCACTCAATGCAGTCGGCGGTCATCTTGACGTCGACGCTGTTTTTGACCCGGATGGTCCGTCCAGGTTCGCCATTTGATCCATTGCCGGTGGCCAAACGGGTGGGAACGTAGACCGGGTCGATTCCAGCCGCGTACAGCGCGGGAGGGTCGTTGATGAACTGGCTTGCGCCCCGCAGTTCAGGGGCGCGGGTTACCCAATCCGCGTAAGCCCTGGCAACCACAACACGTCCGTGGTTGGAAACCTCTTCCTTGAGTGCGGATACGTTTGGGTGGCGGCGTCCCACAGCCAGGCTAATCTTGAAGTTCTCCCAGTCAATAAAAAGGGCGACATCTTCGCCCAAACGTATTGGTTCATTCATACTTTTCTACTACGAAGTGTCTCCCTCAGCCTTTGATATACAGACCTATTATAGCTACCATTATGGTTACCCAAGAGCCACCAATCAAAACATAGACGTTGTTGAACCTGTTATTCATCTCCGCACGAAGCCCATTCATCTCTGTACGAAGAGATTCGATGGACCGGCTCAGTTCATCGAGTCGCCGGTCGACCTGCTCATAAGCGCCTTCTAGCCTACTAACTCTTTGCTCCAACGCCGTCTTCAGACTCCTAGCGCTCCAGATGCCAGTATAATACGAGACCGGATGGGATGCCATCTATGCAGAACTGTCAGCGGGGCCTTTTGATAGTCGGTTCACCGCGCCGCGCTCCCCTTTTCGCAACGGGAGAGAATGGTTTTATGGGCGGACGGTCAAGAGCCCCTGGCCGCACCCGTGGGGTTTTCTTGACAACCAGCGAGACATAATGGATGGTACTTGGGCTGAAAGTTCTTGAATCACCCACGGAGAGATGATTATGCCGGAACGACGTCCCAGACTCGAAGGCAAGGTGGCCATCGTCACAGGCGCCGGTTCCAGCGGCCCCGGAATCGGCAACGGAAGAGCTACCGCTATGCTGTTTTCAAGGGAAGGGGCTAGTGTTCTCCTTGCGGACGCCGTGATGGAACGGGCCGAAGAGACCCTGGCCATGATACGCGAAGAAGGTGGCGTGGCGTCGACGTTTCAGGCTGACGTTACCGACGCTGGGGAGTGCCGTGCCATGGTCGCCGCCGCCGTGGACCGCTACGGCCGGTTGGACATACTGGACAACAACGTTGGTATGTCACGGCGCGGCACGGTGGTTGATACCTCCGAAGCAGACTGGGACCTTATCATCGCGGTCAACTTGAAGAGCATGATCCTGGCCAGCGGGGCCGCCATCCCCAAGATGATAGAGACCGGCGGCGGCTCTATCATCAACATCTCTTCCATCGCGGGGCTAAGAGCCCACTCTCAGACCCCATACACAACCACCAAGTCGGCGGTCCTTGGCCTGACCTATTCAATGGCGGCGGACCACGGAAAGGACAACGTCAGGGTAAATTGCATCGCCCCCGGATTGCTCTACACTCCTATGACCGCGCCGCGTATGGATGAGTCCATGCGGGAGAACCGGAGAAACGCGGCTCCTCTGGGTACCGAGGGCACCGCCTGGGACGTTGCCCACGCGGCGGTATTCCTGGCGAGCGATGAGGCGCGCTGGGTAACGGGGGTGGTGCTGCCGGTCGACGCGGGACTTACCATTACCAGCCCGGTCACCTACAACACTATCAACCAGCAGGCGAGGTTCTAGCTATAGGCTACCCCCCTGCCAGGTCACCGGCGGCCTTCACTCGCACCAGGGTCGCGTTGCTGGGGAGGTAAGTTAGGGGAATCTCGTCGAGTTCCACTATCTCCACCGTGGCGGGGTCCGCCCCAGCGGCAACCGCTCTGGACACCGCCTCGGCACGGGCTGAGGACAGGGCCTCCTCCCTGCCTGTCTCCTCCAGGGAGTAGACTCGCTCCACCTGTCCGCTGACCTGGGCTATGGCCGCGCCGATGGCATTGGCTACGTCTGAATTGGGTGGGCGCACCACGTTAGACGCTCCCGCCAGGTCGTTCGGGACGAGAATGCTGCCACCTCCGACCAGGACGATGGTCACCGGAGCTGAGCTTAACTTTACCTGGTCCACGGCTGTCTCAATTCGTTCCTGAATTTCCCCCAAAACGGATTGGACCAGGGCCTGCGGCAGGCTCTTAACTGCCTCGGCCCTGCCGATGGCCGCCCTCCCTCCGGCAACGGCGATATCCGTTGTGGTGAGGGTGTTCCCCCCGAAGACCAAGGCCTCATCCTGCAGCCGGTAGCCAACACTTTCGGGGCCTATCCGCAACGGTTCCTGCTGGACCAGGCTGCCTCCGCCAAGGGCGATGGAAAGCACGTCTGGCATTCTGAAGTTGGTTCGGACCCCGGCGATGGAAACGGCGGCGCCGGCCTCCCTGGGGAATCCCCTGACCAGCGCGCCCACGTCCGATGACGTGCCGCCGACGTCCACGACAATGGCGTCGCCCTCTCCGGACAGGAACGCCGCTCCCCTCATGCTGTTGGTGGGTCCGGAGGCGATGGTAAGCACCGGGAACCGTGCGGCGAATGATGCGTCCATCAGGGTGCCGTCGTTTTGGCTCAGGTACAGAGGGACTTGGAGGTCCAGTTCTTCCAAGGCGGTCTCGATGCCGAGGATGGTCCGGGCTGCCAATTCACCCAAACAGGCGTTGAGAGTCGCGGCGTTCTCTCTTTCCAGCAGACCGATGCGTCCGTTCTCGTGGGACATGGTTACCCGGATATTCGGGGCTTCTTGGCGGATGATTGCGGCGGCGTCTGATTCATGGCTTGTGTTCACAGGGGAGAATACGCCGGACACCGCGACCGCCCTGACCCCTGCCTGTTCCAGACCTCGCGCAAACTCTCGCAACTCGGAAGGATCGAGTCCGGAGATCTCCCGTCCGTCAAATTCGTGGCCGCCGTGGACCATGTGCGCCGAGCCGCCAATGGCGTCCTTCAAGGACACCGGCCAGTCCACCAAGGGCGGAAGTAGACTGGTTGCGGGCAGAGCCAGGCGCACCACCGCGGTTGGGGCGAGCCCCCGCTGCTCCAGCAGGGCGTTCGTGAAATGGGTTGTGCCGAGCATGACGGCGCTGACGTCTGTGTTCGCGCTGTGTTGGGCAAGCACGTCCCTCAGAGCGGAGAGGATACCGGTAGTCACATCCTGGGTAGTGGGCACCTTCGCCCGGCCCACCAGTTCCCTGCCGTCCATCAAGGCCGCGTCGGTGTTGGTCCCACCGACGTCGATTCCGATCCTCACGTATTTCGCCTCGTCACAACACCAATGGGGTGTAGTCTTCATCGTAGCCGAACGCCCGGGGCCCAGCGACGGCCAGCCCTTCCGGAGTGGTCCAATGTCCGGGCGCGGGGAATCCCAACACCGTCACCCTGAGCCCGTACCGCAATAGCTCGGTGGTCACGGGATTCCCGGTCTCCGTGTCCACGACGCAGATCAGGTCGGGCACGATGCACACCTTCTGACCTTCTCTGCGGGCAATCAAGTTCTCGTTCTGGAACTCGATGACCATCCGTTCTCCCTGGAAACCGGCCAGGCCGTCTAGGGACACGCTGCCCCTGGCGAACCCGGCGGTTGTGCGTCGGTCCAGGTCCACGACTTTCCCGCCAAATAGGACCTTGCCCGGGCATGTGGAGAGGATTGCCTCCAAGGGGTCTTCGTTCCGGGTCTGGGCCGTCTTGACGGCGTCTCCTAGGTCCCGCGCCAACGAAAGAGTGTGGAGGACCGCGGTGCGTCGCACCTGCTCGGTGGTCATCGGGGCTACGGCGTAGCAGGCGACGCAGCCCATCTGCACCGTCATCGCCCGGGCGAGCCGTTCGGCCCATTTGGCGCTAATAGTTTCCGGGATGACGACTTTGTTGCCCTTCTCGTCGGCGATGGCCATGGGGCAATATGGTACGCCGTAGACAAAGAAGGTCTTCATCTGGAACTCGGGGAAGGCGCGGCCCATGCCGTCGGCGTCCACCACCGGCAGCCCGGCAATTGCGGCCGGGATGAGGGGTTCGACCGAGTTGCTGCCGCCGATCTCGTTGGAGATCAGGGCCGTCGCGGTAATGCCGGTGAAATCCTCGATGGCTCGCAACGCATAATATGCCTGGAGGTCGCGGACCTTTTCGATGCCCACCGTAGGGGCGCCAATGCCGCCGACGCAAATCACGCGGGCGTCATCCGGCAACTCTTCGGGGGCAAGAACGGTCACTGGGCCATGCTCTCTTATGGCCTGACGCGCCCTCAACTGCCCGATGTAAGGGTTGCCGCCTCCGCCGGTCCCAAGGATCCCGGCGCCGATGGCGATTGATTCCAGGTTACTTTCGTTAGCTTCCCACATGCGGCGGTGGCCTCTTGGTTGGGTGAAATTGCCAGTTCAGGTGTATGAAGTATAATAGTATGGATTAAATAATACTAATTCGATGGAGTGTGAAATGGCGGGCATTATTGGTTCGAAGGGCCAGATTGTGATATCAAAAAAAATTCGCGATCAACTCGGCATAGAACCTGGCTGGCGCGTTAGTCAGCGTCTAGTGGACGGCCATGTGGAAATATACTTCATCCAACCGGAGCACAATCGCTCATTGAAGGGAAGTTTACAGCGATTTATCGACCCTTCGCTAGCGGAGGGACTGGATTGGGAGGAAATCAGAGAACGCGCGTGGACTCGGGCGGCCAAGGAGCGCGAAGATAAGAGTAGGGCATGAGCGAGCTGGCGTTCCTTGATTCTAATGTTCTGGTTCGCTACCTCATTGGAGACCCACCAGACCAGGCCGACCGGGCCGCTGAGATAATCGATCAAACCAGTAGGCTTTGTATCACCACCGTGTCTCTGGCAGAGGTCTATTTTGTGCTGAACAGGTTGTACGGGATTCCGAGAGGCCGGTTGATTGACCAACTGATCGACTTCTTGTTGAAGGAAAATATCATGCCACGCGGTGTCGATAAAGAGTTCTTAATTCAAGGACTTCGGATGTGCCGCGACTCTGGAAGGGTCAACGTGGCGGATGCAATGATTTGGGCGGAGGCTCGCACGGCCGGGATTGAAGTAATCTACTCGTTTGACCAGCGGTTTCCGAGTGATGGACTGGAAATCCGAGGATAGAGGCTCTCCGCTGACAAGTGCATTCGCACAAGCATACTAAACTAAACCCGAATCCACCGAAAAGGTGAGTGTCGCGGCGGGTTGAATGGGTAAGAAAGTGCTCCTGTGCATCTGGGATAATGGTTTTCGAGACAGAAAACCAACCAGAAACAAGGAGCACCCAATAGATGCTACCACGCAACCACCCCGACGGCATCCACATCGCCTTCGACGACCACCGCCTGGTCAACAATGCCGGGCTGATCCTTCCCGCCACGTTGGCCTTGCACCTGGGCCTGCCCCAACTGGTTGACCGGCACTTGGACCTGGGCTGGGCCCCAGGCCGAGCCAACACCGGCGACAAGATCATGACGCTGGTGGCTTCCGCGCTGGCGGGCGGCGACTGCATCGACGATGCCGATGTGTTGCGCACCGGCAGGACAGCCTGCACCCTGGGCAGTGTAGTCAAGGCGCCCTCCACCTTGGGCACCTTCCTGCGCAGTTTCCGGTGGGGCCACGTCCGCCAACTGGACCGGGTGAGCCGCCAGTTGCTGGCCCGGGCCTGGGAGGCTGGGGCCGGACCCGGCGACGGGCCCCTGACCATCGACCTGGACTCCACCATCTGCGAGACCTACGGACTGGCCAAGGAAGGAGCTCGCCACCACGGCTACACCGGTGCGCGGGGCTATCACCCGCTGCTGGCCGTCGCCGCCGGAACCGGCGACGTGCTGATGGCCCGCCTGCGCGAGGGCCGGGCCTACACCGCCCGCGGCGCCGCCCACTTCCTGCGTGAAACGGTGGGGCGGGTGCGCTACGGCGGAGCCAGGGGCCAACTCACGGTGCGGGCCGACAGCGGCTTCTATACCCACGCCGTGGTCGCCGTCTGCCGCCGGATGGATGTCCGCTTCTCCATCACCATCCGCCAGCGCACCCGCCTGCGGAATCTCATCGAGGCGATACCCGAAGAGGACTGGACGCCGATTCCCTACTGGATGGACGGCGCCGATGTGGCCGAGACCACCTACACCCCCTTCCAGAGTGAGCCCGACGCCGCGCCGGTGCGGCTCATCGTCCGGCGGGTGAAGCCGGCGCCCGGTTCCCAACTGGCTCTCTTCGCCACCTACAGCTATCACGGCTTCATCACCGACCGGGACGGAGAGACCCTGGAACTGGAGGCTGACCACCGCCGCCACGCCGAGATCGAGAATGCGATACGCGACCTCAAGTACGGCGTGGGGCTGAACCATCTCCCCTCGGGCCGCTTCGCTGCCAACGGCGCCTGGCTGGCGGTACAGGTGATGGCCCACAACCTGGCCCGCTGGACAGCCCGCATCGGCCTGGGTCAGCAGATCGTGACCACCAAGACCCTCAGACGACGGGTCTTTGCCTTGGCCGGACGGATCACCCGCTCGGCACGCCGGATCACCCTGCATCTTCCCCAGCGCTGGCCATGGGAAACCCAGTTCAGTCGCGCCCTGGCCCGACTGCGAGCCATTCCACTCCCAGCCTGATTGCTCCTGTCCGCTACTGACCCGCCATCCGGCCAACCGAACGCCCCGCCAACTCGCGCCAGTCCGGTCCGCGAGCGCCTCTTGCCGTGTCCTATCCCGCCATCCCCCTCACCACAGCCACTGTAAGCCGCCATCGGCGCCCCCCAAAGCGCCTGCAGACCGCCGCCAGCCTCCCGTCTACCCAAATTCGAGCCCGGATCATCGCGCCTGTAACTTCCTCACCCCCCTTCCGCTGTCCTCACGCCGTCCATCGGTGTCCACCGGTGGATTCGGGCTAAAGCCAAGGTGGGATGTGCAATTAGGGTGAGCCCGGAATCGGGCTGCGAGTGTCGCGGGAGACTTTCGGCCCATGATTGCAGGACGGTGCGGCAGCGCCGCTTCACCTCATCCTTCCGCTTGGCTAGCCCATCGAGGAAGTGATCGACCCTCTCCTGCACCTTGACCTTGCTGCCCAAGCACAGGTTTCCCGTCGCCTCCTCTCTGGCCCAGCCCCAGATGGCCTCATCGGCGTTGAAGTCCGGACTGTAGCCCGGCAGATTCACCAGCCTCAACGCCAGCCCCGGCGTCCGCAGATACTCCCTCACCGCCTCGCCACGGTGTGCCGGCGCGTTGTCCCAGATCACGTTGAGCGGCCCAGAGTGCCTCTCCCTCAGTTGTGCCAGGAAGACGGCTGAGGTTCCGGAGTTGCTGTTCCCCTCCAGTTCCATCCATTCCACCTCGCCGGTCTCCAGGCAAACCGCCGAGTAGTAGCTGGCCTTCTCCCCATAGCGTGGGCTGCTGGAGTCCACCAAGGCCGACTCTCCCCTGAGCACCCATTTGCCCCGCAGTTCGGCGTCCGCCCGGAAGTGGGCCTCGTCGGCGAAGAATATCTTGGCCCCGGACCGTATGGCCTCCTCCGACAGGGCGGCGTACTGCGCTACGAAAGCCTCCCGCTTGGCCTCATCCGCCTTGAGCAGATGCTTCTTGGGGCGCTTGAAGGCAAATCCCAAGCGGTGCAGATAGTTCAGGCAACTGCTGCGGCTCAAACTGACGTCAAACCGCTCCGAAACGAACTGCCGCACCACCTTCCAATACCAGTTGGACAGTTCGATGCCCGCCTGCTCCGGTAACTCCTCCACCGCTGCCTTCAACTCCGCCTGTTGCGTCTCACCAAGGGCGGGGGGGAACCACCGGTCTGCTCGAATATCAAGGCTGCAGGCCCTCCCTCGCCGAAGGCGGCGGCCCACCGTCCTATGGTGTGTGGGTCCCGTTCCAGCGCCTCCGCCGTCCCTGATGCTGTCCAGCCCTGTGCCAGCAGCAAGATGGCGTACCACCGCTCCCGTTCCCTGGGCGTTGGCGCCAGAATCATCCGGCGGCGCAAGCCCTTGGCATCCATCTGCCATTGTTCCAGAAACCGCTCCATCTCCCTCACGCCCATCACCAACCCCTCGCATCTTCAAAGACCAGTTAACTCGGTTCTCCCCACAAATTTACCCCATGACTCTGCGCATTTCACCTTAGCTTTGGTTTAGGGCGAGTTTGCACACTCAGGAGGCATAGTTAGACTGGGTTGGAACCATTGGAGGTGCGGGCGAAGCGTCTGGGAAGAGTGGGCTCGACGGATCAGCAATGGCCTGGGAAAGACTATCCGACAGTCATCGTTTCCGCCGGAGTAGCGGCACGGGAGCGGCATCCTAGATTCGGGACCCGCGAACATATTGGGAGATAGGGAAGAGCCCCGCCGGCGGGGCGTGTTCTACGGCTGGTGGCTGGTTGCCCTGGCCGGCCTGGTGATGGTGGCGGCCACCGTGCCGTGGTCTCCTCAAGCTATGCCCATTTGGGTCGTGGCCCAGGCGCAGGATTTCAACTGGACGGTCGGACGCGAACTAACGTGGGCCCTGTACATCCTCATCATCGGAGGCCTGCTGTTGGGGCCGGTCGTGGGCTATCTCGGCGACCGTGTCATAGGCATCCGGAGGATGGTAGTGGCCGGCCTTGTCATCCTGTCCGGAGCGTTCTTCTTCTTCAGTCAGACACAGAACCTCTGGATGTACTACGCCGCGTCCGCGCTTCTGGCGGTGGGAGCGACGATAAGCGGCGGGATTCTGCTGATGACGGTGCTCAGCCGCTGGTTCGTTCGTCGCCGGGCCACTGCCCTAGGGATGGCCCACATGTTCGGTCCTCTCGGTGCGATGTGTCTGGTGCCCCTCATCGCCCTGAGCGCGGACCCAAACCCCGACCAAGTAGGCTTGGGCTGGCGGTTGACCGCCGTGGTGTTGGGCGGATCCACCATGGTTGTCGCCGTTCTCGCCTTCACCCGGTTATGCAACCGGACGGAGGATATGGGCCTGCTGCCCGACGGTGGCCCTCCGGCGGCCCGTCAGGGCAGCTTCTCGGCGTTTCAGGCCCTGCGAACCCGCTCCTTCTGGCTCATCGCTTGCGGCGACGGCTTATCTACAATAAACGTCCCGGATTTGACGGACACCGCACTTATGTTAGTACTTTCTACCTCTACGTTGGGCTTCGCTTTGGTGGGTGGAGTGTTGGGCGATCGGGTCCCCAAGTCAGCTGCCCTGGCCACCTTCACCGCGTTGCAGGTTGTGGCATGGGCGGCGGCAGCCTTGGTCGGCAGCCAGCCAGCGTTATATCTGTCTGCCGTGGTGTTGGGTATGAGTCGCGGAGGGCGCTCTCCCCTTAGGGCGGCGATACTCGCCGACTATTTCGGTACGAACTCCTTGGCCACGATTCTGGGGCTGTTCGGCTTTTTCGCGGGACTAACGGGCTTCACCGGCGCTTTGGCAGGATTGATCTACTACACGCTAAGAGGTATCGTCGCCTTTCTGATACTTTCCGGACTCACCCTTCTGGGGGCGTTCGCTTTCCTGAGCGCACGCGCCCCGCAACTGCCGGACACGGTTGCGCCCCAGGCCGCTCCTAGCTAGGCGTGTTTGCAGATTATAGCCAGATCAGGATCAATCCTATGGGCAACCTTGCCAGGTAGTTCACATACAGTTAGTCGTAACGGGTGGCAATTCTCCGGAATTGCTTTAGCCGGTTGATAGTCCGCTCCACCAGATTGCGACTGCGGTACAGCACCCGGTCGAAGGGGCGGTTGCTGTGTTTTCTCTTCTTCCGCGAGATGGCGCAGCGAATCCCCCTCCGTCTGGGGTAAGAACGTATCTCCCGGCTGCTATAGCCCTTGTCTCCGCAGACCCTGCCGGACCTGATTCGGCGACGGTCGCCGCCGGGCCTTTTCACCGCCCCTTGTCGCATCACTTGCTCGAAGACGCTGGTTTCATGCCGGTGCCCGGCGTCAGAATCAAGGCCATCGGCCTGCCCCCGCCTTCGGCTAGCAGATGGCGTTTCGTGCCAAACCCTCCCCGGGAGCGGCCTAACGCGTGGTCACCTTTCCCCGGCAGCGTGCTGATGGGCCCGAACGCTGGTCCCATCCACGTAATGGACTCCCCACCCCATCCATCCATCCATCAGCATCCCGTTGCACTTCAGCCAGGAGCTGTTCCCACAGTTTCTACTTGCGCCATCAGTAGAACCGGCTGGCTATGGTACTCCATGGACCATATTGCTCCGCCGTGTCCCACTCTCCCCACCTCTTACTGGCTCATCCCACTCACTCTAACCCAACTGGTTGGGTTTGCTAACGCGGATTAGCATGGCATAACAACGTGGAGACAAGCCTTACCTGCCTATGGTTCGGCCCATTGGAGATGCAGCCTCTAGCGTTATAGAATGGCCACGACCGTGATATGGGAACGGAGGGCTAGCATGACCTACACAGGGAAGCCCTTGAAGCGGTTCGAGGACCCTCGGCTGGTGTCTGGTCAGGGTTCTTACGTAGACGACATTAAGATTGATGGCCTGCTCCACGCCGCAATTCTGCGCAGCCCTCATGGACATGCGAGGGTCAACGAAATACACACTTCCAGGGCTCGCGGGCTTCATGGAGTGGTGGCGGTAATCACTAGCGAGGACATCGCCGGTATTCTCTCAGACCTTCCCACTCGCGCCATGAGCGGCGAGTGGGAGGTGGATGAATTCAACGCGCCTGAACACCCGGTCTTGGCGAAGGATAAGGTCAACTACGTTGGTCAAACAGTCGCCGTGGTTGTTGCCGAATCTCCCCAACAGGCCAGGGACGCCCTGGAGCTAATCGAGGTTGACTACGGTCCATTGCCGGCGATTGTCGACCCACGGGAAGCCGCCGACGAAGGCTCCGTGCCGATTCACCAGGACTTGGGTTCCAACGTTGCCCTCCGCATTCATCACGACAGGCAAGGGGAGGACCTGGATGCTGCCTTCGCCAAGGCGGACCGCGTAGTCAGGCAAACTTACAATGTGCAACGACTCGCTCCAATGCCCATGGAGACACGGGGTCTGGTAGCACATTACCAGCCTGAAGAGGACTTCCTGACCATCTGGACTTCTACTCAGTCGCCTCATCGGGTGAAAAGGCAGATTGCCCGGCTTCTGGACCGGCCCGAAAGCAGCGTGAGGGTGGTCGCGCCCGACGTGGGCGGAGGGTTCGGAGAAAAGGGGGGAGTCTTCCCAGAAGACCTGGCCATCGCTTATCTCTCGGTGTCTTTGGGGAGATCCATAAAATGGGTGGCCGACCGCCAGGAAAACATGCTGGGTTTCCACGGCAGGGGACATACGGTAGACGTGGAAGCGGCGGTCCAAAGCGACGGGACCATCTTGGGGATTAAGCTACAGATAATTGGGGATGGAGGCGCTTATTTCGGCAATTCCACTCCCGGGCCTCCATATCGGGCCAGCCACCGCATTATAGGACCGTACAAGACTCCTTGCGCCAGGATTGAAGTCCTCGGTGTGGTTACCAACAAGCCGCCCACGGGAGCATATCGAGGCGCGGGAGGGCCGGAAGCCGCGTTCTGCATGGAAAGGACTGTGGACCTAATTGCCCTGGACCTGGGCCTCGACCCTGCGGAAGTAAGGCGTAAGAACCTCATCGGCAACGACGCCTTTCCCTACGAGACACCCACCGGGCTGACCTATGACTCTGGCGACTACGAAACAGTACTCAATAGGGCGCTGGCGTTGTCCGGCTACGCGGAGTGGAGGCGCAGGGCGATAGAAAGCCGGTCTACCACCGGCCCCCTGATCGGGGTTGGATTGGCCACTGTTATCAAGATGTCCGGCGGCTCTGGTGATTCCAGGGAGGAAGAAGCCTGGCTGAATATAGATCCCGCAGGCCGCGTCACGGCCATGACCGGCGTGTCTCCCCACGGCCAGGGCTCCGCCACCGCGTTTTCCCAAATAGTTGCCGATGAGCTTGGGGTCACTCCTGGAGACGTTCGGGTCCTCCACGGTGACACGGCCGTCGTTCCCTCCGGTGGTGGCACTGGGGCAACTCGCGCAACCGTGGTGGGAGGGTCGGCACTCTACCTCGTAGCACGCGAGGCGCGAGAAAAACTGACGCGTATCGCCGGGCATCTGTTGGAGTGTTCACCCCAGGATGTCGCACTCCAAAACGGACGGGCGCTCAACAGCAGGGACCTTCAACAGAACGTTACTTTCGAGGAGCTGGCTTCCGCCGCCTACAACGAAGAGCGATTAGCTCCCGGCACGGAAGTCGGTCTGGAATTCAGCGGCAGCTTCACGCTGGGCCGGGTCCACCAGAGCCCGCACTCCTTCAGCGCCCACGTGGTGATCGCGGAGGTAAGCCGTGAAACCGGCGAGACCAGAATACTCCGGTATGTGGCGCTGCACGACTGCGGCAGGATAATCAACCCGGTGCTTGTGGAAGGCCAGGTCCATGGCGGAATCGTCCAGGGCATCGGCCAAGCCCTGTGGGAAGGGATGGCCTATGACGAGCGGGGCCAGCCTCTGACCGGTAGTCTCATGGACTACGCGATGCCAATCGCGGGGCGCATACCGGAGCTAATCACCGAGACCGTCGAAACGCCCTCTCCGATGAACCCGCTGGGCATCAAGGGAGTGGGAGAATTGCCTACGGTCGCGGCACCTGTCGCGGTGGCCAATGCCATCATGGACGCGCTGTCCCCCTTGGGCATAAGACACATAGACACGCCCCTGACAGCCGAGAAAGTGTGGAGGGCCATCCACGGCGAACGGGAAGCGGGCTAGGATTCCCCGGCGGGGCTATCGCATTTAGACTACATTAGCCCCGCCATTCCCGCCGCCCCGGTCCGCCAATTCCGGCTGCTGACATCGCAGTCCCCGAACTCTGGATTCCGGCAAGCACCTGAGTGACACCGGGACAACCTAATATGCGACCACCCTGTTCCCAGGTCCTTTTCATTGTCGAGGAGAGTCCCCTCTCCCGCCGGGAGAGGGTTAGGGTGAGGGGCCTGCTGCGCTCAATTTGTCCCTTGGAAGTTGCCAGCCATCTACCCCTCATCCCGACCTCCCCCCCAACGGCGAAAGGATTGGTGATTGGATCCCAGGCAACTCGGACAATGAAAAGGCCCTGACCCTGTTCCGCGGCCTTCGCGCCGCGATAACGGTTTTGTGGTAACATACCGCCTAGTAATCTCGACCCCTAGATAGCGCAGGAGGATTTCACATGGCCACCATGATCGACGGCGAATCGTACCTGGGTCAGGTAATGGTTCGCTCGCTTTCCCCGTCCAAAGAAGTCACTTTGTACCTTTGGCCCATGCGGTGCCTGAAGAGCAAATTCGGCGGCCCCACCTTCGGCGTGGACGTCCGCGGTACCGAAATCATCCGCTTCGACCCCCACGGCTCGAGGGGCCATTGGCACAAGGGCGGATACGACAAGTTGGGCGCGGGCGGGTCCCACGTCGACTTCCCTGAGGGGATGCAAGAGTCCAAGGACCAGGTAGCATGGGCCCTGGACCAGATCAAGGACCAGACCGCCCAATTGCTGTCGGAGGCTGGATATCCCGACGAAGCGGCGTCGGTTGACGCCGAGATGCTGGCCGCGGCTACCGAGGCGATCAAGAGCCACCTGGCCGAGGTTGGAGACCTAACTCCCAGGGCCGTTGCCGAGGGTCTGGTAACCGCGTAACATAGTTCTAGCCGGGCGGTCCCCGCCGACAACTAAGCGCGGACCATACGCGCGCCCTGCCTGGGCGAGGCGTCAAGACTCAGCAAGAACGAAGCCCCTCCGATTTCGGAGGGGCTTCTCTTTTGTGTGCCGGGCATGAACGGCAGCTTGGAGGTGAAAGTCCTCTACCCATCCTGACGGAGGAGAAGGGTTAGCGAAGCGCAAGGGCGTCGTCGCGAGGCGGGGTCTGAAGGAAGCGTGGAGCAAAGTCGCGACTGAACGAACAGGAACCGGATAAGAGGCAGGTCTGGCCGGACGAGTGAGCATGAGGTCACGAAGTCCATATCCGTCAAGGGCCAGGACTGTAAATCCGGCGAGTGTGCGATGAAGGCTGACGGTCTTACCCCGGGAGGTCTGTGCCGTGTCTCCAAGTGGGGACTGAGGGGGCTGTGAGGCTGCCTGACCGCGGTGCAGAAGTCAGCAGAGGGCATAGTAGTCCTTCCCAGATGGGAAGGATGAAGGCCCGAACGGTTGGGAGTGGCAAGTAGGATGCACATCTCATGGGCGTAGAGCGGCAGAACATCCAGATGGGACTGGCCTTCCCTGAAGGGGATTGGGGTGGAGCCCCGAAGGCCTCCGGAGAAGGGACCGAAGTGTCTGTGGCGATGTGCTCAGCCGAAAGCCCGGCGGCTGATGAATGCCTGATGGAGGAGGTATGTGAGCGCGAAAACCTGAAGGGGGCATTGAAGCGAGTCAGGGCGAACCGAGGCAGCCCTGGTGTGGACGGGATGAGAGTCCAGGAACTGCCGGGGTACCTAAAGGAGCACTGGCCTGCCATCCGGGAACAGTTGCTAAAAGGGGCCTACCAACCGCAACCGGTAAAGCGGGTAGAGATACCCAAAGTGGGCGGAGGGATGCGCCAGTTAGGGATTCCCACCGTGCTGGACCGCTTTATCCAGCAAGGGGTGCTACAGGTCTTGCAGAAGCGCTGGGACCGGACATTCTCTGAGCATAGCTACGGCTTCCGACCTGGACGGTCTGCTCACCAGGCAGTAGCCCAGGCACAGGGGTATATCGCTGAGGGCCGCCACTGGGTCGTGGACATCGACCTGGAGAAGTTCTTCGACCGGGTGCACCATGACAAGCTATTAGGGCGAATAGCGCAACGGGTGAGGGACAAGCGGATGCTCAAACTGATCCGGGCGTTCCTGAACGCCGGGGTGATAGAGAAGGGGCTGGTGAGTCCGACGACGGAGGGGACGCCCCAGGGCGGCCCGCTGTCGCCATTCCTGTCCAACATCGTGCTGGAGGAACTGGACCGAGAGCTGGAACGACGGGGCCACTGCTTTGTGCGCTACGCGGACGACTGCAACATCTACGTGCGCAGCGAACGGGCAGGACGGCGGGTGATGGAGAGCATTACAGGCTTCATCACCAAGAAACTCAAGCTGAAGGTAAACCAGGGGAAAAGCGCGGTGGCCAGGCCAGGGAAGCGGAAGTTCCTGGGATTCAGCTTTACGGCCGGCAGAGAGCCAAGGCGGCGGGTTGCCCCAGCGGCTCTGGCCCGGTGCAAGGAGCGGGTCCGGGACCTGACGCGGCGGACGCGAACGGTGGGACTGGACGGAATGGTCAAGGAACTGTCTGAATACCTCACGGGGTGGAAAGGCTACTTTGGCTACTGCCAGACCCCATCAGTGCTTCGAGACCTGGACTCGTGGATAAGGCGGCGCCTGCGTTGCGTCGCCTGGAAGCAGTGGAAACGGGGGCGAAAACGGTATGCGGAATTACGCACGCGAGGGGTAAGGAAGGAGCTAGCCGCCCAAACGGCGGGCAGCACCCATGGCCCCTGGCGCATCAGCCGTAGCCCGGCCCTCAGCTACGCCCTTCCCAACGCCTTCTTCGACGCGCTCGGGCTTCCCCGTCTGGCTTCAACCTGACCGCTCAACCCGCCGAACCGCCGTGTACGGACCCGTACGCACGGTGGTGTGACAGGGAAAGCCCGCGAGGGCCTACCTATGTCGATTTCTTGGAAAACGGGTTAGATTCCGATCAACGCCCGGGCGTTCTCACCCAAAATCCCTTCTTTAGCCGCGTCGGAAAAGGGTAGCCCCAGGATGTACTCGGAATCGGTGATCTGGCTGGCCAATGGGAAATCGGTCCCGAAGCAGACCTTGTGCGCGCCGTGCTTGTTGAAGATGGCGGTCAAAGTTTCGGCGGCCACCTCCCGAAGCGATGGCGGCCAGGTGGTGTCCACCAGGACGTTTTCCTGGCCCAGTAAGACCCGCTCCGCTTCGTCCAGCATATACATGCCGCCCAGGTGCAGGGCGATGATCTTGAGCCTCGGGAACTGACGGACGATGTTCATGATCCGCTCCGGTGCGGCGTAAAGAGGGTCATCGGGGCTGCCGTTGGGGAAACGTCCGGAGTGTATCTCCAGGGTCATGTCGTCGCCCAGTTCCTCGTAAACCGGGAACATCTCCGGATCGTCCGCATAGAAACTGTTCATCACCGGATGAAGTTTGATCCCCTTGATGCCGTTCTGACGTAGACGCCGCACTTCGTCGGCCTTGTCCTCCAGCTCCGAGTGTATCGCGCCGAGGGGCACAAGCATGTCGTCTTGGATGCTGATGAGCCAGTCGTTGGCCCGCGTCACCTGGTCTGGCCTCTCCACCACTCCCAGGACTACCGACTTGTCGACGCCGGACTCGCGCATGTGGGCCTTGACGCATTCCACGGTGTTGATACCTACTGCTCCGAGCCCCATATCCCGCACCATGGAATCCAGCACCGTGCCGGCGATCCTATCCGGCCAGACGTGGGTATGGACATCTACGCGCATGGCAACCCGCCTTCCCGCCGCTTCCCGGAAGTCCGCGGCGCTTATGATCGTGTCCTAGACAGGTCAACATGCTAATGCCAACACGGGTTTGAATCAACAACGTCTCACCCATAAGGTGAACGTCTCGAGAGATCACAATGTCAACAATCGTTTACGCCACGGGTTTGTCACCGCTGAGGGAAAGAAGCGGCCTCATCCTATCTTGGATGAGGCCGCTGTTGTGTCCTCCCGTATTATTTGGGTGGAAGGGAGGCTAAGAAACTATCTCAAATTATTCAGGCTCCATTGACGACGGTACCAGATAAGGGCACATGCCAGTTGGAGCAGACCAAGGTAATTGGATGCCTTCTTGTCGTAGCGCACCAAGATCGCCCGGCACTTGGACAGCCAGCCTAGGGTGCGTTCCACCACCCACCGCCGGGCTGGGTGGATCTTCTCGCCTGTTTGGTCCAATTTCTCTTCGCCGATTCGCCGGATATGAGGCTGGTATCCGGCTTCGGCGACGGCCCCGTGGCCGGTGGGATTGTCATACCCCTTGTCCAGGCACAGGTTTTGGGCACCTTCAGGCCGGCCCACCACTATGCTCTCCAGCGTCGGCCTAAGGAGTTTCGTATCGTGGACATTAGCCCCAGCCACCGCCACGCTCAGTGGCCCGCCTGCCCCATCGACCAGGATGCTTTTCTTGCTCCCTGCCTTCCCCCGGTCCGTGGGATTGCGTCCAATAGCGCCCCCCCAAAACGCGCCTTCCCCATCGAGCAATCGGCGGACTGCCATTCCCAATTTACACCGTCCAACTCCCAACATTCTTCGATCAGCACGGCCCAGACACCCTCCAGGACCCCACGCTCTACCCAACGCTGGAAGGTTCGGTGAATGGTGCTGTCATCTCCCAAATCCTTGGGCAAGTGGTTCCATTGGCAGGAGCTACGCATCCGGAAGATGACCCCTTCCAGCATCTTCCGCTGGTCCACCCGTTTGCGCCCCTTTCGCTTGGGTGGGTCCAACTCTAAAATCACCGGCTCAATTCGCTCCCACAGATCATCTGGTATTTCCCATATCGTTGGCAGAGTCTCCCTCTTCCCCATTTTTCACCACCACACAACTTTCCCCTATCTTAACCGGACCCCCTAGCTGTTCTCCCTTTAACACCAATCCCATTTTGAGATAGTTTCTAAGTAGTGCCGCGAAGCCGCGGGTCTAGCACGTCCCTCAAAGCGTCACCCAGAAGGTTCCAGCCGAACACGACCATCGCAATGCACAACCCGGGAAACACCGCCTGCCAAGGGGCAATCCGAACGTTCTGTGCGGCTCCAGAGAGCATGGCTCCCCAGGATGGCTCTTGAGGAGGGGCTCCGATGCCGAGGAAGCTCAAACCTGCCTCGGCAATTATCGCGCCGCCCAGGTGCAGGGTGACTATCACGATATACAAGGAGAAACAGTTGGGAGTGGTATGGCGGATCATTATGCGCCAGTCACCTACTCCCAAGGCCCTGGCCGCAAGAATATAGTCCATTTCTTTGATAGCCAATGCTTGAGATCGCAGAATTCTGGTAGCACTTGGGATATAGGCAATACTGAGGGCAATTACAACGTTGTTGATCGATGCACCTAGAGCCGCCATGATCGCGATGGCGAGGATTAAACCCGGGAAGGCTATCATAGCGTCAACGATTCGCTGGACTATGAGATCTATTATCCCACCGTAATGGACGCTAGCTATACCCACCAGCATTCCGATGGTGGTCCCTATGAACGAGCTAAGGATCCCGACATACAGCGATATCCGAGCGCCGTGCAGGAGCCTGCTATACATGTCCCTTCCCAAGGCGTCCGCGCCAAGCCACATCTCCGAGCTTGGCGGAGCGAGAATTCGCGATGAATTGGGAAAGGTGTACTCATGAGTTGCCAGGACGCCTGCGAAGATAGCTACAAAAAATAGAATGGAGGCTATTACGCCACCGAAGACGCCCAAAGGCTTATACCGGATAAATTGACCGACGTTCTGCCAAAGAGTCCGCTTTGGGCGCAAGGCGGCGATCGGTGATTCGGGCAGGGGCGCTGCATCTATAGTTTGCTGACTCATTGCTCTCCCCGATCGTTGTCATCCGTCATGTGTATCGAATCCTGGGATTTAGCCATGCGTAGAGTAGGTCCAGGAACACGTTCAGAGTCAGGATCAAAACCGCGATGATCACGATTATGGCCTGGATCATTGTGTAATCGCGCCAGAGGATACTGCTTATCAAGAGCCTGCCCATGCCAGGGACGGTGAATATAACTTCGATGGCTACCGTCCCGGAAATCAGGGAACCAAACTCATACCCCGCTACCGTGACGACAGGCAAGAGGGCGTTCCTCAAAGCATGGCGAGAGATGACGACCCGCTCTTTCATTCCCTTGGCCCGCGCGGTCCTGATGTAGTCTTCCCGCAGTACCTCGAGCATTGCGGACCGCGTGATCCGGGCTATAAAGGCCATGTTGGAAAAGCCCAGAGCCATGGCCGGGAAAAACAACTGTTGAACGTTCTTCCACGGGTCGATCCAGAAGTCGTTGTACAGCAGGGGCGGTATCCAATTGAATAGAATCACCAGGAACAGAATCACCATGATCCCGATCCAGAAATTGGGGAGAGCAATCCCCAAGAGAGTGATGATCCTCGTCGCGTAATCGGCCTTGGTGTCTTGTTTGATTGCTGAAATCATCCCGAGGGGCACAGCCACTCCACTCGCCAGAATAACAGCCATGATCGCCAACTGTAGGGTGACGGGGAATTTCTTCTTGATGTCGTCGATGGCAGGGGTCTGATAGAAGAACGACTCACCAAAGTCGCCCCTCAGCATTCCCAGGATCCAGTCCACATACTGGACGATAATGTTTCTATCTGTACCTAGTTCCGCCCGCAGTTCGTCGAGTTTGTCCTTTTGGAAATTCAGGTCTTCTTCGGCGACATCTCCGGCAAGCAAGAGAAGGGCCGGGTCGCCGGGCACGACGCGCAGCAACACGAACACGATCGCCGTTACCAACAGGACCGTAGGGATGAACAGAAGCAACCGCTTGGTTATATAAGCCCGCATCTCTCGGCTCCTACGCAGGGGACGGTCTGGGCCTCCCCGGTGTGAGGCGTCGTCATGTAATCCGGCTCCCGTATAAGCAGGTTAAATGGCGCCTGCTAAGCGCACCTCTTTCCCTTTTGTGCCCGCCCTCGGGTTGGACTCGGAATCTCGGGGATAGAGGAATTGGTTCTAGTTCCGAGACACGGCATCAAGCCGCCTATCGGCGTCCAGGCAGCTCACACGTATGGCTGCTGAACGGGAAAGGCTAACGTGGAGCGAATGCGACGGGGCCAGGACGCCGGAAAGTCCTGGCCCCGTCGCATTCGGGGAGCATGTCAGCAGGCGGGATCGCACCATAGGTGCTCCCAACCGAACTGAATCTGGCCGCTGGCGGTTGGGTGGAAGTTCTGAATCCGCAGGTTGGACACCCAGCCACGGTTGAACCAGAATGCGCCGACCACGGTGTTGTCGCCTTGAAGTAGGATATCGTCGACCTCTTGGACCATCGCGCGCCGCTTGTCAGTGTCCAACTCTTGTCCCTGAAGCTCGATGAGTTCTTGGACCCTGGAGTTGGGATGGGGGTCGAACCGTGTGTTTCGTGGGATCCCATATCCGGCGGAATACCAGGCTAACGCCGACGTAGGTGACAGAATCGACAGGCCGAGGCCCTGCATAGCCACCTGATAGTCTCCGCGGTCGTAGGCGTCAAACCCGGCGGCAGCCTCCACGGGCCGTATGTCAAAATCAATATTCAAGAACCGTTTGTATTGTTCCTGAGCCAACACAGCCATCTCGCCGTAAAACACGGCGATTCGGGCCATAATAACGGCATCGAAACCGCCCGGGTATAGGCCAGCCTCGGTGAGTAGTCTCCGGGCTTCCTCGATGTCGTCGGGATGTTTCTCGCCGTTCAATTCACGGAATCCCGGTAGTTGGGCTACTTCTTCCGGGGTCTTTCCGAACCAGGTGCCAGGAGGCATGGGCGTGCCCATCCAGGCCCTACCGTCGAAGAACGTGTCTACGTATGCCTGGCGGTGCATAGCCAGGTAGAGGGCCTTCCGTACTCGCGGGTCGTCGAACGGTTTGACGCTGGCGTTGATGAGCATTCCGTAGAGCGAGCTAGGACCCTTCCACTGGACCCTGAGCACATCCCCTCCGTCTTTCTCAAGCTGCACGATCTGATTGACCTTCAAGTTGTTGCTTGGGCCATTCTGGATGTAGACTTTTTCAGTCAAATAGGCTGCTGCGATGGTCCCGGCATCCAGAATGATGATGTGTTGGACGCCGTCAACGCGGGGATACCCCTCCCTCCAATAGTCTTCGTTCTTTTCGTGTTTGTATCCCACGTCCGTAGTGAAGTCCACCATTATGAATGGCCCGGACCCGTTGAATCGTTGCCAGTCCGAGCTCGTCTGCGCGATTCCCTGGTCCAGAACCGTGTGCTTGGCTATAATCGAGTTGGTATCCACGGCGATTAGCGGTAGAAAGTCGGGCGCGGGAAATTTGGTTACGATCTCTACCGTATAAGGATCGATCACGCGCCAACTCTCGGTGAGATCGGCCCAGGCCAACACTGCAGATGACGTGTTCCGGCCGACCAGGACCGGCACGCTGTCGGGGTCTTTCATCGCGCGGAAACTGAAGACGATGTCGTCGGCGGTCAAAGGCACCCCATCATGCCATTTGGCATTTTCGACGAGATTGAACGTGTAGGTCATCCCGTCTTCGGCCAGATCCCAGGACGTACATAGTTCACATCTAAGGTCAACCGGGTCTTCAGTTTCGGGGTTAAACTCGATGAGGTTGTTGAACACCGCTCCTGTGACCCGTGTGAGGGGCGAACCCGACTGGTGAACCATCGCCTGCCTCGGATTGGCGTAGGCGTGGGCCAAGATAGTTCCGCCAGTCCTAATAGTGGTTTCCGGGACGGCGGTAACCGCCGGGGCCGTAGTGGGGGCGGCGGCCCCTGGCGCCTTGGTGGCTGCTGGGGCGGAAGTGGCTGCTCCAGCCTTAGCCGGGGCGGTCGTGCCGCCGGACTGTTGAGGAGCGGTCGTAGGCGCTCTTCCGACCAGGGTTGGCGGTTTCCAACCCTCGGCGATTGGTTCCACGACTTTTTCTTTTGTTTCTGCGGGCGCCGCTGAATCTGATGTCGTTGGCTGCCCCGGCTCGGCGCCGCTCCCGCAGGCCACTATTAGGCATAGGGCCAAGATCAATACCGTTACAATTAAAAGTCTGGGACTAAACAACCATCCAAGTTTCATACCCTTAAGCCTCCAAATTTTGGGTTAGTGGATTCGGTCTAACCCCGAATCCACCGGTGGACACCGATGGACGGCGTGAGGACAGCGGAAGGGGGGTGAGGAAGTTACAGGCGCGATGATCCGGGCTCGAATTTGGGTAGACGGGAGGCTGGCGGCGGTCTGCAGGCGCTTTGGGGGGCGCCGATGGCGGCTTACAGTGGCTGTGGTGAGGGGGATGGCGGGATAGGACACGGCAAGAGGCGCTCGCGGACCGGACTGGCGCGAGTTGGCGGGGCGTTCGGTTGGCCGGATGGCGGGTCAGTAGCGGACAGGAGCAATCAGGCTGGGAGTGGAATGGCTCGCAGTCGGGCCAGGGCGCGACTGAACTGGGTTTCCCATGGCCAGCGCTGGGGAAGATGCAGGGTGATCCGGCGTGCCGAGCGGGTGATCCGTCCGGCCAAGGCAAAGACCCGTCGTCTGAGGGTCTTGGTGGTCACGATCTGCTGACCCAGGCCGATGCGGGCTGTCCAGCGGGCCAGGTTGTGGGCCATCACCTGTACCGCCAGCCAGGCGCCGTTGGCAGCGAAGCGGCCCGAGGGGAGATGGTTCAGCCCCACGCCGTACTTGAGGTCGCGTATCGCATTCTCGATCTCGGCGTGGCGGCGGTGGTCAGCCTCCAGTTCCAGGGTCTCTCCGTCCCGGTCGGTGATGAAGCCGTGATAGCTGTAGGTGGCGAAGAGAGCCAGTTGGGAACCGGGCGCCGGCTTCACCCGCCGGACGATGAGCCGCACCGGCGCGGCGTCGGGCTCACTCTGGAAGGGGGTGTAGGTGGTCTCGGCCACATCGGCGCCGTCCATCCAGTAGGGAATCGGCGTCCAGTCCTCTTCGGGTATCGCCTCGATGAGATTCCGCAGGCGGGTGCGCTGGCGGATGGTGATGGAGAAGCGGACATCCATCCGGCGGCAGACGGCGACCACGGCGTGGGTATAGAAGCCGCTGTCGGCCCGCACCGTGAGTTGGCCCCTGGCTCCGCCGTAGCGCACCCGCCCCACCGTTTCACGCAGGAAGTGGGCGGCGCCGCGGGCGGTGTAGGCCCGGCCCTCGCGCAGGCGGGCCATCAGCACGTCGCCGGTTCCGGCGGCGACGGCCAGCAGCGGGTGATAGCCCCGCGCACCGGTGTAGCCGTGGTGGCGAGCTCCTTCCTTGGCCAGTCCGTAGGTCTCGCAGATGGTGGAGTCCAGGTCGATGGTCAGGGGCCCGTCGCCGGGTCCGGCCCCAGCCTCCCAGGCCCGGGCCAGCAACTGGCGGCTCACCCGGTCCAGTTGGCGGACGTGGCCCCACCGGAAACTGCGCAGGAAGGTGCCCAAGGTGGAGGGCGCCTTGACTACACTGCCCAGGGTGCAGGCTGTCCTGCCGGTGCGCAACACATCGGCATCGTCGATGCAGTCGCCGCCCGCCAGCGCGGAAGCCACCAGCGTCATGATCTTGTCGCCGGTGTTGGCTCGGCCTGGGGCCCAGCCCAGGTCCAAGTGCCGGTCAACCAGTTGGGGCAGGCCCAGGTGCAAGGCCAACGTGGCGGGAAGGATCAGCCCGGCATTGTTGACCAGGCGGTGGTCGTCGAAGGCGATGTGGATGCCGTCGGGGTGGTTGCGTGGTAGCATCTATTGGGTGCTCCTTGTTTCTGGTTGGTTTTCTGTCTCGAAAACCATTATCCCAGATGCACAGGAGCACTTTCTTACCCATTCAACCCGCCGCGACACTCACCTTTTCGGTGGATTCGGGCTAACCTCTAGACATGGGAAGAGCCGTAAAGTGGATGAGTAAACCCGAGATGTTCCGAAAGACAGTTGTTAATGGGTTAGGTAATACTAACAGGCTAACGACTTAAAATGTGGATCCTCGATGAGGATGCGCTAATATAATCCCACAAATTCTTACTGGTCAAGCCATAGTTTCGGGATATTAGTACGATATCTTTATCTAGGTTGTGAGTTATAGCATGAAGTTCGGTGTATACGAGGACAATACACTAATTAGTCGTTCCACGAGCTCGTTGCCTAATTTAATCAAGCATGCTCGACCCGAAGGGGGCAGCAGCGGTTTGGTGGAGGTCTAAGTTTGGGTGGAGAATCGGTCACACGCCGGGCATAGCGATTAGACCACGCAACTTTGACGCTACTCGCGTGTCGATTGGACCGGGGCCGAAGCATTCTTTAGTATGTCTTGTGTATGCTTCCAGGTTGAGGGAAATATGGAGAGGGAATCTGGATTGGTCGATCGATCAACCGGGTCCTGTGATGGCATAAAGGACACCTGTGCTCGTAACGATGTAGATCGTGTCGCCAACGGCGATAGGGCTGGCGGTGACTGAGCCACCAACTTCGAACTCCCACACGATATCGCCGGTCTGGGACTCTAATGCGACAACCCTCCCGTCTACAGTGCCTACCAGAACTGTCTGATTCGCGACAGTAGGAGCCGTGGTGACCTCGACGCCAAGGTCCACAGTCCACTCCGGTTTGCCAGAAGAAGAATCCCTGGCGAACACTTGTCCCTGCTTATTGGTGACGTAAATGGAGTTGTGGGCTGCTGCGGATGTGAACTTCAAGTCTCCTCCTAGACGGTGTGACCATAGGCCGCCCTTCTGCAGGGGTTTGTCGTCAAGCAACCCCCAAACGAACAGATTGAGCTTCACCTTCCAAAGTATTCGTTCGAACGGCAACCCCTTGGCATCCCGGTCAATTGCCCAGAACCAACCTCGGTCCGATGAGATATAGACTTTATTTCCCAAGATCACCGGTCCTCCGCCAAACCTCACGTATCCGGTGTCGAAATATAGTCGTTTTCTGCCGGTCTTTGGGTCGACAAGAAAGACATCGCTAAATCGGGTAACCACGGCCACTGATTGCTCCGTGTACGCGACGGACGCTACTATCCATTCCCCAGCGTCGAACGCCCAACGCTCCTCGCCGGTGGAAAGATCCAAAGCGTGTAGGTGATCTGTGCCTGCCCCGATATAAACTGACCCATCGGCGATTACCGGAGAGGCATAGATTGGTCCCTTGAGGTCGATTGACCAACGAAGGTCCCCGGTGTCTATCGCTAGACACGAGACAATACCCGGCTTCAAGGCAATTATGACGCTCTTTCCCGCCACGGCCGGGGTTGAACTAGTCGGGAAATTGCTTCGATATTCCCAAATCGGATTGCCCGATTCTCGGTCCAATGCGACTGTGAGGCCGTCGTCAGTGGACAAGAACACTTTGTCCTTTGATACTGACGGGCCCGCGTATAACGGCTTGGAGGTCTCAAAGACCCACTTGATTCGCCTTGGGCGTGGTGGTGAGTCGGAAGTGAAACCTGTGTTCTGTGGTGTGCGCCTTACCTGTGACCAGGTTTGTGCATCAAGCGTCGGGCTCAAGTCTGTGGTTGGAGTCGGCGGGGGAAACAGCGCGGGTATTATTTCGAAAAGAAGTACCAGCCGCCAGGCAATCAATCCTGCGCCTAGCGCCAGGAACATCACTAGGCCAGGGCGGCGGAGGAATACTAACCTGCGTCGCCAGGACCGGCGTACTAGGTCCGGGTGGACGGGTTTGACACCCGTGAGATACCCCCAACAATTGACGCACCGCTCGGCGTCGGCCCCGCAGTTGACTTGCTCGCAGGACGGGCACACGCGCACGAGCTGTACCATTCGGCGTCTCCAACCTTGATTCTCAAAGGGTCATTCTTAGTATGATACGTGGGATTATATGCTATTGATATGACTTCCAAACTGAATTATCTGTTACCGAAGACGGCTCGATTCACGCTTAGCGCAATGACGAAACCGAATCCATCGGAGCCTCCATTTGGCACGTTGGTGTCATTCATGTGTGCAGCTTTTCAGGCCTTCGAGGTACGAACCGAGGGCCCCACTCGCCGTACTTGACATGGCAGGACTTTTGGATAGAATAGCTATGGTCACTATATTTAGGCTCAGGAGGAGCTATGGAAGGCAAAGTCCAGATCGAGATTACCTACTGCGTACCTTGACAGCACCTCGCTACCGCCACGTGGATGGCGAATGAATTCTTCCGCTTCTACGGTCCTGACGTCGCGATTACCATCTCCCCACGCGGACAGGGCATCATGGAAGTATATCTGGACGGCGAGAGGATCTTCGATAAGATCGCCGAGGGAATCTATCCCGACCTATCCAGGGTCCGTCAAATGCGGAAGGTCATCGAAGCGAAACTAGCCGACTTGGCTGCGGTCCCCGCCGACAACTAAGCGCGGACCATGCGCCCGCCCTGCCTGGGCGAGGCGTCAAGATTCAGCAACAACGAAGCCCCTCCAATTTCGGAGGGGCTCCTCTTTCTGTCACCTGTTTGTCAAACGGTGGGAAGCTTGAGCTTGCTCGACACCCGCTCCCAAACTTGACGCGCTATCTTTTCCTCCGGCATGGTTGCGTCAATCACCACCCAGCGTTCCTCGTCCGCGCCGGCCAACTCCAGAAATCCCCGGCGTACCCGCCTGTGGAACCCCAAGGCTTCCTCCTCGAACCTTCGCTGCCCCTCCATGTCCTCCCTTGGCAAAGCTGTTTGTGCGCCGGGTTCCAGGTCCAAGGACAACTGAGGGCTTCCGACGCGGCGCAGTCCTTCGGCGGGTTCCAGGTCCAGGAGAAAGGTCAGATCCGGCGTCCGCCCTCCGGTGGCGAACTGGTTCAGATAGGCGATGACTTCTGGGTCCAGTCTGCGGCCGTAACCCTGGTAGGCCACGGTGGAGGCTTCGAACCGGTCCGCGATGACCTGGAAACCGTCCGCCAGGCTGGGCTCGATCCGTTGCTTGACTAATTCCGCCCTGGCGGCCTCGAACAGCAGTAGCTCGGCTTCGCTGGTTAGTGGCTGGCTGCTCTTGAGGTAGGTCCTCAGGTACTCACCCAGGGGCGTCGTGCCCGGCTCATGCACCAGGGTTGCCCGCATCCCCGCATCCCAGAGTTTATCGTGCAACAGCCGTGTCTGAGTGGACTTGCCAGAGCCTTCGCCTCCCTCGAACGAAACGAACAAAGGCGTGGCCATCCTATCTCCTCCAAGGGTGAACGCTAAGAAGTCCAGCGTGGGGCCGAACCAATACTTCCGCCTCTATTGCGGCGCGTCGATTCGGGAGGTCACGGCCTGTAGAACATCACGGAGCGGCTGGGCTCCCGGCCACGGCTGGTGGACGCCACGTTGTACCGGTTCCCCAGAAGGTGTTGGAGACGGCGGACGTAAGACCTCTGGGGCGATAACTGAATGGAGGGTTCACCCCCCAGAACCCGTTGGGCGGCTTCTTCCGCCTCTTGCATCGCCTGTTCCAGCACCGCTTTGAAGTCTTCGTCGGACGGCCTATGGTCGATTGGCTCCCGGCCATGTTCCTTGGCCAGGGTGCGCAGAAACTCTTGTATCTGGGGCATGGTGTTCTTTCGCAGCACGTACACGGGAGTGCCGCTGGCCTCTGCGATGCGCACGAGTTGGGAGCCGCGCCGGTAGTGGGTCTTGGTCGTCAATACCGCGTCTGCCTGCCTCAACTCGTTGACCATTTCGATAGATACGCCGGTCTCGGACCTGGCGGCTTCCAGTTTATCCCGGCCGATCCCGAAGAGAAAGACACGGAGATACAGGTCGTCTACCATTGCCGGCGCGTCTTGGTATTCGGGTGGCTGGGCATGCGCGGCTGGTTGGGGCGTCGGCGAATAATTCGCGTTCCAGGGCGCGGGCGCTGCTTCACTGGGCCTGGCGGCGGACTGGCTGCGGGTCACCTGTCCCGCTTCGTCCAGCCAACGAAGTTCAGGGGCGACGGGGAACCCGCGTAACCACTGGTCGACCACATGGGCGACACCGTCATGTACCGCGACTTTCTCCCAGCTCTGAATCTCGACCACGACGTCAAAAGTGGGTGGCGCTTTGCGTTCCAGGACGGTCTTCTGGGTTCCGCGGTAGCGGGCTTCCTGGTCTCCGAGGGTGACGGCCTGGACTCCCCCGACCAAGTCGGAAAGGGTTGGGTTCAGCACCAGGTTGTCCAGGGTGTTCCCGTGGGCGGTGGCGATAAGCTGCACGCCGCGTTCCGCGATGGTCCGCGCGGCGGAGGACTCCCGTTCCGTGGACATTTCGTCGATGATAACCACCTGGGGCATGTGGTTTTCCACGGCCTCGATCATCACGTCGTGCTGTTCGTCGGGCGTGGCCACCTGCATCCGCCGCGACCGGCCAATCGCCGCGTGGGCAACGTCGCCGTCACCGGCGATCTCGTTGGAGGTATCGACTATCACGACCCGTTTTCGGGCTTCTTCAGAAAGTACCCGGGCCATCTCCCGGAGCATGGTGGTCTTGCCAACTCCTGGCCGCCCCAGGAATAGGATGTTCTTGCCGGAAAAGGCAAGGTCTTCGATTATCTTAATTGTGCCGAACACCGCCCGTCCCACGCGGCAGGTAATTCCCACCACCTGGCCCTTCCGGTTGCGTATGGCGGATATTCGGTGAAGTGTCCGCTCTATTCCGGCGCGGTTATCCCCGCCGAACTCCCCCAACCGGCTAACGACGCTGTCCAGATCGTCACGCGTGACTTCCAGTTCAGCAAGGGGAATGTCACCGGATGGAAAACGGGCCTCGGGTAATCTCCCTAGGTCCAGAACCACCTCGAGCAACTCTTCCACGTCGTCCAGGCTGCGCAGGGTATCCATTACCCTCGAGGGCAGAACATCGAGTAGACGGTCCAGTTCTTCATGGACCGACTGTACGACCATCGTCAATCCTACGCCTCCACAGGGGCCATACCGCGGTCCATCACGGGTACGGTCACCGTTTTGATCAGAACCGTGTATCGGGCAACTTCCTGTAATCCATGCCGGAGTAATGCTTCTTTCTCCCGGCTGTGATGATCGGGCACGAGCCAGCGGTGGAATCCCGGACGGGCCATCGCGTGGTCCACCATGGCTTGAAGAGAGTCAGGATAGTCGGGGTGGGACATCATCTGTCCCATGTTCACGCCCTTATGAGCGCCGAGAGTCAAAAGCCCGGCGGTTTTGTCGTCCTGGCGAAAGACCAACTGCTGAGTCCGCGGTCCCATGGGGTCTTGGGCGTCTTGCCATTGGTCGAAGGTCAGACCTAGGCCGTTACGCACACTCTGGGGAGTTGCGGCGCAATACAACTGGAAGAGGGAATAATCGTCCACCGTCGTGCGCTCATGCAACCCGTCCGATGGCTGAGAGTGGGTCTGGGCGTCGCCGCCGATCCGGCCTTCCAGGAGGCTTTCGCTCAACAGGGGGAAGAACCCGGCGCGCTGAGAGCGTAACACCAAGGGACTCCTGCCGGGGACCCTGGTCAGGATGCGTTCCGCTCGGCGCGCGCCCGCCATCGGGACAACTTTCTCAAGTAAGGCAATGAACGCTGGGTTCTCGGCCCCGTACCATCTGTCGTTGGACCCGGAAGCCGTCTCCGGGATGTAAAGCTGGTATATTTCCCAGACCCGGTGACCCCGCCGGGTGCGGGCCGACACCATTCCATCCAGCCGCATTCCGTTCCAGGAAAGCAGGGTAACGCGGTCCTTTGGCTGGGCCAATGCGTCGCGCCAGATGGCTGATCGTCTCAGGTCTCCTCCGTCGGGAAGGGACTCGCTGGGGCAAACCCGGTTCGGTCCGTTTGGAACGTTCAATAACAGGCATCGCACGGCGTCGCTGATGCGGATCCTCTCCATCACTCCGCCGCCGAGGGAGCTACCTCAGACGCAATGTTTACGAAGCGCTCGTGAAAGCGGGTGTCGCCGGTCAACTCCGGGTGGAAAGACGTGGCCAGCAGTGATCTTTGCCGGGCTGCCACCGGCTCACCGTCGGGCAGAGAGGCTAGGACCTCTATGTCTTGGCCCACTCTGATTATCCTGGGTGCGCGGATGAAGATGCCATGGAACGGTTCCGGTCCCAGTCCACTGATCTCCAAGTCTTGCTCGAAGCTATCGACCTGGCGTCCGAAAGCGTTGCGGCGGACACCAATGTCCATCAGCTTCAGCGGAACGGGGTCTTCCTCGGTGATCTCTTGGGCCAGCATTATCATACCGGCGCATGTACCCCAGACCGCCTTGCCCTCCTGGGCCATCCGCGCGATGGGCCCCCGGAGGTGATAGATGTCCATAAGCCGACTAAGCGTGGTGCTTTCACCACCCGGGATTATCAACCCATCCACGCCTTCCAAATGGTCCGGCAACCGGACCTCCCGGGTTTCTATACCCAACTTATTGAGAGCCGTTATGTGTTCGGCGAAGTCGCCCTGTATCGCGAGAACACCTATTTTCAACTCGGCTTGCTGTCCCGTTGGCGCTATTTGCTCCGAGGCGCGAGCAAGTCAGCCTCGGGAATGGACCGCGCGCTGATCCCAACCATGGCCTCCCCCAGGTCCTTGGACACCTCTGCGAGAATCTTGGGGTCCCGGTAGTGGGTGACAGCCTGCACGATGGAGTAGGCACGGCGGGCCGGGTCGCCAGACTTGAAGATTCCGGACCCGACGAACACGCCGTCCGCGCCTAACTGCATCATGAGAGATGCGTCGGCGGGAGTTGCAACGCCGCCTGCGGCGAAGTTCACGACTGGAAGGCGTCCCTGCTCGCGGGTCTGGGTCAGCAGGTCCAGGCTCACGCCGAGGTCGCGGGCTTCAACCACCAACTCGTCGTCGGGCATGGTCTGGAGCTTGCGAATATTGTCCTGCACAGCGCGCATGTGGCGGACGGCTTCCACGACGTCGCCGGTACCGGCTTCGCCCTTGGTGCGGATCATGGCCGCGCCTTCGGAGATTCGGCGCAAGGCCTCGCCCAAGTCCCGGCAACCGCAGACGAAAGGAACGGTGAAGTCGTGCTTCCAGACGTGATGGACCTCGTCGGCGGGCGTAAGGACTTCAGACTCGTCCACATAGTCGACACCCAGCGCTTCCAGCACCTGGGCTTCGACGAAATGCCCGATGCGGCACTTGGCCATCACCGGGATACTCACCGTGTCCATGATATCGCAAATGATACTGGGGTCGGTCATGCGGGCTACGCCACCGTCGGCTCGTATGTCGGCTGGCACCCGCTCCAGGGCCATGACCGCGACTGCGCCGTTTTCCTGGGCAATCTTGGCCTGCTCTGCATTGACCACGTCCATAATGACGCCGCCCTTGAGCAATCTGGGCGTGCCCTGCCTTGACAGTAAAGGTACCCGTCAATACGTCGACCATGTTCGTTCCTCCGCGTTGGATAAAGCCACTTTCAACATTCTACTATTGGGTATGCATTATACGCTGCCCCCGCGCGGGTTATCAATGTGACGCCGCCGGGGCAGCGGTGCCTTTTGGCCCTTTGATTGTAAGATTCGCCAATCAGTACCGCACGGGTCAAGTACATAAGTCCCCCTTTCGGAAAAGGGGGGTCTCGGGGATTTTCCCGGTGCCCGGCAGGACTGCCGGAGTTATTGTGCTCCTGGAACGAGTCTCGTCCTCACCATTAGTAACATGTTACAGGGCCAATTATTCTAGATTCTCGTGGACTTAGACCCGAGCAGGGGAGAAATCCCCCTTAGTCCCCCTTTTCCGAAAGGGGGAGAATGGTCTTATGGGGGGACAACTAAAGGACCCTGGGCAAGGCGGTATGTGGCGTAGACGAGTGTTCGGCAAAGGCGGGGTTATTGCGGCTCAATAGTGAATGGCCAGTTGCATCTATGCCCGCCGTACGGGTCGAGAGGCGACCCGTGATACAATTCCTTCAGTCGTCATGGTTGAATCGGACCGTTCTTATTTCCCTCCCCTGGCCTCGACCTTCAGATTGATTTTTCTTCTTCCAGTCATCCTGTTGGCCTCTGTATTGCTGGCCGGCTGCTGGCAGTTGGATGACTACGCCACCACCAAGACGGACTGGAAGAGCGGGAAAGTCGTGGAAGTCGTGGAGCGAAACGCGGAAGAGGTGGAGCGGCTGCGCATACGCACCTCCCAGGGAGATGTCTGGAGCTTCACGTCCGAAGGGCCGCTGCCCTTCTTACCCGCCCATTTCCGGCAACACCAGGTATTGGGCCAGACGGTGACTATCTTCTATCTGACTAAAGGCGACCTTTTGGTTGCGGTCCACGCCGTCGACTGACCGGCTCGGCAACTGTTCCACCGATTAGAGGACTTCCCTCAACGCGGCCTCGATCTCGTCCGCCGGCGCGAATTGCTCGAACTTGGCGTACACCTTTCCCGTCCTGTCGATCACAAATGTCCACGGCTCCGAGGGCAGAGACCATTCGTCAATCGCGTCGACGTAACCCCCGGAGGGTGGACGGCCTCCCTTAATCAGGTGCGGGTCCTTGAACACTTCCACGTGGATGAAATTTGCCTGGTCCCGGTACCGTTCCTTGAGTTCGGAAACCACGTCGAGTTGTGGGCCGCAGGTGGCCGACACGCAGAACTGGGGAGTGGAGAACGCAATTAGGACTGGTTTCCCCTCTTCCAGGGCCTGATGGACCGACAGTTGGTAAAGATCAGGGTCGGGGGTGTAGTCGCTGCTGATGGTCGCGATATCGGCGGTATCCGACAGCGTGGCGGTTACGCTTCTGGGTGCGGGATCTCCAACGGCGGGAGTCTCTGACCGCTCTTTGACCTCCACCGCGCCCTTGGCAACGATCCTCTCGCCGTCTTCCCCGGTTACCGTAGCTTCCACTTCCCAGAAACCTGGGGTGTCGAAATGCAGGGTCGTGGAGAAGGTGCCCTGCTCCCCCAGATGCCACTTTTTGAATGTGGCGACACCGGAGGCGCGTTCCTCGCCTGCCCCATCGCCTGGAGGCAGCAGCAGGGCGCGGACCTTCGCCTCCTCAGCGCGCACCGGCATTCCGTTCAAGTCCACCAGGCCAAATGCGACCCGGTTGTCGCCCACCGCCAGATCACGGGTAATCACCACGGCGCTTACTTCCGGTAGCGGGGGCAGGTCCGGCGGGTTCTGGGAGCCGCTTACGCAGGCAGCCGAGAGGGCCAAAACCAGGACACCGAGGGAGAGAATGAGGGTCCGCGCGGACAAGCTCACTGTTGCCTGACGCACAAGCCGACCATCTCCGACAGGTCCGGCTGTTCCTCCAACCCCCGGACGGTCGTCACCAGGGCATTCAACCGCTCGGTGGGCCAGGACATATCCGGGAACAGTCTGCTGATTCTCTGGACTTCAGTTGCCAGGTCCCATTTCAACTCGTTCCCATTGTACTCACCCTCGTAGGTTGTGCCGCCTCTGACTTCGATGGTGATGCGCGGGGCAAACGCGGGGCGTTCCTTGTGGCCGACGACCTCGACCTTGGGCATGAGGTCTAACACTGACTGCGACTCCTGGGCCGAAGCATCTCCAGGTTCAAGCCGCGCCTTCAGCGGGGGATAGGACCCGTGGACCAAAGTAAAGGCGGCGAAGTAATGAGTGCTGCCGATTCCTGGCGTGGTCCTCTGAGGGTTGGGGAACTCAGGAGACGGGTAAAGGGTTTCCAACCAGTTCATGTCGATGGTGATGCGTTCAACCTGGTCCGGGAAAATTACGTGCCTGGACCTGATCTGAGTCATAAGGTCTATGACCGGGCAATTGTAACCCGCCGTTTGGTATATCTTGGGGGTGACGTGAAGCACTTCCCACCGTTCTCCCAGGTCTTCCGCTACCTTGGCCATGTCGGTCTCATTCGGCCCCTGGAAGGCATAGGAGAGCTGGCCCTTGTTATTGCCGGTGAAGGCGGTGTAGAAACCGGCGTTTCCCTCCAGGGATGTCTCTGAACCCCGCACTCCCTCCAGAGACAACAAGGCCGCCATTATGCCGCTTCGCGTGGCGTTGGGTTCGTGAAACAACATCTCCTGGCCGCCCGAACTTGCTCCTTCTGTTGTCCCGCCAGTGAAGGTGCAGGCCAAGGCGAGAGCGGTAACCATCTGGTCCTCGGTGAGGCCCAGGAGCTTGCCCGTGGTCACAGCCGCTCCCAGGGTCCCGTAAACCGGGCTGGAGCGGAACCCTCGCGCCTGGGTCGAAGGTATGAAGTCCCCGGCGATCCGGGCCTCCACCTCGTAGCCCGCCACCAGGGCGGTTAGGAAGTCCTTACCGCTCTTGCCGCCCAGTTCCGCCGTCGCCAGCCCCGCGGGTATATTGCAGGGCCCTGGGTGGATTAACATCCGGTAGGAGTCGGACTGGTTGGTTGCGTGCATGAGCTTGCTGTTGGCAAACGCGGCCCCGCAGCGGGTCGCCCGAGCGCCGTCCACCAGGATGGTCGCGCCGTCGGGCTTGCTTTCCTCCGACTTCGCCAGCTCGATGGACGCCGCGCCGTGCCGGGTCTCCGCTCCGACGATGGACGTGACCAGGGCGTGTAGCACCGACGCCTTGATCTTGTCCACCACTTCAGGGGGTAGAGCTTCGTATTCCAGGGAAGTAACGAACCTGGCTAAAGTCCGGCTTAAGGAGTCAGGCATATATCCCTCCTGCGTAGTGGCTATTGCGCTGGCTGGTAATTAATGTCTGCCGGCCTGTGACTTGACCCTAGATGAGATCGTGCAGGTAACGGTGCAGCACGTACTTGATGAAGGCAAGAAGCAACACTGCGCCTACGATGATGGACGTCGTAAGAGGGTCCCAGGCCTTGGTTGCTATCCCCAGTACGGTCCCTGCTGCTGGTGGATGTTCGGTATCGCTAACCGCCATCAGGAAGATCAGAACCCCGACCGAGAACGCTAAGGCGATGTTTCGCAGTATGACAACCTCGCCCGGAAAGATATCGAAGTGGCCTGAAAACAATAGCCAAGAGAAGACCGAGCCTATCAACAGGCCCAGGAAATGGCCTCCTATCAGCGAGCGCGCCGTCGCCGAGCGACCGGAGGGATGCATGAACACGATCAGCACACTGGAGGCCAACCCGGCGGCGATAGCGGCGTCGGAAAAGGAATCGACCAGCAGCAGGACCGCCAGCATGGAAGCCGTGGCGAGCGCGGCCTGGACCCAATATACCCGGCGGGAGCGCCGGAACTGAGGGTCGATGATGCGTCTATTGACGGTGATATGGGCGCCGGTAGCGAGGCGTCGCGTGACGAACCGTACTTGTTGGCCGAGACTCAAGAGTGGGGGACTCGCCAGCGCCGCTTACACCTTTTCGAGCCCGCGGGCAAAGTCAAGCCACACCCGGGCGCAGGGGACGGGGAGGATGTGTTGAACGAAACCGGACACGCCGGGGAAAACCACGGCCCTGCCGTTGGGGAAGAGGTCGGCGGCTCCCCGGAAGTCGCCAAGGACTTCCTCGCGGAGGCTGGCGGCCGCAAGTACGAGGACGGGTGTCTGGACGTCTTTAAGCAGGGGTCTTAGGTCGCCGCCGGGCGCGCTGCGCTGGAACCCGCTGACCACGTGGGCCGGAGTGGCCGCCATCTGGCTGGCGTACCAACGGATGTACGCCGGTTCCACTATTTGCGGGTCCAGCCTACGGGTGATCGTGCTTTCCACCCAGGCCGACACGCCTTCCCGGTCGATTAGCTCCGCGCTCTCCTCGTGATGAGGGTCGAGGAAACTGGTGGGAGAAGTGCATACCGTCAAGGACTTGAGGCGGTCCTGGTGCATGGTGGCGAAGCGCATGGAGATGGAACCGCCCACCGTCTCGCCGATGAGGTGGAACTTGTCCAACCCGAGCGCGTCCACGAAACCCAGGAGGTCGTTGGCGAAATTGTCCAGCGACCACGGGTAACCCGGGTCCGGCACGTCGGACTGGCCCATGCCCCGCATGTCCAAGCGTATGACGCGGTAATGGCGGGCGAGGACCGGGACCCAGCCGAACCACATCTTGTGGTTCTTGGCCATGCCGTGGTGGAGGACGACCGTTTCCGGTTCGGTCCATGGGTCGGTGAAGTCATCCACTTGGTAGAAGAGTTCTGCACCGTCGCTCAAGCTTGCTTTCATGGCGGCCTCCCCGGTTGCTTGCGGTTCTAGGATGAAATTCCCAGTTCGGTGAACACCGACCTGGCAACCCGCATGGCGGAGCGGGTAGTAAAAAATCCGCCGTAGAGCATGACCTGGATGAACACTTCCATGATCTCGGCGGGAGTCATGCCATTGCCGAGGGCGGCCTGGATGCGGGTGCGGAGCTGCCGGTCATAATGTCCGAGGACGCTCATGGCCGAGAGGGAGCACATGGCGCGTTCCCTGGCATCCAGGTGGGGCCGGGTGTTGATTGCGCCCCAATGGTACTCGATAATCAGCTTGTCCAGCTCCTCCTCCGGCGAGTCCGGCGGGACCGGCAGCGCCGGAGGCCCCCCCAGTACCTCGTCCCGGGTCTGATGCCCCAGCTCGTGCAGGTCTTCGAGGGACTGGTTGGTATCGTAGACAACTGTAGGGGTGTATTGGATGCCCCGCTCCTCGAAGATTTCCTTGGTGATGTTTATAGCGGTCTCCACCGCCGGGACTCCCACGTAGAAGGTCAACTGGATGAACACCTCCACCACCTTTTGTGGAGTGAGTCCCAGGTTCAACCCCCGCTCGATGCTCCGGCGCAGCAGGGGTATCTGACCCAGGGCCATGAGAGCGGAAAGGGTGCAGATTACCCGGCTTTCCGGGGTCAGCGGCGGCCGGTTCCAGATGGAGCCGAACAAGCACTCGTCGATGATCCGCTTCAAGTCCGGAGCAAGCTGGTCGATACCAGGCACCGCGAAGTGGCTGGCATCACCGGCCGCCATCTGAGTGCGCATCGCCTGGCCATTTTCGTACCTGTCGTTAAGGCTGGTCATGGTATCCTCTCCTGGCTATTCGCTGTAATGGACGCCACAGAAATTATACTATCTAACCGCACCCAAGGGACAGCCGAGCCGAGCCTCCGTCATTTCGGCTCGGGGCCGAAATGACGGGTCCCTATGAACGGGCCATGATCTCCTCGGAGAACCAGGCCATTCGCTCGGTGGTCTGGTTCAGGTCGGCGCTGCGGATGTCGAAGATGATCTGACTGACGCCTATCCCGGCGTAGGTTTCCACATCGTGGGCCACCTGCTCCGGGTCTCCAGAAAACCGCCGCCGGCCTTCCCTGCCCGATAGCGATGGGTCGTAGAGCGGCGCTTTCATCGCCACATCTATCTCTCCGGGGTCGCGGCCCGCCCGTTCGGCGAAGCCATGCAGCGTTACCATGCTCTGGGCCAATTCCTCTGGCTCCAGCGGGGCTGCCGGAATCGCTCCCACCGGGTGCCAGCCGTTGCCAAGCTCGGCGGCGCGGCGCATGGCGGGCCTGCTCTGTCCGCCGACCCAGATGGGAGGGTGGGGCTTCTGGACTGGCTTGGGCAGGAAATCGATGTTTGAAAATTGGTAATACTTCCCGTCAAAAGTGGGGTTATCGTTGGTCCATAGCTCCTTGAAAGCCTGGAGGTACTCATTGGTCACCGCGCCTCGCTCGGCGAAGGGAGGCGCGTCCAGGGCGGTGAACTCCTCCTCCATCCAACACACGCCGACGCCTAGGGTGAGCCTTCCCTTGGAAAGCACATCCAGGGTTGCCAGGATTTTTGCGGCCAGCAGGGGGTTCCTGTAAGGAACGATCATGACGCTGGGGACCAACCTGATGTTAGTCGTGATGCCCGCCAGGAAGGTGAGCAGGGTCAGTTGCTCGAAATACTCCCCGGAGTCCGCCGGCGGGAAGTCCCCTCCCACGGTGTATGGGTAAGGTGAGTCTATCTGGCGCGGGACCAGGATGTGGTCACCCACAACCATGTATTGAAACCCCAGGGAATCGCCGCGCTTCGCTATGTCGGCTAGGGGGTCGGGCTGGGCCGTCGGTCCATGGTTTGGCAGGTAGAAGCCGTACTGCATTGTGCTCCTCCCAATGAGCGTCCGGGCTAATTTGGCCGTCCGTACGCGCTGGTATAATAGTCCAGACTCCGGACCGGCCTCAACCCAACGGCAATTCGACCAACGGCAATCCGATAAAATTAAGGAGTCTCGTTAACATGCCTCACATTACTTTGGACCAAGCGGAATCCGTACTGGCCGGGGCCAAGGCTGCCGCGGTGGCCATGGGCAAAGCATTCAGCTTCTCTGTAGTGGACGCCCGGGGTGACCTGATTACCATGTGCAAGATGGACGGTTCGCCTTGGCGGACGCCCTACGTGTCCCGTGGCAAGGCGAGGGCCTCGGCCTGCTTCGGCGAGCCCAGCGGCGCCCTCACGGAACGGTCCACCACCCCGATCATGCGCGCCGTGATGCAGGTCGAAGGTGGCGAGTTCGTTCCCGGCCAAGGCGCGCTTCCCATATACATGAACGGGGAACTGATCGGCGCGGTGGGCGGCAGCGGCGGCACCGCGCAGGAGGATGAGGACTGCGCCCGCGCCGGTATCTCCCGGTTGCCGGGAGCAGTGGCCAGCCGGTAATTAGTGGCCGGTGGTTAGAAACTATCTCAAAACCGAGTCAAGGCGATGCCTCCCCCTTTTGCGAAAGGGGGATTGAGGGGGATTTCTCTCCCTGCCGGTAGGTTGGTGGAGATTTGGGGTAGTCTCTTAGTGGTTAGTGGCCACCGGGCTAGGCTGCCGCTCTTGCGGGTAGGGGTTCTTCCGGGGTGCGGCGCTCACCTCGGAAGAACACCAGCGCTGACGCAGTCAACAGCAGTAAGACGTTGGACCAGATCGCGATGTCATAGGTGCCCCGGTAGTCGTAGAACAACCCGCCCAGGAAAGCTCCCAGGCCGCTGCCGATGGGCATGACCGCGAACATCGTGCCGTAGATGGTCCCCAGGTTGGAGATGCCGTAGCGGTCGGAGGTATAGGCGGCGGTTATGCTCACCACGGCGTTCCAGGACAGGCCTACCAGGATGACTCCCGCCAGAAGGGCGGCGATGCCGAGAGGCGGGATACCCAGGAAGGGGACCCCCATGGAAAGCAGGACAACCACAAAACCCAGCATCCTGAGGTTGAAGGTGGCTGACAGCATCTTCCGCCGTCCGTGTTGGTCCGAGAGGTGTCCAAGCAGCAGGCTTCCGATTACTGCGGAAGCGCCGATCAGACTGAATGCTCCGGCCGCGGCCATTGGATGGTATCCGAGGTCCCGGGCGTAGGAAACGAAGTGAGCATTCACGAAACTCATTGAGTACCCTCAAACGAAGTACCCAAACGTAAGGCGGTAGAATAGGTTCGAACCCAGGACGTCACCGAAGGTTGCGTCTCTCCCGTAAAGCTCCTCGGCTGTGTCTTCCGCGTCCCGCTTCCTGCGTCTTAGGTCGGCGGTGTCTCCCAGAGGCTCCATGCCTACATCCTGGGGCCGGTTTCTAATGAGCAACACGCCACAGGGAAGCACTATCAGCAACAATAGCCCTGAAAGGAAGTAGTAGGCATCCCTCCAGTCAGCACCAGGAAGATGGATGACGCGGGAACCAGGATCAGCGCGCCGAAGGAGCCGGCGCTGGACACGATACCCAATGTCAAGCCCCGCTGAGCGTAGAACCAGGAGCTTACAATCTTGGTGAGGATGGGCCCGGTCCCCAGGGTGAGTCCGATGCTCATCACGGCGAAAACGGCGTAGAGTTGGGCCAGGTTCTGGATGGACGGGATAAGCAGCAGCATGAGCCCCAGCAGAGCGACACCGGAGAGGGCCACCACCTTTGGACTGTAACGGTCGGCCAGGTAACCGGCGAGTGGGCGCGCCAGGCCCGATAGCATGAAGGTAATGCCGAAGGCCAGGGATAGGGTGGCCCTGCTCCACCCGAAGTCCTGTGTCATGGGTGTAAGAAAAGCGCCGAAGGAGAACTGGGTGCCCGCGACTCCCAGGGACACGAGGGAGCTACCGATAACCACGTACCAGCCGTAGAATACCTTCCTGGATTCACGATTCATGGTGCGCCTCTCGCCGCCGATTCGGTCGCCACTTCAGGTGCTATTTCAGGTGCTATTTCAGTAAGAAGCGGAGTCCCACGATGGCATGGGACTCCGGCTCTATTTTAGTTTTAGTGCGTATCGGTTACCTCGAAGTGGCGGACCCAGTATTCACCCCGGTACAGGTGGTCGACTCCCCGGGCCATTGCCTGCCGGTAGTCGCCGGTCTCATAGGCACGCATGTCTTCAAAAGTGTCCCAAATGCTAACAGAAATGCCCTCGTCAGGGTCTTCCGTACTCCGGAGTAGCTGCCGTTCATTGAGCCCCTTAATCCCGCCGGACCCTGCCACCAGGTTTTCGTGGTAGTGCTTCTCGTACTCGTCCCAAGAGCCGGGAAGGAGCTTGCCCCAGACCATGCGTATGTACATTGCCCTTTGCTCCTCTAAACTATGTGCCGCTAAACTATGTACCGCGGTGTCATCTCGACCCGAACAGAATCAGAATTTGGTTGAAGAGACGATCTCGAAGTGTTTGACCCAGTATTCACCCCTGGCGTATGACCACGGTTGGTGAAGGTGGTCCGCTTCCTGAAGCAGTCCTTTCCGGGTGTCGCTTCTCTCATAGGCGGTCATGTCTTCCATCGAGTCCCACAGGCTCATGGAGATCCCTTCGTCGGTGTTCTCGGTGCTGCGCAAAAGCTGGCGTTGCTGGAGCCCCTTAACGCCGGTGGTCGAAGTGGCGACCCGCTCGTTGTAATAGGCCCGGTAGTCGTCCCAATATCCAGACCGGATACTTCCCCAGGACATGCGGATGTACATGGATGAAACCTCCTGCGGGTCTGCTGGCTTATCCACTGGGAATGTTTGATATAAAGTATTTTACAATCGTCGATGGTGGTTGCGCCAGTGGACATTGCGACTGACGGCAAACTGCGGCCAGTCTACGATTGATCGAAACCTTGGAGTCCCTGAGCCGCGACGACGGCAATTGGCGTTTGAAAGACAGGGAGCGGTGTTTGCCGGGCGCCGTTCAGGGAGCGGTGGTTTGACACGTATTATGGGTCACGGTAGACTTTTTCCCGCGCTACAAATGGGAGGCTAGTCTTGTCCACACAAAGTACCTTCCTCACCGAAGAGATGCGCCAACAGGTCATTGGCCTGGAAAGCGAGCCGGTTTCCACCGAGGTGGAGAAGGGCGCTATCATCAAATTCGCCCAGGCAATCGGCGACGATAATCCCAGCTTTAACGATGAAGCTCAGGCCCGGCTCGGCCAATACCGGGGGCTGGTCGCGCCGCCGACCTTCCTGCGCTCGGTGGGTTCCAGCAGGCCCGAATTCCCCTTCGAGATGCCGTTCACCCGCAACCTAGACGGCGGCAGCGATTGGGAATACATGGAACCGGTCCGGCCCGGAGATAGGATTACCGCCGTGAGCCGGATAGCCGATATGTCCGAGCGGGCGGGCCGCATGGGTGTAATGATTATCCAGACCACCGTGACCACCTACCGGAACCAATTCGACCAGGTGGTGGCGACCCAGACCAGCACCGGAATCCGCTACTGAGGGTAGACGCATGGCAGAGCAGGTGTATTGGGACGATGTGACCGCGGAGATGGAGATCCCCCCCTTGGTCAAGAATCCGACCACGCAACAGTTGGTGAAGTACGCCGGAGCCTCCGGGGACTATTACCAGATTCACTACGATACAGAGTTCGCGAAGGGCAACAACCTGCCCGGCGTGATTCTCCACGGAGCGCTCAAGAACGCCTTTTTGGGCCAGTACATGACCGACTGGATGGGGCCGGAGGGCAACCTGAAGCGATTGACCTGCCAGTACAGGGGGATGGACGAGCCCGGACGGCCCATAACCGCCAAGGGCACTGTGGTCCGCAAGTACCAGGAAAACGGGCAAAACCTGGTGGACTGCAACATCTGGTTGGAGAATGACGAAGGCCAGAGGACCACTCCCGGCAACGCAACCGTGGCATTGCCCATGCGGTAGCCCCGACACAGAGAGCGGCGCCGGTCCGCACAGGCAATACGAGGCGGCCCGGCCAATGCTTTACGTCCCGCGACCCGGACCATCCGGCCCCGCATGGGTCCGGGCCCCCAAAGCGGGGACCCAATTCTCTACGCCACCTCTCCAATTGCCGGCGAGGGGCGTTTTGTTTGCCGGGCCACTGGAACCGGTCGCAGACTCATTTCTGTAGTTTATAGGTCCGGGCCAGTCGTCGGGAGACGCTCGGACCGTGGCTATCCACTAACCGAAACACATGCTGAGGGAGAAAAATGGTTGACACATTAGCGGGCAAGGTGGCGATCGTAACCGGTTCAGGCCGTGGCATCGGGCGCGGCGTGGCCATGATGATGGCCGAGGAAGGGGCGAAGGTGGTGATCGTAGACCCGGGCGTCAACGTCGACGGTTCGGGCTTCGACCAATCCGTTGCCGAAGTCGTGACCAACGAAATCAAGAGCGCTGGCGGTGAAGCCGTAGCCTGCACCGAGTCGGTCGCCACCATGAGCGGCGGCGAGAGAATCGTCCAGACCGCCATGGACAACTTCGGGCGGCTGGATATCGTCGTGACCTGCGCCGGCATCCTCCGAGACCGAATGGTCTTCAACATGACCGAGCAAGAGTGGGACGATGTGATCGCGGTCCACTTGAAGGGCACGTTCACCGTGGTCAAGCATGCCTGCATCCTGTTCCGGCAACAGAGGTCGGGCCGTGTTATCACCTTCAGCTCCCAGTCCGGTTTGGTGGGCAACTCTGGCCAGGCCAACTACGGCGCGGCCAAGTCCGGCATTGCCGGATTTACCAAGGTGGTAGCCAAGGACATGGGCCGCTACGGCGCTACTGCCAACTCCATCGCCCCCAGGGCACAGACCCGGATGATCGGGTCGATACCCGACAGCGCCGCCGAGATAAGGGCCCGCAGCGGCGTCGCCTCTCTTGGCGAGGGAGAGCATTTGGAGCCGGACGGCATCGCCCCCTTCGTCTGCTACCTGTCCAGCGATTGGGCCTCAAACGTGAACGGCCAAACGTTCCTCGTGTTCGGAAACACCGTATCGTTGATGTCCCAACCCAGACCCATCAACGCCATCTATAACTCCGACGGACACTGGGACATGGACGCTCTCTCACCCCAGGCGAGGGGTCCTCTTACCAGTGGTATTTACAACCCCGCCCCCGCCGCGGGTGGCTAGCCGCTAACCACTGAAGACGGACCGCTAAACACTGATCACTGAAAACTCTACACAAGTGAGGAATTTCCCAGATGGCCAACTTGTTAGAAGGCAAAGTAGCGATCATCACCGGCTCGGGCCGGGGCATCGGCGCCGGCATCGCCAAGCTTATGGCTGAACAAGGCGCGAAGGTAGTGGTGGTCGACCCCGGAGTGAATGTCGACGGCACCGGCGCGGACTACTCCCTGGCCGAAAGCGTGGTCTCGGAGATCAAGGCCGCGGGTGGCGAGGCCGTGGCCAACACCGACTCGGTTGTCACCATGTCCGGAGGCGAGCACATAGTCCAGACCGCCGTTGACAACTTCGGCAAGCTGGACATCGTGGTCACCTGCGCCGGCATCCTCAGAGACCGGATGATATTCAACATGTCCGAAGAGGAGTGGGACGACGTTATCGCCGTCCACCTCCGGGGCACTTTCACCGTGGTCAAGAACGCCTGCATTCTCTACCGGCAACAGCGTTCGGGCCGGGTAATCACGTTTACTTCCACCTCGGGTCTGTACGGCAACTCCGGCCAGGCCAACTACGGCGCGGCCAAGGACGGCATCGCCGGCTTCACCCGCGTCGTCGCCAGAGACATGGGACGATACGGTGTCACAGCCAACTCCATATCTCCCGGCGCGGCCACCCGGATGACCCAAACCGTGCCGGACGAAGCCCGAAACCTTCGAGCCGCACGGGGCATCGGCGGCGCGAGCACCAGCGCCCCCAGACTCCGGGGCGAGGGGGAAGACGTCGCGCCCTTCGTCACGTGGTTGGCCTCGGACGAAGCCGCCCACGTCAACGGAAGAGTGTTCCACGTCACTGAGGGGTTGGTCAGCCTGATGGGCGAGCCCGAACCCGTCAGGACGATCCAGAAGGAAGGCAAATGGACGGTGGAGGAGTTGGCCAGCGTGTTCCCCCAGACCATCGGCGTCGAACTCTTCAACCCCGCCCCCGTTCAACCGCCAAGGGAGTAAATCTCAGATGATTAATAGTTTTTCGGCTTCTTACGCCGGGCACGTCGTGGACGACAGCCTGGGATTCGACGGATCTCCGGCCAATGACCGGTGGTACTCCAACGAACGGCTGGCCGAGGTCTTCGACTGGGCGTTGGACATTGCCCAGCACCTGGACCGGTTGGGATATGACGAGTTCTGGATGGCGGAGCACCACTTCCAACCCGAGGGCTACGAATGCATCCCAAACCTGCTGATGTTGAGCCTCTACCTGGCAACCAACACCGAGCGGTTGAAGTTCGGTTGCGGGTTCAACATCGCTCCCATGTGGCATCCTTTGAGGCTGGCGGAGGACTTCGCCATGGCCGACATACTCACCAAGGGACGGGTCATATTCGGCGTTGGCCGGGGATATCATAGCCGGGAAGTCGAGACTTTCGGGTCGCCCATGCTGGATGGCGACGCCAACCGGGAGCTATTCGAGGAGCAGGTCGAGGTCATCCTGAAGGCGTTCACCGAGGAGGCATTCTCCCATCAAGGGAAGAACTACACCATACCGGCGAAAGTGCCGTACCGGGGATACGAACTAGAGAAGCTGAGCTTGGTGCCCCGGCCCGTGCATCAGCCGGTCGACGTGTGGCAGCCCTTGGTGAGTGGCAACCCCCGAGGCATCGATTTCATGGCCAAAATGGGCATCAAGCCGATTATCGCCAACAACCCCGCACCCATGCTTGGCGAGAGGATGAAACTTTACCAGGACGCGGCCAAGTCTCACGGCAAGGACCTGGAATTGGGCGAAGACGTGGCCGTCGGCTACCGGTTCTTCATCGCCGAGACCCGGGAGGAGGCTATGGAACTGTCCCGTCCCTATTTTGAAGAAGCGATGAAATTCGCCGCTCCCCTGGGGCTGATGCGCATGTCACCGGAGCAGATCGACGCGGTGGTCAACCCCGTCCGCCGCCGGGGCGTGTCCCTACCGACTCTGGAAGAGGCCGTGGAAGGCGGCACATGGCTGTGCGGGCCTCCGGAGACCATCATTGGGCATCTCAAGGGCGTCGAGGAACGCTACCCTGGTGTGGAGCGCATCAACCTTGGATCGGTAATGGGTATGCCCCGGGAAGTCTTCAAGGACCAACTTTCCAAGTTCGCCGAGGGCGTCATGCCCGCTTTCCCGGAGGCGATGGGACATTAACCGCCGGGAATCCACCGTCGTCCCCTAGTCCTGAAGCGGTATGGTCCCCCACTTGATCGAGTCGGCATCTGTCACGCCGCTCTGTTCCTTGGACAACTCCCTGATCTGAAGCAGGGTGGCGTTGACTTCGGGGGTTAGGAACACCCAATCGGGTTCCGGTGGAATCCAGTAGGGCGAGTTGATCCGCACCACCTGGTTTTCCTTGGCGTTCAGGTAGATTCCAAACTTGGATGCCTGTTGCATTTGATTCCTCCTAGCTTTGTTCCGGCGGCTGGCGTTGCCGCGGTTCTGTCTCGCTTGGTAGGATCGCGTAGGGCTAACCCGATAAACTAACCCGTTAAGCCACCGGGCTTGCGGCTTCGACCCGCCGCTGCGCCTGGATAGAGTACACTCCCCTGTAGTCTTCGGGCAGCAGCGCGGCGATCCGTTGCATCATCATGTCGGTGAGGCTCTTCAATACCTGCCGGTCTGGGTTGCCTTCCAGGTTGGGCAGCGAGAACGGTTGACCGATGTTCACCCTGAGCTTGCACAGCGGCAGGGGCATCCGCCAACTCGGGAATTTCTCTCCGCCCGTAATGCCCACGGGCAATATGGTCGACTGGGACTTGAGAGCCAGGTAAGCCGCCCCGGGCTGTCCGGGAATCAGGGTGTGGTCCGGGCTTCGCGTTCCTTCGGGGAAAATGACCACCGCCCGGTCCTGGGCCAGTAGTCCCAGGGCCAGCCTGACGGCGTCGACCCCGCTTCCCGAGCGGTCCAAGGGGTATACCTGGAACCCCCGCATGAAGAAGCTGGTGACCGGGTCCCGGAACAACTCCCGCTTCCCGATGAAGCTCAACTTCCGCTGAATCGCCGCAACCAGCACCGGCGGGTCGTTGAAGGACACGTGGTTGGCGATGATAATCAATGGCGCGAATGGAGGGACGGACTCCTGCCCGGCGACTTCCAACTTGCCGAAGGTGCTGAAACAGAACCGTCCAAGTTGCCTGCCTATGGAGTAGATGGCCGTCATCCCCGCCGCACCTGGGACAATTGGCAGACCCTTTGCATCACAAGGCCGACCACGCGGTCGATACTAAGGTTGTCGGTGCTGAGGACCCAGGCCCCGCTCGCTGGAACCAGGGGAGAATCAGTGCGCTTGGTGTCCAGGTCATCCCTGAGCCGGGTCTCTCCCAGCACCTGTTCCAGGTCTGCGTCGCGACCCCTTGTCAGCAATTCCGCGTGTCTGCGCCGCGCCCGCTCTTCCAACGAGGCCGAGATAAAAATCTTGAGGTCCGCTCCAGGGAGGACCACGCTGCCGATGTCTCTCCCGCACATCACGATTCGGCCTTCGGAGGCGATGACGCGCTGCTGGTCGACCAACGCCCGCCGGACCTCCGGGACCCGCGATACCAGGGAGACATGGCGGTCGACCGCAGGGTCGCGCAACTCCGGGCCTACGCTGGAGCCGCCCACCAGCACTCGATCGCTGTCGACTCCATTCAGGGTCACGGTATTCGTGGAGGCAAGCGCGCCGAGGGCTTCGGTGTCATCCATCGCCGTGGCGTCGCGTAGCGCCAACCAGGTTATGGCGCGGTACATGACACCGGTGTCCAAATACCTGAAGCCGAGCTTGCGGGCCAGATTGAGGCCCACCACGGTCTTGCCCGCTGCGACGGGTCCATCAATGGCTATGACGCTGACGGCGCCCGGCAAGGTCCGCCTCCAGATTAGATTCCGTGTGGCATTATAGCACCGAAATTGGACTCGCTGGGTCTCCGCCTCACGGGACGAGCGGCCCTAAGTGGACCATAAATCCCCCGGCATTCATGCGTTGGTCAAGCAGGACAAAAGGGGTCTTCACCTTATCGGAGCAAGGACGGGCCTGGGTCCGGCGACGACGATAAAACGACGATAAAACGACGGCAAGACAATGAACGAGAAACGCGGAAACTATCGGGCTGGACCGAGTAATCTGGGAATCTGTGGGCTTATCGCCGCCGGGACGTTGGCTTGCATTCTCCTGGCTGTACTGGCGTCTGTCTACGACACCTTCCCCGGCGACATTATGATTGCGGCTGCGTTCGAGGCGTTGCGGAACGTGTGGCTAGACGCCCTGTTCAGGGGATTGACCCGGTTAGGCGACCCCTGGGTGGCAACGGTATTGGTCGCGGGTACGGCCCTTGCCCTGATGATCTGGCGGCGATGGGCCGATGCGGCGGTTTTGGCTTTTACGCTTGCCCCGGTGTTGTTGAACTATCTCTTGAAGGAGTTGGTGGCCCGGCCACGGCCGGACCACCTGTGGATGGACCCCGAGGTTTCGACATTCAGCTTTCCGAGCGGGCATTCCGTACTTGCAATTTACTACTTTGGCTTGCTGATCTATTTGGGTGGGGCGTTGATCCCGCAACTGGCGCTGCGGCGGGCGGTCCGGTTGGCGCTGGTTTTGCTGGTCCTGGGTTTGGGGGCTTCCCGTGTGTACCTGGGCGCCCATTGGCCAAGCGACGTCATCGGGGGCTACCTGTTTGGAGGGCTGGCTCTGCTGGCGGCGCTGTGGGTGCGGGGACTGGTCGCGTCCTACCTTGTGCCGTCTAAGGCCGGGTCCCTCAATGGTGATCGGACGGGGCCGAGACAAAGCGGAACATTTCCGGACTCAGGGTCTAGACCGAGGTGATGGGGTTAAAGCGTGGTTCGCCGGGAGCGGATGGTCAGCGTGACGGCAGTGGTTATATGGAGCCACCCGGCGGCGTGATACACTGGAATCAATTCGGGGTTTAACTGGCGACGGGGAGGGGTCGGATGAATTGGTTGGACATCGCAATCCTGCTGGGTTGGGCTCTCATGGCCGCGTGGGGAGGCTCGGTTGGGCTGATGACGATCCTCTTCCACCTTGTGACGTTGGCGGTCTCCCTGGCGGTGGCGAGTCGCATAGGCCCTCTGTTGGGCGGCCTATTCGCTCCCCTCAGTGAGCGGGAAGAAGTCCAGACCGTCGCGGGGTTCGTTGTAGTCTTCGCGGTCCTATTTATCGCGTCGGGCGTAATCTCCTTCATGATGCGCCGGGTACTGGGCTTCGTGCCCTTTTTCGGCACGGCCAACCGGCTTGGCGGTATGGCCGTCGGTGTGCTGGCGGGGTTCGTCGTGATTTCCGGGCTGTTGGTGGGAGTCCAAAAACTCCAGGCCGAGGACGTTGACGAGACCATAGGCGACTCCGCCTTCGGAAGTTTCTTGGTCGATCATTTTGACGTCGTTATCCGTGGGATCAAGCTGATTCCCGGAGATTGGGAGAATGACATTCTTGACCGGATGGACCGGACTGATGTCCGTCCGAGCTTGGGGCAACAAATTGCTGAAGCGGCGCGGATGAATCACACCGCCTATGCTACAATAGGCGATGATATCGAACGGCGCGCAACGATTGGAATTCCATTCGTTACGGTAGGCCCGCCAAGTTAGGGGAACATCGTCGGAGAGTTCCGGTCTGGAGCCATAGGCGCTCAAATCTGTTGGACCAGGTCCTAGCCGCGTTGAAAGAAAAAACCCAGCAAAAACAATTGGACGACGGGATATCAGACCAATCCTCGGACGGGACTGGTCCACCTAGAGTCTCGTTTCTTCACTCCCCGGTCCTAGTTCTCAACCTCAATTACGTCCCCATCAACGTTTGCACAGCCCGGCGGGCAGTGGTCCTTCTGGGCAAAGGCAAAGCCGAGCTGCTGGAGAACCACCGGGGTCAGCTTCGCACCGTGTCGCGCACAGTGGACGTGCCCTCCATCATCCGATTGGTTTACCTGGTGAGGAAGCCGTTTCTGCCGCGCAAGCTCTCCAAGAAAGAGGTGTTTCTCCGGGACAGGTTTACCTGCCAGTACTGCGGGAAGAAGGCCCCCGACCTAACCCTAGACCACGTGGTTCCCCGTCGGCAGCACGGAGCGCACACCTGGGAAAACGTCGTGGCAGCCTGCAACCGCTGTAACCTGCGGAAGGCCGGGAGAACGCCTGCAGAAGCCAGTATGGTCCTGGTGAAGCAACCGAGGGCGCCGGACCCCAATCCATACTTGATCCTGCAGAACCGGACTATTCTGGAAGAGTGGCGCCCTTACGTCCCCTGGACGCTACGGGACCAGGAAGCGTAGCTAAACCGCGCCGCTTCACGGAGCGGCGGCAACCCGTGGCAGGTTGAGCATCAATACTTCGCAGGCCAAACGCGGGTTGGCATTCCGGTCCAGGGCTTCCAGCGTAGTTTGAAGCCTCTCCAAGAACCCAACGGCCTGCGGCGTGGTCACGCTGGTTGCATGAAGCCGCAGTTCTTCGTTGCGGTCGGCATTGTGCATGTAGCTTTCCGCGCCTTCTTTGATAAGAAGCAGGTCCCGCCACCAACGCTGCCACTCGAACAACACCTGTCGCGCCGTCTCCCGTTCCCGGGAAAACTGGGTCGCCAGCTCGTTTGCGTACTCGAAGCGTTCCGCCAGTCCCGCCCGGCAGACCTCGTAAACCCTGTCAAGGGTCTGCTCCCGCGCCTCCCAAACCTCGGTCCCATGCAACACCCTGTATGCCCAGCCGTAGCAGCCCCTGGAAAGCCTGGCCAACTTCGCTGCCCGTTCAACCTCCACGGTCTCGCGGTCGATCAGGGCCTCTACCATTTGCTGCTGCGGGACGGGGAGCAGGGATAGCAGGCTGCAACGCGACCGGATGGTGGAGAGCAACGAGTCCTCGTTGGCGGAGAGCAGCAGAAACGTTACCTGGTCCGGTGGTTCTTCCAGTGTCTTTAACAGGGCATTCGCCGCTTCGTCGCTCAACGACTCCGCGCCGTTGAATATGACGACTATCTGGGAGCCTTCGTAGGGCTTTAGCGATACCTGGTGCAAGACCTCCCGCACCTCTGGAATGCCGATGACGGTGCGGGTGGGGTCACCCTCTTCCCGTGGAGCCACACCAACGATGCGAATGTCCGCGTGGTTGCCTGCGGCTATGCGGGTGCACTGGACGCAGGAACCGCAGGGAGCCCCGTCCTGTTCCAGGCAGTTGAGGGCCTTGGCCAGTTCGACCGCCAGGGTCATCTTGCCAACGTGTTGAGGTCCGGCCAGCAGGTACGCGTGGGCGAGTTGGCCCGATTTGAGCCCGGCTTCCAACCGCCGCAGTATGTGGTCCTGTCCGACTAAGTCCCACATCGGAGGACCGTCAAATTAACCGCTCAAGATTTAGGCCGACATGAAACACACCCAGGATATAAATGTTTGTGTCAGGCTGGATTACATAGGCGATTCGGTACCGGCCACGTAGTAGGATGCGAATTTGCGGGTCAGCGAGATTGCGGTACCTGTAGCCGAGTTTCGGGAACTTCGCCAACTGTTGAGCATTAGCATATATGTCGTTGATGAGCTGGTCCGCTGCTTCAGCGTCATCTTGGGAAATGTAATCGTGGATTCTCAACAGCCAGGTGTGAGCCTCACCCGACCAGATTACTTCCGCCACGAGTTGATTCTGCGGCGCATCTCATCGTTGGATATGACGTTCCCATTATTCACATCCTCTAGCCCGCGTTCAATCATGCGTGCGAACGCCAATTCGCGGATAATGTCGTCGAAAGAGATGTCGTCTGGAAGCTTGTCAACGATCCTGATCGCTTCTTCTTTGGCTGAACTCATCGCCCTCTAACTCCTGTCTTGCCGCTAGTTAGCCTAAACCACGTCAGTGATCATCATGTCCTGGTAGCTTTCACGGCGGCGAATCAACCTGCTCTGACCGTCCTTGACCAGAACTATGGGCGGTCTCGGGTTGAGATTGTAGTTGCTCGCCATAGACGGGCAGTAGGCGCCGGCGGCTGGGATGGCAAGCACGTCGCCTGACTCGACTACCGGCAACATTATGTCGGACGCTAGAATGTCTCCGGACTCACAGTATTTCCCTGCGATGGTGACGGTCTCCGCCGGGTCCTGACTGGCTTTGTTGGCTACCACCACCTCGTAGATGGCCTGGTAGAGGGCCGGACGGATGTTGTCCCCCATTCCGCCGTCGACGCTGACGTATTTGCGTACTCCCGGTATGTCCTTGATCGCGCCGATGCGGTAGACGGCTACCCCCGCCGGGCCGATGATGGACCGGCCAGGTTCTATGATGAGCCTCGGGGAAGGCAGACCCAAGGAGTCGCAGTTCGAGTTCAACGCGGAAATGATGGTGTCGGCGTACTCCCCGACGGCCGGAGGCTCCTGGTCCCTGGTGTAAGCAATGGCGAACCCTCCGCCGGGGCTGAACTCTTCCATTTCAAGGCCCTCTTCCCGAAGGTCGGCGGCGAAGCGCAGTACCACTTCGGTCGCCACGCCGTACGGCTCAAGCTCGAATATGGGTGAGCCCAGGTGGAAGTGGAGGCCCTTGAGGTCCAGGTTCTCGGCGGCTACGGCCTGACGCACGGCTTCAGCCGCGTGGCCGGTCTGGATGCTGAAGCCGAATTTGGAGTCCAGAATTCCGGTCGTCGTGTGTGCGTGAGTGTGTGGGTCGACTCCGGGTGAGACCCGGACCAGGACTTCCTGGACTTTGCCGGCGTCCCCGGCTATGCGGTTGAGCAGGTCCAGTTCATGAAAGCTGTCCACCACGATGCGGCCAATGTTGCTTTCGACAGCCTGGACCAACTCATCGGGCGTCTTGTTGTTCCCGTGGAAATAGACTTGCTCCAGTGGAAAATCGACGCTCTGCGCGATGGCCAGTTCCCCGCCGGAGACCACGTCCAGGCCCAGGCCCTCTTCTTGGAACAGCTTGGCCAGGGCGGGATTGATGTAGGCCTTTGAAGCGTACACCACCTGGGAGTTGCTGTACCTCTGTTGAAACTCCCGCACGAAGCTGCGGCAGCGGTTCCGCAGGGTGGCCTCATCCAGCACATATAGGGAAGTGCCGTACTCGTCGGCCAGATCCATCAGGTTGCAGCCGCCGATCTCGATTTGGCCCTGGGAGTTGATCTGAGTGGTGTCGGGGAACACATTGTAGGGAAACATACGGTCCTGTCTCCTATCAGCGGTCAAGTGGACTCAGAAGACTCGCCTGGGGCGTCACTGGGCGCTTGCTTGGGTTTTCCTGCTTGAGCGTCTGCATAGCCCTGCTCGTAACCCTTCCGGAGGCCCTCTTGGAGGCCTTGTTGAAGCCCCTCTTGGAGGCCCTCTTGGAGGCCCTCTTGGAGGCCCTCTTGGAGGCCTTGTTGAAGCCCTTCCCTGCGCGCCTCCTGGCGCCTTCTTTCCAGGTCTTTTTCTGTATGCTTTCTAATCCAGTCAGCGATTGCCATAGTTAACTCCTTGATTTGCAGCAGCCCCCAGGCAATGAAACCGGATGCAACGAAACTTGCGCCGATCCTTAAAAGGATGTTTCGCGCTACTTCGTTAGGTGCGGCGCTGGTGGAGCCATAGGAAAGTTCCAAGTACGCCAAAATTACCGACCCGGCCGCCCCGCCAATCAAGGTCAGCAATTGGAACCATTGCCGGTCTTTCGGGTCTATTCCCCAGATCGTTTCACGGTGGTCGTACATTCCGGCGCCATTCATTGTATCATCCTTTCCAGGGAGGAAATCTCGTACGGGAACAGGGGATAAGACGCAGGGTCTTGACCGCCGCCCTATGGTCCCCGGGGAGTTTGAACTCGGGTTTGAAGGAAATCCTCCCAGGGGCAACTCCGGCGCTAGCCTTGGCTCGGGATTCCGTTGACTCAACCTAACACCCCGTATATACTCCGGGACGCCAAAGCCGATATGTTTCCCCGGCAGCGACAACCCAATTCCAACCTGTTTGGGGGTGTTATGGCGAAGATTCCGATACGGGTCACCGTTAATGGTCAAAGCCACGAGGCCGAGGTTGAGCCGCGGACCCTTTTGGTCCATTTCCTACGGGAAGACCTGGGGCTCACCGGCACCAAAATTGGCTGCGACACCAGCCAGTGCGGAGCCTGTGTGGTGATGATGAACGGGTCCACCGTCAAGTCCTGCACCTGTCTCGCCGTGCAGGCCGATGGCGCGGACATAGGCACCATCGAAGGGCTGGCTGAACAGGGTAACCTCCACCCGATTCAGGAAGCGTTCTGGGACAATCACGGACTCCAATGCGGTTACTGCACCGCCGGGATGATTATGACGGCGGTGGAGCTGCTGGAGCGAAATCCCCATCCCACGGCTGATCAGGTCCGGGCAGGTCTGGAGGGCAACCTCTGCCGTTGTACCGGGTACCAGAACATCGTTAAGTCGGTTCTGGCAGCCGCCGAACAGATGGGAGGTTAGGCAATGACTACCAGAATATTCGGCTCCGGGATTCGCCGCCGTGAAGACCCGCGGTTAATCACCGGACAGGCCACCTACACAGACGATATCAAGCTGAACGGCATGGTCCATGCCGCCATCCTGCGCAGCCTCCACGCCCATGCCAGGATACGGGGCATCGACACCTCCGCCGCCAAGTCCGCGCCCGGCGTGTTGGCTGTCTACACTGGGGCCGACACCGATGGGGTGCTGAACCCTATTCCCTGCGCCTGGGTGGTGCCCGACTCGGACGTGAAAGCGGTCGCCTACCCCGCAATTGCCACAGACACCGTCCGCTACACCGGCGATGCGGTGGCCGTGGTGGTCGCACAGAGCCGCTACCAGGCCGAAGACGCAATCGAGCTGATAAGCGTTGATTACGAGGCGCTACCCGCCAACGTCCACGCCGAATTGGCGATGAACGATGGAGTGCCCCAGCTTCACGAGGACGCTCCCAACAACCAGGCGTTCCACTGGGTCGCCGCCGGGGGCGACACCGATGCAGCCTTTGCGGCCGCCGAAGTTACGGTCACCGACACCATCGTGCAACAACGATTGATCCCCAATGCCATGGAGCCTAGGTCCGCTGTGGCCAGCTACGCCTCGGCGATGGGCGAACTAACCATTTGGAACACCACGCAGAACCCCCACATAGCCCGGTTCGTCACGTCCCTCGTCACGGGTGTCCCGGAACACAAAATCCGGGTCGTCGCCCCTGAGGTTGGCGGAGGGTTCGGGGCCAAGATTCCGGTTTACCCCTGGGAGATGATTGCCGCCTTCTGCTCAATGAAGTTGGGCCGCCCCGTCAAGTGGACTGAGACTCGGTCGGAGAACTACCAGGCGAGCATCCACGGCAGGGACCATGTCCAGAAGGTGGAGATCGCCGCCACCAAGGAAGGCAAGATCACCGGCTTGCGGTCTGTGGTCCACGCGGGCATGGGTGCTTACCTGTCCACAGCCGGGCCCGGCATCCCGACCATATTGCACGGGCTGATGTACTCCGGGCCCTACGACATTCCCAACATTAAGGCTGATGTCTACGGCGTGTTTACCAACTGCACTCCGGTGGACGCTTACCGGGGAGCGGGCCGGCCCGAGGCGACCTTCCTGGTTGAGCGGATGGTCGAGTTGCTGGCCTACGAGCTGGATATGGACCCGGTTGAACTACGACGCATCAACCTCATCCCCAAGTTTGAAGACGGGTTCGATATCTCGTTGGGGCTGACCTACGACAGCGGGGACTACCCCGCCGCGCTGGACAAGGTGCTGGAACACGTCGACTATCAGAACCTGCGCCGAGAACAGGCCCTTAGCCGTGGCCAGGAGCCAGGGGCCGGTGACCAGTCTCACCATGGCCACGAGCATGAGAATGAACACGGCCACGGTCATGGTGATGAACACGGCCACGGTCACGGTGATGAGCACGGGCACGAGCGTGAGGATGAGCATGGCCACGGTCACGGTCATGGTGATGAGACAGGCCACCAGCAACCAGCCGCCGGCCACTTGCTCGGCATCGGCGTCACCACTTACTGTGAGATATGCGGCATCGGCCCCTCCCAGGTTGCCGGTGCGGTGGGCTTCGGCGGCGGTCTGTGGGAGAGCGCCATTATCCGGTTCTACGCCACCGGCAAGGTCAACGTATTCGTGGGGACCTCTCCCCACGGCCAAGGCGAGGAGACCACTTTCGCCCAGATCGTTTCGGACGAGCTTGGCGTTCCGGTGGACGACGTGGAAGTCATCCACGGCGATACCGACAACACGCCCATGGGTTGGGGCACTTACGGCAGCCGCACAACGGTTATTAGCGGCGCGGCGGTGGCCCTAAGCTCCCGCAAAATTAAAGACAAGGCCATCGGCCTGGCGGCCCACCTTCTGGAAGCCGCCGAGGAAGACATCGAGTACGAGGATGGCAAGTTCTTCGTCCGTGGGTCACCCGACCGGAGCCAGTCCATCCAGGACATCGCACTTATGGCCAACGTGGCCTGGAACATGCCCGAGGGTATGGAGCCGGGCCTGGAAGCCAGCGCCTTCTACGACACACCGAACTTCACGTTCCCATTCGGCGCGCACGTGGCCGTGGTTGACGTGGATACGGACAATGGTCACATCGTCTTGCAAAGGTACGCGGCGGTCGACGACTGCGGCCGGCAGATCAACCCGATGATCGTGGAGGGACAGGTCCACGGCGGTGTCGTTCAGGGAGCGGGACAGGCCCTGTGGGAAGGAGCGGTCTACGACGAGGACGGACAGCTATTGACCGGCTCCATGTTGGACTATGCCCTGCCCAAGGCCCACCTGTTGCCCCACATCGAGACCCTGTCCACGGTCACACCTTCCCCGCATAACCCGCTGGGTGTAAAGGGAATCGGTGAGACCGGCACAATTGCATCCACCATCACGATCTACAACGCGGTCATCGACGCCCTGAAGCCCTTTGGCATTACCAGGCTGGAGATGCCGCTGACCTCGGAGAAAGTCTGGCAAGCTATTCAGCAGTCCAGGGGGGCATAAGACATGTTTGCTCCAGAGTTCGATTACCACAAGGCCAACACGGTAGCCGAGGCTATAGACCTGCTTGCCTCCAACCCCGGGGCGAAGGCGATGGCGGGAGGTCACAGCCTGATACCGCTGCTCAAGCTGCGCCTGGCCAGGCCCGGAGCGGTCGTTGATATCAGCGGCATATCCGAAATGAAAGGCATCTCGGTAAACAACGGTTCTATCAGAATCGGCGCTTTGACAACCCACTGGGAGATCGAGTCATCGTCTGAATTGCAGTCGGCGAACTCTCTGCTGGCCGAAGCTGCGGGCGGCATCGGCGACACCCAGGTCAGAAACCGGGGGACCATCGGGGGCAATCTCTCCCACGCCGACCCTGCATCGGACTGGGGGACTGTGTTGACCGCACTGGGAGCTACGTTGGAGATTCAAGGTCCCGGCGGCGCTTCTCGGACCGTCTCACCCACCGAATTGATTCTCGGTCCCTTGACTACCAGCCTGGGAGAAACGGAGCTTCTAACCGCGATCAACGTTCCGGTGCTGACGGTCGGCCAAAGAGGCGAGTACGCCAAAATGTCCCACCCAGCATCCGGATACGCTGTGGTTGGGGCAGCGGTCGTGGTCAACGTCGACCACCACACCTGCACTGGGGCCAGCATCGCCGTTGGCGGGGCCACACCCGTGCCGGTGCGCGTTACCTCCGTCGAGAACGGCCTAACTGGCAAGGAATTGAACAACGAGAATATCACCGTGGCCACCAGCCAGGCCGCCGGGGACCTGGGCGACGAAATCCTGGGAGACTTCTACGCCTCTGCCGAGTACCGGCGGGCCATGGCGGCGGTGGAAATCAGGCACGCTTTGTTCCACGCCACGGGAGTCTCGCACCACTGACGTAGGAGCATCTCGCCCGCCCTACACTGGAACCGGGGACCGCGGGGTCTGGACCGTGGGCAGGTGGTTAACGAACAGCTAGTTTGAAAATACTACTCATCAACGACGACGGAATTCATGCTCCGGGTCTGTGGGCCGCCGCCAACGCCCTGCGCAAAGTGGGCGACGTGGTAATGTTGGCCCCAGACCGGGAGCAAAGCGGAGTTGGCGGCTCTCTCACCCTGCGGATGCCCGTGAGGTCGCGCCAGGTCACGATCAGCCCAGACCTCAACAGCGACGGAGCCACCCCAGGCGCACTCACCGCTTATGCGGTGGAAGGCACCCCCGCCGACTGCTGTATTCTTGCGTTGGAGAAACTGGTGGGGCGTGTGGACCTGGTGGTCTCAGGAATCAACCCAGGTTCGAATTTGGGCTGGGATACGATGGTCTCGGGGACTGTTGGCGGGGCGGTACAGGGTTACGTTCGGGGTTATCCCACTGTCGCCATATCCGTGGGTTCCATTCAAGACCCCATGTTTGGCCCGGCGGCCCGGCTCCTAACGGTCCTGGCGGACCGGTTGGCGGATTGGGACTCAGACGGCGGACTGTTCCTGAACATCAACGTGCCGAGCGTGGCGCTGGACAAGATCACCGGTGTGGACATTACACGGCTGGGTGGGCGCTCCTACGGGGAGTCGGTCCGTGAGGAAGGTACCGGGCACCAACATAAGTATTGGATAAACCGGGACCGTCCAATGTCGCGTGATCCCCAGCCCGGGACCGACATCTGGGCCGTGAGGAACAACCATATTTCCATCACGCCGCTGCATGCGGGACTGGGTAACCCGGACCAAATTCCAGCCATCGAGGGGTTCCTATCCGGTCTCGCCAACGACCTGCTTGACCCCCAGCCGTCACCCGCAACCGACGCCTCTTCAGGCTCCCTGCTCGATCCCGGCTAATAGCCGCTCAGTCCGCAGCCACGGTCTCCGGGACGAAGGGCTCCGTAACGCCGATCATACTGTCTCGGTTGACCAGTTTGGCCAGCTCTTCCTCGCTTAGTCCATCGGTTCCAGCCGGACGCCGGGGTAGGACCAGGTAGCGCAGGTCGGCGGTGCTGTCCATCACCCTGACTTCGACATCCTCCGGGACTTCCAGTCCGAACTCCCGCATCACGCCGCGAGGGTCTATTACCGCGCGAGACCGGTAGGCCAGACTCTTATACCAGTCCGGCGGACGCCCCAAAAGATTCCTGGGATAGCAGGAACATAGGGTGCATACCACCAGGTAATGAACGTCCTCGGTGTTTTCCAACACGGCCAACTGCGTGTTCGCGTCGGGCAAGGTGTAGCCCAATTCGTCCAAGGCGGAACGTGGGTCGGCGAGCAGACGCTCCTTGAATCCTGAGTCGGTCCACGCCCGGGCGACGACCTTTGCGCCGTCAGCCGGGGAGCGCGATTCTACGGTGTCAACGGCGCGCTGCACCTCTTCCGGGGTGCAGAGGCCCTTCTCTTGCAGCAGAGCTTCCATTGCCCTGGCGCGTTTGGCGTAGTAGTTGAGGCCTTCGCTCTCTTCTATAGCGGCGTGAGGATCATCGTGGTCGTGGCCGTCGTGCTCGTCACTCATAGCGGTCCTTTCTTAGCTGGAGGCGGATTCTAGCCAGTGCTCATAAATGTCGACTAGCACCTTGTCGTCGTTAGGGCCGGTGTAGTCTTCCCATACGTCGGCTTGTGAGAATTCCACGCGGTACAGCGGTTTTAGCGGCAGCCCTGACCCGCCGTGGCCCAGCGACTCCGGGTTCTTGAAGACGCCGCACAGGGCTACGACCTGGCCCGTCTTTCCCTTCACGTAATCCGGGGTCCGGTAGTGGCCCGGCGGATGGTCCACACGCACCACCACTGTATCGCCGGGCTGAAATCGCGGAGAATCAGTCATCGCGGGGCGTTCTTCCTTACGTTTCCTGTTGGGCCATCTTTTGGTCGATCTCGCTGGTTGTGAGGATTCCCTTTTCGACCAGCAGGATTTCCAGGGCGGCGGTCCAGCGCTCGTAGTAGCCGATGGACTCGTACTCTTCAGGAGGAAGGCTCTCGATGGCCCGGCGCATCTCGTCGGTGGACCTGAGACCCTTACGTCCCAACACCTGGTGCAGGGCGTCGACTCGTAGCTCCCAGTCGGAATGCTGATGCTCTTCACGGTCGATAGGCTCGTCCGTGGGCCAACTGCCGCGGTCATGGACCCTGGGCATGGGAAGCTCCTTGCGGGTGGTTACTAAGACCATGCTAATGTCGGAACCCTGCCGTGGCAAGGGGAAAGCAGGTCAAAGTGGTTCAGCGCCTTCGGCCAGGATTCGGATGTATTCATCATAGCCATAGACCCGGTTGCGCCGCTGGCCGGTAAGCTCCGTGACGATCCCCAGGTCTTGCAGCGACCCCATACCGGCGGACGAAGCGTGAAAGGAGAGGCCTGTGAGGGTGCAGATCTGTGTCAGCGAAGTGATTGGTTGTTCCTTGAGTGCTTGATGGACCCTCAAAGCAGAGCCTGTGGCCCGGGCCCCTTCCCCGATATGCTGCTCGTGCTGGTCGAATAGCGTCATAAGTCTTTGAGCCGTCGCCACCGCACCATTGGCGGTTTCAGCGACTCCATCCAGGAAAAATTTCAGCCAGCGTTCCCAGTCACCGGTTTGGCGCACTTCGTCCAGAAGGGAATAATATGTTGCGCGATTCTGCTTGAAATAAAGGCTTAAGTATAGTAGCGGCTGTTTGAGAATTCCGTCGTGTACCAGCATCAAGGTGATAAGCAACCTCCCCACTCGTCCGTTGCCATCCAAGAACGGATGGACCGTCTCGAACTGTACGTGAGTGATCCCGGCCCGGACCAAAGCCGGAAGATAGGGATCGTCCTGGTGGAGGAACTGTTCGAGACTTCCCATGCAATCTTGGACCGCGTGTGCTGGCGCCGGGACGAAATGGGCTGTTCCCGGTCGAGTTCCATCTATCCAAACCTGAGAACGCCGGAATTCCCCTGGAGACTTGTCAAAACCGCGGCCGCGGGATAGTAGTTGGCCGTGAATCTCTCGAATAAGCCGGTTGCTTAGCGGAAAGTCTTCATTCAGCCGTTTCAAGCCGTGTTCTAAAGCCCGCACGTAGTTGGACACTTCCACAACATCATCGGTGGGCGCACCGGGCATTTCGGTTATCTCGAAGAGCAGTAAGTCAGAGAGTGAAGACTGAGTGCCTTCGATCTGGGATGACAACACCGCCTCTTTTCGGATGTAGGAGTACAAAAACAGGGAAGTACTGGGCAATAGCTGTGATAGTCCATCGAGTCGGCCCAGCGCCAGGTGAGCATCGGCCAAGGGTCTCTGTAGCGGTTCTAGATCGAGTGACGGCTCAGGAGGGAGGGGATTTGGCACAAACGCCCGAACCAATTCCCCGCCGACGTTCGCAGTCTCATATTCCCCGGTGTGGTCGCGCTTCACAGGGTGTTACCCTTATTGTCAGGAATGCAATTGCCTCTATCACTATTGCATTTCTAGGCCAAAACTGCAATAGGAATCCACCCTACGTATCCTTATTGCACGGGGCACAATAAGATTATTCGTAATATTCTGCGACTGGCCTGAGGGTGCGAGTCCAGTCTATCTAACCCCCGGCCCACAGCCTCGCCACGTCTATGGCCCGCATGAATTCCACATTGGGGAAAGATTTGATGTAGTTGATGAGCCGTTCCAACATCAGAAGACGGCCAGGGCGGCCGATGTATTGGGGGTGCATGGTCAGGGTGAAGGCACGCCCGTAGCGGTAAAGCCCCTCGAACTCGGCGGCCCATGCGCCGTAGACTTCGTCCGGGTTGCGCATGGGGCCCAGGCGGTTGGCCACCGGCGCGTAGACGAAGTTGGGGGCGTCATCGAGAAGCCAGTGTATGGGGATTTCAACGATGGACTGGCCGTTGCCCGGAGCAGTCTCCATGTAGGGAGCGTCGTCACCCATGAGGCTGCTGTCGTAGACGAAGCCGTGGGACACCAGCAGGTCGAGGGAGTGTTCGCTCAGCTCCCAACTAGGCGAGCGGTAGCCCAGGGGCTTATCTCCTGTGATGCCGCCCAAAATGTCGATGCCGCTGCGCAGGACCTCATCCTCCTGTTCCCTGGAGAGGGTTGACGGCGGCTCGTGCATGTAGCCGTGGTGGGCGACCTCATGCCCTCGCGCTGCGATATCCTTGACGAGGTCCACGTGGTTTTCCGCCACATATCCCGGAACGTAGAAGCTGGCCTTGACGCCGTGGCTGTCCAACATGTCCAGGATGCGAGGCGTCGCCACGCTAGGCCCGTACTCGGCCATGGACATGAGGCTGGGATGGTCTTTATACGAGGGGTCACGATTCAGCCAGGAAGACACGCCGTCCACGTCGAATCCCAGCATTGCCACGCACTGGATATTGCTGGGCCAGATTCCTGCCATAACTGGTCCTCCATTTCAGTATTCGTTATGTCTTGCCCGGATGTCCTGTGATGAATGTGGGGTCACGCCAGACAACTTTCCTGCGCCCTCGGGCGTGATCAAATTCATAGCGGACAACTGGACGCACCTGTGACGCCTGGACAGTAGCCAACCCAACCGTGTTGCCGTCTCGGGCCAAGAACTCCACTATAAAGACTTTTCCTGGCCCAATCACATCTACTATTGTGCCGGCGGCGCCAGCCTTCAAGTCCTCTCCGTCAATGTCCGCGGTAACGTCATCAGTCAGAACGATGACGTCCAGTTCTTTCAGCATTTGTTAACTCCTGCTCGGATAGGCTGTGACGAATCTGGGGATTTCAGAATTCGGCGCCAGCCTCCACACAGTCAGCACCCAAGGGTTGCGGCCATCAGGGGTTTCCAGGATACCATCCACACCGTAGTTCACCCCGTGAGGCGTCTCCCTGATACTGATAGCCCCGTTGGCAACTGCGTGCGCCCGGAGTGCGCCGGCGAATACCTCCCATTGTCCTGGGGTGAACCCGTAGCGAAGGAAGAACCTCGCTTTGTCTCTACCATACACGTGTTCCGTGTCTAGCAAATACCCCCACGTTTTTTGGGGAGCAACCCGGGCCTGTTCTGCGTTTGGCAGACGAACCGCCGGCTGTCCATGTTCCAGGGCCACTGGCCTCGCCGTCAGCGAGCCGGTATCATGTCGAAGCCGGTGTAAGGGCGGAGGACTTCGGGGATGACTATAGAACCGTCGGGTTGCTGGTAGTTCTCCAGGATGGCGATTAACACCCTGGGCAATGCCAGCCCGGAGCCGTTCAGAGTGTGGGGCAACTGGGGCCTGCCACGTTCTTCGGCGCGGTAGCGGATGTTGGAGCGGCGGGCCTGAAAGTCGGTGCAGTTGGAGCAGGAACTTACCTCCAACCACTCCTGGCATCCGGCGGCCCAGACTTCGATGTCGTAGGTCTTGGCCGAGGCGAAACCCATGTCTCCGGTGCAAAGCTGCAGGACCCGGTAGGTGAAGCCCAGTCTTTCACAAACGTCCACGGCGTCGGCCAACAGCCGTTCCAACTCATCGTGGGACGTTTCAGGCTCCACAAACTTGTACATTTCAACCTTGTTGAACTGGTGCACCCGCTTGATACCCCGCGTATCACGGCCAGCCGCCGCCCTTTCCCGGCGAAAACAAGGCGTTTGCGCTACGTAGTAGATGGGCAGGCTACCGGGCGGGATTATCTCATCCCGGTAAAGGCTTGTAATTGGGACTTCAGCCGTGGGAATCAGCCAGAGATCGTCTTCATCGTCGTGGTACAGGTTATCGGCGAACTTCGGCAGGTTGCCGGAGCCTTCCATGATGTCCCGTTTGACCACGGCGGGCAGGGAAACCTCGGTATAGCCGTGTTCGTTGGTGTGCAGGTCGAGCATGAAAGAGATCAAGGACCGTTCCAGCTTGGCTGCGGCGCCCAGCGTGGTGTAGAAACGGCTGCCGGCCAACTTGGTTCCCCTGGCAAAGTCGATGATACCCAACCGTTCGCCAACGTCCCAGTGGGGTTCCGGCGTAAAGTCTAGTTGGGGAGGCTCGCGGTTTTGGCGAACGACGAGGTTCTCTTCTTCGGTCAGGCCTTTGGGGACATCGGAGAGAGGGATGTTGGGCAGCCCCAACAGGATGGAGTTTAGCTCTTCCTCGAGGTCGTGCCCCTCCGCTTCAAGGCGGCTGATCGAGTCGCCGACCTGCCGCATTTCCTGGATGACTTCCTGTGAAGGCTCTTCACCCGCGCCCCGCGCTTGGCCCACCTGGCGGCTCACCTGGTTGCGGCGCGCCCGAAGCTCGTCGCTCTCGGTAACGATCTGGCGTCTGCGGGCGTCTAGGCCGAGGACTTGAGGAATAGGGTCATCCTCGCCCCTGGACTCCAGGGCGGCGCGGACCAGATCGGGATCGCGGCGGATCAGTTCGATGGAAAGCATATCAGCGCACGTTACTCCCGCACCGTTCGCATCTGGGGGAAGAGCAGCACATCTCGAAGTGATGTTTGCGACGTCAGCAGCATCACCAGCCGGTCGATTCCCATGCCCAGCCCTCCAGTGGGAGGCATACCGTATTCCATTGCGACCAAGAAGTCCTCGTCGGTCCGGTCCACCTCCTCATCTTCGTAGAGAGAGCGGACCTCTTCCTGTGCCTCGAACCGGGCGCGCTGCACTGCCGGGTCATTTAGCTCGGTGTAGGAATTGGCGAGTTCCATACCGGCGGCGAACGCCTCGAAACGCTCTACGTAGCCAGGCGCGCCGGGCTTGGCCTTAGCCAGCGGAGACATCACCTCCGGGTAGTCCATGAGAAACGTGGGTTGTATCAGATGGGGTTCCACGTAGACCGAGAGCAGCTTGTCGATTAGCCTGCCCCGGCTTTCCAGCGGAGCGGTGTCCAGTCCCATCTCCCTGGTTTTATTCGACAGGGAAGCGTCATCCGGGAATTCGTTGATGTCTATGCCGCTGTGCTTCCGCAACGCATCATGCAGTTGTAACCGGTCCCAGGGCGGGGCGAAGTCGATTATGTCCTCTCCGTGCGGGACCTGGGTGGTCCCCAAGACTTCCATGGCAATGCCGGAGACCATCGACTCTACCATCTCCATAACGTCGTTGTAGTCGGCGTAGGCCTCGTAGCTTTCGAGAAGAGTGAATTCCGGGTTGTGGTCCAGGTCTATGCCTTCGTTGCGGAAGACTCGGCCCAACTCATAGACCTTATCGAACCCGCCGATGATCAGACGCTTCAGGTAAAGTTCTATTGCGATCCGGAGGTAAAGCTCTTCATCCAGGGCGTTATGGTGCGTGACGAAAGGTCGGGCGTGGGCTCCGCCGGCAACGGGAACAAGCACCGGCGTATCGACCTCGATGAATCCCCGGCGGTCCAGGAAATTCCGGATGCTGGTGATGATCCGGCTGCGCTGAGCGAACACCGGCATCACCTCGGGATTCGCGATCATGTCCAGATAACGTTGGCGGTACCGGACCTCAACGTCGCGCAGCCCATGGTACTTCTCCGGCAGCGGCCGCATCCCCTTGGAAGTGACCGTAAGCGCCTGTGCGTCGATGGTCACCTGTCCCGTGCGGGTGCGGATCATTGCCCCGGTGACACCGAGGTGGTCGCCCAAGTCCAGGTCTTTGACTAGCTCGAAACCCTCTCCCAGATTGTTCTGACGAAGCAGGGCTTGGACCGTTCCCGAGGAGTCCTGCAGGTCGAGAAACGCCGCCCGCCCCATAACTCGCATGGACATGATGCGGCCCGCCAGGGAAATACCCTCCGTCGGGCCGTCCGGCTGCTCACCGCCCTCGGCGGACTCGAAATTGGCGATAGCCGTTGCGGTGTCGCAGGTGCGGTGAAAACGGGGAGGATAGGGGTCGATTCCCTGTTGCCGGAGACGGTCGAGCTTGCTTTGTCGGCTGGCCAGGAGGCCGTCCTGTCTATCGGGCATTTTGAAACGGGGTCCTGATAGTCATGCTAAAGAATGCTGACGATGCGCAGTCTGATCTTGCCTGAAGGGATGTTCACTTCGGTCACCTCATCGACCCGCTTGCCGAGCAAGCTCTTGCCGATGGGTGAGACGTTGGATATCTTTCCCTGGGAAGGGTCGGCCTCGGCGCTTCCGGTGATGGTGTACTCGAGGGACTTCCCGTCCTGGTTTTCCACGGTCACCGTGGAGCCGACCTCTACGGAGTCGGAGGAGCCGTGGTTGTCTTCGATTATCACGGCGTTGTTGATGATGTTGTCCAGCGTGAGGATGCGTCCTTCGGTGAAGGCCAACTCGTTCTTGGCTTCCTCGTACTCCGCGTTGCTGACGGTGCCGCCGCGCTCGCGGGACTGTTGGACTTGGCCGGCTACTTCTTGGCGGCGCACGGTCCGGAGGAGTTCAAGTTCCGCCTTCAATTTCTCAAGCCCTTCTCTCGAAAGGTAAGTGGGCTGAGTCATGATGCCAACCTCCGGCAACGGGGAAAACAACATGGGAGAGCCAGCCTTCAGGCGTGATCCTCCTTATCGCGATTGTATTCCTATGGCCGATTCTTGTAAAGATTCGGGCTTAAGGCGTAAGTGTTCAGAGTTGAGGGGAAGTGAGCAACTGGCGGCATGCGGTGAGGGGATTCAATCCTCGGGCGCGCCAGGTACCGAAGAGGGAAGCGAGAGCCATCTTGGTGTTGGTGCCCTGGGTTGAGCGGGTGCCGCCGCTGATCTTGCGGCTGGTCACCAGGTGACGAAGGCTCCTCTCGGCGGCGTTGTTTTCCGAGGGGACGGCCGGTTCGGCTACGAATACGAACAACTCCTTGATGAAGCGCTGGATGCGCCGGCAGAGCTTGGCCTGGACTGCCCCTGGGTCATCAAGGAAGGGTCGGCAGCAGGCCAACAATTTCCGCTCCAACTCCAGTTGGGCCTGACGGCGTTTCCTTGCCTGAGGATGGGAGAACCGCTTGGCCTGGGCGTAGAGGTCATGCACTGCCGCCGCCCATCCGGCCAGCTTGGCGTCTGCTGGGTAGAGGGCCTTCAGGTCATGGATGTCCCGGAGCAGATGAGCCCAACACCGCTGCTTCAGGCCAGGGTAGTGGTTATAGGCAGCGTAGAAATCGCTGACCAACACCCCGCTGAAGGACTCCCCCAGCGCCTCGTCCACCACCTCCTTATTCCGGCCTCGGCGCAGGAAGTACCGCTCAGTGGGAGTGGAGAAGGTCCAGACATAGCCATTGGCCCCCTCCTGGCGCCAGCCGGTCTCGTCGGCGTGCACCACCTGGCTGGTCCGGACTAGTTCCAGCACCTCGGCCACCGCCGGTTGGGCTTGCCGGGCCACGCCGTGGAGGACCTGGGTGATTCCCCCAACGCTCAAGCGCAACTGGTGGACGGTCTCCAGATACCATTGGATGGTCCGAAGGGGCAACCGGCCCTCTTCCCGCAGGCCAGCGATCAATGAGACCAAGTTGGCTCCCAACCGTCCCCGACCGATTACCCCACCGCCCAAGTCCGTCTTGGGGGTCCGGCGCCGTTCACATACTGGGCAGACCCGGGTCACGAAAACGTGCTCCGTGACCTCCACCGGAGCCACTGGGATATCGATGACTTCCCGAGTCCGCTGCGGCCAACCCCCAACCAACCCGGTGCCACACTCCGGACAGGAGTCCAAGACATGTTCCACCTGGTGAGCCGCCACCGTGCGCCGACGGCTAAAGCCGTGGGGCCGGGGCTTTCTTGGCTCCTTCTTCTCGGCCGGCTCTGACTTTGCACCCGGTTTGTTGCCCGGCATTCCGGGCCGCCCTTTGCCCTTGAGACCCCCTTCCAACGCCGCTATCCGCCGCTGCAACTCGTCGATGACCGCCTGCTGCCGCGCAATCACCGCCAACAGCGCCTCCCGGCTGGCCGTCCTCAGGTCTACCTTGTTCTCCATCCTCCTGATTTAACATAACCGACGACCCGACGCACCGAACTTCCCAAGCAAGTTTTAACTAATCCATCCCCTCAACTCTGAACAGTTACCTTAAGGCGTGACTGTTCAGACTCGATGAGGCTGATTGGCTGAATCTCACATCGGTCATCTCTGTGATAATCCCCTTATCATGTCCCGCCCCCGCAATCCGTCATTCCCGCGCCATCCGTCATTCCCGCCTGCGCGGGAATCCAGAAATGCCAATGATAATGATAGCGAAGGTCGCTGGTTGCGAAGGTCGCTGGTTGCAAAGGTTTCTGGATTCCGGGTCAAGCCAGGAATGGCGAGCTTGGAGTAGGAAGGACGCATCAAGTCTGAATAGTTACCTTAAGGCCACCGGCTCTCCCAGTTTTAACGATCAAAACCCTTCAAGCAGCCAACCCCGCTCATCCTGAGCGGAGCGCAGCGGAGTCGAAGGATATGCTTCGCCCATGTCTCTCAATATACCAAACGTGACCGGAAACGGCGACTACTGCAAGTCCCTATCCTCACCCACCGTCAAAGCCCTTGTTATGGACTCGAAACCCGGATTTTCAGGGATTGATTTGACAAATTTGCGGCCCTTTATTAAAGTCATTTTCGTGCTGACGGAATCCTACATCACCGTTTTGGTTCCCGGCTTGGGCTTCACGTGAGTCCGGTCCTGTGGGGCCTGGACGGTCATGTAGTCTCAGCGCGGTCTTCGCTTTTAGGGTATAAACCCTTCCCACCGCCTCGACCCGTTTCCCTCCTTTCCCCCAGGTATGCCGTTGGAATGCCATAACGTCACTCGGCCGCCTCTCGGTATACGCATATTTTACGTAAAGGAGGGATACCCCTGTGCCCGCGATTCCGGTCCGGTTTCTTCTGCTCCTAGTTGCGACGCTATTCCTGGCTGTTCTTCTCGTCGGCTGCGGCGGCGGTGACGATACACCGGTCCTCAAAGTTGGCGGTATCCCTGACCAGGACACCGCGCGACTGTCCCGCAGATACGAGATATTCTCAGAGTACCTTTCCGGGCGACTGGACGTACCGGTCGAATTCGTCCCCAGCGTAAGCTATTCCGCCGTCGTGACTGCCTTCACCCAGGGGGGCCTTCAGCTAGCCTTCTTCGGCGGGTTGACCGGGGTGCAGGCACGGTTGCAAAACCCCGGCGCCAACGCCATCGTCCAACGCGAGCGCGACGCCAAGTTCCACTCCAAGTTCGTCTCCCGCGCTGGCCTGGACCTCAATTCCCTGGAAGACCTGGAATCCCAGGCGGCAGGCTTGACCATCACCTTCGGGAGCGAGAGCTCCACCTCCGGTCACTTGATGCCCCGGTATTTTCTCTCGCAGGCGGCGATAAATCCCGACACTGACTTCCAGAGCCTGCCCAACTTCTCGGGCTCCCATGATCTGACCTGGAAGCTGGTGCAGGATGGTTCCTTCGACGTGGGCGCGTTGAACGAGGATGTGTGGGACCGGGCGGTGCGTGAGGGCAACGCCGACACGTCCAAGGTACGGGAGTTCTACACTACCCCCGACTATTTCGACTACAACTGGACGGTGCGTCCTGGGTTGGACGAAGTCTACGGAGATGGCTTCACCAGCAAGATACAAGATGCCCTGTTGGCTCTGACTCCCGCCGAACACGGCGAAATCCTGGAGCTTTTCAGCGCCGGGAAATTCATCGAGACCGATAACGCCAACTACCAACAGCTAGAGGACGTGGCCCGAGGGCTGGGGATGGTGCGGTGAACTACCCCGGATCGAGGCAGCCCCCGCTAATCGCCGCGGAAGGTATCTGCAAGAGTTACCCCAGTGTTAGGGCTCTCGCGCCCCTTAGCTTCAAGGTGGCCCGTGGTGAAAAGGTCGCTCTGGTGGGCCCCAGCGGCAGCGGAAAAACAACGCTGCTTTATCTCTTGGCCGGAATACTGCAGCCGGACCAAGGCAACCTGTCGGTCGATGGCAAGCCATTGTCCTCGGTCAGACCTGGCAGGGAATTGTCCCAGCTAGTGGGTATGGTCCACCAGCAATATGACCTGGTCCCCCACCTGTCGGTCCTCCACAATGTGCTGGCGGGCAGGCTGGGTCAATGGGGCCTGCTGCGCTCTTTGATATCGCTCCTTTGGCCTCACGACCGGGCCCTGGCGGAAGCCGCCCTGGAGCAAATGGGGATCGCGGACAAAGTCCACGAACGCACGTCTCACCTCTCCGGCGGCGAAATGCAAAGGGTGGCCATCGCCCGCCTGATAGTCCAGTCATCCAAGATAATCCTTGCCGACGAGCCGGTGTCGTCCCTGGACCCGGCCCGCGCCGAAGACCTGCTGGGGCTACTGACCGGCCTGGCCGCCGCCGATGGTAAGACGCTGGTGGCGAGTATGCACTCCCCGCACCTGATCCGGAAGTACTTCTCCAGGGTGATCGCCCTGCGTGAAGGGGCGCTCCAGTTCGACATCCCCGCGAGCGAGATGACCGACGAGGTGGCGGAAATCCTGTACGATCTGGACCAGGCCGAGGCGGTGGTTTGGGAAGCCGGAAGCTGAGGCTTCTCGAAAGCCGGCGATTACTCACCCTTCTACTCTTCGGCGCGTTTGCTTGGAGCCTTTCCGGTGTGGACTGGCTGTGTCCGACCGTCCACACCGGAGGGCCGGGCGCGCTGCTCCGCTTTATCCAGGCCCTATTCCCTCCAGAGTTATCCCCTGGGTTTCTGCGGCTGGCGTTGGTGGCGTCGTTCCAGACTACTGCCTACGCGGTAGCCGCCATTACTGTTGCGGTTATCGTTGCCGTACCGATGGGCTTGCTGGCGTCGGGCGCGGCGGCCCGCTCGGCCAAGACTGGACTGCCAATCGCGGTGGCCGCCCGGTTGGGTTTGGGGGCCATACGGTCCGTGCACGAGCTTGTCTGGGCGGTGCTTTTCGTCAGTGCGTTTGGTCTTTCGTCATTAACCGCCATCCTAGCCCTGTCCCTCCCCTACGCCGGTATCCTGGGTAGGATCTACGCGGAGTTGTTGAACGATGTCCCGGAAAGCCCGTTGCGGGCGCTGCGGTCGTCAGGGGCATCGCCCTTCAAAGTGTTTCTCTTCGGCAGACTGCCAATGGCTTTCCCCGACATGCTTAGCTACACTTTCTACCGCTTCGAGTGCGCCATCCGGTCGGCGGCAATCCTCAGCTTCGTTGGCATCCAGGGCTTGGGATATCAAATCCAACTCTCCCTGCATGACCTGCTATTCAACCAGGTGTGGACCCTGATGTTGGCGTTGGTGGGGTTGGTGGTGGTGGTCGACCTATGGAGCACGCGGGTTCGCCGGAGCCTGGTGGCGTGATAGGAGCGTCACGGGTTGTCAAAACCCGCCTCACACCGCGGAGGGAGACTACCTTTGCCAGGTGGTCATTGTATGGGTTCCTGTTGCTGTCGGTGTTGTGCTGGGCCTACATTCTGGGCGGGACCAACAGCGGAGTCGATGACCTGGTGTCGGGGGAGAGTTGGAGCAACTCCGGCAGATTCATCCGTCAGCTAGCCGGACTGGAATCAGAGGTCACTCCGGCGTTCGCCCGTGGCGACAGGTGGCTGGAAACCGCGAAACTAGCTTATGACACGCTGATTATGAGCGTGCTGGCCATAGGGCTGACGGGGTTGGGGGCGTTCCCGACGTTCGTGTTTGGAGCGCGCAACGTAAGCAACGGTGATCTGGGCGGCGCGCCGTCTAAGTTCAATATCGCACTGTATCATGCGGTGCGCCTGACCTTCGCCTTGACCAGGGCGGTGCCGGAACTCGTCTGGGCAATGATAATCGTATTCTTCCTGTCCCCTGGGGTGTTGCCGGGCGCGGTGGCCCTGGCGTTGCACAATTACGGGGTGGTTGGGAAGCTATCATCTGAGGTGGTGGAAAACCTGGACCCCGGACCGGCAAGAGCCCTGAGAGCTTCGGGTGCGGGCAACTTGCAGATGCTCATCTATGGAATACTGCCCCAGGCGCTACCGTCTTTCTTGACCTACCTGCTCTATCGATGGGAAGTGGTCATCCGCACTACGGTGGTGGTGGGGTTCGTAAGCGCGGGCGGGTTGGGACGGGAATTCAGGCTGAGTATCAGCCTTTTCCACTATACGGACGTTGCGCTGATAATCGCCTGGTACCTGATACTGGTGGTGGGCGTGGACCTGGTCAGCGCGGGTCTGAGGCGGTTGGTCCTGCGCGACGTATGACCAGGTTTCGGAATGTGTTCCTCAGAACTGTACCGGGTAAATGACCTGAACAACCTTACCGTCTCGCAGCGCCTCGAAATATGGGTGGGGAGCCGATGGGTTCTGGAGCCAGCGGCGTGTAAAGTAAGCGCACAGGTTGGCTAGCTGGATACCCACGGAATGCTCCGGTCCGGCGAAGCACAGGTTGTTCAACACCGCTGTAGTGTCCTGGCCCTCATCGGACTGCATGAACTGGGTGATGGAGCCGGGCGCCACCGAACCCTCTCCCCCGGCCACGACCATTGCGAAGTCGGCTATGGGCCAGATGGACTGTTCCAGTTGTTGGCTGTCCAGCGAGGACATGTTCACCTCGTCGACGAACATGTTCAACGCGAGTAGGAACCTGTCGATGGTGATGGCCGAGGGGGTCCCCCAGAGGGAATCGGGACTGTCGCCCCGCGCCTTCACATCGAAGAACTCCTGCTTGTTTACATATACGGCGATGAGCGGGGTCTCACGGCGTATCAGGATGCCCAGGCAGTCCTGTATCAACTCTCCCCGTTTGTCGGGGAGCCACGACGCATACGCGCCCCGGCCCTGGTAGATGTCGGTGGCGCGCAGTTCCGTGGGCGTACCCGGCTCTCCCAGAGGACGTCCAAAATGACGGCGGCACAGTGCGTTGAATTCGCCTGCTACCGAGATGGCCTGGGACTCGTGGAGCATTAGGCCGGTATGGACGTGATGGGGCTGATTTGGGTCTCCCAAACTTACGCCCGTGTTTCCCGATTCACCCAGGAATACCAGGTACATAGGGTGGCCTCCAATACAACGCCGTACAGGCTACGGCCAGCCTTTGGTCAAACGCCGGGCGGTTGCGGGATTAGGTCGGACTCCCGGTTGACGTCCCACCCGGAAATTGCAACCGGAAGGCGCTTCCGTGTCGCGGTTACTCTGCCTACGACTCGGGGGAACCCCGGACCTCTTCCGCAGCTCCAACATCCGCCGCCGCGGCTTCGTCATCGAGGGCAACCCTGCGAGCCTCGATCCGCGCCACCACATCATCCGGGTCGGCCAGGACGGAAACGTTGGGGGGAAGCTTAAGGTCGGCTATCCGGAACACCGAGTCCGCCTCCACCATCTCTCCTAGGTCGACTTCCAACTCGTTGGGCATCTCCAGCGGAAGGGCTTCGACGCTCACGTCCCGTAGCTGATGCACTACGGTCCCGCTTGAGCTGCGCGCGCCAGGGGAATCCCCGGCCAGCACGATGGGCACCTGGGCGGTGACGGGGCGGGAGGCTTCCGCTACCACGAGGTCGACGTGGATAATGTCGTCGCGCCTGGGGTCCCTCTGAATCTCTTTAGCGAAGGCCAACTGGGTCCCGTGCTCACCCTGGACCGATATCGTGATCGGAGTGCTTCCGCCCGCCCTGGTCAGGGCCTCAACCAGGATAGGGGTCGCGCACTGGAGCGCGCGAGGTTCGACGCTGGGGCCGTATAGGTGCACGGGCATAATGCCGGAGCGCCGCAAACGGCGCACTTTCTTACCTAGAACCTCCCTGGGGGCAAGTTCCAGGGTAATTGCCTGGGTGGTCATTTGAGGCCTTTCTCCTGGGATTCCGGTGCTTGGGTTGCCCAAAGGGAAACTGGAGGGCTACCGACCCAGCCGCTTAATAATAGCACTGGTTCGGTTGATAGGAAACCTTAAGGCTGGCCGGGCCCAGGGTCTTTTAATTGACCAATTCTCGGCCCGGTGATGGATAGCCCCCCTTTGGCGAAAGGGGGGTTGGGGGGATTTTCCGATTCAGGCAAGGAACGTTTCAAGCGTAAGTTGGCATCTAGAACGCATTACACGACCGGCGAATCAGTAGCCTGTGGGCGGCATAGGTTCATCCAGAATGTCTAACCCCGAAAAGAGGGGAAATCCCCCTTAGTCCCCCTTTTTCGAAAGGGGGAGACTTATGCGCTTCCCTGACAACTAAAAGACCCTGTGGCTGGACCCAGGGTCTTGCGATTATCGGCACAATCGTCCGAACCGGGATTCACAGGATTATGGGATTCGCATGATTTCCAATCATATTAATCCCATAATCAGAGAAATCACAGTTCAGACGAACAATCGAAGGACCCTGTGGTCGGGCCAGGGTCTCTCAGTTTTCACGGTTACAAACCGATCAGCCAGCCAACTCCGCTCATCCTGAGCGCAGCCAGCCAACTCCGCTCATCCTGAGCGGAGCGCAGCGGAGTCGAAGGACCCACTTCGCTGTGTTCCGAGTGAGCGGAGACGGCGGCTACTGGAAGCCCGTCAGAGCTGAAGCCTTTACCTTGACAGTAGGGTTATGATGGGGTTGTTTCCTAGCTAATTCCTACGGGAGGTCTATTCATGGCGTCTCAGCAAGTGGGACTATCGCTTCACGACGCGGCCCGGTCCATGGGAGTGGTGTTCACCCAGGAAAACGAGCCGGTCGACAGAGAAGTCCAGGTAAAAGGCATGACCTTCCACTACCTGGAATGGGGCGATCCCGCCAACCCAACCGTAGTGATGCTGCATGGCAACTCGCAGCAGGCCCATAGCTGGGACTTCGTCAGCCTCCCCCTCTCCGAGCATTATCATGTGATCGCCTTGGACCAGCGCGGCCACGGCGACACTGATTGGGCTCCAGACGGTGACTACTCCCTGGAAGCCCAGGTGCGCGACTTCGACGGGTTTGTCGAAGCGATGGGGCTCAACGGCTTCACACTGATCGGGCATTCCATGGGGGGACGCAACTCCTACGTTTGGGCTTCGGACAATTCGGATAAGCTCCGGGGCTTGGTCATCGTGGACACTGGTCCTCAGACGCAGCGGCAGGGGTCGAATCGGATCCGCCGCTTCCGAGAGCTTCCCGACGAGCTAAACTCCTTCGAAGAGTTCGCCCAGCGCGTGATGGAATACACGGGCCGCACCCACGAGCAGGTTGTCGGGGCGTTGAAGTTTAGCATTCGCGAGAGGGCCGACGGAAAGTGGACCTGGAAGTACGATAAGGCGATGCGGAACCCGGACCACCGGCCCGCATCCTGGTCCGCGGAACAACTATGGGAGGCAGTAGCGAAGATCAACTGCCCCACCCTGCTTGTCCGCGGAGACCGCAGCGACTTATTTGCCGAAGAGACCATGCAGCGTATGGCCGAGGTGATCTCCGACTGCACGACGGTCACGATATCAGGCGCAGGCCACCTGGTGCAGGGCGACAACCCCCCCGACTTCAATGCGGCGGTCCTGGAACTACTGCGGCGGATCAATTAGCCGTTAACGGCACCCGTTAAAGACCGCATCGCGGCACGGGTGCAATTGCCCCCGTCGTTTCAGCCTAGAGTCCTACTCTTGAAGCGCCAGATCATGACCCCTTCCCTTGTGGCGGAGTTGCCTGCGCCAACACCATGCTGGCGTCCGGCCTAACCTATCAGCCGGGGGATGCCGTCGCCCAGGCCGAAGCCTATGGCGGCGGAGACGGCCCCGATGCCCAGGATTTCCAACCCCTGAAGCACCGGCGACTTCCTCACCAGCCTGCCCTTGATCGAACCCAGGGCGAATAGGCCCGCCAACGCCGCGCCCACCGAGACCGATATCGCCAAATATCCCGTCAAAAGCATGTGAGGCACGATGGGGACAAGGGCTGCCAGAATGAACGAGACCCCCATCACGGCAGCGTCCTTTACCGGGCTGGTGGTCTCCTCCATGCTGATGCCGAGCTCCTTTTCGGCCATGGTGCGGAGCCACAGGTCTTTGTCCTGGGCGATCTCGTCGGCCATTTCCCGGGCTTCTTCGTAACTCTTACCTTCCCGCTGGAAGGCCACCACCAATTCCGCAAACTCTTCGCCTGGCTTCTCCTCAAGCTCCAATGCCTCGCGCTCTATTTCGGCGCGTTTAACGTCCAATTCGGCGCGGGAGCCCAGCCAAGCTCCGGTTGCCATGGATATCATCCCGGCGGCTGCGGCGGCCAGACCCGCCACCAGCACGGCCGTCTGACTGTCCAGCGCCACCGCCACGGATGTCACCAGGGCCACGGTGCTTAGAATTCCGTCCTGCGCTCCGAAGACCACTTCCCTCAGCCTGCCCAGTGAGGCCACGCGCCACCGTTCCCGGTCTAGCTCCATAGCGGCGCTCACGAAGGTGTCGAATCCCGTTGCCAGAGCGGGTCTTCCGTTATCTCCAGGGCCTTCGCTGGATTCTACGGCTGCGCCGGGCTCGTCCAACTCAACGGGTGACCTTCGGGGTTGCGCGGTGGTGGCAGCCTGCTTCACCTCCAACTCGGCCAATGCCCGGCTGAACATCTCCAGGTGGTGCCGCTCCCTTCCCAGGGCCAGGGCGAAGGAGTCCGCAACGTCTTGCCTCCCTTCCGCCAGGGCCTCGTTAATCATGCGGGGGTAGACGGCGCTGAACTCTTTGGCCTCTCCGGTGACGACGGTGTGGAGGTTCTCGAGGGTTGGACCGACGCCATTTGCGACGCGAAGATGGTTCAGGCCATGGATCGTCTCCGCGCCCGCGACTTCCTGGAAAACCTGGGCGACTTCCGGATGGCCCTCCTCCAATGCCCTGTGGGCGTAGGCGTTATATGTGAGGTTCGCCATAGCCTCGGACACTATGGCGCTCCACAGGTTCTTGTCGGTTGCGGTCAGGGCGGGAGCATCCTGAGCCATGTCAGGCTCCTTTCTGTTATGGGGTCAAGGTGGTAGTGCGGATGTGGCAGACCCAAGCAACGGGGACGCCACATATATATTGTATCAGTCCCCGCCGACGCCCCAATGAGGGTTGGTGGCAGGCTTATAAGGTATTCGCCTCAAGGATGCAATCAGCCCGTCATACCCGCCGCCCCCGGCATATCCGCCTCTCCCGTCATTCCCGCCTCTCCCGTCGTTCCCGCCTCTCCCGTCATTCCCGCGAAAGGAGACCCTTGAATAATCCCCTCTCCCGGAGGGAGAGGGTTAGGGTGAGGGCGTCCCCCGTATCTGGGCACACTCTGGATTCTCGCTTTCGCCGGAATCACGAAAGGTTACGCAAAGGTCTCCGAAACCGGGAATCCAAAGATGTTCAGCTCCGGACAGGCAATCCCGCGCAGAAATACCTGGTACCGGGTCAAAGCACACAATGAAAGAGAAAAGGGTGGAAGAGAGCTAGAGGGAGAAATGCTTGGGAATAGACCGGCAGTCCCCTACATGTTGGGGGCAGCGTGGTGGGCGGACATTTTCCAACCCTGAGGCGTGCGAACGAATATGTTCGTGCTCAGTATGCCGAAGTTGCTGGCCCGGCCCTGCAACACGCTGCTAATGTTCTCCATACAGGTAACCCAAGCCGAGTCCCCATGCACCACAACATTTATGTAGTGGATGTTGAAGTGCATGAGGGTGGTGTTGTCGAAAATCCCAGCCCAGCTTGCGCGGACGGACTCCCATCCGACCAGCGGTTGCCAGCCGGGGTGGACGCACATGTCCCGGTCCGAGGCTTCCCACACTTCCTCCATCTCGCGGATGTCCAAAGTGCCGAAAGCCTCATAAAATCGCTGGTTGGCCGCTTTTACGGCTTCTATGTCCGCCGGGTCGGAAACCATTTGACGTCTACTCCGGATTCGACAGGCTCAACCATACTCTAGTACCCCAGGGCTAGAGTTCCTAGCGCATGGGAGAGAAGGCCGCGGGGATTAGCATCTTGTTTTCCTGGCTGACCAGGAATTCCCGGGTCGGGGGAGGCCAATGCTCGTTCTGACTGGCCTCGGCGCGGACCTTGTTGCGGTCCTCCATGTCCTTGTAAGGCCAGACGTGCATCCACTTGTTCAGCGAACCCAGGTCGCTGTACATCGCGGCGGCGCAGGGGGAATACTCCTCGCGGTGGGGTATGGCGTCTCCCCAGCGCTTGACGACTTCCGGCATGGAGCCGTTCTTGTATGTGTAGATGCGCATTTCGTAGATGTTCCCCAATTCCTGGCCGCCGCCCATGGGCCGCATGAAGGGAGCGGGGATGTAGATGTCGGAAGACAGGCTGACGTACATTTCGGGCGGGTTCTTGGGCGGCCAGTCCGGGTCCTGCGAAGCCTCGGCGCGGATGGCGTTGCGCTCATCGACGCTCTCGTAGGGCCAGACGTGGATCACCTGATTTAACGGGCCGATGTCAGTGTGCCAGAAAGCGCCCAGCTTGGAGTATTTCTCCCTTGCGGGCAGGGCCTTGGCGAAGTTTTCCTCGAATTGGGCCACGGAGCCTGGTTGGAGGGTGTATGTACGGACTTCGTATATCACGGTCACTCCTTCTTGGCGGAAAGATTTCGACGATGGCCCGCTGGGGCCGTCCGGCTAGTGTAGCAAAATGCATATGGCCGGGCAATTGGAGCGTCCAAAGGTAACCTGTTCGCAAGCTCTGTCTAATGCCCGGGGCCTCCCCTCGTGTCTTTTAGTTCTCCCCCTTTCGCAAAAGGGGGATTTATCCCCTTCTCGGGTCTGAGTTTACGAGGATCGAGAACAATTGGCCCGGTTCCATGTTACCAGTCGTTAGGGCGAGTCTCTTTCCAGGCGCACAATGACTTCGGCCGTCCTGTCCGGCGCCGGGGAAATCCCCCCAGGCCCCCCTTTTCCGAACGGGGAGTTTATTGACTTGACCGGTGCGGTACTGATTGGCGGCACTTACAACTAAAAAGATCCTGGGCTTCCCTCGGTCACGACCGTCTCCCCCCGTCATTCCCGTGAAAACGGGAATCCATCCCCCAATCCGCCACTCCTATTCCTCACCTAGCAGTCCCCAATCTCCGGACTCCAGCCCGTGCCGCAGTCACGTTGGCCCCGCCAAATTCAGATTGCCCTGACACTTCCTCCTTCCCATTCCGGATTGCACCTCTCTACCATCAATTCCACTGATCAGTAGCCCGGACCCAAAACCCCAGTACAACACGGAGGCGCATGTCCCTAAATGTCCCAGTCTGTCTCAAAACAAAAAACTCCTACCTCTCCGTCCGGCAGCGAAAGTCCCTTCCCATACCCGCCGCCCCCCGTGGCCGAACACGCTCGCCTCTCTGATATGGCCCGCCGCCCGTTGCAGCGTTCGCTCCCGGACGAGGACTTCCGCGCCGGACTCGCCCGCTTCCAACTCCAATCCCTCGATAACGCCCTCACTATCAAGTCCCATTATGGAGAAGCAACTATGACTCTCGGTCAAATAAAGTCCGAAATCCGCCGCCTCCAGCGTAAACTGGCCCGCCCCTTGGCTCAAGTCGCCATCCAACGCATGTCCCAGGAACTGTGCGATGAGTGGTCCTGCGCCCTGATCGAAAAGGAGCCCCTGCCAGACGCCCAACCCTTCATCCAACGGGTCGTCAAAGCGGGTTACCGGCTCGCCACCTTCACCTCAGTTAGCCGTTACCTGAATGAATGCCGCAACAACGGAGAGGCCCCGCTTCTCAAGCCCCTTCTCCGCGCCCTCCTACCCTGGGCCATGCCCCACGAATTAAACCTGCCAGCCCCATAAAGTCAGTGGCCGGTGGCCGGTTCCCTGTAGTCAGCGAGAAGTGTCAACCGGTGAGACCACTAACCACTAAGAAACTATCTCAAAACCGAGTCAAGGCGATGCCTCCCCCTTTCGCAAAAGGGGGATTGAGGGGGATTTCTCTCCCTGCCGGTAGGTTGGTGGAGATTTGAGATAGTCTCCAACCACCAACCACCAACCACCAACCACCAACCACCAACCACCAACCACCAACCACCAACCACCAACCACCAACCACCAACCACCAACCACCAACCACCAACCACCAACCACCAACCACTAACCACCAACCACCAACCACGAACCACTGACCACTAACCACGAGCCACTGGCGTATACTTAACCCATGACCTCTCCGGCTCTGACGATTCAACCCGGTCAATCCGTTTCGCGGGCAAGTCTCCAAAGGATCCTGGAGACGGCTACCCCTGATGCGGGGATGACTTCCTCTTCGGTGTATCTTGCGCCGGGGAGCGGTATAGGCGCGCTGAAAGGCTTGGACGCCAATGTTGGCTGGCCTGAAGCCCTGGCCGGGCTGGACCGGTCGGTATTGGCGTCCGACACCGGAATTGTCGGACTGCGGGCTGGACAATGGGGGCTCGTAATCTTGCCGCCGTTCCCTCTGGCTGAGACCATGGCCTTGGATTCCTGGTCCACTGCTCCGTTGATGGCCAATGTGAACGCCGAATATACGATCGGCGTGGTGCTATTGAGGCTCGGGCGTTCGACCGTGGCCCTGTTCAAGGGCGACCAATTGATTTCAGCCAAGACAGATGCCAGGTACGTCAAGGGCAAACACCATGCCGGCGGCACCTCCCAGCGGCGTTTCCAGCGCATCCGGGAAGGCCAGGCCCGGAAGATGTACGACAAGACTTGCGAGACCACGCGGGCCCAGCTCGAACCCCATGCCGGAGAACTGGAATTTCTCTTCCTCGGCGGCGATAGGATCACCCTGAACGAATTCGTCAAAGTGTGCCCCCACGTGGAGCGGTTGCGCGGGATCACGCTGCAACGCAGGCTCAACATTAGGGACCCCAAACGTGATACGCTGGAAGAAGTGCCGGAACTCTTGAGGGAATGCCGGTTGTACCCGGTTAGCTTTTAGACCCCCAGCTATCCAACGATTCCCGCTTCGGAATTTACTCTCTGGCATTAGATAAAACCGCACGATGTCTATGGAACAACATACCCTGGACTCGGGGAGCGGCAGAGTCACACCCCCCGAGCCCAACGCCAGTGACTCACCGGATCAGGGCGGCTTTGCCCGAGCGATACGCCTGCTGGAATTCGACCAGATCCGCCGCCGCCTCGCCTCGTACGCCCGTACTGTGATGGGCGAAGAAGCGTCCCTGGTTTTGACCCCGAAACAGGACCTCTTGGTCATCGCGACCGACCTTCAGGAGACTACGGAAGCCAGGCAGTTCATAGAGAACGGCGGTGTGCTGGAGTTTGGCCCGCGCATCGACTTCCGGGACCTGGTTCGCCGCGCATTGCTGGGTGGACTGCTTCGGGGAGAGGAGCTGCGTTCCATCCAGGAGCTACTTGGGGCCGCTCGTTTCGACCGGTCACGCCTGACGGACCGGGACGATTTTCCCCTGCTGACCGGTTTCGCCGAAAACATACCCGACTTAACCGGCATAGAAGGCGCGGTCGCCTCCGCGGTCAGTCCAGCGGGCGAGGTGCTGGACGATGCCAGTCCTCTCCTCCGCCAACTCAGGCAAGACTCCCGGTCGGTGCATCAGCGGCTAAACGAGACCATGGAAAGGAACCTGCGCCGGTTCCAGCGCATGGAGGTGGTCCAGGAACCGATCATCACCCAGCGAAATGGCCGCTTGGTGCTGCTCATTAAGGCCGAAATGAAACCCAGGGTCCCCGGTATCGTCCACGACGTCTCAGACAGTGGGTCAACCGTTTTTGTCGAACCGATGGGTGCGATTGAGCTTGGCAACCGTTGGCGGGAGGCGCGGTTGGCCGAGGAACGCGAGGTGGAACGGGTCCTGCGGCAGCTCTCCACCCAGGTCAGCCACGCGGGACAAGACCTGCTGTTGACCCTGGATATTCTGTCGAGGCTGGACCTCGACATGGCCAAGGGGCGGTATTCATCCGCGTTGCGGGCGGTTTCCCCTTGGGTCTCGGACCACCCGGCGGAGGACCGCAGGCTACGGTTAACCGGGGCGCGTCATCCGCTGCTTTCCGGCTCAGTGGTGCCGGTGAGCCTGGAATTGGGTGGAGACTCCAGGGTGATGCTGATTACCGGTCCCAACGCCGGCGGCAAGACCGTGGCCTTGAAGACAGTGGGTTTGCTGGCGTTGATGGCCCAGTCAGGGTTGCACGTACCCGCCGACCAGGCCGAGCTTCCCCTCTTCGACGGCGTGTTCGTGGATATCGGTGACCAGCAGAGCATCGAGCAGGCCCTGTCGACATTCAGCTCCCATATCTCAAATCTACTCGCCATTATTGGCGAGATCACCGGCCAGTCCCTCATCCTTGTGGACGAGTTGGGGACCAGCACGGACCCCGAAGAGGGCTCGGCGTTGGCCCAGGCGATTTTGTGGCACTTCCTGAGTCTTGGGCCTCTGCTCGTGGCAACGACCCATCATCGGGGTGTGGCGCGTTTTGTTCAAGAGACTCCGGGGATGACCAACGCCAGCGTTGACCTGCATCCCCAGACGTTGCAACCGACCTACCGCGTTACCCTGGGACTTCCCGGACGCAGCTACGCCCTCACTATCGCGGCGCGGCTGGGTATTCCGCCGGAAATCATAGAACATGCCCGGTCGGCGATTTCCCCGGTTGAACAGGCGACCGAAGACCTGCTCCACCAGCTACAGGTGGAGCGGCGAGTGGTCGAAGACCTTCGCCGTGAGGCGGAGGAAGCCCTCACCCAGTCCCGCCAGCAGCAGGCTGAAGCCGAGTCCCAGTTGGCCAACGTGGAGTCCACAAAAGCCGAGTTGGTCGAAGACGCCCGGCAGGACCTCCAGGACCGGATCGGTCACCTGTTGGACCGTCTGCGGCGCGCCGAGCGGGTGTTGGACCAGCCGGATACCCGGCAGGTCATACAGGAGCAGCGCGCTCAACTGCGGGAGGCTGCCCGCGAAGTGCGGACACCCCGCTGGCAACCCATCGAGGTGAAGCGGACTCCCTGGCAAGAGCGGGTGGGCAGCGGAGACCGGGTGTTTCTCCGGGGCATTCCTCGTCCGGTTGAGGTAATCACCCCGGCGGATGAGGAAGGGCAGATTGAAGTCCTGCTGGGAACGATGCGCGCCAAGGTGCCGATGTACCAATTGGAACGCCCCGCCGGCGGCCACCAGGCCGCGGCCCAGGCCAGCGTATTTTTCCAGCGCCAGGCTCCCAAGCAGTCGAATACCGAGATAGACCTTCGCGGATGCAGGGTGGACGAGGCGATAGAACGGGTCGACGAGCTTCTCAACAACGCGTCTCTCGACGGTGTCGAGAACGTGCGCATCATCCACGGCAAAGGGACCGGCGCCCTCAGGCGTGCGATCAGGGAGTATCTAGACCGTCATACGTTGGCGGCTTCGGTGGCTGGTGGAGAAGGGAGCGGGGGCGAAGGCGTAACCGTGGTTGAGGTGGGGTAACTCGCCCTCTGCGGTCCCTATCTTCCCTGGAACCAGGGCCGGCGCTTTTCGGCGAACGCTCGGATTCCGTCTTGGAAGTCTCCGGTAAGGCCGATTCCCCTCATGGCCGCGGTCTCAGCCTCGAGTTGGTCTTCCAAGTTCGAGCCCCACGATTGGTCGAATAGGGCCTTGACTCTTCCGAACGCCACCGTGGGGCCCTGGGCGAGCCTCATAGCGGTCTCCAGAACGTGTCTGTCCAAGTCTCCGGAAGGGCAGACCTGGTTGACCAGACCGATTTCCAGGGCGGATTCAGCGTTGAGGGGTTGGCTCGCCGTGTATAATTCCATCGCCTTGCCCGCGCCCACCAGCCGTGGCAAGAGGTAGGTGGACCCACCGTCGGCGGTCGCCCCGATGTTGGCATAGGCCATCAGAAACCTGGCAGTGCTGGAAGCGATCCGCAGGTCGCAGGCCAGCGTGAGGCTGAACCCTCCGCCTGCCGCCACACCGTCGATGCTGGCGATAACCGGCTTCTCCAACCGGCGGATTTCCATGACCACGTCCCGGTGCAGCGCGCCTGCCAGGTTGTTCAGGTGTTGGGATATCCCTTCCGGCCCTCCCTGGTCCAACTGCTCGACGAAGTCCTTAACGTCCGCGCCAGCGCAAAACGAGCCTCCGGCCCCGCCGAGGATGACGGCCCGGATGTCCTGCTTGTGACAAGCGCGCAGGGCCTCGCCCAGCCCATCCACCATTTCGGCCGACAGAGCGTTACGCGCTTCGGGACGGTTCAACGTGATCTTGGCCACGCTGCCCTGTGTGGTGAACTCGATGTTATCTGATGGCATCCCGCACCTCGATGATTTACAAGGACTGCTCGCCGATCTCTTCCAGGTGAAAACCTGACACGGCGACTTCGGGGGCCCAGGTCACCTGGTCTGACGACCAGCGGACGGTCCCGCGCTGATACTCGGTAATGCCCAGGATGTTGTTGATGACCCGCAGCACGTTGTCATTCATACGCAGGGTATTGGCCTTGATGGGCGCGGCGAGCCGTCCGTCTTTAATCACGTATGAATCGCCGACGACGGTGCCGCTAAAGTCCCCCGCTGTTATACCGTTGACCGGATAGGTGTACCAGATCCGGCCTATGTAGACGCCGTCGCCTACCCTGCGAAATAGCTCATCGCGGGTGATGCCTTCGTCCCCCTGGACTACCAGGTTTGTCGGGACCACCGAAGGGGTAGAAGCAAAGTCGCGCCCTCCCCCATTGCCGGGTCGGAACCCATTTCTGGGGGCGATGGCGTTCGAGATTGTTCGAGGATCAACACCCAGCTTGCGCCTGGCTTCGGGGTCGCTAATGATTCGCCGGTAATTGTAGTGGTCCGACATCAGGCCGGACAGGACACCGTTGGCAATCAGTTGAGTCCGTCCGGTGGGCAACCCCTCGTCGGTAACCTTCTTCGATCCGGCCATGTCCGCCGCCGCCCCGTGATCATAGATGGACAGTTGCGGCGACGCTACCTGCTGGTTGAGCTTGCCCATGAACGGGGAAGCCCCAGCCCAGAACATGTCCAGGGAGAAGCCGGGCAGCAGGATCCACTCCAGGATTTCCGCCAACGGTTGGGGGCCAAGTACGACGCGGTAATCTCCGGTGGGTATACGCACTCCGTCGATTGACGCGATTGCGTTGCGGGCTGCCTGCGCGGCGGAGTCCCCGCTGAACCCGGCCAGCCCGGGACTGACCGACCAACCGCTTCCCTTGGCCGCTTGGGATTCCACCATCGCCGTCGCGAAGGACATGACGAGGGTCGATTCGTCGCTCTGGACCCTGGGGATGTGGGTGGAAGCTATGGCCATCCTCTCCTGGAGGCAGACCAGGTCTCCGCCTAGAATCAGTCCCAACTCGGAGATTCGTTCCGGAGACTCGACCAGGCTTAGCACATCCTCGGAGGTCTCGAAAACGTCCAGGCCGCGTTCAAGCATATTCCAGCCTGTTTCGACGAGGCGTGAATTGCCCATGCGCATCACCGATGGGTCGTGGAAACGTGAGGCCGGGTCGCTGACCGGAGCAGGCTGTGTGTCAGCCACACTCGGAGCGGCGTCTTCGGACCTCGGAAGAGATACGAAGTCCACGTCCAACACGGCCCCGGAACGAGCTTTTTCCAAGGCGCTCTGAACGCCGGTCAGCGTCAGGTCCGCGGGCTCGCTGCCAAACCCGAGCTTGACGCCTTCGGGGGTGCGGAAAGCCACCCGCAACCCGATGCCGTAGGACTCCAACGACTTGGGCTCTTCAACACCGTTGCTGGGAATGTTGGACGTGTAGTTCAGGCGGACGGTCAGGTTGGTGTTGGCCGAAGCGAACGCTTCCACTTCGTCCACGCCGGGTTGGCCGGACACGTAGGCCAGAGCCTCACGGACGGCCGCGCGCAGCTTGATCAGAGGAATCATCTGATGCTTGCCCTAGTGTTGTTCACTTCAGAAGGCCATCCACGGAGATGAGCTGTTCATTCGGGGTGTCTACCGCCAGAAGCATACCTTGCAAAGTGTAGGCTCCTAGTAAGGCCTCGGTGCATTCATCGGCGAAGACGACGAGTGTGACTTCCTTTTTCCCGCCAATGCGCATCCATGTGCGTCCTACGTCTCGCAGAATGATTCCCCCGTTGGCCAGGATAAAATTGACTCTATCATGTGGCTCCACTCCGAGGCTCGCCAGGACCGACGCCGGAATAGCGCTATAGCTAGCTCCAGTGTCAACGAGGGCTTCGACGCTTTCGAATCGTTCTCCCGCAGGGTCTCCAACGTCAATTCTTACCGCGAAGGCGCCCACATTTCCTCCTATGATGCCTAGACTAACCCGGCCCAGTTAGGCGGGCTATCTCCCTCTGTTGGTTGGGAGGACACGTAGACCAGAGCCTCAAGGATAGCCGTGCGCAGCTTGTTCAGGGGAATCATGCGCGCTAAACCCCTGGTACGGGCGAGTCTGAAGAATCCTGGTCCAACATTGGCTCCAGCTTTTCAAGCAGTCGCTCAACGTCGTGCAGGGCAAGCTCCACCAACTCTGCGGGCGACCAATTCTCATAGAAGTTCATGTGCAAGCTTCCAGCTACCTGAAACAAGTTGGCAATTTGGCTGTCTCCAGTCTCCTGGACAAGCGTCCGCACGACTCCGTATAGCAGGCCGTGACTATTGTGCGGCAGACCCCTGCGGTCAGCCACGGCTTTGAGCATTTGTGCGGCTGCTCCCCAACCTTTCTCGGAGGCTTGGACGACGTCGCCTTGCTCCAGTTCTTGGAATGCCTTGGTCATAAACTCTCTGCTGGCGGAAGCGTACCCATCTCGTTGAGTCATCATTCACTCCTTACTGGCCCGGGCCGGTGAGGCGGGCTATGCCCCTCATTGTAGGCCCTCCGTTACTCATGCGTTTGGCCTGCATGGGTTGGCCTTTGCCGCAGTTGGGGATCGGGTTGACTCGGAGGTCGTTGCCCACGGCGTCGATGGAAGTGAAGTACTTCCGGGAGTCGGAGGTGATGCCTCCGTCGCGGTACAGCCGTCCCAACTGGCCATTCTCGATCTCGTATACCCTGACCGCTGTTATGCGGAAATTCTCCCGAGCCTCGGAGATGGACGGAGTGCGGTGTCCCGCGATGTAGTAACCCGATTCTACATCGGCGATCATCTCTGCCGGGTCGCTTTCGCCAGGCCCGAAGACCGTGTTGGTCATGCGGATCAACGGCACGAGGTGGGCTTCGGTACTGCGGGCGGACCCGTTGGGAGCGACCCCCATAATGGCGGCGGTCTGGCGGTTGTTCAGGAACTCCTCCAGGATCCCGTCACGGATAATGTGCGATCTTCGGGGTCGCGTGCCCTCGTGGTCGTATTGGAAAGAGCCGTAACCCTCCATCAGAGGGTCGGAGAAGGCGGTTACCAGCGGTGATGCGATCTGCTGGCCGATTTGGTTGTCCTCTAGGGTGTTCAAGAACCAGGAGCGTCCCGCGTAGGCGGTCTCATATTTCAGGCCCCGGTCAAGCTCGGAAGGGTGCCCCACCACCTCGTGGACCAAGAGGGTGTTGAAGTGGGGATCAGTGACCACCACCACGTCGTTGTCGGGAGGTCTTAGCGGGGGCGCCGCCGCAACCTCGGCCGCATTGGCCCCCAATTCGGTGCAGAAGTCCATGAAGTTGGGCAGAATGATGGGGCCGTTGATGTAGCCGTCGGTGAGAATCTCCCAGCCCCTCTGATGTCCCGTGAAGTCGTAGAGTTCGTAGCCCCCGCCGTCTCCTTCGCAGATAACTATTGCGAAGCCCTCGGTCTGAGCGAATGACTGGTCGATGTCCGCTCCATCTGAGCTGAGGTATAGCTCACGGAGCAGATATGTGCTTGCGGATGCGGCGGAATAGCCAATGGCGCCCTGGCTGTGGGCCGCCTTGCATCCGTCCACGGCCATTGTGACGATGTCCTTGAGCGGGACTTCTCTGGGGTCAACGGTGAATGTTGGAGGCACGGTGTCTCGCGCGATGTCCACCGAGGCCAAGTCGATAGAGGACAGAGTACCTCCCAGCCTGGCGAACCTGCCCCTTGCGAGGTTCTTGAGCCTGGCGCTGGTCCTAGCCCGTTGGTGGGCTTGTTTGATACCGTTCCAGACCACGTTCTCGATGTTTTCAGCGTCTGCCGCGCCTAGAATGCGCCCGTAATAACCGGATGCGCTGGCACGGGTCCCCGCGATGACCCGGACACCGAAGTCGAACGAGTAGTCTTCTGAGCTGGCTTTCTCGCCGCCATTCTCAGCCACCGCGCCTTTCTCTTCCTTAACCTGGATGCGAAGGTCGCAATACTTGAGGCCCGGCAAGCGTCTGGCGCGCTCGGTGACCAGCGTCCCAAGGTTGGAGCGCATCCGGTCGAGTATGTCCACGGTTATTGATTGAGGCATTGGTGCGTCGCGTATTCCGCCTTGATAAATTCTGTAGGCTTCTTGACTCTGAGGTTGTCCTCGATGGTGGTTATCGGAGGGGTCTAATCTTCCAAGCCCAGGGCATAGCGAATCGCTGCGTTTATTTCCCGAATCTTCTGGTCGGTCAGCAGGGTAATGTAACGTTCAATGGAGTTGATCGACACGGTAACCATACTGTCGAGATTCACGGCGCAAGGGCGAAGCAGCCCATCGGATGGTGCAAGCCGTACCTCAGCCAAAACCCCGCGAATCCGACTCGTGACGGGTGCAATGGTAACCTGTCCGCGCCTCCCATAAACTTCGTTCCTGGACACGAGCACCACCGGGCGCCTCCCGGCTGGACCGGGCAAGTTGGCCCACCAGACTTCTCCTCGTGTCACTCTGTAGAGGTTTCCCCCCAAGGGCTCTTGGCGAGCGTCAGTAAGCTGGCCTGGTGGACCCATTCCATTAGTTCTTCCTCTGTTTCCTCTCGCGCGAAGAACTCTTCCAAGTCTTTCTGATTTCGTTTATGGTCTGCTTCCTTTTGCAATAGCTCTATTATGGCGTAGCGACAGAATTGGCTCATCGTAAGTTGTGCTTTGCTTTCGCGGCGCAACCTGTCTACGGCTTGGAACACGTCGTCCGGAAGGCTGATTTCTATCCTTGCCATAATCCACACTCCTACCCCGTCACCGCGCCTTGTGAGGCGGAGGACACCAGTTTGGCGTATTTGGCCAGGACTCCGGTGGTGTAGTTGGGGGCCATGGGCGTGAAGTTTGCCCGGCGGTCGGCGAACTGTTCCTCGGTCAGTTGCACGTCCAAGCGTCGCTGTGGAATGTCCAGGGTGATGATATCTCCCTCTTGTAGGAGGCCTATGGGGCCGCCAACGGCCGCTTCCGGGGTTACGTGACCAACCATCGGGCCGTGGGTGGCGCCGGAGAAACGCCCGTCGGTCATTAGCGCCACGTCGTCGCCCAGGCCCTGTCCTACCAGCGCGCCGGTCACGGCCAGCATCTCCTGCATACCCGGGCCTCCCTTGGGGCCTTCATAGCGGATGACTACGATGTCTCCGGACTTGATCTCCCTGCGCTGGATAGCCTGGAACGCGGTCTGCTCCTGGTCAAATACCCTTGCCGGACCCTGATAGACTCTTTCCTGGTGACCGGCCACCTTGATTACCGCGCCGTCTGGAGCCAAGTTCCCGTAGAGAATGGCCAGGCCGCCGGTGGGGCTGCGCGGTTGGTCAGTGGGTACAACCACCGGTTGGTCCTCTATCGTGTCTATTGCCTCCGCATTTTCCGCCAGGGTCTTGCCAGTGATCGTCATGGCGTCGCCGTGCAATAGGCCAGCCCTGAGCAACCGCTTAACGATGAGCGATACCCCGCCGTAGCGGTCAAGGTCGGCCATAACGTACTGGCCGGCCGGCCTCATATCGGCGATGTAGGGCGTGCTCCTGCTGATTCGGTCGAAGTCGCCAAGGCCCAACTCCACCTGCGCTTCGTGAGCAATGGCGATCAGGTGCAGCACTGCGTTGGTGGAGCCGCCCATCGCCACCACGGCGGTGATAGCGTTTTCGAAGGCCTGACGGGTGAGAATGTCCCTGGGCCGGACGTCCTCTTCGAGCAGGCGCATCAAGGTTCGGCCCGCCGCCCTGGTGTGCTCGGTTTTGCGTGGGTCGATTGCGGGGATTGAAGCGTCCCCGGGAAGAGACATGCCCATGACTTCGATGGCGGTCGACATCGTGTTGGCTGTAAAGAGACCGGCGCAGGAGCCCTCTCCGGGGCAGGCGACACACTCCAATCCGTGGAGCTCATCCAATGTCATGTTTCCGCTTGCGTAAGCGCCCACGGCCTCGAAAACGTCCTGGATGTTGACGTCGTTGCCGTTGTAGTTGCCCGGCATTATCGTGCCACCGTAGATGAACAGGGAAGGCACGTTGAGCCTGGCAATCGCCATCAAGCAACCGGGCATATTCTTGTCGCAACCGGCGATGGTAATCAGCCCGTCCATGCGCTCGCCAAAGGTTACGACTTCGATGGAATCCGCGATCACCTCGCGGCTGACTAGGGACGCCTTCATCCCTTCGGTGCCCATGGAGATGCCGTCGCTTACAGTGATGGTCCCGAACTCGAATGGCGTGCCTTCGGACTGCCGGACTCCCTCTTTCGCGGCTTGGGCCAGCCGGTCCAGGTGAACGTTACAAGGAGTCACGTCGCTGGCCAGATTGGCGATGGCTATGAAGGGCTTGTCAATGTCCTCTTGGGTAAGACCCATAGCCATGAGCATGGCCCGGGCGGGGGCGCGGTCGGGCCCTTCAACGATCTCCCTACTGCGGTGTTTAAGTGCCATGTTTCGGCTGGTGGTAGTCATTTGGCTTCCTCCTGCGGCGCGCTGTTCCGGCATCATGAATTGGCTTGGGAAGAAACATGATTATATCCATGGGGCCAATCGGTTACAACTTTGGGCCCCGGACAGGTACCGCCTGGAGATGGGTGAGCGGGGCTTTGGATGGGGCTTTTCGAGGTTGCGGACGGGGGGATTTTCTTGTAGTCTGGTGCGGGATTCGAAATCTAAGAAACGAGGTAACGCAAGTATGTTCAAGTGGTTCAGCGTGCCGAGGGCCAAGGCCCACTGTGACATTCCCTGTGGGATTTACGACCCGCTAGTTGCCAAAATCGCTGCCCAGACTGTGCAGAAGATGGTGTTACGGATGCAGAACCTGGAGCATCCTGCGCCGGGCTCGGACATTGCCGCCCATCAAACTTTTGCCAACACTTTCAACCGCTACGTCACGGTGAAAGAGGAACATGCGGAGAAGTGCAAAGACGAGCTGAGGATCCTTTGGGCTGACTACGCATGGCCCAACACCGACGCCAACGAAATAGCGGCCAAGTTCAACTCGGCCCTCAAGCTGGCCGGCCAGTGCAAGCAGACGGTAAGCATGGAAAATGCCGAGAATCTGGTGGCCGCCTGCGACGACATCGCCGCGGCATTCTGGGGCACCAAGAACGTTGAGTACAGCGACCCCAACGCCGCCGCCCGCTACGGGGCGTAAGCCACTGCCAATCAGTCCAACCGGGCGCTGAGGGAAACGAAACGACGCGGGAGCCATAAAAGCGGCTCCCGCGTCGTTCTTTGGGAGGAGATTCGCGTGCCTGGGATGCAGGGCTGGCTAATCGCCAACCTGGGTGGAGGTCTCGCTCACCTGGACCTTTAGCTGCTTGGCCCTTTTGGCCTCGGCCTTGGGGATGGTGATGGTCAAGACCCCGTTCTGGTAATGGGGATCGGCCTTGTCCACGTCTACCGAATCGGGTAGCCTTAGCGCACGGTGGAAGGAACCCGACCGGCGCTCCCGCATCAAGTAATTGCCGTCACCCTCCTGGTGTTCCTGGGAAGTCTGGCCCCTTATGGTTAGGACGCCGTCCTCGATGGATACCTGGATTTCCTCGGGTGACACGCCCGGCATTGAGGCGCGGATCACCGTGTCCTCGCCATTCCGCACCACATCCAGCGGGACCGCCCAGGCTTCTGCGTGTGGGCTGTCGGAGGAAGCGCGGGAGCCGTTGCCGAACCTTCGCCACATCCGGTCCATAGTGTCCTGCATCTGCCGTAGATCGTTGAATGGCTCAAAACGTTGTAACATTGTCATTCTCCTTTAACTTGTCGGTCGAAATTTTGGTGCGGTTCTTCGGGAAGCCCGATGGTCCTAGCCGGTAGGCTTAGAATGAGTAATAGCGGACTCCGGCAAAGGGCATCTGGTAATGCCACTGTCTTGTTTCCGGCCGGTCCGGCTGTTTATGGGACCATTCGGCCTCCTCGAACATTGATCCCGCCTCCGGAGAGAGGTTGGCGTCGAGTCCATCGGTTGTAATTTCGGTCTTTGGGCATCGTTCTAGAAGCTCTACCGTTGCCACGGCATCACCTCCTGTTTGAAAGTATGACACGAGTATATAAGTTGATACGTACCATGTCAAATATCTATATACAGACAGTCATGACAGTAATATGCGATTGACAGACATGTGCCTTGTGTGTAAAAGATAAGCGTATCTGTCGACGGTGCAATCCGCGAGAACTCCAGGAGAAATCAATGAGGCAGACTCAAGGCATATACTTGATCAGCGTGGTGGCGAAGACGCTGGAAATGCACCCTCAAACCCTGCGGAAGTATGAGCGGGCGGGCTTCATCGAACCGTTGCGCATGGGCAGCCTTCGGACTTACTCCGATGAAGACGTCGCCCGGCTCCGTCTAATCAAGCATTTCGTGGATGCCATGGGCCTCAACCTGGCCGGTGTGGAGCTGGCGTTGCAGTTGACCAACGAACTTCTGGAGGTGCGGATGCGCCTCTCGTCAGACGCAAGCCCCTCCGCGCCAGTAGCTCAGTCAATCAGCCAGATCGATGGAATGCTGGCGACGCTGGGCGTGCGCGTAGTCCCGAGTTCCAAAGCGGAAGACGATGTTTCTAAACAGCCCGGGGAGGGCTGGTTCAAAGTGAATCCCGGAGAGACTGTGGAGTTTTATTCAGTGGTGCGTCGCCGCCGCCCAGCTTGAACGTTGGGGGGCCGGACCGCGGTTAGCGAAGCCCGGTCAGGGCCTCTTCCGCGGTAGCGATGGTCTGGTCGATGTCCGCTTCCGTATGGGCTGTGGACACGAAACCGGCCTCGAACTGGGACGGTGCGATGTAGACGCCGCGCTCCAGCATCTCGTGGAAATATCGGCCGTAGAGCGCGGCGTCCGAGGCTTCGACCTGTTCCAGAATATTCACGGGGCCGGGGTTCATGAAGCCGGTGAACATAGACCCAACCCGGTTAATGGTCCCGGGTATTTCGGCCCGCTGGAATACGCCAGCCAATCCCTCGGTAAGTCGCTGGGCCAGTGCGTCGATACGCTCGTAGACTCCGGGCGCCTTCAACTCAGTCAACGTGGCTATGCCGGCGCTAACCGCCAGCGGGTTGCCGGAGAGCGTTCCCGCCTGGTACATATCTCCCAGGGGAGCCACCCGCTCCATGATCTCACGCCTGCCGCCGTAAGCTCCCACGGGCAGTCCGCCGCCGATGATCTTGCCCATCGTGGTAATGTCCGGGGTGACGCCGTAGAGACCTTGCGCACCGTGTGGACCGACACGGAACCCGGTGATCACTTCGTCGAAAATCAACAAAGCGTCGTTCGAGTTGGTGATGTCCAGTAGACCCTGCAGGAAACCATCCGCAGGCGGTACTACGCCCATGTTCCCGGCAACCGGCTCAACGATGATACCGGCGATCTGCCCAGGAAAGGACTCGAAATACGTCTCCACCGAACCGAGGTCATTGAAGTCGGCCACAAGGGTCTCGGTGGCGTAGGATTCGGGGACTCCAGCGCTGGTGGGAATTCCGTGGGTCAACGCACCTGAACCGGCCCGGACCAGCAGCCCATCGGCGTGCCCGTGGTAGCAGCCCGCGAACTTAATTATCTTGTCCCGGCCGGTGAAGGCGCGGGCCAGGCGAATGGCGCTCATGCAGGCTTCGGTGCCGGAGTTGACCAGCCGCACCATTTCCACTGATGGGAAGGCATCGCACACCAGACGGGCCAGTTCCACTTCCCCCTCGACCGGGGCTCCGAAGCTGGTTCCTCCTTCGGCAGCCTTGCGCAGCGCCTCGACGACCGTGGGGTGGGCATGACCCAGTACCAGCGGCCCCCAGGACCCCAGGTAGTCGATGTATTCGTTGCCGTCCACGTCCCAGACATGCGAACCCTGTCCCCTGGCGATGAATGGGGGTGTCCCCCCCACGGCGCGGAAGGAGCGCACGGGGCTGTTGACCCCGCCGGGAATGTACCGCTGTGCCTCGGCGAATAGCGCTTCAGACTTGGAGAGTTCCATGAGCCATCACCAATCGTCGCATTCTAGGATCGACGCGCTTCTCTATGCGTCGTCACGGAGCCAGCGGGCCACTTCTTTGGCGTGGTAACTGAGGATGATATCGGCCCCTGCCCGGCTAATGGCGGTGAGCAATTCCAATGTCACCATCTTTGCATCGAGCCAGCCGTTGCTACCGGCGGCCTTGACCATCGAGTATTCGCCGCTGACGTTGTAGGCGGCCAGCGGATGATCAAAACGCTCGCTTGCCCGCCGGATCACGTCCAGGTAGGCCAGGGCGGGTTTTACCATGACGATGTCGGCGCCCTCGGCAATGTCGCTTTCGATTTCACGCATGGCCATCCGTGCGTTTGCCGGGTCCATTTGGTAGCTGCGCCTATCTCCAAACTGGGGGGTGGAGTCGGCTGCAACGCGGAAGGGACCATAAAACGCGGAGGCGTACTTCGCGGCGTATCCCATGATGGGCATATCCTCGAAGCCTTCTCCATTCAGAGCTTCCCTGATGGCCCTCACTTGACCGTCCATCATCGCGGATGGCGCGACCATATCCGCTCCCGCCTGTACCTGGGTCACCGCTGTCCGTGCCAACAACTCCAGAGTGGCGTCGTTGTCCACGCGTCCGTTGTCTATCACGCCGCAATGCCCGTGGTCGGTGTACTCGCACATGCAGACGTCGGTGATCACCATCATGCCCGGAACTTCGCGCTTGATCGTCCGGATTGCCTCTTGGATGATCCCCTCGGGGTCGTAGCCTTCGGTGCCCAGCGGGTCCTTCTCGGCGGGCAGGCCGAATAGCAGGACCCCTGGAACGCCAAGCTCGTATGCCTCGCCGACCTCTTCGGCCAGGCGGTCCAACGAGAAATGATAGCAGCCAGGCATGGGCTCTATCGGTTCGCGGACGTCCGTGCCGTGGGTGACGAATAACGGGTAAATAAACTGGGAAGCCGACAGACGGGTCTCCCGGGCAAGGTTGCGCACAGCCGGCTGCTCGCGCAGGCGGCGAAGTCGAACATCAGGAAAGCTCTGCATTGGTGGGACCTCCTTGAGCAGTCAGCTTCTTAGTGGGTGGCGCAATGCTCGACCAGAGCGTCCACCAGACCTTGTACCGTATGCACCGGGGCCACCAGGTCGACGCGCAACCCCATTTGCTCCGCGGTGGCGGCGGTGGTCGGGCCGATGCAGGCGATCTTGCTTCTTTCCAGGGCCTTTCGGTCGCCGTCCAACATACTTAGCAGGTTTTGGACCGTCGACGAGCTGGTGAAAGTCACGAAATCGACGTTCTGTTCCAGAGCCGAGCGGGCCTTTTCCGCCATTCCATCGGTGGGAATCGTGCGGTAAGCCGCAATGCGTTCGACCTTAGCGCCTCGCTGTGACAGGCCGCGGGCAAGAGCGTCTCGGCCAATGTCCGCTGATGGCAACAGGACGGGTACACCGGTCCAGTCCATGCCTTCCAGCTCTGAGAGTACGACTTCGGATACCGACCGGGAGGGAACGAAGTCAGGAGTGATTCCCCTGTCGGTCAGAGCATTGCTGGTTGCCGGACCGATGGCGCCAACTTTTACACCGCCAAAAGCCCGGCTGTCTTTGCCCAACAGCCTAAGGCGTCCAAACACCGAGTCAACCGCGTTGATACTGGCGAAAATGGCCCACTGGAACTCCCCAAGCCGGAAAAGGGCGGAATCCAACTCAGTGAAGTCTTCTAGGTCGACGGTCTGGATGGCCGGAATCTCGACTGGCTGGGCCCCGAGTTCCGCCAACAGCAACCGGAACTGGGACGCTTGGGTGCGGGACCGGGTTATCAAGACCTTCTTGCCAAAGAGAGGACGTTGGTCGAACCATGACAACTCTTGGCGAAGGTCCGCCACCGGGCCGATGACGGCAGCCACTGGCGGTCTCAATCCGGCCGTCTTGCCAAGGGCCACGGCGTTTTCCAAAGTGCCGGTAACCGTTGCCTGTTGGGGCCAGGTCCCCCATTGCACCAGGGCAACCGGCGTGTGAGGGCTCATATCTTTTTCCATAAGGGTGTCGAAAATGGACTGGAGGGGTTGCCAGCCCATGAGCACGACCAGAGTCCCGCCGGTGCGGGCCAATGCTTCCCAATTGACCGACGAGTTGGGTTTGGAAGGGTCCTCGCTGCCGCTTACCACGGTGAAACACGATGCGGCGCCGCGGTGAGTCAGGGGGATTCCGGCGTAGGCCGGAGCGGCTACGGCAGAGGTGACGCCGGGGACGACTTCGAACCTCACGCCGCTTTGGGCCAGGGCCAGGGCCTCCTCCCCGCCTCGCCCAAATACGAAGGGGTCACCGCCCTTAAGACGGACGACCACGTTGCCCGCTCTTCCCTCGTCGACAAGGAATTGGTTAATCTGGGACTGGCTCATGGCTTGGCGGTCCCGCTCTTTTCCTACGAATACTCGCCGGGCCGATTCAGGGGCCAGGTCCAGTAGCGACGGATCGAGCAGCCGGTCATATAGCACGACCTGGGCTTGCTCGAGACAGCGCGCGCCCTTCGCCGTAATCAGGCCGGGGTCGCCCGGTCCAGCTCCCACTAGGTAAACCTTACCCGGCACTCAGTCCTCTCATCGGAGGCGATTCGTTTTCCATCTGCCTGTGGCTCAAAGCTCCAGCTCGGTCCACTCAATCTCCAACAGCGGGCCGCCTCCCCGTTCCAGGACTGCCAAATACGCGTCGCTCGCCAACTGGAGCGGGTCGTGGGTCAGTCCGTCCACCTTTGCCCGGAACGCCTTTTGAGCGTCGGCGGAGCTGAGGAAGACCGTTAAATACATGATCTCCTCCTGGGCGCGCCCATAGGCGCCTACCGGTAGCTGGCAGCCTCCCCCCAACTTCTCCAAGAATGCTCGCTCCGCAGTGGCGGCGAACCTCGTCTCCGGGTGTTCGATTGGCCGGAGCAGGTCCAAGAGCTCGTTGTCGTCCGCCCGGACCTCGAGACCCAGCGCGCCTTGTCCGGGAGGTGGGACGAAGCGTTGGGGCGAAAGGTACTCGGCGATGTGGCTGGTAAGTTCAAGGCGTTCCAGACCGGCGGCGGCCAGGATGGCCCCATCGTAATCGTCTCCTGTGGCCTTGCTCACCCGCGTATCCACGTTTCCACGAATGGGTAGCACTGTAGCCTGCGGACAGAGTGTGCGCAGGAGGGCTTGCCGCCTGGGGCTGCTGGTGCCGATTCGGGCTCCCTCGGGTAGGTCTGCCAGGGAGCAGTTCCATCGATTGACCAGGACGTCCCTCGGGTCCTTTCTCAGGGGAGTAGCGGCAATGGCCAGCCCCTCGGGAAGTTCGGTGGGCATGTCCTTGAGGCTGTGAACGGCCATGTCCAGCGTGCCGTCTAGAAGTTGGCGCTCAATCTCTTTGACGAAGATGCCCAGACCCATGCCGGCCAGGGGAGCGGAGGGATTGGCGTCGCCGTGAGTGCGGACGATCTCCACCTGAAATTCCAGGTCCGGGTACATCCGGCGCAGGACGTCCAGGACTTCCTCCGTCTGACGGAGGGCAAGGCCGCTCCCCCGCGTGCCCACCTTGAAAACGCTACGACGCGCCAAGCTAGGCCCCCTGGGTTTGCTTGAGTAGGGTGCATGGGTTAGAGCCGCACCGGTCCACCTCGGAACACAGTTCCGGCGCGTCCGGGTTGGTCAGATCTTCGAGCAGCAGGGAGACCGCCGCGTCCTCGCGGCCCGATTGGACCAACCTGAGTACCTCGTGGGTCATACTGCATTGCCACCTTTGGCGGTCCACGGTGACTCCCAAGCGTTTTACCTCCCGGCGGACCCGGGACATGACGGACGCGAGGTCGGCCCATTCCAGCGCGGGGGAATCTTCCAGCGACTCCCGCAGTTTGCGCGCCAGCGCGGGACTGGCCCCGCCGGTGGAGATGGCCAACGTCACTTCGCCTCGTTTCACTACCGCCGGGGCTATAAAGGAGCAGAATACCGGGTCGTCCACTACATTCAAGAGGGTGCCCGACTGTTCGGCTTCGTGAAAGATACAGCGGTTGACTTCCCGTTTGTTGGTGGCGGCGATACCCATGAATGCCCCGCCCAAATCACCGGGCTGGTACTTTCGAGGTTGCCACTCAACCTCACCCTGGTCGGCCAGGGAACGTATAGCGGGAGTCGCATCCGGGCTGATCACCGAGATTATAGCTCCGGAGGACAGTAGCTTGGTTATCTTCTCTTCGGCGACGGCGCCGCCTCCGAAAACGACACAGCGCCTGCCCTTCAGGTTCAGATAGACGGGATAGTAGTCAGACATCTTCCTTGCCAGTTATGAAGTTGAAACCGGGTCGGGCTGTTCGGTCACCCGGTACCGCTCGTAGTCATCTACGAAGTAACGAACCCTGGTCTTTTTGTATTCTCTCGTGCTGTAGAGCATCAGCCGTTCCGTGATCCCGGTTGATTGACTGATCTCTTGCTCGATCTCCTCGCAGCCTTCGGGAGAGGTCGCATGGACCATGGTGAAGTGTGTATAGGGCCAATCGGGGAAGGTTGGCCGCTGGTAACAGTGGGTTACGGCCTTGTGTCCGGCCATGGTCATTCCCACTTCTTCCGACCGTTCCTCAGGCACTTTCCAAACGATCATCGCATTTGCGCGGAAGCCGGACCTACGGTGGTGCAGGACGGCGCTGTACCTTCGCATGATCCTCCGCTCCTGGAATTCCTCGGCCATGGCGAACAACTCACCGGTGGTCTTGCCCAGCTTTTGGGCCATGGCGTCGAATGGCCTGGGAGTTAGCTCGAGGTCTTCCTGCATTTCCAGGATCGCGGCCTTGTCCTCTTCGGTGAGTTCCACGGCCCTGTTCCAGCTCTCGGCGGCGGACTTGTCGTAGCCGTCGGGGCTGTAATTATAGGAAGAACCCTTCTGCTGGACCATGTCGAAATTCACGCCGATCTTAAAGAACCGGATCGTCGGCATTATGCGGCAGTTCAGGGCCTTGGTCTCCTGGGCCATGAAGTTCACTGTCGACTCGAGGTCATGGTCCGGCGGCACTGCCAGGGTGAACCACAGGTTGTAGTAGGAGCCTTCCCGGGCATAATTGTGGCTGACGCCGGGGTGGCGGTTGATCCAGAGGGCGCTGCGGTGAAGGTCTTCGGGCTCGAAGGCCATGGCCACGAGGGTGGTCTTGTACCCCAGGCGGCGGGTATCGAAAATGGCGCTGACCTGCCGGAGCACGTTTTGGCGCTTTAGCTCCGCCATCCGCGTCAACACTTCATCTTCGGATATCTCCAGTTCCTCCCCCAGCTCGGCGTAGGGCCGGTCCACCATGGGGAAACGGCTCTGGATCAGGTTCAACAATTTCCTGTCTATAAGGTCCATGACTTCACTCACTCCTCGCGGAGATTGGGCCATTACACCCAACGGCGGCGGTATCAGGCGCGGCTCTGGTACGACTCGGCAACGCCGATTAATACTCTGTCCGCCAGTTCCAGTATACGGCTCCGTTGCTGTGGTTCGGCGGAGTCTAGCACCAACGAACGGAAGAAAACAAACGCTTCCAGGGTATCGCTGAGGGGGACCCCGCGTTCGGCCATTTCCGTGCCATATTCCCGGCCGAGAGAATTGGACTCGGAAAGAGCGTCCTGGCGTCTACGGCGTTGCTGGGGTTCCTGGGCCAACAGGGACAGCAATCTACGGCCGAAGAGCCGCATCCTGACCCGCCCCTCTTCCTCCACGCTCTGGTACCAGAGTAGCCGGGCAACCTTGTCTTGGTGCAGCCTGCGGCGTATGCGTCTGAGCGCGGAGCCTTCCAGGGCGCCGTCGGCGTTGGGCTGGGGCGCCGGAGAGGGCGGGCCGGTCAGCTCCATAACGTCGTGGCTCCAGAAGCGCCGGTGTCCGCCGGGGGTGCGGTAGACCCGCAGGTAGCCGTTATCGGCCCACTGGCGGAGCGTGGCTTCGTTCACTTCCAGGAGGCGGCAAGCCTCGCCTAGGGAAAGCCACCTGGCCTCTTCAACCGGCAATTTAACCACCAAAAATATCCAGAAATCTAAAGAATTCTAGTTGTCTCTGAAAACCTCTGACAAGCCTATCATAGCATACGAATTGCGTCAATATTAGCGTGCATTCATTCAGCCCGCATTCGTCTCTGGCATGATGCTGCGAAGTGGAAAAGGCCTATTTGTCGGGCTTCATCCTTCATGCTATAGTGCCCGTATAGGTGCGGGAGACGTGGATGCAACGCGACCTTGATAGAGCGAAGAGAGAGCTTTTCCGTAAGATAGCTCGGAGGATTCGTTCGGAAGCAGTTATAAAGGCTATGGAACGGGTGCCAAGGGAAAGGTTCGTTCCCATAGATAGCCGCCACATGGCGTACCTTGACCTTCCTCTCAGCATCGGCGAGGGGCAGACCATATCACAGCCTTACATCGTGGCTATGATGACCGCGGCTCTGGCCCTCCAGGGCTCTGAATCCGTCCTGGAAGTGGGCACTGGCAGCGGATATCAAGCCGCCATACTGTCGCTACTTCTCCCTCGCGGCCGGGTTACCACCGTTGAGCTAGTTCCCTCGCTGGCCAACCGAGCCCGGTCCCTGCTTACGGACCTGGGGTATAAGAATATTGAAGTGAGGCTGGCCGACGGTAACCTAGGTTGTCCTCAGCGTGGCCCCTACGACGCCATATTGGTTGCCGCCGCCGCGCCCAAGCTGCCCGATGAGCTAGTGGCCCAACTTGCGCCCGGCGGCAGGATGGTCATACCCGTGGGGACTTTGGATCAGCAGGAGTTAGTTGAGTGCCACCGTACCGGCGAAGGACTGTCGTTCCGGATGCTTGGCCCGTGCCGGTTCGTTCCTCTGCTGGGCCCAGGAGCCTTTCCCGGGCATTAGGCAAGGTCTACCACAGACCGGGCTCCGCCGGTTCCGCGCTCCCCTGATGATATAATCATCCACGCCATCATCAAGTGTAGTCAATCTCCAGGACCGACTCGGACCGGCAGCTTGAAGTGTCTCCAGACCTAACGTTCCGGGAACTGCAAGACCAACCGTGGTTTGGCCCCGCCATCGCGGTTGGATTATTCCTCATATCGCTTCTTCTCGCGTTCATAGCCCACAAAATACTTTTCCCCCTGGCGCTTCGCCTCGCCCGCAGGACGCCCACCGACCTGGACTCCAGGATAATCAATGCCACGCGCTGGCCGCTCAACCTGGAAATAGTGGTCCTGGGCGCGTATCTGGCTGTGACTGTTCCTCTGGGTCTGGGGTCCGGGATCCAGGCTGTGGCGGGCAAGTGGTTTGGCACGGCGGGGCTGGCTCTGGGAGTGCTGGCGATGGTGTTCGCCGTAACCCAGGCATTGAATTGGTACCTGGAAGGAATGGCCAGCCAGACCAAGCAAGTCATCGATCCCAGATTGGTGCCCCTTCTTCGGCGCGTTGGAGTCGTTCTGGTGTACGGACTGGGCGGGTTGTTGGTCCTTGACCTGCTGTCTATCAACATCAGCCCCTTGATCGCCGGGCTGGGTCTGGGCGGTCTGGCCGTCGCTCTGGCGATTCAGCCTACACTATCAAATCTGTTCGCCGGGACTTACGTCATGACCGAAGGGGTGGTATCGCCCGGCGACTATATCCAGCTAGAAGGAAGCGTGTCGGGCTACGTGTTGGAAGTTAGCTGGCGCAGCACGCGAATCCGCACCTGGACAAACAACCTGGTGGTGATTCCCAACAGCAAGTTTGCCGACACCATTATTACTAACTACAACATGCCGCAGCAGGCTGTGAACGTATTTCTCACGTGTGGGGTCAGCTATGAAAGCGACCTGGTTGAAGTCGAGAGGGTGTGTCAGGACGTGATGGACCAGGTGCTGGCGGAAGGACCGGACGGGGTTAAGGAATACGGCGGATGGTTCGGCTTTGACGGCTTTGGGGAATCCAACGTTAACTTCTGGCTATTCGTTCAGGCAAAGGACCGGCTGGCCAGCTTCACGTTGCAGTCCACGTTGGTCCGCCGGTTGACCCAGCGGTTGAGGGATGAAGGAATAGTCATTAACTACCCGGTCCGCGCGGTACGGCTCCAAAACGAACGGGAGTCAACGCCCATGACCACGTTGGCCGGTACGCCGGCTCGGGCGCGGCCCAACGGCCGGTCAGACCGGCGCCGCCAGGGGAGACGCCGCGCCCCAAGGGACCTATTTGTCCAATCGGGCGAGGATGAAGGCCCCGGAGGGGGAGAAGGCGGGCCTGGTCCCGGCTAAAACCGGGATGCCCCGGGGTTGCGATCGTTAGCCGAGAGACCTCTTGAGTGTGGGAGTCCTTGATACCCGCCGGTGCAGTGGATATAATTAAGCTCCCCTGAGGGCCTGTAGCTCAGGCGGTTAGAGCGCGGTCCTGATAAGACCGAGGTCGATGGTTCGAGTCCATCCAGGCCCACTTTTTCCAGCCTTCGTGTACTGTATTACAAACTCGGCCGCTTAGTCCGATTTCCTGAACGTCCTCCTTTCCAATCTTGCTATCTTCCCGCATCGGGATGGTGTACCGGATTGTCCTCTTCCCACGGGAGACGACTCTGTCTTACGAAAATCCGTGTGATCGGCGTTCATGGTCGTTTGCCATTCAGGCTAAGAATTACTCGGTGTCGTATTCAACCGAGCCCCAAACTAAGCCGCCACGTCCCTTGTTGGTAGCTGCAGTTCTAAGCCGTTGGTATCATGACCCACACTGGCGTTCAACCTGATCACTAGAAGATGATAAATAGGTTCGTTCCTTAGACAAAAGGGGCGTACCACAAACCATTGGGCCCTTAAGTTATACGGGCTTGGTGGGGGGACAAGAGCTATGAGTACGTTAAGAGGGTTAGCCGTCAGATGGAGGTGGATCTGCGTCGTAGCCTTTGGTGCCCTTGTAGGCGGTGGCCTGATGACACTTAGCCCATGGGCGGTGTTTGGACCAGTAGTGCCGGCAGTAGAAGACACTGCAAGCTCGGGACAATTACTGGTATATCTCCTGGCTCTGTGGGGTGTTGGCTTCTTGACCGTGGGTACCGTTCCGGTCGGTGGACCCAAAGGAGAACAACAGATTGGCCAGTTTGTCGCTTCATTTCTGGGGAGGTTAACCCTTTTAATAGTAGCTGTCCTCTGGGTAGACTTGCAAATCACGAGGATAGCCGAAGTAGAGAAAGTTCCCGGTAAGTGTTCAGAGTTGAGGGGAAGTGAGCAACTGGCGGCATGCGGTGAGGGGATTCAATCCTCGGGCGCGCCAGGTACCGAAGAGGGAAGCGAGAGCCATCTTGGTGTTGGTGCCCTGGGTTGAGCGGGTGCCGCCGCTGATCTTGCGGCTGGTCACCAGGTGACGAAGGCTCCTCTCGGCGGCGTTGTTTTCCGAGGGGACGGCCGGTTCGGCTACGAATACGAACAACTCCTTGATGAAGCGCTGGATGCGCCGGCAGAGCTTGGCCTGGACTGCCCCTGGGTCATCAAGGAAGGGTCGGCAGCAGGCCAACAATTTCCGCTCCAACTCCAGTTGGGCCTGACGGCGTTTCCTTGCCTGAGGATGGGAGAACCGCTTGGCCTGGGCGTAGAGGTCATGCACTGCCGCCGCCCATCCGGCCAGCTTGGCGTCTGCTGGGTAGAGGGCCTTCAGGTCATGGATGTCCCGGAGCAGATGAGCCCAACACCGCTGCTTCAGGCCAGGGTAGTGGTTATAGGCAGCGTAGAAATCGCTGACCAACACCCCGCTGAAGGACTCCCCCAGCGCCTCGTCCACCACCTCCTTATTCCGGCCTCGGCGCAGGAAGTACCGCTCAGTGGGAGTGGAGAAGGTCCAGACATAGCCATTGGCCCCCTCCTGGCGCCAGCCGGTCTCGTCGGCGTGCACCACCTGGCTGGTCCGGACTAGTTCCAGCACCTCGGCCACCGCCGGTTGGGCTTGCCGGGCCACGCCGTGGAGGACCTGGGTGATTCCCCCAACGCTCAAGCGCAACTGGTGGACGGTCTCCAGATACCATTGGATGGTCCGAAGGGGCAACCGGCCCTCTTCCCGCAGGCCAGCGATCAATGAGACCAAGTTGGCTCCCAACCGTCCCCGACCGATTACCCCACCGCCCAAGTCCGTCTTGGGGGTCCGGCGCCGTTCACATACTGGGCAGACCCGGGTCACGAAAACGTGCTCCGTGACCTCCACCGGAGCCACTGGGATATCGATGACTTCCCGAGTCCGCTGCGGCCAACCCCCAACCAACCCGGTGCCACACTCCGGACAGGAGTCCAAGACATGTTCCACCTGGTGAGCCGCCACCGTGCGCCGACGGCTAAAGCCGTGGGGCCGGGGCTTTCTTGGCTCCTTCTTCTCGGCCGGCTCTGACTTTGCACCCGGTTTGTTGCCCGGCATTCCGGGCCGCCCTTTGCCCTTGAGACCCCCTTCCAACGCCGCTATCCGCCGCTGCAACTCGTCGATGACCGCCTGCTGCCGCGCAATCACCGCCAACAGCGCCTCCCGGCTGGCCGTCCTCAGGTCTACCTTGTTCTCCATCCTCCTGATTTAACATAACCGACGACCCGACGCACCGAACTTCCCAAGCAAGTTTTAACTAATCCATCCCCTCAACTCTGAACAGTTACAGTTCCCGTTTGGAACTATTGGCTTTTAATCATAGTATATACAATGGGAGCGTTTGTTTTTGGCCTAATTCTCATGTGGCTAATTTGTTTGACGTTTGGCCGTCCCCAACCGCAACAACCCGGTCGGTGCAAATGTCATAGCAGCGGGAAGTGCTTCCTGCGGTCGGGGCCAGAATCCGTCGGGTCTTAATTCGGTACCTGGATGTCATTCCCCATACGAACTCCGAAGCGGGCGACAGGGAACAGTCTTCCTTATCGGTGGTTCCGCTCCTCATAAGGGCACAAGTTCGCGAGAAATAACCTAACTCAAAACAAATGCAGAACAAAGGCCTATACCTGCTCGGTGATTCCATTCGTGCTTGTTAAGTTAACCACTTCCTTTCACGAACGCCCTCACCTCGGACACGATTATCTCAGTGACACAATACGAAATCGTTGCCACCTGACTAGGGGACCGTGTCGACCGTTGCGCACCGCCTCGGAGGGCGAAAATGCAAAGTCCGTGTTATGACCGTCGCCCGACCGACGAGACCATCGAACAAAATCAGTTAGGCTACCCTAGGCTTTCCTGCAGAGAGAGGGATGTCGTTACCATTTGAATTTGTAATAGAGGGTCCTCCTGTGTCACAGCAAACTCGCCGAAGGCAACGAGTTAGAGAATGGACGCGGGAGGTGGAAACCGCCGCGAAGAACTCTTGGAATGTCGAGCCTCCTGTCAATGGAGCGCTCATGATCACAATAACTTACTTCTTTGACAGCACGCCATTTGACGTTGACAATATCCCCAAGCCGATCTTAGATGCGTTGAAAGGGATTGTTTTCGCCGACGACTCTCAGGTTTTTGACCTCTATTGCCGCAAGAGAGACATGAATGAGAATCTGGTGATTCAGAACCCTTCAGCCGACTTAATCAATTTCATTAGTAATTCGAATCAAGTCCTTCACGTTTCCGTCACCACCGCGTTGGATCAAGAGGTGTCATTTTGGTAGAAGAAGCAGTTAGTGGAGAGTTTTTCCTCTTGCGGAAGACTGCGGAGGAGTACTGCAGCAAGGGCTATGAAGTTTCGATAAGGACGCCCCTCGATTTTATGCCGGATTATCTTGCGGATTTGGTAGTTTGGAAGGACCACGAAGTTAAAGTCATCGAGGTAAAGTCCCGGGCTTCGCTGGCAGCAAGTCCCAGAATCATGGAGTTGGCAAGAATCATAGACTCGAAGCCTGGTTGGAATTTCGAGCTAATTTTGGTAGCAGAACCAGAAAAGTTAGACTCTCCGGTGGGGGCGCAAGCACTCGAGCGTGAAAACATCCTGACCCGAGTTGCCGAGGCTGAGAGGTTGCTGGAATCGGGCCACTCCGAAGCCGCGTTTCTACTTGCTTGGTCTGCGTGTGAGGCAGCGACGAGATTGATGGTTGCCGAACAGGGAATATCTTTTACAGGCATCACATCACCGGGTTATGTGCTTGACCAAGCGGCTTTCCTGGGAATCATGTCCAGGGCGGAATACAACCATTTGCGAGACTTGCAGAAATATCGGAACGCCATCGTCCACGGGTTTAGCCACGGTGCATTTAATGATGAACTTGTCAGGGAGTTGAGCGAGACTGTGCGACGATTGGTTGCAACCAACTGACGTTTCACCGATTCCAGCCTAGGATGAACGGCATACCCCGACAGACTCCTGTTCTCACCCTCGACGATCCTACCAAGTCGCGTCTCGCGGTGTTGTTTGTTGCTGTCCCCGGCCTGCTGGATTCACATGTCAGTGTTCCAAGCCGTCCGGGTTTCATTATGCTCACAGATTGATGGAAAAGTAGCCACGGTAAGCCCATTGGTGCTTCCTAAACTAAAGCCAAGGTGGGATGTGCAATTAGGGTGAGCCCGGAATCGGGCTGCGAGTGTCGCGGGAGACTTTCGGCCCATGATTGCAGGACGGTGCGGCAGCGCCGCTTCACCTCATCCTTCCGCTTGGCTAGCCCATCGAGGAAGTGATCGACTCTCTCCTGCACCTTGACCTTGCTGCCCAAGCACAGGTTTCCCGTCGCCTCCTCTCTGGCCCAGCCCCAGATGGCCTCATCGGCGTTGAAGTCCGGACTGTAGCCCGGCAGAGCCTGCCCTCGTGAAAACGGGGGTTCACCAGCCTCAACGCCAGCCCCGGCGTCCGCAGATACTCCCTCACCGCCTCGCCACGGTGTGCCGGCGCGTTGTCCCAGATCACGTTGAGCGGCCCAGAGTGCCTCTCCCTCAGTTGTGCCAGGAAGACGGCTGAGGTTCCGGAGTTGCTGTTCCCCTCCAGTTCCATCCATTCCACCTCGCCGGTCTCCAGGCAAACCGCCGAGTAGTAGCTGGCCTTCTCCCCATAGCGTGGGCTGCTGGAGTCCACCAAGGCCGACTCTCCCCTGAGCACCCATTTGCCCCGCAGTTCGGCGTCCGCCCGGAAGTGGGCCTCGTCGGCGAAGAATATCTTGGCCCCGGACCGTATGGCCTCCTCCGACAGGGCGGCGTACTGCGCTACGAAAGCCTCCCGCTTGGCCTCATCCGCCTTGAGCAGATGCTTCTTGGGGCGCTTGAAGGCAAATCCCAAGCGGTGCAGATAGTTCAGGCAACTGCTGCGGCTCAAACTGACGTCAAACCGCTCCGAAACGAACTGCCGCACCACCTTCCAATACCAGTTGGACAGTTCGATGCCCGCCTGCTCCGGTAACTCCTCCACCGCTGCCTTCAACTCCGCCTGTTGCGTCTCACCAAGGGCGGGGGGGAACCACCGGTCTGCTCGAATATCAAGGCTGCAGGCCCTCCCTCGCCGAAGGCGGCGGCCCACCGTCCTATGGTGTGTGGGTCCCGTTCCAGCGCCTCCGCCGTCCCTGATGCTGTCCAGCCCTGTGCCAGCAGCAAGATGGCGTACCACCGCTCCCGTTCCCTGGGCGTTGGCGCCAGAATCATCCGGCGGCGCAAGCCCTTGGCATCCATCTGCCATTGTTCCAGAAACCGCTCCATCTCCCTCACGCCCATCACCAACCCCTCGCATCTTCAAAGACCAGTTAACTCGGTTCTCCCCACAAATTTACCCCATGACTCTGCGCATTTCACCTTAGCTTTGGTTTAGTAACAGAACTTCCTGTTTCCAGAATTCAGAGCCACTCGACCGGAATTGGGGGGTCATCCCCCATCCTGCATGATACCAAGGGAAGGTGGCGGTGATTCAGATCCTCTAGGCGGCTAAAGGCACCTACCCATTCAAAAGTTTGTAATACAGTACCGCACGGCCCACCATACTCTACTGTAGACGGTAACGGGCTCTTTAGAGCGACATCCTCTTCATCCAGTCCTGGGATCTGGCTGTCCTCGGGCGTGGGTATCGTGTAACGGATCGTTGCCTTGCCCGGGGCTACCTCGATCTCCTTGACGAAGGACTTCAGGAACGCCCGCAACTCGGTGATTTCGCTCTCCGCGAGAAATTGCCTCATGTCCTGGGCGAAAGCTGTGATGGTCTCGACGTCATCCACAACCCCCCGGCGTTCCGCCAGGAGCCCACGGGCTTCCTCCGCAGCGAATTCCAACCGCTCCTGCCGCTCCCGGTGTTCTCTTATTCGAGGCGCAAGGTCCGTGACTTCCAGGTCGGTGGTCTCGATGGCGCGGTAGAGCCTTTCCAGCCAACGGCGCACCTCGGCCAACTCCTCTTCGATGGATTCTAGGCTCTGGCGTTGCTCGTGGGCCACGCGGTCCGTCTCCTCGTCCATCAGCCGCACCAGCTCCCGGATGTTGCTCTCGGTCAATATGTTCTGCGGGAGCTTGTCGATGATAAGACCTTCGAACCGCTTGGCGTTGAGGCGAGGCGTCTTACACGCTCCCTTTCTCCGCTTCATCAACGATGTGCAGACATAGTACGTGTATTTGCCGCCCTTGGCCTTGTGGGCGATAAGAGCTTTGCCGCATTTCTGGCACTTGACCAGGCCACAGAGGAGGTAGGGGCTTGAGGTACGCCTGGGCTGAGCGCTCCTCGGGGCGTTGTAGCCCATCGTCCGGGCGATGCAGCGAAACTCGTTCGGGGAGACCTGGGCTACGTGTACCCTCCGACCCACGGGGCGGCCTACAACATCGCCCCTACACGGCTGAGGATCACCGTTAGGAACGGTAGTGCCTCAGCGTGAGGATGTCCAAGTCCCACTGTCACAACTCCCGTCGAAGGGTGGTTTAGGGGGATGGGGTCGTGCACTGAGTTCTGTATCAGCGTTGTCATAGAGATGTTTCCGCCTTCGAAGCCATGGTCTGCTTATCTTCATCCGTGACCCCAGTCGTGTGCAGGAGGGTACTCTGGCAATAATCTCAGGCCTGTCGCTAGGCCAGAAACTTTATATCATTGCGGTCATAAGCACTGCAATATGGCGTACAAGGTAGGGAGCGACGCTACCAAACCTACCCAGATTCCACTGATGTATCTTCCAACCTGGCCCATTGGCCGTAAGACCCAGCATAGGTCCGTGCTTTTTCGTAGCCGAGAATCTTGAGCACGATCGTCGCGAGCGCCGCCCGCGCACCACCGTGTCAATAGGCGTCGATCTCATTGTCAGGGGTGATGCCCCGCGACGCGAGGAGAGCGTGTAGCTCCTTCGCTGGCTTGAGCGTGTTCGTATCGGGATCGAATAGGTCCGTCCAGTCGAGATGGACAGCGCCTGGAATCCTGCCCATCCGAACCGGTGGTCCAAACCCGGCCCTAGTCCCTTCGAATTCCTCTCTGCTGCGCACATCCCAGAAGATGGTCTTCGGCTCGCTTACAGCAGATCTAACCTGATCCAGTGAGCAGTAGAGTGCCTCCTGCGGTTTGGGAACAAAAGTGGCACGGGGATAGTCCACTGTTTGGGTCGAAATTGGCCGGTGTTCGCGAGACCACTTCGCTAAGCCGCCGTCCAATATACGCACGTCCAAGTGACCGTAATAAAGGAACGCCCAGGCAACCATTCCCATCATCTGACTGGGTGCGTCATATACGACGACAGTCATGTCGTTGCTGATACCCAGATTGCCTGCCACACTGGCGAACTCATCAGGGCTGGCCACGTCCTCATTAGGCGCCCTCGGAATCCCACCAAAGCCACTCAAGCTGACTGCTCCCGGCACATGGCTGGTGGCGTATTGCTCCGGCGGTCTTGCGTCGATCACGCGTAGTTTTGCGTCGGTGAGGTGGCCGGCTAGCCAATCCGTTTCCGCAAGTAACTCGGGATGCGCGTAGCCACGTTCTCGTATAGGAATGGATTGGAACATATGCCTCCTGTCAGCTGATTAAGTTACTATCATGTACAGTTTTAAGGTCGAATAAGGAGAGAGCTGGTTCAACCTCAGACCAGTACAAACTGTGAGCCAGCACCCCTCTTTCGTGTGCCCCGAGTTCTGTATCAGAGTTGTCCATGGGTACGTTTCCGGCCTCGAACAACCTGATACGGCGTTCCGCACTCATGTCCTGCTCCCAATCTATATTTGGAAGCATAACATTCGCTAAGAGCTCGAATCTAGATCGCATCAATGTGGTCTTTGATGCCTTTAACTCTGTTAAGCAAGACTACATCACCGCTCGATATCTCTTTTGGCTCGCGAGCGGCGATGGAAGTCTTATTCGGGACCACGCACGTCGTTTTTGGATACCTACAATTACGGCCGTTGGGGTGTACGAACGGGAATCGCTGCACAAACGCTAAAGTGCGCCTTCGACTTGTTGGACAAGGTTTCAGCGTTGGTACACCTGTACTTTGGTTCTAATCGTCGGAGTAAGGATGTTGACTTTCGCAGTCTTCCCTACGCTAACAGACTCGATAGGAAGAAGATTGCTCAGCCTTTTACCAATGTCATAGGAAATCCGGGGCCGAATCGTGGGCTGATGGGATTGTTCGACCTTTCGCGTGATCCGGCTCTCAAACGTCTAGAGCCATATCGTAGCGCTGCGACGCATCGTTTCCTGATGGTTCATGTGATGGGGGCACCCGATCGCACCGACTGGAGCGAACACATCGGCTGGCCAACACTTATAAAGAGTACTCTTGAGCTACTCGGAATCGTGCGTGGCGCCATTCTGTATCTGGCCCACGTGATCCGCATCCATGAGACGCCAAATCAGGCTAGGGACCCATCAGCCTCATTGGTTCTGCCCTTGCTGTTCGAGAGGGCCGACACGAGTCATGAGGAGGTAGAATGGCCTATATGAGAGGTTGTTTCGTGGGACGGGAGTAGTCAACGCGGGGTGGTCCACCACAGTTCTAACGGAGACACCAATTCCCACTCCGCTGAACCCCGGCGTGGCGAAATTCATACTGAGATGTCCCTTTAAAATAGAGGGTTTCGTCCGATCCGACGACATTGCTGTAGTTACTGCTTTCTATGGGACTGCGTGCTGAGGTGTTTGCGTGCTGAGGTGTTAATGATTACGGGTGTGTACGTGGCTATGAACAATAACGTGGGAGGAACCTAGAGAGATGTCTGAGGGGAGTCGATGGGGGGGTGAAGAGCCCCCACCGGAAGCATACAGCCGTGTGACCAACGCCGAGCGCTTTCGTCCTTTGCATCCCGCCATGCTGGAGATCATTGGCCGTCTAGAGAAGGATTTCCAAGCCAAGCGTACGGAAGGGTGCGGTCTCGATGAGGAGCTGGGGAGTGGCCTGGACCTTGCCCGACCGGGTGCCAGACTCAGCCCCAAGGACCTGGATGCCGCACCCATCGTGGTGGTGTTTACGGCCTTCCCGGGTCTTCATGTCCGATTTGGGCGGTGGTACAAAGAGCCTTTTCCGAGCTGTGGCTGCGACGCGTGCGATGAGTCGGCAGAAGGCGAGATTGAACGGCTCAACGAGATGGTCGACGACGTAACCGCCGGGAGGTTTCGGGAGGCGATCCAATGTCCCATGATATCCTCTAGTGGGGCTGGTTGGAGGGAAACGAAGTTCTGGTCGCCTGACGGAATACGTTCAAGGGGTAGGTCCCGCGTCGACGGTCTCCGCGCTCGTGAGATGTCCGGCGGTCTTCGTCGACTGGACTTGGACTGGAAGCCTTGGCACCCCCAACAAACCGCGAGCTAAGTAATTGTGATCCCCTCCGATCCTCCCATCGGAACTAAGTTCTGAGTCTGAGAAGCTGCCAAGACCACCCACAATTCAAAAATGGTACTGCCCACAGTAAAATTAGGCCCACTGACCTTCCCGGCGTTAGCGGACTCTCGGCGGTACCGGGCAGTTGCCGCTCATCTAGGATTATTCTCTTTAGAAGAGCAAGTTCCATTTATGGTCTCTGTTCGAACCGCTATCTCCCAGAACCAAGAGCCTTCACTTTCAAGTTTGGGCAGGCGGGGTTCCAGAACGAGACTATGCAGTGAGAATGGGGGAAGACGGCATTAGAAACACAAAGCAAAGAGGATAACTTCAGAGGAAGGCCGTCGTCGGATGAGAGCACCTGCGGCTCACTGGTGTATATGTTTACCGGCCGACTTAAAGGGTATGGCATGGCCATCCATTCGCTGAAGCGCCGGGACGACGGTTCTAAAGTCGCGGGTCTCGTGTTCCTCGACTCGGGCTTCACTCGCGGCTTCGCGCACCTCCTCGATGGAGGTCTCGTTGCAAGTCGCTAGCGCAACCTCGAACCGCTTGACCGAAATCCGGGCGTCGAGGTACCAGCGGAGGACCGCCTGAGGTCCCGACCCGTACTTAATCATTTGTTTAAAGTACTCATTGGCCGCGACTGTCTCAGTTTTTTCCTATTAGATGGCTCCTATAAGATTGCGGTATCCAGAACTGAGGCCCGCTATTGCGGCGATCTAGTACACTGACTAGCCATGATGCTCATGTATGAAGTTTAAAGATCTTGAGTCTTGCCGATTACCACCTGCCCATCGGGCATATCTGGGGAGTGAGGGGTAAAATTAAGACAACCCCATCTGCTGTAGACAATCTCTCTCTGCCGGCACTACTATTTACTCACATCGCTTCTCGTTTGATTCGTATTAAATTCACATCGCTTGATCCTGTCCTTGGTGTTCAATATGGGAGAAGCTTGGCGGTATATGTCCGATAATCCGTTAGCGGCCGACCATAGCCAAGACCCAATCCGGCCCCTAGTAGGAAATGTGGTTTGCTTCGGATTCTTAACCTACTGCCTGCTCTTGATGGTCGAACACCTACCTCCTGAAAATGGTGGCGCGGTCGTCTTGGACACGGTTGATACTGTAGGGGATGATGCGGTAATCGTCGCAAGCATTCTGAATAAATGGAGGGTGCCCGCTAGCCTCATCTCCTCTCCGGTAGGAAATGACTACCACGGGGAGAAAGTCATAGAACACCTAAAGGCATGGGGAGTAGATGTCGAACAACGAGTCTGCGAAGGATTAACAACACCGCTAGAAGTAGGAATCGTGGATGCCAGTGGCGCCCGGACATATTTCCAACGACGGGACTCTCGCGCTGTGGCAGCGTTAATTGCGCCGACTCCCGTCCAATTGTCTGGAGCGGGGATGCTATACGTGGATTGGTACGATGGTCCGAGCGTGCTAGCAGCGATGGAAATCGCCTCCTCCCAGGGCACATCTGTTTTCCTCAACTTAGAGTCGCAATACGATAATAGTCCTACACTGCCTGATTTGCTCCGTTATACCAGTATTTGCCAAGTATCCATGGACGAACCAACAGCATCTGGAGACCCGGCGGATGTCGCCCGGTCGTTGATCAACCAAGGTGTGGGCACCGCATTGGTGACTTTGGGAGCGGATGGGTGCGTTGTTGCGCAGGGACAGCAGGCCTTCTGTATCCGGCCTCCGAAGGTAAGGGTCATAGATGGCTATGGAGCCGGCGCGGCTTTTTCCGCTGGGATCATATTCGGGCTTCGAGCGGGATGGCCGCTGGAAAGCAGCGCCCGATTTGCCAGTGCCTATGCCGGGCTCAAATGCGAGGCGGCGGGAATTGCGGAGTTGCCCATAAGCGAGGTCCAAAAAGCCGCCGCAACCCTGGATGTTCGACCGCTATTCTTGTGAACCGGATGCGCCTAATTCTTCTTCACCCAAAAAGCACAATAACCCATGGGTTTGGGGTCGCTAAAATAAAGCATTCCCCCTAAGTCCTCGCTCCCAACCGCCTCTACGAGAGCGCAGCCACAGTCCTCCAATATTTTCAACAACCGGTGCTCGTCGTAAAGTTGAAACGATCTATCCACGCTGTCTACTCCGTAGGCCCGATCACTGACTGTCACCACTCCGGAGCCGATCTTGAACATCAATTGCAAAATTCCATTGGGAGCGAGGAGCCTGGTCAACTCGGGGATGGTAGTGCTTTCGGTTGTCTCAGGAGGCAAATGTTGTATCACGGCATTACACAGAACGAAGTCAAAAGAAGCTGTCTCAAACGGCAAGGGCTCCCGCAGATCAGCCACGCGAAGTTTGTCCGCAATTTCCGGGTGCAGTATCTTCCCCAGGTTGATATTCTCTTCCACCGCATCAATCCCGAAAACGTCGTACCCCCATGTGTGCAACAGATGAACGTCCCGAGCGCCGGCCCCACACCCCGCGTCCAGCCCGCGGTTGCCAGACGCCAGTTCGGCAACTCGATTCAGTAGATCCATATCGCCGTTCAGAGCAGGGTGAGAAGAATTGGTGTATACCGAATGAAGGAACTCGTGGGATAGCTCAGAGTACCTTTGAGCGTGCTCTTTGTAAAAATCCAGCGAATCGAACTGCATGTGATCCCCATTGGGCCATTAGATTTCGGTCGACGAAAAAGGAGTACAATCTAGGGTGCCTAGTTTACTTGTTGCTCAACAATTTGTACATTTTCCGCGCAATGTTTTCCGCGCAATGGTGGAATAATTCCAATGACTATATCCGATCTCATTGCAACCCATCCAGATCGAGTTGAGATGGAATAATGAATTCCGTAGAGAGTGGTTTGCATGACCTTTTCAGGACTCAGGCGGCGGAGACGCCAGATGGTCTGGCAATAGTCGCTGGCCATGAGCAAACGTCTTATTTTCAACTGGACCAGGCAACGGATTCGTTAGGAGCCTACCTTCGTAATCACGGTGTCTCATCCGACGACCCGGTAGGCATATTCATGGAGACTTGCTCGGAGTACATTGTTGCGAGCATTGGAATTCTGAAAGCCGGTGCAGCATTCATGCCGATGGCCCTCGACTCCCCCGAACGTTTGCTGGGCGCCATCGTGACTGAATCGCAGCCGAAAGTGGTGATCACCAAGGCACAACACGTGTCCAGACTATCCCGATTCGCTGGGACGCACATATTGGTCATCGACAGCGATCAATCCTGGAAGAGGTTCAAGGCCGCAACCCGTGGTCCCCGCCCCGCGAGCGAAAATTTGACGTTCATCCCTTACACCTCTGGTACGACCGGAGATCCAAAGGGAGTAATGCAGACCAGCGGCTCCGTCATTTCATCTTACTTCGCTAGGTACAAGTTTAGCTCTTACATTGTCGGAGATAGGGTTGCCTGCAACATCTTCTTCGACTGGGAGTTCCTTCGTCCGCTGTTGAAGGGGGGAACCGTATACATAATCCCTGATGATATTGTGTTCCTACCACGGGCTCTCACCGCATTCATCTTAGAGCATCGTGTTTCTGAGATATTGTTCACTCCATCTCTATTACAGGGAATATTGAATTCGGCGGACCATGATGTCCTACGGACCCAGTTGGCGTGTCTACGAGTCGTTTGGCTCAATGGAGAGGTAGTGCCAACCAGCCTCTTGAAGCAGGCGTTGGACGTTTTCCCCAATTCTGCCCGTGTATTCAATACCTACAGTATTAGTGAGACCCACGATGTTTGTACCGTTGACTTGACACAATTGTGCTTGGACGGAAGGGATGTGTGTCCAGTAGGTTTACCCATGGACGGAGTAGCGGTTCGAGTGCTCCCAGAGGGAGAGTCTGTTCTCGCCTCAAGCGGAGTCGGTGAGTTATTTGTTGGTGGCCGCGGACTCGCCCGGGGATACCTGGGAAGGCCCGATCTGGATTCCCAGAGTTTCGTTTGCCGGGATGGTGAGAGGTATTACGCAACGAGAGACCTGGCCGAGGTTGATGCGCAGGGGATGACAACAATAATCGGCCGGGTCGATTCAATGGTCAAGATCAGGGGATATACTGTTTACCTCGGCGCCGTCGAAGAAATGCTCCGAAAGCACTGTGATGTGATAGACGCGGTAGTATTAGCGGAAACCGAAGACGAAGCTAACAAGCGGCTCGTGGCATACATAGTTCGGGAACCGGAAGCAACATGGCGGGTCGACGCCAAGAGCGGGACCAGCAGGGACCTTCGGAATCTCCTAGAGCGGTATCTACCCCATTACATGGTGCCTAGCCGTTTCTTGGAAGTCGAAGCGCTTCCGATAAATCAACAGACAGGTAAACTAGATCGTACAGCCCTGCCCGCCTTACGGGAAGCGAGGTCCATTGTCAAGGATCGGACACCACTTGCAGAGCCCGCGACGCCAGCAGAACGCCGTTGGTGTCTGCGCGAGCTATGGGGCGATGCGCTGGATGTTGACAGCGATTCTTTGGACGACGATTGGAACTTTTTCGATCTTGGCGGCCATTCTCTTACAGCCCTGGGTCTTACCTTGGGTATGGAGCGGACATTTGGGATTAAACTTCTTGGCGCCGAGATTTACGAAAACCCAACTATTAACGAGCTGGCAGCATACTTGGAAGATAGAGGGTCATATATGGAATCGAGAGTTTCGCTGGTCGACGATGCCAACCTTGATGAGGGTATTTCGCCTCCGGACAACATGAGAACTACACGTTTGAGCGAAGCGTCTTCGGTTTTTATCACGGGGGCAACCGGCTTTTTGGGGGCTTTTTTACTCGACGAACTGCTGCGTACCACGGGTCAAAATACCCGGTTTTATTGTCTAGTAAGGGATCGTACTTCTGGACAAGACCGGCCCATCAACCGAGTATTGGGGACTTTGAAGTTTTACGGGCTGGCCAGTCAATCCCTTGAAAATCGAATCGTCCCAGTTACGGGGGACCTTACCCAGCCCAATCTGGGATTAGACAAGGACGAGTATCAGCAACTTGCGGAACAAATCGATCTAATCTTTCATTGCGCGGCCTCCGTCAACTACATGTATCCTTATGCTATGGCTAAGCCCCACACCGTCGACGGGACATTGGAAGTCATCAAGTTCGCTTGCAGCGCCAAAACGAAACCAGTCCAATACATTTCTTCCAACGGCATCTTCCCAGGAGGCGACGATACTCCCTACCTGGAAAATAACCAAATAGATGGCTTCGTCGATAGGATGGAGGGAGGCTACAATCAGGCCAAATGGGTTGCGGAACGCCTCGTTTGGTCGGCAGTATCTCGAGGACTTCCGGTCTGCATATTCAGGCCCGGCAACATAGGCCACCATAGCGTTACGGGCGTGGTCAATCCCAATGACTTCCTATCGTTGATAATCAAAGCCTGCGTGCGCTCGGGTTGGGCTCCCTCGGCGCCAGATTGGCTATTCGAAATGACCCCCGTCGACTTCTTGGTTAAGGCTATCACGAAGATCTCCGACGATCCCACGCACCTGGGCAAAGTTTACAATGTGGTTCAACAGAACCCTGTTCCTGCCGACGGCGTCTTCTCTTTTATGGAGAGCAACGGCTATGTGACAGATCGCGTCCCATTGATGGACTGGAAATCAAGATTACAAGCAACGGCGGACCAGGAAAACGATATGGAATTGAAAATTCTGGTCCAGTCCCTGGATTCAGTTGAGCCGTACCTGACCGACACCAGCGTCTACGACAACAGCCGGTTTAGCGAAGTTCTTTCCCAGATTGGCTTACCAGCGCCGACGGTTGATGTGGAATACGTGAGCAAATTTCTAAGGGTCCCATAGAGGTTGGCCAGGCATTTCCACCCACCAAAGGGCGAACGGTCCATCGTTATCAGCGCCGGCCTCTCCTTTATCTGTAGGTTACGCGAGGACGGTACACCGAGCTGCGGTGGGCAAGAGTTACGACGCCCCTGAGCCGGAACGCACGGCCAACGAATCTACTATTCACGAAACCTCCGTGGCCATAGGTACCGGCTGGAACTACACTGGTGGGCCTCCTAATCTATCGCTCAGCCGTCTGCTGAGGCGATCCGGATTTCGGACCCGGTCGGGGCGATTTTGGATGGGAGCGGCCACCTAAGCGCGAGCGGTTCGATTCGATCAGCAGCGGTCCCCGCCTAACCTGCGCCCCGCGCACGGATGGGATTCCCATGTCCTAAGGAAAAGTCTCCTCCGAAAAGTAATCCCAGTGGAGTCTCTGCTAGCATTCACAACTCTACTACCAACTCAAAAACAGTACTGCCACAGTCCATCCAGGCCCACCATGTTCCACAACAGCAACACCCTTCATGCTTTGGCCTAAATTGAAGTTTGCTCAACCATGCCCGGCCGGACTGTTTCATTTCCTCAACGATACACTCTTGGCGTAAAACCAGCCCGTGGCTCTGCGTGGTCACAAAGGGGTCTAGCGGCATTTGGGACAATGGTTAAAATTGGCAGCGCCTTTGCATTCTGCCATCGAACAGATATTGCCGGAAGAGTCTATAGCCCGTATATGACCCCAAGTTGACTTCATTGATGCGTCACACGAACTTAGAAACTATCTCAAAACCGAGTCAAGGCGATGCCTCCCCCTTTCGCAAAAGGGGGATTGAGGGGGATTTCTCTCCCTGCCGGTAGGTTGGTGGAGATTTGAGATAGTCTCTTAGTGGGGTCGGGCTGCGCGCCGGCCCGGACCCAGAAGACAAAGCTCCTGACCAACTCCCACGAATGTCAGCCCAACCGCAATGGCGATGAACAGTCCGGTGAGATTCTAGCCAAGGGAAATGGCCAGCACCCCCATGATTGCCACCGTCAAAAACCGTGTGGTTGAAACTGTGCCTGGCAAAATCATGCGACCGGTTCCCTGGCTCGCGAAATACAACGCCTCACCCGCGCCAAAAAAGGCCATAGAACGGGGCCGCGATCGTGAGGTAGCGGACTCCTAATTCATAGGCCTTGGGATCCGCTGTAAATAGATCAAGCCACAAACTGGGAATTAAGGCCACGCAAACTCCCGTCAGACCGGTTAGGGCGAGGGTAACACCGGCCCCCGCCCAGGCAAAACGCCGGGCGCGGGCGTATTGGGCGGCCCCATATTGGCGCCAACCGCCGCCGTCAGGCCAGCGCCCACACCGAAGGCAATCGGCGCCAACATCAATTCGAGCCGGGCACCCAGGCCGTACCCGGCCAAGGCCTCCGTTCCATAGCGGCCTATTCGTCCCTCGCCGCGAACCAACAACACAACCAGATAGACCGCCGCGAGACCCTGGCAGATGACCAGGGCGGCAGCGCCCACGACGCCCAGGGCTGGAAGGCCGAACCAGCCCAGCGTTAGAGCGCCGGACATCAGAATCTGCGCCGCGCTGGCCGCGCCGATGGCACGGGCCGGTGTTGCCGTATCTCCTATGCCTCGATAAATCGCGGAAATCACCCAAATGAACCACGTGGCCGCCACGCCGCCAAAGGCGACCCGGGCAAGGCTAGCAGATCCGGAGAGGGCGGCGTTTTCACCACCTAAAAGTTGGAATATGGGCCGCGAAAATAGGCCCAAAACGATCATATACAGACCGGACATCGTCAGCCCGAGTACCGTCGAATGCCAAGAGATGCTTTCAGCCCGTTCGATGGCCCCGGCGCCAAGGGCCCGAGCCACTGCCGACGTCGTGCCGCCTACGATGGCCCCGCCTGCCATCATCTGCATTAGGGTCAGAAAGGGAAACGCCAACGCCAGACTTGCCAGGGCCGCGGTGCCCAGTCGTCCAACAAACCATGCGTCGGAAAACGTCACCGCCGTCATCATGGCCACCGCAAAGACATTCGGCGTCGCCAAACGCCAAAGCGCCTTTGCGACGGGTGCGTCTAATAACTGTTGAATGCCTGGAGCGTGCAACTGAGACACGCTGAGTCTTTCCTCGGAAATTATCGTGACTCCGGACACCGTTCACACAGAGGTAAGGAAAGGGGAGGGACGGTAGAGTTTGCCTGGTATTGATACTGAACCGGGATTCACCATTTGGAACACTCCGACGCGTCGGAGTGTGACTCGAATCTGTTTCGCGTGCAAAGAGCATCCGTTTATTTTTCGATACCGTGAGGTCTTTGTGAAACTAACCGGTTGGCTACGCGCAGGCGGAACGCTGGCATAGATACAGTTCCAGTTGGAGTCAGCGTCGACCCAGGAGCAATTCCAGACCGTGAGGGCCTCTGGCGCCGCGAAGCCCTCATTCCGCTCGCCCAGACTGTCTTTGACCCGCACAAACAACCTCCCCTTGACGGTGTCGAGGCTGACGAGACCGGCGCCAATCGGATGCTGGGTAGTTGTATCGCAGCAGAGGCCGGTGGCAATTCCAATACCGTCGCTCACAAGCACACAATGGTTGCCATCGATCTTTCCACCGAGTCGCAGCACAATGGGATCGCGTCGCTTCGCGGTACTGCGCTCTGCGCTGAGGCCGGTGCCTCAGTGGTCATCATTATTGCGATTTTCTCGCTCATACGGGACTCGTAGCCGGGCACCGCGAAGCTGGAAAGGCCATGATGATGAATCATACCGGTCCATAGGCTATCATCGATAAGGCCGCATAAATGGACTTGCCATCCCCAAAGTGGGAGCCAAGAAGTGGCGCCATCCCACCGGTCATGACGATCGGCTCATCAACGCTTGGCTTATATGGGCGTAGAAGAATCGACCATATTGCATTAAACGAGGACTGGAAAGCCGAGGCCCTAGAGGTCATCAGCAACATTCACGGTGAGAGCAAGCTGCCAGACCATTTCGGAGTCGTTGCGGACCTGTCTGTCCTGAGCCTTCGGTAGCGTCGTCGCTGTTGCTACAGGCCGCTCTTGCGAAGGGTGGACCGAGAGAAGACCTGATAGGTTTCAAACGAAATCATCTCAGAGGACCAATTTCCCGCAACACCGGTGAGCTGGAACATCGCCACGGGCCCAACCCTTGACGGAGTCCAAGTATGTCCTGGCGGTAAGGGTATAGCCCTTCGTTATCTGTTAGAATGATAAGACGCGCCTCATACCGCACTAAGGCCTCTTACACCAACGGCCCACCGGTCCTCGGTCTTTCGTCTTTGTGCCCGCGCTGAATCACCCATGTCGTCCCTTTGGGATGTAGTCCGGCTCAAGGGCTGAGACGAAGGAGTCCGTTTCCACATGCCTTTAGACACGCTACCCAGACGCCCAGTTTTGTCCAACCGTATTTCCCGCCACCAAGCGGTCTGCGCTGATTGCGGCTCGTCCACGACTTTACCCTTCCGGCCAACACAAGGCCGTCCGGTGTATTGTTCCGAGTGTTTCAAGACCCGTTCTGGCCGCCATACCTCACCCTCTGCCCCGCCTACAAAGGAGACAGTCGCAACAAGCGGTTCGTCCGGCAGCGGCTCAATCGGCGGCTCACTTACCGGCGCTACGGCGTTTGCCGACATGGACCTGAAACCCGCCACCATGTCCGCACTTTCCCGTATGAACATATCGGACCCTACCCCCATTCAGGCGAATTCCATTCCCCTTCTTCTAGCGGGGCGTGACTTGATAGGGCAGGCACGTACCGGGTCCGGGAAGACCTTGGCATTCGCAGTCCCCTTGGCAGAACAGTGCGATCCATCGGTCCGGAAGGTCCAAGCGTTGGTGCTTGTGCCCACCCGTGAGTTGGCCATCCAGGTGGCGGCAGTCACCGAGGCCATCGGCTCACCGCATGGGCTACGCTGCACCTTGCTTTACGGCGGCCGCTCCTCGCAGCCGGAATGCAAGGCATTAAGGACCGGTCCCCAGATCGTCATCGGCACTCCCGGCCGCACTCTGGACCACGTCCGGCAAGGCAACCTAAAGCTGCAATCAGTGCGGTTCCTGGTGTTGGATGAAGCGGACGAAATGCTGGACCAAGGATTTGCGCACGACGTCGAATCCATCCTAAGCCAAACGCCTTCCAGCCGACAGACGGCGCTTTTGTCGGCAACCATGCCTGACTGGGTTGGCAAGACAGCGCAAAAGCATCTACAGGACCCGGCGCTTGTGGAGGTGGACGCAGACCTGCAAGCGCTGCCCTCCGTGAATCATCTAGTCTACACTATCCAGAAGAGCCAGAAGTTGGGCGCACTCCAGACGCTGCTGGACCAGCGGGATGGCGAGGCGGTCATTGTCTTCGGCAGGACCAAGCACGGGGTGAAGAAGCTGGCGATTCAACTCGGCGCACTGGGCTATCCCGTGGGGGCGCTTCAAGGGAATCTTAGCCAGGCCGCGCGGGAGAACGCGATGGCCGACTTCCGTTCCGGCGTCACACCTGTTTTGGTGGCTACCAACGTAGCTGCCCGGGGGTTGGATATCGAGGGCATCGGTCAAGTCATCAACTATGACCTACCAGACTCTGAGCTATTGTTCACCCACAGGGTTGGACGGACCGGCCGCATGGGGCGCTCCGGAGAGGCCGTGACATTCATCACGCCGGATGAAGAGCGGAAGTGGAACGAGATCGACCGGCTTTTGGGCCGCAGGTTCACTACCAGACCATGGAACGCCTCCGGTAGCGCGGGACAACCCCAAGAGAGTATTCCCGAGATGTCCGAAGACGTGGCCAGGCGTCCTGTTCGACAGCGGAGTAAACTCGTCTCAAAGACCACGAGCGGTCTCAGGTAACCGGGCTCGCCATAAGGACTGCTGGCCATTGTTAGCGCCGCTTATCACGGCCTTCTCCGTCATCTTCTCTGTGAACTCGGGACTTATAGAAGGCTCCTCGGGGCGATCTTGGGAACCGAGTAAGACAAGGGAATCTCGATCATCCTAATGACTGAGGCGTCGTACACTTTGGTTGGTGGATTCCTGGACACCGCCAGGTCCGATGCGTCCAAGGGCGGTTGAAGTAAATTGTCGGCATCGTCTGGCTGGACGTGCCGGTCACTTCCTCAGCCGAGGCCTTTCTAGGCCTGCGCGACTCCTCCGCTACGTTCTTCAACCCTTTTCCAGCAGATCCGGAAGGCGGAACCATTACGCTTATGTTCAGTCTCTCGATGAATGGATGGGCATTTGGGGTTTTCTGTGCGTAGAGAGGTCTCCAAGGGTTCATGGTGTTTGGGTGCGAGGAAACCGCCAATCGGAGCCGCGACATAGCGATGGCTTGATTGGTGCTCACGACCGGACTCCTAATATGCTATTGCGTATGGTCTAGCCAGACCCACCTGTCCTCCCGGCTTATGCCCTATCCCCTGCCATTGCCACGGGGTCTGCTTGGCTACTGAGTGAACATCTTGACATCAATTAAACTTCACACTATGATGCCGACATGAGGACTACGCTGACATTGGACGATGACATCGCCGACGCTTTAAGGGAACGGGCCCGGCTGCTGAATCTGCCGTTCAAGCAAGTGGTGAACGACGTCCTGCGGCGCGGTATGTCGCCCGAGACGATGGAGGCCGCACCTTCCCGTTACCGGGTTTTTCCCAACCGCAGCGCATTCGTTCCGGGTATAGATCCCTTAAAACTGAACCAGATCAACGACCAGCTTGAAGCCGAGGCCTTCGGATAACCGGGGCGACGTGATAATTCCGGACGTAAATCTGTTGGTTTATGCCCACAACAATGGAGCGCCGTATCACGGCTCCGCCAAGCGCTGGTGGGAGGAGTTAGTCAACGGCTCGGAACGAGTGGGTGTCCCGTGGATAGTTTCAGCCGGATTTGTGCGGCTGATGACCCACCCCAGCGTACTGACTCACCCGGCCACACCGTCCCAGGCGGTAGACTTCGTTCTGGGGTGGTTCGGGTTTCCGCAGGTAATCCCGATTAATCCAGGGGCCGGACATCTGATGCATTTTCGCCAGAACCTGGTTGCCGCCGGCGTAGGAGCCAATCTGGTCACCGACGCCCACATAGCCGCTGTTGCCATGGAGTATCAGGCCGAGGTCCACTCCAACGACACCGACTTCAGCCGATTCCCCGGGCTCCGATGGCGCAACCCTCTTTGATGGGATAATCGTTCCCAGGCTGGCGGGCTCGGGTCGAACCGAGTTACCTGGGCGACTCCGCCGGCCTAGCCCGTTCAATTATTCTCTGACGGTTGCCGATTCAGGCGGCGCCAATTTTGTAAGCGTAACTTCCTCTATTTTTATTCCCTCGACTGTGGTCACCTCTACCACGAAATCGTCCTGCTGGATGCGTTCCCCGCCCTTGGGCACCACACCTAGGCGCGTCATTACAAAACCTGCCACGGTCTCGTAGTCACCCTCCGGGATGGCGATACTCAATTCAGAGTTTAACTCGTCCACTTGCATGCCGGCGTCGACCAAGTAGGACCCGCCGCCGAGCGGGCGGACTTCGCCGTCTTCCGCATCACCTTCGCTTCCCATTGGGCCGAGCACCTCGTCCACCACTTCCTTGAAGGTGACGAGCCCGGCCACTCCACCGTATTCATCCGCGAGGATCACCATTTGATGACTCGAGTCCCGGCGCCTCCTCATGAATTCACCGATAATATTAGTCTCTGGCAGAAAAACGGGTTGCTGCGCCAGATCAGTGATGTCGGTCGCCGCGTGAATTTCACCGTTGGCCAACGCTTGGACAACATCCTGTAGGGAAAGTGTGCCCACTATGTTGTCGATGGCGCCGTCGAATATCGGGTAACGGCTATGCGGGTGGTCGCGGTAGAGGCTCCAGAAGTCCTCCAAGGTGGCGCCACACTGAAGGGCTACCAACTCATTCCTCGGAGTCATAACTTCTCTTAGCTGGCGGTCCTCAATCCGAAACACGTTGCCCACGACCTCGGCCTGGCTGGGCTCCACGACGCCAGTTTCCCTGGCCAGGTCCGCCAATGCCGTTATCTCCTCCTGAGAAACCAGGGTTGTCTCCGGTAGCCCTAGCAAGTAAGTGACTCCCCGAACCAACCTTTCCAACAGCCAGACCGGAGGCAGCAACACGGCCTCGACCACTCTTAAAATTGGCGCCATGAACACAGAGAGTCCCACGGAGTACCTGGTCGCAATTGTCTTCGGAATGGCTTCGGAGAATATCAATAGCAAGATGGTAACGCCAATCGTAGACGCAATGACGGCATTGTTTTCGCTCAAAAAGGACAGGGCCAGGCCAGTGCCTAGCGCGGCTGCCGCGGTATTCGCTAGATTGTTGCCGGTTAATACTGTCGATAGTAGTTTCTCGGGCTGCGAGGAAAACCGTTCGACTCTACTGGCTTTGGCCGGGTCGGTCCTTTTCAACGCGGCCAGCCGGCCACGCTGTACCGACAGATAGGCGGCCTCGGTTGCTGAGAATATTGCCGACACCGCCAAAGCGAGGAACAGCAGCGCCAGTCTCACATAGTCGCTGGTATCCATGACAAATTACCTCTATCGCCGTACGATAATAAATGAGGTACCGGTGAATAGGAATCGTATGCCGCCACATCCGCTTTGGCAAGTATCCAAATATGGGAGTGACTGTTCAGACTCGATGAGGCGGATTGGCTGAATCTCACATCGGTCATCTCTGTGATAATCCTCTTATCATGTCCCGCCCCCGCAATCCGTCATTCCCGCGGAGGGAGACCTTTGAATAATCCCCTCTCCCTCCGGGAGAGGGTTAGGGTGAGGGCGTCCTCCGTATCTGGGCACACTCTGGATTCCGGGCTTGACCCGGAATGACGAGCTTGGAGTAGAAAGGACACCCCAAGTCTGAACAGTTACATATGGGACTCTCAGTCCTCCGCATTCCCACTGTCTTTTCGACTGAGAGTCTTCTAAGCACCATTCCCGATTCGTCCGCTGCAACCTCGGCAACCCCACGCGGACACTAGCGTAGCCCAATCTGCCCTTCGACAAGACTCATTGGAGGAATACACTCCCCCACAGCCCCGACGCTTTGCCTTTCCGGGGATATGTCTTTACGATCAACCCCGCTGAAATGTTTCGTATGGGGAGTCCCGATTAAACCAATTTGTCGGCTCAATGTGCCCTGCGTACCTGGGGCAAGAAAGTGGGACGAACATGACTTATGGGCCTGACGGACGTCAGCAGCCAATATCGGGAGTCCATCGGACCCCCGGCGAGCGTTTCGCAACCCTCGATGACTACCCGTTCGCACCGCACTACATGGACATAGATGGGCTGCGGATGCACTACGTCGACGAAGGAACGGGAGAAGCAGGCACATTTGTTCTTCTGCATGGCAAGTCGGTATGGAGTTACATGTACCGCGTCGCGATACATGGGTTGGCTGCGGCTGGATGCCGTGTCATCGTGCCCGACAACATAGGGTTTGGCAAAAGCGACAAAGTCATCGACGTCGAGTGGTACACGCTCGATCATCACGTGCTAACGCTAAAGACCCTGGTGAGACGGCTGGACCTGCGCGGCATTTCTATCTTGGTGAATGACTGAGGTGGGCCAAACGGGTTGATTATGGCGACCGAGATGGCGGACCGCTTTGACCGCCTAATTATACTAAACACCTGGCTACACCACGAAGGCTACGGCTACACTGATGCCCTGCGCAAGTGGAACGTAGAATCGCAGTCCATAGATTTCACGACGGGTTTGTTCATCGGCACACCCAGACCGTCTGCAAAAATCTACCCGAATCCGGTTCTGGCGCCGTTCGACATTCCCGACTCGACGGCTGGCCCATTGCGGTGGCCCTGGATGTTGCCCTTTGCGCAGCCGGAGGCGGGAAACGCTCGACGTCAAGCCGCCGCATTCGACGCGCTTGCGTTGAGGGGGGAGCCGGCACAGGTCATCTTTGGCGACTCTGATCCGGTTTTCACTGAAGAGTGGGGCCGCCGGTTCGCAGCACATATTCCCGGAGCCACATTCACCAGCGTCAAAGGCGAAGGCCATCGGCCGCTCCTATGGACCGGTGGACGCAGTGATGGCGAACACCGCCCTCGCGAGTTCGCCGCCTTAGTAACTATCTCAAAACGAGGCTTCCCCCATGTCTCCCCCTTTGGCAAAAGGGGGATTTCTCCTCTAACCTAAGCCTGCTCGTTCAGTTTTGAGATAGTTTCTTAGCTGGACTTTGTACATTCAGGCGGCGTAGGCGAGCGAGCCGATAAGGCGGTTGAACAATGGCGTGGGGACTTTTGTGATATCAGGTTCGCGATCCGACATGGAAAAACTTCCGGAGGCCTGCCACAGGTCCCTTCGGACCAAGGCGATGGCATCGGCAAAGGTGGGGAGCGGCTTGGCATACCAAGCTGCCGTCCGGGGAATGGCCGGGCGTTCTTTCTGAGACAGGTGTCCTGCCAGAGACACCCAGGAGAAGAGTCCAAAAAGCGCCGGTGTTGTACGGGCGATGGCCCGATCAGACCACTGACGCTGCGTCTCCACTCCCAAATGAGCGCGTACTTCTTGGAATGTCACCTCCAATTGCCAGCGCAACACGAACCACTCCACGATCTGGACCGGGGTGGCCGCGAGGTCGGTGGACAGCAACGCTTGGGGACGGAATTGCCCGAAGGGGTCTCGAATCAGGACCCATCGAATAGGCACTGGATGCTTGCCCGAGTGGTACCAGAGGGCGGTTTGGGAAGCGACTTCCACGGTACGGACGGTACCGTCATACCAAGCTGGCGAGGCCTCGGCCCAGCACGTATCCGGAGAGTCAAGGAGTTCCTTCAGCGTGGGCAACCGTTTACCCTTGACCCTGGGGCGGCCGTTCTGACCGGGCTGGCGAGGCGGCGCCGGCTCATAGAGCGCGGCATCCAGCCGCAACCTGGTGATTAAGGTAACGGGTTGAGCCAGGGCTTGGCAGAAGTGGAGCAAGTCCAAGACGGCGTAGCTGCTGTCAGCCACCAGCACCAGGGGCCGGTGGGGCAGCCACCGGCGCAGTTGGAGGATGATCTGGCGAGCCCAGTCGGTGAGCTTCTTGGGAGTGCGCCCCCTTTTCCGGTAGTATCGTTCCGAGGGCGCCAGAACCGTCAGAAAAGGCAACGCCCAAGTCCGGCGGGCCCAGGGTATCGTGGTCAGCCACATCAAGCTTATCCAGCGCAGACCGCTGGCTTTCACGAAATGGCTACCGCTGGAGCGCACTCCGTCGCGATAAATTCCTTTTGCCTTGATACGCCCGCCCCGCCGCCGCTCCAGAGTCTCATCGATGCCGAACACTAAGGGGCCATCCCCTTGGTCCAAGTGTTGGAGCAAGAGCCACAGCAGGGTCCGGCCCAATTGCAGAGGCTGCCACACCGCCCGGCTGAGTACATGATGGTACCTTGCAAAGTTCCGGTCATCCTCCAGTCCCATCACTCGCAACGCCGATGTCACGGTTCGCTTGCCAGGGGCTAGGATGGCGCCAACCAGCAGCAGTTGGGATTTCAACCAGGTTCTGCGATGGAACAGCGTCGAAAAGGGTGTGAGTAGAGATATAATGGTATTCGGCAGGGTGAGCATAACTTGTCCTTTCATAAGGAGTAGACCAAGTTAGCTTACCCTGTTCTTTTATCTTGTCTAGCTTTTGTACAAAGTCCAGCTTAGTACTTCGCTTGATCAGCGAGGAATAAGCTGTAGAAATCGGGACCAAATCTGACAAACGGGAATTAACGTACAGCTTGTGTACTCATCTGACACTCCCCGCCCATCCCGGGGAATATCTAATCACAATGGGTCACAGGTGGCAGATTTAGTCTCGGTTATTGCATCTCTCACGGCATTTGATTCCGTGACTGAATCACCTTCAACTTTCGCGTACTCACCAGGTAGCTTCCCCATCCCCGGTGAGACGGTCGAAACGGTTCAAGCGTGTCGGAATTTGGTCGTGGTAATTGAACGGGAATCAATTTCGGAGGTTCACCGCGTACTAGACTTGGTATGAGATAAGGCTCACACGACCGTAAAGGCTGGATATACACAGGTTTGGAAACGCTCTCTTCATTGTCGGCCTCACTTTAGTCTCACTCGATGCTGTCCTCCGCTAACCCGCCATCACTCAGACTCGCCCGCGCCATTGGTTATATGGCGATTGCCATCATGGGTTACTCGATAACCCCGGTAATGGTCGGGATTGCGTCGGGCGGGGACACCCCTTTGGTTTACAACGCGGTGATGCGTTTCGGTTACTCTGTATCAGTAGCGGTCTTTATGTTGGCCTTCTATGGGAGTCTGCTTAGGAGCGCGGCAGTCCTCAAGATCCTGGGGCGACGGCTGCTCAATTGGCACGTCATCCTGATTTTTCTCGGACAGTTCGAAATCGGCCTACTCGCCTGGGCTACCCGCTTCGTCGACATTTCAGTGGCCACGATTCTCATGGAATCTTGGCCCATCCTGCTAGTGTTTCTAGTGGGCCGGTGGTTTACGGCCAGGGAACGTTACGTGAAACCTACGCCGGCACTGGTATTGCTGCTGACCGCTGGGTTTGCTGGTGTTGCCCTCGTGATACTCAGTCAAGGCGTAGGGGGCGATGGGTTTTATGGGAGGACTCTAGTAGCCCCGTTCCTGGGTTTCCTATTGGCCCTGGTTGCGGCGCTGTGCATTGCGCTTAGCGGGCTCGGCGTCTCATGGGGCATCGATGTCGGCAAAGACCTCGGCGCGCTCCCGGACCTTAAGGCCAGGCGGGAATCCCTGGAGTTATTTGGCGCATTGGTAGTGAGCTTTTCCGCAAGCCTGCTGGTGGCCCTTTTGGCTGGCTCATTGGCGCTCTCCAGTGGCGAAGAATTCAGACCCGGCACGCTATTGGTCGCCTTGATCGCCGGATTAACCTTCGTCATACCAAACGTATCCTGGCGCCTGGGCAATCTGGTGTCGACTACGCTGGCGATCAACGCTCTGGCCTACGCCACACCGCTACTCAGCCTCGTCTGGCTCGCCCTACTGTCCCAGATAAGGGCGGTAAGAATGGACCTGTTGTTGCTGGGCGCGGTCCTAATCGTAGCCTCAAACGTGGGAGTTAGCCTTGTGTCTAAGGGAAAGTCTAGCTCCTAAATTCCAAGAACCGCCGCGACGACCCAGATCAGGGAACTGTGCCCCTCTAAAGTAAATTCGTCAGGTCTTCCCCCACCCCTGGCCGGTCGCTATTACCGAGGGGTCAAGCGCGCTCGTAGTGTGTGACCGCTATTTTACTGCTCCAGTAATTTTGCGGCGTCGCGGCGAGCGCGCCATCGTAGTAGCGGGTTCATGCTGGTCTCGATAGCCTTCTTTACATGTGAGTAACTCTCGGCTGACAGGGCTGCCTTCCCGCCGAGGAGGCTTGAAAGGATTGTCCGGCGGACCGCTAGCTACCCAGCGCGCTATACCATCCCGCGATGGCCTTCCCGATCGCATCGGGGGAGTCTTCTTGGAGGAAGTGCCGGCCTGGGACCGTAAACTCTCGTTGGTTGGGCCAAGCGCGGCAGAAATCCCGTTGTGCGCCCGTCAGAATCGCTCCAGGGTCCCCGTTGATGAACAATTTCGGCAGGTTGCTCGTGGACAGCCACCGGGAATATGCCGACACTATTTCCACTACGTCGGCGGGATGGCCGTCGATGGGGATTTCCCTGGGCCATGTGAGTGTGGGCCTCCTGGATTCCCCGGGTTCCAAGTAGGGACGGCGGTAAATGTCCATTTCCTCTTGGCTTAGCTCCCGAATGATGCTTCCGGGCAAAATCCGTTCCACGAACAAGTTCCTCTCCAGGACCATTACCTCACCGTCTGGAGACCTCATACCCTGAAAGATGGGAGTCGCCGAATCGGGCCACTCCTCCCAGGTAAGCGGGCGGACGATGGCTTCCAGGTAAACCAACGCCTTCACGCTGGGCGGGTGGCGGTGGGCCCAATGAAACCCCAAAGCAGAACCCCAGTCGTGGACCACTAAAGTGACGTTTTGGTCGAGGCCAAGCGACTCGAACCATTGGTCCAGATATCGCGAGTGGTCTACAAACCTATAGGAGCCGTCTTTAGCCTTGCCTGACCCTCCCATTCCCACCAGGTCCGGGGCCAAGCAACGGCCCAAGCCCTCCAGGTGCGGTATCACATTGCGCCACACGTAGGAAGACGTGGGATTGCCGTGCAAGAGCACTATCGGGTCGCCCTGGCCGCGGTCGATGTAGGCTATTTCGGTGTCCAACACGGCCATCCGGCTCAACTCAGTGGGTACGGCGGATGGCGTATAAGGTTGAGTCATGTATTCAGAGCCCTCCGTATTGCTCAACGCCTGCGGCCACGTCCAGGTCTCATGCCCGGCCAAGGAAAACCTGAGTATGGAATAATTCCCTCGGCGGGCCGGTCGGAGCTGTTGAAAGCAGGTCTTCGGGCAGACCGCCGATTCCCGAAAGGGGTCTGAGTAGCCTGGCCGCAGCCTGCGAACCCCTGAGGCGAATATGCGTCTTGCCGATTTAGGACCGTGCCATGCACGTTGGCATTGTTGGCCTAATCTTACCAGGTAAATTCAGCCGCCCGCTCCCTGTAAGCGGACCCTATTTGGGGAATGGTGTTGGCACATTTGCGACGGCTGTGGGATAGTTGACCCCCGTCCGCGAACATCGCCGCACCTAAGCGCTACCTTGGGCTCACCGCACACGCAGATACATCCGTCGGCCCATGGGAACTAATCTACATAGGGTTTGAGTTGCGGTGTCTTCTTCATACCGGAGAGCCTCAGTGCGCCGTCCCTCGTGTTAGGATGATAATGAGATGAGTTGGGCGCGCTACGCTAATTGGACGGTCAAGGTCCTATTGGTCCTCTTCTTGCTTGTCGGCTTTCTCTTCCCCGACCTCCCACGGTTCGAAGGGAAGGCTTGGCCTCTACGGGCGATGACTTACCCCTTGGCCGCCCTGGTGGTGCCCGTGGTCTGGCTCATCAAGAGGCCTGACTTGAAATACCCGCACCTCGCGGACGCCCTGTTGGCCCTCCCCTTCGTGGTCGATTTGGCGGGCAACGCGGCCAACCTCTTTGATACCCTAACCTACACCGACGATGCCTTGCACTTCCTAAATTGGTTTTTCCTCGTAGCCGCCGTATCGGTGTTCGTTGCTCCCCTGGGTTTTCCCCGGTGGAACCGGATAATTTTGGGCGTTGGGGTAGGCTCCTTTGCGATTGTGTGTTGGGAGGCGGTCGAGTACTTGTTAATGCTCAGTGGCGCCACGGGACTCCACTTGAGCTACGCCGATACCATGGGAGACTTGGTTTTGAGCACCGCTGGCGGCGCAGTAGGCGCGATAGCCGTCGCGCTGCTGCGAGTTGGCGAGCCCACCCGGTTAAAGCGCGCGTGACGCACCCACTTTCCCCACCTGCCAAACTTTCACCGGAATCTTGTCGCCGCCGTCGCGCTGCCGAATCCGGCGGAGACCCGCTCCAACGACACCAATTTCACCGATGTTCCAGGCTTCGCTGGCGCGGCGATCTTTGAGAGGTTGACTGCGTTCTGGCCCCAAGACCCGGGTCCATGCTACTCTCTCGTCTCGACGCTCTTGGGGCCTTTCGGTTGCCCGCTACTTGGGATCGTTACCGGCTCCTCACGTCCTCGTATATCACCTGACATCGCCCCCTTTTCACTCCCGGTGACATTCCCCTATCATAACCATCAGCGGGCGTTGACTCCGACCCAATCCCCTTCTAGGGTCACTCGGTTGTCGGGCCAATTGTCCGAACCGGGATTCACAGGATTTTGGGATTAGGATGATTTCCAATCATATAAATCCCGGAATCAGAGAAATCACAGTTCAGACTGACAATCGAAAGACCCAATCCCCTTCCTGTAAGGAGGATAAATGTCACAAAATGTCCCACAATGACCCAGAATGAAAAAACTCCAACCCGTCCACCCACTCCCGCCACAAACACAATCTCCCCCTTTCCGAAAGTGGACTTTTTGTGACTGACTAATGAAACACCCCCGTCACCTCGTAATTCCCGGGGAAGCGGGAAACCAGGAATGTTCAGCCCCACGAGCGAAACCCGGCGCGGGATTCCCGGATTCTGGCTCAAGGACGGAAAGACAAGAGGCGTAGGATGGCGCAAGGCCCGCGATCAATTGGCCGAGTGGGAGAATTAAAAGACCCAGGGTTATTTCCCGCACGCGCTATCTGTAGATATAATAAACCCTTGGGTTGACTAGATTGCTATCCGCATCCGACATCAGTAAAGCCTACTCGGACAGGACCCTGTTCGGTGATCTCACCTTCAGCGTATCCGCCGGAGACCGCATTGCGTTGATCGGCGCAAATGGGTCCGGGAAGACTACGCTCATGGACATCCTGGCGGGTGGCGCCCTCGCGGATACGGGCAGCATATCCACGCAGCGAAACGCGTCCATAGGTTACCTCAAGCAGGAACCCGCACCGTTTACCGGCAAGACGCTTCTCCAGGAGGTGTTGGTCGCCAACTCAAAAGTAATCGCCTTGGTGGACAGGATTTTCGCCGCTCGTCATGCCCTGGCTCTGGAAACGGACCCTGAGAAACAGGCAGCCCTGGCCGAGGAGCTCAGCCAACTTGACGCGGCCCTGGAAGCCGCCGGAGGGGACGACCGGGAGCACGAGGCCAAGGCTATCCTCTCCGGCTTGGGATTCAAGGAAGCCGACTTCCAGCGGCCCATGAGTGAGTTCAGCGGAGGCTGGGTCATGCGGGCGTCCTTGGCCAGGCTGCTGTTCTTGAAGCCCGACCTCCTGCTGTTGGACGAGCCGACCAACCACCTCGACCTAGACGCGAACCTGTGGTTCGAGAAATACCTGACCGCATTTCCCGGCGGAGTACTCGTTACTTCCCACGACCGCGCTTTTCTAAACCAAGTGGCTACCAGGGTACTCGCCATAGAACCAAACGAGGTAGTCCTCATGAAGGGCGCTTATGACGATTACCTTGTTGCGCGGGAACGCGCTCTTGAGGTCAAGCGGGCGGCGGCGGCCAGGCAGGAGCGGGAGATGCAAAGGCAGATGCGCTTTGTGGAACGCTTTCGTTCCAAGGCGCGGAAGGCGACCCAGGTGCAGAGTCGCCTAAAACAACTCGAGAAGGTCCAGATTATTGAGTTGCCCAGGGCGACTAAGAAAATCCGTTACTCTTTTCCCGAGCCCGCCAGAGCCGGTTCCAAGGTCATCTGGCTGACCAACGTGAGCAAGTCCTACGGCGAAAACGTGGTCTACAGCGGCATGGACCTGGAACTTTCGCGCGGCGACCGCGTTGCCCTGGTGGGACCGAACGGCGCGGGAAAGACCACCATGCTGAAAATGCTTGCCGGTGTCCTTTCATTGGATGCGGGGGAAAGGAAGACCGGCCACAACGTGGCGATGGCTTACTACGCCCAGCACGTCCTGGAATTGCTTAATCCAGGGAATACCATCATCGAGGAGTTGCAACAGGCGGCGCCCGCAGAGCCGGAACAGAATTTGCGCACCATACTGGGCGGATTCCTGTTCAGCGACGACGCTGTGCGCAAGCCGATATCCATCTTGTCCGGCGGGGAAAAGGCGCGGGTGGCCCTGGCCAAGTTGCTGCTCCAGCCTAGCAACCTGCTCCTTATGGATGAGCCGACCAACCACCTGGACATCGCCTCCAGGGAAATCCTGGCCGACGCTCTGGAGGACTACCATGGCACGATCTGTTTGATAACCCATGACCGGACCCTGATCCGGCAGGTCGCCAACAAGATTATCGAGATTGACGGCGGCAGGCCCACGGTTTTCCCAGGCGACTACGATAGCTACTTGTACCGCAAGCAGTTGGAGACCCGTGACGAAAAACCGGTCCCAGCGGTCAACGGAGCGTCGGACTCGGCGTCAGCGCAAGGGCCTCTCAGGAGACGTTCCGGACGTCCGTTGAGCGCGGAAGATGAGCAGAGGCGCTCACTTAACAGGGAAGCCAAACGGCTGGCGACAAGGATCGAGCAGATCAACGTCTCCCTGACTGACCGCGAGACCAGGATCGCGGAGCTGGAAAACATGTTTTCCAGTCCCGGTCAGTTTGACGGTCCGGACGAGCTGGTGTCTACGGGGGAACAATACACCATGCTCAAGCAGGAAACGGAATCTCTCTGGAAAGAGTGGGAGACGTTATCGTTGCTGGCGGAGGATATCGACAGCCAGCTAGTAGGTCTCAACGCCGGATAGCCTGGCAGACTCTGTTGCCACGCTGGGGCGTCTGGGTCCAGTTGAATCCGGCCTGAACCCGGACGTCACCAGAGTTCTTGGGAGGCCAACCTCGCTCCTTCCACCATGGACGCTAGCTTTGCCCACACTATGTTGGTCTCCACTTTCCGGCCCCAGGCTGATGTGCCGAAGCCGCAGTCGCTCCCGGCCATGACGTTCTCCCTCCCCACCGCGTTGGCGTAGTTGACTATCCGCTGCGCGATTAGCTCCGGGTGCTCAATGAAGTTGGTGGTAGTGTCCAAAACTCCGGGGATCAGTAGCTTCCCATCTGGCAGGTTGATGTCCTCCCACACCTTCCATTCGTGGGCGTGCCTGGGATTTGCCCCTTCGAAGGACAGGCCCATGGGCCGGGCTTTCAACACCAGGCCCACTATCTCCTTGAGAGGGATGTCGTGATGATGGGGACCTTCTGTATTTCCCCAGCACAGATGCAGCCGCATACTTTCTGGGTCGATGTTCTGCAGCGCGTAGTTGATTACCTCTACGTGCAGTTCCACCACCTTCTTGAATTCTTCTACCGAGAGGTGGGAAAACTGGGAGATACGAGTCATCGCAAGATCGGGGCAGTCGATTTGGAGAAGGACTCCCGAAGCCGCAATTGCGTCGTACTCGTCCTTCATGACGTCGGCTAAAGCGTACAGATAGGCTTCTTCCGTGGGGTAATACTCGTTAGGAAGGAAGTTGGCGATTACACCGGGCGAGGCCGCCGTCATGAACACCTCTTCCACTGGAGGGTCCGCCGAAGCATTTTTCAGAAATTCGATATCCCGCTCCACCGCCGGCCAGTCTTTCCAGGAGATGGGTCCGGTGCAGGCTGGTTGAGGCATGTTGCGCGAGGACAGGTGGGTTTGCGTGGCGGCAAACTCCGGGAAGTCGGCGTCGTCCAACCGGGGGCGGGAACGCACGAGCCGTTCCCCCTCGAATCCGGACAGGCGCTCTTTCACATAAGTTGCGTATTGGGCTCGGCCTTGCTCGCCGTCGTTGACCACATCTATCCCGGCGTTCCGCTGTCGGGTCACCACCTCCGCGACCGCGTGCCGGACCCCCGAGTCAAACGAGTCCCGGTCGAATCGTGTCCCGTCTTCCCGTCCCCGCAAGAGCTCTTGGAGATCTGGAGAACGGGGCAGGCTGCCGGTATGCGTCGTGAGAATTCTGGAGCCGCTTCTTTTCATGGGTCCTCCCTCATCTCTTACAGGGGCGAATTGTGCGGGCTTTATATTACTCCATGGGCGTGCCCCTGGGCGCAATCATGCTGGCTCAGGACCACTTTCCCATAGAAGAGCGACTTCTTGCTGTACCCAGGGGCTCCGCTAGTGAGCCGCTTCGGGGCCACGTGGTCTCTTCTGCTATTATGAACAACGAGCCCGCAACTTAAACTGTTTGGAGGCATGTTGCGGTAAACCCTAGAGGTGGATGATTTGGCTGACACTCGGCCAGTATCGGGAAATCAAAGGGGAGTGACCCATGTCTGAACGACATCAAGTGATCATCGTGGGCGGAGGGCCAGTCGGCATGGCGATGGCCGTCGATCTCGGGTTGCGGGATATCGACTGCGTGGTGGTCGGGCGGCATATAGCCCCGCAACAAATCCCCAAAGGGCAGAACCTCACCCAACGCACACTGGAGCATTTCTACTTCTGGGGTGTGGTGGACGAATTGCGCCGCGCCCGGGTGATGCCCAAAGGCTATCCCATCGGCGGAGTGACGGCTTACGGAGACATGATGAGCGAACACTGGTTCGCCCCAAGTGGCCGGGAAGTCGTGCGCAGTTTCTATTACGAGGACAACGAACGGCTCCCTCAGTATCTGACGGAAGAAGTCCTGCGAAATAGGGCAGGTGAGTTGCCCAGTGTAACCGTACTCTACGGTTGGACCGCCGAGGACATAGAGCAGGACGAGGGCGGCGTGAGAGTCACTATCGGCGAGACTGAAGGGGCCGAGCAACCAGGAGGCCGTTACGAGTGGGGAGGGTTCGACGACCCTGGCAACCAGCCTCACGACCCTTCCCAGCAAGAGACGCTGGGAACCAAGCGGGTACTGAAGGCCGAATACGCCGTTGGTTGTGACGGGGCGCGGTCGACGGTCCGTGAGCGGATGGGCATCGGGCGGTCGGGCTCGGACTTCGACCAGAAGATGCTGCTGGCAGTCTTCAGATCGGAGGAGTTGCACGAGGCCTTCCAGAGATTTCCGGAGAGTACGACCTATCGCGCCATCCACCCTGACCTGAAAGGTTACTGGATGTTCTTTGGCCGCGTCGTCGTGGGCGAGACCTGGTTTTTCCACGCTCCGGTCCCGGTGGACACCACACCGGAAGGTTTCGACTTTCAGTCCCTACTCAACCGGGCGGCGGGCTTCGAGTTCAAAGCCGAGTTTCAGCACGTTGGGTTCTGGGACCTGCGGGTTTCCGTGGCCGACAGATACCAGGTGGGGCGAGTATTCATAGCGGGGGATGCCGCACACAGCCACCCGCCCTACGGCGGGTATGGGTTGAACAACGGCTTGGAGGACGTCACCAACCTGGGATGGAAGCTGGCCGCCAGACTCCAGGGCTGGGGTGGCGATGCCCTCTTGGAGTCCTACAGCGATGAGCGGCGGCCCGTCTTTTGGGAGACCGGCGAGGACTTTATTGCCCGGGGCATCGACCGGGACCGCGCCTTCCTGGAGCGCTACAACCCCGGCAAGGACCCCGAGGAGTTCAAGGCGGCTTGGAAAGAGCTGGAGGAAGTGGGGAGCAGGCGCACATCTACCTACGAACCCAACTATCCCGGTTCATCCGTGATCGCTGGGCCGCCGGGGGCAGTGTGCAGCGCGCACGGGTCGCATTCCTTTGTTGCGCGGCCGGGTCACCACCTGCCGCCCCAGCCGCTTTCCGGGGGACGCTATCTACCCGCGGAGTTGGGCTTGGGGTTCACGTTGTTCGCCTTCGGGGCGGATAGTTCGTCGGTCCAGTTGATAGAGGACGCGGCGCAATCTTTGGACATTCCCCTCAAAGTGGTGCGGGACACCTGGGAGGGTGGGCGCGAACAGTACGAAGCCCGGTTAATCCTCGTCCGCCCAGACCAATACGTAGCCTGGTGCGGAAACGACGCCCCCAATGATGCGGAGGCCCTGATGCAAAAAGTCACGGGGATGCCGTGACCGGAGGAAGCGATGAAGAACAGTTCTTCCCGGATTTTGACGACCCACATAGGCAGCCTGGCCCGCCCCCCAGAAATCCTTGAAATACTGCGGGCAAAAGAGACCGGGCAGCCCTACGATATTGAGGCTCTGGCCGGTCTGGTTCGCCAGTCAGTGCAAGAGGTGGTCCGGCGGCAAGTCCAAACAGGCATCGATGTTCCCAGCGACGGTGAATACGGCAAGCCCAGCTTTTCCACTTATGTCCAGACCGGCTCACCGGGTTTGAGGCGAGGCCCCTCGAGCCGGGAGAGAGCCCGTTGTTGAACTGGGGAAGGGACCGGACGTTGTTTCAGGACTTTTACCGGGAATATGGCGGCAGCCCAGAAAGAGGCGCCGGCCGGAGGATTGTTTGTACTTCCCCCATCACCTACCGTGGCCAAGATGCGGTGCAAAGCGACATAGAAAACTTTAGGGCAGCTCTGGAAACTTCCGCACCGGAAGAAGCCTTCATTCCGGCGGTGGCTCCCGGCACCATCGAACTACAGCGGAAGAACGAGTATTACGCCACCGATGAAGAGTTCCTGACAGCCATTGCAGACGCGATGAAGGAAGAATACCGGGCCATTGTCGACGCCGGGTTCATCCTCCAGATAGACGACCCCAGGGTCGTAACTCAATATGGAATGCCCGACCCCGCTCTTTCCATCGAGGAATACCGCAGATTCACCACTTTGCGCGTAGAGGCGATCAACCATGCCCTGGAGGGGCTTCCGGAAGACCGGGTGCGCTACCATCTTTGTTGGGGAAGTTGGCACGGTCCCCATGTAACCGACGTTCCCCTGCGTGACATTGTGGATATCGTTCTGCGGGTGAATGCGGGAGCCTACTGTGTGGAAGCGGCCAACCCTCGCCACGCTCATGAATGGGAGGTCTGGGAGAACGTTAAACTGCCGGATGGCAAGCTATTGGTTCCCGGAGTGGTGGCCCACACCACCAATATTGTCGAGCATCCGGAGTTGGTAGCCCAGCGAATAGTCAATTACGCCAGGATGTTGGGCCGGGAGAACGTATTGGCAGGGACCGACTGCGGTTTCTCCCAGCGCGCGTTCAACCCACGGGTGCATCCGTCCATCATGTGGGCCAAACTGGAAGCTCTGGCCCAGGGCGCGGCGTTGGCTTCTGAACAGCTTTGGAATTGACCGCTCAAGGCCGCTGACCCGGCCCGGCGTGGGGGAACTCCGCATCCACTGTGTGGCAATCGTGGCCCCACACCGCCTATGGGGCCACGAGTCAATCTTCCGCTCCCCGTGCGCCAGAACCCTTGTACCAGGGTGATAGCCTTCATATACCAAGACACCCGAAAGCCTAGATGGGCAGGTACACCGCCTGACCTGTCATCGCGCTTCGGTACACGGCTTCCGTCCATTCCATGTAGTGCACCCCGGTCTCGAAGGCCACCATGTCGACCTTTTCCTTGCCGCGTATGGCGTTGGTAAACTGTTCCTCCACCCGGTACTTGGCCTGAATTTCCGGAGGATTGGGGACTTCGGTAAGTTCAGGGTCACCGCGCTTTCCGGCCCAAACCTTCCTCTGGGGATCGACGTGGATAGTGCCCTCCGTGCCGAACATCCAGATGTGATTGCCTCCATTCAGTCCGGATGTGCCGCTCATCTGCATGTGGACTTGGGCCCCGTTTGCCAACTCATACAGGATGTCTACGTGGTCGGGAATAGTGACCGACGTAGGATACCCGCTCTCATCCCTCCGGTAGGGCACATGTATCTTAGACATGGCGAAGACCCGGTTGCCTCGTCCCAACCAGCGCATCATAGACTCGTAGGATGCTCCGATGTTCAGAGTGTTGTGACCGCTGAGCGCCCGGTCATGGCGCCAGTGCAGGGGACCGTCGAAATCGGCAAAGTTGTTCTGAAGGGAAGTGAAATCTACCGACAATAACTCGCCCAAGTGGCCCTCGTCGATCAGCCGCTTTAAGACGTTATCGATTGTGTAGCTGGTGGACGTCGGGGTTAGTTGGCACACCAGTTCCGGATGTGCCTTGGAGGCGGCGAGCATGTCGCGGGCTTCCGACGCGTCGGAAGCCATGCGGGCCTCGGTTAGAACGTGCTTGCCCGCTTCCAAAGCGGCCAGGGTCATCGTGCGGTGCATGTAGGGCCAGGTGCCGATGCACACAGCGTTGATCTCGTCGTCTTCCAATAATTCCCGCCAGTTGCCGTAAACCCTTGGGATGTTGAATTGATCGGCGATAGCCCTCCCAGACTCGATGGACCGGTTGGCAACCGCCACAATCTCGCAGTCTTCCGCCCCCTGAAAGCCCGGGATATGACGGGAGCGCACGTTCCCGCCCGCCCCTATGAGTCCCACCCTGATCTGTTCGTCAGCCATCAGTCGTCTCCTCAGCTAATATGCCGGAATCTTAAGGTCAGAATTGTGTTCGGTCACCTGTTGCCACGCCACTCCCTGATTAAGCGGCACGCAGTTAGGACTTCAAATGCTCATCGAAGAACTCCAAGACTTCCCTCCAAGCTGCCGTGGGCTGGTTCTGCAGCCCAAGCTAAAAGCTAGTCGTGGTCTCGTTTCCATGGGGTGAATGCGCCCGCAATGCCTCGATCCCTTCGGTCAGTCCCGGATGCGCGAGACCCAGTAATCGCATCGTCTCGGCACAATCCAGCCCCAACATATCAGGGCTCCGAGACCCATCCGCATCGCCCTGCCCTCCCACTCCTGGGAGTCCTGTCGGGATTGGGCCGCTGGGCTCCACCAACTCACGGTCCAGATGGAACGCCTGAGCGATTGCGGCGGCGAAGTCATACATGCTCACCCAATCAGCACCCGCCACGTGGTGGATTCCAGTGTGCTCTCCCTCGACCAATTTAGCGATTCCGTCGGTCAGGTGTTCCACGTAGACCGGTGTCCGGTATACGTCAGTGGGGGCATCATATTTCTGACCGCTTTTGAGGCGTTCTAGCAGCCAGGGGGCGAAGTTTCGCTGCCCAGGCTCTGGCCAACCATAGACTATGCTGGTCCGGAGAACACTCCAACAGGTGGTGAGGCTTGCCACTTCTTGTTCCGCCTCCCACTTGGTCTGACCGTAGTGGGTCGTTGGGCTGGGGCTCTCGTCCTCCCGGTAGTAACCGCGTTTGCCGTCAAAGACGTACTCGGTGGAAACGAATATTAACTTCGCCCCAAGCAAGTTGCACAGTCGTGCTATGAATGCCGTCGCGGTGACGTTAACCGCCGTGGCCCTCTCTGGGTCCCGCTCAGCCGTTCCCACGTCTGCAATTGCGGCGAGGTGGACCACCGCGTCGGGCCGGGCCAACCGGAACACCCGCTCTATTCCGGCGGAGTCTGTCAATTCTACTTGGAGCCAGGAGTGGCCGTCGTCTCCGGGCGGGCGGGACAAGAAGGTTCCAACGATCTCTCGGCCCGGTGTCCGGCCGAGCCGGCGCACCAGGTGTCGTCCAATGAAACCGCTGGCTCCGACGATCAATACTCGCATTACGGTGGCCGGGGCCTGGGCTAGGGCTCTCCAAAGCAGAGAACCGCGTTGTCCCATAGAATCTTTGGCAGCAGGTCTTGGTCCAGGGCCTCCCAGTTCAACACCAGGTCCACCGAACCGGGGAATCTGGTCTCTGGATGTGGGTAATCAGAGCTGTACATCAGCAGGTGACTCCCCATCATGTCAGACACCATCTTGACCATTTCAGGGCCTTCATGCAGCACTATGGAGGCAAAGAACCTGCCGCCGGTCATGTACTCGGACATGGTCTGTTTCAACTCTGGGACGTACCCCATGTAGTCCACCTGGTCCTGCATCCTGGCCGCCCAAAATGGCAGCCAACCGAAGCCGGACTCCAAAATGGAAAACTTGATGGTTGGGTAGCGGTCCATGATTCCAGAACCTATGAACGACGCCACCGCCCTCATCGCGCCCCAGGGGTGTGAGGCCGTGCGGCCCATGAATGGGTTCTGCCAGAGGTCTCTGTATCCCGGGTATCCGCCGGAGAAGGAGTGATGGACCACGCACAGGCCCTCTTCTTCCACCGCACGCCAGATCGGGTGTAATGATGGGTGGTCCATCGGGAAGTCTAGGGGCAGGTTCACCCATACTCCCACGGCCCAGGGGGTATCTCCCCACGCCTTGATCTCCTGGACCGACTCCTCGATAAACCTGGCGTCCAGGGTCAACAGGGCTTTGAGACGGTGTGGAGACGTGCCGCAGAAGTCGTTCAAAAAGCGGTGATTCGCACGCATGAACTCGGTGTCAACGGCAAGGTCGTCGTGGCCCCGGGGCACTCCGGGCACCATGAGTTGGACGTCCACGCCTTCTTCGTCCATATCCCGAAGCCGGCTCTTCGCGACCCATTCCCCGTCGGCGGTAGGAAGCTTGGAGCCCATAAATTTCTGGCTGCGGCGTTGGGCGTCGGCCTGGGGCTCAGCCTCGCCGAGGGTTCGGGGGGCGTCCGCGCCCCAACCGCCGCCGAAACTGCCCAGGTTATACCTGTGGGAGTAAGGGGCTTCGAGGGTTGCTCCCGCAGTGGTCCGCCTGATGGGAGTCTTGAACTGCTCCAGGTCTGGCAGCATCTTTTTGATCTTGGAGGCCAGATAGGGTTCGAGTCCCTCCGCCGAAGCGGTGACGTGGGTATCGGAGTCGTACACTTTCATGCCGTTTCTCATGGGTTGCCTCCTTGGCTGACTATAGGACTGGTCTTGATCGGTAAGGCTAGGTCGAGCCGGGCCCCACGGTTTTGAATTTCTGGACCGGTGAAGCCACGCGAACCGCTTTGTATGATTGCCCGAAATATAACGGCACAACGCGAGGTCTGTCTATGCCGGGCGAGCGATTTCTGAGGGTCATTCGCTTTCCGAGGTCAAATGGCTATGAGGTCATTGACCTCGCTCGTATTGTTTAGGTCTGGCCGGCGTGCGGCCTTGATATTTGGAATGACAATGCATGTTGGGTTTCGGACCTGAAAATTAGTATACTTTGCGATATATTATGATCCACATCCCCAAGTGATAGGTAAAATCTATTTTGGAAGGCGGTGACTGCTATGGAAAAGGACTATAGTATTTGCGTGGGAGCGGTGGGATTTGGCGGCGGAGTCTGGCACAGCCCGGACGGTGGCGAGAATTGGAACCGCATCCGAGACCCCTTCCCACTGGGTTGCCAGGTCAGGGCCCTGGAAGTCTACCCGGACAACCCCAGCCGTATCCTCGCCGGATCAGACCACGGCATCTTCCGCAGCGAAGACAAAGGGGCCACTTGGGAAAAGCTGTGGTCGCCCATGGATGGAGTACCAATCTGGTCAATCGCCATTGACCCTGAAGACACGGAAACAATCTTCGTCGGGATCAAACCGGCGGCTCTCTTCCGTTCCCGGGACGGCGGAGGTAGCTGGGCCAAGCTATCCGTCCAAATGGCCCAAGAATGTCATATCGGTCCTCCCATGGTGACCAGGTTGATGGTCGACCCGAAAGACCACCGCACCGTTTGGGCCGGTGTCGAGGTCGACGGCGTGTACCGCAGTCTGGATGGCGGGGACACCTGGACCCACATTGAAGGCGGTGTCCACCCCGATATCCACGGGATGGCCATCAGTCCGGGGGAGCCGAACAAGGTGCTGGCCAGCACGCCCCGTGAAATCTTTGCCACTACCGACATGGGTGAGAGCTGGCAGTCTGTGACCACGACCGAGGGATTCCCCCTGCCATACAGCCGGGGCATAGCCTTCAAGCCTGGCGACCCCGACGTTATCTATTCCGCCCTTGGAGATACCGCGATTGGTAGCACCGGCGCGTTTCAACGTTCCAAGGACGGCGGGAAGACCTGGGAGACGCGGCCCCTGCCGGTGGAGCCTAATTCAAACATCTGGTCCATCGCCACTCATCCCGCGGACCCAGATTTCGTACTCGCTTCGAGCCTGCTGGGTGAGGTGTACTCGAGCAGTGATGCTGGAGACTCTTGGCGCAAGTTGAAGCGGGAGTTCAGCGAGGTCGGGGCCATGGCCTGGGTGCCAAACTAGGCATCCGCAGGGCCATCCGTCAAAGAATTAAGCGGGGACTCAGGGCATCACGCGGGGCGAAGTTTAACTTCGCTCCGCAGTCTTTTTGGAGTCTGTCACTGTCAAGCGCCAGTCAATGGGACAGTTGTCTGCCTTCGGTCTGGGCCAGACCCGGGCTAGGTTTCGTGGGAGTGGTTCTTACCCTCGCGACGCGATTGAACTCCGTGCCTCGGCGTCGAGTTTGGCTGCGAAGTCCAGCACGGCATAGGTGATCACGTTAGCTGTCAGTCCAGATATTGCGGCTAACTGTGAATGGAAAAAGATGAACACTTGCGTGATGAAAATCGAGACCAGGGCGCCGCGCATGTACCACCGGTAGGACCGGTCGCGTCTGGACGGCCAAGCCCATATCCCAATTGCGATGCATAGGATCGTGGCTGCCAATGATACAGCCTGAGCGTAGTGCGTCCAACTGATGTCAACGATGGCCCGCTCTCCCGCGAGCCCGTACACAAGGTAGCCTAATGCCGCAGCTTGAGAGATGCCCCAGAGTAGGATAAGCGCAGGGAACAGAGCGGAGAAGGCCCTTTGCCGCACAACACGCTGATAGATAGAAATCATGCGCTCTTTGATGCGAAAGTAGAAATGCGCCGGGTCGTCAGGGCTCGATTCAACTCCATCAACATAGGCCCGCAGGTGTGGGGTTAGGGGGTCGGCCGGGTCTGTCTGATCGAGCATTGCCAAAATTTGGGACTTTTTCTCAGGATCCATCGGCGCGGCAATGGAGGCCTGGATTAGGTTTAAGGCGTTGGCCAGGGCTTCGGTGGGCCCAAGAGTTCTGGTGCGGCGCACCGCCCTGAGGACTAGGAATATGCTGATGAAGATAATGTAGATGAGGCCAATCGTCGGCTGGTAGAAGTAGTTGTTGTCTGACGTGATGAATTTCCCCAGTTCGTCGATGAAAGCGCCGAAACCCACACCTCCTAGAACTGCCGCTAAACGGTCCAATGACTGACCCATGTAGGCGAAGAGCAAAATCATCGCAACCAACATGAAACTCCCGCCCCAAAGCATGTGGGCAATGTGGAGCCCGTCGCCACCGAGTTGAGGGTAACCGGCCGCGGCGAGAAAACCGCGGATGCCTAGTACTCAGTCAATCGTAAAATCGGAAGGGTAAAGGCGGTGAAGTTTGGTTCGTGCGTCCCGGGTGTTGAAGCGCCAGTTGATGGTGGCTCTGGCGTTGTTGCGCTCCGTGACCAGGGCGTCCACTTCCCTCCTTAGGGCCTCCTCGCCGGAGAGCCGCTGCTTCAGGCAGGAGCGGGACAGCACGCTGAACTCGATCTCCGCCATGTTCAGCCAACTCCCGTGCTTGGGGGTGTAGTGGAACTCCAGCCGCCTGGCAATCCTCCGGGCTTCCTCAGCCGGGAAAGTCTCGTACAGCGATACCCGGCAGCAAAGACCTGTTCAAATGTCTGTTCGCGGAAGCGCAAGGGCCGCTGGTTGGCAGCTAGAGCAAATCGGTCGAGAGAATCCTGGTAAGGGAGGGATTGAGCTATGTTCATTTGGCGCCCCTAGCTGGTGGCGCGGTTACGCGCTGCTGTTGGTTTTCCTTTGCAGGGTGGACCCGGCGGTGAATCTTTACTTGAAATGGTGGAGGTATACGGTGTCAAGGTTCAGACTTCAGGCTTTGGTTTCCATTACTGTGCTGGCGACGTTCCTGTTGATGGGGACGGCGTCTGCGGACGGGCCGCCCCCGGGAATTGATCCCGAGCAGCCGAGGTATGACTGGGGGCCTTACGACTCCAGCAAGATGGGCGAGCCGTCTGATGATTGGGATGGTCAGGTGGGGAGTTTCGGCCAGTTCTTGGTTGCAGAATACGGTAGGAGCAGGGCTACGGCGGGAGATTGCACTTATGACACGAGGGTTGACAATCCTCATAAGTCCGCTGGCCAGGTGTCGGTGCATGGCTGGTGGGAGCGTGTGTCGGTCACAGGTTGTCCGAGCCGTGCTGATGTGACAACGGTGGTTCAGGCCGTGGTTTGCGATTCCTGGAGTGACGGCTGTTGGTGGTCTCAGGTGGCCAGGGATGAGGATCGCATTAGACCTGGTGGAGGCAGGGGCAACTGTTCATCTGACGCGCTGGTTGGGTTCAGGGGCGTGGCTGATGTTGACCTGCCGGGTATATGGGATCCCGGGAATGTGGCTTACTCTCGTGAGGTAAATCTGACATGCTATCCTGATCCCTAGCGGTTGATAGGAGAGAGCGTTGTATACGTTGTCTACGATATTTGTGGAAGCGTTTGGGGAAATGGTCCCTGACGGCGACATCGACGCCAGGGAAGAGGACCTGTATAGTGTCTTCAATAGTCGTTCTGAGATGATGGGGCTGTCTGGGACGTTAGCTTCTGTGTCGGTGCGTTCTCCGCTTTGGGGCATGAATGAAGCTGAGTTGTCGGAGGATTCCGAAGGGGAGCTGATTGAAGTTCCGAGCGGAGGGGTTGGCTGCGTGCAGGTGGATACGGAGTTTGATGCTGTGCGGGTCTTGGTCCCTCTGTTCCAATGCTTTGGCGACGCTCTCTCCAGGTTTGGGACCTTGGAATTGACTGCTGTTCAGGTAACGGTTGGCAACTTGAAGCCTTGTGCTGAGGCTTTGGTCAAGGAGCTAAACTGGTTCAACGTGCGGCGAGATTTGCTTCCCTCGGCTCTGGTTACTTGTAGTCAGGAATTGCTTGGTAGTGGAAGCATAACGGACGTTGCTGCGGAGCTTTCCAGGTGGAAGGGGACCTTCAGGTATGGTGCTGCTGTTGAAGCGCCAGGTGGAAGTGGTGTGGTGATGCCTCCTGAGGCTACCTTTTCCATTCCTGTATCGCCTGGGTTTGGGGGGCTGTGCATCCCTGTGGTGTTACCTGAGTGGACGTTTAGTGCTGCGGCTTGGGCGATTGCTTTGGTTGTTGAAGCGGTGCGGCTCAGGAACCGCGATGTCCGCAATTTGGCGGTCCGGTTGACACGAAGAACGTGATCAAAGGAGAGGCCCCGGCTTTAGAGCCGGGGCTTCTTTGGTGGAGGGTGATGCTCCTTTGGTTTGGATGTCTGTTTGGCTCTAGTCCAGGAAGGACCGGATGGACCGCCTGGAGGCGTCGTTGTTCGCCCCCGCGAAGCTGGCCAGGCTGGACGCTGAGGAGCCCGGGCGGGCCATGTTCGGAGCGAATCACGCTGCCAAGACCACAAGGACAAACGACGGGTAAGTTAAATGTCCACAGGCCCTAGGAAGATGGGGCTGTTGGTGGGACGCCAAGCGAAAGCCGCGGGGTTTCTCGTCAGCCAGTTCCGCGACCGCCATGACGAGGGCCGCCGACGTATCGCCGCCTGGATGCGGGAAGGAAAGATCAAATACCGGGAAGATGTGGTGGAGGGCCTGGAAAACGCTCCCAGGGCGTTCATCGGACTGATGCGGGGAGAGAATTTCGGCAAGCTGCTGATAAAGGTGTCAGAGGGGTAACCCGGGCTCTACGCGACCGTATGGTCAGTCCAACCGGGTTATGCCGGGGCAGTTGTCGAAACCCCGGTCGAAACTTAGGACCTGAGTAATTCCCGATCTGTACATCACCGCCACGTGGATGGCATCCCGCGCGGATATGCCTTGGACTGACTCGATTAGAGCCCTAGCTGCCCTCACTTCCAACCGGCTGGAACTCAGCACCTCGTCAGCGATGGAATCTAGCGATTCCAGTGCATCGTCCAGCGCTTGAAACCGGTTTATCCTCGTGTAACGGTGGAGTAGTTCCTGGTAGACCTCGACGTCGGTGACCAAGCGCTGTCCCCCAGCCTCAAGTTGACCTATCAGCGCTATAGCACGGTCCTTATTGCGATGAGCGGCCCGGCGGTATGCGGATAGAGACCGGTCATTATAGAGGCCCTGGAGGGTGTGCATACCGGTTGGGTGACGTAGGCGTTGCGAAATACGAGGCTCCTGGACGCCAATGCGTTCGAGTGGGGAGTGTTGATCCACTGGTTGCCGTAGCAAGCCATCGTGTCATAGCGTTGCTGGTCACTGAAGATAAACACCAAATTCGGTCTATCCGCCATCGAGCTCTTTCCTCTTGGTCGAATGCAAACTATGAATGAGGTCTGGGTCTCCCGCCCGCGTCAGTCGTCCCGTGCGCATCGGAATCCCAGGTTGCCGGTGGAACTGTCCGGCGTGTTGGACCCACGGGCCGCAACGCGGTATCGGTTGCAATGGGACTGGTGGCATAGGTAGGAACCCCCGCGCATACTCCGGCGGCTCCCAGCTCGCGGTCCCTGGGGATCGTCATGGACCGCTGCGGCGGGGTAGGAGGCGTTGAACCAGTCCGAACACCACTCCCAGACGTTCCCCACCATGTTATACAGCCCGTGATCGTTGGGCGGGAAGGTCCGGACCGGACACGTGCCTATGTACCCGTCTTCCCGGCTATTATGGTCCGGGAATGCACCCTGCCAGATGTTGCAACGGTGCTCACCCTTGGGAGCTAGTTCGTTACCCCAGGGGTAGGTCCTCTGAAGAAGTCCTCCCCGGGCCGCGAACTCCCATTCGGCCTCCGAAGGCAACCGTTTGCCTACCCACTCGCAATAGGCCGCGGCGTCGTTCCATGAAACGTGGACTACTGGATGCTCCATCCGTCTGCGGATACTGGAGTCGGGGCCTTCCGGGCGCCGCCAATCGGCCCGTTCCACCACCGACCACCAGGGAGTATCCAGGGGAGCCTTCATGACACTTCTAGCGATTTGCGGCGAAACAAAGCTGTGAAACACGAAGGACCAGCCGTAACGCTCGGCCTCGGTCACGTAGTCAGAAGCCTTGATGAATCTCAGGAACTGGGCGTTGGTGACGGCGCAGACGTCCAACCAAAAGGGGCGGACGACCACCCGGCGGGCCGGTCCTTCTCCGTCAGCCGGGTACCCGACTCCATCGTCAGTGCCCATGATGAACTCCCCACCGGAGAGGGCCACCATGCCTCTCGCCCGCCCTTTGGCTGGGAGGCGGGGCGTTTGACTCCGCTTGGATTGGACTACCGGCGGCTGGCCTCTGCTGGCGGCACAACAAGGATGTTCCGGGTCACTGGACATCGCAGATTCCTAAACATTGGCCGTCGAATAGCCTGGAATTTTAGGAAGTAGTCCAAACCCTGTCAACACAAACGCGCCGCGCGCGTCGAAACCTGCCATTGCGTGGACCTAACTGGAAGACCACCTTTGGTCTCGGTCCTGGATGTCCAGATTCGAACCGCTTAAGGGCGCCAGCCCGGTTACTCCCGCAAATTTGTGGTTACGTTGACGCTGTTTTCCACTAGTGCTGCCATCGGAGGTGACGAAGAGTAGTACCGCCGTATAATAAGGAGGCGCGAGCATGGACTTTGGACTGGTTAATACCTGGAACGCGTTTTACGCCGATGGCAGAGTCCCCTGGGACCCCGAATACCGTGGTGGGAAGCTTCTGGAAGAGGAGGCTTACGTTCAGAACTATGCGGAGATCGACGCGGTCGAGGAGATGGGTTGGGACTATATCTGGCTCGGCGGGGGCCACTTCTCCAAACAGGCAAGCATGGACCCCCAAGTCCTATTGCTGTCCGCCGTAATCGCCGAACGGACCAAGAGGATCAAGATCGGGTCCTCAATCCACCGCCCGGTGATGAGGCAATCAGGCGAGACGGTTTCCGCATCGGCGCTGCCTCACGAGAGATACGGGTTCGATAATTTAATGATTGAGGACCAACTTCAGACTGCGGAACAGGTCAAGATAGTTGACCAGGTCAACCAGGACCGGTTCATTTACGGAGCGGGGGGGCCGGACACGGGGCTCCGACTCTCGGCGGGAGCAATTCTTCGAGTACCTTGAGGTAATGAAGCAACTCTGGTCGGAAGATAACTTCTCCGGGTTCGAGGGTAAGTATTACAACTACCCCGCGTTTTACGAACCATACCTCGCTATCCCCAAGCCATACCAAAAGCCACACCCTCCCATGCTACTGCCCGTGGACAGCTAGGAGAGCTTCGTGCCAATGGGTGAAAAGGGTTACCGCATCGCCATCGGCGCGGGCAACTCGCCCCACAACCCCAGAGGGTCCACGGTCCTAAAGGAAGACGTAAGGGCCTACCGGAAAGCCTGGATGGACGCTGGGCACCCTGGAGATCCCACCACCGTGGTCCGCATACCGACGCTGGTGGCCGACACCAAAGAGGAAGCCGCGCAGGGGACCGAAAACCTGATGAATCTGGCCCGGTCCTACTTCTCCGGCAGGGTGGCCATCGGGAGCACCGATGCGGGTACTGCCAGCCCCGATGCGACCGCGGAAGTGAACCTGTTCGGGACGCCTGAAGAAGTCATAGATAAGATAGAGATGCTTAGGGACGACTTCAGCACCGACGAGATCATGTTCGAGGTCAACTGGACGTCGTCGGTCCCGAGGGACGTGGTCCTGAATACCATGCGTGTCATCACGGACAAGGTAATTCCCCATTTCAAGTAGGGTTGGGGACAGATCAACGTTTGCGGCGTCGCCTGTGCGTTAGCGGAAGAGGGGCATTACCTTTTCGCTGAGGAGTTTAAGGGACGCCGCTGTCTTTTCCGGCGACATGAGTCCTCTGTTAGTGAGCATCAGGTTTCGGATGCCCGCTTCCCGCATTTGGGCCAGTTGCTCCGCCACTCTCTCCGGGCTTCCGATCACGTTTTCTGGCGCGTCCGGATCTGGGGTTCCGGCGTACCCTTCCGGCCCCATCGGCGGGGTCTGACGGTCCATTGGGTATTCGGCGGGGTTCCAGCGGGTACGGTAGTCCTGCATTCGGCTGAAAGCTTCGTGTTGGGCGGGAAGGAACTCGTTAAGGGCCAGCTCGTCGGTCTCCGCCAGGTGCATCTCCCGCCATACCCAGATCTGGTCCAAATTGCTCTCGATGGCGGCCTCGTCAAACCCGGCCGCCGCCATTGATTCGCGGTACAGGCGAATGCTGGCGGCTGTGCTGTTGGTGGAGCGGCCACGCAACAAAATGGGCCGTCCGATTCGGCCCATCTCTTTGATCGACTCGTCGTTGAGGCAGGCGCGGGCCAGACGTGGATGCGGCTTCTGGTAGGGCCGGGGCCGGACCGAAGGAAACGAAGCCTGGTAATGCTTGCCCTTGAATTCCAGATTGTCCGTGGTCCAGGCTTTGACCAGCAATTCTTCGGCTTCTTCCAGTTGCTCGACACCCAACGTGGGGTTGGAACCGAAGCCGATGTACTCATAAGCGTTGTAGTTGGACCCTTTTGCCGTCCCCACGATCAACCGCCCCTGGCACAGGTTGTCCAAAAGGGCGGTCTGGATTGCAACGCGGACAGGATTGTGCAAGGGAAGTTCCAGGATTCCAAACCCTAGTTCGACCCGCTTGGTCTTGACCGCCAATGCGCTGGCGAATACCAGAGGGTCGCCGTACACGCATTCCCCGGTGAAGTAGTGTTCGGCTATCCAAATGGCGTCGAACCCCAGTCGTTCGACAAGCTCAGCCTCGGCAAGACACTCCTGAATCGCCTGCTCGTCATGGGAGTCATCGAACTTCATCGGATAGAAAAAGTGACCGAAGCGCATGTTAAAACCGACCGTTCGCGGGCATTTGACCCGCCCTAAGGATTCATGGGACCGCCGGGCGAGTATATATTCGGCTGTGGCGAGATTCAACCGGCGTTTTCGTGTACCCAGTTAGGCGCCATTTCCCAATTGATCACATCGGTTACAATTGATGGAGCCTGAAGCCGAGCCTCGAGGCTGGAAGAAAGTAGGTAAGGGGGAGACCCATGACAAACTCATCTGGAGTTTTGCAAGGAAGAGTCGCCATCGTGACGGGAGCGGCCAGCCCCATCGGCATGGGCCGTTCCATCACCACGGGCCTAGTGCGCGCCGGAGCCCGCGTAGCGATGCTGGATATTAACGAAGACTGGCTGGAGCAATCGGCCAATGACCTGCGGGAACTGGGTGGGGACGCCGCCGTGTTGCCCATTGTGGCCGACGTCACCGACCCCGAATCCGCGGACCAGGCAGTTGCCCGCACCATCAACGAAATGGGAGGCTTGCATATTCTGGTCAACAACGCCGGGATTAACCTGCGGTCCGGCGGGTTTAGCGCGCCCGGGGAGACGGGGAGGCGCACCGATTTTTGGGGAATCGACCCATCTGGCTGGCTGCGCGTCATAGCCGTGAACCTGAGCGGTCCGTTCATCATGTCTCACGCCGTTGCTCCCCACATGGTCGAACAAGGGTTTGGCAGGATAATCGGCGTGACCACCAGCATGGACACCATGTGGCGAAAGGGCGGCGCGCCTTACGGACCCTCCAAGGCCGGGCATGAAGCCCTGGTGGCAATCATGGCTCAGGACCTGGAAGGGACCGGGGTCACCGCCAACGTGCTGACGCCGGGCGGCGCGACCGCGACCAACATGGTGATACCGCCCGAAGGCTCCAGCCCAAACAGCCTCATCCAGCCAGAAGTGATGCAGTCTCCGGTGGTGTGGATCGCCTCTGACGCCGCTAGTCACTGGACCGGAAGGCGCATCATCGCCTACCACTGGGACGACGCGCTCCCACTGGAGGAACGGTTGGAGCGCTGCGGCGCGCCCGCCGCTTGGCCCCAACTGGGCATTCAAGCCGTCCATCCGGACTGGTACGGCCAGGATTAGGGGGATTATCCTGGCGGAGTTCCGCGCATCTGGACGAGCCCCGTAAGGTTTGCCACTTTGGTCAGTACAGCTTGGACAGCCTAGAGATTGACTGAAGAGAACACGGACGGAGTCTCTCTCCGTCACGTGACCGGGCGCCCACCGCCCCGCCGGATAATTCGGTCCCGGCGAGCTAGGTCCGATTTCGTCAGCCGCTTGGTGGGTATCGGAGGGATCTCACTGGCCCTTTGCCTCGTCTTGTTCACGGCTTGTTCTGCGGTCGAGACCCAAACCTGCCCGGACGGCTACGAGAAATTCACCGAACATCGGATGTTCTTCGGCAGAGGGTCAAACGAGGCCGAGTCGGTGGACGATGCTGACTGGGACAAATTCCTTGGGGAGGTGGTAACTCCGAGATTCCCCGACGGCCTGACCGTCGTTGATGGGGCGGGACAATGGCGCGAAGGTGGGTCCGTCATTCATAAGGAACGCTCGAAAGTCTTAATCATTCTTACACCTGCGGACGCTGTAGTGTCGGACCAGTTGGGCGAGATTTCCGAGGAATACAAAAGCCGGTTCGACCACGAGCTGGTCCTGATCACGACCGAAGACGCGTGCGCCGCGTTCAACTAAATCTTTGCTAGACCACCGCAGGAAAGTATTCAGGAAGCTGCTGACAAAACTCCGTGGCCCACCACCATTTGAGTCCACCCAAAGGCCAATTTAACCCAAGACCAGGTCGCGCAAACTAGCTATCCCGATGGGGTTGCGCTCACGGTCAACCACCACAGCCCGGGTAAGATCGAAGCGCACGAGCAGGCGGACCGCATAGCGGGTTAGCATGTCCGGGTGAAGCGTCAACACGGGCTTCGCCATAATCTCGTACACGTTGACCCGTTCGGGGGCACGATTTAGCGCTATCACTTCCCGGGCGATATCGGAGACCGAAAGCAAGCCCAACTCGTCAGTGTCGTCCCTCCGGTTGACGGCAAGCGAATTGACATTGCGCTCCCTCATTAAGTCCATGGCCTCGGCTACCGTGGCAAGCCCATCAATGCTATGCAGGGTGGTCACCATTACGTCCTCCACCCTTCCGGCACGTCTCTCGCTCATACCTCGTGTTCCAACTCTTCCAGAATTGTGGGCAGTTGAGTTGTGAGGCCCACGGCGTCCTCGATTGCCAGTTGAAATGCGATGCCAGCGCCGTGCTCGGTGTCCATTTGCCCGGCGTCCCGGATGCGCTCCAGGATATCCCGCGCCCTGGTTTCGACCACCAGAAACAGGACCACATCCCGTTTTGCGGCCAGGTCCAGGCCAAAGAAGGTCTTTTCCGGTTTTAGCCCCTCCCCGCGGACGCTGGTAATTGTCGTCGCACCGGTGGCCCCGCCCGCCCTTGCGGCGTCGATCACGGTGTTGGTCCTATCGTCGCTCACCATGGCTACGATCAGTTTCATTCGCACGGCTCAACCCTCCTTGGACTGCCCAGCGTTGCGCCTGCGGTTGAACCACGACGCGGCCAGGGCATATCCCAGCACCGACATGATGGGGAAGACACTGGCAAAAGCGATGAGTCCGAATCCGTCTATGAGCGGGCTGCGGCCTGGAACGCTGGCGGCTAAGCCCAAACCCAGCGCCGCGACCACCGGTACGGTAACTGTCGATGTCGTGACCCCGCCGCTGTCGTAAGCAAGGGGGACGATGGCTCGGCCGGAGCGAAAGGTCTGCACGATTACGACGATATAGGCGGCGATTATATACCACGGCAATGGAGTGCCGGTAACGATTCTGAAGCAGCCCAGAGACACACCGACAGCAACCCCCACCGCGACGGCGATCCGCAACCCCCATGCCCGTACCGAGCCTCCCGACACTTCTTGGGCCTTCACGGCTACTGCGATCAGCGAAGGCTCTGCGATCGTGGTGGCGAAACCTATTGCGGCTCCGAAGACGTAGACCAGCCAATAGTCACGCCAGTCCACCCCTTCTAATCCGCTTCCAGAGCCGAATGTCGATGTCGCGGTAAGCTGCCGGGCCATGGTTTCCCCGATTGGGAACAACGCTTCTTCCAACCCGATCAGGAAAAGGGTGAGCCCCAACAGGACACAGACGGCCCCAGCCGCGATCCGGCGCAGGTTGGGCAGTCGGCGGCGCAATACCGCCACCTGGAACACGACCAAGACCGCCACTATGGGAGCAACGTCCACCGAAGTCGAAAGCACCGCTGAGCCGAAGCCGCGCAGGAACTCCATGCTCAGACCACCATCCCGTAGACGAGGACGCAGATCATGGGGGTCAAGCTGGCGAAGGCAATCAGCCCGAAGCCGTCGACCATAGGGTTGCGGCCCCGGATGGACGTGGCAAGTCCCACGCCGAGCGCGGTCACCAGGGGAACGGTGATCGTACTGGTGGTGACGCCTCCTGAGTCGTAGGCCACGCCGATGATCTCGTCCGGCGCGAAGAGGGTCATAACCGTGAGCAGCACATAGCCGCCGATGATTAGGCGGTGGACCGGCCAACCCTTGAGAATGCGCAGCACGCCCAGGACGATCGCCGCCCCCACCGCCAGTGCAACCACCATCCGCAGCCGGAATGCGTAGTCCGCGCGGGCATCGGCATGGTCGGCGATGGCCCCGGCTTCCGCCGCGACGTCCCCCGCCTCGGCGGCAACGGCTATAAGGGCAGGCTCGGCGATTGTGGCGCCAAAACCGAGGCAGAAGGCGAAACTCAGAAGCGCGGTCAGGCTGCCCTTGCGGGCGAACCCCTCGGCTAGGGCCTCGCCCAGGGGGAAGAGTCCGCTTTCCAGCCCCTGTATGAAGAGAGACAACCCGGCTACGACGCAGACCAAGCCGATTACTACGTTGCCGAGGTTGGGGAAGGGTTGCTGCAGCACCACGATCTGGAAGAACGCGATTACAGCGATGATGGGGGCCAGGTCGCGTAACGCCCCCACAGTTTGCCGCAGCAACGCAGCCAAAAACCGGGTCACGCCTTCATCCTATTCTCCCGGACTACTCCCTATGATCTATTCCCTTTGAACGCGCGGGCTACGAAGAGAGCGAGTGGAAGAGTTGCCCCAGCAGGTTAAGCACAAATATTCCCATCACCATGTCCCCTTATATAGAAGGAACAAGGGTAAGGCCTGCGCCTGTTTCTTCGCGGGAACCCAAGAGGGTCCCACTGGAAAGGGGTGGGGGGATTGCTCCCCCATGACGGCAAATCTTTAGCTGGCTGCGGGAGCCTCTATGCAGTGACCTGGTAGCACCAGATGCGGTGGATGACGTCGGGTTCCCCCTTGGGCAGGGGGTAATATTCGTCGGAAAGCTCGGCCAGCTTCCACTTGCCAGCTTCCTCCATGCCTCCCTGGTATTCCTTGAACCCGCCTTCCTCGTACAGGTCGACCCGGAGGCTGAAGGCGATATACCCGCCAGGCTTGGTTATCCGGGCCAGTTCATCGAAGGCCTGGGCTGGGGCGTGACCGGTAGTGAACACGCCCACGCTAATCACCGCGTCGAAGGCGTCGGTGTCGTAGCCCAATGCCTCGCCCAAGGTCATCTGCTGGAAGTCCTTGTATAGGTCCTTGCCGCGGGCTTCCTCCAGCATTCCAAGGGACAGGTCCATTGCATAGAGGTCAGTGAACCCGAGGGGCGCGAGGCACTCCCCCACCAGCCCGGTTCCCGCTCCCGCGTCCAGGATTTTGGCCCCGGCGGGGACGTGCTTGGCGAATAAGTCAACCGCGGTCTGCGGGGCGTTCCACTCGAACTCCTCGGCCAGGTCTTTGTCGTACTCTGTGGCCCATTGATCGTAGCGGTCCTCCAACTCCTGGTTGTTGTTGGAGGCGTAGACCCATTGGACCCTGTTGTGGCTGTCTTGCATGTTACTTCCGGCAGATGTACAGACCCCACCCCAACTCGTTCTTGTCAACGGCGGCGGCGGTCTCAAGATAGGCTTTGGTCAACCATTGGTAATGTTCGGCGTCTTCCAGGGTTTCGTCCTTGGGCGTGCGCTCGGACAGGCATAGGTAGCTCTGCTTAAGGTGTTGCGCCAGGTCCACCGCCTCAACCACCTCGAAGCCCTGGTCCTTGAGGGCTTGTTGGTATGACTCGAAGGAGAACTCCGTGTCGTACAGCAGGCGGTCGTAGACGTAGGTCTGGGCCTCGGGAGTAATATCCCGCTTGGGCCGGACCAGGTCGTCGAACACGAGTATCCCGCCGTCTTCGAGCACCCGGTAAACCTCGCTGATTACCTGACGCTTATCTGGCACGTGGTAGATGACGGCCTGGCTCCAAATGTGGGTGAACGTCCCTTCGGCGAAGGGCAACTCCGTGGCGGAAGCCTTCTCGAAGGCCACTCTCTCACGGAGAGGCGCTGCTAACGCCTTGCGCTTCTCCAACGCGTTCTCCACCCTGACGCCGCTGAGGTCGATACCCGTGACGTGTCCGCCGCTGCGCTCTGCCAACCAGATGGCGGTTGTGCCGTTGCCGCAGCCCAAGTCCAGCACCCTGGAGTCCTGGTTGATGCGGCCTTTTTCGACCATCGTCCGGTTGAGGTTCTCGCAACCCTTTAAGAAGTCCGTGCCGGTGGTGTCGTCGAACAGGCCCCAGTGGACGCTTCCATCCTCGTCCCAAACGGACCGGTAGATGGCGTCTTCCGCGTCATAGTAGGACTCGGTTTCTGACTCAGAAAACCTGCTGACCATGCTTGGCGCCCTCCAAATATTCGACGAAGCGGTTGTCCTGGTCAACCAGAATCATTTGCGGGTCCACCGGGACATCAGTGACGTCGAAGGACATTATGATCACGCAGTTACCTGGAGCGCTGAGCCTGGCGGCGGCTCCTTGTATGGCGATGACGCCCGAGCCGCGCTCGCCGGCGATGGCGTAGGTCTCGAAGCGGTTGCCGTTGTTGATGTCGCAGACCAGGACCTTTTCAAAGTTCCACAGGTCTACCTTATCCATCAGGTCCTCATCGATGAGGATGCTGCCAACGTAGTCGGGGTTGGCGCCGGTAACCCATGCTCTGTGGATCTTGGACCTTAGTACCTCTCGCATTCTGAACCTCCTGAATTTCTGTCGCCCCAAAATCATGACGCGCACGGCTAGGGCGGGGTTTATCACTAAAGTTAAGGACTTCCCTGGGCGTCCTCTGGGTTTGAGTGGATGTTCGTCAGGCCAAAACGCCACCAACTGGCGAGAAGGTCGTGACTGGCTGACGAGTGTCGGTTCTGAGCTGCCTTCGGTATAGGACGACAAACTATTACTACTGCCAATTTGAGGAGCGGATAAACTCGGTGGCAGGACCAGAACCGGAGGACTCAGGGAGAGGGGCCGGGTGACCCTCGATAGGTTGGGGTGGGGAAGCTAAGGCTCACAGGGGAGAGAATAGCGTTGGCGGCTGCGGTAGAGAGCAGCCTTCGTATAAGAACACCCCGTCTTGGGACTTTTACAATATCTTTGCATGACTCACGTCCGGTCGAGCAGGCGCGATTGATGCGTTACATCCCCTCCACGTCTAACCCCTCGGCGCTCAACCCGAGTCTAGCAGTGGGGATGGAGGCGGTCAAGTTTGGGATTGGGCCTTGGTGTTCGATTATGTTCCCGAGACGCCACGATACGTTAGAAACAGATCTCCATCTGGTTTCAGAAGGTAATAATCAGTCACGAACCGGATTAGCGATAGCCATACTCCTACAACAGGTAGAATTCGGAGTAGGTCGAAAGTCGTCCAGGCTTCCTAGCCGACTACAAGATGTGATAGTGAATCGAATGAAAGACCAGGTGTGTGACGTTGGTTTGGGTCAAACGGGGTGCTGGCCCGAGATGCACCAGAGAATCTGAATGATTCCTTCGAAAATCCCTGTGAACACATGTTGGGTAAAGCCGGCATTGCCCCTGACTGACTGGATACGGCGCTCGTGGCGAAGATCGGAGATGAGTGGGCGCCTATTAGTGCGGATAATCCCAAGGTTCTCCGTATGTCGTCAGAAGGCGTGCCATCATCCCCAAATCCGGTTAGAATAGGTTCAATTGGAGCGGCGCGGCCCTTTTCGTTTGTCCGGGCCTCGTAAGTCACTTTTGAGGAGAAAGATATGACTAGCGCGCAACAGCGAACGTCTACGGGCGATGCGGGTCAGGGTGAGGATGTAGGGCGGTTCGATGTACTCATAATCGGCGCCGGGGTTACCGGGCTGTACGCTCTTTACCGGCTCAGGGAGTTGGGATTTTCCGTCCAGTCCTTCGAGGACGGCCGCGGCGTAGGCGGCACCTGGTATTGGAACCGCTACCCCGGCGCCCGCTTCGACTCGGAAAGCTACACCTACGGCTACTCTTTCTCCGAGGAGCTGCTTCAGGAGTGGGACTGGAAAGAGCTCTACTCCGGCCAGCCTGAGAACGAACGCTACTTGAACTTTGTGGCTGACAAGTTCGACTTGCGCCAATACATCCAACTAAACGCCCGTGTGACCCACGCGGCTTACGACGAGGCCGAGAACTGTTGGCGGATCGAGACCGCCGACGGCAGGACGGCGCGGGGCCAGTTCCTCATCACGGCTGTCGGTCTCCTGTCGGCACATTACGTGCCCGATTTCGAGGGCCTGGATACCTACCAGGGCACATGGTGCCACACCGGACGATATCCCAAGGAAGGGTTGAACCTGGCAGGTAAGCGCGTTGGGGTCATCGGCACGGGAGCCACGGGTGTCCAGTTGATTACTGAGATCGCAAAAGAAGTCGGTCACCTGACCGTTTTTCAGCGCACGGCCAACTACTGCGCCCCCCTCCGGAACCGGGAGATCGGCGACCATGAGCAGGAGGAGATCAGGGCTCATTACGACGAGATTTTCCAGAAGTGCCTGGAGACGCCCGGCTCGTTCATGCACGAGTTCGACCCTCGCTCCGCCCTTGAAGTTTCGGACGAGGAACGGATGGAACAGTACGAAACGTTGTGGCGGGAGCCTGGGTTCAAGAAGTGGCTGTCCAACTTCTACGACGTGATGATGCCCGGTGAAGCCAACGAGGACTACGCTGAATTCGTCCGCAACAAAATACGCGAGCGGGTCCACGACCCCGAAGTCGCCGAAATGTTGGTGCCGAAGGACCACATGTTCGGCTCCAAGCGCCTGCCCTGCGAAAGTGGCTATTACGAGGTCTACAACCAGGACAACGTGAAGCTGATCGACGTCCGCAAGGCCCCGATCCAGCGCATCACTCCCACGGGACTCCAGACAACCGACGCCGAGTTCGAGTTTGACGTGATAATCTTCGCCACGGGCTATGACGCGGTGACGGGCTCGCTAAACAGGATCGACATCCGCGGCGAAGGCGGGAAGTCGCTCAAGGACAAGTTCGCCCAGGGGCCGCGCACTTATATGGGAGTCCAGAGCAACGGATTCCCCAATCTGTTCACCGTCAACCAAGCTTCCGTCGGCAACTTTGTCCGGGCCGCCGAACCGCTGGTGGACTGGATCAGCGAGTGCATACGCTACGTCAAGGACAATGAATACGCGACCATCTCTCCCACCCCCGAAGCGGAGGATGCCTGGGTCCGGCACGTGAACGAGGATGGGGCGAACCTCCTTCGTTCCAAGGCCGACTCCTGGTTCGTCGGGGCAAACATTCCAGGCAAGGCCCGCGCCCTGCTTACCGCCCCGGACAGCGCTCCGGTCATGCGGGCCAAGCGCGCCGACGTGGTGGCCAACGGCTACGAGGGGTTCGACCTCCAGTAAGAGCCTGAAGATATCAAGGGGCAGCGGGATATTTGGCCGTCCCCGCAAAGTAGGAGAGTTCGATGCTGAAAGCTTACAAGTCTGGAATGGTGGTCGCCATGCTGGTTGTCCTTCTGGCTCTGGCCGCGATAGCCTGCACAACCCCCGCTGAGACAACTATCAAACAGGTGGAAGTCGAGAAAATCGTCACTCAGCAAGTGATTCAGACCGTCGAGGTGCCAAAAGTAGAGGTAGTAAGGGAAGAGGTCGTCCAGACGGTCGAGGTCCCTGTTGAGACGGTCGTCACCAAGGAAGTCGTTAGAGAGATTCCGATGCAGCAACTCGCCCCGCTGATTGTCGGCAACCTGAACACCTTTACCGGCTCGCTCTCCGAATTCGGCACCCCCCTCCGCAACTCCATCGAGCTTGCCGCCGACCACGTAAACCGCGCCGGCGGGGTCCAGGGCGCTGCACTGGTCATCATCAGCCGCGACACTGCTGTGAACCCTGTGCAGGGCGTCGATGCGGCCAGGGCGCTCGTTGACGTCCAAAACGTTGCCGCTATCGTTGGGGCGCTCTCCAGCGGCGTTACCGTCGCCGTGGCCCAGTCGGTTACGGTGCCCAAGAACACGCTTATGATTTCCGGCGCGTCAACCGCGCCCAGCATCTCGGTGCTGGAAGACGGCGATTTTCTCTTTCGCACTACGCCGTCCGACGCTTCACAGGGCGTTATCCTGGCCCGCCTCGCCCAGGAACTGGGGTACGACACCGTCGGCATAATGTACATCAACAACGCCTACGGCGAAGGCTTGGCCAACCAGTTCGAGGAGAGTTTTGCGGCACTGGGCGGAACGGTGACGGCCAAGGTCCCCCATGAGGACGTGCAGCCTTCCTACGTCTCCGAGTTGGACAAGGCTACCGATGGAGACCCCGACGCGCTGGCGGTCTTGAGCTACACCGGCCAGGCAGCCGTATACGTGCGCGAGGCGTTGGAAGGCGGTTACGCCGATGAGTTCCTCTTCGCCGACGGCACCAAGGGGGCAGAGTGGATTGAGGGCATCGACGCGTGGGACGCGCTTGACGGCTCGATGGGGACCGTGCAAGGCAGCCCCGGGTCGCCGGCGAAAGACGCTTTTCTAACCTCTTATACGGAGTCTTTCGGATTCCCACCGTCCCATCCGTTCATGGCCGAGCATTATGACGCAACGGTCCTGGTTGCATTGGCCGCCGCTAAAGCCGGCAGCACCACCGATTCCACCGCCATCCGCGACGCTCTGCGCGACGTGGCCAACGCTCCCGGCGAGGTCGTCGGCCCCGGTCGGGATGAAATAGCCAAGGCGCTCGCCCTTATCGCCGAGGGCAAGGACATCAACTATAATGGCGCCGGCGGGGACATCGAGTTTGACGAAAACGGCGACGTGTTCGGCACCATCGAAATCTGGACAATCAAGGACGGGGAAATACAGTCCACCGGCAGATTCGAGACGCCCTAGCTTCTCCCACCTGCCGCAGTGCAAACGTTGGGGCAATCCTTTGTGGTTGCCCCTTTCTCATTCAGGCATCCGCCGCCGGGGCCGAGTCAGGACTCTGCGCCGCCTGACGCCGCTCTTCTCCTAGAATTCCGCCGGGCCGCAGCAGGATCACCGCCACTATCAATACTCCTATCATAAATAGCCGCAGGCTGGGGTCGGCGAAGATGCCGGGGAGGAACTGGGTCCCGGACCAGATTCCCCAGACGATGAACGCTCCAAGGATGGCCCCTAGGTTGTTCCCGGACCCTCCTACCATCAGCATCGCCCAGATGATGAACGTTGCGAGCAGGGGGTCGAATGTCAGGGGGGCGAGGAACCGGAAATGGTGGGCGAACAGCGCGCCGCCGATGCCCATGATGACCGCCCCTAGGATGAACGCCTGCAACTTGAACTTGAAGATGTCCTTGCCGCTTGCCTGAGCCGCGACTTCGTCCTCTCTCACCGCCCGCAGCACCCTTCCCCAGGGAGATTTGACCGCCCGGTCTACAGCGAGATACAGGACGAGCAGCACAGCTAGCACAACAACGATGTACAGGTAATCGTAATGCGCCGGGTCCACTATGTCTCCGAGGAACGCCGGTATCCGGTAGAGCCCCTTGGAGCCGTTGGCCACCCATTTCTCGTTGAGGAAGAACAACCGCACCGTCTCGGCTATGCCGAGAGTCGCAATGGCAAGGTAGTCGTCCCGCAGCCGCAAGGTGACGTAGCCGATGACGAGGGCCACAATGCCGCAGACCGCCGCCGCCGCTCCCATTCCCAGGAAGAACCATAGGTCTATTCCCAGGTCCAGAAACCAGGTCTGAGACCAGTTGCCTCCGAATACGAAGTCCTCGAACATGGCGGGGTCCGGAGGTTGGGTGGTCAGCAGCGCGGTGGTATATGCGCCCAGGGTGAAAAACCCGGCGATGCCAATGTTGAATAACCCGGTGAAACCCCAGTGGACGTTGAGCCCAAGGGCAAACACCGAATAAATTCCGGCCATTATGACGAAGCCGACCCCGTAGCTGAGGATGCCGACTATGTCCATGCCGTGTTACGTCCTCCGGATACGCCACATTTCGTTACGTCCGCCGTCAATTCCTGGGTCCTCCGAAAATGCCCCTCGGCCTTACCAGCAGCATCCCGATCATGATTGCGAAGGCGACCGCGGGCTTATAGCTGGGGTTGATCCACTGGGTTGAGACCTCCGAGGTGACTCCAATCAAGAAGGCCCCCACCAGCGCGCCGTAGGGATTGCCAATTCCGCCTAGGATTACCGCCGCGAACAGGGGTATAAGAAACCTCCAACCCATGATCGGTAGTAGCTGGGCCTGGAAGACCGCCAAGAGTATTCCGGCGGTGGCCGCGAGCACCGCGCCCATGGCCCAGGTCCACCAGATGACCCGCCGCGTGTCTATGCCGCTGACCAGCGCCAGGTCCGGGTTGTCCGCCGTCGCCCTCATAGCCTTGCCCATCTTGGTGTGGGTCAAGACCACGTAGACGGCGACTACCAGCACGATGGTTACTACGGCAATAAAGATGGCGTCAGGGGGTATGCGCACGTCCATGGGAAGGTGAAAGACTTGGCGGGACTCCCTTGGAAAACGCTGGGTCTCGCCGGTCCAGATGATCTGAATCAATCCCCGGATTGCGATGGCCAACCCCAAAGACGTCATGGCCAATACGACCGCGTTGACACCACGTTGTCTGAGACGCCGATAGATGGCAACGTCCAGGATAATTGTCCCCGCCGCAACCGCGGCCACCGCGATTGGCAGGGCAATTAGCAGTGGGTATCCAAAGGAGAAAGGTCCAAGCCCGGCGCTTTCAATCCCGGTCTTAGGCAGCAAGTAACCAACGATGAACAGGGCAATATACGCCCCCATGGTCATAGAGTCGCCGTGAGCGATATTGGCGAAGTTCAAAATGCCGTAGATCAGAGTCAGCCCCACGGCTCCCAGGGCGATGATGGCCCCAAGGAAAACCCCGTTGACCACCAGACCCATTTTGACGAAGGGAAGGAAGCCGACCGCCACCGCAAGCAGGATTATCGCGGCGGTTGTGCGCGCCGGAGTCCAGCCCTGGTTGAAGCGTCTAGCGGTGTTTTGCAGAGTTGTCATAGAGGTCCAGTGGACCCGTGAGAAAGTCGCCGCGGGGTAAGTTCGTTGTTCCCAGGCGGCGTTATCCACCCAGGTATAGGCGGGCCACCTCCGGGTTGCTTAACAGGTCCTTGCCGGTGTCCTCCAATCGCTTTTCGCCTGCCACGAGAATGTATCCTCTATCGGACATTTGCAGGGCGTCCCTGGCGTTCTGCTCTACCAGCAGCAGGGCGACGCCAGACTGGTTGATCTGGCGGATCCGGTCAAACACGATGTTCATCATGGCCGGGGACAGACCTGCCGAAGGTTCGTCCAGTAGAAGTAGCACCGGGTCTAACATCAGGGCGCGGGCGATGGCCAACATTTGACGCTGGCCGCCCGACAGGCTGCCGCCCTTTTGGCCTGGGTGAGCGGCCAGGTCCGGAAAGAGCTCGAACATTTCCTCGATGCGTCCGTCGTAGCCATCATGCCGGACAAAAGCCCCCATCTCCAGGTTTTCCCGGATTGTCAGCGACGGGAACACGTTGTTGGACTGGGGGACGTAGCACAGTCCGGTCCGCACGATCCGCTCCGGCGGGTGGCTGGATATGTCGGCCCCCTGAAACGTCACGCTCCCGGTGCGTACCCTCACCAGCCCCACGATGGCCTTCATAAGCGTGGACTTCCCGCAGCCGTTGGGTCCGATGATCGTGACCACCTCGCCCTGGTCCACCGTGATGGAGACTCCGTGGAGGATCTCCGTCTGCCCGTACCCCGCCACGACATCCGACGCCTCAAGCAGCGCCATGAACCGTTCCGCCAAGGTAGGCTTCCAGCACTTCCGGGTCCTCCTGGACATGTGTCGGTGTCCCCTGGGCGATGACAGCCCCGTTGGCCATAACTATGATCGGGTCGCACATGGCCATGATGAATTTCATGTCGTGTTCGATGATTACGAAGGTGACGTCCCGCTCGACACTAGCCCGTAGGATGTTTTGGGATAGCTCTCGGAGCAAGGTGCGGTTGACCCCCGCGCCGGGTTCGTCCAGCAACACCATTTTGGGTTCGGCCATCAGGGTCCGGGCCAACTCCAACAGCTTCTTCTGACCGCCGGACAGGTTGCCCGCGTACTCATTGGACAGGTGGGAAAGGCTGACCAATTTCAGCACCTCCAAAGCCTGCGCCTCGATGCGGCGTTCCTCCCGGAACACGCGCCAGGGCATTAGCCAGGATGCCCAGAGATTTTCGCCGGCTTGGGGTGCGGGCACCAGCATGAGGTTTTCCAGGACGGTCATGCGCTTCATCTCCCTGGGAATTTGAAACGTGCGCATGAGGCCCAGGCTGAAGGTCTGGTGCATTTCCATGCCGTCTATGCGGCGTGTCTGAAAGATGATCTGGCCGCTGCTTGGCTTCGTCGCGCCCGAAACCAGGTTGAACAGGGTGGTCTTTCCCGCGCCGTTGGGCCCGATGAGGCCGGTGATCGCGCCCGGCATGATCTGGAGAGTGCAGTGGTCCACAGCCCGCACACCGCCGAAGTCCTTTACAAGGTCGCGGACTTCAAGAATGGGCGCGGTATCAGACACGCGGCCACGTATTGGCTGGTATGGTTATTCGCCGGTTGAACGTATCCCAGCGGTCTCGCCGCCCCATATTATAAGAGAAACCGCGAATCATAAAATACCCGCACGCCGCCTTCAACAAGCCCCTTCCTCCCCAAATTCGCTTAACCGGGGCCGTCATCGCCGGCGGCCAACGCTTCCCGCACCTCGTCCCAAACGCCGGGGGCCGCCGGGCCGCCCCAACCGTCGTAATGCACCAGGGCGTCCAAGGGTAAACGGTCCCGCCAGCCCGCTGACTGGAGCAGCGGCTCGTCCGGAAACTCCACCGGATACCCCAGGCACAGGTAGGCCACCGGGATGATGTGGGGCGGGATGCCCAATAACTGGCGCAGTTGGGGCCGTTTCAGAATACTGACCCAACCCACTCCCACCCCCTCTGCCCGGGCGGCCAACCAGAGGTTCTGCACAGCGCAGCAGGTGGAGTAAACGTCCGTCTCCGGCATGGAGTTCCGTCCCAAAACCTCCTCGGCCCTGGTGGGGTCGCAAGTGACGCAAAGGTTCACCGGCGACTCCATGATGCCCTCCAGCTTCAGGGAAAGATATTGGGAACGGCGCGGCTCGTCGAAAAATTGGGCGGCGGCCCGCCGTTCCCGGTCGAAAAGGTCCTTGACCTGGCCTCGCGTTTCGCAGTTGCTCACCAGGATAAAGTCCCAGGGTTGCATGAATCCCACCGAAGGGCCATGATGGGCGGCCTGGATGATGCGGGCCAGCACATCCGGCGGCACCGGGTCATCCCGGAAGGCTCGAATGTCCCGCCTCGCGTAGATCGCCCGGTAAATCCCCTGCCGTTCTTCGAGTGGAAACCCGTTAAATCCAGTCATCGTCTCAGCCCTGTCCCGCCCGGCTGCGGAAGATACTATGCTCTCGCCCTAACCCTCTCTCCCCTGAGCCTGTCCCACAAGTTTTTGGCGATATGAATATCGGTGGGTGTGATTGTCCTCAACCATTATATGCGCCTTTTCGACAACGCACCTACACCCCTGGCCGATATCCGTTCCTCACAGGGAGTTATAAGACTGGCTTAGAGGGAGAGGGGACTTGGTGGTACAATTCCGGCATGGACACTACCCATAAGGTTGTCGCGTACATTACCTTTGAGCGCCGGCTGTTGGTGTTGGAGCATGTGAGGATTCCCGAAGCTGAGGTCCAGATCGTCCAGGGAACAGTCGAGGACGGCGAGGAGCTTGAAGACGCGGTAACGCGCGAGGCCGGGGAAGAGACCGCGCTGGAGGGGCTGAGCTTAGTAAGCTTTCTCGGCCGGGAAGAACCCCAAATCTGCCGCGATGGGTCCAAGGAACGGCAGTGCCGCTTCTTCTATCACCTGGGCCTCCCGCCGAACGGTGGCGGCACTTCGAAGATCACGCCTCGGATGGCTCTGTCCCCATAGAGTTCAAGCTTTATTGGGCGCCACCGGATCGTCCTCAGCAATTGGCGGGAGGTCAGGACAAGGTCCTCTCCGAATTGATTCAACGCCTTCCGGCTACTGACCACCGACTACCGGCCACTCTTAATCCATTCGGCGCAGCGTTCGCCGATCATGATGGTGGTGCAGTTGGTGTTGGCGCGGATTACGTTAGGCATCACCGAAGCGTCGGCCACCTTGATGTTTTCCAGACCGTGAATGTTCAGGTGTTGGTCCACCACCGCCATTGGATCGCTGGACGGACCAATTTTGCAGGTGCCAGAGGCGTGAGTAGTGTTGAACACCGTCTTGCGCATCCAACTGTCCAGGGACTCATCCGAGGCGAGGTCTTCTTCCGAGGGTTGCAAGACCTTTTCGACTATTGGGCCGAACGCGCCGTGGTCCAGCAGGTCTATGCTGATACGGACCGCCTCCCGCAGCCGCGCCCGGTCGCGCTCCAACTCCAGGTACCGGTAGTCCAATGAAGGCTGGACGCTTGGATCGTTGGCCGAGAGCCGAACTTCACCGGCCCCGTCGGCCAATTCCAAAATGCACTGGATACGCACACCACCGGGTTCAAATGGGTCCGCCCCGCCTATGGGGGTGGAAAAGGACGACGCGGTGATCTGCATATCGTTGCGGTCTGGAGAGCCGGTGGCGGTGTAGCGCAGGCCGGTCTGAGTGCGGGGCGCGAGGGGGTCCTGCTCGTGGTCGTCCCTCACCTCGCATATCACGGCGACTATAGGATGGTCGCGTAGGTTTTGGCCCACACCGGGCAGTTCGTGCACCACCGGTATGCCCATCTCTCGCAGATGGTTAGCGGGTCCCACTCCCGAGAGCATCAACAGTTGGGGGGATGCCATTGAGCCGGTGCTAAGAACTATCTGATCGGCTTCAATCTGGTAGACTTCGCCGCCGCTTTCGACCTCTACTCCCACGGCCCGTTTACCTTCGAACAGAATGCGCCTGACCATGACGTTGGCGCGTACAGTCAGGTTGAGCCGGTGACGCACCGCGCTTAGGAAGGTCAGGGCGGTGCTCATGCGCACGCCTTCGGGATTGTTCATGGGAATGGGACCGACTCCACCGGAGTCAGGAGCGTTCATGTCGTAGTCTTCCGGGTACCCGGATTCCATGGCAGACTGCACGAAGGCTTCCTGGAAGGGCAGCCAGTCTTCCTTCTTGAAGCGGCGGACCGGAATTGGCCCTTCGTTGCCGTGGAAGTCGTCGGTAATGTCCATATCCGTCTCCATTTTCCTGAAGAAGGGCAGGACGTTGATGAACGACCATTCGTCGTTTCCCTGGGATGCCCAACCGTCGTAGTCCTCGGGAACCCCCCGAAGCAGCACTTGACCATTGATGGCACTGGTGCCGCCGACGACCTTACCACGGGGGGCGGGCAGCATATCCGGCTGGTCCGCGGAACCCTGGGCCCACCAGGTCCAGTTGTGGGGAGCGCCCTGAGTGGAGGCGTCGGGTTTGTACCCGTACTTGAGGTCGTCTGGGTAGTACTGGTAGTCGGGATAGTCCGGTCCGGCTTCGAGCAGCAACACCGACCGATTGGCGTCTTCGGCCAGCCGTGACGCGACCACGCATCCTCCGGAGCCAGCTCCGATTACGATAACCTCGTATTTCATGATAACTCCCGTTTAGCCCCGATTGGCCTGTGTTTCCCGGTCGATGCAGCCAAGGCCGGAACGGCCGGTTGAATCCACGCTTCCAAGGAGAAGAGGCTCTACCCTATCTTCCTTCCTTGATGAACTCGGAAATCCGCTCCGCGATCATTATCGTGCTCACATTGGTGTTGGCTCGGGGAGCGTCTGGCATCACGGACGCGTCGGCGACGCGCAACCCGGTCAGGCCGTGCACCTTGCCGTACTGGTCGATCACGGCCATTGGGTCCGAGGCAGGACCCATCTTGCAGGTTCCCACCAGATGTTGGGACGTCCTAACCGTGCGATGCAGCCAGGCGTCCAAAGCCTCGTCGGAAGCCAGGTCTTCGTCGGTGGGGTCCAGGCGCTCCTTCATTATTCCTTGATACGGCCCGCTTTCCGACAGGCGGACAACCAGCCGCACGCCGTCGCGAAGCCGTTCCACGTCGGCTTGTTCTTCCAAGAACCGGTATTCCAAGAGTGGTTGGTCATGGGGATCGGCGGAGGCCAGGGTGACCTGCCCCGATCCCTTAGCGAGATTTAGCAAGATCGACATGCGGAAGTCTTCACCTGGGCCGGTCAGGTCTCCCATTGGGGTTGAGAACGTGGTTGGAAAGAGCACCATGTCGTTGCGGAGGTCTGATCCGCTGGCGGTGTAACGGAGCCCCAACTGGGTCCTGGGGGCTTCAAAGTTCATTTCGAAATCTTCCTGAGCGCTGAAGGCAATCCCCACCTGGGGATGGTCGCGGTAGTTCTGCCCGACGCCGGGAAGGTCATGGACCAGCGGTACTCCCACACTGGTCAGATGGTCCCTCGGACCAACTCCAGACACCATGAGCAGGTGGGGGGAAGCGATGGAGCCGGTGGACAGGACTATTAGCTCGCCGTTGACCTCGAAGGTCTCCCCGCCGCTCTCCACCTGAACACCCGTAGCGCGCTTGCCATCAAACAGTATGCGGGTGGTTAGGGCGTTGGGCCGAATCGTAAGGTTGAGGCGGTGGCGGACCGGGTTGATATAGGAAAGCGCGGTGCTGAGACGGACTCCAGCCACGTTGTTCATGGGTAACGGAGCAACGCCCGTGGAGTCCGGGTTGTTCATATCATGGCCCGATGGAAACCCCTCGGTTATGCAGGCGTCCCGGAAGGCGAACATCAACGGTTCCCATGCCTCTTCCTTGTGCCGCCGCACGCGCATCGGCCCGTCGTTGCCGTGAAAGTCGTCATGGATGTCCTGGTCAGCCTCCATGCGGCGGAGGAAGGGGAGGAGCTTCACGTATTCCCATTCGTCGTTGCCCTGGGCGGCCCACGAGTCGTAGTCCTCGGGCAGGCCACGCAGGAACACCTGGCCGTTGATGGCGCTGGTGCCGCCGACGACTTTGCCCCTGGGGGCGTACATGTCGTTGGGGCGGTCATCGGTGGGCTTGCCGACAAAGGACCAGTTATGCGGCGCGTCGTGCAGAGAGGCCAACTCGGAGTGGTAGCCGTTTTTCAGGTCTTCGGGATAATTGTCGATGTCCGGATAGTCGGGCCCTGCCTCTAGCAATAGAACCGACCTGTCCGGGTCTTCCGAAAGCCGCGCGGCCATGGCACAACCGGCGGAGCCGGCGCCAACAACGATCACGTCGTATTTCATAGCTGTTCCTGCACTTACTGTTTGGGTTAGCGGTTTGGTCGACGGGTTGGAAACCTCATTTGGTTGGGGGTGGGGTGAGGGTGACCCTCGACCGGTGGATGATACCACCTCGGCGCGTCCGCTTCCAAAGAGGGCCGCAGAAAGGGCCGCAGACTCTCACCTGCGGCCCTTGGGATTCCGAGGTCTGGATGGGTCGAGAGATGGCTATCCCAGGCCGTTGCGGAGTAGCCTTCCGGGGAAGGCCCCGGTGGGTTCGCCGTCCTCGAAGGTGATCTCGCCGTTGACCATGGTCCAGCGGTAACCCTTGGCCTTCTGGATGCGCCGCCATTCCCCGCCGGGCAGGTCCTCGGCGACCTCTGACGGGAGCACTTCCAGCTTTTCCAGGTCATAGATAATTATGTCTGCCGGAGAACCCGCCTTGATTGCGCCCCGGTCCCGGAAGCCGCCGAAGTGGGCCGGGAGATAGGACAGCTTGAAGTGGGCGTCCTCCAGGGTTATTACCTTTTCGTCCCGCACCAACCAGGTCAGCATGTCCGTGGGGTAGATGCCCGCGGTGAGGAATTTGACGTGGGCCCCTCCGTCTGAAACTCCGGCGACGATGTGGTTGGAGTCCAACACCTCGGCGGTGAACTGGGCCGTGTCGCGGCCCTGGGTTTCGGCGTAGAACTCAGTCGCCAGGTCGTCCTCAACGCACATGTCCAGCAGCGCGTCGATGACGTGTTTGCCCTGCTCGTCGGCGATCTGCTGCACCGTCTGCCCGGCCTGCGGGCTGGAGGAGTCGGTCTCGTCCGGAGCCAGGGCGATCATGCGCCCGTCAACTGCGTTGACGACGAAGGACTTGAGGCGCAATTCTCCGTTGGTAATGCAGCGCCCGCCATCGAGTTCGTATTCGTAGCCGTGGGTGTCGCAGACGAACTTGTCGCCGTCGTTGTCGACGCAGCCGCCCTGGTGCGCGCAGACTACCGAGAGCAGCTTGTAGCCGTCGCGGGTATTAACCAGGAAGTAGTCCGCGCCGCCGGCGGACACTTTGGCAGGCAATTGGGTGAAGTCGGACTCGGCGCCGATGTCGATCTTGACCTTGCGGGTCATTACCTGGAGGCTACCGACGGAGCCAGGGGTGACCTGGACGGGGCGCTTGCCCGAGTCCCATTCTTCCTTCAGCTTTCGGCGCATTTCCGGATCGGACATCTTGGCCTTCCTGGTGGCCTTGTCGCCCAGGGTGACCTCGATCCACATGGGAGTGTCGTCGAACAGGTTCCAGTCTTCAAAGGTCAGTTCGAACCCGCCGCGGCGGGTGGCGCCCTGGCCGTAGACTCGCAGGCCGCGCTCGGCGCAACTCTCCAACCAGCGGATGCGCTCGCGGTGCTGTTCGGGGTGAACGGAGTTGGGGGATACGGCCTGGTAGAGCACCGGCCGGCCTGAAACTTCGGCGACCTTTTCGAAGAACAGGCGGGTCTCCTCGCCCAGTGGGCGGCCTTCCTCGCCGGTCTCCTGGTAGGCCAACTCGATGAAGCCCTCGTCCCGGTCCCGCAGCACCTGGGCGAAGGTGAGGACTTCATGCTCGGAGAGCATATCGGTGATCATGGGAGTGCCGTCGTAGTCACGCTGCACCGAGTTTGCCCCCAACACCTGGGCCGACCAACCGCAGGCGCCGGCGTCCATAGCTTCGTGGATGAGCCGGCCCATTTCCTGAAGCTCTTCCTCGGTGGGTCGGCGCTTCTTAGCCTCGTCCCAGTCCATGACCCAGGCGTATAGCGGAGTCAGGGGCACGTAGGTGAGGCAGTTCACACCTTTGGGGGTGTTGGTCAGCGCGTCGATGAAGTCTGGGAACGTAACCCAGTTCCAGGGCATGCCCTCTTTCATGGCGTCGTAGGGGATGGCCTCGTTGCGTGTCATGCTCAGCATGGCCCGGTCCTGGTCCTCTACGCGGGAGGGTGCGAAACCGAAGCCGCAATTGCCAAGGGCAATGGACGTCACGCCGTGCCAGCCGGACAGGGTGCAGTAGGGGTCCCAGAATATTTGGGCGTCGTAGTGGGTGTGAAGGTCAACGAAGCCCGGGGCCACGATCAGGCCCTTGGCGTTCAGTTCACGGTCTGCGGAGCCGCCGTTAAGACCGCCAATCTTGACGATTCTCCCGTCTTTGATGGCGATGTCGCTCACGTAACGGGGTGTACGGGTGCCGTCGACGATGGTCCCGCCTCGGATGATGATGTCGTAGTCCGCCATACTTTCCCTCCGATACCGGTGTCCAGACTTAGGGATGGGGCGATGTGCGGCAATTCTAGGGTGTTGGGAATGTTGATGTCAATTATTGTGTAAGTGAACTTGGCAGGATATCTGTAAGCATGCCGTATTAGGCTAAAACGTGACGAAATACGTTCTATACCAATGTCCGGGAAAGGAGGAAATATGACCTAGGGTCCCGCCAATGCCGCGCAAGAGGCAGGGTCCTCTGGGAGTCAACCCGGCTACACACGCCCGCTCATGCCGAGCGGGTGGGGCGCAGCCAGATGAAAACTAGGTGACGGGTCCGCCTCGGTTGGGCACGTAGTAGATGATCAGAGAGCCCTTGGCGTAGGAGGATGAAAGGTTGCGGTTTTCACGGGAGACGCCGCCCCGAGTCCGTTCAACGCTTCGTCGAAGAATATTTCAGGGAAGAGCAACCGGGTCTCAGGCCTTATCTACCGTGGCAACGCTTATACTTCCTGCCGCTACCGCAGGGGCATTTTTCGTTCCGGCCAATCTTCCGGTCCACCATGCGGTGGACGGTGCGCTTGTCCTCACAAACTGAACAGGTGCAAGCGGCGGGGTGGTCGGCGTACCAATTGGGTCGTACCATTCTGTTACTGAATCCGTCTGGCTAACTTAGCGATTTCAGGGTTGTGGCAAGTGTATTTTCAGGTGGATGTGTTGATGGGATCAAGTTTACCCGTTTCCAGGTATAAGACCCGTTCGGCGATGTTCGTTGCCCGGTCGGCGACTCGCTCAAGGTCGTGGGCGATCCACAGAAGGTAAGTTGCCCGCTGAATGGTAGTCGGGTCCGCCAGCATGTATGTAAGCAAGTCACGATAGACTTGGTCGTAAAGGTCGTCGACCTCGTCGTCGGCGTCGCAGACGCCCCTAGCCTCGACAATGTCCCCATTCACAAGCGCGTCCAGGCTTTGCCTTAGCATCTCGGTGGCCTTTTCACCCATCAATGGGATGTCAATCAGCGGTTTCAAAGGAGGCTCTTCACCCATCATCAGGCTGATCTTGGCGATACCTTCGGCGTAGTCGCCCATCCTCTCCAATTCCTCAGCAATGTGGAGCGTGGCGATCAACCTTCGGAGGTCCCTGGCAACGGGTTGGTGCGAGGCGATCAGCTCGATGACGTTTTCTTCTAGCGAGGTGCAAGCCTCGTCTATCGAGTCGTCTTCGCGGATAACCTGAGCGGAGGCTTCCAGGTCCCTGCTTTTAAGGGCGTCGAGGGCCTTGGCCAGCGCCTTTTCCACCATGGTTCCGAGACCAAGGAGATCGTCGGTGAGTTTATTGAGACCGGTGCTAAGGTTAGATCGGATCATGATTGGCCTCCTTCTCTCTGATCGTTTCCCTGCTTTTTGTCTCTGAACTACGAGCCCGGAGCATCGCCGAAACCTGGACGAACTGGCGCCTTCTCCGATTACGAAATCATTGATGACTCCCGCCACAGACCCCCAGATATGGACATGGATGCCCAAGACGGCAACGTGTTACGAGGGGTCTTGGATTGATTTTCCGGATGTCTGTAACGGTAAGGGACGACTATAGCAGCTTTTCCCACCTTGCGGTAGAGGGGTTCCGGGGCGGACAGGGGCTTTGCGTCGTGTGAAGACCGGGGTATAGAGGCCGGCGCAGAAGGGCGAGAAATTCGGGGACTGATAGGAGTCCAATGCGGGTTGGGAGACACGTTGCTATAGATTTGGGCCTGTATTATCATCCAAACCGGGGCATGTTGCTCCAGCAGAAAGACTCCGCTTGAAATCTCGGTATCACGTGTGATGGGAGGGGCCGCTGCTCGCAAGGTCCCGCGAGTCGTTATTTAGATTATGCAATCAAGACCTACAGGACATGGGGGTGTTCTCGACCCCGACACCGGGCTCGGCAACCCATTAGGCTCTCCCGCATTGGAGCCTACATTGGCAACGACGCAGGGGAGCCCGCCGGACTGCCCGGTCACGGCGGTGATCGACATCGGCTCCGGATCTGCCCGCGCCGTGGTAATGCGGGTCAACTCAGGTGGAGGCATCGAGGTAGTCGCCCAACAGCGCATGAACCTGGACTTGATGAGTCACATAAGTGGACAAGGAGCGTTGGAATCCGAAAGCGTAGAACGCACCCTGGACGCGGTCGAAGACTTCGTTCAAGTTTGCGTGGGCCACGGCGTCGGCACTATCCACGCCGTCGGGACCGAAGCGTTGCGCGAGTCCCTAAACGCCGCCGAGATCACCGAGTCGGCGGCGCGCCGGTTTGGTGTGTCGTTCCGGGTGATAAGCGGGTTCGAAGAGGCCGCATATTGCTTTATCGGGGCGGTGCATGGCTTGCCGGTCAACGACGGCTTGATGGCGGATTTGGGAGCGGGCAGCCTGGAAGTCGTTGGGTTCGGCGGGCGGTCGCTGGAGAGCCTTCATTCCTTGCCACTGGGCAGCTTGCGCATCGCCAACCAGTTCCAACTCACAGACCAGCCGACACGCGAAGATATGACGGCAGCCTTCAATCATACCAAGGACTACTTGAAGTCGGCGCATCTGCCAGAGGTAGGTCCGGCTGGCATCCTGGTAGGCTCAGGCGGGTCGATGCGGCTATTGGCGAGGCTGGACCGCAGGCGCGTTGCCTACCCGGTCCCGAAGATGCACGGCTACTGCATAAGCGCCGAGAGTCTGGCCAATCTCACCGGCTGGCTGGCCGGCGCCGCTCGAGATGAGCGAGCCGGCTTCCCCGGCATGAACCCTGGGCGGACCCATTCGATAGTCGGCGGAGCGGTGGTCGCACAAGCCCTGCTCGAACACGCAGGCGCGGACCGCATCATGGTTTCGGGGCAGGGGCTAAGAGAAGGTCTGGCCCGTCATCCATGGCCGCTCCCGAAAGACAGCAAGATCACCCTGCCGATGCGTTCAACGGTGCGAATCGAAGGCGTTGCGGGCTTGGTCCAGCGATTCGCGCTTCGCTTCTCAGAGCGTGGGCCCCGCCGGGCGAATTTGGCGCGCAGGCTTGTTGCCGCTGGCTGGCGGCGCCCTCACGCCCGCCTGACCTCGTCCCTGCAATGCGCCGCGTTGGTGTTGGACATTGGCAGCGCCATTGATTTCTACAACCGATTCAACCGGACTGCGACGGTGATCGCCCGGTCGGACCTGCCGGGGTTCAGCCACCGGGAGTCTGCCCAGATCGCCGCCATTTTGCTAACGGCGGAACGGGGGAGCGTGCCGCGCCAATTCCGGAATACGCCGCTGCTCACAGCCGAGGACAAGCGTAGGTTGGGCCAGGCCGCGGTCGCGCTACTTGTTGCTGATGAACTGGACCGGCGGCTTGCCCCCGATTGCCCGGCTGAGTCCGTAACCATCTTCCGTGAAGGTGGTGGGGTTACCGTGGTCACGCCCGCATGGTCTAAGGCGTCCGCCGCAGGTATCGGAGAACGTTGGGAGACAGAATTCAACCAACCCATTCATATCCGCAGAGGTGAGTGATGACCGACCATCATCTCAGCGCCAACTTCCCAATGGGGAAGCGCTACGGTGAACACCCCTACGATGGGGAGTATCCCGGCAAGCTGATCATCGTGGAGGGAATCGACGGCTCAGGCAAGAGTACCCAAATCGACCTGCTGGGGAAATGGCTCAATAGCCTCGGCTTCGTAACGATATTCACCGAGTGGAATTCCTCGCCCATTGTGCGGCGGACCACTAAACGGGGAAAAGACGAGCGGATGCTGACTCCGATGTCCTTCAGCCTGATCCACGCCGCGGACTTTGCCAACCGCGTTTATACACAGGTGCTTCCGGCTCTGAAGTCCGGAACCATCGTCTTGGCGGACCGGTACGTGTACACGGCGTTCGCCAGAGACGCGGCCCGGGGTGTAAACCGCGACTGGCTGCGCCGCGTCTATTCCTTCGCCGTCACCCCTTCGTTGGCGCTGTACTTCAAGGTGCCCTTGGAAGAATCAATCAGCCGGATCGTAGCGGGCCGCGAGGAAATAGGCTTCTACGAATCGGGTCAGGATATGGGATTTTCGGGCAACCGAGCCGACTCGTTTCGCACCTTCCAAGGAAGATTGCTCGACGAATACGATAGCCTAACAGAAGAGTATGGCCTCGTAACGATCGATGCAACTCGCCCTATCTCGGCTCAACAGCAGTTGGTGCGGCAATACGTCGAGCCCTTGCTGCCCGGCGCAATGAAGATTCATGGACAGGACGTGCATGAAGCCCTCACTACATCCGGACTGACCGGCCGCTACATACGCCACGAAACGCCCAGCAGGCAACTCGAACCTACGGCGGCACCTGATATTTAGTTCAGGTCTCCCACATAGCCGGGGCTGGTCCAACGTCGCCGCCCGATAGACAGGCGAGGCGGGACCGCCGGTCATTGCGGGGAGCTGGGGAGAGCTACTTATGAGTATGCCTAGATTTTATGGTCACACCCCATTGGGCTTTGGCGAAAACTCCATGCCCGGGCGGTTGATCGTCATCGAAGGCACGGATGGGGTGGGCCGCTCAACCCAGATCGCCCTGCTCAAGGAGTGGTTGGAGACTGAGGGTTACGCCGTGCTCGATACCGGATTCCGCCGGTCGGAGTTGACCGGAGACGGCATCGACCGGGCCATGCGGGGCAACACTCTGGACCACATGACTCTCAGCCTGTTCTACGCCACCGATTTCTGGGACCGGCTGGAGAAGAGCATCATTCCGGCCTTGCGCGCCGGGAAGGTCGCGCTGGTTGACCGCTATATCTACTCGATCATCGCCAGGGCCCGCGTGCGGGGCGTTCCCGCCCGGTGGCTGGACGACGTGCTGGAATTTGCGCTGGTGCCTGACCAGGTGTTCTACATGGAGATCGACGTCGACCATCTATTGCCCAGGGTGCTATCCAGCCGCGAGCTTGACCACTGGGAGTCGGGCGAGGACTTCTTGCGGGAGTCAGACAGGCACGCGAGCTTTGTCCGGTACCAGACCTCGTTGCTGCGGGAGTTTGGCAATCTGGCGGACCAGTATGGGTTCGAGACTGTGGACGCCCGCCGCAGCGTGCGCGAAGTTTTCGAGACCCTGCAGCAGAGGGTGATGACGACTTTGGAGACCATGGACAGATAGGTCCGTAGTTGGTCTTACCGCGCCCTAGGCGCTGTGAACCTGAAGACGTTTCCCGGCCCATTCCGGTCTCCTATCGATACTTCTGATGCACCAGCGGCTTGTGGTCTAGACGCGATCGCCCTGGGCGGGGAGTGGAACGCCAATTCACCACTGGTCCGGGCGCTACCGGCGCGGCTCCCACCGGAAGAACCGCACGGCCACCAGCGTTCCCAGCGCCAGCCAACCAGCCATGACCAACAGCCGCCAGGGTTCAAACCCCAAGCCGGTCTCGAAGGGGTTGAATGCGGTTTGCAGGGCTATCGAGAAGTGCCTTACCGGAAAGATGTCTGCGAATGTCTTGATCCAGTCCGGAGCTTCGTTCAACGGGATGAACACGTCGGAGATGAACAAAAGAGGAAGGACCGAGACGTTGACTATGGCGGGAGAGGCGTCCGCGTTCGGGATAATGGACGCGATGGCGAGGCCAAGGGCGCAGAAAGTTGCGGCTCCCAGGGCGGTGGTCACCAGGAACGCGGGGAGAGTGTTGCTGGGGAGGTCAACGTCATAGAACAAGACGCCCGCCCCGGCAACTAACACCACCAGAATGACGGCCAGGAGCATTGCGTGGACGATCCTTCCGAATAGCAGTGACCAGCTAGGGAGCGGCGTGCCGCGGACCCGTTTGAAGAGTCCCCGGTCCCGTGCCAAGGAGACTCCCATCGCCACGTTCGTGTAGCAGGCCCCGATGACCGATAGCGCGGCTATCGACGGCACGTAGAAGGTCGAGGTCTTGACGGTGCCGCCTGGCAGCGTCATATCGTTGTTGCCGAACAGCATGTTGAAAATGACGAGGAACATGAAGGGGAAAACGAAGGTGAACACCGCTGACACAGGGTTGCGCCAAAAGGCGGTATTCTCGTATCTGACCTGCCTCAATGCGAGCGAAAAGCCGTTCACTGGCTGACCTGCTCCGCCCGGGCAGCCTCGGCAATTTCGACGAAGACATCCTCCAGGGAAGACGGGGCTACTGATAACTCTTCCAGGTCTACTCCATTCTCCATAGCCCAGCCGGTCAACTGGTGCAGACTCTCAGTGGGGGTATCTGTAGTTAAGGTGTAGCGACCGTCGTCACCGGTGGGTTCCGCGCCAATTTCGTTGGGCATCCGGAGGCCGCGGGACTCCAGCCTGAAGCGAATGGCTGTTGACGCGTTTTCCCGGACCAATTCGCTGGGAGTCCCTTGGGCCACTATCTGGCCCCGCACCATGATGGCCACCCGGTCCGCCAGATTTTCCGCCTCATCCATGTAATGGGTGGTGAGCACAACTGTCTTACCAAGGCTCTTCAGGTTTCGGACCATGTCCCAAGCGCCGCGACGAGCCGATGGGTCGAAGCCGGTGGTGGGTTCGTCCAGGAAAAGCAACTCCGGATTGCCAGATAGCCCGATAGCCACATCCAAACGGCGCTGTTGTCCTCCGGACAGCCGCTTGACCCTGACCCTTCGTTGTTCGGTCAAGCCGGTAGCGGTCAAGATATCGTCCAGCGGCAGGGGATTTGGGTAGTAGCCCCGGAACAGGTCGATCGTCTCCTGCACGTTGAGGTACGGCTCAACACCCGTGGATTGGAGTACGATGCCGATCCGCTGCTTAAAGCCGCGTTCGTTCCGACTCGGGTTGAATCCCAGGACCGAGACTTCTCCAGCGGTCTTGTCCAGGTAACCTTCCAAGATCTCGATGGTGGTGGTCTTACCCGCACCGTTGGGGCCCAAAAGGGCGAACACTTCCCCGGTGGAGATCTCAAGGTCCACTCCCCGGACGGCCTCTACAGGACCATACGATTTTCGCAGGCCACGCACCTTAATCGCTGGGTCGGGAATCAATTTGTTCATCGAAATCGACACACTTCCATGTTAGCCGCCGCGCTTGACCCTAGCAAGCGTTCTCTCAATACCACCAATACCACGCTGCCGAGCCGGATTTTGGGTGAAACCAGGCGAGCCGCGTTTGGCGCGGCGCAATCGCGTTTGGGCCGGTCCCACCGAGACTCCGGGAAAGGCCGGTGTCCAGGGGTCCCGGACCGACGGTTCTTTGACGGAACTGTGGGATTTGGGCAATGGATTCCCGCTTTGGGAGACCTTTGCGTAACCTTCCGTGACTCTCGCGAAGGCGAGAATCCAGAGTATGCCCAGATACGGAGGGCCCCCTCACCCTAACCCTCTCCCGGATGGAGAGGGGATTATTCAAAGGTCTCCTTTCGCGGGAGTGACGGGGCTGCGGGAGTGGCGAGGCTATTGCAACCCAAATGCGATTGCCTGAGTATTCGGCGGGAGTGCCTTGACGGAGGGAAGGCCCGCCTATAGGCTGGTTGTGATTCGCCGCCTGGGAAGGATATTCATGCCGATTAACGTCTCATTGGCGCTCCCGGAGGCCAAAACAAGCCGCCCGCCCGTTGTGCTGGTCCATGGCGCGGCCAACTCAGCGCCGGTATGGAAATTCTGGCAACGGGGCCTGGCGGACCGGGGATGGCCGTCATACGCGGTGGACCTGCGGGGTCATGGTCCCAAGAGCTCCGAAGACTTGTCGCAGGCCGGGATGGGAGATTACGCCAGGGATGTCGGTTCTCTTATCGAGCACATCGGACGCCCGCCCGTAGTCATGGGTTGGAGCATGGGAGGGCTCGTCGCTATGATGGCGGCCGCTTCGGGAGGGTGCGCCGCCTGCGTCACGCTTGCGCCCAGCACGCCTTCACGAGAGGTGGACCCGGCTGTCGAGCTTCGCACCGGAGAATTTGGTCCGGAGGAATACGGCATCACCAGCCTGGACCCTGACGATCAGCCTGGCATGTTTGACCTGGACATGGAGGAGCGAAGGGTGGCTTTGTCTTCACTGGGCCGGGAGTCCCGTCTGGCCAGGGACGAAAGGAGACGGGGCGTGGTGATCGAGACCATGCCTTGTCCATTCCTAATCGTCACCGGAGAGATGGACCGGCAATGGCCCAGCGAACGGTATGACGGTCTGTGGCTGGAATCGGACCGGCTGACCGTCGAGGGCGCTTCACATTGGGGGCTGGTCCTGAACCGGCGGGCGATCTCCCAGGTCCTGCCCAGCGTGACGGAATGGCTGGAAAAGGCGGTTGCTGGTGGAGGATTGGGCTCATGACGGCGTAGAGCTAGGTCCCGCGTCTTTCATGGACAGCCTGAGGTTGTTCCACGCGATGGATGAGATGATAGGAAGCGGCCAACACTAGACAGAATTCCGGCGACCGCCAAGGCGTCCGAGCATGAATTCCAAATAGCAGGTATAGGGGCGAGGCTCGAGGGCGTAGATACGGGTAGCGTCTGGGAGCCTCTGACCAATCCTGAAGACCCGCGCTATCGGAACACTCATTTCCGGCAATATCCGGGGAATGGGCGAATGGAACCAGTTCCCCGCATTTGCTGAGGTATACTCCGCTCTGGAGCGCGGCATTCTCGACGCTCGCTTGCAAGACATGGAATGCGGGCCTGAAAAACTTGCCCTCACCGATAAGCCTACGTCAATCTTGACTCCCGCGCCAACCACTTTGCCTATCGCGACTTCGCCTCCGGTCCAGAATGCCACCGCAGTACCCTCCCCGACACCTTTGGCGTCTCCAACCGTTTTGGCCACCGCAATTTCACTTCTCAAGCCGGTTCCGACGCCCATTGTGACGGCGCCACTGGCTGGATCGGAGGCAAGGCATTTCTAGTTCAAGCTGTTCCATGGAGCTGACAGGTTGAGGGTCTGGGAGTTGGGGGTTCGGAGTGAAAGGCCGGACCCTTGTGCTAAACTTCCCGGCGTGGTTGTGCACACCCTGTTCTCGAGAGATGCTGGAACTGCGGGACTTCTACTAGGACGAATCGACAATTGGAGGAAATGAGGAGAAAGCACCACTGGACATTCGCCTCATCGCGTCAAATCGAGGCCGTGTGACATGCTGGGGCGACCAGAGGCGAAGGGGTGCTCGTGGCTAGCGGGAACTGGCTGAGTCCCATGTGACTTTGAAGCCGCAAGCAACAGATACGCCAGTCTTAGGGGTAGCCGGGTGTCACCGGCGGTGGGGCTCCCGGTCGAGGGTGCCGTGGGCCCATTCCCCTAAGAAATGGTAAGCGAAGAAGACGACAATGCCGGTTAATGTGGGGAACAGGAAGGGCCACCAGAGGTCAAGCTCGACTGCGCCGCCCCGGAAGACCATGGCGCCCCAAGCGGGGAACTCCGAGGCCAACTCAAGCCCGAAAAGAGCTAAGAAGGCCTCCAGCAGGAGTGCGAATCGTGCTTGCAGTAGGGTGGCGGCCAGCAGGGAATGTGCGGTGTTGTGTAAGAGACGACGGAGCGTGACGTTTGGGTCGGACGGGCCGGAAATATCTGCCGAGGCGTCGGACTCCTGCTGCCTGGTTCGGATGACGGCGTCCCTAACCATTAGGGCGAATTTGCCCCACAACGAGACCGCCCCGATGATCATGATGGACTTGATTCCAAATCCCAGAAAGAATATGAGGTAAGGTACAAAGATGCCTATCACGAAAAACGCTAAGACAACATGCCCCAGCCTGGTAGTTGATCCCAGAAAGTAGCCCGCGTTGCCCTGTACTTGGCGTTCAATTGAGCCGCCCAGGAAGCCGGCAATCAGTCCCAAGGTGGTGCCGATTACAGCGCTGGCACCCAGCATCGATAGGGTTACCAATGCGCTGGTGCGGGCACCGTAGATGAGGCGTGAGAGCACGTCCCGGCCCACGTAATCGGTGCCCAAGAGGTATTGGGAGATTTCCAACGGGGCGATGCCACGGTCGATTCTGCTCCTGTAGGTAGGGTCATGGGGCGCCAGCAAAGGGGCGAAAAGAGCACAGAGCAGCAGTATGGCGACGACCAGCAATGGGGTCCAAAGGAGGAAGAGGCGACGAAACCCGTTCGGTAATCCCACCAGGCGAGGAGCTGGAACAGGGGTGAACTGGACTTGGCCAGCCAGAGAAACTCCCCCGGATATTGGCGGTGGGTACCGCGGCTGGGTAGAACGCGAGCTCGCAGAACTGCGATACTTCCTGATTACGTAAGTCCCTGCCAAGTAGTCATGCCACGCCCGCTTCCTAAAATTCCAGCCAGCCCAGAGAAATCCTATACCAAATGACAAAAATGAGATAATTTTCCCTACGACTTCTCTTATCCCGAATCCACCGGTGGACACCGATGGACGGCGTGAGGACAGCGGAAGGGGGGTGAGGAAGTTACAGGCGCGATGATCCGGGCTCGAATTTGGGTAGACGGGAGGCTGGCGGCGGTCTGCAGGCGCTTTGGGGGGCGCCGATGGCGGCTTACAGTGGCTGTGGTGAGGGGGATGGCGGGATAGGACACGGCAAGAGGCGCTCGCGGACCGGACTGGCGCGAGTTGGCGGGGCGTTCGGTTGGCCGGATGGCGGGTCAGTAGCGGACAGGAGCAATCAGGCTGGGAGTGGAATGGCTCGCAGTCGGGCCAGGGCGCGACTGAACTGGGTTTCCCATGGCCAGCGCTGGGGAAGATGCAGGGTGATCCGGCGTGCCGAGCGGGTGATCCGTCCGGCCAAGGCAAAGACCCGTCGTCTGAGGGTCTTGGTGGTCACGATCTGCTGACCCAGGCCGATGCGGGCTGTCCAGCGGGCCAGGTTGTGGGCCATCACCTGTACCGCCAGCCAGGCGCCGTTGGCAGCGAAGCGGCCCGAGGGGAGATGGTTCAGCCCCACGCCGTACTTGAGGTCGCGTATCGCATTCTCGATCTCGGCGTGGCGGCGGTGGTCAGCCTCCAGTTCCAGGGTCTCTCCGTCCCGGTCGGTGATGAAGCCGTGATAGCTGTAGGTGGCGAAGAGAGCCAGTTGGGAACCGGGCGCCGGCTTCACCCGCCGGACGATGAGCCGCACCGGCGCGGCGTCGGGCTCACTCTGGAAGGGGGTGTAGGTGGTCTCGGCCACATCGGCGCCGTCCATCCAGTAGGGAATCGGCGTCCAGTCCTCTTCGGGTATCGCCTCGATGAGATTCCGCAGGCGGGTGCGCTGGCGGATGGTGATGGAGAAGCGGACATCCATCCGGCGGCAGACGGCGACCACGGCGTGGGTATAGAAGCCGCTGTCGGCCCGCACCGTGAGTTGGCCCCTGGCTCCGCCGTAGCGCACCCGCCCCACCGTTTCACGCAGGAAGTGGGCGGCGCCGCGGGCGGTGTAGGCCCGGCCCTCGCGCAGGCGGGCCATCAGCACGTCGCCGGTTCCGGCGGCGACGGCCAGCAGCGGGTGATAGCCCCGCGCACCGGTGTAGCCGTGGTGGCGAGCTCCTTCCTTGGCCAGTCCGTAGGTCTCGCAGATGGTGGAGTCCAGGTCGATGGTCAGGGGCCCGTCGCCGGGTCCGGCCCCAGCCTCCCAGGCCCGGGCCAGCAACTGGCGGCTCACCCGGTCCAGTTGGCGGACGTGGCCCCACCGGAAACTGCGCAGGAAGGTGCCCAAGGTGGAGGGCGCCTTGACTACACTGCCCAGGGTGCAGGCTGTCCTGCCGGTGCGCAACACATCGGCATCGTCGATGCAGTCGCCGCCCGCCAGCGCGGAAGCCACCAGCGTCATGATCTTGTCGCCGGTGTTGGCTCGGCCTGGGGCCCAGCCCAGGTCCAAGTGCCGGTCAACCAGTTGGGGCAGGCCCAGGTGCAAGGCCAACGTGGCGGGAAGGATCAGCCCGGCATTGTTGACCAGGCGGTGGTCGTCGAAGGCGATGTGGATGCCGTCGGGGTGGTTGCGTGGTAGCATCTATTGGGTGCTCCTTGTTTCTGGTTGGTTTTCTGTCTCGAAAACCATTATCCCAGATGCACAGGAGCACTTTCTTACCCATTCAACCCGCCGCGACACTCACCTTTTCGGTGGATTCGGGCTTATTATGAGCCGGGCAATACTGGGTATGTCGCCATTGGCATCGACGACTATTATCCCCAGGGCCATTTTGCCCAGAGTCTGCCCCCATATCCTTGTCATTACCACCAAGTATACAAATGGGAATAAGACAAGGCCGAAATACCAAGAAACGCCGAAGGCGGCGGCGCGCCAATCTGTAACTTCATCACCTTGAGTCACTAACCAAAACCCAAGACCGACTATCAATGCCCCGCCCATTGGCGCGACCGAGTAGTCTATCAAGAAAGCCACAAATCGAATCCAAAATCCGGCATACCGCCGGTCTGGAGCATCTCCGCCAGGCTGGCTCCCCAATTGGTCAGGTCCCCGGGGTAATTCCGAGGCACAGCCCGGGCAGAACCTGTCCACGGTTCCCATGGCTCTCCCACACTTGGGACAAAACGTTTGGCTTGGATCGATCCCTGGACTTTCTAGAGCCATGCCATCCCCCGTTGCCATTTAGAAACTATGTCAATTTGGGATTTCATATTGTAATTGTATTTGATGTGTGGAGGTCGTGGTTAGGATTGTTCCCAAAGTCGGGTGGAGGTGTATCGTGCTGGAGGGACAAGCGTTACCTGATATTGGGATGTTACGGACGGCCTTCGGGAGTGAATTATACCGGTGATGTTGGAGTTGGACTCACCCAAATTGAAGGGGCGGAAACGGGTGGACCAGCGGAAGATGCTGAAAGGGATTATCTTTCGGATGCGAAGCAGTTGCCAATAGTATTGGCGCGCCAGCAGGGTGCTCAGAGTTCGTGTTTAGACGAAGGGTATGAAAATCCCATAGGCCGCAGGGCCGTAGCCGCACAGCACTACTGTCCCCATATCTGGCGCATTGGGGAAGAGAAGCTAGACAAATGGTGCGGAACCCCTCGACCGACGGTGAGTGTTAGTACTACAGTCTCAGATATTGGCTGAGGTGTTTCAGGCGGCGCTGGTAGTGGCAGTGGCGGGCCCTGGCTTGGTGGCACCGCCTCCAAAGGGACCATGCCAGCACCGATTTGTTCGAGAGGATAGGCTGCCAGATCAACCGGTACAGCAGCCGGCGTACCTAGGGGACCGTCAACGGTATCAGGGATTCATCCCACCCTGGCGCTCCCCTTTTTGCCGTTGAAACAGGCAGTGGCCTGCTGACGGACCACTGCCAGATAGACATGGGCCAGCATGGCCAGGGTGATGTGCCGGTACCAGCCCTCCCATTTCCGCACCTCACACTGGTCCAACCCTACCTCTCCCTTGGCCTCCTCAAAGCACTCCTCGATGGTCCACCGGGTCCCCGCCACCCGCACCAGGTCTTCCAAGGTTGTATTAGCTGGAACGAAGCAGACCTTATAGCCCAACTCTTCAGGCTGGGCAATGCTGCGGCGAGCCAAAAGCCAGTAGCCCTTTCCCGGTGACCTCAGAGGCCGTATCATCACTCTGGTCCAGTCGTAGACCCGGGGACCCTTGGCCCCGTTTCCGGCACTGAGCCGCATCCAGTGGGTTTGTTCCACCCCAGTCGCCAGTTGGTCCGCCCGGACCTGCCGCGGCCCCTTATCCGTCAGGGCCCACAGCATCTCGTTGCTCTTGATGGCCAGCACGTGGGGAATCTCTGCACCCTCCAGCCACAGCCGCAGGTTGCGGTCACTGCCGTAGACCTCGTCTCCAGTGACCCAGCGGAAGGGAACTCCCGCTTCCACCGTCCGCTCCAGCATCCTCTGGGCTAACTGTGGCTTGGTTTGGAACCTTGCCCCCTCCAGCACCCCAGCCTCCCGCCGTCGTTCTCCATCTCCCACCCACACCTGGGGCAGGTACAGTTCCCGGTCCAGCAGGACTCTACCCTCGGCCGTGGCATAGGTCAGGAATACTCCTATCTGGCAATTTTCAATCCGCCCCCCAGTTCCGCTGTACTGCCGCTGAACCCCCACCGACTTGGTCCCCTTCTTCAGGAACCCCGTCTCGTCGACCACCAGCACTCCATCAGTGTCACCCAGATGCTCCACCACATACTCCCTCAGGTCGTCCCGAACCAGGTCGGCATCCCAGACGTAGCTGGACAGCAATCGCTGCACCCCATCGGGGGTGGCGTCCCCCGCCTGCTCCGCCAGTTGCCACCCGTTCTTGCGCTCTACCGGCGAAATCAGTCCCTTCAGATAGTCCAGCGCCCGTCGCCTGGGTTCCGAACGGTAAAACCGTCCCGCAATGCACCCATGAACTCCTTCAATGCCCTTCGCCCACCGGGCCACTTCCAACACTTCGTTCCTGTCCGCTGCCACCACCTCACTTCACCCTCTTCCTGAAGTAGCTCCATTTTACCAAGAACTATCTGCGAATGTAGTATTGGGTAGAATCGACAATTGGAGGAAATGTGATGTAGGCAGTAAGGCGTTGACGTGGGGCATGGATGTAAAGTGTCGTCCGGCACGGGAAGTGGGATTGAGGGGTGACGAAGATGAAGCGGTACGAGGTGAGCACCTCCCAGTGGCACCGTATCGAGGGATTCCCGCCAGGACGGCCCGGCTACGTGGGCGTAACAGCCTAAGACAATCGTAGTTTCGTCAACGGCGTCCTCTGGGTGCTGCGCAGCGGGGCGCAGTGGAAGGACCTGCCTACCGAATACGGTAACTGGAAGAGCGTCCACGAGCGCTTCACCCGCTGGGCCAAGTCTGGGCTATGGCAACGGATATTCGAGGTACTGCTGGCGGACCAGGACAACAAATACGTGATGATTGATTCCACCATAGTTCGTGCCCACCAGCAGGCGGCTTGTGGAAAAGGGGGAACCCAGACCAGGCTCTGGGGCGTTCTCGCGGCGGATTGAGCACCAAGATTCACATGGTGGCCGACGCCAGGGGCCGGCCCGTACGCTTCGCCTTAACCGGCGGTCAGGCATCGGATGCGCCTCAGGCAATACCCTTGCTCACCGGCATAGAGACCGGTTGTGTGATAGCGGACAAGGGCTACGAAAGCAATAAGATAGTGGCCTTCATCCGGTCCCAGGAGGCCACGGTAGTCATACCGCCCAAGTCGAACCGAAGGGCCCCTTGGGAATATGACAAGGAACTGTACCGAGAACGCAACCTGATTGAACGGAGCTTCAACAAACTGCAGCACTGGAGAAGAATCGCCACGCGCTATGACCGAAAGAGCATCTACTTCCTCGCAGCGCTCTACCTGGTAGCCTCAGTAATCCGGGGATAACAATTGTCGATTCTACCTAGTAGTCGATCAGTGTTGGATTGATGGGTAAAGGGACTTCAGCTTGATACGCGCATCCTCGGTGGTAAAGCGCCAGTCCACTCGTATGCCGTCCCGGTTGCGCTGAGCCTGCCACGCTCCCACCTCCCGCCGCAGAGCCCTTTGATCGGGAATACGGCGGTCCAGGCATTGGCGGGCCATCACCCCGATTTCAATCTCGGCCATATCCAGCCAACTGCCATGCTTGGGAGTGTAGTGGACCTCCAACCGTTCGGCGATGCGCCGTGCTTCGGCAGGTTCAAATTCCTCGTACAGCGAGGACGGGTGGTGGGTGTTCAAGTTGTCCATCACCCGCACAAGGACCGTATTGTGCTGGTAGTCCTCGTCCACCAGTTGCTTGACCACCCGGGCCCAATCGGCTTTGGTGCGCCGGTCCGTCACTTCCACCCGGCGCCACCCTTCCAGCGGAGCGAACAACATGAACAGGTTGCTCACCCCGTTGCGCTCGTATTCGTAATCGTAGGAGCCCGCCGCCCCAGGCTGGGCCGGACGCGGCCGGCGCGTCTCTTTCACCTGCTGTTTGCTGGTCTCGTCCAGGCAGACCAGAACTTCGTTGTCCGCATACTGGCGCTGATAGACTTCCAGCACGTCTTCCATCGCGCAGACGAACTCGGCGCTGCCTTGCGGAGGAATGCACCAGCATTCCTTCAGCCAAGGCTTGAGTTCGTTTTTTGAGCGTCTGCCGCACCGTTTCAGGGCTGATGCTCTCCACTATCTCGCATTCGACCAGCCGGTCGGCCAACAGTTTCAGCGTCCAACCGGCCCGGCCTTCCGGCGGTTCTCCGCAGGCCAGAGCCTGCCCCCGGCCACGACCGGGGGGCAATCAGGTGGGCTTCCCCTTGACCGTCCAGCCGCTTCGGACGACGATTGAGTTGCCGCTTTCGCTCCAAGGCCGCCTCAATCCCTTCCTCCACGCAACGGCGGCGCACCCGCTCCACCGTCGTGCGGCCAATCTGGAGAACCCGGGCAATCTCTTCATCCTTCATGGCCCCCTCCCCATGGGCCTCATCACTCAGCAGCAGGATGCGCCCGTGGGTCTGCTGGTAAGCCGCCGCCCGGCCACGGGACACCAATGTCTTCAGTTCCCGCCGCTCCTCCGCACTCAGCTTGACCCGGTATCTCTTCATCGGCATCCCCCCCACGCCCCAATCCTCTTCGCCCTATGCTTGGTAGAATACTTGCTCAGTACTCAATTCAAAAATGTTGGACTACTAGTACTCAGTCAACGGTAAAATCGGAAGGGTAAAGGCGGTGTAGTTTGGTTCGTGCGTCCCGGGTGTTGAAGCGCCAGTTGATGGTGGCTCTGGCGTTGTTGCGCTCCGTGACCAGGGCGTCCACTTCCCTCCTTAGGGCCTCCTCGCCGGAGAGCCGCTGCTTCAGGCAGGAGCGGGACAGCACGCTGAACTCGATCTCCGCCATCCCTTCGACAAGCTCAGGACAGGATTCAACCAACTCCCGTGCTTGGGGGTGTAGTGGAACTCCAGCCGCCTGGCAATCCTGCGGGCTTCCTCAGCCGGGAAAGTCTCGTACAGCGATGCCCGGCGATGGGTGTTCAGATTGTCCAAGACAACCCTTACCACCTCGGCTTCCGGGTAGGCTTCATCCGCCAGCCAGCGCATCTGATGGGCGAAGTCTTGCATCGTGCGCCGCTGGGTCACCGCCACCTCTCGCCAACCCGCCAAGGGCTCGCAGGCCAAGAACACGTTGCGGGTACCCTCCCTGCGGTATTCGTAGTCCTGCCGCAGCGGAAGTCCCGGCCGGGGCGGCATCGGGGGCCGGGTCTCGGCCAACAACTGGGTGGAGGTCTCGTCAAAGCAGACTACCGGACGTTGGGGGTCATGAGGTTCGGCGTAGAGATCCAGGACATCCTCCATGTTGGCCACGAACTCGGCGCTCACCTTGGGGATGCGCCACTCCTTCTTCTGCCACGGCTTGAGAGTGTTTTTTTGAGACGCTTTCGGATTCCCTCATGGGACATGGAGGGCGCCAACCCCAACTCCACCACCTTCCCGGCCAACAGCCGCAAAGTCCAGTGGCTGTGCCCCTCCGGCGCTGGGCTGCAGGCCAGGGCGATGAGGTGGGCTTCGCCCCGATCGTCCAGCTTCCGGGGCCGGTTGGCCTGGGGACGGTTCTGCAAAACCTTCTCCAACCCTTCTTCGGCAAAGCGCTGCTTGACCCGGTATACCGTGCTCAGGGCCACATCCAAAGCTTCGGCCACTTGGGGCGCGGCCCAACCGCCGTCGCTCTTTAGGAGAATCCGCGCTCTAGCGGTCACTCGGGCTGAGTTTTTGCCAACCCGGACCAGTCGCTGGAGCTCTTCCCGTTGTTCCTGTGCCAGCCGCACCGCGTACTTGTCCCTGACCATCACTGCCACCCCCGCCATCAACACTTCCCACCTGCCAAGATAGCTCAATTGGCCCCTTTCTTAAACAAATCCCAAGCCCAAGTTGACTGAGTACTAGGAATACGTGGCAGGGTTCAGCTATTGGGCAAATAGATAGAACAATTCACCGGTCCCGGTTCGGCCAAGGGCGCAATCAAACCGCTGGACGCACTGAGCATTGCCTGTCCTGCTTGCCATGCCGACGACGCGGGTGTCATGTTCAATTACCGGACTTGCGCCCTGCCTTTCACGGTGGCCATTTATTCTGAGGGACCTGTAACGCGGAGTTGGACCGGCTCCAACTAGCGCGAACAGTTGGATGGGATGGCGGTCGAGATTCTGGAAGAGGGATAGATAGCATCGCTACTCCTGTGGTACATGCGGGGGAGGGGACCGTAAACAAGGCTTGGTTCCTAACGGTCCTCTTGTTTGCCATGTTTGCCGCTATGACCTCCGTTCTGGTAATTCCACCGCTGCTGGTGGACATTGCGGCGGATTTTGATATTTCCGTAGCCCTTGCGGGGCAGTTGGGCACGGCGACCTTCGCCGCCTGGGCCGTCTCAGTGCTCTTGGTGGGCCCATTGTCCGATTCTGTTGGCCGCAGGCCCGTCGCTCTTGCTGTCCGTGGTTGGATCGTCGTTCGCTCCGAATTTCGGGACACTGCTGGCGCTGAGGGTGTTGCCTGGTCTGGGGGGAGGGATGCTGCCGCCCAACGGGGTGGCGGCGATATCCGATGTCATCTCGTTGGCCAGGCGGTCCCAGGCAGTCGGGGCTCTGCTGGCCGTCAATGTCCTCACCTCGGCAATCAGTGTGCCAGTGATAGCCCTGCTGGCTGACTGGCGTGGATGGCGGTTCGCGCTGCTGATGGCAGGCCTGCTGCTGGCGGCATCGCTCGTATCCAACTGGCTCTGGTTTCCGTCGATCGTTAGGGAGCGAGTCCGCAACTTGGTCTTTTTTCAAGATATTGGCCACTGTTGGCGCTGCGGTTCTTCCGTGTTTGTGTGGCGGTGGGTCTCACCCAACGCGTTGCCTTTTGGGGGATGATCAACTATTTCGCGGCCTATTTGATCAGCGCTTACGATGTGAGCGTGGGTTACGTGGCTCTGCCTTTGGCCATCGCCGCTACAGGCCAGGTCATCGGAAGCTATTCGGCTGGACTGGTGGCCAAAATGAGGGACCGGGCCGTTCTGATCGCCGCGACATCGGCCGTGGGAGGGATTTGTGGACTGCTTTTTCCCCCCGCCGTACACTTTGATCTTTGGGTGGCCGTGGCGGTGGCGACAGTGGAAACAGGATTACTCAGCGTGGCCATGCCCACACTTGTCGCCGCCAGCACCGAGTTTTCGGGAGAGTCCAAGGCCACAGGGGCGGGATTGATGGGACTGAGCAATCAGGCCGGAGGGGCGTTCGGGGCAGCCTTGTCAGGGCTGTTGCTGGCAAGCATAGGGTTCGTGGGTGTCGGCTACCTGTGCCTGGGCGTGACAATGGTAAGAGCGCTGATGGCGGGACTGTTCGGGCGGCGGGCACTCGCGCTCGCCGGCTGAACCGCCGGGAAAAGTGTGGCGGGAGTGGGAGCCGCCATAATTACCGGGAGATTCTCACCTGTTAGGCCCGCTAATGAGTCCGAAATGACGGACCAGTCAACACTTGCCGACTAGGAATCACACGGCAATAAGCGCAAGACTCGCCGTGAGACCTTCCTGGGAGCGCCGCCTGAGCTGGTCCAAGGGACTCAAGCAATCTGATCGTAGTGACATGACAGGGCGGGACATTAAGAAACTATCTCAAATCTCCACAACCTACCGGCAGGGAGAGAAATCCCCCTCAATCCCCCTTTTGCGAAAGGGGGAGGCATCGCCTTGACTCGGTTTTGAGATAGTTTCTAAAGGAAACGCGCCGGAAACCAGGATCTTCCTGTATACCTGATCCGGTCACCGCCAGAAATCCTTGCCGCTTTCGTTCGGTGTTACTCGTCCGAAACCTTGATCAGGAGCTTGCCGAAATTCTCTCCCTGCATCAGTCCGATGAACGCCCTGGGAGCGTTTTCCAGGCCCTCCACCACATCTTCCCGGTATTTGATCTTTCCTTCCCGCATCCAGGTGGCGATACGCTGTCGGCCCTCGTCATGGCGGTCGCGGAACTGGCTGACTATAAAGCCCTCGGCCTTTGCCTGGCGGCCCACCAGTAGGCCCATCTTCCTGGGGCCGGGCTCGGGCTCGTCTTGGTTATATTGGGAGATGGAACCGCACAGGGAAATACGGGCTCCCAGATTCAGGTGGTCGAAGACAGCGTCGGTGATGTCGCCGCCAACATTGTCGAAATACACGTCGATCCCCTGGGGGCAAGTTGCGCCCAACGCGGCGTCTACGTTTTCCGTCTTGTAGTTGATGCCCGCATCGAAGCCGAGACCGTTTACGATGTAGTCGATCTTGGCTCGAGAACCGGCGACGCCGATGGTGCGGCACCCCATGATTTTGGAAATCTGCCCCACCACCTGGCCTACCGCGCCCGACGCAGCCGAAACCACTACGGTGTCCCCGGCCCGGGGCTGCCCCACTTCCAGGAATCCGAAGTAGGCCGTCATCCCCGGCATCCCCAGGACTCCCAGCGCCGTGGGCAGCGGCCCAAGCTCCAGATCGACCCGCCGCAGGTTGCTGCCGTCGGATACGGCATATTCTTGCCATCCCAAAGACCCCTCAACGATTTCCCCGACGGAAAATGCCGGAGTCCGCGAGCGAATGATCCGGCCCACCACGCCACCGACGATTACCTGACCCAATTCCATTGGGGTGGCATAAGCGTGGGCTGCCCTCATTCGTCCCCGCATGTAGGGGTCGAGGGACAGCCATAGGGTCTCCACGAGGACTTGCCCCTCACCAGGTTCCGGAATCGGAGTCTCCAACAGGGCGAAGTCCGATTCCCTGGGGTAGTTCACGGGCCTCGAGCCCAGGGTTATCTGCCGGTTCACGTCTCCTGCCATTTCAGTCCGTTCCTAACGATGAGATACCGGGAATGGTTTCTATACTGGTGGATGCTGGTTATGCCATTCGGCCGCCTGCTCGTAGGCGTGGGCCAAACGCAGCAGAAGGGCTTCGTCCAGGTCACGCCCGACCAACTGGAGTCCAACCGGGAAACGGCCTTCCTTGGCGAAACCGCAGGGGACGGAGATGGCGGGCAATCCCGTCTGGCTGGCCATTCCGTTCAAGTAGACTGCGCGAGACCGTGCCGGGACTTCCTTGCCTCGAATCACGGCGGTTGTGGCGTCCCATTTGTCGCCGATAGTGCTGCCGGTGGGCATGGCGATGGCGTCCACGGTCTGAAGGACCGCGACGACTTCCTGTCGAATCGCCATTCGCTTTTGTTGTGCGTGGATGTATTCGGCGAAGGTCTGTTCATCGCCCCGCTCAAGTTGCGGGTGTACCTCCACCCAATCCTTCAGGACGGCTTCTGAAAAAGTATCCCGGAGCCATACCGGGGCTTCGGCGGCCAGGGAGTTGTTCCGCGCTTCGTAGCTGAGCGGGATATTGATTTCCAGGACTTCCGCCCCTAGCTCCTCCAGCACACCCACGGCCTTGCGGACCGCATCTTCCTCATCCTCACCGATCCATTCCTTCCAGACCCAACTGTCCGATGGAATCCCGATCTTGAGACCGCGCACTCCCCGATCGAGCGTGGAAGTGTAGTCGCCTGGCGGCAAGTTGATGCTTACCAGGTCGTTCGGGTCGTAGCCGGTGAGGGTTTGCATGGCGAGCGCATTGTCTTCCACCGTCTTGGTCAGGGGGCCGGCCTGGTCCGTGGTCCACGAGGTAGCCCAGACTCCTGCCCGGCTGATGCGGCCAAACGTGGCTTTGAATCCCACGACACCGCAGTTGCTGGCAGGGTGGCGCACGGATCCCCCGGTGTCGGTGCCGATGGAAAGGAGCCCCATCCCGGAGGCGACTGCCGCGCCGGAGCCTCCGCTGGTCGTGCCGGGGCTGGTGGAAGGGTCCCACGGGTTGTAACACATCACCGGGGTTTCTCCCCTGCCGATGTGGGAGTAAACCTTGCCCAGGAGCACCGCTCCCGCGCTTTCCAGCAGGTCGTGTACCGCCGCTGATTTTTCCGGTTTGAAGTCTATCTCCCTGGGGTTGCCGAAGGTGGTCCGGACGTCTCTAGTGGCGATCACGTCCTTTAGGGTGTAGGGGATGCCGTGCAGAGGACCCCGATACCGGCCCGCGGCAATCTCCGATTCGGCCTGCCTCGCCCTTGCCAGGGCGTACTCGGACGCCAGGGTTGTGAACGCTTTGAGGGTTGGGTCAAGCCGTTCACTCTGGCGGATGCAAGCCTCGGTTAGCTCCACCGGGGAAAGGTCCCGTTTCTTGATTAGCTGGCTAACCTGGGTGATGGTGGCGTCAAGCAGATCGGTTTCGGCCATAACACGTCCTCGCTAAAACTAGGCCTGGCCCCGGAGCGCGTACTTGGTCTGGTCTGGCATGTAGTCCCGGAACCGGGGCATCACTTCCGTGGCAAATAGGCGCATGGACCGGAGGACCTTGTCGTGTGGGATTTGTCCCAATGAGAAGGTACAGTTGAGGTAGGTCATGCCGGTGGCTTCGGTGAGGCTTTGGACCTTCTCCGCAACTACATCGGGAGTCCCGAACAACCAATCCTCATAGAGGTGGTCGGGGTCATCTTCCTCTGGAAGGCCCGTAGTCAGGTCGGTCCTGGCTTTGCCCGCGTCGACGCGCAGCGTGTTGGTCCGTAACCCCCTTGCGCTCCGCGTGTGCCAGACGGCGTGGGGCAACTGCTCTTTCGCGTCTTGCTCGGAGTCGGTCACGTACACGCCGCGTTGCACGATGAATTCCAGGGGCCATTGCCGCCCCGAAAGTTGCGCCGCTTCCTGGAACATGTGCCAGGAATCAACCACTCGTTGGGTCGAACCGGCGGTGCCGCCTGTGATGACGTTCATGCCGCGCTTGAGGGCCTGTGCCATGCTCTCGACACTGGATGTCGCTCTCCAGAACGGCGGATGTGGTTGTTGCAGCGGCCTGGGCAAGATGGTGGTTTCAGGAATTTGATAATAACGGCCTTCATGGGAGAACGGCGCGTGAGCCAGCGCGTTTGAAATGATGTCCAACGACTCCTCGAACATGAGCCGGTTCTCGTTCAGCGGCCTTTGGAACCTCTGGAATTCATACTCCTGGTATCCCGTGCCAAATCCCACCTCCAACCGTCCGTTGGTCAGGTGGTCCAACATGGCGATCTCTTCGGCGGTGTGTATGGGATTGCGCAGGGGGAGCACGACCACAGCGGTACTGAACCGCACGCGTTCGGTGTGTTGGGCCAGGGTTGAAATCAGCATCAGTGGGTTGGGCAGGAAACCATAGCTCGAAAAATGGTGCTCCGCGGCCACCACGTAATCAAAACCCAACTCGTCGGCCAACTTCGCCTGCTCGATGGCATTGGAGTAAACCTCGGATGATGGGAGCATATCCGGGGACTGCATAAGCATGAATATTCCGAATTTCATCGTTCGGCCTCTCGAATATTGGGTCTGGCATGGTGGGATTAATAGCCTTTCTGCTTGTCGATAACGCTAAGAAGCTCCTGGCCTTCCGAGAACCGGCGCAGGTTTTCGCAGAACAGGTCTATGGTGCGGTCCAACCGCAGGGGGGAGCCGCCGGACGCGTGAGGCGTGATGATGGCCCGGGGATGGTCCCACAACCTGCTGTCGACGGGAAGGGGCTCGGGCGACGTAACGTCCAAGCCCGCACCGGAGATGAGCCCTTGGTCAAGGGCTTCCAGCAGGGCTTCACCGTCAATGATCGGGCCGCGGGTAACGTTGATCAGCAGCGATTGGGGCTTCATGTGGCGAAACGCCTCCCGGTCGAACAACCCCCGCGTTCTGGGGGTAAGGGGACAGCAAACGGATACGACGTCCGATTGCTCAAGCATTTCATAGAATCGCTCTGTGCCCCAGACCTCTTTAACGAAGTCGGGTTTCTCCACCGGCTCAGGATCAACGGCAATCACTTCCATGCCGAACGCACCGGCGCGCCGCGCCACCTCGATGCCGACGCCTCCCAACCCGACGATTCCGAGGGTGGCCCCGCCCAACTCCCAGCTCTCATGCCGAATGGACATACGAATGTCCCATGTCCGCTCTCTCACTGCCCGTCCCACGCCCCGGAGCAGGCCCAAAAGCAACGCCCAGGTGTGATCGGCCAGATGCGGGCCCACGGTCCCCTTGGCGCTGGTAAGGACGACGGGGCTCTCGACGAATTCCTCGAACATCAGGTTGTCGATGCCCGCTCCCTCCGTCTGCACCCACTTGAGGTTTGTTGCCGCCTCGAACAGGGGCCGGCTGAATGAGCCGAATACGATATCGACATCCCCAGCCTGGGCTAGTTGTTCTTCCTGGGTGCGGGCGACGATTATCTCGTTCTCTTCGGAAACCGACTGGACCCGCCGCATCTGCTCTTCGGTCAGCTCGTCCAGATTGGCGTTCATCATGATTTTCACAACTTTATCCTCCATACGCCGTGGCCCTGATTTTACACTCTTTGAGAGTAGTCTGCTGACACAGAATAGGTTACATTGTATCGTCAACATGGGTGTCAATTAACGTGTCAAATTATCCCGCTTGAAAACTCGGCAGATTCTCTATCATTCAATACAGTCTACAAAGATCGCCATCCCTGTACTATATATAGTAGATATCAGCAACTCTGGTCTGGTACGTCATCGTCAAATTGCCGGTCAAATAAGGTGTCAAGTATGGAGCCTGGGAGATTCTGGGAAGAGTTTGAGTTTGACTACGTCTTGGATGAACGGCCACTGTTCGAGGACTTGATCTCGATCGAGGGATACAAACAGGCCGCCTTGAACCTCTTACTGCCCCCGGAGTGGCAAAAGGAATTGGACCGGCTGAATAGGGTTCGAGCTGTCCACGGGACGACCGCATTGGAAGGGAACCCATTATCTGAAGCAGACGTTAGCCGCCAGATGGAGATCGCCGCTGAGGAACATACGACTGGAGTGGGCATCTCGGTCCAAAAGGAACAGTTGCAGATCAGGAATGCAACGTGGTCTCAAGAATGGGTAAGGGACCGGTTCCACCCTGGAGCCCCTCCCATAGACCTGGGCGACATCTTGACTATGCACAGGATGCTCACTCAGCACTCAGACGAGATAAACAACATTCCAGGACGGTTCCGTAGCGATTCGGTCCAGGTTGGCTCTCCGGACATGGGTGGCGTCCACATCGCAGCCCCGCATGGCAGGCTGGCGGAGCTTATGGAAGGATTCATCGGCTTCTTGAACTCGAGAAGATTTGCCAACGAACATCCTGTTGTGAGAGCTCTGTTAGCTCACTTCTTTCTCGTAACAATTCATCCTTTTGGCGACGGGAATGGTAGGGTATCCAGGTTGCTGGAAGCCGGAGTCCTATTCCAGAGCGAATACAATGTGCACGGGTTCTATGGCCTGTCGAATTTCTTTTACAGGAACGAAGTCGAGTATAAGACGTTACTTCAGGTGTGTCGGCGAATTCAGCCCTTTGAGATGTCTCAGTTTATCCGATTTGGGGTGTTAGGGTTCGTCAACGAACTTGGGGGGATTAACAACTTCATCAAAACCAAGATGAACCGGCTAGTCTACAGGCAGATGATAGTCCAGAATTACAATAGACGCATGGGGCCTAGGCGACGTGTGTTGAACGCCAGGGAGTATAACCTTCTCCACTATCTGTTGACCGCAACAGAACCGTCGGACCCTTTCTCTGAGTTGCCGTCGCGGAAGATCACCTTTTCTGAGCTTCAGCGATCTCCTTATGTCATAGGGGCGTACCGGGATGTAACGACGCGCACGTTCCACAGAGAGCTGGTCAGGCTCGCCGATGCTGGTTTTATCAAATTCGCCAAAGACAGCGAAACCTCAGAGTCCATAGTGGAGCTAGACCTAGGTGCGATCACCAAATATGAGATTTCTTAGCTGGACTTTGTACATTCAGGCGGCGTAGGCGAGCGAGCCGATAAGGCGGTTGAACAATGGCGTGGGGACTTTTGTGATATCAGGTTCGCGATCCGACATGGAAAAACTTCCGGAGGCCTGCCACAGGTCCCTTCGGACCAAGGCGATGGCATCGGCAAAGGTGGGGAGCGGCTTGGCATACCAAGCTGCCGTCCGGGGAATGGCCGGGCGTTCTTTCTGAGACAGGTGTCCTGCCAGAGACACCCAGGAGAAGAGTCCAAAAAGCGCCGGTGTTGTACGGGCGATGGCCCGATCAGACCACTGACGCTGCGTCTCCACTCCCAAATGAGCGCGTACTTCTTGGAATGTCACCTCCAATTGCCAGCGCAACACGAACCACTCCACGATCTGGACCGGGGTGGCCGCGAGGTCGGTGGACAGCAACGCTTGGGGACGGAATTGCCCGAAGGGGTCTCGAATCAGGACCCATCGAATAGGCACTGGATGCTTGCCCGAGTGGTACCAGAGGGCGGTTTGGGAAGCGACTTCCACGGTACGGACGGTACCGTCATACCAAGCTGGCGAGGCCTCGGCCCAGCACGTATCCGGAGAGTCAAGGAGTTCCTTCAGCGTGGGCAACCGTTTACCCTTGACCCTGGGGCGGCCGTTCTGACCGGGCTGGCGAGGCGGCGCCGGCTCATAGAGCGCGGCATCCAGCCGCAACCTGGTGATTAAGGTAACGGGTTGAGCCAGGGCTTGGCAGAAGTGGAGCAAGTCCAAGACGGCGTAGCTGCTGTCAGCCACCAGCACCAGGGGCCGGTGGGGCAGCCACCGGCGCAGTTGGAGGATGATCTGGCGAGCCCAGTCGGTGAGCTTCTTGGGAGTGCGCCCCCTTTTCCGGTAGTATCGTTCCGAGGGCGCCAGAACCGTCAGAAAAGGCAACGCCCAAGTCCGGCGGGCCCAGGGTATCGTGGTCAGCCACATCAAGCTTATCCAGCGCAGACCGCTGGCTTTCACGAAATGGCTACCGCTGGAGCGCACTCCGTCGCGATAAATTCCTTTTGCCTTGATACGCCCGCCCCGCCGCCGCTCCAGAGTCTCATCGATGCCGAACACTAAGGGGCCATCCCCTTGGTCCAAGTGTTGGAGCAAGAGCCACAGCAGGGTCCGGCCCAATTGCAGAGGCTGCCACACCGCCCGGCTGAGTACATGATGGTACCTTGCAAAGTTCCGGTCATCCTCCAGTCCCATCACTCGCAACGCCGATGTCACGGTTCGCTTGCCAGGGGCTAGGATGGCGCCAACCAGCAGCAGTTGGGATTTCAACCAGGTTCTGCGATGGAACAGCGTCGAAAAGGGTGTGAGTAGAGATATAATGGTATTCGGCAGGGTGAGCATAACTTGTCCTTTCATAAGGAGTAGACCAAGTTAGCTTACCCTGTTCTTTTATCTTGTCTAGCTTTTGTACAAAGTCCAGCTTAGATACTATCTCAAATCTCCACCAACCTACCGGCAGGGAGAGAAATCCCCCTCAATCCCCCTTTTGCGAAAGGGGGAGGCATCGCCTTGACTCGGTTTTGAGATAGTTACTTAGTGCGCTCAACCCGCCTATACTCTTTTGCGTATACTCCTGATGCTGAAGGAGTTGGTGACCATCCGAGTTGAACGTGAAGGGAGCGGCCGATGTTAGTTGTTGATTCGCAGATACACCTTTGGGGGAGAAACCTGCCTACGAATCCCGCCCACAGGCAGATCACTTCCTACAGCGCGCAGGATGCGCTCCGGGACATGGCGGAGGCGGGAGTGGATGCGGCGGTGATCCATCCTCCCGGCTGGGACCCTGACTCTGACGCCATAGCAGTCGAGGCAGCCAGTCAACACCCGGGCAAATTCGCCATCCTGGGCAAGTTTCCGCTGGACGACCCGGCCAGCGCCTCGCTGATCGACGGTTGGAAGCGGCAATCGGGGATGCTGGGGTTGCGGTTCACTTTTTTGCAACCCCACCAGCAGACATGGCCTACGGACGGCACGATGGACTGGCTATGGCCTGCGGCCGAGGAAGCGGGGCTGCCCGTGGGACTTGCCTGCGCTGGTTTTCTGCCGGTGGTTGGACAGGTGGCCGAGCGTCATCCTGGTCTCAAGCTAATCGTCGATCACATGGGCAGGGCTGGGGGCGCGACCGATGCGGCCGCATGGGAAACTCTGCCCCAATTGATCGAGCTAGCGAAACATCCCAACGTTGCGGTCAAGGCGTCGGGTGCGCCAAGTTACTCTTCCCAGCCCTACCCCTACGCCAATATTCATGACCACGTCCACCAGATTTACGACGCCTTCGGTCCCGAGCGTATGTTCTGGGGCACGGATATCACGCGGATGCCCTGCTCCTGGAAGGAGTGCGTGACCATGTTCACGGAGGGATTGTCCTGGTTGAGCGAAGGAGACAAGGAGCTAATCATGGGCAAGGCCCTGTGCCAGTGGATCGGCTGGGACTTGCCGGGAGTGTAATTTGTCCGTTGACCACAGTGGCATGGTGAAATACCATCGAACGAATTGCGAAATTTCTGTAAAAATAGTAAAACAAAGTAGGGTGATTGTATGGCGTTGAAAGCCCGTCCTTCCGAGAAACCGGACAAGAAGAGTGGGGAGTTAATCCCTACTCGTGAAGGGACCGAACCGGACTGGAGCACCAAGATCGCCATAGCGAAAAAGGTAGCCGAAGCCGCCAAAGAAGCCCGCAAACGGAAACCCATTTCGGCCAAAACCCACCGATGGGGTCCATATTGAACCCTGGATCCTCCACAGAACTGCCCGGGCAGCCGCAAAGTCCTTTGCATCAAGCGGCGAACTCCGGACGCACGGATCGGCAACGGTTAATCCGAGAGTATGAAAGCCGCTTCGGCGCTCGCCTCGTCGTTATGATTGACGCGATCTCCTATGATAGTTTCACCCTTCTAAAGGATGTGCTTTTCGACTGTGGGCCTGACCGCGACCTCCATCTGATGATCGACTCACCAGGCGGGGTGGGAGAAGTCGCTGTGAGGATGGCTCGGGCGGCCCAATCCCACTGCCGAGAGCTAACCATCATTGTGCCGGACCAGGCTAAGAGCGCAGCGACTCTCCTGGCTTTAGGTGGGCATCACATTCTGATGGCGCCAGGCAGTGACCTTGGCCCAATTGATCCACAGATTCTCTGGGGAAGGGAACGGGTCGCTGCCAAAGACATTATATCTGCTGTGGAATATGCTATTAGGAATGTGGAGGAGTCACCGGCAACCTACCCCGATTTACTCGGTGCTTCTTGGCGATTTAACAGCGGTCTTGGTTCAGCAGGCCCGGTCAGCATTGAACAGTACGGAAGATCTGCTTGGCAAAGCCTTGCTTAGCAACCCTGATAGGACGATGGAGCAACACCAAAAGCTCCAAGAGTACCTCCGCAGCGCACTGATAGAATCGCCGCAGTCACATTCCGCGTTGTTTAGCGCAGACGCCGCGGCGGACGCCGGTCTGTGTGTGGAGAATGTGCGCCCGGAGTCAGATCAATGGAGAATGATCTGGCGGTTGTGGACAAGGTACTTCGTGCTAGGCAATTCTAAGAGCGTCTATGAGAGTAGCAGCGCTTCCCAAGTCTTCGACCGATTCGAGGGTGGGAACGACATTTAACCGAAAGTCCGGATTCGCCGAACCACAGGATGTCATTGCAAGACTTCCTTCTGGTAGCGGTCTAGAGAGGAACAAATGGCCCAGAATGACGACACCGTAGACGTGCTGGTAATTGGCGCGGGAGCGTCCGGCGCGGCATTCACCTGGAGCTTGGCCGAGGCTGGGATGAAGGTGCTTTGCCTGGAGCAGGGCGGTTGGATGGACCCCACCGCGTACACTTCCTACCTGTCCGATTGGGAGATCCACCGGCAGACTGATTTCAACCCCAACCCAAACGTTCGCGGACTGCCCCAGGACTACCCGGTCAACGAGGCCGATACACCCATAGCGCCGCTCATGTTCAATGCCGTTGGCGGTAGCACGATACATTGGAGCGCGCATTTCCCCAGGCTGCACCCCTCTGACTTCAAGGTCAGGTCGTTGGACGGGGTGGCCGACGATTGGCCGGTGAGCTACGCTCAACTCGAGCCCCATTTCAGTCTCAATGACCAGATGATGGGCGTGGCTGGCATCACTGGCGATACGGCTTACCCTCCAAAGACCGAGCGGCAGACTCCGCCGATACCGCTTGGCAAGGCGGGCGACACTATAGTCAAGGGTTTCGACAGGCTGGGATGGCATTGGTGGCCGTCGGACAGCGCGATCCTTACACGCGCATACGACGGACGACGCGCCTGCAACAACTGCGGCCCCTGCGAAATTGGCTGCCCAACGGGAGCGAAGGCCAGCACCGACATTACCTACTGGCCCAAGGCCATATCCAGCGGTGCGGCGCTCCAGACCAACGCCCGGGTAAGGGAGATAACCGTTGGCAAAGACGGTCTGGCTGACGGCGCAGTCTATTACGATGGCCAGGGACAGGTCAGAAGACAAAAGGCGCGGGTTGTGGTGATGGCGTGCAACGGTATCGGCACTCCGCGGCTGCTACTAAACTCCCGTTCGAGCCTGTTCCCGGACGGCCTTGGAAACTCCAACGGTCTATTGGGCCAGAACCTAATGTTCCATCCCTACTCGATGGTCACGGGGGTATTCGAGGAGAAATTGGAGGGCTACAAGGGGCCCCTTGGCTGCATGATTATAAGCTCGGAATTTTACGAGACCGACCCCTCGAGAGACTTCGTCAGAGGGTACGCATTCCAGGTGGTCCGCAGCTCCGGCCCCGCGATCACGGCCCAAGGGTTCGCGGACCGGACTCCTGTCCCGTGGGGAGCCAGGCATCATGAGGCTTTTGACAAGCGGTTCGGCAACACCATCACCGTGGCGGTCATAGGTGAAGACCTGCCGGAGCGCCATAACCGAGTCACCCTGGACCCCGCGTTGACCGACAGCGATGGAATTCCCGCCCCCAAGGTCAATTACACCATGAGCGATAACAGCCTGAAGATGATGGAACACGGTTCCGCCAGGGCAACCGAAGCGCTGGAGGCTGCCGGGGCTGTGCAGGTGACAGTCAATCCGCTGCTCCGTCCCGCAGGGTGGCATTTGCTGGGAACGGCGCGGATGGGCGCAGACCCCGCTAATTCGGTCGTGGACGGATACGGCCGGAGCCACGACGTCAAGAACCTGTTCGTGATCGATGGCAGCGTGTTTGTCACAGCCGGGGCGGTGAACCCCACCTCCACAATCCAGGCAATCGCCCTGCACATCGCGGACTACTTCAAGCAGAACTCCAGGCACCTCCTAGACTGAGGTAAGCAAATGACAATATCTGCCCGGTTCTTTAGCGATGACCAGCGGGAGCTAGTCGTGAGGGTCTTGGACAGGATTATCCCCGCCAACGACAAAATGCCCTCGGGCGGCGAGATCGCAGTCGATTTTCTGAACGGGTTTGCCGGGGGCGCTCCCCAGCGCAAGCGTCTGTTTGGTGAGGGTTTGATGAACATCGAGGCCGAGGCATCCCACCGGCACTCCCGAGCTTTCCAAGAACTAACCGGAGACCAAAAGGACCAGGTACTTCAACAGGTGGAAGCGGGCCACCCGGCCTTCTTCGATCAATTGGTGCGGCAGACGTATAACGGTTACTACACCAACCCGCGGGTGGTTGAATTGCTGGGCTTGGAGACCCGCCCGCCTCAACCATTGGGCTACCGGGTGGAGGCCGGTGACTTCTCCTCCATTGAAAGGGTCAAGCAGCGGGGCAGCGCTCATCGCGAAGTGTAGTTGCCCCGGCCAGAGGCAATGCCGCGCATGGACAGAATGACGGAAGCCGCTGGACGTGATTCGGGGGTTTCTTGGATGATATAATGTGGCACCCAATTATTCTGAACGAGGTCAAGAGTTATGGCTGAGACGACTGGACTGGGACACGTTGGCATTTACGCGGAAGACCTGATGAAACAGCGGGACTTCTACAGCAGGGTTATCGGCCTGAAAATCGCCGATGAGGACTTGGAAGGCCGCGGCATGGTCTTCATGAGTTCCGACCCGGTGTCAGAGCACCACGAGTTCGTGTTGATGAAGGGCCGGGTCAAGGGCGAAGACACCAACGTAATCCAGCAAATTTCCTTCAAGGTCCCGACCATCGCCGACCTGCGCGAGTACAAGCACAGGTTGGAAGCCGAGGAAGAGGCGAGCATCGAGCGGATCGTCAGCCATGGCAACGCTTTCGGCATGTATTTCCTGGACCCCGAAGGCAACCGGGTCGAGCTTTACTACCGCACCGGCTTCCCGGTACCCCAGCCCCACGGCGATCCCATAGACCTGGAACGGTCCGATGAGGAGCTGTTGAGTGATGCCCGGCATCTCCTGTTGACCAAACAGCCCGCCAACTAGCCGAACATAACCCTACGGTGACCGGATATCACGCCCAACCCTGGTGGCGCCGCCTCGGGGTTGGGCGTGTTTTTTACCGATGTCCTGCCTGGAGAAATACAGATGAAGATAACCAAGGTCGAACCGTTCCTGGTGGACGGCGGCTGGCGTCCGTTCATTTTTGTCAAAGTGGAGACTGACGAAGGCATTACGGGATGGGGTGAATGCACCGACCCCAGGTCTCCCAACGGCGTGGTAGGCACCATCAAGGACCTGACGCCGGCGCTTATAGGGCGAGACCCTGGGGCGTACGAAATGCGCTTGTGGGATATGTTCCGGGCCTCCAGGCAGAGCCCGGGCGGGATCGTGGCCAAGGCCATCGCAGGAATCGACTGCGCCCTACTCGACGTCAAAGCCAAGTCGCTGAGCATTTCGGTCACTGAGTTGTTCGGCGGTCCGACACGGGACACCGTGAGGGTCTATTGGTCGCACTGCGGCACCAGCCGCGCCCGTTACCCGGAGTTGCTGGGCACCCCGCCCATCCGGACTATGGAGGATATCTCCGATCTTGGCAGGGAAGTCGTGCGGCGGGGATTCACGGCCCTGAAGACCAACATTGTAATGCCGGGCGATCCCGCCACGGTTTACGGAGGAGGATTCGCGCTGGGCCCCGGCAGCACCGACGGCGCGGTTACTACCCCGGTGGTCCGTCATATAGAGGAGCTGATTGGCACTTTCCGGGACGCCGTGGGACCGGACGTGGACATCAACCTTGACTTGAATTTCAATTTCAAACCGGAAAGCGCGGTCCGCATTGCCAAAATGTTGGAGCAATTTGACATGCTTTGGCTGGAGATAGACATGTACTCTCCAGAGGGCATTCGCCGCATAAAGGAGTCGACCGACACCAAAATCTGCACTGGTGAAAACCTTTTCTACATGCGGGAGTACCTGCCCTATTTCCAAATACAGGCAGCCGACGTGTTCATGGTCGACGTCCCCTGGAACGGGTTCACGCAGTCCAAGAAGGTGGGAGACCTGGCCGAGGTCTTCCAGTTAAACGTCGCGCCGCACAACTACTATAGCCACATGTCCACCTTCATCAGCGCCAGCCTTTGCGCCGTGCTGTCCAACGTGCGGATCATGGAGATAGACATCGACGACGTGCCCTGGAAGGACGATTTGGTTACCGAGCAGCCCAAGATAGTAGATGGCTATATGACCATCCCGAACAGACCCGGTTGGGGGGCGGACCTCATCGAAGAGGAGTTGATAAAGCACGCTTGGACCGGGTGATGGCGAGCGTGGGAATCAGGGTGGGATACTCCGCATAGTGGGTTGTTGTACCTATTTTTGAAGGGAGATTTCCGCCGGTCACTCGCCAACGGCTGATATGAGGGTTTGAGTCCGCGTCCCGGTGGATGGGGACAGATCAGAAATGGGGGAGTTTGAGCCGTTATGGCTTAACTCCCCCATTGTTTTCTTTCAGCAGCGGAGGAAATCCCCCCAACCCCCCTTTTCCGAAAGGGGGGCTTTAGCGTGTTATCTCCGTCTGCCATAGAGTGGGCTTTAGGGTGTAGCCTCCGCCCTCCATATAGTGGGCTTTAGGTTGTGATCTCCGGCTTGCATGGTTTGAAAATGATGGTTATTCGCTAAACGGGCCGGTTACCCCTCTACAGTCATGGCTCCTCCAAGAGTCTGACCCTTCCATTCGGGCCGGTAATAAGAGTAGACAGCCGAGGTGACCGGCTCGGCCCGCACCGGGAAGAGCGCCCGCGCCTGGAACTCCACGGACAGGGTCTCCCCCGCCGCCATATCTTCGATGTAGATGATGACCTTCCGCCCGGCCACGTCGTGACGCTTGATCTTGGGCTCGGCTTCGGCCATGCGTTCGATGGACCCGGCCACCGGGCTGAAGCCGGTGGGTATGGCTACGTCCAACACCACCATTCCAGCCTCCACGAACTCAGGAGGATTGAAGGTCACGTCGGCTGAGATCGTGATCAGGTCGTCCACATCTACATGATCGGTCCCGTAGTCAACTTCGATGTCGAACACCGGCCTCTCGACGTTTTCCACAGAGGGCAGGTTGAACCTACGGACGGCCTGCACCACGACCTGACCTTCGCCTTCGCCCGAGACGTCGATTGTTGCCCCCGCGGGCGCCTCGACGGTCTGCAGCACATCCGCGTTGTCTGGAGTGATGGTCAGCCGCTTGCTCCAGTTACCGGCGTTCAAATCCACCGTCATGTCCACGTTGTACCGGGCGTTGGCGGCGAATTTGGTCATGGCCTGCAACCCCACGACCGTGTCCTGGGTGGAGCCGTAGCCGCCGTAAGCGTTGCGCTGGTTGACCAGCCACTTCCCGGCGTTTGCCGCGCTGATCAGGTCGCCGCGCTCCAGCAGCGCCAGGGTTGCGTAGCCGGTTGTCTCCACGGCGGCGACCCTATTTCCGGAGCGGGAGTGCCCGTTGCCTATTACACCGGGCGTCGAGGGTCGCCGCAGCTCGATTTGAAGCGTGCCCCAACTCAATCCATCCTCGCTGTTTTGCGCCATCGACATTAGCTTGTCATAAGCTGCCGGGGCGCGGTTGCTATGGGCCAACTCCAGCGCGTAGGAGACGATGGCGGTGGTGTAAGGGTCCTCAACTTCGTCCAAACCCCGTTCCAGGAACGCGACCGCCTTGGCAGAGGCCCGCTGTTCCCCGGCTTCCATCAAGGCGATGGCCACGTATGCGGTCAGGGCCGTGTTCCCCTGGAGACCTCCAAGCAGCTCTTGATGGTGCAAGAATCCCACCGGCTCGAAGGAACCGTCGGACCGCTGGTGGCTCAGAATCCAGCTTGAAGCGCTTTCCAATACGTCGGGGTCGATGTGGATCATTCCCCTGGCCTGGGAGAACGTCTTGAGGACGAAGGCGGTGAGCCATAGGCTTCCATCCTTGTCGCTGTCACCGAAGGCGGAGAAACTACCGTCGGCACGACGGTAGGTAAGCTCCCGCTGGTAGCCGGTGAGCATAAGATTCTCGGCCTTGGCCATGATTTCGGGCTTGATCTGTTCGGTATCGCGCAGGTAGTTGGCGACGAAAACGTTTGGGGCGAACAGGATCATGTTCTGCTCGCCGCAGCCGAAGGGCATCTTCAGCAGCCCCTCCAGTCCATCTATCGTCTGGGCGACATAGCTGCCGGTGACGGACACCAGCGTCCTCGCGGAATCGTCTACGGCATTAAATGGCACCGCTCCGTCGAAAGTATGGCTATTCCCCGGCGTCAGGACCAGGTTCTCGACCAGCTCTTCGGGGACACCCTCCGGTTCGACAATCATCTCTTTGATCACGGCGTCGGCGGCTTCGGGGCTGCGGGCTGAAACTTCAAGCTCGATCTTGCCGATCTTGGTCAGCCTGACCCGGAACTCCGCCCCTCCGATGTCGTTTGGTCCCACGGTAACTGTTCTGCGAGGGCTGTCCAGAAGCTCGTACTTGTCCGACGGCGCGAGTTCGACCTGGATCTGTTGGGGGGCATTCAGGTAGTTGTATAGGGCTATCTTGGCCGGAAGCACCTCTCCGCGGATTCCCGAAAATGGCAGGTCCACCTGGAGGAAGAACGGCTGGAACACCTTGAGTTCGCTTTCGGAGATCCCTAGCCCGTGCTCCTTGGACAGGCCGACAGCGCGCAACACCCAAGTAGTGATACTGTCCGGAGCTTCGACGGGGACCGTGGCCTTGCCCTGTTCGTTGGTGGTTACGTTGGTCCAGAGCCAGGTCTCGGGGAAGAACTGGCGGACGCGAGACACTTCCGCGAGTTCCTGTTCCTGGGACACAGCCATCGGTGTGGGCGTGGCGATCGGCATGGCGGGAGCTGATTCACGGACGGCAGCTTGTCCCGAATCCCGGCGTAGCGCCAACTCCTTCATCACTCGCATCATCGGCGGGGCGGGAGTTGGTGTGGGTCTGCGGAATTCCTTTCCTTCCGGAACACGCTTGTTGCTCATCACGATGACGCCCACGTCCTTGAACGTCTCCAGGGCGCCTCGGGTGGTGATGCGGGACTTGAGCCGAACGTCGTGAAGCTCCAACTGAGGCTGCATGTACAATCGCTCCAGCTTGTCGAAGACTTGCTGAAGGTTGAGCCGGTTTTCCGCCAGGATAAACACCGAGCGATCCACTGCCACCAGGCCCACTTGGGACGGACCCTGAGTTTCGACGTGGATGTTCACCGCCTCTCCCGGCGCGACCTGGTCATTTTCGAAGGACGCGTTGACCTGGTGTGGGTAAATTGCCGCGACCTCAAAGGGTAGATAGTCGGCAGCGACCTCGCTGTTCGGCAGTAGCTGATAGACCAAAATGCGTGAACTGGGAGCCATCACCGGGGTTACCGGGAAGGATATATCCGGCGACTGGGAGACCTGGGAGAAGACGACCTTACCCCTGGCCACGACTTCGTAGTAGAAGTTGGCCGTTTCCTTGGTGGCGTGGACGCGGAACCTAGCGTGATCGCCGACCGCCAGTGTTCCGGGACCCTCCTGGGTTAGGTGTATGAAGCTCCCCGACGGTGAGTAGCTGGCCTGCATGGACAAGGCGGCATGAGCCTCTCCAGCCCGGGCCTCCGCCGCCAGCGCCACCACGCCTTCCGGGGGGTTCACGGTCAGGACCGCCGTGCCGTTGCGCGTGGTTACGCGGTGTGTCTGCCGCTCCTTGCGTTGCAGTCTTTCGCCCATGTAAGTCAGGTCGACCGAGACGCGCGCGTCCACCGGCTTGTTGTCCGGGGTTTCGGTCACTACCAGGAACGAGAAGGGCAGCGAAGGTTTGAATACCCTGCTCTCCGAAATGAGGTGCAGGTTCACCGGAGTGTTGGCCACGGTGACCATGCGGGTTGTGGTCTCTTCGTACCCCGTGTTTTTTTCCCGCACGGTGACGTCGAGGCTCACGTTGCCCATGCCCCTGCCTCCGGGGACGCCGGCAACGAAGCCCACCGGAGGCAGTTCAAAGGAGTCGCTGCCGTCGATGTCGCGAGTAATGGCGGCATACTGTTCCCACGTGCCAACGTAGCGGGAAGCAACGATTTCCACCTCGCCTTGCACGGGTTTGCCAAATGTATACTCCGCATCGATCCGGCCGGTGATCTTCTCATTGGCCAGTACCCATTCCTTGGGCAGCTCGACAGACACTTCGTACTTTGGCAGTACGTATTCCTCAACCCTGATGTCTACTTCCGTATTGGTGTCCCCGGTCCGGGCGGTGATCTTCCATACGCCCAGATTCGGTTCGTTGGAAAGAGGCATGTCCAGCGTGGCCATACCGAAATCGTCGGTGACGGCGGTCTTCTTGAACACCTTGGACCCCTTGGCGTCCTGGACTTCGAGGACCACTTCCCCGGTTAGAGGCCGAAGTTCGGGGTCCACGATGAGGACCCGCATCATCACTTTCTGTCCAGGCTTGTAGATGGGCTTGTCGGTCTCCAAGAACAGGCTGGAGCCGGACTCGACGCGCAGGGAAGTCGTGTCCTGGAAACCGGGGCCCCGCACTCTGAGCCGGTAGTTGCCTTTTGGCAGGTCTGGAACTGAAAGGGCAATGGAACCGGTCCCCAGGATTAGCCCTGAGGCGTCTGCGGACTCCCGCCCGTTGGCCTCCAGGCTGACGCGCACAATGCCCTGTGCAGGTTCGTCCCGGTCAAACAAGGAGACCGACACGTTTTCCGTCTGGCCCGACCGCAAAACCTGGGGAGCAATAGCCATGTAGCCATCAATCCTTTCGGATAACGGTTGCTTTGGAGGCTCAGGTGTGGGCAACTGGAATGGCGTGGCTTTCGGCGGTGTCCCCGGTGTTGTTGCGGAGCCCCGGCCTGACTCCCGGGTTGGCGCGGGGGATGTCTCCGGGGGGACTGCGGTTGTGGCCGCGTCTTGCGGCGGGGTAGGAGTGACGGATGGGACTGGACCGGTGACTAATGGTGGAGCGCCGGTCGGCTGCTGCTGGGTGCAGCCAATCCCGACCGCCAGGGCGATGATCAGGGTTCCCAAGACCAGAAGAAGTGCTCCGGATTTCATGCTGTTACCTCGCTAGGTGATTTAGCTATTGGGTGGTTTAGTTATCATGACGAGGCAAGGTCTGAAAAAGTTCCCGCTGATCTATAGGAGCGGTGTACGGTCGGGGAGATGATCAGGGCCTTTCGATTGTCCGTCTGAACTGTGATTTCTCTGATTCCGGGATTTATATGATTGGAAATCATCCGAATCCCAAAATCCTGTGAATCCCGGTTCGGACAATTGGGCCGAGAATCGAATGACCCTAGGAGATGATGCCCGGAGTGGACAACCTGCCGAAGCCGGGACTACTATACCCCATCGCATCCTGACGCCAAGCGATCCTGCCTGTTATGCACCATCTGGAGGAGAAATGGCTTTCACCAGAATTCACCATGTCGGAATGGTCACCAGCGACTTGGACGTGGCCAGAAACCTGTTCTGCAACGGGTTCGGCCTATCTGTGGATGAGCACCGAACACCCTGGCCCGAGGGCGCCGTGGAAGGCGCCGGCTCCGTCACCAGAGTCGAATTCCCGATAGGGGAGATGTACTACGAGGTGACCCGGCCCAACGATGCCAACAGCAGCGCGGCCCAGTTTTTGAGCGAAAGCAACGGGCGCGGCGGGATACACTACATCTCCATCGCCAGCAACGACGTTCAGGCCGACGTCCAGACTCTCTTGGGCCGTGGCCTGAGGCTGAAGTCGGACTGGGACGGCAGCGGGCCGGTGTTCCTGGACCCCGCGTCCAGCCAAGGGTTGGAGATACAGATCATGCCCGACGACCAATACTACGTTCACCCCTACTACAGGGGCAAGGGGTTGGTCACGGGAATGGCCCACGTGGGACTGGCGGCACGAAGCTCCGAAGAAGTGCGTGAGTTCTGGGGAGGCGTCTTCGGGTTCGAAGAGGATAAATCCATGGAGCGGGGATTGGACCGGGCTGTGGAACGAGCGCCCCGTCCCGCCGGCGACCCGGTACACCTGGTGGAGTTTCCGCTGGGCGGCTCGGTCATCGAGGTAAGCATTCCCACCACGGACGACAGCGGCACGGCCCGGTTGGTGGCGCAAAGGGCGACCCAGGGCGCGGTCTACCACCATACATGCCCCCACGCACCGGACGTGCATAGCTTCACCGACGAGGCGCTGGCGGCGGGAATTCAGCAGATTGGGAGCATTCCACCGAGGGAAGAACGGTCCCGGGTAGTGGCCTGGTTCCACCCCCGGACTTGCTTGGGGATGCTGGTGGAGGTCTGGAACCGTCCCCCGGGAGACTACCACTACCAGGGGTAGACCAGTCCAGCTTAGGCAACGTTTACCCCTGCTCACTGGAGGGAGAAGGTTTGAATGCGGGGCTACTTCGGCCTGACTTGAAGGTCCTACGCCGACTATTCCGGGAAAAAGGTAACCGCGTAGGTGGCCCTGGAAACGTCCTCTCCAGCGATTAAACCGACCGCAACTGCGCCTAACGATTCCTCCAGAACCTCGAACATGTCCCGTTCCATGTCCATATCATCCGGGCCGACTTGGGCGACGATGGTCTGTAGGTTGACGAAGAAGATACCCTGGACCCCGTCTGGGAGGTGTCCAATCACCCGCTGGTATTCCGAGACTCCGCTGAGGGTTTCTATGTCTCCATTCTGAGATTCAATGATGGCAGTTAATGCGTCTTCGGTGGTCCCGATGGTCAGATAGTCCTTGTGCATCACATATCCCGGGGAGTAGGCGGTGTCACCCATCAAGTCTTCCAGGTCGAACACCACGGCGTCCTCGACAGCTCCGACGTCTTCGGAATCGATGTCGACGCCAACGGTTTCGATCAAGTCTCTGACCTCTTCCATGGTGTCCCTCAAGTCTTCCTCGTTATCTGATAGGTAGGACAACATGGCTACGGCGTCTACGGCATATTCGTCCGCATCCTCGACGCGTTGGAAGTCGAATTCCCTGACGCTGGCTATGAACCGGCCGCCCAGGTAGTCGAAAAAGTCTTTCTCCAGGTCGATACCAGTGGCGTCGTCAACCAGCTCAATTGCCAGGTCGAGTATGTCCGCAAAGGTGTCGTCCGAGTCCAAGTCCACATCACCCATCCCGAGGTCCCATAAACTATCAGCTATCTCATCGACTGCCATTTCACCGAAAAAGCCAAGGTTGGCCAATTGGTAGTCGTCCAATTCCCCCCGCCAGTTCTCTATCGAGGGGTCGAAGGACATGGCCAGAAAACCAAGGGTATCATCTGGGAGAAGCTTGGCGGGCTCGCCGATTTCCTTTAGATTGGCCATTGACTCGAACTCGGTAGGGGAAACGGTCTCGACCACGATACCCCGGTCTACCCACTGGGCGGTGAGGGCAAACCAATCGGGGTTTCCCAGCATACCCGCAGTACCCAGTCCGGGCGCTAGGCCCATGTTGGACAATTGGCCCATGGAGTCCATTATGGATTCCATGTCTACGTACACCGATGCAAACCGGCGGCCCGCCATTGCGGCGCGCGCTTGCTGAAAGGTCTCTTCCTCCGCCAGCGGCCGGCCTCCGTCGCCGGAAATTAGGTCCAGAATGTCCTCCAGATCATTCTCGGTAGTTGCGAACACGAACCAGTCCTTGGAGAGTGCGTAGGCCGCCACGTCCAGGTCTTCGCCTACCCAAGTATCGAAATCACCGACGGTGTCGTCGTCAAAGTCCGCGACTTCTTCGTCTTCGAGGTAATCCAAGAAATCTTCCAGGAAATCGGATGCGGCATTGTGATCACGGACTCCAATAATGCCCGCGACGCCAATCAAATCGAAGCCGCCGAGGTCAAGGACCGCCAGGGAGACTTCGGGACCGATCCACGGCCAAACGTCGTCCTCGAAATTGATCCCGCTCTCGTCTTCCATGTCTTCGAGCATTTCTTCCAGGCCGTCCTGGAACTCGGAAAACTCGGAGAACCGCTCCCAGAGGTCTGCCATCTGGTGCCGCTGGCCATCGCCCGGATTCAGAGTGAACCAGGTATAAGCGACTGCATCCCTGGGGAAGTATTGGGCGGTGTTTTCCGGTTCCGAGCCCCCACGGCTCATCAAGAGCACCGCGACCACCACGACGACCAGCACGACCAAGGCGGCTCCGCCACCAATGGCAATCCACATCACGTTGCTTCTGCCCGCCGCGGGTGGGCCGCCGGGAGGACTCTCGGAGGGTTGTTCAGGCTGAGGAGTTGACTGCTCCGGTTCCGGTTGTGGTTCCTGGTCTTCGGCCATTCGGAGGGCTCCCTCATCGTCTGGTCGGGGAATGTTTCGAGACCAGATTAGATCCTCTTCGTCGTTAAGTGTGCGGGCTACTGATATTAAGACGAGTAGAATATTCTGAATCCTACGGGATTTCGGTTGTAGGCGTCAACTTCGTTATTTCATATCAGCGTCATGACTTATACAGGGCTTCTCAATAATCGTCGTCCCCGTCAGGATGAGCGGGGTTGGAAGCTGGATTGGTCCTTGATAGTGAAAACTGAAAGACGCCGCATGACTGAATGCGGGCGGTTCAAATCGCGACTGCGATGTGGTAACCTTGGAATCTGAAAATCTTATCGAATTGCAGGCGAACGACCATGGAAGCAGCCCAGGTGGTAAAGACGGAGCGCAACCCACAAATCCCCGACTTCGGCCCCGGCGACACGGTGCGCGTGAACTTCCGCATCCGCGAGGGTGAAAGGGAGAGGGTCCAGGCCTTCCAGGGTGTGGTCATCCGACTGCAAAACGGCAGTGGCCCAGGTGCTAACTTCACAGTCCGGAGGATTACCGCCGGGATAGGGATCGAGCGGATTTTCCCCCTTCACTCGCCCCTCATCGATTCCTTGGAGGTTACGAGACGGGGCTCGGTGCGCCGTGCCAAGCTCTATTATCTCCGCGGCCTACAGGGCCGGGCCGCCAGGATCAAGGAAAAGACCCTGCCACGGCGTCAGCGGGGACAGGCAGCGGCAAGCTCGTAACAGGCAAGCACGCAACTTCGGGCAAGAGCATCCGCTCTTGCCCCGGTCTCCCCTACCTCCTCCTCAATCCTCGGGTCCGGCTGAACGCATGAGATACGCCGAAGTCGCGGTCGATGCTCCCGTCGGCCACTCCCGCACCTTTTCTTACAGTTTTCCCAGCCACCTGTCAGCCGTTCCAGGACAGCTCGTCTGGGTTCCATTTGGGAGGCGCATAGCACAGGGCATGGTCATGGAATTGACCGATGCGCCACGGGTTGGAGTCACCAAGGATATTCTCCAGCCCGTCGATCCGGCCCCGTTGGTCAGCCAGTCCCAACTTGACGTGTCCCGATGGATCAGCAGCCATTACCTTTGCTCGCTATTCGGCGCAATCGCGTTGTTCCTGCCGCCGGGATTTGAAGCGCAGGTGCGTTCCCGTCTACATCTCTCGGGTGAGGTGGATGGGGCGGATCAGATGTCTAACGCTGGTGATTCGCTCCGAGAGCTTGCCGCCAGTCCCGGGATGGACGAATCCGATTTCGTCAAGCTGCTGGGCCGCAACGGAGACCAGGCGCTCAGACGCTTGGTCTCACGAGGCGTTGTGCGCCGCGTCGTGGAATTGCCCGTGCCACGGCTGAAGCCCCGATACGCCTGTCGTCTTGTTCCTCTGCCCTCCCTTAGAGGCTCGGCCTGCGCGGAGCCGCATTTGACATCTTTGCCGGACCGTCAAGCACAACTTCTGACGACTGTGGCGGATGCCACTGAGCCATACCCGTTGACCCTGGCCAACAAGGAGTTCGGCGCGGGAGTCGCCAACGCCTTGTTGCAAAAGGGGCTCATTGGCCAAGACTGGACCCGGCTAGACCAGAGTCCGATTCCGGAAGGCCGCGACACTGAACCCGGCCCTGCCCTTACGTTGACTGGCGACCAATCGGAAGCCCTCTCCCAAATCAACCGGGCGCTGGACGACCCGTTGCAGCAGCCTCGAAGCTTCCTGCTCCACGGCGTGACCGGCAGCGGCAAGACAGAGGTGTACTTGCAGGCGGCGCACAGGGCAGTTGCCAACGGGAGGCAGGTCATCTACCTGGTGCCTGAAATCTCATTGACTCCACAGACCCTCGAACGCGTAAGCAACCGGTTTCCCGGACGGGTGGCTGTGGTACACAGTCGATTGACTCAGCGTCAGCAGTTTGACCAATGGTGGAAAGTCCGGGAGGGCGAGTACGACGTGGTGGTCGGGGCGCGGAGCGCGCTTTTCGCCCCGGTGCCTCGGTTGGGCCTAATCGTGATCGACGAGGAACACGAGTGGACCTACAAACAAGAGGAGTCGGAGCCCCTGTACCATGCCCGCGACGCGGCTTTACAGTACGCCCGGCGACTTGGGGCGGTAGTCGTGATGGGTAGCGCGACTCCCGATGTCGAGACATACCGCCGCGCACAGGCGGGGCAACACAAGCTATTGGAACTTCCAGAACGCATAGGCCGTCACGGCGCGGGACGCAACGCGAGGTTGGCGAGTGTCCGCGTGTGCGATATGCGCCAGGAGTTAAAGGAGGGAAACCGGGGCATCTTCAGCCGGGGACTGTCACAGGACCTCTTAGAGTGTGTTAGCCAGGGACACCAGGCGGTGTTGTTTCTCAACCGCAGGGGAAGCGCGTCCATCGTCCAATGCCGGGGTTGCGGCTATGTGGCGTCTTGCCGCAGTTGCTCGGTATCAATGGCGTACCATTCCGTTGACGCAACGCTGAAATGCCACCGTTGCAACCGGGGCAGGAGGCTTCCAGGAAGATGCCCGGAATGCGGCGGCAACCAGATACGCAGGATGGGCGTGGGTACGCAGAGAGTGGTGGAGGAGGTGGAAGCGTTGCTTCCCGCCGCTCAAGTGGAACGCTGGGACTCCGACGCGACGCGCTCCGGGCTCAGTCATTCCGAGACTATGAGCCGGTTCGCCACCGGGCAGACCCAGGTGTTGGTGGGGACTCAGATGGTGGCCAAGGGTCTGGACGTTCCCAACGTTACCTTGGTGGGCGTGGTGCTGGCCGACGTGGGCCTTAATATGCCGGACTTTCGCGCCGCCGAAAGGACCTTCGGCCTTCTGTGCCAGGTCGCGGGCAGGGCCGGTAGAGGAGATTTCAAGGGGAAAGTCCATATCCAGACGTATGACCCGGAACACTACGCCGTATCCGCGGCGGCCCTTCAAGACTATGGCGAGCTTTACCAAAGGGAAATCCGGTCGCGCCGGGAGTTGGGCAATCCTCCCTTCAACGAGTTGGTCCACATGGTGTTCCTAGACTCCGACGCTACGGCGTGCCAAAGAAAAGCCACCGGGACCTCTCGGCTGCTTAGGCAGAAAGCCTATTCCGAGGGACTTACGGACGTGGAGTTGGTTGGACCCGCGCCGGGACTGCCATCAAGACTGCGTGGCCGCTACCGTTGGCACGTGGTGGTCAGAGGCCGTAACCTCCACCGGTTTTTAGAAGGCGTGAAGTTCCCTCCCGGGACCACCGTGGACGTGGACCCGGCCCACGTATTGTAGAAAGTGGTCAGTGGCCGGTTGCCGGTGGTCAGTGAATGATGGAGTCGGGCGGGGCCACTGACCACTAACATACTTCAGGCTGGCTTTGCACTCCAGAAACCCCTTGGCTATAATTTTCTAAGGCTGGGACCCAACAGAATCGCGGGTCCGGAGATTGGGGAGGCAGACACAGTGACGGTCCTCGGCATGAAATTTCTACCAGACCCCATTTTGAGGCGCCGAACCCGCAAGGTTGGAAAGGTACCGCCGCGCATGAAGCAACTCACCGATGACATGGTCGAGACCATGCACGCTGAGTTGGGCGTCGGGCTGGCTGCTAACCAAGTAGGATCGCTGCAGCGGGTGGCGGTGATACAGCTCCCCGATTGGGAAGAAGCCCTTGTCTTGATTAACCCGGAGATCATCCGCCGCGAGGGAGAACGGGAAATCGAGGAGGGCTGTCTGAGCATCCCCGGATACCGGGGCGTGGTGAAGCGTTCGGTCAGCGTTAGGGCCAGGGCCATCGGCCTTGACGGCAAGGAGATACGCATTAGGGCCGACGGTCTGCTTGCCCAGGCTTTGGAACATGAGACCGGACACTTAAACGGCAGTCTCTACATCGACCATCTTGTGTCACCGGACAGTTTCCACAAGATCGGCGCTCCCCCCGAAAATGGGGAACACGACGAGACACCTCCCGATGACTCCGATGACTCCGATGACTCGCAACCGGCCGCCGAGGGAGGACCCACCCAGTAACCTCAGCGGAGGTCCGGTTTCCAGCCATCCGGACATGACCCCGGTCAACTCGATCTCGAGCGGAATGACCGCCATTGGCCGGGATATGATCCCCTGCCTCATGTGCTTGCTACAGGACTAATATGACCGACTCCAACACAACTCTCGCCGGCGCCGACTCGGCGCTATCCCGGCTGGACGAGTTCTTTTCCACCAGGCAGGTCAAGGCTTACCTGGTGGGCGGCTATGTGCGGGACTCGCTGCTCAGGTTGCCCGTCGGCCAGGATATTGACCTGGCTGTCGCGGCAGACCCCTACCTGGTTGGCCGGGAGCTTGCCGACTGGCTCGGGGCCGCTTTTGCGCCATTGGGCCCAGCCCACGGCGTGGCACGGATCGTAATCCCCGGCGGCGGCCCCGAATTTATTAGCGGCGAAAACGGCGATAACGGCGACTTGGAGGGCGGAGAGGGTTCGCCCGGTACAACCGGAGGCGGCTGTACAATCGACCTGGCCCCCCTTTCCGGGACAATCGAAGAAGACTTGGAACGCCGGGACTTTACAATTGATGCGATGGCCATCCCGCTGGCCGATTGGGAGACCGGCGTCTTCGGTGACTCGGTGATTGACCCGTTAAACGGACGGCAAGACCTCGTAAACAAGAGCATTCGGGCCATTCACGCGGGTGTGTTCCGGGAGGACCCCGGCAGGTTGATGCGGGCGGTCAGATTGGCCGGCCAACTGCGGTTCCGTATCATGCGCGAAACCGCCAGAATGGTCCTCGACAACGCTCATTTGATATCGATGGTTTCCGGAGAGCGGGTGAGGGATGAGTTGCTGAACATCCTCGCCCTGGACGGCGCAAAGGGCTACATAGAAGCAATGGACCGCCTGGACCTGCTCTGCCGGATCCTTCCCGAATTGGCTGAGACGAAGGGGGTGGAGCAGCCGCGGAACCACCATTATTGGGACGTTTGGGGCCATGTGATTCACGCTGTCGAGTATGCCGAATTGCTCACCAAGGGTCACCAGCATTCCCCGATATACTCCCTGTCACCCTGGACTGCGGAGACTGAATCGTATTTCAACCAGGTCTTGGCTGGGGGGCATACGCGGAGGACTTATCTCAAGCTCTCAGCTCTGCTCCACGACATCGCCAAACCTCAGACCAAGACCACGGATGAAACGGGCCGAGTCAGATTTTTGGGGCACTCTGAGGAGGGCGCGAAGGTAGTTCGGAGCCGGTTGTCGCAGCTCAAGTTCCACAGCCGGGGAATCGCCGCCGTGTCGAGAATGGTGAACTACCACCTCCGGCCCAGAGGCGCATGGCATAGGCGAAAACAGCCGTCGCCGCGAGCCGTTTACAGGTACTTCCGGGATGTGGACGACGTGGCCATCGACACCCTGTACTTGTGGATGGCGGATTATTTGGCTGCGAGAGGCCCCGAGTTATCGCTCGAACAGTGGGCCTTCCATGCTAGAATGGTTGCTGAAATGCTTGAGGCCGGGAGCGAGCCCCGAATCTCCAGCCGGATGGAAAGGCTGGTGACCGGCCATGATCTGATCGCACAGTTTCAACTGACGCCGGGCCCACTCATCGGGACCATCCTGGACCGGACCGACGAAGCGCAAGGCACAGGTGAAATCTCCACACGGGCCGAGGCGTTGGAACTAGCCGCCGAAGTCCTGGAGGACATCCGCAGGGAGGGGTAGTAGATGCGGGCGCGGAGTATCCGGTTGATGCTGGTAGTCCTGGTTATTCTGGGACTGTCCGTAGCGTCTTTAGCGTTCCGGGAGATCCACCTTAAATTTCCCGGAGTTACCGAATTTGAGCGCGGCGGAGATGGACCGCTCGGACTCAAGTTGGGTCTGGACCTTAGAGGTGGCGGCCACCTGGTTTACCAGGCGGACACCGGCACCCATCTCGACGTGATTTTCGACGAGGCCGTCGAGGCCAAGGACATCAACCTTGCCCTGGCGGACCTGGACATCTCCGTTTCCACCGAGACCAGAAGCCCCACGAGCTACCGCGTCCGCGCCCCGCTTCTTGCCAGCGACCAACGCGAACAGGCGCGGCAAGCCCTGGAATCGGAAGTCGGAGAACTCAACAGCTTCAGGGTCACGGACATCACCGACCCAACCACCGACCAGATGGAAGGCGTGCTGGACACCATTAGCCGCCGGATAAACCTGTTCGGCACCGAAGAACCCATAATTCAGCGCTTCGGTGATGACCGGATCATAGTACAACTCCCCGGCGCAAGTGGTTCGATCACCCAATTGAATTTTACCGAGCCAGTGGAGGGTGAGGAACTAGGGGTAGCGTTGAGCGGGATGGACCTGGGTGAGGTTTCCTATGAACAGCATGACGCTCAGTCTTTCACGATCACGTCCGGCACTCTGGGGTCCGACAGGCAGGCGGCGCTTCTGAATGCGCTGGAAAGCCGGTTTGGTTCCCTAGCGTCGTTCCAAGTCAAAAGCGGCATCGACGAGGCCAAGGCCTTGATTGGCCAGACGGCGAGGTTGGAGTTCAAGCGCCGCACCTGCGCAGACTCATTCTGCAGCATTTTCGACGACTCTGACATCGGTCTAACCGGCGATCAGTTGGAAAGCGCCTTCGCAGCCCAGGACAACGTGGGAGCGGGTTGGGTGATTAACATCCAGTTCGACGACGAAGGAAGCCAGAGATTTTCCGACCTCACCAGGGCCATCGTAGGTGTGACATCCGAAAGGATCGCCGTGTTCATGGACGGCGAAGAGTTGATCGCACCCGTTGCGCGGGCCTGGATAAGGGACGGGCGAAGCGAAATAAGCGGCAGTTCCCGGGACCCATTTTCCAGGGAAGAGGCGCAGACTCTGTCGATCCAGTTGGAATCAGGCCGTTTGCAGGTGCCTCTGAGACTCATCCAAGAAAGCGACGTGGACGCCCTTTTGGGCTCCGAGTCTCTGCAGGCCAGCCTGCTGGCAGGACTCATCGGCCTGGGGTTGGTCATAGTTTTCATGCTGGTCTATTACCGAATGGCAGGAGTGGTGGCGGCGGTGGCGTTGGTCTTCTACTCGCTGATCTTGCTGGCAGTGTTTAAGCTTGCGCCGATCACCTTGACCCTTTCCCATATCGGTGGGTTTATCCTCTCCATCGGTATGGCGGTGGACGCCAACATTCTGATATTCGAGAGGATGAAAGAAGAAGTTAGAATCGGGCGGACCCTGGCGTCCTCGATGGAAGTGGGGTTCAACCGAGCCTGGCCCGCGATCCGGGACGGCAATTTCTCCACGCTGATTACTTGCGGAGTATTGATCTGGTTCGGCGATAGGCTGGGTGGAGGGCTCATTACCGGGTTCGCTATCAGCCTGGGAATCGGCGTGTTGATTAGCATGTTCACGGCGGTTGTGGTGAGCCGCAACCTGCTTCAGCTCCTGGCCTGGGTTGGCCTCAGGGACCGGGTGAGCCTGTTTACGCCGGGGCCGGCGCACCGGGCTACCGGGGGTGGTGGTTAGAGATGTTGGATATAGTCGGCAAGAGGGGTTGGTACTTCCTGGTTTCGGCCCTGCTCATTCTTCCGGGACTGGTCTCGATGATCGCTCCACCGGATGGATGGGCCTCTGGCGGTGCCGGGCTCAAGCCCGGCATCGACTTTTCCAGTGGCGCGGCGTTGCAGGTCTCTTTTGACTCGCCGGTAACCGAGGCGCAGATACAACGCCGTCTGGGTGTTATGGGGCACGACGAAGCCCTGATCCAAAAAGTAGGGACGCGCTCATTTTTCATACGCACCACGTTGCTTGAGGAAGCAACCGAGGGTGGAGAATCGGAGCGCGAACGCATAGAACAAGACCTGGATGAGCACCTTGGGCTGGAGCGGGACAAGGTACAGTTCGACTCGGTCTCGCCCATTATTGCCGCTGAGACGGTTCGTACTGCGTTCTTTGCGGTGCTGGTTGCTTCAATCGGAATTCTGCTGTACATCTGGTACGCTTTCCGCCGGGTGCCCAGGGCATACCGGTACGGCGTGAGCGCCATTCTCGCCCTGGTCCATGACGTCGTGTTCGTCTTGGGAGTATTCTCCATCCTCGGCAGGGTGCTAGGCATGGAGGTCAACTCTATGTTCATTGTGGGCGTGCTAATCGTGGCGGGTTACAGCGTGAACGACACCATTGTCGTGTTCGACAGAATACGGGAGAACCTGCTGCGCTACCCCGACCGCGCCTTGACCCTAACGGTCAACCAGAGCATCATGGACACGGTTGGCAGGTCGCTGAACACCAGCTTCACCACGCTGTTCGTATTGCTCGCGCTGCTGCTTATGGGTGGACCGAGCATCCGGGAGTTACTGTTGGTGGTGGCCGCAGGAGCGATTATCGGGACCTATAGCTCCATCTTCGTGGCCAGCCAGTTCCTGGTTATTTGGGAGCGTGGTGAGATTTGGAGGGTATTCCGGCTGGGACGCAGGTCTTCGGCGGCGGCAGCCTCGACCCTGCTATCCATCATAGGCCGGGGTTAAAGGCCACCCGGCCCAAGACCCTCCGCTCGGACATCGCCGCGACGACGGTCAACGCCTCTTCAAGTGGCAGGGGTTGGCTGACGATGGGGTCCATAAGCCCTTCGGAGACCATGCTGGCTACACGCTGAATCGTGGCGCGGGATACCCCCGATGAACCCAAGACCCGGGCGTCCCGGAAGATGATCTCGGCCAGGTTCAGCTCCACCGGTCTTCCGGCGATCTCTCCCAGCAGGACAAGCCTGCCGTACTGGGCCAGGCAGCGTATCGTGGACTGGAAGAGCGCGGAGCCCACGTTGTCGATGATGACATCCGCCCCCTGGTCTTCGGTCAATGCCAGGACCAACTCGCTAAAATCAAGTTCGTCGGAATGGAGGATTTCCTCCGCGCCCAGGCTGGCGAACTCGCCCAGCTTCTCCGGCGACGTGGTCACAGCCATAACCCGTCCGCCCAAGGCCACGGCGGCCTGTATCGCGTGGATGCCGAGCCCTCCGCCAGCCCCCGTGACGACCACCGAGTCGCCTTCCCGGACGTTTGCAACTTGCTCGACCGCCTGGAGCGCGACTCCCATCGGGCAACCGAACAGGGACGCGCCGGTAAGGTCCAGGTCCTCGGAAATCGGTACGGAGCTGAATTCTTGGACAACTACGTATTCCGCAAACCCGCCGTTCCGGGCGTGTCCGATTCCCTCCCCGTTGAGGCACCGGTGTTCCTGGCCCTGGAGGCAACGTTGGCAGGTACCGCAGGCGTTGGTCAGAAGGGAGACCACCGGGTCTCCAGGTTGCAAGGTATCCACGTCCTGACCTACTTCGACAACCGTCCCGGAAATCTCATGGCCCAACACAACGCCGGGCCGAACTCCCCGGCGCAGCACACCCGTCATCACCAGTAGGTCGTGGTAACAGAACCCGCAGGCTTCGACCCTGATGAGGACCTCGTTGTCCCGGGGTTCGGGTATTGGCAAGTCCCGCACTGATAGAGTGGGAGGACGGCCTGGCTGTTCGACAATTAAGGCGCGCATCGTGATGGGAATTATACGCTAGAACGGACTCGGCTTCCCTTCGTCACGTTGAATGTTGGAATCCAGGAATACGGCCTGTAAAGTTTGGTTCAGATGCTTAGCAACTATCTCAAAATCAAGCAAACATCCTTGAAAGGGGTAAAAATCCCCCTTAATCCCCCTTTTGCGAAAGTGGGAGAGACCGGGAAGCCTCGTTTTGAGATAGTTACTTAGAACTCGGCTGGGTGGAAATGACGGAGAGATTCCACCCCTCTATAATTGAGCATGCCCGCCGGAATTGCCAACGTCGCTGCCGGCGTTGGTGTGTCTGACTCAACAGGCTGGGCTACAGGGAGGCTCGACGTGAGAATCGGAGCGCATGTATCCACCTCTGGAGGAATCAGCAAGGCCGTGGGCCGGGGCGTTGCGATTGGTTGCGAGACTATTCAGATTTTCGGCTCGGCTCCCCAGGCCTGGGCCTTCAAGCCCGCCCCAGATTCGGAGGTCGAGGCGTTCCGCCGGGAATTGGCCGAGGCGGAGATGGACCAGGTGTACCTCCACGCGATTTACCTCATTAACATGGGCGCTAAGGACCCGGCCCAGGTGGAAAAAGGCGTCCAGTCTCTAATCAACTATATGACTCTTGCGGAGGCAATCGGGGCTGAAGGGGTGATCTTTCACCCCGGCAGCCACAAGGGTGTTGGGTTCGAGGCGGTGCTTCCGCAGGTAGTGGACGCGGTCTCGAAAGTCCTGGAGAACTCCCCGGATGGACCCTATCTGGCCGTGGAAAACATGGCCGGTATGGGGCAACACATTGGAGCCAAGTTTGATGAATTGGGCCAGATCATCAAGGGCGTTGACAACCCGCGGCTAAGAGTGTGCCTTGACACTCAACACACCTTCGCCGCCGGATATGACCTGACCAACGGACAGGGGATCGAAGATATGATCTCCGAGTTTGACGATGCAATTGGCCTGGGCAGGTTGGCTGCCGTTCATGCGAATGACTCCAAGCGCCCCTGCGGCTCCGGAGTGGACCGCCACGATAATATCGGCGAAGGGTTCATCGGTGAAGCGGGGTTTGCCTCGATAATGGGTCATCCGTCCTTCGCCAACGTTCCCTTCTTCCTGGAAGTCCCCGGATTCGAGGGTAAGGGCCCGGACCTGCAAAACATCGACATACTGAAGTCGATCAGGCAGCGGGTGGGTCTGGGCCGTTAATGCGCATCTCCCGGAGAGAGTTCAACCGGTTGGTGCGGGCGGCGTACCGTCAGTTGCCCCCTGCCATGCAGGACGCTATGGACAACGTGGCCATTGTGGTCGAGGACTGGCCTAGTGCGGAAGACATGGAGCTTGTCGACGGGGAAGGCACTCTGTTTGGGCTCTACATGGGTGTGCCATTGCCGGAACGGGAAGGGGCGGGTCCGGCGTTGCCCGACAGGATCGCCATTTTTAGGCAGCCCATTATGGCAAGCTGCTCCACCAGGGCTATGGTGAAGGAGGAAATCCGGACCACGCTTTTGCATGAGATCGGACATTACCTGGGGATGAGCGAAGAGGACCTACACCGCGTTGGGTATGGCTAGAGTGGGGGCAGCTAGCGTTCCAGGGGTCCATGCTTAGCCAGATATTCCGAAGGACGGCACATACTCTGGCCTCGCTGATAGCAACCGGGTTCGGATGTGGACTGTCGCCAATCGCCCCTGGCACGGTTGGCAGCCTTGTGGCGGTGGTCCTATACTACTTCTCCCCCCTGGATGCGGGTTCGCTCTGGCATCTGGATGATCCGGACTTGCTGGTTTTTCTCCTACTCATTGCCGTCAGCTTCTTCGTGGGCATTTGGGCGTGCGGTGTAATCTCATCGCCGTCCGACCCGGACCCTCGCCGCATTGTTTGGGACGAATTCGTGGGCATGTGGGTGACGTGTCTTTTGCTGCCGAAGGACGCGTTTTTTTTGGCGATGGCCTTCGTTGCGTTCCGCATTTTCGACGTAGTGAAGCCCTTTCCCATCAGGCGTTTGGAACGGCTTCCCGGCGGGTTGGGCATCATGGCTGATGACCTGCTGGCAGGGGTGTACGGGGCGGCGCTGTGCAACTTATTGCACTTCAGGTTCTTTCTGGGTAATTGAGCGCCGCGTTCCTTCGTGCGGAATCGGTAACTGTTCAGACTCGATGACGCGGATTGGCTGGATCCCACATCGGTCATCTCCATGATGATTCTCAAACGATGTCTCGCCGCCGCAACCAGTCATTCCCGTGAAGGCGGGAATCCAGAAATGCCAATGGTAGTGACAGCTCCTGGTTGGGAAGGCTTCTGTATTCCGGGTTAAGCCCGGTATGACGGGCTGGGAATAGGAAGGACACATCAATTCTGAACAGTCACACGACTCCTTCCACGTGACTCTTCTATGGCGCATAAGGCGCTACGCCACGACTGATTGAGACAAGCGCTGCCGCAGGCGGTACATGGAGCCGAAAAGATAACCTCCTGTCGCCAGACCGATGTAAGCCATGCTTGATATCAACGTCCACATCGAGCCGACGCGAACCCTCTGGACGAATTCACTTTCCGTGTAGCCCAGGGCACTGTAATCAACGTCCCAAGAGTGCAGCAAAGTGTGACTAAGAACACTCGCTGAGACCGGGTAAAGATAGGTAACTATAACCAAAGCTGTCCACGCGACAATGAGGATAATCGCCAAACTTACCACCGTGCGCATGAGAAGCCGCACTTCCCATTCAGTTAATAGGACCCGTTCGTCGTGCATGATGATGATCGCCTTAAACACCCCAAGGAAAATTCCGAGAACGACCAAGAAGTATATCCATGCGGCGCTATTGGCCAGGATTACGACATTCAGATAGACGAACAACACCGGCGGCAGCAGGATTCGGAGCGCCCGGGGATAAGGACCATATTTGCCGGGATACCGGTCATGCCACTTCCTCAAGACATCGAATGTGAACGCGGCTGCTAGGGAAATCGCTAAATTCAGAATCAATGTCAGTAGCAGGGGGAACGGAGTGCCCGCGAAACCCGCTATGGAATAAAAGCCGTACACGTCCATCCCTGTGACTGCGGACTGCAACGTAGGGGTGTTCAGCAGGAAGAATAGGGATACGAATAGAAACTCGCTGGTATTGTTCGCACCCCGCCGCCGCAACATCGCCCTGGGCATCATTGTTGCCCAGGGCGATGATCACGTAGGCAACAAGAATCCATATGGTCCTGAGCCCGAATGCGGTTAGCGCGTAGCCCACCCCTGCAATGTACAATCCCGGGATTGCCGCCCGCCACAATCCATATTTGATCCCGATGGTGTAGTCGTTGGCGATGCCGGGACTTCCGTCGGCTCGTGATTGCAGCGCGTCACCTTCCCCATCCTTCGAGACTAGGGTCTGGTGGTCCGATGGATCATGACGGTGCGAGTCATCATCAAGACCGTCTGCCGGGGTTGGGTAGCCGGCCAACCGGATCAGACCGTGGGTCTCTTGGCGTGAGAGCCTCAGAGCCTGGCCAAAAGTCTCTATGTCGGCCCTGGAGGGCATTCGTTGCCCGGTTTCCTTACGGCTGACGGTCGAATGGTTGTATTTGTTGGCGTATTCGGGGTTACGATCCGCCATTAGCGCCAGCAAACCCTCCTGAGTGCATCGCGCAGGCTGCTCCATGCGGTACGCCCGCATCAACATACCGACTTGCCTCGCCCGGGCGCTTCGATTTGCGTTTGGCTGTCTCACGGTCTCTGCGGTTTACTGCGTTCTTCGTATATGCCGCGTCATGGAGAAATGTCTAGGACCTGACGATCACGGCGGAGTCCTCGGGGAAGAGGATTCCGGTCGAAATTGTAAGCCAAGGCCGGCATTCCCAGGGGCGAGCAAGTGGTCGGGACCGCCCACTCCACATAACCTGGTCTTCGACGGCTAGATCGATGAGAAAATTATAGGCCATAGGCAGTGAATGTATCCTGGTGTCATTGGGGCGTGGACGAGCTGGTTGGGTAGGGACGAGACTCAAGGGGTTCCCAGCCCGTCAGTATGCCCACCCCCGTCCACTGGAATTCGATGCGAGTCCAGATTGGTGCAAAATCGTAGAAGTTTGGCACAATGCGCGGCACTTTTGTGCCACAACGGGCACAGACAACCTGGTGGGCGCGAAGCTAATATCCGACGCAAGCTCTTTCGAAGTGAGTTAGGCGGAGCTAACGAACCCTCCTCAGGAAGGGCCGTGAAATGATTGGGCGGAGGGCAATGCGGCCTGTACCGGGAGACAGGTCCACGCTGCTCTTATTTGACGCAAAATGCTGCTGGCCGCGCGCGTTTCCTCAAGTCCAGGCCAGCCCCAGCGCAGAGATTCTCTGATGCTGCCGCGAGCCTCAGGGGTCGGTTGCGCCGGACGATTCCGGCCTGCAAGTGTCTGGCCAATGGCGAGGTAACTAGAGCGAGGGGAGTTGAACTTGCGACAACCGAATTGACGCATGAGGAAGACCACGATTCCGAAGCCTACCAAGAGGAGCCGCTATTGACCGCAGTAATACGACCCAGTCCATAACTCGGATTTGGGAAAGCTGGCTTAGGCTGCCCCTGGGAAACCCCGAAACGATATCGCGTCCTTTCTTGTGGACTCTTCTTATATCTATTTTAGGGTTCGTGCTCCTCTCGGCATTCTTCCAATTGTCAGGTGTCGTGCCTGGAAGGTGGTTCTCGTTGGTCTCCATCTTGAGCCTGATAGCTGGCTTCGCCGGCGGGAGTCAGGCGAACTAGCCGCGAAACGCCGCCATTGGTGTGGCCGTAGCCAGCGTCGTCTTCCGTATATTCTCGCTCCTGGCAGGGGCGGGGCTCTCTATCATCCAACATGGCGATTCTGCGCTCAGATTTTACTCAAGGATCCTGGATCCGGGTAACTTCTGGCCCCACGGGTTATGGCTCTTGTTCGGTCCGGAGGGGTTTGTCGGATTGCTGATCGGAGGGGCGGTTGGTGTGGTCGTAAGAGCAAGGTGGGCCGCCAGCCACCCAGAGTTCGCAGCCGCCACGCCCGCATTCCCCGCATTCTTAGTCCAAACCGAGCGCGAGGCGAGCGAGGTGCCTGCCGCGGGAGAATCCGAAGAAGCGTCGATATCACAGGAGGATGTGGCGGCTGGCCGGGAACGGGTACTGCAAAAAATGCGGGCGGCGCTGGCTCCTAGAGGACCTCAGGAGGCGCCGATCAACTCAGACCATCTGGTGGCCGCATTTGTCGTCCGCCGCGGCAGTATGTTCCGCAACGGAGAGGTGTTCGTTATCGCCGAAACCTCTGGTTCGATGCCTCCAGGTGAGCAACGAATTGCCTACCTCATCGAAGCGTGCCGGGCATGGTCTCTGTCGACTCAAGCAGGGGCTTTGTCAGGTGTCGGCTTGAACGTCGTGATAGCGCATGGGGGCGAGTTTGCCGATTACCAGGCATTCGGGCACGTGGACCAATTGTCGCTTCGACGCGGGGTCTGCCAAAGTTTGACCTTGATCAATCATGTTGACGGCCACGTAGTCCAAGACCGGAGTTGGAGCTTGGTGATACTGCCGGCTAGCGGGCGGGCCCTGGACTATGTGGATGTATATACACCCTTCGGTGAAGCCGCCGCTCGCCCGGCAAGGGAACGCCCCGCGAGAATCTATCGGCCGGACCGGCAGGTGGGACTTGCAGCGGTCTTGATGCTGTTAATAGCTGCCGCGACGTTTTGGCTTCCGGTAGTTGGTCCCTTCTTGGCCGGATTCGTGGGAGGCAGAAAAGGGGGAGGTATGGCGTACGTAATCGCCGGCGTCTCGATGATAGCCGTTCCCCTGCTGGGACTGCTCCTTTCGATAATAATTCTAGCTAGCCGAGATCCCGATAATCGATGGGAGGCGGAGATTCGCCGGAGTGTAGGCCTGGGTGTGGTGGTTGGGGGAGTAGTGGTAGCGGCGCTGTATATGTTGCCGCTCGCGGTGGGCGCATTCGTAGGTGGGTCCACCAAGAATGTGCGTGCCTACGCGGAAGCACAATGGGCGCGGACCGCGACTGGAGGTGTGCCTATACAAGCGCCGGGGCCGGGGTCAGCGACGACCCGACCGGGCGGTCAACCCATCTCCCAGGCTGCGGGAGGACAGCAGGGGTAACCCGCCTCAGCGATTCCAGAGCGGCCGGCCGGCAGCCATATGCAAACGGCAGCAGGAGGAAATGTGGCTATTCAGCAAACTCGGAATCAGCGCAGCATTATCGCGGGAGTTCTTTGGATGTTTGGCATCTCAATACTGTTATTTTGGTTGCCGTTATTCGGGGGTCTCATCGCCGGGTTTGTGGGCGGACGAGCTGCGGGGAACGTGGGTAATGCCATTATCGCCGTGTTCCTGCCAGCCATTGTAGTAGGGACTATGATATTCCTACTAGCCTCTGTCCTGCCAGACATACCGCTTCTGGGCGCGATCGCCGCCGCTGGGGCGTTTATCCTGGTAATCCTGCACGTCGGCCCCCTCCTCGTCGGGGCCATCATCGGTGGCGCCACCAAGAGCTGATGCCAGACGCAAAGCAAGGCCTTTCGATAGGCTGCGTATCGCGACACTCTCCGCCTTTCGGTAATGGGATACGTACTCCCGCCGCCCAACGCCATGACAATCGAATCACCCTGGGACGCAATGGCAATTGTTCAGACTTCATGTGTCCTTCCTACTCCCAGCCCGTCATTCCGGGCTTGACCCGGAATACAGAAACCTTTACAACCAGCAACGGTCCCTATCATTGGCATTTCTGGATTCCCGCCTTCGGAGACCTTTGCGTAACCTTCCGCGACTCCCGCGAAAGCGAGAATCCAGAGTGTGCCCAGATACGGAGGACGCCCTCACCCTAACCCTCTCCCGGAGGGAGGAGCCTGTCTCAGAAGTCTGACACTCCCGAGATCGTCGATTTCTAGGCGTCGGCTTTCGCTGGTATTACATTGTTCACCGCCGCATGTCCAACCTTGTCACTCTATAGAACGCTAGAATCAGTCTGCCCCGCCTAGCGTGAACCCAGTCAAGGGACTTTGTGAGACGGGCTCGGAGGGAGAGGGGATTATTCAAAGGTCTCCCTTCGCGGGAATGACTGGTTGCGGCTGAGGGACATCGTTTGAGAATCATCATGGATATGACCGGTGTGGGATTCGGCCAATCCGCGTCATCGAGTCCGAACAGTTACCGGAATCGTCTCATAATTGCCCGGTATTTGGGCCTGTGATATACTTGGCCGTACTAATGGACGCCTGTAGGCGCTTCCCAGGTAGTTGTGTGCCTTGGCCCCATCAAGGGGCTATACTGGGGCGGGCCGGTGATCCATAAAGCAGGAAGAGAAAGGCAGACTATATGGTACAAGCAGTAGACACCCCAGTCGACGAGCGCCCAGCGCCCCCACCCAGAGAACCGTTGACGATGAAATCGCTTCTCGAAGCCGGGGTCCATTTCGGGCACCAGACCCGGAGATGGAACCCGCAGATGAAGCGTTACATCTTCACCCAGCGAAATGGCATCCACATCATTGACCTGCAGCAGACCCTTGGTCTGATCAACGAAGCCCACCGCGCCATGGTCCAACTTGCGGCCGAAGGCGGTAAGGTGTTGTTTGTCGGCACCAAGCGCCAGGCCCAGGAAGTGGTGCAGAGCGAAGCGGAACGCTGCGGTATGTGGTACGTCAACCAGCGGTGGCTTGGCGGAACCCTGACCAACTTCCAGACTATTCGCACGCGGATCAACTACATGCTCGAGCTTCAGCAGAAGCGGGACCAGGGTTACTTCAGGGTCCTGCCCAAGAAGGAAGGCGTGAAGCTCCGGGACACCCTCGCGCGCCTGGAAAAGTATTTCTTGGGCATGAGGGACATGACTGAATTGCCCAAGGCCCTGTTCGTAGTTGACATTGGGAAAGAGGACATCTGCATCGCCGAAGCGATACGGGCGGGTGTCCAAGTCTTCGCGATCGTGGACACTGACTGCGATCCAGACAAAGTAACCCACGCCATCCCTGGTAACGACGACGCGGTGCGTTCCATCCGCCTGATCGCCGGTAGAATGGCCACGGCGGCGCTGGAAGGGCAGGCCCAGCGGGAGGCTATTATCCTTGCCCAACAAGAAGAGGCCGCGTTGGCCGAAGCGGCTGAACGCGAAGCCTTGGGATTGGATGAGGAAGATGATGACGACTCCGAGCTGACCCTGGACGAGCAGATCCAGCGGGACATGGAGTTCATAATCGAGGAGTCTGATTTCACCGCCGCCGCTCCCGCACCGGCCGAAGCCGAAGCCGAGGCGCCGCCCACCGAATAGGTTTTTTCGCCGGGTCGCTGGACGGGGTAAACACGTCTTTATTCACTCCAGCGCCCGCGTGGCAAGAACACACTTTTCTTCGCCTTCTTAATTACACAGGAGGGAGACACTTGGCCGTCACCGTGGAGCAAATTCGAGACCTCCGGAACCAGACCGGCGCCGGTGTAATGGACTGCAAACAGGCTCTGGATGCCAGCGACGGCGACCTGGAGAAGGCTGTGGAATCTCTCCGGGCAAAGGGTTTTGCCCAGGCGGCCAGACGGTCGGACCGGATTACCAACCAAGGACTCGTCGAAGCCTATGTGCATACCGGGGGGCGTGTGGCCGCAATGGTTGAATTGGGTTGCGAGACCGACTTCGTTGCCCGCACTCCCGAGTTCAAGGACCTGGCCCACGACATCGCGATGCAGGTGGCGGCTATGGCCCCGGCATATCTGGACGAAGATGATATCGAAGAGGGGGACGAACGCCCTCCGGCCCAGGTCAGCCTGCTGCGGCAACCCTTTATCAAAGACAACTCAAGCTCCGTGGCCGAAGTTGTCCAGGAATTGGCCGCCAAAATGGGGGAAAACATCAAGGTACTTCGATTTTCCAGATTGGCGCTGGGGGAGTAACCCCGGCCGGATGCGATGAGCCAGGCTCGGTACAGTCGGGTTGTTCTCAAGATAAGCGGCGAGTCTTTGAAGGGCGCCCAGGACTACGGTATTGAACCGACGGCCGTGAATTATCTTTCCGACCAGATAATCGAAGCCCACGAACTGGGCGTCGAGGTCGCCGTGGTGGTCGGAGGCGGGAACATCATGCGCGGCGCTTCGGCCGAGGCGCAGGGTATGGACCGGGCAACCGCGGACTACTCGGGAATGATTGCCACCATCATCAATGCCCTAGCCCTACAGGACAGTTTAGAACAGCGGGGGATCACCACCCGGACTCAGACCGCACTGCAAATTCAGGCGGTGGCCGAGCCTTATATCCGCAGGCGGGCGATCCGCCACCTCGAAAAGGGACGAGTCGTGTTATTTGCCGCAGGCACCGGCAACCCCTTCGTGACCACCGACACAGCTTCAGCGCTCCGAGCATTGGAAATCAACGCCCAGGTCCTGCTCATGGCCAAACACAACGTCGACGGTGTCTACGATTCGGACCCCAACGAGAATCCTGACGCCCGCCGTTTTGGCAACCTGGACTACATGGACGCACTGAACCGGCGACTGGGCGTGATGGACACCACCGCCCTGTCCATGTGCATGGACAACGAGTTGCCCATCGTTGTGTTCGATATCTTCCGGCCTGGAAGCATGGGCCGAATCCTATGCGGTGAACCCGTAGGCACCTTAATCACCGGGAGGGATTGACCGTGGCAACGAGGAACGATGACCAGCAGACCCCAGAAGATGTGCTGTCAGAAACTGACCGGAAGATGGACCGCACCATCGACGCCCTGAAGCGGGACCTGAACACCCTGCGCACCGGAAGGGCTACTCCAGCCCTGATCGAGAATGTGCCCGTCGACTATTACGGGACACCCACCCCCCTGAAGCAGATCGCCTCCATTTCCGCCCCGGACGCCCGCGCTATCCTGGTCCAGCCCTGGGACAAACAGGCTCTTCGCGAGATAGAAAGAAGCCTGATGAAGTCTGAGATGGGCTTTAACCCGTCCAACGACGGAAACAACATCACTGTGCCTATTCCTCCACTGACCCAGGAACGCCGCCAGGAACTGGTCCGGTTGCTCAAGCGCAAGATCGAAGATGGCAAGGTGTCCGTGCGTAATGTACGGCGTGATGGGCAAGACACGCTGCGAAAGATGGAGCGTGATAAGTCCATTTCCCAGGACCAGAATCGCAGGGCCCAGGACCAGTTACAGAAGGCTACGGACAACCATACCAAGCTGATCGACCAGGTTGGAGTCGAAAAAGAAGTGGAGATCATGCAGGTCTAGCTGATGCAACTAGGGACCAAAGTCTCCCAACAGGGCCAGCCGGCTCTGCCAGGCGTTCCCGGCCACGTGGCTATCATCATGGACGGCAACGGCAGGTGGGCAAAACAGCGAGGGCTCCCGCGACTGGAGGGGCACCGGGTCGGGGTCGAACGCATTCAGGGTATTCTGGATACTTTGTCGCGGCGCGAAGTCCGGTACGTCACCCTGTACGCTTTCTCCACGGAGAATTGGAGCCGTCCCGAAACCGAAGTTACCGGGATTTTGGAAATCCTCCACCATGCCCTCCGCGAACAGACCGCGGCGCTGCACCAGAATAACGTCCGTATAGTCCACATTGGCAAAATCGAACGGCTTGGGCCCGAGATTCAAAAGGAAGTTGCTTGGGCGCAGAAGATGACCCAGGATAACACCGGAATCACGTTGAACGTTGCCTTGGACTACGGGGGGCGGGAAGAGATCCTGGAAGCGGTGCGCAGGATCATTCGTGACGGAATAAAAGAAGAGGCGGTGGACGAAGGGCTATTCCGGACCTACCTCTTTACCCACGAATCTCCAGACCCGGACCTAATCATTCGGACTGGCGGCGAGCTTAGAATCAGCAACTTCTTGCTGTGGCAGTCGGCCTACAGCGAGTATTACCACACCACCACGCTCTGGCCGGACCTCGACTCCGATGAGTTGGAGCGTGTCCTAGAGGAGTACAGCCGCCGTCAGCGGCGCTTCGGCAGAGTAGACCCCGAGGAGTAATTCTTGCTTCCGCGGGTCCTGACGGCCCTGGTTGGCCTCCCAGTCCTACTTGCGGCCATCTGGTCCGGTGGTTTCTGGCTCACGGCGTTGGTGCTGTTGGCCGCAGCGCTGGGAGTCCGCGAGTTCTACCGGTTGACACCCCCCAATGTGGGCGGTTTATCCACCAGCCTCGGGGTATTGTGGGTAGTGGCGATGGTGTTGGGAGCGGAGGCGGCCTCTGGTCCCGGCAGCTTCTTGCAAATCTCCGCGGTGATCTGGCTGGCCGGGGCATTCGCGGCGCTCCTGTGGCTGATAGCGCTTTATTCCGGGGGCAGTTACGTCACCGCCGGAATATACACCTTGGCCGGGCCCGCATACGCTGGATTTCTGTTGTCCCATGCGCTGGTCTTGCGGGAATTCGGGGGCTTGGAGGAATTGGGTCGGCTCTGGCTCCTATTTGCGCTCCTGGTCACATTTGCAACCGATACAGGGGCGTTGCTGGTGGGCCGGACCCTGGGACGACGCCGAATGGCCCCCAGAATCAGCCCGGCTAAGACCTGGGAAGGCTCGGCCGGAGGATTTACAGCCGCGGTCGCAGCCGCCTCCGGGCTTGGACTACTCCTGGACCTGGGAGTCGTGTTGTGGCAAGTGTTAGTCATCGGTGCTACAGTGGGCGTGGTCTCCCAGTTGGGGGACTTGCTTGAATCCGCCCTGAAACGTTTATCGAATGTTAAGGATGCCGGTAGTATAATCCCTGGACACGGTGGGATTCTTGACCGAATGGACAGTCTCGTGATCTCTCTACCCGCGGTCTACTACCTCGCGGTTACGGTATTTGCACCATGAACAAGATCGTTATCCTCGGTTCCACCGGGTCCATCGGCAGGCAGACGCTCGACGTTGTCCGGGCCTTTCCCGACGAATTCGAAGTGGTGGGACTGGCAGCCGGGAACAACGTGAAGCTCCTGTTGCAGCAGGTCCAGGAATTCCGGCCTCGGTACATGTGGTGCATTTCCCAGCCGTCGAGTTTACCCGGCGGCGTTTCTTTTATGGACATGTCTGAGATGGTCACCCTCGACGACGTGGACATTGTAATGGTGGCCACAATCGGTAGCGTCGGGCTGATGCCCACCCTGAAGGCGCTGGAATTAGGGAAGACAGTGGCGCTGTCCAACAAAGAACCCATCGTGATGGCCGGTCAGATAATCAAGGAGTACGAACGCCTCTATGGCGGCACGATATTGCCCGTGGACAGTGAGCCCAGCGCCATTTGGCAATGCATTCAGGGAGAACCCGGCGGCATACGCCGCTTGATGATAACGGCTTCCGGGGGTCCGTTCAGGAATACGCCTCTTGATGAATTGGCCGGCGTGACGCCAGAGCGCGCATTGCAGCACCCAACTTGGAAGATGGGCCGTAAGATCACCATAGACTCCGCAACTTTGATGAATAAGGCATTCGAGGTCATCGAGTCCCACTGGCTCTTCGGCGTTCCCTGGGAAGACATAGAGGTCGTGGTGCATCCGCAGAGCACGATCCATTCCATGGTGGAGTTTGCCGACGGCTCGGTTAAGGCCCAACTCGGCCCGCCGGATATGCGGCTTCCCATCCAATACGCGCTGTTTTATCCCCGCCGCCTTCCCAACGAGATGATCCCGCGGCTGGACACAGGTATACCCCATAGCCTGACGTTCCAGCCCCTGGAGCCGGAACGGTTCCCGTGTTTCGGGCTGGCCGTGCATGCGGCCCGGCGCGGAGGCACGTTCCCGGCTGTCTTGAGCGCGGCGGATGAAGTGGCGGTCAACGCTTTTCTGGACGGGAACATCGGCTTCACCGAAATTTACGACGTGGTAGACAGGGTCTTGTCAGAGCATGATTCGTCGCCAGCGCCCGATGCTGGAGAAGTCTTGCGAGCCGACCGGTGGGCTACCGAATACGCAATCAGTATCATCGCCAAGTAGGTCTACATGGAATCGTTCCTGATAGCAATTGGATCTCTGGTGCCGATGCTCCTGGTCCTGGTGGTAGTGCATGAATTAGGGCACTTCGCCACCGCCCGAAAGCTCGGTGTCAAGGTGCTGGAGTTCGGCGTAGGCTTCCCACCACGGGCGTTTGGGGTGTATACCGGTAGCACCCGAGTATTGATCACACCAGACACCAGGTTCCTCAATTTGGATGGACCTTCGTCCCTGGGCCGTGGTCAGTTCGTCAAGCTGGCGTCGGATGAGGACGAAGACGGCAACCTGGTTGCCCGTATCATCGAAGTCCCGAGGACAGACCTGAAGCTCAAGGACCGGCTGCCGGGCCGCGGCGCCCTCAGCGAACAACTGGGCTCCGACGCATGGTTACGCCACGAAGGGAAGATTCGAGCCGTCGAGAACGGGTTGTTGGTAGTGGCGGATATGCTCTACTCCGTCAATTGGACTCCCCTGGGAGGGTTTGTCCGGTTGGCTGGCGAGAACAATCCCAACGTGCCGCGCAGCCTGGCCGCCAAGGGGGTCGGCACCAGGTTCCTGGTGTTGGTGGCCGGTCCGTTGATGAACGCCATACTCCCGATTGCTTTTTTCACCATAATGCTGATGCTGCCACAGGATGTGGAAGTCGGGCAGGTAGCGGTGACCAAGGTCGCGGGGGACTCTCCGGCGCAGGCGGCGGGACTACGCACAGGTGACATTGTCACCAACGCGGGCGGGCAACGCATAGAAAACACATCGGACCTGAACAGGGCCGTCAACCTGAATGGTGGCTCGCAAATGCCGTGGCGAATCAACCGGGATGGTCAGGAACAGGTCCTCCAAGTCCAACCCAAGTTCTCCAGGCCGGAGGGCAGGTGGCTGACAGGGATCATGATCGGGTCCGACTCAGGCAATGTCGTCATCAGTAACGTAAGCAAAGGCTCTCCCGCGGAGAAAGCGGGACTCCAGGCGGACGACGTACTTACGAAGGTCAACGGCCAGTCGATAACGGGTGTGGACGACCTGATTAACGCCGTACAGCTCAACGGAGATTCCCAAATGGAATGGGGGCTGGTCCGTAACGGGATCGAACGGGACGTGGTGGTTACCGCCAGGTTCCAGCAGCCGGAGGGCGAGATGTGGCTCACCGGCGCATCAACCAGTCTGACGAACAGCTACACTGATACGCGCTCCAGTCCGCCGTGGGTAGCCCTAGGCAACAGCTTTGTGCGTACCTGGGAAGTTTTAGTGCTGTTGAAGCAGGGAGTGACCGGAGCGTTTTCCCAGGGGGCGGCCCCTCAGCTATCGGGACCTGTCGGTATCGCGCAGATCACCGGAGAGGTTACGCGCGAAGGCGGCCTTGCTGGATGGATGGCCATCACCATTTTGCTGTCAATCAACTTGGCCATCTTGAACATTCTTCCCATACCAATGTTGGACGGAGGCCGCCTGGTATTCGTCGTGTTGGAGTGGCTCCGGCGAGGCAAGCGCGTTCCGCCTGAAAAGGAAGGGATGGTCCACCTCATAGGCTTTGTCGTCCTGATCGGGCTGATCGTGATAATAAGCGCCAACGACATAAGCCGCCTGGTGCAGGGCCAAAGCTTTCTGGGCGGTTAAGGGGTGCCGACTCAGCGACGGCCTATCGGCTCTTGCTGAGAGAAGGCACTGACGGGCCGGTGGGACCGCCCAGCCTTGGCAGCATACCTCGTGCGTTCAATCACGCCGGATTTCCAGATATGTTTCGTTGCCCTTAAACTAGGGTTACAGTCCGTCGACCTTCAGTGTATCCGAGAGCTGGGAAATGGACACGGACTTGCGGCCGGACTGATGCTTGCTAGGTGGTTCCCCGCAGTCTTGGGTCCAAGACGTCACGGAGCGAATCGCCCAGCAGGTTCCACGCGAACACCACTACGGCGATAGCCGCCCCAGGGAACAACCACATGTATGGTTGTATCCTTATTTGGTTGGCTCCCTCCCGCAGCATGCCTCCCCAGGTTGGGACATCCGGCGGTGACCCTACGCCGAGGAAGCTAAGAGATGCCTCGGCAATGATGGCCCCTCCCAGGTGGAAGGTGAAAATCACGATCAATACGGCAGCGAGGTTGGGGACCATGTGGCGGAACATGATACGCCAGTTTCCCGCCCCCACCGCCTGAGCCGCCAATATGTAGTCCATCTCTTTAATAGCCAGGGCCTGGGAGCGCAGGATTCGGACGGTACTCGGTATGTATATGATGCTAAGCGCAATCACCACGTTGTTTACCGATGAGCCAAGAGAGGCCATGATGGCGATGGCCAGAATTAGGGCCGGAAAGGCCATCATGGCATCTACGATTCTCTGGAGGAAGAGGTCGGTCAATCCCGCATAATGGACGCTGACTACACCCAGGACCAGGCCTATGCCTACGCCGAAGAGCGACGAAAGAATACCCACGTACAGTGAAATCCTTGCCCCGTAAACGACCCTGGTATACACATCGCGGCCCAGGCTGTCGCCTCCAAACCACGCTTCCGAGCCAGGCGACATACGAACAAAGTCTGACCTAGTTAACATAGCGTCGGCAGGTGCGATGATAGGGGCGAAAACCGCGAATATTACCAGGAGCCCCGCGACCACCGCCCCGAAGGCCCCCAAAGGCTTTCGCCGGAAGAAGTTGCCGATATGCTGCCAGACGGTACGCTTGGGCCTTAAACCGGGGATAGCCTGCCCGGCAACCGTGGATTCTGCGACCAAACGTTCCTGACTCATGCCTCTCCGATCGGTTTAGTGAAGATTAAGCGTAGCGGATCCGCGGGTTGAGCCAAGCGTAGAATAGATCGAGGGCCACGTTCAAGGCCAACACGATCACCGCTATGATCATTACTATGGCCTGAATCATGGGGAAGTCGCGGTGAAAAATGGAGTCAATCAGAAGCCTGCCCACTCCCGGCACAGAGAATATCACTTCGATTATCACCGTTCCCCCTATAAGCCGCCCGAACTCATAGCCGGATACGGTGACCACGGGGAGAAGGGCGTTCTTGAGGGCGTGCCGGTAAATCACGGCTCGTTCCCCTAGACCTTTGGACCTGGCGGTGCGAATGTAATCCTCTCTGAATACCTCTAGCATGGCCGACCGGGTCACCCTCGCGATGAAAGCCATATTAGAGAAACCGAGGGCGACAGCGGGGAAAATGAGCTGTTGGAGGTTGGTCCCCGGGCGTTCCCAAAGGTTGGTGTAGCCTAGGGGGGGAAGCCAGTTGAACCACATGACCAGCAGGAATATCAGCATGATGGCGACCCAGAAGTTGGGGAGCGCTATTCCCGCGATGGTTATAAGCCTTGCCGCGTAGTCCCCTAGGGTATCTTGTTTTATGGCTGAGAGTACGCCCAGGGGCACCGCAACAACGCTGGCCAGAAGCGTGGCCAGCACGGTCAGCTCCAGTGTGATGGGAAACTTTTTGACCACCTGCTCGCTAACAGGATTGTTGTAAAAGTAAGAACTGCCAAAGTCCAGCCGAAGCATTTTCCACACCCAGTCTCCGTACTGGACATACATGGGCCGGTCCGTGCCCAGCTTGGCCCGCATGGCGTTAAGCTCCGCCATGGTATATTCCTCGTCGGCATCCGCTCCCTGAAGGAGCATGATTGCCGGGTCGCCGGGAACAATTCGCAGGATGAGAAACACGAACGCCGTGACGAGTATTAACGTTGGTACAAACAGGACAACTCTTTTGGCTAGATAAGCCTGCATCGGTCCGCCTGCGTCTAAGTAGAGGTCTGAATTCCTGCCCAGTTTCGCAATTTGGTGACGGTTAACATGAGGTTGGGACAAAGCGGAGCGGTAGTTTCAATTGAAGTGATAACTAAGGCAGGCCCAGCGCCGGGCCTGCCTTATCAATAGGGACCTCTAGCACGCTGGATCACACCAGATTTCCTCGTGCTTCAGGTGGGCGTAGATGCTGGGATGAACATTGAAGCCTTGGATTTTGTTGTAGACAGGCCAGTGTCTCATCTCCCACATGAGGGCGGGGTAGGCGTTGTCTTTGTTCAGAAGTATCTCTGCCGCTTCCAAAACCAACGTCTTCCGCTTCTCCCGGTCTGGCTCCTGCTTTTGCGCGTCAAAGAGCGCCTGGACCCCTTCAGCCGTGTAATACCGTTCCCCTTCCCCCGCTCTCGCGCCGGCGGCATTCCATCGGGTCATTGTCCCCGGGACGTACCGCCGGAAAGCCGCATCAGGGTCTGCCAGATTGAAAGAAGTCCCTTGGGCCATGAATGTGTAGTCGCCGGCATCGTAGGCTTCGAAGCCCGCCGCGCTCTCCATGGTCCGCAGAGTGACATCCCAACCCAGGAACCGTCTGAGTTGGTCGGCCACGATTTGGGCTATATCCGGGTAGGAGCAGCAGTTTCTGGCCGACAGCGTAATCTTGAAACCTTCTGCTGGTACGCCCGCCTCGGCCAAAAGCCTCTTTGCCTCGGCCAGGTCGTCGGGGTGTTTCTCGCCGTCCAGCTCGCGGAAACCAGGATAGGTGGCGGCCTCTTCATTGGTATAACTGAACCACAATCCCGGCGGGAGGGGGGTGCCCAACAGGTTCATGCCACCGCTCAACGTTTCTATGATGGGCTGGCGGTGGAGGGCCAGCATCATTGCCCGCCTAACCCGCACGTCATCGAAGGGTTTCTTTGTAGTGTTCATGCCGATACCCTGTATCCCAGCCGGGCCGCCCCAGTGGACGGTTAGCTTGTCGGCGTTGTCTTCTCCCAGCTTGAGGGCTTCGATGACACTGAGGTTGGTCACCATACCGTTGCTCATCAGGACCTGTCCCGTCTCATAGGCGGCAAAGGTGGTGCCGGGGTCCAGGATGACGAACATCTCGATGCTGTCAATTCGGGGATAGCCTTCCTTCATGTAATCGTCGTTCTTCTCGAACGTAGTCCCTACGTCGGGGTCGAATTCGACCATTCTGAAAGGTCCGGAGCCGTTGTAGTTCTCCCAGTCGGCAAGGGTCTGAATTTTCCCCTCATCGAGCACCGAATGGGCGGGGATCATGTTCAAGGTTTCCAGGGCAAGGGTGGGAAGGAAGGCCGACGAAGGGAAATTGACCTTTACCTCCACGGTCTTATCGTCTATGGCCCGGCAACAGTCCGGCCATGTGGTGTAGAGATTAATCTTCTTGACTATCGCGGACCGGCCGTGCTCCGCCAGAATGGCGTTACCGTCATTGTCCAACACGCTCGCCTTGTCGATCATGCTGTTCAGGCTGAACATCACGTCCCGGGAGGTAATGGGCGTTCCGTCCTGCCACCGGGCGTTGTCCCGCAGGCTGAAGGTATAAGTCCTGGCATCGTCACCCACTTCCCAGCTTTGGCACAGGTCACACCTAAGATCGTCGGGGTCCGCGGTCTCGGAGTTAAACTCCACAAGGGTGTTAAACCCGGGTGAGATGATTTGGTCTGTCGGATAACCCCACTCGTGAATAGCCTTAATCGAGGGGGCGGCATAGGCGGCCATGGGGATAGTCCCACCGGATTTGATCCCCGAGGAGGGCTCGGGCACAGACGTCTCCGTAGGCTTGGCGGTGGGTGCGGACTGGACGCCCGCGGCCGGGACGATAGTAGGCGTGGCGAAGGCCCGAATGGCCGTCGGCTCCGGCGTGGCCTGCTCCTGGGGCGCGGCCGTAGCTGCCGCTGTCTGCTCTTGGGGCACGGTTGTAGCCGCGGCCCCGCCGCATGCGACGACGAATATAAGGGTCAATAACAAAGGCGAGTGAATTAGTGTCTTAGGATTCCCGCACCAACGGTAGGCCATGGTTCGACCTCCATATTCTGAATCGGCTGAAATCTCCGGTCAGTGTCTAAGTGGAGCATCATGGGTCAATCCCGAGGGGATTGACCCATTTAGGCATTTGAATGGCAGACTAGGACTGAAATCATGCACTATACCGCGAAACCCTAATCTATAGGTCTAACCAGCGCTGGATCTATACAGGTTAATCGAAGAACGGATACAGATAGCGCAATTTAATCTATCAATACTTGGCATGTCAATAGGTTCTTCGATCAAGGCAATGGTATGCCAAGGATGGCAGGGGCAATCGTGCCGAATTGCGTTAGGGCGGGTCATTGGACCTCTTCAGACTCATCCCAATTACCGTGTTCAAATCCGGGGGCCACAGAATCTTGTGCCCTCTTCGAGCTTCAGATGACCACCCGATTGCCCTGTGTATCACGGACAACCTGTGGCGCCGTGCCCAGAAACCGTGTACCATTCAAGCCTGGCGAATGCCCTATCCGGGGGCTGCTCTGAGAAGTCCCACCGTCCTCATCTCAGCACTGTTGGGCAGTGTTCTCATTTATCCAGCCGTCCAAGAGGTTAGAGCAGAACCGCCATCAATCACGGGTTTGCGTGGGGGCCAGATATGAGAAATCGTAGGGTTACCAAGCCGGTTTATGTTGGTGGAGTGAAGGTCGGCGGCGGAGCGGACATTACCGTCCAGTCAATGACCAAGACCGACACCCGCGACGTGGCGGCCACCGTGAAACAGATTCACGGCCTGGAAGAGGTTGGCTGCGAGATCATCCGCAGCGCCGTACCGGATATGCAGGCGGCCCAGGCAATGGCCGAGATCAGGAAACAGATTAATATTCCCCTCATCGCCGATATCCACTTCCACTACCAACTGGCCCTAGAATGCGCCAAGGGAGGCGTCGACTGCCTACGGTTGAACCCCGGCAACTTGCGAGACGAAGACCAGGTAAAGCAGGTAGTGCAGGCCGCCAAGGAGCGGGACATCCCAATCCGTATTGGTGTCAATTTCGGTAGCCTACCCCCCGTCGGCGGCATTGGCCGCACGCGGGGGTTCTCGCGACACATGGACCTGGTGAACAAGCTCCCCAAGGTCGGCGAAGAGCAAGAGGGGGAGTACAGCGTAGTCGACCACATGGTGGCAACGGCACTCTGGGAGATCAGCCTGCTGGAAGCCCAGGACTTCGACAAGATCAAGATTTCCATGAAGGCTTTCGATGTTCCAACAACCGTCGAAGCCTACCGGCGGTTGGGCGAAATGGTCCCTTACCCGCTCCATCTCGGCATTACCGAGGCAGGCACGGTCCAGTCGGGCTCGATTCGCACCGCGGTGGGCTTGGGGCTGTTGCTATATGAAGGTATAGGAGACACTATCCGGGTGTCTTTGAGTGGAGACTCACGAGACGAGGTTAACGCCGGTTATGAGATCCTGAAGTCCCTCAACCTGCGCCGCAAAGGGGCGGTCCTGGTGGCTTGCCCTAGCTGTGGCCGCGCCGATGTGGACGTCATCAAGTTGGCCAACGACGTGGATGCTCTACTCAAGTCCAACGACAAGAACGTCAAGGTCGCCGTGATGGGCTGTGAGGTAAACGGTCCGGGCGAAGCCAAAGATGCGGATGTGGGTATCGCCGCTGGAGCTGGAAGGGCGGTCATATTCCGCAAGGGGGTGAAAGTCCGCGTGGTTCCCGCCGAGGAAATGCTGTCGGCGTTGATGGAAGAAGTGGATAAGACCCCCGTCAGTTAGCGGTGAGGTGATTGGTTGGTATCTCCCGAAGAAAGGATATCCAGGTCGAAGGTGTCCTCGAACAGATGAACGAGCGACTTTTGACTCTTGAGACCCGGACATCCGTAATTGAGGATCGGATTACTGGCGTGATGGTTATGCTAGACCGGAAGGCGGACAAAACCGAAGTCCGCTTTCTCTTCGGAATCACCTTCACGTTATTCGCGGTGACCATAGGTCTCATAGGCGCCGTTCTAACCAAACTTTAGCGCCATTTAGGAGAGGGCTACTCAAGCCATGAAAATGTCCCGGCTCGTTACGAAGAGCTTGCGCGACGATCCTCCGGAGGCCGAGTCGGCCAGCCACCGGCTGATGCTAAAGGCTGGGCTGATTTACCAGGTGGCTTCGGGGATTTACTCCGCCCTGCCGCTGGCATGGCGGTCGCTTCGCAAGATCGAGAATATAATCCGCGAGGAGATGGACGGCGCGGGCGGACAGGAACTGTCCATGCCTGCCCTTCAACCAATGGAGCTGTGGGAGCAGAGCGGACGGAAGTCGGCCTTCGGCGATAACTTATTTGCTCTACAGGACAGGCGTGGGCGCGCCATGGCCCTTGCCCCGACTCATGAAGAAGTAGTCACCAGCATTGTGCGGGCCAACGTCCAGAGCTACCGCGACCTTCCGGTGATTCTCTACCAGATTCAGACCAAGTTCCGCGACGAGGCCAGGCCTCGCGCCGGCCTGATCCGGGTGCGGGAATTCGCCATGAAGGACGCCTACAGCTTCAACGCCGATGATGAATCCTTGGATGATAGCTATCAGGCCATGGCACAGGCCTACCGAAACATCTTCCGCCGGTGCGGCCTACCCGTGCTTATGGCCGAAGCTGACAGCGGCGCAATCGGCGGCAAAGACTCCCATGAATTTTTGCTGGTCACCCCCACTGGCGAGGACACGGTGATACATTGCTCCTCCTGCCAGTACACCGCCAACGCGGAACGGGCGGAATCGGTCTATCCGGAGCTGCCCCTCGAAGCGGAGCAGTCCTTGAAGGAAGTGGCGACCCCGGGTATCAAGACCATCGCCGACTTGGCCCAATTTCTGGACATCTCTGAGGCGAAAACGCTGAAGGCGGTTTTCTACATGGCCGACGGCGTTCCGGTGTTCGTCACCATAAGGGGTGACCTGGAAGTAAACGAGATCAAATTAAGAAACGCTCTCCATGCCATCGACTTGCGCATGGCCGGAGACGATGAGGTAGCCGAAGCGGGGCTGGTCGCTGGGTCTGCGTCCGCCATTGGGCTTGAAGGAATCACAAAGGTTGGAGACCCTTCGATAGCCAAGGGCAACAACTTCGTTGTCGGAGCCAACAGGACGGACACCCACCTTCAAGGGGCTAATTACCCGCGAGACTTTCAGGTGGACATATTCACCGAAATTGCTCTGGCGCAGCCTGGCCAACTCTGCCCCAACTGTAGGAACCCACTGGACGCGGTCCGGGGCATCGAAGTGGGACATATCTTCAAGCTGGGGACGGGTTACAGCGAGTCGTTCGGGGCCAGCTACCTCGATAACGAGGGGCAACAGAGGCCCATAATCATGGGTTGTTACGGTATCGGCGTGGGCAGGCTACTGGCTGCGGCGATCGAGCAAAACCACGATGACAGCGGTATCGTATTTCCCGCGCCAATAGCTCCCTACCAGGTCCATTTAGTGGGTCTGAATCTTAGCGACGAGTCAGTGGCCAAGGAGGCGGAATCCCTCTACGAACTCCTGGAATCCCAGGGCGTGGAGGTGTTATTCGATGACCGCCCGGACCAGACGGCGGGGGTCAAGCTGAATGACGCGGACTTGCTCGGACTTCCCATTAGGCTAATAGTTAGTCCCAGAAACCTGCGAAACGGCTCGGTGGAGATGAAGGTCAGGGGACAAGACGAGGCCGATATGGTTGCTATGGCGGATATAGGGGACAGGGTCCGGTCTTCGTTACTCTCCGCAGCCCTTTGACGGAGCAATCAACCCAGCGCATCAATCCATTGGGGAATCATCCCCATTCCCGACAACTCTGTAAGGGTGTAGGGGAGGATTCCTTCCCGCGACCTCTTCGAGACCCTTTTCTCTCAGCCGGTAAAGCCGGGGCCCTTGCCCAACACCGATAGCAGATAGGCGAGATTCTCGCGCAACTGGGGAGCCAGTTGATTGTGGGACGAGGACAGCAACGACAACAGGCGGAATTGCGCCGCCAAGTCCGCGGCCAATGCCCGCTTCGCCTCTGCCATGGTCTCACCCTCCACCGGCACTCTCACGCCATGCAGCGGTAGGACGGTGCGGCACTCGCCCGCCCAGTACTTGTCCAGGCTGTCCATGATGATTATAGGGATGTCCTTGGATATCACGAACTGGCCATCCTCAGGAGAGTCGGACGGGCGCAGGACGTCCACAATCACCTGGTTGACGTCGCTGTGGTTGAGGTGAAAGGTGGCCGAGTTTGGCTGGGTAGTGCCGATTAACCGCCAGTCCCAGTCTCCAGGGGTGGCGTTATCGGCCCCTGGCTGCACCTCCACTGGACATGCCAAGTCTTCGGCCAATAAGCGGTCATCGGGGTTGCGGTTGTCACCTTGCATGACTAGCTCTCCGGTTCGACTTCCCAGGCGGCGTAGACCTGCTCGGGGAGGGTAATCGGGCCGACAGCCTCTTCGTACTCGCGCACATGCTTGTTGGCGAGCACGGCGATGGCTTTCAACATCTGGGGGCTTACCTTGATTCGCGCCCTTAGAATTGGCTCCCGTTCCTCCATCTGTTCGCCAAAGAACAGGACGGCCGAATACAGGCTGCTAAAGATGTGCATGGAATCGCAGTAGAAGGTAATCGGTTCCCCGGAATACCCGTCGGCAGCCTGAGTGTCGCCTGGGTTTACGAACGTGTCTTCCTGGGGGACCTGGTCTTCCGGTGGCACATAAGGGCGCTGAACGATCGGCATGACGACTCCCGTTGCGGGACCCTGGGCCGACCATGGGTCTGGCCGCTCCCATAGGCAGTACCCGCCTTTCGACTGGTGAACGCGCCCCTATTATACACCGCCCGCAGCCAGGGGCTAGGAGCCCGAGGGGCCTTGGCAAAGATGGTAGTGGCCCACCGCGAGAGCCTCCCATTCGTGGGTGGTTTTCGACTGGCCGATTAGGCCCAATCGAAGCATTACGGCGTAGCCAAGTTGGTCTCCGGTGGCGTTAGGATGACCGGCAATGGCGGCACGGACTTCCTGGGCAGTGTAACCGTAAAGGGGTACGCCGCGCTTCTCCGACCATTGGGCGAGAGATCGTTCCAGTAGTTCCAACGCCTGCATCTGCCAACGGATCCCCGAAGGCAAGCTGTGGACAACGCTTAGGGGGCGCCAGCGTTCGGCAACACGGTCGAGATGTTCCAATAGCAGCGACACGCGGCCATGTGCGTCGAGACGGCGTCGTGGACCCGTCTTGACGACTCCCGTCACAGGATTGCTTTCCACACCGAATACCGCCCATCCGCTTTCCCGCACCCCCGCGTCGAGAGCCAAAAACACGCCCTTATTCACCGCCGCGCTCAACTTCGCATCCTCTGCAGGGAGGCGGGCCTTGTATTTGTGTCAAGTAGAGTGCTACCTGGGAACACCTCCGGACCCGGGGGCCAATGGTAATGGGCCAGTTAAGAAATGACAGGTCCTGGCCGGCCCTGGAGAAACCGTTTAAGGCTCGACCAGGTCTGGCCCCTGACTTCTCCTCGGGGGGCGTTAACGGGGAGGGAGGTGAAGACTCCGGCGGATGAAGACTCCGGCGGATCAGGCCTTCGGTAGAGGTCTGTGTAGAAGTATGTGCCGCACTGAACGCAGAGCCAATCGCCCTCGTCCAGGACCAAATCTCCGCCGCATTTGGCGCAGCGCTTGAGGTAGAACCAGTTCACGTCGTACCGTTCCGCTAGGCGTGTCTCCCTGAGCGCACAAGACTCGGCCAACGGCACATGGGAGCTATCAAAATGTATCAGAACAATTGTTCTATTCCAACCCGCAAATGTCACTCTAACCACGTATCGGCGAGACCCGGTAGCCCATGACGCCTTGACCCGCTACCGGGTGAATTCTATAATGTTGTGGCCTACCCCGACGAATTACCGCCCTACTCGTTGCCTGAGGCTGACCGCGCTTGCCCGAGTCCATCACGCAATCCATCCAGGAGTTGGTCGACACAGCCCTGGCCGAATTGGGGGAGATCGGCGACTCCCAGTCCCTCGACCAATGGCGCGTCGCATATCTGGGCCGCCGGGGGCGGCTGACCTCCATCCTGCGGGGCCTCTCTCAGCTCGACTTGGATGAACGGCGTACCGCCGGGGCCATGGGCAACGAAGCCAAGCGCAACCTCGAAGAGCGCTTGGACCAGCATGCGGAGCTGATTAGCCAGGCCCAACTAGCGCGCTCCGCCGAGCTTGACCGCCTAGACGTGACCCTCCCCGGACGTCCACTAACCTCCGGAAGGCTCCACCCCACGACCCAGGTAATACGCGAGATTACCGGGGCTTTTGTAGCGATGGGTTTTAGCGTGGTGGAAGGTCCCGAGGTGGAGTGGGACCGGTATAACTTCGAGATGCTTAATATCCCGCAGGGCCATCCGGCGCGGGATATGTGGAACACCCTATGGGTGGATTACCAGAACGAGGCGGGCGCATACCCCATGCTGCTGCGGACCCATACTTCCCCGATGCAGGCGCGGGTCATGGAGAGCCAGGACCCGCCGGTCCGCGTGATCGTGCCTGGGAAATGCTACCGGTACGAGGCCACTGACGCGACCCACGAGTGGCACTTCTACCAGGTTGAGGGACTCGCCGTGGACGAGGGGATAACCTTCGCTGATCTCAAGGGCACGCTCTATGAGTTCGCCCGGCGTCTGTTCGGCGAGGAACGAAGGGTAAGGTTCCGCTGCGATTACTTCCCATTCGTGGAACCCGGAGTCGATATGTCCATCGACTGCTTCGCCTGCAGCGGCGAGGGTACCGGTTGCCGAATCTGCCGGGACAGCGGTTGGATAGAGATCATGGGCGCTGGTATGGTGCACCCCAGGGTGCTGGCCGGCGTGGGGTATGACACCGAAAAGTACACTGGTTTCGCGTTCGGCCTGGGACCTGAACGTATTTCCATGCTCAAATACGGCATAGACGACATTCGGCACTTTTACTCCAACGATTTGAGGTTCCTGCGCCAGTTTTAGCGATCGCGCCGGCGTCCTCGGGGCCCTAGTCGAAATTCCGGGCCTCCTTGAGCTGACATTGTTGACTATTACCAAGCAGGGCCGCGACACGGGTATTAACGCCGCGAGAATATGAGAGTCCCACTTTCCTGGCTACGAGAATACGTCGACGTGGACTTGCCCGCCGACGAGCTAGCCCACCGTCTTACCATGGCCGGTGTCGAGGTCGGAGACGTCATCGAGACCGGCTCCTGGGGAGATTGCGTGGTGGGACAGGTGTTGTCTGTAGGGCCACACCCCCAAGCAGACCGGCTTTCTCTGTGCCAAGTTGCCACCGGGGCTGAAGAGCTAGAGGTGGTGTGCGGCGCGCCAAACGTGGCCGCGGGCCAAAAGATTTGTTTTGCCAGGGTGGGCGCGGTGCTCTACAACACCCACTCCGGTAAGCGCGAAGCCCTGAAACCGGCTAGGATTCGGGGTGTGGTGTCCGAGGGTATGATCTGCTCCGAGTTGGAATTGGGACTGGGAGAGGGTCACGAAGGGATAGTGGTGCTCCCGGATGACGCGCCCGTGGGGACTCCGCTGGACGCCTATCTGGGAGATACGATCCTGGAACTGGAACTGACTCCCAACCGGCTGGACTGTCTCTCGGTCCTAGGCGTGGCCCACGAGGTCGCCGCGCTCACGGGGCAGCAGGTCAACCCGCCAGAAATTGACTACCCTGAAGATGGTCCACCAGTAACGGATGGCGTGTCGATCTCCATCGCCGACCCGGACCTCTGCCGACGGTATACCGCCACCGTAATACGCGGAATCAAGATCGGCCCCTCTCCGGCCTGGATGCAAGATAGACTCACTCGCGCCGGAGTTAGGCCCATCAACAACGTGGTCGACGTGACCAATTACGTCATGTTGGAGTTCAACCAGCCCCTACACGCATTCGACTACCAGAAGGTGAGGGACCGCACCGTCATAGTGCGGCGGGCCCGGCAGGGAGAATCGCTCACCACGTTGGATGGTGTGGACCGCTCCCTTACGCCGGATGCGCTGGTAATCGCCGACTCCAATGACGCTATCGGTCTGGGAGGTGTCATTGGCGGGGCCAACAGCGAGATCGGCCTGGGAACAACCGATGTCCTTCTGGAGTCCGCCACATTTGACGGTTACAACAACCGGGAGACCGCCCAGAGGTTGAGGCTGCGCACGGAAGCGACTCTCAGGTTCGAGAAGGGGCTTAGACCGGAACTCGCGCCCATCGCGTTACGGCGGGCGACACAACTCATCCAGCAGTTCGCCGGTGGAACCGTGGACCGTGGCTTCGTAGACGTGTTCCCCGGACAAGGGGACGCCGCTCAGCCCGTGCCGCTCAGCGCCGCTAGGTTGAAGAAGGTGCTGGGGATGGATTTGGACATCGAGACTGTGGAACAGGTCTTGGAGTCCCTGGGATTTACCTGTCAGAGGGTGGAGGCCGATGGGTTGTTGGCTACTGTGCCCTACTGGCGAAACGACGTGAGTATCGAGGAAGACCTAGTGGAAGAAGTGGTGCGGATTATCGGGTACGACTCCGTGCCCACAACCATGCTATCCACACCCATCCCTTACCAACAGGCTCGGCCCATGACCGAGCTTGTGCCCAGGGTGAAGGACTTACTGGCAGGGGCGGGGATGGAAGAGGTAATCAACTACCCGCTCATTAGCTTGGAAGACCTGCGGCGAGTCAGCCAGACGAGCGGTGCGCCGGCCCCGGTCAGACTGTCCAACCCCATGAATGCCGAGCAGGGTTACCTCCGGCCAACCTTGCGCGCCAGCTTGCTGTCCACATTGGCGGTGAACCAGGGTCACAGCGAAGGGCCGTTCCGTCTATTCGAGGTTGGGCGAGTGTTCCACGCGAGACATGGCGACCTCCCCGACGAACGGGAGACTGCGGCCGGAGTGCTGGCGGGGCGTCGTTGGGAGACATCTTGGCTTACCGATGAGGGTCTGTTGGACTTTTACGATGCCAAGGGTGTCGTGGACGCGGTGCTGGAACGGTTGGGAATCGAGGCCAGCTATGAGCCTTTGGAAGACCCCTCCTTTGCTCCAGGCAGGTGCGCCAGGGTTGTATCCGGGACCGCCGCACTGGGTGTTCTCGGGGAATTGCATCCCGGCGTCATATCGGCTTTCGGCCTGAACGCTGCCCGGGTGGCTCTATGGGAACTGGACCTGGAATCGTTGGGCGGCGCATTGTCAGGAGATGCCAGGGAGTTTCGGTCATTATCCAGATATCCGGCGGCCACCAGGGATTTGGCGCTGCTTGTGCCGTCAGATGTTGCCGAAGCTAGCATTGAAGAGATCATTTCCCAGAGCCGCCTGGTTTCCAGGGTAGAGCTTTTCGACCTCTACACCGGGGAAAACGTCCCGGCTGGCTCCAAGTCTCTGGCATTTCATGTTTACTTCCAGTCCCAACAGCAAACATTGACCGCAGACCAGGTCAACCGGGCGCTGGAAGGGATTTTGCGCAACCTGGAGCGTCAGGTGGGTGCGTCTCTCCGGAGCTAAGAGGAGGGTAAGACTGCTATGACCAGTCACGGTCATCACGAAAGCCGTCACCAAGACCAAGGTCACCATGGCCACGAGAGCCATCAGGGTCACCACCGTCATGCGGAGGACCCAGAGCACGGCCATAGCCACGTGGACGAAGACATGCTCAGCGTGGAAGAGGCCTACGAACGCATAATGGCCTGCTTCTCCCGGCTGGACCCGGTCAATGTGCCCCTGTTGGATTCCCTGGGCCAGGCGCTGGCTTCGGACGTCTACTCTCCGCTGGACCTGCCTCCGATGACCAACTCGGCCATGGACGGTTATGCGGTTCGCAGCGAGGATATCCAGGGCGCGGGAGCGGAGACCCCCAGGACCTTAAAGGTAATCGGTCTGGTCGCCGCTGGGAGCGTTTCCGACGATACGGTGACGCCCGGTACCTCGATCCGCATCATGACCGGGGCTCCGATACCCGCGGGGGCGGACACGGTCGTCCCGTTTGAGGAGACCGACGAGGTAAAGCGCAGACAGTCCGGAGCGTCTCTCGACCAGGTGCAAATCCTGTCGGAGCTGGGCCGGGGTAGCAACGTGCGCCCAGCGGGAGAGGATGTCCGTAATGGCGAACAGGTCCTCGAATCCGGCGCGGTTATACGCCCATCCGAGGTTGGCGTCATGGCTTCCTTGGGACTGAGTGAAGTAAGCGTGACGCGCCGCCCGGTGGTCTCGATTCTCGCCACTGGAGATGAACTGGTGGCGACTGGGGCGCCCCTGGAACGGGGGAAGATATTCGACAGCAACAGCTTCAGCGTGGCGGCCTCGGTGGTCGCCGCCGGGGGGGTCCCCAGGGTCCTGGGCATCGCCCGTGACAACCTGGAAGACCTGCACCGGAAGCTGCATGAGGCTGAGGGATCGGACCTGATCATCACTTCCGCTGGCGTATCCAAGGGCGATTACGACATAGTAAAGGACGTGCTCACCGAGCGTGGAGAGATGAATTTCTGGTCCGTTCGAATGCGGCCCGCCAAGCCTCTGGCGTTCGGGCACATCGCGCAGGAGGGGCGAGGCCCGGTCCCGCTAATGGGACTGCCAGGCAACCCGGTAAGCGCGATGGTGGCCTTCGAGATGTTTGCGCGCCCCGCCATTGCCATCATGCTGGGGAAGCGGCCCATGCCCCGACCTTCAGTGGAAGGTGTGCTGACCGGACCGATCTTCAACACCGACGGACGCCGCGTGTATGCGCGGGTGGAGGTAACCCGAAGTAACGGTTCCTACTATGCCAATCCCACCGGCCCCCAGGGGTCGAACATCCTCACTTCAATGTCCCGGGCCAACGGCCTGGCCATCTGCCCGGAGGACCTTCCCTCCAAGGCGGCGGGCGAAAAGGTGAGGATCATCATGCTGGACTGGAACGAAGAGGTTGATCTATGACCACCCCCGAACCCGAAACCATGAGTCCCGCCGTGGACTCGGATGCATTCGAAGATTCTCCCTTGTATCATGTTAGCTTCGACCGCCTCGTCGAACTTAGACGCTCGGCGGTGGCGCTGGTCGCCGAGAGACGGGTGCCCGCGTGCCCGTCTTTGATGACGCCTGCCCACGAATTGGACGACCCTCAGGCGCTGATTGATGAAATCGCCGAGTTCTGCGGCGGCGACAAAGACTTTATTCACAACAACATGGCCATCCAGGAGATTGTTTTCCGCACGCTTCTGGCCAATGCCAACCAACCCATGACTCTGGAGGCGCTGCATTATGAGTTGACCGAACGGTGGTCGACGCCTCTGCGTCCCATCAACATTTCCGAAGCCGGCCTTGAAAGGGTACTAGAGGCCGACGACTACTACGGTTTCGCCAAGGCACAGGGCGAGGACTGACGGCGGCAAGAGCGTTAGAATAACTTGAGGAATCAAGGGCTGGGATTGTAGTTGAGGTTGGGTAATGGAACAGCAGGTCCTGGAAGAACGTGTAAGCCGGTTGGAGCAGCGAGTTGATCGGATGACCGAGTCCCTTGCCACCAGGGTCTTTCAATTTTTTGAATACTACCCCTTCTCCCTTGAGGGAGAAGGACGGGATGAGGGTGAAATCCCATGCACCAGGCCGGTTGCCCCTCGCCACACGCCCTTCACCCCAACCCCTCTCCCAGAGGGCGAGGGACTGTCGCGGAGAACTGAAAGACCCTTCCTTGCCACCAGAGAGGACATCAGAGTTCTAAGAGAAGATAATAAGATTCTGCATGACCGGTTTAATAGTCAGAATATCTTCATTCTAACGGGGTTCACGGTAACTGTTGCGTCGGTGGTTTTTACTCGTCTCCTGGCATAATACCAATTGACCTAGGCAAGCTGGTTAGGCAATACAAGAGGGGTGCGGCTCAACCGCACCCCTCTTCTTGGTTCTTCAGTTTCGGCCTGGGTAGGCTACGAAGCAGTCTGCTGGTTAGCGATGCCCACCAATTTTTGGAATGCGGGCAGATCGCGGACTGCCAGGTCCGCCAGCACCTTGCGGTCCAGCTCGATCCCCGCTTCCTTGAGCCCGTGTATGAACTGGCTGTAAGTGGTGCCGGACTGACGGCAAGCCGCCCCGATCCGCACTATCCACAACCGGCGGAAATCGCCTTTCCGTTCCCTGCGGTGCCTATAGGAGTAGGCCCAAGCGTGCAAGAGGGCCTCTTTGGCCCACTTGTAGCTGCGATGGGACTGTCCTTGGAAGCCTCTGGCCTCCAACATGACTTTCTTATGGCGTCTGTGTTTGGTGACGCCGCGCTTAACTCTGGACACGGTGGGTCTCCAAGATGCGGATTAGTACGTTTACCGGTAAGGCAGCAGGTGGCTTAAGCGCTTCACGTCGCTCTTGTCCACGGACAGCTTGTCGGAGTACTTGCGAGTAACCTTGGTAGGCTTCTTACGCCGCAGGTGGCTACTCATTCGCTTGCGGCGCATCAGTTTTCCTGAACCTGTGACATGGATACGGGCGCTGGCGCCCTTATGAGTCTTAAGCTTCGGCATCGGCGGTGGTTTCTACCTTCTTATCGGTCCGTTCTCCCTTGGGCACCGAGGGGAGTAAGATCATCGATAGCGCTCGACCTTCCATGGACGGGGCCTTTTCCAAGCGTACCTCGTCCTTCAAATCGTCGGCCACTCTCTTGAGCACCGACAGTCCTATTTCGTTGTGGGCGGCTTCCCGGCCCCGGAAACGCACCGTCAACTTGACCTTCGATCCGTCGTTGATAAGCTCCCGCACCTTGCGGGTCTTGGCTTCCAGGTCGTGGCTGCCTATGTTAGGGCGGAACCGTACCTCGCGCAATTCGGTACTCTTCTGCCCTTTCCTGGATTCCCGGTCTTTCTTGGCGGAAAGGTAGCGCAGTTTTCCGTAGTCTAGCACCCGGCAAACCGGAGGGTCGGAGTTGGGGGCCACCTCAACCAGGTCTAGGTCCCATTCGCGTGCCTTCTGAAGCGCCTGACCAACCGGCATGACACCTAACTGAGCTCCGTCCTCGCCGATGACACGTACCTGTGGAGATGTGATCCGCTCGTTAACCCGATATTGCCTAGCTATACTCTCTTACCTCCGTAAGAATCCTTAGGGAATCGGTCTCCGTTAGAGTGATAAACTTTACCATACGCCTGGTTGGACGTCAATGCAACGAATTACGCCGCAATAGCGTCAAAAGTAGAGCGGTTCGCTAACTTCTTCCCGGAGATGTTTCGCCTCTCCCCATAATCAACCTGTAGACTGCCTCCGAGCCAAATTCAAGCGCGTCTATCGGTATTCGTTCATCGGGACCGTGTATAAGCTCTGAAAAGTTGAAACCGCCGGGTAGGCGCATGGGCAGGAATCCATAGGTCTGGATTCCCAGCTTGGCGAGATGACGCGCGTCGGTCGAGGCCGGAAGCAGCATGGGGACGGGCTCCCCTTCTGGGTCCATTTGCCGGACAATAGCCGCGATGGTCTGAAAGAAGCCGAGGTCAGGACCCGTAGGGCCGGGCTCGAAACGGACCACCTCAATGGCTACGTCTTCGCCAATAATTCCGCACACCTCTTCCAACAGTTGCCCCGGTGTGTATCCAGGCAGGAGCCGTGCGTCCAAATCCAAGACTATCTCTCCCGGCGTCAGGTTGACCGCCTGTCCGCCGGTGACCATCGTAGGGTTCACCGTATTGCGAAACAGGGGCGAAAAAAGACGTCCCCGGTCTCCCAAGAGCTTGAATACCATGTTGGTCAAAGCAGGGCGCAGCATGGCCCTGAATGCCAACGAGGCGGGGAAGGGGAGTCTTGAACCTATGGACTCAATCATAAGCCGTGTCACCGGCGTAACGTGGACCGGCAACCGGCGTTCCTCCAATTGCCTCAACACGGCGGAAAGCTTTGCCATGGCGCCTGGTTGGTGGGCCAGGGAACCGTGCCCCGAATGGCCACGGATTCGCAGCCGAATCCAACAGGACTGTTTCTCGGCGACCATAATTGGGTAGAAGCGGCGATTACCTATGTCAAAGCTAAACCCTCCGAACTCGCCTATGGCGTAACTGACCCCGTCGAACAACTCGGCGTGGTTCTGCGCCAGGAATTTCGCCCCCTGTTCTCCTCCGGCCTCTTCGTCGCTGACCAGGACCAACAGGACGTCGCCGGGCGGTCCTGGGTTTTCAGATTTCGCTCGCAGCAGGGCTGATAGCATCATCACTATCCCGCCCTTCATGTCCAGAGTCCCGCGTCCCCAAACGAAGCCGTCCTCGATCCTTGCTTCAAAGGGCGGATACGTCCATTCCTGACCAGCCGTCGTCACCACGTCCACATGGCCGTACATCAGAAGCGGAGGCGCGGACCCACGGCCTTTCAGCCGCGCCACCAGGTTCGGGCGGTCGCGGGAAGGGCCAAGGAGTTCGACATCCACTCCCGATTCAGTCAGAAGCCCTTGAATGTAGTGTAGGCAGGCCCCTTCGTTGCCAGGAGGGTTGGTGGTGTCAAAACGGACCAACCTCCGCAGCAACTCCACCAATCCGGGAGAGTCCTGGAGAGGAGGCGTCATGCGCGAATAGGGCATCGGTTAAGTCCCCGCTCCCTCTGGGATAAGGAAAGGGTTGGCGCAATTACAGAGGATATGGTAATCGTCCAAGTCGTATAATCCTATCAGCTAGCCGGCCAACTCTTGGCCGAAATGCCCGCCGATGTGACACAGGCTCATGGCGTATGCGCCGAGCCGCAGGAGAAGCCCCGTGGCGCTCGAAGCTACACTGGTACGGATACAGCAAGAGACACCGACTGTAAAGTCCTTCCTCTTCGACCTGGGCGGAGAGCGGATGGAGTTCAAGCCGGGCCAGTGGGTGGACCTGTACGTGGATATCGGGACGTCTGTCGAGGTAGGGGGCTACTCTATAACCTCCACTCCTCTCCAGAGCGGGACCTTCGAATTGGCGGTCAAGAAACTAGCGTGGGGAGCGCCGGCCATCTACCTGCATGAGCGAGCCACGGAAGGGGAGGTTTTCACGGTGCGAGGAGGGTCCGGCAACTTCTATCTCGACCCAGATTGGGGCGGCCCCTTGGTATTCGTCGCCGGAGGGATCGGGATTACACCCATTATCAGCATGTTGCGTTACCTCGACCAGACGGGGATGGACCGCGAGGTCCGGCTCCTATACAGCGCCAGCATTCCCGGTGAGTTGGCGTTCCGAGAGGAAATCGAGGGGATGTCGGAGCGCAACCCACGCTTTCAGGCAGTCTTCACGGTTACCCGCCACCATGACGGATTGTGGAGTGGCCGCTCGGGTAGAATCGACCGGGACCTGTTGTTGGAACAGAGTCCTACGGGGGACAGCCTTTACTACCTTTGCGGGCCTCCGCAGTTGCAGGATGACCTATCATCCGCGCTGGCCGGCGCGGGAATACCGGCTTCCCGAGTCAAGGCGGAACGGTGGTGGTAGCAGCCAGACTGCTGAGTGTTACGTTCTCCAGGTGGCGCCGAAATCGGCCCAGTCCACCACGTGACCGCTGAAGCTCTGGGCCGTTTGTCGCGCCAACCATGCCGCGCCTTCGGACTTGATACCCCCGGTCCAGGGAGTTGACGGCGATATTTTAGTCCGCCAGGTCCTGGGCGAGGGACCTTCGATAGTTCGTCTGAATTGTGATTTCCCTGATTCCGGGATTTATGTGATTGGAAATCATGGGAATCCCATAATCCTGTGAATCCCGGTTCGGACAATTGGGCCGATAATCGTAAGATCCCGGGGTCAATCAACCCGCCCGTGACACCCAATCCCATCTGTAGTAATATGTGCGCGCCGGTGCGGCATTGCGTCCCGCTGGCCGGTACGTTCCCCCAAATGACTCATCTCGGAGGTGGAATTATGGCGAGCCGCCTGGAAGGAAAGGTGGCGGTGGTCACCGGCGCGGGCCGCGGCATAGGTCGCGGAATCGCCTTGCAACTGGCCCAAGAGGGAGCATCGGTGGTTGTCAACGACCTGGGATGCGACGTCGACGGGTCGAGTTCTTCCACCGTTCCGGCAGACAACGTTGCGGCAGAGATCAAGGCCGCGGGTGGGCAAGCGGCGGCCAACTACGCCGACGTTGCCACGATGGACGGAGGAGAGAGCGTTATCCAAAGCGCGGTGGACACCTTTGGCCACATCGACATTCTGGTCAACAGCGTGGGCATCCTCAAAGAGGGGATGATCTACCAGATGACCGAACAGGACTGGGACCAGGTGATCAGCGTCAACTTGAAGGGCACATTCTGCCCTACCAAGTTCGCCTGCATCCTGTTCCGGCAACAGCGCGGCGGCAAGATAGTCAACCTCACCAGCGACGCGGGGCTTGGCGCCCTTGGCAGCTCCAACTACGCCGCCGCTTGTGAGGGGATCATAGGGTTGACCCGCACGGTGGCCAGGGATATGGGCCGCTACGGGGTTACGTGTAACGCCATCTCACCGCTGGCCCGGACCAGGCTCTTCCCCGGACTGGTCGAGGAGTACCGGGAAGCGCAGGCCGGCGTAACCGCCGAGGACGTAGCGGGAATCGGGGTGTCTCCCCCGGTTACGGTCTGGGAAGGTCCTGGTTCCGCCGACGACCCGGAAAATGTCGCCCCGTTGACCGCGCTGTTGTGCACCAACGAGATCGACAACATGAACGGCTACGTCTTCGGAGTCAGAGGTGGAAGCATTTATCTTTACTCCAACCCGCAGATAGAACGAAGCATCCACAAGGAAGGCAACTACACGATGGATGAGATGGACTTCCTTGTGCCCAAGATGATTTCCCCCAGCGTCAGATAGAGCCCTCGGAACGACCCTCAAAATGGAGAGGATTACATCATGGCTGATCGGCTAGCAGGAAGAGTGGCGATTGTAACCGGAGCGGGCCGTGGCATTGGCCGAGGCGTGGCCATGCTCCTGGCGGAAGAAGGCGCGTCAGTGGTCGTCAACGACCTGGGCGTGAACCTGGATGGGACGGGAGCGCCCACCGACATTGGCCCCGCCGACGAAGTGGTAGCCGAGATACGGGAGGCGGGCGGGACCGCGGTTGCCAACCGCGACACCGTAGCGGCCTTTGCGGGCGGGCGGGGCATGGTGCAGACTGCTTTGGACAACTTCGGCAGAGTGGACATTTTGTGCCATGTGGCGGGAATCCTTCGGGACCGCATGGTCTTCAACATGAACGAAGAAGAATGGGACGCGGTGTTGGCGGTCCACCTCAAGGGGGCCTTCAATACGGTGCGCAACGTGGTCCCGCACATGGTCCAACAAAAATACGGGCGCATTTGCCTGTTCTCGTCCGGTTCCGGGCTGGGCAATACCGGACAGGCCAACTACTCGGCGGCCAAGGAGGGTATGGTCGGGTTTGCCAGGGCTCTGGCGCGGGAGCTAGGACCCCACGGCATCTCCGTCAATGCCATCTATCCGGGCGGCGCGACTCGCATGACAGGTTCGGTGCCTGACGCGGCCCGTGAGTTGCGGGCTGCCCGCGGAGTCATCGGCGGCGGCGCGATGGCGGGCAGGGCCGTGGAGGCGGCGGAAGGTTCCAGGGACGCTGGGAACAACGCCCCTAAGGTCGTCTACCTTTGCTCCGAAGCCGGAGGCGCAATCACAGGCCAGGTAATAGGCACCAGCGGGTGGCAGATGGCTCTGTACTCTCCGCGCCACGTGACGCGAAGCATCCACAAGGACGGAAAGTGGACCGTGGACGAGCTGGCCGACCTGGTGCCGGTGTCTCTCGCGGCGGGAATGGTCAACCCCGCGCCTCCTCCGGAGGAGGCGTAGGCTGGTGGCCGGTGGTTAGTGGTCAGTTAGCTGTGGTTGGTGTGGACGCGGTCTGACCGGATCAGGTTCTTGGACGCAGGGAACGCTTGAGGCCGTTAAGCATTCGGCCAACTTCCTCTGATTGAGCAAGCAGGGCGTCGATCTGGCCTGATTTCGCCAAATTTAGGCGTAACGCCAAGATCAGAAACGTCTCCGTTTCTGCTAGCGACCCGCTTGCTATCCTCAAAAACTGGAGAAATTCTCGGGGACCGTGCCGCTCCGCGCCCTCAGCAATATTCGCTGGTATAGAAGTAGCCGCCCGCCTTACCTGACTGGTCATACCGAATCGCTCTTCCACAGGGAACTCCGCTGAGGTCCGATACACCATCTCAGCCAAATCTATAGACTTCTTCCAGACCTCCAACTCCTGGTAACTCTTCAACGCAGCCATTCTTCCCAACCACCTCCCGCCAACTAACCATCGGCTACTGACCACCGGCCACTGACCACCGGTCACCGACCGCCGGTGCGTATCTCGTTGACCAGGCCGATGACAGTGGAGACGAGGATCGCCCCGATGGGCGCGCCGATGTGCAGGCTGTGTTCCAGGGTGTACCCTCTGCCCAGCAGGTTCGCATCAGCCTGGGCGCCATAGACGATCCCCAGATACGCTCCCACAACCCCACCGGCAACGGTAAGTAGCAGGGTGGCAGCTATGTAGCCCCGGTGGATGGCGAAGTTGGCCCACCCGATATAAGCGCCCACCCCCGCGCCGATGCCGATCCCGAGGTAGTAAAGGTTCCGGTGCAAGTCCATGGACCAGGGGTAGCCGAGCAGGGCGTTGAATATGAGGATGATCCAACCGCCGCCGATCCCCAGCATGGTGGCCAAGATAAACCCCGCGATTGTCCTGGCCACGGGCAACGCCCAAAAAAGTACGCCGGTATCTCTCATCTGAAACTCAACCTGGTAAGTCTTTGACTGGAACTAAGGGCTAGGACGTTGCACCGGCTTCTTTAGCTTCCTTGGTGGCTTTGAGCCAGCGCCACCTTTGGAGAGGGTCGCTCACCGCCCGCATCCAGACTCCGAACAGGTTGAAGGAAAGGGCCGTAAGGAATATTGCCAGGCCGGGGATCACCACGATCCACCAGGCCGACATAATGTACTCGCGCCCCGAGGACAGCATCAGTCCCCAGGACGACTCGGGAGGCTGGATGCCGAAGCCCAGGAAACTCAGCGTAGACTCGGTAAGGATAGTCCCGGGTACGTCCAGGGTTGCCAGGGTCATGAGGGGCGTCATCAGATTGGGCAGGATGTGGCGGACGATTACCCGGTGGTCGCTGCATCCGATGGCCCGGGCCGCGTCGATAAAGTTCTGCTCTCGCAGAGACATGACCACCCCACGGGTAATCCGGCAATAGAGCATCCAGCGGGCGACGGCGAACACGATGAGGATGTTGATGAAGCTGGAGCCCAGGATATAAATCACCATCAAAGCCAATAGGAGCAGAGGCACGGCCATGAACACGTCCACGGCGCGCATGATGATGTCGTCCACTATGCCCCGGAAGTATCCCGCCGCCAACCCCAGGACAATGCCTATGCTGCTGGAGCACAATACTCCAAGGACACCTACCGCCAGAGAGATACGCCCACCCCACATCAAGCGGCTCAAATAGTCCCGCCCCAGGTGGTCCGTGCCCAGAATGTAATACCTTTCCTCGGTCGCGTAAGGTGTAACGCTATAGTCCACGACGGCGCTGCCGGTGGAGAGGGGTGGCAGATGGCGCAGCGATAGCTGTTGCTCCTTGTGGTTGTGAGGAGCTACCATCGGGGCGAAGATAGCGCCCAAGACGACTAGTAGGACGAAAGCTGCCGAAACTACGGTGATGGGGTCATTGAAGAACGCCTGTACCAGGGGCCGTTGCCACACAGCCGCAACGGCGTTGGGGCGTCTTTCTATGGAAGCCGTCTGATCTCTCATCGGTATACAGCGTCCTCAGGTCGTCCTGGACATACCACCATTATAAGGCCGTGCCTCGAATCACTTGTATGCAATGCGCGGGTCCAGCCAGGTATAGACCAAGTCCACGATTAGATTGGTGATCATTACGATAAGCGCTATCGTGAACACCGAGGCGGTGATCACGGGAAGGTCCCGGAAACTGATGGCTTCGATCAGTAACTGACCCAACCCCGGCCAACGGAATATCACTTCAACCACGGTCGCCCCGTTCATGAAGCCTGCTAGCTCGGCCCCCAGCAAGGTCACGATGGCAATCGCCGCATTCTTCAGTACGTGGGTGTAAAGGACGGTATTTTCCGCCAGCCCCTTGGCCCGGGCGGTGGAGACGTACTGCTTGGACAGCTCTTCGATCATGGTCGCGCGGGTAATCTGCGCGTTGCGCCCCAACACCCTCGGACAAAGGGCTATGGCCGGCAGAATGGCGAACTTCCAGCCGGCAGGTCCCAGACCATCATGTCCGGAGGTCGGCAATAGACCGAATTGGACTGATACGACGAGAATGAGCATCAGCGCCAGCCAGAAGTCGGGAATCGAGATGATCGCAAACGACATGATGTTGATGAAGCGGTCCACCAGACCCCTGGGACGCCTTGCTGCCAGGATGCCCAGAGGAATTCCAAGGGACCCCAGCGCCCAGGCTATGGCGCCCAACGTAAAGGTGTTGGGCAGGCGTTTCAGGACCATGCCTCCGGCGTCTATCCGGTAGCGGATCGAATTGTCGAAATCGAGGGTGGCCAGATTCTTGTAAAACTCCCCGAGGCGTATGTACAGGGGGCGGTCTAGACCATACTCTTTACGCAGCCTATCGATCTGTGCCTGCGAGGCTTCCTCATCCACCAGCAACTGCGCCGGGTCCCCCAGCACGTTAATGGCGAAGAAGAGCAGGGCCATGATCCCAAGTATGATAAAAAAGGAGTGGCCCAGCCGCCGGATCATGTAGGCGCGCATTTCACTTCCTTGAGCGAACTGGTAGATCTCCCGTGAAGAGCCATAGAGTCCAGCCATTGCAGGGCCAGAGGGCCGTTCCTGGCCGGGAGTGTACCGATCAGGTTACACCACCGAATATGCCTAGTAAATACAAGAGATGCAGCGCGACTCTTCAGACTTGGTGGGACAGGACATCGGGCATTTGATAGAGTGCGAAAACCCGGGAATTCCCAGGTCCTCGCACCTTGGCGTTGACGGAGAACGCTTCTCTTCGGGGTCTAGTGCAACAGGACTACTCGCTGAACCAGATGCCGTTAACCCGGACTATGGGGTCCAACCGCGGTTGCCAGTTAACCTTGGGGTCGACGGCGAAGAATACCGGTAAGTCGAAGAGAGGGATGAACAGCACATCCTCGTGGAATTTGTCCGCCAGGGCTTCCAATAGCCGTTGGCGTTCGTCTCCGGAGGCGGCTAGAGCGGGAGCAATCTTCTCCTGTATCCCGCCCGGACTCGGATCACAAATCATGGAACTGCGTGCCGAGCAGCTCATGTAGTAACGCACCTGGCGGCCAAAGTCCAGAGACTCGTTGGACGGCTGGTTGCCGATTAAGTCGGCGGAGACGCAGGTGCTTGCACCTCCCCCATCGATGGCGGCCTGGAAGTCCGCGGTGGTGGCCTTGTTGAGGTCTTGTTCTTTACCCGCGTTCTCGAGAACTTCCTCGGTGGCCGCGGCCATGGCGCAACGGGCGAAGTCTCCCCGTTTGGCGGGCTCCACAATGCGGAAACTCGCGTTGATGCCAACATTGGACCAGAAAGCTTGCAGCGACTCGGAGACCTCTCTCTGTTTGGGGATGCGGGTGCCGCGGCTTACGATCGTCATCTCGTTGTCGGGGTTGTAATTGGCCTCCTGAAGTAGCTGCCGGGCCAACTGGGGATCGAACTTATAGGGAGCCGTGTTGGCCTCGGTAGCACCTATAATGCCGGGCCAGATGATGTTGCCCCGGCACGTAGTGTAGCCACCGTACAATTGCTCGATCATCTCCTGGCAGTTGACGGCGTGGACCATTGCCTGCCGCACCTTCTTCTTCTTTAGCTCCGGGTGCCAGACGGTGTTGGTCGTCAGGGCGTAGATCTCGGCCGAGGTGCCCACCCTGATCATTTCCGCGGGCAACAGCCCGATGGCGTCCACACCCGCGTCCCAGGCCAAGTCGGCTTCTCCGCCCTTGACCATTGCGGCCATTACCGTAGTCTCGCCCGACCAGACCCATTTCGCAGTCTGGATGTGGGGTTTCTGAAACTCGAAGTGGTCGCCAGCCGGGACATAGTCTTCGTACGCCTCCATAGTGACCGACACCCCGGGATTCCAGTCGGTGTGCTTGTAAGGGCCGAAGCCAACGCTAGTACGGACGACCTGTTCGTCGGGGGTGTTGGCTATGTATTCAGGGGCCTCAACAGTCAGGAAGAAGGTGGTGTTGGGCAGAATGGGGCATGGAATGCCGCAGTTGAGGTTAAGGGTGTAGTCGTCCACCGCTTCGGCTGTAAAGGGGCCCGTGAGCGTGGTAGCGCCGTATGGAGAGTTGAGATCACCCTCATAGTTCATACCGGGGACCGCGGTATGGGCGTTCCAGGGTTCTCCGTTTTGGAATTTCACACCCTGGCGTAGCTCGAATTGCCAGGTGTCGATGTCTATCTGCTTCCAGCCCACGGAGGCGCTGGTGGGAACGATTCGGAGATCGTCGCCCGACTGCCAAGTAAGGGGGTCTCGCAGGGACAGGGTCATTCCCTGGAGGAGACTCGCGCCGGTCCCGATGCGGGTGCTCAGCCCGGTGGGTTCATGGACGACCACCAGGGTTATACTATCCCGGGCGGACCTGATGCCTGCCGGTAAGGGGGTGTTCGTCGGCGCTGGAGTAGAAGTAGCCTCGGGTGGCGGCGTATTGGTGGGTTGTTCTACGCTGGCCGGCGCTGTGGTGGCAGCCACGGGAGCCATTGTAGATTCGGCCCCGCCGCCGCAAGCAACGAGCATCACGGTTAACAAGGCGAACACTCCCGCCGCCCAACGCCTCCAATGGCAATGAACTGATGAAATCATAATGATACTTCGGCCTCCGTAACTCGCGTTTTGAAGGAATGTAATCTCCGGATTAGACTGTGTGGACGAAAATATATCACCACCCAACTCAAAGTCAATATGGCTGTACGGCGGCCAGGGCCTTTCGACTGTAGGAGCTGCTCTCCTCCTTCATCGAAAAGAGGGCTATTGGGAGGGAGGGTTGGTGGCCTATTGCGGGGCGGCAATCAACAATATCTGCACGTGGATCTGGTCCTCGATAGATACTACCGACCGGGCGGTGGGCACCGGGATGTTGAGCTGTTCCCAGGTGACGATAGTTCGGCCCAATACGTTCAACTCGGCGCCGTCATTGCGGACCTCCAGTTCGAAGGTTATGGGGTAGTCGGCGCCGTTGAGGTTGAGGGTCCCCGAAACCGTCCGTCGGAAATTATCCCCGCTATGAAACTCGGGCGGCAGGTCCGTCACACTGTCCACGGTAAAGGATGCCACCGGATGGTCGGGAAACATGCGGGTCCGAACGTACCTATCACGGTACTGCTGGTCGCTGGACAGGGAATGCAGGTCGACTTCGATGGTGGAGCGTAGGCCGTCGATGTTGATTTGGCCTGATAGTTCGGTCGTCCTCAACACGGCCTCGATGGGATTGGGAAACCGGGCCAGCACCTCTCCAACCGTGAATGTGATCTCCGAACGCTCCCCCACCACGTAGGGACCGGCCGCGCTGTCAGCGGACTTGGATGGTGTTGCCGTTGGTTTTGGGGACGCCGTCGGGGTAGCGGCGTCGGCCGGCGAGCGTGCTGGTGGGGTGTCGGTGGGATTTGGTCCTGCGCCCACTCTCTCCTGGGATGCGGTTGTAGCCGCCGCGGTCCCGGCGGAAGTGCTCCCAAGAGAGGTCGCCTGTGTTGCCGTCGCAGTGACCGATTCGGTCGGGACCGCCGTTGGGATCTCAACTCTCTCGGGCAACGACAAGTCGCCGCTCTCCGTGTCGCCCTGGCCCATTAGCCCGATCCCCAGTGCCACGGCGGCGATCAGCAAGACCGCCGTCAGCGCCCGGGTTGCGGTAACTGAAACGCCGCCAAAGGAAGGGGCCATCACTCCAGACATGACGAATACGATGGCCGATAGGGGAATGGTGAAGGACGCTAACCGTTCGAGCCAGGTGTTGCCGACTATTGCAATCACCGCCACTATGACGAACGCGGCGGCCAGTACGCCGATGTAGTACTGAATCCGTCTGGGACTGGCCGCCAGGCGTAAGTGTTCAGAGTTGAGGGGAAGTGAGCAACTGGCGGCATGCGGTGAGGGGATTCAATCCTCGGGCGCGCCAGGTACCGAAGAGGGAAGCGAGAGCCATCTTGGTGTTGGTGCCCTGGGTTGAGCGGGTGCCGCCGCTGATCTTGCGGCTGGTCACCAGGTGACGAAGGCTCCTCTCGGCGGCGTTGTTCTCCGAGGGGACGGCCGGTTCGGCTACGAATACGAACAACTCCTTGATGAAGCGCTGGATGCGCCGGCAGAGCTTGGCCTGGACTGCCCCTGGGTCATCAAGGAAGGGTCGGCAGCAGGCCAACAATTTCCGCTCCAACTCCAGTTGGGCCTGACGGCGTTTCCTTGCCTGAGGATGGGAGAACCGCTTGGCCTGGGCGTAGAGGTCATGCACTGCCGCCGCCCATCCGGCCAGCTTGGCGTCTGCTGGGTAGAGGGCCTTCAGGTCATGGATGTCCCGGAGCAGATGAGCCCAACACCGCTGCTTCAGGCCAGGGTAGTGGTTATAGGCAGCGTAGAAATCGCTGACCAACACCCCGCTGAAGGACTCCCCCAGCGCCTCGTCCACCACCTCCTTATTCCGGCCTCGGCGCAGGAAGTACCGCTCAGTGGGAGTGGAGAAGGTCCAGACATAGCCATTGGCCCCCTCCTGGCGCCAGCCGGTCTCGTCGGCGTGCACCACCTGGCTGGTCCGGACTAGTTCCAGCACCTCGGCCACCGCCGGTTGGGCTTGCCGGGCCACGCCGTGGAGGACCTGGGTGATTCCCCCAACGCTCAAGCGCAACTGGTGGACGGTCTCCAGATACCATTGGATGGTCCGAAGGGGCAACCGGCCCTCTTCCCGCAGGCCAGCGATCAATGAGACCAAGTTGGCTCCCAACCGTCCCCGACCGATTACCCCACCGCCCAAGTCCGTCTTGGGGGTCCGGCGCCGTTCACATACTGGGCAGACCCGGGTCACGAAAACGTGCTCCGTGACCTCCACCGGAGCCACTGGGATATCGATGACTTCCCGAGTCCGCTGCGGCCAACCCCCAACCAACCCGGTGCCACACTCCGGACAGGAGTCCAAGACATGTTCCACCTGGTGAGCCGCCACCGTGCGCCGACGGCTAAAGCCGTGGGGCCGGGGCTTTCTTGGCTCCTTCTTCTCGGCCGGCTCTGACTTTGCACCCGGTTTGTTGCCCGGCATTCCGGGCCGCCCTTTGCCCTTGAGACCCCCTTCCAACGCCGCTATCCGCCGCTGCAACTCGTCGATGACCGCCTGCTGCCGCGCAATCACCGCCAACAGCGCCTCCCGGCTGGCCGTCCTCAGGTCTACCTTGTTCTCCATCCTCCTGATTTAACATAACCGACGACCCGACGCACCGAACTTCCCAAGCAAGTTTTAACTAATCCATCCCCTCAACTCTGAACAGTTACCGCCAGGCTTGTCCAGAGTATCCCGGACGCCATACCCACGATCAGCGACGCGATTGTCACCGTCACCGTGTTGAAGACGCTGTCCAGAGGCGAGTACAGCGGCAGGGACACGAGGGAGGCCACGATAGCGGCGACCGACCCGGCAATAAGGCCAGCTAACATCTCTTCTCCTTGGTGGCTTGTGTGGGACAAGTATAGATTGCCAATCTCCAGTTACAATGCCACCTTCAGGAGATCGTGAATTACCGGGCAGGGGGAACAACCAAGCGGCGGGAGCGGTCGGAATGAGGCAAGTCCGACAGAGTAACCTGCGAAAGAAGGGTGGCGCCCAGACCTCAACGGAGCCCGGTCCGATGGGTTGATGCCGGACACCCGGAGGGCTCTCATATCGGGCCGAGTCCCTACCTAACGCGATACCCCGGCTTCCCTAGACTCCTTGGTGGCTTTGAGCCAACGCCACCTTTGCAGCGGGTCGCTGACCGCCCTCATCCAGACCCCGAAAAGGTTAAACGACAGGGCTGTTAGGAAAATGGCCACGCCCGGCACCACCACTATCCACCATGCGGACGTAATGTACTCGCGGCCCGACGCCAGCATAAGCCCCCAAGACGATTCTGGAGGCTGTATGCCCAACCCCAGGAAGCTGAGGGCGGACTCGGTCAAAATGTTCGCGGGGACGTCCAGCGCGGCCAGAGTCAGTATGGGAGTAAAGAGGTTGGGCAGCATGTGACGGGTGAGGATACGCCAATCGCTACAGCCGATGGCGTGGGCAGCGTCCACGAAGCTCTGTTCCCGCAGGGACATCACCACGCCGCGGGTAATCCGGCAGTAGAGCATCCAGCGGGCTACCGCGAACACGATGATGATGTTCTTGAAGCTGGGGCCGAGGACGAATATCACCATTAAAGCCAGGAATAAAAGAGGTATGGACATGAAGACGTCCACTGCCCTCATGATGACGTCGTCTATGATGCCCTTGTAATACCCGGACACCATCCCGAGAAATACGCCTATCGAGCCCGAGACCACCACTCCCAGGAATCCCACTGCGATGGAGATGCGTCCACCATAAATCAGGCGGCTAACCAGGTCCCTTCCCAGGTGGTCAGTGCCTAGAATGAAGTACCGTTCCTCCTGCACGTCCCTGGCCGCCGTGTCCTTGACAGTCGCTATTCCGTACGAGAAAGGAGGAAGGTGCCGGAGGTCTAGTTGCAGCTCCTCGGGTTTGTGGGGGGCAGTGAACGGCGCGAACACAACCGCGACGACGATCAGAAATATGAACGCCCCAGACACCATTGTGATCCGGTCATTCAAGAACGCCTGGAATAGAGAATGCCGCCAGATAGCCTTAATCGGGTTGGCTCTGCGTTCCAGGCTTATTGTAGTGTCTTGCACGTCGTTACCCTGTCCAAGCGCCCGAAGTGGCGCTTGACGCTCGTTACTTGTATGAGATCCGCGGGTCTAACCAGGTATAAACCAGGTCCACAATTAGATTAATGACCATCACCATCAGGGCCACCGTAAATACCGTGGCGGTGATGACCGGCAGGTCCCTCACGTAAATCGCGTCAATGAGTAGCTTCCCCAACCCCGGCCAGCCGAATATGATCTCGATGATCGTGGCCCCGTTCATAAAGCCGGCCATTTCCGCGCCCATCACGGTAACGATGGCGATGGAGGCGTTTTTGAGTACGTGCCTATAGAGTACGGTCTTTTCCGCCAATCCCTTGGCCCGCGCGGTGGCCACGTACTGCTTACCCATTTCGTCGATCATTACGGCGCGGGTGATCTGGGCGTTGCGCCCCATCACCCGGGGGCATAGGGCGATGGCCGGCAGGACCAGGTACTTCCACCCCTGGGGGCCAAGTCCGTTGAACCCGGATGTTGGCAGCAAATCGAATTGCACTGCCACCAAAAGGATAATCATCAGGGCTAGCCAGAAGTCCGGGATGGAGATAATCGCGAAGGAAAGGATGTTCACGATGCGGTCCATCATCCCGCGAGGACGCCTGGCGGCGATCATGCCAATTGGTATCCCCAGGGCTCCGAGGGACCAGGCGACTAAGGCTAGTAAAGCGGTGTTGGGCAGCCGCTCCAATACCAGGTCGCGAGCTTCCAGATGGAACCGGTAGGACCGTCCGAAGTCCCCCTTGAAGATGTTTCCGAAGAACTCCCCGAACCTGACGTGCAGGGGACGGTCGAAACCGTATTGCTTCCGTAGGGCATCGATTTGCTGGTCCGTAGCGTCGTCGCTAAGCAACAACTCCACCGGATCGCCCAGGACGTTGGTGGCGAAGAACAGCAGCGCCATCAAGCCCAGGACAATAAAGACGGAATGCCCTGCCCTGCGGATCATGTAGTTGCGCACTGCATTCCCTCGGCTCGGTTAGAGTCAACCACCTCGCCTCGAATAATCTTAGAGGCGAGGTGGTTGGGTTAGCGAGTTGGCCCGTTCACCCTATTGGGTGAAGTACATAGTGTTGGCCCGTTCACCCTATTGGGTGAAGTACATAGTGTTGGCCCGGATCCTCGGAGCGTAGTTGGGCTCCCATTCCAGGTATTCTGATAGGCCGTAGACGACAACGTTCATGAAGTTGGGCACGAAGTGGAAGTGGTTGTGGACGTGGTCCGCGATCTCCACCATGCGCCGGGTGCGCTCGGGACCAGTGTCGGTGGCCATCGCGATCTCTATCATCTTTTCCAGGTCGTCTTCACAGATCTTTCCGCTGGTGAAGCAGCTATTACGGAGGATAGCCTGGCGCGAGAAATCAAGCGACTCAGTGGAGGTGGCCGGCGCGGTGAGATTGGACGACGTGAAGAGCGGCTCGGAGACACCCAGGGCGCGGCACTTTTCCAAAAGTGTCTCTCCTGGGGCCGCATATATTTCCGTCCTGGTGCGTCCCCTGGAGCAATGGGAGCGGCCGATGTCTCCATGCACCTTCGACTCGACTACGTTCAGTCTGGCGTTAACGCCTACTTCCCTCCAGTAGGACACCACTGCCTCGCCGTACTCCACATCCTTGGGTACGCGCTGGGACCTTTTGCTGAGGACTATCTCGTTGGCGGGATCGTAGTTGGCCTGTGCTAACAGTTCCCTGGCGCGGTCCGGGTCGTAACCGTAGGGCTTGGAGTTTTCGTCGGTGATTCCGACCGTGCCTTTCTGGGCGATATTGCCATAGCATTTCAGCAGATTGTCATAAAGCTGGGCCATCAACTTCTCGCAATCGATGGCCAGGTTGAGCGCCTCCCTTACCTCCACTTTACGTAGCTCCGGGTGATATACTGTATCCATAGTGTATACGTAGGCTTCATTGTTGGTGGCGACCTTGAACTTGGGCGCTCGGCTGGTGTCGTCGAGGTTGATCTCAGCCCAGTCCGCTTCTCCAGCCTCCAGCATGGCAGCCCGGACCAGGGGCTCGTTGCGCCACTGCTGGATAACGGTCTGGAGGATCGGAGCTTGCGCATCACGGGCTGCATTGGGCAAGTAGGCTTCGTTCTTCTCCAACTCCACCTGGATGCCACGCTGCCAATTCACGATCTTATAGGGTCCCAGGCCCACGGTCATGGTCTCGACTTCGTCCTCTGTGGCGTTCTCGAACCAGCCAACGTCCTGGAACTTGGTGAAGATCACAGTGCGCGGGAGAATGGGGCAGGCGAGTTTACATACTATGTCGAGAGTCAACCTGTCCACCGCTTCGCCGCTGAACACGCCGTGGAAGCTGAAATCATTGCCATTACCGTGGCCGCTGGTCTCCTCGTCGCCGAAGAAATCGATCCAAAAGGCGGCTTGCTCGGCGTTCCAGGGCGCTCCGTTGTGGAATGTGACGCCGTCCTTGAGATGGAAGCGCCAACGCTTCGGGTCTATCTGCTCCCAGCTATCCACCGGCTGCAGAGGTACGACCTCGAATGTCTCGCTGTCGATCCAAGTGAGGGGATCGCTAGCTATGTCGTCGCAGACAGTGTTCTGGATGTTGCCGCCGCAGTTCTGGCTGGCGGCTCCCAGGGTGGTGGGTTCTTCGTTGGTCACGATGACGACGGTATCGCGGGCGCTCTCTATGCTGACCTGGGCGGGGGCCTCAGTTGGTTCAGCCTTCTGTTCCATGGCTTTGGTGGCGGCGATTCCCGCAGTGGGCTCCTGGCGAGGTACAGCCGTTGGGTCGGCAACTGGAGCCGCCGGTGCGGATGTCGCCGGCGCCTCCGCCCCGCCACATGCGAGGACTAATATCATGAGAAAGGCCAGGAGGCTTACACCGCCTCGACGGAATATGTGCATAATTTGTATGTTCTTCAACATGTTTCAGCCTCCCAGATTATGAAATACGATGCGAATTGCCAAATAATAAGTATCAAGAGGCCACAATATATCACGAAATGGGCCAATGTCAAACTACCTGTCGTCTCTGCTGCCCCTCCGGAACCACCGGCGGCGGGGTTCGGGACGTTCCAGGTTTATCGCCGAGACACGTTCCAACCATCGGCCTATGCCCAGGTACCGGAAGTCGAAACCCAGGAAGGAGTCGAGCGCGCCGGCGAGGGAGTAGAGGAACAGGAGAATGGCAACGAGGAACGCGAATTCGGTCAGGAAAAGGTCCGCTGCCCCGGCGGCGGCGAACGCGAAGACCAAGAGTTGGACCACGCACGCCTGCATGGCTTGAAACGCCCCCCACGCCAATCTCCTGCGCCGAAAAGAGCGGGAGACCATGTACGCGACGACGGGGCAAGGGGCCAGCGCCCAAGGGAAGCCTAATAGCAAAAACCCAAGCGGAGCACCGAAAATCAGTGCGCTGGCATGGGCCACACAGCTACCCCACCGCTCAACCCTGGAGTGAGGCGGGGCGCTGGACTCGCGGCTTCCGTTAGGCGGTTCTCCTGCCAAACGGGTGGTGTCCCCCTGGCGGCGGTTTGGGGTGCGGGAAGTAGCTAGCTGCCGCTACCGATACCGAGTTCACGCAAGGCCACCTGGCTCTCACGCCGCAGCGTGAGCCCCTGGTCCAAGGCCGATTCGAACATACGGTAGATAGACGCCAGATCGTCTGCTGCGGGCCGTAGGCCTTGGCCCCGGTTTTCGGCAAGCACCGGTAGAGAATCGTACGCCTGGTCCACGCTCCAGAAGAAGGCCAAAATCCAGGCCAATTCGCGTTCGCTTGTCGGAGGCGGGATGTCGTTCAGATCGATCAGCACGTTATTGACCTTGGTGTAGCGCAGGATGCCGGCCTTGTCCTGGGAGTCTCGGCCGTAATAGCGGCGGCGGGCAATTTCTACAACCCGGCGGTTGTAGTTCTGGACGCCGTAGATTTCACTGGGTATCCATTGGGAGCGGAGGTCCACTACCCGCTCTCCCTGGCGGTTCAGAATGCCCACGGCGATGTCCGAGCCCAGGCCGGAGTCGTGCTCGAACTCAACGGCTTCCCGTAGCAGCGCCTCCTGGAGCATGAGGGTCAATTCACGGGGGATTTTTCTGTACAGAGCGCCGCTGGCTTCATCGTTGCTGTCGGCCCCGACCCCGCCGGTGTTGAAGACGTAATACTCCTGGGGCATCCCGCCGTCGTGAATCTGCTGCAGTGTTTGGTGCATCAGGTTGGCGTTCTCGTCTTCCAACCCGATGATGAAGGGGTCCGAGAAATATTCGACGTAGGGCCTACCGATTGCCCCGACCGCGGCCCCCATCTGCACAGCCTCACCATACATCAATACGCGAATGTACTGCTCTAGGTTCACTTTCCGGAGCGGTGGGATCACGGTGTTCTGCCGCATGACCGCTTGCCAGAAGATGCGGTCGGTATTCTCCATTGGCACGTGGACGCTGTCGCTAAGCTCGCCTCCGGTGATGGTTTCTATCAGGTGGCGTGAACCTTTCCGGGCGATCAAGCGAGGCCGGGACAGGGTCACCCGCATGTTCCGTACCGGGTTTTGCAGGTAGTTGGGAGCGGCCTGTTCTAGGCTGACAGGCACGTTCTCCAGCGTCTCCTGTGCGTTGGGGGCTTCCCTGGTCCCCCGGACGGCCTCGTAAGTGATGGGGTCTTCGGCCTCGTTCAGGCCGAAGGGCATGGCGTAGAAGTTGTTCTCGGTGCCATCAATCCCGTGGGTGATGCGAAAAGCCTTCCCGTTCCTGGAAGTTTCGATGATTTCCTGGAGAGGTTGAAGCAGAATGATGTCGTCGTTCATGGGGAAGACGCCCTCATCAGGGTCTTCCGTCAGGCCGAGATGATTGGAAAGCTCGCTATTGGCCAGCTCGATCATGATCGTTAACGTGCTCTTTCCGTGGAGCGAAGGACCGATGGTGAGCATCGCCGTGTTCTTCATGTTGCCGGACAGGGTCTTCGCGCTGGCCAGGCTGAGCGCCGCCTGGATCGCCAAGCCCCGCTTCTGCTTGACGAGGAACATGGCGATGGAGAGCGGCCCCATCTTGTGTTCTCCGACGTAATCGAAACCCAAATGGAGCGAGAGCCCCTTGGTTGGGGCCTTGAAGACGAGCTGGGGGAGGCCGGCTTCCTGAATTCGTGAAATCAGTTCATCGGGCAGGCCCAGGTCCTCGAGCCAGTGGGGAATGGAAACTTCCAGGATGTCGGGCGGGCTGTTTAGGTCTCCCGAGGGCAGGTCAAAGGTCAACTGCCGCCACATGATGGGGATTTGCATGTACCGGGTGCCGAAGAGAAGTTGACGGGCGTGGAACGAGCGTTCCGGTGCGTCGCAGATTTGCCGGTCTGACTGGACGATTGTCTCTCCGGCCTGAAAGCTGCGCTCCATGTAGCTGGTGATGTAGGGCAAGACTTCCGCGAACAGGGTCTGGTTCTCCTCACTGAATGCCTCGGCGTCCCGGTTCCGGGAGAAACCGTCCACCAGGTATTGGGTGAGGTCAGGACGCCGGACTACTCCCAGTTGGCTAAAGAAGGCCAGGCCGCCGCTGTCGAGTCTGACCGCCACCTCGGGCCAAGCCCGCCGGGCTGCCCTGCCATCGGCGTTGGCTTCCGCGGCCTCGCGTTCCACCTGGGAGGCTTCTTCCAGGATACGGTCCTGAGTCTCTTGGGGCATGTCTTGAAGGACGGGCACGTTGGCCAGCAGCCACTCGTTGGGCGGGTTGTAGTACGGGCTGGATGGGGAGTGCCCGCGCCGCGCCAACGCCGTAAGTTGGTCAAGGGCATCGGCGAATTCTGGATTGATCGGGGGAGCCTCGAGTGGCGATGACTGGCCCGGCTGGTGTTGCAGACTCATTGCGTCGTCTCTTAAGGGGATAGCGCCGTATTTGAAAAGCGGGTCCGAATGGGTGGGAACCCGGAGCTTAACCATCCTACATTGTTGCCGCATTCAAGTAAAGTGATGGGTCTTCCCTGGTCGGCTCTCAGAGACCCAAATCACGGCGTTTTGGCGGCTCGCGACTGGTCCCGGCGAGAGCTTCCGGTGTTATTCTAATTTTCAAAATTCCAGACCGTAGTCCAGGCCGGGTGGAAGGAGTCATACATTGAAGGTATTCGGTAGCATCCCCAGGGACGATCTCGGCAAGATTCCGGATAGGGCACGATGGGCCGAGGAAATGGGTTATGACGGGATCAACACCAACGAGGACTTTTCCAGCCCGTTCATGGCCCTGACTTTGGCCGCCGAGCATACCGAAAAGGCGCTGCTGGGCACGTCGATTGCGGTGGTGTTTCCGGTCAGTCCGATGACCACCGCGTACATGGCATGGGAATTGCAGAAATATTCCCAGGGGCGATTCCGGTTGGGCATGGGCAGTCAGGTCAAGGGACACATCGAGCGCCGCTTCAGCATTCCCTGGGTTGCTCCCGGCCCGAGGATGCGCGATTACGTGCTATCTGTGAAGGCGATCTGGGACAGTTTTCAAAACGGGGGACCTCTCCGATTCGACGGGGAGCATTACAAATTCAGTTTGATCACGCCCCACTTCAATCCCGGACCCATCGACTACCCGCATCCAAAGATATTCATCGCAGCGGTGGGGCCGTACATGTTCCGGCTGGCAGGGGAACATTGCGACGGCGTGCTTCCACACGGGTTCATGACCGCCAAGTACATGGACGAGGTGGCCCTCCCGAACCTGGAAAAGGGGCTCAAGAGGTCGGGACGGACTCTGAAAGACATCGAGATCAGCACCGGCGGGTTCCTGGTGATGGGTGAGAATGAGGAGCAACTTGACGAGGCGTTTCAAGCGGCCAAGCGCCGCATCGCATTCTATGGTTCCACACGCACCTACAAAGGTGTGATGGATGTACATGGCTGGGGAGATGTGTGCCTGGAGCTAAACCGGCTGGCTTCGGCGGGCAAGTGGGACGATATGTCCGGAGTAATCACCGATGAGATGGTCGAGACCTTCGCCACGATAGGCACTCACGACCAGATCGTGGACAAGGTGAAGGAGCGATACGGTTCCTACGCCACCCAGATGGGTTTTACTCTGCCTGTGGACAAGCCCGGAGATGAGGCGCGGCTGAAGGAGAAGATTCAAGAGTTGCAAGGGATAGAGGTAGCTTGAGCGTTCGTCCGCGATAATGTCCGTGCGGCTTGGGTTGTGGCGGCAGGTTCACCACATGGGAGGGAATCGATGATGTTGGGAAACGAAAGATACGAAACCGATCCGGAATACGCCGAGGCCTACGATCAAGAAAGCGAAAAGCTGCGGACGGTAGTGGAAGCAATCCGCGAGGACTTGGCCCTACGAGAGGCCAGAAGGCCCGCGGAAGCAGCCCACTCCAAGACCGCCGACAAAATCCAACGTGTCATGGAGAGTCTGCAAGATAGCCTGACGGCTGCCCTCAATCAACCGTATTTTGGCCGCGTCGACTATTTAGTTTTTGAGTCGGGCTGGGACGACCCGGATGAAGATGAGGGCATAGCGGAGGAGCCCGGGTTCGATGAAACCCACTCGCCGTATTGGAAGCCCGTGGAACCCCGAGAGAGCCGCATCGCAAGGCTATCCAAGGTGATGTATCTGGGGGTTTCCCACATCGACGGGCACGACATTTATAGCTGGACAGTCCCAGCGGCAAGAATATGGTACACCAACGAACAAGGTTTCCCGGCTCCCGGGGGATATGTCTCGGTCAGGACTGACCTCAAGCGCCACCTGAGGGTGAGAGACCAGCGGCTAGTCGACTTGAACGACGTCTACCGTAGGCAGTTGCCGCCGGCGGCGCAACCCCGCCAAGTGGCGTTAACCGAGGCGCTGAGTTTAACCGGCGATGGGCATCTGAGCGTAATCGTAGAGACCATTCAACCACACCAATACGAGGCCATCGCTAACGACTCTGACAGAGTCTTGGTAGTCCAGGGGTCGGCTGGCAGCGGGAAAAGCGAAATCGGACTCCACCGCATCGCCTTCCTCCTCTCGCCATTCAATGACCTTCCCAATGCCGAAAAGCCGACCCCGGATACTACGCTTTTTATGGCCCCGTCCAACTCTTTCATGGATTACGTCGCCGACCTGCTCCCTGCTTTGGATGTTCGCGAGAGAGTCCGGCAGACGACGATGCGCGAGTGGATTCAGGACTCCCTGTCTTTCCGAATGACCGTCGAACCTGATATTTGGAACGATCTGCTCAAGAACGGGAAATTGACCAGATTCAATGAGCGGGCGGAGACTTTCAAGTCCTCTATAGCGATGGTGGATGCTATAGAGCGCCATTACAGAAGACTGGTTGCCCAAACTGGGAGAGCCTTTGGAACGCCGCCGGTGTTGAGTGTCGATGACCCCGGTTCCGCTGGGTCCGCCACGCTGACCATCGAGCCGAGTCAGATACTACAAGCCTGCGCGAGCCTGGCTTCCGGATTTGGCCGCGAGTGCAGGTTAAACTCGCTGCGCGATGCGTTTATCGGGCGGGTTATGGATTTGGTCTGGGAAACCGGCGACTATGGGAGCAGGTTCACCGGTCTCGAAGGGTATCAGATTAGGCAGCAAGTCCAGACTCGGAGCGTCATTCCTTGGTGTGACGCTTTCTGGCCGAAACACGACGCCCGGGACGCGTATTTGGCTATGTTTGCCGACAGGCAACAGGCGCCGCCGATAAAGGGCGCGTTGTCCGAAGAAGATATCAGCGTGTTATGTGAGACCGTAGCCGAGAGGCGGGCCAGTGGTTTCCAGGACTCAGACGTGGCGGCGATTGCTTACCTGGACCACCTGCTCAACGGGAACATTGCCCCGCGCGATAGACACATAGTGGTTGATGAAGCGCAAGACGTTTCGCCCATCGAATTCAAACTGTTGAGTTTGAGCTCCGTCAACAACTGGTTCACCATCTTAGGGGACTCAGTGCAACGGCTTACCCCATATCGGGGCGTCCGGCGCTGGGGCGAACTACAGTGGGTCCTGGGCCGAAAAAACCTGAAGGTACAGGAAGCCCGAGTTTCCTACCGGGCAAACAAGCATATCACCAGATTCAACAACCGGATTCTGCGGCTCTTCGACAAGAACATAAACGCGCCTGTTCCCTACGGCCGTGAGGGGAATCGTCCTGAGTATCATATTCACAGCATACGCGAGGACATGTTCCGCTCTATTCTTGAGGAACTTGATAGAATCCGAACGTTAGAGGGGATGACGAAGGCTAGGATTGCCATCCTGTCTCGGGACATAGCCACCATGACGCTGTTTAAGAAATTCTGCTCCGAGCATGACCGAACGGACACAAACGTTATTGAAGACGGCTCGGCTGAGTCTCCAATAGTCTTGGCCCGCATCCCAGACGTTAAGGGTCTGGAATACGACGCCGTAATCGTTTTGGGTGTGAATTCGACCTTCGCGAATACGACGTTCAACCAAAAGCTGCTGTACATAGCAGCCACCCGCGCAAAACACTACCTGGCATTGCACTGGGCCGGGACCCAATCTCCCATTTTACGCGAGATATATGACGGCGGCGTCCGCGTGTCCGACCACCGGGGCCGACGTTGACGCAGTGTGGAGAAGATACACGAGCTTCAGCGGATATAAACCCTTCCTGCGGAGAATCACGGCTGGAACGAGTTGCCGGCTTCGGTGTCCGAGATGGACTGCCGTGAAAAAGAAATGGGCGTTCGTTGCATATCACCTGACCCCGGTGATAGAGTAGCCACTGCCCGCGAATAGCTCCGAATTTATTCTAAAGATGTACGAATACGGACTGATCGGTGACATGTCCTCGGCGGCGCTTGTCGGGACCGACGGCTCGATCAACTGGTGTTGCTTCCCCCGCTTCGACTCTCCCAGCGTCTTCGCCGCCATCCTCGACCCCGAAGTTGGGGGGCGGTACCGGATCAGTCCCGTCGGCCCCGGTCTTGAGGCGCGGCAGGAATACATTGCCGACACCAACATTCTTGAAACCACGTTCAGGACCGGCACGGGCACAGTATCCATCACGGACTTCATGCCAATTTCGGATGATGACCGCGACGGCAAACCGGATACGCTGCCGAGTAACCCTCCGGAAATCCACCGAATAGTTACATGCCACACCGGGGAGGTGGAACTTCGCTGCGACTTCCAGCCCCGGCACGATTACGCCCGGACTCTTCCCGGTTTTCGTCCGCTGCGCGGCAGCCCATCCGTCGGCGCAGTCGAAGCCCGGGGAGGCGGTCAGACCCTGTTCCTCTTTGCCACCATCCCGCTCCCCTTCGACGAACGCGGCGTCACCTGTGATTTCACTCTGGCCGAAGGAGAGACCGCGACCTTTGTCCTGGCATACGGTCGTCCTGCCAGCCTCGAACGGCTCCGCACCGCGGAGAAACTGGACCTGACCCGGCGCTACTGGCAAGAGTTGGTAGCCGGGATGGCTTACGATGGACTTTGGCGCGACGCCGTTGTCCGTTCTTTCCTGGTACTTCACCTCATGATCTATCGGCGCACGGGAGCTATCGTCGCCGCGCCGACGACGAGCCTGCCGGAGACCATTGGCGGTTCGCGCAACTGGGACTACCGTTTCTCCTGGCTGCGCGACACGAGCTTCACGGTGGATGTGCTATATCGCCTGGGTGACACTTACGGGGCCGACCGCTATATCCACTGGCTGTTGGAACAGTGCCAATTGCACCGCCGCAGGACCCGCATCGTTTATGGCATCAGCCCCGATTCATCTCTCCGGGAGCGCACCCTCGACCATCTGAAGGGGTATGAGAATTCCCACCCCGTCCGCATTGGCAACGCCGCGGCGGACCATATTCAGATGGACGTCTTCGGGGAAGTCATTCTCTCCATCCATTCCTTGCTTGTGCTTCACGGAACTATACCGGCGGAAGCCTGGGAGTTGGTGAATTCCCTGGCCGAAACCGTTATGGACAATTGGCGGCGAAAAGACCGGGGTGTCTGGGAGGTGCGCGGAGAGCAGCAACACTTCGTTTATTCCAAGGTGATGTGCTGGGCCGCTCTAGACTACGCGGCATATATCGCCGCCGCTATGGGGCATCGTCAATTGTACCGTCGCTGGTCTCTGGCTGCTGACGGCATCAAGTACGAGATTCTGGATTCGGGATGGAGTTCCGTCAAGCAGGCATTCCGGCAGCGGTACGGTAACGATGTCCTGGACGCCTCCAACCTGGCAATTCCTTTTATGGGCCTGGTCCCGCGCGACGACCCCCGCGTCCGGCAAAATCTGGACGCCATCGAAAGAGAACTGACCGACGGCCCACTGGTCTGGCGCTATCTCCCGGAGGAAACGGACGACGGGTTGGAAGGCCAGCCAGAAGGCGCTTTCACCCTGCTCAGTTTCTGGCTGATTGGAAACCTCATCTACACCGGGCAGACCGACCGGGCTTTCGATTACTTCCATGAAATGATTACACGTCATGCCAACCATCTGGGCCTCTTCGCCGAAATGATTGACAGGGACTCCAACCGGCAACTGGGCAACTTTCCCCAAGCGTATTCACACACCGGCCTGATACACACCGCTCTCAACCTGTCCGGCTACATTGCAGACACCCCTACCAGGCGCACGAACCGCTCGCGATAGCTGACCCTGTAACTGTTCAGGCTTGAGGGGAAATCTCTCCTTCGACTCCGCTCCGCTGCGATCAGGATGAGCGGTTGTATCTCCATTCAGTCACCAACTCTGAACAGTTACCCGACCCTCATCGGGAAGCGCTGAGAATGCGCCGATGGTATAATGCCGAAAATTTAGCCTCACGGGATACAGGAGGACACCGATGAGTTATACGCCGAACCACCTGGGCCACGTCAACATCTATGTGCGTAACGCCGAAGAAGCCCACAAATGATATGAGGACATACTCGGCCTTCACACTTACGACTTCGTTCCGGGCCGCGCCGCCTTTATGTCGGCCAATCTGGACGAGTCCCACGAGATAGCGCTAATGGAAGTTGGCGCGGACGCCGCCGGTCCCGAAGCAGGCCGGGTCGGGCTGAATCACATGGCCTGGCGGATGAACAACCCGGAAGACCTGGAAGAGTTCTACTACAGGCTCAAGGAACGCGACGTATCCATGGGCATCGGAGACCACGGTATTTCCCTGGGGATTTACTTCCAAGACCCCGACGGCAACGGCATAGAGGTCTATTACGAATTGCCCAGAGACCAGTGGCACAGGCAACACGACCTGTTCCTGCACGGCGACACGCCGAAGGGCCGGTTCCCCGGTCCTTGGAACGAGATCCTGGAGAAACAGAAGGCCGCGGCGGCGTCCAGATAGCGCTCTGACGCACAGTAAGCAGAAGGCCAGGGGCTTAGAGCAACCGCAGTTCGGCCCCTGGCCCAGAGACATCGGCCTCGATGCACTCCGGACCTGAATTCTTGGGGGAGTTGACCACGCTGGAGACCACGTATGAGTCCAGCCACTCGGCGGGCGACGAGGTCAGCAGCGGCGTGAGGGTGTCCGCCTCCTCGGTCATTGGGTCCAACCACAGCGGTTCGGTCTCCTGGGAGAGGATCACAGGCATACGGTTGTGAATCGGAGCGATGAAGTCATTGGGCTTGGTCGTGACGATGCTGCATGACCGGATGGTCTCCCCCTCCGGCGACTTCCACGTCTCCCATAGCCCGGCGAAGGCGAAGGGTTCATGGGACCTCAAGAATATGTAGGTCGGTATCTTCGATTTCCCTTCTTTTCGCCATTCGAAGAACCCATCGGCAAGGACCAGGCAACGCCGCCGCTTGAACGCCGCCCGGAATGCCGGCTTGGTGGCGGCGGTTTCGCCCACGGCGTTGATCATCCGGTAACCGATCTTGGGGTCCTTTGCCCAGAACGGGATGAGCCCCCAGCGCATGGTCTCGGCCCGTCGTTGACCGTCGTTTACAACGGTGAGCACTTGCTGGCTAGGGGCGATGTTGTACCGGGGTTGGTGTTCCATGTCCCGCGCCTCAAATCCGAACCTGGATTGTAACTCGTCCATGTTGGTAACCAGGGTAAAGCGTCCACACATGGCTCAGTCTCCTTCAGCTTCGATTTGCCCTGGCGAGCAGCGCGGGCAGGGTCATATCGGAAAGCGCGTCGAGCCGCAAGTCGGCATGGCTGACCGGTAGGTCCCGGGTCATCGGGTTGGGGACGGCAACGCAATAGGCCCCGGCGCTCTTGGCCGCGGTGACGCCGTTGGCCGAGTCTTCTATCACCAGGGTGTTGCCGGGCACGGTCCCCAGGTTGGCGGCCGCCAACAGGTAGAGTTCCGGGTCGGGCTTGACCCGGGCCACGTCGTCGGCGCAGTTGACCGAGTTGAAGTAATGAGACAGGCCCCTGCGCTCCAGGTGTCCGTCGACCCAGTCGTGCCCGGAGCTGGACGCGATTGCCAACTTCAACCCTAGGTCCATAGCCGACTCCAGGTATTCCAATACACCTGGCAACAGGGGGTTGGACTCGACTACCTCTACGTAACGCCGCCGTCTGCTCGCGATCAAGTCTGGGCAGTCCACGGCGCGCCCCACCAGGTCCTGCAGGAGGGTGCAAACGTCCATGCGGCGGCTGCTTCCGCCGATGAATTGGGTCCACCAAGACCGGTCCAGCTCTACACCGTACCCCTGAAAGGTCTCTTCCCAGGTCAAGAAGTCCGGGGTTTCGGTGTCGATGATAATTCCGTCGAAGTCGAAAATCAGGGTGTCAATCACTGGTGTTCTCTCGCGGCCAATGTGCCGCCTTTGTCAGCTAATTTAGTGGGACTCGTTTGGCGTGTCAATCGGGCGTAGGCGCCGCAACAGGGTCTTTTAGTTGTCATGGATGCGCATGAGTCTCCCCCTTTCGGAAAAGGGGGACTAAGGGGGATTTCCACTCTTTTCGGGGTCAGATATGCTGGATGAACCCATGCCGCCATAGGCTACTGATTCGCCAGTCGTGTAATACGTTCTCGATGCCAACTTACGCTCGAAAGGTTCCTTGCCTGAAGGAGGAAATCCCCCCAACCCCCCTTTCGCCAAAGGGGCGCTATCCATTACCGGGCCGAGGATTGGACAATTAGAAGACCCCGGCCGCCGCAATGATTCGCGTAACTTGTTGGGGACGCCCCTAATTCCTGAACTCGGTGGTATATAATTCAGCCCGTCCTATAAAAAATCGCGTCGAGGTGTGAGACCCATGCTGTACATGGTTTCGCTGAGTCACAGCCCCCAGCAATGTCCTGGTGTGGCGGTCGAAATCCGGGACCGGGCCCTATTGATGGCATCCACCATGACGGAAGTGCTTCAGAGTCATGGTTGCAGCTATCAGGGGGGTTGGGTCGGCAAGACCTCGCATCAGACCTTTATGGTCCTGGACGCCCCGGACGCTCACTCCGCCGACAGCGCCCTGGTGGATTTGGGACTGGCGGTCTGGAACACGGCAACTATATTTCCGGTGATTACCCTGGAGGACGCTTTCGGGGGACTACCTAGCTAAACGAATACGGGTCCCAAATCAAACTTACACAGGTGACGAGATGGCAAATTTAGATTGGGTTGGCGGTCCTCTAGTGGAAGGCCAGATAACCGAACGGGAGTTTGTGATCGACGCGGGGAACGGGCCGATACCCGGAATAGTGTGGACGCCCGAGGAAGTGGAGAAGCCCTTGCCCCTGGTGCTCTTCGGCCACGGCGGCAGCGGGCACAAGAGGGTCTCGAGGTCGCTAATGCTTGGGCGGAGGCTGGCCGGCGTTTCCCAATTCGCGATGGTGGCCATTGACGGCCCGGCCCACGGTGACCGGCAAGGGCCAGAACTATCTGATCTATACGCGGAGAGGGGTTTCGACAACGTCATAGACGGAATGGTCGACGATTGGCTGTCCACGCTGGCCTGTTTCTCCGAGATGGACACGATCAACGCTGACCGGGCTGCGTACATGGGATTCTCCATGGGGACACGCTTCGGTCTGCCCTTCGTCGCCGCCGCAGGTGACAAGCTGCGCTGCGCCGCCCTGGGTAAGAACGCCTTGAAGCGACGGGCCGAGGCTGACGGCAACGACGCCCTTGGGGACAGGTTCAAGAGCGACGCGCCCAACGTGAAGGTCCCTGTGCTGTTCCACATGCAGTGGGATGACGAGCTGTTTTCCAGGGAGTCCCAATGCGACCTGTTCGACCTATTGGGGTCAGAGGACAAGCGGATGATCTCCTACCCAGGACCACACGGCAAGTCTTCGCCCGAGTCAGTAGACCATTGGTGTCAGTTCGTGGAGGGGCACCTGAAGGTTTAGGTCTTTGCCACTTCACGCCGATGGTGAGACAATCACTCAAGATTCGCAGATAGAGGTATCTAAGGAAATGGCTGACAAGGCGATCCGGGGAGTAATAGTCCCCATTCTGACCCCACTGAACAATGACGAGACCGTGGACGTCCCCTCGCTGAGACGCTTGGTCAACTACCTGATCGACAGCGGCGCTCACGGCATCTGGGTATCCGGGACCACCGGGGAGTTCGCCAATCTGCCCGACGAGCAACGGCTGATCAGCATCGAGACCGTGGTCGACGAAGTTGCGGGGCGCGTGCCCATCATCGGCAACGTCTCCTGCGCGAGCACCCAGCTATCACTCAACATGGCACTGGCGGTGCAGGAAATGGGGTTGGACGGTGTGGCGGTGACGCCTCCCTATTACTATCCCAACGCCCAGGATGAATTGTTGGACCACTACCGTTACATCAGCGACCGTTCCGGGCTGCCTCTGTGGGTGTATAACATACCGGTGACGGTCAAGACGGCCGTCTCGCCAGGGACCGTGGCTACGCTCGCCAGCGAAGGAGCGGTGGTAGGGATCAAGGACAGCTCCGGGGCCGGTGAGTTGCTTGCCGAACTTAACATCCTGTGCGAACAGGGAGACCTGAAACTGCTCCGATTCCTCGGCACAGTAGCGCGGATCACCGTTGCCGGCGGCGTGGGAGTCGACGGCGTGATTCCGGGCTTGGCAAACCTGGCGGCCAATGCTTCGGCCCGAGGTTGGGAGGCCGGCGAGGCAGGCGACGCCGCCACGGTCCGGGAGTGCAACGCCAAGCTGCTAATAGCGGGAAAGATCGCCACGTTAGCCAAGGGAGGCGGGGCGAACGCCGCCAGCTTCGCGGGCATGAAGTCGGCGCTGAAAATGATGGGCGTGCTAGACAATGACACGGTTTCCAAGCCGCTACGCCCTCTCACCGAAGACGAGAAGAAAGGCATCCCCGCCATCCTAGAGGAGCTTGGACTCTCCAACGGCCACTAGGATTTTCCCACCTGGTCCGCGCTCAATGAAGATGGGGCCTAATCAAGGCCCCATCGGCATTTGTGTGTCGATATTTGCGGTCGGGGTTGAAAGGTCGGTATTTACGGTCGGTATTTGCGGTCGGTATTTGCGACTGAGACAAGGAGCCATATGAGCGGCATCATGAGATGCGCTTAGACCGGACACAAGGGGGAGCGGCCCCGCAACAGGCGCCAACGCAGGGTCCGGCCCCAGCGCCGCAGCGCCCACGTGTCCAGACGTTTACATCGCTTAAGAGCAGGGACTTCCGGCTACTCTGGATGGGGAACATCTTCGACCACATGGCCCTTTGGTTGCAGATGATTACCCTTAGCTGGTTGGTCTGGGACCTTACAGGGTCGGCCCTTCTCTCCGGGACGGCCGCGGGGGTGAGGGGATTCCCCTCTCTGATCATTGGTCCGTGGGCCGGTGTGGTCGCCGACCGGATGGACCGGCGCAAGGTGGTCATTGTCTTTCAGTTCTTCCTGGCAGTGGTGGCTATAGCGTTCGCCGTAATAGTAGGTACTGCCGTAGTCCAAGTGTGGCATGTCTTTGCCTATGCAGGCGTTTCCGCGGTCTGCTTTGCCTTCATCATGCCCGCCCGTCAATCGCTGATAGTCAATACGGTGCAGCCCCAACACTTGGGCAACGCCATGGCGCTCAACGCAATGACGGTCACCGTCAACCGGCTCATCGGCGGGATGCTTGGCGGTCTATTGATAACCACAGTGGGAGTGACCTGGAACTTCTACGTCGAGGGCGTGGCCTACCTGGCCACGGCGCTACTGCTCATCCCCATGCGTATGCCATACCGCCGCGAGTCCACCGCCCACCAGGACTCCGTCTTGACCAACCTGAGAGAGGGGTTCGTCTACATCTGGACGGAGAACCGGATCATTCTCCATCTAATCATCATGAGCTTCATCCTGACCTTCTGTTTCATCCCACTTCCCGCGTTGCTGCCCGCGTACTCCGGAGAGGTCCTTGGAGCCCAAGCCAATGTTGGCGGCTACCTTATGGCGGCGCAGGGTGTCGGTGGTGTCTCCACGACCTTCTTGATTGCCTCTCTGGGCTTCGGCATCAAGAAAGGAAAATTGGCCCTAATAGCCCTGGTAGTGGGTTCGGCTGCCGTACTCACGCTTTCCCAGTCCCATTGGTTGCTGCTTTCATTGGCCATGATGGTATGCCTGGGGCTTTGTCAGACCTGTTTCATCGTCGGCAACCAGACCCTGGTGCAGCAAATGGTCCCGGACAACCTGCGTGGCCGCGTGACGAGCATCTACATGCTGGAGCACGGGCTTGGCCCGGTGGGAATATTTCTCATTGGGTTGCTTATGGACATCTACACGGTCCGCAGCGCGCTTACCCTGGTGGCGGCCATAAGTCTAGTCACGGCGATATTCTTCCTTATAATCTTCCGTAGAGTCCGGCAAATGGACTAGAGCGGACCCCGGCAAGGGACACCGCTGGAGAGGGAAGAGACCATGAGATACGACGCAATCATCATTGGAGCGGGTTCGGCGGGGTGCGTGTTGGCTTCCCGGTTGTCTGAGGACTCTGGGCGGTCGGTCCTGTTGCTGGAGGCCGGGCCCGATTACCCCAGCTTCGAGCGCCTGCCTTATGAGCTTAAACACGACGCCAACCAGGCGGCGTCGGAAGCGGGGGCGGCGCACAACTGGTCTTTCGTGGGTAGGTCCAGCATTCTGGGTCCAGACGGATTGGCGGTCGCCCGGGGAAAGGTGGTGGGCGGCACCAGCGCCATCAACCACCAGATATTTCTGAGGGGAGTCCCGGAGGACTACGATAACTGGGCCGCGAGAGGCAACGATGGTTGGAGCTTTCTGGACGTCTTGCCGCATTTCAGGAAGCTGGAGACGGACACCAATATTAGGGACGATTTCCACGGCTCAGACGGTCCGATTCCGGTGCGCCGCCACCAGCGAGACTCATGGCTGCCGCTTCATTCAGCCTTTTACCAGGCCTGCCTTTCCGCCGGGTTTCCCGACGATGAGGACATGAACAATCCCGAATCCGGCGGCGTGGGCCCCGTGCCTCTGAACAATCACGAAGGCATCCGTTACAGCACGGCCCTAGGCTACCTAGACCCCTGCCGCCACCGGCTCAACCTCACGATCAAGCCTGGAGTCTCCGCCAAACGCATACTTTTCGAGGGCAACCGCGCCGTTGCGATAGAAGTTGAGAGTGGAGAAGAGACCTTCACGGTGGAAGGGCAGGCCATCATCCTGAGCGCGGGCGCGGTGGCGTCGCCTCAACTCATGATGCTGTCCGGCATAGGCCCGTCTGAGCATCTGGGACCCCTTGGGATCGGCACGCTCCTGGACTCCCCCGGCGTCGGGCAAAACATGAAGAACCATCCATCTGTGTCTCTGCGGTTCCGTCCCGAGGATGGCTACGCGTTGGAATCGGACGCACCCAGAAACCAGGTTGCCCTGAGGTTTGCCGCGCCGGACTCGGACACAAGGAACGATATCCAGGTCCAACCGCTTACCTCTGGCCCACTGGGACATGAGGCCGACGAGATACGGGTCGGTTGCCGGTTGGAGCTGCCATTGAGCGTTGGTCAACTGCGGCTGGCGTCTGCGGATCCCACGGTGCAACCGATTTTAGACTACCGGTCATTATCCGATCCCTGGGACCTGCAACGGCTGCGGGAATCGGTCCGGCTATGCGTCCAACTCTTCAAGGACCGGGCCTTTGAAGGCATAGTAGCGGAACGGATTGCCCCCTCGGACATTGACTTAGCGTCCGATGCGGACCTGGACGCTTGGTTACACCGCAGCGTGGGGATTGCAGGCCATACGTGCGGCACCTGTAAGATGGGTCCTGATTCTGACGATCTGGCAGTGGTGGACTCGCATTGCCGGGTACGCGGTGTTGAGAACCTGTGGGTGATCGACGCCTCAATCATGCCAGATATTCCGAGGGCGAATACCAACGCCACTGTTATTATGATCGCAGAGAGGGCTGCCGAGTTCTTCCGGTAATATGAAGGCAGTAGCCCGTTAAGGCATGAAGCGGTCTTCCCCTTTTACAGAATAGGAGGAGGCCAGCGGGTGAATGTGACCATTTCGGCATTGCAAACTCGGTCCGGCAGATTTACCATTCAGCACAAACGAAAAGGCAGGTGAGGGATATGGCAGGAACGAGCATTCTCGTGGGCACAGTGGGTCAGGGGATCATGCGCAGCCCCGACGGGGGGGAGACTTGGCAGAGGGCCGGAGTGAACCAGGGCATTTACCAGAACGCGATGGTCCGGTCACTGCAGAACCACCCCAGCAGGCCGGAAGTAGTCTTCGGCGGCACCGACAGGGGGTTATACAGAAGTGACGATTCCGGGCAGAATTGGTCACCCGTCCCAGGCGCTTTGGAAGGGAAGCCCGTATTCGTGATCTCCATTGACTCGGGCAACCCTGATCTGATGTACGCCGCGACGGGAACTCCCAATCCGGTGGAGTTTTACAAGTCCACCGATGGAGGCAAGACCTGGGCGCAGCGGCCGGTGGAGGTCGCCAGGGATTGTCCGATAGGGCATCCCCTCCCCACGGCTATTGCCATCGACCCGACGAATCCCCAGAGCATCTGGCTGGGTATCGAGGTCGACGGATTGCGCCACAGCACCGATGGCGGCGATACGTGGGAGAAGGCCGGGACAGACATTCCCAACCTTGACGTCCATAACGTAGCCGTGACCGCCGGACCGCCTCAAACGGTGGTCGTGGTGGTTAACAACGACGTCTGGACCAGTACCGACGAGGGCGAGAACTGGAGGCAGGTCGGGATCAGGGAAGTGTTCCCCTATACTTACCCCAGGGGAATCATCGTCCAGCCGGACAACCCGGAGACCATTCTCATCACGATCGGAGACACCACGCCGGGGCAGACCGGGACGGTGATGAAGTCCAAGGACGCCGGACAGACCTGGAACCAGATGTCCTTGTCCACTCCTCCCAACAGCGCGATGTGGGTGGTGGACATCCCGTCCTTCGACACGCAGGCCGCTTACGCCGGTAGCCGCTACGGACATCTGTTCCAGAGCAGCGATGGCGGAGATTCGTGGAACAAGCTATCCAGGGAGTTCAGCGAGATCGCGGCGGTGCTGGCGGTCCCCGCTTAACCGTTTACGATTTGGGACCCCTGTAGCCTAATCGTCTGCGGCTACGGGGGTCTCGACATTGAAGTGGGGCATGACGCCCTCGGCGAAGCGCTCCAACTGCTCCAGCATGACGCTCAAGGGCGCGCCCATCCGGTTGCAGCCCACGTGCATGTACTCCAGGCCGGGATATTTCTCCTGTATCTCCATGATACGCTCGGTGACCGTCTCAGCGGTGCCGCATAGCCAGGCGCTGGAGGCCACGAAGTCCTCCATAGTGGGAAGACCGGCGTAACGGGCGCGTTTGGGGTCGCCCAGGGCGATGATCTGATCTGGAGTCAGGTCCCGGAAGAAGCCCAGGGGGGCGAACATCTTCATGTCCTCTTCCAGGTAGGCTCTGGCCTGCTCGATGGTCTCCTGCTCGCTGTCGGCGATGAACGTCGATAGGCCGATGACCAGACGGCCTCCCAATTCGACCTCCCGGCCGTGGTGGGCCAGCGTGTCGGTCCACCGTTTAATGACCTCTTCTGATGCCCCGCCGGTAACCGCGCCTCCGCCGATGATGGCCTGAATGTCGTGACTGGCCATGAAGTCCATTGCCCGTTGGCTTGCGCTGACCATTGGCTGCCAGATCTCCACCGGCAGGTTCCTCGGGCGCGGGACCAGGGTCAACTCCTCTAGCTCATAGCCGCGGTAGGGAACTTCAGGCGGGAGCTTGTAGAACCTGCCCTCATGGGAGAATGATCGCTCGTTGAACGCCTTCAGGATTATCTCCACCTGCTCCTCGAACAGCTCCCGGTTGGCGTCGCTGTCTGTGTTGGTGCTGGGCGCGCCGAAGGTGTCGACCTCACGGGAGTGATAACCTCTTCCGACTCCGAAGATCACCCGGCCATTGGTGAGGATGTCGGCTGTGGCGAAGTCCTCGGCCAACCGGAGGGGGTGCCACATGGGGTTGATGTTGAAGCCGCAACCAAACTTGAGCCGCTTGGTTAGGTGGGCCAGGTGGACGTAGAGCATTATTAGGTTGGGGATGACTTCGTTGCCCTCGCGCTGAAAATGGTGTTCCGCCGCCCAAAAGCTATGATAGCCCAGCCGGTCCATGGTTGTGACCAACTGTTCGGTGCGGTCAAATATGGTTACCAGGTGGTCGTTTTCGAACCAACGGTCGTTGACCGGAGTGGCTTCGAGCCCGATGTCGCCAAGGTCAACATGGCCTGCGTATAGACTGCCAAAATGCTTAATCATCGTGAGTGTCCTGGTTAGATTATTCGGTTTCCGTGTCCTTAAGTCTTGTTCCTGGCCTAGAGGGACGGCCTTCGGGTGTGCCAGTCGGTGGCCTGCTCGTAGGCGTAGGCTACGTTAAAGACGGTCTGCTCGTCGAACGGCTTGCCGCCGATTTGGAACCCGATGGGCAGACCCTCGGAGGTGAACCCACAGTTGATGCTCAGTGCGGGGGAACTGGCTAAGCTGAAAGGCGTGGTCATACCGGAGCGGTTGCGGTTGCTATTTTCCTTGTTGTCGATGATTGGGTCCGGTTCTACCTTGGGAGCCGCGGTCCCCATGGTCGGCATCACCAGCGCATCATAATCGGAGAGGGTGTCCAGAATATTCTGCCTCAGAAGCGCCCGTAGCTTGAGGGCCTTGTAATATGCCAGCGCGGGGGTGAGGCTCCAGGTCAGGTAGGAGATGCGGTTATCGTGGTTGATCTCGGAGATACGGTTCCGGATCAAGTCCCGGTTGTTGGTCGGCGCCTCGACCCTGAGCACGCTTGAGATGGTGTTGGCGGCGGTGGTCAGCGGGATGGAGACCTCTTCGACGTTCGCCCCCAGCTCGGCCAGAGCGTTGGCGGCCTGGACCACGGCGTCGCGGACTTCGGGGTCCACCAGGTCGGTATAGAGCATTTCCCGAACCAGGCCGATCCTTTTGCCCGACAGGTCGGGATTGAGGTTCGCCCGGTAGTTGGGGACCGGCGAGTCCCAGGTGTAGGGGTCGTTCGGGTCATGCCCGGCGATGGCCTGAAGGGTAATGGCGCAGTCCTCGACCGACCGGGACAGCGGCCCAATGGTGTCCATGGACCACATACCCGACCTCAGACCGTAACGGCTTACCCGGCCCCAGGACGGCCTTAGACCGACCAATCCGCACCAGGCAGCCGGGCCGCGGACTGAGCCGCCGGTGTCCTCGCCCAGGGACGTGGCGCACATGAAGGCCGCTGTCGCGCCGCCGGAACCGCTGCTGGAACCTCCGGTGAAGCGGTCCGGGTCCCAGGGGTTCCGGGCGGTGTCGAAGGCGTGGGAGAGGCTGGTTGTGCCAAACTCGGTCATGTTGAGCTTGCCCAGGAGAATCGCTCCGGCCGCCTTGAGCTTTGCGATCACGGTCGCGTCGTAGTCTGGGACAAAATCGTTGAAGATGGGCGTGCCCGACGTGGTGCGGATCCCATTGGTGTTGAGCTGGTCTTTCACGGCGAAGGGAACGCCGTGCAGAGGCCCAAGGTTTTCACCCCTGTCCAGGGCCTGCTCCGATTCCCGGGCGGCCTGCAGCGCTTCGTCGCGGCAGACGGTCAGGTAGGCGTAGAGCCTATCGTTCAGCAGTTCGATTCGGTCCAGGTAGGACTCGGCCACCTCAACGGGAGATACGGTGCGGTCCTTGATTAATTCAGACAGTTGGGTTACGGGCAGGAATGGGATATCAGCCTTGTCCATGCGGTGACCGCCTTATTGGATGAATCGTACGCTGGATCGCAATTCTTGATATTTTGCCCAGTATGCTCCGGGCTTGATGATCGCGCAAGGTGGTGGGTTGAGGACGCAGGGCTATCGCACTAACGCCGGTCCCTACGTCATTCCGATGAAGGCCGGGGTTGAGATTTCGCGACTGCCATTTCAGTAGACGGGACTGTTAGATTCGGGCTCTGGATTCCCGCTTTCGGAGACCTTTGCGTAACCTTCCGCGACTCCCGCGAAAGCGAGAATCCAGAGTGCGCCCAGATACGGAGGACGCCCTCACCCTAACCCTCTCCCTCCGGGAGAGGGGATTATTAAAATGTCTCCTTTCGCGGAAATGACGAGGCGGCGGGAATGACGGGGCAATGGCAGTCCGGGTACGATTGCCCTGCCTGAGATGCTGCCGCGTTGGGCGCGGCGGTAGAGTATGATTGACTGAAGGAACGGGTTGGAGGAGATTCAGTGAACCGTCGACTGCCGGAGGAACCCGTGGACGCCGCCGGGTTCCACGACCGGGGCAACACCTACAGCCGCCACGGAAATTACGAGAAGGCAATAGCGGACTACAACCGGGCCATCGAGCTGGACGATGGATTCGCGGACGCCTATTACGACCGTGGATTCTCTTTCTACGAAGTGGGGCATTACGAGCAGGCCCTATCCGACTTGTCCCGGGCAATCGAGCTAAACCCCCAAGGCGCACGCTACTACGCCCAGCGGTCCTTGGTCTACCTGTTCGCGGATGAGATGGAATTGGCGGAAGCGGACCAAGAGATGTCGGACTCGCTCAGGGACCAGGGGTTTGCCTAGGCCGCTGGATAGTTCAGCGGACCAAGGGAAGCACTTCATCGGTGAAGCGGGCCATCTGGTCCATCTGGCGCGGCGAAGCGAACCTGACTATGAAGTAATCCGCCCCGGCCTCTTTGTAGCTCTGGATGGCCTCGATACATTTCTCCGGCGGGCCGAACACGCATAACAACTGCTTGCTGATAGTCTCGTAGGGCACGCTGTAGTAGGCTTGCATAAACTTGTCGCCCTCCGACAGCGCTTCGGCTTCCTCGTTCAGATTCACCGAGATGTAGAGGCAACGGCCAATTTTCTCAGGGTCTTTGCCGATTTCCCCGGCCCGGTCTTCGATCCTCTCCCAGCACTGTTGAAACAGATCAACCGACGGCACGTTGGTTATCCAGGCGTCGCCAAGCTCGGCGACCCGGTTCAAGCCCCGCCTCACCCAGTTGCTTGATATCCAGATGGGGATAGACTCCTGAACTGGGCGCGGTTCCAGGGTGACGTTGTTAAGAGGGTAAAACTCTCCTTCGGTCGACACGCTCTCGCCGGTCCACAAGGCCCGCAGTACCTTGATGCTCTCCTCCATCCTGGAAGCCCTCTCCTGAATGGGGACTCCAACGGCATCGTGTTCATCGACGAACTTCTGGGTGTTGCTGCGTCCCGCGCCTACACCCAGAAGCGTACGGCCGGCGGAGATGTTGTCTATGGTCGCGGCGGCGTGGGCCAGGTGTACGGGGTGACGCAGCGCGTTGAGCAAGATGGCGGTCCCGATTTTTACCCGTTGAGTGCGGGCTGCGATGGCCGCCATCGCGGTCAGAGGCTCCAGCCTGGGCTTGGACGTAATGCTATCGCCGACCCAGACAGAGTCGTACCCGGCCCGCTCGGCGGTTTCCGCCATCTGCCAGACCAGTTCGGTCCTTGGCCCGCCGCCCCCGGCGTACACCAGCACGCCCCTGGTCGGCAATAGGACTCCAAAATTACTAACAGGTGTCATGGGTTTACCCCGTTTCATATTGCATGTAGTGGGGTCATTATATATATTCGGCATCGACCGGGCGATGTCAGACGAACGGAGACGAAACCGTTAGGAGGCCACACCATGTTCGAAGGGTTCGACGAGCTTCAGATCGAGACCAGCGGCGCAACCATCAACCTGGTAAAGGGAGGGTCAGGGCCTCCCCTGCTTATGCTCCACGGATACCCTCAGTCACACGTAATGTGGCACAAGATCGCGCCTAGGCTGGCGGAGGACTTCACCGTGGTCGCTCCTGATCTACGGGGTTACGGGGATAGCAGCAAGCCCCACGGAGACCCCGGGCATCTTATCTATTCCAAGCGGGAGATGGCGCGGGACCAAGCGGAAGTTATGACCCAACTGGGCTTCGACACTTTCTTGCTGGTCGGCCATGACCGGGGAGCGCGGGTCTCACACCGGCTCACCAAGGACCATTCGGACAGAGTGCTGAAACTCGCGACGCTGGATATCATACCGACTCACAAGATGTTCCAGATCGTGAACAAGGAGATGGCCACCAACACCTACCACTGGTTCTTCCTCATCCAACCCTACGACTTCCCGGAGAGAATGATAGGGGGCGCCGCCGACTACTTTATTCGTACTCGGTTCACTCGCGGAGCCAATGCGGAGACCATCTTCCCGCCCGAAGCCGTGGAACAGTACGTGCGGTGTTTCTGCGATCCGGGGACGATCCACGCGACATGCGAGGACTACCGGGCGGGCGCGAGCATCGACCTGGTGCATGACGAGGCGGACTTCGATAATAAAGTCACCTGTCCAATGCTGGCGCTATGGAGTGAGACAGGATACGTGGGCCGCACCCAAAACGTGTTGGAAGTCTGGAGCGAGTACGCGACCAACTTGCGGGGATTCTCCCTGCCCGCCGGTCACTTTCTGGCCGAGGAGCTACCCGACGCTACCTACGAGGCGATAGTGGGTTTCATGCAGGAGTAGAGGCCAACGGGGCATGTCGCATTCGAGGACTGGGCCGAGACCTGGATCAGGTTGCCGGCCCATCCTCGATTACGAGAGTGCGGCCCACCGCTCTTAACGCCTTTTCCACCTGGGTCAGATGAGAGCGGTACCCTGGGTCGACCAGTTTCCGCACGGCCTCATCGCCGATTCGTAAGCGGCAGGCGAGGACGGCTTTGGTAATTCCTTGGTTACGCATCGCCGAATAGAGCGCCAATTTCGCAGCGACAATCGGCGGGACCGCGATTAGCACCTGCCCTTCGACGAGCAGGCTGGGCAAGGGCAAGTCTTCGTCACCCTTGACGTACATTCCCAGGGCCACTCCAAGGCAGTCCTCAGCCATCTCTAGGGCCTCCGTCCAAGACCAACCACCGGTATTCGCGCCGTACACATCTGGGAAGCTCACAACGTAGGCTTCCCTGCCGGTTGCCTGCTCTTCCATGCGATCTAGGATGAGATTGCAAGGGAATGCGTATCGCACGATTCAGAAGTCCCTCCGGTCAATGTTCAGATCCCTCAACATGCTGGCGAGCATGCCTGGAGACAGTTCTCCGTATTGTACTGTGGTCCGGAAAATGCCCAGGCTCACTTCTCCATGGCTTCCTTTACCCTTGCGCGGATCATAGTCAAACGTTAGCCGATGACTTCTGGCATACTGCCTGACTCGCCTGACGAATTCCCTTCCGTTCATGGCCTGAATTTAGATGTTAAGTGTACTGTTATCAACCGGACTCTGTCAGTAGGCATTCGACTCTTCCGCAACAGATGGTCCGGCTCGGAATGGCGTCAGATTGGCAAGGTGGGTTAAAATGACTGGGTAGCGGTTAATCGCGCATGGGCCGGTGTAGCTCAGTGGTAGAGCAGCGGTTTCGTAAACCGCAGGTCAAGGGTTCGAATCCCCTCACCGGCTCCATTTCCCCGACTTTCGACAGCTTCAAAACCCAGATATCCAGCCAAATTGCCAAGTTTCAGCTACGATGCCACAGATTGAATAAGTCGCATCCCAGCGCATCCAATAGTATAGTGTAATTTATAGTCGCACAGAAAATGGTATTCAAAATGGCGCCTCAACCCGTGCCAGCATGACCGTCAAGTCCGGGCGGCATCCTCGAAGCGCATTATCCGCAGCCAAGGTCCGTGCTGAGAAGAATCTGGGTATGCACGCCGATGGGAACGGTCTCTACCACCGGGTGGACGATTCCGGGGCTAGGCCGTGGGTGCAGCGTATCGTGGTGAACGGGAAACGGCGCAACCTGGGGCTGGGCGGTTTGCCGGTGGTCTCCCTCGCAGAGGCGCGGGAAGCTGATCTCTCCAACCTCAAACTGACCCGGTCTGGCGGTGGCCCACTGGCTGCGAAACGCAAGGAATTCTTGCCAATATTAGGGGAGGCAGCCGTCAAGGTAATGGCCTTGAGAATATTGGCATTGGTGACGGTAGTGGGCCTGGGGTGCGCCACTGATTCTACTTCGACTCCTGATCCCACGGATGTACCGCCTTCGACGGCAGCGGCGGTCCCTACTCAGACTCCGATACCCACTCCAACGGTCGACCCGACGCCAACCCGGACTCCTGTACCTACAGATACGCCGACACCCCTACCGACTTACACACCAGCCCCGACGTATACGCCACAGCCCACGTACACCCCGTTGCCTACATATACGCCTGTGCCTACTCCAACCGCGACACTCGCACACACACCTTCCCCCAACTTGGTTCCCACCTCGATCCCCACCCCTTTTGTATTGAACTATTGGACACCTTCAGACCGTCGAATAGATTCACTCACAGATGAAGTCAGTGTTGCCTTTGTAAGCGTAGCGCGGGAGCACAACCTTGGCGGAGACGCGAAGAAACCGCTCTTGGCGGTACGGTGTAGGTCTAAAGGGGAAACTGAAGTTTTTGTCAATTGGGGTCAGTACATGGGTGGAACGGACGACCATTTCGACAGTCGGTTGCGTTGGGATGATGGTACGCCAGTGAAGGCAAGATGGAACGAATCAACGACGAACGAATCCACTTTCATGCAATCGGGATGGAAGTTTGTCGAGCAGGCTTTATTGTCCGAAATCTTATTCATGAGGTTATGGGATTATCGAGGGCGACACTATGATGCCGAGTTTGACGTCGCTGGGCTAAGTGGACGCATGGATGTACATAAGGATATCTGCCGAGAATGACCGCCCCCAACTTCACCAACCCAGCCTGACGCAGGGCGAAGATAGGTACCCAAATAGACGAGGTGTTTGCGATGGACTTCATAGACGATGTACGGACCCGTTCCGGAAGATTTGCCAGGCGGCTTGACCACCTGCAAACTGAAGAGGCCACTAAGAACGCGCTCGTACTGCCCTTTATTGAGATGTTGGGCTACAATATTTTTGACCCGTTGGAGGTTGTCCCTGAGTTTACCGCAGACTTTGGGAATAGAAAGGGCGAAAAGGTTGATTACGCCCTGCTCCAGAACGGGCAGCCGATCATGCTCATCGAAGCCAAGAAGTACGGCACTATTCTGAAGGTGGAACAGGAGTCCCAACTCTTCCGCTACTTCGCCGCCACCAATACCCGGTTCGGCATTTTGACCGATGGCATTGTCTACCGATTTTTCTCAGATCTCGATGAGCCCAAGGAAATGGACAAGAAGCCCTTCTTTGAATTCGACATTCTTAACTTCACCGACACACAGGTCGACCAGCTCAAACAGTTTCATAAGGACAACTTCAACGTTGTAGAGACCATCGAGGCCGCTCGCGAACTCAAGTACACCAACGAGGTCAAGCGGGTTCTTGGCGAAGAGATGAAGGGGCCTTGCGATGAGTTCGTGCGTTTCGTCCTGAATCGCATCGACTATCCGGGCGTCAGAACTAAGTCCCGCATCGAGCAGTTCGCCCCAGTCGTTCAGCAGGCATTTGCCCAGTTTGTCAAAGACATCATTGACGCCCGGCTAAAGTCCGCTTTGGAGCGTGGGAACGAACAACCCCCGGATGCTAGCGTGGAGGACGTGCAAGTTGCGCCGGTGGAAATACCAGCGTTTCCCTGGTACCTGTTCCTGAAAAATAGGACAGGAGTACAGGCACAGGCCCGCCAGGATGACGAAGGTTTCCTGTTACTAGCCGGGTCTCAGGTTGTGAAGGAGGAAGTAACTTCAATCTCACGCTCATTATCCGAATTTAGACAGACCATGTTAAGGGACGGTTTCATCGTAGACGATGGCCGAGTATACCGTCTCACTCAAGACCACCGATTCGACTCACCGTCCGGTGCGTCTAGCTTTGTCATGGGGCAGGGAGCCAATGCCCTATACCATTGGAAGAACTCCGATGGTGTACGGTTGAAGGACTTGAACGGAGGCAAGAATAGCCTCCCATGACCGGCGACAAACTGGCCATCGTGCAGGGTATCCCCCATCAGGATGGGCCATAAAATGGTATGCGCGGTGCGCAATCTCCACCGATTTAGGCACGAAATGGGGTGGGGTTTGACACCCCTCACCGGCTCCAGATTTGCAATAGTCGATCAACAACGGTGCGATGCAAGCACCGGACTCCGCCGGTTTATGGGTCTTGCAGGAGGAAGCTATGACATCCCCTTCCCTGTCTGAGGACACAATCGTTTCCGAAGATAAGATGGGACTTTTGAAGTCCATCCTTGAGGATATGGGGTCCGTCATAGTGGCCTACTCTGGTGGGGTGGACAGCGCATTTCTGGCGGCGGTCTCCCACCAGGTGTTGGGTTACCGAAGCATGGCCCTCACCGCTGAGTCTCCGAGTCTCGCGCCGTCTGAGTTGCGGGACGCTATCGCCTTGGCCGAAAAACTGGGCCTTAACCACAGGGTTGTCCAGACCAAAGAGGTGGAGCGGGCCGATTACTTGGCCAACAACCCAAACCGCTGCTTCTTCTGCAAAGATGAACTCTATACCCACATCAACCGGACCGCTTCGGAAGAAGGGTTCGATTGGGTGGCCAACGGCACAAACACCGACGACCTTGGCGATTTCAGGCCCGGCCAGAACGCGGCCAAGCAATACGGAGTCCGAAGCCCTATGGTCGAGGCGCAGTTGTCCAAGGCCGAGATTCGTTCACTCTCCAAGGCGATGGACCTGCCAACGTGGGATAAGCCAGCCCAGGCGTGCCTATCCTCTCGAATTCCATACGGCACACCCGTTTCGGTTGAAGCCCTCAACCAGATCGCCAGCGCGGAAGAATACTTGCGCGGTCTGGGTTTTGGTCAGCTACGAGTCCGGCATCACGGGACCGTTGCGCGCATCGAGATACCTTTAAGCGATTTCCCGGCGCTTCTTGACGAGGACCTCCGCAACGGGATCACCATGCACTTCCGGTCAATCGGCTATTCATACGTGACGCTTGACCTGGACGGGTTCCGATCCGGGAGCATGAACGAAGTCCTCAGCAAGCGGGCGAAGTCCACCGGAGCCGGTCCGTAAAGCTCTGTCTTCCGACTTCTATCTCGCCCCAATGGTAGCGCGCAGCCATTTCCGCAACCATCTCTAAGGAGTAACCTCATCGACGAGAGCCGCCTCAGGGAGATTTTGCGCCTGTACCGTGACGGCAGCGTTCCACTGGATGACGTGATGCGGTTGCTGCGGGACCTCCCTTACGAGGACCTCGAATTCGCCAAAGTGGACCACCACCGCGCCCTACGAAAAGGGTTCCCGGAGGTGGTCTTCGGCGAAGGTAAGACCCCGGAGCAGGTGGCCAGGATAGTCGATGCTCTGTTGCAACAATCGAGCGTAGTGCTCGTTACTCGCGCCAGCGTCGAAGCTTACTCGGCTGTGAAAGCCACGGTCCCAGACGCCCAGTACTGTGAGACGGCCAGGGCCGTGTACGTCGACCGGAATGATGGGGCAAAAACAATTTCGGGCGTCCTGGTGCTGTGTGCTGGGACCGCCGACTTGCCCGTTGCCACCGAGGCCACGTTGACCGCGGAACTCATGGGCTGTGGGGTCGAAAAAGCATTCGACGTCGGCGTTGCGGGAATTCACAGACTGTTGGACCAGCGCCCGGCGCTGGAACGCGCCAAGGTGGTGATCGCCGTGGCCGGTATGGAGGGCGCGCTTCCCTCGGTGGTCGGCGGTTTGGTGGACGTCCCGGTTATCGCCGTGCCCACCAGCGTGGGTTACGGGGCAAGCTTCCAGGGGCTGGCCGCGTTACTCGCGATGTTGAACGGATGCGCTCCCGGAGTCGGCGTGGTGAACATCGACAATGGATTCGGGGCCGGATACCTGGCTGCAATGATAGTCCGGGGGTATCACGCCGTAGACGGCAGTCAGCAGTAGTTTGGGATGACATCCGGCATTTCCCAGACCAAGCCCCTTCAATTCAGCTCCTACAGGTACGTCATCGCGGCCCTCGCGCTGGCTTCCCACTTCTCCATTGGCGTGAGCATGTTCTCCGCCTCTCCGATCTTGTTAAACATTATCGGTGACTATGGCATCTCCCGGGCGACGGCTGGTTTTCTGGTCTCCTTGCCGTTGCTTGTCGCTTCCGCGGTGGGATTGCCCGGTGGGGTCATCACGGTCAGGTTGGGGGTCCGGACGACCTTCACCCTGGGTTGGTGGATGGTGGGCATGGTCGTGTTCTCCGCTTTCGCCCCGAATTTCCCGGTCCTGCTGGGTCTGAGATTGTTGTACGGCCTGGGCGCGGCGTTGTTGCTAATTGCCACGGGTCCGCTGTTGATGCAGTGGTTCAAACCTAAAGAAGTCCTGGTGATGAACGGCCTGAACACCGCTATGTTGAGTCTCGGGATCGCCTTTTCGGTATCGACCGCGGCGCCACTATCGGGACTGGTGGGTTGGCAGGAGGCGTTGAGTTTATACGGCGTATTTGGAGTCAGCGGAGCGGCGCTTTGGAGCCTGCTGGGCAGGTCGCGCACCGGAGAGACCGCCGTCGTAACCGGAATGCCGGTCCGCGAGATAGGCGGGGTTCTCAGAGACAGGGCGATCATACTTCTGCTTGCCGCCGACGCGGGTGTCTTGGTCCAGTACACGTCCTTAAGCGGATGGCTCCCGACGTTTTACACCGAGGTCAGGGGGATGACGCCGGAAGGAGCGGGACTCATCACGGGCCTGCTGCCGTTCGTGGGAGTCTTCGCGGTCCTCCTGGGGGCGTTCCTCCCATTGCGGGTTGGTACACCGCGCAGCTACCTGATTTTGCCGGGTGTCATGGTAATTGCAGGTGGACTCGGGACCTTCTTATTTTCGACCAACTTTGCAATCTACGCGTCCCTGTTGGTCGTTGGGATAGGTTCCTGGCTATATGTGCCCACTCTGTTGTCGACCACGATGGCAGTTGCGAAGGGGGACCCGAGGAAAGTGGCGGTCATCTGGGGTTCTCTGCTGACCTTTTCCGGCGCGGCCATGTTCATTTCGCCGATAGTGGTGGGAGTCCTGCGCGACCTCCTGGGAAGTTTTACCGCGGGCTTCCTCATCTGCTGCGCGGCGTCCAGCACTCTGTTGGCGGCGGGAGTGTTTCTGCCCAAGGCGGACCGGCCGGGATCGTGATTCGATAGCCTGTACAACACCGGGCGGAACCCCCCGCTCAGACCTGGACTTATGAGTTCCTGACGACTCTCTAAGGTCATCATTGACAACGTATGGAGCGCCGGGTAACTTAGTGGCGGCCCACCAGATTCAAACGCAATGCGGCCTAATCGTCCGCATCTGTTGGCCAACCTGGCAGACTACACAGTAGAGAAGGAGACAGCTATGGCACGAGCACCGGTCCCATCGAGAGAAAGCGTCCCGGAACAGTACCGAGCGGCCTTCGACGAATTGGTCCAGGAGAGAGGTGGCCCACCGGCTACCGGCCCCGGCACGGTTACTCTAAACAGTCCGGAGATGGCCAAGCGGGCGAACAACCTGTCGGCGTATCTGCGCCAGGGGTCGGGTCTTCCGGGCAAGTTGCAGGAGTTGGCGATGCTGGTAACAGCTCGGGAGCTTGACTGCCAGTACATTTGGAATGCCCATGCGGCCTCGGGCCGACGCGAAGGTCTGAGCGATGCCCTGGTCGACGCCATGCGCGACAAGAGTGACCTGCCCAGCCTCGCCGCCGACGAAGCCGCGGTGGTCAACCTGGGTAGGGACTTCTACCGCACCCACCGAGTTAGCGACGCCAGCTATCAGGCCGCGGTGGCCCAATTCGGCGTTCATGGGCTTACGAACTTGGTCAACCTCATGGGCTATTATGCGCTTCTAGCCTTCAACGCCAACACCTTCATGATCGACCTCCCCGCCGACCGCACCGAACCTGAGCTCCCCGTCTAGGCCAATAGGCCCCCATCAAGTCGAAATAGCGGAGGGTCATTCCGTATGACAGGAAACCCCATCCAGTGGCAAGATTGGGGGGAGCAGGTATTTCGCGCTTCCGAAGACTCGCAAAAACCGGTGCTGCTCACGCTAGGAGCGACCTGGTGTCACTGGTGTCACGTCATGGACGAGACCTCCTACTCCGACCCTCGCATAGTCGATCTGATCAACTCCAGCTTCATTCCGGTCCGGGTGGACGTGGACCAGAGGCCCGACGTCTCCCGCCGCTACAACCAGGGCGGCTATCCTTCCCTGGCCATTCTCGACCACGAAGGTACGCTAATCACCGGGCGGATCTACACCCCGCCCGACGCGCTACTCCCCGTGTTGCAGGAAATAAGCGAGGGGTATCCGTCGGCGGTCCGGCCTGGGGTTGCAACTGACGACACCAATTACTCGATGGTCTCGAATCCTCGGACGGGCCCGGAGGATTCCCCGGTTCAGCGAGTCATGGAGACTCTCAAGGGACTTTATGATCCCGAATTCGGCGGGTTCGGCAAGGAGCCGAAACAGCCCCCTTGGGAGGGGTTGGAGTTTCTCCTCGCCAGGTATAGTCACACGGGAGACCTAAATTATCTCCACATGGTCACGACAACCCTCGACGGAATGGTGTTGGGTCTTTACGACCGGTGTGACCAGGGCTTCTTCCGGTACTCGGTGTCTCGAGATTGGAAGGTACCGCATTACGAAAAGATGGTCTTGACTAATGCGGGATTGGCCACCGCGTATCTGGAAGCGTTCCAAGTCACCGGCCAAAGGACGTACCGTGACGCGGCTACCGGGGCCACCGATTATCTGCTGGGCAAGTTGTACGACCCAAGCGAAGGACTGTTCTACGCCAGCCAGGATGCGGGCGAAGAGTATTACCGTCTTCCTTGGAAAGACAGGACACCAGACCGCGCTCCATCCATCGACAAGACGTTCTACGCTGATTGGAACGCGGCGGCCGCCAGAGCTCTGATCCAAGCTCATAGTGTGCTGGACTCCGGGCGCTACCTTGAAACCGCAGTACGGACCCTTGACCGGCTATGGGCCGACTGTTGGAATCCGGGCCGGGGGATGGGGCACATAGTGGCCGGAAGCAATCAGCCGCAAATTTACCTGGTGGACCAGGTGCAGGCGGCGCGGTCCATTCTGGACCTCTACCAGGTCACGGGCCGAAGAGTTTATCTCGACCGGAGTGTGGAGATCGTCCAATGCGCTCGCGACGCTTTCTTTGACTCTCAGGCTGGATTCCGCGACGTCTCCGAAGGAAGCGGTGTCGCAGGCGTTAATACTTTGGTCGAATTCCAGTTGTTGGAAAATTCCTGGATGGCCGAAGCGCTTATCAGGCTGTGGCAGTTGACCGGCGAAGATTCGTACATGCGGGACGCGCGGGACACGTTAGAAGCGTTCAAGACTGTTGCTCCGGGGTTGAGTCATTCAAGTAATTTAGGCGTGGATTCCGCCTATCCCGGTGACCCTGGACGCCGCCGGATGGAGGATGACGAAGAAGACCTGTTCCTTCCCGCCGGTTCGGCCTGGGGGCGAGCCTGGGACATGTTGGAAAGCGGCCCGGTACACATGGCGTTGGTGGGAGACCCTTCAGACGGCGCGACTGCTCAGTTGAGGAGATCCATTGGCAGGTTGTATGCGCCATACACAGTGGTCGAGCATCTGAGTCCCAGCGGTGACGGCGACCGTATCGCCGAGCTGGGATTTCCCACTAGCGGGGAACCGGCCCTGTACGTATGCATGAATGGGATTTGTCTCGCTCCCTTGACCAACCCCGACGAAGTCGACCGTTTGCGGGAAGGCCGTCCCTGGGCGAACCATGTGGCCGGGGGCCACTGACCAAGACTCAGCGCACCCTTGTCGCTCCTCACTGACCACTAATCCCTAGCCACCGAATAGAGGAGGCCATCGAACATGGCTGTACAACCCTACAAGGTCCATGTCCCGGATTCCGTACTCCAGGACTTGAAAGACCGGTTGGCCCGCACCCGGTGGCCGGATGAGATTCCGGGCTCGGGTTGGGATTACGGTTCAAACCTGGGCTACATAAAAGAGTTGGTGGAGTATTGGCGCACCGAGTTTGATTGGCGCGCCCAGGAAGAGGCCATCAACCGGTTTTCCCATTTCACGACTGACATCGAGGGGCTGAATATCCACTTCATCCACGAACGGGGAAAAGGACCCAACCCCGTACCGCTGGTCATCACCCACGGTTGGCCTAGCACAGTCTTCGAAATCCTCAAGGTTGTCGAGCCACTGACCGACCCAGTCAACCACGGTGGAAGGGCGGAGGACTCGTTCGACGTTGTAGTCCCGTCCATGCCTGGATATGGGTTTTCTTCGATGACCATCGAAAGGGGCATGAACCCGGCCAAGGTAGGGGACCTGTGGGTCAAGCTCATGCGTGACGAATTGGGCTACTCCCGGTTTGCCGCGCAGGGCGGGGACTGGGGCGCGAGCGTTACCGCGCATTTGGGATTTACCTATCCCGAAGAGGTGATCGGGATTCACGTGACTTCCGCGTCCGGTGTCGTGGCGGGCTCCCACACCGGACCCGGTATGGCCCCTCTCACAGAGGCCGAACAGATACATGTGGCGGACCGGGAACAGTGGCGGCAAGACGAGGGAGGCTATTCCCACATTCAGGGAACCAAGCCTCAGACCCTATCCTATGGACTGAACGATTCACCAGCGGGGTTGGCGGCATGGATCGTCGAGAAGTTCCGCACCTGGAGCGACTGTGGCGGGGATGTAGAGAGCAGCTACACCAAGGATGAACTGTTGACGACTGTCACTATCTACTGGGCAACCGGGACGATTAATTCCTCCACGAGACTCTACTACGAGTCCCAACGCAACCCGTTGTCGCCCGCGGCCGGCCAGAAGATGAAGGTGCCCAGCGGCATCGCCGTATTCCCCCATGAGATCAGCCGGCCCCCAAGGGAATGGGCGGAACGCGCCTACGACCTGCGGCGCTGGACCGAAATGCCCCGAGGCGGCCATTTTGCCGCCATGGAGGAGCCGGAATTGCTGGTGGAGGACATTAGGGCCTTCTTCAGGGACCTGCGCAATTAATAGGCCGCCTCCGGTCCTTTCCCGCGAATGCGCATAGCAAGACTAACCAACATCGCCCCGGAATGGGTGTTCACCCAGGCCGGGGCGGTCCTGCTTATTGCCGTCCTGGTCAATTTGGGGACCAGCTTCGCCAACTACACCCATAGCATTACGCTGCCTTCCATGGAGGCGGCGTTGCATCTCTCCCACACCGAAGCGGGACTGCTGATTACCATGGCATCGGTGGCGAGGATGGGCAGCACGATGGCTTCCGGGACGCTTGCTCCCCGCTACGGCAGCCGGATCATTATCGGCGGCGGGGTCATTGGCGGCGGCGCGGCGATGGTCTTGTTGGGACTGTCTCCCAACTATGCGGTGGCTGCGATTGCGATGGTGTTGATGGGACTCACCAGCGGCGCGGCGATTACACCAATGATGGGGTTGCTGGCAGGATGGTTCGCCGTGCGCACCCGCGGCCTGGCGGCTGGGTTCGCGTCAGCCGGAGGCAGCGCGGCCTTCATCGTAGCTGGGGCTATAGTCCCGTTCCTGGTCGCCAGGAGCATGGAAAACGGTTGGCGGCACACCTGGGAGGGACTGGGCGTGATGGTGGTCATCATCGGACTGGCCGCATTGGCCGCGGTCAAGGAGCCGTCTCGGGATGGCGCGGGGTCCGCCCGGTCTGAACGGTCCCGGGGGCAGGGAGTCCGTTCCTGGCCCATTGAGGCATACAAGACTCCCTTGGTCTGGTTGGTTACTTTATTGGCCTTTACTTCGGGCTGGTCCAACAGCATCTTCAGCACGTTCTTCGGAGTGTACCTTTCCGGTGAAAATGCGGTGTCCCTGGCCACTGTGGGTCAGCTTCTGATCACTATCGGCGTGTTGAGCGTGGGCAGCGGTGTGGTCTGGGGGAGGTTGTCCGACCGGATGGGGAGGGCTCAAGCGTTCCTGTTGTCGTTCTTCCTTCAGGGAACGTCTTTCGCCCTCTTCGCGTTCTTGCCGGGTATGGGGTCTTTCATAGTGTCTTCGGTGATCATGGGATTGACGCTGCGGGCGACGTACACGATATGCGCGGCGTCGGCCGGGGACTACGTGCCGGTGCAGTATTCTTCGGCGGCGTTTGCCCTGATGGCCGTGGGAGCGGGTCTTGGCAGCACGGTCTCACCCGCGCTGGGAGGAGTGGTGGCCGACTCCGTGGGCATGAACTGGTCGTTTGCGTCGGCGTTGGGTGGGTCGGTGGTCGGGATGGTTGGGTCCGTGTGGCTCTTGAGCGTTAGGAGAGGGTTCCAGGAGCAGGTGGAGGTTGGGTCCAGGGGTTAAGTGGCCGGTGGTTGGTGGCCAGCGCGCCGGGGGTGACTGAGATGGAGCACCGTTGACACGGACTGGAGCCCGGAATATGATCCAATGTACCGAGCGGGCGTAGCTCAGTGGTAGAGCGCAGCCCTCCCAAGGCTGATACGTGGGTCCGATTCCCATCGCCCGCTCCAACCCCCGCTTCTACGTGACGGGGCGTCGGCCAGAAGAGAAGAGTTCCGTTCTTGGTGGCTGGTTATACGGGGCTCCGTGGCCGGTCCGAGGCTAATCCGCCAGAAGTCTCAGCAATAGCTCTCGCAGTTCAGGGGTCTCGCGCAGGGCATCGCGCATTAAGGCCAGGTCTTCCGGAGACATTAAGAGCGGTGAGCGTCGAAAGTGCCCGTCGTGGCCGTAGTGGCAGAACCGGATACTAACGGCCCCCTCGGCTGGTCCTTCCGTGTACTTGAGCAATTGCAGGGAGGGAGAATGGTGTTCCCCCTGGACTCTTGCCTCCTCCACAACGATCCCGCTGCCCCAAGAATAGTTGAAGCGACGCTGCCTAGTAGTCATTGGCGATTCACCAGATACTAAGGTCCCGTGCTATTCCGGCAGGTTTCTCAGGATGTCCTCCAGAGCTTTGTCCAGGCCGGGGTCAAGGTCCACGGGCTCCACGAACGGGGTGTAGTTGTAGTCGGTGCGTACGCTGTCGATTAGCTGCTTCGCCTCCCGGTTTTGAGAGCCTATCCGCTCCAGGGTTTCCATGAGCCGCTGGGACTCGGTTTCCCCCAATTGCTCCAGCTCCGATAGGTCTATGTCCAGCTTGAACAACGACTTCAACCTGCGCATTATGTCGTAGTAGGAACGGTGGTCGCGAACAATCCCGACCTGGTCATTTCCCTGGGTGGAAAAGGGGTACATGGGAGCCATTGCGCCGAGGCGGAACATCGCGACGTCCGGGTGCTCGAAGTGGGCCATGGACACCAGGGCCATGGCGATGGTGGGCCCCCTCCTGCCGTCACTGCCGTAGCTGGAGAACTGCACGCCGTAACGGTCTAGCGTCTCCTTCATCTCCGCCTTGCTGTATACGCAGGTGATACGGCGCTCAAGGTCGGGCGGGACGGGGCCGTTCACCCCTTCCACGGCGGCGGTCTGTTTGATCCCGAGTTCTTGTAGACCCTGGAAGAACGCGTCGCCGAACACGTCTATGCGGAACCAAGGCTCCTCGCCCCGGAAGATTATCAAGCCGTTGCCCGCATCGTAGAAATAGTTCTCGCGGTACATGGACTTGGTGGGCAGACCTTCCTCGTAAGACACGAGGGGACGGAAAGTGTCATGGGTCCCCGCCACCTGGAAGGGGTAGCAGTCCTGGGATACCTGGTGTGTCATTTCGCCTATCTTCCGGGCGCCCAGCTTTTCAACCAGGTATCTGGTTAACCCCCCGGAGACCCGGCCTCCGTCGGACCATTGCCTGCGCCAACCGGCGATCAGGAATTCGGCCTGGGGTTTTTCGGAAAATGTTACTAATTGTTCAGCCATGGGTTCAACTCCTAAGCGTTAAGGCAGGGTAGCGGCGGGTAACGTGACCGCGTCTCCAATGCTCACCCTGCCGGGCCGCTCGACTATTCCATAAACACCAAAGTAGGCGGTCCCACCGGCTGGCCGGTAGCCCGCGATGATTTCTTGTGTGTTCAAATCGGTGTCGCCTGTGTCGGGGTCGTGGGTGGTGATGGCGCACCTTGGGTCTCTGGCGACCACTCTCACTTGCAGATCTTCACCGATACGGACAGCCTCGCCTATCCAATCGTCCTCCTGATGGGGTCCGCACCCATGAAGCAGGAAGTTGGGACGGAATCTCCGGCTGTCGAGGGCTATTCCCGCGCCCGGCTGTTGGCCCAGTATTTCCAAAGAGGCGGCGGAAAGTAAAGATATTGGGAATTCATCGTAACATTGCCCGGGCTGTTGGGCCCTTATGACCCGGACGGGGGAGCCGCAGAATTCGGAGAGAACCGAGTCCCACTCGCCCGGGGCCGTATTCCCCATCACTCTACGCCCGAAGATACGGGTAACCGTGGTCTCGCCGGGAGACACCGGGCCTTCGACAACGTTACCGCCTGGCATGTGCAGCACAAGCCACTCAGGTTCCTGGCGGTATTCGGCCTTCACCCGCACCAAGCTGCCGAAGTGCCGCTGGGTTACGAGTCTGCCGCTGTCGTCGACCAGAAACAGCCGACGGTCTTCGGAGATACCTTGCCAGGACACATCAACCGCGTCGGGATGGGACAAAGCCAGCGACTTCACCGGCGAAATGTGGATCTCTTCGATGGTTATCATGGAGCCGTTACTCCCACCAACGTCAGTAGAAGCGGCCTGATATGAATAATCATAACAGAATGGGCAAGCCGCACCTCGCAGAGCCCAGAGCCCCCGGCCCGCGCCGCTAGTTTAACCCCAAGGCGGCCTTGACGCCACCGGAGCCCCTCTTTAGTATCCAAACAGCATTCGCCTGGGCGGGGAGTCCCGGTATACGGTCTACTGGGCGGCGTTTGCCGGGATAAAATTCGCGTATACGCCAACGGGTGGTCCGAGGGAGCCAAGACCCCGGAAGCCCTGGCCGAACGGGCCTCCCAGGTCATCGAGATGGGATTCGACGCCATGAAGTTCGACCCAATCCCTGGCCCGTGGCGCACCTTTGTCAGCCGGGAGGTCGAGGACCAGACCATCGAGAACGTCGCCGCCGTTCGACAAGCGGTGGGTCCCGACGTGGATATTCTGGTGGAGATGCACCGCCGTCTCGCGCCAATGCACGCAGTCCGCATCGCCAGGGAGATCGAGCAATACCGTCCCTTCTGGTACGAAGAGCCTGCGTTGGCCGAAAACATGGACGCTCTGGCCGCAGCCAAGCGGGACATCCGCATTCCGGTGGTCACCGGCGAAGAGCTACACACGAAGTTCGAGTTCAGGGAGGTCTTCGAGAAACGGGCGGCGGATATCATTAACCCAGACGTCTGCAATGTCGGCGGCATACTGGAGTTGAAAGAGATCGCGGCCATGGCAGAGCCCTACTTCGTGATCGTCTCGCCCCACAACTTCAATAGCACCACGGTGGGACTGGCGGCGACGCTTCACGTCTCGACCTGCATCCCCAACTTCCTCATCACGGAGTATTTCGTGAATCTGGAGGAGTTCGGGAACGACATCGCCGTGAATCCCTTCAAGGTGGAGGACGGCTACATTCAGATACCAACCGGACCGGGCCTCGGGATTGAACTTGACGAGGACGCGCTTGCCCGGCACCCGTACCAACCCTTCCCGGCCAGGTCGCCCCGGCAGTATTTCCAGGAAGGACCGTAAATCTGGCCGTCAGCGGCAAGTCTCCACGGCCTGCGCGACGTCTTCCACGGCGCGGTGGATTTCTTCAGCAGTGGTGTAGCGTCCCGTGGAGAAGCGCAGCGTCCCCATGGCGTACTCCAGCGGGAGGCGCATGGCCTGCAACACACTGGAGACCTCGACTTGATCGGTGTGGCAGGCGGCTCCCGCTGACGCGGCCACTGTTTTCATCGCTGAAAGCGCCGTGTCCGCTTCCATAGATGGAAAGCTCACGCTAGAAGTGTTGGGGAGCCGTTTGACCGGGTGGCCGTTGGTCTTCATGTCGGAGAACCTTTCACCTAGTTGGGCTTCCAGCAAGTCCCGCGTGGACATCATAGTTTCGCAGTAGGCGTCCAGGTTTTCGTTGATTAGCTGACAGGCCTGTCCCAGGCCGACTTCTTGGATGACGTTTTCCGTGCCAGCCCGCCAACCCATCTCATGGCCCGCTCCGTGCATCAACTTCTCCAGCCGAACGCCGTTCCGGATATAGAGAGCCCCAATGCCCTTGGGCGCGTACAGTTTGTGCCCGGCGATGGATAGCAGGTCCACCCCCAGCTCGTCGACTTTCACCTGGAGCTTCCCCACCGACTGGGCGCAGTCCGCGTGCAGGAGGATTCCGTGACGCCGGGTGATCTCCGATATTTCTGATATGGGCTGGATGGTGCCCACCTCATTGTTGGCGTGCATCACAGAGACCAGGACTGTTTGCGGAGTGATCGCCCATTCCAGTTGTTGTGGGTCGACCATGCCCAGGCCATCCACCGGGAGGTAGGTGACACTCGCGCCATGCCCTTCCAGGTATGTGCAAACGTCCAACACCGCCGGATGCTCCACCGATGACGTGATGATATGGTTGCCCTGTTGCCGGTATGCCGCAGCCACACCCTTGATGGCGTGGTTGTTAGATTCGGTGCCGCCGCTGGTGAATATCACCTCGTCGTTCTGGCAACCGAGAAGGTCGGCAACCTGGCTGCGGGCTGTGTCCACGCCCTCCTTGGCGCGCCGTCCGAAGGCGTGGCCGCTGGAAGGGTTGCCGAAGTGTTCGTGGATGTAGGGGAGCATAGCCTCGGCCACGGCGGGGTCGATGGGAGTCGTGGCGTTGTAGTCGAGATAGATCGGGTCCATGTGGTGACTCCTGACCGTTTTGGTTTCGGGTTGGTTTGATGGCTAGCGGTCCAAGGACAAGGCGCTACCTGGCCAATATATACCAGATTCCAGAGGGTGTGGAACTGGCGCGGTCCCGGGAGGCCGGGTCCCCACCTGCTATAATCGGCGGTGAAACCGGAGCTTAGAACGGAGGATGCCATGAGGCTGGAAGGCAAGGTCGCACTAATCACCGGGGCCGCCGCTGGAGTGGAAGGCGAGCTTATGGGATTTGGAGGGGCCAGCGCGAGGCTATTCGCCCAGGAGGGCGCGAAGGTCGTTCTCACCGACATCAAGGTGGAAGAAGGAGAGAAGACCGCGGCCCAAATCCGGGAGGCTGGGGGCGACGCCATTTTTGTACGCCTGGACGTCACCCAGGAACAGGACTGGGTCAACGCTATACAGACGACCGTTTCCAACTTTGGCAAACTGGACATACTGGTTAACAACGCCGGGACCGGAGCCAGGTTCAATGTCGAGGATACCACCGAGGAGCTGTGGGACGCCCAGATGGACGTCCACGCCAAGGGCACATTCTTGGGCACCAAGCTGGCGATTCCCGAATTGCGCAAACAGGGCGGCGGGTCCATCATCAACACCTCATCCATTTACGGGATCATCGGCAGCCCCACGTCCACCGCCTACCATGCCGCCAAGGGAGCGATACGGCTGTTCACCAAGTCGGCGGCGGTCCAATACGCACGGGAGAACATTCGGGTGAACTCCGTCCATCCCGGGTACGCTCATACGCCCTTGACGGACCGGGGCTACGAGGACCCGGAACGCCTTCAATGGTCCATAGACCGGACACCGATGGGCAGAGTGGGCAACGCTTACGAGATAGCCTACGGCATCCTGTACCTGGCGTCGGATGAGTCATCATTCGTGACCGGCGCGGAGTTGGTCATCGACGGGGGGATGACGGCGCAGTAGCGCCGAGGGGATATGCCGGATAGAACCACCGGAGCAGGTGGCAGGATATTCGAGTTGAGGGGGTGCAATCATGCAAACCAACACCGCTAAAGCCAAGATGGCCGAGGGAGGAGTGGTATTCGGGGCGATAATCAGCCGTTACGCTCCGGACCAAGTGGAGCTATTTGGCGCGCTTGGGTACGACTTCGTGATGATAGACTGCGAGCATGGACCAATTGACCTGGACCACCTGGAACACATGGTACGGGCCGCCGAGGTCTTTGGAATTACGCCCATCGCCCGGGTCCCGAATCACGACGATTCGACATTGCTGAGGCACCTGGACCGCGGCGTGCAGGGTGTAATAGTTCCCCACGTGAACACGCGGGAACAGGCCGACGCGGTGGCAAGGGCGGCGCGGTATTACCCCGAAGGACACCGGGGAGTCGGCGGCGGCAGGTCTCAGGACTACGGGGTAGGTGTTGCCCGTGACGAGGGTACACGGTGGGTCAATTCCCAGGTGTTGGTCATCCCGATGATCGAAGAGACGGAGGCCGTAGAGAACCTGGACGATATTCTTACGGTGCCGGGGATCGACGTCTGCCACGTGGCCTCGGGTGACTTGGGGCAGAGCATGGGAAACCCGGGTCCGGTGGAAGTCCGCCGGTTGATGAGTCAGGTGGTTCCCAGGATACGTGAAGGGGGAAAGTGGGTCGGGGTTGGGGGCAACTCTCCATCCGATGCGGCCGGTGTCGCTGAATTTATCAAACTTGGGGCGAACTTCGTTACGATCTCCGCGACTGGTCTGCTTCGCCTGGGCGCCGAAGATTTCCGGAAACGGGTGGACGATGCCCTCTGACCAACCTCCGAATTGACCAGGGATGATGGGAGTTAGGGTCCTGACGGCTCCTCACCGCCGGAGTCCATCTCGGAGCGCATCGCTGCCACTCGCGCGCGTTGTTGCTGGGCAATCCAGCCCTGGGCCCAGCGGTGAAAGTCGTCCAGGGCGGGCGGGGCGATGTAGAACACCTCGATGTCCCCTGGGAACTGGACCTGGTGCCGTTCGCTGATTAACAACAGGCCCACCTCGTCGGCTTGCAGGGTGTCGTCTATCTGGTCGGCGATTCTCTCGTATCGGCGGCGAGTGCTCTCATTGAGCCACTCTTGAAGCCTTCGGGCCACTGACTCGCTGGCCAGCGGTGTCATGAGACAGCGTTGGAGGTCCAGGGTTTCCAGCAAGAAGTCGGCGTCTTCGGTGGCCTCCAACGTCGCGCCAGCCTGGCATTTGGTGGACACGAAACTATGGCTGCGTTGGTCCGCTTGGCCCAATTGTCCCAGACCTTCTTCCCCGCCTACGGTGAGGCTTTCGTGATAGATGTGGCGCAGGGCGCCCAGGGAAGCTTCCAGCGACGCCACCTGCAATTGCATCTGGTCCCAGTACCTTTGAAGAATCTCGACGCCTTCTGTAGCCTCGGCGGGAATGCCGTATATCAGCGGGGCAAGCAGGAGCTTTCGCTTACCCTGGAAACGGTCGGCGGAAGGGCGTTGTATCCGGGACAACTCCTGGGACATGTTCATTCCTCCGAGGCGTTGAGATCAAGGGGCGGATTCAGGCAGCATACTGTATTCTACGCGTTCTACCCGTTTACCCGCTCTGGTCCCGATGGTCGATGGTGAATGTTGCCGGAGGCCGGAGATAATGGGGAGCAGGTGTGCCGAATGTTGCTCGGAGCCTGTCCTTATGGTAAATTGGCCACAAATCAGACCGAGTTGAGGTGAGCTGAATGGCTTATGTGACCCCTCGTGAAGGAGAAAATCCCGAGAGCCTGGTCAACCGTTTCCGGGCTTCGGTACAGCACTCTGGAATTCTCCGGGAGTTGAAAGACCGCCGGTTCTTCCGTTCCAAGGCGCAGAAGGAACGCTTGGCCGCCCAGCGGGCCGCGCGCCGCCGCCGCCGCCAGCACCGGCGCTAGACTCCCAGGTCCGCCCGGACTGTCATTCGCCCACATGGCTAGCTTTTATTGCTAGGGTGTAATGGAGGAGATCGGGCCCGGCGCGACTACATGAAACGTTTCACAACCGCCTCTGAACTCAGAGGCGGTTGTTGCGTTAAAGGGTAATGCGCATCAGCTCTTCGGAGAATATGATTTCCCCATCGTAGGCTCGGCGGATGTCTCCGATTCCCTTTTCCATCGGCCCGTGACCGGAAAGGTGGGGGCCGATGTGAACCAAGACCAGTTTCCCCACACCCGCTTCCTGAGCCATGCGGGCCGCACCGAGGGTGCCGCATTGGCCGCCAGCCTCGCCGTTTTCGTCCATGACCTCCTGATCGTCCCAGCACATGCAGAGCATCATATCCGCGCCCTGGGCCAACTCCGTCACCGTGTCACATGGCTGGGTGTCTCCGGTAAATATGATGCTTCCTTCCGCGGTATCCACCCGGTAGGCGAGGGAGTCGAGCCAGGGTTGAACGTGCTCGGCTTGGGCGGACGTTACACGCCACTCGCCGCTGCTATGGACGGGTCCGGGAGCAATGTCTTTGGCGCTGACTGACGGCGGTTTGCGAGGTAATGTCCCGCCCCGGTTGACATGGACCCGCTGGCTCAAGGGATGGTTGACGCGGGCCATCCAGTCGTGGGTGAAGACGCCATTTTCGCCGATGATCCCGTCTGTGATTTTCTCGGTCAAGGTGGGGCCAAACACCTGTAGTTGGTTCTCCTTGCCGATGCTCTGGTCCCAGCGGCACAGCAGGAAACAGGGGTAGTCGATGTCGTGGTCGAAGTGGTGGTGCGTAAAGAAGAGGTAGTCCACCTGCGTTGGGAACAGTCCGGCCTTGACCAACTTATGGGTCGCGGCGGGACCGCAGTCGAACATTAGCAAGTCCCCGCCAACGCTCAGGACGTGGGCGCTGCCGAACCGGGCGGGGGTGGGGGTCGGTGTGCCCCCACCAAGGACGTAGATTTCAGGCATGGTGTCTCCTAATGAGCGGGAGTCGTGTGGTACGGGAATTACAAAGCCCGAATTTGCCTGTAGACATTGTACAGGGAAAGGGGCCGCGTCCTCACTCGGACCTCTTTGGTGGGCGAGGAGGCTAATTTTCGCCGTGTTCGAGCAGGGTCATTGGACCCTCCCGTGAAAGGTCCGACGAGAGCCATAGTTAGCAATCGATTTACGGCATGGCGATACAAGGCTACGGACTAATTTAGAGAGGAGTTCGATTTAGGCCACGTAGGGGCTTTTTATGTTAGGGGCTATTGTATGTATGGAGACGCGGTAGACGAGCGGGCCGGCCGGTTGAAGTTTTTTTGTTCTGTGACATAGTGAGACATTGTGTGACAGTTATCGTCTGTATGGGGCAAGGGTTTGGGTGGTTGCCCCCACCTGGTGATAACAATGATAGAGAGACGGCGCCGGGTGTGGGAAGGGGAAGATGTCAGTAGTGTACAAGGATGACCGGGGCAGGGAACGGCCCGAAGGAGCGGCCGATCGCAAGACTCGAGTGTGCGAATCCGGGGCAACGGCGTATTACCTGGTCCCACGGTCTCTCTGGCCCTTGCCGGAGTCCAGAGTGCGCCCAGATACGGAGGACGCCCTCACCCTAACCCTCTCCCGGAGTGAGAGGGGATTATTCAAAGGTCTCCTTTCGCGGGAAAGACGGGGCTGGGGGAATGACGGGCGTGGGAATGACGGGCGTGGGAATGACAGGACTACTGTGGTCTACATGTGATTGCCCCCTCTAAATTCGTAAGTGTTCAGAGTTGAGGGGGACCAGTCCTTCGACTCCGCTCCGCTCAGGATGAGCGGTTTCGTGTCAATGCGGCCACCAAGTCTGAACAGTTACCTAAATTCCGCTGGATTGACAGCCTTCGTACCTGCTGGTAGATTTAGGAGGTTGTCATTTGGCAGCCGCCTTCGGGAATTGCCAACAGGGGCCTTATCCCCAGGAGTGTTTCAGTGCCACGCTACGACTACCGATGTACGGCATGCAGCCACACTTTCGAGTTGGTCCAGAGCTTCAAGGAAGCTGGCCAGGGCATCTGCCCTGAATGCCAGGGAGCCGGTCAACGGCTTTACCATGCAGTTCCCGTGATTTACAAGGGTTCAGGCTTCTACACCACCGACTACGGTCGTCCTAAGCCGCCGACGGAAAACGGAAGCAAGTCGGACTCGGATGACAAGTCCACCAAGACCGAGTCCACTGAAACCGCCACTAAATCGGAGACCAAGGAACCTGCCAAGGAGACTGCCTCAGCTTCGGCATCATCGTCGGAGACTCCCGCAGCAACCAGCAGCGCGTAACGATAAGAGTCATCTAACTTGGACCGGGTCCGCGAACGGAGGAGGGTGTGACCGGCAGTGAGGGCCCTGGTCCAGAGAGTGACCAATTCCTCGGTGTTGGTGAACGGCCGGGAGACTGGGAGCACCGGCAAAGGCTTGGTGGTCTTTCTAGGTGTAGCCCGCGACGATGACGAGTCGGATGCTCGTTACCTGGTAGACAAGGTTACCAATCTTCGTATATTCCCCGACGATCGAGACCGATTTGACCGCTCCGCCCTTGATGTAGGGGCGGAGCTTCTTTTGGTCAGCCAGTTCACTTTGTACGCCGACACCCGCCGAGGTCGGCGTCCTGATTTCACCCGGGCGGCGCCACCGGAAGAGGCGCAACACCTGTACGAACACACAGTCGCCCTGTTTCGCCAAACGGGTCTGAAGGTTGGCACAGGGGTATTCCAGGAATACATGCGGGTGCGGTTGGAAAACGACGGTCCAGTGACCCTGCTGATAGATAGCGCCGACCGACACGCTCCCAGGCGCGGTTGACGACTAAGAGACTATCTCAAATCTCCACCAACCTACCGGCAGGGAGAGAAATCCCCCTCAATCCCCCTTTTGCGAAAGGGCGAGGCATCGCCTTGACTCGGTTTTGAGATAGTTTCTAAATACGGCCCTTCCACTATCGCTCAGGGTGAGCGCGTGGGTTATCCCAGGGTTAGCGGTGCCAGCCCATCCCCAGGTATAGGCCCCGCAGGTATGCGATCTGACCGCCGTGCGCGACGTTGTCCCATGTCATTTGGCCCAACCCTTGCGCAACCGACCGGGGTTCCGGCACCGGCGGGATCACCAGTGTCGCGGCCATGTCGGAGTCTGATAGGGAGCCTATGTACTCCCGAGCCGCGTTTTTGATCGCCTCGTAGTAGCCTAGCTGGACATCCCTGGGCGCGGCGGCCCACGCCGCCACCTGCTCGGCGGTCCAACCCACACCCCGGTCTTCCGGGTCATCGGACATGCCGTACTTCTGGTGCCAGCCATCGCTTACCCATAGCTGCGTCGACGATCTAAGTCGCGTGTGGATAAACGTGTCTACAACCCGGTCCATGTGCCAGAGAATCCAGGCTACCGAGTTGCACTGGTCGGCGGGGATGCGGGACATTGCGGCTTCGTCCAGCGACTCCAGGGCCGAGTCGACCATCTCCCAGTTGCGTTCCAGGGCGTAGAGCAGACCTTCGGAAGCAGCCAATTGTTTCACCTCGTTGGTTGCGGTTATCCCTCACCCCAGCCCTCTCCCAGAGGGAGAGGGGGGATCGGTTGGCCCTCTCCCTGGGGGCGATGGGAGATAGGGCGGCGTTCCTTGATAAGTTAGAAAGGTAACTTGGCTGCCTCGGCGGGGTCTACGTCAACTTCGAAGGCGGTCAGGAACTGGCCTACCAACAGGTAGTGGCCGATCAAGCCGGTAACGTCCACTGTGCCCTGGACTCCCCAGCGGTCCAGCACGGCCTTGTAAGTGGAGTCGCTGATTTTGTGGTGCCTGAGCAGTTCTTGGACGTACTTGACCAGGGCTTCCTCGTCGCCTGACAGACCTGCGGGAGCGGTCCCGTTGGCTATCGCGTCAAGAGTTGCGTCGGAGACACCCTCGGCACGGGCAAGGCGGGCGTGGGCAACGTATTCGTATTGGGATTTGATTTCCCGGGCGGTGGAACAGATCACGACCTCTTTGAGGGCGTTGGACATGTCGGATTCAAACCTGACGTAAGTGCCGGTGTGGGCAACCCTGGCGGCCAGGTTGGGGCTGTGGAGCAGGACTCCATAGGGGCCTCTGACGCTTCCACGGCTATCGGCGATCTGGTCGTAATACTGTTGGTCATCGGCCTTGAGTTGGTCCCGTTCCAGGTTGTCTAGTCGCGCCATTTGAATTGCGCCTCCTGTAAGAGTAATGTGCCGGACGGGGTCCTTCGACTCCGCTGCGCTCAGGATGAGCGGGTCGAGATGTTGCGCGGCGGCTTAGGGGTCCTTCGACTCCGCTGCGCTCAGGATGAGCGGGTCGAGATGTTGCGCGGCGGCTTAGATGAATTCCAGGTCCAGGCTTATGTCCAGGGCGGTGACCGAGTGGGTCAGGCCGCCGATGGAGATCAGGTCTACACCGGTGTCGGCCACTGCGCGGACCGTGTCCATGTTAATGCCGCCAGACGCTTCGACTACGGCCCTGCCAGCGATGACGTCCATCGCCTCTTGCATGATGTCGGGAGCCATGTTGTCCAGCATGATAATGTGGGCTCCCGCTTCCGCCGCCTGACGCGCCGCCTCTACCGATTCGACCTCCACCTCGACCTTGATGGTGTGCGAGGCGCGGGCCAGGGCGAGCTGGATGACCTCTTTCAAGCCCATTTCTTGGGAGCGGAGGGCCTCGATGTGGTTGTCCTTAATGAGGATGCCGTCGGCCAGGTTGAGGCGGTGGTTGTAGCCTCCGCCCATGCGCACGGCGTATTTGTCGAGGTAGCGGTGTCCCGGCGCGGTCTTGCGGGTGTCCACGATGCGGGAGCGGCTGCCTTCGATGGCCCGGACGTAGCGGTTGGTGTCGCTGGCGATACCGCTCATGCGCTGCATGAAGTTGAGCGCGGTGCGTTCCGCTCGGAGGATGCTGCTGGCCGAGCCCTGGACCCGGGCTATGTCGTTCCCGGGCGAGAGTATCGCGCCGTCGGCGAGGAACCCCTGAATTTCCAGGGACGGGTCAATGCGTTCGAAGACGGCCAGGCCAACGTCGATACCGGCCAGGACACCCTGGGCCTTGGCCCTTATGACTCCTTCGGCCTGAATCTCGGGGGAGACCAAGGCATCGGTGGTGGGGTCGTTGTAAGCCTGGTCTTCGGTCAGAGCGGAGTCGATTAACTGGTAGACGGTTGGCGGCAGCGGAGCTAGCAAGGGGCCTCCTATCATGTCGGGGATTCGACGCACCCCAATTGTACTCCATATCTCTAAATGGAGGCCACGGGAGAGGGCCAGCGGGACAGAGTTCGGACATTGGACAGTGACCGGCTGCGCTCACGATTTGACCGTGGGTCGCGAGACCGGGAGGGAAATAAAGAGACCCCGATAATCAGATGAGGAATAGCACTAAGAGACTATCTCAAATCTCTACCAACCTACCGGCAGGGAGAGAAATCCCCCTCAATCCCCCTTTTGCGAAAGGGGGAGGCATCGCCTTAGCTCGGTTTTGAGATAGTTTCTAACATGTCATCGTTAATCGGGAACGTTGGCGATAGCCTCGCGCGACTTGCTTGTCACGATCATGGATTGTTGCGATACCGCTTGGTCCGGCGTAAATCAGGGCATAGACATGGGGGACGGTGAAATCTCTGCTATGGTCCCTTATTTCACTTCACATCTAGAATTTTCTGAGAATCTGGCCCTAAGCGAGCAAAGACCGCCGACTCCTAGATAGATAGAGATTTTGCGGCTGTTGGCAACGGGGCTGAAGACTCAAGAAATCGCGGACCATCTTTGCCTCAGCCCTCATACCGTGAGCAACCATGTCCGCAACGCCCGAAAGAAACTCGGCGCATCCAACGGGATGACCGAGGTATTGGTTGCCCAGGGCCGAGGGCTCATCTAGCCTTCCTTCCCTCGTTCTTCCGCGCCTACACCTACTTGGGATGCTGACGAGCCGACAATGACATAAATGTGTCATTGCGGTGGCCGAGGTGCGCATATAGCATCCAAAATGGCCACTGTGGGGGAACCTCGAAATTAGTGGTCGGAGGAGAGGAAGGACAATGAAGCTAAAGATACATCATCCCAGAGTACTGTTGGTGTTGCTCATGATGGCTATCATTGCCACACCATTGCTCGGGTGCGAGCCGCCATCAGCGACTCAGGAGGTCTCGTTACAGGCAACGCCTACGATACGGCCTACCTTGCCGATGCCAACTATGGCCCCTTACCAGAAGGAGGCAGCGGCAGAGACCGTTCGATACTTCGGAGTGGTTGAAAGGATAAATGGGGACCAGGACTGGGATACAGGTCTAATTGAACGCACCGACTTGGCGGGGGCCTTGGGAGTTCCTCTACAAGTGATGTGGTCGGATCCTGTAGACAGCTCGGGGCCATGGTTTCTGATCCACTGTAAAGGGAGACGCAAGTCCTTAAGCACCGAATCCTGGACGGGGATTACGATGATGGAAGTAACCGTCGACATGTTCGATGCGTCCGTCGCTGGTTACAGGGCGCTTGATGGAATCAAGGTGAGTCCGTCAGTTGGTGGCTCTGACTCACCACAGTTACCGGCGGTGATATGGGACGTAGAAACCGGGACCATACTCTTCGAAAATATCTTAGGGATCCTTCCTTCAGACGAGGAGGTCTGCCCTCCTGGCATGACCGACCGGAACCGACGACAATACCCGTAATTGCGGACTATGGAGGTTGCAAGGATGTTCATTCACCGATTGGGAAATACACGCTTGCCGATCATGGCGTTTGTCGTGGTGGGAGCATCGGTATACCTGGTAGCGTCAGTCGTTAGCCTCTTCGTCTCTGTCGCTACTGCCAACGCCAACACGGCTCCGGAAGGGTCCTACCATTTAATCAGCATAGATGGCGCGGATTCCGTGAATAACTGGGATTACGACTCAACAGAGAATGTAGGAGACGATACCGTCGATTGGGGGATGCGTTTCCTGTTTGCGGGAGATGTGGTCAATGTCGATTACGTCAAGAATCGCCTCGATGGCGAAGGAGACGATCCTACCATTACTCCTGAGCTTGACAGTTTTGGCTTTGGGAAGTTTGCATGGCTAGACGATGGCCAAGAACAAACCGATTCTAACTGGGACATGGACTGGGGCATCAAGAACTATCCGGGGTGCACGTGGAATTCGGGACACATGCGAGTGTATGCCCAGAGCGGAGAGGACCACAATTACGGCCCGACGTTGGGGAATTATGTAATAGCCTCTATTCACGTCGACCAAGAGAGATTCGGGGCAAGTTGGATGCTGTGCCATACTCAGTATAAGAGCTATGAAATCTACGAATGGATATGGCGTTATCGTATTCGCGATAATTTGGCGGTGTCTCCATACAACTGGAGCATCGGTGGAGACTTCAACTGGCGCAATGCATCGGCACCAGGTGCTGAAACCCGCCAAATCGGTAATGGGAATACCGAATACCAAAGCGACGGCATTGGCTCGGTTATTCATGTGGCGCATGCGGATTAACATTGGCACGGGTTTGTGTTGATACTTCCGGGGCTGGCATGAAGTTGGCATGCTGCGTTGCCGCGGCCGTCGCTCTCGGCGTTCTCAGCGCCTGCCGGCCACTGCAATCGGAAGGGCCGGGCGTCATCGACAGCCCCATGAGAGTTTCCTTCGAGGCCCTTGGTTGGTCGGAGGATGTGCTGGTCTCGGCGGACTCCGGACCAGCCGAAATCCGCTTTCTGTTGCCGGATAATCCAGTACAGGGAGACCCGTTATGGTGTGGTGGGCGGCTTTCTTATGAATGGATGGGAAACCCCGGAGGGCCGGATCATGCCGGAGACTTGGGGGACTATGCCATGCTCATTGGCCGGTGGAACAACCACGGGTTTTACCAGATGGGAGTGACGCCGAAGACCGACCTTGACGAGGGTTACGAATGGTCGATGGTGGACATGATTAACGGGGGTAGTCACGGCTACGAGACCACTTCCACATTCGGCGCGGCTTCCACAAACTTAGCCATGTACAAGGCTGTTCAACCCGGATGGAACGAGGTGTCGGTCTACCCGTTCCTCTTCGACTCCAGCAACGAGGGAATCGAGGTGCTGGTCAAGAAGGAGTCGGAGATCATCGCCACCTCTTGGAGGCGCGCGTTCGTCAAGGCGGAGACCCGCGCCCAAATCGATGACGAGGTGATACACCTGAGACTTGAAGGTGAGAACCAGGGGTGGGGCGCACCCAACCTGGCGATTCGGGCGATGGTCTTCCGGGAGGACCGCAGCAGGAATATCCATAGCTGGGGCCAGGGCGCGTTGGATCCCCTGAGCTCTGTAGATTTCAGAGAGACCATCCCCAACGAGGGAGATTCTCCGGTTGTCAGCGTCATTGTGGAGTTGGACTGGGGGTTCGGCCGTCAGGTATTCCAGGCCTGGCCGGAGGAGCCGGGGCGGCCCTGGTATACCTGGGGGATCTTCCGGTCGTCTGTCGGCAGCATGATCGCCCTGGTAGTGGTGTGGGTGGGAGCGCCGATGCTGTTCCGCGCCGTGCGGGATGCCCGCCGGGGTCGATCCTGATGCGAGACATTCGCAACTGGTTGGTGGTTGCAACCGCAGCCGTGTTGACTGGGGCTGTGTTGCTGGTGACTGGGCTGGTGTCCTTGGGCCAGGACACGCGGTTCGAGGAAGACCATCCCTTCACGTCCATTCCGGAATTCCCATCGGCCAACGAGAGCGACGCGGAAGCCCTCAGAAACGCGGCCACGACTTTCTTGGAATCCACAGGCTGGAGCGAGGCAGACTTTCCGGGGACCTGGAGATTGGCCGACGTTGCCGCGCTGACCAGGAGGGGTGTGCGAATTGGGGTCTATGCCGACGTTGAATTCGGGGCTCCGGCAGCTCTGGCTGGACCCAGGGACTTCATCAGGTGCGGCCAAGTTGAGACCTGGGAAGCGCCGGATGGTCAACTTACTCTCGGCGGGCTTCGCATCTGGCTTCTGGACGGAGAGTCCCATCCCCACAACGTGCTGCCGATGAACGAGTACGGAGACCTTCCCAGGCTAGAGGAGGTCCGGTCGTTCGTTGCGGCTCCCGTCGCTTGCGCGACCGGCTGAATCACGGTCCAGTAAGCGAGACCCAGTCCCGGCCGGGTTTGTATGCTCGGTGGATGATTCAACTTGGGGTGGCCCGATGAAGCGAATGATACCCCCTCGCCGGGTACGCTGGGCGCTCTTTGCGCTCCTGTTCATTGGCGGCTGCGGCCTCTATTATCGGCCCGTCATGGAGGTGCGGATACCGGGCCGGTTTGAGGGAATACCGCCGAGCAGCCGGGATACCCCCTATTTGACCGACCTGCAGAAACAGGAAGCAGAGGAGATTATACGCGCTTCCGGAATAGTGGAACTCGTCAACGGAGGGCAAGGTTGGGACGCCGACTGGCGCACGCTAAGGCGCGCGACCTCGATTCCGGGCACGAACGGGGTGAGTGTAGACGTTTTTTGGGCGACCCCGGTGGAGGGCTCCGGCCCTTGGTCGCTGGTTAAATGCCGAGGGACGCGGAAAATATCCCATAAGCAGAAGTGGAGCCACATCACCAGGTTGGTTACCTGGGTGGACCTGGACGCCAGGTCCGTCGTAGGTTACGGTGTCACGAGCGACTCGGAAGACGACCCAGAAGCGAAGATGGGAACACCGAATTTCTTCGGATTGGTCCGGCTCCATGATGTGCAGACGGGGAAACGGTTGATTACTGGCCCGATGGTGTTGATTCCCCCGGAACCGGTGGCTTGTCCTCCGGACACATTTTACTGGGACTAGGGGCCTGGACGGACTGGCCTCCACAAGGATAGAAGAGATCTGTCATCCGGTTTCGAGGAGTTGGCTGTCAGTTCTTAGAGACTATCTCAAATCTCCACCAACCTGCCGACAGCGAGAAAAATCCCCCTCAATCCCCCTTTTGCGAAAGGGGGAGGCATCGTTTTGACTCGGTTTTGAGATAGTTTCTTAGTCGAAGATGTCGCGTACAGGGAGGGTGAAGCCGGGGAGGACGCCGCCGCCGTCCAGGGTGTCGGCATCGGTTAAGTCATAGGTTGCCGCGTCCGGACTGTGCACCGTAACGCTCCGGCTGTCGGGGTCCACCAACCACACGATTGACACACCGTGGCTCAGCCACATGCGGGCCTTGTCGTAGACTTCACGGTCTGTGTCGTTGGGGGAGGCTATTTCCACGACCAGATCGGGGGCCACCGGCAGGTAGCCGCGCACACGTTCGTCGAGAGGCAGACGCTCTGCCGCGATGTAAGCCACGTCTGGCTCCCGCACTACATCTGGACCGTTTTGGAGCAAGACACCGGAGTCAGTGCCGAACACATGACCCAAACGCCCCGGAGTGATGAAAGCCAGCAGCATAGCGCCCAGTTTGAACGCAATCTTGCCGTGTTCTACTCCTGAAGCCACAGACTCAACGAATACTCCTAGAATTAGCTCGCCTTTGACTCCCTGGGAGTGTAGACGGAGCAGCTCATCGGCGGTTAGCAGTTGCCTTTTCGTTGTGGTCATGGCTGAAGCCATTCCTACTGGCGGGCCGGCTTTACCGCAGGGCCAGCATCCTATCCAGGGCCACCTGGGCTTCTTGCTGGATTTGGTCCGGGACGGTAATTGCGTTGATGACGTGGCCGGCGATCAGGCCCTCCAGCACCCATAGGACGTAGGCGGGGTGGATGCGGTACATGGTGGAGCATGGGCAGATTACCGGGTCCAGGCAGAATACGGTCTTGTCGGGGTTGTTCAGCGCCAGCCGGTTTACCAAGCTTATCTCGGTGCCCACGGCCCACTTGCTGCCGGCGGGAGCCTCGTTGATGGCCTTTCGGATGAACTCAGTGGAACCGTCCATGTCCGCCGCCTGGACCGTTTCCATTGTGCATTCGGGGTGGACCAGGACGGTGACGTCGGGGTAGCGTTCTCGGGCAGCCTGAATTTGCTTGACGGTAAACCGGGTATGGACCGAGCAGTGGCCCTGCCAGAGGACCATTTTGGCGTCGCGCAACTGTTCGGGGGTGTTGCCTCCCAAGCGTTTGAAGGGGTTCCAGACCACCATCTTGTCCGTTGGGATCCCCAGCTTGAGGGCGGTGTTGCGTCCCAGGTGTTGGTCGGGGAGGAACAGGATGCGCTCCCCCTGTTGGAAGCCCCATTTCAGTACGGCGGTTGCGTTTGACGAGGTGCAGACCGCGCCGTTGTTGCGGCCGCACAGGGCCTTGATCCCGGCGATGGAGTTCATGTATGTCACCGGGACGATGCCGCCGTGGTCGCCCAGAATGTCTTGGAGGTCCTGCCAGGCGTCTTCGACGTCTTCCATTGGGGCCATATCGGCCATGGAGCAGCCGGCGGTAATGTTGGGCAGAATCACCTTTTGATGAGGGGCGGAGAGAATGCAGGCGGTCTCGGCCATGAAGTGGACGCCGCAGAAGAGAATGTACTCGGCGTTTGGCAGGTTGGCCGCCTCCTGGGAGAGGAGGAAGGAATCGCCCTGGAAGTCGGCGTACTTGATGACTTCCTCGCGCTGGTAGTGGTGGCCCAGGACGGTTACGGCGGAGCCAAGCTTCTCCCGGGCGGCGTGGATGCGTTCGTCCAACTCTTCCGGGGTCAGGTGCAGGTATTCGGGCGAGATATTTTGCCAGCGGACGTTAACCGCCAATTCTTCTGCGAGCGACTTGGCGGGCAGTTCGTCTTCTGTCTTGCAGAAGGCCGCGTGTTCGATCTCGGTTATGGGTATGGTTGCCGGTCGGGTCCTGGTGGCCATAGTCTGTTCCCTCAGCCAGTCAAATTTATACGACTGGGTACCGGTTCTCCTTGTAATGACCAGGGGCCGGCCCCGGTGATGCCGACGTTGACGAGCTTTCCCCGGAGGTCGCGATCATCCTGGAAGAAGACCAGTTTATCCGATCGCGTCCTGCCCCGCCACTTTTCTTTGCGGCGGTCCTCCACCAAAACCTCGACCTCTTGTCCCACCAAGGCAGCGTTGATCTCTGAAAGTATGCGTTCTTGCAGCCGGTCGACCTCGTCTCTCCGGCGCACTTTTTCTTCGCCGGGTATGTCGTCCTCCATCGTCCGGCCGGCGGTGGTGCCGGGACGGGTGGAGTAGGCCGCACAGTGGACCTTGTCCAGGCGCAGCTCTGTCAACAGGTCCACCGAATGTTGGAATTGTTTTTCGGACTCGCCCGGGAAGCCGACAATCAGGTCCGTGCTGAGGGACACACCGGGGACGGTATCCCTGATGTTCCGGACCAGGTCCGTGTAGTCGGAGCTGGTGTAGGGGCGTCGCATCCGCGCCAGGACTTCATCATCGCCGGACTGGACGGGAAGGTTGACGTGCTCGCAGACCTTGGGGAGTGAGGCCACAGCCTGGACCAGCCGGTCACTCATGAAGGAGGGATGGGAAGTTAGAAACCGGATGCGGTCCAAGTCCGGGATTTCGTTGAGTTCGGTCAAAAGCTCGGCAAGGTCGGACTTCTCTTCCAGGTCGTAACCGTAGGCGTCGACAGTCTGGCCGAGGACGGTCACTTCCTTTACACCCCTGGAGGACAGCAACTCCACCTCGTGGACCACTTCGTCAAGAGGGCGGCTTACCTGGCGTCCGCGGCGGTAGGGAATGACGCAGAAGGTACACATGAGGTCGCAGCCGTGGATGATGGGGACGTAGCAGGTAACGCCGGGTTGGGCCGGGGCCAGCGAGCCGACGCAGCCCTGCCAGTCGAGGCCCAGGCGGTCGCCCACCAGGTCCAGGAGAGGGCCGTATTCCTGGGGCCGCATGAACAGGTCAACGAAGGGGAAGCGCTTGGCCAAGTCGTCGGACTTGGGGCCGACCATGCAACCCATGAGGGCCACGACTCGATCGTCCCGCTGTTTCTTGAGGGGGGCGGTGTTTTGGAGGTTGACCACCACCTTGTCTTCGGCGTTCTGACGCACTACGCAGGAATTGAGGACTACGACATCGGCATCGGAGGCGCGGTCCGCAGGGCGCAGGCCCAATTGTTCCAGGGCTGACCCCAACCGTTCGGAGTCGGCCTTGTTCATCTGACAGCCGATGGTCCAGATATGGAAGGTTTCCATTATATACGTCTATATACGGGTTTCAGAATCGTCGGCGATGACGGAGGGAACTACCGCCTTATTGATACCATATCCAATCTTATATTCAGGCTAAATGAGATTGTTACGTTGCCGCGAATCCCATTCTGCCGTTGATGCTCACTAAATTGTAGCACACCTCCACGCCTGAGAACCGCACAACCCGACCTTTTGTCTCGCGTCCTACTGACAATGTGTGAGACATTTCGCGGTCCCGCCCGTGCGAATTGATTACTGTCCGTGAGGCCACACAGACCGCCGCGAATGCGAGGTGGGAATATTGGACGGAATCGTACGAATACACGAACTGCCGCGATCGTGCGGGACCAGCCGTTCGACACTCTACGAGATGATGGCAGAGGGCGAATTCCCGTGGCCTGTCCGGGTGATGGGGTCTGCCTCAAAGAGGCGGCACCACATATTTCCACTTTCCACGCTGTCTTAGGTTTCCCGATGTGCCTGGTTCATACCGAATTACCGCCGCATCTAACAGCTCCGGGCGCTTCGGTAGGGTCATTCGATTATCGGCCCAATAGTCCGAACCGGGATTCACAGGATTTTTGGGATTCGGATGATTTCCAATCATATAAATCCGGGAATCAGAGAAATCACAGTTTAGACGGACAATCGAAAGACCCTGGGCGCTCCGGGCCGTCATCTTGACCGTTTGAGCCATCTTGGGTTAGATTCAACGCCAGAATAGGCAGACAGAGCATAATCCCGTACAACACGCCGCCTCCGGATGCTGTGCCGCGACTTCCGGCCTGTCTGCTCGTTAGACATCAAGTTAGCTTTGAAACTCGCTGATGGAGGAAAATCGCCATGCCGTTCTACGAAAGGGGCCCCAACAGTATCCACTACGAAGAGGCCGGTTCGGGATTCCCCCTGTTGATCATTCCGGGTGGCGGACTTAATTCCACCGTGGCAGGCTTGCAGAGGTCGGGGCCTTTCAACCCGATGGAGACCTACAAAGAAGACTTCCGCTGTATCGCCGCCGATCTACGTAATGCTAATGGGGGCCAATCCAGTGGCCCACTGGAGATCGACCGCCCCTGGGATGCCCACTCTGATGACCAACTTGGGTTGATGGACCATCTCGGCATCAAGGAATTCATGGTCATGGGATTCTGCATCGGCGGGCCGTTGATCCACAACCTGCTCAGGCTGGCCCAGGAGCGTATTGTGGCGGCGGCGTTGATGCAGCCCAGCGGGTTCAGGCCGGATATGCCGGACCTCTTCTACCAGAACAATATAACTGGATGGGGGCCACCCCTTTGCGAGAAGCGTCCCGAAATCACAATGAATATGGTCCATGATTTCCTGACCAGTATGTACACCAACCGCGCCGACTTCGTCTTCACCGTTTCCCGCGATTTCGTGCGTGCCCTGCAGACACCACTGCTGATAGCCCCCGACGATGTGCCGGCGCACCCATACGAGTGCGCGATGGAGGTTGCCAGCCTGGCCCCGAACTCTGAGGTGACTATTTTCCCCTGGAAAGACTCGCAGCAGCACATCGACGAGGTGGTATCCCACGCCCGGCGCTTCCTGAAGACCCATCAACCGGCAGCCGCGACAGCCTAACAACTCCGTACCGCCAAATCTATTAAGGCCCCGCTGGCTTCCTATCATCACCGAGTGATGAACGGAAGTGGCGGGGCCTTGGAATTTCGGCTGGGAGACCAGCTTCCAGTTTAGTTCGCGGGTCCCGCTCAGGCGACCGGCAACTCCCGGCCCGTGTCTGACGCCTGTTGGATGGTATCGAGGAAACGATGCAGGTCAACCGCTACATCAAACGTCGGCAGGCGGTTCTGTCCGGTTCTGATCGCCTCGGCGAACAGGGTATACAATTGCCCGACGTTGAAGGGATCGCCTCGTGGGAAGTCGGACGGGACATAAACGAAACGCTCAGGTATGTCCAGGTCCTGCAACTCATGGCTTCCCCTCGCGCCCTGCACCCGTAGCATCTCGCCGCGCTGCGACGAAACCCTCCCCGTAGTGACCAGCGTGCCTCCCCGCCCGTAGATCTCCATCCGAAAGCCGCTGCCGGCCCAGGGAACGGCTCCAACATGGACCGCCGCCGCCGCACCGCTTTCCAACTGTCCGCTGACTCGCACATTGTCCGGGGATGTGACTTCAACAAACTGCTTGGTATCGGTTTCGTACCACTGCTTTGCTTGGGTGCTGACCATGCACGCCACCCGGGTGAAGTTGCCAAGGACGAAGCGCAGGGCGTCAATGACGTGTCCGTTGGCGATGGTCAGGGTGTTTGCGCCCATGCTGGCATCGCGCTGCCAAGTGTCGTTGGAAGGGCGTGCCAACGCCCCTTCGCGCATGGTGGTGACATGACACGATATGACCTCGCCCACATAGCCCGCTTCAATTTGTTCCTTGATAAATAGCAATGCGGGACTAACTCTCGATTGCAGACCTACCGCGGTTTGCACGCCCTTGTCCCTGGCGAGGGCTGCAAGTTCCTCGGCTTCGGCGGTATTCCGTCCCAAAGGCCACTCGGTGAAGACGTGCTTGCCAGCTTCGATGGCAGCCTTCGTTGGCTCATAGTGCGATGGCACCCTGACAACCACGGCCACCGCGTCGATCTCCGGCGACGCTGCCATTGCCCGGAAATCATGGAAAGCGAGCTTCGCTCCGAAGGCTTGGCGAGCCTCTTCCGCGCTCTCGGGCCGGGTGGTGCAGACTGCGGTAAACTCGACGTCCGGACTGGCCAGTAGCGCCGGGAAGTGCGACTGAGAGGCCCAGGTCGAGTTTACGTTCGCGCCTACAAACCCGAGGCGGATCTTATTTGCCATGATGGGCGCTCCTTAAATTGCTGACTTTCCGCATTCTTCTATCTGAATTCTTCAATATGTGTCGGCGGGCCGGGTAGCCGCCATATCGATGGATACAGAATCCGCAGTTTCGGCCTTAAAACTTTTTTGGGGTCGAGGGTGCGCATTAACCACTGCCACTTAAACTGCCCAACCAAAACCGCACCCGTTCCAATCGCTAGATCATCCATTCCCAGGAATCAAATTTCGATTATTTTACCACTCCCCAGACACCTGTCCCAGGAGCCAGCCGACCCCCCAACCGGAGCCCGGGATGCCGATCAGCCAGGTCCACCCCACTCTAAAGGGTGTAGGTGCGGTAATAGGGACAGCCGGAATAGTTCGCGCGTAGCGCCCTGCCCGACGCTACCGCATCGAAACGGAGCGTTTCGGGTGAGCGCGGGTCTTCACCGATCCGAAATAGGCCGTTCCCCAAGGGGGCCAAGGGTTCGTGACCGCCGTTTGGATAGACCAACAATAGGGTGCCTTTCCGGAGCACGATACGGAAATTGGTCAGGCCGAAATTGTAAGCCCGGTAGTGTCCGAGGAAGCTCTCCCACTCACGAGGGTAGTCGAAGCTCTTCGGGCCGGAATAGCCCTCGCCAACAAACCACCTGGGACCGTGGAAAACCTCCACGACCCGTCTCCCATCGCGCCCGAACTCCAACAGGAAATGCTCCAAATCTGGATGCGGCACGTAGAAGCTGTCCTCGCCGCGCCGTTGCAGAACGACATCCTGACCGCGATATTCCAGCGCCAATTGGCCGCCATGGGCCGTGAGGACCAAAGGGTCCCCGTCGCCGCCATAGGAACCGGCGTAATCCGCCGCACTACCCACCGAGGCCGGGTCGCTAACCGGTGGCGGAGGCGGCATGTCCTGTTGGCGCACTCCAGCCCGCAACAGGCTGAGAAGGTGCATCGCCAACCCAATGGAGCCATAAGACTCGACGCAGCCGTTGACCAGGACTACGACTCCGATCCCGTCGTCCAAGTCGGCGACCATGGCCGCCACGAATCCGGGAGTGCTGCCGCCGTGGCCCAGGTAGGCGTGGCCTTCGACATCGGCCAAAGTGAGCCCGTACCCGTAGAAGGCGCCTCCCCACTGCTGGGTTGGTATTACCCTCTGGGTCATTAGGCCAAAACTCTCCTCAGACATTATCCGGCCGGATGGTCCATGGCCCAGGTTCATGAACATTCTCAAGTAGACGGCCATATCCTCAGCGGTAGATGCCTGACGACCATCACCCACACCGTACTCGGTCCATAGGGCCGGTACGAGCCCGTGCTCCCTATGCTCCGGCCGGTCGTCATAAAAGCTTCGGTAACCTATGGACGCCCGCTTTCGTGTCTCGAACCCGATGATTGGGTGGGAATCGCGCATACCCAGGGGGTCGAGTACTCTCCTTTGAATAGCGTCTTGATATGGCCTGCCATCCACTTCCTCCAGTAGGAAACCCAAAGTCTTGTATCCGATATTCGAGTAGCGGAAGTACTCTCCAGGGGGAGCGCCGGTCCGGCTGCCCCGCAAGGCCCAGGATTCATAGAGACCATGGGGCGCAACATCGGTGCCGGTGACCAGGCCCGAGGTGTGGGTCATCAGATGGTGGGGGGTGATGGGCCCGAAGTCGGACTGTACCTCAAACCACGGGAGGTAGCGCGACACTGGCTCATGTAAGTGCAGGCGGCCCTCGTCGCGAAGTTGCATTAACGCAACGTTGGTGAAGGACTTGCCGATAGACCCTATCTCGAACATCGAGCTGGGTTGCATTAGCCTACCGGAAGACAAGTCGGCATAGCCGAAGGGGACCACACGGAGCGACTTCTCCCGGTCGGTAACCGCTAGGACCAATCCCGGCATGTTGACTTCCGCAGTCCGATGTTCCACGAACCGGTCAATTTCCTCAAAAGCTCTCTCTAGGCTCGCCATCACGCACTCCTCCAATTACTACCGGAGTTGATACGACAGAATTGACATACAAACGCCAAGGTATCAATTTGGCGATCCTGTTAAAGGCAGGGCCCTTGGCAGTTGGGGGGTATTGTAGTCCGGGCCCGATGTCACGGAAGGGTTATGCTCGACAGGGTGAGAGTGTGTAGTCGGATAGAAATGTCGATATCCTTACGGATCAGCCGGGAGACCAACATGCTGGCTGGCTCCCTAGCTGCGAGGCATCGGTATCGGTGCAGTCCAGGACCACCACCTTGAGATTTTTGGATGACGTAGTAAGGGGAGGGGATGCTCCGAGGGTTATCGGATTTTGGCGGCTCGGGGGTGGGCGACGGCCGCCAATTCCTCGGGCGTCATGCCGGCAAACCGTTGCGGGCGATAGGGCCCCAGCACTGCGTCTGCCGACATCCCATCGCAGATTTCCTGGGCGGCCAACTGGCTCAACGCCGGAGCCAGCGTAACGCCGCTGTGGGTGAGGGCCACATACAGGTTGGGCGCCTCGGACGCAAATCCCATCACCGGGTAGCCGTCCAAGGGCATGGGACGCCAACCCACCGGAACCGGAACCGCCCGCGCACCGGCTAGTCCCGGCAGATAGCGGAGGGCCCGCGCCAGCAGATCGTCGGCGTGGGCCTGGGTGTCGTCTTCGGCGAGGCTCTCCTGGTCGCCCTCGCCGATCATCATGCGGCCGTCGGCGCACTGTCGCAAATGAATCTTCGAGCGGCCATCGCTCAGGGCTGGCGCGTACACCACCGGCACGTTGTGGAGCAGGGGGGGAAGCCGGTTCGTCCGTATCACCACGCCGGGGCTTTCCGCTTGGGGCACATTGACGCCGGCTAGGGCCGCCAAGCGGGCGGTCCCGGTACCCGCGGCGATGACCACTGCATCCACGTCCCTGGGGCCCGAGGTGGTGACCAGGCCGTGGATCCGGCCATCTTCATATTGCTCAAATCCATAAACTTCCGTGTCGGCATAAATCTCACAACCTATTTCTCGAATCCGACGCAAGCAGGCATCGACCACCATTTGAGGCTCCACCTGGCCTTCGTTGGGACTGTACTCGGCAGCGGCCATCGGGCCAACGTCCAGCGCCGGTTCCAGACGCTTCAGCTCACCGGCGTCGATCAGACGGGCCGGGTAGCCCCAGGATTGGAGCTGCCGCACCCGGGCCACCAACCCTTCAACGGCCGCCGGGTCGGATGCCCAAGAAACCTTGCCGCCCCATCGGAGGCCGACGCTGTCCGGGTCCCCATGATCTCCGATGCCGGCGGCGAAGCGGGGCCACATCTCCAGCGAGCGGCGGTTCAGGTTGTGATATCCGATGGGTTCTTTTGCCCCGGCATTGATCCATGCAAAGCTGTGGCTCGACGCGCCGTGCCCAGGCTGGTCCTTGTCGATGAGGGCGACGTGCACGCCGCGCTGTGCCAGACGCCAGGCGGTGGCAGCGCCCAGGATGCCGGCGCCAATGACGGCTACTTTTAAGGGTTTTTCTGGAATGACCATCAATTGCGTCTCCTTCCACCGTGGGGCCGCGCTTGTGGGAGCGTTCGAGCAGGGCGCGCACGTTCACCTTGAACCGCCTCAAGATCACCATGGCACTTCAGCATGATGCTTAAGATGTCGTCTATGATTCCGGGCCCAGTCCACGCATGGTCAACGCCATGAGCGTCGATGTCAAGACCCGCGATTACGACAAGCCGGGGGTCCTGTAAAGCCCGAGTCGCCGCAATTCTTGTTGGATGATATACGTAACCTGCTGGGTCAGTTGCCGTGGGGCGCCGGGCAGGTGTGCGGAGGCGATTTGCGCCGTTTTCTGCGTGCTGGATAGTCCGGCAAGCCACGCCGCTAGGATCACGAAGGCAACGCATGGAACCGCATCTGGCCTGAAACGCACGGCGGCCAACCGTCGCGGGAAACGAATGAGTAGGACGGTTGATCCGAGGGTTACTGGCAGTCCAGCGTTTACGCGGTCATTTCCAGCGCCGACTCGCTTTTAATGGCGCAGACCTGGCGCTTCCCGTTGATGGCGACGCGCTGACCCATCGCTTGGGACCTGAGGTGTCAACCTTGAAGTTTAGGCCGTATCCTTCGGCATCTAGGCGGAGGGGCCATGGCGGACCATCGTCGTTGATAGGGACGGGGATTGCCGGTTATTGGTCACCTGCTCACGCTGCGGCGTATACCAATAGGTATACCAATTTATGCCGGACCACCTTGGAATCCCCCTGCCCTTATAGACCACAGTGGAGCGGTTTGTGATACAAGCATCGTAGCTGAAGAGGGGCAAGAGGGGAGTAATTGGGACTAACTAAAAGGGGTTGATGGCGGAGGGAATGTCCACGTGATTGATACTGAGACGGTGCCTGCTATAAGCTGAAATGATACTCACACGGGGTCGCATGTACCGCGCCGTGTACCAGGGTTTATTCGATCTCTTCTACTGTGGTGAGTCTCCCATGAGATGGACCCGGTCAGATGGACAGGATATAGCCGGAAATAAGCGAGAGTCCGGCCGTTCGCCGGGAGGATACCGACTCATCCCAGGTAGTAATGGCGACTAACCAACGAGAGGCAGGTGCCAACGGCCTTCCCAGGAAAGAATTAATTTACATATATGAGCGTGTCCCATAAACCCTCTTCCCGGGGGGTTGGTGAAGCAGTAAGCTGATAGAAACAACTGGCAGGCACGATACCATGGCTTATAACCTTTTGCGCTGCGAGCGAGACCAGAGCTACTTGATGCCGCCGTCCATGAGGGATTGGTTGAGCGAGGGTCACCTGGCCTGGTTCATTGTGGATGCAGTAGGCCAGATGGATCTGAGGGAGTTCTATGCAGCCTACCGAAGTGATGGCTGGGGTGCGGCGGCCTACGATCGGGGAATGATGGTGGCCATCCTGTTGTACGCCTACTGCCTGGGTCTACGCAGTTCCAGGCGCATAGCCCGTGCTCTCGAGGAAGATGTAGGTTTCCGGGTGGTGGTGGCCAACCAGCAGCCAGACTTCCGTACCATCTGTCGCTTTAGGCGCTCGAGGAGCTCCACGAGGAGGCGCTCGAGGAGCTCTTTGTAGAGGTACTGAGGCTATGCCATGAAGCGGGTCTGGCGAAGCTGGGGGTAGTGGCTCTTGATAGGACGAAGGCGGCAGCCAACGCGGCTCTGGCCACCAACCGGAGCCACCAAGCCATTGAGGAAGAAGTGCAGCGCATGTTGGCAGAGGCCAAGGCAGCGGATGCTGAAGAGGATGCCCATTACGGTCCCGACCGGCGAGGGGATGGGCTACCGGAAGGGCTGGGGGGACGGACGGAGCGGCTCAAGCGCCTGAAGGAAGCCAAGGAACGTCTGCATCGGGAGGCTGAAGCAGTAGCCAGGGCTGTCCAGGAGCACGTGGAGCAACGGCGGGCAGAAGAAGTGGCCACAGGCAAAAAGCAGCGGGGGCGAAAGCCCAAGGTGGTAGAGCCACTTCCTACCGAAGAGGCGAAGGCTAATACCACCGACCCGGACAGCCGCATCATGAAGACCAGGCAAGGGTACGTGCAGGGCTACAATGCCCAGGCGGTGGTGAGCGAGGGGCAGATCATAGTAGCCGTTGGAGTGACCCAAGAGGCCAATGACGTGCAGCAACTGGAGCCGATGCTCCAAACCATGGCGCATACTCTGGCGGCAGCCGGCATAGAGGACCGGCCAAAAGCGGGCCTGGCCGATGCCGGGTACTGGAGTGAGGCCAACATCAGGGCTTGCTCCTGGCCGGAGATGCCTGAGCTCCTTATTGCCACCACCAAGGATTGGAAACAGCGGAAGATGCTACGGGAGAAGGGGTGTCCCCGAGGGCGTATACCAAAAGGACTGAGCCCGAGGGACAGGATGGAGCGCAAGCTGCTGACAAAGCGAGGCCGAGCTCTGTAGAAGAAGCGGGGTGTACTGGTGGAGCCGGTGTTCGGACAGGTCAAGGAAGGACAGGGGTTCCGCCGGTTTATGAGACGGGGGTTGGCCACTGCGCCGCGGAACTAAGAGAGGCAGACGACCTTTCTGGGGACCGACAAGCGGCCGGTGGAACTGGATGGGCCGAGCTCTGTTGAGGCCCATCGCTCCCACACCTGTGTTAGTCAGCTCGCCCACCGGTCTATGAGACAAACTCTAAAGGGACTGAATTGCGAACTTTTCGCTGGGAGGTCCCGATATAAGTAGTCGGCATCGTGGCCCCGGATAAGCCCGGGAGTCGGCCGCTGCCTCTTTCAGTCGGGGAATTGACGTCTCACCAAATAACCAAGTACCAGACGAAATCATCCATCCTTATCGGCGCCGCGTCTCTCCACCGAAATTATAGGGGGACAATCGTCTCGCTAGCATCCTGTCTGAGGAATGCTTGACTGGCGTGGATTCAACCGGGATTAGCTGGCGACAACTATGGTTGCCGATCCTAGCGAATGTCTCGATCGCTTGCCTGTTGAAGAGGCACCAATGGCCGATGCCATCTTGCCCAAGTGGCTGGTGAACCTTCTGGCAGGCGACTCGCCTCCAGACCGGAACAAATGGAGCAGGTTGCGCCCGGTGCAGATGAGCAGCCATTCCCAGTTGACCTTTTCCAGGCCCCTCAGCAGGAACTGCCGGAAGCCCCGGCCCTGCTTCATTTGACCGAACACTGGCTCCACCGTCTCCATCCGCTGTGCGTAGCGCTTACGCCCAGGTTTCGTCCGCAGCTTCCGCCGCATCCGGTCCCTGACGGACAGTCCCCTGGGCATCCGGCCCTGGGGCGCTGGCGGCAACACCCGTCCGTGGCGGGTCTGGTCCGGTGCGATGAACGAGTCTACCCCCGGGCGCAGAGCCCGTCAACCGCCTTGGCCGAGTAGCAACCGACGTCGGCGGAAACTTCCCTTAAATCCGTTCGAAGTAGCGCACACGCTCCCAATCCGTCACCGCTCGCCGGTATGCGTTCGCCTCGGTGGAGAAGAAGTGTGCGTAATGCGCTACCACATCCGCGCCGAACGCCGAACGCGCCAGTTCGCTCCCCTCGAAACTCCCGATCGCCTCCTCCAGACTTCTCGGCAGCATCGCCTCTTCCGGCGCCGAGTAAGCATCTCCCAGGTATGCCGGCGGCGGCTCAATCCGTTCCTCAATGCCTGCCAACCCAGACGCGATAACCGCCGAGTAGGCGAGATACGGATTCACGTCCGCTCCTGGAATCCTGCACTCAATCCGCAGACTTGGCCCTGTGCCTACAACCCGGAACCCCGCCGTGCGGTTGTCTGGCGACCACGCCAGCGCTGTTGGAGCCCAACTTCCCGCCTCGAACCGCTTGTACGAATTCACAGTCGGCGCATAGCAGACCATCAACTCCGCCGCATACCGCATCCACCCGCCCAGGAACCAGCGAAACTCGTCCGAGCACGCAACCCCGGCCAGATCCCCTTCTCCTACGAACGCATTGGTCAACTCCCCGTTCTTCACCCTCCACAAACTCACATGTAGATGCGAACCCGAACCTGCCTGTGCAGCGTCCGGCTTCGCCATAAAGGTGGCGCTACACCCAAGCTGGTCCGAAATCTCTTTCACGGCCTGCTTCAGCACCAGGTGCCGGTCCGCCATCTCCAATATCCGCGCGTAGCGGATGTTCAGCTCATGTTGCCCCCGGCCAAACTCCCCCTTGGTCGATTCCACAGGCACCCCGGATGCTGAGAGATGGCGGCGGAACGCTCCGTTCAAGTCCTCGGTCCGCGCCCCCTGCAGTAGGTGGTAGTCCTCGATGTACCACCCGACCTCTCGCAAGTCTCGATACCCGCTCTGCGCCGCATCCGAGTACGACACCCGAAACTGGTAGTACTCCAGCTCAGACCCCGCCATAGCATCGAACCCCCGAGCGCGCAACCGCTCCAGCTGTTTACGCAGTATCGAACGCGGCGCCACTTCCACCGGCTCATGCCCCGGCTCTACTTCCGCATCGCAGATCACCAGCGCAGTGCGGTCGAGCCACGCCAGCTTCCGGATCGTCCTCAGGTCCGGCGCCAGGTGCATATCCCCGTAGCCGCGGTCCCAGTTCGAAAACTTGTATCCCGTGACAGGCTCCATCTCCATATCTACCGTGAACAGGTAGTCGCAGGCATGAGTGCCGCCCGCCACATCCGTCAGGAAGAACGAAGCATCCAGCCGCTTCCCCAGCAGCCGCCCATACAGGTCCGGAAACGCCAGAATCACCGTATCGATCAATTCCTCGTCAACCGCAGACCTCAACCCCTCAACATCCAACACCCCTCGTGTTACCGTCTTCCCCACTCGCACGTCCCTTGCCTCCAGTCTGCCTGTTCCTCACGCGTTCCGGATTGGCGTCCTTTACCCGCCTTACCTGCCTGGGCCCATTTCCCGTCTAGCCCCACAGTTTCTCGTTACTCTTGATGGCCAGCACGTGGGACGCGCTGCGCCGCTCTAGCCATACCCTCAAGCGGCGGCGCTGCCGTAGACCTCATCCCGGCAGCCCAGGCAAAGGGGACTCCCGATTCCATTGCCCGCCCCAGCATCCCTTGGGCCAACTGGGCCTTGGTCCTGAATGCCACCGCCTCAGGCACCCCGGCCTCCCGGCGCCGCTCCCATTCCTCCCCCATACCTGTGGCGGTACAACTCCCGGTCCAGCAGGGCCCTTCCTTTGGCACCAGTGTAGGCCAGGAATACACCGACTTGACAGTTTTCAATCCGCCCCGCCGTGCCGCTGTACTGGCGCTACACTCCAACTGACTTGTTCGCCTTCTTGAGGAATCCCGTTTCGTCCACCACCAGCACTCCGTCAATTGCCAGCCGTTTTTACGCTACCCAGAATTCAGCAGTCCCCGCAGGTAGTCCAGCGCCCGCCGGCGCGGCTCAGGACGCCGGAACTATCCCGCAACGCGCCGGTGTACTCCTTCAATGCCTTCGGCCCAGCGGACCACTTCCGCCACTTCATCCCTGAGTCCTGCCACCGCCACACCTTATCACCGGATAGTGGCTTATTCTATATCGTTAATCTGAGGCTCCAGCATTGGAAACGGACCGCCCCACTGTCCCCACTTTAGTAGGGCAGCATCCACGACTCGGAGAAGGCCAACGCGCAGGTGCTGTGCGTCCGGGCGTCCCGCTGCCGGGAAAATGGCCGCCCCTTGGCGAAATCCCCGTTGATGGTAAGCCGAGTGCCGTTGGCCGGTATCAGCACCGTTGCCACCCCATGAGGCCGTTCCGGGTTGCCGCTGGGAAAACTGCGGCTCAGGAACGGCTCCCCAAGGTCGTACCACGTCAGGGCGATTTCTTCGCCTCTGGCATTCACTGACTCTGTCCAATAGGACCTCAAGTCGCCGGACTTTTGGGAGGATGCGTGCCTGGCCGGTATTTCCAGATTCCCGAGTGTGGCGTTGATTCTGCCCTGTATTTCGCCCTGCAGTCAGCGCGTCATCTGGATGTTGTCGGTGTAAATCCTCGGTCCGTTACCGGTCAGCTCGCTCTGGAGAAACAGCGCGTGCCCTGGGCCCCCGGGAGAAAACAGTATTCGCCAGAAGCTGGCGTCGGTGGTGACCGGCCCGTCGTCGGTCTCGCTGAGCCTGATGTACGGGTTTTCCCCGGTGAGCAATACCCGGTTGGGGTCGATGGGGCTGGTGGTCATTTCTCGACTCCTTTGGAGTGTTTTGCCGGAGCAGGTCCTGGCCTACCCCCGGCAGGTCGCGCACCAGCGGTATGCCCAGTTCCCTTGGCATTAAAGTCTCACATGACAACCAGAAGGGTCAACTGGATCTCATCGAGGCAACACCGGCTATGGCCTGATGGCGCCGTCCCTCGCTTGATCAGGTTAGAATGGCGCCTACCCTTCCCACTCGCCTCGAACTCGTTGATATAATGCATTCATGACCCTGAATGCAACCGGAACTCCCCACCCGATCCGGTCCACCCACCGGCTCTTCGCCCGCATCGCCGCATCCTTCCGGCCCTACCTGCACCGGGTCATTCTGGTCGGCCTGCTGATCCTCTTCTCCGCTGGGTTGGGAGTCATCAACCCACTATTGATCCAAGTGGTTTTCGACCGGGCCCTGTTCCCCACCTCCGGCGGCCCCAACCTAGACCTGCTGTGGACACTTGCCGCCGTCATGGCGGGCGTCATCGCCGTCACCAGCGGCATCGGCATCCTCCAGACTTACCTCACCAACAGTCTCGGCCAGCAGATCATGCGGGACCTGCGCGACCGGCTGTTCCGCCACCTCCAGAACCTGTCCCTCAACTTCTTCACCGGCACCCGCACCGGAGAGGTCCAGTCCCGGGTGGCCAACGATGTGGGCGGTGTGCGCAACGTGGTGACCACCACCGTCACCGACGTGGTCTCCAACGTGGTGATTTTCGTCAGCACCGTGGTGGCCATGTCCGTCCTCTCCTGGGAATTGACCCTGGTGGCTGTGGGGGTGGTCCCCCTTTTCGCCTTTATTAGCAAGAAGGTGGGCGAGAAACGCCGGGCGGTTTCTCGCCTGGTGCAGGAGTCCAACGCTGAGATGACCGCCATTACCCAGGAGACCCTGTCCGTCTCCGGGATAATGCTGACCAAGCTCTTCGGGCGGCAGGACCAAGAGGTTGAGCGGTTCCACCAGGAAAACCAGCGGCTTTCAGACCTGGAAATCCGGCGTCAAATGACCGGTCAGACCGTTTGGTCAATCATGCAGGCCTTCTTCTCCCTGTCCCCGGTGATAGTGTACGTCATCGCCGGTCACCTGCTCCTGGGCCTCGGGGAAGGAGGAATCTCCCCTGGCACCATCGTGGCCTTCACCACCCTCCAGGCCCGCCTCTATTTCCCCATCGGGACCCTGCTGAGGCTGTCCGTGGAACTCCAGGCGTCGCTGGCCCTCTTCGAGCGCATCTTTGGCTACCTGGACACCCAGCCCGACATAGTTGACGCCCGGGACGCGGTCGACATTGACCCCCGGACCGTTGCCGGCTCCATCAAATTCGACCGGGTGCGGGTGAACTACGGCGCGGCCCGGCCTCAGGAAGAAGCCGGCCCATTTCCCGACTCGCACTCGCCCCGCTACGCCCTGGACGGGGTCAGTTTCCAGGTGCAGCCCGGCCAGTTGGCGGCTTTCGTGGGCCCCAGCGGCGCCGGCAAGACCACTATCTCGTACCTCATCCCCCGCTTGTACGACGCCAGCGAAGGTTCCGTGACGATTGACGGTTGGGACGTCCGCCGGTTGAGGCAGCGGTCGCTGGCCAACATCATCGGCTACGTCTCCCAGGAAAGTTACCTGTTCCACGCCAGCGTCAGGGACAACCTGCTCTACGGTAAGCCCGACGCCACCGACGCGGAGATTTACGACGCCGCCCGGGCCGCCAACATCCACGACCGGATCATGGACTTCACCGACGGCTACGATGCCGTGGTGGGGGAACGGGGTTACCGGCTCTCGGGAGGGGAGCGCCAACGGCTGTCCATCGCCCGGGTAATTCTCCACCAGCCCCGGATCCTGGTCTTGGACGAGGCCACGTCAGCCCTGGACACCACCAGCGAGCGGCTAGTCCAGGCCGCCCTGCGACCTCTGATGGAGGGGCGGACCACCATCGCCATCGCCCACCGCTTGTCCACCATCATGGCCGCCGACGTCATCTTCGCCGTTGACCGGGGGCGAATCGTCGAGCAGGGCACCCACGGGGAACTGGTGGCCCGGGGCGGCCTGTACCATGACCTGTACCGCCAGCAGTTCCAGGGCGGTCTGCTGGAGTGTGAATGCGAGGACGGGGTGGTCATGGCCGACGGGCAGATTGTCTACTCCGGGGAGGCCGGCCTGGCCCGGGCAATATAGCGCGGCTTCACCCATGTAGCCACGTCGTCTCCCGAAAGGCCAATCTTCCGCGTAAGCACCTGGGCATGTTCCACTCGCTACCGTTTACTCAATCGACACAAAAAGTCGCGGTACTCGTGGGCGGTGGATCTGCCTATGAATTCGGTTCAGTGGGCGAACACTTGTAAAGAGAAACTTGCCAGTTGGTGGTTCGAGTCCACTATGGTGGGCTAGTGGGGACCGGAGGCGGTAGTGGAGTTGACGGGTGTTGAAATCCTCGCCGGTTCTCGTACCCGCTGGCAGGGGGCTACAATAAAGGCCAACCCGACGCACAGGTACTCATGTGCCTTTCTACTCCCTTTCCCTTTCGATTAACTCCACCTCGCCGGGGTCGACGGTACGCTCGGTTCAGAGCAGAGGAACGGCGAGGGCTGCCCTTTGTGAGAGCGGCCCCTGCTCAAGCCAGCGTGGTGGGAGGCTGAGGGATGTCAGTTACAGGATTGCTCAAACCGACAGCCCACGAGTACCGAAGTTTTTGTTGTCGATTGAGAAATTGGGATGGTGTAGCTGAATCCTGCGGACACCTGGAGCATATTGCCGTGACCGGTATCCGGGCCGTCGAACTGCTGCTCCAGCAGGGCGTCAATTGGGGCGCCGGAAGGGAGTTGACCGTATCGGCCTCATCATGGAAGGACAGCCCCGCCACCCCGCTGCGGGCGGCAATGCGGGGAGTCCACTCCAGGGTTGAGCCGATGAACGCCGCTTTGATTCCCTGGAAGCCGCGAACTGCGCAGGCCGGAAATTCGGTTCTCCCGGTCCTGCCGTCAATGACGTTGGCGCGATAACTCCGCAGGCCCCTCATCGAATTCGTGGTTGCCGGCGCCATTGAAGTCGAGTCCCATCAGGTTCATGGCCAAGATGGTGGGTTCGTCGTGGAAGAGGGCGGAAATCAGAGGCGACGCTCCGATGAGGTCGCCAGCGGAAACGAACACGGAGTTTTCAGCCCCGGCCCTGGCGGCGGCGATGTTGGCTGCCAGATAGTCCGCTCGCCCGGCGCCGCCGAAGGGGTCTGATGACGCGGCGATGTTGCCGTGAAAATCACTGATGGCCAGGATCCGGAGTTGCACCGCCCGGGGCTCATCAGTATCGCCTCCACTGAAACTTGCATCCCGGGCTGAGCACCCAACCGCCAGCGTCGCCGCCAGCAACAGGACAATGCTCAACAGTCGTCTCATATTGCGAATGACCTCCCCAACAGGCGCGCCACCCTCGACTCACCGGATGTAAATGCCGCCCTGGCTTCAGTTTAGTATTACAACGACGCTTCCTCAATTTGCCCAGTTCTTGGTCGGAAATCTCTCCGCGGGAGGAAAGGCCACAAGGCTGGCAAGCGCGTGGGCATGTAGCCATGGAGATGTGCTCAAGATCCTTTTATTGCGAACCGTCGTTGTAATACTAGCTGCGGCAGGAAAACCAGGGTTACACCGAACCTCCCTCAGCTAGGACGGCCAGCTCCGCCTTAGATAGTCCCAACTCCCCGCACAGGACCTCTTCGTTGTGCTCCCCGATGAGAGGCGCACGCCGGGATATCCTCCAGGGTGAGCCGTTGAAGATGGCCGCTGGGCCTGGGTGTCGGAATGTTTTGCCAAGTTCCAGGTATTCTACATCTGTCCAGAACCTCCGGTCCTCCAGATGAGGGTCCTGCATGACCTCGTCCGGGGAACGGATCGCCCCCGTGTTGGAGCCACGCTTCTGCAAGCCGTGGTAGGCTTCGTCCCGAGGGATGTTGGCGAGGAAGTTTTCCAAAATTCCGCGAATATGTGACTGGCTCTCGGCGATGACCGTTGGGTCCCGGTACTTTTCATCCAGTAGGTCGCCCGCCAATCCGTGCTCATCCATCCACGGCGCAAGCATCAGCACCCGCTCCGGGGTAACCTGACCGATATTCACGTATTTTCCATCCTTACAGAGGACCTGGGCGTTGGGCCCAGTGGCGGTGTTGCCACCTCCTGTTCTACGAGGAATCACATCTCTTTTGTAAATATACTGGTTCACATGGCCCTCGGTCGTGAGCGCGCAGGCATCATGCACCGAGGCATCTATGTACTGCCCCCTGGCCGTCACCGACCGGTTAACCAGCGCCGCGGTAATGGCGATGTAGGCGTAGTGACTTCCGATGTGCCAAGCCTGCCCTCCTCCGGGAGCGATGGGCGGTGCATCTGGCACCACGTCGTCGTCATAGCCACACCTAGCCATCTGTCCGCCCGCCGCCAGATGCAGCAGGTCGCTGGTCTGGAAGTCCTGCCACGGCCCGGTCTGCCCAAAGGGGGTCAGTGAGCACATAATCAGCCCAGGGTTACTCTTTGCTAGATCTTCGTACCCCAGCCCCAGGGAGGCCAGATAACCGGGCCTGAAGGTCTCTAGTATCACATCCGCCTTCTCCGCCATTTGCCGGAACAGCCGGCGCCCGTCCTCCATCTCCAGATTCAAGGTAATCCCCCGCTTGGAGGTGTTGTAATGCCAGAAGTAAAGGCTCCTCTCCCGATTCGGTATGTCCTGGTAGAAGGGCCCCACGGTCCGGGCTGCCTCGCCACCGGGCGGCTCTATCTTGATGACGTCTGCTCCCATGTCAGCCATCTGCTTGCCACACCACTGCCCCTTCTCATCGGCGAGCTCCAGCACCCGCAGCCCCCCAAAGGCCCCCGCAGAGTTCCGGTCCGGCGTCCGCGCCGGCGCCGGAGCGGGATGCGCTATCGGCTCATTCCCACTCCACTGTACGGGCGAGGCATCCTCCATCATCTCCTTGAAGTAGGGATAATCTTCCATACTGAGGTCCTTTGGCCAGAAGGTGCCGTCGGCGAAGCCGCTCACCAGCACCTCGTGACTGATGCCCAACAACCCCTGAAACACCTCTTTGTTGTGCCCGCCGATCAGGGGACCTGATCGGCTGTTGATTGCAGGCGTCTCCGACATCTTGAAGGGAGCGTTCTGAAGGGGCCAGGTCCCCAGCGCGGGATGCTTCACGTCCCGGTACATCTCTCGATGCCTGAGTTGGGGATCGTTGTCCACCCGGTCCTGGCTGCTTTGAACGGGCATGGCGGGTACTCCCGCGCCTGGCACCGCTCCATGATCTCGTACTTGCCCAGAGTCTTGGTCCACGCCTCTATCCCCTGGTCCATCTCTTCCTGGTGCTCCAGGCGACCTTCAAGGGTGGCAAACTTCTCGCCGGTGGCCCAACTGGGAGAGCCCATTACCCCCACTAACTTCCGCCACTCATAGTCGGAGAAGCAGACTAGGGCACACCAGTCGTTGTACTCCGCCGGACTGGTCTTGTAAGCGTTGTGCGGCGCCCCGGTCCGCCCCCGGTAGTTGTTCACCAGGGGCGTGCCAGGCCAGTGAGCGCGGTTGCCCGGCGGGTAACCCTTTCGCATGGTGGAACGACCGTTAGCCTGGATGTCCAGAAAAGCGGGACCATTAAGGGGGACGCCGATGATCCACTGGGAACTGTCGACATGCTGTCCCTGACCGGTCATGTTGCGATGGTAAATCGCACTCAGGGCATACATGGCCCCGTATAAGCCACCGGTGTCGTCCAAGTAGGACCAGCCCCAACCAGCGGGTGGCTTGTCCGGCAAACCCGACGTGTAGGTCAAACCGGACAGGGCTTGCGCAATGGCTCCCATGGTTTGATAGTCTCTGTCCCGACCCGTGTGGCCGAAGCCGGACATGGAGAGATAAATGATGTCAGGCCGGAGCTTCTTCATATCCTCGTAGCCCAGACCCCACCGCTCCAATACACCGTAGGCGAAGTTCTCGATGACGATGTCGGACATGGCCACCAAGCGCCGGGTAAGGTCAATGCCTCGGTCTGTACGAGTGTTCAGGGTGACGCTCAGCTTGTTGGAGTTGGTGTCGCTGAAATGGCCGTTGGTGTTGAGATTGGCGGGCAGGCCCTCGGGGGTACCCGCTCCCGTCGCAATGTTGTTGCCCCGAGTATTGGGGCTCTGGGGCCATTCAACCTTGATAACCTCGGCTCCCAGCGCCCCCAGCCATCGGGTGCACCAGGGACCCGCCCGGACCCACGTGAAGTCCAACACTCGGATTCCTGACAAAGCTCCCGGTGTAGTTGGCGCTTCTGCTCCGGCCTGCATCATTGAATCACCTCCCGGCTATGGCTGTCTTAAGGTTAACTCACCTTATTCTAACCCAATGTGGTCGATGGAGATTCCCGAAAAACCAGGAAGGCCAATTACCGGAACTTTCTGAAAAGAGCCCCAGGCAAATTGATTAGCCCGGGGTTAGGCTAACTATTGGGCCCGGTGGCAGGTCTCGCATAGAATCCCGCTGGCCACAGCTGCAACAGGATAAGCCATGTTTCGCAGCTTGGCCTCTTTTGCCGCTGAATCCAGACCGTGCCAAGGAGAACTGACCATGTCTTTGCGGAATATAAACTTCGCCCAGTTCCTCGCTGGTGATCTGGCTTCGGCCTTATTACAACGATGCGCCTGCCTGGGTTCCTATTGGGGAATTGAAGGGATGTCGAAGGCTGAAGTAGTCAAGGACTGGAGCCCGGGTGTGAAGCCTATTTTGGTCATTGGGAGCGGTGCAGACTGGGCTCCAGTTCCAAGGTAGAAGGCGGCTGGACGACCTCACCAGTTGGTTTACACCTGACCGGGGTGTCTTGGCTGCGCGGAGGAGGAGACCTCGCTCAGCCAGCATGGTGGCGACCGTCCGCCTTCTGGCTAGTAGTCCAACATTTTTGAATTGAGTACTGAGCAAGTGTATTCTACCAAGCGTAGGGCGAAGAGGATTGGGGCGTGGGGGGATGCCGATGAAGAGATACCGGGTCAAGCTGAGTGCGGAGGAGCGGCAGGAACTGAAGACATTGGTGTCCCGTGGCCGGGCGGCGGCTTACCAGCAGACCCACGGGCGCATCCTGCTGCTGAGTGATGAGGCCCATGGGGAGGGGGCCATGAAGGATGAAGAGATTGCCCGGGTTCTCCAGATTGGCCGCGCGACGGTGGAGCGGGTGCGCCGCCGTTGCGTGGAGGAAGGGATTGAGGCGGCCTTGGAGCGAAAGCGGCAACTCAATCGTCGTCCGAAGCGGCTGGACGGTCAAGGGGAAGCCCACCTGATTGCCCCCCGGTCGTGGCCGGGGGCAGGCTCTGGCCTGCGGAGAACCGCCGGAAGGCCGGGCCGGTTGGACGCTGAAACTGTTGGCCGACCGGCTGGTCGAATGCGAGATAGTGGAGAGCATCAGCCCTGAAACGGTGCGGCAGACGCTCAAAAAAACGAACTCAAGCCTTGGCTGAAGGAATGCTGGTGCATTCCTCCGCAAGGCAGCGCCGAGTTCGTCTGCGCGATGGAAGACGTGCTGGAAGTCTATCAGCGCCAGTATGCGGACAACGAAGTTCTGGTCTGCCTGGACGAGACCAGCAAACAGCAGGTGAAAGAGACGCGCCGGCCGCGTCCGGCCCAGCCTGGGGCGGCGGGCTCCTACGATTACGAATACGAGCGCAACGGGGTGAGCAACCTGTTCATGTTGTTCGCTCCGCTGGAAGGGTGGCGCCGGGTGGAAGTGACGGACCGGCGCACCAAAGCCGATTGGGCCCGGGTGGTCAAGCAACTGGTGGACGAGGACTACCAGCACAATACGGTCCTTGTGCGGGTGATGGACAACTTGAACACCCACCACCCGTCCTCGCTGTACGAGGAATTTGAACCTGCCGAAGCACGGCGCATCGCCGAACGGTTGGAGGTCCACTACACTCCCAAGCATGGCAGTTGGCTGGATATGGCCGAGATTGAAATCGGGGTGATGGCCCGCCAATGCCTGGACCGCCGTATTCCCGATCAAAGGGCTCTGCGGCGGGAGGTGGGAGCGTGGCAGGCTCAGCGCAACCGGGACGGCATACGAGTGGACTGGCGCTTTACCACCGAGGATGCGCGTATCAAGCTGAAGTCCCTTTACCCATCAATCCAACACTGACGCGCTACTAAACCAAAGCCAAGGTGGGATGTGCATTTACAATACATCGGTGATTGGGCTGGGATTCTCGCAGAAATCCTTCGGCCTTTGATTGCAGGACGGTGCGGCAGCGGTCCTTGACCTCGTCTTTCCGGATGGACAGCCCGCAGAGGAAATTCCCGACCCTCTCCTTTACCAGGGCCTTGGTTCCCAAGCACAGGTTTCCGGTGGCTTCCTCTCTCGCCCAGCCCCAGATGGCCTCATCGGCGCCTCCGTCCGGGCTGTAGCCCGGCAGAGCCTGCCCTCGTGAAAACGGGGGTTCATCAGCCGCAGCCCCAAGCCCGGCGTCCGCAGATACTCACGCACCGCCTCGCCGCGGTGCGCCGGCGCGTTGTCCCAAATCACGTTGAGCGGCCCGGAGTGCCTCTGCCGCAACCGCTCCAGGAAGGCAGCCGAGGTTCCGGAGTTGCTGTTCCCCTCCAGGTCCATCCACTCCACCTCACCGGTCTCCAGGCACACTGCCGAGTAGTAGCTGGGCCGAGTAGTAGCTGGGCCGAGTAGTAGCTGGCCTTTTCGCCATAGCTCGGGCTGGTCGAGTCCACCAAAGCCTGCCCCCGTGAAAACGGGGGGCCGGCTCTCCCTTTAGCACCCATTTGCCTCTCAGTTCGGCATCGGCCCGGAAATGGGCCTCGTCGGCTATGAATATCTTCGCTCCCGTACGCCACGCCTCGTCCGACAGGGTGGCGTACTCCGCCACGAAGGCCTCCCGCTTCTGCTCATCTGCCTTGACCAGACGCTTCTTGGGACGCTTCAGGACAAACCCCAAGCGGTGCAGATAGTTCAGGCAAGTGCTGCGGCTCAGGCCAATGCCGAAACGCTTCGAGACAAACTGCCGCACCACTTTCCTCCTGAGCCTGCCGAAGGGTCCAGTTGGCCATTTCTATGCCCGACATCTCGGGCAACTCCTGCACTGCCCCCGTCAACTCCGCCTGTTGCGTCTCGCCAAGTGCGGGGGGGAACCCCCGGTCTGCTCAAATATCAAGGCTGCGGGCCCTCCCTCGCCGAAGGCGGCGGCCCATCTGCCGATGGTGTGAGCATCCCGGCCCAGTGCCTGGGCGGTGCCCGAGGCGGTCAGGCCCCGGCACAGGAGCCACAGTGCGTGCCACCGTTCTCTCTCCCGGGGTGTCGGCGCTAGGTACATCCTGCTGCGCACACTAGCCAAGTCCAACTGCCACCCCTCCAAGTCCGGCCTTATCCCCCTCATACCCATCACCATCCCCACTCAGTCTGCTCCCAGTCCTGACGCTATGCCTCCCTGATTCTAGCCGACCCAAATGCGGGTTTCACCTTGGCTTTGGTTTAGTTATATCTCCGACAAAGACATTCAGGTGGACCAACCCCGGGCCTGTGACGACGACCCTAGACAACCTAATCGAATCAGAAATCTACGCCATTCAGGTTAACTACAAGAGGACCGACGACTTGATGGTGTTCTCAGCCCGCGACGCATACGTATGGCCTTCGACCAAGCTGCCGGAAAATCAAAGCCGCGTCGCAACCTTCCCGTTCTTCGGGCATCATCCCAATCGTGAGTTCGAATACATCATCTGCAAAGAGACTTTCCCTTCAGCCGATCAGACCGATTGGATCAACCTCATCCGACACGCTTTTAAGCAGTGGGAAGTGGCCACTGATGGGTTTGTGACAGTGCAGGAGATCGGTGGCACTTGTGCGCAAGCCGCCAGGAATTCGACTCCAACCAGGGAATTTCTTCAGAGAGACGACTCACAGAGTGAAGTTAGGGGATTCGACATACCGCTGAACACAGTCGCGACTTCCTTCCCAGAGATCAAATCAGACGCTTTTAAACTCTGCCTTGTCACTAAGGGCACAATGGGATGTGTCACGTCGTTTCAAGGCTATGCGGGGTTTAAATCCCCTTCCCCAAGAGCTCGCGAAACGCTTGCGCTTGCGTTGGAAGGATTCCTGGACGGCGATATATCCCTCCTTGACTGGTTGAACACACCTGAAGTGGCGGCTTTTATAGCCCGCGCGTCCATAAACACCCGCCAGGCGGAGAGGCCCCTAGGGGGTGTCGTCAAAATAACTTGGTCCAGATGACCAGCGCTCGGATTTGGCAAATTGCCAGGAAAGACGCTGCGTTTTTGGCATATCGGGTGGCAACCCCCCGCCATTGCTTGAAGTCCAGGAATGAGTTCTCGACCAAGTGCCGCAGTTTGTACAGTGCCCGGTCGTAGTACCGTTGTTCCTTGCGATGGCTCCTGGGTGGTATCACCGGTTCCATCCCCTGGCCCTCGGCTTCGGCCACGATGCCGTTGGTGTCGTAGCCTCGGTCTGCCAGCAGATATTCAGCTGGGATGTCGGCGATCAGCGAATGAGCCTGCGTGCAATCCGCCACCGTGCCCTCGGTCAAGATCATACGTACCGGCATGCCGTGGGAGTCCACCGCCAGGTGCAGTTTGCTGTTTAGCCCCCTTTTGTGCGGCCTATGGCTTGATTGCCTCCCCGGGCCCCAGTGCCATGAGGGTGAACCTTGATGTGGCTTGCGTCGACCATCAACCACTCAAAGTCCGGATCTTCGATGACCCGCTCCAGCAGTTGGTCCCAGACACCGCGGTCTCGCCACCGGCAAAAGCGTCTATGGGTGTTCTTCCAGTCCCCGTAATCCGGCGGCAGGTCCCGCCAGGGCGCCCCAGTACGCAGGATCCAAAACACCGCGTTCAAGAAAAGCCGGTTATCCCGGGCTGGACGCCCCCTTTTGCCTGCTCCACCAGGCAAGTAAGGTCTCAATTGTTCCCAAACCTTGTCCGAAAGGTCGTGACGCCGATGCGCTGCCGCCATACCTCAACTCCACACACTCACACTCTCCGAAATAATCTACCATCTTGTTCCTGTTTTGACGACACGCCCTAGAAGGAGTGGACGTCAGTTTTAACATTCACAGGCTCAACGAGAACCCGCCAGCCCCACTGAATGTTCCAGGTCGTGATGCTCAAATCGACCCAGGCGAGGTCGTCTTCAACACTTGTATTATGAACGGTACCCCCGACCCTGAAGACAGAGCCAAGAACCACTCATTCTTCGCATATTACCTGGCTGTCCACGAAGCGGGGCACGCTCTTGGCCTATCCAATGTCAATTTCCCCAATTTTGCAGAGCAGCCCATTGATATCGCGCATCCTACCATCCCTGATTCAGTATTAAACTACGATCACCAACTCCTAAATTACTATCCGCCTGTCGGAGCCGCTTTCGAGGAACCCGATTGTTCTCCTCACCCATTTGACATAGCGGCGATTTATGCGCTGTATCAGTGGGTGCCCCAGATTAGCGTTGAAGGAGAGGAAGAGGGGGCAATAGGTGATGAGATCCAACTGACCGCCAAGGTATCCGGGGCAGTGCCTTCATATGATCTGACCTGGTCCAACCCATCAGGTCAATTGACCATAAGCGGGTCAGGGACAACTGTCCGGGTGACTCTGCCGAACACCGTTCCTGTAAGTGGCTCATTCTACGGTAAGTGTTCAGAGTTGAGGGGAAGTGAGCAACTGGCGGCATGCGGTGAGGGGATTCAATCCTCGGGCGCGCCAGGTACCGAAGAGGGAAGCGAGAGCCATCTTGGTGTTGGTGCCCTGGGTTGAGCGGGTGCCGCCGCTGATCTTGCGGCTGGTCACCAGGTGACGAAGGCTCCTCTCGGCGGCGTTGTTTTCCGAGGGGACGGCCGGTTCGGCTACGAATACGAACAACTCCTTGATGAAGCGCTGGATGCGCCGGCAGAGCTTGGCCTGGACTGCCCCTGGGTCATCAAGGAAGGGTCGGCAGCAGGCCAACAATTTCCGCTCCAACTCCAGTTGGGCCTGACGGCGTTTCCTTGCCTGAGGATGGGAGAACCGCTTGGCCTGGGCGTAGAGGTCATGCACTGCCGCCGCCCATCCGGCCAGCTTGGCGTCTGCTGGGTAGAGGGCCTTCAGGTCATGGATGTCCCGGAGCAGATGAGCCCAACACCGCTGCTTCAGGCCAGGGTAGTGGTTATAGGCAGCGTAGAAATCGCTGACCAACACCCCGCTGAAGGACTCCCCCAGCGCCTCGTCCACCACCTCCTTATTCCGGCCTCGGCGCAGGAAGTACCGCTCAGTGGGAGTGGAGAAGGTCCAGACATAGCCATTGGCCCCCTCCTGGCGCCAGCCGGTCTCGTCGGCGTGCACCACCTGGCTGGTCCGGACTAGTTCCAGCACCTCGGCCACCGCCGGTTGGGCTTGCCGGGCCACGCCGTGGAGGACCTGGGTGATTCCCCCAACGCTCAAGCGCAACTGGTGGACGGTCTCCAGATACCATTGGATGGTCCGAAGGGGCAACCGGCCCTCTTCCCGCAGGCCAGCGATCAATGAGACCAAGTTGGCTCCCAACCGTCCCCGACCGATTACCCCACCGCCCAAGTCCGTCTTGGGGGTCCGGCGCCGTTCACATACTGGGCAGACCCGGGTCACGAAAACGTGCTCCGTGACCTCCACCGGAGCCACTGGGATATCGATGACTTCCCGAGTCCGCTGCGGCCAACCCCCAACCAACCCGGTGCCACACTCCGGACAGGAGTCCAAGACATGTTCCACCTGGTGAGCCGCCACCGTGCGCCGACGGCTAAAGCCGTGGGGCCGGGGCTTTCTTGGCTCCTTCTTCTCGGCCGGCTCTGACTTTGCACCCGGTTTGTTGCCCGGCATTCCGGGCCGCCCTTTGCCCTTGAGACCCCCTTCCAACGCCGCTATCCGCCGCTGCAACTCGTCGATGACCGCCTGCTGCCGCGCAATCACCGCCAACAGCGCCTCCCGGCTGGCCGTCCTCAGGTCTACCTTGTTCTCCATCCTCCTGATTTAACATAACCGACGACCCGACGCACCGAACTTCCCAAGCAAGTTTTAACTAATCCATCCCCTCAACTCTGAACAGTTACATTCTACGATGTAATCGTCACGGTGATAGACAGCCGAGGGTTGGAGGCCAGTACCCTCTTTAGCATCAAGGTTAACGTCGATTGAACCCGGCTTTTAGGTGGCAAACCCGACTATGAAAAATTTGCAAGCCTCGGTCTTAGGGCTCGTATCGCTGCTGACGATCACGGGTTCAACGGTCACTATCCCCATATGTGGCGCTGGAGAACCTGACTCGCTCGGTTGGCACGCGATGCTAGGAGTCGCAAACCGTGGTTATGTCCCTCAGTGGACTCCCGATGGCAGGCAAATTTTTTTTACCTTGCACTTCTGGAGGTATCCGGATGGGACCATCCAATATGACACCATCTACGCCGTAGACACGAGCACTAAAGAGATCTCCCGATTTTCAGCGGGCAACGGCGGACCATACGAGATCGACTTTTCCCCGGACATCTCCCCAACCGGGGACCGCATCGCATACGTCACGTCACTCCACAGTACCGAGAGCGCAAACCAACCGGATATAACTAATCTAGAGGTCGAGACCTCGGCGATAGACGGTTCAGACCGGACCAGAATCACAGAAAACTACTCGATAGACGTATCCCCTTCGTTCTCCCCCAATGGCACCCGTCTCGCATTTGCCAGCTACGATAAATGGAACAACGGACCCGGAATCTACACCATCTCACCTCATGGCGAAGATTCTCGATGGCTCATGCGCTTTCGAGATTCAGATTGGGAGAAAGGGCAAGACATCGAAGATCGGCGGGTAATTTCTGGGCCCGTGTGGGCACCGGATGGACGAACACTCGCCATCGTTCTGGAAGAATATCTAAACGTCAGGGATAAAGACGGGCAGTACAGGACCCACATGGCGCTTCGCAGCGCAGTGTTGTACTCGCTGGCCGTTGAAGAACCGTCTCTCACGCGATTAATTGATGCTCAAATCCGAGGAAAAGTAGACTCGATTCGAGGAGCACCGGCATGGTCTCCCAACGGAGACCGTATTGCCTTCGTACAGGGAAGGGAGTTGCACACGATCAAGACCGACGGCTCGGATTCGCAGGTCCTTGCTCACAGCGTGGCTGAGGCGGTACCCAGCCTGGAGTGGTCTCCCAACGGCTCACAGATTCTCATAGCGCACGGTCGACAACGTAAGTCAGAAAGGGAGCATAGCCATACCTATGTCCTGAACTCTGATGGATCGAATATACGCAAAGTGGCACAGGGCCTCTACGCCTCATGGTCTCCTGACGGGTCCAGGATAGCTGTAGCGGAACCCGACCACCCCACTCGCGTTGTTCTTTTTTCCATCAAGCCAGACGGTTCAGATCGTCAGGACCTAGTACCGCGTCAGGGTGAATTCGATGGGTAGGTACGGCGACGCTTGTGCCGGGCATCGGTGGTAGACGGTGCCTCGATTGCATACACATACTTTCTAGTATCCGTCAAAAATAGCCGGACGCGGTACTAGTTACCGCCTCCTCAATCAACGGGTATTACGAGCGAAACCGCTGATGACTTCCGGCCGCCGAAGATGCCCCTTGATGAATGGCACGGAAAGGCGTCACGTCCAGCCTCTGACGGTATAGATCTAGAGGAAAAGGTTCACATGGGAATATGGAGACTCAATTCCTCAATTGCATGCCTTGTGCTCGTTGCAACATTGGCCATGGTCGGAGTCGGCTGTGTCCCCAAACAGGCCGGTGTAGTACAGCCATGCGGCGGAGGTCAATGTGTCTCCAGGGATGTGGGCCAACTCCAACTATTCGAGCAGGTATCTGGAGGCGCGGCCTACGGCCACGGGGACACGGGAACCGTTGAAGAGATTCTCGAGAAAGGGTTGAGCTTAGCTGGAGCATCCCCCGTGCACTTGGTTATCCGTGGGACGCCACAGCAAGGGTCTTTTAGGTGTCACTGGCGGGGGATCGCCCGTACACGCGATCAGAGAGACCAAGCCGTAAGGTTTTGGCTTGATCTGGACGACGACGAGGAATTACCGCCCGCGGTCGAAGTCGAAGACTTGCTTATGGCAGAATTGGACCTGGTCAACCCAGTCTACCCCGCGACCGTGAGGTCGAATTTTAGAGCAATAGCCCGAGGAGGATTGTCCCTAGAATTCCAATACCTCACCTGCTACGCGGACTTCACCGTCCACGAATATCTGCTCGGCTCATCCACTTCCGCAAACGAAACCCTGACCCTGGCATACGACCGCCGGGGTCAGGCCCGGTCCTATGAACTCTACCGGCAGGCTTTCGACGCAGGAGAATTCGGTAACGATTCTATACTGACCCAAGGGGAGTACGAAGCCTATTTAAGAGAGATTGCTGCTGACATTGAAACGATTCTTGGCGCCGTGCTTGAGAACCATGAAAGCGTCGTGTTTCTTTCCCCGATGGGAGCCCATAACACGATCGAGGTTGAAGCCTGGCAGGTGGTCGCTCAGTGGGAGCTTCAGACAGACGACGAAGGCGTAGTCAACGCTATCCGTATGGGACTCCGCCCAATCACCAGGGCAATCGCGTCTTAGCGTAATTATTAGGAATAGTATAAAGTTGTGGTTTAGGGTTGATGTGGTTTAGGGTTGATGTGGTTTAGGGTTGATGTGGTTTAGGGTTGATGTGGTTTAGGGTTGATGATGAAGGGGGGATAGTGATGGGTGGAATGAAGGGGGCGTCGATCATAGATTGTTTTGCGGGATTGGAAGACCCACGGATCGAGCGGAGCAAGCTGCCGCCAGCTTAGCCCGAATCCACCGAAAAGGTGAGTGTCGCGGCGGGTTGAATGGGTAAGAAAGTGCTCCTGTGCATCTGGGATAATGGTTTTCGAGACAGAAAACCAACCAGAAACAAGGAGCACCCAATAGATGCTACCACGCAACCACCCCGACGGCATCCACATCGCCTTCGACGACCACCGCCTGGTCAACAATGCCGGGCTGATCCTTCCCGCCACGTTGGCCTTGCACCTGGGCCTGCCCCAACTGGTTGACCGGCACTTGGACCTGGGCTGGGCCCCAGGCCGAGCCAACACCGGCGACAAGATCATGACGCTGGTGGCTTCCGCGCTGGCGGGCGGCGACTGCATCGACGATGCCGATGTGTTGCGCACCGGCAGGACAGCCTGCACCCTGGGCAGTGTAGTCAAGGCGCCCTCCACCTTGGGCACCTTCCTGCGCAGTTTCCGGTGGGGCCACGTCCGCCAACTGGACCGGGTGAGCCGCCAGTTGCTGGCCCGGGCCTGGGAGGCTGGGGCCGGACCCGGCGACGGGCCCCTGACCATCGACCTGGACTCCACCATCTGCGAGACCTACGGACTGGCCAAGGAAGGAGCTCGCCACCACGGCTACACCGGTGCGCGGGGCTATCACCCGCTGCTGGCCGTCGCCGCCGGAACCGGCGACGTGCTGATGGCCCGCCTGCGCGAGGGCCGGGCCTACACCGCCCGCGGCGCCGCCCACTTCCTGCGTGAAACGGTGGGGCGGGTGCGCTACGGCGGAGCCAGGGGCCAACTCACGGTGCGGGCCGACAGCGGCTTCTATACCCACGCCGTGGTCGCCGTCTGCCGCCGGATGGATGTCCGCTTCTCCATCACCATCCGCCAGCGCACCCGCCTGCGGAATCTCATCGAGGCGATACCCGAAGAGGACTGGACGCCGATTCCCTACTGGATGGACGGCGCCGATGTGGCCGAGACCACCTACACCCCCTTCCAGAGTGAGCCCGACGCCGCGCCGGTGCGGCTCATCGTCCGGCGGGTGAAGCCGGCGCCCGGTTCCCAACTGGCTCTCTTCGCCACCTACAGCTATCACGGCTTCATCACCGACCGGGACGGAGAGACCCTGGAACTGGAGGCTGACCACCGCCGCCACGCCGAGATCGAGAATGCGATACGCGACCTCAAGTACGGCGTGGGGCTGAACCATCTCCCCTCGGGCCGCTTCGCTGCCAACGGCGCCTGGCTGGCGGTACAGGTGATGGCCCACAACCTGGCCCGCTGGACAGCCCGCATCGGCCTGGGTCAGCAGATCGTGACCACCAAGACCCTCAGACGACGGGTCTTTGCCTTGGCCGGACGGATCACCCGCTCGGCACGCCGGATCACCCTGCATCTTCCCCAGCGCTGGCCATGGGAAACCCAGTTCAGTCGCGCCCTGGCCCGACTGCGAGCCATTCCACTCCCAGCCTGATTGCTCCTGTCCGCTACTGACCCGCCATCCGGCCAACCGAACGCCCCGCCAACTCGCGCCAGTCCGGTCCGCGAGCGCCTCTTGCCGTGTCCTATCCCGCCATCCCCCTCACCACAGCCACTGTAAGCCGCCATCGGCGCCCCCCAAAGCGCCTGCAGACCGCCGCCAGCCTCCCGTCTACCCAAATTCGAGCCCGGATCATCGCGCCTGTAACTTCCTCACCCCCCTTCCGCTGTCCTCACGCCGTCCATCGGTGTCCACCGGTGGATTCGGGCTTATGGACATCATAGCGATAGCAATCTGCGCGACGATCTGCGGGGCGGATTCGTGGGTTCACGTGGAGATATTTGGCCGGAGCAAAGAGGAGTGGTTAAGGACCTTCCTGGAACTCCATAATGGGATTCCATCCCACGACACTTTCGGAGCGGTCTTCTCCCGGTTGGACCCGGAACAGTTCCAAAGCTGTTTTATGGAGTAGACCAAGCAGATAGCCCAACTGGCCCAAGGGGAAGTAGTGGCAATTGACGGCAAGACGGTGCGCCGCTCCCACGACCGCAACTCCGGCAAGCAGGCCATTCACCTGGTCAGCGCCTGGGCTTCGGCCAACAGGGTGACCCTGGGCCAGGTCAAGACCGAGGAGAAGTCCAACGAGATCACCGCCATACCCCGTTTGCTCGAACTCTTGGACCTCCACGGGTGCATCGTCACCATTGACGCCATGGGTTGCCAGAAGAACATCGCCCAAGGGATTGTGGACGGCGGCGCCGACTATGTGCTGGCGGTAAAGGACAACCAGGGCCAACTGCATGAGGATATCCGAGACCTCTTCCAGGGAGCGGAAGAATTTGGCTTCGAGGGGGTTCCCTACGACTTCGCTGCTACCTTGGAAAAGGGCCACGGACGCATCGAACGGCGGGAATGCTGGGTCATTTCAGACCCGGAGAGTCTGGAATACCTGAGCACCGGCCAGGAATGGCCCAAGCTCCGCTCGGTGCTCAAGGTAGTCGGCCGCCGGGAAACGGCCGAAGGGGCCGAGGTCCAGCCTAGATACTACATCAGCAGCCTGGAGGCCCCGGCCCAGCGTCTGCTGGCGGCGGTGCGCCGCCACTGGGGTATCGAGAACTCGCTGCACTGGACCCTCGACGTCGCCTTTCGGGAAGACCAATGCCGGGTGCGCAAGGACCACGCGCCTCAGAACATGGCCCTGCTGCGGCAGATTTCCCACAATCTGCTCAAAAACGAGACCAGCCTGAAAGTGGGCATCCAGGGCAAACGGCTCCAGGCCGGCTGGCGGGAAGACTACCTGTTGAAAGTCCTCCTCGGTTAAGACGCGATTGCCCTGGCCCAATCACCCCGAAGCGAGCCAGACTCTCACCAACCTCGAAGACCGGATCGATACAGCGGCAGGCAGTGATGAGTTCGCAGGCCAGAGAATCGACAATAACGGAGGTCTACGAGCATTATACCAGCAGATCGGCGCCCACTCTGACATAACTCCTGGCGATGGGGAAACTACTTCATTTACCCCCAGTCCTCCACCATCCACACACACTTGCTCCAGTGGAACCGCCGTCGCCGAACCACTCAAAGAACGCGGTTTAGTACACGATTGCAATGTGCTACTAAACAACAAGGACCTTTTGTCAGGGTCTTCAACCCTTGATTGGGACGTAACCTCAGCAATTGACACTTGGGAAGGCGTCAGCGTTTCCACCACCCCGTCGCGAGTTACCAAGCTCAACCTCGCTGACAAGGGTCTCACAGGCATGATTCCTCCCGAATTTGGGACATTGTCTGAACTAGACACGCTAGACCTGAGTAACAACAAACTCACCGGAGATATACCCGCGGAGATCGGTTGGCTCTTTAACTTGACCGAAATCGAGCTATCTGGAAACAGTCTCACTGGTTGCGTCCCAGTCTCTCTGGTGAATGTGGCCTCAAACGATTTCAGCTCCCTCGGCTTGCTTTTCTGTACGCCTCCCGCTCCAACCAACCTTAACCCGAATCCACCGGTGGACACCGATGGACGGCGTGAGGACAGCGGAAGGGGGGTGAGGAAGTTACAGGCGCGATGATCCGGGCTCGAATTTGGGTAGACGGGAGGCTGGCGGCGGTCTGCAGGCGCTTTGGGGGGCGCCGATGGCGGCTTACAGTGGCTGTGGTGAGGGGGATGGCGGGATAGGACACGGCAAGAGGCGCTCGCGGACCGGACTGGCGCGAGTTGGCGGGGCGTTCGGTTGGCCGGATGGCGGGTCAGTAGCGGACAGGAGCAATCAGGCTGGGAGTGGAATGGCTCGCAGTCGGGCCAGGGCGCGACTGAACTGGGTTTCCCATGGCCAGCGCTGGGGAAGATGCAGGGTGATCCGGCGTGCCGAGCGGGTGATCCGTCCGGCCAAGGCAAAGACCCGTCGTCTGAGGGTCTTGGTGGTCACGATCTGCTGACCCAGGCCGATGCGGGCTGTCCAGCGGGCCAGGTTGTGGGCCATCACCTGTACCGCCAGCCAGGCGCCGTTGGCAGCGAAGCGGCCCGAGGGGAGATGGTTCAGCCCCACGCCGTACTTGAGGTCGCGTATCGCATTCTCGATCTCGGCGTGGCGGCGGTGGTCAGCCTCCAGTTCCAGGGTCTCTCCGTCCCGGTCGGTGATGAAGCCGTGATAGCTGTAGGTGGCGAAGAGAGCCAGTTGGGAACCGGGCGCCGGCTTCACCCGCCGGACGATGAGCCGCACCGGCGCGGCGTCGGGCTCACTCTGGAAGGGGGTGTAGGTGGTCTCGGCCACATCGGCGCCGTCCATCCAGTAGGGAATCGGCGTCCAGTCCTCTTCGGGTATCGCCTCGATGAGATTCCGCAGGCGGGTGCGCTGGCGGATGGTGATGGAGAAGCGGACATCCATCCGGCGGCAGACGGCGACCACGGCGTGGGTATAGAAGCCGCTGTCGGCCCGCACCGTGAGTTGGCCCCTGGCTCCGCCGTAGCGCACCCGCCCCACCGTTTCACGCAGGAAGTGGGCGGCGCCGCGGGCGGTGTAGGCCCGGCCCTCGCGCAGGCGGGCCATCAGCACGTCGCCGGTTCCGGCGGCGACGGCCAGCAGCGGGTGATAGCCCCGCGCACCGGTGTAGCCGTGGTGGCGAGCTCCTTCCTTGGCCAGTCCGTAGGTCTCGCAGATGGTGGAGTCCAGGTCGATGGTCAGGGGCCCGTCGCCGGGTCCGGCCCCAGCCTCCCAGGCCCGGGCCAGCAACTGGCGGCTCACCCGGTCCAGTTGGCGGACGTGGCCCCACCGGAAACTGCGCAGGAAGGTGCCCAAGGTGGAGGGCGCCTTGACTACACTGCCCAGGGTGCAGGCTGTCCTGCCGGTGCGCAACACATCGGCATCGTCGATGCAGTCGCCGCCCGCCAGCGCGGAAGCCACCAGCGTCATGATCTTGTCGCCGGTGTTGGCTCGGCCTGGGGCCCAGCCCAGGTCCAAGTGCCGGTCAACCAGTTGGGGCAGGCCCAGGTGCAAGGCCAACGTGGCGGGAAGGATCAGCCCGGCATTGTTGACCAGGCGGTGGTCGTCGAAGGCGATGTGGATGCCGTCGGGGTGGTTGCGTGGTAGCATCTATTGGGTGCTCCTTGTTTCTGGTTGGTTTTCTGTCTCGAAAACCATTATCCCAGATGCACAGGAGCACTTTCTTACCCATTCAACCCGCCGCGACACTCACCTTTTCGGTGGATTCGGGCTTAAGTCGACTACAGCTGGTGAATTCAGTGTTAGTATGACCTGGGACGGGCTCAACAATGTTAGTCAGTACCGGGTGGAACACCGGCCAGGACACTCCGGGGATTGGACCATTCACGCCGACACCATAACAGCAACATCGCACGCAGTAGATGGGATGCTCTGTGGCACGGCACACCAGTTTAGGGTAGCCGCTCTTGGTAGCGGGGCCGTCTACACTGGCGATTGGAGCGAGCCTTCGGCGATCGCCGCCGCTGAGACGTCTACCTGTAGATCGCCGGTGTTCGACTCTAACCATTACTATTTCCAAATCGCAGACGATGGTGAATTGGGCTCGTTCGCTGGAATCGTAATTGCTACCGATCCGACTGACCGCACACCGGACTACTCAATCACTACAGGGAATTCGGACAACTTGTTCAACATCGATCAGGCGTCCGGCGTCATTACCATATCTGGAACCGTGAGCGCGTCGACCCCTTCACCAGTGGAACTAACGGTGACGGCCTCAGATGACGAAGCAAATATCTCTACCACTTCCGTGACCATTACGGTTGACTCCATCAATTACGATACTGACCAAGACGGCCTGATAGGAATCTCCAATCTTGCGCAGCTCGATGCCATTAGGTTCGACTTGAGTGGGACCGGCGAGTCGACCGACCAGAAGTATTTGCTCGCCTACCCCGCAGCGATGGCAAACATGGGATGCCCCGGCACCGCCTGTCTAGGATACGAACTCACCGTGGACCTTGACTTCGATACCAACCAGGACGGGGTCGTGACCTCCCGGGATCATTATTGGAACAACCGCCAAGGGTGGCAGCCGATCGGCTCCCTGAATGGGGAATTCAGCGCCACCTTTGACGGCAATGGTCGCAACATTACCAATCTGTACATCCGCCGCGAAGGGAAGAATGACATTGGATTGTTCGGGATCACCGACGTCTCCACGGTCATCAGGAACCTCGGGCTGGAGTCCGTGAACATCACCGGCAATGACGACGTGGGAGCCTTAGTGGGACTTAACCGGTCCGGAAATATCTACTCCTGCTTCGTCACAGGTGACGTGACCGGTGATGACTGGGTGGGCGGATTGGTCGGGGATAACACTGGGAGAATCACCGGAAGCTACTCCCAGGCCAGAGTTTCCGGCAAAGACCGAATCGGTGGCCTGGTGGGTTCCACTTCATACCGCGTAAACGCCAGCTACGCTACCGGCCGAGTGGCGGGGCGAAACAGCGTCGGTGGCCTGGCCGGAGAGATCATTGCTAGTTACTCCACCGGAAAGGTAGAGACCGCCGGGAGCACTGGTGGAGGCTTAGTCGGCAGCAACCGCCACTGGGCGACCGACAGCTACTGGGACACCGATTCTTCTGGCATGTCAGTTAGCGCCGTGGGCGACGGGAAGTCCACCGCGGACCTGCAGACGCCAACAGGGTACGAAGGAATTTATCTCAACTGGAACGTGGACATAGAAGATGCGTGGGACGACCCTAACTATCCCTGGGACTTCGGGACCACATCCGATTACCCCGTCTTGAAAGTCGACTTCGACGGCAACGGCACCGTTACCTGGGAGGAGTTCGGGGGCCAGCGACCCTACCCCGGCTCTTAGGGGAAAAATCCCGGGACAGTTTTGTCAAGAAGGAAAACATGCCGACGCCCTGGGTCGAACCGGGGAAATGGTGAGTCCCTGAATGGTCACACGGCTGGGCCGTTCGTCAGGAAGCATGAGACACCTCGGGCTTGCAGTGTTCGATAGCCATCTGGATTTCCAGGCAATCCGCAACCCCCGTGACTCGATAAGTGCCGGAGCAATTGGTCGCCGACAGCCTTACCCCGGCAGCCCGGCCTGCGGTTCAGACGACGCCGGCGGCTCCGGCCCGGGGCGCACCATCGTGAAGAACCTCAGGGACAAGCTGGGCGAAGACGCGGAGAATCCCACATGTACCTTCAACTAGCTTAGGATCGGGTACAGGTTCGGCCCGGGCGACGCGACGGAGACGGCCGGACCCCTTGTTCCCTGAGCCACCAGAGTCAATTCTGCGAGCGGATGGCTGGGTATACCGTTTCCGAACTTCAGCGAGCTTCGCACAATATTCTACAATCAGTCTCGGGACGTTTGGAACCGGTTGGGTTACGTCCGAGACTCATTTGACAGTCGCGGTGCGACCGGCCCTGTACGATTTGGCGAAGAGACCATAACAGACCTGATAATGATGGATCTCTACGTAAGGGGCTCAACACTAGTCCACTTCAGACAAACTGCTAAGTCGGACGAAGCATTATGGGGTACTGATCTTGAACTGTGGCTGGGGTCCGATCAGCTTGGAGGGTTTCGTTTCTCAATCCAAGCCAAAAAGCTGGACCTGAGAAGTGGCAGATACTCTAGTACTCAGTCAATCGTAAAATCGGAAGGGTAAAGGTGGTGAAGTTTGGTTCGTGCGTCCCGGGTATTGAACCGCCAGTTGATGGTTGCTCTGGCGGCGTTGCGCTCCGTGACCAGAGCATCGACTTCCCTCCTGAGGGCCTCCTCGCTGGAGAGCCGCTGCTTCAGGCAGGAGCGGGACAGGACGCTGAACTCGATCTCCGCCATCCCTTCGACAAGCTCAGGACAGGATTCAGCCAACTCCCGTGCTTGGGGGTGTAGTGGAACTCCAATCGCCTGGCAATCCTCCGGGCTTCCTCAGCCGGGAAAGTCTCGTACAGCGATGCCCGGCGATGGGTGTTCAGATTGTCCAAGACAACCCTTACCACCTCGGCTTCCGGGTAGGCTTCATCCGCCAGCCAGCGCATCTGATGGGCGAAGTCTTGCATCGTGCGCCGCTGGGTCACCGCCACCTCTCGCCAACCCGCCAAGGGCTCGCAGGCCAAGAACACGTTGCGGGTACCCTCCCTGCGGTATTCGTAGTCCTGCCGCAGCGGAAGTCCCGGCCGGGGCGGCATCGGGGGCCGGGTCTCCGCCAACAACTGGGTGGAGGTCTCGTCAAAGCAGACTACCGGCCTTTGGGGGTCATAGGGTTCGGCGTAGAGATCCAGGACATCCTCCATGTTGGCCACGAACTCGGCGCTCACCTTGGGGATGCACCACTCCTTCTTCTGCCACGGCTTGAGAGTGTTTTTTTGAGCCGCTTACGCACTCCCTCATGGGACATGGAGGACGCCAACCCCAACTCCACCACCTTCCCGGCCAGCAGGCGCAGTGTCCAGTGGTCATGGCCCTCCGGCGCTGGGCTGCAGGCCAAGGCAATCAGGTGGGCTTCGCCCCGGTCGTCCAACTTCCGGGGCCGGTTGGCCTGGGGACGGTCCTGCAAAACCCTCTCCAACCCTTCTTCGGCAAAGCGCTGCTTGACCCGGTATACGCTGCTCAGGGCCACATCCAAAGCTTCGGCCACTTGGGGCGCCGCCCAACCGTCGTCGCTCTTTAGGAGAATCCGCGCTCTAGCGGTCACTCGGGCTGAGTTTTTGCCAACCCGAATCAAATGCTGGAGCTCTTCCCGTTGTTCCTGTGCCAGCCGCACCGCGTATTTGTCCCTGACCATCACTGCCACCCCCGCCATCAACACTTCCCACCAGCCAGGATAGCTCAATTGGCCCCTTTCTTAAACAAATCCCAAGCCTAAGTTGACTGAGTACTAGGCCCGAGGACAGGGCAATCGCGTCTTGATTTCTGGGAGACACGGTTGGACATAGGAAAGCGTCCTGCGGTTACCATGAAAAGAGAACTACGCGGACTCAGTCTACGGGCGCGAGGATGCGCCCACTTTCGGGGGCCCTGATGCTGAGGCTTTTTTGTTGTGTTGCAATTTGTGGCACTGACCCCGGGCGGCGGGTTGGCGATCCGGACCGGGACTGAATCTCGACAATGGTTATGGTAAGGCGTGGTTGACGGAGGTGGGAAGGGCGGGGTGTCGGCAGTCTGAGTCAAGATGCGATCGCCTTGGGCCCGAGGAATATCGGGGTCTCTCACAGGCAAGTCCCGGGCAAAAGAAGAGCCCCGCCCATCAGGACGGGGCGCGAGAACTACCAGAGAGAATCAGACCCACACGTGCCATATCCCATCAACAGGTTAACGGCAGAATTCGATCTAGTCCTCCGGTTCAGGATTGGGGAAAGACCAGGAAGAGAAACTGCCCACAACACCCTGCACCCCACACTCACCAATACCCCGGCCGTTTCCGGAAGAATCTACAACCGGAGAGCAGGTACTCCGGGACTCCTAGTCTTGAAACGCCCGCAGTATACCCGGAGCTAGTCTCCTAGCTGCTGGCGCCGATGCGGAAGACTTTGGTGCCGCAAGAAGGGCACACGCCCTGGGTCGCGGGTTTCCCGTTTTTCATCGTAATGGCCTCGGGGTTAGATATCTCCCGTTTGCTGCGGCACTTGACGCAATAGGCTTCCATCATGATCCTCCCTTCATCAAGTGAGAATATTATATTTGTTTAAGAGAGGATTGTCAACATTTGGTAGGCACGAATCGTTAACTCCCACGCCTGGTATCGAGCCCATGATGTAGTATCAACTCTCCCCTCATATCCAAATGTGGTACCGCATCAGGACAGGTACCGCCCCAGCAGGTAGTGCAGGAAGAGGGACCCCGTAGCGGACGGGTCCGAGAGGTCAACATCGAGGGGCAACCAGAAGCATTGGCCCGGTTCTCTTTCCGTGTTGGGGTTTTCGGGTGGAACTCGGTCTTCTTCAACCCCGATCTAACAAAACCGTCCGATCATTTTGGTCAGCATCATTACTCCTAACCAGTGGCGGATACGACGAGTTCCGCCGAACGGGCGGCATCTTTCCCAGTGATTTTCCCGGCGTTTTCCATAGTGGTTGCCAACAGTTCATACATACCCGCCCATGCCCCTTTAACCTCAGGTGTGAACGCAGCGCCCAGACCTTGTTCCAACGTCCAGAGCAGTGCGCCGCCCACAGTGTCGTAGTGGCTAGGGGGTGTCGTCAAAATAACTTGGTCCAGATGACCAGCGCTCGGATTTGGCAATTTGCCAGGAAAGACGCTGCGTTTTTGGCATATCGGGTGGCAACCCCCCGCCATTGCTTGAAGTCCAGGAATGAGTTCTCGACCAAGTGCCGCAGTTTGTACAGTGCCCGGTCGTAGTACCGTTGTTCCTTGCGATGGCTCCTGGGTGGTATCACCGGTTCCATCCCCTGGCCCTCGGCTTCGGCCACGATGCCGTTGGTGTCGTAGCCTCGGTCTGCCAGCAGATATTCAGCTGGGATGTCGGCGATCAGCGAATGAGCCTGCGTGCAATCCGCCACCGTGCCCTCGGTCAAGATCATACGTACCGGCATGCCGTGGGAGTCCACCGCCAGGTGCAGTTTGCTGTTTAGCCCCCTTTTGTGCGGCCTATGGCTTGATTGCCTCCCCGGGCCCCAGTGCCATGAGGGTGAACCTTGATGTGGCTTGCGTCGACCATCAACCACTCAAAGTCCGGATCTTCGATGACCCGCTCCAGCAGTTGGTCCCAGACACCGCGGTCTCGCCACCGGCAAAAGCGTCTATGGGTGTTCTTCCAGTCCCCGTAATCCGGCGGCAGGTCCCGCCAGGGCGCCCCAGTACGCAGGATCCAAAACACCGCGTTCAAGAAAAGCCGGTTATCCCGGGCTGGACGCCCCCTTTTGCCTGCTCCACCAGGCAAGTAAGGTCTCAATTGTTCCCAAACCTTGTCCGAAAGGTCGTGACGCCGATGCGCTGCCGCCATACCTCAACTCCACACACTCACACTCTCCGAAATAATCTACCATCTTGTTCCTGTTTTGACGACACGCCCTAGCGCTCACCTCATTGCCAGCGTGCCTCGCCGCCAACTCCTGGACCGCCGGAATGATGGTCTCCATTATGTCCAGGCCGTAGACCGCAACGGTGATCATGTCGGTCAACTTCCTTACCTGTTCCTTCATGTCCCCTTTGAACAGAGGCATGATTTCCGGGTCGACATCGAACAGTTTTCGGTAGAAAAGCTCTGCAACAGCATCGGCGACTGGGACCAATTCCTTCCAGGTTCTCTGGACCAATTCTTTTTCTGTAGCACTCAAAGCGTCTCCCCCTGCTCTTGATAGTAGTTGGGCTCCGCCTGCAATCCCGGCATCTACTACGTTAATGGCGGAATGCAACGATGAGATTTCATTCACGTAAATTGCTAAAGAACATTTTGTTACAAACCTGTAACCGCACGCTCCCCCTCGTCTCGCGAAAGTTTGCCAATGCCCGAACGGACGCCGGCGTTGGCAAAGGCGGCAGCAGTATCGAGACCCTGATTCCCCGGCCACAGGGCAATCGCGTCTTAATTAGGGGCTAAGCAAAGTATAAAATGGGGGCTGCGAGGTTGGGTGAGGGGAGGTAGTGCGGTGAAATCGACGGGGCGTCAATTATCGATTACTACAACAACCAGAGGGCCCATCAAGCGTTGGGATACCGGGCTCCGGCCGAGGTGTATCAGCATCGGCCGGAGGCGCCAGATGAGAAGATCCCCGAGAGGAGGTGGTTACAAGACCCGGTGATGATACTTGATTCAGGGGCATCAGGACTCTCACTTAATTCGGCCCCTATCCTGTGCAATTAAAGGGGTCCACTTTAGATTGGCCCTCAAGCGACAAGGAAGATTTGACCAATCACTTCGACTGACCGAGGCAATTCCGCTTGATGGGGTCTCTTGACCGGCAATGGCCTTGTGCCCTTCGGTAGAAAGACTCCGCACTTCGAGCGTTCGGGCCATGTGACCCTGGAAGGATCAAGTGAGGATGCCAGTCAACTATATAGCTCACGTCCCCGCGATTGAACTTGCTTACTCATCTTGCGCCGGAATATTGGGAACCCTGTTAGGTCCGGATGGTGGTCTCCGCTTCTCCGGATCCGGCTCCCTCGGAGATCCAAAGCCGTTGGCAGTCTAGCAGGGTCAATCCGTAGCTGAACTTTGGTAGGGAGTGCCGTCGCAGCGAAAACCATGAATCCACCACTGACCCACAAACCGTAATAACCGTCAACCGACCGACCCTTTCAATGGCTGGCCACTCGCCGTGGACTGTACGGATTGACATAGTGCCGCGGACTGAAGCCAGCTCTGTCCTATGCTGGCACGTCAACGATCATAGTCAACAGGGGTAGCTGGAACGGATGCGCCATGTTTCACTTTTTGCGACAACCTGGGGTGCAGTACCCTAGGGCGTGTCGTCAAAACAGGAACAAGATGGTAGATTATTTCGGAGAGTGTGAGTGTGTGGAGTTGAGGTATGGCGGCAGCGCATCGGCGTCACGACCTTTCGGACAAGGTTTGGGAACAATTGAGACCTTACTTGCCTGGTGGAGCAGGCAAAAGGGGGCGTCCAGCCCGGGATAACCGGCTTTTCTTGAACGCGGTGTTTTGGATCCTGCGTACTGGGGCGCCCTGGCGGGACCTGCCGCCGGATTACGGGGACTGGAAGAACACCCATAGACGCTTTTGCCGGTGGCGAGACCGCGGTGTCTGGGACCAACTGCTGGAGCGGGTCATCGAAGATCCGGACTTTGAGTGGTTGATGGTCGACGCAAGCCACATCAAGGTTCACCCTCATGGCACTGGGGCCCGGGGAGGCAATCAAGCCATAGGCCGCACAAAAGGGGGCTAAACAGCAAACTGCACCTGGCGGTGGACTCCCACGGCATGCCGGTACGTATGATCTTGACCGAGGGCACGGTGGCGGATTGCACGCAGGCTCATTCGCTGATCGCCGACATCCCAGCTGAATATCTGCTGGCAGACCGAGGCTACGACACCAACGGCATCGTGGCCGAAGCCGAGGGCCAGGGGATGGAACCGGTGATACCACCCAGGAGCCATCGCAAGGAACAACGGTACTACGACCGGGCACTGTACAAACTGCGGCACTTGGTCGAGAACTCATTCCTGGACTTCAAGCAATGGCGGGGGGTTGCCACCCGATATGCCAAAAACGCAGCGTCTTTCCTGGCAATTTGCCAAATCCGAGCGCTGGTCATCTGGACCAAGTTATTTTGACGACACCCCCTAGCGCGAAGCAGCGCCATGCTGGGATAATTTGAAGCGACAAGATACTCGCAATAGCTACAAGGGCCCGCGGACGCCGGGTACCGCGACCGCCCTTTTCGCGCCCACATGAACTCAACGCTCCGCCACAGGCTACGAATCTTCGACCGGCTCCGCGAGACGGGGGCAGTGAGCCGGTTTCGCGCCCGAGTCCACGCCCGACGAGACCGCATTCTGGAGAAACCTTCGGCAGCGTTGTTGGTGGCTACCGGACGTGCGTTGGCCCGGCACGACGCTACCCTGATCGCCGCCGGTGTGGCCTTCTACGCATTGCTGTCCCTGTTCCCGTTGGTCCTGGGTCTGCTGTCACTGTTCAGCCTCGTGCTGAGGTCCGAAGCCGCCCAGGAGCCTCTACTGAGCTTTTTCCTGGAATATCTGCCCGGAGCCGAGCCCTTGCTGTCCGATATTGTCGGCACCCACGCCATGGTGCGCGGTTCCGCCGGCTTCCTCAGCGTGGTGGGCCTCTTCTGGACTGCGAGCGCCATGTTTGGCGGCATCAACCGGGCCTTTCGTCGCGCTTGGGGAACACGGTCCAACCGGGATTTCTTGGTGGAAAAACTGCATCACATCGCTATGGCATTGACCGTGGGTATCCTTTTCGGTGTGTCGATGGTTGGCTCTACGACGCTGGAGTTACTGAGCGAGTTGGATGCTCCTGATCTCGAGTTGTTGGGAGTGCTGGAAAGCCGTACCTTGAGCATCGCGGCAAGGCTGGTGCCTTTTGCCGTCACTTGCCTGGTCTTTTCGCTATTCTACAAATTCTTGCCCGACGCGCAGACCAAGTGGCGCCACATTTGGCCAAGCGTGTTGCTGGCGACGGTGCTCTTCGAGGTAGCCAAGTCAGCTTTCGTGCTGTACCTCAGCGATTACGCCGACTACGGGCGGGTGTACGGCGCACTGGGGTCAGTGGTCGCCCTATTGGTATGGGTTTACGTCTGCTCGTTCATCCTGATCTTGGGGGCCGAGTTCGCCTCCCAATACGGCCGAATGCGAGTCCGGCAAGCCCGGCGGGCGTCCAGGGGGCGAACCGCCACATCCGGCAGCCCGCCGCCCCAGCCACCTACCGGAGTATGACGGTCGGATAGTTTCCCAGTGGGTATGCGTAACCTGCCGCTTATCGCAACACCCGGTAGGCTGCATAGCCGACTGACGCCACCACCACGGCGCCCGCGCCGGCCGCCCAACCTACCCAGCCCGAGCCTCCGCCGCCTTCTTGGTCGGGCGCCTCGTCGAACCCTGCCAAAGTGTCAAGCGCTCTCTGAAGGTCATCACCGGCGCTTTGCTGAGTTTTAGTGTCGGAAGGCGTTACGGTGGTGGTCGACAGGCTAAAGGGGACCGAATCGCCAACCTCCCAGTCCAACGGGGCTATATCCTCCCACCAGATATAATAACCAAGACTCAGGAACGTATCTTGACCGTGGTAGGTTTGGTCCCCGAAAGTTAAAGTGGGCCGGATATTTGAAGCTTCCGGCAAAGGAGGGTGAGTCCTGAAATACAGGACGTCAAGGGCCCAATTGTAGAACAGGCCTTGAATCTCGTATTGGGTGCCATCGTACTCAAAGTTTGCATTGCTAATCGACCCATATATGGATTCTGTCCCGTCCCTCTCGTCAACTACATAGGGGTAGTTAGAGTGACCGTGAAAATATTTGGACGTTGGGTCCACTTTCACCGTGATTGCGGTCTCGTGGACCTTCGCAGCGTCCTGAGCGCGAACTTCCTTGGCAGGGTCGGTCAAGGCCAAGCCAACGGTCACGGCCAGCAGCGCCACGAGAGCACCGAGAACCAGGGTGCGGCCGCCCGCAATGCCGGCCAGCAGCCCACGGGTAAAGTGGGCCTTGAGAGCCGTGGTAATCTGCTTTCTAAACTCCCCTTCCATAGGGTCTCCCCTTTTCCAAATTCGTTAACGATTTGTAACTGTTAGAAACTGCCCACATCAGGCCAATGTAGACAGTTCGTACGCTCGTGCCAAATCGTGACGTCATAATCTATACGACCCAGCCAGGCTCTTAGATGCGTGGGGTCCCGTTAGATAGTGGAGCGGCCGTAACTGCGGGTTGGCCCTGAGGAGCCACGCGTTCGATTTTGCGGACTTGTGGGCAGACTTGTACCGGTGAGGACGTGGCGGTTACGTATTCATGTCCCATATTGAGATGCAGCACACCGCCTTCCCAAGTCAGCCGAGATATTTTGGGATGTGATGCTCTACTGTGTACCGCACGAAATTGCGGCTGTTCATCGGCCATCGGATAGCTACTCATTATCCCGAATCCACCGAAAAGGTGAGTGTCGCGGCGGGTTGAATGGGTAAGAAAGTGCTCCTGTGCATCTGGGATAATGGTTTTCGAGACAGAAAACCAACCAGAAACAAGGAGCACCCAATAGATGCTACCACGCAACCACCCCGACGGCATCCACATCGCCTTCGACGACCACCGCCTGGTCAACAATGCCGGGCTGATCCTTCCCGCCACGTTGGCCTTGCACCTGGGCCTGCCCCAACTGGTTGACCGGCACTTGGACCTGGGCTGGGCCCCAGGCCGAGCCAACACCGGCGACAAGATCATGACGCTGGTGGCTTCCGCGCTGGCGGGCGGCGACTGCATCGACGATGCCGATGTGTTGCGCACCGGCAGGACAGCCTGCACCCTGGGCAGTGTAGTCAAGGCGCCCTCCACCTTGGGCACCTTCCTGCGCAGTTTCCGGTGGGGCCACGTCCGCCAACTGGACCGGGTGAGCCGCCAGTTGCTGGCCCGGGCCTGGGAGGCTGGGGCCGGACCCGGCGACGGGCCCCTGACCATCGACCTGGACTCCACCATCTGCGAGACCTACGGACTGGCCAAGGAAGGAGCTGCTACACCGGTGCGCGGGGCTATCACTCGCTGCTGGCCGTCGCCGCCGGAACCGGCGACGTGCTGATGGCCCGCCTGCGCGAGGGCCGGGCCTACACCGCCCGCGGCGCCGCCCACTTCCTGCGTGAAACGGTGGGGCGGGTGCGCTACGGCGGAGCCAGGGGCCAACTCACGGTGCGGGCCGACAGCGGCTTCTATACCCACGCCGTGGTCGCCGTCTGCCGCCGGATGGATGTCCGCTTCTCCATCACCATCCGCCAGCGCACCCGCCTGCGGAATCTCATCGAGGCGATACCCGAAGAGGACTGGACGCCGATTCCCTACTGGATGGACGGCGCCGATGTGGCCGAGACCACCTACACCCCCTTCCAGAGTGAGCCCGACGCCGCGCCGGTGCGGCTCATCGTCCGGCGGGTGAAGCCGGCGCCCGGTTCCCAACTGGCTCTCTTCGCCACCTACAGCTATCACGGCTTCATCACCGACCGGGACGGAGAGACCCTGGAACTGGAGGCTGACCACCGCCGCCACGCCGAGATCGAGAATGCGATACGCGACCTCAAGTACGGCGTGGGGCTGAACCATCTCCCCTCGGGCCGCTTCGCTGCCAACGGCGCCTGGCTGGCGGTACAGGTGATGGCCCACAACCTGGCCCGCTGGACAGCCCGCATCGGCCTGGGTCAGCAGATCGTGACCACCAAGACCCTCAGACGACGGGTCTTTGCCTTGGCCGGACGGATCACCCGCTCGGCACGCCGGATCACCCTGCATCTTCCCCAGCGCTGGCCATGGGAAACCCAGTTCAGTCGCGCCCTGGCCCGACTGCGAGCCATTCCACTCCCAGCCTGATTGCTCCTGTCCGCTACTGACCCGCCATCCGGCCAACCGAACGCCCCGCCAACTCGCGCCAGTCCGGTCCGCGAGCGCCTCTTGCCGTGTCCTATCCCGCCATCCCCCTCACCACAGCCACTGTAAGCCGCCATCGGCGCCCCCCAAAGCGCCTGCAGACCGCCGCCAGCCTCCCGTCTACCCAAATTCGAGCCCGGATCATCGCGCCTGTAACTTCCTCACCCCCCTTCCGCTGTCCTCACGCCGTCCATCGGTGTCCACCGGTGGATTCGGGATTAGACAGCCGCATCATCGCAACGACACAAGGATGGCCTATCCATTCTTTTCCTACAAGCGTAGATAGTGCGGCAATTGCATCTTAATTAGGGGCTAAGCCCGAATCCACCGATGGGAGGCGTGAAGGCAGGGCAAATTGGGATGAGGGAGCCTACAAGGGAGAAAGCCTGGGCTCCATTGGGACCGATGTGACACCGCAGAGGGTTTTCAGTAGCCGCACCGGGCCTCGAGAGCGGTCTATGGAGGCTGGGAATCGCGTGATAGTGAGACCGGACGCAACAGGATGCACTCGCGGACCGGGCGGACGCGAGTTTGGATGCGGTGGGTCGGTTGCGGATAGCGCCGTCAGGCTGGGAGTGGGATGGCTCGCAGTCGGGCCAGGGCGAGAGTGGCCTGCTCAGCCCAGGGCCAGCCCCGGGGAAGATGCAAAGTGAGTCTGCGCGCCGAGCGGGTAAGCCGTCCGGCCAGGGAGAAGAAGCGTCGCCGCAGGGTCTTGGTGGTCACCAGTTGCCCGCCCAGACCGATGCGTGCCGCCCAACGGGCCAGATTATGCGCCAGCACCTGGACGGCCAGCCAGGCGGCGTTGGCGGCGAAACGGCCTGACGGGAGATGATTGAGTCCCACGCCGTACTTGAGGTCTCGGATGGCATTTTCGACCTCGGCGTGGCGGCGATGGTCGGCCTCCAGCTCCAGGGTATCCCCGTCCCGGTCGGTGATGAAGCCGTGATAGCTGTAGCTGGCGAAGAGGGCCAGCTGGGAACCGGGCGTGGGCTTCACCCGCCGGACGATGAGCCGCACCGGCGCGGCATCGGGCTTGCTCCTGAAGGGAGTGTAAGCGGTCTCGGCCACGTCGGCGGCACCGTCCATCCAATAAGGGATGGGCGTCCAGTCCGCCTCGGGTATGGCTTCAATGAGATTGCGCAGGCTGGCACGCTGGCGGATGGTGATGGAGAAGCGGACCTTCGTCTTGCGACAGACGGCGACCACGGCGTGGGTGTAGAAGCCGCTGTCGGTCCGCACCGTGAGTTGCCCCTTGGCCCCAGCATGACGCACCCGCCCCACGGTCTCCCGCAGGAAGTGGGCGGCGCCCCGAGCGGTGTTGGCGCGGCCCTCGCGCAGCCGAGACATCAGCACGTCGCCGGTTCCGGCGGCCACGGCCAGCAGCGGGTGATAGCCTCGCTTGCCAGTGTAGCCATGGTGTCGCGCCCCCTCCTTGGCCAGCCCGTAGGTCTCGCAGATGGTGGAGTCCAGGTCGATGGTCAGCGGCCCGTCGCCGGGTCCGGCACCGGCGGCCCAGGCCCGGGCCAGCAGTTCCCGGCTCACCCGGTCCAGCTGGCGGACATGGCCCCACCGGAAGCTGCGCAGGAACGTCCCCAGAGCCTGCCCTCGCGAAAGCGGGGGGTGGAGGGCGCTTTGACCATGCACCCCAGCACCGAGGAGGTCCGCCCCGCACGCAGCGCATCGGCGTCGTCAATGCAATCGCCGCCCGCCAGCGCCGAGGCCACCAGCGTCAGCATCTTGTCTCCCGCGTTCGCCCGCCCCGGCGCATACCCGAGGTCAAGGTGACGGTCAACGAGTTCACGCAGGCCCACGTGCTGGGCCAGGGTGGCCGGAAGAAGCAGCCCGGCATTGTTGACCAGGCGGTGGTCGTCGAAGGCGATTTGGATGCGGTCGGGGTGCTCAAGTGGTAGCATCTGTTGGGTGCTCCTTGTTTCTGGTCGGTTTCCTCTCTCGAAAACCATTATCCCAGATGCAAAGGAGCACTTTCTTACCCATTCACCACGCCGCGACCCTCATCTCTTCGGTGGATTGGGGCTAAGAGAAGTATAAAAGGGGGTTACGAGCTTGGGTGAGGTGAGGTAGTCCTGTATTGCTCCGGAAGCGTGGCGCCCGCGTAGATTTCGTGCAACGCCTCGAACGGTCCGGGGAAACGGATCTTCAGGCCGTCCCGGGTGTCGGAGTCGGGACGCAACTCGTCTGTTACCTCGAAGTATGCGGTGCTCAACACCGCGAAGAACTCCATAACGTCGGCCATCATGTGCGTACCCGGATACAGTCCCGCCTGTAACGCTTCTTCATAAAACTCGTTCCACTGTTCGTGTTCCTCCGTGAAGCACAAATTCTGGATGGCGTGGGCGAACTCATGCGTTGCCACCAGGCCACGATAGGGATAGTAGGGGTGCTGCGGCCCCCAGTTTCCAAGAAGCTGTTCCTCCGCCGCCGAGGAGACCGGCTGACCAGCGACGCCGCCCAGGCCCCGTATCTCGTAGGTGTCGCGCCGCCTTCCCGTGAAGTCGCTGGTGTCGGCCAGGTAGGCAAACTCTGGGAGGGAAGTTGCGGTCTGGTACCTGGGGATAATGGCGAGGGCAGCCCTCTGACGGGCCATGCACCGGGCGATGTCCGCTCTTCCCGACAGCATTGAGGTCACAATGTCCGCTCCGGCCTCGACTGCGTTCGGTTCAACGCTCCCGTCCGCCTTCACCGTTACGCCGTTGGCAACCATGAACTGCCGGTAATACCCGGCCTCCCCGGTGACGGGCTGGAAGCTGACTAGCATCTCGTCTCTTTCTTGGGCGTAGGTCTGTGCCTCTCGCTCGCACATCCAGGTCCTAGCGCGGAAGCCATGGGGATAGCCCAGTAGAATCTGAGCCACCATTACCAGCTCGGCCACGTCAAGAACGCAGTACTCAGGACTCTCCTGCACCCGGTAACGGATGCGCTTCGCCGGATGGCTGGCCGATTTCAGTTGGTCTACGCCGGTGACCTCGAAGAGGGAAGCGGCCTGCCACCAGTCCTTTTCGAGTCCGCCCTGCACCAGTTGGGTGAACTGGTCCACGGTATAGCCGACCGGCAGCATCTGGGACGAAATCGTGAGTTGGGCCCAGGGTGTGGCGCTACCGTATGTGCCCTCGCCACCCTGGGTCCAATTGCCGGGCAGCGCGATGGTGTAGCCGTACTCCCGTTCCCGCTGCAGGACGGGACTCTGCCGCCTTTCGACAGGCGGCGACGGTGTCGGGGTCGGCTCCGGCGTCGGCGTGGCCGTGGGTGTCGGGGTCGGCTCCGGCGTTTGCGTGGCCGTGTGGGCCGGGGTCGGCGTGGGCGCGGGCTCCGGCGTGGCGGTTGGCGCGGATGTTGCAGTCGGATCCGGGGTTGGTGTCGCGGAAGGCCCTGGCGTGGGTTCCGGCATGCCCGTCGGAACGGGTGTGGAGGCGGGCGTTGCCGACACTGTTGTGGGCGTGGGGATGGCAGCCGGTTCCGATGTGGAGTTGGAACGGGAAATTGTAGCCCCGGGTTTCCCAGTAAGTGGCGTTACAGCCGGGGGAAGGGGGCCACAGCCTGTTCTCTACCGCAGGCTGCCATGGCTAACAAGGCCACGAGGCATCCCAAGAAAAGTATTGCCGTCAGTTGAGTTCTCGCGGCATTAACCTGTTCTGAATCCATGAAGTTCCTGTCCTTTCGACGCGCAGGGGGGGTCCACAAGGCATTGATTACCCTCTCCCGGACAGGCGCCTTGACCCCTGAGATGCAAGGAGCCGACATAGAGAACTTGTCGAGCACGATATTACCACCACCCCTATTGCCGGTACGAGGGCACGGGCAGTCGTGTCCTAATTCGTAACGGCGCCCTCGTCAGGCATTCTGGAGTCTTACCACTCCAAGAACCCTGATATGCGTTCCGGGACTGGGAATTGGCGTGCATTCGTGCGTTGATGACCAACGATTCCCCGGTATCTTCAAGATCCGTCCCAAACCTCCAGCAAATTTGAGTGTCGTATCAACGATGGCGATAGCAATATTGAGACCCTGTTCCCGGGGAAGGTTCCCCGGTACAATCGCAACGGCACTCTGCTAAAATGGATTCCCGCGCCGCGTACGGCGTGACTAATTCTGTCCAGCTCTTGGACCACGTCCCGGAAGGGGGCTAGCCTGCATGGGAAGACTCTTACTCGTCAGACACGGGGAGACCCCGTGGAACGCCGAAGGGCGCATCCAGGGACACAGCGACGTCGGACTTTCGGAAAGGGGCAAGCAACAGGCGTCAATGATCGCCGACCGGTTGGCCAGGGTACCTATCGATGCGGCCTACTCCAGCGATTTGGTCCGCTGCCAGGACACGGCGAAAGTTATCCTGGAACACCACAACGTGCCCCTTCAGACCACACCGGAACTGAGAGAACGTTTCTACGGGGTTTTCGAAGGGCTGACCATGGCAGAGCGGCAGACCCGCTTTCCCGAGCTGTTTGCCGCTTCGGTCATCAACGACCTGGATTTCGCACCCACCGACGGAGAATCGCCCAGGGAGACCCTTCGCCGCATGACCCCGGTTATGGACCAAATTCGCAACAGTCACGCCAACGAGACCGCTCTGATTGTCGGGCATGGCGGTTCTCTCAGAGCCGCGATCATCTCATTAATGGCCCTTCCAGCCGAATCGACGTGGAGCTTCGTCATGGGGAACTGCTCCCTGTCGGTGTTCGACACCTACCCCAACAACACGGTCATGCTCCTCTACAATGATACTTCTCACCTCAACCATCTTGGTTCACGGTTCTAGGCGAACTGCGCCGGAGAAGCTATGACAGGCAAAGTCTTGATGGTCCAGGGGACAGCGTCTCACGTTGGCAAGAGTGTGCTGGTCTCGGCCCTTTGCCGGATATTCCGGCAAGACGGTTTCCGGGTCGCCCCCTTCAAGGCCCAGAACATGTCCAACAACTCCTTCGTCACTCCCGACGGTGGAGAGATTGGCCGCGCCCAGGCCGTCCAGGCCCAGGCGGCGGGAGTCGAGCCCCAGGTAGAGATGAACCCCATCTTGCTGAAGCCGGAAGCCGACCAGCGGTCCCAGGTAGTCAGGCTTGGCAAGCCCTGGCTTTCCGCCCGCGCTATGGACTACTACGCCATGAAGAGCGAGCTTTGGGAGTCGGTCAAGACCTCGTTAGACTCCCTGCGGGAACAATTCGACGTTGTGGTCATCGAGGGCGCCGGTAGCCCCGCAGAGATTAACCTCAAGGCCACCGAAATCGTCAACATGCGGGTGGCCATGTACGCTGGCGCTCCGGTACTGCTATGCGGCGACATAGACCGGGGAGGCGTCTTCGCGGCGATGGTTGGAACGTTGGAACTATTGGAGCCGGAGGAGCGGGATGCGGTCCGGGGACTGGTTATCAACAAGTTCCGCGGCGACATCGCGCTTTTGACCGACGGGCTCACCTGGTTGGAGCAGCGAACCGGCAAACCCGTCGTGGGCGTGGTGCACCACTTCAGGGACATTCACATACCCGAGGAGGACTCGGTCGCCCTCGACTTGCCCGAACGTGCAAGGGGCGACGCTGTGCTGGACGTGGCGGTCATTCAGCTCCCGCACATTTCCAACTTCGACGACTTCGACCCTTTGGGCTGGGAAGAAGGGGTTTCACTGCGGTACGTCACTTCCTCCGATCAATTCGGGGACCCCGACCTGGTGATACTGCCCGGCACCAAGACCACGATCCCCGATCTTGCCTGGATGGAGCGTCAGGGGCTAACATCGTCGGTCCAAGAGGCCCGTCGGCGCGGGGCCGCGCTGGTCGGAATTTGCGGCGGGTATCAGATGCTTGGCTCCCAACTCCGGGACCCTGACCACATCGAATCTTCCCAGACTGAGATAGCCGGACTCGGACTCCTGCCGATGGCCACCGTGTTCGCCGGATCGAAAGAGACCCACCGGGTCAGCGGTACAGTGGAGTTGGACCGTGGTCTACTTCAAGGCGCGGTTGGCGTACCGGTGCAGGGTTACGAGATACACATGGGCAGGACCAGCGGCCATGGGACGGCCGCGCCATTCCACATCCAGGACCGGGCCGACATGCCGGTATCCAGCGACAACAACAGCGATGGCTGTCTCGACGACTCCGGCTGGGTAATGGGCACCTACATCCACGGTCTGTTCCACAACGGAGAGTTCAGGCGCGCCATGTTGCAAGCCCTAGCCCGGCGCAAGGGAGTCCATCTCCCCTCCACTTCCACCGTCGATGGACTGGACGTGGAGTATGACAAGCTGGCGGACTGGGTGCGTTCCAGCCTGGACATAGACTTGGTCTACGAAATGACCGGCTTGGTGCGGGACTTCGATAGCGTCGGCTCTGCCCGCTGATGTCGGCGAGAATGTGCCTGGTGCTTGGCGGCGTCCGTTCCGGAAAGAGCGGCTTCGCCGAAGGGCTGGTCAGGGATTCGACGGGCCCGGTCCTGTACGTTGCGACCGGAGTAGCCACCGACCCCGAAATGGAGGAGCGGATTCGCAGGCACAGGGAGTCCCGCCCAAAGGACTGGACCACACTAGAGGAGCCCGTGCGCCTTGCCGGGCGGCTCCGCGAGTCCTTGGCCGGACCTGACGCCCCCGAGACAGTGCTCCTGGACAGCCTGGATGTCTGGGTTGGGAACATGCTGTACGAGTTGGAGACCGAGCCCAAGGCCGAGGCCGAGTCAAAGACGCTGGCACGTCTGAAAGAAACCCTCGAAGCGCTGCGCCAAGCGTCCGTCTCCAGCATCATTGTTAGTTCTGAAGTTGGCCTGTCCTTGGTGTCGGCCAATGCCCTCGGCCGCCGGTTCCAGGACCTCCTGGGTTTGGTGAACCAGCAAGCCGCAGCCGCGGCCGACCAGGTATACATGGTGGTGGCCGGAATCCCCCTGGGAGTAAAGGGTGTCTAGCGAACCTCGACCGCTGGGCCGCGCCACCGTAAGGGCTCCTGGAGTCTGCGGCGAACTAGTGCAGGGGATGCTGGACGGCGTGTACTACCTGGTCACGTGCCCCATAGACTACTTCTCCAGAGTGACGGTGGAACTTTTTGAGGGCACACCCCGCGTAGACGCGCCGGAGGACTGCGCCAAGACAGCCGCCGCCGTAGCTCAGACGTTGGAACAACTGGGACGGAGCGGGCTGGCTGCCCGAGTTACCGTGGGGAACCCCATCCCCCGGAGCAAGGGTATGGGCAGCAGCAGCGCGGACTTGTCCGCCGCCATCGCCGCATCTGGACTAGCCCTTGGAGTGGAATTGGACCAGGACACCATTGCCGACATCGCCCTGGGAGTAGAGCCCACGGACGGTGTGATGGTGCCCGGACTGGCCATGTTCGACCACCGCGAAGGCAGGATCAAAGATAGCCTGGGCCCGCCGCCGCCAATGGAGATCGTAGCCATCGACTTCGGTGGCACGGTGGACACCCTCGAGTTCAATCGGGTCGACCGCGGCCCCCTTTGGCGCTCGATTGAGCCGCAGACCACCGATGCCCTTGAAAAGGTCCGGGCGGGCGTGGAGCAGGGCGATCCTTCCCTGGTCGGCAGGGGCGCGACCATCAGCGCCTGGGCGGGGCAACATGTTCTGCCCAAACCCATGCTGTCGGCGGTTGCGAACTTCGCCGAGTCAATCGGCGCGGTTGGCGTAAACGTGGGCCACAGCGGCACCATCATCGGCGTGCTGCTCGATGCCCGGCCACGGAAAGGCAAGTCCGCCTGGCGCCAGGCAAAGGAGACCTTCCCCGATGCCGAGATGGTCTATCATTTCCGCCTGTTGGGCGGCGGTGTGCAGCCCGTGGAGGCCTACGCTGTTCCCCCGTCGGAGAGGGGCGCAGGCTCCTGATCCTGGCGTGATTCTTGGACTAAAAGGGAGTTGAATCTATGGCCGAGTACAAGTTGGCGGTTATCCCCGGAGACGGCGTCGGCCCGGAAGTAATAGCCGAGGGTAGGAAGGCCATCGAAGCGGTGGTCCGGGGATCGGCGGACCTCAGCTTCGATTACACCGAGTTTCCCTGGGGCTCCGATTACTACCGCGAGACCGGCAGGCTGATGCCGGAGGACGGGCTGGAACAACTCCAGGGCTACGACGCCATCCTGTTCGGCGCGGTCGGCGACCCACAGATCCCGGACCACATTACCCTCAATGGTCTGCTGCTCCCCATGCGCCGCGCCTTCGACCAGGGAGTCTGCATCCGCCCGTCGTACCTGCACCCCGGCGTAACGTCACCTTTGGCGGGCAAGGAGGCCGGCGAAATAGACCTGGTGATTTTCCGGGAGAACACAGAGGGGGAGTACGCTCCGGTAGGGGGCCGCTTGTATCCAGGCACGGCGTACGAAACGGTGGTGCAGAGCAATATCTTTACCCGTAGGGGCACCGAGCGTATCATCCGCGCCGCTTTCGAGTACTGCGACCAGCGCGACGGCAAAAAGAAGGTGACGTCGGTTACCAAGTCCAACGCCCAGGCTTTCGGAATGGTCTTCTGGGACGAGGTGTTCCAGGGGGTGGCCGCCGAGTTTCCCCAGATTCAGACCGAGTCGCTCTTGGTGGACCGGGCCTGCATGGACCTGGTGCGCTGGCCTGAAGACTTCGACGTGATGGTGGCTTCCAACCTGTTCGCCGACATCCTATCCGACATCGCGGCAGTGGTAACCGGCAGCATGGGTCTGGCCCCCAGCGCAAACATTAACCCCGAGCGCCAGTACCCATCGATGTTCGAGCCGGTACATGGCGCGGCCTTCGACATTACGGGCAAGGGCATCGCCAACCCGCTAGCCACGATCTCAGCCGTAGCCATGATGCTGGACCATCTGGGCCGCCAGGAAGAAGCTCGCCGCGTAGACCAGGCCGTGTCCCGTTGCCTGAATGACCGCGCGGTGATAACTCCGGACCTGGGCGGGAACTCGACCACCACCCAGGTAGGGGACGAGATAGTGAGGCTGCTGGGGCAAGCCTGACCTCTCCGCGGTTGGACCGACTTGTGCAGCAGACGAACGGTCAGATGACCCAACAACCGAGATGGACATACAGGTTCAGCAACTTCTCACGGGCATTCACATTGCTGAGGAGCGCCCTGGAGTCTGGCGTCGGTCACTTGAACGAACTGGAACGGGAAGGGGTAATTCAGCGCTTCGAATATACCTTCGAACTGGCCTGGAACACTCTCAAGGACCGCCTGGAATACGATGGCATCTTACTCAGGTCGGTGACACCAAGAAGTGTTATCAGGCAGGCGTATCACGCAGGGCTGATTCAGAACGGCGAGACCTGGCTGGACATGCTTACCGACCGTAACTTGATGTCGCACACCTACGATGCCGCCCGGTTCGAGGCCGTAGTGACCAACATTCACGACCGGTATCTGTCACTACTAAGACGCCTTGTATATGCGGTTGCTCGAAGAGACGGTTGAACAGGGCTCGTTGAACAGTGAAGGGACCTGATATCTCATCAGAGGTAATGGAAGCGTTACAGGCTGTGTTCGCCCGCTATCCTGAGTTAACAGAAGTCTTGCTCTACGGGTCACGGGCGACGGGCAAAGCAACTCCGCGCTCGGACATCGATCTGGCGACCCGTGGAATCATCGACCCCCACCGGCTCGGACGGCTGTCTTTGGACCTGGAGGACATCAACATCCCTCAAGAGTGCGACGTCCAGGCATACGAGGAAATCAACTATGCGCCTTTGAAGGGTCGAATCGATGCTGACGGGATTAGTATCTATAAGAGGGGTGAGGCCCCGTAGATAGCGGGAATAGGGCGTGACGGATGGATGCGATGCCCCCCATCTTTGGTCAGCCCGATACGACTATTGGCCGCCAAGCACGACGCTAACGATGCGCTTCTCAAAGGCTAAGCCTAGCCCGGTGGCCAGGTCCAGGCGCTGGTGGTCTCCAACGGTCCCTATGAACGCCACCCCAAGGATCCGCCCCACCCTGAAGTCGATGACTGTTGACGACATAAGACCGGCAGGGCCGCCCTGGAGCACTTTTAGGGCCACCGCTTCATCAAAGAAGCCCTCGGGCTGAAGGCGCTCCACGGAAATTAGCTGTTGACCGGAGCTTGCGCTCTCGCCTACGTTGGCTTCGAAGTCCTTGATAAACACATCGGTCATCCACGACGACACGCTCGTTGGATTGTCGAAGAGGTGCGCCACCGTTGCTGCCACGAAGTCAAACCCGTCGTGTGCCGCGTCGGAGGACGTCTCCCCGAATTCCCTGGTGTGACCGGACACCCTGCCCGCGCTCCGCATCCTCTCGGGAGTGTTGCCGGGGAAGCCATGCTCGGCCATGGCTTCGTTGCTCAATTCTCCCTCGCGTATTAGATGCAACCCGCTGAGTCCCGAGGGGAACTCCTTCAGTTCCAGAGCCATATGCTCCAGGGAACTCTGGGTTACGCCGAATGTGGCCTTTTCCATCGCCATCGTGGGACCCCTTACTTCCACAGACTATTAGCAGGCCCTAAATCGCCGCAGTAGCGTTCCGCTCTGGGGAACGGAACGCTACTCTTATTAGTCCGCTGGTTACATTAGCTGGATATGTCCGTTGATAAATGTAAACCGGAACACTTGAAACCAGGGCAGGCGGAAAATCCTAGCCGCAGACCATGGGATAAACGTGCCGGCTCCGGTCCATCTCACCCGGGACCTGCTGCCTGCTCCAGCTAGTTCCGCCGTCGTTGCTGGCGTAGACCTGACCGTAGTAGGTCGTGCAGTACATATTCGACGGTACTGCCCGGTCGATCGCTGTCTCGAACATCCGGCTTGGGGCGGTCTCGCCAAGGTCCATCTTTTCAAAAGTCTCACCGACGTCGGTGCTCTTGAACAAAGCTCCCGCGTCCACGGTACCCGCGGGAGCCCCGCCTCCACCGGCCCCGGCTGCCAGGTAGATGGTCTTGGGGTCGTGGGGCGCTACCAGCAGGCCGCGGCAGTAGGAGCCGCCGGGGAACATATCGTCAAATTGCACATGCTCCCAGTGGCCGCCCCGGTCACGGCTGCGGAACATCGCGATCTGAGTGATGATGTGCACGGTGCCGGGCGCGGCGGCACTGACCTGCACACCATGGAGGTCCAGGGTGTTATTGCGGACGAACGGCCCGTCGATCAGAGAAGTCCAGCTATCGCCTCCGTCCCTGCTTCCGATCAATCCTCCGACCTCGATTGCCCCGTAAATATCGTCGGGATTTGAGGGGTCAGACGCGATTCCAATCACGCGTTTGCCCAGTGGCGGCATGTAGGTGGTGATGTTGGGATACACGACACCGCTGGTGTCCATCTCCTGCCAGGATTCTCCACCGTTCTCAGAACGATAGATGGCGCACGGTTCGTAGCCCGCGTACATGATCTCCGGGTTCTGAGGATGGAAAGATAGGGACCAAACATCCATCTCTGGACGGGGCTTTTCCAGGGCTTCCCAGTGATCCCCCCGGTCGTCGCTGCGATAGACGCCCAGGTTGGTGCCCGCGAAGAGGGTCTGCGGGTTGTCTGGATGGACTGCAAGCGCTCTGATCTGAGAATTCTCGGGCAGCCCGTTGTTGATGGTGTGCCATTCTTCGTCGCCGTCCGCCCAGCGCACCAGCCCGCCGGTACCGATGTTATCTCCCTCGCCGGCCAGGCCGATGTACACATAAGTCTGATGGTTCTGCGATGCCATGGTAGCCCTCCAATGGTAGAGTACTAGGATTCTTGGTTTATTTACGCGGGTTGTCAAGTGGCGGTGTAATCCCGCGATCTGAAGCGCGGCCCATCCAGCCATTAAACCAACGACTGACTCTAACAGCTAACATTTGTGCGAGGCCCTTTGGAATACCCAAGAAACCTACTCTATTACGACGCCAACTGCCGGTTCTGCCGGCTCTTGATCCAGAGTCTGGGAACGATGGACCGGAGCGGTTCCTTGGAATTCCGGACAACGCTGGATAAAGATGCCCGCCGCGCTGGACTCAGCGAGGCTGATTTGAGCCGCTCGGCCTATTTGCTAACTTACGACGGCCAGGCGCTAGAGGGGTTCTTCGCTCTCAGGAAACTGAGCCTGCTGATTCCGGCCTTGCGGCCTTTAGCGCTTCTGGTCTGGCTGCCGGGGTCCCGGTACCTGGGAATCAGGACCTACCGCTGGATCGCCGACCGCCGCACCAGAATATTCGGTTGCGCGAGGCATAGTTGACCAGCTACCGGGTAAGTGTTCAGAGTTGAGGGGAAGTGAGCAACTGGCGGCATGCGGTGAGGGGATTCAATCCTCGGGCGCGCCAGGTACCGAAGAGGGAAGCGAGAGCCATCTTGGTGTTGGTGCCCTGGGTTGAGCGGGTGCCGCCGCTGATCTTGCGGCTGGTCACCAGGTGACGAAGGCTCCTCTCGGCGGCGTTGTTCTCCGAGGGGACGGCCGGTTCGGCTACGAATACGAACAACTCCTTGATGAAGCGCTGGATGCGCCGGCAGAGCTTGGCCTGGACTGCCCCTGGGTCATCAAGGAAGGGTCGGCAGCAGGCCAACAATTTCCGCTCCAACTCCAGTTGGGCCTGACGGCGTTTCCTTGCCTGAGGATGGGAGAACCGCTTGGCCTGGGCGTAGAGGTCATGCACTGCCGCCGCCCATCCGGCCAGCTTGGCGTCTGCTGGGTAGAGGGCCTTCAGGTCATGGATGTCCCGGAGCAGATGAGCCCAACACCGCTGCTTCAGGCCAGGGTAGTGGTTATAGGCAGCGTAGAAATCGCTGACCAACACCCCGCTGAAGGACTCCCCCAGCGCCTCGTCCACCACCTCCTTATTCCGGCCTCGGCGCAGGAAGTACCGCTCAGTGGGAGTGGAGAAGGTCCAGACATAGCCATTGGCCGCCTCCTGGCGCCAGCCGGTCTCGTCGGCGTGCACCACCTGGCTGGTCCGGACTAGTTCCAGCACCTCGGCCACCGCCGGTTGGGCTTGCCGGGCCACGCCGTGGAGGACCTGGGTGATTCCCCCAACGCTCAAGCGCAACTGGTGGACGGTCTCCAGATACCATTGGATGGTCCGAAGGGGCAACCGGCCCTCTTCCCGCAGGCCAGCGATCAATGAGACCAAGTTGGCTCCCAACCGTCCCCGACCGATTACCCCACCGCCCAAGTCCGTCTTGGGGGTCCGGCGCCGTTCACATACTGGGCAGACCCGGGTCACGAAAACGTGCTCCGTGACCTCCACCGGAGCCACTGGGATATCGATGACTTCCCGAGTCCGCTGCGGCCAACCCCCAACCAACCCGGTGCCACACTCCGGACAGGAGTCCAAGACATGTTCCACCTGGTGAGCCGCCACCGTGCGCCGACGGCTAAAGCCGTGGGGCCGGGGCTTTCTTGGCTCCTTCTTCTCGGCCGGCTCTGACTTTGCACCCGGTTTGTTGCCCGGCATTCCGGGCCGCCCTTTGCCCTTGAGACCCCCTTCCAACGCCGCTATCCGCCGCTGCAACTCGTCGATGACCGCCTGCTGCCGCGCAATCACCGCCAACAGCGCCTCCCGGCTGGCCGTCCTCAGGTCTACCTTGTTCTCCATCCTCCTGATTTAACATAACCGACGACCCGACGCACCGAACTTCCCAAGCAAGTTTTAACTAATCCATCCCCTCAACTCTGAACAGTTACGCTACCGGCCCGGCTATGGCACCGTCGGCGAGTCTGCGGTAGTATGTAATGCCAGAACCGACCGAGGAGATTCGGCTGATGAAAAACAAGGTCTTCAAGACGTTTGACGAAGCCATGGCCGATGTGCCTGACGGCGTCACCATCATGGTGCCGGGATTCGGTGGAGTCGGCCTGCCCCGAAACCTCCTGGCCGCGCTGCACCGGCAGGGCGCGAAGGGAATGACCGGCATCTCCAACAATGCCGGCGGCATGGGAGACCAGGTGGACGTGGGCATCCTGGTGGAAGCGGGACGGATGAAGAAGATGATCTGCGCCTTCACCGCCGCCACTCACCCTTCCCGGCCAACACCCTTCGTCACGATGTACAACAATGACGAGATCGACGCCGAGTTGGTGCCCCAGGGCACCCTGGCCGAACGTATCCGCGCCGCCGCATTCGGCATAGGCGCGTTCTACACTCCCACCAGCGTCGGCACCGAACTGGCCGAAGGCAAGGAACACCGGGAAATGAACGGGCGCACCTACGTCTTGGAACACCCGCTGCCCGCCGACTACGCGCTGATCCGGGCCTGGCGCGCCGACACTTTCGGCAACCTCCAGTTCCGCCTCACCCAGCGCAACTTCAACCCCATCATGGCCATGGCCGCCAAGACCACTGTGGTAGAGGTCGAGGACAGTATCGTACCCGTGGGAGAGCTTGACCCGGACAAAATTCACGTGCCAGGCATCTACGTAGACAGACTGGTGCAGATACCCGAAGACGGTATCAGGGACTGACCCGCACCTTTCGCCACACGTTTCATAGGCCAATTCTTATCTGGGAATCTACCGGAGGACACTCATGGCGGACAAACCTAAGTTGGACCGGCAATCGATGTGCGACCGGCTGGCCATGGAATTCCAGGACGAGTGGATCGTTAATCTAGGGGTCGGGATGCCCACCCTATGCTCAAATTACGTTGACCCCAGCAAGTTCATCATCACCCACTCGGAGAATGGCGTGATCGGCTACGGCCCTATCGCCACTGAAGGAAACGAGGACAAGCACCTGGTCAACGCCGGGGGCCAGTTCGTCACTGCTGGTCCGCTAATGTCTATCGTCCATCACGCCGACTCCTTTGGAATTATCCGGGGCGGTATGGTGGACGTGACAGTGATGGGCGCTTATGAAGTCTCAGAGAATGGCGACTTCGCAAACTGGCGGATCCCCTCTCGCAAGGGTGGCGGCATCGGTGGCGCCATGGACCTGGCGGCCTGCGCCAAGCGTGTGTTTATCGCCATGGAACACACTCAGCGGGACGGTTCGCCCCGCGTGCTAGAGCGCTGCAAACTGCCCATCACCGCCCCCGGGGTGGTAAAGATGCTGGTCACCGACCTCGGCCTGTTTGAAATCACCCCGGAAGGCATCGTGCTCCGCGAACACGCCCCGGACTGGAACCCGGAAGAAATTCAGGAGCTGACCGAAGCCAAGCTGATCATTCCCGACGACCTGCGGGAGTTCCGCTTCCGTGACCAAGTCCTGGGGTAAACAGCGCGCTAGTGGTAGTTGGCCCCGCCGTTCACGTGGACAGTCTGGCCGGTTATGAACCCTCCGTCGTCGCTTACTAAGAATAGGCAAGTGGCGGCGATCTCGTCCACGGTGCCCTGACGCCCGAGGGGAATGCCCGACGCGGTAGGCGTGCTCCGTTGGGGGTACCATTCTGGGTGTTCCCTGCTGGTGTCGATACTGCCCGGTGACACCACGTTCACGCGAATATTCTGCGGGGCAAACTCTGAGGCCAGGCTCCGGGCCATACCCACCAGTCCCATCTTGGCTGCGGAGACATGCGCCCGCTCCGCTCCTCCTTGAAACGCCCCTCCGCCTGTGAAGAACAGGATGCGCCCGTATTGATTGTCCACCATTGATTGCAGCACGGCTTGCGTGCAGTAGAACGCACCGTCCAACACGACGCCGCGAACTGTCTCCCAGTCCTGCAGCGTAATGTCGAGGAAGGGTTTGTGGGGGCGAATGGCGGCATTGTTGATAAGGATGTCCACCTTGCCGAACTCGTTCATGGCCATGGAGACCATCGAGTCCACTTGCTCCTTATTGGCAACGTCGGCCAGCACCGCCATAGCCCTAACGCCCAAAGCCCGGGCTTCCTCGGCGACCGCTTCCGCCTCTTCCTGGTTCGAGCGCGCATTTACGACCACATCCGCGCCCTCGCCGGCCAACTTCAGGATGGTGGCGCGGCCAATATTGCGCCCCGACCCGGTGACCAGGGCTACCTTTCCCGCCAGTCTATTCATCTTTCATACCTCATGTGAGGAGTCAACAGCCCGCCCGGGCTGATTCGCCTGCGGATTATAGCATGGGGCCGGTTCACACCATGGCCTCAGGGGTCCATTCCAGGGAGGGCCACACCCCAGTTCTCGACCTTCGACATATAGGCGCCGCGAAACGTCGCCATTTCGGCCTTGACTAAGAATCAATCAATAGACGCCGCTGGTTAAGAGATTGGGCAATTCAGTTTTTAAACCACAACCTGTCTCGGAATGATAGGTATACGAGAATATTTTGGAGATTCCACCTTTTGGGCAGAATCCGATTTCGACCCTTGATGACGGAGAAGTAACACCTTGAAGTCATTAGCCTTCAGAGGAGGCCGAGGATGCAGAGAATAGCCGGAGTTTTGGTGATTTGCGGTCTTCTATCTCTCTCGTTAGCCGGGTCATGGCTGTCGGCGGTCTCCCCCGCTGCGGAGAGCGGTAGCCAATCGGCCTTAGCCCGAATCCACCGAAAAGGTGAGTGTCGCGGCGGGTTGAATGGGTAAGAAAGTGCTCCTGTGCATCTGGGATAATGGTTTTCGAGACAGAAAACCAACCAGAAACAAGGAGCACCCAATAGATGCTACCACGCAACCACCCCGACGGCATCCACATCGCCTTCGACGACCACCGCCTGGTCAACAATGCCGGGCTGATCCTTCCCGCCACGTTGGCCTTGCACCTGGGCCTGCCCCAACTGGTTGACCGGCACTTGGACCTGGGCTGGGCCCCAGGCCGAGCCAACACCGGCGACAAGATCATGACGCTGGTGGCTTCCGCGCTGGCGGGCGGCGACTGCATCGACGATGCCGATGTGTTGCGCACCGGCAGGACAGCCTGCACCCTGGGCAGTGTAGTCAAGGCGCCCTCCACCTTGGGCACCTTCCTGCGCAGTTTCCGGTGGGGCCACGTCCGCCAACTGGACCGGGTGAGCCGCCAGTTGCTGGCCCGGGCCTGGGAGGCTGGGGCCGGACCCGGCGACGGGCCCCTGACCATCGACCTGGACTCCACCATCTGCGAGACCTACGGACTGGCCAAGGAAGGAGCTCGCCACCACGGCTACACCGGTGCGCGGGGCTATCACCCGCTGCTGGCCGTCGCCGCCGGAACCGGCGACGTGCTGATGGCCCGCCTGCGCGAGGGCCGGGCCTACACCGCCCGCGGCGCCGCCCACTTCCTGCGTGAAACGGTGGGGCGGGTGCGCTACGGCGGAGCCAGGGGCCAACTCACGGTGCGGGCCGACAGCGGCTTCTATACCCACGCCGTGGTCGCCGTCTGCCGCCGGATGGATGTCCGCTTCTCCATCACCATCCGCCAGCGCACCCGCCTGCGGAATCTCATCGAGGCGATACCCGAAGAGGACTGGACGCCGATTCCCTACTGGATGGACGGCGCCGATGTGGCCGAGACCACCTACACCCCCTTCCAGAGTGAGCCCGACGCCGCGCCGGTGCGGCTCATCGTCCGGCGGGTGAAGCCGGCGCCCGGTTCCCAACTGGCTCTCTTCGCCACCTACAGCTATCACGGCTTCATCACCGACCGGGACGGAGAGACCCTGGAACTGGAGGCTGACCACCGCCGCCACGCCGAGATCGAGAATGCGATACGCGACCTCAAGTACGGCGTGGGGCTGAACCATCTCCCCTCGGGCCGCTTCGCTGCCAACGGCGCCTGGCTGGCGGTACAGGTGATGGCCCACAACCTGGCCCGCTGGACAGCCCGCATCGGCCTGGGTCAGCAGATCGTGACCACCAAGACCCTCAGACGACGGGTCTTTGCCTTGGCCGGACGGATCACCCGCTCGGCACGCCGGATCACCCTGCATCTTCCCCAGCGCTGGCCATGGGAAACCCAGTTCAGTCGCGCCCTGGCCCGACTGCGAGCCATTCCACTCCCAGCCTGATTGCTCCTGTCCGCTACTGACCCGCCATCCGGCCAACCGAACGCCCCGCCAACTCGCGCCAGTCCGGTCCGCGAGCGCCTCTTGCCGTGTCCTATCCCGCCATCCCCCTCACCACAGCCACTGTAAGCCGCCATCGGCGCCCCCCAAAGCGCCTGCAGACCGCCGCCAGCCTCCCGTCTACCCAAATTCGAGCCCGGATCATCGCGCCTGTAACTTCCTCACCCCCCTTCCGCTGTCCTCACGCCGTCCATCGGTGTCCACCGGTGGATTCGGGCTTAACGGTAGCAACCTTGCTTTACGTGGACGCTGGCCATGCCTCCTACGATGCGCCTGAGCCCTACAAACCCACCGGTGGCCTCGGCACATGGCGTTGGAACCTATATGGCGGGGACCCTCCGTACCCCTTCACGGGTTTCACTACAACCTGGCCGGAGATTGGGTTCTACAAGTCCCAGGCCGAGTCAACAATCGCGTGGCAACTGGGGCAGATGCAACGCGCTGGAATCAATACAGTAATCATCTCCTGGTCTGGTTGGGGTGATGTCGACCTTGACGGTACGGTAGACGACGACCGCATCACCGCCCATGTGGACCGGACAACCCGCATGATTCTGAATCACATCACTGACAACGACCTGCCGTTTAGGTTTAGTTTTCTCGTAGAGGATTTCCCTCATCACGAGGGTTTTGGAGGGGCTAAGAGCCTGGACCACTCACAACTGCTGATGGTGACCGATCACCTGTGGGAAGAATATTTTGGCGTGGGAACCAAGTATGGACATAAAGCGCTCAGATTGAATGACCGCCCTACCGTATTCTCCGTGTCCGTTGGGGGCGACGCATCCCTAGCATCGACGGCGGTCCCGGACGCTTGGTGGGGAAGGCACGGATTCGTGGACGACCGATTTGAGTTGATCGAAGTCGCTGAATATAGCGGTATAGAGGACCGGTTCACCTCCGTTTTTGTTTACGAGCCGCCTCCATCATACATTCCAGGCAAAGACGGGATCGTAACAATCTAGCCAAGGTTTTCCAACGCGGTCACTTTCATGTCGCAGAACAGGGACTTCCCTTATCTGACAAAGGACAACCTGAGCGAGGTTGATCCGACCGGAAGAGAGGGCCTGTATGACGCGGCATGGAAAAAGATAATCGAACATCCGCTCCGCTCCGACATTAAGATGGTATGGGCCAGGTATTGGAACTCCTACTGGGAAGTCTCCTACCTGGAGCCGGACGCGGGCATCGGCTCCTACGCTGTGGGTGATCTCTTCGTAAGAAAGACCGCGCATTATTCCAAGCTGTTCAAATCTGGAGGGGAGTTCATACCATTCGAAGAATCACTTTCAAGCGTTTCACGTGCCTTGGGGGTGGCTTTTTCTGAAAAGATCACCCCCTTGGATGCCCGCAGCGGCAACATTATCGAAGGAACACTGATCGTGAATGGCGAACCCAAAAACGGCGTTACCGCCAAGCTGTGGCCGGAGGAGGCGTTCCGATCACCCCCCAAAGCGGGCGACGCGGAACCGCGAAACCAAGACCTCCAGATTGCCCGAGCGACAGTCACCGGACCGCGCCATGGCGGAGATGGAGCCTATCGTTTTACCCGTTTCCCGGATGGCGACTACTACGTTTCTTTGACGTTCGATAACACGGTGGTCTGGGAGGGTCATTCTGTCCACACGGATTCCGGAACTCACAGGTTACGCTCCCAGGCGCTGGAGATCGCCCGCGTCGGCGCTGGCCAAAGCGCAACCCTCGCGCATATCAAGGGCTCAGGGATGGTCAGGCATGTGTTTGTGGCCCTGACCAGTTCTGTTGAGAGCATAGTTGAAGACGACTCCTGGATAAGGGTGTACGTCAACGGGTCCACAACACCTAGCATCTCAACGCCCGTTTCTCAATTTTTCGCCTACAGCAACCAGGCTGAGCCGTTTCAGAACGAAAAGATCAGCCTGACTAGTACTGCGTCCGGGTATTTTTGACGAATATAAGAAAGGATATAATATAGGCATTGTTTGGTGTGGGGTGTGTGGGGAATGCCGGCCAAATTATATCGAGTGAGCTTGACCCAAGATGAGAGGGAACATTTGTTGGGTGTTACCCGGCGTGGCAAATCCACGGGACGTAAGGTGAAGCGGGCTCTGATTTTGTGTAAAGCCGATGAAGGCCTTACCGACCGGCAGGTGGCGGAAGCTCTGTTGGTGGGACCCGCCACAGTCAGCCGGGTGCGGCAGCGTTTCGTGCAAGGCGGGTTGCGGCGCGCCCTTGACGACCTGCCGCGGCCCGGGCAACGGCGGCCGGGCCAGGGGCGACATTTCCATCTACGGCCAGGAGTCCAACTACACCACCTGGCGGCTGACTCGGATGAATCTGGCTATCCGGGGCATCGAGGGCCAGATTGCCTACGGCGACAGCTTCCACAACGACCGCCATCCCGACCTGCGGGCGGACTTCATCTTGGCCAACCCGCCCGTCAACGTCTCCGACTGGGGCGGCGACCGTCTGCGTGATGATAAAAGGTGGGAGTACGGCGTGCCGCCGGTGGGCAACGCCAACTCCGCCTGGGTGCAGCACTTTCTGTACCACCTGGCGCCCCGGGGCATCGCCGGGTTCGTGCTGGCCAACGGGTCTATGTCGTCCAACCAGTCAGGAGAGGGGGAAATCCGCAAGAACATCGTCGAAGGCCGTTTGGTGGACTGCATCATCGCCCTACCGGGCCAACTGTTCCGGTCCACCCAGATACCCGCCTGCCTGTGGTTCCTGCGCCGGGGCCGGCGCGACGGGGAGTGCACAGGCGAGACCCTGTTCATCGACGCCCGCAAGCTAGCCCACATGGAGGACCGCACCCACCGGGACCTGTCGGACGAGGACATATCCCGAGTCGCCGACACCTACCACGCCTGGCGGGGCGGCGAGGACGCCGGCGAATATGCCGATGTTCCCGGGTTCTGCAAGAGCGCCACGCTGGAGGAAATCCGCCGGCACGGTCACGTCCTCACCCCGGGCCGATATGTTGGAGCCGAACCCCAGGCCGATGACGGCGAACCCTTCCAGGATAAGATGGCCCGTCTCACCGCCCAATGGCGGGAGCAGCAGGCCGAGGCGCAGCGGTTGGACGCGGCAATTGCGGAGAACCTGAAACGGCTGGGGTTTGGCGATCAGGGGGTGGACTGAATGAAGCTGGATTTGTCACCCTTGGAAAATGCTGTTGCCCAGCTGGAGGAAGGGCTTGCACCGTATGACTCTGACATAGTGCGGCAATCCCCGGTCACCAGGAACCACTTCAGAGCCAGCGCCATTCAATCGTTTGAATTTACCTACGAGCTTGGCGTCGGCATGATTGAGCGATACCTCAAAGAAGTCTCGGCTAATCCGCATCAAATTAACCAGATGTCTTGCCGCGACTTGATGAGGAGAGCAGCCCAGCGCGAGTTGCTGCTTTCCGAACCAACTGATTGGGTGGAATATCGTACCGCCCGTGGGTCTACCAGCCACGCATACAACGAAGAACTGGCCGAAGGAGTCTTTCAGGGGATTCCGGGGTTTCTCGAAGATGCCCGTTATCTTCTGAAGCAGTTGCAGGGAAAGAATGAGTATCTCAACTAGCCCGGTAGACATCCGTCCCGACCACCTTGAAATCGTGCAGGACATTCTGCGCGATTATCTTCCTAAAGGATTCAAGGTGTGGGTGTTCGGCAGCCGCGCCAAGTGGACTACCACGGACGCCTCGGACTTGGATCTGGCCGTGGAAAGCCCTGACAGGCTTGACTCAAAGGCTATGGTCGGGCTGGAAGTTGCCTTCGAGGAATCGGACCTACCCTACACCGTTGACGTGGTGGACCTGAATGCTATCAGCGACACCTTCAAGAAGATTGTTGAGGGTCAGAAGGTGCCACTGCCGTCTGCTGGTGTCCAAGCCGACAATAATGGTGGCGGATGGCAAAAGGTTACGCTGGGCGACGTTTGTACGAAGATAGGCAGTGGAGCTACGCCTCGCGGTGGCAGGGATGTCTATCTGGATGGGGGGGCCTACACGCTGATTCGTAGCCAGAACGTGTATAACGACGGCTTCCATCGAGACGGCTTGGTGTTCATTGGAGAGCGTCATGCGGATGAGTTGCAAAACGTGGAAATCTTTGAGGAGGATGTCCTTCTTAACATCACTGGCGACTCGGTGGCCCGGGCGTGCCAAGTCGCCCCGGATGTGTTACCGGCCCGCGTCAATCAGCACGTTGCCATCATCAGGCCAGACTCGGTTAACCTGGACGCAAGCTATCTGCGCTATTATCTAGCATCTCCCGAAATCCAGACCATGCTGTTGTCTTGGGCGGGTTCAGGCGGGACTCGAAACGCCCTCACTAAGGGAATGATCGAGTCGCTTGAAATTCCCCTGCCGCCCCTGCCCGAACAGCGGACCATCGCCCACACCCTCGGCACCCTGGACGACAAGATAGAGCTGACCCGGCGGATGAATGAGACGCTGGAGGCAATGGCCCGCGCCATTTTCCAAGACTGGTTCGTGGACTTCGGCCCCGTCCGCGCCAAGTTGGAAGGCCGGGAACCCTACCTGCCGCCGGAACTGTGGGCGCTGTTCCCCTCATGACCGGGTGGTTACAAGGTCTGGCGACACGTCCGACCCCGGAATATCTTCGTTTATGGGAGTCCCTATCTTCGATCTCGGACTTGTGCGGCGTCGTAGACTTTGTTCCCCTGGTACCCGAACCGTCTGCCGACGAGCGGTTCCTGTGGCGGTACCGTGCGTCCAGCATGGTCCTTGGGGCCCCGGTGGTGGCGGATGGCGTTGTCTATGTTAGTGCGGAAGACAACCGCCTCTACGCGGTGGACGCCGAAGCGGGCAAACTGGTGTGGCGCATCGAACTGGAGGGTAATAGGTGGCTAACCGCCTCAGGAGGCGCTATCTACGCAAGTTCTGGCGACCACCTGTACGCCATCGCGTCCGACTCCGGAGACATTCGTTGGAAATACTTCACAGGCCGAATCTATGACTCCACTCCGGCAGTGGCCCAAGGATTTGTGTACGTGGGCTCCTGGAACGGGAATTTCCACGCGGTCGACGCCGCAACAGGCAATATGGTTTGGCGATTTGATACCGATTCGGGGATCCGTTCATCCCCGGCGGTCTCTGAAGGGGTTGTGTATGTCCATGCAACAGGGGGAACGCTGTATGCCCTGGAAGCCGCGACCGGCGGGCTCCGATGGGAGCACCAGATCTAAGGTCGCGGATATTATCAGTCGCCCGCGGTGGACAATGGAGTGGTATATGTGGGCGGCGGCCAATACCTGTACGCGGTAAATGCCGCCACCGGAGGTCTGGTCTGGCGCGCCGACCAGCGGGTCATGTCTTATTCCCGGTCGGCCATCGCTGGGGGAATCATCTGCTTTAACACCGGTTCCGGAGTCGCCGCGGTAGATACGGGTACCGGCGACCTCTTATGGGAATACTTAACGGATATCAGCGCGACGTCCCCCACGGTGGTCGACGGCGTGGTTTATCTGGGCGCGTGGAACAAGCGCTTACATGCCGTCGATGCTGCTACCGGCAAGCGCTTGTGGCAGTACGAAACTGGGGACCAGCCCGGACACCTCATCGGCGTAGTCCAAGGCGTACTGGAGCGCGATGCAGGCTCCCAGCGTGAACCCGGCCAGCACCAGGTCTTCACGCCGGTCCTGGGCCCACAACCAACCCCGCAGCCACTCGGTGTAGCGGGCCACGTCGGGGCACGCCTTTCCTTGCAGATGCCCCGGCAGGTCGGGCGCAAGAATGCCGGGGAAATGTTCTAGCTGGTAAGCGTAACCCTCCCGGCAGCCACCCGCGCCGGGACCGTGGATAAACACTAGCTGACTCATGCCGCAATTCTATGAGGAGGCCTGACGCTGGTCAAGGTCGGACGTTGCCTGGCGTGGTGCTACAATTGTGATAAGAGCCGAGACGAGTAACTGGCAGGGTACGTATGGACCTGACACAAGCAAGAATAAAAAACATTCTCAAGTCGCCCGTAGGATGTGAATTCTTCCTGTCGGCGAAGGAATCCGGCATATCGCCGGAGGAACTAGGAACGCCCCTCGTGAGCTTCTGGCTCTCCGCCGAGTGCGTAAGCCTCTTCGACATGCACAACAGTGACCATGACGAAGTCGCCGCGGGAGCGTTGGAGCGGGGCAAGGAACTGGGCGCGTTCCCAAATACTATCCTGGAGCATCCCGCCACGGCGTGGTGGTTCGACCCTCTGGACCTCGCCCACCAGGTCTGGATCGGACACGAAGGTAAACTTCCCATCACATCGACATGGGACAAACCTGGCTCCCCTCCAGACCGGTGGGAAGTGTATGCCCAGAAGCCCACAGGGCTCCAGTACACGTCAACCCTGGTCGGCGGGCTCACATCCCTGTTTGTAGCCTATGACAACGGGACTTGTGACCTGGTAATATGGCCCACTCCGTTACCATGTTGGGACCTTCAAATCCAATCGGACGTTAACGTCTACGAGATTCAAGGGCCGGAGGACTGGCACGAACTGTGCCTTCGATACCCGGCTGCAGGGACAAACGCCCAGGGCCGGAACGACGGCCGTCTTACCCCCGACTGGGGGGCTGCCGCTACCGACTGGAACGCGGTCCACCTGAGTTTAGGTGGCCTTGTAACCTCTCTGCAAGTACGAAACGAGTCGCCAGAGGGCTGGTCAATGCTCACTTTTCAGGACTCAGAGACCACTTATTGGCTGAACAACGTGACCTCGCTTGCGAGGCGGTTACCCGATCATGACCGAAACGTCGAAAGGGACAACTGCCCGGATAACCTCGTTCTGGCCGACCCCACACCGGGCCGGAGGTTCGGTGTGCCGCTGATGAGGGTAGAGGACCCCAAAGAACTGGAAGAGTTGCGTCGGCGGTTTCCTAACCTGCCTGAGACGTAGATGGCCGGCGAGAGACCACTGGATTCGAGAAGAGAACAGTAACGATGTGGGACAAATTTGGATTTATCCTCGCCATCATTGGGACCGTCATAGGGGGCATTGCGCTTTGTTACGTGGTGGCGTCGGTGATGTACTTAACGATTGTCTGGGCTGCCCCCGTGGTCGGGAGAGGTCATGTGGCCCATTGGGACGATGTTTTCCCCGTAAGCATCGTAGGAGGCAGCCAGGTTATGAATGCGCCGAGAGTGGTCATCCGAGGCGAGAGAATTGACGGCGTTTGCAGATTCTACATCGGGTTGTCCGGCTCTGGACGAGTACCTTCTATCCGCGCTCGGACGATCTGGCAAGACCACGACACCTGCGAGACGGAGATTGAGATTCGAGCCAAGCTCATTCAAGCGGAGGCTCGCCATTGAGACCCCGAGCGTTCGAGGATAGTCCCATTGGTCCGAATAACCCCACAGGTAACGCGTGATGTGGCCCAAACGCGGCTTCGTCATTTCTCTAATAGCGGCTGTTTTTGGGAGCATATCGCTTCTGTTTGTTTTCGTCGCCATGATGTTCTTAGCAACATCCTGGTACTTGGGGCTGTCCGGCAAGGGTCAGTCAGTGGAATGGGACGAGGCTGTTTCCCAAAGCCAAGAAGCCAATAACCCGAACGGAGTTGCGCCCGAAATAATCATTCGCGGCAAGAACATAGACGGGAACTGCGAATATTTCCTACGGTTGGGAGTCACTCCGGATGGGTTTTCTACGCACGCACGGGCTGTCGAGGAAGACACGGCCGAGTGCCGTAAGGTCGTAGAGGTCTGGACCGAGCCCAAATCACCGGATTGACCAGGCCATAGTAGGCTCACCTAATCGGTTCGAGTTGATTTCCAGCAAACCACTCCATGCTAAAATAGGCTGCGGTCGGCCCTCCCTCTTAATCGTTCCCCGCCGCATCAAGAACTCGAACCGCATTACGAGAGGCAAACCAATCTATGACCGAGCAAAAGACCGGACAGCGCGGCGAAGCCCCGGCACGCGAGACCCCCAGGTACCTATGGCGCTCCGGGGAGCTAGTTGAGTGGGACAAAGCAACCGTTCACATCTCCCAGATCGGTTGGACGGCCATCTCCGCCGTGTTCGAGGGTATCCGCGCCTACCGGGACCCCAACGAGGAAGAGTTGCATATCTTCCACCTCGACGCCCACCTAAAGCGGCTGTTCCAGTCGATGAAGATCATGCGTATGACCTCCCCATTCGACCGTGACCAACTGGCTCAGGCCATTAGGGACGTGCTGCGGGCCAATGAATACGCCGGCGACGTGTACATCCAACCCATGGCTTACTTCGGCGGCGGAATTCCCGGTTACCTGGCAGTGCTGGAGCGCCCAGGGGAGATAGTAATCACCGCCCGTCCTTCCCCGTCCAACCTGGGCAGGGCCAAGGTGGCTAGCAGCAACGTTTCCAGTTGGACCCGCATCTCAGACAATGTGATGCCGCCCCGCGTCAAGGCGATCACCAATTACCAGAACAGCCGCTACGTCTCCACTGAATCGCAGGCCAACGGCTACGACTTCGGCATTATTCTGAACAAGGACGGGAAAGTGTCGGAGGCCAGCTACGCCTGCATTTACATCGTCCGGGATGGCGTGGCAATCACACCGCCGGTAAGCTCGGGCATCCTGGAGAGCGTGACCCGCGAGGTGGCGCGGGAGCTTCTGCAAAACGAGATGAACGTTCCGGTGATCGAGCGCGACGTGGAGCGCACAGAGCTGTATATCGCGGATGAGGTGTTCATCTGCGGGACCGCCGTGGAGATACAGGCGGTGGGAAGCGTGGACAAGTACCAGGTTGGCGACGGCGAGGCCGGTCCGGTGGTATCCAGGCTCACCGAAGTATTCGAGCGGGCGGTCAGGGGCCAGGAGCCCCGGTACGCTGGTTGGTGCACTCCCGTCTACCAGGGAAACCCTCTTTAGTCCGATGGCGCATAATATATATCATCAGATGCAGGATGCGAACGGTATGACCACAATACCGCCACTGCCCGAACCTGGGAAGCAAAGCCCCGATGACCGTAAGTCCATGAGCCTAAGGTTCGTCTTGCAGGCCCGGGAGGAACTTAAGGTTGGCAACCGTCTCCAAGCCGGGGAGAAAGCATGGGGAGCCGTTGCCCAGTATTTGAAAATAATCGGGGAAGCCAGAGGGTGGCAACATGGTTCCCATCGGCAACTCGAAAGCATTGGGAGGCACATCAGAGCCGAGTATCCGGATTTTGGCTCAGAAGAATTCGCCGACGCCCTGTCGGACGCTTACCATAAAGGGCATCGAAACTTCTATGAAAACTGGTCAACACCGGGAGAAGTTGAAGATGTCGTAGAGGGCGTCGAAAAGGCTCTTCCGGTGCTGGAATCTCTTGCATCCGAGGCTCCGAGATACTTCCAAATCACTTCCAACGGCGAGCGGCGGCGGTTGGTTGAACTCACCGGGAACCACGAGTTGCAAATCGGAGACGAATCCCCGGTTGGGTTCTCCCTGCGTCAATCGCCAGACTCAGCAAACGGCGGCGGGCAAGGGAGCAGCCCGACCTAGCCGTCGTGGCCTGGCGGCTAATCACCCGGGGTCGGCGGCGCTGATGGGGAAACCTTCCGTAGGGCGCAGATTCGCTAGGGCCAATGCCAGTCGAACCGTGAGTAATGGCCGTTCTTTCCGGTGTTGTCCCAGGTCATGCCGTGGTCGGTGTAGGTACTAGCAGTACCCTTGGCGATGTACAAGGAGCTATTCACCGGATGGCCGGTGTTTTCCAGCCGCATGACTCCCCGGCGGCGTCTGCCCGCCGTGATTCCCTCGACCGCGAAGTCAATGACGCCGGGGATGGAAACACGCCTGGTCCTGCCGCTCGACTCGTAGGTGATGGAGCAATAGCTGGCGCCTTTGAAATCGGTTGTTAGCCTCATCCAGCGCTCGGCGGGGCCGCCAACCTCCCCCGAAAGGATGCGGGCCAGGGCGTCGCGCTGACTCTGGAGGGCTTTCTCGTCGATGTACGCCGCCGTGGTCCAGTTGCCTTCCCCCATCACTCCAGGAGTGTAAGCCGCGACCACGAAGTTTAGTCCGTTCAGGGACACCTCGTTGAACTCCCCGTCGGTGATATGGAAGGCAAAGCCCACATCGCAATGTCCGTCGGTGGGCACTGCCGGACCGCCCTGGACGATGCACGGACAAAGAATCTCGCAGTTGCAGTTTTCGAAGTATTCGCCCTTGAGCCGCCAGCGCTCGTCTGCCATTTCCGCTTCCTGCCGGGCCTTGCTGTTGAGTGGGATTCAGTTGCTATATTACACCAGAATTGTCTGAACCGTGATTTTGGTGATTAGAGGGTGACCATGGTTTCCAGTCCTGATAATCAAAGACATCAAGAGAATCATAAGAATCACAGTTCAGACAGTTGTTATAATCCGGGCACCAATTTGACCGAGAGAGGTGGGACCATGCCGAGAAGAAGTTTTTGGGCCTGGGGGCTGGAGTCCGACGAACCAACGCCGCAGGAACGGCAAGACGCCGCAGCCAGACTCTCCCGGCAATACGGTCTGGCCTTAACCGCCGCTCCCGCTCCGGTGGAGACAGACCTTGTCCTGCGGGCCCCGCGCATCTCCCCTCCCGCCTCGCTAAATCCAATCTGCTCGACCGAGACATACGATCGAGCCGTGCATACCTACGGCCGCAGCTTTCGAGACCGGGTACGGGCCTTCAACCTCCAATTCCCGAACCCACCGGACGTTATAGCGCGTCCCCGAAACGAGCGGGAAGTGGAGCAGGTCCTGGAATGGTGCTCCCAGTCGGGCTATGCGGCAATTCCCTACGGAGGGGGCAGCTCGACCGTTGGGGGATTCGAGCCCTCGGAAACAAGCGAAGGTGTGGTGACCATCGACATGTCGGCCTTCGATAAGGTCCTGGAGATCGACGAGGTCTCCCGCGCCGCTCGAATCCAAGGCGGGGCATACGGACCGGCTTTGGAGGACCAGTTGCGGCCTCACGGCTACACCTTGCGGCACTTCCCCCAGAGTTTCGAATACTCCACGTTGGGGGGTTGGATCGCGACACGTTCCGGCGGCCACTATGCCACCAATCACACTCACATCGACGATTTCGTGGAATCGGTCCGAATGGTCACCCCATCGGGCGTTTGGGAATCCAGGCGGCTGCCGGGTAGCGGGGCCGGACCCAGCCCCGACCGGATGGTGATGGGCAGCGAGGGGACCTTGGGGATTATCACCGAGGCCTGGATGCGCATCCAGGCCAGACCCCGTTTCCGGGCCTCAGCGGGGGTGACCTATCCGTCCTTCGAAGCGGGAGCGGAGGGTGTACGCCACATCGTCCAGTCGAAAATGTGGCCGGCCAACTGCCGGTTGCTGGACCCAGGCGAGGCTGCGGCGGCCGCGGGTCTGGAGGGCCAACAGGCCTTGCTGGTCATCGGATTCGAGTCTGCGAACCTCCCCCAGGACGAGGCCATACGGCAGGCGGTCGCCCTGGCCAGAGAGGCGGGTGGCTCCGTAAAGGACGAAGATATCTTGGTATCCGGCGACGAGACCACTCGCACGGGCCGCAGAGGCGCGGTGGGAGCGTGGCGCGACTCATTCCTCAGAGCGCCCTACAACAAGAACATCACCAGTGGGCTAGGGGTGGTCGAAGAGACTGTGGAAACCGCCATCACCTGGGACCGCTGGCCGCAACTGGACGCGGCGGTACGTGAAGCCCTGCAAAGCTCTATGGACCGCATCTGCCTGGGCGGCGCGGTCAGTTGCCGGTTCACCCACGTCTACCCCGACGGGCCGGCGCCCTACTTCACCTTCTCCGGGCTGGGCAGGGTCGGCGCGGACCTGGAAATGTACGAGGAGATCAAGCGGGCGGCATCCGACGCAATTATTGCCGCCGGGGGCACCATCACTCACCACCACGCCGTTGGCAAGCTCCACAAGCCCTGGTACCAGGAGCAACGCCCCGCCCCATTTGCCGAAGCCCTGAAGGCGGTCAAACGGACGGTGGACCCCAACGGCATCCTGAACCCCGGAGTGCTCTTCGACCTTTAGCCGCCAGGCCCCCACATACAAAGGGATGGTGGCTAAAAGGAGGGGGATAGGCGTTATTCCCCGGTAAATACCGGCGGACGACGCTCGCGGAAGGACGCCGCCGACTCCTCCACGTCGTGGGGGGCTCGCCGGGCGAAAACGATGCTGTGGGTCTCGTATTGGAGTTGGTCTTCCAGGTCGGTTTCCAAGCTGCGCTGCAACGCCCGCTTTGACATCTGCATCGCCACCGGTGGCCAGAAGGCGATCTGCCGGGCCAGTTCCTTGGCTTCCTCCATGAGGTTATCAGCAGTAGTCATCCGGTCCAGTAGTCCCAGCCGGTAGGCTTCGTCGGCGTCCACGTTGCGGCTGGTGAACACCAGATCGAACGCCCTGCTGACGCCCACGATTCTGGGCAAGAAGTAGGACAACCCCGAGTCCGGGCTGAGGTGACGTTCGATAAACACCGTTTTGAACCGGGAGTTCTCGCAGCCGACCCGCATATCGCACGCCAGCGCCAGTCCCATACCCGCTCCGGCGGCCACGCCGTTGACGGCGGCTATGGAGGGCTTATCCAGGCCGCGATAGACCATCATGGCCTGTCTGCCGACCCAATTGTATTCATCCAGGCGTTCCCCGCGGCTGGGATGTTCGTTGTTGGTCCGGCCACTGGTGATGTCCGCGCCGGAGCAAAACCCGCGCCCCTCCCCAGTGAAAATGACAACCCTAACGCTGTCGTCGTCCCGAAGTTCCCGGCAAGCCTCCATCATCTCCAGGTGCAGCTCCCGATTTATGGCGTTTAGCTTTTCCGGGCGGTTTAGGGTAACGACGGCGATCTGGCCATCCCGTTCGATGGCCAGGTTCTCGTAAGTCATCTCATACCTCCGAGGAAGATCAGCGTTGGTCTTTCAGGTCGTTGATAATCGCGATGAGCTTCTGGGAGTCGAACCCGCCCTTGATGGCCTTGGAGATGTCGGTGGCCGCATCGGCGTCGTTGCCCAATGCCGTTTGAGCCATCGCCCTGCCCGCGTAGGCAAGGGCAACCTGACGGTCCTCCGGGTCGACTTCAATAGCTCTCGTGAAGTCGGGGACCGCTTTCTCCGAGTCTCCCAGGGTGAAATAGGCGTGACCCCGGTTGTAACTTGCGGCAGCCAACCCCGGATCCAGGCGAATGGCCTCGCTGTATTGGGCGATGGCTTCTTCGACTCCACCGGCTTCGAAGTGCTCCACACCCGCTGCGTTGTATTCAGCCGCGCTCGCCGGGCCACAGGCCAGCAGCGCAGCCAAAATAAGGCAGAGAACAGAAGCGGCGCGAGACATTGGGTTTGGCCGGCTACTTCACCGCCAGCATGTCGTAGGCCAAGCCAAGCATGATCTTGGTCCCGCTAACCAGGCTCTTGATTCCCACCGACTCGTTGGTGCCGTGGGTGAAGTTCAGCATTGGGTCGTCGTCGGGATGCGACCCGGAGAAGCCGTAGGTAACTGTCCCAAGGGGACGCGTGAACCGCGAGTCGGTAAACCCGTTGCTGATAGCCGGGACCCATTGAATGTCGTTCCGGTCCAAAGCCTTAGCCGTGACCGATTGAATGCTGGAAGCGAGGGGCGACTCGAAAGGCGACGAGTTGGGCCTGGCCATGTAGTCGATCTCGTAGGACACGCCGGGAATGTCGGCCAGCACTTCATCAAGCTGGTCTCGGACGTACTGTTCGTCCTGATGAGGCAGAGTTCGCACGTCGCAGGTGAGCCGGATGGACTCCGGGACGCTGTTCGACTTGACTCCGCCCCGGACCATGGTGGGGGTCAACGTCATCCTCGATAGGGCTCGGAGCATCGACGCGAACCGAGGATTGTCGGGCTCAATTTCGGCGATGATGTCGTCTACATTGGTGGGCGAAGGCTTGTGCTCGATTGCAAACGTCGAGAGATGGTCGAATATGCCAGTAGACGTGTCCCGGTCTGGGTCATAAACTTCAATGGAACTTAACGCCCGGTTCAACCGGTACAGAGCGTTGGTCCCCTGCCACGGCACGGAAGCGTGGGAACTGGTCCCCCTAACGTCGATCTCGACCTGTAGACGCCCCTTTTCGCCTACGCCCAAGACGTAGGTCAGGGCTCCGGCCGCCTGTATGGGAGTCCCACCTCCTTCGTTGACGGCGTAAGGGGCGGCCAGCTTTCCTGGGTGGTTATCCGCCAGCCAGCTGAAACCGTACCTGCCGCCGTGCTCTTCGTCAGCGCCAGCGGCCAGGATCAACCCGTCCTGAAGCTCAATGCCGTTGCGCTTTAGGATACGTACCGCCATTAGCTGGGCGGTGAGAAGTCCTTTGCAGTCCGACGCGCCCCGGCCGAAGATTCGGCCTTCGGCAATGGTGGCGCTGAAGGGAGGAAACCGCCATTTGGCATCGTCCTCAACGGGCACCACGTCGGTATGAGACATGAACATCAGACCGGCCTTGCCTGACCTGCCCTCGTAGTTCGCGATCAAGTTGCCGCGGTTGGGGGCGGACTCCAGGATCTCCGACTGGATGCCGTCTTGGGCGAGCCAGTCGCGGGCATACTCGCAGACTGGAGTCTCGTCACCCGTGGGCATAAACCCGCTGTTCACGGACGGTATCCGGACCAAGGCTTGTTCAAGCGCGATGATATCGTCCTGAGCCGCGTCTACTTGTGAGAATAGGTCTTCAAGGTCCGGCATGTCTAGCGACCTCCTCTGGGGTTAATCGCTGGGAGTGTAAACAGGCCGTCTGGCAGTGTCAACGCGGCCTGTCGACGCCGTTCAAGCGAACGTAGGGACCCACGATGGCCGACAGAGGGTACTTCACTGGAGGAGAGAGTTCCTGGATTCCGGCTCAAGTCCGGAAAGACGGAGTATTCGCCTGGTGTTAGGCTCAGTCCCCCGTCCCCTGCGCCGCGGGTTCCGGCGAGTGCCTTCTTCCGCCGGATAGGCCGTGCCTCAACATCAGCCCGGCCATACACAGGGAGAGGGAGGTAAAGCTGACTATCGCCAGGGAGAGTTGCAAGTCGTCGGTAATCTGCTGCAGCAGGCCAGTGACCAAGGGACCCAGCGTGATCCCCAGCGAGCTCATCATCTGGACGAAGGCCAGGCCAACCGCCACTTCCCTGAGCCGAATTCTCGGCAGATGGAAGGGGACTGAATAGAGCACCGGCCAGAATCCCCACGCTACCCCATTGATGAACGTCAGCACTAGCAAGAGGGGAAGGGAGCCGGTTAAGGTCATTCCCATAAAGGTAACGGCCATGCCTATCCCCGTGGTCAGCAAGACATTTCTGCCCTGGTCCGAGACCATTACCACCCAACTGAAGCCCAAGCCGGCAATGCCGCCCATCAAGATACCCAGCGCCAGGATACCGCCGGACCATATCAAAGACATCTGGTAGCTATCCAGCATCAACGTGGGGTAAAAGCTCAGGAAACCCGACCAAGCCATGGTCGCTCCCGCGAACCCAAGTCCTCCAATCCACAGGTCGCGGTAACGCAGCGTCCCCATGAGTACGCTTGTGTCCTGGGAGCCCATGCGCTGCCGGTATTCTGGCGTAACCCGCTCTTTGCCGAAGACCATCCAAAGGACCGTCATCACAGCGAACAGGCCCACGAAGGAAAGCACCGTGGCGCGCCAGTTGTCGTCGAGAGCTATGAATATGAACGGAGATGCGGCGATTCCACCACCCACCACAACCCCGAACATTGCGTTGGATATGCTATTGACCAAGACGATCTGGCGTGGGGGAAACCATTGTTGGGTGAGGAACGCGCGGGCTGGCTGGCGGGCGACTACGCTGATCCCGAAGGCGATCCGTCCTAGTATCAGTATTACAAATCCGGGTGCGATAGCCTGTGAAAGCAGAAACAAGGTGCCCAGCACCATAGTCACCGACGTCAGGGCCTTCGGAGGGAAACGCGAGGCCAACCAACCCAAAGGTACAGCCAGCACCAAGTTGCCCCAGTAGGCGGCGGAGCCCAACATCCCCTGTTGGAACGGAGACAACCCCAGTTCGTCGCTAATAGAGGGCAGCAATATCCCGATGGTGGACATGATCATGAACCCGGACACGCTGGCCGTCAGCCAGATGCCCATAACCACCCATCGATAGCTCGATGCCTGCTCGGAGGAATCTTCCAAGAAGCGGTCTCGTGTATCCCCTTTCTTACGTTCCAGGAACCCGGCCCCGAAAACCGGCGGCAACTAATGACCAAGGCAGTGTATTCGCCTCCCATCTCCCAGTCAACGTAAACCGCATTGGGTACCAGGGGGATTAGAGTACCGGCCGTCGATACCGGTGTCTCCCTCGTCATGCCCTGTTGGGGATATTGGCTTAGTATCTTGACGGGATGGCCCAGGGTATTAGAGCGCGTATGACTTGCCGGGGGAGAGGGACCTGGCTCTTGGCGCGGCGGCGTTCGAGGAGGCGCATGACAGCTGAGAATGTTGGGAGCCGGAATCCGGCATCCACGACCCGTATGATGAAGGTGCGTGGGTCAGGGAGCGGCTGGCGGTCGGCCTTGGCGCGGGACCACTCCTGGGACAGGTCATCTGCCATGCGTTGGATGAAAAGTTGGGCGCTTGGGCGGGCTAGTTTACGCCTGATGGAGCGGATGTTGGACCTAATTTCTTCGAGAGTCATCAGTTTGAGGCTCCTCTATATTGAATCGTCCAGAGGGGGTGGGTGGCCTGAGGGCAATGTTGCTAGGGGAAATCCCCCTTAATCCCCCTTTCGCGAAAGGGGGAGATTGTTGTCATTCGCCCTCGGTCCCCTATTGCGAAAGGGGGAGATTGTTGTGATTCGGCCTTGATCCTCCTTTTGCGGAAGGGGGGGATTGTTGTGTGCTCCCTTTAGTGGGGCGGACGGGGATACCTGGGGTGGGGCGGGGATTTTGGGAAGGTCCACTTGCCTTAGGGAGGAGAGGTTGGAGTTTTTTTATTCTGTGGCAAAGTGTGACATTTTGGGACAATATCCTCCTTTGATGGATGGGGTCTTGGTTGGTGGATGAGGTTCGGCAATACTGATGGTAGAGAGGTGTCGTCGGGAGTGGGAAGGTGGAAGTGTCAGTGATTATGGGGAGATGGGTCCTTGGACTCCGCTGCGCCGCGCTCGGGATGAGTGGTCTTTAGACTTGGCTCCGCGTTGCCCCGGGATGGACGGGGTTGGGGCCTTCGGAGTCGTGAGCTGCCACATAGACAACTGAATGGGCCGACGGTCTATTCGACACCGATTGTCCAAGGTCCCGTTGGGGAATATGATGGCAGCAAGCTAGATTAGCGGAGGACGGCATGGAATACAGGCCCCTGGGAAGGACTGGACTGAACGTTTCGGAAATCGGATTTGGCTGCGGCAACGTGGGCGGTCTGATGATCCGGGGAGAGCACGCTGACCAAGTCAAGGCCGCCGCCCGCGCCATGGAACTGGGCATCAACTATTTCGACACGGCCTCATCTTACGGTGACGGTGTGTCCGAGACCAATTTGGGTCGAGTTTTGAACGAGTTGGCAGCGGAAGTCTACGTAGGCACCAAGTTTAGGGTCACGACCAACGAGCCGAGAGAGATCAAGGGAAACGTCATCGCCTCCGTTGAAGCCAGCCTGGCCCGGATGCAGCGGGAACAGGTCGACCTGATCCAGCTCCACAACCATGTCTCGACATCTCCCGGGGGCGGTTCGGTTGCCCCGGATGAAGTGCTGGGCGAGGTGGTTGAAGCCATGGAATCGCTCCGGGACCAGGGGAAGGTGCGGTTCTGGGGTATGACCGCGGTGGGCGAGACACCAGCCCTGCTTCGGGTCATAGACTCGGGGGTCCTCCAAACCATCCAGACCGTATATAACCTGGTCAACCCCAGCGCCGGAAACCCGGCACCGGACGGCTTCGATATGCCCAACTACGAAAGCTTGATCGACCACGCAGCCGCCAGCGGCATGGGCGCGTTGGTAATCCGCGTTCTGGCCGCGGGAGCCCTCAGCGGCGAAGAGACCCGCCACCCCGTCGCCGTGCCCACCGTGGCGCCCATAGGTTCAGGCCGAGATTACCAGCAAGACATGACCAGGGGGAACCGGTTCGACTTCCTGCAGAGTGAAGGCTATGCCGCCAACCTGGTGGAAGCGTCCATCCGGTTCGCCTTGAGCAAGCCAGGGATCTCAACTGTGCTGGTAGGCTATTCCAGCTTGGAACACTTGGAGCAAGCCGTGGAATACGCCGGACATGGGCCGCTGCCCGGGGACGCGCTGGCCAAGCTGCCTGAGGTATGGGCCGGGTTCGTGGGATGACAAGACCTATTAATCTAATCGGACGAAAGCGGGTCGAACTATGACAACAACACCCCTCAACACCATCCCCGCCCGGCGGGGCGCGGCGGCGTTCGCGTCTCAGGGTCAGCATGTGAAGGTAATCAACACCCACGGCCAGCAGGTGGTGGACACCTGGGCGTTCAGGCGTGACGAACTGACAGAGTTTATGTCAATGGAGCATTCCAGGACGGCTATGGGCAGGATCATGCCCACGCTGGGCCAATCCATGGCCACCAACCACCGGCGTCCCATCCTGACCCTGGTGGAAGACACGTCAGGGGGGATTCACGACACGTTGCTGGCAGCCTGCGACCGGTACCGCTACGAGCTTCTGGGAGTCCTGGAATACCACGACAATTGCACCGACAACCTGGCGGCCGCCATGTCTGAGCTTGGCCTTGCACCGCCAGAGACGCCGAGCCCTTGGAACCTGTTTATGAACATCCCCGTCGCGCCCGACGGCGGCGTGACCTTCGAGCCGCCGGTCTCGAAACCCGGTGATTACGTGATTCTGCGGGCGGAGATGGACTTGGTGATTGCTTTTTCAGCCTGCCCCCAGGACATCGTCCCAATCAACGGCGTTGACTGCGTGCCCACGGAGGCCCATTTCCAGGTCTTCTAGCCGAGTCCGGGGAGGGAGCGCCTGGCGCCTTTCCAATAAAACACTGGTCGTCTTCAGACTATTCGCCGGCCTCCCGTAGGAGGCCGGAATCCAGAAACATGAGGAGAAGGACTTATCTGGCTGACAACGGTCCTAGAATCTGGCTCAAAGCCCGCCCCGTATCGGATTCGGGACCTGAATGCCGGGACCGATTAGATGTTTACTCACGCATCGGTAGCGCCCTGACATACTCACGAAATGAGTGCGAAACGATTGCTGCTAATTGCTATAACGTAGCTACGAAATCGCGAAATGGGTTGGAATTAGGCTGGAATTGACCGCCGTAAATATCAGTCGCTACGCGCCCCCGCGGCGGTGGATTCACTACGACAAGTCCGCCATTCTGGAGCAGTTCGTAGAAGCTAAAACCGCGTCAGGAGTGCTGCGCCAACTTCCTTGTCTGCCCCAGTGGATCGAAACGGTGCACCAGGAGCAACTGCGGCTGGAGGCCGCCGGTACTTCCCGCATCGAAGGGGCCGAATTCACCCCCCAAGAAGAGAACGAAGCCCTGGCTCCCGACTCAAAGAACAGTACCGAGTTAACCTACTCCCAGCGGCAGTTACGGGCAGCCGAAGCGGCCTACAAATGGGTTGATTCCCAGCCCCAGGACCGTCCCGTCAATCGTGAGTTCGTACTGGAAGTCCACCGGCGCATCGTTACTGGTTGTGAAGACGACCACTGCGAGCCCGGAGCACTCCAGGGGGTTCGAGCACAATGTCAACTTCGGGTCGCCACGCTGCCGGGGCGCGGGAGGTGGAGACGGTTGCCGTGATGCTTTTGATGCCCTCCGCAACGCCATCGGAGGGGAGTTCCGGGAACACGACGGCATTATTCAGGCCATGGCCTCCCAATACCATATTGGAGCAATGCACCCTTTTGGCGATGGAAACGGCCGCACTGCCCGGGCTTTGGAAGCTTTTATGCTGAGGAAGGCGGGCGTCAACGATCGGGTCATGGTCAGCCTGTCCAATTATTACTACAACCACAAAGAGGAGTACCTGGGCGCCCTGTTCGAGTCCCGCCAAGTTGGACACGACCTCACCCCCTTCCTCCGATTTGCACTGCCGGCGGTAGCCGAGCGATGCAACGTCGTCGCAGGGCAAATTCTCCTCAATCATAAACGGGTCCTGTTCCGGGAATTCGCTCGGTCGTTGTTTGGGCAGCTCCGTAGCCCACGGCGGCGAGTCCTGGCGGAGCGGCAGTTGCAAATGCTGGAGACTCTATTGGACAGCCCCTCCATAGAACCAGGAGACTTCTTGAGGCGTATCTTGGCACCTTACCAAAACCTGAAGCACCCGGACTGAGCGCAGGTACGAGACTTGATTGGGCTGTTTGACTTGGGTGCTGTGGTGTTTCATGACAATCATATCAGCATCAATATGGAATGGCCGCAGCTGTTTTCCCGGTCAGAACTTTTGGACCGGTTTGAACACATGCCGTCCGCTATATCCGCAAATCATCCAGCGATGCCAGAGTTGTCACGGCTGCTGGGCCGCCGGAGTTAATCACTTGAGTACATCAGAGACGTAGCAATCGTCCTATGTACTGGTACGTGAGCAGTTTGCCTAGCCAGCCTCCGCACGGCAATCGCACGTTGATTGGAGCAGCCCCGTCATTCCTTGGCACAGCCCCGTCTTTCCCTGGCACAGCCCCGTCTTTCCCGCGAAAGGAGACCTTTGCGTAACCTTCCGCGACTCCCGCGAAAGCGAGAATCCAGAGTGCGCCCAGATACGGAGGACGCCCTCACCCTAACCCTCTCCCGGAGGGAGAGGGGATTATTCAAAGGTCTCCGAAAGCGGGAATCCATTGCCCGGATTCGGCAGTTTGCGAACTCTGGACTTCGGCCTTCGGTGGAGTGAGGGTGGAACCGGCCTAATATGCAATTGCCCTGCCAGCCTCCGTCATTACCATTAAAATCCTCGAATCGTGTTTCCCGCGTTCTCGGGAATCCATCTGCCTTGGGCGGACACGTACAAGGGCCGCGACTGGCTGGTAGCATCTCTGGACCCCTGATTTCGCGGGAGCGACGGAGAGGTTGGGGCTCTATATTGACTGGGCGGAGCCTGCAACGCTCAGCCCCAGCCTTGATACAGCTTGCTCTGGGCCAAATCCACTACTTGATATCCCAGGCCAGCGCTTCGGGCGGACTCCTCGCCTTCGCTGGTCACCAATAGGGCGCCGCCTCTGCCGATTGACCGGCCCTCCAGCATTACAACGTCGCCGGATACGATGCCCATGACAGGGTTTCCCGTGCTGGGATCTACGATGGTGATGTCGGCGTCGGCTCCAGGCGAGAGATGACCCTTGTTCACAAGCCCGAACATGCGGGAAGGGTTCCAGGAGAGTTTCACCGCCATTTCCAGAGGGGTCATGGCTCCCAGGGCGACCATCGCCCAGGTCCGGGGCACGGCGATGTTGCGGGGGAAATATCCCCCGTCGGTGGCCACAGCATCTATCACGAACTCGCCGGAATCGTCCTTCGCCACCGACAGGTTGAATGCAATATCGGTCAGCCCAACAGGGAAGCTGACCGAGATCTGGGTGCCGCTGGCTTCCCACTCGGCGATAGCTTCGTCTGTTCCCACCAGCACGGCCCGGCCTCCCTTCTCGGTGACCACCGACGCATAACCCTCCTCCATGGCCTGGCGTAGGCCGGTGCGAGTGGGCGGGTAATCGCGCATCAACAGGCAGTTGCGGGTGACCAGGTCGGCAACCTCGTCGCCCTCGCAGTGGCCGCTGGTGCCGTTGGGCTTGGCCATGTGGACCTCGGATACCAATTGATCACCCATGCCGCTGAGTATGTCGATGGCCTCCCGGTACTCGTCCATGGGGTGCCGGACCATGCCCCGGCAGTAGGCGTTTACGTGGGCAACGTGCAGCCTGCCGTTTCCCACCAGCTCCGGGACCTCCCGGAGTCCGGTCAAGTTGCTGGACGAAGCCTTGGTCCCGCAGTGGAGCGCCACGTAGGCCATGGACTGGTTGCAGACCTCTATGGCCCGCGCGGTGGCGTCCGGGGTAAGTGGGCTGTGGCCTCCCATGCACTTGAACCCTAGAGAACCCTGCCGGAGCGCCGTATGTAAGATGTCCTGAAGTTGGGCAGTGGAAGGGTCATCACCGGGCACCGATACATCAGGGTATAGCACGTATAGACCGCCGATGTTCAGACCGGCCCCCCGCCGGCGGACACCGTCGATGATCCCCTGCATAGCGCCGCCGAAGTCTATCGCGGTGGTGACCCCGGCCTCAGCCATCTGCCGGTAACCCAACGAACGGTCGCCCGTTCCGTCTCCCGTGGCGACATGGACGTGGGTGTCAATGACCCCTGGAAGCACCCATCGGCCCGAGGCTTCGACCCAATCGTCAGCCTCCGAGGGAACAAACTCGGGCTCGACCGCGGCGACCCGGCCAGCCAGAATTGCGATGTCCATTGCGGCATCGAGATCGTTGGCCGGGTCCAGGACTCGGCCTCCGTGAATGATGCGGTCGAACCGCGCCATAGTGCAGGTCCTCTCGGAGTGTTTCCGGGCTCTACTCGAAGGGCGAGGGCATGATTCCGACTGGGACTTCGATCAGCGTCGGCGCGTCCGCGTCCAGACCCTCGCTGATCGCCTGTTCCAACGCTGCGGGACCGTCGGCCCTGACTCCTCTGGCCCCGTAGGCCTCCGCGAGACGAACGAAATCGGGGTTGTGCAATTCGGCCCCGTAGACCCGTCCTTCGAAGCGGTTTACCTGGTCGCGCAGCACGTTTCCGAAGGCATTGTCGTTGAAGACCACCAACACCACGTTGATACCGTACTGCACTGCGGTCGCCAGCTCTTGGGAGTTAAAGAGGAAGCCGCCGTCGCCGGACAATGCGACCACAGCCTTGTCGGGCTGTGCCACTTTCGCTCCGAGCGCGGTGGGGTAGGCGTAGCCAAGGTTGCCGAAGTAGGAAGAGGTCATGAAGGTCTTGGGTTCATAGACTGGGAAATGTGCGCGGGCGTAATAGCCCAACTGGGTCATGCCGGAGATCAGAATGCCGTCCTCGGGAGTTGCGGCGCGAACGGCGGCAAGCAGGGACTCCTGGGGTTCCACCCGGATAACGGTGTCCGACCGGTTGGTCCTGACCGCGGCGATCTCTTCCTGCCTGTTGGGGCGCGGTGAACTCTGTGCGGCCAGAGCGGAGTGGAGAACTTCCAGGGTGCGGCGGGCGTCCCCCTGGACACCCAATGTGTTCTCATAGTTGCGTCCAAGCTCTTCAGGGTCGATGTCAATCTGGACGATTCTCTGACCATTCAACCACTGTGGGTTGGCCATGCGCGTACCCACCGCAAGTATCACGTCGTGGCCATATTCGGGCTGAGCTATAGGGTCGTTGCGCAGCCTGAGCGAGCCCAGTGAAAGGTAGTGGTGATCGGAGATCGAGCCCTTGCCCTCAGCCGTCATAATAACCGGGGCCTGTAGGTGCTCGGCCACTCTCTCCAGGGCCTGGGAGGCTCCCGACGATATGACTCCGCCTCCGGCCCAAATCAACGGATTGGACGCTTCCGAAAGGGTCCTGGCCGCCTGGGCTATCTGGTCCGCGGGCGCGGGCGCGCGGGGAGGTTCTTCGGGCTCCCGGAGCTCCACGTCGGCCACCTCGGCCAGTGTTTCAGGGGGAATTTCTATCTCCACCGGGCGGGGCCTGCCGGTCTTTAACTGCCTGAAAGCCTCGTGGACCACATCGGGAACTACGGCGGGGTCGAGGATTCGCTCAGCCCACTTGGTCACGGGTTTGATGGAATCTAGTTGGTCATCTACCTCGTGGAGCATCCCCCGGTTGACGCCGATGAGGTCCCGCTCGATCTGTCCCGAAACCACCAGGATGGGGGAGGAAGCGGCATAGGCGGTGCCGATGGCCGCCGAAGCATTGAGCAGACCGGGGCCGGGGACCATGAGCGCGGCCCCAATCCCCTCGCCGCCCGCGCGGGAGTAGCCATCGGCCATGTAGGCAGTGGCCTGTTCGTGCCTCGTGGTTATGAACCGGATGCCTGGTTCTTGGCTCAGCCCGTCCAACAGATGGTAAAGCTGCACTCCGGGCAACCCGAAGATCACCCGCACTCCTTCAAGGTATAGGGACCTCGCCAGGGCCTGGCCCCCAGTCATCTTAACCATGCAGTCCTACTCTCCTTTGGACCAACGTCACCGGGGTGAGTATGCCGGATTCCCGCGCCCCGGTGTCGATAATCGCACGAATTTTCACCATTTTAACACTCCGCCCGCCATTCCTCACTAAGGCGGGCACGCCGTCAACCCATGCTTGGAAATCGGGGGTTGACACATAGCGGCTCTGGGAATAGATTGCGCTTACTATCCATCCCATAACCACTAACCACGCGGGCGCGAAGCCCCATGAGCCAAATTCTGAATGTGAGGACTACCTGATGACAACTACCGTTGAACGGTCAGGAGCAAGCTCCGCCAACTATAAAGTAGTGGGGACGCGCCCCATCCGGCACGACGGTCTGGAAAAGGTCACCGGGGCCGCCAAGTACGGGGCCGACATCCAGCTAACCGGAATGCTCCACGGAAAGATACTACGCAGCCCCTACGCCCATGCGATTATCAAGTCCATCGACACCAGCAAGGCCGAGGCAATGCCCGGCGTCATGGCCGTGGCATCGTCCAAGGACTTCCCCATAATCGAAGACCAGATCATCGACCTGGCCGAGACGCAGGGCAACGTCCGGCTCATGGCCGAGCATGTGATGGCCAACAACAAGGCCCTGTACAAGGGTCATGCGGTAGCGGCAGTCGCCGCAACCAGCCGACATATCGCGGAGGAGGCGATCAACCTCATTGAGGTTGAATATGAAGTCCTGCCAACGGTGCTGACCCTCCGGGACGCGATGAAGGACGACGCTCCCCTGCTCCACGATTCACTATCGACCCACTTCAAGGTCGACCGGTTCGGTAAAGGCGAGGACACAGGTGTCCATAGCAACGTGGCAGGCCACATCCAGCACAAGCTGGGCGACGTCGAAAAGGGGTTCAGGGAAGCCGACGTAATAGTCGAGTTGGAGTTCGACACGGAGACGGTGCATCAGGGGTACATCGAACCCCACGCGTCGACGGCGGTATGGCACCCCGAAGGGCGGCTCACGGTTTGGACATGCACCCAGGGCGCCTTCGCCATCCGCTCTTCCACCGCGGCGATCATGGGTCTGCCCGAGTCGGTGGTAAAGGTAATACCCACCGAGATCGGCGGAGGATTCGGCGCAAAGATCACCACCTACCTGGAGCCGGTGGCCGCGGTGCTGTCCCGCAAGACCGGTAGGCCGGTCAAGATCGTGATGGACCGGAAAGAGGTCTTCGAAGGCACCGGCCCGACTTCAGGCACCAATATGCGCTGCAAGATCGGCGCGACCAACGACGGTAAGATCACCGCCGGCGAGCTTTACATGGTCTACGAGGCCGGCGCGTACCCCGGATCACCCGTTGGCGGCGGCACCCTCACCGGGTTCGGCCCCTATAACATCGAAAACATGCTGGTGGACGGCTACGACGTAGTCTGCAACAAGCAGAAGGTCCAGGCATACCGGGCTCCTGGTCAGCCGCAGGCCGCCTTCGCCGTCGAACCGGTGATTGACGCTCTTGCCGAGAAGCTGGGCATGGACCCGATGGAATTACGGCTCAAGAACGCGGTGCAGGAAGGCGACCGGATGCCCAACGGCGTTCCCCACGCGGTCTTCGGCTGCCGCGAGATGGAAGAGGCGATGAAGGATCACCCGCACTATTCCGCTCCCCTAGAAGGCCCCAACCAGGGGCGGGGTGTGGCGGTTGGCTTCCGCTGGCAGGGAGGCCAGTCCTCTTCGGCAACCATCAACGTGAACACCGATGGGACCATCAACCTGATCGAAGGTTCGGTGGACATCGGCGGCACCCGCACCGCTGTCGCTATGCAGGCGGCGGAGGTCCTGGGCATCACCGCGGAGGAGGTCAACCCGTCGGTGGCAGACACCGACACCATCGGTTACACGGCGACCACCGGCGGCAGCAGGACCGCCTTCGACACCGGACTGGCCGCAATCGCAACTTCTCAGGAGATCATCAAGCTGATGAGCGCCCGCGCCGCGCTGATTTGGGAGGCGCAGCCGGAGGACGTGGAGTTCCAGGACGGGACGTTCATCTTCAGCAAGAACCCCGAAGACCGGCTGACTTTCAAGCAACTGGCCGCCCGCCAAATGGGCACCGGTGGGCCCATAACCGCATCGGCTTCGGCCACCTCCACCGGCGTCGGTCCCATCATTGCCGGCAACATCGTTGACGTGGAAGTTGACCCGGAGACGGGCAAGACAGACATCCTGCGGTTCACCGCGTTCATGGACTCGGGAACGTCGGTCCATCCCAGCTACGTGGAAGGGCAGCTACAGGGCGGCACCGTTCAGGGCATCGGCTGGGCGCTGAATGAAGAGTACTTCTATGCCGAAGACGGCACTATGCTGAATTCCAGCTTCCTTGACTACCGGATGCCCACCAGCCTTGATGTGCCCATGATCGACTGCGTGATCGTGGAAGTGCCCAACCCGCGGCACCCCTTCGGTCTTCGCGGTGTGGGTGAAGTGCCCATCGTTCCACCGTTGGCGGCCCTATCAAACGCCATCTATGACGCGGTAGGCGTGCGGCTCACCAAGCTCCCTTTGAATCCCGGCTCAATCCTGGAGGCCCTGGAAGCAAAGAGGGCGCCGGGCGAATAAACCCGTATCGCGCAGGCTAAAAGAAGTGCTTCAATGACCACACTCGAGGAACGAATCAGCCGGTTGGAAGGCGGCTACGACCATTTGGCAACCAAGGCCGACGTATCCGACCTGAAAGCCGCCGTGTTCGATATGAAAGCCGATATGATGGCTGAAATAGCTCACGTGGAAGCTCGCACGATACGTTGGACGGTCGGACTGGTCCTCGGCGGAATGACTGCCATTTCCGCCCTGACTATCATCATCTCCAAGTTCCTGGCTTAGCCGGGAGCTTCGATCGGTCTCCTCGTGACTGAAGGCCCCGGGGGCGCTCCCCCTGGAGCCTTCAACTTTTCCCCATTCCGCCTTTGTCCGCAGTGGCAGACGCCCTTACGTTAAATTCTCTCCCCTACCGAAACCCCTCGGCCTGCGGAAATAATGACAGCAGCGGCGACACGGTGCCGATGGTGTCCCGGCCAATGCTGTCTATGGTGGAGCGCCCGCACATGCCCATTGTCCGGTCTAGCTCGTCGCGGAGGATTTCCAACACCGCGCTCAGGCCAGCCTCGCCATCCACGGCCAGACCCCAGAACATGGGACGCCCGATAAGCACGGCCCGTGCGCCGAGGGCCACCGCCTTGAATATATCTGAACCTCTCCTCATCCCGCCGTCCAGGTAGACCTCAGCCTGGCCCGCAACCGCGTCCACCACTCCCGGAAGCACCTCTATCGAGGCGAAAGTCGTGTCCAGGTACCGGGCGCCGTGGTTGGAGACGATAATTCCCTTCGCGCCGTGCTCGGCGCTCTGCCTGCCGTCGTCAGCGTGCATGATTCCCTTCACGATCAGGGGCAAGCGGGTGTTGGTCGCCAACCAGTCCAGGTCAGGCCAGGTTGACGCTTGGTCGCGGATGTCCCGCACTCCGGAAGGACCGTCAATCGCGAAGCTCTCCGCAGGGTCTCCCAGGTTCAGATGGGCAAAGTTGGGCGAGCCTGGACCCCGGTAATCGTTGCGGATGTTCCTCTCCCGCTTCGGACTGACCTTGGCGTCCAGGGTGAGGCAGAGGGCGGAGAACCCGGCTTCTTCGGCGCGAGCGGCCATCTCGAGGGTCAACCCACGGTCGCGAAAGAAATACTGCTGGAACCAGATGGGCCCGGTGGCTGCTTGGGCGACGTCTTCTAGAGTGCGGGAGGATTGAGCGCTTAGGACCATGACCGTGCCCGCCGCCCCAGCCGCGCGGGCGGTTGCAAGCTCCGCATCGGGGTGGGCCGCGCTGTGGTTCCCCGCTGGGTCCATCAATACGGGAAAGCTGATCTCCTGATCCAAAACGGTGGTGCTCATGTCCCGATTGCTGATGTCCACCATCATTCGGGGCTTGAGCATGATGGAGTCCAGGACGGCGCGGGTCCGGCGGAGAGTGATCTCATCGGTAGCAGCTCCGGCTATAAAATCGTACTCGCCTTTGCCGATGCGTTGTTGGGCAAGGGCTTCGTATTCGTATATGTTCACGGGACCGGATGTCATAAAGGTCACCTCCGTTGGAAGTGTGAACGTGGTTGGGTTGGTCCGTGCCGAAGACTTGGCTACGACTCGGACTTGGCAGCGGAACGGGTGGTCAAAGAAGCGAGCAGCTTCCGGGAAGCCTCCGCGATTTCATCGATGGCGGCTTCAAAGACTTCCGCGTTGGCGCGGGAGGGGCTGCGGTAGCCGCTGATCTTGCGCACGTATTGCAAGGCCGCTTCGCGGACCTCGGCCTGGTCTGGCTGTTCGTCCAAGGTCCGCAATACCTTGATGCTCGGGCACATTCCCGGCCTCCTAATAGTGCTAGGTGCGTCTTCCTTACCGGCCTGGCTGGAGACTAAAGGGCTCCCTGGCGAACAGGCGTCTCACCATGGGTTCGAAGCTCTCCAGCGGGTCGGACTCGTACTCGGGATCGAAGGAAGATTGGTCCCACTTCTCGCAAAACTCGACGGTGGCGTCGTAGTAGGGGTGGTCGCGGTACCGGTCGCGAACGTTCCGGTCTCCGCCGGTGTGATGGGCATAGTAATACATTTGGAAGAGCCCATGCTGCCTGAGAATCCAGTAGGTCTTTTCCGACACGTAGGGGCGCAGGACCGCGGCGGCCATCTCACTGTGATTGTGGGGGGCGAGCAAGTCACCTATGTCGTGGAGCAACGCGGCGGCGACCGTCTCCTCGTCAGCGCCGTCCCGCCGGGCGCGGGTGGCGCACTGGAGGGAATGCTCTAGCCGGTCGACCTTGTATCCGCCAAAGGAGCTCTTGAGGGCCCGAAGTTGCTCCAACACCCGGTCGGCAACTCCGGCGGCCAACTCGTCCTCCGCTTTTGCCAGAAGCTCATAGTCCTCGGCGGTGCCATCGACCATACGTGTAAAGCTCACTGTATCCATGCTTCTGTACTCCGTGAATCTGGTTGGGCCAATCAGCCTGGGGTGACCGGAATGGCGGAGTTATTCTAGCTCGATTAGCGGGTCGTTGGCACTCACTGAGTCCATGGGTTGGACGTGAATGGCCTTGACCACCCCGCTGCGCACCGCCCGGATGCTCTGTTCCATCTTCATCGCCTCGACCACGCACACCTCATCTCCCACAGACACCTGGTCTCCGGGACGGACCATGATGGCGATAACGCGGCCCGCCATAGGACTGCGTAGATTGCCATCGGAAGGATCGGAGGCAGCGCCACCCGGGCGGCGAGGTGGGGGCTGGACAATTTCAGTGGGGCTGCGGCGTTGGGGACGCGGGCCAGGAGGCGGCCTAGAGGGAAGCCCATCGACCTCGACGTAGATGGTCTCCCCCTCCACGGTTACCTCTACAGGGGAATATGATAGGTCGCCAACTTCGACTGAATACCAGTGGTCGCCGACCCGGATACGGAGAGAGGTTAGCGCCAACCCCGGCTCCCCCCCATGGTGCGGGAGAGCAACTGGGCGCGCCGTCCGTACGAGCGCCAGACGTTGGGCGTGTAGGAAGGAGAAGTGGCCGGCGTATTGGCTTTCATCGCCATCGCTACGGCAATGGCCGCTGCAACTTCCCGGCCCCCTTGGTCGTGCCCGTTACTCGACATGGCTCCATTTCCATTGGGGGAAGTGGCGTGGTTGTTCCGGTCTTCTATCAGATGCGCCAACGAACCGGTGTGGTGGGTTGCTCCTACGAACTCCTTGCTCATCAGGACATCTCGCAAGAGAGGGACGTTATGGGTTAAACCTTCTATCCTGACCGACAGGAGCGCTCGTAATAGACGCTTCACCGACTCCTCGCGATTCTCCCCCCACACCATGACTTTGGCCAACAACGGGTCATAGTGTAACCCAACTCGGTATCCAGCGCAAAGGGCCGAATCGACCCTAACGTGTTCGCCAGTGGGCAGATGCAGACCCGTCAGGTCACCAACCTGTGGAATGCACGTGCTGGGGTCTTCGGGGTAGATGCGGGCTTCGATGGCATGACCGGACGCGACAACGTCCTCCTGCCGGACCGGCAGGCATTCACCGGCTGCTACGCGGATCTGGAGTTCCACCATGTCCAATCCGGTGATCATCTCTGTGACACCGTGCTCCACCTGCAGCCGGGTATTGATCTCGAGGAAGAAAACCTGACCATCGGGGGAGAGCAGGAACTCAACGGTGCCGGCGTTAGTGTAGCCGATGTACTTGGCCAGCTTCAGGGCTAGATGGCAGATGCGGCGGCGCAATCTTGGGGAAAGCTTCACTGCGGGAGTCTCTTCAACCAGCTTCTGGTTGCGGCGCTGGATCGAGCAGTCCCGTTCAAACAGGTGGACGAGGTTTCCGTGTTGGTCGCCGATGAGCTGGACTTCGATGTGGGATGCGTCGCTCAAATATCGCTCGAAATAGAGGCGGGGACTTCCAAAAGCGCCGTTACAGACCTCGCGGGTGCGTTGGATGATCGGGCGCAACTCTTCCATGGAGTGGACAACATGAATGCCGATGCCACCGCCGCCTTCGGCGGCCTTCACCATGAGGGGGAACCCCAACTTCCATGCCGTCTGTTCAGCCTGGTTGTCTTCGACGGCTTCCCAGGTGCCGGGCATCACGGGCAATCCGGCTTTGCGGGCGAGCTTGCGCGCCCCAAGTTTGTCGCCCATCTCTTCCATGACGCCGGGAGACGGTCCGATGAAGCATATTCCCGCATCCTGGCATGACCGGGCAAATGCGGGACACTCGGAGAGGAAGCCGTAGCCGGGATGGACAGCCTCCGCGCCGCTACGGCGAACGGCTTCCATAATGCGCGGTATGTTCAGGTAGCTTTGTCCCGGAGGGGCCTCTCCCAGAAGGTAGGCTTCGTCGGCCATGCGGACGTGGAGAGCGTCCCGGTCGGCTTCCGAATAGACGGCTACGGTCTGAATACCGAGCTTGCGGCAGGTGCGGATGATACGGCAAGCGATTTCGCCGCGGTTGGCGATAAGAATTTTCTCGAACACCGACAAACCTCGTGAACCCTTCGCACCAGTCCGTGGCGGCTGGTTTTCCAGGGTGTTAGGTAGATTTGCCTACGTATATACCGCAGAGTGGGCTTCGTTATGAAGCTGTTCTATGAACGCATTTGAACGAATTTGAAAGTCCAACCAGTATTCAAGGGTTAATTCCAGCAGACTTTGTAGGTCTTTTTTCAGGTTATCGCTCATCCGCAACGGCTGAAGACTCCCTGGACGGCTCCGGTCCAGGAGGCGCAACACCTTGAGTACTTGCACGGGTAAAGGCAAGACATTCGCGTCCGGAGGCCGACAGTCCAGGCAGAGGGTCCCCCCGAGTCCGGGGCTGAACCGGTGGCGGCCGGGTAGAAGCTCATTACGGCACTCCACGCATCGATACAACTCCGGCTTCAGCCCGGATACACCAAGAAGCTGGAGATCGAAGCAACGCAAGGGCAGTTCAACATCCGTACCACCGGAGACGGCGTGAAGCGTGTCTAACGCCAGGTTGTACAGAGGTTCGTTAGCCCCGTTTTCCGAGCCGAACCCGTCAACCAACTCGGCAACGTAAAAGCCTCTGGAAATAGATTCAAGGTCGGATTTCAGTGCGCCGAAGCTCTCGATCACCTGTACCTGGGTCACGTAGTCGAGGGTCCGCCCGCGAGCTAGGGACAGGGCCGCTTGAGTCAGCGGTTCCACGTGACCTACCAACTTGCTGTTGGAACGCCTAGCGCCCCTTGCCACGGCCCGGAGTTTGCCACGGTCGCGGGTATAGAATGTGACCAGCAGATCGGTCTCGCCGATGGGGACATGCTTAAGGGCCAGGGCTTCGCAATGATACGTGCGCGGCGGAGCCATCCTATAGCTCCTGCCGACCCTGGAACGCCCTGCTAAGGGTCTGGTCGTCGGTGTACTCCAGCGAGCCGCCCACGGGCAGGCCCCGCGCCAGGTGGGTTATCTTCATGCCGGTCCCCGCCAGGTGACGCCGGATGTACATCGCCGTGGCCTCGCCTTCCAGTGTAGGGTTGGTGGCTATGACCATCTCTTCAACCTGGCCGCCGCCCACCCGTTCGAACAATTCCTTAAGCTTGAGATCGTCGGGCCTGACACCGTTCAAGGGTGAAATGACACCGTGCAGCACGTGATATAGCCCTGAATAGCAGCGGGTCCGTTCCATCGCCAGCACGTCAAGGGGGTCTTCCACCACACAGAGTTGGCCTCTGTTACGCCTGGGCTCGTCACATATCAAGCAGGGGGAGTTGTCGGTGAGGTTCTGGCACTCCTGGCAGAGGACGATGTTCCGCTTGACCCCGGTAATGGCGTCGGCCAAAGCCAGGGCTTCATCTTCGGGCGTGCGAATGATGTGGTAGGCCAACCGCTGAGCGCTCTTGGGCCCAATGCCCGGGAGTTTGTGAAGCTCCTGCACCAGCCTGGCCAGGGAAGGGGACGCCGCGGGGAGGGGTCCCATGCTCATGCCAGGATTACCCCAGTCCGGGAATCTTCAAGCCTCCGGTGATCGCGCCCATCTTTTCGGAGGCCATGTCCTGGGTCTTGGTGAAAGCGTCGTTCACCGCTGCGGCTACCAGGTCTTGCAGCAGGTCAACATCTTCGGCGGCTTCGGGCTCGATGGTCACCGACTCCACCACCTGTTTACCGGACATCACGACCTTGACCACACCGCCGCCGGAACTTCCCTCAACGGTCATGGTCTCCAGCTCTTCCTGGACCTTCTCTAGCTGGGCTTGAAGCCGCTGGGCCTGCCGCATCATGTTGCGGTTCATTTCGGGTCCTCCTCGATAATTCTGGCGCCCATGCCGAGGGCCACGCGCACCAGGGGGCTGTTTTGCGCCGCACCGGATGAGCCGCCGTTATCGCGGTTGTCGTCCAGTAGAGTAAGCCTGAATTCGTAAGTACCGCCAAACGCTGTGTTGAAAGCATCGCCGACCAGCCGCCGGCATTTGGGGTCGCCGATCTCTTCCTCCATCCGCTCCAGGTTTGCCCTGTGGGTAAAGGGCAGGACCAACGTATTATCCTCCATCGAGACATCCACCGACTTACAATCCCGGAGCAGGGCCCCCAAATTATACTTCTTGCCCTTGTGCCTGCCCAATGTCTTGACCACGGCAGTCCAGTTGGCGGCCAACGACCCGTCACCTGTCGCGGGCACTCTTGGGGGCGCCGGCTCGGGGTTGGGCACGGGCCTGGGCGACGCGGAGTCACGGGGGGGCCTCGATGGTTCGGCGGGACGCGAAGGAGCTTGTGACACTGATGGAGCCGGGGCTGGCGGTGGGTTGCTGGCGGAAGGGGGCGGCGGTGACCCGGCCGCTGGAGTGCGGGCCGGCGCTCTTGGGTTCTCGGCCACACCTGTGACTGGCTGCGCCAAGCTGTCGTCGCAAATCTGCACCGAAGCCAGTTCCAGGGGCAGCGGCGAGGGGGCGTCGTAGCGCATGTTCACCTCGCCCCACACCTTTAGCGCCTTGACGATCCGCCAGGGAGGAAGCTGGCCCACCAACTCCTTCATCTGGGACAAGGTCTGGTCTGGGAGGTCAACGATCGCGTCGGAGCCCCAATGCAGGAGCATAGCCGCCCGCAACAGCTCGGTGGTCTGGCGGTGCAACTGACGCAGGTCCACGCCATCCCAGGCAGCTTCGTTGATGACACCCAGAGCGCCGGACGTGTTGCCCATCAACAGGAATTTGGTGAGTTCCAGCCATCGTTCGCCGTGGCCGAGTCCCAGCAGGTCTTCCACCTGCTTGACTCCGACGCCATCGGCGTAAGAGACAACCAATTGCTCCAGAAGGTTCTCGGCGTCTCTAAGGCTGCCCACGGAGAACCTGGCGACCATCCGCAAAGCGTCAGGGTCCACCGATACGCCTTCCGCTTCGGCTATCTCGGCTAGTCGTCCGTAAACCTGTTCCGAGGGAATACGGCGGAAGTCGAACCTTTGGCACCGGGAAGCGATTGTCGCCAGGATTCTATGAGCTTCGGTGGTACAGAGGACAAATATCACGTGTGCGGGAGGTTCTTCCAGGGTCTTGAGGAAGGCATTGGAGGCTTCCGTGGTAAGCATGTGCGCCTCGTCCAGGATGTAGACCTTGCGGCGGCCCTGGACGGGAGCGAAGTTTACCTTATCTCGAATGTCCCGGATCTCATTGATGCCTCGGTTGCTGGCGGCGTCAAGCTCGATAATGTCCATGAACCGGCCGTCGTTGACCGCCTGGCATACGGAACAGGCATTGCAGGGATCGCCATCCTGAAGGTCTAGGCAATTGACGGCCTTGGCCATGATCCGGGCCGTGGTGGTCTTGCCGCTGCCGCGCGGCCCGCAGAACAGGTATGAGTGAGACACGCGGTCGAGCTTGGTGGACTGGCGCAGGGTCGTGGCCACGTGTTCCTGGCCCACCAGTTCACTGAAGCTGGTGGGGCGCCATTTCCGGTAGTAGACCTGGGTGGTCATGAGCGCGCTTTCCCCGCCTGGAACACCGCGTCCATCCCGGTCCGCTCCAGAGCTTGCATCCTGGCCTGTTCCTCCGGCTCTTCGTGGTCGTGTCCCGCAAGGTGCAAGAGCCCGTGAATTATCAGATGGGCCAATTCCTTGTCGATGGAATGGCCCTGTTCGGCCGCTTGACGCGACGCCTGGGGATAGGACACTACGACTTCACCCAGGGGCGGGAGTTCTCCCGGAGGCAGCGACCATGCGAACTCATCGGTTTCTCCGGGTTTTTGGAACCTGTCATCCGGCTCGTTAGACTCTCCCTCCCAGTGCCCCGGGTGCTCCATTGAGAAGGAGAGTACGTCGGTGACTTCGCCCAATCCCCGGAATTGCAGGTTCAGCTCTCGCAACATGCTATCCTCCGTCAGCAACAGGCTTACCTGCACACCCGATAGTTGCTTAACCGCGGCGTCGAGTCCAACTTCGACCACCGACCGGAGCCAACCCTCTGAGACCTCCCCCGCGAATTGCTCGTCAATCGAGACATCTATCTGATGGACCGGATGGGGGTGGGCGCTCATCCTGGTATTCGCTTCCCGGACCGCAAGAATCGTGTCGCCCCGGGCGTCTCACATACGAACATCGAAAAAGACGTGAGATTATCTTCCAATTGAGGTCGAAACGAGGCTGCCAAGCGAATAACAAAGCTCACGGGGAGGATGAGAGGGCTGGCCCAATGATAGCATGGCGGCTATAGGCCATCAAGGAAATCCGGTCACCCGGCAGGGGGATCTTTCGCAATAATCCCGATCCCGCCGCTGGTGGGGCGAAGGCCGCATTACAGAGCTCGCAATCCGCCATCGCAGTTGACGGAACTGTCAGATTCTGACAATGGATTCCCTAAGTTCACCGGAATGACAGGGCTGGGACAAGTCTGAACAAGAACCATGCTTTCCACGAAGCCAGCCGAACTAGCCCGAATGCGGTAGGTCCGGCGCCCCCGAAAGCAGCCCTCCACCGAAGGCTCACAACAGCCGGATGACGCCTGGAGTCCTGCCCGTCACTGAGGCAGTGGCAGCACCTCGGATTACCGAGTAGAGGGTCCGGGCCCTCTTAAGCGACAGGCTGGTCCAGAGCTCTGATAATCTCTGCGATGTGGATGCGGTGCGACTGTGCCTGCGGCACCCACCGGAATTAAGCTCCAATGTTAAGCTCCAATGTATGTAGGAGCAGGCCCACGACAGCTTGTCGTGCCAGGAGACCAGTAACCCGATGGGTTCCACGACCACTAAACCCTGAGCCGGAGCTGTCCTTGGAAGCAGTCCTGACATTACTACTGATGTCTACCACAGCTTCCAGAGTAAGCGCGCCACCGGGCAAGTCTGGTCTAGGCCTGAGCGCTCACCCTGTTACGAGCGCCGGTATGAGAGGCACAGAAGGGGGCCAGCCGACCTTTGACGCGAGTGGTTTCTTAACGGTTTAATTCACTCGGTTTAGGGAGCGCGGGTGTCCCTGCGCGATATACATCGCGCCCCGCTGCAGTCTATCCCCGCGTATGCCGGGAGGCATACTCATCCACTTCAATTTCGGCGAATATGCATCTCAGGTTGGAGGGCGTAGGAAGACCACTCAACTTCAGGCGCTGTGCGGCCAGTGAGCCGATTGTCTCGTCAGGCCGGCAAAGTATGAAGCGAAGCGAGAAGCTCAAAGCCTCAATGGGGTCTTCGGAGCCGAATTCGCCGCCGAAGATGTACTCGAATGCGTCGGCCCCAGACTCTGAAAAGGCCCTTCTGAGGCAATCAAGAACTTCTGGGTCCGACCTTCGGGCAAGTCCAGCCATCATCGCAACGCTGAGATCAACGGCCCTGCCCCCGGCAAGACAGGGAAACGGGAGTTTTGTCCACCAAGCGTCCCCCTCCGATACCTTCTGCTCCAGACGCGCATTGAATGTCTCGTTCCCAGCCTCTTGCTTGAGGCTAGACATTTCCGTCTCAGTAAATTTTTCGATCAGGTTTCGTCCGAGGGTGGTCTTGTCTATGGTCACAATCAAGGGTGGCGCTGGCGACGGCGTTGGAGACCCGGCGGGCCGAGGGGTGGGAGCGCTGGTAAGCGTGGACCGATCCAATACTTAGGAGGCCGGGGACGAGGGATCTGGGGCCCTTGGGCGGGTTGTGGGCCCAGCCGTCGGACCAGCGGACCGAGTCCCGACAGTCGCAGGAGCCTGCGTAGGTTGAGTCCTCGCAGGTTGCGGCTCGCTATTACATGAAGAGAGCAAGCCCAAGAGCAAGAGCGAGACTGCTACTAAGCCCGGCAACTTATGAATCATGGTTTTGCCCTTCCCCCGAAAGCTATACTACAGCCAATGTTAGGTTCCGGCTCTTGACCTGAAGGAGTCAGCTCGATTCCCGGACACTCCCGGTGAACGCGTCATATCGTCAAATCCTATGATCGGGACCCTGTCCCTCTGGCCATCCAGCATGTTGCTGTAGAGGAAGTCCATAGACCAACGCTGACCTGGCCCTCGCTTAATCTACTCCCCGTCATCAAAACCCTCCTCCTACTTGAATATACCGGAGCTCTCTCTGTTCCTGGTGCGGCATCAAGCGGAATGGTCATCGCGTCGCAAGCTCCGGACCAGGCTCTTGGGATGCTGCCAGGTCACCTTGACCACCACGCGGGCCACTCTTAGAATTGCGCCATGAGTCAATTAGTGTTTATTCATGGTCCCGGCGCTGGTGGGTGCCGGGAAGGATACGCTTACCAACTGGAGCATTTCCCGGGGAGCCTGGCCCCAGACTTACCGGGCCATCTCCTCGGAAAGGCTTGCCCTGACGTGGAGCGTTACACGGAGTGGCTGCGGGGCTGGTTGTGGGCCCAGGACCGGGGCGAAGACCTGGTGCTCGTGGGTTTCACCCTCGGAGCCTGCATCGCCCTTCAGTACGCCCTGGACTACCCCGATGAGGTGTCCGGGTTGGTGTTGATGACGGTGGCCATGCGCCGCAAGGAGCGCGCTCCGGGAGGGCTGGAATTCCGCCTGCGGGCCGCGGAAGACCCAAAGGAGCGCGAGTCCTGGCTAAAGGCCATGGAACACGCCATGATGTGGGTTGATCCCGGTCTGAGGCAGCGATTGATCGAGCGCCACAAGCAAGTGGGACCCATTTCCCAACACGACGACCTGGTGGTCATCGACAATTTCGACGTTTCGGACCGGATCGGCACACTGAACGCCCCGTTGGTCCTCATCAGGGGTGTCGACGACCCTGGAAAGCCCCCGGAGTACGAGTTGGAACTCCACCAGGCGGTACCTGGGTCCAAGTATCTAAAGCTGGACCACGCTGGACATTTCCCAATGGCCGAACGGCCCGACGACGTGAACCGGGCCATCGAGGAACTGTTGGCCGGGATTCCTTAGACTGCGTCGAACCGGGGCATCACCTCTCTCGCGAATAGCCGCAGGTCATCCACCGATACAGGGTCGGGGAATATAAGGAAGAAATAGGTGATCCCGGCGTCCACGTAACTTTGTATCTGCTGGGCGCACTGGTCCGGTGTGCCAGCGATGGTTCCCCTTAGAGATTCCCGGTACGTCGAAGCCGAAACGTTGGACTGAGCCGCCCGCCTGGATACCACATGGTCAAACTCGGTCTGGGTCTCGGCGATCAACGTCAGAGCGTTGTGGCTAATCTCAATCTCCCCGAAATCGCGTCCGGCTTCCCGGCAATGCTCCTCCAGCACCGATAACTTTTGCCGGTGTTCTTCCAGGGTCATCTCCGATCCGATGTTGCAAATGTCGGCGTGTCTTGCCGCCACCCGCAATAGATGCCTCTCGCCGTGGCCGCCGATCAGAATTGGCGGATGAGGTTGTTGCACCGGTCTCGGGTCCTGATGCGCGTTTTCCAGTCGGTAGTAACATCCTTCGAAATCGCCAAGTTCCCCGGACCAGAGGCCCTTGATGATGACCATTGCCTCATCTAGCATCCGCACTCGTTGCGCCGTTGATGGGAAGGCGTATCCCGATGCCCGGTGGTCGGTTCCCCCACCCCCGGCGCCGATTCCCAACTCCAGCCTGCCCTTGCTGATGACATCCAATGTAGAGGCCATCTTGGCCATCAGCGCCGGAGGCCGGTAGGTATTGGCCAGGACCATGGGGATCAGCCGAAGGTTCTCCGTAACCGCTGCCAGGGCCGAAAGGGTGGTCCAGCATTCCAAGGTAGGTATATCGAGCAGGTCGTAAAGGCTTGCCGAGTGGTAACCGAGCCTATCGGCCTCGGTCCAGACCTCTTTCAGGTCGTCGAAGGCGTAGCCGTGCTGGTGCATCCGCACGCAGAACTTAACCGGTCGAGTCATCCCATGACTTCCTTGTCTGGCTTGATGATTGGGTTAGGGTCAGCGCGTCCCGGCAGACTGCATTGAGGGCTTGCGCCGGGGCAGATTACAAGTATAATCGGCCCCATCCCAAAGCTGTAGTCTCAATTGCAACCATAGTATTGGATATCCCATTGAATCTAGGAGGAAAGCCATGAAGGCTGCTGTGTTGCGCGAGGTCAACCGGCCATTGGAAGTCGAAGATGTTGAGATCGCCGATCCCGGTCCCCGCGAGGTGGTGGTGCGCACGGGAGCCAGCGGAGTGTGCCACAGCGACCTGCATTTCGTCGAGGGTCTATACGCTACCAGGTTCCCGGTGGTTCTGGGACACGAGGCGGCGGGCACCGTCGAAGCGGTGGGCGATCTGGTGGATTACGTCAAACCCGGAGACCGGGTGATCTGCTGCCTTTCGGTGTTCTGCGGCCACTGCGAACGCTGCACCGAGGGCCGGACGGTATTGTGTTCCCGCGCCGGTCTCACCCGTGGCCCAGACGAGACTCCGCGCCTCAGCAGTGGCGGAGAGGCCGTTACCCAGTTCGCGAACCTGGGGTCCTTCGCCGAACAGATGCTGGTCCACGAGAACTCGTTGGTCAAGATTGACCGCGACATCCCCTTCGAGCAGCTTGCTCTCATCGGCTGCGGCGCGACCACCGGATTGGGGGCCGCCTTGAATACGGCGGCCGTGAGGCCCGGCAGTACGGTTGCGGTAATTGGCTGCGGCGGCGTGGGTCTCAACGCCATCCAGGGCGCGGCCCTTGCCGGTGCGCTTCGTGTCATCGCCATCGACGCGGTGGAGACCAAGCTAACTCTGGCCCGGGAGTTCGGCGCAACCGATGTCATAGACGCCTCCAGCGGCGACGTGGCCGCCCGCGTGCGGGACCTCACCAATGGAGGGGTTGACTACTCCTTCGAAGCCATCGGCAAGAAGGAGACGGCGGAGCAGGCCTTCGAGATGCTGCGCAACGGAGGCACAGCCACGATCATCGGGATGATCCCCCAGGGAACCAAGATCGAACTTGACGGCCCGTCATTCCTGCGGGAGAAGCGAATCCAGGGGAGCAGCATGGGATCGAACCACTTCCGTACCGACATGCCCCGCTACGTGGAGTTCTACCTGCAAGGACGCCTAAAGCTGGATGAGCTTGTAACCCAGCGCCTGCAGCTAGACCAGGTCAACAAGGCCTTTGCCGACATGAAGGAGGGGAGTGTGGCGAGGAGTGTGATTACGTTCTGATGGACGTGGCCTGCGTTAAATGTTAGCCTAAGCCCGAATCCACCGAAAAGGTGAGTGTCGCGGCGGGTTGAATGGGTAAGAAAGTGCTCCTGTGCATCTGGGATAATGGTTTTCGAGACAGAAAACCAACCAGAAACAAGGAGCACCCAATAGATGCTACCACGCAACCACCCCGACGGCATCCACATCGCCTTCGACGACCACCGCCTGGTCAACAATGCCGGGCTGATCCTTCCCGCCACGTTGGCCTTGCACCTGGGCCTGCCCCAACTGGTTGACCGGCACTTGGACCTGGGCTGGGCCCCAGGCCGAGCCAACACCGGCGACAAGATCATGACGCTGGTGGCTTCCGCGCTGGCGGGCGGCGACTGCATCGACGATGCCGATGTGTTGCGCACCGGCAGGACAGCCTGCACCCTGGGCAGTGTAGTCAAGGCGCCCTCCACCTTGGGCACCTTCCTGCGCAGTTTCCGGTGGGGCCACGTCCGCCAACTGGACCGGGTGAGCCGCCAGTTGCTGGCCCGGGCCTGGGAGGCTGGGGCCGGACCCGGCGACGGGCCCCTGACCATCGACCTGGACTCCACCATCTGCGAGACCTACGGACTGGCCAAGGAAGGAGCTCGCCACCACGGCTACACCGGTGCGCGGGGCTATCACTCGCTGCTGGCCGTCGCCGCCGGAACCGGCGACGTGCTGATGGCCCGCCTGCGCGAGGGCCGGGCCTACACCGCCCGCGGCGCCGCCCACTTCCTGCGTGAAACGGTGGGGCGGGTGCGCTACGGCGGAGCCAGGGGCCAACTCACGGTGCGGGCCGACAGCGGCTTCTATACCCACGCCGTGGTCGCCGTCTGCCGCCGGATGGATGTCCGCTTCTCCATCACCATCCGCCAGCGCACCCGCCTGCGGAATCTCATCGAGGCGATACCCGAAGAGGACTGGACGCCGATTCCCTACTGGCTCTCTTCGCCACCTACAGCTATCACGGCTTCATCACCGACCGGGACGGAGAGACCCTGGAACTGGAGGCTGACCACCGCCGCCACGCCGAGATCGAGAATGCGATACGCGACCTCAAGTACGGCGTGGGGCTGAACCATCTCCCCTCGGGCCGCTTCGCTGCCAACGGCGCCTGGCTGGCGGTACAGGTGATGGCCCACAACCTGGCCCGCTGGACAGCCCGCATCGGCCTGGGTCAGCAGATCGTGACCACCAAGACCCTCAGACGACGGGTCTTTGCCTTGGCCGGACGGATCACCCGCTCGGCACGCCGGATCACCCTGCATCTTCCCCAGCGCTGGCCATGGGAAACCCAGTTCAGTCGCGCCCTGGCCCGACTGCGAGCCATTCCACTCCCAGCCTGATTGCTCCTGTCCGCTACTGACCCGCCATCCGGCCAACCGAACGCCCCGCCAACTCGCGCCAGTCCGGTCCGCGAGCGCCTCTTGCCGTGTCCTATCCCGCCATCCCCCTCACCACAGCCACTGTAAGCCGCCATCGGCGCCCCCCAAAGCGCCTGCAGACCGCCGCCAGCCTCCCGTCTACCCAAATTCGAGCCCGGATCATCGCGCCTGTAACTTCCTCACCCCCCTTCCGCTGTCCTCACGCCGTCCATCGGTGTCCACCGGTGGATTCGGGCTAAGAATGTCATCCGCGGAGTGGCCGGGGAAAGTCGTCCCGTTCAGTCGGGATAGACGCCGGGCATAGCCGCGGATTCGCTTTTCAGACATATGACGGTCCCGATATGACAAGTAGCCGATGACAATTGCATAGGTTCCGGGGAGATTAGGTATAGCTTCGATTAAGGAAGCTATTCTAAGGGCTGTTTCGAGACCACGAAAACAAATATCCGGGTGCATCGGTGGCTCTGGTCCGATGAGTCAACATCGTAGTCGCTTGCTACGAGATAGCGCATAGAACGAATGACACGGCATTTCAAACCGTCCTGGCGATTGGTCAAGGAATCAGCTCCGCAGTTGCTATTGCGGTGACGGCTATAGCCAGTTGAGAGATTATGATGATATCTGCTGAGAAGTATAAGGCCCGGCGGTTTGAGGAGGGTCGAAAGAAAGGTAGGGAGGAAAGTGATGCAGCATGGATACCCTGGGTAAGGCGACACGACGAAGCCTTAGACACAGGGCAGCCGTTCAACGAACCTTCCCCAGCGGACCGAAATCGGCAGGAAGATGACCAATAAGGCGCCTAGACCCTAACAGCACTTTTTGTACAACAATAGTCGATTATCATCTAATGCCAGATGTTGTCTCAAGTGTGACTCGCCATTTAGATTGCGAGATGAAGGAGGCTGATTGAAGTATTGGTTGTCGGCCCAAACCTTTTTACGCTTCATATTCGACGCTTGCCATTCTTTGCGCTCGGCGGTTCTCCCTCCTCCTGTATCTCTCGCCTTTTTCTCTTCGTTCCACCGCCCATCAGACCATATCGCACTCTCTCAACCAATATGGCAATCGCTGAACAAGTAAGCGCTAATGTTTCTTGTCAATATCTAAATCGTCAGCCAGTCGTTCTAGAAGATTTCTCATCGCAATCAGCATTTTCTCCTCCCCTTCTGGAGAGTCCAACCGATCCAATCCTGTTTGTTCGATAACAGCCCAGAATTCATCGGGTGCATCACGTATCGCTTCGGTAGCGTCGGTTGTGGACATATTGTTGCTATTTTCCATCGCAATCCCTATGTTCATAATTTTCAGCAACCAGCGAACATCTGTCGTGACCTCCTCTGCAGTTGCTTTCAGGTCGTTATACTCAGAAACAGTTGTAGACAGATGGTTTGCAACCTTTTCCCGATTCACTTGCGCGAGCGAAAGGTCTTCTCTGAGTCTTTCAAGGTCGGCTTTGGCCTCAACTAAATCGCTCGTTTTGTTCTCAAGGTTGATTTCTGCAACTAGAAGTTGAGCCTTCAATTCCAGCAGTTCTGTCTGTGCTTCTTGAACTTCTGACCTAGCAGTACAGGCCGTGAAAAGCAGTAGATAAACCACAAGCGATGCAATAATGAAGAATCGCGCCATGTTGCTTATTGCCCCCCATAGAGGTGCTTGCGTCCCGGAAGACGCGTGTTAACACCCCATCTGGTCTCCAACGCCATCTGAGAAGTGAGGCCGACTAACCGTTACCCTATCGCCTCTTTGAAGCGGCGGATGACCTCGATGTGCTCCTCCGCCGTGGTCATGCCGCCCCTGCGGGTCTCAATGGATAGGTGGGTTGCGCCCATCTCCTCCCAGGCTTTGACTTCGTCCAGCCATTCCTCGGGTTGGAGGCCGGAGATTCGGATGCGGCCGTCCAGCCCCAGAGTCGCGGGGTCGCGGCCTGCTTCGCGGGCGAAGCCGTGGACCTTTTCAATAGTCGCCTTCCCAGCGTCGTCGGTGGTGATGTTGGGGCACCATCCGTCGGCGGTGGCGGCGATGCGCCGGAGCACTACCTCAGACAGTCTGGCGTCGGCGCTGCTTCCGCCGCCTATCCAGACCGGGATGGGGCGTTGGATTGGGAGAGGGTTGATTCCGGCGTGGGTGATGTTGTGCCAGCGGCCGTGGTAATCGACAACCTCTTGAGTCCACAGGGCGCGCATCACCTCGATCTGTTCCGCGCTGCGCCGGCCCCGATTGCGGAAGTCTTCACCCAACGCCTCGAATTCCACCGCGTTCCAACCCACGCCGATGCCCAGCCTCAACCTGCCCCCGCTGAGCACGTCGATCTCCGCAGCCTGCTTGGCGACCAACGCGGTCTGCCGTTGGGGCAAGATGAGGATGCCGGTGGTTAGTCCTACTCGCTTGGTGATGGCGGACAAGAAGCCCATCAGGATAAAGGACTCGTGAACAACACTCTCATGGTTGTAGGTCGCAAGGGAAGAGTGTTGGTGGAAAGACGGGTCCGCCCCCAGCACGTGGTCGGCGATGAAGATGTGGTCGTAGCCTAGATCCTCGGCTGCCTGGGCGAAGTCTCGGATAGCGCCCGGGTCCGCCTCGATTTCGGTCTGGGGAAAGATGACTCCGATTTCCATGAGTTAGCTCCTTACTTTACCGGCGGTACTCGTTGCCGCAGTCGCCGATGATTCGGTATAGGTCGCGCGATTTGGCCTGGACTGCTCCGATGCGGTCCAGGTCTTCATCATCCAGGGTGAAGTCGAATACTCGGGCGTTCTCTGCCCGGTTGTCGCTCACGCTTAGGCGCACGCCGACTATTACTCCGGCAACGGCAGGGCGGTCGAGGAGGTAGCGGACGGCGACGTTGGCGATACTCACTCCGTGCTTGTCGCCAATGGCCCGGAGGACGTGAAGCAACTCCTGGAACAACTCCCAGCCGCCCCAGGCGTCCACCATCTGCTTGTACTTGCCCAGGCTGGCGGTGGTCAGGTCGCCGTGCGATGGCTCTGGTTGGTCCAGGTACCGGTCGGTTAGCAAGCCCCCGCAGACCGTCCCATAGGTCAGCAATTTAACGCCGTTCTCCAGGCAATAGGGGACCATGTTGACCTCGGGTCTCATGTCCACCAGCGAGTATTGGACCTGGTTGGAGACGATGGCGGTCCCGTGGTCGATGATGGTCCGCAAGTGCTCGGTGTCGAAGTTGGTGAGTGCCAGGTGCCTGATACTACCCTCGTCCCGCATCTGGGACATGTGGTCCAGGGCGTCCAGGTAAGCCGGGTTGTTGTAGTCCCACCAATGGAATTGCATCAGGTCCAGGGTCTCGACGTCCATCCGCCTTAGGGAGATGCCGATGTTCTCCTCGACGATGGCGCGGGTCATTGGTCCGGGTCTGGGCACCCACTTGGTGAACGCCTGGACTCGCCCCAACTCTTCCGGCCCTCCGAAGTTGATCAGCCGCCGGCGAAACTCCCCCACCAGGTCCTCCGCTGGACCGTAGTGGTCTGCCAGGTCCCAGGTGGTAAAATCGTCGTCGTGGTAACCGATCATGCCCTGGACCGCGGCCTCGGTGTTGATCGGCCCGTGGGCTCCTGACACCTGCCACATGCCGTTCAAAACGCGGCAAATGCACAGGTCGTCCGTGAATTGAAGAGTGCTACCTTCGGGCAAGCTCAACGGGGCCTCCTAAGCGGCTACTTGTTTGGATATCTTACCCAGCATGGCCAAAGTCCTGTCCAGGGAGGCGTCTCGGTCCTGGCCCACTAGAATCGGCGAAGCCAACACCTCGGTCGCCCCGCATGCGAAAAGCTCTTGAATCCTCTGCTCGAACGCGCCTTCGTCCCCCCAAATTACGAGACCTTCGATCATTGCGTCGCTCCACGTTGAATCCCTGGCCTCGGGATAGCCTGCGGCGATGAGCATCCTTCGGTAGAAGGGGAGCCGGGGATAATTCCCGAACTGCTCCCTGAAGGCCGTGCGGACTTCGTCGAAGTTGTCGTGGACCACGACCGGGGCATGGGCGATGAGCGGTGGGACTGCGCGTCCGGCGGCGTCGGCCCCCTTTTGCATAGCGGGTAGAGCTGAGTCACGGAGATATGCCCTGGGACAGACCCAGCTAATCGCCCCGTCTGCGACCTCTCCACAAAGCTCGAAGGAACCCTGGCGCAAGGCCGAAGCCATTACTGGGATGTCCAGCGGGCCCGCGATGGAGTCATGGGCCTGGTAGTGGTCACCGTCGAAGTCCACCGATCCCTTCTGAAGCAGAGACTTCAAGATATGCAGGTATTCCCGGAGGTGCCCCAACGGGGACTGCATCCGGATGCCCAACGCCGCCATACTGGGGCGGTGACTGGGTCCTACGCCCACGCGGATCCGGCCAGGAGCCAACTGGTCCACCACCTGTGCCTGTTGCGCTATGACCAAGGGATGGCGGGGAAACGTAGGGACAATGGACGTTCCCATCTTTATGCTGCTGGTCTTCTCCGCCACCGATGCGAACACTGTGAGGCTGTCGATCCGCGCTCCTCCGGTGGTCATCCACGCGCCGCCAACGCCATGTCCTTCAGCCTGTTGTATGGTCGCGTGGACGTCCTGCGCCTTCGCGCCGTTTACCGCAACGCCGATTAGTTTGTCGCTCATTTGCTCAACCTCACTAGACCAAATATGGTTCCTTATTCCGCCGCCTGACGGGACGTCAGGCGGCGCGTCTGAGATCGTATGTTGTCGAACCTCTGGGTAAATATCGCTTCAAGTACGTCGGAGTCATAGGGCGTGTACAGCGGGCAATACGTCCCGGCCCACAAGCTCGATGTGTTCGAGCACATCTTTCTGGGGCATGTCTGGGTAGAAAAGGCGGAGGGCGATTTGGGTGAATCCCAGGTCTCGGTACCGGGCGATCTGTTCGATGCACTCTTCAGGACTGCCTACGATGAACGTCTCGTCCATCAGTGTTTCCAGGTCGCCGGTTACCTTCTCGGTCAACTCGGGGTCGGAACCATGCAGCCCGTGGGCCGCGTATTCAGCGTATTTGCGCTCGAATCCCCGTTGGGCCTTTTCCATCGCTTCGGTGCGGCTGTTGGAGCAAAAGAACTCCCGGACGATTACCATCTCACCGGGGTCCGGTTGTCCGAATTCCTGAAGGGTGTCCTGGTACAACTCGATCTGCCGCCGGATCGTGGGATAGGGCTGGGCAGGACCCGTATACATAATGTGCCCTTCCCTCGCCACCCTCCGAACTGCCGGATCGCTCATGGCTGCCAACCAAATCTTGGGGTACGGTTTTTGGAAGGTCTGTGCGGTAGGCCGCGCTCCGGTGACCTGAAAATAGCGGCCGTGGTGGGTGACCTCCTCCTCCGTCCAAAGTTTGATCATCAACTCCAGGGCTTCGGAGTGTCTTGCCCCTCGTTGGGACATCCGGGTACCAAAGGCCTCGCACTCTTCGGGACGGTAACCCAGACCCAGTCCGAGGATAAGACGGCCTTCGCTGATATGGTCGATGGTGGCGACCTGTTCCGCCACGTCTAGGGGATTCAACAGCGGTAGCAGCAGCACAGAAGTGGCCAGTTTCATATCCCCCGGTTCCGCAGCCAGCCGAGCCAACACAGGGAGGGGTTGGAAGTGTTGAAATGGATGGATCAAGTAGTGGTGGGCCCAGCAATAAGTGTCGAAGCCTACGTCTCGGGCCCCGCGGAATTGTTCCAACTGGTCTCGCCACTGTTGTTGGAGGTCCAAGCTTCCTTGGATAACAACCTGGCCGACCTGGTAACCGGCTTCCATCCTGCTCCCTCCTGGTGGCGGCTGTGCCGAGTTCCCACCCAGTATAGGGCGTGGGGCCTTTGGCGATAACCCCCCGGCGTGTTAGAGCGTGCAGCACGAACTGACTGAGACCCTACCACGACTTGACCGCCGCTTGGCCGTGACTTCATCATGACCTCAGAGCTTGATTCAACCAGCGGGCAGGACCAAATGGGTGAATTACATATCGAACCGGCCAGGACCGCATTGCTGATGGCGGACTTTCACCGGGACAGCATGGGCGAGAATCCTGTGGTGCAACGGCGCGGCACTTTCGACCGGGCGCGGCAAGTGCTGGACGCGGCGAGGGGCGTGGGGGTCTTCGTCGTCTATATAGTGGTGAACTTCAGGCCGGGTTATCCCGAAGTGTCCGATTCCAACCTGACCTTCAGCGCCAGAAAGAGTTCTGGACTGGAACCGCCAGCCGACCCCGCCGCTTTGATAGATCCATCGGTCCCGCCGCTGGAGGGCGAACCAATAGTGGTCAAACACCGCGTGGGCGCGTTCTACGGGACGGACTTGGACGTGATTCTTCGCGCCCAGGGCCGAGATACTTTGGTCCTGATGGGGCACGCCACCAGCGGCGTCATACTGTCCACGGTGCGCTACGCCGCCGACGCGGACTTCCGCCTCATCGTTGTGGAGGATGGCTGCGCCGACCGAGACGAGAAAGTCCACGCTTTGCTCATGGAAAAGGTCTTCCCCCGTCAGGCAGTTGTGGTCAGCTCGGCGGATGTTGTCAGGGGACTGGCTTAGTTAAGACCGGGACTCAATCTAGGCTACTTTCCGGTACTTAAGAAGCCGCTGCCCCTCCAGGTTCTGATTGAGGTAGATGTCGCCGCGCGAGTCGAGCCAGACCGCGTGTGCTCCCACGCCGCCGGGGCCGTCCCAACGCGCCAGGAGCGTCCCATCGATGCTCAGGATGCTCATGAAGGCGTCCAACTCAGGAACGAAGACCGTCTCATCCTGGTCTATGTAGATGTCGCAAGGGCGGGAGAGTCCGGTCCATTGGGTTAGGAACTCGCCATCCGGCGTGAAAATCTGCATCCGGTTGTTCTCGCGGTCGGCGACGAACACTCTGCCATCAGTATGGACCCAGACCCCGTGGGGTACGTGGAACTCCCCCGGCTCGGTCTTGCCGGGTGTTCCCCAGGAGAACTTCAACTCCCCGTCTCCGGAGAACCTATGGACGCGGGAGTTGCCGTAGCCGTCGGAGATATATAGGTCTCCGTCTGGCGAAATGGCCACGTCGCTAGGCCGATGGAAAGGTCCTGCAGCCCGCTGGACTGTATCCGACGCATTGCCCGACCAACCGGTGTCAGAGGGCTGGTCCCAAGCCCCCAGGGTCATGAGCAGGTTCCCAGAAGAGCTGTATTTCAGCACCACGTGGGAGTTTATGACTGGAAGGTAAATGTTTTCGTCGCCGTCGATGAACATGCCGTGGGCGGCGGTAAGGACGCCTTCACCCCAGGACGTGAGGAAATTGCCATCTTTGTCCAGTACGATCAATGGGTGTTCGCTGCGGTTGAACAGGTAAACTCGGTCTTCCGAGTCAGTGACGATGGCCGTTTGTCCCAGTGTCCAGCCTTCGGGCAGTTTTGCCCAGTCCTCCACCAGTTCGTAAGTGTATTTCCCGGATCCTACTGTCGCCATAGCAGCGCTACCTCCTGATTGAGTGTGCAGGGGTGCGTTCTACCGGGGATGCCATTTTCACCCGGTCTAAAGGGTCAATGCGGTGATTATCTGTTGTTCCGCCTCCCGGGCCCGGTCGATCACCCCTTCGGGTTTGAGACCTCCCAGTGGATGGGGAATGACCACCGGCTGGAACCCTTCGCGGCCCAGCATTCGGGCGTGAAGGTGGGCCGAGTCGATGAATGGCCCGGTGCAGACAACCACCGTGGGTACGCCCCGGTTTTCCAGGGTCATTGCGTCGTGCACACTGCACGAGGTGCAGGACCCTCAATCCGCGATGGCAGTCACCACGAAATCGCATCTGGCCGCGAGTGCGTCAATTACGCTGTCGGCGGCAGGCCTGGAATATATGAACTTGTCCATGACTACCGTATCGCTGAGTTCGAATTGCTTGTCCAGCAATTCCCTTATGCTCAGCAGCAGGGAGTCGGCATTGCCCTTGCGGTTTCCCAGGAAGCCTCCGACTTTGCCCTGGAGGCCGGTGAGACGGTCGGCTGGCCGCCACCGGTGCAGAGCCTCTTCGTCTATAGGCACGGAGATGTCCAACTCTCGCAGCCGTTCCTGGATACCGGGCGTGGGCATTCTGACCATGGTCGTCTCCTTGGTAGATTCCTTAGGGGAGTTGAATCTTCTTGATTACCAGCCTCGAGCCCCAACCCGGAATGTATGCCGAGTGGGGGCCGCCTGGGCCGCCCGCCACCATGATGTTGATGTCTTCGGGACGCCTCACCACGGGAACTCGCTGGGAATCGTCGAACGGATCTATGAACTTGGGCCACAGGAAGCCCCTGTTTGCGTCTCCCTGGGGTGGTCCGCCGTGCCGTAGCAGGGACACCGGCTTCCGGGCGTGCTCGAAGATGAACGAACGGATGTCGCGTTTGTTCCAACCGTTGGAGGCCAACATCCGGGCGTGTTCCGGTCCAAGCACCACCAGGGTGCTGCCCATGACGTACATCTGCACGTTGCCCAGGGTGCACATGGTGTCCGACAGGACCGCGAGGAAGTCCCTCGGCTCGGCGGCGTGGTACATGATGTTGTGTGGCGCTTCTCCGGGAAACACGGCCACGGTGCTGTCTGCCGGGTCGAAACCCGCTTCGACGTGGAAGGGTTCCCAAGGGTTGGCATCCTCAAATTCAGCGACGCAGTAGGTGTAGCTGCCGGGGTGTCCGAAAGTTGACTTGTTGGTCTCTCCCGGAATCGCGCCTCCCAGGTTGACCAGCGCCAGCTTGACCGCACGGCCAATGGTGGCGTTGGCGCGCCAGCCCTGGCCAAAGCAGTTGTACCCGGAATTGATCTTCAATTCCCTGGACAGCGGCCCGTTTACAATGACCAATGGGGTGTGTATGCCGGTGGAGCACTGGACTCCGCGAAGGTTGAACCGGTCGTCCACCATCGCTTCGATGGCGGTGATGATTACTGGCATGTGCTCCGGCAAGCAGCCGGCCATGACTGCGTTGGCCGCCACGCGCTCGACGGTAGCCTTTCCGCCCAGAGGAGGTAACTCGGCGATCAGCTCGCCGGCGTCCCGCTGGGTGTAATCGACGAACCTCTGGACCAGGTCCCCGGTGGGCGGCACCACAGGGAGCCCGTCGGTCCAACCGGACTCGAACATTAACTCAATGGCGTCGGAAATTGACTGTGTAGACATACGTGAGCGAAGGCCTATTCCATAGTAAGAGAGTCCCGGTGTCGGAGAGTTGGGATGGAAGGGAGTGTAAATCCGGGCAGCATACGTGTCAACGCGGGAGGGACTCGGCTTAGCATGGTATCGGACTTGACGTACTCAGAAGGCGTTGACAGTTGGGTCATGCCTACTTGATGTACACCGTGTATACTAGCCTCTACAGAACGATTCAGCGTCATCGTATTTCCCATGACCACTATCAACAACATAGAAGACTTGATCCGGCTTCTGGACGAAAATCCGGAGTGGGCCGAAGCGCTTCGAGCGCGGGTCCTCACCCGGGAATTGCTGGAGGTCCCCCAGACACTCGCCAGGTTCATCGAGTCTGCCAACACCCGGTTTGATCGCCTGGAAACGGATGTCTCGCAGCTCAAAGAGGACGTGGCAGTCTTGAAAGGAGACGTGGCGGGAATGAAGGTTGATGTAGGGTATCTGAAGGGTGTCGCGCTCGAGACGTCTCTTGACCGAAAGATAATACCCCGCGTGAGTCAGAGATTTGGGCTGCGGCGGGCCCAGATTGTGATAAGTCCGGTCCAAGGCATTCAGCCGGAATTCCGGGATGCGATCGAAGACGCGATGGACCGAGGCGACATCGACGGAGAGCGGATGGACCGTGTTTTCCTGACCGACCTCATCCTAAGGGGGGTTAGCCAGGAGAGCCGCACTCCTTTGTGGGTAGCTGTAGAAGCTTCCCACAAGGTCCGCGAGGCCGACATAGGCCGGGCCGTCGAGACTGCGAATATCCTAGAAGCGGTCTTCGGGGAATCGTCGGTTGCCGCCGTGGTTGGTCTGGAGATCGACCCCGAAGACCTGCGGCGGACTGACGAAGCGGACGTTGTGTATTTCAAGTTTACGCTAGAATAGCGGGAGAAACATCTCCGGCTCACCGATTGAGGCTTTTTGGAGGGTTCCCATGTACGACAAACCGATGCTCAGTTTGGACCAGACCCGCCGGGCCATGAACGCAATGTTGGACAAGGCTACCCAGGAACCGGACCGGCCGGTGGCCATCGCCATCGTGGATGACGCTGGAAACCTGCTCAGTTACGCAAGGATGGACGGCTGCCGGACCAACCCCCAGACCTTCGCTGTACGCAAGGCTTACACTTCCGCGTTGTCCGGGGCCGATTCGGCGGTATACGCCGAACGGTTGAAGAGTCAGGGCCGCACCGTGGCCGACATGGGCAACCCCAACCTAGTGTCCGCCCAGGGCGCTGTGGTGGTGCTCCACCCCTCCACTGGTGCCGTGCTCGGAGCTATTGGCGTAAGCGGTCTTGCCGCCCAGGAGGACGAAGACTTGTCCCGGCTGGGTATGGAGGCGCTGGGTCTGTAACAGCCGTTCGGGGATAGGAGGCGTCGTGCCCAATCCCAGGTCTGATTACTCGAACATATTCGAGCGTCCTAAACTCGTGTTGCCGAACAACGCCCGCATTGCGGTCTGGGTGATCATCAACGTGGAAGAATGGGACATAAACGAGCCCATGGCCCGCACCATTCTCCCAGTCCCCCAAGGGCGCAGCGTGGTGCCGGACATCCCCAATTACGCCTGGTACGACTACGGTATGCGGGTGGGTTTCTGGAGATTGAAACGGGTGCTGGACCGGCACGGAATCCCGGCGACGGTCAGCCTCAACGCAGCCGTGTGCCACACCTATCCCCACCTGGTTGAAGAATGCGTCAAGTCCGGGTGGGAACTGCTGGGGCACGGTTACCAACAACGGGTGCTCAACGCCGAGGCCGACCAGCGAGAGGTCATCCGCCGGTCAATCAGCACGATCCAGGAGTTCTCCGGTACCGCTCCTCGTGGCTGGATGGGTCCCGGACTGGCCGAGACCCTGGACACTCCCGATATTCTGGCTGAGGAAGGGATCGAATACATCTGCGACTGGTGTAACGACGACCAGCCCTACCCAATGAAGGTCAACAGCGGAAGTCTGGTGTCGATTCCCTATACCCTGGAGTTGAACGACATCCCCATCTACGCTGTCCAGCACCACAAGTCGCCGGAGATTTTCGAACGCGCCCGCGACCAGTTCGACACTCTGTACCGGGAAGGTGCCGAAAGCGCCAGGGTGATGGCCATTTCGACCCATCCCTACATCACGGGAGTCCCGCATCGGGCAAAGTACTTCGAAATGATCTTCGACTACATTCAGCAGTTCGAAGGCGCCGTGTTTATGACCGGCAGCCAGATACTTGACTGGTATAACGCCGCCAGTGGCCCGGAGCAGAGGTGAGATAGATGGATTTCGCCAAAGGTATAATCGTCACGGTAGCAGGCACGGGAGAAGCCGGATATTCTGGGGACGGAGGGCCTGCGGCTGACGCCCTGATGCGGGAGCCCTTCATGTGCGCCTTTGATTCCGAGGGCAACATGTTCGTGTCCGAGTCCCGCAACCACTGTGTCCGCCGTGTCGACGCTCAGACCGGAGCGATCACCACCATTGCCGGGACGGGCGAGGTTGGCTATTCCGGGGACGGCGGGCCAGCGGTCCTCGCCCAGATGAGCGAGCCCTATAGCATCAGAATCGACCGGAACAACGACCTGTACATCGTTGACCGCCTAAATTGCGCCGTTCGCCGTGTCGATGCGTCCACCGGCATCATTACCACCGTTGCCGGGACCGGCGAGGCAGGCTACAGCGGGGACGGCGGCCCGGGTACCGCAGCGATGATGCGGGAGCCCAACGACTGCTTCCTGGATGGAAGGGGCGGACTGTTGATAGCCGATATTCAAGACCAGCGAGTCCGCCGGCTCGACTTGGCCAGCGGCATCATAACGACCTTCGCGGGCAACGGTGAAAAGGTGCGAGCAGGAGACGGCGCGCCAGCCGCCCAGGCCAGCATACTTGGGCCCCGCGCCGTGTGCATGGACAATCGGGGCAACACCTATATCGCCGAGCGAGAAGGGAATGGGGTTCGCAGGGTCGATGCCAACGGTGTCATGTCCACGTTTGCAGGTACCGGCGAACGCGGTTACGAGGGTGACGGCGGTCTCGCCATCAACGCAACTTGGGGCGCTCCCAAGGCAATACGCTGCGACAGCCAAGACAACATCATAGTGGTGGATACCGAGAACCACGCTGTCCGCCGGGTCGACCCCGCATCCGGTATCGTGACCACGATAGCGGGTGGGCGGCTAGGTGGTGAGGGAGACGGTCAGGCGACCGAAGCCGGTCTGGACCGGCCCCACGGGTGCGATCTGGACCGGGACGATAATCTCTACATCGCGGACAGCAACAACCACCGCGTGAGAGTAGTCGGGTTGTAGGCTACGCGGAGGTTTCCATGAGCCGGCGGCGGGTCTCCTCCGGTACGTGGCGCAGCCGGTCCCTGAACGCAGTATTGCCCCGGTCTGCTACGCTGTGGGCTGCTTCCACCATCAATTCGACCCCGCCAAGGTAGTCCTGCAGGTGGATATATTCCGCCTCGATCCTTCCCTCGGGCGCCGCGTTGTGGTAATTGCCCAAGGGGAAGGCAATGCCGGTGGTCTGGTAGCCGTAGACGGAAAAGGCGCTGGCTTCGCAAACCCCTCCGCTCATCAACTGCCGTTGGCACTTAAACCCATCCGGACGGCCTTGCAGGACCTCTCTTGCTCGTATTAGCACCGACTCCGCTTCGACATTGAAGGTGTAGCCTGCGTCACCCACACGTATTACCGGCCCGCTGCCCTGTTCCGCACCCGGCAGGGTCCGGCTGGACTCAGTGGATACGACTAAAGTATCGGGAGGCAGCGACCCGGCCTCGGCCATTAGCCTCGCTCCCATGAGTCCGATCTCTTCGGCGCGGGTGAATACCCCGTAGACATCGCCCGCCGGAGGCCGCTCCTTCAACTCCGCTAGGGCAGAGAGAATCGAGCCGCAGCCAGCTAGGTCGTCGGCTGCCCGCATCCTTATAAAGTCTCCGTCCAGGGCAAAGTCCTGAAGGTCGAATACCACGGCGCAGGGTAGGGGGACCTCCATGGGATCGTCCAGAGATATCAACACCTGCCGGTCCGATGCCTCTCCGTGGGGACCGGCAGTAGTGGCGGAACGCCGCTCACCGCCGGGGAACACCATCTGAAGCGGCACGCCAGCCTCGAAGCTACTCGTGGGCACTCCACCCAGGGCTGTTCCCACAAGGTAATCGCCGCTGATCGAAACTGCTTCAAAGCCCGGGTGGTCCATGTGGGCAACGATCGCGAATGGGGTCACTCCCGAGGATTTGCCTTGGATGTGTGCAATGATATTCCCGAAGTCATCAACCTGGAACGGCACACCCATGTCCGTAAGATGTCCGGTCACGGTGGATGACACTCCCGATTCATGGTAGGCGACCGCTGGCTGGGCTCCCAGGCTGGCGAGGATACTGAGCGCACGTTCCTTTTGAATCATCACGGTGGAATGCTCCCTGGCGGAATGGCGCGATTATAGCAAGGCTGAAATGACGGAGCTATAGCAGCGCGAGGTCTGGTTCCAATGTCGGAGTCTAGTCAACAACCCCGGGTTCACCGGCTTGGCGGCGCGAAAACCGGCCTACACCCAGCCTGAATTGGACCACGCTGGCCAGACTGTGGAGAATATCAGAGACCGCTTGCGCTCTTCCCAGCTTACTTTCGCCCAACCGCCTGTCGGAGAAGGTGATCGGGACTTCTACGATCCGAAGGCCAGCGGACAGGGCCACCAGCATCGCCTCGGGTACGAACTCGTAGCCGGCGCCTCGGGCCCTGTCGAGAATCACCGATACCGCTCGCCGTGAAAAGACACGGAAGTTGGTTGTTGACTCCAGCGGGGCTCCGGCTCCCCAATGAAATAGTAAATTCGCGCCCCGGCTCAGGACCCTTCGCCCCAAGCCCCAGTTCAGGATGGTCCCTCCGGGCATGTACCGGCTTCCTTGCACAACGTCCGCGCCTTCCGTTCTGATCGCTTCCAGTAGCCGTGGCGCTTCACGCGGGTCGTGAGAGAAGTCGGCGTCCATGGTCAAGGTGAACGCCGCGCCTGATTTGTGCGCGGCGGCCAAGCCGTCGCGCAACGCCGATCCCAGACCCAGCTTTGCCGGACGTTGGATGAGGGTCAGATTGCCGAATCTATCGGAGAGTCGCTGGGCCACCTTGTAGGTCCCGTCGGGACTGCTGTCGTCCACAAGGACTATCTCCAGGTCTTCCCCCAACCCTTCCAACGCTTCAATAAGAGGCGGCAGGTTCTCGGCTTCGTTGTAGGTTGCCAGCACTATGGCCAGTTCGGGCATGGTGCGCGTCTATCGGTTGTCCTAGGATTCGTTCGGCCGTGCCTAGTATAGACCATGTCCGGTAGCCCCGCCTGTTGACCGGTGCTATACTCCACCCGACGAAGCCTGGGACCGGTTTCCGTCCGTAAATACGGTTGATTCCGGAGTCCCATCCGGTCCCCCGCAAAGTGATATTTAGCAAAGAAGTAGTGAATCAGGAGGAGCGCCGTGCTGCCACAGTTTAGAGTCCCGTTAGACGAGGCCGTGATGGTCCAAGAAGATGACCTCCGGGGCACCGTCATCCCAATCTTCGAGAAGATGGGAGTCACCCCCGAGGACGCCCGATTGGCGGCCGACGTCTTGGTTGTGGCGGACCTCCGGGGTGTCGATACTCACGGCGTGTCCAACATGCTCCGGAGCTACGTATCCGGCTATCAAAGCGGCCAGATAAACCCCCAACCCAACTGGAAGGTTGTCCGGGAGACTCCAAGCACGGCCAATATCGACTGCGACCGCGGTCTCGGGGTTATCATCGCGCCCAAGGCAATGGACATCGCGATACAGAAAGCCCGTCAAGTGGGGATCGGGATGGTCACCATGGGCAACGGCCGGCACCTGGGGATGGCTTCCTATCACGCGATGATGGCCCTGGAGCACGACATGATCGGAACGTGCATGACGTCATGTCCCCCGTCGGTGCTACCTACTTTCGGTGCGGAGCCCGTGCTTGGGACCAACCCCATAGCGGTAGCGGTCCCTGCCAAGAACGAGCCGCCCTTCGTGTTCGATGCGGCTACCAGCACGGTAGCGGCCAACAAGATGGGCATTGCCCGCCGCCTTGGCGTTATGATGGAGGCCGGCTGGATGGCCGACAGTGAAGGGACACCGGTGATGGAAGAAGTGGACCCATCCATGCGGGAGTCAGGGGGTTACCAGCTTCTGCCGCTGGGAAGCACCAGGGAGCTAGGGTCCCATAAGGGCTATGGGCTCTCTTGCGTGGTGGACATCCTGGCTGGTGTCCTAACCGGCGTGGGCTATGGCGCAATGCCAGGACGCCCCAACTTCGGTCACTATGTTGCGGCCTACAGCATCGACGCTTTCACCGACGTCGATAGCTTCAAGGACATGATGGACGAATGGCTTCTGATGATGAAGAACGCCAAACCGGCCCCAGGACATGATAGGGTGTTGGTTGCCGGGCAACCGGAAGCCGAGGTTGAGGCCGTGCGCCGTGTCGATGGCATCCCCTTCCACCAAGAGGTAGTCGACTGGCTGAGGGACACCTGCAGCGAGCTATCCGTGACCTGCCTGGTGTAGTTTCCGCGGATTTACCGCGACTGGTCTTAGGTCTAGACCGTTCAAACCGGTTTCTGGTTTGGGCGGTCTAGTCTTTCAGGGCGGGGATTACCTCTTTTCCGAATAGCTCGATGGACCGCATGGTGTCTTCGTGGGACAGTTGACCGCCCTGGGCTTCCAGTAGCAGCGACCCGACGCCCAACTCGCTTTTGATGTGGAGAAGCTGCTCAGTCACCGAGTCGGGATCACCGACGACCAAGTGGTAGCGTTCCTGTAGCTCCTGGTAGGACAATTCGTTTAGGGGTGTGGGGCGCCTGGCCGCGGTTGCAGACGCTCCCGCCCTAGACGTGTATCCCGGCGGCGACCAATATTCACGGGGACCCCGCAGCGGGTAATTCATCCGCCACAGGAAAGCCTTCCCAGCCTCCTGCGCCTTCGCCTCCGTCTCGTTGACATGGCTGCAAATCATGTAAGCGAACTTTTCGGGGCCCGGTTCCCAACCGTCTTCCGCCGCGTATTCCCTGTACTGTTGGAAAAGGTTCTTGGCCACGTCCAAAGGCGTCAGGAAGGCTGCGTACGTATAGCGGTTGCGCGCGGCCCATTCCACCGTCTCCGGGCTGCCTGTTCCGGGGACCCATACCGGAGGGTGTGGTTTCTGAAGCGGAAGCATCCAAGGGTTTACCGCACGATACTGGTAATGCTTGCCTTCCCAGCGGAAGGGCCCTGGTGTGGTCCATGACTTGATTATCAGGTCGTGGCATTCCTCGAACCTTTCGCGGTTGTGGATCGGGTTGGTATTGTTGGCCCAACTCTCGATGCCGATGCCTCGGACGAAACCTGAAACAATGCGGCCTCCGGAGATCACATCCAACATGGCGATCTCTTCGGCCAGACGGACGGGGTTGTCGGATGTGGGCAGCATGTTGCCCAGCATCAATATCTTGGCCTTCTGAGTTATGCGGGCCAGGATGCCCCCTGAGATGTTCACCTCCACGTCCATGCAAGACGGCGTGTTGTGGTGCTCGTTGATCATCAGGCCGTCGAAGCCCATTTCCTCGGCGTATTGGTACTCGTCCAGGTAACGCTTAAACAGGTCATGGGCCTTGCCCGGGTCGAAGTAGCTGTTCGGGAAGGTGAGTCTCATTGACGGATATTTCTCCGCCTCAGACTCAGGAAACTCAGCAAAAGGCATCTCGGTGAAGTAATAGACGTCCGTCATGCCAGAAACTCCAGGGCCACCCGTACAAACTCGTCTGGCTTTTCCACCTGGGGAGAGTGACCGCACTGGTCGATTATCACGACATCTGATTTTGGGAGGGCCTGGTGGAAAAGCTCGGCGCATTCCACGGGCACCAGCCGGTCTTCCCTCCCCCATACGATTCTGGAGGGTATGTTCACCCTGCTCAGTAGACCGGGCAATCGGGGGTCGTACATGTAGGGCTTCCAGCAAAGCCTCACCGCCATTTCGCGGTTGGTTTCGGCGGTCTCCGCCTGCTCCGGCGTGGGTGGCTGACTGTATAGCTGGTCGTATTCAGGGGCTTGCGTTGGATCGTGGAACAGCAGCTCGTTGATCTGGGCCGGGCTGATAATGAAGATATCGGTGATCTCACCCTGCTGGGGCTTGATCCCCACCGGGTCTACCAGCATTAGCTTGCTGAACGCGTGTCGGCAGGACACCGCAACTTCCGAGGCGATCCAGCCGCCCATCGAGAACCCTATCGCTCGAGCGCCCTCCAACCCCTGCTCTTCCAGAAACCATGTGTAGAACGACGCCATGTCCGCTATCGTCTCCAGCCATTCGGGCCGTTCCGACCTGTTATACCCGGGGTGGGAAGGCAGGTAGACTGTATATTGGTCCGCCAGAGCCTGCACATAACGCAGCCAGCCGGAGTTGCCCCCCGCGCCGTGGAACAGGACCAATGGGTCGCCGGAGCCCCCGGTCAGTATCTGGACCTTGTTGCCGCCCACCTCGACGATCTTTTCCGTGAACTCTGTGACCATGCTATTTCCTCTCTCGCATTAAGGGATCTCCTCCGGCTCCGCTTCCCTACGCCCACGATGAGCGATGAACAAGCGCGTCCCAGTCGTGTTAGGGCGCCTTCTGGAACGGGTCGGTCAGCTCCAGTTCCTCACCGATCTCCCGGAGGGCTGGCAGCACTTCCTGTCCCATCAGCTCCAGGCAACGCATGGAGTCTTCATGGCTGACGGAACCGTCGTTGGTCCAGACAGCCAGGATTCCCGGACGCATCTGGGCCAGGACCTCCCTTAGCTTGCTTACTACCGTGTCGGGGCTGCCGATAATCCAGCGGTTGGATGCCAGGATATCGTCATAAGCCGCTGTGTCCAGGCCTCCGACGCGGAAGGGGTCGCTGCGGATTTGCTCCCTGAGCCGGAGGAACCTGGGGTCCCGGCTTGCGCTGCCGTATCCAACAGGGGACGCATAGTCCCTGGGGAGCGGTATGCGTCCCACGCCAATATTACCTTCCATATAGCCGCGGCCAACTTCCTCAGCTTTCTCGTCGGTGTCCTGGACATGAATCCGCACGAGGTAACCGAAATGCTCGGGCCCCGGCTCGTAACCGTGTTGCCGGGCCGTCTCGGCGTAGATCTGCATCATATCCTGGGTCCCCTGGTGGTCTGTCTCGAGGAAGAGGTACGGGTAGTGATGCTCTGCGCACCAGACCAGGGTCTCCGGACTGCCGGTGCCGGGAATCCAGATGGGCGGGTGCGGCTTTTGTAGCGGCGTTTCGAATGGATTGACCACCCGGAACTGGTAATGCTTCCCTTCCCAGCGGAAGGGGCCGGGAGTGGTCCACGTCTTGATCAACAAGTCGTGGGCCTCTTCGAATCTCTCCCGGTTGAACAGGGGGTTGGTGTTGGTGGCCAGGCTCTCGACACCCGTCCCCCTCACGAACCCGGACACCAGGCGGCCCCTGGAGATCATGTCGATCTCGGCCAGTTCTTCGGCGAGGCGTATGGGGTTGTCAAATATGGGCAGAGGGTTTCCCAGGAGCACGATCTTGGGCGTCTTGGTGATCCGCGCCAGGATGGCGGCTTCCAAGTTCATAGTCGCGCCGAGGCACGTGGGGGTGTTGTGATGCTCGTTGAGCATCAGCCCGTCGAACCCCACTTCCTCCGAGTATTCGTACTCGTCCAGGTACTTGTTGTACAGCTCGGAGCCAAGTTGCGGGTCAAAGTGGGAGTTGGAAAAGGTGAGGCGCACCGCCTGATTGGGGCTGTTGATAACGTCTTCGGGGGTGTAGTTGACGTAGGCCCGCTCGGTAAAGCGCATCAAAAACATGGGTTGCCTCCCTAGCGATGAGTGCCTTCGGTATGACTTAGCCCATTGTCGGGGAGTCCGCCGTGCCGGCCTGTGCGGTCCGTCGATGAACGCCGCATTGGCGAGACGCCCGGTTGCGTAGTTTGGGTCGTTTGGACTGTAGCGTATTCACTACGAAACGTCAAAAGAGTTGAATAGGTCCTGATTTCACAGCTTGGAAGGGAGAGCCCGCAACCTCATAGGTTTGTGTAGACGGCGTGCCAGTCCGGGCCCTTGTGCTATATTGGATAGGCTGTAACCAAAACCACGGAGGTTGCAGACCCACCCTGTAGAAAAAGGATGAGAATAACGCAATGTCCAAAATTCTCATATCAGACCCGATAGCCTCGGAAGGCGTCGACCTGTTGAGCGCCAAGGCCCAAGTCGACGTCAAACTGGGAATGAAACCCGAAGAATTGCTGGGGGTTATCGGTGAGTACGAAGCGTTAGTGGTCCGCAGCGAGACCAAGGTAACCAGGGAAGTTATAGAGGCGGGCAGCGGCCTGAAGGTCATAGCCCGCGCCGGTATCGGGGTGGACAACATCGACCTGTCCGCCGCCACGGGAGCCGGGATAGCGGTAGTCAATGCGCCGACGGGAAACACGGTCGCGGCGGCGGAGCACACCGTCGCCTTGATGCTCGCCCTGGCAAGAAACATTCCCGATGCCAATTACTCGGTCAAGGGCGGCCAGTGGCGGCGCAGCGCGTTTATGGGGATCGAGGTCCGCAACAAGACCCTGGGCATCGCCGGACTGGGCCGTGTGGGGTCGGAAGTTGCGCGAAGGGCCCGGAGCTTTGGGATGCGGCTCGTTGGGTTCGACCCCTTTGTCGCCCCGGAGTATGCGCGCCGGTTGGGCGTGTCCCTGATGAACCTGGATGAATTGCTGGCCGAGTCTGATTTCGTCACCCTTCACACTCCCCTCACTGACTCAACCAACGGCCTAATCGGGGTTCCCCAATTGAAGACGATCAAGCCGGGCGCGCGGTTGATCAACGTCGCCCGGGGGGAACTCGTGGATGAACAGGCCTTGTTGGAGGCGCTGGACTCCGGGCAGCTTGCCGGGGTCGCCCTGGATGTGTTCTCCCAGGAACCGCCCACCGGGAACGTACTCCTCGACCACCCGAAGGTAATCGCCACTCCCCACCTGGGCGCTTCCACGGAAGAGGCCCAGCGAGAGGTGGCGGTGGAAGCCGCCGAGCAAGTATTGGCGGTGCTCAACGGGGAACCCGCCCGGAACACCGTGAACGCCCCCTTCGTCGCTCCGGAAGTCCATGCCGTGTTGGCCCCATATATGAGGGCGGCGTCGGTCGCCGGCCGGCTGCTAACCAGCCTGGCGGAAGGCCAGTTCGTTGGGGTCACGATCAAGTATGAAGGAGAGATCGCCCAGCACGACGCCTCGATGCTCAAGTCGGCGGTGCTTGCTGGACTGCTGGGGCCGGTCACCGGCAACCACGTCAACTTGATAAATGCGCCGGTCCTCGCCCAACAACGTGGGCTAAACGTCACCGAACAGTACAATGAGGTGTCCCAGGAATACCCGGGCCTCATCACCGCAACTTTGCAGACCACCTTCGGCCCTCTGACCCTGGCCTGCACTTCCATGCGAAACGAAGCCCACATGGTCAAGATCGACGACTATTGGATCGACATAGTGCCGTCGGTCCCATACATGCTTTTTGTGGACAACGAAGACCAGCCGGGCAGCATCGGCGCAGTGGGCACCATCACGGGAAGACATAACATCAACATCAGCTTCATGGAGGTCGGTCGTCTCAGCCTCCGGGGTCACGCCATGATGATCATCGGCCTCGATGACCCCATACCTCCTCCCGTGTTGGAGGAAATCAGGAGCCTTCCCCACATACGCTCCGCCAGGCTGGTGACCCTCTAACGTAACTGTTCAGAGATGATGACGCGGAATGGCTGAATCCCACGTCGGTCATCTCTACCATAATCCTCTTAAGATGTCTCGCCGTAACCCGTCATTCCCGCCTGCGCGGGACCTTCGCGTAACCTTCCGCGACTCCCGCGAAAGCGAGAATCCAGAGTGTGCCCAGATACGGGGGATGCCCTCACCCTAACCCTCTCCCGGAGGGAGAGGGGATTATTCAAAGGTCTCCCTGCGCGGGAATGACGGGTTGCGCGGGAATGACGGGTTGCGGCTGAGGGTCATCGCTCGAGAATCATCATGGAGATGCCCGATTTGGGATTCAGCCAATCCGCGTCCTCGATTCTGAACAGTTACCCTCTAACCTGTTGCTTGCCAGATTCCCGCGCCTGCACTACTATTGTGGCCAAAGGCCGATGAATTTCGGCCCCTCGTGAGACGCATTAAGAAGGCCAATTGGCCGGCTGGCATCAAAAAGCCGCCGCTAGTTAGTTGAACAGGAGGACCGGACAGTGGCTGACAAGATTGCAATCATGGGACCCGGCGCGGTGGGCAGCTACGTCGGCGCGTTTCTGGTGCGGGAAGGCTACGACATTACGTTTATAGATATGTGGCCGGAGCACGTGGAGACCATGCGCTCCAAGGGCCTGCGGGCCAGCGGCAGCCAGGGTGATTTCACGGTGCCGGTTAACGCCATGCACCTGACCGAGGCCCAGGGCATCACGGAGATGTTCGACTTCGCATTCATCACAGTGAAGTCCTACGATACGGAGTGGGCCACCCACTTCATCAAGCGTTACGTGAAGCCCGAAGGCTTCTTCGTCTCGATACAGAATTGCTGGAACGACCCGACAATCGGCGGGATCGTCGGAGCGGACCGGCAGATCGGTTGCATAGCCTCCCACATCGAGGTAGCTCTCTGGGAACCGGCCCATGCGAACCGGGGAGGCGAGCCCGGACGCGACCACGGCCACACGGTCTTCCGTGTTGGTGAGCAGAGCGGCCTGGTTACCTCCAGGTCAGAGAAAATAGCGGGGATGCTAGATTCCATCGACGCCGCTTACGCCACCGACAACCTGTGGGGCGAACGGTGGGCCAAGCTGTGTCAGAACTCGATGGGAAATGCAATCTCCGCTATGTCCGCCCTCGGTTCCCAGGACATGGCCGCCGACCCGCGCTGCCGGTTGATCCGGATCCACCTGGCCAAGGAAGGCGCGCAGGTGGGGTTGGCCCAGGGTCTAAACGTGGTCGACATGCAGGGCAAGCCAGCCCAGGTATGGGCGGAGGCCGACAAGGGCGACGTCTACGAGGAATTGGACGACTACATGAGCACCCGAGGCGGCAATACCAACTGGCTCGCGTCCATGGCCCAGGACGTGAAGAAGGGACGCCACTCCGAGATTGATTTCATGAACGGCTTGATCTGCCGCAAGGGCCGGGAATCAGGCGTCGCCACACCCTACAACGACGCTATCGTAGACGTGATGCACGGTATAGACGACGGCTCGATAAAGCCCGACCCGTCCACCGTTGACCGCATCATGAAGGCTTTGGGCCGGTAGCGCTTGCCGGCCAGCGGCTGGGTTGCTCAATCCTCCCATAAGGTGGTGCCCAGGTGTTTATCAGACTAGAACCCGCGGACTTCTTCATGTACCGGGTCATCATGATTTTCGATCTGGAGAGCCCCGACGCCGAGGACCAACAGGTCCGGGACTATCTGACCGAGCACGAACTGGAGCCCAAGTACCAGCGCGTGGGCGAACATGAGGAACGCCAGTGCGAGCTTATGCAATTCGGCGGCTGCTACTTGGGCCGGCATCTGGACTCCATCGGAAAGTTGCAGCGTACTCAGGTGGAGATTGAGCTGGTTACCGAGCAGATAGAGGCGCACCTTTCGGACGACACCGCCGGAGACCTTGGACTCAACGAAGAGCGCCGCAAATCCACAGCAGCCGAATTGGTGTCATTGTTTCACGAAGACTCGGCTTTCTCGACTGCCGAAAACGGAGAGCTTGTGGCCACCCTAGACGGCGCGTCCGTGCGTGAAGCAGCCCGCCAACTGATCGTGTCTTCTTCAGGGGACTAGACTGGGCCGATAGCCCACAGCTTCATGGGATCGCCAACGACGTGAAGTTGCCCCGGTGGGCCAGGAGTGGAAGTTGGAGCGGGCGATGGGAATCGGACCCACGTGACCAGCTTGGAAGGCTGGAGCTCTACCACTGAGCTACGCCCGCGTCGCTACGCCGTCAATTATAGACCGCCTCGTCCTTACCCGCCACCTGCGTCCTACGGTATGCCCGGTTAATTGCATGTAGATTGCAATAGCCCCGCCATTCCCACCCCCGTAATTCCCGCGAAGGGAGACCTTTGCGTAACCTTCCGCGACTCCCGCGAAAGCGAGAATCCAGAGTGCGCCCAGATACGGAGGACGCCCTCACCCTAACCCTCTCCCGGAGGGAGAGGGGATTATTCAAAGGTCTCCGAAGGCGGGAATTCATTGCCCGGAGCCGACATTTCTGTCTATTGAATTAGCAGTCCGAGAACTCTGGGCTCCGGGAAGGGCCGAGGTGTCGGTGTGACCGGGTAACATGCGATTGCCCTGGCGGAAAGGGCTTGGAAGTGGGCGCGGGGTCCCCTTTGGATGTATGCTTAGATGGTATCGATTGCTATAGGCGTGGTCCCTGAAGCCAGAATCTAGGAGGCGTACGTTGGATAAAGTTAGGAAGAATTACCCGGACATCGCTCCCTCCGGACCCACGTTCAGCCGGGGAGTGCGCGCAGGCAACCTCCTTTTCATTGCCGGTTGCACCGCCAGGGGCACCGATTCCCAGGGCAAAGATTTGATGGACCAACTGCGGGTGACACTGGACCGGATAACACGCATCGTGGCCGAAGAGGGCGGCGCGCCTTCTGACATCGTCAAGATCACAACCTTCGTTACCAGCATCCCCGACTGGCAGGCCCACGGTGAGCAGCAGCAGGCCCTATTTGCCGAATACTTCCAGGGAGAGTATCCGGCCAACACCCTCGTGGAGATCACCGCTTTGGCCGAAGACGGCCTGGACGTGGAGATCGAAGCAATCGTGGAGCTAGGATAGGGTCAGATCCAATGACACGCACGTCCTTAATCACATCTTGGGTGAATACTTGATGCTTCCCGAAAGCAACCCCAGCAAGATGCGCGGCTACATCGTGGTGGGTATTCTGATCGTCGTGGCCATCGGGGCGCTTAGCCTGCCGTTCGCACGCACCTATTGGCTGAAGGGGCAGTCAGAAGAGGTAAGCCTTCCGCGTGAACAGGGGCGCGACCTTCAGCTAATCACGGTTTTGGCCAGGGACGCCATACCTGCAATCACCGACCCGAAGTTCGCCGACGGGCCAGCGGCCTACGCCCAGATGCGGCCCCATGAGCGAGTATTGGCGGTCTCCATCAACGACGACCACCGCGCCTATCCCCTGAACATGCTCTCCCGGCACGAGATCGTCAACGACGTGGTGGGAGGGGTGCCGATAGCGGTAACCTGGTGACCACTCTGCTTCACGGGCATTGTATATGCCCGCAACATCGGTCAGACCACCCATACCTTCGGTGTATCGGGAAAGCTGATAATGAACGCCCTGGTGATGTATGACCACCAGACCGACACGCTCTGGAGCCAATTCCTGAGCCGCGGAGTCAAGGGTCCTCTGTCCGGATCCGAGCTTGAGATTGTCCCCGCGCTCCAAACCACCTGGGGACAGTGGTCCGAACTCCACCCCGACACACGGGTCCTGGAAAAGCGGGGCCGATACTTCACCGACCAGTATGACGGCTACTACGCCTCCAACATGGCGGGAAAACTGGGCGAATCCAACTCCGACGACCGGCTCTCCAAGAAAGACCTGGTAGTAGGTATATCCCAGGGGAACTCGGCTAAGGCGTACCCCTTCCGAGTCATATCCGGGGAAGAGGTGGTCAACGACTACTTCGCGGGGCGGAACGTGGTGGTGGCATTCGCGCCGGAATCGGAGACCGGAGTGATATTCGACCGCTCAGTGGATAACCGCACCCTGTCTTTCGAGCCATTGCCGTCAGAGAAGGCCCTGTCCATTATGCGGGACCGGGAGACTGGCACCGTCTGGGACCGGCTCACAGGGCGCGCCGTCGAGGGGCCGTTGTGCTGCATTGCCCTGGAGCGGCTGCCCTCCCACTACGCTTTCTGGTTCGCCTGGAGCGATTATCACCCCGACACGGCGCTGTATGGGGTCGCGTCCGGAAGCGGGAGCTAACTCCCGCCCGGTACCCGCACGATCGCTTCCACTTCCACCAGGTATTCAGGTCGGACCAGACCCGCCACGACCACCGTGGAACTGGCCGGAGGGTCCGTGGGGAAGAACTCGGAGCGCACCCGTCCGTAGGCCCCGTAGTTGGCAATGTCGGTGAGGAAGCAGGTGATCTTCACCACGTCGGCCATCGAAGCTCCGGCGGCCGCGGCGATGGTCTGAATGTTGGTCATGACCTGTCGCGACTGGGCTTCGCAGTCGCCAGGCCCCACCAGCGTGCCGCTGCCGTCGTTGGCCACGTTTCCAGATACAAACAACCATTCCCCCACCTGAATTCCTGGAGAGAGGGCGGGGTTGGGAGAAATTCCATCGGGTCTGATCGGTGTTCTTTCGGGCATATTGACCTCCTCGGAGTCGTGTCGGTCCGGAATTTATTGGCGCGGCGAGTGCCAACCGTTTGCCATGGTAAGGGTCCCCGGGGCGGTGGCTCCGCGGCCCAAACCAAAAGGCCGCGGCAGCCGCAATTTCAGCTTGGAAGCGAGGCCGGGAGAGCGGAGCGGTGCCGGGTGGCCGATATGACGCCCTTGACGCCTTCCAGCTTGGAGAAAAGCTTCCCCAGTTGGTCCAGGCCAGTGGTGTGCAGGGTGAGTTCGATGGTCACCGTGCCATCGGGGAGTTCTTTGGTGATAACCGACGCGATGTTGACTCGCTCTTCCGACACCTGGACTGTAACGTCCCGGAGCAAGCCCACCCGGTCGTATGCCCTCATCTCCACTCGCACAGGGTAGAGATGGTGGGTCTCACCCCAGTCCACGTTCACGATACGGTCAGGTTCATCTTCGTTGCGGAGGCTCACGCAGCCATCCTTGTGGACTGTCACGCCTCGGGAGCGAGTGATAAATCCCATGATTTCGTCGCCGGGGATGGGGTTGCAACAGCGGGCCATGCGGATTAGCAGGTCTCCCACGCCAAGGACCGAAATGCCAGAGCTTGGGCTGGATAGGGGGAGGTTAGGCTTTGGGGTCTCCGTTTGGGCTTCGGCTGCCTGGCGGGCTTGGGCCACCCTCTGGGCCAACTGGCTCTCGGACATGCCGCCGGAACCCAGGTTGGCCAGAAGCTCATCCATGCTGTCGTACCTGCAGAGGGAGAGCACTTCGGCGTCGTCCAACTGCTGGTTGAGCCGACGCATCTCCCGGCGCAGCAACTCTCTTCCCCTCTGAATGTTGGAGCTGCGGGCCTGGCGGCGGAACCAAAGGCGTACTTTCTGACGGGCGGTGGCGGAGCGGACGTAGCCGCGGTTTGGGTTTAGCCAGTCGAGACTTGGCCCGCGCTGCTCCTTGGAGACAAGAATCTCTACTGTGTCGCCGTTTTGCAGCGCCGTATCCAGGGAGATCAAGCGGCCGTTCACCTTCGCGCCGATGCAGCGGTGTCCCAGGTCGGTATGAATCTTGTACCCGAAATCTATGGGCGTGGAGCCGGATGTCAACTCGACTATGTCGCCCTTGGGGGTATAGACGAACACTTGGTCCCGGAAAATGTCCTGCGTGACCGATTCCAGGAATTCGGCGGTCCCGGCCATCTCCCGCTGCCACTCCAGGAGTTGGCGCAGCCAGGCCATCTTCTCTTCGAAGTGCAGGTCGCTGGACTTACCCTCCTTATATCTCCAATGGGCTGCGACCCCGTATTCGGCCAGGTAGTGGAGGTCGTAGGTCTTGACCTGGACTTCTAGAGGAGTGCCGCCCTCGCAGATGACCGTTGTGTGGAGGGCTTGGTACATGTTTTCTTTGGGGTTGGCGATGTAGTCGTCGAACTGGCCAGGGATTGGATGCCAGAGTTGGTGAATCACGCCCAGGGTCTTGTAGCAGTCCTCCTTGGTGTTGACCAGGACGCGCAGTGCATAGAGGTCGTAAATGTCGCGGAGTTCCTTGCCCTGGGCGGCGTACCGTTCCATCTTCTGGTAGGTGCTGTAGATGCCCTTGGGCCTTCCGACCACCTCGCCGGCCACGTTGAAACTCTTCATTTCCTGGCGCAGATGTTCGGCCACCATCTCCACGTACTGTTCCCGCTGCTCCCGCTTGGTGGCCAGCATCTTGGAAATTTCCCGGTAGCGGGTCTCGTTCAGGTGACGGAAGGAGAGATCGTCGAGTCGCCACTTGATCTCCCAGATGCCGAGGCGGTGGGCCAAGGGCGAGTAGATGTCCAGGGTTTCCTGGGCGATGCGCTTCCGCTTCTCAACGGGGAGGGCGTCAAGGGTCTGCATATTGTGCAGGCGGTCGGCCAGTTTGATAAGCACGACGCGGATGTCTTCGGCCATGGCGACCAGCATTTTGCGCAGGCTCTCGGAGTAAAGCTGGTCCTGTTCGTCGGAGAGGTCGAGGCCGTTGCTGGATTGTTGGAACCGGACGTCCATCCTGGTCAGCTTGGTCACACCGTCGACCAACTGAGAGACTTCCCCGCCGAACCTGGAGGAGATTTCTTCGAGGGTAACCTCGCAGTCTTCGACCACGTCGTGGAGCAGGGCTGCGATGATGGTGTGGGAATCGAGGTTGAGGTTGGCCAGGAAGAGGGCGGTCTGGAGGGGGTGGGCGATATACGGTTCGCCGGAGAGCCTGGTCTGGCCCTGGTGGCACTGTTCGGCGAAGTCGTAGGCTTCCTGGACCGTGCCGGCCACCTGTTCAGAGAGGTAGCCGGAAACTCGTTCTATAAGGACATTGGCGTCGGTAATGGCTACCACGGATCATCTACTCCAGTCGTTATGATCGGTCCGCCGTAAACGCCTTGAGGTCCGGAAGGGCCTTCCGGGAATTGTGGTGCATTCTACTCCTTCCCGTAAGGAAATGCCACGTCTCCGGACCCGAAGTGTACTCTCTTTTATCGTAGCGGAAATGAAGGATTTCTGGTTAAAGGGACTCTGGTTAAGCAGGGCCTATTGATTTGTTAGCGCCGGTGTTGGTTAGGGTATTGCCCCCTTTCACGAAGGTGGGTAAGTAATGCGTTGCGCGGGGGATCAAATAACCCTGCAGCGGGCGACTCCTCTATTGCGGGTATCACGGGTGGCTTGCTAGAATCAGATGGTGGACAGACGCTTGATCGGGCGGAACCACCCTCTACCCCGCCCCATGTCACCGCCGAGACTCCAGCCCCAGACCGCGGGCCGTTAGCTCAGTTCGGCAGAGCACCGGACTTTTAATCCGGGTGTCGTGGGTTCGACCCCCACACGGCCCACCACTTTTCAGCTATGAAAAGTGGGAATTTCAGGGATTGCCGGGAGCCTCATCCCGAAGTTGCCATTCTTTTGCCATTCCCGATCTCCACGCCGCCCCAAAACGCTCCACGGCCTCACGCTGCACCGAGGGCTGCACGTGGGAGTAGATGTCCCCCGTGATGGCAACGCTGCTGTGCCCCAAACGCTCGGACACAACCTTCAGATGCACCCCCTCGGACAGCATCAGCGAGGCGTGGGTGTGCCGCAGGTCGTGAAACCGTAGCCCCGCCAACCCCACCCGGTGCGCCGTACGCCTGAAGGCCTGGCTCACCGAGGCCGGCTTAAGGGGAGTCCCGTCCGGACGGCAGAAGACGAAATCGCCATTCCCGGAATGGCGCTCGCGGAAACCCGACAGGGCCCCGGCCGACTCCTCCGTCAGGACGACCACCCGCCCCCGGCCTGACTTCGGCTCCGATAGCCGGGAGCCCGACGCATGCTTGACCAACCCCCGCCGGACCGAGAGAACGCCCCCCTTCAGGTCCACGTCCCGCCACTGCAGTCCCAGGAGCTCGGAACGACGCAGCCCGGTATGGACAGCCAGCAGGAAGAGCGTTCGCAGGAGCGGGTCGTCGACTCTCCCCAGGAACCGGAGAACCTCGTCCCAGGCCAAGGTGCGGACCTCGTGACGGGAGAACCGGGGCGGATCCACCAACCTGGACACGTTCCTGGAGACCAAACCCAACCTGACGGCGTCCTCCAAGGCCTTGTGGAGTATCCGGTGGGTCTGGGAAACCGTGCGGGGGGAGAGACCGCGGCCGCCACGGCCGCCGTTCCGGACCAGTTCCGCCTCCATATCCTGGACCTGGCGGGGAGTCAGGCGCGCCAGGGCGACCCTGCCGATCCTGGGAGAAATGTACAGGCGCACGTGGTCCCGGTACCCCTCCAGGGTCCTAGAGCCCACCCTGGGCCCCGAACCGTCGCGGAGCCAATCGGCGAGGTACTCTCCCACCGTCAGCCCGGAGGGACCGGGAGCACCCCCGGCATCCAGCTCCCGCAGGGTCTCCGTCAGGCGCCGCTGCGCCTGGGCCCTGGTCCCCACGACCGCCTCGGAACGGTAGCGCTTCCTGCCAGTGGCGGGGTCGACCCCCAGGTAGACCTGGACGGTCCAGGAGTTTCTCCTGACCTTGGAGCGCTGCCGGATGCTGCCCCGGGCCATGGCCCTAGAGGACCCCCCCGGCCCAGCGCACCTCTCCCACCACCGGGACGTCGGCGTCAAGGGGCGCCGGGGACCACCGGGGGTTATCACTGACCAGCGTCCAGCCGGCGAACCCGCGACAGACCCGCTTCACCACCAAGCCATCCGGAGTCCGCAGGACGAAGATGCCGTTGTCGCGCAGCTCCACCGAACTCCGGTCGACCAGGATGGTGCAGCCGTCAGGGAGGGTGGGATGCATCGAGTCGCCGGAGACGGAGATCATGTCGCAACGATCCGGGTTGAGGGCATGCTCCCTGAGCCAGCGGGGGTCGAGCCGGACATGATGGACAAGCGGCTCACCGGGCGGGGCCTCCGAACCGGCGCCGGCTGACGCGGCGACGGGATGAGCGTCGAAGTCAGCCCAAGCCGGGTCGATGATCCAGGAGGAGGCGGACGCGTCCTCAAGGCCGAACAACGAGTCCAGGGAGACACCCTCGGCACGGGCCCCCGACAGGATCACCCTGGAGAGGGCCACGACCCTGCTGTCAGAGGCATCCCCCGGCCGGGGGTCCTCCCCGCCGTAGAACCATTCCACGGGGCGGTTGAACAGGTAAGCCATGCCCATGACGGCAACATGCTTCGGGACGACCTTCCCACTCTCCCACTCCCGGTAGGAAGAAGAGGCGACGGCCAGCTTCGAGCAGATCTCCCTCTGAGTCCAACGGGCCTCCTCACGGGCCTCCCTGAGGCGCTCGCTGAGAAAGGGCATACGCTCCCCAACCATCCCAAGAAACTTCAACCATCATTCTACCACTCATTCCGATAAGTATTCCACATTACAGAACACTACAAGGAATACTCCACGAAGAAGAAAACGAGAACCGGAACGGAAAGAAATGACGAATAGCCAGTTGACAAACGGGGAAAGCAATAATTATCATCGGCGAAATGATAGCCGGATACCGGCTATAAAAACGCTTGATACCGGCAGTACCGAAAAGCAAAAGCATGGACGTTACGAGGTGTTCTAACATCAGAAACAACCAGCTCACGCGGCAAGGGCAGCAGGAAAGCCAGAGCAGGAGAGAGCCATGAACAGGATCACCGACCGGCAGATGTTACTCGAGTACCAGCACGGCAAACCCATCCGGGACATCCTCACGGAAACACTGGAGAAGCACCGGGGACGCCGCCACCACACCGTCCACACAGCCAGCGAGTTGGACGTGACCGTGGGCACCCTCTACAAGTGGAGCGAACGCCTGGGCATAGACCTCAGGTCCTACGCCCCGGAGGAAACCCCGGCCGCCGAAGCCGCGACGGGAGAAGGCCGGTGACCTCCCCCGAAGAGCTGGAGCAATACCTCGACCAACGCTATGGCGGCGCCTCCGCCCTGATCGTGCGGGACCCGGACTCAAGCACCGGGTTCCGGGAGTGGAACGGCGAGGACACCCGATCGCTGTGCCGGTGGATCGACGGCCCAAACGGCGCCCCGAAACCACCCGCCAGCATATGCCACAACCTGGAACAGACCGCAGCCGTGATGGGCGTGGGGACCCACACCGTACAGGGATGGCTCCGAAGGGAACAGGACCCCCTGCCCCACATAAGGGACGGGCGCAGGATACTCGTCCCCCATTTCCTGCTCATCAGATGGGTGAGGGAGGAAGCGGAGAGGAACCTACGGAGGGTGAACCAGGAAACCGGCTGATCTCGACGAAGGAAGAAAGGGAAAAGCGTCCGGGCCGCCGCTCTCTGCCGGGAGCAGGCCCGGCGGCGGCCAATCAGGGCAACGTCCGACGAGAGAAAAAATGCCCGTTCCGCCGGGAGCAGCGGCGGAGCGGGCTAAGCCGGGAGACCCCTGAAAAGATCTCGAATTTTATTGTAACACCCCCGTCCGAAATCGTTCAACGCCGCCGGAGCCACTGCGGGAAAGAACGCCGGAAGAGGAGACAGAGGATGACGAACGCCGCACAGCCGCCCAAACCCTGGTTCCACCAGGTGAGGGCCATGGACTTCATCCGGGACAAGCCCGGAGCGATGTTGGCAATGGACATGGGAGTGGGCAAGACGAAGGTAGCCATCGACCTGATGGAGGAGATCGAGGCCGGCAGGACCCTGATCATGGCCCCCCTGTCGGTGGTGGACCACGTATGGCCCCGGGAGATAAAGACCCACAGCCGCCGGCCGGCGACCATCATCCCCCTGGGGGACCAGCTGCCCAACGTACGGGCCAAGCTGAAGCGGGCCGCGGAGGGCCTGGCTCTGGCCACAGCCAGGAAGGGGCCGGCCGTGATCATCATCAACTACGAGTCAGCCTACCGGGAACCCCTGGGCGAGTGGCTGAAGGGCCAGCGGTGGGACCTGCTCATCATGGACGAGTCCCACCGCCTCAAGAGCCCCTCGGGCAAGATCAGCCGGTTCGCGTCCCAACTCTCCGACCGGTCCAGACGGAGGCTCGCCCTCAGCGGCACACCCATGCCCCACAGCCCGTTGGACATATACGCCCAGTACCGGGCGCTGGACAAGAGCGTATTCGGAGTCCACCACCAGCAGTTCAAGAACCGGTACGCCGAGTTTGAGATCGTCGCTCAGAGGGCGGCGGAGCATCCCGGTGACGAACCCGAAAAGATCGAGGCGGTATCGGGGTACAGAAACCTGGAGGAGCTGAACCAGAAGTTCTACTCCCTGGCCTTCCGGGTCACGGCGGCGGAGGTGCTGGACCTGCCGGGAGCCATCGAGACCTACACCCACGTCAACCTGGGGAAGAAGGCCCGGAAGCTCTACGACGAGATGGCCGTCCAGTTCCACGCCGAACTGGACAGCGGGGAGATCGTGACGGCCGCCAACGCGCTGGTCCGGCTGGTGCGCTTCCAGCAGCTGACCTCGGGGTTCGCCGTCACCTCGGACGGGAAGACCATCGAGATGGACGACGCCAAGACCCGGGCCCTCCAGGACATCCTGGAGGACCTGCCCCGAAACGAGCCGGTGGTGGTCTTCGCCCGGTTCCGGAACGACCTGGACGCCATCGCCGCGACAGCGGAGAAGATGAAGCGGCCCCACTTCGAGATTTCGGGGCGGGTGAAGTCCCTGGAGGAGTGGAACGAAAGGGGCGGCGTGATCGCGGTGCAGATCCAGGCCGGAGGGCTGGGGTTGGATCTGACCGCGGCCCGCTACTGCGTCTACTACAGCCTGGGTTTCAGCCTGGGAGATTATCTGCAGAGCGTGGCCCGGCTGCACCGGCCGGGACAGACCAGCCTGGTCGACTACATCCACCTGGTTGCCGACCGGTCAATCGACGAGATCATAGTCGACGCCCTGGCCGACAAGGAGGACGTGATCAACCGCATCCTGGAGACCCGGGACCTGACCAACGGAAACCTGACCAAGGCGGCCTGACGGACGGGCCGGACGAAAGAAGGAGAGGAAAAAACATGACCCCAAATACCGTGGAACAGGACGCCGGAAACGTCCAGCAGGAACTCTTCGTCACCCAGGAACTGATGCCCGCGGACGTGGCGGCCGAACCCTTCGTCACCCAAGAAGTAACGCCCGGAGTGGCGTCCGAAGGCAGTGAAGCGCCCGCGGACGCGCCGGTGGAACCCTTCGTCACCCACGAAGTGACGCCCGAAGGCGTTGAGCTGCCCGCGAACCTGCAGGAGATGGTGGAACGCAACATCGAGCTGCGGCGGGACAACCGGGAGCTGAAAGCTAGGACGGAAAAGAATGACGCCGAGCTCAAGCAGTTGGACAAGGTGATCATCCAGCAGTTCGCCGCCCGGCGGCTCCAGCAGCAGAAGATGGAGACCGGCGAGACGATGTACGTTCAGAAATCGGTCTACGCCAGCCTGGTCCATGACGAGGACGGCGAGAAAAACGGGGCCCACCAAGCCCTGCGGGACAACGGGCTGGATTGGCTGGTCGAGGACAATGTGAACTCAAGCAGCCTGAGCGGCTGGGTGCGTGAGCAGAAGAACCAGGAATCGGAGATACCCGAGGGGCTGCTGCCCTTCCTGAAGATCTCCGAGGTATACCGGCTCAAGGTCCGCATGTAGCCGGCCTCAGAAAGGTCCCGGAAGAAAAGTCCCGGAAGAAAGTCCGAGAGGACGGCCCTGAGGAGGTGGGTCACGGGCCAGGAAAACCAACCCCCCGGAAAACCGGAACCCCGTACATACAACCCGAAAAATAGGAGAAAGAAAAATATGGCAAAGAAAGACGAGAGCACGGCGATAGACAAGGCGCCCCAGGCCGGCGCCGTCGTCGAGCGGGACCCCGCCGACGCCTCCACCTACCGGATTTTGAACCGCACCGAGGAAGAGCTCAACCGGACGATGGATGTCTTCCATCACAACCTGCGGGGCCAGAAGCTCACCGAGCTGAACCTGCCCAGGGTCAAGGTGCCCCCCCCAGGGGATGACCATCTGGACCATACCCGGGGCCGAGGGCGACACCCACGCCGAGGAGGTCACCGGCATCTTGGTGGAGTACACCACCCCCCGGGCCTACTGGGAAAAGCCCCTTGAACCGGGGAACGTGACGCCCCCCGACTGCAGCAGTCCGGACGGCATAAGGGGGACCGGAGACCCCGGCGGACTCTGCCACCTGTGCCCCATGAGCAAGTACGGCTCCAACCCCCGGGAGGGAAGCAACGGGCAGGCGTGCAGCGAGAAGCGGATGCTGCTCCTACTCCGGCCCGACAGCATCCTGCCCCTGGTGGTGCAGGCGCCCAGCACCAGCATCAGGAACGTGTTCGACTACACCATGAACCTGGCCAACGACCAGGAGATGGCCTTCCACCACGTCTACACCCAACTGACGCTGGAGAAGGTGGGAGGCGGCGGCCTCGAGTACTCCAAGGTCAACCTGAAGAGCCTGGGGCCGGTGTCCGAGGAATACATCCCGCGGATCGAGGCATACCAGGCCTCCTTCATCAAGATGCTGGGCACCCAGCAGATCGAAGTGGTCGCGGACGCCGACAACATCATCGACGCGGGCGCCGCCAGCGTGGACGCTGCGGATGAACCCAGCGGGCAGGAGCCCAGCGGGCAGGAGCCCAACGCGGGAAACGCCAACGCCGGAGACGCCAACGCTGAGGCAACCGCGGGGGTGAACGCACAGGGCTAGGCCCTCGCGGGACGGACCGAAGAAGCCGGGAGAGCCCGGGGAACGGAGCGGAAGCTCCTCTCCCCGGGCCGGGGAAACCGAGGGATAGGAGCAGCCGATGGAACCCCGCGAATTTCTTACGGCGCTGTGGGACGACCCGCCGCCGGGAGTGGTCTTGGTCTGGACGCTGCCTGGACAGGAATCCAGCTGGCACACCCGGTTCGACGGGGTCAACCGGGACGCAGAGGACCACCGGGGAGACGACGTCTACACCGGCGTGGGCATCGCCCGCCGGGAGCTGAACCATTTCACGACCAAGAACAAGCTCACGGAGGAGGAGGTGGCTGGACTGGCCGGCCTGTGGGCCGACATCGACTGCGACCACCCGGTGCACCGGAAGAACAACCTGCCGCCATCCATGGAGCAGGCGCTGGAGACGATAGACGAAGCGCACTTCGAACCGACGATCCTGGTGAACAGCGGCCACGGGCTGCAGGCCTGGTGGCTCTTCCACCGCCCCTGGCTCTTCCGAAACCTGGAGGAGCACGAGCTGGGGCGGAGGGCGGCCCAGTGGTGGCACCACCACATCAAGGGACTCTACACGGCAAAGGGCTGGACCACGGACTCGGTGTTCAACCTAGACCGGGTCATGCGGCTCCCGGGGACCTGGAACAACCGGGACCCCCAGGAACCGAAACCCGTCACGATCATCGGGGAAAACGGGCGGCGATTCGACCCGCAGGAGTTCCTGGACCTGGCGCCGGAGGACTTCCGGACCTCCCTGCCCCCACTGGGGCGGGGGAAGACGCCCCGGCAGCGGGGTCCCGCCAGGAGACGGAGGCACGCCGGAAGCAAGAACGTGCTGGAGCTCGATCCCGAAGCGGAGCCGCAGCTGCTGCGTCTGGAAACGCTGCTGAAGAACGATCACCGGTTCCGCCGGTCCTGGGAGCAGGACCGGAAGGACCTCCCGGACCAGTCGGCCTCGGCGTACGACATGTCGCTGGCCACCATCGCCATCCAGGCGGGATGGCCGGACCAGGAGGTGGTCAACCTGCTGATCTGCTGGCGCAGGAAGCACGAGCACGACCTGAAGCTCCGGGAGAACTACTACCGGGTGACCATCGATAAGGCAAAGGAACCCCTGAGGATGGCGCAGGCACAGGAGCAACTGAACGAGACGCTGATCCAGCCGCCGGACGACGAGGCCGAGGTCCTGAAGGACAACCTGACGACGCTGTTCGGGGTGGAGATCACCCGGATCGTGAAATACCTGGGAGACCCGCCCATCTACTACATGTACACGATGCAGGGAAACATCACGCTGGGCAAGATCTCCAACATCATCTCCCAGAACCTGTTCCGGGGGATGGTGGCGGCGGCAACGGGGGTGATGATCCCCTCGGTGAACCGGAAGGTATGGGAGCAGAGGGTACAGGCGATGCTGCTGGCCTGCGAGGAGATCGAGGTCGGTGACGCCAGCCACCCGGCGCTGGAGACCCAGGTATGGATATCGGAGTACCTGCTGGAGAAACCGCCCCGGAGCGAGGACGAATGGGAGAAGGCGGCGGCGGTGAAGCAACCCTTCATCGACGGCAAGCAGGTCTGCATATTCCTGGAGGACCTGAGGCGTTGGCTCGACCTGACGACGGGGGAACAGCTGACGGCTCACGCCATGGGGCGGAGGCTGAGACAGTGCTTGGCGGAGCCGGACCAGGTGAACGTGCGGATCGGCAACGGCAGGACGACACGGGTCTGCTGGCGGCTGCCCGAGGAGTACACGCTGCCCGGCTACGGAGAGAAAGAGGAATCCCCGGAGGACGAGGAATCCCCGGAGGCCGGGAAATGAGGGCAATGAACAGGCAGAGGCCAGGCTGGAGGACGGATTGACGAATAACGACAAGGGGGAAACCATCACGGAGTACCGTGTGATCGGCCCTCCGGGATGCGGCAAGACCACCTGGCTTGGCAGCCAGGTTGAGGACGCCGTGGCGTCCGGAAGGAAAGTCCTGATCTCATCCCTCACCAAGGCCGCCGCCACCGAGATCGCGGGACGGGGCCTTCCCATCCACTTCGATTCCCTGGGCACCCTGCACTCCCACTGCTACCACGCCCTGGGGCAGCCGGAAATAGCCGAGAGCCGGGAGCACGTGGAGCAGTGGAACGAGGACGAGCCCGAGTACCGGATGAGCCTGGGAGCAAACGACCTGGGGGAACGGATCGACGGAGACAACCTGGAGCCGGCGAGGGAGACCAAGGGCGACGATCTGATGGCGCAGTACCAGATCCTCCGGGCCCGGATGGAGACGGACCGGATGCCGGAGCCCGTAGCCGAATTCGTCCAGCGGTGGGCCGAGTGGAAAGAACGAAACATGCTGATGGACTTCACCGACCTGATCGAGACCTGTCTCCTGGAGGTCGCCAAGGCCCCCGGGGACCCGGACCTGATGTTCGTGGACGAAGCCCAGGACCTGGACCTGCTGCAGATGTCGCTCATCCGCAAGTGGGGCGCCAGGGCCGGCGCTCTCCACATCGTCGGGGACCCGGACCAGGCCATATTCAGCTGGCGGGGCGCCGACCCCAGCGCCTTCACCGCGTCCACGATACCGGAGGAGAACCGGCAGGTGTTAGCCCAGTCCTACCGGGTCCCCGTGGCGATCCACGCCCAGGCCGTGCGGTGGATCTCCCGGATAGAGGGCCGGGAGGAGGTTGAGTACCGCCCCCGTGACGACGAGGGAGAGGTGAAGAGCATAGCCGCGAGCTGGAGAAACCCGGCCCTGGCGGTGGCCGACGCCCACCACTACCTCGCGAAGGGAAAGAGCGTGATGTTCCTCGCCACCTGCTCATACATGCTCCAGGGTCTGATCGGGACCCTCCGGGAGACCGGGACCCCATTCCACAATCCCTACCGCCGGCGCAACGGGGCATGGAACCCCCTCCAGAGGAGGCGGGGCCAGACATCGACTGCGGACCGGGTCCTGGCGTTCCTGGGAATCCAGGAGAAGGGGATGTGGAGCGCCGAGGACATCATCAACTGGACGAACATGACGAAGGTCAAGGGCGTACTCCAGACCAAGGGCAGGGAGGCGGTCAGGAACCTGACCAACGGGAATGACGGAGAAGTCAGTTGGGACGACATCATACCCGCGCTGACGGAAGAGGCGGTCGAGGCTGGACTTCAGGGAGACCTGGACTGGTTTGAGGCGAACCTGACCTCGGCCAAGAGAAGCGCGGCCAAATTCCCGCTGGCCATTGCCCGGAACCGGGGCGCGGAGCAGTTGGCCCGGACTCCACAGGCAAATATCGGAACGGTGCACTCGGTTAAAGGAGCGGAGGCGGACGTTGTGTACGTCTTCCCCGACGTGAGCCGGGCCGGAATGGCCGAGTGGAACGGAAATTCAACCCAGAGGGCCGGGGTGTACCGGCTCTTCTACGTTGCGATGACCCGGGCCAAGGAGACCCTGGTGCTGTGCGCCCCCGGCGATAAGTACGCCGTGAACCTGAACGCTTCCAGCACGTGACATTGACGAAAACGTTCCCGTGAGACCCACGAAAGCCGGTGGAGAATTCCGACTCGCGCGAGGCGGGAACAAACGGAGGGAAAAGTGACCAAGCGCAACTACGCGGCGTTCGATCTGGAGACGGCGGGAGATATTCCCGAAGAGGGCGATTGGCGGGAAAACCGGCCCCTTGGAATAACCTGCGCCGCCCTCTACGCCCCGGAGCTGGGAGGGCCCGTCACATGGTACGGCGCCGACCCGGACGGGGAGATCGCCGACACGATGAACCGGGAGGAACTGGCCCTCATGGTTCAGGAACTGGAGACCCTCCAGTCGCGCCGGGGCTTCACCATCGTCACCTGGAACGGGCTGGGATTCGACTTCAACGTCCTGGCCGAGGAATCGGGGATGAACGCGGAGTGCAGCGGACTGGCGCTGGAACACGTTGACATGATGTTCCACGTCTTCTGCAAGCGGGGCCATCCCCTGGGGCTGGAGACGGCGGCCCAGGGCATGAAGGTTCAGGGAAAGACCGAAGGGATGGACGGCGGGAAGGCGGTCCGGATGTGGCGTGAGGGGCAGAGGGAAGAGGTTATCGACTACTGCGCCCAGGACACCCGCAGCACGCTGGAGGTTGCCATCGCCTGCGAGGAGGAGCGGAGCCTCCGGTGGACCAGCCGCGCCGGCCGAAACCAGTCCCTGGCGATGCGCGCCGGATGGCTGACCGTCCGGCAGGCGCTCAAGCTCCCTGAGCCGAACACCGGCTGGATGACCGATCCGATTTCCAGGGAGAAGTTCACCGAATGGCTTGCGGAAGGTGCGGCCGGAGGCAGGAAAACGCAATAAAGACGCCGGACGGAAGATACGCCAGAAAAGAGATTGCACGGACCGGCGCTGCGCGGACCGGCCTCAGAGCCCCCGGACGGGGGGCGGTCAGGGCGGCCCGGTCCTGATGGAATACATGACCGCGCCCTTCCCCTACTACGGCGGGAAGCGGAGGTGGACCAAGCTGGTCTGGGACCGGCTTGGCAACCCCGACGTGTACCTGGAGCCCTGCGGGGGCAGCCTGGCGGTCCTGCTGGGCCGGCCCCACCAACCCAGGACGGAGGTGGTCTGCGACACCAGCGGGCTGGTCTGCAACTTCTGGCGCGCCATGCAGCGCGACCACGAGGGAGTAGCCCGGGAGGCGGACTACCCGACCATCCACCAGGACCTGACGGCCCGGCGTGCGTGGCTCGTGGAGTGGGCCAGGGAAAACGCCGGGAGGCTCTCCCAAGACCCCATGCACTTCGACGTCCGGGCCGCCGGATGGTGGGCCTGGGGAGCGTGTAGCTGGATAGGCTCCGGATGGTGCCTGGTGGAGGGCGAGAAACGCCCCAGGGTGCCCGACGGGAGCGGCGTGGGAGTCCAGGCGCAGCGGTTTGAGCTGGAGGGCGAAATAGGAACGGGAGAGAGGCTCATGCCCTGGTTCAAAGCCCTGGCCCAGAGGCTGTCCAGGGTGGTGGTCCTGAACCGGGACTGGAAGGCCGCATTGACGCCCACGGTGCTCCAGGAACACCGGCGGAGCAAGCCGTTGGTCGGCATCCTCCTGGACCCGCCCTACAGGACGGAGGGCCGGAACCAGACGCTATACGAATCGGACCTGGAGGGAACGTCGGACCGGACGGCGGAGGAAACATGGGAATGGGCCCGGTTCACGGGAGAGCGGTACCGCATCGCCTACGCCTGCCGGGAGGGGGACGTGGACCCCCCCGGGGACTGGGAAACGCTGACCATGGAGTTCGGAGGCATAAGGAAACCGAACCGGCGGGACGTCCGGGAGATGGTCCTCTTCTCCCCCGCATGCATCGTCCCTCAGCCGTCCCTGTTCGGACCGGACTTCTGAAACGCAGGCGAGAGGCCCGGTTGAAATATGACCGGCCGCCATGAGACCCCAACAGCGATATGGAGTTGCGGAATGCCAGACAAAGGGCAAGCCAAAACATCTGACGGAAAGACACTGCGTGACGGCTGCCGGTTCTCATCGTCATGCCTGGCCTGCCCGCTGCCCCGCTGCAAGCACGAAATGACAGCGTCCGAGATCGGACAGTATCAGCGCCGGGCGCAGCAGGAGAGGATCATGGACGCCTTCGCGCGGAACCGGAGAGCGAATCCCGGGACGGCCGAGTTCTGGGTGGAGTGGATGACGGCCCATGAGATAGGTGTGAGCCCGCGCATGGTGGTCCTCGCCAGAGCGCGGGAGGAGTGAATCACGGCAATGAGAGTTGTACGACGAAATGACCGAGCCGACAGAAGGGGAAAGAAGATATGAGCTGGATAGTCCAGTCAAAAGAAGCGGCAGAGAAGGCCGGGGCGGACCTGAAGAACGACGAGGCAATGTACGTCATCACGCCCACTGCGGTTGGCGAGGTATTCAACAACCACATGGCGGGGCAAGATCCCGGCCGGGACTAGAACTGCGTCAATCCGCCGGACTACTGGGAAAAACTCACGGACGAGGAACGGGATAATCACCTGGAGGGCGTCTGGTCCTACATCGACAAGCTGATGACGAACGTGGATGAGAACATGCAGGACGTGTTCGAGCGCGTGAGGAAAGAGATGGAGAACCAGCCGATTTACGACCCCTCCGCGGAGACGGAGCCGGAAAGAACGTGAACCGCGCTAGCCAAAACCAGCCGAAATGAAGACGGAACGCCCGCCGCGCGGAAGGAGCGCGAGCAGAAGTATGAAAACGCTGACCCCTTATACCACCAGGACCGGCGGCAATTGGGTATTGAAGGATGGCAGATGACCACTGTGCTTGTAAAGCGGAAGGCGAAATGGCGGAAGGGTCTCGTCGAATGGGTGGACCCCGGCGACCAAGGGATTATGAACATATCGGTCGTATTCTCCTGGGACGCACCGGCGGCATACAGCAAGGCGGTGTGGTGGAAGCAGTCCGGCTACAGCGTGAGAGTGGGAGGCCCTGGAGTGTTCACCCTCAAGCGGATGTTTCAGGGGATTGCGGAGGTGGGCGGAGATATGCCCGATACGGTGAACCGCCACAATGCGGCGGCGACCTTTGCCAGCAGGGGTTGCCCCGTGGGGTGCTGGTTCTGCGTGGTCCCGGCCCTGGAGGGGCGGGACTTCACGCTGATCGAGGACTTCACCCCGCGCCCGATCCTATGCGACAACAATCTGTCGGCTCTGCCCGAGAACTTCCAGGACCATATCATCAGGCGGTACCAGGACACGGGTACGCCCCTCCTGGACGCCAACAGCGGATTTGAGCCACAGACGTTCGACGAGGCGGTCCTGCGCAGGTGGGAAGCCATCAACAGGGGACCCTGGCGGTTCGCCTACGACGAAACTGCGGAGGGGGCTGATGTTGAGCGGGTATGCCGGATGCTAAAAGGGTATCCACCGAGACGAAAGCGCGTGTACGTGCTGATCGGCAATGAACCCTTCCAGCCCTGCATGGACAGAATTCTGCAGGTCATAGCCTGGGGGTGCGAACCGCACGTCCAGCCGGTGATGAAGCTGAACGCGCTGACCAGGCGGCCGTGGGTCCGCGAGGAGCTTGGTTGGAACGAACAGCTACTACGGGACGTGGCCCGGTGGTCGAACAGGTGGCTCTGGCGGCGCATCCCGTTTGAGGCATACAAGACACGCGGGGCCGAAGCCGACTCAAATATCCACAAACTCTAGAGCGCGCCCGGGCCCGGATTTCCAAACCAAGCCTATGAGGAGAGAAACATGGGCAACCACGACGCCGGCAGGGCGATGGTGCAAACCGCACTGGCCCTGGATGACCAATCGGAGAAGACCGGACAGACCGCACTGGAGATCCTCGACATAGCCTGCTCGCCCTACCGGAGGTACGACGCGGAGTTTGACGACGAGCGTGATCCAGGCCGGCAGTTCGGACAACTGCTCGGACGCGCCTTCCTCGAAGGGCTGGAGTACGACTCAGAAGCGGACGACGACGGGGAATGGTGGTACGAGAACGTGATCCGGAAGTTCAGCCAGCGGTACGAGTTCTCGTAGGAACCCAAACGAAAGAAAAAGGAGGAGACGCCATGACCCCCAAAACAAGAATGGTCCAGGCGGTACGGGAGACGGGAATAAACCAAAGAGAGCTGACCGACAACGCCAGGGCGGTACTGCAGCGCCGCTACCTGGGCAAAGACCGGGAGGGCAACGTGCTGGAGAACCCGGAGGAGATGTTCCTACGAGTGGCGAAGAACCTCTCGCAGGCGGAGTTGGAGTACGGAGCGAGCGAGAAGGAACGCCAAGTCACCGAGGACGAGTTCAACTTTGTCATGAACCGGTTGGAGTTCCTGCCCAACTCTCCCACGCTCATGAACGCGGGGCGGGAGCTGCAGCAGCTCTCCGCCTGCTTTGTCCTACCGGTAGAGGACTCCCTCGACAGCATCTTCGACACGGTGAGGAAGACGGCGCTGATCCACAAGAGCGGCGGAGGCACGGGATTTTCCTTCTCGAAGCTGCGCCCCAAGGGCGACGTGGTGGGATCGACCGGCGGAGTCGCCTCCGGGCCGGTGAGCTTCATCACGGTCTTCGACGCGGCCACCGAGGTGGTGAAGCAGGGCAGCACCCGCCGCGGGGCCAACATGGCAATCCTGAACGTAGACCACCCCGACATCCTGGAATTCATACGAGTCAAGCGGGACCCGGGGAAGCTGGTCAACTTCAACATCTCGGTGGGAGTGACGAAGGCGTTCATGGAACAGGTGAGAGACCGGGAGGACTACGACCTGATCAACCCCCGCAGCGGAGAGATTACCGGGCAGCTGGGCGCCAAGGAGGTGTTCGACGAGATCGTGGAGTCGGCCTGGGCCACCGGAGACCCGGGGCTGATCTTCCTGGACCGGATCAACGAGGACAATCCCAACCCTCAGCTCGGCAAGATCGAGAGCACCAATCCCTGTGGCGAACAGATGCTCCTGCCCCACGAGTCCTGCAACCTGGGGTCCGTGAACCTGGCCCGGATGGTCCGGTACGAAGGAGACCTGCCGGAGGTGAACTGGGAACGACTGGCCCGGGTGATCCGGATCGGGGTGAGGATGCTGGACAACGTCATCGACATGAACACATTCCCCATCCCGGAGATCGAGGAGATGAACCGGAGAACCCGGCGCATCGGGCTGGGGCTCATGGGCTGGGCCGACATGCTCATCCAGATGGGAATCCGGTACGACTCGGATGAGGCGCTGGACCTGGCCGGCCGGGTGATGAAATTCATACGGGAAAAGACCCACGAGACATCGGGCGAACTGGCTGAAGAACGAGGCGCCTTCCCCGAGTGGGAGAACAGCGTCTACAGAAAGCCCATGCGCAACTCGGCGCCGGTGACCATCGCCCCCACGGGCACGATCAGCATCATCGCCGGGGCCTCCAGCGGTATCGAACCCCTCTTCGCCCTCAGCTACGTCCGGAACGTCATGGACGACGCCCGGCTGGTGGAGACCAACCCCTACTTCGAGTCGGTCGCCCGCCAGGAGGGATTCCACTCCGAGGAGCTGATGGAAAGACTGGCGAGGACGGGCAGCCTGGAGGGAATGGAGGAAACGCCGGGATGGGTCCGGGACGTCTTCCGGGTCTCCCGGGACATCAGCCCGCGGTGGCACGTACTGATGCAGACCGCCTTCCAGGCCCACACCGACAACGCGGTGTCGAAGACCATCAACATGCCGGCATCGGCCACCAGGGAAGACGTGGGGGACGCCTACGCGCTGGCATACATGACCAACTGCAAGGGCATCACCATCTACCGGGACGGCAGCAAGGAGCGGCAGGTGCTGAGCACCGGCGCCACCGGGGAGAACAAGGACGGAAGGGAGCCGGTGAGAGTCTCCCAGGACCGGCCCCGGACGATGCCGGGAATCACGGAGCGGTTCCGGACGGGCCACGGCAACATGTACGTCACGCTGAATTTCGGGGAGTCGGGGAAGCCCTTCGAGATCTTCACCAACCTGGGGAAGGCCGGGGGCTGCGACTCCGCCCAGCTGGAGGCGGTCAGCCGGCTGGCCTCTATGGCGCTGCGGTCAGGGATGGACCCAGCGGAGATCATCCACAACCTGCAGGGCATCACCTGCTGCCCCGCCTGGGACGACGGGACGCAGATAAGATCAGCCCCCGACGCCATGGCCCACATGCTGAAGCGGCACTGCAACGGAGACGGCGAGAACGGGAACGCCGGGGAGGAAGGGGGACGGGAGGACGTGGGCTACGGACGTGTGAGATGCCCCGACTGCGGCGCCCGGGTCGAATTCCGGGAAGGCTGCGAGACCTGCACCGGGCCAACCTGCGGATGGAACAGGTGCAGCTGAGGGAGACATCCAGACGCAGGCCGAAGACCCGGCGACTCCCCAAGCAGGAGCAGCGGAAGAATGGACGAAAAAACAAACAGGACTCCAAGACCTGCAAACCCCAACGGGTGCCGCGCCCACGGGGACTGCCTCAGCTGCCCGTTGCCGGTCTGCATCGAGGAATTGACGCCCGCGGAGGCCCGGCGAACGGTGCGGGACCACGAGACCGAGATGATGGACCTCCGGGTCCGGGCGATGACGGGACGGGGAATCACCCAGGGCGAGGCGGTCCGGCGCCTGGCAGACCAGCTGGGGGTGAAGAACACCTGCAACATCTACAGGCAGCTGAAGCGGCACCGCCTGGCAAAGGAAGCCCGGGAAGAGGAATAGACGCCGGCGCAGTCAATCAACAGGAGAAAAAGGCAATGCAGGACCGGTACACGGGAGACATCGGGGATTTCGGCAAGTACGGGCTGCTCCGCGCCCTCACCGCGCCGGAGACGGGCGACCCGCCCGGGCTGGGAGTGGTGTGGTGCCTGACCCCGGACGAAACCGGAAGCCAGGACGGCAGGCAAACAGGATATCTGCACCTGAAGGAACGGGAAAAACACCGATTCGCCAGCTGCGACGAGGAGCTGTACCTAGCCCTCCAGGGGCTGGTAGATTCGGGAAGCCGCAGCGTGAACGCGGTCCAGCAGTCGGGAATCCTGCCGGACGGGACAGCTTACCACGACGCCGCCCTGGACCTGAGAAAAACGGAGAAGAAACCGGGGGAAACGATCCGGCAGGCCCGGGACAGGGAGAGAACGGAGTGGCGGGAAGCCGCTCTGGAAACGACTGAGGGATGCCAGATTGTGTTCCTGGACCCGGACAACGGGCTGGAAACGCCGAGCGTGAGGCCCCACACGGTCCGGGGCGCGAAGTACGTCTACTACGATGATCTGGGCCCCTACCTGAAACGGGGTCAGAGCCTGGTGATATACCACCATCTGAACCGGGGAAGAAAGAGCCTCGACCAGGTGTACCGGAGGCAACGGGAGATCTACGAGAAGCTGGGCAGCCGGGCCCTGGCGATGCGCTACCACCGGGGAAGCCCCCGGGCATTCATCCTGATACCCCAAGGCGGACTACGGCAGGGGATCATGGACCGGACCCGCCGGATGCTGGCAGGGCCCTGGAGCAGGCACTTCACCATGATTGGATAGGAAGAAACGGATGGGAGACCGGACGAATATAGGCTGGACCGACCACACCTTCAACCCCTGGATCGGATGCCAGAAGGTCAGCCGGGGCTGCGACAACTGCTATGCGGAAGCCCTGTCCAACCGCCGCGGCTGGACCCTATGGGGGCCGGTGGGAGAGCGGAGGCGGACTTCCGAAGCCTATTGGAAGAAGCCCCTGGCCTGGGACCGGGCAGCGGCACGGGAGGGAAGGAGACACCTCGTATTCTGCGCCAGCCTGGCCGACGTATTCGACAACCAGGCCCCGGAGGGAGCAAGGGAAGAGCTATGGCGGCTCATCGCCGTGACGCCCAACCTGGACTGGCAGATTCTCACGAAGAGACCCCAGAACCTGGCGGAGTTCCTGCCCCCGGACTGGGGCCGCGGTTATCCCAACGTATGGTTGGGAATCAGCGCGGAGGACCAGGAGGAGTACGACCGCAGGTGGCCGATCCTCTCGCAGACTCCGGCGGCAATCCGCTTCGTATCCTACGAACCCGCCCTGGGGCCGCTGAGGCTGGCGGGGCGCCCGGAGAAACCGGACTGGCTGATCTGGGGCGGGGAGTCCGGCCTCCGGGCCAGACCGATGGAACCGGGATGGGCCAGGGCCATCACCGCCGAGTGCCTGGATCTGGCGATACCCGTGTTCGGCAAGCAGTGGGGCCGCTACGAGAACAACCCCCTGGTCCTAGAAGGGGGGCTGACCGCACGGCAGGCCAGGGACCTGGACGATCCCGGGAACGGCAAGGGCGGCGCGCTGCTGGACGGCACGCTGTGGCGGCAGTTCCCAGGACAAGCCGGAAGCTGATTACAGCGCGGGCCGGGGCTCTCCGGCCAGAGGAACGCCCCGGCCCCAGAAACGATCCCGGCAACCGGGAGCGGAAGACAGGACCCCGGAGAGGAAGGATGAGCCGGATAGACGAGATGGTCGAACTGGTGCGGGCCGAGGTGACCGCGCCAGGGACCAACCAGAAGCGGGGCGCCTGGAACGACCGGGGGGATTGTTGCACCGGGTCGAGAATCGCCCACGCATTGGGAGTGCCCTCGGGGATGTACCTGGACGGCATCGACGAATGGGCTTCCCGGATGGGAATGACCAGAGTCCAGATCATCGCGATGCTCCAGGACGCCGGCGCCAGCCAGGACCCCATCGGCCCCGGCCGGTGGCCGGAGCCGCCCGGAACCGTCTGGCGGCGTCTGGCCGAAGTGCGGGAGCCCCCCACCCTCGCGGGGCGGGACCTGAGCCGGTTGAACCTGGCCGGGACCAGGCTGCAGGGGCTGGACCTGAACGGGTGCAACCTGGAGGGGGCCAACCTGCGTGAGGCCCGGTTGGAGGACGCAAATCTCAGCTTCGCCCGGATGCGGGAAGCCGATCTGAGAAGGGCCAGCCTGAGACGCACGGACCTGGCGGGGACCGACCTGACCGGGACCGACCTGGCGGGAGCGGACCTGACCGGCGCGCACATCAGGGGAACCCGGCTTGCCGGAGCAAAGCTGGCCGGAGCAAGGACGGAGGGGACCCGGCCGCGCTGGACCAGAAGCAAAGTCATGGATGAACCCAGGAGAGGACAATGAAAACCAGGAGCTTGCAGGAACACATGCAGCACGCGCTGCAGATGACCAGCCGGGTGACCCCGGCCAGGACGACGATGCCGATAATCCAGAACACGCTGATGCGCGCGATGGAAGGAGCGGTGGAGCTCACCGCCACCAACCTGGAGATGACACTGAAGATGAGGATACCGGCGGAGATGGAACGGGAGGGAAGCCTGGCCGTCCCGAACCGGCTGCTGAGCGAATTCGTCGGCACGCTGCCCAAGGGGACCGTGGAGATGGAACGGCCGGGGGAAACGACGGTGCTGAGGCTCAGGTGCGGAGACACGAAGGCGAACATCAACGGGGCCAACGCAAACCTGTTTCCGCCCATGCCGGAGGTGGAGGAGAGCAACACGGTGATCATGGAATCGGACGAGTTCCGGAAGGCCGTGGTCCGGGTGGCCCACTGCGCCGCCACCGAGACCAACCGCCCGGCGCTGACGGGCATCCTGATGGACATGGACGAAGACAACCTGACCACGGTGGGAGCCGATGGGTTCAGGCTGGCGGTCCAGAGGAGCAAGCTGACCGGGCCGGTGAGCCGGCCGGCCCGGGCGGTGGTCCCCGCCAAGACGCTGATAGAGGTGCAACGCATTGCGGGAAACGTGGGCGGACAGGTGGAGATCCTGATACCGGAGGACGGGAAGACGATCCGGTTCCGGATCGGGGCCGAGGGAGAGGGCAACTCGGACATCGAGGTGACGTCCCTCCTCCTGGCCGGGACCTACCCGGCGTACCAGGACCTTGTGCCCAAGGACATGCCGAACCAGGCGGTCTTCAAGCTGGGCGAACTCTCCAGGGCCACACGGAGGGCGGAAATATTCGCCCGGGACGCTCAACACGCCGTTCAGTTCGAGATGAGCCGGGCATCGGGAGAAAGGGGCAGGGCGTTGATAACCAGCAAGTCCAACCAGCTGGGAGACAACCGGGCGGAGCTGGAAACGGAGATGGTGCGGGGAAGCGCCGTCTCGATCACCCTGAACGGGCAGTACATACAAGAGGCGCTGTCCAGTCTGAACTCCAAGCAGATCTCGCTGGAGACCGCCAGCGGGAAATCCCCCGCCAAGATCACGACGCCAGATGAGGGCGAGGACTACGTGCATGTGATGATGCCGATAATGACGCTCGGGGACCAGTAAATCCCGTGCCGGGCATTGAACAGGCCCCGATCACGGAGACGGAACTACTGAACACGGTGACGGAGATCTTCGAGGCCCACGGATACCGGGCCGTCCACGTCAACGACTCCCGGAGGGAGGTGAACGTGGACGGACAAAGAACGCTGGTTGGAGACCCACAGACGGCGGGATACCCCGACCTGACCATCGCCTGACCATCGCCGGACTCAGAGGGAACCGTCATCTGGGCGGAGCTGAAGAGCCGGACCGGAAAGCTGGAACCGGAGCAGGTGGAATGGCTCAACCGGCTGACCCCGCACCAGACGTACGTCTGGATACCGGACGACCTGGACATCATCACCAGGATCGCGGAATCGGGGCGCCATCCCAATGACGGACGGACGTGCTGGACCTGCCGTAGAGAGGAGATCATCAAGCGGACCGGCGTGCGCCGGAGGCGGACAACGCCGATGCCAACGGGAAAAACGGTGAGACCGGCAAAACCGGCAAGAAGAAGGCAAGGAAACCAAGAGAGGCGGAAATGAAACAGGACAGGGAGACCAGGGAGGTGCTTCTGGGCCGGACGGTTTCCGAGCAGACATTCGGCGTGGTGTCCCCGGTGCTGGAACCGGACGAGGAGAGCGAGTGGCTGATCTCGGACGGAAGCGGCGTGCTCCGGGTGGTAGTGGAAGACGATGAGTTCCTGCGGGCGGTCAAGGATGGAAGGGTCGTCTTCACCAGCGGGTGCAGCATCGTCTGCGAGCTGGAGGTGACCCAGTGGATGACCGGGGAGGGCGTCAGGTCCGAATACAGGGTGCGCAGCGTCATGGAGGTCATCCCGCCCGAGGAGATGTAGAGGACGGCAGGCCATGGCAAGGACCCGCCCAGTCCCCCGGACGCGGAAGTCCCTCAAGCAGAACAGAGGAGGAGGCCGGAAAGATGAGCAACACAACCTGGCAGATCGTGTCCAAGCGGGAGTCCGTATACAACAAGCTGGATCCTAAGCACGATCTTGAGCAGGAGATATTCCTGCTGGCGGTTACAGCCGAATCCGAACACCAACCCGGAACCGTTTACCAGTGGCGCGGGAAGATAGAAATCGACGAGTCCGGCGACCAACACCTGAACCGCATGTTCCTGGACGGCCCCCCAAGTGTGGACAGAGAAATCTCCCCGCTGAACATAGACGTCCACACATGGATCACCCACGAGGAAGACCCCGCAGCCGCCTTCGAAAAGGTCGCCAGGGCCTGCGACGAGCATACCCAGTGGATAGAGAAAAACTTCGTGGAACAGGTGGAGAAGGAACGGCAGTACCGGGAACGCGTCAGCGCAACCACCCTCTGCCTGCAGCAACTGGCAACCGAGGGAATCCACCCGGAGTCCGCCGGGATCATCTGACCGCACAGGGCAACCCCAAGACGGCGCACAGGGCCGCCCCCGCAGAGAGCGTGGGGCGGCCCTGTTCAATTTCCGAAGAGGTGAGACATGACCCAAACCATCAGAGCGCTCCTCCCCGAGCCCCGCTTTCAGTGCGCCGGGATCGACTTCGGCGCCGCGGCGCTGGCCGGAATTCACTTCCGCACGGACGACGCCGGGCACTACCCGCCGTCGGAACTCCACTACGCCGAACTCGTGGATAGGGAGATGGAAACGGAGTGCCGGGGATTCTACTGCGAGCAATGCCTGACAGCCTTCGGGAAGAAGACCGGGAGGCGGACGACACTGCTCAAAGCAGCATGGGACCAGATGCAGGAACAGCAGCGGAAATCCCTAGACGAGCTGAAGAAAATCACGGGCTACCGCTAAAAACAGACGGGGTAGGAGGAAACCGAGCATGACCACGCCCATGAACGCCGCCGAGGAACTCAGGCGGCAGATCCGGCTCCACGATCACCACTACTACAACCTGCAGTCCCCGCTGGTGTCCGACACCGAGTACGACGCCCTGATGGAACAACTCAGACGGCTGGAGAAGGAGAGCCCGGAAGTCCCCGACTCCAGCTCGCCCACCCAGAGGGTGGGAGGCGCCGTGAGCGCTGGGTTTGCCGAGATGGAGCACCCGGAACCGATGCTCAGCCTGGCCAGCGCGTCGAACCTGGAGGAACTTGCCGAGTGGCATTTGCGCACGGCCCGGCGCCTGGGCACGGACCAGTTTCCCATGAACGTGGAGCCCAAGATCGACGGGCTGGCGGTGCGGTTGGTCTACCAGAACGGACGGCTGGTCCTGGGCGTCACCCGGGGAAACGGCGTGAGCGGCGAGGACGTCACCCACAACATCCGGACGGTGCGGAACCTGCCCCTGACGCTCGGGACGCAGCCCGGCGAGGTCGGCCTGCCGGAGGTCCTGGAGGTCCGGGGGGAAGTCTACATGCCCAGAAGCGCCTTTGAGGACGTGAACCGGGAGCGGGACGAACAGGGCGAGGCGCGGTACGCCAACCCCAGGAACGCCGCCTCGGGCGGCCTCCGGCAACTGGACCCGGAGCTGACCTCCAAGCGGGACCTGCGGGCCTGGATCTACGCCAACCAGAGTTCCCGGACCAACAGCCACCGCACGTCCCTGAAGGACCTGGCGGACCTCGGGCTGCCCGTCAACCCGCTGGACCGGCTCTGCTGGAGCGTCCTGGAAGTTGAGGAGTTCCACCGGGAGATGCTGGACCTCCGGGGAACCCTGGACTACGAGATCGACGGCATCGTGGTGAAGGTGGACCACCTCTCCTACCGGAGAAAGCTCGGAACGACCAACCGGGAGCCCCGTTGGGCCACCGCCTGGAAGTTTCCCTCGGGGCAGAACGTCACGCTGCTCCGGGAGATCCGGGTGAGCCACGGCAGGTTCGGCCGGCTGACGCCGGTGGCCGTGCTCGACCCCACGGAGATCGGCGGGGTGACGGTGCAGAGCGCCAGCCTGCACAACGAGGAGGACGTCCGCCGGAAGGACATACGGGCCGGAACCATGGTCATCATCGAGCGGGCCGGGGACGTGATTCCCCAGGTGACCGGACCGGCGGACCCGGACGCGAACCGGAAGGCGGAACCCTTCATGATGCCGGACCGCTGCCCCACCTGCGGGACCCGTGTGGAAACCCGGAGAAGCGAGACCGGCCATTGGTGCCCCAACCAGGACTGCCCGGCGCTGCTGCCGGAGCAGATGAAGAGTTTCGTCGGAAAGCGGGCCATGGACATCGACGGGCTCGGAGAGCGCTGGTGCCAGGAGATGGCGGACCGCGGGCTGGTGACCAACGCCGGGGACCTGTTCTTCCTCACCCGGGAGCGGCTGCTGCAGCTCGACCGGATGGGAGAGAAACTCGCGGACCGGATTCTCCGCAACATCGAAGCCAGCAGGGCGCAGCCGCTAGAGCGAGTCCTCTACAGCCTGGGAATCTTCGGGCTGGGCCGGGAGGTCTCCAGCAAGCTGACCGCCCGGTACGGGACGATGACCGAGATAAGCGGGCTCGACCGGGACCAGCTGCAAGCCATCGAGGGGATCGGCCCGGAGATTGCCACCAGCGTGGTCCGCGGGTTCCGCTCGGAGCGCGTCCAGCGGACGCTGGAACTGATGGAAGAGGCCGGCGTCAACCTGCAGGGAAGAATCGAAGAGGAAGGAGACAGAACAGCCATGATGAACCAGGACGGGATATTCAAGGGCAAGGCCTTCGTCGTCACCGGAAAATTGGATGGGATGACCCGGCAAGAGGCTGAGTCCCTGATCCGGCAGCACGGCGGGAACGCCGACTCGTCGGTGACCAAGAGCACGGACTACCTGGTGGTGGGAGAGAAACCCGGCTCCAAGCTGACCAGGGCCAAGCAGTTGGGAACGGAGATCCTGGACCAGGAACAGTTCGAGGCCCTGATCGCCGGAGGTTAGCCAGAAAACGGCGAACGGCCGGGTGCGAAGCGGGCGCCCGGCCGGACAAAACGCGAAGCGGGCCGGAGGAAGGACAATTGCTCCAGCCCGCCCCCCGCAGAAGGAGAAGAACGATGCCCCGCACCGTCATCATACCCAGCGCCCAGAGATTGCAAGGCCAGCTTGAAGACGCTTGGACCACGGCCTCCGCCGTCCTCGCCGCGTACAAAGAGCGGCTGGACCGACACCCGGAGGGCGGCGATCTCCTGATCAGGCAACACGGCCACCTGACGCTACTACGGAAGGAGCTGGAACTTCAAGCCGAGTACATCCCCCGCCTCTTCGAGAACGGACCCACGGAGGCGGACGTTCCCGAGAGGACATACCACGGAACCAGGAACAGCCTGGGATGCTCGGTGAGAGTCAGCCAGTCACGGGGAGGGGAAGACCCCGTCGAATACTCCCTACCCGAGAGACAGGACCTGAGCAGACACTCCCCCAGCGGGATGGCCTGGGGCTACCCGGGTTCCGGCTCAGCGCAACTGGCGACGGCGCTGCTGGCGGACCTCACCGGGGACGGCGAGTACGCAGTGAAGCGCCACCAGGAGCTCAAGCGCGACATCATCGCCCGCATCCTCAACGACCTATGGACCATCCACGGCGAGGACCTCGCGGGATGGGTGCGGGACCACCCGTAACCCAGGGAAAAAAGAGAAAAAGGAGGCCGAACGTGGTCCGAATTTTTGTATACGACGGCAGGGAATTCGAGGACCCGGACCCGGAGATGACCGTGGAGCAAGTCCGGACCAGCCTGGCTGATTTCTATGGAGAGCTGGCCAACGCCACCGTCACCGAGACCAAACGGGGAGAGGACACCATCCACCAGTTCAACAAGCGGGTCGGGACCAAAGGAGCGGCAGGTGACGGTAAATGGACAACCCCACGCTGATAAGGATTCTCGGCCAGACGCCGGAGACCAGGCTGAAGCTGCTGGAGTTGGCGGAACGGTGGACGGACTCGACAGGGAACCGGACTCCAGAACAGCAACGAGAGCTGGAACAAGCCACCAACGAGGCATCGAACTACACCAGCGGAACGAGACGGCTGAACCGGTCGATGCGGCGGATAGCGATGTCCCACTCCGGCTAACCGCGCTGATCAGGCTGGCCGAAGAGCGCCCCCCGAAGATCAGCGCCGTCGTTCGGAAACTGCGCGGCTGGGAGGACGGCGCTGAGAGGGCCTGGTTCGAAGACCTTCTGCAACAGATGGTCCCGGAGCGGGCCTGGGAGATCCTCCAACTGGATAACGAATGGGAACAGATCCTGGGTTTCGCCGCCAGATTCAGCATCGACCACTTCCCCCTCTGGGAGGAGTACCTGGAAATTCAGGCGGATTGGCGCAAGGAAGAACCGGAGAACGACAGCTTCGAACACAGCCCCTACAACCTGATCAAGGAGGGGATACCCTTCCAACTCATGGGGTTCAGCTGGGAGGAACAACACGAAATATGGGACCAGCACAGACACGGCATGTGCGCGCTGGCGCTCCTTGCGGGAATACCGGCCCATCACGAATTCGAGGCCCTGGAATTCAGGGGAATGCGGGAAACATGGCTGGAATCGGCCTCAGGACTGATCCCAGTCGAAACGCTGAAGCGTCTCCCGGAGGGAGGAATACCACTGGAGTTACTGGAAGAAGCGGTGAGAGGCACCCCCCTGGAGGCGGCCCCCCTGGCCGGGAAGTGGGTCTACGGCAGGACGGGAACCTTCTTCCTGGACGAATACTTCCCGGATGATGACAGCTGCAAGTACTCCGACCCCTGGGATGCCGATATTATCGAGTACGCCAGACAGGAATGGAGCAAGGCAAAAGCCATCCTCGACCGGATCGAACGGCTGGCGGCATGGCTGGAGGAAGACCTGCCGGAGAGGTTCGCGCAAATGCTGGACTTCATTCTAGAAAGATTGGAAAGGATTCCGGGGGACCGCGGAGAGAAGAGATGAAAGAGAACGCAGATTCGGGAATCCGGTGGACGGACGGAGCCGGGGCGCAGGTTGAGAGGGACCGGCTCAGAATGCGGTTGGACCTCTACGACGAGAGCCTGACGCTCAGGCGCTACGACCCGGATGCGACCTGGATAAGACGGGTGGACGCCGACCAGATAGCGGCGGCGTTCATGGAGCACATGGGAGCCCGCACCGGGCTCCTGCCCCCGGGCACCCTCTGGTGGAAACAGTCGGCAGAGGGGGTGCTCACCGCCCTCTGGCGGGAACCCCAGGTCTGGGCCGCCGCCCTCCAGATGAAGGCCTTCGAGCCGCCGGAGCGGTTCCGGCTGCCGATGCCCGGCCTGCTGTTCATCGGCGCGCCGGGACGGCCTCCCTGGGTGTTCGCCGCCCACAAAAGGCCCGAGAGCGGAGGCGAGACGCTGTACCACATACCGGCCTTCAACGTCTTCGGCGACGGCCGGGTATGTCCCGGGAACCACCGGTTTCCAGACCGGGTCGAGGAAATCCCCGAGTCATTCTTCCAGTCCCACTTCTCCATGACCGGGGACACCCGGGGGAGATCGAAGAAACACCCGGACAGACTCTACGAGCTGTGGAAGGAGCTGCATGGGCAGGAAGAATACCCACTGGAGGACCTGGTTGAACACTGCGCGGTGGCCGATGCCATGGAAATCCCTGAAAGCTGAGCCGGACGGCCCTGAGGAAAAGCTTCCCAGAGAGCCCGTTGGACACCTAATCAACCACCGGCGGGGCGTCAGAGGCCTCCAGGGCGTCGGCTACGACTACGTGCTGGCCGGAAACGGGGTCTTCGTCCAGGCCGAAAGCCCGGACCTGACGGCCCGGGTGCGGCTGGCGGAGTGCGAAATCCGGGGACTGAACACGACCGCGGCGAAGGTCCACCTGCCCCACGGAAAGATTCCCGGGGAGGCGCTGTACCTGGGCATCCGGTGGTTCCAGGAAACCCCGGACCGGGAACGCTACTTCGCCATCCACTGGGACGGAGAGAAGTACGCCGCAGCAGTCCCGGAGCAGACCGGGAGACGGACCAACCTGCAATACCAACCCCTGGAGGGGATGACATTGGAGTTCCACTCCCACGGCCGGATGGGGGCCTTCTTCTCCGGGACGGACGATCAGGACGAGCAGGGATTTCGGATCTACGGAGTCGCGGGGCGGCTGGACCAACCGAAACCGGAGGTCCGCATGAGAATCGGCATATACGGGCACTTCCAGGAGATAGATTGGCGGGACGTGTTCACCGACTGAGGAGGGTGAGAGCAATGGAGAAAATCGGGGACCATGAACAACTGGAACGAGTGGCAGCCGACGTACGCGAATGCCGGGATTGCCCGCTAGGGCAGAGCCGGACCAACGCGGTGCCCGGAGAGGGTCCGGCGGACGCCCGGGTGATGCTCATCGCCGAGGGCCCGGGAAAGAACGAAGACCAACAGGGCCGGCCCTTTGTCGGGAAGGCCGGCGAGTTCCTGGACGACCTGCTGGCAGTGGCCGGACTGGGCCGGGACGAGGTCTACATCACCAACATGATCAAGTGCCAGGCGCCGGGAAACCGGGACCCGGAGCCGGGGGAACTGCAGGCCTGCGACAAGCACCTGGAACGCCAGATGGAAATCATCAACCCGGAGCTCATCGTCACCCTGGGCAGGTTCTCCCTGGCCAAGTTTCTGCCGGGAGAGAGCATCGGTAAGGCCGGAGGAAGGCTCCAGAAGAGGAACGGCCGGTGCGTCTTCCCGGTGATGCACCCGGCCGCCGGACTCAGGCGAAACGAATTCCGAGACAAGATCGTCGAGGACTTCGAGATGATCCCGGAGGTTATTCAGCGCATCCGAGAGGACCCGCCGGAGGAGGAACCGGGACCAACGCCGGCATCGGTCCAGCCCAACCTGTTCTAGGGAAAAGAGGAGACGGACAGAATGACGGAAATCATCCGGTACATCATCGACCTGGAGCCGGAGCAGGTGGAAACGGTGGCGGGGCTCCTCAACGGCGCCGGAGTCCGGTTCGACCCCACGGAGAGCATGATCGCCATGCCCCGGGACAACGTTGAAGAGGGGATCTTCACCGGCGGGGACGGAGAGTGGCTGCCCGAAACAATCAACGGCTACCTGAGCGGCACGGCGGATCCCGGCCGCGTCACCCAACCCTTCCACGAGATGGCCCTGCTGGCCCAGAGGGACTTCCTGACGCTGGCAACCCTCCACTGCGACTGGCACAAGAACGAAATCCAGGAGATGGCCCCGCAGGCGTGGAGGATATTCAAGGACCGGCACCCGGAGGCCGTATCCCACACGCCGGAGGCGTAAGACCGCAACCCCACACGCCGGAGGCGTAAGACCGCAACCCCAGGAGAGAAGAGAAGATGCCCTACCGGCTGGACACCCACTTCATGGCGGACCATCCCAGGATAACCGTGGTCGGATGCGGAGGCACCGGCGGCTTCGTGGCCGAGGCGCTATGCCGTCTGTACACCGGACGGCAGGCAGAAATCGCGCTGGTGGACCACGACCGGGTGGAACCCCACAACCTGCTGCGCCAGAACTTCTACTCCCAGGAGGTCGGCAGGTACAAAAGCGAGGCATTGGCCGAGCGGCTGTCGGGGTCCTACGGCAGAAGCATCGGCTACGCGGTCCGGCCCTTCCGGAAAGAGGAAAACGGGGCCTACCCGGGAATCGGACGGTATCAACAGGAACTCCTGATCGGCTGCGTGGACAACGCCCAGGCCCGGCGGGAGATGGACGAATGCCTGGAGAGCAGGCCGTCCCTCTGGCTGATCGACGCCGGCAACGGGAAGAACTGGGGACAGGTCCTCGTTGGAAACCGGCCCACATCACGGTGGGAACCTGAAAACGCATTCCAAGACGGTGTCTGCACCGCTCTCCCGAGCCCGGCGGCGCAGCGCCCGGACCTGCTGACGGCACTCCCGGAGACGCCGCCGGACATCGACTGCGCCGCGGCGCTGGACCTGTTGGATCAGGACCCGACCATCAACCAGATGATGGCGATGATGGTGGTGCAGATGGTGCGGAGGATGGCCGCCAACGATTGTCCCTGGATGTCTCTCCACCTGGACCTGGAGCAGGGCACGACGACCCCGGGATATGCGACGCCGGAGGCTGCGGCACGGATCGCCGGGACCGGCCCCGGCGAGCTGGTGTCCGGCACGCAATAGCGGGGCCCCGCCGGACCGGGCCAGACGAAGAAGGACAGACCAGGGCCGGAGACAAAAGACGACGAGAAGGGGAAAACCGAAATGCCAGAACTGACCTACCTGAGCATGGGATGGGGCGTCCAGTCATTCACGCTGGCGGCGATGGTTGCCCTCGGCGAACTGCCGCCCATCGACCTGGCCATCCACGCCGACACCGGCCACGAGGCCCAGGGAACTTACGACCACGCCCGGAAGTGGGCCCCCTGGCTGGAGGAACGGGGACTCCCGGTGGTCACAGTCCAGGCCCCCGACAATCGCATGCTCCGGGCTGACTGGAGCGGCTCGGTGATGATCCCCGCCTTCACGCTATCCCAGGAGGACGCAAGCAGAAGCCAGCTAATGCGCCAGTGCACCCGCAACTGGAAGATCACGCCCATCCGGCGGCACATACGCTCCATGCTCTCATCGAAGTACCCGCCCCCCGGGTCGGTCCACTGCTGGCAGGGAATCAGCTTGGACGAATGGTCCAGGATGCGGGATTCCGACGTCCAGTACATCCTGAACGTCTACCCGCTGGTCGATCGACGAATAACCCGGATGGACTGCATCACGTGGCTGGAGTCACATAGCTTGGACGTGCCGCCCAAGTCGGCCTGCGTCTTCTGACCGTACCACAGCGCGCAACAGTGGAAGAATCTGAAACGGCAGGGGGGTCCCGACTGGGAACATGCTCTGGAGATAGACAAAACAATCAGGGAAGGCCGGAGCCGGCAGGGCTTCGACCTCTACGTCCATCCCAGCAGGATGCCGCTGGAAGAGGCGGTGCGGATACCCGAGGACGTGGGAGCGCAGCAACTTGAGCTGGAAACGCCCTGCGACGGCGGAGTGTGCTTCGTGTGACAGAGAGGAAAAGAGGAATGACCAAGAGAGGAAAATTCATAATCGAACTGGACCTGGAGACCCTGAGCGAGATGGCGGGCATATTCAAGAGGCTGGACATCGAGTTCGATGCCGTGGAGAACATGGTCTGCTTCCCCCAGGGCGGAATTCGGCAGAACATCCTCACCGGGGCCGACATGGACGAGGTCATAGCCAACGCCAACGTCCACCTTGCGGAGAACAGGGACAGCCGGAGGTTCTGGGAGGGATTCGGGCAAATGCCCCCGGAGACCCGGTGGGGCCTCATGCAACTCCTCACCCCCAGCGCCGACTATCACGCGGGAACGGAGTTGAACGAAATCGATCCCCGGGCATGGAATAGCCAGGCCTGGGAAGCCTTCCAGCGGCAGCACCCCGAAGCGGTGAAAAAGGCATGAACGCACGAGATAAATTTCTTCACCCGCCCCCCGAGGGAACAATCGTCCCGGCGGAACTCCAAGACCTGGTCGAGGCCGCCAGCAGGGAGATGAAACAGGCCTTCCCGCCGAGCATCACAGCCGGAAACCGGGACCAGCTGCTGCGCACCGAGGCCGTCCACTCCGCAGCCATCGAGGACGAGTACGACCCCGTAAGGATAACGCGGCACCACCAGGCGCTGTCGGAATTCATGGACAGACCCCTCACCCCGGCGTCCCTCCTGGAAATGCACCGGAGCATGATGAGGGGACAGGCCCATGCGGGGCCGGGGGAATACCGCAACCACAGGATCCTCATCGGAGGGCAGGAGCCCCCACAACCAGCCATGGTCGGCCCCCTGATGGATGAACTGTTCGCATTTCTGGAGAGAGAGAAGAGAACGCGGAACCGGATAGCCCTGGCCACCTGGGCCCACGTGGAATTCGAGACCATCCATCCCTTCGGAGACGGCAACGGGAGGACGGGACGCGCGATCATCACCCACCTGCTGGACGCCCCCCTGCCCCTCAGCCGGTTCATCTTCGCCGAGAGGCCGATGTACTTCCGGCTCTTCCAGCTATCGGACTGGGCCAGATGGCTGGGGTGGACGGCGGGCGGAATCATCCTGGAAGCCCGGCTCAGGCTGGGAGAGGAAGGGGGACCGCAGATTTCCTGACGAGGGGACAGCCTCTCGCTGTTGAAATCCAGACCAGCCTCCAGAAACGGATGAAGGAAACCGCCGGAGGCAGGCAGGACCAAGTTGTCCAAGGAGGGTTATCCCGGTGCTGCAACGAGAGACCATTGTGAACAACCCCTGGGAAGGAATAAAAACCGGATGCCAATGCGGACGATGCTCCTGCATGAGACTCCGCCAGCCCCCAACATCGATGACGATGGCGGAGTCCTGGCTGGTCCAGAGAGCGTGGCCGGCAGACCACCAGGACGACAGGCCCAGGACGAAATTCATCCGAACATTCGGATTCGCCATTCTCACCGGCGCGGCCGTCCGGCTCATCCGGGAATACAGCCCCATCCTTGAGGTGGGCGCGGGCACCGGCTACTGGACAATGGAATTGGCACAAGCCGGGGTCGACATCCTGGCGACCGATCCCACCCCTGGAATGTACTTTGAGGGCTCGTCCCTGTGGACGAACGTGGAGATGATCAACGGGCCGGAAGCCCTGGAGAAACACCCTGGGCGGAACCTGCTGCTATGCTGGCCCGACAGGGAGAGATGGCCATCCGAAGTGGTGGCGGAATTCACCGGCAAGCATATTATCTACGTGGGGGAACCACGCGATGGCTGCACCGGCGACAACCGGATGTTCGACATTCTGGACGAGAGATATGAACTGGAAACGAGGTTGGAAATACCCCGGTTCCGGAAGATACACGACCAGCTGGAAATATGGCGGAGAATAGGAGCATGATTCCGGGCAGGATGACCAAGAAGGACATGGACTATCTGGAGGAAGCGGAGCTTGACCGGCCGTTGGCCAGCCTCCACCAGACCCACCCCGAAATCCACCTCCAAGTCCCATACAGGGAGAAATCGGAACGATGCACATACCAGTCTGGATAATCACCCCGGTTACCGATGCACACAAACTGGGGGAAGCCTTCAGGAAGGCGGAGGAACTCGCTGGCATTTTCAGCGAGAGCAACTTCAAAATGGACGACCGGAACGATGGCGTCATGCCACCGCTCAGGAACGACTGGCGCAAGACCGGCGGACGGTGGAACGAGGAAGTGGACCCCGGACCCGGGAACAACTGGGCATTCGGGAAGGACGCGGCCAGCAGGCCAGACCACCTGATGCCCAAGGCGGTGATCACGCCGGAGGGATACGCCACGTTACGAAACGGGCCGGACGAGACCGAGGAGATCCGAAGGGTCCCGCTTCACTGGCCAGGCAACATCGTGATCGCCCAAGACTGGCATTACTGACGGAGGGATGGACCCGGGCTGACCACCCGCACGCCGGCCGGGTCAGGATGGTAAACATGGAAATAGGATGGAAGGCCGCCCGCAGGGGCCGGAGGCCCCACACCCGACGCAAGCTCAAGGAAAAACCCCCAAAAACCAGGGCCGGCAGGAAGCGGAGGAGGGCAATGAAAAACATCATCTCCGCCCTCCGCATGAAGGGGCTCCTTACCTGACGGAGAGAGATCCCGCGTCATGATTCAGGACGTCCAAAACGAGGAAGAGCAAGAAAGAGCGATGAAGACCGACGTCGAAACCCGCGCCGCCGCGCTGGCGGAGGAGTTCAAGGCACTCGACCACCAACTGTCGCCCCAATCCCTGGAGAGGTTCCAGAGGAACGAACGGGCCTGGCCGGTTGAACTCTGGATGAAGGTCAGAGACGAGAAGGGCAACCACCGGCTGGAGATGGTGCATCTCCACCCCGACCCCTGCAATCCCGGACCGGGAAGAGGGCCACTGGAGAGGGAGTGGCGGGAACGGGACGGCGGCATCCGGCATGGCTACATCAGGACCGTCAAGGAATGCCCGGAACGGATCATAGCCGGCTGTCTCATGACAACGGAGATCGAACGTTCGATCGCGGCCTGGTGGGAGATCGACAACGACGCCAAGCGGGGATACCTGGAATGGGGATACCCGGAGCGGGGATACCCAGAACGAGCATAACCCCGTCACCCTGGAGGGACAGGAGAGCAGCATGATTTCAGAAGAACAGGAATGGCCACCGGCCCCGGACGTGGACATGGCGGATACCCATGATCTTCCCGCAGCAGACCCGGACCCCTGGGAAGGCGGGAGCATTGAGAACGAGGGACCGGAGCCATCGCAACAGGACACAGACGGCCCCGGCGCAGATGAGTCCGAGCCCGGTGAGTCTGAGTCCGAAGACGTCGGCGCGGACGGCCCCCAACCCGGTGAAACCGGGAACGAAGAGCAGGGCAACGGCAACGCCGGGGAGGACAAACCGGACGGAGAAGAGGCTGACGGAGAAGAAGCCGACGTGGAAGAGGCGGAGCCGACAGAGCTGAAGATCGTCCTGCACGTCAGGAACGGACGGGCCAACGCGGGAGTCTGGCGTCCGGGGGCCGATCCCCACCTGGAGGTCTTCCTCGAAACCGACCCGGACGTGATCCTGAACGAACTACCCGGGCTGATCGAGAGGGCCAAGGCCCGCTGGGCCGACAACCCCATGAGGCCCAAGTACAGCCCACCGAAGTCAAAGCCGACGCCGAAGAAACAGAGCAAAAAGGGCAACAAGCAGGCGCCCAAACAATCATCCGGGCAGCCGTCCGAGCAACCGTCCGGGCAGCCATCCGGGCAGCCATCCGAGCAGCCGTCCGGGCAACCCGGAAGCGGAGAGGAACAGACCGGCATGGCCCGTCTGTTCTGACAAAGGGACAATTTCTCCAACCCCAGTAGGGAAGTCATAACCAGAGAGACCGGGAAATAGGGACCCAGAACAGGGGCAGGCAACGGCGGGAGAGGCCGGGCCTGCCCCTGTTGCCGTCCAAGGCCAGGCGGACCGGAAGGGTCAGAATGACAACCAGAAGGAGAGAGACATGCACAAAAACGCGCCAATCCAGGAGAAGGACGCAGGGGGGCGCATAGACCCCGCGGCGCGCCGCTACGAGGGACGGCCCATCGACCGCCACCATGGCCACGGGTGCGCCTGCAGCCCGGCGAACCGCCATGCCAAGAGCAACGGATGAACAACATGACGCCCAACGGGGCGGACGAGCAGAACGACGCGGACGGGCAGAACGAGCAGGATAAGACGGCGCCGGACCTCTGGACCGTCAGCGCCGGGGGCTTCAGCGTCACCGCCGACGCCTTCGCCGTGGAACCCCCGGAGACCCCCGGAAACCCTCACAACCTATGGTTCCTGTCGATGATGGGAGCTCAGACCTCGCTGAAGGCGGTCTGGGCCTCCATGCTGAACATGCCCCCCAAACCGGCATACCTCACCCCCGGGGCCGACGGGCTGGCGCTGAACGAGAACATGTACACGTGCCAGATCCCCACGATGAGCATCGGCACCTGGACCACGAGAATAACCCGGATGGCCAACGGGATGGGGTGGCACGCCATGATGTACAGCCGGATGGCCGAGTACGGGTTCCAGAAGGAGGACTTCCTCCTGGTGACCCGGCCCGGAGAGAACTCGGCGGAGCGCCACCACCGGTTCCTGGACCGGCGGGTATCCCTGCCCCTGCACCATTCATGGGCCGACTGGCTCTGGGAACGAGGACTGGAGAACGGCGAGATCAAGCCCCTGGAGTGCCTGAACGTCGGCGCCTGGAAGTGCGTCCCCCAACCCCTTCAGCTGGAGCAGGACCTCTCACAGGCCGTGGCGGCGGGGACTCTGAGCCTCACCATCAACGATGACCGCAGTGAGAATACGGAGGCAGCCAACGATGAATAATACGATGGATAGCACGGCGGACAGTACGGTGGATCAGACAACGGATAGGACGCTGAACCCGGTGAAACGGGGCAACAAGCGGCGCCGCGCCCGAAACTGGAACGCCTGGCAGCTCTTCTCTCTGAACGGAACGACCTGCCGATTCTGCCCGCACCCGGCCGCCGACCACCTCACGTCCAGCGCCCAGCCCCACTTCTACCGGCCCGCCACGAAGGAGGAACGCCGCGACCCCTTCGAGCAACTCTACCGCCATGAACTGTCCGGCGGCGCGGTAATTACGAAACGCGTCACCGTAGCCAACCGCGCCGAACTGCTCACCGCCTTCTGCACCCAGTGCGCCGAGGACAAGCAGACCGGCCAGGTGCTCTGCTACCAGAGGACGCTGGCCAACGGCGAGTTCGTGGGCCTGAAGGATCACAACGCCAACAACGGGGAGGAGTAGATGATGGCTGACAGGCGAACCATGCACTTCCCCTGCCCGAGCTGCGGAGCGCCGTTCGCCCAGATTGAGGAGACCGATGGTGACATCCATGCCGGGGAGTCCTACCACTGCAACGAGTGCGGCGCGGAGGTCGTCCTCGTAGCTCTCAGCATGGAGATGCTGGCCGACCCCGCCAGCATCCGGTGGAACTGCCACTTCTGCAAGCCCGGACCATGCCGGTTGGCCCCGTCCACCGGCGCGGCCGGCGATTCACCAGACACCTCCACCCGGTAAAACATACCAGGCAACCAGCAATACGGAGGACCCAACATGAGACTGGCCGGACTTGCCAAGGGGGGCTACTACCCCACACCCCTGCAGTGCGTGGACCTTATGTCCAACTTCATCCAGATCACATCGCCCCCGGAGAGGACGGAACACGGGACCATCCGAATCCTCGACCCATGCTGCGGGCCCGGCGACGCCTGCGAACGGCTCGCCGCCCGGCTATCCCAGAAGACGACGGCGGACATCAGGACCTTCGGCGTGGAGCTGGAACAGGAACGGGCCCAGCAGGCCCGGGAGCAAATGGACCACACCCTCTCTTCCGACCTCTTCCAGACGATGATTGCCAACAACGCCTTTCACGTCCTTTTTTTGAACCCTCCGTATGATCACGATCAGGAACACAAACGGGTGGAACAGGCATTCCTCGCGCACTGCACCAAGTACCTGGCCGAAAACGGGCTCCTCATCCTGATAGTCCCCCGCCACCGGCTGGCGGTGTCCGCCAAGTATCTCGCGTCGAACTACAGGAACCTGAACTGCTGGCGGTTTCCGGACCCGGAGTACGAGGACTTCGACCAGGTCGCGCTGATGGGGCACCGCCGGGCCCAGCCCGAGGCGAGCCCGAGCTCTGAGGACAGGATCCTCGATTGGGCCCACTGCCCCCTGGACCAGATGGACACGCTGGAGAAAACGGCGAGATTCGCGCCGATGTCCGCCCCGTCAGGGGAACGGACCGACATTCTCTTTACCGTGCGCATGGTGGACCCCGCGCGGGCCGCCGAGGAGGCCAAACGCTCCGGACTATGGATAAGCCAAAATATAAGGGACTCCCTCTGGCCGGAGAGCGACCGGTCGGTCCAACCGCTCATGCCCCTGAGACGAGGCCACATGGCCATGCTGGTCGCAGCCGGGTTCCTGGACAACCTCTGCCTGGAGGCCGACGGAAACCGGGTCCTAGTCAAGGGCCGGACCGTCAAGAGGATGGAAATGATCAGCGCCAGCGAGACCGAGGAGGTCTGGCAGGACCGGATGTACACCACCATCCGGACCCTGGACCTGAACAGCGGCAAGATAGAGGATGTGCAGACCCGGGCAAAACCCAAACGGGGGGAAGAATGAACCGGCTGAGACGGCTCGACCGAAGGGAAAAGACCAGATCCAGAACGGCCTCGATATACGGCCCAGACCCGGGCGACGCATCCGTCGAGTATTCCTACCTGAAGGTGCGGGAGGAGATACGGCTCGGTATCATGGACCTGAGGACGTACCCCAACGAGGGACCCAGGGAGAAGGAGCGATTCCTCGCCAACGCGATAGCCCCCAGGAGCAGAACGCTCAGCACCCTGCTCACGGCCGTATTCGCCCTGTACGGCGTGGGAAGAAGACCAGGGAAACAGGGAACCAGCAAGGAGCAGGCATGATCCAAGCAAGTACAGAAGTGAACTCCAGGGACGACATCGCCCCGCGGGGAAACGACGGAACGCCCCCGTCCCACAGGACCGCCCCCGAGCGGAACAACGGCGCCAGAGCCGTCACGTATGACAAACCCCTGCCGGAAGACGAAACGCCGGAAGAAACCGGGAGCATCGGCCTGTCCGAATTCATTGAGATATACAAGGACGCGATCGCCCGGACAGTGACCGAGGCCTACGCACCCCTGTACAGGCCCGGAGAGCCCGGGCAGGACCAACCCCTACCCCGCCTCATCAGAAGGCCCATGGGAGCCCAGGAGCACGCCATCCGGGGCGCAGCCCTGAGCCTGGAGGTCAACCCCGGAACGATAATCGTGGGCGAGATGGGCACCGGCAAGACGTACATCGGCGCCGCCGCAGCCCACATGAACGAACACCGGAACGTCCTGGTGCTGGCCCCGCCCCACCTGGTGCGCAAATGGAAGCGGGAGATAGAGATGACCGTGCCCGGGGCCCGGACCGCCATCGTCCGCACCATAACCGACCTGCAGCGTCTGGGCCAGCCAGCCCCGGAGGAAGGCCCCCGGTTCACCATCATGTCCCGGGAGACGGCCAAGCTGTCCTACCGCTGGGAATCGGCCTACGTCACCAGGCTCCCCGGCAGGAAGAACGCCGCGAGGACGAACTGCTGCCCCGGATGCTTCAAGCAGATCCTGGACAAGAACGGCATCGCCGTCCTGCCAAAGGAGATGGAAAGGAAGCGCCTGAAGTGCCTGGAATGCGGCGGAGCCCTGTGGCAGCCGAAGCTGGAGGAACACAAGAGCGAATGCTCCTGCCGGAAATGCGGAGGGACATCCGAGACCAACCCCAGGTACAAAAACCGGAAGTACGCCCTGGCGGACTATATCAAGAAGCGGATGAAGGACTTCTTCGACCTGCTGATCGCGGACGAGGTTCATGAGTACAAAGGCCGCGGCACGGCCCAAGGCATCGCCGGCGGCAACCTGGCCCAGGCCTGCGGCAACGTCCTCACGCTGACCGGCACCCTGGCCGGGGGCTACTCAAGCACGCTGTTCTACCTGCTCTACCGGTTCACGCCGGAGATCCGGAGCGAGTTCAAGCACAACGAGCTGGCCCGCTGGATTGACCGGTACGGCTTCCGGCAGAGGAAGTACCGCTCCAAGAATGGAGACGACGAACCGCTGGACCACGGCCGGGGCAGCGGACGCCGGGGGTACCGGACCATTGAGAAGGAGACCCCGGGACTCGCCCCCGCAGCGCTCTTTCACATCATAGGAAATACCGTCTTCCTCCGGCTGAGCGACGTGAGCGCCAGCCTGCCCACCTACGAGGAACAGATCATCGTTCAGCAGATGAGCCGGAAGCCGGACCAATACTCCGGATACTCGCAGAGGACCGCCTACCAGGAGCTGTACACCGAGCTCAGAAGCGCCCTAGCAGAGGCGCTGCAGACAGGCTCCACCAGGCTGATGGCGGCCTACCTGCAATCGCTGCTGGCCTTCCCGGACGGCTGCATCAGGGGCGAGGAGGTCAACGATCCCCGGGACGGCAGGCTGATCGTGAGGATACCGCCCCTGGATGAGGAGGAAACCTACCCGAAGGAACGGGCCCTCATAGACATCGCAAAGGAGGAAAAGAGGGCCGGACGGCGGATGTTGGTCTACACCACCCACACCGACACCCGCGACCTCACCGGCCGGATCGAACAGTTCCTGAACCGGGAGGGCATCCGGACCGCGGTCCTGAAGTCCAACACCGTGAAGTCGGAGAGGAGAGAGGAATGGGTTGGCCGGAAGGTGGAGGAGGGCGTGGACGTCCTGATCTGCAATCCCAGGCTGGTACAGACCGGGCTGGACCTCGTGGACTTCCCAACGATCATCTGGTTTGAAACGGATTACAGCGTTTACACCATGCGGCAGGCGTCGCGGCGCTCCTGGCGCATCGGGCAGACCCTCCCCGTAAAGGTCATCTTCATGGTCTACGAGGGCACGATCCAAACGGACGCGCTCAAGCTGGTGGCGAAGAAGATGCAGAGCTCCCTGGCGGTGGAGGGCGAGCTGCCCGAGGACGGGCTCACCGCCTTCGGCGACGACAACGAGGACCTGATAATGACGCTGGCCCGGCAGATCATCAACGAAACGGAGCTGAAGGCCGGAGACTCGCTGGAGAACATATTCGCCCGGGCCCGGGAGTCGGAGCAGGAGAACGAGCGGTACCTTGTGGACGACGATTGGGGTATGGACGCAGCCGGACCGGAGACAGAGCATGAGCTCGAACTGGAGCTGGAACCGGAGCCGGTCCAAGAGAAACCGGAGCCGGAGCAACCGAGCATATTTTCCTGGACGGAGTTCATGGCCCAGCCTGTGGAGGCCACCGGAAGACGGCGGCGGAAGGCGCCGGAGGCGCCGTCCCTATTCCAGTGGGCGGTGGAACAGGAGACTGCGGAAAACCAGGGTAAATAGACAAGCCGCGACAATTGAAAACCGGCGGAAGCCGCCCGGACGAGAAACCGGGACAAGGTCCCCTATGGTAGCATGAAAAAAAGACCAAGGGGAGGACGGAATGGCGGACGAACTACACTGGCAACCCATGGCCTCTCTGGAACTGGAACGGGAGCAACCGCCTCACCTCAGAATATCCTCGGCGGGGAAGTGCCTCCGGGCCTCCGCCTATGCGGCGGCGGGAGCGCCGGAATCAAACCCGCCCGGCAGCCAGTCCAGGAACCGGATGGCCATGGGCCACATGGCCGAGATCCTGATCCTGAAGGAACTAGAGCGAAACGGCTGGGAGACCGCGCACACCGTCCTCTCCGGGGGAGGCCAACTGGAGCTGGAAATGGAGCTGCCCGGCACGGACATGAAGATCACGGGGCACCCCGACGGAATATGCCGGCATCCCGACCTCACCAAGAACCAATGGGTCACGCTGGAGTGCAAGTCAATGGGCCCGGAACTGGCCATGGAGGTGGAACGGAACGGCGTCGCCGCCGTCTACCCCGCGTACATCGCCCAGATCGGCCTCTACGGCCGCAGGATGTTCGAGATGGAGATCGTGTCCCACCCGGAGCGGGGCGTATTCGGCATGATGGACCGGGAGGGGCGGATGATACCGCCGGAACGGGTCTCCTGGAAAAGAGAGTTCATCGACGAGACTATGGCGAAGCAGGCCGGGGCCGCCATGGCCGCGAAGAATGGAAAACTCCCCGAACGGCCCTACGCCCAGAGTTCCACCGAGTGCAAGTACTGCAACTACCACTCCACCTGCTGGGAGATGGACCCGGAACAAGAGGAGCCCCCCGGCGGGAAGCGGACGGTAACGACCGAGCAGCAGGAAGTGGTCGAGGCCGCACGGACCTGGAAGGAACTGAAGCCCAGGGTCGACAAGGCCCGGGACATGCTGCAGGCGGTGTCCAACTCGGCCGGGGGCGCCAACGTCGTGGTCGAAGGACTCATCGGCGGCTACTTCCAACCCCAGAGCGAGCGGTTCTACGACCCCGAGGCGCTGGAGCGGGCGGTCCCCGCGGACATCCTCCAGAAGTGCCTGGTCAACCGCCGGGAGAAGACCCCCGCCTTCTGGGTCAGGAAGGCCAGGTAGAAGGGGCAGAACCCCGGCCGGACACTACACCCGGCAGGGATCCATGCCGCACAATCATCCACCTGCGCCTACGACGGCAGGGAAGAGACCGGGGCGCGGTTCCGGGTGTTGGGGTGCGGCGCGCCCCGATAATACGCCGGGAGAAGAGAACATGACGCAGCAGAACGCAGGCCAAGCCGGACCAACATGGAAAGAGCAAAACCTGGACGTCTTGGAGGGGGCCGTGGGGGACTGGGTTGAGATCAAATGGGAGAGCGACCGATACGCCGTCATGTGGTTCGAGGTGAATCCTCCCGGGAACCACCAAAGTATAACCGCAGAGTACAGGTGGGACCCGAGTCAGTCGGAGAAACCGGAAATCCGGGAGCACATGGCCGTCAGGATACGCGGGTACATGGACGACGACGGAAGGCTGATGGAGATGCTGTCCTGGAAAGGCCTGGATGACCAACCGCAGAACGCTCAGGCCCACCAGGAATAGAGACCGCCGGACAGGCCGGGGCAGAACGGGTCCGAAGGTCCGGACACGCCAAGGGCGGCGCCGTACTCCGTTAGCGGGCTCGGTTAGGTCATCCTCATTCAACCAGACAGCCGGCGGGAATAGTCCGCGCCCCGGACAACGCCCGGCCCCCGCAAGGGCCCCGGACCAGACTCCGCACAGGCCCCGGAGAACCGGTCTCCGGGGCCTGTTCATGTTTTTGGAGGAAAGGCCATGATCAGCTCCGCAACGGGGAAACACCCCGCCGCGGCCGGGGGAAACCCCACAGTCCAACTTCTGCATCTACGGGCCCACCGGAAGTTTCAAAGGCAGGAAAAATTCGAGAAGGCCCGCATTGACTGGAAGACGGTCATCAGCCGGGAACAGTCCCGCCGGCACATCGCCCGGGACCTTCACGCCAAGATCAACCAGAAGGCGGGCGGACTACAGCCCCAGGGCCGGATGAACACCGAAGAAGGGCAGGACAGCATGGTGCGGCTGGCCCGGAGAATTAGGAACGGGGAACGGATCTCCCCCGGGGACGGCCTGGGACTGAGCCAAAACCTCCGATACCGGATGGTGCAGCCCAGCCACCCACGGCGCCCTTCCACCCAGGAACGAAAACCGGAGATAGGAGAAGGGCGGAAATGACGTCGCAGACCGGAGACAACGGCATCGAATACCTGACGGCGCTGATCCGAGCGCAGTTCGACCAAGACGCGGCGGAGCCGTCCCTGTCCGCAGCGGCGAGCGGCGTCCCGCGAACGTTCCAGCAGCTCAGACAGCGGATGGCCGAACGGCTAGCGGGCAAGGTGAAAGACGAATTCCGCCCCGGCATGTCCGACCTGTTCGTCCTGACCGCGAGGCAGGCGGCAACGCTGCGAAGCCTCGGCCTGCCCCCGGAGGTCCCGGAACAGGTCCTCTCCCTGAACTGGCTGAAGCAAGACCCCGCCCAATACGCCGTGAACGAACGGCTGGAGACCATCGCCGCAATGCCCCCGGCCCCGGAGAACGGAAGGCCCGATTGGAGACGATGGTGGATGGACAACGCCAATTCCCACATCGGCATCCACCGGCCCCAGGACCACGATGCCCAGAAGGACCCGGCCTCCGAGATGCTGAACCAGGTCATCTCGGCCATGGCCCAGGCCGCCGAGCCGGAGATCCCCAACCATGGGGAGATGGCCCGCCACATGCTGGAGTTCGGAGTCCCGGACGCCTTCAGCAACAGGCCCGTCAGGCCAAAGAACAAGAAGCTCAACCTCACCCAGATCTGGATCATCGGGGCAAGAATACGCGACCTGGCATGGCGGATGGGAATAACCGGACGGGAACACGCGGGCCGGAGGCCGGACGGCCCGGAGTCGATGCTGGCGGAGCTCAAAGAACGGGGAATCGCGGTGCGCCAGGACATGGGAGCCATCACCGGGCTGGAGGAACTGAGGAAGACCCTACGCGAGGCAAACATCAGAGAGGTGTACACCAACGCCCGGAGCGGGCGGTGGCACGACCGGAGGGCCAGCGAAAACTACATGCTCGACCACCGGGGGTACAGAAACAGAGGTCTCAACCAGATCTGCCTCCGGGAAGCAGATGACCCGGAGGAGCTCAGGACGCAGGCCGAATGGGACCTCATGACGCTAACCGTGCCGGAGCACCCGGGTGCGGAGGACGAGACCATCCACAGCACAGACCCCGCAGCATCCAACATCGGCTTCCTGAACCGGGTCTCCCCCGAGGCCGTCCGGGAGTACCTGGAAGGCCGCTCCGAAGACCCCAACCCCCCGATGCCGGGACCCTGTCCCAGGGCCGCGGAGTGCCCCTCATGGTGCGGACGGTTGCAGGAAACCGGGGAATTTCCCTTCGCGTTGACCCACGACGGCCGGCACGAGAGTTGCCGGTACTGGCAGTTCATGGAAAGGCACGTAGGCCTGAAGCCAGTCCAGAGGGAGATTTTCGCCCAGGCCGCTGCGGACGCAGAGCGGAACGCAAAGAAGGGCAGAAAGAAAAAACCGGGACCGGACCAGGCTGCTGCGGCCGGGCCGGAACCGGAGGGGGATGAATCCGAGACACGGGAGAAGTCCCAGGGAACGCAGCAGCCCGCCCTGTTCTGAAGACCAAGCACGGCCAGAGTCTCCAAACCCTAAACCCGAAGGCCTGGGGTAGCATGAATCAGCCAGACGCCGGGACCGCCCGCCAACCGGGACCTGTCCGAAGGATGCGGGGCGCGCTCTCTGGTGTGGGGGTGACGGGCGCGCCCCGTTGCCCGGAAATATTCCACACAGGGAGATGACAGGATGAAAAAGAAGGTGCTGGTCTGCGGAGGCAGGGACTACAACGACCGGGAGATAGTGCAGCGCACGCTGGACCGGATCAAGCCAGCCGAGATAATTCACGGAGCAGCCAGAGGAGCGGACACACTCGCGGGGGAATACGCCCAGGACCATGGCATTCCCTGCCGCAGGTTCCCGGCCGACTGGCGCAGGCACGGACGCTCGGCGGGATTCCTCCGCAACCGGCAGATGCTGGACGAGGGCAAGCCGGACCTGGTGGTAGCCTTCCCCGGAGGGCCGGGGACCAGGAACATGGTCAAGACCGCCCTGGAGAGGGGCTTCCAGGTCAAGACCGTGGACGGATCGGGAAAAATCCACACCCTCAGTCCGAAGGCCAGGGCCGGATAGGACATAACCCTGGGACGGGGCCCGAATCTGGCGGAGACGGCGCTTCCCCCTGCGCTAACCCCGCCGGAACGCGGGCCCCATCCCATCCCCCATGGCTTCCACAGGGGGACTCACGGCCACTTGCCGCCGGAACGAAGAGAAGAACGGTGAGAGAATCGCACATCTGGACCGGGCCGAAGTCCAAGCAAGAGATCAACCGGTTCCTGGACAACCTCCTGCTGGAAGGACGGGAGAACGTGTCCATCGCGGGAAAGTCAGGCCTGCGGAACTTCAACACCCGCAGGTGGAACGTCATGGAAAGGACGCCGCCGGGGAGAGAAAGGAAATGCGACCCGCCCACCCGCTTCGCCATCCTGATCGACTTCAAGGTCCGGGGCAATTGGATCGACACCGACATCAGGGACGAGAGCGAGGGCTTCCACGAATACGACATCCCCCGGAACCTCCTGATCCTTCTGGACGGCCACCCCCCGTTGAACGAGTCCGCCGCCAGGTGGCGGAGAAAGTGCGCGGAGCACATGGAGGCCAAGCGGGAAGGAGAGAAACTGCTGAAGCGGCTGAGAAAGATCCTCCAGGAGACGGGAGAGAGACCGCGCGTGGCGGTGGGAGACCTCACCGCGGAGTTCGACATGAGGCAGCACCGGGGGAGGGATCGGGACATCTACCGGCCATTGGGCCAGGCCCATTCATACCTGCTCAGGCCCGAGAGCGTCAACGCGGCGCGGACGCTGGAAATGCTGCGGGAGCGCGAACAAGCGCCGCGGGACCAATCAGCAACCGAAACCGAGCGGAGGGAAGAAAAGTGACCAGGAAACAGACAATGATCACCTTCACCATAGATGTTCCAGCCGAAGAGGTGGGCCGACTGCAGGACGGGCTGGCAGCCATGGGGGTGAGGTTCGACCCCGCGCGGCAGGTCGTCGCCTTCAATGACGCCATGCTGGACAAGGCCGTGGCCATGGGGCATCACCTGCCGGGGATGGTTGAAGGGCTGAACCAGCGCCTGGACGCCGCAGGACTGACTCCGAGGATACCCACAGACCACAAGGACTGGACCATCCAACGGCGTCACGCCTTCCTGCAGCTCGCCATCGAGAACCTCGACTGGGACGAAAACGAGGTCGGATACGACTGGTGGAAAGACGAGGGGATGAGTTGGGAAAAGCTGGCGGGGGAGCACCCCCTGGTATTCAAGGGGCAGAAGGATTGAGCATGGTCCGCGGCGGCAACCTCGGGGAGTGCGAGACACGGGGGCCGGGAAAAGAAACGGAGAAAGCCGGTTGACCGGCGGCGTGGAGCGCCGCGCCGATCCGGTCCGGGGAGAAGAGAGATGCAACCGAGGACCTTGGCGAAGAACTGCCCCGAGTGCGGGCAGCCCATGACGGTGAGGACCAACCGGGCCACGGACGACGACTTCCTCGGCTGCAGCGCCTGGCCCGACTGCAAGCACACCGAACCCATGCCACTGGACATGATGCTGCGGAGGCAGGGCCATCCCGAGCTGCCGGGGTTCGAGGACAAACCGGAGTAAACGCACCAGGAAGCGGATTCAAAGCCCTCCGGCATGGGTTGTAACCCATTTTTACCACAAGAGAGGGCTGAGGCCCTCTATGGGCCTCACAGAGCCCCTGACGCGGACGCTGAGGACCAAGACCGGGGGAGAAAAACGCGGCAGAAGCGCGGAGCAATGGGCAAATGGGCAACCCAGAGGCGGAATCGCGGAGCAACGGGCAGTCCACAGCCAGGGGCGGCGCGGGGATGAATCCCGGCCCAGAACCCCCTGCGGGGCGCCTCCGGAGAAAAAAGAATGCCTTATATAGGGGAAATATTTTTTTTGTTTTCAGAAAACAAAAACTCAAATGATAATTCCATCATTCACAGACCCCCTCTGTTCTAATTTTTTCTCATTTTTCCTAGCTGAAAACCCCCATTTTACCCCTGTTTGTTCTGAATGACGTTTTTCGTAAAATGATCATTCATGATCATTCACGCGCGGAAGACATGAATTTTTTCCATCCAAAAGGAATTCGGAATTTCGATTCCTTTATATATAAGAGAGAACGGTTTACGTGCACCGGCGACAGGCTGTGGAAAACAGCGGATAGGAGCCGCCGAATGTGGGTAACTCGTTTTAGAACTTTTGAGCGTCCCGGACCGGCGGGAAGGTCGAAACTCCCGGATATTACGAAAACCGTAGTACGAATATCGTAAGAAATCGGGGAGGGCCGGAAAACCGGCCCGAAAACCCCGCAAAAGTGAATGATCATAATTATCATTGGCGGCAAAAGAATGACCGGAGAATGATGGAAAAGTTGAACCCCAGGCCGGAGCCCCAACCGGCCCGGAGGCACGTCAGTTGCCGGAATGTTGACCCGGCCTGCGGAAGGAAGGACCGGGAATCCCGCTGGAAGAGACACCGGAAGGAATGGAGAATATACCTCCGGTTGGCACCGGCCCAGGAATGAGCGCGGAAACCGCTGAAGCGGTCCGGGGCATCGTCCTGGCCGGGAGCCATTGCCACAGCCAGTGCTGGTTCGCCCGAGGAAGCGCCTGCAGGTGCTCCTGCGGCGGCGAGAACCACGGGGCGATGGGCACGGGCGGGAGGCCGCCCACGGCGTACACCGGCAGGAAGCCGGTCCAGACCCTTCTGTGGTCGGCCCCCGAGGGAGTGGCGCCGGCCAGAAGCGTGAGGCAGGTGCGTTCCGGAAGAACCCCCGGCAAAGGGGACCCGGAATACCTCAGACGCGAGACAAGACCGGACATCAAGAAGGAGAACGAGAGCATGGGCCAAGAAGCGACGGACCTGGAGAAATTCCTGACCGGGGAGAACTCGGACGCGATCCGGAAGATCGAATACCTGGCCTCTCCCTACTCGCACCCCCACAGTGGAGTGCGAAAAGCCCGTGCACGAGCGGCGGATGCAGCCGCCACGGAGCTGATGGGGCGGAACATGGCCGTATTCTCCCCCGTGGTGTACACCGGGGCGATCCAAGAACAGAACGGCTTCAGCCCGCCGGAGGGCTGGTACAGATTCGATCTACCCTTCCTGGCCGTAGCGGGTGGACTGACGGTCCTGGAGATCCCGGGCTGGAAGGAGAGCCGGGGCATCCTCATTGAGATGGGATTCGCCCGGGCCCTGGCGCTGCCCATCAGCAGGATGGGATGGCCGGAGATCCGGAAACTGCTTGAACAGGAGACGGTCGAGACATTGGAGCGCTGGCAGGAAGGATTCAGGGCTGACCCGGAATGAGAAACGCCGCCGTCAGACCGGGTAGGTCCCGTCCCTGGCGGAGCGCACGGTGGACCGGCTCACCCCGAAGGTCCGGGAAGCGGCGCTGACGGACCCACCGCCCTCAAGGAAATCCCGGACGGCAAGTAGCTTCTCGGAGTCCAGCGCCGGCGGCCGGCCGCCGGTACGGCCCTCGGACGCCGCACGGTCAACCCCGGCCCTGATCCGGTCCCGGATCGTCTCCCTCTCCCATTCTGCTAAGGACAGCAGCATGTGGAGCATGAGGCGAGCTGTGGGACTGCCGTCCCCGGTGTCCAGGCCCTCCGCAAGGGAACGGATGCAAATGCCCTGGGCGTGCAGCTCCTCGATGGCCCTCAGACCCTCGGTGAGGTTCCGGGCCAGGCGGTCCAGCCGCGGGACCACGACGACGTCGCCGGGCTGGAGCGTCTCCCGGAGCGTCATCCAGGCGGGACGGCGCATGGTCCGGCCGGAGGCCACGTCGGTGAAGATGCGGTCGTCCCTGAGCCCGTGACCTGTCAGGATACGGCGCTGGGTGGCCAGCCCGCCCTCGCCCTCGGCCTGGGAGACCCGGATGTAGCCGAATACCGCTGGGTCCATGGGCCCACCTCCGCTTTTACCCGTTTCAATTCCAGAACCGGTCAGTGACCGGTATGTCCTCCGGGTGGAAACCAGCGTCATACGCCGATGCCAGGCACTGCGACTCATCGAGACTCATCCCCCACTCAGCCCACCAGGGCCAGGAGTGGGGCGAATCTATACACCGGTCGCACAGCGGGAGAAACCCGTCCTCGCCGCCTCCCACCACTGGCGACAGAATCAGGTCTCCGCCTTCGGGTATGTAACCGTCGGCGCCTTCAATGAGCCGTGCCGGGAGGCTACATCCACACCGGTCGCACACGTATTCTGGGCCGGGCATCTTCACCCTCCTGGACAGGTTATTCATTCCGGCCTGGCGGAAAACAGGTAGTTGTCTGCCACTCCCTATCCGCCAGTCTACCCATGCCTGGGCCAGATGGCAAACAACCATGGCGAAAACATCCGCCTGTAGAAAACAGGGATCGGGGGTTTGATTGCCAGCCGGCAGCACAGGACAGAGAAATCAATCCCGTTCACCCCAACTATACGACCTTCAGCAGGAACCTCCCCGATCCCGGAGAAACCCGGAAAGGTCGCAGGTTTCACACGACACCTGGAACGGCCCCGCCGTGCATCCCTAGCCTACCCGTCCGCGGGCACGGGGATAGACCGCATACGAAGCAGTTCTTCATAGACCTCCATGGGGTTGCCCCTCACGGTCTTGTATCATGCTCGTCAAAATCATTCACTTTTGACATATTATGCGACAGATGTAACGCGAGGCTCAGACAATATGACACACGATTGGGGTGGTACAACAATTGCAGTCCCGCATGCCCGACGACTTATGGGCAGGAGTAGCCCGCGTGGTGAGATGTACGCATGGGGACGCACTGAGTTGCGTCGCACACGCGGGGATAGACCGGGACTCCAGCCGCTGCCGGTACCAGCGACGCGGGTTACCCCGAAGAGTTCTCTAAAAGAATTACCCTCCACCACACGTTCCCCCTGCCACGCAAACCCCGGTCTGCCCTGGCATCACCCAAACGGGCCCTGAAGAAGAAAGCGCGCCCCAAGGTTGAACGCCCAAGGGAACCTGTCGTACAGGACAGACCCGAAGAGAAAGAAACGGCCAAGCAACCCCAAGCTAAACAGACACCCGAACAGCGCCAGGAGTACGAGCGGGCGAGAAACCAAACGCCCGAACGCATGGAGTACAACCGGCACTATGCCCAAGAACAGCGGCAGAAGGCCAAGGACAGCGGAAAGTGCCGGGACTGCCCCGAACCGGCCATCAAGGGCCAAACGCGCTGCTCCGCATGTGCTGAGCACCACCGGCAGTCCCGCAGGCGCAGCGACGCCAAGCGGAGGGCCGCGGTCGAAGCCACCAAGACACCAGGAAAGGCACTTGCCTAAGGTATCACGAATTGATACTCTGCGTCCCAGAGACCCATAATGCCAACCGTAGTGATAGAGGGGCGGTTCCGCTTCGTCATCAACACAAGGGAAAACAGGTTCGAACCGCCTCATGTGCACGTCTGGGTCGACAGTCAGGGCACATGCCGTATCAACCTGCTCAGCGGGACATTCATCGAAAGGCCACCGCCCGGCACCCACCGGGACATCATGGAGGCATACAGGAGAAACTCCCAGCTCATCAGGGAAATCTGGGAAATCTGGGAAACAGTACACGGGGAGTAGACGATGAGCACCGTGAAGGTCGTAAACGCGGACCGGATGATGATCGAAGTCACGGCTGGACAAGCTGGCATCGGCGCCAGCTTCGCAGACGGGTACAGCGGGACGGTCCCCTTCGGGGACATACCGGAGATTGGAGACCGCTCCAGGTTGCACGCAGTCGAACTGCCCAACCCGTACGAAGTCATCCTGACGACCACCGACGACGAAAAGGTGGAACTCCCTTGGGACTTCGTCAGGCACTATTGCGACCAGACCTACCGGCCAAGGATGGAACTCATCGCAGCGGAGGGACGGCAGGTCCTAGGTGCAAGAGTCCGGGCTCTCAGGGAGACCGCAGGTTTCACTCAGGACTCCCTCGCCCAAACTGCGGGCATAGGACGCGCAACGATGATACGGCTCGAGAACGGAAAGCACGTGCCGAAGCTGAGCACTCTGAAGGCGATAGCCGGCGTCTTGGAACGCCCCGTCGAAGACCTGCTTACGGGACCAGATGAGCGCCAAGGGACATACTAGCGCTCCCTATCCCACTGTTGCATGTTGTCACCACGCCCGCACCCTGAAGCCAAGGCCAGTATCACATGTCTGAAGGAACAATCACCGAGGGCCAGATCCTGACCGGGGTCATGTTCAACGAGCCCATGAGGGTCGTCACCGCCAGAGCCAGCGGCGCAGGGGCTGTGATTGCTGGGTTGGTGGGTCAGAGCTCCGGGCAGTTCCGGGAGGTGACCCTCACTGCCGAGGACATCGCCCAGCTCAGCGCCATAGACCCCAACGCCTCATACGACGGCGATGGGGAACTCCTCAAGCTCGCACTGCAGGCCTACACCCTGGGCATCGCCCACGAGTTCGACCCCTACTTCGGCCTATCCATCTCCCGCATGGACCCGCTGCCCCACCAGCTTGAGGCCGTCTACGAATACTTCATGAAGCTGCCCAGCGTCCGGTTCCTCCTCGCCGACGATGCCGGCGCTGGCAAGACCATCATGGCTGGCCTCCTGATACGGGAGCTCAAGCTCCGGGGCTTGGTGGAGCGGATGCTCATCGCCTGCCCCGCCAATCTCACCTTCCAGTGGCAGCGGGAGATGCTGGAGAAATTCGACCAGCGGTTCTTCGTGATGAAGGGCAGTGGCATACGCGACCAGTTCGGGATGAACCAGTGGCTGGACCAGAAGCAGGTGATCACCTCATTAGACCTAGCCAAGTGGCAGGACATCCTCCCCGGCCTGGAACAGGTCCACTGGGACCTGGTGGTCATAGACGAGGCACACCGCATGTCCGCCAGCGACGAGACCCACAAGAGCATGCGCTACCGCCTCGGTGAGAAACTCCGGGACAGTACAGACAACATCCTGCTCATGACGGCCACGCCCCACAAGGGCGATGCCCAGAACTTCACCCTGTTCCTGCAGCTGATCGACCAGGACGCCTACGCCGACGTGACCTCCATCCGCAGGGCGATGGAGCAGAGGCAGGCCCCCTTCTACCTCCGCCGGACCAAGGAGGCCATGGTCCACTTTCAAGCGGCCCAAGAAGCGCTTGGTAAAGGCTGATGAGGCCAAGCGGGAGGCCTTCTTGGCGGAGTACACCGCCCTGCGGGAGGAGGTGGGACGCACTGACGGAAAGATATCCTTTGCTGACGAGGCCCACTTCCGTGCTGACGCCGAATTGCGGGGCAAGTGGATACTGAAGGGAGAGCCGGCCTTGGTGGACTCGACCAGCCCACGGCGCGGCGAGAAGGCCAGCTATTACTCGGCGGTGTGTCTGGAGACCGGCGAGGGGGAATGGATGGAACTGGAGGGGAACAGCAACGGCGAAAGCTCCGTGGACTTCCTGGAACAGTTGCGCCGGAGGCATGGCGGGCGGCTCAACGTGACCTGGGACAACGCGGCGGCCCACCGGGGTCCGGCGATACGGTCATACCTGGAGCCCCCCGGCCTTAACCTGCGGCTGGTTAACCCCCGTTTTCACGAGGGCAGGGTCTGCCGGGCTACAGCCCGGACTTCAACGCCGATGAGGCGGTCTGGGGCTGGGTCAGACAGGAAGCTACCGGCAACCTGTGCCTGGGGAGCAAAGCCGCGGTGCAGGAAAGGGTCAGCGCCTTCCTCGACGGGCTGGCCAGCCGGAAAGATGAGGTCAAACGTCGCTGCCGAACAGTCCTGCAATCAAGGGCTGAAGCACTCCTGCAAGACTCCCAGCCCGATTCCAAGCCTCCGGCAAATGCACATTTCACCTTGGCTTTAGTTTAGTCCCCGTCACGAAAAGGTTTTGCCTATGACAACCATGCAATATGTCTTTTGCTACAAGCGAGTCCTGTCCCTGCTTATTGTCTCACTGCTACTGGCGCTACTGTTCGCCTGCGCTGCTGACGCTGAAGTTGAAAGTGAGTACAGACTTGACAGAGTATTGACTGAGGTGCCAGAAACATTTGCTCCAACGCCTACCGTGGACTTGGAATGTGATCCGCCAAAAAGCGCGGAGGTTACCACCCTTCTGAAGGAAATGCAGTCTTGCAAGCCTGATCTGCCACACACCAGCAAAGTTTTCATAAGGCTCTTCATTGAACTTCAGGGATTCAAGACTAATCCGGAATTCCATAAGGCAGGATTCGGGGACTGTTGCCGGTTCAATTCCTGGTTGACAGAGGCCGAATCGCTGCGGAGTAGAGCGGGGGTTGGTCCACTGACAGGGTTGGGAGTAGCTCCGGGAGGACTTCGTAAGCTTGGCTTCGAATACCTAAAAGGTGCCGGTGAATCCACGGACTATACAGAGGCGTATGAGTCCGCTATCGAGTTCGAGGCCAGGAAGAACATGGGTCTTACAACGGCCATGTCTACTGTGGCAGCCGGTGTGGCGGAATGCGCTTCGCTAGAGAATGCGGACGTTACCGCTGTGCTAAGAGAACTGCAAAATTGCAAAACCGATTTGTCACAGGATAGCAGAGATTTCATAAAGCTCTTCATTGAACTTCAGAAATTCAAGACTGACCCGGAATTCCATAAAGTAGGATTTGGAGTCTGTTGTCGGTTCAATTCCTGGCTGAAAAAAGTAGAATCGCTTCAGACCAGAGCAGGACAAGGGACGCTAATGGAACTGGGAGTAAATCCGATGGCATTGTATCTCTTAGGCTCGGAATACGTGAGTAGCAATGGCCAGCCCACGGACTATGCGCGGCAGTCTGAAGGCACCATAAAGTTTCAGGCGGAGAAGACCATGGGGCTTGAACGAATCTTGACCCCTCCAGCGTCTGATTTATCTCCAAGCTCCGAGGTCATTGGCAAGTGGATGTACGACGATGGCTATTTGAAGGGCCCTCTTACGATTTTGAGGGACGGTGGACAGTTCCGCCTAGTCGAGAATTTTCAAGGTTTAGACAAGTTTGAGATCCCTATCGTCGAGATTGAGTCATCAACCGGACGCCGCTTCACCAGACTTGATGATTGGCTAAGAGAAGATTACGTGATTAACCGGCAAGGCGATCTCGAGATATGGGACACAGATGGTCTAGTTACGACAGCCAGGAAACTCAGGTGAAATGCGTCCGCCGTCGAGTCGATGCCGATTTCAGTCGGCGCCACGTCCGTACGGAATTACAATCGCCATCGGCCCCTGTAGTCGGCAGAGGTAAAGTGGGCCACGTGGGAGGATGAATTGCTGACATTTGGCTGTCGCAGTTCAGGGGAAATGTCCTTTGCCTAGTACTCAGCATTCCTATGCCCGCGTTCCGGGCCGTGCAGAGGTAAGTAACTGCTTGTTACTTGGTAGCAGATTTATGCCCGTATCCGGGCCGCGCAGAGGCGACTAACTGTTGAAGTGGGGACCTACGTGTAAGCTCTTGACGAGGCGTGTCGTCCGGACCAAGACCGAGAGGACACTGGTGCGTATTGCCCGTTTGGTAGCGTGGTCCGGGAGTCTTACGACTGCATCATTGGTGACGCCCCGACCTGGGCGATCCCGTTCGGGAGACTGTACGTTGTCAGTGACTCCCTCCGGCGACATGCCTACACGGTAATCGTGGAGGGAATGATGAGCACAGGCCAGAGCAGCACAAAACCGGCGGGGCTGTCCCAGCTGAACCTGAACGCGGCGGGTATCGACGTGGGCGCCACCAGCCATTTCGTCGCGGTTCCCGCAAACCACGCGGAGCAGCCGGTGCGAGAGTTTGCCGCCTTCACGGCGGACCTGTATCGCCTGGCTGACTGGCTGACCGAGTGCGGAGTGGAGACCGTGGTCATGGAATCCACGGGGGTGTACTGGATACCTCTGTTCGGGGTGCTGGAAGAGCGCGGATTTGAGGTGATGCTGGTGGACCCGCGGCGCATCAAGAACGTGCCCGGTCGCAAGACTGACGTGCTGGACTGCCAGTGGTTGCAGCAACTGCACACCTACGGACTGCTGTCGGGAGCCTTCCGGCCTGACGGGGACATACGCCGCCTACGCAGCTACCTGCGGCAGCGGGCCATGCTGGTGGAGTACGCGTCCCACCACATCCAGCATATGCAGAAGGCCTTGACCCAGATGAACGTGAAGCTCCAGCACGTCATCGCAGACATCACGGGCAAGACGGGCATGGACATCATCGAGGCCATCGCCGGCGGCGAACGGAACCCTCGGACGCTGGCGCGACTGCGCGACCGTAGGATCAAGGCCGACGAGGCGACCATTGCCAAGTCGCTGCAGGGGCATTGGCGGGAGGAGCACATCTTCGAGCTAACCCAGGCCTTGGAGCTGTACCGGGTGTATCAGGCCAGGATTGCCGAGTGCGACCGTGAGATTGAAGCCCAGTTGGAGCGGTTTGAAGACCGCAGCGACGGCGAGCCTCCGGCTCCCAATGGCAAAACGCGCGATCAGAAGAACGCGCCCCGCTTCGATGTCCAGGGCCAACTGTACCGGATGACCGGGGTGGACCTGACCCGGATCGACGGCGTGGACGGCTTCACGGCGCTCAAGGTGCTCAGCGAGATCGGTACGGATATGACGAAATGGCCCAGCGCCAAGCACTTCGCGTCCTGGCTGGGGCTGAGTCCCAACAACCGCATCACCGGCGGCAGAGTCATCAGCTCCAAGACCAAGGCCTGCGCCAACCGGGCCGCGGCGGCGCTGCGTCTCGCGGCCAACGCGCTGCACCGCTCCGACAGTGCTCTGGGTGCCTTCCTGCGCCGCAAGAAAGCCCATCTGGGAGCGCCCAAGGCCATCACGGCGACAGCGCACAAGCTAGCCTGCGTCATCTACTCCATGCTGCGGTACGGCCAGGAGTACGTGGACGCTGGCGCCGAATACTACGAAAGTCAGTATCAGCAGCGGGCGTTGCGCGCTGCCAAGCGTCGGGCGGCCCAACTGGGCTACCAGCTGGTGCCCATGTCCGATGGTAAGCAACAGGATACCCGCCTACCTCTCAACCCGGCGGCGGCCGCGGTCTGAAAAACCTGGTTAGTCGGGAGTCAACATGGGCTTGGGATCTGTTTAAGAAAGGGGCCAATTGAGCTATCCTGGCTGGTGGGAAGTGTTGATGGCGGGGGTGGCAGTGATGGTCAGGGACAAATACGCGGTGCAGCTGGCACAGGAACAACGGGAAGAGCTCCAGCGACTGGTCCGGGTTGGCAAAAACTCAGCCCGAGTGACCGCTAGAGGGCGGATTCTCCTAAACCCGAATCCACCGATGGACGGCGCGAGGACAGCGGAAGGGGGGTGAGGGAGTTACAGGCGCGATGATCCGGGCTCGAATTCGGGTAGACGGGAGGTTGGCAGGCGGTCTGCAGGCGCTTTTGGGGCACCGCCGGCGGCCCACAGTGGCTGTGGCGAGCGAGATGGTAGGATAGGACACGGCAAGAGGCGCTCGCGGACTGGGGCTGGCGCGAGTTTGCGGGGACGTTGGGTTGGCTGGCGGGTCAGTGGCGGACAGGCGCCGTCAGGCTGGGAGTGGAATGGCTCACAGCCGGGCCAGGGCGCGGCTGAACTGCTCCTCCCAAGGCCAGCGCCGGGGAAGATGCAGGGTCAACCGGCGTGCCGAGCGGGTGAGCCGTCCCGCCAGGGCGAAGAACCGCCGCCGGAGAGTCTTGATGGTCACGATCTGCTCACCCAGGCCGATGCGGGCCGTCCAGCGGGCCAGGTTGTGGGCCATCACCTGTACCGCCAGCCAGGCGGCGTTGGGCGCGAAGTGCCCCGAGGGCATGTGGTTCAGCCCGACGCCGTACTTGAGGTCGCGTATCGCATTCTCGATCTCGGCGTGGCGGCGATGATCAGCCTCCAGTTCGAGGGTCTCCCCCTCCCGGTCGGTGATGAAGCCGTGATAGCTGTATCTGGCGAAGAGGGCGAGCTGGGAACCGGGCGTGGGCTTCACCCGGCGGACGATGAGCCGTACCGGCGCGGCGTCGTGCCCGGTCTGGAAGGGAGTGTAGGTGGTCTCGGCCACGTCGGCGGCGCCGTCCATCCAATAAGGGATGGGCGTCCAGTCCGCCTCGGGTATGGCTTCAATGAGATTGCGCAGGTTGGCACGCTGGCGGATGGTGATGGAGAAGCGGACCTTCGTCTTGCGGCAGACGGCGACCACGGCGTGGGTGTAGAAGCCGCTGTCGGTCCGCACCGTGAGTTGCCCCTTGGCCCCGGCATGGCGCACCCGTCCCACCGTCTCCCGCAGGAAGTGGGCCGCGCCCCGCGCCGTGTTGGCCCGGCCCTCCCGCAGCCGTACCATCAGCACGTCGCCAGTGCCAGCGGCGATGGCCAGCGGCGGGTGATAGCCCCGCTGGCCGGTGTAGCCGTGGTGGCGCGGCCCCTCCTTGTCCAGGCCGTAGGTCTCGCAGATGGTGGAGTCCAGGTCGATGGTCAGCGGCCCGCCGCCGGCGGCCCAGGCCCGGGCCAACAGTTCCCGGCTCACCCGGTCCAGCTGGCGGACATGGCCCCACCGGAAGCTGCGCAGGAACGTCCCCAGAGCCTGCCCTCGCGAAAGCGGGGGGTGGAGGGCGCTTTGACCATGCACCCCAGCACCGAGGAGGTCCGCCCCGCACGCAGCGCATCGGCGTCGTCAATGCAATCGCCACCCGCCAGCGCCGAGGCCACCAGCGTCAGCATCTTGTCTCCCGCGTTCGCCCGCCCCGGCGCATACCCGAGGTCAAGGTGACGGTCAACGCGTTCACGCAGGCCCACGTGCTGGGCCAGGGTGGCCGGAAGAAGCAACCCGGCATTGTTGACCAGGCGGTGGTCGTCGAAGGCGATTTGGATGCGGTCGGGGTGCTCAAGTGGTAGCATCTGTTGGGTGCTCCTTGTTTCTGGTCGGTTTCCTCTCTCGAAAACCATTATCCCAGATGCAAAGGAGCACTTTCTTACCCATTCACCACGCCGCGACCCTCATCTCTTCGGTGGATTGGGGCTAAACAACAGGAGTTGATAGTAGATACCCGAAGCACATCGTCGGGGACCCACACTTGGCAATTCTACGAAGATGGCATGGCAAAGGCCTTTACTGAAGGGCGCCGGGTATTGCAGGACGACGGTGTCGGAGCCGTAGTATTCGCCCACAAGACAACTGAAGGCTGGGAGGCTTTGCTGTCCGGCATGATCAAGGGCGGCTGGACCATTACCGGTTCTTGGCCGATTGCGACCGGAATGGGATCCCGCCTCCGAGCGCGAGACTCCGCAGCTCTCGCCACGAGCATTCACTTGGTCTGCCGACCACGACCCGAAAACGCTACTATTGCCGAGTGGGCCGACGTGCTACGGGAGCTACCTCTCCGGGTGGGAGATTGGATGCAAAGACTTGAGAGAGAAGGTGTCAGAGGTGCCGACCTGGTCTTCGCCTGCATTGGGCCAGCACTAGAAGTCTACAGCCGGTACCGCCGGGTCGAAACACCGGAAGGACACGAAGTAACCCTGCCCGAGTACCTCGAAAGGGTCTGGGAGGTCGTGGGCCGGGAAGCTCTTCAACAGGTGCTCGGAACAGCAGAGGCCCTGGCCCGCAACGGAGCAGCCGGAGCATTGGAAGAGGATGCCCGGCTGACCGCCCTGTTCCTACGAACTCTCCAGAGTACCGACGATACCACCACAGACGGGGAAGAAGATGCAGGAGAGGAGGAAGAAGCTCCCCAAGGACAGACCATCGGGTTCAGCCTGCCCTTCGACGTAACCCGGAGATTCGCCCAGCCACTGGGGATTCACCTAGAAGAGTGGGAGTCCCGCATAATCAGGACCGAGAAAGACGTGGTCCGTCTTAGGCCCGTCACCGAAAGAGCCAAGGACCTCTTCGGGGAGTCTGGAGCAGACGCGATAGCCGACGAAATCGAGAGCAGTGCAACAGCATCCTCGCAGCTTAGCCTGTTCCCGGAAGCGGCGCCAACAGTCCGGGGACGGTCCCGGAGACAAAGCACCACAGCAGCGAACCACGCCGACGGCCTCGAAACCAGCCGGGAGGCGACCACCCTGGACCGGGTCCACGCTGCCATGCTTCTCCAGGCGTCGGGCCGCACCGAGGCACTGCGGAACCTGTTGCGCGCCGAACAGGACCGCGGCCCGGACTTCCTCCACCTCGCCAACGCCCTGTCCGCCCTCTACCCCAGGGGCAGCGAGGAGAAGCGCCTGCTGGACGGGATGCTGTTGGCAGTGCCCAGATGAGCAACCCAGCGGGACACATGCGGGTTTTCTGGCGGTTTGAGAAGCTGAAAGGAACCCACCCAAGGTCAGTCCCTATCATCTTATATGGCGGGTTAGGTTAACACCCGTGACGACTCCCATGGACAAAGTCGAATCCACCACTCTATTCCGCTCGCATTTCGAACGGATTCAAACTCGCCTTGAAGCCGCAGGACAGGCAGCGAAATCCTTCCACCACGGTTTAAACAGGGGCTTGATTCGTGAAGCTTTTATCCGTGAGTTCTTATCAGACAACATTTCCGAATTCTGGGGAGTAGGGACAGGGGAAATCTTCCACCGCGAAGCCAAAGAGGAAGATGCTAGAAACCAGATCGACATCGTAATCCACAACAAACGGTATCCGAAGCTTCCCCTGTCCGCGGGCATTGACTTGTTCTTCATCGAAACTGTCTCATCGGTCATAGAGATTAAGTCGCACCTCACTAAAGAAAGCGTGAAACAAGCTGCTGCCGCCGCTAAGCGCATCAAGGGTCTCGCCAGCTTTGAGCCCCAGAGACTCAACCCTACCGGCATGGTCAAGAATCCTCGCCCTTACGCCTTCATGTTCGCGTACGAAGGACCCGCCAATATTGAAACGGTGCTCCGATGGATGAAAGCTGTCTCGGAAGAAGATGACTATGGGTTGGAAGCCCTTCAAGAAACAAGTCCTGAAAACAGGGGGTTTTTTGACCACGTCTTCATTGACGGCATTTTCGTCCTCGGGAAAGGGTTCGTCACAGTTGATGCCCTTCCGTTTGAGAGCCAGATTGCGCGGGCGATACAACAAGGCTTGGACGTGCAACCCAGTTCAATCTGGGTCCAAGGGTTAGGCCGAGAACTGGAGATGTTGTGGGTCTCCATCAGCACTCTAAACGAGAAGTATTTGTGGAACAACTTTGACGTGAGCACCTACCTAGATTGGTTCAATTTTCGGGTTGAGTAAATACGAGATGATACTCCTCCCAGAAGCCGCCCCGACGGTACGCGGACGTTCCCGTGGTCGCGGCAACACCACCCCACCCTCCACCGACGGATTGGGAACCCAGCGAGAGGCTGCGAGGGGAAGCGCCTGCTGGACAGCATGCTGCCGGCGGTGCCGCAGTAGATATACGACTACAAACCAAGGAGAGGAAACCATGTCTTTAGACGAGGAACCGCTGCAGCGCATAACGGTGCGCCCCGAGGTCTTTGGTGGCAAGCCCATCATCCGGGACATGCGCATCGCCGTGGAGCACGTCCTGGGCATGCTCGCAGCGGGAGACACCCAGGAGACCATCCTCCACGAGTATCCTGTCTTAGAACCCGAGGACATCCAAGCCTGTCTGCTGTACGCCCACCGTTCGCTGGCTGGAGAGCAGGTGTATGATCGCACCGAAGTACGGCAAACGGATTGAAGTTCCTCCTAGACGTATGCGCCTCGTCCCGTCGAATGCACGCAACCCTGGCTGGTCTTGGGCACGATGTGATCTCGGCCTCGGAAATAGACCCCAAGGCCAGTGACGAGAGCCTGTTATCCCAAGCAATGACAGAGCAACGGGTGCTCGTAACCGAAGACAAGGACTTCGGTGAATTGGTGTTCGTCCACAGGATACCGCATCCGTGCATTGTCCGGTTCGTCGAGATGACAGTCACCGAGAAAGTAACGGCAATGGAGGGTCTGCTGGAACGCCACGCGGAAGCCATGCGCCGAGGTGCCATCATCGTGGTAACGAAGAGCCGGATCAGAATTCGCCACAGTGAACCCCAGTAGTGAGGTGACGCCTGATAGACCCGTGGTACCGAGTCGTAACGCCCCGCAGAGAGATCCGGGAAGGCAGGTCCTTCAACCCCGACGAGTTCGCCATTGCCCTGGACCAGGTGGTGGACGGGACCGCCCCGCCAGACTACCAAGACCCGGAGCAGTTCTTCTCGAGGACCTTTTTCACCAGGGCCCTGACGGAACATGCCGGAACGGTCCTGCGGCGTCTCTCCGGCGAGACCGAGAGCACCGCTCCAGTACTCTCCCTGGTTACCCAGTTCGGCGGAGGCAAGACCCATACTCTCACGTCCCTCTACCACCTGGCCCGAGCAGGCAGGAACGCGGGAAACCTGCATGGAGTCCATGAACTCCTCACGACATCAGGTGTCACGGTGCCGGACGGAGCCCGGGTTGCCACCTTCGTGGGCAACGCCTGGGACCCCGGCGAGGGCAGGGAAACTCCTTGGGTCGACCTGGCCCGGCAGATCGCCGGAGACAAGGGCGTGGATGCCCTGGGAGTTAACGCCAGAACTTCACCTCCTGGTACACGGGCTCTGGGCAGCCCGTTCACCGCTGCTGACACGCCGATCCTGGTCCTCTTCGACGAGGTGCTCAACTTCATCAACCGGCACGCCGGCATGGCGGAACATTTCTACGCGTTCCTGCAAAACCTGACGGTCGCCGTAGCCGGCACCACCCGCGTCGCGGCCGTGGTGAGCTTTCCCAGAAGCCAGACCGAGATGACCGACACCGACCAGGAGTGGCAGGAACGCATCACGAAGGTGGTGAACCGGGTCGCCCAGGGCCTCATAGCCAGCGATGAGTCGGAGATCAGCGAGGTAGTGCGCAGGTGCCTCTTCGAGGATCTGGGGAACCCCCGCGTCCACCAGCGTGTGGCGAAAGCATATGCGGACTGGTGCTTCGAACGGTCAGCCAGGCTCCCGTCCGAATGGACTACCGTGGACACGGCAACCAACGAGGCCAGGGCCAGGGACTTCCTGCGAAGAAGGTTTGAGGCCTGCTACCCCTTTCACCCAGCCACGCTATCGGTCTTCCAGAGGAAGTGGAGCGCTCTGCCCCAATTTCAAATGACACGCGGCGCCCTGGGAATGCTGGCCCAATGGATCTCATCGGCCTCGAGCGAGCAATTCAGGCAGGCCAGAAACGAACCCCTGATCACCCTGGGATCCGCCCCCCTCCACATACCCGGTTTCCGGAAAACCGTGCTGTCCCAGCTGGGCGAAAGACGGCTCAGCGTTGCCATCGACGTGGACCTGGCCGGGGAGACCGCCCGCGCCAGGCCCCTGGACGCCGATGCCAAGGGAGCACTCAGGGACATCCACAAGCGGGTGGGCACCGCCATGCTCTTCGAGTCGTCCGGCGGGATGATCGACAGAGTTGCTCACCTGCCGGAGCTGAGGTTCGCACTGGGTGAGCCTGACGTGGAGACCACGACCATAGACAACGCCGCCGCGGCCCTGGAGCAGACGGGGTTCTTCATACGGAAGGCCGGGACCGACGGCTACCGGATCCACCACCAGGCCACCCTGAGAAAGGCTGTGGCCGATCTCCGGGCATCCCTAGACGAGGAAACCGAGGTGAAGCCCGCAATCAGGAGGCTTGTGGAGAGGGAGTTCAACCGGGGGGCGGGAATCCAAAAGCTCTACTTCCCGGAAGACAGCAACGCCGTCTCGGATGACCCTCGCATGACCCTGGTAGTGATGAACCCGGACGAGGAGTGGCGAGAGAACAACCACCTCGCCGAGCGCATAGGCCAGTGGACCAAGGAGAGAGGAAGGTCTCCCAGGCTCTACCCGGCAGCCCTGGTATGGTGCTCCCGGAAACCCGGACGCGACCTGCGGGACAAGGTGGAGCTCTGGCTCGCCTGGCAAAAGGTTAGAGGTGAGATAGACGCGGGCAGCATGGGGCCAGAGTTCGAGAAGAGAGAGCTGGACGCACTGGGACAGCAGCTCAGGAACGCTGAGGAAGATGCCACCGAGGAGGTCTGGGCGAGCTACCGGTTCATAACCCTGAGTGACTCCCAGGCCGGGAACGGTCTCAAGACCATCGACCTGGGGGCCGGATACTCCCGGGGCAACGACACACTGAGTGGGCGTGTGGTCTCGGCGCTCAAGGCAAACGCCCTGCTGAACGAGTCGGTGGGAGCGGGCTACATCGAGAGGAACTGGCCTCCCGCCCTGAAGGACAGTGGGGCATGGCCGCTGGGCAGCCTCAGGCAGAGCTTCCTGAGTAAGTGTTCAGAGTTGAGGGGAAGTGAGCAACTGGCGGCATGCGGTGAGGGGATTCAATCCTCGGGCGCGCCAGGTACCGAAGAGGGAAGCGAGAGCCATCTTGGTGTTGGTGCCCTGGGTTGAGCGGGTGCCGCCGCTGATCTTGCGGCTGGTCACCAGGTGACGAAGGCTCCTCTCGGCGGCGTTGTTCTCCGAGGGGACGGCCGGTTCGGCTACGAATACGAACAACTCCTTGATGAAGCGCTGGATGCGCCGGCAGAGCTTGGCCTGGACTGCCCCTGGGTCATCAAGGAAGGGTCGGCAGCAGGCCAACAATTTCCGCTCCAACTCCAGTTGGGCCTGACGGCGTTTCCTTGCCTGAGGATGGGAGAACCGCTTGGCCTGGGCGTAGAGGTCATGCACTGCCGCCGCCCATCCGGCCAGCTTGGCGTCTGCTGGGTAGAGGGCCTTCAGGTCATGGATGTCCCGGAGCAGATGAGCCCAACACCGCTGCTTCAGGCCAGGGTAGTGGTTATAGGCAGCGTAGAAATCGCTGACCAACACCCCGCTGAAGGACTCCCCCAGCGCCTCGTCCACCACCTCCTTATTCCGGCCTCGGCGCAGGAAGTACCGCTCAGTGGGAGTGGAGAAGGTCCAGACATAGCCATTGGCCCCCTCCTGGCGCCAGCCGGTCTCGTCGGCGTGCACCACCTGGCTGGTCCGGACTAGTTCCAGCACCTCGGCCACCGCCGGTTGGGCTTGCCGGGCCACGCCGTGGAGGACCTGGGTGATTCCCCCAACGCTCAAGCGCAACTGGTGGACGGTCTCCAGATACCATTGGATGGTCCGAAGGGGCAACCGGCCCTCTTCCCGCAGGCCAGCGATCAATGAGACCAAGTTGGCTCCCAACCGTCCCCGACCGATTACCCCACCGCCCAAGTCCGTCTTGGGGGTCCGGCGCCGTTCACATACTGGGCAGACCCGGGTCACGAAAACGTGCTCCGTGACCTCCACCGGAGCCACTGGGATATCGATGACTTCCCGAGTCCGCTGCGGCCAACCCCCAACCAACCCGGTGCCACACTCCGGACAGGAGTCCAAGACATGTTCCACCTGGTGAGCCGCCACCGTGCGCCGACGGCTAAAGCCGTGGGGCCGGGGCTTTCTTGGCTCCTTCTTCTCGGCCGGCTCTGACTTTGCACCCGGTTTGTTGCCCGGCATTCCGGGCCGCCCTTTGCCCTTGAGACCCCCTTCCAACGCCGCTATCCGCCGCTGCAACTCGTCGATGACCGCCTGCTGCCGCGCAATCACCGCCAACAGCGCCTCCCGGCTGGCCGTCCTCAGGTCTACCTTGTTCTCCATCCTCCTGATTTAACATAACCGACGACCCGACGCACCGAACTTCCCAAGCAAGTTTTAACTAATCCATCCCCTCAACTCTGAACAGTTACAGCAGAGCCTCTCAGCCCACTTCGCGGCGCTGTACGAGGAGTTCCAGAACATACCCCCGGAGATCACCATGCTGCACAAGGAGCTTGCAAAGTTCAGAGAAGAATCAAACCGCATCCAACAGACCTTCGGAGTGCCGGTCCAGTAGGGCCGGCGGGAGAGAAGCGGAACATCAGCCCCACAGGCCAACGGGGAAAGGAGCAAGACAATGCAGGAACAGCCAGAGCAAAAACAGCCGGAGGAAGAAAAGCCGGGACTGAAGAGGAAACTGGAGATGCTGAAGGAAGGATTCGAGTCCGAAGATCCCAACTTCAGCAGAATCCGCCAGATCAGGTCGGCGGCCGGGGCATTGGCGCTGGCCGGGATGCTGCTCCCATGGGTGAGGCTGGACGGCTATACGAAGAGCATGAGCGGAGCCGACCTGATCGCCTACGCCTTCACCGGCACGGACCGGGGAGCCATCTTCGACATCTCCATGTTCGGAGCGCTGGCCCTTCTGCTCATTCCGAGCATCGTGCTGGCGGCCTGCGCCTACGCCTTCTTGAGTACGATGACCGGACGGCATCCCCTGAAATCCCACCTGGCCGGAGCCATCATGCCCCTGGGGATGCTGCTTATGTCCAGTTCCATCGTGAGCAGCGACGGGCCTCAGATCGCGGGAATTCCAATCCCGGGATTCGGCCTGATAATCACCGTCCTGGCCCAGGGCGGGCTATTCGTCAACAGGATGTTGGGAGACGAGAATTGAAGAAAAGCGAAGGTTGGTTCATAGCCCTGGAGGGCGGAGAGGGAGCGGGCAAGTCCACCCAGGCGGAGACCCTCCTGAAACGACTCCTGGAAAGCGGCATTCCGGCAATTTCCGTCCACGAGCCGGGGACAACCCCGTTGGGGCTGCACCTGAGGACGTACCTGAAAGGAAAGCAGAGAATCGACGCCGGGGCGGAACTTCTGCTGTTCGGCGCCAGCCGGGCGCAGCTGATGACCGAGGTTATCCAACCCAACCTGAAGCTGGGCATATCCGTGATAGCCGACCGTTTCGCCGCATCCTCGATTGCCTACCAGGGCCACGGGCGTGGCATCGCCGTGGATAGAGTCAGGACCATCAACGACTATGCCACAGGCGGCGTTTACCCAGACCTGAACATCCTTCTGGACCTGCCCCCAGAGGCGGGACTGGCCCGGACCGGGGGAGGAACACGGCTCCAGGAGGAAGTGGTTGATAACCGCCGGTTCGAGGACCAGCCCATGGAATTCCACCGGCGCGTGCGCCAGGGGTTTCTGCTCCAAGCCGGCGCGGAGCCAGAGAGATGGACGGTGATCGACGCAAGGATGAAACCGGAGCGGGTCAACGAGGCCATCTAGGAGAAAGTCCGGGACATGATGGGGGTGAAACCTGGAAGGAAGACCATCTCGAAAGGAGGGGAGTAATCCTGATCATGAACGAAGGGCCGAACGCCGGCGCAACACCGGAGGGAATCCCAGCCCTGATACGGCAATGGGAGAAACTTCAACCAATCGAGAGCAGCCGCCCGAACGACAAGCCCGCGATCTGCACCCAAGACTGTGGTGGATTCATACCGGACCCGCCCGCAGAGCGGCCCGGGGCGAAGATGCTATTTGAATGCGGGCTGGGAAAATTCGGCGCCTGCCCGGTCAGGAAGTCCATCAACCGGAGGAGGAAAGAGAGCCTGAGATACCGGCTGAACCTGTGGAAGCGTTCCGTCCGGGTGTACCGGAGCCGCCTGGAAGCGCAGGAGGACGCCGATATGAGCCGGACCGACACGCCGGAAGCCATCGCCAAGTACTCAGCCGGAGTCCAGCTGGACAGGCCGCTGTACGAAGAACTGAAGCAAAGGTTGAACATCCGCGGAGCGTTGGATATCTACCTGATGCTGACCCGGGCGGGAGAGCCGGAGTAAAGGCCAACGAGGGAAGGAACTACGCCTCCGCAACCCCTGCAGAACGCCGCAACAGCGGCGCTGGAAAAACGTCATACCGGACCGCCTGAGACCACTCCGGTCAAATCAAAAAGAGCGGAGCCCGAAGGCCCCGCCCCTTCTTCCACCCAAGCCCATCAGACCCAGGAGCCGCAGCACGAGAAAGGGGAGTTACTCCCCAGCGCCAGCCTCGCCGGCGCCTTCCTCGCCGTTGCCGCCCTCACCACCGCCATTCTCACCGCCGCCCTGCGCTCCCTCCTGGGATTCCTCTCCCTGAGATTCCTCTCCGGGAGAATCCCCTCCATCATCGGGCCCGGGCCTTTCTCCCAAGGTGGCGGACATCGCCTCTGCCATAGCACTTCCCTCCATCAGACAATCTTTTTGGACTCCCTTGCCGGCGTCCCACGAACAACCTAGCAGGAAACACTGAACACAGGCTTTTGCAGTACGGACGGGAGAAACGGCCCGGCGGGCCAGCCAAAGATCACCCAGCGTTTGGGATACAGGTTTGGAACGTACACTGCCAGAGCGAAATTCAGGCCCATTACACATGAAACCTGTTCAGATAACGTGGCCGGCAGAACGGACTACAAGCATGTGGGCAAAACTCCCGGAACAATCCCTTTGCTAAACTACTCTTGATGGACAGGCCGAAAGTCATTGGCCAACGCCACGCATCCGGACCCGTCCTGAGAAAGGTCCCGACAAATCCTTCACCTCCACGGCCTCAAGGAAGGAAGTTGAAATGAGGCGCCCAAACAGACCGAAGGGGCCACACCCGGGCAACTCCCGGCGATCCCTATGACAACAACTACGGTTCCCCCTCAGTGTGAGTTTGGGTCTGGGCCTGGTCATCTGCACCCTCACCACTCTGGCTTTCGGGACCAATTTATCCACCACCCCCCTTATGGTCTTTATAGCAGGTTCATGCCTGGTCATGCCAACGGTGATCGTGGCCATCGGCAACTACATAGACTCTCAAAATGAGAGCTAGGCGAACCGCCGGCTGATTGAGCAACGTGGGATGTTGAGTGACCAACCTACCCCCCACCCGGCTAGCCTTGAACAATGCCCGCGGAACGTTTCCTCAGCACACCCTCTTTCCCAGCAATTGCCACAGTAAAGCGGATCAAACCGATCAAGCAGACCCCGACCGACCCCGCGCAAACGAACATGACGGTCAACGCGACTATACGTTCGTCCCTGAATCCCGTAGGAGGGCCTCCAATCCACCACCCCAACATCAAGACAATCCCGAACAACGCGATAACAGTGCATAGCGCCAGGGACCGCCAGACCCACATGCGGGAGGATTCCAACTGAACGGCGGTGAGGAAGGGCATAAGCCCAAAGAGAAAAAGATCAATGTGGACCAGGCCGACATGCCAGGCAGGGGAATCATCTATTGCGAAACCCCCGAGGAACAGAAGAGCCAAACCAAGCCCCACAGCTGAAAGAAACACCGAAGACAAAAACTTCAGAGCCAGCATTCAAACAACCTCCGAAACACCCAAAACGCCAAAACGAAGTCTCGCAACTCATCCCGCAAGGGAAAGACCAACCCGGGCCGAACACCGGTCAGGGCTGACGCCCCCTCAACACCGGCTCCCCCTGGGCGCCGCCCCAAACCAGAGCCGACACCGCGCCGGAGGCGTCCCCCGGGATGCCGTCGGCGTTGACCAACCGCACCTGGAAGTCAAACAGGGCGGGGCTGGGCAGACCCCCGCCCACCGGGACCACCGAGATCCCCGGATCTCCCAGCGCCGTCTTCGGCTCCACCCCAGAGACCCGGAAGGTTCCGGAGGAGACGGGCACCGGGAGCCAATCCCTGTAGGTCTCGGTCCCGGTCCGTTTCCCGTCCGTGGGGCCAAACCCGCTGTGCGGCCACCAACGGTATTCAACCCGGTGGGAATAGGAACCCGCAAGCTCGATGTCCACAGATCCCAAAGTTCCCAGAACCTGGGTCACGCCGTTGATCCCCGGCTGCTCGGGACGGGAACCTTGATCCGGCGGGAGCAACGGAGGATCATAGACCGCCGGAGCCGGCTGGGGCATGCCCGGGGTCAACGCAACCAACGTCACCACCACACGGGAGGGTTCCCCCGGAACATCATCGTCGTTGACCAGACGCACCTCGAAATCAAATAACGCCACGCTGGAAAGATTCTCGAACACGGAACCAACCGGCCTCACCCCGGAGACCCGGAAGGTCCCGGAGGAAACGGGCGCGGCGCGCCACTCGGCGAAGCCGCCCATGGGGCCGGCCCCACCGTGGGGCCACCAACGGTATTCGACCCGTTCTGAATAGGAGCCCGCAAGCTCTACGTCCACCGCGCCCGGAACTCCCGCGGCCCGGACTGCCCTGAGAATCTGAGGCTGTTGGGGGCGGGAACCCACCCCCAGCGGCGGCAAAGGCACGCCGTAGACGGGAGAAGCGGGCAACGGCACGTCGTAGGTCAACGTGCTCCGGCGGGAACCGGGGGTGTGGAAACCCGCCATCCCGATCATCTGGTGAACGATGTTGGAGTTGCCGGAGGCAACACCATCGGAGTCCACGCTCCGCACCTGGAAGGAAAAAATACCCCGCAAGCGGGCATCGACACGGACAACGCTGCCCACCAACTCCTCAAAGGGAACCCTGAACTCGGAGGGAGACGCTTCATCCGGGCCCGGCAAACCCGCCACCGTCTTCCTCAGACCGTTGTAGCTCCAGTAGCGGTACTGCCGCGAGCCGGGACCCCACCCGCTTACGATGAGATCCACCGAGGTATCGTCGACCTTGTTCACGTTCACGTCGATGGAAGGAGCGCCGGAGTCGCCGGGAGTCTGCGGCAGATGGGAAAGATCCCCGATCAGGACCTCCGCGGAATGGCTCACGCCCCGGCTGGTGATATGCTCTTTATTCGAACCGCTCACAATCGTAGGCTCCGGAAGGGGAACGGCGGTGGACGAAGGAGCCGGAACGACCTCATTGGCGCCCCGCTCCGTGACGCAGGAAGGCGGACCAGGGAGGTGGCCCGGGCGGACCATCCCCAGCTCCATGAAGGCGCTGAAATCAGGGGTTTCGTAGTCATCCGACCGGACGCTCCGGCCCAGGCCCGGGTCGTGGAGGTACCAGTCCCAGTCGATGCAGGGAGAGATTTCATAATCGTGAAACCCGTGGTCCTGATGGGAATAGCAAGCACCCAGGAGGGGGCAGTGGGAGTGAAAGGGGTGATCCTGGTGCCGGGCGTTCTCGCAGTCCTGGCAGATGGCGTAGAAACAGAAGGAGCCGCAGCGAACGCTCTCAGACCGACATTGCGCGGAATAGTCCGTGACCAGCTCCAGGCACTGGTCCGGGTCCGCCCACACGTCCCCGCCACCGGCGGACACCAGAAACAGGAGAAATGCCGCCCCCCACAGCGCTGCGGACCGCGCCAACCTCATCGCCTCACCTCAAATCGGGCCTGGGCCGCCGTATCGCCCTGAGCGTCGAGGAACTCAACCCGGTAGGAGCCCGGCGTCCAGATGCCCGGCTCACCGCCGCCCAGCCCATGATAGAAGAACGGGGAACGGGCCGAAACGGTCACGAGAGTCTCGGACATCACCACAGGACCAACTCCAGGAGGCACGCTCAGCCACCGTATGAGACCCTGGACCTCATAGCCCGGCGCAGCCTGGGAGAAGTCGAAAGCCACCACCCAGAGCATGTACCTAACGCCGAAAGCGACGACCGGGGCCGGGAGAGGCATGCGGTCCCAGTCCCGCTCCTCCAGGTAACCGGGCAGCTCGCCGCCCCGGAAGGGCAACAGTCCCTGCTTCATGAGAAAGACCCCGTTCCGGCGAAGCTCCCCGCCAGGAGCGGGAGACGGCTCGGGGGCCGAGCCGCCCCCCGGCGGGGATTCACCCGGAACGGGATCCGGGGAAAACCGGGGCCACGGGGTGGCCGTGGGACCCGGCGGGTTGGTGGGAAGGGGGACAGGCGCGGCCGTAGGAGTGGGGGCCGGCGTGAACGTTGGCCACGGGGTGGCCGTTGGACCCGGAGTATAGGACTGGGGCTGGACTTGTCCCGCAGGGGCGGCTTCCCACGAGGCCGCGCCGGGAGCGGCGCCCGCCGGAGCGCCGCAGGCCGCCAGCATGAACAACAGGGTTGCGAAAAGGAAGCGAATCATTCGTTGTCCCTTGGATAGAAAAACTTCCATGAGCCCGAATCCAGTGGAAGCGCCCAGCACACGGAACCGTCGGCGGGAAGGTAATCAGGGTGCCAGGTGATGACCAACGCACCGTCGTCGTTCCGGCCCGTGACTCCGGGAACCCCGCAGTCCCGGTGGGAACCCGACTCGGGGAAGGGATTCCAGAGCAGGGAGCCGCATTCAGCGGGCAGTTGCCGCCTGGCCTCGTCCAACGCCCGGGCCACGTGGACCGGGCCGAAGTCGTCGCCGTCCGAGGCGGCCAGCTCGCGGAGAAGCTTGTCGCAGACCGGAAACCGGGGCCGATCAATTCCTTCATCAAACCCGGAGACCGACCAGGCCCAGGCCCTCCGGGCCGAGTTGTAGTACCAGCAGCCCGAACGGTCGAACAGGGGAACCCGCTTGAAATGGACCAGGACGTTGCCCCGGTCGTCCCGGCCGGTGGGCAGGGCCCTGGGAGGAGCGACCGAGTGTATCCTCCGGGTGAGCCCCAGACTGATATCAACCCCGGCAACGGAACCGGACACGCAGGCCACCCCGGTATCGAGGACAGGATTCCAACCCGACTCCACGCAGTCAGGCCGTAGCCTCTTCAAGTCCTCGGAGAGGGACCAGGCCACCTCCGCGCCGAAGAGAAGCCTACCGTCGTAATCCAACAGCATCCGCCGGTACTGGTCCACGCAGGACGGGGGTTCCTCCGGGGGCTCCGCCGGGGCCGTCGTCATCGTCGGCGGCGGCGCATCCGGCGTTGAGAAGATCTGGGCCAAATCCCGGACCGGCCTGGGGGAGGGGGTGGGAACAGGGGTGGGAGGAGCGAAGACAAGCCGGCCGTCCGGTTCCACGTAACGGTGAACGCCGGGAACGACGGGATACACGGGCTCGGCCGTCGCCGGCGGCAGTGATACCGGCGTGGGCTCGCCCAACCCTCCCAACCCCATGGAGCAACCCGCCAGGAGGAGAAAAAGAACCGCAGCCGGGAGGAAGAAATCAGATAGCCTGGGCTTCATCGGACCCCCGGTCTCGCTGCAGACGCTCGTAGAGCCGGTCCGGATCGCCGAGCTCCTGCGGCTTGAGCCGCAGGTCCGCTTCCGAAGCCGGCAGGTTCAGCCCGTCTTGGCGCCAGGACTCGTCGGTTACCAGAGCCTGCTCCTCAGGCGTGGATGTGATCCTCAATGGGAAGGAGGAACCGGACTCATTGATCAGCAAACCCTGGCCCCGGAGGGCGCCGGCCAGGAACTCCCCTTCGTCCCGGTTGAGACCCAGGGCCTCGACCACCATGGGCAGCGCCGCCGGGTCCTGGGAGAGGGCCAACTTCATGGCCGAGTTCTGCAACACGGAACGCCCGGCGTGGCCGGTGATGACCCCGGCGCTGGAGTCCTCGGCCAGGAAGTCCTGCACGTCCTGGGTGATCGCCAGAAGGCCGAGCTGGTACTTCCGGGCCCTCTTGACGATGTTGACCAGGGCCTCGGCGCCGGAGGGCGTGGCCATCATGGTCCAACACTCGTCCACCACCAGGCGGCGGGGACGGGGAGAGGTGACCGCCAGGCTCCAGACAACCTCAGAGCAGATGGAGGTGGCCACCGGCTTCAGGGAGCCGGGGAGATTCTTCAGGTTGAAGGAGGTCACCGGGGCCTCGTTCTCCAGCAGGTTGTGCTCGCTGTTCTCCATGAGGAACCGGGCCGAGCCGACGGCAAACGGAGAGAGCAGATGCCCCAGTTCCGGGCCGCCGAAGTTCACCGCCTCCGCAGACTCCAGGTACTTGTGGAAGGCCTGCATCCCGCCCCGGCCCACCACCGGGTTGCCGTCACCAATGTCCACATCCTCCAGATTCCTGAACTCCTGGGCATAGAAGCCCGTCAGACAGCGGTCGATGATCGCCTTGCGGTGGACGTCGACATCGCCCTCCAACATGACGCCGACCAGGGAGCCCAGGCTGGCGATCCGGCCGGTCAGGTCGTCCTCGTCCCCGGTGTAGCCAAGCATGAAGGGGTTCAGCCCGTGACCCCTGGACCCGGGAACGAAGACCACGCCCCCCAGGGCCCGGGTGATCACGCCGTACTCCCCCTCGGGGTCGATGAGGTAGGTGGGAATCCCGATACCGGTCTCGCGGGTGACCCTGAGCTTGGTGAAGAAGGACTTGCCCGCGCCGGAGCGGGCGAGCACTACCATGTGGCCGTTCATGGCCGCGGGACTGAAGGGATTGTGAATGACGGGGGTCCGGCTCCGGAGGTCCATCCCCAGCAGGGTTCCATCCCCCTCGTTCATGTCCTGGGGACCGAAGGGGAACATGCGGAGCATTGTGTCGGTGTCGGTGAGGTCCGGCTCGCTCAGGCCAGGCTTGAGGACGGGCATCATCACGGCGAAGCCCCTTCCCTGCCTCAGCTTGAGCCGGTCAATCCGCGCCAGGCTGGAACGGAAATGGCTGGAGAGCCTCTCCCCCGCCTCCTTGAGACCCTCCTGGGTCCGGCCGTAGACCGCGACGTTCATGGTGCGGCGGAAGAGCTTGCTGGAACCACGCTCAACCAGATCGGAGATTCGGATCACATCGGCGATGGCCAGTTCAACCTCCGGCAGGACCAGCTTCCCCTTCTGGAGTGCAACGAGGCGGGAACCCTCGAAGCGGGAGCGCTGCATCTGCAGCCGGGTGTGGGATTCCCGCTGTGTCGCGGGCCACATGTACAGCGAGACGTCCAACTCGTCGCCGCTGCGGAGCATCTGCTCCAGGAAGAGGAGCGAGATGCGGCGGGGCCACTTGAGGACCTCGTAGACCGCCATGTAGCGTTCGTTGAGCTCCATGAAGCTGTTGTGTTCCTGCACCTGGTAGAACTCCCGGGTATAGCCGTAGCCCATGCCGCTTACGGAGGCCTGAAGGAGGAGCCCCAGCTCCTCGTCGCCCAGCCGGGAGGCCTCAAATCCGGACTGAGCCATCAGCGAGGCCATCTCCATCTCCTTGGCCTCACCGGCGACGACGTACCACCGGCGGTCCAGGACATCGCCCTCCTCCTCCATGGACTTCAGATAGTCGACCAGGGAGTTTCCCACCTCGTTGATCCGCCCGGAGCGCATGTGGTCCGGCCGGGCCTCTATGAGCTTGGCCCGGTAGCTGGAGAGGTCCGGAGCGTGCTGCCGGATGAGGACCTGGACCGGGTACTCGATGCTGTTGAGCATGAGGGACCAGCCGTTGGTCACCTGGGGATTGGCGCAGTTGCAGCCCTGGACGTTCCAGACGGCGAACCGGTTGCCCGAATAGTCCTCCACGGCGCCATCATGTATCCGCCGCACCTGGGCCAGCAGGCTGACCGAGGGAACGACCTTGGATACGGGAGAAGACGGGGCATCGCCCTCTTTTTTTCTTCCAAGAAGGGGTATTGCCATTGAAACCTCTCAAGTGTCAGGCCATGCCTGAGGCGCTCAAAAATAACTGAGGATATTGGCAAGGACATCCAAGATGAAAGAGACCATCCCGCCGAGGAACGACAGGAACACCTCGACCGGTCCCGGCAGGTCCACCGGCACCAGGTCCCGGACGTCCAGAAAACCGAGGATGAACAGGATAGCCAGGACCCCGGCAACCCCGATGAACAAACTCACGGCGCGAAGAGCCAGAAAAACGAGGACGATGAGAACCACGATGATGAAGATCACGTAAACCAGAGACATCATGGGCGGCCGCCTTCACCAGGGAGATCCGGACATGGCATAAGGTTACAGAAGAAGGACGGAGCCGGGTTTTTGCGATTGGGACGAAAGAAGCGAGGCTGATCCGTGGCCAACGCCCGGAGCGCTAATAGCCTGCTCGGCCTTCCCCAAGGTCATCTTCAGCAGGAATCACAGGACTGCTTCCAAGGAAGCCGGGACGGAAACAGTCCATGGGTCAGTACCGGAGAGACCGCAAACCCAGCCGTTCCCAGGAGCGCAAAAAGGCTGGCAAACCAAGGTAACAGCGAGGGTTCAAAGACCCAATAGACCAACCACGCAGTCAGCATAACGAATACGCAGAGGACCTGAAAGCGCGCTCCCCAGGGCCCGACGGCTCCACCTCCCCGGTCAGCGAACACAAACACCTGGCCGGCGACCATCGCCAGCGACAGTGAGACAACAGTGTGAGAGGCGACAATCCAGAGCGTTGAGAAACGCACGGCATCTAAGGGCTGCAGGTACAAAACAGCGGCCGCTGTCAGGATGGCGACGTTGACGCAATGACAGGACAGGAACACCGTAAAAGCCCCATAACGAAAGCGACCAAATATGGGCAACATGAAATCACCTCAACTCGCGGAGAATGTCTGCATTCAACAATACAGGAACAAGAAGGTACGAAGATTTGTCCGGTGGAGGAACCGCCCGGAGGGAAGAAAGCGTGGAACAGCGAACGAGGGGAGCCGCGATCCGAACGTGACGAAAGTACAACGGCTTGACAAATGAGGAGGGGGAGCGTACTCCCTATGTGGAATCATGAAAAGTAAGCCACCCGGCGAAGTGAACGCCGGGTGGCTGAAACGGGAGGGGATTGACCCTCCATCCTCTGAGACAAGAGGATGGTAACGGGCGCAGTCCCGGCAGGTCAACCCCCTCCTGAAATCGAATCAGGCGGGGGTCTTTTGCGCCCTCCGCCCAACGCGGAGGGACACATGCTGGAAGTCCTTTCCACTGCCATCCCGGTACTCATACCAGCCCTGGCGACAATCGCAAGCGCTTGGGCAGCAAAACGAACCATGGATAAAATCCACCACGAAGCCATGAACCAGGGAATTCTTGCCGGATTGAAGTGGACGCCAGTCCTATTGATCTTCGGGCTGATGGCTTTCGTCTCCACCGCATTGACCATCGCTGCCGGAATAAACGCGGCCTGACGCCCCAAGAGTCCATGCTGATTTCAAGAAGAAATACGAGAGTCCTCCATGAAACGGGAGTGCCCGGACTGCTTCCAAGGACGCACGGACGGAAACAATCCATGGGTCAGCACCGGACAGACTGCAAACCCAACCGTCCCCAGGAACGCCAGAAAGCCAGCAAGCAGACGGAACGGCAGCGGGTCAAAGACCCAATAGACGAACCCCGCCGACAGCAGAACAAAAATGGAAAGGACCTGGGAACTCGCTCTCCAAGGCCCAATTCCGCCGCCTCTACGCTCCGAGAACAGCAGCGTCTGACCGACGACCATCGCCAGTGACACGTAGGCAACGACGAGAGAGAGGAAAATCCAGAACATGGAGGGGCGCGGAGCATCAAACGGGTGCAGGTACAAGACAGCAGCCGTCAGCAGAACGGCGACGTTGAAACAATGATAGAGCAGGAACATCGGAGTCACCTCATGAGGGACAGGAACATCCTGACCAAACCGGACGGCCAGACCTACACGGACTCCGGGCGGTCCTTGGCCAGGCAGCGCCGGAACAAAGGCGCCCAAAGCAGCATCATCCCGCGGACGCCGCAGGCGAAGCCCGTCAGGATAACCCAAGAGCCGATGAACACTGCCGCCAACCCGATCAGCCCCTCGCTACGGAGCCCGTCGTGAGTCCAGCCCTTTGACCACGCCGCCGCGGCGACCGGGAGCAAGGCCGCGGCAACCAGACCCCACCGGAGCTTCCACCCCATCAAAGCGGGACCCGGGCTGACCGAGAGCACGAAGGGCCCCGAGGCGAATAGGGCCGACATCAGATGATAGACGGCAAGCTGCCAGACTGGCGATGTCCGAAGGTCAAACTCCAGAACGACATCGAGAACGAGGGCCAGGAACATGACCAGGAAATATGCCAGGACCAACAGTCTGAACATGACCGCCAACCTCCAATTGGAACCGTTGAGAGATGGAAATCACCGCCGGTCGTAGAAGACGCCCCGCTCCAGCGTCCAGGAATCCAGCCGGTTGAACAGGACCTCGTTCAGCCCCTCCCAGATCAGGAAGGCGGAGGCCAGGATCACTATTCCGATGACCACCCGCATAAGCATCGCGCGGGACTTGGACAGGTCAACCCCCGAGGCCGAGTTCTGCATGTACGTCACCCCCACCCAGATCATGCTGATCACGGTGAACATGCTCCCCAGCGCTACCGCAAAATACCAGAGGCGCCTCTGATTCTCCCGCACGTAGGACAGCGCACAGTGCTGGCCGTAGCGGTCGCTGGCCATGAATTCCAGGTCGCTCTTCTCCCGGCTAATCTCCTCATGGGGATCATCCTCCCAGAGGCCATCAGCCGACCTGCTAGGAAAGAAACCGTCCCCGTCCGCGTCCTTCGCAATCCCAGACCCATCGGACTCAAACTCCTTGGGGAAGAGTCCGTGCGTACGGACATCGGCGCAGATGCACTCCTGGCTGTGGGGATTCGCCCGGCAGGCCTGACTCTCCAGGAGCAAATCGGTGCTCTGGGCCGAGGCCGAAAGCGGGAATTGGAGAAGGACCAACCCCAGCAACAGCAGGAAGAAGAGGAAGACCCGCAGCCGTAGAGACACTACTTCCCCCTGGCCAGGATGCGGACAGCGTCCCTGGCCCAGCCCTCCGCCGCGACCGCGGCGTCGTTCACCTGCCGGTCCACCTCCGCCTTGAGTTCCGCCTTCTGGGCCTCGGGTATTGAGGCCGCGCGGCGCCCCCTGCCCAGCAGCCGGAGGAAACCGGACCCCTTCTCCAGGTTCTGCTGCTGGGTCTGCAGCCAGTCGGGTTGGCCCTCCAGGATAAACCGCGAAGTCTCCTCGTAGGACGGCCGGCGGAACAGCCGCACGAGGGAGAGGAGCAGGTAGCCCGGTATGGAGAGACCGGAAATCCGCACGAACAGGATGAGCATGCTGACGCCGGTCAGCGGGAGACTCAACAACAAGCGGAACATCATTCCCAGGGGAACGAACAACATGACGAAGAACCAACCCCCGCCGATGGCCATGGCCACCATCAACTCGGGCAGGGAGAGTCCCAACAGGTACTTGTCCTTCTGACCCAGGAAGGTGGGGGAATCGTAGTAATCAAGATTCATGAGAACCTCCTGGAATGGAAAACTAGCATCACGGCCCGCCAGGACCCTGAAGTCGATCTTCAAGCTGGCTCAGGACATCGGACATCCGGTCGTAGGAATTCCTGGTGCGGGCACGGTCCCCGGCCTCCGCCTCCCGCCGCTGTTCGGCCTGCATCGCGGCGTCATCGGCCCTGGAGCTATGGCTATAGAAGGAATTACCCTGCATCAGATCGGACACCCTGGTATTCATCCTGGCCCCAGTGCGAGCGCCCTGGATGAAACCTCTACCGGCCCCCCTGCCGACCCGGCCGAGGAATCCCCCAACTCCGCCGCCACCGGCGGGAGCTCCGGGCGAAGGCCCGGAACCACCGGCGGGAGCTCCGGGCGAAGGCCCGGGCGGAGAGGTTGAAAGCGCGACCCCGCCGCCAGCCGCAGAGGGCGGACCCCCAGAGGGCACAGCCCCGACCAGACCCCCGGAGGGTGGAGACCCGGAGGGTGGAGCAGAGGGACCCACAGGCCCACGGCTCACAGATGAAATAAGACCACCGCCAGGAGAAACGCCACCGCCCGCAGCAGCGGCACCAGCCGCAGGCGCAGCCGCACCAGCCGCAGGCGCAGCAGACGCGGCAGCCCCACCGATCCCCCCCATTCCTGCCCCGACGCCGCCTGCCACGGCGCCCACCCCGGCAGTGGCGATAACCATCGCTCCCGCTGCCGCCATCCCCATCAACTGACTGAAAGCGGAGAACATGCCCTTCCCCCCGGGGTTGACAATGCCGGGGACGGCGTCCGCCAGGGCGAGTGTCAGAAAGGCAAGGATCATACCGCCCAACATGGAATCCAGGCCGTACTCCGCTCCCGACTCCAGGTAATCGCCCATCAGCCCAATGCCGATGTAGATTACCACCAGCACCACCACCTGCTGGAAGGTGGCTCCCAGGAACATGCTCACCCATTTCTTCGTCCAGTGGGCCGTGGCGTCCGAGGCGTAGAAGGCAAAAGCCAAGGGAGAGAACGCAACGAGGACCGCCAGCAACCCGAGCCTGAGCAGCATCGCAAGCATGACCTTGAGGAAAATGAACAGCACGAAGAGCAACACCACCGTAACCAGACTCCCGGCAACCAGGAGCAGGGCGAAGCTGTTGAGGATCGTCACGGGGCCACCCTTAACCCCGAAAACGCCCAAGAACCATGCCACGTAGCCATCGAACAGGTTGCCGAATGTGGCCCCAATGACTCCCCACATGCTCATGCCTGTGTACTGGGCCACGAAGCAGGTGAGATCAGACGCCAGCACCAACACCATCCGGCAGATGACCAGGCTGCCCGCGGCAAGGGCCACCGACAGGAGGAACCGGGGCACCAGCTCCCGGAACCCGGTGGACGGCTGGGGATCCAGCCAGATGTCATAGGTCATCCGGAGCCCCTGCCAGACCAGCAGCGTGAAGAGGACGCCACCGGCGATGATCCAGACCAGCCACCAGACCTGCTTGACCACGGGGTTATCCCAGGTGAAGCCGGCCGGGGTGCTGGAGAAGATGTCAGAGCAGATGTCAGTTCCGGTGAGGGCCAGGAGCCCCGGCCGAAACGAGTCATCGTCGTAGCCCATGGCAGCGGGAGAACGGGGACCGCAACCGTAGAGACCCTGGATATCCGCCACGTCCGCCCCCGACACGTGATCGCAGGCAACGTCGTCGCCCCTCAGCAGCAGTCTCTCCGACATAGGCCCCTGCTTGAAATTCGACTCCCCGGGACTTCCCACGTAGGGCCTAACCTCAAAGGCGTGAACGAAGCCCGGCGCCAGGGGCATGTTGTGCATGTAACCATTGAAGCTGTTGTACTCGTCCACAACCCGGGACGAACCGACCGGCTTCTTTTCAATATCAACGTGCTCTCCTGGAAGACTAACTAAACTGTCGGAATCGGGCCCCGCAAGAAGGGACGTGCGATCATATTGACTGAGACCGCCCACCGAGAAACCCCCAATCCGGAAATGCCGATAGGAGGGAGGATCTACATTAAGAGGGTCGGGTGTTTTAACCTCAACGATCTTGGGCAGGTTGAAGGCCCAACCGCTCTCGGGAACGGGAACGGGAGAAGACTTCGGGTCAGGATGAACGTAAACCGTGTAACCTTCGATAACATCATGGATGTCCGGGGAAACCGTATCCCACCGGAAGTCCCAGTCCACGAAGGCGCGGGTCAGACCTACGTTGCGCCCCGTCAGGGTGGGACGGGGGATCACCAAGGGGTCCGCAACAGGAAGGAACTTGGGTACGAAACCCTCCCGGGTAGACCTCTCGGACGACGCGCCCCGCTCCCCGAAGCTCGGGGAGCCGGACTTGCCGGGCGGGCGAACCCTGTACTCACGGTAGTCAAGACCAGGGTCCGTAGGACGGATGAACTCGGCGTTGCGGACCTGCAGACGCATCTCGGGCAACTCCAGGCACTGGCCCTCGAAGACTGCGTCCGCGTCCCGCTCGCAGGTCGAAACGGGAGGCCGGGACACCCGGTGACAGCGTTCGAAGCCCTCAGCCTTGCTCTGGGACGCCGCGTTGATCCGTATCCGGCCCTCACTGTCCACCATGGTGGACCCGCCGGGAACGTTATCCAGAAGCAACTGGTCCAGCTTGGACATTCCCCCGCAGGTCATCTCAGCCGCCTTTCTCATAAGGTGATTGGGGGCATCGACAATGGATTTCAGAATGGTCGTGATCCAGCCCTTGAACACCTCCACCTTCTCCTTCAAGAAATTCTTGAGGCCTTCGAAGGCAGACATGATCGCCCCCTTGATGGCATCAGTAACAGGATTATTCCCGGAGGGATGGACCAGCATGCGGCAGACGACCCGCTGGACCCGGCGTTTGGGCAGGCTGAAAGACTGGCTCTCGGATCCGACATCGCCAACCTTAAAATCAATGAGCTTATCATCGATCCTCGCCTCGTAGAACGTGAACACAAGGAGATGAGGCATGTTCGGGTCAACCTGCTTGAAGGCCCAATCATCGACGTGAGTCCTCCTCCCTTCAGCATCCCGGGGAAAACCGTACCGGCGCTCCGCGTCATAGCCCTTCCCCGACGCGGCGGAATCGCCCATGCGCTCGGACTCGTAGATGAGAAACTCGAAACGGTTCAACTGCCGGGTCCCCACGGGGTCCCAGGAATCGACGGCGCTCTCGACTCCCCGCTTGACCAGGAGATCAGGGCCCAGGAGGTGATCGTCGGAAGCGGACGGTGAATCAAAGGGAAGGTTCACCCCCTGCCGCTCTCCCTTCCAGACCTTCTCCCAGTCCCAAGCATCACCGAGCCCCTCGCATTTAATGGTCTCGATGTTCAGGGGCGACCCTCTGCCATAGACCGAGGCATCGAAATCATCCCCCGGAAGGGAACAATTGGGCACCAGGGGAACATCGATAGCAGAAAGGCTGCTGAGATCGCCGTCGCGGGGAAACGGGACCGGGTCATGGCCGTAGGCGCTGCTCACCAACCGCTCCCGGCCATCCTTCGACACCCAGTAGAGCCATAGGGGGTCCCGGTATCCCGTGGAGGGAAGCCGGTAGAGATACCAGTTGACGTCCTCCAGGTTCACCGGCCACTGGATGTGCTTGGATTTCTCCCGGGTCAGCTCCCCGGTATGGGGATACGCGCGGCTGAGCTCCGGCTGACGGTAGCCCTTGTGCGGCAGATTGGGGTCAACAGTCCCCTCCACTCGGAACCACTCGTTGAGGTCATGATCGCGCGCCGTACCAATCTTGTCGTATGTCCAAGGATCGATCCCCATGACCGGCAGGCCCCGCTCTGCGTACAACGATCCGCTGTCCGGGTCGAAGTTGAGGTCACGGCGGTACTCGTTTCGCAGAACGAGGGTGACGTGGAGCTGGTCGGAGCCGGTGTTCTCCTGGTGCCTCCGGTAGTAGCCGCCGGTCGAGGGATCCCGGAGGCGAAGGGTGCTGGGAGGTATTTCCCCCAGGTCAAATGGGATCGTATCGATGGTCTTGGTCACGACTCCAAGATTATCCACCGACTGGGACACCACGACCCTCCGGTCACCCGTGCCGGTGGTGCTGCGGTAGGTCTGCCCATCGTTCTGCTCCCGGATGTTGACGTGAAGCGTCACCGGGACGGGATTGCTCGACACACTCACGATGCCGTTGCAGACGCCGATATTGCCGCAGTCCTCATCGGCCTGGAAGGTGAACTCTTGGCCCACCGCCTCCATGGTCCCGTAGTGGACCACGCCGCCGTCACCGGCGGCGGCAAACGTACCCTCCAGGGCCTCCAGCCGGTTGGCGGCGTCATCCCGGGCCAGGGCGACGAGGTCCGGAGCCCGGCCCCCCTGCGGGTTGGCCGGGTCGATCCACTGTGCGTAGAACGAACGGACGGCGGCATTCTGAGGATTGGCGACACGGCGCCGGTCCAAGTATTCATCCTCGGTCTTCCATGGCAGAAGGTAACGCCGGTCCTCATCCGGGTAAGTACCAAAATTTCCTGGTTCAATGGGATACTCGGAAGCAGCGACCCCCCCTAATACAAGCCCCAGCCTCTTTACCCTGCGGTCCAATATAGACATATCTCCTCCTACAGACCCGGAGACGTCAAGAGCGAAGGCGTACTCCACCAACTCGGGAATGGAACCGAAGAGGGTATAGACTTCTTTCTCCATCGGACGGTCAGGATAGCCGGGAAGCGCCGGCTTAGGCGCGTGATCGCCCCCCAGGTAATCCGTCTTCAAGTCCAGATCAAGCCGGACGTCGCCGCGGAGGTCCATCTCATCCACCGCAAACTCATCGTCGTTCACCTCCACCTGCGCACCGTCAGCCGCCCTGAAATCCTCGCCGAAATCCTTGCCCCAGTAGGGTTTAAGACTCGATTCAGAATCTCCAAGATCACCACTATCCGGAAAGTCCCCGCTGGCCCAGCAGGCGAAGTCCCTGAAATCATCCTCCGCAGCCCAAACCGGACCCGGAGGACCATGCCCAACGGCCAGCAGGACAACAACCAAGGAAAGGGACAGCAGAAAAACACCCGGCCTCAAGCGGCGCAGCTTGCTCATTCCTAGAGACTACAACAAAGGGGCAACTCACCGTTTTACACTTTGAGGGAAGCGGACGAGGCGCTCCCGCCAGCCCAGGAACGTTGGAGGAAACAAATGTGGCTTAGACCACGGGGACAGAACGGTTACGTATGCAGAGGGCGGTTTGAAACCGATGACAGACGTCTTTTCATCGACATGGGACAACAGGCCCTTGAAGGCCCACCACCTCCAATAACACATGGCCAGCGGTTATTTAGACCGCCCTGGAACAATCACGCTCAAAATGACTGGCGATGATGAACATCGCCCAGGCTCTGGTATACCTTCTGCAAATGACACTATAATTCTGGCCGGACACTCCCTGAGGAAGAGGTTTACGCAACCACCCGACGGGGTTTATCGAAGCCAATGCTTGGTTGGGGGCGTTCCGGCGGAAAAATCACCGTCCCGCCCCCGTGGCCCACCAGGGACGGGAGAAAAGAAAAGGAGCAGGACCTATGTTGAAGAAACTGATCAAGACCGCCGCAGTCACTCTGGGAATAGCCATTCTGGCCGCCTGTAGCGGGGAGGAACCGGCATCGGAAACGAGCACGAACAGGGAGGAGCCCCGGCGCGCGGCCAAAGTTGCGGCCCCGGAGCCCACCCGGCCGCAGCGGCTGGACGAGCTGCTGACCCCAACCGTGGCGCCGGAGGCCGCCAGGGCAACAACCACGATGGAGCCTGGAACAAAGGCAGAGCAACGAGAAAAGAAAAATGGGGCAGAGCGAGGGAGCATGCCGGCGCCAACATTACCAATAACAACGCCGGCGCTCTCAACAAGGGAAGCCCCAACGATAGCGGATCTGGTGCCGGAGGACCCCGAGACCAACGACCGGTTGCTGCTGCAGGACATCTACGGGCAGATCGACCTGGAGCAATTCGCGCTGGACCCCAACGAACCGATTCCAGCAGTGGGATCAGAACAATATAGGCGCATCAGTCGAGGTCGCCAACTCGTAAGCAGGATGAACTACGAGGAAACTCGTGACCATCCCTACCTGCATCTGTTCCCCCACCTGAAGAACGTTATTGAAAATGGCGACCACTCGGAAGAAATATCCTATCATCCCGCCATGGAAGACGACGGTAGATTATACAAGCGTTGGTTCAACAGCGAGGACAGACTGAGGAAAATTCCATCAGACACCAGAAGTCACCTGCTCTACTTCATCTACAATCCCTGGTTCGACACCATCCTGGAAGAATTCCATCGGGTGAAGTCTCCAGGACTTAAATATAGGAACGCGGAAAAGATTATCCCGTACTGGTTCGGCAACAACTCGACCCGTGGGATCCTCGTGGAGACAGTAGCGGCGCTCCTCGAGGAGGCGAAGCTCCCAACGTCTGAACCGGCCACCAGACCCTGGATACCCAACAAGGAAGACGCACCAAAAGACTACCGAGGAAATATTATTACAGACACTCTGACAGAACGGGAATGGACAATGGAAGAGTACATCCGAATGCCGGTATACCCGAGGCGGGAGAAAGGAGACCACATACTCCAATCTCATCAGGCTCCGGATGTCCAGTGGGAGATCCTGCACCCCCAGCTTCCCATTCTGAAGATCACGGCCCACGCAGGCCAGAATCTGCCACTCAAAACCCCAGAGGGCGACATAGACGGGGGTGGCACCGCATACAGCGTGTCCTTCGTGATGTCGCTGCAGAACCGTTGGACCTCCTTCGACGAACCGGATCGTTGGATAGTACGCTTCAGGGAGGAACTCCAAACCAAGTTCAAATCCAGAACTGCATTTAGCGGCAGATCAGGGTACTTTCCACCCCACCTCCTAGACCCGGACCTCCCGTATCCCAACTATTGGGACGACACCGACTACATGCAACACCGGATCATCGGACCGGTGGTCCTCACCGTCCATGGCTCGCATGTGCTCCAACCCGGCACCTATAGCCGAGTCCCCAGGATCACTCATTGGGAGACTCCGGGGTACATCCTGACGGACAAGCAGGCCAAGACAAGCTATTCAGGAGGACAGAAGAAAATCGACATAGACCCGGCAACCGGACTGCCCATCATGATCCAAGGGGTGCAATCAAAAATCCCGAAGCTGGTATGGGAAGAAAAACCACAACTCGCGCCCTCCTTCCATCCACACAGGTATTACTACACACGCGGCTTTAAGAACCCCAACGTAGGGTTCCCCCTGCCCGGGCACGTGATGACGACCTCAGCGACCGGCCCCGGGACGGAGGTCTGGAGGGAGTACAAAATGAATGGCTGGGAGGAGTACGACAGGAGCCTAGGTGAGCGATAAGGTCAACTCGGAGTTGAGCGGAAAAACGAGGGCCATCGGAAGAAAGCGCCAGGGCCGGCATCATCGCAGGGGCCCGCGAAATCCCCCAGTGGGCCTATGAGTTGTCATTTCCATTCCAGCCAGACAAACCTTCAAAAAGGAGAAAGCGCCGTGGCGAGGACAGTCTCGGACGTCACCCGCAACGACACGTGGGAAATGATGCTGGACCTGGAAAGACAGGTCCGGTATTACGGCAGACTCGCCGGCAATTACTCCATGAGGTACCGGGCAATCCGGTATTTCCTGCTGTTCGGAGTCCTAGCGGAGGGCGCCGCCGTGTACTTCATCTCGGGACAGGACCCCCTACTGCTATGGGGCACGGTAGGGCTCGGAGCCTTCATCCTGGGATTCATAACCGTGTTCGACGCCGTTACCAACTACGCTGAGACGGCCGCATGCCTCAAGACCGCGCACCTGCTGTGCGACGAAATCAAGACCGAAGCGGAACGGCTGTGGCGCGACATCGAATCGGACCGTGTCCAGGACGAAGAGGCAGAGGAACGCTACACCGGAATCATGGGACGATGGTTGATGACAAGCCGAATGACAACGCTGGAGGTCCGCGACCATGACAACGCGAGGCCCGCAAGGGAGGCCTACGAGATAGTGACAAGCCGGTATGCGCGGTAACAACCCGGCACTGACATGACCCCGATGCTACAATCAGAGCGCACGTTGAACTCGGAACCACAACCGGCTAGACAAGCGGCGAACTATCCATCACCGCCGCAAAGCCCGACGCGGAGAGACAAAATGACCGCCAGACCCACCCCGGCCCTCCGGGACTATGGCGAATACGCCAACATGAAACCATTGCCCGACACGCCAAAACGGGAGAACATGCAAGAAACACCCCACATCGACGAGCTGCATTTTATGCTGCTCAACCTCTACCGGCACGACCCGGCCGTCTTCCTGAACCGGGACACCTCATACATCCAGAAAGACCGGCAACCAGGCCGCATCCGGCGCAGGCCGGACTGCGTGGTCGTATTCGGCGTGGACCGGGACGAAGTCTGGAAGGACAACGGATACGTCATCGACAAATTCAACCAGCCAGTGAACTTCGTGCTGGAAGTTGCCTCAGAATCAACCCACCAGAGAGACTCGAACGAAAAGGCAAGAGATTACGCCGAAATGGGAGTCCTAGAGTACTGGCGCCTGGACCCAACCAACGGCAGCTTGATGGACCCGCCCCTGGCCGCGGACCGGCTGGCCGGAGGCAGGTACGAACGGGTCCGGCTGAACACCGAAACGAGCGGGATGATCTGGAGCCACAGCGACCAACTCGGCCTGGACCTGTGCTGGGACGGAAACCAGCTTCGGATCTACAACCCGGCCGCCAGGGAATACCTGAAAAACAGAGCAGAGGAACAAACCGCCAGACTGGCCGCGGAGGACGCCAGGCAGGATGCCGAGGCCCGCGTCGCCGAACTGGAGGAGGAACTGGAACGCCGCAGACAGCCCTGACCCGCGTATGCGCAGCCACCACCCGGTCCAGCGCTCCGGCGCCCCCGCGCTCACCAACCCCAACAGTCCTCCTGAGCGGCTGAGCAACAGCGGAAGCCCCGCCGCTACTCCAGCCACTCCACCACCACCGGGCCGATCCACCGGCCTAGCGTCACGTAAGAAACCCGCCGCACGTCCCTTCCGCCAAAGCGCCCGGACCACCTCACGCCTTAAGCTGGGGGCATCCCCGAACTGGAGGCGTCCCATGGCTCTTCCGCGGTTCTCCGTGTACTTGGCAATACTCTCACCACTCGGCGTGGGAATGGGACTGATGACATGGCTTACGCTCGGACTAGACTTCGACACGAAAACCTCTCCCGGATGGCAGTTTGTGCCATATTTCGTGATGACGATCTGCTTGATGCTCGGATCCGCGATTATGTGTATGTTGCCCGATTTAATATGGACAGGAAAACTGAAAATCCTGTCAACATTATTGATTTTCCCATTATTCGGAGCTTTCCTAGCCTGGAGCTGGGTCCACCATGGCCCGTATGAAAGTTTTAGGGATGACCAGATTTTCAAGACGGTTCTCAGAACCACAGCCACCTCGTTAGTGTGGTTTACCACCTTGGCCTCATTGCAATTCGCACTCATGCTTGTGCTATTGATCGGCCGCGAGATGGGCTGGCGCTGGGTATCGCGTTTTGAGGGACCCTCCTGGATTCTTCTACCCATCCGATCATCCGATTCCGATGACCTTGGGGAAAGCGGAGTAGGCCAGAAAGACCCCAACAACCCAGAATAGAACCAAGATGAGCACAGTTACGGGAAACCCCGAGCAGAGTGGAAACGAAACGAGGAAAACGCTCTGGGAAAGCCTCAGGCCTCACCGGGGAATAATTGCGATGGCCATCGCAATGAGCGGGGTGATTTCCAGTCTGTTCGTCATCATGGCCGTGGAGGCCTGGATGAACGATCGACTCCCCCTCATATTCATCTGGGCCATAACCTCTTTCGTCATGTTCACCACCATGCCCCTGGCACTCGCAATGATGCTAAGGACGGTAAGGTAGCATGAATTCTGAAGTGGCTTGCGCCCAGGCGCGGCACGTTCTTTCTCATCGGCGTCGTCCTTTGCGTACCGCTCGTACTATTCGTAGCATATTTGCGACTAGTAGACCAACTGCTTTGAAATGATGGATTAACATCCTCACACCTCACATGGGGCCAAAACTACTGAAGCAGCGTCGGGGAACAAGGATTATCCCAGATACTCATCATTTCAAAAATTTCGGACTACTAGGTAGCTAAGGTAAGTCGCACTCAAACAGCAGAGGACTGCGGCCCCCCACTCGAACGGCGTGGCACCGAACCACCAGTGAGATTCGAATATCTGAGCCCACATAACCTTTAACTCCCTGGGCATGTTTGCTTGGTGGGTTCCGGCCCTTGTCGCTGTCAGCGTTGAGACACTGTGACCCGGAACTCCATCATACGGGTTTCGCACGGAAAAGGTTTTTATCCCCACGGCGCCTCCAGAGCATGAATGCGGTGTAGGGGAATATCGTAGCCATCCAGATGAGCATGAACCCGGACACCGACGCCACAACCCAGTGGAAGATCCGATCATCACGCACTCCCTCGTAGGGACCGTTCACCAGCCAACCCCAGCAGAATAACAAAACCGGCGCCAGGACCCACACGGCCAGCGTGAAGCACCGGAACCCAACGCTGAACGCGAACGGGCGGCGTGAGGCAAAGACGAACGTCATGGCGAAAAGCAAGGCCAGAACCAGATGATGGACCCCGACCTGCCAGACCGGGGACGCGCCACGGTCGAAATTCCAGACGTCCCACAGGAGGCAGGCCAGGACCGCGCCCATTCCGCCAATGAGCGCCAGCATCCCAATGGTGGACCAGCCGAACTCTCCATCAAGAAACCCCTTCACGAAAGACACCTCCCGCTCCTGCCGGAACTCGAAGAAACGGAGTTTCTCCCTGAGACTACCGTATACTCAAATCCCAGGGCCGTTATTTTCCACCCCGGACGGGGTTGGCGCGGGCTCTAAGGGGAAGAATTGAGATAGGCATGGAAGGGCACCACGCTGGTAGAATTGCCACAAGAACAAGGTAACTGAGGAACCGGCATGATCACCAAGGAACAAACGGGACAAAAGCACCCGGGGAAACTCAGCCCGAAGGAAGCCTGGACATGGCTCAGGAGAGAGTTGAGATGGGCGTGGAAGGGAGGCCGGCGGACCTGGATCATGGCGGGAGCCGCCTGGGGCACGATGGTCGCCAGCGCCCCGGTCTACGCCGGAGTTCTGTACCTGCGAACTGGCCACGACCCACAGGGCTGGGGCACCATCTGGGGTGGGATCCTGCTGGGAATGACAATCACGCTGGTGAACTGGTGGATGGAGCGGAGAAGCTCATGACTTCCGCGGAACTGCTGAATCCTGCAGGGGCGATGACGAAAGCGCGGGGAGGACACGGAGCATGAACGAAATCGAACGGCACTGGGACCGCATTTGCCTCATGGTTCTCACGATAGCGACCGCAGCCCCGGCTGCGGCGCTTTTGATTTTCAGGGAAACGAGCCAGGCAGGAAGCCCCATGGGCTGGATGAGAATCCTGCCGGCCTTCATTGTGCTGGGGATAACGGGGGCATACGGCATCGCGGTCCTCCGGGCAGGTGGAGCCATCATGGCTCCCCCAGATGGCAACGAAGGAGCAAGGATCAGGTGGAAACGCCGCCGGACTGGAGACGTCCTGGGTATCCTCTGGACGATAGCCTTCCTGCTGTTCTTGCTGGTCCTCACGGCCATCGTGGTCCCAGCCCTGCAGCGACTCGAGCAAGAACTCGGGAACGGGACCGTGGCGGTCAAAGGAATATAGCGGGAAACCACCAAAGCCCCACCGCTACGCCGGAACTCCTCCGGAGTTGGAGCCTTTCAACCTGAGCAGGACCGGCCGGAACAAAATCACCGCAAACGGTGAAGCCACGGCGAACAGGCCCTGGAGATCTCCCAACCTGTCATTCCGGAGTCCCGGGTAAGCCCCTTCGTACAAAAAACCCAAGCCGAAGACCCCCGCCATCACCAAAGCCACCAGACCCAGGCACAACCACCTCCAGCCGACAACCCGGGGGAAGAACAGGTATGCCGCCGCCCTGTACACCAACAGGGACAAGCTACCGAATAGCGAGTAGTAGAAACCCAGCTGCCAAGCTGGAGACGTGGACACATCGAAATCCGCGGCATGGTCGAGCGCCAGAAGCGGGGCACACAGAGAGAAACAGAGAGCCGACCAGATCAACGGTACCTTCACAGAATTCATAACGAGCCTCCAGGAAATCTCGATTCCAACAAAACGATGCAGGGAGAACGAGACCGTGGGGTCCGGCGGATAGATATCTCCGCTGTCTTCATGTCGGTAGGCTCCGCAGCATATTTTGGCAACATCCTCATCTCGGAAGTGAGATACCACGGTCTCAACCAGTGGACAGGCCTCTTGGCCCCCGTAGTCGTCTGCCACCTGACACTAGCAGGAGTAGAACTCCTGAACAGCATCGCAGCAATCACCCGCACCGCCTGACTCCAGCAGCCGGGAACTGGCCAACAGCGTCAACTGGCCTCACCGCCCATCCCAACAAACTCCCGTATCTCCTCCATATCTTGCCGGATGCCGTCAGTCTCCCTCCGGAACAGTCCCGCTCCGCGCCAGGTTGCCGACATGGAGATGACGACAGCGCCCATGGCCACGAGACCAGCGAGAACGACGACCAAAATGAGGAGCCCCGCATACCTCGCGGGAAACCCCGGATCCCCCAACAACAGGCCCGCGATCCCGACACTTTTCTCGAAAACCGACAGCAGCAACCAGGCAGCCGCCCCGGCCATGAGCAACCACAACAGAGACCTGAAGATCAACCTTTCACTCATCGCAAACCGCTCCACTGAGAAATCCTCACCGCAGCCGCTCCACCACCACCGGCCCGACCCAACTCCCCAACGTGACCTACTCCACCACCTCGTCTCCCTCACCGGTCCACGCCATCCCCATCAGCATCACCCCGCCCACCGCGTAGGTGTGAAACTCCCCCTCCCGCCGCACCGTGAACGTCGTCCACAGGTTGACCGCCGGTTCCGGCGAGTCCCGCAGCTCCCACCCCAGGTTCCGGGAAAAGGCGCCGATCATAGCCGGCGTGGGATCTCCCAACAGGGGCAGCGACGAGGCCGCCTCGAAGGCCAACTCACGGGACAGCATCAGGTAGATGCTCCGGTCCGAGAAGTTGGGAATCGAGTCCGGGTACTCCCCGTAGTAGAACAGCTCCCGGTGGGTATGGGTCTCCCGCACCCGCCTCCCCGTCCAGTCGTCCCCCGAATCCCGGTAGAACGCCAGGCCCGTTGCCGGATCAAACCAGTCCTCCCCGACCCGGGGAGGAATCGGGGCACCTTCAGGGTCCGCGCGAACCCGGGCCGACGCCGCCGCGGACCGCTCCGCAGCCGTCAGTGTGGGCGTGGGCTCCGGCGTGGGCGGGATGGAGCGGATGAGCTCCGCGTGCTGCTCCCGGACGCGCCTCAACTCCTCCGCACGTTTCGTCAGGGGAACCGGCGCCAGTCCCGGAGCATCGTCCCGGAACGGCATGGCCGCCGCGTCAGGGAAGAAGACAACAGGAGGGGGAACATCGCCGCCGAAGCAGGCAACCGGCAGAAGCAGCAGAACGAGAAGGAAACGAAAAAGGCGCAAGGCTAACCACCTCCAACAAAGTCCACCGTGATGGCAAGACCCCACTCGCGAGAGACCCCCCTGAGGCGGACCAGGGAACGCTCCAGGTCCCGGTAGTCCTGGAAGAGGTCCAACAGCTCGTAGGCCAGTTCCATACGCACGTTGGACTCGTGCAGATCAGCGGAGCTCATCCCGTCCATCCAATGGACGAAACGGCCGATGCCCTCCATCCGGTCCACGGTCTTCCCGGCGCTGAACCAGGCGTCCCGGAGGGCGTCCATGTACTCATCCCCGGGGCAGCCCGGGCCGACCCCCTGGTGAAGGTCCAACTCCAGGACTCCGTCGCAGACCCACAGGGCGGGGACCCCGCTCCAATGGCCGAAGTGCGCCGGCGGGTAGGGATCCCTGATCCACGAAGAAAGCTCCAGGAGCGGAAGGCCGTAACCCGACTCCCAGATTTCCAACTCCAGCCCGCGCAGGAGGCCGATTCCCGCGGAGATGCCCTGGACGGTACGGTCCAGCTCCGCCTCCTGCCGGTCCAGCCAGGCGCGGCGGTCGAATGAAGCCAGGGGGCGCAGGGAGGACTCCTCGGACCGGTCAGGCCACCACATGCCATGGCCCCTGGGGCCGGGGGACTCGATGATCCGTCCCCGGGGGGAAGAAAGATAGACGAAGGGAGCGTCCGACTCAGCCTCGAAAGGGGTCATCTCCCGGACCTGCCCGGTGGACTCGACCCGCACCACGGGCAGCCCCCCCGGGCCCACGTAGAGCGGCTCCCCGTACCCGGAGGCCAGAGCGTGTTCGGAGGCGGTGAGGTCACGCACCCGTTCCGGGAGAGAGCCTGCAGCCGATGCATGAACATCGACATCGGAGCGGCCGGGGGCCATGCGCTGGAATCCCATCCAGCCCAGACCCGCCACGAGGAAGAGGCAGAGAAAGATGACCCCGGCGCGGCCGGTCAGCCAATTTCCCAGCCAGAGCGCGCGGAGCCCGCGCCTTTGACGGAGTCTACGCGCCTTCTCCTCGGCCAGGATATCGGGGCCCCGCTGTCCCCTGGCCTCGTCGTCATCTTCCAGCGCCCGGGGGATCACGGTTGGCCTTCACCCCGGCGGAATAGCTCGCCGCAGACCGAGCAGCCGTAGGCCGACATGGCCTCGTCGAACCCGGCCAGGAGGCCCTCGACATCCCGGCTCGCCCGGAGAAGCTCCTCGCGTTCCGGGTGCCCCACCTCCTCCCCGGCCAGGATTTCCGCTGCCTCGGACAGCCGGGACACGGCCTCTCTGACCCCGGCCATCCCGGACTCGACACTATCGGTATAAGCCTTCACCAACGGGTCAACATCACCGCTGGAGGAGAGCATGGGACGTTCCGGCGCCGAACTCAGAAGCTCCCGCGCGACTTCGACATCGTACTCCAGGAGATCGGAATCCCACTCTGAGCTGTCCACCGAGAGGACCTTCTGCAGGTGCAGCCAGACCTGGGTGTAGACCCAGAGGCGTGAGCCCAGCTTCCGGAAGTAGTCCAGCTCGCCGGGGGTCAGATAGGGGTCCCGATCCGTCGCCAGGTCCAACGGGTTGAGCAAGACCACCGGGGGCGCCAGCGCCCGGTTCCGGGTCAACTCGGCCTGGAGGGTCGCCGCTATGTCGGGAGTCGGGGTCGGAGTCGGCGGGGGAACGGGCGTGGCCATCGCCTCGATGGTCTCGGCGACGCTGAACGCGATCATCTGGTCCAGCTGTTCAGGAAGAAGACCCCCCTCCGGTCCCACGGGACCGGCGGAAACAGCCGGCTCGGACAAAGCGGCCTGGCCGCCGCCGTCGCCGCTCCCCTCACCGTAATTCCCGGCATCCTCCCGGAGGAGGAAGAACCAGCCGACAACCCCGACGAACAGCGCGACGACCAGTCCCACGACGGCGAGGCCGACAAACCGGTTCACCTGGGTGAGACGGCCGACCAGGCCAGAACCCTCCCGACCGTCATCAGGACCGGAATGCCGACCGAACACTTGAGGGAGTTTCATCTCAGTACCAGACCGCCAACTGCGCGGACAACCTCGCCCATCTGTCTGGTCATCCGGCTCTCAGCCTCCGACAGGAAGAACCGGGACTCCCGGAGCAGCGTCTCAAACTCATCGACCTCCCCATCGCTCATGTTCAACATCGAGCGCCCCGAGGGGCCGACGATCACCGAGGCGGCCAGCAGCCGGTCAGCTCCGTAGCCAGCCACCTGGATGGTCTCCAACATCCCGATCTGGAGATGCTGGTACTGGTCCCGTTGGGACTCGGGCACATCCATGGACGTGAGAAGCTGGAAGAACCTGTCCGACTCCCGGGTGACCTGGTGGACCTCGATCACCCAGTCCAGATCGACGTCCGCCGGGCCGGAGTGCTCCAGGCCGGCATTCAGGTCCCGGATGACCTGCCGGAGGCCCTCCATCCGGACCTGAAAGGAATAGAGAAAGTGAATTTCGACCAGGACCTCGGGGTTGATGGAAACCGGCGACACAAACGCCCCGTCGCCGGACCCCCCGACTCCGGGTTCCTCCACCGGGTCAGCGTCATCGAACTGGATGAGTCCCATCGGGCCGTCATCCTCGGAATCACCGCCGAAGCCGAGCATGCCGCACCCAAGGGAAAAGAGGGAAACAACCAGCGCCAGAAACAACAGCGGGACGACCGGCCAACGACCCATTGAACGAACTCCGGGCGAAATCCCATAAGGATGATGAAAGCATAGCAAGCCCGACAGCAGAAAACCTTTGACACTTGGGACAAAGCGCGGAGCCCCCCAACCGTGTCAATATCAGTGGAAACCCGAAATCCAGACCAGGAGCGGAGAAGATGCTGAAGACAACGGAATACACTCCCGGACAGTCGATCCGGTTCGAGGCGACGTCCCTCTACCACAACGCAATCAGACTCCGGGAGACGATCCTGGAGGCCCAGCCGGCGCTGGACTTCCTCGGCGTTCCCGCAGCCTCGGGAATGATGAGCGTGAAGAGGGACCCGGAGGGAAGATTCAGTGGCATCAACCGGAGCGTGGAACACTACGAGAGCCTGATAGAGGCGCTGGAACAGGCCAGGATGCAGACCGAGCGGGAGCCCGTATCGAAGAGCTCCCGGCGGGCCTGGTTCCTGCTGAACCGGTGCCGGTATCACTGCCTGACGATCCTGAGCATGATGGAAAGCCGGGAAAGAGTCCCGAGGGACGGCGGCCGGGAACCCCCGCGGCGGTAGGACCGGGGGGCGGCCGCGGCACGGAGGCCGCCGGAAAAGGACCTCCCGGGAGGGACCGAATTGACCATGTTGATCCTTGGCGTCAGCCTCGCGCCCATGCTGCTCCTTACCCTCGTTGTCCACGAACTGGGACACCTGGTCCTGGCCAGGGCCAGGGGCGTCAGAACCAGCGGCTTCCAGGTCGGCGTGGGCTGGAGAATCATCACCTGGCACACGGGCAGAACGTTGATCCAGCTCACCCGCGAAACGGAGACGCTCAACCCCCAGGCGGGAGAACTGAAGCCGGGAAACCTGGCGTCGGTCTACGTCGCCAGACGGCCTGGGGAAGAGGTCTACAGCGCCGCCGGAGTGCTGCCCATGAACGGGACCAGCCTGCCACTGGAACAATGGGAGACGGTCCGCAACCATAACGAGACCCACATGAGGCTGAACGGGCGGGTCAGGGAAGTAGACGAAAAACGCATCATACTGGCCGACATGTCATGGTCCCTGAAGGCCATACCCCTGGCGGCCCAGGTGACATGTCCCGACGACCCGTCCAGGACCATGCCGGAGGCATACAACGCGATGCCCTGGCGCTGGCAGGCAGCAATAACGCTGGCCGGAATCACGGCGAACATCGCGCTGGCCCTCGCAGCCCTGCTCATGGTCGCCGTCCTTCTGCCAAACACCGACAACGACGCCGCCTGGACCGCGGTCGAGGTGCAACCCGGCAGACCGGCCGAGCAGGCTGGGATGCTCCCCGGAGACCGCATCATGAGTATCGGAGACCTGGGCGGTACCGGCATGCCCCCTCCCAGCATGAAGGAAATATACCGGGAGGTGATGCAAGCGGCCCGGCGCGGAGAAACACTCCGCACCGGGGTCTTGAGAAACGGCTCCCGCATCAGCCTCCAGGTGAAGCCTGAACCGGAAACCGGAAGAATCGGGGTCTTGCTGGAGTTCCTGGAAGCCCCAGGGAGAGAGCCCCCGATGACCGCGCGGGACATCGCGCTGCGGATATGGGATACGGGAGAGACCTACACCAGGACGCTCCAGGCAATGGCCGTCATCATGGTTGGAGGGCCGGAAGGCCGGACGGACAACGTATTCAGGCTGGTCACCGGCCCCGGCCAAACAGGGCAGGCCACGGGGTACGCCGCCCTTCAGACCTGGCTGATCATACTGGCGACGGTGAACCTGGGAACGGCGGCGACCAACCTCCTGCCCATCCCGCCCATGGACGGGTACAAGATGGTGGCGGAGGCAGTGGTGGCGCTACGGAAGGGCAGGCCGGTGAACCCGACGCTGGAGCGGGCGATGGTGGCGGGGGGAATCATGCTGATGTTCCTGGCCACGCTGTACCTGATCGTGAGAGACATGATCGAGCGGTTGGCATAGACGAACAGCCGGAGACCGAGGGACTTAACGCCAATCCCGCCGCACGCCCACCGGCAGCCAGACCTCAAATCACACCCAATGGACCGGCAATCGCCAACTGCACCGAATCCCGACGGCAGCCCGTTCGCGCCTCCCCGGCGGAGACCAGGGCCGCGCCCGAGAGGCCAACCGCGGCCCCAACACCCTCCACTCCAACCGCCGCTCCGGACGCGGCAACCCCCAGGGGCCACCGCGCCGCAGGACGACACACGCCGGAAGATGTTCACCCGGAGGCATGACCGTGCCGAGAGCAAGAGAAAGCGCCAAGACGGACACCACGGGCCCCGAGGCCAAATACCACGAGGACAAGGGCTGCGAGGCATCGCCGTCATGCCTGACCTGCCCGCTGCCCCAGTGCAGGCACGACGACCCATCCTCGTTCCTGAAATTCAAGCAGGCCAAGAAGGACCTCAGCATATTTAACGCAATGCAGGCGGAGAACCTGACGGTGGAGGAGGCGGCGGAGCGTTTCTCGATGACCACGCGGACGATCTTACGCATCCTGCGGCGGTCTCCGGAATCAGGAGCGGAGCCGTCGATTGGCCAATGACCCAGAGTCAGGAGACGAGAGGGACATGACGAACAGCCAACCAGACAACGACCCAAAGATGCCGTGCCCCAGATGCGGCAGGCCCAACCCGGTCTCGATGATCTACTGCGATAACGAGGACTGCATCGCGGAGCTTCATCCGGAAAAGGCCACCTGCATATGGTGTCTCGCCAGACTCCCGGGCAACTCAAAGTTCTGCCGGGAGTGCGGCCGGGCAACGGGAAGAGAAGGACGCGCCCATTTCGCAATCAGCAGGATTGTGAAGAAGATCAAGGAGGCATTTTCCGGCAGGCCCGGCCAACCACGGTAGGCTTCGCAGGGGCAACGGGAACGAAGGCCATACACCCGCCCGAGCGGGCCTGGAGGCGGCCGACAGACCGGATGAAGGGCAAAACAAACACTGCCGGAGGGATGTTAGCCTGGATGGACCACACCACGCAGGGAGATCCAGATGACAACGTTCACCAAGAAGGCGATAGGATTCACACAGAAGGACCGGACCGGCTGGACCCTGAATATGACCGTCGAAGACATCATTCAGATGGCGCCCGCAAGGGAACCCGAGCAACTCACCTTCAACCTCTTTACAGAAACGAACAGACCCATGACCGGCAGGCACCTGGAGAGCATCGAGAGATTCCTTGAGGACACCCCGGACTGGGCCGTGCCGGCAATCATCCTGGCTGTAGACCCTGAAACCGTCAGAGAGAAAAGCGGCCGCATAACGGCCGAAATGAACGACGTCAGAATTCTGGACGGGCAGCACCGCATCCAGGCATTCTCGAACGTCATCCACAAAATGCAGATCGCAACAGGCCGGGAGGACCAGCCCGGCGACGCCCAGGAGCGGTTGGACAATATCAGGAAGCAGGAGATTCCGGTGGTCATCCTGCAAATCAAAGACAAAAAGGACCAGCGGCAGATATTCGCCTGGTTCGCAAGGAACCGGCCCATAGAGCCGGCAGTCCGCGAGTACTTCGACGAATCAGACCCCTTCAGCAAGGCCGCCAAGGCGGCAATGGAAGACTCCAGGACCCTGGATGGAAACGTCACCTACAAGGTGAAAACCGTGCCGCCGAAGGATAGAGAATTCCTCACCCTGAACAACCTGAAGGAAATGGCCATCACCACCCAGCTCGGAATAAGAAGAGCGCCCAGGGCAGAAGACAGGGCCGTATGCTGGGAGAAGGAAACCCAGGAAGCCCTGCAGAAGAAACTACTGGAATTCTTCGATGACTTCCTTCCAAGCTGCATGCCCAACTACGAGATACTGTCGGACCCGGCGGGAATCAGGTCCAAAATCCTGCACGAACGGTCCATCTCCCATGCCTGCCACCCCCTGGTCATCCGGCTCATCGCCAACGCATGGGCAAGGTGGACGAAGGACTACGAACGGGAGCCGGAGAAACTGGCAAGGTACATAGGCCAGTTGAAGCTACAGAGGGCAAACCCACTCAACCATCTGGAAGACAGTTTCGGCGTGATCACCGCGGACAAGAAGAAGTTCCAGGGAATCAGGCACAGGAGCTGGGAGGACGCGACCGCCCTGATCGTCAGGGTTGCACAGGAACGGTAGCGTCCAACCCCGCGCCGCTCATCTCGAACTGCGATCCCTCTCCAGGCGTTCCTCCAGCCCGACCAACGAAACAGCAAAGACAGGAAGAAGGGCTACTCCGGCAACCGGAAGTATATAATACCTGCCGAAAGAGCAAAATTCCCCAATTCCAAACACCAGAACGGCCCAAATACACAGGACAAAAGCCCTCCACAAGGAGAAACCATGGATACGGCCAACTTGGAAGACGTCGAACGCCAGATCTCCGAAATCGTCAAGGCCGACCTCTACGAACGCTTCCCGACCGGGTTCGTCTTCGACCCCATCCGGGTCTACCCCAGGACCGACCACATGGGAGACGACTACCTGAAGATATTCATCATCTACGACGGCAACGGGGACGACCTGAACGCCGAGCACACGGTGGGACTGATGACCCGGCTCAAGCCGAAGCTGCGCGAGCTGAACATCAACGACGACATCGCGGACGGGTTCGTGGAGAAATCCGAATGGGACAGCCTCACCCGGGTACCGTTCCTGTGAGCCCAGGCAGGCTCATAGACGTCGCCACCCTGCTCACCCTCTCCAGCCGCGATGCCCCGGAGCACCAGGAAAGGCTCAGGCGCGCCGTCAGCACGGCGTACTACGCCATATTTCACACCCTCGCCAACTCCAATGCCGACGCGCTGATCGGGGCTGCCCCGAACGGCAGCAACACCTTGGCAGCGTGGAACCGCACCTACCGCGCTCTCGAACACGGCACGGCCAGAAGCAGATTCCAGAACACCAACCAAATGGCATCCTTCCCGAACACGGTCAAGGAATTCGGCGACACCTTCAGCAGACTGCAGAGAGAAAGACAGACCGCCGACTACGACCCAGGCGCCACCTTCACCGTCTCCGGCGCCCTACGGACAATCGACCAAGCCAGGCAGGCAATCCTTATATTCCACAGCATACCCCCCGAAATCCGCCGCAACCTGGCAACCTATATCCTCTTAGGCAACCGCCCCGAATAAATCGGGCCCGCAGCATCCCCCAGCGAACCGGCCCAGCCGGATTGATAACAGGGCAATTTCCATTCCAGCCAGCCACCGTACCTTCACCCGGTACACCGGCAAAGCCGCATCAGACCTGAGAACCATAGCCGCAAACGGCAATTGACCTGCGCCGGTGAAACCCGTCAACTCTCATCCCTCGCTATACGTTCCTCCAGCCGGTCCTGGCGCCGGTCGTAGTTCTCGTCCAGCCGGGTCCTATCCCGCTCCAACTGGGCCTCCAGCCGCGTGATGGCCCGGTCATTGACGGCCTCATCCATCAGATCCAGGTACAGTTCCTCCAGGTCCTCGTGCGCCGCCGCGCGGCGCCAGTCCAGCAGGTCGACCGGATCAAGGGAGAGCTCCTCGGCATCGTCGATGATCTCCCGGACCGAGGGAGGCTCAAGGATCTTCGCCTTCGGATCACCCTCCTTCTCCAAATACTCGCATCCCAAGACGCTCATGAACGCCAGCAGGGACAGGAACAGCACCGCGGCCGTTAGGAACCTAGTCATATCCAGACCTCCCGGAGAGGATGCCCCACAGTCAAAGCGGGACTATGGCAACAAGTGTATTCTGAATTCGCCGGGCCAGGCTTTATCACCTGGGACCGGCATTATAGGCACAGCTAAACCCCAACACACGTAAGTCTCAACACACGTAAGTCTCAACACACGTAAGTCTCAACATACGTATTCCGGGAAATACAGGAATCGGGAAATACGGGAATACAAGAATAGAGGAACCTGCGCCGGAGGAGAGGATGAACGCCAGAAGCCCCGAATGCCAGTGCAACATAACCCCCGATATGGTCTGGGCAGGGCCCGCCATCCAGCTGTGCCACCACAGCCCAGCCGCCACGGCCAACGAGGTGAGGGAGAAACTCATGGATCTCATGGGCGACTTCTCCCAGAACATCGACCCCGAGGCGATGTTCAAAAAGACCGTAATCCAACTGGCCGAGGACTACCGCCAGCAGGCGGCGGGAAACCTCCACCGGCTGCTGAACCAGGACGAGCACATGGTCGTCAACATCAACTTCATGCGGAACCTCAGCCTCGCGGCGGAGATGCTCATGTGCACCATGATCATCCAACGGAACGGGAGCACGGAAGAAAAAGAAGGGGAATGACCCGCGGGCGGCCCCGTCCGGGAGACCGCCGCCCGCTGCGGGATGCTGAAAAGGGAGGACCGGATATGGCCACAGTGAATCCGACTTACCTCGTCACGAAACGGGTCGATGAGACCGTGGAAGAGATTATGCAAAGACTGGCCGGAGACCTGTCATAAACAGCGTCTGGCGCCACAGCATCTACCAGGTCGGCCACCACACCGCGATGGTGCCCATTGAGACGCTGGACGAAGAGCCGCCTCAGGACGCAGCAACCCACATCAAGACCGGATAGTCACAGGGAGAGAACGTTGGAAGAAAACTCCCGCATGAAAACCAGGGTGATCATCACCGGGTTGGCAATCGCCATCGCCATCCCACTGATCGTCGCGTCCATGATATTCATCAAGAAGGATAATGCCCGGACGCAGGACGTGCCGGAAGGGGACAGAGCGCAAAACGCAGAAGGAGAAAACCTCCTGCTGACAGAATTCGGGGACTTCCAATGCCCCCACTGCGCCAGGTTCGGCCTGACCCTCCTGCCCGTCCTGGAGCGCGATCTGATCCGGCCCGGAACGGTCCGGTTCGAATACCGCCACTATCCCTTCCTGGGACCCGAGTCCTTCGACGCCGCGGAGGCCTCCGAGTGCGCCCGGGACCAGGGGTTATTCCGCGAATACCACGACGCACTGCTCCAACTGACCGCCCGGGATGAACGCCTCACCCGTGAGAGACTCGTCAGCACGGCTAGAGAGCTGAAACTGGACACCCCCAGGTTCAACCTGTGCCTGGAGTCCGGAGAGAAGAAACCCAGGGTCTTGGAGGACCTGGAGTACGGGAGCAACCTGGGAGTCCGGGGAACGCCGACCCTCTTCCTAAACGGAAAGGAGGTCAAGTGGCGCAGCTACGCAGGCCTGAAGGACCAGATACTGCGGCGGGCCGGGAACGGCAGAACAAAGGGGCAACCCCAAGGGCCATAGAAGACCCGAAACAGGGAAAAAGGGGAACGGCGATGATCACCTTCAAGCAGGGAGACCTATTCCAGGACAGGGCGCAGGCCCTGGTCAACCCGGTGAACTGCGTGGGAGTCATGGGCAAGGGAATCGCCCTGCAGTTCAAGGAGAAATTCCCGGACAACTTCAAAGAGTACGCCCAAGCCTGCCGGTGGAACCGGGTGCGGCCAGGCCGGATGTTCGTATTCGACACCTACAGGCCCCAGGCTCACCAGTACATCATCAACTTCCCCACCAAGCGGCACTGGCGGGACTCCAGCCGCATCGAGGACATCGAAGCCGGGACCATCGCCCTGGCCGGGGAGATCCGGGACCGGAGGATCGAGTCCATCGCCATACCGGCCCTGGGCAGCGGGCTGGGAGGTCTCGACTGGAACCGGATCCGCGCGATTCTCGAATCCGGGCTGCGTGGTCTGGAGGGCGTGAGAATCACGATCTACGAGCCCATATCCGGAGGGCCGGCCGGGAAGCCCCGGCGCTCCAGTGAGGCCCGCCCATCCGGTGAAGCCCGGCGCTCCAGTGAGGCCCGCCCATCCGGTGAGGCCCGGCGGTACGGTGAGACCCGCCCATCCGGTGAAGCCCGGCAGTACGATGAGACCCGGCCGCACGATGAGGCCCGGCAGCGAAGTCGGCGAGGACGACAGGCCCGTTGAACGAAGGGCTCCAACGCCGCATCCCGGCGCGTTCGGACCGCAGATGCAGATGCGGACGGGAGAGTGACCACATCGCCAGGGGCTCACCCAAGACTCACTCAGGCGCATGGGACCGTCCGGCGCATGGAGAGACCAGATGAGCGAATCCGAAGACGCCCTCAATCCGGTCCGGCAAGCCATCGAAGCCGGAACCCGGAGGGTGTTCCAGTGCCTGAGCACAGGGGAAGACAGAAAGCCGGACGGCGGCCGCTACCTGCAGGTGAAGACCTCCCTCCTGTACCCGGGAGGATTTCCGATCAACGTCCATGTCCGAACAGACCGCTCCGGCTACATCGTGACGGACCAGGGAATCACCTCCGGCATGCTCAAACATCTACTGCCCAACGCCCAAAACCAGAAGCCTGGATGGGAGCCCATGATCAGGAAGATCTGCGAGGGGCTGGACGTCGACGTTCGCGGGCCGGAGTGGACGGTCAGGGCCCGAAGCCCGGAGGACGCGGGAAGGGCCGCCATGATGCTGAACCAGGCGATGCTCAAGACGCCGATAACGGCGTCCATGATCAGGATAACCAACGGCGGTTAAGGCAGGTGAAACAAGAGATGACGGAGAGATGCCACAGGTGCGGGGGCCATGCCACCGCCGGACCCAACCCCATGTTCCCGGAACGCAGCAGGTGCGTCCTGTGCGCCGCCGGGGCCCGGGTCAGCATACCGATCAACCCGGAGCGGCTGAACAACGCGCCCGCCGCCATCGCCGGGGGGCCGGCATGGCCCATCACCGGAAGCGCGGCCCGTGGCCATGCCCTGTGGCTCCACCAGGCCAATGCCCTCCACCAGCTGGAGCAGGGGAACAACATCGCCATGGCCACCTCCACCGCGTCGGGAAAGACGCTGGTATTCCAGCTCTGGATCCTGCACCAGCTATCCCAGGACCCGGAGGCGACCGCGCTGGTCTTCTACCCCACCAAGGCGCTGGCCAACGACCAGGCCAGGAGGTGGCGGGAGTCCTGCCGGACGCTGGGACTGGACGGGAACACCGTCGGCCAGATCGACGGCGACGTGAGCGTCAGCAAACGGGACGGAATCATGAACGAGTCCCGGATCATCCTGGCGACCCCCGACGTGTGCCACGCCTGGCTGCTGCGGCGCTGCAACGAACCGGCCGTGGGGGAGCGGCTGCGGCACCTGAGGGTGGTGGTCATCGACGAGGCGCACACCTACGAATCGGTCTTCGGCAGCAACTCCGCATACCTGTTCCGGCGTCTGACCGCCGCGGCCCTGAACGCGGGCGCGGCCGGGCCGCCCCGGTTCATAGCCGCCACCGCGACCATCCAGACCCCGGAGGAGCACCTGGAGAGGCTGACCGGACTTGAGTTCACCGTCATCGAAGAGACCGAGAACGGCTCGCCCCGGCACGCCCGGGAGCTGTGCCACCTGCACCTAAACCCCCGAGGAGGCAGCGGAGAGGAACAGATGGCGCACCTGATCCTCAACATAATCGACAATGACCCGAAGGCGCAGGTAATAGCCTTCCACGACTCCCGGCAGGGCATCGAGCGCGTGGTGCAGAGGATCAACCGGCCCGAGGAGGTCCTCCCCTACCGCTCGGGATACCTGGCCCAGGACCGCCGGGACATTGAGACAAAGCTACGTGACAACACCATACGGGGCGTGATAGCCACCAGCGCTCTGGAGCTGGGAATAGACATGCCGGACCTGAACTACGGCGTCAACCTCGACCTCCCGCCGTCGAGAAAGCAGTTCCACCAGAGACTCGGCCGTGTGGGGCGGACGCAGTCGGGGACCTTCATCATCCTGGCCCCGGCCAGCCGGTTCAGCGCCTACGGAGAGACGCTGAGGGACTACTACGACAACTCGGTCGAACCCTCCCACCTGTACCTGGACAACGAGTACGTCAACTACCAGCAAGCCGTCTGTCTGAAGGACGAACTGGAGCGGTCCGGCCGGGACGCCAGGATACCGCCGGAGGGAACGAGCTGGCCCCAGGGGTTCGGGGATGCGCTCAGGAACGCCCACGGCAGACCCCCGGCGCATCTCAGGGCGCTGCAGGACCGGCGGAGCGAGACCGCGCCCCAGCTGGCCCACAGCCTGCGGAACTCGGGGGATGAGACCCTCCAGATACTCGCCAGGAACGAGACCGGAGGAGAGGGCAACATTGGGTACATCAACCTGCCGTCGGCCATGGACGAGGCGTACCCAGGGGCCGTGTACCACCACCGCGGGGCGTCCTACAAGATCGAGGGATGGGCCCGGAACCGGAAGAACCGGCAACCCTTCATCCGTGCGGTCCGGATGGCAACCCCAGGCAGGAGAACCAGGCCCATCCTGCGCCGGACGGCGACGCTGCCCCAGGACCCGGGGTGCGTCATCAACCGGCGGGACCTGCCCGGCGGCCACATCGCCGAGATGAAGATCATCGTGACCGAATCGGTAGAGGGGTACGAGGGCCCGGACGAGGGGGTGATCCTGTACCAGAGCCAGATGCTGAGAGACCCCCGGATGAGCCGGAAGCAGAGGGAGATGCCGACCACGGCGGTACACCTGCGGATCAGCGAGCCCTGGTTCTCCGGAGACAGCGGGGAGCCCTGGCAGGCCCGGCGGCAGATCGCCCAGGCGCTGCGGCTCCACCTCGCCTACCACCGGAGCATCGCGCTGCCGGACCTGGGCTTTCAGGCTGAAAACGTCATCATGGAAACGCCCATGGGATACGTGGAGCTGAACGATTCCATCGTGATTCACGACAACATACATGGCGGCATGGGGCTGGTGGGAAGCCTCTACCGGAACATCGGCCAGTACGCGAAGAACCTGAACGTAAGCATGGAGGACGAACCCGGAGCGGTGTACCCCCAGTATGCGAACGAGTTGGTCCGGTGGCTGGAGCAGGCGGAGGAAACGGGGAGGCGGGAACCGCCGGAACCAGCCAAAGACGACTGGTGGCGGGTGATCCGGTCCGGCAGCCGGGTCAAGACCTTCTCGGAGGCCCGGAACGGGTTGGTGGACGGGGCGGTGGAGAAATGCGAATGGCGGAACGGGGTCCTCTACCTGGTGAAAGCAGGAGATGAAGCCGTCCGGTTGACGGAAGACCAGATGACGCCGGCGGAAAGCGCCTTCGACTGGGATCTCTGGCAGCCCTCGACTGGCCGCCGGCAGGAGCTCCAGTTCAGCCGGTAGGAAAAACGGACCCGGCGGTCAATACGCTCCCCCGGAAGATGAAACGGCAACTCGTACCCCCCCCCACCGGGACAGCACATCTCCCTTCGCAACTCCACAGTCCGGCCTGTGAAAAGACACCCTGCGCAAGCCGCATGGGCGGAATTCCGCGTCCAGATCCAAAGAGCAACGCCACTCAGGGTTTCATATTCCCCGGAGACAGGTCCAACGTCCGAGAGCAGGCGGCGGCCCGGTGCTGAAGGAGGGCCGCCGCCTGCCGTCCGGCACGGCCATCCGGGAAAGAAAGACCAGAGGGAGTAAGAACGATGTTGCTCAAGACCGTCCACCAGTGGGACATATGCAATCAGGAGGACCTGGACACATTCAGGGAAGAGAGCGAGGCAATCCACAACAGCACCGCCCGGACCCTGTACCGCAGCGACCCGGAAGCCGACCCGGACCAGAGTGTGAGGGAAGAGAAAGAAACAGCCCGACGTCTGCGCAAAAGAACACCGTCGAGGCCGCGGTCGCGGCGCCGGCAGCCCGGAGAGACTGACGAACAGTGGCTGGAGGCGAACAGAGCCTTGAAGGAGGCAAACAGGGCCTGGATGGAGGCGAACCCGGTCCCTCCAGTCGAGGAACCGGAGGTGGAAGACACAGCCATTGACACCCACCTGCTCTACCCCAGCCGGGAGGCATTCCTGGAGCGGCTCGCGGACGACCTCGAAGGTAGAAACAGAAGGAACAGAAGGAGGCGCATCAAGCACGACGGCTACTGCATCGCGGTGAAGGCCATTGTGGAGCACCGCAACGGGAGCCCCCTCCAAGCGGAGTTCGTGGAGACCGAAGCGCCGAGGTTGGCACACCTGCCCGACCCCAACGGGGGGCGCATCCTGTTGGAATGGGAGGAGAAAGTGCCGCCAACGGAAGGCGGGCTGATCACCAGGCACGTGATAGAAGACCCGGACGGAAATATCCTGGAAGAAACGCCCGGATTCTACCCCTTCCAGGAAACCAGGTCACTCATGATCCAAGAGGACCTCGACCAGTGGCTCCTGATATACCTGATGGACAGGAAAGGTGAAGACTGGGAAGGCGAAGACTGGGACATTCCGCCAGGCTGGCAAATAGGTCACAGGAAGGAACTCACCAAGATGCTCAAGGAGCAGGCAGCGAAGCCGTAGCGAACGGCCCCGGGGCGCTCACTCCACGGAGGAGTAAAACTCCGGGGCCAACCGCTCATACCGAAGCTCGGCACTGCGATCGACACTGGGACCGGACAGCTTGATGGCCCGCCGATCCCAGGTTCAACCCCTGTCATCAGGGCAAACGCATTCTAATTTGGAGTAAGAAACAAGCGGCCAATTTTGCCTCTGACCCGTTTGAATTAACCGATTTTGACAGGGTGTGACAGATGCTTGATGCTACGTGCCGATGGAATTCGGGGCTTCCAGCCCCGCCGATTTAGAATGCATTTGCCCTACCCGGGCCAGTTAGGGACTTGACAAACAAGCAATCACTTAGGTAGCCTTAGACATAAGAACCGGGCGGGGTTCCTTGCGGGAGCCACAACTGGTTCTTTGTTTTTTGCCCCGTCACGTTAGACTTCTCCCGAAGACATCCGGTACAGACCTGCTCTTGCATACCCATCGTGGCTGGTCAAGTCATTCCTAGTCTTGTAACTGTTCAGAGTTGAGGGGATGGATTAGTTAAAACTTGCTTGGGAAGTTCGGTGCGTCGGGTCGTCGGTTATGTTAAATCAGGAGGATGGAGAACAAGGTAGACCTGAGGACGGCCAGCCGGGAGGCGCTGTTGGCGGTGATTGCGCGGCAGCAGGCGGTCATCGACGAGTTGCAGCGGCGGATAGCGGCGTTGGAAGGGGGTCTCAAGGGCAAAGGGCGGCCCGGAATGCCGGGCAACAAACCGGGTGCAAAGTCAGAGCCGGCCGAGAAGAAGGAGCCAAGAAAGCCCCGGCCCCACGGCTTTAGCCGTCGGCGCACGGTGGCGGCTCACCAGGTGGAACATGTCTTGGACTCCTGTCCGGAGTGTGGCACCGGGTTGGTTGGGGGTTGGCCGCAGCGGACTCGGGAAGTCATCGATATCCCAGTGGCTCCGGTGGAGGTCACGGAGCACGTTTTCGTGACCCGGGTCTGCCCAGTATGTGAACGGCGCCGGACCCCCAAGACGGACTTGGGCGGTGGGGTAATCGGTCGGGGACGGTTGGGAGCCAACTTGGTCTCATTGATCGCTGGCCTGCGGGAAGAGGGCCGGTTGCCCCTTCGGACCATCCAATGGTATCTGGAGACCGTCCACCAGTTGCGCTTGAGCGTTGGGGGAATCACCCAGGTCCTCCACGGCGTGGCCCGGCAAGCCCAACCGGCGGTGGCCGAGGTGCTGGAACTAGTCCGGACCAGCCAGGTGGTGCACGCCGACGAGACCGGCTGGCGCCAGGAGGGGGCCAATGGCTATGTCTGGACCTTCTCCACTCCCACTGAGCGGTACTTCCTGCGCCGAGGCCGGAATAAGGAGGTGGTGGACGAGGCGCTGGGGGAGTCCTTCAGCGGGGTGTTGGTCAGCGATTTCTACGCTGCCTATAACCACTACCCTGGCCTGAAGCAGCGGTGTTGGGCTCATCTGCTCCGGGACATCCATGACCTGAAGGCCCTCTACCCAGCAGACGCCAAGCTGGCCGGATGGGCGGCGGCAGTGCATGACCTCTACGCCCAGGCCAAGCGGTTCTCCCATCCTCAGGCAAGGAAACGCCGTCAGGCCCAACTGGAGTTGGAGCGGAAATTGTTGGCCTGCTGCCGACCCTTCCTTGATGACCCAGGGGCAGTCCAGGCCAAGCTCTGCCGGCGCATCCAGCGCTTCATCAAGGAGTTGTTCGTATTCGTAGCCGAACCGGCCGTCCCCTCGGAGAACAACGCCGCCGAGAGGAGCCTTCGTCACCTGGTGACCAGCCGCAAGATCAGCGGCGGCACCCGCTCAACCCAGGGCACCAACACCAAGATGGCTCTCGCTTCCCTCTTCGGTACCTGGCGCGCCCGAGGATTGAATCCCCTCACCGCATGCCGCCAGTTGCTCACTTCCCCTCAACTCTGAACACTTACCTAGTCTTCTGTTCGATGATCCGGTACCAACGCCTGATGGCAAATAGGAATTGGTCATTGGCTGGTGGTCCAGTCCGAAAGAGTTCAGCCTCTTGGTAAAGACGTACCACTGACGCAGTCAAGTCGGCTATTTGAATACCGGCCGATGCTCGGGAATCGACGAAGCTCGGAGCATCAGTGATGTGGGTACATGCTCTGCCCTCTTCGTGCCTGTACAGGAAACTATTGAATTGCCAACCTACTCCGCCGTACAGATTAGGTTGACCGTCAAACATAAGAGTTGCCATCTCGTCTCGTTCTTCTGCGAGCAGCTCCACTCTTTGAACTAGATACCGGAACCTGTTAGGCAATATATTGCTCTCCCGACTTGGACAAGGGAAGGGCTGTTCCATTATCGCAGCGAATATAGTGACTGGTAGATTCAGGACCGCACTAAAGAATTCTTCTAGGAATTGCTGATAGTCAGGCTTCCTCCGGAACGTACGGCGATTTATTAGGTTCCGGGCCTTAAGCTCCATTCGCTCGTTTCCTAGATTATCCCGCTTAAGCGAGTGGAGCCTACCGCTAATCGCGCGTGAATCCGCATCGGAAATGCAGACTGCCGCCACGACTGGCCTGCTGGTCGGGTCGTTCGGGTGCGGATGCCCACTTTCGTCTATGAAAACTAGCATTCTTTGATCCTTTGTGGGAGAGGAGTGTAGCAGCATTTTACTCCGTCGGTAAGCCAGACACTAGCCTGGCAGAGGTCTGTGCAGGGCAAACGCATTCTAATTTGGAGTAAGAAACAAGCGGCCAATTTTGCCTCTGACCGGTTTGAATTAACCGATTTTGACAGAGTGTGACTGATGCTTGATGCCACGTGCCGATGGAATTAGGGGCTTCCAGCCCCACCGATTTTAGAATGCGTTTACCCTGCCCCTGTCGTCCACCCACTCGACGAACAGCCATTCCTGTCCATTGGTGAGCATTCCGGCAACTGCGGTACCGACGTCGTCCAGGTAACGGACCAACTGGCCCATTCCCTTCCGCCAGTACTCCTGCCGATTTTCCGCCCCAATATCCGTGGAAGGGAAAAGAATGCGGCAGGATAGCTCCATGCCCTTTGCATCGACCAGGACAACAGGATGTTCGTTGGAAACATGGGCGGACGGAGCGCATGAAAACAGGGAGATCACAACCTCTCGGAGTTCCCGGACAGAAAAACGCCCCGGAGCGTCATGGCCATGCTCCAGGGCGTGAAAGCCGACAAACTCACCTGCGGCCTACTGGACGAAGTTTTCGTGCCAAGCCCTGAGCCGGGCGTAGTAGAGCCAGCAGCTCGCGGCGTCCGAGGGCCGCTTCGCTACGCTATCCGCCCAGTACACGATGATGTTGTTCTCCGAGTCCCGGCCCGAGGTGGTGCGAGGAAAATTCTGATCTTTAGCTGAAGCCCTCACCAAACTCTCAGGCAAAGACTGATCGCCGATCTTGATAGTTCCCACATCGGCATCCTTTACAGCAGCATGACCCCCAACAGCCAGATAGCACTGACCCAATACCCCAGCGGCACCCTTCGCAACGACGCCAGCCGTCACAGTGCCCATATTTATAACCTCAGGGTCCCACACGTCCGAAGCGCACTCCTGCTGCTGGGACTGGATCTGGGCGATGACCACCTGCATCCGTTTGTCGGTTGAAGCCCCCCGCTGGAAGATCAGCTGGTTCCGGAGGATGTTGTCGCAGTTCTGGCCGACCTGCGTCTCCATGGCCACGCCCCCCACCGGCTTGATCACCATGTCGGTGACGATCCGGGGACCGATGAAGGCGAGGGATGCGATGATCAGGCCGATGAACGCCCCGATGAAGGAGCTCTTGGCCAACTGCACCTTCTGAGGATCGCCCGAGGCCGTCGCGTACTGGAAACCGGCGAATGCCACGATAATCCCGGAGACCACCGAAACTCCGATCGCAATCAGCGTGGCGATGTTCGTGCCGATGCTCATGAACTCTTCCAATGCCCTTCCACCTCCGAGTCTGGTTTTAGAAACCAGCCTAACGCATCCCCGTCAGGCCACGCTTTTGCAGTTGCGGATCGGGCGGGAATCCCTCAACTGTACCCCTCAACCCAGGTCTCAATGGAGCTGACGTAGAGCCAGCAGGACGAACCGTCGGAAGGAAACCCGCCCCTGGCAGCCCCGGCAAGCGGCATCTGCCAGTGGACGATGATGTTGTTCCGGGCGTCACGCCCGGTGAGAAGCCATGACGTATTACCCGCACCACGTTCCCGGAGAAGGCCCTTGGGAAGCGCCACGCCGGCGATGGAGTTCCGTGCCACTGGGTCATCGAAGCAGGGAGCCCACCCCGCGGAATCCGTGGCAATAGGGGACCAGAGAACATCATCGCAGTCCTCGAAGCGGCTCTGGATGCGCTGGACGACAATGTTCACCCGGTCCGCATTGGAAGCCTCCCGGTTGATGACCAGCTGGTCCCGGAGCATCCCGTCGCAGTTGATCCCAGTCCTGTCCTCGAAAACGACGCCCCCGGCCGGCGCCACAACGAACTCGCTGATCACCCGGGGAGCGATGAAGGCGCAGCCGATGACGATGATTCCGATGCCCACGCTTATGACGGCGTTCCTGGCAGACGCGGAGCGGTTGGGGTCTCCCATCGAGGTCATGTACAGGTACCCGCCCCAGGCGAAGAGGGGGGCCGCGATGATCAGGCCCAGGACGGCAACCAGCCAACCGAAATTTTCGACCAGAACTAAACCGGGATCCATCAGACCTCACAGGAGAGCATCATGGGTAGGAGGTTAACAAATACGACTCGCTCCAAGCGCTGAAGGCGCTGACATACATCCAGCAGACCGAACCGTCGGATGGAAGCCCCCTGTTGGGCGACTCCGAACTATCCTTCGGATGAGCCCAGAATACGATGATGTTGTTTCCGGGGTCCCTGGAGGAGGTGTTATTCACGCTGGCGCCATCCTTGAGTCCTTCGGGCACCGCAACCCCACCCACCTTATGCTCCGGAGGGTCCGGCTCGATGCAATCTCTGGAATACCCGGCGCCCGTCTTGACCACAGGGTTCCAGAACTCGGGGCCGCACTCGGACCGCTGGCCCTGAATCCGGCTGACCAGGAACTGCATCCGCTCCGGGGTGGAGGCCGTGCGCTGGAACACCAGCAGCCCATCGCAGTCGACCCCCTGACGGACCTCGATCTTGACCCCGCCGGCCGGCTCGATGACGAAACGGCTGATGGTCGTGGGAATGAGGAACCCGCCGCCGATGATGGTCAGCCCGACGGCGACGCCGATGAGGGAACCCCTGGCCTGCGCCATCCGCTGTGGATCCCCCGAGGAGCTGATGTACAGGTACCCGGAGTACACGACGAAGATCGCCGCAACGCCGCCGCCCAGGGCGGCGGCGATCAGCGCAACGCCGTTGGCCAACATGAGAACGTTGTCCATACCTGTAGGGTTCCACAGAACGGGCGCGCCGGGGTTTTGCGTTTCGTGACAAGCCGCGGGCAGAGCCCACGGGCCGGAGACGCGAAGCAGAGGGAGCGCAGCATGGTAAAGCGAAATTGGGAAGGAGAGAGAAACTTCTGGCTCGACCACTTCGGGCAGTACCACCCGGGGATCCACCGGAATCACGGGAGGGCCGGAATCACTCCGGCGGACTGCGTGGGAATCCCGGTGCCCCCGGGCCTGGCCGTGCCCCTGAACCCGCCCTGCCTGGCATGGCGCTGGAAACTGCGTGGAGGCGGGTACGGAGTCCTGAACGGCAGGGGCGCCCACGTCTCCGTCTTCGAGCAGACCCGGGAACGGGCGGTGAGAGAGGAACGGCAGATCAACCACCTGTGCAACCGGCCCTTCTGCGTCCAGCCGGCCCACCTGTACGAGGGGACCGCGAAGCAGAACGCCGAGGACCGGCAGGCCGAGATGGCCGGGGGCCTATACCCGGAGTGGAGGGCGATGGCCCACCGGTTCGACCGGGCGCTGACCCGGCGCCACTGGGAGGCACCGGAACTGACGGCGGCGTCAACCGGCTGGCGGGAGCCGCTGGAGTGCCCCCACACGTCGATGCCTGAGATGTTCGAGAAGAGGAGAAAGACGAAGGGAACAAACCTGTGCGCCAACTGCGGCGCGGAGAGATTGGTCCTGGATGAGCAGGTCACGGTGACGCTGCGCCGCTGCGGGATGGCGGAGCCCTGCCGGTGCCCCGAAGAGGGAACGGAGGGAGGACCTCCTGGCGGCAATCATGGACGCAGGAGTTGACCGGCTCCCACGGCCTCCGGTAAAACACATGACAGACTCCCGCCCGGACCGTCGGTACGAGACTCTGACGAAGTCCCCTGCGGAGCCCATGACGGGACTCTCAGAAGCCCCAATGAGGCCCCCGATGGAACTCTCGACCCACCTGCGGCCGAAAAAGAATGCCTTATATAGGGGAAATATTTTTTTGTTTTCTGAAAACAAAAACTCAAATGATAATTCAATCATTCCATCATTCACAGACCCCCTCTGTTCTAATTTTTTCTCATTTTTCCTAGCTGAAAACCCTCATTTTACCCCTGTTTGTTCTGAATGACGTTTTTCGTAAAATGATCATTCATGATCATTCACCCGCGGAAGACATGAAATTTTTCCATCCAAAAGGAATTCGGAATTTCGATTCCTTTATATATAAGAGAGACCGGTTTACGGACACCGGGCGGCGGGCTGTGGAAACCGGCGGACAGAGGCAGTCGGGTGTGGCTAACTCGTTTTAGAACTTTTGAGCGGCCCGGACCAGCGGGGAAGTCGAAACTCCCGGATATTACGAAAACCGTAGTACGAATATCGTAAGAAATGAGGAGGGCCGGAAAATCCGGCCCCGAAAAGGCCCAAAATGGGCCTTGCCTGAATGACCGATCGCCAATCATCACTCAATCATCATTCAAATGGTCATTCACCGAACGGCTTGAACTTCCGGAACGCCTCGATCGCGCCCTCCTCTGCCTCCATCGCCGCCGTGTAGCGGTCCAGCATCTGGGAGTTGGACCAACCGGCGATTGCCTGCGTGTACTGCCTCGGGATGCCCTGGCGGACCGCGTTGGCGGGGAAGGTGCGGCGGAAAATGTGCATCGGGTCCTCATCCCCCGCCCCGGGGCCCAGCCCGGAAAGTTGCCATTCTATTTGCCATTCCAGTCCATGACACCCTGCGGCATTCAGGGACTCTCAGGGACAGGAAAACAAGGCTTCAGATACGACATAACACTTCAGGACACTGGACAACGGTCAAATGGGAGTATGATACCGGACTTTTAATCCGGGTGTCGTGGGTTCGATCCCCACACGGCCCACTTAACTACTAACCCGCGCGCCGGTCGTGCTCAAAGTTATGTACCGTAAGTACCCCCATGATGAATAGGTTATATTGGATACACGCACGAATAAGCTTATCTGATCACGAGTGTCCAAGATATGAGAACCGAACAGGTAGACGAGCACGCACAGAAACAAAGCCCATTGAGGCAGCTAATTTCTTGGCAGGCTTTGATTACAACTACGTTCTTAGTCATTGCATTGGTCAGCCTACTGTTTGCATACTTGGCACTGCAAGAACCAAAGCCAGGAGTGATCTTTGAAACAATTGGCGACACTAATGTCTTAGACTTGCGCAGACCTCTGCAAGACTTAAGCATTGTTTTTCGCGGTCAGAATGTTCAAGAGCAAAACCTCAATTTACGAATAGTGACGATCAATGTAGTGAATTCTGGGCAAATCGATATTCTGCCCAGCCATTATGACCATGAAGATGAATGGGGTATGAAATTCAAAGACGGGGAAGTGATCGAGGCCAGACTAGTTGGCACAAATTCAGACTATTTGTGGTCCAAGATAGTTCCACAGCGATTGAGTGTAGATACCGTTGCGTTTCCAAAGGTTATTTTTGAGCGGGGCGATTATTTTGCGATCGAAGTATTGCTCCTGCACCCGAAGAATGAATCCCCCTCTATTTCCTCGGTAGGAAAGATCGCTGGCATCACTGAAATCACCGTGTTGACGCGACCTTTGGCCAAAGTAGAGACCAGCCTTTTCACGGAGTTATTCCAGGGGAGTGCTCTCATTCAAGTATTGAGAGTTATGATTTACTTTGCCGGCCCCTTGCTAGTAATTGTTGCTCTAATATTCGCCATGGCTGCTATTGGGAGCTTTTCCGGTAAGCTAAGGGCCCGGAGGCGCAGGAATCGTATCCTGCAAACTCGTACAATGCGCCAAGAGGGCCAGGACGATATCAGGAATATTTTGGTCACCCTCTATGAATCAGACGGAACCGCTGGGCTTAAAGGGCTGCAAGAGTTGATTCAGACACCTGGAATAGTGGACGGGATAACTCCTTCAGATAGGCGGATTGTTCACGACCACTATCATATAAGTGATAGGGCCACAGCAAAAAGCGTTTTTGATCACGAGTTCCTGTCGATTGGTTCCCTCCGTGCGTTTAGCGCATTGATGGACACGAACAGATTGAAGATGGGAGAGGATTACGACACAGTGATAAACCAGCGGTTCTGTGAAATGGTTAATAGGCTTTTGGAGGAATTGAGGAGTTAGGACATGCTATTGTTACTTCGGTATGTAAAGCTTCGCAACGACTCAACCGCCGATGCAGTGCGGGTTTATCCGAGCCAGAAACGAGCAGTGGACTGGGGTGCAGCGACACGGTGGGCTAGGAGAATACACGGGCAACGGTTGGAATCAATCGTGACCTCCGTTGTAAGCGGCACGCTTTCATAGTGTCCTCTCCTAATCTCGACGGGGCCAATATTCAAGGAGCAGTGTTGGAGACTTACAGCTCCACGGCCAACTCAAACATTCTGCGCACAGACTCCTTTGGCCAGCCAAAGAAGATTCGAGCCAGTGATGAGGAAGTCCGCCTCAGACAAATCCTACGTCTAGATAAACCGCACGGTGATATTCGAATGCACGACCATGGAATGGCGCACTGAGCGTACATGAGAACCTCCCGGCGAAAAGTTCGATACAGTACACGTAGGCCCACTCTTTGTTCGGTACGATGCCTGTAGACACCTTTGCGGACAACACCCTCAGGAGTAACTGTTCAGAGTTGAGGGGATGGATTAGTTAAAACTTGCTTGGGAAGTTCGGTGCGTCGGGTCGTCGGTTATGTTAGCCCGAATCCACCGGTGGACACCGATGGACGGCGTGAGGACAGCGGAAGGGGGGTGAGGAAGTTACAGGCGCGATGATCCGGGCTCGAATTTGGGTAGACGGGAGGCTGGCGGCGGTCTGCAGGCGCTTTGGGGGGCGCCGATGGCGGCTTACAGTGGCTGTGGTGAGGGGGATGGCGGGATAGGACACGGCAAGAGGCGCTCGCGGACCGGACTGGCGCGAGTTGGCGGGGCGTTCGGTTGGCCGGATGGCGGGTCAGTAGCGGACAGGAGCAATCAGGCTGGGAGTGGAATGGCTCGCAGTCGGGCCAGGGCGCGACTGAACTGGGTTTCCCATGGCCAGCGCTGGGGAAGATGCAGGGTGATCCGGCGTGCCGAGCGGGTGATCCGTCCGGCCAAGGCAAAGACCCGTCGTCTGAGGGTCTTGGTGGTCACGATCTGCTGACCCAGGCCGATGCGGGCTGTCCAGCGGGCCAGGTTGTGGGCCATCACCTGTACCGCCAGCCAGGCGCCGTTGGCAGCGAAGCGGCCCGAGGGGAGATGGTTCAGCCCCACGCCGTACTTGAGGTCGCGTATCGCATTCTCGATCTCGGCGTGGCGGCGGTGGTCAGCCTCCAGTTCCAGGGTCTCTCCGTCCCGGTCGGTGATGAAGCCGTGATAGCTGTAGGTGGCGAAGAGAGCCAGTTGGGAACCGGGCGCCGGCTTCACCCGCCGGACGATGAGCCGCACCGGCGCGGCGTCGGGCTCACTCTGGAAGGGGGTGTAGGTGGTCTCGGCCACATCGGCGCCGTCCATCCAGTAGGGAATCGGCGTCCAGTCCTCTTCGGGTATCGCCTCGATGAGATTCCGCAGGCGGGTGCGCTGGCGGATGGTGATGGAGAAGCGGACATCCATCCGGCGGCAGACGGCGACCACGGCGTGGGTATAGAAGCCGCTGTCGGCCCGCACCGTGAGTTGGCCCCTGGCTCCGCCGTAGCGCACCCGCCCCACCGTTTCACGCAGGAAGTGGGCGGCGCCGCGGGCGGTGTAGGCCCGGCCCTCGCGCAGGCGGGCCATCAGCACGTCGCCGGTTCCGGCGGCGACGGCCAGCAGCGGGTGATAGCCCCGCGCACCGGTGTAGCCGTGGTGGCGAGCTCCTTCCTTGGCCAGTCCGTAGGTCTCGCAGATGGTGGAGTCCAGGTCGATGGTCAGGGGCCCGTCGCCGGGTCCGGCCCCAGCCTCCCAGGCCCGGGCCAGCAACTGGCGGCTCACCCGGTCCAGTTGGCGGACGTGGCCCCACCGGAAACTGCGCAGGAAGGTGCCCAAGGTGGAGGGCGCCTTGACTACACTGCCCAGGGTGCAGGCTGTCCTGCCGGTGCGCAACACATCGGCATCGTCGATGCAGTCGCCGCCCGCCAGCGCGGAAGCCACCAGCGTCATGATCTTGTCGCCGGTGTTGGCTCGGCCTGGGGCCCAGCCCAGGTCCAAGTGCCGGTCAACCAGTTGGGGCAGGCCCAGGTGCAAGGCCAACGTGGCGGGAAGGATCAGCCCGGCATTGTTGACCAGGCGGTGGTCGTCGAAGGCGATGTGGATGCCGTCGGGGTGGTTGCGTGGTAGCATCTATTGGGTGCTCCTTGTTTCTGGTTGGTTTTCTGTCTCGAAAACCATTATCCCAGATGCACAGGAGCACTTTCTTACCCATTCAACCCGCCGCGACACTCACCTTTTCGGTGGATTCGGGGTTAAATCAGGAGGATGGAGAACAAGGTAGACCTGAGGACGGCCAGCCGGGAGGCGCTGTTGGCGGTGATTGCGCGGCAGCAGGCGGTCATCGACGAGTTGCAGCGGCGGATAGCGGCGTTGGAAGGGGGTCTCAAGGGCAAAGGGCGGCCCGGAATGCCGGGCAACAAACCGGGTGCAAAGTCAGAGCCGGCCGAGAAGAAGGAGCCAAGAAAGCCCCGGCCCCACGGCTTTAGCCGTCGGCGCACGGTGGCGGCTCACCAGGTGGAACATGTCTTGGACTCCTGTCCGGAGTGTGGCACCGGGTTGGTTGGGGGTTGGCCGCAGCGGACTCGGGAAGTCATCGATATCCCAGTGGCTCCGGTGGAGGTCACGGAGCACGTTTTCGTGACCCGGGTCTGCCCAGTATGTGAACGGCGCCGGACCCCCAAGACGGACTTGGGCGGTGGGGTAATCGGTCGGGGACGGTTGGGAGCCAACTTGGTCTCATTGATCGCTGGCCTGCGGGAAGAGGGCCGGTTGCCCCTTCGGACCATCCAATGGTATCTGGAGACCGTCCACCAGTTGCGCTTGAGCGTTGGGGGAATCACCCAGGTCCTCCACGGCGTGGCCCGGCAAGCCCAACCGGCGGTGGCCGAGGTGCTGGAACTAGTCCGGACCAGCCAGGTGGTGCACGCCGACGAGACCGGCTGGCGCCAGGAGGGGGCCAATGGCTATGTCTGGACCTTCTCCACTCCCACTGAGCGGTACTTCCTGCGCCGAGGCCGGAATAAGGAGGTGGTGGACGAGGCGCTGGGGGAGTCCTTCAGCGGGGTGTTGGTCAGCGATTTCTACGCTGCCTATAACCACTACCCTGGCCTGAAGCAGCGGTGTTGGGCTCATCTGCTCCGGGACATCCATGACCTGAAGGCCCTCTACCCAGCAGACGCCAAGCTGGCCGGATGGGCGGCGGCAGTGCATGACCTCTACGCCCAGGCCAAGCGGTTCTCCCATCCTCAGGCAAGGAAACGCCGTCAGGCCCAACTGGAGTTGGAGCGGAAATTGTTGGCCTGCTGCCGACCCTTCCTTGATGACCCAGGGGCAGTCCAGGCCAAGCTCTGCCGGCGCATCCAGCGCTTCATCAAGGAGTTGTTCGTATTCGTAGCCGAACCGGCCGTCCCCTCGGAGAACAACGCCGCCGAGAGGAGCCTTCGTCACCTGGTGACCAGCCGCAAGATCAGCGGCGGCACCCGCTCAACCCAGGGCACCAACACCAAGATGGCTCTCGCTTCCCTCTTCGGTACCTGGCGCGCCCGAGGATTGAATCCCCTCACCGCATGCCGCCAGTTGCTCACTTCCCCTCAACTCTGAACACTTACCCTCAGGATTGGCAGCTAGGTGGGCAGCACGTGTTGGGGATGTTCAATACCATAGAGTGCAGACGCGGGTGGGTAAGTCTAACCCCGAATCCACCGATGGGAGGCGTGAAGGCAGGGCAAATTGGGATGAGGGAGCCTACAAGGGAGAAAGCCTGGGCTCCATTGGGACCGATGTGACACCGCAGAGGGTTTTCAGTAGCCGCACCGGGCCTCGAGAGCGGTCTATGGAGGCTGGGAATCGCGTGATAGTGAGACCGGACGCAACAGGATGCACTCGCGGACCGGGCGGACGCGAGTTTGGATGCGGTGGGTCGGTTGCGGATAGCACCGTCAGGCTGGGAGTGGGATGGCTCGCAGTCGGGCCAGGGCGAGAGTGGCCTGCTCAGCCCAGGGCCAGCCCCGGGGAAGATGCAAAGTGAGTCTGCGCGCCGAGCGGGTAAGCCGTCCGGCCAGGGAGAAGAAGCGTCGCCGCAGGGTCTTGGTGGTCACCAGTTGCCCGCCCAGACCGATGCGTGCCGCCCAACGGGCCAGATTATGCGCCAGCACCTGGACGGCCAGCCAGGCGGCGTTGGCGGCGAAACGGCCTGACGGGAGATGATTGAGTCCCACGCCGTACTTGAGGTCTCGGATGGCATTTTCGACCTCGGCGTGGCGGCGATGGTCGGCCTCCAGCTCCAGGGTATCCCCGTCCCGGTCGGTGATGAAGCCGTGATAGCTGTAGCTGGCGAAGAGGGCCAGCTGGGAACCGGGCGTGGGCTTCACCCGCCGGACGATGAGCCGCACCGGCGCGGCATCGGGCTTGCTCCTGAAGGGAGTGTAAGCGGTCTCGGCCACGTCGGCGGCACCGTCCATCCAATAAGGGATGGGCGTCCAGTCCGCCTCGGGTATGGCTTCAATGAGATTGCGCAGGCTGGCACGCTGGCGGATGGTGATGGAGAAGCGGACCTTCGTCTTGCGACAGACGGCGACCACGGCGTGGGTGTAGAAGCCGCTGTCGGTCCGCACCGTGAGTTGCCCCTTGGCCCCAGCATGACGCACCCGCCCCACGGTCTCCCGCAGGAAGTGGGCGGCGCCCCGAGCGGTGTTGGCGCGGCCCTCGCGCAGCCGAGACATCAGCACGTCGCCGGTTCCGGCGGCCACGGCCAGCAGCGGGTGATAGCCTCGCTTGCCAGTGTAGCCATGGTGTCGCGCCCCCTCCTTGGCCAGCCCGTAGGTCTCGCAGATGGTGGAGTCCAGGTCGATGGTCAGCGGCCCGTCGCCGGGTCCGGCACCGGCGGCCCAGGCCCGGGCCAGCAGTTCCCGGCTCACCCGGTCCAGCTGGCGGACATGGCCCCACCGGAAGCTGCGCAGGAACGTCCCCAGAGCCTGCCCTCGCGAAAGCGGGGGGTGGAGGGCGCTTTGACCATGCACCCCAGCACCGAGGAGGTCCGCCCCGCACGCAGCGCATCGGCGTCGTCAATGCAATCGCCGCCCGCCAGCGCCGAGGCCACCAGCGTCAGCATCTTGTCTCCCGCGTTCGCCCGCCCCGGCGCATACCCGAGGTCAAGGTGACGGTCAACGAGTTCACGCAGGCCCACGTGCTGGGCCAGGGTGGCCGGAAGAAGCAGCCCGGCATTGTTGACCAGGCGGTGGTCGTCGAAGGCGATTTGGATGCGGTCGGGGTGCTCAAGTGGTAGCATCTGTTGGGTGCTCCTTGTTTCTGGTCGGTTTCCTCTCTCGAAAACCATTATCCCAGATGCAAAGGAGCACTTTCTTACCCATTCACCACGCCGCGACCCTCATCTCTTCGGTGGATTGGGGCTAAGGATGAAATACCGTGCAGCACTGTCGATTGGGGAGCGGCCGATGTGAGCACAGCCGTGCTTCGTATCGTCGCAAAGAATTAAGTCTGCGACAAATCGACCATTAGGGGAAAGCAGAAACCGTAAGCAGGGCAGCAACTTGGACCGGAGACGTAGAGTGTTACACTGGGTCAATCGTGTGGTGGGGGACGAGGATGAAACGGTACGAGGTCAGTGCATCCCAGTGGCGGCCAAGTTGATCTTGGGCCAACGTATACAAAGGGACGGTGGCCAGGCACCCTGAGCCGTCATAGTTAACGTACCCTTTCGGAGGAAAGCAGGTGATGAGTTTAGAGGACATCGAACGTAGGCTTCGAGCCTTGGAAGACGTAGAGGAGATCAAGCGCCTCAAGGCCCGTTACTGCACCTACTGCGACGACAACTATGACGCCGATAAAATCGCTAGCCTGTTCGTCGAAGACGCGATTTGGGACGGCGGCATCCGGGGCAAAGCTGAAGGACGCGAAGGAATCCGCAACTTCTTTGTCAACGCTTCAAAGAGGCTGCCCTTCGCCATTCACATGGTGATGAACCCCATCATCGAGGTGGATGAGGACACTGCTACCGGCATCTGGTACCTGTTCCAAGCCTGCACCTACGCAGACGGCGACCGGCCGGTATGGGGCTCGGCAAGGTACGATGAAGAGTACGTCAGGGTAAACGGCGTCTGGATGTTCAAACACCTGAAGCTAACGTCCCACTTCTGGACCCCCTTTGACGAAGGGTGGGTCAAGGCCCAATTCGTGTAGGCAGGCCGACTATGAGTCAGATGGACGGAATGGCCGCAATCGTCACCGGCGCCAGCCGGGGACTGGGGCGGGCCATAGCCAAGGAGTACGCCAAGGAAGGCGCGAGCGTGGTCATTTGCGCCCGGAGCCAGTCCCCAACCGGCTTGGCCGGGACTCTCGAAGAGACGGTCAGAGACATCAGGAACGCCGGCGGAGAGGTCTTTGCCATCGACTGCGATGTCACCGATGAGTCTCAAGTTAATGAAATGGTCCGTCAAGCGACGGAACGTTACGGCAAAATCGACGTGCTTTTCAACAACGCCGGCGCCATGGTGCTGGGGGAGTCGATCCTGGAAATTGACCCCGCCCGTTGGGACCAACTCATGCGGGTCAACGTGAGCGGCCCTTATCTATGCAGCCGGGCCGTGCTTCCGATAATGATGGAACAGCAGCGGGGCAGCATCATTAACATCGGTTCAAGAATGGGCACCGACCCCAACCAGGGCGGCGGCGTCCTTTACAGCGCCAGCAAAGCTGCAGTCCACATGTTCAGCCTCTGCTTGGCCGACGAAGTGCGGGAGTACAACATCGCGGTCAACATCCTCAGCCCCGGCGCGCTGCGCAGTGAGGGCTCCGCGGCAATCCCGTGGACGCAGCGCGATTGGCATGAAAGGGTAGACCCCAGCGCCGTTGGCCCTTGCGCCGTGTACCTCGCCCTGCAGGACGCCAGCACATATACCGGGCAACTGGCGACCCGCGCCGACTTCGGTACAACCTGGGGGCCGGGCGTCGAGGAGCCCTCTCCCTCATCGTAGGACGAATCGAAAAGTGGGGAAACAGAAAGCAGAAGCAGGGCAGCACTTGGACCAGGAGGTAGAGTGTTACTCTGGGTCAATCGTGCGGTGAGGGGGGTCGAGCATGAAACGGTACGAGGTCAGTGCATGGCAGTGGCGGCGGATGGAGGGCTTTTTGCCGGGGCGTCCTGGGCATGTGGGCGTGACCGCTAAAGACAACCGACAGTTCGTCAATGGCGTTCTGTGGGTGCTGCGCAGCGGGGTCCAATGGAAAGATCTGCCTGCCGAATACGGCAACTGGAAGAGTGTCCACAGGCGCTTCACCCGCTGGGCCAGGGCTGGACTGTAGGAGCAAATCTTCCGAGTGCTGCTGGAAGACTCGGACAACACCTTCAGCATGATCGATTCCACGATAGTCTGGGCCCACCAGCAGGCGGCCAGTGGAAAAGGGGGAGCCAGGACCAGGGTTTGGGGCGTTCCCGAGGCGGCCTGACCGCCAAGATTCGCCTGTTGGCCGACCCCCAGGGAAGGACTCTGCGCTTTGCCCTCGCTGGTGTGCTCAACCTCGCTTTTGACGATCGAGAACATCGGGGAGTACGAGATTCGGGCTCGCGTCGCCGGTAGCCAGAAGACTTACCCGTGTTATGTCACGGCTACGCCCAAGGCCCTGAGATAACTCGGGACCGCTCAAGATAATCAATACAGCCCTGTTAGGCCCACCAATCTCCAGGATGGAGTAGCTTCTCTACCCGGCTTATCAAACAGAATCGAACCAGGCAGGATTCACCTCCACATCCTCAACTGTCCTCGTGCTGACTCTTATACCAAGTCTGAGGTCCTTTAGCTTATCCATCAAGAGTTCTCCGTCGATCAAGTCGATCGGCCGGGCGCCTTCTCTTGTTGCCTCCCGATGGGCGTCTCTGGTGAAACCGCCGGTGGTTAGTATTAGTCCCTTGTCAGCACGGCCTTCCATTGCCCCTCGGAAATCTCTGACAACGCTGGAACTCACATTATTGACGTACCGCTTGCATTGGAACATCACCGGGAAGCTGATGAGTCCTGCCAAACGGATAATGCCATGTCCATCTATCCCACCGTCGCCTGATTTACCAGTAACTTGGACCTCGATAAATCCTGATTCGCGCAATAGTCTTTGGCACAGTCTCTCAAAGGCATCTGAACTCATGGCTAATAGAGCGTCAATAAGGGCCTCGCGCCAGGATGTGACTTCATCGGAGGAGTCGTCAATGAATTCCTCACAGGTTTCCGTCAAAGTCTCATCATCCAACGGGTGTGGTGGCTCAGCGCGCCCTTGCGCCCGGGCGAATGCCACGATGTCCTTGGAGTCCACAACTTGTGTGTCCAGTCCTGAGACCGTAAGAGACCAGACTCCCCTCTCTGAATTGTTTATCAGATCGTAATTCTTGAGGTAGGTCCTAGACCAGTGCAATCTGTACTCTAGCTCGGTAAGCCTGCCCTTGCCGTGCGGGACCTGAGTAATATCGGGGGTCAGCTTGAGGTCTTCGATCACCCGGTTGACGATCTCTGCGATCGAAGCGCTTCCTCCCAACGCACGGATTGCGTCCAGGGTCTGATTGAACAACTCATGGGACTGAGGGACACTTGCTACAGAAAGATCACTAGCCATTTCGTCGGCTCCATAACTTCCGGGTAATCTGTGACTTGCATTTACATGAAAGGGGTTGCCAAACTCGCGTGGGTTCTGACACTCAGCATTACCACCCCTTATGCGGTCTCATTCCGCTTACAGCGGTCTCATTCCGCTTACATAAGTATTAACGTTCCTTTTCGGCCGCATTTTACAGAGAAATCTGATATTAGGCCCTTGGAGATTCAAGAGTGGAAGTTTCGGAGTTGGTCACGGCTTGGAGGTGGCAATAATCCAGGATGCTCGTATGCTAAGGAGCGGTACGTGGGCCCCATCGGCGGCCACGGTGGGGGAGGGTCGCCGATGGGGCCTTGGCAACTTAAATCTGCTTCCGAGTTCAGTGTCCCGGATTAAGAATCTACTTACTCTCTCCAGGCGACCAGTTGTAGATTTTGGCGAGGGCGCCGCCCATCAGGGTTGAGCGTTCAGAATCGGAGAGCTGGCCGGTGACCCGGAACGCTTCAACGCCCTGCTCGTAGGTCAGCAGGTTGACTGCCCGGGTCCAGTCGGTGCCCCACAGGCATCGGTCGAAACCGAAGGCGTTGAATATCTTGCCCAAGGACTCCCAGATGTCGGGGTAGGGGAAAGGCTGATGGGACAGGGTACATGCTCCGGAAATCTTGATGGCCACGTTGTCTAGTTCCGCCAGAGACAGGACGCTGGCTAAATCGGCAAACGGTTCTGGCGGGGCTGGCGGCTCGAAGGGCTGGACTATGCCCACGTGGTCGATCACGATTTGGGTGTTCGGGTGGCGTTGGGCCAGTTCGCGGAGGAGATGGAGCTTGGCCGAGCACATGATGTTGACGGGAACGCCAGCCCGAGAGGCGGCGGCGAGGATGCGGTTGAGACCTGGGTGGCCGGCCTCCAACGACTCGTTATTGAGCATGATGCGGGCGCCGACCACACCTGGACGGCCCGTCCACCCGGCCATCTCGTCCTCGATGGTCTCAGAGTGGGGGTTGAATGGCCTGATCAGGCCGAACTTGGTGGGATGTCTGTCGTAAACTTCAAGGGCGTAGCTGGCATCGTAACGGTACATGGAAAAGGGGGAGACCAGCAGCGCGCCGTCGACGCCCACCGCGTCCATCGCGGCCACCATGTCGTCGCCGATTACTTCGTCCGGGCCCTGCAGGAACCCCTGCCAGGGTCGTTCGCGGCGGTTTCGCTCGTAAGAATGTACTTGTGAGTCAATCGTGGGAGTCGTCATCGTATTTCCCCTTATCACTGCTGGATGATGGTCGGCGAGTGTCGGGTTGATGCCGGTTAGACCCGGCTTGGGCTCCGTGTCTTCTACTGGTATTCGGGCGAGGTGCTGATTCTGGCTTCCCAGGAGTTGCCTTGGGAGATATGTCAGTTTACACTGGAACCGGGCTTCGGGGGGCAGGTCGCGTCTCGGCAAACTTTCGTACCTTGCGTTGGCTGAGTTAAGGCGCAATCAAGAACCCAGGCTCCTAGCTCGGAGGCGCAAGGCGAACCCATTGGATATCATCGTATTTGGATTTCCGGTGGAGATCAGGGGAGGCTATATGCTTAATAGACAGCTCGCTTGGCCTCAGGAGTGCGTTGCCGAATAGAAGACTGCTCTTGATTCGACATTGCGAGTCGTCTGGTCAGAGTCCAGACTCTCATTTGACCCATCTTGGATTCCGGCAAGCCGACGCGCTGGCCGACTTTCTGACCGGCAGACAAATCGACTTTGTTGTGGCTAGCGCGTTCAGGCGCGCCCGGCAGAGTATCGAGCCGTTTGCCACGGCGAATGGACTGATGGTCCACGTGGACTCTCGATTCAATGAGCGAATCCTGTCAAAGAGTCCCATAAGTCATTGGCGGGACGTGGTCCGTGATTCCTTCGACGACCTGGACCTACGCGCTCCCGGAGGTGAATCGGCTCGGGAGGTGTTGGCTCGGGCCCGGAGCGGCATTTACGAACTGCTAGACGGCGGTTATGAACTTCCGTCGGCGGCTACTCACGGAAACTTGCTGAGTCTGGTTCTGAACTCCTTGGACGACACCTTTGGTTTCGAAGAATGGGAGAGCCTTTCCAATCCAGACGTGTACATGCTTCAACGGCGCATGGACGGTCGCGTGACCTACGAACGATTGTGGAACCCTCAGCGCCCCCGTAGGCAACGGACGCAGCGTAACCAACGCCCCGTGTGAGGCAGCGCTCCCAGCGCCGGGCGTTTTCCCTCATATCCGATGAGTCCTATGAAACGCGTTGCACTCTGTCGCAAACCGAAGACTTTCAACCCGCAAAGCGTCTACCAGGGGTGACCATACCCTGCCCGTTCATCGAGCAACAGTAGCCTGGGAGCACAAACCTGCCATGACCTGAGTGTCGTACATCAATGCTTTGGCCGACTGCTGCGGCCAATATCCTCAGCTCTGAAACTATTGTGGTTGTGTTTTTCCACAAAATAACCGTGTTTCGTCAAAAACGTTGACATCAATAATTGCGAGACTTACACTCGGCGCATATCAGGTTGCCCTTGTCGTTGGACTGGGTGGCTCGAAATCGTGACAGATTGTCGTTGGAGGCAACTTTATGCCTGAGTTTGATTTGGTAATCCGTGGCGGCACGGTAGTCGACGGCACAGGACTCCCCCGAGTCAAAGCCGACGTCGGGGTCAAGAACGGGCGCGTGGCTATGATCAGCGGCCGGATATCCTCGGGCGGCGCCAGGGAACTGGACGCCAGCGGCTGCATCGTCGCGCCAGGCGCGGTGGACCTGCACACCCACTACGACGCCCAACTCAACTGGGACCCCTACGCTTCCCTATCCGGTTGGTTCGGCGTGACCTCCCTGACCGTCGGGCAGTGCGGCTTTGGGTTTGCGCCTACGAGGCCCGATGACCGCGATCTGAACATGCGCATGATGAACCGAATCGAGGCCATTCCCCTGGAGTCGATGCGTCAGGGTATGCGCTGGGACTGGGAGACTTTCCCCGAATATATGGATAGCCTCGACCGCCAGGGTTTGGGCGTGAACGTTGGTGCGTTGGTGCCCTTTTCCCCGTTGCGGGCCTACGTTCTGGGCATGATTCCGGCGCGGGAACGGACCTCCGTCACCGAAGCCGAGCTGAACCAGATGAAGCAGATCCTCCACGACTCGATGAAGGCAGGGGCCTTCGGACTGTCTGCCGACAAGAACCTGGAAGACCGGCCCGAGGATGGTAGCTGGCTTCCCAGCCACGTGGCGTCTCCGGAGGAGTTCTACGCGCTCTCCCAGGTCTTGAGTGGGTTCGGCGTGGGCCACCTGGGTTGGACCATCGGCATCTCCGACGACCGCGCCGGACAGCGGGAGATGCTGGCGGAAATGGTCAGAATGAGTGGTCGCCCGCTTCACGTGGCCCTGGGCGACGAAGAGGGCTACACCTGGCTAAAGCAGGTCCGGGAGGAAGGGCTTCCCGTGCTGGCGCAACAAGGCTCGGTGCCTACCATCGCCGAGTTCAAGCTCTCCGAATACAACCTGTTTGATTACATGCCCCACTGGGTGCAACCACTGGTCGGCAGCAAGGAGGAGCGCATCGCCAAGCTGTCCGAGGACGGTGTTCGCGAGGGCATGAAGCGCGACGTTATTGATCGCCCCCACGCCAGGACCGACTGGACCCAGTTGCAAGTCGTGGAAGTGGCGCTGGAGCGGAACCTAAAATACGAGGGGCTGTCCATCGCCGACATCGCCGAGGCCGAGGGCAAACACCCGTTGGACGCGTTCCTGGACATTGCCCTGGACGAAGACCTGGAAACCGAGTTCGCCCATCCCGCCGGCGGACAGGGAGACGAGGCCAGGGCCGAGAGGCTGGTCGATCCCTTCGTCCACATCTCGGTGTCTGACGGCGGCGCTCATACTAGGTTCCTGGTCAACAGCGTTTGGCCCGTTTACTTCCTGGCGCACTGGATACGCGACAACAACCTGATGACCCTGGAACAGGCCCACCAGAAGATGAGCGCGCTGCCCGCCGCCTTCTCCGACATGAAGGGCCGTGGGACCCTGCGCGTTGGCGATTGGGCCGATGTGATGATCTACAACATGGACGAGCTGGGGTTGCTATACGACAAGCCTCGGTTCGAGACGGACTTCCCCGGCGGCGAGAAACGGTTGGTGCAAAAACCCACGGGGATCCGCTACATACTGGTCAACGGCACCGTAACGTTCATCGAGAACGAGTGCACCGACGCCCTGCCTGGCAAGTTGCTACGCAGCTACGACATGGTAGGCTAGTCCTACCAAGGTCCTTGGAATAGACAAAGGCCCCGCCCGGGAAGCCGGTTCCCCGGGCGGGGCCTTTTCTTTGTTGGTTAGGATATGCGGTCGCTATGGAAATGGGTGGGAGGGAAATCGGTAGGCTACTCGTCCGGGACTAGGGCGACCAGGTGGCCGTTCTGCAGGGTAACCAGGAACGCTTTCATGCGGAAGTCGGCGCGGGTAGCGCAGGCGCCTTCGTCCTTCTCGTATTGCCATCCGTGCCCGTCGCAGACGAATAGTTCGTCCCCTTCGTCCATGATCTCGCCTCCCTGATGTGGGCAGACGGTCGAAAGAAGCTTGTACCCGTCGCGTCCGTGAACTAAGAAATACGAAGCGTCGCCAACCTTCACGGGGGCGGGAAGGCCGGAAAACGAGGATTCCTCGCCCAGGTCCACTCTGACCTTCCTGGACCGGGCTGATCCGCTAACCTGGCGAAGGGAGACAGTACCTCTCCGGCGTTCGGTGGTCATGGCGTCCTTCCTTACCTAACTATGAATTTTTGCTACGAGGAATCCGCGAATTATACCAGACCGGCAGCTTTGACATGCCGGTGGCAGCAGGGCTGTTGGTTCGTCTGAATCGTGGCTTACCTGGGTTCACCAGCAATCAATCACCTTTGGTTCCTTTCGAGCGTGCCGCCCCATCTCCGCTCATCCTGAAAATAACTCAGCATAGTCGAAGGACCACCCCAGAGTCGCTGACACCTCTAGGGTCATTCGATTGTTCGTCTGAACTGTGATTTCTCCGATTCCGGGATTTATATGATTGGAAATCATGCGAATCCCATAATCCTGTGAATCCCGGTTCGGACAATTGGGCCGATAATCGAATGACCCTGCTGACACCTCGGCCCTTCTCAAGTACGGTAGCCAATCGCTAATATAATTGCTGCTAAGTGTGAAACACCGGACCCATACCCCGACTCGGCACCGGGAGTGGTGGCGCAAATTGACACAGATTGACGCAAGAACAAAAAATGGCAGGTTTATACCTGTTGACCGGTAATCATTAACCCTTGCGGTTGGCAACAGAGCAACCGCATATTAGGCCGGTCCCACTGTCACTCCACCGAAGGCCGAAGTCCAGACGCCCCGAAATGACATGTTAGGTGAAGGAACTGCCGGATTCGGGCAATGGATTCCCTCTTTCGCGGGAATGACAGGGCTATTCTAATCAATATGCGATTGCCTTGAGGTTGGAAAGCTGTTGGTGGCGGGGGAATGGACATAATGCTACACTGGCGGAAATTCGAGTCCTGAATGCGTAGGAGGCTAAGATGGTGGAGTACGGTACTACGATAAATCTGGATGATTTTGGGTTGGAAGTCGGTACACCAGCAATCAAGTCCGTGGGTCCGCTGGCCTTCGGTCCAGAGGGAATTTTGTTCTTCGGGGACAATGCCGGCGCGGCCATATTTGCAATAGACGCGGGTGACACCGAGGCCGGCAGTGGAGCTCCGACCGTGACCATCGACAATTTCGACACTTCCCTAGCGTCGTATCTGGGGTGTGCACGGGAGGACGTGTCTATCCGCGACATGGCCGTCCATCCCACCTCCGGCAACGTGTACTTCTCAGTCATGCGAGGCAGCGGAGACGCCGCCGTTCCGGTGTTGATCAGGGTTTCGGGCGGTGGAGCCATCGACGACGTGCCCTTGGATAACGTGGCATTCTCGCAAACGGTAATCAAGGATGCGGCGGACGAGGATGACCCCCGACTTGTAGCCCGAGAGAAGTTGCGGACCGTTACCGTGACCGACATGTCCTACGTGGACGGACTGTTGATCGTGGCCGGGACGTCCAACGAGGAATTTTCCTCCACGCTGCGCCGGATTCCGTTCCCCTTCAACGGGGGTTCCGAGTCCAATTCTTTGGAAATCTTCCACGTTTCTCATGGCCAGTACGAGTCAGCGGCGCCCATCCGGGCTTTCGTCCCCTACCAGGGAAACAGCAGCCTCCTGGCCAGTTACACCTGCACTCCGGTGGTCAAGTTCTCCCTGAGTGACCTGGAACCGGGGAAACAAGCTAAGGGGACGACCGTCGCCGAACTGGGAGCGCACAATCGTCCGTTGGACCTGGTTTCGTACGAGCATAACGGCGGTGAATACCTCCTGGTGTGCAACGACCGTCACCCGCTGTTCAAGATCGACTGCAGGGACATCGATGGGCAGGTGTCTCTGACCGTGCCTGACGATTCATTAGACGAGAGCCCTCACGACCCCGTAACCCCCGGAGTAGGCGTGCCCCGGCAGATACTGCCCCACCCCGGAGTCAAGCGGATGGCCAATTTCAACGGCAGCGGCGTACTGATGCTGCAACAAGACGAGGATGGCCGCACGCACCTGCGGTCCTACGCCACCGACACCCTGTGACACAGAGCCGCCGCCTTTACCTGGAATGGGCAGACTTAGGGGAACAGTGCGGTCTCAGGGTCCGCGGTTGGACCGAATCCGAGCTACGCGAGTTGGGCTCGTTATCCGCCGCGGACCTTGGGGAGCGAGTGGCGGTCTTGCCTGCCAAGGTCCTAGAAGAGGCTGGCGATTTTAGGGAGGTACCTTCTGTCGCGGGACGATTCTTCGTGGAACGGGATGCGGTGTGTTTCGTTCCGCGGTTCCAGTTTATAGACGGGACGGTCTACTCATTCCTGGTTGATGCTGGCGGAGGACCTGATAACCTGGAAGTCTGGACTATTCAATGCCCGTCGGCTCAGTTGGCTCCGGCCACGGAAGTCGTAGCGATCTACCCCACAGCCGCCGAAGTCCCGGTCAATCTACTAAAGGTTTACGTCCACTTTTCAAGGCCGATGAGCGAGGGTTGGGCCGACCGGGCGGTCAGGGTCTGCCGAGAGGATATCGGAGAGGCGTTGGAAGGGGCCTTTCTCCCCCCGGACCCAGAGTTATGGGACCCGGCGCGGCGGCGTTTGACGATGCTGTTGGACCCCGGCCGAATCAAGCGCGGGCTCGTTCCCAACCTGGAAGTCGGCTACCCCCTGACCGAGGGAGTACCGGTCAGGGTGGAGATTGGTCCCGAATATCGCGATGCCAGGGGGCAACCCTTAAAGACCGGCGGGAAACGAAGCTACCGGATTGGTCCGGCTCTGAGGTCCCGGATCGATCCTGGCTGTTGGCACTTGACCGCTCCCGGGGTTGGTTCTCTTCGCCCGCTGTTGGTTGAGTTCGATCGCCCGCTCGACCACGCGCTTCTTCAGCACAGTCTCTGGGTCTGTGGTCCTGAGGAAACTCCATTGCGGGGATGGGGTGAGGTTGGCGCGGCGGAGAGTAGCTGGACGTTTACACCCGCTTCACCGTGGAAAGATGGTGAATACCGATTGGTGGTTAACTCAAAGCTGGAAGACCTAGCTGGGAACACCGCCGTCCGCGTGTTCGACCGAGACGTTACCGTGGCTGGAGAAGCACCGTCCGAGAGAGGCCCGATAGTTGTAGCTTTTTCTTGTCTTCCCTCCACAGCTTTCTGACCGGCCCCGGGGATAGACCCTACCATCTTTCAAGTAACTGTTCAGACTTGATGGATCTTTCCCGACCCCAGCCCGTCATTCCCGCGAAGGGAGACCTTTGAATAACCCCCTCTCCCGGAGGGAGAGGGTTAGGGTGAGGGCGTACTCCGTATCTGGGCGCACTCTGGATTCTCGCTCTCGCGGGAGTCGCGGAAGGTTACGCAAAGGTCTCCGAAGGCGGGAATCCAGAAATGCCAATGATAGGGACCGTTGCTGGTTGCAAAGGTTTCTGGATTCCGGGTCAAGCCCGGAATGACGGGCTGGGGGACGGGACATCTTGAGAGGCTTAATCACAGAGATGACCGATGCGGGATTCAACCAATCCGCCTCATCGAGTCTGAACAGTTAATCTTTCAACTCCGATCTACCCTTGCGGAGTAGGATGCTCTAGAATTATTGGGCTGATATTGCGAGGTGAAGGAATTGGTTGAGCAACGGCAAGATTGGGAATATGGCGTGCGGACAGAAGGGCACGGGGCAGACGGACAGGGCGGCGACCCCGTCGTGATCGGAGAGAACGGTTTTAACTACCAGGTCTCGGGGGAAAACTTCGGCCAGCTCCCCGATGGATGCGTCTACAAGGAAGGCACTTCCGTCGATGTGGACTCCGACGACCAAGTCTATGTCTTCAACCGCGGGACCATCCCGATGATCGTGTTCGATTCCTCGGGAAACGTGGTGCGGACCTGGGGAGAAGGGGTGTTTACCAATCCCCACGGGGTGACCATCGCCCCCGACGGCACCGTTTTTTGCGTCGATAACGGGGACAGCACAGTCAGGCAGTTTACCGTCTATGGCGAGCTGCTTATGACCCTTGGCACTCCCCATCAACCTACTCCCAAAATGAGCGGGGACCCATTCTGCGTCCCCGCCCATGTGGCTTTCGACAAGCGGACCGGGGAGTTCTACGTAGCGGACGGCTATTCCAACGCTAGGGTGCACAAATACACCCCCGACGGAAAGCTGTTATTTTCCTGGGGTGAATCAGGCACCGGGGACGGGCAATTCAACATCGTCCATAACGTGGTGGTGGACAAAGACGGTTGGGTATACATCGCCGACCGTGAGAACCACCGCATTCAGGTTTTCAGCTCGGACGGCAAGTACGAGACCCAGTGGGGCAACCTCTCCCGGGCCGCGGCGATCTGTCTCAACGACCGGTCCGGCGAGGAACTCCTCTACATCGGCGAGTATTTCTGCGGGATCGGCACCAACGACATTGGGACAGACCTTGGCCCGCGGGTCACCGTGATGAACACCAAGGGCAAGGTGCTTGCCAGGGTGGGACGCGAGAGCTACGGGGAGCAGACCGGGCGGTTCTATTCCCCTCACGGCATAGCGGTGGATTCCAAGGGAGACATCTACGTAGCGGAGGTCGCTTGGACCGACTACGGCAGGCACATGGACCCGCCCCGCGAACTGCGTTCAATGCAAAAGCTGGTCCGGGTGGCGGACTAAAGCCCTGGGTCAAGCCCGTGCGCCGTAGTGACTGGTCAGGTCTTCAGGGCCACTCCCGGAAGGGATACTTTCTTCCGCGGCGCTGTCGAGGAAAGCAGCAGTAGAGCGGACAGAAACATCAGGCATACCCCGCCCCACCAGACGGAGTCATACGACCCGGTCCAGTCACGTACGTATCCGGCCAGCGGTGGGCCAATTCCGCCCACCGTGAGGTTTATCGGGTTTACCGCGCCCCGGATCCCGCCGACGTACTCCCGTCCGAAGTAATCCGCCCAGATAAAGTTCTGCAGGAAGATCATCCCTCCTATCCCGAGGCCGAACACGGCCATTGAAGAGAACATCAATAGCGCGCCGTGAGCGTAAATCGTCATGACGCTGGCAATTCCGAGCAGCGAGAAGCCGACGGCTCCCAGCACCTTGGCGGGTACCCACGTGACCAGCATCCCGAAGGCGAAGGTCGACACACCCGCGCGCACGGCGTCGAAAGCCGTTGCGAACGAGATCAGCGTAGGGTCGAGGCCCCGGTCCATGAACGCCGCAATCCGGTGTACTCCGACCGTCCCCGTTGCCAACGCGACCATTGCGAATACCACCACCAGGCTCCATAGGGAGTACGTGCGCATAGCCTCGCGGACACTCCAGGACACCTCGACTCCCTCCCCACGGCTAGCGGGTGTCGCGCCGAGTGCGGTTTTCCTGCCGGGTAACGAGCCATCGGGAAGCAGCCCCATGTCCTCCGGTTGACGCCTGATGAAAACCGCGGACAGTGGCACGATCACGCCCACGCCCAGGACCGCCAGGATAACCCATGCCGTGCGCCAGCCCCAGGCGTCTATGAATACCTGGGTGAGGGGAACAAAGACCAGCGCGCCCAGGGGAATCCCGAGTCCCACGAAGGCGATCGCGGCGCCCCGCCGCCTGACAAACCATTTCAAGACTGGCACCGAGGTCACCAATGCGCCAGGTCCACTCATTCCAACCAGGCCCATGATGGCGAAAAGCGCCACCAAGTGCCATTCGCGGTCGATTAAGGAAAGGGCGATCATTGCAGAGCCGGTCACCAGGGCGGCTACGGGCAACATCACGCGGGAGCCGAACCGGTCTAGCAACCAACCGACGGGAGGGCTGGTTACGGAGCTCGCAACCTGGCGGGCTGTTTGAGCCCAACCGAAGTAGGCGCGTCCTATGCCTAGCTCGTCGCCCATCGGCTTGATGAACAAGCCGAAATTCAGCGACCCCATGCCCATACTCATGGCTCCCACAGAAGCCATGACGAGGACGATGACCCAGCCGTAGAAGAAGGGGGATTGGTTTCCTTTGGTGTCCTGCGCGTTAGCTCTCAAGTCGCGGTAATTGTACTGCTATCGCGACTAAGGGATGTGGGGGCCGGGAGGGAGGTTGGGAACGTCGTGGGGATGGGACCGCCAAAACCTCCCGCTCAGGATGAGCGGGAGGTTTTGGCTGGATTTGTGGCTATTGAAGGGGCCGGTTAGCGGCTTGGGCTCGGCTGATTGCTGGAAGGCCCCTTCGGCGGCCAGCGTGGATAGGGCCGATTTACTTTTAGCCGAGGCCGGTGATGGTGATGTGGGCCATGTAGGAATCGGCAGTTGCGCCGTGCCAGTGGTTCTCGCCTGGCAGGATCTGTATCATGTCGCCAACGCTGACGTGATGCTGCTCGTGTTCGTTTGCTACGATGCCGTTGCCCATGGTGATGACCAGGATCTGGTCGGTGGTGTGAGTATGCCAACCGGTGGTAGCGCCCTTCTGGAAATTAACAACGCTGCTGCTGAAGTGCTCGCTGGTCCCCTCGGGCAGAAGGGGTTGCCGGGTGCGGTGGACTTCGCCTCCGGTCCAGCCTTCGATTGGCGTGGCGGGGCCCAGGGGCACGTGGTCAATGGCCGAAATCCTCAATAGCTTCACGGCTGCCTCCATAATTCCCGTAGGATAAATCTGTCCCATCGGTCCCATGACGGACCGGGCTGGGCTCAGCCCTAAGATAATACACCCGGCAGGTTTTGGGAATAGGAATGAGGACCCCCGCCAGGGTCGTTCGACTGTCAATGTTGCCCGACTGTTCGCGGGCATCTCGTCATAACGCGCTGTTCGTCTTTCCGCCGCCAACCATCAAATTGATTCCATGGCTGGGTTCCTGTACGATTCGGCCATTGAGCAGAACAACGGCGTCCGACACGACGCCGTATACAAGGAGCCTTTTAGAGAGTGACTAACGCAGCTCTTACCACGCTTCTCCCAATCCCAGGTTGGGACGCAAAACGCGCTTCAGAAGTTGAGATCTCGGGTGGTACGGACCCGATCCTGCCCACGCCGTTCCGGATCGGGGAGGCCGCGTCTGCCAGCCTTGCCGCCGTCGGCCTGGCTGTTTCCGACCTGTGGGAACTGCGCACCGGGGGACGCCAGGACGTGAAGGTCGACGCTCGCCAGGCCACGGCCTCGCTGCGCAGTGGGCAGTACATGACCATGGACGGGGAACGGGTTGGCCGGGAACGGGCCTCGGTGGCGGGTGTGTATCCGGCCCAGAATGGACGATGGAGTTACCTCCACTGCAATTTTCCCAACCACCGCGAGGCGGCCCTGAGCGTATTAGGCGTCGAGGATGACCGGGAGGCGGTGCGTAAAGCGGTTGCCCGGTGGGACGCGCTGGAATTGGAAGAAGCCATCATCGCCGCAAAAGGGGCGGGAGGTATGGCGCGTTCGATGGAAGAGTGGGCCCGCCACCCCCAGGCAGCGGCAATCGCCTCTTTGCCATTGTTGGAGATAGAAAAGATCGCTGACAGCCCGCCTCAACCCTTGCCTGAAGGCCCTAGACCTCTATCCGGGGTAAGGGTGTTGGACCTTACTAGGGTCCTGGCGGGACCTACTTGCGCCCGTACTCTGGCCGAACACGGCGCGGATGTCTTGAGGGTAACTGCCCGCCACTTGCCCAGCAGTTCGACCCAGGAAGACGACACCGGGCACGGCAAGCTGTCGACCCACATCGACCTTCGGGAAAAGGATGACCTGGAAACTCTGTTGGGGCTGGTCCGGGAAGCCGACATATTCTCCCAAGGGTACCGCCCAGGGGCCCTCGCCCAGCGCGGTTTCTCTCCCGAGGACCTCGCCAGGTTGCGGCCCGGTATCGTTTACGTTTCTTTGTCGGCGTTTGGGCGTACAGGGCCATGGGCTGGCCGCCGCGGCTTCGATACGGTGGTGCAGACTGTGAGCGGCATTACCACCCGCCAGGGCGAGCTGTTCCCAGGAGACGAGCCGGGGCCGCAGTTTTATCCGGTTTCGGCCATCGACTATCTGACCGGCTACTTGATGGCCTTTGGGACTCTGGTGGCCCTGGCCCGGCGCGTCCGGGAGGGCGGTAGCTGGTTGGTGCGGGTTTCCCTGGCGCAAACGGGGCGTTGGTTTGTCGAACGCGGTCAGGTGCCGGACGGGCAACTCCATGGGCTGCCGAGCGAGTTCACGCCCGAAGAACTGAAGAGCTGGTCGACGTTCAGCGACGCGCCGGGTGGACGGTTGAACCACCTTGGCCCGGTTGTGCAACTCTCGGAGACTCCGCCCTATTGGGACAGGCCCTCGGTGCCCCTGGGCTACCACGACCCGGTCTGGCCGGAGCGGGAGGGGTAGCCCGCCGGTCCATTTAATGAAGGACTACTGAATGAAACTGTTGAGACTTACGGCGAACAATTATCGCAGCCTCCGGGACGTGAGCATCGATATTAGTAACCTTAACCTTTTCATCGGCGCCAACGCATCAGGAAAAAGCACCATTCTGGACGCGCTACGCTTTCTCCATGAGGGAGTCCAATCAAGGGACTTCCGTACTCCTGTTTATTCACGGGGCGGCTTTAATAATCTTGCCTGGAAGGGAGAACCTGCGGACCATATCGAGTTGGCTGTACTACTCGAAGAAGGAGACACCAGGTTTGAATGGTCAGTCAGGTTGGTCAGGGGACCGGTCGATGTTGATGTCTATGAACACATCCGAGGGCTCCCTCTCGAATCTCCTCCCCAGGAATTACTCAAAGCTGAAAAGGGCGATGGAGAGTGGTGGTCCGGGGAGAAGAGGGCAGGAGTCACTCTGAAACAGGCTCCAACGGTGTGCGCTTTGTCCGCGGCCTCGGCGGACGCATCCTTTCCTGCCCGCGGCGTAGCTGAGTTTGTTGCAGGATGGGGATTTTTCGACCCTAGTCCGTTCCTGCTCCGCCGCGACTGGTTGGGAGGTTCTGACGTGGGCAAGTTCGACCCATATGGGAGGAACCTCGCTGAGACCTTGTACAATCTGAGTCATTCGTCTCCGGCAGTGTTAGACCGGATCGTGACAGCTACCCGCGAGATTGTTGGGCTTCCCGAGAGGATCGTGCCTAGGGAGTCGGAAGACCGTTTCTATTTTATACAGGAAGAGTCTGGCCTGCGTTTCTCTGTAAACCAGATGGGTGTGTCCAGTGGGACTCTGCGGATGATGGCGCTTATGACCGCCATCTATGGGGACGAAGATATAAACCTCGTAGGAATCGAGGAACCCGAAAATTACATTCATCCAGCAGCTTTGTCCGCATTCGTCGTCCACTTATTAGATGCAATCGATCGGGTCCAGTTCATTGTAACTACTCATTCACCTCTGTTTCTCGACTTTCTCGATGACCCTGCGGCTGTGCGGATTGTTCAACGCGGGGAACAAGGCGGTACGGTCGTGTTGAATGGAGACAATCCGAATGGGGTGCGTAAGGCCCTGGACGAATCGGGATTTGGCCTCGGGGAATATTATGAGACCAAAGGCTTTGGGGGGTAGGACGTGGCCAAACACGTGCTCGTCATAGCTTCCGGAGAGACCGAGCGCCGAGCGCTTCCATATCTTGTGTCACATCTACGGGACGATGATATCGAAGTGAGCTTCAGCATCCCACCAAGAAACGGAAGGCTAACGGTGCAGATGGCCGAGAGGCTTATTAAATCATCGATCTATGATGGTCGCCCCCCTGACAAGGTCGTGGTCTTGGTAGACCTAGACGGAAAGGACCCCGACCAAGAATTGCTACCATTCAAAATGGACCTTCCAGGAAGATTACCCGACCAAATTGAAAGCAGCATCCAATACGCGTACGCTCAGTGGCACCTCGAAGCATGGTACTTCGGCGATGCAGAACACTTACGCGGCTATCTCGGCGGGAAAGCGTTGGGGAATGTAGACACCTCGCAGCCAGACGTGATTCAGAACCCCAAGCTTCATTTGAAGCATCTACTAGAGAGGAGCTACACGGCTCGGGTTTCGGAAGAAATTGCCATGAAGTTGGACCCTCGGACTATAGCCCAACGTAGCCGCAGTTTTGCGTATTTCTTAGATGCGGTCAGGAATGGGGGAACCCTTCAGGTTATAGATTGACCAGAGACCTAGTCTATGCGCCAATGGGTTTAAGTATGGCTGTCCAACTGGTATTGGCGGGCTGCGCTTCGCTTGGGCTACCACGATCTGATATGGCCGGAACGGGCGGCCTAGCCGACAGCCAAGCCGCCCGGATAATGGTTATTCGTCCCCCGGCTATTCGTCCAGGTGGACGGTGGCGGTTACCCTGGGTACATCGCCCACTACTCTGGTTGTGTGTCCGTGACCCGTCAGGTCTTCGGCCAGGTTGACATCTCCGGCTCCAAGCCGGTGGACCGTCCCGTCGGCCAGGCCGATTTCCGCTTCTCCGGATAGCGTGATGATGTATTGTCTACGGGGCGCAATGTGCCAATCGCTGAAAGACCCTGGCTGGGAGGCCCTGAACACGATCCCTTTAGCATTTTGCAACTGAGTCCAGGTCGGATGGGAGGCCGGGTCGATTTCCTCGATGTGGGATTGACCGTCGTCACCGGAATACAATCGAATTGATCCCATGGTCCCTCCTGTTCGTGTGTGTTTACAGCCTGAATCTTAACCCAAATTTGGATAGAAGTGGGGAAGTCGGATGAAAGTCAGCATCAACAGCCTTCAACCATGCTAGGGCTCCCCACGAGTACCCTGGGGCGCACTGGGCTAGAGGTTACCAAGTTGGGGTTCGGCGCGTTAGAGCTTCGCGGAATGGTCGCGGGTGTGGGGCGTCCATTGTCGCCGGACGAGCCAGCCAAGATCCTGAACGCGGCGCTGGACGCAGGGATCAATTACATCGACGTCGCGGTGGATTACGGTGAGGCTGAGGAGCATATCGGCAGTAATATATCTCACCGCCGGTCTGAATTCTACCTGGCCAGCAAGTGCGGCTGCCCCTTGGACAATACCATGTTCCGTCCCGATGAGCGGACCAGGTACGGTGTCCCATTGCCACGCCTCCACGACTACAGCCGGGAGAGTATTATCAACGCGTGCAACCAGAGCCTACGGCGCATGAGGACCGACTATCTCGACATAGTGCAGCTCCACTTCAGTCCGGCGAGGGAATTGCTGGAACAGGAGGGAGCCATCGAGACCCTCCAGGGATTGCAGCGGGAGGGGAAAGTCAGGCACATCGGTTGTTCCTCCATACTTCCGAATATCATGGACCACATCGAGATGGGCGTGTTCGATGTGTTGCAGGTCCCGTATTCGATCCTGCAACCGCAACACTCCGAGGCAATCGCTGCGGCAGCCGAGGCGGGTATTGGCGTAGTGGTCCGCGGCGGGGTGGCCCGGGGCCAGCCGGGCCAGGGACATGGGGATGCCCAGGTATGGGACTTATGGGAGAAAGCGGACCTGGGTGGGCTTCTGCAGGGCATGACGGCCACCGAGTTCATGCTCCGTTCGACAATCTCCAACCCAAACGTGCACACCACTATCGTCGGCACGCTTAACCCGGCTCATCTCTTGGAGAATAGGGCGGCGGTATTGAAGGGGCCGTTGCCGGACCGGGTGCTTGAGGAGGCCAAACGGCGGCTGAACTCAGCCCGGCCGGGTTAGCTGGTCAGAATCGGGGACCTAACTGGGAGCAGCGCAGACGTGCTATGGAGTTGGCGGGCCATTCTTCGCCGTGCAAATTGGATGCTCCGGAGTGGAGTCGGGAACGCCGATGGTAGTTGGCCGGGTCTGCTCTGTCGCGTTAAGGTCTCGGCTACACGCCGCGGCTATTGCTTTGCTGGTAACCGCATCTCAATTAATGACTGGCTGTTCCCCGTCTCCGGTCGATCATCCTTCAACAGCCGGTGGCGCTGTGTCTTCTGTTTCGTCTCCGCGGACGGGACAAGAAATTTACGCCGCTACTTGTGCCGCTTGCCACGGAGACGCTGCCCAGGGACAACCCGATTGGCACATTGCTAAGGACGACGGAACGCTGCCGCCGCCTCCCCTCAACGGAAACGGTCATACCTGGCACCATCCCGACGGCTTCTTGTACCGGATTGTCAGCCAAGGTGGGACGATACAGGAAGACCTGAGCTTGCCGTCCTTCAAAAGCGCCATGCCGGAGTTCGGAGATCAACTGACCCACGAAGAGATTATCCGGGTGATAGAACACCTAAAGGGCCTTTGGGGCGACAAGACCAGCAGGGGGATATCTATCCGGGAGTCCCAGGCGATTGTAAGCGAGAGAGACCCGTTTCCGCCGGGTCAAGAAAGCCCGTAGGTCGAGGGCGAAGATGGGTCTAAATGTATATTCTATCGGCAGTACGTTGCTATGGAGAACACTGCCCGGCAGATTCGTGACCGCCCCGGTCGGGCCGGTTATGACTTTAGTTGAGCCCGCGCGAGTATAATTGGCCCAGGCGGAGTTGGCAGGCCTGGCAACAGTCAAGCCCGGACATGGCCCAATTCGAGATGCGGAGATTGTCGATGAGCCTGCGGGGAACGGCCGGCGTGGCGGCTGCGGCTTGACTCTATCGCCGCTCTTTGATAAGAAGAACCAACTTGGGGCCGTCAAGTACGTTGATGTTCAAGTATTTGATTCGGGAGTGTGCCCCGGCTTCGTTCACGGGTAGTGAGCGAATTCCGGTAACGGACTCCGCGCACACCGGAGAGGGCGCCAGCGCCCCAGGGGGGATGTGATGCGTGTAGGTTTCGTCGGCACCGGGACCATGGGCAACCCCATGGCCCGCTGCTTAATTGAAGCGGGGCACCAGTTGACGGTTTACGACCTGCGCCGGGAAGCCACTACCAACCTCTGTGAAATGGGGGCGTCATGGGCGGATAGCCCGCGTCCCGTGGCGGAGTCGAGCCAGGTGGTGTTCACGTCACTGCCGGGTCCCGACCAGGTGACGCAAGTGGTGTTGGACGCCGATTCTGGGATACTCGCCGGCCTGTCCCAGGGCGGGGTCATAATCGACACGACCACAAACTCGCCAACGGTGTCCCGCCGCGTATCCTCGTCATGCCGGAGCCAGGGAATCGAGATGCTGGACGCCCCGGTCAGCGGCAGACCGCCGAGTATGACGGTGATGGCCGGAGGGGACCTGGCGACCTTCAACGAGTACCGGCCATTGCTGGAGAGTATGGCGGGAAACATCTTCTACCTGGGCGATAGCGGCGCCGGTTGCATCACGAAGCTGGTGACCCAGTACCTGGGGTATTCCAACTTCATAACGGCCATCGAAGGCCTTATAATCGGAGCCAAAGCGGGTGTGGACCTGGGGCTGCTGGCCCAGGTGGTGCCGGTCAGCGCGGGGGCCAGCCGGGTGTTCGACAACATACCCAGGTCCGTTCTGACTGGCGAGTTCGTGTCCGGCGGGACCCTGGACATCGTCGCCAAGGACCTGCATTTGGCTTGCGAAATGGCCCGGGACGCGCGGGCCCCGTCGGCCATGGGGAACATTGCCGACGACGTGTTCCAGCGCGGCCAAGCCTTGGGCTGGGGACAGGAAGGATTCGCTATGGCGGCCCGAGTCCTGGAAGAGATGGCAGGCGTGGAGTTGCGGGCGGAGTCTTCTGGCGAGGCCTCCGGCTATCAGCAGACAGACCCTCGGCGAGGATAAACCCAACCCTTGGCCCGATGGGCCATTTGGGAGGCGAAGGAAAATGGTGGTAACCTCCGGGAACGACGTCACCGGCAAGCTGGTTAACGTCGACAGCGGTCTTGTTAGCCGGGAGATTTTCGTTAATCAGGAGATTTATCAGCAGGAACAGGAGCAGGTGTTCGCCCGCGCCTGGTTGTTCGTCGGGCATGAGGCCCAAATCCCCAAGCCCGGAGATTTCTTCGTCTCTTCAATGGGCGAGGAGTCGGTGATACTTTGCCGGGACCGGGAAGGGATGGTGCATATTTTCCTGAATTCCTGTATGCACCGAGGTATGAAGGTCTGCCGGTACGACGAGGGTAACACCCCCGTGTTTACCTGTCCGTATCACGGTTGGAGCTACGCCACCGACGGCAACCTGGTGGGAGTGCCGTATTTCAAGGACGCTTACCACCAGGAGCTAGACAAGTCCAAGTGGGGCCTGGTTCATGTTCCCCAGATGTATAACTACAAAGGCGGGATCTGGGCCACCTGGGACGAGTCGGCCCCGCCGTTTCTCGATTACATCGGTGATTTCAAACTCTACCTGGACCTGCTGATGGACAGTTGGGACGGTGAAGAGGGCGGCACCGAGGTCTTCGGCGGCGTCGAAAAGTGGCTGGTGCCATCCAACTGGAAATTCCCAGCGGAGAACTTCATCGGCGACCGGTACCACAATATCAGCCACCGCTCCGTCGACCTGGTGGGCATCGGTCCCAGCGGAACAGGCCGCCGGGACACCAACGAGCGGGCGAACTCCCGGCTGTTGGACGTGAGTTTCCCGGAGCGAGGCCATGGCACCGTGATGGCCCTGCGCCCAATGGACGCGCCCATCCCGAACGCTTACCAGGACCTGCCGATACTGTCCGAGTACTTCCGGCATTGCGAGGAAGAAAAGAAGCGAAAGCTGGGCAAACTATGGCGGCTCCTGGGCGGTCCAGGCACCGTGTTCCCGAACATGTCATACCTGCCGCGCCAGCCCAGGAGCATCGCGGTCTGGCACCCCAGGGGAGTCAACCAGACAGAGGTGTGGCGCTGGTTCCTGGTTGACGCCAACGCTCCTCAGGAGGTCAAGGACTACCTCAGGCACTATTACATCCGGTATTCGGGGCCGGGGGGACTCACCGAGCAGGACGACATGGAAAACTGGAACTACGCCCACGCGGCCAGCAATGGTGTCGTGGCGAGGCGATACTCCTACAACTACGAGATGGGGTTGGGATACGGGACTCCCAACTTCGAGAACGACGGATTGAAGCTGCCGGGTCTAATCATGGACACCACCGAATTCAAGGCGGCGGAGCAGAACCAGCGGGGCTTTTACCGCCGCTGGGCGGAATTCATGGATGCCGATAATTGGGGCAACTTGACCACCTGGCGCAACGGCGCCAGCCACGGGTAACCACCCCCAGTTGACTAGGAAGGACGGATAGCTTTGGCTTATTCCGACGAGGCCGTTGTCCGGCTGCTCCTCAAGGACGAGGTCGAGCGGTTCCTCTTCAACGAGGCGGAGCTATTGGACGACCGGCAGTATGAAGAATGGCTCTCCCTGCTGGATGACGACATCCGGTACTGGATGCCGATGCGCCGGAACGTGAAATTCGGGGAGTTGGAGCGGGAGTTCACGCGGGAAGGCCAGGACATCAACTGGTTCGACGAAGGGAAGGACACCTTGACCCGCCGGGTTAAGCAGATACTGACCGGCGTACATTGGGCGGAAGAACCGTTGTCCCGCATCTGCCACATCGTCTCAAACGTTCAAGTGCTCGACGCCCAACCGTCCATCTCGGAACCGGAAGAAGTGTCTGTCAAGTGCCGCTTCATCATCTACCGCAACCGGATCGAGACCGAGACCGACTTCCTGGTGGGCAAGCGCGAGGAGGTGCTGCGAAAGAACGGCGGCGGTTGGAAGATCGCGCGGCGAAAAATAGTGCTGGACCAGAACGTCTTATTGGCCAAGAACCTGACATTCTTCTTTTGATATGAGCGACATAGTAAACATAAGATTGCTGGAACCGGGGATGAAAGTCCGGCTGTCCAACGACGCCACCGGGGAAGTGGTTACCAACTTTAACGATGGAGTGTGGGTCACTCTGCGGTTCCTGACCTCTCCCGCCGATCCTTCCCTAGAGGGGACGGAGGACATGGTGTTCGCCCAGGAGATCATGGAAGTCCTGGATGCGGCATAACCTCGCACGTTGGTTAGCGTCGAATTGGCGTCACTCGAACATACGATGCTGACTCCGTCCAGAGACCAGCTTCGCCACGCATTCGCGGCGGGGTTCGAGTCCATCGACGACGGCTATACGTTCTATCTGGGCTTCGATGCGTATTTGTCCGCTGAGGGTTACGCCAAGCGGGAAGACATCTCCTGCACCTGCTCGGACAGGGGCGCGCATGGGCACCTTCCCGAGTGTCGTTGGGTAAAGACCGAGTAACAAAGGGGGCTGCTGTGACTACAGAACACTTAGATGGTGGAGAAGCCGTTTTACAGGCATTCCGCAACCTGGGAGTGGACTACATCATCTCCTCGCCGGGGTCGGAGTGGCCGGCGGTGTGGGAGGCCCTGGCCCGCCAACAAATCAACGAGATCGAAGGGCCGAGATACATCGACTGCTGGCACGAGACCTTGGCGGTGACCATGGCCATGGGCTACACGCGGGTCACGGGGCGGATGCAGGCGGTCTTGCTGCACGCCGGCGTTGGATTGTTGCAGGGGTCCTTGGGGATTCACGGGGCGTTTCTGGGGGAAGTACCCATGTTGGTGTGCTCCGGGGAGTCGATCACCTACGGCGAGGACCCGGAGTTCGATCCAGGGGCTCAGTGGTACCGGAACCTGAGCGTGGTGGGCGGCCCCAACAGGCTGGTGGAACCCTACGTTAAATGGAGCAGCCACGTGACCAGCCCGCAGACCTTATATGAAACTGTCAGCCGGGCTGGGGAGATGGCCCAGAGAGCGCCCAAAGGTCCAACTTACCTGGACATACCCATCGAAGTCATGCGCCCGGAATGGAATCCACCGGCCAGGATAGGCATTCGGCCAGGAGCGCCTGGAGTACGTCCTGACCCAGAGGCGATCAAGCGGGCCGCCGAGCTACTGGTCAACAGCGCCAACCCGGTCATCGTGACGGACAGCGGCGGCAAGGACATAGAGGGATTCAACAACCTGGTGCGCCTCGCCGAGATGCTGGCCATCCCGGTGGTGGAGGTTGCTCAGACCTACGCCAACTTCCCAAAGGACAACCCTTTGTACCAGGGGTCGGACCTGAGGCCCTTCATGGACACCTCGGACCTGTTCCTTCTCGTCGGATGCCGCACCCCGTGGTATCCAGCTTCGGCCGCCCCTGCCCAGGGGACGATAGTCGTAATCGACGACAACCCGCTGAAGGACCAGTTGGTCTACCAGGCGCTCAAAGGCGATCTGTACCTGGAAGGGGACATCGCCCCTGCCCTCGGCGAGTTGGCCGACGAGCTGGAAGCCTCCGGTGTTTCCGGCAAGGGGGCGGTGGCGGAACGTCGCCAGGGCTTGCGGGCAGCCCACGAAAGACAGCAAGAAGCGTCTCGGGTTGCCGTGGAAGCCGCCCGGGACCGCACCCCTATCGATCCCGACTGGCTGTGCGCCGCGCTCAACGAGGTCATGCCAGATGACGCGGTCTACGTAGAGGAGACCATCACCCACCGGGGCGCGATCTTCCGGCACATACTGTGGGACCGGCCCCAGACCTATTTCCATCCCCACGGCGGGTTGGGCCAAGGTCTGGGAACGGCGCTGGGGGTTAAGCTGGCCAAGCCGGACCAGCCCGTGGTTGCCTTGATGGGTGATGGCTGTTTCCTCTACAACCCCGTCACCCAAAGCCTCGGAGTGTCTGCCTCGGAGAATCTGCCCATCCTGATCGTGGTCTTCAACAACGGCAAGTACGCCGCGATGGGCAACTCGCATATTTCGTTCTATCCCGAGGGGGTGACGGCTCAGACCGGAATTCATCACGGGGTGGACATCCCCGGCCCGAACTATGCCGAGCTTGTCCAGCCCTTCGGGGGCTATGGGGAGCGCGTTGAAGACCCGGCGGAGGTTGTCCCGGCCTTAGAGAGGGCGCTGGCTGCGGTCAACCAGGGACGGCTGGCGTTGGTTGACGTGGTGCTATCCCGGTAGGGTTGACCAATAGCGGTTTGGCTCCGAAGCGCAGCGCCTCCCCAAGGAGGCGCTTATTATTCGCACCCTGGTGCTTAAGACCGGCACAGCGGCCTATCCGCCTCCGCCACCAACGCCGAAAGCGGCAAAGCGACGCTCTCGCCATTGATTTCTCCAGCCGCCTGCAAGCAGAAAACTGCTGTAAGCAGCAACGTGCTCCGGACCAGCGCGGTGTTTTGACCAAGAAGCGTTTGCCCAAACCGGAGAGTCGCGATGTGCACTAACCCACTGTTGTTTGGTGTGAAGCGCAATGGCATACGGGAGCAGCGAATCAGGGAGGGTGGCTAGCCCTGGCGGAGTAAGGGACCGCAGGAATTTTCTGAGCTCCCGCCACCGGCTTATTTCATACGCCCCAGTTTCAGTAGGCGGGACACTTTCCGACGCCAAAATGCGAGGCAATCTCCGGTAAAGGGCCACATCGGCGGTTAAGCCAAAGGGGATGCCCCAAATAACGGCGTTGGAAAGGTTCTCCCATGGCGGCGGCCACAGACCTAACCACAGTGCGAAGCCAATTCCCGCCATAACCGTCATTGCGCGTAGCAATGCCCGGAACCACCATCGCCGATATTTCCGGTGTGTCTGTATCGGGTCACCGTCGAAAATCCCTCGGCTCCATAGATATTCGTCCAACTAGTCGCCGATGCTGTCGCTGTTCCTCTGCAGTAGACCTGGCAGGTCGTTAGCCTTAACGGGTCGGTCGGGTATTGCGTCGAACAGCAACCTTTCCCACTCAAATTGCGGGTGGCGATGACGAGACAGCCAGTAGTAGTAGTCACCCTTCCAGTTCCGACTCGGCAAGTCACCATCATCGACAACGGCGATTTGAAGGGCGCCTTTCTGGCACATCTCGACAATTATTACGAGCAGCGTCTGAGGGGTGACCTCGCGGGATTCCAGGACGGATACCGCCGCCGCCGGTAGGTCGCAGGGCGGCTGGGTTACCGGTTCGGCCAACTCTGGATTACTGACCCTCGGCCATGCCCGGAAACGGCGCCAAAGGGCTAAAGCCAACAGGAACACGAGGACGATGAACATGACCCGGCCGGCCCAACCCCAAAGGACCTCCCGCTCCCAAAAAAGCCGCTGCTGCCACTCCGGAGTTGGTACATCGAGCAGCCCATGGGGGAAAGTTACCTGGACCTCCAGTTCCTTGCTTGGCGGCAAAGGACCACGCGCCCTAAAGACGACGGTGCGTAGGTCAACCTGGCGCGACCCAGCGGAAGATCCGAAGCTCCGGTAGTCTTCAATTTGCCCGGACAACGACTCCGGGAGCCCGACGGTTACGGGGACGCTGCGGATATCGGCGTCCCCGTCTTTGAACAGCGCTTTCCAGTACACCTGGCCGCCATCCTCATCCAGGCGCAGGCCTTCCCGGACGCGGTACCGCAGGACGAAGGTCAGGGTTTCCGGCGGGTCCAGAGGCCGGTGGGACCAACGAATCCATTGCTGGCCGTCTTCTATGCCTGAGTGGACTCCGATGAGTTTCTCACCGTCCCGCCAGACCGATACTGCATCCATACTCTCCACCCGGCCCAGCGGGATGTAGCGGTAACGCTGCGTGGTGTGGGGCCTTGTAAATGCATAAGTCTGCGTGTCTGTGACCAGCATATCCCCGTTTTCCTGGACATCGGTGATCACGTCGATGGACTCCCAGTAAAAGGGAGGGTCCTCTTGTGCGGTCCCTGCGGCGGGGACCAGCGCGGCAAACAGTGCGATAGTGGCCAGAATTGGAACGATTGGGAATAAGCGTCGCATAATTCCCCCTCCATTCCTTTGTGGTTTTTCCAGAGTGGCCTCAGCCCCTTTGACTCATCGTTAAGGCGGTCGAGTATTGGGACCGTAGTTGCGGTTGGCGCAGGCTTCGCCGTAGAGGACCAGGTCCTTGTCGGCGTTGCCGTTGGTCCAACCGTCGGCCAGGGCGAGACGGCAGGCGTAGTTGTCAGGTGAGGGGAGTGTGTGTCGCTAGGGAGGTTGGAGGGAGTGGCGTGGATTCGGGCGCAGGGTGGAGGGAAGGCGGACTGTCTTAGGTGGTTTGGGTTGCCAGTATTGACCGGAGAGTTGAGGTGGGAGCGGTGACCGGCCTGGCCGGTACGCAGTTTCCGTGAGCCGCACAGCGATCAGCGATAGCCCAGGGGAGAGTGCCGCCCCGGGCGGGAGGCTAAGTGGAATGCTCTTTGGGGCACCGAATAAACCTATCCCATTACGAGCCTAGTCCTTCAACAAAGAATATGAGTCAAGTGTATTTGACCACACTCAAGAATCGCTCCATGAATTGGTGAAATGACCGGCCCAGGTAACTGGTCAGAGTTAGGGACCGCATTGACACGAAACCGTTCATCCTGAGCGCAGCGGAGCGGAGTCGAAGGACTGGTCCCCCTCAACTCTGAACACTTACCTCTGGAGGTATAGCTGGCCAAGCCCGGCCAGCCGGTCGTGGCTCTCATGGGCGATGGCTGTTTCCTCTACAACCCCGTCACCCAAAGCCTCGGAGTGTCTGCCTCGGAGAATCTGCCCATCCTGATCGTGGTCTTCAACAACGGCAAGTACGCCGCGATGGGCAACTCGCATATTTCGTTCTACCCCGACGGGGTGACCGCTCAGACCGGCATCCACCACGGCGTAGACATACCCGGACCCAACTATGCCGAGCTTGTCGAGCCCTTCGGGGGCTATGGGGAGCGGGTTGAAGACCCGGCGGAGGTTGTCCCGGCCCTGAGTCGGGCGCTGGCCGCAGTCAACCAGGGCCAGACTGCGATAGTGGACGTAGTGCTGTCGCGGTAGGCCAGGGTAATAGGACGGGTCCTTCGACTCCGCTCCGCTGCGCTCAGTATGAGCGGTTGGGGCGCCGGGCTCAGATCAGCGGGTCGGGGCCGTAGCGGTTGGGGCCGCGCGTCCCAGGCAGGGCCAGCACGACCATAAATACAGCCCAAATCACAAGAGCGGCTACTATCCAGACGATTCCGATGACCAGAAGACTGTTAAAGACAGTCATACTTATCTGAGCCTGTTTTTCCATTTCGACCATGTCTGCCGCTCCGTTCCCCCACGTCCACGGAGAAGACCCCAACATTAGGAGGAAAAGTACGGGGGGCCAAATTATGGCTCCAATGCCCGAGATGAAGGGAAGGATGACCCACACGCCAGACCGGTTAATGTCATGTAGCCTCCGTACTGACACTGCTAAGGTGGGCAAGGTCAAGAATAGCGGATAGATCGCCCAAAACCACGTAAACAATAACGATGGAGCTAGTATCCAGAGCAAGCAGAACAGGACGAACGCCGAGACTAACGAAAACAGGAAGAACCACCAGAATTCAGACCGCTGTGCCCGACCGCTAAAGTTAACGTAATTTCGGAGTACCGAGGTGACCGTTGCAATTGGGTTCATCTCTTTCGCCCCTCCTCTCGCTTTGCCGCGTCGCACACGCTGAATGGTTTATTCCAACCATATCCCTTGGGTCCAATCTGGACCATGTGAATTAGAGAGCTGCGGGGGCTCAATTTTGCCACATGGTATAATTCTTCGCGCTAATCATACCTAGTTGGCGCGTCTACATCTTAATCTGCACGTTGTTTTTCCTTTCACCAGGCGGCTGCGGTCCCGCTTCCCAGTCCTGACCGTGGTCCTCTCCGGTTAGTCCAGCCTCCTCAAGAAATCCAATCGGACCGGACCCCATTGGTTTATCTCCATGACCCAATACCAACACATAATCGAACAGATTGATACCTACCATCGGCCAACCATCACAAGGATAGCGGCTGTATTGGCCATGTTTGTCCTTGGTGGCGGTATTGGGATTGGCGCTGGATTCCTGGGTGCGCTCGTCGTCGGCTGGCTAGGCTTCTACATTCAGATCATCACTCCGGTGGTAGTTGGCTTCTCCGCCGGAATAGGGGTTGTTCTTGGAGTATTGTTTGGGCCCGTCGGGCGCAGGTGGTTGCGTCTCTTGGCCCCGATGATCTCCGGCCTGGCGGGGTACATCGCTATGCTATTTTTCATCAGCCGAAGCTTTGATCCTGTGGACCCACTGGGTCTCATGGGGTATATGCTAACGGCCCCGGAGAGGACCTTTATCGGCCTGACCGTACCTTTGTGGCTCTGGTGGACCTTCGAGGGCTTGATCGCCGCTGGCGTTGCGTGGTTTATACCCTGGCTCTCCGATAACGACCCATTATGCGGCGTGTGTGGCGAAGACTGCTTTGAACGACGACGGTTCGCCATAGCGAGTGGGCCCGATCGAGATGTGCTGTAAGCGTTAGCCGACAAGGACTACGAGCGGCTCAGCGCCCTCGAGGTGCCCGTTAGCGCGGGTACCAGACTCCGGGCAAAGCTGTACCAATGCGGCCACTCAACGCATGACGCCTACCTGACCCTGACCAGCATAACTCGCAAGACGGTAGGACTGGCTGAAGAGGAAGGTGAACCCGCTGAGACCGACCTGGTCCGCTTCGCGGTGGTGAGCGGCTCCGGAGCCGCAATTCTCAAGAGGGGCTCTCCTCCGAGGACCCCCGGCCTTGCCAATACCCCTTCGGCAAGCGTCGAGGTTGAAGAGGACCGGGAAGAACTTCCGGCGCACCCGTTCGATGCGGAAGCACTCACCGTCACAGATGACCCGCCGTTGGGACCTCCCGAACCCCAAACCGCAAATCGCGAGGTGGAAATCTACAAGCCCACGGACCAGACGCCGCCGCTGAGTGTCATCTGTGTGATTGTGGGAGGAGTCGTGATGGGGTGCGTCGCGGCCTTCCTGCTGCACCTGTTGTCCAGGTGGATCGAGTTTTACATTCCGGTGCTCCTTCCAGGATTAATCGGCTGGGCCGTGGCCTTTGGCGGTAACATTGGGGAATGGGAGAGCCGTGTCGAGCGCCGGTGGGTCTGGTGGTCCGTCGCGGTGATCGCCGGTTGTCTTAGTTACGCGGCGATGGCCTTGTTCCGGGGTCCCGGAATCGACTTCGGAGACCTCGCGAATAACTTCCGGTACTTCGCGTCGACAGCCGGGACATGGGAGAAGACCTTTTTCGTGCTGAGTGTCCCGCTGTGGGCCAAATGGGCCGTCGAATCGGCTATCGTTATATCGGTTGCCGGGTTCTTCCTTACTTTGACTCTGGGAGACCCGTACTGCCTGGCGTGTGAAGAGTTTTGCAAGCGTCGTAGACTCTTCACCACCACGAATCTGCTGGCGGGGAACGTCATCAACTCACTTGGAGAAGGGGACTATCACATGATGGAACGTGTTGCCGCCGCAGCACCCGATGAGAGTGGCGAGCTACAGGTGGAGATTCACCACTGTAAGGACCTCTCCCACAACGCCCACCTGACATTGACCAGCGTTAAATCGAAGGCGGAGGCCGGGGGCACTGAAGGGGAGGAGGAACTGGTCCGATTCGGAGTGGTGAGGGGCGAAGGCGTCCGCGCCCTTGTTGATGCCTTCCCAGAGAAAAAGTGAGGGTTGTGAGTCTTGCCTACCTCGATTGCGTCCAAGTGCGGCCTTGCCTTAAAGTGGGGCTGTTATGACTTCTGATCGCTGGCAGTTCAACAATTGGGAAGACGCGCTGGAGCACTACTTCCAGGAGGGGCTGACCGACGGGCTACCCGTCGTTCCGCCTACGCCGGAAAGGGTCCAGGCATTGCTCGAATTCTGCGGGTTGGCCCCAGATGATCTTCTGGGTGTCGAGGGAATCAGACGTAAGCAGTTCCCCGCGGTGAAAGTCGCGGTCAATGCGGTGATGGCCGGGTGCCTTCCAGAGCATTTTCCAGTGGTCGTAGCGGCGGTTGCCGCTGTTTGCGACCGGACATACAATTTCCACGCCAGCAGCACTTCCACCAACGGTATTGCCAACCTGGTGTTGGTCAGCGGCCCCTATGCCTCCCGGGTCGGTATGAACCACGGCGTTAATCTGTTTGGGAACGGGAACCGTGCCAACGCCGCGATCGGACGGGCCATCAACCTGATAAAGGCCAACTTCTACGGCTCCGTGTCCCAGGAGATGGACAAGAGCTCGCTGGGCCACCCCGGAAAGTACAGCTTCTGCTTCGCCGAGGACCTTGAGACCAGCCCTTGGGAGTCTCTGGCTGAATCCAAGGGATTCCATGGTGATGCCAGCACGGTCACACTGGTTGCGGCCAATGCTCCTCTGCAATTGGAGACCCACGGGGACCGGGAACCGGAGGGTTTCCTAACTGCCGCCGCCCACGCGATGTTGGGGCTCGGGCCGCGTTTGTCGGAGTTGGTATTGGTCATCAGCCAGGAGTTGATGGCTTACGTCGCATCCTCCGGTTGGACCCGCGATCAGGTTGCCCAGTTCCTTTACGAGAAGACCCAGCGTCCTGCCGGGGAATGGGCAGAATGGCGGCGCACGGACCGGCTTCCGCCAGGTGCGGACCGAGACCGGTTGATAGGCTGCGTCGCCAGCCCCGACAGGATCGCCGTCGTGCCGGCGGGCGGGGACGCTGGGGAATTCATGGCCATCATCTCTTCGTGGGGCAGCAGCCGCTCCGTTACCAGGGAGATAACCGTACCGAGCCAGGAGGAGGGCAGGGTATGACCAGCATCTACGCGCTTGACCCCAGGGATGATTCCCAACCGTCCCAGGCGATATTGGCCACTAGACCCGCAACCCTGGACGGTAAGACGCTTGGTCTCCTCTCCAACAACAAGCCGCATTCTGAGGAACTGCTGCGCATGGTGGCAAACATCATCGGCGAGCGTTACTCGCTAAAGGAGGTGGTGGAGTACAACAAAGGAGGACATCAATGGCCCGCCGACCGCTCGGCGTTGGAGGACCTGGCAAGTCGTTGCGACGTGATGGTCCACGCCACGGCGGAATGAGGGTCTTGCACTTCGTGCAGTGTGCACGACGCGATGGAAATGGAGCTGCTGGGTGTTGCCTCCACGGTCTTGACGACCAGGCCCTTCGTAAGCCAGGCTCGCGCCATGGCCCGGATTCGGGGCGACGCAGACTATGGGCTGGCTGTAATAGATCACCCAATCGTCACCCTGAATCACGAAGAGTTGGTGGAACGAGCGGCCATCGCCGCTCCCCAGGCGATGCGGCACTTGCTGGACAGGTGAAACCCCTGACCCAGCACCGTTTCACGGCGAGAAGGGGGAGTCAGATGGGTCTACTACTATGTCGGGATGAGTGGCGGGAAACCACTTCGTCTACCTGCGTAATCTCCGCGGCCGAGGGGGCACTCTCCGACCCGGCCTCGTTGTCTTCCACTTCCAAGGCGAATATAGAAAACATAGGGAATTATATACCTGTGTGCCAACAGCAACCCAAAACAGTTAATTGACAACCAACAGGTTACGGACTAATCTACGGATACTAAATCCCTAGTTTTAGGGATTTAATGTGGAGGTCGAAACAGGAGACTATGGCGACACAAGAGCAACGCCTTACCACGTTGGAGGACTTGATCCAGAACCACGTTGAAGAAACGCGGATCAGGTTCGACAAGTTGGAAACCCGGTTCGACAAGTTGGAAACTAACGTTGATGGCTTGTCAGCAATGGTGGCCACGTTACAGGGAAACATGAATGAGGTCTTATGTCTGCTGCGTAAGCGGAGTACCAATGGCTGCTAAGAAAAAGCGGGGCAGACCCCCCAAATATGAGCACCCTCAGACCATCGACGCTACTCCAGAGGAGATAGCTGAGGTGGTGTTGAGGGCCAAGCCCAAGACCACCTGGCGATACGAGCAGGAGTCCCAGCGCAAGAGAGGTAAGTAGGGATGTCTACTGATGCGAATCGGATTGCCGTCTTGGAACAAAACCAGGTTACACAGACACAGTTGCTAATGCTGATTGGTGCGGTAGATACCAAGCTCACCAATCATATAGAAGAAACCCGTAACAACTTCCAGCGGTTAGAGACTCGGATAGATGGGTTAGAGACTCGGATAGATGGGTTAGATGCCCGTCTAGGTCATCTGGAGGTTCGGATGGACCGGTTGGAGGCCAACGTTGAGAAGCTGATGGTCCACCTTGGGGTAGAGCCGGTTACTGAGGGGTAATCCCCAAGAACAGGTTCGCGTAACCAGAAAGGCGGTGGATTGATCCACCGCCTTTCTCTATCTTAGGTAAAAGGAGAAGCCTCGGCTGTCGCCGGGGCCTTTGTCTATCCAGGGATTTGACAACTTCTGCTTGACTCCATATCGCCCCCGCACCTAATATCTACTCGCCACAGTCAGACCTAACCAACTCGCTTTCAGGCACATATATGCGTCCATCAGGGGTTTGGCCATCATACCCCCTTGTCAGCGCATATATGGGTTAGGCGACTGTGGCAGGTAGCCAAATCCTGCTTGCAAGGGGGTACCCAATGGACCAACTGCAGACTGTCCACCATCAGACTATCCGATGCTCCGCTCGTGGCGCGGTACTTCGGGACTACAACTGGGACCACGTAACTTGTGACGATTGTTGGGCTAAACGCCGGAGTAACTCCAAGCTTACCAAGGTAGCATTGATTATCTTTGGGGTCTGTTTGTTGGTTGTTGTCTCTTGTGCCGCCCTGGTAGTTGGTCTCGGAGATGATGACCCACCGCCGCGTACCACCATCGGAACTACATCAACATCCCAACTTGCGGTCCCACGTTCTACCTCTCCACCACCTACGGCGACTATCAATCTAGCGGAGACTGAGGGGGCGATCCTTTGGGTCTATCTCTACAACTCAACCTATGGGCTTGGTGTCCGGGTTGATCCTCAGTTTGACGTGGAGAAATTTGGTCTGTCGGTGTTTGTGGACGGAGAGCAGTATTGCAACACCAGCCGAATCTATACCGATGATGGCTTCCACGATATGGGGTGTGGTAGTTTCCAGGTAGGCCACCAAGGGGTTATGAAGGTGTCGGTCCAGACCCGGAGTTTGGGAGACCTTCGGTGTGAGAGGAACGTTCAATCCAAACCGGAGGGTAGCATCTTTGCTTGCGCTTGGCGTTAAGCCAATCCCTGGCGTATCCGGGTCTCCCTGGGGCCTACAAGCTCCTCATAGGAAAGATGCTTACCAACCGAACCTTGGGCCATCCGGCCCATCTGGTCCTCGGTGTCGAGGGGGCGGCTGTTGTGACGACCGGAGAACTCCTGGACGTAGCGGTTAAGGTGTTTGGGGCTGATGTGGTGGTAAACCCCGTCGTGGCCCCGTTTGAGCATCGACCAGAAGGACTCTATCCCGTTGGTGCTGGCTTGGAACCGGACGTATTCCTTAGCCGAGTGCTTGATAGATTCGTGGTCACGGTCAAGACCCTGGTAGGCGGTTGCTTCATCAGTATAGACCGTTGCATCCGCTCCGGTATTTTTATATACAAACTCCTGGAGGGTAGCGGCGCGGGTATTCGGTACTACCTGGGCTTTGACGTTGTTAGTGGCTCGGTCCTTTGCTCCAACCACAGCCGTCTTGCCAACGGGTCCCCGACCCGCGTGGAGTTTCTTCGATGCGTGTTTGTTAGATTCCTTGCCGCCCATATAGGTCTCGTCCACTTCTACTGGACCAGTCATCCGTTCGGTTTCGTCGTTCCAGGTTTCTCGGATACGATGTTCCAAGTGCCATGCGGTCTTTTGGGTGATACCCAGGTCGCGGTGGAGCTTCATACTGGAGACGCCCTTGAGGTTGGTAGAGAACAGGTAGAAAGCCAGTGCCCACTTGGAGAGGGGGAGTTTGGAGTCGTGCATGACCGTGCCGGTCTTGACGGTGAAGTTGTTCCCGCAGGTCTTACAGTGGTATTGGGGGGTCTTGCGGGTGGTGGTCCTGGGGCTGATGGTGTTGCATTCGCAGCCGGGGCAACGGATACCATCGGGCCAGCGGCGGGCTACAAACCAAGCCTCGGCTTCGACTTCGTCTCCGAAGCGTTGAACGGCGTCTATGAGTGTGATACCCTTTCGTTCGTTGCGGCCTGGCCCCGTTTTGGACATTGTCCCGACCCCCCTCGATTTATGGACTTATTGTACCAAAACAGGTGTCAGGAATCAAGGGATTTGGCACATAGGTATATAATTCCCAAAACATACGGTTGCACTTGGGCGTCCACACCCCAAGCTGCAACATTAGAATAGACCCTTCCCGGTGGCTGGTGTGTTGATTATCTCATGCCAGCTGCAGGGGTCTTCCTATGTGGTCCTTTCCTCAGATGGGCTTTAATCGTAAATCCAGACTCCGGGATGACTCATGCCCATGAGGATATCCCTTTGGCATAAATCGTCACGTCTGGGTCTCCGTTACCGCTGACGGGGGAGGTTCGTCAAATGGCTCTCCGTTAGCGAGGGCCTGTAGACGTCTCGTATTCCATTCCTCCCAGGCTCTGCGCTCCCGTTGCCTCCCTTCCTCACGCCCTTCCTTACGCCCCTCCTCGAATCGCCTGGCCTTGTATTTTTCGGCAAATATCATACAAACCTCCCATGTGGCTATAACCGTTACCGCGATAGCGACGGAGGAACTGATTCCTTGACCGATCGCCAAAATTGTCTGAAACGGTGTGTGGTCTGTTCTTAAAGCTATCTCATAAACAGCAACCAGAACGGTAAGGACCAGAACCAAGCCTACCGATGTAATGAGGTATCTGTTTTCGTGGTCTTGAAACATGCTCTTGCGTTAACCCCAATCCACCGAAGAGATGAGGGTCGCGGCGTGGTGAATGGGTAAGAAAGTGCTCCTTTGCATCTGGGATAATGGTTTTCGAGAGAGGAAACCGACCAGAAACAAGGAGCACCCAACAGATGCTACCACTTGAGCACCCCGACCGCATCCAAATCGCCTTCGACGACCACCGCCTGGTCAACAATGCCGGGCTGCTTCTTCCGGCCACCCTGGCCCAGCACGTGGGCCTGCGTGAACTCGTTGACCGTCACCTTGACCTCGGGTATGCGCCGGGGCGGGCGAACGCGGGAGACAAGATGCTGACGCTGGTGGCCTCGGCGCTGGCGGGCGGCGATTGCATTGACGACGCCGATGCGCTGCGTGCGGGGCGGACCTCCTCGGTGCTGGGGTGCATGGTCAAAGCGCCCTCCACCCCCCGCTTTCGCGAGGGCAGGCTCTGGGGACGTTCCTGCGCAGCTTCCGGTGGGGCCATGTCCGCCAGCTGGACCGGGTGAGCCGGGAACTGCTGGCCCGGGCCTGGGCCGCCGGTGCCGGACCCGGCGACGGGCCGCTGACCATCGACCTGGACTCCACCATCTGCGAGACCTACGGGCTGGCCAAGGAGGGGGCGCGACACCATGGCTACACTGGCAAGCGAGGCTATCACCCGCTGCTGGCCGTGGCCGCCGGAACCGGCGACGTGCTGATGTCTCGGCTGCGCGAGGGCCGCGCCAACACCGCTCGGGGCGCCGCCCACTTCCTGCGGGAGACCGTGGGGCGGGTGCGTCATGCTGGGGCCAAGGGGCAACTCACGGTGCGGACCGACAGCGGCTTCTACACCCACGCCGTGGTCGCCGTCTGTCGCAAGACGAAGGTCCGCTTCTCCATCACCATCCGCCAGCGTGCCAGCCTGCGCAATCTCATTGAAGCCATACCCGAGGCGGACTGGACGCCCATCCCTTATTGGATGGACGGTGCCGCCGACGTGGCCGAGACCGCTTACACTCCCTTCAGGAGCAAGCCCGATGCCGCGCCGGTGCGGCTCATCGTCCGGCGGGTGAAGCCCACGCCCGGTTCCCAGCTGGCCCTCTTCGCCAGCTACAGCTATCACGGCTTCATCACCGACCGGGACGGGGATACCCTGGAGCTGGAGGCCGACCATCGCCGCCACGCCGAGGTCGAAAATGCCATCCGAGACCTCAAGTACGGCGTGGGACTCAATCATCTCCCGTCAGGCCGTTTCGCCGCCAACGCCGCCTGGCTGGCCGTCCAGGTGCTGGCGCATAATCTGGCCCGTTGGGCGGCACGCATCGGTCTGGGCGGGCAACTGGTGACCACCAAGACCCTGCGGCGACGCTTCTTCTCCCTGGCCGGACGGCTTACCCGCTCGGCGCGCAGACTCACTTTGCATCTTCCCCGGGGCTGGCCCTGGGCTGAGCAGGCCACTCTCGCCCTGGCCCGACTGCGAGCCATCCCACTCCCAGCCTGACGGTGCTATCCGCAACCGACCCACCGCATCCAAACTCGCGTCCGCCCGGTCCGCGAGTGCATCCTGTTGCGTCCGGTCTCACTATCACGCGATTCCCAGCCTCCATAGACCGCTCTCGAGGCCCGGTGCGGCTACTGAAAACCCTCTGCGGTGTCACATCGGTCCCAATGGAGCCCAGGCTTTCTCCCTTGTAGGCTCCCTCATCCCAATTTGCCCTGCCTTCACGCCTCCCATCGGTGGATTCGGGGTTAAGCTTAACTCACGCTTAAGAGTTACATTCTGAAGCGATTCTAATCTCACTCTCCAAATACTAAATGGTAACGCCATTAACCATGATACACGCCGTGAATGGATAATCACGATGGTCTTCGTCCCGGAGAGTTGTTATCCCCAAGGCTTGAGGCAAGCCCTAATGTGTCCGGGCAACTCGACGATTTCTGGCCAATACTCTCTTGCGGAGAGAGGACGCTGGCTACTCCTCTGGGTCTATGACTATGTCCGGGTGGGTGTCCACGCCGTAGCGGGAGAAGACCTCGTCGATCTGGGCCATATCCGCGCCTGAGAGCGCCCACTCCAGCCCGGCTACGTTGTCCTCCACTTCCTGGACGGTCCGGGTGCCGACCAAGGCGACGCTTACAGCGGGGTTCGACAGGACCCATCTGAGTGCCATGTGAGGCATCTTCTTGCCCCGGACTTCGGCGATGGGCTTCAGCTCTTCCACGACCTGCAGGTTTCGTTGGAAGTGCTCTTCGGCAAACACGCCGATGTTCCATCCGGGTCGGCCTCCCGTGGCGCGCCAGTCGTTGTTCCCGAAGGTGGTATCGGGCGTGAACGCGCCTGAGAGCATCCCAAACGCCAATGGTCCGTAGACCATCACACCTGTTCCATTTTCCAGGCAATAGGGGAAGATCTCCTGTTCCATGCGGCGGTCGAACATGTTGAGACCGTACTGGACGACGTCTACGGCACGTGTGGCTTCGCACTCCTTGATCTGGTCCAGGGTGAAGTTGGAGACGCCGACGGCGCGGACCTTCCCCTGATGCACCAGGCTGTCGAGGGCGTGCATCGTCTCTTCAAATGGCGTGCTGACGTCGGGCCAGTGGATGAGCAATACGTCCACGTAATCGGTATCCAAGTTGCGCAAGCTCTCTTCCACGGAAGCGAAGATGGACACCATGCGGCTATCTCGGCCCTTGGGCCGGTCCGAATAACCCACTCCGCATTTGGTGACTACGACCACATCCTTCCGTTTAGCTCCAAGAGCCCGACCCAACAGTACCTCGGACTCGCCCCTCCCATACGCCGGGGCCGTGTCGAAACAATTGATTCCCAGGTCTATGGCCCGACTGACGGCGGCCGCGACCTCCGATTCGGTTACGTCGCCGTAGGTGCCTCCCATTTCCCAACATCCGAACCCCAGGGCTGAAACCGTTATGTCCGTTGGCCCAAATCTTCGATACTCCATCGCCTTTCCGCTCCTATCGAGTGAAGAGTTTGGTGTTTGCTACTGATGCTACGATTCTAAGTCATTCGAGCTCGCGGCGCGTTGACAATGCAGATGCCCCTTGCTAGATTAGGCGCAACATCTACCAGATACAAGCCGCCCAATGTGAAGAGGAGGTCCCCATTGCCGGTCCAGAGATTCAGACCAATGACCAAGGATTTCCCCACCTTCGATTGTGACGCCCACATTGTGGAGCCCGCCAGGGTCTGGGAACGGGCCGCCGACTCCCTGACCAGGGATGAGTTGGAAGCTCTGAAGGCTACGATGTGGTACGACGCCGAGACGAACCAGCTATTGGTCAACGGGAAGGCCGACGTTAGCGGCTTTTCGCCTATCCCCAAGACGGGAACAGGAGCAATCGACATCGTAAGGCTGGCCGGTCCCGGCCTCAAGCACGACATCCAACGCGCTTTCAACGTCCGCAACCTAAAACCCGAGACTGCCCTGACCAAGGAGCAGTCGGACTACCTGGCCCACGCGGGAGCCGATGAACCCGGCCCCAGGCTGCGGGACATGGACGTTCAGGGCATCGACCAGGTGATGATCATACCCACCAGCATCGACACGTATCCGTGGTTGCAGAACGCGATGGGCGCTCGGGCAATGTGCAAGGCCTACAATGACTGGGCCTTTGAGTACACGCAGGAAGACGCGGAACGGCTGTTCTTCGCCGCCCTCATTCCCATGCAGAATCCCCAATTCGCCATTGAAGAGGTCTACCGGGTGGCGGCCAAGGGTTGCCGGGTTGCCCTCATCCGGCCCATGGACGCGATGGGCAACTACCCGATCCAGCCTAAGTACGAGAGCCTGTGGAACGCCCTGGAAGACACGGGGCTGGTGTATGGGATGCACCCCTTCCCGGCCTCTGGGGTCGCGAAACCCCCCGGATACTCGGACCAATATTCCGGCGCGGAACTCATCCGGAGGACCATATCCACCTCCGGTCTGCCTCATACTTTCCTCTCGAACGTGCAGAACTTCCAGGCTGAAGCGTCCCTCTGGGTGACCATGGTGCTGATGTCCGGATTCTTCGAACGGCATCCGAAGATCAAGGCCGCTGTGTTCGAGGCGTCTTCCACCTGGCTCAGCTTCCTCCTCGATGAATGCGACAAGACCTATAAGCTGTACCGCAACGACCGAAGATTGCCCGCCTTGAAGCAGCTTCCCAGCGAGACGTTCTTCCAGCATTGCGTCACCGGGTTCGAGGGGGACGAGGCCCCACCGTCACGACTTCCAGACTTCTACCGGGATATCCTCGCGTGGGCCTCCGACGTTTATCACCACGACGGCGACGACGTTTGGAGGGCCATCGAGACCATGGAGGAATGCGAGCTTCCGATTGACGACCAGGCGCGGTTCCTGGGGGACAACGCCCGCCGGTTGTATAACATTGAAGCGCCCAGCAAGATCGTCCGTGACCGGGTAACCGAAATCCACCGCCCTGACTGGTGGCCCGACGAGGACGAAATCAGGGAGGCTCTCAAGCCGGAATCTTCGGTCACCCGCTGGTAAAGGCAGGGCCAAATACGATGTCTACCAATAAAGACTTCGAGGTTTTCGATAGCGACTCCCATGTAGTGGAACCGCGAGAGGTGTGGGAGACGTACCTGGAGCCGGAGTACCGAGTCCTGGGCAAACATGCCCTCTGGCGGGAAGAAGGCGAGTTCGACTCCTACCTGAAGGTCAACGGCCGGGTGTTCCGCGACAGCGCCAACCCGAACATTCCCCGGCACGCCATTTGGAAGCCGGGGATGACCTGGGACTCCATCGGGGAGCTGGACCCGGACACGCGGCACCCGATGAGCGAAGGGGCGTCCGACCCGCAGGCACGTTTGCGGCACATGGATGCTATGGGCGTCGACAGGTCCTTCATATACCCGACCTGGTTCGCTGAGGGTTTCCACCTGGTGGAAGACCCTGACATCTCCTACGCCCTGGCCAGGGCCTACAACAATTGGGTCGCCGACTTCTGCCAAGCAGCTCCGGACCGCCTCTTCGCCGCCGCGATGGTCCCCCTTGGGAATATGGATTTCGCTATGGCCGAGTTGCGCCGCGCCGCCGGAATCCGCTGTTTTCGTGGGGCCTTCATCCGCCCCATGTTCATGGAGGGGCGCTACTTGACCCACCCCTATTACGATCCTCTTTGGGCCGAACTAGAGAGGCTGGGAATGACGGCCGCCGTGCATCCGACGGCCGGATTGTGGAACCCGGAGTGGACTTCTCATGGCCCGTTCATCGAAAAGGTCAGTGGGCGTCTCACCCAGACCGCCGGACTCGGCGGAGGAGGCGGCGGCCCCAACGCGGGCGGCAGCACCGGCGACCGCAACCGCGTGTCTCCCGCTTCGGGTCTGGTCCCGCTTGGCCACCCCGTCGCGACTATACTGGCTCCGTGGTTGGACAACCACATGTTCGTAGCGTCGACGCTGCTTGGCTACACCGTGATGGAGCGGTACCCTGAAATGAAGGTGGTCATGGCCCACGGCAAGGCGTCCTGGATGGAAGAAGTCCTGGAGAAGATGGAGGCTTCCACGCGGGTTATTCCCCTTCAGCATTACTACCCCGTAAGCACCGAACCGGAGGAGACGTGGGAACAGGGACGTGTGATGCTCGGGTTCGACGCTGAGGAGCGGCTGATACAGGAACTCCCGCATTCCTTTGCCGAGAAGATCGTCTGGGGCTCCCGGTATCCCCACCATGACACGTCAAGCGCGTGGGACGCTATCGAAGCGCTTACCCTAGCGGACGTGCCCAGGCCTATGATTTTGCGGATGATGGGTGGAAACGCCAGGGAGCAATTTGGGCTGGGTTAGGGTCTCGTACTCGTCGGCGAGGACAGCGAGTATGAGGTAGAGGGGTCCACCCTAGTGGCAAGCCCGTCTTACCCCCACTTACAGCCTTGTGACAATGGCCCATCGGGTCGGATTGGCAGAGGTCTGCCCTGTTTGATTTCCGCTGCCCTTTCTTCGGCATGTCGCTATGGGCCTGCCCCGACTACCATATAGTCCCCGGAGCCGGCCATCACTATCGCGCCGACTCTTCCCCCGTAACCGGAACCCACGGCTCCGGTTACGCCCGCCTTGACCGATATGCCTCCGCCAACACCCACATTGGCGCCAACGCGGGCTCCCACATCCGACCCCAATCCGGTGCCGACGATCATTCTCACACCCACTCGCGTGGAGCGGTCCACGCCGGTACCTCGTCCGGTAGTGCGATTCTGTCCTGTCACTCCTGATTCGGTCGCCCTGGGCCAGAATCCCGGCCTCGAGGAAGATTGTAGGATTCTACTGGAGTCGAGAGACACCCTCATTGGACCCACCGCATCATCACACCTGAATTGGGATACCGCTATTCCCATCGCCGAGTGGCTGGGTGTCGGCCTGGATGGCTCACCATTGAGGGTCCGGATTTTGGACCTCTATGGCAAGGGACTGACTGGACAGATTCCGCCCGCACTGGGCGATCTGCCTGAATTACGGAGGTTGGACGCTCACAGAAACCAGTTAACCGGCGGCATCCCACCAGAATTGGGCAAGCTATCCAACCTCGAATACTTAAACCTCTTCCACAACGAACTCGGTGGCGAAATTCCCCCCGAGTTGGGGCGGCTCTCCAATCTGCGTTACCTGAGCCTTAGAAGGGGCAAGTTCACTGGCGAGATTCCCGCTAGGTTGGATAACCTCAGGAACCTGGAATTCTTGTCTTTGGCCTCGAACAGGTTAACCGGGAACATCCCGCCGGAGTTGGCACGACTTTCTAACCTAAAGAGGCTTGACATTTCGAGCAATTATCTTGTGGGGAGCATTCCTCCTGAGCTGGGTAAACTCGTTAACCTGCACGAGTTGGACGTGGCTTTCGGGATAACAAAGGATAAAGAAGGAGAGGACCATAGCCGTAGATTGACCGGCCATATTCCGCCAGAACTGGGTAATTTGTCCCAGTTGAAGAGATTTAATGTTAGTTATCATGAACTTTCCGGCAGCCTCCCGCCAGACTTGGGGCGCTTGCGAAATCTAGAGATAATTCGGGCCTGCGGTAACCAACTCACAGGAAGAATACCTGTGGAGCTAGGGCGTGTCGTCAAAACAGGAACAAGATGGTAGATTATTTCGGAGAGTGTGAGTGTGTGGAGTTGAGGTATGGCGGCAGCGCATCGGCGTCACGACCTTTCGGACAAGGTTTGGGAACAATTGAGACCTTACTTGCCTGGTGGAGCAGGCAAAAGGGGGCGTCCAGCCCGGGATAACCGGCTTTTCTTGAACGCGGTGTTTTGGATCCTGCGTACTGGGGCGCCCTGGCGGGACCTGCCGCCGGATTACGGGGACTGGAAGAACACCCATAGACGCTTTTGCCGGTGGCGAGACCGCGGTGTCTGGGACCAACTGCTGGAGCGGGTCATCGAAGATCCGGACTTTGAGTGGTTGATGGTCGACGCAAGCCACATCAAGGTTCACCCTCATGGCACTGGGGCCCGGGGAGGCAATCAAGCCATAGGCCGCACAAAAGGGGGCTAAACAGCAAACTGCACCTGGCGGTGGACTCCCACGGCATGCCGGTACGTATGATCTTGACCGAGGGCACGGTGGCGGATTGCACGCAGGCTCATTCGCTGATCGCCGACATCCCAGCTGAATATCTGCTGGCAGACCGAGGCTACGACACCAACGGCATCGTGGCCGAAGCCGAGGGCCAGGGGATGGAACCGGTGATACCACCCAGGAGCCATCGCAAGGAACAACGGTACTACGACCGGGCACTGTACAAACTGCGGCACTTGGTCGAGAACTCATTCCTGGACTTCAAGCAATGGCGGGGGGTTGCCACCCGATATGCCAAAAACGCAGCGTCTTTCCTGGCAATTTGCCAAATCCGAGCGCTGGTCATCTGGACCAAGTTATTTTGACGACACCCCCTAGAGAGATTACGGAATTTGGAGACACTCTCGCTATGTCACAACCAATTGACTGGAGAAATTCCGGTAGAACTGGCTCGCATGTCCAAACTTTCGGAACTGCTGCTGAACAATAACAAGCTGACGGGTGAGGTCGTAACTGTTCAGAGTTGAGGGGATGGATTAGTTAAAACTTGCTTGGGAAGTTCGGTGCGTCGGGTCGTCGGTTATGTTAAATCAGGAGGATGGAGAACAAGGTAGACCTGAGGACGGCCAGCCGGGAGGCGCTGTTGGCGGTGATTGCGCGGCAGCAGGCGGTCATCGACGAGTTGCAGCGGCGGATAGCGGCGTTGGAAGGGGGTCTCAAGGGCAAAGGGCGGCCCGGAATGCCGGGCAACAAACCGGGTGCAAAGTCAGAGCCGGCCGAGAAGAAGGAGCCAAGAAAGCCCCGGCCCCACGGCTTTAGCCGTCGGCGCACGGTGGCGGCTCACCAGGTGGAACATGTCTTGGACTCCTGTCCGGAGTGTGGCACCGGGTTGGTTGGGGGTTGGCCGCAGCGGACTCGGGAAGTCATCGATATCCCAGTGGCTCCGGTGGAGGTCACGGAGCACGTTTTCGTGACCCGAGTCTGCCCAGTATGTGAACGGCGCCGGACCCCCAAGACGGACTTGGGCGGTGGGGTAATCGGTCGGGGACGGTTGGGAGCCAACTTGGTCTCATTGATCGCTGGCCTGCGGGAAGAGGGCCGGTTGCCCCTTCGGACCATCCAATGGTATCTGGAGACCGTCCACCAGTTGCGCTTGAGCGTTGGGGGAATCACCCAGGTCCTCCACGGCGTGGCCCGGCAAGCCCAACCGGCGGTGGCCGAGGTGCTGGAACTAGTCCGGACCAGCCAGGTGGTGCACGCCGACGAGACCGGCTGGCGCCAGGAGGGGGCCAATGGCTATGTCTGGACCTTCTCCACTCCCACTGAGCGGTACTTCCTGCGCCGAGGCCGGAATAAGGAGGTGGTGGACGAGGCGCTGGGGGAGTCCTTCAGCGGGGTGTTGGTCAGCGATTTCTACGCTGCCTATAACCACTACCCTGGCCTGAAGCAGCGGTGTTGGGCTCATCTGCTCCGGGACATCCATGACCTGAAGGCCCTCTACCCAGCAGACGCCAAGCTGGCCGGATGGGCGGCGGCAGTGCATGACCTCTACGCCCAGGCCAAGCGGTTCTCCCATCCTCAGGCAAGGAAACGCCGTCAGGCCCAACTGGAGTTGGAGCGGAAATTGTTGGCCTGCTGCCGACCCTTCCTTGATGACCCAGGGGCAGTCCAGGCCAAGCTCTGCCGGCGCATCCAGCGCTTCATCAAGGAGTTGTTCGTATTCGTAGCCGAACCGGCCGTCCCCTCGGAGAACAACGCCGCCGAGAGGAGCCTTCGTCACCTGGTGACCAGCCGCAAGATCAGCGGCGGCACCCGCTCAACCCAGGGCACCAACACCAAGATGGCTCTCGCTTCCCTCTTCGGTACCTGGCGCGCCCGAGGATTGAATCCCCTCACCGCATGCCGCCAGTTGCTCACTTCCCCTCAACTCTGAACACTTACGTGAGGTCCCCCCGGAACTGGGCAACATGCCGAATCTCCGAAGAGTGTGGCTAGGCGAAAACCAATTCAACGGGCCGGTCCCAGTGGAACTACAGCGTTTGCGTTGAGCAAGCTGATTAGAGCCTTACCGCGACCGAGCCGAGGAGATGTACTGAGGCATCAATCACTCGTCCGAGTGCGGGCAGAGGAAGAGGTTTTAAGTCGAGAAGGGTCGTCACCATGCACCGAGGCATAAGTAACACGGGAGGCCGGTTAGCATCAAGACCTGGGCGATAACCGGCCTATACCAATTGACCTACTTGGATTCCCGTGGAGGCAGGGCCTTTCGATTGTCCCTTATACTCGGAGGACTTCATGCTCCCCCTTGGCGAAAGGGGGCCGACCCTCCCAAGAGCAGCGGGACCAATAATCGAAAGGCGATGCCCATCGAGGGTGGCGGGTTCCAAAGGTGCTGGACATAAAGTGGATCGATAACTTGTGGATCGGGCCCGCTGTGGCTCGCGGCGTTCGATCATGCGGACAAAGACCGGCTATGAATCCGCGAATCACAGGGTCAGGGTCTTCACCTGCTCATGGCTCCCTAATCGCGGCATTGTCTGCCTGAGTGGGTGATTCTCGTCGTGGGTTTTCTAGACAAGTATTTCGACGGCTCCTAGAATGAGATGAGGTTCCGGGACATGCAGACAACTGTCACGGCGATGTTCCCGATTTTCTCGAATTTACACAAGATGGTCCGGAATCCGCTATGACGGGGCCGAACGTATCTTTATCGGAACGCAGTTGTATTTCCTAAGATTCGTACAAAAGGCTGAGCTGTGCGCTTTCTAATCGTCTCTGACATTCACTCGAACTTCGAAGCCCTCAAGAGCGTCATCGACGACGCCAGAGGCAGCGGAGGGTTCGACCGAATTTGGCAATTGGGAGACCTGATTGGGTACGGACCGGAGCCTGGGAACGTAATCGATCTCCTTAGAGAGTACGATCACATTGGGGTTGTGGGAAACCACGACCTGGCCGCAATCGGCGAGCTCGGCCTTGAAATGTTCAACACTCACGCCTGCGAGGCCAACCTATGGACCGCCGGGCAGTTGTCCAGAGACCACGTGGAATATCTGCGCGGGTTGCCGCAGCGGATAGAGGTCGAGGACTTCACCTTGGTCCATGCCAGTCCGAGGGACCCGGTATGGGAGTACGTGATCACCAAAGATACGGCCAGCGAAAACTTCAGTTACTTTGACACCAAGAGATGCCTGGTAGGGCACTCCCATCTCCCCCTGCTTTGCAGGTTCAAGGGCAAGCGCGCGGAGTTCTTCGGCTTTCCGGTGAACATGCCAGTGCGCCTGGGGGAGCACCGGTACATCATCAATCCCGGCAGCGTCGGCCAACCCCGTGACGGCTTGCCAACTGCCAGCTATTCCATCTACGACTCTGAAGCGGGTACCATAACGCTTCGGAGGACCAGATACGATATCTCCGCCACGCAAGACAAGATGCGCGAGTGCGGCCTATCCGACTACTTGATCGAGCGGCTGGAAAGAGGCCACTAGCCCCAATATAGGATTGGGAGGTCCGGCGCAGCCACGGGGTTGCCCTCTACCGCTGATCGTTGTCTTGCTGTTGGCGAATCCCAGGAAGATTGAACACTCCTGAGTTCTCGTTGAATTGCTGGGTGGCGGCCCGGCCCCCTTCCTCGACGAAAGCCGTGGCCTCCGACGGGTCCATTGCCGTAAGCGCAATTCCCAGGGGCGATGATATCCCGCCTGAGAGCACCATGGTCATTGCTTCCGAAACACTCATCGAAGTGTCGTATATTTGCTGAATCGGTATCATCGCAACCCAACCCGAGTTGGGGGTTGGGGCGGTGGGGAGATAGACGACTCCCATAGTCGTGCCCGGGTTCACCTCGGATATTCCGGTGAGGAAGCCGATCATCCAGGTATCCGCCTTGGGATATTCCACCACGACGACGCGCTTGAACCCTGCCGCGCTGTCCCCGCTAAAGGATTCCACTAGCTGTTTGGCCGGGCCATACAATGTCCCTATCACCGGCACATTGATGAGGTAGGCCTGAAAAGTTCTGATAATCCGTCGACCGATTCGCAGGCTCATGATGAGGCCAAGGAGATACATGATGATTATCAGGGATACCAGTCCCAGGCCCTTTATCTCCATGCCCAGCGCCGGTATCAGGAAGGGTTGCAGGATGTTATCGGTTTTAATGAATACCCAGCGGAGCAGGATGTAGGTGATGGCGATGGGGAACGCGACGAAGAGGCCAACGATTAGCTTACCGCGTAAGTGACGCCCGATCTTTCCCATAGTAGTCCCCCTGTGCCTCAACGTTTGGACCGGAGCCCGTGTGACCGCACAAGTCTATGGACTAGCGTGACCGGCTGTCAATGTGTCGGGGGTTAATGACTAGTTGACGGGGATAGCTACTGGCTTTGGCCCTTTGGAGGCCCCGATAGCTCGCGGATTTTCGCTAGCGCCTCGTCCACGGCGTCAGAGTCGTCGCTGATGATCAAATAGGCCGACTGGTTGGTCGATTCCTCACCGAGAAACACGGTCTTACCACCTTCAACTTTCCAACCGTGCTGTGTACCGCCCAATTGCTGGTATTTCGTTTCCGTGTCTTTAGTGGCAGCATCCATAAACGATTTGAATGCGTCATAGAATTCTTCAGCATCCCGCGAAGTATCGAAAAAAACTCGGGCAACAAGCATCCGTCCCTGCTCAGGGTCACTTAATAGAACATAGCTGTCGCCTCCCCAACCTCCAGCGGCCTTTTCGGCCTGCTCCTCGCTGAGGTGTTCTTCCAAATACGACCTGAGCAGAAATTCTCCCATCGTGTCTGTTGCGGTCACGGTCCACCCCCCGCTCATCAACCCCGTGAAATCGGGAAGCGGCACCCTGACTGGCGGTTCTGCCGCCAAGTATTTTTCGAAGTGGAGGACTTGCTCCGTACTGCCCGGAGGCTCCCCGTACGCGCGGTCGACGGCCTGCCACGAGTTGTCTTCGAAATACAACTCCTCGACGAACCATTGACCTTCCAACACAGGGAATAGGACCGTCTTGCGGACTATGTCCGGCGCTTGATCGAATAAATTATTCGGACCAGATTCCGATGCTTTCTCCGGAGCTGTGCTGTTGTTGGAAAGGTTCCTCTCGCCGTACCAGGTGCTCACCAGGGCAACATCTCCTGAGATCAGACCGGAAACCGCCCGGAACCGGTCCATGTTGTCTTTTCCGGCGGTGTCCCTTATGGCGGCGACGTCGAACAACGCCTGCTGCAATCCACCCATGTACGCCGAGGCGTAGCTGGCCTGAAGTTCGGGTGTGATCTGCGTTGCGTCGCTCACCACGTAAACGCTGCCCGTCCTATCGTCGTACATCGCGGATACCTGCTGGAGTTGAATTCCCAGCAACACTTCCTCCAGGCTCTGGTTGTCTGCCATTAGACCCAAGGTCTTGTAAAGTTCCTCCGCTCCGAATATGCGATCACGGATCTCCCTGCGCCGGTAGAAGCCTTCCACGATCGTGCACAGTTCTTGCCTGGTGCGGAACGAGGTTTCCACCAACGGCGGGTTTTCGATCTTCCGTAACTCGGCAACGCTGGCGCTCGTGTCTCGTTGCAAATCCTGCAACCGGGATACGGCTTCGGATATGTTCGCGGGCGCGCCTGTTGCGGCATCTCCCGTGGGCGGGGCACAGGGGTCGCTGGGCTGATCCGCCACCAGGGCTACTTCGGCTACTTCGGCGGCTGGGGCTGGGGCTGCGTCCGCTGCCGCTTGCGGCGCGCCATCCGAGGGCGGCGTTTTTCCAGAGGCGGACGGGTTGGGGGCATCGGAAACCGGGGCCGAAGAATTTGGAGCGGAGGACTCGACCGCCGCCAGGACCGGGGATTGGACTTCGTCTCCACTCTGCTGCAGCATGAAAAACGCGCCTAGGGCCACGACGATCACCGCCGCCGTGACGCCCCACCCGAGCACCCACTTGAATACTCCAGAGCCTTTTCGAGCCTCGGCAACCGGAGTCGCGGTGACCGGCGCCGCCTCGGGGGATGGCGCCGTGTCTGGTTGGGTGGGGGGAGGCTGGGGAGTGACTGGAGCCCTGGGTGGTGGAGGCGTAGTGCGGGCCGCGATGCCGGCGGCGGCTTCCAGGGCATGGACCATTTCCGCCCCCGACTGGAACCGGTCGTCGGGTTCCTTGGCCAGCGCCTTGAGCAGCACCATTTCCACTGCGGGGTCGATGTCTGGCTTGATCGCCGAGGGCAGCGGTAGTTCCCCGTGCACATGGGCGAGCAGGGTAGCGGCGACAGTATCCGCGTGGTAGGGCGTGCGGCCCAGCGCCATCTGGTACAGCATGATCCCCAGGGCGTAGAGGTCGGCGCGGTGGTCGGCGTCCTTGCCCATCACCTGTTCGGGGGACATGTAATCCGGGGTACCCAAGGCCTGTTGGGGCTGGGTCAACCGCGTCGACGCCTCCAACATCCGGGCGAGGCCGAAGTCGGCGAGGATGGGTTCGTTATTCTCGGTCAGTAAGACATTGCCCGGCTTGATGTCCCGGTGGAGGATACCCGAGGAGTGAGCGAAATCCAGTGCATCGGCCAGCGGGCCCAGGTACCACAGGACATCCTCAATGGACATCATCTCGCCGATCAGCTTGTGTTGCAGTGTGCCGCCTGGCACCAGGGGAGAGACGATGTAGGTGAACCCCTTGTCCTCCCCGAAGTCATAGACCTGGAGGATGTTGGGGTGGTTCAAGCGGGCGATCGCCTGTGCTTCCTGGGCGAATCGTTCCGGGAACGAGGGGTCCTCTGTATGGTAGGAAGGGAGGACTTTGATCGCAACGTACCGCTGGAGCCTGGGATCAAGGCTTTCGTAGACAGTGGCCATGCCACCCTCGCCCAGCCGTTGTCTGATTGTATAGCGGCCCAGGCTCGAGCCTGGGGAAATCGAGGCCACTAGATATTCACTCCGGTCTGTTCGGTTACAAGTAAATCCAGGGTGTGACTAAAATGCCTAGCGACATGTCGCCCGCCCCGTGGGAGAGATTTGACGTGAGAGGTGGCGCGTTGGCCCCGCCCTTAAGACCTGGCTAACCGTCTTCTTCGGTACACCGCAACTATTATAACAACCAGGACTGCCGCCGCCACAACTGCCGCCACCAGTCCAACGATCAGGCCGGTATTCTCGGACTCTGCCGGGGTGATGGCCGTCCGCCTGGTCTGGTCTGCTACTCGCACGGTTATTTCTGTTTCCTGAGTGGGGACCAGCACCGTGACTTCCACCTGGACCGTCTCGCCCGGCGGGACAGTTACCGTTTGCCGGTTGATAAGGTCGCCGCCCAACTCAACCTCCACCATCAACTCCTCTCCCGTTGTCCCGGGGTGAGAAATAGGGATTGCTAGCGTGACTTCGTCACCGGGGCTGGGTGAAGGGTCGGAGAATTGCCGCTCTCCAATCACCGGCGAGAGAGCCCCGTCAGCTACGATAGGCGTGGATGTGGGCTCCGGCTGTATGATCGCGGCAATCGCGCTGGGCGGGACAGTGGCGACCACCGTTGCCGTGGGAACCGGAATCCCAGTGGTAACGGGTGTGGGCGCCGGGCTGGGCGCTACGACCGGAGTAGGCTCCGGAGTAGCGGTGGCCGCTACCGGCGCGGGAGTCTAATAGGCGCCGGGGTCGGAACAGGGTTGGGTATCGGAGTTGGAGTAGGAGTAGGTGTGGGCGCCGGGGCGGTAACCTCCAGGGGCTGGCGGGAAATCTGGCGGCCAACGCGGACCTCGTACTCTCCGACGCGGTCGACGCTCAAAGGCAACTCGACCGTACGGGTCTCGCCCGCGCCGATCACAAATTCATCGGTATGGCTGATTTGCCGGTCCACCCACAGGCTGGCGAAATATGTCGCGCTGGAGTTGGAGCGGTTGGTCACGTCGACCGAGACTGTAGCCGCGCCGCCCGCGTTGATGCTCTGGGGGTTGATGCGCAGGTTGTCCTCGAGGAAGGTCACCACCGGGGCGTCGGTTGCTCTGTGGACCGCCCAGAGGGAGAACCCCGGCACCGTGACGCTGAAGTAGACCTTATCGTCGTCCTGGCGCACCCGTTTAGAGCGGGTCGGGACCCAGGAGGTTGTCGACTCCTCAAACCGGCTGAATTGCATGGACCATTCATGGACCTGATTCGTGTCCAGCCACTCCCTTTCCACGGAGATGGTCACGTGGGCGGCGACAACGTCGTCATTGGTGAAATTCTCGTGGCCGATGTCCACATACCCGTAGGGAATCCTGTCCGGCGGGAGAGGAGCCACTTCCACCGGGGGGTCGTCCAGGTTGGTGATGACGGTCTTGGCGTCGGAGATGATCGACGTGAAGCGGGCCAGAATGTTCTCAATCGGGGCTGGTGAACCGATGTCCTGCCACACGCCCTGCCCGGTCTGGTCCTGGCCTTCCTGGGGCGGGGTTTCGGGTGCCCAGGTCTCCACGGGGACCACGCCTCCCAGTATGTTGACGCAATCCGGGTCTCCCGAGACAGCCTGCAGGGCCTTGCCAGTTGAGTCCGCGTCTTGCCCGGCGGAGTGGCCCACGGCTTGTCCCACGGGACCTGCGTTATCTTCGACACCGGCGCATATGATGGTGCCGGTGGTCTTCTGGTCGCGGCGGGCAGAACCGGCTAGGACTCGTCCGGTCGTCTCGGGGTTGGTCCCCGCCATGGCCCCCAGGACCAGACCTACCGTACCGTCGGATTGGCCCTGCTGGCGTGCGAATCCCAAAAGAATCTGGCTCGCGGTGTCATCGTCATCACCGTCGTCATCTTCGGCGATTTCCACCAGGGTCCGGCCCGCTTGTTGGGGGTTCTCATTCGCGGTTTGCGTGAATTGGGTGATCGCTTGTTCCGGGTTCTGGTTGAAGACCTGCACGATCTCCTGAGTGGGCTCAGGCGTGGGTTCCGGTGTCGGGACCGGAGTCGGTTCGGGTGTCGCCGTAGGCTCGGGAGTGGGCTCGGGTGTGGGTTCCGGAGTCGGGTCAGGCGTCGGGTCCGGGTCGCCGCCGTTGCCACCGCCGCCGCCTCCAGTTGGAACGGGGGTTGGGGTAGGCACAGGAGCCGAAACGGTCACGCTGAACTCCATGGGACTGCGAAATGGGGTTGATTCGCTTTCGGCATCATCCTCGGTAGCCGTGACCGTGACTATGGCGGTCCCCGGCCCAACGGGACTGAGAGTCAGGATTGTACCGGTAAGTTGGACTGTGACGACGCTCTGGTTATTTGAATTGGCCCTGTAGGTAAGGTTGTCGCTATCGGGATCGCTGAACCGGTCTTGCAGGCTGAAGCTTCTGGAACCCGTTCCAGCAGTCATGATCTGGTCCGGTATGCGATTCTCAACCGATGGTCGCTCGTTGACGTTGCCAACGTCAACGGTGACTTGGATGCCGACGCTATTGTTGTGGGAATCGGTGACAGTGACGGTGACCGAATAGCTATTCTTCCCCTCGAAATCGAGACGGTCCTTGGTTTTGATCTGGCCTGAAGTATTGTCGAAACCGAAGGAACTGGAGTCCACGCCGGTGAGGGAGTAGGTCAAAGTGTCCAAGAGATCGGCGTCAGTGGCTCCGACTGGAAGACCGATGTCCTCGCCCTCCGGCGTGTTTTCATCAACGTGGCGAGTAGCTGACCCAACGTCTGTGAATGCGGGAGCCACAGGCACTGTAGGCGTGGCCTGAGCGCTGTTCGACACCTTGCTATTGCCATCTGAGTTAGCGGCTCGAACCTGGAAGGTGTAAGCCGTAACCGGGGTGAGTCCGAGCACCCCGTAGGAAGCCGCATGTTCCCCGCCGGGCTGGCTGTTGGGGATGCCGCTCCAGGCTTCGAATTCGCCCGTTCCTTCTTTGCGCCGGACCTGGTACTCGGTGATTGAGGCGTCGCTGGAGCCGTTCCATGTCAGAAGCACGGCCGCTCCGGTTGGTGTGGCGGAGAGGGCCTGTGGAGCGGCGGGATCATGTTCGTCGTGTAACCCCGAATCCACCGGTGGACACCGATGGACGGCGTGAGGACAGCGGAAGGGGGGTGAGGAAGTTACAGGCGCGATGATCCGGGCTCGAATTTGGGTAGACGGGAGGCTGGCGGCGGTCTGCAGGCGCTTTGGGGGGCGCCGATGGCGGCTTACAGTGGCTGTGGTGAGGGGGATGGCGGGATAGGACACGGCAAGAGGCGCTCGCGGACCGGACTGGCGCGAGTTGGCGGGGCGTTCGGTTGGCCGGATGGCGGGTCAGTAGCGGACAGGAGCAATCAGGCTGGGAGTGGAATGGCTCGCAGTCGGGCCAGGGCGCGACTGAACTGGGTTTCCCATGGCCAGCGCTGGGGAAGATGCAGGGTGATCCGGCGTGCCGAGCGGGTGATCCGTCCGGCCAAGGCAAAGACCCGTCGTCTGAGGGTCTTGGTGGTCACGATCTGCTGACCCAGGCCGATGCGGGCTGTCCAGCGGGCCAGGTTGTGGGCCATCACCTGTACCGCCAGCCAGGCGCCGTTGGCAGCGAAGCGGCCCGAGGGGAGATGGTTCAGCCCCACGCCGTACTTGAGGTCGCGTATCGCATTCTCGATCTCGGCGTGGCGGCGGTGGTCAGCCTCCAGTTCCAGGGTCTCTCCGTCCCGGTCGGTGATGAAGCCGTGATAGCTGTAGGTGGCGAAGAGAGCCAGTTGGGAACCGGGCGCCGGCTTCACCCGCCGGACGATGAGCCGCACCGGCGCGGCGTCGGGCTCACTCTGGAAGGGGGTGTAGGTGGTCTCGGCCACATCGGCGCCGTCCATCCAGTAGGGAATCGGCGTCCAGTCCTCTTCGGGTATCGCCTCGATGAGATTCCGCAGGCGGGTGCGCTGGCGGATGGTGATGGAGAAGCGGACATCCATCCGGCGGCAGACGGCGACCACGGCGTGGGTATAGAAGCCGCTGTCGGCCCGCACCGTGAGTTGGCCCCTGGCTCCGCCGTAGCGCACCCGCCCCACCGTTTCACGCAGGAAGTGGGCGGCGCCGCGGGCGGTGTAGGCCCGGCCCTCGCGCAGGCGGGCCATCAGCACGTCGCCGGTTCCGGCGGCGACGGCCAGCAGCGGGTGATAGCCCCGCGCACCGGTGTAGCCGTGGTGGCGAGCTCCTTCCTTGGCCAGTCCGTAGGTCTCGCAGATGGTGGAGTCCAGGTCGATGGTCAGGGGCCCGTCGCCGGGTCCGGCCCCAGCCTCCCAGGCCCGGGCCAGCAACTGGCGGCTCACCCGGTCCAGTTGGCGGACGTGGCCCCACCGGAAACTGCGCAGGAAGGTGCCCAAGGTGGAGGGCGCCTTGACTACACTGCCCAGGGTGCAGGCTGTCCTGCCGGTGCGCAACACATCGGCATCGTCGATGCAGTCGCCGCCCGCCAGCGCGGAAGCCACCAGCGTCATGATCTTGTCGCCGGTGTTGGCTCGGCCTGGGGCCCAGCCCAGGTCCAAGTGCCGGTCAACCAGTTGGGGCAGGCCCAGGTGCAAGGCCAACGTGGCGGGAAGGATCAGCCCGGCATTGTTGACCAGGCGGTGGTCGTCGAAGGCGATGTGGATGCCGTCGGGGTGGTTGCGTGGTAGCATCTATTGGGTGCTCCTTGTTTCTGGTTGGTTTTCTGTCTCGAAAACCATTATCCCAGATGCACAGGAGCACTTTCTTACCCATTCAACCCGCCGCGACACTCACCTTTTCGGTGGATTCGGGGTAACAGGGGGTAGCTAGTGGCAGTGTCGAAGTCCCACGGCTCGTCTTCGCCAGTCAAGAATAGGTCATCGCCGTCTTCGTTGTCGACGTCAACGTTCCAGTTGGCGTAGATGTCGGTATAGTCTAGCGGGGCCTGAAGCTCGGAGGTGGTCTTACCGGTCCCTTCAGAACTGGTTGACTGGCCGGAAGTCGCGGTGTCCCGATAGCTGTCGGTTACGGTCGCCTGACTGGCTCCAACCAGGCCGCCGGCCCCAGTGGTCCCGGTGACTTGGCCGGTGGAATAGCTGGCGATGATGGTCCCTAGTGAGTGGAACCCGACCAGGCCTCCGACTCCGGTCCCTGTGCCGCCAGCGACACCGGCAACGGCGCCCGTGGCATAGCTGGCAATAACGTTACCTTTGTTCTGCCCCACCAGGCCGCCGGTCTCTGACCCACCGGAAACACTGCTGGTGGAATAGCTGACCACTACACGCCCCCGATTGTAGCCGACCAGACCACCTACTCTTATGCTGTTGGCCTCGCCGCTAATGCTGCCGGTAGAATAGCTTTCCCTGATGTTCCCGGCATTCTCCCCGACAAGTCCTCCGACATCGGAACCGCCGGTCACACTGATGTCTACTATGCCGACGTTTTGGACCCTGGCGGAGCTGTCGGTGTACCCGAACAAGCCCACGTAGGCCGTCGTGGGCCTGCTGATGTACAGGTTGGAGATAGTGTGGCCATTACCGTGGAAGGTTGCGGAAAAATTGTTGGTGCCGTCTCCGATAGGATCCCAGCCTGCCTCGTCGTTCCAATCTTCGTCTCCGGAATCCGCCGAGCCGCTGCCATCGGTGTCGAACTCCAAGTCGGCGGTCAATTCGTAGCCGGTACAGCCTGTATCCGGGCACCCCATACCGGAGCGCGCGTTTACGAATGCTGCCCGATAGGCGAGGTCGGTGGGAGAGCCGTTGCCGTCGAGGTCCCAGCGGATGGCGTTAAGCTGCGCCAGGGTGGCGACGTCGATCAAGCCGTCGTCATCCTGGTCGAAGTCAAGACCGGGAGTTGCGGTAACTTGGAGGGAGTTACCGACACCGACACGGTTCACGGCGCGCACTCCGAACGTGTAATGCGTGCCGTTGGTGAGACCCGTTACGGTGTGCACCGTAGCGCCTGACGTTTCGGTCCAGCCAGGAGGGTCCCAGGTGGCGCCGCGGTCAATGCTCTGGCGGTATTCGTATCCGGTGATAGCCTCGCCGCCATCTGAATCTGGGGCCGACCACCCCAGCGTGGCTTGGAGTTCACTGACAGTGGATGTAAGGTTTCGAGGCGCGTCAGGACCCGTAACCACAGCTCCGCCGGGTGGTGTAGCCTGCAACGCGGCATATTCTCCCCCGCCCTCGCTGTATGCGGCGCGGACATGGAAGGTATACGCGGTGTCATCCGTAAGCCCGGAAATGGTCTTTGAGGTTGTGTCGGCGCTCCCGGCAACGTCAGTCCAATCTGGACTCCAGTTGGATCCGCCGTCCGCACTCTGGCGGTATTCGTAATTGGAGATAGCCGAGCCGCCGTTGGAGACTGGGGCTTCCCAGGTGAGGGTGACCGCACCGGTGGCAACCGTTGCCCGGAAATTCTCTGGGTTGTCAGGCGCCGTCTTCGGTGTGGCGGTGACCGAAGCCGCGGCTCCCTCGTAGTTAGCGTCGATTGCGCGAATCTCAAAGGTGTATTCTGTCCCGTTGCTAAGGCCCGAGACCTCGTGCCCAGTCGTGGTTGCCGAACTTCCGGCAATTTCAGCCCAGTCGGGGTCCCGATTCCCGCCGCCGTCGCTGCTCTGGCGGTATTCGTACCCGTCGATATTGGCGTTGCCGGGGTCGTCCCAGCCCAGGGTCAATTGCCCGTCGCCAGGAGTCGCGGTTAGATTGGAGGGTCGCCCGAGTATCACTGTTAGGGGTAGCTCAGGGTCAGAGAATCCGGTCTCGGAGGTTGTGATTGTCCCCGCAGTGAATTCCGGATTGTCTGCCGTGTTTGCCGTGGCTTCGAAGGTGACTGCCTGAGGGAACCCGATGGATACGGTGTAAGGCCCCGGGGTTGCACTACTTTGTGCGAAGAGCTTGGTGCCCGTGGCCTTTAGAAAGTCGAACGTGCAAGTCGTCTTGATCTCACCATCATCCCCGGGTTCCAGGTCTGGATCGCAACTGGGATTGGGGAGGGAGCCGCCGGGTTCATACAGGTAGGGGTCCGAGGACAGAGACTTGGCAAACCCTATTCGGCCGCTGTCGGTGTTTAACTCCATTATAGCCTGGGCCGCAGGCGAATCGCTCGTCGCGGAGATAGACAACGAGGTAGGGGTTCCGCTGCTTACGGTAAAGGTGGCGGTGAGGGCTACGGTTGCGCCCTCTTCGGAGCCTGTTTCCAGGGTGGTTGGTTCGATGACTGTGGCGAAGGTCCAGGCGCCCACGACCGGGGGCGTTTCCTGGCCGAACACCTTGAGGAGCGGACCGCTAGAGGCAAGCAGCAGGAACAGAGCGGTGGGCACTACGGCCACCGGCCAGATTCTTAGGCTCGAAGTTATCCAAGACGATCGCGTGCTCAACCAAAACAACAGCGAGAGTGATACCCCCGCTGCGGCAAGCATGACGATAACAATGTATGGAGATGGATAAAAGCCAAACACGCACGTCCCCCGCGTTTGAATTCCCCGGCGGTTCCACGCCCGAAAGGTAGGTTGTTTAGTCTACCACAAGGCCTGGCAGGGTCTATCCCTCATGAGAGAAGGGGCATTAGGACTGGGCCATCTGAGCGAGCCGTAATTCTCGCCATTCGCGGAAAACGTTCTCATGTGCCCAAGCGTCCGAATCAGTTGCGGTTTACATCGGGTTTTGGATGCCCACCTTGCGCCGTGGATCTTACCTAGAGGGATATAGATGTTCACTCGCTCATTGGCTTTGTTCACGGGTCTACTGCTCATAGTGTTCGGCCTTACAGCTTGCGAAGACCTGCCAGATTCGGTAAACGAGACCCCGCCCAGCCGGTTGGATGTCATGAGAGGGCGAGGAGGGCTCATCTACGCGCCGCCGCTGCGGTAAGGGTTCATGTTCGTTCCACCTCCGGCAAGGAGCTAGAGCGGGGGCGCGTTCCCGCTGAGGTAAGCTGTGGCCACGGCTTCCGCCTCGGCGGCCAGGTCGGTTATGTCGGTAAGGATGCGTGTTTCCCCAGCGTGCAGGAACAGGAAGACCACCTCCCTCACGGGCATGCCGGTGGCCCGCTGCGCCGCCAACGCATAGGCCCCGCCCTGAAGCCTGTACCTGGTCAGGTAGCCGTCCAGGTTTTCGGAGTCTACAGCGTCGGTCTTGTAGTCGACCACCACCAGCCCGCCGTCTTCTTCAAACAGCAAGTCGATGAACCCCTCCAGGACTCCCTCATCCACCGGCACGGCAACAGGCACTTCACGCCAATGCCTCGACGCTGCAACCGCCCGCCGTACCGTGGGGCTGTCTACCGCTACCCGCGACAGCCTGGCAACCTCGGACGCACGGGCGGGAAGTCCTTCCGCCGCCGCCTGGGCCCTCGACGTCTCCTCGATGCCGTTTCCGGTAGCCAGGTCGATAGTCTGAAGCACCGAGTGGACCGCCCTGCCCAGGGAGGTTCCGCCCCGGCCCCGCTTCCATGGCTCCTCAGTCTCGGGCTCTCTTTTGGGGTCCTGGACATCATCAAAGTTAGCGGACCCGTCGCGTCTGATATGGTGGAGGCCGGTTGCGGCGACGGACGCCGGCCTGCCTTGACGTTCCAGAAGCTCCGCTCTGCGGCTGCTCCATTGCTCTCGGTCAGCCAGGGAGTGACCTTCAGGCTTCTCACGGTCGACGGCCTTGAGGTCTGTTTTGGGAACTTGGCCGCTGGCGTCCGGCGCCGCAGTCCACAAATCGTCATTGCCAGTTAGGATCTCCACCATCCTCTCCGCCCCCGAACCGGAGCTGCGTTGGTTACGGAACAGGCTCAACACCAGGTGGTCCCGCGCCCTGGTTGCGGCCACGTACATGAGACGAACGTATTCTTCGGCCTCAAGTTGTTGCTCATGGGCTAGAAGTGATTCGAAACCGGTAGTTGCGAACTGTGTGTCGTCGGCGCCAATTCTTACCTCCACCGCTCCGCTTTCCCGGTCGAACAGGACGTTCTGCGCCCTTGGACGGGGGTTTGCATTCAACCCGGTGAGCAGCACAATGGGAAATTCCAGTCCCTTGGCCCCGTGAACGGTCATGATCCTGACCGCGTCTTCGTCACTGTCGGGCACGGGCGTTTCGGTGAATCGCGCGCCCTCCGAGGTCTGGCGCTCCACCCATTCCAAGAACGCTCGCAGCGAATTGCCCCCAGCCTCGGCGAATGACCGGGCCTGTTCCACCATGAATCGGTACCTTCTCCATTGCTCTCGCGTTCGGGGATGGTCCATGGCCGACTCCATGAGGAGCCGTTCCCGGATGAAGCGGTCGATGAGCGCTGCCGGGGAGTCCCAGAGACGTTGTTGGTGGAATTGCCGGAGGACGTCGAGCGCGTCCGGAACGGGGCCGCGGATGCCATTCACATCATCAAAACCATCCAAACCAACGAAACCTTCGGCGGCGGAGAGGAAGTCGAACTCGCCTCCCGCGTCTGAAAACCGGAACAGGTCCACATCGCTACACGCGAACGCTTGTGAACGGAGCGCGGCTACTGTCGCCACCCGGTCGGCGGGGTCGTCTACGGCTTTCAGGCAGTTGACCAGGTCCCTAACCTCCTGGGTGCCGAAGACCAAGGCGTTGCCCTCGAGCCGGTAGGGAACGCTGGCATCGTCCAGCGCCAACTCCAGTCCCCGCAAACCTGTGCGTCTTGGCATCAGAATGCAGACGTCTGAATAGGAGGCGTCCCGGTACTGCTCAGACCCTCTGGACTCGGACGCGTCCGTTACCAGGACCTGCCAGTGGCCCGTCACCATGTCGTGAATCTGGGCGGCGATCTGGCGGGCCTCTTCTCTCCTGATCTCGCCGATATTGCCCTCAAGTGGTCCGCCCAGCGTCCAGACCCCGGGTCCCGCAGCGTGGTCCGTCTCCGCTTCCCATCGGTGGGTTACGGGAACGTACCGCGCCTGATTCTGACCCTCTTCCATCCACGGTCCGAAGATGGAATTGACCCAATTCAGAATTGGACGTTGGGAGCGGAAGTTCTGCACAAGGCGCAGCGTGTCGCCTCCCATTAGCTTCTGGAGCTTGAGCATCTGGGTTACGTCGGCGCGCCGAAAACGGTAAATCGATTGTTTGGGGTCGCCGACTACGAACAGTTTCCCTTGTTCTGGCGTAATCTCCTGCCAGGACCTTGGACGCTCGCCGGGCTCAAGGTTGTCCCCGGCGTCCTCGGCTATGAACATGGCAATCTCGGCCTGGATCGGGTCGGTGTCCTGAGCCTCGTCGATCAACAAATGGGTGTACCTTTGCCGGAAGTGGTCGCGCACCGGGATATTGTCCCGCAGCAGGTCCCTGGCCCAGACCAGCAGGTCGTCGTAACCCGCTACTCCACGGCGCTTCCGGTCTTGGGCGAAGTCCAGTGCAAAACTCTTCAAGGCGCGCAGAACGGGCATGAGCGCGGACCGGCGGGCCAAGACCAGCTCATCCGCCGCCGAGGCTTGAAGTTCGGTGAGCCAGTCCTTCAGGTACTTACATGCGTTGACGGACGTGACGGGGTCACGCTGCCAATCCGGCTGTCTCCCGCCCGACTGGCCAAGGGGCATCGTCCGCCGCAATAGCGGGTACGTTGGGCGAGCTTCCGCCTCCAGCTCCGAGAACCGGGCGGCGGCCCTCAGCAAGCCCTGGACATGGTTGTACAAGCTGTCATCTTCCCGCAGCTTGGAATACTGACACAGCCGCTCGAATTCGGCCGACCCCTCGACCAGCGCCCGCACCACGGTTGCCGGGGGCATCGGCGTGTCGGCGAACGCGGCTTCTTCCAGTAGGTCATAGTTCTGGTGAAAGGTTAGGGCGATGACCCGGAGTTGTCGTATGGTCAGTCCGAGTGAGAAGGCCAACGACAAGCTGCCAGCGAGTTCCTGGTTGTCCAGCGCCTTGTCAACCCAGTCGGTCCAGGCTTCCTCGAAGGCAAGATCGCTGGCGATGGCGTCCATGGTGTCGAAAACCGGAGGCAAGCCCGCCTCCAGCGGACGCTCCTGCAGGATGGACCGGGCGAAGCCGTGCAGGGTTTGAATGGAGGAGCGGTCCAGGTCCGCCAGGGCGCGTTGGCAGCGTAGCCGCTGTCCGCTGTCACCGGAGGGGGCGGTAGCGGCGGCCTCCAAGCGTTCGCGTATGCGGTCGCGCAGTTCAGCGGCGGCGGCCTCGGTGAACGTAATTACGGCGGTCTTGTCCAGAGTCGCCGCCCCTGAGGACGCCAGCGTGACTACCCGGTCCACCAGACTGGTGGTCTTTCCGGTGCCCGCTCCCGCTTCCACGAAGAGGGTCTCCTTGATGGACTCGCGAATTCTGACCCGGGTCTCCTGGTCCTGAGGAGTGAATGTGTTGGTCACGATGAGACCTCCCCCGACAATTCCAGGTAGTCCCCTAGAATCGGGTGGCCTTTCTTTCTGGCCCAGAGGGTGTCTTTCCTCGACGGACACAGGGTCTTAAAGTCGCAGTACCGGCAGTTGTGAAAGTCCTGGTTCTCTTCCCTGCCGGGGTTTGCCGGGAAGACCCCGCCGCGGATCCCCGAAACAATGGCGGATACGCCTTCTTTGAACCGCTCCACGGTATCCGGCTCATCCATATCCACGGGATTGTCAGGGACGATCGTGAAACTCCCGCGGCTTGATACGAACCAGTAGGCAGCCCGTATCCTCACGTTTGCGCCCAGGGCTTCCCGCGCCGCGAGGGAGTAGACCGCCAGTTGTAGGTGCCTTCCCCTGTCGATTGGGTCAGCCTTCAGCCCCGAATACGGATCGGGACTCCCCGTTTTGTAGTCCATGACGAGAATGTCTTCACCCGAGGGGCTGGAGTCTATCCGGTCTATCACTCCCCGGAATTTGATGGGGCCCGAGTCTCCAACCCACAACTCCGGGGCCGGCCATGATTCGCCGCCCAGTCCAAAGCGCGCTTCGAAGTGGGAAGGGGAAAGGTCAAAACGGCTTCGCAGTCTGGTGTCCTCTTCTAGGAAGCTATAAAGGTCGTTGAGGATGGTTTCCTGTTCCAACTGCCACATAAGGGCTTTGCCGGTTACGCCTTCGGCCTCCGCCCGGCGGAAGTTGTCCCGGGCGATGCGGCCAAGGGCGGCGCGGTGTTGGGCATCCCACGGTTGGCCAGGATGGGGAAGTGTGCCCTCTTTCTTGGCTTCGGCGATGAAATCCTCCAGGACCTTATGCACCAGGGAACCTTTGTGCATGGGGGTAATCGAGAATATCTCTTCCGGGTCTTCCAGAGAGCTAATGCGGAGCACATGGCCGAGGAAATAGCTAAAGGGGCAACCTGCCCAGGTTTCAAGGCTGGTGGGGGATAGAGCGGTGTCAGCCAACCGTTTAGTTAGTCCAGTGTCGTCCACCGCGCCTGACAGGTTGCCGTCCCATTCGGTGAAACTAGAGCTTCTATAGCGGGCGCGGCCAAGCCGCAAAGACCTGGCCAGTGTGCCGGACGCGGCCAGTGGGTGAGCGTGTACTTCCTGCCCTGAACTCGTCCAGCGCCAGAGGCGTTCTAGGTCGTAGTCGTGCTGGTCCGCCGGCGCCGCTGAGACCACCGACTCAAGGGCCCGTTCCATCGAAGGTATTATGGTCAGCCAGGTACGGTTCCCCAGTTTGCCCAGGCCGGACGAGGTGACGCGGGAACCTTCCAAGAGCGAAGCGAGTTCCAGAAACCAACGCGATGGGTAGTGGGCCCGCTGTCCCGCGGGGTTGGCTCTGGGAAAGGATAAAGTCGCTTCAGGAGCCGAGCCCAACGCCGACAAAAACGCGTATCTTTCTTCCGACTGCCTCACATGTTGCAAGGGTAGCCCTTCCGCTGGACCGCCCGCAGCCTGCCTTTCCCGGTCTGGTATTAGAGGGTCGTCTCTGACCGGTGCGGGTACTGCCCCTTCGATCATGCCGACAATGTGGACCACGTCGAAGTCCATCGCGGTGGCGGAGGAGATGGGCCCAACGAACACGCCCTGTCCTGTCGCCCCGGAATGGCCAGCAGACGACCGGAGGGCCTCTTCCAAATTCTCCCGAAACGCCCCGAAAGTGGGTGACGGGTCTACCTCGTCTGCGGACTCCAGTCCTTCCAAGATGTCCTTTACCTTGCGGAAAGCATCCGCTTCCGGCGGGGGCATTTGGTCCGGAGGCATCAAGTACAGTTGCAGAAGATTGGACGCCCAATCAGCTAACTGGCTCCAGGTGTTGCCGCCCGGGGGATGAATCGAATCCTGGGCCAGGGTCTCGATGAATTGCTGGAGGTCTCTGGCGGACTGGGCCTCGGTCAACATAAGGTTGGCCTGTGCCTCCGCGATATCTCCCTTCTCCTCCCTGCCACGGGCGTAACGTTCGATATCAGAGGCGTAACGATTTAGCCGCTCCGACCACTGACCCAGGCCGGCTACAACGCCCGCCTTCTTCGATATGGCGTCCCAATTGCTGGGGCTAAAGTTTTCCCGGGCTTTCGCTTCCCGAGGCCGGACCGGGCAGCCCATGAGCCATGACATAACCTGGTCACGGCGAAACTCGCTGTCTGAGAGTTGGATTAAGCCGGTGAGTGTGCGGCCCACGGCGGTCCCGCCCAGCGGGGAAGGGTTTGGCCCAGACACGGGGATGCCGGAGAGTTGCAATTCTTCCCGGACCAGCGTGTTGTAGGGGGTCGCAGCGCCGTACAGCACTGCCACACGGTGGAAGGGCGTTCCGGTCTCCGCTTTGTGGGCGATTTGCCGGATTACCCACCGCACTTCTTCGTGAGGGTCGGGGGTGATTAGCAACCGCTTACCCGCCGGTGAAAGCGCAGTGAGTACATCGTCATCTGACGATGCCCCGCGTTCTGGCGCTCCCAGAAACGGAGACAACTCTTGCGCCAGGGACTCCACCGGTGCATCGGCATCCGGGTCTCCGATGAGTCCTAGGAAGACGGCGCAACGGTTCAGCCGGGCCAGGCCCCTTACAACCTGTATCTCGCCCTGGGTCATGCCGCGAATGCGGTAGAAGAGCACGAACCCCAGGTCGACCAGAGCGGCGGTGCTGCCGCCGCGCACCGCGTCCGCGGAGGATTCCGCCAGGTCTTCCGCGTCGTAGTAGCCCAGCGTCTGGTCCCTGAACATGCGGTAAAGTTTGACGATCTCTTCACGGAGTGGGTCCTGGTCGGCGAGGCGGTCCAACGCGGTGTCGCTGGTATGCCGGAGTTGGCGAAATGTATTTTTGATGCTATGAATGGTTGATGGGTGAGACGCGTGTCCCGCCAGAGCCCCGGTTGCTTGTCTCGTCACAGCCCGTACCGATGCGCTTTCGATGATTGAGGTCAGAGGCTTGCGGTCCTGTGCCGCGAGAGAAGGGGACCCCAGGAACTCGGAGAGCCTGGAAAATACGAGGAACCGGACGTTGGCGAATCCCGAGCGCGCCAGGCCGCGGCGCAGGGTCAGGTTGGCGTAGGTGGAGGGGCCGATTACCGTTACGGGGGCCAAGGGGTCGCCCTGTTGGACCGACCGCACCAGATGTGCCAGCGGTGCGGTGGACCCCGGCGAGTCCTTGTGCAAATACAGTTTTGATCCCAACTGTAGTAGGGAGGATCCACCCGAATTCCTGGTCATTTCGCCCTCGCCCGCGCTTGACGGTAGGTAGAACATCCGTTTGGAAAGAGTGTATCATACCGGTAGCTACCGGTCGATGGAGGAGGGGCGTGGGTGACTGTTCAGACTCGATGAGGCGGATTGGCTGAATCTCACATCGGTCATCTCTGTGATAATCCTCTTATCATGTCCCGCCCCCGCAATCCGTCATTCCCGTGCAGGGACACCTTTGCGTAACCTTCCGCTACTCCCGCGAAAGCGAGAATCCAGAGTGCGCCCAGATACGGAGGACGCCCTCACACTAACCCTCTCCCGGAGGGAGAGGGGATTATTCAAAGGTCTCCGCAGGCGGGAATCCAGAAATGCCAATGGTAGTGAAAGTCGCTGGTTACAAGGGTTTCTGGATTCCGGGTCAAGCCCGGAATGACGAGCTTGGAGTAGGAAGGACACATCAAGTCTGAACAGTTACGGGCGTGGGTCCCAAGCGTTCCTTCACAACGATCATGCTTCGTGACCAGAGACGCGAATAAGGGACCCAATTTATGTGGGGCGGGAGTGAGAAAGGCGGCCGATGGATAACCCGATGGAGCGGACTTTTCTCTATAACGAACTGGCCTACCTGTGGCCGGTAATCAGTCCCAGCGAGGACTACGCCGAGGAAGCGGTCTATTGGCTGCGCGCCATTGAGGACGCTCTTGGCCAGGGACGGCATCACCTGTTGGAGTTGGGGGTTGGCGGAGGCCACAACCTGTCCCACCTGACGCCTCATCACCGAGCCTCGGCCGTAGATGTGTCGCCCAGAATGCTGGAACTGTCCAGGAAATTGAATCCAGAGGTCGATCATCATCTGGGTGACATGAGGACGGTCCGGTTGGGGAGGTTATTTGACGCGGTCCTGATACACGACGCGATCTCCTACATGCTCACCGAAGACGACCTGCGAGACGCTTTCGAGACCGCGCGGCTGCATTTGCGCCCAGGCGGTCTTGCGCTAATCGCTCCGGACATGGTGGCCGAGTCCTTCCGTGAGGGAGCTGTAATCCGTTGGTCGACTGCCAAAGGGGACATTGCGGTGATTACCGAGGAACGGCTCCACGACCCGGACCCCTCGGACACCCAGGTAGAGTCCTGGTTCACCTACGAAATCACGGAACGCGGGTCAAGTCGGGTGGAGAAGGACGTTCATGTGACGGGGCTGTTTCCCATCAGCGTGTGGACGTCCCTGCTAACTGAGTCAGGCTTTGATGTGGAGTTGATCGCCCTGCCGGGACAGGAAGGGATTGGGGAGTGGTTGATTAGCGGAGCGCTGCGGTGACTCGTCGAGTGCGGGGCGGGTCTTGCGGAGTTCCGGCGATGAGGGAGTAACCTAACCTGACGCCGGGAAGTGGCTCGGCGTCAGGTATTTGCCGGTGAGGGACCTGAGCGCTAGGGAAGGACGCCGGTTTCGCGGAGCAACCGCTGGGTCCCGGCGAGGTCGGCCAGGCCCGTAAGCGCTATCTGAGGGGAGTTGATGTCCGATAGGGGAATAAGCACCCTTGGCGTCTTCACGTCCTCGACCAGGGGGTATTCGTATGTCTGAGAGGCGAAATATTGTTGGCCTACCCTGGACAGCATGAAGCTCAAGAACCTCTCGGCATTCTCGGAATTCTCCGCAGAGGAAAGGATTCCGGCGCCCGCAACCATGATTACCGACCCGGGGCCACCGGCCCTAGGATGGTAGTTCCTGGCCGCGAAGTCCTCCCCTTCCTCGGCCAGGAAGCGGAACAGATAGTAATGGTTCACGAAACCAACGTCGATCTCCCCCGCTGCGGCTGCCGCGACCTGGGGAGTATTCTTGGGGTATACCCTGGGCTCGTTGGCTTGTATGCCCCGCAACCAGAGCCGCGCCCGGTCGTCGCCCCACAAGGCGCGCATGGCTGTGACCATCGTTTGGAACGAGGCGTTAGTTGGCGCCCAACCGATACGACCTTTCCACTTTGGGTCGGTGAACCCGAACATGTCGCTTGGTAGATCGTCTTCGGTGAGCTTTTCGGTGTTGTAGACGACGGTCCGCGCGCGACCCGAGATGCCCACCCAGAGCCCTTGTGGAGAGTGCGCCCAATCGGGTACTTGGTCGAGGATAGAGTCGGGCAGGCTGGCCAGCATTCCTTCGACCGCTCCGAGTCCACCCGGGTCCTGGGCAAAGAAGACGTCTGCTGGGCTATTGTTCCCCTCCTCCAGGATCGTAGCTGATAACTGGGGCGTGTTCGCGTATTTAACTGCCACGTCCACGCCGGTGGTCTCGGCGAACTGTTGGATGATTGGGTCGACGAGGGACTTGCTGCGGCCTGAATAGATCACAAGTCTTCCGGGGGCCAAGGCGCGTTCCACGGCTTTGGACACCAGGGACTCGACCTCTTCGGCGGTGATGCCCGGCTTCACCGCTTCTGCTATCGCCTGCTCCACCAGCGGGCCAACGTCTTCAGCCTTTAGACCTTTGGCCATCGCGTCCGAAACGGCCGCCTCGATCATAACCGTAATTTCATCGCTGCTGGGGCTGTCCGCCATGGCTTCCGAGACCGCCGACTGGACCATCGGAAGCCCAGTGGACATCGCGTCGGTTACGGCTCTCTCCACTGCGGAGTTAATCTCCTGGGATGAGGGCGCCTCCTGGGGGGCGGGAGCGGCCTTGTTCGACTCGTTCACGGCGTCTTGTACTGCCGACCGGATGCTTTCCATGTCTATACCCTGAGGAGCGGGCTGCTCCTGTGGTTGGGCTGAGGACCCGCAGGCTAGAATGAACAGCGCTGTGATAAATACCACAAGCAAGCCTAAACTTTTGGAATTCCCGCGCGAGCTAACCTTTAACATTAGTGACCTCTCATGTATCGAAATAGTCTGAACATATCGGCGATTCAGGGTGGAGCTCATGGTCTAGGGTTAGATGGGGTTGACGCACTTCCGCGGTAAGCCACCGCCCCCATCGCAAGTGTGTTCACCGATCTGAATCGGATACGGCGGAGGAAGTTGGCTACAGCAGCCTCGCATGACACTGGAGAGAAGGAGATACCTGCCGATTGACGTAACATCCGATAGATGGGGCATGGTTGCCTATCTCTTCTTGGATATGTGCATACTTATCAAATTGGCGACATCATATCCAAGGTATAAGTATCTGTCAACATGTAACACAATTGTTAATACAGGCGAATTGTGCGTCTTGAGTACATATACGCCACGTCGCTGGAGCTCAATCCATGGTTGTATGGGCTACTGAATCCAGTTGAAACCGATGCGGTCTTACTCGGTAATTTGTCAAAAGGAAAGACGCAACCTTGCCCTAGAGGCGAGTTGCGTCTTTCTGAAGGGGTTTGGGCCAATTCTCTTAAGGTCATGGCCCTGGAGCCTGTCCTCAGGTCTGGATTCGGTAGACCCTTGCCGCTGTGTTGTGGAATAGGTCCGCCCTCTCCGAGGCTGTATAGCTCTGGGAGAGACGCTTGAAGGCGTTGTACATGACGTTATATGAGAAGGACACCTTATCCGGTGGGAAGTTGCTCTCGAACATGCAGCGGTCCGGCCCGAACTGCTCGATGCAGTAATTCATCCAGGGGGCCATCTCCTCCGCTAGCTCCACGGAACCTATGGGGACTTCCCTTGCGTGCCATCCAAATCCCCAGCGTGGCATACCCATACCGCCCAACTTGCAGGTCACGTTGGGACAGGCAGCCACGGCGGCGATTCCCTCCCGCCACGCGGGAATGACCTCGTCATCCTTACCGGAATAGATTCCCGACCGGCTGACGCCTCCCATGTGGTTGAGGATAATCGAGACTTCGGGCACAGCCCTGGCAAAGTCGGCCAGCTCGGGAAGTTGCGGGAATGAGAGCATGGAGTCAAGGGACAGCCCCATTCTAGCCAGGACCCTCGCCCCCGCCCGGAAAGAATCGGTTGCCAGCGCTCCCTGGATATCCCGGTTGTCCAGCGACGGGTCGGGGCTCCATGATACGTTGTGCCGGATACCCTTGAAGCGGTTGGGGCTGGCCGCTTGCAACGCTTCCAGGGCCGGGGCGACTGCTTCGCCGAGCTTGAGGTCGGCATGTCCCACGATCGCCGCCGCTGCCCGGCTCTCGCCATAGATGCCGCTGGCGCTGGCCGCGGCGAGACCTTGAACGAACTCCACTTCACCGACCGGACGCAACTCCACGGGCCCGTCTGGGCGGTACATGGAGCGGGCTTCCACAAATACCGTCGACCGGACGTTGTGCCCGCTGTCCAGGTCTCCCATCAGCTCGTGTAGCAAGTAACGTTGGTAGGGCATGCTTCCGGGCCGTCCGTCCCAGAAGTGGTGATGGGGGTCACACAGGGGGAGCCCCGGCTCCAGGGCCGGTTCATCGGTCAGGGCTAGCCAATCATTATCTCCGAAGGGCATGTTGAGACCTCCGAGGCTGGTTTGGACGGCCCAATAATAACATAGCCGAGACAACCCAATATTAAGCCGGGGTCGAAGAAAATACCCACCGCAGGTGGATTGACATAACGCGGTATTTAAGGCCTCACAGTGATTGCACAAAGCAATTAGGGAGCTTGCGAATGACAGGGATTCGGATATCACTCTCCGCAACTTCACCCCCGCCGACCGCCCGGAGTCATTTAACAAAGCGTTTACACTACGGAAATCGGAACGCAACAGTTCGGGACTAGCTTAGTATCCACACCGGAGTTGTCCCGGCCCCGCCGGGCGTCACGCGAATCACAAAATTCGATGCGCCAAGTCAGCCGGAGCAGCCGTGCAAATTTTAGTCCCATATATGGGTCATCAGGAGGAGTTCAGAACATGCGTGGTTTATTCCCGTCCCGCCTCGGTGGGCTCGCAGGTTGTTTCAAGGTCGCCCTCGGGGCGCTGCTCTTAATCTCAGTGCTGGCCTGTTCCTCGACCCCGGCCACCAGCGCGCCAGTGGCTGCCACTCAGGCGCCCGCGGAGACCATGAAGGAAGCCGCGCCCGCTGCGGAATCCTCTGAGGGAGACACCATCAAGGTAGGAATACTACATTCACTGTCGGGCACCATGTCCATCAGTGAGACCGCCGTCAAAGACGCCACCGTTTTGGCAATCGAAGAGATCAATGCGGCCGGCGGCGTCATGGGAAAGCAGATCGAGTACGTCATTGAAGACGGCGCATCTGACTGGCCCACCTTCGCGGAGAAGGCTCGCAAGCTGATCCAGAGTGATGAAGTCGCCGTGGTCTTCGGCGGTTGGACCAGCGCCAGCCGGAAGGCGATGCTTCCGGTGTTCGAGGCCAATGACGGTCTTCTATTCTACCCGGTCCAATACGAAGGTCTTGAGACTTCACCTAACATCTTTTATACCGGCGCCACCACCAACCAGCAGATCGTTCCCGCAGTCCAATACTTGCTGGACCAGGGCAAGACCAAGTTCTATTTGCTGGGTTCCGACTACGTGTTCCCCCGGACTTCCAACCTGATCATCAACAAGCAGTTGAAGGCGGCGGGACTCGATGCGGTTGGCGAAGAGTACACTCCGTTGGGTCACACCGAGTACAGCACGGTCATTACCAAGATCAAGTCCGCCGATCCTGACGTGGTGTTCAACACCCTGAACGGCGACTCCAACGTGGCGTTCTTCAAGCAGCTCAAGGACGCCGGAATAAGTCCTGAAGACCTGCCCACGGTATCCGTCAGCGTAGCCGAGGAAGAGATCACGGGTATCGGCGCGGACAACATGGCGGGCCACCTCGTCGCCTGGAACTACTTCCAGACCACCGACACTCCTGAAAACGTTAAATTCGTTGAGGCATTCAAGGCCAAGTACGGCGAGAACAGGGTTACGGACGACCCCATCGAGGCTGGTTATTTCGGCGTGTACATCTGGGCCAACGCAGTCGAAAAGGCTGGCGGCACCGGCGTAGCGGAGGTCAAGGAAGCCGCCAAGGGCTTGGAATTCCAGGCTCCCGGCGGGCTGGTCACCGTTCACGATTCCAACCAGCACGTAGCCAAGACGGTCCGCATCGGCTCGGTCCGCGACGATGGGCAGATCGATGAGATTTGGAACTCAGGCGAGCCAGTAGTGCCCGATCCCTATCTGGATTCCTACGAATGGGCCGCAGGCCTCAGAGACGCAGTCCAGTAGGGGAAACCGCAACTCGGAAACCGGGTCCGCCTCCGCCTCCTTGGGGCGGGCTAGTGGGTGAGGGCCGGGTGTTCGCAAGAACGCCCGGCCTCAATGATTGAATGCCATACTCCGTCGGCGCACTCTCATCAAAGGTGACAATTTTTGGCAGCGAGAGTAATGTATGCGGGGAGCGTAATATTAGCCGCTTCGGTCCCAGGCGGCTCTTGTCTCCATCACCTAGTACAGGTCGAGCAGACCGGTTTCACCAAATCGTTGAAAGACACAGTGTGACCTGAGCATGGAATTCTGGGCTTTCCAACTCTTCAACGGCCTCAGCCTCAGCTCCATCTTGCTGTTGATAGCCCTGGGACTGGCGCTTTCTTTTGGGTTGATGAACGTCATCAACCTGGCCCACGGAGAGTTCATCATGCTGGGGGCCTACACGGTGTACGCGCTGCAACAGGTGGCCCAGAGCATTACCGGAGATGTATCACCCAGTGTTACCTTCCTGCTCGCGATTCCCCTTTCCTTCATTGTGGCCGGCGCGGTGGGAATGCTTGTCGAAGCCTGCCTGATCCGGTTTCTTTACCGGAGGCCCCTCGACACGTTGCTGGCGACGGTCGGCGTAGGCATTTTCCTGCAGCAATTGGCGCGGTCCATATTCGGAGCGCCCAACGTTCAGGTGGTCGCGCCTCTGTGGCTCGGAGGCGCGCTCGACCTAACCGATGACCTGGTGTTTCCCATAAAGCGGTTGTTCATCATCGCCCTGGTAGTCGTGTGTATCACGGGGCTATATTGGTACATGTACCGTTCCAACCAAGGCCGCCGCACCAGAGCCGTAATGCAAAACCGCGAGATGGCGTCCAGCCTGGGAGTATCGACCCGGCGGGTGGACAACCTGACCTTCGCCCTGGGTTCCGGACTGGCCGGGCTAGCCGGTTGCGCCCTCACCCTCATAGGACCAATCGGGCCTTCCCTGGGCACCTTCTACATCGTGGACGCATTCATCGTCGTGATTCTGGGCGGGCTCGGCCAGGTCCCGGGCACGATCCTCGCCGCGTTGATAATCGGCATGCTGAACACGGTGTTCGAGTTCGGGACCACTGCGGTGGTCGGCAAGGTGCTGGTCTTCGCGATGGTGATCCTATTCCTTCAATGGCGGCCAGACGGCCTGATCCGGGTACGGGGCCGATAGCTTACTTGCGTTATCTCTCTACATCACGGCGCCTGCCAAGATGACGCCCCGCCTTCCCGGAAGCTGGAACGCCCGCGTGGCCTCATGGGTCCCGCTCCTTTTGATGTTTGCCCTGTTGTTGGCTGCGCCGGCAATCCTGTCCGACTTCCGGCTTGGGTTGCTGGGCAAGTTCCTCACCTTCGCCATACTGGCCCTGGCGTTGAACCTGATCTGGGGCTACGCCGGAATGTTGAGCCTGGGACACGGGGTCTTCTTCGGCCTGGGTGGTTACGCTATGGGCATGTTCATGAAGCTGGAAGCCTCCGGTGGGAAGCTGCCGGACTTCATGTTCTGGAGCGGGTTGGAGCAGCTACCCTTCTTCATAGCTCCCTTCAACCACGCCTGGTTTGCCCTGCCGATGGTGTTCATACTTCCCGCGGCGTTGGCCGGAAGCCTGGGGTATCTGGTGTTTCGTAGCCGGATCACCGGCGTCTACTTCGCGCTAATCACCCAGGCCCTCGCGTTGATCGTCAGCATCCTGTTTATTGGGCAGCAGCCCTACACCGGCGGCACCAACGGGATAACCAACTACAGCACAGTATTCGGGTTCTTGGTGTTTGGACCCAGCACCCAGCTCGCGCTCTACTTCATAACGGTGGGTGCGCTGGCGTTGATTTACCTGGTGCTACGGGTTGTAGTGGAATCGCGGTTCGGCCGGGTAATGATGGCCATGCGGGATGATGAGAACCGGGTCAGGTTCATGGGATACGACCCGGCGATTATGAAGACGCTGGTTTTCGCGGTTTCCGGTGGTATATCCGGCATCGCCGGGGCGTTATTCGTTCCACAGGTAGGAATAATATCCCCCAGCAGCATGGGTATACTGCAGTCCATAGAAATTGCTGTGTGGGTCGCCGTGGGTGGCCGCGGCACACTGGCCGGCCCGGTCCTTGGGGCTATACTGGTAAACGCGGCCAAGAGCGGCTTGAGCGAGTCTTTCCCGGTGATCTGGCAATTCTTCCTTGGAGCTCTGTTCATCAGCGCGGTGCTGCTCTTCCCGGCTGGAATTATGGGGTTCTTCCGGGGAGAATTAGGCCTAACTTCCCTGGCCGGCGGGTTGGGCAGGCTGCGCGCCAGGCTGCTGGCAATGAAACAACAAGGAATTGGAGGAGTAGTCCGACAATGGACAACCACATCCTTTCCGTGGAAGGTCTGACCGTCAGTTTTGACGGCTTCGTCGTTCTGGACAGTCTGGATTTTAGCCTCTCGCGAGGCGAGCTACGGTTCCTGATCGGGCCGAACGGCGCGGGGAAGACCACGTTGCTCGATCTTATCACCGGAAAGACCAAGCCCAGCGGGGGCAAGATCATCTTCGACGGCGATACCGACCTGACCAGGCTCAGGGAGCATGACCTGGTGAAGCTGGGTATCGGCCGCAAATTCCAGACGCCCAGCATTTTCTCCAGCCTCACAGTTTACGAGAACATGGAAGTCGCCGTGGGTTTCCGCCGTAACCTGGGAGCGTTGCTCCGTCCGCTGCACGACAGCGAATCCGAATGGATCGACGTGACATTGGAGAAGGTGGGACTGACTCACCGGACGGATACTCATGCGGGAACACTTTCCCACGGTGAGAAGCAATGGCTGGAAATTGGTATGCTGTTGGCGCAGGAGCCCAAAGTTATGCTCTTGGACGAGCCGGTTGCCGGCATGACGAGACGTGAACGGGAACACACGGGAGCCCTGCTTCAATCTATTGGTCAGGACCGCAGCGTCCTGGTGGTCGAACATGACATGGAATTCGTTCGCCATTTCGCCGAAAAGGTCACGGTGCTCCACCAGGGCAAGGTCTTGAGCGAGGGAACAATGGACACGGTCCAAAACGACCCGGAGGTCGTCCGGGCCTACCTGGGACGCACCAAGACCCGGGCCACCGTTGGAGCCGCTGGGTCCTCCCAGGCGGACTAACAAACGCTTTTACGAGAAGTAACTGATGCTGTTGGTTGAATCTCTATCCGTGGCTTACGGGCAGAGCCGCGTACTCTTCGAAATCACCATGGACGTCCAGGACGGGCAGGTGGTGTGCCTCATGGGCCGGAACGGAGTGGGCAAAACCACTCTGTTAAAAGCCATCATGGGCTTGCTGCGGCCCCGCAGCGGCAAGGTTAGCTTTTTTGACCAGAACCTCACCAATTGGCCGCCCCACAAACGCGCCCGCTCGGGTATCGGGTACGTACCCCAGGGAAGGTTGATCTTTCCCTTCCTCAGCGTGCATGAGAACTTGCTGATGGGACTGGAAGGAAAGCGGAACAACGGTTCAAGCTCCGATGACATCGAAGAGATGTACTCCTTGTTCCCAGCGCTGAAGGTGAACCCGTCCAAGAACGCCGGGACTCTCAGCGGAGGCCAACAGCAACAACTGGCGTTTGCCAGGGCAATGATTTGCCACCCCAAGTTACTGTTGCTGGACGAGCCTACAGAGGGATTGCAACCTTCCATTGTCCAGGAGATCGAAGACCTGATTATCACTCTCAGGGAGCGGCGGGACACGTCGGTCCTGCTGGTGGAACAATCCCTGGATTTCGCCCTGGGCGTCGCCGACCATTGTTTCCTTATGGAAAAAGGAGAAATAGTCCTGGAGGGCCCCACCAACACCCTGGACCACAATATGATGCGGGACTACCTGGCGGTATAATTTGCGGGGCTTCGAGTGCGGTCCGTGACACAGTTTACTGTCGAAACACGTTTTCCCTGGGAATGAGGTGGCGTTATGATGCTGACTCCGCGAGAGTCTGAAAAGCTATTGGTTTACGTGGCTGCCGATCTTGCCCGTAAGCGTCAAGCCCGTGGTCTGAAGCTCAACATTCCCGAGTCCGTGGCCCTGATAACCGAAGCGATCCTCGAGGGCGCCCGGGACGGCAAGCCCGTAACCGAGATAATGTCCTTGGGCAGGGAAGTGCTCCGGCGGGAAGACGTGATGGAAGGGGTGCCGGAGATGGTTACAGTGGTGCAGGTCGAGGCGACCTTCCCCGACGGGACCAAGCTGGTTTCATGCCACGACCCCATCGTGTGAGCTATTCCTGGGCCCAGACGGGGTAATCGTCCCATATTTGGAGGCTCTTAAATGGCGGAACAACAGACGCCCAACCGCGAATACGTGCTTCAGGAAGCCAGCAAGCAGGACGTGAAGTTTGTCCGGCTGTGGTTTTCCGATATTCTGGGCAACTTAAAGGGTTTTGCCATTAAGTCAGAGGACCTAGCCGATGCTATGGAACACGGCGTCGGGTTCGATGGGTCGGCCATCGAAGGGTTCGCCCGTTCCTACGAGAACGACATGCGGGCCTTCCCCGACCCCAGCACCTTCGCCGTACTGCCCTGGAGGCCCAGGCAGAACGCCGTAGCCCGCATGTTTTGCGACATCCGAAGGCCGGGAGGGGAATCGTTCCGTGGAGACCCCCGCTACGTCCTGCAGCGGAACCTGAACAAGCTGGCAGACATGGGCTATACCTACAACGCGGGGGTGGAACTGGAGTTTTTCTACCTGAAGAGCTCCGAGAAACCGGAAATCCTGGACCGGGACGGTTATTTCGACCAGCTATCCAGTCAACCCGCCAGTGATTTGAGGCGGGATACGGTGTTGAACCTTGAGGAGATGGGCATCCCGGTCAAATATTCTCACCACGAGGCAGCCCAGAGCCAACACGAAATCGACTTGCAATACACCGACGCCCTGGCGATGGCCGACAGCGTCATGACGGCGCGGCTTCTGATCAAGGAGCTGGCACAACAACAAGGTGTCTACGCCTCGTTCATGCCCAAGCCCATCTCGTCCTGCAATGGGTCGGGAATGCACATTCACCAGTCCTTGTTCCGGGGCACCGAAAACGCCTTTTTCGACGCCGACGACGAGCATTATCTGTCCCTCACCGGCCGGAGGTTCATCGCGGGGCTGATTCAGCACGCTCCGGAAATTACGTTGGTGACCAACCAGTGGGTCAACTCTTACAAGCGGCTGGTCGCCGGCTACGAAGCCCCGGTGTTCGTGTCCTGGTCTCACGTCAACCGGTCGGACCTTGTGCGGGTGCCCTCCTACAAGCCGGGCTACCAGTCTTCGATCCGCGTGGAATACCGTGCGCCAGACCCGGCGTGCAACCCATACCTGGCGTTGAGCGTGATGCTGGCGGCGGGAATGAAGGGGATCGAGGAGGAGTATTCTCCCCCACCGCCGGTTGTCGGCAACGTGTTCGACATGTCACCCCAACGCCGTCAAGCCCTGAATATACGGTCCCTTCCTTCCAGCCTGGGAGAAGCCATTACGTTGGCCGAGCGAAGCGAACTTTTGCCGGAGGTGCTGGGAGATCACCTGTTCACCAGTCTTCTGCGCAACAAAGAGATGGAGTGGGAAGACTATCGGTCCATCATCACCGACTACGAAATCTCTCGCTATCTGCCCGCGCTCTAGGCGTGGATGACGGCGTTTTGAGGTCTTGAATGCCTGACGAACCTGGTCAGTATCTGCTTTCGCCGGAACCGGTGGAGATCAACCGGGGTAGACCTTCCATCTCAATCAGTGTGGCCAACACCGGGGACCGGGCCATTCAAGTCGGGTCCCATTTCCACTTCTTTGAGGTGAACAAGTCTTTGGTGTTCGACCGCTCTGCCGCCTTCGGGATGCGGCTTGACGTGCCCGCCGGGACTGCCGTCAGGTTCGAGCCCGGCGACCGGCAAGACGTCACCCTGGTCCCGTTGGGAGGCTCCCGCAGGGTAACCGGCTTGAACGGTCTGACCAACGGCAGCGTGGACGCGCCGTCCATACGGGAGCGTGCTGCGCAAAGGATGAAGAAGCGCGGGTTTGGCAACGTGCCCGGCGGGGAGGTGTCCAATGTCTGAGATAAGCCGCCGCCAATACGTGGACCTGTACGGCCCCACCACCGGGGACCGTTTCCGGTTGGCCGACACCGCCCTTATCTGCCAGGTCGAACGTGATTTGCTGACCCCAGGCGACGAACTGGTCTTCGGCGGGGGCAAGACCGCCCGCGACGGTATGGGCCAAGCCTCCGGTATCACCAACCGCAACGGGGCTCTGGACCTGGTGATAACCAATGCCGTGATAATGGACCCGCTGCTGGGCATCGTTAAAGCCGACATCGGCGTTCGCGGCGGACGCATCGTAGGCGTCGGCAAATCGGGCAACCCCGGCGTAATGGACGGCGTGGACCCCGAGCTCATAGTAGGACCCGGCACCGAGGTAGTCGCAGGCGAACACCTGATCGCCACACCGGGCGGCATCGACGCCCACATACACATGATTTCTCCTCAGCAAATCGAGCACGCCCTGTCCAACGGGATTACCACCATGTTGGGAGGCGGCACCGGTCCAGCCGATGGCACCCGGGCCACGACCTGCACCCCTGGGGTCTGGAACATTCACCGTATGTTGGAGGCTGCGGAAGGGCTGCCGGTCAACTGGGGGCTGCTGGGCAAGGGCAACGCCAGTGACCCCGGCCCGCTGGTAGAGCAGATAGCGGCGGGCGCAAGCGGTCTGAAGCTGCACGAAGATTGGGGCACCACTCCGGCGGCCATCGACTGTTGCCTGGGTGTGGCCGACGATTTCGATGTGCCGGTGGCGATCCACACCGACACGTTGAACGAGGCCGGGTTTGTCGAGGACACCATCGCGGCCATCGCCGGCCGCACAATCCACACCTACCATACCGAGGGCGCGGGGGGCGGCCATGCGCCGGACATCATCCGCATGGCTGGTGAGCTTAACGTGTTGCCGTCTTCCACCAACCCCACCCGCCCCTACACGGTGAACACTCTGGCCGAGCACATGGACATGCTCATGGTGTGTCATCACCTAAGCGCCAACATTCCCGAGGATGTCGCCTTTGCCGAGAGCCGAATCCGCCCGGAGACCATGGCCGCCGAGGATGTGCTCCACGACATGGGAGTCCTGAGTATCTACTCGTCCGATTCCCAGGCCATGGGACGGGTTGGAGAGAATTTCACCCGGTTGTTTCAGACTGCGGATAAGATGGTTCAGATGAAGGGCAAGCTGCCGGAGGACGCGGCAGAGCACGACAACTTCCGTGTCCTGAGATACCTGGCCAAACTGACCATCAACCCGGCGGTGGCCCATGGAATCTCCCACGTGGTCGGCTCCATCGCGCCCGGCAAAATGGCGGATATCGTCCTCTGGCCCATCAACTCCTTCGGCGCGAAACCCAAGATGGTCATCAAGGGCGGAATGATTAACTGGGCCATCATGGGAGACCCCAACGGCTCAATCCCAACGGTTGAGCCCACGTTCTACCGTCCGATGTTCGGCGCGCATCCGAGAGCGACTGCCAGCACGTGCGTTACGTTCATCTCCCGTGAAGCCCACGACCGCGGCGTGCACCAGGAGTTGAGGTTGGACCGGATCATCGAACCAGTAAAGAATACCCGCCACGTCACCAAGCGCCAGATGGTCCGAAATGACCGTATGCCCCTTATTGAAGTGGACTCGGACACCTACGAGGTCCGGGTCGATGGCGAGTTGGCCACAGTTCCTCCAGCGGAGAGGTTGAGCCTGGCACAGCTATACTTTTTGGTGTGATGGGCCAAATGTCCCTTGCCGGCTGGGGGTCAAGACAAGGATGAGGGGAGAATCCTTTTGCGGACCTGGTCCAGGTCGGGCTCCGGACCCCTCCGGGAGCAAGAGGGGACTGCGCAGGTGATGGCCGCTGACTTGATTGATGGCTAACGGTAAGGCGTTCCTGGCTGCATTACGGCTTGCCGACTCGTTCTTTCCTTCCGGTATGTATGCCCATTCTCACGGATTGGAACCGATGGTGTCGCGTGGGCTCGTTACCTCGGTGGACCAGGTTGAACAGTTCTTGGTCAGCCAGTTGGTATGGTCCGTTTTACCGGCCGACGGAGTGGCCTTGCTGAACGCCTACCGGTCGGCAGCGTCGGAAGACGCGGACTTACTCAAACGGATCGATCAATTCCTATGGGCTATGAAGCTGCCTTCCGAACTGCGGACCGCTTCGGGTCAGTTAGGTCGGCGGTTATTGGCGGAGACCGGCCCATTCGAGTCCGTTCCAATCTACTCGCTCTATTCGGGAGCGGTCGCCAACGGAGACACTCCGGGGAACGGAGCAGTTGCCCTAGGGGTTATCGCCTATTCCAGCGGCATACCCATGGAGGAAGCGCTGCTGGTCTTTTGCCACAGCCACGCCTCGTCGGTGCTTGGGGCGGCCATGAGGCTGATGCCTGTCTCCCATAGTGACGCCCAAAGCATCCTAGGCCGGTTGTATTCGAACTTATCGGGTACAATCTCCGAAATCTGGGAGAGGCCGTGGGATGAGATGACATCCTTTAGCCCCGTCCTGGACGTATTATCCATGTGCCACGAGAGGGATAACTGGCGGCTTTTCGCAAGCTAATCAATCAAAAGGAGATGACGTTGCCAAATAGAGTCCCCCGTATCGGCATTGGAGGCCCCGTTGGTTCCGGCAAGACCGCGCTTATCGAAGCATTGGTGCCCCGGCTAATCGCCGCCGGCTACCAACCCTTGATAATCACCAACGACATCTTTACCCGGGAAGATGCGGAACATGCCCGCAGAACTCTCGAAGGTGTACTTCCCGCCGAGCGGATATGCGGCGTGGAGACCGGAGCCTGTCCTCACACGGCGGTCCGGGAGGACCCTTCGTTGAACTTGTTCGCGGTGGAGGAACTGACCGGGCGTTTCCCCGACTCGGACTTGCTATTGATTGAGAGCGGAGGCGACAACCTGACCCTGACCTTCAGCCCGGTCCTGGCCGACTACCAGATCTACGTGATTGACGTGGCCGCCGGAGATAAGATTCCTCGCAAGCGCGGCCAGGGGATCACGCAGACCGACTTGTTGGTGATTAACAAGACAGACCTTGCGCCATACGTCGGCGCAGACCTGGAAGTCATGGCCCGCGATGCCCGGTTGGTGCGTGGCGAAAAGCCCGTCGTGTTCACCAACTGCAAGACCGGGGACGGTCTGGATAACGTCGCGGAACATGTCAAGGTGGGTGCGGGAATTGTCGCCGCATGAGTACAAATACGCGGGCGCAACCGCCCAGGGGTCGGTTGACCTGACCTTCGCTGTGAGGGCCGGGAAGACCCGGCTGGTCAAGCGCCTGGTCAACTCTCCGTTCGTGGTGCAGCGGTGTTTCTACCTCGATGGCCGCCTGGAAGACATGGCCTATGTGTTTTTGGCCAACCCCACCGCCGGAATCTTCCAAGGGGACCATCAGCGTATCGCGGTGAATGTCGAGGCCGGCGCGAAAGCCCACGTAACCAACCAATCGGCCACCAAGGTCCATACCATGCCCGAGGGCTCCGCCTCGCAAGAGACACGGCTCACGGTTGGGGATCGCGCGTACCTGGAATATTTGCCGGAGCCGGTAATCCCCTTCAAGGGTTCCCGATTTAGCCAGTCTACGACGATCAGCGTGGCCCCTACCGGCACGCTGCTATATTGGGAAATCCTGGCTCCTGGGCGAGTGGCCCGTGGCGAGTCCCTGGCCTACGAGTGGCTGGAAAACCGGCTGACCATCCGCAACCCTGAAGGGGTCCCAACTTACCACGAAGCGTTCAGGTTGGAACCAAGGCTAGGGTCTCCACACTCATTGGCCATCCTTGGCCGATCAGACACGCCGACATTGGGCACTTTGATGATCGTGTCTAAATCATCGGTTGATGGACAGGCAATGGCCGCCAAGTTTCGACAGGTCGTGGAATCTATATCCGGTGGTCAGGACGACAAGATAGTTGGACTTTCATGCCTGCCATCCGATGGCGGAGTGGGAGTGAAGATGATTGGCACGGAGACTCAAGCAGTCAAGGCTGGCTTGAGAGCGTTGGCTTCGGGATTCCGAAAGCTATTGACCGGAACGGAGTTGCCAGCATCCCGTAAGTACTGAGACCGTCGACGCCGCTACTCGCTCAAGCCATCAGTCCCTGTACTGGAATGATCTTCTGGGATACAGGGTCGATTCCCATGAAGACACCATCCAGGGCCAAAGCGCCGAGCAAGGGCAATGTATCCTCGTCGTTGAACAAAACTTGAGTGATTATTTCCCGCCCCTCGACTCGCAGCCAGATCTGCCCCACCTCCATGGTTCTGACTTCTCCCTGACCGAACTCAAACCGTTGCTCCATTATTGGGTCTACGCCGATGTTGCGCAGGACTGAGCCGGGAACGGACGTTATGGAGGCCCCTGAATCCACCAGGGCATCAAACCTAATCCAACGCTCCCTTTGGGGATCACCGATTGCGATTTCCACGCTAAATGTATCCATCTACCCATTATACCAATCTGGCCGTTTGGACCTCTGTATGGAATCGTTACGCCGCTACCTCTGGCGTAGGCCAATTACGCCTTCGACTTCGGGGGAGCGTTGGTCTTCCCGGCGAGTCAGCAATACACATCCCACGACGATCGTCCACCCCAGGAACGCGGGGCCGGTAATCCGGTGCATGAAAGTTGCCGCGTCTACCCAGATAAACAGCATGGCGACGCCAACGACGGCCGACGCGGGAGCGGCGATACGGAAGGCGCCCGCCGACTTCCACATTGGCATGGCCGCCGCTGCCAGTCCCAGGCCCGCCGCGGTGAATCCCGCCTTTCCGGTGAGCCAACGCAGGTCGGCCAAAAACTGGATTATGGGAGGAACCATCCCGGAGTTGATCGAACCCGTGACGTCAGGAGCCGACACGCTGGAGACCGCGCCCAATGACACCGCCGATACTCCGGAGATCGCGCTCAAGGCCACCGCCGACACGCCGGAGACCGCTGTCAACGCGCCCGATGCAATCAATAGAAATGACGTGACCTGGACAGCCGGCCTTCCTGGAACGGTCAACACCCCGCGGAGAAACCATCCGGCCAGAAGAAGGGAGACCCCGGAGACGAACCGTGCGGTCCCACCGGCGATGTAGGCCGCTTGATTTTCCGATATGGCTGCCAGCGATTCCGCCAGGGTTGGCTGGTCGGCGTCGGCGGACACCCTGGCGAAAACGGAGACCACGGTGGCTAGGGCGGTGAACAGAAGGAGCAGGCCGGCCTTTCGGTGAGGAGAATCAAACATGCCCCCATTATATTCAGGTTGAGGGACCGGCAGTCCATCATGGGCCTGGGAGTTCCGGGCGTTCTGGCATATCCAGGGTGTCTATGGGGCCAAACCCTCCTTGCGTTAAGCTTGACTGCCCGACTAGAATCATGGGGCCAGCCCCATGGATTCCACGCCTATTCCTGATTCACACCTTGAGGAGGTCGTTATGGCCACGAAGGTTGAAGGACAAATTAGGGCCGGGACCTTGGACGAGCTTAAGGACGGTGCGTGCCGGGTTGTCACCGGCGGGGGCCACACCATTGCCGTGGTGTACCACGAGGGCCAGGTTTATGCCGTGGACAACCGCTGTCCCCACATGGGGTTTCCGCTGGACCGGGGCAGCGTCAGCAACGGTATTCTGACCTGTCATTGGCACCATGCCCGGTTCGATCTCTCCAGCGGCGGCACGTTCAACCCCTTCGCCGACGATGTCCGCAGCTTCCCCGTAATGGTGGTCGACGGCGAGGTCTGGGTGGACCCGCAACCCGTCGAACGGGACGAGGCCGGGCACTGGGCGGGCAGGCTCAGAGACGGGTTGGAGCACAGCATCCGCCTGGTGGTCGCTAAGTCAGTGCTCGGTCTTCACGCCGCCGGGGCGGACTATAGAGAAGCCTTGAGAATTGGGGCGGACTTCGGCGCTACCTATACCTCGGCGGGTTGGGGGCCCGCCATGACCATCCTCACCTCAACAGCGAACATTCTCCCCCTGCTGGCCGAAGACGACCGCCCCGTCGCCCTCTTTCAGGGTTTGCTTCACGTTGCCCGCGAGTGCGCCGGAAAGCCGCCTCGATTTGTCGTAGATCCGCTCCCGACCGGAGAAACCCGCCCCGAGGTCTTCAAACAATGGTTCCGGGGTTTCATCGATGTCCGAGACGAGGACGCCGCCGAGCGTTGCCTGCGCACTGCCATCGAGTTGGGACTGTCGCGGCGGGACGTAGCGGACATGGTCTTCGCCGCGGCCACCGACCATATCTACTTGGATGCGGGACACGTGGTCGATTTCGCCAACAAGGCCTTCGAACTCCTGGACCACATCGGCTGGGAACATGCAGGCCAGACACTGACCAGCCTGGTCCACGGGATGGCCCGGGCCCGAAGGAGCCAGGAACTTAGTTCGTGGCGTCATCCGATAGACCTGGCGTCGCTGGTCTGGCGGGCGCGTGAGGAGCTGCCAACCTTGTTCGAGCAGGGTCAGCGCGGCGGCGCGGTTTGGGACGGGGCCGACGCCCTGCCCAGGGATATGCTCAGCGATTCTCCGACCGACATCGTGGGCGGAATCAAGGACGCTGTACGGTCCGGCGCTACTGCCCAGGACCTGGGTTCGGCCCTGTCCTACGCCGCGTTTCTCAGGATGGCCCACTTTCACATTTCCAACGAATTCAACGATTGGGACACGGTCCACAACACATTAACCGCGGCCAATGCGTTGCACCAGGCGTTGAAGCGGGCCCCATCATTGGAACTCATGCGGGCCGTGTTCGACGTTGCCATGAGCATCTACCTGGACCGGTTCCTGAACATGCCTCCGCAACGCATACCGGAGACCGGCAGCGGCCCGGTGGCCGGAGATGAGCTTCTGGCACAACTGTTCGAGCAGATGGACGTCCGGCAGCAGGTGGAGGAGGTCTCCAACTTGGTCTCGCGTTACATCACCGGAGATGGAGATCCAGACGCCCTGATGGCCGCGCTTGGCCGGGGAATGCTCATGGAAGATGCCGGGTTTCACTCGTTCCAGATTGTCGACGCGGCGTTCCGGCAGTACCAGGACCGCCGGGGGACTGAGTCGGGAAGGCACGTTCTTATAGGTATGTCCCGGTTCCTTGCGGCCCACGCCCCAACACCCCGCGCTGTGAACCAGACCTACCAGATTGCGGTGCGGCTCCACCGCGGCGAGGAGATTTTCCGAGAGCCTTAAGTTTGAGAGACTAGAAAGTCCTTCGACTCCGCTGCGCTCCGCTCAGGATGAGCGGGGGTTGGCGCACCTGCCAAGAGCGGGGGTTGGCAACCCCGGGAAGAGCGGGGGTTGGCTCGCCTGCCAAGAGCGGGAGATGGACTCTAAACAAGAGGGAGAGAAAACATGGCCGTTGGAATAGTCGTGCCCCTGCCAGCATACACCATCGACCCGGCGTTTATCGGAAAGAAGGCCGAAGAGCTGGGTTTCGAGTCCATGTGGTACCACGAACACCCGATCCTGCCGGTCAGCAGCGGCAGCCCTTTCCCATCTACCGGAGGGGATATCCCATGGACTTACCGCCACTTCACGGACCCCTATATCGCCCTTTCTCGCGCCTCGGCGGTTACGAGCAAGATAAAGCTGGGAACGGGGATAACCCTGGTCCCTGAGCGAAACCCGTTGATACTGGCCAAGGAGGTCGCAGCCCTCGACCATTACAGCGGAGGAAGGTTCCTGTTCGGGATCGGCGCAGGTTGGAACCGGGAAGAGACCGAGATGATGGGCGGGGACTTCGACCACCGCTGGACCCAGACGCGGGAGGCGGTACTGGCGCTCAAGGAGCTATGGACCAAAGACGAAGCGGAATTCCATGGCCGCTACTACGACTTTCCGCCCGTCTATTGCTATCCCAAGCCGGTCCAACAGCCTCATCCCCCGGTCCTGCTGGGTGGCAACGCGCGCAACGTGTTACAGCGTATTGCACGTTGGGGCGACGGCTGGCTGCCGATACGGGTCGCGCCCGCCCAGATCGATGAAAGCCGAAAGATGCTAGACGCTCTGGCCGCCGAGAGGGGTCGCGACCCGGAGTCCATCACGATCTCCATTTTCGGCCAACCACCCGACACCACCAGGCAGCAAGTGGAAGACTTCCTGAATGCGGGCGCGGTCCGGGTCTCCGTGTGGGGCGAGCCCTGCGAGACCGAAACGGAGATGGGAGAACAGCTAGAAAGAATCGCGGAGGCTCTGGTCCGCTAGCCGGTAAACCTGCGGTGAAACAGATGCAATACCAAAAGCACAACCTGTATACCGGGGAGTACGATCTCACAGACCATGGAGTCTGCACTCCCCCCGACGACAGTGAATGGACCGTTCTCGCCGTGGTTGGCGAACACGAGGAAGGAGGTCAATTCACCGCGATAGAAGGGGAGGCGGAGAAGATCTGCCTCGTTCTGCAGGACGCTGGGTTCTGGCCGGTGTTGAGCTTCATTACCCACACGGAAGCTAGACTTCTGGCCAATGCCCTACTAGAGGCGGTGGGCCAGGAGCCTCAAACCTAGAGGATTACCCGCCGATCAAGCGGCTGGCGAAGATGGCCACGAACAGCCCGCCGCCGACCGCAAGGATGGCGTAGAACAGGCGGTCGACACGACGGTTGACTTCCCACAAGTCAGCTTTTATTTCGCCTTGGCCGTCCTTGAGCGAAATGATATCGCCTTCGATACGTCCTATTGCACGCCATATAGCGGTGGCGTCAACCTGATTGTCTGATTCGGTCGTCATCCTGTCGGTCGTCCATCGAGGTTGAGAGCCCGCCGGAAGAGTAGTGCGCCTCCGGGCATCAACCCGAAGGCGCGTTCAATCTTACACGAACTTACACGAAGGCGAATTGCTCGAAGTTGCCGTGGACTATGGGTTGTGGGTCGAGGCCCAGCCACTTGTCCAGGATGGTTGCGTAGGTTGAGCGGAAGTCATTGGTGAAGTGGAGGTCCCCTTCGGACTGGTCTTCTGGCCGCAGTGACGGGAACTCTCCGTAGAAGCCCCCATTGACCGAGCCGCCGATCACAAAAGCGACCCCGCCCGAACCGTGGTCCGTTCCCGCGCCGTTGTCCCGGATCCTCCGTCCGAACTCGGACCAGACCAGGATCAGGGTGTCGTCGAACAAGCCGTGCTCTTCCAGGTCCTGGGTGAAGTCGGCGATGGCCGCGGATACGTCGGTCCAGAGCTTGGCGTGGGCTGGCCTCTCGTTGCTGTGTGTATCGAAGCTGCCGTGCTGGGCGTAGTAGATGCGCGTGCCCAGGTCGGCGGACATCACCTGTGCGATATTCCTGAGCGCACCGGCAATGGGGCTGTCGGCATACTCGACGTCTGAGGAATACTTCACCGGCGCGGTCCGCAGCGTGTCCGCGCCCCTGAGGGCGTTGGTCCCGGTCTGACCGAGCACCTGCGCCACCGCGTCCTTGGCCTGAGACGGCCCGTAGATGCGGCTAAAGGACTCCAGCGCCTGCCTCCGGGCCGTTTCATCTTGCATGTTGGGCAGCAAGCCGTAGGTCTCAAGGTTGCCCACCGACGCTACGGGGACGCCCTTGGACACCATCGCCCTGGGAAGAGCCCGCCCAAAGTTCACGCCGGTCAAGACGTTTTCCGCGCTGGCATCCAGGTCGCGGACCGTTGCTCCCAGCCAGCCTTCGGCGCCGATCTTGTCGGGCTCGGCGGTGTACCAGACGTCCCTGGAACGGAAGTGGGAGCGGTTGGGGCTGGGATAGCCTATCCCCGGAATGACCCCGATCTTGCCCTGGTCCCATAGGTGCTTGATGGGTCCCATACTGGGGTTGAGGCCGAACTCGTCATGTACCCGGATTACTTCATCCTGCGGGATGCCAACGGTGGGCCGGAAATCGTAGTACAGGCCGTTGTTGTACGGGACCACCGTATTCAGGGCGTCGTTGCCTCCCTGAAGCTCGATGACTACTACCGACCGGTCCCTCTTGATGGAAGTCATGGTCATTCCTCCTAAGCGCCAGGCTTGTAGACCTGGATTCTATGGCGATTGCTCTCAATCACGTAGAGGTTTCCGGCGGGGTCTAGCTTGACCGACACCGGAGACCAAAATAGTTTTTCGATATGGGAAGATTCCTCGTGGGGCTCGTCGACGAAGTATTCTATTTCAGGTTCCAAGTTGGCCCTGGACCGGGCGGCGCCCTCTTCCTCGTTAATCTTCAGGAAGTTGGCGGCCCATTCCGAGAGGGTTGCCTCGCCGCGTAGAATCTGAACGGACTGTCCATCCTGGTCCAACACTTGCACACGCTCGTTGCCCCAGTCCGCCACGTAGATGTAGCCCTCGCCATCCACGGCGACTCCTGACGGGCGGGAGAACTCTCCGGCTCCGCGTCCCGGCGCGCCAAAGGATGCAAGGTGGATGCCGTCCTGGGAGAACTTCTGGATGCGGTCATTTCGCCAGTCCGCAACGTACACCTGGTCGTTGGCGTCGATGGCCAGTCCCCAGGGCATGTCGAACTCGCCCGCTCCGTCACCCTGCCGTCCGAAACTCAGGAGGAGGAGGCCTTCGAGGGTGAACTTCTGTACCCTGTGGTTGTAGGTGTCGGCGACGTACAGGTTGCCCGCGCTGTCCAGGGCCAACCCCGAGGGCGTATCCAACTCTCCTTCAGCGGAGCCGTGTTGGCCCCACCGGGTGATGAAATGGCCTTCGTCGTCGAAGACCGAGACCTTATGCGTATACTCGTCGCTGACGTACACTCGCCCCTGGTCGTCGGCAGTGCAGGCGGAAGGCCAGATTAGCTGACCTTCATCTTGGCCAAAGAAACCGAAGGTGCCGTAGTATTCGCTATCGAGGTCGCACACCGTGACGCGGACACCTCGTACGACGCTTTCCAGCGACTTGTTGGTGACGTACATACGCCCGTTGGGGCCGATGGCGGTGTCGGTGGGGTAGTAGAAACCCCGGCCTTCCATGGTGGTCATCCCCACGGTGCGCAGGTATTCGAGGAATTTGGTCTTAGTCTTGCCTTGCGCGGTGGTCATCGTCTTCCCTGCCAGTTTTTTGATAGGGTAGGCGCGCTATGCGCGCTGGAATTCCTGGGTCGATGCGACCATCTGGATCACTTCGGCAATGCGCTGGCGTCCAGCTTGGTCGAGGCGACCGCTCCGTACTCCGCTGGAGCCTACCGAGGACGCGAAATTAACGAGTTCCTGCCTGGTATCCTCGGAAACGGAGATCGCTCCGATCTGGTCGAGGCACGCGTCCACCAAGCTCTCCGAGGAGTCCAGCGACACCCCGGCAGCCTCAATCCGGTAGATCATGGTCTGGACTCCGGGCCGGTTGACGTCCCCCAACTGCTGGGAGGAGAAATTGATCCTCTCGACCAGTGAGCCGGTGTCGATCCAATCGGTGCCCTGATGCCAGCCTTCGACGCTGGGAGGGTTGTTCAGGTATTGGCCCATGAATACCGCCTGCTGGTACCGGTCCAGAATTTCCTTACGTGGGCGGTCGAATTCGGAGGTCAGCCGCAGGACCCCGGCCACCAGTTCCACTGGGCTCTTGACCTTGCGGTACCAGGAACCTTGAGCCTTGAAAAACTCGGAGTTGAACAACACCCGCAGCATCGCGGAGATGTCGTAGTTACTCTCGAAGTAGGTCTTGGCCAGCAGGTCGATGGCCGCCGGGTCGGCTGGCTCGACGTAGGGCCACTCAGGGACCGGGGGCTCATCGGCAACGAAGAAGCTGTACATGTGGCGGGCGATAAACCTCGCCGTGGCTTCCTGTTGGCAGATGATGCCGACCACGTCCTCGCCGTTTAAGTGGCCGCGCTGTCCCAAAAATTCTTTCTCGCCGTCGTCGTGGTCTTCTTCGTTGAACTCGAAATGCCAGGAGATCCGGCCATAGGGCCAGTCCGAGTCCCGCATGGAGCGCAACTCCATGTATTCCCGGTTGCCCAGGGTCCAGCCCGTGAAGGCGCGGGCGCACTCCTTGATGTCCTGTTCGGTGTAGTTGCCGACGCCCATGGAGAACAGTTCCAGCAACTCGCGGCCGAAATTCTCGTTGATGGCGTCCTTGTGGTTGTCCTGGTTGTCCAACCAGATGATCATCGCCGGGTCTTTGGCGAGTTCCAGCAGCAGGTCCCGGAAGCTGGCCATGCCGTAGCGGCGGAACATTCGGACCTGGTCTGAGAGGGCCTTGCCGTGGATTACCTTGGGGTATCCGGTGGCGAATATGCCGTGCCAGAAAAGGGAGACCTTTTCCCGGAGCGGCGTGGAGGTGGTGGCCATGCGGTAGAGCCAATTCTCGCCGGAGGCTTGGGGGCCCATCATCCCCGAAAGCTCCGGGTGAAAGCGGCGGATTACGTCGTCTCCCATCCTTTGCTCATGGGACTGGTCAAGCAACTCCTCAACCGTGGCCTTGTAACCCCTTACGGCGAATTCCTCCAGTTGGTCGCGGGTCGCGCCGAAACCAGCCCGGCGCATGAGGTGCGCTATCTGTTCGATATTACGGTTTCCCATTTGCTATCCCCTCCATGTGGAGCGATTATACATGGTCAACATAGAGAATAGGGAGCGTTCGGCCTGACGGCGCTATGCGTGGTCGCCGGTCCTATTGAGAAACTCCTCCACTTCCGGGGTACGAGGAAGGACTTGCACGCCGTCCATTTCAATTCCGAACCGTTCGAAGGCTTCTTTAACCCGTTGGAGTTTTTCCTCTTGTCCGAGTTCTCGGCCCTCGTTAAACTGCTTCTTCCGAAACATCTGCGCTAGCAAAACGACTACCTCCACGTTGGCGAAAACGATTACCGTTACGGCGATCGATGAGCCTACGCCTTGGCCGATCCCAATAATGGTTCTCGCCCAAGAGTCACCCGTATTGTAGAGAATCTCGTACCCACCTACCAAGACTATCAGACAATTTGCGAGTACGACTGAGAGAATGAGATATCGGGTAAGCCCTTCGGGAGGCTGGTCAGGCAAGGACCGAACTATGGGAATGGATCATCCGCCGAGTTGTCCTCAGCCCTCGACGGAGGTCCGACTCGCTAGGTTCACTTCGGCGGTGACCTATGGCCTTACTTCCCCTGTTGGATGAATTCCGAAACACGCTCACCGATCATCATGGTTGTGACGTTGGTGTTGGCGCGAACGCAGTCGGGCATGATGGACGCGTCGACCACCCGGATGTTTTCCAGTCCACGGACCTTGCCGTACTGGTCGACCACGGCCATTGGGTCGGAGGCCGGGCCCATCTTGCAAGTACATGAGATGTGCTGGGCGGTGGAGACCTCCCGCATCAACCAGTCGTCCAATGCTTCGTCGGAAGCCAGGTTGGCGTCGGTAGGCTCAATTCTCTCCTCAACGAAGTCACTGAAGTCTTTGTGCTCTCCGAGTCCCACTACCATACGCACACCCTCGCGGAGGCGGCGGCGGTCGAAGTCTTCCTGGAGGTAGTTGTAGTTCAGGTAGGGTTGATCGTTGGGGTCGGGCGAGTTGAGCCGCAGCTCGCCCGAGCCGACCGCCAGGTAAATGGACACGGACATCCTGATTCCCACCGGTTCCATCCGATTGCCGCCCCGGTTTACCCGGCCAGTGGCGTAGGAGGACATCATCACGATCATGTCGTTCCGGAGGTCTGAGCCCTCCGCCGTATAGCGCAGGCATAGTTGGCTTCTGGGGGCCATACCATCCAGGTCGAAGCCTGGCTTGGTGCGCCAGGTCACCGGCACTATGGGATGGTCTCGCAGGTTCTGGCCGACACCGGGAGAATCATGGATTACCGGAATCCCCAGGCTGCGCAGGTGGGCCGCGGGACCGACGCCGGAAACCATCAGTAGTTGCGGAGAAGCGATCGCGCCTCCGCTGAGGATGATCTGGTCACCTTCGACGGTAAATGTCTCGCCGCCGCTCTCTACCTCCGCACCGATGGCCCTGATACCCTCGAAAATGACGCGGCGGACCGTGCAGTTGGGCCGGATCGTGAGGTTCAGGCGGTGTCTGGCCGGGTCAAGGTAGCCCAGGGCCGTACTCCAACGAATGCCGTTTGGGTTGTTGTAGGGCGTGGGGCCGACTCCCGACGCGTCCGGGCTGTTGTGGTCCGGGCTGTCGGGGAAACCATTTTCCTTACATGCGTTGTAGAACGCATGCTGTGCGGGCAACCAGTCTTCCTGCTTGAATCGGCGGGCGATGATTGGCCCTTCCGTGCCGTGGAAGTCGTCCTGGAAGTCCGTATCGGTTTCAAGCCTTCGGAAGCAACCAAGGAGGTCTTGGAACCTCCACTCGTCGTTGCCGAAAGAGGCCCAGGTGTCGTAGTCCTCGGGCACTCCCCGCAGGAACATCTGGCCGTTGATGGCGCTGGACCCGCCGGTGACCTTGCCTCTTGGCACCATGATCTCCGGCGCCTTGTCGGTGCCCCTGCCAACGAACTGCCAGTTGTGGTCGCTGGTCATTACGTCAACGGTGGTGGCGTAGCCGAACTTGACCTCATCCGGGAGATGTTCGAAGTCCGGATAATCCGGTCCTGCCTCCAGGAGAAGGACGGAGCGATTGGGGTCCTCGCTCATCCTGGTGGCTACAATGGAGCCGGCAGACCCTGCACCGATGACGATTACGTCGTATTTCAAAGCGGCCCTCCCGATTTCAGGTCCCACCTCGGCGGGCGGCAGACCTGGGAAATTGTGCCCTGGCGAATAGCGCCAATGATACTCGAACCCGTTGGACAATTCCAGTAATCATCACGGGGAAGGTGTTCAGACCTGATGCGGTGAAGTTGTCTAAGCTGCTTGGCAGGGGCTATGCCCCGCCTACTTTAGGGTCTTGAGGTACTCAACCATCGCATCGATCTCGGCCTCGTTGAAGAATACGGTAGGCATGGCGTCTGGAAAGTAGCCGAGTACGATTTTCTCGTTTGGGCGCTTGATTGACTCCCTCAGGTAAGCTGCGTCGGCCGATGCTGTGGCGCCACCCACCAGTTCTCGAACGGTCTCATAAAGGCCCTCAAATGTGGGGGCAAAGTTGGACTGTCCTTGAGTAGTATGGCATCCCAGGCAGTTATTGCGCTCCACCAGGCGTTTTCCCCTGGCTACCAGCAGAGCTATGTCTTCGGTGGGACCAGGCGTAGGAGTAGGGAGAGCCGCAATGGGTGAGGGAGTAGGCGTGGATGGAGCGTTGGCCATTTTGGCGTCCGGCTTATCCGGCGCGGGGGAGGCGGGTGGATGTGTAGGCGTTGGCACAGACGCGGGAGTGGCCACGGTCTGCCCTAACTTACTCGCGGGCGTGCTGGCCGGCCTTGGAGCGGGTTCCGACGGTTTGAGCATGGGTGTGAACGTGGGGGTTGGCGTTGGACTCACGAGGGTCATGTCAACGTGCGTTGGGGAAACCCGGTCCGGTCCCATGCTCGTTGGAACGGCCGTTGGCTCGTGAGCAGTTCTCATGCCAAGCTGTGCGTCACCTCCGCGATCTCCCGCGCAGCCTGTCAACAGGGCCAACATCATGAATACCGCTACAGACCTAATGGGAAGCATTTCCCAGCTCCTTAGTGATCTCGCGGTATGATGAGCCCAGAGGCGAGGGACCACCCATATCACAGATACATGTCGCCCATGTGCCCGATCGTCCGGTTGGAGAGAGGAGCATTGGACACGCCAGCCAACGGTCAACAAGTTGCCGGCAGGGAAGACCTTCTGGTCCTGGCTGAACTGATCGGAGTAATCTGGGGAATGCCGTCGTTATCTACGTAGACTGTGGCGTTCACGCCGTAAACGTCCTTCAACATCTCTGGGGTGAGCACCGACGCCGCGTCTCCCGATACGTAGACCTCCCCACGGTCCATGACCACAAATTGAGTGGCATACCTGGCTGCCAGGTTTAGGTCGTGAAGGGCGACCAAGGTGGTAATTTCGCGCTCCTCGGTCAGGTATCCAATCAGGTCCAACACCTCCAACTGGTGTTGCAGGTCGAGGCTGCTGGTTGGTTCGTCCATCAACAGCACCCGCGGGTTGCGCACCAGTGCCTGGGCGATGGAGACCATCTGCTTCTGCCCTCCGCTTAGCTCGTTGAGAAAACGAGTCGATAGGTCCTCGATATCCAGGTCCACCAAAACGCCTGCCACCGATTTCAAGTCTTCGTCGCTGACGCGCCAAGACAGCGTGTGCTTCCTGGCCAATAGAACAGCCTCGAAGACCGTCAACACGGCGTTGACCGGACTCTCTTGAGGCAGGTAGGTCACGTGCCGCGTAATCTCCTCCTTCTTATAGTCCCGTAGGTCGACACCATCCAGCAGGATTTTTCCACGGGGCTTGAGCAGGCCCGCGATACACTTGAAGAACGTAGTCTTGCCGGCGGCGTTGGGACCAATCGCGGCGGTGATCTTACCGGGTTCCATATCCGGGATTGTGACTCCCCTCAACACGGGGTTCGCGCCATAACTGAACTGAATATCTTCTACTGACAGCCTCATTACCAGAGTTGCCTCCGTCTGGTCAGGATCAGGCTGACAAAGAACGGAACGCCGACCAACGACGTGATGATACCGATGGGGAAGATTGCCCCAGGGGTGATCATCTTGCTCACTATGGAGGCCGCCGAGAGCAAGATTGCTCCGGTGATGGCCGACATGGGGAGGAAGAACCGTTGGTCCTCGCCCACGAGCATCCGGGCCACGTGTGGTCCAACCAGCCCTATAAAACCGATCGTGCCCACGAAGGCGACTGCAGCCGCGGCCAGCAACGATACCGATATCAGCACCTGGAGTCGAAGCCGTTGGACGTTGATGCCCAGACTTTGAGCCTTGTCTTCCCCTAGCCTTAGCGCGGTGAGAGTCCAGACATGTTTGAGAAACAGGGGGAAGGTTACCAGCAGGACGCAGATCCCGATGCCTATCTTGGGCCAGGTGGCTTTCACCAGACTTCCCAAGGTCCAAAACACGACCTGCTGCAAGGCTTGTTCCGACGCAATGTATTGGAGCAGCGCCAGCAAAGAGCTGAAGAGGAACACCAGGGCTATACCCAACAATATGACGGTCTGAATTGTTACTCCTCTCATACTGCTCAACAAGAAGATGGCCATCGAGGCCAACATCGCGAAGAAAAAGGCGTTGGCCGAGACCAGAAATATCCCGGCAAATGGGATGATGCTAACCCCAAGCACCAGAGCAAGAGCCGCTCCGAACCCTGCCGCAGCCGAAATTCCCAGGGTAAACGGGCTGGCCAAGGGATTGTTGAGGATGGTCTGCATCTCCGCCCCTGCGATTGACAGTGCGGCCCCCACCAGGACGGCCATGATGGCTATTGGCATCCTAATGTCCCAAACGATGACCTGGGTCGTGATTGGGGCGGAATTGGGCATGAGGATGGTTGAGGCGACCTCCCAGAGTCCCAACCGGGCCGGTCCCAGGGATATGTCCAAGACCAGAGTAAACACCAGTGCAAGCGCAAGGGACGCCATCACCAGGTATTTCCGTCCCGTGATCTGGTGGTAGATTCGTCTGCCTGTGGCAGTGGTCTGATCGCTGGCCTGGATCGTAGCTATTCTATCTGTCGTCATTAAGCACCGCGACCGAATTCTATTAGTCACGAGACGACCGGCCTAGCGCCGGTCGTCTCGTGCCGACAGGGAGGGGAGCCGGCCAATTGGTCGGGCCCGTCTACTCGTTGACAGAGAGCATGAACGTGCCGCTGTAGTCGATGGGAAGGAACCGGTCATGAAATTCCGCGAAATTGGCTACCGGGTCCACGTCGCGGAACTCTTCTGGGTAGAACCACTTGGCGAACTGCTGCAGGACGACGAAGTGGTACGGCGAGTTGTAAAACTGGTGCCAGACCACATGGTACCTGCCGCCGGTTATCGCCCCCAGGTTGTCCCAACCGGGCCGGCCCTGGGCCAGATTTCTCATCGCCAGCCTGGAGTCGGCGGGGTTGGTGTAATAACCCATGCTGACGAAATCTCCATCAGGGTTATAGGTGTACCAATTGGACCCCGTGGCGATGATCACGTCGGGGTCCGAAACGATGATCTGCTCCGGGTTCAAGCTGCCACTCCAGCCCGGTATCAGGTCTGAGCCGAGGTTGATTCCGCCCGCCCTTTCGATGAGCAGACCCAGGTTGGCCCTACCGAAAGTTCGGCAGCAGTCGCCAGCTCCCCTGATTCCAGCCGCCGTGTCTATAAAGACCACCGGCTTGTCTCCTTCGATCTGGGCAACCCGCGAATACACCTGGTTCACCTGTTGCAGGTAGAAGTCCACGATCTCCTGGGCGCGACCCTCCTGGTCGAAGAGGCGCCCCAGCAAGATGGTGCTGGGCACGGTGTTCTCCAATGGCTCCTGGCGGTAGTCTATGACAACCACGGGTATGCCAACCGCGGCAAGTTGGTCGATCATGCCGGCCTCTTTCGCCCGCTCCAGGCCACCCAGGTTCAGGGTCACGACGTCGGCATCGAGAGCAATCGCCCGTTCAACGCTGAATTCCCCACTGTAGGGGCTCCCGAATTCTTCGATGTCAGCCACTTCAGGGAAAATTTCCTTGTACTTGTTGAAAGTGTCGGCGTCAAACTGCCGGAGATCGTTCCGCCAGCCGACGATCCGGTTGAACGGATTGCCCGGCTGCAGCGCGGCAACGATGTAGATTTGCCTGCCCTCGCCCAATATCACGCGCTCCACAGGCTTCTCAATCGTGACGGTCCGCCCGGCTATGTCCGTGAGCACGATGGAGCCGGAGTCTTTCGCCATGACTTGCTGAGCGGCCAATGCGTCCGCTACGGCCTTGACCACGGAGGCCTCCACTTCCTGAGCGGTGGCCCCATCGGTAGGGAGGCCGGCGACAGCCTTGGAAATCAGGGCATCCACTTCCTGAATAGTAATGCCAGAGGAGCCGCCGGCAGCCACGGCCGCCTCGACCATGCCCCTTATTTCTTCGGGGCTGGTCGTTTGCGGGACAGAAGATGCTACCGCTTCCTGGACCAGAGAGCGAAGGGCCTCCCGGTCGATGCCCGGAGGGGCCTGGCCACCCGCCGCGGGCAGTTGTGCGGGCGCGGATGCGCCGCAACCAATGCCGAGCAAGATCACCAATGGAATGAGCATTGTTAGTGATGCCATAAGGCGTATTCTAGGGTTCACGAATCTCAAGACTGTCCTCCTTGGGATATATTTACAACAGCAGTACGCCTCTGGTCTTAATGTAGATAGTGTCTTTATATATGATGACGCACTGTTAAGAAAGCAATATAGAGACATCTATAGAGTGTGTCAATAGGTAGAAACAGAGATGATACAATCAAATAATATATCCCTCTACAGTATACATAAATATAATATGACAGTATCCTGGAGACGTGTGGAGTGATTATCATCAATAATCTGCACAATAAAACACCGTTACCGCTAACAGAAGGAAGATCAGTGGATGATCGAACATGTCCTAGAAACGGAACGTCTGCTAGGTGGGCGGCATAGCTCATAGGGGCGGCCACTTAAGGGCCGCCCGAGGGCTGTAAGATTACGCGAGGCGTCTTCAGGTCGTGTGGAGGGGGATTACAACCATTGGAGGCCAGAAGAGGCTATATTAATGAAGTGACAACGACCCCTGGACCACCAATTGAAGACGCGCCCGAAAGTACCCCGGCCAGGGGTTGGGCCGTGCTGCTTCTGTTCCGCGCCCACGGGAGCAGCGTGGTGCTCATCTCCTACACATTCGGGCTGTTCCTGCCGTTCATCCGGACCGAATTGGACATCTCCCCCGTGGAGGCTGGGTTGTTGCAGGGTGTGTGGTGGGTTACCGCCGCGCTGGTGTCCCTGCCGGCCGGGGCCTGGTTCTCCAGGCTTAGACCAGTGGCCCTCGTTCTGGTGTCGATGGTCATCTCCCTGCCCTTCCTCATCTTGCAAGCATTGGCTTCCGGGTTCATGCTTCTCTTCGCATCCAGGTTTCTCTTTGTTCTATGCCACGTCATCACCGCCCCGGCGCGGACCTTACTTCTGCAGCAGTGGGCCGTCCCCCGGCAATTCGCCCAGATCAATTCGGTGGGTCTTTCCCAGCACAGCGTGATCCTTGCCCTGGCCGTGAGCACGAGCGCTCTGCTCATAACGGTTGTTGGCAGCTGGCGCACGGCCTATTGGATCATGGCGGGCCTGTTCATGTGTCAGACCGTCGCATGGGCGATTATCGCCAGAGAGGGTAAGGCCCTCGTGCCAGACCTCGCGAGCCGGTTGCGCCAACAGACCGGGACGCCGTTGAAGGCAATAACCGCCTATCCGCAGGGGTGGGTCCTCGCCGCCATGATGTTCTTCCTGTCGGCGACGTGGACCGCGATCGTTACCTTTTTGCCCAGTCTCTGGCTGGACGAACGGGGTATCTCCCCGACGCTAGGAGGACCGCTGCTAGGCTTCCTTTATTATGGGTTGATCCCCAGCGCGTTATTCGGCGGCTTACTGGCGCGCAAGGTCAGAAACCGGAAGCTGCTCTTGGTAGTCCCCGCCCTGCTTAACATGGTGTTCGGCCTCGCAATCATCCTGAATTCCCAGCCTGTAGTCCTTATGTTGCTCATCACCGGACTGGGGATGGTCTGGGTGGCCACTCCCGCCATAAACGTGCTGCCCTTCGAGTTCCCTGGCATTCAGCCGAGAGAGGTGGCGGTAATATCGTCCCTGGTGACGACGTTTTCCGGCCTGGGTTTTGCCGCCGGTCCCGTGGTAACCGGGGTGGTGGCGCAACAAACGGGTTCGGTGCAGACCGGACTGATCATTTTGTGTCTATTAACTGGCCTGGGCGCGGTATGTAGCTTGTTGTACCCGGCCCGCTCTCCAACCCGTGGTCATGTTAATATGTAGGCGGCAATTGGCCGTAATTTGGGAATCCTTTATCCCAGGAAGATTTGACACGGACGGAGGGAGAATATGTTGGACTACAAGCCAAACATCGTCCTCGCCACCGGCGAATACGATGTGGTGGGCACCCGCCCCATCCGCCACGATGGGCCGGACAAAGTGCTGGGCCGGGCGCGGTACGCCGCTGATATCAATTTACCCGGGATGCTTTACGGAAAGCTGTACCGGAGCCCCCACCCCCACGCGCGGATTAAGAGCATCGACGCCACTCGGGCGCTTGCCCTGCCCGGCGTGAAGGCCGTGGTCACCGCGGCGGACTTCCCTGAAGTTTCCGCGGCGTTGGCCGACCAGGAAGAGGGCGGCACGGTCAACTACGGCTTCTACACCCGCAACATTATGGCCAGGGAGAAAGCCCTATACAAAGGCCATGCCATAGCGGCGATCGCGGCCACGTCCCAACACGTTGCGGAACAGGCGTTGGAACTCCTCGACGTGCAATTCGAGGTGCTGCCTACCGTCCTGACCGTGGAGGACGCAACGAAAGAGGGCGCGGCCCTACTTCACGAACGGTTGGTCACCGGGGCGAGTCCCAACGCCCGGGCCGGCGGCTGGGGTACGGAAGAGGAGACCAACGGCTCGAACGTTGCCAACAGGTTCGAGTTCACCGCCGGAGACTTGGAAAAGGGTTTCCAGGAAGCCGACGTGATCGTGGAGCGGGAGTTTACCACCAAGCCCGTTCATCAGGGCTATATCGAGCCGCATTCGGCAACAGCCCAGTGGAACACCGACGACAGCGTGACCATCTGGTGCAGCAGCCAGGGCCATTTTGCCCTTCGCGACCATACTTCAGTGGTGCTGGGCATCAGCGTGTCCAAGGTCAAGATAATCCCGATGGAGATCGGCGGCGGCTTCGGTGGGAAAGGACAGGGTGGTTGCTACCTGGAGCCGGTCGCAGCGGCCCTCGCCCACAAGGCCGGACAGGCGGTGAAGCTAACAATGACCCGGACCGAGGTGTTCGAGGGCACGGGGCCCACTTCCGGCAGCGTTATCAAGATGAAGATGGGCGCGACGAACGATGGTAAGATCACCGCCGCCGAAGCCCACTTGGTCTACCTGGCGGGCGCGTTCCCGGGTTCGCCCGTCCCTTCGGGCTGCCGGACGATGCTCGCGCCCTATGACATCGCCAATGCCTATGTCGAGGGAGTGGACGTGGTGGTCAACACCCAGAAGACGGCGGCGTACCGGGCCCCTGGATCTCCCACGGCAGCTTTCGCCGCCGAGTCGGTTATCGACGAGATCTGCCAGAAGATATCGATGGACCCGGTGGAGTTCCGGATGCGGAACGCAGCCAAGGAAGGCACCCGGCAGGCAACCGGGCCAGTCTTCCGGCGCATCGGGTTTGAAGAATGCCTGCAGGCCGCCCAGCAGCACTCCCACTTGGCCGCACCGTTGGAGGGCCCCAACCGCGGCCGGGGCGTGGCGGCAGGCGCCTGGTTCAACGGCTCCGGCCCGGCCAGCGCGGTGGCCAGTGTCAACCCCGACGGCACCGTCAGCCTGGTGGAGGGTTCCCCGGACATCGGTGGAAGCCGCGCCGCGATGGCGATGCACGTGGCAGAGGTGTTGGGCATCCCGGTGGAAGAGGTCAAGCCCGCCGTGGTCGACACCGACTCCATCGGCTATAGCTCCGGTGCCGGCGGAAGCGGTGTGACCTTCAAGATGGGCACTGCCTGCTACGATGCTGCCGTGGACATCAAGCGTCAGATGGTCGAGCGGGCAGCCAGCATTTGGCAGGTCGAGGCCGACGACGTGGAATACGACGGCGGCGTCCTGCAGCACAAGCGCGACCCGGAACTGAGGACCGACTTCAAGACCCTGGCGCGGCGGCTGAACGGCACCGGAGGTCCCATCGTGGGACGTGGCACCACCAATCCGGCTGGCGTGGGCAACGCTTTCGCCCTGCACATCGTAGACGTCGAGGTGGACCCGGATACGGGTAAAGTGGATATCCTCCGCTACACGTCGATTCAGGATGCGGGCAAGGCGGTCCATCCCAGCTACGTGGAAGGGCAGATGCAAGGCGGAGCGGTACAGGGCATCGGCTGGGCGTTGAACGAAGAATACTTTTTTAACGACCAGGGCCAGATGATGAATTCCAGTTTCCTGGACTACCGGATGCCCACCAGCCTGGACCTGCCGATGATGGACACGGTGATCGTCGAGGTCCCCAACCCCGGCCATCCCTTCGGCGTGCGCGGCACGGGAGAGGTGCCCTTGGTGCCTCCGATGGCGGCGATAGCAAACGCCATCAGCGACGCAATCGGGGTGCGCATGGTGAAGCTGCCCATGTCGCCAGGAGCCATCCTGGAGACCATGTGGGAACAGGGTAAGTGAGGTTAAGCTAACGCCAAGTTCCCCAGTGATCCATATCTGCGGGAACCCGATGGGCAACCAAAACCCGGCCTGGAGAGCGCAGCTCTTTGGCCGGGTTTTTCTTCTGGAGCGAGCCTTGATCGGTCTATTAACAGGGCAAAACCCAGCGTCTATATTCTACAGGCTCTTGGATCGGTACGCAGTTGCATCCCACGATGGACCGGTGTGCATATCGTGAGACCGTATAATGCCGCGGTCAGACAATCCAAATTCACGATGTAAGTTGATAGCGTTTCGTAAAGCGGAATCTTGACCTGACGTCCCAAGAACGGATGTGGCAAATGGGGAATTTGGTTCACTCAATCTGAAAGACGCGGAGGATCGGATATGTCATTTCGGTGGTTTACTAGACCCAGGGCCTTGGTGCTGACGCCCATAGTACTACTCGCGGTATTTATCGTTGGATGTGGTGGCGCGACCGAGCCGGAAGTACGGGAGGTTGTCAAAGAGGTCGAAGTCATCAAAGAAGTAGAAAAGGAAGTGGTCAAGGAAGTAGAGAAAGAGGTTGTCAAAGAGGTTGTGAAGGAGGTCTCCAAGGAAGTGGCAGTTGTCGTCACGGCCACTCCAGGACCTACAGCCACTCCGGATACGTCGGCCAAACCCGGCGGGTTCATCAACATGCAGCAGTACGCCGACGTTCGGCAGCGGCTGGTCCACCAGTCGTCCATCCTAAACATGAACCTCTCTCCCATGATGAACCTGTTGGTGGAGTACAACCCCGAGACCGACGACACGACCGACATCCGCTGCGACCTTTGCACGTCCTGGGACGTCGCCCCCGATGGGATGACCTACACCTTCCACTTGAACGAGGACGCCAAGTGGTGGGACGGGAATCCCGTCACCTCCAAGGACATTTGGTTCGCCATGGAAAGCATGGTCAACCCGGACCAGTTCGAGGTACTGGAGGGTCGGTCAACATCATCCACGGTGAACACTGAGCTCTATGTTGACACCGGCGCCACCAGGGAGATCGACGACTTCACCGTCGAAATTAAGACCAAGTTCCCGGCGGCGGCTTTCCTCGCCGCCCTGGCCGTCGAGACCAACGCGGTGCAGTCCTACAAGACCGTCGTCGAGGATGGCATTGTCCAGGGCGGCCGGGACCTGAGCGCCATGAACGGCTCCGGGGCTTTCAAGTTCGTGGATTACGTTAGCGGCGTTTCGGTCGAATACGCCAAGAACGAGGATTACTGGAAGCCGGGCAGGCCCTACATCAATGGGATGAAACACTTCATCATCACCGACGCGGGCCGCGCCATTGCCGCCTACAAGACCGGGCAGATCCTGATGTGCAACTGGATCACCAATTTGACGGCGTTGGAGGCCCAGAAGCTCGACGAGGAGATGGACAATCTCTCCATCCATTTCGGCGGGCCGGTAGGGTGCAGGGCTGTCAGTGTCAACACAACCAGGGCCCCCTTCGACGACCCGAACGTTCGCCAGGCGATCCATCTGGCGTTGCACCGTCAACCCATAATTGAGGCGACGAGCGGCGGCATGGACACGATGGGCTACATGATTCCGGAAGGTTTCTGGTTCAGCCGCACTGGTGAAGAATACGCCAACATGCCTGGCTACCGGGAACTAGACGGAGCGAAACACCCTGACGACTTGGTCGAGGCCAAGCGCCTTCTTACGGAAGCCGGTGTTCCCGGAGGCATTCCCATCCAGATTACCGCCCGCAATTGCTGCGGCTACCCGGACCAGGCCGTCCTGGTCAAGGAACAGTTGCAGGATAGATTCGGTTGGGACATCGAAATTCGCGTGATGGAAGCCGGCGCGGGCTTTGACGCCTACTGGGCCGGAGACTTTCAGATGATCGTGCAGGGCCACGGGTTCCACTTCGTCGACCCCGACTCCCTCATGGTCAAGTGGGTGCGCGGCACCCTTCCCCAGTGGCTCGGCGGCGGAAGGGGCAAGTTCTGGACCATTACCGCCATTGAGGACCTGTACTACGAGCAGCAACAGGAAACAGACCTGGAAAAGCGGAAGGCGATGGTCCACGAAATGGCGAGGATCGCTCAGGAAGAGGGCAGCGCCAACTTCCCGATTTACTGGGGCCTCCGTAACTGGGCCGTAGAACACAGGATTCAGAACTATCACTTTGAGGAATGGGGCAAGAAGTGGGAGCACATCTGGTGCGACCCCGCTTGCTGACCCACTCCACCAACCAGGGGAACCGGCAGTCCGGGTTCGGCGGCAGCGCCGGGCCGGACTGCCTTTCATGGTTACCCCTCAAGCTTAAGGGCGCCACCGTATGAAAACCTACGTAGCAAAAAGGGCCCTTCTCTTTGTCCCCACGATGTTCCTGGTGACGGTCGCCGTGTTCGTCATCATGCGAATCGTGCCGGGAGACCCCGCGCTCATCATTCTGGGCGAGGGGGAGGATGGCGCAGCCGATAACCTCACCGAGGCAAAACTAGCCAAACTGCGGGCCAAACTGGGCACCGACCGGCCTATTTACGTCCAGTACGGGACGTGGGTCGGCAACATGCTCAAAGGAAACCTGGGTGACTCTTACTTTTATGAAGGACGACCTCAGGTCACTTACTATCTGAAGGACCGGATTCCCACGACCGTCGAGTTGGCCCTCATGTCCCTGATACTGGCCTCTGTCGTGGCGGTGCCCCTGGGAGTTCTGTCGGCGATAAAGCAGGACAGTGTCTCCGACTATGCGGCAAGGATTGTCACCCTTCTTGGCATTGCGCTGCCCAACTTCTGGGTAGCGGTGATGACCATCTTCTTTTTGGTCCTCATTTTCCAATGGGCCCCGCCGTTGGCCTACGAAAAGGCATGGAACGATCCGTGGATCAACTTCCAGCAGCTTATTTTCCCGGCCATAGCTCTGGGGACTTCAAATATGGCGTTTATCGCCCGCATCACCCGGTCGGCCATGCTGGAAGTGCTGCGGGAGGACTATATCCGGACCGCCCGCTCCAAGGGTCTTGCGGAACGGGTGATCATTTACCGTCATGCGCTGAGAAACGCCTTGCTGCCGGTGGTCACGCTGTTCGGCTTTGAATTGGGGCGACTCATTTCAGGCACGGTAATCATTGAGACTATATTCCTGGTGCCTGGCATGGGTAAGCTATTGATTGACAGCATCGGGAACCGCGACTTTCCAATGATTCAGGCCGTGGTGTTGGTGATCGCCGTCACTGTGCTGGTAATGAACCTGTTTGCCGACCTGCTGTACGCCTGGCTAGATCCCCGAATCCGCTACAGCTAGGGTAGATTTACGATCCGGAGTCGTGGCGAGAGAAAATATGAGCCTGGATAGAGGAAGCGAAGCCGCACGGGGCGGTGAGTTCGTCCAAGTTGAACCTGGCGTAGTCATAACGCTAAGGCCAAAGCGTACACTGCTGCAAAACGTGGTGTACTTTGCGACGCGTAAACCCCTGGGCGCATTCGGGGCTACGGTCGCTATCATTTTGGTGATCCTGGCTGCGTTCGCGGGGGTCATATCCACACACGACCCGTATCGGACCAACGTGCAATCAGGCGCTCAGTATGCAAACCCTTCCGCTGAACATTGGTTCGGAGGCGACCATTTGGGCCGGGACGTCTTCAGCCGTGTTATTCACGGTGCGCGGGTCTCTCTGTACGTGGGTGTTGCGTCGGCTTTCCTGGGTTCTTCAATGGGCCTCATTCTGGGCGTGGCCAGCGTCCAATTAGGGGGAAAGGTAGACTTGGCAGTTCAACGGGTCGTGGACGCCATGATGGCGTTTCCGGGCCTTATTCTGGCCATCGCCATCATGTCCGCTTTAGGGGCGTCGGTGCACAACGTGGTTATCGCTCTGACCGTGGCGTTCGTACCGAGCACGGCGCGAATCGTCCGGTCCCAGTCCCTGGCAATTATAGAGATGGACTACGTCCTGGCGGCCCGGGCCGTAGGCGCCGGAAACTGGCGCATAATTCTGAGGCACATCATTCCTAACATTTTCGCCCTGTACCTGGTCGTATTCACATTCTACATTGGCGGGGCGATAATCTCCGAGGCTGGACTGAGTTTCCTGGGAGTGGGTAGCCCCATAGATACTCCGTCCTGGGGCGGTATGCTCAGCGGAGCGACCAGGCAGTACGTGAGCCTGGCCCCCTGGTTGGCGGTGTTCCCCGGGCTGGCAATATTCGTCGTGGTGTTCTCTTGGAACGTTTTGGGGGACGCGCTGCGAGACGTTTTGGACCCGCGCCTGAGAGGGACAGACTAAAGAGGTGGATCGACGTTTGAGGCATCGGCGGATGAGGATGCAAACTGAGAAGTCATGTGTGTTGGTTCTGGCAGCCCTGATTACTTTGATGGCTATGGTCGCCTGCGGTGGTGGGGCGGGATCCAGCGCCGCCCAGTCCGAGGAAGCGGCGAAAGCAGAGGAAGCGGCTGTGGCCGCCGGATACGTGCCGGCTGCTAGAATGGCAGAGCACATAGACCAGGACGTGACCGTTCAGGGCACTGTAGCCGATTATATTCGAGTCACAGGTTCCGGGTCCGGGAAGCCAACCCTTCTCCTCTTCGACCTGACCGCAGCCATGTCGATGGGCTCCAAAGTTTCCGACCTCAAGACCCCCGATACCACCGCGGTGCTGATCTGGCGGGAGGACAGCAAGAACTTTCCCTCCGAATTCAGGACATTCTATACAGGCAAGACGATTTGCGTGACGGGCACGGTCGAGATGTTCCAAGATAATCCGGTAATCATCGCCAAGGACCAAACCCAGATCGAGGTAGACTGCTAATCTCGAGCGTCGGTGATCATGCAGACCGCGGAAATCATCAGGAAGGCCCCGGAGTTCGTGCCGGGGCCTTCCTGTTTATGGGTGGTTGGAGGCGGCGTAACCCGGTAAACTGGTGGGCAACAGAAGCGAAGTTTCCCATTAGGAGGACTACGAGATGGCCCAACAAGTACGACCCGACGATGCGAGGCTCAATTGGCAGGGCGCAATTTCCTTCGATGACACGGACCAGTGGAGGATGCCTTGGCGCATCCCCTTCGACGACCGTTCGCTTTTTCCCCCTGACGCAATGCGAGACCGGGCAGCCATGCCCGCCGGGGTCAGGATTTCATGCCACAGCGACACCCAGGTGTTGGCGGGCTCAGTGGAGATTCCACCGCCGCTTGCGGATGAGGCCAGTGGCATCGACCTGTATTGCGATGGGCAGTTCCAGGGCTCGCTGCCGCTTGAAGGGCAGTCGAGCTTCCGGTTTGAAGGACTACCATCGGGCGAAAAGCTCATCGAGCTTTGGCTGCCGCAGCATGGGGAATTCCGGTTGCGGGGCCTGGAGTTTTCGGACGGCGCCTCTATTGCGCCCTACGAGGACACTCGGCCCAAGTGGATCACCTACGGCAGTTCCATCACCCACTGCAGGACTGCCGAGAGTCCCAGCTTTACATGGCCCGCGGTGGCGGCGCGCCAGTCAGATTACAATCTGACATGCCTGGGTTATGGAGGCAACTGCCACCTGGAGCCGATGGTCGCACGCATGATACGAGGGCTGCCGGCCGACTTTCTTTCGATTAAGGTGGGGATCAACGTCCACAACTCCGGCAGCATGAATACACGCACCTTCCAGGCGGCCATTATTGGCTTCGTCCACATCGTCCGGGAGAAGCACCCTGACACTCCGTTCGTAGTGGTGTCACCCATCTTCTCGCCACCTAGGGAGACGGGTCCCAACGCGGTGGGCTTTACGCTGGTGGACATGCGCCAAGAGGTTGCGGAGGCTGTCCAGGCTATGAAGGGCCGAGGCGATTCCAACCTGCATTACGTCGACGGCTTGGACATCTTTGGCCCGGACCTGGCACACCTGCTACCCGACGACCTTCACCCCAACGCCGAGGGTTACAAGATCATGGGGCGGAACTTCGTGGAGAAGGTGGCCAGCAAGTTCTTCGTCAGCGCTCAGAAGGCGGCGGTGGGATAGAGGTTTAAGAATCGCAATGCGATACGACGCGGTAATCTTCGACCTGTTCGGGACCCTGGTCGATAACCCGGCCTACCTGGGGGATGGGACCGGTGGTTGGGATAGCATGATGCTTAGTGTGGCCGATGCGCTGGGCATTGATTATCCGGCGTATCGGCAGGTGTGGACCGAAACCGAGGATGAGCGTTACATTGGCGCCTACGCGACGATGGAGGAATATCTCCAGTCCATCTGCCTACGCGCTGAGGTCCCAGCGCGTCCGGAAGGGATCGGGCGAGCTTTGGGAATTCGCCATGAATACTTCCGGACTGTCGTCTCCCCTCGGCCCGACACCATCGCCACCCTGGTGCGGCTGAAGGACACAGGACACAAAACCGGGCTGATAAGCGATTGCGTACTCGAGGACGCTGAGAATTGGCCTCGCACTCAGATGGCTCCGTTGATAGACGTGGCGGTCCTCTCTTGTGAGGTTGGCCTGAGGAAGCCCGACCCTTGCATCTATCAACTGGTTTGTGACCGCCTTGGCGTCTCCCCCGGGAATTGTCTGTATGTAGGCGACGGTGGCAGCGGTGAGTTGACGGGGGCCTCGAGCGTGGGTATGAACTCCGTGCTGATCCGGGCGCCTTACGACACGAATAGGGGCGACCGGGAGGACTGGCGCGGGGTGAAGATCGCTTACTTGGAGGAAGTCCTGAGCTTGGTGGAGTCCGGTTAGTAAAGCCCCTCGTCGCTGAAGAAGGGCTTGGTCTCGTCGGGATCAAGGCGGCTTAGGCTGCGGTTGTTGTAGAGGCGGGTGGCGCGGACCCAGAGAACCACCACCGCGTTTTTGAGCATCTGGTCGCTCTTGCGGACCCTTCCCTGTTTCCGGATCAGCCATTGCCGGTGCCCGGCTTCCAGGTACTCTTGGATGAAGGGGGATGGTTCGTAGTCGTCGTCGGTGGCCGCCTCCAGGACTTCGAGCGGCACATCGGCGCAGAGGATGTCGGGCTGCTCCCTGGCCGTTTCCACGTATTGTTGTGCCGTCTGCGAGTCCACTGTTAGCGCTCCAACCAGACAAACTTCGCGTCCCCGATCAGATGCCGTGAAGGCATGTCCGGGGACGCGATTTTGGCGCTGGAATCCTCGAGTTGTTACAGGTTGAACTGGGGTTCCAGGTAGTCCTTGAGCTTGTTGTAGATCTGGATGCGTCCGCGCTGGGTGTCGGCCACCATGAGCCGGCCTTTTTCCTCGTCGAAGGCGACGGCGCGGGGCATTGCGAAACGCCATTCGGGTTCGAGGGTGGTGACTCTCCGCCTCGCCTTGATCACGTCGTTATTGGCGTCAACGGTCATCTGGTGCCACTTGGCTAGTTGTTGTGCGTCCCCGATGAAAGTGGTCATGTACTCGCCGTCGGGGGCGTATGCCTGGACCCGGTCATTGGCCCAGTCGCAGATGTACACATCTCCGTCGGGGTCGACGGCAACGTCGGTGGGACGGTTGAGCTCGCCGCGGCCCGTCCCTGAGCTGCCGAAGGTCGCCAGGTACTCGCCGCTTCCGGTAAATTTTTGGACGCGGTCGTTCTTGTGGTCGGCAACGTAGACGTTCCCGTCATGGTCGAGGGCGATGCCCCAGGGGGAGTTAAGTTCACCGGGGCCGCTGCCGAACCCTCCAAACTTGGCCAGGAACTTGCCGTCCTTAGTCATTTTCTGGACGCGGTGGTTGAGGCTGTCCACAATGTAAAGGTTTTCTTCCGCGTCTACCACGATTCCAGACGGGCGATTGAACTCGCCGTCACCGTTGCCGGCCGAACCCCAAGAGCGAATGAATGTCCCTTCCTTATCGGTCACGGAAATGCGGTTCATCCATTCGTCGGTAATGTAGACATTCTCTTTGCTGTCCAGGGCAATGGCCGTGGGCCAGATGTACTCGCCATCACCATTGCCGTAGGTCCCGGACTCGCCGATGAACTCTTCATCGCCGACGGTTTCAGGGATGGACAGGCGGGCGACCCTGGAACCGGTCCCGGTCTTGTTCCAAGGGACGTCGCTGATGTTCTCGCCGCCACGTAGCAGCACGAAGACCGTGTTGCCCGAACCTACGGCCAAGCTGCAAGGTTGGCCTATGTAACGTCCGCCCACGGCGTGGCTGTAGTCGAACGTCCTTCCGGCCACCGTTCGCGTAAGCATGGTAGTCCTCCGTTGGTTTCAGAAAGATGGGCGCGCCGGTAAGATTATACCGGCGCGTGTAGGCGAGTGATTTAACCCAGGAAGGGGAGCTTTTCGAAGGAGCCTTCGACCAGGGGCTTGGCGTCGAGGCCCATCCAGTCCTCGAGCAGGACGGAATAGATGCCGCGGAAGTCGTGGTTTGGTACCACGTCGCCCTGCTCCAGGTCCTTGGCAGCGAGGGAAGGCATCTCGGAGTACTGGCCGCCCTTGACGGGGTCTCCGATGACGAATGCGCCGCCGCCGGCTCCGTGGTCGGTGCCGGAGCCGTTGTCGTGGGTGCGGCGTCCGAACTCGGTGAAGAGCAGCATTACCACGTTGTCCGAGGCGTCGTGCTCTCTGAGGTCATCGAAGAAACACTCGACGGCTTCGGAGACGTCCTTCCAGAGCTTGTCGTGCATACCGGTCTGGTTGGAGTGGGAGTCGAAGGAGCCGTGGTCGCAGTAGAGGATGCGGGTGCCGAAGCCGGCCTGGTGAATCTGCGAGATTCCCTTGAGCTTGGCGGCGATGGTGGTGTCCGGATACTCGACGGTGGAGGAGTACATCCTGGGGGCTTCCTTGAGTATGTCCGCGCCCTCCAGGGTGTCGAGGCCGGTCTGGCCCAAGTAGTCCATGACGGCGGAGGAGCCCATGACCGGGGAGTAGAGGCGGGCGAAGCGGTCCAGGATCTTGGAACGCTGTTGGGTCTCGGTGATGCCCGGGAGGAGGCCATAGGACTCCAGGTCGTCGACGCAGGCGACGGGGACGCCAGGCATGGCCAGGGCGCGGAAGAGGGAAGGGCCGAAGGAGACGGTGGTGAGGACGTTCTCCTTGTTGGGATCGATCTCGCGGCTAGCGCGGCCCAACCAGCCCTCGGTGCCCAGCTTGTCCGGCTCGCAGGTATGCCAGATGTCCATGGAGCGGAAGTGGGAGCGCGGGGAGTTGGCGTAGCCTACGCCGTGGATGACGGCGACGCTGCCCTGGTCGTAGAGGGACTTGATGGGACCCATCTCGGGATGGAAGCCGATCTTGTCATCCAGGGGCAGGACGCGCTCTTCAGGGACGCCGACAACGGGGCGGTTCTCCCTGTAGAGGGGGTTGGAATAGGGAATGATGGTGTTCAGGTAGTCGTTGCCGCCGGTCATTTGCAGGACAACGATGACCGGGTCTTTATTGGACTGGGTCATTGTTCGCTTTCCTCCGTAAGCTGAGTCAAGATATATCGCCTTTATCATTCATCGAAGGTGGCGGTTCGGTGAATTCCTCATTCGCCGCCGCCGCCGCTTCTCTTCGCCGGTTCCACTCTTCCCATTTTGACTGGACTTCAGCGACCGCTTCTGCGCGTTCGCGTCTACGCTTTTTCTCCTGTCTCTCCATGTACCATGCTGCCAGTACCATCCAGCCCTCCGTTAATACAATGCTGTTCGCCGCTATTCCAATGGTTAGAGAGCTCAGTCCTTGACCTATGGCTAGCAGTGTGTCGGGCCAAGGAAGGTTACCTTTAGAGTTTATCTCATGCCATGCAATCAGTCCAAAGACGGTGAGAAATTGTAGGCTGAACAAGCCCAGGTAAAGCGATTGCCAGCTTTGCGGGACACTCCATGTAGGTACTCTTTGTCGGTTCCGCACTTCAGGGCGCGGGGAATGGTTGCGTGACCATTCCCCGCTGTTTCCTGGTAGACACGTATCTACTTAAGCGTATTGGTACTCGCGCAGGGACACTATCAACTGGAGCAACTCGCCGACCCGCTCGGTCGATGCGGCCACGGCGTCGTCGGAGTTCCAGTTGGCGTTCCCGGCTTCGGAGACGAAGTCGACAAGCTCCTTGCGGCTCTCGTCAGCGACTTCCAGGGGACCCAGCAAGTCGAGGCAGCTATCCACCAACTGCTCGGGGGAAGTGGCGTTCTGTCCCTTGAGGCGGTTGATCATGGTCTGGATGCCAGGGCGCTGGGTGTCGCCGATGAGGTCGGCGGTGAAGTTGACGCGGCGCATGAGGGAGCCGGAGTTGATCCACTCGACGCCGGTGTGCCAACCCTCGACGCTGGGGGGGTTGAGCAGGTCTTGGCCCATGTAGCAGGGCTGGCGGGAGAGGTCGCCCAAGCCAGGAGCTGGGAACTCCGCGCCGCCCACCAGGCGGAGGGTGCCAACGACCACTTCGGTGGGGCTCTTCAGCCTGGAAAAGCGGGCGTTCTTGAAGAAGTCGGAGTTGAACAGGACCTTAAGGGTGGCCCTGATATCGTAGTCGGATTCCATCAGCGTGTCGGCCAAGAGCTCGATGGCGTCCTGGTCCTTGGGGGGAGTCACGGCCCAGGCGGGGACCTGCGCTTCGTCGGCGACAAAGAAGTTGTAAAGGTGCCTGGCGATAAACTCGGCAGTGGCGGGCTGCTGGCAGACAATGTTTAAGATGTCCTCACCGTCGAAGTTGCCAGTCTCGCCCAGGAAGGTCTTCTCCGTGTCGTCGTGGTCCTCCTCCTTGTACTGGAAGAACCAATCGAACCGGCCCATGGGGAACCTCGCCAGTTTCGGGGTGATTGTCCAGCCGGTGAAGGCGCGCGAACACTCGCGGACATCAACCTCGGTGTAATTGCCCACACCCATGGTGAACAGTTCCAGAAGCTCGCGGCCCCAGTTTTCGTTGACCGCGTCCCTATGGTTCTCGTTGTTGTCCAGCCAATAGAGCATGGCCGGGTCCCGGGCCAGGGCGAGCAAAAGCCGCTTGTAGTTGCTCAGACCGTGTTCCCGGAACAGGATGATCTGATCGTTTAACTCGTCGTAGTGGTCTACCTTGGAAACGCCGGTGGCGAACACCTGGTGCCAGAAGAGGGTCATCTTCTCTTCCAGGGGCCGCTTGGAGTTCAGAAGATAGTACATCCACTCGGCCGCGCCCATGCCCTGGACTGTGCCAGGCTTCCAGGTCCAACCTTGGTACCGCTGCAGCTCCAGCGGGTCAACGGCTTCCTGTCCTTCGGGGTTTAGCAACTCTTCGACAGTCGCTTCGTAACCCTTCGCCGCCCGCGCTTCGATTTCCTCGCGGGTCGCGCCAAATCCGGCCCGGCGCATCAGGTGACCCATCAGGGCGATATCGTTGTCTGACATTGCCTTTCCTCCAATTACTGCGAGATGGTCCCGGCTCGTGCCAAAGCCGGGAAACGAGGCCAAGAACCTGAAGCCCCGGTGTACGGGACTTGACCCCAATTGTCCTGAATCCGGTAAGCTGTGTCAACAATATTCGGGCCGCATTCCTAAATTCGCGACTTCTTGACGACGTGGAGACGGCCCCAATAGAATGCCCACGGCCCGCCGACGGAACCGACCGGCGATATCCAAGTTAGGAGTGAGCCCCGATGCGTGGACGAGGACTATCGGTCAATAAACCTGACAAGACCTCTGACGGCTACACATTATTTACCCCTCTGGAAACCAAGAACGCCTACCTCATTGATATGCAGGGCAATTTCGTCCACCGGTGGGAACTCCCCTACCAACCCGGCGACTACGGATACCTGCTGGAGAATGGGAACCTGATCATTTCGGGGCGTACCGATAAGGGGCCGGTGACCTTCGGTGGACGGGGCGGGGTGATCACGGAGTATGACTGGGAAGGCAACGTAGTTTGGCAGTACGAGGAGCCCACCATGCACCACGATTTCACCCGGTTGCCCAACGGCAACACCATGGTGCTAGGCTGGGAGAGGACCCCCCTGGAAATATCGGACTGCGTTAAGGGCGGCAAACCGGGTTCGGGTGACGGCGGCGGCCTGTGGTGTGACTACTTCCGGGAGGTCACTCCCTTGGGCGACTCGGTCTGGGAGTGGCATGGTTACGATCATCTGGACCCAGAGCTGGACTCAATCTGTCCCATTCACAACAGGGACGAATGGACTCACTGCAATACTTGCAACGTGCTTCCCGACGGCAACATTCTGACCAGTTTCCGGCTTCTCGATACCGTGGGAATCGTGGACAAAGCCACCGGCAAGTTCAACTGGAAGTGGGGCAAGGACGTTCTCGGCCACCAGCACGATCCCACGCTGCTCGACGACGGTTCGATCCTGATCTTCGACAATGGCTGGCACGCAATCACGGCTTCAACTCCCAGTTCCAGGGTCATAGAAGTGGAACCGTCCAGCGGCGAGATCAAATGGGAATACAAGGCCAGGCCGGGATGGGACTTCTTTAGCGCTTTCATCAGCGGCGCCCAAAGGCAACCCAACGGCAACACGTTGGTCTGCGAGGGTATGATCGGGCGGATATTCGAGATCACACGCGAGGGGGAGATCGTTTGGGACTACACCAACCCGTTTTATGGCTACGACGACCGGTTTGGTTATGCCAACCGCGTGTTCCGCGCCTACCGTTACAGCGCCGACTTTCCGGGGTTCAGAGACAAGGAGTTCCGGCCCGGCAAGCTGGCCTGGCTGAGTAACTTGTACCGGTAAAGGGTGGTTATTCCTTCCACACCGTTAGCACGGCTAGATATTGGCGTCCGGGTCGAGTCCCAACGCCACCCTGCCGTATTGCTGACCGCCCAACTCCATAATTAGCCCGTCCCGGTGGGCCACGGCCTGGGCATCGCGGTGGAACCTCTGGAGGGCTACCGAATCGAACAGGGCATGACCGCCGCTCAGGTCAAATAACCGGTTCACGGCCTGAAGGCAAAGCTGGCTGATGAACGCTTTGTCCCGCCGGTAACGCGCTCTCTCCAGGGAGCCGAACCGCTGGCCAGTTTCGGCCTTTTGGAACATCTCACGAATATCCTGCGTCATTAGGGCGTGGGCAGCGTCGGCCTCGGCGGACGCCACGGATAGCCGCAAGTGGATTGCGGGGGAGTCCGCGGTCCTGCCAGGACCAGAAGTGCCGATGGTCCGGGCGGTAAACTCGTCGATCATCCCCCTGGCAACTCCGATCATGGGGCCGACCAAGTCCCACCCCAGCAGGACCGGAATGGGAATCCGATACCGCGTCTGACCGTGTATTTCCCACCCGGTCCAATTGCCGTCGCCCGCGGTACTCACATCCAGCATACGGTGGGCGGGAACGAAGACGTCATCGACCACGATGTCCTTGCTGCCGCTACCCCTTAGGCCCGAGACGAACCAGGTGTCCACGATCTGGAATTCGCCTTGCGGAACGAGGACCCAGTTGCGTTCCCCTATACCGGAGACACCAAGCATCAACCAGCTAGCTGAGTCGCACCCGCTGGAGAACTCCCATCTACCGGACACACGGTAGCCGCCGTCCACCTGCACGGTCGTGGACTTGCCGACATTCAGGGAGCTAGAGCAGAGCGGGTCGGGACCTGCCCCGAATACTTCCTCCTGTGCCTCGAGCGGCCAATGGCCAACCAGACAGGCGTGGGCAGCCCAGAGGCAGTAGCACCACGAGGTGGAAGGACATCCCCGCCCAAGCTCCGCCGCCACGTCGAGCGCCAGGCCGTAGTCCACGTCCAGTCCGCCGAACCGCTTGGGCACACCGATATGGTAGAGCCCGGAGTCCAGGAGGTCTTTGACGGTTTCCTCGGGGACGCGCCGGAGTTCTTCGGTGCGTGGCGCGCGTTCCTTCAGCGCAGGCAAAAGGGCCGAGGCCCTGGCTAGTAGTTCATTGGCGGTTAGCGTTTTCGTATCTGGTTTTGCCGTCACTGGCTCACCCTGGTTGGTAAGTGTTCAGAGTTGAGGGGAAGTGAGCAACTGGCGGCATGCGGTGAGGGGATTCAATCCTCGGGCGCGCCAGGTACCGAAGAGGGAAGCGAGAGCCATCTTGGTGTTGGTGCCCTGGGTTGAGCGGGTGCCGCCGCTGATCTTGCGGCTGGTCACCAGGTGACGAAGGCTCCTCTCGGCGGCGTTGTTCTCCGAGGGGACGGCCGGTTCGGCTACGAATACGAACAACTCCTTGATGAAGCGCTGGATGCGCCGGCAGAGCTTGGCCTGGACTGCCCCTGGGTCATCAAGGAAGGGTCGGCAGCAGGCCAACAATTTCCGCTCCAACTCCAGTTGGGCCTGACGGCGTTTCCTTGCCTGAGGATGGGAGAACCGCTTGGCCTGGGCGTAGAGGTCATGCACTGCCGCCGCCCATCCGGCCAGCTTGGCGTCTGCTGGGTAGAGGGCCTTCAGGTCATGGATGTCCCGGAGCAGATGAGCCCAACACCGCTGCTTCAGGCCAGGGTAGTGGTTATAGGCAGCGTAGAAATCGCTGACCAACACCCCGCTGAAGGACTCCCCCAGCGCCTCGTCCACCACCTCCTTATTCCGGCCTCGGCGCAGGAAGTACCGCTCAGTGGGAGTGGAGAAGGTCCAGACATAGCCATTGGCCCCCTCCTGGCGCCAGCCGGTCTCGTCGGCGTGCACCACCTGGCTGGTCCGGACTAGTTCCAGCACCTCGGCCACCGCCGGTTGGGCTTGCCGGGCCACGCCGTGGAGGACCTGGGTGATTCCCCCAACGCTCAAGCGCAACTGGTGGACGGTCTCCAGATACCATTGGATGGTCCGAAGGGGCAACCGGCCCTCTTCCCGCAGGCCAGCGATCAATGAGACCAAGTTGGCTCCCAACCGTCCCCGACCGATTACCCCACCGCCCAAGTCCGTCTTGGGGGTCCGGCGCCGTTCACATACTGGGCAGACTCGGGTCACGAAAACGTGCTCCGTGACCTCCACCGGAGCCACTGGGATATCGATGACTTCCCGAGTCCGCTGCGGCCAACCCCCAACCAACCCGGTGCCACACTCCGGACAGGAGTCCAAGACATGTTCCACCTGGTGAGCCGCCACCGTGCGCCGACGGCTAAAGCCGTGGGGCCGGGGCTTTCTTGGCTCCTTCTTCTCGGCCGGCTCTGACTTTGCACCCGGTTTGTTGCCCGGCATTCCGGGCCGCCCTTTGCCCTTGAGACCCCCTTCCAACGCCGCTATCCGCCGCTGCAACTCGTCGATGACCGCCTGCTGCCGCGCAATCACCGCCAACAGCGCCTCCCGGCTGGCCGTCCTCAGGTCTACCTTGTTCTCCATCCTCCTGATTTAACATAACCGACGACCCGACGCACCGAACTTCCCAAGCAAGTTTTAACTAATCCATCCCCTCAACTCTGAACAGTTACCCTGGTTGATATCAAGATTCGTCGACAGTGTAGAGATCAGGTAGGTTTCGGAAGCTCTCGTCCAGGTCCAGTCCGTAGCCCACCACGAAGTTGTCCGGTACTTTGAACCCTACGTAGGCGATCGGAACCTCGGTAGTCCTTCGCGACGGTTTGTCCAGTAACGTACACAGACGCAGAGAAGCCGGACTTCCCAGGCGAATCAAGTCCATGATTTGCGCTGCCGTGCTCCCCGTGTCGACGATGTCTTCCACCAAAATCACGTGCCGGTCCTTCACCACGGCGCTTGGATTCCGCTCCACGGACACCTCTCCCGTACTGGAGGCGGCCCGGTAGCTCGAAGCGTCGATGAAGTCCAAGGTCACCGGAATGTCAATAGCCCTGACCAGGTCCGCAACGAAGATGAACGATCCGGTTAGCACTCCGATAATCGAGGGATTCAGCCCCTGGTAATCCCGGCTTATCTCACGGGCCAGCCGCTCCACCTCCCGCAGGATAACCCTTCTGGAGACCAGTAGTGAGAGACCTGCCCGCTCTTCCAGCCCTAATGCGTCTCCGTAAGTGATCGAGGCTCCTGCCGGGCCCTCGGTTATTGGGTCTCCGGTGGAGATGCGAGTAGCTGGCTCACCAGGGAATCGAACCGGGAGAGCTCCAGCGGTTTTTGGTACAGGCCCCACAGGTCGGTGGTGGGGTTGATGCCATAGGAAAAGAGCCGAGACCTTTCGGCTTGGGTTGAAGTGAGGATCATCACCGGAATGCCGCGAAGTTCCGGCGCGGCGTTCATCTCCCCCAACACCTCGTACCCGTCCTTCTTGGGCATATTGAGGTCCAAAATAATCAGGTCGGGACGGAGCGAGTCGGAGTGCCTGCCCTGCTTTCGTAGGTAGGACATTGCTATCTCGCCGTCCTCGACGACGCTGATATTCAGCCTCGCTTGGGCGCGGCTTAGAATCCTGCGGGTCAACTCGACATCGCCCGGGTTATCTTCTACCAGCAAGATCTCAAGGGGTCTGTCACTGGTTCCCAGTGTCATATTCAGCTCCCCTCCATCTCGGCCTTCGGGATGGAAAAATAGAATGTGGCGCCTTCACCGACCTTGGACTTAACCCATATCTGTCCCCCGTGACGCTGGACGATTTTGTGGCAGAGGGCCAACCCGATCCCGCTACCCTCATACTCCGACCGGTGGTGCAGCCGCTGAAACATTTTGAAGATCCGCTCGTAGTGCCTCTCCGCGATCCCAATGCCGTTGTCCTGTACCGAAAACACCCAGTCTTCGGGTCGTTGTTCAGCGGAGATATGAACGTTGGGAGACCCTTCGCCGCTGAATTTCAGGGCGTTGCTTATCAGATTTTGGAAGACCTGTGACAGTTGGATTGGGTCAGCATTTACGGTGGGCAGCCGTTCCTGGGATAGGGACGCCCCGGAGTCTTCGATGGTCTCTTCCAGGCCGTTGATCACCTGCTCCAATATGAGGTCGCAATCGGTGGCCTCGAAGGGTTCACCCTGGGTGCCCACTCGCGAAAAGGCCAAAAGACCGTCTATGAGCCCTTTCATTCGGTTCGCGCCGTCTACGGCGTAGCCGATAAACCGGTCTGCATTGTCGTCCAGTTGCCCCTTGTAGTCTTCGGCCAGGATTTGGACGTAGCTGGAAACCATTCTGAGGGGCTCCTGCAGGTCGTGGGAGGCTACGTAGGCGAACTGTTCCAGCTCCGCATTGGAACGCGCCAATTCTTCCGCCCTGTACTCCAGTTCTTCATAAAGCCTGGCGTTGTCCAGCAGCGTTCCCAGCCCGCCGACCACCGTGGTAAGGAACCGTATACGTTCCTGGGTGAAGAAGTTGGGGACCCGGGAATAGATGATCACAAGGCCGATGGTCTGTCCGGCGTTCTTCACCGGCAGCGCGGCCAGGGACTTTACCCCACGGTTAATGCCCAGCGGCGACGCAAGTGGATGTGCGGTGTAGTCGTTGACGATGACTGGCTCCCCGTGTTGATAGGCGGTGCCGGAGACGCTATCCGTATAGGAGAGCACGCCCGTTGGCGAGTCTTGGACAGCGGGTCCCGCGGCGGCGACTGCCTTGAGTCCAAGTTCGTTATCGTCGGGCACGCGAAGGGTAACCGAATCTGCCTGAGATATCTGGGCCAGTGTCTCCAGCACATGGGCGACCTTTTCCTCGAAGTGCTCCGTCTGGGCCAGAATGTTAGCCACTGAGAAGAGAGTGGCCATCTCCTGGGAGCGCCGGAGCAGGTCCTGCTCCGCCAGCTTGCGGGCGGTCATGTCCCGCTGGACGGTGAGTGTGGCCGGTTGGCCGTCGAACCGGATGGGTACGGCGGAAGTCTCCACCGTGCGCATCTCCCCATCGGGACGCAAAATTCGGTATTCGTAGACTCCTGGAGCGGGATCGCCCCGTTGCCTGGCCAGGATCCACTCACTTACCAGAGGACGGTCTTCGGGGAGGATAAAATGGTCCAGGCCAAGACCCTCCGCCTGGGAAATGTCGTCTATGCCGTGCAATCTAAGGAAGGCCTTGTTGGCGAAAACGCGGCTGGTGCCGACGTTTACGACAATGGCTTCGGCAACGTTATCTACCGCAACTCTGTAATGTTCCTCGCTGAGTTGAAGCTCCATCCATTCCTTGCGGCGGTCGGCTTCAGACGATTCAAGCTCCGCAACGCGCTCCCGGAGCGCGGTAAGCTCGTCTAGAATCTCGGCGGGGATATGCTGTTGCTCTTGCACTTCTTAACTGCTCTTCAGGACCTATCTTCCGGAGAGGAGCGCTAGGGTTTACGGGTATCTGACGGGTATCTTGAGAGTGCATCCTCGGAAAGTCCACACATTATACTACCCACGGACGGTGTATGGCTGAAACGGCGGAATTGATGCCGGTGGCCAGTGGTTAGCAATTTGTGGTCAGTGGCCCCGACTGCCGCCACTAATCACTAACCACTGGAAACCGGCCACTGGAAACCGGCCACTCCCGGTAAGTGTTCAGAGTTGAGGGGAAGTGAGCAACTGGCGGCATGCGGTGAGGGGATTCAATCCTCGGGCGCGCCAGGTACCGAAGAGGGAAGCGAGAGCCATCTTGGTGTTGGTGCCCTGGGTTGAGCGGGTGCCGCCGCTGATCTTGCGGCTGGTCACCAGGTGACGAAGGCTCCTCTCGGCGGCGTTGTTCTCCGAGGGGACGGCCGGTTCGGCTACGAATACGAACAACTCCTTGATGAAGCGCTGGATGCGCCGGCAGAGCTTGGCCTGGACTGCCCCTGGGTCATCAAGGAAGGGTCGGCAGCAGGCCAACAATTTCCGCTCCAACTCCAGTTGGGCCTGACGGCGTTTCCTTGCCTGAGGATGGGAGAACCGCTTGGCCTGGGCGTAGAGGTCATGCACTGCCGCCGCCCATCCGGCCAGCTTGGCGTCTGCTGGGTAGAGGGCCTTCAGGTCATGGATGTCCCGGAGCAGATGAGCCCAACACCGCTGCTTCAGGCCAGGGTAGTGGTTATAGGCAGCGTAGAAATCGCTGACCAACACCCCGCTGAAGGACTCCCCCAGCGCCTCGTCCACCACCTCCTTATTCCGGCCTCGGCGCAGGAAGTACCGCTCAGTGGGAGTGGAGAAGGTCCAGACATAGCCATTGGCCCCCTCCTGGCGCCAGCCGGTCTCGTCGGCGTGCACCACCTGGCTGGTCCGGACTAGTTCCAGCACCTCGGCCACCGCCGGTTGGGCTTGCCGGGCCACGCCGTGGAGGACCTGGGTGATTCCCCCAACGCTCAAGCGCAACTGGTGGACGGTCTCCAGATACCATTGGATGGTCCGAAGGGGCAACCGGCCCTCTTCCCGCAGGCCAGCGATCAATGAGACCAAGTTGGCTCCCAACCGTCCCCGACCGATTACCCCACCGCCCAAGTCCGTCTTGGGGGTCCGGCGCCGTTCACATACTGGGCAGACCCGGGTCACGAAAACGTGCTCCGTGACCTCCACCGGAGCCACTGGGATATCGATGACTTCCCGAGTCCGCTGCGGCCAACCCCCAACCAACCCGGTGCCACACTCCGGACAGGAGTCCAAGACATGTTCCACCTGGTGAGCCGCCACCGTGCGCCGACGGCTAAAGCCGTGGGGCCGGGGCTTTCTTGGCTCCTTCTTCTCGGCCGGCTCTGACTTTGCACCCGGTTTGTTGCCCGGCATTCCGGGCCGCCCTTTGCCCTTGAGACCCCCTTCCAACGCCGCTATCCGCCGCTGCAACTCGTCGATGACCGCCTGCTGCCGCGCAATCACCGCCAACAGCGCCTCCCGGCTGGCCGTCCTCAGGTCTACCTTGTTCTCCATCCTCCTGATTTAACATAACCGACGACCCGACGCACCGAACTTCCCAAGCAAGTTTTAACTAATCCATCCCCTCAACTCTGAACAGTTACCACTCCCGAATTGACTTGCCCTTTACCCGGCCCGGTCGTAAAATGGCCCCACAAAAGCGAAGGGGGTCCATAGCTATGGCAGGCCTCAATCATCCATTGGAAAACGTGCGAGTACTTGACCTGGGCAGGCACCAGGCAGGTCCCAGGTGCGCCCAGGTGTTGGCCCGGATGGGCGCGGAGGTTATCAAGGTCGAACGTCTCGGGGGCGAGGAGACCCGGTACCACGGCCCCTATGTCCGGAAGCAGAGCTCTTACTGGGTCCAGTACAACTCTGGCAAGAAGAGCCTGAGCATGGACCTGCGGAAGGACAAGGGCAAAGATGTCCTGCGCGACCTGGTTAAAGTTTCCGATGTCCTGGTGCAGAACTTCCGGCCTGGCACCATAGACACGATGGGCTTCGGCTACGATGTGCTCAAAGAGCTGAATCCCCGGATCATCATGGTCAACGTCTCCGCGTTCGGCCAGTTTGGGCCCTACCGTGAGAACATCGGATACGATCCCATCGGCCAAACCATGTCCGGTATCACCATGGTGACGGGCGAGGAAGGAATGCCTCCAATCCGCACCGGTGTCCCCATCATTGACCGTATCACGGCCCTCCATGCGGCTATCGGCACCCTGTCCGCGCTGCACGAACGGGAAGTTTCAGGCGAGGGCCAGACCATTGACGTCTGCCTGGCCGACACCGGCTACAGCCTTACCGAGATTCCCATTACGGCCTACCACGGCACGAAGAATCCGCCCCGCCGAGGTGAGCGCGGAGCTCCTCCGGGCGGCACCTACCCGTGCAAAGACGGCTGGGTCCTGCTCTCGGCTGGCGACCAGCACCACTGGCACCGGGTCTGCAACGCCCTGGCCAAGCCCGAGTGGTTGGAAGACCCAAGGTTTACAACCCGCGAAGAACGCGCCAAGAACCGGGACATCGTGAACGACCGCATCGACGAAATTCTCGCTGAGATGTCCACTACCGAGGCCATCGACCACTTCCGGCGGCATGACGTGGTGGCGGCTCCGGTCAATACCATCCCCCAGGCTGCGGAAGACCCCCACCCCTGGGAGCGGGGGGCGATGGTGGAAGTACCGGACTTCCTCGCCGGCTCAATTGCCGTCTCGGGAGACTTCTGGCATTTCAGCCGGACCCCGGTGACCGTCGGTTCCACACCCCAGGTGGGTGAACATAACGAGGACGTCCTGTCGGGAATCCTTGGCTACTCGGATGATGCAATAGCCGAGCTATACGAAGAGAACGTCATCAGCACCAACCACTCCTACGATGAAGTCCCCGGCTAGTCCTGGTAGATAGCTACCTGGTCAATTAAATCGGCCCCTGCCTCGATGCGGCAGGGGCCGTAGTTATTTGCGAGATCGTGCGTCATCTTCCCCTAGACCGCTCACCCTGAGCCCAGTCGAAGGGCGAGCGAAAATCACACTCCGGCCCGGTAACCGGGGGCCTTCGCGCCTAGTAGGTGAGCATCATTCGCTGTATTTCATCGGGGTCTTTGGTCTTGGTCAGGGCCAGCATAAGCAATACCCGGGCCTTCTTGGGTTGCAGGTTGTCGGCCACGATGAAGCCGTCTTCGTTGGTCCTTCTAGTACGGACCACCCTGCCATTACCCGTCTGAGTGGAGATCACCACGGGGATACCCCGCGCCTGCGCTTCTTTCAAGGCGTCGGAGAAACCGGAGGGAGACCCCCCGCTGCCGAGTCCGCCAGACACTATTCCGTCCACCCCAGCGTCGGCAAGCGCCCTGACCAGCAGGCCGTCGGCCCCGGCGTAGGAGTAAGCTATGTCCACGCGGGGAAGCTGGGATACGTTCTCCACGTCGAATTCGGAGTCCAGGGTATGGGCCCTGGTGGGGTTGCGGTAGAAGACCGTTTCCTCATCCGAGTCGGCATAGCCCAGCAGACCCAACTCGTTGGAGCGGAAGGTCTCCAGCCGGTAGCTGTTGGTCTTGATGACGTCCCTGGCGGCCTGAATCTCGTTATTCAGCACAGTCAGGACGCCCCTGCCCGCCGACTGGGACGCGGCGGCGACCCGGACACAGTCGATCAGGTTGATGTCGGCGTCGGTGGCCAGTCCCGTTGGAGGGCGCATCGCCCCGGTGACCACCACCGGCTTGTGGCTTTTGACTGTGAGGTTGAGGAAATAGGCGGTCTCCTCCATGGTGGCGGTGCCGTGGGTGATCGCCACCCCGGCGGCGTCGGGGTCTTCTCGAAACACCTGGTTGATCCGCTTCACCAGTCCCAGCCAATGGGCCGGGCCGACCTCGGTGCTGCCCACGTTCATGTACTGCTCCGAGCGGACTTCGGCGAAGTCGTTGACCTCTGGGACCCGGTCCAATAGCTCCTGGATGGTAAGGTGTTTGTTGGCGTAGCTGTAGTTGATATAGTCGGTCCGGTGGGAGCCGACAAAGGATATACTCCCTCCGGTGCCGATGACGTATACCCTGGGTTTGGTGTCGGTGGTCATGTGAAATCTCCTCAAATGAGTTGCCGGGTGGGCGAGCGAGGGTCGCCGTCTGAATTTAGGGCATATTTTAATCGTCTCATGGCCATCTCGTATATGCGGCAACATATTTTGGATTGGGTCTCGGTCTATTTCTCCTGGGTTAGATCGGTTAGAGGGGAAGTACGGGCGTAAACCTGGTACATCGGTAACACTCAGGCGGAGAAATTTGGCAACATCGATGGAAGGATTGGTGGCATTCGAACAGCGCCGGGGATCAATCAGTGGATTTGGGCGCATCATGCTGGGGAGAGTTGGGTTATTGTGGTTGCTCTGCGTGGGTATCGCGCTCATGGCGTGCGCTTCTGATGATCTCGGAGTCGAATGGCCAGACCGGTCCACTGCGCCGGAGTCTCTGAGTCCGCGTACCGGGGGCTTGGTGACGCCGCAGCCCCTGGGAACGGGTCAAGGTCTAGGACCATCTGGCGGTCTGGCGACCCAGCGAGGACTTGTCACCCCACAGGTCCTGCAGACCCCTCGGACACTAGTTACCCCGAAACCCTTGGTGACACCTCAGAGCCTGGGCACGGCTGGAACACAGAAGTCTCCAGGAGTTACCCAGTCTCCCGAAAAACGCCCCGACACCGTCAAGGCTGAAGTTGTGGTTGAGGGCCTGGACGTGCCCTGGGGGATGGCGTTCACTCCTGACGAACGTATTCTCATAACCGAGAGGGCGGGACGCATCCAGGTCGTAAAGGATGGGGCGCTCTTAGCCATTCCCTTCGCCACTCTGGATGTTGCCAGCGTCTCGGAATCGGGCTTGATGGGGATAGCCCTGCACCCGGAATTTGAAGGAAACGGTCACGTTTTCGTTTGTTATACCTACCGGGACGGACGCCGGTTAGTCAACAGGGTGGCCAGGCTCACCGACGTGGGAGGGGAGGGCGTTGACCATCGGACCGTATTGGACGGCATACCCGGAGCAAGAAACCATGATGGCTGCGGCCTGGGGTTTGGACCCGATGGCAAGCTGTACGTGACTATGGGCGATGCCCAGGAGGCGGACAACGCGCAAGACCTGGGTTCGCTCTCCGGGAAGGTCTTGCGCTTAAACCCCGACGGCGGCATACCCGAAGACAATCCCTTCCCTGGAAGCCCTGTGTACACCTACGGGCACCGCAACCCTCAAGGTCTTGACTGGCATCCGCGGACCGGAGAGCTATTCATTACCGAACATGGCCCCAGAAGTGATGACGAGATCAACATTCTGGAGTCCGGGGGCAACTACGGTTGGCCCCGGACGTTGGGAACTGGGGGAGACTCGCAGTACGTGGACCCGGTTCTCTCCTTCACGCCAACGCTTGCCCTGTCGGGAGGGGCATTCTATACGGGCGACTCCCTGCCCAGGGAGTGGAATGGCAACTTCTTCTTCGCGGCGCTGCGTGCCAGCCACTTGCACAGGGTAGCGCTGGCGGGACCGGACTACCGTACCGTGGAGTTCCATGAGAGGTTATTCCACGGGGAGTTTGGCCGGTTGCGCGCCGTTGGAATGTCGCCGGACGGCCACCTCTACTTCACCACCAGCAACCGGGACGGGCGTGGAAGTCCGAAACCGGGCGACGACAAATTGCTGCGGTTGGTCAGCGCCCCCTGAAGAGTCCATGATCGGGCCGGTGCGTAAAGAAGGTTAGACTTCGCCAATCCACCTGACTCGAGGGAATGCCGCGTTTGCGGCCTGGTAGAAGTGCCGGTCGGCAGTCCAAAACGCGCAATCGAGGAGCTCGGCTAGGGCGAGGTAGTGGGAGTCGTATGCAGCTCCTTGCGCCAATAACGTGGCAATCCGTATTGCGCGCAGGTGTAACTCGGGGAACCACTGGAACTCGATGTCTATCGCCAGGAAATGTTCTTCCAGTTCGATAGCCTCTTCTACCGAAAGTTCCTGCCGACGGACCCGCCGGTGAATGGCGTTGGCGACTTCGGTCGGAAGCAGGTGTGGCCCGACTATAGCAATGCCCTCGCGCTCCCAGTCCACCGAGAGGCGATGAGCGACTGGCGAGTCTGCCTCCTCAATGAGCCACTTGATCGCTAGGCTGGCATCAACGACGACCGGCATTGGCTAGATGCTTTCCGTCCGTTCATCACGCATCTCGCGGATGAAATCCGCTGAATCGCCATCCAACGATATACCGCCAAAAATCCGTTTCCGGACTTCGATTAAACTCGACACCGTAAGCCTTTTTGTCTGGTTCGTAGGTATAAATGCCTCAAACCCGTCGGACGTCAGTTGTGTCTTGATCGCGCTGGCGCAGTATTCTTGTAGGCTTACGCCTTTGACCATGGCGGCTGATACGAGCCTTTCGTGTAGATGCGAATCTAAGTCCAAGCTGATCCGGTTAATCTCTTGGGCCACAAGCCCTCCATAACCGCGCTGTTTCATTGCGGACCAGCGGAATTATAGCGTATTCGGACTGCCGGAATAACGAGAGCCCCGGCTTGCCGCGAGACCAGGGCCTTTCTGCAGCAGGCCGGGGCCTTCGACTAGGGCAAGTGTGTTGGACCGGGCTGGTGGAACCATGCTTACATCAGTTAACAATGAGGTTGACGTTATCTATTCGCCCATCGTAATCCCAGCTGTTACCGAGCACCCTTATCTTGGTGATCCTGGCCATGGACGGGTCTATTGCTTTGGTGCCATCAGACGTGAAAGCTAACCACTCATTTTGGGTTACACGAACAGCCTCCCTGTAACGGTTTTCGTGCCAGCCTAATCGGTAATAGTTTGGCGGGACGGTACCAATGCGGTACTGGAATTGCCAAATGATCCTTCGTTCCTCATCATTGTCCGTCCGATATGTCAGCTCTATGGTAACCGGCGACTCAAATCCCCCGGTATTACAAGCCCAGGATACGCAATGGACCGTCTTCACGTCGGCTGAGACCACCACACTGGAGTCATCGGCGACGCTGATGTCCAAGTCTTGAGTCAATTTGGTATCGGTATAGCAGCCGCCGTTCCCATTGGCCAGGAACTGAACCACGCCCGAGTGAGGGCCGTCCTGAGCCAATATCCGGGCTTCGCTGTGGCGTCCGCAACCGAGGAAGGTCTCCTTGGTCCATCCGTTGAAACCATCGCTAAAGTCCCCGTTCTTCAAGACCGTGTCTACTGGCGGTGGTGGCTCAATTACTCTAGCGAAGTTGGCCGTAACAGACTTGTTTGCGTCCATAACCAGGACGCATTCTTCGGTCCCGGAGCAGCCCCCAGACCAGCCAGTGAATTCCTAGCCTGCGGCGGCGGTTGCGGTGACCGTGACCAGCATCCCGTATCCGTAGGTCTGAGTTCCCGCTGGGGAAACGGCGCCGCCCAGCGCAGGGCTGGCCGATGCGATCAACGCTCTGCTAGGAGGAGCCGGGGCATCGGCGCGCGCATTGGCGTCTATCGTGCCAATGGTCCCAATCATCGGCTCCAGTTTCAGTGAGATACCGACAGGACCGTTGTATACTAGCGCCTCGATTTTATTCCAGCCGTCTCTTAGTGTTAACGATCCGTAGCTCGTTGGATCTTCAGCGTTCCCTACCCTAGCGATGAGACTTCCGTTCGCATATAGTGCGACTCCATCATCTCCATTTACGCCGACCTGGTAACTCCCTCTCCCTTCGTGGTAGAGCCAGGTTCTAAAACCGACCACACTATTTCTAAACATTGAGCGAAACCTGATCAAGAAGGGACCATCATCGACAAAACTGTCCAAGTCTCCGAAATCGCGGATTCGCGGAACATAGGTGTTGGGATTTTCATCCACTCCCGGTTTGACGAACCTCTTCCATTGCGAATACGCTGGATCTGGACTAGGTTCCTCGGCTGCAAACACCGCCGTGACCGACTTGTCCCCATCCATGACCAGGTGGCAGTCTCCGGTCCCCGAACAGTCCCCCGACCAGCCCGTGAACTTGTAGCCTGCGGAGGGGGTTGCGTTGACAGTGACCGAGGAGCCGTATTCGCGAGTCTGAGTTCCCGATGGAGAGACGCTGCCGCCTCCGGCTGGGCTGGCCGCTGTGGTTAACGTTGTACCGAGGGTGGGAACCGGCGCTCTGTCGTAGGCGTTAGCGTCTATGACACCAAACGTGCTAAGCATAGGGTCGAGGCTCAGCTCGACATCCGTCGGGCCGTTGTATACCAACGCCTCAATCTTGTTCCATCCGCTGTTTAAAACCAGTGTTCCGTAATTTGCATGATCTTCGGCGTTACTTCGCCCGGCGATGAACTCCCCATTCGCATTTAGGGCCACCCCATCATCCCCTGTTATGCCCACTCGGTAACTCCCACGCCCCTTGTGGTATAGCCAAGTCCTAAATCCCACGACACTATTCTCATATATCGAACCACCTGCTATTCTAATCAAGAAGTTTCCATCATCGACATATCTATTGAATGGTCCGAAATCAGAGATTTGTGGAACATAGGCATCGTAGTTTTCATATACTTCAGCTTTGACGAACATCATCCACTGCGAATACGCTGGATCAAGAATGGGTTCCTCGGCCGCGAACACCGCCGTGACAGATTTGTTCCGATTCAACACGACCGTGCAGCTGCCGCTGCCTGAGCAGTCGCCTTCCCAACGCACGAAGGTGTAGTCCGCTGATGGTTGGGCGTTTATCGTAACCCTCTCCCCGTGTTGGTAGCCGTTGGTCCCGGAGGGATTGACCGTACCTCCGGCAGAAGGCGTGACGCGTGTGGTGAGGGTGCGTTGGATACGGGAGAATTCCGCCGTGACCGTCCTGTCCTGAGTCATGTTCAATGTGCAGGACGCGGTCTCGCCTGAGCAGTCGCCCGACCAACGGAGAAACTTGTAACCCGGGGCCGGCACTGGGGTGATGACTACATCAGTCCCCATGCTGTAGGACCTGGGGCCTTGAGGCGAGAGGCCGCCTCCGTTGGAGGGCGAGGCGTTAGTGCGGAGCGTGAACTGTATCGGCTCGAAGACTGCGATCACGATCCGGTCGCGGTCCATAATCAGGGTGCAGCTTCCGCTTCCCGAGCAGTCCCCAGACCAGTTCACGAACCGATAACCCTGTGCGGGCTTGGGAGTAATCGTGACACTCTCGCCGTGGTCGAAGCCGGTGTTTCCGAGGGGAGAGACCGAGCCCGCCTCCCGAGGGGTAATGCGGGTGGACAGAGTACGCTGGATCAGTCTGAAATTGGCCGTCACGCTCAAGTCTTGGCGCATGTCCACTTCGCAGGCGCCGACCCCCGAGCAGGCGCCGGTCCAGCCGAAGAACTCGTAACCAGGCGCCGCCGAATGGTCTATTGTTTCCCTGACGCCCCACTCGTAAGAGTTGACCCCCGAAGGAGTCACTGTTCCGCCAACGGACGGCTGGGCGTTGGTGGCTAGGGTGAGTTGGACCGCGACGAATATCGCCGTTACCGACTTGGCCCCGTCCATGACCAGAGGGCATATGCCTCTGCCATCGCAGTCGCCGGACCAGCGATCAAACCGGAACCCTTCGTTGGGCTTAGGTTCCAGGATGATTATGGCCTTATGAGGATGGGAAGACGATCCCGGCAGAGAGACACTGCCGCCCTCGGCCGGACTAGCCGACGTGGTGAGCTCATGGTTGATGGCGCTGAAGGAGATCTTGAGGTTCTTGTCGCTATTCATGACGAGTTGGCAGGGGCCGACGCCTCCGCAGTCTCCAGACCAGGGATTCTCCTCGTAGCCTTCGTCGCCGCGGGGCGTCAACATGACCATGAAGCCCGCTGGGTAAGGGCTCTGTCCACCACCGGGAGGTGGCGGTGAAATGGCTACGGAACCGCCCTCCAGACCTACCGACTGGCTCTGGACCGTCTGCCCATTAATGCTGATGGAATGGTAGACCGTCGGCTCCTGGGTCGCGGTGTCTGCCTTCACGAAGATGGCCCGGATGAGCTTGGATTGGGTCATTACAATTGCCTGGGTAGCCCGACGCCCGGTGAGTCCTTCTTCCCAGTGGTCGAATCGGTAGCCTTCGGCGGGGCGGGCAATCACGTTGATCTGGTCGTCCTTACAGACAGGAGTTGCGCCTCCGGTAGTCAGGATGACTGAGCCCGGCAACTCAACCGCCCCGGTGTCCAGGGGTTCCACCAAAACACTGAGCTCTACCCGTTGCCTGCCGGGACATTCCAGCGCCTGTACGCTGTTCGGAGAGGCTACGGGGGTGGCGGCGGCCGTCGGGGGAACCGCAGTGGCTGCCACCGGGACTACCATCGCAGGCGGCGCCTGGTGGGGATCACTTGGTCTGTGTCAGTCCTGATCTGGATTAGGCCATCGCAGGCTGTTGCCAGTCCCATGAACAGGACTAGGGAGACGACGATGAAGGACCCGAAGTACCTGGGATGGTGAAACATTGCACTGCCTCCTGGTTTGAATTGGAGTCAAGGCCACTTTAGCCCCAGCTCCTCACGAAACCCTCACGAGCGGTCTCGATAGGCGTATTCTTACCCGGACCGCCGCATAGGCAGGGAGATGGTGAAGCTGGTGCCTTGCCCTAATGTGGAGTCGGCGGAGAGGGTCCCGCCATGCAGCTCGACTAGCAGCTTGCAGAGGTACATTCCCATCCCGGTGCCGCGAACCTCTCCCCGGGTATAGCGGCGGTTGCCCCTGGCGAACATGGTCGATAGTAGCTCAGGGGCGATGCCGGAACCGGTGTCGGAGATGCTGATTTCCATCCGGCGGCCCGCGGTCTTTACGTCGGCGATAACCTGGACGCCGGCGTTGTTGTGCTTGATTGCGTTTTCGATAAGATTAGAGAAGACTTCCCGCAGGGCCGCTTCGTCTCCTGACAGATGCGGGATGCTTGCGCCATTTTCGCTTCGCACCACCCCGCCCAATACCAACCCTTTTTCGCTCGCCGCCGGAGCCAGGTCGATCATGATGTCTTCAATCAGCGCAGGGACGTTGACGGCCTCCATGACCAACGGCTGGCCCGACATACCGAGTCTGACCATCAGGTCCAACCTCTGGCTCAAGCTCCCTATCTCGGCGGCCTCTTCGCCTATAGAGCGACGGGAAACACGCCACCTCTCTGCGTCGGTGGGCAGATGATCGGTGAACCCGTGCAGATGCCCGCGTATCACCTCCCCCACGGTCTTTAACCGATGGGAAAGGCGGCTGACGATGAGGTACAAGGCTTCGTTATCTGAGGCGTCTACGACCGCCCGGCGATTGAGGAGTTTCGTCGCCACCCAAGCGATAGCAAATCCGGCGATGGTAGCCGCCAGAAGTAGAACGAGGAAAAACCATGGGGCGACGACAACCATCGCCAACATCGGGACGGCTCCTACTGGGGAATGACGAGGCGGTACCCAAACCCGCGATCTGCCTCGATTACGGTCGGTTGGTCTGGGCCCACTTCCAGCTTACCCCGTAGCCGGCTCATGTGGGCCTCCAGGGCTCTTTCGGTGATGGTCTCCTGTCTACCTTCCGCGCGACGGTCCGCCTCCACCGATTCGATGATGCGTAGCCTGCCTACCGTCCGCCCGGGGTGTTCCGCCAACGCCATGAAAATTGCCCACTCGGTGCGGGTCAGACCGGCATCCTTCCATCGACCGTCCCGGAAGATTTCAACTTGAAAGCCGTCCAGGTCCGCCCGGAACCTCGGTCCGACCTCCAGCCAGCGGGTGTCCGTTTGGCTGCTCCGGCGAATTCGAGCCCTTACCCTGGTTAGCAACTCCACTACGTCCCCTTTTTGGGCCAAAAACTCCGCAGGGGGGATGCGCATTTCGTTTTCTATTCTAAGCAGTTCCTCGCGTTTGGCAATATAATCGTCGGCCCCCAACTCGAAGGCTCTCCGAAAGAAACGGGGGTAGTCTATGCGGTCCGCAACGGTCAGAAAGATGACGGGAGTGACGATTCCTAAATCCCGGATCGCTTTGCACACGTCCAAACCGTCGAAATCGCGGTCGGCGAGCATGATGTCCAGGATGATCAGCGCGAATGATTCCTCCTGGGCCAAGTACACGGCGGTAGGGCCGTCCTCGGCCTCGACGACTTCGTAACCCTCTGCTTCCAATGCAGGGACTATAAAGGAACGGACGCGAGGGTTGTCATCGAGCAGAAGGATCTTGTCACGAGGTGTCATGGAACTCAAACCGCTCTCCCTCCAGCGTGTTTGCCCGGCCACAGCAGCCGGGGAGCCTGGCTACATTATGGCGGTTTCACCTCACGGAAAGCTCACAAGTACGGGGAGACGGGGGAGTCCATTCGTCCCTTGCGCTATTGTCTGCACTGTGATCCAAATGATTAAAGGATTTCCATGATTCTCCAGTGCCGCGACGTCCAGAATCAGAAAAATCATATAATCATCGAAATCACGGTTCAGACAAGGGACCGAAGAGCCGCGCAAAGTTTGAGCCTGGCTTCCCCTCAGATGCCGGTTATGTTATTCTGAAGCTGAATAAGTCTAAATTGTTTTAAACGACCTCAGACATTGGGAAAGGCCCAGTCCCGTTCGGAATTATCTAGATTGGAGGTGAGTCCTCGTGTTAGGCCTTTGGACGCTCAGGGTGGTGGGCGCCGGAGGATTTGCGTTCCTTGGCTGGAGGTTGGGTGGAATAGTATCTGATTTTACCCCTAAAGAGGGGCAGTTTTTTCCTTGGGCGCTAGTGCTGACTTTGGCTGGACTCCCGGTGGGGGCGCTGATAGCGCCGTACCTGACGTTTAAGCCTTGGCGCAAGGGCGCTGACTACTTTAGCTCTATCCCCGGCGCATCGCTGGCTGGTTGTATTGTCGGCCTCTTGGTCGGTCTGGTCGTCGCGTCGCTTATATCGATCCCCCTGTATACGTTGGACGGCTGGATGGGTTGGGGCGTGCCTATAATTGTTAGCTTGACCCTGGGGCTGTTCGGCGCGTGGATCGGCGTACACCGCAACCGGGATATGCAGGCGATTCTCCCGGCTCTAGGAAACACCAACGGCACCGGGAAGGTCTACCGCAACGGCAGCATCGTGGTGGACACCAGCGCCATCATCGACGGACGCATCGCGGACTTGAGCATCACCGGGTTTCTCGAAGGGGTGCTCGTCGTCCCCAGGTTTGTGCTGGACGAACTGAGGCACATCGCCGATTCCAGCGACCCGCTGCGCCGCAACCGGGGCCGCAGGGGCTTGGAGGTGCTGGGGCGGCTGCGGAAGGACAACACTGTCCCCATGGAGGTGTTGGACGTCGGCGTGGCCGTGGGCGACGAAGTGGACTCCCAGTTGGTCAGACTGGCCAAGGGGATGAAGTCTCCCATTTTGACCACCGACTACAACCTGAACCGGGTGGCGGAGCTGCAGGGTGTGCAAGTGCTCAACGTCAACGAGTTGGCCAACGCCCTGAAGTCCATTGTCCTCCCCGGTGAAGAGTTGCGGGTGAACATCGTGCAGGAAGGGAAGGAAGCGGGCCAGGGCGTGGCCTACCTGGACGACGGCACGATGGTTGTGGTGGAGGGGGGACGCCGGTACCTGAACGCTTTCCATGACGTTGTGGTCACCAGGGTCCTGCAGACGGCCGCCGGCCGGATTATTTTCGCTCAGCCTAAGCATAATTAGGTAACTATGTCCTTCGATCCAGGTCCCGCCCAAGGCTGTTACGTAGGCCCCAAGGTCGGCGCGATTGTCGTGGCCGCCGGGTCCAGCACGCGGATGGGCGGCATCGATAAGATCTTCGTTCCTGTGCTGGGACAACCCCTGGTATGCTACGCGCTTGACCAACTTGACCGGTGCCCCTCGGTCGATCAGATCGCTCTCGTCCTGGACGCCGGGTCGCTGGAACGGGGAGAGGAGTTGGTGGCGCAGCGGGGATACCGGAAAGTCGTCGGAGTCTGCCCCGGTGGGGAACGCCGCCAGGACTCGGTGTTCATCGGTCTTCAAGCCATCGGCGATTGCGAATGGATCATTGTCCACGACGGGGCGCGCCCCTGTTTGGACGACCGGATGCTGCGCCGGGGACTGGCTGCGGCCCAGGAATGCGGTGCGGCGGTGGCCGGAGTTCCGTGCAAGGACACCATCAAGGTCATCTCGCCCGATGGTATCGTCCAGGATACGCCCGACCGTGACAGCCTATATGCCGCTCAGACTCCACAGGTGTTCCGCCGCAAAATCCTGATGGAAGCTCACCTGACCTGCACTTCCTCGGTGACCGACGACGCCATGATGGTCGAAAAACTGGGATACCCGGTTAAGATGTTCCTGGGCGGCTATGAGAACCTGAAAGTCACCACCCCCGAAGACCTCGTGCTGGCGGAAGCGTTCCTGCGGGAGCGGGCCCCGGCGGTTACCTAGCAGCTCTGGGCCGGGCGCGACCCATTGGACTTCCGTACCGGCATCGGGTTCGATTCACACCCTCTTACTCCCGGACGGCGGTTGGTGCTCGGCGGTGTCCAAATACCCCACGATCTTGGTTTGTCAGGCCACAGCGACGGCGATGTGCTGGTCCACGCCATTATGGACGCTCTCTTGGGCGCGGCTGCCTTGGGCGACAAGGGAGTCCACTTCCCCTCCAGCGATCCCCAATACAAGGACATCTCCAGCCTTGTATTGCTCTCAGCCGTAGGCCGTCTCGTGGCGGAGGACGGTTGGCGCATCTCGAACGTGGATGCTACAATGTTGGCGCAAAAGCCCAGGCTTGGGACCTTTATTGAGACCATGAGGGAGAAGACTAGCGGGGCCCTTTTCCTGCCTAAAGAGCGGATAGGCATCAAGGCCACTACCACCGACTATCTGGGTTTCGTGGGCCGGGAAGAAGGCATCGCCGCCCTGGCAGTGGCGTCGATCATCTCAGAGCAATGAGGCTATACAACACCCTTACCGGAGACGTACAGGAGTTCTCGTCAGCCGACGGGAAGACAGTCAAAATGTACGTCTGCGGAGTTACCCCCTATTCCTCCACCCACGTCGGTCACGCCCTCAGCTATGTCGTCTTCGACGTCTTGCGCCGTTACCTTGAGCACCAGGGTTACGAGATACGCCACGTCCAGAACTTCACCGACGTTGACGACAAGATAATCCAGCGGGCCGCGGACGAAGGTATTTCCGCGGAAGACCTGGTCGACCGTTATATCGACGACTTCTTCCACACGATGGACGCACTGGGCATCCAACGGGCCCATGTTTACCCCAGGGCCACCCAGGAGATCGGCCCGATCATCGACACGATTCAAGGGCTGGTTGACAAGGGGTTCGCGTACCCGGCGGACGGTGACGTCAATTTCCGCGTTACCAGCATCAAAGAGTACGGCAAGCTGAGTCACCGGACCCTGGAAGGTATGATCGCTGGGGCCCGGATCGCGGTTGACGAGCATAAAGAACATCCCATGGACTTCGCGTTGTGGAAGGGGGCCAAGCCCGGAGAACCGGCGTGGGACAGCCCTTGGGGGCCTGGCCGCCCCGGCTGGCACATCGAATGCACCAGCATGGCCATGACCTATTTGGGCGAGTCCCTGGACATCCACGGTGGCGGACAGGACCTGGTGTTCCCGCACCACGAGAACGAGATTGCCCAGAGCGAGGCTTCCACCGGCGCCCAGCCATTCTCTCGCTACTGGGTCCACAACGGGTTGCTGCAACTGGGCGAAGACAAGATGAGCAAGTCCCTGGGCAACCTGGTTTCCGTGGAAGAAGCCCTGGAGAGGTATAACCCCGACTCCCTGCGCCTGTATTTCCTGAGTTCCCACTACCGGAGCCCGCTCAGTTATAGCGATGAGGGCGCCGTGGCTATGGAGCGCAGCGCGGAGCGGTTGCGTCACTCCCTGGGCCACGAAGGCTCCGGAAAGGGCGACGCCATAGACCCGGAGCCGTTCCAGGGACGCTTCCTGGCGGCCATGGATGACGACCTCAATACCCCAAGGGCTCTGGCCGTCCTCTTCGACATGGCCAGGGAGATCAACAGGACCCATGACGAACGCGACGTCAGCGCCGCGCAGGACTGCCTACGGTATCTGGGCGGCATCCTTGGATTGACCTTCACCGAACGGGAGTCCAGCCGGGCGGCCCACGCCGACGTTGAACCCTTCATCGAGTTGTTGTTGGCTACCCGGGACGAGTTGCGCAAAGCCAAGCAATATAATCTGGCCGACCAGATCAGAGACGGGCTCGACCGCCAGGGTATCGTTCTGGAGGACACTCCCCAGGGCACTCTGTGGCAGTTTCAGTCCGGGCGGTGAATGTCCGGAAGGCTCCTGAGACTTCTTTCCCCGGTACGCTTCCCAACTCCCGGTAGACAACTCCATTCCACGTATGGGCGTGATCAACAGTGGATGATGCCCCCCTGTCAGACCCTCACCCCGCCGGTCCCTCATGGGTCCTTAGCGTCCTGTTCATTAGCTCCCCACAAGACCGGGTAGGAGGAACATGCTAGACACTTCCATTCTTCATCCCCTTATCGAAATAGTGGGAGAAGAAAATGTCCTGACCAACGAATACGACCTTGACCGTTACTCCGGCGATGCCCTCACGCCATCCCGGGCCTTTGGAGCCGAGGAGTCCTTCGAACGGCTGGCCGACGCCGTTGCGTTGCCGGGTTCGACCAAGGAGGTCTCGGAGATCGTCAAATTGGCGGCGGCCGCTGGTATGCCCGTTGTGCCCTATGGCGGCGGGACGGGCGTCATGGGTGGAGCCTTGCCCATCCGTGGCGGGATAGTAGTCTGTATGCAACGGATGGACCGGATTTTGGAAGTGAGTCCGAAAGACCTGACCGCAACCGTCGAGGCTGGAGTAGTGTTGGGAGACCTGGTAGACCGGTTGGAAGATGACGGGCTCATGTTCGGGCATGACCCCTACAGCGTGCCCATAGCCACGGTTGCCGGGACTATCTCAACCAACGGAGTCGGTTACCGGGCCGCCGCTCACGGACCCATGGGAAGCCAGGTCGTGGCTTTGGAGGTAGTGTTGCCCGACGGGACTGTCCTTGAGACCAGGCAGGTGCCCAAGTATTCCTCGGGACCCAACCTGAACCATTTGTTCATTGGAAGTGAAGGCGTGTTTGGGATCATCACTCGGGCGACCGTCCGTGTGTTTCGGCGGCCAGAAGCAATGGCCTTGGTGTCGGCGTCTTTCGAGGGCTTTGATCAGGGCTTCGAGGCAGCCGCGGAGCTATTGGCCATCGGCATGAGGCCCACTTTATTGGACCTCACCGAGGAGGATGCAGGCACCACACTGTACCTTTTATTCGAAGGATTCCAGGAAGGCGTAGCCGCCCAGGAGGCGCGCTGGGCGAAGGTGTGCGCCCAATTCGGCGGGACCTCCACCGGGCCTGGCCCGACGGCGGACTACTGGAACTACCGGCACCAGTCGGGCGAGAATTACAAGCGGAATCTGCTGGGCCGCCCCCGCCGCGACCGCTGGGAAAGGTGGGGTGGAGGGCGCGGCTTTGATTACCTGCACATGGCCTTGCCTATCTCCAAGGTCCTGGAGTACCGGGATCGCTGCAAGGAGATCATGGCCGGTACTGGTGTGCGCGTGGTGGAATACTGCATCTGGAGCAGACCCGAACTTTTTTCCATGATGCTCCGTTCAGACGAGGACGCCGGTGACCACATACGGGAACGGTTGGCCGAGGTGGTGGAGCAGGTGTTGACCCTTGCCCAGGACATGGGCGGTACTATGGAGTACTGTCACGGGGTCGGGGTCAAGCTCAATCACCTGCTGCGCCGCGAGCAGGGCAGCGGGCATGATGTGGTGAAGGGGCTGAAGTCACTTTTGGACCCAGGCCACATAATGAACCCGGGCAAGCTGGCCCTCTGAGCGACTCCCTGCTCCGCTAAGTCCCTTTCCCTCTTCGTCGTTCTACAGATCGGCAAGGCCTTCCATATCACCGCGCTGCGGCAAGTATCCGCGTCAGATGTGGACCGCTACACGGCTTCGGCCGTAACTCCCCTGCGCTTGGACTTTCTTCTCTGTTTGGTGTGCTTGGGGCATGATGATTATTGAACATGCGAATAGAGATTGCATGTCAACATCTGTTGACATGATATAGTCACTCCTATATCATAGTTATAGATGATTATCTCCAGTCAATATCCAAATATACGATATTAACGATCGCGGTTTATGCGCTGGAGTCAGTCAAAGAATTCGGCCTAATACACAGGAGGAGATTTGACAACCGCAACTGGAACCACCCACCACCTACCCACCGTCGTAGTACGGGGGCCGGAAAGTTCTCCCGCCGTTGAGATGGTCCCGGCGGAAGTCGAGAGCATCGACCTCGACGCAGACTTAGCTCACTTTTTGCAGACGTCTGCCGCCGAGCAAATGGCGCCTCAGCAGCAAGGTCTCGCCAGCGAACTCGTTCAGGGATTTTGGGACTTCCTTGCAGCATTCGCGGGACCCGCGATGACCAAGAAAGAACGGGCCGAAGCTACCATAATACATGACAAGTGCGTGGAAGAGGTGCTCATAGGCATGTCCCGGTTCGTATAGCCCGCAACTCCCTTCGCCACATCTGACGAACAACAAGGCCAGGGACCTCCTTCCGGCTGCGCTACAAATGTAGCCGGCCTAGAAAGGAAGTTCCTGGCCTATTTTTTGCTCAACCGCCTTCCGGTACACCAACTGGGCGGCGGCAATGTCTTCCAGGGCCACACCCATCGACTCGAATAAAGTGAGGGAGTCGTCCGAAGGCCGTCCCGCGACTCTCCCGGCCACCACGTCTTGCAGCTCATGGGCCATGTCCCATCGGAACGTTCCCCTAGCTTCAGGCCACATTAGGTCACCGCATTCGATTTTGGCCTGGTCCAGATCGTCGACGACTATCACATCCGCCCCGGTAACCGTGGCCTCGTCTATCTCCCGTCTCATCCAGTGGTTCCCCCCCGCCGCGTTGACGTGGGCGCCCTGTTGCAGCCATTCGGCCTGCAACACTGGGTCCCTGGCTGAGGTGATCACGGCCACGATATCCACGTCAGAAACACATTCCTCGGCGCTGTCGACTGGCGTGATCTCCAGACCGAGACGTTCGCCGCTTCTGCGGGCGAACTCTTCTCTTCGCTCTTCCCTCCGGCTAAATACTTTGACCTCGCCCAGGTCTCGGACCGCCGCTATAGCCTCGAGTTGGGTTCGCGCCTGAAAACCGGTCCCGATGAGGCCCAGGGAAGTGGCGTCTTTTCTGGCCATGTACGCAGTTGCCAGACCGCTGGCCGCCCCCGTGCGAATCTGTCCCAGCCGGCCTCCTTCCATACACGACAGTAATTGGCCTGATTCATAGTCGTAGAGCATGACCATCATCTTGGCTCCGCCCGGCCCGGCGAAGGATGGGTATGCCTTGAAGCCGAAGACTTTATGCTCGGCGTCGGCGGCGGACATAAAGTGGAAGAATCCGCCGGGCATTCGTATCCGGGAACGGGGCTTGAGGTCGGTGGAACCCGCGCCAGCGTGGGCGAAAGATTCTTCCAACGCATCTATACATTCTTTCATCGGCAGCAGGTCCGCTACCTGTTGTTCGTTAAGGAATAGCGCCATTCGGTCCTCCTGAACTCCGTCGGAAAGTCCACAAAGTATACCACCCTGTCCTGGCGACCCTGCTGTACGCAACTGTATGGAAAATGATGGCGCCCTTCGCTAAAATGGCGGCATTCCACCCCTAGGAGGCCCTCCCTTGGTACAAGGCCGTCCCCGAGTATTCGTGACCCGGAGGATTTTCCCCGAAGCCCAGGAGTTGTTGTCCGCCGCCGCCGAGACCGAAGTATGGCCCGACGACCTTCCACCTTCGCCGGAGTATTTGCGCAGTAAGGTTGAAGATGTGGACGGCCTGATGACGAACATAATGGACCGGGTCGACGCCGAACTTCTGGCCCGCGGACGCCGCCTCAAGGTGGTCAGCCAACTGGGAGTTGGCGTCGACAACGTAGACTTGGAAGAGGCCACGAAGCGCGGGGTGCTTGTTGGCAACACACCGGGCGTTCTGGCCAAGGCCACTGCGGACATCGGGTTCGCTCTGCTTATGTCGGCCGCCAGGCGGGTCAGCGAAAGCGAACGGTGGCTGAGGGCGGGGAACTGGCAGATTCAATACCATCCGATGTTCTGGCTGGGACAGGAGATACACGGCTCCACCCTGGGGATCATCGGGATGGGGCAGATCGGATTGGAGATGGCCAAGCGGGCCCGCGGGTTCGACATGAATGTGCTGTACCATTCGCGAACCCGCAAACCGGAGCTGGAAGCCCAATATGGTCTACGGTATGTGGGACCCGACGCCCTGCTCGCGGAATCGGACTTCGTGTCGCTCCACGTTCCCCTGACCCCTGAGACCAGGCACTACATCGGAGAACGCGAATTGCGGCAGATGAAACCTACCGCAATTCTGATCAACGTCGCCCGTGGGGCGGTGGTGGACCCGAAGGCTCTATACACGGCGCTAAAGGAAGGTTGGATCAAGGCCGCCGCCACCGACGTCACCGACCCCGAACCCATAAACCTGGACGACTCCTTGCTCACCCTGGACAACCTGGTGGTGACACCGCACATAGGCAGCGCGTCCATCGACTCCAGGCTGGCCACCTGTATGCTGGCGGCAAGGAACATTATCGCGGGCATCGAAGGCCGTCGGCTGGACGCCTGCGCGAACCCCCAGGTCTACGAGTCCCTGGGTATCTGATCCCTGGGTATCTGAAGCGGCGGCCTCGATCTGTAGAACAAATTGCTGCCAGGGGTGACCCGTTCCGGTGTTGTTTAGCTTGGACGCTGTATCAGCTCCACGCTCACCTCGTCGGGGGCCACCACGAAAGCCACCATCGAGCCGGACGGCATGGTCCACGGCTCACAGTTGAACTTCACGCCGTTGGTCTTGAGCAACTCCGAGAGACCCATGAGGTCGTCGGTCTCGAATCCGAAGTGGTCCAGCCCGTAGCGGGGCTCTGTGGATCCGGCGACCGGGTCTTCGCCCTCGGCTCGCCCCGAGATGGTCATCAAGTGGTGTCCGTTCAGATTTAGCTGGATGGACTTGGTGGTGGAGAGGGGACGCTCCGACGTGATGTTCGCGCCGAAATTGTCGCAATACCACTTTGCGGCGGCGTCGGGGTCTTCGCTCCGGAAGTGCAGGTGGTTGTATACGATATTCACGGTTGTCCTCCAATTTTTATTTAGGCTTTGCTTCGGGCCCGATGCAACCATGGGGTTGAGTGGACGGCCTGGAGGCCTAGTCTACTGACTAAATCCGGTGGGGCCAAGTTGAAGCCACGCCCTCGGTGTTAGCCAGTTTACTCGCGGGCGCCTCTGGTGGGAGCCCGCGCCTGATGTACTCCAGTTGCCGGTGGGCTAGTCGGCATCCACCAGTGCGAGGGACTCGCGGTAATACTCCATTCCGAGGTGGGTGATCTGGTCCTCACCCATCAGCCAGCGCAGCGTGTTCTTGAGCTTGGTTTGCTGGATGAACAGGTCGTGTTCCGGGTAGAGGTCACGGGCGTGGTGGGGGCTCTTGAAGTAGAACGAAAGCCATTCCTGAATGCCGCCCATGCCGGCCCGTTGCGCCAAGTCCATAAACAGGATGAGGTCCAGCACCAACGGCGCGGCCAGGATCGAGTCAGAGCAGAGGAAGTTGATCTTTAGCTGCATTCGGTGTTTTAGCCAGCCGAACAAGTCGATATTGTCCCAGCCTTCCTTGGCGTCGCCGCGGGGCGGGTAATAGTTGATCCGCACTTTGTGGTAGGCGTCTGCGTAGAGGTCGGGGTACATTTCCGGCTGGAGGATGAAGTCGAGGACACCCAGCTTGGACTCCTCTTTGGTCCTGAAATTCTCGGGCTCGTCCAGCACCTCGCCGTCGCGGTTGCCCAGGATGTTGGTGGAGAACCAGCCGTCCATCCCCAGCATCCTCGCCTTGAGCATGGGACCGATGACGGTCTTGACCAGGGTCTGGCCCGTCTTGAAGTCCTTGCCGCAGATGGGCACTCCCATGTCGCTGGCCAGTCTTTCCAACGCTGGCACGTCCGTGGTTAGGTTGGGCGCGCCGTTGATAAACGGCACCCCCTCCAGTAGGGCGGCGTACGCGTAGAGCATCGACGGGGCGATGTTCTCGTGATTGTCCGCCAGGGCTCCAACGAAGCTCTCGATGTCCCCGTGGATGCGTCCTTCGTCAATGAATTTCTCGGTAGATGCGCACCAGGCCATCACCAGCCTATCGCACCCATTGGCTTCCTTGAAGCGGCGCATGTCCTCCCTTATGGCGTCGACGGCCTCGAGTTTGGTGGCGGGCGACTTGACGTTGACCCCATGGAGTCGCTTCACATAATCGCCGTCGAACACCGCCTCCATGGGTTCGATAGACTTTAGGAATTCGGCGATGGGTTCGATCTCATCGTGGCGGTCCAAGACGCCGCAGTTGAGAGCAGCCTCGTAGGCGTTGTCCGGGATCGGGTCCCAGGCGCCGAAGACTAGCTGGTCCAGCTCTGCCAGGGGAACGAAGTCCCGAATGAGAGGGGTCCGGTTCTCGGTGCGTTTACCCAGCCGGATTGTCGACATCTGGGTGATGGACCCGACGGGCTGCCCGGTGCCGCGCCGGACGTGTTCGACACCGGCGATGAGGGTCGATGCCACGGCTCCGAGGCCCACCAGCAATACGCCGAGCTTCCCCTCCGCGGGTTGGATACCGGGCGCAACGTCGGAGACGAAGTCTCTGGCCTCCAGGGCGATGCCCTGTTGCCGGGCCAGGTCCAGAATCGGTTCTTGCCACTGGGAGGGAATTCTTCCGGTCTTGGCCCAATGCTGTACCGTGCTCTGGCGCCGTCCTAGCAGGGCGGCCAAGGCGGACTGGCCGCCGAATCGGGAGATGATCTGTTGTGCGGGGTTTTCTTTATTATTCATGTCGATATGGTAACGATAATATCGTTAAGAGTCAAGTCCCCGGCACTGGGTTGTTCCCGGGTTGCCGATCGGATGATTGAGGTCAGGGCTCGGGAACCGCGTTTGCTGTATCCCGATACGGCCGAGCCCGGAAACCGGAGGCGTGCGTATCGCGGACCGGGGTCATAAACGAGTGGGAGGGGCTTAAGGGCGAATTCATACTGAGGACAAGGGGCGGGTGGCGGAAAGGGCGTCCGCGCTATTGATACTTAAACCGTGCCTGAGATAAGCTGCGCTGATACTAATGCAGCGTCGCATTACCGCGCCGTGTACCGCCTTGGAGCCAATGCCTTCGACTGTGGCGGTCCGGCCCAATGTCCTTGACAATGAGACCCCCAGCGATTCGGGGTGCTTTTCTGACCGGTCTATACCACACCCGCACGCCTGAAAACTTCACAATTTCGTCTTCCGTCTTTCGCACTAATGACAATGTGGGGAGACGCTTAGACCATGACCGAGTACGAGTTTATCGTTGGTGGGGTTGGTAAGCAGCCCTAGAAAGTTGCGAGGTAACCGGATTGGACAGAATCGTGAGAAGAAAGGAAGTGCTGCTGATGTGCGGCCTCAGCAGGTCCACACTCTATGCGATGATCTCTCGGGGCAAGTTTCCTCGACCGGTGGGTCTAGTACTCAGTCAACGGTAAAATCGGAAGGGTAAAGGCGGTGTAGTTTGGTTCGTGCGTCCCGGGTGTTGAAGCGCCAGTTGATGGTGGCTCTGGCGTTGTTGCGCTCCGTGACCAGGGCGTCCACTTCCCTCCTTAGGGCCTCCTCGCCGGAGAGCCGCTGCTTCAGGCAGGAGCGGGACAGTACGCTGAACTCGATCTCCGCCATCCCTTCGACAAGCTCAGGACAGGATTCAGCCAACTCCCGTGCTTGGGGGTGTAGTGGAACTCCAGCCGCCTGGCAATCCTGCGGGCTTCCTCAGCCGGGAAAGTCTCGTACAGCGATGCCCGGCGATGGGTGTTCAGATTGTCCAAGACGACCCTTACCACCTCGGCTTCGGGGTAGGCTTCATCCACCAGCCAGCGCATCCGGCGGGCGAAGTCTTGCATCGTGCGCCGCTCGGTCACTGCCACATGCCGCCAGCCCGCCAACGGCTCACAGGCCAAGAAGAGGTTGCGGGTACCCTCCCTGCGGTATTCGTAGTCCTGCCGCAGCGGACGTCCCGGCCGGGGCGGGAGCGGCGGCAGGGTCTCGGCCAGCAACTGGGTGGAGGTCTCGTCAAAGCAGACCACCGGACGTTGGGGATCATGAGGTTCCTCGTACAGGTCCAGGACATCCTCCATGTTAGCCACAAATTCCGCGCTCACCTTGGGAATGCACCACTCCTTCTTCTGCCACGGCTTGAGAGCGTTTTTTTGAGACGCTTTCGGACCCCCTCATGGGACATGGAGGACGCCAACCCCAACTCCACCACCTTCCCGGCCAACAGCCGCAAAGTCCAGTGGCTGTGCCCCTCCGGCGCTGGGCTGCAGGCCAGGGCGATGAGGTGGGCTTCGCCCCGATCGTCCAGCTTCCGGGGCCGGTTGGCCTGGGGACGGTCCCGCAAAACCTTCTCCAACCCTTCTTCGGCAAAGCGCTGCTTGACCCGGTATACCGTGCTCAGGGCCACATCCAAAGCTTCGGCCACTTGGGGCGCGGCCCAACCGTCGCCGCTCTTTAGGAGAATCCGCGCTCTAGCGGTCACTCGGGCTGAGTTTTTGCCAACCCGGACCAGTCGCTGGAGCTCTTCCCGTTGTTCCTGTGCCAGCTGCACCGCGTATTTGTCCCTGACCATCACTGCCACCCCCGCCATCAACACTTCCCACCAGCCAGGATAGCTCAATTGGCCCCTTTCTTAAACAAATCCCAAGCCTAAGTTGACTGAGTACTAAACTGATACCAAGGTGAAATGTGCATATGGAGGGGGGCAAGCGGCGGTGTCGGTCCGCCCTTCAGGTACATTTGGAAGAGCTTCACTGTGGCGCCTAAGCCAATCTTCATCGCCCCACAAATGTAGATCCCACCTTGGCTTTAGTTTAGCCCGAATCCACCGAAAAGGTGAGTGTCGCGGCGGGTTGAATGGGTAAGAAAGTGCTCCTGTGCATCTGGGATAATGGTTTTCGAGACAGAAAACCAACCAGAAACAAGGAGCACCCAATAGATGCTACCACGCAACCACCCCGACGGCATCCACATCGCCTTCGACGACCACCGCCTGGTCAACAATGCCGGGCTGATCCTTCCCGCCACGTTGGCCTTGCACCTGGGCCTGCCCCAACTGGTTGACCGGCACTTGGACCTGGGCTGGGCCCCAGGCCGAGCCAACACCGGCGACAAGATCATGACGCTGGTGGCTTCCGCGCCGGCGGGCGGCGACTGCATCGACGATGCCGATGTGTTGCGCACCGGCAGGACAGCCTGCACCCTGGGCAGTGTAGTCAAGGCGCCCTCCACCTTGGGCACCTTCCTGCGCAGTTTCCGGTGGGGCCACGTCCGCCAACTGGACCGGGTGAGCCGCCAGTTGCTGGCCCGGGCCTGGGAGGCTGGGGCCGGACCCGGCGACGGGCCCCTGACCATCGACCTGGACTCCACCATCTGCGAGACCTACGGACTGGCCAAGGAAGGAGCTCGCCACCACGGCTACACCGGTGCGCGGGGCTATCACCCGCTGCTGGCCGTCGCCGCCGGAACCGGCGACGTGCTGATGGCCCGCCTGCGCGAGGGCCGGGCCTACACCGCCCGCGGCGCCGCCCACTTCCTGCGTGAAACGGTGGGGCGGGTGCGCTACGGCGGAGCCAGGGGCCAACTCACGGTGCGGGCCGACAGCGGCTTCTATACCCACGCCGTGGTCGCCGTCTGCCGCCGGATGGATGTCCGCTTCTCCATCACCATCCGCCAGCGCACCCGCCTGCGGAATCTCATCGAGGCGATACCCGAAGAGGACTGGACGCCGATTCCCTACTGGATGGACGGCGCCGATGTGGCCGAGACCACCTACACCCCCTTCCAGAGTGAGCCCGACGCCGCGCCGGTGCGGCTCATCGTCCGGCGGGTGAAGCCGGCGCCCGGTTCCCAACTGGCTCTCTTCGCCACCTACAGCTATCACGGCTTCATCACCGACCGGGACGGAGAGACCCTGGAACTGGAGGCTGACCACCGCCGCCACGCCGAGATCGAGAATGCGATACGCGACCTCAAGTACGGCGTGGGGCTGAACCATCTCCCCTCGGGCCGCTTCGCTGCCAACGGCGCCTGGCTGGCGGTACAGGTGATGGCCCACAACCTGGCCCGCTGGACAGCCCGCATCGGCCTGGGTCAGCAGATCGTGACCACCAAGACCCTCAGACGACGGGTCTTTGCCTTGGCCGGACGGATCACCCGCTCGGCACGCCGGATCACCCTGCATCTTCCCCAGCGCTGGCCATGGGAAACCCAGTTCAGTCGCGCCCTGGCCCGACTGCGAGCCATTCCACTCCCAGCCTGATTGCTCCTGTCCGCTACTGACCCGCCATCCGGCCAACCGAACGCCCCGCCAACTCGCGCCAGTCCGGTCCGCGAGCGCCTCTTGCCGTGTCCTATCCCGCCATCCCCCTCACCACAGCCACTGTAAGCCGCCATCGGCGCCCCCCAAAGCGCCTGCAGACCGCCGCCAGCCTCCCGTCTACCCAAATTCGAGCCCGGATCATCGCGCCTGTAACTTCCTCACCCCCCTTCCGCTGTCCTCACGCCGTCCATCGGTGTCCACCGGTGGATTCGGGTTTAGGTCAACGGAGTGTGGGTTGGAAGGAATCGGAGGTGGAGGCCTGGCTGCAATCCCGCCCTCGGGCAGCCGAGACGGATTGGCGGTGATGGCCACGGCACTCTGGCGCGACGACCTGAGTCACCGAGAACCGCAGGAGCTTGGTCCTGAGAAGTTGCCCCGTCATCCTCTCAGCTCCCAGTCAGGGCACATGGACGGGCGAGTGTATGCTGCTCTGATAGACTCCATCGCCGGGTCTCCAGACCCTCCAGAGGTGGTCGTATATCAAGGCCAGGTTCTGGATTCCTCTTACGTCCTCAACGCCTGCGAGGCTGCTGGGGTGGTACCGGTGTTGCTTGACTACATTGGGGACGATCCTCTGGTCCACCAGGTGAGACACGGCCGAACCGGAGTGAAGACCGCCGTCGAGCGGGACCACCCTCAGGACGGCATCACCAGGGATAGGTTCCAGAACAGCACTTAGCCCATCCCGCGGACCAACCCGTGGGCGCATACCACCATTTTGCCCCGCTCCCTCGTCCCTGGGGATAGACCCTAGCAGGCTGCTGAATAACCCGGCGTGGCCCGACAGCGGAGAGGGAACGAGTTAAAATATCATCACCCTGGCCGCAACCCTGGACGGAGGTTAAGCCGATGCGCGGGAGACAAGATCCACAGGTGACCCTGCTGGCCTTCATTGACCTGGAAACGCGAGTGCCATCGAATCATCCCCTGCGTGTTATCAAGAGGCTGGCCGACCAAGCCCTGAAGGCGCTATCCCCGGACCTGGACCGGATGTACGCCAATGTGGGCCGTCCGTCGATCCCGCCCGAGCGGCTGCTGAAGTCTTCATTGCTGATTGCCCTGTACTCGGTGCGCAGTGAACGGGCATTCTGCGAGCAATTGGACTACAACCTCCTCTTCCGGTGGTTTCTGGATATGAACCTCATGGAGCCCAGCTTCGATGCCACCACCTTCACCAAGAACCGGGAGCGGCTGCTCAGGCATGGAGTGGGCCAGGCTTTGTTCGGCGAGGTGGTGCTGGAAGCGGAGCGGCAGGGCCTGCTGTCGGACGAGCACTTCACGGTGGGTGGAACCCTGATTGAGGCGGCAGCCAGCCTGAAGAGCTTCAAACCCAGGGACGGCGACCCGCCCCGGACAACCGATGCTGACCCGGGCAACCCATCGGTTGACTTCCATGGGGAACGGCGCGGCAATGCCACCCATCAGAGCACTACGGACGCGGAGGCCCGGTTGCTGCGCAAGGGTAAACCCGAATCCACCGGTGGACACCGATGGACGGCGTGAGGACAGCGGAAGGGGGGTGAGGAAGTTACAGGCGCGATGATCCGGGCTCGAATTTGGGTAGACGGGAGGCTGGCGGCGGTCTGCAGGCGCTTTGGGGGGCGCCGATGGCGGCTTACAGTGGCTGTGGTGAGGGGGATGGCGGGATAGGACACGGCAAGAGGCGCTCGCGGACCGGACTGGCGCGAGTTGGCGGGGCGTTCGGTTGGCCGGATGGCGGGTCAGTAGCGGACAGGAGCAATCAGGCTGGGAGTGGAATGGCTCGCAGTCGGGCCAGGGCGCGACTGAACTGGGTTTCCCATGGCCAGCGCTGGGGAAGATGCAGGGTGATCCGGCGTGCCGAGCGGGTGATCCGTCCGGCCAAGGCAAAGACCCGTCGTCTGAGGGTCTTGGTGGTCACGATCTGCTGACCCAGGCCGATGCGGGCTGTCCAGCGGGCCAGGTTGTGGGCCATCACCTGTACCGCCAGCCAGGCGCCGTTGGCAGCGAAGCGGCCCGAGGGGAGATGGTTCAGCCCCACGCCGTACTTGAGGTCGCGTATCGCATTCTCGATCTCGGCGTGGCGGCGGTGGTCAGCCTCCAGTTCCAGGGTCTCTCCGTCCCGGTCGGTGATGAAGCCGTGATAGCTGTAGGTGGCGAAGAGAGCCAGTTGGGAACCGGGCGCCGGCTTCACCCGCCGGACGATGAGCCGCACCGGCGCGGCGTCGGGCTCACTCTGGAAGGGGGTGTAGGTGGTCTCGGCCACATCGGCGCCGTCCATCCAGTAGGGAATCGGCGTCCAGTCCTCTTCGGGTATCGCCTCGATGAGATTCCGCAGGCGGGTGCGCTGGCGGATGGTGATGGAGAAGCGGACATCCATCCGGCGGCAGACGGCGACCACGGCGTGGGTATAGAAGCCGCTGTCGGCCCGCACCGTGAGTTGGCCCCTGGCTCCGCCGTAGCGCACCCGCCCCACCGTTTCACGCAGGAAGTGGGCGGCGCCGCGGGCGGTGTAGGCCCGGCCCTCGCGCAGGCGGGCCATCAGCACGTCGCCGGTTCCGGCGGCGACGGCCAGCAGCGGGTGATAGCCCCGCGCACCGGTGTAGCCGTGGTGGCGAGCTCCTTCCTTGGCCAGTCCGTAGGTCTCGCAGATGGTGGAGTCCAGGTCGATGGTCAGGGGCCCGTCGCCGGGTCCGGCCCCAGCCTCCCAGGCCCGGGCCAGCAACTGGCGGCTCACCCGGTCCAGTTGGCGGACGTGGCCCCACCGGAAACTGCGCAGGAAGGTGCCCAAGGTGGAGGGCGCCTTGACTACACTGCCCAGGGTGCAGGCTGTCCTGCCGGTGCGCAACACATCGGCATCGTCGATGCAGTCGCCGCCCGCCAGCGCGGAAGCCACCAGCGTCATGATCTTGTCGCCGGTGTTGGCTCGGCCTGGGGCCCAGCCCAGGTCCAAGTGCCGGTCAACCAGTTGGGGCAGGCCCAGGTGCAAGGCCAACGTGGCGGGAAGGATCAGCCCGGCATTGTTGACCAGGCGGTGGTCGTCGAAGGCGATGTGGATGCCGTCGGGGTGGTTGCGTGGTAGCATCTATTGGGTGCTCCTTGTTTCTGGTTGGTTTTCTGTCTCGAAAACCATTATCCCAGATGCACAGGAGCACTTTCTTACCCATTCAACCCGCCGCGACACTCACCTTTTCGGTGGATTCGGGGTAAAGGCAAGGAGGCCAGGCTGGTCTTCATGGCCCACGCCTTGATGGAAAACCGGCATGGAATGCTGGTGGACTTTCAGACCACCCAAGCGACGGGCACGGCGGAGCGGGATATTGTGCCGGAGCTGTTGGACCAAGCCCGGGAGCGGGGCTTTCATCCCAAAACGCTGGGCGGAGACAAGGGCTACGACACCCGGGACTGCGTGGCGGACCTGCGCGGGCGCGGGGTGACGCCGCACGTCGCGCAGAACAACAAGGGGCGTTCCAGCGCCATTGATGGACGGACCACCCGGCATCCGGGGTACGCGCTCAGCCAGCGGATTCGGAAACGGGTTGAGGAGATCTTTGGCTGGATGAAGACGGTGGGCGGGTTCCGGCGGACCCGGTATCGGGGGTTGGACCGGACTGGACTGGCGGGGCACTTGGTGGCAACGGCCTACAACCTGGTTCGGATGTCCAAGCTGCTGGGTCAGGCGGCGGCAGCTCCGGAAGCCCGGATGGCATGACCTGAGAATGGGCTAGCTATGCCCGGCGCCCCAAAATGGCCGGTCCGCAAAACCGAAGGGGCTGAAAGTCCCGTGTGAACGGCACAATTCCCTCCAATAGGACCAAGGCTTCAGAGACCTGAACCGTATATTCCGGACCTGAACTACTTTCTTCAGCAGCCTGCTAGGCTAGCATCAGCTTTGAATCGACTCCGGGATACGGGTGAATTTATGGAGATCAAAGACCTGATCATGGACGACCGGCGGAGGGGAATTTTTAGAGTCCACCGGTCGTCCATGACCTCCATTGATTTGTTCCAGCGGGAACAGGAACAGATCTTCAACCGGTGCTGGATCTACCTGGGACACGAGTCGGAAGTGGAGAGCCCCGGAGACTACCGCCGCCGCACAGTAGCGGGCCGGCCGCTTTTCTTTGCCCGTGGTAAAGATGGTCAGGTACGGGTGTTCCTCAATTCCTGTCCCCACCGGGGCGCTTTGATCTGCCGCCGCGACCAGGGTAACGCCGAAGTCCTGCAATGCTTCTATCACGCCTGGTCTTTCAACACCAATGGAGAGTTGATCGGCGTCCCCGGCGAAGATGCCTACGGCCCTTACTTCGACCGAAGCGAGTTGGGCCTGAAGGAACCACCCAGGGTCGAAAGCTACCGGGGCTTTATCTTCGTGTGTTTCAACCCCTATGTCGAAGACCTGGTCAGTTATCTGGCCGGCGCCAGAGACTACCTTGACCTGATCGTAGACCAATCCGAGGAAGGGATGCGGGTAGTCGCTGGTTCCAACAAGTACACTATGAAAGCCAACTGGAAGCTCTTGGTTGAAAACAGCCTCGATGGATATCACTTGGTCCCGACACATCAAACTTATCTGGATTACATCACCAGTCTCGGGACCGACGACAGTGGGGAACCGATGGCAACCCGCCGCCCCGGCGCTGCGAGAGCATTGGGCAATGGCCATTGTGTGATCGAGACCGCATCCCGGAACGGTCGCCCTATCGCCCATTGGCACCCGCCATTCGGCGAGGACGCCAGGGAGCCGATGGCGCGAGTCCGCCAGCGGCTGGTCGAGAAATTCGGAGAAGAGCGCGCCTACCGGATGGCGAATACTTCGCGGAACCTGATTATCTATCCCAACCTGGTAATCAACGACATCATGGCCATCACTGTCAGGTATTTCGAACCTCTGGCCCCCGACAATATGGACGTTACAGCCTGGCACCTTGTCCCAAGAGAGGAATCGGATGCCATGCTGTCCACCCGATTAGACAGCTTCCTAACCTTCTTGGGACCGGGCGGCTTTGCCACTCCCGATGATGTGGATGCTCTGGAATCGTGTCAGGCAGGCTTCCGCGCGACCGAAACCGAGTGGTCCGACATCTCCAGAGGCATGCTCAGGCCCGCCCAATCGGCGGATGAACTCCAGATGCGGGGATTCTAGCGGCAATGGCACGCGAATATGCAGGGCATGAGCAAGACCGACGTGCGGGCCGGACATAACCCCCCACTTGCGCAGGCGGCTCCTACCATGTCCAACGCGGGGGCCGCACGATTAGAACCAGATTCCAGATGGACAACGCCAGCAGTACCAGAGCCGTCGGAACGTAGAGGTGGCCCACTCCCGCTACTGACAGGAAGACTCGGACCAACAGCAGGATGTGGGCCAATGCGAACGCCAGGGCGGCCAGGCCCCAAACCAGGGAACGGCCCCGATGAACGCTCCATGCGACACTGAAGCCGGCCGCCGCCCCGGGAACGCCAATGAGGGCATATAATACCAAATTGCCCCACTCCACGCCGGGGTCGTCATACCCGAACGGAACCAGAAGGAAAACTCCCCCGGCCCCCAAGGAAACCACGCCCGCCACAAGCGAAGTTACAAGCAGACAATTTACCCTATATTTGTCTGGCCGGCGCATAAAACTAGGGCAAGGGATACCTGTCGGCGTAGCACACCCAGTTCAACGGCCCAGGGGGGTCCCCTTCGTGTTCGCACTCATAACCCCAGTTTCCGGCCCAAGCCTCGAACTTGCTCTGCTGCCAGTGTTCAGAGTTGGGAATGACGAAATTGTCAAACTCCCCTCTGGTCTGGCTATAAACCGAACTGGAGCCGTTTGGCCACCACGTATAGGTACACTCTTCGATATATCAGAAAGTGATAAAAGCCCTGCACCGATTCCTTCTATTATGGCCACCGCCCACCGAACTGCCGTAATCGTAGTAGTCCATCCCCGCAGTGGTCCTCGTCACAGCAATGTCTAAGGGCTCGTGGAGGGCAGACGCGGCCCCTCCTCGATATTCCTGAGATGACGCCCCCACACCCCAAGCTCCGGCCAATCCAGGATACTTCGCATCCCTGGGCGCGACCTCTTCCCCGTCATCCGCATCATCGTCGTCCTCGTCGTCGATCGGGTCCTCCAACCGGTCCGGGCTGAAGGCTACCTTCGAGACAACTACCGAGCGGTCCTCCTGGATCGACACCTGTATTTGAGAACTCCTGTGCGCGTCGGTCAGGTTCTCCCCCCGAAGGGTTATGATGGGCAACTTGCACACCCCATCCTCCTTGGGCGAGGCTTCCTTAACCGTATCTCCCTCGGAAATCTCCGTTTTCTCCCCATCCACCACTACGTAAGCTCGAGGCCCATATCCTTCGGCGGCAACTTGGGATGGGACCCCTTTGGCTAAAGCCCCACCGGCTATGAAAGCGGTAAATGCCAGCGCCGATACCAAAAGCGCCACCGATAGTACCCTCGACATGACGTATCTGCCCCTCTGACCAATCGAACCTTCACCTCCAAGTCTAGCTAATGCTGAATGCCCCTCACTCGTGTCCTCATCGAGGAGAAACTCTTAGGAGACTATCACGCAGTCGGGTGCTACCGCAATCCACTCTCTGGGAGTACTGCCACGAGCTACGACTCCACCGATGCTGGTAGCCGATGAAGAGAAGGCATTCCCGATCAACATCACACTGGCGCGGGACGAGCGGGTCCCGGAGCGTATGAAGAATCCGGCCAACTGGCCGGAACCCATGCGCGTAGAGTACGGGGAAGATGAGGGTCTGGCCGCGGCGGCCCTTCACCGGGAACGCTTGGTGAAAAGCTTCCGGGTAATCAGCAACGAGATTCAGGAATTCGCTCCTGACTTCGTCCTGATTTTCGGCGACGACCAATACGAAAATTTTAGAGAGGACATTGTCCCGCCCTTCTGTATGCTGGCCTATGAAGACTCGGAGTCTTCCCCATTCAACAAGGGTTTCGCAGCCGGCAAGCGCAACGCCTGGGACGAGCCCGCAGACAAGGTGTTCAAGTATCGGGGCCACCCCAGTGCGGCCCGGTGGCTTACTGCCCGATTGATCGAGCAGGGCGTGGACATGGCCTATGCCTACAAGCCGCTGCACGATCCGGGGTTGCCCCATTCGGTACTGAACACTCTGCTGTATCTGGACTACGACCGGAAGGGGTTCGAAATACCGGTGGTGCCTTTTGCGGTCAACTGCTACGGCAGCAAGGTCATCAGCAACCGGGGCGGGATTCTTCCTTACAAAGAGAACGGCGAGTTTTTGGAGCCTGACCCACCCGGGCCTTCCCTCAAACGCTGTATGGAAGTGGGGGCGGCGACGGCCCGAGCGCTTCGGGAGAGCCCTTGGCGCGTGGCATTGGTGGCGTCGTCAAGCTGGTCTCATGCTTTCCTGACTGAGAAGAACCATTTCCTCTGGCCGGACATTGAATCCGACCGCGCCATGTTCGAGGCCCTCCAGGCCGGCGACTATGACGCCTGGGGCCGGGTCTCCACACCCGAGATCGAAGCTGCGGGCCAACAGGAGCTTCTGAACTGGGCTTGTTTGTTAGGCGCCATGGCCGAGTTGGACCGAAAACCGGAGGTCCTCGACTACGTTGAGACCCATGTATTCAACTCCAACAAGTGCATGGCCATATTTCGGCCCTAGCGGCCCCACGCGGGTCTTCCCGCAATATCACGAGTGCTTTTCATAGACCCGAACCAAGCACCCGGCCGCGTACATATTCCACTCTCGCATACCGCACACCTCTCGGAATACTGGGACATTTACGGGCCGTGGGCGGTTGCCGTCGGCTGGGCCTCATGGGACTCGCGCCCCATATCGCGCAACCGGACGAGCCAATACCTGGCGAAGCAGTCTTCACCACTTGGCCGGACTGCCATGCGAGTAGCGAGTTTGCAGACCAGGTCCCGGCCTAGGCGTTCGCCAGCTCCTCGAACCGAGGCTCCGGCATCCCTTGGCTCCAAGTCGGGTCCCGCAATTCTAGCCGGTTGCCGCTGGGGTCGAAGAAGTAAAGCTCGCGCCCGGTGAAGAACCCCTGACCCCGGTAGGTCAGATTGTCGATGCAGATACCCCTTTGGCGGAATACCCTGCACGCCTCGTTGAAGGTCTCGGGCGATACTGTGAATGAGTGGTGTACCCCTGCGTCCTCGGCCAAGGGTCCATCCACTGGACTGGAGCGTTGGCACAATAGAATGTTATGGTCGCCGACGTTGAAACAGGACATGATGTTGTTGCCCAGCCTGCCTTTGGGAGTGAGACCCAGCAGATCGCCGTAAAACTCTTCCGCTTCGTTCAGGTCGTTTACTGGAATCGACCAGTGGGTCACGCCTTCAATTTTCAAAACTGCCATATCGCCTCCTGTAGCCCGCATAAGATTTGGCTTGACGTCCGGTTCGGTATTGACAGCCCTTACAGCAATTCCTCTGACAGGGGTGTCGCGCCGCAACTGCTTAGGTAACCATTATAAGCCGACGAGGGTCGGCAGGCGCCCCGGCCCTACCCGGCTACCAGCATCTCGTCGGTGCTGAAGAGAGGCGACAGCAGCCTGGGGGCGTTATCGGTGACCAGCACCATGTCTTGCAGGTGCCAGTAGCCGATGTGCGGCTCGAGGGCCACTACCATGCCCTCCTCCAGGACTCGCGTGCTGGACGGCACCATGTACGGCTCCTGCTGGTGCCACCAGGGTCCGACGCCATGACCGGCAAGGGACACGTTGCCCTGGAATCCGGCTTCGTGGAAACTCTCGTTGGCAAAGTGGTAGATGTCTGCTGTCCGCGCCCCGGGGCGGCACCGCTCGATTGTTGCGCGGTAGATGTCTCTCGTCACTCGGTAAGTCCGCTCCTGTTCGTGTGAGGGCGCGCCCACGCAGACGCTCCGCGATTGGTGGCCGGGATAGCCGTTGAGGTATGAGACATAATCGTTGCGGACGATGTCGCCTGCCTCGAAGGCCATGTCGCTCTCCCCGCCGTAGCCCACGGTGTTGCGGCTCGAATTTAGGATGCCGTGGGCCCAGTTGGCGCCCCGGCGAAGACAGCTCTCAATTATGCGGCTGTGAACCAGCCGTTCTGTGTCACCGGGCCGGACCGTTGGCAGCACTTCCAGGTATGCTTCGTCCAGCAGCAGGGCTCCGGCTTCCAAGGCTGCTACCTCTTCAGGAGTCTTGATCCAGCGCACCCGGTCCATCAGCTCAGTGCTGTCGACGATACGCGCCTTGGGCAGCAGCCCCGCAATTTCCTCCCACCGGTCCGCGCTAACGTAGCTCTTCTCAAACCCGATGGTCTCCGCGTCCAGCCCCAGTTGCCGCAGCACATCGGCGGCCCTCTCGTAGGGCGACTCAGCGTAGTCGTCGACGATCTCGATGCGTTCCAGCCACGAGTCGCGACGGGCGAGCGGAGCGGCGTAGGAGTTCAGCACCATCACCGGTTCGCCCGTCCGCGGCCACACGAGCAGCACCTCCCGCGGCGAATCCGGGAACTCCAGGTGCCGCGCCAGCGTGCCGGGATATGCGAACCCGGCAAGGTAGGTGAAGTTCTTGCCCGAGCGGGCGACTATGGCCGAAATGCCTTCTTCGTCCATCAGCCGGTTCAGCCGCTCTACGTTGGCGATTATCTTGCCGTAGGCGTTGGCCATAATCGTCACTCTCGTTCCTGCCGCACTTCTCATATTCTCACCAACAATCTACCATCATCATCTCAATTTGACGACACTACCTAGGTGGACTGCAGGGTCATTCAATTGTCCGCACAGCGCGTTGGTCTCCCCCTTTTGCCAAAGGGGGCCATGTCCCAACTGACCCGTCCACCGACTATTGAATGACCCTAAGAGGACTCGCGCCGCTACCCGAATGCCGGGTTGCCCCAGGAGATTCACAGCAGGAAATCTACGCGGGCCTAACTTCTCCACACTGGAAACATGAAAGTCGCGAAAGGGTCCCTTGTCTGCAACCGGGCGGGTCGAACGAGACCGCCGGACTATGCCTTGATGATGTGGACTTGGATAACGGCTCGGGCCTGGTAATGGGCAATGGTCGGCGAGCGCCCAGGATGCCTATCGGCGACACCGCGGCCGAAGGGGACCGCCTCAGCACGCCTGAAGAGTCCCGACATAGCTTCGCGAGTTTCTGGACTCGCTGGTTGGCGGTGTCTATGCCGTAGATGCTGCCATGGGAATCGGCGTCGCCCTTTGGCCGAAGAAGGTCGCCGGGGTGAGCGGTAGTTCGGACTATCCTTTTAACAGTGTCCAGTTTCCCCAACACGATCACACCAGCGCATGTAAGGAATCCCGAACGTTAGACTACTGGCGGAAGGCTGGACTGGAGAAGGTTGGACTGGAGAAGACTGGAAGGATGTCGTTGAAGCTGTCGACGCCACCTTGCTATTTCGAGATAGTTACTATGAATAGTTACTATGAAACGCTATGATAGGCATCATTAGGCAGTCTCCCCGGTGTCATCAAATCATGGCCATCACATAATCAGACGCATCACAGTTCAGACAAAGGCGCGCATAGCTTTGCTGCGAATATTCCGTTTGGTGGCGCTTGTAGCCGCATGGGTGAGTCTTGCATGTGCCCGGGAAGAAACGCCGCCAGTAGTCCCTGCGACTGTCCCCGCCGTTTTAACACCGACACCGGCTTTGCCTCCGGCGCCTCCAGCACTCGAGCAGACCCCGGCGCCAGAGCCAACAGCTACACCCATACCGGCAGCCATTCCAACGCCTAATTCAACCCCGACACCCACGCCAACGCCGATGCCGGTTCCCACGCCAACGCCGATGCCGGTTCCCACGCCAACACCGACGCCAACCGCCACTCCCGTGCCTACTCGAACTCCGGCGCCCACAATTACGCCTTCGCCGACTCCGATGCCCACACCCACACCCACACCTGCTCCCACTCCCACCGGCGTCCAATGGCCCACCGGTCCAACGAACATCTATTACGACATTGCCGCCGATGTACCAGCGGAACAGGTAAAGATCATCACAACAGACCTGCAGATGGCCCAGGAATACCTCGACAGCGGACTCGGCGGCGGCATTCCTGCTGAAGCCCGAAAGCAGATGACCGTCAAGATTGTCGCCACCGGGCGGGGCAATCAGGAACCATGGGGCGGCGGAGCCTGCTGCACCGCTTTCAGCAGTGCCGGAGGCGTTTCGACAATAAGGCCATTCTTCGACGTTGCCCACGTCAATTGGGCGCCTCGCGACCGGAGGTCTAAAACCTGGACGGTGATATACAACTACACGCGCCTTTGGCAGCATGAATTGGGTTGCTATTCCGGTAACCGTCGGCCGCTGGGACGCTGGCTCCACGAGGGAATAACGGTGTACGTTATTCACGAGGCCATGATCAAGAGCGGCGAGATCGGTACAGACAGATCTGAGGTCATGGAAGGCAGCCTGAGAACAGCCCGAGTCACCGGCCAACTTGACAGGCCGCTGCGAGATTTTGCCGGAGGGGCTGTTCGTGACATCGGTATATGGCCTGGTAACGTCGGCTTTCTCGCTCTACACCGCATCGTGCCGTCTGCCCCCGGCGGAATTCTATCTTTACGTACACTCTGCGAAGAGGTAACAGCTAGCGCATCCGACCCAAGGGCAGGGGGCGTAGGGATGTACTACCCAGAAGCCTTTGAAACCGCCTTTGGCATATCCCTGGACGACTTTTACGATGACTTCGAGAAATACCGCGAAGAGCTCAATTCACGCTAAGACTGTCTGAACTGTGATTTATGTAATGCTATGATGGCCATGATCAGGCCGTCTCCCCCATAGTACTTAGAGACTATCTCAAATCTCCACCAACCTACCGGCAGGGAGAGAAATCCCCCTCAATCCCCCTTCTGCGAAAGGGGGAGGCATCGCCTTGACTCGGTTTTGAGATAGTTTCTTAATCATGGCCATCACATAATCAGACCAATCACAGTTCAGACCAAATCCTTACAAGGCCACTCGGAAGGAGCGATGCCCCGGAACGCGCGGCCCCTGAGGAGCAAGGAGATGGAAAATGCCCCGTCTACATGGGAAAACCGCCCTCATTACCGGCGCGGCCGGTGGAATCGGACAGGCCGCCGCCAGACTCTTCGCCGAGGAAGGCGCCCGGGTCGCGTTGGTCGACCTCGACGAGGCCGCGCTGCAGCAAATCGTCCGGTCCATTGGTGAAGACCGGGTCAGCTACGCCATTGCTGACGTGACGGAGCCGGACCAGACTCAGGCTTACGTACAAGCCGCTGTCGATCGTTGGGGCGGCATTGACATCTACCTGGCCAACGCTGGTATCGAAGGCACCCTATCATCGATACCTGACTACCCCATCGACGTTTTCGACCGGGCCATGGCGGTCAATGTCCGCGGTGTCTTCCTGGGGATCAAGTTCGTGGTACCTGTGATGCGCCAGCGCGGGGGCGGCAGCATCGTCATCACCTCTTCCACCGCTGGAATCGGCGGAGGGCCGGACATGGCCGCTTATACAACCAGCAAGCACGCGGTTATCGGCTTGATGCGCACCGCCGCCATGGAGGGCGCCCCGCTGGGCATCCGGGTCAACACCGTCAACCCTGCGCCAATCGAGACCCGGATGATGCGCTCCATCGAGGAGATGCGGGTGGCGGCGCTGGACGATTCGACGATAACCGTCGAGCAGATGAAGCAGTCGGCCGCGTCCAGGATTCCTCTGCAACGCTACGGAAACCCCGAGGAGGTAGCCAGGATGATGCTGTTCCTGGCCAGCGACGATAGCAGCTTCTGCACTGGAGGCGTCTACATGGTGGACGGGGGCCGGTCCGCCGGCGGAAGGTAGCCCAGCCGGGACGTCAGATGCCCAGAGAATCGTGACCTGGGCATTGGCGCAGGCTTCAAGGCGGCGGCCTTCGATGCCCGCGATGATGTTCCTGGCGGCCAGCATGCAGGTATCGCGGCGGGAGTCCACCGCTGTGCTGCCTATATGGGGCGTCACAACCAGGTTATCCAGGGTCAGCAGGGGGTCGTCGGGGCTGATGGGCTCCGGGTCGGTGACGTCAATACCGGCGGCGGTGATCCAGCCTTCTTTGAGCGCAGTATATAGTGCCCGCGAGTCCACTACTCCGCCCCGGGCCACGTTGATCAGGATGGCCGTGGGCTTCATCTGCCGCAGCTCCCGCTCCCCGATGTAATGCCGCGTATCCGGGGTCAGCGGCACGTGAAGGGAGACAAAGTCCGACCTGGCCAGCGTAGAGAAGTCGGCCTATCACCGGTTCGAGTCCGCCTCGGTGGGTGGTTCGGCGTGCTCACCACCAGCGGGTTCGGGCTGGCCACCGGCTTGCTAGGTCCCACCTCTTCGCATTCGTGAGGGAAGGTCTAATCCTATTTCCTTGCGCGGGGTGAATCTCCAAAGGCCCTCTGAAGAGTCCCGTCAGAGCTTCGCTAGTTTCTGGACTCTCTGGTTGGCGGTGTCTATGCCGTAGATGCTGCCCTGGGAGTCGGTGTAGACCTGGTGGGCTCCCTCGAAGGTTCGGCCGCGGGCCAGCAGCTCGCCGTCAAGGGTGAATATGCTGATGCGGGGTATCTGGTCGGTGACGTAGACCACCTGGTTGGCGTCGATGTGGACGCCCATGGGGCACTTGAAATCGGTCCATTCGGTTTGGAATTCGCCCTCTGCCGTGAACACCTGTACCCGGTCGTTCTCGCGGTCGGCCACGTAAACCCGGCCGTCCTGGGACACGCGGACGCTGTGGGGCACCCGGAATTGGCCGGGACCGCTGCCCGGGCTGCCGAAACTGCTTACGTGCTCTAAGGTGGCGCTGAACCGATGAACGCTGGAGTTTCCATAGCCGTCGGCGACGTATAGCTCCCCGGATGGGGCCACGCAGACGTCGGCCGGGTGGTTAAACGGAGCCTGCATTGCCGCCCGGTCCCGTGTTCCGAGCGACCGTAGTAGATTGCCGGCATTGTCGTAGATCAGGATTTGGTGGGCGTCGCGGTCGGTGAGATATACGGTGTCGTCCGGGCCGACGTGAATGTGGTGGGCGTCCAGAGGGATGCCGTTCCGGCGCTCCCAGGGCTCGAGGAAATGCCCGTTGCGGTCGAACACCAGGACCGGTGGTCCCTGGCGCTGGTACACATACACCCGGTCCATGGAGTCAACGGCCACGCCGCTGGGCCCCTGCAGGGACATACCGGTCGGCACCTGGGCCCATCCCGGTTGGGATTCGTACCTGAAGTCGCCCGCGCCTATGATTGATGCCATGGTGTCCTCCCGCTTGGTCAGAATTGCCCGCGCTATACTGCTGTCGCCAGCCTTCTAAGTCTGGTTTCTGCCATATTACTTTATTTGTATATACCAGAGGTAAAGTGGGCGACGTGGGCGGATTGACCACTTACTGTTAGCGGTTGAATACTGTACCGCCCACCTCTCTCCGGGCAATAGACAACTCTGCCAGGCCCGTCCCTCACCGACGACTTGTCCGCTATTGTCGATGGGTCAGAGTATGAGACGGTAAAGTCACTCAAACAACTTCACCTGGCCGGAGAAGTGCTGGAGAATTGGCCTAAATCTTGTTTAAGCAAACAGGTACTCAATGGAAAGCAGCAACAGCGACATCACGGTTTATCAATCACGGATTCTGAGGTCGCTTATACAGTTGGTGGTGGACAGTGGATGTCATTCTTGCCGATGGGACCGGTAGCGCCAAGTCTATTGGCCCAGCGTACTCGCAATTGATCGACAGGGAATGCCCCTGTGTCGTCATGGTTGGCAATCCCGATGTGTTCTCGATGGGCGCCGCAACCTTGGAATCTCTTGGGCTTGCCCTGGACCCGGTTAACCAGCGACTGATTCCAACCGTCGTCAATGTGCGGCCATTCTAACCGTCATATCGTTGGGTACATTCCACCATCCCCAGCCGGTGCTACAATACTCCTCAAATGACCAACCCCGCTGAACAATCGAATTCCGGGCCTCCCCAACCACTTAGCGGTTACCGAGTGTTGGACCTGGCCGGCCCGATGGGCGTCTACTGCGGCAAGCTCATGGCCGACATGGGCGCCGACGTTATCAAGGTCGAGCCGCCGGGGGGCGATCCCATGCGGGGCATTGGCCCCTTCGTTGACGGCCAGCCCGGCCCCGGCCGCAGCTTGTATTGGCTCCACTTCAACACCAACAAGCGCAGCGTGACCCTGGATATAGGCTCACCCGAAGGCGCGGCCCTGCTGCGTAAGCTTGTCCTCGCATCCGACGTGCTGCTGAAGACCAGCCCGCCAGGGTATATGGAGTCTCTGGGGTTGGGATACGAGAGCCTGGCGGTGGACTCGCCGGGCCTGGTGTACACATCCATCACGCCTTTCGGACAGACCGGCCCATACCGCGATTTCAAGGCGTCCGACCTGGTGGGCTTTGCCATGGGCGGATACATGTACGTCACCGGCTGGCCCCATACGCCGCCCACCCGGTTGTGGGGGTCGCAGGCCTACCACACCGCCTCGAACCGAGCCTACATCGCCATACTGCTAGCGCTGTACCATCGCATGATGACCGGGGAAGGACAGTACATCGACGTTTCGATGCAGGAAGCGGTGGCCGCCACCACCGAGCACGTCAACACCACCTACAACTACACCGGCGAGTCGGCGGTGCGCTGCGGCTTCCGCCATGGCGGCCAATTCATCGCCACTTGGCAATGCAGCGACGGCTACGCCAGCATCACCACCAACACCCAGCAGGCGTGGGACGATCTGCGGGCCTGGATGGACCGGGACGGCATGGCCGGTGACCTGATGGACGAAAAATACAACGACCGCTTTATCCTGCGGGGCGAGCATTCGGACTACATCGAGGGCCTAATCCAGCAGTGGGCCCTGCTTCACACCAGGCAGGAGATAACCGAGTTCGGCCAGTCTAACCACCATCCGTGGGGTCCCGCCGCCACGCCCGACGAAATCCTGGATAACGAGCAGCTATGGAGCAGAGGATACCTGACGACGGTCGAGTCTTCGGATGGCGTCCCGCCCATGGTATACCCCGGCGCCCCGTACCGCCTGACCGAGTCCCCCTGGCAGTTGCGCCGTACCGCTCCCGCCCCTGGTGAACATAACGTTGAGGTTCTTTCCGGCATTCTGGGTCTCTCCTCCCAAGAATTCCAACGCCTTTCCGCCTGAGATTGAATGGACTTGAACAGTGATTCGCATCAGACCGCCCTCGCCCTTCAGGGCATCCGCGTGCTGGACTTCACTTGGATTCACGCAGGTCCTTCGGCCACGCGGATTCTCTCCGACCAGGGCGCGGAAGTAATCAAGGTCGAGTCCAACAACGCGCTGTCGGTCGTCGGGGGACCGGCGTCCGCCACCGCCAGGGGGTTGGGCCAACGCCACAACTGGAACGCGGGCAAGTTGTCCATCTCCCTGAACATGAAGACTCCCGAAGCCATCGACATCGCCAAGCGTCTCGTGGCAGTGTCCGACGTGGTGGCGGAAAACTTCAGCGGTAGGGTGATGCCCTCTTGGGGCCTTGACTACGACTCCATACGGGCCATAAACCCCAGCATAATCATGCTCAGCATGTCCGGATTTGGCCGCACCGGACTCTGGAAAGATCGGGTCAGCTACGGCCAGACCCTTCAAGCTTGGTCGGGGTTCACCCAGTTGACCGGGTTCCCCGATACCGACCCGAGCGGCCCGGCCAGCGCCTACAGTGACGCCGTAGGCGGGATGGCCGGGGCGCAAGCGGCATTGCTGGCCTTGATTCACCGGGCCAAGACCGGATGCGGCCAGTGGCTCGACGTTTCCCAGTTCGAGTCCCTGTCGTCACTTCTGGAAACCCTGGTGTTGGACATGAGCGCCAACGGCCCAGCCGCAGCCTCGACCCGTGCAGGCAACCGCTTGCCACACGGAGGCGGCGCGCCCCACGGCGCCTACCGCTGTTTGGGAGAGGACCGATGGGTGGCTATCTCCATCTTCTCCGACGAAGAATGGAGTGCCTTCGTGGACGCCATCGGCAGCCCCGAATGGGCCGAAGACCAACGCTTCGCTACCGGCGATGACCGTTGCCGCAACGCCGACGCGCTGGATTCCTTGGTGGAGTCCTGGACCAACCAACACACGGCCGAAGACGTGATGGGCCTCCTCCAAGCCGCGGGCGTTGCTGCCGGAGTGGTGCAGACAGGGGCCGACCTGTCATGCGACCCCCAGTTGAAAGAGCGGGGCTTCTTCCGCCGTGTCCTGGACCACCAGGGGGAGTACAGGACCATAGAGAGCGCACCCTACAAGCTGTCCCGCACTCCAGGCAGCGTTGCCAGAGGCGCGCCCGCCTTCGGAGCAGACCTGACCTACGTGCTGCGGGAAGTGCTGGGCATGTCCGACGACGAGTTGGCAGACTGCGCCATCTCCGGCGTGTTCGACTGACCGGTACGCTATACCCTCGGGTTGCACAGCGTAGGCAGCGCCACTCCATCTCATTCTTCCGGTTGCGCCCGTCGGAGCGCCGCCGTACACTGTCGGCGTCTGGAATCCGGGCACACCCACTATGGAGGCACGCAATGAGTGAACTGGACGAGCGCTACGAACGCGGACAGGAAACGCGGAGAATGTTTGGCGGCGGGCAAATCACAGGGGGGTCGTCGCCGGGCGCGTGGGACATTGCGCCGGACCTCGAAAGGATACTTGGCGAGGCGCTGTTCGGCACCATTTGGAAGCGGCCGGCGCTGACGCCGGTACAGCGGGAGATGATCACGCTGTCGTGCCTCATAGTCATGAACCGCGAAGTACAACTGAAGCGGCACCTGGGCAACGCGCTGAACGTGGGATTGACGCCTGACCAGGTCGTGGAGTTGATCATTCACGACACCTGGTACAGTGGAGCGCCGGCGGGCATCCAGGCGTTGACGCTGTGCGGAGAGGTCTTTGAGGAGCGGGGGATAGACTTCACACCGGCGCGAATCCACGATGCCAACGAAGATCCCGACAGCCTGTTCCAGCGGGGCGACGAGTTTCGGCGCAACTACATGGGGACCACCTCCACGGCGCGGCCGGCCCCACCGACGGAAGCTGAGACGGAGTTGGGTCGCACTACCGGAGAATACTACTGGGGAGCGACCTGGACCCGGCCTGGGCTTGATCTCCCCAGCCGTTGCCTCTGCACCATGACGTGCCTGGCGGCGTTGGGCCGCGAAGGGCCCCTGCGGAGCCACATTCGCGGTGCGCTGAACATCGGGTTCACGAAGGACCAGATCATCGAGGTGTTCGGCCACATGACGCTATACGCCGGGATACCGTTCGCCAGGGGCGCGATGGACATTGCCAACGAGATTTTCACCAGCGCGTGAAGATGCTCCGGGGTGTATGAAGCGGGAGGACGCGGCATCCCGCGTCCACTATCTTCTGGCGGATGCCGCTGAGACCCGATACCGCTCGGCTTCAATCTTGCACTTCGGGGCGCTGGTACAACTGGGCGCATTTGAGACAATTTCCAATCGCCGGAGAAGGAGACTTCCTCTTGGGCAGTGGTGGCCTCGTCCCCCATCCCTTGGACATAATGGCGATCAATGCCCTGTACCAGACCGTGCCATGACGAAATGCGGAATGACTCCAATCGTCAAAGTCCTACTGGTTATCGGCCTATGCACATCTGGGATGGCGATGACCGCATCAGATTGCGGGCCCGGGCTGTTATTTACGGACTATATCCAACTGTATGGCCACTACGCCCCGAAGTGGTCCCAAGATGGCTCAACAATAGTGTTTGCTATTGGGAAATCTATCTATTCTGTTTCACCGGATGGTACAGACCTGAAGATAATAGCACGGGGCAAGGGGATCCACGATGCCAGTCTGTCTCCGAGTTTGTCACCCGATGGGTCGCGAATCGCATATACCAACGTGAAGGACTCACCCTTTTGGCGACCGGGTGAGTTGGACTGGAACATAAAGCTGACCGACCTAAACCGCTCATTCAAACGAACCCGGACTCTGGCGAAACATGATGCAATCGACCTGAACCCAGCGTGGTCTCCCGATGGGTCACGTATTGCATTCGTGTCAGACAGAGACTCCCCGGGACATTTCCGCGGTTACACCATGGCAGCGAACGGTTCCAATTTGCGGATGATGACACGATACAGTGCATTTGTGCATGCCCCACCGACCTGGTCGCCAGATGGAAAGCACATTTCTTTTGCATCATGGATATACACGTTTGGGGAGAACACAGCCAAATTAGTTTTCATTGGGGTGAAAGACAACATCACCGTGTTAAGCCCACTAGCCTGGTCGCCTGATAGCCTCCGCGTCGCGTTCGTAGGATGGACCGGGGAAAAACACGCGATATATACATCGTCCGTCGACGGTTCGGGCCTGGTGGAGGTGCGCGAGATCGGCGACCGCTCTCGAAACCTCGAACCCCTTCCACACCTAAACTGATACCAAGGTGAAATGTGCATATGGAGGGGGGCAAGCGGCGGTGTCGGTCCGCCCTTCAGGTACATTTGGAAGAGCTTCACTGTGGCGCCTAAGCCAATCTTCATCGCCCCACAAATGTAGATCCCACCTTGGCTTTAGTTTAGCATGGTCTCCTGACAGTTCCAAGTTGCTTTATTCAGGTGCAGGTGTGGGTGTAATTGAATTGGATGCGTCGGTGGTCCCAGATCCACCCTGGTTGAACATAGGGCATCCTGGGGATGCCATGTGGTCTCCAGATGGTTCAAGGATCGCCGTCGCCGTGCAGCAAACCGACGGAAGATACTATAGCGATGGCGTGTACCACTCTAATGGTAACGTAATGCTATTCACCGTAAGCAGTGATGGTTCAGATTGGCGGCCCCTCGTAAGGTTTACGAAAGAGGGGCTGCTTTCTGAGTCTGAGTGTGAAGAATGCCGGTAATCGGCCGTCCGTTGATACTAAGAAGGTGTTCCGCCCCAGAGCATCCATATTGAGATTACGGTTCAGATACTGGTTGAAATAGAGTTGCACTCAAAATGCCTATTCCAATGATCGATCGAACCCGACGAGGTATTTTTCTCATCGTGTTGCCCGCAGTCGCTCTGGTGATCGTGATCATATCGGTCATCGCTAACCTTTGGGATACTTCAGAAGTCGCTCCAGCCTGCTTGGGACCCCGCGCAGCTATTGAGGATTGCTGGGAAAGAGAGGTCAATGCATTCAACATAGTATCACTCCAGTCCTCAGGCGCAGCATTCGACTACAATAAAGAGACACCGAGTGTAGAAGCGATTCTCGAGAAGGGCCTGAACGAACTGGAACTCTCTCCCACACACATCGTTGTCTGCGGAACGACGCAGTCCGATTCGATCCGGTGCGAGTGGCATGGGGTCGCGCGGACATCCGATCAACGAGAGAATGCTATCCGTTTCTGGTTGGGGATAGATAATGAAGAAGTGTTGCCTTCTCCGACCGAAATTGAAGAGCGATTCATGGTTCATGTGAATGGGATGTCTCCCCGCCACCGGCCAACCTGGAGATCCAACGTCTCGGGTCTAGCTCAAGGTGGGTTCAACCCCGACACCCGCTTCTTGGCCTGTTACGCCACCTATGATCTTGATGAATATTTGCTCGGCGATGGGAACAGCGCCATTACCATCGGATACGATCACCTCTCCGAATCCCAATCCTACGACCTTTACGTTCGCGCTCATTCTGCGGGACAGTTTGATGAAGCGCCACTAAGGAGCACAGGAGAATACTTGGCCGACCTCCATGAGACGATAGGGGTCACCGAGTCTCGCATAGCGGATATCTTGGAAGGAAACGAATCCGTTGTATTCCTGGCCCCGATGGGGTCTCGCGGAAACGTCGCAATCGAAGTTTGGCAAGTAGTGGCCCAAGAGGAGATAAACCTATCTGGAAACAGCCTGACGAGGGGCATCCCGGTTCCACTTGAGAACGTTCCTACCAACGACCTAACCTCACTGAATCTGGTCTTTCGCGCCCCTCCCCGCCAGAGAATATCAATGTCGGAAGTTCTGGAGAGAGCAGCATAGGCCTCACTTGGGATCCGGTGGCCAACGCGAGTTGGTACCAGGCTGATTTCCGGGCTCACGGGGAGAGTGAGAGGACCATCGACAGCAGCGCCGTTACTTCTACCTCCAACACCGTGGAGGCCAAGGACGGCAGCGATAACGCGGCCATGGTCGAAGTCACCATCACCGTGGTTCAGGTGGACTACTCAGCCCTCTGTTCCAACGGGACCGTGATACCGAGTCCGTCCGCAGCGCCGGGGTTGGTCGAGGACTGCGCGCACACAGTTGTCATTGATAAGCTTGCTTAAGGGGCTAGGGAATTTAGCGGTTCTGGGGGATGAGGTTGCGCTCGGCGGTTGACCAGGAGATCAGAGATCTAATCCAAAAGAATGGGCGAATTACCTTCGCTGAGTTCATGCAGGCGTGCCTGTACTCGCCCCGTGGAGGCTTTTATTCTGCCCGGGGCAACAGAATCAACTCCCACTTCGGGACCTCTTCCACAAGTCACCCGGTTTTCGGCGCCCTGATCGCACGGCAACTGGAGCAGATGTGGCAGGTCCTCGGAGAACCTCCCGTGTTCCATGTGATCGAGGTGGGTTCCGGCGACGGCGCCCTGGCTCAATCCATCGTGGATGCCTGCTGGCGGATGGCCCCTCGGTTGGCTCATGCGCTTCGCTACGTCGCTGCGGACTACGAGCCTGGATGGCTCCAATCCCCAGACCACACCTTTGACTGGGTCCACGGGACTGGAGACTGGACATCGTCAAGCAGGCAAGACCCGATCTCGGGAATCCAACGAGTTAAGACCGAAGGACTTCGGGCGTTCCGAAATGTTGTTGGTTGTATCCTGTGTAACGAGTTGATCGACAACTTCCCTGTCCATCGGTTCGCCATCCAAGGTGGAAGAGTCAAGGAAGTGTTCGTTACATTGGTGGGGGGAAATCTAACCGAAGTCCTGGACGAGCCATCCTCACCTCGCATCGAAGAGAGGCTGACCAGCTTGGGATTATCCCTTTCTGAGGGGTATCGAGGTGAGGTGAACTTGGAAATGGAGGACTGGACTGGCCAGCTTTCCAGAGCCCTAGACCGTGGGTTCATCCTCACTATCGACTACGGTCAACTGGCCACAGACCTCTACTCGCCGCAGAATGCCCAGGGTACTCTGGTCTGTTTCCATCGACACGTCGTCGGCAGCGACCCGTACCAGCACATCGGACAACAGGACATTACTTACCAGGTGGACTTCACGTCCCTGATGAGGATGGGCGACCGGCACGGGCTAGCAACCGTGGGCTACACCCTACAGAGCCGGTTCCTAACGAACCTTGGCTTCTCCTCGTTCCTTGATGCCCTCGAGACGCAAGGCCTATCCGCCGCCCGAACGGCTCTGAACCGCATGGCCATGATAGCCCTGGTGGACCCGGACGAGTATGGCAGCTTCAAAGTGCTTGCCCAAGCTAAAGGGAACGGGCTCGGTACTGAGCTCCTGGGGTTTATGGGCTGATTTCTAGCTCGGATACTTGCTGAACATCATGAAGCCGTTACTGTCGGGTGTATTACAGCCCGCAAGGGCAGTTTCGGCCCGCACCGTCACCTGCCGTGCACCCGCTGTACCCCGAAGCTGCTGCATGCTATCAGCGTAGAGGACGGCTCGGTTGCGCCCCGTTCCGTTATTTCCGCCGCTTGAAAGGAAGGGATGCGGACCTTCGGCCCTGATGTCGTCGGCATAGAAGTCGTGGGCCTCTCCCGGTTTGACACCGTGCCACTGGAAGCCCTCCAGGAATTGCTGCGTGAACGTGAGGTAGCCGTCGTACGGGTTGAATATATCAACATCCTCAGGACCCAGCCCGGAACCCTCCCACATCTTCCGCGCCAGGCTGGCGACCGCCTCCTGATGCTCCTCGAGGGTTGCCATCGTGCTCCGGCCTCTGCCACTCTGTTGGGCATGGTTAAGGACGTAGACCGGCTTCTGCCTCAGGTCCTTGGCACGCTCGGCGGTGGTGAAGATGAAGGCCGCGCACGTATTGACTGGCCTATCACAATCATATATCACCAGCGGTTCCTCGATCAGGCGCCCGGTCAAGTAATCCTCAAGGGTGAGCTGATACGGCTCGTGCATAGCGTAGTACCCCCAAGGGGTCATCAGGCCGTTTCTGCGCAAATTCAAGCACAGTGGGGCCAGCCCATCATGGGACTTGCCGTATTTTTGGCAGTACTGCTGGAAGATCACGAGATTGTTGAACATCGCGCCGCTTTGATAACCCCACGGGTGGGCAAAGGCGCTATTCCCAGGAGCCTCCTCAATGAGATTCTGAGGATTGTTGTGGCCATACCGGCCTTCGAGGTTGACCATCGGGTACCATACCAAGGCGGTCTCGCACAAACCGTCACCGACCGCCTGAGCGGCCAGGCCCATCATCGGGCCGATGTAGGCCGCATCGGACTTGAGATACTTGACGTTCTTCAACCCCAACTCCCTCTGTATCCACTCCGCTGAAGCATAGGTCAGGCCGTCTTCGGTGTCGTAGGGCGGGTCAAAATAAGGGCGGGGCGCCCAGGTCTGCTCGGCGCGGGTCTCCGGGCTGGTGATAAGCCCATCTATGTCGTCTAGCGACAGGCCCGCGTCTGCTATCGCCTTCAGGCATGCCTCCTGGGTCAAGCCGCCGCAACTCCTGTCCATGGTCACACCGTCCCAGCGCCGGTCCATATGGGACTGACCCCAACCTACGACTGCGACCTTGCCTCGGTGCTCCCAGATTCCCATGCCTTCCTGATTTCTCATCCAACTCGTGTTACTAACCATCTCAGCTCCCTTATGCCCTCTGTGCTTTTTACCGTTTCCTCAGGACCCAAACGGGCTAGGCGAGCACCCGCCACTCGTGGACCAACTGGCCGGAACTCGTTTCTTCAAATATCAGTTCCACCGGGGCTCCAACGGGGACATCGCCAGGCGGGGTACCCGGAAGGTTGGACAGGAAGTTGATGCCCGGGTCCTCGTCCAGGGTTATCACCGCGAAGTTGATGGGCTGCGCCGGCCGAAACCCCCTGATGCGGGAGTCGCGTATCACCATGTACACGTCAATGTGTCCCTTGCCTTGCACCTCTTTCCACCCCAGATTGTCGGCCGAGCCACATTTGTCGCACCGCTGGGCGGGGGGATAATGCAGCCTCTCGCAGGCGGTGCAGTTCTGCAAGACCAACCGCCGCTCGTTACAGGCGTCCCAAAAGGGCTTGGTCAGATCATTGGGGACCGGGGAAGGTCTCTGTAGGCCTGGAATCATCGACATGGTTCTTCCCTCCTGTGGAATCTTGCACACCGCGCGTTGCCGTTACCGGCACAATCTGGCGCGGAAAGTGCTTCTAATCCTGGTTCTTCCTCCCGTTAATCCACGGCTCAGTATTTCCGGCATCCATCCAGACGAAATTAAACCCCGCTGCCAGGGCAAATTCGCGGTCCAACTCCGTGTCGCCAATATGGTAATACTCCTCAGCCGAGAAGCGTGATTTCATGTCCAAGAGCCCCTGCTTCGCTGAGACGAAACTCACCTCGATGCTGTGTCTGTCCCAAATGGCCTGCTGTACTGGAAGCGGACGGTCAGAAGAGCTACCAATAATGCAACCATGAGCCTGGGCCTTCCTGACCATGCTCATGGTAATAGGCCCAGGCGGGTCTCCCGCTTCTAGCGTTCCATCTATATCGAAACTGACTAATATCGCCAAATATGATCTCCCTTCGCAAATTGGATTCAGATTAGATTATCAAGGGATGGAGCGGCTTCACGCATGTCGGGCTTACTCGCCTACGGCTCCCCGCCCACCGAGGGGTCCGCCCATTGGACGATTCCCCGCGTTCCCAAGTCCTCTATCTCCTGGTCGCCGTACCCGATTTCACGAAGAAGGGGCTTGGTGTGCTGGCCCACTTGTATGGAGGTCCGGTAGAGCCCCGGAGTCAGGGACAATTCGACCAACCCGCCGTAACGGAGGTACTTTCCGACATACGGGTGCTCCACCTCAACACTCAGAGCATTCGCCTTGGCGTGGGGATGGTCCGCATAAAACTCTCCTTCCAGAGCTTCGTCGGCCCGGACACAGCCGATATCAGCCTTGATTAGCAACTCTTCCCACTCGGCGGCGGTGCGCCCGGCGAGGATTGCCGAGATCTCGGTAATCAAGGCTTCGTCATTGGCCTGTCGCGCCTCTAGAGTAGAGAAGCGGCGATCGGCCAGGAGTTCTCCCCGTTGCACAGTGCGGCAGAATGTTTCCCACTCGTCCTGGAACAGACAACCCAGGAACACCCATCCTTCCCGACAGCGGTAGAGACGGTACAGGGCATGAAGACCATGAATCTCTTCGTCGGGCATGGCAATGGGAGGGCGGTTTGCGTGGTCGTAATACTCATCGGCATTAGTCCAGGCATTGGCGTTGAGCATGGTGACGTGGACGGGCTGGCCTTTACCGGTGAGGTCCCGCGCCCGAAGGGCAAGGATGATGCCCGTGGCCACAGCCGGGGAGGTGTTTTGGTCCGGTCCCCAGTTGGATTTCATGAGCCAGCGGGTCGCCTCAATGGTCTCCTCCATATCCATGACCTGTTCCGGAGGCGGGGGCATGCCCTGGCCCATCTGCCGCATGGCGCCGCCCATGATAGCGCCGGGAATGGGATGGGCGCCCGGCCTGCGCGAGTGTGCGCCGTTTTCGCCATAGGTTCCCATCCAGACATGGACCAGGCGGGGATTGATCTTCTGGCAAGTCTCCCAATCGACCTGGAGACGCTCCGGAACGCCGGGGCGAAAGTTGTGCGAGAGAGCGTCGGCCTTGGCGATGAGCTTATGGACGATCTCTTGGCCCTCAGGCGTCTGAAGGTCAACCTGAATGCCTTCCTTGCCAGCGTAGGTCCGTGCGTCGGCCATGGCCTGTGCAGTGGAACGCCGCCCCTCATCCAATCGCCTATCGGTGGCGTCAATCTTAATGACCCGTGCCCCAAGGTCTGCCAAAAGGGCGGCCCCGTAGGGCCCGGCCTGGATTGTTGCCAGGTCCAGGATGGTGACCCCTGACAGGGGGTTGGCCGGCACATCGGCGCCATTCGCCCCAGGCAAGCCACCGCCTACGGCCACGGACTGCTGCCGCAGGTGTCCCAGCACTTCGGCGTTGTGCTGTCCCACATCAGGGGCTGGTCCGCTTGGCTCTCCCGGAGTGTCCTTGAAATCCACGAGTGGGGCCAAGGTGCGCATAGGGCCCACGCGAGGGTCATTGATCGTTACCACCGTACGGTTGGAGACCACCGCGGGATGATCCATGGCCTGGACGCTGCTACGGTAGGGCTCAGCGGCGATGTTGCCGTCCTGTAGATAAATCTCCATCCATTCGTCGGCGGTCTTCTCCGACTGCTTCTTCAGTATCTCCCGGCGCAGGAGCTCCCGGTTCGCCAAGTCAATGGCTGGAACTTTCTCAAATCGCTCATCCTCGAGCAGGTGTCCAAGGCCAATGGCCTTGAGATGCCCCTGGATGTGCGGGACCCTCTGGTTGGCGTGTTGGAGCCATGTGCCGTCCTTGGTCCTCACGGGAACGTATCCCATGGAGGAGAGGCCCCGGGCGCCGCTGGGTCTCCCGGGAAACCGCTCCGGGTCCCTGCGCCGGAGCTGCATATTCACCAGTCCACCGTCACCGACGTTGTTGTCGTGGGGAGAAGCCAGGCTCTGGACGATGCTGGTCTGGACCCATTGCCCACGCCCGCATAGGTCCCGCACGCGAAGGGCGCCGATGATTCCGCGCACTGCGGCTTGGCTGGCGGCCCAGCTACCGGTGGACACCGCCGAATACACTGGGCCTTCCCGGTTGGGCTGTCCCTGCAAGTTGAGCATCCGGCCTGCTTTGGCCGCAACGACACCCTCGTAGCCTTTTACCCGGCGGAGCGGTCCATTTTGCCCAAACCCCGTGATAGAGCAGTAGACCAGCCGCGGGTAAAGTTGCGACAGGGTGTCATACGCCAACCCCCAGTCGGCCATGTCTCCGGGGCGGAAGGACTCTACCAGTACATCGGCCTCGCCGGCGAGCTGGATGGCTTGCTCGCGGCCTTCTGCGGTACTGAGGTCCAGCACGATTCCTTTCTTACCCCGGTTCCATGAAATCCAGGCGGGCTGAAAACGGAAAGGGTCTCCGCCGGGAGGTTCGACCTTTATCACTTCTGCCCCGTAGTCGGCCATTACCAAGGTGCTGATGGCCCCTGGCATCCCCAATGAGAAATCCAGGACGGTTAGACCTGTACATGGTCCTGCCACGGTCCACTTCCCCCTTCAGGTGTATGGGCTCCCGTTTGGCCAAGCATCTGGCCTATCCATTCGGTCCACAACTATCTGTGGTGTTCAGCGGCCGGATTCCAATGGTCCGTGAGTAGTGGCGGGCAGCGGAGCAACTAACCACTCGCTACTGAACGCGCACAGATGTGGAGGCGCGCAGGCGACTACAAGTTCAGTGAGGGTTCTTCGTAATCCTTTAACTTGTTGTAGATTTGAAGCCGGTGCCGGTAGGACTCCAAAACTATGATCCGGTCGTCGGCGTCAATGTTTACAGCCACCGGCCGCCGGAACCGCCATTCAGGCTCAAGATCGGCCCGCCGCCTGGCTTTGATGATATCCGGATTGGCTTCGATGTAGGTCTGAGTCCACGGCGAAGGCTCTTGGGCGTCACCGACCAACGCGGCAATATATTGGCCGTCGGCGGCGTATATCTGGACGCGGTGGTTCCCCCAGTCAGTCACGTATACATCCCCATCTGAGTCCACAGCTACACCGGATGGCCCTTTGAGAGAGCCCACCCCGGTGCTGGAGCCTTCGAACTTGACGAGCAACTCTCCAGTGGGGGCGAATTTTTGCACCCGGTTATTTCCCCAATCCGCGACGTAAATGTTGTCCTGACCGTCGATGCAGATGCCCCACGGCATCTCCAGGTCTCCGTCACCGCGACCTTGCTTCCCGAGTTTGGACTGAAACTCACCGATCTGGCTGAAACTTTGCACCCGGTGATTCATGCTGTCCACAACCCAAATGGTTCCGAGGGAATCGAAAGCAATTCCTGACGGTCCGTTTAGCTGGCCGTCTTCGCTGCCGGACCTGCCCCAATGATACCGATAAGCGCCCTCGTCATCGAATATGGATATCCGGTTGACATACTCGTCCGAAACGAACACCCGGCCTTGACGGTCTAAATCAATGGACCGGGGCCAAACAAAACGCCCGTCTTCGGCGCCGACGGAGCCGAACTGGCCTTGAAACTGGTGGTCAAAATTGATCTTACTGACACGCTGACCCAATTGTTCCACACCGCGGCTCAACACATAAATCCGACCGTTCGGTCCTAAGACGAAATCTTGAGGAGCCCAAAATCCCCGGCCGGACTGACTGTACATGCCGATGCAATAGCTGTAGTCATACACCCGGCCGGCGGCGACGGTGGTCAGCATATCTGCTCTCCGGTGAACGAATTGGGGCTCATAAAGCTACACGAAGGACATTTGCTCGAAGTTTCCGCCGACGATAGGTACCGGGTCAAGTCCCAACCATTTGTCCGCCAAAGTGGAGTAGAAGCCACGGAAATCGTAGTCGGGCGCCAGGTCTCCTTGAGAAAGATCTCCTGGTTTCAACGACGGATAGGTACCGTACATTCCCCCATTTACCCGGTCGCCGATGGCGAACGCTACCCCAGCCGCTCCGTGGTCGGTACCAGTGCCATTATCGCGGACGCGGCGTCCAAACTCGCTGAACAGCATAACAACCACCTCGTCTGACGCGTCGTGCTCACGCAGGTCGGCGAAGAAGTCGTTGATGGCGGCGGAAACGTCCATCCAAAGTTTGGTGTGTGATCCCATCTGGTCATAATGGGTGTCGAATGGCCCGTAAGACGTGTAAAAGACCTGGGTGCCCAGCCCAGCCAGATGCACTTGGGCCACGTCTCTGAGGCGCCTCGCGATGGAATTATTGGCGTACTCAACGTTTGAAGAATAGGTTTCGGGAGCTACCCGTATGATGTCGGCTCCTCTCAACGCATCCCGTCCGGCCTGTCCCAGATAATCCATGGTCGGTCCGGCGCCGATGGCGGGAGCGTACATGCGGGCGAAGCTGTCCAATAACTGGACCCGCTCCTGCTCGGACGCGATTCCCGGATTTGATCTGAGCACGCCGTATGTAGGAAGGTGGTTGACAGAAGTAACAGGAACCCCCGGCATGGTTAGCGCCCGGGGCAACCCTTGGCCTAAGCTCACTCCCTTTAGCACGTTCTCGCCGTCAGGATCCAGGTCCCGGATGACCTTGGCGAGCCAGCCGTTAATCCCGATGGAATCCGGTTCGCACGTATGCCAGATGTCCATGGCGCGAAAGTGCGAACGGGGTGAACTTTCAAATCCGATTCCGTGAACGATCGCCATGTTCCCTTTGTCGTAGATATCTTTCAACGGCTCCGTATCAGACCGGAATGCCAGTTCATCATCTATAAGCAGTAATTGGTCTTCAGCGATATGAACCTTGGGCCGGTTATCCCAATACAGAGGATCGCTATAAGGAACGATCGTATTGAGGTAATCGTTGCCCCCGGTAAGCTCTAATACGACCAGCACGGGGTCTTTATGGGTTGATGCCATTTTCATATCCTTCCACATTAGCCGTAACGACTTTCCTAAGCAAACTGATAGTCTCGGGAGGCGGCGATCAGGGTCAATATCTTGCTCACATTCCGAAATGTAGCGCTGAGTTCTTCTCTGGTACTCCAGGCCAAATCGCCACATTTTTCGGCATGGACCATCAATTCAGAGTGAGTCGCCTCACTGACTTCCAACGGTCCCATCGCATCAAGACAAGCTGCCACTATCGCCTGGGGTGAAAGATTCCCTTGCACATTCACCACCACCCGTTTGATGATAGCCTGCACGCCGGGTAGCGAGGTGTCTCCAAATATCCCCGCGGCAAAATTCACCCGGCGCATCAAAACGCCAGGGTCGATCCATTCGGAGCCTGTGTGCCAACTCTCCACGCTGGGAGGATTGAGAAGCTCTTGTCCCTGCCAATTGCACTCCAACGCCAGATTGTTGAATCCTGGCTTGAAGCCGTTATAGTTGCCCGCCATACGCACAGTGCCAACGATCAATTCAGCCGGGCTTTTCACCCGGGCGAAGCGCGCATTCTTGAAGAACTCTGAGTTGAACAATGCTCGTAAAATAGACCGGATGTCACCACGGGATTCATTGTAGGCATCCACCAACAACTCGATGGCTTCAGGGTCCATGGGTGGCGTAATGTTCCAACTGGCCACATGAGGCTCGTCGGCGACGAAGAATCTGTAGAGGTGGCGGGCTAGGAACCGGGCCGTAGCCGGCTGATTCACGATAATGTCCACGATGTCTTCGCCATCGAAGTTCCCGGTATACCCTAGGAAGGTCTTCTCCCGATCGTCGTGGTCCTCAGGTTTGTACTCGAATTGCCAGTAAAAACGGCCTAAAGGATTACGGGGAATCTTGGGCGCAAGCGTCCATCCGGTGAAAGCTCTGGCTACTTCCCTGATATCATCCTCTGAGTAGTTACCGACTCCGAGGGAGAAAAGCTCCAACAGCTCCCGTCCCCAGTTTTCGTTTATCGCGCCATCACGATTGCCGTGGTTGTCCAACCAGAAGATCATGGCTGGTGACTTGGCAAGCTCTACCAGCAGGTCACGGTAAGTGCCCAACCCGTATTCACGGAACATGGCAATCTGGCGAGTCATTTCCGGTGGATTGTCCACCTTTGAGTTGCTGGTGGCGAACAACTGATGCCAGAAGAGGGCCATCTTCTCTTCCAGAGGCCGCTTGGTGTTGATCATTCGGAACACCCAATCGGCCTGATTAATTGGCGGCGCTCCGGCCCCCTCATAACCCGGGAAGAACCGGTACAGCAGTTCGTCGTCTATGGCCGGTTGCCTCTCTGGATGCAGAAGCTCCTCGACCACGGCCTCGTAGCCTTTGGAGGCGCGCTCCTCTAGTTCCTCACGGGGATCACCGAAGCCCGCGCGTCTCATCAAGTGGGCCATCAATCCAATGTCTTCTTGGTGGGGCATTACCACTTCTCCGTTCATCGAGCCCGTAGAACTAAGCCAGACAACCATTCATGACATCTTAGGATTGGCGAAAGCGAGTGTCAACAACAGCCTGGCAACGTAACAGTTCAGACTTGATGTATCTTTCCTGCCCCAGCCCGTCATTCCGGGCTCGACTCCGTGGCGTTGCCCTTGAGGCCCCGGAACCTGACCCGGTGGTAGTGGTAGTCACGCTTCAGAGTCCCGAACAGCTTCTCCACCAAAGCCCGCTGCGGCGCGATCAATTGGTTGCGCCGCAGCTGCCAGTGGGGCAGCCCCTTTTGATGCTTGTGGGAACGGTGCATAATCCGGTCTTTGATTCCCTGGGACCGGAGCCACTGCCGTCTCCTCTTGGACTCGTAGGCCCGGTCACCATAGACCGCCCTCTCGCCGCCGCATACCAGTTGGTCCGCCACTTCACTCTCGTACACCTTGGCCGGAGTCAGCGCTGCCCGCCGCACTAGTACTCAGTCAACGGTAAAATCGGAAGGGTAAAGGCGGTGAAGTTTGGTTCGTGCGTCCCGGGTGTTGAAGCGCCAGTTGATGGTGGCTCTGGCGTTGTTGCGCTCCGTGACCAGAGCGTCCACTTCCCTCCTTAGGGCCTCCTCGCCGGAGAGCCGCTGCTTCAGGCAGGAGCGGGACAGCACGCTGAACTCGATCTCCGCCATCCCTTCGACAAGCTCAGGACAGGATTCAGCCAACTCCCGTGCTTGGGGGTGTAGTGGAACTCCAGCCGCCTGGCAATCCTCCGGGCTTCCTCAGCCGGGAAAGTCTCGTTCAGCGATGCCCGGCGATGGGTGTTCAGATTGTCCAAGACGACCCTTACCACCTCGGCTTCGGGGTAGGCTTCATCCACCAGCCAGCGCATCCGGCGGGCGAAGTCTTGCATCGTGCGCCGCTCGGTCACTGCCACATGCCGCCAGCCCGCCAACGGCTCACAGGCCAAGAAGAGGTTGCGCGTTCCCTCCCTGCGGTACCCGTAGTCCTGCCGCAGCGGACGTCCCGGCCGGGGCGGCAGAGCGGGCCGGGTCTCCGCCAACAACTGGGTGGAGGTCTCGTCAAAGCAGACTACCGGCCTTTGGGGTCATACGGTTCGGCGTACAGGTCCAGCACGTCCTCCATATTGGCCACGAACTCGGCGCTCACCTTGGGGATGCACCACTCCTTCTTCTGCCACGGCTTGAGAGCGTTTTTTGAGCCGCTTCCGCACTCCCTCATGGGAAATGGAGGACGCCAACCCCAACTCCACCACCTTCCCGGCCAGCAGGCGCAGGGTCCAGTGGTCATGGCCCTCCGGCGCTGGGCTGCAGGCCAAGGCGACCAGGTGCGCCTCGCCCCGGTCATCCAACTTCCGATGCCGGTTGGCCTGGGGCCGGTCCCGCAGGGCCCTCGCCAGCCCCTCCCCGGCAAAGCGCTGCTTGATCCGGTATACTGTGCCCAGCGCCACATCCAGGGCTTCCGCCACCTGGGGAGCCGCCAACCATCGTCGCTCTTGAGCAGAATCCGCGCTCGGGCGGTCACTCGGGCGGAGCTTTTCCCCACCCGAATCAAATGCTGGAGTTCTTCCCGTTGTTCCTGTGCCAGCCGCCCCGCGTACTTGTCCCTGACCATCACTGCCACCCCCGCCATCAACACTTTCCACTAGGCAGGATACCTCAATTGGCCTCTTTCTTAAACAAATCCCAATACCTAGTTGACTGAGTACTAGTAACGACACGGCATCCACACCAAGATGCACCTTGTATCCAAAGTGGGACCGCGCCCCACGGTGGCTACCTGTCCAGTCGGCCTCTGGGTCTTTCTCACTCCGGACGTCCTTGCCCGCCGACCGGGGCGGCCGGCGCATCTGGGCTTCCACCAATAAAGAATTAGTGGCGGGTTCGGATTGTCAAACACTTGGCCATGCGTGTGTTAACAGGCTCCGCGGACGTGCTCAAGAGCGCCCGGGTATTGAGCCTTTATGCGGTCATTGTGCCCACTGCGGCCAGCAGTGTCAGTCGCCAGTGTGACCGGGGAAGGAGAGGTTGCCCCTGGTCCTAGAGCAACGTTTTCCATTCCCCTTCGTAAGCGTGAGTGACCCCCCTGGGAATAATTATCCCGCCACCGGCCCGGTCATTAGGCGATGGGCTCTGCCACCTTCTCGACGTCGAACCCGTAAAGCGCCGCCGCGGCCCCGCCGACGATGCTGGCCTGCTCATCGACGGGTACACCGTCTAGAATCTCCCTCAGCACCTCCCGGGAGCGGGGGAATGTGGACTCGGAGTGGGGGTAGTCGCTGCCCCACATGAGGCGGTCGACGCCTATGATGTCGCGCAGGCGAATCCCGACGGCGTCCTCCTGGAAACTGAGGTATACGTTACTTTGGAGGAAGTCGCTGGGACGCATGTCACCCTTGAAGCGGTAGGAGGCTTCTTCCTGCCGCTCCACGTAGGTGTAATCCATGGAGTCCAGCAGATAGGGCACCCACGAAAGCTCGAACTCCACGATGGCCAGCTTGAACCTGGGGTAGCGCTCGAACACGCCGGAGAAGATGATGTCGCACATCGAGGTTGCCGGGTAAAAGACCTTGGTGGCCCGCCCGCTGGCGTCGCGCACCGACGTTGCACCGGCCCCCCGGCTCCGGCCCTCGCGGCGGGTGGCGGTGTGCAGGCTGACCGGCATTTCCAGGTCCTGGGCGGCGGCCCAGAATGGCTCGTACTCCGGGCTGTCGTAACGCCGGTTTTCCTGGGGATACTCGGAAATCATTGCCGCCGCCATGTCCAGCCTGGCGCATCGCTCCAACTCGGCAACGCCTTCTGAAACGTCGTCCAGGTTGATCATGGCCACGCCCTTGAGGCGGTCGGGGTTGGTGGCGCAGAATTCCGCCAGCCAGTCGTTGTAGGTGCGGAAGATGGCCGACATGAGGCGGGGGTCGGCGACCCTGAAGTAGAACAACCCCTGCGAAGGGTAGAGCAACTCGCCGGAAACGCCGTCAATCTTCATGTCCCGGATATGTTGGTCGGGGTCGTATCCGCCAACATTCACGTCCTCGAAACGTCCGTGAGCGGAGATCTGTTCCGGGTTCTCAAAGCGGGCACCGGCGTTGGAGATGAGGCCGATGCCGGCGATCATCTGGTCCCTTTCAATTACAAGATGGTCCGCGTCTCCCACCCGCTGCATTCGCGGTGCGCGCTCCCGGAACTCCGCATCGATGCGCTCGCTCCACAAGTCGGGCGGCTCGAATACGTGGGAATCCGAAGATATGACGAGGAGATTGTCCATACCGGCCTCCTAACTCCCGCCGCCGCAAGGGCGCCCGGCGGCGGTGGATCAGTGGATCAATTGATGCGCTATTCTAACATCAACCCTCTGCATCAGGCCGCCGGCCTTGAGGATCCGTTTATCGGACAGAGGTCTGATTGGGCGTATGACTGTATCGAGCTGGAGCCTGCTCCGTGCGCGAGGGCGAGCTCCATCATCGCGAAACTCGCATCCGTGTTCTCAGCGGCCGAATCCCTGAATGAGCTTCTGAGCCCATGGACCACGGCGGGTATCCCTACCCTGCGCCCACACGCTCCATACAGCCGGATGCAGGTCCGAAACTCCAATAGGTCCCTCACGCAGACCCGTATTGCCTACAGCGCCAGTGGGCAGGAAACGGTGGAACCAAATGACGAGCCATAGGTTTCACACATTGGGGGCATAAGTTTTCGGTGAAAGCGGTCTGTCGCCCAGGTAGAATTGTTCGTTGGGTAAGATGTCCTACAGTTTCCTTATTTTGACGATTTGTACGACTCTGTTCGCCCTGCGCGTGCTTGGGCAGGCGCTGGTGGTGACCAGCGCTCCTAGGTGGCTACCGTCCAACGAGCACTGGTACTCAGGTCTCATGCCATACAGGTATCTGTTGCCGGCACAGTTGGCGCTTCTGGCTGTCATGGTCGTGGTCACGTTTGACGTTTACCGGGACAGGGGACTGTTCGCGGCGGACTGGTGGGCCGGTGCGGTGGTGCCCCTGGCGGTTTTGTCTTGGGTCTATTTTGCTGCGATGGTTGTCCGTTATGTCCTTACGATGACACTGCGCCCGGAGTTAAGGTGGTTCAGACGCACCATTCCGATCTGGCTCCACATGGTCCTGGCAGTTGCCCTATGGGCGTTCGCTGACTATCACTGGGAGTGACTTTTTGCGATAAGCCGCGCTATCCGATTGGCGTCGACGCGGATGTTGTAAAGGCCTCCCCGCCCATCGTAATTGTGGCCGACGAAGTATAGGTCTGAGTGGCTGGCGCTCCGCACTCTGTCTCCGCGGTCGGCGAATCCACACCCGTCTCTCGTGCCGTACACGCCCATCCATTCGATAGCCGCACGATACCCGGTTGCAAGAATCACCGTGTCGCCGACCCATTCGGTCCCGTCCGTGAAGCTAACGCTGTTTCGACTCAATTCAGCCACGCCGGGCAGCAGCCGCACCCGTCCTACATTGACGTGGTCCAGGATCGAACGACCTATCACAGGCAAATCCTGGCAGACGTCGAAATCTCGCTTCCTCGGCAGACTGTGGGACGGGCGCTTTAGAAGACTGCCAATAAGACCGGTCCCACGAACAATGCGCCGTTGCATGGGTCCCGGGAGCCAGGACATGGACCAGCCGAAGTATTGGGACGGTATGCCCGCAATGCTTCTTGGTATGACGTTGGCGCCTGACCGCACCGACACTGCGACCTCCAGCCCCGCATTGGCTAGCTCCGAGGCTATCTCCGCCGCCGAATTCCCGATGCCGACCACCAGTATCGACCGCCCCAAGCGCTCCTCGGGCCGCCTGTAGTCCGTGCTGTGGAACAGTAGTCCAGTGTAGGAGGCCGTCCCGTGTAAACCTGGCCACACTGGTGAGGACATGATTCCCGTCGCAATGACAACTGCCTTGGACTGGTACCGGGCTGCAGCGGTTTCGACCGTCCAACCGCTTTTTTCCTGCAGAAGCCCTGTGGCTTCGACCCCGGTCCGGACAGGCAGTTGAAACTTGTCTACGTAGCTCTCGAGGTATTCAGCGAATTCCGATCGGGTGGGAAACAAGGACGTGCGAGCTGGAAATGGCATTCCAGGGAGTGAACTGAAGTGTTTGCCGGTGTGCAATCCAGACTGTCGTAGACTTTTCCCCACATCCATCCGGCATGGTCCCCCCGTTCGAGTATGACGTTGGAGATGCGCCGCGCAGCCAATTGCTGAGAGACTGCGAGCCCGCCTGGCCCTCCTCCCACGATGGCGACATCGAAACGTTCAACCGAACGCTCAACCGGCAATTCGTACAGACTGTCTTCCTCCACTGACACACCTCATCGCCCTTCACCGCCTCCAGGGCGACCTTGGCCTTGCAAGCCGGGCTGTGCTTCCTCCGTCCTTGGGACGTGTCCTACTCCTCCTAGAAGTCATTTCAAAAGTCTATTGGAGCACAGGATGATGAAGGCAAAGAGGAGAAAGGCGAAGTAGACGTGTGCCAGCCTCTCGTACCTTACGACCAGCCTCCGGAAATTGTGCAGCCAGGCGAAGGTGCGTTCCACCTTCCAGCGGTGCCGGTATCTGGAGACGTCCGCCTTGGGTCCAGGCCGGGGGCGCTCGCCCCGCCGCTCTGGGATGCAAGGCTTGATCCCAAGGCGGCGCAGCCTGCGCCGGAAAGGCTGGCTGTCGTATCCCCGGTCCGCCACCAACTCCCTGGGACGGCTGCGCGGACGGCCTCTGGGCCTTGGAACCTTCACCGTAGCCAAGGTTGCGTCGGCCAGAGTGATCTCCGCCTGCTGGGCGCTGGCCACCAGTCCCCCGATGGGCACCCCCTGATTATCCACCACCAGCATTACCTTGGTCCCTTTGCCCTTGCGGGTAAGCCCCCCTTCATCCCCCCTTCTTGGCTGGGGCGAAGGTTGCATCCAGGTGGGCTTGGGCCCAGTCCAGTTGGTCCTGGGCGTCCAGGGTTCCCAGCAGGCTTCTCCAGATTCGTTCCCAAGTGCCCTTCTCTCGCCACTGCTTCAGCCGCCGCCAACAAGTTACAGGGCTACCGTACTGGCCGGGCAGGTACCGCCAGCGGGATCCGCTGCGCAGCACGTGCAGGATGCCGTTCAAGGTGCGCCGGTCGTCTGCCCTGGGACGGCCCTGCCGGTTGGGGGCCGGCAACAAATGCCGGACCAAGTCCCACTGGGCATCACTCAGTCTGCATTCACAACCCTACCTCCCAATTTCCTTGAGCGTATTTTAATATTTGTTATAGCGTTTTGAAACAGATTCTAAAACCCCCACTGCGGTTCGGCGCCAACACCAGAATAAGATTAACATCGTCAACCCCGTCAATGACCCACCCGCTCCTCAGAATCTTTGGACAGACTCCTAGTTGGCTATCCTAGTTGGCTATCGCGATTGTCCTCGAGTCGAGGCGGCGCCAGCGCCCGACTACCCAGGCTCTCCATGTTGATGCCCAAGAGCCCACTCCGGCCGCTGACAGGCTCGATTCGTAGTGACCACGCGGATTTAGGGCCTCGGATGATCCAGGTGACTTGGCTGCGAATTCTCGATGTCGGCCCAAAGGAACAGTTATACTGCCCCGGTATATCGCCATTTGAAAGATAAAACTAGCGTTTAGCAACATGGGGAACCTGGAGGAGGAGAACATCAATGCACTGCGGAGTAATGGTCACTGGTTACAACCAAGGTGACTGGGGCCGTCTATTGGAAGGAGATTATGACCGCCCTCCGGCGGTACCGGACGCCAAGAATATGGATGACACTCTCTATATGGGAGAGCTAGTTGAGCCGCTGGGATTCGATTCGATCTGGGCAACCGAACACTATGGGTCTGCCTACTCGATGCAGCCGAACCCATTGCAATACCTAGCGTACTGGGCGGGCCGCACTAGTCGCGTCGACGTGGGTACCGCGGTCATCGTCGCGCCGTGGTGGAATCCGGTGCGTCTGGCTTCTGAAATCTCCATGCTCGACATCTTACTGAAGGGCAGGCGCCTCCATCTAGGAATCGGACGCGGTATCGCCCCCCACGAATATGCTTCGCTAGGCTATCCGATAGAACAATCGCACAAATATTTCTACGATGTAATCGATGCCATCAAGGCCGCTGACGGTGCGGAGCGCTTCGAGTTCCATGGCGAGGTCTACAATATCCCACCGACCAGTATCCGGCCTCAGGCCCGCCACAAGGGTGAACTGACCAAGAACATCAAGGTAGCGTTCACGACAGAGGCGTCAGCAAGATTGGCCGCCCAAAACGGACTCGGACAGATGTTTGTTGCCGGCGACGATGTGGACGAGATGACGGATAAGGTGCGAAGGTTCAACCAGATTCGGAAAGAACTTGGCCTACCGCCAGACCAGCCGACCACTTTGCTGTGGATGTACTGCGCCGAGACAATGGAGGAAGCCGAAGAGGGGTGGGTTTACTTCCACAACCAGCTCACGGCGGCCCAGCATCACTACTTCGAATGGAACAATCCGGGCTACGAAGGCATACATGGTTACGAGGAGTACCTCAAACGTCACGGCGAATGCCGATGTGGGCACGGCGGACGCCAGTCTTGCCGCTCGCCGAGCGACCCAACCCATCGGTACGCCGGAGGAGATCATCGAGAGGATCCGGGCTCTACAGCAGACCATCAGCCTAGAAAAGGTCGTGGTCCACATGTTTTACGGCGGGATGCCTAGGGATAAGGCCGAAAAGAGCCTCAGACTCTTCGCCGAGAAAGTCCTTCCGGAGGTGCAGTCCATGCCCACCCCAATCAACCCCAGGTCCTTGGGGTGAGCTTGCCTATCTGGGGTTCACCCGACTCCTAGAGTGTTCTGTTTCTGCTCTGGTCTCTCAATCACGTCGCGTCCAATTGTCGATTCGCCCTAGCATATGAACAGGTGCGTCCACGGCTTTCAATCCGGCGCACCCCAACGGGTTATTCGCCGGTCAAGAGTTATTCCACGTTCAACCAGCAGGTTCCGGATCCAACTTATGGCGGCCAGCGCACATCGTTGGGCATTCTGGAGAACATAATCGGATTCTCGGCCAGAGCACACAACCGGCATTGTTTAGCCTTCATCATTCCCCAGCCTCCTGGGCGCGGGGATGCCAGATTACCAAGGCCAAGATTGCAGCCGCCTCAACGACAACAATCCAGACAAACGCTTCGCGTCCCCAGACGGCAAGCGCCCAACCCCAGGAGAACTGCCCTACAGCTCTGCCCACCCAGCCCACGCAAGTGACGGGCAGGGCCAGCTTCGCAAAATGCCGCACCGGTAGCAGATCCGCCATCAACACCCAGGGGAGGCTGATCAGGCCGCCCCGGACGAGCGACAGGAGAAGCGTACCTACTGCCGGATCATCGAATACCCAGCGCCACCCTGCCGCCGGCAGTGACAGGACCGCCAGGGTTATCAGCAGCCGGCGCACGGGAAAGAAGTCGGTTGATATGCCCCAAAGAAGTGCGCCTGTCCCGCCAGTAAGGGCCAAGGCTTGGAGTGCGAACTCCGGGTTTGCGAATTCCTGAGCCACCTCCATGTTGACCCTCCAGACGAGGACCGACACGACGGAGAGGGTCATGGCCGCGACGAAGTAGACGGCCGCCACCCTAATGATCTGGATCTTGGCGCCTGGGACAGCAACGGTTTCCCTGAGGGTCGGCCCCGGTTCGTAGGTCCCGGTGGACCACCGGGGGAGAAGTAGGAAGAGAGAAGTTCCTCCTGCCAACGTCAGGATGACCCCGGACGAACCGATGAGGACGCCGGCCGCCTCATCGGCGATGGCCCAGTCCCCCCACCTCAACCCGAACAGCAGGCCGAAGGCGCCGATTGCTCCGGGTCCCCAGTTCATGTTGAACCCCATGACCAGGGCGCCGATCAGCGTCCCCCGGTACCGCGTGTACCCCTTCACGGCGACCGAATAAAAGATCAAGGAACCGACGGAAGCGCCGCCTGCCCCAGTAAGGAACGTGCCGGCGAGGGCCACCTAGAAGCCGTGGAAGAGAGTCATCAGGGCGACACCCAGGGCCAGAACCAGAGCTCCGGCTGCCATCATCCCGTGGGGAGGGCGCCGGTCCACCCAGATGGCCGCCGCAACCACGAACAGGGCTCCCAGGCCGCTTGCAACGACGAGCAATCCATACTGCCCCCGCATCAGGTCGAGCGAGCGGGAGGCGAGCAGAGCCCAGTCGGTGCCGGAAGATCCCCTGTGAAGTAGCAGGGCGGCCACCACCAGCAGGAGGCCGAGCCTGAAGTCGGGGTGCAGCTTCGAGAGTGTCACGCCAGCCATTGTACGCGTCCTGACCGGGCCCGGCCAAAGATGCCCACGTCCAAGGTGAAACCCGATAGAGCGGAGGACCTGGGACTCCGACGGTAAACCCTCAGAAGGGCCACTGACGATTGCCCTGGGACGGACTCCCCGCTAGGCCAGCACAATCTTTAGCATTGAGAATATGGTGTGCCAACCCATTGCCACGGAGATGCCACAGAGATGGGGGACCTGATGTGGCCGCTGATACGCTGGGACGACGAGGAACCCCGGCAGTCGCCTCTATGCCCTGCTGACCCTCGGCGAGGCCCTCCGGGAGTTGGCCGACCGGTAGAACTACCGGAACCTGACCCCAGAAGACTGTGACCTCCAGAACTACTGGAGGGCTACCTGATTGCTTGGATCATGGCGCGTTGACGGATCCCCGCGGGCTCTCCCTTGATACCGGCAGCCGGAGACTCCTCCGAGACCCGGTTAGCCGTTAACCGTATCCCCACCCAGGTCGAGCCGCGCATCAAGGCTGGTGGGCAAGGCCTCCAGGCCGGGTGGTCCACCACCGCCTCAATGCACTCCCTGCTCCCGCCCACGTAGGTGTCCTACAGGTCGATGTCCGTCGCCACACACCAGGCCCGGTCCTCGGGCCACCAGATGCTCGCGGAGTACCCCCAAAAGGGGAAGGTCCCGTCATCAAGAGACGACATCACCCCTTAGCGACCGCCAGTTCTGCGAACGCTTGGAGCACCGGCTTGACCCCAGTGGTTGTACCGCCCTCTCCAGGGTTGCCTGGCTGTTACTTTCAGCTCCTCCCTCCGCCAGTTCCGGTCCACTCGTTTGTAGTTCGCCCTCCAACCGGCAGGTCTGAGCATAGGGGTGTCCCGCTCATACCCATACCGGCCGAGCCGGGCGGCCAACCCCAAAATGTCGTTGGCCACGGCTTGCTCGTCGTCCCGGAACAACGGGTCATGACGATGGGTCGCGCTGGGCTGCTCCAGCGCCCTGCAGGCCCGACGCTCGGTAACCCCGAGGCTAACCCTGGCATGTTCGACGTAAAAGCGGCAACTGAAAGGAGGACCAGCCGCCGCCAGCTTATGTTGGGCCAGCTAGAGGAACAAAAGTAGGGGCCAGGCCGATACTGCCCTTAGTCTCCAGCAGCCGGTCCCGGGGTACCGGAGGCGGCTGCACGCTCCGCCAAGGAACGCTCCATGGCTCGTCTTTCATAGGCTTCGTTCCTGACGGTAAAGCGCATTAGGAAGGCCAGGGGCGCGACGAGGGCCACGCCCACGCCCAGGATTAGCAGCGCCTGTTCCGTACTTAGGCTCTCCACCGAAATAGGAACCCGGCGGCCACCGCTCCGGTATTGTCGCCAGCTCCCACGACACCGCGTCAAGTTTCAAACACCGGTCCACCTTCGATGGACCGAACCCGAACAGAGGAGATTCCGGCAATTCCTATAAATGCCGGAGCTTGGGGGAAGCAGAGGGTCAATCGTCCCCTGCAGACCGCCAATGTATTGAACGTGAGCTTGTTAGAAAGGAACTTCTGCTAAGGCCACGGCCCGCAGTTAGGTTCTCATCTTGTGGACCCAAGGGGACTATAGACAGAGGTCTTGAGTTGGTGGTTGAACTGTAGAAGGAACGAACACGATTACTGACACCGCCAACAAGAAATCCTGGACAAGCGGCAGCAAAGCCGGAAGCGAATATGGAGACGGTGGAGCGGATGGATACCCGCTAGGGTCGAGGTCCTTACTGCTCCCAAAGTCCCGCAGGTTCACCCACCCTTCTGCCCCACCACTCCGGGCCTTCGCTGATGTAACCCCACTCCGGGTTCTGCCCGGTATCTCGCAAGGCGGACATCACCGCACTGAACGCGGAGCTGTCGGCTTCGGCAAATTCGAAGTACCCCACAAAATCATAACTTCCCTCCTTGCCGTAACCTTCGGGGGCGTGCACCAGTCGTCTAGTTATGCAAGCGATGCCCGCGTCCGCCGCCAGTGCGTGGCCTTTTACTACCATGTTTTCGTTCTCGTCGTACCTGGGTAGAAAGAAGCTTTCCCGGTGCATCCAGTCCATGCCCCACCATTTGGCACTCTTATTCATGGGCGTCACCACACCCAGGGGATGAACGCTTCCAGGGCCGGGATGCTGGGCGCGGGCGTAAGCGTACTGGGTCATCCCGTGGCTGGTATAGCTGCGAGGCTTTTGTACGCCAGACAGCGTCTCTACGCTACCGCCAACGGGGTTCAGCAAGGCCCGCAGGCCTTCCTCGTACTTCAGAAGCGGCTCGGAAGCCTCCGCCTCCAGCCGGATTAGGCCATCGGCGTCCATCACTGCCGGGTGGGACAGGTCCCGCTTCCGGCTCATGGTCGGCTCGGCCCTAAGAATTTGGAACCGCCCTAGCCGGAATGCCTCTGCCGATGGCGGCCCTTCCACGTAGTGCATGTTTTCCATCCCATCCCCGAGGCGTCCCATAGCCTCGGCAAGACCCGAGTCCGCGTCGCCCTTCGGGAGTCTGAAAAACAGGAACCGCTGGTGTCCCGTTACGGTGGCAGCAAGGTTGAGATCGAGGGACTGCATAGGTAAACCTCCCCAGAGACGACCCACAAACGATTTTAAGATCAAGACAGCCTAGTAATCCAATGGCGGCGTCAACGTGCGCCTTCCCGAGTCGCGGCTGATACGGTGGGATAGGGGCTATTGTTCCGGCTTTCCATGATTTGCATGGGACGTTTATTTCAAGTGCGGTAGCAGTTCCTCGGATATAAGCTGCAAGTACTCCAACTTGGCGGGGAATTCCTTGGGCAAATTCAAGCTGGCCAGCCCAAGGTAGTCCAAGCCTTCCTCTTCTTGGCAACGGTTGATGATTTCGGCGCAGTCCTGCGGGCTCCCGGCTACCGCCCAATCGGGCAACTCCCGCTGCCCTCCAAGTCCGAAATCCACCGTGGTGTTTTCCTGCATATTAAAAGAGCTGTACATACCCGCTTTCTTTGCAGCCATTTCCCTGGCCTCGGTGATGGCCGTTTCACGGTCCTTGGCTATGGCGATGGAGCGGTGGACGCCGATTCGCCCTGCGGGGTCCTTTCCCAACTTATCGAGAGCTTCCTTATACTGGAGGGTCAGGACGCTGATGTCCTTCCATCCCGGCTGCGGCCCGAGGATAACCCGGTCGGCTAGGGCCGCTGCACGCCGCACCGCGCCGCGGCTCTGCGCCGCAATCCAGATCGGAGGGTGCGGCTCCTGTACGGGGGTCAGGGCCAGCTTGGCGTCATGTACCTGCCAGTGCCTCCCATCTTAGTTGACCTCCTCCCCGCTCCACAACAGCTTCATCAGCTCGATGGACTCTTCAAACCGGCTCACCCGGTCTCTCCGGTTGGTCCCGAATGCGGAAAGCTCCGCTACCCGGTAACCCAACCCCACTCCGAGAATGAACCGCCCGTTGCTGATGTGGTCAAGCGTTACCGTCTGCTCGGCGATGTCCACCGGGTTGTGGTAGGGAAGCAACAGAATGCCGGTCAGAAGCTTCAAGCCCTCGGCATCGGGCGCCAGTCGTGCCAGCGTTTGCATCGGCTGCATCCAGACCGTGGTATGAGATATGTAGTGCTGGGGCATGTAAATGACCGAAAACCCCAGCGATTTCGCGCGACGGCATACCTCGGCGGCTTCTTCCACCTGCTGGTACATCGGCCGGTCGGAGTCTTCCATATAATCGCGTATATATAGTCCTACTTCCATGGGTCTCCACGAGTCTCCGCTAAATTTCTTGAAAGTAACCTGTGTCGAATGCCTACCCAAACGCGGTCGGGATTGGCCCACCAAGGCGGAGGAGGCTTTCAACGACGGCGTTGCTTCGTCCATGACACGCCGTCCCTGGTCCACCATCGTGCGTATGGCGAAGAAGCCATGAAACATCCCGTCATACCGAGTGCCCTGCGTAGGCACGCCAGTGTACCGCAACAGCTTGGCCAGGGTCTCGATTATGTCGGAAGACCGGACCTGTCGATCTGCCCTCGAACGTCCCCGGCTATCCGCCCACCTGGGTTTACTTCTGCGCTGCCTTTTACCTCCAGTCGTAGCGAGGTCTCCAGCCCAGATGTCGCTGCGCCTTTTCCGTGCTGATTACGCTGGCGGCGCCGCTCAGCTCTTCCCGTATCTCCACCCGGTCGCCGAAGTTGTTTTTGACAATTTTAATCGTTGGCTCCTCGAAGCGACTGGATGGCTGGGCGATCATGAAAGCTTCATATTCTTCTATCTCCGCATCCAGCGCCAAGACGTGGGCCTCGGCTACGTCCCTGGCATCGGCGTAGGCCCACATTACCAGTGTCAGCGGATTCTCCGGTGTGGGGGCCGGCCAGGGGAACTCCGCCTGGACCTCCGGGAGCGCCACATTCGTAAACCGCAGGCTGACGACGGTGGTGTTTGAATTGCGGGCGATCATCCTCCCGATATCTTCCCCAACCTGCTTGGACAGGCCGTAGGGCTCGAAAGGCATCATGGGGTGGTCCTCGTCCAATGGCAGGTACAGCGGCACGAAAGCGTTCCCGTCATGGGCCCACCCCATGCCGAAGGCGCTGGACGAGAACACGACGCGCCGCAGTCCCAACTCCGCCGCAGACATCATGACATTAAACGTGCTGGCCACGTTGTTATCGAAAATGACCCTTGGGCCTTCCCGCAGCGGCCCAGGAATCGCTCCCATGTGAACGACAGCTTCCGCATCCTTGAGAATACCCTCCACCGCCTTCGCGTCCACGAGATCGCAACGCACAAACTCGGTTGGAAGATCATCGGCAGCCGATTGGTCGGTCGCCAGGACCTCTTTGTTTTGGTCCACCAGCGACTGCACCACCCTGCGTCCCAACCTTCCCGCCGCTCCGGTTACTACTATCATCTCTTCCTCCGGTTGATTCGCTTGGTTGATGCTTTGACCGGCTCACCGCATAAGCGCCACCGGAATCTTACGGACGGTCAAGTCCGTGGATACCACGGTAATCGACTGTTGAAGGCGGCTGCCAACCTTCCAGGAGTCCCTGATGAGGTTGATAAATCTCGACGCCCAGGGGGTGGCATGTGTCGATGGGATCCTTGGCGTCTTCTCCCCAGACCTGGACCGACAAGTCTCCATGAGGACAGGTGGAAATTGCGCAAAGCAGGTCTATCTCGGCGAAGAATTCGAAATAGTCCCCTTGTTTAGCCGGCGAAGGTTTCACGAAGTAGCGGTCGTCACGGGTGAGTCCCGTGACTTGGAATATGTTGAGCACGTCATGGACGTCGCTCTCATTGAGATGGTACGGAGCGATGGCCCGCACCAAGTTTGAGTGGCAGCAGTAGTCGAAATCCTCACCGGTCAGAAGTTTGTGAACGTATGGATCGCAGCGGGTGCCCAGCAGGTCGTGACATCCGGCGCCGTCCTCGTCCAAGGGATAGTCCACCGTGTCGCCGGTGATGGTAAGCATGGGCCGCAGGTACGGGAGACATGACCACAGCCGGTCGAACGTAGAGACATGGGCCCGGTGCAGTTGCTTGGTGCGGGCCGCCCAGAACCGTTCCCGCGGATTATTCAGGTTCCACGCGTTGAAGTCGGCAACCTGCGCCCCTTCCACCACGACTATGCGGCATATCTGGCCTGCCAATACCGGCCAGGCCCTGCCGGAGCGTATCGGCACGACCAACTGTTCAACCAGGCTCCGGGCCTCAGTTTCTTGACCCAATCGTCCGTAAAATTCCCGGTCTACGTCAATGGGGCTGCCGGGTCTGGGTTGGTAAATTACTCTGGGAGCTGGCATAGGACCCCCTTGGGCATGACTTGAGGAAATTCGCCGATCTGACCCGCCACCTGAAAACTGGCCCAGGATGAATGCCGGAGGTAGCCGGAGAAATCGCCGACCCCTTCACGCAGCAGGGGCTGGCGGGTACAACTTACCTGATATTACCACGTGCATATCCCCGGCAACGTTCTGATCTGATAATATGTCAAACGAGGCAGGCGCCACTCGCGCCCGCCAGTTTGCTCAGACCTTTTCCCTGGTCATTTTCGGATGGACTTCAGCCGATCCGGGAAACTCACGGACAATAAATTCATCCGGTACCAGACCAAAGAACAAGAAAACACTTAATTCGGAGGTCCACCAATGCCAGTCAAAGGGACCACACTTACCAGTTTTCGTCCATTGATGCAGGGGGTCAACGGGATGGTCGTAGCAAGCCACCCCAGCGCCGCCATGGCCGGCTTGGAAGTCCTGAAAAACGGTGGCAACGCGATTGACGCTGGAGTGGCCGTTGGCTTGGCGTTGAACGTGGTCCATGTCGATGATTGCAGCTTCCTGGGCGTGGCGCCCACGGTCATATACCTGGCTGACCGGAAAGAAGTTACCACAATCGACGGTCTGGGGGTCTGGCCCAAGGCTGCGTCGGTCGAGTACTTTCAAAAAACCCACGGCGGAAAAATTCCGGCCGGCGTGCTCTCGTCCTTGACGCCCGCCGCCGCTGATTCGTGGCTAACGTCCCTATCTAGGTTTGGCACTATGACCTTCGGAGAGGTGGCGTCGGCGGCCATCAACCTGGCCGGAAACGGTTTCCCCATGTTCCGTTACTTGGCCGGCCGGTTCAAGACCGCCTTCGACCAATACAACGCCCACCCGTCAACCGCCGAAATTTACCTGCCTGGCGGCCGCGCCCCCAAACAGGGAGAGATGTTCTATCAAAAGGACTTGGCCGCCACCTTGTCGAAAATCGCCGATGTGGAGGCTTCCAACGCCGGTACTGGCCGGGAGGACGCGCTCAAGGCGGCCAGAGACTACATCTACACCGGCGAACTTGGCCGCAAGATTGCCGCATACAACCGGGAGATGGGGGGTTTGCTCACCGAGGAAGACCTAGCCCGGTATCATGTTCAAGTGGTTCCGCCCGTGACGGTAAATTACAAGGGCTACGACGTCTACAGCACAGGGCCGTGGGGTCAAGGACCGACCTTCCCTCAAGCCCTCAAAATTCTGGAAGGTTACGACCTGGCGTCCATGGGCCACAATTCCGCCGAGTACATCCACACCGTGAACCAGGCCTTGAATTTGGCCTTTGCCGACCGGGAGCAGTACGTGGGAGACCCGGATTTCGTGGACGTGCCGATCAATGAAATGCTGGCGGAGGAATACCTGGCCAAGCGCCGCTCTCTAATCGATCCGGACCTGGCTTGGCCGGGCACGCCCCCCGCGGGAGACCCGAGAAACGGGAGGGCGACCCTCGACGGCGCCCCGCGGTCCCCCAGGGAGGCGGCGGTACCGGTTGGCACAGCCGGAGACAGCGGCGGCGGGACTTCTTATTTCGCCGTAATTGACCGGGATGGGAACATCTTCTCCAGCACGCCCAGCGAGGGCACCAAGAACGGCGGGCCAATAATTCCGGGCACCGGCCTGGCGTTCTCATTGCGCGGCACCCAGTCCAAGCTGACCGAAGGCCATCCGGCAGCGGTCGCGGGGGGCAAGCGGCCCAGGCTCACTCCCGCGCCTGCTCTGGTGTTGCGCGACGGCGAGCCCGTGATGGCCCTTGGCGCTCACGGCGGCGACCATATCCCGCAAGGTACCCTGCAACTGCTGTTGAACGTCTTGGAATTCGGCCGTGACCCTCAAGAGGCCGTGGAGGAACCCCGCTTCTATAGCTACAACTTCCCCAGTTCCAACTGGGCGTCGAAATATGAGCCGGGGATGCTCCGGTTGGAGGGCCGTATTTCCGATGAAGTGGCCGAGAAATTACGGAGTAAGGGCCACACGATAGAGCAGTATCCCGATTGGTGGGAGGGTTCAGCCTTATACTGTGTCATCACGCGCAACCCGGAGTCCAAGGTACTGCAGGGCGGCGCAGACCCGAGGTGCGAAGCCTACGCCGTCGGTTTCTAGTCCTGCCGCAAACACTGGCTAACTTCCCAGGGATGACCGGGCGGTTTGCCTGGATATGGGCTTCGCTTAGCAGGCCTTATCCGAGACCTGTAAAATCCCCATCAGTACAGCGTGAAGGAGGCCTATGTCCGCCATGAAGTTTGCCCTGTTTTTACTGGGTTCCTGGACAGAAGAGAAAACCAGCGCCCAGAGCCGGATCTTTGATGAGATGCTGGAACAGGCTGAGTACGCCGAAGAGTTGGGTTTCGATTCGATCTGGATTGCTGAGCATCACTCCAGCCGGTACGGCATCTGCCCCTCCCTGATGCCGCTGCTCAGCCACATCGCCGCACGCACCACGAAGATCCGGATCGGGGCTGGCGTCAGCGTCCTGCCTTTCCACAACCCCATTTTCCTGGCCGAAGAGAGCGCCATGCTGGACGTGCTGAGCCATGGCAGACTGGACTTCGGGGTTGGACGCGGTTCGGCGGACTACGAGTACGGTAACTTCAATATCGACTTCGACACACGGGACGTGCGGACTCAGGAGGCCCTGGACATCATCCTCGGGCTGTGGACCCAGTCCGGTTTCTCTTATGACGGCGAATTTTATCAGGTGAAAGACCTTACAATAGCTCCCTCTCCAGTGCAGCAGCCCCATCCCCCGGTTTATCTGGCCGTATCCCGCACGCCCGCCAGCGTGGACGTTGCCGTTTCACGGGAGCTGCCTATCCTGACCAGCTTTTCTACCCCAGAGGCCGACAACCTGGGCCTGTTTTCCCTTTATGCTGAACGCTGCGCCGCTGCCGGAAAGAATCTGCCTCTGGGGGAAATGCCCTACTTCCGGTTTGTATACTTGGAGGAAGATGGACCGGCAGCCCGGGAATACCCGAGGCAGTCCATGACCTGGGTGCGGGACCTGGGGGGTTATCGGCGCACCTTGACCCACGGCGATGAAATCAATGTGGACCTGGACCACTGGCGCCGGACCCGCACCGTCGGACCCGCTAGCTATGAGTCGGAACTGGAGACCACCGCTTACTTCGGCACCCCGGAACAATGTGTGCAGCGAATCACCAAGCTACGCGACGAACACGGCATCGGGTACTTTGGCGCAAGCATGTCCTTCGGTAGTATGGAGCACTCCAGGGTAATGCGTTCAATGGAGCTTTTCGCCAAGGAAGTGATGCCCAAGTTCAGGTAGTAGGACTTCGTCACCGATTCTGACCACTGCAGAATATCACGGCTAATCAGGGGGGCTCGAAAAGCGGCGTAGAGAATGGCGTGCCGGAAGCGGGGCATCCCATTCTCTTTCAGAAGTGTGGTGCTGACTGAGCAGTTAGAGTAAGCATAGGGCGGCGTTGTGTCGAACTGACGCGGCTAGGGTCGCAATTTTGGTGGTCGGTTCGGGACTAAGTTTGATTCCCCGACGGCGGATCCCGTGGTACACCCTCAAGTGCTCGGCGTGCAGCCGGACCTGCACCTCTTTCGCGATAGGACGGGAAGGGGCTTTGCACCGGAGGAACGGTTCCGCTGTCCGCATTACGTTCTCGCAGCCGCTGTGATATTCTCAGACGTGTTATGAGAATACCGATTACAATGTGCCACGGAATCCGCCCCACTGCCGCCGGCGCCCTCCGCAATCCCTTGATGGAGGAGCGGTTCGACACGCTTATGAAGACTGCGGCAGAATTGGGGTTCCATTCGATAAACTACGACCAACTGGCAACTTGGCGGCAGGGAACGTCCTCCCTGCCGGAGCGGCCAATCATGATCGATTTCGACCATCCGGTTGTCTCGATGCGCCGGGAGGTGTTCCAGACGCTGGAGCGGTACGGGTTCAAAGGGAACCTCTTCATCTACACCTCACCCTACGACCCGGACTATCCCCGCCCGCTGGCATTGGCCCAGGTCCCCGAGCACATGCCCTGGTCCGAAATACGGGAACTTCACGAACTCGGCTGGCATATCGGCGCCCACACCGTCAGCCATCCCAACCTGTCCAACCTGGCTGCGGAGGACCCGGAAGGAGAGGTGTTGCGGGAGGAGTTGGACCGGTGCAACCGGGGAATCAAAGAAAACCTCGGCTTTGTCCCGCATGACTTTGCGTTTACCGGCACCAGTTGGAGCAGCGCCGCCGAGGCCGAGGTCAAGAAACGGTACCGATTTGGCCGTCTGTGGATTGTAGGATCCGAATACGAGGCCGACGGAAAGCCGATACGATATGCCGAATTGTCCGGTTCGTCGGAACCCGACGAGGCTGACGGCGGCCCGCCCCACAGCACAAGATATATTACCGAACGCACCGACCCACACCGCCTGCCATCTATGGAACTTCAGGCCCTCATCAATGACCCTGACGCCTTTCGCTCGTACTTGGAAGGCGCGCTAGAAGATTAAGAGCAGCGGCCCCGATGCCCCCAACATCGTAGAACTGATACTCGCGCTCGCATTGGAGGAGTTGGCATTATGACGCCTGGACGATTTAACTTTGTCAGCCAAATGGGCCGTGTCCCCTCCATGACCGTACCGCTCGATGTGCAGCAGGAAAGCAGGTTTCAACGCTTGATGGAAGAGTCGATAATGATCGACCTTCATCAGCATCCGATGGTACTGCCCGAAGACTTCAACCAGTACTGGGAGTACCTGCGCAGCGACGATTACGTCTGGGGGTATGACGCGGTCCGGGAAGGCGGCTTTACCGCCGTTGGAACAGCCAACGTATTTCGCGGGATGCTGCACACCAGCGAGATGTCCTTCATCCGGTTTTCCGACTTGTTGGACGAGGTCACGATGATGATTTCCGACATTTCCCGACATGACGGCGTGCTGCAGGTCAACAACGCCGCCGGGATAGAGTCGGCGAAACAGCAGGGTAAGGTGGGGTTCCTGCCCACGGTGGAGCACTTGGCCATCGGCAATGAGCTAAACCGGGTAGACGTGCTCTATAACGCTGGGATAAGACTGGCAGGGCTGACCTATAGCCGCAAGGCTTACATAGGCGACGGGATCTTCGAGCGCAACGACGGAGGCCTCAGCGAGTTTGGGATGGAAGTCGTTCGGCGCATGAACGACCTCGGGATGGCCGTCGACGTGTCCCATGCTTCGTTCCGTACCGCCATGGATGCCATCGAGGCGTCCGATACCCCGGTGACCTTTAGCCACGATGGCTCCTACACCCTTGCCAGTGATAGTTTTCAGGCCCGCAGGTTGAGGAAAGACGAGGAGTTGCTGGCCTGTGCAAAAAAGGGCGGCGTTATCGGCATCACCGCCGTACCCAACCGGCTCAGCAACGACCCAGAACAAAGCATCGAGTGCGTGTTGGACCATTACGATTATATGGTCCAACTGGTTGGCGTAGACCACGTAGCCATCGGCACCGACACAAGCATCGGCGACATGGTCGGCGTGGGCCGAGTGGTGATGGGCCGCACCGGGCCAACTCCGGCGCCCTATCTCGATGGTCTGGAGTCTCCGGCAGACGGCAAGAACATCATCCGCGGCCTCATAGCCCGCGGCTATTCAGACGAGCACGTCAAGAAGATCGCCGGCGGCAACGCGCTGGCCTTTTTCCGGCGGGTTACCGGGTAATTGAAACCCTCTGACAATTCCGCTCGCCCGTGTCTTTAGGCCCCGGGGCGGCGGACCGTTCCCGTTCATGTTGTCGGGCTGGCTTCTACTCCGCCAATGCCTGACCCAGCCCGTCACGCGGACTTACCCGCTGGTGAAACTGCCGGTCGTCTTCGGCCCCAAGGCCCTGAAACAAGTGTCTCGTATCTTCCTCCAACCACCGGCTATCCGCGGCGCCAGGTCCGGCATTCCGTTACGCTAGGCATTGGCGGCGCAACTATTATGAAAGCGTCGAGTGTGCGGGTTTACCGTACCAGCCCGCTTTCCTGGTCATTCCACGATCACGTACAACCAACCCGGCTGCATCACTCCGCCAGGTTCCGAGACCCACAGGGCGTCCTTCTCCGGGTCGATGGCTGGCCGAATTCGGCTCTAACAGGCTCGTGGGGATCGGGCCGGTGCGGAAGGTGATGATAGAGACCAACTAGGCCGGCTCGGCGACGAACACCGGGATGATGCGGGAGGTCCGCTGCTGATACTCTTCGTATGGTGGGAACGCCGCGACCGCTGCGGCCCAGAGCCGATCCCGTTCGTCCGGGTCCGTGACTTCGCGGACATGCATGGTGTACACCTCCGCCTTGTCTCGAATCTCCACGTTGCCGTCGCCGCGTAGGTTATACACCCATACTGGGTTGGTTGGCGCACCCCCGCGGGAGGCCACCAGTACGTAGTTTTCCCCGTCCTTCACTCGCATCAACGGGGTCTTACGGATGAATCCCGTCTTGTTTCCGCTGTTGGTTACCACGATTACCGGCAACCCAGAGTCACGGAGATCTGTTCCTTCCATACCGCCGCTGGCTTCATACAGTTCAACTTGTTCACGTACCCACTGGGTGGGTGACGGGACATATTCGGCCATCAGTCAATCCTCCTGTCAATTGTCGTTTGCTCCATTCAATCTTCGCATACTTCTCAGTGCTGTACCCGATCGACCTGTGCGGAAATCGCGATAACAATGATTGCAAGCCGCGAATGTCCATTCCCTTGTGCCGAGCCATTTAGACGGTCAGCAGGGCAGGCAAAAGCGTCGTCGTAGAATTGCCGGAACGCCCGGCTACGCTCGAACTGGAGCTGCCTCCCTAAGCGTTCTGGATGCGGGAAGGGTAGGAATCAGCTTTCCGGTGTCGATCGTGGCATTCGACGCGGCGGGTTCTGTACTTCCTGCAAGCTGGTCAGGTCCATGGGCGGCATGTCCACGTTGATAAACTCCGATACGCCGTTGGCCAGTTCATTGTAGTTATCAAACCACGCCCTCAACCGGCCGCGCCATCCCACCAGCCCACCACTGGCATGGAGTTCGAAAACCGCTTCCCGTCCGTCCAAACCCGACGACACTTGGTCCCAGGCAAGCTGTAAGAGCGCCGCTCGTTGCAGCGCAGTGTAGCCGCCCCCGCCAAAGGCGTCTTCCAGTTCGGCGGCCATCTCCGGGTCTGCGAAGTCGGTGTCGGCGGGGGCATTGACCAACGACGATCCGGGAAGGCCGCGCAGGATTTCAGACATTCGCTGGCGGACTTTGAGGGTGTTTAGTCCTGCAGCGGCAACGTGGAGCTGGTTTGGCAGGGCATGGCCGCTCTCTGTCGTCTCCGGCTCCAGTTCCGCTGCCGTCATGCAGGTACGAGTGGTCTGGACGTTGACGGTCAGTTCGACTAGCTGCTCAATGGTCTGAGGATTTTCCTTGAGGCCCATGACTTCAGCTAGGGCAAGCGCTAGACCCAGTGTCAACTCGGCCTTGGCGAGCCAACCGTAGCTATGATGCCAGAGCAGCCAGGATATCAGCGAATGGCGCCGGGGACGGTCATTGCGCTCCCCGGTAAAAACGCGAGAGCGAGGGACGAAAACGTTATCCATCCAGACCATGGAGTCTAGTTCATCAAACCGGCTGCTCAATGGTGATAGGAATGGATTCTTGTGCTTGGCGGCCGGTCGGCGGGTCACAACTCTTATGCCGTGGCTGTTTACTGGCACGATGAACCACAGCGATCTCCCGCTGCCCGGTGGCAACTCATCTCTGCTGGTGATCAGCAAGTCCTCGGCGAACGCTGTACTGGTGTGCATCTGGATCTTGCCACTCACCACGATACCTTCAGCGGATTCGCTAACCAGACGCAGCGCCGCGCGCTCGCTCTCAGCCTCGCGGAGGCGCGTCCCAATTAAAGGACCACCTCCGGCGAAGGTCAAAAACCTACCGCTGTCAGCCAGAGACCCACGATACGCCTCGGCCGCCTCAATCTCCTCCGAGGAGTTGTTCAGCCGCTTGAGAACATTCAGCATCCCCAGGGCTATCAAGGCGCCGTAGCCTGGCGTGTGAGTCATGTTGCCACCGGTCAAGAAATGCACCGCGCTAAGGGCTTTCCCCAGGCTTCTCAAATCCGTGGAGGTCTTCGGAGGGGCGAGCGCAAGGGGATACCGCTGGCCGTTTTTATCAGGCCCGGTGAGAAGGATGTCCTGCCAGGCGGGGTCGAAATGGCGGTCATACCACGCGGCGTATTCATCCACCATCGCCGACGTCGCCGGGTGGGTAGTGACGTCCGCCACGGCGCCTTCCCCCACCACCCATACGTTGCGCCCATCGCGTAAACTCTCTTTGTAATCAGCCCCTGTCCGCACGTTTGCACCATACCACAAGATGACTGGGTCTTATTCTACACTGGTGACTCGGCACACATGCGGAATGGGGTCCTGAGCAGCATCGGTGGTGGGCCATGGGGTATTGCATTAAGAACCTTTGAATGTGTAGTCTCGGTCTAAGACCGTCCCTGAGACTTTCGATCAGCTAAGGGCCAATGATCGAAGTTGAGCCCAATAGTTGGACAGAATCCGGGCCGAGCTAAGTGAGAGTCCTGCGGCTCCAGAATCGGGGTCTACGACCGGTGTTGCTAGCTGTGTCCTATCGGAGATTTTCGCATCTACCGCCATGAGGCATCCAAGGGACGCCTCGGCCGGATTCCGGTAACCTCAAGGTCTGATGAGGCCTTCGGTTGCTGTAGAAGTGAACGTAGGTCCAGGCCTCTGTCTTGGCCTCACCTGCACCCACGTAGGCTTTCAGGTAGACTGCCTCGTACTAGACCGTCCCCCCAGCCGCTCCACCATAATGTTGTCTTGGTACCTGCCATGTCGTCCTGGCTGATTTTTCCCCGTGATCATAAAGGACCTGGGTGGACTCCTGGCTGGTGGACTGGCTCCCGTGGTCGGTGTTGAATACCTCCGATACCCCCTGCCGCTGCGCCCGTCACCGGTTCACCGGACTTCCCTGCCTCTCCAACCAGGCCATCATCCGCCGTCAACCGTAGAAACCAATCCAGGTCTGCCAGTCGCCTCGTCCTTCCAGATCCTGTCCTTGGACCAAATGTAACCTATGTTCCCGGTTACACAGTAGACGCTATCTGAATCTAATTCCCCGCCTTGATGAAGTCGGCGACGCGCTCGGCAATCATCATTGTGGTGACGTTAGTGTTGGCGCGCACTACGTCGGGCATTATTGAGGCGTCGGCTACGCGGAGGCCGGAGACGCCGCGCACGCGCAACTGCCCGTCGACGACGGCCATCGGGTCGTTGGCCGGCCCCATCTTGCAAGTGCCGGAGATGTGGTATGAGGTGCTGATGTTGCGGCGCAGCCAGCCGTCCAGCGCCTCGTCGGTCTCCAGGTCGGCGGGCGTGGGAGCGGTTAACCCTTCGATAATGCCGTCGTAGGCGCTGTGTTGCAGCATCGACACGCAGAGGCGGACGCTCTCCCGCAATCGCTCCCGGTCCCAGTCCTCTTCCAGGTAGCGGTAGTCCATGCTGGGCGGCGTATGCGGGTCAGCGGACACCAGCCGCAGCTCGCCTTGCCCCGCCGCCAGGTACAGGCCGCAGCCGACGGTGTGAGTGGGGTTATCGCCTGCCCGGACCACTGTGTTGAGCGATGCGGGCGAGATTATCATATCGTGGGGCGTGGACGAACCGGAGGCGGTGTAGCGCAGGCGCACCGCTCGCATGGCATCGGGGTCTTCGGGTGTGCCTCCCTTGACGCTGAAACGCACCGATACGTTGGGGTGATCGCGCATATTCTGGCCCACTCCGGGCAGTTCCACTGCCACCGGAATGCCTTGCGCCTCCAACTGCGGGGCGGGGCCGAGCCCCGACAGCATCAGAAGTTGCGGCGAGGCCACCGCCCCGGCGCACAGGATGATTTCCCCGCCCTCGACCACGAAGCTCTCTCCGCCGCTCTCCACCTCGACGCCGACGGCCCGCTTGCCTTCCGGCGTGTCTTCCAGCATCACGCGGTTGGCCTGGACGTTGGGGCGGATGGTGAGGTTCAGCCGGTTGCGCACCGGGTCAATGTAGGTTAAGGCCATGCTCATGCGCACGCCGTCTATGTTGTTCTCGGCCCTCTGGCTGACGCCGGTGGCCTCCGGGTTGTTCACGTCGGGATGGTAAGGGTAACCGGCGGCGGTGGCGGCCTGGAAAAAAGCCTCCTGCACCACCGGCCAGGTCTCGCGCGGGTGGTGCCGCACCGGCACCGGCCCGTCGGTGCCGTGGAAGTCGTCGTGAAAGTCGGCGTCGTTCTCCAGCTTGCGGAAGTAGGGAAGACAGTCCAGGTACGCCCAGCCGTCGTTGCCCCAGGAAGCCCAGGTGTCGTAGTCCTCGGGCGCGCCGCGGATGAAGGTCTGGCCGTTGATGGCGCTGGAGCCACCCAGCACCTTGCCACGCGGCACGGGCATCGGCGTCGTTTGCTCCGGCGTGGCCTTGCCGGTAAAGGACCAGTTATAAGGCGAACCGGCGGCGCGGGCCTCCAGGTTCACTGTTCCCCAGCCCTGCTTGAGCATATCGGGCAATTGAGCAAACTCGGGGAAGTCGGGGCCGGCCTCCAGCAGCAGCACCGAGCGCGCCGGGTCCTCAGACAGCCGCGCCGCCACGATGCACCCGGCCGTGCCGCCGCCGATAACTATGTGGTCGTATTTCATGGCGATAGCCCCCTCCGTTAGTTTGCGCCATTGTACACGGTTTTTCCGAATGCCCCAGCCTTTCCCGGTTACGGAAGAACCCTGATACGGATGCGGCCATCAGGTGTTACAGGCAGAGCCGCCGCTTCACCGTGACCTGATCAGGGGTAACTGTTCAGACTTGATGTGTCCTTCCTACTTCCAGCCCGTCTTTCCGGGCTTGACCCGGAATCCAGTAACCCTTGCAACCAGCAACTGTCCATATCATCGGCATTTCTGGATTCCCGCCTTCGGAGACCTTTGCGTAACCTTCCGCGACTCCCGCGAAAGCGAGAATCCAGAGTGCGCCCAGATAAGGAGGACGCCCTCACCCTCACCCTAGCCCTCTCCCGGAGGGAGAGGGGATTATTCAAAGGCCTCCCTTCGCGGGAATGACGGGTTGCGGCGATACGTCTTATTAAGAGGATTATCATAGAGGTGACCGACGTGGGATTCAGCCAATCCGCGTCATCATCTCTGAACAGCTACGATCAGGGCTATACGGGCTGTGTGCAGTGTCAGGGGCGGAGAAAAGGTGTACCGCTAAGGTGGAGGAAAGGCCCGGCGGGTTCCCGACGCGGCGCTACCCCACTGGGTACTGTCTATAGCACACATCGGGTGAGACAGGTGGGTTGTGCGGTACTGAATTGCAAACTTTCGAGCTCACGGTCTTATTCTAAGAGTCGCCTGAGTCCGCTTACCAGACCATACAACATCGAAACACCGGGCGGAGTCACATCCTCTCCCTCGGACTCTGGAAGCCGCCGATGATAGCCGCCCACGCCTCGCGCATGGCCCTGGCCAAATGGTTGTCGCTGAGGATCCGCTGTCGGGGAAACACTTGTGGGAACAGAGGGCAGTGAGATCAACCTAAATGCAGTAGCATGACTAGCAGACCCCGCCTCCAGTGAACAGCCCGTGCGTCAAATCTCGACTGGTCCACAACGAAGGAATTTGTTGACTGCTGTTAAAGATTCTGCAAACGGCGGTTCAAAACATGCACTCGCAATAGCGATCGTTCTCTGCGGTTCTCAGTCGAAGTGTAGTGGGGTTAGTTACGATCGTTGCCGGAGACTTTCTCGCGTGGGACACTTGCCAGCAGGACTTGGTTACCCATCGGCAAGAACTAGCAGGGAAATACCGGCTTCGTCCGGAGCATCTTTCGTTTAGCGGGCAGCGATGAAGACGCTCTCACGTTAGCCTCGGGATACCTATCGGCGCATGACCCAATTCTCTGCGCCAAGATAGTTCCGCATTTCGACGTTGCCGCGCGCAGTTACCTCCGACCCAGCTATTTCGTCCACTTACAGGAAGTAACCGATCCGACATTTGGACGCCGAGACATCGTAATCCAAGACAGCAAGACCCGCATCGTCCTTGAGGCCAAGATTGGTGATGCCGAACCCACGTCAGGACAACTCCTGAATTATGGCGCTGAATTGAATCTACGGAACAAGTTGGCGACACGTCCAGTTGATGTGATGTTCGGTGGTAAAGGCTCCGTATACCGAAGCGCGGTCAACCTCGAATATGTCATGGCTCGCGGGGCATGAATATGTCGATGGTCCCGGATATCGCTAACCAATCGGGATGCGGTGATTATGGCCACTCGAGTCAAAAGGGCTGTTCCGAGGAAGCCGCCAAGTGCTGAGCGCCTAATTTATCCAGCGTCGGCAGGCTCGCCAAACCATGCATAGTTGTGGATGCCTGCCCAAGCCAGGTCGAATAGGGCAAGGAGACCGAGCAATGGCTGAACGAGAAATGAACTCCAAAGCAGAGACGCGGGCGCCACCCACGCGTTCCACATCAACGGTGAGGGCTGCAGCTACGCCGTCGGACCGCGTCGCGACTGAGACGTGCCCGCCGCCAGGCCCGAGTGCCAGGATGACCAGGCGGGAGTTGCTTCGCGGTCTGGGGGCCTCTGCAATCGTGGCCCTCGCCGGCTGTCTTCCAATAGGCGGTGAAGATGTCCCTGTCCCCTCACAACCTCCAACTGCGGCGCCTGACGCCACCGCCATTGCGCTTGCCGAGGTTACCCAGCCCGACTGCGAAATCACGCCCCGACAGACCGAAGGGCCATTCTACTTCGATGTCGGCCAGGTCCGGCGCGACATCACCGAAAGTAAGCAGGGCACACCTCTTCTAGTCGCGCTCCGATTAGTGGAGGCGGGTTCGTGCGCGCCGATTCGCGACGCTGTCGTGGACATCTGGCACACCGACGCGTCAGGCCAGTATTCCGGCTATCGTGGACAGGGCGACGATGGCACAGACACGTCGGGCGAGACCTTCTTACGCGGAATGCAAGTCACCAACGCTAACGGACTCGTTGAGTTCGAAACGGTCTACCCGGGCTGGTATCCAGGCCGGACCGTTCATATCCATTTCAAAGCCTATATGGACGAGCGGAAATTCATAACTTCACAGATGTACTTCCCGGATGACGTCACCGACACCGTCTACCTGGCAGAACCCTACTCTGCGCGAGGTCCTCGTAGCACAACGAATGAGAACGATAGCCTCCTTGCGGATGACCCTGCACATCGAGCTTTGATGGGACACGTGACGCAAAACGGCGATAGGTACGTTGCTTCGCTGACTATCGGGATCGTGCGGTGATTCATCCTCACCGGAAGGTCAGTTCTCGGTTGGGCGAGGTGACCAGCAGCGTTAGATACTAAGCTGGACTTTGTACATTCAGGCGGCGTAGGCGAGCGAGCCGATGAGGCGGTTGAACAATGGCGTGGGGACTTTTGTGATATCAGGTTCGCGATCCGACATGGAAAAACTTCCGGAGGCCTGCCACAGGTCCCTTCGGACCAAGGCGATGGCATCGGCAAAGGTGGGGAGCGGCTTGGCATACCAAGCTGCCGTCCGGGGAATGGCCGGGCGTTCTTTCTGAGACAGGTGTCCTGCCAGAGACACCCAGGAGAAGAGTCCAAAAAGCGCCGGTGTTGTACGGGCGATGGCCCGATCAGACCACTGACGCTGCGTCTCCACTCCCAAATGAGCGCGTACTTCTTGGAATGTCACCTCCAATTGCCAGCGCAACACGAACCACTCCACGATCTCGACCGGGGTGGCCGCGAGGTCGGTGGACAGCAACGCTTGGGGACGGAATTGCCCCAAGGGGTCTCGAATCAGGACCCATCGAATAGGCACTGGATGCTTGCCCGAGTGGTACCAGAGGGCGGTTTGGGAAGCGACTTCCACGGTACGGACGGTACCGTCATACCAAGCTGGCGAGGCCTCGGCCCAGCACGTATCCGGAGAGTCAAGGAGTTCCTTCAGCGTGGGCAACCGTTTACCCTTGACCCTGGGGCGGCCGTTCTGACCGGGCTGGCGAGGCGGCGCCGGCTCATAGAGCGCGGCATCCAGCCGCAACCTGGTGATTAAGGTAACGGGTTGAGCCAGGGCTTGGCAGAAGTGGAGCAAGTCCAAGACGGCGTAGCTGCTGTCAGCCACCAGCACCAGGGGCCGGTGGGGCAGCCACCGGCGCAGTTGGAGGATGATCTGGCGAGCCCAGTCGGTGAGCTTCTTGGGGGTGCGCCCCCTTTTCCGGTAGTATCGTTCCGAGGGCGCCAGAACCGTCAGAAAAGGCAACGCCCAGGTCCGGCGGGCCCAGGGTATCGTGGTCAGCCACATCAAGCTTATCCAGCGCAGACCGCTGGCTTTGACGAAATGGCTACCGCTGGAGCGCACTCCGTCGCGATAAATTCCTTTTGCCTTGATACGCCCGCCCCGCCGCCGCTCCAGAGTCTCATCGATGCCGAACACCAAGGGGCCATCCCCTTGGTCCAAGTGTTGGAGCAAGAGCCACAGCAGGGTCCGGCCCAATTGCAGAGGCTGCCACACCGCCCGGCTGAGGACATGATGGTACCTGGCAAAGTTCCGGTCATCCTCCAGTCCCATCACGCGCAACGCCGATGTCACGGTTCGCTTGCCAGGGGATAGGATGGCGCCAACCAGCAGCAGTTGGAATTTCAACCAGGTTCTCCGATGAAACAGCGTCGAAAAGGGCGTGAGTAAAGATATAATGGCATCCGGCAGGGTGAGCATAACTTGTCCTTTCAAAAGGAGTAGACCAAGTTAGCTTACCCTGTTCTTTTATTTTGTCTAGTTTTTGTACAAAGTCCAGCTAAGTAACTATCTCAAAACCGAGTCAAGGCGATGCCTCCCCCTTTTGCGAAAGGGGGATTTCTCTCCCTGCCGGTAGGTTGGTGGAGATTTGAGATAGTCTCTAAGTCCACCGCGGGCTGCGGAGCGAGGGTTCTCGAACCTGTATAAACCTGGTGGAGTTGAGTCGACTGTGTGCAGAAGAGAGCGGACAGCGAAGGAAGGTTAGAGTTCGGTCTTCCGGATCGGCAACCTATGGTGTGAGGACTTCCCCGAAGTCGGTGGCCTCGAGCACCGGCGGATCTCGATATCGCTATAGGCGGGCATCAGATTTGGACAACACTTAACCCATTCAACTGCGTGGGCCATGTCCTTGACCTCGCATAACCAGAAACCGGTGACCAACCCGCTGGTCTGTGCAAACGGGCCGTCGACAACAGTACGACTCGGCCCGTTTAAGTCCACTCGTTCACCTTTCGATGACGGCTGCAGCCCGGCGCCCGCAACAAGGATACCGGCGCAGACCAGTAGTTCGTTGTAAATGCCCATAGCGGCAAGGAGTTCCGCCGAGGGCATGACCCCCGCTTCGCTCTTCCTCGTCGCTTTCACCAAAACCATGACGCGCGTTAACTTATCTCCTTGGTCCTTTGACAGTTGTGCCAACCACCATGCGCATCAAGGGTAACGAGTGTAAGTTGAAGGTATATCTAAATACTTTACCTACAGTCTAGAAGGTTGGTGGGCTGTGCGGGGATTGAACCCACAAAACCCGGGTCAGAAGTCCGTTGCTCTACCTAACTGAACTAACAGCCCCCGGGTAGCGAGACCTGCGGCGGGTGGTCCCAATCCCAGGTCTCCGGTAGCGCTTCAGGGTTCACCGGTCTGCGAAGAAGGGTTGGGGATGCATTCGCTCTCTATTACATTGCACAACGTTCAACGCTAACTCGGCCCTACCGAGATCGGTAAGAATGCCTCTATCCCTAACCCCAGAAACGGAGGGATAAGCGAAGGCATTTCCCAGAATTAACTTTCCTTGCCCCTCCGGCCCGGCCATGTCAGGGTGAGCTTTGCGGGCCATGTTGCGTTAGTCGCCCGCAAATATGATGGACTTGGGCCACGTTGACACCTTGGACCAGCCGGGGCGAGACCGCCATACCTTTACCCCAGAACCAGTTGCTGGAGACGGCGACTAGCCGAGCAGGAAATCCGGCACGCGTTGCTTTTGACGCTGCGTTGCGGCTGGAGCGAGATGGCCTTACAACTGCCTGAGCAACACAGAGGTCTCCCTGCGACTCGTTAGCCCGAATCCACCGAAAAGGTGAGTGTCGCGGCGGGTTGAATGGGTAAGAAAGTGCTCCTGTGCATCTGGGATAATGGTTTTCGAGACAGAAAACCAACCAGAAACAAGGAGCACCCAATAGATGCTACCACGCAACCACCCCGACGGCATCCACATCGCCTTCGACGACCACCGCCTGGTCAACAATGCCGGGCTGATCCTTCCCGCCACGTTGGCCTTGCACCTGGGCCTGCCCCAACTGGTTGACCGGCACTTGGACCTGGGCTGGGCCCCAGGCCGAGCCAACACCGGCGACAAGATCATGACGCTGGTGGCTTCCGCGCTGGCGGGCGGCGACTGCATCGACGATGCCGATGTGTTGCGCACCGGCAGGACAGCCTGCACCCTGGGCAGTGTAGTCAAGGCGCCCTCCACCTTGGGCACCTTCCTGCGCAGTTTCCGGTGGGGCCACGTCCGCCAACTGGACCGGGTGAGCCGCCAGTTGCTGGCCCGGGCCTGGGAGGCTGGGGCCGGACCCGGCGACGGGCCCCTGACCATCGACCTGGACTCCACCATCTGCGAGACCTACGGACTGGCCAAGGAAGGAGCTCGCCACCACGGCTACACCGGTGCGCGGGGCTATCACCCGCTGCTGGCCGTCGCCGCCGGAACCGGCGACGTGCTGATGGCCCGCCTGCGCGAGGGCCGGGCCTACACCGCCCGCGGCGCCGCCCACTTCCTGCGTGAAACGGTGGGGCGGGTGCGCTACGGCGGAGCCAGGGGCCAACTCACGGTGCGGGCCGACAGCGGCTTCTATACCCACGCCGTGGTCGCCGTCTGCCGCCGGATGGATGTCCGCTTCTCCATCACCATCCGCCAGCGCACCCGCCTGCGGAATCTCATCGAGGCGATACCCGAAGAGGACTGGACGCCGATTCCCTACTGGATGGACGGCGCCGATGTGGCCGAGACCACCTACACCCCCTTCCAGAGTGAGCCCGACGCCGCGCCGGTGCGGCTCATCGTCCGGCGGGTGAAGCCGGCGCCCGGTTCCCAACTGGCTCTCTTCGCCACCTACAGCTATCACGGCTTCATCACCGACCGGGACGGAGAGACCCTGGAACTGGAGGCTGACCACCGCCGCCACGCCGAGATCGAGAATGCGATACGCGACCTCAAGTACGGCGTGGGGCTGAACCATCTCCCCTCGGGCCGCTTCGCTGCCAACGGCGCCTGGCTGGCGGTACAGGTGATGGCCCACAACCTGGCCCGCTGGACAGCCCGCATCGGCCTGGGTCAGCAGATCGTGACCACCAAGACCCTCAGACGACGGGTCTTTGCCTTGGCCGGACGGATCACCCGCTCGGCACGCCGGATCACCCTGCATCTTCCCCAGCGCTGGCCATGGGAAACCCAGTTCAGTCGCGCCCTGGCCCGACTGCGAGCCATTCCACTCCCAGCCTGATTGCTCCTGTCCGCTACTGACCCGCCATCCGGCCAACCGAACGCCCCGCCAACTCGCGCCAGTCCGGTCCGCGAGCGCCTCTTGCCGTGTCCTATCCCGCCATCCCCCTCACCACAGCCACTGTAAGCCGCCATCGGCGCCCCCCAAAGCGCCTGCAGACCGCCGCCAGCCTCCCGTCTACCCAAATTCGAGCCCGGATCATCGCGCCTGTAACTTCCTCACCCCCCTTCCGCTGTCCTCACGCCGTCCATCGGTGTCCACCGGTGGATTCGGGGTTAGTAGGAGGTTTTCCAACCTTTGGTAGTACAAATCCTGCTAGCTATCCCGATCCTCAGTCTCTATCCTTCCACCGGGTTCATACTGAAGGGGGGTAGATCAGGTACAAGTTGTTCATCGCCGTGGTGGTGGTTCTGACCGGGGTTATAGCGGCCACAGGGTCGCTCTATGCTCACGTCATTTCCGCGGGTGGCTATACCTACGCTAGCAGCTTCGAATGTACCTGGATTCGGGCTGAGATTTCCCACGGCAGCGGGGGTGGGTACTCCAAGGCCGATGTGAGATCCAAGAAAAAATCCATTGTTGGCAATATAGCTTGCTTCAACCCATTCCTCAGGCCTGCGAACCATCTGAAGGTTAAATACAATCCTTACAAACAGAGTGGTTCCAATTGGAACCTCTGCGCCTATACCAATTGGACATCACATAAACGCTAAGGAGGTTCGGAAATGAAGAACATGGTACTGATCTTAGTCGCTGCGGTTGCGGTTCTGGTGGGGGGTTTGGCGACGGTGTCAGCGGGAGACATCCTGTCCCTGCTCCCGGGCGAGGGCGCAGATGGTATCATCGACATGAACCAACTGCCTGCCACGGAAGGGGTGGTGGATCGGAACGGGAACTATGTCGGAGAGGTGGTCAGGGCCGATTTTGAGACTGACAGCGTTCTCAATGTCTACAAAGACGGCGACCACGTTGGATACTTCGGCCCCAACGGATTTTACGGGCTGGATGAGCCACCACCTGTCATTGAGGGCAAGGAAACATGGGTTGAGGAATGGGTAGACGGTGAAGACGAGCCTCTGCGGAAGTACAGGAAAGACGAATAAGCCTCGTGGCATCTTGCCCTATGAACACGGTCCCGGTTACGTAACCGGGACCTTTCTTTTGGGGTAAGTAGCTAATTTGGGTCGAGTTGAGTGTAATAGCAGCAGTGCAGGGTTTCGGCCCTGCACCGTTGTTGACTCTAAGGAGGTTTTGCCTATCACCAACGAATACCTTGACATACAAGGTCACTCCTGACGTTTACTCGAAGGGGTTAAACATCAATGGAGGGTCACATGCCACATCCGCGACCCCGCTTTTGCGGTAGGTGCCTGAGAGAAGGTTTCTGCACATTCATAGCCTGGTCCATGAGCGGGCTATGCGGAGGGATGCTGGTTTACACAATCACGCACATATTCTAAGGGCAAGGCGAGATCTGGGGGGGTCCTGGTAAAATCATTACCGGCCCGCAAGCCTAGCCACTCAACGAACAGCAACCCGGTCCAAATTGGGCCTCCCGATTTCCCAACGACACCCTCATGGAGTTTGACGTTATGTACAACAAGCCCACGATCAGTTTGGAACAGGCCCAGAACGCGATTGCGGCCATGATCGTCGATTACAATACAGACCCTAACCGGCGCAAGGTAGACATGGCCGTGGTGGACGATGCTGGAAACCTGCTGGCCTACGCCCGGATAGACCGCTGCCTGAGGCCCACCTTCGCTATTCGCAAGGCCTACACCTCCGCGGTTCGCGGCATCGATACCGCCGCCTTCGCCGAGCAACTCAGCAGCTCGGGCAGGTCGCTTGAGTCCTTCAGCGATCCCCAGTTGGTAGCCAAACCAGGGGGAGTCGCCGTTATCCTCGACGGTGCGGTAGCCGGTGCCAACCTCCCAAGCCTTCAGCGTAACCTCCCAGCCCAAAAAATTCCTCAGTTGGTCCGCCACTAGTACTCAGTCAACTTGGGCTTGGGATTTGTTTAAGAAAGGGGCCAATTGAGCTATCCTGGCTGGTGGGAAGTGTTGATGGCGGGGGTAGAAGTGATGGTCAGGGACAAATACGCGGTGCGGCTGGCACAGGAACAACGGGAAGAGCTCCAGCGACTGGTCCGGGTTGGCAAAAACTCAGCCCGAGTGACCGCTAGAGGGCGGATTCTCCTAAAGAGCGGCGACGGTTGGGCCGCGCCCCAAGTGGCCGAAGCTTTGGATGTGGCTCTGAGCACGGTATACCGGGTCAAGCAGCGCTTTGCCGAAGAAGGGTTGGAGAAGGTTTTGCGGGACCGTCCCCAGGCCAACCGGCCCCGGAAGCTGGACGACCGGGGCGAAGCCCACCTAATTGCCTTGGCCTGCAGCCCGCCGCCGGAAGGACATGACCACTGGACTTTGCGGCTGTTGGCCGGGAAGGTGGTGGAGTTGGGGTTGGCGTCCTCCATGTCCCATGAGGGGGTCCGAAAGCGTCTCAAAAAAACGCTCTCAAGCCGTGGCAGAAGAAGGAGTGGTGCATCCCTAAGGTGAGCGCGGAATTTGTGGCTAACATGGAGGATGTCCTGGATCTGTACGAGGAACCTCATGATCCCCAACGTCCGGTGGTCTGCTTTGACGAGACATCCACCCAGTTGCTGGCCGAGACCCGGCCGCCGCTCCCGCCCCGGCCGGGACGTCCGCTGCGGCAGGACTACGAATACCGCAGGGAGGGTACCCGCAACCTCTTCTTGGCCTGTGAGCCGTTGGCGGGCTGGCGGCATGTGGCAGTGACCGAGCGGCGCACGATGCAAGACTTCGCCCGCCGGATGCGCTGGCTGGTGGATGAAGCCTACCCCGAAGCCGAGGTGGTAAGGGTCGTCTTGGACAATCTGAACACCCATCGCCGGGCATCGCTGTACGAGACTTTCCCGGCTGAGGAAGCCCGCAGGATTGCCAGGCGGCTGGAGTTCCACTACACCCCCAAGCACGGGAGTTGGCTGAATCCTGTCCTGAGCTTGTCGAAGGGATGGCGGAGATCGAGTTCAGCGTGCTGTCCCGCTCCTGCCTGAAGCAGCGGCTCTCCGGCGAGGAGGCCCTAAGGAGGGAAGTGGACGCCCTGGTCACGGAGCGCAACAACGCCAGAGCCACCATCAACTGGCGGTTCAACACCCGGGACGCACGAACCAAACTACACCGCCTTTACCCTTCCGATTTTACCGTTGACTGAGTACTAGCGCCGAGTAATCAGCGTACCCACAGCAATCTCTGAAAGCCAACTCCACCTTGAGCCCCTCACTAGGATAGCCGGCTTCGGTCAGCAGCCGGCGGGATTCGGTTATATCATCGGGGTGTTTCTCACCGTTCAGCTCCCGGAAACCGGGCATCTGTTCTGCCTCCTCCGCCGTGTAGCTGTACCACCGGCCCGGGGGTAAGGGGGTCCCCACCATGAACCTGCCACCACTAAGAAACTATCTCAAAACCGACTCAAGGCGATGCCTCCCCCTTTCGCAAAAGGGGGATCGAGGGGGATTTCTCTCCCTGCCGGTAGGTTGGTAGAGATTTGAGATAGTCTCTAAGAATGTCATTGATTTGCTGGCGGTGCAGGGCCAGGTTAACGGCCTTCCGCACCACCTGGTCTTCGAAGGGCTTCTTTTTTACCATTACGTATAAGCCTCGCAAACCACTGGGGCCGGCAAAGTGCACGGTGAGTTCTCCCACCATGTCTTGGGCCAACTGTACCGCTTTACCATTACGTATAAGCCTCGCAAACCACTGGGGCCGGCAAAGTGCACGGTGAGTTCTCCCACCATGTCTTGGGCCAACTGTACCGCTTGCAAGGTATTGATCGTGCTGGTACCGTAATTTGCCATCAATATCTGTCCGGTCTTGAAAGCCGCTGCCAGCGGTCCGGCTTCTGTGATAATGAGGTGGGTCATGCCGTCCATGCGGGGGTAGCCCTGCGGTCTGTCCTTCCAAACGCAATAATGAATGTCATAGATAACTGCGGGCATTTGCCCATGACAGAAAAACCGGAGACTTTCAATCGCTTGGTGCGGAACTTCTTGGTGGGAGTAGAGGAAGATATTCCAGACGTTGCCCGGGTCTAAAGCTCTGGCCGGAGCTTTGGGCCTTGGACTGAATCTCAAGACATAGGACCCGGAGCAGGAGGCAATCATGGCTAGGATTAAGCACATCGCCATACGCACGCCGGACCCGGAGAAGACCGCCGCTTTCTACAAAGCGGTGTTTGACTTGGAGGAGGTTGGCCAAGCGGGGTCTGGTGTCTACCTTTCCGATGGTTACATTAACCTGGCAATTCTGAGGAGCAACGAACACGGAAGCAGCGAGTCCCCCAGAGACGTTCCCGGGTACGCCGGCATCGACCATTTGGGATTCGTTGTTGAAGACGTGGACGCCGCCACTAAGAAGCTGGAAGAGGAAGGGGCCACGCCCATGGGTCGGCTGGACCTGGGTCACGCTCCGGCCGCTGACGGTAAGTCCTATTACGAGATCAAATATCGCGGCCCTGACAGTCAAGTAATCGACATCAGCGGAGCCGGCTGGATCGGCACCTAGGGTCTTTCGGCGGGTTCTTGTTGTCCGCATACTAGCCGCTTGAGGCTGGATATTACATCGTCCGGCGGTGTATCAGCCGGGGAAAACGCTTTCGGCTTTCAGCAAATCGAACCGGCGCTTCGGTTATTACAAAGAACGAGGCATGAATGCAACTAGAAGGTAAGGTTGCCCTGGTAACCGGAGGGGCTCGCGGATTGGGCCGCTCGATGGCATTGGCCTACGCCCGGGAAGGCGCTGATGTTGCCATAGTGGCCCGGACCAACTCGGAGCTTGAAGCCGTTGCCGGGGAGATACGGGCACTGGGCCGCCGAGCCCACACAGTTAACGCCGACCTCACCATCAAAGAGGGCTCCCAGCGCGCCGCGAAGGAGACTATCCGGGAGCTGGGGAAGATAGATATCCTGGTTAACAACGCCGGGGGTTACCGCCTCTTCACAAAGGACTTGACCCACTCAGTTACGGTGTTGGACATTACCGAAGAGGAGTGGCGGTTGGTCATGGAGTCCAACTTGACCACAGCCTTTATGGCTTGCAAAGCCGTGCTGCCCCACATGATAGAGCGCCGCACAGGCGTGATAGTCAATCTGACGTCCAAGAATGTGGCCCGCCGGGGAAGGGCTGGACAAGCATCCTATGGGGCATCTAAAGCGGCGGTGGAGCGGCTCAGTGAAGCGTTGGCTGACGAGGTAAAGGACTTTGGCATCGCCGTTAATATTCTGGACCCGGGTTGGAACCTAACCAAGCCCAACGACGATTACGACGATGAAGTCCACAAGCGCATGAGGTTGCCCGGCGACATCGCCGAAGTTGCAGTGTTCATGGCGCTGCAAACCCCTGATACCATGACCGGCCAGTTGGTGGCCGCCCCGGAATATGACGAGGAACATGGAATAGAGCGTCTCTCCGCCTACGACAGGCTCCGCGCTTAGTTTCCCTTCCCCAGGCAGACAATCCGCCTAGAGTGTGCTCCAACAACCAAAACCTTGGAGCATATCTTGACGTTACCGCGTATCGTAGCCTGTGTTCCGGCGCCTGCCGCTGGCGTGAGGGTGGAATTGGCTAATACGGCCAGGTAAGCCCGGGTCCAACCCCCAGTGTGCCCGACCGACCTGAGTGCCTTGTGGGGCCCGAGTCGTTAGCCAGCGCCGGTCCCACGCAACTTTGGGTCCAGAACGTCTCGCAGCGCATCGCCCAGCACATTCCAGGCGAACACCACTATAAATATTGCCAGCCCGGGTACTACTGTCATCCAGGGCGCTATCGTAGTATTGGCCGCGGCTCTGTTCAATATGCCACCCCAGGAAGGAACATCCGGAGGGGTGCCTACTCCCAGGAAGCTAAGGCCGGCTTCGGCAATGATGGCTGATCCCAGGTAGTAGGTCACCATCACCAGGTAGAGGGAGACCAAGTTGGGCATCATATGCCGCAGCATAATCCGCAAACCGCCGGCCCCCACCGCCTGGGCGGCCAGTACGTAGTCCATCTCCTTAATCACCATGGCCTGAGATCGGATGACGCGGGCCGGACTGGGAATGAAGGCTATGCTCAGGGCAATGACCACGTTGTTGAGGGAAGCCCCCAGGGACGCCATGATGGCGATGGCCAGAATAAAGGTGGGAAAGGCCTGCATCGTGTCGATAACCCTTTGGATGCCGAGGTCAGTCTTTCCCCCAAAATGGACACTGATAACCCCTACCATCACGCCGATGGTGACTCCGATGAATGAGGACAGGAGGCCCGCATACAGGGAAATCCTGGCGCCGTAGACCAGCCGGCTGAACAGGTCACGGCCCAGATGGTCACCGCCGAGCCAATGCTCCAGGCCTGGTTGGCCAAACTGATTCTGGAAACTGGGTGCGAATGGGTCATGGGTCGCAATCCAGGGGGCGAAGATGGCGGCGATTATGAGCACGATGGCTACTGCCAACCCAAAAGCCCCCAGATGCTTTTGCCTGACAAAATTGACCACTGGCCTGCTGATGACCTGCCAGCCAGCCATACGGTGAACCGGAAAAGCTGTGGAGTTCGGTGGTTGTAACCTCATTTTCCTTCTCTCAGTGTCTCCACAATGCCTAAAGGAGGTTAGGAGTACCGAATCCTCGGATTCAAGAAAGCGTAGAGGAGGTCCGCGACCAGGTTTATGCACAGCACGAAGACAGCGATCATTATGACGATTGCTTGAATCATAGCAAAATCCCGGCTGACGATGCTGGTAATCAGCAACCGGCCCATCCCAGGCACCAGAAAAACGACTTCGATGACTACTGTGCCCGAGATAATCGCACCCACCTCGTGGCCCAATACGGTAAGCACCGGCAAAAGGGAGTTCCGGAGGGCGTGCCGGAAAATCACCACGCCCTCCCGTAGACCTTTGGCCCTGGCGGTCCGGATATAGTCCTCGCGCAGCACCTCCAGCATGGCGGATCGGGTAATTCGAGCTATGAACGCTGTGTTGGAAGTACCTAGAGCGATGGCGGGGAAGATAAGCTGCTGCAAGTTGGCCGTCGGGTTATCCCAGAATTCGATGTAGCCTAGTGGGGGCAGGTAGCCGAACCACAGCACCAGGAAAAAGATCATCATGATAGCAACCCAGAAGTTGGGCACTGCAATTCCGAGGATGGTGATGGTCCTCGCAATGTAGTCTGCTAAGGTGTCTTGCCTCAAGGCAGAGTACACCCCCAGGGGTACAGCCACTATCGTGGCCAGGAGCGCCGACATCAGGCCTAGCTCCAGGGTTACCGGAAGCCTCTTCCCTATGTGCTCAGTCACGGGGTTTTCGAAAAAGAACGATGCGCCGAAATCCAGCCGCAGCATCTTCGACACCCAGCCCAGGTACTGGACGACAATGTGGCGGTCGGTGCCCAGCTTGGCCCGCATCGCGGCCAACTCTGCTTGAGTGTATTCTTCTCCTTCCTCGCCGCCACCAGTAAGAAGCATGATCGCCGGGTCGCCCGGCACGATGCGCAGGATGGTGAACACGACTAGGGAGATCAGTATTAATGAGGGGATAAACAGGCCCACCCTTTTGACGATGTAAATGCGCATCTTTCCAGACGCCTCCGGGCCACCATCCTAGGGGTCAACGATTCGCAGATAGAACTGCCGAGCCAGATTTGGCGGGAACCTTGCGTGATATTCACGAAGGCCGGGCCCAGCCCCGGTGGGGGCCGGCCCGGCCTTTTGTCAACGGCCGCAGCGGACTACCCGGCTAGCACTTGGGATCACACCAGATGTGCTCCAGTTTGCGCTGGTAGTAGCTGCTGGGATGCATATGGAAATTCTGAATCCGATTGCTGACAGGCCAGTGTCTCATAGTCCAGACAACGCCGATGTAGTTGGTGTCCTGATTCAACATGATATCGTGGGCCTGTCGCGCCATCTCTTTTTGCTTTTCCGGGTCCGGCTGGCCCCCTATCGCTTTAATGACCTCGTTGAGCCCCTCAGGGACCCAACCTGATGAGGCATTTCCTCCAACGGACCGCCTCGATGCGGGGCCCGTATCTTCATACCGGCCCAACGCCCCAGACGGGGTATCAAGGTTATAGGTAGTCCCCTGAAACCAAAACTGGAAGTTCCCGGCATCTTGTGCTTGGGAGCCGGCGGCAACCTCCCAAGCCTTCAGCGTGACCTCCCAGCCCAAAAAATTCCTCAATTGGTCCGCTACGAGCGCCGAATAATCAGCATACCCACAGCAATCTCTGAATGCCAACTCCACCTGGAGGCCCTCGCTAGGGTAGCCGGCCTCGGCCAGCAACCGGCGGGCTTCGGCTATGTCATCGGGGTGTTTCTCACCGTTCAGCTCCCGGAAACCAGGCATCTGTTCGGCCTCCTCCACCGTGTAGCTGTACCACCGGCCCGGGGGCAGTGGGGTACCCACCATGAACCTGCCACCACTAAGAATGTCATTGATTTGCTGGCGGTGCAGGGCGAGGTTAACGGCCTTCCTCACTGCCTGGTCTTCAAAGGGCTTCTTTTTTACCATTACGTATAAGCCTCGCAAACCACTGGGGCCGGCAAAGTGCACGGTGAGTTCTCCCGCCATGTCTTCGCCCAGCTGTACCGCTTGCAGCGTATTGATGGTGCTCGTACCGTAATTTGCCATCAATATCTGTCCGGTCTTGAAAGCCGCTGCCAGCGTTCCGGCTTCTGTGATAATGAAGTGGGTCATGCCGTCCACGCGGGGGTAGCCCTCTTTCCAGTAATCCGTATTCTTTTCCCAGACCATGCTGACATCAACGTTCATTTCCGCGCGCTTGAATGGGCCGGAACCGTTCAGGTTCTCTGATTTGTAAACCTCTTGTAACTTCCCCTGGTCCAGCACCGTGTGTCTTGGCGACATGACTGCATTGTTGTTAGACAGCATGTCCAGGAAAAATGGGTCCGGGGTCTTGAGTTCTACCTCCGCCGTCTTATCGTCAATGGCCCGGGAACTGCCGGCATCGTAGATGCCTCGAATGAGTGTGACGCCAGTGGTAGTGGGCCGCCCCCTGGAGATCTCGAAACAGTTCGGGCATACCATGTTGTCCATGCTGAACACCACGTCGGCAGCGGTGACGGGTACGCCATCGTGCCAGCGGGCATTCTCGTTCAGGTGGAAGATATAGGTCCGTCCGCCATCCAGCACCTCCCACCGGTCCGCCAGGTCACCCCGGATCACCGTCGTGTCCGGCTGCTCGGGGTTCCACTCCACCAGACCGTTGTAAGCGGGGCCCAGGCCTGCCAACCCAGACCCGCCCCAATAGAGAGACCGTTTAGTAGGGTTGTTGCTGGCGGACATATTAATAATGCCGCCAAAGTTCTCCGAATCCAGCGCCGGCGGGGGGCTTGCCTCGGGTACAGCGCCCGGAGCGGCCGCCGACTGCGCGGGAGCGGCCGTCGGAGCGGCCGCGGCGGGCTTTCGAATCGGAGCTATCGCCTTTGGCGCTCCCTTTGGCGCTGTCATCTGTTTCGCCGCATCAGCGTTCTTTTCCGGAGCTGTCATCTGTGCTGGCGCATCAGCGTTCTTTTCCGAAGCTGCCATCTGTGCTGGCGCTTCAGCCTTCTTTTCCGAAGCTGCCATCTGTGCTGGCGCTGCGGCCTTCTCTGCCGGCGCCTCGGCGGCGCCACCACAGGCGACGATGACCGCCAGGGTCAAGAACAACCAGGTCGTTATGATTCCTTTGGGCTGTATGATCCAACGGTACGCCATAGGTGAACCTCCAGATCGAGTTTAATTTAGGTTTGACGGGGCCAACCGGTCATACTGATTGCGATGTGCAATAGTGTGTTTTCCCTACTATTTCGGGTTTCGATATCAAGCTGGAGTGTCTCTCCGAGGAACTGCCGCATGCGTTCACTCAGCAACCGGAATAGTCCGCCCGGCATCGAAGGTGTCCAGCAATATAAGATAGGCACGAATGGGATGTCAATAGGCGCGTACTTGGTTAAAGGCGTACCTCCTGTTTATGCAACCGGCTGTTGCCGCCCGCCTCCTACATCATTGTGCAGCCACCGCTAACCCCGAATCCACCGAAAAGGTGAGTGTCGCGGCGGGTTGAATGGGTAAGAAAGTGCTCCTGTGCATCTGGGATAATGGTTTTCGAGACAGAAAACCAACCAGAAACAAGGAGCACCCAATAGATGCTACCACGCAACCACCCCGACGGCATCCACATCGCCTTCGACGACCACCGCCTGGTCAACAATGCCGGGCTGATCCTTCCCGCCACGTTGGCCTTGCACCTGGGCCTGCCCCAACTGGTTGACCGGCACTTGGACCTGGGCTGGGCCCCAGGCCGAGCCAACACCGGCGACAAGATCATGACGCTGGTGGCTTCCGCGCTGGCGGGCGGCGACTGCATCGACGATGCCGATGTGTTGCGCACCGGCAGGACAGCCTGCACCCTGGGCAGTGTAGTCAAGGCGCCCTCCACCTTGGGCACCTTCCTGCGCAGTTTCCGGTGGGGCCACGTCCGCCAACTGGACCGGGTGAGCCGCCAGTTGCTGGCCCGGGCCTGGGAGGCTGGGGCCGGACCCGGCGACGGGCCCCTGACCATCGACCTGGACTCCACCATCTGCGAGACCTACGGACTGGCCAAGGAAGGAGCTCGCCACCACGGCTACACCGGTGCGCGGGGCTATCACCCGCTGCTGGCCGTCGCCGCCGGAACCGGCGACGTGCTGATGGCCCGCCTGCGCGAGGGCCGGGCCTACACCGCCCGCGGCGCCGCCCACTTCCTGCGTGAAACGGTGGGGCGGGTGCGCTACGGCGGAGCCAGGGGCCAACTCACGGTGCGGGCCGACAGCGGCTTCTATACCCACGCCGTGGTCGCCGTCTGCCGCCGGATGGATGTCCGCTTCTCCATCACCATCCGCCAGCGCACCCGCCTGCGGAATCTCATCGAGGCGATACCCGAAGAGGACTGGACGCCGATTCCCTACTGGATGGACGGCGCCGATGTGGCCGAGACCACCTACACCCCCTTCCAGAGTGAGCCCGACGCCGCGCCGGTGCGGCTCATCGTCCGGCGGGTGAAGCCGGCGCCCGGTTCCCAACTGGCTCTCTTCGCCACCTACAGCTATCACGGCTTCATCACCGACCGGGACGGAGAGACCCTGGAACTGGAGGCTGACCACCGCCGCCACGCCGAGATCGAGAATGCGATACGCGACCTCAAGTACGGCGTGGGGCTGAACCATCTCCCCTCGGGCCGCTTCGCTGCCAACGGCGCCTGGCTGGCGGTACAGGTGATGGCCCACAACCTGGCCCGCTGGACAGCCCGCATCGGCCTGGGTCAGCAGATCGTGACCACCAAGACCCTCAGACGACGGGTCTTTGCCTTGGCCGGACGGATCACCCGCTCGGCACGCCGGATCACCCTGCATCTTCCCCAGCGCTGGCCATGGGAAACCCAGTTCAGTCGCGCCCTGGCCCGACTGCGAGCCATTCCACTCCCAGCCTGATTGCTCCTGTCCGCTACTGACCCGCCATCCGGCCAACCGAACGCCCCGCCAACTCGCGCCAGTCCGGTCCGCGAGCGCCTCTTGCCGTGTCCTATCCCGCCATCCCCCTCACCACAGCCACTGTAAGCCGCCATCGGCGCCCCCCAAAGCGCCTGCAGACCGCCGCCAGCCTCCCGTCTACCCAAATTCGAGCCCGGATCATCGCGCCTGTAACTTCCTCACCCCCCTTCCGCTGTCCTCACGCCGTCCATCGGTGTCCACCGGTGGATTCGGGCTAACGCTTAGGGTCTGGCCGGTGATGCAGCTGGCGGCGTCGGAGGCCAGTAGGCCGGCCAGGGGGTTCGCAGCACTCGTGAACATAGCGAATTTGGTGGAGCATCATGCGGGTCATAATGCCCTGACCCCGGTGAGTGGTTTGGACTGCGACGTTGGCCACGCCAACGGTGACGGCCGTTCCGCCAGGGATGGACAATCCGATGCGGTGGGAATGGGTGCCGCGGTCAAATATTCCCAGCTTGACGCCGAGTTCTTTCTCGAAGTAATCAACTATGTCGGCCTTCACGTCCGGCTTGGCGGTCGCGGTCAGGCACAACACCGGCCCCGCCGACTCCGTTCCCGCCTTCTCACGAATGAAGCGGCCCACGTAATGGTAATCGGGCCGGAAGTCGTGCCCGCACTTGGAGAGGCAGTGAGCCTCGGCCAGCACGCATCCGCCGATCTCCCGTTGTCCCAAGGCGTGGCGCAGTGAGACGCTGCGAACCTGATCCGGCGAGACGATGAAGATGCCAGCGTCGCCCAGCCTCACCCGGTCCTACGCATCGGCTCGCTCTGGCATGGACAGCAGCCCGTTGACGGTGACGCAGGAGCCGATGCCCTGGGCCTTCAGCCACGCGACTTGGTCAGCCATGAGAGCGACCAGGGTCGAGATCACCATCGTCAAGGCACCGGTCTTGTCGCAGCGGGACAGGGCCGGTATCTGATAGCAAAGGGACTAACCGGCGCCGGTGGGCAGGGTTCCCAGCACGTGTTCTCCCGCCATCACCGCTTCGATAAAGGATTGCTACATTGAAGGATTGCTACATTGGCGGTCCAGACTCGTCCGCAGGCTCCGGCCGAAAGTCGTCGAAGCCGAACCAACGGGAGAGTTCCTTGCGGGCGTCGTGCCGTTCCCGGCAACAGCCGCAGCCGGGGTCGGCGCAGGCGGTGTCGCGCAACCCGCGGACCAACTGCGCTGCCTCGGGAAATTGATGCCGAACCCTGGGAGGTATCACCGAATTGCCCCCACACACCGACAGCCACGCCAAGGCATAGGACAGCGGCCAACCGTGCCGGACTCCTTCCGCTGTAAATCCGCGGGCGTGCATCCGGCTGCAGTTGCCATCCAGAAGGGTGTGAATCGGGGTCCGGCCCCCGGCGTCTGACGGCTTTGACGATTGCTGGAGAGCGGAGAAAACCCGATCGAACTCCGCGCCATAGTCCGCAGTGGTCAGCCAATGCCAGGCTATTAACAGGTCGGACGGTGAGGCCCGCAGTGCGTGTTACTGGTCCTTAAACACCTCCAGCGCGAGCCTTGCACCCAGTTCCGGGTCGTTGATGCGCCTGCGTTTTAATTGTCAGCCTTGGTAGTGCTTGACCAAGTGGTGTTAAGAATTGCGGGGGATTGCCACGGGATTGAGGCTGAGCGTATGCACCGCTGGCGGCCGCAATTGCCGCAGACTGGGGTCCAAGGCTCGCAACTGGGGCAGATCGAAATCCATCAGGTTGTGGCCCAGGAGGAATTCTACAACTTTGGAGAAATCGTCCAGTTTGGCCAATGCCCCAGCCAGACCGTCCCTCTCCGAGGGGAAGGTTAGGGATTGACCAGTGTCCGGATGCACTCCAGCGAAAGCGCGTATACGGCCGTCTATGACTCCGACTTCGAGGTCCAAGGAGATACACCGCGACAGCGGGCACCTGCTGTCGTTACCCACAGCTGGAACCCCCACTGTCGGGCCACGTCCCCGACTTGCGGCTCGGTACCGCAATTGAATCTTTTCCCGTGTGGCGTTCTCATTCCATTTTGGAATTCGTTCCCAGAGATGGGATCAGTAACTTCATATACAACCCCTGGTTTGAACCCATTTCGACCGGGGACTTCGCCGCGAGTTATGAGACGGAGGTTACGCAGGCAATATCTCCCGCTTACAGATGCATCGAATTCGGGCCGCGCTGGTTCGGCAACAACTCAACCCGGGGTGTCCTGGCCGACGGCATAACGAAAATACTGAAAGATGCTCAGTTCCCCGGAGTAGAGAGCCATCCGCTCCTGTGGAAAGTCGATCCTGGCATGGAAGAGATGGACTGGCAGCTAGGCGACTACCTCCGTACACCCGTATCGCAGAGACTCGGGCGTATAACAATAGACCTTAAGAGGACACTTTCAGCGTCCCCGAGACCTACTGGGAGTTTGCTCATCCGCAACTGCCCATAGTGAAGGTCACTTCCTACAGCGAGACGGTACTGCCCCTGACTCTGCCGGGACAGGAACCCACTCCCACATACCTCGCGGTTTCATTCGTTGCATCGTTCCAGAACCGCTGGGCGGCGTTCGAGGACCCGAACCGGTGGTTGATCCGTTTCGAAGATGATCTGCAGAGTGACCAGCACAAATCTCACTCGTACACGCCTTCACAGGGAGGCATCGACGATGAGACGCAAGGGCAGCTATTCCCGAACTACTGGCACAACACCGACTACATGCAGCACCGGATCATCGGCCCGGTGGTGGTCCAGGTCTATGAATCGGACGTGACCCAGCCCGGCATCTACAGCTTTAGGCCGAAAATTGCCCACTGGGACGCCCCAGGGTACATTGTTCCCGACGACCGCCAGCTCATGGTGAAAGGCCTGATCCCGCGTGATCCTCCTGTTAGCGATGACATGTTCGTAATAAAAACCTTCGCCGGAGGCAGAATAGTTGGGGCGTATGACCGGATTATAGAGGGTAGAATTCCAGAGCCCAACGGTCAATTCCTGACCGACGGGAGACTATCCCTACGGGCCGCACCCGAGTCGCCGAACCCGGGTTACCCGCTGCCGGGCCACGTCATGACCAACGCCTTCACGGCGCCCGGGACCGACGTCTGGAACAGGTTCCAGATGGACGATAACGACTGGTAAGCTGGTTCCCAAACCAATCATAACTGGGGGCGCGGTCGTGCGCCCTCTTTTAATTCCGACACTCAGGCGAGGAACCAAGTGAAGATTTCCTGCTCGAAAGAGGACCTGCGCCGTGGGCTGGGTATGGCTGGCCGGGTGATCTCCCACCAGACGGCCCCTCCGGTCACTAAGAACGTTCTGATCGAGAGTGACGGCCCGAAGCTTAAATTATCCGCCACCAATCTGACCATGGGCCTGACTTGCTGGACCGGCGCCGACGTCCATGAAGAGGGGGGCTCTCACCGTCCCAGCCAGACTGCTGGGCGATCTGGTGAACAGCCTTCCCGACGAAAGGATAACCCTGGAATGTCCCTGGAGTTCCGGCATCTTGCATGTCCACTGCGCGCAGACCGAGAGGCGCGTCAACGGGGTTGATAGAAGCGAATTCCCTCGCTAACGTCGGTCTTTCCTAACAGAGACACCGGGCCCTGGACCAAATCTATATTGATATTGCCAGTAGGAAACCATCACATCCGTCACTACCGTGACGGGAAATCTAGCCCGAGGCCGGTGACTCTATGTGATCCACTCTTCCTCCACGGCTACCCTCAGGCGTGTTGACCATTTCCTGAACCGTCCGCCCGGCATCGAAGGTGTCCAGCAATATAAGATAGGCACGAATGGGATGTCAAAAGGCGCGTAATTGGCTATAGGTGTAGCGTATGTTTAGGCGGGCGGTGACAGCGGGTTGCCTCCTATGTCACCGTGTAGCCGCCGCTAACGCTTAAGGTCTGGCCGGTGATGAAGTTGGCGGCGCTGGGGGCCAAGAGGCGGGCCAGGGGTTTGCCGCACTCGTGAACATCGTTAATTTGGTGGAGCATCATGCGGGTCACAACGCCTGACCTCGGCGAGTGGGTTGGATCGCGACGTTGACCAAGTCAACGGTGTCGGCCTTTCCGCCAGGGATCAACCACGTCGATGGGTGGTGGCATCCGCTTTCCGATGCCTCAAATGTTCAACCGCTATACGGACTAGTACTCAGTCAACGGTAAAATCGGAAGGGTAAAGGCGGTGAAGTTTGGTTCGTGCGTCCCGGGTGTTGAAGCGCCAGTTGATGGTGGCTCTGGCGTTGTTGCGCTCCGTGACCAGGGCGTCCACTTCCCTCCTTAGGGCCTCCTCGCCGGAGAGCCGCTGCTTCAGGCAGGAGCGGGACAGCACGCTGAACTCGATCTCCGCCATCCCTTCGACAAGCTCAGGACAGGATTCAGCCAACTCCCGTGCTTGGGGGTGTAGTGGAACTCCAGCCGCCTGGCAATCCTCCGGGCTTCCTCAGCCGGGAAAGTCTCGTACAGCGATGCCCGGCGATGGGTGTTCAGATTGTCCAAGACGACCCTTACCACCTCGGCTTCGGGGTAGGCTTCATCCACCAGCCAGCGCATCCGGCGGGCGAAGTCTTGCATCGTGCGCCGCTCGGTCACTGCCACATGCCGCCAGCCCGCCAACGGCTCACAGGCCAAGAAGAGGTTGCGGGTACCCTCCCTGCGGTATTCGTAGTCCTGCCGCAGCGGACGTCCCGGCCGGGGCGGGAGCGGCGGCCGGGTCTCGGCCAGCAACTGGGTGGATGTCTCGTCAAAGCAGACCACCGGACGTTGGGGATCATGAGGTTCGGCGTACAGGTCCAGGACATCCTCCATGTTGGCCACAAATTCCGCGCTCACCTTGGGAATGCACCACTCCTTCTTCTGCCACGGCTTGAGAGCGTTTTTTTGAGACGCTTTCGGATTCCCTCATGGGACATGGAGGGCGCCAACCCCAACTCCACCACCTTCCCGGCCAACAGCCGCAAAGTCCAGTGGCTGTGCCCCTCCGGCGCTGGGCTGCAGGCCAGGGCGATGAGGTGGGCTTCGCCCCGATCGTCCAGCTTCCGGGGCCGGTTGGCCTGGGGACGGTCCCGCAAAACCTTCTCCAACCCTTCTTCGGCAAAGCGCTGCTTGACCCGGTATACCGTGCTCAGGGCCACATCCAAAGCTTCGGCCACTTGGGGCGCGGCCCAACCGTCGCCGCTCTTTAGGAGAATCCGCGCTCTAGCGGTCACTCGGGCTGAGTTTTTGCCAACCCGGACCAGTCGTTGGAGCTCTTCCCGTTGTTCCTGTGCCAGCTGCACCGCGTATTTGTCCCTGACCATCACTGCCACCCCCGCCATCAACACTTCCCACCAGCCAGGATAGCTCAATTGGCCCCTTTCTTAAACAAATCCCAAGCCTAAGTTGACTGAGTACTAGATTCCATACGCAAAGAACCAATAGCACTAGAGTTGCTGGCCCGTAAAGGTGGGCCATTCCCAAGTACACGGGAATAATCAGCAATATATGAGCTACCAGGAGTACCGAGGCCGCTATTGCAAAAAGAAGGGAGCGACCTTTTGTGCAACTCCATCTGATACAGAAGCCGCTGGCCGCTCCGGGTAACCCAATCAGAACATATAAGAAAGTGCTACCGAGGCTCACACCGGGGTGGTCGTTATCAAGCGGAGCCAGCAGCAAGAGGAGACCTGAGACTCCAAGAGCAAATAGCCCCGCCACCGTGGCAACGGTGGGTAGACCCCCATTGCCCATTTCAGACAGCCCGTCTCCTCAGATCAAAAGGGAGTACGATACCTGTCGCCAGCGCAATTCCAATGCAACGGGCCCGGGGGATCACCGTCGTGGTCACACTCGAAACTCCAAGTCCCGGGCGATGCCTCGAAAATGGTACTCTGCCAGTGCTCGGAATTGGGGACGAGATGATGATCAAAGTCACCCTCGCTCTGCACATATACTGACGAAGGGCCCGAAGGTGACCAAGTATAATAGCACGATATCATAAACCACCCATCGGGGAAGACCCGACAACGCGTGCTCCTGTCATGGCCTCCGCCAACTGTATTGCCGTAGTCGTAGTAATGCATAAACGAGGTCGTCCGCGTAAGGTCAATGTCGAGGAAATCTCGTAATGAGGACCGGGCGCCCCCTCGATACTCCTGCGACGTGGCTCCTATGCCATGCCGGGAATGACTTGTCGTACTCGACCCATATTCTTCTATCCTGCCCTCGGTTCCACCGTCGTCGTGAGTCGGGTCATCTAGGGCCTCCGCGCTAAATTCCGCCTTCTGCACTGTTACCGAGCAGTCGTCGTTCATATCTATAATGATCTGTGCGCTTCTATGCGAATCAGTGAGGCCTTCGGCACGGACTTTCATGACAGGCAGTTCGCACACCCCATCTTGCCTGGGGACGACCGGATGGTGGTTGCTGAGTATGTGGAGGCTCTCGTGAAATGCCTCCGTTACTTGCATGTGGACCTCGGCGAATATATTGCTACCAAGAACTACGGATTTTCCGAAACAGAAAACCTAGAGGGAATGACGAGCATAGAAGTGCTGCTGAAGTTAAGCTGAACGTTCGGGGTCGGGATACGCCAGATCATTTGGTACTACGGTAATAGAAGCGTCTGGGCCTTCGTGACCGAGACCGGGACGATCCGGGTGGACGATATCTGGACTTGGCGGAATTTCAACGAGGGATGGCACGCCGGAGGCGGCTATCAAGTCCCCAACCCAGGGGCGGACGCGTGGAACTCGGTGGTTTTAGCAATAGTTCGGGCCTCTACCGTATACGACATGCGGCGCATCCCGCAGTGGACTCGCGACCATGCCGAGACGTGGCTGGCCGGGTATCCAGCCATGCATCCTCGGTTGGAATACCCGGCGTTCCAGGACGACCGGTTGCGTCCCTTCTTGCTGAATGGTCGCACTCACATCGACCGGGCACATTTCGCACGCTGGCGCCGGGATTACCCAGCCACACGGGTTGAGCCGAACACTCTGGAGGCGGAACTGGAGAAAGTCGAATGGGCAACAGCCCCATTGGCGATCATGGTCGACGGCGTCACACGCACCATGACCTGTAGGATTTCACTCCTCGACTGGCGACCGCCGGTCCCGCTGCGGTAGTCTCGTCGACTTGGGGAGTCAACCGCCGACGCTGTTGACTCCCCTCCCCCTTTCCGAAGTGGGTTATACCGCCGCCGGCTAACGCAATGACAAACGAAAGGCCCTGCCCTTGCGGGTAGCCCGCGTTGATCAGCCAGCCTCCACCGTCGCCAGGAACTCGAGCACCCTTTTAGTATACTTCTCAGGCTCCTCCGAGTGAGGACGCACTTCCGCCCAACGGCAATTCGGCGCTAACCGGTGGACCAACTCGGCCACCCGCCGGGGATGGACGTCATTATTGCCCGGCATCACCATCGTCGGTACCCGGATGCTCTTTAGCCCCTTTTCGGTCATTCCCAGGGTCGGGTATGGGTCATCGAAAAGGTCGTAGATGGTGTCCCGCATCACTTGCAGGAAATCCTCGGTGCTCATGGCCTCCAGGGTCTTCCGGTATTCGGCGTCCGTCTGGGCTATCTCCGGGCTGAAGGGAGAAAAGCGGTCGTCGGGGTCGAAGGCGTCCACCACGGCCGATATACCCTCCTTCTCCGCCATGTCCATGCTCCTGAACAACTTCCCCGTAAGATAGCCGTCGCAGATGGCTCCTCCAGCGATGTTGGAGGGGAAGATGGCGCGGACCCGCTCCGGCCGGCGGAAAGCGCAGCCCAGCGAAATGGCAGCTCCAAAAGAGCCGCCGCCGAGATACGCCTGCTCTATACCCAGGACGTCCAATAGTCCGAATACGTCGTCGCAGACCATATCCCAGGTCTGCACCACCAGGGGACTGCGGGATTGGCCGCCGAAGCGCCGGTCGTAGACCACCACCCGGTGTTCCTGGGACAGGGCGCCAACCACCGGGTGATAGCTGCTGGCCACGCCCTGGAGCCCTCCCGGAGAAAGAATGATTGGCGGACCACTCCCGGACTCTTCAAAGTAGATCTCCGCTCCGTTCACTTTGGCGGTAGGCATAGCTCGACCTCCACAAGAGTTTTACTTTGTTTCTACAGACGCCCCCAGGCTGTGGTTGCGATTACAGCCTCGGGTCAACCGGCTCGCTTTCCAAGGCCAGTACAGCAAAGGCGCATTCGTGCACCCGGTAAAGAGGCTCCCAGTCGACGAAACGCTGCAGACCCTCGATCCCCAGGGCAAATTCCCGCAGGGCCAGAGACCTCTTGGCGGCAAGGTTGCGGCGTCTCAGGCGGTCTATATTCTCTGGCAAGGTGTACTCAGGGCCGTAGATGATACGCAAGTATTCAGGTCCCCGGCATTTCAAGGCGGGCTGCACCAGGCCCCGTTTTCCCGTAGCGATGAACTCAACCGGCTTCACGACCATTCCCTCCCCGCCTTGGCCCGTCAGTTCCTCCCACCAACGGATCGCCTCAGCTTCATCTCCGTCGTCCAGTCCCACCAATCTATGCGAGGTAGCCCGGAACAACGCCGGGTCAGACCGGGACAATCTCCCGGCCATATCCATATGCCACGTATGGCCCCTATCCGCATGGACCCGGCCCTCGCTGGCCAGCACGTGAAACGGCGCGAGTTTGATATCGTCCAGGGACGCCACGGGCCAGCAGTACCGGGCGTAGGCGCTGCTATATAGCTGTGCCAGACGCAGCCTCTCCTCGATGCGTCCCAGGGTCTCGCCGGTGTCAATCCCTCGGGCCTCGGTATCCTGGAGAACAGACTTGGCGTTCGACAGGCTTGTCCGCGCCGCGGCTCCGACTGCCGCGTATTGCTCCCGGACCAACTCCTGGGCCTTGACGGACCAGGGCATAAGTTCACAGTCCAGCACCACCCAACCGGTCCCCAGTTCGTCCCATAACCCCGCGCCGGCTATCGCCCCACGGACCCGCTCCAGAAAGCTGGCCTCAAGCGCCCTGTCATCAAAGAAACGCCGTCCGGTGCGGGTGTAGCAAGCGCCGATGCCTTCCCCGGCGATGCCGAACCGCCGCTCGACGGCCCCTTCGTCCTGGCCAACGACGACGATGGCCCGCGAACCCATGTGCTTTTCCTCGCAGACCACGCTTGAGACGCCGATATTCCGGAAGTAGCTAAACACCTCCGCCGGGTGCTCAAGTATTTCGGGGAGTTTTGAGGTCTCGCAGGGGGATATGGTGGGCGGAAGGTACACTAGCCAGCGGGGGTCCAGGGCGAAGCGGCTCATCACTTCCAACGCAGCCGCCGCGTTCTCTTCCCGGACCGTGATGTTGCCCCGCAGCCGTGTTGCTACGATGCGTTTTCCGGAAACGTCGTCTATGTCGAGCAGGCTCCCGGCGCGTACATCCGCAGCTTCGGCAACCTCTCCAGGTTGACGCGGTCCCGGCAGCGGCCTGGCCGGCTCGTAGTGGACCCGCGCCGCCGGGACCGATACAAGTTCTTGCTCAGGGTACCGGAGCGCCGTTAGCTTGCCGCCGAAGACGCAGCCCGTGTCGATGTTGATTGTGTTGTTCAGCCAGGCGGGTTCCGCCACCGGAGTATGGCCGTATACCACCGCGGCGCGGCCCCGGTACTCGGCCGCCCAGTTATAGCGCACCGGCAGCCCAAACTCGTCGGTCTCCCCCGTAGTCTCCCCGTACAGGCAGAAGTCCCGGACCCGCGCGGAAGCTCGCCCCTGGTATTCGGGTTTCATCCCCGCGTGAGCCACCACCAGGTTGCCGTCGTCGAGTACATAGTGACTGATCAGCCCGTCCAGGAACGCTACGGCCTGTTCCCGGAATTCAGGTGGCTCCGTCTCAAGTTGTTCGAGAGTTTCCGCCAACCCGTGGGATATCTGTACGTTTCGCCCACGGAGTTTACGAACCAGCTTGGACTCGTGGTTGCCCGCCACGCACAACGCCGTCCCGTCCCCCACCATGTCCCTTACCAGCCGTATGACCCTGGCAACTCCCGGACCCCGGTCTACCAGGTCGCCCAAAAAGACGGCTTTGCGCCCGGTTGGATGGGTTACTGAATAGCCGCTCTTGCTCGCATCACCTCCACGCGCCGCCACCTGGTATCCCAGGCGGTCCAAAAGGGTCACCAGTTCTTCGAAGCAACCATGGACGTCACCGATGATGTCGAATGGTCCGTGCTCGTGTTGTAGGTTGGTCCACAACGGCGCCCGTTCGATGGAGACCTCCTCCACCTCTTCCGGAGAGTTAAGCACGAAGACGTGCCTGAAGCCCTCTCGCCTCAACCCCCTCAACGACCTCCGAAGCTGCTCCGCCTGCCGGCGCACCACTCTCGCTCCAAACGCCCGGTCGGGTCGTCCTTGGTTCCGGGCCAAGCACAGGGATTCGGGCATGTTCAACACGATAGCCACGGGCAGGCAGTCATGGTCCCGCGCCAGGCCGACTAGCGACTTGCGGGCATCCGGTTGAACGTTGGTGGCGTCGATGACGGTAAGGCGTCCGGCCCGCAATCGCGTGGCGGTGATGTAATTTAGCAGCGCGAATGCCTCGGGAGTAGCGGCTTGGTCGTTGGCGTCGTCCGCAACCATCGCACGGCAGGCGTCGGAAGACACAACCTCAGTGGGTCTGAAGTGCTTGGAGGCGAAAACGGACTTGCCGGACCCCGAAGGACCTACTAGCGCGATCAGGCACAGCTCTGGGACTGTGATCTTCATCTTGTAAACACACCCATCTGGGTCGGCGCGCCGTGATCCGCATGTTCCGCGCCGATGTCCTGGAAACGGACATGGTAGCTGCGCCGCGCCGCAACATCTTGCGCCCACTCGTGGAACTGCGCCCGGGTCCACTCGAACCGGTGGTCCCTATGCCGTAGCTCCCCTTCCGGCAGCCCGGCGAAGAGCGCATTGTACTCCGAGTTGGGGGTGGTGATCAGGACCGCACCTGGCCTGGCGCCGCCGAACACGACTTCCTCGAATGCGTCCAGCCGCGGCGGGTCTATGTGTTCTATGACCTCCATCGCTACCGCGGCGTCATAACCGGACAGCCGCTTGTCCCCATAGGTGAGTGAACCATGCAGCAGGGTAACGCGCTCCTTTTGGCGTTCCGATAGTGTGCCAAAATGAAGCCGTTGCCGCGCCGCTTCCAGGGCACGGTGCGATACGTCAAGGCCGGTAACCGAGCTAAATGAAGGCTCCTTGAGCAGCTCCCCAATTAACCTTCCTTCCCCGCAGCCCAGATCGAGCACCCGGTTGGCGCCCAGGGTGCGGAGCGCGTCCAAGACTGCCTCCATCCGCTGCTCGCCAAGCCGCATTGGGGCTTCGAGCTGGGCCTCTTCATGTTCGTGCCGTGCCTCTGTTGCGCCGGGGTCGGATTGGCCGGTGTCGAGCAATTGGGCCAACGCCTGGCGCACGAGGCCGCGTTGGTGTTTCAGGTAGCGGCGCGAGATTAGGTCCCGTTGCGGATGGCTGGGCAACCAGCCTGATCCGAAACGCAACAGCTTGTCAACCTCGTCGTCCCCGACCCAGTAGTGTTTGTGGTCGTCCAGCACTGGCAACAAGACATACAGGTGGGAGAGCAAGTCCTGAAGCCGCGTTTCCGACGTAAGTCCGACGCTGAAGTATGGGCTATTCCCCCACTCCGGAAACCGGGCATCCAAAGGGCCTTCCTCTATGTCAACGACATACCCCAGGGGTCCAAATAAGCCCCGGACGAGGTCCGCTCCTTCCTGAGAGGGCACCGCCGGGACACGGGCCTCCAGGGGAATGGCCTGCTCCACCAACCCAGGACGGTCCTTGCACTGGCCCCTAAGGGCGCTGCCGAATACGGATGCGATCGCCACGCTGAGATGTGACGACGCGACGTAAGGCCGGTCGTTCACAAAGTGCTCCAACGACCCAGCGGAATTCGGCCCACCGGTCCTCGGGCGTACAAGACCAATCGGGTCGATTTCTAGGAGAAGGGCTACGGTACAACGTTTGTCATCGGCTTCGGGATAGAAAACATCGGCCCGCCCAAACGGCAGCGCGAAAGACTGAAAGCGGGACGGGTTCTTGTGCAACAGAAATCCCAAGTCAGTGGCGGGCTGGTACGTTGTAGAGATGGTAAGCAGCATGGGCCAATGGTACGGCCAAGCGTTACTGTACTACAAGCCTTTGAGTGGGTGGTTCCCCTTTAGGTCCTCAAGCAAGAAAAGTTCGAGCCACGTTTGGTTGGCCCTATCACCTGTTCCACCTGTTCCACTCCCGGTAACGGTTGACCGCGAAACAGGCGGCGCACGTCATTGTGACCGCGACCGCGATCACAATAGCTGTCACCGTGTGGAACCGTGCCGAGGACTCGTCGGAAGTCAAACCGCCTACCCATATCGCTATGAACAGCTTGGGTTTGGCCAGCGGCGCATATACCGCGGCGATTCCCATGACGAGACCCGTCCAACCCCCCAGCTTCCGTGAAACGTGCTCCAGGCGCATGCCGCATATGTTCCCGGCGACGACCGAAAAGACGGCCGGGCCGAACGCGGCCATGCACATGGAGATGATCCAGATAGCTGCCTCCATGTCTCCACCTACCTCGTCACACTCCTCATCACATCGCCGATACAGAAGGTTAACTTGTCGCTCCATGCCCCGTAGACTCCGCGGCACTGTCTGGAGTACATCCGTAACATTTTATAGGGCATCCAAGAGATAGGGAGTAATGCAATGACCACACGGCTGCTCATCGTGGGGTTTCTCATACTTTCGGTATTGGTACTAAGCTGCGGCCCCACAGCTGGTCCTGGCGACGCCGACGGAGCGTCGTCCGACTCAGCCGAGGCCCAGCCAACGCCGACATATACCCCGTGGCCAACCAAACCTACTTCGACCCCTGCGCCCGATCTCGCGACCAAGCCGCCTCTACAGACCCCGACCTACGAGCCCCCTCCCGAGCATCCCGGGGGGTTGCCGGGGTGCAAGGCATTGTCCGTATTCAGTGCGCCCGGCGAGGCTCAATATATACCCTGGTGCGGGCAGGAGCTATGCGAAAATATCCGCACCACGTGCTCCAACCAGGACACTCACGACAACGTCCTCGCCTGCGCCGAAACCATCGTATCCGGGTACACTTCCACGACGTTCCGGCTCGGTCCGGTCAAGCGTTCTAGGAATTCAAGACTGGCGGTGGGTGGGCTCCACGGTGCAGGTGGGCCAACGGCGGGGCACGGGGGGGTCTGGCTCGGTGATCAGCGCTTGGCAGTGCATCCCCGGGCTCAGAGTTCCGGTCAGCCCTTCATCCTGCCCGGCCAGTGGGAGGGCCTGTCCAGAGCCGACGTCCGACCGCAGCAGAAGGCCCTGGCGGTGCAGGTCCCGGTGGGTGAGGTGGAACGCCGCTCCCTCGATGTGTACGAACTAGCAGCGGGAGGTGGCGACGCCACACGTCGGAGTCCTTAACGGTCGCAGCATCTCCTGTTAGGCCCAGGACCCCCGTTCGAGGGATTGGTTGATCGGGTGGGTCTCAGGGACATCTGTGTTGGACTTGGTTATTGAGATAGGTATCTGGCTGAGGTTCTGCTCCAAGCCTTCCGGAGTTGTAGTCTGAGACAAGACAGCTTACAGCTCCGCCTGACTCCGAAGGGCAAGTCGCGGTCCTGGCCAGGACCTTGAAGACCCTTGCCCGGAATGTAAACGCCTGCCCCGGAGAGAATAGGACGTTGTCTTTAGATTAGTGAGCTACGAGCCTGACGCCTGGTGTCGAATTAGTCCGTCGAATTGGTCCGTCGAATTTGTACTCAACGAAGTTAGTGAAACCCGGTTTCTACGATGTATCGTCACCGGCGTGCGTGGTATTAAAATAAAGGCGCCAAGTCAAACCTGCGCTAAAGGACCACATGCGCGTGACCAGACCCAGCCGCCAGATGGCTGCCAGACCAAGCTAGGGGAGACTTGTGGACACCTAAGCTCACCCAGATTTTTGAAGCGGCCATTAACCCGTTGCCTAACGACCAGGCCAACAATGGTCCGACACAGTGGGTATTCGCGTGCGCAAGGTTGATTTGGGCCGGTCACTTGGACTCACTCTGCTCACGGCAGTCTGCTTCGGGTTGCTAGCGACCGTACTCGACAATTCCGATTACACCTGGGCTATCGTGTCGGTTCTGGTGGTCGCCGTTGGAGTGTCTCCCGTAGTCGCCGGTTGGACGTCACCCTTCCGAATGCATTTTGTGCTTTTCCCTGTCGGTATTTCGGCCTCCATGTACACGACCGGGAAGATCTTCGGGCCACCTTTGACGGAGACACCATTAGAGGTGTTAACTATCTCGACCGGTTTAGTCTTTGGTGGGATAGCATCTATAGCTTTCTTTGGCGGGTGGTTCACGAGGCAGTATCTTGGTCGATTTGGCGGCACAAAGTGCCCTTGAGTACGCCGGAATAGAACTGTTCCTAGATATTAGCGTCCTATGGACACCGAGGGAGTTACTGCTTAGCCCGAATCCACCGGTGGACACCGATGGACGGCGTGAGGACAGCGGAAGGGGGGTGAGGAAGTTACAGGCGCGATGATCCGGGCTCGAATTTGGGTAGACGGGAGGCTGGCGGCGGTCTGCAGGCGCTTTGGGGGGCGCCGATGGCGGCTTACAGTGGCTGTGGTGAGGGGGATGGCGGGATAGGACACGGCAAGAGGCGCTCGCGGACCGGACTGGCGCGAGTTGGCGGGGCGTTCGGTTGGCCGGATGGCGGGTCAGTAGCGGACAGGAGCAATCAGGCTGGGAGTGGAATGGCTCGCAGTCGGGCCAGGGCGCGACTGAACTGGGTTTCCCATGGCCAGCGCTGGGGAAGATGCAGGGTGATCCGGCGTGCCGAGCGGGTGATCCGTCCGGCCAAGGCAAAGACCCGTCGTCTGAGGGTCTTGGTGGTCACGATCTGCTGACCCAGGCCGATGCGGGCTGTCCAGCGGGCCAGGTTGTGGGCCATCACCTGTACCGCCAGCCAGGCGCCGTTGGCAGCGAAGCGGCCCGAGGGGAGATGGTTCAGCCCCACGCCGTACTTGAGGTCGCGTATCGCATTCTCGATCTCGGCGTGGCGGCGGTGGTCAGCCTCCAGTTCCAGGGTCTCTCCGTCCCGGTCGGTGATGAAGCCGTGATAGCTGTAGGTGGCGAAGAGAGCCAGTTGGGAACCGGGCGCCGGCTTCACCCGCCGGACGATGAGCCGCACCGGCGCGGCGTCGGGCTCACTCTGGAAGGGGGTGTAGGTGGTCTCGGCCACATCGGCGCCGTCCATCCAGTAGGGAATCGGCGTCCAGTCCTCTTCGGGTATCGCCTCGATGAGATTCCGCAGGCGGGTGCGCTGGCGGATGGTGATGGAGAAGCGGACATCCATCCGGCGGCAGACGGCGACCACGGCGTGGGTATAGAAGCCGCTGTCGGCCCGCACCGTGAGTTGGCCCCTGGCTCCGCCGTAGCGCACCCGCCCCACCGTTTCACGCAGGAAGTGGGCGGCGCCGCGGGCGGTGTAGGCCCGGCCCTCGCGCAGGCGGGCCATCAGCACGTCGCCGGTTCCGGCGGCGACGGCCAGCAGCGGGTGATAGCCCCGCGCACCGGTGTAGCCGTGGTGGCGAGCTCCTTCCTTGGCCAGTCCGTAGGTCTCGCAGATGGTGGAGTCCAGGTCGATGGTCAGGGGCCCGTCGCCGGGTCCGGCCCCAGCCTCCCAGGCCCGGGCCAGCAACTGGCGGCTCACCCGGTCCAGTTGGCGGACGTGGCCCCACCGGAAACTGCGCAGGAAGGTGCCCAAGGTGGAGGGCGCCTTGACTACACTGCCCAGGGTGCAGGCTGTCCTGCCGGTGCGCAACACATCGGCATCGTCGATGCAGTCGCCGCCCGCCGGCGCGGAAGCCACCAGCGTCATGATCTTGTCGCCGGTGTTGGCTCGGCCTGGGGCCCAGCCCAGGTCCAAGTGCCGGTCAACCAGTTGGGGCAGGCCCAGGTGCAAGGCCAACGTGGCGGGAAGGATCAGCCCGGCATTGTTGACCAGGCGGTGGTCGTCGAAGGCGATGTGGATGCCGTCGGGGTGGTTGCGTGGTAGCATCTATTGGGTGCTCCTTGTTTCTGGTTGGTTTTCTGTCTCGAAAACCATTATCCCAGATGCACAGGAGCACTTTCTTACCCATTCAACCCGCCGCGACACTCACCTTTTCGGTGGATTCGGGCTTAGGTGCAAGACCCCTCGCTCCTTTACACTGAAGCCCCGGAAGATCTTTGAGGTGGACCCAAGAAATCGGACGCGTGGTTAAGAATCTATCTCAAAATAGCAAGCGCCTTTGATGACGGCGCCAGAGGTTAGCACATACAAGTTGGAGCAGTCCCAAGTAATTGGGCGCCCTGTTGTCGCGCGCCAATATCGCCCGGCACTTTGACAGCCATACCCAGGTGCGTTCCACTGCCACCTTCGTGCGGGGAAGGTCTTCTCGCCCCATTGGTCCAGCTCCTCGTCCGCAATGCACCGGATATGCGGACAGTACTGGTATGCGGCAACGGGCTCGTGGCCTGTGGGATTATCATACCGTGTGTCTGGACACAGGTTTTTTGCCCCTTAGATTAGGGCGGGTCCAACTCCGGAATCACCGGTTAGATTCGCTCCCATTTGAGGTAGACACTTAGACCAGGGAGGTAGGGTGTCACTCTGGCTCAATTGTGCGGTGAGGGGCGACGAGGATGAAACGGTACGAGGTCAGTGCATCCCAGTGGCGACGGATGGAGGGCTTGCAGCCGGACCGGCATAAACGAGACCAGGACCGTTGGCGCAGCTCCTGGTAGGCCCGCAAGCTCCGGATAAAGGCGAAAGTTAGCCCTACCCTTGCAGGTCTGAGATGTCGTCGCTGTGGCTACCCCGCAGTACGCAATGCCCGCAACGCCTGCACACCGGATGCAAATTGTTGTATTGCGGGTGGGGCTGAGTGCAAAATCCGGAGTTGGCGTCTTGGCAACGGGGACAGCCTTCGCAATAGCGCCCGCCCGTTCCCTGGGACTGCTGGGTTTCTCGCTCAGTTACGGTAACCATTTAACCTGCTTGCGGCTTTCCTGAGGGTTTTCCGGAATCAAACCAGGTCTATCCAACAACCACCTCGTCGTCCAAGAGGACTCCTCCGTGGATGAAGGCCGCCGATATGGGGTCGGCGCGCAGGGCGGCTTGGACCAACTCCAAGGGCAGGGAACCGGGGTTGCCGGGCAGGTTTATCTGCCGGGACACGCGCCGCTTGCGGACCTCACCCCGGTCTGCGCTGCCCTGCGACTGACCTCGGGTACCGCCGCCCGCCATCTCAAGCAGGACGCTCAGACCTCCGCCGTCTACCAAGTCAGCCGGCAGCAGCCGGTGCAAAGTGGCAGCGGTGGAAGCGGCCCAACCAGCCTGCACCATCGGGAAGGGCGGTGGCGCCAACCCCTGGGAACTGTGCCCCGCCAGCAGCGTCCAGGCGCTGGAGTGGGTCAGATTGTCGCAAGAAACGTAGACCTTCGCCTCGCCCTCGTGGGCCACCGTTCCGTCTGCGTCATACTCTTTGGTGTCCAGAAGGTGCTTCCCTCGCACCGTGCCTGGTGGAATGGGAATCCGAGGTCCATCCAAGACCGGCAACTCCTCTGGGACCGGTGATGCTGGAGCTACGTCCCCGGAACTCCACCGGACCCGGTCTTCGATCTCCATTGCTCCCTTGGTGAGAGCCTGTCCTACCGGGCAGAAACGGGACGCCCGCTGCAATCGCACCCGCTGGGACTCCGAGATGTCCCCCAACAGGGTGACCTTTTCCCGCACTCCGAAACCCAGGCCGTGGGGAAGCTCCGTCGGTTCCACACGGAAATCAACCTCGATGTCCTCCATGGGGATGCCGCCACGGTAGGCCACGCCTGCCACGGTGACCACCGTTCAAGCGGCCCAGGCTGCCACGGCCAGGTACTCCGGCGGCGGTCCTACCAAATCTGTCTCCAAGTTGGGGACGCCGCTGACAAAAGGCCACGGCCCGGGTTGCCCGGGACCGGCCCCAATCAACGTCAGAATCCCGTGGGCTCCGATAGGATGTGCCTCAATGGTGCGTTCCGATTGAACGGTCGTCATTGGAAACTCGCTTTTTGTCTGGTTAGAGGTTCCTGTGGACAGGGCTTACGGGCTATTACGTGCGCAGAAGCGAACGGTCCGATCGGGGGTGGACCTGCGGCCGGCTGGAGCGGACGTTAGTGAACATCATAACAGCATGTCTGGGGTGCGGGCAGCGGTATCCCGACTACGGGGAGAATCGCCGGTGCAGACATCATCGGGCAACAGGGCGTAGTCCTAGATCGCCCTGGACCGATCTGTTTCTGCCGTTGACTGAAACCGGTCCTTCATTCTTGACCTATGGGGCAAAATCTAATAGGTTCCTTCCACAACTTGGGCTTCAAACTTGGCGTTCTCTAGGGCCCTGCACCTGTCAACCGTTAACGTAGAATATCGGGTTCTACTACTCATCGGTCGTAGCCGAGTTGTAGCCGCGTCAATCAAGAGCAAATCAGGTAGGACCCGGCGTTCCCGGGCTGCCACCTACCCCTTTAACCGGTGGTCTTTTAGCATTAAACCGGATGCCCGACACGATCTGCGCCAAAGAGCCCGGCCTTGATTGCCCGGCTCAATACGTCGCTGTCCTGGATAAACCGTGATGCCAGGCTGATAACCGCGGCCCGCGGGACCCGTACTTTCTCCCAGAGCTTTATTTCCGTCATCATAGCTCTCTATCTGGCCGAATTGGGCTTCAATTTGGTGCAGATCGGGGCGATCCTCACCGCGGGGATTGCCGGGGTTTCATTCTTTGCATTTGTGGTGGGGCTAATCAGTGGAAAGGTGGGTCGAAGGCGTCTTCTGGTCATCTTTTCCCTTTTGGCTGCTGCATCCGGGCTAGCAATGTACTTCGCCGAAACCTTCATTCCGCTGATGGTCATCGCCTTCCTGGGAAGCCTGTCCACCGGCGGAGGCGGTGGCGGAGAGAGCCCGGCACAACCTCTGGAAGTTGCCATTCTCCCGGATACTGCGTCCCCTGAAAGGCGCACCGATATTTTCGCGATCTATAGCATTGTCGCCCGCACCGGCACCTTTTTGGGGGCGCTGGCCGCCGGTCTCCCGGTCCTGTTCCAGGATGTCCTTGGTATATCCGTCCTGTCGTCCTTCAAGGTGCTGTTCCTGGGTTTTGCCGTATGTCAACTTGCCGGGGCCGCGCTGTACGCCTCCATCTCGCAGGGGGTTGAAGCGGCCACCACTCGGCAGCAGTGGCAGAACCCCTTGAAGCTGCCGTCGCGGCGCAGAATCTTTACCCTGACCGGGTTGTTCAGCGTGGACACATTCACGACCTCCATGGTAATGCAGGCCCTGATGGCCTACTGGTTTTACACGAAATTTGGGTTAACGCTCGAATCTCTGACATTGGTGTTTTCATTGTCACACCTCCTGACCGCATCCTCCTTGTGGATAGCAGCCAAGATATCAAACAGAATCGGACTGCTGAATACGATGGTATTCACCCATATCCCGTCCAGCTTCTTCATGCTGGCCGCAGCCTTCGCACCCTCCGCCACACTGGCCATAGTGTTCTGGCAATGCCGCGCCTTTCTCAGCCAAATGGACGTTCCAACCAAGGATTCTTACACCATGGCGGTGATCAATCCGGAAGAACGGGTGGCCATGGCCAGCATTCACATGGTGAGCCGAAGCGCGGCTGGGGCCATTGGCCCCACGGTGACGACGGCTATTTGGAACATCACCGCTGCGTGGACTCCCCTGGTAGGCTCGGCCCTCTTGAAGATTGGGTACGATCTTTCTCTCTATTTCATGTTCCGGAACGTCCGGCCGCCTGAGGAAGAAGAGCGTCTCCGGAACCGCCGCCAGGCTCCCAAGTCCCCGGTCCCCGAGCAAAGGCGCTAGAAACCTGTACTGTTCAGACTGGGGCAGGTAGGAGTTTAGAGAGGAGGGAGTTCAAGGCGAGGTAAGGGTTGCGTCCTTGCAAGCGCAAGGCGCCGAACAGGGACGCCATGATGCTCTTGGTCTCGCTCGCCTGCTCCGAACGAGTACCGCCGCTGATCTTCCGGCTCACCGCCGTTGGACGCAGGCTGCGTTCGGCAGCGTTGTGGCTGGCATTCATCCGGGGGTCAGCTACGAAGGTGAACAACTGCGGCGAGAAGCGTTCCACCCGCCGGCACCGCATCCGCATGAGCGCCTCGATGCCCAAGTAAGGCTGGCAGATGGAAGATAGCTGCTGGTGTGTTTGCTGCTTTACTCACTGGGTCCGCTGCACCGTCGCCGGCAGTCCCGGGTCAGGGCTGGGGTAGGAGTGAGCCTGGTCATATACTTCCCGCACCCTTTGAGAACACTGGGCCTACTTCGGTGTTGGGGGTGTTACTCCTTCAAATGGTGGATGTGGTGGATGCCCCGCGACAGACGAGTCCTACGTCTCGGATGCGGCCCTAGATGCACGTTGCAGGCGCCGTAGAAGTCACTGACCACCAGGCCGTCGAACTCCTCCCCCAACACCTCCTCGATCGCCTGTCTTCCCCGGCTGGGCCGGTAGTAGAGGAAGTAACGCACCTTGGGAATGCTGAACCTCCAGAAGTAGCCACCGCGGCCATCTTCCCGCCAGCCCGTCTCGTCCCCGTACACCAACGGAATGGCTCGAATCTCTGGACGCAACCGAGTGTACTTTTCTCGGCCACGCTCCGCTGCTCCACGAGTCAACGCCACCAGTTCGACCACATTGAGGCTCAGGCCAAAGCGCCACTTAAGATGGCCCTGAATTATTCCGAATGGCAGCCGGCGCTCCTCCCTTAGCACGCTTACTTCGCTCTGCATCGAGATGCCCATCCGTCGCCGCCCCACGCTGAGAGCGCCCCAATCCGGTTGGGTGGTCCACGGCCTGCGGCACTTGCGGCAGGTGCGTTCCAGCACCACGTGTTCGGTCATCCGCGTCCGCAGCCGAGTTATGGAAATCACTTGTCGGCGCCAGCGCACTCTCCCGCCTTGCGTGGGGAGTTGGCAATCGGGACAACTGGCCGACGCGTGTTCCACCCGGTGGGTGGGCTCCTCCCGCCGTCGGGCAAAGCCGTGGTCACGCACAATTATCGTTATCACCCCGCGAACTACTTGAAGGATCGCGCAACCTCTATCGCCTCGTCCTCGGACAAGTAAACCCACCATGGGAAAAATAACCCCATTACATCCATCTCTCTACAAGAGAGAGACCTGGTCCCAGGGCCTTTCATATAGTTGGGTATAGGTGAGCCCAGGAGGGATAAGGAGGCGGTGGGGTTCCAAGAGTAACGGCGCAGGGCGGCGGCGATGTTTTGGGAGCCGGTTCGCCGGAGGAGGCCGATGACTGCGTTTCTGAGGGCAGCCATCACCTGGGGAGCCGCCCCGGTGCGCACTTGGCTGCGGTCCTCGTCAAAGGTCACGTCCCGCACCAATGGACCTGATTCTCGATGCTCCAGTGATCCCTCCACAACTTGAGCAGGCGTGCCGGACCTGCCTGTTCCGGGGTCAGACTAGTGATGGCGTAGGCCTTCTCTCGTGAGCTTACCCCCTTATGGGTACGGGTGCGTTCCATGCAACAGACCTGTCCTACATAAGGCCACTCCAGCATAAGGCCACTCCAGGTAGTGATTTAGCGCAGACGACGCCCTCAACCGGCTCCGCTCCCGCCGTCCTCGGTGACTGGCCTCCTGGATCGCCTCCGGAATCGCTTCTCCCCAAGGCGGCCGGGCAAATAGGCGGCCGGGCAAATAGAAGGGAGAGGGCCTCTTTCACCGTGGGCTGGTTCTCCTTGATCGCCCACAGATAGTCCCCTCCCTGCTCCACCAGGTAGCGGCTCAATTTCCTTTGGGCATACAAGGCGTCTCCGGTGACCACTTTCCCAGCAAGCTCGACTTGGGCCAGCAGGGCCGGGGCTACCCCTTGTTCCCTCTCCTTACGGTGGTTCTTTACCCCCCTTTTGCGCCAGCGCCAAGCCACTCTCATGGGCGTGTGCTGCCACCAGCCGGACTCCGCGTATCTCTTCCCCATGAATCCCACGCAGGACCCTACCGTCCAGGACAATGGCTTGGTCTCCCTCTCTCAAGGCCCTTTTGGCCCACCGGCTCAAGGCGCCTTCGGAGGCGTCCACGTCCAGACTGCGAAACAGGTAGTGCAGAGTGGCGACACAAGGGGTCTTCTCCCGGTCGAATCCCAGGGTTTGCGTCAACTCCGGATGCTCCCTCACCCATAGGGCCATCGCGTACAGGCTGTGTGCCCCTCCAAGCATGTCGCAAACCGCCAGGGTCAAGATGGCTGGCAGCGGAAGCCGAACTCCTCGCCGCCGCCTTGGATCGGGCACCTTTGCCAGGACTTCGAGCAGCCGTGCTCCCAATTCATTGGTCCCTTCTTCCTCCACTACACTCCCCTTTCCACTCCTCCATCCTCAACTATGGTCATTTCCTTAAATTCTTACAACTTTGGAAAGGCACTGTCATTGAAGGGTGGTGTGCGTCAGGTTTTCGCGTGGGGTGGTTGGGGATGGTTTGGAGAGAGGCATTTTCTCCCGATGACCATGCGGCGCCAAGGGTGGTTTGCTGGGGGTATCCGATGAGGGCTTGTGCGAGGGTTTGGGGCCTGGCTATGGATTGCCCTGGTACGTTTCCGGGGACGCTTGACGGCGCTTGGTGGTCTCTGCCTAGTCTGTGCCCTGGAATCCGTCTTTGCTTCCAGACCCTCTGGCCTTCTTGACCTGACCCATCGTCCCAACCGGCGCTCCCTGGCCTTTTCCCGTAGCCTTTGGCTGATTTGAGGCCAGACCTCTTCCCACCGGTCACTGTAGACCACCGTGCGCAGCGCCAACATGGGGTCTACATGCGCCCTGGCCCAATGCATCCCTGAGCCCTTGAGCCGGGCCTCCACCACGAGCTTGTTGGCGCTCTCCACCGCCCCACTGCCGATGGGATAGCCTTGCGCCTGGAACTGAGCATACCTTATCTGGTCCCGGCGCTTCTCCAAATACCCCAGACTGGTTTTCACAATCTTGAGCGCCCCCCCATCCCCCTCTCCACTATCCCCCAACTCCCGGCACAACCCCCTGAGGTTCTCCAGCAACCCTTCCGGCTCGCCGTGTTTCAACTCATGGAGCTGTCTTCCCAGCCAATCGCTGGCTTGGGCCGTCCCACTACCGAAAGCCGCCTGACTGGCCCGGGCCAGGTATTCGGCGCCGTGACACCAGTCCAGAATGCGCACCGCGTCGGGCCGGTGCAGGTCGATGAACTTCTGCTGCCACTCCGCTCCGTCCACCACCGCACATACCCTTCCGGCCCTTTCCACACCCCGCCGGTGGGTTTCCACCGTGGCCAGCCGGGCGAAGCTCTGATGGTCCGTCATCCGGGAGAAATAGCTCATCTCACGGGCATGCACCTCTCCTGCCGCTGCCGGCTCCTCGATGACGCCTATGGCCAGGGTCTTCACCTCCCCCCATTCCCCATGCAACAGGGGAACCATGGCTCCATCCACGCTCAATTGTTGCAGCGCCGGTCCCTCAGCCGCTTCCTGAAGCTCCCCTTCCAGTGCCGCCACTTCCCGCCGCTTCCTTCGTTTGCAGCTCCACCTGGGCTTGCCCGCTCTTCTCCGTGGCCCGGCGCACCGTGGCTTCCGACACCTCCACATTCCGGAAGTGGCCTACCAACCTCGCCGCCCGGCGAAAGGGTATCTGGGCGCCCAACAGCGTCAGGTCCTCCACTAGCGTCGGTGTCAGCGGCCCAGGCAGCAGGCCCAGTTCTTCATCCAGGGGGGAAACCCCCCGTTCCGCACCCGGGGCAGTACCCGTAGCCGCGCTTCAGCTCCACCCGTTGATCATGATGGGTGCTCAGCCCTCGGGTTTTCTCTCCACGGTTCCCCAACAGACCCCCACACCCGGGACATCGGGACCCGGAACATCGGGCGCCACCGCCCTCCCGGTCATGCTCTACGGTTCTCGCTTCGCTGGCCAAGGCTACATCTTGCAACAACTGGGCTCGTGCTCTGGCCCAAATCCTGTCCATCGCCTCCTCGATCTCCTTGAAGGTCGCCTTGGGGTGTTCCAGGCGCCACTCCTTCACCTTCAACATCGACTCTTCAAGTAGCTCACGCTGCCTCTCGTTGATCCCTTCATCCCACATCACAACCCTCCCTCATCCCTTTGCTCCACCCCTTCTACCACACCTCCCCTTTTTCTTCATTACCTCTCCTTGCCACTTTCCCCGAAAACCTGACGCACACCCATTGAAGGGTAAGTGTTCAGAGTTGAGGGGAAGTGAGCAACTGGCGGCATGCGGTGAGGGGATTCAATCCTCGGGCGCGCCAGGTACCGAAGAGGGAAGCGAGAGCCATCTTGGTGTTGGTGCCCTGGGTTGAGCGGGTGCCGCCGCTGATCTTGCGGCTGGTCACCAGGTGACGAAGGCTCCTCTCGGCGGCGTTGTTCTCCGAGGGGACGGCCGGTTCGGCTACGAATACGAACAACTCCTTGATGAAGCGCTGGATGCGCCGGCAGAGCTTGGCCTGGACTGCCCCTGGGTCATCAAGGAAGGGTCGGCAGCAGGCCAACAATTTCCGCTCCAACTCCAGTTGGGCCTGACGGCGTTTCCTTGCCTGAGGATGGGAGAACCGCTTGGCCTGGGCGTAGAGGTCATGCACTGCCGCCGCCCATCCGGCCAGCTTGGCGTCTGCTGGGTAGAGGGCCTTCAGGTCATGGATGTCCCGGAGCAGATGAGCCCAACACCGCTGCTTCAGGCCAGGGTAGTGGTTATAGGCAGCGTAGAAATCGCTGACCAACACCCCGCTGAAGGACTCCCCCAGCGCCTCGTCCACCACCTCCTTATTCCGGCCTCGGCGCAGGAAGTACCGCTCAGTGGGAGTGGAGAAGGTCCAGACATAGCCATTGGCCCCCTCCTGGCGCCAGCCGGTCTCGTCGGCGTGCACCACCTGGCTGGTCCGGACTAGTTCCAGCACCTCGGCCACCGCCGGTTGGGCTTGCCGGGCCACGCCGTGGAGGACCTGGGTGATTCCCCCAACGCTCAAGCGCAACTGGTGGACGGTCTCCAGATACCATTGGATGGTCCGAAGGGGCAACCGGCCCTCTTCCCGCAGGCCAGCGATCAATGAGACCAAGTTGGCTCCCAACCGTCCCCGACCGATTACCCCACCGCCCAAGTCCGTCTTGGGGGTCCGGCGCCGTTCACATACTGGGCAGACCCGGGTCACGAAAACGTGCTCCGTGACCTCCACCGGAGCCACTGGGATATCGATGACTTCCCGAGTCCGCTGCGGCCAACCCCCAACCAACCCGGTGCCACACTCCGGACAGGAGTCCAAGACATGTTCCACCTGGTGAGCCGCCACCGTGCGCCGACGGCTAAAGCCGTGGGGCCGGGGCTTTCTTGGCTCCTTCTTCTCGGCCGGCTCTGACTTTGCACCCGGTTTGTTGCCCGGCATTCCGGGCCGCCCTTTGCCCTTGAGACCCCCTTCCAACGCCGCTATCCGCCGCTGCAACTCGTCGATGACCGCCTGCTGCCGCGCAATCACCGCCAACAGCGCCTCCCGGCTGGCCGTCCTCAGGTCTACCTTGTTCTCCATCCTCCTGATTTAACATAACCGACGACCCGACGCACCGAACTTCCCAAGCAAGTTTTAACTAATCCATCCCCTCAACTCTGAACAGTTACATTGAAGGGTGGCGGCTGGAACCTATCTAAACGGTCTGCTACAATAACGTCGTGTGATGCCGATAGTTTGAACCTAATCGTAGGAACTCCAGCGAAGGTCTCCGCAAAAATCAAATGTCCAGCAGGAGGATTCATGGTTACTGCCATCGACGACAATCTCTTCGCTCCAGAGGTTATGGCGGACCCTTACACCTATTTCGGAAGGCTCAGGGAGGAGGACCCAATACACTGGAACGAAAAGCTTCGCCAGTGGATAATCACCCGCTATGACGACCTGGTCTGGACCGCCCGCCACCACGAATTATTCTCCTCGGAGAATTTTAAGAGAGACACCAGGCCACCCCTGCCGCCGATAGATGAGACCGACATAGAGCTGAATGACCTCATACGGGCCTTGGGAGCCAATAGCTTCATCCAGCATGACCGGCCGGAGCACACCGATATGCGGATGGTGCTCCACGGGTACTTCAATCCTAAGAAAATCGACGCCTGGCGCTCCATGGTACAGTCTGCGATCAAATTCCTCCTTGACCAAGTGGAGGAGAAGGGTGAGATGGACGTCATGAGAGACTTTGCCGCCCCTCTTCCTCTTCTGGTCATCGCCCAGATGATGGGCGTTCCCAATGAGGATCGGCTTTACATCAAGGAGCTGGCGACCAAGCTGCTTGCCAATGGAGGAGAGGGATCCGACCGTACCAAGGCGGCTGCCGAAGGCCAAATCAAGATGAGGGAGTATTTGGTTCCATTGGTGGAAGAGAGGCTGATCAATCCCACGGACGATCTCCTTTCTTTGGTGGTCAGTGGTGAACAGAGCGGAGCCTACAATCGGGAGGAGACGCTAGCCGCCGCGGTGCTGCTGCTGATAGCCGGACATGTCACTACACTGAACCTGATCTGCAACGGTACCCTTGCCTTCATCCGCAATCCTGAGCAGTGGGAGATATTACGGCAGGACCCCGAGGGTAGGATGCTGCGGGCCACGGAAGAGTGTCTGCGCTACGATCCACCAGTCAAGGGTATCCAGCGGATAGCTACGGAGGACGTGGAAGTTGGAGGGACTCTTATTCGCGAAGGGGAATCCGTCAGGTGGATGATCTCCTCGGCCAACCGTGATCCCAGGACGTTCGATGAGCCCGACACGTTTGACATCACCCGCTGGCCCAACCGCCATGTGGGCTTTGGCTCCGGTGTCCATCACTGCCTGGGCGTGAATCTGGCACGAATGGAGGGACAGGAGGCTTTCAAGGCACTAGCTAAACGGTTCGATTCCCTCTATCTAAAAACCGAGGAGCTGGAATACGCGCCCACCATCGGTTTCCGTTCCCTAGTTTCCCTTCCGGTTTCATGGAGGTAGGCGCAATGGCGGCGACGGACAGGAATTGGGGTGTAGGTATTCGGGTAGCGGTCCTCAAGCCCTCCGATCGTTGCGTTTAAGATTCTGCCTTTGTCGCTAATCACGGAGGCGGACATGGCGCCCAAGCTTCGCATATCTGTGGACCACGATATTTGCGTCGGGAACGAAATGTGTGAAATCTTCGTCCCAAAGGTGTTTGTTCTTAACGCAAACCGGCAGTCGGAAGTGGCTGCCCCAGAGGCGGATACTGCTGCAAATATCCTGGAGGCAGCGGAGAACTGCCTTGTAAGCGCCATTACGGTGGTGGAAGAGGAAACGGGGGAGACCCTGTTCCCATAGCGAATTACCGACCTAGACCTCTGCAGCCGAGACATGAGTCATCCCGGATCTTGGTTAAAAAGTTGAAACTGGTATAAAGAACCGGGGACACAGAAAGACCCCTTCAGGTGGAATGGAATTATCAACCAACCAACCACCAGGAGGGGTCTTCTCTTATGTTGTAACACGGGGTGGGGCGGAAGCAAGGGCAGGAGGTTGCCAATCTACTGCAAACTTTCATCGGACCGTTGGAAGAGTGGCTGGACCAACAGATCGACCGGCGTCTGGTACGCACCTTCTTCCTCGCACTGGCGGCCATCGTGCGGTTGTGTCACTCACGGTCGGGGCTGCTTCTAAGTGAACTTGGGGCCCATATCCTCTCACCTGCCCAGGCTCCGGCGGGGAGCAGTGGGATGGGCCGAAGGCGGTGGTCAAAGTAAACGCCCGGGAGGAGATGGCCCAGGGCGAGACTGGCCAGTCCCGCTATTATATCGGCAGTCTCCGTGCGCCTAGTACTCAGTCAACTTGGTATTGGCAGTTGTTTAATACTTTGGACAACGATGTTACGCTGGCCGGGTGGAAGCTGTGATGGATGGAGTGGCGGTGATGGTCAAGGAAAAGTATGGAGTGCGGCTGGCGCCGGAAGAACGGGAGTGGCTCGAGCATTTGATTCGCGCTGGGAAAGGCCCGGCCCGGATAACGGCTAGGGCGCGGATTCTGCTCAAGACCAGCGAAGGATGGAGCGCCCCCAAGGTGGCTGGAGCATTGGACGTTTCGGAAGGCACGGTGTTCCGCATCAAGCGGCGCTTCGCTGAGGAAGGGTTGGCAGGGGTGTTGCAGGACCGGCCCCAGCCCAAGCGGCCGCGGAAGCTGGACGACCGGGGCGAGGCCCGCCTCATCGCCTTGGCCTGCAGTCCGGCCCCTGAGGGGCACGGCCACTGGACCCTGCGGCTGTTGGCCGGGAAGGTGGTGGAGTTGGGGTTGGCGCCTTCGATGTCCCATGAGGGGATCCGCAAGCGTCTCAAAAAAACTCCCTCAAACCGTGGCAGAAGAAGGAGTGGTGCATCCCCAAGGTGAGCGCCGACTTTGTAGCCTGCATGGAAGACGTCTTGGACCTGTACGAGGAACCCCATGACCCCCGCAGGCCGGTGGGTCTGCTTTGACGAGACCTCCACCCAGTTGTTGGCGGAGACGCGGGCGCCTCTCCCGCCTCAACCGGGACGGCCAAGGCGTGAGGACTACGAGTACCGCCGGGAGGGTACGCGCAACCTGTTCCTGGCTTGCGAGCCGCTGGCAGGCTGGCGGCATGTGGCGGTGACCGAGCGCCGCACGATGCAGGACTTCGCCCATCAGATGCGCTGGCTGGTGGACGAGGCCTACCCGGAGGTCGAGACGGTCCGGGTGGTCCTGGACAATCTGAACACCCACCGCCCTGCTTCCCTCTGCGAGAGCTTCACCGCCGCCGAGGCCCGGCGCATCGTAAAGCGGCTGGAGTTCCACTATACCCCCAAGCATGGCAGTTGGCTGAACATGGCCGAGATCGAGTTCAGCGTACTGGCCCGCTCCTGCCTCCGGCGGCGTCTCCCCAACGAGGATGCCCTCCGCCGGGAAATCCAGGCCTTGGTGTCGGAGCGCAACACCACCCATGCCACCATCCACTGGAGCTTCAACACCCAGAATGCCCGAACCAAACTTCACCGCCTTTACCCTTTTGATTCCACCGTTGACTATCGACTAACAAGCTTCAGTTAGTCCCCGCTGCACGGCCCGGATACGGGCATAGAAATGCTGAATACTAGATGGTCAACTCTCTGATAACCCCTGTGTCGTGGTCGTCCTCGTCGGGCACACCCAGCCGGTTGTCTTTGACCTGGATGTCCCTTACCCTATGAGCCACCTTAGCTTCGAGGCGCCTGAAAAACCAGCCCTTTGCCATTAATTGGACAAGAGGAGGATCAAGACGGCCAGACCGTCTCCTCCGATCGTACTCGATATTCAGGCTGGCCAACTGGTCGTCGATGGCCCGTCCTAGGCGAATCACCGACTCATCAGCCACCTGTAGGCGCTTCAGCTCCAATTGCAAGTTGTAAAGGGAGGATGCAGAGTGTCCAACGGCCTGATAATGCTCGATGGCTAATCCTACCGAAGCTTACGCAGCTTCTACAGCCTGTATCAGCTGGGATACGTGGATTTTTTCACTCTCCAGATTCACCATGTCCCGGCCCTTTTGCATGAACTCGAACATGGGCGTCCCGCCATGGAGTCCCGCCACTCTTACTAAGTCGTTGATGTCGTACCTGTAAAGGCCATTGGGTGAGGGCTAATACCAGCACTGGGGGAGCCTGGAAACTTGGTGGATGTCTGAGTGAGGCACGGGGCGGGTCAGTGTGGGCTTACGTGAGGAACCCGCCCCAGAAGTTAGAGGAAGCCGCCCGCTGGCCCCAGGTACAACTTCAACGGACCGAGCGTTGGTTACGAGTTGGGAGAGGCTGAGGAGACTGACGAATCCGCACCTTGACCGTAGCCGCCTGGCGTCCTCCCGCTGACTCCGTCGTTTCTTGGCAAACGGCACCAATGTGCCCAGGTGGTCTCCAAGTTGGCCCCTCCCTTTGTTGACTTCCCGCAGTCTTGCGGCGTATGTTGGCGACCTAAGCCAAGCTGCTGAAGTGGGCGCCCCGGCACGGCAGGCACAGCGGGAATAGTACCCGTAGTTGGTAGCGTTGGGCGGTATTCAACGGGGGAAAACCCTTTGCCTCCAGTTTCCAACATTCCTGTCCTACTGATCCTGCAAAACCCCGACTTTCGGCTGATGTGGGCGGCCCGGTGGGTTCACGAAATCTCCCGCCGCATGGAACTGTTGGTGCTGGGATACCTCATTTACGAACTCACCGACTCGGTCTTTCAAGTCGGACTAATTTCCGTTTTCCTCAATGGTCCGCGCCCTCCTTTGTCGTTGGTAGCCGGAATGCTGGCCGACCGGCTGGACCGGTGGCGCATTCTGACTGGTATCCACACCTTCTATTTGCTTGTCGCGTTGGGGCTGCTGGCCCTCTTGATTCTGGGCCTCATTCATCCCTGGTATGTTTTCCTTGCCATACTTTTGCAGGGCACGGCCAAGGTCTTGGATGACCCCACCCGGCGGGCGGCGCTTTTCGACCTGGCTGGGGAAGCCCGAATCGCCCATGCCATGTCCCTGGAGACCATAACCAACAACGGAGGCAAGATTCTGGGCCCGTTAGTCGGCGGGCTGTTGATTGCCATTTACGGGTACACCGGCGCTTTTATAGTTCTGGTCACATTGGACCTGATCGGGGCCTGCCTGATATTCAAGATGCGGCTGCCGAAAGCGGCGTCGGTGGTGGGCAAGGACAGGGTGTTCTCGCAAGGGATCAAGTCAGGCATCGGACATTCTTTCTCAAACAAGTTTGTGCTGGGGGTGCTTTCCATATCGTTAGTGATGAACGGCATGGTGTTGCCGCTGCAATACTTCATACCAGTCATCGCCACCGACGTATTGAAAGTGGGGCCCGCGCTGGGGGGCGTATTAGGCTCTGCGGAAGGTGTTGGTACGCTCATGGGGGCGATATTCATTGCCACGCGCCGGAACTACACTTTTCACGGGCGGTACTTCGTGATAGGGGCGATGATTGTGGCCGTGGGAGTGGTTGCGGTGGCCTGGTCGCCCTGGTTCCTGATTTCCGTCTTGTTGCTCTTTAGCGCCGGTGTAGGTCAGTCAGGATTCAGCACCATGCAGAGCACTATCCTGCTGCTTTCGTCACCGGCCGAAATGCGAGGGCGGATAATGGGGTCCCAGGGGATGGTCAACGGCCTGGGCCACTTGATCGGCGGGGTGGAAATCGGGGTCATAGCCCAGGCATTCAGCATATCATTGGCCATAGGTATCAACGCTGGGGTGGGCTTGCTCTTGATGCTGCCGGTGGTCTTGTTGACGCCGTTAGTGTGGCGGCCGGTAGAGGCGTACTACTATACGGCCGGCGTTGTCGACGGTGCGACGCCCGTCTGGACTGTCCGGCGGCCCGACCAAGCAGGTTAAGACCGGGGAAAGGCCGACTTCTTCCCACCAGAAACCGCTGCCCTTAGTACAGGAGCAAGTCTCCCACTTAGCTCCTTGTCCAAATTGGGGGTCGACCTCACTAAACGCATCGCCTTCTATGACACCCAGGGGCCAGGGTCACGCGGCTGTCACTGCCTGTGGTGGGTTGACGGCGACTATGCCCACCTGGCTACGGGCACGCCCGATTCGCGTCCCACCGACCTGAAGGATGACCAGTTCTACGTGATAATGGACGTGAAGGACCCGGCCAATCCACGGGAGGCCGGCCGCTGGTGGCTGCCCGGCACCCAAGAAGGGGACGACACCCCGCTACCGGCGCGGCACCCTCAGTTCGACGTGGGCCACACCGTCCATAACACCAACGTCTACCCCAACCGGCCGGACAGGGTCTACTGCGGCTGGAAGGACTCAGGCTTTATCACGTTGGACATATCCGATGTGTCCCGGCCATCGGTGGTCGCCCGACTGAATTATGCGCCTCCGTTCCCAGGGTTCACCCATACGGTGCTGCCGTTGTTGAGCCGCGATCTGCTGGTAGTGACGCAAGAGGCCACCAGCCTGGGGGGCGGACTACCCCAAGCTAGTATGGCTGATGGACAACCGGTTGGAGAGCAACCCAGTTATCATTCTCACGCTGCCCATGGCCGATACCGACGACTTCTTCAACCGTCCAGGACGCCACGGGGCGCACAATATCCATGAGAATCGTCCGGGCCCCCTGTCCCTGCAATCGGACACACTCGTGTACGCGACCTTTGTCAACGGGGGCATCCGGGTGTTCGACACCACCAATCCCTTCCAGCCGGAGGAGGTCGCTTACTTCATGCCTCGGATCCCCGACGGGGCCGACGCCAACGGCATCAACGACGTTCACGTGGACGAGAACGGCATCATGTACGTGGTGGACCGGTTGTAGGGCGGTCTGTACATCCTGGAACTGAATATTTAACCCGATGTGCAAGTTATAAAAGGGGTTGAAAAGCCAGGTCCAAACACCCCTACTGGAGTAGCTGTTCCCAGTGGAGGTGTGTGATGAACCTGGACACCAAAATAATAGCAGTCTTTTGCCGGGTAGATGATGCCTTGAAGCGCCTTTTTCAGGGACAACGGCTCCGGCGGAGCGGACCCGAACCCTTGTTGTCCGACGCTGAAGTGTTGACCACGGAGGCTGTTGGCGAGTTCCTGGGCTTGAGCCGGGACACGGCCCTCTACCGCTACTTCCGCCACCACTACAGCCACTTCTTTCCGGCTATGGCCCAAGTCTGCCGCACCACTTTCGTGCGCTAGACCGCCAACCTCTGGCGGGTCAAGGAGCAGGTCTGGCAAATCCTCCTGGGTTCCATCCGGCACGATCCGGCCGCCGCCCCTGTGGCCCAACTTCTCGGTGCCCTTGACACTCCGACAAGTGATGTCGTACGGGGGTGAGGCCCATCTGACTGGAATCGAACCCTAACCGCTCAGTGCCTTTCTGTCGGCTCCAGTGATCCCGGCCGCCGGCTTGGGCAAATCCACTGCCCGCGAGCACCACGATGTTTGATATCGATTGAATAAGCGGTATCCTCGATAAAACTTACCAAACCAGGCAACCTTTCGCGATGGGTAACCCTCGCACGTTTGAAGGAAGCCCTGGAGCACTGCTGAGGCCCCTCGCCCCATCGCCCAAAGCCAGGCATAGTCGGCCATCAGTCGATTCCTCCTCGATGTCACAATCTACCCCGAGGTTTCCCCTGGCTGCGCTGCCGACTCGACTTGCGGGCCGTGGATGCTCGCCCCAACCGGTCACCCGGACTTACCTGCTTGTGGAATTGCCGGGCGTCTTCAGCCCCAAGCGTCCTTGAATAGGTGTCCGGTATCTTCCGCCAACCGCCGATCATCTCCAACACCCGCTCCGGCATTCCATTCCGCAAAGCGTTCATCGCGTAGCTGTGGCGGAACCGGTGGGTGTGCAGGCCGGATATCCCGGCGCGCTTCCCCAGCCGTTTCAGCATCAGATACAGCCAACCCGGCTGCATGGCCTCGCCATGTTCCGAGATCCACAGGGCGCTGCACCTCGGACCTATCGCGTCCCTGGTCTGAAGATAGGCCCACAATATAGACCGGGTGACGTCTCCCACTGGCATCCAGCGCTCCCGGCGCCCCTTGCCCATGACAAGGACCGCACCCTCGTCCAAGTCGACGTCCCCAACCCCCAGCAACGCTATCTCCTTGCGGCGGCCCGGTGTATCCCATAGCAGGTACAGGACAGCCCGGTTGCGGACCAGCCGGAATCGGTGAGCCGGAGTCCGGGCAAGCGCCGGGTCCAGCAGGGTGAGAAGGTCCAGCACTTCGCGCTCGGAGACCACGGGGACTGTCCGCTCGTCCACATGGGGGCGATTGATGAGACGCAGGGGATTGATCTCAACATGCCCGCGCTCGACCAGCCAGTTGAAGAACCGGTTGAGGCGGCGGTACTGGGCATCAATGTAACCCTGGGAAACTGCGCGGGGGTTGGATGACTCGCGGGTCCCGAACCACCTGGGACGTTCCCGGAGGTAGGCAAGGTATTCCTCGATATGGCCCGTCGCAATGCCCCGGACCGGCGGCCAGCGGCGCTCTTCCGAGAACGGAGCAGCCAGGGCGATGGTGCGCTCCAAGCTGTCGAGGTAGGATGCGGAGTACCGGTTGGAGGCCTTCAGGCTGACTATGAACCCTCTGCCAGCCTCCCTATGACAGAGATCAGAAACCTGCTTGACGGTCATTCATCATGGTGGCACCTGAGAGCGCAAGCCGTCATTTCGTATCTGGGAGAGCCCTTTTGGAGGGCTCTGGTGGGCCTGGATGGACTCGAACCATCGACCTCGGTCTTATCAGGATGGAAGTCGATGAGTGTCCTTCCAGAAGGTCATAGAATGCAAACATTTCGCAAATGTGCTTAGAGGGTTGTCGATTGACTGTCAGGCGTTACGCGATATTACCAGGTGCGAGTCCTGCTCAGAGAGGTTCCAAGAGTCACCCAAAGCCCCTGCGGCACGGTCTTCACGACCACGACCCACAGCGTTATGAGCGACTCTACCTACCCCGGCACCACGTCAATAGCAAGCCGGAATTGGTCCACTTTGTTATTGCTCAACGATTCGGCCAGCCCGAGTAATTGCGGCATGGCCAGTGGACGTCTCTACCTCTCCCACCGTGATGGTTATGCCAATTCCATAGGTGAGTGGTTGGTTTCCTCAAGCGAGCACCAACGCTCACATTTCAGGGCTCGCTCACGCTTTATTCGAGACGCTTCCTTGTGTATTGGAAACCAGGAATTCGGCCCACTCCTCCATCAATCCTCGGCGCCTCTCAAAAAGGTCGCTCCTGGCGTAAGCTGTCTCTGTCGAATTGCCCAAGTTATGGGCCAGAGCGGCCTCCCCCACCACCCACGGCGTATCGGTGCATTCGATGCACCAGTCTTTGAAGCTGCTGCGGAACCCATGGGCCACCGCGGGTATCTCAAGACGCCGCAGGAGCGTGACGTACACCATGTTGGATAGCGGCCTACCGGAGCGACCTGGGAACACCAGCCCGCTATCCCCGCCATCTAGGCCTCGAACCTCGGACAGGACTTGCAAGGTTCGGCCCGCTAGGGGCACCCGGTGCTCCCTCCGGGCCTTCATCTGGGACGCCGGAATGGTCCATGTACTGGACTGCCAATCTTTCTCGGACCACTCGGCCAGCCGCACCTCGCTTGACCGGGCCGCCGTCAACACCAGGAACTCGAAAGAAAGCTGGGTCAGGGGATCTGCGGTAGACTCCCGAATCCGTTCCACGGCCGCCGGGACTTCCACGTAGGGCAGGGCCGGATGATGGTTTTTCACCTTGGGCAGCTTGGGGAGCACCTTGAGAATGGACCTGCCGGCCGGGTTGTCCAACCTCCAGCCCTGGGCGACGGCCCAATCGAAGACGGTCTCCATGCACTGCCTGACCCGGCGCTCGCGGTCTCTGACTTGCTGGTCCATATCGGCGTCAGGATGGCCAGGACATCGCCGCTGTTGACCTCTTCCACCCGCTTGGTGCCGATTAAGGGATGGGCGTAGGTGGCCAGGGTGTTCGTCCACTGGTTCGCGTGCTTCTCGTTTTTCCAAGTGGGGCGGCGAAGGTGGATTACTCTGGCGGCCGCATGGGCGAAAGTGGGAGTGGGTAGCCTGCGCTGTTCCTCTGCCGCCTGACGTTTCTCGGCGATGGAGTCGCGGCCTTCCCGGATTACTCTGAGATTGGCTGCCGCCACCTCTCTGGCCTCGGCCAAGGACACCGCTGGGTACCCGCCCAAGCCAATGTTGCGGCGTTTGCCAGCGATGGTCACCCTCTGAATCCAGTGTTTGGCTCCGGAGTCGGCGACCCGCGGATTCAATCCATTTAGATCGGCGTACTGGCCTGGAGCCTTGACGGTGCGCACCATAGCGGCCGACAGGGCTTGGCCCTTGAGACTCGTCGTCACCCGGTCACTCCCGCCGCGCGTACCAATATATGTACCAGTTTTTACTGGACTACCCCGGACTATCCAGGCCTTTACTGGCCAAAGGAAGGGGCTTATTGATACCAATTATCGCTGAACAAGGAGTGAAAGGGAAGTTATTGAGACACTGTAGAAAGGGTTAACTGGCGGAGAGGGCGGGATTCGAAGCTATACAAGGTTACGTTCAATAAAGGGCGAATTTGCACTCCCTCGGGGATTTTTCCCACATATTTTCCCACACACGCTACGCGATTGCCCCGGACAATCGGCCCACCGCCAGAGGACTCTTTCGGGGACATCGGTCGAAGCCTCCCCGTCAGAAACTCAACCCGCCGGGACCAGGGCATTCCCCACGCGCGCAGGCATTGGATTATATCGTCTTGCCTGTCAGCACGGAGACCGAGTCTCCCCATCTCACAATTCTATGCGGTGGAGGTTGTCCGGCCTGGTGTGGCTCTGCTCCATCTCCCCACAGTGAACCAACTGCTGGTCCCTGCCCGCCGTCCGGTATCGAACCGCCCACTCCCGTTTCGCTGGCAACTACCCATACCCACAGAAAGTTTCCACGACCTGGCACCCCGCTAACTCGCCACAAATGTACCCTCCCGGAGGCTCCTGGGTATTCTGGACATTCACTGGGTTTGCCAGCAAAGGATACCATCACTCGCCAAAGATACCTGCTCCGCCGACCATCCAAAATTCGCCACCGCTTCACCTCACCGGTGGCATCACCCCAGCGACAGGGAACCGATCCCCGCTCCCACGCCCTATGAAAGAGAGGAGACGGGTGCGCAACCAGCGACCCTGTTTCGTCTCCGAGGGTAGTCGGGGCACTCTGCCACCCGTGCCCCAAAGGCCGCGCCCATGCCGGCGCCGACAGGTTCTTTCCTTTCATCGGCTTCCGCCTCTGTGTTCTGCCGCACCCGTCTGAAATTATCCACCAGGAATACACCGGGTGAATGTCCCCTTTGACAGGCGGGAATGGTCGGCAGGAAAAACAAGGCCAAAGGTTGTTGATAGGCTCAGGTGGGGGTAGCGCCCCTTGATCGTCCGTTATTCCGGACTTCGGCAATGACGCTCTCCACCGTGTCCAGAAGCATCCACGTGGGATCTTCATAACAGAGGGTGTTCCTGTCCTCCGTCTGGTTCTGAACCCTGACGCTTAACTAGTTGCCACAGCACCGTCACGCTCAAGGACTCCCGGTTGGAATGCGCCGCGCATTTCCGGGGACGCTCGAACGCCGGCGCAAAAGCCTGGCCCCAGAGAATTGTACTAACCTTTACGAGAGAGGCAGATGCACGGTTCTGGTATGCCGGGGACGCTCGAACGCCGGCGCAAAAGCCTGGCCCCAGAGAATTGTACTAACCTTTACGAGAGAGGCAGATGCACGGTTCTGGTATGCCGGGGACGCTCGGACGCCGGCGCAAAAGCCTGGCCCCAGAGAATTGTACTAACCTTTACGAGAGAGGCAGATGCACGGTTCTGGTATGCCGGGGACGCTCGGACGCCGGCGCAAAAGCCTGGCCCCAGAGAATTGTACTAACCTTTACGAGAGAGGCAGATGCACGGTTCCGGTATGCCGGGGACGCTCGAACGCCGGCGCAAAAGCCTGGCCCCAGAGAATTGTACTAACCTTTACGAGAGAGGCAGATGCACGGTTCCGGTATGCCGGGGACGCTCGAACGCCGGCGCAAAAGCCTGGCCCCAGAGAATTGTACTAACCTTTACGAGAGAGGCAGATGCACGGTTCCGGTATGCCGGGGACGCTCGGACGCTGGCGCAAAAGCCTGGCCCCAGAGAATTGTACTAACCTTTACGAGAGAGGCAGATGCACGGTTCTGGTATGCCGGGGACGCTCGGACGCCGGCGCAAAAGCCTGGCCCCAGAGAATTGTACTAACCTTTACGAGAGAGGCAGATGCACGGTTCTGGTATGCCGGGGACGCTCGGACGCCGGCGCAAAAGCCTGGCCCCAGAGAATTGTACTAACCTTTACGAGAGAGGCAGATGCACGGTTCTGGTATGCCGGGGACGCTCGGACGCCGGCGCAAAAGTCTGGCCCCAGAGAATTGTACTAACCTTTACGAGAGAGGCAGATGCACGGTTCCGGTATGCCGGGGACGCTCGGACGCCGGCGCAAAAGTCTGGCCCCAGGGGTTTGTATTAACCTTTAAGAAGAGAAGGCAGAAGCACGCCTGCTGGCAATGACGGCACGGGGTTCGCGCGGGCGCTCCGTGACGCGGAGGTGCATGATGGACCCGGATGAGAAGCATGATCTGGAGGATATGAGGCTCCTGAGGCTGCCCGAGGTGATCCATTTAATCGGCGTCTCACGCAGCACATTCAACCAAATGCGCAAGGACGGAAGGTTTCCCCCGGGCGATCAGATCGGCCCCCGTGCGGTGGGGTGGCCGCGGTGGGTCGTGGAGCAGTGGCTCAAGTCCCGGCCGCCGGCGGCCGCTGACGTTCGACGGCGAGAAGGCCATCCGGGCCCGTAGGGGATTTCGGGACCAAGCAATTGCCGGGAGGAAATCATGGGCCTTTCGAGAACAGTGAAATTCCCGCTGGACCGTTGGCAGCTTGCCGCAGTTCTAAGGGAACCCTTTGCCCGGGTCATCGGTGGACCCGGCAGCGGCAAGACCCAGTTGATCGCCGCCAAGACCGCGCTGCTTTTCAGGCCGGGGGTGGCGCACGAGAGCATTGCCTGCCTCGCCGTGAGGGACGAGGCCGCGGAGCAGCTGCGCCGCCGGATTGAGACCCATCCCTTTGTCGGGCAGCAGGTCAAGGACATTTTCGTGGGGACCATCGACCAATGCGCCAACCGCATGCTGCGGGCCGCCGGCTGCGAGGTCCTGGGCATCCGGCCGGACTACAGCATCTGGGGGGAAGACCATGCGGTGGAGATGCTGCTGGTGGCACTGAGTGACCATCCCGGGTTGCCGGCGATAGGCAAGCAGCAAGTCCGGGCCATTCTCCGATGGCACTGGCGAAACCAGCGGCGGTGGCCCGACGAACGCCCGCAGCCACCCCAGCAGGGATACTGGCTGGCGGTGGTGGAACTGTACAGGGACGAGAAAGTCCGTCAGAGCTCCCTCGACCTCTACGACCTGCCGGTCCAGGCCCTCCTGGCCATGAACCAGGACCCGGCCCGGATGGCCGCCCGGAACCAGGGCCGTTTCCGGCATGTCCTGTTGGACGGGGCGGAGGAGATGACCGCCAGGCAGTTGGCCTTCCTGTTACGGATTGTGGACCCGGCCGGGTCCCTGATGGTGACCGCCGACCCCAGCCAGGCCATATCCCCCGAGGCGGACCCCTCGGCGCTGGAATCCCTGCGACAAATGTATCCCAGTATGCAGCTTTACCCCCTGCATGGCCACCACCGGACCACCAGGAGGCTGGCCAGGGTGGCCGCCACCCTCCGGAACGACCTGGACGACGCCGGGATGCCCGAGGTCATCCCGGACCCCGACACGCCGGAGGGACAAAGCCCGAAGCTGGTGCTGGTGGAGGGCATCCTCCAGGACCAGGATGTCCACTGTCTGCAGGAGATTCATAGACTGCATGAGGAGGAGGGGGTGGCCTGGGAGGACATGGCCGTCCTGGACCCCAGGGGCCGCGCCATCGACAGGATGCGGACCCAACTCCTGCACCGGGGCATTCCCCACCGGACGCTGGGCGTGCCGGCTGCCCCCCGTCCCGCCGACGCCCGGTGCGCCGCCGCCCTGCTGACCAGCGTGCTCAACCCCTGGGACCTGCGGGCGATGCGCCTGGGCGCAGCGGCCGGTTACCCCAACCGGGAGCGCGTCCTCCCGGCCGCCATCTCCCGGCAGGTGCGGCGGGTGGCCCGGGAGCAGGGCATTGACCTGGTCACGGCGGCCGGTCAGGTCGGGGACTCCCTTCCGGAAAAAAGCCGGGACCGCCGGTCGCTGTGCATCTGGCTCACCCTCCATAAGTTCGTGGAAGACAGCCTGTCCGGACCGGATGAGGACCTGGTCCCGGTGTGGGCGAAGGCCGAGGTAGCGGCTGGTGCCGGCAAGGCCAAGGGGCTGCTCGAACCCAAGGATGTCGAAATGTCCAGGCTGGTGGACCTCTTCTCGGCCACGCCGCCGCTGCCTGGGGAGAGCCGGCAGGCCCACCTGCGCCGTTTTCTGGACCGCTGGTCGGAGGCGCTCCATCCGGCAAGGGCATATGAGGACCAGGAGGGCGTCACCTTCGGCCCCATCGGCGCCGCCAAGGGGCGGGCGTGGCGCTCCGTCTTCCTCGTGGACGTCAGCGACGAGTCCATTCCGGGCCCCATCGGACCCTACAGCGGGCGGCTGGAAAGGGAGCGGCGCCGGTTCTACACCGGAGTCACGCGGGCAACCGAGCGCCTGTACCTATGCTGCCTGGTCGACACCGGGCGGGGCAACAATGGCACGCTCACCCGGTTCCTCGCGCCCATCCGCCACCTCCTGGAAGAGGTCCGCGTGCAGCACCGGGGGAAACCGCCCCCACCGGACCCATTCGCGGACTTCTAGCGGCCATGGCATGGTCCGGCTCCTCCGGCGCAGCGGGCTCGCGGGGTCCCCTGGGCCGTGAACGAAGTCCGGACGGCTAAAATGAGTATGGCAGATTGATAAAACAGGTCACTCACGTGAGAACCTGTGTATGATTGGTGCAGTCAGAGCTGGTGTACTGTTTACGTTCAGATCCAGCTAATACTGACTACGGTTATGTGAAGGATCATTTATCCGGCCAGGACCCGGGGGTGGGCCAAGGGGGATTGTAATGGAATTCCAACTTGCCTGCCTCTCTCACGTGTGCACCACTATTGTCAGGCGCTCCGGGGGTTGGGCTCCGGCGTCAAAGGAGGAATATGACCGGTTCAAGAATTTCCGAAGGAACACTCCGGGTCCTGGAAAAGGTGCTGCCCATGCCCCTGGCCAGCGCCTCGGACATGGCGTCGGTGCTGGGTCGCGGCGCCACCGCCGTCCATGCAGGGCTGCGGGAACTGCGGGGGGCGGGGTTGGTGCGGCCGGTGGCCTTGGGTTGTCTCCAGTCCCGGGTGCAGCGGTTCCACCTGACCGAGAGCGCCCTGGAAGGGATGGAGCTTACCGGCACGACCTGGCACCAGCCCGGCTGCCTGGCCCGGCTGCTGGAACGGATGACGGCCGTGGAGTGGCTCTACCCGGCGGCAGCCGCCATCAACGGCCTGGGGCGGCTGACCGATTTCCAGTGGGTGGACGGCGTGGCCTTCGATGCCGCCGTCCGCTACGAGAGGGGCTGGGTGTCCATGATTTGGGTGGGCCTGCTGCGGTCCGAAGCCAGCATCAACGACCGCTTCCGGGAATTGGGCCAGGACCTGGAGGCACTGGCCACCGGCCATCCCCACCCCAGTCCCAGCCAAATCTACTGCGTCGTGCCCGACCGCTGGGCAGTGGAGCTGGTGCTGCGGGTGGCGCACCGGTACGATCTGCGAGATTGGGTGAGCGTCTGGTGCTTCGCCGACAATAGCTGGCACGGCGCCCGCAGTTTCCGGCCCAGCCGGGGCTGGGTGTACCAGCCGGTGTACCAGCGGGAAATGACCGCCGGCACCTGGCAGGACCGGGCCTGCAGTTCCCAGTGGTCCTGGGAGGGAAACCGGGACGTGCCTGCCCTGCTGGCTCGGGTCCGGCCGGCCATTGTGGAGGCCGTGGGAGACCGAAAGGAGGCGGACCGGTTACTGCGGCGGGTCCGCAGGTCCCTCCGGACCGGACCGTCATCCAAGGAGCCGGCCGGGCTGCTGGCGGACTTTCTAGCCTCCCTGCCGGATGCGGAGGAAGCTCCTGAGGAGGCCCGCATTCTGGGCAGGGTGGTCGCTTCCGCCAGGTCCCCCGGCATCAGTACCGACGCCGCCATGCTGTTGCTGGCGGTGGCCGAGTGGCCCGGCATCCCCACCGCCATGGCCCGGACGGTCCTGGGCGAGGGGCCCTCCGGCCGGAGGGCCCAGAACTGGCTGCTCCGCCTGGCCGACCGGGGCCTGGTGCGCCGCTGGGCCGACGGCCGGGACCAGCGCTACCGGCTGACCCGGGATGGGATGCTGCTCCTGGCCCGGCTGGACCGGGTGAGTCCGGGCGATGTCTGGGACAGGATCCGGATGGACCGGTGGGACACCCCTGGCAGGTTCGAGACCCACGAGCACGGGCTCCTGAAGGTGGCGGGGCAATTCATCGCCGCCGGGTGTCCGGTGGCCGCCGGGTGGCGGGAATGGGAGGTGATGGGCTACAGCGGCGAGATTGATCCCGATGCTATGGTGTACCTGGAACGCGGTCCCTACGGCCCCGGCTGGCACTACCTGGAGTACGAACGCAGTGCGGACAATCCCGGTCGCGTCGGGCGCAAACTCACGGGGTACGACGCCCCCGAGAGGGTCAATGACTGGGCGGTCCTGGTGGTCTGCGGCAGTGACAAGATCGAGGGGCTGTTCCACCAGGTCGGCGCCGTGATGAAGGTCCCCATGCTGACCACGACCACCACACGGGTCGCCGCCCACGGCCCCGTGGGAAACTGGGATTGCTGGCGCATCGTCCAGCCGTTGGATATGTCGGACCACACCTTCAACGGGTTGTCCAACGTCCTCGGCTGACCGGTGACATACTCTTACTGCGGCCGAAGTTGAGCTGGCCGAATGGGCCATCACGACGTAGTGGACTGGTGGCGATGCCACCCAGTTGGGGCAAGGAACCCCAGAGGGTGGGTGGGGAATCGCCGGACTATCTGCCGGGGTTGCACGGCTTGGTCGAGCTCAAGAAAGTCAGGCGGTTGGTGCGGCGGGGGCCAACGCCCCCGCCATTTCCCCCCTCAGCTTGCGGATCACCGACGAACTGGTTTTGCGCCTCTGTCCCGCGTCGGTGCAGAGCTACCCACAGCTATCCTTCGAGGTCTTCAACCAACGCTTCGACAGGAGGGCCCTTCCTGGTCACCACCAACATGACTTTCGACGAATGTACCGGGGTGTTCGGGCTGGAAAGGCTGACCGGAAGGTTGCTGGACCGCCTCACCCACCACGTCCACATCCTGGAGATGAACGGAGACAGCTACCGCCTCTGCCACAGCCGCCAGAACGCCACCTGATAGGTTGCGGACGACGCATAGGGTTATCCAAATGAGCAACGATGGTTACGCCGCCAGCGTGAGTTGGGGTGCAACCGTCATCGCCTGCTTGGTTCTCCCTTCCTCCGGGCCGGTTTCACCGATGACGGAATCGCCGCCGGCCAGCGCCTTCCCGTCCGGGAGCATTACATCCTCGCCTACCGCGAGTAGCGCAAGTTTTAGCAGATTGCGAGCTGCGTTTTCGTTCCTATCGTGATGGGAGCCGCATTCAGGGCAGTCCCAATCCGGTTCTCGCTGAAGATCTCCGTTCACCGCTCCGCAGACGGAGCAGGTCTTGCTGCTGGGAAACCACTGGCCGGCTTCCACGATCTGTGTACCGTACCACTGGGCCTTGTAGCGGACCTGGTGGAGCGGGCCGGACATTCCGGCGTCGGCCAGGGCCTTGGACTGCAGGCCAGCCCGGATCATGCCCGAGACGTTCAGTGTCTCGATGCCCAGAGTGTGGCGCTTCCGGACCAACGCCCGGCTCACGTGGTGGCGGGCGTTGTCGCGCAGCCCCTTTGCCCGGCGGTGGGCACGGTCAATGCGGCGTTGCGCCTCCCACCAGCCCCGGCTGCCCGGCGTCCGGCGGGCTTGGGCCCGCTGCCGGCGGGTCAGCGCATTGAGGGCCTTGGCGTAGCCCCTTGGGTTGGGGTAGCGCCACTGGCCGTTGGCAGTCTGGACCGGCTGATAGTGGGCTTTGGGGTTGGGATGCGCTCCGCCGCTGTCCACTGCCGGGGGACTGATGCCCACGTCCACGCCGCCCACCGATTGGGTTTCTCGTTGGGGCGGCAACGCAGGCGTTTTCCAGTAGGCGGCGCTGGCGTACCAGCGTCCGTTTTGTCTCTTAACGCTCACCTCGTAGGGGATGCCGTCCGGCAATTTGCGGGTCATCCTGACGCTGCCCAGGTAGGGCAACCGGATGCGCCGGCGGCCATCGTAGCGGATACGGTTCACTCCCGACGCGGCCAGGAATGATCCGGCGCCGGTGCGGTTCTTCTTGTGGAAGACGGGTCTGCGGGCCTGCAACTCTTTGTTCAGCCAGCGGGAACGGGCGTTGCGGTAGTTGCGGCACGCGCCCTGGGCCACGAACTTGCCGACCTGGGTGATGAAGGCCAGGGCCGGGTTGACCTGCTTGGCGGCGTTGAACTCCTTCTCCAGTTCGTGTGGCGTGAGCCAGAGGCCGGTGTCCCTTCCGGCCTGGTCGTTGGCCACGAGCCGGTTATAGACGAAGCGGGAGATGCCGGCGCAACGCCGGGCATAGTGTTCCTGCCGGCGGGTGAGTTCCAGTTGGACCACGACGGCGCCGGGCGCCCAACCTTCAGGGCATGAACTGGGTTGCTTGCGCTTCTTGCCCTTCAGCTCAGCCACTGACGGACTCCATGGCCCTCCGGGCCCGGTTGGCGGCGGAGGGTTTGCCGTACAGACGGGCACAGAAGCAGGTCAGGATCTCGGTCATGTCCCGCACCAGGTCGTCTGGGACCTCGGCGTCGTCGATGACAACCAGCGAGCCGCCCCTGGCCTGGAGCATAGTCTCCACCATGCCTGCTCCGAACCGGGCCAAGCGTTCCCGGCGCTCGATTATGACTGTGTGGACTGTGGGGTCTCCCAGCAGCTTGCCCAGCTTGGGCCTGCGGTCGTTGAGCCCGCTGGCGACCTCGGATACCACCTGGTCCAGCGGTATGCGGTTCTGGCCGGCATAGGCCCACAGCCGGTTGGCTTGATTCTCCAGGTGAGGTTTCTGCTCGGCGCCGCTCACCCGGGCGTATCCGGCGATGCGGCCGGGTGGAGTCCCGGGATGGGCGAGGACGTAGATGATGTTGCCGATCTTCTTGGGTTGTAATTCGGCCGGGAGGGTTCCGGCGTTGTAGTGGCGCCACGCAGTCATGCGGTGCATACCATGCAGGGCGGCCCACTGGGACAAACGCATGTAATTGTTGTTAACCATTATGATTTGATATTCCTTGTATTATCAACTTATCGCAAGGCCTTGCCCCGAAGATGAGTGCAGAACTGTACCTCGTGGTCGTCCACGGCGAAATGGACCAGACATCGGCCAAGTTCGAAGAGCCTCTCGCTGGAGTTGCGGTCCCGCTTGTACTGCTCCACGGCGTCGTCTACTGTCTGCTTCGTCAAGCTGTTCTTTAGCTCGAAGGTGGCGACGGGCAGGCCGTTGATGAACAGGCACAGGTCCAGGGCAAGCTGCGCATTGTCGTTGCTATCGCGGAGCTGCCTGGTGGCGCTGAAGCGGTTCCGCCCGTACAGGACTCTGGCCTTATCGTTCCCCGGCGACGGTGTGCCGTACATGAGGTCGACCTGGTGTGGCCCGTGCTTGATGCCCTTGCGCAGCACGTCGATGGTGCCACGCTTGGTCATCTCCCCCTGCAGGCGGGCCAAGAATCTTCGCCGTGTAGGACCGTCCTCGTCCAGGCCGAGCGATTCCGCGGCGTCGGGCTGGGTATTGCGAAGGAAGGCGGAAAGTTGGGCCAGGTCTACGCAGTACTCACGGTCATAGTCCTGCGGGTCGCCGCAAATCCAGCCGGCGCCGTAGCTGGACGGCCGCTCGGCAATTGCGCCGCCCTGCGGCGGGGGTCGCAGGCGTCCCCCGTCAGGACCGTGCAGATGAGGCTCTCAAGCCCCTTCTCGCTGGTATCGGTGGTCACGCTATCTCTCGCCTCGAATTGGAATGGGAACTTCCCTCAACTCTCCAGGCTGCACCTCAGCGACGGCGGCACGAATGTCTTCGATCCTCGGCCGGGCGTAAGGCCAAGCAGTGGAGAGCAGTACGATGATGGCTAGCCTTCTGCCCGCGAGATTCCGTTGATGCCTCATGCTCTGGTCAGTGGTGATCAGGACTTCGTAGCCCTCCTGTTCAGCACTATCGATCAGCTCTCCGTTGGCGAGGCCGTCCCACCTCTTCTCTGCTGCCGTATCGACCAAATGCCCGTGGAGATCTCTCCTGAGAGGTGAGGGCGTTCCATGATCAAAGAGTATCTTCAAGACTGCTCACCGGCACAGGCACCTTCAGAGAATCGGCCACATGTTGAAGGACGGCTCGAACCTTCCATTCATCCACGGGCTGGAACCATTCCATGAATTCTTCAACGGTAGCGCCGCTCTCCAGGTTCTCGAACAGGGCGTAAACGGGCAGCCTGGTGTCAGTGAACAACCACGCCCCGCTAACCTTGCCGGGGATTTTTTCCACCGCCGGGCACTTGCTCCAATCCGTCATACCGTCACCTCGCTTTCGATTGCCGACTCTTCCCCAAGATTGTCGGCATCATAAAGGTCATCGTCCATACCGTGTGTCTGTAGAACGCTCTCCGCTATTAGTTCTGCGTCGTCGCCATCTTCTGGGAGTTGAGCCGCCGCCTCCCGCACGTCCAGCTTGCCCGTTACCACATCGGCGATGAGCCGGGTGCGGTATTCCTGCACCAGATCAATCTGACGGCGGGCGCGGGCAATTGCGGTGTTGTTGGTAGATATCGCTCGTTCAAGGCACTCGACGATGGCGGCTTGCTCAGCACCGGGCGGACATAGTAGGGGAATGTCTAGGAAGGACTCCGGGTACAACCTAAGTCGTGAACTAGTGATGCCAGTGGATCGAATAAGGTAGTTAGTTCTGTATGCTTCTGTTCTGAGCAGGGAATCAATGTAATCATAGCTTAGTCGTTCAATGTTGAGTGGGCGGTAAACACCGTAGGATGGACTGACAAGGGTTATCCAAATGAGTAACGATGGTTACGCCGCCAGCGTGAGTTGCGGTGCAACCGTCATCGCCTGCTTGGTTCTCCCTTCCTCCGGGCCGGTTTCACCGATGACGGAATCGCCGCCGGCCAGCGCCTTCCCGTCCGGGAGCATTACATCCTCGCCTACCGCGAGTAGCGCAAGTTTTAGCAGATTGCGAGCTGCGTTTTCGTTCCTATCGTGATGGGAGCCGCATTCAGGGCAGTCCCAATCCGGTTCTCGCTGAAGATCTCCGTTCACCGCTCCGCAGACGGAGCAGGTCTTGCTGCTGGGAAACCACTGGCCGGCTTCCACGGTCTGTGTACCGTACCACTGGGCCTTGTAGCGGACCTGGTGGAGCGGGCCGGACATTCCGGCGTCGGCCAGGGCCTTGGACTGCAGGCCAGCCCGGATCATGCCGGAGACGTTCAGTGTCTCGATGCCCAGGGTGTGGCGCTTCCGGACCAACGCCCGGCTCACGTGGTGGTGGGCGTTGTCGCGCAGCCCATTGGCCCGGCGGTGGGCACGGTCAATGCGGCGTTGCGCCTCCCACCAGCCCCGGCTGCCCGGCGTCCGGCGGGCTTGGGCCCGCTGCCGGCGGGTCAGCGCCTTGAGGGCCTTGGCGTAGCCCCTTGGGTTGGGGTAGCGCCACTGGCCGTTGGCGGTCTGGACCGGCTGATAGTGGGCTTTGGGGTTGGGATGCGCCCCGCCGCTGTCCACTGCCAGGGGACTGATGCCCACGTCCACGCCGCCCACCGATTGGGTTTCTCGTTGGGGCGGCAACGCAGGCGTTTTCCAGTAGGCGACGCTGGCGTGCCAGCGTCCGTTTTGTCTCTTAACGCTCACCTCGTAGGGGATGCCGTCCGGCAATTCGCGGGTCATCCTGACGCTGCCCAGGTAGGGCAACCGGATGCGCCGGCGGCCATCGTAGCGGATACGGTTCACTCCCGACGCGGCCAGGAATGATCCGGCGCCGGTGCGGTTCTTCTTGTGGAAGACGGGTCTGCGGGCTTGCAACTCTTTGTTCAGCCAGCGGGAACGGGCGTTGCGGTAGTTGCGGCACGCGCCCTGGGCCACGAACTTGCTGACCTCGGTGATGAAGGCCAGGGCCGGGTTGGCCTGCTTGGCGGCGTTGAACTCCTTCTCCAGTTCGTGTGGCGTGAGCCACAGGCCGGTGTCTCTTCCGGCCTGGTCGTTGGCCACGAGCCGGTTGTAGACGAAGCGGGAGATGCCGGCGCAACGCCGGGCATAGTGTTCCTGCCGGCGGGTGAGTTCCAGTTGGACCAAGACGGCGCCGGGCGCCCAACCTTCAGGGCATGAACTGGGTTGCTTGCGCTTCTTGCCCTTCAGCTCAGCCACTGACGGACTCCATGGCCCTCCGGGCCCGGTTGGCGGCGGAGGGTTTGCCGTACAGACGGGCACAGAAGCAGGTCAGGACCTCGGTCATGTCCCGCACCAGGTCGTCGGGGACATCTTTGTTTTCGATCACTATGAGCGTGCCCCCGCGTGCTTGAAGCATTGTCTCCACCATGCCTGCTCCGAACCGGGCCAAGCGTTCCCGGCGCTCGATTATGACTGTGGGGTCTCCCAGCAGCTTGCGCAGCTTGGGCCTGCGGTCGTTGAGCCCGCTGGCGACCTCGGATACCACCTGGTCCAGCGGTATGCGGTTCTGGCCGGCATAGGCCCACAGCCGGTTGGCTTGATTCTCCAGGTGAGGTTTCTGCTCGGCGCCGCTCACCCGGGCGTATCCGGCGATGCGGCCGGGTGGAGTCCCGGGATGGGCGAGGACGTAGATGATGTTGCCGGTCTTCTTGGGTTGTAATTCGGCCGGGAGGGTTCCGGCGTTGTAGTGGCGCCACGCAGTCATGCGGTGCATACCATGCAGGGTGGCCCACTGGGACAAACGCATGTAATTGTTGTTAACCATTATTATTTGATATTACTTGTATTATCAACTTATCGCAAGGCTTCGGCCGAGTCATCGCTGTCCGCTGTGCCGTCGCCGTCGAGATCGTAGCGGATGGCGCTCAATTGCTCCAGGTTGTTGACATCGATGAGGCCGTCTCCGTCGGTGTCGTACTTCCCGTTGGGCGCCTGGGAGTTGACGATGTCTGCGTTCGCAGTCGCGAAAAGCAACTCGATGGTCAGGGCCAGGATTGATGCTTTAGCGGAATTCACCGGTATTCAGACCGTCCAGGTAGAGTCCGATCAGCCATATTAGGCCGGCCCTTGTTATGCCCGCAACGCCACCGAGGTAGTCGTTGATGGCGGCTATGATCTCACTTCTCTCGATTATCCCGTTGGCGTTGGCGTCGTACCACATAATCAGGAGGTCCGCAGCAGGACTCCCGTCCGAGAGAGAGGGCCCCGGCGTTCCCACCCGGATGGGCGACCATGGCCCCCGGAGATTGTCCGCCGTTACCCACCCGACCTGGATGTCATACTCCACGCCGTCAGAGAGCCCCGTGATGGTGGAACTAGGGTCACCGGCGTACTCGGGGCCCGGGGCGTAGACCTCGTCCACCGTCCAGTTGCCGGCGTGGGCTTTAGCCGCCTCCGGGGCGTCGCTCCGGATGTGGCGGACCGAGAAGTGGTCGACAAGGTCATCCGGGTCCTTGGTAACGGACCAATGAACCGTTAACGTCCCGGGGCTCCTGGTGACTGCGCTGATGAGTGGAGCTTCAGGGCAGAAGGGCAGGCCCAAGACTCCCAGGTCGTTGTTTATTTCGTTGGCTAGCGTCTCCAGTTCTGCGGGCATACAACCGGTCAGGTTGTTGTTGGCCAGGTAGAGGACGCTCAACTTGGGGAGATCGGCCAGCCACGCTGGAACGGGACCGGAAAACCGGTTGTCTCTAAGGAACAGGTGACTCAACTCACTCAGCCCTTCAATCCATGGGGGAACCGGCCCCTCCAACCCGCTGCCCCAGAAATACAACCTTTCCAGGTTCACAAGGTTGCTCAGGTCCGGTGGTTCGCCGCTGAGGTCGAGCAGGGCCAGCAGCATCACCCTGAGCTCCGTCAAGTTGGCGAGTTCTTTCGGGATGCTCCCGGTGAGCCCGTTGTGGTGCAGATCCAGGCTTTGTAGGTTGGTCAGCCCGCCCAATTCCGGGGGAATGGTTCCGGTTAGACCATTGTCACCCAGCGAGAGTTCTTCCAGATTGGTCAGGAGGCCCAGCTGTCCGGGGATGGGGCCGCTCAGCTGGTTTTCGGACAGGACCATCTCCTCTAGGTTCCTCAGGTCCCCGAGTTGCGTTGGGATGGGGCCGGCTAATCCGTTATCGTGCAGGTCCAGCACCTCCAGGGAATGCAGACTGCCCAGTTGGGCAGGAATCGCCCCGGATAACTTGTTGCCCCCCAGGTCCAGCACGACCAGGTCGGATAGGGTGCCCAGTTGGGCCGGAATAGGTCCGGTCAGGCTGTTTTCGTTCAGCCGCAGTTCCTCAAGGGCTCGTGCACTCCCCAACGCCTCCGGTACGTTCCCTGACAGCGCGTTCTCGGAGAGGTCCAGTTGAGCCAGCGAGGCGAGGGCTCCCAACTCCCCTGGCACCTCCCCCGACAGGTTGTTGCCGCCCAGGAGCAGCATCTCAAGATGGCGGCTGCCGGCCAGCTTGCCCGGAACTTGTCCGGTCAGCCTGTTGTTCGAGAGGTTCAGATTGATCAACCCCGCGAGGGTCCCCAATGACGACGGGACCTCTCCGGTCAACCGGTTCCCGCCCAAATTGACCTCTTTCAGCCCGGTCAGGCTCGGAATCCAGGCCGGAACGACCCCGGCCAGGGCATTATCGTTCAGGAGCAATACCTGGAGGGCGGTCAACCCTGTTAGGGACGGGATGTTCCCCGAAAGATCATTCCCACCCAGGTCCAGTTCCCTCAAAGAGGTCATGTTTCCTACGCCAGCGGGAATTCCCCCGGTCAGCCCGTTGCCGGCGAGGCGCAACCGCCTGAGATCGCCCAACGTGGTTGTGGCCGTTGACCCCTCTGACAGGGTCCCCCAAGTACCGGGTATGGGACCGGTGAGTCCGTTGTTGGACAGGTCGACCAACTCGACAGGGCCGGAAGAACTGCCGATGGAGGGGATGTTGCCCGTCAATTGGTTGTCGGATAAGTTCAATGAGTAAATCACCCTCAGCTGGGGGATGCTGCCCGTCAACTTGTTGCCGGACAAGTCCAGGTCCCACCACTCTCGGGGCCCGGCGAACGAACTAGGTATCTCTCCCTCCAGGCGATTTCCGGACAGGTTAAGGCGGGAGAGCCGGTCCAAGTCCCCCAGCTCGGACGGAACCGTCCCACGGAACGCGTTCCCCGACAGGTCCAGCGTCACCAGCTGGGAAGACTGGCCCAGCCAGGACGGCAGTGGCCCGGTGAGTTGGTTGCGGTCGCCGGTCTCGGGATCGTCGCCGAGGTTCAGTGTCGTCAGCGCCGTCAGGGTGGCCAACTGGGGGGGTAAATGTCCCGTCAGGTTGTTGTCCGACAGGTCCAGGGTCGTCAGCATCCCCAGCCTGCCAACAGCGGCGGGGATATGACCGTCAAGGTTCTTGCCCGAAAGCCTCAACCCGGTGACCCGTTTCGTAGCGCCCCCGGTCGTGACACCATCCCAGGCGGTGATTGGTTCAGTGTGGGCCCAGTTGAGGGAAGCTGATCCCGCCAGGGTGTCCCGCATCGCCAGCAGGACCTCGCAGTCCGAAACCAACCCGCGGTTGGTGTTTGGGTCACCTATGGCGCTGGCTCCGCAGGATACCGCCCGCGGCGTTCCCCGGACCGGACTGGACCAGGCGCTGTAGCGCGACCCGTTAAACGCCCGCACCTGGAGGTCGTATGCTTCGCCGCTGACCATCTGCTCGACGATTGCTTGCAGCGGCCCGCCGGACTTGCTTTCCCAGATCCCTTCCACCAGCGTCCAGTGCTGGTCATCCCTGGAGGTTGCCGCGGCTTCGATGTAGCGCAGGTCGTAGGATATTATCCGGTAACCGCCGTCGTTGGCGGGCGCCTTCCAAGTCACACCCAGTGACCGGTCGCCCTCCGTTGCCCCGGCGCCCGGGTCCACGACGGGAGCATCCGGGATTCCCGCCCGCTCGAAGCGGACCTGATAGACGCGCTCCGCCTTGTTGTCCGGCGAGACCACCACCACGTTTACCGTGGTTGCTCCAAGTCCCAGATGCACCTGGTGTCCTGGCCCGGCGGCATCGGTGTCGCCGAGGACATTATCCTGGACATCCCGGTATTGGAATCCGACGTCAGCGGAGGGATCGCGGATGGGGATGATGGTCACTGCCGGCGGGCCGGCCACGGCCACGTAGCTGAGGATGCTGGCGTTGAAGGCCGGAGGGTCCTTCAAGACGGCCCCCTCCAGGGACAGTCCCGTAAGGAACAGGTCGCAGTAGGGCAGTTCCAGGTCGGGAAGGTCGTTTCTTGGCACGTTCCGCAGGCTGCCGGGGATGCACCCGGTCAGCGTCTTTGCGTTCTGGGCCACAAAAAGCTCTTCCAAGCCAGACAATGAGTCGCCCCAACCGCTGATATTCTCTGCAAACTCGTTGCCGTTCAGGTGCAGCGCCCGGAGGGAACTCGGTGCCCTGATACCTGACGGGATCGGCCCGGTGAACTGGTTGCCGCTGAAGTCCAACAATTCCAGTCTGGAAAACGTTCCCCAATTCAAGGAAGCGGGAAGCTCACCGGAAAAGTGGTTGTTCCCGAGCCTGAGTTCGGCGAGTCGCCGCCAGTTGGACAGGTCAACGGGTATTGCTCCCGACAACTGGTTCCGGGACAGGTCCAGGAATTCCAGGGTAGGGTTTTCCGAGGATGGAACCGGCAACTGTCCAGTCCCCGCGGTGAGCAGATTGTCGCTCAGGTCCACCCGCTGCAGGCTGGCGAGGGTGAGCACCGCCGCCGGTATTTCGCCGGACAACTCGTTCCCTGACAGGAGGAGTTGTTGGAGACTTCCCAGTTCCCCGAGTTGAATTGGAATGGTTCCGGCGAGGTTGTTGTCGGACAGGTCCAGCTCCCTCAGGGTGGACAGGCTGCCCAGCGTGGCCGGCACTGTCCCGGACAGCTGGTTCCCGTTGAGCCGCAGCGTGGTCAGCTGGTATGGATTGGCTCCCGGGGTATTGCCGGGGGCCAGGGCTCCCAGGGCATGGGGCACAACGCCTGACAGGTTGTTCCGTGACAGGTCCAACGTTTCCAAAACGGTCAAGCCGCCCAAAACCTCCGGAATGGTGCTTTCCAACTGGTTGTCCGACAGGTCCAGTTCAGTCAGGGCCTTCAGGTTGCCCAACTCGGCGGGTATCATGCCGGTCAAACCGTTTCCCGACAGGTCCAGGGTCTGCAGGCCGGTCAGGTCTCCCAACCTGGCGGGGAAACGCCCGCCCAAAGACTTTCCTCCCAATTCCAGGCCAGTGACCCGGATGGACGTTCCGCCGGAAGGAAGTCCGGCGGTCACGCCTTCCCAGTCGTCGAAGTCCAACCCGGTTGACCAGTTGAGCAGGCCGGGGCCCGAAAGGGTATTTCCGATCGCCAACAACACATCGCAGTCGTTCACCAGTTCCAGGTAGTCCGGTCGGACGGCCAGTCCTTGCAGGACCTCGCCATCCGCACAGGTGTTCGTGGCGCTTAGCGTCGTTGCTCCAACCGGTCCGGACCACGGGCCTTTGCCGGCGGAAGTATTGGCCCGGACCCCCACCTCGTACGCGGTTCCACCGGCGAGACCGGTGATGGTGTGGGACAAGCGGTCTCCGCTCCCGAACCTCAGGTTCTCAACCAGGATGGACTCACGGCCTCCGGTCCGGGTGTAGCGCAGGTCGTAGGAAGTGATGGCACCCCGGGTGACACGGGGTTCGTCCCAGGTGGCGGTCAGGGCTTCCGCCCCGGGCGTCACAGCCAGGTTTATGGGCACGCCTGGTGTCGGGCTGTGCCCGTAAACGGTGATAGCCCAGGACTCCAGGGTTCCCGACTTGCCATTATCCAGTCTGTCGGTGATTCTCAGGGTCCACTCCCCTCCAGGGGCCTCCCCCAGGTGCTTCGCCGACCCGAGACGGATTTCTCCCGAAAGCGTTATCGCTTCCTCTGATTCGTAGTGGCTGAGCAGCTTTGAGGTCTCTCCCCAGGGAGAGACCAGTTCGATCTCCATATCCCGGAAGGAGGGGTGGCGGAAGTGGGCGTTCACCTCAACGAACTCGGTGAAAGTCATGCCGGTGTTGACCGTCAGGGGATAGCTCATGCTGCCGTTTAAGGGGATATTCAGGGACAGGTTATCGAATGACTCGGTCGTGGTTTCTTGTAGTGGCGGTAATGTTTCCCAGTCGAAAGCCAGGTCCACGGCCGCGCTGGCATCCACGACCCCGAACCCATAGGCGTGGTTGAAGGAATACGCATCCATAACGGAGGAGGACCCGTAAGTGGGGGCTCCGTATTCCCACCCCGGGTTGTCGGGATCATTCTTCCGTGCTGACTCCGCCAGGATAAGCTTGATATCCCTCCATGTGAGCTCCGGATTCACCTGCCGCAGCAGCGCTGCCACACCGGAAATGATTGGTGCCGACCCGGACGTTCCGTGGAATCGGTTCCGGTAGCGGTCCGAGTTGTCCACCGAGACCAGGCCGCGGTAACCGTCTCGGGTGTCTCCCCCGGGAGCGCAGATCCACAGCGAAGATCCGAACTCGGAAATATTGCTCCTTTCTCCCCTGCCATTCACCGAGCACGCCGATGTCACAGCGTAGAAGTTGGCGAACTCGTCCAGGTTGGCGTCGTCTCCGTCGTTGCCGCCGTTCCCTGCCGCAAAGACGTAGAACGTCCCCTTTCCCCCGTAACCCTCCCTGGTGCCCGCCTTCACCGCTTCTTCCCAGTATGTGTCCGCGGAGCCCAGCCCCGGGCCATCTACGGGGCCCCAGCTGTTGTTGGAAACCGCCGTGGTCTCTCGTCCGCGAGCCATGGAGTCCGACAGGGCGAAGTCCGTTTGCGCCGCCAGAAAGTTCCGCCCATAGAGCGTGGCTCGGGGAGCCACGCCGCGCACACCCATGTTGTTGTCGCTCGCAGCCAGAATCCCGGACACGATCGTGCCGTGATGCTCCGACGGGTTGAAGATGTCGTTGCCGCCGCTGTAGTCGTAGTTGCGGCTGCGGTCCACGTTGGGTGCCAGGTCCTCGTGCCGGTGGTCCATCCCGTCGTCCACCACCACGACGTTGACTCCTGCCCCGTTCACAGGTCTCCCGTCTATGGTGGCCTTCTGCCAGGCCCCCTCGACGTTGGCGTCCTCGCCAACCTGGAGCGGCTCACGGTTCTTTAGGTGCCATTGGCAGGAGTAATAATCATCACCGAAACGAGGAGCGTTGGTGCTTGGATCGGTCAACCCCGCTGTGGCCACTGAGCAATCCGCTGCCAGGCCGGCATACCTGGAGTGGGGGAGAACAATAACGGTGTAGGGGACCGGCGCCCGGGGTGCGGCGACCTTCAAGTAATACGTCCCCGACGGGAAGTTCTCCGCCAGCAAGAAACCCCGGTCGTAGGTGTACATGTTGACGTCGATGGCCCGCCCGCGGCTGTCAAGCACTTCTCCTTCGACGCCGACTCCGCCCGCGCTGATCACGTCCAGCAGGAAATAGGTTTCAGGTCCGAAGTTGTGGGTGTTGCCGTCGAAGCTGAACCGGAAATAATCGGCGTCCCCGTTGGGATGGATGGTCCCAGGCAGCGGGACACCCAGCTCCAGGGGGGCCGCGTCTCCTATGCCATTCCCGGGTTCTGCCACGTCATGAACATGCAGCGCATATCCTCCCGTGCCGGTTCCGTAGCTGCTCACTCTGACGTAGTAGGTCCCCGCTGCCAGGTCTTCCCTGATGCTGAACTGTCTGGCAAGGCCCGCGAGGCCCAGATCGTCGTTCGAGGCGATCTCCTCAAAGTTCCCGTTGTACAGCGTCCCGACGGAGTCGACGAGTCCCGTCGTGTATATCCAGATAGGGAGCGCCCTGGTAAGCGTGAACTGGTACAGGTCTTGGTCGTGACCGGTGCCGATGCTCCCGACCTCGTGCTTCCCGGGGAGGGATCCGATGGTACGCAAGGGGACCAACGGCTTGACCAACAACACGTAGGACCCGGTTACATCGTTGTCGTACCCCTCGACCCTGAGGTAATATGTTACCCCCGCCAGGGTAGTGTGAATCAGGAAATTTAGGCCTTCTCCGCTGTCGTCATCGTGGCCCACCACGGTGTCTCCATCGCCCTGCAGCAGGGTCGCCCTGGTGTCCGTATCCCCGGCGGCGAAGAAGGCGACCTCGGTTTTTTCGTCCAGGGTGAGCTTGAAGAAGTCGACGTCGCCGGCGCCGATGCGAGAGATGACCGGAACGCCCAGTTCCAAGTCCTGCGCCCCTCCCGTTGAGTCACCGGGGTCGGTCGCGGTTTCGACCACCAACCGGTATGGTCCGGTTTCGCCCTCCCAGCCGGTGACGGAGACGAAATAAGTCCCAGCGGGGAGGTACCTCTCGATCAGGAAGGCATCGTGCCCAAGTGAGAGTTGCCCATCGTCGTTGGCACCCAAAATGGATCCCCGGGAGTCCTCCAGCTTTCCGACTGTATCCGTTGGGCCGACGGTATAAACCCTGAAGTGGTCAGCCCCAGGGGCGGTGAAGAGGAAATAGTCCTCGTCTCCCTCTCCGGAAATGAACCCCATGGCGGAAGAGCCGAGGGCAACGGGTTCGGCCCCGCCGCGGGAATTGCTCTGGTCCGTCACCAGATCGATATGCAGCCTGTACGGGCCGACGCTCTCGCCAGCCCTGCCCACATGCCCTGTGACCTCAATGTAGTAGACTCCCGGCTCGAAGGTCCGCGGGAAGAAGAAGTTGAGGTCGCCCTCGGGATACTCCGTGTCGTCGTTCCCGTCAATCTCGTCCCCATCTGCGTCAAAGAGAGTGCCGATGGTGTCCACCTCGCCGGTGGAGTAAACGACCATATCCGCTTCCGCGAAGACCAACACCTTGAACACGTCCGCATCGCCGCCGGGTGCGATTATCCCGTCTGCCGTGCTGTTGGGGGAGATGCTGGGCGGCCTAGGGTCAACCGGTCCTTGGGGAATCTCCGCCACCACATCCGACTGGGACCGGGATTCGAGCCTGTACGGACCAGTGGGCGCGTTCCCGATTTCGTCTTCAGCACCAATAACGGCTAGATAGTACGTTCCCGGCTCCAGGTAGGCGCCAATGTAAAAATTGTTCCCGTTCGCCAATGCGCTGTCGTCGCTGGCTGCTATCCATGCAGGGGCGGAGGTCGTGATGTCACTGCTGTCGTAGAGGATGCCGATGGTATCCGTGGAGCCGGTCGAATAGAGCCAGACGTCCTGGGCATCCCCAGTGAAGCTGAACTTGAAAACCTCGATTTCACCCTCCGTCTGGATGTTCCCTGCCTCCCTCGTTCCCAGGGGTAGAGCCGGAAGGGCAGACAGGTTCAACCAGTGGATTGAATATGTTCCCGTATCAGCCAATCCCTCGTCATTCTTAGCCCCGGCCACGGCGAGGTAATACCGTCCCGGCTCCAGGTTGACGCCAATGTGGAAATTCGACCCGGCAACTATGATGCCGTCGTTGCTTGCTGCGATAGAGGTCGTCGGGTCCGCAATGTCCCCGCCGCTTTTGAAAAGAAGCCCTATAGTGTCGGTATGACCCGTGGTGTACAGCCAGATATCCTGGGAAGCCGCCGCCACCTCAAAGGTGAACACGTCCACATCTTCCGCAGTTCCCAGGTTTCCGGGTGTCGGAGCGCCGGTAATCAGCTCAGTCGCGGTGCCGTCGAGCGCGTTGCAGTGGTCATCACACGCTGGCGATGTCTGTGCCCCGACCCCGTTGTTCATCAAGACCAACTGGCAACCCAGCAGAAGGGCGACCGCGAGAATAATCAACCGCACGGCGGACGGCTTGGAGGGGACTAGACTAGAAATAAAGGGCAATCCGGATCCTCGGCGTACCAGTGACTAACCACAAGACATTGACATGCGAAGCGGCTTCGCTGAGCGGACCTGCTGACTCGTGCCCCTGACCGGTCCTTCACCGGGGAACGCGTTCCCGAGACCAGTTGGGGCTAGCGCTTACCACCCCTTCCTGGCGGGCGAGCTCGTTGGCCAGGTCCAGCGCCGGAAATCCCGGATCCGTCTGCACGAAGAACCCGTTGTCAATGAAGTCCAGTTCCGACAACCGGTCCTGGGGGATGTTATTGTCGGCGAAGAATTCTTCCACTTGGGCATCGTCCCAATTTCCGTCCAAGGCCAGCAGCACCCCGCCGGACAGGGTCATCAGGCCATCTCCCGATTCCGGCTTGAACACCGGTTGGAAATCGCGCCCGTCGCCTGACTGTTTCCTGGCCACCTTTAGTTGACCGCGGGAAATCACGACTTCGTCGTTGCCCGGGTCCCCCTGTTTGTCCAAAGCAACCAAGTCATTCTGGAGCACCGCCCGCATGGTCCGGTCTCCGTCATACCACGTAAAGACCGGACCCTCGGTGGACTTCTTCTCGTAGTTATCGATCGACTGGGAGCCAAACCTCTCCTTGGACGAGCGACCTCCCGGGGAGGACTTCCCCGTCGACAGTGCTGTCGATGGCGTGGGTTTTGGCGTCGGCTTGAAAGACGTGCCCAAGGCGAAGCCGGTCTTCACATCCAGAATCTTTGCTTCGGAAGCGTCACTCAGGGAGATCTTTTCGGTCACACTGGCGGGACCCTTTTCCCCGGTTGCTTCCGGGAAAAGCGTCTGAGACGCCACCTCCTCCTCCTGGCCGGACATTGCCGCGGACAGCATGGTGGCGGTGCCAACTGCAACCAAAAGAGTGGCGGACACGATTACCGCGATCGTTATTCTTAATCGTTCCATGCCAAGGTCCCCCGGTCTCATCATCGGCCGGTGCTGCGGAGGTCAGCGATATATCCGTTGAATCCATCTCCGACGCAAATCAAAGCCACATCAGGATAAGTTCCGTCCCCGGAGTCGTCAACTGTGTTCTGACTCGAGCTGGGCCCCACCGGTCTGGACAGACCCGCCAGCCACCTGCCGACCTCCGCGTTGAATGCTACAGGGTCATACCAGTAGCAACCAATGCAGGTTCCGACGCATGCCGCTATTCAGAATCTGGTGAAATCTGGTACTCCAGGTTTGGAATTGCACGGCGCAATTCCCTGGGCGCAGGCCTCGGGTTCTGCACCACCGTGCCGTCAGAGCAGACCGCCATGGCCCCCACCCCCACGTCAACGCCAATGGTCGGACCAGCTTTCACCAACGGTGCAGCCTGCCCGTCCTCCACGCAGAAGCACGCAAACCACGTGCCAGCCGTCCGGTTGACGGTCACCTCCCGGATGGAACCCTCAAACCGCAGATGCTCCACCATCGCCACCCGGTCGATCTTCGGCAGGATCGCAACCTTGCCGTCCACTCTCACCGTGTCGGGGCCGTTGTCGGCGCGGAAACCCTGCTCATGCTTGCGCCGCTTGAACCTGGGGAAACCCACCCTCCGGCCGGGAGGCTAACCGGCCTTCACCTTACGACGGTACTCACTCCGGCGCTCGGCGGCAGTGCCGAAGTAAATGATGGCGTACTTGGCCGAGTTCTGAGACAGGCCAGCTCCCCACGGGGCAACCATGCCCTTGACCCGGTTCCAGCGAGGCCGGAGCGTCCGTTCAGACAGCCATTCACCCACGTACATGCCGGCCCTGAACTCGCCCAGCGCCCAGTAGTAGGCGAACCGCGCATAGCCGGCATGCTGACCGAACAGCGACTCCTGTTCGGGCGTTGGCTTCAGCGCAACACGATGGGACTTCTTCATGACCGCGGGTCCGCTGGAACCTGACCAGGCACCGTCTCCGCCAGAGTGTCCAGCAACTTCCGGTGCTTCCTGCTGCGGCTGTCGTACAAGCGGGCCGAAAAGACCGTGATTATCTCCAGCACATCCTGGGCCAGTTCCTCCTCGAAGCTGGGTTGCTCTCCCTGGTGGATCACCACCACCTCAATTCCCCTCAGCTCACACAACGTGAACACCAGCTCCGCGCCAAAGCGCAACAGCCGGTCCTTGTGGGTGAGCACCAGCCGCTGCATGCGGCGCTCAATTACCATCTCCAATAACTGGTGGAGCCCCCGCTTGCGGTAATTCATCCCGCTGCCCAGGTCCCGGATCACCAAAGAGGACCAGCCATGGGCGGCACAGTAGCTCTCCAGAAGAGCCGCCTGCCGATCCAGGTCCCCCTTCTGGTCATGGCTGGACACCCGGGCGTAGCAGACCGTGGGCAGGTCATCGGTCCGATGTCCCAGCAACTGGCTGGCAGAGTAGTACCGAGTGCCTCCCATGCTCTTGCGAACGGGTGCCAGGTGCCCTGTGGCCTCCCACTTGCGAAGAGTCTGGGGAGTCACTCCCAAGAGGCGGGCCGCAGCCCCAATCCGGATCAGATCAGATTGCTGTGTCATAAGATACCATCGTATAGTATCAGATCATAACAGATTGGAGCGAACAGTTCCACTCCCTCCCGCCAACAGTCCAGCCGACCGAATACCCCAATTGGGTGGCGCCAATCCGTTGCTTAATGTCCTGGCAATGGGCACAATGATTCCGCGCTGCGTCACTAAATGCTGTGGATTTGGAAGGAAGCCGCCACCATGAGCAAAGTCAACATCCAAGAAGTAATCTTCACTCCGGCAGACGCCGCAGAAGCGCTAGAAACCATCGAACGGCTGGAAAGAGACGAACGCGGCCTGGTCCCCGTTCGTCTCATGTACGACGATCCTCACCAACCGCCCTACTGGTGGCACGTCAGGCTCATGCTCAACCTCACCCTGCTGGCCCGCGCCGTGGCAGCCCAAGAGGGAACCGCGCCGGCCCCCGGCAACCCACCGCCCATCACCTACGCGGAAGACCCACTGACCTGCCACGCCGCCATAATCCGCCTGAAAGCCAAACTCAACCAGTGGAAGAACGGGATTGAACCCATACCCCCAGCCATCCTGCCCACCTACGAAGGCCAAACTTGGGTAGACATCGACAGCCTCTCCTACCGCTTCGACCGGCCCGAACCCCATCCGAACCCTTTCTTTAACAGGGAAACACGCTGGAAGATGGAATCAGACCTGAGCGGTCTCCTAGAGAAATACCACCCATCCGAAGAAACAGTGCATGGATCCCGCCGCCATGTTTGCTACGATCCATCGGACCTGAACATACGCGTCCACCCTGACTACTACTTCGCCAAGGGCGTCCCAGGCCAGGGAATCGTCGCAACCGGCCTGTACCTGACATGGGTGGTGGGGAAGCCCCCGGACTTCGCCCTGGAAATGGCGTCCCCGGACAAGGTCCGAGAGGACCTGACCGTCAAGCGCAAGCTCTACCAAGAAATAGGCTTCACCGAATACTGGCGCCTGGACCCCACTGGAGGAGACCTCTACGGCGCACCCCTCGCCGCCGACAGGCTGGCCGACGGAGTCTACGAACCCATACCCCTGCACAGACTGGAGAATGGCAACGCATGGGCCCACAGCGAGGCAACCGGCCTCGACATATTCTGGATGGACGAGATCTTCGTTTTCCTGGGACCTGACACGAAGAAGTAACGCCAGCACAGGAAAACCTCGGACGAGAGCACGCCGGTGCTATCGACTAACAGGTACTGTCACGCTGCGGTAGCCACCGTGGTCGTGGGCAGGACAGGGTTGAGGTCATGAGCATCTGCGACCGGCACCAGCCGGTAGCCCAGTCGCGCCGCTCTCTGCTTCGCGGCCCGGAGCGCCCTTTGGCGGTACTGACTCTCGTAGTACTGGGCTCCGGCATCCACATATCCCTGCCCATAGCGCAGCATGGAGTAGATGATCCTGGCCAGCTTGTGCGCCGTGGCCGTGATGGCCTTGGGAGATCCCAACTGGGCCTTCTTCCGGCGCAGGAAGGCTCCCAGGGTGCTGTCGGAGCGGTGCAGCGCGTTGGCTGCCAGCCGCAATGCCGCAGCCGCCCGGTTGGCGTTGGCTTTGGTCCGGGAGCTGATCACCTTCCCTCCCGTGATACGGTTGTTGGGGCTGAGCCCCAGCCACGAGGCGAAGTGCTTGGCGCTGGGCCACCGGGTCATGTCCGTGCCGATTTCGCCGACCACTTTCAGTGCGGTGAAAGCGTCCACTCCGTCAATGCGGGTAAGATCTACTCCCGTCATCCGATGCAGGTGGCTCCGAAGGTCGAAGCGGGGCACGTTCCCCTGGCTGCGCTTGCCGGCATCCCCAGCAGGAGGTTCGCCATCGCTGCGGTCCTCAAACCGCTCAAATTGCCTTTCAATCTCCCGGTCGCACTCTGCGATCTTGTCCTGATAGGTCCGGTACAGTTCCAGGGCCTGGGTCAGTTCAAAGATGTGCTCCTCACGCCAGTGTCCCTGCAGGGACACTGGCGTGAGGAGCCTGGTCCGCCCGGGTTCTCGGGTCGCGCCGCACGGCCAGCTTCCACGGATCCCGTTCGCCCTTCACTATGGCTTCAATGATCTTCATGCCGGTCTTGCCCGTGATGTTGCTGATGACGTGCTGCAGCTTGACGTTCATCTGGGTCAGCGCCTTCTGCATGTGCTGGATGTGATGGGAGGCATACTCCACCAGCATGGCCCGCTGCCTCAGGTAGCTGCGCAGGCAGCGTATCTCACCCTCCGGACGGAAGCTTCCCGACAGCAGCCCGTAGGTGTGCAACTGCTGCAGCCACTGACAGTCCAGTACGTCCGTCTTGCGGCCGGGCACGTTCTTGATGCGGCTCGGGTCCACCAGCATCACCTCAAACCCCCGCTCCTCCAGCACCCCGAACAGGGGTATCCAGTAAACACCGGTGGACTCCATCGCCACGGTCTCCACACCGCACTCCGCAAGCCAGTCGGCCAGGCGGTACAACTCAGCCGTGAAGGCTTCAAATTCGCGCACCGACTGTTCCCAGCGGTCTTCGGGCACCGCCACGAAATGGCTGCCGGCGCCCACGTCTATGCCGGCAGAGTTCAGGTTTACCCGGGACAACTCTGCCGGCAGGCGCTGAGCTCCCCTGCCCTTCTTCGCCCCCGGGTTTACACTCTTCTGTCTCGTGTTCATCATCCCGCCCCTCATTGCCGCATAGGCGCGCCGCCGGAGGGAGCCACTGAAAGCGCACAATCTATCGAACGGGAACGTCCTGCTGGAGGCGTCACCAATGATGCAGCCGTAAGGCTCCCGGACCATGCTTTGCACCGAGCGTTACGCGCCAATGCCCCGTCGGCCTTGGTCCGCCGGCACGCCACACCCGATCTTACACCTCCCCAACGGCCACGCCAGTTAGTCTCTGTTGCATGGCCCTAAAGCGGGCATAGATATGCTTTGCACCATAACCCACACCTGAACCATGACGGAAATATCCAGCCCGCGACCGGCCGATTTCTGGGGCCGAAAACTGGCGGCCTAGCTATAAACACACAGTTCGTCCCAGAGTGAATCAGAAGCACGATCAAGACTCAATGACCACCTCCGCTCCACCGCCTCAAGATCAGATCATACCTCCTGAATCTCTGCCCAATCAAGAATGGCACACCAAGCGGGTTGTCCTATAGTGGTTAAAACCCCTGTCCATCTCGACGCCAAGGAGAAGGGTATCTTCGACTCATCCAAACGAGGAGGGAGTCGAGATGACTCAGGAACACCAGACAGACGAACCCAAAGACGAACAGCAGGAGAACGGCGCGGAACCCCAAGGCGAGCAGGCAGAGAATGCCGGGCAGGAGACGCTGTCATCACAAGAGTATAGCCTGCCGCATCGGTGCCCGTATTAAGCCTCAGAACCGCATTTCAGGCAAAATGGATGATACCTTCCCATGCCGCGCCTGTGCTGCGGGGATGAGACGGTAGAAGATCAGCAGCAGGACTAAGAACTATCTCAAAACGAGGCTTCCCCTAATCCCCGCTATGCCCCGCATTGCTCAGAGAAAATTGCAAAACTCCTCGGCTGGGCTTGCTACCGCTTGATGGGCGACGGATACTGTCATTGTAGGAGACGAATCCAATATCCACCCTAATTGCTCGACGAATCCTATTTGCGCTGTTACTCTCCTTGCCCTTCGGCAACTAAGGAGTTTCGCAATTTTCTCTTGCTCACAGAGTGGATCACGTATATAATGTGAATTGAGCCGCTCGGTTTTATCGCTTCTCCCGCGAATGTGTCGGCGGCCTCCAAGGGTGGCCAGATCTCACTTGACCACCCTTATTCTATACATTTAACTCCCCCCAAAGACGTAGAGGCTTCTAGTTTCCGTATCCTCATTCACGACGTAGTAGCCGCCTCCTGATCCCCCACCCTTATTGCCGATGTGCAGGGCTTCGATGGAGCCGCCCATCTTGAACCCTCTCTGTGGCATCAGAGATGAGCTACGCTTATCGAAATCCCAGTATGGGTAACTATCGGTGCGCCACGAACTCCCCGCACACGCGGGGGTTGCGACTTGACATGCAGACGGGCACATTCGTGCCGTTGTTAAAATGGTTGACTTCAGTTACAAGAACGCCGTCAGCCATTCCTAAACCCGAATCCACCGAAGGGATGGGGGATGGCCGATCGGATCAGCGATGAGGGGCGAGGGGACAGGGCTATGGGGTGTCCCGATAGGTTTGCGGGAGTGCGGGGTCTGACAGCCGCTGAGGGGGGATGTTGAGGGTCCGCGGTGGTGCATGAGGGCGGCATCACCGGGTCAGATGGCAGCAGAGGACGGCCGTGGCGCGGGTTGGCGGCGGTCTGCCACGCAGGTAAGTAGTCCCGGGGACGGATCAGACGGCAACGCCGCCATCAGGAGGGGAGTGGCGGTGCGCGTAATCGCGCCAGGGCGCCGGTGAGCTGGTTTTCCCAAGGCCAGCTTTGGGGAAGATGCAAAGTGAGGCGCCGAGCCTTGCGGGTGATGCGTCCGGCCAGGGAGAAGAAGCGTCGACGGAGGGTCTTGGCGGTTGCCGCCTGCTCTCCCAGGGCGATGCGCGCCGTCCACCGTCCCAGGTTGTGGGCGATCACTTGGACGGCCAGCCAGGCGGCATTGGCGGCGAAGCGGCCCGGGGGGAGGTGATTGAGCCCCACGCCGTACTTCAGGTCCCGGATGGCGTTCTCTATCCCGGCGTGGCGGCGGTGGTCAGCCTCCAGTTCCAGGGTGTCTCCCTCCCGGTTGGTGATGCAGGCGTGATAGCTGTAATTGGCGAACAGCGCCAGTTGGGAACCGGGAGTGGGTCTCACCCTTCGGACGATGAGGCGTACCGGCGCGGCGCCGGGCTCACTCTTGAAGGGCGTGCAGCTGGTCTCCGCCACGTCGGCGGCGCCCTCCATCCAGTAAGGGATGGGCGTCCAGTCCCCCTCGGGGACGGCCTCTATCAGACTGCGCAGGCCCTGGTGCTGGCGGACGATGATGGAGAAGCGGGCCTTCATCTTGCGGCAGACGGCGACGATGGAATGGGTGTAGAAGCCGCTGCCGGCCCGCACGGTGAGCTGTCCTTTGGCTCCCCCGTAGCGCACCCGGCCCAGGGTCTCCCGCAGGAAGTGGGCGGCGCCCCGTGCGGTGTTGGCCCGGCCCTCCCGCAGCCTGGTCATCAGCACCTCACCTGTGCCGGCGGCCACGGCCAGCAACGGATGATAGCCCCGCTGGCCGGTGTAGCCATGGCGGCGGGCGCTCTCCTTGGCCAGGCCGTAGGTCTCGCAGATGGTGGAATCGAGGTCAATGGTCAAAGGTCCGTCGCCGGTACCAGCCCCGGCGGCCCAGGCCCGAGCCAGCAGTTCCCGGCTCACCCGGTCCAACTAGTACTCAGTCAACTTAGGCTTGGGATTTGTTTAAGAAAGGGGCCAATTGAGCTATCTTGGCTGGTGGGAAGTGTTGATGGCGGGGGTGGCAGTGATGGTCAGGGACAAATACGCGGTGCGGCTGGCACAGGAACAACGGGAAGAGCTCCAGCGGCTGGTCCGGGTTGGCAAAAACTCAGCCCGAGTGACCGCTAGAGCGCGGATTCTCCTAAAGAGCGGCGACGGTTGGACCGCGCCCCAAGTGGCCGAAGCTTTGGATGTGGCCCTGAGCACGGTATACCGGGTCAAGCAGCGCTTTGCCGAAGAAGGGTTGGAGAAGGTTTTGCGGGACCGTCCCCAGGCCAACCGGCCCCGGAAGTTAGACGACCGGGGCGAGGCCCACCTGATTGCCTTGGCCTGCAGCCCGCCGCCGGAAGGGCATGACCACTGGACACTGCGTCTCCTGGCCGGGAAGGTGGTCGAGTTGGGGCTGGCGCCCTCCATGTCCCATGAGGGAATCCGAAAGCGTCTCAAAAAAACGCTCTCAAGCCGTGGCGGAAGAAGGAGTGGTGCATCCCCAAGGTGAGCGCGGAATTTGTGGCCAACATGGAGGATGTCCTGGATCTCTACGCCGAACCTCATGATCCCAAACGTCCGGTAGTCTGCTTTGACGAGACCTCCACCCAGTTGCTGGCCGAGACCCGGCCGCCGCTCCCGCCCCGGCCGGGACGTCCGCTGCGGCAGGACTACGAATACCGCAGGGAGGGTACCCGCAACCTCTTCTTGGCCTGTGAGCCGTTGGCGGGCTGGCGGCATGTGGCAGTGACCGAGCGGCGCACGATGCAAGACTTCGCCCGCCGGATGCGCTGGCTGGTGGATGAAGCCTACCCCGAAGCCGAGGTGGTAAGGGTCGTCTTGGACAATCTGAACACCCATCGCCGGGCATCGCTGTACGAGACTTTCCCGGCTGAGGAAGCCCGGAGGATTGCCAGGCGGCTGGAGTTCCATTACACCCCCAAGCACGGGAGTTGGTTGAACATGGCCGAGATTGAGTTCAGCGTCCTGTCCCGCTCCTGCCTCAAGCAGCGGCTCTCCGGCGAGGAGGCCCTAAGGAGGGAAGTGGACGCCCTGGTCACGGAGCGCAACAACGCCAGAGCCACCATCAACTGGCGCTTCAACACCCGGGACGCACGAACCAAACTACACCGCCTTTACCCTTCCGATTTTACCGTTGACTGAGTACTAAACTAAAGCCAAGGTGAAACGCGCAGATGGTGGGGGTCAAACTACGGAGCCGGGTCATTCTCCAGGTACGGATTAGAGCGATTCACCAGCGCAACCCAACTGATCATCATCGCCACTTCAATGTACATCCCACCTTGGCTTTGGTTTAGCTGTAAACACACAGTTCGTCCCAGAGTGAATCAGAAGCACGATCAAGACTCAATGACCACCTCCGCTCCACCGCCTCAAGATCAGATCATACCGTTGTAAAAAAGGTTGACTTTGGTAACAAGACCTCCGTCAGTCTTCCTTGAAGATCCGCCTAAGGCGGACCGCCGCCCCAACAGTTCAAGACGGCTCCGCCCGGGAATCTCACCCGGGAACACCGATCTGGTCTCCGCTCAAGCCACCCCGCGAGCCTCAGCCCGCATGACAGCCTGAACCGGATTGGGTATACGTTTGCGCTTCCCCAGCCGGTGCTGCGCTGCAAGCGCCGGTCTCAACTGCCCCGAGACCGCCCCCCAGTACGTCCACACGTGCTTCACTCGCTTCCTTGCAGGTACGGTGAAGGCGACCTGGACGCCATTGCCGACGGGACAGACCCACCGGCGCGGGATGCGCTCGGAACAGCCGAGCAAACGCCGGGCCGGCACCAGGGCTGCTGCCTGGTGAACGCTGAGCCCATAACGTTCCATGAACTTCACCCGGCCGATCACCGAACTGAAGGCCGGGTTGACCTGGTGTACCTCCACTCCCTGGCGATGACCGCGGGACAGGAAGGACGCCTTGATCTTGCCGTAGCTGAATGACGACAGCATCCGGCTGTATTTGCGGGACACGCCTTCCAGAGCCGCCTTCTTTTGCCGGAAGTCCAGTCTCTCGATGACGACGGACTTGCCGATGTTGCGGGCGTAATCAACCACGCTGGCCACAGCGCCGCCGATAATGGCCTCGGCCTGATGAGGGGATTTGCCATAGGTCACCAGCGGCACGCTGAAGGCATTGACGTAGTTGCCGCTGGCGTCGGTCTCACAAACTGCCAGGTGGTCGGCGTTCAGGTCCACGCCGATGGCGCCACGACTGCGATCCGTTACCACCGGCACATCCACCATGTTCGTGGTAACGAACACCCGCCAGCCCTTGGTGTCCCGCTTGAACCGGTAGCTGATCGCTTGACCCAGTTCACCGGCCCTGGCCGCCTGATCGCCATGCTCGCGGCGGCGGCGCGCGAATTCGCCGCTGCTGTCCAGGGCAGCCAGCACATGCTCATGCCCGTAGGCGAAGCGCACGCCTGCCATGGTCACGTACTTGCCATACTGATCAGCCAGGCAGTCCGGTATCCGCAAGCGCAGCGTCAGGGCGCCATCGTCCGCGACTCTGGCCACGCACATCTGGCAACCCGCCGTCTCATCACGACTACCCAGCACGAAGAACTCGTCGCTGCGGGCAGCACGCCAGTCGGCCAGCCACTCCGCCACTCCGCATGGCTGTCGTAGCCATTGACCTGCAGGTGATACTGCTGGCGCCACAGCCTCTTTGAGCCAAAGCACAGCCGCACCCGGTCAGCGGTCATGTCGGCTTCCAGCGCAGTCAACCTGTGCCGCATATTCGCCAGCCGACGCCGTTTATGGTGGGCCTGGTTCAGCCGGCCCCGCTGCTCAGCCTGGACGATCTGCGTCTCCGCACGGGCGATGCGCCGACGCAATCCATCCAGCCTCAACTTCTGCTGCTCCCTGACCGACGCGATCTTGCCCTCCAGCAACACCCTCACTGCGTTGAACATCCGCGCCGGTATCCCATACCACTTCAGGTACTCGCTCTTCAAAGAAGCTGATGTCCTACCCGCCGACACCTCGGCAAAGAGCTTCCGCTCGACTCGGCCGTAGAGCTCGGCGTACGCCGACAACGCCGCGTCGCCGTGGCAACGACTGACATTGGCGTACTCGCAGATGCGGGTCTGGTAGGCACCAGTCATCATCCTTCCTGCGCCGCCGCCAGTGCCCGCTCCGCACGCCGCCTGGCCGACCGACGCCCGTACAGCCGCGCACACAGCGACGTCATCACCTCGGTCACGTCCCGAACCAGGTCGTCTTCCAGCTCGTTGTCTTCCATCACCAGGATCCGTGCGCCCCGCCCGGCCAATGCCGCTTCCACATACTCGAAACCGAAGCGGCACAATCGCTCCCGGCGCTCGACCATTACCGTGCCGACGGTATGGTCGGCAATCAGCCGACGCAGCCGACGACGATTTCCGTTCAGGCCGGAACCAATCTCCTTGACCACCTCGTCGGGACGACAGCCCTGCTGGGTTGCCCACTCGGCCACCCGGCCCACCTGGCGGTCCAGGTCTTCCTTCTGGTCAGCAGACGAAACCCGAGCGTAGACCACGCAACGGCCTTCATTCTGCGGAGGAACCACCACGTAATAACGCCCGTTCGGCAACTGCTCGACCTGAAGCTCAGGCGGCAACCTCCCGTCACGGTGCATCCGAGAAGTGGTGGCCTTGTCGAAGCCATAAAGACGGCCCCACGCCGTCAGGCTGATGCGTCTGCTAACAACATCCATAACCAATGATAAACTATTTTATCAGCAGTCGACGACCCCACCCGGCGGCAGGGGATGCCCTGCTTCCGCTTCCGGCGGTATTCTCCTCAGCGGGAGGCGGCCCGCCCCAGGTCGATGATGGCGTACTTGGCGGCATTCTGGGACAGTTCCCGTCCCCAGGGCGCGATGATGCCCTTGAGCAGGTTCCACCTGGGCCGGAGGGACTTCTCCGAGAGCCATTCCCCCACCTGCAGGCCGACTTGGAACTCTCCCACCGCCCAGTTGTAGGCGAATCGGGCGTACCCGGCGTGCTCCGGGAAGAGGGATTCCCGCTCCGGCGTGGGCTTGAGCGCCACCCGGTGGGACTTCTTCAAGACCTCTCGGCTCCTGAAGCGGCGTCAGGCGCCGTCTCCGCCAGGGTGGATAGGAGTTCCCGGTGTTTCCTGCTGCGGCTGCCGTACAACCGGGCTGAAAAGAGCGTGATTATCTCCAGCACGTCCTGGGCCAGCTCCTCCTCAAAAGTCGGCTGCTCCCCCTGGTGGATGACGACCACCTCAATTCCCCGGAGCTCGCACAGGGTGAACACCAGTTCCGCACCGAAGCGCAACAGCCGGTCCTTGTGGGTCAGCGCCAACCGGCGCATCCGCCGCTCCAGCACCATCTCCAGCAGCTGGCGCAGCCCCTTCTTTTGGTAATTCATCCCGCTGCCCAGGTCCCGGATTACCACGGACGTCCAGCCCTGGGCGGCACAGTAGCTTTCCAGGAGAGCCTGCTGGCGGTCCAGGACAGCCTTCTGGTCGTGGCTGGAGACCCGGGCGTAGCAGACGGTGAGGGAGTTTTCAGCCTTCAGGCCCAGAAGTTGGACTGTGGAGTAATACCTGGTGCCTCCAGGAGTCCTGCGCGCTGGCGCAAGGTAGCCGGTGGACTCCCACTTGCGAAGGGTCTGGGGAGTCACTCCCAGGAGCCGGGCAGCAGCCCCTATGCGGATCAGGTCAGATTCGTGTGGCATAATATACTATCAGCTAGTATTAAATCATATCAGATTTGGAGGAACAGTTGCTCGCCCCGCGAGCACGGGGACTCCCGCCTCACACTCCACAACGGACGATATCACCTGTCCGCATCAACCCCGTACAACCCGGACCTGGAACAACAGGCCGGTAGGGAATGGGACCGGGTAGCAGCCCTGGACCCGGGGATAAGGACGTTCATCACCTGGTTCTCAGAAACAGACGCAGGACACATCGCCCAAGGCGCCTTCGGCAGGGTCCAACGCCTCTGCCAGCGCCTGGACAACCTCATAAGCAAAACCTCCAAGGCGTCCCGGAACAGACGCCGCAACATACGGAAGGCCGCCGAAAGGATGCGCAACCGCATTCGCAACCTGATAGATGAACTCCATCACCAGACAGCAAGGTTCCTCGTCGACCATTTCGACCTTATCCTGCTCCCCACCTTCGAGACTCAAGACATGTCAAAGAAAGGAGGCCGAAAACTACGAAGCAAAAGCGTCCGTTCCCTTCTCACGTTCGCTCACTACCGATTCCAGAGGTTCCTGCTGTGGAAAGCGCGGCAGACAGGCGCCAAGGCGCTCCTGATCAACGAAGCGTATACAAGTAAGACCTGCAGCTGGAGCGGGGAAATAGTGAACAAGCTCGGAGGAGCACGTTACATTACCGGCCAAGACGGCATCACCGTTGAACGCGACATCAACGGAGCGCGCGGAGCACTCCTCCGCGCTTTGGTAGATACACCCGCCCTCGCAGACTGCGTGGGATGCCTCGCAAGCAACGTTGTTAACGTTCGTTAGCGAAAATGTATCGGCTGGTAAGCCGTGTATTTCTTGCAGCAGTACACCGCCTGCTCCTTGTGGGTCTCTATCAGGGCCGCGTCCATGTCCGGCGTCGCCTGCTTATGCCGGGCGTGACCCTGGAGGAATCCGCCCAGGTCTGCGTTGACCCGGCGCAGACCCGGAAGTCGGGCGGTGGGCGCCGGTATGAACGCGGCATGAGGCTGCCTTTTGCTCTCCTCCTCCTCGTCGTGGAATCTGTTCAAGAACCGGAACACCGCCGTGGCCGGCGGCACACTGCGGCGGCGCCCCTTGCGCCACCTACCCTCCATGGCCCGGCGCTCCCGGCGGCGCAGCACCAGGCCCAACCCCTCGTCCTTCTCCGGCAGCCGCAAGTCCTCCACGCATTCGCCGCCCGCCAGGTCCAGCAATACCGGTGACGTCACCACCTGGGCGTCAGTCCAACCCATAAAGCAAAAATGCGGCATCCATGGTGTCAGTGGCCCCTTGATAAATAATGGTACATATATTCTAATATCTAGGCCTCATCTTATTGCCAGGAGACGACAATGGCAGAGTTTGATCCCACAGAGCGCTACCAGCTACGGAAGCTGCAGATGGACGTAGATAAGAAGGATCTGGAGGTGCAGAAAGCTCAACAAGATTTGGACCGTTTTATCTTGGAACTGGAGCATAAATACGGTCTGATGGATCAAGGTACTACCATAGACCCAAGGAGCGCAACGATAGAAGCACCCTTACCCTCAGGTAATGGGAAAGCGCAAACTGCAGAGTTGCCGACCAATGGAGCAAAGGCAGCCGCCTAAACCAAAGCCAAGGTGGAACCCGCAGGCATTCGTATGAGAGTATACGTGGATTCCATCTTGATACCAGTTTAGTAGTCATCGCCGCTGTCCTCGCGCCTCCGTTCTCTTCCCAGGAGTTCTGTCCAACGGAATCAGAGCAGACGCTCCAATATGTGACCGTTGTAAACTCCTCGGGCAGCTTCCATCCCTTCAGGGGAGCGGCAGGTAGTGGGCGGGGTCGTACACGAAATCATCCCGTTCATAGGAGCAGTGATAGCGGGCTATCACCTCGGATACGCAACTGATGACCACCCGGTCCAAGTATCCCTGCACCATGACGTCCCGGTACGTAGGCCACCGGCACCGAATAGTCATTGGTGCGGTGCCGTACCAGCGACAGGGAACTCACCCGGATCGCCTGCTTGTCGCAGGCAGCGTATGGTACCGGCCGCAGGTGCAGCAGGATATCAAGATCCCGTTCCATGCGCTGTCCCCTGAGCTTGGCATCCATCCGCTCCAGGCACCGCTGCTCGAGGCGGGCATTCAGCGCGTCGAAGCTCTCAAAGGACGGCACCGGCACCAGAAAATTGCGCCGTATGTAGCCGACCATCCCCTCGACCTTCCCCTTGTCGTTGCCCTTGCCGGGACGGCCGAACCGGTCATCGAACAGGTGGTGGGACTGGAGCTCGGTGAAGGCCTTGGTGCGCTTGCGTCGGCCATCGCCCAGTATCTTCGCCACCGCCAGCTTGGTATTGTCGTACAGCATGCTCCGGGGCACTCCACCAAGGAAGCAAATGCCGAGACATGGCCGTCGCAGAAGGCCTCGGTGGTCTCGGCAGGGTAACTGTTCAAACTGGGGCAAATTCGTGTCAAGGCGACGAATGGAATGACATAGGAACCATGGTAAGTTCCAAGCATGGAACTGCCTGTGGATTTAGCTGGTGCCTCCCGGGAGGAGTTGATTGAGATAATCGGACAACTCCTTGGCCATTCCGGGTTCTGGAAGCCCGAATCGCTGAGTTGGAAAGCCAACTGAAGCCCCCAACCGGCGGTGTGAAGGAGCAGCAACGTTCCAACAGAAGCTGTAGTCCATCTGCCAGCCCTATCTGGCCAGCGATACGCCCATGAGGGAGCTGTGCCAGAGGGTGGAACGGTTCTTGCCCGAGCTATTCACCTTCATTGTCGAGACCCGGGCCGGGGCGGACAACAACCCTGCTGAGAGGAGCCTGCGTCCTCGGCTGGTGAGCCGCAAGATCAGCGGCGGAACCCGCTCAGGGCAAGGAAGCGAGACCAAGAGTATTCTGGCTGCCTTGTTCGGTACTTGGCGTTTGGAAGAATGCAACCCTTACCACGCCCTGAAGTCCACCCTATCCAAACCCTTGATTGCCCCAGTCTGAACAGTTGCGAAGGCGGTACGAAACCATGTCATTGACAGGTGGAATCTGTTGCCCTGTAGCGTGGGTCCCATGAACCGGCCGGACAATTCCTCAGAACAGGTCGCTGCGCAGGTGAAAGTGACCCTGGGGCGGACCATGAGGACTCACCGAGGCCAGGTTACCGGGGCCGTCGTGCGTTCCTCTGCCCTGATGGCGGTGACCGGCATCCGTTCGGTTGGCCGTGGGGCGAGCAACCTGGCTCGGGATGCTGTCATAGGGGCGGTCCAAGCCGTCGAGGAGGTGGGCGGCGAGACTCGGGCGTTCGTCAGAGATGCCGTCATTGGCGTCGTGGAGGGAACAGGGCTGGTGGTAACGGTGACCGGGTCCGCAGTCAGGGAGGTGGTGGTAGGCGCTATCAGGGGATCAAGCGAAGTGGGCGCTGATGCCGGGGAGATTGGCCGGGTTGCGGTGGAGGGGGCGATTGTCGGCGCTGCTTCGGTAGGCATAGACCAGACCGCGGCCGTGTCGGCGGCTGTTGAAGGCGCCGTTGTGGCGTTGACTGATGCGGGAGGTGACCAAGCAAGCGTGGCGAAGGCAACTCTCGGCGGGGTAGTCTCAGGAGTTAGTGCAACTGGCGGTGATGTCGTGGCCGCAACCCGGGACGCGGCCCGCATTCTGGTTCTCCACGCCACCACCTCCGCGGAGGGGAGCGCCGAGGTTGTCAGCATTGGCCGAAAGCGCTGTGGCGGCCGTCATCCAGGAGGCTGAGGGGGCCGCAGAAGACCATGCTGAAGTGGTCGCGGCCGCGGCGGCGGGAGCCGTGGAGGCCGATTATCAGGTCGATAGGTCCTATGGTGACAGCGTACGGCGGTCGGTGGTGAGGAGCATCGTGGGGTCCGGCCGGTTGGTCTCACCGGACCTGGAAAGGAGACTGATTGAGGTTGCGGAACGGCTGTCAACTGAGTTGCCCCGAGGCCGGGCGACATGGCGCGGCGCGGCTATGTACAGGGCAGCACGCCTTCTTCTCAGGTTGGAAGGAATGGACTTGGCCGGGTCCTTGGCATACTTCACGGTCCTTTCCTTCTTTCCCATAGTTACTTTGGTGATCATGGTCTTCGCAATCTTCACGGACACGGATGGAATTCGGGAGAAGCTCACTGATACGATCGTTAACTACTTTCCCGCTTCCAGTGCACTCCTTGAAGAGGCTGTCAACCACCTGCTTGGCGGGTCTCTCGCCGTCGGACTTATTGCGTTGGCCGACATCGTACTGAGCGCCACCGGTCTTTTAAATGCCGTGAACCGAGCGGTGAATCGGGTCCTCGGCATCGAAACGAGGAAACCGGTGGGCACGATTATTACGCAGGTGGGGGTCGGGACAATCGTGGTGGTCCTGTTCATGTTGTCCGTGGGCCTATCCGGACTTTGCCAGCTCGCGATCAGCTTCGGGGGAGTACTTGTTGAATCGTTCGGTGGAACATCCACGGGTCTGGTCCTCTTCTCCGGGGTCATATCGGTGGCGGTGGCGGCGGTGTTGACCGGTACGATATTCACGGTCGTCTATTTCCACTTGCCCAATACCCGAGTGGAGTGGAGGGACGCTGCGTTTGGCGGCATTATTGCGGTCATACTCTTCGAGGCGGCCAAGCACCTGTTCTTCTGGTTTACGAACATCGCTTCCCAGAGAGGTGCCGTCTATGGGCCTGTTGCCTCGGTCGTCGTATTGCTGATGTGGGCCTACATCGCCGGGATGATATTTCTATACGGAGCGGCGCTGGCAAGGAGCGCCGGAGAGCTCCGGCCCAAGAGGCTTACGAGAAGCTCTCGTTAACTGACCGTAACGGCGGGTCAAGCCATCGGCCTGGAGTCATGGCGGTCATGGGCCTATACGCCCCACAATGCAACCAATTACATACGTAACATAGAACGCAGGGTGATGAGACTTGTAAGCACGGCTCCCAGACATGAGGTCACCAACTCTCCGGAACTACGAGGGATGGACAGTTGTCCAAGCATGATATGGGTGGGAACATGAGGCGTAAGCGTCTCCACTTGCTGGCAGCCGCCGCCGTGGTGGTCGTCACGCTGGCAGTGCTATACCTGATGGGCACCGTGCTGCTGACCTTGGGCATCAGCGTCATTGTTGCCTACGCACTCCTTCCTATGGCCCGTCTGCTGGAGCGGGGGATGCCTTGGCGCAACCGCCGCCCCGGCCTCAGCCGGGGCATCGCCATCGGGGTCATTTTCCTCGCCGGCCTGGGCGTCCTGTCCGCGGCATTGGTTCTGGTCATTCCTCCCACTATCCATCAAGGCCAGCGATTTATCGAGGGGTTCCCAAGCTTCCTCAATTCCTCCCGCGTAACCGTGGAAGGCTGGGTTGCCCAGTACGCCGACCTCATTCCCAACGAGATGCGAGACATGGCTGAGGATACGTTGGCCGACGCCGGCGGCATCGTGGGCCCGGCAGTGTGGGTGGTAGTCTCCCAGACTTTGAGTGTTATCTCCGGTTCCTTCGCATTTATCCTCGGGCTGGCCACCGCCCCGATGTTAATTTTCTACCTGATGAAGGACTCAGGGCCGATCAAGGCGTCCCTCTACGCCCCCTTTCCGCGGGAGTTGCGAGCCTCTTTACGTGACATTCTGGATATAGCCGACCGGACGCTGGGCGGATACATCCAGGGTCAGCTAACCTTGGGCGTGATTGTCGGGGTTGTCGCAACCGCCGGGCTGCTGCTGCTCGGGGTGCCCTTCGCCTTTATATTGGGCATTGTCGCCGGCCTGACCGAACTGGTGCCCATTATCGGGCCTTGGATCGGCGGTGCGGCCGGTGTGCTGGTAACCCTGGCTACCGCGCCGCACAAGGTACTTTGGGTCATCCTTTTGTACTTGGTTATCCAACTGCTGGAAAATACCCTCCTGGTGCCCAGGATTCAGGGCAGCACCCTGAAGCTGCATCCCGTCGCTATAATCATGACGATTGTCGTCGCCAGCCAATATTTTGGCCTCTGGGGCGTCATCCTGGGGCCGCCATTGTTGGCGATGGGCAAGGACATCATTGTTTATTTGGCCCAGGAATGGAACCGGCCCCCGGTTTCAGCGGATCTGGAGGTGGCTGCCGAGGCAGGTGATGGCGACGGTGTGGTGGGCGAGGCGGTCCAGCAACGCGCCGGTGAGGCGCTCCGATCCGAACACCTCGGTCCACTCGTCAAAGGGGAGGTTGGTGGTCACCAGGATGGAGCCCCGCTCGTAGCGCAGGCTGAAGACCTCAAAGAGCAGTTCCGCGCCGGTGCGGGAGAGTGGGACGAATCCCAGTTCGTCGACGATCAACAGGTTGAGGCGGGGCAGTTGCCGCTGTAGATTCAGCAGGCGTCTTTCGTCCCTGGCCTCCATCAACTCGTGCACCAAGGCCGCTGCGGTGGTGAACCCTACCGACATTCTCCGCTGGCAGGCGGCGAGACCCAGCCCCAGGGCCACGTGGGTCTTGCCGGCGCCGCTGTTGCCTACGGCGATGACGTTCTCCCAGTGCTGGATGTATTCGCAGCGGGCCAGCTCCATCACCAGTCGTTTGTTCACCGAGGGGATTGCCGGGAAGTCGAAGATGTCCAGGATCTTCACGGCCGGGAAACGGGCGGCCCGGAACCGCCGCTCCACCATGCGCTGGCGGAGGTCGATGAGCTCCAGTTCGGCGAGCCTGAGCAGGTACTCCGGGTGGTCCACTCCCTCGGCGGCGCACCGGGCAGCCATCTCCCGTACTCTCTCAGGAAGCTGGGCAGCTTCAGCTCCTTCAGGTGGTGTTCCAAAAGCAGCGTGGACTTACTGCTCATGCCGCCCTCACCGGCGGAGGTGGCGCTCACCCGCACCCGCGGCACGTGGGGATACAGCTCCAGGTCCAGCCGGGGCGGCCTGCCTTCCAGCCGGCACAGCACCAGGTGCTTCACCGCGTCGAAGCTGATCGCCCTCAGCCGACTGGCGTCCTGGACGGCGGATAGCACCTCCTAAACTAAAGCCAAGGTGGAATCTATATTTGCGGGGGGATGAAGATTGGCTCAGGCGCGCACGGTGAAGCTCTTCCACCTGCACTTGGAGGTGGTCCGGCGCCGCCGATGACTTCCTCCATATGCGTAGTTCACCTTGGCTTTGGTTTAGCTGTTGGCCATCAGGTGGCTCAGACCCTCGATGGCCTCCGGCCCGACGTGGATATGGAGGTGCTCGACGTTCTGGATCACTACCTGCGGGGCTGTGGCAGTTGGGGCAGGCGCAGTTCCGGCATAATGGCCACCGCCTCCGCCTCGATGCTGGCCTCGGTGGGCCGGTGCCGGATGGCCTGGCTGCGGGCCAGATCGACCAACCGGTCACCCCGAATAGTGTCATGACGTTGTGCCTGGCCGCGAGGTCCTGGATGTCCTTGTCCTGCTCCATGTCGGGCAGGGCCAGGACCGGGATGATGAAGAGGCGGTGGCCGCGCCTCCGCTCCAGGTGATCGGGGATCGCCATGGCGGAATCCCAAACCTGGGCCGGCAGCCCCGGCTGGGGGGTCCTGCCCCGGTCGGTGACGAGGCAGAACTCCCCTTCATGGATGAGATAGCGCCACCCTTCACCTGGGCGGAGTACGCCGCGACGCCCTCGGCCCAGACGAGGAAGTCCACCTGAATAGCGGCAGGTGTAACCTTCACCTCATAGAGCGCGCGTCCGGGGACGGCGCTGGCCGCCAGACTTTGGTAAATCTGCTGCTCGGCCCTGCGTTTGGGCATGTCCAAGCGGGATGGTGGGAATGCGGGGTTTATCTGCATGTGTACGCCCCTAATGGATTGGTGTCCCTTCGCACGGGCGGCGGGAAGGGCAGAAACCAAGGCCGCCCGTGACTCCACCGTGACCGCGTGGGCTGTGGGAGAAATGTTCATTCCCCTTCCGGCTGACGCTGATTTCCGTTGGGTATTCACGAAAAGGCTGGGAAGGCGGTCCAACGCGGGGAAACGGTCGGTCGGCATCGCCTTCCCGGCCCGGGCCCGCGGGAGGCCAGAAACGGCGGGGGCCCGTGGCTATGGGCATGAGCACGGGAGGTCTGGCTGGTGCGGGTCTAAGCGGCGGAGTTAAGGGAGTGTTGAAAAAGTCCAACGGTGGGCGACCACCAAAATTCGGGCTGCGAATATCGTCTTTCTTATCGGTCGTTTGTTAGCAACCAGGACAACATGCAACTTTATTGTCTCGACTTTCGGCCCCGGTGACCCCACGAATTTGCCCTGTAATCCCTGGAGCTGACTTTTTCAACACTCCCATTCCACCGCCCTTCACAGTGTGGAGGAGGCCTTGGGACGCAAGGAGCAACTGAACTGCCGCCAGAAAAAGTTGGATGGCCAGGGCGAGGCCCAGCTGATAGCAATGGCCATCTCCCAACCGCCGGAGGGACGGGTCAGTTGGACGCTGCAAATGCTGGCCGATGGATTGGTGGAAAGGGAGAAAGTGGAAAGCATCAGCACCGAGACAGTGCGCCCGACTCTGAAAAAAACCATCTCAAGCCTTGGCTAAAGGAGTGTTGGTGCCTGCCACGCCAGGGCAGCGCCGAGTTCGTGTGCGCCATGGAGGACGTGCTGGAAGTGTATAACCGGCCCTATGGTGAGAACGAGGTGCTGGTGTGTCTGGACGAGACCAGCAAGCAACTGGTGCAGGAGACCCGTCAGCCCCGTCGTTCGCGGCCAGGGGCTGGCAACTGTTCAGAGTATGGCATATCAGATATTGTATGGACGTTAGCAGCAAGCGAATCAGCCTGACCGCCTGGGGCCGTCTCTACGGCTTCAACAAGGCCACCACCTCCCGTCTGCACCGGCAGGGCTGCCCCCCGGCCTTCAGATCGAGCAACTCCCCAACGGCCGGTATTACGTCATCGTTCCTCCCGAGGGCGGTGCGCGGTGCGTTCTGTACGCCAGGGTCTCCTCCGCGGACCAGCGCGGCGGTCTTGACCGGCAGGCCGGCAGGCTGGCCGAGTGGGCCACTCAGCATGATTGCCGCCCCGATGAGGTCGTCAAGGAAATCGGGTCCGGTCTGAACGGCAACCGGCGGCAGTTGCGCCGGATCATCGGCGACCCCTCGGTGGGCACGATCATAGTCGAACACCGGGAGCGGCTCTGCCGTTTCGGGTTCGAGTACATCGAGGCCGCCCTGTCAGCCCGGGGCGCCCGCATCCTGGTCGTGGATGACGGTGAAGTCGTGGATGATTTGGTCCGGGACGCGACCGAGGTGATGACGTCCCTGTGCGCCCGTCTGTACGGGAAGCGTTCCGCCCGGAGAAGGGCCGAGCGGGCTGTCGCCGCGGCCCGGGAGCTCTGATGCAGGCAACGTACCAGACGCGAATGTTGTGTGATGATGCGGCCCTGTCCGCGTATGCCGCACTGTACGGCAGGGTGCAGAGGCGTCTTTTTGCGGAGGTTTCTTCCGGCAGGTCCGCCGAATCGATGAAGAGTGGCTCCGTCAGGGAATACGGCATACCGGCCCGGATGTTCAACGTGGTGCGGGTATCCCTGGAGGGGAAGGTCTCGGCGGCGCGGGAGTCCCAGCTTCTGCATATCGAGACCCTGAAGGGCATGGTACGCAAGACCGGCAGGGAGGTTGGCAAACGCCGGGAAGAAGGGTGATTCGCGCCGGGTCCATCAGAAGACGCGCAGGCTGGATAACCTGCGGTCCAGGTTGGCGCGGGTCGAGACCGATATGGCGGCGGGCCTGGTCCGGCTGTGCTTCGGCGGCAGGAAGCTCTGGCGCAAGCAGCATCGCCTGGAGGCCAACGGCTACGGCAGCTATGACGAGTGGCTGGCCGGTTGGAGAGCGGCGCGGGATGGCGAGTTCTTCGTGCTGGGCAGCCGGGATGAGACCGGCGGCTGCCAGTTGTGCGTGGCCGGGGTTGCTGACGATGGCTCCCTGACCCTGCGGCTTCGGATGCCGGACTGCCTGGCCGGACAGCATGGCAAATACGTGGTCATCGAGAGCGTGCGGTTTGCCTGCGGCCACGGCCAGGTGCTGGCGGCCCTGCAGTCCAACCTGGAGTTCGCGGAGTGCAGGCGCCGGGACGGCGAAAGGGCGGCCCGGGCAACGTCTCTGGGACAGGCAATATCGTACCGCTTCAAGCGGGATGAGAAGGGATGGCGGGTGTTCGTCACCACGAAGATGGCACCCGTGCCCGCAGCGACGGACCGGAGGCGCGGCGCCATTGGCGTGGACCTGAATGCCGACCACCTGGCCGTGGCCGAGACCGACGCCAGCGGCAACTGGCTGCATTCCTGGCGGGCGCCGCTGGTCACCTATGGGAAGTCTCAGCGCCAGGCGGACGCCATCATCGGCGACGCGGTGGCCGGCGTAGTCCGGTACGCCAAAGAAGCCGGTAAGCCCATCGTCATAGAGAAGCTGGACTTCAAGCAGAAGAAGGCCCAACTGGAAGGCGAGTCCCGCAGGTACAGCCGGATGCTGTCCAGTTTCAGCTACGGCAAGATCAAGGCCTGTTTCATCTCCCGCGGCTACCGCCAGGGAGTGGAGGTTCATCAGGTCAACCCGGCCTTCAGTTCGGTCATCGGCCGGGCGAAGTTCATGGAACGTTACGGGCTCAGTGTCCATCAGGCGGCTGCCCTGGTGCTGGCCCGGCGTTTGCTCGGCTGCTCGGAGCGCGTTCCACGCCGGCGGGTCTGCCCCGTTGGCAACGGCGTCCAGGTCGCCTTCACCGTACCTGCAAGGAAGCGTGTGAAGCACGTGTGGACGCACTGGGGTGCAATCTTGGGGCAGTTGAAACCGGCGCTTGCAGCGCAACACCGGCTGGGGAAGCGGAAACGCGAACCCAATCCCGTCCAGGCTGCCGCGAGGGGTAAAAGCCCGCGGAGCGGCTTGAACGTGGACCAGACCGGTGTTCCCGGGCGAGATTCCCGGGCGGAGCCGTCCTGAACTGTTGGGGCGGCGGTGCGGCGAAGACCGCGCTCTCAGGAAAGGCTGACGATGGTCTGTTACCAAAGTCAACCCTTTTTACAACGGTTGGGTTCACCGCTATTTTGGGAGGCGTGTCATTGCTCTACGATAACATCCGCATAAATTGCTCAGGGAAAATGTCCGGCCATGAAGGACGTGACATTGAACCAACGAGAGCAGGCAAGACTCCAGGTACTCAACAGCGTGATGGATTATCAACTGCCCAGGGCTCAGGCGGCCGAACTTCTGGGGATCAGCGAACGCCAGCTCAGGCGAGTCCTGGCGGCCTACCGGATGGCCGGGCCGCCTAGCCAGCCCGACCCGGATGGACCTCGCGGCCAACGGCATTGCCGGGAACTTTTCCCGCGCCGGGGCCGTCTATATTATTGTGGTGACGCCCCTTGGCTGTTACCGGCAAATCGCGGTCTGAGAGGAGGCAGGCCCCACCCGCATGGTGTTCACTGACAGACGGGCCGGACTAGAATGCTCTGACCAGCACATAGACGCCATCCGCCGCTTCAAGAAGGCGGTCTCGGGCTAGACTATTCCCCCGTCATTCCTGACCTGCGCCGTAGTCCGGTAAAATATGTAGTGGCGGACCGGTTATGGGACTCTTGTTAAGAGGTGACGTTATGAAAATGACAAGGCTTGTTGCTGCAATAGGAATCGTCTCAGCCCTGGTCCTGGCGGGCGGGATAACGGCGGGACTGATCCTGGCCAGGGACCAGGCGCCGCCCGCCCCGGTGCCGATGGCCTCGGAAGCTGCGGTCCCGGCCCCCGACGCTGCGGCGGAGACTCGCCTCACAGCTATGCCGGAGCCTGGCCCCGTGGCTGTGCTGGAAACCGGCCCCGCAGCTATGCCGGAGCCTGGCCCCGCGGCTGTGCCGGAGCCCGGACCCGCGGCTGTGCCGGAGCCTAGCCCCGCGGTTGCGCCGAAGGCTGGACTCGCGGCTATGCCGGAGCCGGGACCCAAGGCTACCCCTGTGACGCAAATGGGAGGCCCCTCAGAAGGGACCAGCTCCGAACTGGAAGGGGCCAGCCCGGGAACGGTCTACACCTATCAGGATGGCGACAGGACTTTGAGGGTCGTCTTGGAGCCTCCCAAGCAGTCCCAGGAGAGCGTTGCCGAAGCGGCGTCCGAAGATGGTGTAGTCAAGAAGGGGGAGTTGGACAGTATTACCCGGAAACAGTCCGGACCAGGCGACGGCCAGCCGGTGTTCCGCTCCGAATCGGGCGGTGAGTTGATGACATTGCCCGGAGGCATCATGCTGGCCCTCGATCCCGAGTGGGACCAGGCCGCTGTTGAGGGGTTTTCTCCCGGAACGGCATATCTCTGGACCGTACGTCGGAACTGGACTTCCTGGTCAATGGTTTCTTTGTGGAAACAGAACCAGGCTTTCCTTCCCTGGAACTGGCCAATGCTCTGGCTGGACAGGAAGGCGTGATAATTTCAAGTCCTAACTGGGCAAGGGAAGTGGAGTTGAACTGATGGGGGCGGCCCTGAGGAAGGACGACTGTGCCCGGCCATTCCACCACATTCGTATTTTAGGAGAGCTTGGAATGCGTTTCAGGCTGGCACAACGTTTCTCCAGGCGGAGGCCGCCGGTAGGGAGGATACTTCTACTGGCGGCCTCCCTGTTTTTCTGCTTCATCTCTGGTGCGGGCAGCGTCACGGCGCAAACGACCGACGACCACGGAAATACCCTCGATACGGCGACACCCCTGCCGCTAGGTTCCTCCATAGCCGGGCGCATCGACCCCGGAGACGACGTGGACTTCTTCAAGCTGGACCTGTTCGGCGAACCGGGCAACGCCCACGTCTCGATATATACAACCGGTGACCTTGATACCTCTGGAGCGTTGTATGACAGCAACGGCGACTCGCTTACATACAACCGCGACGTCACTAGTGGTGATAGGATTGTTGATACGAATTTTAGCATCTCGCGGACCCTGACGCCGGGAGTTTACTACGTCGGGGTCGAGAGCGCCTACGGTAGGACCACCGGAGCCTACACCCTCCACGCCAAGATAGACGACCACGGAAACTCATTCCCGACGGCTACGGCCCTGACGCTGGGTTCCTTCATAGCCGGGCGCATCGACCCCGGAAACGACCGGGACGTTTTCAAGCTGGACCTATCCGGCGCATCGGGGACCACTGACGTCTGGATATACACCACCGGGGACCTCGATACGCGGGGCTGGCTTTATGACAGCAACGGAGACAGGCTTGCATACAATTTCGACAGTTATATAGCGGGGAGAGAGACCAGTTTTAGCCTCCGGGGGAATGTACCGAGGGGAGTCTATTACGTCTCGGTCAGAAGCTGGCTCACGGCTGACGGGGATTTCGCTACCGGCGATTACACGTTGCACGTGGAAGCTGTAACGGGCCCAGGCAGCGCCACCGGCATGGCAACCACATTGAGTCTCGATTCCCCGACGCCGGGCGTGATTGACATGGCAAGCGATGCAGACTACTTCAGACTCGACCTTGCCGAGTCCATGAATTTGGTCGTCCACGCCAACAATCCGTTCTCCAGGTACGACACGTCTGGCCAGAGGATGCCTATCGAACCTCTGGACGTAACCATGCTCGACAGCCAGGGCACCGAAATCTCCGTAAACATCCGTAGGGTATCTTATGGCGTCAGCATCGAGGACGATTTCAGCCCTGGCGCCTACTACGTTAAAGTGACCGCCCCCGCCGACGACACTGCCTATCCCGTGCCCTACACCATCCACGCCTATGAAGATACCAATTACACCCAGTTCATCGCCGACTGCGAAGCCGCGACTGCCGCGCTGAACAACCCGGAAATTAGCGACCCCCTGTACGGCTGCCAGTGGAACCTGAGCAATCAAGAGCAGGGTGGAGAGGACATCAACGTCGGACCCGTATGGGCGGAAGGCATCAATGGCGAAGGCGTCAACGTCGCCGTGGTTGACGACGGGATGTACTATGCCCATGAGGACCTCGCTGACAACGTCAACACCACCCTCAATCACAACTACAATACCGGCGTCACTGACAGCACTGATATATATCACCGCTATGAACACCACGGCACGAACGTGGCCGGCGTCATCGCGGCGCGAGACAACGACATCGGCGTGCGCGGCGTGGCCCCAAGAGCTACCATCTACGGATACAACTACCTTACGCCCGCCGCTCAGCAAGAGATGGTCCATGACATCAACCAAGCGGACGCCATGGCCCGCAACCGGGTTGTAACCGCAGTGTCCAACAACAGCTGGGGACATGGGGGCGGCCCCTGGTTGAGCTATGCCAACGAATTCTGGAAATTAGCCGTTGACTCTGGAGTCAGGGAAGGCTACAACGGCAAGGGAGTACTCTACGCCTTTAGCGCCGGAAATGGCGGCAGGGGCCACCGCCTGGACTCGGATGGGAATCCGGTCGGAGGCCATTTCGATAATGTCAGAGATCGCGGAGACGACTCCAACCTCAGCGAACTGAAAAATTTCTACGCCGTGACCGCTGTTTGCGCGGTGAACGACGGAGACACCAGAAGCGACTACTCCGAGAAAGGGGCCAACCTGTGGGTCTGTGCTCCCTCGAATGACGTTGGAGAGCAAGAGCATAGGGGGATCGTCACTACTGAGAATTCCGACCGCTACAGAAGCGACATGGGCGGGACTTCTGCGGCGGCTCCCACCGTTTCCGGCGTTGCCGCACTGCTGCGCCAGGCCAATCCCGGCCTGACCTGGCGGGACCTCAAGCTGATTCTGGCCGCCTCGGCGCGGAAGAACGACGCCGCAAACCCCGGCTGGGCGGAGGGCGCACGGAAGTACGGGGCGGATTCAGACGCCGACCGCTACCACTTCAACCGCGAATACGGGTTCGGTGTGGTTGACGCCAAGGCCGCCGTTGACCTGGCAAAGGGATGGGTCAACGTACCATCCCTGAGGAGCGCCAGCGCCGAATCAGAGGCGGCCGTCGAGATTCCCCCTCCGCAGTCCGACGGCGCACTTCAGACCGTCGCCACGACGCTCACGCTGGACACGGGAATAGAGTTCACAGAGTTCGTCGAAATCAACACCGACTTCAAGCACACTTCTTTCCGGGACATGGACATCGAGTTGGTGTCCCCCTCAGGCGCTGTTTCCAAGCTGGCCGTTCCGTTCAACACTCGCTACTACCACACTGATGAAATATGTCGAGACGGCGAGCCATGCACCTACTATGTGCGTTTGGACGGCGAGTTCCGTTTCGGCTCGGCCCGGCACCTGGGCGAGGACCCCAACGGCGTGTGGACGCTGCGGATCACCGACCATTACCCGAGACAGGGCGGGACCCTGCGGTCGTGGAACATCAAGGTGTATGGGTACGGGAACAGGCCGGGCGCTCCCGCCATCACCACCCCGGTCACGGCGGGCGTCGATTCCCTGACCGTAACCTGGTCCGCTCCCAGCGAGACCGGCACGTCGGCCGTCACCGCCTACGACCTGCGCTACATCCGCACCGACGCCGACGAGACGGACAACGCCAACTGGACCGTGGTGGAAGACGTCTGGACCGGCTCCGGCCTCCTCCAGTACACCCTGACCGACCTGACCAGCGGTGTCCGGTACGACGTTCAGGTGCGGGCGGTCAACTCATCCGGGGTAGGGCCTTGGTCTGAAACGTCCGCAGTAACCCCGGGAGACGTGGTCAGCCGCTACGACACCAACGTCAACGGGAAGATTGAGAAGAGCGAGGTCATAAAAGCCATCAACGACTACCTGTTCGGTACGGGAGATGATGCCCCCAGCAAGGCCGATGTGATCAGGCTCATCAACCTCTATCTCTTCGGCTAACGCAAAGCCGTCGCAGGAGGAAACTGGCGACCCCGACCAGCACATCGACGCCATCCGCCGCTTCAAAGAGGCGGTGTCTGGCTAGTATTGCTGCCGCATATCTGCTGGTCTGAAATCGGCAGCGTCAGGTCGTAACGGCCGGTTGGCATAGAAATAGTGCCAACTGGCCTTTCCGTTTGCCATGTGCGGCCATGGTGTTAAGAGAAAGGTCAATGAGCGGACGTCTGCTTCATAAGTCTGGAATCTTAATGATAGTATGCAGGCAGAACAGTTCCGGTAGGCACAGGGGAGGACGGACGTGAGGTTTGGAGAGACAGCTAGAGGGATATGCCGGCGGTGGTTAATTGCCGCGGCCACCGTAGTTTTAGCCGCGTTCACCGCGATGCTTGCCCTTGGCGCCATATCCCCCTTGGGAGTCCAGGGCGCTGACCATCCCATTGACGATAATGGTCAAGCAGCGGACTTCCAACAGAGCAGCATGGTCACCGATGTGACGGTAACCAACACTCCCAACGAGCCCGGGGAAGCCGCTCAGTATACCGTCGCGTTCGTAACCGGAGAAGTGCTGCAAGCAAACGTGGATACGATTGTCTTGGACATCGACTCATCGGTGTGGGCGCCTGTGAGCATACCGGCTGACGCCGTTCGAATATCCGCAAGCGCGGTTACCGGCGGCGGCCAGGCCAATCAGAGCGTCTCCCTTTCAGAGGACCCCACTTACAGGGCGGGCAGAGAGGGGCGAGACATATATATCATCACGGTGCCCGACATGGATGCCAAGTCTTCCGGTATAGAGAGCATCGATGCGGGTGCGACGGTCACGGTGACCTTCCTCTTCAGCGCGGGGCTGACCAACCCCACGGAGAGCGGCTCCTACGACTTCACGGTCAGCACCAGCAAGGAAACCGCTGGCGTAAAGGCCACGTTCACCACCCCCCTGATGCTGGCTATCAGCGATGAGTCGGACCACCGGGACAAGGTCTTGACGGTTATCGGCAGGGGTTTCAAGAACGGGTCCACGGCCACCGTATACCTGGATAGAAGCCGCGACGCCGATGGTACCATCGTCAACGTTCCCGACGGTATGCACGACCCCGGCATCGACGCGGACCTGGTGAGTACGGTGGTGGAGTCCAACGACACTTTCTTTGTCCATTTCACCGTGACCGTGCCGCCCTTCGCGCCGGTCATAGCGAACCGGATCAATGCGATAGACGATGAAAATCCTCCCAACCACTACAATGGCATGGGCGGCCAGACCCCGGTCACGTTCACTGTCGAGCCGTTGCTGACCACCTCCTCTTCCTCGGCCTCAATAGGCGGTGAGATCGAGATTTCCCTGGTGGACTGGCCTGCTGCGGACCGGGTCATGGACTACATAACGCCCGACGCCCAGGGCGTTGACCGGGTAAAGCAGTCTGCGGTGACTATCGCCGGTATCCCGCAGGAGATTATTGCCGGTGAAGGGGCGGTTGGGCCCGACAACGAGCACACCTTCCGGGTCCGGGTGGGCGCCGCGGTCACCGTCGGCACCCACGAACTGTGGGTGAAGACCTACACCGCCGACCAGGTGATGAGTAATGTTCCGGATGGCGCGTCTGACAAGAAGAGGATCACCATAACGGACCCCCGCAGCGTTGCGGGGGACAGGGCCGCGCTGGTCGCCCTCTACAATGCCACGGACGGCGAGAACTGGACGGACAACACTAACTGGCTGACCGACGCGCCCCTGCACCAATGGTACGGTGTAGAAGCCTACGCCAACGGGCGGGTTATGCTCCTGTCCCTTGGCTCCAACCAGTTGACCGGGCAGATACCTTTGGAGCTGGTTGACCTGACCAACCTGTGGCATCTGGACCTCAGCGAAAACCAGTTGAGCGGGGAGATACCAGCGCAATTGGGTAGACTGACCGAACTCATCTATTTGGACCCCAGTTTCAACCAGCTAAGCGGAGAGATACCGGGGGAACTGGGCAGCCTGTCCTACCTGCAAGCTTTGGTGCTCAGCAATAACCGGTTGAGTGGCAGGATACCCCCGGAGTTGGGCAACTTGATCAACCTCATAGAATTGTCCCTCAGCAACAACCAGTTGAGTGGCAAAATCCCGGCAGAGTTGGGCAGCCTGCCCAACCTGTGGTCTGTATACCTTAGCAACAACCAGTTGACCGGATGCGTTCCCGCGAGCCTGCTGAGCGTACTGGATAACGACTTCGCCGAGCTTGGCCTGCCCTTCTGCGACATGCCCGATCTCGGTATTACCGCGGGAGACAGGGCCGCGCTGGTGGCCCTCTACAACGCCACAGGCGGCGCGAATTGGCAGGATAACTCCGGATGGCTGACCGATGCGCCTTTGAGCCGGTGGTACGGTGTAAAGACCGACAACACCGGACGTGTCACTGGGCTGAACCTTGATTGGAATCGGTTGAGTGGGAAGATACCTGCGGAACTAGGCAACCTGACCAACCTGGAATTCCTGTCCCTCAATTTTAACCAGCTAAGCGGGGAGATACCAGCGGAACTGGGTAGCCTGTCCAACCTGACCGATTTGAGCCTCGAGGCCAATCGACTAAGCGGTGATATACCGGCGGGACTGGGCAGCCTGGCCAACTTGACCCGGTTGTACCTCATAAACAATCAGTTAAGCGGGGAGATACCAGAGGAACTGGGCAGCCTGGCCAACCTGCAAATTTTGGATCTCAACGGGAACCGGTTGACCGGACCAATACCAGCGGGACTGGGCAACCTGACCAACCTGAGATCGCTGCACCTCCACGGCAACCAGATAAGCGGGGAGATACCGGAAGAGTTGGGCAACCTGGCCAACCTGACCGAGTTGGATTTCAGCGAGAACCCGATAAGCGGGGAAATACCGGCGGAGTTGGGCAACCTGACCAACCTGAGATCGCTTCGATTCAAGGGCAATCAGTTAAGCGGGGAAATACCGGCGGAATTGGGCATCATGTCATCCCTTGAAGCTCTATTCCTGTCCCATAACCGGCTGAGCGGGCCGATACCGGCGGAACTGGGGGGTCTGACTAACCTCGCCGGGTTGTTCCTCAACGACAATCAGCTAAGTGGAGAGATACCGGCGGAACTGGGGAGCCTGCCCAACCTCGCCGGGTTGTTCCTCCACAACAATCAGCTAAGCGGGGTCAGATGTCCCTAAAAGAAGCGAATGGCCTGCGCGCTTGATGCGCGTGGAGGCCTTGTAGCCCTCTGTCGTCTCGACCGTGTTGGGGAGAGGCACGCTGTAGTACATCTCAGCATCGTCGTCCGAGACTTCGACAAGGTTGACGATGCTCTTGAGGAACCTTGACGTTACCTCCAGGTCGTCAGGGTCGATACTGTCTCCCAGTTCCTGGAGCGCCTCCAGCACACCCTCGGGATCGGCGAGGAACGCCATCAGCTCAATGGTTTCTTCGTCCATGTCCTGTCGCTGCTGGTTAATCTGCTCCTTCTCTTTGTTCAGACGGCTGAGGGACTGATTGAAGTCCTGGACGTTCTCGGGGAATTCCTCTTCAGCCTTGGCGAGTCCCCTCATCAGGTTGGCCTTTTCCTGATCGATCTCTTTCAGCCGCTTTGCTTTGAGTGCCTGCCGGTCCTTTTCCCTTGCGACGTGTTCTTCGCTGTTCTTGGCCAGGGTTTCCATATGCTCTTGGATGATTGACGGAGCGGAGAGTCTTTCCTTCAGGGACTCGCCCACGGTCTTCAGGAAATCGTCAAGCTCTATGTCTTCGATGTCGCAGTAAGCGACCCCGGAGTTCTTCTTGACGGAACACATTAGCTTCTTGCCGCCGTCGCTCCCCGAGTTGGCGATGATCATGTTGGCGTTGTGACCGCATTTGCCGCACTTCACCCGGTCGCTCAGCGGGTTGGGGCTGGCGTGGGACCTGGGGGGTTCCCGCTGCGCCCTGGGTTTCTTCGGCATGAGGGCCTGCACCCTGTTGAAAAGGTCCTTCTCGACTATGGCCTCGTGGGCGTTGGGGTTTTGGACCAGTTCCCGCTTCCTCCGGTGTTTGGGGAACTGGGAGAGGGACTTCTTCCCGACCTGGGAGTAGCCGATGTACGCGAGGTTTCTGAGCATTCTGCTGATGGTTTTGGTGGTCCACAGCCCACCCCTCGGCGCTTTAATTCCCAGGCCGTTCAGGTGGTTGCAGATGGCCATTGGGAGATATTTCTGGTCCCGCATCGTGAAGATGAGCAGGACCACCTCCGAATGTTTGGGGTGAGGCCTCCAACGGGGACGCTGCCTGGCGACTTCTTTCCCTTCCTTCCCTTCGTTCGCTTTTTCCACCACGTAGTATTTTTCGTATCCATATGCCACCACGGGGCTTATGTCGTTCCCATTCCTCACGGACTGGGATTGTCCCCCGATCGTAAGTCGGGATATGGTTTTGGAGTATTCGTGGTTGAAGAGGAAGCTCACATCCCAATACAGCTCGTTGTCGTCGTCCGACGTGGTTCCATCCACTGCTGAGTGGATGATAATGTCGTTGTCGTCGAGAAGTTTCAGGTATGTCTGGGGGTCGGACTTCGACCTGGAGAAGCGGGAGAGGTCAGGAAAGACGACGTGGGAGATCTCGTTCGCCGGGTCTAGGACGAATTCCATCACCTCGAGGAGTGTGGGGCGTTTGCTCGCGTCCAGACCGCTGGCGACTTCGTAGAAGGGCTTGATGACGTCCAAGCCGATTTTCTTGCAGTATTCGAACATGAGGTTGTCCTGCCTGCCGTGGGACAGTTCTCTGTCCTGGCCAGGTCCTCCTGACATTCTGGCTACTGTCACTGCCCTGTTGGTCATTTCTCTTGTCATTTGTGCCTCGCGTGAGCGGAGTCTATATCAGCCGCTTTCCGGTGTAGTGCTCGTACATGTGAACAACGAACTTCTGCACATCGACTGGCGGTGTTCCAGCCGGTTTCCCGTAGTGGGAGAAGTTGGGGTCAGCGATTACGAATTCGTATATCCTCTGCAGTTCGGACACGGAGTCCGCGAGCACTGCGGCGTTCTCGTCGAAGGGCAGGCCGGCGGCCTGTAGCAGGTCCCGCGGCCGGACGCGGTAGTACGCCGCGAGCCTGGAGAGGATTTTGACCCCCGGCCGCTTTGCGCCGGACTCCAGGTTCGAAAGGTAAGCGTTGGATATGCCGGTATCCGCTTCCACCTGTCTCAGGGTTCGCGTGCCCCTCAGCCGCCTGAGGAGAGAGGTTATGGGGAGCTTGTCTCTCGCGGGTTCCGGGCTTTCGTCATCCTGGCCGTCACTGACAGGCGGGCCCATAACCGCTTGACTGGATTCGGCCATGCGTTCTATATGTTGCATGATGTCCTCTTTTGGGAATGGGCTGGCAAACATGCCGGATGCTGCTGCGAAAGTGCTATAATACCTGCGGGCCGGAGGCCTGAGATTGAGCAAAGGGGAGACTGGATTACCAGCGACGATAGTCTAACAGATGGCAGATAAAAAGGGAAATCCTGCCCGGCGGGGTGGGGATGACAGCGGAATTCAAGCCTCGGACAGCATATATTCTCTGCCTGAAGAGCCCAGGGAGACGCTGAGCGCCTGGCTTTTTGCCAAGAGGTTGAAGAAGTACCAGCGGATGAAGGAGCTGGAAGGAGGGGGCGGCTTGCAGCAGATGCCTGGTGTCGCCAGGGACTTCCATTCATCCTCGCCGGGGGACGGCGTGAAGGTACACGAGACGGCGGATGCTGACGTTGTCGCCTTCGAGGGGGATGCTGGTCCGGAGGTTGCCTTCGCGGAGCGAGAGGCTCCCGAGGTTGGGGATACTGAGCTTGAGGACTTGGGAGGGATCCCGGCCTGCTAGCTGGGCGCCCCCCAAGCGATTAACTCCGGGTATCTGAGGGCTGGCCCCTGGGGAAGACGGGGCCGGGAACTGGAGCTGTGCCCGCGGCTCTTCCCGGTAGTTCCGGCCGGATTACGGGTTCAGGGCTATGTGGTCGGATGCTGCCGTGGCGCGGTTCTGCCCGTCCGGCAGAGGGTGGGAGTAGATGACCTCGGCCCACCTGGCTCCCACTCGGATTTCCCGCACGAAGGGGTTGAGCAGTCCTCTGACCTCCTCGGGGTCCGCGTCTTCCAGGTGGGCTGCCATGTCCCGGGCGTCCTCCCTGAGTCCGTCAGAGTCTCCGATGAAGGCGAGCTTGTCGATCTCTTCTTGGGCCACCTGGGACTCGTAGGCCAGACCCGTCTTGGCGACGTTTATGCGGTGGACTTCCTCGGCTACCTCCTGGTAGGTGGCGAGGTTCTGCTCGACGGGCTGAAGCACCTTCGCCTTGAGCGCGTCCAGTTCCTCAATGGATGATTCGCTGCGCCGCAGCCGTTTCTCTTGCGTGCGCGAGATCTCCGAGGACGCCTGCCGTACATCCGCGGTCAGCGCCGCAATGGCGCTGTCGTTCATGACCCGCTTCAGGAGCCGGGTTGCGACCTGGATGGTGAGCCTCCCAATGCCGGCTGGCATGGTGGGGCAGTGGTCCGGCCCGCGTTCGTCGTTTACCGGGCAGACATAGTTGTCTCCGGTTGCGGCCATGGGTGTTCCGCAGTTGGCGCAGTTGACCTGGGCTTTCAGCGGATTCTGGGGTCCGGGAAGGGTTGCCTTTTTGAACATGCTGTTCCTCTGGCCTTCGTCGCTTCATAGTTTTTCAGAATGAACGATATTCGTCAAGTCTTTGACGGGGGCGGTGTTGCCACTCCGGCCTATTTGTCCTCTTCGACGCCGTGGGCGCGGTCCTGGCTCTGGGCGCGTCCGCTTCTCAGTATCCTGTAGCTCTGGGTGATTCTCTCCATCCTGTCGGCCTGTTCCTGGGTCAACATGCGTCCTGGGTCCGGTTCGAAGCTGTCTTCCAGGGCCAGGTAGACCGGGGTCCTCTTGCGCAGGACCTCCTCTTCCCCGGGCCATCTGTCGTCCATTATGGACTCAACGGTTCTGAATCTCGCGGTCACATATCCTATGTTGCTTATGAGTCCACGGATTTTGGCGAGCGCCAGTTGGTCGGGCGAGTATCGCCACACGGTTACGGGGGTGCCCGGCTTGAGCTCTGCCGAGTCCCCCGGGTTGTTGAGTACGAATACGGCGCCGTTGTCGGTGGTCCGGTCGATGAATCCCAGGGGCATGATGTAAGGTCTGGCCATTACGTCTCCTGTTGGCTGGCATAGAGGCATGGGTCTGGGGTTTGCAACCGGGTCGGGGTCGGTGCTGGCGGTGGCCGAGGAGTGGTCGGTTCTGGAAATGGAAAGGGCGAGCCTGATGTGGCTCGCCCCTGTTGTCCAGGTGGTCTGTGTCAGTGGTCGATGTTCACAATGATGCTGATGACGAACTTGGACTTGGGATACTCCGTTTACCGTTTACTTGAGTCTCCCGTGCCTCAAGTTCTTCACTTTTCCCCTTCTGCCTCAGGTTGATGAACTGCCACGGGGTGGCCGGTCTGCCCTGTAGAGTCACCCACCGCTTTGCTCCGCAGGCGCAGAGCTCCATGTCGAGCCGGCACGGGAAGGCGCCGGGCGCCAGATGCTTTTCCGAGACCTCGTGCCGGTGGCCGTTGACCCCGTTCATCTGCATGGCTGACTCCTTCGCCCGTTCCGGCGGTCTTGTTTCCCCGGGCCGGAGGGCAGGGAAGGGCCGGAAGTGTCGGGCGCCAGCTCTGGCGGGGACAGCGACAGGGGTACGAGACAGTCACTTGCGTTGAACCATTGTTTCGCCTCGGGGGTGTGGCTGCAACCTCTACTCGGCGTACTATCGACCGGATTGTGTCCAGAGGCGGGTGCAAAAGGTATGGCAAGGAGTCCAGGAACCTGTGGTACTCCGGGTCGGAGGTTTTGGTATCCTGTGGTAGAGGAGAAGTTGGCCTAATATCTGGGGCGGCTTTGCACCAAAAGTCTCCCTTGAATCAATAGTGTGATTCAGGTTCCAATCTGAACCACAAGTCGCCTCTGAACCAAAAGCCGCGCATGAACCAAAAGTGCATCCTGAACCACAAGTCGCCTCTGAATCAATAGTCTTACTTGTTCGCCTTTGGCCTACAACAACCGCTCGACCCTGTCGACGAACTGCTCCACGCGCCGTAGACGGGCTTTGCTCCAAAACACGGGCGGGCAGTCTCAGGTCTTGACTACGGACGTTTGACTGACGTAGCTGTGGGTTGCGGTTATCATTAACGGCTTGCTGGGCCACTTGGTTCGTTTGGGGCTGGCTCTTAGTCACCCGCCCCCTATATCTGGATAACCTGGCTCACGAAGTTGCTGACCGGCGAGCAGTCCTGCGAGTGGGCTGCGTGGTTCAGGGCACACCACGAATCCCGGAGTTGGGAGAAGATGCCGGACCCCTTCGACCAGACCCGTTGGCTGATGGAGCACAGGGTCCGCGTCGTCGAGGTGCGCGAGCAATTGACCGGATCCAGTATGGGACGACAACGCACCTGAAGGAGTCTGCGCCTCCTTGTGAACGATGTTGGGAGCGGAATGCGCAAGAAAAGTCACTGGGAATGCTTGTGCTGAATTTCTTGGAGAATGAGCTTTATGAAGAATTAACGTCACTATAGTTAAGTGACATTCAGGATGAATGCGCTAGATTCCGGGCGTCGATGAAAAGCGGGCCATTCATCGAATCTATCGTTTCAATCTGTATTGAGTCCGGCATCAGCCACCAAAATTTGGATGCTGTCTTGGACATTACCAGACGAGCCGTTGACATCTTTGCCTGCCATTGCAAGGAACTGCCAGATGGTCAAGTCGATGTCGGAAGATTGAGGCGTGAACTGATGGATACAACAAAAGAATTGACGGCTGACGTACTGTAAGAGTTTTGCCCTTCTCTGAAGGCCTATATTGATATTGACGTTGGGGAAAGTATGGAGCGGCAAGTATTTGAGGCGTTGGCGGCTTGGTTCGGGGCCACGAGATTCCGGGTTGATAGTTTGGGTGGTGGGATGGTAGAGGAGATTGCTGAGATTATCGGGGTTCAGGGCCGCAACAACATTGGTACTAGAAGCATGGTTGGCAGGTGGCTTCACGATAGGGCCAGAAGGCGCATTGAGTGTGTTTTGGGGGATGGGCGGAGAATGCGGTTGGTCCTCTTGGAGCAGGCGGATGATTCTATACCGGGTGCGTTTAGGTTGCAGTTGCTTGGCAGGGCATTCTGATGCCAAGCGGTGGGAGAGGTGATTATGGAATATGGGCTGTGGTGGCTTGATGAAGACCCGGACCCGGCTCTTGAAAGTTAAGGCTTGGGCCGGTCTTGGGGCACCGGCCACTTTTGGAGCAAAGCCGAGCCGTATATCGCCTTCAGAGTAGGGGATGAAATAATCTAATCGTCAGGACTCGGAAGAATCTTCCGAACTCTGGCAGAAAGGAGGTGGCACTATGCCCGAGTGGTTGTTAATGCTACTCGTGTTAGCGGTGATTTACCGCCAGCCCTGATAGCAGTCCTACAGCCACAAAGTATATGTGTTGCTTCCCAAGAGGCGGCTCCGATGATAAGGAGTCGCCTTACTGTATGGATTGCTCCAAAAGTGGTCCATACTCCCGTTCTGGAGCACCGGCCATTTGCGGAGCAAAGCCTGAATCAAAAGTCCTTGTTGAACCAATAGTCTCACGTGAACCATAAGTCACGGTTGATTCAAAAGTCTGATTCAACCGCTACTTTTGGTGCAAAGCATATCTATGCCCGTATCCGGGCCGTGCAGAGGCGACTAACTGAAGCTTGTTAGTCGATAGCCATCTGGGGCTATGCAGTCTTTTCCGACGCAGAGGGCCGCGCACCGCACGTTCTCGCTTTCCTCACATGTCCGGCGTATTGCTGGCGAACTGGTCACGAAAGTAGCCGTCGATCCGCTCCACGTACTCGTCTGGCGCGTCAAGGAAGGCGTTGGCGTGGTCGGAACCCGGAATCAGCCAAAGCCCCCTGCCCGCCGGAGCGGGGGCGTGTATGCGAACGCTCTGCTCTACGGGAATGCGGCTGTCCGCCTCACCGTGGATTACCAGGATGGGATACCCGAGAACTGCGGCGGCCTCCTCCGGTACACCGCGCCGACGTTGATGCCGTAAAGAACTTTGGACATAACGGACATGCCCGGAATGAACACCGGCACGACCCACTGGGAAAAAACCGTGGAACGGGCGGTTTCCTGGGCTATCATGTCCCGCACATCGGCGAAAGCGCTGTCCGCAACCATGGCCCGGATAGCGGGCTCTTCGGCGGCAGCCAGCAGGGACGCAGCGCCCCGCATGGACCAGCCCAACACGCCGATGCGCTCAGGCGGCACACCCCTCTGTACCAGGAAGTCGTAGGCACCTAGAAATTCAGCCGGAAAGGGTGATATCGTCTGCAAAGCCAATGTGATGTAGATCAGGGTACCGATCAGGTTGCCACGCTGACCGCCGCCACCATCGGCCTCAACATCGGCGACGATGGTGAACGCAGCAAGGTCGGGGTCAGGATTGCCGGTCAGACCTGTTTGGTCCACCAACAGGGTCAGGTTGGCCACGGTGGCGGCCAGGTAGAGCTGGAACTTGGTTTTGACGCGGCCGAAGTATCTTGCCTGGCGCATGCCCAACTGGACCAGGCGGGCCAGGCGATGTTCCGCCATCACCCGCCGCTGGCGATACTCGTCATAGTCGGCGCTCCGCTGCAAAGCGCGCGTGCTGCAGCAGGGCTTCCTGGGGATGGATTTGCGCCCGCCGCCCTCTGCGCCCTTTGGCCGCAATGCATTGCGACCGCAGCGGACAGACTCCACACACCGCTCCGTCGAATTGGAAAGCCTGCAGGCGATGAACCCGGCCCGTCCGGTCGGTACGTTTCCCCACGGGGACAATGGTGTGGGTAACCTGTCCCGCCGGGTAGGTGCAGGTGTCCGCCGCCAGGTCGATAACGAAGTCTTCCTTGGGGAAGTGCTTGCGATTGGGCCGGCCCGGCACACGGGCCACCAGGATCCGCCCCGCGTCGGCGAAGGTCTGTCGGGTGCCGCCGTCCCCGTAGGCGGCGTCGCCCACGGCTTCCACCACCGGCACGCCCGCGCTGGCCCCGCTCTCCTCCACCAGTTCCAGGGCGCCCGTGCTGTCCCAAGCGTTGCCCGGCAGAACGTCCACCGCCGTGATCAACTGGGTGCCGGTGTCCACCACCACGGTGGCCTTGTGCCCGTCAAAGCGCCGTCGGCTGCTCTTGTGGCCATGGCGCATCTCCGGATCATGTACGGACACGATCCGGTCCTTGCTCACCCCGTCCTTCAGGCTCACACTGCCGTCAGCATCGACATCGCCATCACCGTCGCCATCGCCTACCTTGCCGCGCTTCACATTTTGGAGCAGCAATTGCCCCAGCAACTCCGCCCCGTCAACTATCGTCCGCCTCTGTGTACTGTCGGCGGGTAGCCCATTCTGGGACTGCCGGGCCAATTCCAGTATCCGGTCCGCGTCGGCCACAATCTCCCCAAGCAGTTTCCGCCGCGCCCGCCGGTCTGACCAGTCAATGCCCGCCTCACCTTTCACGCTGTTGCCCACGTAGCGTTTATAACCGTGGGCCTCAGCCCATTGCCGGAGGCGACACCCTCCACACCTGCCAGCGCCCCCATCAGCTTGACGATGCCGTCCGCCAGCAGATTGTAGGGGTCATTCACCGCGCCACGACCCAGGATGTACGTCGTGTCCAGTGCCACTCTAATCCCTCGCCCACGCTTCAGGTAGCCCGCCTCCCGGTCCAGGCGCAGGCTCTGCTCAAACACCTCACGAACCTTGTCGTGCAGGATCAACTGGGCTCGGAACACCTGCAGCGTGCTCTTGGCAAAGGGACGATCCTCAATCTCAATCCCCAGGGCCACCTTCCACCGGAGGTCAAAGTCGGCCCGGGCCTTGGCCTCCGCGTCGCTAACCTTGTCATGGGCCTGCAACAACAGCGCCGTGGCCAGCAGGTTGGGCGGCAGGCTGGCGCGTCCATTGTCCAGGCAGTAGAACTCGGCGAAGTCGGCGTCGCGGAACAACTTGCCTCGCAACGATGCCAACAGACCGTAGAAGGTGTCCCGGCCCACCAGGTTCAGATATAACCGGTCCGCTTCCCACAGGCCCCGCTGATCCGATCGCTCTCCCAGCATCGTCTCGCTCCAAACCGCTAACTCGGATGGCCCGGAGTATAACCCGCCGCCCAATCAGCCGGGGTTTCCGGCCAAATTTCTAGGATACGTCAATCTGGGCCTGAATGCCGGCGCTGGTCGGGTTGAACCTCGAGACCCTGTAGAGGCCGTACTGACAGGCCACGTGGTGGTCGGGATGGAGCTTGGCGGCGCGCCAGTCGGTCACCTCGTAGGGCTCGCCATCCCAAGGGGACAGGGCATGGCGTTCCTCATCCATGGAGACCTACAGCGGTAGGCGCTTGGTGGTGCCATGCACCCGTAATCCGATTAAGTCCAGGCGCCAACGCCGGAATACAACCTGCATCTCCTCCAGGCTAGGGTGACGCGCCTCGAGGTCGCGACCACGACCGACGATGTGGGACGCCGGTTGGACTATCGGGCCCCCAGCTCACGGATCGGTCCCGTGGCCGTGAAACGTCTCGAGTAGGTGCGCCGGCACCGGACGTATCCCAGTATCTAGCCCCCGTCAGGCTCCTCCGTGTTTCCCCTATCGGCCTCCGGCTCTGTCATAAGCGGAGCCTGCGTCACCTGCACTAGCCGGGCATTCTGCAGGTGCAGGCTTTGCCCGGTTCGTATCAGGTCTCCTTCCAAGGAGACCATTGCTCCTGACTGGTGTGCTTCAATTGCCCTGCCGTAATCATGGCGGTTTAGCACGGCCGTGACCGTGCGTGGTATCCCCGATATGTGGGTCCGTAGTCCCACGGTGCCCTCGATGACCTCCCAGGGACGGGCCATCCTGTAGATGAACCCATAGAGTGTTCTCCCATAGTCCGGTGTCTGTGAACGGAAATTCCTTGCCGCCTCCTGCAGAATCGGGAGGTCTCCCCGGGAAAACGCCACGGGGCCGCGTTGCGCCTGGGTGGGGCGCGTCATTGCCCAGTTGAACGACACGTCGAAGGGGCAGACGCTTTCAACAAGGCTGGCTACTGCCTCACATAGGTTGGCGCTGACTCCTGCTTCTACCGCCCCTTCGAACGGGGTGTCGTTCCCGCTGACGGCTGATTCCGCGGCCGAGCGCACGGCAAACAGGGACTCGGACAGCCGCTGGGCCACCCTGCGTTCTCTTGGGACCGTGTCCTCTGGTTCCAGGTATTCCATCAGGGGCTGGTCGAGTCTAGGGGAAACGGCTGGCGATATCAGAATCAGCGAAAAGCTGCCTCCCTCGGTGTGCCCGACGCGCAGGCGGTTGAGGTAATTGCTTACGTCACCGCTCACTTGGGGCCTGTGGACCGGTCGGTTGTCCTCCAGTGACTTGGCGGCTGCTATCAGCATCCACCTGGTGCCGTCCAGGAGCGCGTGGGTGCTCTCGAAGGCTAGGCTGTCCTGATCTGCCTCCAGGGCCCTTACTCTCATCACGTCTCGGTCTGCCAGGGTGAGGTCCCGGTGGATCGACCTCTCATCTCGTCCTAGGGCCTCTGCGAACTTTGATATGAGGTCAGACACGATCATGGCATAGTCGTCGATCACGTCGGTGCGGGGCACTATGATTTCCGGTCTGTCCTTACCGAAGTACACGTCGGAGTACTGCCAGTAGGTACCTGACTTGGTCCACCCTTCGGAGCGCGCGTAAGAGGAGAGGGCGATGGGGCTTATACTCCGTAGGGGAGAACGGTCGTCGAGCCTGTTTGTTGCCATCACTCTTTTTCCTTGTCCGGTTGTGCCAGTGTCCTTGAGTCCTCCAGCAGTTTTTTCAGGGAGTCCATGTCTAACCGGTTGATCGCAGGAATGTTGACCGTCACGGTCGACCGATTGGCGCTTGGTTCTTTCCCCAGGAGGGAAACCCAGTAGCCGCATCGTCGCATCACGAGTTCTTCGTCCGAGACGCTCAGCCACTCCAGCGTGTCCTCCGGCAGGGCCAGCACGACCAGGTATCTGGGAACCTGCGAAGGTCTGATGAGTCGGCGGTAGTTGTCGATTTTCAGGGAGTAACGGTAGGAGCCGTCCGGGCGTACCCCGCCCAGACGTGTCGTGGCCTTCAGTTGTATCCCTATGGCGGGGTTCATGTAACCGCCGGCGTGGATGCGGAGATCTATACCGTCACGGTCATAGTTTTCCTCTGAGATGCTGTATCCGGCGAATCCTGCAATAGCCCGCACATATGCCCAGGATAGGGTCTCCTCCCGGTCCGTGTCGGCTAATAGGGTATCGTCCGTCATTCGGGCTTTCCGTTCTCGGTGTGATCGCGCTGCAGGCACGCGCCTACGCTGGCAGCATCTTAAACGTGGTTGTGGTACGGGTCAATCTGCGGTACTCCCGGGGTGTTGGCTGGTCGCGTGGCTCCTGTCCAGTTTTCCGCCCCGCTCTCGTAGTGCGTAGTCGTGCTCAAGCAGATGCGGGCGGTCTTTGCGGCCTGTAGCTGCGTCAGCCCCGGGCGTGGTGGGCTTGGGCCAACTTCTCCGCTTCCATTCCCAAAACCAAGGTGGAGGAGTGCTATGCGGGCTCTCCATAACCGTCGTCGTGGATCCTGATGTACCTACCACTGGACAAACATGGGGCATCACCCTCCCGTAGCCGATACTCGTATATTATCGTCGAGTTGGAGGAGGTTGTCTTGAGGGTTCGTCCCCGGCTCGTGGAATTCGTGCCATGCTAGCACTTGGGTTGGGCCGTAGCTTGGTAACAGGGTTTACCTGTCCGGCTGGCGCAGTGTGAGCGTCAGCCCAATTACTCCTGCAGTTCTGGTTGAGTAAACGAAGAGGCCGCTGTCGAACTGGCAGCGGCCTGAGGGCATCCGGCGGAGGTTAGGCCTGCTCAGTTGTTTGTGCCCCGCCGAAATGGAGAGAACTGCCACGGGGTGGCCACGTTGCCCTGGAGGTCCACCCACCGTTTTGCTCCGCAGGCGCAGATCTCCATGTCGAGCCGGCACGGGAAGGTGCCGGGTACCAGTCGCTTTTCCGAGACCTCGTGCTGGTGGCCTCCGCCTGTGCCGTTCGTCTGCATGGCCGACTTCTTCTCCCGTTCCGGCGGATTAGTCTCCCCGGGCCGGAGGGCAGGGAAGGACCGGTTGTTATCAGGGCGCGGGTGACGGGGCCGTCCGTCTCTGCGGTGCAGGGAGGGTTCCTGATGTGGCCTGGGTGGTGTGTTGAATGGAGCCGGTTGCTCAGCCCTGGAGTTGGGCTGGGTTGGCGGCCAGGTTGCAGGAGGGTCAGCCGGCGCCGGGCCCTGGGCCCTCAGGTCGCCCTCCTCCGCCGGAACGCCGGGTCCCTGCGGCGCTCCTTGGCGGCTTGTTCCACACCCAGAGCAGCTCCACCCCGGCGTCCTGGAGCTCCCTCGCGTACTTCCACAGGCCGGCCGCGCCCGCGGCGAACGGCCAGCGGTCGTACACGATGACAACGCCGAAGGGTCTGCTTTCCGGCCTGGCCTCGTCCATCATCCGCCGGAACTGGGGCCGGCCGCCTGGGACCCGGCCGTGCTCCTCGTCCTCGTATTTCCGGACGATGGTCATGTCCAGGGCGTCCGCAAACCGCCGGATGGACTCGGCCTGGTGGCCGGCCGTCAGGGCATCGCCTGTGAACACTCGGATGTGGGAAGCTGCCCGGTTATGGTCCATCCGGTCCCTCCCACCGGCGTTGTCTGTCGGCGCCCCGCTACCGGCGGTGGCCCGCCCGTGCCCTCGGGCGGGATTGTCTGCGTGTCTCCGCCTCAGGTGGAGTTTTCTGAGTCCATTCCGGGGGAATCTGACCTGTTTTGGGCATCCTGCGGTCCTGGGCCTTTGTATGTTCTGGGTTACCCGCCCGGCCCACTGACGGTCAGCTCGTTCCTGTTGGATAGCTCCCTGCCGTCTGCGGTGCAGATCGCTCCCTGCCCGTCGCAATCGGTGGTCACCGGTAGGACGATGCTCACCTCGGAGTTGGAATCGGGCCTCACGGTGATCCGCCAGTGGATGTTGCTCCCCTGCTCCATCCGTTTCGCCTTCTTCACCGTTCCGCCGGTGACCGTGAAGGCGTGGTCCCGCAGGGTCTTGTATCTCAGATTGAACTGTTCGCTGAACCGCAACTCGAAGGTGAAGACGTTTTCGCCGTCGTGGCTGGACGGTTGGTTCTCAAATCTGGCGGTCAAGGGTTCCGGCGGCGGACCGGCTACGGGATTCGTCGCCTCGCTGGTCAGGGTCTCCTCATTACCGGCGTCGTCGGTGAAGGACACCCGCACCTTGATGCTCTTGCCCTGGTCGTCGGCGGCCAGCGTGTAGGTGGAGTTCGTCGCGCCTGGGATGTCCGATTCGTCCGCCAGCCACTGGTAGCCGAAGGTGGCGTCGTTCAGTCCGTTCTCGTCCTCAATGGCGGAGGTTTCCGCCGTCAGCATCTCGCCCACCCGGGCCGTTCCGCTGATGGCCGGTTGCCCGGTGGCGGGAGTGTTTTGAGTGGGTTCCCGGGGCGCCGGAGGCGTCACGTTGACGTAGTTCGAACGTTTGCTCAACCCTGCCATGTTTATCGCCTTTACCCGGTACGCATGCCGGATGTCGGCCGACGCGTTGGCGTCGGTGTAGGTGGTTGCCGCGCTGCTCGTGTGCTCCATGTAGACCAGCAGTGTATTCTCCCCTGCCGTGGGTCGCCGCCGCAGTACTTGATAGCCGGTTATGGTCTCATCGTCCGGGTCGTCCCAGATCAATGTGACCGAGCCGTCTTCGTTGGCCATCCCGGTCAGGTTCCTGGGGCGCTGCGGCAGTTCCTCCCTTGAGGAGTTGTTTGCCACCGCCGCGCTGGTCAGGGACTCCGGATTGCCGGCATCGTCGTCGAAGGCAACCCGGACCTTTATGGCCCTGCCCTCGTCCGCAGGTACCAGGGTGTAGGAGGGGCCGGTGGCGCCCGCAATTTCGGTAAAGGAGGTCCAATTGTTGCGAATCCACTGGTAGGCGAAGACGGCTGTCGTCAGACCGTCCTCGTCATCAATGCCTCTGGTGTCAACCGTAATGCTCTCTCTGACCCGTGGGGTTCCGTTGATGGCGGGCGCCCCCGTCGCCGGCGAGTTGCCGCTCTGGGACTGTGACCGCAGGAAGGGGACGACCAGGCGCACAGTGTTGGACAGTCTCCGCTCTCCGTTGGCGCAGGGAATCCACGCCGAGCAGGATTGCTCGGCCGACAGGGTGATTTCCACGGGGGCGTCCGAGTCCGGCGCGACCGTTAACTCCCACATCTCGGTGCGGCGGTCCACCGGACCTGCGCTGGTAATCGAACCGCTCGTGACCTCCACCATGGCCGCCGCGGGGTAGGGGCGGACCCAGACCGATTCGCTGAAGGCGACGTTGAAGGTGAAGCCGTCAACCCCGTTGTGGGAGTCGGGAGTGTTCTCGAAGCTCGCCGTTAGTTGTGGAAGCGATGCGACTTCCGTGTCGTTTCCAACTTCCTTGTAAGAGGAAGTGGACACGTGATAGTTGCCGTCCCGGTCGCGAATGCCAGGGGATCGAAATTCGCGCTGCGAAACGTAGAGGACATGGACCTCGTCTATGTGCACTACCGGGTCGCTCAGGGTAAGTATGACCTCCCTGCCGGATACCAGCACCGACTCGGGCGTGATCAATTCGCCGTGGACCAGGACTAGGAAGTCCGTGGCGGCCGGTACTGAGTTCTCATCAAGGTCCCGGTCAAATGCAAGGGTCAGAGCATCGCCGTCGACCACTGTTTCGACCATCCGAGGCCCGCTGTCTGCCTGCGTGGTGGCATGTGCCTCGTCTGAATATGGACCCGCCCCGGTTCCGTTGATCGCCGAGACGCGCACCGCATAGTCCACGCCGACCTTCAACCTCCTGATACGGTAGTGGGTTGCGGGGCTGATACGACGCGGGACAGTGGCTTCCGACACTTCGGACGGAGTTCCCCAATTGTCCTGAAGTTCCTTCCACTGGACCAGGTAGCCGGTGATCTCCGACCTCCCGTCGCTGGCCGGTTCGTTCCACTCCAACCGCAGTTCGCCCCGGGTGCGAGGAGTCGCACGCGGATGCAGTGGCGCCCCGGGCGCTTCCTCCGGCGCCGCCTGTTCCGATAGCAGTGTTTCCTCTATCCGGAGCTGGTATGTGGTCGAGGGCGTCCAGGAATGGAAGAGGTCGTCGAACGCCGGATCCTGCCACATGAAGATGCGGCCGCTGATCCAGTACGCCTCGCTGAACCGTAGTTCAATGTCGTCAACATACAGAGTCCAACCCCGGTAGTCCTTCTCCCTGGGCGCCTCGTATATCTCCCACTGTCCACGCCAGACTTCAATGAAGAACCTGGGATACACATGCGTTGCGAAAGGCGCCCGCGGTATCACACTTGGGAAAACTCCCGGTTTGACTTCGATGTCACTGATGCCATGTCTGCTGCTTCTGTACATGAACTCATCGTCGCTGAGGCTGGAGGGAGGGCCGGGGTTGTGTGGGTTGTGCTCCAGGCTGAACAGTCCCCAATCTTCGACGGAGTAGTCCGCCAGTTGCAGGGTCGCGCACCAAATCGCGTCAGCAGTGCAACCGACTGTTGTCGCCGTCTCCCGCTCATCGTCGTCGTCGGTGACGGTGACGGCAACCCCGGTCAGGTCGTCCAGCGCCGCGTACAGGCCGTCCCCGGTGTCGGCCGCATGTCCGATCACCACCTTCGGTTCGTCCACCGCGTCGGTGTCGTCAAGCGCATTGACGGTCACCTCCTGCGGGGTGTCCCAATTCTCTGGGGTGAAGGTGAGGCCGCTCACCGGCTGGTTGTCCTGGTTCTCTGTGGTTATCTCGGCCCCGCCGGGCACCGCGATGTCCACGTCCACGTTCTCCTGGGGCCTGGAGGTCAGGACGACGGAGTAGGTCTTCGACTCGTTCTCCACCATCGCGAGTTCGTCCGGCGTGATTGTTACGCCGGCCCTGTCGGCCTCTAGGACCTTGACCGTGAGGTCTGCGGTCTCCGAGCCGTAGTCTCCGCCCGCGGCCGTGTGGGTCAGTGTGATGTCCTCCGGGACCACGGCGTCTTCGTCGTCTGCGGCCGTGATCCTGACGCTCTGTTCGGTCTTCCAGTCGGAGATGGTGAAGATCAGGGTTGTCTTGTCCGGGGTGAGCGGGGTGTCCGCGTGGCCCGTGATGGTCACGGTTGTCTCCTCCGTGGGCTCGGTCTGGAGGTTCACCCCGTAGGTGTCGCCGGTCCCCTCGTTCAAGCTGATTGTGTTCCGCGACAGCAGGATCCCGGGCTCGTCCGCGTCGGTGACCGTGACGCTCACGCCGCTCACGCTGACTGCGGGATACGGGTGGTCTGGGAGCGGGTTTTCAAGATACTCCGTCGCAGTGGTCGTGATGTTGTGCGTCACCGTTCCCGAGTCGTCCGGGGCGTCGTTGTCCTCCTTCGCATCTACGGTGACGGTCTGCGGGGTGTTCCAGTTCGCAGGTGTGAAGGTCAGGTCCGCCGGTCCCGCGGTTATGTCCGTGTTGGCGGGGTTGTTCACTGTTATCACAATGTCGGCGCTGGGTTCCGTGTCCAACTTGATCGTGTACCTGCCCTCTTCCCCCTCGGCAATCGTGAGGGATGTCGTGGAGAGGGTGACTCTCGCATCGTCGTCGTCCCTGACCTTGACTGCGACCCCCCAGCCGGCCAGGGCCCCGTACTTCGGGTCGTCGGACGTCACGGCGTGGGTGACGGCCCGGTCCGGCTCGTGGAGCGAGTCGTCGTCCTGTTGAGCGGTGACGGTGACTGTCTGCTCGGTTTCCCAGTTCGCCGGCCTAAAGGTCAGGGTCGTGTCCGACAGGGTGAGCTCCGGCGAGGCCGGCAGGGTGAGGGTGACCTTCACTTCGTCCGTCGGCTTGGAGTCCAGGACGACGGTGTAGCTCTCGTTCTCTCCCTCTTGGATTTCCAGCTCATCCCTGCTGGTCGAGGCGCCTGCGGTGTCGTTGTCGGTTATCGTGACCTCGGTCTCGTCCGCGGTCCCGGCGGTGACCCGCTCCGGGAGAGTTCCCAGGTTCACGGTCACGGTCACGGTCTCGTTTTCCTCGTCGACGCTGTCCTCGTTGGAGGTGAAGGTGACGGTCTTGACCCTTTCGGTCCCGGAGAAAGTCAGCTCCCCGGGAGTGTAGTTGTACTCGTCGTCCAGGGCGCCCTCTCCGGCTGTGGCGGTGATGCTGAACTTCACCTCCCGGTGCGGCGCCTCGCTCAGGGTGACGGTCATGTCGCCGGTCGCGCCCTCCTCCACGGAGAGGGTTGCCGGGGAGAGTGAGACGGTCACCGGTATGTAGTTCACAATCTTCCCGGGGATGGGGAGTTTGTTCTCGAAGCTCCCTTCATCGGTGAAGGTGAGCTCGGCGGATATGAGATCCCCGTGGTCTGCCCCTATGAGCTCGTAGGTCTTGGACTCGGCCCCGGATATGGGCGCATCGTTTCTCAGCCACTGGTAGGCCGGTTCGGGGTTGTTGTCCAGCCCGTCCGGGTCTTCGACATTCTCATGGTTGGCCGTCAGGGTTCTGCCGACCAGGAACTCTCCTTCTATTGAGACGTCTCCCCGGATGTCCTCGTTCAGGTTGACCACATTGAGGGTGATGTCCTGGGTTGTTTTATCGTTGTCAATGTCGGTCACCGAGAGGGTGACGCTGTAGACGTTCTTGGTCTCGTAGTCGTAGTCGACTCCCGGCTTGGCCAGTATCTGGAAATACCGGTTGCCGGTGGTCCGGTGCTCAAAGCTGCCGGCATCGGTCCCGGTCATCTCCCAGGCGTAGGGGTTCTGGTCAATGCCTTCGGTTATCGGGTCGTACCGGTTCCCGATGGCATCGCCGCCGGGTATGTTCTCCGGGAAGCTGATGTCATCCGAGTCCACGCTGGGTAGTATCTTGCTGATGGAGAGGATCTCCCCGGTCTTGAAGGAGAAGTACATGAACGGGGTGCCTGGATTGGTCGATATGCCGGTCGGCTCCTGTAGCTTTCCGGAGCCGTCCGGTTCCTCCGGCCTGCCCGGTATGTTCCGGGTGTTGTACTCGCTGTTCACCAGCTCCGGGGGGCACGCCGAGGTGTCTATGCTCGTGATTATGTGTTTCCCCTCGCTGAGGATGTAGAGACGGTCAATGTCCTCGTTGCCCGTGGTCCTGAGCGGGGTCTTGGCTGTGTCCGGTTCCCAGGCAGCCTGCAGTTCGCGTATGATGTTGCCCGAATCGGTGCAGGTCAGGAACGAATCGGGGTTGTTCTCGCCCGGGTCCACGGCGCCCACCGCGTTCCGGTACTGGGTGTGGAGGGCCCACAGCTTGCCGTCGCCGAGCCACTTGTCCGCGGGGCGGTACAGTCTATTCTGGTTGTCCTCGTGGTCCTCGGACTGGTCGAGTTCGGGCATCCCGGTGTAGTCCTTGATTTTGTCCCTCAGGAAGGTGGACCTGCTGTAGGCCGCGGTGTGGGGGTTCTCGTTTATGGGCTCGGTCTCCGCGGAGGTGACCCAGACAGTGTTGTCGTCGGCCCAGATTCCTTGGATCCTCCACGCAGTCCGGTAGTGGTCGTCGGTCACCGGTATGTCCCGGGTCTGGTCCCGCACGATGACTGACCCGTTCCCCTCCAGCCGGTGGGCCTTGATCAGCCGGTTGGCGGCGTCCATCGCGTAGATGGTGTCCCCGTCGTTCCAGATGTCCGTGTAGTCCTCTTCGCAGGCGGAGCCGGGCCTGTTGGACCCGGCCGGCCTGGTGGGGCTCGTCAGGTTGTGGGTATTCCACAGGTCTGACTGGAGCAGCGGGTTCTCGTTGCCCGTGAAGGGCCGGTTCCCTTCGGGCAGCACGGCCGGATAGTGTATGAGGGCGCCGGACTGCCAGATCTTCAGGGTGTCTGTGTAGTCGTTCCCGCCAGTCGTGTAGTTGTTTATACACTGGAGTTGGACGTTGAGTTCGTACTCCGGCCTTCTCCCGGTCCCGTCCTTGGCCATGATGAAATGGGTGCCTTCCACCCGTTCCCAGGTGACGCCTGGGATGTCGTTCAGGGTCAGGATTTGGCCGGCTTCGAGTTCGTTCTCGATGGTTACCGTCACGGCGGCGGTGGCGGTTGTGGAGTCCGACGTCCGGGTGGCGGTGATCGTGATGGAGTGCGGGCCCGGGCGCCCGGCGGTCTCGTAGTCCCAGACCCTGCTGGTGGTGATCACGCCGTCTGAGTCCACGGCGAAGTGGCTGCCCGCTGGCTGGCTGGTGATGGCGTAGGTTACCGCTTCCTGGTCTGCTGCCCGGACTGTCCCCACCTGGTAGCTGGTCGGGATGCCTTCCAGGACGGGGAATGCGTAGGTTGCTTTTTCGAAGGCGAGCCCGGTGTCCGCGTTTTTGACCTGTCTTCCGGGGCGGTCCGGAGATGTCTGGCCGTTCCCGGCGTTGTCCCTGTAGAACACCCTGACTCCCACGAGCTTCCCCGCGTGGCTGGCCTGGGGGGTGAGGAGGGCCCGCTGCCAGGCGTCCTTCTGCGGGTCTCCAGCCAGGGTCTTCTCCCCGGCCCCGGGCACGGGGAACATGCCGTTGTCCGCCGCGGCGGACGTGGATATGGCCAGTGCTGCCGCCAGGGCCAGTGCCGCGGCTAATGTGATGGCCAGGACCTGCATTCTCATGGTTCCCCTTCCGGGTCTCCGGGCGGGAATCATCCCTCCCTTTCTTGAGAACCTCTTGTTCTGTTTTTTCTCCCTGTCCCTCATTTACAGAATACGGGGAAGCGGGCTTGCCCTGTTTTATCTTTTTAGTATTCCGCTCCGTGCGGGGAAGGCTGGCTACTACTCGGCAGTGTGCCTGGAAACGGGCGCGGTGGAATGGATGGACCTGGAGGGGAACAGCAACTCCGGAACTTCGGCTGCCTTCCTGGAGCGGTTGCGGCAGAGGCGCTCCGGGCCGTTGGACGTGATCTGGGACAACGCGCCGGCGCACCGGGGGGAGGCGGTCCGTGAGTATCTGCGGTCGCCGGGCTTGGAACTGCGGCTGGTGAACCCCCGTTTTCACGAGGGCAGGCTCTGCCGGGCTACAGCCCGGACGGAGGCGCCGATGAGACCATCTGGGGCTGGGTGAGGGAGGAAGCGACCGGGAACCTGTGCTTGGGAACCAGGGCCCTGGTAAAGGAGAGGGCCGGGAATTTCCTCCACGGGCTGTCCATCCGGAAAGACGAGGTCAAGGGCCGCTGCCGCACCGTCCTGCAATCAAGGGCCGAAGGATTTCTGCGAGAATCCCAGCCCAATCACCGATGTATTGTAAATGCACATCCCACCTTGGCTTTGGTTGTGGATTTCTTGCTCAAATGGTGGATTGCGCGGAGGGCGCCCCGCTGTCGGAGGTCTGCCGCAAGATGGGGATGGGTCACGCCTAACGGCAGAGCAGTGCCCTGAAGCTGTCGTCCTCGGAGTCGAGCACGTCGCACGGGGCCTCCCCGTTCCCGTCGGTTACGGCGGCGTCTCCACCCCGGTCAAGCAGGAGGCGGACAATGCCAGCTTGGCCCTGCGAGCCCAGGGGGGCGCCACCTCTGGCCCGCAACGAGGTACAGGGGACGTGTCTCCGGAGGCGTCCTTCGCCGCCGCGTCTGCTCCGCCGTCCAGCGGCAACGCCACCACGAGTACCTGATGCGTTTCGTCGCCCGTCGGGGGCGTATGGGAAGCCTCCGGTCTTCGGGGTTCCCATGTTGGCGGCGGGCAACAGGGATGGCCGCTCTCATCGTGCTTCTATGCTGATTGGTCGTCCTTGGCGGGCCCTATGGCGACCATGACCCATGTGGGTATGGAGAAGGCGAATGTGAACAGGCACAGGAGGAGGGCTTTGCTGACGTCGATGTATGTTCTGTTGCATGGCTGGTATCTTGCGCAGTCGTCTATGGCGATACTGGTTACGAGGAAGATGGCGATTGCGGGGATGGGCGCCGATATGACTATGAAGAGAAGTTGCACCAGTTCTCCGAACCTGCGGCCGCAGAGCCGGAGCGGATGTCTGGGATCCCGACCAACGGTTGACACGGGATTGACGTAATCGCAATGACGGCGCCGTGAGGCACTGTCCCTTCCGACACTGGCTGGCAAGTAGGCGTTGGCGTCGGCGTTCGAAAGCGCGGTTGGGTCTGACTGGTCATATGGCTTCAGGTAGTCTGATGGGGAGTTCGGGAGGTTGTTGATGTTTGCAAACCCTCAGTCGATGATGCCGACCTTGACCTCGAGTCCGGTCTTCTCCTCCCGTCGCCAGTCCGTTCTCTGTTTCTCCTGTCGAGGTCGTCTCTTATGGAGGACGGCGTGATGGTGCCAAGGGCCACGTCGATGTAGAAGTTTTCAAAGTCCCTGGCATCCTGTGTCCACCTGGAGCGGTTCAGCGGGAGGTTCATGCCCGCAAGGGTCTCGGCGCGTAGATGGATGTCGTCGTACTGGCCCAGCAGGGTTTCCATCCTGTTGACGGGCAGCATGACGGTGAGGTCGTGGTAGGTATCGGTCTGCTTGTTGCCAACCGGAATGTGGATTCCCTCTTTGGTCAGCCAGGTTGTGACCTGTGCCCTTCTGTCTGAGTCGGGAATGCTGATGGTCGTTATAATCTTTCCACTTTTGGCGTAGAAGGCGTGGAGTGCCGCCTGGTTGTCGGGGACTCCGGCTCTCCGCGACTCCATGACGAGTTTCAGGGTCTCGTTCATGCGCGGCCAGCGGTCGACCTGCCCCGATGGCCCGTCGAGGTGGCGTTCCGCCTCGGTAACGTCCGCCCTTTGGATTACCTCCAGCAGGGCTGACGTCGGGATGGTCCAGATGTTGCTTTCCACATGGGAGCCTCCGCCCCCGGTGATTTGGTCTGAGAGAGTGGCGGAGACTGTGATGTTGGGATTGACTGCGAGCCTGACCGTGACGTTCTCGGGGACGGTCTGGACGTCGGCAATCTTATAAAGGATGCCCCAGACGTAGGGGCCGATGTAGAAGGTGTTGGCTCCAGGGTCGATGGTCGTGTCTGAGGTGGACTCCTGTCGGGCGGAGGAGTCCGGCGCCTTCCATGAGAGGAATGTGATGCAGGTTACGACCAGCGCGAGCGCAATTAGGGTGAATATGAGTGACTTGGGGTGCAAAGTGGTTCTCCTCTTGTAAAATTCGATTTGGGTTTGTTTGGGTTTGAAAGTGGAGATGATTGATTGGGGGGTTGGGCCTAAGTCATAGTGTCCTTCCCGGCGTGTGGATTTTTGGGCCTCGTTATGAGCACAGGCGGGGGGTATCTCACATCCGGGAGGGAATTGTCAACGTCGGGATACGGCAGTAGTATGGCGCAGTCTCTTGAGCAGCTCTATGGAGTGGAGCGAGGTGGATGAATGCCTTGGGGAGCAGACCAAGATGAGGTGATAGGGGTCTTTCTGCTAATCGGCATGGTGTTCATATTGCCGGTGGCCGGAATGGCGATGGGAGCCATCGCCGGAAGGCTGCTTCCGAGGTTGTCGATTGGCTCGTATTGGCTGTCCACAAGCCTGTCCCCGGCCAGCCTGGCCCCGTGGAAGTCGCCGGTCTCGTCGAACCGCCAATATTCCGGGATGCCCAGCGCCGCGTATCTGGCCGGTTTGTCTTCAACATCGTTCTTGCCGGTTCTCTCCGAGGCTATCTCCATTACCAGGTCCGGAGGCTTGCCCTGCCTGGATATGACGTAGCCGTTGTCCTGCCGGTATAGCGCCGGGTCCGAGTTGAAGGAGATGAGCATGTCGGGCGCGATTCGCTGGTTGGACGGCGTTCCCGGCACAGGGACGATGTATCTTTCCCCCGACACGATGGTGGTTTCGGGGTTGCCGAGATACTGGACCAGGTGGTGCAGGTTGCCGTTCTCGCCGAGGTGTTGGACGCTGGTCATATCGTCTGGCTCGCGCTCCGGCGGGTCCGGGAGTGGGAGGAGCGTTTGAGGCTTGGTGGTCATGGTCGGCCTCTTGGCATGGTGGTTCTGGTTTATTGGTTCTAGCGTTATTTCGCAGGTGGCGTAAGTGTGCCGAGCCTGTGGCAGGTCTCAACCCGCGGTTTGCTGTCCGTTCGGCTGACTCCCTCATACTTCCTGATCTTGGAAATAACCTGGTGAAGCCAACCTGTCAGGGAGTCCAGTCGGGATTCGTCCAGCGGGAGGTCCGTGCGGCAGGAGAGTGCCATGCCTCTGCCTGCGGGCTTGAACGGCCCGGTGTCCAATGGGTCCTGTCTAAGTACACCCACTACTTCCTGAGGGACGCTGGACTTCTGGAGTATGGAATTTAACTCCGTGCACATCTGTTGGTTGAATGCCGGGGGCGGATACCCGTAGCAAGCTGGGACCAGGGCTCCGTCAGAGACGACGTTGAGGGGAAAGCCCTTCGTGCCCCGCCTTAACCGTATGCCGTCCTGGTTCCCTGAGAGGGTGTTCAATTAGCTGAGATCCGAGTGTTTCGGGCAGGATTTGTCCCACGATTCTGGCGGATTCGTTCAGGGATTAGCGGATTGGCGAGGTGTGAGGACCGCTCTTGGAAGCGCGGTAACCCTACGATTCGGGGCTGCCGGCGGGGAGGCCGGACCCATTTCGTCCGTCCGCGCCTCCCTGCCGGTCCATGTACGGAGATCTCCTCTGGTTACCCCGTTCTGGTTACCCCGTGCCTGCGCCGGCTCAGTCCGGCGTGTCGGCGCGGGGTAACCAGATGGCTCGCTGGACCCGTCGGCGTTGATCGCCTTGACCCGGTATGCGTAGCGGTTTCCCGGCTCCACCGTTTCATCGGTGTAGGTGGTGGCCACCGACCCGGTGTCGCTGTTGACAACCGTGAATTCGCCTACGGCGTCGGTGTCCCGGTTCCGCCGCAGTATCCGGTAGCTGGTGATGCTGCCGTCCCCGGGGTCGTCCCAGGTCAGCGTGGCGGCGTCCCGGCTGGCCGTCGCGGATAGTCCGGTGGGGCGGCGGGAACTGAATCCTTCACGTTGTCGGCGCGCACATGGTTGGACCGCTCGCTGAGGCCGGCCCCGTTGATGGCCTTGACCCGGTACACGTAGCGGGTGTCCGTTGCCACCGTGTTATCGGTGTAGCTGGTGGCTGCCGACCCGGTGTCGTCGTCGATTGTCTGGAATTGTCCGTAGGGGTCGGTTTCGCGGTTCCGCCGCAGTATCCGGTAGCCGGTGATGCTGGCATCGCCCGGGTCGTCCCAGGTCAGAGCCACGGAGCCCTGGTCTGATACCTCAGCAGCGAGGTTCCGCGGCGCTGCCGGCGGGCTCGGTCGGCTCCGGCTCGGTCGGCTCCGGTTCGGTCGGCTCCGGTTCGGGGGTCTCGGCCGTTTCGGGCGGCGTTCCGGTGACCTCATCCGAGGGATCGCTCTCCCCCACCGCGTTGACGGCAATGACCCGCACCGTATAGGCCACGCCCCCGGTCAGCCCACTGACAGTGTGAGCCTTCCCGGTCGCCGTCCGCCGCCGCGTCCCAGCTGTCGCCTGTCTGTCATTGGGTCACTATCTTTTAGTTGACCTTTATCCTGCGATTGACCTGATAGGGATGGCAGTCGCGCGTACATCCGTGGCCCAAGTCATTGAACTGTATGAGATGTCCCGGCGGGAGGGTTGGCCGGATTCCGGGCCGCCCCCCGGATGAAACGGCCGTCCATACCGGTTGGGGATGCCTCCATCAACAAAACCGTCCAAAGTCCCCATGCGTACTGTAAAAGGTCATCAAGCTGAGATTGTATGATTGAAGGCACATCAACTTGGAAGCGACGGGTTACTTGATTGGAAGGGTTTGACGTGAAAGATATGAAAAAGGCGCTCTATCTTGTAATGGCGATGGTTTTGTTGTCCGCAATGCTTATTGGCTGTAGCAACGGCTCCGCCGTAACGGAACAACCGGCCAGGGGACCAGGGTCCGCTCCAACAGCTGAAGCTGCCGCCGCCGAGATCCCCAAGGCTGCGCCTACCGAAGCCCCGGTGACCGCGCCTGCTGAAGCCCCAATGGTTGCTCCTGCCGACGCCCCCAAGGCCGCACCCACCGAGGCGCCAATGGCCGTGCCCAAGGCAGGCGGCGTGGAGCTTCCGATGGAATGTGCGCCCGGCGGCATGCTCGACGATGTGGCAACGGTCTCCACCTGCAATACGCAGGCCATGCGGCAGGTCAAGAGTTTGTCCTTCGAGGGGGAGTTAGATCTGATGGCGGTTCTCCCCGTGGAGGGGGCCGGTGCGCCCCCCGGGCAGGGCATCATGCGGTTAAGCGGGGCCGCTGTCCTGCCGGAGGACAAATTCAGGTTCCAAATCTCGATGAGCCCCGAGGGGCAAGAGATCGAGGTGAACGGGATAATCGCCGGAGGCGATGCCTACATGCAGGACCCTGAATCGAAGCTATGGGCCAAGGGAGCTCCTCCCGACTCCATACAGGTCATGCAACTGGTGGGACTGATTCACCAACCGGGTGATGCCGAGGGAACTCTGAAGGAGTCCGTGGACCTTGCGGATGGGACCAAAGGCTACGTGATCACCTATGGCCCAATGAAACCGGAAGGCGGGATGGAGGGATTTGGATTTCCGGGCAGCGCTCTTGTCAAGGTCGTGGGCGCCGATGACTTTTTGACCAGGGAAGTCAGGGTTGGCGTTGAGGGCCCGGACGGCGAGACGCGCGACATCATCACCATCAGTTACCGCGGATACAATGAGCCTTATGAAATAGGACCGCCCGCGGAATATATCACCCTCCCGGACGACTCCAGCATGTCGGGCGGCCCCATGGGTCCCGGAACTCCGGGAGCGCCCACGGTGGTGGGACTTACCAGAAACGAAGCGGGCGATGTTGAGGTGACCTTCAGCGAACCGGTCCACGTCCAGGGCGAGGTGGAACTGTACGTTCTGGATCCTCAGACCGGAGGCTGGGGCCTGCCGCTCATCGGCGGCAGCGGCACGGACACCCTCACATTTGACGCGGACGCAGAAGACAGACCGGCATTGGTCGTTGGCGAGAGCCGGATCGACGGCATCGCCTTCCCAACTCCCGCCTCGGATATAAGGGACTCAGACGGGACCAGGGCGGTTCTGGGCTTCGACACATGGACCTACGAATAGCCGGCGCAGATTCCCGTTGACATCACGTTTATCTGACTACGGAGCCGCCAACGCACTGAGGACGAGCAGAGAGATAATCTATCTCCTGGCAATACTGGTGTGCGCCTCCCCGCTGGACAGAGAGCGGCAGAGTCCAAACTTCCAGAAACCGTTCTGGAAGTTTGGCGGGTGGGAATGCCGTCGTCAGACGACGGCTTCGGTTCCGGAGACATGGGATGGCCGCAACGCTGTCCCAAGGCCGCCGCCGCGAAGCCCAAGCCGTCCGAACCAAGCGGCCGACTCCGATGGCGTACATAAGGATGGAGATGTCCATTCTCAGGGCTACTTCGCTCCGTGTCAGGCTCCAGGGGGGTCTGGTCCGTGTTCGGGTGGGACCGGTGGTCGGTCCTTTTGCACGAGCGACATCACCACCAATACCGAGGCCGCCACCTGCATAGGAGTCCTCGCAGCCGGCTCATCGGTCATGCTGCCCGTCGCAAGATTCCAGCGGGCTGACCCCCGAGTGCCCTGAAGGGTTGGGCGCATTGCCTGGGATGCCGCAAGAAGAATCTAGCATCCTCCATAATGCCCGGGGAGGCCGTTGTCAGGGTGGGGAGTCGCCATGTAGGCTTGAAGTGAACGATAAGGAAACCAGATGACGCTCCCCGAACTGGTGGTCATGCTCTCCCTTGCTCCTGTCAACGAGGTGCGACTGGTGGCCCTTGGCGTCCTCCTGGCTGCTGCCCTGATCACCGGCCCGGTATCCGGGCTGGTGTCGGGTTGGTCGCACGGACGTCTGAGCAGGCTGGCAGGCTCGGCTCTGGGCCTGGCCGTTAGCGTCGAGGCGGTCGTGGTGGTCGCCCTTATGGTGGAAGAGCCCAGCCGGCCGCAATTGGTCCTGATTGGACCAGCGGGTGCCGGAACCCCCGTAACGGGGGCCTTACCGTGCCGTCGCGGAGCGTCCCCGAGTGCCGGCGGTTCGTTCCCATGGTTCGTCCCATGGTTCGTTCCAGAGATTCGTTCCTAGCCTGCGGGGATCTCACGCTGGGGCGGCTTCGGTCTTTCACCGCCGGTTGATTTTCTCCTTGCTTCAAGTTGCTTCTGCCGGTTCCGGCCTCCTCTTGGGTTCCGCACGTCTTCCTGGAACCTGTGGACATTCACATATCGGAAACCTAACTGCGAGTGGAGTAGTCTCTCAAGACGTGTCTGCCCGCTTGGTTGGTACAGTGGCCGTTGGAAACAACATAAACGGCCGCTACATGGCGATGGGGGAACTCAGCCGTGGGGTCAATGAAGACTGGATCACCGTTGCCATGGTGGTCGAATCGTGGGCAATGCGTAGGACATCAGCGAATTACTGAAGACCCTCACCGGGTACAGAGCAAACCGGTGGACATGGTCACGTTGATTCGCCCAACATTCTTTATGTGATCTGGTACGGGACTCCTCGCGCTTCATCATTCACGTACCAAGAGCAATGCTCCGGCAATTAGGTTCAATAGAACGGCGACTGCTATAGGAGACTGTGGGCCTTCCCATGAAAGTCCCGGGGCTCTTTATGAAACCCCTTCGTCGGTGGACGAAAGGGTTTGTCGTTTCCGGTTGCCGCGCTGATGACCAGCCGGTTGAGCTCGGCTGCCTGGAACGCTGGCAGGCACGAGTTAGGGCAGCTGTACCGGGTCTCCGGTTCACCGCTGAGGGTGATTGCGGCGGGGCAGTGTCCGCAGGTTAGCAGCCGGTCGATGGGGAACGGCCGTGCCGTAGTGGTGGCCATGTTGAGCCTTCTGTCAAGAGCTTCGGTCTCTGGCAGCGCCGGCGTCATGGCAATTCATGGGAGTCCTTGACCAATTGTATCGTTGCGCTCTTGTTCATCCTGTTCACCGTTCCCTGGCCGCTCACGGATTGCGATGCAAAACCGGAATCAGCCAAGCCAATCGCCACGGTGTTTTGGATGGATGGTTGTGCTGGTGGCAGTGTGCCAGGTGTCCCTTACCGATAGGGGTTCGCGCCCAATCGTACGCTTTTTTCCGGCGCGAACAGGACGTCGGCGATGGCGCAAGCTGCGTCCGCGCAGGTGCCGACCCGCACGTAGTGGTTGACCTCCCACGGGCTGGGTGTGGAATCCCTCGCGTAGATCCGCTGTTTGGTGGTCGCTGCGGGGTGGTAACTCTTGCCGTCTGCGAAATACATGTTGATACGGTTGGAGGCGACGATCCTGTCGCTGCGGGCGCCGTCCTCGTCCTGGTCAAACATCCGGTCGCCGATGCGCCACTGGACCAGGTACCCGTGGTACTGGGAGTGACCATTCCAGTTCGCGGTTACCGCGGCTCGTCCGCCACCGCTCGAGGCGCTGACCCGCAGGTTTGTGGGCGCCTGCCGCGTTGGCGCGGGCAGGCTTGGAACCAAAACCAGGATGGTAGCCTGGGGGCCCAGCGCGCCGTCCCGGCCCCGGGACTGGATCCCGTACCGGTACTGGCCTCCGCCGTTGCTGATGTCGGTATATCCGGTGTTGCGCGTACCGTATGCATCGTGGATGATCAGCACCGGACATTTGTTCGGCACTGCACAGACAACATCCGGAGGCGGGTCGATGAGCCGCCGGGTCAGGTAAGCGCCGGTGGACGCGTCGTCAACGTCCCACTCCAGTTGCGGGTCTGTAGCCTCGGTCTCCCAGAGGCCGGCGTTCACGTCCTCGGTGCCGTTCAGCACCCTGAAATTAGTCGGCGCAGTCAGGGGAGGCAGGTCCGGCGTGGTGGCCCGGGTCTCCACGTAGTCGCCGTACCGGTTGGAGTCGCCGAGGTAAACGCGGTACCGGTAAGTAGTGGCGGCGTCCAGGTTGATGTCCGCGTAGTGGGTGCCGTCCCCGTCTTTCTCGCCCACAGTCTCGAAGATTCCGGCGGTCCCCTCACTGCGTTCGACCCGGTGCCGGGTGATGGTGTGACCCCGCGGGTTGCGCCAGTTGAGTGAGACAGACCCCTGGCCCGGTGTCGCCTCCAAGTCGAAGGGCAGTAGAGCCTGCGGCACAGTTAGGCTGGTGTCCACCGAATCCCCATAGTGGAGACCCTGCAGGCTCACCGTTCTGTACCGGACCACGTAGCGATATCGCTCACCCGGGACCACGGATGTGTCCTCGTAGCTGTCCGGGGTGGAACTCAGGTCTTGCATCGAGCGAAGTTGGAGGCCCGGGAGGCGGTATATCCGGATGTTGATGCCGAGGGCGGTCGTGTCGACGGGATTGTCCCATCCGATCTCGACCCGGTCGTGCTGCAGCTGAAGGACGCGCAGACCGGTTGGCGCCGGAACCGCCAGTGTCGTTTCCTGGATCTCCCGGGCTGGCCCGAAATCCGTGCTTGATGTCCCGAAGCGGACGCTGAACGTGTACGCGCTGGCGGGAACCAGGACCCGGTAATTGATGGTATTGTTGGCGGCCGGCCGCACGATGGTGTCGTCGTCAAGGCCGCCCCCGCGGCGGGTGACCTCGGTGTGCGTGATGTCGGCCCCAGTGGGTGTGTCCCACGCCAGGCTGATCCCGCTCCATGACGTCGCGGTGATCCTGAGATTGCGCGGCCTCTCGACGTGGTTGCTGCGGTCGGCGTTGCCGGACTCTTCCGTGGTGACACTCGACTCGCTGCTCCACTCGGAACCGGGGCCGTTCTCGAACCGCGCTCTGACTTTCACCTGGTAGGTGGCCCCGGCGTCCAGTCCGGTTATGGTATAACCGGTGCCGCTCGGAAAGGCGTTCCATGCTCGGTCCCGCCAACTGCGGTACGGTTCACCATCGGGCCGCCATGCGACCCGGTAGTCCCGGGCTCCGTCGGGATGGGCAATCCAGATGACGTTGACCGTGTTCTCGCCCGCCGCTTGAACCGCGATGCCCGACGGGGCTGCCGGCCGGTCCGCAGCGGCCGTCGCGCCGTTCGCCAACCAGGCCATGCACGCCGTTGCGACGACGGCGAAGATAGCCGCCGCCAAGACGGTCTTTGCCGTTTTGCTGGGCATGGGTTACCTCCGATCGCTCTTGCCGCCTTCACGAAGATGAGGACCCTGCGTTCCAAGATGGATTTTACGCATTTATTTTAAGCGGGGCAACCGAGAGAGGTTGCAACTCAATAGTACAGCGTAGCCGGAAGTTCCTGGACATCAGCGTTGGCTGCGAATAGTGAAAAGCCCTCCGACGCCAGCCACTTGTGGCGGCGTCCCAACGTGATCGCATCCGTTGCTACCTCTAAATCTTGCGCAGAGTCGAGCCAAGGGCGTGAGCCGCCGCGCGCGGAGGTTAGGGCAGCCGCACTGCGGTGTGATGTGGGACCTCTGGCTGGCAGGTCCCCGAGGCCCCGTGCTGAAGGCTGTTCGCATCGTTTCACCGTGGCCGGTGGGGACGCCGTGCGCTCCGGCGTCCCCACCGGCTCCTACTGCTTCGCCACCGCTGCGGTCTCTGCGCTGGTCAGCGTCTCCTCGTTGCCCCCATCGTCGGTGAAGCTCACCCGCACCATGAACCGCAGCGCCTTGTCAATGGACAGTAGCGTGTAGGTCGCTGCCGTGGCGCCCTCAATATCGAGGTCCCTCCCACCGTCGGTGGCCACCCACTGGTAGCTGAAGGTCGCGTTGACCAGCCCGTCGGCGTCCTCGATGCCGGAGGCGTCCGCCGCCAGCGTCTCCCCCACTTGCGCCGTGCCGCTGATGGTCGGCAACCCTGTCGCCGGGTGGTTCGGCTTGGGCGGGGTGGCGGCGTTGAAGTTACGGCTGCGTTCACTCAGTCCACTGGCGTTGCGCGCCTTGATCCGATAGACGTATCGGGTTTCCGGCGCGACGTCCCGGTCGATGTAGGACGCGGCCGCGCTGCCGGTGTCGTCAACGTGAACCTGGAACTTCCCAGGGGCATCCACCGCCCGGTTGCGGCGCAGTATCTGGTACCCGGTGATGCTGGCATCCCCCGGGTCGGTCCAGGTCAGAGATACCTCGTTATGGGCCGCGGTTCCGGTCAGGCCCCGGGGCTTCGACGGCGGTTGCTCCGGTTCCGCAGCTGCCACCTCCGATGTCGGTTCGCTGGTCAGCGTCTCCCCATTGCCGGCGTCGTCGGTGAAACTCACCCGTACCGTGACCGTTTTGCCCTCTTCGGCTTCGGCCAAGGTGTAGTTGGAGTCCGTAGCACCCGTGATGTCCGTGTCGTCGGCCCGCCACTGGTAGCCGAAGGTCGCGTCGTCCAAACCGTCCGCGTCCTCTATGCCGGAGGCGTCCGCCGCCAGCGTCTCCCCCACCTGCGCAGTGCCGCTGATGGTGAGCGCGCCTGTGGCTGGAGAGTTGGGTCTGGCCTCCACGACCGCCGTGGCCGCGCTGGTCAGCGTCTCTTCATTACCGGCGTCGTCGGTGAAGGTCACCTTAACCTGGATGGTTTTGCCTTGGGCGTCGGCAGCCAACGTGTAGGTGGAGTTCGTCGCGCTCTGGATGTCGCTCCCTCCAGCCAGCCACTGGTAGCTGAAGCTGGCGTCGTTCAGCCCGTCCGCGTCCTCTATCCCCGACGTGTCCGCCGTCAGCGTCTCCCCCACCCGCGCCGTGCCGGTGACGGCGGGTTGTCCCGTGGCAGGAGAGTTGGCCTTCGGTTCCACCGCCGGCGTGTCCGCGCGGGCGTAGCGCGACCGGGGGCTCAGCCCACCGGGGTTGATCGCCTTGATCCGGTACACGTAGCGCGTTCCCGGCTCCACCGTGTCGTCGACGTACCTGGTGGCCGCCGACCCGGTGTCGTCGTTGATCGCCGTGAACACGCCAATCTCCGAGGTGTCCCGGTTCCGGCGCAATATCCGGTAACCCGTGATGCTGGCGTCCTGCGGATCGTCCCAGGTCAGGATGACCGAGCCAGCTTCATTGACCGTGGCGGTCAGGTTCTGCGGCGCCGGTGGCGCTTCCACCTCTTCCTGCTCACCGGAGGACTTCTCCTCGTCTCCCGTCGAGCCCCGAGTGCCGCTGGTCTGCGTTATCGACAGCGTGTAGGTGCCTCCGGGACCGCTTGAGGCTAGGGAGCGAATGGTGTGGCCGCCACCTCGGCCCGTTGGCGGCGTGTAAGTTATTCGGGAGTTAAGGGAACCCGAAAAGTTATCGTTAAAAGTCACGTAACCGTTGACGTCCGACCAGAGTTCCAGGTCGGGATCGGAAAGTGTGCCATCGACCGTTCCTAATCCCTTGAGGTCAATCTGGTACTCTTCACCGGCCGTGAGATCCACTCGGAACGCGTCCAAGTCGTTCCCCACATCAATCTCGCCGGTCACCACCCCGCCGATCAGGATCCTGCCGGGTGTGGTGGCGTATTCGTAGCTGAAGTCCTGTCCGGGCGGTTCCGATATGTTCTGGCCGGTGACGTCGGTTACCGCCACGGTGTAGGTGCCAACCCCGATGCCATCGTCGTCCCGCGCCTCGATGTACATGGTTTCGGCGGCGTCGGACCGGCGGATGTAGCGCGCGTTGTTGTCGGCGCCGCCCTCGTTGTTGGACGCTCCGGAGATGGCCGTTCCGGAGGCGTCGTAGAGGGTCAACCCGGCGTTGACCAGGGTGCCGCCGTCGTCCGTGCTGCTGGCGCCTTTCACGTCAATCCGATAGGTCCGGCCCTGGGTTAGGGATGCCCTGAACCAGTCGCTGTCGCCATCGCCCTCAATCTCGCCGGAGGTGGAATCGCCGACGTCCACCGAGCAGGCCGTCCCCGTGTCGGCGGTGCAGTCGTCGGGAAGTTCCGTAAGAGCCACCGTGTAGGTGCCTTTGCCGACGCCATTGTTATCCCGCGCCTCGATGTAGATGGTCTCGTCGGCGGTGGGCCGGTAGGAGTAGCGCGCGTTGTTGTCGGCGCCGCCCTCGTTGGTGGACGCGCCGGAGATGGCCGTTCCGGAGGCGTCGTAGAGGGTCAACCCGGCGTTTTTCAGGGTGCCGCCGTGGTCCGTGGGGCTGTCGCCTTTCACGTCAATCCGATAGGTCCGGCCCCCGGTCAGGGACGCCCGGAACCAGTCGGTGTCGCCATCGGCCTCAATCTCGCCGGAGATGGAACCGCCGACGGCCACCGAGCAGGTCGTCGCCGTGCCCGAGGTACAGTCGTCGGGAGCTTTCGCGACAGTCAGCGTGTAGGTGCCAAGCGCACCTGACAAACCTACGAAAGATCGGAGTCGGTAGGCGCCATTCTTGCCTCTTGGCACGAAGTAAGTGATTTGGGCGTTACGGGGAGTATCCGAGGAGGTCTGGTCGGTCGCTAGGTAGTCGACGATATTGGAGCGGGTGTATAGGTTCAATCGGGGGTTTTCCAGGGTGCCGTCACCGGAGGCCGAACCCTTGAGATCAAACTGGTAGATTGTGCTGTCTGCGAGGTCCACTTGGAATTCGTCCTCGTCGTTCCGCCAAGGCAGCTCGCCGGTGACCGACCCGCCGACCAGCACCCTCCCGGTGGCCTTCGTGCCTGTGTGCGGGAAGTCCTGTTCGACCGGTTCCGATACGTTCTGTTCGCTGACGTCGGTCACCACCACGGTGTAGGTGCCAACGCCGATGCCATCGTCGTCCCGCGCCTCGATGTAGATGGTTTCGGCGGTTTGGGCCCGGAAGATGTAGCGCGCGTTGTTGTCGGCGCCGCCCTCGTTGTTGGACGCTCCGGCGATGGCCGTTCCGGAGGCGTCGTAGAGGGTCAACCCGGCGTTGGCCAGGGTGCCGCCGTGGTTCGTGCTGCTGTCGCCCTTCACGCCGAACCGGTAAATCCGGCCCGACACTACAGTCAGGCGGAACCAATCGGTGTCGCCATCGACCTCAATCTCGCCGGTGGCGGCGTGGTGGGGCCCGAAGCCGACGGTGCAGGTGGTACCGATGCCTTCGCCACAGTCGTCGGTGACCTCTGAGAGAGTCAGCGTGTAGGCGCCCACTCCACTCCCGATCAGGCTGCTGGCGACAATGGTGTGCTCGCCGCCCTGGTTGGCCGGCACCGTGTAGATTATCCGGGCATTGACGTCGGCCGGTGAGACGTTATCGTTGCTGGCCACTGCGACCGAGCCGGAGTTGAGTACCAGGTAGGGGCCGGGCAGCGGGCCATCACCCGTGGATAATCCCTTGAGGACAAACTGGTAGACTTCGCCGGCCGTGAGATTCACCCGGAACGCGTCCTGGTCGCCATCCGGATCAATCCCGCCGGTCAACGTCCCGCCGAACAGCAACTGGCCGGGAGAGGAAGCGTTCCCGCTGAAGTCCTGTCCGGGCGGCTCCGATATGGTCTGGCCGGTGACGTCGGTCACCGCCACGGTGTAGGTGCCAACGCCGGCGCCATCGTCGTCCCGCGCCTCGATGTAGATGGTCTCGGCGGTCTGGGCCCGGTGGATGTAGCGTGCGTTGTTGTCGGCCCCGCCCTGGTTGTTGGACGCTCCGGAGATGGCATTTCCGGAGGCGTCGTAGAGGGTCAGCCCGGCGTTGTCCAGGTTGCCGCCGCCGTCCGTGCTGCTGGCGCCCTTCACGTCAATCCGGTAGATCCGGCCCCCGGTTAAAGACGCGCTGAACCAGTCGGTGTCACCATCGGCCCCAATATCGCCGGAGGTGGCGCCGCCAACGGCCACCGAGCAGGTCGTCGCCGTGTCGGCGGTGCAGTAGTCCAGTTCCCGAACCGACAGCTCGTAACCGCCGGTTCCCATGTCCGGACCGGCGCTCCTGACCATCGCGAAGTAGTAATGGGGTTCGCGCACCTCCACTTCCAGCAGGGCGTCGTTGCCAACGCCGCCGCTGTTGTCGTCTCCGATGCCCGAGGTCGACTGAACGAAATCGCCCAGCGTCATCAGGATGACGTTGGTGTCTCTGATCTCATTCCCCTTGAAGTCCCCCAGCAGGAGCACCGGATCCGGCAGCGGGTCGCCGTCCATCCCCCCCCCCCCCGACTTTGGTTCCCCGGAGAGGGCGAACGTGTAGGCGCCCCCATCCAGGTAGACGGCAAACCAGTCAACGTCATCACTCGGCGCGATCCGGCCCGTGACGCTTCCTCCGACTTCCAACCGGCCCTCGGTTGTCCGGTCCCCGGCGAAGTCTCCTCCCGGTGGCTCCGGGACAACCTGGCCGCAGGGTTCGGTGAGGCAGTAGCTCGCGATCCTCCGGTCGAGGTCCGATACCCAGATCACCTGACCGTCGGACCAGGCCGCCGCCGGAGTGAGTATTTGCCCAATGTCGATGTCCCGGTCCGCGTCGCGCCCGCCGCCTCTCAGGTCGTAGGCCTTCAGCTTCCCGTCGCCCGACGACACCACCCACATCGTGACGCCGTCGGACCACAGCCCGCGACTGCTTTGCACGTCCGCATAGCCTCTGGCCTTCTTGATGTGGCCACTGGCCAGGTCGACGGTGAAGACCCCGCCCAGGGTCGGCCAATGAGCCCCCTCTCCCGGCCGCCAAAGCGACGTCGTGGGGCCGCTGATCCACATGGTTGTGCCGTCCGACCATACTCCCCAAGCCACCACGGACTGGCCGCTGTCCAAACGAGCCGGGAAGGACTTGTCCGGTATCCGCGTCTTCGTGGCGCGGTCATAAGCATGGAAATGTGCGTTCAAGGTATCGAAGACCCAGAGCGTGTCCGCATCTCCCCACACCACGCCCGGGTGCAGGGTGCCGGCCGCGTTGAGCAGCTCATCCGCGAATGACCGGCCCCGCTCAATCCTTACCACGCCGCGCCGCAACTGCCCCATGTCCAGGGCATGTACGGAAGAGTGGAGCTGGTCTCCCACCCACATTGTGGCGCCGTCGGACCACAAACCCATGGGAGCCCACTCGTCCTCGGCCACGAAAATGACCTGCGGATTGTTCTTGTCACCTTGGGGATAGACGGTGACCCAATTCCCGCACACCCCCTGGCTCTCGTCCCAGCAAATCTGGTCCTGGCTGTCCACCGACCCCATGAACCTGCCGCTGACCTCAATCCTCGGCGGCAGCGGCAGCGGGGTGCCCGTCACCTCATCGGAGGGTTCATCTGTGGCGATCCCCTCACCGGGCGCCTCGCGGAAGGCCATGACCCGGACGGTGTGTTCAGTGTTTCCCAGCAGGCCGTACACCGTGTGTTCCACCGCCTCCCATAAGGCGGCGCCCCTCGCTCCGATCTCGCCGGCGCTGAGGATTTCCTCGCGGCCTTGGGCGGCGGCGAAGGTCTCGGCGCCGGACTTCCACTGCAGCTTGTAACCGTCGGCGTATCTCGGCGGCAGCCAGCTCAGGGCAAGTCCACCCGGCACCGGGGTAACGGTCGGTGGGAACTGGATCCTGCCCGGCCTGTCGTAGTGCCAGGTGGTTCCCATGACCTGCATGCTCGCGGCAAACGGAGCGTCCACCCATCCCGACTGGACCCGCCTTTTATGGCCGTTGTCGATGCTCCACTCCAGCGCCCCGCTCTGGCCCGGGTTCCGGGTGTGCTGGAAATTGATGACGCCCCCCTGGGTCTCGAACACCACAAAGTATTTGGTGTCCACACCCAGAGACGCATCGGGCGGCGCCTCGAATATGTTGTGGCCATCCACCGGGCTGCGGGAGGGCGTCAACTGATAGAGGGCGGTGTCGGCCGGGTAATCCGCGTCCCATGAATGCGCTTCGTGGATCGCCACCGCGAGGGATTCGCCGTTGTCCACGTCGCCCAGGAACAGGCCGATGTTGCGCAGGTCGTAGAAGTCGGGACCGGTGACGAAACCCTGGGCGCGAGGTTGGTTCAGGGAAAGGACGGTCTGCCCGCTGCCTCCATCCTGATTGGTCACCATGGTCCTGATTTGCAACGACAGCGCCGTGGCGGTTTTCTCATGGGAAGGCCGGCCCTGGATTGTTCCGTACCTGCGAGTGGCGATGACGCGAACGGTGTACTCGGTGCTCCTGGTCAAGCCGCCAATGAAGTCGGTAGTGGTATAGGGCTGCCAGATTGTTTTGCTGCGGTCGGCGGCGAAGCTCTGGCCGCCCGACTTCCACTGCACCAGGTAACCCTCGGCATGGGGAACCCGGTCCCAACTCGCGTTGAGGCCGGCTCTCCTCGGGGAGATCCTCAAACCCTCCACCATGCCGGGCGGAGAGTAAGCGGTTATTCTCCCGATCACGTCTATTTTTCGCGGGTCATTGACCGTCTGCCACCTCCCTGCGCTGCTCCGAAACAATCCATTATTGGAGATGGACCAGCCGGGAGCCTTCCCGCTTCGCTCGGTGGTATCGGGTGTGGTCTTAATCGGGATGGACCTCCCGGATGAATCCATGACCACCACGTAATCGGTGCCCGCTTCCAGAACGGCCCCGGCCGGCGCGAGGAAATGGTTTTTGGCGGATCCCTCGAGGGGGTCCGGAGCGGTCAACGTATAGAGGGCGGGGAAGGTGGGGAAACCGTCCCCTCCCTTGCTGTGGATTGAGACAGCCAACTCACCGCCGGCTTCTATGTTGACCAGGCCAAGCGACACGCCATCCAAACTATAGCTGTCGGGCCCGGTCGTGAAACCCTGGCCGTAGAGTATGTTGGTCGACAAGATAGCGAAATCGGTGCTGGGGTGGAAGTTATTGACCAGGGAGCGCGGCGAATTGCCCGGGGTCTGGGCTTGCGCCAGGGTTGGCTCGGCCAGGGCCAGCAATATGACGCCGGCCACCGCCATAACCAGTGTCAGCGCCAGCACCGCGCAGCGCACCGACCGAAAACACCGGGGAATTCGCGATAAATTCCCCGTGGACCGGCCGTGGGGACAAGGGCGGTAGAGAGCGGCGCACCGGGGTGCCCAAGCGCGGACCGCAGCGACGGGAGACCTGGGGGTCAGTCTCCCCGAATAGTCGGGACGATTGGGGTTGGGCGTCTCCCCGGCTGGGGAGGGGAGGGTACTAGCGGTGGATTCCGGCGAAAAGTCGGGGGGGGGGGGGGCCTGACAGGGGTAGGTATTTTCGCGTCATGCTGATAAACATCATTCAGGATGGTGGTTCGTTCTATGGTTTACAAACCTGAAAACTCGGATTTGGAGCGATCTAAGCGCTGCGAGGAGTCGGCGGCTGAGTCCTGTGCATTCCAGAGTTTTGTAGCTGATTTCACCTTTTACCTACCCCTGTCAGGGGGGGGCTGACAGGTCGGCAACCGCCGGAGACGGGGGGACGCCGTCTCCCGTCACGGTGGAGGCCTTCATACCTATGGGGTCGAAACGCGACATAGTATTCCCCGGCTCCCTGACAGAGTCGAACAAAACTTCGGTTACGGTAACAACAGGCCCGGCCTTTTGTCAAGGCAAAATCGCCCCCCGCCGCCGGAACGGGCCGCCAGGAAGGGCGTAGCAATGGTGTCGCTGGCGTCAGGGGAGACGAGGGCGCGGCGAGATACCCAGATCTCCAGGGGCGGCACTCCCCCTTATCCCGGACGGGGTTGCCGGCCGCTGAACCAGCGCAGTCCTGGAGAGGGAACCTCAAGGCCGTTACGCCGTCATTGCCGCCGCCTGCTGTTGGCAGTGCAGCGTTACCGGCTCCCCGTTCCTGCTCCACACCGTAATCACTCCGGTTACCGGCCCAGCCCAGGCCCGCTCCTGGGTGGCGGTCAACATCGGCAGCCCGCCACCGGCGGCCCGGAAGTTGATCTCCACCCGGCCCGTCTCGCACCCTACCGGCAATGGCAGGGGACGGCCCGCCGCCGCCATCCGCCGGTAGGGTCCCAGCTTATGGTCCACCTCCCGGGGCGACACCGCCGACCGCTCGAATTCGATGAAATGGGGGCGGCTCCGAAGGGGCCCTCGCTCACCGTAACCAGCAGGTCGGGCCGCACCTGGGGCAGGCCGGGGACGTTGACCTCCCCCCGCCAGCCCGCCACTCACTAAATCCAGACCTCCCAGCGAAAAGTTCGTATTTCATGGGGTTTCGTCTGTTTCCCGGGTAACTCCGGGATGGGTCCCGTGGTCTCCCCGGTGGTGTGCATCACTGGGGTCGGGACCATTTTAAGAGTAAGGGATCACGAAGACCCTGACGGCCTCGGCATACGCCTGGGCTGATTGCGCCGAGTCCAGTCTCGCCGTGATCACCACCGGCGTCACCCTCCCTCCCGTCACGTCAGCCAGAATGTCGGCTCGCTCCTTAGCGCAGTTGCCTTTAACTACCTCCACCGCCTGGGGTTCGTGCCACAGCGTCCCAAGAAGCGCCCGCTCTGCCGCTGAGCTACCTTGCCACCTGGCAGCGCCCCGGCCAGCCGCCTTGGACGCTACAGCCAAAAAAGAGTTTAGCAGGAATTCGCGCTGTTGTGAAACCTCGAGAGCCGAGCTAGGCAAGACCGCTGCAGGGAATGTTGGTACCACTCCAACGGCCATCTACAACCTTGTTCGGCACCGATAGCCAACGCGGTAAGTAAGCCTAAACCAACAATGTTAGAAGGTATCATTGCTTAATGCAGTTCCAATTCCCCAGACACTTTGGCACTCCCACCTTACATGCGTCTCAAAAACCCGATAAGTTGCTCGAAGGCCGTATTTTCCCACGGCAAGTATCCCCGGTGGGCTGCTTGCCCGAGCCGCAGCTCCGGATCTTCCCTGGACGCTAAGAAGGCGTGTACCTTGGCCTTGGCCTCATTGCCTGGACCTTTCTCCGCGGACTGACGTACGCATTGCATAAACTCCGAGACGCAGGATATCACCGGGTCATCTTCCAAAGCGCTGAGGCACAGGTTTTCCAGGGCACCACATTTGGCATTGTCGGGCATGATGAACACGGTCACCATTGGAGAATCGCCCTCCGTACCCATCATCTCCTCGGGAGTTGGTAGACCTGCAACGTGCAAGCTGTCCCGAACGCTTTGAAACGCCGACACTGCGCTGTTATCCGCATCTCTAACGATGCCAATAGACTGGACTTGGTCAAATCCCGGGGCAATCACTAACACCCTTAGAAAGGGCCTGAGGTTATTTTTCCCTCGATAGTATAGAACCTCAATATCGTCGACGTCGAGGTGCCTTAGTAATGCGCCGAAGAAAAGCTCTTCGTCTTGACCTTCAACTAACAACAGTTTTTGCTTCGCGACAGAAATGGGCGCCTCTGGCATGGTTAGCGCACCTCGACATTGAACTCGAGCGCAGAGTCCATCATCTCCCTGTCATACCTTACCGAGCGTAGCTCACCTCTAAAGTGCTCAATCCGGTAAACGCGAAGGTCGTCCTCCTCGTTGACATCGAGGGCCTGGCTTGCCGCGCGGAAACACTCGTGGCTGTGGGTGGTTGAAAATATTTGCACGTTGTAGGTCCTGGCAAATGTGGCTATCGCACTCCATACCTTCTGCATCACCATATGATGCAGACCGTTCTCGATTTCGTCTACCAACACCATGCCGCCAGGGACACTGGCAATGGCCAAGGCTAGAGTCAATATCCGCGTCATACCGTCACCCATAAGCTGCACCGGAATTAACCGGTTCAACCCTATGTCAGCATAAATCGCAGGGGCAGACCTAGCTGACACCACAGCCAACTTACTCAACCGCGAGTCAATCTCCTGTAAGATTCCCAGTACACCCTCATGCTGGCCCTTGATTTCCAACTGGCTGTAACGTCTGACATCGTCCTCACTTACACTCGCCCGGCGGGCGGCCAGAAAAACCGCAACCGGTTCGTGCGGCCGCAACGCTTGCTTTGCCTCCATACCTACGGCCCTTACGGCCGCAACCGCAGGAACTCCTGGCACGCCCCGCACCCCTGGGTCGAACTGCCGCTCCACCAACCATCCGGTGGAACTCGCCTTTTCCGTCGATCCATGGAAGTATTCCATGTGCAGTTGGTTACGAGAGTACGTTGTCTGATGAGTCGGCTGGTCTGGGCCAATTCCAGTCACGGGAATCTCAACGGTCGGGCGGTCTTCCATCGACATTTTGAGCCGACGGGGTGCTCCACCCCAGTCACCGGTGGCGGAGAGTTCTATCACCAATCCGCGGTCGAAGCCGAAAAAAAGGCTTCCCATGAATTCTTCCGGATCTCCGGCGTCGAGCCCCCGGAACGTGTCGACCCTAAAGCCCAACTCGGGAATGACTGCACCGTGGTGGATCCAAAGGGCTTCCAAGAGGGCGGTTTTACCCACATTGTTCTCACCGGTAATCAAATTGATGCGCCCAAGCCCTTTAATGGCCAGTTTGTTCAAGCCCCTGAAGTTCTTAATCTCAAAGGAATGGTACATTACTCTTGCCCTTGGAGCGGGATTCTGGATGGAGCACAGATTGGTTCACTAATAGATCTTATCACGCTTCCGTAAGAACAGACTCCACTCCACTCCACTTCCGCTGCCATTTTGACTATGGGCGTAAGCATACTTCGGGGTAGTCCTCACGCTACACGTTCCAATGGGGCTGAATTCCAAGCCCTTCCGGTATCTACTCCCCACCAGGCAATTGGTCCGCAGTGACTTCAATACTCTCCTCACCAACCACGATGAAGACCCGTTGGCGGCAATAATAGGTCACGTCTCTCAGTCGCAGGAACTTTGGAGCCGCCGATTCTTCCAACTCAATGGCGTCGGTGGGCCTTATGCGAGGCTCGGCCGCAACTGCCGCTTCTTCACCCAATGGAGTGAAGTTCCTGGTGAAATACTGGATTGCCTCATCTTCGTCTTCCATGCCCGCCGTGTAGTAACTCTGCATCTGGTCATCACGCCACCCCAGGATCCTGTTCGTGAACCACCGCGGCATCCTTTGCCGCGCAGCAGCCGTGGCGAGAGACCTGCGAAAAATGTGCACGGAGTCGACCACATCCACCCCCACCCGCTGGTACAGCCTGCGCATGTCCTGTCCTATCCCGTGATACTGGAGGCGCACCCCCTTTTCGGTGATCCAAAGCGCAGGGTCCGAGTCTTGCCTGTGAGCGAGGTAGCCTCTCATTGACTTCTGGACCCCGGGCCTAAACGGCACTTTGCGGGATCTCTGGCCCTTGCCTTATCTCACCAGTATCCGGCCCCGTTCCCAGTCCAGATCGTCCAGCAGGAGCTCCACCAGTTCCCCCGTCTCAGCCCGGTGGAAACCAGAAGAAGGAGCATAGCCAGCGGGCGGCTGCCCATTAGGGTGCCGTCGTCGCACGCGTCCAGGACTCGCTCGAAGTCGGCCTCCTTGAGTGAGGGTTTTCGGATCTCCCGGGGCTTTGGTTCTGGCACTTCCGACAGCATGTTGGCGTCAGTTTTCTTTTTCTTGACCATCCAGGCCCTCCACGCGTGGAGGGCCCGCCTCGGCCAGAAACCTGAGAAAAAGGCAGATTTCCTTTTTCTTATGGTGTTGCGTTGACTTAGTGTACCCACTCAGCTTGCAGAAACGCAGGTATGAGGCGAGGTGATCTTGCAGGGTTGTCCCTGCCCGGTCGCCGGGAGTAGCTGGATTCTGGAGAGTTGTCATGACTTGCCCAGCGCGTCCTTGCTGGAATTGCCGCGGTCGTCGCGGCTTATATCAAACTTAGCAAACAAGTCCGTCCATTCGTTTTAGCATTACGCCCGAATCCACCGATGGACACCGATGGACGGCGCGAGGACAGCGGAGGGGAGTGAGGGAGTTACAGGCGCGATGATCCGGGCTCGAATTCGGGTAGACGGGAGGTTGGCGGGCGGTCTGCAGGCGCTTTTGGGGGCGCCGATGGCGGCCTGCAGCGGCTGTGGTGAGCGAGATGGCGGGATAGGACACGGCAAGAGGCGCTCGCGGACTGGGATGGCGCGAGTTGGCGGGGATGTTCAATTGGCCGGATGGCGGGGCAGTGGCAGACGGGCGCCGTCAGGCTGGGAGTGGAATGGCTCGCAGTCGGGCCAAGGCGCGAGTGACCTTCTCCTCCCACGGCCAGCGCTTGGGAAGATGCAACATCAGGCGGCGGGCCTTTCGGGTGAGCCGTCCCGCCAGGGAGAAGAAGCGCCGCCGCAGGGTCTTGGTGGTGACCACCTGCTCGCCCAGACCGATGCGGGCGGTCCAGCGGGCAAGGTTGTGGGCCAGCACCTGGACCGCCAGCCAGGCGGCGTTGGCGGGGAAGCGTCCCGATGGGAGATGGTTCAGTCCCGCGCCGTATTTCAGGTCCCGGATGGCGTTTTCGATCTCGGCGTGGCGGCGATGGTCGGCCTCCAGCTCCAGGGTATCCCCGTCCCGGTCGGTGATGAAGCCGTGATAGCTGTAGCTGGCGAAGAGGGCCAGCTGGGAACCGGGCGTGGGCTTCACCCGCCGGACGATGAGCCGCACCGGCGCGGCATCGGGCTTGCTCCTGAAGGGAGTGTAGGCGGTCTCGGCCACGTCGGCGGCGCCGTCCATCCAATAGGGGATGGGCGTCCAGTCCGCCTCGGGTATGGCTTCATGGCTTCAATGAAATTGCGCAGGTTGGCACGCTGGCGGATGGTGATGGAGAAGCGGACCTTCGTCTTGCGACAGACGGCGACCACGGCGTGGGTGTAGAAGCCGCTGTCGGTCCGCACCGTGAGTTGCCCCTTGGCCCCACCGTAGCGCACCCGCCCCACGGTCTCCCGCGGGAAGTGGGCGGCGCACCGAGCGGTGTTGGCGCGGCCCTCGCGCAGCCGGGACATCAGCACGTCGCCGGTTCCGGCGGCCACGGCCAGCAGCGGGTGATAGCCTCGCTTGCCAGTGTAGCCATGGTGTCGCGCCCCCTCCTTGGCCAGCCCGTAGGTCTCGCAGATGGTGGAGTCCAGGTCGATGGTCAGCGGCCCGTCGCCGGGTCCGGCGCCGGCGGCCCAGGCCCGGGCCGGCAGTTCCCGGCTCACCCGGTCCAGCTGGCGGACGTGGCCCCACCTGAAGCTGCGCAGGAAGGTCCCCAGAGCCTGCCCTCGCGAAAGCGGGGGGTGGATGGCGCTTTGACTACGCAGCCGAGAGCCCAGGCCGCCCCGCCGGTGCGCAACACGTCGGCGTCGTCGATGCAGTCGCCGCCGGTCAGAGCCTGCCCCCGCGAAAGCGGGGGGCGGAAGCCACTAGCGTCATAATCTTATCGCCGGGATTGGCTCGCCCGGGGGCGCGTCCCAGGTCCAGGTGCTGTTCAACCAGTTGGGACAGGCCCAGGTGCCGGGCCAAGGTGGCCGGAAGGATCAGCCCGGCGTTGGCCACCAGCCGGTGGTCGTAGAAGGCGATGCGGATGCGGTCGGGGTGATTGCATGGTAGTATCTATTGGGTGCTTCTGGGTTGGGCTTGGTTTTGTGTTTCGAAAACCATTATCCCAGAAGCACAGGAGCACTTTCTTACCCCTTCAACCCGCCGCGACACTCATCTTTTCGGTGGATTAGGGCCAAGCCTTGATTAAAAGCTTGGTTGAGAATTGGCCAAATAATGTCCCTGAACTCTCACAAATAACCCTTTACGTGCGAGCCGATCAAGTCGAGCTATAGAGGTTGTGGGCTACCAATCGGTTCAAGGACCTGAAGGTCTCAGTCAAAGGCACCCAACACTTCAGCTTGTCTTCCTCCAAGAATTCAGCGGACATCGCCATCGCCACCAACGCGATGACCGATTTGATTCTCAAGAGGATCACCCACGTCGTGGTATTCAGCGACGACAGTGATTTTATCTCGTTGTACGTCGCCATCAGGGACGAACCGGATGTTCTTATGGACGATGGCGAATGGACGATGGCGAAGTGCCATTCCTATGGGTGATAACTGATCGGGAAGGATCGTTATCAACCACGATTAAGCAGTTCTTCCCCCTTGACCAGTTGCACGTCATTCCAACAAGTTCCAGTTCTACCAGGATGGTTGCGGATGCAAAATCATCCATATCCAACGGGCCAGATAATTTGTCAAGCCTTGCTGATATGACTTCGATTGAAATGGCAGAGCAAATCCTAAAAGACATCCCAGTAGGAGTATTCAAAAGCACGGATTGCTAGGTTGTCATCAAGAAACATTGGCCGCAACACCCGATGGCCAAAGCTGGTGGAGCTTCCTTTGGCAGTGAGTTCAAGAATAACATCTGGCCGGTTCTGCAAAAGCACGGAGTGAAGATCAGTAACCCTGGCAAAGCCCCTGTTCGCTATGAAATGACTGTTGAGGCAAAGGGTTCTCGGCCATAAGTTCGGGATATGTTCCCAACACGGTTGTATCCAACGGGAAGCATATGGGTCAAGTGGCATGAATCGGGTGTTGCTGACGTCGGTGGAGGGCAAACAAGATGACCGCAATTTCAAGACTGGCAACCGCGCCGCTCCGTTGGAGGCGCCGTTTCCGGCACGCAAGAAGCGAAGAGGAGGACGAAGTCTACAACTGCTTCGTGGCCCAGGAGGGTCCCGGATGGTTGGTTATCGAGTTGCGGTGGTCAGACCTACTCCATTTTCTAAAATCGCGGCCTAGGTTTAACGGCCTGCCGGATGATGTCATCAAGGCCGATCTCGACTTTTCTCAAACCACCGTTCACAAGGATGTCTTGCGCTACAACCAGTCCATCCGTATCCGTAAGGGGAGCAGGTCGGAGGTTGTGCCCGTCACAATAGCCGGCCCTGTGGATAACCGGGTGTATTTTCTGTCCGTCAGAAAGCTGACTCTAGCGCATGTTGAGCGCCAGTACAGATTCAACTTTGTGACTTGGCCGCTGGCCAACGCATTGCCGCTCTTGGTGGGCGCGGGTTTGTTCGCTCTTTGGAGGGTTTACGATGGGTGGCAACTGCACAAGTCTGATGATTTTCTGACGGCGGTAGCGGTGGTGGTCAGTTTGACCGCGTTAGCGTTCGCCATTTGGAGGCTTATCGTCCAAGAGTCGGATAAGAGGCATGATTCCCTCTGTCGGAGATTGGAGCATGAACTGATGGCGCACAATACGGCCCAGATGTCTAACTCGGTCGGCCAGGTGCTGAAGTTTTTGCAGGAACACTCTGCGTCCCGTGCTCCATCTCAGCCACCTTTTGGTTCCCCAACGAGACCCCGGTGAGGGAAGTAAGTGCGCCAACGTTCCTCGAATATAAGCACGTAGGACATCGTAATGCATCGACTGCTCTAACGGCGACGCCTGCGGCTTCATACTCGGAGGGAGTCAAAGCCATCCTGATGTGAGCGTGGCGTGCGTTCGTCAAGGACCAAAAGCTGGGTTCGTTCTCGTAACTCGTCCATATATTGCTAGAAGCCTAACAATTCAAGGTCTCTGGAGGGTGGACCCTCGTGGAGAGGCTATCAATGCGGTGCAGTGCCGAGGCGCTGCAACTGCCAGCGATTAGTCTTGGAGGAACCACTACGGAAGAGTCGCGGACATCTGAGGGAAGCCTTGCCACTCAATCCCCGGGGCAAGAAGGAATTCGGGTTGCACATTCGGCTCCGTAGCCAACCCTAATCTAATCTGGCGTTTAACCTCCGGCCAGCCTTGGCTGGGATTTGCTGACGGGCTTGCTATCAAGATGGCGCGAGCGCAAAACGCGGTTGATTCAGGCAACTACTGGTTATTCTCTTGAAGAGCACAGCAGGGGCTAGATAGGAGACCGGCCGGACCGACTTCTCGCTTGCTTCTCAAAGTGAGACCTCCCAGCGAAAAGTTCGCAATTCAGTCCCGTTAGGCCCACCTAACTGGACTCGAACCCCTAACTGCTCAGTGGCTTTCTGTCGGCTCTAATCATCCCGGCCGGCGGCTTAGGCAAATCCACTGCCCATGAGTACCGCAACTTTTTGTTTAGATTGAGTAAACGGTAGAGAGTTGAGGCCGTCCTCGGCGGGCTGGGGCTGTCCGTTCTGCGGCATACTGCTCTCCCCTTCCGGTATTTCCCGGCCCGCAGCGGGGGAGAGGCGCGGGCCGCCCGGGGCTGACGTCGCGGCGCGGAGTGAGGTCAGTGGCTCATCCCTGGATCTGGGCCAGGTTGTAGGCGAACCAGCCGTCGCCGGTCCGGAAGGCCTGGGGCTTCGCCGTCTGCGCGTCCCGCATGATCCCGGACCTGTCCTCCTAGGGGTCGAAGGCCACGATCCGATCGTAGCGGATACGGGACGCTTCTGGCTCCCGGCGAAGTGGATATGCTTGGTCGTGCGGCCCGGGATACCGGTGTCGGCGTGGACCGTCTCCTCCCACTCTATGGGTCGGCTCCGGAAGGTGCTCGGCCGGTGGTAGAGGCCCCGGGCCACTCGGATGCTGACACCGCGGGAGGCGCCGCGGCGCTCCCGGCGCACCACCGCCTCTAGGTAGAGAGTCCGAGGGCGCAGTCCATGTCTGAGGGCGTCAACCTAACCTACATCACCAGCGTGGCGTCTTTGGGGCGGGCTTTGCCGCCGTGGACGGAGGGTTCGGCGCACCACTTGGCGGCGAGACGGCGCACTCCCTCGTATACGCTTTCGTCGAAGCCGAGCAATTCGCAGATTACGCGGCGGTCGAGGAGGGCGCGGTTGGGATCGGCGTCGGCCAGGTAGGCGGGTTTCAACTCCCGGTCCCGGAAGTCGTTGAAAATGGCCTCGGCGGTGGCAAGCTGGTCGTCGCTGAGGACGCGGAAGTCCAGGACGGGGAGGGATTCGGCAGCGCGGATGGTAATGGATGCTTTGCTGGACTGTTGCCTGGAAGAGTGCCACCAGTAGGACAATAGTCCCAGAGTACTGTTGCCCCATACAGCGAAAGTATAGTCGCAACGTTTATCCTCAAAGGTTACGTTGGGCCACACCCTGCCACCTGTTGATTCCCGTTCAGTAAACGCGACTGCAAGGGGCTGTGACCCGAAAGTGAAATCTCGGTTCAAATGGCATCGGCTGGCAGTTTGCCAGACTGTGTCGGCTTTTTCCTCCATGCCTATACGCGCATTCAACTGTGAATCAGGTTCACAGACTATTCGGGTTTCATTCTTGGCATTGTGGTTCCACAAAGCGGGGTACGTAGCGGTAGGGCTGGGTGATACTTTGTCAAATGGACCACGCGGTGGGGGGCCAATGATGTCGCGGTCAACAAGACCAAGTTTGCCCAAACTGTTTATCTCTACCAACTTCACATCATTCGCCGCTGAATAACCAGGCAACCACAACTTGGACTGAGATAACGCGTAGGCGGTTTGCGCTACTGAGTAGTCGGATAGGCGAACACTGCCCCATACCGTGCCATCCGTGTCGAACGGCGCGGTCATTCTTTCTCCGGCTAGTTCTTCACCAATCCTCAACGCAGTTCCGCCGTAAGGACCATCTTCTATCCGACGTGTCTGACCCTGACCAATGAGATTGGCTGCTATAGAACCGGCGTGAGCAAACCCCTTGGCGCGACGTTCCAGCGATACGAAGTCTGCCCTCAGATTCGTATGCTCATTCTTGAGTTTACGGGTAATTACCAAACACTCTGCCATACCAGTGTCAGAGGAAAAGGACATATCATTGCCGTTAGCGGCGATACTCAGCACAGTCAAATCGTTGTATCCCTGTGCGAGCATCCCTCTGAAACCCGCCCAAGACAGTCCTGCGGCGGCAGACAACGGTAGAACAAGGGCCAGCACGCCCCCTGGTTTTAGCTTTTTGTTTGCCAACCCCGCAAAAGCCGACGCTATTCCGGCGTTGCCGTGGTAGCAAGTACCCTTGCCCAGTGTGTTAATCCGGTCGCCCATTTCCTTCTGATCGGTTTCCGTGGAGCTGAACGCGGCGACGGCCGGGTTAATAACATCGGCATGGTCACCCTCGTGATTGGTGGCGCGAGTAAACGGCGGGTTCATTATCACAATATCAAAAGTCCCGTCGGGTATATCGACGTTGATCTGGGCGGCGGTCTCCTCTCCGACGCTGCCGGTGCGGAGGGCCGGGTCGTTGGTGTTGAACAGGGTGAGCACCTGGGAGGGCTGCAACAACTCCAGGGAACCGATGCTGACCGTGCCGTCGGACTGGCGGCCGTAGGGCATGGTGTAGATGCGGGACTTGTTGAAGGTGATGTCGGGTTGGACGCCGGAGAGGGTGGCGCTGGTGATGTGGGCGGCAGAGGGCATGACGTCGCAGCCGTAGAGGACCTCTTCCATCATCACCGGGTGAAGCGCGGCGAGGTCTCCACCGGCACGCTGGTGACGGGCAGCCACCTGCTCGTAGACCGCGGACAGGAGCGCGCCGGTGCCGCAGGCGAAGTCGCCGATGCGCAGCTTGCCGATGGCCTCGGGGTCGGACCAGTCTATTTCCGAACCGGGAGTTTGTAACTTGGCTACGGCTAGCCGGGCCAGGAGGGCGGCGGACTCGGGGCGGGTGTAGAAGGTGGCCAGGAACTTGCGGTCGGCGATGAGCCGCTGGAAGATGCGGCCGGTGAGGTCGTGGGCGTGGGCGACGCCGGCGGACTGCACCTGCTGGGCGGTGTCTCCCAACACGGCCAGAACCTGGCTGGCGTGGCCGGAGTCGAGTTGTCCGAGGATGTCCCTGGCGATGGCGAAGATGGGCCAGTAGTTGATTTTGAGGATAGTTGCCCAGGCGGCTAGGGTCTCGGCCTGAGGGTTCGCGACCTCGGGGCCGCAGACGAGGTTGAGGGGCTTGACCCCCTCGTGCTTTCCGGCGATGCGCTCGTGGAATACCAGGGCGTTGGCGACGATCGCACAGGCCATCCGGCGGGTCTGGGGAACGTCGGACATTCCCAGGAGGCGGGCGATCTCCCTGGCGGTGACGGGATTCAGGTCTTCGAGTTCGTCCAGGATGACCGCGGCCCTTTCGATGCCGTCCTGCAGGGTGTCAGCGGCGAGGTCCACTTCCTTCTGGGGGACGGAGACCAGCCGGACAAGGTCAGCAAGGTCGGTGACGGAGCCTTCGAGCCAGCCGGACGCTGGAAAGCGGCTGCCGTCCTCGTAGAGGACGCAATAGGAGAGGCGGGCGTCGGCGACGGCCTGCGATACGTTGTAGGAGTCACGGACTGACACAGGGTAGCGCAGGGCTATGGCCGCCTCGATGGTGCGGGACTCGCCTGCTACCCGGAGGCCCAGGCGTTGGGCCGCGTCCTGCTCCGCCTCGGGGGCGGGTTCGTACTCGGCTTCGACGACCACGGGGGAGCGGCCCGGCGCGGTTATGAGCACGTCGGCGTGCTGGCCGGGATGGGCGGGGAAGGTCTGGGTGTTCTCGGACAGTACCCTGCTGCCGGGCATCATGGCGCGGAGGAGGTCGCCGAGAACGTTGTTGGCGTTGGGTTCGGTCTGGTTGGGCATGGCCCGCTCCGGAGGTGGGGTGGTTGATGCCGGGAGTATAGCAGACAGTTCAAGGGATGTTCGCGGGGATGCTGAGGGGAAGCCCTGACGCTGGATTGCTGGGTCGCTCCAGCGTCGGATTCCGGCGAGTTTTGCATTTCCCTCGGACGAGGTCTCGTTGAGCCTGACGTATTGGCCTGACATTCAGAGGTCAGGCGAGAGCTACTCGGGACTCGGCGTCCGGTCCTCCAGTTCGTGCCAGTACACCGCCCCGGACTCCACGGCTTCTGCCGCCTCCCTGTCGTTCCTGACGCTGGCCACGGCGGCCTGCGCCGGCTTCCCGGTGAACCGGGTGATGAGCCCGGCGTTCCGGATGGCCCGGTCGCAGTCTCTCCGGTCCGCCGTGAAGGAGACCTCCATCGCTATGTAGCGGGTGCCGGTCCCGTCCGTGGCCAGGGTCACCAGGTCGGCGTTCCGGAAGCTGCGGCCCACGTCCCTGGGAAGGGTGTTTCCCGCCATCTCCCTCAGCTCGTCGGAGCTCAGCGTCCGGACGAACTCCAGGCCCATGTCGTAGGCGATGTTCCGGGCGTCCTGGACGGTCCGGGTCCTGGCGAAGTCTCCCTTGATGGCGCCGGTGTCACCCTCAATGCGGCCCACGCGCTCCTCCAGGTTGGTGGTACGCGTGTTCAGGTCCTGGACGATGTTCTCCACATTCTCGAGGCGGGTGCCTAACTTCTCGTTCTGTGCTTTCTGCTCCTCCACGAAGGCGTCGAACTTCACCGGGAGTTGCAGCAGTTCGTCTCCCAGGATCTGGGACCGGACGGCATCCCTCCACTGAGGGTTGTTCCTGAGCGCCTCCAGGAAGTCGTCTTGGTTGTTGATGGTCGTCATGTCGCGGATTATACCCCGTTCTCATCCGGCTGGCTTGCCTGACCAGTAGTGCCTCTTGGTACTCTTGGCGGATTCCCTTTGGCCGTGGCCCTTCTCTTGTTGTCGCTGCGCCTGCGGGACTGCCGGTGAGCTGCGGCGCACCTGGTGCAGCGCGTTTGGCCGGGGATGGCCGGTTCGGTGCAGTTCCGGCACTTGCCGAGTTCCTTGGCCTGCTGCCGTTGCTCTTGGGCATAGCTCCGGTTGTATTCCCTGCGTTCGGGTGTTTGGTTCCTCGCCCGCTCGTACTCCTTGTGCTGTTCGGGTGTCCGTTTAGCTCGGGGTTGCTTGGCCGTTTCTTTATCTGTTGGTCTGTCCGGTACGACAGGCCCCCTTGGGCGTTCAACCTTGGGGCGCGCTTTCTTCTTCACGGCCCGTTTGGGTGATGCCAGGGCAGACCGGGTTTTGCGTGGCAGGGGGAACGTGTGGTGGAGGGTAATTCTTTTAGAGAACTCTGCGGGGGGATACCGGCGGAACTGGGGGGTCTGACTAACCTCGCCGGGTTGTACCTCCACAACAATCAGCTAAGCGGGGAGATACCGGCGGAACTGGGGAGCCTGCCCAACCTCGCCGGGTTGTTCCTCCACAACAATCAGCTAAGCGGGGGGATACCGGAGGAACTGGGGAGTCTGACCAACCTGGAGATACTGCGCCTCAGCAGCAACCGTTTGACCGGATGCGTCCCCGCGAGTCTGCGGGACGTAGCGAGTCACGACCTTGCTGAGCTTGGCCTGCCTTTCTGCGACATGCTCGACGGCTCGCCGGTGGTGGTTGTAAGGTTTGTGTCCGAGGCGGGCGCTCCGGTGCGGCTTGGCTCTCCGGTATCACTGGAGGCCGCGTTCAACGAGCCGGTCACCGGCTTTTCCCTGGAAGACATCAGCGTGGCCAACGGTGTCGCCGGAAACTTTGCCGGCAGCGGGTCCGTCTATGCTTTTGAAGTGACGCCCAACGCCATCGGCGAGGTCACGATAGATGTTGCTGCTGACACGGCGCAAGGTGCAGACGGCAAAGGTAACATAGCGTCCGGCCTGCCCCTGGGCATCCCCTATGACGACGATGGCAACGGGGCAATCAGCAAGATTGAGTTCATCGCGGCCATAAACGACTACCTCTTTGGGGACGGGAGCATAGCCAAGTCCCATTTGATCGACCTCATAAACCTCTATTTATTTAGCAGCACGCCCTGAGCCGGTCATCGGGTCGCCCGCAGTGGACCACAGCAGCCCGGCGGCATGGGCCTCGCCGGGCTGATCCTTCAGGGTAACCGCCCCAGCGCCGGGCATCCTGTGACCCCATCGGGGCTGCTCCGCCAGCCGTCGCAGCCTCCGTTGGGCCGTTGTTCCGGCCCTTCCAGTGTCGCTACGCTTTGGTCCGGGGGGCCCCCTGACAGGGGTATGTATCGGCTGTTACGAGGGCGCATGATGCGTGACCTCCAGGTTGGACTTGGGTTCCGGCCAGGGTTCAGGCAGCAGCCAGACCCGGCTCCAGAGACGACCTTTGAGCAGTAATCGCCTGAGCCAGTCAATGCCGTGGCGTATTACGCTGACGGTGCGCGCCGGACGGCTGCGAGGGTCCCGGTGATTGGGAGTCAGAACTTTGGGCGGTGGGCGCAGGTTGCCCGGAGAAATCCGGCGGTCCTGGGCGTCTTCCACCCGGGTGCCATAGGCCAGGGCCAGCAGCGTGGCCACGGAGAGCACCAACCAGTGACGGGAGACGCGGGTGGGGTCGGTGCGCCGGGTCTTATCCCATGTCCAGCCCAGGCCCTTGATGGCCTTGAAGCCCAATGCGATCCAGAAGCGCAGGGCGTACCAACTGGGTCCCACGTTATCGGGCGCAAGGTCGGTGAGGATGATCCAGGGTTCATCCTGCTCGGTGTATCAGACCACCAGCAGGGGGCAACGGCGTTTGGCGCCGGGGGCGCTGAAGGCGGTGCCACGACCAATCCATGCGGTGTCGGGACGGGAGACGAAGCGCTGGGCGGGCAGGCGGCGTCCGTCATCGGCGCAGAAGGTGATGTTTTTCCAGTAGCGCATACCGGGGTGCCAGCCCTGAGCGCGTATCTGCTGCCACAGCTTGGGACTGGCGATGCCCCGGTTGCAGAGCACAATCACGGTCATTTCCTGGGGCACCGCTGGGGCTAGGGCTTCCAGCAGTTCCACGGTGGGGTCCTTCCAGGAGCCGCGCTGAGTGGCCCGGTGGATGCGCCAGGCCACGGGGATGGCGCAACTGCGGTAGAGAACGCTGATGACGATGGCGGTGGTCTGGTCGCCTTTGAGGGTGGGGTCCACGGCCAAGGCCAGCCGGGCGGAACGCCACCATACCAGGACCCAGCGGAGCAGGGGGGCGAAGCAGAGGGTTCCAGTTGGGTCCGGCAGGGACGGACCCGGTCGCTGCCGTCGTAGAGCCACTCCCGGAGATATTGGCGGAGGCTGTTCCATCTGCCACCGGGCGAGAGGGCCGAGGCCACGGCGTTCTGGCAGGCGCTGCCAGCGAGAATGGCCCCGCAGACCCACAGGACCAGACCGGTCAACTGGGGCCGGGAGAGGTGAGGTAGATGTGTTTCAATGACCTGCTGCATCTGGTAGCATTCCCGTGGAAGGCGCATGGGATACCTCCGGCATCCGGTTTCGTGACTGCTACCAAGATGCCGGATTCCCGTGCGCTTTCCAAGTTTTCAGACCATTTCAGCCGTTACCTACCCCTGTCGGGGGGGCTGACAGGGGTAGGTAACGGCTGATGATGTAGTATATTATCGATAACTATGGATGTTGTCAGTCGGCGCATCAGCCCCACTGCCTGGGGCCGTCTTTACGGGTTTGACAAGGCCACCACTGCTCGCATGCACCATGCCGGCAAGTTGCCTCCCGAGCTCCAGATGGAACACTTGCCCAATGGCCGCTATTACGTGGTGGTGCCCCCAGAGCAGGATGGTCGTTGCGTAATGTACGCCCGGGTTTCCTCTGGCGACCAGAAGGAAGATCTGGACCGGCAGGTGGGCCGGGTTGTGGAATGGGCCACACAGCAGGGCTATCGGCCGGACGAGGTGGTCAAGGAGATCGGTTCCGGTCTGAACGGAAACCGCCGTTGGTTGCGGCGCGTGATAGCGGATCCCACAGTGAAGGTCATAGTGGTGGAGCATCGGGAACGTTTGTGTCGTTTCGGCTTTGAGTATGTGGAAGCGGCGCTGGCCGGACGTGGGGCCCGCATTGTGGTGATGGATCAGGATGAGGTGGAAGATGACTTGGTACGGGACGTAACCGAGGTGATGACGTCGTTGTGCGCACGGCTCTACGGGCGTCGTTCGGCGAAGCGGCGTGCTGAAAGGGCGCTGGCCGCGGCTCGGGAAGGCTGATGATCGCTACGTACCAGACCCGCGTCTCGGTTTATGCCGGTGTGGACCGCTTGGCTGGCGATTCCGCCCTGTCGGCCTATGCCGTGTTGTACGGTCAGGTGGAGCGGAAGCTGTTCGCCCAGGTGGCATCGGGAAAGTCCGCGGCGTCGTTGAAGAGCACGTACCTGAAGGTGCACGGGATACCGGCGCGGATGTTCAACGCGGTGCGGGTGTCGTTGGAGGGCAAGGTGGCGTCGGTGCGGGAGCAGCAGAAGTTGCAGGCGGACCGCCTGTGGCGGCGGATCGCCCAGGCTGAGGCGCAGGTTGCCGAGGGTGAGCAGCATGGCCAATTGGACCAGGCGCACCAGAAGCGGCGGCGGCTGGCCAATCTGCATCACCGGTTGGCCCAGCTCGAGTCTGATATTGCCGCGAGCCGTGTTCGCCTGTGCTTTGGGTCGAAGAGGCTGTGGCGCAAGCAGCATCACCTGGAGGCCAATGGCTACGGCAGCCATGAGGAGTGGCTCAGGGACTGGCGGGATGCCCGCAGCGGCGAGTTCTTCGTGCTGGGCAGCCGGGATGAGACGGCCGGATGCCAGTTGTGCGTGACCAGCATTGCCGACGATGGTTCCCTGACCCTGAAGTTGCGGCTGCCGGACTGTCTGGCGGGTGGGTATGGGAAGTACCTCACCATTGCAGGGGTGTACTTCGCCTACGGCCACGAGCAGGCGCTGGCGGCGCTTCAGAGCAATGCCGAGTACGCGCGGCATCTACGTCAACATGGCGAGAAGGCGGCGCGCGCCACCAATCTGGGCCAGGCGATCAGCTACCGGTTCAAGCGGGATGGCAAGGGCTGGCGGGTGTTCGCCACCACCCGGATGATGGACATTCCGGTGGTGACTGAGCGCAGTCTCGGCGTCATCGGCGTGGACCTGAACGCTGACCACCTGGCCATAGCCGAGACCGATGCCTCCGGCAACTGCATCAACGCTTTCAGTGTTCCGCTGGTGACCTATGGGAAGTCCACCAATCGGGCTGAGGCGATCATCGGCGACGCCGTGGCCAGCGTGGTGCACTATGCCCGCAAGGCCGGCAAGCCCATTGTTATCGAGCAACTGGACTTTCGGCAGAAGAAGGCCGCCCTGGAGGGCGAGTCCCGTCGGTACAGCCGGATGCTGTCATCCTTCAGCTACGGCAGGACCAAGGCTTCTTTCCTCTCCCGTGGCTATCGCCAGGGGGTGGAAGTTCATCAGGTCAATCCGGCCTTCAGCTCGGTGGCCGGCCGGGTGAAGTTCATGGAGCGTTACGGGCTCAGCGTGCACCAGGCTGCGGCTCTGGTGCTGGCCCGGCGTTTGCTCGGCTGTTCCGAGCGCATCCCCCGTCTGTGGGTTGCACCCATGGGCAATGGCGTCCACGTCGCCTTCACCGTACCTGCAAGGAAGCGAGTGAAGCACGTGTGGACGTACTGGGGCGCGATCTCTGGGCAGCTGGGACCGGCGCTTGCAGCGCAGCACCGGCTGGGAAAGCGGAGACGCGGACCCAATCCCGTCCAGGCTGCCGCGAGGGGTAAAAGCCCGCGGAGCGGCTTGAGCGGAGACCAGATCGGTGTTCCCGGGCGAGATTCCCGGGCGGAGCCGTCTTGAACTGTTGGGACGGCGGCGTGGCCTGGGCTGCGTCTTCAGAAAAGGCTGACGGCAGTTGTGTAACTACAGTCAACCATTTTTACAACGGTAGGCATGGAGTGAAAGCAGAGCGTAAAACGTTCGAGGCGAGCATACGCCCCGTCGACGCGTTACGTGGCCGCAGGTCATCCTGTTGTCGCCGGACATGGCTATCGGCTATCTTTTTTCAATGGGTTGGCGCTTTCCAAGGGCGGAGGCGTCATGCGCCTTGGCGGCGGAACTGTTCCTCCAACTCCCGGACGCGGGCTTCGGCGGCGGCGCGGGCCTCTTGCTGGGCGTTGGCGCGGGCGCGTTCATCCGCCAGGGTGGCGATGGGTCGGCCCGTGGCCGGGTCGTAAAAGCGCAGCTCACCCCCCTCCCACCGAATGTTCAAGTTCAACGCCACGCTGTACCCCTGCAAGTTGCCGTCCGGGAGGTCCTCGATGTCTATGGCGGCGTACTCCCCTTCCACCAACCGCTCCCCAGCCAGCCGCGCACCGTGATACTCCCACGTTTCGTCAAAACGCCAGTATTCCCCGATGCCCAGGGCAGCGTAGTCCCGCCGCTTCTCTCCTACGTCAATCTCCGCCGTGCTCTCCGACGCCACCTCCAGCGCGAAGTCCGGCGGCTTCCCCTGCTCCGAAACCACATACCCGTTGCTGGCCTTGTAGGCCGCCGGATCCACCCCGAAGGCCACCAGCAAGTCCAGATACCGAGCCAAGTCCCGGAAGGAACCCGGCTCGGCGATTATCCAGCGGTCCGCCTCCACCAGAGTCCTTTCGGGATTGCCGAAGTGCTGGGCCAAGTGGTAGGAGTTGCCGGTCTTGTGCAACTGGTCGTAGCTGGTCATCTCGTCGGGTTCCCGCTGGGGCGGGTCCGGCAACCGGAACCGGCCCCGGACTTGGGAAGTCTTGGCGAAGGTGTCGGGTGTGCTCATTTCGCACCTGGCAATTGGCGGCAAGACCGACCGGCGGGCCGGAGTCGCCGCTATTTTGGCTGTTCTGAAAGGCATCATTTCACGACCGACATTTTACACCGCCGGGCGATTTTCGGAAAGCAAGAAAGCGCGCAATGACGGCCCGTCTGGGAGCGCCCGGGTCTTGAAAGCAAGTAGGGGCGGCATACATGGACGACCAGGGGGCGAGCGCCGGCCGGCTCCGGCCCCAACTGGTATTCTGGGTATCCCAGGCCAAGAACCCGACCCAGGGGAAGGGGACTGCTACCCTCGCCGCGGTGGGCCTGCCCTTCTCCGAGGCGCGCCGGGAGGGGGAAGCCAAACACATGGGCCCCGCCAATGCGGGGATTCACCCAGCCGGATGCTCAACCGCTACGCTTCACTGACCACAGCCCCGCAGACACGGAGATGAACCTTGACCGAGCGGCTGTCTAGCCATGTTCGAAGGGCCAGCGCGGAGATCACGATGACCATCATGGTGACCGACGAGGTCTTGGGCGAGTTGGGAAGCCGGTACGACACCGACAACGACCGGGTGATCGACAAGAGGGAGGCCATCGAGGCCGTGCTAGATTATTTCAACTACGGTCTCAGCAAGGAGGAGACGATAGCGATCATCCGGCTCTATTTCGCTTCCAGTAGTTCATGCACGGTCCATGCCGGACGTAATCTGTGCGTAACTGTTCAGAATTGATGTGTCCTTCCTATTCCCAGCCCGTCATTCCGGGCTTGACCCGGAATCGAGAAACCTTTGCAACCAGCAACGGTCACTATCATTGGCATTTCTGGATTCCCGCCTGTGGAGACCTTTGCGTAACCTTCCGCGACTCCCGCGAAAGCGAGAATCCAGAGTGTGCCCAGATACGGAGGACGCCCTCACCCTAACCCTCTCCCGGAGGGAGCTGACACGGGTATGTATTTTATTTTGAGACTTACGCGGTTGATCGTGAGACCGGATAGTAGGTAGGCTTGCTCAGATACAAAAGCGCCCCCAAATGCTTACTACCTGGCCCATTCGGTCATTCCGACGTAGGCGGGAATCCAGGGGTGGCGGGGACGGTTCGTAGCTATAATCTCGTTTTTACATACCCCTGTCAGCCCGGAGGGAGAGGGGATTATTCAAAAGTCTCCCTGCGCGGGAACGACGGGTTGCGGGGAATGACGGGTTGCGGCTGAGGAACATCGTTCGAGAATCAACATGGAGATGCCCGATGTGGGATTAAGCCAATCCGCCTCCTCGAGTCTGAACAGTTACATCTGTGCAATGCGCTTGACGGCGGAGATAGCCCGCTTGGCTCCGGAACACACCGGTAGCCGGAGCCACCAGGAGTCCGTCCAAAGGTTCTTAGGAGTGGCCTGTCAGTTGGGTCCGGCGATTTCCGGACAATACCGGGAAAGCCGGTTTGGCTCCGACTCCGAACAGGGGCTGGCGCTCCAGAAAGCCGGGCCCTGACCTAGCCCGCCACAGCTTCAGAATGATCCCCTAGCGGGCCAGCGGTCGCGAGACTTCTATGGAGCCGGGGTAATCGGTCCGCCCAAAGGCTATCCATTGCCCAGACCCAAGGCCGTGGGACCCCTCGTGCTGGTCCAGAACCGCGAATTACAGGTGGAGGACGCCGAGCACTCATGAAAAAGAGGTATAATCCTGCCCATGACGACCATCAACTCCCTGGACGAATTCCTCCAAGCCCTCGACGATAACCCAGCCTGGCGCGATGCTGTCCGCGCCCGGATACTGGGCAACGAAGTCCTGCAACTGCCCGCCCGGTTCAACGCCTTCATGGAACGCCAGCAGGAGTTCAACGAACGGGTCACCATATTCATGGAACGCCAGCAGGAGTTCAACGAACGGGTCACCGTGTTCATGGAACGCACCGAAGCACGCATGGTCCGGATCGAGTCCGACATCAGCGTGACCAAGGGTGGCCATGTCCGCACCCTGCTCGCCGACCTCCTACCGGACCTCGCCGAGACGCTGGGGTTCGACCTCATCGGCGCCATGCCCCGCCAGGAAATCATCCAAACCGCCCGCAGAATATCCAACGCCACCCCGCGAGAACTCAGCAGCTTCCGCCAGGCCGACCTGGTCGTCCAAGTCGCCAGGGGCCAGGAAACCACCCACCTCGCAATTGAGGCATCATGGACCGCTGACCAGCGCGACTCGGACCGGGCCGTCCGAAACGCCCGCTTCCTCGCCGAGGCCACCGGTCTGCCCGCCATACCGGTCATAGCCAGTGTTCGCAACACTCGCGAAGTCACCGGCCTCATCCAGGACGGCGCCCTGCGCTGGTACCAGCTCGAAGAACGCGACGTCCAGGCAGAATAATGCCGGACGGCAGTGGACCAGCGGCAGCATCCCGTTCAGCCGGATGAAGTCGAAGCGGCTCGTGTTGAACGGATTGACGACCGGACCCACCAAGGCTATAGCGCGGTCCTTGACCTGCACCTCCGCTGGGAGGCTATCCACTAGAACCAAAGAAGTTCACTAAAACTAACAAATACTGGATAATACAGCCCAATGGCATACCTTCCAGGAAGAAAGGCCGCTGCCCTCCTGGGCATCCACCAGAACACCCTCACACGTTACTCGGACCAAGGTATATCCCCTCCTTCAAAACAGCCTCAGGCCAAAGACGCTACGACGTAGAAGCCTTCCTTAGAAATGGCTCCGAACCCCGCACCATCTGCTACTGCAGGGTCAGCTCCCACAGATAAAAAGATGACCTCCTCAGACAAGTCCAATTCATGCAGGAACTATTCCCCAATGCCAACATCATCACCGACATCGGCGGAGGCCTCAACTGGCAACGCAAAGGACTCCTCTCCATACTGGAACGACTTCACCAAGGAGATAAGCTCCGTATTGTGGTTGCCCACCGCGACCGACTCGCACGGTTCGGATTCGAACTCATCGAATGGCTTACACACCAAAACGGAGGAAGCGTCCTGGTTCTCAATAACCAGGACGCAAGCCCCGAGTCCGAACTTACCCAGGATATTCTCGCCATCCTCGATACTTTCTCTTGCAGACTCCACGGACTCCGCCGCTACCGAAAAGCAATCCAGGAAGACCAGACTCTACCCCGATAGGAAACAGAGACAAACGATTAAGCTCTGGTTCGATGCCGCACGGTGGTGCTACAACAAGACCATCGAAACCCGGCGCCAACCCGGCGCCACCGCCAACTGGAAGAAAATCAAAACCTCAATCATCAAAGATGTCCCTCCCCACCTCCAACCCGCCCCCTACCAAGTCGAAAGCATCGCAGTCCGGGACGCCTGCCAATCCGTAAGCAACGCCAAAAAGTACAACGCCAAGCTCAAAGGGGACCAAGCCCAAGGACTGAGGACCGAAGAGCAATTCTCAACCCCAGGGTTCAGAAGCCGCGGGGACCCCTGCCAGAACTGCTTCGTCCCAGCGAAGGCGGTATTCCTAAACGGCGTGTACCCCAGACTCCTGGGCAACCTCAAAATGGCGGAACAACCACCCCGCGACCACGAGACTCCCGCCTGACACTCCAAAACGGACGATACCACCTGTCCGCATCAACCCCGTACAACCCGGACCTGGAACAACAGGCCAGCAGGGAATGGGACCGGGTAGCGGCCCTGGACCCGGGGATAAGGACGTTCATTACCTGGTTCTCAGAAACAGACGCAGGACACATAGCCCAAGGCGCCTTCGGCAGGATCCAACGCCTCTGCCAGCATCTGGACAACCTCATAAGCAAAACCGCCAAGGCGCCCCGGAACAAACGGCGCAACATGCGGAAGGCCGCCGAAAGGATGCGCAACCGCATTCGCAACCTGATAGATGAACTCCATCACCAGACAGCAAGGTTCCTCGTCGACCATTTCGACCTTATCCTGCCGCCGCTATTCAGAATCTGATGAAACCTGATTTTCCAGCTTGGCCGGATCCCAGGACTCCACCACAGATTCTCTTGACGCTTCACAGACCTCTGCCGGCATGGCCGGTCTTACAAGGTCTCCGCGTCCTGCGCCGGGAAGCTCAAACCCGGCCTTCTCAAGATTCAGCGCTGCGTTCAGGTGCCTTTCGTGCGGAGCTCCACAGCTGTCACATCGCCGCCTGCGTTCCGAAAGGGTGAGTCCCTCGTTCTTCGCGCCGCACCCGGAGCACAGCTTGGACGATGGGCGCCACTGGTCCACCTTGGCCAGCTCCGCCCCGTACCACCGGCACTTGTACTCCAGCTTGGTCAGGAAGCCGGAGATCCCGGCATCGGCCAAGGCCCGGGAGAGCCTCCGGTTGCTCATCATCCCAGCCACATTCAGGTCCTCGGTCACCACCCGGCGCGCCGGCTTGGCTATCGCCGTTGTGGCCTTGTGGTGCAGGTCGTTCCTGACGTTGACCATGCGGGCGTGCAGCCTCCGCCGCCTGGCGTACAGCCGCTCCAGGCGGTTGGAATGGGCGCTCCCGCCGTGGGCCTTCCTGGAGCGGGCAATGGCCTTGTCCAGATTTCTCAGGCGCCTGAGGGCGGGCTTGAGCGCCCTGGGATTCTCCACCACGGTCCCGCCGGAGCAGACCGCCAGATTCTCGATGCCCACGTCCACTCCCACGGTGGGCCCGTCCTTGACCGGAGGCGGCGGCTCTCCGGTCTCCACCGGGAAGCAGGCAAACCACCGGCCCGCGGTGCGGTTGACGGTCACCTCGTTGATGCGGCCACTGAACCTCAGATGCTCCACCATGGCCACCCGTCCGATCCTGGGCAGGATGACCGTCCTGCCCAGGGCCATCACTGTATCCGGGCCGTTGTCGGCCCGGAATCCCTGCTCGTGCTCGCGCCGTTTGAACCTGGGAAACCCCACCCGGCGGCAGGGGATGCCCTGCTTCCGCTTCCGGCGGTATTCCCCCCAGCGGGAGGCGGCCTGCCCCAGGTCGATGATGGCGTACTTTGCGGCATTCTGGGACAGTTCCCGTCCCCAGGGCGCGATGATGCCCTTGAGCAGGTTCCACCTGGGACGGAGGGACTTCTCCGAGAGCCATTCCCCCACCTGCAGGCCGGCCTGGAACTCTCCCACCGCCCAGTTGTAGGCGAATCGGGCGTACCCGGCGTGCTGCGGGAAGAGGGATTCCTGCTCCGGCGTGGGCTTGAGCGCCACCCGGTGGGACTTCTTCAAGACCTCTCGGCTCCTGAAGCGGCGCCTGGCGCCGTCTCCGCCAGGGTGGATAGGAGTTCCCGGTGTTTCCTGCTGCGGCTGCCGTACAACCGGGCTGAAAAGAGCGTGATTATCTCCAGCACGTCTTGGGCCAGCTCCTCCTCAAAACTCGGCTGCTCCCCCTGGTGGATGATGACCACCTCAATTCCCCGGAGCTCGCACAGGGTGAACACCAGTTCCGCACCGAAGCGCAACAGCCGGTCCTTGTGGGTCAGCGCCAACCGGCGCATCCGCCGCTCCAGCACCATCTCCAGCAGCTGGCGCAGCCCCTTCTTTTGGTAATTCATCCCGCTGCCCAGGTCCCGGATTACCACGGACGTCCAGCCCTGGGCGGCACAGTAGCTTTCCAGGAGAGCCTGCTGCCGGTCCAGGTCAGCCTTCTGGTCGTGGCTGGAGACCCGGGCGTAGCAGACGGTGAAGGAGTTCTCAGCCTTCAGGCCCAGAAGCTGGACTGTGGAGTAATACCTGGCGCCTCCAGGAGTCCTGCGCGCTGGCGCAAGGTAGCCGGTGGACTCCCACTTGCGAAGGGTCTGGGGAGTCACTCCCAGGAGCCGGGCAGCAGCCCCTATGCGGATCAGGTCAGATTCGTGTGGCATAAGATACTATCAGTTAACATCAAACTACATCATATTTGGAGGAACAGTTGCTCGCCCTGTCACCCCCCGGGGCCGCCGGCAAAAGAAAAGGGCGCCTCCAGCGGAGACGCCTTTGCTTGGTTACGTGGGAACCGGGGTTGGTCTAGGAGCTTCGTCCCATCACGATGGCCGCGCCGCCAATGACGACTGCCACGATCGCGATGATCAGCGCGATGATTGCGAGGGCTCCGCCTCCAGCGGGACCCGCTGCGCCAGCGGAACCCGGGGCGCCATCAGTGCCGTCAGCGCCGGAGGCTCCGGCAGAGCCAGCAGATCCAGCGGGACCAGCAGAGCCGTCAGCGCCGGCGGGCCCGGCAGATCCAGCGGGACCAGCAGAGCCAGCAGCGCCGGCCTCGCCCTGGTCACCTTTGGCTCCGGTCCCACCACGGGGGCCGATGGCGCCGGTATCGCCCTTGTCACCCTTCTCGCCTGCCGCGCCGTCAGCCCCGGCCATCATGGCCGGCATGGCGGTCATGCCGTCAGCGTCCGGGATCGCTCCGCAGACGGTGTGGACGGTGGCGTCGCTAGCTGAGTGAACGTTGATTACGTGGTTGCCGTCCTGCAGCGACGAGAGGGCGGCCGCGACCATGGTCATGGACATGCCGTCTTCCACGCTGGTCAGGTCGTGAACAATGGCGCCCAAGCCCTCTCCACAGGAACCGTTGTGGATGTGGGCTGCTCCGCTCATCGTTGCGCCGGGGTTGACCGAAAACTCGACACGGGTCTCTTCGCCGATTTCGGTCAGCGTGGCCATTCCGGACGAGCCGGAGTGCCCGATCTCGTACAGGGAAGCCATGATGGCCTGACCTTCAAGGACCGCCATGGCGGTGAGGTCCAGGGGTTCGCTCAGTCCGGGGGCCCAGGTGGAGCTTTCGCCGGCCATCATGTCACCGATCATGAACATGATGGACGCTCCGACGAAGTCATCACCGGGAGGCTGAACGACGGTGAGCAAGTAGCTGCCGCCGGACACGGTCCCCGAGGCCACCTCGACCTCGCCGATCATGGCGGAGACCATGGTGCCATCTGGCGCCGCCGCATCGTCGACCATGGCCGTTCCGGCAAACCTGGCCAGGGGCGGGGCCTGGGCCAGCGTCACGGCCGGTATGGCCAGGAACAGCGCCACGATCATGAGTAGCACTAGGATTTTGGGTTTCTTCATTGAAAACTCCTCGTGACTTTAGGGGGGCAATAGGGTCCCGGAATTCCGGGACCCTATTCAGACTCAAGTTCTAAGCCTTACCACCGAATCGGGGTGAATGCGGCGTACAGGTCCACGGTTTGACTGCCGAGGGTCACGCCCATCTGGTCCTCAGACACCTCTACGGTGTAGAACTGGCCGGGCTCGATCGAATCGAGATTGTTGCCGCTCATAAAGAGTGGCCGTGCGTCGTAGACGGTATAACCGTAGTTGGGAGCCTCGTTCTGGGTCGCGGGATCGAAGTGGTAAACCGCGATCAGGTTGTCCTCGGCGATGACGGCGGCGAAGGCAACGTCGGGCGCTGCCTCTTCAGCCATCATAACCTCGGGCATCATGGTGGTGGTCTCTTCGACGACCCTGAACACGGCGCTGGCTACGGTGTCACTGATCTCGACTTCGATGCTATGGGTGCCCAGGTCTATGCCGGGAATCAGGACCGAAGTCGTGAAGGTCCCTTCCCTGCTCGTGCTGGGCTTGGGGGACGGGAGTATGTCGATCGTGCCGATAGACATACTGGAGACGGAGGCGTGCTGCGCGAAACCCTCGCCGGTTACCGTGATGGTATCGCCGGGCTTGCCCTCGGACGCCGAGAGGGAGATGGTCGCGCCGGGCACCTCGTGGGTGTAGTGCTCGATCACATCAAAGTTCGCATTGTTCTGCGTGTAGGTGAACTTGACCGTGACCGTGTTGCTGGAGGGAATGCTGGCGTCGAAGGGGATCCGGAAGGAGGTAGCGATGTTGCCCGAGGAGTCCGGGTTGACGGTGCCGACTAGGTCGTCACCGTATTCAATCGACACCGGCGGCGCGGTCTGCTCGGACCGTCTGTTGGAGGCCGGGAACCCGGAGCCGGTGAGTTGGACCATCACCCCGGGCCTGGCCGTGGGCGGGTCCAGCGTGATCTTGCGCTCGGCGATGACGACTTCCGCGGACCCGGAACGGCCGGAGCTGTCCATCACGTCCAGCGTGTGAGTCCCCTCGGTGGTGGAAGCGCCCGTAATGGGGATCACGATGGAGGCGTTCCAGTTCCCGCCGCTGTCGGTGGTGATGCCCTCGCCGTTGTTGAAGTTGTCGGAGTCGACTTCCAAATGGGCAGGGTCTCCCCCGAACTCTACGTTGCTCGTGTCGTTCTCGTCACCAGTGTTGATCTTGGCGCGGTCTCCGAAGCCTTGGCCCACGACCGTCACGTTTTGGTTCGGAACGACGGTGCTCGGCGTTACGGTAAGATCAGCGCCGGAGATAACGACGTTGGTCGAGTCTGACTCGCCCGCTGCGTCGACCTGCAACTCCTCGGTGCCCGAGGGGACGCCGTTGCCTATCTCTATTTGGAAGGTGGCCTTGCCATTCGCCACAGTCATAGAGCCGATGATCTCCTGTTCGATGCCCGCAATCTTGACGGTGGCATCTTCTATAGGGTCATCATTCGTGTAGGGTGGCCAGTCTGTAAGGGAGATCTGAATTTTGTCGCCGATGGCGGCCGTCTTGGGCGAGGCGGTCAGCAGTCCCTCGACCTCGAACTCCACGGCCGTTTCAGTGCGGTTTGGCGGCGTCTCGCCGTCTTTGGCCTTGATCATGTTGCCCTTGCCGGCCTTGAATGGAGGGACGGTCACATTGAAGGTGGCTTCGAAGGTGTCGTCGCTGCCGACCAGGATGCTGATCAAATCCGTCTCTTTGACTACTCCGCCGTTGACCATCTCTTCCAGGTAAACTACCGCGGTGGTCCCGTTCTTGAACCCCTTCCCGGTGATCGTCAGCGGTTTGTTCCGGTTGTCCGCCTTGTCGTCGGAGAAGAGCACCAACGGGGTTGTGAACGGGGCCTTGACTCCCGCGCCCTGTTTGCTGGTGCTCACGGTGAAGTCGTCGCTGCCGGCCTCGGTGGGGTTGGTGAACCCGGAGTTGGCCAGCAGGGTCAGCGTGACGGTTGCGCCCGCGGCGATGTCGGCCACCGGATTTTCCGGAACGCCGTCCATGTTGGGGATTCGGATCTTGTACTCCTTGCGACCGTCGGTGCCAGGGATCACCCTGTAAACAGGAGCCAAGTCCAGGGCCCTGTTCTGGTTGGGCCTCGCATTAGCGCCCCCATCAATCCTGCTGGCGCGAATCCGCACCGCGCTGGGAGACAAGGACGTGGGCACGCCAACTGAGGAATCGATGTCCAGGATGATCTGAGCGGTGTCTGCCTCCAGCATCTCGCCCGTTACGAATGTGATCGTATACTCGGCGGCTGCGCCGGGACTGTCAGGGTCGGCCATCACGGTTACGGCTGACAGAGAGTCATCGGTTGCTTCACCGGAAGATCGAACCGTCACCATGGAAGAGCCGCCGACCGTAGCATTAAAGTCCACGAACTCGGGGTCACCTGGAATAGTCGTAGACAGATTGCCGGAGAAATCATACGTTCCGTCCACAACAGTATCGGCCACGCTGACGGTATAGGTGAATGACCTTGAATCAGCCTCACCCAAACGGCCATTTATCGAGAACGTGACCATCTGTCCACTGACTATGTCCGGCGCATTGGCGCCTACGGTTGGGAGACTGGTTCCCGTGTAGGTGAACCCATTGGGCAAAGTCTCCTCAACTTCGGCGAAGGTATAGAAGTCAGCGATTGCGATGGTCACCGTCACCGTCCCGCTAGGCGCCACCGACATTGGGGAGATGGACCTGTTGGCGCTGGGTGTAGTCTGCGCCTGCGTTGGTTGGGGACTCAGCGTCCCGAAGGCGAGCATGGCGGTGAAGACGCCGAAGAACATCACCAAGGCCAGCCCGATGGGTATTCCAATCTTGGTTTTCATGTAGCATCGCTCCTAGAATGTGTGGTTCTGGTCCTTTGGGGTACCCGGTCCTGCCGGGATGAGATGATCCAGGGGCAGCCTCCCTATCTCATATTGTGGGCAATCGTCCACACAAGGTTATAGCATCTTGAGCTTTGAACAATCAATAGGTGTTGTTACAAAAATCGGCCAATATGCACAACCTGGACGCCACAGGACGTTAGAGTACGCCACGGTGCATTACCGGAGTATTACAGGACGGGGTGCGCGTTATATTTTGGCGTGGGGTTGCCCATCCGGGGCTGGTAACTGGTCGTTGTAATCTGGTCTAACTTATCCTAATATACTCTGGTGACAGAGCCGAGGTTGGTAAAGATAGGCGAAGCGGCCCGATTGCTTGGCACCACGCCGGGACAACTGCGGAAGTGGGAAGCGACCGGCGAGCTGCGACCGAATCGCAAGACACGCGGCGGCACCCGGTACTACGCCATCGCCGACCTGCTGGGACGTGCGGAGACGGCGGCCCAGGAACCGCTGACGGTCTGCTATGCCAGAGTATCGGGCCACGACCAGAAGGACGACTTGGAACGGCAGCACACTGCGCTGGAAGCCTACTGCGCTACGAAAGGCTGGCGCACCCAAGTGATTCGGGACCTCGGCAGCGGCATGAACTACCGCAAGAAAGGCTTGCAGTCGCTCCTGGAGTTGATCCTGCACCGGCGCACCGAGCGGCTGGTAATCACTCACAAGGATCGCCTGCTGCGATTCGGCGCCGAGCTGGTGTTCACTCTGTGCGAGATGCAAGGCATTGAGATCGTGATCATCCATCAAGGCGAGCAACCAAGTTTCGAGGAGGAGTTGGCCCAGGACGTGTTGGAGATCATCACCGTGTTCTCGGCCCGGCTGTACGGCAGCCGGAGCCGCAAGCACAAAGACCTGTTGGAATCGCTGACAATGGGCGGCGAGGAAGCGGTGGCCGAAACCGCCCGGCAGATGGCGATGATCTGATAGGGTACTCCAAATGGATAACAATGGTTACAGGACCAGCCTGAGCTGGGGGTGAACCGTCGTCTCCGGCTTGGTTCTCCCTTCATCCGGGGCAGTTTCACCGGCGGTGGCATCACCGCCGGCCAGCGCTTCCCCGTCCGGGAGCATTACATCCTCGCCTACCGCGAGTAGCGCAAGTTTCCGCAGGTTGCGAGCTGCATTCTCGTTGCGGTCATGATGGGCGCCACAGTTCGGGCAATCCCATTCGGGTTCCCGGCCGAGGTCTCCGTTCACCACTCCGCAGACCGAACAGGTCTTGCTGCTGGGGTACCACTGGCCGGCCTCAACAACTGTGGCGCCGCAACGTTCGGCCTTGTAGCGGATCTTGTCCAACAGGCCGGACATTCCGGCGTCGGCTAAGGCCTTGGGTTGCAGACCCGCCTTGATCATGCCAGCGACGTTCAGCGTTTCGATGCCCAGGGTGTGGTACTTCCGGACGAGAGCTTGGCTGACGTGGTGGTGAGCGTTGTCGCGCAGGCCTCTGGCACGGCGGTGAGCTCGGTCGATGCGACTTTGGGCTTGCCGCCAACCCCGGCTGCCCGGCGTCCGGCGAGCCTGCGCTCTCTGGAAACGGCGAAGTGTCCTGAGCACTCTGTTGTATGCCTTGGGATTGGGATATTGCCACTGGCCGTTGGCAGTCTGCACCGGCTGGTAATGTGCCCCGTGATTGGGATGTTCACCTCCGCTGTCCACTGCCAGGGGACTGATGCCCACGTCCACACCACCCACGGATTGGGTTTCTCGGTTGGGCGGCGCTACGGGCGATTTCCAGTACGCGATGCTGGCGTACCAGCGGCCGGTTAGCTTCCTGATAGCAACCTCGCAGGGTATTCCTTCCGGCAATGCTCGGGTCATGCGAACGCTGCCTAGATAGGGCAACCTGATGCGCCGGTGGCCGTCGTACTTTATGACGGCGACACCTGAGGCGGCCAGGAACGATCCCGTACCCGTGCGGTTCTTCCGGTGGAAGACCGGACGGCGGGCTTTGAGTTCCTTGTTGCGCCACCGTGAGTGTGCGGTGCGGTAGTTGCGGCACGCGCCCTGAGCCACAAACTTGCTCACGCCAGTGACGAAGGTCATCGACGGGTTGATGTGCTTGGCAGCGTTGAACTCCTTCTCCAACTCGTGGGGAGTTAGCCACAGTCCGGCGTCACGTCCAGCCTGGTCATTGGCCACCAGGCGGTTGTATACGAAACGGGTGATGCCCACGCAACGGCCGGGCATAGCGCTCCTGCTTGATGGTGAGTTCGAGTTGAACCACACTGGAAGCGTGGAGCCAGCCCTTGGGACAGGAACTGGGTTGCTTGCGTTTCTTGCCTGAGAGTTCAACCACTGGCCGCCTCCATGGCTCGCCGTGCCCTGTTTGCCGCCGAACGCTTGCCGTAAAGACGGGCGCAGAAGCAGGTCAGTATCCCGGTCATGTCCCGCACCAGGTCGTCGGGTACTTCAGCATCGTCAATCACAATCAGTGCGCCGCCCCGAGCCTGTAGCATGGCTTCGACCATCCCCACGCCGAACCGTGCCAACCGCTCCCGGTGCTCGACGATCATGGTGTGCACCGTGGGATCACTCAGCAACTTGCGCAGTTTCGGCCGGCGGTCGTTCACCCCACTGGCCACTTCGGAAACGACGTCGTCCAGCAGCATGCCGTTCTGTCCAGCGTAGGCCCAAAGACGGTTGGCCTGGTTCTCCAGATGAGGCTTCTGCTCGGTGCTGCTGACCCGGGCATATCCGACAATCCGACCCGGCGGCGTCTCCGGATGGGCCAGGACATAAATAATGTTGCCGATCTTCTTGGGCTGTAGTTCGGGTGGGAGGGTGCCGGCGTTGTAATGTCGCCATGCTGTCATGCGGTGCATGCCATGCTGGGCTGCCCATTTCGACAAACGCATGTAGTTACCACTAAGCATCATTATCTGATGTTACTTATATTGCCAAATTAATGCAAGGCTGGCCGGCGTGACGGACGCCGTGCCGGGTTTCCCAGGTTCAAGCGCAGGCGGCATGAGCAAGGCTTTCGTGCGGATAACGGCCCGGACACCGTGCGGGTGGACGGTAAAGCGGTCGTTCTGCCGAAGATAGGCCGGGTGGCGATGGTGGAGAGCCTGCGGTTCGCTGGCAGCATCCGGGAGGTAACGGTTCTTGCAGGCGATTCGAAGCCATTGGGGTATCGAGAACCGGGTCCACTGGGTGCTGGACGTGTCCTTCAGGGAAGACGAAAGCCGGGTAAGAACCGGGAACGCACCGGAAAACCTGGCGATAGTCCGGCATATGGGCCCTAACCTGCTGCGTCAAGACCGGACCTCCAAAGCCTCTATACCAAGCTAAACGCAAATTGGCCGGCTGGGACAATGACTACCTGCTATCCATCCTCTCCAATAGAATGCGTTTGCCCTGGTACAGGACGGGACAGGTTTGCAGTGGATGGTTGGTTGTGTTAGATTACCGCCGTCCCGCGAGGCCCGATCTCCTCACGGGACCATCTACTCGGCGGTCATCGTGGGGGTGGTTCCCTGCGGTGGCCGCTATAGCGCAAATCAGCATCGGGTTCCCCACAGGCGCGAAATGTCAGGTTGATGAGGGGTTGGTTAGGATGCAGACCAACACCGGGCATAATGGTTAATATTATATTGGTTAATAACCACTTTAGGCAATTATGAGACGCATTTTTGGTTAATAACCAAGGCCGACGGTTCAGCTTGTACCGTCACCGGGAATCCAGACCTTAGTTCCGGTTCACCGCTCCGCCCTTGCCCCCTTGTGCTTCTTGGCTGGCAGCCAGTCATAGGCCCGGTAAACCTCGTTCCGTTATTGCTCCGCCTCCGGCAGCCGCCCGTACGGCTTTAGGAAGGTGCGTAATCCAAATCGTAAGCAATGGTTACAATGCCATTGCCGACTGCTTGGGTCTCCCGTCCACCGGGACGGTTTCGCCCGCCGTCTGACGGCGGGCCAGAGCCTTTCCGTCAGGGAGCGTTACATCGGCGCTTACGGCGCCTACCGCAAGTTTCCGCAGATTGCGGGCTGCGTTGTGGTTTCTGTCGTGCATGACTCCGCAAGCCGGACACGCCCACTTGGGTAGACGGTCCAAGTCCGGGTTCAACGTTCCGCAGTCCGAGCAAGTCTTGCTCGAAGGGAACCACTGAGACGCTTCGATAATCCGGGTCCCGTACCAATCAGCTTTATACCGGACTTCCCCTAACAACCCGCCGATACCGGCGTCCCGGATGGCTTTGGCCTGGAACCTCAACTTGTCCATGTCGGCCACGTTGAGCGTTTCGATACCCAGGGCCGCAAACTTGCGGATCAGTTCCCGGCTGGCCTGGTGGTGAGCGTCGGACCTCAGCCCACGAATGCGCCGGTTGAGTTTGTCGATTCGGCGCTGTGCCTCAACACAGCCCCGGCTTCCGGGTGTCCGTCGTGACAGTGAGCGGTGCCACCGGCGCAGCCGCCTTTCGGCTTGCTAATACGCCTTTGGGTTGGGGTATTCCTTCCCGTCGCTGTCCACTGCCAGCGGCGCGATGCCCACGTCCACCCCGCCAACGGATTGGGTTTCTCTCTCAGGCAGGGAGATGAGCGGTTTCCAGTAGGCGATGGACCCCAGCCACTGACCGTCACGGCGGCTGATGGTGACTTAGTAGGGGATGTCGTCCGGCAGTTTCCGGGCCAGCTTTACGTTGCCGAGACAGGGCAACCGGATGCGCCGGTGTCCGTCGTATTTGACACAGGCAACGCCGGACGCTGCAAGAAAGAACCCTTCCCCCGTGCGCCTCTTCTTGTGGAATTTCGGCGGACCAGACCTGATTTCAGGATTGCGCCATCGGGTCAGGGCATTGCTGAAGTTGCGGAAAGCGCCCTGCGCTACAAACTTGCTGACCTCAGACACAAACGGATAGTCTTGTTTCTTGGCGGCGTTGAATTCCCGCGCCATCTCGTGCGCCGTCGGCCAGTGCAGGCGGTTGCGCCGACAAAACTGATGGGTTGCCGCCGCCAGGTTGTAGACAAACCGGCTGATGCCCACGGCTTGCCGGGCGTAATCGGCCTGCTTGCAGGTGAGTTCCATCGGTACGGATATGCCCGCAGCCAGCCACCCGTCAGGCCGGGAGCTTGGCTGTTTCTTCTTTCCGCCGGACAGCCTACCCACCGGCGGCCTCCACTGCTCGCTTGGCTTTGCCGGCGGCGGAACGCTTCCCGTACAGCCGGGCGCAGAAGCAGGTAAGAATCTCGGTCATATCCCTTACCAGGTCGTCCGGCACTTCCGCATCGTGAATGATGACAAGAGAACCGCCGCGGGCATGAAGCATTGCGTTAACCATCCCCACACCGAAACGGGCCAGACGGTCCCGGCGCTCGACGATGATGGTGGACACTCCGGGGTCCGCCAGGAGTTTCAAGAGCTTTGGCCGCTTGTCGTTCAACCCGGACGCTATCTCGGAGACTACGGAGTCCATCGCTATGCCGTTCTTCCCTGCGTATGCCCACAACCGGTTGGCTTGCGGTTCCAGGTACGGCTTTTGCTCGCAGCCGCTAACCCTGGCATAGCCGACGATGCGGCCGACCGGGGCGTCGGGGTTGTCAAGGACATAGACGATGCTGCCGATTTTCTTGGGTTTGAGTTCGGGCGGGAGCGTACCGGCTGACCAATGACGCCATGCGGTCATGCGGTGCATACCGTGACGGGCTGCCCACCGAGTCAAACGGATGTAATTATCCTGTACCATTGTTATCCAATGTTACTTTATTGGGCAGCTTCGGTCAAGGCTTCGCTGCGGTCTCCCACCTCGAAGTCCGCCACCGCCGGCCTTCCCATTCCTCCACTACTGCCGTCCAGATCCAGCATTCCCGGCGCTTGTCCCGCCGCCGCGCCCCCAAGTAAGTCCACATCTTGTCAAAGGATATTAGCTTGGCAGGCCTCTGCCCTGGGGCGCGCCTTCCTTTCTGCTTCGCCAGGATGCGCAGCAACTCCCAAGCCCAAAGGGCTTTCTTGACCCAGGAATAAACCGTTTCCCTCTTCACCTCCAGCACCCGGCTGATGGCATCCATACTGCTGCCCACGCTGTACATCGCCACCGCCAGGTTCTTGACCTTCTCCGGCCGGTGCGGGCGTTGCGACCTCTTAAAGTGTGCGTTACGCACGTTTCGTGAATCTCAGAAGCCAGGAACAGCTTGGTCTCAGTCCCCGGCGGGACGCCGGAGATTGGGCGCCGTCTTGCCCCCAACGCCAGGGGCAAGACGGGCGGGCGTTGTCCCGCCGTCCGAGGTCGAACCTCAGTACAGGGGACAAACAGGGAGCGGCCGGGTACAGATGGCCCCGGATCCCGTAGCCGGTCAGCTTGCCCCGGGGCAATTGGGTATCCCCCGGGCCGCAAGCCCGCCTCGACTCCGGAGGATGGGCGTCTTCAAATAGCCTGTTGAGCCGGCGCCATCCCGCCGCTCACGACTCTTCAGCGTTCGGGGGCAGGTTTGGATACCCTACCGTCAGCGCGTTGGCGCCCCCGACCGGCGGTTGCACGGCATTACTCCAGCGGTTCACCGCGCTGTGGGTGCGTTCATCACACTCACAACAGGTTCTTTATCCAATCTTGCCAAGAGCAGGGGTCTTGTCAATGGCGTTGACCGCACTCCAGCGGCCATGCCGCCCCGGCAAGGAGGCGGGAGAGCGGCGCGGTCGAGGTTGAGATGGGAGTGCGGTCCGCCGGGCGTGGATGGATAACTCGGACCCGGCTGCCGGTGGAAATGCTGGGCAGGTCTACCTTGATCCTCTATCCAGCGCCATAACATCTCTTTTAGCGTTGTAAAAAAGGTTGACTTTAGTTACACAACTGCCGTCAGCCTTTTCTGAAGACGAAGCCTACCTAGGCCACGCCGCCGTCCCAACAGTTCAGGGCGGCTCCGCCCGGGAATCGCACCCGGGAACACCGATCTGGTCCACGCTCAAGCCGCTCTGCGGGCTTTTACCCCTCGCGGCAGCCTGGACGGGATTGGGTCCGCGTCTCCGCTTTCCCAGCCGGTGCTGCGCTGCAAGCGCCGGTCTCAACTGCCCCGAGATCGCACCCCAGTACGTCCACACGTGCTTCGCCCGCTTCCTTGCAGGTACGGTGAAGGCGACGTGGACGCCATTGCCCATGGGTGCAACCCACAGGCGGGGGATGCGCTCGGAACAGCCGAGCAAACGCCGGGCCAGCACCAGAGCCGCAGCCTGGTGCACGCTGAGCCCGTAACGCTCCATGAACTTCACCCGGCCGGCCACCGAGCTGAAGGCCGGGTTGACCTGATGAACTTCCACCCCCTGGCGATAGCCGCGGGAGAGGAAATAAGCCTTGGTCCTGCCGTAGCTGAAGGATGACAGCATGCGGCTGTACCGGCGGGACTCGCCCTCCAGGACGGCCTTCTTCTGCCGGAAGTCCAATTTCTCTATGACAATCGGCTTCCCCGATGTGCGGGCATAGTGCACCACGCTGGCCACGGCGTCGCCGATGACCGCCTCAGCCCGATGGGTGGACTTCCCATAGGTCACCAGCGGAACACTGAAAGCGTTGATGCAGTTGCCGGAGGCATCGGTCTCGGCTATGGCCAGGTGGTCAGCGTTCAGGTCCACGCCGATGACGCCGAGACTGCGCTCAGTCACCACCGGAATGTCCATCATCCGGGTGGTGGCGAACACCCGCCAGCCCTTGCCATCCCGCTTGAACCGGTAGCTGATCGCCTGGCCCAGATTGGTGGCGCGCGCCGCCTTCTCGCCATGCTGACGTCGATGCCGCGCGTACTCGGCATTGCTCTGAAGCGCCGCCAGCACCTGCTCGTGGCCGTAGGCGAAATATATTCCTGCAATGGTGAGGTACTTCCCATACCCACCCGCCAGACAGTCCGGCAGCCGCAACTTCAGGGTCAGGGAACCATCGTCGGCAATGCTGGTCACGCACAACTGGCATCCGGTCGTCTCGTCCCGGCTGCCCAGCACGAAGAACTCGTCGCTGCGGGCATCCCGCCAGTCGCTGAGCCACGCCTCACGGCTGCCGTAGCCATTGGCCTCCAGGCTGTACTGCTTCCGCCACAAACGCTTTGACCCAAAGCAGAGCCGCACCCGACCTGACGCCACATCGGATTCCAACGTCACCAGCCGATGTTGCAAGTCGGCCAGCCGCCGCCTTTTCTGATGAAGCTCGGCCCGCTGCTTATCTGCCACAAACTGCTCAATCTGGTTCTCCGCGCGGGCAATTCGCTGTTTCAGGTTGTCCTGCCGTATCTTCTGCTGTTCACGCACCGACGACACCTTGCCGTCCAGCGACACCCGCACGGCATTGAACATCCGCGCCGGTATCCCGTGCCCCTTCAGGTACGTGCTCTTCAACGACGCCGCGGACTTTCCCGACGCCACCTGGGCGAACAGCTTCCGCTCCACCTGACCGTACAACACGGCATAGGCCGACAGGGCGGAATCGCCAGCCAAGCGGTCCACACCGGCATAAACCGAGACGCGGGTCTGGTACGTAGCGATCATCAGCCTTCCCGAGCCGCGGCCAGTGCCCTTTCAGCACGCCGCTTCGCCGAACGACGCCCGTAGAGCCGTGCGCACAACGACGTCATCACCTCGGTTACGTCCCGTACCAAGTCATCTTCCACCTCATCCTGATCCATCACCACAATGCGGGCCCCACGTCCGGCCAGCGCCGCTTCCACATACTCAAAGCCGAAACGACACAAACGTTCCCGATGCTCCACCACTATGACCTTCACTGTGGGATCCGCTATCACGCGCCGCAACCAACGGCGGTTTCCGTTCAGACCGGAACCGATCTCCTTGACCACCTCGTCCGGCCGATAGCCCTGCTGTGTGGCCCATTCCACAACCCGGCCCACCTGCCGGTCCAGATCTTCCTTCTGGTCGCCAGAGGAAACCCGGGCGTACATTACGCAACGACCATCCTGCTCTGGGGGCACCACCACGTAATAGCGGCCATTGGGCAAGTGTTCCATCTGGAGCTCGGGAGGCAACTTGCCGGCATGGTGCATGCGAGCAGTGGTGGCCTTGTCAAACCCGTAAAGACGGCCCCAGGCAGTGGGGCTGATGCGCCGACTGACAACATCTATAGTTATCGATAATATACTACATCATCAGCAGTTTGCAACCCCGAATCCGCCGATGGGTGTGCGTCAGGTTTTCGGGGAAAGTGGCAAGGAGAGGTAATGAAGAAAAAGGGGAGGTGTGGTAGAAGGGGTGGAGCAAAGGGATGAGGGAGGGTTGTGATGTGGGATGAAGGGATCAACGAGAGGCAGCGTGAGCTACTTGAAGAGTCGATGTTGAAGGTGAAGGAGTGGCGCCTGGAACACCCCAAGGCGACCTTCAAGGAGATCGAGGAGGCGATGGACAGGATTTGGGCCAGAGCACGAGCCCAGTTGTTGCAAGATGTAGCCTTGGCCAGCGAAGCGAGAACCGTAGAGCATGACCGGGAGGGCGGTGGCGCCCGATGTTCCGGGTCCCGATGTCCCGGGTGTGGGGGTCTGTTGGGGAACCGTGGAGAGAAAACCCGAGGGCTGAGCACCCATCATGATCAACGGGTGGAGCTGAAGCGCGGCTACGGGTACTGCCCCGGGTGCGGAACGGGGGGTTTCCCCCCTGGATGAAGAACTGGGCCTGCTGCCTGGGCCGCTGACACCGACGCTAGTGGAGGACCTGACGCTGTTGGGCGCCCAGATACCCTTTCGCCGGGCGGCGAGGTTGGTAGGCCACTTCCGGAATGTGGAGGTGTCGGAAGCCACGGTGCGCCGGGCCACGGAGAAGAGCGGGCAAGCCCAGGTGGAGCTGCAAACGAAGGAAGCGGCGGGAAGTGGCGGCACTGGAAGGGGAGCTTCAGGAAGCGGCTGAGGGACCGGCGCTGCAACAATTGAGCGTGGATGGAGCCATGGTTCCCCTGTTGCATGGGGAATGGGGGGAGGTGAAGACCCTGGCCATAGGCGTCATCGAGGAGCCGGCAGCGGCAGGAGAGGTGCATGCCCGTGAGATGAGCTATTTCTCCCGGATGACGGACCATCAGAGCTTCGCCCGGCTGGCCACGGTGGAAACCCACCGGCGGGGTGTGGAAAGGGCCGGAAGGGTATGTGCGGTGGTGGACGGAGCGGAGTGGCAGCAGAAGTTCATCGACCTGCACCGGCCCGACGCGGTGCGCATTCTGGACTGGTGTCACGGCGCCGAATACCTGGCCCGGGCCAGTCAGGCGGCTTTCGGTAGTGGGACGGCCCAAGCCAGCGATTGGCTGGGAAGACAGCTCCATGAGTTGAAACACGGCGAGCCGGAAGGGTTGCTGGAGAACCTCAGGGGGTTGTGCCGGGAGTTGGGGGATAGTGGAGAGGGGGATGGGGGGGCGCTCAAGATTGTGAAAACCAGTCTGGGGTATTTGGAGAAGCGCCGGGACCAGATAAGGTATGCTCAGTTCCAGGCGCAAGGCTATCCCATCGGCAGTGGGGCGGTGGAGAGCGCCAACAAGCTCGTGGTGGAGGCCCGGCTCAAGGGCTCAGGGATGCATTGGGCCAGGGCGCATGTAGACCCCATGTTGGCGCTGCGCACGGTGGTCTACAGTGACCGGTGGGAAGAGGTCTGGCCTCAAATCAGCCAAAGGCTACGGGAAAAGGCCAGGGAGCGCCGGTTGGGACGATGGGTCAGGTCAAGAAGGCCAGAGGGTCTGGAAGCAAAGACGGATTCCAGGGCACAGACTAGGCAGAGACCACCAAGCGCCGTCAAGCGTCCCCGGAAACGTACCAGGGCAATCCATAGCCAGGCCCCAAACCCTCGCACAAGCCCTCATCGGATACCCCCAGCAAACCACCCTTGGCGCCGCATGGTCATCGGGAGAAAATGCCTCTCTCCAAACCATCCCCAACCACCCCACGCGAAAACCTGACGCACCCCCTCCGCCGATGGACGGCGGAGGGGGTGAGGAAATACAGGCGCGCGGTGGCGCTTCCCCTGTCAGGCTAAAGCGGCGTCAGGGACTTTGGCGGCGGAGCTGTTCCTCCAACTCGCGGACGCGGGCTTCGGCGGCCTCAGCGCGGGCCTGCTCTGCATTGGCGCGGGCCTCGGCTTGGGCGCGGGTTTCCTGCTCGGCGTTGCGCTGCGCCTCAGCGTCGGCGCGAGCCTCCCGCTCGGCCTCGCGTTCGGTCTCGGCGGCGCGGGCGCGTTCATCTTCCAGGGTGGCGATGGGCCTCCCTGTGGACGGGTCGTAGAATACCAACTCGCCCCGTTCCCATCGGATGTTCAGATTCAGCACGGGGCTATAGCCCTGCAAGCTGCCGTCGGGCAGTTCCTCAATCTCTACGGCAACGTACTCCCCGTCCGCCAGCCATTCCCCAGTCAACCGCGCCCCGTGATGCCTTCCCGTATCCGTCCCGTCAAAACGCCAGTATTCCGGTATGCCCAGCGCAGCGTACTCCTGACGCTTCTCTACCACGTCTATCTCCGCCGTGCTCTCCGACGCCACCTCCAGCACGAAGTCCGGCGGCTTCCCCTGCTCCGATACCACGTACCCATTGTTGGCCTCGTACAGCACCGGGTCCACGCCGAAGGCCACCAGCAGGTCGGGGCGCCGCGCCCGCGCCTTGTTGAAGCTCTCATCCGCCACTATCCAGCGGTCGGCCTCCACCAGCGTGGATTCCGGATTGCCCAGATGGACGGCCAGGTGGTAGGAGTTGCCGGTCTTGAATAGGTGGTCGTACTGGGTCATCTCGTCGGGTTCGCGCCGGGGCGGGTCCGGCAACCGGAAACGTCCCTGGACTTTGGCAGTCTTGGCAAAGCTGTCGGGTGTGCTCATGTCGCACCTGGCGGTTGGCGGCAAGGCCGCTGCTTCGGCTCCCCGGAAAGGTGTTGTTTCACAGCCGATATTCTACACCGCCGGGTCATTCCCGGAAAGCACAAGAGCGTGCGGATACGGCCCATCCTGGGGAGCGTCCGGGCGGTAGGCGCCAGAAAGGGCGGCATAAACGGGCAGGAAGGGGAGGCTGCCGTCGCCAGTGCGGGGTTATCCAAGTGCGGGGTTATCCAAATGAGCAACGATGGTTACGCCGCCAGCGTGAGTTGGGGTGCAACCGTCATCGCCTGCTTGGTTCTCCCTTCCTCCGGGCCGGTTTCACCGATGACGGAATCGCCGCCGGCCAGCGCCTTCCCGTCCGGGAGCATTACATCCTCGCCTACCGCGAGTAGCGCAAGTTTTAGCAGATTGCGAGCTGCGTTTTCGTTCCTATCGTGATGGGAGCCGCATTCAGGGCAGTCCCAATCCGGTTCTCGCTGAAGATCTCCGTTCACCGCTCCGCAGACGGAGCAGGTCTTGCTGCTGGGAAACCACTGGCCGGCTTCCACGATCTGTGTACCGTACCACTGGGCCTTGTAGCGGACCTGGTGGAGCGGGCCGGACATTCCGGCGTCGGCCAGGGCCTTGGACTGCAGGCCAGCCCGGATCATGCCCGAGACGTTCAGTGTCTCGATGCCCAGAGTGTGGCGCTTCCGGACCAACGCCCGGCTCACGTGGTGGCGGGCGTTGTCGCGCAGCCCCTTTGCCCGGCGGTGGGCACGGTCAATGCGGCGTTGCGCCTCCCACCAGCCCCGGCTGCCCGGCGTCCGGCGGGCTTGGGCCCGCTGCCGGCGGGTCAGCGCATTGAGGGCCTTGGCGTAGCCCCTTGGGTTGGGGTAGCGCCACTGGCCGTTGGCAGTCTGGACCGGCTGATAGTGGGCTTTGGGGTTGGGATGCGCTCCGCCGCTGTCCACTGCCAGGGGACTGATGCCCACGTCCACGCCGCCCACCGATTGGGTTTCTCGTTGGGGCGGCAACGCAGGCGTTTTCCAGTAGGCGACGCTGGCGTGCCAGCGTCCGTTTTGTCTCTTAACGCTCACCTCGTAGGGGTTGCCGTCCGGCAATTCGCGGGTCATCCTGACGCTGCCCAGGTAGGGCAACCGGATGCGCCGGCGGCCATCGTAGCGGATACGGTTCACTCCCGACGCGGCCAGGAATGATCCGGCGCCGGTGCGGTTCTTCTTGTGGAAGACGGGTCTGCGGGCCTGCAACTCTTTGTTCAGCCAGCGGGAACGGGCGTTGCGGTAGTTGCGGCACGCGCCCTGGGCCACGAACTTGCCGACCTGGGTGATGAAGGCCAGGGCCGGGTTGACCTGCTTGGCGGCGTTGAACTCCTTCTCCAGTTCGTGTGGCGTGAGCCACAGGCCGGTGTCTCTTCCGGCCTGGTCGTTGGCCACGAGCCGGTTATAGACGAAGCGGGAGATGCCGGCGCAACGCCGGGCATAGTGTTCCTGCCGGCGGGTGAGTTCCAGTTGGACCACGACGGCGCCGGGCGCCCAACCTTCAGGGCATGAACTGGGTTGCTTGCGCTTCTTGCCCTTCAGCTCAGCCACTGACGGACTCCATGGCCCTCCGGGCCCGGTTGGCGGCGGAGCGTTTGCCGTACAGACGGGCACAGAAGCAGGTCAGGATCTCGGTCATGTCCCGCACCAGGTCGTCGGGGACATCTTTGTTTTCGATCACTATGAGCGTGCCCCCGCGTGCTTGAAGCATTGTCTCCACCATGCCTGCTCCGAACCGGGCCAAGCGTTCCCGGCGCTCGATTATGACTGTGTGGACTGTGGGGTCTCCCAGCAGCTTGCCCAGCTTGGGCCTGCGGTCGTTGATCCCGCTGGCGACCTCGGATACCACCTGGTCCAGCGGTATGCGGTTCTGGCCGGCATAGGCCCACAGCCGGTTGGCCTGGTTCTCCAGGTGTGGCTTCCGCTCGGCGCTGCTCACCCGGGCGTATCCGGCGATGCGGCCGGGTGGAGTCCCGGGATGGGCGAGGACGTAGATGATGTTGCCGATCTTCTTGGGTTGTAATTCGGCCGGGAGGGTTCCGGCGTTGTAGTGGCGCCACGCAGTCATGCGGTGCATACCATGCAGGGCGGCCCACTGGGACAAACGCATGTAATTGTTGTTAACCATTATTATTCTATATTCCTTGTATTATCAACTTATCGCAAGGCTCCCGATGTCCGTCGTCGTGGACTTGCCGGATATGCTCCGCGTGACATAGCCGCCAGTGCTTCCTGACTGCCTGTGCCCGACATCGTATCCGCTGATGGCGGGGCCTGAGTTGCGCGGGGCTGGCAACTGTTCAGATCTGGCGGCCTACCTTACGAGCCACGATCCCGCGACAGCGCAAATGCCACCCTCTCATGCTTCAGCCAGCCAAGCTGACTAACTGGCCAAATAGAGGGTGATGACCCCCTCCACATCGTCCCAGGTAATCAGGCCGGCAAAGTAATCGATTATGGCCGTGATGGCCTCATCCCTCCCGATCATCTTGTCGTTGTCTGTGTCATATCGACTTCCCAACGCACCCAAATCCTCATCGAACACCGCAATTGTCACGCCGATGTCGGCGCTGGAGCCGGAAGGGTCAGCGGCCGTAACGGTGACGGTGTAGCTGGCCCCTGCCTCGTGGCCCGGCGCCTTCCTGGTGCCCACCGTGATCTGCCCCGTGCTTCTGTCAATGTCGAACCAATCCGCGTCCGCGCCGCCCAGGGTGTAGGCCAGGGTGTCGTCGTCCGGGTCGTTGGCCGTTACGGGAGCGCCGATGTTCTCGCCCGCCTCCGTGTTTTCGGCGACCTCGCGGGCGGCTGTGGCCGAGTCGAACTCCGGCGGGCGGTTTGCTCCGGCCTGGACTGCCTGGGTTGATGCTGCCTGCGCGGTCTTGCCCGGCCCGTGCCCGTCGGTGTAGGATGCCGTGGCCCGCAGGTGATACCCCACGTCTCCGTCAACCGGAGTGTAGGAGGGGGAACTGGTCCCGATGCCGGCCCAAGCGGTGTTCCCGTCACTGGACCTTTCCCACTGCCAAACGGCGCCGGTAACACCCTCGTCGGGGTCGGTCAGAGCGGCAGTGATTTCGGCGCGGGCCGGGGGCTGGTTCGTAGATAGAGTAACCGTCCCCGCTTCGTCAACGTCGGTGACCGTGACCGTCACGTCGATGGTGGCAGTGCCGCCGTTGTTGTCATCCGCCTTGACCGTTACAGAGTAGCTGGACTTGATCTCGTGGTCGTAGGTCACCCCAGACTTTGTTTGTATCTGGCCGCTGGCGCTGTCAATGTCGAACGAATCCGCGTCCGCGCCGCCCAGGGTGTAGGCCAGGGTGTCGTTGTCCGGGTCGGTGGCCGTTACCGGAGCGCCGATGTTCTCGCCCGCCTCCGTGTTTTCGGGGACCTCGCGGGTGGCTGTGGCCGAGTCGAACTCCGGCGGGCGGTTTGCTCCGGTCTGGACCGCCTGGGTTGATGCTGCCTGCGCGGTCTTGTCCGGCCCGTGCCCGTCGGTGTAGGATGCCGTGGCCCGCAGGTGATACCCCACGTCTCCGTCAACCGGAGTGTAGGAGGGGGAACTGGTCCCGATGCCGGCCCAAGCGGTGTTCCCGTCACTGGACCTTTCCCACTGCCAAACGGCGCCGGTAACACCCTCGTCGGGGTCGGTCAGAGCGGCAGTGATTTCGGCGCGGGCCGGGGGCTGGTTCGTAGATAGAGTAACCGTCCCCGCTTCGTCAATGTTGGTGACCGTGACCGTCACGTCCACGGTAGCGGTGAGTGCGCCGTCGGAAGCCGTCACGGTCACGGTGTAGCCGGACTTGGTCTCGTGGTCCAGGGCGGCCTGGGTCCGCAACTGGCCGGTCGATCCATCTATGTCGAAGAAGTTAGCATCCGTCCCGTCAAGTGTGTAAGCCGGGGTGTCGCCGGTGTCGGGGTCGGTGGCTGTTACCGGGTCACCGATGGCCACACCCGCCTCCGTGTTTTCGGCGATGGTGCGGGAAGCAGTCTCCGCGGAGAACTCCGGCGGTTCGTCAATGTTGGTGACCGTGACCGTCACGTCGATGGTGGCAGTGCCGCCGTTGTTGTCATCCGCCTTGACCGTTACAGAGTAGTTGGACTTGCTCTCATGGTCGTAGGTCACCCCCGGCTTTGTTTGTATCTGGCCGTTGGCGCTGTCAATGTCGAACGAATCCGCGTCCGCGCCCTCCAGAGTGTAGGTTTGGGTGTCGCCGGTGTCCGGGTCGTTGGCCGTTACGGGAGCGCCGATGTTCTCGCCCGCCTCCGTGTTTTCGGGGACCTCGCGGGAGGCTGTGGCCGAGTCGAACTCCGGCGGGCGGTTTGCTCCGGTCTGGACTGCCTGGGTTGATGCTGCCTGCGCGGTCTTGTCCGGCCCGTGCCCGTCGGTGTAGGATGCCGTGGCCCGCAGGTGATAACCCACGTCTCCGTCAACCGGAGTGTAGGAGGGGGAACTGGTCCCGATGCCGGCCCAAGCGGTGTTCCCGTCACTGGACCTCTCCCACTGCCAGACGGCGCCGGTAACACCCTCGTCGGGGTCGGTCAGAGCGGCAGTGATTTCGGCGCGGGCCGGGGGCTGGTTCGTAGATAGAGTAACCGTCCCCGCTTCGTCAACGTCGGTGACGGTCACCGTCACGTCGATGGTGGCAGTGCCGCCGTTGTTGTCATCCGCGTTGACCGTTACAGAGTAGCTGGACTTGCTCTCGTGGTCGTAGGTCACCCCAGACTTTGTTTGTAACTGGCCGCTGGCGCTGTCAATGTCGAACGAATCTAAGTCCGCGCCCTCCAGAGTGTAGGTTTGGGTGTCGCCGGTGTCCGGGTCGTTGGCCGTTACGGGAGCGCCGATGTTCTCGCCCGCCTCCGTGTTTTCGGGGACCTCGCGGGCGGCTGTGGCCGAGTCGAACTCCGGCGGGCGGTTTGCTCCGGCCTGGACTGCCTGGGTTGATGCTGCCTGCGCGGTCTTGCCCGGCCCGTGCCCGTCGGTGTAGGATGCCGTGGCCCGCAGGTGATACCCCACGTCTCCGTCAACCGGAGTGTAGGAGGGGGAACTGGTCCCGATGCCGGCCCAAGCGGTGTTCCCGTCACTGGACCTTTCCCACTGCCAAACGGCGCCGGTAACACCCTCGTCGGGGTCGGTCAGAGCGGCAGTGATTTCGGCGCGGGCCGGGGGCTGGTTCGTAGATAGAGTAACCGTCCCCGCTTCGTCAACGTCGGTGACCGTGACCGTCACGTCGATGGTGGCAGTGCCGCCGTTGTTGTCATCCGCCTTGACCGTTACAGAGTAGCTGGACTTGATCTCGTGGTCGTAGGTCACCCCCGGCTTTGTTTGTAACTGGCCGCTGGCGCTGTCAATGTCGAACGAATCTAAGTCCGCGCCCTCCAGAGTGTAGGTTTGGGTGTCGCCGGTGTCCGGGTCGTTGGCCGTTACCGGAGCGCCGATGTTCTCGCCCGCCTCCGTGTTTTCGGGGACCTCGCGGGAGGCTGTGGCCGAGTCGAACTCCGGCGGGCGGTTTGCTCCGGCCTGGACTGCCTGGGTTGATGCTGCCTGCGCGGTCTTGTCCGGCCCGTGCCCGTCGGTGTAGGATGCCGTGGCCCGCAGGTGATACCCCACGTCTCCGTCAACCGGAGTGTAGGAGGGGGAACTGGTCCCGATGCCGGCCCAAGCGGTGTTCCCGTCACTGGACCTCTCCCACTGCCAGACGGCGCCGGTAACACCCTCGTCGGGGTCGGTCAGAGCGGCAGTGATTTCGGCGCGGGCCGGGGGCTGGTTCGTAGATAGAGTAACCGTCCCCGCTTCGTCAATGTTGGTGACGGTGACCGTCACGTCCACGGTGGCGGTGAGTGCGCCGTCGGAAGCCGTGACGGTCACGGTGTAGCCGGACTTGGTCTCGTGGTCCAGGGCGGCCTGGGTCCGCAACTGGCCGGTCGATGGGTCGATGTCGAAGAAGTTAGCATCCGTCCCGCCAAGTGTGTAGGCCGGGGTGTCGCCGGTGTCGGGGTCGGTGGCCGTTACCGGAGCGCCGATGGCCACACCCGCCTCCGTGTTTTCGGCGATGGTGCGGGAAGCAGTCTCCACGGAGAACTCCGGCGGTTCGTTCACGTCGGCGACGGTGACGCGCACACTAAATGAAGTCCGGCCGGGTCTGCGCCCACTGGGAGGATTGGTGTCGTACGCCATGATGGTGAACGAGTACGTGTTGTCCCCGTTCTCGTCCGCCGGGTCCTCGTAGTCTGGGGGATGTGTGAAAGTAAGCACACCGTCATCGTCGATGTCGAAGAAGTCACCGCCGCCGCCGGGCTCAACGCTGATTATCCAGCCATGAATGTCGCGGTCCGGGTTGGAGGCAGTGGCGGAGTAGGTGGCCAACGGCCAGGTGCCGTTCTCGGGGTACCTGATTTCCTCGGGACCCCTCACAGTAGGCGATCCTGCCGAGCCGGAGGGACTGAGAGCCACATCGATGCTGTCGGACCGGCCGGATGGGTCAGTGGCAGTTATGGTTATCTCGAATTTGCCATCTGTCCCCGGGTTATCGTAGGCATGGGCGTCCGTAGTGTACAGGTCGCCGCTCAACGGACCAATGTGGAACTTCGCGGCATCCGCTCCACCTTTAGAGTAGCGGACCTGGTCGTGGTCGGTAATGTAGACATAGCCCGGGTAGTGGATTTCGGAGCCTGGCGGGGCGTGTCTCTTAATGGAAAGGCAGACATCTGCCGTCTCATCCTCGGGACAGTCATAACCGCTACCGGTATTCACCTGGAAGTCCGGCGTTTGGTTGGGGTCAGGCACTGGCTTTACATACGCGGCCGCCGACCATGCGGTCTTTCCGGCCCCCAGAGGGTCGGTGTAGGAGGCGACGGCCCGCAGGTATCTGTTCACGTCGCCTTCTACCGGGGTGTAGGTGGCTTGCGTCCCAGTGCTGATGGCGGTCCCGCTCGACTCATCCGAGGACTTCTCCCATTGCCATGTCACGCCCGAAACGTTGCCGTCGGGGTCGGTCAGGCTGGCCTCAACCTCGGCGCCGACTTGGAGCCTGGTCCACGTCAGCGAGACCTTCCCCGGCTCATCCACGTTGTTGACGTTGATGGTCACCGTGATGGTGTCGGTGGCGCGGGATGGGTCATCTGGTTCGAGTCGGTCGGCTGCGATTACCTTAGCCGTGTAGGTGTCCTGGGTCTCGTAGTCCAGGGGAGCGCCGGTCTGCAACTGGCCCGTGAACCTGTCGATCGTGAAGGGGGATGTGCGGGCGTTTTTCAGGGAGTAGGTCAGCTTGTCGTCGTCGGGGTCGGTGGCCACCACCGGGTCGCCGATGTTCTGATACCACGGCGTGTTCTCGTCCACGGTGCGAGTGCCGGTCTCGCTGGACGGGAACTGCGGGGCGCTGTTCGTCTGGGCGTAGGCCGTGTTTCCCGGCAGAAGGGCGGATGGGAGAGCCGCTGAGAGGGCGGCAAGGACAATTACGTACAGAACGGCAGCCGCCGCAAAGAACATTCTACTATTCATGGGACATCACCTCACTTCTTCCCGTCGCACAAGACCAAACGAATCAGTCAGCCCGTAAACGCCCCACCCTTTTCCCAAATGGATGACTAAGTCCCCGCCCCGCTTTCGCAAAGGGAGGATGAAGGGTGATTTCCCAGCCGGGACACTGCGGGACTCTCAGTAGTCGGCAACGCGGCACCGAACGGAGTATCCCTGTAACCGGAGCCGATCTGATCCCAACGGCTCCTGCGCGCCGCCGAGGGTGGTGATAACGCCGGGGTCCAGCTTCCCGCCATACCGGGTCTCAGACCCGCCCCTGCACTCCGCCGCTGAGAATACGCATCACCACGAGCAGACCGTATCACATGCGGCTCCTTCATCGGAACTTATTTCGGAACGGGATTCGGGCTTTTCCCCACCTGATTGGCCTGTGCCACTCCGCCTGTCCATGCTGTTTACACGCGGCCACATCCTTTTCAACCTTCGAGGGCAGCCCCCCATGTTAATCGCCAAAAACCCGGTTTCAGTTTCCCATAGCGATGTTACATCCTCCGTGATGTTCAGCCCCTCTCCAAAATAGGAGAGGGGCTTCCTGTTTTGCCGGTCATTCCAACCAACCCATCTGAATCTTGAGGAGCGTGAATATGTTTTCGGCAAATTCCTACGAAAGTTTGCATGGAATCCGCATCAGCCACGCCGAGGGCATCCGCTGCGAGTGGCGGGGAGAAGCGGAACCCCGGCATGAGGCAAGGGACGACCGCAACCGGTGCAGCCAAAACGCTGCCTGTCGGCTGGACTGCGATTACGCATTCTACGATTTCAACCGGTGCACCCAGCACGCCAAGATGGTGGTGAAGCGCCGGACCGGCGGTGAGGTAATGGCTGAAGATTTAGCGGAGGCCGCAGAGCGGAACAGGGAAATCACCCCGATCGCCTTGCAGACCTTTGTCGCTGGATGGTCCGCGGCCATGGAGTCCATCGAAGAGTTGGACAAGGCGCCCTGACCCCGACGACCGGCCGGAGCCCGCGTCCGATGGTACGGTAGGTCCCCGCCATCCAATCCAGCCCCACAGTCCCCTCCCCTCCACCGCCGCCTTCAGATAGAGTCCGGGATGTGGTTGAGTGCAAGGCCCCCTCCCAAACTCACCAGATAAACAGAGGTCCAGATAGCAAGAAGCTAATGGAATCGGAAGGCAAACCAGACCACTCACAAGACCAATCCAGGCCTGGCCATCCCGACGGAGAACCGTCCCATGTAGAGTCTCCCGGCCTGCCACTGGTAGGTGAAGTCGGCGTTGTCCAACCCGTCCTCGTCGGCGACGCCCGACGTGAGGGTCTCCTCTACCTCGGCGGTGCCGCTGATGCTCGGCGCGCCCGTCGCCGGGCTGTTGAGGCGGGCCTCCACCGCAGCCGGGGGACTGGCTTCTTTGCCGGTCGTACTCGGCCTGTTTCTGCCTCTTGGCTTTTGCCTGGGCAGGGTCAGGTGCGATGCGCTATTTCGTGTTTGTGGCCCTCGGGGTTGCTTTCTTGAGGGTTTTCCCTGTCCCAGCTGGGTTCTTCTTCTTGGGCGGGCATCCGCCCTTGTTGGCCGGCTCCGGCAGGGAGAAGGAGAACTCGAAAGGATGGCCTACTGCCCGCTTGGGCGGCCTTCCGTAGGTAATAGGGTCTAGCGCGATGCGGCCTGTGCCCGCGGGAAAGCTTGGCGTGGGGTCGACGTACAACGAGTAGGTGGCACACCGTGGAAGGCCTATGCCGGGGGAACCGGAGTACCGCCGATGCGTAATGCCCAAATGACTATCCCGTTTATGATAGCCACAGGTACAAACGAGATGAGGACCACGGCAAAGGCTCGGAGGGTCGACGTATAGTCCAAGCTCTGCCGTACCGCAATCACCATCGCGCCAAACTGCCACAACGCCGCAACCAGTTCAATAATCAACCCGAGAATCGGAATGAAGATGAGTACCTTCAGAATTCCCGGAGTCTGTGCAAACCCGGTTCCCCGAGCCAACTGACCCCAATCTGCCTGGGTATCCCGGGTTCCCAGGATTTTGCTTCCGACGAACCAAGCCAATAATGCCCACACGGCCCAGGACAACAATGAGCGCAGCACTCCGAAGACCACATCCTTGAGCAGGTCGGCTTCGCCTGCCAGCAGAGTGCCCACGCCGGTGGCGATGGAAACGACGATTACGATGAGCATCGCTTGCAGCGTGGCGCTGGAGTCGTGCTCCACGTCCTCGAAGGTGGCTACATTCAAACGGGCGATGCCCAACATTCTTGCCAGCATCGAACGACCTCTCAGTCCGCTCTTTCGCGGGTCGGTTGAAATTGTTCGCGAATCACATTTCCCCCATTTCGGGCAGGTTACCACGCCGGAGCACCGCGATGACGCCAGTCCGGTTGCAGGATTTACCCAGTTTGAGGCCCCCGAGTCCATACTGGCAGCGGAGATTGCCGCCCAGGGCCGACAACCGGTAGGAGTTCTACGCTCGGATGCATTGGTGGCAAAAGAATGGGCCGGTTTGTGTCAAGGGCGGCGAGAAGGTGTACCACTGCGGCGGAGGCATCGTGTACCACCCGCACGATGAGAAAGAACTGAATTGGGAGCCGGGCGGGGTGAGGTCAGGAGCAGGGGTCCGCAGGTCCGGATTGAGTCAGGAGTCTTCCGGCTCGTCCGAGACCTGGTAGGCGGCGCTCTGCTGGATGTGGCGGAGGCGGTAGCTGTCGCCGTTCATCTCCAGGATATGGACGTGGGGGGTGAGCCGGTCCAGCAGAGCGCCGGCGAGGCGTTCCGACCCGAAGACCTTAGTCCATTCGTCGAAGGGCAGGTTGGTGGTGACCAGGATGGAACCCCGCTCATACCGCTGGCTGAAGACCTCGAAGAGCAGTTCCGCTCCGGTGGGGGACAGGGGCACGAAGCCCAGTTCGTCGACGATCAGCAGGTTGAGGCGGGACAGATTCCGCTGGAAGTTTGAGCAGCCGTCTCTCATCCCGGGCCTCCAGCGGTCCGCTTTACCTCGTTTTCACCGCCGGGGCGACGCGCCAGCGCGGTTTCCCAGCCAGGGAGGCTGCCTGGGCTTACTGTGGGGATATGACCAACTGGAGCGTGGCCGGTGGAACGTCGCCCAGAGCGTCCTTGTCGATGTAGACGCTCTGGCTGACGTCGCCGTCCTTGGTCTTGTGCAGCGTCAGAGTCAACTTTCCCATCGTTTTCATCTCCTCATGTCAACGTGTGGGGATTCTAGCGGAGCGGGTTTGGTGGCCTTCTCGGAAAAGACTCCACCCGTCGTTGCGGCAAGGGCGGTTCGGATGGCCTCGGCAGTTGTAACCGTAGTCGTCATATCCTCTCTTCCAGTCCGGAGACTCGCAGGAAGTCGGCCGGCGTGATGATGGCGAGGCCACGGAACGGGTTCAATGTGAGCAGGTCATCGTCTCCGGTCACAATGCAATCCGCATTGCCACTGACGGCCAATTTCAGAATCTGGTCGTCTTTCGGGTCCCGACAGACTTCCACCCTCTCGGTGATCTCCACCAATTCTGCTTCACCCATGAACGACATCAGGAACTCGTCACACTCCTCTCTGGTAATGTACCTGTCAAACCGAGGTCGGTTGAGCACGTCCTGCAACTCCTGCGCCAGCGCTGCGGAAACTAAAATCGTGCCGGTATCCAAGGCCTTGATCAATGCCCGGCCCGGCGCTGAACCGTTGAAAATCAAAGCGCTGACGATGGCGTTGGTATCGAGTACGGTTCGGGTCATTCCTCACCCAGGATTGATCGTAGAATTTCAGGGGTCAGCCCGCGTTGCTGCGCGTTGCGGCTGATTTCCGCCATCGTTTCCCGAACCGACCTTCCCGGCGTCGTCACCTCACGCAGCCGCAAGTTAATTATCAAATCCAGTTTGCGCCGGTCGTGATCCGATGCATTCCGATAGGCAGCCGCTATATCGGAATCCACCGACACTGTTATCTGCTCCGCCATTGCGTTACACCTCATTATTTTGACCGCGTTATACGTAACGATAGCACAACCGAGTGGTATGACGGTCGGGACACAGTCCCGCCAGGTCCGGAGCTGGAGCTGCTTCGCATGAAGGGTTGCGCTCCGGGCTTCCCTACTTAGCCCGAATCCACCGAAGGACACCGATGGACGGCGTGAGGAAAGCGGAAGGGGGGTGAGGGAGCTACAGGGGAGATAGCCTGGGTTCCATTTGGGGTAGCTGGGAGGTCGGCGGACGGTCTTCATCGCCGCACAGGGGCCCCTATGGCCGTCTGCGGGAGTTGCGATGCGCGGGATGGCGAGAGAATACGCAGCAGGGAACTCTCTCGGACCGGGCTGGCGCGAGTCTGCGGGGACCTTCGGTTGTCCGGTGGGTGGGTCGGTCGCCGACGGGCGCCGTCAGGCCGGAGGTGGAATGGCTCGCAGCCGGGCCAGGGCGCGGCTGAACTTCTCCTCCCACGGCCAGTGCTTGGGAAGTTGCAGGGTGATCCGGCGTGCCGAGCGGGTGAGCCGTCCGGCCAGGGCGAAGAACCGCCGCCGGAGGGTCTTGGTAGTCACGATCTGCTCACCCAGACCGATGCGGGCTGTCCAGCGGGCCAGGTTGTGGGCCATCACCTGGACGGCCAGCCAGGCGGCGTTGGCAGCGAAGCGGCCGGACGGCATGTGGTTCAGCCCGACGCCGTACTTGAGGTCGCGTATCGCATTCTCGATCTCGGCGTGGCGGCGGTGGTCGGCCTCCAGTTCGAGGGTATCCCCCTCCCGGTCGGTGATGAAGCCGTGATAGCTGTATCTGGCGAAGAGGGCCAGTTGCGAGCCTGGGGAGGGCTTCACCCGCCGGACGATGAGCCGCACCGGCGCGGCGTCGGGTTCGGCCTGGAAGGGAGTGTAGGTGGTCTCGGCCACATCGGTGGCGCCGTCCACCCAGTAGGGAATCGGCGTCCAGTCCTCCTGAGGTATGGCCTCGATCAGATTGCGCAGGCTCTGGCGCTGGCGGATGGTGATGGAGAAGCGGACCTTCGTCTTGCGGCAGACGGTCACGACGGCATGGGTATAGAACCCGCTGCCGGCCCGCACCGTGAGTTGTCCCCTGGCCCCGCCGTAGCGAACCCGTCCCACCGTCTCACGCAGGAAATGGGCGGCGCCGCGGGCGGTGATGGCCCGGCCCTCGCGCAGCCGGGCCATCAGCACGTCGCCGGTGCCGACGGCGACGGCCAGCAGCGGGTGATAGCCCCGCTCGCCGGTATAGCCGTGATGGCGCGCCCCCTCCTTGGCCAGCCCATAGGTCTCGCAGATGGTGGAGTCCAGGTCAATGGTCAACGGCCCGGGGCCGGGTCCCGCACCAGCCGACCAGGCCCGGGCCAGCAACTCGCGGCTCACCCGGTCCAGTTGGCGGACATGGCCCCACCTGAAGCTGCGCAGGAAGGCGCCCAGGGTGGACGGCGCCTTGACCACGCAGCCGATGACGCCAGCCGTCCCGCCGGTGCGCAACGCATCGGCGTCGTCGATGCAGTCGCCGCCCGCCAGCGCCGAGGCCACCAGCGTCGAAATCTTATCGCCGGGATTGGCCCGGCCTGGCGCATCGCCCAGGTCCAGGCGTAGGTCAACCAGTTGGGGCAGACCCAGGTGCAAGGCCAGGGTGGCCGGAAGGATCAGCCCGTCATTGGCCACCAGGCGGCGGTCGTCGAAGGTGATTTGGATCCGGTCGGGGTGGTTGCGTGGCAGCATCTTGTATCCTGACTTTGGCCCGCGACAATAGCTCATATGTGGCGGTCCAGAGCGCGGCAGACCGGTAGCATCTGGGTCATGGTAGACCGTCCAATAGCAGGGGTCGCCGCGTTCCTCAACGGTAGAACCCGGACAGTTGCCTGGGCCAATCGAGCCCGCATCGTGCAAGGAAGGGTCAACACTGAAAGAGGAGGTACAGATGGAAGGAGAAGCGAGGTTCGTAGGCATTGATGTCTCAAAGGCGCAGTTGGACGTTGCTGTCCGGCCTACGGGGAAGAGATGGACCCTGCCCTACGACCAGACCGGAATTGAGGGACTGATCCCCCAGATAGTGGACCTGGAGCCTGCCTTGGTGTTGTTGGAGGCTACGGGCGGCTTGGAACTGCCCTTGGTGGCCGCCCTGGCCGCGGCGGCGCTGCCGGTGGTGGTGGTCAACCCACGCCAGGTCAGGGACTTCGCCAAGGCCACCGGAACGCTGGCCAAGACCGACACTCTGGACGCGGGGGTCCTGGCCCATTTCGCCGCCGCCGTCCGTCCTGAGGTGCGCCCCCTCAAGGACGCCGAGACCCAGGTCCTCAACTCGCTGACTGCCCGCAGGCACCAGGTGATGACCATGCTGGTCTCCGAGAAGAACCGGCTGGGCACCGCCATCGGCGCCGTTAGTCCTCGCATTGAAGCCCACATCGCGTGGTTGGAACAAGAGTTGAGCGACTGGGACAAGGGGCTACGTCAGACTTTGCGCCGGAGTCCGGTGTGGCGTGAGAAGGACGACCTGCTCCGCACCGTTCCCGGTGTCGGAGAGCAGATCTCCCTCACTCTGCTGGCCAATCTGCCAGAGCTGGGCACGCTGAATCGCCGGCAGATCGCCGCCCTTGTGGGCGTGGCCCCCTACAACCGCGACAGTGGCGCCCTGCGGGGCAAACGCGCCGTCTGGGGCGGACGCTCCCGGGTGCGGGCCGTCCTCTACATGGGAGCGTTGGTAGCCAGCCGCCACAACCCTGCTATCCGGGACTTCTACCAGAGGCTGCTGGCAGCTGGCAAGCCGAAAAAGGTGGCGCTGGTCGCGTCCATGCGCAAACTGCTGGTTATACTCAACGGCATGCTCAAACATGGCTCCCCTTGGTGCGATATGACTCAGCCAGTCGCTGCTCATTCCTATTGACTTTCAAGACAGTTGCTATTGGGTGCTCTTTGTTCTGGGGTCGGTTTGCTGTTACAAAACCATTATCCCATAGGCACAGGAGTACTTTCTGGTCTCTTCAGAACCCCGCTACACGCCCTCCTTCGGTGGATTGGGGCTAACGCGGGCGGTCCTCCAACTGTGTGCCCATTGCCAGTGCCCAGACTTCGTGGAAGCGGGAATGCAAGACGCCGAAAATGTAATCATCGTCGCGGGCAACGGCGATCAGAGCGTGGTCTGGCAATACATCCGCCGACAACCATGTGAACAGGCGATGTTTGGCCGTTGTTGGAGTCACGACATAGCGGCCTAACCCTTCGAGGGCTTGACGCATCCCTGGCCTAGGCTCCATGTGCAGCCACCAATTCTCTGCATATACCTTTCGCTTGTTGGTTACACGCTCTGGCCTCACGTGTTCGTTCACGTATTCGAATGGGGCCTCATACAGAGCGGCCTCCGGCAGAGGCAGATCCACACCGAAGTCGATTATCCATGTCCCACTGGGGCGGGACGTTACATCCCTGCCGTTGGCACGGGGGCGGACAACATCGCGGTTATCCCTGCCATCGGGATTTGGCTGGCCCAACATGCTCAACGCGACGGACTCCGGGATGTCAAATGGCCCGCCCTTGGTATCCCCCATAAAGGCGATGCCAAGGGTCTCCTTTAGTGGTTTTGCTTCCGTAATGTCAGGCCCATCAGTGAGATTGGAGTTAACCGACTCTACGGCTTCACCGCCCAGTTCACGGACTGTCTCAGATCCATTGTCGAACCCGATTATGGAAGTATGGACCGCCGCTCCTTCCAGAATCCACGGCTGGTCCGACCAGGCGAGAAAGATGTCTCCGGTCTCCTTGATGCGCCGCAGCACGTTACGGTTCGCGCCACCGCGAATACCCTGGGTTGCCAGCAGACCGACGCACTTGGTGCGGTCTTCAGCCAACATATCGCGGGCCTTCTCGAACCAGTAACAGACCAGGTCGGCCTCGGCTGACACCCGCCCGTGGTACAGGTCGAACAGCGCATCGACGTACTCATCGCCCAGGTTGGCGCGAAGGAGTCTCACGCCCAGAAATGGCGGGTTGCCGATGATGAACTCCGCAGCCGGCCACTCCGGTTCCTGCGGGTCCCCGACGCCGTCGCAGGCAAGAATGGAATCGGCCATCTGAATGGACACCAAAGGGGTGAGTAGGGGCTGTGGTCGTAAGGGAAGCCGTTGTTCTGGTGCCACTGGATGTAGCCAATCCACAGGGCGGTGCGGGCCAACTCGGTGGTGTAGAGGTTGACCTCCAGTCCGCGCATCTGGTCCGGCTTGACCGTGGGCGTCAGGCCAGTCCACCTATTCATGGCCGCGAAGTCGATTGCCTCTCTCTCCAGGTCGAGCAGGGAGCGCAGGGCCAGGTAGAGAAAGTTGCCGCTGCCGCAGGCCGGGTCGAACACTTCCACCTCGAACAACCGCTGTTGAAACCCGCCCAGCCTGACCCGCGCCGCATCATCATGCCCGTCGTTCAGGAGGTTGCCGGCCTCCTGCTACACGGACTCCCACTCCCGGCGCAGTGGGACCATCACCACCGGCTCGACCACCAGCATGATGTCCTCGGCGCTGGTGTAGTGCGCGCCGAGATGGGCGCGCTTGGATGCGTCCAACGCCCGCTCGAACAGGGTCCCGAAGATTGACGGTTCGATGTTGCGCCAGTTCTTCCTGGTGGCCTCCTCCAGGCGCAGGAGGGCCGTGCCGCTCAACTCCACCGTGTCGGCATTGTTGAACAGGTCGCCGTTGAAATGGGCGATCTCGACAGCGCCGAAGAGACCCCCGGTAGCCATCTGCCGGAACAGGTTGCGAATGGCCAGGTCGAACAATTGGGGGTTGTGGTTGTGTCCGCGCACTATCTCCGAGAAGGGGTTGCCAGGCAACAGCCCGGCGTCCTCGGCGTAGAGGCAGAACACGATCTGGTTCAAATAGCGGGCCAGTTTTTCGGAGTCGTCGGTGCGCTGCTCCATGTCTTCGACGATGGCCTGGAACAGGTCGGCGGTCTCCCTGGTAACCTGGTCCACGGTGCGGCCGGGGCGAAGCTGGTCGGGGTCATAGAAGGCGTGACGGAGCTTTGCCAGGTTTTCCTGCTGGGCCAGTTCCGCCACCGGGATTTCGTAGAGCACCGTTTCCATACCGGGGAAGTTGGTGCGGATCCGGATGGTGGTGAAGGAAGAGACGATGAGCAGGGGCGGGGTCTTCAGGTGGACCTGGTACCGGAGCAACTGGTTCATCGCACTGTCGAGGTCGGCATCGCTGCCCTTGAACTCCCAGCCGAAACGGCCTTCAAGGTAGGCGCCGGGAATCCCATTGGGCACCGGCTTTTCGAAGGTGAACACGTCCTTGTCGCCATAATCTACGGGAGTGGGATGGCCGAGGACGGCGCAGATGTCGAGGAACATCTCCTGGGACGCCTGTTTCTCGCCAAAGTCGATGTCCCGCCATTTGGCGACAAATGCCGTGGGGCTCATGCGAGGTTCGCCGGGCGATATGTTCAATCGCGTCCTCCGGCTAAGCCTACGTATTACAGGTTGTATCGGCTCTAGCTGGCTTTGCCCGACGAGGCCGCATCATCCGAACAATCAAACGGCCTGCTATACGATGCCTCATCATACTCGCCGTTATGGGTTAATTGTCCACAAACCCTAGGGGGTGTCGTCAAAATAACTTGGTCCAGATGACCAGCGCTCGGATTTGGCAAATTGCCAGGAAAGACGCTGCGTTTTTGGCATATCGGGTGGCAACCCCCCGCCATTGCTTGAAGTCCAGGAATGAGTTCTCGACCAAGTGCCGCAGTTTGTACAGTGCCCGGTCGTAGTACCGCTGTTCCTTGCGATGGCTCCTGGGTGGTATCACCGGTTCCATCCCCTGGCCCTCGGCTTCGGCCACGATGCCGTTGGTGTCGTAGCCTCGATCTGCCAGCAGATATTCAGCTGGGATGTCGGCGATCAGCGAATGAGCCTGCGTGCAATCCGCCACCGTACCCTCGGTCAAGATCATACGTACCGGCATGCCGTGGGAGTCCACCGCCAGGTGCAGTTTGCTGTTTAGCCCCCTTTTGTGCGGCCTATGGCTTGATTGCCTCCCCGGGCCCCAGTGCCATGAGGATGAACCTTGATGTGGCTTGCGTCGACCATCAACCACTCAAAGTCCGGATCTTCGATGACCCGCTCCAGCAGTTGGTCCCAGACACCGCGGTCTCGCCACCGGCAAAAGCGTCTATGGGTGTTCTTCCAGTCCCCGTAATCCGGCGGCAGGTCCCGCCAGGGCGCCCCAGTACGCAGGATCCAAAACACCGCGTTCAAGAAAAGCCGGTTATCCCGGGCTGGACGCCCCCTTTTGCCTGCTCCACCAGGCAAGTAAGGTCTCAATTGTTCCCAAACCTTGTCCGAAAGGTCGTGACGCCGATGCGCTGCCGCTATACCTCAACTCCACACACTCACACTCTCCGAAATAATCTACCATCTTGTTCCTGTTTTGACGACACGCCCTAGGAGCTGCGGAATCATTTGTGGGGATGTTTTCAGTAGTATTCTTCTCCATAACCCTTACGCTGCGAATGACGCGCTGATAGGACTGAGGTAAGCATGGAAATCATAACCGACGCGCCCCGGCGGGTGCTGGTGGTCACTCCCCATCCCGACGACTGCGAGGGAGGTTGCGGCGGCATCCTGGGCAAGTGGGTCAAAGAGGCCGGCACCGAGGTGGTGGTGGTCCTCTGCACCAACGGCGACAAGGGGACCGCCGACCGGGAGATGACATCGGAGCGGTTGGCAGCCACCCGCGAGCGGGAGCAGTTGGGAGCTTCCAGTGTATTCGGCGCCAAGGACACGGTCTTCCTGTCACACCGGGACGGGGAACTGGAAGACGGGATGCTGTTTCGCGGCCAGGTGGTGCGGGAAATTCGTCGCCACCGCCCGGACGTTGTCTTCGCCATCGATCCTTACCGCAGTGTCAGCCACACGCATCGCGACCACCGTATGAGCGGGCGGGTCGCGGTGGACGCCTCCTACACCTACGCCTGGAGTTACCTCCACTTTCCCGAACAGATTACCGAGGAAGGGCTGCGCCCCCACCGGGTGAGGGAAGCCTACCTGCAGGGCAGCGAAAGCCCGGATGTGTTCGTGGACATCAGCGATTACGTGTCAATGAAAGCGGAGTCCCTGGCAATGCACGCCAGCCAGATGGGGACGCGCACCCATGAGCAGCGCATGGAGCGGGTACGCCAGGGGGCCTCCCGCCATGGGGAAGCGGTGGGACTCCCCTACGCTGAGGCCTTCCGCCGCATCCGGTTCGACCTGGGCACGATGGACTGGCAGTTCCTGAACTCCTGAAATAATGAGCGTGGCCCCGGCTCTTCGGCAGATACGCTAGTACTACAGTCGCAGATCAATAACTCTACCTCATTTGCCCGCAGCACGGTCCCATGGAATATCAGGAGCACGACCGGTTCATCTGGGGAAGAAGCTGGCTAATGCGTTTCGACAGGTGATGGGCGCCGACCAGTTTACCCACCTCGGCAAGGAATAACTTCCTCTGCCGGCTCCTCACATCGAGCAAAACCTGGTGGGACTTGAAACTTCGCCGGGTCTACGTCCCGTCAACAGCCCCCACGGCGAACCGTTCACCTTGAGGTGGCGATGACTGGCCTTCGCTGTTCAATCCCCAACAAACGGCCTCGCCGTCCTCCCGCAGGGCGCAGGTATGGTAGCGGCCGGAGCTTATCGACACGAACCGTTCACCCTCCGGCGCCGCCAACTGTCCCACTGCGTCCCAGCCCCAGCAAAGGGCTGTTCCGTCATCACGGAGGCCGCATACGTGTTGTCCGCCACTGCTGATGGAAGCCAGCCTCTCGTCTGGAGGTGGAGAAGCCTGTCCAGCATGGTTGTTCCCCCAGCAGACGGGTTTTCCACTTGCGCGCAGGGCGCAGGTGTGAAGCGCGCCGCTGCTGATGGATACGAAACGTTCGTCCGCCGCCGCCGCCCCGTCAAGGTCGTCACCCCAACAGATGGCAGAGCCGTCTTCACGGAGACCGCAGACGTGCCCTGCGCCGCTGCTGATGGAAGTGAACACCTCACCGGAAGGGGAGAAATCATCAACCAATCCCCAGCAGAAGGCAGATCCGTCCGGACGAAGGGCACATGTCTTGAGTCTGCCAACGCTCAGCGTTGTGAACCGCATGATAGTTACCGGTTTCGCGTTGTAGCCATACTCCCGGTTCGCATCGGTCGGAGAGGTCCAGAGGCCATCTCGCGACCTATAATGATCGTCATGTCCAAGGCCGGACCCCCAACAGACCACCGACCCGTCCGAGCGAAGGCCACAGGTGTAGGTCTCCCCACTGCCGATGGATACGAAGCGTTCCCCCTCGGGCGGCGTCGCCTGACCATAGTAGTCGCTTCCCCAGCAGGTCGGAGAGCCGTCTATCCGCAGCGCACATGTGTGATGAAACCCGCTGCTCAGAGTAGTGGTCCCCTCCGGGCCTTCCCATTCAGCCGGTAAAGGAGTTGACTGGCGTATCGTCTCCGGGATTGTCAGCTCTGTCCCGTACTCTCCGTCTATGGCCATTATCTCGAAGAAGCAGCCGGAAGAATCTCCCGGCCCACAGATGGTGACCGTATAGTCGGAGACCTGGAAAGTCTCCTTGTCCAGGATCAGGGAGAGGCCCATCCTGTAGTCGCTTATGAGTCGTAGCTCCTGGCCCTGCCGGGCTTCAAGCGCGATTTTCCCGTCGGACATCTCAGAGGCCGTGACGTGGCCGTCGTGGGCCAGAAGGAGGATATTCTCCAGGACAGTCAGCAGGCTGGTATAGTTGGGACGCCAGCCGGTCGCGTGAAGGAAGCCGTTCCAATCCACGCTGCGCCACTCACCAGCCGACTCGAGCCAGAACTCCTTCCCCGCCACGTAGGCTCCCAGCCTGCCATCCTGTAGACCAAGTTGCTGGTAGTGGTTTCCAGGTAACCCGAGCTCCCCGATGAGGTGGCCGGTCCAACCGAATTCCTCAAGGGCATGGGACCGGCAGGACTGGGCATCCGTGAGGCATACGCCTCTGGAGGTGAACGACGCCGTTCCTTTCTCGATCAAAGCCTCTCTGGCCCGCCACACCAGGGTATTGACGTCGCCGGGCGAGGCGTCCAGCAACTGGTCGTAAAAAACGATGAGCTCCTCCACCTGCCGCGTCGTCATTCCGGGCTTGACCAGAGGATGGGCATGGAGCCGGAGTATCGCTTCATCCGTAGCCGACAGTCCTTCGACTGTACCCAACACATGGTACGGGCTTGGGTAGTGTCCCTGCGGAATGAGGGCGTGAAACAGCTCGTGTGCGATGACCCATCTCGGTACCGCGTCGCCCAGGTCTGCGACCCAGACCTCTCCGGTCACAATCGTATTCTGGTCGCTCCCTGGGCCAGCGAACGCCTGCCCGCATCCGCTTCCCCCAGAGCAGGTGCCCGGATGAGAAGACGTACCCACATGGACTACTAGGTCGGCCTGCTCTCCGGACTCGGCCGTCTCGAATGTGTGGTGCAACAGTTCCGCCATTCGGGCGAGAATCACCCCTAGAGCCTCCAAGTAGTCCTGACGGCCCTCCGCCCACACTCTGATGGGCTTACCAGGTTGCCACTTACGGACAGAGCTTCTATCCAGGTGCCAGCCTCCGCATCTATTCATGTGGCCCGGACGATCGCTGCAGCATTCCCAGATGTGCCGACCGACCCCGAGAATGCGTTCCGGCACGCCGACCTCGATGGCCGTGGACGGCCCGTCGTCGGCTCTGAGTTCCACCGCCCTGGGGACACTCCCCATTGGCGCACGGACGGTGAACTCCGTACCGCCAGGACCAAACCCATCTGCCAGCTCCACGGTTATGGTGTCCGGACACTCGGTCACGACCACGTCGCCCCGCCGGCATGTGACGCCGATGCCTTGGACTCCTTGGAGCGGTCGGCGGCCAACGTTCCTCAACGACACCGTTACGGCGACATCTGCGGTCCCGTCACTCCAGTAGCCCGCGAGTTGAGCCTCGGCTTCAAGGGCAAGACTCACGGAGGCCTCCTCCCCGGGCCCCGGCTCCGTCGGGCTGGCGAAGTAGCGCACGATGACCCCTATGGCCTGGGCCTTGGTGATCCTGCCGGCGAAGTAGTCCACTATGGCCGCGATGGCCTCGGCCTTGCTGATGCCGCGGTCCCCGTCGAAGTCGTAGGGCAGCCCCAGAGACAGCCGCGCGGCCGCCGTGCTGGGTTTGCCCTGGGCATCCTCGGCCCCACCGGCGGCTATGTCCACCGTCACCTCGCCCAGGACGGTGGGGGTAACGTCGAAGGTGTAGACCGCACCGCTGCCCGCCAGGTTGCCGGCTACGCCGTTGACCACGGCGACGTCGTCGAGGGCGAAGCCGGCAACTGGCTCGCTGAAGGTGGCCGTTACCGAGACCGGAGCATTCAGCCTCAGCTGCACCTGGGCGCTCAGGGCCACGGAGACGCTGGGGACGGTCTGCCGGACCGTGATCCCCGTTGCGCCGCCGCTCTCGGAGCGGGCCGACACGCTGGCGGGGACGCCCGCCAGCAGGGTCAGGGCCAGAAGGGGGAGGACCGCTTTCAGGAGTCTTGCCAATTAATCTCCCGGGGCGTTGGAGGATGGCACTTTGGCAGGCCCGTTCAGAACAGGGAGAAGGCCACTGAAATGGCGCCGGCGGCGTGAATAGTTTGCCTGGCCGAATCATAGTGGCGGCAGAGTCGGTGCGCAACCAGTACGCCGGTGTCCTTGGGATGACCGGGGCTCCCCCGACGGAGCTGCTTCTAAGGGAGTGAAAGTCAGCCCTTGGAAACCGACACCAGAACCAGCGAGGCATCATCGCAATGACACGACGATGTGTGCTTCGGCCCCGCGGAGACGACACTGGAGGAGTTGGTAAGGGTCGCGGGGACCCGGTGGGCCATAGAGGAATGTTTCGAGGAGGCCAAGGGAGAGGTGGGGCTGGACCAGTACGAAGTGCGGCGCTGGGACGGTTGGTACCGGCACATCACCTTGGCGATGCTGGCTCACGCCTATCTGACGGTGATCAAATGTCACTCGACGGAACAGAGAGAAAAAGGGGCCACTACTATTACAACGACGGTTCAAGGAGGGATGTCCGGGGATGTACGAAGGGCGGCTCGGCGCTTGGCATGGGAGCGCTTGGCCCGTTCGTTACTATCCTGCGTATCCTCCAGCCACCGCAGCAGCTCATCCAGCCCGAACTGTTCCCTGGGCAGCATTTCCCGCACCCCCCGGTACACTTGGGATCGGGTGATCCGGGGCATCTTTCCCCCCAAGCCTGTTGCAGGCTCAGCAGAAAAGCTCCGCCCAGCAGGCACAGGGCCACGTGGTGATGCCAGCCCGCCCAGCTCCGGGTCTCGTATTCGTCCAGCCCCACGTCGCCCTTCTCAGTCTCGAACTCCGTTTCAATGCGCCACCTTGAACCGCCCACGTAGGCCAGCGTCTCCAGGGGAGTGTCCTCGGGAGCGTTGGACAGATAGTAGCGGGGCTCGCTGCCGTCCAGGTTCCGGCGGTAGATGCCCCAGTGGATTTCGCCGGGCTTCCGCTTGCTGGTTGGCCGCACCCGCTGGGCGCTGAATTGGTAGCTGCGGGGACCCTGGCTTCCCTCGGCCACCGTTATCTCCCGCCAGGCATCCCCCGGCAATTCATCGCTGCGCTGCTCCATGGTCCGGCGCTGACCGTCTCGCAACTTGGGTTTGCGGGGACGCCCGAACCCCTGATACTCCGCACTGGTCCAAGCCGGCTCCAGCGGCCACACCGTGCTGCCGCCGGGGACGTCCTGCACGTAGTGCATCCCCAGCGCCGCCAACCCGTCCCGGAACGGCGGCGACATCCCGAAGGCGTCGTCCCCGGCAACCCATCCAGCCTTCAGATGGCTCCGCGCCAAGGCACTCTCCACCATCTCCAGCGCCAACTCCGTCTTCGACCGGTAGCCCTGCCTCTCCTCTGGAACCCCGGCCGCTGCGCACCGGCCTTTGTCCGAGGTCCAGCTCTCCGGCAGATACAGCCGTTTGTCCACCAGGGCCCGCCCCAGCGGGCTGACGTAGGCCAGGAACATCCCCGCCTGGCAGTTGGCCACCTTGCCCAATCTCCCGCAGTACTGCCGGGCCACTCCCGCCGACTTCCTGCCCTGCTTGGGGAAGTCGCTGCCGTCCAGCACCCACACCGCCTCCGGGTGTCCCAATCTGGGCGATAAGCCCTCCTGCAACCGGCCAATCACCGCGTCATCATTCCAAGGCGATTCGGTGAGAAACCGCTGCATCACCCTGGCTGGCGCCGGAACCGTCTCCGACAGATTCTCGGCGTTGCGCCGCTCCCCAGAGTGTACCAGCAGAGCCTGGAGATAATGACGGCTGTGGTCCCGCGCCTCCCTGCGGCCGAACAGCGGACCGAAGTAAGCGTGAAAATCCCCAAAGGCCCCGTACACCTGCTCGAAAGCTGACGCATCCACTTCCCTGCCTCACCTGCCCAAGCCTTCCCCAATTAGTCGGTCATCCTATCATATTAATCGTCGTTGTAATACTATGACGCCTCGCGGATCCGGCGCTCGGTGTCCTAGATCGGTGGGAAATAGGCTTCATTCACAGCATTGGCAGAAGCGTCCAGCCCTGGGTACAGGCTTTCGCGGGTGAAATTGAAAAGCAACAGTTCCTTCAGGATATGCCCTTTATGTTTTGCCGGCACTTCCAGCGAATGGTGATCGTAAACCGGGATGTCCTTGTTCCAATCCAGCACTTCACTTTGCTCAAATCGTTCGTGGAAAGCTGAAATTAGGAAGGCGCCAGACTGCGCACGGATACGGTCGAATATCTGTCGAGGCTCTACGACGAAGACCCGATAGAAGTCCCTTGGGTCGATTCGATCCTTGAAGTACGGTTTTTCTTGGCTTATGAATTGGTTCAGCCGGAGCTTGACGTATGAGTACTTGTCTGCCGTCTCTATCTTTTCTTCCAGAGCGACATCCTCAGCCTTTTTCCCCAAGAGAAGATTTTGCTCGGCAACTCGGAGCCTGGCGAAGTTGGCAATGACGCTGATCGTATCGCTATCGAAAGGCTTAACCAACTCCTTGGGGACGGCGAAGATATGAAGTCGGCCGTTTTCCTTCTTACTCGCGGCCTTGCTTTCAGAAGTCGCGGCCTCGTCCTCAGAACGGGAGCACGCATGGAAGAGAGCAACAAGGGGGTTGCGGGTGATGTCGAGGAGCCGGGTCTTGAGGCCATAGTGACGTGCGAGCACCCATTGATCGAGGGCCGAGGCCAAACCTCTGAAGTCCTCCGGGCGGCGGGACATGAGCTCACGTAACATCTCGCCCTCTTCCTTCCGAGACGACCCCCTGCCCAACCGAAAAACAGAGGGGCGCAATTCGTAAGGCTTGGCGTCATCCCACCTGTTGTCCCCTCGGAAGTAGAGTGCATAGTCATCGGCAGGATATTGTTCAGCCAAGAACCGGCCAAGCTTCGTCAGGGAGCCTACGTCGGGCACAGTCTTAAACTTCGACTCTAATGTTTCGAGTTGCTCGCTCCTTCCATTGGAGCAGGGGTAGAGCTTGGCCTTCCAAGGTTGGGTACCAGACAGGTTGGCACCGAACAATTCCGTGGGATAAGACTCACCATCGCGCAGGTTGGCTCCCATGAGATCGGCCTCAACGAGATGAGCGTCATTGAGTCGCGCACCTTGGAGGTTGGCACCACTGAGGTCGGCACGGAAGAGGTTGGCTTCTTGGAGGAGAGCATCTTGAAGAAGACTGCCTTGGAGGAAGGCAAATTGGAGGACCGCACCTTCTAATTTGGCATTGAATAGGGTGGTGCCTTGGAGTCTGGCTGACTCTAGGTTAGCCTTTCGGAGGTCTGCTTTCGCTAGTAAGGCGTCTTGTAAGTTGGCATGGTAGAGGGGAATACACCCACCTTCAAGTTTGCCTGCCTTTTGAAACTCTTCATAGATCCTCGCCCCCATCAGGTTTGGCTCGAAGTCCTCTTTATCACGTTGGCGGTTCCAAGAATCTACGCCGGATAACAGGAGTTTGAGGTGTCTGGGATCTGGGTGATCAACGATAATTAGTGTTGCCGGTTGGCGACAACTATTTTTGCCGGTCACACATGGTAATCATCCGGTACAGGAGGTGCCGGATTGGTTACGGATCAGCAAGTCGCATTACTGAGGCAAAGACGGATGGAAGGAAAGAAACAACAGCCGGCGGCGGCCATGGCGGGGATGAGCGAGCGGTGGGCGCGGAAGTGGCAGTGGCAGTGTGGCCCGTTGCCGTCGGAAACCAAGCAGGTGCGCCGGTGGCGCACCCGTCCCGATCCCTTTGACGGCGTCTGGGAGGAAGAAATCCTGCCCCTGCTCAGGGGCGAGGCCGCCGGCAGGCTCAGGGCAACGACAATTATCGAGTGGCTGGAGGAGAAATTTCCCGGCCGGTTCAGCGCCTCCCAGCTCCGCACCCTGCAACGCCGATTACAGGACTGGCGGGCACTCAACGGTCCGGATCAGGAGGTCTACTTCCCCTAGAAATGCGGATGAAAAGCCTTGGTTGAGAAGAGGGCTTTAGGCAGAAAGGCCGGCGTCAGCAACGCCAGCGGCCAAATCAGACCGAGCCGGATTGCACCAAATGTTGCTGTAGCACTGTCGGCGCCGGCCCAGGCGTCACGGTAGCCGATGGCAGCGCCACCAATATCGCCTGTCAAACCGGTTTTGCCCGCCAGCAGGGTCAGGTTGGCCACCGTGGCTGCCAGGTACAGCTGGAACCGGGTTTTGGTCCGACCGAAGTAGCGGGCCTGGCGAATCCCCAGCTGCACCAGCCGGGCCAGCCGGTGCTCCACCACCACCCGGCGTTGACAATACCCGGCAAAGGCTTCGCTCTGCTGCAGGGCCCGGGCCTGCTGCAACAAAGCCTCCTGCGGGTGCAGTTGGACCGTTCGCCCCAATCCCGATGACCCGGCCACGCATTGAGAGCGCAGCGGGCAGGCTCCGCACACCGCCGCATCGAACCGGAAGGCTTGCAGCCGGTGAGTCCGTCCCGTGGAACCGGTCCGCTTCCCCGCCGGCAGCAGCTTCCGGGTGACCTGACCCGCCGGACAGGTGCAGGTTCCCGCCGCCAGGTCAATCCGGAAGTCATCCTTCGGGAAGTGTTTCCGGTTCGGACGGCCCGGCACCCGGGCAATCAGGGTCCGTCCCGCGTCGGCGAAGGCCTGCCTGGTATCGCCGTCGCCATAAGCGGCATCGCCCAGCGCCTCCTCCACCGGCACACCGGTATTGGCCTCGCTCCGTTCCACCAGTTCCAAGGCCCCCAGGTTGTCCGGAGCGTTGCCGGGCAATACTTCCACAGCAGTAATGAGCTGGGTATCGGTGTCCACCACAATCGCCGCCTTGTGCCCGTCGAAGCGACGGCTGCTGCTCTTGTGGCCGTGGCGCATCTCCGGGTCATGCACCGACACCATCCGGTCCTTGCTCACCCCGTCCTTGAGACCAATACCGTCGCCGGTGCGCTCCACATCCTGGAGCAGCAACTGCCCCAGCAACTCCGCCGCCGCGACGATGCCCTGCCGCTCAGGGCTGCCCTCCGGCAGAGCCTCCTGCGCCTGCCGCCCTGCTTCCAACAGACGGTCGGCGTCAGCCACAATCGTGGCCAGCAACCCCGCCCGTGCCCCCTTGTCGGACCAGTCGATGGCCGACTCTCCCTTGATGCTGGATGCAAGGTACCGCCCGTACCCCTGGGCCTCGGCCCATCCTTTGACATTGGACCTCTCCACGGCTGCCAGCGCCCGCAGCAGCTTCACAATCCCGTCCGCCAGCAGGTTGAAGGTGTCCCTCACGGCGCCCCGCCCCAGGATGTTCGTGGTGTCCAGCGCCACCCGCATGCCGCGCTTTTTTAGGTAGCCCGACTCCCGGGCCAGCCGCAGGCTGGACTCGAACACCGCCCGCACCTTGTCGTGGAGAATCAACTGGGCGCGGAACACCTGGAGCGTGCTCTTGGCGAAGGGCCTGTCCTCCACCTCAATTCCCAACGCCACTTTCCAGCGGATGTCGAAGTCGGCTCTGGCCTTGGCCTCGGCGTCGCTCACCTTGTCGTGGGTCTGCAGCAGCAGCGCCGTGGCCAGCAGGCTGGGCGGCACGCTGTCCCGGCCGTTGTCGGCGCAGTAGAACTCGGCGAAGTCGGAGTCCCGGAATAGTTGGCCTCTCAACGATGCCAACAGGCCGTAGAAAGTGTCCTTACCCACGTGGTCCAGATACAGCCGGTCCGCCTCCCAGAAGCCCCTCTGATCCGATCGCTCTCCCAGCATTCCCTTGCTCCGCTATCTTTGATACCCCGGAGTATAACCCCTGGCATCAAAATGGACAGTTTCCGGCCAGACTTCTAGGAGCATCCACCTGGCCGGGAGGCGCAGCTCGACTTCACCCACTGCAACTCTCTGGGAGTAACCATCGGCGGCCGGCGCTACCGCCACCTGCTGTTCCAGCTGGTGTTGAGCCATTCAGGGTGGCGCTACGCCGAGGTGGTTGCTGGCGCGACCTTTCTGGCCCTGAAGCAGGGACTGCAGAACGCGCTCTGGGAACTGGGCGGCGCGCCCCAGGTCATACGCTCCGACAACACCTCGGCCCTCACCCATGAAATAAAGCGCAGCCGCGGCCGGGCCCTGAACGACAACTACGCCGAGCTCCTGGACCACTACGGGCTCGAGTCCACGCTGATCAATTCCGGGGAATCCCACGAGAATGGCGTGGCCGAGCAGGCTCATTACCGGTTGAAGGACGCTTTGGACCAGGCTCTGATGCTGCGGGGCAGCCGCGACTTCGATTCCGCCGAGTCCTACACCGGCTTCGTTGGCAAGGTGGTTGAGCGGCGCAACCGCCTGGTGCAAGGGAAGCTGGAGGAGGGAACGCCCACTTCTGCAGTGCCTGCCTCCAGCTCCAGTGCCGGAGTACGTCAACTACCAGGCCCGGGTGCGCAAGTGGAGCACCATCCAGGCAGCCGGACGGACCTACACCGTACCCTCCCGGCTCATCGGAAAGGAGGTGCAGATACGCTTGTACGCCGAGCATCTGGAAGTGTACTACAAGGGCCACTTGGTGGAACGCATGGAGCGGGTGCGCGGTGAAAGGGAGGCCAACGTCAATTACCGCCACGTCATCGGCTCCCTGGTGCGCAAGCCCGGGGCCTTCGCCCGCTACCGGTTCCGTGAGCAGATGTTTCCCACCATGACCTTCCGCTTGGCCTACGACGCCCTCAAGATGTGGCGAGGCGAACGGACTGACGTGGAGTACGTGCGGATCCTGCACCTTGCGGCGACAACTATGGAGTCCACGGTGGACAGCGCTTTGGTCCTGCTGCTGGAGGCCGGAGAGCCCTTCGACTATGCCATTGTGAAAGAACTGGCGAATCCCAAGCCGCCGCGGGCACCGGTGCTGAGCCTGTCCGGGATGCCGGACCTGACGGTCTACGACGCTCTGCTGGCGGGGGTGGCCTGATGATGGACGCCAACGCCATTCAGGTCCGGATCGGGGAGCTGTGCCACCAATTCCGGTTGCCCACCATGGGGGCGCAGTCGGTGTCCCGATTCACCGCCGCGGGGCACGGCGACGCCCTGGAGACCCTGCTGGAAGTGCTGGAGCAGGAGGCCGAGGACCGGAGGCAGCGCCGCATCGGCAGGCTGCGCACCGCGTCCAGACTGCCCGCCGGCAAGACCTGGGAGACCTTCGAGCACGACCGTGTGCCCCTGGCTCTGCGGCAGCAACTGGGCGAGCTGTCTGACGGCAGCTTCGTCGACCGCGGCGTCAACGTGCTGGCCTTCGGACTGCCCGGCACCGGCAAGACCCATGCACTGTGCGCCTTGGGCCACAGGCTGGTGGAAGCCGGACGCTCGGTCCTCTTCGCCCCGGCCTACAGGCTGGTGCAGGACCTGCTGGCCGCCAAGCGCGACCTGGCATTGCCACGACAACTACGAAAGCTCGACAACTACGATTTCCTGCTGCTGGACGACCTGGGGTACCTGCCCCAAGGGGCCGAGGAGTCTGAGGTGCTCTTCACGCTCATCGCCGAACGCTACGAACGCCGGTCCATGGGCATCACGTCCAACCTGGTCTTCTCCCAGTGGGAGCACATCTTCGCCAACCCAATGGCCACGGCGGCGGCCATCGACCGGGTGGTCCACCACTCGGTCATCCTGGAATTCGACGTCCCCAGCTACCGCACCGGAGTGGCCCAGCAGCGCAGTCAGAAACAGGAGGTGAACCGGCAAGAATAATCGACGGAACCGGAAAAGTAGTTGACGCTGAACACGTAAGGTAAAAGCGTGATGTTCCTGGTGGCGCTGGGGAAGCGAGCCAGGCGTAGGCTAGTCACCCTCGACACCAGTCGGCTGAAGCAACAGCCCAACTTGTAAAGGGCACGCCACTTAAGGAACTTGACCATCGCCGAGGAGTTGCCATACTTGGAGAGAGAACACACCTCTCCGAGACCAAGCGAGCAAATTTTAGAAGTAGAGACTATCAAGGTCCCAAAACCGTCAAGCTAGAAACCGGAGTCGAGGAGTGCTTTGCATGAGAGTGTATTGGCGAAAGGTAAAAAGGGGAGAGAACCTGATTCTCAGTGACGAAAACGACGGCCATGAAGAGGAGCTTGGAGGGTTCCGAGACACCAAACGGGGCATCGACGCGTCGGCGAAGACTTTTAGCTACGACCCGAGCCGCTCCCAGAAGGGGTTCCCATCTATCGAAGAAGCCAAGGATTTCGTGGAGTCCTTCAGACCTTGGGAGCTATTCGGCACCCAGGGCGTTACTGTCGACCCTGGGGTTAGGCCCGCCCTAGATTCGGCCACAACAGACACAGCGGGCACGCCAGACCAGCCGGCGCAGTCGATGGTGGCGGACCTGCGATCAACGAGAGGATGGTGGCAGTTCTGGAAGAAGAGTTAGACGCTCCATGACCCTCCCGCCAGAGACCCGCGCCAGTAGATGTCACTTGGCTTTGGTTTAGTTTCCCATGCTCGCACGGGCACATATTAAGCTGTTCCAATCGCCAAAGGGACTTCCTTTCGATGGGCGGACGCGGCAACTCTCCGGAACCGTTAACCCAAGAATCAGATGGTTTTTGCTATCAAAGTTGGGGAAAGGGAGTGACGAATATAGCGGAACGACAGCCAGGGCCGTTTTAATTCAGGTCGCATTACAAAAAGGAGAAGTAGCCATGTACGTCATCAGAAGAATCGCCAAAGCGCAACCGGGGAAGGTATGGCAGGTTGCCAACCTGCTGATCAAAATATGCGCCGCCTACGAGGAGAATGGCCGGCCCAAGGCACAAGTGTATGTGTCCCAGGGCCTGCCGGGAACTCCCAACGTGGCCTATGCTGAGTGGACCCAGGCGACCATCGAGCCCAACTGGCCTTCCCAGGTCCCCGAGGTGGTACGGACTCTGAACGCCGAGATGCAGGCCCAGCTCGACTCCTACGAGATCGAGTTCTACGAGCTGGTCACACCGGAGAAGCTAGCCGAGAGGGGCGTCTCATAAAAGACCTACGATAGAAGACCCCTGTAAGCCAAGGAGGGGTTTGTTATGAAAGCAGTTGTTTACCAAGCCCCATTCAGTATCGCCGCGGAAAATGTGTCAGACCCGGAGCTGCAACACCCCAACGATGGCATCGTGAAGATCACTTCCTCTTGTATCTGTGGCTCGGACTTGCACATGTACGAGGGGCGGACGGCAACGCTGCCCAGCAACGCGTCCAGGCCGAGGAGGTGAACCGGCAAAACTAATTGACGCCAACCGGCAAATATAGTTGACGCGGGACACTGGGTTAAACAACTTGACTCTGATGTGGGTTGAATTCTTCCCTATGTATGTGTAGTTATCCATGGATGGAAGTGCAGCCACCTACTTAGACAGGATTGAGGTGGAACTAAGCGAAGCCGCTCCTGCCCAACCTCCAACCTAATGGTACCAGTGCCTGTTTCAAACAGCGACCTGGGGTTCCATCTCATGGCTGGGACCAGATCCGTGCGGAGGAGGTGTTGGGAGGATGCACCGCACAGCCGCCCTCCAATATATCGACAATCGTCGTTAAGAAAACGACGGCTTGGGGAGAATCGGGGTTCCCGGCCAGGCTTCTAGTCGAACAACTCGCTGTGGGAGGCCAAGCGTATGAGGTTGAGGTCCGTGGGATTGGGCTTGCTGTAGATAAGCACTAGGTCGGGCCTTATGTGGCAGTTGCGCTCTCCGGCCCGGTTCCCGTGCATGGGGTGGTCCCTGTACCTTGAGGGGATCTGCTGGTCGTTGGCCAGCAGTTGTAGGGCTGCGCCCAGTTGTTCGTCCAGGTGCAGCCCGTATTGGCCCCGTTTCTCTCGCCTGTAGTCCCGCCTGAAGCTGCGGCTGTGGCTAATCCTCCTCATTCAGGTCCGTGAATAGGTCAGCGATGGTGTCAGAAGTGATCAGGTCGCCGGCCTCCGCTTCAGCCATGGCCTGCAGGGTTTCCGGGTTCGGGTCGCCGCACCTGAAGCAAGGCGCGGTGTCGTGAGAGACGATGTGGCTGAGCATCTCCTGCAGCGTCTCGTCCAGCGTTATCCGTTCCCTGTTCAGGATCTCCCTTGCCCTGGCCAAGGTTTCCGAGTCCACCTCTGCTGTGAAGCGAGTCGTGCCCATCCTGTCTACTCCCCGAGCATGTCCTGATGTATTGTCTGGATGGTAAGTCAGGCGTTGTTCTGATGCAACGTGTCCAGCCCTTTGTAAGTCCCGTCCCTGACCGCCCTGATTACCGCCCTGCTCACCTTGAAGGTCCGGTGTGCCGCGCTGACGTTGCCGTTGTTGTTGGCTAGGAAGTCCCGAACGGCCTGGACCTTCTCGAAGTCCAGCGCCGGGGGCCTGCCGCCCGTCCTTCCCTCGGCCGCGGCGCGGTCCACGCCGGCCTTGATCCGGTCCCGGATGGTCCCTCTCTCCCATTCGGCCAGGGAGAGCAGCATGTGGAGCATGAGGCGGGCATTCGGGCTGTCGTCGCTCGTGTCCAGCTTCTCCGCCAGGGCGCGGATGTAGATGCCCTGGGCGTGCAGCTCCTCGATGGTCCTGAGACCTTCGGTGAGGTTCCGGGCCAGGCGGTCGATCCGCGGGACCACCACGACGTCGCCGGGCTGGAGCTTCTCCCGGAGCTGCTGCCAGGCGGGGCGGCGCATGTTCCGGCCCGAGGCGACGTCGGTGAAGATGCGGTCGTCACGGAGCCCGTGGTCGGTGAGGATGCGGCGCTGGGTGGCCAGCCCGCTCTCGCCCTCCGCCTGGGAGACCCGGATGTAGCCGAAGACCGCTGGGTCCATGGGGTCGCCTCCTAGGTCAGGAATCGGTCTGATTGTTGGTCTAGAACCACTCACGTATGATAATAGAAACCCGGGATAGCTCATTCTTGCTAGGAGTTGCAAGATGGACTTCGAAACAGACCTTATCGATATTGTCAAACGCTACTTTGCTGCCGAAGGAATCTGCTATGAAGATCAAGGAGACGCCGCAGACTTTGCAGCCCGCTACTGGGAAATGCGGATAAGGCGGCTGGCCCCCAAGCCGCGGGATGTGCACTTCTCCAATGAGCTACATGACTCTTTGGGGGACCTCGCCCGTGAAACGGATCTGTCTGCCAAGGACGATGCTCAGATAGCCTGGAACGCTGTTTTCAAAATCCGCTGGCTTCTCTCCAAAGGCCAATGTGTGGTGCAGTACCTAAGCCAAAGCGTGAACGACGCAAGGACCAAAGACAGACTCCTTTGGGATTTCGCCATGCACCATTTCCATCTTCACGACCAACTAGAATCAGACGGGTTTATCAAACGATCAGACTACCTATTGTTCGCTATTGTGGGCGACGAGGATGTCTATGTTGTAGATGTGAGGAAGCATCACGACCCACAGAAGATTCTGTGGGTGAGACAAGAACTGTTGAAGATTGTGGATGCTAATTGGCCGGACTTGACTGATGCATACGTGCTTCGTGGAGTGCAAGGTGACCAGTTAACGGACGAGCAGAAAGGTGCTCTCAGGCCAAAAAACGTGAACCATGTAACGAGTCTGAGGGGGCGCGCCATCATGCCGCTCGGATACAGTATGACGGGTAATGGCAGTAGTGTTTTGGGTAGGTATTGGGCAGACAAGCTTATGCATGAAATCGAAGCACACAAGTCATGGATGTCCGATCATCTAGCGGAGTACAAGACTGCATTCCAAGCTCAGGGCGTTGATATTGACGACGAAAACCCATTTCGTTTGGTTCTCTTGGACTCTCTGGACCTATCATCAGAAGACGTTGAGAGGCTTCGGGGCGCCAATTGTTTGAATTGTGATTTGTCTCGGATGGGCTTTGCGACCGTCGAATCGAAGTCACGATGGCCCATATGTTGATGTACGTTGAGTCGGCCGCGCTTCCCTCTCCCGTAGTGGCAAAGAAACACCTGTTTGTCTCCACTTAAACAAAGAGCCCTATCGCCTGTAATCCGAAACCAAAGATGATCGAGGCCAGCGCCACCCCTTGAAGTCGGCGATTGCGTTTAATACGCCGCTCCGCATGAAGAAGGCCCCGCATGTGCTCCTCGCGGCTGATCGGCATAAGCCATTGTTCCCCCTCCTTGGGGGTTGTACTCTTCACAAGGTCGAAAGTAATTGCGGCCTCAATGTGCTTTCTTAAGGTGCTGCAGAACAACATTCCAACGCCAACGAGGTCGAACAAGAGACCTATAAGCGTGACTATGGTTTTGTCGTCCATGTAGGCTTCCACTTGGTTGTTGGCCAACTGGCCGCGACGCGTTTTCGTGATTGCATGTATAGTGTCATAATTGCTACAAGGAATCGAAACTGTCCAAGGCTCTTGGATAGTAATTCGATGACGCGGTGCTCAACATGGTTGTGCACAGGGTCATCGCAGGAATTAGGATCGATGCTGGTTGGTCATGAAGGTTATCGTTATCGGTGGCGTACTCGCCGTTTTGGGGATAGGAGTAGCTGTGTCCTATGTTTTCATATCCTCAACTCGCCCCCTAACACATCTAGAGAGCGTATTACTCCAATTGATCTCGTTGGCCTTCAGCCTAGGCGGGTCTTTCTTGGTTGGAAGACAGTTTTCGAAGGGCATACCGAGTGCTCGGTCGGCGTTTAGACGCCTGCAAGCTCTTTATCGGGGTCTCTCGATCATCGCTGCTGAAATAGAGTCATCTCGGGCAAGTAAATCCATCGAGGAATACCGTCGTGTGATGTCCCTATTAGAAGGTCTGGTTCGCAGTCAGTTAGTCACAGCAGATGATGCGTTGGAAGACTGGAAAGACATTGTCCCGGAAGACGTAGCCGATCTGCAACAGCGCCTTGGTGCTGCAGAACAAAGTGAGAGGTAGGACGATGGGGTCCATTAGGGGGAAAATAGCTCAGATCCTCGACTCTCGTCGGATCGTCATCAATGTGGGGGCGTCGAACGGGGTTTCATTTGGTATGACCTTCCAAGTTCTCAACCCAAAGGGTGAGGCTATTCGAGACCCGGATACACAACAACTGCTCGGGTCTGTAGAGTCACCTATGGCGCAGGTGTGCATCGTAGAGGTACAAGAACACTTGTCGGTAGCTACTACTACCTTTGCGAATCCTACGATCGTGCCTGCATCTCTCGGTCCATTTGCTAGATTGTTGATGCCGCGTGAGTGGATCATCAAGCATGAGACATTTGGGGTCGGCCTTGCCCAAGTCAACGTCGGAGACCCGGTTGTTCAAATACCTGAAGTTGCCACTGCGGAGCGGGACAGTCCATCTGGGTTACAGGCGACCGAGTGAATAGGCGTTGTCCGCAGGGCCATCCTCCACTTGGTCCAGACTAAGGTGCTGCAGCCTTCTTCGGGTGTCAAAAAAACACCTGTTTGTTTGTCACTCTCTTTCCCGGAGTCTATCCGTATCTGGACCGGGCGGCAATCAACTACTGGAGAAAATATCAGGCTGGAGAAAACAGATGTCAGGGGCTTGTTTGCCAGGGGGTGCCCTGTGGGACGCTGGTGTTACTGTTGCGAACCACGCGGGCTACTGTTGCCCCTGCGTGGGCGGGGGCTAAGAGCCCCTATCAAAATGAGTTGACAAGCCAATGGAGGACGCCTATTTTCTCCCGGACCATTCCCTGCATCGTAGGGGTGCAGCATCTCCATCGGGTGTTCGCTTATCTGCTTCAAACGCTTAACATCTTTTTAGTTAGGGGTTCTAAAGAGGCCTACGAACATGGTCGCTTCCGCAGAAACCATACGGCAGGTCGAATCCATCTTCCGGGAACACCTCAACTGGAACTTCCAGGGACAGCTGAAGTCCGACCCTATCAGGGTCGAACTCACCCTCGACCAGCAGGGTGTTGGCCTACGCCAAGCTGAACGCCATCACTGTGGAGATGTCAGGCCAGCTGAGAGCTCTGAGCATATACAAAATCCCCATCGAGTCCTACGTCGACAAGAAGGAAGACTCCATGTGGGACGAACTCCTGCGCCCCGAACCATGGGAAGAGGAGATACAGTGGACTGGCGTCACCTGATCGAGGCAGCGAAGCTGCTCGCCGGACAAACGGGAGCGCCTGCGCCGGGAAGACCACGCCAGGCAATGCTCAAAAGAGCCGTAAGCACCGCCTACGGTGCGGAGTTTCACGCCCTGTGCTCCAGCAACGCCAACACCCTCACCGGAATATCGGCAGGACCGCCATACCCGCCAGAGTGGACCCGGACGTACTGGGCAACGGAGCAACGCTCCGCAAGCGACAGAATGAACCGGCACGCCGCCAACACCTCACCGGCTCTGCAGCACTTCGGAGCAACCTTCAGCATTCTCCAGGAACACCGCCACAAAGCCGACTACGACCCCGAGGCCAGATTTCTCCGGTCCGACGTGGTCAACCTGATTGGCAGGGCGGAAACTGCCATCCAAGCATTCCTCGCCGTCAGCACCGCAGAGCGCTCGCCACGCTCGTCCTGCTGCGCGGCAGATAATCAGACACAGCCCCGACTCCGGCAACAACGGCAGTTGCCCGGCCAACGCCCCGGCCTCCAGAGACGACCGCACGGAACCCCGGAAGGACCGGTTGCCCCGCTCCACGACCACCCCCCTTTATGAACAGCATCGCAATTTTGAACTCACCTGCACGAAAATCAGCTCCAAAATCGAATTTTGTGCAAAGCGCCGTCAATTCTCAATCTGTCCGGCGTTGACCCTGCCCAGAAAAACTTCGGTGAGGATGCCGGTCTCCCGGACCGACTCGGTCGTTCCGTCGTGGACTACCCGGCCCTTGTCCAACACGTAGGCCCGGTCCGCGATGTCCAGTACGCCCTTGATGTTATGCTCGACCACGAAGATGGTCGTCTTGAGACGCTCGTTGATCTCCGAGACCTTCCGGAAGACCTCTTTCACCACAATGGGCGCAAGGCCCAGGGTGGGTTCGTCGAGCAGCAACACCTCCGGCCCGGCCATCAGTCCCCGGCCCAAAGCCAGCATCTGCTGCTGCCCCCCGGACATTTGACTGGCCAGGTCGCGCCGTTTCTGGTGCAGGACCGGGAAGAGCTCCATGACCGAGTCCATCCGGCGGTCCTGTTCCGCCCTGTCGTTCAGGTACAGGCAGCCCATCTCCAGGTTCTCCTCGATGGTGAGGTGGGTGAACACGCGCCTGCCCTGGGGAACGAATGATATTCCCTCCTTCACGATCTCGTGGGTGGCCGCGGCCAGCGGTTCCCGACGCAGGTAGACAGTTCCCCCGACCACCGGCGCAAGCCCCATGATGGCCTTGAGCACGGTGGACTTCCCCGCACCGTTGGGACCCATCACGGCCACCAACTCGCCAGTGCGGACTCCCAGGGACACCTCGTCCAGGGCTGTCACGGCCCCGTAGCGGACGGATATATCGACCAAGTCCAGGAGCATAGTATCGCCGCCGGACATTGCGTTTCCGTTAGCAACGCTAGACCTGGAACCGGAGCTAATTTGTCTGGAGGTCTCGTTTGCCGCGTCCATTCGTATATCACCAGTGCGATGGCTCATGGCGTCGATGTCTGGTGGAGGTCTACGCACCCAGGTATGCCTCGATCACCTCTTCACGGTTCAGGGCGTCCTCCACCTCTCCCTCGGTGAGAAGCCTGCCGCCCTCAAGCACAATTATGTAGTCCGACATCTCCCTTACTATGTCCATGTTGTGAGAGATGAATATGATGGTGCGGCCTTCGTCCCGCATCCGTTTCATGATGTCCTTGACCCTTTCCAGCATTTGAGGAAAGAGGCCGGCGAAGGGCTCGTCGAACAGGTAGGTGTTCACGTCCATTGCCAGGGCCCGGCCGATCTCCAGCAGCTTCCGTTGGCCGTAGGAGAGGTCCATTGCCAGGGAATCCCGCTTCTCCCACATCCCGACGTTTTCCAGAACAGTTCTTGCCTTCTCCCGGTGGTTGGTCTTGGTCCGCTCGACCATCGCGGGAAAGACGCGGCGGCTGGTCAGGACGACCATGATGTTGTCCCAAACCGTGATCTGGTCGAAAAGCCTGACCTCCTGAAAGGTCCTGGTGAGGCCGTGGGCCGGAGTCTCATGGGCCTTCACCACCTTGAGGCCGGTCCCGTCGATGATCACCGTCCCGCGGTCCAGGGGCAGGACCCCGCTCAGCAGGTTGACCAGGGTGGACTTCCCCGAGCCGTTGGGCCCGACGATGCTGGTCATCCCCTTCCTGGGAATGGAGATGGTCAGCTCGTCGACCGCCTTCACGCCGCCGAAGAGCTTGGAGATTTCAACCGTCTCCAGGGCGTAGGAACCGCCGGCGCCGGCCGCGGTCATAGCCTGTACCTCCCCACTAGGCCCTGGGGCCTGAACAGCATGAGGGCCACCAGCAGGATGCCGAGGACGGCCTGCCGGGCCTGGCCGATAAACTCGGTGGGCAGGAACGGCAGAAAGCGCATCCCCTCTTCGAGGAGGACAAAGGCCATTGCGCCAAGCAGGGAGCCCCAGATGGTCGCCAGGCCGCCCAGGATCACGATCGACACCAGCAGAATCGACTCCAGCAGGATGAACGAGTTGGGGTCGATGAAGGTGGTCCAACTGGCGAAAATGCCCCCGGCCAGCCCCGCCATCATGGCCGAGATGACCCATACGGCCAGCTTGTAATGGGTCACCTGGTAGCCGAAGACACCGATGGCCTGCTCGTCCTCCCGGATGGCGGTGAGGACCCGGCCGAAGGATGATGTCACGAGAAACCAGGAGACCAGGACCACCAGCGCCAGGAACACCAGGACCAGCGCCAGGAACTCCAACTCGCCGTCGAACACCCACCCGCCGATCTCCGGTCTGGCTATCTCGTGGATTCCGAAGGCCCCGCGGGTAAGGCCCCGCCAGTTCAGGAAGACGTTGAAAGCGATGATGGCGAACCCGAAGGAGACCAGAACGTAAATATCGTCCCGGAACCTGTTGAAGACCACGCCCACCACCACGGCCACCAGTCCGGCCAGGGCCACGCTGACCGGCAGCGCGGCGAAGAAGGGCCAGCCCAGCGTCGGGATTGCCTCCGTTCTCAACTGCTCGTAGGGGGCGTCGGAGGTGAGGATGGCCATCGCGTATGCCCCGATGCCGAAGAATCCGATGTGCCCGACGGACAGCAGCCCGGTGAACCCGACCACCAGGTTCAGGCTGACCGACAGAATCGCCCAGATGGCGAAGACGGTGCCCACGGTGGCCGCGAATCCGACGCCCTGCCACAGGGTAAACGCCACCGCCCAGGAGATGACGAACAGGTTTGCCCACAACTCTATGTTGCCCCTGCTTAGCCGCAGAGTCTCCCGGGGACTGCGCAACAATCTCGCCAGGTGTCCCAAACTCGGCGGTCTCATTTGCGAATACCTACTTCCTCGGCAGCAGGCCCAGGGGCCAGAAGGACAGGAACAGTATCAGCACCACGAAGGATATGACGTCCTTCCATTCCCCGGCCAGGTCCCAGATTCCGAACTGCTCCAGCATACCAAGGATAAAGCCGCCGGCAATCGCGCCGTACAGGTTCCCGATGCCGCCCACCACCGAGGCGATCCATCCCTTTAACAGGAGCAGCAGCCCCATCCTCGGTTGGATGGCCGTATCGTGCCCGCTCAGCAGCCCGGCCATCGCGGCGAAGACCGCGCCTATGAAGAACACGACGGCGATGATGACGGTGGTGTTTATTCCCACCACCTTCGATACTTCTTCGTCGTCGCCGATGGCCCGCACCGCCCTGCCGAAGGGGGTCTTCTTGAGGAGCAGCAACAGGCCCATGAATCCGGTGAGAGCGACGCCGATGGTGAAAACGTTGAACCCCTTGATGTTGGCGCCCCAAATGGTCCAGGGATCGTTTCCGAAGGGCTCCGGTAGCGGCCGCGGCGCGCTCTGGAACACGATGGTAATGAACGCGGTGATCGCCAGCAGGATGCCCAGGGAGGCAACGAGCATAATCAACGGGGACCTGGCCCGCTGCCGCATGTAGACGTACAGCCCCCGATACAACGCCAGCCCCACGGCCCCGGCCAGCAGGCACGACACGGCCCAACTCAGGTAGAGCTTGGCGCCGGGGGCGCCGGCCACCAGGAACCCACAATACGCCCCCAGGAGCGCCGCCGCGACACCGGCAAAGACCGAAAAAGGCCGCATCCCGGCGCTCCCGAATATGCTGCGGTAGATCCTGCGGAGCGCCCACCATCCCGCCAACGACGCCGCTGCGCCGATGGCGGGACTCAGCATCAGGTGGAGTTGCATGGGGTAGGTGAGCACCAGCCCGGTGTAGACCCCCGCGCCAATGGAGAGAGCCCACTCGGCGGTGCGCAGGGCAGTTGGGTTGAAGCGGGAGCGGGACCGGCTGTAGAAAGCCGTGTGCAGCGCCCATGCGACGACCCCGGCGATCACGGCGGCGAATACGACGTTGACGTAAGGAGTATTGACCTCGTACTGTCCGCCCAGGACTTCTTGAGACCTGAGATAGAAGACGCCGTAGGCTCCAAGGGCCGCCGCCGCCCCGAAGTACAGGTCGAAGAACCAGACAGTGCTGTAGACGATGGTGAACCCCAAGGCCAACAGAGCGTACACCGCGCCCACGGACAACCCGTTGAAGGCGAACTGCAATGCCTGGTTGGGTGACTGGCTGATCTTCCACCCTATGTAGCTGACCACAAGGGCAGTCAGAACGACGGCGAGAAGCCTGGTATGTCCTACAGCAAGCATTCAGTGGCCGGTCGTCAGTGGCCAGCGGCTGGCAATCAGGTCGTATTGACCATTACCGTCGTTCCCGCCTTTCCAAGAACAAAAGGCGAGCAATGTCTTGGAAAGGGCAGAGATTGTCAACACGGCTTAGTAAACGTCTCCCCTCGGGCCGATGGTTATCACTCTGACTAGGCGCTCACGCCTTTCCACGATGAAGATTGCTCTCAGGCCTCCAACCCGGTAGCGATACATGCCTCGTCTTCCGCGAATGGGTCTGACATTGCCTGAGCCTAAGGGGTTCTGATGCAGGTCCCGGAAGCATTGGTTAAGCCGTCTGGCGGTGTCGGAATCAACCTGTTGATAGTACCGTACCTGTCCGCCCGGCGGCTCAGGCGGACTTCATACATCCGTGCGAATTACGTCTTCCCATCTTACCCACTCGCCTTTTCGGAACTCTTCCTCTCCGTCGGATACCTCTTGTCATTCCTCGTCCGTCAGCTCCAGAGGCTCCCTCATAAGAACGTTCAGAAAGTCCCGGACCCCGGCCATCTCTTCATCGCTCAGAGCCTCTACGAGACGATGGACTTCTTCTCTTATGGCATACATGGTACTCCTATGACGTACACGGTCCGGCGCGGATTATACACCAGACAAGCCGACGGCTACTCCGTCGGTGCGCTGCCCAGCACCCTGTAACCCTGGTTGTCCTCCGTCCTCTCGGCCAGGAGCAGGACCTGGACCACGGCGTTGGAAAGGCCGACCACCTCGCCGTTCCGGTCGAAGCTGTAGTTGTCGCCGATGGCGCCGCTCCAGGTGATCCCGTAGAGACAGTCCCGGAACCCGTCGGCGTCCTGGTCGTCGTTGGTCTGCTTGAGACACTCGGCGGCAATGTACACGTCATCGTAGGCCGAACCCAGGTACCAGGGCAGAGTCACGTAGTCGTAGCGGGTCCTGAAATTGGCCAACACTTCCCGGGCCTTGTTGTTGTTGGGGTCCAGGTCCGCCGCGATGGCCTTCATCCCGGTGGCGGCGTCGCCGGCGATTTCCAGGGCTGTCGTGCCTATAGGCACGATGTCGGAGTATATGGGGCCATCATAACCCAATTCCCGGACCTGCTTGACCACGGCGCCGCCGGTGAATTCCGACTGGGCGGCTACGTGGAGACCGTCGGGGTTTTCGGCGAGCAGCTTAGTCAACTGGGTCCTGAAGTCGGTCACGTCGGAGGCGTACCGCTCTACGCCCACAACCTTGCCGCCCCGTTTTTCGAACTGGGCAACGGAAGTCCTCCGCACACCCTCCGCATAGTCGGTGGACTCGGTGATGGTAGCCAAGTTGCGGACACCGTCGGCCCAGAGAACGTTGCCGGTGTCGATGCCCACCTGAGCGTCGCTCATCGCAGTCCGGAATATATAGTCCCCGGCGTTGGCGATGTCCGGGTTGGTTGCCAACCCGGAGAAGAGGATGACGCCGTCCTCCTCGGCCAGGGGAGCCGCGCCCAGCATCGCGCCGCTGCAGGAGGTGCCGAGGATGATCTTCACCCCGTCCACGTCGGACAGCTTGTTGTAGGCGGTAATCGAGTCCTGGGCGTTGCACTTCGAGTCTTCGACGACGAGCTCGAGCATCTTCCCATTGACTCCGCCTGCGGCGTTGATCTCATCCACCGCCATCCGCTTGGCCTGATTGGACACCGTGCCGTAGGTCTCGCCCGCGCCCGTGAGCGATTCCATTACTCCTATCTTGAAAGTACCGGCTTCCCCTGTCCCGCCGCTGCAAGCCGCGGCCAGCAGCGCGAGGACCGGCGCCAACCCTAACGATATTATCCACATCCTGGACAATGCCCGCATGACATCCTCCTGTCAGACGATACTATCTACCTACGACCCGCGCCAGATGTTTGTATCACCAACCGAGTTACTCCTGCAAGTACATCAATCTGGTATGTCCCATTTTGAATGGCCTGAGGTTCTGAGGGCAGCCGCCGGGTCCAGTTCAAAGCGTACTTGCCCTCCTTGGTCCACTGCCCGGCGGTCCCTCGACCATTGTAGAAATGCACCACCCCTTCGGGACCGGCCGGCAGGTTGGTGACGTTGGTGACAATGAAGCCCACTCTGGGGAACATCTCTCCCGTGCGCCACTCCACTTTAACGAGACATGCCGGGCAGACTTCCCGGTCTGCCCGGGTGCTTCACACGGAGCCTCAGCCCCCGCAACAGCCCGATGCCGTATAATGGCCCCACAGTCCAACCCGCAAGGCCGGCCGCTCTGCCCCGCACAAACATCCGGCCCAAGAGGACCGACATGACCACCAGACCCGGAACGGCAACAGACCACGCTCCCGGCTTCGTCCGGCTCCCGGACCCGCCCGAGCGCAGGCCAGAAGACATGACCAGTTTCGACCATCTGAACGCAACCGGCAGCATCCACCACCTCATCCGCCACTTCGGCAACATCGAGACCACCATCATCGCCGGCGAAAGATACGTCAGCCCGGAACCAACCCCGGACCGGCGCGGGCTGATGGCCCCGGACCTGCTCATCGCCTTCAACGCCGACCCGGAGGCTTACCGGGAGAGCAACGGCTACGTCATCTCCGAACAGGGCAAGCCCCGGACTTCGTCCTGAAAATCGCCTCACCCAACACCGGCAACCGCGATGTCACCGAAAAGAGAAACGGCTACGCTGCCCTGGGAATCCCCGAGTACTGGAGATTCGACCCCACCGGGGGCCAGCGCCATGGCGCGCCCCTGGCAGGAGACCGGCGCGTCGAAGGAGTCTACCAGCCCATCATGATTGAACAGGCCGGCGATCAGACCCACCAGGGCTACAGCGCCGTCCTCGACCTGCACCTGCGATGGGAACAGGGCGAGCTGGGCTGGTACGACCCCGCCACCGGAGGTCACATCGTCAGGTTCGACGACGAGCGGGAGGCCCGCCTCGCAGCCGAAGTCCGCGCCGACACCGCCGAGGCCCGCCTCCGTGAACTCGAAGCGGAACTGGAACGCCGCAGACAACCCTGACTACCTCACCTCCTCGGCGCTGCCGCTGTTTGACGATTCACGGCGCCCGAGTCCGGCAACATCGGCAACCGTTCTCACTTGGGCGATTCCAAGTTTCCGCGGCCGGCAATTGGCAGTCTGACAATCAGTCACCTTTGAAATCGAAGGCGCTGTTGCGAAGGACCCAACTTTCGGAACTATCGACACATCCTGCCCCGCGGTAACCGCCATTTCAAACATCCCTGGGTACTGGTTCCCGCTCTGGCGCTCAGGCCGCCGGTTCGCAAACGGCCCCTGGCAGTTCGCCTCACCAACTTTGAACTGATAAGTCTGTCCAGTTTGCGTTGACAAGGTTGGGGTGGCCGGGCAGAATTCGGCTATTCTAAACTGAAGCCAGGGTGAAACCCGCATATGGAGGAAGTCAATCGGCGGTGCTGGACCGTCCTCTAGGTACAGTGGAAGAGCTTCACCGTAGCGCCTGAGCCAATCTTCATCGCTCCGCAAATGCACATCCCACCTTGGCTTTAGTTTAGACCACCGGGAACGCCCTCACTTTTGAGGCGACCGGGGAAAGGCGTTTGCCATGCCCGATTTGACGGATTCGGATATTCTGGCCCTGGCGAGGGCTGCGCGCATTGAGATTCCCACTGAGCTGCTGGCGGAGGTCGGCTACAGCCTCAACGGGCTGCTGGATGCCCTGGAGCAAGCGGCAGGGTCAGGTCCGGCCCAGGGGCTGAACGCAGTGGAGCCTCTGCCCATCGTTATTCCCCCCAACCAGACGGCCGCGGGAGGGTAGTCATGGAAAAGTCGCAGATTCCGTTCCTGTCCGCCACGGAGCTTTCCGGGTTAATCCGCGCCGGAGAAGTTTCCCCGGTGGAGGCGGCCCAAGCGTACCTGGACCGCATCGAGGCGGTGGACGGTCGGCTCAACTCGTACATTACCGTCAGCGGCGAAGAGGCGCTGGCCCAGGCCCGGCGGGCGGAGGAGGACATCGCCGCCGGACGGTACGCCGGTCCGATGCACGGCATTCCGGTGGCGGTGAAAGACCAGTTCAATACCCGGGGAATCCTGACGACCAACGGCTCGACCATTCACGGAAACTTCATCCCGGACGAGGACGCGACGGTCATCGCCAACCTCAAGCAGGCGGGAGCAGTGCTTCTGGGCAAGCTGAACATGAGCGAGTACGCCAGCGGCGACGCGTTCCACCATCCCTATGGCCGCCCGAGGAACCCGTGGGACCTGTCGCGCAACCCGGGAACGTCCAGCAGCGGCAGCGGGGCGGCGACGGCGGCGTTCCTGTGCTCGACGTCGCTGGGGGAGGACACCGGAGGGTCGATTCGCGGGCCGGCGTCCTTCTGCGGGCTGGTGGGCATACGTCCCAGCTGGGGGCGGGTGAGCCGCTACGGGGTGTTCGGGGCGTCGTGGTCCATGGACACGGTGGGGCCCATCTCGCGGACGACGCAGGACTGCGCCATGACGCTGGCGGCGATTGCCGGGCACGATCCAAAAGACCCGTACACCTGGAATGTTCCCGTGCCGGACTACGTTGGGGCCCTGACCGGGGACATCGGCGGGTTGAAAGTGGGGGTGGTGCAGGAACGGGTCCACGCCGGCGTGGTGGAGCCGGACGTGCGGGACGCGGTGGTCAACGCCATCGCCGTGCTGGGCGAACTGGGGGCGGCGGTACAGGACGTGGAGATTCCACTGATGCCGCACTCGGCGGCGATATCGTCGTGCATCATCAGCGCCGACGCCGCGTCGCTGAACCGGCGGGAGCTGGAGGAACACCTGGACCAGTTCGACCACAACAACCAGGTGCGGCTGCTGATGGGGGCGATCCTGCCGGCGCAGGCCCACCAGACGGCGTTGAAGCTGCGGCAACTGCTGCGGCAGCAGATCCTGGAGGCGCTGGAGAGCGTGGACGTGCTGGTGATGCCGACGTCTTCGATACCGGCGCCGCTGATACCGGAGCGGGCGGGGATCGGCGGCAAGCAGGAGGTGCTGGACGGATACAAGGGAAGGCGGAGCTATACGTCGCCCTTCAACCTGGCCAACACTCCGGCGCTGTCTATCAACTGCGGGTTCACGTCGGAGGGGCTGCCGGTGGGTCTGCAGATCGCGGGGCGTCCCTTTGACGAGACGAGGCTGTTCCAGGTGGCCTACGCCTACGAGCAGGCGACGGAGTGGCATTCGCGGAGGCCGGGGACTTAGAAGCTATCTCAAATTGGGGTTTGAGATAGTAGTTAACGGGTGAAGGTCGTCGCGAGGATTGTTCCCAAAGGCGGGTGGAGGTGAATCGTGGTGGAGTGGAAACCGTTACCTACTATATGGGAGGTTCCGGACGACCTTTGGGAGCGAATCGGACCGGTGATACCGGAGTTGGACCCGCCCCAATCGAAGGGGCGCAAACGGGTGGACCAGCGGAAGATGCTGGAAGGGATTATCTTTCGGCTGCGAAGCGGTTGCCAGTGGAACCACCTGCCCAAGAAGTTGGGGGACGACAGCACCATACATCGGACCTTCCAACGCTGGGTAGGGTGTGGGGCGCTGGAGGCCATCTGGGCTGTCCTGGTAGAAGAATGCCAGGAGTTGGGCGGCGTGAACTGGGAATGGCAGTCGGCGGATTGCTCTAAAGGCAAAGCGCGTTTGGGGGGGGCGCCATTGGACGCAACCCCACCGACCGGGGCAAAGTCGAGAGCAAGAAGAGCATTCTGGTTGATGCAGCAGGCGGACCCCTGAGCGTAGCGGTGGCAGGAGCCAACGTCCATGATACGAAACTCTTGAGACCGACCTTGGAGAACATAGTAGTGGCGCGCCCGCCAGGCGCGCAAAACCTGTGCCTGGACAAAAGGTATGACAATCCCACAGGCCACGGGACAGTTGCCGCCTACCAATACTGTGGACATATCCGGCGCATTGGGGAGGAGAAGCTGGACCAAAGGGGCCAGAAAACCTACCCCGCCCGACGGTGGGTGGTGGAACGCACCTTGGGCTGGCTCTCCAAGTGCCGAGCGATACTGGGGCGCTACGACAAGAAGCCGGCCAACTACCTGGGCCTGCTTCAATTGGCCTGTGCCCTCCTCTGGTACCGTCGTCAGCGACGCCTCGCTGTTTTGAGATAGTTTCTAATACTACAGCCGCACATGATGAACGGAAGGGTCGACCGGTCCCGAAAATGACAAGTGCCAGATACGGGCTGATGGCTCCGTCCCGCCAAGAATGGAGCTAAACCCAACTCTGGTGCGCGGGTGGGAGTGCCGAATCGGTAGTCTGGGGACAATACAAATACGCTCGCCCTGATTAAGGGGCAGTTTCGGGTAGACCAGATATGGAGGTGTACCAATGCCCAGAAGCACGTCCAGGGGAAAATGCTCCCTGTGCGGCAAGGACTATGGCAAAGGTCAAATGACCACGCACCTGAAATCGTGCCTACGGAAGGCTGCCGGAGCCGTCTCCGCGAAGGGGGGCAGCGGGGCGGAAAAGGCGAGGGCCTTCCACCTGGTGGTTGAGGGGTACCGCTTGGCCGAATACTGGATGCACCTGGAAGCGCCGGTCAGCGAAACATTGGAGGATCTGGACCATCTGCTCAGGCAGACCTGGCTGGAGTGTTGCGGCCACTTGAGTTGCTTTGTGGTTGGGCGTCAAGTCTACTCCTCATTCACCGGAGACGACTTTTTTGACCCCAGAGACGACGAAAGCATGGACTTCAAGCTGGGCCAGGTTCTCCGCCCGGGGCTGAAGTTCAGATATGAATATGACTTCGGCGACACCACTGAATTGGCCCTCCGGGTCGTGGCGGAGACGGAAATGCCGTGGCAGGATATCCGCTTACTGGCGAGAAATGCTCCGCCCACTCTAACCTGTCATGCTTGCGGGGAGGCAGCCACCCAGATATGCACTGAATGCTACTGGGAAGGCGAAGGACTGTTCTGTGACAAGTGTGCTGGTGGTCACGGCCGCCACGAGGACATGTCGCTGCCGGTAGTCAACTCTCCCAGGTCGGGACAGTGTGCCTTCACCGGCTTGGATTACCAGGATTTCCAATATTTCAAGACGTAGCTTCTGAAAGGCTGGCCAACCGCAGGTCAGGGCTATCACTTTAGATGACATGGGCCCCGTCGTTACGGCGAAGGAACGTCACTTCCACGAAGGCAGGGGCCGGAATCTATACGGTCGGGCCTCGGGAGAGGCGGCATGCCCAGGCGGCTTCCTGGATTCCGGCGGACGCCGGAATGACGGGACAAGCCTGAGCTCGGCAATGACATTGCCGACGTCGGCAATCGCTACTGGCATCAGTAGTGCGGCTGTAGTACTAAGCCGGTTACCGACACTAAGAGCGTCGGCCCCGCCTAGCCATGATCTGGAGGGTAATGACGGTTGCGCCCCCAATGGCCGCGGCCGCGGCCAAACCCCCGACTCCAGCGAGGACTACGGCACGGCGCCCAACCACCACGCCCACGAAACCAGTGAGCATGGCGGTCATCGCCAAACCCGTCATCGAGAAGAAGCCCACTTTCAGGAGCCGCCACTCCCATTTGGTATATCCGTTCAACGTGTCTCTCCAACTGGTCAGGGACGTCCGTTCGATCACGGGCGCCCTGAAGTTGATGTCATACGATTCACCACGAGGCGCAGCGCCCCCGGCGTCATCCGGCCCGCCGGCCTGGGCCAGTCTGCCGGAGGCGCTGCCCCGGGATGGGATGCCTAGCCGGCGCCCGTCAGGTCGCTGAGCCCCTGAACCCCTTCGGGTCCGACGTGGAGGTGCAGATGCTCGACGTGCTGAATGACCACCTGGGGCTTGGGAGCTGCGGTCCCCCGAGGCGCCAGCTCGGGCATGACCAACGCCACCTCCTGGTCGATCTGCTCCGCGGTGGGCGGGACGATGATGTGATGGTGTCCAGCCAGTTCCACCAGGCGCTCCACCCAGCGGTCGGTGCCGAAGATGACGTCGACATGACGCTGGGCGGCCGCGTCCACGATGACCTGGTCCGGCTCCATGTTTGGGAAGGCTAAAACCGCGATGATATAGGCCCCGCGGTGGAAGCGTTCCTTGATGACCGCGGGGATGCTCCTCGCCGCATCCCACGCCTGGGCCGGGGGCGAAGCCTGGTGGCGCCGCCCCGCGTCAGTGAGGAGGCACCACTCGCCAGTCTCAGGATCGATGATGTACCGGCCCCCCTTCGCCTCGATGGCGTAGCGGGCCACGCCCTCGATCCACACGGGAAAGTCGATCTGCCGCCCGTGGGGCAGGATCCTGGCCTCATAGAGGGCGCGGCCGGGGGCTTCGCTCTCCTCCAGGATACGGTAGATAGTCTGTTCCGCCCTCCGCATGGGATCCTCCACGCGGCACAGCGGGAATTCCGGTTGGATTCTCATTTGTCCGTTCCTTCTCCTTAGTCCGGTCTGTGTTGACCTCCGAGGCCGGCGGCCAGAGGCGCAGAAACGAGGCCGCCGGCGGGGCGGGAGCTCATCGACCGCCGCCAGCGCATGGTGAAAAGGCGGATCCGGGCCGCCCGTTTCCCGGACGTGAAGAGCCTGGACACCTTCGACTTCCCGGCAATCCCCGCGGTGAACAAGCAGCTGATGACGGAACTGACCGGCTGCGAGTACGTCCAGAATAGAGAGAACGTCATCGCCGTAGGCAACAGCGGCGCCGGCAAGACCCACGTGGCCCTGCGGCTGGGCCTGGCCGCCGGCCAGCGGGGCATGTCCGTGGGCTTCACCGCCGCCAGCCCTGGTGCACGAGATGATGGAAGCCAGGGACGAAAGACGTCTGCTCAACCTGCAGCGGCAGCTTTCCCGCCTCGACCTGCTGATCATCGACGAACTGGGTTTCGTGCCCCTGTCCCGCACCGAGGCCGAGTTGCTCTTCGAGGTGTTCAGCCAGCGCTACGAGCGGGGCTCCATCCTGGTCACCATTAACCTGCCCTTCGACGAGTGGACCGGGGTCTTCGGCTCGGAGTGCCTCACCGGCGCGCTGCTGGACCGGCTCACCCACCACGTCCATATCCTGGAGATGAACGGCGACAGCTACCGGCTCAAGCGAAGCAGGGAGAGCGCAGGCTCGCAGCCTTCAGAAGAACCGGACTCCGCTTGGCTTGCTCTTACACTGTCCTCTCTCGCTCCCAAATGGGCGCCACTCCACCTGCCATGCCGCCCACGGTCATCGGGCCGGTGGTACACGATTCCTCCGCCCCAGTGGTACGGTTTGCCGACGCCCTTGACACCCGTACCGGCGGCCAGCGGCGCTCTTCCGAAAAATAGCCGCCAGGGCGATGGTGCGCTCCAGGCTTTCGAGGCAGGATGCGGAGTACCGGTTGGAGGCCTTCGGGCTGACTGTGAAGCCCCTGCCCGCCTCCCGAAGACAGAGACCAGAAACCTGCTTGACGGGCATTCATCATGGTGGCGCCTGAGAGCGGAAGCCGTTATTTCGTATCTGAAAATGCCCTTTTGGAGGGCTCTGGTGGGCTAGAATAGTCTGGAAGACCGGACGTACAAAAACATCTGAGGAGGGAAAGAGATGCGAAACAAGGGGGATTTTCTGGCGGGCCTGCTTGCGGGAGCAGTGGCCGGCGCCGTTGCGGCATTGCTCCTGACCCCGAAAAGTGGTAGCGAGGCCAGGGAATTCATTGCCGATCAAGCAGTCAGACTCAGGGAGAGGACCGAGGGTCCATTATCCAACATCCGGGAGACGGCCTAGGGCGTGTCGTCAAAACAGGAACAAGATGGTAGATTATTTCGGAGAGTGTGAGTGTGTGGAGTTGAGGTATGGCGGCAGCGCATCGGCGTCACGACCTTTCGGACAAGGTTTGGGAACAATTGAGACCTTACTTGCCTGGTGGAGCAGGCAAAAGGGGGCGTCCAGCCCGGGATAACCGGCTTTTCTTGAACGCGGTGTTTTGGATCCTGCGTACTGGGGCGCCCTGGCGGGACCTGCCGCCGGATTACGGGGACTGGAAGAACACCCATAGACGCTTTTGCCGGTGGCGAGACCGCGGTGTCTGGGACCAACTGCTGGAGCGGGTCATCGAAGATCCGGACTTTGAGTGGTTGATGGTCGACGCAAGCCACATCAAGGTTCACCCTCATGGCACTGGGGCCCGGGGAGGCAATCAAGCCATAGGCCGCACAAAAGGGGGCTAAACAGCAAACTGCACCTGGCGGTGGACTCCCACGGCATGCCGGTACGTATGATCTTGACCGAGGGCACGGTGGCGGATTGCACGCAGGCTCATTCGCTGATCGCCGACATCCCAGCTGAATATCTGCTGGCAGACCGAGGCTACGACACCAACGGCATCGTGGCCGAAGCCGAGGGCCAGGGGATGGAACCGGTGATACCACCCAGGAGCCATCGCAAGGAACAACGGTACTACGACCGGGCACTGTACAAACTGCGGCACTTGGTCGAGAACTCATTCCTGGACTTCAAGCAATGGCGGGGGGTTGCCACCCGATATGCCAAAAACGCAGCGTCTTTCCTGGCAATTTGCCAAATCCGAGCGCTGGTCATCTGGACCAAGTTATTTTGACGACACCCCCTAGTACTACAACGACAGTTTGCAGAAAAAGAAGGCTGATACTTCCCGTCTGACTCCGAATCACCCGTGATAAGAGGCTTGCGCCAGTAATTCCCCAGATTCAATTTCGCGTCAGAAATGGCCGCGTCTGATAATCCGTCGTTGTAATACTAGTACTACAACGACGGGTTATTTGGTAGGATAGGTGACCAGATGGTGATGGGTGGTTTGGGTGATGGATGCGGCGAACTTCGAGCGGGTCTACGACGGCTTTCAGCAATTTCATGCCTTCTTCGCCCAGGCCTTTGGCCGCAAGCAATGGCGGGAACGCAGCCGGAACTATCTTCAGGCCCTGCTGGTGCAGGCTGGGGAGCGGCGCAACGCTGAGAATCTTTCCGAATCGGTGGGCGTCTCGGCACGGGCGCTGCAGCGCTTTCTCACCGAGGCCCGGTGGGACGATGACGCAGTGATGGGACGCTTGCAGGAGTATCTGGCCCCCAGGCTGGCTCACCCTGAGGCGGTGTGGGTGTTCGACGGCAGCGACTTCCCCAAGCAGGGCAGGAAGTCGGCGGGAGTGGCCCGGCAGTACTGCGGGAGACTGGGCAAGGTGGCAAACTGCCAGGCGGGGATGTTTCTGGCCTACGTCAGCCCCCTGGGCCGGGCGTTGGTGGACAAACGGCTGTATCTGCCCGAGAGTTGGACTTCGGACCCGGGCCGATGCGCGGCGGCGGGTGTGCCGAAGGAGCGGGGGAGCTACCGCTCGAAGACGGAGTTGGCCCTGGAGATGCTGGAGCGGGCCAGGGAACTGGGTCATCTCAGGGCCAAGTGGGTTGCCGGAGACGACGCCTTCGGGATGTCGCCGTCCTTCCGGGAGGGACTGGCGGCTCAGGGGATGTGGTACGTGCTGGACGTTCCTGGCGGCGCCACCGTCTGGCCTTTGGAGCCTTCGTGGACCAATCCGGAATATCAGGGGTTCGGGCGCCCCCGCAAACCCAAGCTGCGGGATGGGCAGCGCCGGACCATGGAGCAACGCAGTGATGAATTGCCGGAGGAGGCCTGGCGGGAGATAACGGTGGCGGAGGGATCCCAGGGGCCCCGCACCTACCGTTTCAGCGCCCAGCGGGTGCGGGTAACCGAGAGGCGCAAGCCCGGTGAGGTGGTCTGGGCCATCTGGCGATGTAACCTGGACGGCAGCGAGCCTCGCTACTACCTGTCCAACGCCCCAGAAGGCACTCCCCTGGAGACCCTGGCGTACGTGGGCGGTTCCAGGTGGCGCATTGAAACGGAGTTCGAGACTGAGAAGGGCGACGTGGGGCTGGACGAATACGAGACCCGGAGCTGGGCGGGCTGGCATCACCATATCGCCATGTGCCTGCTGGGCGGGGCATTCCTGCTGGACTTGCAGCAGGAATGGGGGGGAAAAGATGCCCCGGAACACCCGGCCCCAAAGCCTGCCCTCGTGTAAACGGGGGTGTACCGGGTGGTGCGGGAGATGCTGCCCAGGGAACGGTTCGGGCCGGATGAGTTGCTGCTATGGCTGGCGGATACGCAGTTACGCAACGAACGGGCGCGCCGCTCCCACGAGAAACGCCGCGCCGCACGCCGTGAAGGCAGGATGCAGCCGCCACCCTAAAGCCGTCGTTGTAGTACTAGCAGGCTGCTGAAAAACCCGGCGTGGCCCGACAATCCAGAGGGAACGGGTTAAAATAGGATCACCCTGGACGCCACCCTGGACGCCACCCTGGACGGAGGTTGAGCCGATGCGCGGGAGATATGATTCACAGGTGACTATGCTGGCCTTCATTGACCTGGAAACGCGAGGACCTGGAAACGCGAGTGCCAACGGATCATCCCCTGCGTGTTATCAAGATGCTGGCGGACCAAGCCCTGAAGGCGCTATCCCCGGACCTGGACCGGATGTACGCCAATGTGGGCCGTCCGTCGATCCCGCCCGAGCGGCTGCTGAAGTCTTCATTGCTGATTGCCCTGTACTCGGTGCGCAGTGAACGGGCATTCTGCGAACAGTTGGACTACAACCTCCTCTTCCGGTGGTTTCTGGATATGAACCTGATTGAGCCCAGCTTCGATGCCACCACCTTCACCAAGAACCGGGAGCGGCTGCTGAGGCACGGAGTGGGCCAGGCTTTGTTCGGCGAGGTGGTGCTGGAAGCGGAGCGGCAGGGCCTGCTGTCGGACGAGCGCTTCACGGTGGATGGAACCCTGATTGAGACGGCAGCCAGCCTGAAGAGCTTCAAACCCAAGGACGGTGATCCGCCCAGGGCAACCGATGCCGACCCGGGCAACCCCTCGGTTGACTTCCATGGGGAACGGCGCAGCAATGCCACCCACCAAAGCACTACGGACCCGGAGGCCCGGTTGCTGCGCAAGGGTAAAGGCAAGGAGGCCAGGCTGGTGTTCATGGCCCACGCCCTGATGGAAAACCGGCATGGAATGCTGGTGGACTTTCAGACCACCCGAGCGACGGGTACGGCGGAGCGGGATATCGTGCCGGAACTGTTGGAGCAAGCCCGGGGACGGGGCTTTCATCCCAGAACGCTGGGCGGAGACAAAGGCTACGACACCCGGGACTGCGTGGCGGACCTGCGGCGGCGAGGGGTAACGCCGCACGTCGCGCAGAACAACAAGGGGCGGTCCAGCGCCATTGATGGCCGGACCACCCGGCATACTGGGTACGCGGTCAGCCAGCGGATTCGGAAACGGGTTGAGAAGATCTTTGGCTGGATGAAGACCGTGGGAGGATTCCGGCGGACCCGTTACCGGGGATTGGACCGGACTGGTCTGGCGGGGAACTTGGTGGCCACGGCCTACAACCTGGTTCGGATGGCCAAGCTGCTGGGGCAGGCGGCGGCAACTCCGGAAGCCCGGATGGCATGACCTGACAATGGGCTAGCTGGGTCTAGCTATGCCCGGTGCCCCCAAGAGGGCCGGTCCGCGAAGCCGAAGGGGCTGAAAGTCCCGTGTGAACGGCACAATTTCCTCCAACAGGACCCGTGCATCAACGACTTGACCCGTCGATTCCGGACGTGCACACCTTTGTTCAGCAGCCTGCTAGTCCCATCACGCGCAACGCCGATGTCACGGTTCGCTTGCCAGGGGCTAGGATGGCGCCAACCAGAAGCAGTTGGGATTTCAACCAGGTTCTGCGACGGAACAGCGTCGAAAAGGGTGTGAGTAAAGATATAATGGTATCCGGCAGGGTGAGCATAACTTGTCCTTTCATGAGGAGTAGACCAAGTTAGCTTACCCTGTTCTTTTATTTTGTCTAGTGTTTGTACAAAGTCCAGCTAAGGCCGACGGTTCAGCTTGTACCGTCACCGGGAATCCAGACCTTAGTTCCGGTTCACCGCTCCGCCCTTGCCCCCTTGTGCTTCTTGGCTGGCAGCCAGTCATATGCCCGGTAACCGTCGTTCCGTGATTGCTCCGCCTCCGGCAGCCGCCCGTACAGCTTTAGGAAGGTGGCTTCGCTGCGGTCTCCCACCTCGAAGTCCGCCAGCGTCGGCCGTCCCATTCCTCCACTACTGCCGTCCAGATCCAGCATTCCCGGCGCTTGTCCCGCCGCCGCGCCCCCAAGTAAGCCCACATCTTGTCAAAGGATATTAGCTTGGCAGGCCTCTGCCCTGGGGTGCGCCTTCCTTTCTGCTTCGCCAGGATGCGCAGCAACTCCCAAGCCCAAAGGGCTTTCTTGACCCAGGAATAGACCGTTTCCCCTTTCACCTCCAGCACCCGGCTGATGGCCTCCATACTGCTGCCAACGCTGTACATCGCCACCGCCAGGTTCTTGACCTTCTCCGGCTGGTGCGGGCGTTGCGACCCTTGGGTGAAGTGGTAGAGACACTGACCGCAGCGGCAAGTCTGCTTGCCCTCGACGCCTAGGCGGTGGCTGTGGGTGCGTCAGGGATTCCGGCGCCGGAGCAGCTCTTCCAGTTCGCGGACGCGGGCTTCGGCGGCGGCGCGGGCCTCCCGCTCGACGCTGCGTTCCGCCTCGGCGGCGGCGCGGGCCCCCCGCTCGTCTTTGAGGGTAGCGATGGGCCGGCCCGGGCCAGGGTCGTAAAACACCAATTCCCTCCGCTCCCACCGGATGTTCAGGTCCAGCGCGGCGCTGTACCCCTGCAAACCGCCGTCCGGAAGTTCCTCAATCTCAATGGCAACGTACACCCCGTCCACCAGCCGTTCCCCGGCCAGCCGCGCCCCGTGATGCCGGCCCGTCTCGTCAAACCGCCAGTATTCCCCAATGCCCAGGGCGGCGTAGGCTTCCCGCTTCGGCCCGGTGTCCTCGCCGCCGGTGCGCCGGGACGCGATTTCCAGCGCGAAGTCCGGCGGCTTCCTCTGCTCCGAGATGACGTAGGCATTGCTCCGCCGGTAGGCCGCCGGGTCCACGTCGAAGGCCACGAACAGGTCGGGGTAGCGCACTCCGGTCATGTCCTCGACCGGCACGGTGCTGACGTAATGCTCACCGGCCACCAGGGTGGTTTCGGGGTTCCCCAGGTGCTGGATAAGGTGATAAACGTTGCCGGTGGCGCTCAGGCGGTCAAAGCTAGTCATATCGGTGGGTTCGCGCTCCGGCGGGTCCGGGAACACGAAGGGGCTTTGGATTTGGGAAGTCTTGGCGCAGGTCTCGGGTGTGGTCATTTCGCACCTGGCAGTTGGCGGCAACCCCGGCCCGCTCCCCGGCAGTCCGACGGGCTAGCATCGCCACTCTTTGATTCACCCTCAAAGGAGTTATTTTACGGACGTTATTCTACACCACCCGGCGATTTTCGGACAGCAAAAAGCCGCATCCGTTAGCTGGTGACCAGGACGCCGGGAACTCGGTCCGATAGGGCGGGACGCCCGTTATTCGAAGCTGTTCCGCAACACGTCACCCACGCCCCGAAACCGCAACTTCTACAATGCAATCGCTGCAATAGAGTTGCCACAGACCGTCAACTATCTTCCCGCCGGGATCACCCTCCCGGACCCCCCGATTTCGCCCAATCCCCGTTGGAAACGGCCCCGCTTGCATTCTGCAATGCGTCCCCAATTCCCTTACAACCCAGCCACTGGGAAAACCCTCCGCAGCGATCGTAGTCTGGCGCGTCAGGGGCGACACCAGTCCAGCATCCCGGCAACCCGTTGGCATCTGAAATCGCTTGCTCCCATAGGGCGGAAACAAAGCAGACTGGGCACCCGACCTCGTAAACCCCAACCGCGAACCGGCCCTGTCGCCATCCCACGGTGCCCACCTCGCGGAACCGACGGCCCGCTCCCGGACGCCAATCAGTCCGGCCCGGTGATCTGACTTCGCTCTCCCCCTCAACACCGCCGGTCCCCCGAAACGCCCGCCCTGCAAGAGTGGGTTTGCGCGTCCTGCCGACGCCGACCTGATACCACAAAACTGCCCAAAAACAATGCCCTGCAAGGCACTGTCTTCAACGTCTTTCTCCTGGACAATGGAGTGTTAGTCCACTGTAAACGGAGGATGCAAAATGAAAACGAAGTAGCCCACACCGCCAGCCTTGAGCAAGAAGGCGTTGGGGAACAAAGAGCTCAACGACGCCTTCCGCCGCTACGTGCGCGCCCACGTGCTGTGGCATGGCCTGGGGCAGACGACCAGGTCCTTGGGCGTGTCCCGCCAAACGCTCTGGCGCTTCCTGGAACGGGAACACACGGGCCGAGCGGTCCCCCAGGCGGTGCTGGACGCCGTGGGCTGCAGCGCTGAAGTCATAGAAGCACCGACAGAGCGATTGGTTGCCAGGGCAAGAACCTCGGAAGCGGCCAGTCAGTGGCTAATTGACAATGCGCTGGCCACGGAACGGAACCGGGCGCTTGGACTCGCCCCCTGTCCCAGGGCCTAGAGGACGCCCTGTGGCTGCTCTGCGCCGCACCGCTGGCCACGGTGAAGGAGCTGGCCCGCTTCGGACGGGTTCCGGCGTCAACCCTGCGCGACCGGCTGGAGAAGCTGGCGGAGATGGGCCTGGCGGACTCGGCGTCTCACTATCAGGGCAGCTTGGGGCTACGCCCAATGCGCCGCTACTTCCCCACGGAGCAGGGCATCAGCGCCACCGCGATGACCGAACACGGAACGGAACGCTTCCTCAGCGAGTACCCGGTGTCCAAAGAGTGGTTCCGGCTGCTGGTCGAGCGCCTCGACGCCGTGGCCGTGCTCTACCACGTCGCCGCTCTAATCGCGGACGCTGACCCACCAAACAAGCCGGTCCGCGTGGACCACTACCGCCAGGGGCCTACGACCTGCTGGTAGCGCTCTCAGAAGGCCGTTCCGTGGGCATCGTGAGGCAAGGAGCGACGCTGCCCTCGGCCAATCTGAGATACCGCCTGAGAACCATGGAGAACCTGCGCTACTGCCAGCGCCCCACCGTCACCCTGGTGCTGACCCACTCCGACCAAGCCATCCGGCGGGCCGTCCGGACCCTGGGCAGCCCGACCGAGCACCAGACAACTTTCGTAGCCACCGAGGGGGAACTGCTGGCCGGAGACCATCGGGGCGTGGTCTGGGAGCAATGCGGCAACGGGATGGGGGGGAACCCGCCGGTCACGGTCGCCCCCAATGCGTCCCTGAACGACATCGCAGCCGGGACGGAGCGGCTGGTGGAAAGCTCGGAAGCGGACCGCCGCAGGTACGGCTTCAATACACCCAAGAAGCCCACACCGGACCCGGACGCCCTGTACCCCAGCCACCTGCGGGCCACCCTGCCAAACCCGTCTCAGGATCTAAAATCGGCCCTCGCCGTGCAGCTGACCCGCGCCGAGAAAGAAGACCTGGACCTGCTGGCCGCCTGGCCCCTGTGCACCACTGAGCAGCTCATGGGGCTGATAGGCGGCGTCACCCGCCGCCGCGCCAACCAGGTGATCAGCTCACTGAAGCAACCCGGCCTCGTGCGTACCGATGGGCCGCGCCACGTCCTCACCAACGACGGGCTGGAATACCTGGCCCGCCGAGACCGGGCCGCCGTGAGGATGGTCCTGGGCCGGTGGAGTCCCCGCCAACGGAGACCCCGCAACGGACAAGCCCGGCGCTACGCCGGGAGCGCCTTCCTCGCCATCGCATCCCAGATGGAACACCATGACGCCCTCACCGGCTTCGCCGCCGCTCTCACCGCCGAGGCTGCCCGTTCCCAGGATTACTGCGTCCTGGATCTGCTGCCCACCTCCCGCTCCAGCATCGGCCACTACTACCACGGAACCAACTACGTCGTCCACCCCGGCGCATCCTTCATCCTGGACCTGCGCGACGGCTACCGCTACTGCCTGCTGGAGTTCGAGCGCCGCGCCATCACCCCCAAGCGGGTTCGCGCCCGCCTGGAAAACTATCGGCGGTACTTCGACAGCGGTTGGCCGGAGTGTGACCACGGTGGGCAGCTCCCCCTGGTGCTGTTCGTGTTCGAGACCCCCGAGGCCTAGGAAGCCTTCGTCAACGCCGCCGGGTCGCACCGCGTCCCCCTGTTCACCTCCGACCTGGAACTGTTCGAGGAGCGTGGCGTGTCGGGTGACGTATGGCGTCCGCCGCCGGAGCCCTACACCCGGCTGCCCTTGCACTGCCTCGACAGGATTGCCAATTGTCCAAAAACCCGTTCCCAGGACTTCCTGTAGGGGGCCTATGTCCAAACGTGATGTCCAGGGTACTAACCCTGTCAGACCCAAAAAACGAAAAGGGGTGCATTTTGTTGCAGAACCCGCGCCCCGGCAAGTCGGCGAAGGCGTCCGGCGCCGGTCCAAGAGTCGCCGCCATCAGGCAGATGACGTGTATGCCGCGTCAGGTTTGACCCATGATGACGTGAAACCGGCCCGCGAGAATCGAGCGAAGAGCAAGGAGAATGAACATGAGGCTGCTGACCAAGGCGGAAGCCTGCCGGGAACTGGCGGTGTCCCTGTCCACCCTGGACCGGCGGATCGCCTGTGGAGAGATTCAGACAAACCGGGAGCCGTGCGGACGGCGGCACCGGGTGTACGTGATGCTGGTTGACGACCCGCCAAGCGAGACAGAGGCCCCTGACTCCGCGCTGGCCGTGGCCCAGGAGCGGATACGCGGCCTGGAGGAGCAGCTACACGCGGAGCGGGAACGCTATGACCGGTTGCTGGAAGAAGCGAAAGCAGGGAAATTCCCGTCGCCGTCGCAGGAACAGCGACGTGCCTGGTGGCGGTTCTGGCAGCGGCAGAGGTAACGGTCGCCGGTGGTGGGCGCCCTGCCTGGCACCTTAAAGGCTGGAAAGGCACTGGTCCATTTTCGTGTCCGGCGCTTCCAACAGGCGTGGAAGGTGGGTCGTCGCGGTAGGGTTGACGCCTCTGGGCCGAAGGGTCAGGGGCAGTGGTTCCCCGTCGTGGGCCGGACTATCCGTTGCACCCAAGGAGTTGCACTGTGGAAACTTACTATAATGGCAACGAGGAACGATTGCCTCACGCTTGGCGCAGACACGGAGGACCGGTATGGCGATAGACCGGGAGCGGAAGTACCGGGAGATGGCGAACCGAGGCAAGTACCAGCGACTTTACACCCACCTGTGCGGTCTTACCACCGATGAGTGGAGAACCAGCTTCGGCGAGATCGAGTCCGTCATCGGCTTCCCGTTGCCTGTCTCTGCCCGCCTTCACCGGCCCTGGTGGTCCAACCAGACCGGCGGCAACGGCCACAGCCAGGCCCTTGCCTGGAGTGCAGCCGGATGGGAGACAGCGGAGGTGGATATGGACGCCGAGACGCTGCTGCTCCGGCGCAAACCTGCCGGGACCGTCCGCAGGCCGACCCTTGACGAAGCGTGGCCCGTACACTCCGCCGGAGCCTGGCCGGAGGGTCTCAATCTCCAGCGCGAGGACATGTACGAGGAGAGAGTCTAGTCCGCTATGTTTGTGGACACCAACGTCCTGGTAAAGGCCCGCATCCTGGAAGCCCCGGACCACGACATCGCTAGGGCCAGCCTGGAACGTGCCTTTGAGGAGCCTGAACCCCTTCGCATCAGCAGGCAGGTCTTGCGGGAGTACCTGGCGGTGGTCACCCGTCCGCAGACCTGGCCGGTGGCCCTTGAGCGAGAGGATGCCCTCAATGACGTGGAGCGTCTGGTCGCCGTCTTCGCGGTGTTGGAGGACGGCCCCGTGGTGACGGACTGGCTGGTTTCGCTGTGTCGCCAGGTTGCGGTGGGTGGGCGGCAGATCCACGACACCAACATCGTCGCCACTATGCTGGCCCACGGGGAGCGTAGGCTGCTGACTTTCGCCGCTACGGGGACCGCATCGAATTGGTCGAAGGACAGCCGAATCCTTTCGGAATCGGCCCGTGAGGAAGCAATCGAATCCAGAACATCGAACAGGAGGACAGCACGAAGAATCAGGTACAACCCCTCATCCCGGCGGCCCTCTACGCCCGGGTCTCCAGCGACCGCCAGGACGTGGACCTTTCCGTCGCCGCCCAGCTACGGGTGCTCAGGGACTACGCTAAAAACAACGGCTACACCGTGGCCCGCGAGTACGTGGACGAGGCCGAGAGCGGGCGCATCGCCGACCGGCCCCAGTTCCGCAACATGATCGACTAGGGCGGCAAGGCCACCGCGCCATTCCAGGTGATTCTCATTCGAAAGACACAATAGCAACGGAAAACTGCGCTACTCGTGGGCAGTGGACTTGGATGCAATCATTTGAGGTCAGTCGGCCAGCCACGCTATCGGCGATACCACCCCTACTTGATGCCCTGGTTCGATCCCCTGCGAGCGGACCGGCAAAACTAATCGACGCCGAATCGGCAAGAATACTTGACACGGGACACGCGGTGGAGAGCATCTTTTTCCTGCTGGTCCAGTTGACGCGGGACTTCCAGGAGTCGGGGAGCGCGACAGCGGCGGTTGAGGCGTGAGATTTCCGGGTATAGACTGGATTGGGGAAACGACGTCTTTGGTAGAATGGGATACGGATGCACTCTGAGACGACGGGACGCGTTACGGACGGTGTCATCATGCTGATTGAACGATTGAGGGTTCAAGGGCTTCTGTCATTCGGGCCGGACGGCATTGATCTGCCTCTGGAACCGTTGAACCTGCTCATCGGGCCGAATGGCTCCGGCAAGTCGAACCTGCTACAAGTGTTTGGTCTGCTGCGAACCGCAGCTGGAGGCGACAGAGCGCTGTTCGACGGCAGAGATTGGGAAAAGTTGCTATGGCATGGCCCCCCGCACATGAGCGACGACGCTCCAGCTAAAGCGAGGGTGGTTGCCGATGTGAAACTGCCGGGAATGGAACGGCAATGGGAGTATCATCTGGAACTCTTACCCTCTACCGGAGGGCATGTTAAAGAATATATACCAATGGCTGGCAAAAGCGAGCTAGCCATCCTGCACGGTTACTATAGCAATATCCGCCTGTACAGCAATTGGGCATTCGGGTCGCTGGCATCTATACGCGACGGGCAAGGACCTCCAGTAAAGCCGTCTTGGCCGAGTGATACGGAAGACTCGGGCTCAATATCCATCGTGGGGCAAGACAACGGCGTTAGATACAAGCGTGACCTTTACAATCCGATTGCTTCTTGGCCCTATGAAGATGATAAGTGGCTTACGGAAACCGCTGGAAACCTGCCCGGCGTGATTTCGCGGTTTTCGTCCAATAGGCAGGTTACTTTGGGAAAATACCTGAACAGACTCTACGATGGAATTGTAGGAATAACCACGCCGTTCATTGACGGCAAGGTGTCCGTTATGATTGAGGAAAGTGGCGGCCGGCAAATTCCGGCGGAGCGGCTTTCCGACGGCACGCTGCGCTACCTGAGCTTGCTGACGGTGCTGCTTGACCCCGACCCACCGCCGCTGATTGCCATTGAAGAGCCAGAGTTGGGCCTGCATCCCGACATCGTTTTCGAGATGGCGAAACTGCTGGTTGAGGCGTCGGAGCGCTCCCAGCTGGTGGTGACCACGCATTCCCACACGCTGGTCGACGCGCTGACCGACTACCCGACCAGCGTGGTGGCCTGCGGCAAGCACGAAGGGCAGACCTGGTTCAAGCGAGTAACGCCAGGAGTTGCGGAGGTATGGCTGAACGACAATAGCCTGGGTCAGGTGTGGAGCATGGGGGGAATTGGGGGGAATCGGTGGTAAGGGTTAGCGTCTACATCGAAGGCGGTGGAGACAGCGCGAAGTTGTACCAGATTTTTCGCATCGGTTGGCGAGACTTTTTCACGTCGGCGGGACTCACCGGCCGCCTGCCAACAGTGGTGCGTTGCGGAGATAGGTCGAATGCTTTTCGACGCTTCTCAGTAGCGGTTAGAGAGGCCGGAGATAACGAACTGCCCGTCCTGCTGGTGGACAGCGAGGGCCCAGTCAGGGAAGGCCAATCCGCTTTGGAGCATCTGAAACACAGCGACGGCTGGCGTCCGCCGGCCGGGGCCGACTATAACCAGGCTTATCTGATGGTACAAGCCATGGAGGCGTGGCTGATGGCGGACTGGGACGCGCTGCGCGAATATTTTGGCCGGGGGTTCAACGAGAACCGGTTGCCGGGGCAAAGCGACCCGGAGCTAATTCCCCAAAATAGGCTGGAGTCGTCGTTGAAGGACGCCAGCTCGGGCTGTGGCCGGCAGTATGCCAAAGGCACAGTGTCCTTTGAGATTCTGGGGCGGGTGGATGCCAGCAAAGTGGAAGAGCGGTGCAGCCATGCCAAAGCCTTGTTCGGCTATTTACGGTCGCTTTAACCGTTGCCGTTGAACAGGAGTCTCGGTAAAGTTCAGACTTGAGGGGAAGCGAGCAGTTGTCGGTAAGCGGTTTGGTAATTCGGGCGCCTAAAAGAACACGACAATGCAGGAATGACCATGGACGACCACCAGTTGATACGAACCCTCCGATCCGTTGGCATGGAAGTATTTGAGACCTTCTATGACCAAATTGCCGATGAGTCGTTGACCAACCAGGAGATTGCCGCATTGCTGAAAGAGCAACGGAACTATACCGAACAGTCATATCGAACTCGCGTCAGCCATGCCCGCATGATCATCAGAAACGGCCGGGGGCCTGATGCCCTACAACTGTGCGCCGCAAGAACCAGATAAGCCCTGAATGGCGTCATCTACAAGAGAGCGGAACCTCCGTAACTGCTTGGTGGTGAACTGGAACAGGGTGGAGTCGCGGCGAAATCGGTCCAACGGTTCGGTCATTAGCATCCTCGACAACTACGCAGCGTCCCGGCATTGTAGCCGAACTCTGCGATTGCGAAGCAGGAGTGATAGGCATTAGAGTCTCATCCACATCTCAAATATGGTACTGCCTACTGTCAAGTCCGGCCCACCGTGGTGGACTCGAAGCAGGGGTCGAGCATAGGCATAGGAACCGTTTATCACGTGACCCACGTTACGCGGGGCAGGGAGCCGCCAATGACGTCCCGCAGCTCCCTTCGTTGATGCCTGGCGCCTCTCCTTGGTTGAACACCCTTCCTACTTTCAGGGAAACCACACTTTGTCTTATGAAAGAGTCCTCAGACTCGGCCTCAGGTCTGCCCTGTAATGCCGTGATGAGAGGCGTTCGCCTAAATTGGGTCTGACTCACCACCCGCTGAACCGCCGGTGACAAACTCGGCCCACGCCTCCATTAATGGTCGCCGCTGGTCGAGAAGATCACTACGGGCATAGGCTTTCTGCACGGAAGAACCGCCCCGGTGGGCCAGCGACAACTCCATGGCCGCCTCGGCTGCCGATGTGTTCTCGGAGGCCCAGTCTCGGAACGCGCTCCGGAAGCCGTGAACCGTCGCCCGTTCGGCCAGGCCCGTGGTCCTCAGGATCTTGGTCAACGTCATGTCGGACAGAGTTCTTCCGTGCCGCATCGGTGATGGGAAAACCAGGTCCGACCCGTCGTGGATTTTGCGAGCTTCCGAAAGCACGGCCAGCGCCGCATCGGAGAGCGGGACACGGTGTTCCGTGCCCCCCTTCATCCGCTCCTCGGGCACGGTCCACAATGCCTTGGCAACGTCAATCTCATCCCAGCAGGCGCCCCTCGTCTCCCCGCTGCGCGCCGCCGTCAATATTGTGAACCTCAGGCACAGCTTCGCCGCCAACGATGCCTGTGAGGCATCGACTATCTTAAGGGCTGCGCCGACTTCCCCGTAAGGCAGTGCCCGCAAGTGCGCTTTCAGCTTCGGCATCGGTGGCAACGCTCCGTCGATGGCCTCCCCGGCGGGATTGTTCTCGATGAAACCATGGGCCATGGCCCAGCGCATCACGGTGCGGATTCGCTGCCGGACCCGCCTGGCGGTCTCCGGTCGGCTGCCCCATATGGGGGTGAGGACCGCCAGTACATCCGCTCGGACGACCCGGTCAACCGGCATATTCCCCATGTTGGGAAAGGAGTATCGCTCCAGGGTCCGGAGCCAGGCGGCAGCATGCTTCCGGTTGCGCCAACGGGGAAGGTTGGCCTCGTGGACCTGGCGGGCCGCTTCCCGGAAGGTGGGAGTTGCGGGTCTCCGTTGCTCGGCCACCGGGTCCCGTCCCTCGGCTACTACAGTGCGGTTGGCAGCGGCCAGACCCCGGGCCTCGGCCAAGCCTACCGCCGGGTAGCCGCCCAGCCCGATGTCCCGGCGGCGGCCGTCAATGACGATGCGTTGTACCCAGGACTTCGACCCAGCGGCGGCGACGTTCAGGTAGAGGCCGACCCCGTCGCCGTACCTCCCCGGTTTGGTGACGGACTTCACCTTGGCTGCGGTGAGTTGAGGCATGTCTTTCCCTCGTCATTCCCACATATTTTCCCACACGATGAATCGGACTATACCGGACGTTATGGGAACTTACAAGCCAAGGTGAGACCATTAACAGATACAAATCGGGGGCGAATGAGACATTACAGGACATTCTTGGAGGGGTAACTGGCGGAGAGGGCGGGATTCGAACCCGCGAGAAGCAAGGCCCCTACGCGATTTCCAGTCGCGCCCATTCGTCCACTCTGGCACCTCTCCTCTGCCAACAACCATTATAGGTTCTCGTCTTTTCTAGTGTCCACTCGGTCGCGCCCTATCCCAGGGTCTTTCGATAATCGACTCCGCCGCGAATATCCGGTCAAGGTGGGCGGGCAATTTCTCCTGGTATGCCACTGTTCAGACAGCCGAAATACTCTGGGTACCGGCCCGCGCAGCTTTTCATGGCCGGGAGAGGTGCCATATAATGGACTGCGTTTGAATTGAGGCCGGAGTCTGGCTGGGCCTGCTTCGAGCTTCAACGCTGGATACACGAGGAGGAGAACATGGCCGAAGAGGGCTTTGTCAAGGTTGCTGACGTGGGAGAACTGTCGCCCGGCGACATGAAAGTAGTCGAGGTCGGCTCGGAACCGGTGCTGGTCGCAAATGTCGATGGGAACATCGTCGCCTGCGACGATACCTGCACCCATGCCCTGGCCAGTCTCTCAGAAGGCGACTTGAGCGGAGAAGAGATCGAATGTCCCCTACATGGGGCCGCGTTCAATGTGACAACCGGAGAGGTGTTGACACCTCCTGCCGAAGACAAACTGAAGACCTATGAGGTCAGGATAGACGGCGGCGACGTGATGGTGGGTCCGGCCAAAGAGTAGCCTGCCGTCGCCCTAATTGCGCGCGGGGCGGTCAAAACCGGGATACGGCGCCTAACGGATCATCAGGGGAGCGTATTGTGTGATGCTGTCGAGTAGCCGCACCTTGGAAAAGGGCCAATAGACGAACCATACCTTCCCCACTACGTAGGTCTCCGACACGGGTCCCCAGATCCGCGAGTCGTTGCTGCTGCGCCGGTTATCCCCCAAGACGAAGTATTCCTTCTCCCTGAGGCGCATGGGTCCCACACGGGAAGTGTCTAGGCGGTCAAGGTAGGGCTCGGTGAGCGCCTGCCCATTGATATACACCTTGCCCTGTTGAATCTCCACCTCTTCGCCGGGTAGTCCGATCACTCGTTTGACGAAGTCCTTGCTCAGGTCTCTAGGGAAGTGAAAAACGATGACTTCTCCCCGCTTGGGGGGATGGATGGCGTACCGCGTATCAGGGGTTTCCGCCTGCCAAAATGGGATGATCCGGGATAGCCGGTCCATATCCAGCTGAGAATAGACCAGCTTATTGACGATAAGATGCTGGCCCGACTCCAGTGTGGGGTTCATGCTGGAGCCTTCGACCTTGAAGTTCCGGATGCTGGTATGGATCAATAGGAAGACGATTATGGCCAGGATAACCGCTTCCAGGAGCTCTCTGAATACCCGGTCCATATCTACCTGACGAGGACTCCGCGCCCGAGACCAAAATCGGCTCAAGGAGCTTGGAGTTTTAGTGGCGCTCCATTCGAGTCTACGCGCCCAGACACGCAGCCGAAAAATTATATCATCCGCAAGGCCGGAAAATTATCGTGTTCTGTCAGCGCCAATTGTTCAGTTACCCCCCCTCTGCTACAATCGGCGTCAACTAGTCTGGATTGCATCGGCCAATAGAGTTTGATCTTGGGGGACCGCACGGATGGAATGGCGATTCCAGCTTCTGGCGACACCCTTCGGCGGAATAACCGAAGGTCCAGTCTGGGACGGCGAAGCCGTCCTGTTCACCCACATTCCGGCGAGCCGCATCATGCGCTTCGACCCCAAATCCGGGGAGTTCTCTGAAGTTCGCGGCGGCACGAACCACACCAATGGACTGGCCCACGACGCTGAAGGACGGCTATATGGGTGCTGTTCCGGCGGGCGTTCCATCGTGCGTTTCGGTCCTGACGGGACGACCACGACCATCGCCGACCGGGTGGATGGACAGAAACTCAACACCCCCAACGACCTGGCTGTGGACCGGCGGGGACGCATCTGGTTCACTAACCCATGGAATACGCCAAACGTCGACGCTTCGGAGATCGAGGAGTTGGACAACCGTTCGGTACTCCGCGCCGATCCCCAGACAGACGGGACCTATAGCGTAACCCGCGCAACCTTCGACACCACCATGCCCAACGGGATTCTGGTCTCTCCCGACGACTCCACGCTGTACGTGGCTGAGAGCAACAGCGACGACATCACCTTGGACCGCGAGCTAAGAGCGTATCCCATAAGGAATGACGGAAGCCTGGGCGCCTATACCGTGCTGCACACCTTTGGTAGAGACCAGGACGGTGTCCACCGCGGCATCGACGGGATGTGCCTGGACATCGACGGCAATATCGTCGCCACGGCGGGGTGGCCCTCGGCCGGTCCAGGGCCAATGATATACGTGTTCTCTCCCTACGGCCGCGTCCTGGAAACTCACCGTGTCCAGGCCACCAGGCCCACCAACTGCTGTTTCGGCGGACCGGACCGCTCTACTCTGTACGTTACCAGCACGGACGGCCATTTTTTCAAAGCCGAGACCAACCGGGTAGGTTGGGCGATCTATCCTTAGCAAGAATCGCGCCACCGGGACGCCCACAGCCGGGTGGACCAGATAGGTCGAATGGTATGAGCCTGGGAAATTTCGGAGTAAATCGAAGGCAACGCCGTCAGGGTGGAGGGCGTGGGAGCGGTACGGACCACGTCGAAGAACTGATGGGTTGTACAGAGCTTTACATCTACCAGACCCCCAATACCCGGCCCAAAGGCTACACTGGGCTAAAGACCTTCCTAGAGGCGCAGGAGTGTGAGGTCATTTTCACAGCCGACGCCCCGCCTGAACTCAGCCGTTACGAAACCATGCGCATCACCCATAGGCGGGCAGAGCAGATCCCAGATGTAGTGGTAAAGCGCGCGCACTCCTGGGCCCACCAGCGGAACTACCTCCACAGTTTCTTCAAGCCCCTTTATCGGTAGCTCTCCTTCCCCTAGCCCCCCACCAATTGGCCTGGCTCTCTTCTTCGCCATGATGACTTTTACTGACACTTGGGCCTTGATGTCCCGTATGCACGCCACTACTATTAGAACATACGGTCCAATTAAGTGAAGTCAAGGAGTCTGAAGATGGCAGGGGCAGAGGTACAGGAAATCCAATGCAAGTCTTTGCTCAATAAGCTGGATATCCCGAATTTCCCGTTCCGCTGGACACTGAACCCCTATCGTGGGTGCCGCCATGCATGCCGGTACTGCTATGCCAGGCCAACTCACGAATTCTGGGGGTTGGACGCGGGCAGGGAGTTCGAGCAAAGGGTATTTGCCAAGGTCAATAGCCCGGAAGTGTTGCGGAAGGAGCTAAAGAAGCCCAGTTGGCGCGGTGAAGGCATCGCAATCGGCACGGCTTCGGACCCTTATGAGCCAGCCGAGGCCGAGTACGAATTGACAAGACGCATCATCGAGGTCCTGTGCGACTTTGAGAACCCGGCGTCAATCACCACCAAGGGTGTGTTGGTCAGGAGAGATGCGGACGTGCTCCGCGAACTCCGGCAAGTCGCCGACGTTCGGGTCAACTTCAGCATAGGCAGTATGGACCCGGAGGTCTGGAAGCTCACCGAGCCTGGTACTCCCAGCCCGATGGCCCGTATGGAGGCGATGCAGCACTTGGTGGAGAATGGAATCCCTGCCGGTGTAATGATGGCCCCGCTGATTCCGGGGATCTCCGACAGCGCCGAGAGCATTCATGCCGTCGCCGCGGCGGCGGCTGAACACAACGCCCAATTCATCGGCGCCAACGTCTTGTTTCTGAAACCCGGCTCCAAGGAATGGTTTATGCCCATGCTGCGTGAGGCTTATCCTCACCTGACGCCATCCTACGCCAAGTTGTACCGTAAGACCTATGCGCCCCGGGATTACACGTCCGAGGTGTTGAAGTTGGTGGATGATGCGCGGAGGAGATGGAGACTGCCCAGCATGGAACCCACCAAGAAAATGCAGCAACCAAAGCGTCAGTTGCAACTGGCGTTGAGCGTCTAGACTTGGCTTTTGCCTGGGGGTGGGAGCTTGGGTCAGGTGCGGGGAAGGGGACGGTCGCCGAGAAAGGCGGTGGCCGTTAGAAGGCTCAAGCCCTTCACTCCGCGATCTTGCCAGCCGCCAGCAGGTCGGACTAGCAGCGGATTCATCGTTGTTGGGTCCCATGCTTGCTTTTTGGCCGGCTGACTCCGGAGACTATCGCACCGGGTTAAATCTGCCTCCAGAAGGGCGCCCGTTGCCGCTGCCTTTCCAGAAGGGTCACATCCAACAAATCAGGCTGCCTCCCGGAGTCGGGAGCCGACGCCTCGGGAATGCCCAGCTTCTGGAAAACTTCCCTGTTTGTGTAGTACCCGTTGTAGGTCTGGCGCACCAGTTCATCGAAGAACGCGGAATTGGCGGCCTCCACTTCCCGTAGCGCGGAGTCTTGGTCCTCGCCCGATAACCCTTCGAAATCTCCCTGTCCCTTGGCCGAAGCCGCGATTCCGATCTGGACCAGCCCTTCGATGAACTGACGCCTGATAGGCATCTGGGCTACCAGAACTCCCTCGATAAACCCTGGCAGTCCCATTTCGGCCGCGCCGGGCAGCTCCCCTTCGGGTGGAATGATCCGGTCTACGACGGCGGTTAACAGGGCCAATTGCTGGTCCGTGAGGACCCGGTCGATGGTGGGCATTTCGGTTGATTCCTCCGGTGTGTGGCTAATGCCATTTTGCGATTAGGACTACGGGCCCAGGTTTGTGTGGGATTCAAACGGAGACCGAATTACCTGGGAATGATAGGCAGGATGATGTGTGAGGGATGCGCCCCGGAGTGGTGGACCTCTTGCCGGGCGGATTCCAGTCTCGAGTCCTCACCGATGGGCGCGCCCGTGTTTGGGTTGCGGTCGAATCGTGGGAAGTTGCTGCTTGAGATATCCACTCGAATACAGTGGCCGGCGCGCACCACGTGGCTGGTGGCCCACAGGTCGATGGTGTATTCGTACACTTGGCCGGGGGTTATTTGCGTCGATTCGGCCGCCGATGTCCGGTACCTGGCGCGGACGATACCGTCTTGGAGGTTTTGCGCATAGCCGTCGGGCCTCACGTCCACCAGCTTCGCGGTGAAATCTGTGTCGACCGCGCTGGAGGCCGCAAATAGCCGGACGCTGATCGGTCCGGTGATCTCCATGTCCCGTTCCATCGGGTCCGAAGTATAGACCAGGACGTCCTGGCGGTCTTCGACCTCCCCTTGGTCCGCTACTCCGTGAGGGATGATCAGCGTGTTTCCCCGGCGGGTCGGTACCGGTTCGTGGGGGTCATAGATGAAGGAGTCCGGCGGTTCTTCCCCCTGCGGGACGGTTGAAAGGGTACCCCCACCGTGCCTGGTGTTGGCGGGGCCGTCTGAATGCAAATAGTACCGCGTATAGTGAGTGCGGGCCAACGGCCACTCGTTTTCGTAGCGCCACCTATTCTCGCCCATTACGAACAAGTAGACCGGTGGGTCGTCCATGATGCCGGTCTGGCGGTCCTTGAGCCAATAATCGAACCAACGGAGCAAGTACTCGTGCAGCTCGATCCGGGCGTCTTCGCCGAAGTCGATGTCGCCGGTGTCCCTAGACGTGGGCCCCGTGTAAGGGCGGATGTGGGCCCAGGGTCCAACCAATAGCTTCTGGTTGTCCCGGGCTAGTTGGTTGCTTGCCTTGTCCCGTATGCCGCTGTAGGCATTGAGGGCGCCCTCCAGGAAGATGTCATACCATGAGCTGACGTGGAACATTGGGACCGTGATGCCGCTCAAATGGTGATTGAGGTTGAGTTGCCACCAGTAGGGACCGTCTTTTTCGTTGTTCAGATACTCTTCGAAGTACGGTGCGGTCTCCTTCAACAAGCCCGCCCAGTCTTTTAAGGGAAGGTGGCGGAACCATTCGTCGGTCAACGGTCGGGCGAAATTCTCCGCCGGGAGGAGGTACTCCTCCATCTTTTCCAGCAGGTCGTTCCGGCCAAGCCGGGATAGAGTGTTGAGACCCTTGTGTATGGCATAGGGGACCATCCAACCCCATTCCATCGCGCCGCCAGTGTGATAGACCCAGCTCTGGTGGAAGTCCGAAGAAGCCGATACCGGGGCCATGGCCTGCAGGTGGGGCGGTAGCGGGTTGTTGGTGGCCAAGGTGTACTGGGTTGCGCCCAGGTAGGACTGGCCGGTGGTGCCGACCCTGCCGTTGGACCAGGGCTGACGGGCCGCCCATTCTACCGTGTCGTAGCCGTCCCGCACTTCCTGGAACAGTGGATTGTACCCTTCGCCTTCCGATTCGAATCGGGCGCGGCAGTCCTGGCTTACCACGACATAACCACGTTGCGAAAAGAACCACATGGAATGGTCCCGGTTATCGACGTATCCGTCTTTCCCGTAGGGTCCCCGGGTTACCAGCACCGGATACCGTCCCGGAGCTTCGGGACGGACTATGTCGGCCGCCAGGCGCACCCCGTCTCGCATGGGGACCATGACGTTGCGTTCGCGGACTACATTAGGGTTTGTATGATGAGACGCCAAGAGGACCTCCCCTGACACCGTGAACGGGGACCGGTACAACGGCATCGGCTGAATAGGGTCGGGACGCCAAAGCGGCCTGTAGGATACCCTCGCTTGTAGAAAGGAGTCAACGACAAAGGGCGCGTTGGCGAAGGGGGGAAACGCACTTTCTTCCGTGGAATTGTCCGGCGTCCGTGTTATTGAATCGTTGGAGGTGGGGCCGGACTGATGATGCCCGTTAACATGCCCGCAATAAGCAACCAGAGGAGTGCTCCCAATACAGCGAAGAATACCTCGCCGGAACCCATCTTAGCCGGGGGCAATGGCCCGCCGTTTAGGCTCTCCCAATAGTGGTTGAGATTTCCCTGGACGTGAACAGGTATGGCAACCGTAATCAGGAATGAGACCAAACTCAATAGAAGCGTGCCGGCAGGCGGCCAGCCAGCGACCGGTACCCCATCAGTAAACGCGCCGCTTAGAATCGGTCCTACCAGATTCAATAGAGTGGCGGCAAAGACCATTAAAACAGTTCCGGAGACGCTAATGGACGAGGGAACCCCCGCGTCTGCCATCAGTTTCTTAAAGGACCGCATGTGTCTATGGACCACGAATAACCGGTAAATGGGGACCAACATGCAAAGGGCATGCCAGACCGGGTATGCTTCTTCGCCGGTATGTTCTTGATATTGCTTCCACGTCAGGTAAAACCAATAGAAGAGGTAGAGACCTAGGGAGACCAGGGTCAAGAGAAGTACCCGTTGGACCGGGAGCAGGTATGAGGTGGCCGGAACGCTTAACTCCGAATATGGACTCGATGTGGGAGGGGTCGCTCTGGACGGCGCCGCGATTTCTTGGCCGCAGAATCCGCAGAAGCGGGCGGAAACTTCGACGTCCTTGCCGCAACTGCCGCAGGTTAAGGTGTCGCTATTGGGGCGAGTTTCCACTAACTCTCGGTTCCCGGCTAACCTATTGTTCTTTCGGCCCTGAGCCGGGCGATTTCTCCGTCGTCGTAGCCTAACTCACGGAGCACTTCCTCGGTGTGCTGCCCCACTTCTGGCGCTGGAGACCGGATGCTGCCGGGTGTGTCCGACAGGCGTACCGGAATATTGACCATGTCCACCGTGCCGGCCTGGGAATGGCTCTGCACGGCAAGCATGTCGTTGGCCTGGATCTGAGGGTCGGTGAACAGTTCGTCCCGCTCCAGAACGGGCGCAGCCGGAACGTCGGCTTCTTCCAATACTTGCAACCAGTGGTCGCGAGGTTTGGTGGAGAGGATACCGGAGATCAGCTCGTGCAACTCGGCGCTCCGCTGGGCCCGCTTCAGGTTGTCGGCGTAGTCCGGGTCATTTAATAGGTGCTCCACGTCCAAGGCCCGGCATAACCCGGCGAACTGCTGGTCGCTGAGGACCACCATGATGACGAAGCCGCCGTCCTGGCATCGGTAAGGGGAGTAAAGGGCCTGCCTGGAAAAGTCGGGCTCTTCTTCCTGCCGCGCCGCTTCGGCCTCGGTCCTGACCAGGTCCACCGTCTGCATGGCGAGGGCCATGTGCAGCAGCGAGGTCTCAACCTTCTGGCCGCGTCCCGTCTTGTGGCGCACCAGCAGGGCGAGGGCTATCCCATAAGCCAGAGCGATGGGAGCGGATGAGTCGGCGACCCATACCCCGCTTGAGATGGGTATCCCTTCCTCGTCCCGCCTCTTGCTAAGGATACCTGACAGTGATTGGAATAGCAGGTCGTAACCGCGCCGGTTGGCATAGGGTCCTTCCTTGCCGAACGCGGAGACTGCGGCGTAGACGATCCCAGAATTGCGCCGGCTTAGCGATTCGTAGTCATAGCCGAGCCGGTCTTCCACGCCGGGCCGGAAGTTGTGGATGAAGACATCGGCCAGGTCCGTCAGCCCATAAACTATCTTCTGGCCCTGTGACCTGGAAATGTCCACCGCCATCCCGCGCTTGTTGCGGTTGAGGGGCAGGAAGGACCGGCTCTCACCGTTGGGAAGCGGCGGTTGAGTGAACACCCTGCGCGCGTCATCGCCCCACACCGGCTCGATCTTAATCACGTCCGCGCCCTGGTCCGCCAGGTACATCCCGGTACCTGGAGCTGCCCAAACTTGGGCGACCTCAACCACTCTGATGCCTTCCAACGCCAGCATTAGGACGCCTCCGGGTTAACGGCGCCTTCCCCAAGCGGGGTGACGGAAAGTCGGCGCGAGGGCCGGGGGAATCTCCTGGCGGTTCGGTTGAGGGGGTTCGGGCTCCGGCTGTGCGGGTTCTGGGGCACGGTAGGGCTTGCCCAACGTCCGCTGCTCGCCGAGGCTGTTCAGGTGGTCGGCCAGTGATTCCAGGCTGTTCAGATTATGGACGGGAAGGAAATCGTCCACGTATGGCAGCGCCGCTCGAATGCCCCGGGTCAATGGTTCGTAAACCGGCGAACCCAGAAGCGGGTTCAACCAGATGAGACGGTGGCAGCTACGTTGAAGCCGGGACATTTCCCGGCCCAGCAACTCTGGGTCACCCCGGTCCCAGCCGTCGGAAATCACCAGCACCACCGGTCCACCAGTCCCGACCCGGCGCAGCCACTGGAAGTTAAACGTTTTGATGGCCTGGCCGATCCGCGTCCCGCCTGCCCAGTCGGGCACCGCCCTTGAGACCTCGTTAACCGCCTGGTCAATGCTTCTATGGTTCAGGAACCGTGTGATCCTGGTAAGCCTGGTGGCAAACAGGAACGCTTCGATTTGCTGGGGCCCACGAGCCACGCTGTGGATGAAGTGTATAAGCATCCGCGTGTAACGCTCCATGGAGCCGCTAACGTCGCAGATGAGCACCAGGGGCCTGACCCGGTCTTTACGTTCCTGGGTGGCCAATTCCAAGAACTCGCCGCCGTACTGAATGTTCCTGCGAAGGGTACGGCGCAGGTCGATGGATGCGCCGGCGCCGCGGCGAAGCCTTCGGGTCCGGCGTTTCCCCAAGTCCCAGTAAAGCTCGGACATCATCCGGCGGGCGTCAGAAATCTCAGAGGATGTAAAGTCCGCGAAGTCCTTGGCCCGCAGGACTTCGCGTGCGCTATAGGTCCGGGATAGGTCAATGCTGTCCCCAGGCGCGCCGCCTTCACCTGTATCAGTGGAGCCCAGCTCGGAGCCAGCCGGCGGCGGCCCGACCTCCGGCCTGCGGTAACGCCGCTCCTCGCCCAACGACTTGATGTCGCGGTTTATTTGACGTGTCGCGGGCCTCCTCCAGAAGACTTCGAACGCCTCATCGAACAGGGGGAGGTCCTGTTTCCGGTGCACCAGGATGCAGCGGGCAGCCTGTCTAAAGTCCTGCTTGCGGCCAAAGGGCGCGTACTCGATGGCCCGCACCATGTCGAGCATGTTGCCCGAACCCACGTCCAGCCCCATCTTGCGCAGCACTTCCCCGAAAAGCAGCAGGCTTCGGAGGATGTGGCCGTGCACGTTCTGGTTGCTAACCACCGCCGCCACCGCGTCTGCCCCGCCTGGGCCCCCGGTTCCTGGAACGTTCCAACATGGTGCGGACCGGCTCGCCCCGAACCATCTCGATGTCGTCCTGGTACTTGAGCATGATGCCCATGGTGTCGTCGATGACCTGTGGATCAAGCTCCGTCTGGTTCAGGGCTACGAGCGCGGCGGTCCAGTCCAGGGTTTCGGAAACCCCGGGGATCTTATAAAGTTCCGTTTCCCGCAGCTCCTGCACGAACCCGGTCACCTGCTCCGCCAGCCGGCGGGGGGCGTCCGGTACCCTGTTGGAGATAATCTGCATCTCTTTTTGGAAGTCGGGGTAGTCTATCCAGTAGTAGAGGCAACGCCGCTTGAGAGCGTCGTGAATCTCGCGGGTCCGGTTGGACGTAATGATGACAATCGGGGGATGAGCCGCCTTGTATGCGCCCAGTTCTGGGATGGTGATCTGGTAGTCCCCCAATAGCTCCAGCAAGAACCCCTCGAACTCCTCGTCGGCACGGTCCAATTCGTCGATTAGCAACACCGGGGACTTCTCCCGGCTCTCGTCGATGGCCTGCAGCAGCGGACGTTTGATTAGAAACCTTTCGCTGAACAGGTCGTCGGTGGCTTCCTGGCGGTCTACGCCCCCACCGGCCTCCATGAGCCGGATTTCCAGGATTTGCCTGCTGTGGTTCCACTCGTATACGGCATGGTTGATGTCCAACCCCTCGTAACACTGGAGACGGATCAGCTCGGTATCCAGGGCGGAGGCTAGGGCGCGGGCGATCTCAGTCTTTCCCACACCTGCTTCCCCTTCCAGCAGCAAGGGGCGTTGCAACTTTAGAGCCAAGAATATGGGCACGGCCAGGCTGCGGTCGCTGATATAGAGCTGGTCACGCAGGAGTTGTTGGACCTCATCAATGGAGGCTGGGGCAATGTTTGTGGTAGTCACCGGGTCTCCAATCGGCAGGGCTCCCGGTCGAGGGACGGCCCTGAACATCTCAGGTTCGGGTGAAAACCATTGTACAGTACTGCTCCGTGGCCCACCACAAGAAGCGCGCACGCCTAACTGTTCAGACTCGATGAGGCGGATTGGCTGAATCTCACATCGGTCATCTCTGTGATATTCCTCTTATCATGTCCCGCCCCTGCAATCCGTCATTCCCGCGCAATCCGTCATTCCCGCGCAGGGAGACCTTTGAATAATCCCCTCTCCCGGAGGGAGAGGGTTAGGGCGTCCTCCGTATCTGGGCGGACTCTAGATTCCGGGTCAAGCCCGGAATGACGAGCTTGGAGTCGGAAGGACACATCAAGTCTGAACTGTTACGCGCCCGCCCATGCGCTGCGGTCTTCAAAGTAAAAGGGCTATAAGGCCATTGACCCCGCTAAGGATCAGCGGAGCGTGTTCAAACCGGGGACAGGGATAAAACCCGGATAACCCCGAATTTGCGAAAGGGAGAGGTTGTTGTCAGGGGTCAGGGTTAACGAAGTGGGAGCGGAAGTAACGCTGAACAAGTCGGCGGAGCCGGGTCCAGTGGTCGTCCATCTCGTCCCTCTCAGAGGGAGTTAACTCGTTGTAGTACTTTCCAAACTGGGGGAAATGCCAGAGTGTAAAAACCCAGAATCCTGGAATAGCAGACTCCGGGCCGGGACTCTCCGCGACCCTGCCGGTTGCGCCCCGCAGTTCCCAGGACACCAGCGGTCTCCCCTTGTGCGCTATGGCCAGGGACTCCATCCAGGACGCTTCCCGCTGCGCTCCCCGATGCGGTTGCATCAACTCCAGCAGGCGGCGGACACGTTCGTTGTCGTCGGCTGCCGGGCCGGCGAACCTGTGGGTGTACCGGCTCTCCCAGCCGAAACCCAGAGAAGGCACCGCCAGACCTCCATCCGATGCGATAGCCAACATGGACCCAGACTTCGACCATTCGGTTGCCTTGGACCGGGCGATCGCCTCGTGGGTGTCCTGGCTCTCTTCCGGGTCAGCCCACACTCCCGCTTCATCGGGAGAAATCGGAATCAACGGTAGACCTTCCAGCAGCCAACGCAAGGTTTCCTGCTTGGCCGGATTTCCCGTCGCCAGGAGGATCTGGGTGTGTCCGGGGTGGTCCTGTGCCATCGGGGACGGTGCTACTTCAGAGGATTCGGGCGACGGCGCGAGTGGCTGCTCCGTCACCGCCCAACAGCTTGAGCGGCAGGGCCCAGAGTTCGAAACTGAGCCCAACCAACTGGTCCAGGTTGATCAGGTTTTCAATAAGTGGGATCCCCTGTCCCAGCAATAGACGGTGCACCGGGAAGTCGTTGATGGTGGACTGGGGCGTTGGCGGGTGCTTGTCTATGGGGAAGTCCACCGCCACCGCATTGACGCCGTTGTCGGCCAGGTATGCCGCGCCCTCTGTGCTTAGATAGGGACCATCTGAGTAGAATCGGGGAGCGCCGGACTCGGAATGCGCCCAGCCGGTGAACAATACGGTGATCTTGCCTTCTACATCGGCGGCACCGCCGCCCGCCTGGTGCAGGTCCTCGATTGAGATCGGCGTCTGGCTCTTTGCAAGTTGGCGCAGGTCCAACAGCGTGGCAGGCCCCATGTACCGGTCCAAGGACATGTCCTCAACCGTCGTCCCGTCCGGGTGAAAGTGGTACGGCGCGTCCACGTGGGTGCCTATATGGGTTGCCAGGGTCAGCTTGGTATTGGACCGGGCGTGGCTTTCGTGGGTCTGAAGGGGTGACATGCAAACGCCGATGAGACCCGGGACCGCGCTAACGCGGTCGCTACCCAGAGTTAGGGTCAGGTCGATTAGCCGTGTCTAGCTGTCCCCGGCTGCGGCTGCGGGGGCCGCGTCGCCGGAGAGTTGCCTGCCTGCCGGCGGTGTGGTCCTGGCCTCGGGTGGGAGCGATTGCTCCCAGTCTGGTATGAGTATCCGGTCTGTGGGCTCCAAGGTCATGATCACCACTACTCCTCCGAGGCTGAAGAAGATGGACAGAGCGAGGATGGCGTCGTAGGAGCCGGTAACCAGAATCACAACCCCGGCCAGGGCGGTCGTGATGGCGTGGCCCATCAGCGCCCCGGTCATCTGCCAGCCGTAGCAGGTGCCCATAGGCCCATTGCCGAAATACTGCCGGTTGATGACCAGATAGCCGGTCCACTCACCGCCAAACCCAAGTCCGAACAAGGAAGCGAACAGGTAGAAGGCCCAAAGGTCCTGGGCCCAGAACAGGATGAAGACCGTCACCCCCTGTATGAACAGGCAGCTTGCCATCACCTTCCTGGGACCGTAGTTCTCGGCCAGTACCGGTGTCCAGAACCGGCTCAGGATGCTTACAAGCGAGATCAAAGTGAGGATGACCGCGGCGGCGGTCAAGGTTAACCCTTGCTCCACGGCGATCGGGATGGAGAACAGAAGGATGACGCCGTGACCCGCGCATCCCAACGCGTGGACCACCGGCAGGTTCCAAAAAGCCTTGGTGTGGCGCATATGCTGGTTGAACGCCTTCACCCGCAGCATTTCCATTGCGCTGCTGCGTTCCACAGGAGGCGGGTCCTGCGGGGACGAGCCGTATGGCCTGAGGCCGATATCCGCTGGACGGTTACGCAGGAAGGGCGTGAGCACGAGTATGATGCCACCGCCAACGACCCCCACCGCTTGGAAGGTCATATTCCATCCGACGTTCTCCAAGAGGTAACCAAGCAGCGGGGCGAGGATTGCCGTCCCTATTCCTCCGGCGGCCCAAAGGATTCCAGTGCCCAGGCCCAGCCGCCGCCGAAACCACCCGCTGACCGACGCCATAAGCGGGACCATTGAAATTGACTGGGTTGAAGCCAGCAGGACTCCGAAGACGATGAAGAACTGCCAGAGCTCGGTCACCGATCCAAGCAGCACCATGCTGACCAGGTAGAGGACGCCACCCAAGGCCATCATTTTCTGAGCGCCGAACCGGTCTCCCAGCCAGCCGCTAATAGGCGCGCAAACGGCCCCCACCAGGTAGTAGGTGGACATGGCAATACCGATGACGCCTATGCTCCAGCCAAACTTGCCACCGGAGTCGGTGAGAGGAGGAATCATGATCCCGGCGGCCATGCCGATGGAACTGCCGATGATCTGGACCGCCGCCAACACTGCGACGATAAGCCAGGCGTAGTGGATGCCCCTGGGAAGCCGTGTGGGGATGATACCGGACCGTGTCTCGTTTAAATCAGCCAAGAGTTGCTCTTATGGGACTCCTTAACGCAAATTCAAGCCCGGCGGTCACGGCGGATGCCGTACGCCGGGCATTCCAAACCAGGGGCGGTGGGTTCCGCCCCAAATTCTAGATTCCGGGCTTCAAGCGGCAGGGCCAGCAGGCGCTAATGCAGGGGGCAGGCCTTCAGGAGCGCGTTACCCCACCATGTATCAGATGCCGCCTGATCCCCGCCACCGAAGTATGCGTTGGGATCGAATGGCGCTTCTTCGGTCTTCTGCTCGGCGATGGCCGAGAAATTCACGGCTCCGCCCGGAAGGGCTATGGCGATGGCCCGGTCACGCGACTCCGCGTCCACCGACACGGCCCACGCTCCGAAGAAGATCAGAAGCGCGACCACAGCCACCACCGCAACCAAGAAGGAGAGCGGGAAGGGAACTCGTTTTAACGGCTCTGGTTGCATGTTTCACCGCGCGCACCGGTAGATTCGGTCTACTGTACATCCACCTCGAAGGGAAAGACCATGTTGTTGCCATAGCCGCGCCCGTCCCATTGGTTGGGGAATTCGATCGGCTGGGTCTCGCCGTTGTCGTTGGTGGCCCGGCTCATGATGGTGTAGTTGCCCGGCCCAGGGGGATTCCAATGGTGCTCCCACCGGTACCAGGAATAACCGCTGCGGGGGTGAAGCACGTCTACAGGAGCCCAGGTTGCGCCTCCATCGGTGCTGATCTCGACCCCGGTGACCTCGTCCTCGCCGGACCATGCGGCCCCGGCCAACTGGTGACCCTTGCTGGAGACCACCTCTCCGGGGAGGGGGTTGGTGATGATCGACTTGACCTTCATCTTGGTCAGGTAGGTATAGTAGTTGTCGGCTTCGGGACCGTTCACCGTCATGTACCGCTCGGTCATGTAGAAGCCCTTGAATTCATGGTCCAGCACGTGGATGCCGACCAACCATTTGATAGAGGTCATGCCGTACCAGCCGGGCACCAGCAGCCGGACCGGGAAACCGTGAGGCGGGGGCAGTTGCTCTCCGTTCATCTCGTAGGCTAGAAGGGTATCGGGGTGGGTGGCCTTCGCCACGGACAGGCTCCGCTCGTAAGTGACTTCCGGGGGGTCTCCCACGGTCTCGTCGGGACCGTGGTCCGCGCCCTCGAACATCACTTCGACTGCGGAGTCTTTGACGCCAGCCCGGGCCAGCAGGTCCGCTAGGGACACGCCTGCCCATTCCGCGTTTCCCATGATGCCGTGACCCTTGATCTGTTCCATCACGGAGCTCGTGCGGGTGGACCTGCCCCAGTATTCGGGCACTGGGCTGTTGCCGCAGCACTCGAAAGTGACCTGGAATGTCTTTTTCGGCATATCCAGGAGGTCCTGATAGCTGAGGCTGAGCGGGTGGTCCACCTGGCCGTTGACCACCAACCGGTAGGTGTCCGTGTCGATCTTGGGGACCTCGCGCCAGTGGTTGCGGATGTAGAACAGGTCGTTGGGAACGATGTTCTCCTGCAACGCCTGTGGCGGGGCGGCGAATGTCCTGTAACCTGCGTTGGTCGGGATTATTTGCGGTGTAACTTCGGTGCGGGTCTTTTCGATTGTCATAGTCTCCTCCTATGAATGGTCCAAGCGGAGATTCTCGGTCCTATTCCAGGTAGCTTGTTTCTAGTTCGGCTGCCGGGTAGGTTACCATCAACCGGACTGGAATCCAGAGCCGGTTCACCAGTTTGTAGGGTACCCCTGGCGGGACCACCAAGGTAACCCCGGCCCTTACCGTGGTCAACTCATCGTCTAGGATGATCTGAACCGCCCCAGACATAACCATCACGGCGATGTCGGTAGGGTGGGTCTGGAGGCGGCCTTCCCATCCGGGTTGAAGCTCGATCTCTTTGATTGTCAGGGATACGGCGCCCTGTTCGCTGGAGACCAGTGTGCGTTCGCGCGCGTAGTCTACCACCGATGACATGGGCACCGCACTGTTCTCGATAATCGGCATTTAGACCCCTTTCTGGATACTGTCGGCGAATAGTTGAAATAGACTATTCCCCGGATTATTCAGCCGGACTATTCACAGGACTATTCAATCGTGATGTCATAGCCGACGACGGCGCTGAAATTCTTGCGCATATTATTATAGCGCGGCTCTTGGGACTGGACTCTGCCTGCCGCATCGGTTGCGCGTGACATTACCTTGTATTGGCCGGGCTTGTCAGTGTCCCAAAGGTAGGACCAGCGGACCCACATCCAACGGTCGATGGGCTCTTCCAGGCGCGCGGACTGCCAGGTGCCGCCCCCGTCCACCGAGACTTCCACCTGGGTAATGGTCCCGCCGCCGCTCCAGGCGTAACCGCGGACCACGTGGGTCCCCCTGGACAGGGTGTCGGTGTCGTCGTTGGGCTCGGTGACCATGGACTTGACGCCGATGGTGGTGATGAGTTCCTTGTTTGGGTCGTCGGGTGAATCGCCGTAATAGTAGAAGTTGTAGTGGTACCAGCAATCAGGCTCGTGGTCCAAAACTTCCAGCTTCCATAGCCACTTCACCGACCAGTTTCCAGACCAACCGGGCACCAGCAAACGCACCGGGGCCCCGTGGAGGTGCTCCAGCATTTGTCCGTTCTGGGCCACGGCCAGCAGAGTGTCCGGGTGCAGGGCTTTTTCAACGGGCAGCCCTTTGTCGTAAAAGAAGGGCTGAGTGCCCTCGGCAGCCGAGGCGGGGACGCCCTTGTCCCAACCCTCGGCCCGGACATGCGTGGCGCGGCCGGTTAGCCCAGCCTCGTTCAAGACCGCCGCCAGGGGAACGCCGGTCCACTCGCTGGCGCTGAGGATCATCCGTTCCTGATTGCGGGAAGGCCTGGCTCCCTCACCCTTAAAATACTCAAAGTAAGTGGCGTCGCTGCCCGAGCATTCCATGATTGTGCGGACGGTGCGGCCCGGGAATTGCCGCAGCCGGTCGTAATCTATAGTCAGAGGGTTCTTTACTTCCCCCTCTACTTTCAGCGACCACTTGTCGGTTGAGACCACTTCCGGGATGGCGAAGTGCTGCACCACGTAATGCAGTTCGGTGGGGGTAATCAGGCCTTCCAGGTCCATTACGGGAGTGCGCACCCGTTGGACCCGGCCTTCGTCATCCAGCAGATTTACCGGGTTCACCTTTGAACTGGGCCATCCGTACCATTGCCCGAGCGAGTGGGGGTTGGTTGACTGCGGCCCTCCGGGGCCAGCCATCTGTAGGAAGTCGGGGACTGCCCCCTCGTCCTGCCTGGTAGCCATTATCGAATCCTCCTAAGCGGCCTCTTAGTATCGTAGGACACTAGCTTTCGTACTTCTCTCCCAGTGCGGTTTCCCACCTGAGATAGTTCATCATGTCGGCATAATTGCGGTCCGGCCCCGACGCCACCAGGTCGTTGGGGGAGCCCATGACACCGGATAGCCCGGTCTCTACCGCCAGTCCAGCCCGTCTCCAGGCAACTATGCCGCCGTCCAGGGCCGAGACGTTTTGGTAACCCTGGCTTTGCAAAGTCGCGGCCGCCAGCACGGCGTTGGCCGTATCGTTGGCGGTCACGGCTATGTTCGTGGTCTTGTCCGGGGCGAATCCGCTTATCTGGATTTCGAGCCAGCCCCTGGGTACCCAGTGGGCTCCGCTGACGTGACCCCTGGAGAAATCCTGGCTGGTGTCGACGAATATGGTAACCGGTGGGGGCGAACCGTCAAGTTCCCGCGCCGAAACCAACGGGACCCTGCGTCGCGCTTCGGCTAGGCCCAGAGGCTCTTCCTCGATGGTCTCCTTTCCCAGGGAATGTCCCGCCGCCGCCCAGGCTGTCGTCCCTCCCGCCACGGCATAGACTTCTTGCACGCCTAGCTGGCGGTACCAGGACGCGGCTACGGTTGACCTGACCTTGCCGTCGCAGGCGAACACTATGGCGGTGTTCTTGACGACGGCGACATCGTCGGACCGTTGGACTGCCTGTCCACCGGGGAACCAGCGGAAGCCGGGGATATGACCTTCCCGGTACTCTTGCTCGGTCCGGACGTCGATGAGGTAGACGCTCTCGCGGTCGCGCCGGGCCATCACGTCCTGCAAGGCCGCGGGGTCCAGGTACCGGACTCCGTCCTCTTGGGCCAGTGTGTCAGCGTAGGCTTCCGCGGCGGCGAGTCCTTCCGGCGATGGACGGGGCAGATCGAGGCGGTCGCCGCCGGACTCAAGCTCGTAACCCGCCAATACCCAGCCGGAGGTGCCGTTTTTCAGACCGAATATGTTCGTCAGCCCCATGCGTTGGAGCACTCGGGTGCCGATGATGCTTCTGGTCCTGCCGGCGCAGTTGATGATGACTGTCGTATCAGGGTCCAGGTCCTTCTTAATGTCGGTGATCCTGAAGGCCAGCTCTCCGCCGGGGACGCTTCGTCCGCCAGGAATGCAGAAGCGCTGGTACTCTTCAGGCGTCCTGGTGTCCAGGATGACCATCTTATCGCCGCGTTCCATGCGTTGGTGCAGGTCCTCGGCGTCGATCTCCGGCACGTGGTTCACCACTTCCATCTTCTCGCCGAATTCCTTACTTGGTACGTTGCTGCCCCATTCCGTGGGGTAGTCTCGGGAGGCCCAGCAGTTGATGCCCGCTTCCAGGACCGAGACATGCCGGTATCCCAGGGCCTCCAGAGACGCGCCTGCAAGCTGGGCGCGCCGGCCATCGTCATCACAGACCACCACATGGGTGTCCCTGTGTGGCGCCGCTTGCCCCATGGTTGCTTCCAGCGCGCGCCGGGGGATGGAACTGGAGCTGGGGATGTGGGAACTGTTGTACTCGCCAGCCTCCCGGACGTCGATCAGGGCAAATTGCGAATCACCCGCCAAAAGAGAGTCTAGAGATTCGACAGAGAGCGTTTGTACCATCGCCGGTCAACCTCCGTATGTGGGGTTCGTCAGGGAACGATTCCCTGGACTTTGGATCCAACTCCAGCTTACCCAGAGGGAACGGGCGCGGGGGTGCGGGCACCTTCGGGAAGGGACTGCTCCCAGTCCGGGATCAGCACCCTGGAAGTGGGTTCCAGGAAGAGGATGCAGGCCGCGCCTCCCAGGCTGGTGAATATCGAGATTAACCACGCCACGTCGTATGACCCGAACATATCAAATACCACTCCCCCGAGCAGCCCTCCCAATGCCATGCCAAGACCCGAGCCCATGCTCTGGAACCCGAATATAGTTCGGACCGGACCCATGCCGTAGTACTGACGGTTAATCACCAGGAACGCGGACATCTCTCCGCCCAGGCCAAGGCCGAACAGAACGGAGAAAATATAAAACTGCCAGGGAGACGCGGTCCAGAAGAGCATGGCAACGGTCACGCCCTGAATCGCGTAAGCCAATGCCATGACCCATTTCGCCCCCATACGGTCGGCCAGGATGGGAACGGCCAATCTGCTGGCGATGCTGGCGAAGGAGTAGAGGCTAACTATCCAGGAGGCCGACCCAAGGGATACACCCTGACTGACGGCGTAGGTCACCGCCCAGACCATAATGATGGAATGGCCGACGCATCCCAGGTGATGAATGGCTATCAGGTTCCAAAATGCCCTGGTGTGCCGTGCGTGTTGCAGGAACACTTTCGACCTGAGCTTGGTCACGGTGGAGTCGGTGTTTACCACGGGTGGAGGGTCGTTGTCGCTGGCCCCGTAGGGGCTCTTACCCTTGTCGGCCGGCTCCCCTGGAAATAACAAGACCAGAGTCACGGTGATGACACCGCCAATGGCCGGGAGAATCCAGAAAGCGGTCTGCCAATCCACGTTTGACAGCAGTAGGGCCAATGCGGGAGCCATGACCGAAGCCCCCATCCCGCCAGCAGCCTGCTGCACTCCAACAGCGATGCCCAACCGCTTGCGGAACCAGGCAGCGACGGTGGTTGGAATGTTCACCCGGAACATGGCCTGGGACACCCCCAGCACCACGCTGTAGTAGAGGTAAAGTTGCCAGACCTCGGTAATGGTGCTCAGCAGCAACAACCCGATAATGTAACAGGCCGTGGCGAAAATCATGGAGCGGCGCGCCCCGTACCGGTCTCCAATCCAGCCAGCCGCTGGTGACAAGACCGCCCCAACTATGCTCCGAAACACGTAGGCCAGGGAGATTGCGGTGAGGCTCCACTCGAACTTGTCCAGAATTACTGGGATAAGAACGGAGAAAGCTTGGCTGATGGCGTTGGTGGTGACCTGGAGGAGTACCGCTATCCCGACTACGACCCAAGCATAGTGGTACATCGAGCCCACACGGCCCTTTTGCGGGGTTAGGGCTGGTTCTACCACGGGGATTCCTGGGTCTGTGGGCGAATCGCAGCGTGGAAGCCGTTGTTAAACGAAAAACTACACATTTTCTGGGTTCGTAAATTATGGTCACCACCCCTTTCAGTGTCAAGGCATGGAGGTTGATACCCTGTATTCAGCACATGCCGGTCACCACCCCCGTCCCGGACTAACCTCCCAACTTTCCGGCGCAATTCGGAATCCCGGAGGTTTCGGAATTCAGGGGGTCAACGTAACCAGCATTTCTCCTGCCCGGAATGTCGAGGGGCGGTCGCCTATGCCTGAAAGGGAGCCTCAATATGCTAAAATGTGGCGGCTGTCATCCCCTCTCTCCAAAGTCATAGGGGATGCGATTATCACCTGGAGAGGGCAATCTTGGACGACCAGGTCTTTATCCAGCGCATCCAGGAAAAGATCGAGCGAATGGCTGAATGCTCCGTGAATGTGCAGGTCGACCACGAGGACGAAAACCAGCTGAAGGTCGAACTGTCCCCCGAAGCGCCCTTGGTGGTGATGGGCTCCAACGTCTACGAATACTCCGGGTTCGCCAGGATGTGCATCGAATACTCCGCCGCCTCTATCCGTCAACAGCGCCCCATCGAAGTCCTTGAGTTCCACGTTCTCCTGGCGCGGAACTGACCACCTTTCACCCATGACTCAAGGAGACACGGGTCCTGCGGAGACCCGCTCATTACGAAAGACGCTCGGCGGCCTTTGGGACAGGATCAACCAGACCCAGGCGGCCGTACCTGGTCCGCGACCCTGGTACTACCACAACTGGTTTCTGATTCCAGCCTTTATCTTCGGCTGGCCCATCCTTTACGTGTCGCTGTGGCCGGCGTGGGCAGTGCTGATTATCAGGTCGCCCTGGCACACTGGGTTCATCACCGGAACTCTCTCATGGGCAATGCTGCTGGCTGGCGGAACGATGATCGTGGTGAGATTCAGAGAACCGGATGTCAACATGATCGAATTGGCGGCCTTGATCGCACCGGGCCTCGTGGTGACCGGGATCACCCAGGCGCATTGGAGCAAGCATAAGTCTGACTATCTGGTTGGGAATCCAGAGGAATCGCCGTCTGCGGTGGTCTCCGGAGGACCGCCGCGAGAGCCCACGGCCCCGCGCTCCAGAAGGCGCAGAAGGAAAGGGGCGCGTAACAGACGATAGCCCTTCGGAGCTAGAGCGCGACCACCGCAGACCCCTGACCCACGGGCTCGCCCTTGTCATCCTCCACCGCCAACCGGCACTCGACCAGCCGCAGGCCCCCATCCTCTCTTTTCGAGGAGACCACCCCGGTAAGGCTGATGATGTCTCCCTCTCGCACAGGCGCGGAGAATTCCAGTTCCACGCGATTGCCGGGGGCGTCGCGAGCCGCGATGGGGAACCCCTTCTCCAATAGCTCGTAGGCGTATGCCCTTAGCGCGCCTTCAGAAAGGGAGATGGCGTCGTCAACTTCAAGATTGTCCGCGGCGTCACCGTCTGCGGCGTGAATCGAAGCGGAACCCGATTCCGCGAGAGCGTTCAAGCGGGCTATGGTCTCTTTGGTCTCAAATTTCACCAGCACCGGCAACCGGTCTCCCACGGAGACGGACTCAAATGTCGTGGTCATTGCCCAGAGGTCCGGCATGGCCTATGCTCCCGGCGGTGAATTAATTCCGCTCGCGCCCTTGCGAGAGACGCGTGTGGTGGTCAACCAATTTATATTCTATCTTGATGCGTGCGCCCTATATGGAAAGATTACCAGGAGGAAGGTCTTAATGGCATCTGATGAGACTCATAGCAGGGGGATGGTGGTGGTGGCTCACCCCGACGACGCCGAGTGGATGTGCGCTGGGACCGTGGCCAAGTGGTGCGCCGAAGGCTGGCACGTGGTCTACGTCCTCTGCACCGATGGAAGTAAGGGGAGCGACGACCCTGGTATGAGCAGTGAGACCCTTGCGAGTATCCGGGAGGCGGAGCAACGGGAAGCTTGCGAGGTGCTGGGAGTGGCGGAGGTGGTCTTTCTGGGTCACCCCGACGCCTACTTGGAGCCTACCTTGGAGCTGCGCAAACAGCTTGCCCGTGAGATTCGGAGGCACCGTCCCGATGTGTTGATCACGGAAAACCCGATTAGGAACCCTTCAGACCGGGTCTACCTGGCCCATCCGGACCACCTGGCGGCAGGCGAGGCCACGATGGCCGCTGTCTTTCCGACAGCCCGCGACCGGCTTACGTTTCCGGACCTACTGGAGGAGGGACTAGAGCCCCACAAGGTTAAGGAAGTGTGGATTGGAGGCGGCGAGGAAGGCTCCGACATGTTCATCGACGTCACGGACCACATGGACAAGGCGCTAGAAGCCTTGAAAGCCCACCGTTCCCAGGTCACCGAAGAGGAGGCCAACGAGTGGTTCCCCCTGGGCAGGCTCGAAACCGCCAGGAAGGTGGGCTTTCAGTTTGCCGAAGCTTTCAAGGTTATTCGCTTGGGGTGATCGGGCGGTTTCTACACGGGTTTATGAGCGACAACCTTCACGCTGGAAACGTTCATCGGCACGCCTTCGTCGTCGCACCGGGCCGTCTCTTCGGTGATGGTGATCCCCTCGAAGCCCGCCTTGCGTAGCCGGTCAAGGTATACGTCCCGATGCTCGGCTCCAGCGATGCAGGACGCCCAAGCCTCCGGGTCGGTGCGGGCTGGACCTTCATCCGTATCGGACATCATGTCGGAGATGTGAATGCGTCCGCCGGGAGCCAGCACCCTGAACGTCTCCTGAAAGACTGCGTCCTTGTCCGGTGACAGGCAGACCACGCAGTTGGAAATGACCACGTCCACCGAAGAATCGGGCAAGGGCATATTTTCCATCTCGCCCTGCACGAACTCCACGTTGGTCAACCCCAGGTTGGCCTGGTTTGTCCGCGCCAACTCCAGCATGCCGGGGGTCATATCCAGGCCGAAGACGTGACCCGAGTCTCCCACTTGGTTGGCCGCGAGAAAGCAGTCGATCCCGCCTCCCGAACCCAGGTCCAGCACCCTTTCCCCTTCTTTGAGGTCGGCCAGGGCGGTTGGGTTGCCGCAGCCTGCCGACGCCGCGATGGACTCGGCGGGTAGACCGGCGAGCTGCCCCTCGTTGTAGAGCCGCAGCGCCCGGTCCATGTCCGCGGGGCTGCAACAAGCGGCCTCTCTACCCGCGGGTTGCTCGACCACGGTGAGTTGGATCACTCCCTTGGCGCGGGAGCCGTACCGTTCCCGGACCAGCCGTTTGATCTCGTCTGATTGAGTAGCCACGTTCTACCTCCTGACTGCGCTGCGTCCCGTTGCGTCCAACGGATCTGACCTAAGTATACAATGGCGGGCTTCTTCCGGTGTAGTCAAGGGCGGTCTCAACTGACGGGACCCAGGGCGTGGGTGGGAAGGTTGTATGTTAGAATGGGCCAGCCCAATAAGGTCTAATTTCCCACCCGAATCACAGCCGACAGGTGATGAATTCCAAGCCTCGTCAAAGGGGTCTGGAGGAGGTCTGAATGATTGACCAACTAGAGATGATGAAGGTAATCGACAGGTACCGGGAGGACGCCGTTGTAGTTCCCACGATGCGGGCCAACGGGGCCTGGGCCCAGGTTTCCCGCAACGAAAAGAGGGACATCCCCACAGGCGGGGCGATGGGCAAAACGTCGTCCTTCGCCTTGGGTATGTGCCTGGCCCAGCCCGGCACCAAATTCATCGTGTACGATGGCGACGGAAGCCTGGTGATGAATCTGGGTACGCTCGTCACCATCGGCGACAAGGCCCCCGGCAACATGTACCATTTCGTCCTCGACAACGGCGTGTATGCCACTACCGGTGGGCAGGACGTTCCGGGCGCTGGAGTTACCGATTACGCCGACATGGCGCGTGCGGCTGGATACCGGCATACATACCAGTTCACCGACCTGGAGGACTTCGCCACCCAGGCGGAGGAGATCTTCAGCCAGGAAGGGCCGGTATTGGTATGGGTGAAGACCATCCCCGACATCCGGCTTCCGGAAGAACGGGCCGCCAACCGGGGGCAGCGCGCCCGTGACCCCATAGCGGACTTGATGGGCGAATTCGGCGCCAAGCGGTAGCAATGGTTATCCACAGGACCCGGCGTCGTGCTGGGCCACCCACCGGAGGACTGATTAGATGAGAATTACCAGGGCCACCACCCGCATCCTGCGTACCCCGGCGGACAATCCCTTGATCGTTGGGGTTGACCAGGGAGACGGTACCAGGGAGTTCGTTACGTTGGAGTTGGATACCGACGAGGGTATCCAGGGCATTGGGCTGACCTTCTTTGGAGGCCCTTTGACCAGGGCGCTAAAAGAGGCGGTCGATGCTCTTTGCGAGCTCATCATAGGGCGCGATCCGATGCCAATCGAGGCGGTCACCGGCGACCTGCGCAGCGCGGCCAGCGGCGCAGGGCCGGGGGGCATCTTCACCCTGGCGCTCTCCGCCGTGGACCAAGCCCTCTGGGACATCAAGGGCAAGGCCCTGGACCAATCGGTCTGTTCGCTCTTGGGCGGGTACCGGGACCGGGTCCCCACCTATGCCAGCGGCGCGCTGATGCGCCCCATGAACATCGAATACCTGGCCGAAGCCGGTCCCCGGTTGGTGAACATGGGCTTCAAGCAGATGAAGACCCAGATGGGCGCCGAACCAACCGCCGATCGGGAGATTCAGCGGATGCAGGTCCTCCGCGACGGTATTGGCCCCGATATCGACCTGATGTGCGACATCAACCAACTCTGGAACGTCAACCAGGCCATCGAGATCGGGAGCCGGGTCGAAGACCTGCACCTGTTCTGGCTGGAAGACGTGGTGGCACAGGACGATTACCAGGGCTTGGCGCGGGTTGCCGACGCCCTGACCACACCCATTTGCGCGGGCGAGTACGTATACGGCATCACCCCGTTCAGGAACATGCTGGAACACCGGTCGATAGACATAGTGATGATCGACCTGCTGCGTGTCGGAGGGATCACACCCTGGCGCAAGGTGGCGGGGATGGCCGAGGCGTTCAACATTCCGGTGGTCAGCCACCTCATCCCCGAGATGCACGTCCAGCTAATGGCGTCGATTCCCAATGGTCTGACGGTGGAGTACATGCCCTGGACACTACGCCTCTTCGACGAGACTCCCGAGATCGTAGACGGGGAGCTGGTTGTGCCCGACAAGCCCGGCCTCGGCCTCAGCTTCAGCGAAGACTGCATCCGGCAATACCAGGTGGCTTAAAAGCAGACCCTATTCGAAAGAATCGGAGGTGCTGGGATGGTTTCCCAGTTGAGGATTTACACGATCAACCGAGGAATGATGGACTCGTGGGTGAAGCTGTTCAACGAGCAGATCCGGCCATTGCACGATAGGCTCGGTATTCCCGTGGAAGCCTCGTGGACCAATGCCGACCGGACCGAGTTCATCTGGGTGCGGCGTTTTAACAGCGTCGAGGAGATACCGGTGAAAGAGGCCGCGTACTTCGCCTCGCCGGAGCGGTCGGCGCTGGGAGATATCCCCACCAGCCACATCGCAAAAATGGAAGTGCGTGTGATCGAGGGCGTGGCGGTCTAAGCCTACTCTCGTCACCACCGGAGGCCTGTCACAGCTCCTTGCGCATCTCTATGTGTGGGATGTTGACCTCTAGGAATAACTCTCCATGCTCTACGTAGCCGTGGGCGGCGTAGAAGCTCTTGACGTATTCCTGGGCATGAAGTAAGGAGCTTCTATAGCCCTGGGAGCGGGCTTCCTCTTCCAGGAACAGAAGAATCTGTCCCCCGACGCCTCTGCGCCTGAACTCTAGGTCCACGGCCATGCGCCCGATCACTGCGGTTCTATCGTCTTGGCGTAGCAGGCGGCCGGTCCCGACGACCTCACCGCGGGAGAGGGCTATGGCGTGGGTGGCCGTGGCGTCGGCTTCGTCCAACTCCTCTTCCGGAGGGACCGCTTGCTCCGAGACGAAGACCCGGAAGCGCACGCCAATGGCCGCTTCCATCTCCGCCTCGGATTCGACGCGCTTTATTAAGACCCCGTCCATTCGATCAAACGTCTTGCCCAAGGCCGAACGTCTAGTCGAAGACTATGGCGCCCCGGCCAACCTCGCCGTTGTCCATGTCTCCGTAGGCCTCGTTGATCTGGTCAAGAGAGTAATGCCGCACAACTAGGTCGTCCAGGTTCAGCTTGCCGGCGCGATACAAGTCCACCATGGCTGGCATGTCGGTGGCGGAGTGGGCGGAACCGTAGTACGTGCCCCGGACTGTCTTCTCGAAGCGTACCATCTCCACCGCGTTCAGCGGCGCTTCATCCCCCATGGGAGCGATGCCCACCACGGTTACTGTGCCGCTCTTAGCCGCCATGTCGTAGGCTGCTTTTATCGTATCGCCGGAGCCGAACACCTCGAAGGTGTAGTCCGCGCCCCTTCCGTCGGTTAGCTCTTTTACCTGGGCAACAGGGTCCCGGTCGGAGGCGTTCACCGAGTGGGTTGCGCCGAACTTCATGGCGAACTCCAACTGGCTCTCGCGAATGTCCACCGCGATGATCTTGGATGCGTTGACCAACGCGGCGCCCATGATTACGTTGAGTCCCACACCGCCGCAGCCTACGACGGCAACGGTGCTGCCCGGTTGGACCTTGGCGCTGTAGATGGCCGCCCCGACCCCGGTGGGCACGCAGCAGCCGATCATGGCGGCTTTGTCCATGGGAATTGGGGACTCGACCGGAACGCAGCCGGTCTCAGGAACCACCGCGTATTCGGCGAAACAGGCCACTTTGCCCATGTGGTGGATGGCCTGGTCTCCCTTGTGCAAGCGGGTCGTCCCGTCGTACATGAACGGGCCCGTGGCCATGTGCCTGTCGCAAAGGTTGGAACGTCCCTCTAGGCAGGACTTACACCGGCCGCACGCGGGTACAAATGACAAGATCACCTGGTCCCCAGGCCTGACCGAGGTCACGCCAGGTCCCACTCCGGTCACGGTGCCCGCGCCCTCGTGACCCAGGACGGCGGGCAGATTGATCACCGCGTCGCCGTGCATGAAATGCCGGTCGCTGCGGCAGATGCCGGCGGCCCCGATTTTAACCAGCACCTCGCCCGCTTTCGGGTCGTCCAATTCCACGTCTTCAACTACCAATGGTTGCCCAACCTCGTAGCAAACAGCGGCTTTCAATACAATTTCTCCTAGTCAATCAGTGTCCGGTGCGCCCAGCTATCCCAGGCCGCGTCAATAATCCACCCCGGAGCCAGTCCATGTCAAATCACCCGGCGTTCGCCCGGCGGAGACGTCGGTTTGTTACCCCCGGAACGATGGGTTACACTCGTCTGGTCAGACTCGATTCTCCGTCCGCGGTATTCGCTGGTGAGACGCCCATGCCCCGAAGGTTGACCCCAATGGCCATCGTATACGACTTCGATGGCACGCTGGCTCCCGGCAATATGCAGGAGCACGCCTTCATCCCCGATATCGGAATGAAGCCGGACGAGTTCTGGGATGAAGTCGGCCAGCTCATGAAGGACCACCAGGCGGATGGGGTGCTCATGTATATGCACCTGATGTTGAAGAAGGCGGCGTCCGCGGGCGTACCTGTCCGGCGTGACGATTTCAGTGAGCGGGCGCGCGACATCCAGTTATTCGAGGGCGTTTCGGATTGGTTTGGCAGGATCAACGCCTATGGCAAAGGCAGGGGTGTTCGGGTCCGGCACTACATCGTGTCTTCGGGGAACTCAGAGATCATCGAGGGCACTCCCATCGCCTCGAATTTCGAGCGCATCTACGCGTCAAAATTCCTGTTTGACCCAAACGGCGTCCCAATCTGGCCCGCGTTGGCGGTCAACTTCACCAACAAGACCCAGTACCTCTTTCGTATCAACAAGGGCGCGCACGACCTCAGCGACGACCGGCAGATCAACGAATTCGTGGACAAGGGGAAGCGTCCCATTCCCTTCGAAAATATGGTCTATATCGGCGACGGCTCCACAGACGTTCCGTGCTTCCGGTTGGTTAAAGAGCAAGGTGGTCTATCCATCGCCGTCTTTAAGCCCAACACTCGGGGCGCACAGGAGTCCGCCGATTCCTTCAGGAGGGATGGGCGAGTCCACCGGGTTGCCCCCGCGGTCTACACCGAGGGCAGCGAGTTAGACGCCACGATCAAGACCCGGATCGATCTGATAGCCGTCAGCCGGGAACATTCGCGGGTGTTGTCCAAGCGGTGAGAACTCCAGATGTGCGTCGTAGAATTGGGTTAATCCGTTAACCCGGTCGGCTTTTTGGCGTGGACCTTTTCAAAGTACGGGGCAAGTAGGCCGGATGCCCCCAACAGTTCGAACCCCACGACGTCGAACCCGTCCTCGTTGCCGAAGTCGACTATGAGGCTTTCACTACCCTCAACCGTTGACGAAGTAGCTATTTCGTTACCGGTCCAAATAGTTAGGATGTCGAGTATCTCGTCGTATCTAATCTTGAGGGTCATCTCTCACCCCATCGAAAAAGCCTCTACTCTGCCGGTATCGTCTCGTCGCCTCAGAATCAAAATGTACGGTGAATATTTCGTCAGCACTCGCAGATATTGCCACTCTAAGAAGATACCTTACCTGTGAAAAGAAGGCTACGCCTCGACCTTCTCCAATGGAGCGTAGCTTAGCAGCAGGCGTTTAATGCCAAGTCCACCCTCGAAGTGAACGGTTACCTCGTGGTCACCCCTGGCTTCGATGCAGTCCATGACCACACCCTCCCCGAATGTCGCATGACGCACCTGGTCGCCTATGTTTGGGACTGGTTTTGCCGGCGGCGGAGGGGATTCGGACACTTTAGTCGGCCCCCATCCCTTCCATTCGGCATTCCTGGATGATGTGACGGAAGGACGAGTCTTTTCCGGTACGGCGAGCAGGTTGTCGGGGATTTCCCGCAAGAATCTTGATGCGTTGGTCGGGCCGCTGCTGCCCATGAACCCCCGGCGGAACGCCCGAAGCAGGTAGAGGCGTTGTTGCGCCCGGGTCATGCCCACGTAGCAAAGGCGCCGTTCCTCTTCGACCTGGGCGTCGTTCCCGTTTTGCGCGTCCGCCTCGATTGACCGGTTGTGGGGCAAAATGCCTTCTTCCAAACCGACCATGAAAACCACGGGAAACTCCAACCCCTTGGCCTGATGCAATGTTATCAGCGTTAGGGAGTCCTCTTCCTCGTTGTAGGAATCCACCTCCGCCACCAGGGACAAACGCTCCAGCAGGCTGGACAATCCTTCTCCCGGCTCTTCGGCGTTAAATTCCCTCGCGGTCTCACGCAACTCCTGGATGTTCTCCCACCGGTCTTCCGGTCGGTCGCCATTTCGCCGGTCGGCGGTGCGGTTGTCGTTGTCTTGCAAGTACTTGCGGAACCCCCCGCGCTCCAATACGTCGTCGATTAGTTCCACCACCGGGACCTGGCCGTTTAGCCGGACTAGGTCTTCCACCAGGTCACCGAAGTCGGCGATGGCGTTGGCCGCCCTCTTGGTAAGTTGCACCGGGCAGTCCCGCTTTTCATGCTTGGCGGCGGCGATACGCGCCATGGCGGTGAAGGTGGGAATGGTCTCGCCTTGGGCCCAGCGGGTCAGCTCAAATACCGACTTGGCCCCGATGCCCCTTGGAGGCACGTTGATAACACGCGAAAGGCTAACTTCATCCAGGGGGTTGTTTATCAGCTTCAAAAAGGCCAGCAGGTCTTTGACCTCCCGCCTCTGATAGAACCGCACCCCTCCGACGAGCCGGTATTTCATACCCCTGCGGAGGCATGCCTCCTCCAGCGCCCTCGATTGGGCGTTGACCCTGTACATGATGGCGCAATCGCGGGCCTTGAGCCGCTCCTCACGTATCAAGCGGTCCACCTCACCGATCACGAACCCGGCCTCTTCCTCTTCGTCGTAGGCTTCGTGGGCATACACTGGTTTGCCCTGGTCGTTGTCGGTGAACAACCCCTTGTCCAACCGCATCCCGTTTTGTGAGATGAGGGTCTGGGCGGCGTTCAGGATGTTGCTGGTGGAGCGGTAGTTCTGTTCCAGGGGTATGGTCCGCGCCCTGGGGTAGTCCTTCTGGAAGCTCAATATGTTGCGTATATCCGCGCTGCGCCAGGAGTAAATCGACTGGTCCGGGTCTCCCACCACGCAGATATTCTGACGCTCACCGGCCAGCAGACGGGCCAATCTGTACTGGGCGACGTTAGTGTCTTGGAATTCGTCCACCATTACGTAGAGGTACCGCTCCTGGTATTTCTCCCGGACGACTTGGTGTTCCTCCAGCAATTGCACGGCCTTCATCAACAGGTCGTCGAAGTCCACCGCATTGTTGCGCGCCATAATCTCTTCGTAGTGGTGGTAGGCTCTGGCGCATCGCTCTTCGAAGTAGTTTTGGGGCCGCCTGGCGAGTCCCTGGGAGTCAGTCAAGACGCTCTTCGACCTGGAAATGATGCTGCGGACGGCCTGGGGCGGAAATTGCTTGGGGTCCATTTCGGCCATCTCCATCGCCTGTTTGACGACGGATAGCTGGTCATCGGCGTCGAAGATCGAGTAGTTGTGGGGCAGCCCCATCACCTCCCCGTCGCGGCGCAACAGCAGGGCGCAAAAGGCGTGAAACGTTCCCACGGTGAGTGAGTCGGCGCGGGGGCCAACCAAGCGTTGCAGCCTGTCCCGCATCTCCCTCGCGGCCTTGTTGGTGAATGTGGAGGCCATAATCCGGTAAGGGCTGACCTCACAATGGCGGACCAGGTACGCGATCCGGTGAGTAATCACCCGGGTCTTGCCGCTGCCTGGGCCTGCGATGATTAGCAATGGGCCGTCTATGGTCTCGACGGCGTCTCTTTGCGCGGGATTCAGCCCCTGCAGTACGTCCAAGTCGGTGGTCATGGCCGGATTATAGCATGGGTATTTGCGCAAATTGGGATGCCGCCCCCGGTCGGAGGGCCGCAGGCTACGTGATGAATAACGGGACCATCCATGGTCTGCGGCCCTAGGGGGTGTCGTCAAAATAACTTGGTCCAGATGACCAGCGCTCGGATTTGGCAAATTGCCAGGAAAGACGCTGCGTTTTTGGCATATCGGGTGGCAACCCCCCGCCATTGCTTGAAGTCCAGGAATGAGTTCTCGACCAAGTGCCGCAGTTTGTACAGTGCCCGGTCGTAGTACCGTTGTTCCTTGCGATGGCTCCTGGGTGGTATCACCGGTTCCATCCCCTGGCCCTCGGCTTCGGCCACGATGCCGTTGGTGTCGTAGCCTCGGTCTGCCAGCAGATATTCAGCTGGGATGTCGGCGATCAGCGAATGAGCCTGCGTGCAATCCGCCACCGTGCCCTCGGTCAAGATCATACGTACCGGCATGCCGTGGGAGTCCACCGCCAGGTGCAGTTTGCTGTTTAGCCCCCTTTTGTGCGGCCTATGGCTTGATTGCCTCCCCGGGCCCCAGTGCCATGAGGGTGAACCTTGATGTGGCTTGCGTCGACCATCAACCACTCAAAGTCCGGATCTTCGATGACCCGCTCCAGCAGTTGGTCCCAGACACCGCGGTCTCGCCACCGGCAAAAGCGTCTATGGGTGTTCTTCCAGTCCCCGTAATCCGGCGGCAGGTCCCGCCAGGGCGCCCCAGTACGCAGGATCCAAAACACCGCGTTCAAGAAAAGCCGGTTATCCCGGGCTGGACGCCCCCTTTTGCCTGCTCCACCAGGCAAGTAAGGTCTCAATTGTTCCCAAACCTTGTCCGAAAGGTCGTGACGCCGATGCGCTGCCGCCATACCTCAACTCCACACACTCACACTCTCCGAAATAATCTACCATCTTGTTCCTGTTTTGACGACACGCCCTAACGCGACCTGTGACATGGCAAGCGAATTTCGCTCATGCTATAATTCGTCCTCGTTGGCGGGGCGTTTACCCATTCGCTAATCGACACTCGACGGTGACCCAGCCGGTCGAGCCTGGCCATTCCGCCCCAACCCGTCCCCTTCGATTCTCGGCAGTGTGGTAGGCACGTCCGGCTCGTCTGGGGCACTCCCGCCGGGGCATTGTTGATGCCAACGCAGATTACGAAAACGTAGAGGTGGCACGGTGAGAACCGTCAGGCAGAACTTACGAACTCCCGGTCCAACCCCCGTACCCGATGACATCGTCGACGCCATGGGGACCCCCATGATCGACCACCGGGGCCCCGAATTCTTCGAGCTGATTACCCAGGCGACCGCGGGGCTCAAACAAGTTTTCATGACTCAAAACGACCTGTTCATATTGACGGCGTCTGGAACCGGCGGCCTTGAGTCCTTGATCGTCAATTCCCTCTCGCCCGGGGACAGGGTGCTTTCGGCCACGGCCGGCTCCTTCGGGGACCGGTTTTGCGAGATGGCCACAGCTTACGGGGCCGACGTCCATCGCCTGGACTTCGAGTGGGGAGAAGCGGTGGACCCGGATGAAGTTAGGCGGGCCCTAAATGACGATCCCGGAATCAAAGCGGTGTTGGTTACCCACAACGAGACCTCTACCGGGGTGACCCATCCCCTCCCCGAAATCTCCCGTGTGGTCAAGGGAGAGTTCAACAAACTGCTCCTGGTGGATGCGGTTAGTAGCCTGGGCTGCATCCCCCTGCCCGTAGACGGCTGGGACTGCGACATGGTTGCCACCGCTTCCCAGAAAGGGTTCATGATTCCGCCAGGGTTGTCCTTTGTCAGCGTGAGCCAGGCGGCCTGGGAGGCTGAAGCGGAGGCCAGGATGCCCCGGTTCTACTTCGACCTTCGCGCCGCCAAAAGCTACCTGGAGCGTGGACAGACCCCGTTCACCCCCAACGTCGCATTGCTGTACGGTCTGCAACTCGCCCTGGACAAACTCCTAAAAGAGGGGATGGAAAGCGTTTACGAGAGGCACGCTAGCATTGCCGAGTTCACTCGCCAGGGAGTCAAACGGCTGGGGCTGGAGTTGCTGGCCCATGACGAGACTTACGCTTCCAACACGGTTACTGCTATAAAGATACCCGAAGAGGTGGACGGGTCCGGTCTCATGTCCCTGACTCGCACTGAGGAAAACGTTGTACTGGCCGGGGGACAGGGGAAATTGACCGGAAAGATCTTCCGAATCGGGCACCTGGGACACGTTACCCAGGACGACATCCAGGAGGTGCTGGATGCGCTGGGCAGGGTATTACCCAGGGTGGGTTTTGACCCCAGCTAATTCCCCGGCTAGCCTGAGTCGGGCGTCCCGGGTATGGGCGCTCCTCAAGGGAGGCTTAGAGCATGGCGACATCACAACTTCAGAAGGCAATGGCCACCCTGCGCATTAGCCTGGCTGAGATCAAGAACAAAGAAACGCAGGTCGACGGCGCGATCTCCCAGTTTCGCACTCAGTTGCGCCGTGTTCCCAGGCAGGCGGTATACGGCAGGACCTCCCTGGACATGTCCTTATCGGCGATGGGAGAAATCGAGGAGAGGCTTGCCGACGCCGAAGCCACGCGGCGGCGGCTCCTAGCCATCAAGAAGACCGCTGCCGATGAACTGGAAACCCTACAGGTGATTCAGCAGGTGGACGAGGCCAAGCGTTCCCTGGGGGACCTGAGAAAGAGGGTCCGTGCGTCGGGGTCTGACCCGGAGGCGGCGGCTGAGATCAAACGTCTGGAGCGTTTCATCGCCGCCTATAGCAAACGGGCGGAGCAGGCGATTACCGCCAGCTATGAGGAACGGTTGGACCTACGCTAGCATCCCTGGGTGCCGGGATACTGTTATAACGCCCCATCGAGCTGGTTGATGACCAACCCGGTTGGCAGCTTGGGATAGAAGAAAGTCGATTTGCGGGGGAGGCGCTGTCCCTGCCGCACGATTTCCTCGAACGGCCCCAGCGGGAACGGCTTGAGCAAGAAAGCCATCTGGCAGGTACCGTCGGCGATCTGCTCCGCCGCTTCGTCGTGGTCGTGGATGTAACCCACGTGTTGCGGAAGCGATTCCCCCAATACCGGCCTCAATACCTGCTCTTCCAATATCCACGCCTCCGACACCGTCAGAGGTCCCCAGTCCTGCGAGTCCACCTCTGGACGTAACCGGAGTAGTTGAGGTGACGCTCCTCCAGCGGCGATTAGCCCAGCTACCCTGTCTTCCAGCCCGTAACCGCCCACGGTGTCCACCAACGCTCCCGCCATCCCTTTTACCGGCAGATCTACCGTCTCGGAAGTAAACACCTGACCCAACCGCTCCAGAAGCCTCCCCAACACTTCCTCGGCCAGTCCGCTGACGACCCGGTGGTACGGCAAAACAAGCAGGCCGGGGTCCGAAAACTCTATGAGAGTCATCATCACATAGTTGTGCCCCGCGGACTGTTCCGGCTCGCCATGCTGTTTTTCCCCTCGGAACCTGAGCGCGGCTTCGTAGCGATGATGGCCGTCGGCCAAAAACACCTGGGTCCGGGAGAAGAATGCTAGGACCTCGTTCCGGGCGCTTTCGCCGGAAATCCGCCATACTCTAAGACCCTGGTCCCCGTCTGCCATGACGTCGATTGCGGGAGTTCCAGCCATAACCCCCCGCAGCAATGGGCCGAGCGTTCCTTCAGGGTCCCGGTAAAGGGACATGATCGGGCTGAAGTTGGTGTTGCACTGGCGCATCAGGGAGACCCGGTCCAGGACAGCCGGTTCTTCGGTGTACTCGTGAGGGTAGACTTGCCCCGCCTCGTAGTCCTCGAGCTTCACACACCCGGTCAAGCCCAGGCGCGTCATCTGTTGCCCCTGAAACTCGAAAGTGTGGCGCGACAGATAGAAGCTGGGAGTTTCATCCCGCTGCAATACGTTGCCAGCCTGCCACTCATCGAACACCGCCGCCGTGCTCCGGTATTGGTCCGCGGCGGGTGAGTTCCAGTCCAACCCCTCGCCCGCTTCCAAGTGGACCACGTTGTAGGGACTGAGCAGACGCAACGATTCTTGAAGCTCAGGGGTGATCAGGTCGTAAGGCGGGCACACTACCGAAGCCAGGTCTCCAACGACATCGGGGTTGTAACGCCACCCCCGAAATGGGCGGAAATCTACCATATTTGAGGTCCACCTCAACCGTGGAGTTTGGGAAACGAAGTGTCCCCTCTCCCTTGAGGAGAAGGGACACGGGCTTTCATCCGGCAGGCCGTGTCCTGCCTCCTGGTTCTTGCCTTGGGTTCCCGCCTAAAAATCGGGCTGGGGCGGCGCTCCCCATCCCTGCGGGATGTTAATCAGGTTGGGCTCTAGGTCTTGAACGGAGCTTTGTCCGCAGTAGGCCATAGCCCTGTCGACCTCCTCCCGCAGTAGCTCCAGCACTCCGTGGACGCCGTCCGCCCCGTTGACCGCCAGCCCCCAGAAGAGGGGACGGCCTATGCCAACAGCCTTCGCGCCCAGGGCCAGCGCCTTGACCACGTCGCTGCCCCGGCGGACACCGGAGTCGACGTAGACCTCGCAATTGCCTTTGACCGCGTCCACGACCTCGGGAAGCATCTCGATTGCGCCCATGGTCATATCGAGTTGCCGTCCTCCGTGGGTGGAAACCAGGATTCCATCAACTCCGCTTTCCGCCGCCACGTGGGCGTCCTCGGCGGTGCGGATGCCCTTGAGCACTATGGGGAGGCCGGTCAGGCCGCGCAGCCACTCCAGTTCCTGCCAGGTGAGGGGCGCTTCGCGGTTCACGTTCCAGCCCACCGACTCGTCGGTCCCTCGCAGAACGTTCTCAGGGCGATTGACGCCCCGAAAATTGCCCTGCTCGAAATTGCGGTTGTACCGGTTGCGAAGGTCGCGTTCTTTGGGGCTGGGAGTCGGCGTGTCCACCGTCAGGCACACGGCCTTGAACCCGGCTTCTTCCGCACGGCGCACCAGCATTTCGGTCAGGTCGTAACCCCGGTGGTAAAGCTGGAAAAAGAGGGGACTGGTGGCCTCTTCCGCGACCTCTTCCATGCTGCAGTTGGAGCCGGTGCTGAGCATCATCAGGGTGTTGGACATGCTCGCGCCCCGCGCTGTGGCGACCTCTCCTTCCGGATGTGCCCGGTGGTGGGAGCCTGCCGGACATACGAACACCGGCATACTGAGTTCATTTCCCAACATGGTGGTGGAAAGGTCCCGCTCGCCGGTGTCACGCAGGAACCTGGGCCGCAAGGTCAGTTCCTCGAACGCCGACCGGTTGCGCCGGGTGGTGAACATGTCCATAGCCCCGGCGTCGATGGTGTCCCAATCGTCGTGGGGCAAGACCAGCCTGGCCCGTTCCTCGTAGTCGTACAGATTGATGGGATCTAAACGCATAACTACCTCCCTGATTTGGGCTGACAGTGGGCCTACTTTAGGGGTTGAAAGGTCTGCTGGCAAGTTCTCGGGCGTTCCTACCCGTAGTCTTTCCATTGTTTCCGACAGGTCCCTTTCCTTGCCCGGGCGCTCCCGGGCCTTGGGGACGTTCTGCCGCACCTTCTCTTCGGCAATCAGCGCCTTCGCCCGCTTATCCACTTCTCTTCGCCGCGCCGCGGGCAGACGATCCATTATCTCCCGTAGCGTCCTCATCCTGACCTCCTTCTGCGTTACTCTTGCAACCGGGCTAGGTGCCTGTGGAAGCGGTCGTCTGCCTTCCCTATCAGTTCCCGGTAGAACAGCCTTTCGCTGACCCCTGATTTGGACCCAACCGACAGCAAGACCGCCTGACGGTTGGTGTCGAAGGCAAATGCAACTCGCCATACCCCATTGTCTGCGTTAAAGCGGAGTTCCTTCATGTTGGCGTGCCTTGATTGACGCAACGTGTCCACTCGTGGGCGACCTAACGCAGGGCCGAACTCCTTCAGAACCATCGCCTGCGCCAAAATCTCATCTTGTACACTTGGGCTCAGTCTATCGAATTCCAACTCGAAGGACGAGTCGAATCTGACTTCCCATGGCATACGATCGAGTATATCCGAATTCCCCCGCTCTCCCCATAGCTAATCTGAAGCGCAAGCGGCTCCATGTGTCCTGGAAGCCTGCGGTTACAAGGGCCACTTGGCTTGACCTCTCAAGAGGTCAAACCTACAATCCCCATAATACACCAACGATAAAGGCGCACTTCCTCCGGTGACGCCCGGAGTTATCCTGGATTCTGACAATGGTATCTGCGCCCATGACCCGGCCAAACAGGAGATATGAGTTATGGAATTCGGACTGTTTATGATGCCGCTGCATCCTCCCCGGCGGTCGTTCGCCGACTCCTACGATCGCGATATGGTGCTAATCGTCCAGGCAGACAAGCTCGGCTATCACGAGGCCTGGATCGGCGAGCATATCACCGAGATGTGGGAAAACGCGCCCGTGCCGGAGCTATTGATCGCCCAGGCCTTGGCGTTGACGAAGAACATCGTCATGGCCACGGGGGTGACCATGCTTCCCCTGCATCACCCGGTGGACACCGCCCACCGGATCGCCATGTTGGACCACATGGCACGCGGCCGGTTCTACTGGGGTATCGGGGTCAGGTCTTTGGCCACGGATTTGCATCTCTACGGCATCGAATACAATTCGATGGATGACGTGCGGGAACAGGGCAAGGAAGCTTTGGAGGTCATCCTGGGTCTGTGGGAGGCTGAGGACGGCAAGTTCGGCTACGAAGGCAAATACTACCAGGTGCATGCGCCCGAGACAGACCCGGTCTTGGAACGCCGCCTCCATTACAAGCCCTACCAAACCCCCCATCCCCCCATCGGCGTTGCGGCTTCCACGCCCACCTCCGAGACCCTGCGCATGGCCGGGGAACGTGGCTGGATACCGATGACCAACCTGATGGACCAACATATCGGCGAGCTGTGGAAGCGGGTTGAAGAAGGCGCGGCCATTTCGGGCAAGACCCCTGATAGGAGCGAGTTACGCGTGGGCCGTGAGGTCTACGTCGGCGAGACCCCGGAGTCGGCCAGGGACGAGGCCCGAATCGTGCTGGGCCGCCCCTTCGACGAGCACCAGTACATCAACCGGAAGGCCGGCGGGAACCTGACATACGTAAAGCTGGACCCGGATATGCCCGACGAGGATGTGACCGTCGACTACATGATGGAGAACGTCTGGATCGTCGGGGATCCCCAGGAATGCGCCGCCAAGATTCGCAAGAGCTACGAAGACGTGGGAGGCTTCGGCCACCTGCTGGCCATTACTCAGGACCCGGACGACCATTCGCTAATGCAGCGTTCTTTGCGGCTCCTGAAGGAAGAGGTCGGCCCGCTGGTCGAAGACCTGAAGTAGTCGGCCTCAAATTTGGAATTGAGGGCCTTTCCCGCCGTTTGCCGGGAAAGGCCCTAACTCTATCCCGAATCCCGTAGTGCGTTGAGCACTTTTTCAGCCGTTATCGGCAGGTCTTGAATCCGCGCCCCAACCGCGTCCTGCACCGCGTTTGCAATCGCCGGGGCAACCGGCGAGATGGGGTTCTCGCCGATGGCCTTGCCCTGGAACGGGCCGTTCCCCTCCTCCGACGAAATCAGCGCCGTTACCAACTGGGGAATATCTATCGTCGTGGGTATCTTCACATCGCCAAGGCTAAGGGTGGAGATTCGCCCCTCTTCCGATTGAAGCTCTTCCATCAAGGCGAATCCCAACCCCTGGATCACGGCCCCGTCGATCTGCCCCTGGTGACCCAGCGGGTTGTAGATGGTTCCCACGTCGTGAGCGGTGACTATCTTGTGTACGGTGACCTGACCCGTTTCAGGGTCAACTTCTACATCGGCCACCTGGGCACAGAAGGAGGTCACTTCAGGTTCCTGGGCGTCGGTGGTCGACTCACCCAGAATCGGAGCCCCCGTCGCGGCCACGGCGCGGGACGTAAGTTCTCCGATGGGAATGTCGGCTTCGGGGTTGCCTTCCACAAAGACCCTGCCGCCTCGAAATGCAATGCGCTCTTCAGGCCAACCGTAGAACTCGGCGGCCAGGCCGGTAAGCGTCTGCCGCACCTCCTGCGCCGCGCCAAGGGCTGCGTGAGCCGCGCCGACGCTGGTCCCCGCCCCAGCGCCCGTGTCGAAGGGCACCTGATCGGTATCCACCCTGGCCACGGCAACGTCTTCCGCCCGGATACCCAAGTCTTCGGCCACCACCTGACGCGCCACGGTGTAGAACCCCACGCCGGTATCTGGCACGGAGGAATAGATTGTCGCCTGGCCGGTCTCATCCATTCCGACCCTGGCGATGAATACAGCCTGCCCCTGGGGGCGTTGGCCGAAAGCGATTCCCCGGCCAAAGTTCGGCCCCTGTTTGGGAGAGTCCCACCCAGCCTCTTCGGCGGCGCGGCGTAGGGTCTCTTCGCCCCGCAGATGGTTGAAACTCTGGCCGGTGCCCGATTCGTCGCCCTCCCGGACCACGTTTTTCAGGCGCAATTCATAGGGGTCGATCCCCATCTCCCTGGCTATCATGTCAATATGGGACTCGATGGCGAACACGGCCTGGGGTTCGCCGGGAGCGCGGTAAGAGCCGCAGGGCACGTTGTTCGTGTAAACCATGTAGGAGTCGATCTTGTAATTGGGCACGCGGTAAGGGCCGCCTCCGGCTTGCCTGGCCCCACTGAGGTTCAAGGAGCCCCGGAATCCGCCGTAGGCGCCTCCGTTGTACACGACCCTGGTTTCCCGCGCCCAGAATGCGCCGTCCCGCTTCATCCCGGTCTTAATGGTGATTGTCGAGGGATGCCTGGGGTTGCCCGCCATCAGTTCCTCGATGTAGCTCATCACCATTTGGACGGGCCTACCCGACCGCTGGGCCAGCGCGTATGCCAGTGGGACGTTCATCGCCCCAGCCTTGCCGCCGAAGTCTCCTCCGATGCCGCAGGGGTTGACCCTTATTTGACTCTCCTCCACGCCCAGGGCTCCGGCCAATTGCCACCGCAGCCGGAAGGGCTGCTTGTTGTTGGCCCACACCTGGATTTGCCCCGAGTCGTCGATAGCAACGATGCAGCTATAGGGCTCCATGTAGCCCTGGTGTACCCAGGGAGTGGTGAAGGTGTGCTCAAACACCAGGTCCGATTCCCGGAACCCCCGGTCCAATTCGCCGCCCGACCACTCGTTGTGGTAGACAATGTTGCCCTGGGGTTGGACCGGACCCGACGATGAGTCGTAGGTAGGGGAGTCTTCGTGGATGATGGGCGCGCCTGGTTGCATGGCTTCGAGTGGGCCGAAGACCGCGGGAAGTGGTTCGTACTCCACCTCTATGAGGTTAAGGGCTTCTTCCGCGGTATCCGGATCGTCCGCGGCCACGGCGGCAACCTTCTCGCCGACGAAGCGCACCTTGTCTTCCGCAAGGGGAGGTACGTCGCGCATGAACCTGCCCACGCGCATACCCTGGGTGTCGCTGCCGGTGATCACAGCCCGGACGCCGCTCAACCCCTCCGCGCGTGATGTGTCAATGTGGAGAATCTTGGCGTGGGGGTAGGGGCTTCTAAGGACCTTACCCCAGACCATGCCGGGGAGGATCACGTCGGCTGAATAGAGGTGCTGGCCGGAGACTTTGTCCGGGCCGTCCTCCCTCGTCACCCTTGTACCCAGAACCGAATATGCCGTCATTCGTTCCTCCCTCGGCCTGCCAGACTTAGCTGGGTGATGTCCGTTACTCGCGGTGTAGGTCGGCGGGGTCGAGCACCCGGAACCCGACTCCGAGTTTCACCTGGTACCATCCCACCTGACCATCCTGAATGTTGCCCCGAATTTCCTTGACCTCGAACCAGTCCAGACCCTTCAGAGTCTGACCGGCCCGGTTGATCGCGTTTTCTATCGCCTGTTGCAGTCCTTCCCCCGATGAGCCTACCAGCTCGACGATCTTGTAGGTGTGGTCGGTGCTCATGCTCACTCTCCTGTTTCCGATTAGGCCAGCCTTGGCCGGGCAATGATAGCGAGTCCGAAGGGTCAGGGCAATATGCACCACCTCTCTGATAAAATGGGACGATGGGTATCATAAGAGAGGATGTGAGACAGCCAGCAGGGCTCCAAACCGGAGTCATCGGCCAAGTTCCGCCTAGCCTGCGTCGAGCCGCGGTCATCGGCTGTTCCTGCAGCGGCAAGACCACCTTCGCCCGCCGCTTGGCGAACGCAGTTGGATCGAGATTCATCGAGCTGGACGCGGTCCACTGGCTGCCCGATTGGGTGGAGCGGGACGACGCCGAATTCCGGGAGATCATGACCGGTGCGGTGAAAGACGACCTGTGGGTGACCGACGGGAATTACAGCCAGGCCCAGGATATCATTTGGGGACGGGCTACCGCCGTGGTCTGGCTGAATTACTCCTTCCCGCTGGTCTGGCGCCGCGCCCTCACCAGGACCGTAGGCCGGAGCCTCACCAGGCGGACTCTGTGGTCGGGCAACAGGGAGTCGCTGAAGAAGGCGCTTTTGAGCAAGGACTCGATCCTGTTGTGGGTGCTCCGGACTTACCACTCTCGAAGGAAGCGGTACAGGGCAGTATTCGACGCGAAGGAATACAGCCACATCCAGTACATTGAATTCAACAAGTCCCGTGACGCAGACAGGTTTTTGAAGGACTTGGAAGGCTAGACGGGGAATGCAATGTGGGTAAAAACTCTAGGCAATCAATTTTAGTAGGGGGACGTAAATTCGTGGGAACATTTCAAGTCTCGATAGCGATTGGTGACCTAGAGCGGGAAAACTGGGCTTAGTTGGACGCCACAGTCTACACCGGCGCGTCGATCACCGCAGTCCCGGTGTCGATGTTGCGGTGGTTAGGGGTGAAGCCGATACTGGAGCAACGATTTCGTGTCGGTCAGGGAGAGGTTCGGAGCATGGAGGTCGGATAGGCCTGGCTAAGGGTGGAGGGTCAGGAGATAATCACTCAACTCCTCTTCTTGGAGCGCTTGCCCCGGAAGGCGTCTACCTGGGGATCGACCCTGTATCGCAAAGGCTGGTCCCTGTCGAACGGCTGCTATTGTAAAGCCTCCACTGGCTACAGTTCCAAAATCTCCCGGACCATGTACCTGAATTCTGGCAGTCCTTCTCCGCCCTCGAGAGTGTGGTCGCCGGTCAGGGTGACTCTCGGGGCGCCCATACGGTGAACATTCACTGTACGTACACTGGAGTCTGCTTCTCACACGATCGACAGGCCGTGGCTCAACCACATTCGCGCTTTGTCATCAGATGCAACGTTAGTGGTCCCCAGCGAAGCTATCTCCACCACTAGGTCCGGGACCACTTAGTAGCAGCCGCTTACTAGTTTGCCTAACGGCAGAGTTTCCGCCGAGAAGTAGGCGATGTCCGGTTCCCTCACGATTGAGGGGCCGTTTTGCGGGAACACTCCAGCGTCGGATCCGGCAGCCCGGCCCAATCTTTGGGGCGTACAAAAGCCCGAATTTCCGCCTCCAGCGCATCGCTATCTCGCCGTGTTGTCCCACTGCTGGCATAGTTTAGCAAAGCGCCACCAGGATCAGCTCACTCCTCACCCCTTGGCTGTACGAGCGGAGCAGGTCGTCGGCGGTCAGCAGTTTGGGTTTTGCCGGTGGCCAGGTGCCTTATGCCCTCTTCGGTAGATGCTTACGCTGGATTGAGAGTTAGTTCCAGTAAGTCGGGCCGAGACCAACGGGCGACCTCTGATACTGGTTCCAGCAATACAAAATCCTCTTCCCGCCAAACATCCTCGACATCGTCGAACAGGGAGATCAACATCGATTGGGGCTGGCTTTCCCTCAAAATGTTGAGGTCGGAGCACCCCGTGAAAACGTGCTCAGTGATCCGCCGCACTGCCCCGCGAGAGCCTGTGCTAAGCAGGAAAATATGGGAGGTCCGGAGTGGGGTGGTCGTCTGAAAATCGATGGTCCATTCACGGCCCGAGCGGCCCTGTTGTCGTACAGACCGTTCGAAAGGAATGTTTCGTTCCTCTAACCATTCATCTACCTCTTCTGCCGTGGATTCAACCACTCGATTGCGAAAAGTGAACCAGACATCTGAGACTCTCACTGCTGCTTGAGCTAATCTCAGTACGGTCTCGCCCAACCCGTCGAGCGTATGAGACCTCAGTCGAAGTTGGCCACGGTGGAGTTCTACTCCCAGTGTTTGGCAAACATCGTCAACTAGACCACGTTGCTTATTGGAACGCCGTCCGCTCGCGGTTTGCGTACTCAGCCAAGCGAGTGTCTCCCCATAATCGGTTACCTGATAACCGCTGTCCCGCTCAAGCACGAAAACATCGACAAGTCCCCCGTCCGGGTACAGTAGAGGCGTCCGCACGCGCATGCTATCCAGCGGCGCGGCAGAGCATTCGAATAGGGGTGGTAAATTTTGGCGAACGGAGATGCACAATTCTTCTACTGTCATAGCGGTAGCTCCATCTGAGTGTCTGGAGGGTGCATTATACTCGCAAACGCAATATGGGCCTCGACGCAGAAATGCGTCCAGACCTCAACGGGATGGTTCCAAGGTTTCGTGATGTCCTCCGGGACGTAGGCCTCTTTGTCACGGGACCTATCGGTCCAACGATGCTTGTGTTTCTCTCCTATGAGGTTGCCGTCAGGGTTACGGTGGTCCGCACCTAGATCGAGTCCATACTCGCGGCCAACGCTCCCCAGAATCTATGAGTACGACAACTTTCCAGCAAAAGGGTTGTAACGTCCAACGATCAAAAGGTCGTGGCCACCCGCCGATTCGATTGCGGCCCTGAATGTTAGGGAAGGGGAATGGTTCTCGTCTTGCGTCCATCGAATGTCTTGATCGATCCTCTTGGAGTTATCGGCGAGGATGGAACTGAATTCTTGCTGGCTCAGTGCCATAATGCTATTACTCCCGCACCCTCTACGATAAGAACCGTACCATCAAATAACCAACGCCGCGTCTTTGGGTCGAGCTTTACCGCCGTGGACGCTGGGCTCGGCGCACCACTTGGCGGCGAGGCGGCGCACACCCCGGTAGACTTCTTCGTCGAAACCCAGCAGGTCGCAGACCACCCGCCGGTCCAACAGGGCGCGGTTGGGGTCGGCGTCGGCGAGGTAGGCGGGTTGAAGCTCCTTGTCCCGGAACTCCTCGAAGATGGTCTCTGCTATGGCTAGCTGCTCGTCGCTGAGGGCGCGGAAGTCGAGCACGGTCAATGAAACAGCGGCACTGACGGTGGTGGTGCCCCTGCCCGAAACTTGGCGGTTCGATTGCCACCAGGAGCAGAGAAGACCTAAGGAGCAGTTGGCCCAAATACTAAAAGCATACTCAAACTGAGGAATCTCGAATCTCACGTTTGGCCATGCTCGGCCCCCGACACTCTCCATCGCAGTGAATGCAGCCGCAAGTGGTTGTGAATTGAATCGGAAGTCGAGATTTAGGTGGGAACGACTCGCGGCGGCCCATACCGCGGCAGCCTTGACACCCATCCCTACTCGAACCTGTAAAGATGAATCGGGCTCGCAAATAATTCGCGTTTCTTTTTTGGCACTGTGGTTCCATAGGGCTGGGTAAGTTGCCGTGGGGCTGGAAGCCAGTTTATCGAAAGGACCCTGAGGAGGCCCCAGAGATGGAAGTCCGGTGATGTCTAGATGGTGATATCCCATCAGGCCTAAGCTACCGAGTGACGTGGTTCTTAGTTCCATTGCAGTAGGATTGGCTGGCAGCCACAACATTGAACGCGAGAGAGAGTGGCAGACCTGAGCTAGTGAGTAATCGGACAACCGAACCGCTCCCCAAGCCATCCCGCCAGCGCCACTTGGGGTGGTCATAGTCTCTCCAGTTACTTCATTCCCGATTGTAACGGAAGTACCGCCAAAAGGTCCGTCTTCGATCCTCCTCACTACTCCGCCTAAGTCATTGAGACTCCGAGCAATTCGACCAGCGTCTGCGAAGCCTCTTGGCCTACGAGTCAGAGATGTGAATCTCGCATCGTTGGGACAGTGGCTCTGGGTCGCCTTTTGCACGATGACCAGGCATTCCGCCATTCCCGTGTCCGCCGAAAAGGACAGTTCATCGTCGTTCGCGGCAGAAATGGAGAGAACGTCTAAATCCTCGTAATGTTCTTCTAACATCTGCCTCAAGCCACGCCACGCCGAGCCTGTGGCCGCTGAGAGAGGCATGACCAAAGCGAGCACGCCCCCGATTCTGAGTTTACGATGTGCTAAGGCTGCGAATGCAGAAGCCATTCCTGCATGTCCGTGATAACAGGTTTCTTTCTTAAATGCTGACATTCTGTTCGCCATATCTTTTTGGTCGGTCTTGCTCGCGTTGAACGCGGCAAAGGCTCCCGCGAATGTGTCGGCAAACTCTCCTATTTTGTTTGTGTTCCGCGTAAACGGTGGGTTCATGATCACCAGGTCGAACCCTTGATCGGGAATGTCAGCCATGATTTGGGCGGAGGTCTGTTCTCCGACACTCCCGGTCCTCATGGCAGGGTCGCTGCTGTTGAAAAGAGTGAGTGCGGCTGACGACTGGAGTAATTCCAGCGAGCCAATCTTAACGCTGCCGTCCATCTGACGACCGTAGGCGAGGGTGTAAAGACGGGAGCTTCCAAAGCCAATGCCGGGCTCAACGCCGGACAGGGTGGAGCCGGTTATGTGGATGGCCGAAGGCATTACGTCACAGCCGTAAAGCACCTCTTCCATCATCACGGGGTGCAATTCAGAGGGATTGCCTCCCGTGTCTTCATACCGGGCCGCGACCTGCTCGTATACTGCGGAAAGCAGCGCGCCGGTCCCGCAAGCAAAATCGGCGATTCGCAGATTGCCGATCGCCTCTTTGTCCGACCAATCGATCCCGTCCATCTTGGCTACCGCTAACCTTGCCAACAGCGCAGCCGAGGCAGGCAAGGTGTAGAAAGTCGCCAGGTACTTGCGGTCGGAGATAAGGCGCTGAAATATGCGGCCAGTGAGGTCGTGGGCGTTGTTGACACCGGTGGCGCTCACTTTCTGGGCGGTGAGGCGCAACTCCTCCAAGACCTGGGCGGCGTAGGACGACGGCAGTTGTTCCAGAATGTCCTTGGCAATGCCGAAGATTGCCCAGTAGTTGATCTTTAGAATGTCAGACCAAGCGGCAAGGGTCTGTTCCTGCGGGTCGGCTATCTCCGGCCCGCATACGAGGCGCAGCGGCTTGATGGTCTGGTGCATCCCCGCGATGCGCTCGTGGAATACCAGGGCGTTGGCGATGATCGCACAGGCCATGCGGCGGGTCTGAGGAACGTTGCTCATCCCCAACAACCGGGAGATGGCAACGTTAATGCCGGGATTGGTCTGTTCTATCTGATTGAGGATGGCCGCGGCAGTTTCTATACCTTGTTCCAGGGCGGCGGCGGCCTCGTTAACGGCGCGTTGAGGAACGGAAACCAGGCGGACCAAGTCAGCCAGATCGGACTTGGTCCCGCCCAGCCAACCGGACTCAGGGAAGCGAGTCCCGTCCTCGTGGAGGACTGCGAAAGAGAGGTGGGCATCCTCGATGGCTTGGGTCAGGTCTTCAGAGTCGCGGACTGCCTCTGGATAGCGCAGGGCAATCACGGCTTCGATAGGTCTGGGGTCGACGGTCACGGCCATGCCGAGTCTAGCGTTAGCGTCTTGTTCGACGGTGAGGGCGGGCAGGTATTCGGCCTCCACCACTACAGGGGAACGGTCATCGGCAGTAATCAGGATGTCGGGCCGTTGACCGGGATGGTCCCTGATGGTCTGGGTAGTCTCAGAACGCACACGATAGCCGTGCAACATCGGTCTTAGCAGGGCGGCCATGGCATTGTTGGCGCTGGGTTCCGTTTGGTGTGGCATGTCAATCTCCCGGAAAGCAGTCCTCATAATGTATTATAATCGCCGCGCTGGGGCATTCGCGCCACGGCAAAATGTCAGAGGTGGTTCACGCCAAATGACTGTAAATTCCGGAGACCCACCCCAGGGACGAAGAGCCCAGGAAATGTTCGGCTCTCAGGCCGGGGCCTACGCCACCAGTCAGGTCCACATGTACGACGACCGGCTGGACATCATGCGGCGTTTGGCCGGGAACGCTTCGGTGGGCGGCCGCACCTGGGCGATGGACCTTGGCTCCGGTACCGGTTTTACCGCCTTCGTGATGGCCGCGGAGTTCAAGCGGGTGGTGGCCAGTGACATCACGGGGCCCATGCTGGTCGAGACGCGGCGCATAGGCAGGGAGCGCGGGCTTACGAACCTCGCCCTGGTGCGCAACGCCGCCGAGTATCTTCCCTTCGCCAGCGGTTCACTGGACCTGGTGACCAGCCGGGCGGCCATTCACCACTTTGAAGACCTGGACCGGGCGTTGGATGAGTTGCACCGGGTCCTGCGGCCCGGTGGAAGCCTGGTAGTGGCCGACAGCATCTCGCCGGAAGACAGCGACCTTTCCGAGTGGATGAACGACATCGAGCTCAGGCGCGATTTCAGCCACGTCAATAACCGGCCCGTCTCGGAATTGGAGGGGTTACTGATCAGCCACGGGCTGGGGATAGTGGAGCGTGAGCACACAGGGGTCCACCTGCAGTTCAACAACTGGGTGGAACGCACCGATACGCCAGAGGCTGAAGTCCGGAAACTCAGGGAAGACTTTGTCATCGCTTCTGAAGAGGCTAAAGAAACCTTCCAAATTCAACCGGTCGAGGGAGATATCAACTTTTGCTGGCCGTGCCTTGTATTTCGGTCGGTGAAGTCTTAACAGGAGTTCTTCAGGAAAGGGGTGGAATTCCGAAGCTTTCTAAGTCATCCTGGTCCAACAGAAGGACCCGCCCCGTGCGTTCCTCCATGAACAGGGCGAAATCACGCATGAAGTCACGTCCCAGAAGAGACCGGACCGGATGATTAATGTCGGGGATGTGCAACGGAAGGGATGTCGAGTAGCCTTGGACGTTGAGGCGAGCCTCCACTACCCTGGTCGATATTTCGCCTCCAACCCCGGCGCTACTTGGGCCTATGTCGAGCGTCGACAAATGCAACCCCATGTCCTCGGCATCAATCGGAGATAGCAAGGTCACATCGGCTCCAGTGTCTACAAGAAGTTCGACGTACGTAGTGTGTAGGTCTGGGTGACCGGGAAACTCGAAGCTACATTGGATATAGGGACGGCGAGTAGTGCCGATGGTGACGAAATACCCCTGTATCATAGATGCGGGAATATCCAGATGTCAGGCTTACGGGTCAGGTGACGCCTTAGTGCGCCGCTGCCGGGTGGGATGCCGTATTCCCTGAGTCTAGGTATCAGGCCGAATTCGTCATCGGCCGAAGCTATAACCTTTTGGCCGAGAATAGCGATCCATTTTTCGGGATACTGCTGCAGAAGTTCCTCATGGTGCGTCTCGAAGAAGAGAACATCCTGGTAATGCGGGTCGTCTTCCAGCCGGTAGCTACCCATCATTTCTCCATGCGATCCGTGCGTGTACACCTATTGTACGCTTTGCGTCCTTGCCTTGAGCGTCACTCATACATGCGCGCTCAGGCCGTCCAGTCTTCCAGGGTGTAGGCCATCTCCCAGAACCGGTGTTCGAAGCGTAGACTGGTGACGTAGGCTTCTCCCATAGCCGCCACCTCGTCCGGGCCGGCGCGTTCGGCCAGGCGGTCGGCCATCTCCCGGATAGTCCTCGCTAGTTGGGCGAACTCGGGGGAGGTGTACATCTGGATCCACTGACAGTAGAGGGGCGCGTGTTTCGGCTCCCCCTGCACTGCCAACCGTTCCCCCACCTCCCAGAAGCCCCACTGGCATGGAAGCAGCGACGCCACCAACGCCTCGAAGCTGCCCTGGTGGGCTACGCTCAGAAGAAAGCTGGTATACCCCACGGTTGTCGGCGCGGCGCGGGTAGCCTCCAACTCCTCCCTGGAGATGCCGAATTCCGCGCAATATCCGCGGTGCAACTCCATCTCCGTGTTAAGCGTCTCATCCAGCAGACGGGCAAACCAACCCATCGTTTCCAGGTCGGGCGCGCGCGCCGATGCCAGGGCGAGGACCCGGCTGTAGTCGATGAGGTACACGTAGTCCTGGGATACCCAGTACTTGAACTTTTCCACCGGCAGGTTGCCGTCTCCGATACCGGTGACGAAAGGATGACCCAGGATCGCCTGGCGCACGGGCAACGCCCTCTTCTCAATGTCTTCGGAAAAGCTCAAGGCATCCCTCCATCACCGGCAAGGCCAGCCGCCGGTATATTAGTGGGCCGATTCTAGTAGGGACGCTGGTGGGGCGTCAATCTCAGTGGGACCCTGGCCTGCGGTGCGCATGAAACAGCCCTATTTGGTCCGCGACAGGCGGAAATCGGGCGGGTCGATTTCCAGAATTTCCCCTTGACATAACCTTGGCTGGATGGGCTATTTTGGGTGCGTCTCGGCCTCAGATACGGATGTCTGGCGGCGGTCTCCTGTGGTGGAATGGGTGATGAACATGAAAATCGCTGGTTTCAGGTTGGAGGTAGTGGGCTTATAATGGGTAGACCCAATATTTGACCAAGGATGACAAGCGACATGGAAGTAGTGTTCATACAAGACGTAGTCAATCAGGCCCGCGCGGGGGAGATCAAGAGGGTTGCCGACGGTTACGCCCGCAACTACCTGGTCCCCAAGGGTCTGGCGGAGATGGCCACCCCGGAGGTCTTGAAGCGCCTGCACAAGATCAAGGCCGCGGGCGACCAGGTCCGCATCCGGGAGACCGAAGAGCTCAGCGAGCTTGCCGAGTTGCTTGAAGGGACGAGCATATCCGTCGAGGCCCGCGTTACCCCGATGGGACGCTATTACGGGACCATCAGCGGGGCGATGATCGCCACCGAGCTTAGCAATGCCGTCGGGCGGGAGATCGATCGCCGTCTGGTGGAGGCCGGAGAGCCGATCCGGGAACCGGGTGAGTACCAGGTGGTGTTGAGGCTGTCCAACGAAATCGAGGCGACCATCAATATCACCGCTGAGGTGGAAGAGTAGCTGAATGTACGCGGAGAAACTTCTCCCCCACGATCTTGAAGCCGAAGAAGCAATAGTAGGGTCTCTCCTGATCGACGGGGACTGTTTCTCCCGCGTGGCTCACCTGGTGAAGCCGGAGGACTTTTACCGGGAGAAGAATCAGGCCTGTTTCGCGGCCTGCCAGGCCCTCTTTGAACGCGACGAAGCGATAGACCAGGTCACGCTGGCCAGGGAGCTGAGCCGCACCAACCAGTTGGAGTTGGTGGGCGGCATGGGTTATCTGAGCCACCTGGTCTCGGTTACGCCTACCTCGGTCCACTCCGAGCATTACGCCCAGCTCATCTCCAGAACTTCCATCATGCGGAAGCTCATCGACGCGGCTTCCCGCATCTCCGCCATTGGCTACGAGGACACCGATGACGTCGACGCCACCCTTCGCCAGGCGGAGGACGTGCTGTTTGGTGTTAGAACGGGCCAGTCCCAGCGCGGCTTCATTCCACTCCGTGCCATCTACGACCAATACCTCCAAGACCGCGCCGCCATCGTCGAGCCAGACCTCCAATCCAGGGGTCCCATCCTCACCGGTTACAACGAGATGGACGAGCTTTTGGGCGGACTGCAGCGCTCGGACCTGATAATCCTCGGGGCGCGGCCAGCCACCGGCAAAAGCGCCCTGGCGCTGAATGTTTCCATCAACGCCGCCAATGCCGGGGGGGTGGTCGGTGTGTTTAGCCTGGAGATGAGCCGGGAGCAGTTGGCGTTGCGCATCCTGGCCGCCGACGCCGAAATCGACTCCCACCGCCTCCGCTTGGGCCTCTACACCGAGGCCGAAGAACAGCGGATCATCGACTCCATTGGCCGGTTGTCGGAGCTGCCGGTTTTCATCGATGACACTCCTTTCCAAAGCCTGATCGAAATGCGCAGCAAGGCGCGGCGGCTGTCGCTGGAGCATGGTCTGGACCTGCTGGTGGTGGACTATTTGCAACTGATCCAGGGTCGCAGCAGAGGCGGAGAAAACCGCGTCCAGGAGATCAGCGAGATATCCAGGTCTCTGAAGGCCATGGCCCGCGATCTGGATATCTCGCTCCTGACTTGCTCTCAGCTCAGCCGCGTGGTGGAAAATCGACCAGGACACCGCCCGCAACTCTCGGACCTCCGTGATAGTGGAAGCATCGAGCAGGACTCCGATGTGGTGATGTTCATCCACCGGGAAGACGTCTATTTCACCGAGGAGGAGTGGGAACAGCAATTCCCTGGCAGGCAATATCCCCGAAACGTGGCGGAGATTATTGTGGCCAAGCACCGGAACGGCCCCACCGGCAGCCTTCGACTGCTTTTCAAGGACAACTTGGTCCGGTTCGACGCCCTGGCCCAGGTGGATGACTTTTAGAGATGGCCTTTTCCGGCTTTAGCCGAGATACGGCATACACCTCTGTCCCAAATCAGCTATTCGGCCCGTTACTCGAGGAGATCGAGGACATGGCCGAGTTGAAGGTCACGCTCCGGGGCATCTGGCTGTGCCACAGGCAGCGGGGAATGCCGCGCATGACTCCTCTGTCCGAGTTCACCAGGGACCGGGCGTTGCTGCGAGGCCTGGGAGGCTCGGGGGTGGACGCCGCGCAAGAGGTCAAGAGGGGGCTAGCGTTGGCGGTGGCGCGTGGCATTTTTCTCCGGTACAAGCCCGAGGCGCCAGGTGAAGGGCAAGAGTTTTACCTGCTAAACACCGAGCATGACCGCCGCGCCCTGGAAAAGTTGCAAGGCCGGCGCCCTCCAGAAGTGGAGTCTGGCTTGCAGGCGGGAGACGACCTCAACCCGGACCTCGCCCCGAAACCGAATATATTCACACTCTACGAAGAAAACATCGGCATGTTGTCTCCGATGCTTGCCGAAGAGCTTAAGGACGCTGAAGAGACCTACCCGGAGGAATGGCTGCGCGAAGCCTTCGCCATTTGCGTCCGGGAAAACCGCAGGAGTTGGCGCTACATCTCCGGCATTTTGCGCCGGTGGGCGGCGGAGGGAAGGGACCATGGAAAGCCTGGGCGACATCCTCAGGAGGATAGCCGTCAGAGATACCTTGAGGAGTACCAACGGCGGCGGGGCCGGCTCCCATGGGAACGAACAGGGCACGGGTCAGGCGGACAGCCAAGACACTGATTGGTGCCCAGACTGCAACGGGGGCGGCTGGGTGAGCAAGCGGGTGCGGGTGGGACACCCGGACTTCGGCCAGGCCTTTCCCTGTCATTGCCAACAAGAGAAGGACCCGGACCAGCGTATAGAGTCGCTACGCCGCTATAGCAACCTGGGGCCGTTGTCCCATATCAACTTCGCCAACACCCGCGCCGAAGGCCCATTGGCCGACACGGTTAGCCGGCACATGTTCCGCCAGGCATTCGAGGCCACTGCCAGGTTTAGCGAGGACCCCAACGGCTGGGTGGTACTTTGCGGCCCCAGCGGCAGCGGCAAGACCCACCTGGCCGTCGCCGCGGCCAACAGGTGCGTGGAGCGCGGCCAGACCACCTTCTTCATCGTCGTGGCAGACCTCATGGACCACCTGCGGGCTACATTTTCCCCTGAAAGTGACGTTTCATACGACGACCTGTTCGAGCAGGTGCGAAACGTGCCCGTGTTGGTTTTGGACGACCTGGGAAACCAACCCTCCACCGCTTGGGCGAAAGAAAAGCTGTTTCAGGTCATCAACCATCGTTTTAGCCGCGCATTGCCTACTGTGATCACCGTGCGCGGGCCCTTGCAGAGGCTGGACGAAGTGCTGCGGACCCGCATCGAATCCGAACAGGGTATCTCCACCGTTTACCACCTGGGCCAATACAACACGCGGTTGGCGCGGGGTATCGGAGACCTCCCCACGGATATGCTCCAGCGGATGACCTTCGAGAGTTTCAGCCCCCAGGGCGGTGGCAATGCGACGGCTCAGGACAGAATGTCCTTGAGTCACGCGAGGGAAGCGGCCAGGAATTTCGCCGACCATCCGGAGGGTTGGCTGCTATTTACCGGCCCCCATGGTTGTGGCAAGACTCATCTGGCCGTGGCGGTCGCGGGGGAGAGTTTGCGGAGAGAACGCCCCGTGTTCTACGCCTTTGTGCCCAGCCTATTGGACCACCTGCGGGCCACCTTCAGTCCGGATAGCCCGGTGGCCTACGACGAACTTTTCGAGCAGATCAAGTCGGTGCCTCTCCTGGTGCTCGACGACCTGGGAGCGGAAACCAGCACGCCTTGGGCGGAAGAGAAGCTCTACCAGATTGTGGTGTTCCGGCACGAGTCGAGGATGCCCACGATCATCACCACGTCCTTCGAGATAGACCAACTCGAAGGAACCAAGCCGCGTATCGCCTCACGATTGATGGACACAATAGTCGACTGGGTCCCGATCCAAGCCCCAAACTACCGCGATCAGAGGCGAGGGGGTAGCCCGGGGCAGTCCACTCAGCCGAGTCCTCCCCGGGGCCGGGCGCCTGGGCGGAGAGGCTACCCGCCCCGGAACGGTTAGCTTCGCTTCTTGCGGCGTCGCTCTAGCTTACGGCCCCTTCCCCAGGGAGACGAGCCCTTTGATTTAGTGCGGCGGTCGCGAATCCCATGGGTGTGATGAAACCGGCCTCCATATTTTCTCGTACATTCATAATATATACTATTGGGAGTTTCCAGGCACGCGGAATGGGCCCGGGTGGACAGTGATGGGTATGGTCTTGCGGCTGGCTGCAACAGCCGTGGATCATGAGTGCGTAGGCTCCGTCCGGCGATCGGAAGAATTTCCCCACATAGCAATAGGAGGTGGGCAGCCGAAACCGGCTCCGAGAGGAGTAATGATTAGGATGGACAACTGGTCCGATAGCGAACCAAGAAAGGGGCCCTTGTGAACCCTGGCCCCAACCTAAACTGAGGATGATGCCACTATGAATGGACTGTCTAAATCGTTTGCCCTGGCGGTGACCTCGCTCTCGATGGCCGTAATCGCCGTGGTCGCGTTTGCCTGGTTCGGTCCTGGACTGGACAGGATCACGCCTCCAGCGTCGGCAGCCCTTTTTGACGAGGGTTTAGTGCAGAGAATCTACGAGGAAACCAGCTCGGCAGTCGTGGATATTAACGTGGACTTGGAGGAAGCGGGTTCCTTCAACCGTCTTGGCGCGGGTTCCGGGTTCCTGATTGACATGGACGGTCACATCGTGACCAATAATCATGTGATCCAAAACGCCGACCGCGTGCGAGTGTCGTTCCAGGACCGCACTAGCGTGGACGCCGAGGTTCTCGGCACCAACCCGGCCAATGATCTGGCTCTGATTAAGGTCGACCCGGAGGCGGTCGCCAACATCACTCCGCTAACCCTGGGAGATTCGGACAGCCTGCGGCCGGGTCAATTGGCCATCGCCATAGGCAGCCCCTTCGGCCTGGGAGGCTCGGTGACAGTGGGGGTGATTAGCGGTGTGGACCGCACGATTACCAGTGACATCGCCCGCCCCATTTCCGGTGTGGTGCAGACCGACGCCCTGATCAACCCCGGAAATTCCGGCGGACCGCTTCTAAATCGCGATGGGGATGTGGTGGGTATTAACACCGCGATTCAGGTCTCCTCCCCGATTCGGTCGCCTCGTAACCTGGGACAGGGCAGCATCGGCTTCGCGGTGCCAACCAACACGCTGAACAACCTCCTTCCCAGGCTAAAGGCCAAGGGGGAGATCAGGCCCCCGTGGCTTGGCATCAGCGCCGCCACGCTGGAGCCGTTGCTAGTCGAGATGCTGGAGCTTCCCGTGGACAGCGGCGTCTACGTCACCCAGATCATGAGCGGCAGCCCCGCCAAGGATTCCGGACTAATTCCTTCGGGCACCGATCAGCAGGGCGCTCCAACCCGCGGCGGCGACATCATAGTCTCTGTGAATGGCGTGCCGGTTGTGACGGTCGCAGACCTGATAACCGAGCTGAACAAGCACCTGCCGGGGGACGAAATCAGCCTGACCGTGGTCCGGGATGGGGACGAGACCGCCGTTCCATTGACTCTGGGAGAGTGGCCCAAGGACCGGGAGTTCCACAACAGAACTCAGGGGCCAATGCCCAATCCCCACGACCGGTTCGGACCGGGCAATCCGGGAATTCCGCTGCCCGACTTGTTCCCGAAGAATGACCCCAAGTAGGCAACTAAACCGGAGACAAGCGGGCGGGACGCCTAGAAGAGGTGTAGTTGTCGCGCTGGGATATGTGCATTCGCCCGTTTGAAATGCTTGCTCAACGTTAGCTCCTGATACTGGTAGGAGGAGCCGACGTCCGCGCCGTAAAGTACGCCTGGAGCTTCAGCCATGGTCTGGAACTCCAGGCGGCATACTTTCTGCCGGTTCTCGATCATGAACGGGACATCGTGGGCCCGGACTTCCAGGACTGCCTTGCTGCCGGATGATAGCCCCTGGTGGTCGTAGCCGAAACCGGGGTCGAAGAATCCGGCATAGTGAGTCCGCAACTCCCCGCTGGTGGGGTCATAGGCCGTCATCTCCGCAGCGTATCCTGGAGGCACGGTGACCGTCTCCGAGGAGAGAAGCAGGTAGAATTCCTCCGGCTCCAACACCAACCGCTGTTGCCGCTCTCGGAAAACAGGCTCCCAAAAGTCCTCGACGTCGTACTTGTCCACGGTGGAAAGGTCTAGCAGGAAGCTGTTTCTTCGCGCTTTGTAACCGACGACCCTGTCGGCGTCTCCAGAGAGGTCAATGCTAAGAAACACCGAATTGGCGGCCCGGACGTCTGCCGGGTCACCCGGATTGCCTGGCTGGACGTTGGGTTGGTCATCCCCTGCTTGCTCAGGACGATTTGATGCAATGTACGCCCCTTTTAACAGGCGCAGTTGGTTTAGGGATATGCCTTCCTTTACGTAAATGGTGAAGGACCTGGACGCCACTTCCAGGTATAGCTTGCCGTGGTAGCCGGGCTTGATTTCGTCGAACCTGTCGCTGTGGTCGGTGATGACCCGGGTGAAGATGTCCAGCCTTCCCGTGGAACTTCGCGGGTTGGTCTTGGCATGGATGTCTGGTGGAAGGCGCAGTTCTTCAATCAAGGGGATGAGGTAGGGGCGTTCCCGCTCCAGGATAGCCCCGTCCCGGATATCGATCTCGTCCATGACGAAGTCGGTCTGTTTGTCCTCCACTGACTTGTCATGAGGGAGGAAGCTGCACCGTAGGCGGTAGGCCTTGGGACCGAGGCGCAGATCGAGGCTCGCCGGTTGGAAACTCTCGTCCGGAATCCGATATTCGCGTGACGAGATGAGGCCCGAGTTCACGGCCTGGCGCAGCCAGTGGGATGGGAATATCCCTTCAGAAGTGAACGGCCCTTCAGCCATCCCTTTCCTCAGACGGCGGCGTGCTGCAACAGGACCACTCCGGCCGGGTCACAGCCGCCGTTGACATCAAAGAACGCTCTCCGGGTCTACAGGGGAAGGGCTACGGCTTGCCCGGTCTGGGCGCTGCGCGTTACGGCCTCGGTCCATTCCATGTAATGAACGCCGACATCAAAGGGGGTCCGGGTGACCTCTTCCTCGCCTCGGATGGCGTTCACGAACTCTTCCTCAACCCGCCAGAAGCCCTGCTTCTCTTCGGGTACCGGGACTTCGGCAAGCTCGTGGTCGCCACGCTTTCCCGCGTATATGTTTAGGCGGTGGTCGAGGCGGATGGTGCCCTCGCTGCCGTAGAGCCAGACCTCGTTGCCGTTGGATAGTCCAGTTGCCGCGCTGAACTTCATGTGGGCCTGAGCGCCGTTGGCCAGTCGGCAAAGAACGTCCACATGGTCGGGGATAGTTACGGTTTGGCGGGTCCCCGATTCGTCATTGCGGTAGGGCACATTGATCTTGCTCATGGCCATGACGCTGGTGGCGCGTCCAACCCAGCGGATCATAGCCTCGTACCAGATTCCCATGTTCAGGATGTTAAAACCACTGATGTCCCTGTTGTGACGCCAATGCAGGGGGCCGGTTGCGTCAACGAAGTCCGGTCCCAAGGACTGCAACTCCACCGATATCAAATCCCCCAGGAAGCCGCCCCCGATCATCTCCTGGAGCATGTTGTCGACCTTGAAGGACAGGGGCGAGGGCACGATCTGGGTAACGAGTCCCGGGTTGCGTCTGGACGCGGCCAGCATCTCGCGGGCATCCTGGGCCGTGGCGGCCATGCGAGCCTCGCAAAGGACGTGCTTCCCTGCTTCCAGGGCCGCTACCGTGAGGGTGCGGTGCATGTCGGGCCAAGTGCCAATGCACACCGCGCCGATGCTGTCATCCTCCAGAAGCGCCCGCCAGTTGTCATGCACCTCTGGAATGTTGAACTGGTCTGCTACCCGGCGGCCAGACTCCCGGCTTCGGTTGGCAACGCTGACAATCTCGACACCGTCGACCTGGTGAAAGCCTGGTATGTGGCGGTCCCTGGTATTCCTGCCGGCGCCGATCAATCCGACCCGGACCTCTTCATTGGGCATGATTCTCCTCCTTTGAGAGTTAAAGCGGTAGGGAGATGGCTTGGCCCGTCTGGGAACTGCGGGCCACCGCCTCAGTGAATTCCATGTAATGCACACCCACGTCGAATGGGGTGTGGGTTACTGTCTCTTGACCACGGATTGCGTTGATGAACTCTTCTTCAACGCGCCAGCCCCCGCGTTTCTCCGGTGGGATGACGATCTCTTGAAGTCCGTCTTCGCCACGGCGTCCGCCATGAAGCGTGTTCATTGGTGGGCCGCTAAGACGCAAGGTGCCCTCGGAGCCGAAAAGCCAAAGCTCTGAGCCTGTTTGCAGTCCGGCAACCGAACTCCAACTGAGGTCCGCTTGAGCGCCGCAGGCCATCTGGCAGATTACGCTGATATGGTCAGGGACCGATACAGTCCGCACGCGCCCGTTCTGGTCGACGCGTTGCTGTACGCATACCTTGGTCATCGCCATGACCTTCGTGGCGGGACCCACGTAGCGCATAACCTGCTCATACCAGATACCCATGCTCATGGCGTTGTAGCCGCTCAGGTCCCTGTCCTGCCGCCAGTGCAACGGGGAGTCATAGTCGGCGAAGGTGTCCCCCGGGGCGGACCGTCCTTCGGTGTTGGCGACTCTCAAGCGCACCGCTAGAATCTCGCCAAGGTAGCCGTTGGCGATGTAATCGTGGATGGTTGCGTCCACCTCCAGGGTGGCTGGGGCAGGTACGATTTGGGTGACTAGGTGGGGTTTCTGGCGGGAAGCGTCCAGCATCTCGCGGGCTTCCCTGGCGTTCATCGCCATGCGCGCTTCGCAAAGCACGTGCTTCTCATTCTCCAGGGCCGCCAGGGTGAGCGTCTTGTGCATGTAGGGCCAGGTGCCGATGCAGATGGCGTCGGTGTCGTCGGCCCGAATCAACTCTAGCCAGCTATCGTACACCGTGGGAATCTCGAATTCTCCGGCCACGCGCTCCCCGGATTCCCGGCTGCGGTTGGCCACGCTTACGATTTCCACGCCCTGCTGTTCCCGCAGGCCGGGAATATGTCTCCGGCGGGTGTTGGCCCCCGCGCCTACGAGGCCCATACGTATGATCCCGTCAGGCATGGCGCTCCTCCTCCTAGGCTGGGTCTCAGAGTCGAATCATTATAGGGTGGGAGAGAACCTACCGTCTAGACGGCATTGTCTGGGTAAATGTTCAGCGGCCAGCGGACGCCGGCCGCTGACGAGGACACTGGCCACTAACTTGTCCAGCGGGTTCCTGGACAGCCGGAAAACACCTAGAACGCGGAGCCGTTGCTTGGTCCCACTACATGGCTCTATGATTCCCCAGAGTTGGGGTTTCACAGGCGCCCTGACCGGCATCTGATGACCAGCGTACTTCGTAACATATCACGCATAGTTAAAGCGCGCCGTTACCGGGTGGAGGGTGACAGTATGTTGCCTAACCTTGCCGACAAGCACTATGTCCTCCTTAGGTCACCCGACTGGACAAATGGAGAGCCTGTGAGGGGAGATATCGTAGTGTTCCGGCGACCTGGCCCTCCCTATGACCTTTACATCAAGAGGGTCGTTGGGATGCCGGGTGAGGAGGTGCGGATGACGGCGGGACAGGTCTTCTTGGACGGCAACCTCTTGAAGGAGAACTACGCGACGATCCCCCCGGCGCCGGGGTACAGGGACCGGGGAGAGTGGTGGACCGGCCCGAATGAGTATGTGGTGCTGGGCGACAACCGTAGGGACAGCGAGGACAGCCGCGTCTTTGGCCCTGTCAGGCGTGAACTTGTCGTGGGACGGTTTTGGTTCAGGTATTGGCCCTTAGGTGGATGGACTACGTTGATATAACCTATGTACTTTACATAAACGTTTATATAATGCTTAAAAATATACGAAAAGTGCTAACGAAAGCGGTGCTTGACTCGTATTCACCCTGTTAAAATGCGACCGTGCTCACTGAAAGGCCCCCTTTGATCTCAACCGCCGTAAATCGTACCAGGCGTCTGGTGCGGCCACGAATGCTTGTCCGAAACCCACTGTGCCTGATAATGTGGCGCATCATCACGGCTATGCGCCACAACGACGCAACCCACATGGCAGCGGGGGTTGCGTACTACGCATTCTTCTCCCTGTTCCCTTTGCTCCTGGGGCTGTTATCCATCGTGGGAATCATTCTGGCTTCTCCGGAAATCCAGGACCGGTTGCTCAACTATTGGACGGATAGCTTGCCAGGTTCCAAAGGGTTCGTCACGGAAAACGTCGTGGAGTTGGTGGAGCTTCGAGGCGCTTTGGGAATCGGCGCTTTGGTGGGCCTATTGTGGGCTACCAGCGGTCTGTTTACGGCCATCAACCGGGCGGTGAATAGGGCGTGGCACATTCCCAGGGAACGCCCCTTTTACGTTGCGAAGCCTCGTCAGTTGGTGTTGGCCATCGCGGTTGCGACCCTGTTCCTGCTGTCGGCCCTGACCACGTTGGCCATCGAAGTCCTGGCCGACCCATCCCGCGATCTGGGAATTCCCGGACAGAACTTTTTCCGGGGTATTGGGGTGGGTGAGCCGGCCCTGTGGGTAGTCCCCTGGATGGCCAGCTTCTCGATCTTTATATTGCTGTACAAGTTCGCCCCGGACTGCAAGACATACTGGAGGTACGTCTGGACGGGGGCGGTCGTGGCGGCGGTGTTATTTGAGATCGGGAAGGGTCTCTTCGTCTGGTACCTAGAGAACGTGGCCCGCTACACCCAGGTGTACGGCTCGGTTGCGTCGGTGATTGTGCTTCTGACCTGGATTTACCTCTCGTCGATGATATTGATCCTGGGAGCGGAGGTAAGCTCGGAATACAGCCGCACTCGGCTCAGGCGCCAGGGCCATTCGGTTTCCGGCGTCTTCTCGAAGCCCAACAAAGAAAGACCTCACGACTCCCGTCCGCCCAGCTTCAATGGTCGTCAGTCCGGAAGTCCGGCAGAGGAAGAGGAACCAGCGCATCCCCAGGCGGCGGACGACTAACCGGACGCCGTCGTCTCCCCGCCTAGAGGTTCCAGAAGTTCCCCACCTGGCAGATCATGTCCACCTTGTGGATCGATTCGGCGGGCCAGCCCACCAGGTTGATCCAGTCCTCGAAATGGGCCTGTTCGACCGCTTCGCATTCCGAAACCAGCTTGCCGTTCTCCAGGTCGCCGTATACCTTGAGGACCGTCGTCCTCCGGTCCGGGCGCCACTTGGCGACACCGTCAAGTTTCTCTCGAAATCCCTCTTCGGTGAGGCCGGGAACGTTGTGAATTGCGATGAATCGGGCCATCTTAAGCGTCTACCTCTCATAGCCCCGGGCTCACATTGGGGCCGGGAAAATTACAGTCTGCATTGCACCCAAGTCCGGGACGGTCATGATAACCCCGGTCTTTCGGCGCCCTCGTTGGTCTCGGACACGGGCAAGGATTCGCCCGTCCTGGCCCCTAATCCGCGGGAGGAACGAACGGGTAGGGAATTGGCGGGCCGTCCTTTAGCGGCAGGACCACCGTGGCGGTTCCCGGCATACTCTCAACGCCGTCGTGGGTCTTCATCCCGATTTCGAGATCGATCAAGCCCATACCGCCCTTTTCTCTCGTGTCGGTGACCCTACCCCACATGATGAGGACGTCGCCCGGCACCAGCATTGCCCGGTGTTCGAATCGGGCCTTCCATGGCCATCCCCTGGGCAACGTGAAGTCCTTCAAATACTGGGGGACTACGCTCTGTTTCCAGGACCCGTGGACGAGAATACTGGGGTTCTTGTCGTGGTTGAGCCCGAAGTCCAAATCGTAATGTATCCGGTGGAAGTTCTCGATAGCGGCGCTCCACCGGAACAAATGAGTGGGAGTGGGTCTGTAGATGTATTTGGGCAATTCCATGCCCTCATGCACGTCTTCTAAGAAGGTCTGGTCCTTATTCCGCAACTGGTCCGCGTTTGGGCGCTCATTGCGGGCCCAGATCTCCTCGGCGGACATTTGCAGGAGCTCTTCCAGCGCGATGGTCATTGCGTTACCTCTCTGCTCTAGGATTCGCGGCGAGCGAGTTTATCTTCGGATCGATGAAGCCCTGGTGATGCACAGCAGCTCGTCGTTCTGGTTCTTGTAGGTGGTCTCGCTGGTGATGATCAGGAACGCCCTGCCATCCCTGCCTACCCTCTCCCGAATGTCCGAATACCGGTTCTGGAACAATATCTTGTCCCCGATGCTGGGGTACTTGAAGATTTCCAACTCGTTGCCGGCGTTAAGCACGCGCACCAAGTTTGTCGGGACCGGGGGCAGGGAACCCGGCCGGCTCACCCTGCCGATTCCGTCCGACATAGGGTCTTCTTCAAAGGCCCTGGTTATCGGGTCTTCCTGATCGGGCCGGATGCGGCTGGACATGTAGCTGACCATGATGGGCGGGGTGATGATCTCGCCGTAGTGCGTTCCCGCGGCGAATTCCTGGTCCCAATATCTCGGGTCTGGGTCCATGACGGCCTGGGTAAAGCGGCGCAGGTATTCCGTATCCACGACGCCCCAACCTTCCACCACTTCGCCACTGACCCCAATCATGGCCTGGACCTCTGGAGTAAGCGCCGATTGTGTTTCCTGGGTCATAGTCTATCTCCCCGTTGGATACATATTCCGGGATTCAAAATACCCCAGCCGGCACAGCCAGTCAATATTAGACCCGGGAGGTGACTGTTCAGACTCGATGAGGCGGATTGGCTGAATCGCACATCGGTCATCTCTGTGATAATCCTCATATCATGTCCCGCCCCCGCAATCCGTCATTCCCGCGCAATCCGTCATTCCCGCGCAGGGAGACCTTTGAATAATCCCCTCTCCCTCCGTCATTCCCGCGCAGGGAGACCTTTGAATAATCCCCTCTCCCTCCGGGAGAGGGTTAGGGTGAGGGCGTCCTCCGTATCTGGGCACACTCTGGATTCTCGCTTTCGCGGGAGTCGCGGAAGGTTACGCAAAGGTCTCCGAAGGCGGGAATCCAGAAATGCCCATGATAGTGAAGGTCGCTGGTTGCAAAGGTTTCTGGATTCCGGGTCAAGCCCGGAATGACGAGCTTGGAGTAGGAAGGACATATCAAGTCTGAACTGTTACCCCGGGAGGACCAGGCTCCCCGATGGCTGGAGCTTTGTTCAATCACGCCTACCGTGCCGCTCCGCCGCGTTCGGCGTCAGGTGGTTGGGAGTCTACGTTGACCATGGCATGAGCCATTGGCTCGAATGGAATTCTTGTGGTTGGAAGGGCTCGGCGTTAAGATAGGGCCGCGCGATGCGTCCGCGTACCCTGGTCCAAACCCCCTGTTTCACACACTCAGCCCGGAGGTCAAACATGCGCCGCAATCGAGTCAAGCAAGTGATGTCCGAAGGGAAGCTCGCGATAGGGACCTACGTGGCCCTGTCCGACCCCCAGATTGTGGAGATAATCGGGCTTGCCGGGTTCGATGCCGCGTTTATCGACATGGAACACACCGACTTCGAGATGTCCTTGGTCGGAGAGATGATTCGCGCCGCCGACCTGGCGGGCGTGGCGTCGATAATTCGCGTTCCAGGCAACGACGCGAACATCATCTTGCGCTTGCTGGACATGGGAGCGGAGGGCATCATAATCCCCCACGTAGAGGGCATAAAAGGGGCAAAGAGGGCGGTGGACGCCGTGCGCTACCCTCCACTGGGGCAGCGGGGCGCTGCCGGCGGCAGCAGGGCCGCCCGCTTCGGCACCGTGTCCTGGGAAGACCATATTCAACAATCAAACGACGAGATCCTGCTGTCGGTGATGGCGGAGGACGAAAAAGGGATCAGTGATATCGAGGAAATCGCGGCCCTTGACGGTATAGACCTGGTGGCCATCGGCCCCACTGACTTCTCAGAGTACATGGGTATCCGCGACCCGAGCGACCCGCGCCTGAAAGCGAAATTGAAGGAAATCGCCGATAAGGTCAAGTCTATCGGCAAAGCCAAGTTAGCCGTGTCAATGAACCACCCGGCTTTGCCCTTGGGACCCGAGGAACTGTTGGAGTTGGGAGTCGGTTATTCCCACGTAGCCCCGCCTCCCCCCTCCATACTGCTCCGGTCGATGAGTGACAGGGTCGCGGCGATTCACAAGGTGACGGGACGCAGTTAGCTGGCGATTCGTGCCGGGAATCTTTCCGTGACCTTGTGTCGGACGCTCAAAGTGTGGATCGCGAGTATGCCCGGGCTTTCAGCGTTCGCCTTGGTTTTGCTCCTGGTCCTGGGTTGTACGGCAGGAGATGTTGGGCAGGGTACTCCAGCGGCCGATTCGCGTCCTGAATCCACGAGCCCCGGCATTCCCGGCCGGCCCGTCGATGTTGAGTCAACTCCCATGCCAACGGGTGTAGTTCCTGAAACGTCCTCGGCCAGTGCGTTGGCTAATACTCCGGACATCACAACAGATAGACCAACTCTGACAGGGGCTGCGGAGAGGGTGACACCCTCAGCCACTCACGCGGCAATTGCCGAAAGAAGGACTCCCACTAGCGCCATGCCGCCAACTGCCTCCAACCCTCCACCACCAACGGAACTCCCGGCCCCATCCGGTCCCAGGCCAATGGTCAAAGTCGGGGAAGCCTCATTCGAAGTCGAGGTTCCCGAGACTCCCGAGAGCCGGTCGCAGGGGCTATCGGGCCGTGAGCCGTTGGCCGATGGCACGGGGATGTTGTTTATGTTCAAGAACGAGGGAGTCCGCACCTTCTGGATGAAGGAGATGAACTTCCCGCTGGACATGGTGTGGATAGACGCCGCTTGCACCGTGGTTGATATCTCCCGGGACGTGCCGCAGCCGGACCCCAACCAGACCCTGGCAGACCTGCCCACCTATGGCCCGGCTATTCCAGTGCTCTACGTGCTGGAAATCAACGCGGGGGTATCGGATTCCATGGGACTTGGCGCGGGTGACTCCGTCTCCTTTACCGGCGCGCTGGAAGGCAAGTACGGTTGCTGATTTTCGTGACGGCCTGCGCTACGTTCTCGCCACGATAGAGACGAATTGATGAGGTTTCCCTCCTACTAAACCAAGTTGGGTTTGCGCGGCGCGGGCTCTGGCGGTAGAGTAAATGGGCTCCGGGATGGCCGCCCGGGGACAACAAAGCATCAGGGAAGGCGCTTATGGACGTTTTGGTTTCCGGCTCGATGGCTTATGACCGGATCATGGACTTTTCCGGAATGTTCTCCGACCACTTCCTTGCCGACAGGTTGGAGCATATCAACGTAAGCTTCACGGTCAACGGTCTAGAGGAAAAATTTGGGGGCACCGCGGGCAACATTGCCTACTGCCTATCTCTGTTGGGGGAAAACCCGCGGATTCTGGCCACAATCGGTCACGACTACCATCGTTATTTCGAGTGGCTGGACCAGTGCGGCGTGTCCACCGACGGTATCAAGATCGTCCCCCAGGAGGCCACCGCTTCCGCCTACATAACCACAGACTCCGCCGGAAACCAGATAACGGGGTTCAATCCGGGCGCCATGAAATACCCTTCGGGTCACGACCTGAGCGATTTGGACTCCGCTGAGACGATCGCCATCGTCGGTCCCGGCAACCTCGACGACATGGCGGAGTACATGCGGGCCTACCAAGAGAAGGGTGTTTTCGCCGTATTCGACCCCGGCCAATCCCTGCCCGCCTGGGACGGTGAGGAACTGGCGCGCAGTATATCCAGGGCGAAAATGCTGGTCTCCAACGAGTACGAAATGGGGCTGATCACCAACAGCACCGGACTTTCCGTGGTTCGAATGCTGCGCTCTTTGAACGTGATAATTACCACCAAGGGGGACCGGGGCGCGGACATAATCACCCGGCGCGGTATGGTGACGGTGCCCGCCATTCCAACGGAAAACGCCGTGGACCCGACAGGAGCGGGGGACGCTTTTCGAGGCGGATTGCTCGTCGGCCTGATCCGGGGCCTACAGATCAGGAGGGCGGTGGAGATGGGGACGGTCTGCGCCCATTACGCCGTTCAGACCTACGGCACCCAGGAATATTCGTTCACGCCGGAAGAGTTCACCGAGAAGCTGGAGCTACACTTCGGCAAGGAAGAGGAAGGCGAGGGGCAGGGTTAACGGCTGCGGGAAGCCCGCCGCCTCCTAGACTCCCGCTCCAGAGGATACGGCCCCGTTACCATCCTGGTAACGCACCGAGCCTTCGCCCAACATAGCTGTCAAACGTTCTCCCAGCTCTTCGCAGTAGCCCGTGTTGACCACCGGCAATTCCAAGAGAACCCGGGAACCGTTGGTGTGAATCTCCAGGTTCACCCGGTCCTGTCCGGGATACTCCAGCAAGATTCCGATGACCTCGCGCAGCCTGTGCGCGTCGTCCACGGCGTCGGTGGATTCGACCACCCCTAGGGATAGCGTTCGGTGGTGGCCTCCGTTGGACGCCGCGCCTTCTCTGCGGGAGCCGTTCCCGTTGGGCGGACCCCCGCCGTTGCCTGAATACCGGGGGGCTGATTCGGGGGCATAGGAACCGTTGGACCCGGAGACGTTTGCCCCGGAGCTGTTGGGCGTCCCATTTGTTGTACCGTTGGCTTGGCCGTTCTTGTAGCTGGACTTCCCGTTCCGGTTTTGGGGCTTGCTGCCGTTCGTGACGCCAACGGGAGCGGAAGAATATTCCTGGGCCATGTCGCATGTCAAGGACATCTGGTCTCCACGGGAGCGAAGTTTCCCGGTAACCCTCAGAACGGCCCCATCAGTCCACAGTCCGTCCGTATCCTCCAAAACGTTGGGCCAGACCACTACTTCGATTGGGCCTCCAAGCAGGTCGAGGGTCACGATCAGGAAACGCTTCTGTTCCCTGGTGTACCTCTCGGATACGTTCGACACCTGCCCTAGGAGAGTCCTCGTCTCACCCTCCATCTCGTCGTCCAGTTGGTCTACGGTGTTAATGGCGTCCCCTGCTTCCAGGCTGGCGAGTTGCAAGAGAGGATTGTAGGAAAGCGACACACCTAGCAACTCTTTCTCCCATGCGGCTTTGGTGCTGTCGTCCGCGTCTTCTCCTGACAGAGAGATACCGGGGAGGGCTTCGGCCCCCTCCTGGGATTGGCTTCCGTCGAAGAAGCTGGTCTGTCCCGAGTTGCGTCTACGGGCTTCGAGCTGCGAGGTGGCGACGATCTGGTCGATGGCTTCCACAACCGCGCCGCGAGGGGCCAGGCTGTCGAAAGAACCGGCCCTGGCGAGGGCCTCCATGGTCCGGCGGTTGAGCCCCTGGGAGCCGGCCCGCCGGCAGAAGTCGTCTATGGACTTGTATGGACCGTTCTCTTTTCTTTCCTCCGCCAGGGGCCTGACGGCTCCTTCGCCCACCGTCTTGATGGCCGCGAGACCCACCCGGAGACCGGGAGACGATTCGCCGTTTTGATCGATGGTGAAGAACTCTTCGGACCGGTTCACGTCCGGTAGATGCACGGTAATTCCCAGTCGGCCGCACTCGGTGATGGAGGATACCATCTTTTCCGGATTGTCCAACCGGCTGTTCAGGACCGAGCACATGTACTCCACCGGGTAATGGGCCTTGAAGTAGGCCGTCCAGTAGGAGATCAGGGCGTAGCTGACGCTGTGGGACTTGTTAAACGCATATCCGGCAAAGGGTTCGATCAGGTCGAAAACTTCAACCGCGATTTCATTGTCGAACCCTTTTGCCTTGGCCCCATCCACGAACCGTTCCCGCTCTTGGGCCATCAGCGAAGCGATCTTCTTGCCCATCGCCTTGCGCACGATGTCGGCTTCACCCAGGGTGTAGCCGGCAAACTGCTGCAGGATGAGCAACACCTGGTCCTGGTAGACAATTATCCCGTAGGTCTCGTCTAGGAGGTCCTTGAAGCTGGGATGGGGATATGTGACCGGAGCCCTGCCATGCTTGGAGTCGATGAACGCGTCGATGTTCTCCATCGGCCCCGGACGGTAAAGAGCGATCATCGCCGAAATGTCGCTAAGGCTGGAGGGTTTTAGCTCCTTGATGTACCGCCGCATTCCTGCGCTTTCAAGCTGGAACAGGTCGGTGGTCTGCCCCGAAGACAACAGGTCAAAGGTCTGCCTGTCGTCCAGGGGAAGCCGGTCCAGGTCGATGCTGATACCTTGGGTCTTGTTCAGCAGTTTCACGGCCCGGTCCAGGATCGTCAGGTTGGTCAGCCCCAGGAAATCCATCTTGAGCAGACCCAGCTTGGCCACAGGGTCCATGGAATACTGGGTCATCAGCACCGGGCTAGACTCGTCCCCCCTGCTGGGGCGCTGGAGCGGGACCGTCTCGGTCAAGGGCTCGTCGGCGATAAGCACCCCCGCAGCGTGGGTGCTGACATGATGGACTATGCCTTCCAACCCCTTGGCAGTCTCCACTAACTTGTTTACGGCAGGCTCGTTGTGGTAGACGTTGTCGAAGTCTGGATTGACCCGGAGCGCGTCCTCCAGGTTGCGCGCTTTGAATGGCACCATGCGCGCCACACGGTCCACGTCGCCGTAGCTCATACCCATGGCGCGGCCCACATCGCGGAGCGCGGCCTTCGCCCCCAACGTGCCGAAGGTGATGATTTGCGCCACGTGGTCGTTGCCGAACCTGTCTATGACGTAGTGCAGCACTTCGTCCCGGCGGTCGTCCTGGAAATCCAGGTCGATGTCAGGCATCTCTTTGCGTTCCAGGTTGAGGAACCGTTCGAAGACCAGCCGGTATTCCAGCGGGTCGACGTTGGTGATTCCCAGGCAATAGAGGGCCACGCTGGCGGCGGCGCTGCCACGAACTCCGTACATGATGCCGCTGCGGCGCACGAAGTCGATGATGTCCCAGACCACCAGGAAGTAGTTGGCGAACTTGGTGTATTTGATAACCTCTAGCTCATACTCGAGGCGCTGCACCGCATCTGGCGTTGGGTTTGGGTATCGCCGCTTGAACCCTTCCCAACAGAGCTGGGTCAGGTACTCTTCGGCGTCCATATCGTTGGGGGTGGGGAACCTGGGCAAGTGGGTCTGATCGAAGTTCAGCTCTACGTTGCACATCTCGGCGATGCGCAGCGTGTTTGACAACGCATCCGGAAAGTCCGGGAACAGCCCGGCCATTTCCTGGGCGCTCTTGATATAGAAAGAGGTGTCCTCCATGCGCAGGCGCTTTTCGTCCTGCAAATTGGTGTTGGTCTGGATGCAGATGTATACGTCCTGTAGGGGGGAGTCGGCCTGGTGGACGTAATGGGCGTCGTTGGTGACCACCAGGGGAAGGTCCATCTCCTTGGATAATTGGACCAGGCCCTGGTTGATTTCAGTTAGCTGCGGGATGTGCTCGTGGCGTTGCAGTTCCAGGAAATACCCGTCTCCGAATAGGTCCCGGTACCAACTGGCCGCGCGCTTGGCTTCCTCGAAATCGCCGTCGGCCAGGTGCCTCGGGACCTCTGCCGATGGGCAGCCGGACAGGACAATTAGCCCGTCGCGGTACTGTTCGATAAGCTCGCGGTCGATCCGGGGACGGTAGTGGAATCCCTCCACGTGGGCCTTGGTGACCAATTGCATCAGGTTGCGGTAGCCGACGTTGTCCTTGGCCAGCATCACCAGGTGATGAGGACTGCGCTCGGAACTGCTGCGGTCGAGACGGCTGTTCTTGGCGACGTATACTTCGCAGCCGATGATGGGATTGATGCCAGCCTCTTTGCAGGCGGAATAGAAGTCGACCACGCCGTACAACGTGCCGTGATCGGTCATGGCGAGAGAGGACATGCCCAGACTTGCGGTCTGGGTTACAAGCTCTGGGATGCGGCTGATCCCATCCAACATGCTGTACTCGGTGTGCACATGCAGGTGGGCGAACGAGTTGGCGTGGTTTTGGCTTAACATGGAAACCTCCGGCGAAGGTTATTATAAACCCCCACCGGATAGGTGGTTGTCAAGGGGGAAGGTACAATATGTGGTAATTTAGCAGCAAATTGCTACCATACGTCGGGGGTAACGCAGGGTCTTTCAATAGTCGGCTGTATTCCACATTCCCGTCATCCTCGCGAAAGCGGGAATCCAGGGGTTCACGCATTTGGTGATACGCCCGCGACCGGAGCGCCAAATGTGAAAATCGAAAAACCCTGGGGTAACGGTCGTCAGAACCGTGTTCGAGGACCGCCTGGTAGCCGGAGTAAGTGGCGGCGTGAAGAGAGAATTTAGGGTTCCGGGGATGTGCGAGCCCCCAAGTGACTCTTACAGGGCCCGCACAGATCGAACATCGCTGGTACTACGCTGGACAATCGCGGCGCGAAGCGTACATCGGGCCAGACCCGGCGTTACTCCGCGGCGTCGAAGTCCTCCTCTTCCGACATGACTGCCGATGCCTTGGAGAAAATGTTGTTTTCGTTGGTCTGCGGGTTGAGACGGGTGTCACCCCACTTACCGCCGTCAACATAGTTCTTGAACCGGCGGACCTCACCACACACCTGGCACTCGCCCTGGCTTTCCGGACCTTCTGCGGACTGGATCACCCAGTGATGGCGGCAGGTTATCGGCAGGGAAACCTCTTCGGTATTGGGAACAAAAGCTGGTTGTGCCATAATACCCCTCCCCTCAGCTTGTGACGATTATCGTACCATTTGTAGTTGGTATACGTCAATACTTCTACGGAAATTGGTAGCGAATGGTCTCCGCTAAGATCGCAAACAGGTCATGGGAGTAGCCGACGCCAAATAGCAGACCGGACAACGTATAGCCTCCGGTCATGGACCAAGGCGATTCTGGTGGGGGTCGTATCAAGGGGATGTTGCACGAGGCGCTGGCGCTAGAGACGGGCGTAAGGCTAGGAGGTAAATACTAGAGTAAGGGGGGAAGGTTTGAGGGATCCTGTGACCTAACGGTTTGGGTCTATCTCGCGGGTCACCATTCTCGTGACGCCCCAACCGGCCAACCACGCCGAATGGCGGCCGTCCCCGCCGGCAACGACCACGGCGATGTCCTCCGCCTCCCTTACAATGGGGACCATTGTGTTGCGGTCGTCTTCATTCACCCAGGCGGGCCAATTCCGGTTGCCGTAGTGGGCCACGCCTTTTAGCTGGCCAACGGGCATACGGGCGTTGTGGAACACGAACTGTCGCACGTCTTCCTTGGAGAAGCCGGAACCGGATACGTCTGCCGCGTGCTCGGGACAAAGCACCAGCACGATCTGGGCTCCGGTCCCTATCTGATAGTAGTTGGAAACCGCCGAGCCCCGCATAGTTCCGACGATGGTGTTCAGCACCTCCACTCCGGTGGAAGCGGTGGTCTCCATGACGGGGTAGACGCCGCGGATGCCCGCCACGGTTACTATGCTGACGCTCGCGTCCTTGCCGAGCTCGATGTGCCTGGGCTCCCAAGGGCTTCGGGCTTCGTTCTCGGAGAAACAGAAGGAATACCGTCCGGGCATAGCCAGGGTGGCCTTGTCCATCTCGCCGGGGACCAGGCCTCCCACGTTGCGGATCAGCAGGCGTAGCGCCCGTCCGATGGAGGCGTTGGCCCTGTAGCCGGGTCCGAAGCAACCGGCATCGCCGTTGATCCCAAGCTCGGTGGCCATGGGGCCATTTACAATGATGACCGGAGCGGCGCCTCCGGTTGTGGATGAAACACCGGCTACGTTGAATTCGTCCTGCAGCGCCGCTTGGACAGCCGCCAACACCACCGGAAAATACTCCGGACGGCAACCCGCCATTACGGCGTTGATGGCCACCTTCTCCAAAGTAACCCTGGCGTTCCGGGGGTGCATCACTCCAAAGGAGTGGTCCGGAGCCTCTGCGCAACGCTCCAGCATCCGTCTGACCAGGCTCTCGGTAGCCGGGACCACCGGCATACCGTCGGTCCACCCCTGCTCCTCGTAATAGTCCTGGATGACGTCCAACGAGTTCCGGACGTCGATACGGCGCGCCCGGAGTTGTGGACGGTTAATGGGTGTTGTCATAGTTGCTCCTGAATTCATTGGATGCCGGGACAACCCGGGATACCGTTTCTTTACTGATTGGTTCAGCGGATGTCTACCGCAGACAGTACGTCTGATTTGCCGCATTGGTTGGTGACGCTGTCCACAGACGCTTGGGTCCTTACCAGCAGTACCGGGTTCCGGTATCCGGTCAGAGCATTATCGCTTAGCCTGACCAACGCTTCGAAAGTGCCGGCGGCACTGATGCGTTGCGAGGTTACTTCACCGGTGATTTGGCCGGCCCAGTGGTGGTTGTCCGGTAGCAAAAGGTTGAGCGAATCTATGTAGTGGTATCCGGTTTCGTCGCGTTCGTAGAAGCGGAATTGGCTGCAGAATCCTTCCCGCCGCGTCAGCCGGATGGCTCCGGGCAGCGCCTTTCCCATAAACCTCATGGTGTTGCCGCTTATCGTTGGCGGGCTAATCCATTCGATGGCGTCCAGGTGGTAGTGCCTCGCCACTTTGAACTCGTGCGGTATTTGGCCGGATGACACCGGCACGTGGGAGAACCTAACGCTTTCTTTGCAGTGTCCGTCCGCTCCGGTGGTGACGCGGCTTCTTACCAATAGCGATAGGTCTCTCATGCCAGTTAAGGCGTTGCCGTCGATTTTCGCGGTGACACTGAACTCGCCGGTACTCGGACTGATATCGTGGTTGACGGTTATCACTTCCGGGATTGCGTCGTAACTCCAGCCGGCGGGCAAGGGATCACTGACGCTGACTGCCGTTTGCTGTTCGCCGATGCCATGATACAGGACGAACTGGGAACAGAATGGGTGTTCGCTCAGGACGATCTCGTGTACGAGCTCCGGTTGGTTCGTTGTCCCCGCGAAATGGATATACTCGCCGTCCATCGTTGGCGGGTAGGTCCAATTTACTGCGTTCAGGTGGACGTAGTAGCGCTTGGCCACTCTAAACTCGTGCGGTATTAGGCCAGATGTCACCGGGAATTGGGAGTACCTAACGCCTTCTTTGCAGTGTCCGTCCGCTCCGGTGGTGACGCGGCTTCTTACCAATAGCGATAGGTCTCTCATGCCAGTTAAGGCGTTGCCGTCGATTTTCGCGGTGACACTGAACTCGCCGGTACTCGGACTGATATCGTGGTTGACGGTTATCACTTCCGGGATTGCGTCGTAACTCCAGCCGGCGGGCAAGGGATCACTGACGCTGACTGCCGTTTGCTGTTCGCCGATGCCATGATACAGGACGAACTGGGAACAGAATGGGTGTTCGCCCAGGACGATCTCGTGTACGAGCTCCGGTTGGTTCGTTGTCCCCGCGAAATGGATATACTCGCCGTCCATCGTTGGTGGGTAGGTCCAATCTATGGCGTCCAGATGGAGGTATTTCCGCATTTTCGGCTGTCCGCCGTGCCAAAGATTGATTATATCTAGCGCCGGCCCGTCCTCTCCAAGTACCCTTCTGATGTCGGCTATAGTGTATTCGTCATTGGTATCACTCTTTACTCGCCTCGCCAGTTGCGCTATTCGCCGGTTAAATTCACCGTCTCCGTAGTACGCTCTCAGGTCGCCAAAGATTCCGTCGCCGAGGCTGTAATTGCAGGCAAACCCGGTGGTTTGGCTGTCGAATATTTTGCTTGGCGCACCATGCTCCAGTTCGCTGAGGTTGGAGTAGCTATCGCAGTAGGTAACTGGTGGATAGGTTTCCTGGTCCTCCTGGTAGGCCGCCAATAGTTGAGATTTAATTGCGTTAGCCAATCCTTCACCTATCCAGTCGGCGTAATCACTGCCGTGAAACCACGTGTGAGCCGTCTCGTGGGCGATCGTGGCGAATGTCTTGGAACAATCCTCGTCAACCCTCACGTCGATGAGGGAATTATCCACGACATAAGGGTCTCCGGTGTAGCGGGCAGCGTAACTCATTCCGTTTTGTCCGCAGAACCCGCCGGATATCGTTCCCACCCGTGTCATCGTCACCCTTGGCGATGGATAAGGCACCCTGAGTATGCGTTCTCCTTCGTTGATGGCCTGTACCAGTTGGTTGAACCGCAGCTGGTTGTCGGCGAACTCCGTGACGGTTACGTCCACTTGCTTTCCTAACGAGGTGGTAATGGTCTCAGCCCGTTTGGCGGCCGTGCTCACTGGTGCCAAGGTAGGCCGCGTGGTGGGAGTAGGCGTGGGCTGCGCGGTGGGAGTTGGCGTGGGCCGCGCGGTGGGAGTTGGCGTGGGCCGCGCGGTGGGAGTTGGCGTGGGCTGCGCGGTGGGAGCTGGGGTGGGCTGTGTGGTGGGAGTAGGCGTGGGCTGCGCGGTGGGAGCTGGGGTGGGCCACAAGGTGGGCACCCGGGTCGGCGTCTCGTTGACCGTCGAGGCTTGTATAGTCGCGGCTACGGCGGCTTCGATCGTGGCCTTCAGATCTGCCGTCTGTCGCAGGGTCCGATCAGACGCCGGACTGTTTTGGAGGAACATGCATCCTAGTGGGACTAGCGCAGAGATGGCCAGTAATACTGCCCAGTTCTTTGACATCGGTCGGAGGCCGTTGTCTTAGGTTGTACGGGAAGCTAGATGCAGCATTCTCGATAAATGCCGTGTCACTGAGCCGACTGCGTAACGTGCGTGTCGGACGCTGCAAGCGTTACGCTACTCTCCGATTCATACTGCGCCGTTCATAGCGCAGAGAGGCCGGACGCAGAAAAACGGCAACCTGCGTCTCGGTTGGTGCGAGGTTAGTGTCCGCTTAATCCCCCGACCCGTTACCGGACTCGGTCAGCAACCCGACGATTTCAGGTGCGAATTCATGCGCCATCTGCCGTACCTCGGCAACTGAGCGAGTGGCAAGAGGGCTGGGAATCACTACGATTCGCGCGCCGGGCATACCTAGGGTGGAGGTGCGCGCATGGGCGGCTCGCGTGAAGGAGCTGGTGATGACGCTAAGGGAAGGTACTCCCTTTGTCTCGGTGATCACTGAGTCGTGGAGACCCCACGTCGTGCAGGACCCTCAATCCGCCACGCCGTGGATTACCACGTCGCACTCCTGGGACAGCGTGTCCAGCGTCTCGGTGGCGCAGGGCGCGCTGTAGCTGAACTTGTGGGCGTAGATGACCCTGTCCGCGCCGTAATCGTTGACCAGAACGTCTTTGAGTTCGTCCAAGAAGGAATCGGCGTGGTATTTGCGGTTCTCCAGGAGACCGATTACCTTGCCTCGAAGACTGGGAAGGTTGGGATTGAGACCCTTTTCCTCGGGCACATCCTCGGCGGTGGGGTCGAGGATACGAATGGTGTCCCCTGAGTCCGGCATGATGCTGTCCTCCCATAGGTCGTTGATGATTGCCTATAACTTAGTGTATGCGGCGTGAATTGTCGAGTGCGCCGGCTAAGGGTGACTGTTCAGACTCGATGAGGCGGATTGGCTGAATCTCACATCGGTCATCTCTGTGATAATCCTCTTATCATGTCCTGCCCCCGCAATCCGTCATTCCCGCGCAGGGAGACCTTTGAATAATCCCCTCTCCCTCCGGGAGAGGGTTAGGGTGAGGGTGAGGGCGTCCTCCGTATCTGGGCGCACTCTGGATTCTCGCTTTCCCGGGAGTCGCGGAAGGTTACGCAAAGGTCTCCGCAGGCGGGAATCCAGAAATGCCAATGAATGATAGTGAAGGTCGCTGGTTGCAAAGGTTTCTGGATTCCGGGTCAAGCCCGGAATGACGAGCTTGGAGTAGGAAGGACACATCAAGTCTGAACTGTTACGGCTAAGGGAATGAATGAAAGAACAGCCTCCCCCGCCAGCGGCGGCCGGGAAGTCCGGAAACTGAAGCCTAAGAAAATGGAGCGAAGGCTGGGCGAACCCCATTCTTTCTCAAGCCGGGGGATGGGGCTGCTGGTGTGCGGACCCGGGTCCGGAAGATTGACGCGGGCCGAGTCCCGCCTACGTCGCCATCTGGAAGAACTTCCCTTCCGTCTTGATGGCTGGCGCGACGATCATGTCGGCCTTGTGCAGGTCGCGGATGGTGTACGCCCCGCACATACCCATGGCCACTCGCAAAGCGCCCATGAAGTTTTGGGTCCCGTCGGTCATGGATGTCGGGCCGTAGAGGATCTGATTCAAGCTGCCCTTGGTGCCGACGCTGATCCTGGTGCCCCTGGGAAGCTCCGGGTGGGGATTGGCCATTCCCCAGTTGAACCCCCGTCCGGGAGCCTCTTCGGCCTGGGCAAAGGGTGTGCCCAACATCACGCCGTCGGCCCCGCTGACGATGGCCTTACAAATGTCGCCCCCGGTCCGAAGTCCTCCGTCAGTGATCACCGTCACGTACCGTCCCGTGCGCCGGTAGTAGTCCTCACGGGCTGCGGCGCATTCCAGTGTCGCGGTGACCTGGGGCACTCCCACTCCGACCACTTCTCTGGTCGTGCAGGCCGCGCCGGGTCCGACTCCCACGAGGATACCGTCGATCCCTGTCTCCATCAACTCTTGCGCCACTTCGTAGGTGACGCAGTTGCCCACCACCACCGGCACCTTCAGCGCCTCTATCAGCTCGGAAAATATCAGGCCCCGGTAGCTCCGGGACATGTGCCGAGCCGTTGTCACTGTGGACTGGACCACCACGATGTCGGCTCCGGCTTCAACGGCGATCGGAGACATGCGTTTGGTGGTTTGGGGTGTGAAGGAGACGGCGCAGATCGCGCCGGACTTGCTTATCTCTTGCACCCTTTCGCCGATGAGGTGTTCTTGTATCGGCTCCGAGTAGACTTGTTGCAGGTACTCCGTAGCCTCGGCCTGAGGCATGGATGTTATCTCTTCCAGCACCGAGTAAGGGTCTTCGTACCGGGTGTAAAGCCCCTCTGCATTCAGGACTCCCAGACCGCCCATCTGGTGCATCAGAGTCGCGAACTGGGGGGATACCGCTCCGTCCATGGCCGACGCCAGGAAAGGAATGTCGAAGCTGTGTTGGCCGATGGTCATCTTGGTCGAGGTCATGTCTGGGTTGATGGTGACCTGACCGGGAACTATCGCAACTTCATCGAATCCGTAAGCCCTCTCCAGTTCCTTAAACAGGCGTTTAGCCATCTCCGCACACCTCTGCAAATGACTTCGAAAGAGCGTATCAGGAAGGGTGAAGGAAAGTCAACATGACTTGCTTCAGTCTCGGAATCTGAGCGCCAAATCAGTAACGAAAGAGTCAAACGTCTCAGGTTGTCGGGGATTGCATGGCGCTGGCGGCGTTTGTATTATGGGCGAACCTAGGGGCCGTTCGTCGGCGGTTCGTCGGCGGTTCGCCGGTCTCCGGGAACTCCATTCATTGCCAGGGAGACGTCCCATGACGACTATGGTCACCGGCGGAACCGGCTTCATAGGAAATCGCATTGTGCGGAAATTGGTGGAGCGGGGCGAGGAGGTCGTTTGCTTCGACCTCGCGCCGCCTCGGGCCAACCTCACCCCTTACCTGGACCGGATCAGCGTGTACCGGGGCGACATCACTCAGTTTCCCCACCTGCTGGAGGCGATAAACACCCACAAAGTCGACCGCATCATCCACATGGCGGCCCTATTGCCCCCCGACACTGAAGACCGGCCTCATTTCGGAATGTTGATCAACATTCAGGGCGCCAACAACGTATTCGAGGTGGCCCGCTGGACGGGCGTGCAACGGGTGGTCTACGCAAGCTCCATCGCCGCTTACGGCGTACAGGAGACCTTTGGGGAACGGCCAGTCAACGAAGACGATCTTGCGGCCCCGGTCAACGTGTACGGGATGACCAAGGCCGCCAACGACTTCGCCGCCCAAAAATACAACGAACGCTACGGGCTGGATTGTGTGGGCATCCGCATTTGCACGGTGTTCGGGCATGGCCGGGTCACGGGTATGACGGGGATGATCGGCGGTCTGATGGTCTCGTTGCCTGCCATCGGTCAGCCCATCTCCATGCCCTTTCACCAGGATGAGCCCTCTCCGATGATCCACGCCGAGGACGCCGCCGAGATTTTCGTCAGGGCTGCCTTGAGCGGCCAATTGGACCACCGGGTCTATATCAGCGGCGGCCACCTGGCAACGATCAAGGACATGGCGGACCAGGTCCGTAGTTTCATACCCGACGCCCAGATCACGACCGGAGACCAGGCGGTCCCCCACATCTATTTGGTGGACAACAGCCGTATGTTGGCCGACATCGGCTACGAAATGGCCCCTCTCAGTGTGCGCATCTTGGAGCACATCAACGACGCCCGCGCCGAAGCTGGTATGGGACCACTGGCCGGGTAGGTTAGGACAGGAACCTTCACTCCACCGAGATACGTTCCTTCTCTCATAGGATGGGAGGCCTCCCGCCACTCCGTCTTTCCCGCGATCGATTGGCCAGGTGGCAACATCGAATGGCCCTGCCCGCTACGTGTAACTGTTCAGACTCGATGACGCGGATTGGCTAAATCCGACATCGGTCATCTCCATGATGATTCTCAAACGATGTTCCTCAGCCGCAACCAGTCATTCCCGCGCAACCAGTCATTCCCGGGAAGGGAGACCTTTGAATAATCCCCTCTCACTCCGGGAGAGGGTTAGGATGAGGGCGTCCTCCGTATCTGGGCACACTCTGGATTCTCGCTTTCGCGGGAGTCGCGGAAGGTTACGCAAGGGTCTCCGCAGGCGGGAATCCAGAAATGCCAATGATAGTGAGTGTTGCTGGTTGTAAAGGTTACTGGATTCCGGGTCAAGCCTGGAATGACGGGCTGGGAGGAGGAAGGACACATCAAGTCTGAACAGTTACCGCTACGTCCCTCCAGTAGTGCGGGGGAACGATTCCTTATATAATGCCCGTGAAGGCCCAATAGAATTATTACGGTTTAGAAGGAGCAGCCATGAGCGTCGCCATCGGCTACGTACCCGGAGCATTCGGCCAGGGAGGCGGGGACCCCGGATTTCTCCGCGAGTTGGTCGAGGTTGGAGACAAACATGGTTACGACTCCATCTGGCTCAGTGACAGAATCGTTAGCGACAGGTTCAGCTTGGAGCCGATGATCGCCCTTTCCATGGTGGCTGCCTACTCTGACCGGATGAAATTCGGCACGAGCGTGCTGGCCATGCCGCTTAGAAATCCAGTTGTGCTGGCCAAACAGATTGCTACGTTGGACTATCTTTCCCAGGGGCGCTTTTTTCCGGCCGTGGGCCTGGGTCAGGAAGAGCCAGAGGAATACGAGGCCTGCGGAGTTTCCAAGGAAGACCGGGGCCGCCGTACCGATGAAGCCATCCAACTAATGCGCCGCCTCTGGGAGGAGGAGAACGTCACCCATGAGGGTATGTTCTACAGTTGTCATAACGTGACGGTTACCCCCAAGCCATTCCTGGAGCCTTCCACGCCGGTATGGATCGGGGGCCGCAGCGCCGCCGCGGCCAGGCGAGTGGGCCGGGTGGGTGATGGTTGGCTCGTCTCAAGCGCCACACCTGAGGAGATCACTGAGGGCCGGGAAATCATGTTCAGCACCGCCGCAGAACATGGCCGGGAAATCGAGGACGACCACGTCGGCGTTTTGCTGGGTTACTACGTCGCTCCCACTTCCGAAGAAGCCGAAGCCAAGTCCGAGAGATACATCACCCGCGCCCGCCCCGGAGCCCATTTCACGGAGTACAGCGCCCTTGGGTCTACGGAGCAGATCTGCCAGACCATTTCCCGCTACGTAGACGCTGGGGCCCAGAAGTTCGTGGTCCGGCCACTGTGTCCCGCCGAGGAGACCATGGAACAGCTTGAGATCATGGGAACGGAGATCCTGCCCCAGTTCGTCCGTTAAAGGCCAGAACCTACAGCCTCTACCGGCGGGTTGTTCCCCTTAGCCTCGGATCAAGTATGTCTCTCAGCGCGTCCCCGAACAGGTTGAATGCCAACACCACAAGGACGATGGCCAGTCCCGGAGCCAGGGACATCCACGGAGCGATTAGGAAGTAGTCCCTTCCTATACCCGACAGCATCCTGCCCCATGACGGATGTGGTGGCGGTACGCCGACGCCCAGGAAGCTCAGAGACGCTTCCTGCAAAATCGCCCCGCCCAGCGCGGCGGTCGCCACGATCAGATATGGGGCGAAGCTGTTTGGCATGACGTGGCTGAACACGATCCTCCGCCAACTGGCCCCCATGGCGACCGCGGCCAGAATGTAATCCATGTTGCGGATGACTATGGCCGAAGAGCGCACCACCCGGGCAGATGTGGCGATCAAGCCAATGCTTATGGCGATGACGATGTTGTTCAGGCTGGAACCCAGAGACGCCACGATGACCAGCGCCAGCGCGAGGGTCGGGATGCTCTGCAAAATGTCGATGAGGCGCTGGCTGAACAGGTCATACTTGCCCCCGGTGTAACCGCTGGTTAGTCCCCATACTGCCCCCAACCCGGTGCCCGCGATGACCGAGGCAAACCCAACGTAAATGGATATCTTCGCCCCGCCGATGATGTTGCTCAGCACGTCCCGTCCGTACAGGTCGGTACCCAGCGGGTGAGACCGGTTGGGCGATTCCAACTTCGCGAAAAAGTCCATGTCGATAGGGTTGTAGGGCGTCAGGAACGGTCCGAAAGCGCTGAGGAAGAACATGAATAGGACTATGGCCGCGCCAACCGCCCCAAGGGGCTTGTTTGCCAGGAACCGGCGGGTCCAGCGGATGCGCCGGACCCAATGGGCTTCTGGGAGGACCAACACCGGTTCGGTCGCCGGCGTCCCGGGATTAACGTTCATGCTCGCTCCCCAAGAGGGTTAGGTGATGGGTTAGTAGTCCGAATAGCGTATTCTGGGATCGAGGAAGGCGTAAAGCAGGTCCACACCCAGGTTTACGACTATGTGCACTATGGTGATGAAGAGCACCAGGTTTTGAATTACCGGGTAGTCCCGCAGTCTGACCGCGTCGACCGTGGCCAGACCCAGGCCGGGCAGATTGAAGACCACTTCGGTTACCAGTGAACCGCTGATGAGGCCGCTTAACTGGCCCCCGGAAATGGTCAGGACCGGAATGGCGGCGTTCTTCAGGGCATGACGCCACAACACCGCCCGGCTGCCAAATCCCTTGGCCCGGGCCGTGCGGATGTAGTCTTCACGCAGGACTTCCAGCATGGTGGCGCGGGTCATGCGCGTCTGGATCGCGGCCAGGGCAGTCCCCAGCACGTTGGCGGGCAACATTAGCTGGGAGAAATTTTCCGTCGGCGCGCGCCAGGGGGCCTGGTAGGTCAGGGCCGGCACCCAGCCCAAGAACGCGGCAAGATAGGTGAGCATCAATATCCCCAGCCAAAAATTGGGCGTGGCTAGCCCTATGATGCTAAGGAAACGGGGGATGTAGTCCAAGGGGCTATCCTGTTTGACCGCCGATAGTATTCCCACCGGCACGGCGATGATCCATGACAGCACAAGAGCCATCCCGGAAAGCTGCAGGGTTAGTGGGAATCTGCGGATTAGCAGGTCTTTGACTGGCTGACGTGACCAGAGGGACTCGTCCAGGTCGAAGTGGCTCAGGTCCCACATCCAGTTGAGGAACTGCATGTGCAGAGGGGCGTCGAGCCCCAAGCGCTCCCGGATCTTGTCCAGGGCGGCCTGATTTATCTCTTCCTCTCCTTCTGCGCCGCCGATTTCGATGAGGCTGGCCACATCTCCCGGCGCCACGCGCATGATGACGAAGATGAGACATGAGTCATCCCGAATTTTGAGGACAGATGTCGCGTGAGGGGGATGAGCTAGCCAAAGGGCACTCAAGGCAGCCCTGATTCTAGAAAGCGGTATCGTGGCTTGACGGAACCGTTTTCCAATTCTATGGCACCAATTTCTCAGCAGTCTCCCTAGCGAGGTCTCGCAAGTTGGGTCCAACAGGGAGAGAAGGAAAGAGTAGACCAGACTGACCATGAGCAATAGCTTGAGGCGGTTGTGCCAATACCAGAGTCTGGGACTTTCCATGGCCAGGTCGGTTTTGCAAGCGCGGTAGCACATCTCCACCTGCCAGCGTCGGGCGTAGGCTAATACGATTGTCCAGGCATCGTCAGGAGTGGCGATAGGCTCATTGGTCAGCAGGTACCAAGGGCGGCGTCCTTTCCCTGGCCGGGAAACGATCAGCCAAAGCTGTTCTTCCATTTGGGGGTGGAGCACCGGAGCGAAGACGAGCCCGTCTTGCGAAACTCGCGCCGGTTGATGTCCCAAAGCAAACGGTGCTCTATAGAGCGTTTGCCTTGGGTAATTCTCCAAGCGTTCCGACTACCCTTGGCGTCGGTGAGGTAGTAGCGAGAGGGCCAGCGCATAACGAAACGTAGTTGGTGTGCGGCGACTTCCTTGAGCCACGGAGCTCCGGCAAACCCCCGGCCCCACAAGTGGAGCGCCCGGCGGCCCCACTTTTCAAAGCATTGGGCAAGGAGGGAGGAAATGTTGGCGTGGCGGACAGAGACCAACTTTCCCCGGCTGGTCCACCAGCGCATGGCGGCCAGGGCAGGAGGACCCTGCATCCCCGCCACCATGACGGTGAGCCACTTTAGTCCAGGTACGAATACCGGCGGACCTCCCGGGGGATTGTAAAAGCCTGGTTTAATGCGCTTGAGGCGGGCGGCTTTGCTAGAACGCACCGGACATAGCCCCTCCAAGGCGATGCTTTCGGGCTTCTCCAACACGCTTTCATCCCAGATCGCCAGAGCCCTCTCACCTTGTTCCTCCAGTTGGGTCAGGCTTAGGTCCGCCCGGTACCAGAGGAATCTCTCGAAGAGAGTGTGGCCCCACTTGGGAGAGCGCGGTAGATTGCTGAGCCGCTTGGTCCCCGCCGGAGCACGGCAGGGAGAGATGACATGGGCCCCAAGTTCACTTAGAAGTAGTCCCGACCGTGAGTGACGCAACCGCACAATGGCCGCCAGGCTCAGGAAAAACGTGCGTGCCAAACGCCGGTCGATCAGTTGGTCCAGCCATAGTTCCAACGGTCCGATGAACGATTGCAGCAAATTGGCAACGTCCTGCCCTTGCTCCCGCCCCACCCCATACTGCAACATAGAGAGGACTCCTCCTGGTGGTTGGTGGTTTGACCTTCCCATTCCACCCGAAGGGGTCTTCCTTTGTAACCCCTTTCTTATACCAGTTTTAGCCCTTTACCTAAACTCCGGGATGACTCATGACTGTCCCTGGACGGCAAGACCCTGCGGGGGATTCACGGGGAAGGGATACCCGGAGTGCATCTGGTGTCGGCCTATGCTGCCGGCAGCGGGGCGGTGCTGACCCAGGTAGCCGCGCCGGGCAAGGGGCGGGAATTGGCGGCGGCCAAAGCAGTATTGGACCAGGCGCCGTTGGCGGGCCGGGTAGTGGTGGCGGACGCCCTGCTGACCCAGCGGGAAGTGTGCCAGCAGATTGTGGACGGCGGCGGGGATTACCTGTTGCCGGTGAAGGAGAACCAGCCCACGTTGTACCGGGACTTGGCCGAGGCATTTTCCCCCACTGGAAGCTGAGGGAGAGAAGAGGCCAAGGGTTCCCCAGTGGCAGGCGCGGGAGTGGCGGGCGAGAGGGGCAACCCTGACGGTGTGGGTGGATGGACCGGGGAAGAAGCGTCATGGACGGCTGGAGCGGCGGGAACTCTGGGCCTTGTCGGACCCGGAGTTGAATGGCTATGCGGGGAGTTCGGGAGCGGTGGGGGAGGCTTGGCCGCATCTCCGGCAGGTATGCCGGCTGGAGCGGCGGCGGACGGTGAAGGGGCGGAGCCAGGTGACGGTAAGTTATGCGCTCACCAGTCTGCCCGCCACCGCCGCCGGAGCTGAGCGGTTGTTGAAAGTCTCTCGTGGGCGCTGGGGGATAGAAAACCGGGTCCACTGGGTGCGGGACGTCACCTTTGACGAAGACCGCTCTCAGGTAAGGACCGGGGCCGCACCCCAGGTGATGGCGGGCTTACGCAACCTGGTCATCGCCCTGGTGCGCCGGGCCGGGCATACCAATGTAGCCGCTGCCCTGCGCCGCCACACCGCCCATCTCCCGGAACCCTTCGCCCTGCTGGGAATTCCCTATACCTCCGGCACCACCGGAGAATGAAAAGGCCCTGTACGGATGGTGGATCGGCCTTTTCAGGCAAGCCGATTTAGGGTATCTTGACACTACCCGTTTGCCTCCCTGGCAGGCGGTGGCGTCAAAACTCGAGCCAGTCACATCATTCGGAGCCTGCCCCAAGTTGGTCATATCTCGAATTCTGTACTGGAAGGAAATTCCCGTCCAGGTCCAAGTCCAGGGCGAATCAGGTCAGGTATCTAGTCAATTGGAAGACCGGTTCCAGCAAGGTGTGGACGCCATCGCCATGTTCGACGGCAGCCAAGGTACCGATGACTACCTGATGGCCTGGGAGTGGGGCGAGCCCGTGGAAGAAAGCGGGTCTGCCGAGGAAGCCGCCGCGCGAATAGCCGACAGGTTCAACAAGAAGTTCCCCACGGACTTCGTCGCCAGAATCCGCGACTTGATCGAATCGGGACAGCGTGACCCGCGTCCCGGGTCCCTTGACCACTGGTGCGTCCGATGACCCAGGATAACTCGCCGTCGCTCAAGCAACGACTCGCTTCCGGAGAACTGCTGATCTCCGACGGGGCCACCGGCACTTACCTGCAAGATCACGGTCTCGAGCCGGGCGGGTGCCCTGAAGAGTTCAACTCGGCGCATCCCGAAACAGTGCTTGGAATGGCACGGGACTACTTCGCCGCGGGCTCTGAGATGGTGTTGACCAACTCGTTCGGAGCCAATCGGTTCATGCTGAAGAAATACGGCTTCGGCGGCCGGGTGGAGGAGTTCAATAAGTTGGCGGCCCAGCACGCCAGCAGCCAGCGTATTGCGGGGCGGTACGTAGTAGGGTCTGTAGGACCTACCGGAGAGTTCCTGGAACCCCTCGGTCCCGTCACCCGGGAGGAGATGCTGGACGCCTTCGTCGAGCAGGTCACAGCCTTGGAGGCGGGGGGCGCGGACGGTGTGGTTATCGAGACCATGTCCGCGGTGGAAGAGGCGGTGTTGGCCGTCGAGGCGGCGAAAGAGCACACGGCCCTGGTGGTCATGGCCACCATGGTGTTTGACCGGGGGCCACGGGGCTTTTTCACCATGATGGGTGTCACCCCGGAACGGGCCGTCAAAGAGTTGGCCGCAGCGGGCGCCGACGTTACGGGAGCCAACTGCGGAAACGGCATCGACGTTATGGTCGAATTGGCCAGGGAGATGCGCCAAGCCACGGACGGTCCGCTGCTGGTCCACTCCAACGCCGGAATTCCAGCCTATCAGGGGGGCGAGATCGTCTATCCCGAGTCACCGGACTACATGGTGGACCGGTTCGGAATTCTGGCGGACATGGGGATAGACATCCTTGGAGGATGTTGCGGAACTGGCCCGGAGCACATTCGGGCGCTGGTCTCCGCGATGAAACCGGGTTCCCGGTCCGCGTGAGACCGGACCGCCCGACTGGCAGATCATGAACAAGGTGTCGTTGAAATGGTGACACGCCCGTCATTGCGTGTAGCGGAAGTGTTGGAACGCTACGGCTCCTGCCTGGAACTGGTGCCGATGGACGCTCATTTCCAGAGCATTAGTGTCGGCATATACAATAAGGACGGTGTGTTCACGGTCTGGAGTTTTAGCGGAAAGCCAGGCGTTCAAGAAAGGGTCGAGGCCATTCGCGACCAGTTGGTGTCTCTGGGCGGCCTCTCCCCCGTTCCCGGCTCCCACAACCAGGTCGCGTTCTCCTGCGGCTTTTTCCACCAGCGATTGATAAAGTTCCTGCTGGCTCAGGCCGTTGGGAAGAGCCCCGATTACTCACCTCCTGAAGGAGAGATGTCCATCCGGGACACCAGGACCAGGTTGACCATTACCGCGGAGGCTGAAGAGTCTGATAGCCGTTGTTTGTACCGTGTCTCCGCAGCCGGGGACGCCCCGAACGTCCCGGCCAGGTTGCGGATGATAGTGGCGGGTTTTCTACGTTACGGAGAGATGGATAAGTTGGGTGACACGGAGGTGGCCTTTCCTTGCGGCCAACGCCACGACGAGCTGGTCCGGTTGCTGCTGCCTTACTCCCGCAACGTGAGCAGCGTCGAAGGTATGCTGGAAGCCGAGGCCTTGCGCGGTCAGATGACCACCGGCACCCTGGGTTTTACCCCGACTTGATCATCCTGGCCCTGGCCGGGTAATCATACCGGAAGGGAGGAGTTACAATGCCATTCGTTGAGACGATGACTCCCCGCGAGCGCGTCATGAACGCGTTGGCCATGAAAGCGGTGGACCGGCCGCCGGTGGCCAACCCCACCAACGTCGCCACCGTCGAGCTGATGGACCTGGTGGACGCGCCGTTCCCCCAGGCATGCCGTGAGCCGGAACTTGCGGCCAGGCTGGCGGCCACCGGTCACACGGAGCTGGGCTTCGACGCGGTGATGCCCTACTTCACCATCATCCAGGAGTCGTCCGCCCTTGGCTGCGAAATGCAATGGGAGGACAAAGACAACTGGCCGACGGTGCGGATGCAGAACCCAATCTGGAGCGGGCCCGACGACGTCCGCGTCCCTTCTGGGTTCCTGGAGCACCCCGATTGCCAGGCGATCATCAAGTCCATTGAGATGCTCAAGTCTGAATTCGGCGACCGCGTGGCGGTTATCGGGAAGACCATGGGGCCGTGGACCCTGGCCTACCATGTGTTTGGCGTGGAGCGTTTCCTCATAATGACCGTCGACGACCCCGATATGGTGATGCGCTGCCTTCACCGGCTCAAGGAGATCTCCGTCCTCTTCGGTGAAGCCCAGATCGCGGCCGGAGCCGACGCTTTGACCTTCCCCGATCATGCCACGGGAGACCTGGTCAGCGGCGACTACTACCGCAGGTTTCTTCTGGAGATTCACCAGGAAATGGCCGAACGGCTACCCGCGCCGCTTATCCTTCATATCTGCGGCAACACGTTGGACCGTATGGACTACATCGCCCAAACGGGAATGGCTTCGTTTCACTTCGATTCCAAGAACGACCCCCAGGCGGCGATGGATACGGTCTCCGGGAGGATCGGGTTGGTGGGCAACATCAACAACCCGCAGACTCTCTATGCGCGGGGACCCGAAGAGGTGAGGCAAGAGGTGTTTCGTTGCCTCGACGCTGGGGTGCAGATGGTAGCTCCCGAGTGCGCCGTCCCCCTGGCGACCAAGTTGGAAAACCTAATGGAGATTCCCCGGGCGGTGAAAGCCTGGTGCGAAGACAACTCGCCCTGACCATGCCGCCATCACAAAGGGAACCTCACTGTAGCCGGGCTGCTTCTGGTAAAATTTCTACCTGACCGTGGCCTACACTGTACGTGGCTACCGAAATATAGGAATCACGATTGCGAGTCTTTTTGAATGCCGTTAGTTAACGAAGGTCTGGAATCTGAGCTTGAGTTCATCAGTAACCCTTCTGAGAAGGGCCACATTAGGGGGCTGTTTGAGAACGCCGATCCCCTGATGCAGCAGATTTCATACCATCTCATCGTAGGCGACCATCACGAGGTGGACCGCTTGACCGTCCAGGCCCTCGATTCCGGATTCGAGGCGAATACTATTCTTGACGATGGATTGATCGCGGGTATGGCCCTCGTGGGTATCAAGTTCCGGGACAACATCATCTTCGTCCCGGAGGTGTTGGTGGCGGCGCGAGCAATGAAATCCGGCATGGCCCACGTCGAGCCAATCTTGTCGGCATCCGGGATCGAGCCGCTTGGCACCGTGATCATGGGGACCGTCAAGGGAGACCTTCACGACATCGGCAAGAATCTCTGCATCATGATGCTCCGGGGAACGGGGTTTACCGTCCACGACTTGGGCGTAGACACCAAGCCGGAGGAGTTCATGGACGCCGTCATGGAGCACGGAGCCCAGTTACTGGGCATGTCGGCATTGCTGACCACTACCATGCCGAACATGGGTAAGACAATCGAAGCATTTGAAGAGTTCGGGATGCGCGATCAGGTCAAGATCATGGTCGGCGGCGCCCCCCTAACCCAGGAATTCGCCGACGACATGGGGTCCGACGGCTACGGCAAGGACGCGATGGCCTGTGTGGAGTTGGCCGCGCGGTTGTTGGAAGAGGCGAAGGACGCTGATAGAGTACCGACAACCTGAGCGGCTGTAGCCATGGACCAGAAGATAGACATCGACCGTTACCGCGAAAGCATGGCCAGGCTGGAGTCCATTTTCCGGTCAATCAATGACACGGCCAACGACATCTCCACGCGGCGGTGCCCATACGCCAACGCCCAAGACCGGTGCACGGCCCTCTTCGGATGCCGCAACCAGAAGAAGACCTCCGGTAGTAACGACCTCCCCTTCTGCACCGGGACCGGCGATTTGGACTACCGCTCAGCTTGGCAGGTGTAGACCCGGCGCCGGGCATCCCCTCTCTCCCATGCTAGAATGGCCCCATGTCTCCCCTCTACCACGCCGGACGTGAGCTTGCCCTGGTCCCCGGGCGCACCATCTTCGACTATGCCGACGCTCTCAAGGTTCGCGTGCCCACTTCCTGCGGCAGGAACGGCGATTGTCACGAGTGCATCGTTGAAATCCGCCGGGGAATGGAAGCTCTTACCCCACCCGCTGATTGCGAACACTTCCTGAGCGGAGACTACCGTCTGGCGTGTCAGGCCGGGATCGTGGACGTCGACGCGGCGGTGGAATTCGCCTTGCTGCGGCGTCAACCCAGGATACTCACCGACTCGGTCCACCTAGACTACCATCTTGCTCCCGCGGTTACCCGCGGCGGGGACTCGGTCTACTTCAATGACCGGCGGATCGACCGATACCAGGGCGGGATGTTTGGTCTCGCGATCGACATAGGGACCACCACGGTCGCGATGAACCTGGTCGACCTGGAGACTGGGCGTGTTCTGGCCACTCCCTCCTTCGAGAACCCGCAGAGGTTCGGTGGGAGTGACGTAATGCACCGCATTTCATACGACGCCGGTCCATCCTCTGGTGAGTTGCGGCAGGTGATGCTCTCGGCGGTCAACTTTGAAATTGGAGAGTTGGCTCGACAACTTGGTTTCCACCGGAGGTTGATTTACGAGGTTGTGGTCGTCGGTAACTCGACCATGCGGGACATCTTCTTTGGTCTGGACGTCCAATCGATCGGAGAGAAGCCGTACCGGTCCACCACAGAGACCGATCTTGAGATGGGTTTGAGGGAGACGACCGCGCTCCACGGTAGCGCGGAGGGATTGGGGCTCCGGGTATTTCCTGGCGCTCAAGTGTACGGAGGAGCGTTAATAGGCAGTCACGTGGGGGCCGACGTGGTGGCCGGCCTGCTCACGGTGGGGATGGAAAATGCGGAGGAAGTGGTGATGCTGGTGGACGTTGGGACGAATACCGAAGTCGTCGTGGGCAATCGCCACCGCATGATCGCCGCTTCCTGCCCCGCCGGTCCTGCCTTCGAGGGTGGGCAGGTGTCCTACGGGATGCCGGGGTATGAGGGCGCGATTGAGTCGGTGGAAGTCGGGGAAAGTGGCGTCAGTTACAAGACCATCGGCGGGTTCGACGCTCAGGGCATCTGCGGCTCCGGACTGGTGGACCTGCTGGCTGGCCTGAGGGACAGCGGCCAGATGAACCAATTGGGGGTGCTGGAGGACGGAGCGCGGGATTTCGTATTCGCGCCGGACAAAGGAATGGCCATTTCACGGGCAGATATCAGCGCCTTGTCCCAGGCCAAGTCGGCAAACTTTGCCGGACAATACATCCTCCTGCGAAACTACGGCGTTCACTTCGATCAGGTGGAGAGACTTTATCTGGCCGGCGGGTTCGCAAACTACCTGAACGTCAAGCGCGCCGTAGATATCGGGTTCATCGCCAACATTCCTCTGGACAAGATTGCCAAAGTGGGAAACGCTTCACTGGAAGGGGCAACCATGATGCTGCTGTCCAGCGAGTTGAGGCGGAGATCGGAGGAGATGGCCCGCCGCATCGAGCACGTGGAGTTGGAAACCATCCCTGATTTCTTCGACATCTTCGTCGAAGGCTGCATGTTCAAGCCCATGACCCAGAACATCGAATGATCCTATAATTGCCTCCGGCCGTATGCGATAATGGGCGCATGGAAGTAACCGTACGATTCTTTGCCCTCTACCGGGAGCGGTCGGGTTTGAGCAGCGCGTCAGTTGAGATTTCCGAAGGCGCTTCGGTCAACGACTTGACTGACAGTGTCAGGCAACGGTTTCCCCGTCTCGCGCCGCCGGAGGTGAAGATCGTAGTTGCCGTCAACGCTGAATACGCGGAGCCGGAGCAAGTCCTCCGGCCGGGTGACGACGTGTGTCTCATCCCGCCGGTTAGCGGAGGATCACGATGATTGAGCTTACCTTTGACCCTCTTGACCCGGAGAAAGTCACCGAGAAGGTGCGCCGGGACTCAAACGGCGCGGTCGTAACGTTCCTGGGAACGACGCGGGACAATTTCGAAGGTAAGCGCGTGATCAGCCTCGAATATGAAGCCTTCGACGAGATGGCCATCAAGGAACTTGAAAAGGTCCGCCAGCAGTTGATTGCCGAGTTTGGCATTGAAGACGTCGCGATTTCCCATCGCATTGGGCGTGTGGATATCGGAGAAATTAGCCTGGTTGTGGCCGTAGCGTCGCCCCACCGGAAGGAAGCGTTTTACGCATGCCACCATGCCGTAGACCGGCTCAAGGAAACGGTCCCCATCTGGAAGAAAGAGGTCTACGAGGACGGTTCCAGGTGGGTCGCATGCGAAGACCACGAGTTTGACCACGAACACGCCGGCGTAGCCGACACAACAGGGGACTGCTAGGCGGCGTTCCCGTCGCCCGCGGGCAGCGGGTGATTCTGGACTCTATCCTGGTCTGGTTCGCGGCTGCCGAGCGCCGCCCTTATCGCCTGCCGCACTGTCTGCACATACTCCAGACGCATTCCGTCAATTCCCAGGCCATCTTCTCGGGTGGTTTCGGGCAGAATGCAGCGTTCCATGGCCAACCTGCTGGCTTCCAACACCCGCCGTTGCGCTTGCGGCACCGAACGCAGTTCCCCGCTCAACCCCACCTCCCCGAAGGCCACCAGCCTGGGGTCTAAAGGCCGGTTGTAGAGGCTGGAGGCAATCGCCAGCACCAGGGCAAGGTCAACCGCCGGCTCATGTATCCGCAGCCCGCCCGCCACGTTCACAATGATGTCCTGTCCCGAGAGATCCAACGACGCCCGGCGGCTTGCCACCGCCGCGAGCATCAGAAGGCGGTTGTGGTCTATACCGTTGGCCACCCGGCGGGGGACCGGCAGTGGCGATGGAGACGTCAACGCTTGAATCTCCAGTAGCAGCGGGCGGCTGCCCTCCACCACGGGGGCCAGCGCGGCCCCGACAGCCCTTTCGTATCTTTGTGCCAGCAGCGCGCTGGACGGGTCCGGGACCTCGACCAGACCCTGGGCCGTCATCTCGAACACTCCCACCTCGTCAGTGGAGCCGAACCGGTTCTTCGCGCTATGGAGTGTGCGAATGGTTCCCGATTCCTGAGCTTCGAGGTAGGTTACGACGTCCACCATGTGCTCAAGGACCCTGGGCCCGGCGGCGCTGCCGTCCTTGGTGACATGGCCCGCGACCAGGACGGGGACGTTCCGGGCTTTGGCCCAGCGCATCAGCCTCAACCCTGATTCTCTGATCTGGACCACGCTCCCCGGACCTGAAGGAATGTCGCGGCTGTAGAGTGTCTGTATGGAGTCCACAATGGCGAGTCCGGGCCGCATCTCCTCCAACTTCTGTACCACGATGTCAACGTCGGTCGCGGATAGGAGGAAGACCTGGTCTCCGGGAAACTCCAAGCGTTGGGCACGCAACTTGATCTGCTGGGGAGATTCTTCGCCGCTGACGTAGAGCACCTGTTGACCGCGGCTGGAGATGAACTGGGCGATTTGGAGCAATAGAGTGGATTTGCCTATCCCTGGCTCCCCCGCCAACAATACGACGGAGCCCGGCACTATCCCGCCACCCAGGACACGGTTCAACTCCTGGCCGGGTAGCTGGACCCTTGGCTGGCTGTTCGCGTCAAGACGGGAGAGTTCCTGTACCGGCTCGGTAACGGAGTCTTGCCAGCCCGTGTGGGTTGAGGGCGCGGTCCGGGCTGCAGTCGCCTCCACCAGGGGCCTCGGCGAGCCGCAGGAAGGTGATGGGCAGAAGCCCATCCACCGTGGGCTCTCATGACCGCAGTCCTGGCAATTCCCTAGAGCGGTTGGAGGGGCGCAACTGGGCCTCCTGGAGGTTTGGCCCATTATAACAGCCGAGGACCCCGGCTCAGCGGGGGTCCTCTGTCATTAGCTATATACCGTTGTGCGCGCTGGATCTTAGACCGGGGCTGCCTCTGCCTCTGCCTCGGGAACCTTGTTGCGGATGACGATCTTGTCGTCTTCCATGTCGATTATCGCGGTGTCTCCGGCATCGAGGCTGCCACCGAGCACCTCGTCGGACAGGGAGTCTTCTACTTCGTTCTGGATCAACCGGCGCAGCGGCCGGGCGCCCAGTACCGGGTCGAAGCCCTTCTCGCCGAGCCATTGCCGGGCCGAGTCGGTGATTTCTAGATCGATCTTCTTTTCCGCCAGTTCTTTCCTGACCATGTCAATCATCAGGTCAACGATGGCCAGAATCTCGGACTCGTCAAGTTGGTGGAAAACGACGGTAGCGTCGATGCGGTTAAGGAACTCGGGGCGGAAGAAGCGCTTGACTTCGTCCATCACTTTTTCCTTCATGCGCTCGTAGGAACTGTCCCTGGTTTGGGCTTGGTCGGACTTGATGCTGAATCCCAGGGTGGTCTCCCGCTTGATAAGGTCGGAGCCCAGGTTGCTGGTCATCACCAGTATGGAGTTGCGGAAGTCCACCTTCCGGCCCCTGGCGTCTGTCAGCGTACCGGCGTCGAAAATCTGGAGCAGGATGTTGAACACTTCGGGGTGGGCCTTCTCGATCTCGTCGAACAGGACCGCGCAATAGTTCTTTCTGCGCACTCCCTCGGTCAACTGGCCTCCTTCATCGTAGCCGACGTACCCCGGAGGCGCTCCGATCAGCCGGGCAACTGTATGGCGTTCCTGGAACTCGGACATGTCCAGCCGAATCATAGCGTCTTCGTTGCCGAACATGAACTCGGCTAGGGCCCGAACGAGTTCGGTTTTACCCACGCCGGTGGGGCCAAGGAACATGAACACTCCGATGGGGCGCCGGGGGTCCTTCAGGCCGGCCCTGGCGCGGCGCACCGATTTGGCAACGCTGACGATGGCTTCGTCCTGGCCAATGATGCGCTTGTGGAGCTCCTGTTCCATGCGCAGCAGCCGCTCGGTCTCTTCCGACGCCAGACGGGTTACCGGGATTCCGGTCCACATGCTGACCACTTCGGCGATGTCGTCTTCCGTGACTACCGGACGTTCTTTGCCCTTGCCTTCCTGCCAGTCCTTCTCCAGGGTGTCCAGGTCTTCGCTCTGGCGCAGTTCGCGGTCCCGTAGCTCGGCTGCGGCCTCGTACTGCTGGGAGGCGATGGCCTCGTCCTTCTCCTTGCGGACCTGTTCCAAGACTTGCATCGCGTCTTTGACCGACGCGGGAGTCACGCTGCCCCGCAAACGGACCCGGGAGCCAGCCTCGTCGATGAGGTCGATGGCCTTGTCCGGGAGGAAGCGGTCGGAAATAAAGCGTGACGCCAAGGTGGCGGCGCTGTTGAGGGCCTCGTCTGTGATATCTACGTTGTGGTGGTCCTCATAGCGGCTTCTGACGCCCTTGAGGATGTCGACCGTCTCGTCGCTAGTGGGCTCTTCCACCCGCACCGGCTGCAACCGGCGTTCCAGCGCGGGGTCTCTCTCCACGTACTTGCGGTAGTCGTCCAGGGTGGTCGCTCCGATGCACTGGAGTTCACCCCTGGCCAAAGATGGCTTCAGAATGTTGGAGGCGTCCACAGCGCCTTCGGCGGCTCCAGCTCCAACGATTGTGTGGATCTCGTCGATAAAGAGCACGCAGTTGCCTGAGCTCTTGATCTCTTCGATGACTTTCTTGAGCCGTTCCTCGAATTCGCCCCGGTACTTGGTGCCGGCCACTAGGGCTCCCATGTCAAGGGTAACGAGCCGTTTCCCCTGTAGGGTGTCGGGCACCTCTCCGCCGCCGATGCGCTGTGCGAGAGCTTCGACGATGGCGGTCTTACCTACTCCGGGTTCACCGACCAGCACGGGGTTGTTCTTGGTGCGGCGGCTGAGTATCTGGACGACCCGTTGTATCTCCTGCTCGCGACCGATGACCGGGTCTAGCTTGTCCGAGCGGGCGGCTACCGTGAGGTCGACGCCGAGCTGGTCCAGGGTGGGGGTACGGGTGGTGGTGCGGGAACCCTGACTGCCCGTGCCCTGGTTGTGGCTGAGAATCCGGTGGGTCTCGGCCCGGACTTTATCCAGGGTAACACCCAGGCTTTCCAAGACGCCCGCGGCGACGCCTTCACCTTCACGGAGCAGGCCGATGAGAAGGTGTTCGGTCCCGATATAAGTGTGGTTCATCCGGCGCGCCTCATCGACGGCCAGTTCCACCACCTTCTTAGCTCTAGGGGTGAGCCCAATCTCACCCTGGGCCGGCTTCTCGCCTCGGCCAATAATAAACTCGACTGCGGAGCGGACCTTACTCAGGTCAACAGCCAGGCTGGAGAGGACTCTTGCGGCCACGCCCTCCGTTTCTCGGACAAGGCCAAGGAGTATGTGTTCGGTGCCGATGTAGTTGTGGTTGAAGCGCTGGGCCTCTTCCTGGGCAAGTGACAGAACTCTGCGGGCCCGTTCGGAAAACTTCTCGAATCTGCTACCCATAATTCCGCTCCTGGTGGTGGACGTGATGGGCCCTTACTTAACAATAAGGACGGACAATAGCCTTATCCGCCAATTATAGGTTCAGGTAAACTAAGTGTAAAGGCGCTCAGTTGCGTCCAGATTCCGAATCTCGTGGGTTTTGGTCCACGGTTCGCGGGACCCAATGCCCCAAACTCACGGACGTCCCCGGAACTAGGCTTGGGTGATGAGGTGTGGGACGATGAGAATCGTCTGGGGCTGGATGTACCTCCCGGCAGTGACCTATTTTCCCACTCCGTCGCCAGAGCAGTATCGTCGGCGCTGGGGCGTTTCACTTCCGTGTTCGAGATGGGAACGGGTTTCCCCACTCCGTCGCCAGAGCAGTATCGTCGGCGCTGGGGCGTTTCACTTCCGTGTTCGAGATGGGAACGGGTGGGGCCACCTCGCTAAAACCACCAGGAAGTACTCCGATTGCCAAACCTGGCAAGTGTATTCCCCTCAAACTGACCTTTTCTCGCTACTTTCACCCCGTTGCCGGATGCGCTGATTCGATCGTTCGATACTCATAATCCGAGACTGAGATTCAACGCCAGGGCAGAGGACAAGTTCCGTGGGTCATGGCTGGATGAACCATGCTCACAGCGGCCTCTTGGCGGGCATTCCGGCGCGCCGGGGGTACTGTTCGGGCGTTGGGCCTATCTTTTCGATCTCCAGCGCCACCCGGTTATCCTCCAACCCTGGTAAGTCCACATGGTGGATACTTTTGAAGCGGCCTCCCAGAATTGTGAGAGCACGCGACGCGGACTCGATTTCGCCCTCGATTCCTCCGTGCTTGAGCGCGACTAATTTTCCGCCGATCCCGCAGAACGGAAGGGTGTATTCGGCCAGAGTTGGAAGTCTGGCCACCCCCCGCGATACGGCCAGATCGAACGATTCCCTGAGCCCCGTTTGGTGCGCGAGTTGCTCGGCCCTGCCCGTGTGTATTTCCACCTCCTCAAGCCCCAGTTTATCGGTGATAAAGCGGAGGAATTCCGTCTTTTTCCCGGTGGATTCCAGCAGGGACACGCGGACGTCGGGGAAGGCTATCTTGAGCGGAATCCCAGGCAACCCGGCCCCGGCCCCCACGTCGATCAACCGGCTGCCCGAAGGAAGGGGCCGGCCCGTCGCAATGCAAACGGTCAAGGAGTCCAGAAAGTGCTTTACCTGCACCTCCTCGTAGTGGACTACGGATGTGAGGTTTATCCGCTGGTTCCACTCGGCCAGCTCGGCGTAGTAGGTCTGAAACTGGTCGACCTGGCGATTGTCCAGGCTTATGCCCAGCGCTTTCGATCCCTCGGTGAGTAGTCGCATTCGACGCTCCATTGGACTAGATTATAGTCATAAATATGTTCGTCACGAGGGCTCGCTGGGTCAATTGACAGCCTAGTAGGCCCCTCGTAGAATTAGCCGAGTCTCGAGATTTTACGTAATCCGCATGGCATTCGGCGCATTTCCCAAGGGGAAGCCCCGGGTGCAGTCAATTGCCGGATTACGGGGGAAGGGTTTGCAATGGCGACTAAAGCATACCTGTTGGTGGAGACCGCGGTAGGTCAGACCAGGGAAGTGGCGGATACCCTCAGGGGCATGGAAAATATCGAGACCGTCGACGTGGTCACCGGTCCATACGACATCATCGCGGTGATTAGTGGTGAAGATATGTCGGTGGTGGGCAACGTGGTTACCGGCAATATACACACGGTGAGCGGCGTAGTGCGGACCGTTACCTGTGTGGCTGTGGGCGGCTAGACTTTCTTCCCTCGGGCGGCGGCGGACATGTTGTTAGCGGTCCCCGTTGGCGTTTCCAGTCCTATCGGTTCCAGGCCCATTAAGGAGATTCGCTGTGGATTTCACGTTTAGCCCCGAAGACGATTCCTTCAGGCAGGATGTCCGCCAGTTCATTCGCCAGGAGCTTCCCGCCGATTGGGAAGGCGGCGGCCGCTACCCGGAGGAAGACGACTGGGACCTAACGGTGCAAATCCGGAAGAAGATGGCTGACCGGGGCTGGCTGACGATGCATTGGCCCGAGGAATACGGCGGACAGGCGGCCTCTCAGGTCCGTTCTGCCATATTCAGCGAGGAGCTGACCTACAACCGGACGCCGGGCAGGGACATATTCGGTGTGCGGATGCTTGGCCCCACTTTGATGATCCACGGCTCGGAGGAACAGAAACAGGCCCATCTGCCGCCGGTGGCCAGGGGAGAGATCCAATGGTGCCAGGGTTACAGCGAGCCCGGCTCTGGGTCCGACCTCGCCTCCCTCAGCACCCGCGCCATTAAAGATGGCGATGACCTGGTGATCAACGGCAGCAAGATTTGGACCAGCATGGCCCACCACGCCGACTGGATAATGCTGCTGGCCCGCACGGACCCGGACGCTCCCAAGCACAGGGGAATCAGCTTCGTCCTTGTGGATATGAAGAGTCCTGGGATTCAGGTGAGGCCCATCATCAACATGGCCAACCGCCACGAATTCAACCAGGTGATTTTCGACAACGTCAGAGTGCCCGTGAGGAACATAGTTGGAGAGGAGAACCGGGGCTGGTACGTGGCCGTGACGTTGCTGGACTTTGAACGTTCCGGAATAGACTACTCGGCTACTGGGCGCCGACTGTTGGACGAGACGCTGGAATATGCCACTGAGACGACCCGCAACGGCAGGCCATTGTCCGAGACTGGCTGGGTCCGGAACGCGTTGGCCGACCGGTACATCGAATGCGAAGTTGCCCGGCTCATGGCCTACAACGTGGCCTACATGCAGGGGCAAGGCCTGGTGCCCAACAAAGAAGCCTCCATGAGCAAGGTCTTCGGCAGCGAAACCGTGCAGCGGATCACCAAGACCAGCTTGGACATCCTTGGCATGTACGGTTTCCTGGGGCGGGATGAGAAATGGGCCCCGCTGAAGGGAAGGATCCAGGAAAACTGGATGAGCGCCTTCTCCGGGACAATCGCCGCCGGGACCTCCGAGGTCCAGCGGAACATCATCGCCTCCCGGGGGTTGGGACTTCCCCGCGGGTAAGCTCTCTCGATTAAGCGTTCTGGGACCGCTGTCTTAGGCCGCTAGGGCCTGCACCGCGTCCTGGTCCATCTGGCACTCTGCTTCCCGGCAGCGGCGCATGATCCGGAAGATGGTCCGCACAGTCACCGAGAAACGCTCCGCCGCTTCTTCCGCCGTTAGCCCCTCTGACTGGATCGTGTTCCACACCCTGAAGTCTTTCGCCAGACGCCTTTGCTGTTGGAACCAGATGGGGTCATCGAACCTGCACTGAGGCAGCGGGCAGGTGAGGCAAGACGGGGATATCTCGCAACCCGTGTCCTCGTAATGGTAAAACTCCGGGACCGTATCGACTATCGCCGCAATTGCCGTTGCTCTAACCATGACCAAACTCCCAAACATGTGTTCTAATGCTGGAAGCAAGTATAGAACATGTGTTTCAGGGCCGTCAATGGGTTTTGGTCGGAAATTAGAACGGAATTTCGAGTAATTCAGAACAAGGGTCTAGGTAGGAGTTGAAGAGGAAAACGGGTGATTCAGGATTCGAGCTGTGGCCGTGTGGCCTTGCCCAGGACCAGGCCATTGTCCAGTTCGATCCTCGCCCGCAGGTTGGTGAATAACAGGAACCGCCGGGAGTCGATGTACATGTTGGACATGTGGTTGGCGAGGTCAGTGGCGATCAGGAGTTCCACCCCGTCCTGATGGACAGGCATGTATTCGCTGGTGTCCCGCCGTCCTATGTGAGTATCGACCGATACTTCAACAATCGAACCGGATCAAGAAGAGTAGCAGAGTAGGTCTACAGCGGCCCTGCCACCCTTCTTCTGGATGTGGGCAACCGCCTTTTCTCCCAGACTTAGTTCCATGCCATCACCTCTATCCTGCTCCGCTTGTGGTTTTGAGAGGCTCTTCCTGGACCTGTGTCAACTGGACCTGTGTCAGAAGGTAGTTTCGCGTTTCCACCATTACCGGATGAATGAACTCGCCCCGGTCCAGCCTTGGTGACCTGATCTCCCGCGTCAGGAACTCCAGGATTGCCCCGTCCAGGTCTTCCTTGGCCATTTCCCGAAGTTGTGGGATGTACGGGTAACGGTGTTGTTTGTTGGGGTCGAGTTTGTCTGCAAGAAACACGACCTTCCCCAGCGTGTCCTGGGTTGGGTGGCTGGTGGTGTGCCAGTATACGGCCTGGAGAAGGGAGTCATCGTCCACTCCGTCGCTTTGCCGCAACAGCTCTGAGCCAACCGGTCCGTGCAACATGACGGGGACCTGCTGATCGACAAGTCCGATAGGAACGCCCAACTCGGGCGCGAGGCGCAACAGTTCCTTCCCCGGCATGGCCCTGGCTACGTCATGGGCCAGCATTCCAACGGCGGCTCGCTCTTCGTCGAGACCGTGGCAATGGGCAAGCTCCCTGGCGATTTCGGCTACCCTGTATATGTGGGCCTGAAGCCCATCAGGCAGCCGGTCGACGCGCCGTTGGATGTGGCGCCTGTCCTGGTCCATCTCCTTGCCGCGGGAAATGTCCGGTTGAGTCGACATGGCGGTTATCCCAGGGCTCCCAGTGGCCGGCCGCCCAGCAGGTGCATGTGCAGATGTTCAATTCCCTGACCGGAGTCGGGACCCTGGTTTAGGGCCAGCCGATACCCGCTCAACGTGACGCCTTCTCTCCGGGCCATCTCCTCAGCCACCACGAACAGGTGTCCCATGACCGGCACCTGGCCGGGACCGATGTAGGCCAGGGAGGGAAGGTGCATGTTGGGGATAATCAGCAAGTGGACCTGGGCCGTTGGATTGATGTCGCGGACCACGTAGACCTGGTCGTCGCGGTAGATGGGGGACTCGTGGGCCGAGTCCCGGGCCATGGCGCAGAACACGCAACCGCCTGTGCTCATTTGGCAAATGCCTCCAGACGCCCAAGGGCAAGGTCTTTATGAAAGTTAGAATCACCGTAGCTAAGTTGCTGGACTTTGGCCCGGCGGGTGTAGAGTTGCAAGTCGTGTTCCTTGGTGAAACCGATGGCCCCATGACACTGGTGGGACCGGGCGCATACCCTGTCGTAAGCCTCGCTTACCCACGCCTTGGCCACCGAGACCTCTCGCTGCGCGTCCACCCCCTCCGATATCTTCCAGGCCGCTTGATAGGCTACAATCCGGCTGCCTTCTACGTCCGTGGCCATTTCGGAGCATGCGTGTTGGACCGCCTGGAAGCTGCCAACCGGCCGGCCGAATTGAGTCCGTTGTTTGACGTATTCGACGGTCATGTCCAGGACAGCTTCAGAGCCGCCCAGCATCTCCATGCACTTTCCGGCTATGGCCCGCTGCAGCGTCCGCTCCACCACCGGCCAACCTCCGTCTACCTGGCCTAGAACGGCGTCGGGACCTACACTCACGCCTTCCAGCCTCACCTCGCACTGGTGGTCCGCGGCGATGGTGTTCAACGACTGAATACTGACCCCACTGGAATCCGTCGGCACTAGAAACAGAGTGATCCCCCGCGAGGGGTCTTCCCCGGTTGAAGTGCGCGCCACGACCACCATCAGGTCCGCGGCCTGGGCGTCAGGAACGAATAACTTCGTGCCATCTAGCACAAACCCATCGCCCTCTGGCGCGGCGGCAGTCGCCATTCCCCACGGCTCGTACGTGGCCGAAGGTTCGGTCAGGGCCATCGTCATGAGCAGTTGTCCGCCGCACACCCTGTTTATCAATTCCTTCTTTTGTTCTTCTGTTCCGGCGTCGAGGACTGGCAGACCGCCCAGGACAACGGTTGAAAACAAGGGGCCAGGAAGGAGCGCCCGCCCCGTCTCTCCCAGCAGGACGGAGAGGTCCATGAAGTCCCCGCCGGTGCCGCCGAATTGTTCTGGGAAGACTACCCCCGTCCAGCCCAACTCCACGATCTGACGCCAAAGATCATCGCTGTAGCCTCGGGGGTCTTCCTCAAGCTCACGCACGAAGCTCAGGGGGCATTCCTGGGCCAAAAACTCCTGGGCGCTGCTCTTGAGCATTTGCTGGACTTCGCTAAGTCCCAGGTCCATATATTTTGCCTCGTACTCTAGGGATTGCGAGTGAATTTCCTCTAGCCGAAGCTCGCGGTTCTAAGACTGCCGGGGATGGGAACCAATCGTTCGTTGTAAGGGTCGACGGCCAATAATGCGTTTTCCAGGGCCGTGACTCCGAGCAGTGGGGTAGTACCCTCCGGCGCGACTATCGTGAGAGCGAACACCTCTTTTTCCTCGAACCTAATCCTCAGATAGCCCACGGTGTATTCGATCTTGCTTTCGTCCGCGAGTACGAACTCCCGAGTCTCGGGCGATATCAAGGTGAGACCGGCGATCAGGTCCTCCGGGACCTTTGTATAGACGGCTCCGGTATCCACCATGGCTTCGGTATGCGCGAAGTGGCTACTTGAGAGGTCTCCTATTTCTATTTGTACGGTAAACGTGCCCACTATGAACCTACATCCCGGTTGGAACCGCGTTCCCTCATAGGCTGCGAACGAACTGGTCCAACTGGGATATCGCTTTCTGAATATTCTCCTGGGAATTGGCGTAGGAAAGTCTGACGTATCCCTCGCCGTATTCGCCGAATGCCGCTCCGGAGAGCAGCGCAACTCCGGCGTCTGCCATGGCGCGGGCCTCAAACTCGGCGCTGGTCAGCCCCGTTTCCTTGATACTTGGGAAGGCGTAAAATGCGCCCTCCGGTTCTGGGCACTTGATCCCTGGTATGCTCCGTAATCCGTCGGTAATCAGCCTTCGGCGCTGGCCAAACTCAGCCGCCATAGCCTGCACCTCATCTTGAGGTCCGTCCAACGCGGCGATGGCTGCCCTCTGGGTGAAAGAAGCCGCGCACGACACGCTGTTTACCGCCAAACGCACTACGTGGGGCACCAGTTCATCGGGCATGATGCCGTAGCCTAGCCTCCACCCAGTCATCGCGTAGCTCTTGGAGAACCCGTCGAGAATTATCGTGCGCTCCGCCATTCCGGGAAAGGCGGAGATTGTATGGTGTTCTCCCGTATACAGAATGTCCTTATAAATCTCGTCCGCCAACACATATAGATTAGGACGTTGCTTCACCAAGTCAGCGATCCGCTCCAGTTCTTCGCGGGTGAATACCGAACCGCAGGGGTTGTTGGGCGAATTTATGATGATGAGCCGGGTATTGTCGGTTATCTTGCCGGCAAGGTCGTCCAGGTCCGGATGGTAACCTCGCTCCTCGATTAGCCGCATTGGCACGGCGGTTGCGCCGGAGAACTTTACCATCGACTCGTAGATCGGAAATCCGGGGTTGGGGTAGATGATCTCGACGCCGGGTTCTCCCAAGGCCAGCATCACGTAAAACATGATGGGTTTGGCTCCGGGAGTCACTACGACCTGCGACGGCGCGGTGTCAACGCCCCGGACTTCCCTGCTATTCCTGGCGATGGCCTCTCGAAGCTCCGGTAGGCCAGGAGTGGGGCCGTAGTGGGTATACCCTTGGCGTAGGGCCTCAACACTAGCCTCCACGATATGTTGGGGAGTGTCGAAGTCCGGTTCTCCGATTTCCAGGTGTATGATCTCCCGGCCTTGTGCCTCCAACTCCCTGGCTTTGGCCAGCACCTCGAAGGCGGTTTCGGTGCCCAGGTCTTTCATTCTCGCGGCTACTGTCACTATGCCCCCTTATGGCTGAGGTGGTTGAGCGCCCGGAGCCGTAATCTTGCCCAGGTGCAACTGAGAAGTCCTATTGCCTGTGTCTCAGGACTCTGGTTGGACTTGACTCTGGGTGCGCACGGGCAGCCCGTATATGGAAATAAAACCGTTGGACGCAACCTGGTCGAACTTGTCTCCCCGGTCGTAGGTGGCCAATTCGTACTGGTAGAGGCTACCGGGCGCGGTCCGGCCTACGACGGTGCAAACGCCCTTGTGAAGCCTGACCCGGATGTCTCCCGTGACGTGGCGCTGAGTGCTGCTGAAGTACGCTTGCAGGTCTAGGCGGTGGGCGGTGAACCACAGGCCGTTGTACACCATGTCGGCGTATTCCTGGGCGAGGCGCGCCTTGCTCCTGGACTGCTCCTTGCTCAGAGTCATCGCTTCCAGGGCGTTATGCGCCGCGTGCAGCACGGTTGCCGCCGGAGCTTCATAAATCTCACGAGACTTGATGCCAACCAAACGGTTTTCCACGTGATCTATGCGCCCCAGGCCGTGACGGCCGGCGATGTCGTTGAGGTGCAGCACTAGGTCTATGCCGCCCATCTGTTCACCGTCGATGGCGGTCGGGACACCCTGCTCGAAGTGGACTTCCAGATATACCGGGTCGTCCGGCGCAGCCGAAACGGGGCTGGTCCACGAATATGCCTCCTCCGGGGGTTCCATCCAGGGGTCTTCCAGTTCCCCGGCCTCCACGCTGCGGCCCCAGAGGTTCTCATCGGTGGAAAAGCGGCTGTTTCCTGGATTGATAGGCAGATTCCGTTCCTTGGCGTACTCGATCTCCTGTTCCCGGTTCATGCCCCAATCGCGTATGGGGCCGATGACCTTTAGGTCGGGGTCGAGGGCGGCGACGCTAACCTCGATGCGCACCTGGTCGTTGCCTTTGCCTGTACAGCCGTGGGCCACGGCGTAGGCGTCCTCGGCGTGGGCCGCTTCGACCAGATACTTGGCGATCAAGGGTCTGCCCAGGGCGGTCGCCAGTGGGTATTGAGACTCGTACATCGCTCCCGCGCGCAGGGCGGGATAGAGGAAGTCGTTGACTAGGGCCTCCCTTCCGTCGACGGTGAGGGCCTTGGACGCACCAACCTGCAGGGCTCGCTGCCGGATAGCCTCCAGGTCAACCATTCCAAGATCTATGGTGAGGGTAATGACGTCGGCCCCGTAGTTCTCCTTGAGCCATGGAACGGCGACCGATGTATCGAGCCCGCCGCTATAGGCCAGGATTATCTTATCGTTTGCCATGAATGATTCCCTCACGGGTCGGTGTTCCTAAAGTCCTGTCAAGAAATCTGTAATGGAAACGCGCGGGTCCCTTAATATCTTCAAGATCATGCCCCTGGACAGGTCGATCGATCCATGGTCCGGCACGGTGGTGGACCGGCCATCCGAGTGCCGTAAGCTGATGTGACTCCCCCTTTGTCGTACCGTCTCGAACCCCCAGCCCGTGTAGGGCTCTAAATCACCTCTCTGGCCCGAAGAATCGGGACACGAGTCATAGGATGTTAAACTTCGAGTCGCTGGATTCCTACGAATTCCAATGTCTCAGTTTCGCTATCAACGTCCAACACATCGTCTAAGCAAAGGAGGATCACCTCCTTCATGTTTACCATCAGTTCGTCAAGGGTATCGCCATAGCTATGGCAGGACTTCAACTGTGGGACTTCTCCGATCAACACACCGTTTTCGTCCCTTTCAATGACGACATAGAACGCTCTCTTTGACATCGTGTCCGTACTCCGTGTGCCAGGCCTAAATTTTGGAGAGCGCGTTCCCCAATCGCTCCGCTGCCTCGTCGATCTCTCCCTTGGTTACATTCAGTGGCGGCATGAAACGATCGGCCCCGTAGTTCTCCTTGAGCCATGGAACGGCGACCGATGTATCGAGCCCGCCGTTATAGGCCAGGATTATCTTATCGTTTGCCATAAGCCGTGGAGACTCCCTTCCTGGGACGGATTCCTAGAAATACAGAATCGGAGTCTAACAACTGGACTATTCCGCAACTATTAGCTCCAACATTCTGACGACGAATTGACGGACGCGCTGCCGGGCAAATTGCAGTGCGTCATCATCCATGAATCCGTGGTAAAAGTTGACGTGCGCGTGTTCCGCTGCGAGGAACCAGTCCTGGAGAGACGGGTCGTCATGTTCCGCTGCCAACCGTCGGACGGAGTTTCGCATGTCGCTATGACTCCCGTACGACCAGTCCCTCTCTTGGGCTGCTGCGATGATCACCTGGGTTGCGGCGCCCCAAAGTTTCTCCGATCCCTGCAGAGCGTCACCGGCGCTGATTTCGGCATCCGCGGCATCAAGAAATTCTTGAGCTTGCCGGACGTGGTCTTGAATTAACACTTAAGTCGACTCTTTAGGGATTGTGTTGCCTAAATTTTGGAGAGCGCGTTCCCCAATCGCTCCGCGGCCTCGTCGATCTCCTCCTTGGTCACGTTCAGCGGCGGCATGAAACGAATAGTGTGGGGACGGGGGGCGTTCAGCAGCACCCCGGCTTCGTTGGCGTTGGCCAATACCTGACCGGAAATGTCGCTTTCGAAGTCCATCGCCGCCAGCAAGCCCTTCCCGCGCACCTCGGACACGAATGAGAAGCGGGACTTGAGGTCATTGAGGGCTCCCAGCAGGGCGCTTTCCATCTCCTTTGCGTGGCCCGGAATGTCGTTCTCGATCAAGTATTGGGTACCGGCGAAAGCGGCGGCGGTGGTCAACGCGTTCCCCCCGAACGTGGAGCCGTGGTCACCGGGCACCAACGCTTGGCAATGGGCCTTGGAAAGGAACGCGCCGATGGGGACACCATAGCCGAGGCCCTTGGCCAGGGTCATCACGTCCGGCTCGACCCCGAACTCCTGGTAGCCGAACAGGCTTCCCAGACGGCCCATACCGGTTTGCACCTCGTCTAGGATGAGCAGAATGCCTTGACTGTCGCACCATTCGCGGACCCTCTGCAGGTAATCGTCATCGGGGATGATGACCCCCGCCTCACCCTGGACCGGCTCCACCATGACCGCGGCCGTGCGCTCGTTGGTGGCATTCATAATTGCCTCGACGTCGTTGTAGTCCACATGAACGAAGCCGGGAAGCAGGGGTGTGAAATTCTCCTGGTAGTGGGGCTGTCCGGTGGCGGCCACGGTCGCCTGAGTCCTTCCGTGGAAGGAGTTTAAGGCCGTGATAATCTCGTAAGCGCCGTCCCGGTTCAGCTTGCCGTAGCGGCGGGCCAGTTTCATAGCCCCTTCCACAGCCTCGGCCCCGCTATTGCCGAAGAAAACCAGGTCAAGGCAACTATTCTCTATTAGCGTCTCGGCCAGCCGTAGCTGCGGCACGGTATAAAACTGGTTGGAAGTCTGAATCAAAGTGCCAGCCTGTTCCGCGATCGCCTGGGTGATCACCGGATGACTGTGGCCAAGCTGGTTCACCGCCCAACCGGCTACGAAGTCCAGGTATTGCTTGCCGTCGGCGTCCCATACCTCGGTGCCCTCTCCTCGTACTATCACCACCGGTTGGCGGCGCACCGTTTGCGCGTAGTATTTTTTCTCGATTGCTATCCACTCGCTGCTTTGGGTCATTGATGGCTACCTCCCATGGATTGACGTAGGTCTTCGAGGGCTCCCTGCAGGTCGTCTACCGCCTGACTAAGTTCCGCTACCGCGTCTTGCATCCGGTCCAATTCCTCCGGTCCCGGCGGTGACCGGGAACCGAGGACACTCGCGGCGGTGGGTTGACCTTCTTCTCCGGAAAGCAGCATGGCCAAGCCTTCGTCTACTGAGTCGGCCATCACCACGCCACCGCCATCGGCCATGATAATCTTCTTAAGCTCAGGGAATTCCAGCCCCTCCGATTGAAGGTACAGCGGCTCCAAGTACAGGATTGAACCGTCAATGGGGATGACCAAGAGCTGACCCCGAATTATCACGGACCCCGCCCCCTCCCAGAGTGTGAATTGTTGGGAGATCTGTTGGTCGTTCTCTATCCTGGCTTCTACTTGGCTTGGCCCGTCAACTTGAGGGTCGCTGGGCAAATGATAGCTCAATAACTCCCCGTAGTGTGGGCCGTCGTTTCGTGCCATTAGCCAACCAACCAAGTTCTTCTTCTCCCCGGCGGGGGTGAAGGGAACCATGAGCACGAACTCTTCCTGTTCAGACTCCGGAGTCGGCAACAACAGGTATGAGGGTCTCACCTGAACGCCCTGTTTTCCAAACCTGGTTTCCAGGGGTATTGCCCACTGCTCTGCCTGATTGAAGAATACATGCGGATCGGCGACATGGTATCGCAGGTACAATCGGGACTGGGCAGAGAAGAGACCTATCGGGTACCGGATGTGCTCCCGCAGGTCCTCGGGCATTTCGTCTAGCTCTTCGAACATGCTGGGAAACGCGCGGCGGTACATCATAAGCAACGGGTCGCCGGGCTGGACCACGTAAAAATCAACCGTGCCATTATAGGCGTCCACCACCACTTTGACACTGTTTCGTATGTAGTTGACGCCCTCCTCAAGCCGTGTGGAATAGGGTATCCGGTCGGTCACGGTGTATGCGTCCTGGAGCCACCACAGTTTACCAGCCTGGTCGAGCACCGGATAGGGGTCCCGGTCGAGATGGAGGAACGGCGCGATTGTCTCCACTCTGCTCTGGACGTCCCGCCGATATTGAAGGCGGCTATGGGGGGTGACCTGGTCGCTTAGCATGATATTCACGTCGGCGAACTGCGAAGCGTACGCCATCCGGCGAATCCGGGAGTCTAGCCGCACACCGCCATCTCCGGTGTAGTGCTGGAAGTCGTTGACCGGGTCCACCTCTGGCAAGGCGCTATTCACGATTACGAACTTGACCGGCGACTCGCCGTAATAGAGTTCGGGCCTCTCGACAGGGAATTCACCGCGGATGGGTATGTCCTGCAACAGGAACTCCGGGCGGCCCTCGCCCGGTGTAAAGCCGTTGGCCGGGCTCATCGCCACGCCATAGCCGTGGGTGTATTGGAGCTGCTGGTTGACCCAGTTCCTGGCATCGTCATCCAGGTTCTCCAGGCTGAGTTCCCGTGCGCTGATCAACACCTGACGCAGCTCGCCGTCGACCAAATAACGGTCGGAGTCCATGTTCAAAAAGTTGTAATAAAGCTCCATGAACTGAAGTTGGTTATAGGCGTCTTCCAGGGGCTGGAGGTCCCATAGCCGGATGTTGTCTATCGTGGCCCGGTGGTCGCCAAAAGACACGGGGTTCAACCGAGGGGTGGACGGATAGGTGGTCTCCTTGATCTGGTCCAGTTCGTAGGATGCGCGGGTGGCCTCGATGTTCCGCTCGATGTATACCGTCTCCCGGGCGAACTCATTGGGGTCCACCCTGAACCGTTGAAATAGGGAAGGGTAAGCAAGGTCCGCCAGCAGCAGGGCGATGACCCACAGGCTGAACGCCCCCACCATGAGCCGGGGCCCGCCGAACAAATTGCTGACCGCGAACCCAGCGGCTGCCAGGGCCGCGATGCCGGTCAAGAGCCAAAGCGCGGGGATGCGGGCGTGTACATCGGTGTAGGTGGCGCCGAAAACCACGCCGTTATCCGATAGCACCAATTCGAACACGTCAAACGCATGTCCTGCCGCGATTGCCACCATGAGGAACACGCCCAGGGCCGCACCATGCCGCATCATCCGTGGGGCCAATATAAAGGTCGTTCCCCTGAGGCTATAGGCCGCGATATATAGAGTTACCGAGACCACGATGGCTGTGACGGCTAGACCCAATGACCATCCCTGGATGAAATGAAGGAGCCGAAGATCGACGACATAGAAGGACGTATCCAGACCGAATTGCGGCTCGATTGATCCGAAAGAGAGCTTGTTGAAGAAGAGGAGGAAGGTCTCCCAACGGCCTGCGGCTATTGAACCGAATACGGTCCCACCGACCAGGGCGGTTAGGCCCGCGCTGCCGACTACCGTGGCCCGCAATAACCTCAGAAAGTCCTGGGGAAGTCCCAAAGTTGACGGCCCCTTGGCTATGGACCAGGCGAAGTATAGGTTGACAGCGAGGACCGCCCCCGCGATGAGGGTTCCGCCCAGGAAGAGCCACATCTTGAGAAACAGGACCTTGACGTACACTGCGGTGAAACCGAGGGCGCCGAACCATAGCAGGTCCGTATAGACGCCGCGAGCCCACCAGAGGGCCAGCGCTAAAACGACCAAGCCGGTTAGGGCTGGGAACCCTCTTTGTAGACGGCGTTGTGTTTCGGCGGAGATTCCGGGGAGCTTCGGCGCCGCGGGTTGTTCGGCGTCGTTGGAGAGGTTATAACTCATCGCGGCTACAGGCTAGTGAGCGTCGGGGGGACTGGCGCCGCGGACGATAGTTGTGCCCGAGTGGCGTCCATTAAGGCATTCCATCAGTGCGCCGGGTTGCCTGCCGTCAATTATATCCGCCACTGGGGAACCCTCCAGGGCGCGAAGACACGCGGCAACTTTGGGTATCATTCCGCCGCGAACGATGCCTGATTCGAATAGGGCTCCGGCCCTGGTTTGGTCCAAGCGGCGGATGACCCGCCCGAAGCCGTCCATCACGCCCGCAACGTCGGTCAGGAATACGAGCCGGCTCGCCCTCAGGGCGCGGGCCAACTCTCCGGCGACGGTGTCGCCATTGATGTTCAGCGCGGTCCCGGAATTCTGGGAACCGTCCTGGCAGTGTCTTGCCAGTGGAGCGACCATCGGGATGTAGCCGTTGGTGAGGAGCGCATCCAGGGGGCCGCTGTTGACCTGGGTGATCTCGCCCACAAAACCCAGTTCAGGGTTCGCGATGTAGGCGTCAAGAAGTCCGCCGTCGATTCCGCTGATGCCAATGGCCCGGCCGCCCAGGTCGTGCAATTGGGACACAAGCTCCTTGTTGATAAGACCGGTGAGCACCGCGACCACGATTTCAAGGCTCGCGGCGTCTGTAACGCGGAGACCGTTTACAAAGCGGGGAGGGATACCCTGGCGCTGCATCCACTCAGAAATGACGTTGCCGCCGCCATGCACCACCACCACATCGACGCCAGCTTTTTGGAGGGTCACCAAGTCCTTCAGACTTGTGTCGTGACTGCCGAGGGTACTTCCTCCAATTTTGACCACGATCGGTGCGCCGGGCACGTTGCCATCCCTCAGGTAGTGTAGGCGCTGTTGATGATGACGTACTCTTCGGTCAGGTCGCAGCCCCAAGCGGTGGCGTCACCGCTCCCAAGGCCCAGGTGAATGCGGAATGTGACCTCCGGGCCGCGCATCAGCGCCACAACCGCGTCCCGGTGGAAGGGGATCGGAAGACCGCCCTGCATAATGCAGACACCGTTGACGAACAGGTCAACCTTGTTCTCTTCTACTCTCGCGCCGCTGCGCCCCAGGGCCATAAGGACGCGGCCCCAGTTGGGGTCAGCCCCGTAAACCGCCGACTTGACCAGGCTCGAACCGGCTATGGTGCGGGCGGCCATTCGCGCGTCGGTCACGTTCGCCGCCCCGGCGATCTCCACGGTGATCATGCGGGACGCGCCTTCGCCGTCTCGAGCTAATTCTTTGGCCAGGTGGACGCAGACCTGGAGTAGTGCTTCCTTGAAAGTATCCGCGTCGGGACTATCCGCGTCGACGGGAGTGTTGCCGGCCCGGCCGTTGGCCATCACCAGCACCGTGTCGTTGGTGCTGCTGTCTCCATCCACGGTCATCATGTTGAACGAGGTGTCTGCAACCTCCTTCAATGTAGCCTGAAGGAAGTCTTTCTCCACCGCCGCGTCGGTGGTGACGAAGGAGAGCATGGTGGCCATATTGGGGTGGATCATCCCGGACCCTTTGACCACTCCCCCCATGTCGACCTGACGCCCGTCCAGCTCGAAACGGACCGCCACCTCTTTGGGGTGGGTGTCGGTGGTCATCATGGCGCGGGCTACGGCGTGGCCGCCGTCGGTGGAAAGGTCGATTTGTTCCACGCCGGTGCGAATCAGCGACATGGGAAGCTCTACGCCGATGACCCCGGTACTGCAGACCAATACCTCGTCAGGCTGCAGCCCCAGCCGGCGGGCCGTGAGAGTGGTCATCTCCTTGGCGTCAGTGTAACCCTGATCGCCGACGCATGTGTTGGCGATTCCGGCGTTTACGATGAGTGCTCGCACGGGACCGGCGTTGACGTTTTCTTGGGTCACGGTTACCGAGGGGGACCGGATGGCGTTGGTCGTGAACACTCCAGCCGTGGTGCAGGGAGACTCGGACAGGATGATGCCCAGGTCGAGCTTATCTTCGGAGTAAGTCTTCAGTCCGGCGTAGGTTGCGCCGGCCAGGAAGCCGCCGGGATTGGTTACCGTCCCACCCTCTCTAAATTCAACTGCGCCAGCCATCAAAAACCGTCCCTCGGATCACGAAATCGGGTCTTGTACGGGGCTGGAGTATAACACAACCCCTTGGCCCCTGGGATTAATATGCCCACCCTGAGTCCGGTTTGCGGCGCTCAGGGTGGGCGGGAATCAGCACAGCCAGCCAGGTCTTCCGGTTAGCCCTCCAGAGCCCCCTGCAAGGTACCGGGATTCAAGGGCAGGCCGTCTACTTCGATGCCTATGGCGTGGTGAATCGCGTTCGCGACCGCACCCATCGGAGGCACGATTGATGCTTCGCCAACACCCCTGATGCCGAACGGGTGTCCAGGGTTGCCGATCTCCACGATTACCGTGTCGATCATGGGTAGGTCCAGGCTTGTCATCATTCGATAGTCCAGCAGGCTGGAGTTGAGAAGTTCACCCTTGTCGCTCATCACGTACTCTTCGTTGAGGGCCCAGCCGATGCCTTGGACCGTCCCACCCTGCATCTGGCCCTCGACGTAGCTGGGATGGATGGCCTTGCCTGCGTCCTGGAAGGCGGTGCACCGTAGCACCTGCACCTTGCCGGTTTCAGGGTCTACCTCGACGTCCACGAGGGTCGCTGTGACTGAACCACCAGCGCCCCTGGGATTCACATTGCCGCGCCCCACAACTGGCCCGCCGGTGTCGTTCAACCTGGGGGCTATCTCCTTGAACGTCATTCGCAGCTCGGGGTCGGAGGTGTGTTGCAACGCGCCGTCGACGTATTCAACGTTTTCAGGATCCGTCTCCCACAAGAGGGCGGCCCTTTGCGCGAGTTGACGCCGGATGTCCTGGCCAGCCTCATAAGCTGCCCAACCGGTCTTGAACGCCACACCGCTGCCCGCGGTCAACGAGGTGTAGCCGATGGTGTCAGTGTCCACCACCTCGGGATAAACGTCCTCGACGCGGATGCCCAGCACCTCGGCCAACTGCTGGGCGATGACCACTCGGGACCCGCCGATGTCCACGGAACCCTCAACCAACATGACTGTCCCGTCGGGGTTGACGTTGGCCACGGCACAGGAAGGGCCGGAGTTGTTTCGCCAGAAGCCGACTGCGACTCCCCTGCCTTGGTTCTTCCCGGTCAGTGGAGTGTTGTAATGAGGATGAGCCTTGACCGCCTCCATTACCTCGACGCCGCCGATAATCGGGTTGACCGTGCCGTCGGCCCTGCGGGTGCCTTCCTTGGCCGCATTGCGGAGCCTGAACTCGATGGGGTCGATCTGAAGTTTCTCGGCCAATTCGTCCAGCAGGATTTCGATGGCAAAGCAACCTAGAGGAGCGCCGGGCGCGCGGTAGGCCGCTGTTTTCGGCTTGTTGTCCACCACGTCATAGCCATCCAACTGGACGTTGGGAATGTCATAAGGGGTGGTCATACAGGCTGTTGCGCCTCCGATGGGCGAGCCCGGATACGCGCCGGCTTCAAAGGCCAGGTAAGCTTTCACGGCTACGATTTTTCCGTCGTTGGTCGCGCCAATCTTAGCCGTCATGTGCGAGCCGGAAGTTGGGCCGGTGGCCTCCATCACGTCGGCGCGGCTCATGGACACCTTAACCGGGTGGCCCGTCTTCCTGGAGAGCACAGCGGCCACCGGCTCCAGGTAGGCCGCCAGCTTACCGCCGAAGCCGCCGCCGATCTCCATGGGAACCAGTTTGATCTTGGAGGAGGAGAGGCCCAATATCCTCGCTACGTTGTCGCGAATACCGAAGGGGTTTTGGGAGCTGTTCCAGACCGTGAGCCTGCCGTCGTGGCTCCAGGATGCCGTTGCGCTTTGGGGTTCGATGTAGCCCTGGTGGACGGTCTTGGTCCTGAACTCGCGCTCGACTATTACATCAGCCTGGGCGAAACCTTCGTCCACGTCGCCCAGCGTTAGCTGTTGGTAGCTGGCGATGTTCGTCTTTTTTGGGAAGCGGTCATCAAAGCTGGATGTGGTCATGTGTTCGTGGAGGATGGGTGCGTCGGGTTTCATGGCATCCTCGGCGGTGGTAACCGAGGGCAGCGCCTCATAGTCCACTTCGATGAATTTCAGGGCCTCTTCCGCGACGTGGGGATTCTCCGCGGCCACCGCCGCAACGGCATGACCCTTGTACAGCGCCTTGTCGCCTGCCAGGACGTTGTTGCTCATGTACTTGAGGCTCAGGACTGCTTCCTCGCCGATCTCGGCCAGAAGGTCGGGCACGGGAGCAAAGTCCGCGGCGGTGGCCACCGCCAGCACTCCGGGATGCGCCTCTGCCTTGGAAGTGTCTATCCTCTTGATACGGGCATGGGCGTGGGGGCTGCGCAGCACCTTTCCGTGGAGGTGTCCGGGAAGGCGTATGTCGCCCCCGTACTGGGCCCTGCCGGTAACCTTGTCCACTCCGTCATGGCGGATGGGCCGCGTGCCCACCACCTTGTATTCCACATTAGAGAGCACTATGTTCGAGGTCATATTGAAGCTTATCCCCCTCGCAATCATATCCGTTTGACGCTGGATTCCAGCGGCGCTTTCATATATTACAACTTAGCAGCCGGGGACTCCAGTGGAGGACGGCAGGCCACGAGGCCCTTGGGTGCTTCGTCAGAACTGTGATTGATGTGATTGGATGATTACCATGATTTTTCGGGTCTGTAAGCGCCACAATCATAGTAATCACAGAATCAGATAAATCACGGTTCAGACAAAAAATAGACCCCCGGTAAGGCCTTGCCGGGGGCCTTCGATCTGCTAGTTGAGATTCGCGCTTAGAACTGGATACCGGCAGACTTGGACTCCTTGGTCTGCTTTAGCCAGCGCCAGCGTTGGAGGGGGTCGCTTACCGCCCGCATCCAGACGCCAAACAGGTTGAAGGAGAGGGCCGTCACGAAGATGGCCGATCCGGGAACCACCACCATCCACCAGGCTGAGGTGATATACGCGCGGCCCGAAGCTAACATGAGGCCCCAGGAGGACTCCGGCGGTTGGATGCCGAACCCGAGGAAGCTGAGCGCCGACTCGGTCAAGATAGTTGCGGGCACGTCCAAGGCGGCCAGGGCCAGGACCGGCGTTATCAGGTTGGGCAGGATGTGCCGGCCTAGTATTCGTTGGTCGCTGGCGCCGATAGCCCGGGCCGCGTCGGTGAAGGTCTGCTCCCTCAAAGACATGACTACGCCCCGTGTGATCCTACAGTAGAGCATCCACCGGGCGACGGCAAACACGATGATGATATTCTTGAAGCTAGGCCCCAGTATAAATATCACCATCAGTGCTAAGAACAACAGTGGCACCGTCATGAACACATCCACCGCCCGCATGATGATGTCATCTACCGTGCCTCGGTAGTAGCCGGCCAATAGCCCCAGGAATACGCCGATGGAGCCCGACGCGAACACCCCGAGGAACCCCACCGTGATCGAGATTCGGCCACCGTAGATCAGGCGGCTGAGCATGTCCCGGCCCAGATGGTCGGTGCCCAAGAGGTAGAGACGTTCCTCCTGCAGCCGGGCCGCGCCCGACTCCTTGATGATGGCGTTTCCTGTAGCCAGGGGAGGCAGGTGACGAAGGCGTACTTGTTGGTCGTTTGGGTCGTGGGGAGAGACTAATGGCGCGAATAACACGGCCAGTAACGTGATTGCCAGGAAAATACCTGATATGAGGGTTATGGGATCGTTGAAGAACGCCTGCACCAAGGGCCGCTGGAAGACGGCCGCGATCGGGTTGACTCTTGGCTGTTCTAGGATTGTTGCGTCCCGCATGTTGTTAGCTATACCTCACGCTGGGGCGGTAGGTTTACCGGCCTATTTGTAAACGATACGGGGGTCCAGCCAGGTGTAAACGAGGTCCACCGTCAGGTTGACCAGCATCACCACCAGGGCTACGGAGAAGAGAGCTGCTGTAACTACCGGCAGGTCCCGCGCTGCGATGGAGTCGACCAGTAGCTTGCCCATTCCGGGCCAACCGAAGATCGTTTCCGTGATCGTCGCACCATTCATGAACCCTGCTACCTCCGCCCCCATCACGGTGACTATGGTGATAGAGGCGTTCTTGAGGACGTGGCCGTAAAGTACGGTGCGTTCGGTCAGGCCTTTGGCCCGGGCCGTAGACACGTACTGCTTGCCCATCTCCTCGATCATTACTGCTCTGGTGATTTGAGCGTTGCGGCCCATCACAGTGGGCACCAGGGTAGCGGCGGGCAGGACGATGAACTTCCATCCCGAGGGTCCAAGGCCCTCATACCCGGAAGTGGGCAGTAATTCGAACTCGACCGACACGATCAAGATCAGCATCAACGCCAGCCAGAAGCTTGGAATGGAGATGACGGCGAAGGACATGATGTTGACGGCGCGGTCCATGATTCCCCGGGGCCGTCTGGCCGCCAACATGCCGATGGGGACCCCCAGAGCGCCGATTGCGAAAGATACGCTCCCAAGGACAGCTGTATTGGGCATACGTTCTAGGACCAGTTCGCGGGCTTCCGCTCCCAGCCGGTAGGACCGGCCGAAGTCCCCTTGAACAACCCCGCCGAAGAAATCCAGGAACCGTTTATGAAGAGCTTCGTTGAATCCATAGAGTTCCCGCAGGGCCTCTATCTGCCCGGGGGTGGCGTCGTCGTCCACCAATAGGTCGATGGGATCGCCTAGAACGTTGGTGGCGAAGAATAGGAGCGCCATAAGTCCCAGGACAATAAAGACCGAGTGGGCCACGCGCCGGATCATGTAGTTACGCACGATTGTCCCTCAAACTAGCCTCGGCAAGACTCCGGGGGTCGTTGTTTCACAAAGGACCGCGCCCCGGCCTGTTGGTCTCGGGGCACGGTCCTTTGGTCGGCCGATCAGGTATCCGCTTATTTGGTGAAGTAGACGGTGTTGGCCCTGAGCCTGGGCGCGTAGTAGGGTTCCCATTCCAGGTCCGCGTCCATGGCGTAGACCACCACGTTTATAAAGTGGAATACGAAGTGAGCGTGATCGTGGGCGTGTTGGGCTATCTCCGCCAGCCGTTCGGTGCGCAGCGGCCCCGTCGGAGTGGCGACCGCTATGTCAATTTTCTCCGTAAGGTCGCTTTCGCAGATTCGGCCCACATAGTAGCACCAATTCCGCAACAGGGCCTGCCTGGAGAAGTCTAGCGATTCGGTAGACGTGCGAGTTGTGGTGAGACCGGACGTGGCCGCACTTGCGCCCCCTGCGGTGCTGGGCCCCAGGTTGCGGCACTTCTCCTTGAGGTCCTTGCCCGGCGCACTATCAATTTCCGAGCGCGTGCGACCATAGGCGCAATTGGAACGCCCGATGGTGCGGCGTACCGCGATGTCCGCCACGTTTAGTTTGACGTTCATCCCGATTTCCTCCCAGTAATTTACCGCAGCCTCGGCGTACTCGATGCTCTTAGGGTAGTCGGCGACGCCGATGGTCAAGACGATCTCATTCGCGGGATCGTAGTTGGCCACCTTCAGGAGCCGCTTGGCTTCCTCCGGATCATAGCCCAGGTAGGAGGAGTTGCTCTCATTTATGCCCACCGTTCCGCGCTGGGCTATATTGCCGTAGCAGGTGAACAGGTTATTGTAAAGCTGCTCCACCAAGGTCTCGCAGTCCAAGCCCAGGTTCAGGGCCATTCGGACCTCGAATTTGGACAACTCCGGGTGGTAGATAGTGTCGATAGGGTAATTGATCGCCTCGTTGTTGGTGGTCACCTTGTACTTCGGCACCTTGTCGATATCGTCCAGGGAGATTTCAGTCAGATCTGCTTCCCCGGCTGCTATCATGGATGCCCGTACCAGGTCTTCGTTGCGCCAGAACTGGATTACGTGTTGAATGATGGGCGCGCGGCCGTCCACGGCCTTAGGATTGGGCTTGTAGTTTTCGTAGGCTTCCAGGACAATCCGCTGCTCCCTCTCCCAGTTGATGATCTTGTAGGGGCCAAGGCCCGGCCCCTGGGTGTGGATTTCATCCTCCGAGGCATTCTGGAACCAGTCCTTGTCCAAGAACTTGGTGAAAATAGTGGTGCGCGGCAGGATGGGGCAGGCGTCTTTGCAGTGGATGTCTAGAGTCAACGGGTCGATTGCCTCTCCCGTGAACGAGCCGTGGAATGTGTAGTCGTTTCCGAAGCCGTGCCCTCGTGTCTCGTCATCCCCGGCGTAGCTGATCCAGAAGGCCGCGTGATCGGCGTTCCACTCCGTCCCGTTATGGAAGGTCACGCCGTCCCGCAGTTTGAACCGCCAGGTCTTGGGGTCAAGCTGCTCCCAGTCCTCAATACCCTGCAATGGGACGATTTCGAAGGTATCGTTGTCTACCCAGGTCAAGGGGTCGCTGGAGATATCGTCGCATACCGTCTCAGCGAAGCTGCCACTACAGAGCACATGCGCACCGCTCACGGTATCCGGCTCCACCGCCGTCACGAATTTGAAGGTGTCTCTTGCACTGGTGATTTCCGGATGGGGCGCCACTACGGCGGGGGCCGTAGTTGGCTGCTCCTTCTTGGCCTCAGCCTTTTTTGTCGGCTGACTAGCGGTGTCGGCCTTCTTGGCGGGTTGGGACGAAGTGTCGGTCTTGGCGGTTGTATCCGCAGCCTTTTCCTGTGGAGATGGGGTATTGGCGATACCCTGCTTGGGGATCGCGTCGGGTACTTTGGTGGCCTCCTGCTGTTGCGCGGGAGCGGCGGGCTGTTCGGCGGCGCCGCCGCAGGCAACCAGGATCAGGGTCATCAGGGCTACCAGGGTCATGGTCCAAGCGGTCCAATGAAGCTTTCGAGTCGGTCTCAACACTCTTACCTGGCCTCCTTAACGAATGCTAGCAGTGAAGGATTGCGTTGCTGCGTACCAGCGACCACGGGCCGTGTATGGTGATGGAATATACATCATCATGGAAGAAGATGTCAATAGAGCATCAACGATGGCGATATGGCGAATATCAATCATAACATTGATGGTATTCGTTATAAATTAGAGCTTATATGCTAAGTATTGGATTTCAGTTCGAAGGGTTTCGCACAGAGTTCTGGGAGTCGCATAGGCGATAGGCATTTCTTATCAAGATCATCATTTCGTAACAAGTACGTGACGATCAGGTGGCGGATCAGACATGCCAAAAGAAGGAGCATAGACGAAGACGCGTGGGAAGGCCATCGTAATCGGGAAGCTAGATGGTTGGTCGGGGCGGGCAGACTCGAACTGCCGACCTCCTGGTCCCAAACCAGGCGCCCTACCGCTGGGCCACGCCCCGTACAGGTGGTGGATCAGGGGAAAGAGTTGAAGCAGCTCTGTCCCCGTCCCAGTTAAGTTTACTGTAGATGGAGCCGATGCACTACCATTGGACTCGGCTCTTAATCATGCTTGTGATGGTTTCAGGTGTTATCCTCGAGACAGTTCAGAGTTGTGAAGTCTGACGTATGTGGGCAGAATGCAAATATGGCAGTGCAGATTACGATAAAAAACGTCCCAGAAGAAGTCCGCGATGGACTCAAGGCCCGCGCCGCGTCCGAAGGCAAGTCCATGCAAGAGTTGTTGCTTGGGGAACTCGAACGAATCGCGTCGCAGGTTTCCATGAAGACGTGGCTCAAAGAAGTCCGGGAACGCAAACAGACTATTGAGTCTGATGTACCGACTTCTCGGATTCTGTGGTCCCGTGACATGGATCGAAAGTGACGTCAGTCGTCGATGCATCGGTTCTGGTGGCGGCTTCGGTCAAGATAGGTCCAGACGGTCAGTGGGCGGAAATTATCGTCGGTGGAGAGTCGATGGCGGGACCAGAATTTGCCCTGGTTGAAGCCACGAATATCCTGCGCCGATTAGAGCTCTCGGGAGATATCTCGTCTCGCGAGGCCCGAGATGGGCTTCTGGATTTGCTCCGGATGCCGATCCGCCTGTTTCCGTTTCGCCCCTTCGTCGAGAGAATATGGCAGCTACGGTCGAATTTGACCTGCTACGACGCCTGGTACGTCGCCCTAGCCGAGGACCTAAACTGCCCTCTGATCACACTTGACCGCAGGCTCAGCCGCTCCACCGGACCGACCTGCGAGTTTGTCACGCCACCGCCCGGGCAGACAAGCGAATAGGTGGGTGGGCAACCTGTGGCCGGGTGATCCTGGGAGGGTCGGTGGGCGGTGCCCGTCGCAAACTATGTTCGCGGTTGAGGGATTAGCGGTGGTACCCCCGGAGAGAATCGAACTCTCGTCTCTGGCTCCGGAGGCCAGCACTCTATCCGCTGAGCTACAGGGGCACGTTGCAACCTAGAATATCATGCCCAATTGAGGCGAACAAGGCAGGGCTGGGCAGGCGGGTTAGGCGGACGGCCTATCCCGAATAAATCACCCCGGCCACTGATACCAAGGAGCCGAATTCCTCATCCGCCGGGCACTGGTCGTAGTTGACTATCTTCCCCGGAACGTCTCCCAGGATGGTCATCATATAGAGGATAGGGCTCACACCGCAGATCCGCGTTGGGTCGCCGTTGCTCCTCAGGTGCTCTTCCATCAAATTTCTGTCTCCCGAGCAAGCGATCTCCAACCAGGCTTCGTCCGATTCCCGGACCCTCGCCTTGGCCGGGCCGTCGAAGGGAGATGAGTCCCCAAACGCCGGTCCCACGTGACTAATGTCACCGGCGGCGACCAACAGGGTGGGCTGCTGCCGGGTGGCCTCAGACAAAAGGGATAAAGCCGCCTCGATATTGGGGCTATTCCCTTCGTTGTCCCCTGCGAGAATTTCAGGGAAACCGCAAAGCACGGGCAGCACCCGTTTGGGTTTCCCGCCCGCCATGTAATGAAGCCAGACTGCGGCCAACTCCACTGAATGCTCGCCTATGTGGTGGACCTCCTCGTCGAAGGCCGCTTCCTGTCCCAAAACCTCAACCAGCCGGTCAACCAGGTCTGTGTCCGTCGGCAGGTGGCCCCAGGGCGTCCCGTAGCTCTGACGGGTCAACGTGAACTTTCCAGGCGAACCGGAGTGGTCGGTGCCCAGAATAATCACCAATTCCGCCGCTTCAACCGCGCCTCTGGCTGGCTCCCAAGCCTGAACATAGGACCTCCACCCCCGGTAGTAGTCGATGTGGGGGCTAATGAGACCTACCACGGGCGAGCCGGGCACAAAGCTGCCGCAGCCGGCGCCCTTGCAGTATTCATCGAAGGTGGCGGTTAGCTCCGCTTCGTCGGCCGGATAAACTTCCCCGGCGAAGGCCGGTGTGCGGAAGGGCGTGGAACGGTAGCGTTCAAGCACTTCGTCCAGCGCAACGTGGAACCGTCGGCTATCCAGGAGGCAGGCTTCGTCCAATTGATGAATGAACTCCTCCATCTGGGCGGGAGTCAACTGGACCCCGGTCCGGAGTCCAAATCCCACCCGCAGGGCGTCCAGGTCCCGTGAGCCATCAAGCAGACCAAGCAGAGGCGCAATCGACTCCGGCACCATGAGAGAAGAATTCGCCAGGCGCAATGGGTCCTGTAGCGCGAGCATTGTTTGCCCGTGCACCTGTACCCACCGAAGGTTTAGGGGTCGGAGCTTTGGCAGATCTGATTGCATAGGCCGCGATTATATATGAACCCACATCGCGGCCGCCATTTGGGACGCTCCATCACAGGGTCTAATATTTGTTAGCCCATAAGACCATTCTCCCCCTTTCGGAAAAGGGGGATTTGTTCCCTAATGGGGCCTGAGTTCACGAAAAGCGAGACAAATTGGCCTGTTACATTTCACTCATTGTAAAGACGAGTCTCTTTCCAGCGCACAACGAATCCGGCGACTTCGGCGGTCCTGACCGGTGCGGTACTGATTGGCAGTACTCACAATTAAATGACCCCGGCCCCATCAGCAGGGCAATCACACACTGCGGTACCAGCCGCCGGTGACATGGTTTTTCAAGACCATCAACCGCGACCCATCCGCCAGGGCTAACTTGTATTGGGTCTTGACCACCTGCTCACCGGCAATCATGTTTTGCCTCACATCCAGGACCGACTCCACGCACTCCACGGATATCCACCTGCCATGCAGTTTCAAATGCTTGGGAGCTCCCCCGTCATCTTCCATCACCCGCACCGGCATCCAAACCATCTTCGGTCCGCTGTCTGAATCCTGCGAGCCGTCCATCTGTCCTCCGATTTACCCATTGAGGTTAGTATCGACGGCAAACTCTAGGGACTGGTCACACGGCAAGGCAAGCAGGCTTTGTCATCCTTGCGCACCGGCGGGGTTTCTGTTGTACTGGCCCGGACGTTTCCTCCCTGACCAAAAGCCGTAAGGAGATATGCCCGCCATGCCAGACCGCAAGGTGTTATTGACCGGCTCCACCGGGTACGTTGCATCCCAGCTCCTTCCCACCTTCCGGGAAAATTACGAAATGACCCTCGTGGATGTAAAGGAGGCCGACAGGGAAGGCAGACTGGTGGCCGGAGTGGCTATCTCCGACCTGAGTGGACCGGACCTTGGAGAATATGCCCACCTGTTCCAGGGCCAGGACTCGGTGGTGCATTTGGCATACAAGCGGAGGCGCGGAGCGCCGCTGGACGACTTCTATGACGAACAGGTAAACGTTGCCATGGCCTACAACGTGTTCCGCTCGGCCTACGACGCTGGAGTGCGCAGGGTGGTCATGGCCAGCTCCAACCACGCTGCCGACTGGTATGAGCATTCCTTGATCCACGCCCGTAAATTGGAGAACCTTGACCCCTACAAATTGCCCCTGTCCGATAACTTCTACGGATGGGCGAAGGCTACCTACGAGCACATCGGGTTCCTGTTCGCGTCCGGCGTGTTCGGACGGAAGCTGGAGGTGGTGATGGTGAGGATCGGCGCTCCCAGGGAGATTCGGGTTGAGGACTTTCCCGGTGACCCGGAAACCTACAAGAGGGACCTGGGAGCCTACATCAGCCCCCGCGACTTGACCCAACTATTCACGAAGGCACTCGAGGCCCCTTCTATAGAGAACGAACACGGGATTCCGTGGCCGGTCGTATACGGAATCAGCGACAACGCACGGAGCTTCTGGTCGCTAACCAGCGCCCGCAAGTACCTGGACTATCAGCCCGAGGACGACTCAGAGGTAAAGTACGCGGACGACATCCGAGCCTTCCTGACCAGCCAAGGCGGTCTTGGCGGGCCGGGCAGGGTCGGGTAATTCCGGGGTCAAGACCGGAGGTCAAGCCGCCCGGTAGGTAGAACCTTCTTCCACTACGACGACCTGCCCGTCGTCTTCGAGCTTCTTCAGATGCGACACCACCTGGTGCCGTGCCAACCACAGGCGGCGCTGACTGGACTCGCCGTAGATCCGGGCCACCAGGTCGTCCACCCCGCCCATGCCTTCTCGCACCATGACCAGGATCTGTTCTTCTCTCTCCAGCCTGTGCCGCACCAGTTCTGGGATCTGGGCGAGGGGGTCGTTCATTACCGCGCCATGACCGGATATGACGGTCGTGATGCCCATGTCCAGCAGGACTTCCAGCGACTCGATGTGCTGGGCCATCGAGCCCCCCTCGTCGCTCCTCACGACCACCGTTCCTTGGCCCATGATGTGGTCCCCGGTAAACAGGATGCCCTCATCCTGTACCAGGTAGCACATGGTCCCGGAGGTGTGGCCGGGAGTTGCAACCGCCCGCACTACGCGGCCACCCAAGTCGAATTGTTCGCCGCCGGTCAGGGGTAAATCGACGACTCCTGTTCCTTCCCCCACGTCGGCCTCGACGGCTTCGGCGTCATCCCGGCCTACACCTATCTTGCAGCCCGTGGCTTCCTTGAGAATCTTGACCCCGCCCGCGTGCTCGTAGTGGCGGTGGCTAACCAGGACCCAACTCGTGGGAAAGCTGTCCAGGGGGCCGCGCCAGTAATCGAGGATGGGCTGAGTGCGCGCCAAATCCGGGAAACCGGCATCGATGAACAGTCCAGTCTCCTCGCCCATTACGTAGAACGCGCTGACTGACGGCCCGCCTTCCGTCGCGCCCGTTTCTCCCAACGTAATTCGGTAAATCCCGTCCAGGATTTCCATTAGATGCTCCCGCTATCCTAAGATGTCAGTTATGGTTAGTTGGAATGCGTTTGGATAGATTGGAGAACTTCCTTAACGGCGGAACGCGGACGCAACCGCGGCATTCTCTATATCTGTCCGGAACCATTCTACGAGCTGTATGATTTCGCTGTGCAAATCCTCGTAATCGCTCGAACTGATCTCCGGACGTTCGCCGTGAGCGACGAGATTCCGGTTTGCTAACAGTCGCTGGTCCAGTAAGTGTCCCTTTAATAGATATTCTTTGCCATCGAGCCCCAATAGACAGAAGATTTCGTTTAACAATTTTGAATTAAGGTTGCCTTGTGTCGGCACCACTTCTTCGGAACCTATTATGGCGCGTTCCGAGAGCCCCGACGTCAATTCGGTCACCAAATTAGTATGCAATGTCGGTAGATTAGACCGCCCAGCCTGGATAATCCGTGAACGAAGTCCAATTGCCACGAAATTAGGAGCAAGGTCGCTATATCTTAATCCTCGCGTAGCCACGAAAGAGATGTAACTGGTTGCTGCTGCCTTTACGAAGCCTTCCCAATGTGCGTATAAAAGACAAATCCCGGCGCGCAACAATAACTGCCCCTCGTGATCCCGGGGTTTTTCCAGCATAAACTTTAGGGTTGTCAGTTCCCGTTTTCGCCAAGCGAGTTCTTCATCGAGAAACTCAACCAACTGATCAAGGGACTGGATTCTCATGGAGCAAAGAGGCTTCTTCCAAGGGGGATATTCGAGAGTAAACGAGTTGACGCCCTCACGCCCATTCCACTGTTCTTTAAGAAATTATCATTGCCCCATAGTTTCTTGCTAACTCTTTCAACCTTAGGCGAATCGGCGCTACTAGCATAATGCTCGAAGTTGTGCCCGATTCCCAAGGCAATAGGCTCGAAAGCCGAGATCAAGAATCCCCCAAGATATCGGTTCTTAACCGGATCGTATCTTCGGAAGCTACGATCCTCAAGGGATTCTGCTAGACGGGCGAAGGTACACCTGAAGGCTTCTTCTTCAACCGACTTCGTTTCATCAAACTGCTCGGATTGTGCGGATTCGACGATTTTGTCGGTAAGAAATTCTCCTATGTCACCTATCGACCGCAATTGAGTCTCTTCGAGATTTCTAAACACCAAAAAGCGAGTCACTAACTCAAGGTCGTATCGCTCGGACATCAAGCGGTCTGATAGGGCTATACAAGCCTGGAAGTTCTGATCTTTAGCGAGATCCTCCATCCATCTGAAAGCATTCGCGTTCACCATGATGAGGATGACGTTTCTCAACTCTTGGTCAGATAATTGCGTCCCTCCAGTGTTTAATCGTTGGAACAGCTCGTACTTACTAGATTCGCTGCTCTCACGGAGTATAATCTTTATGTCCAATTTCGCGCGCCTGATTATGCGTTGATTAGCATTGCCAATCGATTTTAATGGGTCATCGTTTTCCCATCTCTTGCCTTCTAATGAAGGTAGGTATCTGGTCTTCTTCAGCGTCAACGGGTCCAGTATCGTTCCCGAATCATCCTTTAGCTCGCCAATCAATTGCAAGATCGTGGAGATTCTTTGTAGTCCATCGATCACATCCCAGACACCGTCGTCCCGCTGAGATACGAAAATTGAAGGTATTGGGATACCCAGTAGAATTGACTCTATGAGTCGTGATTTCTGTTCATCGCTCCACCGATAGTACCTCTGGAATTCTGGATGTATGTCTAATTCGCCGTCCCGATAGAGATTTACTAGTTCTCCTATTGACATAGGATAACCATCACTTTTTATTTCGGCGCGTCTGGCGTTAATTTCCTCGTCAAGACTCATCACTATCCGCTCCGATAAGAGGGATTGATGCCCTCTCTTTTCGCCTAATCCTTGGGACTGTATATTAGCACCTCGACTCCGCACCCAATCTAGCTAGGATCAGGCATCCTCGCCCAAGCCTAACGGCATCCATTATCGCTTCTGCATTCCCTCCACGTATTGGACCATATGGGTAACTCTGTTCGCCAAGTCTTAGGAAGCGCGCATCCTTCCTACGTTGTAGACGTTTACGACGGTAGGGAAGTCCCGCCGAAACTAGGCGTGGGAGAAACCTGGAGATGACCGGTCCAAGGGATCGGAGCCGAGTCCCAGGTATTTTTGCCTCAGCCTGTCCCACAGGTCCAGGCGGTCCCACTCCGGGTCCCTAATGATCCGTTGTTCGTCTGTAAGGAAGGGGTTCGGAAGCATGAAGGTGATCTGCTGTTCGCCGGCGCCGTTGAACAAACGCAGACCCCAGTCGCCGGGTTTGTCGTTGGTGAGTCGGCGGTAAAGCTCAGCCTGGGCCGTCTGCCGCCGTTTCGCCAATTCGGGCGGGGACCCCTTGTGTTCTCCGATGCAGATATGAAAATGCCAGTCCTGGAAGTCGATGGTGGCGTACCCGTCCATCGTCTTGATTCTTGGTTTGCGGGGAGGCCGAATCTCCCATGCTGCGCCCTGAATCAGCGGGCCGATGTGAAGGTGTTCCCATTCTTCGAAGCAGTCCTCAAATATTGCCAAGAGGGTCGCTTCATCGCTTGGCAGGGGGAAAATCTCGAAGACCCCGTCTTCTTCCTGGACGATGTTCCCTCGCTGGCCTGTCTGTTGGGTACTCATACTTGCGCCTCCGGGACCGAGTGGACTCGCCGATGGCAAGAATTCAGGATAAGCCAGATTCTAACCTTTACGGGGTTGGGTTGCCTAGCCGCACGATGTTCCGGGGACACAATGCGCCGTTGACAGCCTCAATCGCCGCCCATAAACTCGCCTACACACCCCAGAATCCCCTGATCCCCGGAGGAAAACCGGAACATGAAGAATAAGATATACGCGAGTTTCGACGAAGCCGTGGCCGACATTCCCGACGGCTCCACGATCATGTTTCCGGGATTCGGAGTTGGCTCCCCCCAAAACCTGATCTCCGCGCTCAACCGCCAGGGCGCGAAACAGCTCACGGGAATCTCCAACGGTCATGGCGGGACTACTGGACGGGTCGATGTCGGCACCCTGATAGAGGCCGGTCAAGTCAGGAAGATGGTCTGCGCCTTTACGGCGCCAACCCACCCGTCTCGGATTACGCCCTTCGTCCAGAAGTACAACGATGGTGAGATGGAAGCTGAGCTTCTTCCACAAGGTACCCTGGCCGAGCGCATCCGTTCCGCCGCCGCCGGCATCGGGGGCTTCTTCACTCCCGCCAGCGTCGGCACCGAGCTTGCGGAGGGCAAAGAACACCGGGAGATTAACGGGCGCACCTATGTACTGGAGTTTCCGCTCCACGCCGACTACGCGTTCATCAAGGCGTGGAAGGCCGACACGTTCGGCAACCTGCAATTTCGGCTGGCCCAGCGGAACTTCAATCCCATCATGGCCATGGCCGCAACGACCACCATAGTTGAGCTAGAAAACGAGGTGGTTCCCATGGGAGAGTTGGACCCCGACAAGATTCACGTGCCTGGGATCTACGTGGACCGGATGCTAACTATCCCGTCCGACGGCATCTGGGAAACGGGGCCATAAACGGGCGTTAATTCGGGGGTCACACAACGCCCGTTGACACCTCCAAACCCAAGTAGTAGTGTGGCGGCAGACCCCGCCAGTGGTCATACCACCGGGAAAATCAACCCATTCAAACCGCAACAGGAGAACTAGATGCAAGGGCGAAATATTAATTGGCGGCTCTACTGCAATGGGTTTGTGGGTCAGTGTCTTTCTAACGGTAGGAATCGCGCTACCTTTGGCTGGATTCTTCGCCTCGCCTAGCGCAACCCTAACGACATGCGCCGTCTTTGAGGGAGATAACCAGGATTATAAGTACGGTGAATTTTACTATTGAGGAGGATTGTCCGGCTCAGGTTATGCAATACGGGCCGACCTTTGGAATTACAATCCTTCCCCCGTCTTCTAAGGAACGGCGTTTTGGGTTATGTGGGAAAATTCGTCCGCGTATGCTCAAGTGGGTTGGGCCAAGAAAGACGATGATCCAACCGAGTATGTATTCTTACAATATACGGATGAAGATGGCGAAAACGTGTGGACGAGATACTATAATGCATCCACAGGCCTATGGGTGGGCAGCCCTGCCACACAGCCGTCCAGTTCCAAAGAATACACGGTTACCTGGGTAGCGGGGAGTGGAGGCGGCGAGCCTCATCAATTCCAGTTCGTGTATGACAGCGGGAAGATCTATGCCGCCAACCTTGACTGGGAACCGGAGGGGTGGCAGGTTATGGCGGAAACGCTGATTTTCAGAAGCGTTTCCTCGACGGATAAGGGTGACCACGCGGCAGGAGATACTACAAATAAGATCCACGCCGATTAAGATCCACGCCGATGATATAGAACTCTACGATACTGCTGTGGGATGACACGATGTGGAGTATTACATTCATATAAATCCCGAAGGTAACCATGCCACCGATACTGTGGGAGTCACGGATACAGATTTCAGAGTATGGGATAAACGATTCGCCAGCTAGAGCTTGGCACGAAAATAGTTCTTTATGAGTGAGTAGGCAATTATGCTTAAGACAATTGGGATGCTCACCTTAATCTCGACCATGACCATTTTGGGCGCCGTTGTTCTCGGTGGGTGGGTTGCTGGGGGAGAACCAGAAACTACCAAGGATATTGGCGCCAGAGTTCCCGGAGACGTGTAGTTCTCGCCGGACTCCTTTGTGCCTAAGCTAAGCAGAGAGGAAGGGCTCTCCATAGCCAGAGGGGATGCAGCGAAAGGATTCAATATACCCAGGTCTGAAATTGACGATCTGCCCGTGGAAACCACCATAGCAGCATTCACCGGCAAGACCGATGTCCCCGGCCCGAATCTAACCAATCACAGGGTTCGCGTGGTTGTGTTCAGGGACTTCGACTATGTGTCTGCTTTCGTCCCTCGCGGCTTCAGCGCTAGGTACGGAGACCCCAGATACACCCTGGTGTTGGATGACGCTTCTGGAGAGGTGATTTACGGCTCGGTAACTCACCGGAAGCTAAAATCGGGAGATGGTTCACCTTAGTTACCACGGGAAAGGCAATCGCGTGACGCGGCAGCCCGGCCGGAGTGCCAACAACCCTAAAATGAACTCAGTCAAAACACAAAAAGAGGAGGAACTGATGCCCAGGTATGAAGGGATGCTTGCCGAGACGGTGAGGATTCAAGGACACAATGGCGACGAGATCGACGCATACCTCGCTCGCCCCCTGGGGCCCGGGCCCTTTGGGAGCGTGGTGCTGATTCACCACATGCCAGGATGGGACGACGCATCCAAGGAAATGGCCCGCAAGCTGGCGGCCAACGGATTTGCCACTATTTCCCCGGATATCCATTACCGTGTGCGGGAGAAGGTCGGGTTCGGTGCATCCCACGAAGAGGTCAGCGGCGCCGTCCGTGAGGGAGGGATGATCCCCGACGCTCAGTGCATTGGCGACGTTGAAGCCTCGATGCAATACCTTCGCTCCCTGCCATATACCAACGGCAAAGTCGGAGTGATTGGCTTCTGCTCCGGGGGTCGTCAGGTATATCTGGTGGCTTGCAACATCCCCAGCCTTGACGCCGCTGTGGACTGCTGGGGTGGTGGGGTAACCGCCCGTGATTCCGAGGCGCCCACCGACTCCATGCCCGTTTCGCCGATCGAAATGACCGCCAACATGAACTGCCCGTTGCTGGGGATATTCGGGAATGAGGACGCCCGGCCTTCACCCGAGGAAGTGGACCTTACCGAGTTGGTCCTCAAACAGAACAACAAGGTCTATGACTTCCACCGGTACGACGACGCCGGCCACGGCTTCTTCGCCGTTGACCGTCCCAGTTACCGTCAGGCCGCCGCAACCGACGCTTGGGACAAAGTCATTGACTTCTACAACACCTACCTAGGCACGGGTTCCGGCGCGGCCTCCGAGGCTGCCCTCGAGGCGGTCCCGGCCGACGACAACTAGCTCAACAGCCCAGGGTCCGACCGGGACCCTCCATCGGAGTCCACACGACACCTCCGGGCTATCCTGGAGGTGTCGTGCTATACCAGGTCCATGTGTCTCAGAGGACCACCAATCTCTAGGAGAGTCAATATGACCACCCAGACTAAGATTCAACGGACCGCCCAGATGCTTGCCGCTCAATTCCGGATTGGCGAGCGGTACAGCATGGACGATGAGACCGCTCCCAAAACAATGGACGAGGCCTATGCGATTCAGGCAGCCTATCAGGAGCTGCTAGCGGAATCCAGGGGTCCCATTGCCGGTTACAAGATCGCGTATACAACCACTACCATGCGCCAGAATTCAGGCATAACCGAGCCTGGCGCGGGCATCGTCCTGGCGAACACCGTGTACCATTCCCCCGCGACGGTCCACAGCGGGGACTACCTTCGCCTGGGTATCGAATGCGAGGTTGCGGCGCGCCTGGGGGAAGACCTCCCCGCTTCCGGCGCCCCTTACGACCGGAGCCGCGTGGAAGAGGCCGTTGACGCGGTTATGGCGGCTTTCGAGGTTATCGACGGTCGCAGTTCTGAAATTCAAGACCCGCAAGCGCGGTTGTTGGCGGGCATCGCCACCAACATATCCAACGCGGGGGTCGCGTTGGGTCCCGCGGTCACCGACTGGCGCACCGTGGACTTGGCGGCATCCCGCGGTTCAATGACCATCAACGGGGAGTTGGTCGGTGAAGGGCTAGGCTCAGACGTAATGGGACACCCACTGGAGCCATTGGTGTGGCTGGTGAACATGCTTGCGGCGAAAGGGTCGGGCCTCTCAGCGGGCATGGTAGTGATTACGGGGAGCATCGTCACCCCCAAGTTCTTGAACGCGGGAGACCATGCCGTCGTGGCGGTTGAAGGTCTGGGCGAGGCGGTCCTGGACGTGACCTAGCCGCAGGGAATATCAGTAGTCGGCCGTGCCCGCTCGCCCTGAACGCGGCTAAGTGAAGCCGTAGGCGTAACGCAGCGGAGTCGAAGGGCCATCCTCAATGAAGCATGTCCTTCGTCTACGCCGCGTTACGGTCGGGATGAGCGAGGTACGCTCCTTGATCGGCAATTGGCCATGAAAACTTAGAGACCCTGCCCTCTCACCCAGGGTCTTTCAATTCTCAGAGACCCGCGCCATTCGCCCTTCCTCAGAATCCAAAACCTCGGCTATCGCCCTAAACCATAAGCGGGAGGTGTCCCGCCCCGCGCCTCCCAACTGACATTTCCCCCTTCCCATTCCGCGTTGCACCTCTCTACCATCCATATCACTCAACATCTCCGAACACTAGCCTGGACCCGAATCCCATCCCACAAGGAGGCGCATGTCCCAAAATGTCCCAGTCTGACTCAAAACAAAAAAACTCCAACCTCTCCGCCAGGCAACGACCCCCCCTCCCATGTTCGCCGTTCGCGCCCTTAGTGACGCCCTCTACATCAACAACTACCAGGAAAAATCTCTATGACTCTCGGCCAAATAAAGTCCGAAATCCGCCGCCTCCAGCGTAAACTGGCCCGCCCATTGGCCCAAGTCGCCATCCAACGCATGTCCCAGGAGCTGTGCGATGAGTGGTCCTGCGCCCTGATCGAAAAGGAGCCCCTCCCTGACGCCCAACTCTTCGTCCAACGCGTCGTCTAAGCGGGTTTCCGTCTCTCAACCTTCGCCTCAGTCAGACGTTACCTGGACGAATGCCGCAACAACGGAGAGGTCCCGCTCCTCAAACCCCTTCTCCGCGCCCACTCAGCTCCTTATCAAATAAGTGGGATGTGGTTGAGGAAATGTGAACAGGTCCTATGATGGCCTATCCCCCGTCAGGAAGATCTCCGGCCCTGGCTTCTTTAGCGCCTCAAGTAGACCTTCATCAATGAGGATTTGGACCGTATCCGGCTCTGCGTTTTGCAGCCTCTCTAGCTCGGCGGCCCAAGCGGTGTCCTGAGCATCATATAGGCCGTTTTTCTTGGCGCAGGACTGGGACGGCTCGGTCAACGCGGAACGAAGGTCTCTTTCCTCCTGCGTCAGTTTCGATTCGCGCTCATTCCGGTCTTTCTGGGACACGAAGCTATGCCAAGTGAACAGCAGACCGGGGTTAACATCCTGATACCCCATGTCCTCCAGGCAGGTAATAACGTCCTTCATGGCCGATACCACTTCGGGGTCCCTGTTTCCCTCAAACTGGACCTTAGCCCACGCTTCCCACATCCTTAAGTTTGCCTTTTCACTATCATTCCCAGACTGTCTGATGCAATCCATCCTGGGTCTGGTCGAATTTGTTATTGAGAAACACCGATATGGACCCTCTCGAAATACGAATGACCTGTACTCGGATACGGCATTTCGTCCACAGGCGGTCTGTGCCTCCGCCGTGGTCTGGTCGGAGCATATCGACTTAATATGCTCCAGAAGCTGGTCCCTGCACCAATCTAGGTATTTCAACTCCTCCGGAGGGCCGAACAAGGTCAACTGTTGACATGTCTGCACGCCATCAGGAGGCGACGGGAACGGAGTCGGGGAAGGCTCTGGGGTGACCAGCGGCGGCTTGGTTGGTAGGGGAGGCTTCGGGGTAGGTATCTCCTTGGTGGGCAGGGGAGTGGGGGTATCGGCAGGCGGCGGGGAGGTGGGTGTCGGCGTGGCTTCCTCTGAAGAGGCCGTATCCCCCGGGGATGACTGAGGCGTATTTCCCGGCCCGGCCGTTGGCCCGCAGGCCAATGACGTTAAAGCCAGCAGCGCCAGGGCGACGAGTGCGGCAACGAACAATCGTTGGACCATTTAACTGGTCCCGCTCTTGATGGGCCCAGCGTTCAGAACCGCCAGGTGAACTAGCCCAGCATTTGCCAAACGGCAACTCCTATGGGCTTTTCAAAGTCTTTACCTATGGCGAAATCCCGCCCCCAACCGGCAATCCCGCGAAAGTGGGAATCTATACGTGACGAGTATAAGGAACGTGACCTTGCAAAGGCCTTACCCTACTCGAAAATGCTGGCGCAGCCCGGCTTCTTGCCCCTAAAATTCAGTACCGTGAGTGGGGCTCCGTACTTAGAAACTATCTCAAAACCGAGTCAAGGCGATGCCTCCCCCTTTCGCAAAAGGGGGATTGAGGGGGATTTCTCTCCCTGCCGGTAAGTTGGTGGAGATTTGAGATAGTTTCTAAGCTGGACTTTGTACATTCAGGCGGCGTAGGCGAGCGAGCCGATAAGGCGGTTGAACAATGGCGTGGGGACTTTTGTGATATCAGGTTCGCGATCCGACATGGAAAAACTTCCGGAGGCCTGCCACAGGTCCCTTCGGACCAAGGCGATGGCATCGGCAAAGGTGGGGAGCGGCTTGGCATACCAAGCTGCCGTCCGGGGAATGGCCGGGCGTTCTTTCTGAGACAGGTGTCCTGCCAGAGACACCCAGGAGAAGAGTCCAAAAAGCGCCGGTGTTGTACGGGCGATGGCCCGATCAGACCACTGACGCTGCGTCTCCACTCCCAAATGAGCGCGTACTTCTTGGAATGTCACCTCCAATTGCCAGCGCAACACGAACCACTCCACGATCTGGACCGGGGTGGCCGCGAGGTCGGTGGACAGCAACGCTTGGGGACGGAATTGCCCCAAGGGGTCTCGAATCAGGACCCATCGAATAGGCACTGGATGCTTGCCCGAGTGGTACCAGAGGGCGGTTTGGGAAGCGACTTCCACGGTACGGACGGTACCGTCATACCAAGCTGGCGAGGCCTCGGCCCAGCACGTATCCGGAGAGTCAAGGAGTTCCTTCAGCGTGGGCAACCGTTTACCCTTGACCCTGGGGCGGCCGTTCTGACCGGGCTGGCGAGGCGGCGCCGGCTCATAGAGCGCGGCATCCAGCCGCAACCTGGTGATTAAGGTAACGGGTTGAGCCAGGGCTTGGCAGAAGTGGAGCAAGTCCAAGACGGCGTAGCTGCTGTCAGCCACCAGCACCAGGGGCCGGTGGGGCAGCCACCGGCGCAGTTGGAGGATGATCTGGCGAGCCCAGTCGGTGAGCTTCTTGGGAGTGCGCCCCCTTTTCCGGTAGTATCGTTCCGAGGGCGCCAGAACCGTCAGAAAAGGCAACGCCCAAGTCCGGCGGGCCCAGGGTATCGTGGTCAGCCACATCAAGCTTATCCAGCGCAGACCGCTGGCTTTCACGAAATGGCTACCGCTGGAGCGCACTCCGTCGCGATAAATTCCTTTTGCCTTGATACGCCCGCCCCGCCGCCGCTCCAGAGTCTCATCGATGCCGAACACTAAGGGGCCATCCCCTTGGTCCAAGTGTTGGAGCAAGAGCCACAGCAGGGTCCGGCCCAATTGCAGAGGCTGCCACACCGCCCGGCTGAGTACATGATGGTACCTTGCAAAGTTCCGGTCATCCTCCAGTCCCATCACTCGCAACGCCGATGTCACGGTTCGCTTGCCAGGGGCTAGGATGGCGCCAACCAGCAGCAGTTGGGATTTCAACCAGGTTCTGCGATGGAACAGCGTCGAAAAGGGTGTGAGTAGAGATATAATGGTATTCGGCAGGGTGAGCATAACTTGTCCTTTCATAAGGAGTAGACCAAGTTAGCTTACCCTGTTCTTTTATCTTGTCTAGCTTTTGTACAAAGTCCAGCTTAGTCTCCCATCCGTTGCAAAGGACACCAGGATGACCTTTGAAATCTCCGCGCCGACAACTCCAGGCTATAGCGAGTGGAGCGACTCCAACGGCCAGATAAGAAGCCATTACTCCAACATCGCGAAAGTGGCCGAGCCTTTCGGCCCCGCCGGGTTGATGGAGCGGTGGGGTCGGGACCAAAGACAGACTGGCCTGGATGTGTTCACCTTCTATCTCGACCCCAAGGCTTAACGCCTTACTCCCACCGATTGGGCGCCTGGTGTAATTCCTCCAGACTATCGGCCAGCCATCGAAACTGTGGACGGGCTATGTCATACGTCGACCCAGGAAGGCGAGGCGCTTGTAGATAGCATACTGGGAATTTTCGATGACCCGCATGGATGCAAAGAGGAAGCCTGGTCCCATTCCGAAACACTATCCCTAGAAGAGGCCGATCGCCGGTTCGTCCAGCAGCAGTAGTCTGCGCCGAGGTCTTAACCGGCTACTTCGAACCGTTCCGACTCCGGAGACTGAGACCAGAGTTCTTCGGCCCCGGCCATTGCCACCGACCTTTCCGGGCTGGCCCTCCAGGCGTCGTAACTGTCGTTGCTGTCCCAGGTAACCAAAGTGGTTATCTTGGCAGGGTCCGACAGGGAGTACAGGGTCTCCCTAGACCCGAAGCCGGGGGCCTTGCTCTGTGCCAGGCCGTTGCCGTCCAGCAGCTTCCGGGCCTCTTCGATCTTATCGGACTTTGCCCAGTGGTGAGTCAGCACTCCGATCATTGCGGTCCCTCCGTGGGTTTCAATCTTGATTGGCCTCTCCGCGCCTGGGAAGCATGTCGGCGCGAGGTGTGGCAAGATTCGACCTAAAGATTATATCGGCGCGTGGTGCATTCCGGCCACAGCGCACCAGCCGGAACGCCGGCGGTGCGCTAAGAGGTTCCGGCCTCACTCTTGAGGCGCGCCCGCGCCGTCCTTCACCCTCAGCAGGGCCCCAGCTCCCAGCGCCAGAAACGCGACAAGCCCGCTGAGCACCGCCCCCATCTTGGCGGGCTCCTGGAATGGAGGCCCTGTAAAGGCCTTGCCTGCCACGAACAGGGCGACGGTTAGCCCTATCCCCGCTATGAGCCCCGCCACAGCCAGATGCCTTATCCCCATGCCGTTGGGCAAAGGGAATCCGACCCACGTCCCGACCATGGAGAACAGGGTTATGCCCATCGTCTTGCCCACGATCAGGGATGCCAGCACTATCATGGTTACCGTGTTGATCGCTCCGAAGGTCACTCCAGCATTTACGAAGGCGAAGAAAAACAGGCCAAGGTCCACGAACAGCTTGAGATGGTGCTCGAATTGCTCGAGAGGACTCTGCGGGTGCGATGCCATGTGCTCGGGCATTCCGCCGGTGTCGAGAGCGGGAGCTTCCTCTTCGCCCTCTGCGCCGCTGGTGGGCAAGAATGGCACCACGGGCACCAACGCCAAGGCGGGTTCGATAGACGCTTGCAACAGCCCCACCCAACTCATCAGTCCCGCCACCGCGATGTAGGGCACCCATGACCTGACGTTTAGGCGGCGCATCCCCCAGGCGGCGGCCATGGCTCCACCCACCAGTAGGAGCCACATCGGCCTGACTGGCAATTCCGGGTCGGAATAGAACACGGCGATGATCCCCAGTCCAATTCCGTCGTCCGCCACCGCCAAGAGCAGGAGGAAATTAACCGCGGGATGGCCGTTGCCAAAGACCAATCTAGCCACCAGCCAGGCCAAGGCTATGTCCGTGGCGGTGGGTATTCCCCATCCGTTGGCCACCTCGGCGAAGTTGCTTGATTGCCCGTAGAAGATGTACGTCAGCAGGAGGTACAGGAGCGCTGGTCCAATCACACCTCCCAGCGTGCCCATAAGCGGGTTGATAGCGGTCCTGATGGGGTTTAGGACGCCGCCAGGTAGAACAGAGTCGGTGATCTCCTTGGTGGCGATCCCAAAGAAAAAGACCATGAAGACGCCGTTGATGAGGAAGTGGGCCGTGACCGGATGACCCAACACCGAGGTATGGAAACCGAGAGGGTGAAAATCGACCAGCCGCTCGTACAGGTGATGGTCGAGGTTGCCGACTAAGAGTCCGGCGAAAACTCCGAGGATGAGCGGAAGGGAATATTCTTGGGCGAGCGCAACCACGCGCCGGGCGAAGTCCAACGTGTCTCCTGCTCTGAAGAAGTACCGGGGCCTACCACGTGGTCCTTTGGGACCGCACCGAAGGGCACAACATAGGACCGCCCCGACGGCCGGAGCCACCGCTCCCAGCCTAAAGGCAGTCTTCTCTCAAATTATAGCACCCGTATTAGCCACCGCTCGCGATAGGGTGGCCGGGGCCGTATGCGCGTACAATGGGACCACTTTGAAGCGGAGATGTCCACCATGCCAGCCAAGACAGGAGCGCAATACATCGAGGGACTGAAACAAAGGCCATCGGAGGTTTGGGTCCGGGGACAGCGCGTACAGGACGTCACGACCCATGCTGGTCTCCAAGGTGGAGTGCGGTCGGTTGCCGCCCTTTACGACCTGCAACATGTGGCCGGGACCAATGAGCGAATGACCTTTACTTCTCCCTCGTCCGGTGAACCGGTCGGCCTGTCCTTCATCGTCCCGAAGACGATAGAAGACCTGGAACGGCGGCGGGATATGATGACCTGCTGGGCTTGGGAGGGTTGCGGGATGATGGCCAGGACCCCGGACTTCCTAAACGTGGCCATTAGCGGCTGGGCTGGGGCGTCCGCCTATTTCTCCCAGAACCGCGATGGTTTCGACAAGAACGTGCTCGACTATCACGAGTATATCCGGGAGAACGATGTCACCCTGACCCACACTTTGGTCAATTTGCAGCGCAGCCGTAGACCCTCGGTGGTGGACAATATCGACGAGCAGGTGGCGCTCACGGTCATCAAGGAAACGGACGCCGGGATCGTCGTCCGCGGGAGCCGCATCCTTGCCACTCTGGGGCCTATTTCAGATGAAATCGCTGTCTACCCCACGCGCACCCACCTTATTGGATCGGACGCCTGGCGTCAGGCATTTTCCTTTGCCATCCCCAACGATACTCCTGGAGTGAAGTTCCTTTGCCGGGAGAGCTTCGACCTCGGGCGGTCCACCTTCGATCATCCCTTGGGTGCCCGGTTTGAAGAGATGGACGCTGTGGTCTTTTTTGACGACGTATTGGTCCCCTGGGAGAGGGTCTTTCTGCTTGGTGACGTGGAGATGTGCAACAATTATTCCGCTGCCACTCAGTCCACGACCCATGCGGGCTACCAGGTGGCCAATCGCTGCGCGGTGAAGACCGAGTTCATCCTGGGCTTGGCGTCGCTGATGGTGGACACCCTTGGTTCGGGCGACATCCCCCACGTACAGGAGCGGATAGCGGAAATCATCGTTTATCTGGAGGCCCTTAAGGCCTGTCTCCGGGCTGCGGAAGCCGACGCCAGTGTCAACCAGTGGGGGGTGATGTGTCCTGCGCCTGGGCCTGTTAGCGCAGCCCGCGCCCTCTACCCTACGACCATCTACCCGAGGCTTGCGGAGATAGTACAGCAGTTGGGTTCAAGTAGTCTGATGGCCCTGCCGGCGGAAGACGACTTTCGCGCCGCCATTGGCCAGGACGTGGAGAAGTACCTCGCCACTGATAGCGCATCGGCGTGGGAGCGTGCGCGGGTCTTCCACCTTGCCTGGGACGTAGCCTGCAGCGCCTTTGGAGGACGCCAGGTGCTGTACGAACGGTTCTTTGGCGGAGATCCGGTGCGAAACGCCATGATGACCTACAACTCGTACAACAGAGATGCGGCGGTTAAGCGAGTGCTGGACTTCCTGGACAGGGACCATTAGAGCCGCTCAACATGAGCGAAAGCGATAGGGTCTTTCGGCCACGCCAGAAGTGGCGATAGGTCCGTCACCCAACCTCCGGCCCAGGCTCTCGCGACCCTGCCAAGTCACCTTGACCGCCTAGTCCAGGACCATTCCCCGCTCGGTGCGGTTAGCCTGTCGGCTCCGCTCTCTGGTCGGCTCCAGATAGTCCTTCACGCCCCCCGGTTTCGCCACCGCCCTGCAACGGTGGTTTCGAGGAAACATGACCCCCGCCTGTGACAATGCTCACGAATAAAGTCCACCTATTGACATGTCAAACGGCGATAGACCACATTGCGCTGGTTTCCCGTCGAGAATTTTATGTGCTAATGCGAATGGTAGTACCAATATAGCTGATATCGTTGGATTGATTGACGAAACAGTTATTAATTACCTAGATATTGAATAACATCCGGCTCTACCATGCACAGGTATGGGTCCTGGCTTTCGAAATTTTGGAGGTGTTTTCATGGGCTACCGCTGGTTCCGGAACTCCAGAGTACTTCTATCGGCTCCCCTGCTCATGCTGCTGATATTCGTCATTGCCTGTGGAGGACAGCCGGCGGCGACTGCCCCAGCAGCGGCCCCGGAGGCGACCACGGCACCGGCGGAAGCCGCTCCTGCCGGATTCTGCTACTACAGCGCCAGAAGCCGCCGCTACTGCCATCCCACTGGGTCCAGGAGCGGGTCTCACGACACCCACGCCTACGCCCGAAACAGCAGCCCCTGCGGCTCAGCTAAACCCGAATCCACCGGTGGACACCGATGGACGGCGTGAGGACAGCGGAAGGGGGGTGAGGAAGTTACAGGCGCGATGATCCGGGCTCGAATTTGGGTAGACGGGAGGCTGGCGGCGGTCTGCAGGCGCTTTGGGGGGCGCCGATGGCGGCTTACAGTGGCTGTGGTGAGGGGGATGGCGGGATAGGACACGGCAAGAGGCGCTCGCGGACCGGACTGGCGCGAGTTGGCGGGGCGTTCGGTTGGCCGGATGGCGGGTCAGTAGCGGACAGGAGCAATCAGGCTGGGAGTGGAATGGCTCGCAGTCGGGCCAGGGCGCGACTGAACTGGGTTTCCCATGGCCAGCGCTGGGGAAGATGCAGGGTGATCCGGCGTGCCGAGCGGGTGATCCGTCCGGCCAAGGCAAAGACCCGTCGTCTGAGGGTCTTGGTGGTCACGATCTGCTGACCCAGGCCGATGCGGGCTGTCCAGCGGGCCAGGTTGTGGGCCATCACCTGTACCGCCAGCCAGGCGCCGTTGGCAGCGAAGCGGCCCGAGGGGAGATGGTTCAGCCCCACGCCGTACTTGAGGTCGCGTATCGCATTCTCGATCTCGGCGTGGCGGCGGTGGTCAGCCTCCAGTTCCAGGGTCTCTCCGTCCCGGTCGGTGATGAAGCCGTGATAGCTGTAGGTGGCGAAGAGAGCCAGTTGGGAACCGGGCGCCGGCTTCACCCGCCGGACGATGAGCCGCACCGGCGCGGCGTCGGGCTCACTCTGGAAGGGGGTGTAGGTGGTCTCGGCCACATCGGCGCCGTCCATCCAGTAGGGAATCGGCGTCCAGTCCTCTTCGGGTATCGCCTCGATGAGATTCCGCAGGCGGGTGCGCTGGCGGATGGTGATGGAGAAGCGGACATCCATCCGGCGGCAGACGGCGACCACGGCGTGGGTATAGAAGCCGCTGTCGGCCCGCACCGTGAGTTGGCCCCTGGCTCCGCCGTAGCGCACCCGCCCCACCGTTTCACGCAGGAAGTGGGCGGCGCCGCGGGCGGTGTAGGCCCGGCCCTCGCGCAGGCGGGCCATCAGCACGTCGCCGGTTCCGGCGGCGACGGCCAGCAGCGGGTGATAGCCCCGCGCACCGGTGTAGCCGTGGTGGCGAGCTCCTTCCTTGGCCAGTCCGTAGGTCTCGCAGATGGTGGAGTCCAGGTCGATGGTCAGGGGCCCGTCGCCGGGTCCGGCCCCAGCCTCCCAGGCCCGGGCCAGCAACTGGCGGCTCACCCGGTCCAGTTGGCGGACGTGGCCCCACCGGAAACTGCGCAGGAAGGTGCCCAAGGTGGAGGGCGCCTTGACTACACTGCCCAGGGTGCAGGCTGTCCTGCCGGTGCGCAACACATCGGCATCGTCGATGCAGTCGCCGCCCGCCAGCGCGGAAGCCACCAGCGTCATGATCTTGTCGCCGGTGTTGGCTCGGCCTGGGGCCCAGCCCAGGTCCAAGTGCCGGTCAACCAGTTGGGGCAGGCCCAGGTGCAAGGCCAACGTGGCGGGAAGGATCAGCCCGGCATTGTTGACCAGGCGGTGGTCGTCGAAGGCGATGTGGATGCCGTCGGGGTGGTTGCGTGGTAGCATCTATTGGGTGCTCCTTGTTTCTGGTTGGTTTTCTGTCTCGAAAACCATTATCCCAGATGCACAGGAGCACTTTCTTACCCATTCAACCCGCCGCGACACTCACCTTTTCGGTGGATTCGGGCTAAAGGGAACCTCTGGCGGCGTACTCCGGATGCAAGGCTTCGCATTCCCGGCCCAGCAGTATGTCCCGCACGTCGACTGGCAAGTGTTCCTCATGGCGGCTGGGTTCTACAACACGCTTGTCGAGTATGATCCCACTACCCCCGACCCCTTCGATATAGCGGGAGACATGGCCAAGAGCTGGGATCTAAGCTCAGATGGCCTGACCTACACCTTCTCCCTCCATGAAGACGTCAAGTATCATGATGGCTCCCTCGTGACTGCCGACGACGTCGTCTACAGCATGGACAGGATGACACGCCTTCGAGGTTAGACCAGGTCACCCCTGAAGACCTATTACGAGGCGGGGAACACCCAGGCTATCGACCAGAATACCGTGGCGATCACGACAAAGTTCCCTACGCAGGACCTACTAGCGGTACTAGGCATGAATTCATCCTACGTGGTTTCTGAAGCCTGGCAGACGTCGGTGGAGGAGGGCCAGACAGACGAGCAACTGGGGCAACCGTTTGACAAGGTTATGGGCTCTGGCCCCTTCAAGTCGGGCGAGACCGTCAGAGACGTTTCCATAGAAGTGGTGAGGAATGAGGACTACTTCAAGGATGGATTCCCACTTCTTGACGCCTTAAAGCATGTTGTGATCATCGAAAAGGGCACCATAATCGCGGCCTACAAGACCGGGCAGGTCTTGATGAGCTCATACCCTCTTACCAACCTGACCACACGGGAAGCGTTGACGCTGGACCAAGAAACTCCGGATGTTACGGCCTATTTCACTCCACCCAATAATACATTCCCGATTCGGTTCAACCATAGGCGTGCGCCCTTCGATGACCCTCGAGTAAGGCAGGCCTTTAATCTAGCATTCCACCGTCAGGCAATTCGAGATGTGGTGGGTCACCCAGATGTAGGGGCCGTCGCCCCTCCCATAACGGGGATCATGGCAGCCGGGCCGTGGGGCAGGACCGAGGAAGAGATAAGCCAGCTACCTGGCTACAGGGAGCTGAACGGTGAGAAACACCCAGACGACATAGCCGCCGCCAAAAAGCTTCTGGCCGACGCAGGCTACCCTAATGGTTTCGAAACTACCTTCTTAGCTACTCCTGTAGAGAGGCCTGGTGTGGTCCCGCTATTTACAGACCAGCTAAAGGAGTTCCTAAACGTCACTCTGGTGACCGACACAGTCGACGTCGCCACAATGGCACGACGCATTGATGCACGAGACATGGACATATGGGTGGACACCAGCCCACCTCTGATCGTCGCGCCGGATAACTGGCTGTGGCAGGCATATATGCCCTTGACCGGGACGGTAAGGGCCAGTGGCTGGGATGTGCCTCAAGCGTTCCAGGATGCGGTCCAAGCGCAGGCACAGGAGCAGGACCAGGAAAAACGTCTGGTCATGATTCGGGAGATAGAGAACTTCCTCATGACCGAGGACCCAGGCCCATGGATAGTGATGTTCTGGGAAGCGAGGCAGGTCATTGTGAACGACAGGGTAAAGGGATTCAACATGCCAGCTCTCGCCATTTCCCAGCTAAAGTTTGAGCACATTTGGTGTGATCCCTGCTAATGGCCGGTCTCTGCAAGGTAGGGCGGGCTCCTTGCTCCAAGGGCCTGCCCTACGCACTCCAGAGGTAGAACGTGCAGGCTTATATATTCAAAAGGGTTCTCCTGTTTATCCCCACGGTAATATTGCTTACCGCGTTAGTATTCGTTCTCATGCGCCTTATCCCGGGGGACCCCGCCCTCAATATCTTGGTCGGGCCAGAAAGGGAGTACGACTACACCCAAGAAGAACTCGACAGGCTTAGGGCGGAACTGGGAACAGACAAGCCAATCTACGAGCAGTACGTCAGATGGATATGGGGTCTTCTTCACTGGGATTTCGGCATAACGTTCTACAGCAAAACCCCAGTCGCAGACGACATCGCTCGCACCTTCCCTATCACCCTGGAACTCGCGCTCATAGCCGTATTTGTGTCCAGTGCAATCGCCATACCTCTGGGAATGATATCAGCCGTAAGACAGGACACAGTAGTCGACTACGCGACCCGAATTCTAACCATAATCGGTATTTCCGTTCCAAACTTCTGGCTAGCAATCCTCCTCATCTTTTTTCTGGTATCGACGTTTAACTGGATCGCTCCCCTGGAATACGTCAATCTGTGGGATGATCCGTTGACAAACTTACAGCAGATGGCCTTTCCTGCCATCGCCCTAGTACTACAACGACGGCTTTAGGGTGGCGGCTCCATCCTGCCTTCACGGCGGGCGGCGCGGCGTTTCTCGTGGGAGCGGCGCGCCCGTTCGTTGCGTAACTGCGTATCCGCCAGCCATAGCAGCTACTCATCCGGCCCGAACTGTTCCCTGGGCAGCATCTCCCGCACCACCCGGTACACTTGGGATCGGGTGATCCGGGGCATCTTTCCCCCCCCATTCCCGCTGCAAGTCCAGCAGGAATGCCCCGCCCAGCAGGCACATTGCGATATGGTGATGCCAGCCCGCCCAGCTCCGGGTCTCGTATTCGTCCAGCCCCACGTCGCCCTTCTCAGTCTCGAACTCCGTTTCAATGCGCCACCTGGAACCGCCCACGTACGCCAGGGTCTCCAGGGGAGTGTCCTCGGGGGCGTTGGACAGGTAGTAGCGGGATACACCATCCTAAAAGACAACTTTTCGTCGATACTTACCATCGCTCCCAGCGAGCTGGCAAGGAGAAAAAGTCTGGCTCGAGAACAAACAATGCCAAACAGGAAAGACCCAAAAAAGGGACAGCACCGAAGGAACCCAAAGAGAAGAGAATCCCGCTGACGCCCGAGGCCAGAAGAGAAATACAACGAACCAATCATAAGGAGAAACTCGCCAACGCCAAAGCCAGCGGCCTCTGCCGACACTGCGGCGAGCCTGCTATCGAAGGACAGACTAGGTGTGACCGGTGCGCCGAAAGGCACAGGCTCTCTGGCAGGGTCTACGGCATCAAGTCGCGCGCCAAGGCTAAGGAAGCCAGTCAGTTGAAGCAGGCTATCGCCCTGGCCGAGAAAATCGCGGCGGGCGGGCCAACCAAGTGCCGGGAATGCCAGAACCCGCCACGCCCAGGCCAAACCAGATGTGACCGCTGTGCAACCCGGCACAACGAAAATCGGAGGAGGAGGGAGGCCGAAAAGAAGGCCCAACCTCAAAACAAGGACACCACCGCAGAACGGCCGCGATAACGGCAAGGGTGAACATCTGATAGCAGCCCCTCATCCACAGCCCGCGCCCTGCTTACCGCCCCGGACAGCGATCGGGTCATGCGGGCCAAGCGCGCCGACGTGGTCGCCAACGACTACGAGGGGTTCAACCTACAGTAGATGGACCTGGCCAAGTGGCCGAGAGATTTACCCACAGGTAGTCCATCAGCCGGATGCTGGACACCCAGCATCCGGCTTCGTGCCGCGCGGGACTGGGTTCAAAAGTTGAGCATACACATTGCGTTTATCATCCCGTGTATACTGGTTCCGTTCAGTTCTGGAGGGCTGTGCGAGGCCGGCCCCGCACAGCAGGAGGAATACATGCTAAGACCCCATTCGTCCCGTATCGTGGCAGTCACCTTGGTCATCGTATTGGCGCTTGCCGCGATGGCCTGCGGCACATCCGCCGAACCCGTCATACAAGAAGTCATCAAGGAAGTACCGGTCGATCGCATCGTTGAACGACAGGTAGTAAAGGAAGTGCCTGTAGACAGAGTGGTGACCAAGGAAGTGGTCCGCACCGAACAGGTGCCGATGAAGCAGCTCGCCCCGCTGATCGTGGGCAATCTCAACACTTTTACCGGCTCACTCTCAGAATTCGGGCCGCCCCTGCGTAACTCTGTCGAACTTGCCGCCGACCACATCAACCGAGCCGGCGGAATCCAAGGCGGTTCGATGGTCATCATAAGCCGCGACACAGCGGTGAGCCCGGTCCAGGGCGTTGACGCGGCCAGAGCGCTCGTTGACGTCGAAAGAGTTGCCGCCATCATCGGGGCGCTCTCCAGCGGCGTCACCGTCGCCGTGGCCCAGTCGGTGACCGTGCCCAAGAAGACGCTAATGGTCTCCGGCGCGTCAACCGCGCCCAGCATCTCGGTGCTCGAAGACGGTGATTATCTCTTTCGCACCACGCCGTCCGACGCTTCGCAGGGGGTTGTTCTGGCCCGCCTCGCTCGAGAGCAGGGATACGACACCGTGGGCATAATGTACATCAATAACGCCTACGGCGAAGGCTTGGCGGACCAGTTCGAGAAGAGTTTCACGGCGCTGGGCGGAACGGTTACGGCCAAAGTCCCTCATGAAGACGTGCAGCCAACCTACGTCTCCGAGCTGGACAAGGCTACCGATGAAGACCCCGACGCGCTGGCTGTCTTGAGCTACACCGGCCAGGCGGCCGTCTACGTCCGAGAGGCTATGGAAGGCGGCTACGCCGACGCGTTCCTGTTCGCCGACGGCACCAAAGGCCCTGAGTGGATAGAGGGCATCGACGCTTGGGACGCGTTGGACGGCTCGATGGGGACTGTGCAAGGCAGTGCGGGGTCACCGGCGAAAGACGCTTTTTTGACCTCTTACACAGAATCCTTCGGCTTCCCGCCGTCGCATCCGTTCATGGCCGAGCATTACGACGCGACCGTCCTGGTTGCACTGGCCGCCGCCAAGGCTGGCAGCACCACCGACTCCACCGCCATCCGGGACGCTATCCGGGACGTCGCCAACGCTCCCGGCGAGGTTGTCGGCCCGGGACGGGACGAAATAGCCAGGGCCCTCGCCTTGATAGCCGAGGGCAAGGATATTAACTACAACGGCGCCAGCGGGGACATCGAGTTCGACGAAAACGGCGACGTGTTCGGCACTATCGAAATCTGGACAATCAAGGACGGGGAAATTCAGTCCACCGGCAGGTACGAGACTCCCTGATCCAGGTATTCCCGGATCTCACTCCGCAGCCGCGGCCGGCCGGGGCTGTGACTTTTGCCAACTTTCCGCCGGTGGAGCGGCTGCCTCTGGTAAGGGAGACTTCGCCAGGACCCGGCCTGTCCAGGACGCCCGGGCATCGCTTCCGACATGGGCCTGGAGTTCGTCCAGACCCTCAGCGCCAGGGACCTGAGCGATATGGCAGGAGTCAGCCTGCCCCGGGATGCCCACCGCAGCTTCAGGAACGCCGACCTGGTGACCTTGGCGACGGACGGGACTAACACCCGCTACATAGCGATGGAGGTCTCCTTCACGGCGGACCGCGGGCGCTGCAACCGGGCCGTCCGGAACGCCGGGCTCATCACCCGGTTCACCGGGAAGGCGGCGCAGGCCGCCGTGGCCAGCGTCAGGAACGACAGGGAGGCGGCGGAGGCGGTGGAGTCCGGGGCCGTGTACTGGCACCCGCTGGAGGACCGGACGCCGAGCCCCGAGTAGCTCTCACCTGACCTCTGAATGTCAGGCCAATACGTCAGGCTCAACGAGACCTCGTCCGAGGGAAATGCAAAACTCGCCGGAATCCGACGCTGGAGCGACCCAGCAATCCAGCGTCGGGGCTTCCCCTCAGCATCCCCGCGAACATCCCTTGAATGGAAGACCCCGACCCTGCCGTGCGACTGCGGGCCAGCCGCGCCGTTGCCGCCATGGGCATCCAAATGTGCAAGGCGGACGCCCTACGCCGTGGAGTCCTCTCAGCCGTCGTCGAGATCCCCTGAAATAAACGTCCCACCTTGGCAATGATTTAGCATCTACCTAATCTCCAGTCGGTCCAAACTAGGATACATTCCCCGACAGATAAAGTTAAACAACCAAGTGTCTGTTTTCCGGGTTGGGCAAGGAGTGGGGTGGACCCGGTTACTCGGTCAGAATGTTTGCCTATTTGATAAGAACGTGGTTCTTGACACAACGTCAACACAATGTCAGTGTTGTGTTATGATCCCAGAGTTCGATGAAAATGGGCTTCTCCCGCTGGGAGTCCACTGGGCGTCGTGGGACGAATTCCTGGACAGATTCGGCATCAGTGCTTGGCGACGACGTTTAGTGGCTGGTATCGAGGCTGCGGTAGAGGACCTGAGGAGCGCGGGTTGCCTAACCTTCTACGTCAACGGGAGCTTTGTCACAAACAAGGACGTCCCGAACGACTTCGACGCTTGTTGGGAGGAGGCCGGAGTGGACCCCACCGTCCTCGATCCGGTACTTCTGACCTTCGACCCCGGCAGGGTTACCCAAAAGGCGAAATACCTGGGCGAGTTGTTCCCGGCATCTGCGATAGCTAGCGGGGACGGGTTTTCGTTTCTGGAGTTCTTCCAAACAGATAAGGAAACCGGAGAACCCAAGGAGATTGTCGCCATCGACTTGAGGGACTTGAGATGATCAAGAACGAAAGACAATACAAGATTACCAAGGCGCAGGCAGTGCGGTTCTCCAACAATCTCGAAAGTCTCAGGCAACGCCCAAAGGACAAAAACAGCCTGCATCCGCTCATTGCCAAGGCCCAGGAGGATGCACTGAGCAGCCAACTAGCAGACCTGGAGAGCGAGTTGAGCGAGTATGAATCCCTCAAGGAGGGGGAGTTCCAGTGGGATTCGCTAAATATCGTCGCTGACCTGCCTTTTATCTTGATCAAAGCCCGGATCGCCCAAGGCTTGAGTCAGAAGGAGCTGGCGGAAAGAATAGGTCTGAAGGAGCAACAGATTCAGCGGTACGAGGCCACGGACTACGCCACTGCCAATTTGGCACGGATCAAGGAAGTAGTAAGTGCGTTTGGCGTGGAGATCTATAGTCCCACGTCAACTACAGATTCGCAGTAGGCTAGTGATTTGCTCTCCGAAAACTGGGCCGGCCGGACTGCGAGTTTTGTGGGATAAATGGTCTAAACTGGAGAGAAAGGCGGATCGCCCTATGAAGAAATCTCGGTTCACGCCAGAGCACATGGCCTTAGGCCTAGCCAGCGCGGCCACCTTACTGAAACTGAGATCACTGCTGGTCAGTGCCCGATCCTTTCGTGGTTCAAGAGCATCAAAGTTGCTTTGCTGATGAGCCGATAGTGGGAATCCTAAAGTGTTCCGAGGTGTTGGAGCGATGCCTTCAGATGCGAATCTCTTGGAGGGTCTGCTGCATGAGGGAGAGGGAACCGCGCTCGATTTCAAGTCCTCTCAGTACCCCTTTGTTAATGCTGATATCGGTGAGAAGGCCGAATTAATCAAGGATATCTTGGCCTTCGCGAATTCGTGGCGTCGAACCACCGCGTACATCTTGATTGGAGTGGAAGAAGCAAAGGGAGGGCGCAGTAAGGTGGTTGGCATAGAAAACCATTTGGATGATGCAAGCCTCCACCAGTTCGTGAATGAGAAGACCCAGCGGCCAGTAGATTTTTCCTATCAGATAGTTCCAATTGAGGGGACCACAATTGGAGTCATTGAGATACCGCTGCAGGAGCGTCCTACATTCCTCACGAGGCGGTTTGGGCCATTGCGCGAGCTTGATGTACTTATAAGGGATGGTAGTTCAACTAGAGTCGCTACGCCCGATGAGATTGCGAAAATGGGTGCTGCCGACGTCCTCGGTGGAACGCCGCAACTCACCCTCCAATGGGCAGCCCTCGATGAGCGAACTGCCCTCCCTTCGCCGTACACCGTAAACTCTCTGGTCCTTAAGCCACCCCTTCCACCTCATACGTTTGCAAGACCGGGGCCCCGTTTCCTGGTCACGGATCCTTTCTCCAACCCGGACTATTCCCAAGAAGTTATCGCTTTTGCGGCTGAAAGAGCATTCTTTACTGGGTTAGGCCTGCGGCTCCAGAATAAGAGCAGTGTGGTTGGCAAGCGCATTCGCTTCATCGGACATGTAGCAAAGTCAGCGGGGATGGTCATTCAAGATTGGATTGATGGTCCTCCCTCAAGAGACCAATTCATCGGACGGGGGCTTTCGGAGTCTATGTTCCGAAGTCCCCAAGACATAGACCTAAACGTGCAGGAGTACGGCGACAGGTGGGAGATTGAAATCGACTTCGGGGACGTGCGTCCTCGCGATGAGGCCTGGACAACCAATGGGTTGTTCATCGGTACCATGAACTCCGGTGCTATAAGCTTGCAAGGCGAGCTCAGAGGGGACAACCTGCCGGAGCCCCTGATGTGCGAACTGGAGGTTCGGGTAGAAGTGGAGCGCCGGGCTATGGGCGTATCCGATGTCGCTCCATATTTGGATCAGCCTTTACGGTCAGATTAGGACAGTGACATCTCCAGGGACTGACCTGCCCCCGATGGCTGTATCACTTTCTATGTTAGTCCCGCCAGCATGGGGAAGGGTTCTGCGGGTAAACATTCAACCACGGGTCCGGAGGATCGCAGAGACTTTAACCACATCTCGAAAATAGCACTGGCTATCGTCAATATAGGCCCTACCTCCCAGTATAGCTGACCCCGCAGGTAGCAATGCCGATCAGCCCAACCAGGACGGGTGCAGCCTAAGGGATCCGCCGGGGACGGCACTCGAGATGTCCGAACGACGGTCGGCTGCTAGCTGGGTGATGGAGCAGAGTTAGTCGAGGCAATTTCAACGCGAGGCTAAATAACCTTACGGCATCCTACGGCAAGCTCCAAATAAGACTCACCCATTTATGTGCAACCCTGTGTGTACCAGTCAACGAAATCGTTAAAGACTTCACTTTCGCCGACCCAGTCCAAACGTACATCGTAGTACTGTCCCAATTTCCCCGCGTATCGGTCGCCTACATTTTTGTCCGGGTCGACGACGTAGAGCAATTTCTTGCCAAGATGGGAATGATTAGATTGTTTGGCACCTTCCCAGAGAAGGGATCGCATTGCAAAATCAGTTTCGGGTAAGGAGTAACCGATGACGTACAATCTATCTGCGGTCTGTAGCGCGAGGTGCTTTGCTTGGTGCCATAGACTGCGAATGCTCTCGTGACTTAGCAACGTAGACTTGTCGTATACCGGAGGTATGATGAACCTTCGTTTGTCCATCACAAATTTGTTAAAGGCCATATCAGACAATTGGTTGTAAAGCAAACCGTAGATTGGAGCGTACGGCGCTTCACTTCCTGACGCGTACCATGTAGTTGACCCATGCAACTTATAGAGGGTACACGTCTCGTTCGTCTCTCGCGCAAAGCCGCCGCCCGTTTCTTGGCGAGATCGGGCGTGGGTGATCGGAATGGGATACAAATCGGGATAATCTGCTCGCAGTCTCTTCCCGGTTGCACCATCCTCAAAACCCTCCCCTAATACTCTTTCCACTACAGTGTCATAGTTAGTCGTCAATATATGCCCCTTGTCTTCATGCCACTTGCGCACAAGGTCCAATCCCTTGGGGTTAAACCCCTTCTCATACCCCAGTTGTTCAAGTTCAGCGACTATGCTCCCGATTCTGTTTTCGAGGAGCGCCGTGACTCGCTTCTTTCGGAGCACTTCGGCCAAATCGTCTTGGGGCCCCGTAATCGCGAAGTAGGACAGCAAGCCTTCTACATCTCCGGCCGCATAGTCGTACTCCTCTTCGGTAATGCCATCTCCCTCGTCCGCTAAGTCCGTCAAACGCTCAAACAATAGCCTCATCGTGGGCATTTGAGGACATACGGCCTTGGAAAAACCGGCACCTATCAAGAAAGCATCATTCATTTCGGTGGGTCCTCAACGACAGACTTTTAAGGAGTTGAGCATAAGCCCGAATCCACCGGTGGACACCGATGGACGGCGTGAGGACAGCGGAAGGGGGGTGAGGAAGTTACAGGCGCGATGATCCGGGCTCGAATTTGGGTAGACGGGAGGCTGGCGGCGGTCTGCAGGCGCTTTGGGGGGCGCCGATGGCGGCTTACAGTGGCTGTGGTGAGGGGGATGGCGGGATAGGACACGGCAAGAGGCGCTCGCGGACCGGACTGGCGCGAGTTGGCGGGGCGTTCGGTTGGCCGGATGGCGGGTCAGTAGCGGACAGGAGCAATCAGGCTGGGAGTGGAATGGCTCGCAGTCGGGCCAGGGCGCGACTGAACTGGGTTTCCCATGGCCAGCGCTGGGGAAGATGCAGGGTGATCCGGCGTGCCGAGCGGGTGATCCGTCCGGCCAAGGCAAAGACCCGTCGTCTGAGGGTCTTGGTGGTCACGATCTGCTGACCCAGGCCGATGCGGGCTGTCCAGCGGGCCAGGTTGTGGGCCATCACCTGTACCGCCAGCCAGGCGCCGTTGGCAGCGAAGCGGCCCGAGGGGAGATGGTTCAGCCCCACGCCGTACTTGAGGTCGCGTATCGCATTCTCGATCTCGGCGTGGCGGCGGTGGTCAGCCTCCAGTTCCAGGGTCTCTCCGTCCCGGTCGGTGATGAAGCCGTGATAGCTGTAGGTGGCGAAGAGAGCCAGTTGGGAACCGGGCGCCGGCTTCACCCGCCGGACGATGAGCCGCACCGGCGCGGCGTCGGGCTCACTCTGGAAGGGGGTGTAGGTGGTCTCGGCCACATCGGCGCCGTCCATCCAGTAGGGAATCGGCGTCCAGTCCTCTTCGGGTATCGCCTCGATGAGATTCCGCAGGCGGGTGCGCTGGCGGATGGTGATGGAGAAGCGGACATCCATCCGGCGGCAGACGGCGACCACGGCGTGGGTATAGAAGCCGCTGTCGGCCCGCACCGTGAGTTGGCCCCTGGCTCCGCCGTAGCGCACCCGCCCCACCGTTTCACGCAGGAAGTGGGCGGCGCCGCGGGCGGTGTAGGCCCGGCCCTCGCGCAGGCGGGCCATCAGCACGTCGCCGGTTCCGGCGGCGACGGCCAGCAGCGGGTGATAGCCCCGCGCACCGGTGTAGCCGTGGTGGCGAGCTCCTTCCTTGGCCAGTCCGTAGGTCTCGCAGATGGTGGAGTCCAGGTCGATGGTCAGGGGCCCGTCGCCGGGTCCGGCCCCAGCCTCCCAGGCCCGGGCCAGCAACTGGCGGCTCACCCGGTCCAGTTGGCGGACGTGGCCCCACCGGAAACTGCGCAGGAAGGTGCCCAAGGTGGAGGGCGCCTTGACTACACTGCCCAGGGTGCAGGCTGTCCTGCCGGTGCGCAACACATCGGCATCGTCGATGCAGTCGCCGCCCGCCAGCGCGGAAGCCACCAGCGTCATGATCTTGTCGCCGGTGTTGGCTCGGCCTGGGGCCCAGCCCAGGTCCAAGTGCCGGTCAACCAGTTGGGGCAGGCCCAGGTGCAAGGCCAACGTGGCGGGAAGGATCAGCCCGGCATTGTTGACCAGGCGGTGGTCGTCGAAGGCGATGTGGATGCCGTCGGGGTGGTTGCGTGGTAGCATCTATTGGGTGCTCCTTGTTTCTGGTTGGTTTTCTGTCTCGAAAACCATTATCCCAGATGCACAGGAGCACTTTCTTACCCATTCAACCCGCCGCGACACTCACCTTTTCGGTGGATTCGGGATAAGGAAATAGAAAATACAGCGGATTGAGCGTATTCCGTCAATTGGCAATAACTCTCCATTCGTTAGTCTAGCATTGCTCAGACCCCAAGTGATTATAGCTAAGAATCCTCCCCACAACGCTACTGCCAGGTGGCATGGTAGTGTATGCGCGACCCGATGCCTATCGGGGGATTAAGAAAGGTGGACCAGACCAACTTTGCTAAGCTGAAATACCAGAGCAAGAAGCCAAGACTCGCTGGGGACTCTTCCTGGAACGGACGGATGGCCTGATTTCCTGGCAACACTTGGAGGACCGCGTTCATTCCTTCTACCCCAAGGCCGGGAGGGGAGGCCGTCCATATCCCTGCTGGCAATGCTGCGAGTCCACTGCGTCCAGTTATTCTACAACCTGACCGATCGCGGCATGGAGGATCTGCTCTATGAATCCGACCCGGTCAGACTGTACGCAGGTCTGAGGCTCTCAAGCCCCCTGCCCAGGGAGACCACTATCCCCAACTTTCCGCCACTCATTGGAGAAACACCACCTAAACTAAAGAGCTTGTCTCAGAAGTATTTTCGCAGACGAATAGCGTCCTCCCAAAGGCTCATGGTTAAGTAATAGAACTATGAGTTACTAATATTCGTGCAGTCAATCCCAGCTTGTTCCGATTATCGTTGTGAGCTTTGACTTCTGAGACAAACTCTAAAGCCAAGGTGAAATGTACATATCGCTAGACCGCACTGTCGGTGGCCACCCATTTGGGGCCTAAAGGTGATACAAGGCACCGTGGAGTCCTCTCGGTCGTCTTCAGGACCCCCGAAATGCACATCCCACCTTGGTATTGGTTTAGCTGCACCGGCCAACCCCCGGCCCGCTTCCCTGCCCCGCCTGCGGGCCGCGGGATACCAATCGGAACACCACTGCCGATCCGACAGGACCAAGATAATTCTATGGCCGTGAAGAGCAACATACAGTACCCCAGGGCCTACCAGGACGATTGCAAAGTTGGTGGATAAAAGTTTATAAGGTATAGGGAAGCGGGAGATGGGAGTGTGTAGATATGGGTGCTGCGGAATCTCTGTTCAAGTGCTTGGAACAGGTGCCGGATCCCAGGAGGGCCAGGGGAGTGCGCCATCCCTGTCAAGCCATACTGCGTCTGACCCTGCTGGGCCTGGTTTGCGGCCAGACCACCATGGCCCACATCGCCCTGTTCGCCAGGATGAACTGGCCGTTGCTGAAGGAGCCGTTGGGGTTTCTTCGGGACCATCCACCCCACGCCACAACCATATCGCGCACCTTGGCGGGGGTTCCTTACGAGCAGTTGCAAGAGGCCCTGACCGGCTGGGTGGCGCATGTGGCGGGGGAACAGGAGATGAACGCCTCGGTGGACGGCAAGTGGGCCAAGCAGTCGGAGGATGCCCAAGGCAATCCCCTGGTGATGGTGAACGTGCTGGCCCATAACCTGAAGCTGTGCCTGGCCCAGTGGTCGGCGTCAGAGAAGCGTTACGAACCGGGAGTGTTGCGGGAGCAACTGGGGCAACTGGGGCAACTGTTTGAGCGCTATCCCGGCCTGCGGCTTTTGACCATGGACGCCCTGTACGCGGAGCGGAACCTGTGCCAGGCGATAGTCAGCCACGGACGGGACTACCTGGTGCGAATCGAGGGGAACCAGCGGGCGGCGCTGGCCGCCCTGGCAGAAGGTTTTGACGGGGAGGAACTGGGGGAGCCTGAGGCGGAGACCGTGGGAAAAAGGGGGCGCAATCGAGGTGAGGCGGATTTGGGCCGATGCCGCGGCTTGCATGCGGAAACTGCTGCTCATCCTCACTGTATGGCGAAGACCGGCAAGCATTGGAACCCGGAACCAACAAACTCTTGACGTTCAAGACAGCTGCTTTTCCCTGTACGTCGACAGCCGAATGTCAGCCGGTTAGTCCGCCCACGTGGCCCACTTTACCTCCGCCTTTTACAGTTAGGCTGAGATTGCTCCAGTGACCAACTCCCGGGGCGAGGGCTGCCCGGCGGTACGGCGTCCGAACACGCGCTTGTGTCCTGATAGCAGGCTCTTGAAAAGGGGAGCAAAATCCTCATTTCTGCCCAGACGCTCCGATTTGAGAAATCGAAACACATCGTCTTGGAATTCGGGTTCTTTGTACATTGAATCATCGGATTCCCGGCTAAGGTATTCGTCAATTACCTCTATCGCCGAATCCAGCAGACCTTGAAGCGCATCCTGGTTTTCCTCTCGGTCAAGAAGCAACAGGGACTTCGTTAACTCACCGTCAGAGTGCGTCCGGTTGGCCCTGATGAGAGTTTCTCTCAGGAACTCGAGAACCACGAAGTAGAAGAGGTACTTGGTCAAGCCACGGCTGGGTGTCTCAGCGCGGCGGCCAAACCGAAACTGGTCCGCCATCCTTTGCAGGCGGTAGGCTGCGTATATGGCATCTACGCCAAAGGTCTCGTCCCCTTTCGTTATGCGATTGAATGTCGCGCCCCCTGGGTGGAAAGTTTGCCTTGCGCCATTCGCCGTTCCCGGCTCGCACAACCAACCAGCCGCATAAACCTTGAGGAGGTCAAACGCGTTGGCGGACTCGGCGAATTGCCGTGCGCTCGGATGGGACTTTTGATATGCCTTTCGTGCATCCCAACCGCCCCTCTGAATCTCGAGGAATATGCCATAGCTGTTTGCAATGGCACTGGCCCAAGCCCTGAAGTCATCGCGCAACGCAATGAAATCCTGCTCCCGAACGGCATTCTGGGAGTTCGTGAACCGGGTGATGTCGGTAATCTGAGCGTTGTCGCCTTTGACTATTTTGGTTACTACGACCCCTTGTTCGGCCCGGCGACGCCATTCGTCAAGCTCTTCGCTCTGCCCGGTGCCGCCGGAGTCGAGACGCTGGCGCAACACTTCCCAGATTGTTCTGGTGGTTTGGCACCCGTTAACGACATAGGGGTCGGAGAGAGCGCAGGAGCCGTCCGGTGTCGTGGAGTAATCGGACACGATGGTTATGCCATTGTTGTAGAGGCCAAACAGCTCCGGGTTGTTTCGGAGAGTATCGGCAATCCCCCGGTTGATTTTCCTGCGGCTTCCCAAGAACTGCCGCACATTTTTTTCGTACAACTGGTCAAGATTGCCGGTTTTGTCCCGATAATCCGCCAGGAATTTATACAAGTCGGTTAGGGATATAGTGCCTACCCGAAGTCCGGGGGTAGGATCGACAAAATTGCCGCCAATCGGCAAGGAAACGGCTGGCTGCTGGGCAGTCTCCCTGGTTTCCCAAATCGTTTGCAGCGATATGTCCTCAACGTCAAGTATGTCCCCAAACCTCTGCTTTCCGATAATGCGGATTTCATTCATTGTTCGCCGGTCCGATTCGGTGATGAGGTCGGTGGTGGCGAACACCAGGATGATGCGGTCGCCCTCCGATGCCTGTTGCCGGAAGGTATCCAGCCGTCCCATCAACTGGCTCACGTTTTCAGAGAGGCGGGTATTCTCCCGGCTAGGGTCGCCATGACCTTGCGCCCTTCGTTGAGGATGGTCTCGGTGCCCTGGAAGGCTGTTCCATATTTGCTCTGAATTAGATACCAGGTGTCCCCTTCGACGGACTGACCTTTCTGCTCGCTGTCATCAATATCGGCGCGGTGTAAATAGGCGATGTCGATGCCGCCGTCGCCTGGCCCATCGCAAATCACCAAATCGTCATCGTCGCCGGATACTCCCAGCCATTGTGTGACCAACTTTATGGCGAATCGCTGGCCTTTCTTAAATGACGAAAGCTCTTCGTCCTGGAATTCGTCCAGCCACGCCTCGCAGAACTCCTCGAAGGTTGTCTCGTCTTGATTCTCGGCGATACTGACCATAAAGTCGTCTCCACTCCACTGCCTTTGCGACATATGGTTTCTGTTATTTGGACCAAGCTTACTGCGCGGTGAAGACGCCGTCCACTGCCATGTCCTCGGCCTGCTGCTTGTCCGAAGCCAGGTTGGTGGCCTGGGCCCCCACGATCACCTGCGGGCACTGTCCACCACCGCCTGGCAGTTGTAAGCTTGCTGGAAGTGCCGGCCTCCGGGACAGGGCATAATCCGGGAGTCGGCGTCAGTGAAGTTGCGCTGCGCCTTGTCCTCGGGAATCCCAGGATGACTCCGGCCCTCGGACTCCGCCTGCTCAGCGGCCTCCCGTGCCTCCGCCTCCAACGCCTCCTTGGCCTCCCGTATCTTCCGCAACCGGCTCTCCCGGAAGGCCAGTTCCTCCGGAAGTTCATCCCCCCGCTTATCCGGCTACTTTCAAGCCAAACGGTGTCCGGTAGACCACCGCATGACCCCGCCAGGGAGAACCAGATGGATCTCCACTGGCAACCGCCAATGTCCCACACGCCGGACACCCCGGGCCGAAGATGACCCGGGGTGTTTTCTTTTCCCACAAGAGTAGGGAGAAAAGAGTCGAAGGTTGGTTGGCGTTTGACCGCCGGTTACTCGGCCCTCGGCATCCGGTAGCCGACGCGCGGTTCGTTGAAGATGTGGACGGGAGCGGCCGCACTGTCGCCCAGCTTGCGCCGGAGGTTCTTCATCACGGTGCGGAGCGTACCCGCGTGGCCGGGTTTGCCGGCGCTCCAACCCGCCTGAATCAGCTCATCATGGGTCACCACGCGGCCGGCGTTGACCGAAAGCTCGTAGAGCAGCCGGTACTCCTTGCCGGTCAAATGGATACTCCGGCCGGCCAGGGACACTCTGCGGTCGCCGTAGTCGATGGTCAACTCCCCCAATACAAAGGGCTGGGAAGGTTCGGCCGATGCCGGAACGGCCCGCCGGCGCAGGGCCGTCCGGATCCTCGCCACCAGCTCCGCCGGGGAGAAGGGCTTGACGATGTAGTCGTCCGCCCCCGCCTCAAGGGCCTGAGCGATGACCTGGTCCCCGCCGTAGGCGGACAGAAAGATCACCGGCACCCGGGAGAGCCCGGGGACCCGCTCCATCAACCCGATTCCGTCGGCCCCCGGCAGCATCAGGTCCAGCAGCACCAGGTTTGGCTTCTCCCGCTCCACGAGGAGGGCCACCTGGTCAGGATCGCCGGTCACGACCGGCGCGTATCCCGCATCCGAGAGCGCGTCCCGGACGTACCGGAGCGTCTGCGGGTCATCGTCCACGACCAGAACCCGGACCCGGTTCCGGTCCGCCCGGAGCGGTGGGGCGGTGGACCAAGGCGGTCCATCCAGCGGAATCCCATTGGCGTCTTCGGCCGCGGGAAGGGTGAAGACGAACCGGGAGCCAAGACCCGGACCGGCGCTTTCAGCCCGGATCCGGCCCCCATGGGCCTCCACTATTCCCCTGCAGATAGCGAGGCCCAGGCCCGATCCCGCGACGCCCTGTTCCCGGTCGCCGCCCTCGATCCGGGCGAACTTCCTGAACAGCATGGGAATAAGCTCGGCGGGCAGTCCCCTCCCGTCGTCTGCGACGGAGAACGCGACGTGAACTCCCTCCCGCGCGGCGGCCATGCGGATGCCCGCCGATACCGCCGAGTTCCGGGAGGCGTTGGACAGAAGGTTGACCAGAACCTGCACGATGCGGCGCCGGTCCGCCATGACCGGGGGCAGGTCCGGCTCCAGGTCGATGTGAATGGGGTTCCCTCCCCCGCCGCTGATGAAGGTATTCCTGCCCTGGTCCACCAGGGCGGCGGCGTCCGCCGGTACGGCGGACACCGGAAACGCCCCCGTCTCGATTCGGGCCATGTCCAGGAGATCGGTGATCAGGGCGCTCATCTGGTCTGCCTGCTGCTCGATGATCCGGAAGAAGAGGAGCATCTCGGCCGGGTCCAGCGACGCGGCGGAGCCGATCAGGGTGGCCGCGGAACCCTTGATGGAGGCCAGGGGAGCGCGCAGCTCGTGGCTCACCATGCCCAGGAACTCGGTCCGCAGGCGTTCCAACTCCTCCAGGGGCGTCATGTCCTGCAGGGTCACGACGAACGATTCCACCGCGCCGTCGCCCGAGAGGATGGGAGTGGCGTTCATCAGGACCGCCACCCGGCGCCCGTCGGGGACCTGGAGGACGACCTCCTCAGCCCGCACCGTCTCGCCGGCGCTCAGCGCCCGGGCCACCGCGAGATCCTCCAGGGAGAACTCCCGGCCGTCATGCCGCCGGACGGTGAGGACCTGGAGAAGCTGCTCGACGGGATGGCCGGGAGTCCGCACGGCATCGAGGATTCTCCCCGCCTCCCGGTTGAAGGAGGCCAGGGTTCCCCTCCGGGCGTCGAAGACCACCACTCCCAACGGGGTGGTTTCGATCAACGCCTCCAGGTCGCTCCTGGCACGCCGCTCGTCCCGGTGCAGGCGGGCATTGGCGATGACCAGAGCCGCCTGGGAGGCGAACATGACCAGGATCTCTTCGTCTTCCCGGTTGAATTCCAGGCCGGGTTCGCTCTTCGCTGCATAGATGTTGCCCACCGCCACTCCACGGTGGCGGAGCGGAGCCGCCAGGAAGGAGCTGACCGGCGCCGGCGGCCGGAAATCGGGAAGACCCATCGAGCTGACGTGGGCGGCGAAGTCCCCGACCCGCAGAGGGCCGGGAAGACCGCTGAGGTACTCTGAGAACTCGAGCCCTCCGGGCAGCTCCCACAACCGCCGGGCCTCGCCGGGAGTCAGGCCGGAGACCAGAAAGTCCTCAATCCGCCCGGAGTCGTCCAGGGTGGTGATGAGAGCATACCTGGCGCCGGTCAGGGAGCAGGCGCTGTCCAGGACTCCCTGCAGCACGATTTCCAGGTCGAGGCTCTCGTTGATGCGCAGGCTGGCCCCGCTCAGCCGGGACAGGCGTTCCCGCAGGGAATCCTCTTCCGGCCGGGGACCACCGCCGTCCCTCATATTTTTCCCCATGTTGTTCCCTCCCGGTCCGGGTTGGAGTCCGGCCCATAGGGGTATCGAGTTTAGCACACCGCGCAAAACACACACAAACGACATTGATAATTGGCGCAATCGACAAACCTACGACATGCAAAAGGGATTAAACTGGTTGTCAGCGGATTCATGAAGCCGGGACAATGTCCCACGCCTTTGGGGGACTCGGTCCGCCAGGCAGCGCCCACGGGCCGGATGCCCCCGGCAAGCGGCCGGTTCGGGGAAGCTGCCGACAGGATGCCAACGCGATGGGGCGGTCCGTCCCGCCAAAACCGGCCGGGGCCGCCGGTCAATAAAATGCGGAAAGGAGACCGGTGGAGTCCCGGGGACACGCACGTGCGGCGCACATCCCATCTGACCGTACCGCCGCTAACCCAAACCAGATCAGAGAATAGAGGGAAGTCGACTTGAAGCAGATCTCAACCAAAGCCCGCATTTCGTTCCACCGCATATTCGCATACGGCTCGCGTCCGGGAGGGTTCAGGCTTGAGCTCCGGTTAACGCTGGCGGCCCTGCTGATCGCCGCCGCGGCCCTCGGCGGCGTCTTCGGGGCCGCGCAGGCCCAGGATGCCGATGGAGCCATCACCGGTCTGACGCTGGGCAGCGACTCCCCCGGGACTCTCACGGTCTCCTGGGACACGCCCAGCCCTACCCCCACCGACTACCGCGTGGACTGGGCGAAGTCCGGCGAGAACTACCAGTCCTATACGGTCGACGAAGGCCACGTCTACCCGGAAGGGTCCATCACCACCGTCACGGTCACCGGTCTGGAGGCCGCAACCGAATACAAGGTGCGGATACGAGCCCGATACCACCACGGGGACCACGAGGACAGCCCCTGGAGCGGCCCCTGGGCCGAGGCCAGGCTGGCGGTGGCCGCCGAACCCGAGCCCACGCCGACGGCAACGCCCACGCCGGAGCCAACTTCGGAACCGACACCTGAACCCTCGCCCACGTCTACTCCCGAGCCAACGCCGGAACCGACACCCACGGCCACACCTACTCCAGAACCGACGCCCACACCGACACCCGAACCCTCGCCCACGCCTACTCCCGAGCCAACGCCGGAACCGACACCCACGCCGACACCCGAACCCACACCCACGCCCGAACCCGGCGCCATCGGCAGCCCGACCGCCACCGGCGACAACGCCGGCCGGCTGGTCATCGCCTGGCAGGCGCCCCAAGCGCCGCATGACGCCCCCACCGATTACCGGGTCAACTGGGCCAGGAGCGACGAGGACTACCCGTCGTACCCCGATGAAGACGGCAACGCCCACCCGACCGGCGCCACGCAAACCCTCGAAGGCCTGGACCACGACACCGAATACAAGATCCGCATCCGGGCCCGCTACTCTCCCAACGACCAGTACGACGAGCATTGGAGCGGGCCGTGGACGGAGATCACGGCGAGAGTGGTATCCAGCCCGCCAAACGCTCCGGCCGCGTCGTCCCTCGTCGGGACCGCGGTGACCCCCAAGGGACATGTCACGCTGCTCTGGCTGGACCCTTCGGACGACTCAATTACCGGATACCGGGTGGTGCGAGGCCCGGACGCCGACTCCCTGGCCGTCATCCGGGAGGATACCGGCTCAACCGCGGTCAGCTACACCGACACCGAGGCCGAGGCGGGACAGACCCATACCTACGCGGTGGAGGCCCGCAGCGCCGCCGGGCTGAGCCCGCTGTCCAACACCCGCACCGCGACCGTGCCAGCGAACGAGGAAGAGCCGGCCCCGCAGCGACAGCAGCACGAGAGCAGCGACGCCACGCTCAGCGGCCTGACGGTCAGCCCCGAGGACATCATCGGTTTCGCCGCAGACCGGACGACCTACGAGGTTGGCGTAGCGTCCACAGAGACCCGGGCCACCGTCACCGCGACCGCCAATCAGTCAGCCGCCTCGGTGGCGTACAGCCCCGCGGACGCCGACAGCGACGACAGCAACGGCCAACAGGTAGATCTCACGTCCGGCCGGAACGCCGTAACCGTGACCGTAACCGCCGAGGACGGAAGCGCCACCAGGGAATACACGGTCAGCGTCAACCGGGGAGTCTTCGACAACTACGGCTGGAAGGCCGTGGACGACCTGGACGGGCTGATCGCGGCGGGCAGCGACAACCCCAGAGGCATCTGGTCCGACGGCACGACCACGTGGGTGGCCGATATAACAGACGACAAGATCTATGCCTATAACACCGATGGCACGCGTGACAGCAGCCAGGACTTCGACACGCTCAGCGGGGCGAGCAACAACAGCCCGTTCGGCATCTGGTCCGACGGCGCCACCATGTGGGTCGCCGATTTAGCAGACGACAAGCTCTACGCCTACAACCTGAACACCAAGGCCCACGACGCGAGCAAGGACTTCGGCACGCTCGCCGGGGCGGACAACAACGACCCCAGAGGCATCTGGTCAGACGGCGATACCATGTGGGTTGCCGATTCATTAGACAGGAAGCTCTACGCCTACCGAGTGTCCGACAAGACCCGCGACGCGAGCAAGGACTTCAACACGCTCGACGCGGACAACGTCAGCCTCGCCGGCATCTGGTCCGACGACAACACCATGTGGGTTGCCGACTGGTCTTACGACAAGGTCTACGCCTACCGGATGTCCGACCAGACCCGCGACAGCGGCAAGGACTTCGACACGCTCGACGCGGCGGGCAACAAAGACCCCACCGGCATCTGGTCCGACGGCGCCACCATGTGGGTGGCCGATTTAGCAGACGCCAAGGTCTATTCCTACAACATGCCCTTGCGCAGCTCCGAAGCCAAGCTCAGAGCACTCACGGTCAGCCCCACGGACATCATCGGCTTCAACCCGGACCGAACAGACTACGAGGTTGGCGTAGCGTCCACAGTCAGCCGGGCCACCGTTGCCGCGACCGCCAATCACTCGGCCGCCTCGGTGGCGTACAGCCCCGCGGACGCCGACACCACCACTGATACGATCCACGACGTGGACCTCTCGGCCGGCAGGAACGCCGTAACCGTAACCGTAACCTCCCAGGACGGAAGCGCCACCGAAACCTACACGGTCAGCGTCAACCGGGGAGTGGCCGACGACTACGGCTGGAAGGCCGTGGACGACCTGGACGGCCTGACCGCAGCGGGCAACAACAACGCGTACGGCATCTGGTCCAACGGCACTACCATGTGGGTGGCCGATCTAGTAGACGACAGGCTCTACGCCTATAACACCGATGGCATGCGCGACAGCAGCAAGGACTTCAACACGCTCAGCGAGGCGAGCAACAACGAACCCAGAGGCATCTGGTCCAACGGCACTACCATGTGGGTCGCCGACATTGTGGACGACAAGCTCTACGCCTATAACACCGATGGCACGCGCGACAGCGCGAGGGACTTCAACACGCTCAGCGCGGCGGGCAACCACGACCCCACCGGCATCTGGTCCGACGGCGACACCATGTGGGTGGCCGACATTGTGGACGACAAGATATACGCCTACAAGATGTCCGACAAGGAGCGCGACAGCGGCAAGGACTTCAACACGCTCCAGGGGACGGGCAACCACGACCCCACCGGCATCTGGTCCGACGGCACCACCATGTGGGTGGCCGATCCACTCGACGCCAAGCTCTACGCCTACCGGATGTCCGACAAGGAGCACGACAGCGGCAGGGACTTCAACACGCTCCAGGGGGCGGGCAACTACAACCCGTACGGCATCTGGTCCGACGGCGACACCATGTGGGCGGTCTACTCGTTTGACGACAAGGTCTATTCCTACAACATGCCCTTGCGCAGCTCCGACGCCACGCTCAGCGCCCTCACGGTCGGCCCCACGGACATCATCGGCTTCGACCCGGACCGGACAGACTACGAGGTCGGCGTCGCGCCCATGGTGACCCAGGCCACCATCACCGCGACCGCCAGCGATTCCAACGCCTCGGTGGCGTACAGCCCCACGGACACCGACACCACCACCACTACGGTCGACCTCTCGGCCGGCAGGAACATCGTAACCGTAACCGTAACCTCCGAGGACGGAAGCGCCACCAGGGACTACACGATCAGCGTCAACCGGGGAGTGACCGCCAACTACGGCTGGAAGGCCGTGGACGACCTGGACGGCCTGATCGCGGCGGGCAGCAACAACCCGATCGGCATCTGGTCCAACGGCACGACCGTGTGGGTGGCGGACAACATCGACGACAAGATCTACGCCTATAACACCGATGGCACGCACGATGACAGCAAGGACTTCAACACGCTCGCCGGAGCGTACAACAACGACCCCACCGGCATCTGGTCCGACGGCACGACCATGTGGGTCGCCGATCAAGCAGATGGCAAGATTTACGCCTACCGGGTATCCGACAAGGCACACGACAGCGGCCAAGACTTCAACACGCTTGGCGCGGCGAACAACGGCCACCCCACCGGCATCTGGTCCGACGACGCCACCATGTGGGTGGCCGACTCGTTTGACGGCAAGATATACGCCTACCGGATGTCCGACAAGGCCCACGACGGCGGCCAGGACTTCGACACGCTCGACGGGGCGGGCAACGACAGCCCCACCGGCATCTGGTCCGACAGCACGACCATGTGGGTCACCGATCAAGCAGACGACAAGCTCTACGCCTACAACCTGAACACCAAGACCCGCGATGCCAGTAAGGACTTCAACACGCTCAGCGGGGCGGGCAACGCCAACCCGTACGGCATCTGGTCCGACGGCACAACCATGTGGGTTGCCGATTCATTCGACGACAAGGTCTATTCCTACAATAGGCTGCGACAGGAAACCGTCACAACGTTGGTGTCGAACCTCGACGTGGACCAGTTCGGGGGACTGCCTATGGGCGGAAGTGAACTGAAAGCAAACTCTTTCACCACCGCCGCCCGCCACCGGGTGATCTACGAGTTAAGCGGTATCCGAATTCGCGCCAAGAGACCAGTCGCAAGCTCTCGATCAACTCCGCTGGTCACGGTGCACCGGGACGACGGCGGTCAGCCCGCCATCGACCCGCTGTACACGCTGGAGAACCCGAGGGACATCCTTGGTGACGCAGATACCGATTATCGCACCTACACCTTCAGCACGCGGCCGGGGGCCATCCTGGACGCCGGCAAGACCTACTGGGTTGTCTTTGCCTCGAGCGGGGGTGGGCAGTACGTTGTCGCTGCTACCACTTCCGCAGCGCAGACCCCCCAGGGTTGGCTGATCGGCGATGTGAGTTGGTTGACCTATGCACCGCCTGATTGGCGGAGTGGGGGACGCATTGTTCAGTTTGCGGTCCTAGGTAAGAAGGTAAACCTACTCGAAGAGGAGCCCGGCGTGGACCTGCCCGGCGGGGCACGCGACTGCCACCTGACCGACAGGATCGTGCTGGTCGGCCATACCAGCAGCGGCCACCTGACCGCGGGCATCGACACCGATAGCGGCCTCACCGGCGACTGCTTCCGCCTCGAGACCCAATGGGGCCGGCAATACCGCGTGGAGGTCAAGTTCGGGGACACCGAGTCCGTGGACATCGGCGGCTCGGTCTGGATCGTCTACACCGGCCGCGATTTCTCAGGCATGAGCTCTCTCGGAAGCGCCGTCGACCACAACCGCGAGGACGGCCGCACCTTCACGGACTTCAAGCACAACAACAGCACCGTGAAATCCTACTTCGTCGACGTCGTGGCCTACGACCTCTACAACGAAGACGAAGGCGAAGTCCCAATCACCTACAACGGCCCGTACACCATCACGATGACGGACATCACCGGCGTGCAGCGGATGGTCGAGAACCTCGCGCCGGGCGCCACCTCCGCGCCCAACGCCACGATTCAATTGGGAACAGGAAACACCGAAATTGACCTGGCAACCCAATTCACCACCGGTTCGTATCCGTTCGGCTACAGGCTGGACCGGATCAGAGTGCCATTTCACACCATCGCCGCATCAGGCGCGAGCCCACTGATCTCCATCCACCGCGATAGTTCCGGCGACCCCGGCGCCAAGCTGTGCGACATAGCAGTCCCCACCAAAATCGTAGAGTCGGCCCGGACCCATGGCGGCTATCCGCCCCCCTACGACTTCCTGGCCCCCGACTGCGCCCACAACCTGACCGCCAGCACGCCGTACTGGATCGTCTTCTCCGATGTGGATTATGTCGAATACCTGCCGGAAGTCACAGATGACGATACCGAACACGCATACGGCTCCGGCTGGATCATCGGAAACACGGTGAAATTCAAACGCCAGCACCTCAACTCTTGGAGCGCTGACGAAGACTTAACAATCAGGTTCGAACTCTGGGCCGAACCCAAGGGGCCGCCCAACGCCACCGGCGAACCGCTGATGCAGGGACGGTTCGCGGTGGGACAGACCCTCACCGCCCATCCGAACAACATCGCAGACCCGGACGGACTCAACGAGCCCGAGTATACCTACCAGTGGGTAGCAGTAATAATAGAAGAACTAGGTGACCTCGGCATTGAGTACGACAAACAAGGCGCCACAGGCAGAACCTACACCGTGACCGGGGTCGACGCCGGCCATAGGCTGAAGGTCCGAGCGTCCTTCAGCGACGCTGCAGGCAACGCGGAGACCCGCACCAGCCCGGCGTCGTCGCACATTGCCCCGAGAACCACCTCCCTGATCAGCAACCTGGGTCGAAACACCGATGCCAGCCCAACCAACTCCGTCGGTCTCAGCACGGGGTTCATCGCAGGAGCAGAAGGCCTGAAATACCGGGTCGCAACCGCCCAGGTGGACTTCCCCGCAACCGGAGCCCCCGGCTTGGAGGACAACCTCTTCAGGTTCCGGCTCTTCTCGTCGGACACCTCGTCAGAACTCCTGAACAGGAAACCGGCCACCGAAATTGCCGCCTTCACCAACCCGGTGGACCTGACCTCCGGCGGCAGGAAGACGTTCGAGGCGCCGACCAAGGCGCTGCTGAGCGGCGGCGCAACCTATCACGTCGTGATGACCGCCGGCGGGAGCGGCGACGTGGTCTGCGACGCCACGGACCACTCGACTCCCGATGAGACCGGGACCCTCCCGGATTGGCTCCCCATCCTGCGCACCTACCACATGGCCACGGAGAGCGCCGCCGCAAACACCAGCGTTGACTCCGCCTGGTGCAAGTTCAAGCTGGACGGGTACCTGCTGGCCGACGCGCCCCACATCACCTCCCTGGACATCACCAGCAACACCGGCCCAACAACAACCTACAACACGGGCGACACCATCGAGGTGGCCGTGACCCTCAGCGAGGCCGTCACATTCACCGGGCCGGACCCCGTGCTGCCCATCATGATCGGCGCGGACAACCGGGAGGCGCTCTACGACGCCTCCCGGAGCAATACGACCAAGTGGGTCTTCCGGTACACGCTCCAGGCCGGCGACGAGAGCGGCGCCGTCATAACAATCAAGGAACACGCGCTCAGGGCCTACGCGGCCGCGGACCTGAGCCACAAAGCCATCACCGGACCCCGGCCCAACGCCGCCGGCCAGCCGTCGATGGAAGGCCGTCTTGCTGTAGCCGAGACCCTGACCGCGGACGTCACCGGCATCTCGGACCCGGACGGTCCCGCCAACCCCGGCTTCACCTACCAGTGGATACGGGTGGACGCCGGCGGCGCCGAGACCGAAATCCCCGGAGCCACCAACAAGATGTACACCGTGGACGCCGCCGACGCCGGAAACCGGCTCATGGTAAGAGTGGTCTTCATCGACAATGACGGTACCGAGGAGACCCTCACCAGCCCGGCCACGTCCTACGTTCCCCACCAAACGAGGCGCCTGATCAAAAAGGGCCCCGACACTTCTACTCGTATTTCCAGCTCAGTTGGCGTGAGCCAGGGCTTCTATACCGCAGCAGGAGACCTGAAACACCGGATCCAATCCGTGAGGCTGCGTCTCACCGCTACGGGAATCGGCAACATCAATACCGACCTCTTCAGGTTCAGGCTGTTCACGTCGAACGACGCCTCAAATCCCCTTGACAGGAAGCCGGCCGCCTCAATCGCCACGTTCACCAACCCGGCGCGGGTAGACGCCGGGTGGAAGACCTTCACCGCGCCAACCGAGGCGCTCCTGGCCGGCGATACGACCTACCACTTGGTGATGTACACCGGTGGTGTCGGCCGGATTGGTTGCTCACTCCTCGGCTCGAACCAAGCCCATCAAGGGTCACTGCCAGATTGGGATCTGTTCCAACGCACGTATTCGCTTAGCTCGGAATATAGTGCCAGCACTAGTTACACTGAAAGCTCGTGCAACATGGAGATCAAGGGGTACCAACTCGCCGACGCGCCTCACATCACCTCGCTGGAAATCACCAGCACGCCCAGCGCAAGCCCCAGCTACGATACCGGAGAGACCATCCGGATCACCGCAACGCTGAGCGAGCCCGTTGGGTTCACCGATCCGGCACCCATACTGTCACTCCTGATTGGCGCGAACACTCGCGAAGCCGTCCGCGTAGCTTCGCTCAGCACCGCGACCCAGTGGGTGTTCCAGTACATGGTCTTGGAGGAAGACCGGGACGACGACGGCATCAGGTTCGGGGAGAATGTTCTGAGGGCCAGCGCCGACGCGGACCTCAGCCACAATGCCATCCCGACCGCTCCCGGCCACCGGGTGAACACCCCTCCGCTGCTGCGCTCCATCAGGGTCACCTCCAAGCCTGAAGCCCCCAACTGGTACGGACCGGGCGAGACCATCCAGTTCACCGCCGAGTTCACCATGCCGGTCACGGTGACCGGCGATCCCGAGTTCGCATTCTCGATTACCAGCGGCGGGAGCACCCGCGCCCGGGCAACCTACATCAGCGCCACGGAGAACAGGGTCGTGTTCGAGTACACGGTCAGCACCACCGACGACGACCCGGACGGCATCTGGATCGGGGACCACACGGATACCCTCAGGCTGGACGGAGACGACACAATCGTGGGCGTAAGCAATGGCAGGACCGCGGTGCTGGATCACCAGGAAGTCGGCAAACTCGCCAGTCACCGGATCGACCAGAACCCGCGCATCGTGACGGTTGCGCTCACCTCCGACCCCACCCACGGCTCCAATTCCGACACCTACGCCCCGGGCGAGGTCATCGAGTTCACGGCCACATTCAACCAGGAGGTCAACGTGGCGGGAGACCCGGAGTTCGAGTTCTCCATCGACACCGGCAGCACCGACGAACGGGCGGCCTACCACAGCGGCAGCGGCGCCAAGGCGATTGTCTTCCGGTACACCATCCTAGCCGCCGACAATGACCCGAGCGGCATCTGGATCGGCGACCAGACACGCACCTTCAAGCTGGACGCCGACGACTCCATCCAGGGCGTGAGCAACTCCCTGGACGCGGTGCTGGACCACAGAGGACTGAGCACCCAGACCGGCCACAAGATCGACAACACGATTACGCCGTAGACCCGGAACCAATGCCAGAGGACGACGTCATGTTCCATTCATCGCGGGGGCGAGAACCGCCGGAGGACGGCGCCGCCATTGCGCACCCACCATAACCGAATCAGCAGGCCCCCTTGGTCCCACCGCCTGCTCACCTGCCGATGCGGGTGGGCGGAGCGTTGGAACCCCCAGCGGCCGCCTGGCCCTTGCTTCCGCGGCGCACGATACCCGCAGCGGGCGCACAGCCGTTGAGGAATCGGGGCCGCCGGAAAGGAGCCGACCTGCACGCCGCCCCAGCGCGTGGAGAACGCCCTTCCCGCCACAATCAGCAAGTCGGAGCTTCGCTGGACCAAGAAGCTGCCGGGGTCCCGCGCACCGAAGAGCGTCCATCCCAGGCAGGCATCCCAGCCCCTATCCGCTCAGCGGACTGCTCAAGTGCGAGACCTGCGGCAAGGCCCTCACCGCGCGCCGAGCCGCAGCGAACGGATTCCTGTGCAAAAATGTCCCCTTGTCTCCCACCGGCCTACTTCTCGATTTTGCACGATTTTCCCGCTCGCGGGAAAGATTCCTGTACAATCCCGAACGAAGCCGGCGTGGCTGGCGTGGCCCCATCCCATTCATTTTCCCGCCCCCCCTGCTATCGGGCCAGTCCCCGAGGCGCTCCCACGAGCGCCATTCCCTCGTCAACGCACTACGGGGCCCCGAAGCGGCGGGACATCGCGTCAGAGCCCTTCGTTCATGGCCCGGCTTCGTCCTCCCCGTCCCCCCTGGGCATCCGGTAGCCGACTCTCGGCTCCACAAAGATGTACCTTGGGCTGCTCCCGTCCTCGCCGAGCTTGCGGCGGAGTCTCATCATGTGGGTGCGGAGCACCCGCATGTTGCCGGGTTTCTCCGGCCCCCAGACCCTTCGCAGCAGCCGGTCGTGGGGCACCACGCGGCCGGCCTCCACCGAAAGTTCCACCAGCAGGGCATACTCGATGGGCGTCACCGGCACGGGACGGCCGGCGACGGTGACCCTGCGTTCGGCGTAGTCGATGGTCAGGTCGTCCAGCACATAGGGTTCCGAATGTCCGCCGCGGTAGGGTTCCCCCCGTCTGCGGAGGGCCGCCCCCACCCTGGCCACCAACTCCGTTGGCGAGAAGGGCTTGACGATGTAATCGTCCGCCCCCGCCTCCAGCGCCCTGGCGATTACCTCGTCATAGCCATAAACGGACAGAAAGACGACGGGGATGTCTGAGACGGAGATGATGTCCCTCATCAGGCTGATGCCGTCGGAGCCTGCCAGCATAACATCCAGCAGGGCCAGGCTCGGCCTGTCCTCATCCATGAGAAGCAGCGCTTCTTCGGGATCGGCGGTCGCCACCGCCCGGTAGCCGGCGGCCGAAAGCGTGGCCCGCAGGAGCCTGAGCGCCTGGGGGTCGTCGTCCACCACCAGGACCGTTTCCCCGGTTTGCCGGTCCGCCTGCCTGCTCGCGGACCGCGCCTCGGGTCCGGCCCGTTGTTCAGCCGCCGGCAGGGTGAAGACGAACCGCGCCCCCAAGCCGGGCCCGTCGCTCTCGGCCCGGATGCGGCCCCCGTGGGCCTCCACTATTCCCTTGCAGATGGCGAGGCCCAGCCCGGTGTCTCCTCCCGGGTCGTCCGCCTCCCCCTGGGAGAACTTCCGGAACAGGTTCGCCAGCCGCTCGGTGGGTATCCCTCTCCCCTCATCGACGACCGAGACCTCGACGTAGACCCCATCCCGTACTGCGGATACCCGGATGGCAGAGGACTCCGGCGAGTGCCTGGCGGCGTTGGACAGCAGGTTGCCGACGACCTGGACGATGCGCCGCCGGTCCGCCATCACCAGGGGCAGGTCCGGGGCGATGTCGATATCCAGGTTGTTCCTGCCCCCGGCGCTCAGAAAGTTGTTCCGGGCCCGGTCCACGAGCGCCGCCACCCCGGCGGGTTCCGGGTCCACCGGCAATATGCCCGTCTCGATGCGCGCCACGTCCAGCAGGTCGCCGATCAGCTCCCGCATGCTGTCGGCCTGGTCCACGATGATGCGCAGGAACTGCCGCATCTCGGCCGGGTCCAGGTCCAACGCGGCGTCCAGCATGGCCGTCGCCGAGCCCCGGATGGAGGTCAGCGGCATCCGCAGCTCGTGGCTCACCATGCCCAGGAACTCGGCCCGGAGACGCTCAAGCTCCTCCAGGGGCGTCATGTCCTGCAGCGTAACGACCACCGATTCCACCTCTCCGTCCTCCGACCGGATGGGCGTGGCGTTGACCAGGGTGGTGACGCTCCGCCCGTCGGCCACCCGGATGACGATCTCCTCGGCCCGCACCGTCTCGCCGGTGTTCAGCGCCCGCATCAACGGGAACTCCGAGAGAGATACCTCCCGCCCGTCGGCCCGCCGGAAGGTCAGGATGTCCAGGAGTTGCTCCACGTCCCCTCCCGGCATCCTCAGGGTTTCGAGAATCCTTCTCGTCTCCCGGTTGAACGACACCGGCCTCCCCGACCTAGCACTGAAGACGATAACGCCCACCGGCGAGGTGTCGATGAGGGTCTCCATGCCGGCCCTGGCGCGCAGCTCGTCCCGGTGCCTGCGGGCGTTGGCGATGACCAGCGCCGCCTGGGATGCGAACATGACCAGGGTCTCCTCGTCTTCCCGGCTGAACTCCAGGCCGGGCTCCCCCCTGGCCACGTGGATGTTGCCCACGCTCGCGCCCTGGTGGCGTATGGGAACGGCGAGAAACGAGCTCACCGGCGCCGGCAGGCGGAGTTCGGGAAGCCCCAACTCCCTGACGTGACCGGCGAAGTCGGCGACCCTGACCGGCCCGGTCAGGTTGCTGAGATGCTGGAAGAACGTCAGACCTCCGGGTATCTCCCACAACCGCCGGGCCTCGTTGGGGGTCAGGCCGGAGACCAGGAATTCCTGTATGCCTCCCGATTCATCGAGGGTGGTGATGAGGGAGTACCGGGCGCCCGTGAGGGCCCGGGCGCTGTCCAAGACGCTCTGCAACACGGCATCAAGGTCCAGGCTCTCGTTGATGCGCAGGCTGGCCTCGCTGAGCCGGGACAGCCGGTCTCCCCTTCGCTCCATTCGGTGATCCCCATTGGCGGCATTCTGGAATCTGGAGGCCCTCCCTGGACGGCGCTCGGGCCCCGCTCCCAAGGCCTTCGGCGCCGGACGGACGAGAGGTGGTGAATCGGGCCGAAACAGCCCCGTCGAAACTGATTTTAGCGAATCAAGGTAAAAGTTACCACTACGTTATACGATTCGATTCGACAATGGTTGATACGTTATGTATCAATCTTTACGGTTATCCGATAAGCATTTCGGAGTCATGGCGTGGCCTCCATGGGACTTCCGGGCTCCCGAAGAGATATTCCCTGGTGTCGTCCGGTTGCTCAGCAGTGACCGGGAGACAGGGTCAAGCGGCTGAGACCGCCGCGGCGACCGGGGAAATTATCCGTCGAATGAAGACATCCATGGCAACAATGAGCGGCGAAGCCTCTGCCCAGCGCGCCGGTGAACTCTCGCCGATTGCGGGGATGATCCTCGCCGCCCGGTCCGCCCGGCCCACGTTGAGTTCCCCCCCGCTCTGTTCCGAAGACGCCTCTGGTTCCGGAAATACCCGCTGTCTGTCGAAGGCCGATTGTCAAACCAAGGGATAGCGAGAGATGTACCAAACCCCAGGCGAGAGGCAGGGATCAACGGAGCATGGAGTTGTACGAGAGGCAATGGGGGCGGGTTGAAGCCCCCATTTTTCGTTTCAGGCATAGGTTTTGAAATGTGCAGCGCCCTTGGCCAAACCATGTTGCCAAAAGGAATTCGACCATGGACCGCCAAAGCGCCCGGACGCTGGTTCCCTTCTTACTGAGAAAGTCGCAAGCCACGGAACCGGGATAACAATGAACCAACCACTGCCAACTCGCCTTCCAGGAGTGACAGAGCACAACACCAGGCAGCTCAGCAGCGCCTCTGGATGATGCCGCTGTTGGCGGCCGCGCCGGTGGTGGGGCGCGACGGGTGGACGCTGGTTTCGGTCTGGAGCGGCGGCTGACAGGGCCTGCGGACCGGTCACGTCAACTCTCTGTCATCGCAAGTTGAACGGAGCCAGCAGGGCGGCAGACTTAGAGCGTCCTGCACGGGAAGGAGGAATCCAGGATGAACAAGCCTATTCCTGTCTCTCTTGGCAAACTGTCTATCGCCGCCATCGCCGCCATCGTTGCCCTTCTCATCCTGTGGAACGGCACAGGCGAGGCACAGGACCCTTCCCCGACCGTCTCGGTCAGCAACGCAGGAAAAAATCACGACGCCGAGCTCACAGTGGGCGGCAACATCTGGTTCGCACAGTCGTTTTGCACGGGAGCAACCTACACCACGCTCGAGCAAGTCAGCATCTTTGCATCTGATCCATACCGCATGAATCCACGGGTGACGCTGCATCGCGCCAGGATATGGAGTCCGGGTCCGCCCGGCAACTACCTTCATACCTTGACCAAGCCGGCGAGCTTTGACTCGTCCCACACCACGTCTGACGATTTCACGACCACCGGCTATCAGCTTGCGCCAAATACCCTCTATTGGATCGTGGTAAGGAAGGACGAGATTGGGGGCACAGGCTGGTTCCGCGCCAGCGGCACGAATTCCAACGGATTGGACAGCGGTGGGATGGACGGATGGAAGCTGGGCCGCATGGTGGAAAACGGGCAGGAGGCGGAGGCCCAACGGTTGCGGATTGCCATTTACGCCGACAGCGCCTCTCCGTCCCATCATCCGGCCCGGTTCCCCCGGTCTTGTCAGGAGGCGGACTATCCGTCCATTGAAAAGAGGGTGGTTGAGACCACTCCCGCCAACACGGTCATTGCCACCCTGACCGCCCTGGACCCCGATGGAGATACCCTCACATACTCGGTCTCGGGGCCGGACGCCGCAGCGTTTAACGAAGTCTTCGCCCTCAACGCCAGTACGGGCGAAATCAGAATCAAGGCAGGGGCGACTCTCGACTACGAGGCCAGGACCCGCTATTCCGTCAGGGTCGACGTATCCGACGGAAAGGACGATTCCGGCAACACTGAGAGTGCTGCAACAGTCGACGACTCCACATACCTGACCATCAACATCCGGGACGACATCACCGATAACCCTTTCACCGCACAAGCCTACTATGTGCCGGTGTGCCATGCAGGCGAGGCATTCACCTTCGTTGTGCAGTTCAGCGAGGCGCCCTCGATCAACTACCTGACGCTGCGGGACCATGCCTTCACGGTGACGGGAGGCGGCGTGACCGGAGCACGCCGGCTGGACCGGGGCAATCACGCCTGGTGGCAGATGCGCGTTCAACCGGTCTCCGATGCCCCCGTCACCGTCGTCCTGCCTGCGACCACGGACTGTGAGGCGGAGGGGGCCATCTGTACCTCGGACGGCAGGATGCTGTCCAGCAGGCTGGAGCTCGCCGTCTTGGCGCCGGCCTCGCAGCAGCTGGCCGCGAACGCCCCGGCGACGGGGTGGCCCGTCATAGACGGCATCTTGCAGGTGGGCCGGACACTGACCGCCGGCACTTCCGGCATCGCCGACGAGGACGGCCTTGCGGACGAGGTCTTCGCCTACCAGTGGATCCGCCATGACCTGGCGACCGCAACCGACGTGGACATCGAGGGCGCGACGGGCCGGAACTACACAGTGGAGCCCGAGGACCAGGGCAAGGGCCTCAAGGTGCGGGTCTCGTTCACCGACGACTGGGGCAACGCGGAGTCGCTGACCAGTAACGCGGCGCTCGTTCCCCCGCCTCCGGCCCTGCGGCTGGAATCGGCCACCGTGAACGGCGCGGCGCTGGTCCTGACCTACAACGAGTCCCTGGACGAGGGGGTGTCCATACCCACCGGCGCCTTCCCGGTGACCGTCGCGGGCAGCGCCCGGGCCGTTACGGGCGTGTCGGTGGTTGGAAAAACGGTGAACCTGACCCTGGCCTCATCAGTGTCGGCGGGGGAGACGGTGATGGTGGGCTACGCCAGGCCCGGCGGGCCGGACTTCATCCGTGACATCCGTGGCTACGTGGCGGGTTCCTTCAGCAGCCGGGCGGCGACCAACAGCACGCCCGGGCAGCCGGATGCCAACACCCCGCCCAGGGGCGCAGCGGTAATCGAAGGTACGGCACGGGTTGGGGAGACCCTGAGGGCCAATACCTCGGGGATCTCCGACGGGGACGGGATGGACGATGCCGTCTTCACCTACCGGTGGCTGGCCGGCAACCGGGAGATTGCGGACGCCACCAGGGCTGCTTACCTGGTGACCCCGGCCGATGTGGGAAAGACCATCGGGGTGAGAGTCAGCTTCACCGACGACGCGGCCACCTCGGCGGTGGCGGCGACAGTCCCCAGCGCGCCGCAGCGCCTGAGGGCGTCCCCCCATGACACCGGGGCGCTGGACCTGCACTGGGAGGCCCCGGCCTCCGACGGCGGCTCGGCCGCCACCGGCTACAAAGTCCAGTGGAAGGAAGCCGGCGACGGCTGGGACACCCCGGAGGACGTCTCCGAGACCACGACAACCGGGACCACCCTCACCATCACCGGGCTCACCGGCGGCACCGACTACGCCGTCCGGGTCATCGCCGTCAACGCCGTGGGCTACGGGGCCCCATCGGAGGAGGCCACCGGAACCCCCAGGGAGACCACCCCGCCTGAGCTTTCCACGGCCACGGTGAACGGGGCCACTCTGACCCTCACCTACGACGAGACCCTGGACGGGAACTCGGTTCCGGCGGCCAACGCCTTCTCGGTGTCCGTGGGCGGCGCCGGCCGGGCGGTGAGCGCGGCGGCGGTATCCGGCGCCGCCGTAATCCTCACCCTGATCTCGGCGGTGGAGTCCGGGCAGGCGGTGACCGTCAGCTACACCGCGCCTGCGGACGATGGAGCAGCCCGCATCAGAGACGCCGCCGGCAACGCCGCCGCGTCCTTTAGCGGGCAGGCGGCGGCCAATGAGACCCCCGAGCCCGCTCAATCGCCGCCGGAAGGAGAAGAGGTCCCACAGCCGCTGACCGCCAGCATTCAAGGCGGTCCGGCGACCCACGATGGGCAGAACTCCTTCACCTTCGAGTTGCGCTTCAGCGAGGAGTTTTCGATCAGTTACAAGACCCTGCGGGACCACGCCTTCACGGTGCATGGAGGCTCGGTGACCGGTGCGCGCCGCCTGGACCCGCCCAGCAATATCGGGTGGGAGGTCCACGTGGGGCCCAGTTCCGATGCCGGCGTCACCGTGGTCCTGCCGGTAACCACCGACTGCGGCGCCCAGGGGGCCATCTGCACCCAAGGCGGCAGGAAGCTGTCCAACCGGCTGGAATTCACCGTCAGCGGGCCGGGCGGGTAGACGGGGACGGGCGGGACCCACCGGGGCAACCAAACCGGCCCTCGCCCTCTGTTCGGCCCGGCGCCTCCGGGCGTTGGCGATCACCAGCGCCGCCTGGGAGGCGAACATGACCAGCGTCTCCTCGTCCTCCCGGCTGAACTCCAGGCCGGGCCCGCTCTTGGCGACGTGGATGTTGCCCGCGTTCCCTCCCTGATATCGTATGGGAACGGCGAGAAACGAGCTCACAGGCACGGGCAGTCAGGCCGGAGACCAGGAACTCCTGTATGCCTCCCGATTCATCGAAGGTGGTGACGAAAGCGTAGCGAGCGTCCGTCAGAGACCGGGCGCTGTCCAGGACGCCCTGCGGCACCGCGTCGAGGTCGATGCTCTCGTTGATGCGCAGGCTGGCCTCCGCTCAGCCGGGAGAGGCGGTCTCCGGGCGGCTCAATTCCCTGATCTCGCTCGTGGGCATTCTCCAATTCATCACCCCGTTCAGGACAGCGTTCGACCCTCAGCCCGGTACGGCCGGCGCCGGCTGAACGAAGCGCCGAAAGTCGGGCCGGAGCAGCCCCGTCAAGACTGATTGTAGCGAATTGGCCTGAACGTCACCATAACATAATACAACTCGACGGAATAGTTACCCATAAGTGACTTGCAAATCGTTACAATTCTTCGCTGGGCCTTGTGGGGTCGTGGCATCGCGTCCATGCAACTCACCGCCTCCCGAACCCTTGAAGAGGCATTCTGGCGTGACTTTCGATTGGCGGCGACCCGGACCGGAGACAGCGCGAACAGCGGCGGCCCTACGTTACGAGGCCGGACGACACGATTCGTGGCAGATCAGGAGGCCAAAATAACGATGTCGGCTAAGCCAATTAAGGTAACCGCATTTGCAGCGCTGGTAGCTGGGGCCCTTGCGGTGATAGTCGCCCTGTTCGGGTTTGGCGGCCCGTCCCCGACGTTCGCTCAGACCGCTCCGACCATTTCGTCCATTGCCATTACCAGTGACCCGGACGAAAACGACTCCGACCTGGGCGCTTACTCTACCGGTCGCTCTGGCGGCAGCATTGTGGCATCGTCCAACTGGGCCTCGGGCGTCTACCGCATCGGCGACGATGTCCAGGTGACGGTGATGTTCAGCGAGAACGTAACTGTTACTGGCTCACCACAACTGGAACTGGCCATCGGCTCCAGAAATAGGACCGCTGAGTACGAGAGCACTGACGGCAGCGCGGTAGTCTTCAGCTACACGGTGGCAGAAGGAGACTCTGACTCCAACGGCATCGCAATACGTGCAAACAAGCTGACCCTGAACAGCGGCAGCATAATAGACGCCGCGGACAACGATGCCAACCTGTCCCACAACGCTCTGGCTGATCAGGATGGCCACAAGGTGGACGGTATTCGGCCCCGGAAGGGGAGACGGCAAGCCTCTGCATAGGACCAACAGGCGCAAGGCCCAACATCACCATTTCACATCAGGAGGAGAAAATATTCACATGAACCTGAGAAAACGGCATCTGGCGATAGCCTCCATCATAGCGATGGTGGGAGCGCTGGCGTTCGTGACCGCCTTGCTGTGGTCTTCCGGCTGGGTCCACGCTCAGGGAGGGACCCTCCCTGAGCCTCCCACAATAGAACCCTTCGACCTCAACATCCAAGCCAGACCGCTCACCGACGTTGAGTGGAACGAAATCAAACCTCGTACCGCCCAACAACGCCATGGCACAGAAACCAGGACAGCCTACGACGCAACCGACTACATTTTCCCCGACGCCGGGGCCACCATCACATGGGGTACACCGCCCGGTCTCATCGGTTTCCGGGTAGAACGGAGAATCGTCGAGCCAGACGGCGCCGAACACTCCTGGCGTCTGATGAAACGCATGACCAGAGACACTGATATGCCGGACGCCGACGGCGCTCCGGGTTTCAGCTTCGACTACCTCATAACCGCAACCACCACCAGCGGCAAAATCACACAACAACGCCGCTTCACAATGTGGTCCCGCGACAAGGTCTATGGCATCGGCGTCAGCCAGGGCGTGGAACTCACTGTGGTCCCACACGCCACCAACCTGGACGCGATGCACCGCGTCCGCCGCTACAGCTCCCCCTCGTCAGAAACCTTCGAGGAGATAGAGTCAGCAATACCCGACGAAATGATCCCCGATTACAACGTGACCGGCGGGTATCACAAGTACGTCGTCGATTACGTCGTCTATAACCCGGACACGAACCAGCACGACCGCATAAGCGCCGTAGGATCAGTGGTTCTAAAAGCCGGCCGGCCAACGCCCAGAAGGCCAAGGTCCCTGATCAGCTTCTCCGGGGAGAACTCCGGACAGGTCGACGTTACCTGGTACGCTCCAAGCGGAGACCGCGCCGACTTCGCCCTCTACGAGGTAATGCGCCGCGATGCCAGGGACCAGGCGTCCGAGTTCAAGGTGATCGCAAGCACCCTCAACCTCCGCTACCGGGACATCTCCGCGGACACCGCGAACAGCTACTACATGTACGCCATCCGGACGGCAGGATGGGCCCACGACCACAGCTCGCGCTCCGGCTGGTTGGTCATCCCGGACCTGCCCGCGCCGACCTGCACTCTTACACAACAGGCGGGTGGGGGCGGCAGGACGAAGCCGGTGAGCATTATCGAACTGAAGGAGCCGTGGGGCCCGCCGACGGACAACGGGTACGGGGTGGCCGCGAGTTTTGCATGGCTGGACCCCGACGCCAACAGCTCCAACAACGAGCTGGTATACCACATCTGCAGGACGGTGAACCCGGCAGACTGGTATATGCAGAAGCGCACGCTGTACGCCCACCAGGTCTCCCCCAACTGTGACGACCCGGCTATAAGTTGCGACGTCATCGGCGGGACAGCCGGCTACTCACCCGAGCCTTGGGAGGTCGTCTGGGGGAGGTTCGAGGAGGCAGCCACCCGGAGCTACCAATCGCTTGTCTGGTACGACGAACAGAACACCACCCCTGGGCTGTACCAGCACCGCTACTATGTTTGCAGCTACGCCACGCCTCAGATATGTTCGGAAAAACAGAAGGGCAGCTGGCGTTTCGTAGAGATAACCTCGACTCCGTTCCCCGCTCCATAGTTGCACCCGCAGGCCAGACGGCATAGATCATCTGGCCTGCGGCACACTATCCAGAGAGAGTAGAGATATGATACCGAGTTGCATGATTCCACATGCCCCCCGCTTCGGGTTGCTCGCAACACTGACCGCGGCTCTCCTCATAACGGCAGGCGCTCTCCTACCGAGCGCCGCAGCATCGGAACCGGCCCCGGATATAAGCTACGTAACGGTGGTCGTAGAGAACGACCACACCGACCCGGAAGATGTCGTCATGGACCTGAAGGTTACCTGGGAAGACGCTGAGGGCTGCGAGAAGGACTACAACGGGTATCTGCTGGGTTGGGAGCAGAACATTCACATCGGGGCGGCATCGGCTGAAGAAAGGAAGATAACCCACTCAGCAGCCCACGACGACCTGGAAAGCGGCCTGGGCTACGCCGTAAAGATATACTGCGGCGACCAGGCCTCAATGAACCTCGTATCCGCGGTCGTCATCCCGGAGACCTTCATAGAAGGGACCCCCGTGCCCGGGACCTACTCATCCCGTCCGGCCCTGACCCAACTGAGCGTCAGCGCCGGCGGCCTGACCCCCGGCTTCCACAGAAACCGCTTCGATTACCAGGCCCCCCAGGCAGCGGAAGGCGTCCAACGGGCCACTATCAAAACGACCATCGAGGAAGGGGCCTCGATAGTCTTCATCGATGGGAAGACCGGCCCAATGGGGGGAATGGGCCAATGCAACGGCTACCGTTGCGTCTTCAAATACGGTGACGAATCGGGCAACTCCCTGGAAGAACTGGAAGACGCTGACCCGGAGGCCCCCGGCTTTCAGGTCGATCTGAAGCATGGCGCCGCCTACGTCGCCATGCACGTGCATCCGCCAATACAATTCGGGCGGATCTACCAGCTGACCATTGGAGACCCCACCGCCGGTGCACTATCCAACAGTCCGGCCACGGGAGCGCCCACCATCAGCGGCACTGCAGAGGTAGGGGAGACACTGACTGCGGACACGTCGGGTATAGCCGACACGGATGGTCTGGACAACGTTTCCTTCAGCTACCAGTGGCTTTCGAGCCGGGACACGGCAATCTCAGGAGCGACAGGCCCGACATACACTCTTGTGTCCACGGACCTGGGCAAGACCATCAAGGTGAAGGTCACCTTCACCGACGACGCGGACAATGATGAATCCCTGACCAGTGCTCCCACGGCAGCGGTGGCGGACGGGTCCAACAACCCGGCGACCGGGGCGCCCACCATCAGCGGCACGATGCAGGTTGGGCAGACGCTCACGGCCTCGACTTCGGGCATTGCCGATGACGATGGCCTGACCAACGTTTCATACACCTACCAGTGGATTGCCAACGACGGGACTTCCGATTCCGATATTCAGGATGCCACCTTAAGTACCTACACGTTGGTCTCTGACGATGTAGGCAAAACCATCAAGGTCAAGGTTAGCTTTACTGACGACGCTGAAAACGCGGAGACTCTGACCAGTGCGGAGACGGACTCGGTGGCGGCGGCGCCTGCTTCCAACAGTCCTGCCACCGGCGCTCCCACCATCACCGGGACGGCACAGGTGGGCGAAACGCTTACTGCATCCACCACCGGCATATCCGACACAGACGGGTTGACCAATGTGTCATACGCCTACCAGTGGCTGACGAGCAGGGACGCAGAAATAGATGGAGCCACCAGTTCGACGTACACATTGGTTGACTCCGACGAGGGCAAGACCATCAAGGTAAGGCTCTCTTTCACTGACGACGCTGGCAACAGCGAGGAACTGACCAGTGCAGCTACCGGCACAGTGGCGGCAGCTCCGCTGACCGCCACCGTCCACGATGAGCCGGCTTCCCACGACGGGCAGAGCGTGTTCACCTTCGAACTCCGGTTCAGCGAGTCGCCCAAGGACGACTTCAGCTACAAGACCCTGCGGGACCATGCGTTCGTAGTGACCGGAGGCGAGGTGACCAAGGCCCGCCGGCTGACCAAAGGGAGCAACATCGGCTGGGAAATCACCGTAACGCCCGATTCGGACGCCAACGTGTCCGTGGTCCTGCCGGTGACCACGGACTGCAACGCGGACGGAGCCATCTGCACCGGCGACGGCAGGATGCTGTCTGAGGAGATGGCGCTGACCGTCAGCGGTCCTGCGGCCGCCGCGTCCAACAGTCCTGCCACCGGTGCTCCCACCATCACTGGGACAGCGCAGGTGGGCGAAACGCTTACTGCATCCACCACCGGCATATCCGACACAGACGGGTTGACCAATGTGTCATACGCCTACCAGTGGCTGACGAGCAGGGACGCAGAAATAAGTGGAGCGACCAGTTCGACGTACACACTGGTTGACTCCGACGAGGGCAAGACCATCAAGGTAAGGCTCTCTTTCACTGACGACGCTGGCAACAGCGAGGAACTGACCAGCGCGGCGACGGACTCAGTGGAGGCGGCGCCTGCGTCCAACAGTCCTGCCACCGGTGCTCCCACCATCACTGGGACAGCGCAGGTGGGCGAAACGCTTACTGCATCCACCACCGGCATATCCGACACAGACGGGTTGACCAATGTGTCATACGCCTACCAGTGGCTGACGAGCAGGGACGCAGAAATAAGTGGAGCGACCAGTTCGACGTACACACTGGTTGACTCCGACGAGGGCAAGACCATCAAGGTAAGGCTCTCTTTCACTGACGACGCTGGCAACAGCGAGGAACTGACCAGCGCGGCGACGGACTCAGTGGTGGCCCCCCGGCCGCCGCTGACGGCCATCTTCCAGAGCAAACCATCGAGCCACGATGGACAGACGACATTCACCTTCGAGCTGCACTTCAGCGAGGAGTTCGGCCTCAGCTACCTGACCCTGCGGGACCAAGCCTTCACAGTCACGGGCGGCACGGTCGCCAAAGCCCGGCGGCTGACCCCGGGGAGCAACATCGGGTGGGAAATCACCATAACGCCCAACGCCGATGCCGGCGTGACCGTGGTCCTGCCCGTCACCACGGACTGCAACGCCGAAGGGGCCGTCTGCACCGCGGACGGCAGGAAGCTCTCTAACCGCAACGACTTCACCGTCTCAGGCCCGACCCAATAGAACAGGGCGACAACGCACCCGCCGGGGGCGTCAGACGCCTCTCGCGGGTCGCGACGCCGGTTCCGAGTCTTTAAGAGGGGTAAGCGGGCAACAAAAAGGGCCGGACATGCGGACATGCAGAGGCGGCTTCCGCCGCCCCGAGCCAACGGGGCTCTCCCTGCCCGCGTTCTCGACGGAGGCGCTCCTGGCGCTCAACTAACACATCCGGCGGCGCCCGCCTGGGGAGGAAGCAGGGGAGATGAGGCGCCAGCGTCCCGCGCGCCCCAGGGTGAAGCTCAACCGGGACGCGGTGTGGGCGTTGCTGGACCAGTTGGGCATCTCCCAGAACGAACTGGCGCGCCGGTGCGGGCTTTCGCCGGGCTACCTGTCCCTGCTGATGGCCGGCAAGCGCAGTCCCTCGGCGCGTACCCGGCGGCGGTTGCTGCTCAAAGGACGCCTCTGGAGCCGCGTCTGGCTGCTGCCCGAATCCTGGCCGGAACCCAAGCCCAACCTGGAGGTCACCCATCATGCGCCCTCGTAGCAGCCGTTACCTACCCCTGTCAGCACCCCCGACTTTTCCGCCTCCTAAGCCCGAATCCACCGGTGGACACCGATGGACGGCGTGAGGACAGCGGAAGGGGGGTGAGGAAGTTACAGGCGCGATGATCCGGGCTCGAATTTGGGTAGACGGGAGGCTGGCGGCGGTCTGCAGGCGCTTTGGGGGGCGCCGATGGCGGCTTACAGTGGCTGTGGTGAGGGGGATGGCGGGATAGGACACGGCAAGAGGCGCTCGCGGACCGGACTGGCGCGAGTTGGCGGGGCGTTCGGTTGGCCGGATGGCGGGTCAGTAGCGGACAGGAGCAATCAGGCTGGGAGTGGAATGGCTCGCAGTCGGGCCAGGGCGCGACTGAACTGGGTTTCCCATGGCCAGCGCTGGGGAAGATGCAGGGTGATCCGGCGTGCCGAGCGGGTGATCCGTCCGGCCAAGGCAAAGACCCGTCGTCTGAGGGTCTTGGTGGTCACGATCTGCTGACCCAGGCCGATGCGGGCTGTCCAGCGGGCCAGGTTGTGGGCCATCACCTGTACCGCCAGCCAGGCGCCGTTGGCAGCGAAGCGGCCCGAGGGGAGATGGTTCAGCCCCACGCCGTACTTGAGGTCGCGTATCGCATTCTCGATCTCGGCGTGGCGGCGGTGGTCAGCCTCCAGTTCCAGGGTCTCTCCGTCCCGGTCGGTGATGAAGCCGTGATAGCTGTAGGTGGCGAAGAGAGCCAGTTGGGAACCGGGCGCCGGCTTCACCCGCCGGACGATGAGCCGCACCGGCGCGGCGTCGGGCTCACTCTGGAAGGGGGTGTAGGTGGTCTCGGCCACATCGGCGCCGTCCATCCAGTAGGGAATCGGCGTCCAGTCCTCTTCGGGTATCGCCTCGATGAGATTCCGCAGGCGGGTGCGCTGGCGGATGGTGATGGAGAAGCGGACATCCATCCGGCGGCAGACGGCGACCACGGCGTGGGTATAGAAGCCGCTGTCGGCCCGCACCGTGAGTTGGCCCCTGGCTCCGCCGTAGCGCACCCGCCCCACCGTTTCACGCAGGAAGTGGGCGGCGCCGCGGGCGGTGTAGGCCCGGCCCTCGCGCAGGCGGGCCATCAGCACGTCGCCGGTTCCGGCGGCGACGGCCAGCAGCGGGTGATAGCCCCGCGCACCGGTGTAGCCGTGGTGGCGAGCTCCTTCCTTGGCCAGTCCGTAGGTCTCGCAGATGGTGGAGTCCAGGTCGATGGTCAGGGGCCCGTCGCCGGGTCCGGCCCCAGCCTCCCAGGCCCGGGCCAGCAACTGGCGGCTCACCCGGTCCAGTTGGCGGACGTGGCCCCACCGGAAACTGCGCAGGAAGGTGCCCAAGGTGGAGGGCGCCTTGACTACACTGCCCAGGGTGCAGGCTGTCCTGCCGGTGCGCAACACATCGGCATCGTCGATGCAGTCGCCGCCCGCCGGCGCGGAAGCCACCAGCGTCATGATCTTGTCGCCGGTGTTGGCTCGGCCTGGGGCCCAGCCCAGGTCCAAGTGCCGGTCAACCAGTTGGGGCAGGCCCAGGTGCAAGGCCAACGTGGCGGGAAGGATCAGCCCGGCATTGTTGACCAGGCGGTGGTCGTCGAAGGCGATGTGGATGCCGTCGGGGTGGTTGCGTGGTAGCATCTATTGGGTGCTCCTTGTTTCTGGTTGGTTTTCTGTCTCGAAAACCATTATCCCAGATGCACAGGAGCACTTTCTTACCCATTCAACCCGCCGCGACACTCACCTTTTCGGTGGATTCGGGCTAAGCAACCCCTTGGACCCCATACCCTCGTCTGTCCGCCGCGGGGCCTGGTCCCCGTGCGGCTAGCCGCCCTGCCCAACTCCAAAACCACCTCGTCCACTGCCCTCGGACGGCGCGGTTCCCGTTGTCGGCATTCCTCCACCTACACTCAACGGCTCCCCGGTCTCCCCTTTGGATCAACGCGGTTCAACCAGATTCAGCCCTCGTCACCGGCCTGCGAGACGAGTCCGATACTATTTCTCACGTCAAGCATTGCCGTCTCGGCAACGACCGCCTGGAAACCCGAGAAGAGGTTTCGCCGAAGTCAAGGCCCCGTCAGGACCCGGTCCCAGGGGATGCAGGCGACCAAAGGACTCTTGTTGGTTTCCCACAATCTCGAGGGTTCGGACCGAACCCACCGGCTGGGCATCGTAGAAGAACCCCAATATAAATCGCCATGTTATTAAACTTGCAACGCCGAATACCCCTTCCGCGCCGGTACCTGCCCTGGAGCCGCCTGCGGCCCCGGCGGCTGACTTTCCTCCTGTTGATAATGGTGGGACTACTGGTCTCCCTGTCGTCCCTTGATTATGCCGTCGCCCAGGCCACTACCCCTACCGTCTCGACGGTGGCCATTACCTCCAGTCCGGGAACGGACAACACCTACGCGCTCGGCGACACCATCACCGTCAGCCTGACCTTCAGTGAGGCGGTCGCCGTTACCGGCTCGCCATACGTGACCCTGGACATCGGCGGGCAGCCCCGCAATGCCGCCTACTCATCGGCGGGCGCCGCCACCGGGCAGATTCTGTTCGGCTACACCGTGCGTCTTGGCGACCGGGACACGGACGGCATCACGGCGCTGGCGAACAGCCTCACCCTGAACGGCGGCGCCATCCAGAGCACCGACGACTCCGCCGACGCCTCATTGGACCATTCCGCCTCGACCTTCGCGAACCACAGGGTGGATACCTATATCCCGCTGTTGAGCAACATCGAGCAGACGGACGCGTCGAACACGATCACCGTCAGCGAGACTGAGAGCGCCACGGTCTCGTTCACCATACCGACAAGACCCTACAGCTTCTTTACCAAAGCCATCCCCGACCTCACGCTCCGGCAGATCGTGCTGGATGTGAAGACAGCTTCGGGCACGCTGGACGTGGCAGTTCAGGTGACCCGAGACTTTTCAAACGATCCAACTGCTAACCCTACTAACATCCGGGCGAACTACAGGTTCTCCGGGCCGGTGAGCGCAACCGGAAAACAGGTATTCACGCTGGACGATCCGTACCAGCGCCTGGCCGACTTGATCACATCACCCGGGGAGGTCGTTGACTACACCATCACCATCAACGGGACTGGCAGCGGCTCCGTGGAGATCGGCGCGACCACCGCCGGCGGCGAGGACACCGGCGGAGTGAGCGGAATGATGATCGCCAATCCACCCTCGGGGGGGACCGCGCCCCGTTTCAGCCTGCACGGACATGACGGCGTGATCCCGTTCATCTATCACGCGGAGATCATTTCCAACCCGGCGGACGGCGTGGCCTACAAGGCCGGGGAGCGGATTGAAGCGAGCATAGTCTTTAGCAGAGACATCGAAGGCCGGTTTCCCCAAGAGGCGGAACTCTGGCTGGGAACCGCCGGCGCCGAGCAGAGCCGGACCGCCGGGCTGGTAGCGGAATTTACATCCGGTATTTCCTTCCACCAAGCAGTGTACGCATACACGGTACAGAGCGGAGACACCGACACCGACGGCATCCGCCTGGGAGAGAACCCCCTGGGCCGGAACGCGGACTTCGACGCCACGCTCGAGTACAAGAGCGCAGTGCCGGCCGACCTGACCCTGCCGACGATACAACTGGGCACGGGCCAACACGTGAATGGCTCCCAGGAGCGAACCTGCGAGGAGATAGGCTGCGTTCAGTTCCGGACTGAATATGACGAAGATCGAGGGGAAATATGGGGGTTCGGTTTGAACCGGTTGGTGCAGTATCTCCCGTTCCAAACTTTCGGCCCATCCTTTCAGAGCGGGTTCACCTTCAGCTACGGAGGCGAGGAGTACCTGGTTGCAACCGTGCACTTCGATGAACCGCTTGCGCCGACAGTCCTATTCGGCGCCATGGGCTTCGTCGCCCGCTTGTCAGAGCCCTACCTGCTGGTCAACATTTTTCCGCCGATCTCGGAACGCGCGGCGGACCGTCTTTCCGTGCTGTTCGATGACTCGCTCTTCCCTTTACATCTCTCGGAATCCCCTTCAGGTCTTGGAGGTATCGCCTACTGGTGGACCGAGCCCGGGCTGACCTGGTCGGAGGACGACATTATTTCACTAAAGCTGATCGAAAATACGACCGCCACGTTCGGTTCCGCCGGCGAAGCGGTGGACGAGGGCGGCAGCGTTGAAGTGACGGTCACGCTGGGCGACTACTTCACGGAGAACACGGTGACAATCCCCCTGGAGGTCACGGGCAAGGAAGGCGCGACGGCCGACGATTACTCCGGGGTGCCGGGGAGCCTGACTTTCCTGCCCGGCGTAACCGGCCAGACCTTCACGATGAACATCGTCGATGAACATCGTCGATGATGCCATCGACGACGATGACGAGAGCGTTATCTTGAAATTGGGCCATGAGCCCCATATCAAGAAGGGCGGCGACCACGGGGAACTCACCATCAGCATCCGGGACGACGACGACCCGCCGGTGGACGTGAGCTTCGAGCAGGGCTCGTACAGCGTCCCGGAGGGCGACGCTCAGACGGTGAACGTTACCCTGAGCGCCGACCCGGAGCGGACGGTGGCCATCCCCATAACGGTCACGCCGCAGGGCGGGGTCACCGTCGCCGACTACGACCATAATGCCCTGCCGTCGAGCCTGACCTTCATCCCAGGACAGACGGTGAGAACGATCACCTTCGTCACGACCCAGGACGGCGTGGACGACGACGACGAGAGCGTGAGGCTGGCTTTCGGGTCGCCGTTGCCTGAACGGGTGTCGATAGGCAGCTTCGGTGAAACCACGTTCCACATAGTCGACGACGACGACCCGCCGGTGGAGATTAGCTTCGAGCAGAACTCCTACACCGTCCCGGAGGGCGGCACTCAGAACGTGAGGGTGACCCTGAGCGCGGACCCGGAGCGGGAGGTGACCGTCTCTATGGTGGTCGCGCCGCAGGGCGGGGTCACCGGCGCCGACTACTCCGGCGTCCCGGAGTCGTTGGTCTTCGGCCCGGGCGAGACGGAGAAGACCTTCGACTTCAGCGCCACCCAGGACGACGGCGACGACGACGGCGAGAGCGTGAGGCTGACCTTCGGGAACCTGCCGCCCAGGGTATCGAGGGGCAGCCACGGCGAAACCACGCTCCACATCGGGGACGACGACGACCCGGTGGTGACGGTGCAGTTCGAGCATCCGGAGTACGGCGTGTTCGAGGGCGGCGAAGTCACCCTGGCGGTCGTCCTGAGCGCCGACCCGGAGCGGACGGTGACCATCCCGCTGACCAGGACCAACGAGGGGGGCGCAACCGACTCCGACTATTCCGGAGTTCCCGCCGGTGTGACCTTCGCCAGCGGCGAAACGCGGCAGACCTTCGTGTTCGCGGCCCTGGAGGACACCGACCAGGAGGATGGGGAGAGCGTGAAGCTGGGCTTCGGGACCCGGCCCGACCGGTTGGACTTGGGCGACAACGACGAGGCCACCGTCGCCATCCAGGACTGCGAGGGCGGCGGGATCTGGTGCGGCACGCTTTTGTTCGAAAGGAGAGACGGGCGGCCCAGCGATGATCTCTATGCCTCACTCACCACGCCCGATGAGTTTGAGTACAACGACACTCGCTACCGGGTCGTGGCCAGGTGGCTGGACAGAGCGCTTGGAACGGACCTCAACACTGGCCTTCCCTTCAGGATCCCAGAACGGTCGTCCTTCCGGCTCGCGCTGGATGATGTCAACGGCAGGGGCCTTGCGAGGGTGGAGATTCCGGACGACTACCTCGACTGGACGCTCCATTTCGGCGACGTGGAATTGCCCTTCAGTGAAGCCAAGTTCTGCTGCGACAATCTATTCCGGTGGTACGGCATCGAGTTCACTGACATATTCGACGCCTGGCAGTCTGGAGATGAGTATCAATTGCGCATTACCGAGACTCCTCTCGCGGACCGAATACCGACAGCGCTGGACCCGCCTCTCCACGTCAGCGTCAAACCCAGAAATCGCGGTGAATTGTCCGTATCATGGGTCAGTCCCCAGCTCAGGAACGACGGCCCTCCTGAAAACGCCGCCTACAAGGTCCAGTGGAAGGAAATCTCCGGCAGTTGGGACACCCCTGCCGACGTGTCCGAGGCCGTCCTGGCGCCGGAGAAACCCGAGCTATGGCTCTCCACTACCAGATCGAGGGGTTAGCCGGAGGCGTTGAATACCACGTGCGCGTCATTGCGACCAACACTGTCGGCGACAGCGAGCCGTCCAACGTAGCCACGGGCAGAACGAAGCCCGACCCCGGCCAGGCCCAGGCACAGCATACCGAGTCCGAGCCCAACAACCCGGCGGAGGGGGCACCCGGCATCAGCGGCACGCTGGCCGTCGGCGAGACTCTTACTGCTACAACCTCCGGGATCTCCGACGAGGACGGCCTGGAAAACGCCGTCTTCGCTTACCAGTGGGTCCGCCGCGACCCGGCGGACCCAACCGGCGCGGACATTCCGGGCGAGACCGCCCGGACCTACACGGTGACCTCCGACGACGAAGGCAAGGGCCTCAGGGTTCGAGTCGCCTTCACCGACGACGCCGGCAACGAGGAGATGCTGACGAGCAACGCCTACCTGACCGCCCCGCCGGTCCAGGATCCCTCCGGCGCATCGGACGAACCCGCAGCCAACAGCCCGGCCACCGGGGCGCCCACCATCGATGGGACGGCCAGGGTGGGCCGGACGCTGACGGTTGACACCTCGGACACCTCGGACCCGGACGGGATGGACGACGCGGCCTTCGCCTACCGGTGGGCGGCCGGAGGGAACGACATCGCGGGAGCCACCGCGGCCAGCCACACCCTTACGGCAGACCAGGAAGGACTGGCCATCACGGTCCGGGTGTCCTTCACCGACGACGTCGGCAACCCGGAGGCCCTGACGAGCGCGGCCACTGAGGCGGTGACGGCCCCGCCGCCCCTGACCGCCGAGTTTCTCGGCGCGCCCGCCTCCCATGACGGGCAGACCGCGTTCACCTTCGAGATGCGGTTCAGCGAGGAATTCGACATCAGCTACACGACCCTGCGGGACCACGCGTTCACGGTAACGGGAGGAGAGGTAACGGGAGTACGGCGGCTGGAGCCGCCAGGCAACGTCCGCTGGGAGATAACGATCGAACCCAACTCCGGGGCCGATGCGATCATCACCCTCCCCGTCACCACGGACTGCGCGGTACAGGGGGCCATCTGCGCCGGGGACGGCAGGATGCTCTCGGAGAGCGTGGGGTTCACCCTCACTGGTCCCGGGGACCAGCCTGACCCGGACAGCGCCGAACCCGAGAGCGGCGGCGAGACCACAACCCCGCTGACCGCCAGCATCCACGATGCGCCGGACTCACATGACGGCGAGACCGCGTTCACCTTCGAGATCCGGTTCAGCGAGGAGCCCAAATCGGGCTTCAGTTACGCGACCCTCCGTGACCATGCCTTCACGGTGACCGGAGGCGAGATCACAGGGGCGCGGAGGCTGGAGCCCCCCGGCAATGTCAGGTGGGAGATCCAGGTTACTCTGGACTCGGATTCCACCGTCACCATTGTGCTGCCCATCACGACGGACTGCGCCGCGGAGGGGGCCGTCTGCACTGAGGACGGCAGGATGCTGTCGGAGAGCGTAGAGTTCACCGTCTCGGGGCCGAGCGGGTAGGCCGACCCCAGGCAATGACTCCTTACCTGCTAAAATCCTTTCCAGGCGTGATTGACGCAATACTGGAGGCCGATGGGCAGGTTCCCAGAAAGCAGCGCCACACTGCTACCGTTCCGGAATGGCCCAATAGAGAGGTCAGCAAGGAGGTGAACCGGCAGAAATAATCTGCGTATTGCCACCAAGATAAGTCGAGGTGAAACCGTTACCTCGGTCTCAAGCCCAGAACCTGGCGCCGCAATTGCTCGTAGGTGAGTCTACTGAGTAGTCTACCTTGGCTGACCACCAGTTCTGAAAACTCGAGGGTACAGTCCGAGGACAGTCCGCGATCCGAATAGCTTCTGAGTAGAGAGATACGCAATTCTCCATAAACTCTCTGGCCTAAAGACGCCACGTCAACACACAGCCACGAAACCGGAGGGCCGGAGTCCAATACACAGTAGTAGCCCCGGTCGTCCTCACGGTCCACTAACAGAACGTTGAGGTCCCCCTGTTCTAGTTCGCGGGGCAACGTCTTCCTAGAGGCTGTCTCCACTTCGATGTTGTACCGCAGCCCCCCCAGATTCATTCGGATGTCCGGATGACCAGGGTTGTTGATCTCCAGCACAATGCCGCCAAGCTTCTTTAGGACATGCGCGAACAGCGCCTGCACCACGAGACCATATTTGCTGAAGTACACCTCACGCCTCAGATCCGCTAGCAGTCCGGCGGCGTCATACGGGGATTGCGACATCTTCAAACCGGGGACCGTCTTCTCCGATGCTTACGGCCTTGTAGGCCTTCACATCATCCACACCAAAGTAATCCTTCAATAGCGGCAGGAACCTGTCTTCCTCGTGAGTGGCAATGAAGAGAGTGGCGTGGGAGGTTGCCTTCGACAGCTCTTCCAAGAGCAATTTGATCTTCCCGGAATCGAACGCCTGCGTCGGGTCGTCCAGTAGCAACAGGTCAAGCAACGGACTGTCTTGATAGCGCGAAAAGACAAAGTATGGAACCAACTGGATTGCATTCAACGCCTGACCATTTAGGATCCCCTGCCCAACGCTCCAGCTCCCGCTACCATGAGTAGAGGAGACGCGTAGCTCTAGGGTTAGTGAGCCGTTTGGGCCCTCCCCCTGCCGGATACTGATCGAGTCGAAGGTCGGATTGCCGGTCAACCGAAGGTAGGCCTCCGTCATCTCGTTGGCCACTGGCGGAAGATCCTTCTGTAGCCGTTCCCGCAGATTGGTGTTAAGTAAGCTTCGTGTTTCATCGGCGATGTTCCGCAGGTCGCTCAGATCCCTTAAGCTATCGTGGAGATCCTCATAACGCACGTCGCGCAGGGCTTGCAAACGGCTCTTCCGGGAACGCAACCGATGAAACGTCACCTCCCGTCTGAGGTTCTCCATGCGCGTATCCCAGCCCTTCAGTGCCTCCGTCCTAGATCCCGACAAGTGGATTAAGTCCCCGTGGCTCTTACGAACACTTTCGAAGTAACCCCGCAGTGAGGCGAGCGTGACGGGAGAGGATAAACCAAATGCGGTCTCTCCATGTTCGAGCTCCGTGGCCAATTCCCTCTGTTTGCTGGCAATCTGCTCCTCGCGGGCCTCGGTCTGCGCGCTCAACTGTTTGCAGCCCAATATCTGTTCTCTCAACGCGTCACGTCGCTGCAATAGTTCTTCAGTTTCGTTGTCCCCGCTGGAACTCAAGGCCTGCAACACCGCAACCAGTTCCCCTGGCTGGAATCCGGTATCACAGGTCGGACACAACTCCTGACCGGAGCCATCGCCGACCATATCCAAGTATTTGAGCGACGCCCGAACTGCGTCCATCCGGGACTGAGCCGATTCGAATCCGTCTTCGGTCTGTTGCAGGTAACTTTCCAGCTCATCCAGCGTGGATCCATCCAAGGCCGCTTCCAACTCCTCACGGAGTGCTTGAACAGTCGGCGAGAGCTCTTCAATCTGGCAACTCGCCCCGTCGGCATCCGTCAGGGTGAGCTCCGCATCCTTGTACCGTTTGGATAGTTCCTGTAGTCTTTGGCTGAGGTCTGTTTGCTCTTTTTTGAAGAATGCCCGGATGGCGGTTTCCACTTCGTATACTTTTTCTTGAGTTGGTAGGCCGTCGAGTTCATCTTTGGAGCACGAAGCACCGAGGTCCGCCGCTTCGCTTATCAACTGGTCTACCTTTTCCCTGGTTTGCTCGTTTATGGGTGTCGTTGTATCTCCCCAAGGGGGATTGGACGTTATCTGGTTCAGTTCCTTGTCTACGTCGGAAATGCGTTCGCTGAACAGGTCCCCCAACTCCTCAACATAGCGGCATATCTCTGTCTCCTGGACAGTCCAGTTTTCGCTCAGACCTGACAGTGCCTCTGCCAGTCTGGGAATTTCCTCGAGACCCAGATAACGGTAGACCACGTAGCTGAAGTCCGTGATGTCGGCTTCTGGCCTTCTATTAGAGGGCTGCTGGGCCGCATAGATGACGTGCGTACCCTCTCTCGGACCTATACGACTCAGCTGGGGGAACACCTCTTCGAGGTTCCGCTCCACGCCGCTGGGATCACGAATGGTCAGATCGGACTCGCCTCCAGAGGCTCTGAGACGCCGTTGCATGGTCCAGATACCGTCCGGTGCATGCAACGCCATCTGAACGATACAGTTTCCGCTGTAGAACTGGTTCTTGACTATATCACCCTGCCGGGACGCCAAGCCAAAGAGGCACCACCGGATGGCCTCCACGATGCTAGTCTTGCCGCACCCATTGGGCCCGAAGAGGAAAACGTTACGGCCTTCAAAATCGAACTTCTGTGGAGTTGTGAACGCCTTGAACCCCTCGATGGACACGCTATCAATACGGAAAGTCTCGTTGGACATCAGTTAATTTCCTCTAGTTGATTGGTCAATTCGTCCAACGCAGACTGGATGATCCCCTTTCTTCGTTGGTACTCCGCATCGAGGTACGTTCTGACGTATCCCATACCTCCTTCGGCCAGCTCTTTTCGAAGGTTCTGCCACACGTCGCGAACTCCTCCCGCTTCCAGGCTTTGCTCGATCTGGTTGAAAATCTGTTCGGACGCTGATTCGGTAGACACTGATTCATCCTTTAGCATCTGATCCGTAACCTCAACTTGAAAGTGAGCGTCGTAAGGGGTCTAGCAACACCTATAAGATCCTTAGGCAGAGACATATAAGCGGGCAGTTGCCTAGTTGTCAACCCCCGATGCCGTGAGCAATTCCCAAAAATAGCTAAACTAAAGCCAAGGTGGGATCTACATTTGTGGGGCGATGAAGATTGGCTTAGGCACCCCGGTGAAGCTCTTCCAAATGTACCTGAAGGACGGACCGACACCGCCGCTTGACCCCCCATATGCACATCTCACCTTGGTATCAGTTTAGAACCCTCGGCAACCAACCAAATGCCGGGAGGCTAGTAGTCAGCATTGTTATGCCCGAAATCGGGGCGTCGCCCGGCTAGAAACCCACACTGCGCCAGACCAACCGGCGCTCCGCAGGACAGAATCTGTTGAACGTTCCATAACGGCGCACCAGCAGTCTGACGCAGCTGCCGGTGCGCCGCATAACCGCCTCCTCGAGGTTCCCGCCCCACACCAAGTTGTGAGGACTGTCGGAAACATTTACCAAGGCGCTACCCCGGAGTCCATCAGCACCTGGCCACTCCTTCTTCAAACGCCGCAAACCGCGGCGGGCGGCGGCGGGCGGCGGCGGAGACCCTTCGTTGCACGCCGCCGCCCGCCGACCCGCGAAAAGAAGCGTGCCGTCCATCGGCCGAGGGGTTCCCCTTTTTGTGTCAACAGGCCACAGGACGACGCCCCAGATCCTCCTTCCGGAGCTCAACGCCTGGGTCCGGAAGTTTGCAGCTCCGCGCCGCGACACCCAGCCGGACTGAGATCCGCGTGCCGGCACGCCAAATCCCAGCCACCAGGGGCGCCGCCCCCGCGACGCAGATGTCAAAGAGGAAGTCAACCTCCTCGTGCTAGATTGTTGGTGAAGGGGTGGAGCCATCTCCCGCCCCCTGCTCCCAGAGCGCCAACGGACGAGGAGGCCTCAGAGCAATGCGCAGCAAGACAAGGACAATCCCCGCCCTGATGGCCATCCTGATGGTCCTGGCCGGCGCCATCACCGCCGGCATGATCCCCGCGTTGGCCCAGGATGAGCCGGAGCCGAGGACCGCTCCCACCGGGCTGACCGCCACCCTCTCCGCGCAGGGCATCCTTCTCACCTGGGACGACCCCGGCGACGACAGAATCACCGAATACGAGATTGAGCGCGAGAGCTTCACCCCGGGGAGACTCTACTCCGAGCGCAGCGTCACCGTGCGGCTGGCGCCGAGGCAGACCCACACCGACTCCCGGGTGGAAGCGGGCCGGACCTACTCCTACCAGATATGGGCGCTCAGCGACACCGGGAAGAGCGAGGGGTCGGAGATTGTCACCATCAGGGCGGCGGAGACACCCTCCGGGAAGAGGGAGGAGCCCGCCACCCGGCAACCACAACCCGACAGAGGCGTGAGACAGGACCACAACCCCACGCTCCTCTCCCTCAGCGTCAGCAACGGGACCATGACTCCCAGCTTCTCCCCGACAACGACCTACTACACCGTCAACATCACCACAAACGTGACGAGGGTCAGCGTCCATTACAGTTCCTTGAATGAGCGCGGCGTGCCGGAGAATGACCAACATACAGCCACCCTCACCACCACCGGGAGCACAACACTGATTCCAATCCAAGTGACGGACAGAGCGGGCGGGACGGACGCCTCCACAACGTACACCATCGACATCCGCCGGAACACCACCCCCGGACCGCCCACCTGGGGTACGACAACAGTCGCAGACACATCAAGAATAACCGTCGACTGGACCGACCCCTCATACACGGGCGTAAGTCCCATCACCAGCTACAACCTCCGGTACAGGAAGTCTGACAGGATCGTCGGGTGGCAGACCATAAGCGGCATCATCGGAACGATCAAGACAATCTACGGGCTGAGCCACAGCACCCAGTACCACCTGGAGGTACAGGCCGTCAACAGCCTCGGGCCCGGCAACTGGTCGGACACCAAAACTGTCAGAACCACAACTCCCCGCCCTGCCAACCGCCCCCCCAGATTCTCCGAAAGCAGTTACACCCGCACCGTGGCGGAGAACACCGGACCGGTCCAGGGCATCGGCCTGGCCATCACCGCCAGAGACCCCGACGGGAACAGCATCACCTACTCCCTGTCGGACACCGACGCCAGCGCCTTCACCGTGACCAGCGGAGGGCAGCTCGAAACCAGCGGTCCCCTGAACTTCGAGCAGAAGAACCACTACCAGTTCCCCATCCAGACCCGAGACAGCCGCGGAGCAACCGGCGCCGCCTCCGTCACCGTCGCGGTGGAAGACGTCCAGGAGCCGGGCAGCGTCACCATCAGCCCCGCCCAGGCCATCATCCACCAGGAGCTGACGGCGACGCTGGAGGACGAGGACGAACGGACCTCCCAGGAATGGCAGTGGGCCCGGGGGGACAGCGACAGCGGTCCCTGGAGCGACATCGGCGGCGCCACCCACCCCAGCTACACCCCGGCCGCCGCCGACCGGGGAAAGTACCTCCGGGCCACCGCCTCCTACGATGACATCGAAACCGGCCAGACCGCCTCGGGGAAGACCTCAAGGGTGATCGACCCCACCCTGGAGTCTCTCACCGTGTCGCCGACAGACATCAACGGCTTCCGGCCGGACCGGCTCAACTACGCGGTGGGCATGGCCGACAGCGTCTCCCAGGCCACCGTCACCGCCGCCGCCCACTCCGGGGCCACGCTCACCTACAGCCAACCCGATGACGACACCAACGCCGCCGGACACCAGGTCAACCTATCCCCGGGGCTCAACATCGTGACCATCACCGTCACCGACGGCGGGGTCTCCCAGGACTACCAGGTGACCATCGGCCGGGGCGTGACGGCAGAATATGGCTGGAAGGCACAGGCCGACCTCAACACCCTGCCGGCCGAGGGAAACCTCAGCCCACGGGGCATCTGGTCCGACGACACCACCCTCTGGGTGGCGGACAACGAGGCCGACAAGCTGATGGCCCACAACCTCCAGACCATGGCGCGGGACTCCCAGAAGGACATCAGCCTGCACGACGACAACCGGAACCCCCGGGGCCTGTGGTCCGACGGCGCCACCATCTGGGTGGCGGACTCCGCGCAGGCCAAACTCTACGGCTATCCCCTCCAGGACAGCGCCCCAACCCGGGAGTTCGGGCTGCACGGCAACAACGCCAACCCCTGGGGGATATGGTCCGACGGCGCCACCATCTGGGTGGCGGACCGCAGCGAGACCAAGCTCTTCGCCTACAGCCTGAGCGCCCAGTCGAGGAACTCCAACCGGGACATCGAGCTTTCCTCCGGGAACTCCAGCCCCGCCGGCATCTGGTCCGACGGGCTGACCATGTGGGCCGCGGACAGCGCCAGTGGGAAGCTCCACGCCTACAGCAACGCCGGCGGAGGGGCGGATACCGGCAAGGACTTCAGCACCCTCCAGGCAGCGGGCAACACCGACCCCGCAGGGCTGTGGTCCGACGGTCTGACCCTGTGGGTGGCGGATACGGCGAGCTCCAAGCTCTACGCCTACAACCTCCCGATCTCGAACAACGCCAACCTCCGGAGCATCACCATCGATGGAGAGAGCATCCAGGATCCGGAAACGGAAAACCGGCACTACATCGAGGCGCGGCAGGAACGCGTCACCGTGTCCGCGGCGCCCCAGCACCCCAGGGCCACAGTGGTCATCCTCCCGGCGGACGCCGACAACGCCCAGGAGGGACACCAGTTCCAGTTGGGGGTCAACTCCCACGACTTCACCGTCACGGTGACGGCACAGGACGGAAGTACCGTCAAGACCTACAGGGTCAAGGTCATCACCCCCGCCGGAAAGCCGGCCATAGAGGAGGTCACCCCCGGCAGGCAGTCCCTGGAGATGGAGTGGAAACACCCAGAGGACACCGGCGGAGTGGAAACCAACCGGATATATTACTACAACCTGCGCCACATCAGGTCGGACGCAACGGACAGGTCGGATGGGAGTTGGACCTTCGCATACCTGGTCTGGTTCGTGGGGCATGCGACGCCCCTCAGCTACACCATCGAGGGACTGACCAACGGGGTCAGCTACGATCTGCAGGTCCAGGCCTGGACCCGGGCTGGGAACAGCCCCTGGTCCGAGACGGCCACAGGCACGCCCAGCGCCACCCAGGACCCGGCGTTCGAAGAGGGAACCTCCGCGAGCAGGAGCGTGGCGGAGAACGCTCCGACCAACACCCCCATAGGGGAACCGGTCACAGCCACCGACGCCGACCAGGAGGATACCCTCGCCTACAGCCTCGCCGGCAGCGACCAAAACCACTTCAGCATAGACGGCGGCTCAGGACAGATCAGCGCCAGCGGCGCCCTGAACTTCGAGAAAACGCCGCAGTACACCGTCGACGTGCGGGTGACCGACGGTCTCAACGACGCCGGAGTTAGCGACAGCGCCATCGACGCCGCCATCACGGTGACCATCGACGTGGAGAACCTGGATGAGCCGGGCAGCCTGGTTCTGCCCGACACCGCCGACCCCCCCAGGGACACCGTGACCATCACCGTACCCGCCCCCACCGACGAGGACCGCGGCGTGACGGAAGTCACCTGGCAGTGGTCCAAGTCCTCCTTCAGCCTCACGGGGTTCGTCAACATCCCCGGGGCGACTGAGGCAAGCTACACCCCAACCAGCGGGGACATCGGTCACTACCTGCGGGTGAGAGCCGACTACACCGACGCGCAGGGGCCGGACAAGACGGTTTCAGCCACCACCAGCAGCACGGTGGAAGAGGCCCCCAACAGCGCCCCGGCGTTCACAGGCGCACCCGTCCAATACCGGGACGTGGACGAGAACACCCCGGCCAACACCCCCATAGGGGGACCGGTCACAGCCACCGACCCGGACGAAGACGTCCTCACCTACAGCCTGACCGGGACCGACGCTTCCAAGTTCAGCATAGACCAGAACTCCGGACAGCTCAGAACAAATGTGGACCTGGACTTCGAGACAAAGCAGCAGTACACCCTCCAGGTGCAGGTGACCGACGGCGCCGCCGACGCCACCATCACGGTGACCATAAACGTCAACAACGCCGAGGAACCGGGAACCATCACGGTGCTCCCCATCACCCCCGCGGTCAACGTCGCCCTCACCGCCACCCTGATCGACCCGGACCGTTCCATAACCAACACCACCTGGCAGTGGAAACAGAGAGACGCCCTGCAGGGCAGCACCTGGGAGGACATCGCCGGGGCAACCTCCGCCACCTTCACCCCCACCCAGACCGGCAGGTACCTGCAGGTCACGGCAAAGTACGACGATGGCCACGGCGCCGGCAAGAGCGCCGTCCGGGAAATAGCCGTCAGCGTCACCAACACCCCCCCGGCATTCGACGCCGACGCTCCCACAGCGGCGAGCGTGGCGGAGAACAATCAGGAACAGGCCGCGGTGGGGACTTCCATCACCGCCACCGACCCCAACGGAGACCTCCTGACCTATGGGCTCCAGGACACCGACCCCGACTCCGGTCACGCCGCCTCCTTCTCCATCGACGGCACTGGGCAGATCACCGTGGCCCCCGGGGTACGGCTGGACCACGAGACCCAGGAGACCTACCGGGTGACGGTGAACCTCTCCGACGGAAGAGACCCAGACGGAGGGACGGACGACAGAGCCGACGCATTCCGCCCCATCATCATCACGGTGACCGACGCCAACGACCCGGGGACCGTCACCATCTCCAACAGCTATCCCCAGGTGGGCCTGAAAATCGAGGCCTCGGTCGCCGACCAGGACGGCGGCGTGACGGAAGTCACCTGGCAGTGGGCACGGGGGAACAGCCGGGACGGCGACTTCACCGGCATCACCGAGGCGACGGGAGCTTCCTACACCCCCCAGCAAGCGGACCGGGGCAAGTACCTCCGGGCCACCGTCTCCTATACCGACGACACCGCCGGCGCCGACCAGCGGGCCAGGGCGGTCACCGACAACCCCGTGGACGAACAGATCGCCCTCGACCGGGACAACTATACCTTCCACACCTTCGAGAACTCCATCGCTGGCGCTCCGGTCATAGGCGACCTGCCGGAGGCCAGCAACACCAACGGGACCGTCGTCTACTCCCTGAGCGGAGGGGATTCCAACAGATACGAAATCAACAGCGACGACGGAAGGATCACCGTCAGGAAAGACGGCCAACTGGATTACGAGACCGATTCCTCCGACTCCATGACGATCGAGGTCACCGACGACTCGGGGTCCCGGGACACCGCCCAGGTGACGATCAATATAAAGGACCTCATGGAGGACGACGAGACCAAGACCCTGACGATCGCCGGGCATGGCGCCATCACCTGGACTAGAATAGCCGAGACCCAGTTCCTCATGGCCCGCGACCAGGGCGGAGTCCGCAGGCCGGAATTCGAGCTGAACGCCCAACTCGACCCCTGCTTCAGGGAAGGAAATCCGGGCGAAGAACAGCTGCTTATCCGGACCGATTGGGCCATATACGACCAGTACCAGCTGGACATGTGGTGGGACGGCGACACCCTCAGGTACAGGGACCCCCGGCGCAGCCAGGAGTGGACCGGGTACCCTATCACCCAACCCGACAGCGCCCACGCCCGGGGCGCCAACGAGACCTGCCCCGCCGTCTACCTTGACCTCTGGAACGACCCCGACACCCTGTACGCCCTCGACACGTCCCACCGGCTCATCAAGGCCCACACCCTGCTGGCCGCCGGCACCCGGTACGAACGTGACCACGCCCGGGACATCCCCCTCTCCCAGGACCACTACCGAAGCTTCAATGAGATCCAGGGCATCTGGGGGGACAAGGACCACATCTGGGTGAACCGGGCCGAGCAACCGACCAACGAAAACCTCCATATCGCCGCCTACAGCCGCAGCACATTCCTCCGGCAGCCCACCGCCGACTTCGACCTCTCCACGGAGACAACCAGGCCCTTCAGGACCATCCTCGACGCCCACCTCCTGGAGGGCGCCCTCTGGACCATCGACCTCAGCGACCGGGAAGCCATATACGGCCGGGACCCAGTCAACCTGGCCGACGTGAACACCTGCGGCGACAGCAGCGTCACCAACAAGACCCAATCAGCCTTGCCAAAGCTGTACCTGAGAGTCACCGGGCAGGGCAACCTCCTCTACGCCCTCAACTACGGGCTTCAGAACATAGACACCTACAACGTCAGCTCCTGCCCGCCAGCCGAGGCGGAGAGCGAATTCGACTACCAGGAGATCGAGGACCTGCCGGGCCAGGGCCTCCAGGCGGTGCCCTCCGGCATATCAACGGACGACGGGCTGTTGATGTACTTCTCGTTCCCCACCGGGGAGATCCGCCACATCGGCAAGATCCTGCCCAAGGTGGTGAAAAACGTCCACACCATCACCATCAGGGAGAACACCAAAGACGGCGTCCACGAGCCGGGCCGCCAGCCCGCGGGACTGCCCTTCCGGGTGCGGTCGGCACAGGAGATCGGTATATACAACTGGTACCTGGAGGACCCAGGCGACCAGACAAAGTCCACCGGATGCGGGGGCACGCCCGCGTCCGGCCACGAGTCCGACGCCGTCCACTTCGATTGCCGTTACAGCGGCAGCAGGCAGCAATCGCTCCAGATACTCACCCGGGATGATGTGTGGTGGTTCGACTACGAGGAGCAGAGCTCCTACACCTTCACCCTCAGGGTGAAGGACGTTGACGACGACACCCACTCCATCACCCTGACCATCCATCTGGAAGATATCGACGAGACCCCCGCGAGGCCCGGCCGGCCGGGGCTCTCCGGAGAAGAACAGCAGTCCATCAGGGTCAACTGGTCTCCAGTCACCATGCTGGCCGGGCGGGCGAGCCCAAGAACCACGCTGGACCAGATCACCGGATATGTCGTCGAGTACACTCCCGAAGGAGGGACCACCCAGGATGTCCAGGAGGTCCAGGTGACCGGCGCCGGCACAACCACCCAGAGCCTGACGGACCTCCTCCCCAACACCCGCTACACAGTCCAGGTGAGGGCCGTCAACGGACACGGCAGCGGGAAAATCTCCCCCTACGCGGTGGCCAGGACCCTCCCCAATCCCAGGCCGGCCCTGAATCACACCAGCTTCCCCATCCAGGAAAACACCATCATGTCCGGCGGACTGGTCCGCATCGGAACCCTGACAGCCACCGACCCCGACCCGCAGGACAGCGTCACCGGATACGAAATCCAGGAGATCGGCGCCGACCACTCCTTCTTCAAACTCACCCTCAGCCCGGATGGCGACGCCGCCGACCTCGCCCTCCGGCACGTCCCCAACTTCGAGGGACAGGAGACCTATACCATCACCGTCAGGACAACCTCGGGCGCCGGAATCCGGGAGGAGTCCAACAGCGAGGAGGTGACGATCGCCGTCACCGACGTGGACGAGCCCCCAGGGACCCCGGACGCCCCCACCATCAGCCACCCCAGGCAGAGGCGCCTCCGGGCCTCCTGGAACCCGCCGGTCAACATCGGACCGGACATCCACGACTACGACGTCCAGTACCGGGTGAAGAACACCGCCAACCCCAACACGGCCTGGAGCGACCATCCCTTCAGCGGGGCCGGGAACACCGCGACCCTCGGCGAACTGGAGCGCAGCACCATCTATGAGGTGAAGGTCAAAGCCCACAACCCGGAGGGCAGCAGCGATTGGTCCCCACCGGGAGAGGGAAGCACCAGGGCGAACATACCGCCCGTTCTGGCGGGAGGAGACACCTCAGTGACCCGCAGCGTGCCGGAGAACTCCCCCGCGGGAACCCCCGTGGGGGACCCGGTCAGCGCGACCGACGAGGACATCGACGACGGGGGCCAGCTCCAGTACTCGCTGCAGGGCGCCGGCGCAGCCGCGTTCGACATCGATCGGGACACCGGACAGATACAGGTCAAAGAACCCCTGGACCACGAGCGGAAGAGCCGGTACGAAGTTACCGTGCAGGTGATCGACAACCAGACCGGGGAGGACACCGCGGCGGTGACGATCATCGTCACCGACGTCCAGGAGAAGCCCGGCGCGCCATCGCCCCCATCCGTGGCGCCGGGGACGCACGCCAACACCCTCAGCGTCAGCTGGACGGAGCCCGGCAATACCGGCCCGGCCATCAGCGACTACGGCGTGAGCTACCGGAAGGAGGGAGCCGTCCCATGGAAAGAATGGGAGCACGAGGGACCGGGAAGGACCAACGTCATCACCATGCTCCCCCACAGCGCCGTCCACCAGGTCCAGATCAGGGCCTACAATGACGAGAGGTGGAGCGAATGGTCGATGCCCGGCAGCGGGACCACCGCAGCCAACCGCTCCCCCGCATTCCCCTCAGGAGTGGGAGACACCATAACCCTGACGCTGCCCGAAACCCTGGGTGACGCCACCGACCCGGGACGGGACATCGGCGCCCCCATCACCGCCACCGACCCCGACCAAGGAGACAGCGTCAGCTACTCCCTGGAGGGGACCGGCGCCGACAGCTTCACCGTGACCTCCACCGGGCAGGTCAGGACGAAGGCCGATCGGACGTACGACCACGAGACCAGGCAGACCTACAACGCCACCCTGGTAGCCCAGGACGGCGAAAGCGCCAATACCGGCAGGGCCACCGTCAAACTTATCATCGAAATCACCGACGTGGATGAGCCCCCCCTGGCCCCGGCGCAGCCCACCTTCACAGGCGTCAGCCGCCACCAGACCACGGTGAACTGGACGGCGCCCTCCAATACCGGCCGGCCTGACATCAGCGGCTATCAGGTGAAGCGCCACCTGAAGGGAGACAGCGCCGAAGGAACCCCCCAGGACGTGGAGAAGGACCTGGAAGGGGAGCCGCTCACCAGCCACGTGGCAATCAACCTGGAAGATGGGAAAACCTACCTCTTCCAGGTCAGGGGCGAGAACGACGAGGGATGGGGAGAATGGTCCGAGCCCGGGGAGGCCACCACCCCGGCCAACAGGATACCCATCTTCCAGGAAGGCAGCAGCGCCGCCAGGTCCCTGCCGGAAAATTCTCAAGCCGGGGTGGATGCCGGCGCAGCCCTCACCGCCACCGACGAGGACAACGACACCCTCACCTACAGCATCGACGGTGAAAACGACGGCGAGTTCACCATCGACTACAGGACCGGAAGGCTCCAATCCGGAGACCACAGCTACGACCACGAGGCCACGAGCTCCCATACCCTCACGGTGGCCGTCAACGACGGCGAGGGAGGACGGGCGGCCATCACGGTCACCGTCAACATCACCGACGTGGAAGAGCCGCCCGACACACCCCAGGCCCCGGGAGTCACCGCCGTCTCCAGCACGAGCCTGAAGGCAAGCTGGACCGCGCCGGACAACCGGGGAAGGCCGCCCATCGACGGATACGTCGTCCAGCACCGCATCGACCAGGATAACTCCAACTGGGAGGACTCCGGGCACAGCGGCAGCGCCATCCAGGCGACGATCACCGGGCTGGAGCCCGGCGCCGCCTACAAGGTACAGATCAAGGCGGTCAACCACGAGGGATTTAGCGGATGGTCGGAACCCGGCACCAGCAGAACCAACCAGAGCCCGGCGGTGGAGATTGGCTTCGAGCACCCGGAATACAGCGTTCCCGAGGGCAACGCCCAGACGTTAACGGTGACCTTAAGCGCCGACCCGGAGCGGACAGTGACCGTCCCTGTGGAGGTCACGCAACACGGCGGAGCCACCAGCGACGACTATACCCTCAACCCGAACATCCAGACCGTGACCTTCAATACCGGGGAAACGCAGAAGACCATCGTCTTCAACGCAACCCAGGACACGGAAGACGACGACGACGAGAGCGTCAGACTGACCATCGGATCGGGCCTGCCCAACCGGGTCTCCCAAGGCACGAACTGGCAGGCGACCGTCAACATTCAAGACGACGACAACCCGCAGGTGACGGTGAGTTTCGAGGAGAACTCCTACGCCGTCGCTGAGGGCGACGCCACAACCATAGTAGTGACCCTCAGCGTGGACCCAGAGAGGACAGTAACCATCCCTGTAGCGATCACGCATCAGGGCGGGGCCACCCCCTCGGACTATGACCTCATGCCAGCTGTGACGAGTCTCACTTTCAACGCAGGAGAAACCAGGAAGACACTCACCTTCACCGCCGCCCAGGACACCGAGGACGACGACGACGAGAGGGTCACACTGGCGTTCGGATCAAGGCTGCCCGACCGGATATCCCGCGGAACGAATGGCCAGGCCACGGTCGACATCGGAGACGACGACCACCCCCGGGTGGGGGTGACCTTCGGCCAGGGCTCAGACACCCGGATCTCATACAGCGTTCCGGAGGGCAACGCCCAGACGTTAACGGTGACCCTGAGCGCAGATCCGGAGCGGACGATCTCCATCCCCATACTGGTGACACACCAAGGCGGGACCACCAGCGACGACTATACCCTCAACCCGAACATCCAGACCGTGACCTTCAATACCGGGGAGACGCAGAAGACCATCATCTTCAGCGCAACCCAGGACGACCTGGACGACGACGGCGAGAGCGTGATTCTGACCTACGGCACACTCCCGGACGGGACATCGCCCTCAGGCGGCGTTGAAATCACAATCGACATCCTTGACGACGACGACCCGGTGGTGACGGTGCAGTTCGAGCATCCGGAGTACGGCGTGTTCGAGGGCGGCGAAGTCACCCTGGCGGTCGTCCTCAGCGCCGACCCGGAGCGGACGGTGACCGTCCCGCTGACCAGGACCAACCAGGGAGGAACAACCGGCTCCGACTATTCCGGCGTTCCGCCCAGCCTGACCTTCGCCAGCGGGGAGACCCGGAAGACCTTCGTGTTCGCGGCCCTGGAGGATACCGACCAGGAGGACGGGGAGAGCGTGAAGCTGGGCTTCGGGACCCGGCCCGGCCGGGTGGACCTTGGCGCCAACGACGAGACCACCGTCGCCATCCGGGACTGCGAGGGCGGCGGCATCTGGTGCGCGACGCTTTTGTTCGGCGTATTGACCGAGAGCGCCGCCGGAAGGAAGTGGCTCACCCGGGAGCGCCTCGACCACGACCAGTTCGTCTACAACGGCATCACGTACGGGATTGGGACAATCACTCTTAGGCCGAACCGCGGGGGAGTGACGAACCCCGGCGCTCCGTTCTCCATACCGGAACGAGCAACCCTTCTCTTCTCGCTGGTCAATCTGAGCGCGGCGAATCGGCAGGACCGGTGGACGATGCCCAACGAGGACCACCTCGATTGGACGCTGCACATCAGCGCCGGCAACGACGGCGAGACGCTGGAGGCGGCTCTGCCGTTCAACGAGGCCAAGTTCTGCTGCGGCCGCAAATGGAGATCGTACGGCCTCGACCTCGACGAACTGAACGCCGCTTGGTCAGAGGGCAAACTGTACAGGCTGCGGATCGTGGAGGACCCGCGGGCGGACCGGGTAGCGGAAGCGCCGGGGGCGCCTCTCCACCTGGAGGTGACAGGCTCAACCCGCCGCAGTGTGGGAATAAGTTGGGTCCGGCCTCAGACCAGGAACGACGGGGCCCCGCCGGGGGTCAGCTACAGGATAGAGTGGAAGATGAACACGGACAGCTGGGGTACGGAGGACGACGTTTCGGAGCATGTATACGAACCGCGTCCCGGCAACGAATGGCTGTTTTACACCATCAGGGGGTTGACGCCCGGGGTCTGGTACAACGTGCGGGTCATCGCGGTCAACACTGTCGGCGCCAGCGAGCCGTCCAACGTGGCCACGGGCAGAACGAAGCCCGACCCCGGCCAGGCACCGGCGCCGCAGGCGGAGCCCGAGCCCAACAACCCGGCCACGGGCCAGCCCACCATCACCGGCATGGCCCAAATGGGCCGGACGCTCACGGCGGACGTGTCCGGCATCGGCGACGCCGACGGCCTGGAAAACGCCGCCTACACGTACCAGTGGCTGGCCGGCGACGCGGAGATCGCCGGGGCGACCGGCGCCAAGTACACCGTGGTTTCCGTGGACGAGGGCAAGGCCATCAGGGTAAGGGTCGGCTTCACCGACGACGCGGGCAACGAGGAGACCCTGACCAGCGCGGCCACGGAGGCCGCCGCGGCGGCGGGCCTGCGGCTCCAGTCGGCAACAGTGGACGGCGCGGCGATGAGCCTGACCTACAACGAGGTCCTGGACGAGTACGTCTCACTGCCGCTCACCGCATTCACCGTCACGGCCGCCGGGACAGACCGCTCCCTCAGCCAGGCAGCGGTCTCCGGCTCCGCGGTGATCCTGACCCTGGCCCAGGCGGCGGCGGCGGGAGAGACGGTGACGGTGGACTACACCAGGCCCGACGGCCCCGACTTCGTCCGGGATACCCGCGGCAGAGCTGCGGACTCCTTCAGTGGACGGAAGGTCACGAACCAAACACCCACTGCCGAAACCGGCGACCCGTTCACCGCCAGCATCCACGACGCGCCGGCGTCCCACGACGGGAGAACGGTATTCACCTTCGAGCTGCGCTTCAGCGAGGAGCCCAAGAGCGAATTCAGCTACACCACCCTGCGGGACCACGCCTTCACGGTGACCCGGGGAGAGATCTCCGGTGTACGCCGGCTGGAACCGCCCGGGAATACCCGGTGGGAGATCCAGGTCAGGCCCGGTTCCCGGGACAGTGTGGGCATCATGCTGCCAATCACCACGGACTGCGCCGCCGGCGGGGCCATCTGCACCCAAGACGGCAGGATGCTCTCCAACCGCCTGGAGTTCAACGTGGCAGCCCCCAACACCCCGGCCACCGGCCAACCCAGCGTCACCGGCGCCCCGCGGGTGGGAGAAACTCTGACCGCGGCCACCACCGGCATTGAAGACGCCGACGGCCTTGCCAATGCCGTCTTCACCTACCGGTGGCTGGCGGGAGGGACAGACATCGAAGGGGCTGTTGCCGCAAGCTACACCCTCACCGCAGACGAGGAGGGCCTTGCCATCAAGGTGAGGGTCAGCTTCACCGACGACGGGGGCAACCCGGAGGCGGTGACCAGCGCCGCAACGGGGCCCGTGGCCGCGGCCTGGCCGCCGCTGACCGCCGGATTCCTAGATACCCCCGAGTCCCATGACGGGAGCGCCGTATTCACCTTCGAGCTGCGTCTCAGCGAGGAGCCCAAATCGGACTTCAGCTACACCACCCTGCGGGACCACGCCTTCACGGTGACCGGAGGCGAGATCTCCGGCGTGCGCCGGCTGGAGCCCCCCGGCAACACCCGGTGGGAGATCCAGGTCAGGCCCAACTCGGAGAGCAACCTGGAGATTGTCCTGCCCGTCACCACGGACTGCGCCGCCGACGGGGCCGTCTGCACTGGGGACGGCAGGATGCTGTCCAACCGGCTGGAAATCACCGTCCCAGGACCAAGCGGGTAACCCGCGACATGGAAAGACCCGGACCGCCGGCAGACAATGCCGGTGGGAGCGGCCGGATGGACCATAACCGGGCGGCTTCCCACATCCGGGTGTTCCCGGGCGACGGCCTGACGGCCGCCCACCAGGCCGAGGCCATCCGGCGGCTTGCGGACACCCTGGGCATGACCACCGTCCGGGAATACGAGGACGAGGAGCACGGCTCAGGCCCAGGCGGCCGGCCCCAGTTCCATCGGATGATGGACGCGGCCCTGTCGGAAAGCAGACCCTTCGGCGCCGTCACCTCGTACGGCCGCTGGCCGTTCGCCCCGTGCGCGGCAGACCCGGCGAAGCACGTGAGGGAGCTCCAAGACGCCGGAGTCGAGCTGCTCTGCGCGTGGGACAAGCCGCCAAGGAGCGCCCAGGCGGCCCGGGACCCGGCGTTCCGGCGGAGGAGGGCGGCCTGAGGGCCCAGGGGGGGCCGGCGACGGCTAGTCCGCCTGCAACCTGGCCGCCAACCCGGCCCAGCTACAGGGCTGAGCAGCCACCTTCACCCAACACACCACCCCCGTCACGTCGGGCCACCCTGCACCGCAGAGACGGACGGCCCCGTCACCCGCGCCCTGCGAGAACACCCGGGCCTTCCCTGCCCTCCGGCCCGGGGAGACTAATCCGCCGGAGAGGGCGAAGGAGCCAACTATGCAGACGAATGGGGTCAACGGAGGCTACCAGCACGAGGCCTCGGAAAAGCGACTGTGGCCCGGCGCCTCCCCGTGCCGGCTCGACAAGGAAACCCGCTGAATCTTTGTCTCTGCATCTGTAGTACGCTACAATCCGCTCACAACGAAAGGGTCTCCCTCATGTGCCCATCGAAGGTGAATCAGCATGACAAAGGCCAAAACCAAGGCAACCCCCGGACATCCGGACCCGGCGGTGGTCAAGAAAGCCGAAGCCGTCTTCGCCGAAATGGGGATGACAGCGGAGGACGCCATCGCCGTCTTCTACAAGCAGGCCGCCCTCCGCGGCAGCTTCCCCATCACGGAACTCATCCCCAACGAGGAGACCCAGGAGGCCGTGAGCAAGGCTCGGGCCGGGTTCGACGTGGTCAGCTACGGCAGCGTCGACGAAGTGATGGCAGAGTTCGAGGATGCGCGAGCTAATCCTGACAACGAGATTTAGACGGGACCTCCGAAGGGCGGCCAGGAGAGGGAAGGACCAAGCAAAGCTCAGGGAGGTCATCGAGAGGCTGGCAGACAACGAACCGCTGGAGCCTCACCACCGGGCTCACCAGCTCGCCGGCGGTCTGGCCCGCCTATGGGAATGCCACATCGAAGGCGGCTGGCTGCTGGTCTGGGACGAGGATAACACCAGCGTAACCCCGATGAGGACCGGGAGCCACAGCGGCATCTTCAGCTAAAAAATAGAGCATAGACGGCTGGGGAGCGGGTCGGCCAAGGCCCACCCTCCGCCGAGGGCATCCGGAGACCGCACCGGCCGGCGGCGCCCTGCAGAAAGGCCTGCCGCCGCCGTCCTTCGGACTGGAGGCGGAACCGGGCGCCAGAGGTCCGGATACTGAGGAACGCGGCGCAGCCGCCCGCCCAAGAAGCCCGGCGGCTCCTCAACACGGAGCGGCGGGCTCCGCCAGATACGAAAAGACTCACTCGCAGAAGCTCAGGGGACAGGCAATTGCCTGTTCCCTTTTTGCGTTGCAGTCCAAAGGAGGAACCATGGCCACACCCCGCATCATGCCCCTGGGATTCATCGACCGGACCACCGGCGACGGGGCAATCATCATGCTCACGAACCCCGAGGAATCCCTCACTCTGAAGCTCGCCACTCCGGTCACCCTATGGCGGTACAACCAAGCACGGCTGGCCGTCGCCAAAATCCGGGGAGAAATCAGCGACGTGGGATACGTGACAGCCACATTCATCACCCTCGAGGCCCGGATGGATACCAGGTGGCCCGCAAACCAGGAACTGATACGCCGGGCAGCGCCCGTGTACCTGGCGCTGCCCGGCTCCTTCGAGCCGGACACCAGCCGGACGCTCACCCAGGACGAGGCGGAGGCCATGCAAAGGCTCGCCGCCGCGTACGCGGAGATTGCCAAGCCCAAAGTCCCCAAGCCGCGCAGACATGGGAACAACGGCCAAGTGAAAGGCCGATAGAACAACAACGCAAAACCCACACACTTGACGAATAACGTCCGTTCTGAAAAACTATACCAACACGGAGGCCGAACAGAACGATATGTTCAGAACAACAGCTACCCAAGAAAAGGCTCCGGACCTCAACGGGAAGGTGAGCTGCGCCCACTGCGGGTCCGCGATGAAAAGGGTGGCAGACAACTATTCCTGCCCCAACAGCGCCGCCGGCGCAGGGCGGAGTTGCCCCACCCCACCCGTCAACGCCGACCGCCTCCTGCGACAGGTCATGTCCAAACTCGTTGAGAGAGTCCTTACAGAGGAGACGCTACAGCTGGTCTCCGAAAACATCCAGGAGACAACAGAGGCAAATGCCCATCTCCAACGGGAAAGGCTTGAGACAGCCGAGTCCGCCATCGCCAGGATGAACAGACGCAGGGCATCGGTCCTGCACCCCGTGGAGCAGAGGGCCGCGGCCTACGCGGACGTGGCCGGCGAAATAAACGAGATCGAGAAGGCCACCACGGGCCTGGCCTACGAGTCCCTGGTCGCCCGGAATGAACTGGAAAAACTGGACCGCATGAGGGACGAGGCGGAGGTCAGGAATGCCCTGACAAACCTGGACACCTACCTTGGGAGCGTCAACGGCGAAGAAGTCCAGGAACTGATCGACATGACCATCCGGGAGGTCCGGGTGAGCGACAACGCGGCCATGGTTGTATACACCGAACCCATACTCTCCGAGGAACACCCGGAAGGGACCAGCGCTGACATGATAAGCCTAAACTGACACACTCCGTGTCCAGCGAAGATGGGAGCCGCTCCGGAAATCAGCCGGAGCGGCTCATTTCATTTTGTCAGGAATTCACGGCAACCGCAGGGTAACCCCTGGAGGAATCACCCGCGTCAGCCCGGGCGCTCAGTCAAGAGACTGGAACGCCGTCAGAATCCTCGCACTCGGAGTCATCGCCTCGGACGGGCTCATCGAGACCCGCATCATCGGGGAGACCGCAGATTGGAAGTCACGGGCCGGCTTGGGCATCACATCCCAGAGCTGCCCCATCGGGGTATCCGGCTCCGGGTTCGACTCATTGAGCCGCCGGTGCACATCCGCCAGCTGATTCATAGCTATCCGGGCCAGCAGCTCCGAATACCGCCGCTGCTGACGCCGCCTTTTGCTCTCCATTTCTTCAAGGTTGTTGCCATCCGACCCTCCCGGGTCAGAAATTTGATGCCGCTCTGTCATTCTGATACACTAAACGCGCTCGGCGATCGAGTGTCCTTGCCTTAAAGTCGGTTAATTACCGCTAGCTAAATGATAGCATCATAATGCCATTTGTACAAAGAAAGGGTGATCATGCCCATAATAGAACAGATGACCGAAACTGGTCAAGAAGATCAGGCCGCGAACGACGGCCAGCCGGGAACCGGCGCCCCGGAAAAACCTCCCATCGCAGACCTTTTGAAAAGCCTGAGGGGAACGAAAACTCTTCGGCAGGTGGAGACCGATACGGGTGTATCCAACGCATACCTGTGCAACATCGAACTGGGGCTGAAGCGGCCGGGCATTAAAACCCTGTCCAAGCTGGCGTCGTACTACCAAGCGCCTCTGCATGAACTTCTCCAGGTCATGGCCATCCCCTTCGAAAAGGCCCCCACCGCACAGGCCAGCTCCGTCAAGGACATTCAGCGCGGCTACGCCTACGTCATCGACGACCCCGTATTCAGCCATTACCAGAAACCGGCTGAAACCATGCCGGTCGACGCCCAGCGGTTCGTCGTCCAGATGTACGAGCACTACACCGGCAAGAGACTCATCTAAGGCCAATGGAGGGCGGCAATGGTACTCAACATCGAAAGGCGGGTCCTGACCTACATCGAAAGGCGGACCCGGACCTACGTCGAAAGGCTGGCCCTGATCTACATCAGAGTATCCAGTAAGAAACAAGCGGACAACTTTTCCTTCGAATACCAGGAAAAGGACTGCACCCAGTACGCACAGAAAGAAGGCACCAGGCCAGTCGGGTGTTACAAGGACATCGGCAGCGGACTTTCCATCAAGCTCCGCCCGAACCTCATGGCGATGTTCGAATTCGCCCTCGACCCGAAGAACGGCATCACCGACATAATCTTCTGGGAACTGGACCGGTTCAGCAGAAATATAAAGGACTTTTTCGTCATTACCGAGAAACTGCTGGACGCGGGAATCACCCTGCACCTGTCATCCGAAGAGGAAAAGTACGATCACCGCTCGGAAGACAGATGGCACTCAAAGCTCGTGAGCGCCCAGGGCGAATCCCGGAAGATCTCAAAGCGGACGAAGGCGGGACAGAAAACGGCCACCGAAAATGGACGCCACATCGGAGCCGTGCCGTGGGGCTATATCACCTGCTATGACCCAGGGAGAGTGGATGAATGCGGCTGGCTCGTAATCGACGATGATTTGTGGCCTCACGTACTGAGGCTGTGGAGAATGGCGATTGACGGGCGTACTCCGATGGACATAGCCAAGGAATTCAACATGCGGGGCATCCCCAGCCCGAGCGGAAGATCATGGTCCGCCAGGGCTGTGCGGTACATCCTCAAGAACGAAAAATACGCCGGAAGGGGGTTCCGGGGGAAAGAACCGGAGTCCAGGCTGCCCGGCCCCAAAGACGACACCCCCATGACAGTCTGCGAGAACGCGCACCAAGAAGCGGTCGACTACGATGATTTCCTCGTAGTTCAACAGCAGATCGAGGAAAGGCGGCCCAGCGAGGCGGCGCCTCGCTCCCATGGCAGCAAGAGCCTGCTGAGCGAAATTGCGAAATGCGGGGAATGCAAAACGGAAGAGAGGATTTACGGCCTCACCAAGAGCGGCACACGCCTCAGGTGTTCGCACAAGAAGAATTCAGGGAAACCCGAGTGCCCCAACAGCAAGGACATCAACATGGAGCTCTTGGAGAAGGTCGTCATCGACAGGGCCAGAAACATCTTCCTCACCGAAGAGACGCTGGAGGGCGCACTCCAAATTGCCGAAAGCAGCAGCTATGCGTACGTCGCAGAACAGGACAGCCGCAAATCAGGTCTCAAGGCAAAGAAGAGAACCGTTGAGAACCAAATCAGCAATCTCACGAATACAGCAATGGAAGGCGCGAAAGCCGGAAAATCCAGGTCCATCGTCAAGAGCCTCATAGACCTCGAGAAGGAACAAGAGGACCTGGAAGAAGCGATCAGCCAGATCGAGGATGACACCGAGGAACTGCGTCTTTATGTGAGTGACAAAGAGACGCTGACTGCCGCTCTACTCGACCTGAAGACATACACAGAACCCAAGGACCCCAAGGCGGCCAAGGAACTGGTCAAAGGGTGCATCGAGAGGGTTGAAGTATTTTCGGACAGGATAGAGATCTACTACCGCATGTGGCAACACGGCGGCAGGCCGGACGACTGGCCAAACATGGAAATCATCTACCTGGACGAAATGAAAGACTACGTTCCCTCCGAAAGTTGTCTTTTAGGGAGCAGTACGGAGGCTCGCTGCCGTCCAGGTTACATCGCCAGATGGCCCAGACCACCTCACCGGGCTTGCGCCTCTCGGTTACCCGCACCCGCTGGGCGCTGAAACGGTAGGTGCGGGGCCCCTGGGATCCCTCCGCCACCATTATCTCCCGCCAGGCCTCCTCCGGCAATTCATCACTGCGTTGCTCCATGGTCCGGCGCTGCCCATCCCGCAGCTTGGGTTTGCGGGGGCGCCCGAACCCCTGATATTCCGGATTGGTCCACGAAGGCTCCAAAGGCCAGACGGTGGCGCCACCAGGAACGTCCAGCACGTACCACATCCCCTGAGCCGCCAGTCCCTCCCGGAAGGACGGCGACATCCCGAAGGCGTCGTCTCCGGCAACCCACTTGGCCCTGAGATGACCCAGTTCCCTGGCCCGCTCCAGCATCTCCAGGGCCAACTCCGTCTTCGAGCGGTAGCTCCCCCGCTCCTTCGGCACACCCGCCGCCGCACAGCGGCCCGGGTCCGAAGTCCAACTCTCGGGCAGATACAGCCCTTTGTCCACCAACGCCCGGCCCAGGGGGCTGACGTAGGCCAGAAACATCCCGGCCTGGCAGTTTGCCACCTTGCCCAGTCTCCCACAGTACTGCCGGGCCACCCCCGCCGATTTCCTGCCCTGCTTGGGGAAGTCGCTGCCGTCGAACACCCACACCGCCTCAGGGTGAGCCAGCCTGGGGGCCAGATACTCCTGCAGGCGTCCCATCACTGCGTCATCGTCCCAGCGAGCCTCGGTGAGAAAGCGCTGCAGTGCCCGTGCCGAGACGCCCACCGATTCGGAAAGATTCTCAGCGTTGCGCCGCTCCCCAGCCTGCACCAGCAGGGCCTGAAGATAGTTCCGGCTGCGTTCCCGCCATTGCTTGCGGCCAAAGGCCTGGGCGAAGAAGGCATGAAATTGCTGAAAGCCGTCGTAGACCCGCTCGAAGTTCGCCGCATCCATCACCCAAACCACCCATCACCATCTGGTCACCTATCCTACCAAATAACCCGTCGTTGTAGTACTAAACTAATACCAAGGTGAAATACGCGTATGGAGGAAGTCAATCGGCGGCACCGGATCGCTCTCCAGACACAGGAGCAAGAGCTTCCCTGGGCACCCAAGTCAATCTTCATCGCCCCACAAATGTAGATTCCACCTTGGCTTTGGTTTAGGAGCCACGAACGTAGCCTTCGTGGGCCGAGTGACCCGCTCGACAATGCTGGAGGTGCTCCGGGAGGATTACATCCGCACCGCCCGGTCCAAGGGCCTGGCAGAGTGGGTGGTAATTTACCGGCACGCCCTCAAAAACGCTCTTTTACCTGTTATAACAGTCTCCGGCTACCAATTCGGTGGCTTGCTAGGCGGCACTATCATCATCGAAAACATATTTCTCATACCTGGGATGGGCAGGATCATAATCGTCGCCCTCCAACAGCGGGACTACGTCGTGATCCAGTCTGTAGTTGTGCTGATAGTGATGTTGGTGTTGGTCTTGAATCTGGTGCTGGACATCGTGTACGCCTGGGTGAATCCGAGAATTCGGTACACCTAATCTTCGACTAACTTCCGGAGGGGAATATGCGGCAACAAGGAGCCGCAACAATGACGCTGCCTGGGCGGTCCCTCCGGGGCTTGCTCACTACTTGGAAGGTGGTAACTAACTTTGCCAGTCGAAAGCCACTGGGAGCCTTCGGCGCGGCGGTAGCCATTATTCTGATAGTGATCGCCATCTTTGCCCCTTTGGTCGCGACAGACGACCCTTACAAGACTTCGAGGCTGCCTTTCGGCGCCCCTAGCTCAGACGCCTGGTTCGGGACCGACAACTTGGGGCGTGATGTCTTTAGCAGGATCATATATGGATCGAGAATTTCGCTATATGTGGGTTTAGTCAGCTCATTGGTTGGCTGTACGATAGGTCTGCTGGTTGGCATCGCCAGTGTCCATTTTGGAGGCGCCACTGACCTGATCGTCCAGAGGGTGGTGGACGCCATGATGGCCTTCCCTCTACTAATCCTCGCCATTGCCATCATGTCTACGCTTGGCGCATCCTTAGAGAACGTAATAATCGCCTTGAGCGTAGCGTTCATTCCTAGCACCGCCCGGATCCTACGTTCCCAGGCCTTGGCCGTTAAGGAGATGGACTACTTGCTGGCTGCCAGAGCCGTCGGGGCCGGCAACTGGCGTATCATACTCCGCCACATGATTCCCAACTGTATGGCCGTCTACATTGTAATTTCGACCTACCTTTTGGGAGGAGCTATCATCTCTGAGGCGAGCCTCAGTTTCCTAGGAGTGGGGGCTCCTCCCAATGTACCTTCTTGGGGAGGCATGTTGCAGGTAGCTTCGCAAAACTATGTCTCAGTATCGCCCTGGTTAGGAGTGTTTCCGGGGCTGGCCATAGCCATCGTAGTGTTCTCCTGGAACATGCTGGGTGATTCGCTCAGAGATGTTCTTGACCCGCGCCTGCGTGGAGTCGGTTAAGGCCACGCTTCCCAAGAACCTCACTCAGCCGTCTCCAGCTTGACAAGGGTTGGGGGCCTTTGCTAGTATCGCGCTTGCGCCTCCAGACCCGTGCTGGGGGTATCATGCTATGTAATTGGGATGGAGGTCGCGGTTCGCGTGTCTTTCGTTAATGGGCTCAAATGCAGGGAGTGCGGCCGGGAATTCCCAGCCGAACCCCTCAATGTGTGTGACTTCTGCTTCGGCCCGTTGGAAGTGGTCTACGATTACGCGACCATCTCCGAGGTCATCAGCCGGGACCGGATCACCCAGGGTCCCCTAAGTATCTGGCGTTACCAGGACTTGCTTCCCGCCAGTGGTGAGGACCCGGTTGACATAATGGCAGGGTTCACGCCATTGATGAAGGCGCGGAACCTTGGGGAACGCCTGGGGCTCCGCAACCTCTACATAAAAAACGACAGCGTAAACCCCTCATTCTCTTTCAAAGACAGGGTAGTTTCCGTCGCTTCCACCAAGGCCGTGGAATTCGGGTTCGATACTCTCGCCTGCGCTTCCACCGGCAACCTGGCCTGCAGTGTTGCCGCCCACTCGGCGCGCGCCGGCATCCGCTCCTACGTGTTCATTCCCTGGGACCTGGAGACCGGCAAGATCATCGGGGCCGCCGTCTATGGTCCAACCCTGGTGTCGGTCGAAGGCACTTACGACGAGGTCAACCGGCTCTGTAGCGAATTGGCCGACAACTACCCCTGGGCATTCGTTAACATCAACATGCGCCCTTACTATGCCGAGGGCAGCAAGACACTGGCGTACGAAGTGGCGGAACAGTTGGGTTGGAGGCTGCCGGACCACGTGGTCATTCCCAGCGCGTCCGGCGCCATGTTCACGAAAATTTGGAAGGGATTCAATGAACTGGCGTGCCTGGGTCTGCTGGAGGGTGTGGATGCAAGCTCTTTCGGCCCGGACCAGAACACCGTCCACCATCCCGCTGTGACCACCAAGATGCACATGGCCCAGGCCGAGGGTTGCTCCCCCATAGTGTCCGCCTGGGCAAACGGTCAGGCCCACGTCATCCCGGTGAGGCCCAATACCGTGGCCAAATCGCTGGCTATCGGAAACCCCGCCGATGGCATATACGCCATCCGCGTGTTGAACGAGTCCCAGGGCACGGCCAACTCGGTGCCTGAGTCCGAAGTTGTGGAAGGCATCAAGTTGCTGGCGGAAACGGAAGGGATATTTACCGAGACCGCCGGCGGCGTCACGGTTTCCGCGTTGAAGACTCTGGCGGAGAGCGGCGCTATCAAACCCGACGAATTGACGGTGGTGTACATCACCGGGAATGGGCTCAAGACGATGGAGGCGGTGGAGAGCGTGGTCAATCCTCTCTCCATTAAACCGACCATCAGCTCTTTCGAAGGCGCTCTTAGTGAGCGCATTGCTGTGGGGGGGTGATGTCTGGTGGGAAAGCAGCGTGTCAAGTTCACCTTTCTCGATGACTTGGTGAAGCAGCCGGTGATATACCGGCTGGGCCACAGCTTCCAAATCGTGACCAACATACGGCGGGCCGACGTCCGGGAAGAGATGGGTTGGGTCGTTTTGGAGTTGGATGGCGATGAATCGGAGATTAAGCGCGGTCTCGACTGGGTCAGCGCGATAGGTGTCCGGGTAGATCCTGTGAGCGGGGATGTGGTAGAGGGCTAGACTCGTAGTCTGAGCCTTGGTCCGATCTTAGGAGGAGTTGCCCTGATGAGCGTTTTGGTACGGATTCCCACTCCCCTGCGCCGCATGACCAACGGCCGGGACAAGGTGGAAATGGAGTCGTCCAACCTGAGTGAACTGGTGGAGAAGCTGGACTCGGAGTACCCTGGCTTCAAAGAGCGCCTAGTGGACGAAAACGGCGAACTGCGTTACTTCGTCAATATCTACGTGAACGGGGAAGACGTTCGCTTCTTGAAAGGACTGGAGACCGCGACATCCACCGGCGACGAGGTAAGCATCGTACCGGCGGTCGCGGGCGGCGTGTAAACTTCTAAGCCCCTCTGGCCTTCAGCCATTTCTCCTTCTGTTGCTGCCGCGCAGCCTCATTCGTGGGGCGGTAGGAATTCTGGAATTCCTCCCGGAACTGTTGGAATCTTCCCTCGACTATTGATTCCCGCATCTCCGACATCAGCCGGTATATGAACCTCAGGTTATGGATACTGGCTAGTCGTGGCCCCAGCATCTCCTTGGCGCGGAATAGGTGCCGGAGATAGCCAGCGGAAAACCTTTCGCACGCATAGCAGTCGCAACCTTCTTCCACGGGTGCGCTCTGGTCCGCGAACCGTCTCCGTGTGACGTCCACCCTGCCCTTCCGGGTAAACAGAGCTCCGTTGCGGGCCACGCGGGTGGGCAGAACGCAATCGAACATGTCCACGCCCCGGGCAACCGACTCCACTAGGTCTTCCGGAGAGCCGACTCCCATCAGGTAGCGTGGCTTGCCCTCTGGCAACTTGGCTGCGACCTGTCCGGTGGTGGAATACATCTGTTCCTTGTTCTCACCCACCGCAAGGCCGCCGATGGCGTATCCATCGAATGCCAACCCGGTGATATGTGTGGTGGACTCGTCCCGCAGGTCCGGAAACGTGCCCCCCTGGACTATGCCGAAGAGGGCCTGCCGCCCGGCCGAGCCTGATTGCCGATGACCTGTAAGACACTGTTCAGCCCATCGGTGGGTGCGGTCCATCGCCCGCTGCACCTGGTTCCGCGTTTCCCCGTAGGCGATGCACTGGTCCAGGCACATAATGATGTCCGCGCCCAGCGCCCGCTGATTCTCAACCGCCTTTTCCGGCGTCATCATGTGTTCGCTGCCGTCGATGTGGGAGCGGAAGCGGATTCCCCCGTTGTCGACCTTGCGCAACGCCCCCATGCTGAACGCCTGGAACCCTCCGCTATCAGTCAGGATGGGCCGGGTCCATCCCATAAAGCTGTGAAGCCCCCCGAACCGGTCGACGGCATCCACACCCGGGCGAAGATACAGATGGTAGGCGTTGGAAAGCACCATCTCCGCACCGGTGGCAACCACTTCCTCCGGGGTCAGCCCCTTGACGCTGCCCTGGGTGGCCACGGCTGAAAACACTGGTGTTCGGACTGCGCCGTGGGGTGTGTGCATCTCTCCCGCCCTGGCTCCGCCGTCGGAATGGAGTAGCCGGAAGGAGAATCCCGTGGGGTTCATCTTAGATTCCCTTGGTCAAGGTTAGGGCTGAAGAACGTGCGACCAGAATAACCAGAGCCTCTGCCGTGTTATCATCTACCATCATGCAAAGTACCTGGTCTTATGGATCCCACCTATCCTATCGTGGGGGCGGACCGGGCGCAACAAACAGGTGGTCCCTTGTACGAGTCTTTGTCCCAGTTTCTTAGGACCTTCAGCGAAGGATATCCTTTCCCCTGGGCTTTGTCGGTGATGGGCGTGGTCGCCGCGGCCGGCCTGACCCTTTACGTCTTTTGGGAGGTTGTCCTGCGGGTGTTGGCTGCGGGGTTCTCATCCAAAAAGAGCAGCGGAACGGGCTAGGAATGCTCTTCCCCAACGCTGAAGTCGTAGTGCATCCTGGCCTGCTGCTCCTATTGGGGTTGATTCTAGGCACCCTTAGCGGCTTTTTTGGCGTGGGAGGCGGCTTCCTGATCACTGGCGGACTGCTCGTGTTCGGTGTGCCTCCGGTGTTCGCCGTGGGGACTGGCCTGACCCTCATCATGGGTTCGTCGATCATCAACACCCTCAAGCACCGGAGCCTGGGCAATGTGGATTTCAAGCTGGGCGCGTTGATGGTGTCTGGAACTATTCCCGCGATTTTCCTGGCGGAACGGCTCAACTCTGCCCTGGAGGTTGCGGGAGTGGCAGGGCCGGTCATCCGATACATCTACGTCCTGTTCCTGGCCGCCCTTGGGTTGTTCATCGTTTACGATTATCTGCGGACCAGGCGGCGCGCGGGTCAGCCGCGAGACGGGGACGTTACGACGGCCCGTTTGACCCAGAGGGTCCGGTCCCTCAGAATCCCGCCCCACCGCATCGGGATTCCCGGCGTTGGTTGGTTGCCAACGTATGTTGCCTTGCCCATTTCGGGGATAGACCGGATATCGGTGTTCGTTCCGATAGGGATCGGGTTCGGGATCGGATTCCTCGCGGGGTTGCTGGGGGCTGGCGGGGGGTTCATTCTGATGCCGGTGCTGATCTACGTGTTGGGGATTCCGACCACGGTGGCCATCGGAACCGACTTGTTTCAAATCGTGATCACCGGCTCGGTGGGGACTTTTCTCTATTCCCTCTCCAACCATGTCGACCCCGTGATGGTGGTGATAATGCTTGTGGCGGCGTCCGCTGGGACGCAGTTGGGGGCGACGGCTACCAAATTTGTCGAGGCGGCTCGTATCAGGATTCTTTACGGGTTGACCATTCTAAGCGGAAGCGTTGCCGTGGGGTTGGAACAGGCGTCCAGCGCCACGGGCCAAGAGTGGCTGTCCTGGGCGGCGTCCATCCTGCTGTTGGGCGTGGCAGGGCTGATGGGCCTGGTAATCCTGGGCTTTCTGATTGCCGCAAAGCGGAATGGCCGCCGCGGAGAAGGCTCCCAGGCCGCCGTGGGAAGCGGGCCTGGAACCTTTCCTAGGTCCTCCGGCGGAGATTAACTCACAAGCTCGCGTACAGTCCGTTCAACGAGTTCCGCTGGCACGTCGTTGCGGACTACCGCTTTCCCGACCTCTTCCAACATCACCCAGCGGTTCGAACCGCTCTCTGTCTTCTTGTCCAGAGACATGGCGCGCAGCACGTCGGCTGGCGAGACGCCCGAAGCGCGGGTGGGCAGGTTGAACCGGTCCAACAACTGGAAGTGCCGGTCCACCACCTCCCGGGGTATCATCCCTAGCTCACAGGCCATCTGCGCCACGCCGATCATGCCCACCGAAACGCCTTCGCCGTGGAAAAAGCGCCCATATTCGGTGGAGGACTCCAGAGCATGACCGATGGTATGGCCGTAGTTCAAGAGGATCCGAATTCCAAGGGTCTCCCGTTCGTCCTGGCTGACGATTTCGGCCTTGATCGCCATGCTGCGTCGGATGACCTCGGTTGAAATCTCTGGTTCGACATCCATCAAGTTCTCCGCGTGTTCCTCGAACACGTCGACCAGGTTTGAGTCCAATATGAACCCGTGCTTGATCGCCTCGGCCCAACCTTCGGACAACTCGCGCTTGGGCAGAGAGGAGAGGGACTGAACGTCGGCAAAGACGCCCTTGGGCTGGTAGAAAGCGCCGACCAGGTTCTTGGCCTGGGGGAGGTTCACCGCGACCTTGCCGCCAATGGACGCGTCGACCATTGCCGCCATGCTGGTGGGAACTTGGACGAAGGGCATACCGCGTAGATAGGTTGCGGCTACGAAGCCCGCCAGGTCTCCGACGACACCGCCTCCAACGGCGACTATGACGTGTCGGCGCTCCCCACGGCGTTCTACAAGCCAGTCGTATACGGCTTGGGCAAGCTCGAAACTCTTGCTCGTCTCTCCCGCGGGGATGATGAAGCAATGGGCGGCGATTCCAGCCGACTGCAAGGACCGTTGCACCGTCCGCCCATAGGGGTTCATCACGTTGCTATCGGTAATCACGTAGGCGGGTCCGTTCAGCCCCAGGTCCAGGAACCTGCGGCCCAGGTCTTCCATCACCCCCCATCCGGCTATCACGGGATAGCTGCCCCCGGAATGATTCACGGTTGCGGCGAGGTCGGGGTCTGGCATGTTAGCTCCTCCAAACTGGGGGTCATCGCGTTGGCACAGGGCCATCACCTCCCTGGCAACCTGTCCCGGCGTCGAGGCGTCGGTGTCCACTGTGTGATGGGCCTGGGAATACACTGGCGCGCGTTCGGTCAATAGGGTTTTGATCCGTTCCAAGGGGTCGCCCCCGGCTAGCAGGGGGCGCACGGGGGCGTTACTGCCTGCCTCGCCAGCTAATCTATGGTAGATGGTCTCGGGACTCGCGCTCAGACACACCACAAGCCCGCCCTGTAGCATTCGCTCGCGGTTCTCCGATTGGACAAAAGCACCGCCGCCGCATGAGATGATCTTGCCGGAACCGGTACACAGGTCTTGGAATACTGACCGCTCCAACTCCCTGAAGGCTGCCTCGCCGTCGTCTTTGAATACCCTGGCGATGGGCTTCCCGACCTTGGCCACGATCACATCATCGGAATCGATCAGAGGCCACCCAGTCAACGCCGAAAGCTCCGCGCCCACGTGGGATTTGCCCACTGCCATAAAACCCACCAGAAATATGTTGCGAGGCATCAGGGGGCTAACCTAGCTTTACCCTGGAATGGGGAAGCACCGCCGGGTTGACTAGGAATTCGGGCATCCTGCCCTGGAGCACCGCCACCGTGGCGCGGGCGGTACGCACCTCCAGTTCCAAGACCGATTGCTGCGACAAGAAGGCGACGTGTGGGGTGACGGTCACGTTGTCCAGGCTAAACAGGGGATGGTCCGATGGAGGCGCGGCTTGTTCCATGACATCCAGTCCCGCCCCGGCGATCTGCCCTCCCTGAAGGGCCGAGACTAGAGCTGGTTCATCGATGATCGGTCCCCGGGCGCAGTTTATGATGTAGGCCGAGGTCTTCATCTGTTGGAACTCTCTGGCCCCGATCAGTCCTCGCGTTTCCTCGTTTAGCGGGGTGTGGACGCTGACATAATCGGCTTGGGCGAGCAAGTCTGGCAATCCTAGAAGCCTAATCCCTTCTCCCGGAGACTGGCCAGCCGGGATATAAGGGTCGTATGCCAGGACCTCCATTCCAAACGCCTGGGCCTTAGACGCCACGGCCCGGCCGATTCGGCCTATGCCTACGATTCCGATTTTAAGTCCGCGAAGTCTAATCAAGGGAGCGGGCGAGGAGACCCCCTCCCAGCGCCCTTGCTTAGCGACGCCGTCGTAGAACCCGACCTGTCGGTTCCAGGTCAATAGCAGGGCCATCACATGGTCGGAGACCTCGTCGACGCAATAATCGGGAACGTAGGTGACCGGAATGCCCAGGGAGGTTGCCGTGTCCACGGCGATGTTGTCCACGCCCACGCCATACCGGCTTATCACTTGGCATTTCTCGGCTGCGCGGACCACCCGGGAAGTGACCTGGGCAAAACAGGTCATTATGGCGTCCGCGTCCACCGCCAATGCGGCGAGGGTGTCTTCCGAGGGTCCGGGGGCCTCTATGATCTCCGCGCCTATCTCGGCCAGGACTTCCCGTTCCGGCGCGGTCGAGGGCCACACGAAGTCCGTGACGAGGACCCGGTATTTGGGAGATTGCATCAAACTAGCTTCCTGGTGACGTTCAGCAAGGCCGGGACTAGGGGCGGGGCGGCGCCGGAGCATACCCCGCAGCCGTGCAGAATTCCACGCGGTTGCCGTCTGGGTCGTTTATGAACAGAAATGCCTGTCCGTCGTAACGGACGCCTTCCCGGTCGATTTCGAACCCGTTTTCCCGGAGGATGTCCTTGGTGCCCTCGAAGTCTTCCACCTCGAAAGCGTGATGGATGTTCTCCGGCTTGGCGGGGGCGTCGGGAGTCTCGATCAGGTGGACCATGATCCCGCTTTCGAGCTGCAGCCAGGTAATGTTGGGGTTGTCCACCTGGGACTGTATCTGCTTGATACCCACGAGTTGGTTATAGAACTGCATGGCGCGGGCCGTGTCTTTTACCATAGTGGTCACGTGATTGATCTTGGTTGTCTTGATCTTTCCTGGCATGAATCTTCCCCTTTGCGACGAAGTGGGAGCCCGATGCTCTGGGTAATTATGCCACAAACGAGCCCGTTCGCGATGCAACGATTCCCAGAGTCAAGATGAACCCGGTGTTCGAGGCATCCGGCTGAGCTCAAATCGGTTGACTCTGTCCATGAGCGGTAAGACAATGGAGATAAATAAAAATAAGAAAGAGGTAAATAAAATGCGATTTACGATCAGTGGAACTCGGCATGCACTCGACTTTGAAACGGTTGTTAGTGCTGCAAGAAGAAACGTTCCCGACTTAATAGACGGTCGACACAAATATTACGTGAACATAGATGGGCGCCGTTACCCGGTGAAGCAGTTGTTTGGCCTTGCGACAGGTCTTCATTGGAGTGAGTTTATCACTCAACATGCGAACCGGGTCCTGACCAGACTTGGATTCAAGATTGAGCAGTTCGGGTGGCCAGAGGGGTCGGCTGTGTCGAGTCAAACTCTTCTGTCCCCAACTATTGAGGTCGACAACGAGGGTGCGCCCAATGGACTTGCTGTGCGTGAAGATTTAGCATCAGTGGCTTTCGCAGTTTCCCTCGAACCTGACGAGGATGGATTTATCGCTGCCAGTTGTCCACAGTTGCCTGGGTGCCATTCTCAGGGAAGGTCGAGAGAAGAAGCGATCAAGAATATCGAAGAGGCAATCCGCGGCTACATCGCCAGCATTCGACATCACGGGGAAGAGATTCCGATCATCGATTGGGAACTGGTTAAGGTCCCCGTCTAGTGCCCCGCTTACCCGTAATCTCGGGCGTTCGGTTTGTCCGCGCCGTAGAGAGAATCGGATATTCGTGGGACCATACCGAAGGGAGCCACATGATCCTGGTACATCTTCAGAGGGGACGCTTATCCGTACCCAATCACCGCGAGCTAGGGGAGGGGTTGCTGAGGGCTTTGATTAGAGACGCAGGATTGACTCGTGACGAATTCTTTCGGCTTCTGGACCTATGACTTCAAACCCCGCCTTTTTCCCTGATGCTCGACACCCGGCGAACGAGCGAACCTACCGGCAGCTTTGGATGATCGACTGGAATAGGAACTTGCCGTCGGCGCTGCCCAGTACCTCTTCGCAGCATCGCTCCGGGTGAGGCATCATACCCAGCACGTTCCCCTTGGAGTTGATGATACCTGCGATGTTGCGCGCCGCGCCGTTGGGGTTGGCGTTCCTTGTAAGTTCTCCGGAAGGGTCGCAGTAGCGGAAGAGTACCCGGCCTTCGGACTCCAGTTGGTCCAGCGTCGCAGTGTCGGCGTAGTAGTTGCCTTCTCCGTGAGACACCGGGACTTGTAACACTTGACCCGGTTGGCAAGCGCTGGTAAACGGCGTGTCCGCACGCTCAGTCCTTAGGCTGGTCCACTGGCATCGGTACTCCAGGTGCTCGTTGCGCAGGAGTGCGCCGGGCAATAGCCCGGACTCGCAAAGGATTTGGAACCCATTGCAGATGCCTATGACCAAGCGGCCTGAATCAGCGTAGTCCTTGACGGCATCCATAATTGGGGAAAGTCCTGCCATGGCCCCGGGACGCAGGTAGTCCCCGAACGAAAAGCCGCCGGGCAGGATGATGCAGTCATAGTTTTCCAGAGACGTCTGCCGGTGCCAGACGTATTCAGCCTCCTGGCCCAGGACACCGTTAACCGCGTGGTAGCAGTCCGTGTCGCTCCAGGTACCGGGGAAAACAACTATTCCGAAACGCATCTCAATCGGCGGACCGGGACAGGGTAGAAATACGGGAGTTGGAGGGCCAAAGGAGGGTTGGTTGTTTAGCCAGCGGACTCGAGAAGTTCGGTGACCATCGAGTTCACCACACCTCCGTCGGCTTTGCCTCGCACCTGAGGCATGAGCCGCCCCATTACACGGCCCTTGTCGCGGGCTGAAGTTGCGCCAACCTCAGCTATGGTGGCCTTCACGAGTTCGGTCAGCTCTTCTCGGCTAAGCTGCGGGGGAAGGTATTCCTCCAAGATGGTGAGCTCGGCGGCCTCCTTGGCAACCAGGTCACCACGGTTGCCCTGCTCGAACATGCGGATACTTTCCCGCCGGTCGTTCGCCTGTCTAGTGACCACCTCAATCAGGGCCGGGTCGTCCAAGCTCTCGCCCTTGGTTTTCTCGGCGGCTTGTACCGCGCTTTTTAGGAAACGAAGGGCTTCCAGCCGGACCCGCTCCCGGTCCCGCATAGCCTGCTTGATGTCTTCTTCTAGTTGTTCTCGTAGCGCCATTTCTAGCTAACCTGGCTCTGTGAGGCTTTGACCAAGCCTCACAGATAACATTATCTGAGCGGCTCTGGTCCGATTATAGGGGCACTACGGAGAGCCGGTCAATTGGGGGTGATTTTGGGGCTGGGTGATTTAGCCGTTGCCGTATCCGTTCACGCGGAGCGGGCTTGACTGACCCATCAGGATGAGCGGGGTTGGTTGCTTGACCGGCTATTGGCCGTGAAAATCTAAATGCTGCGGCGTGACCTCCCTTACTTTCCATGTCCAACCTTAATTTGCTATACTGCCGTGGGTTTTTGCCGGGTCTGACCCGGTAAGGATACTACTAGTTTGCGGAGTAAATCATGCCGGCCTATGCGGTAATCGGCGGCCAATGGGGAGATGAAGGCAAGGGGAAAGTTATCGACTACCTTGCCGGCAGTACCGACGCCGTGGTCCGCTTCGCCGGAGGCCCCAACGCCGGACACACGGTAGTCAACGAAAACGGGAAATTCCAGCTCCACCTGGTGCCGTCCGGGCTTTGCTGGCCTGGCGCCTGCGCCATCATCGGCAACGGAGTAGTCATCGACGCGGACGTGCTGCTGGGAGAGTTGGACGAGTTGGAGTCTCGTGGGATCGACATTAGCCGGTTCTACGTGAGCGAACGCGCCCACCTGATAATGCCCTACCACATCCTCCTAGATAGGTTAGAAGAAGAGGCCAAGGGCGCGGCGGCCATCGGGACTACCGGACGGGGCGTGGGCCCAGCGTACACGGACAAGGTCAGCCGGGTGGGTATCCGGGTCGGAGACCTGCTGGACCTGGAAGGGACCCTCGCTTCCAGGCTGGAACAAGCCCTGTCCTTCAAGAACCAGGTAATCACCAAAATATACGGCGAGGAACCCTTGTCCCTACAGGAAGTCCTCGACCAGTGTGCCGGTTGGGCGGAGCGGCTACGGCCCTACATTCAACCCACCGAACGGATCGTTCAGGATATGCTGGACCAGGGTAAGAGTATCCTGCTTGAGGGCGCTCAGGGCACTCTTTTGGATATAGACCACGGTTCCTACCCCTACGTGACATCGTCTTCCCCCAGCGTCGGTGGGGCGATTACCGGGCTGGGCCTTAGCGCCCAGTCCATTTCCGGTGTGTTGGGAGTATTCAAGGCTTACTCAACCAGGGTGGGCGAGGGCCCCATGCCTTCGGAAATGCCCGGTGAGATGGGCGATGAACTCCGGGAGAAGGCCCAGGAATACGGCGTTACCACTGGACGGGCTCGTAGGGTCGGCTGGTTCGACGCCGTAGCCGGCAGATACAGCCGCGAGGTCAACGGGTTTACGGGCATTGTCTTGACCAGGTTGGACATTCTGGACGGCTTCTCGTCGGTCAAGGTGTGCGTTGGTTACCGGGTCAACGGCCACGAACAGGAAAGGTATCCCTCGAACACTAGCCTGCTGGCCCAATGCCAGCCGGTATTCGAGGAGTTGCCGGGTTGGGATGAACCCACCGCAAGCGCCACAAAAGTTTCCCAGCTACCTGCAAACGCCTTGGCCTACGTTAAACGGATAGAGGAGCTGGTCGGCTGCCGCGTTCAGATCATCTCGACGGGCCCCAGCCGCGCCGAGACCATCCAGGTCGAGCCGGTCATCGCTTAGCGTTTACGCCATGCCCCCTTATATTGGGATCACCGGCTTTACCACCCGGGAGGAAGTCGCGGAGGTAGTCAGAAGTCTTCCCTCCTCTCCCCCGAGACTTCTCATGTGCGGCGTCTTGCTTAGCAACGCCCTATTGGCGGGTGACGTCAGCGACGCCCCCGGCCGGTGCCCAGCCCCGGAGGCCGTAGCCGGCATCTTCTCGGACGACCCGCGGTGCCTCAACCTCGTCCACCATCGTCCCCGGTCGGTGGACGGTCTCGTAGACGTCTTGGCCCGCGCCACCGAAGTCGGTGGGCCCAAATGCCACGGTGTTCAGATAAACGCCACCAGGGGCGCTCCCTGGCCTGACACTCGCGCCCTCCGCGAGTTCCGGGACCGTTGCCAACCAGGGCGCGTCGTTCTCCAAGTAGGCGGAGAGGCGATGGCTTCCGTCAACGGCAATGCCGCCGAGATCGCCCGCCGGTGCGCCGAGTACCAAGGTATTGTGGACGACGCTCTGGTAGATGCGTCTGAGGGGATGGGATTACCGCTGGACGCCAACCGCACCGCCCAATACCTGGGCGCGATTGCCGACGCTGCGCCGGAAATCGGCCTGGTAGTCGCGGGAGGTCTTCACCCCGATAACCTTGCGATGTTGTTGTCTCCCCTTCTGCCCCGGTGGGCTGGGGTCAGCATCGACGCGGAAGGCCGTCTGCGAGATGCCGAAGACCAGTTGTCGATTACCAGGGCCAACGCGTATCTGGCGGCTTCGTTGAAACTGTTTGGGCAGCCGAACGAGTAACACACCGGCTGCCGGTACCCTCAATGCTACCCTGGAACGGATATGGGAGGCGCTTAAATGTCACAGGTCAATACGATTCTTGGTCCCGTGGATTCCGCTGATCTGGGATTCACCCTCAGCCACGAGCACGTGACCCTTGGGGCAGCCGGGGTAGCCTCAACATACCCGGGTTTCCAGGACCGGCAGGGAATCGCCGACGCCGCCTCAGCGGCCCTCACCGAGGCGTATGAAGGCGGGGTGCGGACTATAATAGATGTCACCACCTTCGATCTGGGCCGGGACGTCTCCCTGATGGCGGAAGTAAGCCGCCGCTCCGGCGTGCATGTCATTCCTTGCACGGGAAACCACCTTGCGGTCCCGCGTATCTTTTGGGGCGCTCCTGTGGACAAGGTCGCCGAGCTTTTCATCAAGGAGATACAGGAGGGCATCGAGGATACAGGGGTCAAGGCGGGCATCATCAAGGTTGCCAGCGACAGGGGAGGCGTGACCGCCAACGAGGAGATCGTGCTCCGCGCCGCCGCCCGCGCCTGTAACGCCACGGGTACACGCATCAGCACCCATACCTGGTCGCCTGACCGGGTCGGCGAGCAACAGGTGCGGATCCTCAAGGAGGAGGGCGTCGATCTCAATCTAGTCTATATTGGCCATAGCAACGACGATACCGATGTCGGTTACCTCACCGGACTGCTGGAGGAAGGCATCTGGCTGGGCCTGGACCGCTACCCCGGAGGGCGCACCTCGGAGACGCCGACGTGGGACGTCCGCACCGGCGTGGTCAAGCAGCTAATCGACGCTGGGTGGGTCCACCGCTTGATGTTGTCCCACGACCATTCGACTCCCGCCACGCAACCTTCCGAGGACTTGCGCCGCGAACGAGAGCAGTTCAACCCCGAAGGGTACCTGTTCATCAGCCGCAACGTGCTGCCTCGGCTTTTGGAGCTGGGGGCGAGCGACTCGGATGTTCAGGCCATCATGGTGGACAACCCGCGGCACTTCTTCGAAGACTGACTGGGCACACGGAGGAACTGTAATTCATTCTTTGGCGGGGTCAACGGCTATTAGGGGCTCCAAGACCCGCCCATATAACGTCCCGGGTGAATCTGCCAGATTGGTGGTGATAGCACCTAATATCTTTTGAGTCAAACCGTGGTGATATAATTTAGGCATGGCAACCGAACCCCAAATAGACCCAGAATCGTTAGTCGCGCGCATCATAGCGGAGTTGCAGGCGAACCCGGACGCGCAACGGCTGCTGCTGCGCGCGCTCTTGACCAACGAATTCCTGGGAATTCCTGCCCGATTGGACCGTATCGAAAAAGACATCCAAGAATTGAAGGTCGATGTCTCCCAGTTGAAGGCCGACGTCGCAGAACTGAAGGCTGACATGATGGAGGTCAAGTCCGTCGTTACAGAACTGAAGGCTGACATGGTTGAGGTCAAGTCAGGCTTGGGCACACTAAAGGGGTTCGCGCTGGAATCGCTGCTCCATCGCCGGGTTAGGCCGCTAATCAGTCAGCGCCTCGGTCTCCGCGCCACGCGCATAATTCAGAGCGGTACTCAAGAGCCGTTGTCCGAGTTAACCAACGCCGTGGATGCGGGTGCGGACAATGGGCTGATCAGCCCTCAACAAGAGAACCGAGTATCCGACACTGACATCATTATGCAGGGGCTACGTCGCGGAAACCCGATACCGGTGTGGGTGGCCATAGAGGCGTCGAACAAGGTTGACGCTGAGGACATCCGTAGGGTGAAGGAAACTGCTGACATCCTCGGATCTCTGTTCGAAGGTGAATTCCTGGCCGTCGTCGCGGGCCACTCTATAGACCAGCCTGACCTTCAGAGGGCCAACGCCACCGGCGTCATGTACTTGGAAGTGTCGGAGCGGTATTGATTCGCTCTTCGGAACGCTCCGCCAAGAGGCGTTGACCCATTTGGCTCGCGGCCGGAGATTGGATTACAACTAATATGCTGCCCGCAGGACTTCCATGATTGGCCCGGCGTCGACAACCTGTTTGGGGTTGGTGCTCAGGCTCCGGTCTTGAAGCGTCGCCGTGGCGATGTACTCCAGCCCTTCCTCGGGCACACCGACTTCCCTCAGCGTCCTCGGCAGCTCCAGTTCCCGGCAAAGCCCGTCAACCGCGTCAGCAGCCGCCAGGCCCGCTTCCTCGTCGGTCATACCGCTGCTGGCCACGCCGATGGCTTCGGCGATTAGGCGTTGGCGGTCTGCGCATGCGTCCAGGTTGTACCGCATCGTGTGAGGCAAGAGGATAGCGTTGGCTTCACCGTGGGGAACGTCGTACAGTCCGCCGACATGATGGCAGGTGGCGGTATTGAGGCCCAGACCGGCGAACGACCCCAGAGACGCCATGGCGCACGCCGTCTTAGTGCTCAATAGGTTATCTATGTCGCCGTCCTTGCAGCGTGGGAGGTTTTCAAACAGTAACCGTATGGCGTGTAAGGCCATTCCGTCGCCGATGGGGTTGTGGCCGGTCGAGTACACTGTTTCTATGGCGATCCTAAGCTGGCCTATGGCGGTGGAGACCAGAATCCGCAAAGGTGTGGTCGCTAACGCCTGACCATCGATGACTACCGTGCGGTGAGTCACCCCTTCACCCGCTAGGCTCATCTTGCGGCCCAGGTTATGATCGGTGATCCCGCCGCCGCCGCGGCTGAATTCGGCGCATCCCATGGTGGTTGGCACGCTGATGATCGGGAGCTTTGGCGAGGGAGTGGGAGGCACGATGACCCGGTTTGGGGGCTCATATATGATCACGTAGTCGTGGATGTCGCCGCCCTCACCCAACAACGTGGCAATCGCCTTGGTGGTGTCGTGGGTGCTGCCGCCGCCGACACTAATGAAAACGTCGGGTTGGGTCTCCTTCGCGGTGTCCACGCCGGCTTCCACGGTATCCACCGGAGCATGGGGCGCGACGCCGGAATAGGTCCCGACGTAGCGATCTCCCAGCGCTTGCTGGACTCGTGGCACGACGTCGCACGCAGCCAGGATCGTCGGGCCGCAGGTAATCATGGCGCGGCTGCATCCGAGGTCGTCAACTACCCTGGAAAGGTCATCGATCGCGGTCTCGGAGCAGATGATGTCCTGATGCAGCGGGTTGTACCGGTAGCTTAGCGCCGAGTCTGGCATTGTCCCAACCTCCCTATGGTCTTGGTCATTCGCTATTGGTTAAGCCCCCGCTGCATTCCGCGGAGATAACCAGCCTGCCCCCCGTGTTGATTGACTTCCCAGATTAACATCCGGAACATATCGCCGATGGCGATGGTCTCGCCGCGCCGGTTAGTCATCGTGGTTTCGGCCAATGACCCGTCGTCGTGTAGGGATAAGAACCCCAGCAAATTATTGCGGGAATCGTTGGCATATTCCAAGAGCAGGGATTTTTCCGGGCATTTCCAATTGGCGAGGTCCTCCACGGTGTACCCGAAACCAACATTCATGGGTTCGGGCTGAAACCCGAGCCGCTGTGCCCAACCGGTCTCATAGAGCTGTGATTCCTGCTTGGCCAGGGACTGTACCCACATATCCAGGGCTCTGCCGTAATGCCACAAAATGAACCCGATTGAATGGGACTGGTCATCAGGGCGAAACTCTATCTCGTCTTGGGACAGACCGTCCACATATCGTTCCATCCACTCCCAATGGGTCTCGAAGGACCGGCGGATAAAGTCCTGCAGGATATCCATCTTCTACTCCTGTGGTCCGAGTGTACGTGATATCAGAGGGCAGGGCGCACTACAAACCTCGGGTACTACAAACCAGCCCCCTATTGCAGAGGGGGCTGGCGGGTTCAAGCTGGAGAATCGCGGGGGCGCTAGGCCGGTACTGGGATATCTATCTCGTAATTGGCCAGCACATCCCGAATTTGGGCTGCTGAGGCGTCATCGGCGGGGATTAGCGGCAGCCTGGGTTCGCCTACGTTGAATCCCACCTGGTTAAGCGAATACTTGACCGGTATGGGGTTGGACACGATGAACAAAACCTTGAACAGCGGGAGCAGCCTGCGGTGCTCGGCTGCCGCTCCCTCGACGTCGCCCTCCAATAGCAGGCCCATCATGTGTTTGATCTGGCTGCCCACCAGGTGTGAGGCGACGGACACTATTCCGTAGCCTCCGGTTGCCATGATGTAGAAGGTCTCGTTGTCGTTGCCGCTCCAGACCCTGAACCCATCCTTGGCCCCGTCGATAATCCGGGTGATCTGGTCCATGTCGCTGCCGGCTTCCTTCACACCGATGATATTGTCTATGTGGCTGAGCCGGATGGTGGTGGCGTCGGACATGTTCAGGCTGGTCCGGCTGGTCACGTTGTAGACCATGCAGGGAAGACCGTCGACGCTGTTGGCAATGGCCTTAAAATGCCGGTAGAGGCCTTCCTGTGGTGGCTTGTTGTAATATGGCACCACCAACAGGAGACCGTCTACGCCTTGCTTCTGCGCTTCCTGGCTTAGCTCGATGCTCTCACTGGTGCTGTAGTTGCCAGTCCCGGCAATCACCGCGCCGGTATCGCCCAAGGCTTCCTTTATCTCGCCGTACAGACGAAGCTTTTCATCGGTGGTCAGGGTTGGTGATTCGCCCGTGGTCCCCGACACAATCACACCGTCACTACCAGAGGCGACCAGAGCCTTGGCGAGGCTCTTGGCCTGTTCGTAGTCCACCTTCCCCTGCTCATCGAATGGGGTAACCATCGCCGTTATTAGTCTGCCTATCTCCACCATGTGGGGCCTCCTCTGCTAGTTCCTACTGTTTAATGACCTGCCCGTAAGGAGGTTTCATCGTCAGGCCGGTGCCGTCGGTGAATATCTGTTTGACTTCCAGGAAGTCTTCCAGACCGTAATAGCCCAACTCCCGGCCGATTCCGCTCTGCTTGTAGCCGCCCCAGATGCCCTCCACGGGCTGGGCGTAGTTGTCCCAGATCCAGATCGTGCCGGCGCGGATGCGGCGGGCCACCCGCATGGCCCTGGGGTAGTCGGCGCTCCAGACACCAGCGACCAGACCGAAGTCCACGTCGTTGGCCAGGTGGATGGCTTCTTCTTCGTCCTTGAAGGTAGTCACGGCCACGACCGGGCCGAAGATCTCCTCCTGGCTCAACCTTGAAGAATTGTCCACCTCGTCGAAAATTGTGGGCTCGAAGTAGTAGCCGTGGTCGAACCCATCACCGTGCAGCTTATTCCCGCCCATGACTAATTTGAACGCGTCTTGCCCGAAGTTCACGTACTCCTGGACCACGCGTTCCTGGGTGCTCGAGATCAGGGGTCCCATGTCGGTGGACTGGAGCGACGGGTCACCCACCTCGATACCCTTGGCCAGCTCGATAACGCTGGCGAGGAACTCATCATGAATCCCTTCCTGCACTATCAGCCGGGTCGTCGCGCCACAGGCTTGACCCGTGTTACGGAACATTCCGAATATGGCGGCGCGGGATGCGGCATCCACGTCAGCGTCGTCGAACACCACGTAGGGGGCTTTCCCGCCCAACTCCAAGCTGATCCGCTTGACGTCGCGGGCCGCCTGAGCCGCTATGGCTTTGCCGGTCCCGGTTTCGCCGGTGAAGGATATCTTATCGATCTTGGCGCTGGTGACAATCTCCGCGCCGATGGTGCTTCCGGGGCCCGAGACCAGGTTGAGGACACCGGCGGGCAGGGCCGTTTGGTGCATCAGCTTAATGAGTTCATAGGAAGCGGCTGGCGTGTAGCTGGCGGGCTTGACGACCAGGGTGCATCCGGCGGCCAGGGCTGGCGCGACTTTCCGCGCCGTCTGGGTGAGTGGGAAGTTCCACGGAGTGATCAGCCCGACTACACCGATGGGTTCCTTTACCAGATTGATCATGGAGCCGGTGGGCAGCGTGAAACTCTCTCCATAGATCTTGCCAGCCAGTCCGGCGTAAAATTCGAAGATGTCCGCGGCTGCGGCCACATGGGGAACGGCCTGGCGCATCGGCATCCCGACTTCAAGGCTGACCACCCTGGCCAGCCGGTCGGCGTTTTCCCGGATAAGCTGAGCGGTGCGGAAGAGCACCTGTTCGCGGAGCTTGTAGTTGTAGATCCAGTTGTTGGTGTTGCTGTCGTAGGCTTCGCGGGCTGCGTCAATCGCGGCGCGCACATCTTCGACACTACCCTGGGCCGCGGCGGTAGCTACTTGCCTGGTGTCCGCGGGGTTCTCCCGCTCGAACAGGTTTCCCCCGGAGGCAGAACCCTCCTCACCGTTAACGATAAGCGGACTTGAGAGGGGTAACTGCAACGTTGCATCGGTTGAGGACATTGTTGGCCAACCTTTCTTCCCTATGGGACTGGTTAACTCGCCACACCACTGCCCTGCCGAGGCCTGAGACACTGGCGGGCTACCAATTCTTCGGCTATCTGGACGGAGTTAAGGGCCGCCCCTTTCCGCAAATTGTCGGACACCACCCACATCACCAACCCTTTCGGGTGGGAGAGGTCGCGGCGAATACGCCCGACGAACACATCATCTTCCCCCGCCACGTTCCACGGCATGGGGTAGAGCCCGCGTTGCGGGTCGTCCAACACAGTAACGCCCGGTGCGGCGTTCAGGACCTCCCTGGCTTCCTCGGGGGAGACGGGCTCCTGAAACTCTACGTGGACCGCCGCGCTGTGGGATACTAAGACCGGAACCCTCACGCAAGTCGCGGAGACCAATAGGTCCGGGCGGTGCATGATCTTGCGGGACTCCTGGACCATCTTCTGCTCTTCGTTGGTGTACCCGCTGTCCAGGAACCGGTCGATGCGCGGAATCACGTTGAACCCAATCTGGTCGTCCATCGCTTCCGGATGGGCTTCTTTACCTTGCAGAAGTTCGCCAGTCTGCTCCGTGAGCTCTACCATCGCCGCGCCCCCGGCGCCGGATACCGATTGATAGGTATCCGCTACGATACGGACAACGGGACTGAGCTGCTGAAGGGGATGGCAGACCATCACGATGGGAGTCGTTGAGCAATTGGGTATCGATATTATTCCCCGGTGGTCCTCGACATCCGCGCCGTTGACTTCAGGCACCACTAAGGGTACGTCTTCGTCCATTCGGAAGGCGGAACTGTCGTCGATGACCACCGCGCCGGCTTCTACGGCGATAGGGCCAAAGTGGCGGCTCATTTCCGTAGTCACGGAAATGAAGGCGATGTCTACGTCCGCAAAGGAGGCTTCCGTGGTCTCTTCTACCACCAGCTCTTGGTGACCTACCTTGAGCCTCCTGCCTGCCGACCGGCTGGAGGCGAGGGCCTTGATCTTGGGTAGCTGCTTGTAACGAGATTCGACGATTTTCAGAAACTCTGTACCCACGGCTCCGGTGGCGCCCACAACGCCCAAGGTCAGGTCTTGCACAAACTCCTCTCTGAGTTGGCCTAGCTACAAGCCCAGAATATTTTCCAAGCCTACCACAAGACCCGGACGCTTCACAACCTCGCGGATACAGCGCAGGACACCCGGCATATAGCAGTCGCGGCCCAAGGTGTCGTGCCTCAAGGAGATGGTCTGGCCCAATGCTCCCATGATGACTTCGTGGTGTGCGCTGCGTCCCGGTATCCGGATGCTGTGGATTGTCACACCGTTGTATTCGGCCCCCCGGGCGCCGGGCAAGTTCTCTTTCTCGGTCTGGTTCCTGGTGAATTCTTTCTGGTCTCCCAAGCTCTTGGCCAGGGCGACGGCGAAGCCAGACGGGGCGTCGATCTTGGCCTCGTGGTGGGCTTCCACGATGTCCACGTAGTCGAAATAGGCCGCAGCCTGCTCAGCCAGCTTTTTCAGCACCACCGCTCCCAGGGCGAAGTTGGGCGCGACTACGATGCCTATACCCTTGTCATGGGCCACGGCGTCGAGCTGCTGGAGGTTGTCGTCGGTGAGGCCGCTTGCGCCCAGGACAAGGTTGGTGGAGCGGGCCGCGCCCATCATGGCGGCTTCCATACAGGCGGCCGCATTGGTGAAGTCCACCAGGACGTCAGGTTGAGTCGACTCGAGCATGGCGGATAGGTCGGTGGAGAGAGGCACATCGGAACCGCCCGGGACAGAGAGCGCCGGACCGCGCTCGCGGCGGCAGACCGCGCCTGCCAGTTCCAGGTCTTCGACGCTACGGATAGCGCCGACAGTTTCCGTACCCATCTTGCCAGTGGCGCCGTTGACAACCACTCTTATGGGAGCCATGTTGATCCCCCTCGCGGTTTCGGATTGGGTCCAGTTGCGGGAAAATATTAGGTGGGATATTAGCACGGATCAAATGTGTGGGGAAGCTTGGTACGGGGGGATCTCCCAAAGGACCGAAGCGTGAATGCGCCGGGTGCGGACTTGTCCGCGCCCGGCGCATTTTGGTCTAACCTTAATAGGCCGTTATCTTGCGGGCCTGGGCCCACCTCCGCCGCCTAGGAACCGGCGGTCAGGTCCACTCGGTCCACCCGGCCTGGGTCCGGCCGGCCTTGGTCCTCCGGGACCGCCCGGCCGGCGTCCACGGTCTCCTTGACCGCCTCGGCCACCATTGAACCCGCCGGGGCGGCCGCCTCTGTTGAAGTCGTTTCCCGGGGGCCGGGGAGCGGGAGCCGCCTCGGGGCTACCGTTGTCTCCGAAGAGGGCTTTACGGGAGAGGTTCAACCTTCCCTGGGAGTCAATTTCCTGGATCATTACGGTGATTTCCTGGCCCATTTCCACGTCGGATTCCAGTTCACCCAGGTCCCCGTTTCTCACCAGTCCTTCCCGCCCAGGGAGCAGTTCGACGAAGACGCCGAAATTGGTGAGTCTGGTCACTTTGCCGGTGAAGATATCTCCGACTGTTAGCTCTCTGGTGAGAGCGTCCACCTTGGAGCGGGCCATCTCGAGCATTCTGGAGTCAGAACCGCCTATGGTGACCGCCCCATCGTCTTGAACGTCGATTGACGTCCCAGTCTCTTCGGAGATGCCCCTGATGACACGTCCTCCCGGTCCGATCAATGCACCGATCTTCTCGACGGGGATCTTCAGCCGGACCATCTTTGGGGCGTAGGCGCTCATCTCGCCCTTGGGCTCTGATATGGTCTGGTTCATCTTGTCCAGGATGTGAAGCCGCCCCACGCGGGCCTGCTCCAATGCCTGGGATAGGATGTCCTGGTTCAGTCCCGTTAGTTTAATATCCATCTGCAGAGCGTTGACACCGTCCGCGGTTCCGGCGACCTTGAAGTCCATGTCGCCCAGGAAGTCTTCGACTCCTTGAATATCGCTTAGGACTGCGAACTGGCCGTCGTCTCCGGTGACCAGGCCCATCGCTATACCTGCGACAGACTTCTTGATGGGCACTCCTGCGTCCATCAGTCCAAGAATGGCGCCGCAAACGCTACCCATGGAGGTGCTGCCGTTAGAGCTCAGCACTTCCGATACGATCCGTATGGCGTAAGGGAACTCTTCCTCCGAGGGCAAGGCGGGTAGGATCGCACGCTCGGCCAATGCGCCATGACCGATCTCACGGCGTCCCGGAGACCCGACGCGGCGGGCCTCGCCGGTAGAGAACGACGGGAAGTTGTAATGGTGCATGAACCGCTTGGTGCCCACCGGGCCCACCGTGTCCAGAGTCTGCTTCATTGACAGAGAGGCAAGCGTGACGACAGACATTACCTGGGTGTGGCCGCGGGTAAACAGGCCTGATCCGTGGGCCCGTGGCAGGAGGCCAACATCACAGGTGATAGGCCGGATTTCGGTGGTGCCGCGTCCATCGGGTCTGATTCCCTGGTTCAGAATGCGGCTGCGTACGGCTTCCTTCAGGACGCTTTTGAATCCTTCGGAGATTTTGCCCGAGGAATATTCCTCGCTCAGTTTCTCCTCAACTTCATCGTGCAGCCGGTTTTCTGTTGCCTCCATCAGGGTCTTTTCGGGGTTCTCTTCTAGGAGGGTGTCCAGGCGGCCGTAGAGGACCGACTTGATTTTGGATTCCAGTTCCTTGGCCTGGCCTTCGTCAGAAGCCACTTCAAGCTTGGGTTTGGCTAGGTCTTCACCCAGGTGCTGAATTAGGCCGATGACCTCGAGGTTCGCCTCATGGGCTAGCCTGATGCCTTCCAGGATGACTTCCTCAGTCACCTCGTCCGATCCGGCCTCCACCATGAGTATCGCGTCGGCAGTGCTGGACAAGACCATGCTCAACTGGCATTGGGCAATTTCCGCATAAGTGGGGTTGATAAGGTACTCTCCGTCTTTATACCCGATGCGGGTCGCGCCGATGGGCCCCGCGAAGGGAATCTGAGAGAGATGCAAAGCGGCTGACGCTCCGACCATGGCAAGAATTTCCGGTGGGTTGTCGTCGTCTGCCGAAAGGGTGGTGATGGTGATCTGAATGTCGTTATGAAGACTCTTGGGGAACAATGGGCGAATCGACCGGTCCACTAACCTGGACGTGAGGATCGCTTCTTGGCCGGGGCGTCCCTCGCGGCGGAAGAAGCTGCCGGGGATCTTTCCGGCGGAGTAAAGGCGCTCTTCGTAGTCCACAGTCAAGGGCAAGAAGTCCATGTCCGCGGCCCTTGGCTTGTCCGCTATGACTGCGGTGGCCAGGATGATGGTCTCGCCGAAGCGGACGGTAACTGAGCCGTGTGCCTGACCGGCCAATTTACCGGTCTCGATGATTAACTCTTCGCGCCCGATGGCGCGTTCGACTACTTTGGGCATAATAAAAGTTAAGAACCCTCGCTTCACTCAGGTGGGGAATTGCTAGACGTGAAACAGCACCCTGGAGCGGGTGCTGTCGGGGCGCGAGAAGGTTACCGCCGTAACCCTAAACGGGTTATCAGCGATTGGTATCGACCGACATCCTCTTTGGTGAGGTAATTCAGGAGCCTGCGCCGTTTGGACACCATAGTAACGAGCCCTCTGCGGCAATGGACGTCCTTCTTGTGGACGCGCAAATGCCCGGTGAGTTGCTTGATACGTTCTGTGAGGATTGCTACCTGGAGTTCCGTGGAGCCGGTGTCGTTGGGGTGGAGGCGGTGGATCTGCGCCTGGTTTCCGCGTCTAGCATCCTGAGTTTATTTTCCTTTTCCTTCTCTTTTTAATCGCAACGAGTATACCACAATCTACCAAGGGCGGCAAAGCGCTTGTTGTCCCAACGGTCCAGTTTCGTACCTTATCTCTGTATGTGCAATGAATCCTATTTGGAGGTATATGATACTATCTCGCCAACTCGGTCAAGCTCGATCACGAGGCGTAGTGGGTATGCCGGTATTGCCGCCTGGAAGGATTCCAGGAGTGCCACAGGGAGGCAGATGAGGACCAAAGATCAGATACGAGAAGAGGTCTGGACTGCGCTGGAACGGGCGGGGGCAGCCCGGGGCAAGAACGTTCACGATAAGATACCCGCATTCCACGGAGACAAAGAGGCGGCGGAGCAACTGTTTTTGGTTCCAGCCTGGCAAGACGCCCGTGTCCTGAAGAGCAACCCCGACCGGCCTCAACGGGCCGTCCGCCAACGGGCTTTGGAAGAGGGCAAGATTCTGTACATGGCGGTGCCCCGGCTGCGCAAAGAGCAGTGCTTCGTCGAGTTGGACCCGTCACGGATGGAGGCAACTCCGGCCAAGGCGGCCACTATCGCCGGCGCGTTCCGGTCCGGGCGGCTGGTTACGGTCGAGGAGATGCACAGGGTGGACATGGTTATCTCGGGTTCGGTGGCGGTGGACAGGACGGGCACACGTGTGGGTAAGGGAGGCGGGTTCGCAGACCTGGAATATGGCTTGGCCGCTGCCGCTGGCATCCTGAGGCCGGATACTCCGGTGGTCACCACAGTCCATCCCATGCAGGTGCTGGAGGAAGAGTTGCCTTGGACCCAGCACGACGTCCCCTTGACCTACGTGGCAACCCCGAATGAATTGATCATCTGCGATGGCGAGTGGCCGCGCCCCAATGGTATCTATTGGGAAGACCTGGACGAAGAGAAGATCGCCCAGATCCCGCTGTTGAGGAAGCTGCGGGCGGGGCTAATGTAACTTCTCAGAACTAGACCAACATGGGCCCAATCTCGCCTATTCGAAGGACGCGGCGCCTGACGTTTCCTGGTGAGCAATAGGAAAACCCCACCGCTCACCCTGAGCGTAGCGTAGCGGAGTCGAAGGGCCCATCCCGCTGGCGTTTAGACCAGTGGGCTAGTTCGTCCCAATTCTTGTCTATCAAGAGTTTCTTTTTCGCCTTGTTCCATCCTTTGATCTGTCTCTCTCGTTCGTACGCTTCCTGGCGAGTCGGAAGCTCGTCACAAAAGGCTAAACGTACCGGTCGACGTTTCTGGGTGTATCCAGGGTAATGCCCCATGTCATGTGCGGCCATACGGCGTTCCAAGTCATCGGTGTGGCCGGTGTAGTAAGAACCGTCTGAGCACTCGAGTATGTACACATAGAATGACACCAGTCCAGAATAGCAGCGGGCAATCAATCGGTCGACCGGCAATTGTCAGCGGCCCTTCGGCTCCGCTACGCTCAGGGTGAGCGGTGGCCCTTCGACTCGGCGCCGCTACGCTCAGGGTGAGCGGTGGCCCTTCGACTCCGCTACGCTGCGCTCAGGGTGAGCGGTGGCCCTTCGACTCCGCTACGCTGCGCTCAGGGTGAGCGGTGGCCCTTCGACTCCGCTACGCTGCGCTCAGGGTGAGCGGTGGCCCTTCGACTCCGCTACGCTGCACTCAGGGTGAGCGGTGGCCCTTCGACTCCGCTACGCTGCACTCAGGGTGAGCGGTGGCCGTTCGGCTCCGCTCGGAGGGGCATTCCGGCCATCTTTAGCTGAGAGGCATGCCAGTAATGCCTGACGCGGCCGGCAGCTAGGCTGGCCCGGCCTTGCAATCCTCGCATCACGGTTGACCGACGGCTTCCTCTACCCCCAAATCCCTCATAATCCCCCTGATCTCCTCCCATGTGGGGTCCTCAACGAATATCCCGTCGCGCCGGCGGGTCTGCTCCGTGCGAAACTCCGGCTCTCCCGGATAAAGGACCTCGGTGAAACCAGGGGCTGGGGGAGAGGTCTTGACGAACTCGGCGAACTCCTTGACTTCCCGCTTGAACGTGTCCAGGGGCCGGAAATGCTCCACGTTGAACACGGCGATGAACACGCCGTCGTTGTGCCGAGCCTGAGGATCGATCCCGAATCCCAGCCCGGTGAGCAGGGCCGAAAAGGTCTCCACCATGAAAGAGAGGGCATACCCCTTGTGGCCTTGGTCCGCGCCAACGGGCAAAATCGCGCCCCCTTCGCGATAGTCATCCGGGTCGGTCGTCGGGTTGCCGTCCTTGTCGATGAGCCACCCTGGCGGCACTTGTTCGCCCCGGCTCCTGGCCAGGCCAATCTTGCCCGCGGCTACGGCGCTGCTGGCCATGTCCAGCAACACGGTGCCCTCGAGGTCGCTGGGGACGCCGATACAAATGGGATTGGTGCCCAAACGCCGGGCCCTGCCGCCGAAGGGAGCTACCGACTTGGGGCCCGCCCCGGAATCGGCGGTTATCATTCCGATCATTCCTTCGTTCGCGGCCATCGTCGGGTAATCTCCCAGCCGGCCGATGTGGCTCTGATAATGGACGGTGATGGCCGCGACGCCGTTGACCTTCGCTTTTTCGATTGCCATGCGCATGGCGCGTTCGGTCACCACGAAGCCGAAGCCCCAGTTGCCGTTGATGACCGCCGTCGCGGGGGTTTCGTTGACGATCTCGAACGGAGCGCCGGGTACGATGTGGCCCCGGTCGATGCGCCCCACGTAATCGGTAATGTGTATCACGCCGTGGGAGTCGTGGCCGACCAGGTTGGCCTTCACTTGGTGGGCGGCGACGATTTCCGCCTCTTCATGGGAGACGCCCTTCGCCCGGTAGATATGGTAGGTCACCCTGTGCAAATATTCGGGGTCAAAGACTGGCATGGCCCTGGCCTCCTGATCGCTAGATTGCATTCCCTTGATGAGCCGTGTTTCCAATCGAATTCAGAAGAGACTTCGTCTGCCTACAACGTAGGTCTGATGGAAGTCTTGGTCTGATTTCGTCAAGTAAATGATGGTTTCTATGAGCAAGATCAGCCAATTCACGAGTATTCCAATAATCGTAATAGTGAGAATGATGTGAACTATGCCTGCTCCGACGTAACCGAGGTAGAACTTATGTATTCCGAATCCGCCGAGGAAAAACGCCAGCAACCCGGCCGCCACCTTACTCTTGGGGTAGGTGGTAGGTACGTAGCCTCCAGGGGATTGGCTCAAGTTGGCAGGTTGTTGGGCCGCGACTCCCACGGATACGTCTACTCCTGGGGCCAGGTCAACGTATATTGCCAGTGCGGTCCCGCCCGAGGCTTCAAAATCTACTCGCAGTCCCCGGCGGGGTTGACCCGCGTCGCTCCAATTTGCCGCGATAGTCGCTCCAATTTGCCGCGATAAATGAATATCTGGCCCCATCGTCCCCGGAAATTTAGACCTGTTTCGGTCTCTGGGGAATAGTCCAGTACCCGGCCTTTCATGTCGCCCTCCAGTCTAATGGCCCGTAGTCTACTGCCGAGGCCATGGGTTGTCTATGTAAGGACTGTTTGACTCGCCAGCCGCCGATTGTTATAGTCCCGTAAATTCCGCAGGAACGCCCAGACGGGGCATATCGTGGACCAGGAGAGGATAGGATGCCGGCCAACCTGCCTCCCCAATACTACATCGCCGAGCAGACCTACCGGGCCGCCAGGGGCGCCGCAGAGAAGGTGGCCGCCCTGCAACAGATGTTGGCGGCCACCCCCAAGCACAAAGGCACCGATCACCTGCGGGCCGACCTGAGGGCGAAAGTCGCCAAGGGCCTGGAGGAACTCGAGAACCCCAAGCGCGGCAGCGGCCAGCCTCAACCCTTCGTGGTCCGCAAAGAAGGGGCGGGTCAAGCGGCGTTGATTGGTGTGCCCAACGCCGGAAAGTCACAGCTCCTTGCCACCCTCACGGGCGCCGCCGCGAAGGTGGCAGCCTACCCCTATACGACGCGTGTCCCCCTGCCGGGTATGCTGCGCTTCGAAAACGTCAGGATTCAACTCGTAGACACCCCGGCCATCAACGACCGGGACATTCAAGGCCCACTCTTCAGTCTGCTGCGGAACTCGGATTTGTTGTTGATCGTCCTAGATTTATCGGGCGACCCCTTGACCGAAGCCGACGAAGTATTCTCCGAGCTTGACCGGTTTAGCTACCGGCTGCTGAGCCTCGGCGAGAGCTTCGACCCGGAAGACCCGTTGGTTCAGAAACCGGCGCTCATCATCGGCACGAAGGCCGACGAACCGGACGCCGAGGTAGCGCTCGAACTTCTGCAGGAGCTATACGGGTCCCGGTTCCCTATGGTTGCGGTGTCCGCGTTGGAGGAGACGGGTCTCAATCAATTGGCGCAAGACATCTACGAAACCCTGGGACGGGTGCGGGTCTACCTCAAGGCGAAGGGCTCCGACCCAGACACCAAAGACCCTCTCGTGCTGGCCCGCGGCAGCATGGTGGAGGACGCCGCCGTGCTGGTGCACAAGGACTGGCTGCGGCGCTTCAAGTATGCCCTGCTATGGGGTTCCGGCAAGTTCGGGGGACAGCGGGTTGGACGTGACTACGTCCTGTCCGACGGCGACGCTATCGAGCTTCACGGCTAGCTGGAACAACGCTGAATCATGCCTTGCCGAAAGGTCTTTCCACCGATTTTCGGCAAGCCCCTCCGTCAACCGCTAGCGATGAGTCCAACCGCTCTGCCTTGGACGTATTAGGGATTACCTTTGGGATTGGGTAGACATAATGTGGTCAACTACGTGGATTGTGGCCTCCGGCTACTGACATTTGCCCGGTTACAAAGGAGGAAACGGCTGCTAGAGTAAGTCCCAGAGGTACTAATCCCGGGCGGTGACCCGGGGTCTTATCCAGCAACACGGAGGGGCATTGTGGGAACGGCGCTGGATCTTAGGGCCGGTACACCGGTTTATTCACGGGCTCTGGATGATGTTAGGGTCGAGGTCTACTTCAACCATCATGGCTACAGCGTGTTCATTGTCGGGGAGGCTGTTGCTTCGTTCCTGGGCACGGCGGCTTCGCTGGACGAGTGCATGGAAGAAATCGATGGCCTCGAACGCTTGGTAAACTCGGTAGTGTATAAGCGGGAGATTGCCCGCCATAGCTGATCCGGGCGGGGGGCCAGTCCCCCGCCCGGGCAACCCGCTTCGAAGGCAAGGCGGATTGTCTAAGCCGGTTTGGGCGAGGGGCAGCCTAGGCTATGGGGCGCTCCATGAACACGGTTACCCCCATTTCCTTGTAATGGTCACGCTGGTCGGGACCGCCGTTCCTGAAGCTGATCTTCACATCGGTCCCCTCCAATTGCTTGAGCACGTGACGAACGCAATCGTCGGTGGTCTGGTAGGGGAACTCAGGATGCGCCTCCAGGTCGAAGCTAAGATCGGCAGGACCCCAGGTGAGGCAGTCTATGCCAGGCTTGGCGAGCTTCCCGGCGTTGATGACTCCGGTCACCGTCTCCATCTGCAGGCAAAGCACGCCGTTGTTATTCCACCAATCGGCGTATTCCAACCGGTCGTCACGCCCCCGGACCCCGTGGCGGGCCGCACCTCCCCAGCTTCTCTTACCTTGCTGAGGGTAGTAGAAGGAAGCCAGGGCTTCATCCACCACTGATTCCTCTTCAACCAACGGTACCTCGATTGCCGCTGGGCCAAGGTCCAAGATGTTGCCGATCAAATAGGCGTGCCGCGTATTTTTGATGCGGAATTGGACCGGCATTTCCAGGTCTTCCGACAGGATGCAGAGAGCGGCCAGTTTCTCCTCGTTATAGGGGCTGTGCTGGCTGTCTACCGTCAAAAAATCGTAGGCGTCCTTGCTTAGGATTTCTTCCAACTGGCCTCTTGTTGAGTCCAGGGGCACGGATACGCCGATGACGATCTCACCTGCCTTGATGCGCTGTTTGAGTGTGCCTATTCCTGGCATGGGAATCCTCCTTAGTCTATGACTGATTAGCGGGCATGAGTGCGCGGTGCGGGAGGTTCCAGGTGGCGGACGTGTCGAAGACAGAGGGGTGTCTAAAGCTGCCTTGAAGGCTGGAGGCGGGGCTTGGCAGGAGCGGCAGGATTCGAACCCGCGACCACTGGTTTTGGAGACCAGCGCTCTGGCCAGACTGAGCTACGCTCCTGCGTACGACGAGATCGCGACGCCAAAGTGTCACGATATGATCTGGATAATATTTTAGACCAATGGGACCGCTTTGAAAAGGATTAGTTGCCTTCAGCAGGGATCATCCCTGGAAGAAATGGGTGTCACACGCAACTCAACGAGGGTCTCCCGGTCGAAGGGGTTCTTGCCCGTGCTCAACTCATCTATCCAGGCCAGCCGGCTGTTCCGATAATGGCCTCGGCAGCTCTCTTTGACTGACCGGTCTACCCAGAGCAGGAAGTCCTGGAAGTCGTCTATGGCTTCGCCGTGGCGGCCCATCACCGCGTATACTAGTCCTCTACTGTCCAGAGGCAGACCACTAGGGTCCATGGAGACCGCCAAATCACAATAAGCCATTGCGCGGTGCGGCTCCTGTCGGATACCCAAATGCCAGCACAGCGTGTTGTTGGCCTTCATGTCGTTTGGGAGGATCTCCTGGGCTCGCACCAGATCGCGTGTGGACTGGTCCCAGTCTTGTAAGGCCGAGTACACCAGCCCACGGTTGAAGTGCGCTACAGGAGAACTGGGGTCGAGTTCGATCGCGCGGGAAAACTCCTCGGCTGCTGACTTGAGCGCGGAGTCGTTACCCCTGTCGAGGTACGCGTTTCCCAGATTGATGTAAGCCGCGGCGAGGTTGGGTTTGATGTCGATGGCCTGCTCAAGGTCGTCAAACGCCCGGTCCAAGTCGCCCTCCGAACCCCGGTGCAAGTACACGGCGGCGCGGTTCACCAGGGCGCTGGAGGACTCGGGGTCCGAGGCCAAGACAATGTTCAAGTCCCCAAGGGCGCGGCCCAAATCCCCGGGGTTATTTCGTTCGAGGTAAGCAGCCGCCCGGTTTACGAAGGGGCTCTCCTCACCCGGAGAAAGGGCTGCCGCCTGCGTAAGGTCCTGTATCGCCAGTGTGTAGTCGTCTTCCCTGCCCCTGTCCATGTAGGCCAGGGCCCGGTTGCTATACGTGTCAACTGACCTGGGTTTGACGGTGAGCACCTGGGTGAACAGCCAGATGGCCTCGTCAAGGTCGGCCAGTTCACCACCCAGGTAAGCGCGGCCCAGCCGGTAACGAAGACTTGCGAGGGCGTCCCGGTCTATCGGAGGACGCGCCAGAGCCTGAATCAACACGGTCTTCGCTAAATCGAACTCACCCCGATCCAGGAACAATTGCCCGAGTGTCAATAGCGCTATGGAGCGGACTTCATCGGGCAGGTCGAGGTTGATCACTGTAGGAAGGTCCGATGGTGACGAGTCTATATCCACCACAAGCTGTTGATGAGTGTCGGACTTGTCTTCCGGGATGGTGATATTGGCCATGACCCTCCCGCTATCGTATTCACCCCAGATGACCATCGCCGCTTTGGCCCGGTGGCCCGCGTCCAACGCGGAAAGCTCACTGACAATCGTCACTGGCCAATCGGCGGTTCGTATGAAAGAGAGGCCGGACTTGCGAATTTCCTGGTCGATCTCTTGTTTAAGGCGGCCCCGGACGTTGAATCCCTGCTGACCCGCCGTGTAGTTTGCGAAGGGGGTCACCAGGATTAGTGACTCCCCGTCGGCTGCGGTGGGGTGACCGGGCCCGCCCATTAACATCACTGCTCCTCCCCCGGCGCCGAGGGCGACGACCAATGCCACCAGCGCGAACACGATGACCCGAGGGGTCTTGCGGGGTCTGGACTCTTCTACACCGCCATCCGATTCGGCTTCTTGAGCAGATGATTGAGGGTCATTCGGCTCGTCCGGCTCATTCGTGGCTGGGGTTGAGGGATCGACCGGAGTGTCATCGGGCGGAGTCGCGGTTACGGGAGCGAACCCCGCCGCTGCGAGCAGACCATCCTGCTCATCCGGTCCGAGGCGGAGCAGATCTGCGCACCGGATCACATCCTCCCGGTAGCGAGGCCTGAGGGTGACCCCTTCCTTCCACCGGATGAGGGTCAACCGGCTTAGCCCGAGGCGGCGCGCGAATTCGGCGTCGCCGACGCCTATCCGCGCCATGTAGGATGTAAGAAGGTCGGCGAAAGTAGGCAAGTGTTACATCTCAGACACGCGATGCGCACCGAATGTGACACATCTGTAGTTCGGAGTGTACACCAAGAGGCGCCATCCTTGACCCATGTTCCGGGACCGCAAATCCAACTGGCGGGCTGGGACGAGGCAACCATGGCTTATACGAATGGTCCAAGTAGGAGGATTTAGGGATGGCTACTACTATACGGAAGGTCTTGGCTGTTGGGGCGATGGCCCTCATGTTGGCCGCTTTAATAGCTTGCGGCGAATCAGGGCAGTATTACAGCGGCGAGGAAGGGGAAGCGGAGTCAGCATATAAGGACGGGGTGGCGGGACAAGCAGGCGGAAGTATGCCTCCTCAAAAGGGCGTAGTCAGGGGTGGAGCAGCTGCGACCCAGGCGCCCCCCGCCGCATCAGGGGCGGAAGGCGAGGGTTTCAACTCCATCGGCGGATCGGCCACGGTGAACGACAAGGCTTATGATCTTACCTTTTTCAAGAACTACGGGGTCAACCCGTTCTTAGACACAGAGGATGACAACCTCTCGACTTTCGCGATGGACGTGGACACGGCGTCATATACCGTGGCGCGGCGTTACGTTCACGATGGCAACATCCCTGACCCGGATTCCATACGGGTTGAAGAATTCGTCAACTTCTTCGACCAGGGCTATGCCAGGCCGGAGCAGGAAGCGTTTGCGATCCATGTCGAGGGTTCTCCCTCGCCGTTCGGGGGGGCGAATCATTGGCTGATGCGCGTGGGTCTTCAAGGCAAGTCCATATTCGAAGAGGACCGGAAGGACGCGACCCTGATATTCACCATAGACGTCTCAGGGTCCATGGCACGCGAGGACCGGTTGGGACTGGTCAAGCGGTCGCTGCGGCTCCTGGTCGACCAGCTCAGGGAAGGCGACAAAGTGGGAATTGTGGTCTACGGTTCCACGGGGTCGGTGTTGCTGGAACCCACCAGTGGACGGGACAAAGACGAGATACTGTCGGCGATAGATCGGCTGCAGCCGGGTGGCTCCACCTATGTGGAACAGGGCTTGAAACTGGCTTATGAGATGGCGGTCCGCGAGGTGGAACGCGATAGGATCACCCGTGTAATCGTGCTGTCCGACGGTGTGGGGAATGTCGGCAACACCGGGTCGGACTCGATCCTGAAACAGGTTGAACAGAACGTGGAAGAGGGAGTGACTCTGACCACCGTGGGCTTTGGGATGGGGAACTACAACGACGTCTTGATGGAACAACTGGCCAACGACGGAGACGGAGCATACTACTATGTGGACACGCTGGCGGAGGCGAGGAGGATATTCGTCGAGGACTTGACGGGGACGCTACAGACCATCGCCAAAGATGCAAAGGTGCAGGTGAAGTTCAACCCAGAGGCGGTCCGGAGCTACCGGTTGTTGGGCTACGAGAACCGGCGTGTGGCGGACCGGGACTTCCGGAACGACGAAGTGGATGCGGGGGAGATTGGAGCCGGGCACAGCGTAACGGCGCTGTACGAAATCAAGTTGCATGACGGGGCGGAAGGGGAAGTCGCGACGGTCTACCTGCGCTATGAGGACCCGGACAGTGGCAAGGTGACCGAACTGCTTCGCGAATTCGATAGGGAGAACCTGGCGGATGGGTTCGAGGACGCATCGCCGAGGTTCCAGATGGCGGCGGTTGTAGCGGAATACGCGGAGGTGCTGCGTGAGAGCTACTGGGCCCAGGAAGGCAGTTTGGAAGACGTGGCCAACGAGGCACGCAGGGTCCGAGAGTTGATTCCGCAGGATGCGGACGTGGCCGAGTTCACGGACCTGGTGGTGAGGGCTGAACTAATCAATTCGCGAACCAGGAACAACTAAATCAGGATCAGGTCTCGGTTGCCGGAGGCGTCTCATCGCGGGCGCCTCCGCTTCTCGCGTTATTAGGATATTCGGATGGAGTCGATTAGGGCAATGGGTTGGTCTTACCTGGTGACACCATGTTGGCGAGCCCGTGTCAGTTTCCTGACGCCATAGGTCCGGCAGCCAGGCTCCTGCCCGATGCTCTGCCGACGCCGAACCAAATCGTGACCAAAAGGCAGAGCGCAGCCGCGACGCTAATGGACATGGGCCAACCGATCCAGCCCGCCGCCGCAGCCAGCGGTAGCGCACCCAAGTAGTGGAAACCCGGCGTGAAGTGGAGGACCCCCATCACCCGTCCCCGCACCTCCGGCGCTGATGATAGCTGTAGGATCGTCGTGGCCAGCGGCCATACTGTGCCCAGGCTCAACGCTCCTAATACCAGGAATAAGCCCCACGACACCCAGAACCATACCGACCAGGCGAATAACGTCAGGAAAATCACGAACAACCCGAGGCAAGCCAACAACCATCGGTAAAGCCAGGCGCGGCCCATGAACGTCAGGCTGAGGTTGCCAATCAAGGACCCGATTCCCGAAGCCAAGAGCAGCAGCCCCGCTTCGTAAGCTCCACTGCCTAGCTGGTCTTGGGCGAAGGCCGGGATGACCTGTAGATGGGACATGCCGAACCCACCGAAGGAGCAGGCCAGGATGATCACCGTTAGCAGCACCGGCGCGTCGCGGATATGCGTGAGGCCGTCCACGAAGTTCCTCGAAAAAGGCACGGATGCCGGCTTGGGCCGGCTGGGCGGCGCGCTGATTCGTGAAACGCATAAAACGCTGACCACGTAGAACGAAGCGTTCATAAAGAGGGCGTTGCTGATGCTCCATACATCAATGACCGCTCCCACCAAGGGTGGCCCGACGATCCTGCCAATGTGGACCGCGACGTTAAATTGGGCCACGGCATCCAACAGCGTGCGCTCATCCACCAGGTCGGCTACCATCGCGACTCGCGCCGGTTGGTTGAGAGCCTGGAGCGCGCCCAACGCCACTCCCGCGACATAGATATGCCAGATCGTAATAACGCCCGTGATGGAGAGGGTTGCCAGCACCGCGATGAGGGCGCCGACCGCGGTCTGAATCGCCATCAGGAGCCGCTTTCGGTTGACGCGGTCGGCAATGACGCCGCCTACCATCAGCAGGCCGACGTTTGGCACGCCGTAGAGGAAGAGGAGCAGCCCCAACTGGGTCTTTGATTCGGTGACTTCCAACACCAGCCAGCCGATGACCAGGAACTGCATCCCCTGTGAGATTGCTTGAGTGGCCGAACTGGTCCAGTACCACCGGAAGTCGGGTGCCCGCCAGGGCCCCAGCATCCGCCGAAAGTAAGACTGGCCGGCGGCACTCGCGTTGGACTCTACCAAGTCGAGGTCCCGGTTGCCCGTTCCACTAAAGGAGTTGGTCCGGCCGAATCCGGGTGTTCGAGCATCGAGGTGATGGGGAGGGTTAAGATAGTCACCTTAGGATTGTAATGGATTCCGTGACGGTGTGGAGAGTTGGTCTGTTGGGTGGCGCGGTCTCAGGGTTGTTGGTCTAGTGGGCATCCGCAGCATTCCCCGAGGCCTGTTATTGTCCCAACTTCGTCATTCCCGACGCCCCGTGATCCCACCAGCCTAGTAGTCTAACATTTTTGAATTGAGTACTGAGCAAGTGTATTCTACCAAGCATAGGGCGAAGAGGATTGGGGCGTGGGGGGGATGCCGATGAAGAGATACCGGGTCAAGCTGAGTGCGGAGGAGCGGCAGGAACTGAAGACATTGGTGTCCCGTGGCCGGGCGGCGGCTTACCAGCAGACCCACGGGCGCATCCTGCTGCTGAGTGATGAGGCCCATGCGGAGGGGGCCATGAAGGATGAAGAGATTGCCCGGGTTCTCCAGATTGGCCGCGCGACGGTGGAGCGGGTGCGCCGCCGTTGCGTGGAGGAAGGGATTGAGGCGGCCTTGGAGCGAAAGCGGCAACTCAATCGTCGTCCGAAGCGGCTGGACGGTCAAGGGGAAGCCCACCTGATTGCCCCCCGGTCGTGGCCGGGGGCAGGCTCTGGCCTGCGGAGAACCGCCGGAAGGCCGGGCCGGTTGGACGCTGAAACTGTTGGCCGACCGGCTGGTCGAATGCGAGATAGTGGAGAGCATCAGCCCTGAAACGGTGCGGCAGACGCTCAAAAAAACGAACTCAAGCCTTGGCTGAAGGAATGCTGGTGCATTCCTCCGCAAGGCAGCGCCGAGTTCGTCTGCGCGATGGAAGACGTGCTGGAAGACGTGCTGGAAGTCTATCAGCGCCAGTATGCGGACAACGAAGTTCTGGTCTGCCTGGACGAGACCAGCAAACAGCAGGTGAAAGAGACGCGCCGGCCGCGTCCGGCCCAGCCTGGGGCGGCGGGCTCCTACGATTACGAATACGAGCGCAACGGGGTGAGCAACCTGTTCATGTTGTTCGCTCCGCTGGAAGGGTGGCGCCGGGTGGAAGTGACGGACCGGCGCACCAAAGCCGATTGGGCCCGGGTGGTCAAGCAACTGGTGGACGAGGACTACCAGCACAAGGACCGTATTGTGCTGGTGATGGACAACTTGAACACCCACCACCCGTCCTCGCTGTACGAGGAATTTGAACCTGCCGAAGCACGGCGCATCGCCGAACGGTTGGAGGTCCACTAACCCCCAAGCATGGCAGTTGGCTGGATATGGCCGAGATTGAAATCGGGGTGATGGCCCGCCAATGCCTGGACCACCGTATTCCCGGTCAAAGGGCTCTGCGGCGGGAGGTGGGAGCGTGGCAGGCTCAGCGCAACCGGGACGGCATACGAGTGGACTGGCGCTTTACCACCGAGGATGCGCGTATCAAGCTGAAGTCCCTTTACCCATCAATCCAACACTGATCGGCTACTAGCCATTCTCGCGAAAACGGGAATCCAGAGAGGTTAAAGCCAAGGGGTGTAACCCGATGCACGAATTCCTGGATTCCGGCTCGATGTCGAAAAGACGAGCCCGTAGAATCGCGGCAGTCCCTGCTATCAATTGGGTAAGTGTGAGAATCAAAACACCGTGCAAGATTGGTCCCTAGACTAATGAGGATCCATCTCAGGTACCAGGTCCTCGTTAGAGCCATTGATGGTCTGCCCTAGATAGGGAGAGAAGATTCGCCTGTATTCATCTACCTGCGCGTCGATGTCCTTCACACCTTCCGCCTGTACCTCAACCTCAAATATCTGGCCGACGCCCTCCACGGTATCCAGGTTAAAGATGGCGTTGTCTTTGCGCAATTGCTCGCGGCTCTTGCGGACCACGGCCCGTACCCCAAGGGCGGAGTCCAGGATATCCCGGACCTGAGCATCGCCAACCTCCCAAAGTTGGTACCGGCTCGTGCGTGCCCCATTCTCCTGGCGGTCGTAATAATAAATAATCTGAGGCTTCTCGTCCTCGACCCTGAGCTTCAGGCGGCGTGTCCCTGACGTACCGGTGGCGTTGGGCAGGTTATAGAAGAAGTCGATCTGTTCCTTTACCTCGATGAAGACTGCTCCGGATTCACCGAGAAGCCGGCGAATGGGCGCAAAGTCGGGGCAGAAGGCCTTGATCTCCCGGTTCAGGCGCAATTCCATTGCAGAGTCAGAATCCAACTCTGGCGCTCAAGTCCGCCGGCTGAGGTGGACCATCTGTCAATTGAGCCATTGGTTATGAGGCCTCCGGTTGCCTCCAACGACATGCAGGACTCGAGACTGGCCTGTAGCATAAAGAGGCTATCACTGAGTCCCGCGGCCCTTGCCAGCGCCGCTGAAATTTAAGGGCGCACCTGAGTCGAATTGAGCCGATCTCGCCCAACCTGAATTTGGTGGTACCCCTGGAGGGACTCGAACCCCCGACGCGCGACTTAGGACGCCGCCGCTCTATCCTCTGAGCTACAGGGGCAGGTTGTGGAGATAGGGGGGCTCGAACCCCCAACCTCGGCATTGCGAACGCCGCGCTCTCCCAGTTGAGCTATATCCCCTCGGATCCCCAAACTTGACCGCTTAAAGATTCGGGGACTGCCTCAAAGCGTACCGCCCGCTGGAAGACGATGTCAAGTCGGGCAATCTGCCGGGGTGTGCGTCAGGTTTTCGGGGAAAGTGGCAAGGAGAGGTAATGAAGAAAAAGGGGAGGTGTGGTAGAAGGGGTGGAGCAAAGGGATGAGGGAGGGTTGTGATGTGGGATGAAGGGATCAACGAGAGGCAGCGTGAGCTACTTGAAGAGTCGATGTTGAAGGTGAAGGAGTGGCGCCTGGAACACCCCAAGGCGACCTTCAAGGAGATCGAGGAGGCGATGGACAGGATTTGGGCCAGAGCACGAGCCCAGTTGTTGCAAGATGTAGCCTTGGCCAGCGAAGCGAGAACCGTAGAGCATGACCGGGAGGGCGGTGGCGCCCGATGTTCCGGGTCCCGATGTCCCGGGTGTGGGGGTCTGTTGGGGAACCGTGGAGAGAAAACCCGAGGGCTGAGCACCCATCATGATCAACGGGTGGAGCTGAAGCGCGGCTACGGGTACTGCCCCGGGTGCGGAACGGGGGGTTTCCCCCCTGGATGAAGAACTGGGCCTGCTGCCTGGGCCGCTGACACCGACGCTAGTGGAGGACCTGACGCTGTTGGGCGCCCAGATACCCTTTCGCCGGGCGGCGAGGTTGGTAGGCCACTTCCGGAATGTGGAGGTGTCGGAAGCCACGGTGCGCCGGGCCACGGAGAAGAGCGGGCAAGCCCAGGTGGAGCTGCAAACGAAGGAAGCGGCGGGAAGTGGCGGCACTGGAAGGGGAGCTTCAGGAAGCGGCTGAGGGACCGGCGCTGCAACAATTGAGCGTGGATGGAGCCATGGTTCCCCTGTTGCATGGGGAATGGGGGGAGGTGAAGACCCTGGCCATAGGCGTCATCGAGGAGCCGGCAGCGGCAGGAGAGGTGCATGCCCGTGAGATGAGCTATTTCTCCCGGATGACGGACCATCAGAGCTTCGCCCGGCTGGCCACGGTGGAAACCCACCGGCGGGGTGTGGAAAGGGCCGGAAGGGTATGTGCGGTGGTGGACGGAGCGGAGTGGCAGCAGAAGTTCATCGACCTGCACCGGCCCGACGCGGTGCGCATTCTGGACTGGTGTCACGGCGCCGAATACCTGGCCCGGGCCAGTCAGGCGGCTTTCGGTAGTGGGACGGCCCAAGCCAGCGATTGGCTGGGAAGACAGCTCCATGAGTTGAAACACGGCGAGCCGGAAGGGTTGCTGGAGAACCTCAGGGGGTTGTGCCGGGAGTTGGGGGATAGTGGAGAGGGGGATGGGGGGGCGCTCAAGATTGTGAAAACCAGTCTGGGGTATTTGGAGAAGCGCCGGGACCAGATAAGGTATGCTCAGTTCCAGGCGCAAGGCTATCCCATCGGCAGTGGGGCGGTGGAGAGCGCCAACAAGCTCGTGGTGGAGGCCCGGCTCAAGGGCTCAGGGATGCATTGGGCCAGGGCGCATGTAGACCCCATGTTGGCGCTGCGCACGGTGGTCTACAGTGACCGGTGGGAAGAGGTCTGGCCTCAAATCAGCCAAAGGCTACGGGAAAAGGCCAGGGAGCGCCGGTTGGGACGATGGGTCAGGTCAAGAAGGCCAGAGGGTCTGGAAGCAAAGACGGATTCCAGGGCACAGACTAGGCAGAGACCACCAAGCGCCGTCAAGCGTCCCCGGAAACGTACCAGGGCAATCCATAGCCAGGCCCCAAACCCTCGCACAAGCCCTCATCGGATACCCCCAGCAAACCACCCTTGGCGCCGCATGGTCATCGGGAGAAAATGCCTCTCTCCAAACCATCCCCAACCACCCCACGCGAAAACCTGACGCACACCCATTCTGCCGTGGGCATCGTTGTTCGCCCTCAAGACCTCTAGGAAAGTTAGTATTTGAACTCTTCACGCACTGGACTAAATATGTCCAAGGCTTTGGCGGGTGTGCCGCCACATTTGGCGTAGTGCTCAACTCCACCAGGAATGATGTACATGTCGCCTGGTTTCAGCGCCTTCACTTCGGAGTCGACGCCCATTTCCATCTCGCCTTCGATGACTATCCGTGCCTGCTCGTGGGGATGGGTATGCCAGGGCACCTCGGAGTTGGCGTCGATCTCCACGAGGGACAATAGCAGGTTGGCTCCCCAGAAAGTCCGGGTACGAGCCCCCTCCACCAATTGCATCGAGTCCCGTTCGTTAGCATCTTTGAAATTGGACATGTCCAGCTCCTGGCAAGAATATAGCGTTCATTTGAACGCCAGACCGCGTTCGTTGAGGCTGACGTACCGGTCACCGCTGCCCAACACTACATGGTCCAGAAGCTCAATGCCGAGCATCTTGCCCGAGTCTATCAGTTCCTTGGTTATCGAAACATCCTGGGGGCTGGGTGTCGGGTCACCGGATGGGTGGTTATGCACGATGATTATCGATGGCGCGTTTTCCCGGACCGCTGGCCGGAACACTTCCGCAGCCCTAACCACCGAGCTGTTGACATTGCCAACGTAGATTTCCTGGACGCCCAGCACCTCGTTTCGTGTGTTCAGCAGCAAGACCCGAAGATGTTCCTGGTCAAGCACCGCCATATCCGCAATTAGGAGGTTTGCCACGTCCTGGGGTGAAGATATGGTGGCTCGTTCCTCCGGCGATTGAGAAACGAAACGGCGGCCCAGTTCCAGCGCAGCCAAGAGCTGAGAGGACTTGGCCTCGCTGAGCCCGCGTTGCGCGCATAGCTCCGCGAAATTGGCCTTGGAGAGCCCGGACAGACCTCCAAATCTGGAAAGGACCCGGGAAGCCAACGAAAGCACGTTCTCCCCTTGCATTCCGGTCCGTAGCAGAATTGCGATAAGCTCGGTGTTGCTCAAGTAACGCGGCCCGTAGTTCTTGAGCCGCTCCCGGGGTCTTTCTCCCTGGGGCAGGTCCCGGATTAGGGTATGATACTGGTCCGATTCGGTGGGTGCGGTTAGCGTCGCCATGCGATCTGTCTCCTCTCAAAAAGGGGGCTGGCCACTCTGATACATTGACCTGGCGTCCGGCGCCAAGCCCGGTCCGGTATCAACGGCTAGGGGAAAGCAATTCTGTTGATGAGATTCAATCCCAAGTCCCTTTATTACGGGTGGGTGGTTGTTGCTGCCGCGGGAGGCATGGAGTTCGCCAATGCCGCTTCGTCGATCGCCATCTTGTCTATTTTCGTCGTGCCCATAACCGAAGAGTTCGGGTGGAGCCGGACCGAAATCGCCGGGGCGACAAGCGTGGGGGCCATCCTGGGCGCGTCGCTGGCCCCGTTCACGGGCCGCCTGGTTGACCGATATGGGTCCAGAATGGTGTTGGTGGTCAGCGGCGGCATCGTCGGCCTAGCTTGCATTTACCTGTCTTTGGTGCAGGCCTTGTTGGGATTTTACCTGGCCTTCACGGCATCAAGGATAGCCGACCAGGGCGGAATAAAGATAGGGACTTCTGTCACTGGGGGGAAGTGGTTCCTAAGGGACCGGGGGAAGGCGACTGGCCTGGTGTTTTTCGCCGGAACGGCGGGCACGATTGTCTTGGCCCCTGTTACGCAGTGGGTAATCACGGCCTGGGGATGGCGGGAGGCTTGGTTGACTCTGGCCGGAGTAATGTTTCTGGTAGGGGTTGTGCCGTGCTCGCTCTTGGTCCGCCGCCAGCCTGAAGACCTGGGACTGGCCGTGGACGGGGACCAGGGTCAGTTGGGAGAAGAAAGTTTCCCGGATGACCGGACAGCGATGTCACCAGAGGAACCGTCCTTGGGACTAAGGGAGGTGTCGAGAACGCCGGCGTTTTGGGCGATATTGGTTTCGCTGTTAATGGTGAGCGCCGCATCGTCTGGCGTGCAACTACATCTGGTTTCTTACCTGACCGGTCAGGGGATGGATGCGAGGGCAGCGGTCGCGGCCATCACGGTAATGTTCATCTTCGGGGCTGTAGGAGCCCTGTTGTTGGGTGCGCTGGCCGACCGGGCTTCTCCCCGATGGATGATGGTTGGTCTTTTCTTGACGGCTGCGGCGAGCCTGGGTCTGCTCATTGTGGCTGACAATCTCTTGGTGACCTATCTATATGCGGTGTTGTCCGGGGTTTCGTCTGCGGGAATCAACACTTTGACGCCCATAATGTGGTCCAGCTATTACGGACGCGGGGCACTGGGATCCATCTTCGGAGTAGGGAGGGCCGCCCAGGTCGTGGGGTTCGCAGTGGGCCCGCTGGTCTCCGGGATCTTCTTCGACGCGACAGGAAGTTACAAGGGAGCTTTCTTCGCCCTGGCGTGGGTCGCGTTGGCGGCGTGTCTACTGGTAGCGGCAGCGAAGGCGCCGACGGGCAGCCGCCCTATCGAAAGGGAAGGCTGACCGCCGCGCAGTTCCTAAGTCACCATTGGAACTTGGAGTATTCGCCCTCTTCCTTGGTGATGAACTCCAGTAAAACGGTCTGGCCGTTGCGGTTGATCTCCAGGGCCCGGCGGATAGCCGGGACGATCTCCTGAGGCTCGGTGATCTTCTCGCTGTAGGCGCCAAGGGCCTGGGCTACCTCGGAGAACTGACCGGTCACACCCTTGATGTTGTACTGCTGGACGGACACCGGCATACGGCTGTCGTCGTAGATAGCCATAGTGGAGTTGTTCAGCACGATGGTAATGATCGGCAGGTTCGCCCGGACCGCGGTCTCGATGTCCATACCCACGGAGCCGAAGGCAAAGTCGCCCATGACGTTGATGACCTGCTTCTCCGGCGCGGCCATCTTGGCGCCCATCGCCAACCCGAGGCTGTAACCGAGCTGGGTCGACTTTCCCCATCCGATAAAGGACCGGGGGTCCCGGGCCTCCCAGAAGGGCACCATGTATTCCCGCGCGCTGCCCGATTCGTGGGTGACGATAACGTTGTCCAGATCAACGGTATGCATTAGGTCCCAGACCACCCGGTAGGGGTTGATGGGTGTTTCGTTGGAGGTGAGCTTGGGCATCCAACGGTCGAGCCACCGCTGTTTTATGCCGCCAATCTCGTCATGCAATGTCTGGTTGGTGGGGCGTCCCTCCGAGCCAGTCTGCCGTTTTAATTCCTCTAAAAGCTGACGTAGAACGAGTTTGGAGTCGCCTACCAGCGGGTGTTGACACTTGTAGTCCTTGTTGATGTCGGTGTCGTCGTTGGTGGAATGGATTACCACCTTCCCGGGCGGTATTGGAGCCCCGAAATTGGTCTTGCTGAAGCTGCAACCGATACCGAACACCAGGTCTGATCTGGTGAGATAGTGATGCACGCCTTCGGGAATACTAGTGGCGCCAGTGCCAACCGAAAGCGGGTGGTTCTCCGGGAACCCGCTCTTCCCGGCCATGGTCGTCATCACCGGCGCTTGGAGGAATTCGGCCACCTGGCGCAACTCTTCAGTGGCTTCGGCGTAAAGGACTCCCTGGCCGGCATGGATGATTGGCCGGTCGGCGGCCAACAGCGCGGCGGCGGCGCGGCTGTGCGTCCGGGTCGGCGGCGGTGCGCACGATCGGCGGGGCTTCATAATCGAAGTCGAGCTCATTCAGCTCTTCCGTCCCCACGTCCGAGGGTATCTCCAGCAAAACGGGGCCGGGGCGTCCACTCCTTAGTTTGGTGAAGGCCCTCCGCATTACCTCGGTCACCTGGCTGGCCGCGGGGATCTGCGCCGACCACTTCGTGATGGTCTCGTAACTGCGGGACGGGCTGAAGGTGGGAGGTATCCCTAAGCGGTCCCGGGAGGCGGCTGCTGGCAATAGCAAGATCGGCACCGAATCGGCATAGGCCTGGGCCACGCCTCCGAAAGCATTTTCCGCTCCCGGTCCTGACTGCATCAGAAAGATGCCGAGCCGTTTCCCATTGTGGATGCGGGAAAAGCCATCGGCCATGTGTACGCCGGTGCATTCCTGACGGAACACGATGGGGCGTATACCCGCTATGGCAGCGGCCTCTATAAGGGGATTGGAGGGGATGCACGCTATAAAGTCCACACCCTCCATCTTCAAAACGTTCGCGATCGCCGTAACACCGTTCATGCCACTCTCCTCATGCGGGAATTCCTGGGCAGTGTAGGTTGGCCTGCTACAGCGTGTCAAATTGGGAGGATATCCGGAAAGTGGCTGCGTCAGGCCGGCGGGGCCTGCCATGGCGCCCCGGCTTAGAGCAACTATCAGACGCCCTTGCCCCAGGCCACGACCCGCTCGGGAGATATGCGAATCACAGGGTTGAAGTCGATGTCCATGTTACGGTACTGGGAGTACTTGGACCGCAGCGCCGGAATAGCGGAAGCACGCTCGTCGCCTTCCTCGAGTAACTCGGCGTGGCCAGAAACCAGGATGTACCAGAGGCGGGACCAGTCTTCCTCGTAATGGTCCACTACCAGGCTTACCTGGGGGTTGGCAAGTATGTTCCTTACCCGCCGGAGCCGGGTCAAGCCGGTGCGTTTGGGCTTCTGGTCGAGGACAGAGTAGATCAAACCGTCTAGGAGTTCGAAGCAAACTGGAATAACGTGTGGAGCGCCGGCCTCGCTGGCGGTCGCCAGGTGGCCTATACGAGCGTGGGATAGGAGGTGGGCTTGTTGTTGAGTAAGAACGGTCACGGACTGACGCCACCGGTTTAATGCTAAGGGAGACCCGTAATGGTCACGATTCGGATGTGAACGCCATAGGGTCCTCCAGAAATTCGAGGTTCTCCAGTTCCGCCTTGGCCGCGTCTTCGAGCACGGCGTCGCCTTCCCTGATGCAATTTACCAACACCTTTTTTGCCATGCTGCCACCGATCTTCCCCAGGGCGTTGACGCTGGCCAATTGGACCTGATAGTCGTCGTCCTGGAGCAGGGGTATGAGGTGGGGTATGGCGTCTTCTTCCCCAAGTTCACCGCAGGCATTGGCCGACTCGTAGCGTATGGACGGTTCTCGGCTTTCCAGTTCACGGAGGAGCACAGGCAGCCAACTCAGTTCGCCTGTGCGTCCCATTGCATAGATGGAGCTGGATTTAAGGTCTATGTCGTCGCTGTCGTACGCCCAGGTTACCAACTCTTGGATCTTGCTGGTGTTGAGAGGAGCTATCGCTTCGAGGCTGCGCCTCCGGACCTCCAACGGTTGGTCCGGATTCTCCAATATTTCCATCAGGCTGTCATGGAGCGTGTCCCTGTCCCTGGCCAGCAACTTGCCCTCCTGCACCAGGACGGGAAATTTCCCTAGCGCAACTGCCGCAGCGGCTCGAACTCTGGGACTCTGGCCGGACTGCAACACCTGGACCAAGCTGGGTATGATCGAGCGGTCCTCTTGTTCCCAGAGCCCCTCAATCGCCTTTTCCAAGATGAATTCGTCCTTGTCCTTGAGGCACATCTTGAAAATGGCGGAGAAGTCCAACTCGGTGTTTTCTTCCGCCGACTCCACCATGGCCGTAATGATCCGCTGCTTCCTGTCGTGCTCTATACCGAACCAGGTCCGGGCGAAGACGCCAAGCTCAGCGGGGGAGAGGTCGGAGAGTTCAACGAATTCAGTAACCGGGATAGGCCCGGTCTCGTCACTGAGGGTTTCGAGGAATAGCTCCAAAGACATTGCGGGTCCTACGTGCCTGAGAGCGATGGCATGCTTATTGGTGAATAGCCTGCGGTTCCCAACATCTACCCAGTGCCGCCAATACCGCAGCGGCCACCGCATTCGCGATATTCTCTCTGCGGGGGGTATCCTTCCGAGCTTAGATGACCCTGTATGAAGGTCATCGCCTAGGAACAATTTCTCTGAAAAATGCAACTTCAGTATAGCATAAGGCCTTTCCTACACTACCCTTGAGATTCAGTCTTTAGAGCCTCGAGAAAATGGACGGCGATGGGAGGTCCAGGGCACCCGGTGCGACTTGTCTGGGGTGCCTACTGTTTGAGCCGGTGCATAGTGTGGGGTATCTGTTGGACCAGATCTGAGGCCAAGGACCCGGCATTCCCCATGATTCCGGTGGTGGCTTCCGCCGCGAGGCCGTGCAGATACACCCCACAACAAGCGGCGTCGGTCGTGTCCAGACCTTGGGCCATCAGTCCCGCAATCACACCGGTCAGAACATCTCCCGTCCCACCGGAAGCCATGCCCGGATTGGCGAAAGGCGCCATGCGCACAAGCCCGGTCGGCGCGGCGATTACCGTATGCGCACCCTTCAACACAACGGTCACGTTCCATCGCCTTGACCACTCCCTGGCAATCCCCACCCGGTCGCGCTGGACCTCGGCGTTGGAAGTCCCTACTAACGTAGCCATCTCGCCGGGATGGGGAGTCAGGGCCACGGGTGCGCCCAACCGCTTCCACCACTCATCTATCGCGGACAGACAGTTGAGGCCGTCGGCGTCAATAACCGCAGGCACGGGGCAGGGTGGGTCTCCCAGCAGCAGTCCCCGCAAGAGCCCGGTCGTTCCTGGAGACCAACCAAGACCGCATCCGATCAGCAGAGCGCTGTACCGGCCCAGGTCCTTTCTTATCAATTGGGCGGCGTCGGAACGAATTCGCCCGTTGTCGTCTTCCGGCAGGGGAAGGTGGATGACTTCGGTCAGCTTGCCAGCGGCGATTGCGTAAACCCCTTGGCACGACGCCAGGGTGGTCAGACCCGCACCCGTCCGCACCGACGCTTGGGATGCCAGATACGCCGCTCCCACGTAATTGCGGGAACCGGCTACGACCAACGCGTGGCCGAAGGTGCCCTTGTGCGAGTTCAGAGGGCGGTCCGGAAGACGGCTCCGAACCCATTCCGCTGTCAGTAATTCAAGGTCGAGGTCCTCTTCGCCTTCCAAGTCCGGGGCTAGGCCGATGTCGGCGATTTCCAGTCGACCGGCGCGTTCCACTCCGGGAAAAGCCAGGAGTCCAATCTTGGGGCGTCCCAGGGCGACGGTTACGTCCATGGTTGGACATACTGGGTCCACTTCACCTGTGTCGCAATTGAGCCCGGTGGGTAGGTCCATCGCCAGCAGGGGAGGCCGCGAGTTACCCGGGCGCTTGTTCAAACGGCTAACGACGTCACGAACCTGACCTGTGAGGGGACGAGAACGACCGGTCCCAAGGATCGCGTCAACGACCAGGTCCGAACGGCTAAGATGCTGGTCCAAGACTTCCAGACTTGGGTCGTTGGAGGCGTCCGCGACTGAGATACCGTAGCCGAGGGCAAGTTCCATCTTGGGATCGTGGCTGGGCCGTCCCCTGACCACGTAGGCGGTTACGTCCGCGCCCCACCGCCTCAGATGCCGCCCGGTTACCAGCCCGTCGGCCCCGTTGTTCCCCGGTCCGATAAGGACCAGGATACGCTTCCCCGCTGCGCCCCCCAGGAGTCTGCGGCAGCTTTCCGCAACCGCCAACCCCGCGTTTTCCATCAGGGTGTCGGTGTTGACCCCCTGGCGCTCTGAAGCCTGCTCCAACGCGGTCATCTGGGCGGCGGTAACGATCTTCATGCCGGGCCGTCTTGCTCCACCACGACGAATGCCACCGCGTATTCGGTGGAGTGGGATAGGCTAACGGATATCTCCCGCACGCCTAGGCGCTGGGCCCTTGCCTGGGCCCGGCCATGTAGCTTGATGCCAGGGGCTCCACTGGATGCGCGTACAACCTCGATATCCTTCCAGCCCACACCCCGAACTCCGGTGCCCAGTGATTTCATGGTGGCTTCTTTGGCTGCAAACCGGGCGGCCAGGTTGGGCGCCCTCCCTCGGCAGTATGACTTTTCTCCGGCCGTGTAGATGCGGTCCAAAAACCGCTGGCCATACTGGTCTACCATGCGGCGGATACGTGGGATTTCGATAATGTCGACACCAGTGGAGAGCATGGCAGTCAGGTCACATTGCGGGTTTGGGCAAGGTTGGACGGCGTCGCCATTCCGGTCCATGGGGCCGGGGATCAATCGGAGGGAGTATGCCCGGCCAGTCCCAGGTTGCTCAGAATCTTGGACACCGAGTAGCTGCGGTTGAGCACGTAGAAATGTATCCCCGGAACGCCGTTTTCCCAAAGTTCCGCGACTTGTTGGGTTGCGTACTCCACGCCCAGTTCCCGCGCGCCGCGGTCATCTTCGGCATAGCGTTCCAACTCCTGGTCCAGGGCCTCGGGAATTTTGGCGCCGCATAGCGAGGTAAACCGCCGTATCTGGCTCGCGCTCAAGATCGGCAAGACTCCAGGGATGATGGGTACATCTATGCCCGCTTGCTGGGCCCTGCGAGTAAAATCAAAGAAGTCCTCGTTGTCGAAGAAAAGTTGGGTGATGAGGAAGTCCACCCCCTTCTCCACTTTGAGCTTGGCGTAACTGAGGTCGGCGTCGAGGTCCTCCGATTCAGTATGGCCCTCAGGGTAGCATGCGGCCGCGATACCAAAGTCGAAATTTTCGCGTATGTGGGCAATCAAGTCGGACGCGTGGTGAAATCCGTTTTCCGCCGGGACGAATTCCGTGTCTCCCCGTGGCGGATCGCCCCGTAGGGCGATGATATTCTGGATTCCAGCCTCGTCCAGACGCTCCAAGACTTGATGCACTTCTTCCTTGGCCTGACCCACACAGGTCAGGTGGGCCATGACTTCCAAGTCGCGCTGCTGGTTAAGCGCAACGGTGATCTGCTCGGTAAACGTCCTAGTGGACCCGCCCGCGCCGTAGGTGACGGACACAAAGTCAGGGCTGAATTCCTTTAGCCGCTCCGCGGCTCGCAGGACTCCTGGTATTCCATCCTCTGTCCGGGGAGGGAAAAACTCGCATGAGATGGTTCTGGTATTTTCGAGAATATGTTTAATTCGCAAGCTGCACGCTTTGACCAGAGGTTGACTTCAGGCGGTTTGAGCGGAGGCCGGGCCAATTACGGCGCCAGTGGGTAGCCCCGAAGGCCATGATAGCATCGGGGAAAATTCCTGTCTAACGTCGAATGTGGTCAGAATTCCGGCTGACGCTTCTCCTTAAAAGCCCGTAACCCTTCGGTTGGGTGGCTGGAAGACGTAACATATTGCACGAAAGCGAAGGTCTCCAGCGCAACTCCGCTTCTCACCGGCAGGTCTTTGCCCTGTCGCGTTACGGTCTTGATCCACCCGAGTCCTGGCCTGCTCTTGACTCGGAGGGGGCTTAACAGGCCCTCCAGCGCCGCGTCCAGTTCCTCCTCGGGGACCGCCCTTAGGACCAGTCCGCATTCCGCCGCCTCGGTTCCCGATAGCCACCTTCCCGTGGTCAGTAGCTCCATGCCCAGTTGCATTCCAACGAGCCTGGGCAAGCGTTGGGTCGATCCTCCCCCGGGCATCAGGCCGAAGTTGGTGTGCTGGTCTCCCAGGCGGGCGTTTTCCGCAGCCAAGGCCATATCGCAGGCCATCATAAGCTCCAGTCCTCCAGCTAGGGCGAAACCATGGACCAAGGCTATTACGGGAACGGGAAGCTCTTCCAGCCTGAACAAACATCGGTTCAGGCGCGTTAGGTATTTATGAAGCTCGTCCGGGTCCTGGAACGCGGACTCGAAATAGACCAGATCTGCCCCGGCGCAAAAGGCCCTTCCCTCGCCCCGGATAACCACGGCCTTGATGCTCTCGTCCTTCTCCACAGAGCCGACCGCATCTTCCAAGTCTGCCAGGAGACCCGGGCTGATAGCGTTCAACGCGTTCGGCCGGTCCAGGCGGATGGTTGCGACGGCGTTTTCTATCTCAAGCTTAAGGTTGGTATACTCCACAGGCACCTCCCGGGGCGTTGAATCTATTGTATCCAATATACCAGACCGCCCGCTCCGCACTTCCGGAGACGTCGTGACCCGTATCAATCTCAGGGTACACCCAAGAAGCTCCCGAAATCGGGTGATGGGCTTTCGCGGGGATGTACTTCACGTTCGTGTAACCGCGCCTCCGGTGGGCGGCGAGGCAAACCGAGCGGTCATCGCTCTTTTGGCCGAGTCGCTGGCGGTGCCCAAGAGCCTGATACGCATCGTCCGGGGCCACACTTCGCGGGACAAGTCACTGGACGTTGAAACGGTGACCCTAAACTAAAGCCAAGGTGGGATGTGCAATTAGGGTGAGCCCGGAATCGGGCTGCGAGTGTCGCGGGAGACTTTCGGCCCATGATTGCAGGACGGTGCGGCAGCGCCGCTTCACCTCATCCTTCCGCTTGGCTAGCCCATCGAGGAAGTGATCGACCCTCTCCTGCACCTTGACCTTGCTGCCCAAGCACAGGTTTCCCGTCGCCTCCTCTCTGGCCCAGCCCCAGATGGCCTCATCGGCGTTGAAGTCCGGACTGTAGCCCGGCAGAGCCTGCCCTCGTGAAAACGGGGGTTCACCAGCCTCAACGCCAGCCCCGGCGTCCGCAGATACTCCCTCACCGCCTCGCCACGGTGTGCCGGCGCGTTGTCCCAGATCACGTTGAGCGGCCCAGAGTGCCTCTCCCTCAGTTGTGCCAGGAAGACGGCTGAGGTTCCGGAGTTGCTGTTCCCCTCCAGTTCCATCCATTCCACCTCGCCGGTCTCCAGGCAAACCGCCGAGTAGTAGCTGGCCTTCTCCCCATAGCGTGGGCTGCTGGAGTCCACCAAGGCCGACTCTCCCCTGAGCACCCATTTGCCCCGCAGTTCGGCGTCCGCCCGGAAGTGGGCCTCGTCGGCGAAGAATATCTTGGCCCCGGACCGTATGGCCTCCTCCGACAGGGCGGCGTACTGCGCTACGAAAGCCTCCCGCTTGGCCTCATCCGCCTTGAGCAGATGCTTCTTGGGGCGCTTGAAGGCAAATCCCAAGCGGTGCAGATAGTTCAGGCAACTGCTGCGGCTCAAACTGACGTCAAACCGCTCCGAAACGAACTGCCGCACCACCTTCCAATACCAGTTGGACAGTTCGATGCCCGCCTGCTCCGGTAACTCCTCCACCGCTGCCTTCAACTCCGCCTGTTGCGTCTCACCAAGGGCGGGGGGGAACCACCGGTCTGCTCGAATATCAAGGCTGCAGGCCCTCCCTCGCCGAAGGCGGCGGCCCACCGTCCTATGGTGTGTGGGTCCCGTTCCAGCGCCTCCGCCGTCCCTGATGCTGTCCAGCCCTGTGCCAGCAGCAAGATGGCGTACCACCGCTCCCGTTCCCTGGGCGTTGGCGCCAGAATCATCCGGCGGCGCAAGCCCTTGGCATCCATCTGCCATTGTTCCAGAAACCGCTCCATCTCCCTCACGCCCATCACCAACCCCTCGCATCTTCAAAGACCAGTTAACTCGGTTCTCCCCACAAATTTACCCCATGACTCTGCGCATTTCACCTTAGCTTTGGTTTAGAACGTGTGAGAGAGCGATTTCCAGGAATCGAGGAGTAGTCAAGGCGGTTGGTGAGGGCGCGGAGCGGGTTGGCCCGGAACTTGCCGGATTAGTATAATGTGCGCGGCAGACCGGACCGTCTCCCTAGGTCCGTGAGCCGATTTTCCAAGCGCGATTACAGATGCCGGAGAGGTGAACTTGGAATACTTGAACTTTAGCTGGATTTTGGAAGGCTCTCTGGCGGCTTCCAAGGGACCGACCAGCCGCCGGGACCTGATATTCCTCAAGATGCGGGACATCACTTCCGTGGTCCGCATGGAAGAACAGACAATTTCCGCCGAAGCCCTGGAAATGCACGACCTGTACGAGCCGGTCCCCGACTTCACCGCGCCGACGCTGGAACAGATCGAGCGTATAGTGCTGTGGATTGAGCAGGAGATCGAGACCTGGGAGCGGCCCGTTGTGGTTACCTGCCAGGCCGGATTGGGCCGGACGGGTACGGTCCTAGCCTGCTATTTCGTTTATTGCGGTTACACCCCTGAAGCCGCGGTCAGCTTGATCCGCACGCTACGCCCCGGCTCCATTCAGACTCCGGACCAAGAGGATGCCGTTACACGCTTCTCGGACCTCCTCAAGTCCCGGGAGCGCGAAAGGCGGCGCAGAGCGATAGAAGCTATGGAGAACCTTTAACACGGGAGCATGGATTTGGTTGCAGCCCCTGTACCCCTGGAAATACCCCGCCCCCTGCTGGAAGAAGTCTACCGCGAGGCCCGCAACGCCTTCCCATCCGAATGTTGTGGTTGGCTATCAGGGCCGAGGGACGAGTCGGGCGTGACCGACGTACGGAGTTGCGAGAATGCACAAGCGTCGGGGACGCACCCCACCGCTGCCGACCGCACCGCCGAGACCGCGTACGTGCTGACGGGCAACGATCTACTTGAGCTCAATCGGAGCCTGGAGAGCGATGCTCCCGCCCGCGTAATCTACCATTCCCACCCCAACGGCGGCGCATACCTCTCGGAGACGGACCGGACGGTGGCTACGAGTCCTTGGGGCGACGGACCCGCGTACCCGGTACAGCAACTAGTCGTGGGGATCGACGGGCGACGGGTGGTCGCGGCGGTCCTCTTCGACTGGTCCGATGAGGAAGCTGGGTTCGTAGAGATTGCCCGCTACGACGGGGCCGAAATTTGATCTAGGGTCCGTCTCTGTCAGACTGCTTCTTGGTTACTCTCAGCATGTCAGCATTGGTCCTCATTCTCGCCGCCGGCATCCTGCTGACCTCGTGCGATCCGGTTTCAACCGACTCCCCTATCTCAGAAGCATTGGCGACGCGCTCCACTGGGCAACCTCGGCTGCACCAGAGCGACAGCCCGAAGCCGACACCCGCCGTCACCCGCGCGCGCCAATCCCCCACCACCAGACCTACTGTTCCGTTGAGGCCTGTGGTTTCCACGGTTTCCTACTCGCCGACTCCCCATCCCGGTAACTCCGACTGGGTGCGGCGGCGTCTCGACGCGGTTACGGAACTCTATGCGCTCACCGAGGAAGGCGCGGCGTTGGTCCACAGCCTTGACGTGCGTCAAATGCGTGGAGAGCCTGGGTTTTTCGGAAGCTATGGTTTCCACAGTTGGGCCGGAGTAGGGGAAGCCCGGCCGGTCCCGGTTATTCACGAGTTGTCCCATTCCTATTGGGGAGCGTTCCCAATCGAGGGGCACCCGGAGCTTAGCTGGAAAATCCCCGTAGAAGGAGGGCTCCCGCCAGCTCTGGAGCGTTACCACGCGGATATCCTGTTGTTCATGTCCCAACCTCCGGACGAATTTGAACTTTTGCGCCAACGTCTCCGAAATCTCCCTGACCTTCACTCCAAGAACCTAGAACCGTTGATACATAACCTGGAAGCCGACATGGTCTACAACACCGGGGGCGACCTGGCGCTGGTCCCACCGGTCCTTCGAAAATACTGGAATAGGGCTTTGGCCCAGGGTCCCTTCGGGTCATGGGGTCAGGCCGCGTCCTGGTTCCGTTCCTTACCGGAGCCCGGCCGCAGGTTGGCCAGTCAATACCTTGGATTTGAACACCTGGACTTGCGAGACTACCACCCTGCTCCTCCCTCCGAGGAGTCAGCCCAAGTTGGAGACGCAAACCGAAATATCCTGGCCGCGGAAGAAAAGCAGCGGCTCTATGACCTGGCAGACCAGTTCGATCTCCTGGTTGGCGGCCCTCAGGCGGGGGAGAACTTCAGCTTCTGGCGGGCGTATTTGCGGGACAAGGTCCGGCTCCACGATCGGCACCCGGACTACTTGGCATCCTTGGACCTGCCTCGGGCCAAGCAGTTGGCGGCGGCGTTGGATACAGTGTCAGACCTTGGGACCCTGCCGCCCCGGGAGCAGGCAGGACGACTAAGGGACCATCTGGCCGAATCCCCTTTCCTGGTCAACTTTCTCCCCGCCATCGACAATAGGGCATTGGTGGACTTGTTTTCCAACGCCCCTCCGCTACCGCAGGGCGCGACGTTGCAAGCCACAGCCAGCTTCGTTGACCGTCTGCGCCGCTTCGAAGGGGTGGTAAGCGGAGTCTTGACCGGGGGCAGGGTAAGTCCTCGGGAGGGTGCGCTGGAGTTGCGCCGTTTCCTCGAACAGACCGGTTATGGCACTAAAGAGGACTTGCGGCTGTTCTTCGAGCTGATGCGGGAAAGAGACCACACAACGGCCAACCGGATACTTTTCGCATCCGACCCGGACGTGTTTCACAGGCTTCTCGAGCAAGTCCCCGCGCAGGTCAGGTTTCTCCTGAATCCTGATCAACTTTTAATGAAACTTGACATAACCATGGCCTCAAACATCGAGGAGATGGCGTCAGGGGTCCGGATGCTCGTGGACGAGACTTCTGGAAATTACATCATCGATGAGCCATTCATCCACGCCATGTTTTCCGTTATCGCGGCACGCAGCGACGCCCAGACCTCCGAGATGCTGGGTGTTCTGGGGCATGGGAGGTTCCCCTTACATGGGTTCATAAGGCGGCAGCCCGAAGCGGCGGCCAGGGTTCTTGAGGCCGACCTCGGATTAGCTTTGGACTTGGTAGGGAATAGCGATCCCGTAACATCACCCCCGGCCCGAATCGTTCATGCGTTGGTCCAAGCACGGCCAGAGTTGGCCGCCAGGCTTGTAACGGCAATGGACAGTCGAGGTGAACAAACCCTGGTATCGGCGTCTCTGGGGTTCATCGCTTACGACGTCCAGCTAAGCGACATGACCACGGGGCGGGAGAAGTCGTTGACGCAGGACGCCAGATTCCTGTTGGCGCTGTTGAGGAGTAATGGTGAGGGCTGGTTCGCTGAGAAATTGGGCCGCGCTCTCGACTATTTCACGGGCGATGGGTCCGGACGCCCTGCTAATTTCGCACTCCAGTTCCGCGGTACGCTGCTGGCCGCAGCGGAGGAGATGGACGACCCTGCCGCCAGAGACTCTATTCGAGATATCGTTGCCCGGACCTACCTGGAATTCGCGGCGAAAAGGTGAGCCATCGGCCCGTTCTCCTCTGGGAAAAGGGGGAATACTCGCGGGCTCAAGCGCCCAGGCTGATTACGGCTATGGCCCCTGCTATGTACCCGGAGGCCATGAGCGCGAGCCCAGATACGGTCAATGCACGCGGTAGCCGGTCTCGCCCCAAGACTAGGACCAGACCCAGTAAGATTAGGCAAGTGGCAATTCCGCCCGCGACGAAATGGGAGGGCTCTGCCTGGTTGAACAGTATCCCCTCCGTGTAAAACGGGTCCGCGTAGCAGAGGATTGTGACGTTAAAGACGCAGCTACCGAACAGCCCGCTTACTCCCAGGTCCGGCGCTCCCATGCGCACTGCCGCTACCGTAGAGGCTGCCTCCGGCATGGTGGTCACTACGGAAACCACCAGGATACCCAAAGTGCTGGAAGCGACTCCCGTGACGTCCGCAATGAGATCGGTGCTCCATGCCAGGAAGAATCCGGCAACCACGACTCCCGCCGACACCAAGCCGAACACGACCCAAGCCTTGGTGAGGCTTATGCCAGAGTCGTCTTCCCCTTCCTCTTCCGAGTCCTGGGGGCGGGTGGCATAGACCACCCACATGCCAACCACGTATACGATCAGTATGAAAGCCGCGGCAACCCCGATGTTCCAAAGGGACAACTCTGGCCTGAAGAAACCGAAGACCACCGCGCCCCCGGTGAGTATTGCCGCCAGGATAATCAAGTAGCCCTGCTTGGGCGACACCTTTTGCAGGAAACTTTGGCCGCCGAAGATCAGCGCGACCGCCGCCATGGTGAACATGTTGGTCATGTTCGCGCCAAATATGTTGCCTACCGCCAACGCCGGGTTGGGCGGGTCAAGCCGCACGGCGGATATGTTGGCGGAAAGCTCGGGTAGTGACGTGGCCAGGGCTATGAATATGCTGCCGACGAAGAGGCGCCCCCATCCGGTGAGGGATGCCAGAACGTCGCCGTACTTCGCCAGTTGGATGCCCAGGAATATTACGGAGGCGGCGCTGGCGAGGAATACGCTAATTCCCAGGGCGAGTTCGCCATTCATTGTGGACGGCGAATTCGGTTCATCTACCGGACTCGAGGGCCGCTACGATGTGGTCTCCCATCTCTACGGTGCCCACGGCCTGGGCCCCGGGGGCCGCAATGTCCCGGGTGCGGAAGCCCTGCGTAACAACCTGGTCTACCGCGGCTTCGACGCTGGCGGCCTCTTCGGTTAGCCCGAGAGAGTAACGCATCATGAGGGCGGTGCTGAGGATGGAACCGATGGGGTTGGCGATTCCCTGTCCGGCGATATCCGGCGCGGTCCCGTGAATCGGCTCATAGAATCCCGCCGTTCGCCGTCCCTCCATTGGGACTTCGGCTAGGCTTGCGGAGGGGAGCAACCCCATAGAGGCGGCGAGCACCGAAGCCTCGTCGGTCAGGATGTCGCCGAAAGTGTTCTCGGACACTATGACGTCGAAGCTGGCGGGACGCTGGATTAGCTGCATTGCACAGGCGTCCACGAGGATATGGGCCAACTCCACGTCGGGGTATTCCGGGGCCATGCGGGTGGCAACCTGCCGCCAAAGCCTGGATGACTCCAACACGTTGGCCTTGTCCACCGAGGCCAGTTTTCCCCTGCGCCCCTGGGCCAACTCGAAGCCGACTCTTAGGATGCGTTCGATTTCGGACTCGGTGTAGCGCAGCGTATCTACGGCGGTCCAACCCTGGGGAGTCTCGTGGCGTTCCTTGGGCAGGGCGTAATACAGGCCTCCGGTCAACTCCCGGACCACGACCATGTCTACCCCGGACAGTACCTCAGGCTTGAGTACGTTCGAATCGGCTAGCAGGGGATAGACCTTAATCGGACGGATGTTTGCAAACACGCCCAGGTGAGCTCGCAGTTGGAGTAGTCCGTCCTCGGGCCTCATTGAGGCGGTTGGGTCGTCCCACTTGGGTCCGCCTACAGCGCCGAACAGCACCGAATCGCTGCCCCCGGCCAGGTCCCGCACCGACGGCAGCAACGGAGTCCCGTTGTTGTCGATGGAGATTCCTCCAACGTCACCGTACTCCAGCCGGAACAAGTGCCCAAACACTCTGCCAGCGGACTCGAGTATGCGGACGCTCTGGGCGGTCACTTCGGGGCCGATGCCATCCCCACCCAGGACAGCAATGTCAAAATCCACGGACGCCTCCTTGATAAAGGGACGAAGGTGTCCCCGCCCGAATCCGTCGCCCAGTATACAAGTAAACGATACCCCTATCAAACGCAATGAGCGGGCGGCGAAGGCGCTTCGGCGTCCATGTAGGTCCTTATGATTGTCTAGAGCTTGGCGTTCTATTCCGCGCACCCTATCCCACGTACCCGCTAGTCCGGGCTTGAAGCCCGCTGCGGGACTGAGTGCCCACGCTGTCGTCCTTGCCAATGAATCGGCCTTTAGTCTATGATCGAACCAATTTGCTGGGGAGACAGGACGTTGGATTCCGCGACCACTGTCCGTTTCGTGGACGAATTGAAAGCCATAGTGGGTGAGGAGTACGTCTACTCTCATCCCGAGGATCTACTCGTGTATGAGTACGACGGCTCCATAGACCGGGGGCTTTCCGAGGCTGTAGTTCTCCCCATTTCCACCGGGGAAGTCAGCCGAGTTATGGCCCTGGCCTACCGCGAGGGAGTGCCCGTAGTGGGACGCGGTTCAGGGACGGGCTTGAGTGGTGGCGCAATCGCTCCGCCGGGAGGAATCCAGGTCTCCTTCTCCCGCATGAACCGGATCCTGGAAGTGGATTCAGAGAATCGCACTGCCACGGTCGAGCCGGGTGTAATCAACCTCGACCTGGACAATCACGTTCACCGGTTTGGGTTCCGGTACGCCCCTGATCCCTCCAGCCAAAAGGCATGTAGCCTGGGAGGCAACATCGCGGAGAACTCAGGAGGCCCCCACTGCCTGGCCTACGGCACCACCACCAACCACGTTCTGGGGATGGAAGTAGTGTTGGAAGACGGCTCCGTCGTGAATCTGGGAAGCGCCGCCCGCGAAACTCCTGGGTATGACCTGCGTGGTGTCTTTACCGGCTCAGAAGGGACCTTCGGCGTGGCAACCAGGATCATCGTCCGGCTGTTGCCTCTGCCCGAAGCGGTCAAGACTTTCATGGGGGTCTACCCGGACGTCGATTCGGCCTGTACGGCGGTCTCCGCGGTGATCGGCCACGGCATCGTACCGGCGGCCCTGGAGATGATCGACGCTCTTAGCATTCAGGCCGTTCAAAACGTGATGGACCTGGGTTACCCGGAAGATGCGGGCGCGGTGCTGCTCGTTGAGTTGGAGGGGCTTCAGGAAGAAGTGGACGAGATTGGCCTCGAGGTCGAGGCAGCCCTTTGGGAGTCTGGTCCTACCCTGGTGCGCACCGCCGACGAAGCCGCCGACCGGGAAAGGCTTTGGGCGGGGCGGAAGGGCGCATTGGGAGCGCTGGGCAGTCTGGCTCCCAATTACTACCTGGTCGACGGAGTTGCGCCCCGCACCAAGTTGACCGAAGTGCTGCGGGAAGTAGCCGCCATCAGCGAAAAGTACGGTATCCCTATCGCCAACGTGTTCCATGCCGGAGACGGGAACCTTCATCCTTGCCTGCTCTTCGATGAGCGCAAACCGGGAGCCCTAGAGACCATCATCGAGGCGGGGGCTGAGGTTATGAAAGTCTGCATCGACGCCGGGGGCGCCCTGACCGGGGAACACGGGGTGGGACTGGAAAAGAAAGAGCTGATGCCCTTGGTCTACACGGATGCGGACATGGATGCCATGCGCCGTGTTCGGGACTCGTTTGCACCGCAAAACCGCCTGAACCCCGGCAAGGTTTTCCCCGACGGGACCCACTACCAGCCACCGGCCCGCCGCCCCGAACCGGGCCTGTCGATTTAGGCATACCAACGGAGACCCCCAGGACTGAGTGATGGCCAGCCGGGAATTCATGAACATCGCCCACCGGGGCGCGTCCGCTTACGCTCCGGAGAACACATTCGCCGCCTTCGACAAAGACCTGGAGTTGGGCGCGTCTCACGTCGAGTTTGACCTCCACTTCACCAAGGACGGCCACATCGTCATCATCCACGATGAGACACTTGAGCGCACGACCAACGGGACGGGATTGGTTGCGGATTCCAATCTTGCGGACTTGCGCTTGTTGGACGCGGGCTCTTGGTTCTCTCCCGAGTTTGCGGGAGAATCTGTGCCGACTTTCGGCGGGATGTTGGAGCGATACAAGGAAAGATTCCACTTTCACATCGAGATCAAGGCCGACGTTCGAGGTCTGTCCCGGCGGGCCGCCGACATGGTGCGCGGGTATGGTGTTGCCGAAGCCGCCACGATCACTTCCTTCCAGCTTTCCAGCCTGGAGGATTTGGTCGGTTACGCTCCAGAACTGCCGACCGGCTGGTTGGTCTTCAACGTGGATGACGCCACGGTAGACCACGCGAAACGGCTGGGCCTCAAGATACTCTGCCCCCACTCCTCTAACCTGACTCCCGAGTTGGTGGACAGACTCCACCGCAGCGGAATGGATGTGCGGGCATGGGGGGCTGCCGACGAGGGCCTCATGAGAAAAGCCGTCGACGCCGGTGTCGACGGGCTCACGGTCAACTTCCCCGACAAGCTGTCAGAGTACTTGGCCTCCAAATGAGCCGGTTGGGTCTTTCGATTCCCCAAAGCCTGGAGCGCAGCCTGGGCCAGGATGGCTTCGTACCGGAGGAGCGGCTTGGTGGCTACTCGATCGATGGTGTGATACCCGGAGTCGCGCTTAGGCCGTCTCACCGCGATGAGATCATGGAGATCGTCCGGTTCGCGGCGGAGCAGGGACTGGCAGTCCAACCGTGGGGCGGCGGCACTCAATCCGGATTGGGGAATATCCCGCTCCGATACGATGTGGCCCTGGACTTGAGCCGCTTCAATCGAGTATTGGACTACCAGCCCGCCGACTTGACCGCCACGGTTGAAGCGGGTATCAGCCTGGACATGTTTCAACGGGCCCTGTTGTCAGGCGGCAAAACCCTGCCCGTCGAGGCCCCGCTTTCAGACCGTGCAACCATCGGAGGAGTCCTGGCCGCTAATTCAAGCGGCCCCATACGCTCCAATTTTGGCTTGCCCCGCGACTGGCTGATAGGCATCAGTGTCATGAGCAGTACGGGAATTGAGACCAAGTCCGGAGGCAAAGTTGTCAAGAACGTGACCGGGTATGACCTGGGCAAGCTATACGCCGGGTCACTCGGCACCCTGGGCGTAATCGTCGAGGCCACGTTCAAGTTGAACCCTCTCCCACAACGGACGGCGGCCCTGACCGCGAGGTTTAAGTCATGGTCCGCCGCGATGCAGGCGGCTAAGGAGTTGAACGGCCAGGTGTATGCGCCGCAGGGAATGCAGGTCCTGTATGGCGTCGCCGAGAGATATATCGCTTCTGCCCCGGACGTGACGAATGATGGGGTGGGAACAGAGGAAGCCTTGCTGGTCGCGTTCTTCTCCGGGCGGCTGGGTGCAGTCAGGCGTCAGCTCTCTGAGGCTGGGAATATGTTGAGGGACGGGGACGCTTCAGTCCGGCAGGTTACCGATCAGACAGAAGCCGGGCATCATCTCCGCGCCGCGACAGATTTAGGTTGGTCGCAAGGGCGAGAGGCGAGCCTGGTATTGAAAGCCAGTGTCCCGCCATCTTCCATAGCTAACATGCTGGGATCATTCGAAGGGAAGTTCGGCGGGGCAATCGAATCTTCGAGCGGCGTGCCGGAGCCGGGGGTCGTCGCTGATCCGGCCTTCGGACTGGTGCGGCTTTTTTGGTGGTTAGACCGGGACAAACGTGTGTCAGAAGCTGGCGTTTCGGCTCTGGCCAGGGCCGTGAATAGCGTACGAGAGATAGCGCAGGACCACGACGGCTCGTTGGTGGTTGAACGTGCTCCGTTGGCCGTAAAACAACAGGTCGATGTTTGGGGAGACAACCCGGAGGGGACCGAGATTATGTACAGGATCAAGCAAAATCTGGACCCCGCCGGAATCTTTGCCCCAGGCCGCCACGCCGGGGGTATTTAATGGCGGGACCTCAAGATGAGCTGAGGGCGAGGCTTACGCTCCCGATAGTTCCACCGGAAGCTGGATTCTACGGGGAAGACATCCCCGCCGAAGCCGACATGTACCGCTGTGTCCATTGCGGGCTGTGTTTGAGTTCCTGTCCCACCTACACGACCTTGATGTTGGAACCCGAGTCCCCCAGGGGCCGGATCGCGCTAATGAAGGCGGTGAACGAAGGACGGATTGGAATCACTCCCAGGGTCGTCTCCCACTGGGAGAAGTGCCTCCAGTGCCGCGCCTGCGAAGCCGTCTGTCCATCCGGCGTGCCCTATGGGCGGATCATGGAGAACACGCGTGCCCAGGTTCTATCCCATCAGATGCAGTCCGACGGCCTGAAGCGAATAAGCCAGATGTTTCTACGGGGTGCCCTGCCTCATCCCGGGAGGCTAAGATTCGGCGCGCAACTGGTCCGTGCGTATCAGCGGTCCGGCCTCCAGAAGTTGGTTAGGGCATCGAAAATCCTAACGCTCCTGCCTGGACAAATAGCGGGTCTGGAGGCGCAACTTCCAGACTTCAACGGCCCGTTCTTCGGCCCATCGAACGCCGCCTATCCGGCCCAGGGGGAAAAGAAGCTCACCGTAGGTCTCCTATCGGGATGCGTGATGCCCCTGATGCAAGGAAGCACCATGGCCGCCGCCGTCAGGGTGCTAACTCGAAATGGGTGTGAGGTGGTCGTACCCGTGGGCCAGGGTTGTTGCGGCGCCCTCAATATTCATAGCGGCGACCTGGAGACCGCTCGTGACATGGCCCGGCGGAACATCGGCGTGTTTCGTGCTGCTGAAGTGGACACGATTGTCGTGGCGTCGGCGGGTTGCGGCTCGGCAATGAAGGAATACGACGACCTGCTCAAGGGTGATGACCAGTACCTCGAAGCTGCCCGGAGTTTTGCTAGGAAGACGGTTGACATAACCGAATTGCTGGCATCGCTCCCGGTGGACCCTCCCCGGAAACCGTTGGTCCGCAAGGTCACCTACCAGGACCCCTGCCATCTGGCGCATGCCCAGCGGATCACTTCCCAGCCCCGGGAGGTGTTGAACGCGATACCGGGGCTGGAACTTGTGGAGATGGAACAATCAACAATGTGCTGCGGGTCAGGGGGGATTTACTCGCTGGTCCAACCGGAGCTTGCCGGGCAAATTCTTGACCGGAAGCTGGATAACATAATTGCCACCGGGGCGGAGCAGGTCGCCACGGCGAATCCCGGTTGCATGTCGCAGATAGAGCAGGGTCTGAAACGCCGTGGTGTCGCGCAGAGGGTCTGCCACGTGGTTGACCTGTTGGACGAAGCCTACCAGGCCGAGGAGGCCATTCAGGCCCTCCACTGACCCTGCGCTGCTTGGCTCGTTAGCCTTCTTAAGCGGGTTACCGTTCTTGAAAGGAAGCCAGAGCCCGCTGGGCCGCCGCCATACTGGCGCCGTGGGCGACCTCGTAGCCTTGGCGTGACAGCACGACCTCTAGGGCGGACAGCAGGGCGAACACGTTTTGTTCTCTGGCCGATTCCCCCATGAGCCCGATCCGCCAGACCTTGCCCCGCAGGTCCCCCAGTCCGCCGCCAATCTCGATGTTGTGCTCTTCCAGCAGACTGCGCCGCACCGCCGCGTCGTCGATGCCTTCCGGGACCACGGCGGCGGTCAGAGGGTGAAGGCGGTGCTCCGGGTCGGCCAATACCCCGATGCCCAGCGCCCCGAGCCCGGCCCAGAGTACAGACGCGACCCTGGCGTGGCGGCGTATGCGGTCTTCTATTCCCTCCTCCATGACCATCCGCAGGGCTTCACGCAAGGAGTAGTTCATGGAGATGGGGGCCGTGTGGTGATAGGCGCGGGTGCCCGACCAGTAGGTCTCAAGTTCCCTGACGCTGAAGTAGAAGCTCTGGACCCTGGATTCACGGGTGTTGACAACATCCATGGCCCTGGGCCCGAAGCTGATCGGGGCCAGGCCAGGAGGAGCGCCCAAGCATTTTTGAGAGCCGCTGTAACAGACGTCTATGTCCCATTCGTCCATGCGCATCTCGTGGCCGCCCAGCGAAGTAACAGCGTCCACGATCACAAGCGCGCCTTTCCGGTGCGCCAGGTCTATGATATCGAGCAGGTCGTTCAGAATTCCGGTGGACGTCTCGCCGTGGACCACCCCCACCGCCTTGACCCTGGGCAGCCGGTCCAGAGTCTGGGCCAGAGACGCAGGGTCTACGGGTTGGCCCCAGGGACTATCCACCACGTGGGTGTCGGCCCCGCACCGTTCGGCGATGTCCGCCAACCGAGCGCCAAAGTAGCCGTTGCGGCAGACAACCATGGTGTCGCCGGGCTCAAGGATATTGGCGCAGGCGGCTTCCATACCGCCGGTGCCGGTGGAGGAAAGAGGGAATGTCATGGGGTTGGACGTGTGGTAAATGTTCCGCAGCATTTCGGACACATCGTCCATCACCTGAAAGAAATCTGGGTCCAGGTGGCCCACGATAGGGAGGGTCATGGCTTGCAGCACCCTTGGATGGACCGTGCTGGGACCCGGCCCCAACAGCAGCCTAGGAGATGGGAGAAATTCGTTCATGTACGGTCCAGTCAAACCGGTCCTCCCCAACTGAAGTCCTGCGTGAGACCTGGAAAATGTGGATTGGCGGGGGCCTATCAGCGCCTAATCCCCCTTTTTGGTGAGGGGGATTAGGCTGTGAAGCGACCCAGGTCAGGCGTGCCGCTAGAGTACCGCGGAAGAGCCTCCGTCGATGTTGACGGCGATGCCGGTCAGATAGCTGGCGCGGTCCGAGGCCAGGAACGCGATCACGTCTCCGGCCTCGTGGTCCTCGCCCATGCGGCCCAGGGGGACACCTCTGCCCCGGACCGACTCGGCCCAGATATCTTCGAGGGTCAGGTCGGGGTTGTTGACCTTCATCGCTTCCAGGCGGCGCTCGGTCTGGCCGCTCTTGATCAGGCCAATACACACGGTCGAAACCAGGATGTTGTCTTTGGCCAGGTCCTTAGACAGACCCTTGGTGATAGCCTGGCCGGCGGCGCGGGAGATTGACGTGGGCATGGAATTCGCTCCGGGAGTGCGCCCACCAAGGTTGGTCACGTTGATGATGCGGCCGCCGCCCACCTTTCGCATCTCCGGGACCGCTTCGCGGATGAAGCGTATCGCGCCCCAGACCTTGAGGTCGAAATCGAACTCCCAGTCCTCGTCGCTGACATCCTCGAAGTTTTTGGCCATGGAAGCCCCGGCGTTGTTCACCAGGATATCCACCCTGCCGAAGTTATCGATTGCCGTCTTGACGACCCTGGACGCCGCGTCTTTGTCGATGACGTCTCCCACGACCGGCAGCGCCACTCCTTCGGTTGCAACTTTGATGTCCTGGGCCGCTTGCTCCAGAACGTCAGCCCGCCGGGCGACCAGAACCACCCTGGCTCCTTCTCTGGCCATGCTCAGGGCGGCCGCTTTGCCGATGCCGTAGCTGCCGCCGGTGACAATTGCTACCTTATCCTGCAGTCCCAGGTCCATAGCGTGAACTCCTCGGGTTCAAATCCTGGTTTCTAATACACAATGTCTTTTTGACTGGAACGCGGCCCATTATAGCAAGTGGCCCTGGTTACTCCAACCAGGATTGATTAGAGGTAACTGTTCAGGCTTGATGTGTCCTTCCTACTCCCAACCCGTCTTTCCGGGCTTGACCCGGAATCCAGTAACCCTTGCAACCAGCAACTGTCCATATCATCGGCATTTCTGGATTCCCGCCTTTGGAGACCTTTGCGTAACCTTCCGTGATTCCCGCGAAAGCGAGAATCCAGAGTGTGCCCAGATACGGAGGACGCCCTCACCCTAACCCTCTCCCGGAGGGAGAGGGGATTATTCAAAGGTCTCCCTTCGCGGGAATGACGGGTTGCGGCGATACGTCTTATTAAGAGGACTATCATAGAGGTGACCGACGTGGGATTCAGCCAATCCGCGTCATCATCTCTGAACAACTACGATCAGAGCTGAATCCCCGCGTCGCGGGCCACGATGTCAATGTCCTTGTCGCCTCGTCCACTGAGGCACACGAGGACTATCTGGTCTGGGGATAGCTGCGAAGCGAGGCTGGCGGCGTGATAGACCGCGTGGGAGGGTTCCAGGGCCGGAATGATGCCTTCGGTGCGGCATAGCAGGTGGAACCCTTCCAGAGCTTGCGAATCGGTCACTTCCAGGTATTTGGCTCGTCCCGCGTCCTTCAGGTAGCTGTGCTCCGGACCCACACCGGGGTAGTCTAGGCCCGCCGAAATGCTGTGGGTCTCATGAATCTGGCCGTTGGCGTCTTGGAGCAAATACGACATGGCTCCGTGCAATACGCCGGGCCGACCGGCCGTCAAGGTGGCCGAATGCCTCTCGCTGTCCAACCCGTCGCCGCCCGCTTCCACTCCGACCAGGCTCACGGTTTCGTCGCCAATGAAGGGGTGGAACGTGCCGATGGCGTTGCTGCCTCCGCCGACGCAGGCCACTACGTAGTCAGGCAGCCGGGACTCCGCTTCGAGAATCTGCCCACGGGCTTCCACTCCAATTACGCGCTGGAAGTCGCGCACCAACATGGGGTAAGGATGAGGACCCACCGCGCTGCCTATGAGGTAGTGGGTGGTCTCAACGTTGGTTACCCAGTCCCGGATCGCCTCGTTTATGGCGTCCTTGAGAGTGCGAGTTCCCGATTCCACTGGGATAACTTCGCATTCCAGGAGGCGCATTCTGAAAACGTTGAGAGACTGGCGCTGGATGTCTTCCGCGCCCATGTAGACGAGGCATTCCATACCCAGCATGGCGCAGGCGGTGGCGGACGCGACTCCATGCTGCCCGGCCCCGGTCTCGGCGATGATCCGCCGTTTGCCCATGTGTTGGGCCAGAAGGGCCTGACCGAGGGCGTTGTTTATCTTGTGTGCGCCGGTGTGGGCCAGGTCTTCCCGCTTCAGGTAAATCCTGGCTCCGCCGCAGTGGCGGGTGAGGTTTTCCGCATAATACAGAGGTGTGGGCCTCCCCGCGTAAGTACTGAGCAGGTGGGCCAGCTTGCCCTGGAAATCTTCGGACACCTTGGCTTCCCGGTAGGCGCTCTCCAACTCCTGGAGGGCCGCCATTAGTGTTTCCGGGACGAATTGGCCTCCGAACGCATCGAATCTGCCCCGTTCGTCCGGGAGGCTGGCCTGTTTTTCAACAACCATCGGGTGCGACCTCTAACATTGGGCTAAATACGTTAATCTTGTTCTAGGACGCCTGGGGACTCGTTCGGGCGGCGCGGATGAACTTTTTGATCTTCTCCGGGTCTTGCACCCCGCCGGTTTCCACGCCGCTGGACACATCCACCCCCCAGGGCTTGACCGTCGACACGGCCGCGCTAACGTTGTCCGGCGTGAGACCACCGGCTAGGAGGAAACGGTGTCCGAGGCCGGACAAGTTGGCGGCGATACCCCAATCGAAACTCTGGCCAGTGCCACCCTGCAGCCCTTCCACCAGCCGGTCCAGGGTAACGATGTTTCCCGCGTCCGCGTAGGTCTCCAGACGGGAGGCAAATTCCACCGCTGCATTCTCACCCGACGCTGAGTCAGGGACGTGCAGCACCTTGATTACCTGAGCCTCGGTCTGGCGGCAATATTCCAGTGACTCGGCCCCGCAAAGCTGGACCGAGTCCAACCCGCAAGCCTGGATGGTGTGATTGACGTCCGAAATGGGTTGGTCTGCGAACAAGCCCACTAACCTTGGCGCGTTCCCCTTGGTCTGTTTGACGCCGGAAACAATAGCGGCGGCGCCGGGAATCTCCAGCCTGCGGCGTCTCCCTGGAACGAACACCAGGCCGATGAAATCGGCTCCCGCCTCGGCGGCGGTGAGAGCATCCTCGAGGTTGCGCACTCCACAGATTTTGACCTGCATCAGTCACCCGCCGAGGGGACGGCCATGCCGGAAAGCTCACGCACCTTGGCCGCGACGTCGGGGGCCGTGACCAGCGCTTCCCCGACCAGCACCGCGTTTACTCCGCACTCACCCAGGTCCTGAAGGTCTTCGGGATGGTTGATCCCGCTTTCGCTGACGATGACTTTGTCCTTCGGGACGATCGGCGCCAGCCGCTTGCTGACGGCAAGGTCCGTGACGAAGGTGCGCAGGTCCCGGTTGTTTATGCCGATAATCGGCGCTCCCACGTCAACGGCCACTTCTAGCTCGGCTTGGTCGTGGACTTCTACCAGGCTTTCCATGCCCAGGCTAAGCGCCAACTCCAGCATGTCCCGGAGTTGGCCCTCTTCCAGAATCGCCACTATCAAGAGGACCGCGTCGGCTCCGATGGCTCTTGCCTCGTAGACCTGGTACGGGTCGAAGAGGAAGTCTTTCCGCAACACCGGAGCCTGCCTCGACGCTCCCGAATGCTTGATATGGCTCAGGTGACCGGGCTCCCCTTGGAACCTGGCGTCGGTCAGTACCGACACTGCCGAAGCGCCGTTGCCCGTGTAGGTATCGGCGAGGCGGACCGGGTCGAAGTCAGGGCAGAGCAGGCCCCGTGAAGGTGAGGCCTTCTTGACCTCGGCCATGAGGCGCACTCCACCCCCGCCCAGCGCGGCAGCCAGGGACAAGGGTTTGGGCTGAGTGGCGAGGACCTCTATCAGGGAATGCAGCGGAGCGGCTCCCCGTTGCAAGGCAAGCTCCCCTTTCTTGGCGGCTACGATTTCGTCAAGAATGTTCGGCATTTCGTTAGAGCCTGACCTCCTCTGGAATTTCCGAGGTGGTGTCCGGCTGCAATGGTACCACCGCGCGGCACAGGTGGGGAATAACGGCGAATCCGCCTCATGGCGCGGCCTGGGCCTGGCTCACTTCCACAAGGCGGTCGAGGCTCGCCAGGGCGCCGCCGCTGTCGATAAGGCCTGAAGCCATGTCGATTCCTTCCCGGATGGTACCGGCCAGGTCCCCCGCCATTAGCACACCGGCGCTGTTGAGCAAGACGATGTCCCGCACCGGTCCAGTTTCCCCCTGGAACAACCGGCGCATAGTGGTGGCGTTCTCCTCCTTGGTCCCGCTTTGAATAGCCGAGATTGGAGTCACGGGCAGCCCGGTATCCTCGACACGGACGGTCCAACGGCTCAGAGATCCTTCGCGAGCCTCCCATACAGTGGAGTCCCCGGAGAGGGAAAGTTCGTCCAGTCCGCCATGACCGTGTACGATCATGGCCCGGTGTGAACCCAATATCCCCAACACTTCGGCCATAGTCTCGCCCAACTCCGGGAACGCGACCCCTAGAAGCTGGGTCTGCGCTCCCGCGGGGTTGGTCAGTGGCCCGAGAATGTTGAACACCGTGCGAATCCCTATCTCCCGGCGCACCGGACCCGCGTGGCGCATGGCCGGGTGGAAAACGGGGGCGAACATGAAGCCGACGCCCGCCTCTTCGATGCACCGGGCAACCCCCGCCGGTGAAAGCTCGATTTGGACTCCCAGGGCTTCGAGGACGTCGGCGCTGCCGCAAGTGCCCGACGCGGCCCGGTTGCCGTGTTTGGCGACCTTGAGCCCGCCAGCCGCGGCGACGAAGGCGGTGGCGGTGGAGATGTTGAAGGTGTTTTGGCCGTCGCCTCCAGTGCCAACGGTGTCGATCAGCGGGCCGTCGACCTCTACCTTAAGGGCAAACTCCCGCATAACGGAGGCCATACCCGCAATCTCCTGGGTGGTCTCGCCCTTGATGCGAAGACCGGTTAAGAACGCGCCCAACTGGGCCGGAGTAGCTTCCCCTGCCATGATCTCGTGCATCACCGAGGCCGCCTCAACGCGGGACAGGGAATGGCCGTCTACGACCGCGGTTATCGCTTCACGAACGTCCAAGTCAAATGCTCCATTTCACGACTCCCTAAATGCCTCTATGAATTCCTCCCTGGAGATTCCGGCCTGGGTACAGATGGCCCTCATCGTGGAAGATTTGATATTGGGTTGGTTGGGCATGGTTAAAGGGGTTTGAGTGCCGTCAGCGTTGTATCTCCTGAATACCAGGTGATTCCCTTCGCGCAATAGCCGAAACCCTAAAGTTTGTAAAGCCCTGATCGCTCTGTATCTTGGTATATCCCTCGGAAACTGGGCCATTATAGGGGCACTTCGGTCTCCGTCAAGTAAACTTCCGAAGCCGGTTCCTCGTCTTCAAATACGTCCTGACCGAAAGTCTCGACGTGGGTCCGGAGCGCCGACTTGACATCGTTGAGTGCTTCTTCGTAAGTGTCACCCTGGCCGGCCACTACACCCCATATCCCTATCGGATAAGCCACAAACCCGTCAGAGTGTTTCTCTACGATTATCCTGACGTTTCTCACTTGGATTCTCCCAATTAGCCGAGTACAGCAATTGCCCGTCGGGTGATTTGCTTGATTTTGACCCTACACCGCTCCCGTGGCGGCTTACTGTGTCGAGGAAATTCTGGAGCAGGTGTTTTCCGTCGGGGGTCATGATGGACTCTGGATGGAACTGGACGCCTTCCACCGGAAACTCCTTGTGACGCAGCCCCATTATCAGGCCGTTTTCAGTCCAGGCGGTGACCTCCAGGCAGTCCGGCACCGTTTCGGGGTAGACCACCAGGGAATGGTAACGGATGGCCTCGAAGGGGTTGGGCAGGCCGGACAGGACGCCCGCGCCGGTGTGGTGGATCATGGAGGTCTTGCCGTGGCGGATCTCCCCGGCCTGGTCGACCACGCCGCCATAGACATGCCCGACGCACTGATGGCCCAGGCAGACTCCCAGCGTCGGGACCCTTTCCCCGAAATGGCGGATCACGTCGTTGGAAATGCCGGCTTCCATCGGCGTACACGGCCCCGGCGAAATCACAATGCCTTCAGGGGCAAGGTCTTCAACCTCTTCAAGGGTGATCTTGTCGTTTCTATGGACCGCGACCTCGGCGCCCAGCTCCGAAAGGTACTGGTAGAGGTTGTAGGTAAAGCTGTCGTAGTTGTCGATCAGTAGCAGCATGATGGTCGCTCCTAGAAAAGCTCCACGAATTCCAGCCAGTTGCCGTCGGGGTCCGTGGCGTAGCAGGCTTTGCGGGAAAGGTTGCCGCTTTCGTCGTACATAGCGGCTGGAGGGTTGTTGTAGGTAAGACCCTTCTGAGAGGTTTCCTCGTAGAACCGGTCCAGGTCTTCGACGAAGAAGGCTAGGTGGGACGCTCCGAGGTCGTTCCGGTTCGTGCCACCGGGGCCGCTTTGCGGGGATAGGTACTGGATCAACTCCAGTTGGTGCCCCTCGCCCATATCGACGAATCCACCCTTGATGTGAGCGCCGGGGAATGCGAGGACCTGCTCAACAAACTCCCCCTGGCGCTCGGTGCGCCCGGCGATCCGCATGCCCAGCACCTCGGAGTAGAACTGCACTGACATTTCTATGTCCCTGACCACAAAACCCGTGTGGAAGAACGACTTAAGCATCTCTCAACTCCTTATCAGGCTGGTCCTTATCAGGCTGGTCCTTATTACACCGGTCATTAGGGCTAGATCCCGGTTTCGGCGACCTCAATGGCACGCATGAGCGCTCCCGACTTATGGCGGGTCTCCTGGTACTCATCCTCGGCCACACTGTCGGCCACGATCCCGCCGCCTGCCTGCACGTACATCACCCCGTCCTTGTAAACTCCGGTACGCAGCACCAGGGCTGTATCCATGTTCCCCGAGTAGCTGAAGTAACCCACCGCGCCTCCGTAAGGGCCGCGCTTCTCTGCTTCAACCTCGGAGATGATCTCCATGGCCCTGATCTTGGGAGCGCCGGACACTGTACCGGCGGGAAAGCAGGAGCGCAAGGCATCGTAAGGTGTCATGTCGCCGCGCAGCTTACCCTCCACGTGAGAGACCAGGTGCATGACGTGGGAGAAGCGCTCCACGTCCATGAGTTGAGTGACGTGCACGGTCCCGGGTTCGCTGACCCGGCCAATGTCATTGCGGCCCAGGTCCACCAACATGATGTGTTCGGCGCGCTGCTTCTCGCTGGTCTTCAATTCCTCTTCGTTGGCGTCGTCTTCGCCAGGAGTAACGCCCCGGGGCCTGGTGCCCGCAATGGGATGGGTAGCGGCGATCCCATCCTCGACCTTGACCACCGTTTCGATGGCCGCGCCGACGATTTGGAACCCATCCAGGTCCAGATAGTACATGTAGGGGGACGGGTTGACGCTGCGAAGGGCGCGGTATACCTGGAACGGGTGGGCATCGGTGCGGCGGGAGAACCGTTGGGAGTTGACCACCTGGATGACGTCTCCGGCGTAGACGTACTCGATGCACTTCTCAATGGCGTCGGCGTAACGTTCCGGCGTGAAATTGGACTCGATGGGAGCGGAGCCGCTGAATCCAACGCCGCCTTGCAGCTCCGGTGGCAGCACCAGCGGTTGAGTGAGGCGGCTCACCATCTCGTCGATCCGGCCGGTGGCGTCTTTGTACGCTCGTTCCACGTCGCCGTTCAGATGGGCATGGCTGACCACCTTAATGTCGTGGCGGAGGTGGTCGAATATCAAGATGGTTTCCCCGAACATGAAGACCGATTCGGGGACGCCCTGGGGGTCAGCCGGCATCGGCGGCACCCTGGGCTCGAAGTAGCGAATGGTATCGTAGGCCAGGTAGCCGACGGCTCCCCCGTGGAACCTTGGGAGGCCGTCCACCGGAATTAGCTGGTATTTGCCCATTTCTTCTTCGATTAGCAATAGTGGGTCCACCTCTCCCGCGGGCGACCCCGCCCCAGTCTGGAGCACCTTGTAAGGCTCCGTCCCGATAAAACTGTACCGGCCCAGTCTTTCGCCGCCTTCAACGCTTTCCAGCAGGTAGGAGTATGGCCCCCGGGCGACTTTCAAGTAGGCCGACACTGGGGTCTCCAGGTCGGCGTTGATGGACTGGTAAACCGGCATCAGGTTGCCCTGACCGGCTCGAGATTTGACCTCTTCCAACGTCGGGTGGTACATGTCGCTGCCTTGCCAGTGCTGAATTTCGTTTCCGGACTCGGGCAGAGGGGGCATGATGCGGGCCACAAAAAAGACCCATCCCCAAGGGACGGGTCAAAACCGTGTTGCCACCCTATTTGCAGGCCACGCCCCAAAAGGTAGTCGGAGCGGGACCAACTTCTCTGTCGGCGGGAGGGGTATTGCTCTACGTTCCCCCTGTGCCGCGGACCGCTAACGGGGCCCAACCGTCCCGGCCTAGCGCCCCCGCGTTGGATTTAGTCCAAACAAGAGCGGCGATCGGCCTGCGGCTCCGGGGTCCATTCACGCTTCTGCGCCTGGCGCCGGCTCTCACCTAACCCGGCTCTCTTCGCCTCGCTGGAAGCCTACTAATCCCCTTCACAGCCTTTGAAATATTCGTATTTCGTAACCGTATTATAGTTTTCGCCAAACTGGCCTGTCAATGCGCGATGAGCAACTGTTCAGAGATGATGAGGCGGATTGGCTGAATCTCACATCGGTCATCTCTGTAATAATCCTCTTAACAAGTCCCGCCCCCGCAATCCGTCATTCCCGCGCAGGCGGGAATCCAGAAATGCCAACGATAGGGACTGTTGCTGGTTGCAAAGGCTTCTGGATTCCGGGTCAAGCCCGGAATGACGGGCTGGGAGTAGGAAGGACACATCAAGTCTGAACAGGTATACACCCATTCGCATTGACACGAAAGGCGGGCTGTCATAAAGTCTAATCCAATCATCGATATACCGGAGGTGCTTCATGGTCACGGCCATTAGCGACGACCTCTTTGCTCCTGGAGTGATTGCCGATCCCTATCCGTACTTCGGACAACTGCGGGAGGAGGATCCCGTCCATTGGAACGAGAAGTACGGGGTCTGGATTCTCACCCGCTACGATGACGTGGTGTGGCTGACCCGTCACCACGAGACGTTTTCTTCCGAGACCTTCAAGCGGGACCCGCGGCCTCCCTATCCAGCGATCGATGAAGAAGACCAGCCGCTTTACGAATTCATCAAGGAATTTCAGATTGACCGGTTCATCCAGCACGACCGGCCCGCGCATTTTGACATGCGTATGGTGCTGGCCAAGTACTTTACCCCCAAGTCCATGGAGTCTTGGCGCCCACTGGTCAGAAACGCCATAAAATACCTGGTCGATGCCGCGCAACAGAAGGGCCAAATGGATGTGATGCGCGATTTCGCCATCCCGCTGCCATTGTTGGTCATCGCTCAGATGATGGGTGTCCCTGAGGAGGACCGGCCTTACATCCGTTCATTGGCCGAAAAGCTGCTCTTTTTGAACAGGGGCGAACCCGACCGCATGAAGACTTACTCTGAAGGCGCGGCGGGGATCAAAGAATACATGGATCCCCTGATTCAGCAACGCTTAGCCGAACCCGGCGAAGACCTGCTGTCGGTGCTGGCTGAGGGCGAGAGGGACGGTGTTTACAACCGGGACCAGGTTCTGGCCAACGCCGCGCTGCTATTGGTGGCGGGCCATGAGACCACCATCAACCTCATCTGTAACGGCACGCTGGCCTTCATCCGCAATCCGGACCAATGGGACGCCCTGCGCCAGGACCCCGAGGCCGTGACTCAACGCGCAACTGAGGAATGCCTTCGCTACGACTCTTCGGTCAAGTCCATCCAACGGATCGCAGCCGAGGACGTGGAGATGCGGGGCAAGGTGATAAACAAGGACGACCGGGTCAGGTGGTTCATCACCGCCGCGAACCGGGACCCGCGAAGGTTCGACGAGGCGGACACTTTCGACATCAACCGGTGCCCGCACGTCGCGTTCGGCGGCGGCATTCACCACTGCCTGGGCGTGAATCTCGCCCGGTTGGAAGGTCAAGAGGCTTTCATGGGCCTGGCCCAACGGTTTTCCCGGTTCCACCTCGAGACGGATGGGTTGGAATACCAGCCGACGATTAACCTGCGGTCCCTGAAGAAACTGCCGGTGACCTGGGACTAGACTGCGTCAAGCCAACCTGCCGGGACTCGCATATATAAAGGCCGCGGTCTGCCAATGCAGACTGCGGCCTTGTCATTTCCGAAGCCCTGAGGTCTAGCTTGCCGGGACAGCTTGACCGGTCGAGTCAACAACGGTCACCGGAGTGGCGTCGGTCAACAGGTGTTGGCCGGAGACAACTACCTGAGAGCCGGGTTGCAGCCCATCTAGGATTTCCCTGTGTTGGTCGCCGCTTAACCCGACCGCGACTCGTTCCAGATGGGCAACTCCGTTCCGTACTACGTAGATGCTGGACTGGCTACCCGAGCTAAGTACCGCTTCCTTGGGAACCAAGAGGGTATCTCCCCGTTGAATGCTGATCGATACCTGACCTGAGACTCCTGGTCTGAGGATGGCGGTGGCCGCCACCGGCTCCATCTTGACCAGGAAAGTGTGGCCGGTGGGTCCGGCGGTGGGGTTGATACGGGCGACCTTCAGGTCCAACACCTGATTGGGCAATGCCGGGCTCGTAAACTGTAGGATCCGGCCAGTTTCGAGGGCGCCAATCACCGTTTCCTCCACTAGGAAGGACACAACCACCTCGGTCGTGGCGATGGTGAACACCGGAGTCTGCGGCGAGGCCATCGACCCGACGGATAGCTGGTTCTGCACGATTATCCCGTCGAATGGGGCAACCACCTTCATGTCCTCTAGTTGCTGGTGGACGAAGGCTACCTGCGCCCTAGCTTGTGCCACGTTCGCTTCCGCGGCGTCGATACCGTGCGCGGAGTAGGCTCCGTTGTTGGTCGCAAGTTCTCGTTCCGCTACGGCCACTCCCATTCTGGCGGCCGCTAGTGCCAAGTCATCGGGCTCGAGCAACGTCTCGAGCCGGGAACTCGCCGACGAGACCAGCGCTTTGACCCCTTCCAACTTATTTTCCGCCTCGGCCACCGTGTTGGGGTCAGGCTCCATGATCTCCTCCAGCCGGGCCTGTGCTGAGTCATAGGCAGCCCGCGCCGTGGCGACGCGGTTCACCGCCAGTGCAATGGTGTTGCTGGTGGGGTCTTCAAGCTCATCGAGCCGCGCTTTGGCGGTGTCCAGAGCGGCTTGAGCTATAGCTACCTTGCTCATGGCCCGTTCCATAGAACTCCCGTCGGGGTTGGTCAGTTCCTCGAATTTCGCCTGGGCGGAATTGAGACGGGCACTGGCGGCATCCACGTCGTTTCGGGCAAGGGCAAGAGTTTCCTGGCTGGGGTCAATGAGTTCCTGCAGTTTGGCCCTAGACGACTCCAAGGCCAGACGGGCCTGGGACTCATCCCATAGGGCCGCTCGTATCCGGTCGGGTATAGACGAAGACGAAATTACCTGTCCCAGCAGCGTGGCCAACCGATGTTCCTGGGACGTGATAGTGTCTTTTAGCGCCGTTATTTGCTCGGGTGAAAGAGAGGTGTCCAGGAAGGGGTCCCGCATCCGGTCCAGATTTTGGGCCAGACCGGTCCTGGTCTGCATTATTTCGGTCCATGGGTCTCCGATCGAACCTTTGCTCAGCTCGCCGAGAATGGCCCGGTTGAGCCTGGAGGCGTCTTGCTGATTGAGGACCGAGCTCAGGAGTTGTTGGGCCAATGCCACGGCTTGCTGAGCTTTGGCTACCGCGTCTGTAGGCGGCTCCATAACCTGGGCCAGCCGCGTTCGGGTGCTGTCCAGGTTGCGTTCAGCCACGGTGACCGCGCTCCTGGCCGTCTGCAGGGCTGCGGACGAGGGGTCCGAAAGCTGGTCTAGCTCAGCCTGGGCGCTTGCCAGACTTCTTCGGGCGCCTTCAACCGCACTCTTCGCCACGACGAGGTCCGATCCCGTGGGGTCCTGTAGTTGGGTGAGGCTAATGTTGGCGTCCGCAAGTTGGTTCTTGGCTGTTACCACCGCACTCTTGGCCGTTTCCGTAGTCGCGGGCGTGGGATTTAGCAGCCGGTCCAAGGCGGTCTGCGCGCCGATTTGCCGGCTCTGGGCGTCGGCCAATACACTCTCCGCCATATGAAGGTCTGCTGGGGTTGGGTCCAACAGTTGGTCGAACTTGGCCTGTGCCGCGTCGAGCTTGGCCTGGGCCGCGGCATGGCTGGGTCCGGCAGCGGCTTTAGCCTGTTCCAGCCGGGCCTGTGCGCTGCTCAATTTCGCCTGCGCTTCCTCGAGCCGGGCGTCCAAGCCACCGTGCCGCAGCTCCCCTAGCACGTCGCCAGTCGTTACCGCTGCGCCGACTCCCACGTCCAGCCGGGCGACCTGGCCTGCCGACCTTGGAACAACGTCCACTTGATCGCTGGCGTCCACCCTGGCTGCGTAGGCGCGGTAGGTGGTGATCGAGCCGATAATGGCCGGCGCTGTGGCCACGGACACCGAGCGGTCTCCGATGAACGCCGTCTCGGCGGCGGGCGCGGCGCAGGAGGCCATGGACAATAAGGCGGCCAGTAGCAGAATAGAGACGCCTAGAATACGCTCCGGCCTTATTGAGAGTTTCCCCATAATCGAATCATCATTCCTTTTTCTGATTTCCTGGTTGCCACTTGACCTAGTCGGCGGGTTCGGGGGCGGGGTCTCCGTCGGTTGCGAGCTGCGCTGCCTCTTCCGGTTGACTCTTGCGCAGGAAGACAGCGGGAATCAAAGCCACGAACACCATTATGGACGCGATCAAGAATACGTCGTTGAACGCATTGATGAAGGCTTCCCGGTGGACGATCTGGTCCAACATCTGAATGGCCGCCTCGTTGGCTCTGCCATTCATCCCCGGTACTTCGCTCGCCGACCGCTCCAATCGGGATATGACCTGCACCGCTCCCAGGGAGTCGGGTGTTACCGTCTGAGACATGTTGCTGAAATGAAAAGCCTGCCTTGTCGTGAGGATGGTGGCGAAGGCTGCCGTGCCGAACGCCGGGAATAGCTGGCGAAGACTGTTGGTCAGCGCCGACGCCCTGGGCAGTTCGGCCCGGGGCACCAGGCTCATTGTAAGGGTTACCGCCGGGACAAACATCAGCGCGCTGCTCACTCCACGGACCATTAGGATGGTGATAAGCTCCCGGTTGGAGGTCGTGAGGTCCATGTTAGCCAACTGCAGCGTGGCGAACCCGGCCCCGAGAATCCCAGGGATGATTAACGGCCACGGGCCCACTTTGTCGTAAAGGCGTCCTGTCAGCGGCATTACCGCCGCCAATGCGATCCCCTGCGGCATCAACAGCAAGCCTGTCTCGATTGGGCTCAGACCGCGCACGTCTTGCAGAAACAATGGTACGAGGAACACCACCGACCACCATGGTGAACGGAGATGCGAGATCAACACCATGGTTAAGGGCGGTTGCGGAAAATACGCAGGTCCAGCAACGGAGATTCCTCGGTCAACTCCACGTATACCCACGCCGCAAGGGACGCAGCGGAGACCGCGAACAACACCACCACGTTGGGCGCGCCCCAGCCGTCCGTGGGAGCGCGGGTGAGGGCAAGCAGGACGGCGGAAAAACCCACTCCCGCCAGGATGAAACCCTTCAAATCGAACTTTCGGGCTTCAACCCTGTCGGTCTCCCGCAGCCAAAACGACGTCAGGATGATGGCGGCTATTCCGATTGGGACGTTGATGAAAAAGACCATCCTCCAGCTAGAAGTCTCCACCAGGTAACCGCCGACTACCGGGCCGAAAATTGGGGCAAACAGGATGGGAATGCCGAAGATGCCCATCATGGAACCTTGCTGGTCGCGGGGTACGGTCCGGAACATCATCGCCAGTCCCAGGGGCATGGTGATCCCGCCAGCCAGGCCCTTGATAAACCGAAAGGCGATCAACGAGTCGATGTCCCAGGCCAGACCGCAGAGAATCGAGCCCAGGGTGAAACCGGTTACGGATAAAGCATAGAGCCGCTTAGTCCCCAGGCGGTCGCTCAGGTACCCGGCGGTGGGGACTATCAAGGCCAGGGCCAGCAGGTACATGGAGATGATTAGCTGCGCCTTGTCCAGGTTCGTGCTAAGGGTATTCATGATTGTGGGTAGCGCGACATTGATGACGGTAGTGTCCAGGATCACGGTGATGCTCCCCAACACCACAACCACCAGCACCCGCCATTGATACGGAATCCGAGGCATGTTCAGTCCGCTCCAGGACCGGTAACGTAAATCTTGACCTCCACAGATGAGCCAGGGATCAGGGGCACGTAGTTCTCATCCAGGAGTATCTTGACCGGCACCAACTGGGACACCTTGTTGAAATTTCCGGAGGTGTTGCGTGAAGGCAGCAGGCTGAAGGTAGCCGCGGTCACGGGGAAAACGGCCTCCACGCGCCCGGCCAGCGTCCGGCCCAGCGAATCGATATGTACTTCCACGAATTGACCGGGGCGTACGCGGCCAACATCCCTCTCGTCGATATTGGCCGTGATCCAAGTTTGCTTGGGGTCCATCAGGGTCACGATGGGCTGGCCTTCGGGCATGGTGTCGCCAACCCTGGCCCAGCGGGCGGCAACGACGCCGGAGAGTGGCGCGACCACGTCTACGAGTTGGTCTTGGACGTCACGGAACCCCAGCTTGGAAGTGTTGGTGGTGTCCGACATTGAAATGACGGTTGGGATATCCACCACGGCGATCACCTGGCCCTGTGACACAGGCATTCCCACGTCCACATTCATGCTGATGATGCGCCCGGCGTTGATTGACCCCGCTTGAACCAGGGCGGCAGTCACTTGGGCATTGTTGGTTGAGACGAAGTGGATGGAGTTGTACCACAGTCGGTAACCGAATATGGCCGCAGCCGCGATAATGGCTATTGCGGCCAGGGCCATCAGCACTCGGACCCGCCAGCCGCTCAGGGAACCGGCCACTCGACTCATAGACCGACCGCTGCTCCCGAGCGCGCATTAGACCCCGATGGCCGCCCCCGGTGTATGCGGTCCGAGAATTGGGCAGCCACCGGCTCTGTAGCTATTTCAGCGTTTTCACCCAACCTTAGTCCAAGAGAGGGATCGTGGCGGTGACGCGGGGAACGTCCCCCACGGATTTGGTGGTGTGGCCTTTTCCGGTCAGGTCTTCGGCAAGGCTAATGTGGCCCGCGCCAAACCGGCGGGTCGTGCCGTCTCCCAGGCCGATCTCCACCTCGCCCGCCAGGGTGACGACGTATTGACGGCGCGGCGCGTTGTGCCAGTCACTAAAGCGGCCGGGTTCGGAGACACGGAACATAATCCCCTCGGCATTGTGCAACTCGCCCAACCCCGGGTGGGAAGCCAGGTCCATATCTTCGATGTGGGACTGTCCATCGTCCCCTGTGTACAGCCTTGATATGCTCATTTGATGTCCTCCAATGTTTAGGAATTCGGGGCATGGCGGCGTGACTGTGTGGCCTTGAATTCGAAGTCTATGCCCTCGATATGCGGTAGTCAAATTGGCCCGGCGGGGGATGCTCGCGGGCGTTATAATTCGGGAGCAATCGCCGGGCGGGCGAGGACTTGGCCTTTCCCGGTAATCCTTCGGAGGTAACGACATGGGCGTCTTATACGAGAAGCGGGGTCACGTCGCGTACGTGACCATCAACAACGTGGAGAAGGCCAACATTTTGGACCGGGAGACTTCCAACGCCATCGCCGAAGCATGGAAAGAGGTCTGGGACGATACCGATGTTCGCGCCACCATCCTAACCGGAGTGGGCGACCGATATTTCTGCGCCGGGCATAACCTAAGCACTCCCGATGGAATCACCCCCGAGGAGCGGGAGAGGGTCCGCATCGAGAACATCTTCTGGCCGCCCTCGGGTACGGTCAACGGCTCCAAGTTCGGCGTCGACGGAAGCCTGGGAGACCATTACCCCCAGATATGGAAGCCGGTAATCGCCGCCATCAACGGCTGGGCCGCCGGGGCAGGTTTTTACCTGATGCTCACGTCCACGGATATACGAATCGCCTGCGAGGAACACGCCCGCTTCAAATTCGCTTTGCTTAGCCAAGGATGGGTCGGCCACGGCCCCGGCGCGACCTACCTGACACGCCAGGTCTCCTACGCCGACGCGATGCGCATTCTCCTCACGGACGCCCCCTTCGACGCCAAGGAAGCCCTGCGGATCAACCTTATCAACGAGACGGCGCCCCACGATCGGTTGATGGAGCGTGCGGAGGAGATCGCCGCCGACGTGGTGAAAATGCCGCCGCTCGCCGTCCGTATGATGAAGGAGTTCGCCGTCCGGTTCCGTGAGATACCCGTGTCGGAGGCGTGGCGCGTCCAAACCCTCATGAATTACCTACTCACCCAGATGATTCCTTGACCCTTCACCGGCGCAGTGTCGGAGGCGTGGCGGAATCCGGGACAAGGGTGAGGGATACCCCGAGATAAGCGAAGAGCAACGCGCCCGCTTGGAGAGCGTAAGAAAGGAACTCCTGGGTTAGACTGGAACGAGACTGGTGGGATTGCTGGCTTGCCCACCCCGTCATTCCGGCTCAAGGCCGGAATGACGGGGTGAGCGGAATGACGGGGTTGGCGTCGAGGCGATCTTTACGCCGCATCCACGGGCACCGGGATGCCGGGAATGTTCAGGGTGATGCTGCCCAATTCATTCCGGGTGGTGAAGTAGAGGGTTTTCCAATCATCGCCTCCCCAGGCCATGTTGGTCGAGGCCTCGGCCCCGTGGACGATGGTCCCCAAGTGTTGACCAGAGGAATTAAACACCCAGATGCCGCCGGAACCGCCGCAGTAGACGTTACCTTCAACGTCGATCTTCATGCCGTCGGGCACACCGGGACGTTCTCCCGTAAGGTCGGCGAAGACCCGGTCGGTGGCCAGGGCAAGGGTGCCGTTGGGCTGTATGTCGAAGGCTCGGATGTGCCCTCGGCGTGAGTCATTGACATAGAGGATGCTTTCGTCGGGAGAGAAAGCCAGCCCGTTGGGCGTAATGAAGTCGCTGACCAACAGGGTTATCGTACCCAGGTCGGCGCTCACCCGGTATACTCCGGCGAAATCTAGCTGGTATTCGGGAGCGGGAGCCCCAGGGTCGGTAAAGTAGATGCTTCCATCCGACTTGACCACAACGTCGTTGGGCCGGTTCAAGCTCTTCCCCTGATAGCTGTTCGCCACGACCGTGATGCTCCCGTCCGGTTCGTGACGGACGACGCGGGGAGTCCGGTCGCAGGCGATGAGCCGTCCCTGGATATCGCGGGTCAGGCCATTGGCAAAGTTGGTGGGCTCCTGGAAGAGAGTTGCTCCTTCACCCGCAGTCCATTTCATCCTGCGGTTGTTCCCGATGTCGCTGAAGAGCAGGTACCCTCCCTCCTTCCACCACAGGGGACCTTCGGCGGGTCCGTTCGCGTTGCCGAAGCCGGTTGCCAGTTCTTCTATCGGCTGGTCCGCGGAAACAATGGAAGCCAGACCTGGTGAGACTTGTTCGATGGGCATGACCACCTCCTCGCATCGGTTACCGGGTCAAGTTGGAGGCATCGTAACCTTGAGCCTCGACCGCTGTCTACTGACCCTGGACCCAGCGCCGCCATGCTTGAATCCCGGCGCATCTTGGTAGACACTGTTGTGACGCAGACGCGCCAGGGCTCCACGGAAGCCGGTAAACGGCTGGAAACCGGCCTTCGCTCGCGGCCCTCAGGGAACTGACCGTTTTGGTTTACCTGTCCGAAACAGAGATACACATCCCCACGGCGCCCAAAGGGGAAAGCCCCCTTCGATGGCTGTCCAGTAAGACCCTGGAATCGTTGCCCGCCGGTGACTCGCCCATCCGACTCGTAGTCTCCGAATCAAGCAAGGCCGGATACCGCTGCGAGGTTACGACGATGCACAACGGCCAGGGCCCCGGCCTATTCCCGAGGGAACTGGTCTTTGAACATAGACCCCGCCAGGTAGAGAATACCGCAACTTTCAACGCGGTCCTTCTCGTGCCGACGGGGATCGGCGCCGCTATCGGGGGCCATGCCGGGGACGCTACGCCTGTGGCCCAGCTACTCGCCCAACTGTGCGACACTTTAATCACCCACCCCAACGTGGTGAATGCCTCGGACATCAACGAGATGCCGGCCAACGCGCTGTACGTTGAAGGCAGCGTGATCTGCCGGCTGCTTATGGGCGCCGGAGGGTTGCAGCCGGTGCGCGCCAACCGGGTCCTGGCGATCCTCGACTCCCATCCCGATGGCCTCTTCACGAGTCTTGCCTTAAATGCGGTGAACGCGGCCCGTTCATCCTACGGTCTCATGTGTCCCAGGGTAGTCAGCCTGGAGCCGCGGCTAACAATGCGCTCCGAATACACCGGTTCAGACAGAGCGGCAGGCTGCGTGGAGAACCTGGAAGGGCTGTTCGACGTGCTGGATGCCCACCGGAGAGACTACGACGCAGTGGCCCTGTCCTCGGTGATAACCATGCCGTTCCATTTTCATGGAGACTACTTCAGGAGCGAAGGGGAGATGATAAACCCGTGGGGAGGTGTGGAATCGATGCTGACCCACGCGATCTCTAGTATTTACGATGTCCCATCCGCCCATTCCCCGATGCTGGAATCCCAGGAAGTGTTGGATATGGACCTGGGCATCGTTGACCCCCGCATGGCCGCCGAAGCCGTGTCCATGACCTTTCTGCAGTCAGTGTTCAAGGGTCTTCAGCGGAGTCCCAAAATCATCACCGACCCCCAGGCATTCCACGACCCGAATGTGATAACCGCGAGAGACGTGTCTTGCCTGGTCATCCCCGACGGCTGCCTGGGACTGCCGACACTCGCGGCGTTGGAGCAGGGCATCCCGGTGATCGCGGTTGGTGAGAACACCAACCTGATGAGGAACGACCTGGAGGCGCTGCCGTGGAGGTACGGTCAGTTCTTCCGGGTGGACAACTATTGGGAAGCGGCGGGAATCATGGCGGCCCTGAAGGCCGGGATCTCACCGGGTTCCGTCCGACGACCCCTTCCCTCGGCGGTGGTGGAGGACGCGATCACCCGGCTCGCCAAGCCGGACACCACCGGCGCGCCAGCCGATTGACTTCTTCATAATACGGAACATCGCCTGTGCTACAATAGGACCCTAGCGCGTGGCCCCTAGCGCGGTTCGTCCCCATTTGTATCCGCAGACCTGCGCCCCCAACGGCGCCAGGGCCCTCTATGAACAATTACCCCAACCAGTCTATATCACCTTCGCCGGGATTAAACGGTATGAAGCCGCTAGGTCCCGTCGGCCGCATTCCGGAATGGGCCGGCGAGGTAGACACACCGGCATTCGTCTACGACGAGCGGACCATCCATAGACTTCTGGACCTCGCGGGCAGATTCCGCGAGTCGGTGGGCCTGAAATTGCTCTTCTCCGTCAAGTCCTTCTCCTTCGCGGACGCCCTAAAGCTTATGGCTCCAAAGGTCGACGGATTCGCGGTCAGCTCGCTGTACGAGGCCAGGTTGGCCCGGGAAGTGGCCAGAGATCAGGTCATGGTTAACATAACCACGCCAGGTCTCAGGCCCCAGGAAGTGGACGAGATCGGCCGTCTGTGCGACTCGGTCTCCTTTAACTCCCTTGGGCATTGGGACAGGTATCGACCGAAGCTGGCTGGCTGGACTAGTTGCGGGCTTCGCGTGAATCCACAGGTCTCTTTCCTAGACGACGACCGTTACGACCCCTGCCGCCCACACTCCAAACTGGGCGTCCCTCTGGAAGACCTGTCGGCCGCGTTCCAGGACCGGCCGGAGAGGTTCGCCGGTCTTCGGGGAATACTGTTCCACTCCAACTGCGATTCACCGGACTTCGCGGAGCTTTTCGCGACTGTGGAGCGGCTTGACGCCCTGGCGTCCGGGATTCTGCGCCGAGTCAACTGGGTTAACTTGGGCGGCGGATACTTGTTTGAGGATGGTGAGTCCTACGACGGCCTGCGCGAGTCGGTCAACTACCTGAAATCCCGCTACGACTTGGAGGTCTTGTTCGAGCCAGGGTCGGCTCTGGTCCGCGAGGCTGGTTACATCGTTTCGACAGTGCTCGACCTGTTCGATAGCGGGGGCCGCACAATTGCGGTACTGGACACTTCGGTCAATCACATGCCTGAGGTCTTGGAGTTCGACCTCCCATCAGAGGTGTTGGGCCATGACGACGAGGCCCCCCACGAATACATCCTGGCTGGTTGCACGTGCCTGGCCGGGGACCTTTTGGGAGAATTCAGGTTCCCCCAAAAACTCCAGGTGGGAGACAGAGTGGTTTTCACCAACGCCGGTTCCTACACTTTGGTCAAGGCCCACATGTTCAACGGTGTGGCCCTGCCATCCGTCTATGCGCTAGACACCCAGGGGCAAGTGGTCCTCAAGAGCAGCCCCAGCTTCGAGGAGTTCGCGGGAAGATGGGGACTGGCGCGGGCCGCGGCCAAATGACCCGGTTCCCAGTCCCGGGGTTATGATGAGCGGCGCGGCCGGACATATACTTCAGCTATCCGACTCGCTGACCAACCGGAAAGCGGCCCTGCGCATGCTTCCCGGGGACGAACAGCTTACCTTAGGCGCACTGCTGGACAGATATCTCAAACACGCCCAGACCAGCCAACTCGTTCTTGACGCCAGGATAACCCAGCCGTCAGCCGATTCCCTCTACTCACTGCAGGACCTGGTCTATTCCAGCTCGGACGCCGGTGAACTCAAGGACATGTTCGCCGGAGTCGCCTTCCGAGATGAGGGACGGGAAAGCGCCCCGGTGATCGAGGTGGGTGATGTTCCGTTGTCTTGCCAGACGGTCGCCGCGGGCCAAGAAATCTCCCTGACCGATATCACCATTGACCGTATATACGTCCACTATGACCGTAACTGGACCGGGTTCCACGCTCGCAAGTGGGCTCGGGACCCTGAACGCTATGCGGGTTACGTGCGGGAAGTGCTGGAACGCGCCCACGGTCCGGAGGCTGCCGCCCGGCTGCTGGAGTTGGCTACCAGGGAGGAGAAACTAGAGCTCCTCAAAACCCTGGCCAAGGCGGTCTGGGACAGTCAGTTTGAGAACTACTCCCGGTTCATTGGCAGAAAATTGATGTACAAATCTGGTGACGAGACCATCGACAACATCATAGAAGGAGGAGGGGCCATCTGCTCCGAAAAGGTGCAGGCCCTCAAGTTTCTTACCGATCATTATGGATTCAAGTCCGAGTACGTCATCGCCGGCAAGGATGCCACCGGACCGGTGCCAGTTGAACCACTGCGTGGGCTGTTAACGACCTTCGATTTCCGGTTTTCCAAGCGGTATATGCGCTTCTGGCAACATACCGCGTTGGTGTACAACGTAGATGGCGTTCAGGTGTTGGTCGACGATACCAACGGGAACATTCCGTTCCTGTTCTTACAGGATGAGGCGGCGGAGCGAGTATTGGGTCACGAGGACAAGCAACCCGTAACGGTCAAAATGGTCGAGTCGACGGAAAACTTCTACTACCACCGCGTGCCGCAGGATATCCCGGAAAACCTGTTCTTCGCTATGGAGGGATGGTTGCCTTTCCCGGACCTGCTGCAGGTGTTTGACAACGAGCTAGGCCTCTTTCTTTCGGAAGATTACTACGTGATTCCCATCCCCTACCGGAGCGAAAAGCAGTTCCGGCGGGATAGGCAGGAATACTTGGACGTCGCGGCGAGGGCTCAACTCGAATGCGCGGTCACCCAGAATTGGGTCATGGACACCCCGCTGGGCCGGACTTTCCATGATGCGGAACCTGATGTATACGATAAGATTTTGGAGGCCAGAGAGCACTTGCTGACCCGGGTGAACGAGTGTGAAGGCGAGGATCACGAGGCAGGGTTGGTCTTGATGAAACTGCAAAACGGAACGGACCGTCCGCAAACCTGACCAGGCGGCTACGGAGGACTGCTTGCTTCAAGCGGGTAGGGTGACGGGGAGTCTTGTTCAGGCCTTGTTCGGCGCGGCGCGCGGCAGGGAACCCAATGGCGCGCGCCCCGGAAACCCCGCGGGTCACGAATACCGGGAACTCCCCGGGAAAGTCTGGAGCTACGACCTCACCGGCCATTCCGACGGCGACTTGAGGAACGCGCTTTTGACCCTGGACAAGGGTGTGAATCCTGTCGAGCCCGTGGCCTTTGTCTTCGCAGTCGTGGCTGAAACCATTGACCGCCGGCTGGGCGTTTGGAGATTGTTCGACGACCCATCAACGTCCTCCGACTATCCTGTCGATAATGGAACGGACCATCCAGATGTTAAAGAGGGGTTGGAACAGGTTTCCAAAGAACGAAAGTACCGGCGACTCTCGGCTATCCACTTACCCGCGTCGTTTTACCGGGCCATCCGCATCCACGACGCTGGGCCGGGCATCAGGTTCCGGGTCACCAACGAGCAACTGCTGGCCGGTCTTCACATGTTCCGGGGGAGTGTGGTCCAGATGAACGCTGGTGAGGGCAAGACCGTGGCTGCGGCCTTCCCGGCGGTCCTTCATGCCCTGTTCGACGCCTCGGTGCACATCATAACCGCGAACGATTATCTCGCTGACAGGGACGCTGCATTGTTGGGGCCAGTGTATGAGTCTTTGGGAATCACTTCCGGCGCCGTGCGTAGTCACATGGAGGATGAGGAGCGGAGATACGCCTACAGATCACAGGTCGTCTACGGGACCATGCGGGAGTTCGGGTTCGATTACTTGAGGGACAATCTGAAGGCCGCGCCCGGTGAGCGGGTGCAAGGCAACCTGCAGGTTGCCATTATCGACGAAGTTGACCACGCGCTGATAGACGAGGCGTTCACTCCTATGATCATCTCCGGGAATCCTTCCGTGGTGGAACGTCCTGTGGGAAAGGTAAAAGAGGCCGTATCTGGCTTGGTCCAGGCCCAGCATGACCGGGCAGACAGGTTGGCCGAGAACGCTTCCCGCCTCGATGTCCCGGAACGAGAGCGGTGGGAGCTTATGGCCCGGCTGATGTTGGCCAAGCCGGAGCATCAGGCCCTTCAGAAGCTTCTCGCCGCGAATCCCCGTGACGCGAGACGCGTAAGATCGGTGGCCGGGGAAGATGGCCCCAGCGTCACCAGGGGGCTCCTGTACGCCGTCGACCCGGATTTGCGCTTCGTAACAGTTACCGAAGAGGGCTGGGAGTTTCTTGAAAAGCGGCTGGGCCGCATATACGATCGCTGGTCGACCGGCGCGGGATCAAAGGAGACGCCGTCCCTGGATGGGCTGCCCCTAGCGGACCGCCGTAAGCGGCGCGGCGGTCTCTCCCGCAGGGTTTCCCGCCAGTACTCCCTTGGCAACTATGTCCATCAGATGCTTCGCGCCTTCCTGCTGCTGAAACGGGACGTGGACTACATAGTCGACGACGATGCGATAGTCTTGATTGACCAGCAGACGGGGCGGCCCAAGACGCACTCCTTGTTTCAGTTCAGTTTGCATTCGGCGCTTGAGTCCAAGGAAGGCGTCACGCTAAGGCCGGAATTCGACACATTGGGCCAGATATCCGTCGCCGCTTACATAGGACTATATGACCACACAAGCGGTATGACGGGCACGGCTGTTGCCTCCGCGAACGAATTCGAGCGGAAATACGGTATGCAGGTGGTAGTCGTGCCTCCCAGCAACTACCTGGCGCGTGTGGATTCCGGACCACGGTTGTACCGGACCAGAGAGGACAAGCTGGGGGCGTTGGTCGATGAAGTGGCCGCCCGCCACCGAGTGGGGCAGCCTGTACTGGTTGGGACAGGCACCGTGGAACAGTCCGAGGAGTTGAGCCAACGGCTTGCGGAGCGCGGAATACCACATAATTTGTTGAACGCCGTTGCAACCCACATCGAGGCCCAGGTAGTTAAGGATGCCGGGCGGTTCGGGGCAGTGACGGTGGCCACCAACATGGCAGGCCGCGGGACTGATATTCTGCTGGAAACGGGTCTAAATGCGCGCATTGCCAGCCGGTATGTGGACCTGATCAAACACACCTTGGGCCAGGACACGCGATGCGTGATTGTGTCCTGTCACTCTCTTGAGCAGGCAAAGGCGCTGCGCAAGGAGTTAGACCGAACGTCCGCATTGGATGCGGTCTGGGATGGCCGGAAAGTCCGAATCAAATTCTGCCCGGGGGATAGACACGGGACTGACGATGTCAGGCTTCAATTCTCCCTGGGGCTATGTGTGATAGCCGCTGAAATGCACGATTCCGCGCGTGTACATCTTCAGCTCAACGGCCGGAGCGGCAGGCAGGGAGAATTCGGAGAGACGATGTCGTTCCTCTCTCTAGAAGACCGCGTCATAAACCACCGGGCCGCGGAGTTCTTGAAGCTCTCTCGTGGCTGCGGGGTTGGTGGTTGCTGGGTCGATGAAGCAGGGAGGGAATACTTCTCAGGGGCGGCGGTCGCCAGGATGGTGGACAGGCTGAGGGGCGAAACCGAAAGGGAAGGGGAAGCGCAAAGAGGACTGATGCAGGACTACTTTGCGGTCCCGGACCTGCATACTTGCGTCTTCTACCGCCGCCGACAGGCGATAGCCACGTCCGATATCCTGAATGCTTGCCGGGAAATCGCCTTACAGCAAGCATCCGACATGGTCTCCAGATATTTCGCGACGATTACGCACGACCAGTATGACCGGCGCTTCCAGGACATAACGGAAGAAGCCCAACTGGACTTTGGGGTGGGCTGCGCCGACCTCTACGGCTGCGGTCTCGACGTCCTGGCTGAAGAACTTGGACGAGTGCTGGTCCGAAAAATAGAGGAGTCCCTGGAATTCGCTGGAGCCCATTTGTTCGGCGAAACAGCCAGGTTGCTGTATCTGCAGACATGCGACGAACTGTGGCGGGAACACCTGGCATTGCTCCGAGATTCTATGTCCAATCATGTTCTCGGGGCGCGCAACCACAAGTCGGCAGTCGCCGCATACGTGCGCCACAGCGGCCGGTCCCGGGACAAGTTCTGGCGGGACCTGAACACCGAATTTTTGGTAAGGCTCACGGCCTTTCCGTTCTCGGCGCCACGGCCTGAGTTGGAGCGGCCAACTAGGGTAAGCGAACAAATTGAGATGTTATTGGCGGAGCTTCCCACGCCGGTGGGAGCTACCGCGGGGAGTGACTGACATGGTCCGACGACAGATTAGGTTGGGAACCGCGCTCTCCCTGAGCGGCATGGTGGCGGTGTCGCCCTGGGCAGCCGCTTGCGGAGGTGGAGATTCCTACGAAGACTGGGCGGCGACCGACGGGGCCGCCGGGCGGATCAACCTGGACGAGGTTCAAGCCGCGTTCAAAGACTCCAAGAGCGTGACTGACTTCGAACGCCGTGTGAACGAGATCTACGAAGGCGACGGACTCATCCTCATCCGGGCCAAGCAGGACGGGTCCCAGTTGACCCTGGAGGGGTGGGAAGACCTGAATAGCAACGGCGAGATCGAAGACTCCTCAGACGACCAGCTTTTCGATATCGTCAAAGGGACCAACGACGAATACGACATGCGCGGCTACCACGGCAACGGCTACTACAACAGCCACTTCGGAGCGGGCAATTTTCTATTTGCCTACCTGCTTATATCGTCTATGGGTCCCCGGGGCTATTACTACAGCACCCCTCCCAGCAGGGGCTCTGAGATGCGGCGCCAACGCACGAGTTACCGTCAGTCTTCGGCCTATACCAGGCAGGCACAGCGCAACACCTCCTACCAACAGCGGCAGACCCAGTTCGCCGGCTCCCGCTACCAACAGTCGCGAGGGAACGTGAGCACCAACCGCAGGACCTACCAGTCCACCCAGGGGGCAAGCGGCGCGTTCAGGAGCAGTAACACCGTGTCCCGGTCTTCCGCGAGATCTTCCGCGAGATCCTCTGGCTTCTTCTCTGGCGGGTCCGGCGGGGGCGGCGCTTTCCAGGTGAGGCGGGGCGCTCTATGAATGGCCCGTTCGAATTACGGGCCTCACTTGCGGGGATGGCACCGGAAGACTGCTTTCATGTGGTTGTACCGGCGGAATATGCCAGGCTTTCCATCGGCCAACTCCTGGACCGTGTGTTTCCTGAAGATGAAGATGAGCAAGGAGAGGTCGCGGCGCTCCTGGACCTTCGGGCCAATCCTGATTTGCCGGAGATATTCGGCGTCTTTCTGGACGCGATGGAAGAATGGCGGCAAGGGAGGTGCCTGCTGACCGCCTCTGCCCGAGAGACCGGGGATATCGACCTTGCATCAAGGGTTTCGGACTACCTGGAAAACCTACCCACGCCCCTGGGCGACGGCTCAGTTACCCGAAGCCTTGACGTCCGCGTAGAACAGCGTTACCACGCTGTCGACTATGCCGCCCGGTCCGAATTCTGGGACTCCAAGGATGAGTTGCTGGACTGGTTGCAGTCCCTTACTCTGCTTTACTTTCTGGACAAACACGATGTCGAACTCCCGTTGGAGTCCGATGCGGACGAAGAACTGACCCTCTCCCGGACCATCGCTAATGCCCAGCTGGAAGGGCTATTGACCGGGTCTGAGGACGGCTCAGCGGTGGAGATTTCCGAGGATGGGCGGAGGTACATCAGCGGGTTGCTGGCTGAAACCGAGTCCTATATCGACCTGTACGACCATTTCAAGGACACGGTGATCGAGACGGACTTAGAGCTGGTCGAATTTGAGACCGATGAAGGGGTGGACCTGCGAGTGCAGGTGTACTGCGCCGAGGGATTGGACCCGGCGCGCACGGTGTTTCTCCTACGCCTGTACGATGGGTCCCTGGACGAGTTTCTTCCTGAGTGGACAGCCCGCATCAATGAGGAAGAGTTCTTCGACCATGTGCTTGAACCGGTGGTAAACCGGTACGATGTGGGAGACGAATTGATTGACCTGGTGTGCGACCACGGGGCCGCATTCCTGGAAGAGCGACGGGAAAGGCTACGGGCATTGGAAGGGCAGAACGCGATCAGGAGACGGGTGCGGCGGTCCCTAAGCCGAAACTAGATGGCCACAAACAGCACCATCGCCGAACTAATCACGACGGCGCTTTCGATGAATGCCACCCCGATGTTTCGGTCAACGGCCAGGGCGTCCGAGACCTTTACGGTGCGCAGGATTAGCAAGTCGATCAGCAGACGCATCACGTAGAGGAGCACGAAGCCGACCACTCCGTAGATTAGGAAGGCCACGATGCTTTCCCCCCAGCCGGTGAACTCTCCAAATACCGCCTTCAGGGTCACCAGTCCGATGGCAATCAGGTTGCCGCCAAAGGCAACCCCCACGGCTACGTTGTTGCCCTCGATCTCGTCGTGAATGTCGAAATGCGTGGTCAACTCGTAGAATCGCGCAAACACGACCAGCAACGCCGTCCCCATCGCGAAGAAGGCCAGGGCGGTGAGCGCCGCTTCTAGTTCGCTACGTGTCCCCTCGCCGGACACTGCCCCGGCTACCACCAGCCCGACGGCGATATACATGCCGAACTCGGCTGCTCCGGTCCCAACGTTCTGACCTTCGACGATCTCTTCCTCGACGTTGAACTTGTAGAGGACAAGCCGGTTCATCAGCGGGCGAACCAGGTTGAGGGCGACGATGCCGGCCAGGGAGTATGCCAGCACTCGGATTACCTGTATCCAATACTCTAAGTCGAATCCGAGTCCTTCGACTCCAACCAGGGTTAACGGCTGGTACACCAGGGTTAACGGCCGGTACAAGGCGCCAAGGAAGATGAGGATAACGCCAATGAAATAACCGCTAAGCCGCAATGCGACGGCGAGGTTTTGTTTTTCGGAGATTTCTTGGTCGACGTTGTAGTGGGTAACAAGGTCACGGACCAGCTTAGCCACCACGAGGACGACCAACCCCAGCACAACGAACACTAGGCCCCGCGGAAATGCCTGCAGCGTGTCTATGAATGCTTCTAACATCAACCTCTACCTCGCCCTTGTTCCGGACGTTCTCCCTTGTACAACGTGACATTGTCCGGTGATAGCACTTCGCTGAAGATTACTTCGAAGGGCCTCCCTTCCCATTTGGTGATCGACAGGGAGCGAAGTCCCCGTTCACTTACGAAGTCCCAGTAATAGAATGCGTCTCCGGGCCCGCTGCCGTCTCTGTAGAAGAAAACCTCTGAGCTGTTGCGGTAATAGTAGTTTTCGCCTTCCACCATGATGTAGTTATCGATGGAGTGCTGTTCGTCCAGCGCGATCAAATCGTCTTCGGTGAGCCCGATGCCGCCCAATCCGATTGGCTCTGGGTCCCCAGTGGCGGAAACGGAGAGGTCGTATCCTTCGGTCCAATCTATCCAGACCTGAGTGTCCCCTTCGGCGCAAACCAACTCATACCAGCTATCTGAACCGGAGGTGTAACGGTGACGCCTCTCGACGAAGAAATAGCGGTCCTCGTACTCAGGGCCAAGGCCGGAAATAGTGAGGACATCGCCAACCATTGCAGCCCGGATGGTGTCGTCCTGGGCCGGTGAGGAGTCCCGGTCCCGCCGTTTCTTTCCCCTGCCGAATAGACCGCGCAGCATACCGTCAGTCTCCTAAAGACCAAGCCGGGGAGGCGATCAGGGTAGTGGACGGGGCAGGGTTCATGGAACTCGACACCTGGTCAAGAGTGGGGTGGGAGCCGGGTTGGGCGCTGCCAAGATCCGGCTGGGAATTTGAGTATACGCAGGAGGCCGAACCAGGTCAATCGGGGTTTGGGGGCACTTGACCCCTACACCCGAAGAATATAAGGTTGAATCAAGGATAGGTCCCGGGAAAAGTGGAGGAACGGGGTATGGGGAACTTCAGCGCCGGCGGCTGGCTGGTCATGGGAATCGCCCTAGTCGTGCTCGGCCTTTTGGTCAAGTTCTTAGGACCGATCCTCGTTAGCTTGACTACCTGGGTCCTGATCATACTTGGGATCATAGCGGTGGTGGTAGGTCTGGTGGGGATGGTTAGTGGCCGGGGACGTGATTCCGATCACTTCTAACCCCAAACACCGCCTCGTCCCCTGTGCTTCATGGAGGCCGTGAGGGCGAACTTGAGCCCTGGTCTTCCTGACGTATTCTTAGGATTCCTCAAACGGATTGACGAATAACTTACCGGAGGTGCGCCGTGGGAGTGCTCTCGCGTATGTCCACCATTGTAAAAGCGAAGATGAACCGAATTATGGACCAGGCCGAGGACCCGGCGGAAACCCTGGACTACTCCTACGAAAAGCAGATGGAGATGCTGCGCAACGTGAAGCGCGGGGTAGTCGAGATGGTCGCCGCCAAACGCCAAATCCAGCAGCAGGCGTCCAAAATCCAGGAGACGGTCGGCCGGCTTGACATGCAGGCGCGGCAGGCGCTGGAAGCTGGGCGGGAAGACTTGGCGCGGCTGGCCCTGCAGCGAAAACAGACGGCCCTGCTAGAACTCCAGGGACTGGATGACCAGATTGGGGGCATGGAACTGGAACAGGAGAAGTTGACCCAGGCGGAGCAACGGCTTCAGGCCAAGGTGGCCGCCTTCCGCACCAAGAAAGAGGTCATCAAGGCGCAGTACACCGCCGCTCAAGCCCAGGTGCGCATAGGCTCGGCCCTGTCGGGAATCTCCGAAGAAATGGGAGACATTGGGCTGGCCGTGGAACGGGCCGAAATGAAGACTGACAAGATGCGGGCGCGGGCCGGGGCCATCGACGAGTTGGCCAACACCGGGGTCCTAGAGGACTTCAGCGGAGGCGGGGACGACATTTCCAGGGAGTTGGACCGCCTGGCGGCCGGTCAGAACGTAGAATCAGAGCTTGCTTCCCTCAAGGCCGGCCTGCCATCGGCGGAGAGGAAGCAACTGCCGGGGGCCTGAGCATGATTGTCCGAATCACGAATGAAGGTCAATACAATCTCCCCGGCTCCTTCATCGACGAGTTGAACGCCCTGGACAACGAGTTGGTGGAAGCGGTGGAGTCGGAAGACGAGGCCAAGTTCACGGCTTTACTGGCCAAGATGCTTGGGTTGGTGCGGGAAAAGGGTTCCCCTGTGCCTATAGACGAATTGGTCGAGTCGGACCTGATCCTGCCAGAGCCCGACTTGACCCTGATCGAAGCCGAAGAGTTGTTCGTGGGCGAGGGACTGGTGCCGGGCTAGCCGCCTCTGCCGCCCCCGCCCTGGCCGTTAAGCCGGTTCGAACATGGGGAGAGCGATCTCCCCTTCCCCTTGGTCCTCCCAGTGCAGCTTCACCCTCATGCCGCATTCGATGTCCGTCGTTGGGTCCTGTATTCCAACGATGTTGGTCATGATGCGGAACCCCTCGTCCAGGTCCACGTAAGCGACCGCGTAGGCGCCCAGGTCTTTGAACGCGGGGTGCCGGCTCTGCATGATGACGCTGAACGTGTAGACTGACCCCATGCCTTGAGACACGTTCCGTTTCGTATCGTCTGACCCGCAACCGGTGCAGTGACGGCGCGGGTAAAAGATCACGGTGTCGCATTTGTTGCAGGTCTGATAAGTCAACTCGCGCTGTTTCGTGGCTTCCCAGAAGGGCTCGGTGTCGTTCTCAGGGAATCTCGGCTGTGGTCGTAGCGGTTGCATAGTAGCTTCTACTCCAATTCGTCAATTAGTCCGCGGCCAGGATGGTTACTCCGGTGGCGTGGCGTGAACCGAGTTGACCGCCGTTGCCAACGGCCACGGCCAGTTTGGGGTCCGGCACCTGAGAGGTGGACTCGCCGCGTAGCTGCCGGGTCGCTTCCATAAGAAGGAAGATACCCCTCGCGCCAGGGTGATTGGAGGATAGACCTCCGCCATCGGTGTTGATGGTGGGCTTTCGCGGGTCGTCGAAATGCAGCTTGCCGTCGCTGACGAAATCTCCGCCTTCCCCCTTGGCGCAGAAGCCGAGATCCTCGATGAGGCACATCACGGTGATGGTGAAAGAGTCGTATGCCATCAGAATGTCGATTTCCGACGGGGAGACGCCGGCTTCACCGAAGGCCACGGGAGCCGACTGCGCTCCGGCGCTGACTGTGATGTCGCCGCCGTTCTCCCGGTACTTGGTGGCCTCGCCGCCGCCGATGATCCAGACTGGCTTCTTGCGGGCGTTGCGGGCCATCTCCGCGGACGCAATCAGCACCGCGCCGCCGCCGTCGGACACCATGCAGCACTCCAGCAGGTGGAGAGGATAGGCGATCATGCGGGAATCGAGCACGTCCTCGGTGGTGATCTCGCGGACGCCGACGAACTCCAGGTCCGTCATCGCCTTCACCGCCTCGGGGTTGCGCATGGCGTGCTTACGGGTCGCCACGGAGATGGCGGCGAACTGCTCGTCGGTGGTCCCGTACTGGTGCTTGTGCCGCTGCTTCACCATGGCGTAGTTGCCGATGAGGGTCAGACCCCAGGGGTCTTCCATGTTGTTTATCATGTTGGAGACGCCCTGGCCGGTAGCGCCGGCGGTCCCGATGGCCCTGCGGTCGGAGTGGGACGTGGAGCCGTAGGTAATAAGGGCCAGGTTGCACTTGCCCGCGGCGATCATGCGCACGGCGTGGTTGGCGTGGAACTCGTAGGAAGTCCCGCCGACTGAAGTGTTGTCGATGACTTTGGGCTTAAATCCGAAGTACTCGCAAATTCCCAGGCCGCCGACGCCCTGGTCTGTGCCGGTGTCGTAGACCGCGTCTACGTCCTGCCACGTGAAGCCCGCGTCTTCCAGGGCCTTGGCCGCGCAAGACGCCTTGATCTGGAGGGCGCCTGTGCCGGGGCCCACCACTCGTAGCGGGTACTCGTTAATACCCACGATGGCTGCGACTTTATCTCCTCTTGGCATCCTCTGTTCCAACCTCCTCGGGACCGATTAGCTAATTTGACAATAGCCGTCTCACGGGCTAGATTGAATCAATGCGCATAGGTCTGGTTACCGACACCCACCTGCCCGCCCTCGTCCGAAGTATAGACGAGATGGGGCCGGAACCCGCCGCTTTCTTCTCTTCCGTAGACTTGATCCTCCACGGTGGAGACCTCACCTCTCCAATCGTTCTCGATTGGTTGGAGCAGTTTGCGCCGGTGCTATGTTCCACCGGGAACAACGATCCGTTGACCGATTCTCGGATGAAAGAGGTCCAGATGCTGGACATCGACGGTTGGCGGATAGGGATGGTCCACATCCTGGATCGCGAGTTTCGGCCAGTTCACGAGTTGCAAAAAGCCTTCCCGGCTCCGGTGGACATTATTGTATCGGGTCACACACACCAAGAGCAATTGGAGCTTCGGGACGACGTTGTTCTCGTGAATAGCGGCAGCCTCACTTACCCCCAGCACAAGGAAATACGGCTGGGCGGCGTTGGGTTGTTGGAGATCGGACCGGGTTGCCTCCACGCCGAGATCATCGCCATTGGCGAGACCCCGGGCCGTCCCAACCCTGTCAAACCGAAGGTCCTCGACCTCTAGGTCCTGGTCCTTGTCCAGCTCCTCCGCCTAACTCCTCGGCTTAACTCTTCCGCCTCGATTCCCCGCACGGACTCCGCTTTTTTAGATTCAGACCTATTAGATAGGTAAGATTGGCTCGGACCGCTCGTCCGGAAGGTCAATCAGAAAAGTGTTGGCGTTGATTGCCAAAAGGGCGTAGTAGCCGATCAGCGTAGTCAACTCGGTGAGACCTTGCGCGCCAAACTGGTCGACCCCGGCCTGAAAAGCCTCCTGACTGACTTTACGGTTGTTAAAGAACTCAGTACCGACCTGGACCACGGCGGCTTCGTCCGGCGGCACGGACGGCAGCGGCTGACGGTCCCTTATAGCGTCGACCAGCGCGTCGCTCAAACCGGCCTGCCGCCCGCGGGTAGCGTGGGCATTCCAGATGAACTGGCAGTCGGTGGCACGGGCGGTAATCAGCATCGCCAACTGTTGGATCCTGTCTGTCAATGATGATTCAAGGCGCAGATAGTCGGCCAGGTGATTGCAGCGGCGGCGCATCTCCGGGCTGTTGATCATCGCGGAACCGGGACCGGACGCGACAACTCCGCCGCTATTTGCGGTCTCGTGATCGAAGGCTTCCCGGAACTGTTCCGGTACATTGCCCCTGGTGAGTAGGGGGGTGCGGGCCATGATTCTCCTCCTAATGGGGAAGATTCCCGGTAGGGGCTGGCATATGACGGGCGTGTCGTAGAAGCCGAGGTGAGCGGACAGACCGCATCATACCCACGGGGAGATAGGTTGGCAAGGACGGAGTACGTTCCGGTTCACCGATACCGCAAACGACGAGTCCGGGTCATAGAGGAGACCGGCAATCGTCCCTTCAAATAAGCCCCAGTCGACGGGCGTCTTTCTCCATCCATCGGCAGCCCCGCAGGACGTTTCGCAGAGTCCCTGGAGGCAGCGTATCCTGTGGAACGTGGTAATGAAGGACGACTCTGCGGCCGTCAGGGTGCGAGTAGACTCTCCCGGAACTCCGTCCCCGCCGATATGCGAACCCGTCCCGTTCCAGTGCTCGGACCAATTCTCTCACCGGGAGGTTCCGCAACAGGTGGACCAAGCCTGGGGGAACCGTCATCGGGATACCGATACAACTGCCCTGTCAATGACTTCCACGTCACCCTCCGGAATCTCCTCTCCTGCATCGATCATATCCTCGATGTACAGGTCCGCGGCAACTCGCAGGGCGTCGAGCGCTTCCTGCTCGGTATATCCCCAAGCGGCGCAACCAGGTAGCGCCTCAATCCACGAACTCCATCGTCCGTCATCCTCAAGTTGAAGCTCAGCTTTGAAGACGTATGATTTCATCACAACCGTCCTGATAGATCGGACAGATAATCTAACCCGATTCTGGCATTAGGAACGATTCTTTGGCAATATCTGAATCTGTCCTCTCCAAATACCAGGGCCAATCAGCAATATTGCCTGATCTAGTTTAAAGGAGATTAGCCCATGTGCGCGAATTGGCGGAAGGATATTTTGTCAGTGTTGGAAGATGTCATGGCCGTATCTGACCTTGCCGGAAGCAAAATTGTCTTTGAATATGAAGATGTTGAATTCCTGCCAGCGCCGCATCATAGACCACGGCGCCTGCCGACCGGGAAGATGGCCGTATACGGTTTTTGGTTCGACGGCGCCTGGCTGAAAATCGGGCAGGTGGGGCCACGTTCCAATGCGCGCTACACATCTCAGCATTACGGTTTTAATGCCGGAAGCACGTTGGCAAAATCGGTTAGACGAGATGCTGCAATACGGACCATTGCCGGTCTTGCGGAGGACTCTGAAGCAGGGTGGGCGGAGTGGATCGAACGCGAAACTAGCCGTGTGAATATCCTGTTTCCGTCTACTATAGGCAAGAATTTTCTCTCCCTGCTGGAAGCCTTCTTGCACGTGCGTTTAAACCCAATATACGAACGCTGACGGCCCGAAGTCTTCCGGTTCTTGAAGGACTACTTGGCTATGAGACCAGCTATGTCGCCCCGCTCGCTGTCAACCCGCCCTTGACACACGCCAGCCAACGCCATAGCCTTCTACTACTTCGATTCGAGGGAATTGGTTAAGGGAGCAGAGGCCATGACCTCCGTTGCAACACGCACACTCGTCGTTCTTGACCCAACCGCGCCTCCACGGGAAATTAGCCAGACCATGGCGCCGCGCCTACCCGACCTGAGGGGAAGGGCCGTTGGCTTTCTTTGGAATCGCAAGCCCAACGGAGATATCTTGTTTGGCAGGCTGGAAGAATTGCTTCGGGAAAAGTACGAGATCAGCAGCGCGACTTACCGGAGCAAACCCACCGCCTCCGCCGGAGCCACGGATAAAGTGTTGGAGGAGCTGGCGGCCGCTTCCGAGGCGGTGATCGTTGGGCTTGCCGATTGAGGCTCCTGCACGTCGTGGAGTATCCACGATTCGGTAGAGATGGAAAGGCGGGGAGTGCCCACCGTCACCATTTGCACGCACTTCTTTCAAAGACTTGGTGACGTGGAAAGGCGTTCCCTGGGAATGGCCGAGTTAGCGATGGCGGTGACCCAACATCCGTTGGGCGGATTGAAACCCGAGGCGGTCCTGGCAAAGGCGGACGACTTGCTAGAACAAGTTGTCGCGGGACTCACTGGTCGGTAACTCGACATGCCCCGGTTGAGCTCCCAGCGGATCGAGGTCGCCGACGACTACGAAGTGGTCCAGCATCTGTACCTGGAACGCGGCTGGTCGGACGGACTTCCCATCGTTCCCCCGACTCCGGAACGCGTCGAGGCCATGCTGGCTGCTGTGGACCTGCCGCCCGGTCATGTAATCGCCGAAATCCCTCCCAATTGGGGCGCGGCGACCGTGGAGAGGCTGGCGATCAACGCCGTGATGGCAGGCTGCCTGCCCGAGTATTTCCCCGTCATAGTGGCTGCGGCCGATGCCATGGGAGACCCGGCCTTTAACCTTTACGCAATCCAGGCCACGACGCACCCGTGTGCCCCTCTACTTATTGTCAATGGCCCCATCCGAGAAACTCTGGAGATGAACGCCTCATCGGGAGCATTCGGTCCTGGTTGGAGGTCAAACGCCACCATCGGCAGGGCCGTCCGCCTGATGCTGCTCAACGTTGGCGGCGGCCACCCCGGTGTGGGCGACATGTCCACCCACGGGGCTCCTTCAAAATTCAGTTACTGCGTGGCGGAAAACGAGGAGCTTAACCCGTGGGAGCCCCTGCACGTAGACCGAGGGTTCGACCGGGGCCAGAGTACCGTGACCGTCATCGCGGGAGAGCCGCCCCACAACATTAACGATCATTCGGGCCGGTCCGCGGACGATATCTTGACGATCGTCGCGGGCGCTATGGGCGTTACCGGGGCTAACAACGCGTATACCGGCGGGGAGACGCTTTTGGCCCTGGGTCCGGAGCACGCGGCGACCATCTCCGGAGACGGTCTGAGCAAGGCGGATGTGGTGGAATGGCTAATGCGCCGGGCGCTCATTCCTCTGGAACGGTACACCGAAGACACGTTAGTGGAGCGTTTTCAACGGGTCCCGGATGGTCCCGTGCCCATGGTTCGAAGCGCGGACGATCTGGCTATTATCGTGCTGGGTGGGCCGGGGAAACATTCCTGCTGGGTGCCTACTTTCGGGGGCACTACCCGGTCTGTCACCAGGCAAATCGGTTAGATGGAAACCCACGGTCCCTGCCGCTATGTCATAATCATTGTGACATGATACACAATGTTGACGCGGACCAACGTTAAGAATATGATGTTGCAGTCACCGAAGTAGGTGACGCGCGTAGATCTTTTTGATTTGGGTACAAACCGCAGAACCAGGGGCGTAAACCACCTCGGAATGTAGGAGGTGCGAGCAGAAACCGTAATCACCAGGGTGTTGCCCGAAAACGACCCGGGAGATGAATTCAGGAGGATAAGGAATGGCAGACAAGGATATCGCTTTAATGGCCCACTTGATGCGCCGCGCCGGTTTTGGAGCGACGTACGAAGAACTCGAGGCCCGCGCCGCCAAGGGCTACGAAGCCACTGTGGAGGAATTGCTCCAGCCGGACGCGCAGCCAGCCATCGAGCGTGACGTGCTGATGCGCTATCAGCCGCAGTGGGTTTCCCAGGCAGGGTTGGAAGGTCAGCAAGAGGAATGGACCTTCCGCATGATCAACACGAAGCGCCCGCTGGAAGAGAAGATCGCCCTTTTCTGGCACCAGATCTTCTGTACCGGCCACGCCAAGTGCGAATATCCCAGGCAGCAGCAGCTCGAGTTTGACATGTTCCGCACGATGGGAATGGGTGATTTCTCCCAGTTGCTTATGGGTCTGGCCACCGACCCCGCCATGATGTTCTATCTCGACAACTGCATGAGCCATAAGGACGCAATCAACGAGAACTGGGGACGCGAGCTGCTGGAGCTCTTCTCCCTGGGCGTCGGTATGGATGGCGAGGCCAACTACAGCGAGGAAGACGTCAAGGAGTGCGCCCGCGCCTTCACCGGTTGGACCGTCACCAACTCGGTCCCCCGGTACCCGTACGGCAAATACGAAGCCGCGTTCATCTACGATCCCTCGGACCATGACTACGGTGAAAAGACCTTCCTGGGTGAGACCGGCAACTGGAACGGCGAGGACATCGTTAAAATAATCGCCAAGCAGCCCGGAGCGGCCAGGTTCATTGCCCGGCACCTGTACAACTTCTTCGTCGCCGACGAACCGCAGGTCCCGGCGTGGCAGAATTCCGCCCCCAGGGACCCCGAAGCCATCAAGGTGCTGGAAGACGAGTACTACCGCTCCAACTACGACGTCCGCTCCATGCTGCGGGTACTCTTCAATTCCGACTTCTTCAAGGATGCCCGCTTCACCAAGGTGAAGAGCCCCACCGAGACCGTGGTTGGCACGATGCGCCTGGTCGGCGACTTTGATTTGCCGAAGCCGGGCCTCAACGCCATGACCCTGACCATCCGCTACATGGGCCAGGACCTGCTCAATCCGCCGACGGTTGAGGGCTGGCACACCGGCAGGGAATGGATCGACAGCGGGACTCTGGTGGAGCGGATCAACTTCACCGCCGATGCGGTGGGCAACACCGGTCTTCCTGGAGTTCAGGCCATCATCAACCGGTTGGCCTCCGAAGGCGCCACCATCTCCGCCGAACGGTTGGTCGACGGCTGTCTGGAGATGCTGGGAGCTTACGAGTTGGCCGAAGGTACGCGTAGGGAGCTGGTGTCCCTGGCCAACGGCGAAGGCGAGCTGCGGACTGGCACAGATGAGTTTGGCCAGAGAGTCGGCCAGATGCTGCAGTCCATCGTCTCCACCACCGAGTACCTATTCGCATAACAGAAGAGGGGGAACGAAATGACATCCACCAAGAAAGATCCGGTGCTGGTGGTCCTTCAGTTGTCAGGGGGCAACGACGGCCTGAACACCATCATCCCTTACGGTGACCCCCTGTACCTGGACAACCGGCCCAACGTACGGATCGAGAGCGAGAGGGTCCTTCCCATCAGCGACCACGTCGGTTTCAACCCGGCGATGGGCCCGATCAAGCGGTTGTACGACGAGGGCAAGGTCGCCATTATCCAGGGAATCGGTTACCCCAACCCCAGCCGGTCTCACTTCCGCTCCATGGACATCTGGCATACTTGCGAGCCGGACAAGGTTGGAGACGAAGGCTGGCTGGGACGCGCCATCCGCGACATCGACCCGGAAAAAGAAAACGTATTGACCGGCGTCAACTTCGGCAGGGGTCTTCCCAGGTCGCTGGTGGCCCCCGGCGTGCCGGTGGCTTCGGTTGGCAACCTGGAGACTTACGGAGTGCTGACAGGGATCGAAGTCGAAGAGCAGCGCGCCAAGGCTCTGGACGTGTTCTCCAGGGTCTATTCGCCGATGATCGGTCAGGGGCCTGTGCTCGACTACTTAGCCCAGACTGGCCTGGACGCTCTGGAAGGCGCTGACATCCTCAGCACCGCTCCTGAGATGTACTCCTCGACCGTTGAGTACGGCAATGACACCGTGGCCCAGTACATGCGCAACATCGCACAGGTACATCTAGCCAACTTGGGCACCAGGGTGCTCTACACTACCGCGCCCTACAACAGTTTCGACACCCACGCCGGTGAATTGGCGAACCACACCAGGCTGTGGACCGAGACCTCCAACGCCGTGGCAGATTTCTACGACGACCTGAAGGAACACGGCGCGGGCGATAACGTGGTTACGCTGGTATTCACCGAGTTCGGCCGCAGGGTCCACGACAACGGGTCCGGCACCGACCATGGCTCTGGCGGCGTGGCCTTCGTGGTGGGCGAGTCCGTCAACGGCGGCCTTTACGGTGAGTATCCCTCGTTGGAGGCCGAAAAGCTTCTGGAAGGGGACCTGCACTACAACAACGACTTCCGTGGCCTCTATTCCACGCTCATCGAGAAGTGGATGGGCCTGGACGCCAAGCCGATCGTGAACGGCTCCTTCGAGCAGATGGGATTCATTTAGGCAGGCTCTGTGAGGTAAATATGACTCCAACTCGAATATCGCACGTACAGCTTCAATACAGCCACACCATCGGTCGTGGCGAGCAGTTCGGACCGGGCTTTAGCTACCCGATCCACATGGCCCGGGGCGAGGACGACCTGATGTACGTCCTGTGCCGCTCTTCGGAGTACCGGCCCGAGGGCACCCGCATTGCGGTGTGTACCACGGATGAGGAATACGTCAACGCCTTCGCGCGGGGCGTAGCCCAGCAGGGTCCCCACGAGTACAATTTCGAAGATGGCTCCCTGGTCTGGCCCGTGACCGTGGCGATTGCCAGCAACGGCAACGTCTACGTGTCCGACGAATGGCTCAACCGCATCTCCATCTTCACCAGGGACGGCGATTACGTCGGCAAATGGGAAGAACGAGTCGGGAGCGGTGACGGAGAACTCGACCGGCCCGCGGGCTTGGCCGTCGACGCGGACGACAACGTCTGGGTCGTGGACAGCATGAACCACCGCGTCCAGAAGTTCAGCCCCGACGGACAGTTCCTGGCCAAGTTCGGGACCCACGGGGATGGCGACGGTGAGCTGAATATGCCCTGGGGCATCTGCATAGACAAACAGGGCAGCATCTTCATCGCGGACTGGCGGAACGACCGGATCCAGAAGTTCACCGCCGATGGTAAGTTCATGATGAAGTTCGGTTCCACCGGATCGGGCGAGGGTGAGTTCAACCGGCCCACCGACGTGGCCGTCGACAGGGACGGGATCATTTACGTCGCTGACTGGCTGAACGACCGCCTCCAGGTCTTCGATCCCGATGGTGATTTCGTAACGCTCAAGACCGGCGACGCGACCATTTCCAAGTGGGGCAAGGACAAGTTGGACGCGAACCCGGAGATGTGGGGCGAGCGTGACCGCGCGCAGGGCCTCGAGCGGGAGAAGGACTTTTGGGCCCCCAGCGGGGTCGAGGTAGACGACGACAACAATGTCTTCGTTTGCGAAGGTCCGCGCAACCGCATCCAGGTATACCACAAGCAGTCACCCACCTTCGCGGGGCCACGGCTGTAAGCTCCAACCGCGCTAGACCTCTCGGGAAGGCCTCCGGCGAAAGACGGGGGCCTTCTCATTTGTATCCACCTCGTAACCGCCAGCCCTAGCTGGCTGGTATACTCCTCTTGGCCCGAAACTGATAGGAAGTCTCCATGGACCAAAAAGAGCGCATCGCCAGGGTCATTGGCGAGTTTGATTCCCAGGGGTGGCACCGAACGGGGACCCAAACCGATCACGAGTCGGCCCACTGGTTGGCTGGAATGGTCAGGGAGATCGGCCCCGAACCCCGGTTGGAACCCTTTGAACTGAGCCGGGTGGACCCCCAGGACTGCTATCTCGAGGTTGACGGGAGCCGGATCCAAGGCCTCCCGATGTTCGACGGCTCCTTTACGTCACCACAGGGAATCACCGGCCGTTTCGGCCCCATAGGATCGGGGGCGGAAATCGGGCTTGGCGAGGTGACTCGCGGAGGTCCGGCCAACCATGCGCTGAACGACGCGAGGAAGTCCAACGGCCACAGAGGACTGGTTGCGGTCACCGTTGGGGACCGGCCGGGGCTAATGCCCATGAATGCCCCCGCGTTTCCCGGGTCTTTTGGCCCACCGGTGTTGCAGGTGGCCAGAGAGGTGCGGGACCAGTTCCAGAGTTATGCCGAGCGCGGCTTGGAGGCGACTTTGACCGCGTCCGCGGCCCGGACCGCGGCCGAGTCCTTCAACGTGGTTGCCGAAATCGAAGGCGCGGACCAAGACCTTCCACCCATGATAGTCATGACGCCCAGGTCCGGTTGGTGGCAGTGCGCCAGCGAACGCGGAGGCGGGTTGGCCTGCTGGCTTGAGTTGATGCGAGCCGTTACCGAGGCTGGGCCTCTTCGAAACGTTATATTCCTTGCCACCAGCGCCCACGAGTTGGGGCTTATGGGAATTCACAGCTTCTTGGAAAGAAGGCCCGGAATTGAGACCGAAGCGTTTGCTTGGGTGCACTTCGGGGCGAACATTGGTGGCGCGCTCGACCCCAACGCCCGTTTCTCCGCCACCGACGAGGAGTTGGAAAGTCAGACTGCCTCTGCCCTGACAACCGGAGGAACGAACCCCACCGAAGCGGCCCCTCGGGGCACGACGGTGGGGGCTGAGTCCCAGGTTATCGCGGGTCTTGGGGGCCGAGTCACGGCCATGGTCGGCGGCAACCCGTTGTTCCACCTGGAGTCCGACCGCTGGCCCGGCGCCGTGGACGTGGAAGCCGTCGCCGGGTTTGCCACCGCATATTCAAGCCTAGCCATAGAGCTTGCCGGGAGCTAATCTTTGCCATGCCCATGAAGGTAGCCCGAATACCCAACCTGGAATGCGAGGCGTTCTATTTCGACATGGAGCGGCGAGGCATCCAACTGATAAGCATGGACCCGAACGCCGTGACCGAGGCGCTGGATGGGGGGACCGTCGATGCCGGGCCGGTGTCGTTGGTCGATACGTTCCGGTTGGTCCAGAAAGCCAGCCCCATAAGCGGGTTTTGCGTCGCGTCGGTCACTAGGGCCACCGCGAGCGTACTGTTCTCCAGGGAGCCTATCGAAGACTTGAGCGGCAAGCGGATCGTGCTTGGAAACAGCGACGCAACGTCGGTTAGTCTGCTTCAGGTGTTGCTGACGCTGAAGCATGAAATCCGGCGGGAGGCGTTCGTCGATCAACAGTCGGAACACGACGCCTTTTTGCTCAGCGGAAACCAGGCGATTCGCCGCAGGAGAGGCGCGCGTGGATTCCCCCACCGGTATGACCTCGGGGAAGAGTGGCAGGCGTGGACCGGCCTCCCCTTCGTCTTCTCTCGTTGGATGGCCCGCACCGACATGGACCGTCAGGACCTGGTGGTCCTCGAAGATGCCCTGTTTGTCGGACAAGAAGACTGGATCAACAATCTCTATGCCGCCACTGGCCCACGGGACGACCTTCTCATGCTCCCGAGGGAGGTATTGGAATATGTGCAGGGCCTTCGGTTTTACCTCGGAGTGCCGGAACAACGGGCTATCGCCGTATTCCAGGACAAGATGGCGCTATTGGACGATGTATTAGCCTAGGCTTCTTTGTAAATTCTATTCTTGGTAGGTTATATTCTTGAGCGCCGCATGGCCGGCGGGTCTCAAAAACCGTTGGAGGTACATAAACAGCGTGGTCAAGATTAAGCATATAGCCTATACCACAACGGACCCCGACAAAGTTGCAGCCTTTTACGTGGAAACTTTGGGCCTGCAGGAAGTTGGCCGGGGGAGCGGAGGTCATGTCTACCTGAGCGATGGTGAATTTAATATGACGATCCGCAAGTGCAAGTCCGCGGTAGACGCGGACGTGGGTGAGCAGGGCGCGGACTTCAGCGGCCTCCACCACATCGGGTTCGTTGTGGACGACGTGGAAGAGTACGCCACACGCATGGAACAAAGCGGGGCAAAGCGGCTCACCCCCAGGTCGGAGAACCGTGGCCCCGGCCCCAGCCAGGCCGAGATCAAGTTAAGCGGTCCAGACGGTGTGATCCTCGACATCTCCGAGACCGGCTGGCTGGGAAACTAGGCTACTCCACACCCTTCTTCTGCTAAGGCTCCGGATTTCCCGTATGACTTCAACCGGTCTTCGAAAGACCTGTTGGCCGGCTATGGGGATCTTTTAAGGCGGCCGGCCTAAATGTCCCGCCGTCGAGGACCCCATGTGCGTGCGTCCTAGGATTTCGCATTGTCCCCACAATAAACCCCAAACAAGAGAGTGGAATATGCCAGTCTAACGGTACTCCGTCAATCAACACCCTATAGAGACGCTTCTCACGTGGATTAAGTCCGGTGAAATCGCGATTCCCGAAATCCAACGGCCGTTCGTTTGGAACGGCGCCAAGGTAAGAGACTTCATCGATTCCCTGTACCACGGGTATCCTGTCGGGTACCTCATTACTTGGCGAAACCCGGATGTTCGACTAAAGGACGGGAGTTCGTCGACGGGCAAGAGGATTCTGATCGACGGACAACAGCGGGTGACTGCGCTCCTTGCGGCTCTGTTGGGGGAAGAAGTTATCAACAGGGAGTACAAGAGAGGGCGTATTACGATAGCCTTTCATCCTGGGGAAGCCCGTTTCGAGGTTGCCAATCCGGCTATTAGAAGGGACCGGGCTTGGATTCCAGACATCATCACCGTGTTCGTTCCAGATGTGAGGATGCGCCAGATAGTCGACGAATATTGCGATGCCAATCCAGATGCCGACAAGTACGTGATCGACGAACGAATGGAGGGACTTCGAGCGATACGAAATAACTCCTTGGGCCTGATCGACCTCAACGCGGACTTGGAAGTTGAGGAAGTCGCGGATATATTCGTCCGAATCAATTCTCAGGGCGTGGCGCTCAGCGCCGCGGACTTTGCGATGTCGAAGATGGCGGCCAATGAAGAGTTTGACGGCCATAGGCTTCGCAAGTGTATCGACTACTTTTGCCATTTGGCGGTGGCTCCAGAGGCATACTCCGACTTATCAAAAGATGAGGACTTCGTCGAGACGGACTATTTCCACAGGATGGAGTGGCTCAAGAACGAACGGGACGACCTATACGATCCATCGTATACCGACCTGCTGCGCGTAGCCTTCACGTCCGAATTCAAACGGGGCCGGTTGGAAGACCTGGTGGCTCTTCTTTCGGGGCGCAATTTTGAATCCCGCAGATTTGAAGAAGAGATTGCCGAGGCGTCTTTTTCCCGCCTACGTGAAGGCGTCTTGCGTTTCATCAACCAGACCAACTTCCAGCGCTTTATCATGGTCCTGCGCTCGGCCGGATTCGTGGATAAGGGCTTAATTCGTTCGCAGAACACGGTAAATTTCGCTTACATTCTGTACCTTACACTTCGTGGTCAAGGGATGGCGTCTGCGGAGATTGAGCGCGTGGTCCGGCGGTGGTTCGTCATGTCGGTTCTGACGGGCAGATATACTGGATCGCCAGAGACCACGTTTGGTGTTGACGTACGCGGCGTGGACACCCAGGGCGCGGCCCAGTATATTGATACCTTAGAACGGGCTGAATTGTCGGATGCTTTCTGGGATGTGGGCCTCCCGCAACAAATGGACACCCCGGTAGCAAGTAGTCCATATTTCAACGTTTACTTGGCGAGCCAGGTAAAAGGAAACGACAAAGGGTTCCTTTCCCGCGACCTCACGGTTCGAGACCTCATCGAAGGGGAATGGCATATTCATCACGTGTTCCCCCGTAGTTACCTTCAGAAGAATGGCTTGCCTCGCAGCCGATACAATCAGATCGCCAACTATGTGCCGATGCAGGGAGAGATCAATATCGCGATCGGCGACCGGGCTCCCCAACGGTATTTCTCCGATTTAAGGGAGCAGTGCAGCACCGGAGTTCCCCGTTACGGCGGTATTACTGACTCTCGGACCTTGGAAGACAACCTAACGTCGCATTGTATTCCCGCGGAGATGCACCAACTTGACGTCGAAGACTACAACGAATTCCTACAGAAGCGAAGACAACTTATGTCCGCGAAGATCCGCGATTATTACGCGGACCAAGCCATCAGGTTCCCGGTCGGGGCAATGTTCTCCGAGCCAGATTGTTCCCCTCATCCCTTCGATATACTGGCTATGCACGCCCTATACCGGGCAGTTCCGAAGGTAACGATTGGAGGCGACCTGGAGGGAATAAGCGGAGGGACCATTAGCCTGATGGGTATGGCATCAGGAGGTTCCAGACCTTATTCATATCAGTGGATCGACCCGACCCAAGACTTCGTCTATTCTCCAAATGCCGAATCCGGTTCCGTTACGATCACACTCCCCACGCTGGCGCCTGGAGTCAACACTGTAGTCAGGCATCTCAATCTGACCATCACGGACTCGAAAGGGGCCAAAGCGAGCAGAGATGTTGAGGTTCCGGTCTCCTCGGATTTCGGATTAGTGACGGTGCATTGTGTCAGCACTCACTAGACCGATCATCATTATTCCGTGCGTCTTAACCGCGGCGCTGGTTGTCCTGGGCGTGATCATCTCGACCACATGCGTATACGACGAACCCAAGAAAGGCATACAGAACAGACTTCTAGTGGATTCCGATCCCCAGTACAGTCCAGATTGGACTCCCGACGGTACGGTCCTGATTTTCACCCATGCTCGAGAGGGGATATTCTCCGTGGATTCGGACGGAACATCGCTGGAAAGGCTCTCGGTAGGAACCGAAGTGTACCAGTCCCACCATTCTCCAGATATTTCCCCTGATGGCTCCACCGTCGTTTACACCACAACCAGACACGTAACCGAGGGGGATTTTGGATCGGCCGGTTTGGGACGCCGCCGGACCAAGATCCGAAATTTCGAAATCGAATCAGTGACACTTGAGGGTTCCAACCGCCGCAGACTTACGGTGAATCCGGTCCTAGATACTACTCCACAGTGGTCCTCCAGAGGAGACTGGGTGGCGCTTACACGGTACGACTCCGGAGGGCTTGGGATCTACGTAATGGCTCCCGACGGCTCAGACGTGCGACAAATAGTGCGCCCGATCTATGAGGACCCGGAGAAAGGTTCGCAATTCTATGACGCCACCCTTTCCGCAGGTCCCGTGTGGTCCCCCCAATCTACGATGCTAGCGTACGTGATTGAGGAAAGAGAACACAGTACCGTGAGGGACCGGAGGGACCCACGAGGCTATCCAATTCGCCGAGATGTCCTCTATGTGTCGAAAACTGATGAACCAAGGCGAGTTGAATTGTTCAGAACAGTTAATCGCATGAAGGATGTTATCCTCGGATCGATAGCATGGGAACCAAATGGTCAAAGGGTCGCCTTTCTGGTTTTGGAGGCTCCGAAAACGGTGACTCTCTATACTGTGGACGTAGTTGGCGCTAGGTACCGTTCTCATGCGACCTGGGACTTCGGCGGCCCGGATCCGAGTTTGTCTTGGTCTCCGGATGGGACTGAGATCCTAGCCTCATCGGCATTGGCATTTACAAATGTCTTAATGTTCCCACGATATGAGCAGAAGATATACGTGGTTAACGTAGAGAGCTCTCTTCTTCGAGTAGTCGCGCAGGGCACCCACGCGTCCTGGTCACCTGACGGGTCCAAGATCGCGGTGCTCAATCGAGCATACGAACCTCACCCAGGCCCTCTGTTGTCCACCATGAACGCTGACGCTTCCAATCACACTGTCCTGGTGCATACTGACTCCCGCGGGAGAGTGAAAGCAAGCCGCGGAGATACGACATGTCTCTTGTGGTTTTGTTGATTGGCATCGTGCTCAAGGAGTGTGAGTAAGACTTGACTATCAATCGAATCCGTATCTTGTTGCCATTTGCCGGAGTACCGATCATTATGATCGTGAGCCTTCTCCTAGAAGCCTCTTTCGGAGGCGTTCAAGTCGCTCCACCTTGCGCCAACTCCTCGTGCTCTCACCGGCCGATTGGGGATATCAACTTATTTTCGCAACAAGCCCATGTGCACGCGGCCCAAAATTACATCCCCAAAGCAGCGACCGTTGAAGGCGTTCTCACCAAAGGGTTGGACCTAGCGGAAGCATCACCGGTCCATCTAGTGGCCCGTGGGACCACTAAGAGTGGCTCCGTTAGATGCAACTGGCGAGGGATCGCTAGAACATGGGAACAGCGCGAAGACGCCATCCGGTTCTGGTTAGCACTCGAAGGGGACGACCATATCCCCGCCGCGGCCCAAGTAAATCGATTGTTGCTGCAAGAGTTGGACCGCATCAACCCAATTTATCCCGAAACAGTCAGAGCAAACTTCACCGCTCTCGCTCTAGTAGCGCGTCAGTGTGAAACCGAAGGATAGATACGGCGAAGCTTATGCCGGGCATCGGTGGTAGAGAATCTCCAGTCGATGGTTGCCTCAGCCTGATTCCGCTCGGTCTCTAGCGCCGCGATTTCTCGTTTGAGCGATACTTCATCGGCAATGCGGCGATTCAAGCATTGGTTGGCGAAGACGCTGAACTCGATCTCCGCCATGTTGAGCCAACTCCCATGTTTGGGAGTATAGTGAAACTCCAGCCGTTGGATCACCGGTCTGGCCTCCTTTGGCACGGATGGCAGGCCACATCTCGCTACCGGCTTAGATGGTCTGTCCGGCACGTAGGGAAGAGATTGTAGGGCCTTCTAGTCACACGTCCTCACCAAATCTTGGCTTAAGCCGGTAACACCACTCCAGCTGGGAAAGACTATGCGCATGGTATCCTTGACTGACCTCTCACCTTAGGAGGCGTTCGGGATGATACGCACTATCCTCTATTCTCTTTGGCTACCTCTTCTTGTGGTGGGTATCTCAGTCGTCAGGTTCGGTTTCCAGTTTGTCATCTCCGGCCCAGACTTCAATCAGTTTCTGGCGTTGTTTGCCTTGGGTTGGCCGGCGGCAGTGCCGTTGACCCTGGCAGTCCGCTTGGTTCACCGACGTTCCCGGGTCCTGGCGTTGTTGTGTGCATTGGTCTTGGGACCGGTCGCCCTAGTTGGAGCTATTGTGGGTGGTCTGTTAGGTCCGATTGGCGTCGTGGTATACCCGGTTGTCGCTTCTCTCCCCGCATGGGCCCTCCTGGGCATCCTCGCCCTCACGCAAAGAGGCAAGAGGAGCCATGCCTTCGGCCGATAACCGCAGGGGAGCCGCCGCCTGTCCAGGATTCCTGGTCCACCAAATCGAGCGCGTAACGGAGACTGTGGTATGTGCGCCGCGAGAGTTTGCCCTCTGCACACATTCGCGTCCTTGAAGGCGAAGCAACGTCTCGTCAGGAAAACCTTTCCCGAGAATCTTGGCCTGCGGGTACACCGGGGTCTGAGTTGGCTCGACAGAGCGGAGAAAGAGGTTGAGGCGGGGGACTACGACGCAGCTTTCATTTTTTATTGGATTGGGTTCAACGCGCTTTACGCGGAAGACAGCCAGGACCTGTCTCACACCATCGAGCGGGAATCATTTAGCCGGTACTTCTTGAGAGTCCTGTCATTGGACACTACCCACGCGGTCCACCGCCTGATGTGGGAGACGTTTTACGAACCTATCAGGACATTGCTGAGCAACCGGTTCGTGTTCCAGCCCTTTTGGAAACACCAAAATGGAGTTTCAGTAAGGGGCGACTGGCGGGGCCAGTTCATTCAGAGCCAGTCCACGGCGATGGACTCCCTTGCCAGGCAGGACACCAGGGCCGTTCTCAACACGGTGTTCGACCGCCTCTACGTTCTACGTAATCAGTTGATTCACGGGGGAGCCACCTGGCACAGCTCGGTGAACCGGGCGCAAGTGGAGGACGGTGTCGCCATCATGTCCTTCCTGGTCCCAATGTTCATCAACTTGATGATGGACCACGCGGAGAGTGAGTGGGGAGCCGCACATTACCCGGTGGTCGGCCCCTGACCGTCCCTGGCGATTTTCCGTAGTCAACCCAGCCATGCCTGCGAGCAGGGTCTTTTGGTTGTCCGCGCATAAGGCCATTCGCCTCTTTTCCGAAGGGTGGCTATGTGAAATCCCTCCAAGGCCCCCTTTTCCGAAGGTGGGATATATGAAATCCCCCCAGACACCGCTGCGAAAAGGGGGTTATGTGCTTGACCGGCGGGGTAGTGACAGTTAAGAGTCCTAGCGCCCGCTTGTCGGTTCACGGTTGGCCTCGCCAATGCACTCGTCATTCCAATGAACGTTGGAATTCAGGGACGGTTTGATTATGGGTCGCGACTTCCGGAGGCCAGAGTGCGCGAGCTGGCATGGTGCCTGAGGGGCGCGCCGGGATGGCGGAGATATGGGAATTCGAGAGCGATTGCTCTGTTTGCCCGCTTAATCTTTGGCCTGGGTATTGTTACGCTAGAAGTAGCGAAGATATGAGCGTTGGGGAATCGCGCGTTTGATCGACGCGATTCGTTTATTATTAAGTTGAACTGGCATGACTAACAATCTTCCTAACGACGACGCCATCATCACCCAGGGGTTGGTCCGCCAGTTCGGGACGGTCCGCGCCGTGGACGGGGTAGACCTTCGGGTGCCAAAGGGCCAGGTCTTCGGCTTCCTTGGCCCCAACGGGGCGGGTAAGACGACGGTTATCCGGATGTTAATCACCCTGCTTGCTCCGACTGCGGGGAAGATGACGGTTGCCGGTTACGACGTCATGGAGCAGCCTACCGAGGTCCGCCGGACCATCGGCGCCGCGCTTCAAGAGGCGGCCCTGGACGATAAACAGACCGGTAGAGAGCTGCTTCGCCTCCAGGGAAAACTGTACGGCCTTACCGGTAAGCAGGTAAAAGACCGTATAGCCGACCTCTCGGACCTGATCGACATCGGAGAAGCAATGGACCGGCTGATTGGCACCTACTCAGGCGGCATGAAGCGCCGGTTGGACCTTGCCGCCGCGCTGGTACATTGGCCGGAAGTGCTGTTCCAGGATGAGCCGACCACCGGCCTGGACCCCATCAGCCGGTCCCGCATCTGGGACGAGGTCCGCAAGATCAACACCGAATTGGGTGTCACGATTTTCCTTACGACCCAATACCTGGAAGAGGCGGACGCACTGGCGGACAACGTCGGTATTATCGACCGGGGCAAGCTGGCAGCCCAGGGCACTCCGAAGGACCTGAAACGGGCACGGGGCGCGGACCTGATAGTGGCCAGGCTGGATGGGGACGCGGAAACCGCGACCACCGCGTTACGGGGGATTCCCGACGTGTCCGCCGTGGAAGCGCACGGGGACCAGTTGACCGTTAGCGTGACCAACGGGGCGGCCCTCATAAGCACGGTAGCCCTCGCCCTCAACGAACACGGCGTAGCCGTGAGGGAACTGACTCTGCGTACTCCCACCTTGGAAGATGTCTTCCTCCAGGTAACCGGGGGCGTTTCCAGGAAGGCGGCTTGGAGGACGACACTACCGGCGGCCAAGTTGTAGACAGCTCCGGGTAGTCATGACCAGCGCCTCGGTCGATCCAATAGATCTGTGAGCCCGGTGATGCCCCGGACCGGACTCCTTGCCGGAACGAGCCGTTAATTATTCTAGGAGATATGATGTCCGCTATATCGTCGCGTCCGGTATCCTGGAGCCGCCGGGCCGGGTTTCTTTGGGACGTGGTCTCAGTAGGTGAAAGGGCTATCCGCTCCGTCATTCGCGACTACGAAACTACGATCACCGCCGTCGCCATTCCGGTGCTGTTTTACCTTCTCACCGTGGGAGCCCTGGAGGACTTTGCCGAGCAGTTGCCAGAGATGGACTACCGGGCGTTCCAATTGCCGGTGGCGGTGCTGTTCGCGGTTACCGGGATTTCCAGGGCTATCACCGTGGTCACGGACATACAGAGCGGGTATTTCGACCGGTTGGTTATAACCCCGGTGAATCGCCTGGCGTTGCTATTAGGCCTGATGGCGGCGGACTTCGCCTTGGTGGTCGCGCTGACCGTGCCGGTGATAATCATGGGAGCGGTGGTCGGAGTATGGTTCGTAACGGGATTGCTGGGAGCTTTGACCTTCATGTTAATGGCGGGGCTTTGGCGGCTGTTCTACGCCGGGTTCCCCTACCCCATCGCGTTCAAGACCGGCAACCCCCAGGCGGTGAATCTCAGTTTCCTGTTATTCTTCCCGTTCCTATTTATGACCATGCTGTTCCTGCCCCAGGAAGCGATGACTCCCTGGTTGTCCACCGTGGCGGACTTCAACCCGGTGACCTACCTGCTGGCGGCGCTGCGGTCGTTGATTTGGGGAGGTTGGGAGCCATTTGTGTTGTTGAAAGGAATGGGTGCGGTCTTCGGGGTAGGTGTGGTTAGCGTCAGCTTTTCCCTGCTCGCGTTGAAGGGCCGGGCAACAAGGAAGTAGAGACAGGCGTTACTCCCAGGCGCCGCACACGACGAAGAATAGGGCGGAGTGTGCGCTTAACGGGCTATTATTCCGACGGGGCTCCCGCATCCAAACCCAAATGTTGTTAATTCCTTGCCGAAATCCTTTGCCGGGACCCGTTGAGCGTTAGCCCGCTTCACCCAAAGCCCAGGCGCGGATCAGGTGATAGGCGATGGCCAGGGGGCCGGGGATGGCCAGAATGTCGCTCCGTTCATCCAGGGCCAACAGCACCTCTTCGCGGTCGAACCAGCGCACGTCTGCCATCTCTTCGTTGTCCATGGCTATCTCGGTGGTTGCCGCGCCGGCATGGCAACCGATCATCAGGGACGATGGGAACGGCCACGGTTGGGACGAGTGATAAGTAACCGTACCGACCTGGATACCCGCCTCCTCCATTATCTCGCGGGCGACCGCTTCCTCGATGGACTCTCCCTGGTCCATGAACCCGGCCAAGGCAGAGTACCGGCGCATCTGCACCAGGCGGCCCCGTGACTGGCCGAGTAGGCACCGGTCCTCGTCATGAACGACGGTTATGACCACGGGATCGGTTCGGGGGTAATGCTCGGTCTTGCATTCGGGACAGCGCCTAACCTGGCCTCCCCTGGCGATGTAGCTGGGGTGGCCGCATACGGAGCAAAAACCGTGCCTATTGTGCCAGTTGAGCTGCGCTCTGGCCTGGGCGATTATGCCCGACTCGGGACCACTTACATACTCGGCGGCGGCCCTGGCGTCCTCGAAGGTCAAGAGTCCCCGGTCCTGGAACTCGGCAATCGCTTGCCGGTGCTCGGTCACATCGACAACGAAGTGCGCCACCCCATCTATCAGGCCAAGGAACACGGGCGCGATGTCCACGCCCGACCGTTGCAAGTCCGATGGGGTTATCCAGGCCAACTCCTGGGCGGTTCCGGGGGCGATGGGCACGTTCAGGTCGGCCATGGGCAGAAGCTTGGTGGTGGGGTCGATTGCGACTCTGGACAGCCACTCCTCGTCGCGGCGTTCGCGTTCTCCCCGGTCAAGGGGATTTGCGGCGAAGGGGTGGGGCACTCGGATTCTCTGGTTCATGTTGTCGTCCGGTCCTGTTCTAACAACGATTATTCGAATGCTTGGTGGTGGAGTGTATTTTGATACTTGATCCTCGATTAGTCTACTCTTTGCCGGGTGTGGCGGCGGCTGCGGCGCAACGCTAGGAGATTCCCTATACAATGGTCTGGAACACCGGAAGGGATGTGAGGAATGGCGACGATTTTGCTTGTTGGAGCCGGTGGGTTCGCGGGCTCGGTCCTTAGATTCCTGTTGAACCGGGAAGTGCAGCAGCTACTACCGGCGGGGACGGCATTTCCCTACGGCATACTGTTGGTGAACGTCGCAGGCTGTTTTCTAATTGGTCTATTGGGCGGGTTGGCGTCGGCCCACGGAGTCCTGGGGCCGAGCAGCGGAGGGAGGGCCTTCCTGTTCGTCGGGTTCCTGGGAGGATTCACGACCTTTTCAGCCTTCGGGTACGATACCTTGACGCTGTTCCGCGACGGCGCGGTCATGTTGGCATTGGCCAACGTTGCGCTGCAGATCGTGGCGGGTCTGGGGGCTGTGTGGGCCGGGTACCGGCTGGCTGTGTTGTAACAGCCGACCTGGAGGGCTGCCTAATACCGCCAGTTGGGCTTGCGCTTCTGCAGGAAGGCGGAGATGCCTTCCTGGGCGTCCTCTTTCTCCAGGTTGTCCACCATGACGGCCTGGGCCAGATGGTAAGCGGCGGGCCGGTCCATCTCGATCTGCTGGTAAAAGGCGGGTTTGCCGATTGCGAGCGTCTGGGCGCTGGCCGAGCTGATTTGGCGGGCCAACTCCATGACGGTATCGTCTAGTTCATCTTCCGGGACCACCCGGTTCACCAGCCCCGCGTTCAGCGCTTCGGTGGCGGAGATGGGTGTGCCGGTCAGCAGCATTTCCATGGCTTTCTTGGTGTTGACCGCCCTGGCCAGCGCCACGCCGGGAGTGGTGCAGAACAGGCCGATCTGGACGCCCGGTGTTGCGAACCGGGCGGACTCGGCGGCCACGGCCAGGTCGCAGGTAGCCACCAATTGACATCCCGCGGCGGTGGCGAGGCCGTGGACCTGGGCAATGACGGGCTTGGGCAGCAGCCGGATGGCCTCCATCACCTCGGTGCAGCGGGCGAACACGGCGGTGTAGGAGTCATGGTCCTGGTCGATCATCTCGTTCAGGTCGTGCCCCGAACTGAAAACCCGACCCTGGGAGCGCAGTACAACAACTCGTACCGCAGAGTCCTGTTCGAACCGCTGCAGGTAGTCCTTGAGGGTCTCCATGACCTCGGTGGAAAGGGCGTTGTGGCGTCCGGGGTTGTTCAAAGTCAGGACGGCTACGCCTCCGTCTTGATCGTAGGTGACAAGTCTATTGTCCATGCTCGGCTCCTGGACCCACATATCTTACGAGAAGGAAAGGCTGGGATTTACCCGTATTGTACCGCAACTCGCCCGCGCTCATCTCAGCTCAAGTCTGAAACGAATGGGCTGGCTTCCGGGGGATTGCTATCCTTCGGCTATCTGAAAAGGGACTCCCAGGGAGCTGGCGGGGCTGATATTGGCGGTCAGGTAGCCATCGGCGCTCCGGGTGAGTCCGCCTTCGCCGCGCATCTCGTTGCCCTTCTCCGCCAGGTCTTTCGCAATTTGAGAAATATCGTCGACTCCCCAGGCAAGGTGATATACGCCCGGCCCCTGTTCTTCCAGGAACTTGCTCATGGCCGAGTTCGGGTCCAAGGGCTCGGTGACCTCAAAGTTCGTGGGGCCGACCTTGTAGATGGCGTTCTTCATGCCCCGGTTCTCGTATACCTGTAGCCGGTCGGGCTTCATCCCGAAATTCTGTTCCAGGTATTCCACCATCGCATCGCGGTCGTGTACCAGAAACCGTACGTGATGAACGAATTTGAACATGTTGCCTCTCAGTCCTGGAAGGTTGCGGATAGTGGGCGCATTCTAGCCCTGGGCTCATGGCCAGTCAACGCGGGGTGTACCGCAGGCAGGGCCTTTTAACTGTAAGTACCGCGAATCAGTACGGCACCCGTCAAGTACATAACCCACCCTCTGGGAGAGGGGAGCCAGGGGGATTTCCCGGTGCCGGGCAGGACCGCCGAAGTCATCGCGCGCCGGAAAATAGACTCGTCCTTACGATTAGTGAAATGGAACAGCCCCCATTCTTCTCGATTGTCGTGAACTCACACCCGAGCAGGGGCTAAATCCCCCTTAATCCCCCTTTTCCGAAAGGGGGAGAATGGTCTTATGGGCGGACAATTAAAAGACCCTGATACTGTAGGAGTGACCGCCGCTACGGCTGGAATTGCGCGCGGGCGTGGTCTAAACTCAGGGTGCGGGCATCCAAGTATTGGCAGGTGAAGGCTATGGCCATAAGCGTGGACACGCTCAAGGCGATGATCAGGGACTTCCACGGGTTGGAGATCTCCGACGAGGAATTCGAGTTGGTGCTGCCGGCCATCGAGGGGTACCTTGCCGAAGTGGAAAAGCTGAAGGACCTGGACCTCTCAAACGTGTTGTCCTCCCGTTTATTGCGAGCCAAAGAAGGGGGTGAATCATAATGGCAAACTCCGACCTCATCAGGATGACCATTTCCGAGTTGGCCCCGAAGATTCAGGCCAAGGAAATCTCTCCGGTGGAGCTAACCGAGGCAGCCCTGGAGCAAGTGGACAGACTCCAGCCGGTCTTGAATTCCTTCATCACAATCCTGCACGACCAGGCCAGGAGCCAGGCCAGGGAGCAGGAAGCGGCGGTGATGCGGGGCGAATACCGGGGACCGCTTCACGGCATCCCCATAGGAATCAAGGACAACCTGGACACTGCGGGAATCCGGACTACGGTGGGTTCCAAGGTGTTGTCGGCGCAGGTCCCGTCGGAAGACGCCCTGGCCGTGGCCAGGTGCAAAGAGGCTGGGGCGGTTATTCTCGGCAAAGAAAACCTGGAAGAGTTCGCCGCCGGCTCCACGTCAAACAACCTGCATTACGGGGCGGTCCATAATCCGTGGGACCTCGACCACATTCCCGGGGGTTCAAGCGGCGGCGGAGGCGCAAACGTCGCGTCATGCGTTACATTCGCGTCACTGGGAACGGACTTGGGAGGATCGGTCAGGGGTCCGGCGAACTTCTGCGGCGTGGTGGGCATGAAGCAGACCTTCGGACGTGTCAGTCAGCGGGGGCTACAAGTGACCAGCAACAACGGCGACCATATAGGCCCCATGACTCGCTCCGTGGCCGACAGCGCGATCGTTTTGCAAGCCATTGCCGGTTACGACCCACTGGACCCCAGCACTGTACCGGTACCGGTGCCGGATTTCTCGGCCCGGCTCGGGGACGGTCTGGCGGGGCTGAAGATGGGTATCCCCACCGATTATTACTTCGATTTTCTGGACCCGGATACCGAAGCCGCGGTCCGCGGGGCGCTTAGCGCCCTGGAAGAATTGGGAGTGGAAGTAAGGGAAGTGCCGCTCCCCAGCATGAAGTACGCCGGGGCTCTGCGCATCGCTGGGATGGCCGACAGCGTGGTAACCCATGAGCCTTTTTTGAGGGAGAACCGGGACGATTATGGGCCGACGGTCCTATACCGTACTCTGGCCGGCCAGTTCATCCTGGGACGGGACTACTCAAAGGCCATGAAGGTCCAGCGAATCATCAAAGAGGAATACGCGCAGGTGCTCCAGGAAGTAGACTTCCTGGTCACGCCGTCGTCTCCTGTTCCTGCGTGGCGTATCGACTCGGAAACGGTCAACATCGCCGGAGAAGACTATCCAGTTAGGGGCCCAGGGGCGGGGATGACCTCCAGGTGCACGAGCCCAAGCAATGCGACGGGGCTTCCGGCCATGTCGGTCCCTTGCGGTTTTAGCCGGGGCGGTCTGCCCATAGGCCTCCAGCTAATAGGGCGGCCCTTCGAGGAGCCCTTGCTGTACCAAGTTGCCCATGCCTACGAAGATGTTTCACCCAGCAAAGGCCGCAGTCCAGCCGTGGTTAACCGGGCGTAGGGGCGTGAGGGGATACCTGCCGTGGTAACAACGTAGGGGAGCTGACATGGCCCAGGCGCCGAGTGATGAATCGGTTGACATAAACGGCCTCGCGTTCCATGTGCGGGACTGGGGAGGGTCTGGCCCGCCTATAGTCCTGCTGCACGGCCTGGCCTCGACCTGCCAGATATGGGAACACGCCGCTTCCATTCTTGTTGACGAGTACCGGGTGATCGCCATGGACCAGCGGGGTCATGGGCATAGCGCCAAACCGGACCACGGTTACGACTTCGCGTCGGTTGGGAACGACTTATTGGGGCTGATCGAGGCTAAGGGCTTGGAGCAACCCATCGTGGTGGGCCATTCCTGGGGCGGCGACGTTGCATTGGAATTCGCCGTAACCCATCCGGGGGTGGCGAGGGGCATTTGCCTGATAGATGGGGGGATGATCGAGCCTTCGGTCCGGTACGGGAGCCTGGCGGACGCCAGGGAACAGATGGCCCCGCCCATCTTCACGGGTGTGACCCTCGAAGAGTTTGTGGAGCGAATCCGGACCCGCCGTGACCCTGCTGTTATGACGCCCGAATTCGAAGCGGTGATACTTGCTAATTTCGAAGTCCTGGAAGATAACACCATTCGGGCCTGGCTCAGCCGGGACAACCATCTCCGGATAATCGACGCCCTGTGGGACCACCACCCTCCGCAGTTGTTCCCGAAGGTCGAATGCCCGGCCCTGGTTCTCCCTGCCCGCTGGGACGATAGCCATGAAGCCGCTGAGCGAAACGAACGGCGCGCTCAATCGGTACAGACGGCGGTGGATGCTCTGCCCGGGGGCAAGGTGGTGTGGCTGGAGGACAGCGTCCACGATGTGCCGGTCCAGCGCCCGGAATTGGTGGCCGGCGTAATCAAGGAGCACATCGAATCCGGCTTTTTCGGCTAGTCAGTTCCCCTGCGCCGCCCTAACCCAGAATCGAAATAAATACTCCCGCGACCACCGCCGAACCGATGACGCCCGCGACGTTTGGCCCCATCGCATGAGGGAGCAGGAAATTGCCGGGATTGGCCTCCTGCCCCAGCGTGTGGGAAATGCGGGCCGCCATGGGAACCGCCGACACTCCGGCGGAACCGATGAGCGGGTTGACCTTCTCTTTGACGAACAGGTTCATCAACTTGGCGAACAGCAAACCTCCTATCGTCCCGCAGGCGAAGGCCGCAACACCGAGCACGAGGATTGCCAGCGTCCGGAGTTCAAACACCCGTCCGCCGATAGTTGAGTCCCGATGGTTATCATCAGGAAGATGGTGGCGATGTTCAGGATCTCGTTGGACGCCGCATTGCTAAGCCGGGGCACGACACCACTTTCCCCGAACAGGTTCCCGATCATGAACATGGCGATCAACGGCGCGGACTCGGGAACGAACAGGATGATGATGATCATCGCTCCAGCGGGGAAGACCAGCTTCTCGGTCTTCGACACTTCACGCAGGGCCCGCATGCGTATTTGTCGTTCCTTCTGAGTGGTTAGCAAGCGCATCAGCGGCGGTTGCACGAACACCACGCTTGCCATGTAGGAGTAGGCCACCACGGCGGTTACGCCGAGAAGGTGCGGGGCCAGCTTGGCGGAGGCGAAGATCGTGGTGGGACCGTCCGCGCCGCCGATGATTCCGATGGCGCCCGCTTCCTTGAGGGAAAAGAGGTCGGGAGAAGTGAAGAAGCCCAGCCCCAGCGCGGTCCAAAAGGCAACGAAAATGCCCAACTGGGCGGCGGCCCCCAGAAGCATGGTCTTTGGATTGGCGATGATCGGGCCAAAGTCGGTGAGCGCTCCGAGGCCCAGAAATATCAGGGGAGGGAGGATGTTCCAGAATGAGAGAGTGTAGTGGAAGATGACACCGAAGATGCCGGAGGCTTGCATCTCGCCCGAGGGGTCGAAGGACGTCAGTCCCGTCCCGGGCAGGTTGCCCAGGATGATGCCGAGCCCTATAGGTAGCAGGACATAGGGCTCAGTGCGCTTGATTATCGCGACGGCGGCGAATCCCACGCCGAGTAAAATCAGAAGGGCGTTGCCCCAACTCAGGGACGCAAACCCTGACTCGCTTAGAAATTCCAAATCATGCTGTGGAGCCTCGCCCGTGTTTGCGGCCGTGGTCAGCCACCCCTGCGGCCACCCCTGCGAGATGAAAAAGCCTCCAATCTCCCGTAGATTTTCCAGTCGTCCACCGGCTCTGCGTCTTCCGGGACTTCCGAGCCATTGCCGCCGCTAATGGCGAAGTCTTCCTCTCCCGGCATGACCGGTCCCGCATCCTGTAGCTCGGTGACCGCGGCTACAGGGGTCGGCACCGGATCGGGAGTCGAGGCGGTGGAAGGGGTGTATACAGCGGTTGGGATGCTGGCCTCGACCGTCTGAGAACGAAGCCGGGAAAGCAACCGCACAGCCACGGTGAACAGTATCAGGAACATCAGGACGACGAATGCCGCACCGAGGCCACTGTAGGTTGCGGTGAGCGCTCTTTCGAGGTCGAATTCAATCATAGTAGTGGGCGGTCTTGTTCCAGATGGGTTCAGCCTCGATATTTATCTCGCACAGGTATACCCGTGTGGGGCAATCGCCCGAATGCCGCGGCAATTCCGAGCATACTTGCGCCGGGGTATGCTGTCAACGTGGCGCAGGGAAGGGATTCAGCCAATCCCGTTCCACAGGGGCCAGAGGCAGTGCCTGGTGGAGACTACTTTCGGCCGAAGATTCGGGAAATGAAAGATAACCTTTGCTGACCCGGCGGTTGGTCGGACGCCTGCAGGTACTTTTCCGGGTCGCCGTCGAAGGCTACTTTGCACCCCGGAGCGCAGAAGTAATATTTGTTGCCCTGGTAGTCCGACTGGCCGCCGGGGGGATTATCGGTGTCCACTACCATTTTGCAAATCGGGTCAATTGCAGTCGCCATGATACATTTCTCCTGAGAGGTTATCTGGTGTGCTTTAGTCGGAGGGAGTTGGTGACCACGGTGACCGAGCTTATAGCCATCGCCGCGGCGGCCATCACCGGATTGAGGAAACCTTGCGCGCCGAAGAAGAACTGCAAGGCAGCCGGGACCCCTCCCAGGGCGGAGAACAGCGGGTATAGCGCCCCAGCCGCGATGGGAATCAACATCACGTTGTAAAAGAAAGCCCAGAACAGGTTCTGTTTTATTGCCCGGATGGTGGCCCGGCTCAGGTTGAATGCCCCGATTACTGTTGAAAGATCGGACCGCATCAACGTGATGTCCGCCGACTCCATGGCCACATCCGTTCCGCTGCCCATGGCAAGACCAACGTCCGCCTGCACCAGTGCCGGGGCGTCGTTTATGCCGTCTCCAACCATGGCAACGGTCTTGCCTTGTGACTGGAGCCGCCGCACCACTTCAACCTTGTCCTGGGGAAGCAGGTCCGATTCCACCCGGTCCACACCCAGGCGGGACGCGATTGCGCCCGCCGAACGGGCGTTGTCACCCGTCAACATCACGACTTCCAGGCCCAGGGCTCGCAGGTGGCCCACGGTATCGGCGGCTTCGGGCTTTAGTTGGTCCGACACCGCTATGACGCCCAACAGGTCCTTGTCCGCCGCCACGAATACAGGTGTCTGACCCTGCTCCGCCAACTCCCCGGCCAAGTCTGGCATGTCGAAGAGCCGCACGCCGGAGGCCTGTAGCCAAGCCTCGTTGCCGATGCGGACCGGACCGCCGTCAGTTTCCGCGTAGACTCCTTTGCCTGGTTCAGCCTCGAAATTGTCGACTGTCGTGAGTTTGATCCCCCGCGCCTGGGCTTCTCGCACAACCGCCTGGCCTAGCGGGTGTTCCGAGCCCTGCTCCGCCGACGCGGCGAGTTTAAGCAAATCGTCCTCGGAAACCCCCAATGGATATATGCCCGCGACCGCTGGTTGACCGGTGGTGAGGGTGCCCGTCTTGTCCAGCACGACGGTATCGACACGGTGGGCAACCTCCAGGGCCTGGGCGCTGCGTACCAGAATGCCTTGCTCGGCCCCCTTTCCCGTACCGACGATGATCGCCGTCGGAGTTGCCAGTCCCAGGGCGCAAGGGCAGGCAATAATCAACACCGCCACGAACACCATGACCGCCGGAGTCAGCGACGGGTCCGGTCCGAAGACGATCCAGAACGCGAACGCGGTGAGTGCGGCCACTATGACCGAGGGGACGAAATATGCCGCCACGCGGTCGGCCAACCGCTGGATCGGGGCCTTAGATCCCTGGGCGTCCTCAACCTGGCGAATAATCTGGGACAGCATCATCTCCTGTCCCACGCGGGTCGCCCGGAAAGTGAATGATCCGGTCTTATTGACCGTCGCGGCGAAGATGGGCGAGTCTGGGGACTTGTCGACCGGCATGCTCTCCCCGGTGAGCATCGACTCGTCCACCGTTGAATGTCCCTGAGCCACTTCGCCGTCGACCGGGATTTTCTCTCCGGGCCTAACGACAATAAGGTCGCCCACCGCAACCGCGCCTACCGGCACTTCCCTCTCCCCGTCCTCGGCGACAACTCGGGCCGTGCTGGGTCTCAGCTCGATAAGCCTTCGGATCGCGTCGGAGGTCTGCCCTCTGGCGCGGGACTCCAGGTAGGCGCCCAGGAGTATCAAGGCGATGATCATTGCGGCCGTATCGAAATACAACATAGATGAGATGCCTTGGGACGCAAGGAATTCAGGCGCCAACCAGCCCATCAGGACTATGGCAACACTGTATCCATAGGCAGTGGTGGTCCCCAGGGCGATCAGCGTGTGCATGTTGCTGGTCCTGTGGCGGAGGGCGCCCAACCCTGACCGGTAGAAGCTCCAGCCTGCCCACAACTGCACTGGTGTCGCCAGTGCCCAAAGAAGGAACGGGAAGTAGGCCAACGACGATAGGGCATGAGTCCAAGGGAAGGCGTGGAAACTGCCCAGGAAAAGCAGCACAGCGCCGACAGCGGACACGATGAACCGGCGGCGGAACGCCCGTGTCTCCCCCGTGCGGGAAAGCCGCTCCAGCTCGCTATTGGTGTCTTCGGGACCTTCGCCGCTGGCCACCAACTGATATCCGGCGGCGGAAACGGCCTCGCGGAAAGTAACCGTCCCGGCAACGCCGGGTAGATACTCCACGGTGGCCTTTTCCGTGGCCAGGTTGACGCGGGCTTCAAGGACCCCGGTCACTCCCCGCAATGCGCCTTCCACGTGGGAGACGCAAGCCGCGCAGGTCATACCGCCTATGGTGAGGGTGGCCTTCGACGGGGGAATGCTATATCCGGCATTGGACACGGCCCGGCGCAGGTCTTCAACCGGAACTGTCGCGGTGGATAATTCCACAGCGGCCGTCTCCACGGCCAGATTCACCGACACACCGGCCACGCCCTCAACTGCGCCGATTGCCTTCTCCACGTGGGAGACGCAAGCCGCGCAGGTCATCCCCTGTATGGGGAGGGTAACCTGGTTTTGCCGGTCTTTTACGCTGGACATGTGTTGGAAGCCCTAGGAGCCCTCGACGAGCAACACGTTGCCGGTGGACGCACTTTTCCGGATTGCCATGACGGGCTTGTATTCTTCGGAAAAGTAGAATGCCTTCGCCCGCTCCAAGTCCTCAAACTCGATGACGACCAGGCGTTGGGGGGACCAGTCCCCCTCCACCTTTTCATAGCCGCCGCCGCGCACCAGGTATTTGCCACCGAATTTTTCGACCAGCGGGCCAACCTTCTGACGGTATGCGTCAAAGGCCGCCGTGTCAGTAACGTTGATCTCGGCGAAAAGGTAGGCTGCCATATTGACCACCTCTGATTGGATATGGGTCTAATTTAACATCCGTGGGAAGTGAAAAGGGGGCTCTCCAGCTCGGATACCCTAATACTCATGGTACTTCAGCACGTATACACGGTCAACGATCCGGTCCCAGGGTAACTGTTCAGACTCGATGACGCGGATTGGCTAAATCCCACATCGGTCATCTCCATGATGATTCTCAAACGATGTCCCTCAGCCGCAATCAGTCATTCCCGCGAAGGCGGGACCTTTGCGCAACCTTCCGTGATTCCAGCGAAAGCGAAGATCCATAGTGTGCCCAGATACGGGGGACGCCCTCACCCTAACCCTCTCCCGGAGTGAGAGGGGATTATTCAAAGGTCTCCGAAGGCGGGACTCCAGAAATGCCAATGATAGTGACTGTTGCTGGTTGTAAAGGTTTCTGGATTCCGGGTCAAGCCCGGAATGACGGGCTGGGAGTAGGAAGGACACATGAAGTCTGAACAGTTACGCTCCAGGTTGGCAGGGCCCTTGAGTATTAGCCCTATCCGCTCGGCCTGAGGGTAGTCGAAGGGGCGTCCTCAGTGAAGCATGTTCTTCGACTCCGCTCCGCTTCGCTCAGGATGAGCGGGGTTGGCTGATTGAGTGGTTATAGACCGTGACAATCGAAAGACCCTGACGGTAGGTTCGCTCGGGTATTTCGGGTTATGTGTGGATGGGCGAGATTGACAGGGGCGGCGGGGTTGCCTATTTTACGTTGACAGCCGAAGGCCGGCATGGTCATTCGATTATCGGCCCATTTGTCCGAACCGGGATTCACAGGATTATGGGATTCGCATGATTTCCAATTATATAAATCCCGGAATCGGAGAAATCACAGTTCAGACGAACAATCGAATGACCCTGCGAAGGCCGGCATGGAGGTGAATCGTGGCGCTTGGTTGGGGTATCGTTAGCACTGGCTTCCACCCGGACCTCAAGGTCGTTCCGGCCATCGCGGAGGCACACGACGCGCAATTAGCCGCCGTCTATAGCAGAGACCGGGGGGCGGGCCGAAGCCTTTGCCGAGAAACACGGGGCCAACGCGGCATACGATGACCTGGACGCCATGCTCAGCGACTCCAGGGTCGACGCGGTGTTCGTCTGTTCGCCCAACTCGGTCCACGCGGTACACACGCTGCGATCCGCCCGGGCCGGAAAGCACGTTCTGTGCGAAAAGCCTATGGCAACGACGGTTGAGGACGCCGCCTCGATGGTCAAAGTCTGCCGCGAGCGAGGAGTCAAGCTGGGGGTCGGCTACCACCTGCGGACACATCCAGGTCACCTCATGGCCCGGCAGGCCATCGAACAGGGCATCCTGGGCCGGTTGGTGTTGGCACAAGGGCAGTGGGCGTTCGGCGTGCGGGGGCAGGAGGGTCCTCCCCCCCGGAGCGGACAACGGCTATGGTGGGACCAACCCGACATGATAGGCGGGGCTTCCACGATGATGGGAACAGGCGTTCACGCGGTGGACCTGATGCGCTTTCTCATCGGGAGCGAGGTGACCGAAGTAAACGCCATGACCGACGGGCAGACCAATGACCAACCCCTAGAACAGCTAGCGACCGTGTCCCTGCGGTTCGAAGACGGAGTGATCGCCACCATCACCTGCAGCCGTCTCCTGCCGGACTCCCGGAACGATCTCGCTATCTACGGCAGCATGGGGCGAATCACCGGGCAGGCAACCTTGTGGGAGGCCAGGCAGGGCCGGGTGGAATTGATCAGCGAAGACGTCCACCGCACGGAAGTCTGTTCCTACCATTACCTGGGCAACTTCATAGCCGAGGTGGAGGACTTCCACCGGGCCATCGAGGAGGACCGGGAACCCGCGGCCACGGGAGTCGACGGGCTGCGTGTGGTCGAGATCACGTTGGCTATGATCGAGTCCGCCAGAAAAGGCCGGACGGTCAAGTTGTCCCCGGTAGCGGTCTAGCCCGCGTTCAGGGCTCCCATCTTGGGTATGTCCATCCCTGCTTCAGGACTCGTTGGCGGAACTCCAGGAGGCGGCGGTATCCGGCGTGGTCGTAGCGGTAGGCCCGCTTTAGGTTGGCAATGGTAAGCCTGGGTTCCACGTCGTAGGAACCGACCACCGGACGACCAGGGTACGACACGGAGGCGTCTTCGGCAAAAAGCAACAGTTCGGCCTTTGCCAGTAGCTCGTCCTCGCACCGGGAATGGACCCGGAGAGGCGGCCCTTCACCTGGAATCAGGAGATATTCCATCTCAACACCAGCGCGGTGGGAGTGGATGGGGCGTCTTGCTCCGTGAGCAGGGGCAGGAGAAGTCCAGCTAACCTCCCCCGATGGCAGGCAAAAAGTGGACTTCGCTATTTTCGTTTAGGCGTTCCAGCAGGCCCAATTGGCTGGTCTCGCCATCGACGATGACGGCGACGCCGGGTAGGAGCGAGTCTTCCTCGCGGTCGTACAAAACGTCTCGAGTTCCGGGGAACTGAAGCTCCAGGTTGTTGATTAACTGGCGGACAGTTGCGCCTTCGACCTGAACAATCTGGTGGCCGCCGGTGAGGGTCTGCATTCGGGTCGGAATCCACACGTCTGCCATTGCTACCTACCCGCCGTTTTGACTGCGGCCTTGCCATTCCGGGTCAGCCCCCGGCTTTGTCAGCCGTCTCGATGGCGTCAGGCATTATAGTATCATAAAATGCAGGCATTCCCGGCGCTCCGAGACCAGGACGGACCTCCGCCGCGGACATGCGAATCATGAGTAATAAGGAGCGAAATGAACACGATTATCATCAAGGGCTGCCTGAACGGCGGACGGGGCCGGGAAGATAACCCTCATGTGCCCTGGACCCCTGAGGAAGTGGCCCAGGAAGCCATCAGATGCTACGACGCCGGAGCCTGCATCGTTCATATCCACGCCAGAAACCCCGATGGCAGCGCGAGCTACGATCCCTCCTGGTACGCGGAGGCCAGCGCGATGATCCGCGCCCAATGCGACCTGGTCTTGAATTACACCACCGCCCGGCGGGCCGGCGTGCCGGTGGACGAGGTCACCGGCTACCTGTTGGGGACTCCGAATCCAGTGGAGATGGTGTCTCTGAACCTTGGCCACGGCGTGCGCTGGCCGCAGGACGCGGAGACAGGAAAACGCCAGACCACCATGTCCCCCAACAGCTACGAGGATATTTGCGCCACCCTGGACGCCTGTTACCAGCGGGGCACGTTTCCAGAACCCGCCGTCCATGACACCGGGATGCTGAACAATGCCATAACCCTGATGCGGGAAGGTAATATCAAAAGCTCCAGGTATTTTTTGATAGAACCGGGCGCGCACTGGGGGGATGGCCGCCAGTCTATGGTGGGTTCGCCGCGCAATTTCACGCAGATCACCGACAATATCCGCGAGTTCTACCCCGGCGCAACGTGGCTCGCCCATAGCAATGGAGACCAGACGTTTGTCATAGGGGCCATAGCGATAGCCACGGGCGCGCACCTGCGGGTGGGGATGGAAGACAGCCCCTTCTTACCCAACGACCCGTGCCCGACGTCCAACGCGAAATACATCGAATGGGCGGTCAATATGGCTCGCGCCCTGGGCCGAGAGCCAGCGACGCCCGAGCAAGCCAGGGAGATTCTGGGCCTGCTTCCGGCGGTCAAGGATTAGGGTAGGCGACCCAGCGCAATTGCATATTGGGCGGTCCCGCCGTCACTCCGGCAGAGGCTGGAGTTCAGATTTTGGGGACTTCCAGGACGGTAGCCGTAATTGGCGGGTCTGGGCGATGGATTCCCGCTTTCACAGGAAAGACGAAGGGTGGCGGAAAGGTGACGGGGCTATCGCAGTCTAGGTGCGATAGCCCCGGTAAGGGACTGGAATGCCTCAGCGGACTAGGAACTCAGGTCCGTCGCGGCGTGCTTGATGATCTCAGTGGCCGTGTCGTAACCGATTCTTGCCATGTTGAGAGTTAGGTGGTAAAGGCTCGGCTCATCGGGGTGGGAGTTGAAGTACTTGCGGAAGAACGCAATCCTCGCCTGGTCCAATTCTTCCACGTAGCTGCGAGACTCGTCGCGGTCGAAGTGTTCCCGGCGCATCATCACTTCCACCCGGCTATCGAGGGGCGCGAGCAGTCCTATGTGAATGACGCCTGGGGAGTCGCCTAGGATCACGTTGGCCCCGCGGCCTATGATGACCACATCGCCCTTGTTGTACAGGTCCTTCACCACGGTGGTGGTGGCGTCCATGAAAGCCTGGTCGTCAACCTTGTTGGCGGTTGCCGTGGTCTCCCCAGCCAATTCCGCGTAGGTTTCCGGGGGCAGGGTCTCGATCCCCCGGCCGAAATAGGGTTCTCCGCTAACACCCGAGACCGCCGACCTCTCCAGCATGGTCTGTATGAAGCTGCCCAACCGGTCACGGAACCGGACGACCCGTTGTTCCTTGTCGATCAGAGCGCCGACGGGGGAGCCGACCAACCGGGCGGCTTGAGTGAAGACCAAGCGGTCTACGAAATTGAGGCGAAGCTGTTCGGCTACCATCTGTCCTACAGGAACAGCGCCGCTACCTATTGCGCCGTTGACGGTGATGACCGGCATAGCGACCTCCTCGCGCGAGAAGCATGGGTGGCGTTGCCATAGAGTTGGTGGCCCGGTGGGCCGGATGAGAAACTGGGGCTTAAACTGCGGCGTTTCCCATCAGCCTGGTCCGGCGGCGGGCGTACTCATCCGCCAGGAGTCCCATGGCCCGGGAATCGTACCATTGTCCGTCCTTGAGGTGAGTTTCCCGGAGATGTCCCTCCAGGACAAATCCAATGTGTTGGCAAAGCTGGATGGCGTGTTCCGAGTACTCGGGCACGTCCACCCAGACCCGGTGCAGACCAAGGTTGTTGTAGGCCTCGTCGAGCAGCCCGACCATGGCCATTGTCCCGTATTGGTGGTGCCACAGGTCCTTGCGCCCCACCAGTATGAACGCCTGAGCTTCCTGCAGGGGCCACTCGATCACCAGTTGGGCCTCACCAATGTGCTCGCCATCCTGGGTATAGATGGAATAGATCTTGCGGTCCTCGTGTGCGAACAACTCCTGGACCTCTTCATCAGAGGCGTTGACCAATTGATGGGGGGAGTAGCCGATGTGGACCGGAACGCCGTCGTCGTCGACGCCGTACCAGACGGCGTTAACTTCAGCGTCGTTCAACCACTGGGCGATCCTGTCGGCGTCCTGCCGGTTTGCGGGCGCTAGACTGACTCGTGGTAACATTCTGACCCTCCAGCTACGTCTGCGGGTCTGCCGGGTTAGGTATTATAGTATTTGGAATTGAGATTATCAGCATTTTATCAACCGAATATTCCAAAATCAATCGTGAATTTCTGAATTGCGATGGTATCGTCAGAGAAGTTACCTCTCGTTATATAAATCGTAATAACTAGAGGGTAAAATGGGGTAAACTATATATAAACGGAAATTAATGAACCTAGGTATCATTCGCACTCCTTGAGGTCACGTCCGGATAGGCGGACTTCATTGGCCAAACAAAAGGGCGAGGGCCAAACAAAAGGGCGAGATTGCTATCTCGCCCCTCGAGTCCGTTGTTCCCGGATTGCGAAGTCCGGGCCGAGCTTCGCCTCTAGGAGACGTTGGCCGCGACCGGTCGCGCCGCTGCTACGCCGCGAGTCTGGTCCATCAGGCTGTTGAAGTTCTCGAAGGTCAATGATTGGGGACCGTCGCATTTGGCGGTATCCGGGTTGGGATGTACCTCGATCAGCAGGCCGTGGGCCCCGGCGGCGATGGCGGCCAGGGCTACCGGGGTCACCAGGTACCAGCGGCCAGTGCTGTGACTGGGGTCGGCGACGATTGGCAGGTGGCTCAGACGCTTTATCACTGGAATCGCCGCGACATCCAACGTGAACCGGGTGTACTGCTCGAAGCCCCGGATTCCCCGTTCGCAGAGCATCACTTGCTCGTTGCCTCCGGCCATGACGTACTCGGCGGCCAGAAGCCACTCTTCGTAGGAGGCGGCCAAGCCACGCTTGACCATTACCGGTTTCTTAGTTTCGCCCACCTCGTCCAGCAGGTTGTAGTTCTGCATGTTGCGGGCGCCAATCTGGAGGATGTCCGCGTATTGGGCGACGATGTCCACGTCCCGGGGAGACATCACCTCGGTGATAATTGGAAGGCCGGTCTCCTGCTTGGCCATGTCCAAGAGTTCCAGCCCCTCGATTCCCATTCCGCGGAAGCTATAAGGAGAGGTCCGGGGCTTGAAAGCGCCGCCCCTTAGAATCTTGGCTCCGGCGGCTTTCACGGCCCGGGCCGTGCTCACCATTTGTTCCTCATCCTCCACGGAGCAAGGACCGGCCATGATCACCGGCTCCGGGCCGCCAATGACGACATCGCCCACGGTGACCGTGGAACTGTCTGGGTGGAATTCACGGCTTGCCAACTTGTAGGGCTTGGAGATGAGGACAACCTCCAAGACCCCCGGCAAGAGCTCCAACTCATCTTTGAGGTCCGGGGTTATGGTGCCAAGAACGCCGACTACTATTCGTTCCACTCCGTGGAATACCTGCGGTTTCAGGCCGGGGTGGCTTTCAATGCGCCGTTCAACTTGCGCCAGATGCTCTGGCGAACTGTCTTTTCCCATTACGACGATCATGTCTTTTTCACCTTAACTAGGTAGAATTTCCCTACCCACCGCACAAATCAAGTTAAATACCTACGGGTCTCTTATATTACACAATTCCATCGGCCCGAAGGCCGTAATAGGGGAAGCGGTTAAACAGGAAATTCCGCAATTCCATCAGGTTGATTCTACTCCCTGGAGGCGCAAGACGTCGGTACCCTTAAGGTAAAGGTTTACGAGGGCCTCGGGTTCTTTATCGGTATTGACCAGGATCATCACGCGGACACAGCGGAGCAAGCTGCCCGGCACCGCCACTTCGGTGGCCCCCATGAGCGCGGTGTTGGTCCAACCTGCCTGGCGCGCGGCGGCGGCGGGAAACCCGGCGTTGAGGTCCGGGGTGGTCGTGAAGTAGACAGCGGCGACGTCCCGCTCGGTGATCTGGTTGGACTCAATCAATTGCTCGAGCAACTCCCTGGTTGCTCTATGAATGGATTCCGTCGTGTTTTCATCGGCAATCGTCGCTCCTCGAATGCCGCGGCACATTAACATTAGGTAGATTCTCCAACGGCGGCCATGGGTTTCCCGGCAAGTTCCGAAACCAGCTTGCTGGCCCTAGCTATCAGTTCATCTCTTGGCGATTCTAGCATCACCCGCACCAGCGCGCTACCCACGATGGCGGCTTCGGCTTTCTCGCAGACCCGCTCGACATGCTCCCGGTTGGAGATTCCAAACCCCACGGCCAGCGGAAGGCCGGTGTGGGCGCGCACCCGTTCCAGCAGGTCAAAACCTCTGTCGGAGACCTGTTCTCTGGTTCCAGTCACCCCCGTGAGGCTAATCAAGTAGATGAACCCGCTGGCGTCGGAACAAACGGCCTCAATGCTTTCGTCGGTGCTGGTTGGGGCCAGCAGGTAGATGACGTGGATTGAGTGGCCGGAGCATTCTTTGGCCAACGGACCGACCTCAGCGTGGGGGACGTCCACCGGAATCAAAGCGTCGACTCCGGCGCTTTCCGCTTCCCTGGCGAACCTGTCCAGGCCGTAACTGTAGATGGGGTTGTAGTAGCCCATCAGGATCAGGGGAGTGTCCGGCACACGGTCACGGAGTTGTTCCACCATGCCCAGGCATTCCTGGAGGGTGACCTGTTGCCGCACGGCTTGGAAACTCGATTCTTGGATGACAGGACCCTCAGCCAGCGGATCGCTGAAGGGTATCCCAATCTCCACGGCGTCCGCTCCTGCTTCGACCAGCGCCGGGACCAATTCCAGGGTGGCTTCACGGTCGGGGTGTCCCGCGGTTACGAATACGATGAGCCCTGGCCTGCCCTGTTGGGCGATGGCGTCGAATGTCTCGCGTATCCGGTCCCTGTTCATCCGGTATGCCCCGATATTCCAACCGCCAATGAAATTTAGGCAAGCGAGTACGGCGGCCCGGTAAGGTTATCTCACATGGCTGGCATTGTCCAGCCCCCGTATGAGCTGGTGGCTATGGCCAGGGCATTTTGCCCTGCGTGGGCGGCTACGCTGGGCCATAGGGAGCCGGTCAGTTGGTAGAGCCAGGCCAGCAGCAGCCCGGTGACGAATATCGGTCCCATCACGCGGGGATCTACGTGGAACAGGCTGAACACGACCGCGCTGGCGATTAGGGCCCAACCCGCGCCCAGCCGGCGCACTAGGCCCGGATAGAAGAACCCACGGAAGAATACTTCCTCGGTGAACGGCGTCCAGATGGCCAGGGCCTGAAATGTCAAGATGATCCCCGCTCCGGGGAAGAGGACATCGGAGGGGATTTCTGGAGGTTGGAGAAGGTCCAATCCCGATGACTGGACCAACGCCACGTAGGCGACGTTCACCCCCAAACTAGCGGCTAAGGCGCCGACTGTCATCGCGGCGCAACGGACTACGGATACCGTGGGCGCTCTCAGTCCCAAGACGGAAAGAGGGGCGTTGAAGGGTCTCATTCCCAGCAGCCAAACAATCGCCAGTATGGCGAATCCCATCAGATGACTGCGTTCCCAGGCGCCCACTGCGGCGGAGTGGCTCCCGGCTAACAAGGCGAGCCCCTCTGAGACCAAAAACACGAAGACGAAGCAGGCAAGAATGAGGGCAGCGCCCAGCGTGACCCTGCCCTCACGCCATGGAACATATATGGTCTGCGCCGAATCAGCCCCGTTAGCCTGCCCAGTCAGATTGCCTGCCAGCTCCAGCCCGCACCGCTGGCAGAAGCGGTGCGGGCCCTCCGCCGGTTGTCCGCATTTGCCGCAAATTTGCCGCCAGTCTCCGATGATCTATCCTCCCAAGGACAGTCCGGCACTCGTGGCCGTTCCCACTTTCATTTTCTTCCTTAGTCAAGGCTTGGGCGGGGCCGCCCGGGAGTGACTGTTCAGACTTGATGTGACCTTCCTACTCCAAGCTCGTCATTCCGGGCTTGACCCGGAATCCAGAAACCTTTGCAACCAGCAACGGTCACTATCATGGGCATTTCTGGATTCCCGCCTGCGGAGACCTTTGCGTAACCTTCCGCGACTCCCGCGAAAGCGAGAATCCAGAGTGTGCCCAGATACGGAGGACGCCCTCACCCTAAACCTCTCCCGGAGTGAGAGGGGATTATTCAAATGTCTCCCTGCGCGGGAATGACGGATTGCGGGGGCGGGACATGATAAGAGGATTGTCACAGAGATGACCGATGTGAGATTCAGCCAATCCGCCTCATCGAGTCTGAACAGTCACGCCCGGGACGATTGGTTTGCGCCGCAGCTTTCCAGAGAGGATAATACCAAACACTCAGGCGCAACTACCCACAACGAGGAACGGTCATTTATGGCCCAGGAACCCTCCCTCACCCGTGAAGCCTTTCTGTACCTGGCGGCGCAAGCTGGGCTGGACGTTAGCAGCGCACACATGGATGAGCTTTACCCCTATGCGGAAAACGCTCTGGCCGGGTTGCGTTCTTTGGATGCCATCAATGTGTCAGAGGTTGAACCCGATATGGCGTTTCGACCTTCGCCAGACCAGGCAACTTAATTCCCGGCAGTTGGCGGCGCAATAGCTGTCAGTGAGCGAGAAGGCGCAACGAATATGGAAGGAATCGAGCTCTGCTACGCCAGCGCTGGGACTCTATCCCGGCTGGTCCAAAGCAAGGAAGTCTCCCCGGTTGACATAATCGACGCTCACCTGGCCCGCATTGAGGCCACGGAGCCGATGTTGAACTCGTTCATCACCTTGCTTCCCGAGGAAGCGAGGGCAGCGGCGCGCAGGGCGGAGCAGGAGATACAGTCCGGGAATTACAAGGGACCGCTCCACGGGATTCCGGTGGCCTTGAAAGACCTGTTCAACACCGGAGGCGTTCGCACGACCTCCGGATCGCGCATCTTCGATAACTTCATCCCGGAACGTGACTGCACGGTTGCGGCCCGGTTCCACCAGGCTGGGGCCATCCTGCTGGGCAAGCTGAACATGCACCAGTTTGCCTACGGTCCCACCGGCGAAAACCCTGATTACGGGCACATGCACAACCCGTGGGACCTGGACCTTATCACCGGCGGTTCCAGCGGCGGTTCCGGGTCAGCGACGGCGGCGGGGCAATGCACGATCACCACGGGGAGCGATACCGGAGGCTCAATCCGCATTCCAGCGGCTCTTTGCGGGATCGTCGGGCTTAAACCCACGTATGGTCTGGTGAGCCGCTATGGGTTGACCCCGCTTTCCTGGTCCTTGGACCACCCCGGCCCCATGGTCCGGACGGTGGAAGACGCGGCCCTGTCCATGAACGCCATCGCGGGGTACGACCCGAAGGACGTGGCCTCGGCCAGGGTTGACATTCCCGACTACACTACCGCGCTTACCGGCGACGTAAGAGGCCTGCGCATAGGCGTCGTCAAGGAGTATTTTGAAGCTCCCTTGGACCCGGAGGTCGACCGCTCCGTCCGGGACGCAATCGGCGTTTTGGAGTCCCTGGGCGCGGTCGTAACCGAAGTGTCTTTCCCCATGTTCAACGACTCGCAGGCCATTTCCGGCGCGATCTTGATGTCCGAAGCCGCCGCGTATCACCGCGACCTGCTAGCCAGTGACGGGGAGAAGCTGTATCCGCCGGTCAGGGTGAGACTGGAGGCTGGGTTGTTCGTCAGCGCCGCCGATTACTTGCGGGCCCAACAAGCGCGGTCGGTGTTTGACCGGCAGGCGCGTGAATTGCTGGAGCAAGTGGACCTGCTTGCCGGACCCACCGAGCCGGTGACCGCCCCAGTGTTGCTTGCGGAAAGGGTCCAGGCCGGGGAACGAGAGGTAGGAACGACGGGCGCGTTGACCCAATACACTCGCCCCTACAACCTCACCGGGTTCCCAGCCATCTCGGTGCCGTGCGGCTTCTCCGAAGCGGGTCTTCCCATGGCCCTTCAACTAGCGGGCCGCCCTTTCGACGAGCTGACGGTCCTCCGGGCGGCGCACGCCTACGAGCAGGCAACCGAATGGCACAGCCGGCGTCCGCCCATCTAAATCGCGGGTTGTTGCCGGGGCAATCGGTTGGCAGTATCATCGTTGGCGATGGTGAGCGAGCCAGTTAGCCCGGTCATTTAGAGGCTAGGTTGTGATGAAGGGTCCAGGGTACTACCCGGATGGTGGAGCGATTTGTCCGAACTGAAAGCGGTTACATTCGACCTATGGCAGACGCTTCTCCTGGACAACCGGGAATTGGGCCGCGCGCGCACGCTGGTGCGGTTGGAGGGGGCACAGAGCGTTTTGGCGCGACTGGGTATGGATTTCGACCTGGAGACCATCCGCCTGGGTTACCGCGCCTGCTACCGGGAGTGCCAGAGAGTGCGGGAGGAGCACCGGGACCTCAGCTTCCGCCAGCAGGTTGAGTTCTTTATAGACCAGATTGAAGACGGTCTTTTGAGCAGGCTAGACCCGGAGGCGGTAGACGAGATCGAAGGTATCTATTCCGATTCTTTCTTCGTACACCCTCCGTTGCCCCACCGGGACGCTGTGGCAGTGTTGCGCGACGTGAAGGCAATGGGTCTGAGCGTCGGCCTGATCTCCAATACAGGGATGACTCCAGGTGTGGCGTTCCGGCGGTTCCTGGAGGAGAAGGGAATGCTTGGCTACTTCGACACCCTCACGTTTTCCGATGAAGTCCTGCTTTCCAAGCCTTCGGATGAAATATTCCTCATGACCTTGCGGGCCATGGGAGCCACCCCGAAGCAGAGTATCCATGTGGGAGATCACGTCAAAAACGACGTGGTAGGCGCAAACCGATGCGGTCTGAAGACCGTATGGATAACGGGGTTCTATGAGAACGAGGACCCGGCCAATCCGGAGACGCGACCTGACGAAACGGTGGACCAATTGGCTCACGTGGTCCCGGCCATCGCAAAGCTGACCGGCAGCGCACGCGCTGACTGATTGTCCGTCGGCAGCCAGGCTCTCTTTCTCTACCTTAATCTGGTCCTTCCCCGGCCTGTGATCGATCCCGAATGGTACAAGAGACTACACAAGAGGTTACCCCGGACAGGAGCGCCAGTTTGCTCCAGGAGCTTTGCGGACGCCTGCTGTCGAAACGCTCCTTGATTGTGGCGAGCAACCGCGGCCCAGTGGAACACCAGATGACCCCGGATGGGCGGCCCGAACCACGCCGGAGCAGCGGCGGCGTGGTCACAGCGTTCAGCTCCCTCGTCCAATCAGCGGAGTTCACCTGGGTTTCCAGCGCGATGGGTGAAGGAGACCGGGTTGTTTCCTCCAATGGGTCCGGTCCTCTGGTAAAGTCCTCTCTGCCCGGTCAGAAGATAGACCTCCGGTATGTGGTCACTCCAAGAAGGGTCTACCACAAGTATTACAACGTGCTGTGCAATCCGCTCCTTTGGTTCCTGCAGCACTACATGTGGAACCCTCCCTACAACCCCAATGTGGACGCGGCGGTCCGAGACGCATGGGACACTGGGTACGTACCGGTCAACCGGGCTTTCGCCGATGCTATCGTGGAAGAGGCCGACCGGCGCGGGCGTGCTCCCGTGGTCATCGGGCACGACTATCATCTCTACCTGCTGCCCGAGTTCGTGCGTGAGAAGGTTCCAGAGGCGGTCATCCATCATTTCGTACACATTCCCTGGCCTTCGGCGCGGTACTGGCAGATGGTCCCCAACTTCATATCCCACCGCATTTGCCGGTCGCTGTGCAACGCGGACCTGCTGGGGTTTCAGTCGCCCCAGGACCGGCGCAGCTTCATGGACACGGTGGAGGAGTTCCTGCCGGATGCGCGGATCAACCGGGACCTGTCGCGGATCACGTGGCAAGACCATGAAACGTCCGTCGAGGTATATCCGATCTCAATAAACGTTGAGGACGTTCGCAGGATTGCCAATTCTCCCCGGGCTCTCGGCTACGAAGCCCGGTTGGCCGAGCTATGCACGGAGACAACGATAGCGCGAATCGACCGCGCCGAGCCCAACAAGAATATCGTCCGCGGGTTTCGCGCCTATGACCTGCTATTGACGAACCATCCTGAGTTGAAGGGCCGTGTGAGCTTTCTTGCGTTTCTGGTGCCTTCCCGCACTCACATCCGGCAGTACCAGCGGTACATGGACGAAATCAACCAGGTAGTGTCCCAGGTAAACGACAAGCACGGCGAAGGGGGATGGCAGCCCATCCGCATGTTCCTCGAAAACAACTATATTCAGGCCATCGCGGGCATGAAGCTGTACGATGTCCTTTTGGTCAACACGATCATGGAAGGGATGAACCTGGTGGCCAAGGAAGGTCCGGTAGTTAACAAACGAGACGGCGTGTTGGTCCTGTCTCAGACCAGCGGCGTCCACCATCAATTGGCCGACGGCGCTCTCACCGTATCTCCCACAGACATCGACGGCACGACGGACGCCATGTACCGCGCCATCACTATGTCAGCGGAGGAGCGCGGGCGGCGCGCAACCCTCCTGGCAGCGTCGGTCTGCCGAGAGGACATCGGCCAATGGCTGCGCCGCCAGCTAGAAGACCTGACCCAGCTTCTCTAGGGTCTGATGCGCAACTGTTCAGATTTGATGGATCTTTCCCGACCCCAGCCCGTCATTCCGGGCTTGACCCGGAATCCAGAAGCCTTTGCAACCAGCAACGGTCCCTATCATTGGCATTCCTGGATTCCCGCCTTCGGAGACCTTTGCGTAACCTTCCGTGATTCCAGCGAAAGCGAGAATCCAGAGTGTGCCCAGATACGGGGGACGCCCTCACCCTATCCCTCTCCCGGAGTGAGAGGGGATTATTCAAAGGTCTCCCTTCGCGGGAATGACGGACTGGGGGAAGGGACATCTTGAGAGGCTTATCACAGAGATGACCGATGCGGGATTCAACCAATCCGCCTCATCGAGTCTGAACGGTTACCCTGATGCGTCTGGGCTGGCTAACGCGCCCGCTGAGGGTTAAAGTAGTCACAGTGGGATGCGGACGTGGTGTGTGGCGTGGGTCTCACTCAACTGTTCCGATAACTGTTCCGATAACTGTTCCGATAACTGTTCCGGAAGGAGGGTTTCGCGAAATGGATGACATGTTCGATCCTCATTTGCCAACCGGCGAGGTGTCCGACATCCAACTCTGCGTGTTCCCGCACTTGGAGGAATTTTTGGCGATAGACCTCCGTGACGGGCAGACACAGATTCAATTGCTCAGCGCCAAAGATATATTTACCGAGCACTTCTTTCACAGCGTTGAGCACGAATTTTCGGAAGTGCTCAGGCAGGAGAATAACACGCCCTTCGCGCACATGATCAACCTGCCGCTCCGGATGGACGAATTAGTGCGCGAGATTGCGATGAGCTTCATCCTGGACCGGCTGGGCGTTCGCCTGGACGACGAAGAGAGCATCCCCACGGTGGTGGTAATCGTCGTCGCCGGCAGTACGCTGCCCGGTCACGCGGAGCAAGTGGTAGGCGGCTTGCGAGAGCTGATAAGGGCCCACTCGGACGAGTCGATAGTCGCACAGTGGGACGAGGTCGTATCACGGCTGGTCGCCAGCGAGAACGAATTCATAGAGCAGGAGAACCTGGACGAGCTAACCGACGCCACACTGGGCGATTCGCCGGATTACTCCACCCTGTGGGGAAGTAGGAATTAGAAATGGTTTCGACCGCTTTGACCGCTTTGACCCTGGCCAGCCGGGACGATATTTCAGATGCGGACCTGGTTTCGATAGCCCAGCAGGCTGAACGGCTCGGATACGACACCTTCTTTACCGGTGAGGCTTGGGGGAGGGACGCCTTCACGGTGCTCACCATGATCGCCTGCCATACCAGCAAGATCCGCTTGGGCACCGGTATCATCCCCGTGTTCAGCCGCACTCCTGGCATTATCGCCCAGAGCGTAGCCTCCCTGGACCGTATATCCAACGGGAGGGCCACCCTAGGGCTGGGGACCAGCGGACGGATCGTCATCGAGCAGTGGCACGGCGTACCCTATGAGAGGCCCCTGGCCCGTACTAGGGAGTACATGGAGATCATCCGCACCGCTCTTTACGGGATGCCGGTAGACCACGAGGGCGATTTCTTCAGTCTCAGCCGGTTCAGGATGGGCGTCCGCCCCGTTCAGCGGCACGTTCCGATTTACGTGGCGAGCCTGGGTCCGAGAAACCTGAGACTGACCGGAGAGTTGGCCGACGGCTGGCTGCCCATCTGGGTTGACCACCGGAGGCTCCCTGAGATGGCGGGGATCGTAGCCGAGGAAGTTATTAAGGCGGGGCGGGAGTTTTACTCCATGACGGTGGCGCCCCAGATCATTTGTTACGTGACCGAAAGCGGTGAGGAATTGGCGGAGACTGAGAAACGGGTCCGCTCCCACATGGCATACTACATCGGGGGTATGGGCCAGTATTACTACAACCTGTTCAGCCGCTCCGGGTTCCAGTCGGAGGCCGACGCAGTGCGCGAAGCATGGTCGGCGGGCGACCGGGCCAAGGCCGCCGCCACCATCCCCGATGAATTGCTGGAAAACATCACGGTTATCGGCGACGCCGCTACCTGCCTGGACCGCATGGATAAGTTCCGCCGGGCCGGTGCGAACATGCCGGTGGTCGCTTTTCCCCACGGGGCCACCCTGGAGGGCATGAGGCGGACCTTGGAAGTACTCGCGCCAGCCAACGCCGAGTAACCCGCATGAGGATCGGTCTGATCTCGGACACACATTGCGCGGGGAGAGGCAACGACCTGCCGGACCGGGTCTTCGGGGCGCTGCGAGGTGTGGACCTTATCCTCCATTGCGGCGACCTGGAATGTCTGGGCGTGTTGGACTACCTGGAGTCCGTCGCTCCAGTGCTGGCGGTGCGGGGTTACGAAGACCCAAGGGAGCCCGGCGACCGGCTGGCGGATACGACCAGGGTGGTGCAGGCTGAAGACCTGAAGATTGGCATGATCCACGACATCCAGTGGCCCACGCCACGTGTGGACACCAGCGGCGATGGTACGTTGTTGGAGTTCCCGGACGGTGACGCTCGCGAATTGATGAGGCGCAAGTTCGGCAGCCCGGTGGACGTGGTGGTGTTTGGGGACACTCACGAGGAATTGGTCTGCGTTTGCGACGGAGTGCTGATCGTGAACCCTGGCAGCCCCACCTACCCCGGACGCCGACACACACGCGGGAGCATGGGCACCCTCGGCCTCCTGGAAGTGGACGGCAGAACCGCCAGCGTCCGATTGATCGACCTGGAAAACGCCGCCTGACCGGAGTTTCGAGCCCCGGCCAGACCGACTGCCGCTAACCCAGGTTGATCAGGGAGTCGACCCGCAAGAACACGGGCGCGAATACCAACGAGACGATCGCCATCAGCTTTAGCAAGATGTTAAGCGATGGGCCGGAAGTGTCTTTGAATGGGTCGCCGACCACATCCCCTTCGACCGCCGCCTTGTGAGCATCAGAGCCCTTACCGCCGAAGTTCCCAAGCTCCACGTACTTCTTGGCGTTGTCCCAGCATCCGCCAGCGGATGCCATCATGATGGCCAGCATGAACCCGGCCGAAACCGCGCCAATTAGAAGGCCCCCCAACGCCGCCTCTCCCAGGATGAAGCCAGTGGCTATAGGCGCGATCACGGCCATCACACCCGGCAGTATCATTTCACGAAGGGCGCTCTTAGTGCTGATGTCGACGCATCGGGCGGAATCTGGCTGAGCGGTGCCTTCCATGAGTCCCGGAATCTCCCGGAACTGCCGGCGCACCTCGTCGACGATTCCCTGGGCCGCCCGGCCCACCGCCTGCATCGTCAGGGCTGAGAAAAGGAATGGCAGCATCGCGCCAATGACTAGTCCTACCAGTATCTGTGGCTGGAGCAAGTTGATTCCCACGGCGTCGGCGGTCAACCGGCCATCTACGCCCAGGACAATGAGCTTTGCGCTCACCGAGTAGGCGGCCAGGAGTGCGAGAGACGTAAGCGCCGCGGACCCGATGGCGAACCCCTTGCCCGTCGCGGCTGTGGTGTTGCCAAGGGCGTCCAACGCGTCGGTGCGCTCCCGTACCTGGGGGTCGAGTTGGGCCTGCTCGGCGATACCGCCGGCGTTGTCGGCCACTGGGCCGTATGCGTCTGTTGCCAGGGTGATTCCAAGGGTGGAGAGCAACCCCACGCCGGCAAGGGCCACACCGTAGAACCCTGCGAACCAGTAGGCCAGCAGAATTGCGACCGATACGCAGGCCACGGGGATAAGAGTGCTCATCATACCGGTCGCGATACCGCTGATGATGACGGTTGCCGCTCCGGTTTGAGATGACTCGGACACCCGCTGAGTGGGCCGGTAGCTGTAGGACGTGTAGTATTCGGTCGCCAGTCCGATAATCGTGCCCGCCAGGAGCCCGGCCACCACGCAGCCGAACCAGTACCAGTTGTTGGTGACGGTGATGGTTAAGATGGCGGCGAAGATGATAAGCAGTCCACCAGCGGTGAATATGCCGTACCGCAGGGCCCAAAGAAGCTTTTCGAAGTCGGCCTGCTCCCCGCTTCTTACTACGAAGGTCCCCAGGATAGCGGCGACGATACCGGCGCCGGCAAGGAGCATGGGGAATACCGACTGGGAGTCGGTAAAGTTCCCGCCGCCGGTCCCCACCGCGAGGGCAACGGCGCTGGCCGACAGAGCGACCGCCGAGATGATGCTGCCAACGTAGGACTCGAACAGGTCCGCGCCCATACCGGCCACGTCGCCAACGTTGTCTCCAACGTTATCGGCAATAACTCCGGGGTTACGGGGGTCATCTTCCGGGATGCCGGCCTCCACCTTTCCGACCAGATCGGAGCCGACGTCAGCCGCCTTCGTGAAGATTCCTCCGCCAACCCGGGCGAAGAGGGCGATGGAGCTCGCGCCAAAGCCGAACCCGGCCACGGCATTGATATTCTGGAACACCAGGTAAAGGATCGTCACTCCCAGGAGGCCGATGCCTACCACCGTGACTCCCATCACAGTGCCGCTTGAGAAAGCGACGCGCAAAGCCGGATTAAGGCCCTGCTGAGCGGCCGAGGCAGTCCTCACATTTGCTCTTACGGCGACGTTCATTCCGATGATTCCGGCCAACCCGGAGCATATGGTGCCGGCCACGTAGGAGATCGCCGTGGCGGGCAGGTTGAGGTTATGGGTGAATAGGGTATAGTCCAGCACGGCCAGAGTGATCGTAACTATCACGGCGAAGGGGAGGAGGGTGAGGTATTCTCTTCTAAGGAATGTGTTGGCCCCGTCCTTAATAGCGTCGCCTATCGCTTGGATCTGGGCGTTTCCCCGGTCGGCTGACAAGACACGCAAAGCGGTGACCAAAGCGAAAACGAGAGCCAAAGCGCCGGCTGCCAGGGCTACTATAATCGATATCATCGGCCGTCCTTTCGCGCGAAAAAGCGCCTATTTTGAGGCGTGCGAAACTTATCATAACGCCCTTGCGGTGTCAAGCAATCGTGACATCGTAGTAATGCCGTATTCGAAGCTAAAGCCCGCAAATCCGGTGTAATTCATCCTCCAGGTGAACGAATCGTTTCACCGGCCAGGACTATGCGCCGCTATCTGAGGCTCCCCCGCCAGAGAACGGCCGGACCTACTTGGGTCCGTGTAACTGTTCAGACTCAATGACGCGGATTGGCTAAATCCCACATCGGTCATCTCCATGATGATTCTCAAACGATGTCCCTCAGCCGCAATCAGCCATTCCCGCGAAGGGAGACCCTTGCGCAACCTTCCGTGATTCCAGCGAAAGCGAAGATCCATAGTGTGCCCAGATACGGGGGACGCCCTCACCCTAACCCTCTCCCGGAGTGAGAGGGGATTATTCAAAGGTCTCCGAAGGCGGGAATCCAGAAACGCCAATGATAGTGACTGTTGCTGGTTGTAAAGGTTTCTGGATTCCGGATCAAGCCCGGAATGACGGGCTGGGAGGAGGAAGGACACATCAAGTCTGAACAGTTACGGGTCCGTGTCCACAATGTACCCCGGCCATGTTATTATGGTGCGGTTGGAACGCCTGCGATCAGGCGGCCGCGGCCCTAGTCGGCGGGTCACCGTCTGCGGGCCGATTCCCGTTATATCAGACCATGTTGGTCTACTACGATTCGCACTGGACCCCGGACCAATTCCTAGCTCTGAAGGAGGACACGGCACATGGCGACAGGCGCTCAAACATGGACCGAAGAATTCGTGGAGGTCGCGGGTGCGAAGCTCCAACTGGTAAAGGGAGGAAGCGGCGACCCGCTGTTGATCCTCCATGACGAGATGGGCCACCACGGTGTGCGCGGCTATCAAGAAGCGCTGGCCCAGGACTATAGCGTTTATATTCCGTCCCATCCCGGCTTCGGCGAAACGGAGCGTCTGGAATGGATTATGAATATGCGTGACCTGGCGGGTTGGTACCTCGAAGCCATCGACGACCTGGGTCTGGGGCAAATCAACTTGGTGGGCTTTTCCCTGGGCGGATGGTTGGCGGCGGAGATGGCCACGATGTGCCCCGATTCGTTCAAGAAACTGGTGCTGGTTAGCCCGGCGGGAATCAAGCCTCCAGCCGGCGACATTTACGACATGTTCCTTGTGGTTGCCAAAGACTTCATCACCACCGGCTTCCACGACCCGGAAAATACTCCGGAGTTCCAGGAAGTATGTCCCGAAGAGCCCAGCCCGGAGTTGATAGAAGCCTGGGAAGTGGCCCGTGAGGAGGCCTGCCGATTGAGCTGGCGTCCTTATATGTACTACCCCGGCCTGCCCAACCTTCTCCACAGGCTAAAGAGGGTGCCGACCCAGATCATCTGGGGGCGGGACGATAGTATAGTTCCCGTCAGCGCGAGCCAGGTCTTCCAGGACTCCATCGCAGGTTCCCGGATCAGCGTTTTCGAAAACTGCGGCCACTACCCCGCAATTGAGAAGAGCGACGAATTCGTTCGCCTGGTAAAGGGCTTCCTGTCGTCTTAGGGAATCCCGCCGTATGGTAGAATTCCTACCGTAGCTGGAGCCGGTCGTAGCTGGAGCCGGAAGGAGAATCGAAATGTTCATTGGATACTTCACCGAGAGGCCTTATCAGGACCCGAAATCGGGCTATTTCGGCGCAACCGGTAAGCCGATCATGGACCTCAATGTAAGCAACGAAATCTACGACGCCGAGTTGGGCGCTTCCCTCTACAATCGCTACCTGGACGAGAAACTCTACGCCGAAGAAATGGGCTTCGACGGCCTGATGCTGAACGAACACCATAGCACCCCCTTCTGCATGGGCGGCGCGATGAACGTCGAAGCCTCCATTCTGGCGCGGATCACTCAGCGCGCCAAGATAGTCTTGCTGGGCAATATCATTCCCATCTGGGACGACCCCCTGTGGCTGGTTGAACAGCTTTCCATGATCGATATGATCTCCCACGGCAGGCTGGTTTCAGGTTGGGTGCGCGGCACCGGGCGCGAGAGCGTGGCGCATAACGTTGAGCCCCACTATAACTGGGAGCGGTTCAAGGAAGCCCACGAGCTTATAGTCAAGGCCTGGACCACCCCCGGTCCGTTCCGCTGGGAGGGCAAGCACTACCAATACCGCCATGTGAACCCCTGGGTGAAGCCCTACCAGAAGCCTCATCCTCCGATCTGGCTTCCGGGTGTTGTGAGCCGCGACTCGTTGATGTGGGCGGCTGAGCAGCGGATCCCCTACATAATGCTCGCGACTGAGATGGAGCCCACCAAACAAGCCTTCCAGCTCTACCACGACACCGCCGCCGAACTGGGCTACCAGTCTGGTCCGCAGAACATAGGTTACCTCTGGAAGGTCCACGTCGACGAGACGGAGGAACTTGCCGAAGCGGCAGGCCGCAAGTACGTGCAAGGTCCCAGCAACCCGTTCCTCGCGGGTAACGAGGGCACGGTCAACCCCGCGCTCCTGAACCTGCCTGGCCTGACGTCCCGGAGGCGGGTCCTGCCCACCCAGGCAGTGGCCACCCAAGCCCGGGGCGGCAACGCTGGCCCCGCCGGAGCCCTGGGACGTCCCTACGAGCAACAGGTGGAGAATTACACAATCATCTCCGGCACTCCGGACAGCGTTATTCCCAAGATCCGTCACGTCTTGGAGACCGTCCGCCCCGGAAGCATCTTCTTCTGGGACGGCGATGGCGCTATGACCCACGACGACGCCATGCGCAGCCTGCGCCTCATGGGGCAGGAAGTGATTCCCGCAGTCCACGAGATGGCCAAGGAGTTGGAGTTGCCGGGGCCCTTCGAGATGGACCCTGCCACCGGCAAGCCCTACGCGGGCAATGCCCCGGTTATTCCAGCAACCGCGGTAGCCCCGGCCGACGACTAGAGAGGGTTGGGAGCCACATGGTCACACTTGAAGAACGGGTCAGTTGGCTGGAAGGGGCCTTCCAGCAACTGATGGCCCGGATGGACACGTTGCCGACCAGGGACGAGGTGCGGGCCGAGATCAGAGAGTCCGAAGTGAGGATGATCAAGTGGATGGTCGGCATGATGGCCGCCCAGGCCGCACTGACCGTCGCCGCGGTCAGTACCGCCGTCGCGCTGGTGAGGCTGACCTCGTAACTTACCGCTTGATGAGATTGTTCCGGTGACCCAACGGCAGCCCTTCCCGCAAGTGGTCGTAGTTGGCGGCGGCCCCGCGGGGTCCACCGCCGCGACCATGCTCGCCGCCCAGGGGTTTCAAGTCCTGTTGCTGGAACGGGAGAAGTTCCCGAGGGACCACGTGGGAGAATCCATGTTGCCCGCCAGCATCCCGGTGTTGCAGGAGCTCGGCGTCCTGGAACGGATGGAGGAAGCCGGGTTCTTGCCCAAGTACGGCGCCACTATGGTGTGGGGCACGGATGAGAGTCCCTGGAGCTGGTACTTTGAGGAGACCAACGCCAGGTATCCTCACGCCTATCAAGTGTGGCGGCCCCAGTTCGACCAGATACTCCTGGATAACAGCCGCTGTCACGGCGTGGATGTGCGCGAGGGTCACCGGGTGACCGAGGTCGTGTTCGACTCCGGCAGGGCTTCTAGAGTCAAATACCAGGACCAAGACGGTGTATCCCACGAAATAGAAGCCGGGTTCGTCGTAGACGCTAGCGGTCAGGGGGGCGTTCTCGCCTCCAGCCTCGGGTTACGCCAATGGGACCCCTTCTTCCGGAACCTTGCGGTCTACGGGTATTACACCGGGGCGAAACGGTTGCCCGGCCGCGACGAGACCAATATTTTCATAGAGGCCCATCCGAGGGGTTGGCTCTGGAATATCCCACTGCACACGGGTTGGGCGAGCGTGGGCGCGGTGGTGGACAGCGAGAGCGGACAGGAGGGAGTGGGTCAATATGGTCTCCGCGACTTCCTTCACGCGCAGCTTAGCGCCGCTCCCCACATGGCCGAGATGATGGAAGAAGCTGAACTGGTCTCGGGGCCCTTCATCGTGAAGGACTGGTCGTACGTATGTGAACGGCTGGTTGGCGACGGGTACGTCCTGGCCGGTGACGCTGCGTGTTTCGTCGATCCTCTCTTCTCTTCAGGCGTACATTTGGCGCTCATGTCGGGAGTGTTGGCCGCAGCCTACGTGACTACAGCCCTGAAAGACCCGGAATTGGCCAAGCCCGCCGGTGACGCCTACCAGGAGCTTTACTTCAAGGAATATTCCCACTTCCGGGAGTTGGCCCGGCTCTTTTATTCCAGTAACCTAGCGTCGGAAGGCTACTTTTGGGAAGCGCGCCGGCTTTTGGACGAAGGCCGGAAATTCTCGCCCAGGCATTCCTTCATCCAGGCCGTGGCTGGGCAGCCTCCACGGGGTTACGAACGGGTTGTCCTGGAACGGGGCGAGGCTCCCCAGGACTTCTTAAGCAGCGTCAAAGAGGTGGAGTCGGAGCGGGCCATCCGCATCTCCAGATGGGACGAAGCGATCTCCAGAGCCCGCGCCGGAGAGGACGGGTTGTTACAGGCCGTCCCCCGCTATCCGCCGGAGTGGAGATTAAACGCAAGGCGGTGCTGGGCGAAGGCGAGTTCGTCTGGGGTACCGTGCTGACCACCGTTAGCCAGCCGGAGGGGACACCGTCGAGCGGCCTCGTGAACCGGCTGGTATCCATGATCGACGGTGACGCTTCGGTGGGGCAGCTATTGAGCGCGATGCGGAGTCAAGGTGGCCCGGGCCAGGCCGAGTTGCTGGACCGGAGTGTGTTGACGACCCTTCAGATACTTTACGTGGACGGCACGATAGAATCGCTTGAGGGGCTATGACCCGGGGCAAAGGTCACACTCGAATGCTGGGACTCTTAGATAGGAGGCAGGTATGACCACTACGAAGATACCCACGGAAGAGGAAGTTCTGGGTTGGATGAATTCATTGAGCAACTGGGGTAGGTGGGGTCCAGACGATGAGTTGGGGACCCTCAACCTGGTCACGCCCGAGAAGGTCGCCCAGGCGGGAAGGCTGGTGAGGGAAGGCATAACCGTTACCTGCGCCAGGCTCATCGTTCCGGAGGGCGCGGCGGACGTGACCTCGATTCCTCCGCTGCATTACATGGTGCGCACCGGCGAGTCGGCCCCTGCCAACGGGGGCGGCGGGGCATCGGACTTCTTCGGGTTCTCCTTCCACGGACTGACCATCACCCACCTGGACGCGCTTTGTCACCAGTTCTGGGACGGCAAGATGTACAACGGCAAGGACGCTTCCCTGGTCACAGCCGATACGAAGGCCACCGCTGGCCACATCGACCGGGCCCAAAACGGGTTCGTGACCAAGGGTGTCATGCTTGACATAACCAAGGTCAAGGGCAAGCAATGGCTGGACCCCGGCGAGCCCGTCTTCACCGAGGACCTGGAAGCGGCCGAGGCCGCGCAGGGAGTCCGCGTGGAAGAGGGCGACGCCTTGATGCTCCGCCTGGGCTGGTACAAGCGCCGGTTGGAATTAGGACCCCCGGAGGCGGGCAGGCCGGGACTCCACGCCGAGACCATCCCATGGCTCCACGAGCGTGGCGTCTCTATACTGGCGGGCGACGCATCCCAGGACATGGACCCCGCTGGCTACCCAAACCTGGGGCTGCCGGTACACCGGGTTGGCATTGTCGCCATGGGTCTGTGGCTCATCGACGCCGCCAACTGCGAGGAATTGGCCAAGGTCTGCGAGCGGCTAAACCGGTACGACTTCATGTTCGTCGTGGCGCCCCTTCGGTTCAAGAACGCCACCGGGTCTCCCGTAAATCCCCTTGCGGTGTTCTAGGGGGCTCGTATGCCAAACATCGGCTTCCAGGTCCAGGTCCCGGCCTCCCCCGAACAGGTCTTCGAATATGTAACCCGGTTTCCGGTGACGGGCCGCCCAAGCCGGAGCGTGCTGGAAGACAGGTACGGTAGGTTATTGGAGCAGGACGGGCAGGACTACACGTTCCAGGACGACGCTAACGAGGAACTGCGCTGGCGGTGCACCTTCGACCCGCCCCGCCAGCGGGCCATGCGGCTGCCGGAAACCAACTGGGCCGACCGGCTGGACTGGTTCGAGCCATCAGAGTTGGGAACGGTTTGGACGATTTTGTGGGAGCTCAAGACCACCGGTATGCGCTCGTACACACAGTGGCTGACCTTCCAGCTAACCGGGAAGCGGCGCACCTACCACCAGTTGGTCGCGCCGGTCCTGCAACACTTCGGCCAGGCCGCGGCTCCTCCCCCAGCGTCCGGGGAGCCCGAAGTCGCCCACACTCGGGGCGAGGAGCCGCCTCGCGCGGGAGATACGACCGACCCCCCACCACCGGAGCAGGAGACTCCCGCAAGACCCGAAACGCCGGAGACACCCCGCAGCCCCAGGCCCCGCGTCCGCCGCCGCAGGCGGGAATAGAGCGACGGCCAACAGCCCGACGAGAACACACCACGACCTTCACCGGTCGCCCTGAGGAGAGTGCAGCGGGGTCAAAGGAACCCTTTCGTTGGGCTGGCCGGGTTAGACGCTTACTTCCACTCGCCTGCCCTGGTCGGATGAAGCGCGGATCGCGTCGATGAACTTATGCAAGCCCACGGCCGTATCGAAGTTGGGCTCGCAGACTCCGCCGGAACGAATGGCCTGTCCGAACTGGTAATACATCTGCCCCACGTTGTAAGGGGCGCCTCTGGGCATCCCTTCCAGCACCCATACCAGGCGTGAGGGGACCTCGATGTCGTGGAGGGCGCTGTCGTCGTTCTTCGCACCTCGGAGCCGAACGTCCCCAAGCTGCGGGGAGTCCTCCGACTCGGCCACCAACGTTCCTTCACGCCCGAAGACCTCCAGCTTGTAGCCGCTGTCCGCCCAGGGCACGCTGGCCACATGCACCGCTCCGACACCTCCGCCGGACAGGCGTCCGCTGACCAGGATGTTGTCGGGGGCGGTCACATCCACCAGCTGGTCGGTGTCCGACTCATACCACTGGGGGGCCTGGGTCGACACCACCGTCGAGACCTCGCTGAAATCACCCACGACGTAGCGAAGGGCGTCAATGGCGTGACCGCAGGCTATGGTCAGAGTAGTCGCGCCGAGGGAGTCGTCGCGCTGCCAAGTGCGGTCCGAAGTGCGGGAAAGTACGCCGCCCCTGATTAGGCTCAGGTTGCATGACATAACCTCGCCCACGTAGCCGCTTTCCACGAGCTCTTTCATGTACATCACCGCGGGAGCCGCACGGGCCTGTAGGCCCACCATGGTCTGGACGCCTTTGGCCCGCGCCAAGTCGGCCATCTCTTGGGCTTCGGCCAACGTCGCGCCGAGGGGCCACTCAGTGAAGACGTGCTTGCCTGCGTTGAGCGCGTCTATGGTCGGCTGGTAGTGGGACGGCACTCGGACCACGACGGCTACGGCGTCGATTTCCGGGCTGGCCAACATGTCGCGGTGGTCATGGAACGCCAACCGCGCTCCGAACCTGGCCGCGGACTCTTCGGCGCTCTCTTGCCGTGTGGTGCATACGCCGGTCAACTCGAACTCCGGGCTGGCCAGCAGGGCCGGGAGGTGGGACCTGTGTGCCCATCCCTTCGAGATGTTTGCTCCGATTACGCCAATGCGGATCTTCTCCGATGCCATCGCGTTTTCCTCCTGCAAATAGACGTGAGTCGAATGGGAGAATTGAGTCCCCGAATTGAGCGCTATCCTAACACGCGCCAACTCGGCGGGCCAGAGACCGAATACGAGCCGCAGCGGGATGGAATTCGTTTATAATCTGGTAGAATGCTAGGCGGCCACGCGCCATGTTAAGGAGGGTTATCCATGGCATCGTCCTGGGAGACTTTACATGTAGACGGAGCCCATATGCGGGCCTACTTGAGCTTGCCTGATGGCGGCGGACCCTTCCCAGCCGTTGTGGTCAGCCAGCACGGCGGGGGAGTAGACCAGTTCATCCGGGACATGTCGGACCGGCTGGCGGAAGCGGGTTACGCCGCTTGCGCCCCGCAGCTTTACCACCGCATCACGGATGATATGCTGTCCGACGGCTCCCGGCCCATCCAGCACCTGAGCGACCCTGACATCGTGGCGGACATTAACGCCACCGTAGATTTCCTTAGAAGCCATGCTTCCGTCGATGGAGACCGAATTGGCGTTACCGGTTTCTGTATGGGCGGGCGGGTGACTTGGCTGGCCGCCGCGACCAACCCTCACTTCAACGCCGCTGTACCCTATTACGGTGGAAACATCATGGTCCCTTGGGGCGCGGCGGACAAGACACCGTTCGATCTGACCGGCGGGATTAGGTGCCCCGTGCTCTTCCATTTCGGCGAAATCGACGAGAATCCTTCACAGGGCGACATGGCCAAGTTCGACGCGGAGTTGAATCGGCTGCGGATAGCCCATGAGTTCCACACCTACCCGGGGGCGGACCATGCGTTTATGGACCACACCGGCCCCAGACACCAGCAAGCAGCCGCCGATGCCTCCTGGCCAAGAACGCTGGCTTTCTTCGGCGAACACCTATAACCTAAGCGGCCTGTATAACCCGGTCGATTTTGATTCGACACAAACTAGAAACACGGGAGAGACCATGAAATACGACGTGGTAATTATCGGGGCGGGTTCCGCGGGCTGCGTGTTGGCGACTCGTCTTTCGGAGGACCCCAACCGTTCGGTGCTTCTATTGGAAGCGGGGCCGGATTACCCCGACTTCGAGACTTACCCCGACGACCTGAAGTTCGGGTATAACCAGATGGCCTCGGCGGTGGACGCGCCGCACAACTGGTCTTTCAAAGGGATACCGACGGCGGAGCAGGGAGAGACCATGCCTGTGCCGAGGGGCCGGGTGGTAGGCGGCTCCAGCGCGGTCAACGGCCAGGTTTTCTTGCGGGGAGTCCCGGAGGACTATGACAACTGGGCGTCCTGGGGTAACGATGAGTGGTCCTTCGTGAATACGTTGCCGTATTTCAGGAAGGCTGAAACCGACACTGACATCGTGGATGATTTCCACGGGAACGACGGGCCGATCCCAGTGCGACGCCATAAGCAGGAGACGTGGCTTCCGGCCCAGAACGCTTTCTACCGGTCGGCCAGGGATGCGGGTTACCCCCACGACCCGGACATGAACCATCCCGAATCCTGGGGCATCGGACCCATTCCCATGAACAACCCCAACGGCGTGAGGATGAGCACGTCCCTGACGTATCTCAACCCCGTGCGAAACCGGCTCAACCTGACGGTCCGGGGCAACGTGACCGTGCATAAGGTGGTGATCGAGGATGGCCGAGCTACCGGCGTCGACGTTGAAAGCGGTGGCGAGCGGTTCGTCGTCGACACGGAACAGGTGATTCTGAGCGCCGGAGGCATAGGCTCACCCCAACTGCTGATGCTGTCGGGGGTTGGTCCCGCAGACCACCTCCGGGAGACCGGTATCCCGGTCCTATTGGATCTGCCCGGCGTGGGCCAGAACTTGCGGGACCATCCCAACGTCCGCGTGCCCATCCGGGTTAAGGACGATTTTCCGTTGGACCCGGAAGCCCCACGGAGTCAATTGGCCCTGCGCTACACGGCAACGGGATCCAGCGACCGTAACGATATGCAGATCATGCAGTCGTCTTTCTCCTCTCCAATCGGCGGCGATCCGCTGGAAGGGGAAGGCATCCGGTTTACGGCGATTCTGGAGCTTGCCGACGGCTCGGGAGAGCTGAAGCTCGCCTCCGCCGATCCCCACGACCAGCCGGCGCTCAATTACCGCTACCTGGAAGAGGCCCGGGACCGTGAAAGGTTGCGCGAGGGCGTCCGGATTTGCCTGGGCTTGCTGGAACACGACGCTTACAAGGACATCGTAGAGGAGGCCATCAGCCCGACGCCCGACGATCTGGCCTCGGACGAAGCCCTTGACCAATGGATGCGGCTCAATGTCACAACCACGCAGCACATTTCAGGCACCTGCAAGATGGGGCCGGACTCGGACCCGATGGCAGTATTGGACCAATATTGCCGGGTCAGAGGGATTGAAGGACTCCGGGTGGTCGACGTTTCCACCCTTCCCGACTGTGTTCGCGCCAATACCAATGCCACAACCATCATGATCGCGGAGAGGGTGGCGGACTGGATGAAGTAGGGGGGCCTGCGTTAGGACTTTGACTTTGGAGTAATACGTGCGGTTCGGTTCATTCGTCTTTAGTATCAGCGGCGACCCGAAGGCCGATCATTTGGCCATTGACGACACTTTGCGAGAGGTGGAGTTGGCCGAGGAGATCGGAATGGATGCGGTCTGGCTGACGGAGCACCATTTCGACGGGGCTGTGGCCTATGCTGACCCGGTGGTGTTCGGGGCGGCGGTGGCGGCCCGGACCAAGCGGGTTAAGATTGGGTTTGCCGTGGTGGAGATGGCCCTCCACCATCCGGTCCGGCTGGCAGCCCAGACTGCACTGCTGGACAACCTCAGTCATGGCCGCCTCATCGTTGGCACTGGCAGGGGTTCGGCATACAACGACTACGAGTACATCGGGTTCGGGATGACCCTGGAGCAGGGCCGGGAGATGCTGCCCGAAGCCGAAGAGCTTCTGATCAAGGCGTGGACCGGCCAAGACGTGGTGCATGAAGGCCGGTTCTGGGAGAGTAGGTTTCCCGTCGTCAGGCCAAGGCCATACCAGCAGCCACATCCGCCATTGGTGCGGGCCTGCATATCCGAGGCGTCGATGGTCGAGATGGGCAAGATAGGCCGCCCCGTCCTAATCGGTATCCAGACGGTGGATACGCTGCGGGACAGGCTAAGAGTTTACCAGGATACAATGCGCAGATCGGGTTTCTCGGAAGCGGAGATGGAGAACGCGATGGACCAGACCTGGGGCCAGCGCGGACTTTACGTGGCGGACTCGGACGATGAAGCGGTGGAAGTAGCCACCACTGCCCTGGCCCGTTACCGCGCCCATCTCCTGGACGCGAGGGTTAGGTTCAACCCCGGCGGGGCCCCTCCAAGAGACCCGAACGCACCCACTCCAGCCGCGGAACTTGTCGAACATGCCTTTCTCGCCGGAACGCCGGAGACAGTAGTTAAAGGCATTGAGGAGTTAAAGACTACCGGGGTGCGCAACCTGTTGCTGAACCCCAATGTCGGCCAAATCCCCCGGGACCAGGTCGAGAAGTCGATGCGGCTCTTTGGCGACAAAGTGCTGCCCCTGGTCAGATAAGCACCTTGAATTTCCAGCCGGGGAGGCATGGATGAGCATAGGCGAGCTATTCGATCTGAGCGGAAAGGTGGCCATCGTAACCGGCGGGAACGGCGGTCTGGGGTTGGGTATGGCTCTCGGACTCGCGGGCGCCGGAGCGGACATCGTGGTGGCCGCCCGAAACATGGACAAGACATCCCAAGCTCAGACGGAGATCGAGGCCCTGGGAGTCAATTCCCTTGGCTTGGCAGTTGACGTCAGCAGCGAGGCCGATATCACGGAGATGGTTGCCCGGACCATTGAGGCCTTTGGCCGGGTGGATATCCTGGTGAACAACGCCGGGATGACCGTGCGAAAAGAGCCGCAGGACCTCAGCGTGGAGGAGTGGGACAATGTCCTGGACGTCAACCTGCGGGCGGCGTTTCTTGCCTCCAGGACCGTTTACCCTCACATGAAGGCACAGGGCGGGGGCAAGATTATCAGCGTGGGCTCGATGTACTCCCTGTTCGGGGGCGGTGGCAGCGGCGCTCCCTATTCGGCTAGCAAGGGCGGCGTAGTCCAGCTTTCCAAGAGCCTGGCGGTGGCCTGGGCCAAGGACAACATTCAGTCCAACGCAATTCTACCGGGCTGGTTTATGACCGAACTCACGGCGGCCGTGCCGGAGAACCAGCCGGAGAGGTACGACCTGATTAACCGGCGCATTCCCACGGGCCGGTGGGGAGACGCCGAAGAGTTGCAAGGCGCGGTGGTGTTTCTCGCTGGCAAGGGGTCGGACTACGTCACCGGTGCAGTCTTAACCGTGGACGGCGGCTACTCGGTAATGTAGGCTCGATTTCAACCCTTTAGACTTTAGCAAAAAGGAGAGCCTCACTCTCCCCGTTTCGGAAGAGGGGAATTGAAGAGAATTTCCGCTATTGGTGGTCCAACGATTTGGACTCTGGTGGTAACTGTTCAGACTTGATGTGTCCTTCCTACTCCCAGCCCGTCATTCCGGGCTTGACCCGGAATCCAGAAGCCTTTGCAACTAGCAACGGTCCATGTCATCGGCATTTCTGGATTCCCGCCTTCGGAGACCTTTGCGTAACCTGCCGCGACTCCCGCGAAAGCGAGAATCCAGAGTGTGCCCAGATACGGAGGACGCCCTCACCCTAACCCTCTCCCTCCGGGAGAGGGGATTATTCAAAGGTCTCCCTTCTCGGGAATGACGGACTGGGGGGCCGGACATCTAGAGAGGCTTATCACAGAGATGACCGATGCGGGATTCAACCAATCCGCGTCATCGAGTCTGAACAGTTACCTCTGGTGTTCGTGGTTAACTCGTACCTCGTGCAGCGGCCTGCTCGCTGCCGTAGCCCAAGTTCATAAGTCGATGGGAGTGCGGAGGCCCTGGTGTTAGAACCAGGACTTCTTTCCTTGAGCGTATATCTCGCTGAACTGCTCGTCGCTCTTGGCCAGATACATGACCCCCTCCACGTGTCCCGCGATCCCGCTGACGAGGAGAGCCAAGTATCCAACTGTAGAGAATAATACGGCTATAACAACGAAGAAGCCCGCGAATATCCCCCCTGAGGACATAACGGACACCATGGCCGATACCACCGTAGACACCATCAACACAGCCAACCCCGCCCCACCGACTATCAAGTGGTAACGAGCCGTCGGAATGCCGAGGTAAAACTTGTGGATGCCAAGCCACCCAAGGTACAGGCCAAGGACACCGGCTACCACACGAGACTTTTCTGAGGTCGAACTCATAAGATATGCTCCATTAACAGACTACGTACTGAGCGCCCAGCCCATCCGGCTGCCGCGTGATTGGCCGACAACAGGGGCGGGCGTGGGTCAGAACCAACGCCTTTTGGCGATGACGTAGCGGCTATGGAAATCTTCGTCGCTCTTGGTGAGATACAAGATCCCTTCGATGAGACCCACAATCCCGCTGACAGCGGCGATTAGCCATCCAAGTACCAAGACCAATGCGGCCACCATAGCGACCATGGCGCCAGTGTAGGACATCGTCATCGCGGCGCCGGCCGCCACCACTGATGCCACGATCAGCAAGCCAAGCCCCCCTCCTCCGACGATCAAGTGAACGATAGCCGTGGGGATGCCAAGGTAGAACTTGTGAATGCCAAGACAACCGAGGAAGATGCCGAGGATACCCGCGGCGACACGAGATTTTTCAGTCATGGAATACTCCCTACCTACCTGCGGAGTTCCCCCATTTTTGTTCTTGCCCGGTGGTAGATCTCCGGCCATTTAGTAGGTCAAAAAGCCATAGACTTATAGTCTATAGACTTTTAGTCTATGGACGTATAGTCTGCACAAGCTTAACGTCGATGTCAAGTTGGACGCTTACAAAGCAACCTTCGGACAACACATCCGGTATCTCAGAAGGCTGCGTTCTCTCACGCAGGAAGAAGTCGCGCACCGTGCGGGCGTCCATGTGACTTACCTCTCCGGCATAGAGAGAGGCGTGCGAAATCCTTCCCTCAAGAACATTCGGGCAATCGCCGAAGCGTTGGGTGTTCCTATGGGAGAGTTGTTCGCACCGGAGCCGGTGGTTTCTGAGCCCTTGTCGCCAGAGCCGGTGGAGTTTGAGACCCTTTCGCCTGAGCCGGTGGTGTCTGAACCCTTGTTGCCGGAGCCGGTGTCACTCGCAGCGGACTCAACACCTACCGAAGTATCCTCGGCCCCGTTTACTGATGTCCCCGTGTCAGAGGGGAACCCTATATACCCGGCCCCCGAATCTTAGTCCAACTGCTCTAACAATTCCCGCGGCGGCATTATCTTTACCGGGCTGATGGGCCGGAATGTGCGGGAAACCCGGACGTCTCAGGCAAGGCCCAGGATGGTGTATGCTTCGGTGAATTCCTGCTCAAGGAAACCTCGCCCAGGCGACACCATATGCGTCGCGCCCTCCTTGGGCGTAATGCTCAGGAATTCGATCTTGAGGGCATCCCCGGGCTCGGCGCCATTGACATAAATTGGCCCGGAGGCTGGCCCCTTAAGGTGCTTTTCGTCCAACACCGCCGGGTCGCGTTCTCCCTCGAAGGCGTCCCATGTCTCGACCATCAGTTCCTCACCAGAATCGATGGTGATGGCGGGCTCGGCTTCGGGGTCCAAGACGTAGATGTGGTGTTCTCTACCCAGTCGTTTCATCTTGCTGCCTCCATATATCACGCCGCCATTCTTCATTATCAATATCAATAATTGCGAATGACGCGCTTTCGATGTCTATCGAAATAAGGTGGTATTCGAGGTCTTCAAGCTTGAATCCAATCTTTTGGTAAAGGGCTTCTGAGTACCGGGCGCGGATACCCGGGTCGTCGACCTCGACGGCTCGCCCGTACAGTTTGAACTCGCCTTCGCTTCCGTGCCGGTCTGATACCGTGCTGTGGAGGCTGCATCTTGGGTCCCTCAGCAGGTCCAGCGCCTTGCGGGACTGCCACATCATGCCCAGGTAGAGTTGCCCTTCGAAGACCAGGAACTCCAAGGGGCTTATGCGCGGCCAGCCGTTTTTCCGTAAAGTGGCCAAGAGGACCAGGCCGGAGCGGTCGAACCGCTCTTCACCGAGGGCGGCCAGTTGTGGAGTGCTAATACGAGTGGGAACGGCGGTCTGGGGTTGGGTATGGCCCTCGGACTCGCGGGCGCCGGAGCGGACGTCGTGCTGGCAGCCCGCAACATGGACAAGACATCTCAAGCCCAGGCCGAAATCGAGGCTCTGGGAGTTAAGTCCCTTGGCTGGGCCGTTGACGTCGGCAGCGAGGCCGATATCACGGAGATGGTTGCCCGGACCATTGAGGCCTTCGTCCGGGTGGATATCCCGGTGAACAACGCTGGGATGACCGTGCCAAAAGAGCCGCAGGACCTCAGCGTGAAGGAGTGGGACAACGTCCTGGACGTAAACTTGAGGGCCGCTTTTCTCGCTTCCAGGTCCGTGTATCCGCACATGAAGGGCCAGGGCGGGGGCAAGATCATCAGTGTGGGTTCGATGTTTTCCCTGTTTGGGGGAGGCGGTAGCGGCGCGGCATACTCTTCCAGCAAGGGCGGAGTGGTCCAATTATCCAAGAGCTTGGCGGTGGCCTGGGCCAAGGACAACATTCAGTCCAACGCCATTCTACCGGTCTGGTTCATGACCGAACTCACCGCGGCAGTGCCGGAGAACCAACCGGAGAGGCACGACTTGATTAACCGGCGCATTCCCACGGGCCGGTGGGGAGACGCCGAAGAGTTGCAAGGCGGGGTAGTGTTTCTCACTGGCAAGGGGTCGGACTACGTCACGGGAGCCGTCCTAACCGTGGACGGCGGCTACTCGGTAATGTAGGCCCGGTCTGTTTCCCTCGTTGCCTGGCAAATTCAGTTGGTCCGGTGATAAGGGTAAATGTTGTGGTGCGGGAACATGTCAAAGATGCAATCGCGCATGATTTGGCCCTTCGACTCAGAGGCCATCAAAGCCTTATGGAGTTCTGCGGGAACATCTTCATACCAGTAGGCCCGGCCGCTGTTGAACACCACTGCTAATTCCTTGATTTCCGGGTCGTATCCCACCGCGTATATCATGCTTGAATCTACCCTTACCAAGTTCATCCCGTTTACACCTCCACCCACTTCCACTCCGATTGTCGTAGATTCCCCAGATGTGGTACGCACCAAATGGCAGTCTCCGCCGCGCCTAGTCCAACTGCTCCAATAGCTCCCGAGACAGCATCATCTTTACCGGGCTGATGGGCCGGAAGGTGCGGGAAACCCGGACGTCCCCGGCTAGGCTCAAGATTGTGTAGGCGTCGTAGGGCTCCATCCCTTTCTCGGCAACCAGAAACTCAACCATGTCCCGGACGGACTGCTTCATTGCCGGACCAAGGTCCTCGCCGTGGGAGAGAATCACGAAGTAGTCGGGGGTCATGGCCCTTGGCCCCGCTATGTTCATCCCCTTCTCGACCGTTACCCTCAGATGGGTGTCGGCAGAGCATTCCGCTCCGGTGCCGCCCACCGCGCCGTCGCCTACCACTGCATGGCAATCGCCCAACGCCAGCATTCCGCCGCGAACGAACACTGGCAGGTAAAGCGTGCTTCCCGCTACTAACTCTTTCAGGTCTATGTCTCCCCCGTAGGGTCCGCTATCGCTGGCGGTCTGCTGGGTGTAGGTCGGAGTCGTGGCCACGAGACCCATCGAAGGCATTAGCGGCACGCGGAGGCCGTTGGGAAGGCAGGCGTGCCCGTCTTCCAGGTTGATTATGGTTGGGTATGCCTCGGTGAATTCTTGCTCAAGGAAACCTCGCCCAGGCGATACCATATGCGCCGCGCCCTCCTTGGGCGTTATGCTCAGGAACTCAATCTTGAGGGCATCCCCGGGCTCGGCTCCGTTCACGTAGATTGGCCCGGAGGCTGGCCCCTTCAGATGCTTTTCGTCCAACACCGCCGGGTCGCGTTCTCCCTCGAAGGCGTCCCATGTCTCGACCATCAGTTCCTCACCAGAATCGATGGTGATGGCGGGCTCGGCTTCGGGGTCTAGGACGTAGATGTGGTGTTCTCTACCCAGTCGTTTCATCTTGCTGCCTCCATATATCACGCCGCCATTCTTCATTTTCAATAATGGCGAATGACGCGCTTTCGATGTCTATCGAAAAAAGGTGGTATTCGAGGTCTTCAAGCTTGAATCCAATCTTTTGGTAAAAGGCTTCTGAGTACCGGGCGCGGATACCCGGGTCGTCGACCTCGACGGCTCGCCCGTACAGTTTGAACTCGCCTTCGCTCCCGTGCCGGTCTGATACGGTGCTGTGGAGGCTGCATCTTGGGTCCCTCAGCAGGTCCAGCGCCTTGCGGGACTGCCACATCATGCCCAGGTAGAGTTGCCCTTCGAAGACCAGGAACTCCAAGGGGCTTATGCGCGGCCAGCCGTTTTTCCGTAAAGTGGCCAAGAGGACCAGGCCGGAGCGGTCGAACCGCTCTTCACCGAGGGCGGCCAGTTGTGGGGCGCTAATGCTGAACGCCTGCCAGTCCAATCCGTAATTGCTCCCCGCCGCCGCGGCCCACGGTTATAGTTGAAGCTGGCGGTAGGTGACGCCGCTGTCAGGGTCCAGGTCCACGATGGTGATCTCTCCGAGGTAGCCGCTGGACGATGGACCGCGGGCGGTGCCTGAGTAGACGGCGGTGACACCGCCCTGAGAAACGTCCACATGCCGGTCCCAATGTCCCAGTGCTAGGTAATCGCAGCCTGCGTTGGCAACGTCCACCGGGAAAATAGGTGAGGAGCGGAGGTCCGGGTCGTCCTCAAAGTGAAAGTGGCCGTGGGCCAGGGCGACAAACCAATGCCCGTCTGTCCGGGCCGGCATACCCTGTAGAGGCCGGAATTCCGGGGTATGAGACAACATGGCCCGGCCCCAGACATCGAGGGTCAGGCCGGGAAACCCGATGGCTTGCCCTTCCGGTCTCTCGATGATCTTCAGGTTGTCCGGCTTGCCTTTGAAGACGTCCCGGAGGTAGACGGAGCCTTCCCCGTACAGGTCATGGTTGCCGGGGAGGAGCACCGCTGGGATATCCAGCCTTCCGATATCGTCCAGGAAGTCTTGGAACACTTCGTCGGACACTCGGGCGTTGTCGAAGACATCCCCGACTAGGAGGAGCATTTCGCCTCCCAGGCTCGAGGCCGCATCGACCACCGCCGCAAGTGCTTTGAGGGCATAAGGATGCCCCGACCCGTCCCCCAGGTGGACATCCGAAGTGTGGATTAGCCTGACCGTTTTGCGCGGATGCAGCCCCGCTCCTTCAACCACTATTTGGACCTATCCCTTTCCTATGACACCGTGGTCGCGGGCCTTGGAGATGCCGTCTTTGTCGTAGCCAAGTTCGGTCAGAATCTCTTCGTTGTGCTGACCTAGTAGAGGTGGAGCCATTCGAATCGCCGGGGGGGTCTCGGCCAGCTTAAGGGGAGAGAACGGTACACGCAGGTCGGGGACGTTGGGGTGGGGCATGTTAACCACCATGTTTCTGGCGTTGACCTGTGCGTCGTTGATCACGTCGGATACGGTGTTGATGGGCCCGACCGGGACTCCGGCGTCAGTGATAATCTCCACCCAGTCGGCAACGGTCTTGGTCCTGAAGATTTCACTGAGGACTTGGATGCAATCGGCCCGGTTTTCGACCCGGTGCGTGTTGGACTCGAATCGGGGGTCTTCCAGCAGTTCCACATGGCCTATGCCGTGGCAAAGCCGTTCCCACAGTCCCTGGTTGCCGCAACCGAGGATGAAGAAACCGTCCGAGGAGGGAAAGCTCTGGTATGGCACCAGGCTGGGATGGCCCGACCCCAGACGGCGGGGCTCCACGCCGGTGGCCATGTAACCGGTAGCGTGGTAGCTCATCGTGGCAACTTGCCCATCCAACAGGGAAGCCTCGATGAATTGGCCTTCACCGGTCTTGGCCCGGTGGTGGAGGGCCGTCATGATCGAACCGTAGGCCATCATCCCCGCGAACAGGTCCACCAGGGAGAACCCGACCCGGAGGGGCACACCGTCCGGCTCGCCGGTGAGGTTCATAAGGCCGCTGTACGCCTGGATAATCAGGTCATAGCCGGGCTTATCGGCCAGGGGACCGGTGCGGCCGTAGCCGGATATGGAGCAATAGATGATGCTGGGGTTGACCTTGCGCACGGCCTCGTAGCCCAGGCCCATGCGGTCGAGCGCCCCCGTGCGGAAACTCTCGACCATGATGTCGGCCTTGCCGGCGAGGTCCAGGACGATGTCAATCCCTTCCTTCTCGCGAAGATTGACGCTGAGGCTGCGCTTGTTCCGGTTGAAGGATAGGAACTGGGTGCCTTCGTCGTTCCAGAAAGGTGTCCACGAACGGGTCTCGTCTCCCAGGTTCGGCTCCTCGATCTTGATCACATCCGCGCCCATGTCGCCCAGCATCTGGGTGCAGGACGGACCGGCGAGGGTGCGGGTAAGGTCAACAACTTTGATATCGTCTAACGCGGCTGTCATATAACCATCTCCAAAGCTGGAAAGGTGTGGTTTGCGCGGGAATTATAGCATGGAGCGCAGGAGACGAGGATAAGGGGCGAGCGGCGAATGCCATTTGCGCCGCGACTCGAAGCGTTGGCGGATGGCTGCCCGCGGTTGACCCCTCTCGACCCCGGTGCTAGCGTTTAACGAGCCAGGGGTACAGATCATGCGATGGGGGAGGGAGCGCAATGGCGCGAGAACAGGAAACTGGCAGCGGGACCGGTGTGGTGGTTCTGGGCGGTATCAACATGGACCTGGTCAGTGTGACCCCACGGTTCCCCCTTCCTGGCGAGACCGTGGTAGGCACGCGGTTTCTTACTTACCCAGGTGGGAAGGGAGCGAACCAGGCTGTGGCGGCGGCTCGCATGGGAGCGAATTCCGTAATGATTGGCCGGGTTGGCGATGATGTGTTCGGAGGTCAGTTGATAGAGGCGCTGGACGCCAGCGGAGTAGGTGTCGATGGAGTAGCGGTGGCCCAAAACACAACCTCCGGCCTTGCGATCATCACCATCGACGAAACAGCCCAAAACCAGATTATCCAAGTGTTGGGGGCCAACGGCACGTGTGGCCGGGAAGAGGCTGACCGGTGCGTCCAGGCCCTCCAGGTAGCTTCCACCGTACTCCTTCAATTGGAAGTATCTCTGGACGCTTCCTTGTTGGTGGCGATGGAGGCGTCCGCTCAGGGCAAGACGGTGATACTAGACCCCGGACCAGTGCGCCCGCTTCCGGCGGAGTTCTACTCCTGTTGCAGCGTGATTACCCCGAACGAAACTGAAGCCCAGGCGTTGGTTGGGTTTCCGGTGACTGACCCTGCGTCTGCCGCGAGGGCGGGGGAAGCGCTTTTGGACCGGGGTGTGGGAATGGCAATTGTGAAGCTGGGTTCTCAAGGCGCGTATTTCGCTACCAAGGAACAGGACGGGCACGTTGCGCCGTTCCGGGTCAATGCGGTTGATTCGGTGGCGGCCGGAGACGCCTTTAACGGCGCGTTGGCCGTAGCATTGGCGGAAGGACTGGAATTGGGCGACTGCGTGCGTGTCGCATCCGCCGCCGGAGCGCTGGCGGTGACCACTTCCGGGGCGCAGGACTCGATGCCGCTGCGGGCCGATGTTGAGTCGCTTCTGAACAGCCAGGGGTAACGCCCTCAGTCTAAGATCGGAAAGCCTTCGGCTCGGCGTGATTACCGATCAGCGGCCAACGTTTGTCCGGGCATGGCGGATACCCTTAGCCACCAATCGAACTATCAGGCCAATTATAGGGGCCATGACGACCAGGACCATGGTCCACCAGTGGGGTGCGGCGGTGACCTCGTAGAGGATGCCCAGGACAGACATCAGAGACGCCAGAAAAGTCGCCCCCAGAGATAGGGACAGGACGATCCGGGAGGATGCGGTCTGGTTTTTCTCCGACAAGACGCAAAGGCTTGCCAAGAAGCCCGTAGCTGCCAGCACCGACGCGATTGCAGCAGCCTTCCAGAAGGCGTCTGGGCCGGGCGTCGTCCAAATCCCCACTGTGACCAGGGCGAAGCAAGTGGAGGCGGCCAAGAGTCCGGCCAGCCCTAGGGCTTTCCACCCTCGGCGTCCCAGAAGCGCGGAGGGCGGCAGCGTCGCAAGGCAGACCCCACCCAGAGCCAGCGCATTGAGAAGCAGTTGCCCCATGGGCTTCGTATACTCGCCCAAAAGCGCGATGGCCGACAGGACCAACACCGCGCCGAGCAGGGATGCCAATGCGCCGAGCAGGAATATTCGGGGCGATAGCTTCGGGAGGAATCGAGCAGCCACGAACAGAGGCCAGAGGGCTTTATCCCTTCAACAGCGCGGTGAGGTCTCCCACGTTGTCCACCTCGTCGAGATGGTAGACCATGTCGATCACCTTGGCCTGGACGTCATCGGCAAGCAAGCCCTGGGCGCAGTCACCGAACTTTCCCGCCAATTCCTCCACGCTCATGGGCCGCTCAGGAGTGCCCCGAGAGGTCGAGGCTTCTGTGGACAAGACAGTCCCGTCCCGCAGTTGGACTTCGATCAAGCTACGGATGCGCTGGAATCCGAGAGCTTCCAGGTCCTCATGCAGGTAGGGCTTTACCCGCGCCATCATCTCCTGCACGTCGGGCCGCAACACCACTTCGTCGGTAAATTGGGCAATCCCTCCCGCTCTTTCCAACAGGAGGATACCCATGCAAAACGGGATACTGAACTTGGCCTCCAACTCGTCGGCGGGAGTGGGGTACCGCAGCGCCGCCAAGACGTTTGAAGTTGTGCCGATCCGCACTTCGGCAACGTCACCTGCCCTGATGTCGTGCTCCAGGACCAGGTCCAACATTGCGTCCATGGAAGGGTGGGACAGGGAGCCGCAGGGATAAGGTTTGATCGAAACGCCGGGGTCTACAAAGGTGTAGGGGTTGCCCAGCTTTCCCTGGATGGCTTCGGGGTCGACTCCTGAACCGGCTACTTGGAAGTACCCCCACGGGCCATCCAAGGCTTCGGGAGCCGTGCGGTATCCGATGCCCGCCAATCCAGCGGCAACTATTCCGCCCTGCGCGGCTGCCCCGGCATGGTAAGGCTTGGTCATGGTGCCAAAGGCCACCCGGATACCGGAGCTCTTGCTGGCGGCTATTCCCAGGGCCTGGGCGATCGTTTCCGTATCCATCCCGCGCAGCTTGGCCGCCGCGGCCGCCGCGCCGAAAATTCCGATGGTGCCGGTGGAATGGAAGCCGTTCTGGTAGTGGTACGGCCTGATCGCTTCGGCCACCTTGCAGGCTACTTCTACGCCGGTGCAGAAGGCGGTCAGCGTGTCCTTGCCGCTGGCCCCGACTTCCTCGGCGACGGGGATTGTCGCGCTCAGGACCGGGGTGGTGGGGTGGGTGAGCAGCCCGTAGACCCGGTCGGGCAACGTGGAGATCTGCGTGTCATCGTAGTCCAGAGCGTGGGCGCTGACGCCGTTGGCCAGGGCTGCGAATTCGGCTGGAAGTGTCTGGTCTTGGCCGATGACCGTAGCTTTCCCGCTGAGACCGAGGCCGGCGATGTACTGGCGGATCAGCCTGGTGCAGTCAGCGTTGACCCCAGACAGTGTGACTCCGATGCCGTCTATGACCGCCTCTTTCGCCCGTCGGATGACGTTGGCGGGGATGCTCTCGTAGGTAACACTGTGTATGTATTCGGCTAACTCTCTAGTTAATGAAGCGTTATTGCCAGCCATCGTACCGGACCTCCAGATAAGGGCTAATTGGGCCACCTGTCATCTTAGACCAAAGTGTTATTATGGGGAAGATATGATGAATAATGACCGGTTCTGCCCAGCCTGTGCCGCTCCCTTGGAGGAGAGGGAAGAAGCAGGGAGGTTGAGGCCGGTATGCTCGAAATGCGGCAAGATCGTCTTCTACGACCCCAAGGTCGCCGCAACTTGCATCGTGGAACGGCGGGGCAAGGTCCTGATGGTCAGGCGGGGCAATCAGCCAGGATACGGCCTATGGAGTATGCCAGGCGGCTACGTGGACCGCGGTGAAGTGGTTGAGGCGGCGGCGGCCCGAGAGGTGATCGAGGAAACCGGTCTGGTGGTGGAAGTAGGCAACTTGGTGGGAATATTCTCCGAGGCGGGCCACCCGGTAATAGTGGCGGCGTTTTCCGCCGGGGAAACGGGAGGCAAGCTGGGGCCGGGGCCTGAAGCGTTGGATGTTGGTTTCTTCAGCCTGGACTCCTTGCCACCGTTGGCGTTCCCCCGCGATAAACTGATCCTAGAACGGTGGCGTGGGATGAAGGGTTGCGGCTAGGGCAATTATGATGACGGCAGATTGTCGATTATTTGGCTTGAGGGGAATATCATCGGTGTTAGTAGTTTGCGAGGCAATGAAATGAAACGGCTTGCAGCTCTGGACGTTGCACGTTATTTCATCCAAATGGACCATGCGGCGGGCGGGACAGGGGAAATCACGAACCTGAAGGTCCAGAAGCTCTGCTACTATGCCCAGGGGTTTGCGTTAGCGCGACACAATCGGCCTTTGTTTTATGAATCGATCGAACGTTGGGAGCACGGTCCAGTGGTCCCCCCGGTGTGGCGCGAGTATCGGAACTTCCGTGCGAGCCCCATCCATTCTTCCGAGAACAGCTTTGACCCCCGTTTGTATGATTCTGAAACTCGTGATCTGCTCGACGAGGTATTTAGATTATTCGGGACATTACCCGCCTGGGAGCTTAGGAATAAGACACATCTGGAGCCACCTTGGACCGACACTCCCGACCGGGCCGCAATCACACACCAAAAACTGCGAGATTACTTCGGGCCGTTGATATCTGACTTGGATGAACTTGGTCACGACCAATCAGAGCTACTTCAGGGCCAAGCCTTAGCCTCCAAGATGATGAACGACCACATGCTTCGGAAACTGACCGAACGCGGATATGCCGATCTAGCCGCTGGTCGATACAGCACTCTCGAGGAAGTCCGACAAACTCTTGGCGACGTTTGACGCTGTCTTGTCGGACACCGCACGAGTCTTTGTGGAGTCGTTGACGTGGTTCTCACAGGCCGAATTCTACTGGGCGCTGGAAGACTTGTGCCGAGACCCCCATCCGGATAATAGGTTCTAGGTTCCGCTCGACGGTTTCCCTTACGCGACTGGAGCCCTTGGATTTTCTCGCCGTGAGTTCTGGATAGTTTATTCTTTCCTGAACGAAGCCACACTATATATCGCCAGCGTGTACTGGCGGCCAGACTCCCCAAGGCGGAGCGGGGAACTGCTAGAAGGTTGAATGCACCCACGGGGCATGCCAAGACTCTATGCTCAAATCCCTTTTAGGCCAGGTCTCCAAGCAGGCACTGGACCTGCTTTTCCCGCTTAGTTGCGTCGTTTGCCGCAGGGAGGGGGAGTTCATTTGCCGGGGCTGTGAGCCAGCCCTGCCTCGATTGGTCCCTCCCTTCTGCTGGATTTGCGCTCTTCCAGACGCCCGTGACGTGTGCCGGTGGTGTTCGCAAGCCCCGCTTGAGCTGGATGGGATCCGTGCTCCGTTCCTGTTTGAAGGTCCAATACGGGAGGCAGTGCATAGCCTGAAGTACCGGGGGATAAGGGCGGCAACCCCCTACCTGGGACGGCTTCTTGCGGGATACCTGTTGGAGCATCCGTTGCCGGGAGACTTGGTCATGCCCGTCCCGCTGCATCCCCGCCGCATGAGGTCCAGAGGGTATAACCAGTCGGAACTATTGGCCAGAAGTCTCGTCCGGGAAACTGGGTTGGACCTGGACGTTTCGTCGCTTGCAAGGGTCAAAAATTCCGGGCCTCAGGTTGGCGGCAGCCGTGAGCTGCGCCGCTCCAACGTGGAGGGGAGCTTCGTATGCCGGGCGGACCTTAACAGCAAGCGGGTTATCCTGGTGGATGATGTGGCAACCACGGGAAGCACATTGTCGGCTTGTGCGTCGGAACTTAAGGGCGCCGGGGCGTCTTCGGTCTGGGGGCTCGTATTGGCCAGGGAAAGTTAACGGCATTCCCTGGATACCGTTTCGGGCGCCGGCGTGTCACTTCCGGATTGACAATGCTCAAGAGGTCTGTTGAAATTACGATGTCCGGAAGCTGAGCCCCGTGTTTGGAGCGGGTGCGGGTAAGTTATCCGGTATATAAGACGATCGACGGAGGAAAGTACGATGGCGGGAAACACGTTGATTTACGTCGGCGCGGAAGCCAGCGGCCTGTATCGCAAAGAGGCCGGGGAGTCCCATTGGGAGAACCTGACTCGGGGAATGGCGCCTTCGGCTCAGGTGCGGTCAATCGCCATACATCCGGAGAACCCGAATGTCGTGTTTGCCGGCACCCAGCGAGGGGTTTACCGCAGCAAGGACCGCGGGGACAACTGGGAGCGCATGAACCTAACCGAGGGCCGGGTAGTATGGTCCCTGAAGTTCCACCCAGGCGACGCCAACACCATGTTCCTAGGGACCGAGGGCAGCGAGGTCTTCAAGAGCGTCGACGGCGGCGAAAACTGGGAGTACATGGCCACCATCTCCAACCCCGACTCGGTGCAGATGGCATTTGCCACGCGCATCCTGGGTCTGGCGATCGAGGCAAATAGCCCGGACCACATGTACGCGGCCCTAGAGGTTGGCGGCGCGGCCAGCAGCTCTGACGGCGGAAAGACCTGGCGGATCGCTAACAGCAACTTCGCGGGAGACGTGGACCTAATGGACCTGCACGGCGTGGCCGTGGGCGGCTCCGACTCCGGCTCGGTGTTCATTTCGAACCGGGTTGGCGTATGGCGGACCCGCGACCGGGGCGAAAACTGGGAGAACATGGAGTTCCAGAAGTATTCTCCCATCATGTATTCCCGCGGCGTCCAGGCTGACCCCAACGACTCCAACACTCTCTACGCCTGCGTGGGAATGAACTTCGGAAGCGAAGAGGGCGGCGTGCTCCGCACTACCAACCTGGGCGAGACCTGGGAACGTTTCGACAAGGGTATAGAGCCGAAGAGCACCACGTTCGGCGTCTCGATCAACGGCCAGGACTCTCAGCAGGTATACTTCTGCAGCCGTAAGGGCCAGGTGTTTGGCACCCACGATGGTGGAGCTAGCTGGTCGGCCCACGACCTGCCCGAGTCAGTCACCAATGTGATTAGCGTGGCCTGCTCTTCCGCTTAGCTAGAAGGCGTCCCTTTTGGGGCGGCATTTACAGGTCACGAACGATCTAAGGCCAACTTCTGGGGTGGATGACGAGTCCACCCCAGTTTCATTAATGTCGGGCCCCTTCAGGCATCCGATGGGGGAATTGTTAGGATTATGGCGATAGACGCTGGGCTCGAAGATGTCGTCGGGGCTGCCTCGGACCTCGCTCCGGCGATCCGCGGCTCCAGGAACGAGATTGAGACGGACGGTAGATTGCCCTCTGAGTTGGTTGAGAAGCTGGACAATGCCGGGCTCTTCAGGCTCAGTCTTCCCCGTTCCATGGGCGGACCCGAATGCGATCCCCTGACCACTTTCCGGGCGGTGGAAGAGTTGTCCAGGGCAGACGGCTCGGTGGGCTGGTGTTCGATGCTCTCGAGCACGTGCTCACTGTTTGCGGGCTACTTGCCTGTGAACGTGGGTAAAGAGATGTTCGGGGACCCACCCGAATTTAGGATGGCGGGCTCTATCAGGCCGGAAGGGCGAGCGGTGGAGGTGGACGGAGGCTATCGCGTTTCCGGCCACTGGGACTATGCCAGCGGCATTTACCACGCCAACTGGATCATGTGCACCTGTGTGATCGAGGATGAAAACGGTCCACGATTGAGCGCGGCAGGTATTCCTGAAACCCGGACCCTGCTTGCGCCTGTGGAAACGGCGACCATTGTCGACAATTGGGCTGCTGTTGGAATGCGGGGTACGGGAAGCCACGACTTCACCGTTGACGGCATATTCGTACCCGGCGAGCACAGCTATCTGCTGTTTAGTCCGCCACAAGAGCATGGCCCTCTATACCATCCCCGGTTGTCGCTGATTGCGGCGTGGGCGCCCGTTGCCGCCAATTCCCTAGGCATGGCCCGGGGGGCAATGGATGCGCTTCTCGAAATAGCTTCGGACACAGGCTCCACGGGGTCGACGACACCTCTCAAGGACCGTCCGGCGGTGCAGACTAGGGTCGCGGAGGCCGAGGCGATTATCGGCGCAGCCCGCGCCTACGTTGTTGACTCAGTAGGCTCTGTGTGGAATGCGGTCTGCCAGGGGGTCGAAGACCTGGATACGTTGGTGACGCACGCACGGTTGAGCATCACCCACGCGATCTGGGAATCGGTGAAGGCGGTCGACCTGCTCTTCCACGCCGCCGGCACCAACGCCGTTCACCGTAGGCATCCGCTGGAACGGTTTTTCCGCGATGTTCACACGGCGGCACAGCACGTGGGCGGCTCGCCGGCCAACATTGACGCCGCGGGTCAGGCCCTGCTTGGTCTTCGTCCCGGAATCCCCGGCTGGTAGCGGGGTTGGTCTACCGGTTTACTTTGGGGAGTGGGCTATGGTTCACTCCGGTCCCAGTCAGGCATTGCCCAGTAGCCTTCGAAAGGGATCTCCACACGAGCTTGTAGGCCCTGGGCCCTCTTGAGCCGCTGTATGTTGTACAGGTGGGTGATGTACTCGTAGTAGCGGTGGAGGAAAGACGCCTCTAGTGTGATTAGCGATTGGGTGGGGTCTTCGGGGTCTGGTTTCACGCCTCCGGGAAAGAGCTGGGGGTACTGGGCGAAGAAGCCCGTGCCCCCTCCATGGGAGGTCTTCCCTCGCAGACTGCCCACGGTCTCGTTGTTCAAGATTCGCCACGCGAGGTCCATCCCCAAACGCAGCTTTTCTAGGATGACGCCCGTGTCCCAATAGAGGTCCTCGTCCAGCCGGCGGTCATGGGGAGAGTCCAGGAGACCGTCGTACTCTTGGCCCTCGGGCAGACCGTCGGGGAACAGAGTTTGCCCCCAACGTTGCCAGAACCACCGCAAGTCACCCGAGGCCATGTGGCTGAGGTTCTGCCGGATGCTCCATAGACTCCATTCCCAGCGGTCGGAATCGAAGTCCAGTTGGGCGTCGGAGAGGCCGTCGATCTCCTCGCAGATCATTCGGTACAATTCGGACTCAAACTGGGGAAACAAGGCCGTACCAGGCGCTGTTTCCGGTATCGCTTCGTTCACCATGTGAAAATACTCCCGGCAATTGGTGGTATGTGGGCAGGCCGAGTGGAAGGCTACGGGCCGACCCAGGTCTCGGACCATGCCAGACATGCGCTGCTGCTCTCGCGGTCGCCACGCATCTCCAACGACACCTCGCCTTTGGCTACCTCGCCATTGATCGTGATCTGGGCATTGCGGGCCGGGGTGAAGCAGCTATAGACGCCCAGGGGCCGTCCCGGTGTGCTTCCGGCGGGGGATGCCAGCATGAAGGGTTCCAGGAAGTCGTACCAGGTGAGGGAGATAATATCTTCCTCGCTCTCGATCCGCTCCGTCCAGAAGGAACGGCCGTCGCCCGACCTGGTGAACTCGGCCTCGGTTACCGGGATACTCTGGTCCGCGAACTCCGCGAATAGGTATGACTCGATCGCCTCTTGGAGCCAGCGGGCCAGGCCGATGTTGTCGGAATACACGGCGATTTCGTCGTCAGATTTAATGTAGAGGACGTGGCCCTGTCCGGCGGGCGATAGAAGGATGCGCCAATGACTGACACGGGTTGTCTGGGCGCCGCCTGATTCCTGGGAGAGCCGGATAAAGGAATTTTCTCCGGTGAGATATACACGGTTAGGGTCGACAGGGTTGGAAACCATCGGCTTGTGTTCCTCCTATTCCTAGTCTGGTTGAAGTGAAGCGATCGGCATTCGCATTGATCGCCTCGCGATGTTAACCGGTTGACATAAAAGTAGCCGGGGCGTCTTCAACGATGTAGAAGATTGCCCCGGCTGCCTGACGCCGTATTCCTGGTTAGCTATCCGGCTAGATGTCCTTGGCCGGGAACCAGTCCTGCTTCCAAGGGAAGTCGCCGGTGTCGGAGTCAAAGGCCGGCAGGCCCTGCTCCACCCGTTCCCGGTACGGGCTCGTAATGGGCTCGCGGTAAGGAGAGATGCCGCCCTCGTAAGCTTCCGGGCCCAACTTGAAGTGCTTGGCTTGGTCCAGGGTTTCCACGAAGGGCATGTTCAGGTCGTAGAGCTTGTCCAATGTCTTGGGCCTGGGGCCGGCCTTGGAGACGTGGCCATACAGCTCGCGGCCGACGATGTCCTCGGCCATCCAAACGGTGTCAATGAGCTTGTCGATGTCCACGCCGGTCTCGATGCCCATGTCCTCCATCATGTGGAGAATGTCCTCGGAGGGGGCCATGCCGGTGGCGCGGCCATTGCCGCAGTAGGGGCACCCGCCGTAGCCGCCGATGGTGCCGTCGAGCTCCAGAGAGTCCTCTGAACTGAGCGTCCTGATCGCCGCGTATGCGGACGCGATTGCCATGTTGCGGCCGTTGTGGAGGTGCAAGCGGAAGTTGGTGATGTCGGGCCAGCGTTCCTTGACGCGGTAGACGCTTTCCTCGAGCTTTGCCGGTGTGCAGTGGCTCATGGGGTCTCCCATGGAGACGCTGCGGACCTTGATGCCCACTTCGTCCCACATGCCGTGCTGCTTCTCCAGCAGAGTCATCAGCGTGTCCACCGGAAACTCGCCGAGGAAGTTGGATCCCCAGCTAGCGTTGCAGCCGATACCCGACTCGGTGATGTTGAGCTCCTGGGCCTGAGCGATGACCTGAGGCCAGCGCTCCATCTCCTGCATCTGGCTGCGGTTGGTGTTGCGGCGGGCGAACACGTCGCAGAGGTGACAGGAGAGCCTGGGGTAGCGGTCCCGCTCGATGGTCAGAGGGGGTGAGTACGCCCGCACCCTCTCGACTCCGCGTGCATTCAATGCCAGCGCCGAGTAGGTCACTCCGGGCTTGGGGGTGAATCTGGTGACAATTTCGTCGATGCGCTCCATCTGAGGGGTCCACCTGGGGCTGACGAAGGAACCAACTACTATATGGTTCAGTCCGGTATCCGAAAGAGCGTCCAGCAGCGTGATTTTGTCGTCGACGCTGATCTGAGCGTCCTCGATCTGCATGCCCTCCCGCATACCTTCTTCTTTATACGAGACTTGTGGGTAGTCCGGCATTGGCTTCTCATTTCCCGTCCCGTATGGGACAAGGGATGGGCACAAAGCATTGCGTGGGAATACAAATCGCCCGTTGGCCGATTCTGGCCGGATTGTATGGCTAGGCCCGAGGGATTGTCAATCTTCCGCACTTCGACGCGGCATCGTGATCGCCAAGTTCTTGCGTCATATCACTGCGGAGGCTAGTCTGTGAGATATAACCGATCACGATTACATGACGCCTCTAGGCCTAGGACGATGCCCGAAGAAAGCGAATATCGTAGCTTAGTCGAATGGACAGCCGAAGACTTCGCCGAGTCCGATAACGAAGGCGTCCAGCAGGATGACCCGTGGACCGTAGGATTGGGCCAAGGGGCCAGGTCTCGAAATTCAGGAACGGGACTTGATAATTCCGGGAAGGAGCAAATTCCACCCGTCCAGGGCGTCCTACCTCTACTCTGGGCAGACTCAGAGGGGCCTGGTGATTCCCGAGACGGGGAATGGGGACTCCTTGATCTGGAATCTCGCGAGGAATTTGGATCTCTTGAAGGCATAGTGGAGAGTGGGGAGTGGGACGATTCGGACCTAGTCTCCTCCCAATTCGAGGATGCCACTAGTCTGGTTCCAGATCTGGTCGAAGGGTACGACTCTGACTTTGATGAGCCGGAACCAATCGCAGAATATGATCCCGATCTTCGCCAGCGGTTATTCGCGTCGGATTTTGGTGTTACAGACCTATCTCGGAAGATCAAGACCGATGAATTAGTCGCCGGGGTCCTAGCGGCGACCGACGCCGAGCGTGAGATTATTCGTAGTCTGCTCGATCTACTGAGCGTCCATCGGTTGGGTAGTTGGCTTCCGTGGTTGCGTGAAAAACGATGGACCGGACGGACCTTGGTCTTGTTCTTAGAATTTAGAGCATTTTGGGATGACAATTCCCATTTGTGGGAGAGACTGTGGTGGTCCCGCGACCGAAGATATTGGAGTCGAGTATTCAATCGCAACGTGTTGAGTTTGGACGCTTCCTACGAATTGGTGCACCGCCGCTTGCATTGCCCACCCGAGGAAGTGAACGACGAAGGCTGGTTAGATGACTGGGAGGACGTTGAGCCATGGGTCTTGGTTGGGCAAGGATTTTTCTCCTTTTCAGCTTTTGCGTTGTACCGTTCCAGCTTGAGATATGCGGAAGATTGGCTATATCGTCCCGACTTGCAGGTTGACTTCAAATCCCCTAATAGCAACGATTGGTCGAGGACCGGCGTTTCGGCTTTCAACAGGAATCTCCCTAGCCTAATTTCATGGTTTGAAGGGCAGGACTGGTATGATCCTGCAGGGTGGCATGACAATCTTGGGTGGATGCACCACGTAGTCATTGGAGAGCATCCGTACTTGCGTAGTGGGTCGCTAGATTTTTGATGTGGAATTGTGGAGCTGCCGGAATGTCACGAGTAGAGCCAGACAAGACTCCAGTCCCAGTGATAGGGTGCTTCGTATCTCATGCCGACAAAGACTCGTTAGGCGTAGTCATTGGACAGAGGTCCATGGGTGGTGAATCCTCAGTTGAGGTTCGTTGGGGTTCAGATTCCGGTTCTGAATGTCATCCAGTCTCAGAATTGCGCAACGGTTTCAGAATCGGGCATGTAGTACAAGACAGGCCACGATCGAACATTCGCAAGACACTGGGGACCGGGACGGTGAGAGCGACTCGGTCTTTGGCTGGGCGGGACATGGTACTGGCCCAACTGCACACCACTGGTGAGAGTCGCTGGCTTCCGTATGAAAACTTAGTCCGGCTCAGGGATGCACGGATTAGGTACGAGCGCGCCGAAACGGCTGATTCTGATAGCGGCGAAAGGTTTCGCCTGAAAGTTCTGGCCTACGCGCTTGAGTCATGGAACCAGGTAACCGGATCGCTAGATCGATTAGACGTAGACCCGTTGCCACACCAGATTGACCTCGTTCACCGGATCATGACGTCAGACCAGTCGAATTGGCTGATTGCCGATGACGTGGGTTTGGGCAAAACGATCGAAGTAGGTCTGCTGTTGGCGGCCATGAAACGTCGGAGGCATCTGCGGAGGGTGCTAGTTGTGTGCCCGGCCGGTGTGGTACGCCAATGGCAGGACGAAATGCGGTACAAGTTCAACGAAGACTTTCGAATATATGGCGTGGATTTCAATGTCAATCAGCCATCCCATTGGATGAGCTTTGACCAGGTCATCGTGTCGGTGGACAAGGCAAAAACTGAAGCCAACAGCCATGTATTCGGAGAATCGGGCGACTGGGACGTAATAGTTTTTGACGAAGCCCACCACCTTAGCAAAATTACCGGCCAGGGTGTTACACAACGATACCAACTTGCTGAACAGTTGCAGGGGATGACGGACACACTCCTGTTTTTGACCGGGACTCCGCACCAAGGTAGAACCGACCAATTTGTGAACCTTCTGCTGCTATTGCGGCCAGATCTGGACCGGCGGTTCCTGAACGCGTTCACCGAACCTTCCGTTGTGGGAGAAGTCGTCCTACGGAATCGAAAGAGTCTCGTCACTGATGCGAATGGCCGGTTCATTTTCCGAGGACAGGATACCCGCTTGATCGCGACTCCGCTGTCAGAACCAGCCAGAATGTTCGACATGCAGCTGCGTGAATATCTGCGTCACGGGTACGATGCATCCGCGGCTGGAGGGCCGCTTGGCCGGGCCGTTGGATTCGTCATGACAACATATCGAAAACTAGCGGCCTCTAGCATAGCCGCAATCGAGTTGGCATTGCAGCGCCGCATGGCTCGGTTGAAGGGCTCTGCTGGCGTTGGAGCAGCCCCCGCAGCGTCAGATCAATTCCTGGAAGATTTCACCGACTCATTCTTGGAGGGGACGGATGGTTTGGATGATTTGGAAGAGGTTTCGGACGATGTAGCTGCGGCCAGTGCCGGCGCCAGTCCGTTCTTCCACAACGAAGAGGCGTATATAGTCGGACTCCTTGAGACATCGAATGAAGTGAAGGGAGATGACTTGAAGCTGAAACAATTCCTGTCGGAAATCGTGGACCCGCTGTATGACAACGGCGAGCGGCTACTTGTCTTCACCGAGTATCGCGCGACGCAGAGTTATATAGTTGAGGCGTTACGAGATCGCTATCAGGCTTGTGTCGTGACGCAAATAAACGGAGATATGTCGTTGAACGAAAAGAGGAGGAGCGTAGACGAATTTAACAACAAAGGGACGTTCATGGTCTCCACTGAAGCCGGTGGGGAGGGTATAAACCTGCACCAACGGTGCCACATTTTAGTTAATTACGACTTGCCCTGGAATCCAAGACGGTTGGTGCAGCGGGCAGGACGGCTTTACCGTTACGGACAAGAAGAAAGGGTAATGGTGTTCAATTTAATGGCCAACGACGGTTTCGACAGTCAGGCCCTCAACATGATGATGGAGCGGATTTACAATATTGCACGAGACATGGCGGACGTGGGGTCGGAATTCGAACGGGAGGGTTTGCAGACGGAGATTGTCGGAGACCTACTTGAACGTGTTGATATGGCCACGATCCTAGCGAACAACCGGAATATGGACATTAGCCACACGGAAGGTGAGATAGAAGAAGCCATCTCCCGAGCCAGAGTGGCCAAATCGCAGCAAGAAATGCTGTTTTCTCAAATAGAAAGCTATGATCCGGATGCGGCATCGGCTCTATACACTTTCGGGCAGGAGGATGTACTGTCGTTTCTAGAGGGAATACTTCCGTATAAGGGGGTGAAAATTAGAGACCGACTCTACAATGGGAGGGTCTTAGAGTTGGAGTTGCCCGACGGTCTGAGAGGCGCATATTCGGAATTCCCAGGGCGTGCAATGGTGGTGCGAGTTACTGCGGACCGTCAGATAGCAATGAGCAATTCCAGGATCGCTCCAATGGACTTTGCCAGTGTGTTTTTTGCCGACTTGGTAGATTACGCTAAGTCTCCCGAGTTCCGAGGAGAATACGCACATATCGCGGGCCCACTTCAAGGGTCTATCGCTTTGTATAAACTGAGGTGGCAGAATGATCAGGGTTCGTCTCGATGGGAGAGCCTGCTTCCAGTCTTTTTGGGAGCCGAACTAGGCCGACCAGCCTCGAGCCCGGAGTTTTTCGCTAGTATTCTGCGAGCTCCCGCAGAATCGACCTGCCTACCCGACACACTTATTCCGACCGATCGGCGCCAACGGCTGAACATTCTGGATCAGTGCGCGGACGAAGAGCTGGCGGTGCATTGCACCGAGCGCCGACTTCCCAGCGATATCGTACTGCTTGCCACCGCCGACTTGGGTTCCCCAGAGATGCAGCGGTAGTCTGGACCCCGAATTGACACTTGTTGCGGACGGCTCCTATAATGCCTGCAACTGGAGGATTTTCTCCGGTTTTAACAATTCAGGCGCCAAGGCCCGTAGGGGAGCTCGGTTAAGCCGGGTTGAGAGGGTGGCCGATCTTGTCACCGACCCTTGCGAACCTGATCTGGGTAATGCCAGCGTAGGGAAGCGACGCCAGCCGTATTGTAGGTCCGGCTAAGGCCGCCAACCCCTATCGTTGGCGGCCTTAACTATTTTTGGAGGTGTTCCATGGCCCGCGTAGCTGATGTTGGTCAACTACTCCAGGGAAGGTCCAATTTCCCAGCCAGCAGGAAGGTATATAAGGAAGGCTCGAGGGGCGATATCCGAGTTCCCTTCCGGGAGGTAACCCTCACGCCCACAGCGGGCCGCTTCGGTAACGAAGATAACGCCCCGTTAGAACTTTACGACACCAGCGGCCCCTATACCGACGACTCGGCCCGGTTGGACCTGCGGCAGGGCCTTCCCGCGCTCAGGGCGGCGTGGATTCTCGAGCGCGGAGACGTGGAAGAGTACACCGAGAACCGCACCGGTCATAATGGTAAGGGGACTGCCCAACCATTCCCCGGACTGCTTCGCAAGCCGTTGCGCGCCAAGTCAGGCAGCAACGTGACTCAGATGCACTATGCACGGCAGGGAACGATCACACCGGAAATGGAGTTCATCGCTCTCCGAGAAGGGATGGACCCGGAATTCGTCCGCTCCGAGATCGCCCGGGGCCGGGCGATAATCCCCGCGAACATCAACCACCCCGAGTCCGAGCCGATGATCATCGGTCGGAATTTCCAGGTCAAGATCAACGCCAACATCGGCAACTCCGCAGTAAGTTCTTCGATCGACGAGGAAGTGGAGAAGATGATCTGGGCCACCCGGTGGGGCGCCGACACCGTGATGGACCTTTCCACCGGAGATGACATTCACACCACCAGAGAATGGATCCTACGCAACTCTCCCGTGCCCATTGGTACCGTTCCCATCTACCAGGCTTTGGAGAAGGTCGAAGGTGACCCCAACGACCTGACCTGGGAGTTGTACCGGGACACCATCATCGAGCAGGCAGAACAGGGTGTGGACTACTTCACGATCCATGCCGGCGTGCTGCTGCGCTATGTACCGATGACCGCCGACCGCATCACCGGCATCGTTTCCCGCGGCGGTTCCATCATGGCCGGATGGTGCCTCGCCCACCACGAAGAGAATTTCCTTTACACGCACTTTGGTGAGATCTGCGAGATCATGCGGGCTTACGACATCTCCTTCTCTCTCGGGGATGGCCTGAGGCCGGGCAGCATCGCCGACGCCAACGACGAAGCCCAGTTCTCCGAGTTGGCCACTCTTGGCGAGCTGACCAAGTATGCCTGGGAGCACGACGTCCAGGTGATGATCGAGGGTCCGGGACACGTGCCATTGCACAAGATCAAGGAGAACGTGGAGCGGCAGATCGAAGTGTGCCACGAAGCCCCGTTCTACACGCTGGGGCCCCTAGTCACCGACGTTGCTCCGGCATACGACCACATCACCTCCGGAATCGGAGCGGCGATGGTCGGGATGTACGGCACGGCCATGCTCTGCTACGTGACCCCCAAAGAGCACCTGGGCCTGCCCAACAGGGAAGACGTGAAAGAAGGCGTCATCACCTACAAGATAGCCGCCCATGCCGCCGACGTGGCTAAGGGTCATCCCAGGGCCCACCTGTGGGACGACGCCCTATCAAAGGCCCGGTTCGAGTTCCGCTGGGAGGACCAGTTCAACTTGGCCCTCGACCCGGACACCGCCCGCGAATACCACGACGAGACACTTCCGGCCGTTGGGGCCAAAGTGGCCCACTTCTGTTCCATGTGCGGACCCAAGTTCTGCGCAATGAAGATCACGCAGGATGTCCGCGAATACGCCAGGAACCTGGGCGTGACTGTGGAGACTGCCTTCGAGACCGGGATGGACGAGAAGTCCCAGGAGTTCCGCGAGGCAGGCAGCAAGATTTACCAAAAGACCTAAAGTGTCTTAAAGACGTGGCGATGGCGTCCGAGCCACCGCCCATAATCGCTCAAGAATCAGGGAGCCGGACTCACGCGGGAAGGCAATAGACAGCCGCAGGGGTCCGGCTCTTCTGCGCATTTAGGGGGTATGCGCAGTGGTATACTCAATCGGTAGCATCTCCTAGATTGTCAGGTTGGAGCGGGCACATGTCATTGTATTTCCTGTTGGGGACCCTTTCGACCGAGGGCCAGAGATTGGCTCACCAGGACCCGGACTTGCTGTTGAAGGCCACCAACTCCATTGACATCGAGGAAGCGACGATCTTAGGCCGCTACGCTGTCTTGGGACGGTACGACTACGTGATAATGGTCGATGCGGTTGACAACGAGGCCGTGGCCAGGATGTCGGTCGAAATCGGTGTGAGGACCGGGCTCCACATAGAGACCCTGCCGGCCATAGCCATAGGGTTCCTCGGGGACCAAGACCCCTATATCCCCGTGGATGAACCCGAAAGCGTCAGGCTGACCCCGAACTAATCGCGAGGGATCGTGGTAGCACCAATAGATAGCCGGATAGACCGCGCGCGCGACCTGCTGGAGGCGGCGCGCGAGGAATTTGCCCGCGCGGAAGAGGCGCGGGGAGGAGCCGCCGTAATTGGCTTGAGAAACGCCTGCGGGAAGGGCTGGCTGGCGGCTCTTGACGCGGTCAATGCCTTCTTCGTCGCACGAGGTGTCCCGGAGTCGGAATTGCCTGAAACAGATCGAGGAAGGCGATATCTGGTCGGAACGCACATGGAACGAGAGATGAGGACCGCGTACGTAGACATGCGGCAAACATTTCACATCGATGGATATTATGAGGGGATCGTTGAATTCGATGAGATGCCAGCACGGCTGGATGACCTGGAGCAGTTCATCGACAACGTAGCGGCCTATAGGAGCTTGTGATGCCTGTAGTTAACGTTCCCAAGGCCATGACCATCGCCGGGTCCGATTCCGGGGGCGGCGCGGGCATTCAGGCGGACCTCAAGACCTTCGCGGCCCTGGGTGTGTATGGGACGGTAACTCTGACCGCCATAACGGCCCAAAACACGGTCGGGGTCTCCGGCGTCCACGAGATACCCACCGATATGATCGTGGCTCAGATGGATGCGGTTATGAGTGATATCGGCGCGGATGCGGTCAAGACCGGGATGCTCTCCAGCCAGGAGATCGTCGAGGTCGTTGCCGAACAAGTGGCGAAGCACGGAATCCGATCGTTGGTGGTTGACCCGGTGATGGTCGCCAAGAGCGGCGACGCTCTCCTACGGGATGACGCCGTGAACGCTGTCTGCACCAAGCTGGTCCCGTTGGCGGCGGTGGTCACGCCAAATATCCCTGAGGCTGAAGCCTTGACTGGTATGGCGATAGAGACTGACCATGATGTACGGGAGGCTGCCCGGCGGATCATGGGCATGGGAGCGCGCTCAGTGGTGGTAAAGGGGGGACACCGGGAAGGTCCCGCGGTTGACGTGCTGTACGACGGGTCCGAATTTCGAGAGTTCACCGCCCCCCGGATCGATACGGTCAACACGCACGGGACCGGCTGCACCTTCGCTTCCGCGGTCGCGGCGGGTCTGGCCCAAGGGAAGACGGTCGAGGATGCCGTGGCGCAGGCTAAGGAATATGTGACCGAGGCAATACGGGCCTCGTTTCCTATTGGTCGTGGACATGGACCCCTGAATCATTTCTATGAATTGTGGCGTGATAGCTGATGGCGACGGCAAAGAAAAAACTGCTGACCGCCGATGACCTGCTCCGTTTGTACAGCGAAGGGGTAAGAGGTGAGTTGATCCAGGGAGTGTTTTGCGAGAAGGTGTCTGCGGGAGTCGAGCATGGCAAGATAGTAATAAATTTTAGTTCTGAATTACGGTCTTTCGTCCGGCCCAGAAATCTTGGCACTCTGGTCGCCTCCGATGCCGGGATACGGCTGGAGCGGGAGCCCGATACCGTGCGAGAGCCCGACATCGCGTTCATCTCCGCCGAGCGGATGCCTCTCGACGTGAGGGTTAGGGGATACTCAGAGGTAGTGCCCGAGTTGGTCGTGGAGATAGTTTCCCCGAGCGACAGTCGGGACAGCGTTCATGATAAGGCGTATATGTGGCTATTTCACGGGGTGACTCTCGTCTGGGTGGTAGATCCTGAAACACGGACTCTTTCCGTTTACCAGAACGGATCACCGCGGGTCATTCTCACTGAAGAAGACACCCTCGATGGCAGCCCCGTCCTTCCGGGCTTCTCCATGCCGGTCGCGGAAGTTTTCGAGTAGAATCGCAAGGCGATATAATAGTTGACAATATCCGGCCCCAGCCTGCAGGCGGGCGCCAAGATCCCTAGAGGTACACCACCTATGTTTAGTCCGGTATCTAGCCGCGTCAGCTTTCCCGCCCTGGAGTCCAACATCCTCCAGTACTGGAAGGACAAGGATGTTTTCCACCGCACCGCCACCGAGCGGGAGGACGGCCCGCTGTTCATGCTCTTCGAGGGGCCGCCGACCGCCAACGGCAACCCTGGCATCCACCATGTGCTGGCCCGGGTCTTCAAGGACGTGATTTGCCGCCACCGCACCATGAAGGGCTACCGTTGCCTGCGCAAGGGGGGGTGGGATACCCACGGCTTGCCTGTCGAGCTGGAGGTGGAGAAGCAGCTTGGGCTATCCACCAAGCGGGAGATCGAAGAGTACGGGATCGAGCGGTTCAACCAGAAGTGCAAGGAAAGCGTCTTCCACTACCTGAAGGAATGGGAGACCATGACTGACCGGATTGCGTTCTGGGTGGACATGGATGACCCGTACGTCACTCTGCACAACGATTACATCGAAACCGGCTGGTGGATTCTCAAGGAGCTTTGGGACAAGGGGCTTTTGTACCAAGACCTGCGCGGTACGCCCCATTGCCCTCGTTGCGTCACGAGCCTTAGTTCCCACGAGGTAGCCCTGGGGTACCGGGAAAACACTCCCGACCCATCGGTGTTCATCAAGTTCCTAGTCCAATCGGTCCCGGCTTCCAAAGCCGGCATGGACTGGGCTCAGGAGCCAGGCGTTCCGGCTTATCTTTTGGCATGGACCACGACTCCGTGGACGCTGCCAGGGAACACCGCTCTGGCGGTAGACGAGGACGCCGAATATTCGGTAATCGAGTTAGAGGGAGACGAGGATACCCATCGCCTTGTCCTAGCCTCGGCGTTGCTCGAATCAGCAGTCCGACACGAATATCGGACCGTGACAACGGTCAAGGGCTCCGACCTTGTTGGCATCGAGTATCAGCCCCTGTACAACCCGTCGGATTATTCCAGTGACGTGCGCAGGTTCGTCCGCCACGGGACGAACGGGGCAACTCCGGAGTTGGAAGCCACCACCGAGTTCCAACCTCGGGTGGTAGCCGCGGACTTCGTGTCTATGGACGACGGCACTGGCATTGTCCATATCGCCCCGGCCTTCGGTGACGAGGACTTGACCCTGGGGAGGGAAAAGGAGCTGCCCTTCGTCCAGCCCGTAGACCTTCTTGGCAACGTGACGGGGGATTACCCGTTCGCCGGGAAGTTCGTCAAAGACGCCGACGGCGAGATCATGGCGGACCTCAAGGACCGCGGCTTGCTGTATCACAGGGATGTCTACCGGCATACCTACCCCTTCTGCTGGCGCTGCGACACGCCTCTCCTCTACTACGCCAAGAGTTCGTGGTACATTCGCACTTCGGTGCATAAGAACGACCTGGTTGAGGGGAACAGCGCGATCAACTGGTACCCCGACTACATCAAAGAAGGCCGGTTCGGGGAGTGGCTGCGCAACAACGTGGACTGGGCCATCTCCAGGGAGCGGTATTGGGGGACTCCCATTCCGATCTGGCAGTGCGATCTCTGCAGCAACTCGGTCTGCATTGGCAGCGTAGCGGAACTGAAGGATATGGCGGCCCCGGAACATGAAGGGAAGATTGACGGTCTGGACCTGCACCGTCCCTTCGTCGACGAAGTCCTGCTCACTTGCAAAACCGCCGATTGCGGAGGCGAGATGCGCCGAATCCCGGAGGTGATGGACGCGTGGTTCGACTCCGGCGCGATGCCCTTCGCCCAGTGGCACGTCGGGGCGCGGGACGACGTGAAGAAGTTGCGAGAGGAAGGGCGTTTCCCCGCCGACTATATCTGCGAGGCGGTGGACCAGACCCGCGGATGGTTCTACAGCTTGCACGCTCTTTCGACCCTGCTGGAGGGTGAGCCCTCCTACCGGAATGTCATCTGCCTTGGTCTGGTGCTGGACGAACGCGGGCACAAGATGAGCAAGCGCGTGGGCAACGTGGTGGAGCCACTGCCCTTGCTGGACGAGTACGGAGCCGATGCCCTGCGCTGGTACCTGTTCACCGCGTCTCACCCCGGAGAGCCGCGCCGCTTCTCTGCCCGATTGGTAAACGAGACCCTGCGCCGTGTGTTATTGACCCTGTGGAACGTCCACTCTTTCTTCAGCAACTACGCCTCCATCGACCAGTTCACCCCCGATCAGGCCCCGGCCGGATGGAAGCCGGAGAATGAGTTGGACCGGTGGGTATTGTCCGAGCTGAACGCACTAATCAGCCAGGTAGACGGCTACTTGGACGGCTACGATCCTACCAACGCGGGAAGGCGGCTCCAGGAATTCATTGACCAGCTTTCCAACTGGTACGTCCGGCGCAGCCGCAGGCGGTTCTGGAAAAGCGAAAACGACCAGGACAAGCTCTCGGCCTATGTGACGCTGCACACGTGCCTGGTTGCAGTGGCCAAGCTAATGGCGCCCTTGGCGCCCTTCGTGTCAGAGGAGATCTACCAGGACCTGGTTTGCGCCGTCGACCCTGAAGCTCCCGACAGTGTTCACCTGGCCAATTTCCCGGTGGCGGACGCCTCTCTCATCGACGAACCCTTGATGGAGGCCACGAGGTTGGCCATGCGGATCTCAAGCATGGGCCGCGGAGCGCGCTCCAGGGGAGGGCTCAAGGTGCGTCAGCCGTTGTCCCAGGTTATAGTCCGGACCCGGACCGACGATGAACTGGGCTACCTGGAGCTAATCACCCCGCAAGTCTTGGAGGAGTTGAACATCAAGAGTCTCCAGCCCCTGGCCGAAGACTCGGGCCTGTACGACCGGGCCCGGGAAGAGTCTGGAGAGAAGACGGAGGCAACCCTACCCGTGGACAACTATTGGGTGATGATGGAGGGCGGCTATATGGTGGCGGTGGACGCCACCATCACCCCGGAGTTAGCCGAAGAGGGGTTGGCGAGGGAGCTGGTCCACCGGATTCAGAACATGCGCCGCACCGCCAACTTCGACCTCACCGACAGGATCGTTACGTATTACCAGGGCCCGGACGAGTTGGGGAACGTGATGACCCGTCATGCCGCGTACATTCAACTGGAAACCCTGACCGAAGAGATAGTTCATGGGGAGCCGGTTGAGGGCGCGGAGACCGAAACGGCCAAGATCGAAGGGATGGAGGTCGTGCTGGGAGTGAGGCGCGTCTAACGTCGGTCTCCGCAATCTGAGGAGCCGGCCGAGAGCATAACCGATGCCCGAACTTCCAGAAGTTGAGAACGCCCGGCGCTGCCTGCTCCGCTCGGGGTTGCCTGGACGCAGTTTCAAACGCGCGGATATTCGGTGGGCGCGGACCGTAAAGCGGCCTGACCTTGAAGAATTCGTCCTGGGACTTCGTGACGCGACCGTCCGGGACGTTCAGCGGCGGGGAAAATACATCCTGCTTCCGCTTGATGTGGGAGACCAGGAACCGGGACCGACCTTCATGCTCCACCTCGGTATGAGTGGAGGGTTGCGCGTTGAGCCCGCTTCAAAACCGGAACCACCGATGGTCCGGCACGCCTTCTCCTTGGACGATGGTCAAGAACTCCGTTTCGTCGATGGCCGGAAGTTCGGCAAGCTGTGGTTGGTGGACGACCCGGCGGAAGTATTGCCCCCGCTAAGCCCGGACCCGCTGGGCGATGGTTTCACGGTCGATGTGCTGGCTAAGTCGCTAACCGGGAGGCGCGCTCCCATAAAGGCCCTATTGCTGGAACAGTCCGTTTCCGCGGGACTGGGGAACCTGTACGCCGACGAGTCGTTGTACCTGGCTGGGATTCATCCCGAGCGGCCCGCGAGCGATCTGTCTCTCCGAGAGGTCACGCGGCTAAGGGAGTCGATTTTTCTGGCCTTAACCGAAGGCGTGGCCATTTACGACCGGGCCCGGGATGAGACTTGGCCCGATCCCCCCAGGGCGTTGACCGCGTGGACCATTCCCCGCAAGGAGGGAGAGGCCTGCCACCGCTGCGGCACGCCGATGGCGGTCACGCGGGTCCGGGCCCGCACTACCTGGTTTTGTCCCCGCCACCAGGAATAGGAATTAGCTAGGCGGCCGTCCCGTAGATGTGATCAGGGACCACGATGATTACCGAACGCTGGTCGTCGATCATGGCCTGGTCGTATTCTTCCCAATTGGGATGTTCCTCTCCCGAAGCAGCCCGGTAGGTCTCCCGCAATGCGAGCCGAAGGTCATCGGCGCCGGTGTTGTCGGCGGACAATATTTGTGCTTTTCCTTCAAGCACCACGAAGCCCCACCAACTTTCGCGGGAAACCATGAGGGAGCAGCGAGGGTCACGCCGCAGGTTCTTCAACTTGGCGCGAGTCTCGGTGACCGTGAAGCCAATTCCGTCCCTCACGGGGCCGCAGCTTATGATGCTCATCTGCGCCGCTCCGTTGCGCCTGAAGGTAGTCAGCACTCCTCGGTGCGTCTCGGTTGCCAGGGCTCGAACGTTTTCGGGGAGCATTCCGGTCCCTCCTGAATAGTTGTGGTTAGAGGACGATGTCAATCTCGAATAGGTCGTAATGAGAGAGTTGCATATCCAGGCTGGAGTACACCCTCTGGGCCACGTGGTTGTCCCGGTCGACGTAGAGGCGCAGGCCGCAGACCCCGCCGTCGCGTATCGCTTCAGTGCGAACGTGGGAATCGAGGGAGCGGTAAACCCCGCGCCGCCTAAATCCCGGGCCAACGTAGACGCTTTGAATCCACCAGAAATATCCGTTACGCCAGTCGCTCCACTCGGTCGTAATCATCAGTTGACCGGCGATCTCATTCCCGGCTTCGGCGACGACGTAAAAGCCACGGCTGGGGTCGTCGAACACCGCGGAAACACCCTGCCGCAGCCGTTGAAGGTCCAGTTCCTTACCCTCGGTTTCCAAGGCCATGGCGGCATTGAAGGCGACCAGAGTTTCCAGGTCTTCGACGGTTGCATTCCTGACTTTGACTTCGGATGACTCGCCTCTCACGTTACGTCTCCGGTTCAGCTCAACCAGAAAGAGGAGCCGAACTCGCCCTTTTGGACTTCGATTCGCACCGGGAATGCGTCTTTCAGGTCTTCGAGGTGGGTAATGACGATTATCTTATCGAAGTCGGCCTCGATGGCCCCGATGACGTCCAGAATCCTCTCCCTCCCGGCCGCATCCTGGGACCCGAAGCCTTCGTCGATGAACAGGGTTGGCAAAGGAGCGCCCATGCGCTGGGATAGGACTTTCGACAGTCCGATTCGCAGGGCCAGGTTCACGCGGAAGGCCTCGCCGCCGCTGTACATCTCATAGGCTCGCGGGCCAAGCTCGTCGGTGACGTTGATCTGCAAAGTCTCGATAGGGTCGCCTCTTCCGCTGCGGCGGTCTCTCTGGGTCTCGAGTTGCACCTGCATCCGGTTGTCGGTCATTCTCCCCAGGAGAAGGTTGGCTTCCTCCTCCAGCCGGGGCAAGACGGTTTCGATCAGCATCGCCTGGATGCCCTGTCTGCCGAAGGCTCCAACCAGTTCCCGGTACACCGCCTGGTCTTCTTCCAGGGCTGAAAGCCGGACTGAGGATGCGGCAATATCCCGCCTTAACCCCTCCAATCGTTCGACCTCCCCCTGCAAGAAGCCCTGTTTGGCGGTGGCCTGCCGCACTTGGCCTTCAAGCAATGTCAAACCTGAGTCTGAAGACTCCAACTGGGTTTGCAGAGAGGGCAACTGGTCGACTGCCTCCAGATTAGCTGCGTGTTGGAGCCGGAGCCTTTCCAGTTCCGACTGCCGCCGTTCGAGCATGTCTTGTGCGCGTTGAAGCGCGGCTGTCTCCAAAGGCAGGTTGTCTTCCGCGTATCCAAGCTGGCGGTCGAGGTCTAGGAAGTGTTGCAACTCCTGGATTTCCCCGTAGCTCTGCTGCCGGGCCTGTTCGTCGTAGGCCAAGGCATTGATCTTCTGGTCCACATCCCGAAGGTCCTCGTACTCTTGCCCGGCGTAGCTGCCGGAGGCCAGGGAATCGGTGACCCACGACAGGTCGGTTTGGGCCGTGGCAAGGTCTTGTTGGGCTTGGCGTGACTCCTGAATACGGAGTTCGAGGGACGACAGGCCCGCCTGAGACGTACGTGTAGCTTTGGCCAGGGTATCTTCCCGCCGTGCGAGGCCAGATTCCATGTTGGTCTGCTTGGTCTGGAGCGACTCGAGGCGCGCCTGGTTCTGCCGGAATAGGTCTCGTTTGTCTTCTATCTCAAAGCGGTACGATTTGGCTAGCCGGAGACAACCGTCGTCTCCAAGAGGTGTCTGGCACAATGGGCAGGGAGGGTCATGGCCGTTTGATCTGTCGAGCAATTCCAGCTTCGAGCGAAGTTCCAATCCTTCGGTCTTGTACCGCTCGGCGGCGCTGTTCGCCTCGCCTATGGCGGTGGAAACGGCACTAAGGCGCTGGCGTTCCGCCATAATCTCCGTCTCTTCGGCTTTCAACCCCAGAAAATCCGACCGGACTCTGTCCATCTCCAGCGTCAATTCGGCCTCGGCCTCGGCCTTGGGTAGAAGCTCGGACCGCACTTTCCGTTCCAACTGCTCTGCGACGGTTTCCAGGCGCGACTTGGCGACATCGATGGCCCGAACGGTGATGGCTTTCCGAGCGGTGAGCTGCTCCAATTCGATTCTGGCGGTCTCCATGGAATCGAGCTGTTCCCTGGCCCGCTCCAGCGCCTTGACCCCGTCCCGGATAGAGTCGGCCTTGTCTATAAGGGACTGGTACTGACTGACGCGCCCCCCCGCGGCGTCTTGGCTAACCTGAAGCTCGGAAAGGTCTTGAATTGCTTCCTGGATCTGGTCTTGCAGGGGTGTGAGGGAGTCCCGTTGCCGTTGCAACTCTTCCACTGTTGCGTGCAGCTTCTCCGTTGCGTGCCGCTGTTCAAGAAGCCGCAAGTTGAGGGCTGCGAGGTGGGTTTGTAGCTCCGCCAGCAGGATGGAGGGGTCACCGATCTCCTCCGCGTCAGACCGCATCCTTTGCAATGCGCCTGCGGCTTCCGCAGCCGCGGCGGTGGCCTCGTTGAGACGGTCCCTGGCGCTGCCTTGCAGCCTGTCGTAGGTCTCCAGGCCCATGATCTTGGCCAACACGGCCTTGCGGTCAGCAGGGGTTTTGTTCGTGAACTCATCCGCTCGTCCTTGAAGCAGAAAGGCCGAGTTGATGAACGTGTCATAGTCCATGCCCACGGTCTGGATGATCTTGGCCTGGGTCTCCCGGACGCTGTTGCCGGTGACCGCCCTAGGTGAATCGCCGCCAATTACCTGAAACTGAAGATCGGTTATGCCCTGGCGGCGACGGGTCCCGCCGCGAGACCGGCTGCGAATCACCCGGTAACAGGTGTCCCGGGAAGAGAAGTCCAATTCCACTCGGCACTCGCCTGCGCCGTAAGAGATCAGGTCGTCTTGGGACTTGCTCCGGGCCTCACCCCACAGGCACCAGGTGATGGCGTCCAGCAGGGCGGACTTTCCGTGACCGTTGTTGCCGCACAGGCATGCCACATGGATACCGGAAAAGTCGAGCGTAGGAGCGTCTTCCCGGTAACAGAGAAAGTTGCGCACGCTAAGGCGTTGGGGGATCATGGACACACTCCAGAACGGCGACCTGAAGCGGAGCCGGTGTTGTGGTCCGGGGGAGAAATCAGCCCGTCTGCCACCATATCAACCACCCTGTGAAGCCGAGGTAATTCTACCACAGGCAGACTTTTCAGTGGCCGGTACCCAGTGGCTGGTGGTTGGTGGCGCGTGCCGGCCGCCATTACTCACCGACCAACTGACCATTGGAAACCAGCCACTGACCTCCGAACATTTAACACTTACACAACCTCGTTTTCCTTGACCCTGATAACTGGGCGCCCCTACAATCGAATCAGTGGCAGCAACCCGCGGCCAGACCTGACTCATGAAGTCCGGGTAACCGATGGGTTGCCCAGGGAGTGACGTAGTGCTCGAGAACCTAACCGAGAAGTTGACCGGAATCATGGGGCGGCTCACGAGTAGGGGCCGCTTGACGGAAAAGGACATCGACGACGCCATGGGCCAGGTGCGCCGGTCTCTACTGGAAGCCGACGTCAACTTCCGAGTCGCCAGAGATTTCGTTGCGGCGGTCAAAGAGAGAGCCCATGGCGCGGACGTCATGGAGAGCCTTACACCCGGGCAGCAGGTGGTTAAGATCGTCCACGAAGAGTTAACCGCCATGTTGGATGGAGGCGACCACCGGATAGTGCCCTCCAGCCAGCTCACGAATGTCCTCATGCTGGTGGGCCTTCAAGGGTCGGGAAAGACAACCACGGCGGCCAAGCTGGCGCTGGCGCTGCGACGGCAGAACCACAAGTCGCTACTTATAGCCGCAGACCTACGCCGCCCTGCCGCGATCCAACAATTGGAGACCCTGGGCAAACAGCTAGACGTCCCGGTGTATTCCGAGGACCCAGCCTCATCCAGCGTGGTCCAGGTTGCCAAGGCCGGCGTGCGCCGCGCCGAAGAATTGGGTGTCAACTGGGCAATTATAGACACCGGCGGGCGTTTGCAGATCGATGATGATCTCATGAAGGAGTTGGAAAGCGTCAAGGACGCCGTCAATCCGCAAGAGACCCTGCTGGTAGTGGACGCTATGACCGGGCAGGACGCGGTGAACGCCGCGGAGGGTTTCCACGAGCGAGTCTCCCTCACCGGTCTCATCATGAGCAAAATGGACGGCGACGCCAGGGGCGGCGCGGCCCTGTCCGTGACCCGAGTAACAGGCGTTCCGATCAAGTATATGGGTGTGGGTGAACGCTCCGACGCCCTGGAGGCCTTCCACCCTGACCGTATGGCGTCCCGCATCCTGGCTATGGGAGACGTGCTTTCCCTCATCGAAAAGGCCCAGGAAGCGGTGGACGAAAACCAGGCGAAGGAGTTGGAGCGCAAGTTCCGGCAGGCAACCTTCGACCTGGACGACTTCCTGCAGCAAATTCAGACGGTCAAGAAGATGGGTTCCTTGAGCCAGATAATGGAGATGATCCCCGGTATGAGCCAGATGGGCTCGAAGATGCCCGCGGGATCCCTGGATGACGGCCAGGTCCAACGAGTGGAGGCTATCATCCGGTCCATGACCTTCGAGGAGCGCCGCCGCCCGGAAATCCTGAACAACAGCCGGAAGCGGAGAATTTCCCGGGGTAGCGGCACGACTCCCCAGGACATCAACCAGCTCTTGAACCAGTTTAGGCAGACTCAAAAGCTGATGCGCCAGCTAAGCCGGTCACGCAACCCCAAGAACCTGATGAACATGTTCCGGTAGGGAAACTACCCCATGGGTGTGCGCATGGCGGCGAACATGTACACGGTGGCGTAAGTCCGCCACGGCGACCACCGTTGGCAATAATCTTCGACCTCTTTGTCGTGTACCGGTTGGCCGCCGAAGCCTAGTTTCGACACCGTCCGTCTCAACGCCAGATCGCCAAGGGGCAGCGCGTCGGGCCTGCCCAGTGCGCGGACCAACAGCCATTGAGCAGTCCACGGGCCCACGCCGCGCAGGCTCGTGACACGCCTAATGACTTCCCCATCGTCGAGCCGGTGCAAATACTCCAGCCCTTCCGCCTCTTCCAGCGCGGACACGGCGATTCCTTGCACATACTCGGCCTTACGCCAACTGAGCTTGAGTCCCCGAAGCTCCTCCACCGCCGCTTCCGCCAACCTGTCGGGGCGTGGGAACGCGTAGTATGTGACACCATCGGCAATCAGCCGAGGACCGTAGGTCTCGATTAAGAGCGTGCGAATCACCCTGGCGACCTGAGTGCTTATCTGCTGCCCGAGTATTGCCAGGACCAGCGCCTCGAACACGGTGGCGGTATGGGGAAGGTGGAGCCCCCGAAATCGCTCCGCAATGCTGGACAGGATGTGGTCGCGGCTGGCCATGCTGTAGAAGGGTCCCAGGTCCTGGTCCGCGCCCAGAAGCCAGCCGACGCGTCTGGCCGCGTTGGCGACGTCTTCGGCCCCCAACCGTTCACCCTGAAGGTCGATTTGTAGCCTGGGTTGGTCCACGCTTCCCACGGATGAGACCGACGCCAGCACCAGATTGCCGCCGAGGTCGAGCAACCGCCGGTACACGCCGTCTTCCAGCGAGTCCGACCCGTAGCGTCCTTGGAAGTAGGTGTGGTATCCGGCTGTCAGGTCGAAATCGAAGGGAGCTACAGGCTCGATGAAGGTGGTCTCGCGGGACATGCTCACCGGAGTTCCGCCGAACCCAAGGAGGTGTATACCGCTCCCTGTGGCAGAAGGACGCTGCGAATGAGATGGACAGAGTCGACTTGCCAGGGCTGACTTGGCCTCATCTTTATGGAGGAAAGTGAATCGCCGATAGTCTGTCTCTGTTTGGGCCTGACCCCGTCACGCACACGTCCAATGGTGAGATGGGGCCGGAAGGGTCTCCGCTCCCGTTGAAAACCCAGGCCGGACATGGCTGTTTCCACCGACTCTTGAATTAAGGACAACGCTTCAAGGTCTCCGGTAACACCGGCCCAAAGAACTCTGGGCTGTCTCTGATTGGGGAACATCCCCAACCCGGAGAGGCTTAATTGGAATACGCCATGACCATCTGATGATTTCCTCATGGACTCAATGACTTCTTGAGCTTGGTCCGAGGGGATATCACCCAGGAACTTCAAGGTCAAATGGACCCCATCCGAGTTCACCCAGCGAACGCCGTTCCCGGTAGCCTCTTCCAGCCGGGCCATGACCTGGGCCAAGGTCTCACGTGCCTGCTCTGAAATATGGAGGGCGATAAAGGCGCGTATCTTTGCTTCGGCGGTTGGCATCATACCGCCTCATCGAGAAACCGGCCCAACCGGCGATACCATTCGGCCAAGTCGTCTATCGAGTAGACGGCATTGGCGGGGCTGGGGTTGGGAGTTACGAAGATCTGGGTGCTGCCGATGGCCCGCTCTTGAAGCCCCAATTCCGGGGACTCCCGTTCCCCTTCGGCGTAGCGGAGGTAGGCTTTGTACGCCATGACGCCGTGAAAGTTGGCGACGCGGGGTGGAAATGTCAGCAACTTGTCTCTAAGCACTGGAGCCCACTGCCGATAGTCGGCCGCCTTGAGCCCGGAACCCTGGGCCGTTGCCCGTTTCACCACGTCGGTGAACCCGATTCCATCATCAAGCAACGACGCGTCGTCTTCGGGCCCCAGGTCGCGGCTCACGAGCCCGGAACGGTTCAACGCGGGCCAGAACCTGTTGCGCGGGTTGGCGAAGTAATGACCCACCCGGATAGACGGAAGCGAAGGGTTTAGCCCCACGAACACCAGGTCCAGGCCTGCCCGAAGGTGGTCTGGAAGCGTCGGCATATCTTCCATCTTGTTTTCTCCCGAGGTTTCTCCAGGGCGTTCTTCTGGCCGGGCTAGAACTCTCAGGGCGTTAACCCAAAAAGTTTGGCTGCGTTCCCACCAAGAATCGAGTCCCGCGCCTCGATGCCCAAGCAAGCCTCATTAACCTGCCCTAGGGCCCTGGCCGCCCGCACCAAAGGGTAGTCACTGGCGAATAACAACTTGTCAGCTCCCACCAGCCGGGAAACTTCGGCGTATACCTGGGCCCGGTACAAGAACGGGCTCGCGGCGGAGTCGAAGTACACGTTACGGAGAACTTCCGGCACTTCCGGCATCAGCGCGTAAAAGGGCAATCCTCCTCCGAAGTGGGCGCAAATGATGAGATTGTCCGGGAAGTTTTTGATAAACCGGTATATCTTGTCCGGCGTGGTGCGGCCCTTGCCGGGGTACTCGTGGCCCACCGGCTCCGAGCAATGCACCAGGACGGGTAGCTCCAGCCTGCGGGCAGCAGCCATGAATGGGGACAGGTTCGCGGCGTTGGTGATGTCGAAATCCTGGGTGTCCGGGTGAAGCTCCCCGACTCCCTTAAGTCCGGCGGAAGCGCACCGGTCCATCTCCTCCAACGCCCTCTCTGCCCAAGCGGGATTGACTGAACAGAAGCCGATGAGCCGGTCCGGAAATCGGTCCACTGATCGAATTATATAGTCGTTGGCCTCCCGCGCTACTTCGCGTTCACGCCAACCGACGCCCATTACGACGGCGCGCTCAACGCCGTCCCTGTCCATATCTTCCACTAGGGTGTCCGCTGTTGCCAAACGCGCCCGAGGGTTGGAAAACATGCTGGCGAATGTGGCGTCCCTAGTTGCCAATTCCGCTCAGCGCGAGGGGAAATCCGGCGGGGCGATGTGACAGTGAGAGTCAATGAGCATGGGAATTGGGCCCAATTATAGGTACACGATTAACCGATTGCCAGTGGACCGCCTAGACATTCCGATGGGGGCAGGCTTATAATTTTGGCGCCGAATTTTCGACCCGCGTCCCTTGGCGCATGGCTGACAAAGGGGGCCGGTCCGGTGGGGGTGAACGTTGACAACAAGCACTGCCAGAGCAGACCAGGCGTACGATGCCGAAGGTTTAGCCTTGTTGGCCCGTGAGTTAAGGCGCGACGTTGTCAACACTATTTACGCCGCCGGGAGCGGTCATCCGGGTGGCTCCCTGTCCGAGTTGGACATTCTCGTCTCCCTCTATTTCCGGGAGATGCGTCACGATCCACAGAACCCTCAATGGCCTGACCGGGACCGTTTGGTCCTCAGCAAAGGTCACGCCTCTCCTGGGCTTTACGCCGTGCTGGCGAAGGCTGGCTACATTCCCCACGAGGAGCTGGGGACGTTCCGTAAACTGAACAGCCGCCTGCAGGGCCACGCCCACCCCATGGTACCGGGAGTGGAGATGAACTCCGGCTCCCTGGGCATGGGGCTCTCCTTCGCGCTTGGCTGCGCTCTCGCGGCTAAGATGGATAAGCGGGACAGCCTGGTCTATGCGGTGCTGGGAGACGGTGAATGCGACGAAGGTGAAGTTTGGGAGGCCGCTATGGCCGCGTCCCATCACAAGGCGACCAACCTGATCGCCTTCGTGGACCGTAACCGGATCCAGAACGACCGGCACACCGACGAAGTCATGACCTTGGAGCCGCTTGCGGGGAAGTGGCGTGCCTTTGGTTGGCGCGTCTACGAGACATCCGGCCACGACTACCCCGAACTGCTGGAGACAATCGCAAAGGCTAAACGGCGTCGCAGCCGGCCTACGGCGATCATCGCCCATACGGTCAAGGGAAAGGGCGTGTCGTTTATGGAAGACAACCCCGCATTCCACGGGCGGGCGCCCAATCAGGAAGAGTTCGAAGCGGCAATGAAGGAGCTCGCGTAATGGTGGCGCAAAAGCAGATGGGGTCTACTCGCGAGACCTTTGGCAGGACCTTGCTGGAGATCGCCGACGAACACCCGGAGATAGTCGTCCTAGGCGGCGACCTGAACGTATCGGTTTTTACCCACCTCTGGCGAGACCAATACCCCGAGCGGTTCTTCGACTTTGGCCCCGCCGAGCAGAACATGGTCGGGGTTGGAGCCGGTCTGGCCGCATCCGGGAAGACGCCGTTCGTGGCGACCTTCGCGGTGTTTGGGGTCGGCAGGCCCTTCGACCAATTGCGGGTGCTGGTGGCGCAGGCCCATCTCAACGTGAAGCTGGTATGCACCCACGCGGGTATCCTGACGGGGGAAGACGGGATGTCGGCTCACGGTATCGAAGACATCGCGCTGGCCTGCTCCCTGTCGGGATTCACCGTTGTCTGTCCTGCTGATTCTGTGGAGGCGGCCCAGGCGGTGCGGGCGGCGGCGAAGACCGACGGCCCCTTCTACATACGGCTGTCCCGCGCCAACACTCCGGTAATCCACGATAGTGACTACCAGTTCAAGCTGGGTGAGGCCGAAGTGGTCCGGCAGGGCTCAGACCTGGCGATTGTCGGCACTGGGGTGATGGTGTCCGTCGGGCTCGACGCCGCCGAACTCTTGGAACAAGAGGGCGTCTCGGCGAGGGTGATCAACGTCCATACGCTGAGCCCGATCGACGAAGCGGCCATTCTCGCCGCGGCCCGAGACACCGGGGCAATAGTCACCGCGGAGGAACACCTGTCACACGGCGGCCTCGGCAGCATCGTCGCGCAGGTGGTTGGCCAGGGCAGTCCTGTCCCCTTGGAGATGGTGGCCCTGCGGGGTTACAGCGAGTCCGGGACCGCAAACGAGCTGATGGCCAAGGCGGGCCTGACCGCGGAAGCCGTGAGGGATGCGGCCAAGCGGGCCATCCAGCGAAAATAGCCGGGACCGTCCTCGCCGATTTTGCATTCCGGACCCTCAAACTCCAGTGGCCTCTTGGGCGGTCCGGCCCCAGGTTTCACGCTGCCAGACCCGGATGGGGATTTCGTCGACCTGGGTTCGTATTTGGGTCAGCCGTTAATTCTGGTCTTCCCGCGTCATTTCACCTGACTTCCCTGCCGGGAGCACCTGTCGCAGTTGCGACGCAGATTCGAGGAGGTGCGTGCCCTCGGGGGAGAGGTGGCGGCGGTGTCCTTCGAGCCCAGAGACCTGCTGCTCCGGCAATCGCGGCTCATGCAGTTACCATTTCCGTTGCTCTCTGACCCTGAGCGTGACGTGTACCGCGCTTACCAGTTGCCCACAGGGACGGCTCCACAGGTTTTCGGGGCGCCAGCTTTGTTCGCCTATGCGAAGTTGAATTTCCAGGGCAGATGGGCTGGGTTTCACAGGAGCCATCTTCGGCAGTTAGGCGGGGACTTCGTGATCGATGCGGAAGGGATAGTCCGGTTCGAATACCGGAGCGCGGCCCCTCATGACCGTCCGGAAGTGGACAGGCTCTTGGGGGTTCTCGGAAGGCTATAACGCTGGCTAGTAGTCATCGTCGTCTTCGAAATCATCGTCCGTAAACACACCTGTCTCGCGCCCTTGAAACACGTGGATTACGAAGCCGTCCCTGGGAATCCCAACCGCATCTATGAGGTCCTCGTCGATGCAGGACATGATCTCCTGGATAGAGTCCTGAGTGAGGCTTTCATCGACAGCTAAAGATACGTGGATCAACTCGAAGGAGAAATGGATATCTATCCTGCCTACCAGGCGATCGCCTTCCTGAATCGTGTAGGCTTCGGAGTAGGGAGTCCGAACCTCGCGTTCGAAGATAAACTCCGCCACGGCCCTCCTCCCGGTCTAGTCTCTAACTTGTCCGTCTCCGATGACCACCCACTTGTAGGACATTAGCTCTTTCAGTCCCATCGGCCCCCGGGCATGGAACTTCTGGGTGCTTATCCCTACTTCAGCGCCGAGGCCGAATTGACCACCGTCATTGAACCGTGTGCTGGCGTTGACGAACACGGCGGAGGCGTCTACTTCGTCAAGGAACCTTTGGGCGGCCTCGCGGTCCTCGGTGACTATGGCCTCGGAATGGCCCGAGCCGTAGGTCTCGATGTGGTCCAGGGCGTCGTCCAGGGAATCGACGACTTTGACGGAAGCCAGCAGGGATAGGAACTCCGTTCCCCAGTCCTCTTCGTTGGCCGGGAGAATGCTTCCGACGCGAGAGCCACCGGTGGCGGCTTCGGATGAAGTGGGGTTGGGTCCGAGGATGCTCAGGGCGCGGTGGTCGCAATGCAGTTCCACACCGGCCTCGGTCAACTCGCGGGCGATTCGCGGCAGGCACCGGGGTGCGATCTCCGAGTGGACGATCACGGTGTCCAGGGCGTTACACACGGAAGGACGTTGCACTTTTGCGTTGAACACTATGCTGGAGGCTTTTTCCAGGTGCGCGTCCCGGTCGATGTAGGTGTGGCACACGCCGATACCGCCGGTGACCGCGGCCATGCTGGCGTTTTCGGCAACGAACCGGATCAAAGCGTCTCCGCCACGCGGGACCAACAGGTCGATGTACTTCTTCATTCCCAGAATGGCGTTGATCAAAGAGCGGTCCGGGTTGTCAATGAATTGGACTGATTCCACTGGCCCGCCGGCCCTGGAGATGGAATCGCGCACAAGGGCGGCCAAGGCCGCGTTGGAGTGCATGCTTTCCTTGCCGCCGCGCAGGACACAGGCGTTGCCTGACTTGATGCATAGGACGGAAATGTCGATGGTCACGTTGGGGCGGCTCTCGTAGATGCTGCCGATCACTCCCAGAGGCACCCGTCGGCGGTCGATAAGCAGCCCATTGGGCATGGTCCTAGATTCCAGGGACTCTCCCACGGGGTCAGGCAGAGCCGCCACCTGGCGGACATCCGAGGCCAGCGCATCCAGCCGGTCCCCCGTCAGGAGCAACCGGTCCAGCAGGGAGTCGGTGAGACCGTCGCCCTTACCGGCGGCGTAGTCCAGTGCGTTGGCATCGAGGATGGGCTGTTGATTGGACTCCAGCGCCTCGGCGATGTTGACCAATATCCTATTTTTGACCTCGGTGGAGAGTCTGGCCAATTCCCGGGAGGCCTCGCGGGCGGCTCTGGCCTGGTCCATCAGGTCTTCGATCGTGTTAGTCTTCATAACCCTCCGGGTTAAAACCAAGCAACTTTAGAACCACCGGGACCAGGGTGTGATTTAGGGGGTCTACGCCAAGAGCGAATTCTTCCAGGGCAGTTGCCCCGAACAGAGGTTCGGCGTCGTCCCCGCCAAACACGCAGGACACCACTCGCGTTTCGCCATTGATTCGAATGGTGACCTGGGACACGCCCAATTCGGTAATGCTCCCGTCGGCCAGGCCGAACCGCAAGTTATGGTCCGGTGTGTGTCCCAAACCTTCCAACAGAATCCCCGGGACCAGCGTGTAACTGGCCCCCGTGTCCACCCAAGCGTCCACGGGTTGAAATGGTTCTCCCGTGGAGTCGGCGATTACTATTGGGAACCTAAAGATGCTCATATTTGGGTCCTAGACGCGGAGTCAAGCGCCTGGCGATAGGACTGGAGTCTACAACAATACCAGATTGTTGCGGTGGACCACTTCCTGGCCGTAATGATAGCCCAGCGCGCCTTGTATTTGGTGGGAGCGTAGTCCTCGGATTAGTTGCACCTCGTCGGCGGCGTAATTGGCGATGCCGCAGGCGATTCGGCGTCCTTCCATCCCCACGATATAGATTATATCCCCTCGCTGGAACTGGCCTGTTACCTCCTGTATTCCAGCGGGGAGCAGGCTCCGGTGGTCGGCCTGTAGCGCCACCGCGGCCCCCGCGTCGACGAAAATCTCGCCTCTTAGGGACATGGCGCTCAGCATCCAGCGCTTCCGGGCTTCGAGTTTGTCAGTTGAAGGCTGAAACAGAGTACCGATCTGCTGACCATATGCGGCGCGCAGCACCGCATCTTCGGTCAATCCGTGACACATCACCATGGTGATGCCGGACTTGGTTACCATGCGGGCGGCGTCGATCTTGGTGGGCATCCCGCCGCGGGCCCATGGGTTGAGCCCCCCTCCTGCCAGGGACTCGATTCGGTCGTCGACTTCCTTTACCCATGGGATCAACTCAGCCTGGGGGTCCAGGTGGGGGTCGGCGGTGAAAAGCCCTTCTATGTCGGTGAGGATAATCAAGAGGTCCGCGTCCACCAAGTTGGCCAGCAAGGCGGAGAGACGGTCGTTGTCGCCGAACACTTCGCCGATCTCGTCCACGGCCACTACGTCGTTTTCATTTAGGATTGGCACTACGCCCAGATCGAGGAGCCCTCGCAATGTGTTGCGCACGTTTAGGTAGGACTGGCGTTGGGAGAGGTCTCCGGCGGTAAGCAGAGTCTGGGCGACTTGCAAACCGTGGGAGGCGAATAATTCCTGGTATACGCCCATCAGACGTATTTGGCCCACGGCGGCCAGGACTTGTCTCGAAACTATGTCCTGCTTGTCCGCCTCGCCACCCAGGGCATCCCGCCCGGCCGCGATGGCCCCGGAAGTTACGAGCAGGACCTCGACGGACTGCTGATGCAAACTCGCGATCTGGGCTACGATACTGCCCATGACCCGGTGGTCGAGCGCCTGGTGCGCCGGAGCTTCGGTCAAGACGCTGGTCCCGGCCTTGACGACGATGCGGCGGTAACGTGGTTCCTGGATGTTAGTCATGTCGGGAGCGGGTTGATAGCAAGTTAATGTAACGACATTCGATCTAGATGAAATTCGGAGGGGCGCTGAACGCCCATGCAACCAATCGGAATTATATCATGCGGGTTTGACCCGACAGGCTTCGGACCATGCAGGGTGATTCAAATGTCACACTTGGCAATCTGATCACGGGCATTTCGCCATGCGGTGCGGACCGTCTTTCCAGCCTTGAGCCGGAAACCAGGAGTTCACGCGCTTGGTCATTGTCCGTGGGCTGGAAATCTCTGGATTCCCGCGAAAGGAGACCCTTGCGTAACCTTCCGTGATTCGCGAGGAAGCGAAAATCCATAGTGTGCGCAGATACGGGGGACGCCCTCACCCTAACCCTCTCCCGGAGGGAGAGGGGATTCTTCAAAGGTCTCCCTTCGCGGGAATGACGAGGGGCGGCGAAAATTACGGGAATGTGGAATACGGCCAACAATTGAATGGGCGTGCCCGCCCGTGGGATTCGATCTTGTTGGGTGGCGTGGCGCGGATTAGAATGGTGTATACGGGGCTGGCTGAGTGTGTCAGCCCGTTTGCGCATGGGGCGCGTTTGGCCTCAGCGCGCAAGGTTTACTGAGTGTACCCAAATCTTCAACTTTGAACGTGATTGTATGTCGTTGAAAGGTCTCCTTTACCTCGTTAATCGGCACCCCATGTTTCTCCGGCCGGGGGAGGCTGGGGCTTCCGCGGCTGCGCCCTTTGAAGTTACTGTGCGGCAGGGCTCCAGGCCGGCCTATATCGGCGCGTTGTGGGATGCCCACCGTGTTCCAACACTGGTAATTACGCCTCGCCAGGAGGATGCCAGACGGCTTCATGACCAGCTACTGACTTACTTAGGGGAGGATGAGCCGGTTTACCTGTTGCCCGAACCGGAAGTGTTGCCCTTCGAACGGCTGGCGGTGGACGCGAACACGAGCAATCAGCGGTTGGCCGCCTTGGCCTCCCTGGCTAGCTCATACGCGCCCGGGGTGCGGACCGACAGTCCGGCTCCCCTAGTGGTGGCTTCCCTGAGCGCGGCCTTGCGGCGGACCCTGCCCATCAGTGTCATGGCTGGAATGGACACTGGGGAGAACGCCGGGAACACCTGGAAGACCGGCCAGCGTGTCCGGTTGGATGAAGTGCTCCCCCGTTGGGTGGACCTTGGGTACCACAGCGAGCCGGTGGTGGAACTACCGGGGACGTTTAGCCTTCGAGGGGGCATCCTCGACATATATCCCTCCGACGCCGAGCTTCCGTTCCGCATCGAGCTATGGGACAACGAAGTCGACACCATCAGGCGGTTCGACCCCCACACGCAGCGTTCAGTGGGGGAGGCGGACAGGGTGAGCATAATTCCCGCCCGCGAACAGCTACCAGCTTTCGTGGACCGCCGGCGGGTTGAACGACTCATTGGGCAGATGGATTTCAGCCGGTGCGACCCCGAAATGCGGGAGCGCATCGAGGACGAATTGGCCGGTCTCCTTTCCGCACCCAACCTGGAGACTCTGACTTTCTACAGTGGGCTTCTCAACGACACCAGTCTGTTGGATTATCTGCCCGAGGACGGGCGCATCGTTCTGGAACTTCCGTCCCAGGTGGATACCGAGGCCGTCGACTTGGAAGAACGGTTCGAGCGAATGAGGGCGGGCAGGGAAGAGCGGGGAGAACTTCCTCAGGGCTTCCCGTCTCCGTTCCTCCCTTGGGAGGGGTTCTCGAAGGAATTGGAGCGGCGTCCTAGAGTCCGGGTACACGGTTGGTTGGGCGAATCCGAGGACAGCCTTTTCCAACCGGCGACCCCCTACTACGGCAGGCTAGAGCAATTGGGGAACGATACCCGGCGCTGGGCCTCAGAGGGAAAGGCTATCGTTGCGGTAACCCAACATGCCCGCCGCCTGGCCGAGATTCTTGAAGAGCAGGGTGTACATGCCAGTCTGCCGTCCGCGGTGGAAGAATCCCCAAGGGCAGGTGAGATCTTGATCGTCCCTGGCTCGCTCCGGGAAGGGTGGTACCTGGGCTCGGTGAGTGGGCAGGCCGAAGAGGACACGGACAAGGTCCCCGCCCTGATGTTGCTGAGCGACGCGGAATTATTTGGTACGGTCAAGGAACGGCGCTACCGGCCCTCCCGGCGGGCGGAACCGGGCACGGCAATCGCCAACCTTTCCGACCTAGTGCAGGGCAGCTACGTGGTCCACATAGACCACGGCGTGGCGAGATTCGGCGGGACTACCCGGCTGGGAGACGAGGAGGAACAGAAAGAGTACCTGGTCCTGGAGTATGCGGAACGCGACAAGTTGTACGTGCCCACGGAGCATCTCGACCGGGTTACGGCCTACGTCGGGGCACAGGACCACCCACCAAACCTGACACGTTTGGGTTCCGCGGAATGGGCCAGAGTCAAGCAGAAGGTCAAGGGGGCCACCAGGGAGTTGGCCGCGGAGTTGCTTCGGGTGCAGGCGGCGAGAGAAGTGGCCCAGGGCCACGAGTTCGGTTCGGACACCGTATGGCAGCGCGAACTGGAGGACTCCTTTCCATACGAGGAAACGCCCGACCAAACGGCCGCCATCACCGACGTGAAGTCCGATATGGAACAGATCAAGCCCATGGACCGGCTGATCTGTGGGGACGTGGGATATGGCAAGACGGAAGTGGCCTTAAGAGCATCCTTCAAGACGGTTAACGACGGTATGCAAGTGGGCTTGCTCGTGCCTACAACCGTGCTGGCGCAACAGCACTACGCGACCTTCAGCGAAAGGTTGAGCCCATTCCCGATCCGCGTTGAGGTGCTGAGCCGCTTTCGCACCAAGAAGGAACAGCAGGCGGTTATCGAGGAGCTAAAAGAAGGGTCTCTGGACATCGTAATCGGCACGCACAGGCTCTTACAAAAGGACGTCCAGTTTAAGAACCTGGGACTCGCGGTAGTGGATGAAGAGCAGCGTTTCGGTGTGGCGCACAAGGAGAAACTCAAGAAGCTGCGGCGGGAAGTGGATGTTCTGACGCTAAGCGCGACGCCTATCCCGCGCACGCTAAACCAGGCCCTCTCAGGTATACGCGACCTCAGCACAATGGATACCGCGCCGGAATCCCGCTTGCCAGTCAAGACTTTTGTCAGCGAGTACAGCGACGAGGTTATCAAGGAAGCCATCCTGCGGGAGATGGAACGGGGCGGCCAGGTGTTCTTTCTGCACAACCGCGTGCGCACCATCCAGCAAAAGGCCGCGGAATTGGCGGAATTAGTGCCACAGGCTAAGCTGCTCATCGGTCACGGTCAGATGCCCGAGACGGACCTCGAAGACGTGATGTATTCCTTCGCCAATGGTGAAGCCGACGTACTGCTCTGCACTACTATCATCGAGTCGGGGCTGGACATGCCCAACGTCAACACTCTGATAGTCGATCGCGCCGACCGTTTCGGTCTGGCCCAGCTCTACCAGCTTCGTGGCCGCGTCGGCAGAGGTGACCACCGGGCCTACGCTTATATGCTGGTGCCCAGAGGCCGGCGGATTACCGACGCGGCGCAGCGCCGGTTGGAAGCGATTCTTGAAGCGTCGGAACTGGGAGCCGGGTTCCGAATCGCCATGCGCGACCTGGAGATACGAGGAGCCGGCAACCTGCTGGGCTCCGCCCAAAGCGGGCATATTCGAGATGTGGGCCTTGACCTCTACGGACAGTTGCTAAAGGAGGCCGTGGAGGAACTGAAGCGGGGCGAGGGAGACGACTCCAGTACCGCCAGCGCGCTTGTGGCTGAACTTCCCAGGGTGGAGCTTCAGATGCCCGCCCGCATCCCGGAGAGCTACATAGACCACATGGCGTCGCGGCTCGCGATCTATCAACGGGCCGCTCAGATCAGGGAGCGTCACGATGCGCCGCTATTGGGGGCCGAGCTAAGAGACCGTTTCGGTCCTCCTCCGGAGGAAGTGGAAAATCTGCTCAAGGTTGCTGAACTGAGAGCCTTGGCGGGAGGTCTCGGGGTAGAATCGATTCTGCAGAGCGACGACGGGATCGTAGTTCAGCTTCGAGTCCCCGTCGGCGGCGCGCGAGGACCGCTTCAGAAGGCGTTGGGTCCTTCAGTCAGCGTGGGCAATCAGCGGATTCAAATGCCGACACGTAGCCTGGGAGACCAGTGGTTGTCCCGCCTTACCAGAGTGCTGGAGCGTCTGCAGGCGTTCCAGGAACGTCTCAAGGCCCTGGCGGGTTGAGCGGGGTCCCGCTTAGCTGCCCAAGACGAGGGTGTTCGGATGGTAGACTGCCCAGGAAAACCAAAGTTGGCTACCGCTGTTCGGGATGGCGGTGAGTTGTTTTCCTTTCAGCGGGCCCGAGACGGCCTTGCCAAAGAGGTCCCATGCGCTGCCGGTCTGATCGTCGGTGATCTGGGAACCGTCACCAGTGAAAGTGAGCTTCTCTCCCTCCAGGTTGGGGTCGAACACCCCTGTCGCGCCAACGTCGCGGCCCTCTGGAATGTGGCGGGAGTCGATGGGCGAAGCGGTCCCCTCTTTGAAGAAAACCACGATGTCCTGATCGTTGAGTGAGTGGTGGACCACGTGTGCCTGCGCCAACAGGGTGAACGGGACAGCTATCGACTGATCGGCGATGGTGACGCCCACGACGCGCTCCATCAGATTGAGCCGCGAGTCTGTGGGGCCCCGGTACAGGAATGGGTTGGCCTGGTCGTAGCCCGCGTAGGGGTTGCTTCCGTAGGGACGGGAATGTCCGGTATCCCTGGACAGCGTCTTACCTTCAGGGAAAGACGTCTTGAACTCATCCCAGGACACGATGCTGAGGTAGAGTTGGTCCAGTTTCTGGCCGGTTAGGTCGCCTACGATGGCCTCGCCGCCCATCTCCTGCCACCATGACTCGGTCTGGCGGTCGTACATTATGAGGTTGCTGTAGCGAAGTTTTCCTGACGTCCCGAAGTCGAGCACCTGGTCTCCCACCGTGCGCCTGTACACGAAGGCGCTATTGCAGAGCGGTCAATAGGTGATGACGACAGGCTCACCTCCAACCGTGTCGTTGACGATTTCGTGGAACATCATGATCTGCATTGGATATGCCCGGGCATCGCCGTCTATGTGAACGACCTGCACCGGCTCGCGGCCATCGAGCCATTCATCCGCCTCAGTCACCGTCTGGAAGATAGGCGCGTCTATGGCCGGGATGCCGTCCTTGTTCGGCCCGCCGCCGAGTATGTCGTCGTAATCGACGGACCTGAGGTTGAAGTTTGTGTCCCATCCGCTCGCGGAGATTCCCGCCCGGCGCAACTCCGCAACTGCCTGCTCGGCGCTTATGGGCTCAATCCCGCCCGAGACTAACGGAGATCCCGGCGTTTCGTCTTTGTTCTCCGCTATGACCGAGGGTTGGGACGTGGCAGGACCGTTGGCCGTGTTGCTTGATGCGGATGGGCTATCCGCCCCGGACATTTCCTTCTTCTTTCCCGGAGCCTCGTTGGCCGTGTCCGGTGCGTTGGCCTGTTTGCCCTTGTCCGTCTGATTGTTGGCCCCTGTTTCTGGGCTGTCCCTAGAACTGGCTTCTCCTGTTGGATAGGCAGATCTACCGCCTTCAGGTGAGGCGCCAGCGTCCGGGGAAGCTGCCGAACCGCAGGCAAGGGCAAACACAAGGGCAATTAACGCGGTGACTCGTAGAATGGAGGTCATTAGGAATTTCCCCTCGGCGGAAAATGTGAAACCGGTTGCGGTGGGCGGACATTTCCGGGCCTTTCAAAGATTGGATGCCCGACGTTACGCGGGGATGCACCCCGGAGGTTCGTGGTAGGCTATAATAGGCGGTCGAGGCTAACGAGCAACCGTCACGAGTCTGCACTCGAGACCCCTCGGTAGACTATCGGGGTGTGGCCCAGCGGAAGGGCGCCACGTTCGGGACGTGGAGGTCGGTGGTTCGAATCCACTCACCCCGACCAGTATTTCCCCTCTTAGAAGGCCTAAACGCCGGATTGGGCGTGGTCTAGAGGATCACGCTTGCGTCTTGAAGCCTGCCGATATCGTCCCAGGTGTAGCCAAGCGTGTCTATCAGGACTTCTTCCGTGTGTTCACCGTGGGCCGGAGCCATCTTCCGAGTGGAGATGGGGGTCTTGTTGTAGCCCACTGGTGTCTGGAGCCACTTTGATTCTCCGATAATTGGGTGGTCGAAGTCGACGATATATTCGTTGGCCACCACCTGTGGGTCGTTGGGAAGGTCGAATACGTCCTGGACCCGTTCCCAGATAGTGTTTCCGGAGTCTTCCAGGACCTCAGCCCAGTCGTCCAGCGGCTTGGTGATGAAAATCGAGTCGAGTATGGCAACTAACTCGCCGCGGTTCTCCGTCCTAGCATCGATGCTGTTGAACCTTGAGTCGTCAACCAGGTCAGGGCGGCCCATGGCGTTGCACACGAAGGGCCAGTAGCGGTCACTCTGGTTCATGGAAAAGGCGATCCACCGACCGTCTTGGCACTGGTAGTAATTCCAGAGCGGGTTTCGGGCCATCGCCCGGTCTGGACGCACAGGCACGTTGTTGGTGAGCAAGGCCATCCCGTACCGGAGGCCGCCCAGCCACATCATGCTACCCAGGTGGGAGGCGTCCACCTTTTGTCCGACGCCCAACCGGTCCCGGGCCACCAACGCTCCCAGAACGCCGTATGAGAGCATTATCCCGGCCATCTGGTCCGCGACTCCGCCGACGCTGTACGGGTGGCCGTTGTCCGGGCCGGCCCACCAAAGGCCGCCGGAGCGGGCTTCTCCGGTCAAGGCGAAGGCGGGTTTGCCCGCGTCCGGCCCCTTGGGACCGTAACCGGTGGCTGAACCGTAGACGATCATTGGGTTGTGCCTGACCAGGTCTTCGTAGCCCAGTCCCATTCGCTCAGCCACGCCATGCCGGAAGTTCTCAACGAAGACGTCGGACTTGGCGGCGAGTTGGTGCATTACTTCAACGCCTTTGGGGTTCTTGAGGTCAAGCGCGATGCTCTTCTTCTGACGGTTTAGGCACTCGAAATAAGCGTTGAGGTTTCCTCCGAGGGCCGAGTTTACACCGCCAACCCTGGTGAATTGCCTGCCATGGTCGCCGTCCAATGACTCCACCTTGATTACTTCCGCTCCAAGGTCGGCCAGCATCAGGGTGGAAACCGGTCCGAATTGCCACATGGTCCAGTCGATGACTCGGATGCCGTCCAGCGGTCCTAGCTTTCCATGTCCATTGGATGACCGTGGGCCGTTGGGCTCCGGGTCCCTAGTTAGCCGGGAGCCGCATTCGTCGCAGAAGTTAGCTTCGAGGCGATTTTCTCTATGGCAGGTGGCACAGTTCATTACGGTCTTGACCTTCGGGGAGGATACAGAGGGAACGGTGGGTGGCGAGACGCCGCTAGCGCTCGAACCGGTCACCGGAGCGCAGCCCCACGGAAGTGGTCCACTCGGGGGCCATTACCTTGCCGGAGCCTGGTGGCTGTACTCGACCGACCTTGAGCGCGCCGTCGGATGCGGCGACGGAGAAGCCATCGTCGGAGACTTCGATGACCTCTCCCGGGGAATTCCCGCTTGAGCCGGTAGTCATCGAAGCACGGAAGAGCAACACCGGTTCTCCTTTGAAGACGGCGGACGCTCCGGGACTGGGGTCGGTCCCTCTGACCTGGTTGTAGATGGTGGCAATCGGGCCGTTCCAGTCAATGATCACGTCTTCGGACCGGCACCAACTCTCGTAGGTGGCCAGGGACTCGTCCTGGACCAACTTGGGCGCTTTGCTTTCGGCCACCATGCGCACGGCTTCGGCGAGGGCATCGACACCCATGGGAAAGAGCTTGTCGAAGTAGAGGGAGCCTAGGGTGTCGTGGGGTTCGATCTCCACCGTTTTTTGGAGAAGCACCGGGCCAGTATCGAGCCCCTTATCGGGCCAAAAGATGGTCAGCCCCGTTTCGGTCTCCCCCTGAATAATCGGCCAATTCATGGAGCTTGGACCTCTGTGTCTGGGCAGAAGGGACGGATGGTATTGGATCGTGCCCTTGGTGGGGTTGTCCAGAATCGAGTCCGGGACGATGTCGGTGACAAACGCCATCACGCAGAGGTCGGCATTGAGTCCCTGGAACGCGTTCACGGCCTCCTGGGAGCGCATACGCCGGAACTGGAGCACCGGAATGCTCCGGTCCTCGGCGGCGGCCTTCAGGGGGTCGGGGCGACCCCCCTCTCTGCCCGGCGGCACGAACGCTCCGACGATGTTCTCGCCTTGCCCGGACAAAGCCTCCAGGACCTTACCACCGAAGGCCTCCTGCCCTATGACAACAATGCGCATGTCACCAGCCATGACGTCGACCTCAGTACTGGCGTTGCTGCCGGGACCTGCCGCCCATGTCCCCGTAGGAGACATCGGGGTCAGTAACCACGTCGATCAATGCCGCCTTGCCTGAGGCGAAGGCCCGTTCCAGCGCGGGGCGAAGCTGCTCCGGATCGGTGACCCGTTCGGAGTGGCCGCCCATGCCTTCCATGATCTTGGCGTAGTCGGTTTCCTGGGAAAGGAACGTGCCCAGAGCCCTGCCACCCCTGCGCAGGACGCCTTGAGTCGTTTGGTTCCACGCGCCGTTGTTCCCGACGATGGACACGATGGGCAGGTTGAATCGGACGTAGGTTTCAATGTCGAATCCAGTAAGTCCGAACGCACCGTCGCCGTAGATTATGCAGACCTGCTTGCCGGGGCGGGCCAATTGGGCGGCAGCGGCGAAACCGCTGCCCGCGCCCAGGCAGCCGAAGCTACCGGGGTCGAGCCAATGTCCCGGGAGGTTGATGCCCAACACCCTGGCCGCGAAGGTTACGAAATCTCCGCCGTCGCCAATGACGGTGGCGTCGTAGTCGAGAACGTCCCTCAACTCCTTCATGACCCGCATGGGGTGGATGGGCGTCTGCTCGCTGTTCAGCATGGGCTCGTCAGCCGCTTTGAGGGCGTGGTCTTCGGTCATCACCTCTTCGACCCAAGCCTTGCCGGGGGACCGGTAACCGGTGTCGCGCAACTGGTCCATGATTTGCCGCAGGACCGCCTTGGTGTCTCCTACCAGGCCGACCTCGACGTCACGGTTTTTGCCGATTTCCGCCGGGTCCATCATGATCTCGATGAGCTTTGGGTTCTGGGGGAACATGTTTTCCGCGCCATAGCCCAAGCGGAAGTCGATGGGAGTGCCGATCAGGAGCACCGTGTCGGACTTGACCAGGCCGTAGCGCCGGCCCAGGCTGCCGAGGTTGGGATGATCGGCTGGGATGCTGCCGCGTCCCATGGCGTTTAGGAACACGGGTGAGTCGATCATTTCGACGAATTCCCGCAACTCCTCCGCCGCGTCGCTCCACCAAATGTCGGAGCCAGCGAGAATCATGGGCCGTTCGGTAGTCCTCAGAACCTCAGCCGCCCTGGCGATGTACTCTGGGTCGCCGTAAGCTTTGGCTTCCGTCCGGTACCTTTGTGGGTAGCGGACCTGGTCCTCTTCGGCTTTACCGTTCACAACGTCGATGGGGATTTCCAGGTAAGCCGGTCCGGGGATGCCGGTGGTGGACTCACGGAAGGCCTGGGCCACATATTCCGGTATCCGCTCGACACGCTTGACCTGCTCGGCAAACTTGGTAATTGGCTTCATAAACGTGACGCTATCGAAGTCCTGGAGTCCGCCTTTAAGGTGCTCACCGATAGCCGCGTTTCCGCCGATCAGAATCATCGGACTGGGGGCTTGGAACGCGTTGGCCACGCCGGTAATCGCGTCCGTCACACCCGGGCCGGCGGTCACTATGGCGACGCCGGGTTTGCCGGTGACTTTGGCCCAGCCCTCGGCCGCGTGCGCCGCGGCCTGTTCATGGCGGAAGTCGATGATTTCGATGCCTTCGTCCGCGCACCCCTCATAGAGGTTGTAGATGTGTCCGCCATTTAGGGTGAAGACGTACTCGACGCCTTCCTGCTTTAGGGCTTTTGCGAACAAACGCCCGCCGTCTATTTCTGCCATCATACCTCCATGAGTTGCCAGGGCTTCACGCGTCCACGTATTCGATGCTTCTAGGCTCCCGGTTTCGTGGCGAGTTTAGCCGTTCTTGAAGAATAGTCCGATTATGGACGCAACCGTCGTGGCCCAAAGTCCAACATTGATCAATATGAGCGTCCGGAACTTGGAGTCGGTCGCGCTCTGCATGCTCCGCAAGTCTTGTCGAATCTCCGAAAGCTCGGCTACGACTCTCTCCATAATGCCTTCAAGCCTGTCGATGCGCGGATCCTGCGTCAATCCTAGCCCTCCTGTAGCTGCGCCTCCATTATACATGCCTGACCATATACATGCCTGACCATGCGTCACAAGCTACAAGCGTCAGTAAAGCGGGCCGCAGACCGGAGAGGCGGTGGTCACTTGGCTCGCGTATAGGAGGTCTGCGGCGATTGACCGGAGAATGTATAATCGCAGTGCCACAGGCTCAAATACGCTACAAGATTTCAACCTAGAGAATCGACGACGCAACCGAGGAGGTCCGCATTGGCTGAGATAGAAGGGAGCGCACTGGTAGCCCAATCCATCGGCAGGGAAGGAATCGAGACCCTCTTCGGACTGGCTGGAGGTCCGATACAGGACATCATGGGGTCCGCTCCCCATTTCGGAGTCCGTCCCATAGGCGTCCGCCATGAGCAGGCGGCGACCTTTGCCGCTGCCGCCTACGGGTACGTCCGCAACCAGGTGGGAGTGGCGGTCCTGGCCGCCGGTCCGGCTGTGACTAACGGCGTAACCGGCGCGCACGTGGCCTACGACAACTGTTTTCCCCTGGTGATCCTCGGTGGCTCCGGACCCCAGAGGGGGCGCTACACCGGTACATTCCAAGAGACCGAGAACATACCCATGTATAAGGGGATAACCAAGATGGCGGTGCAGGTGGAAAGCACGGCCCGAATCCCCGAGTATATGGCTATGGCCTTTCGCAGGGCGCGTACCGGGAGACCTGGACCGGTCTACGTGGACTTGCCCTCAGACGTGCTTCAGAATGGCGTCGACGAAGAGAGCGTCCGCTGGCCGTCGAACTACTACACCGAGGCCGCTCCCATGGGCAACCCAGACCAGGTGAAGCGGGCCACCGAATTGCTCCTGAACGCCGAGCGGCCCATGATGATCGTGGGCAAGGGTGTCCGATGGTCGGAGCCCACGGCTGAACTGAGCCAGTTAATCGAGTCCCTGGGGATGCCCTATATAGCCTCTCCCATGGGACGCGGGTACATCCCTGACGATCACCCGCTGAATCTCGGCGCCGCCCGCAGCGCCATCATGGGCAACGCCGACGTGGTCTTGGTGGTTGGCTCCAGGCTCAACTGGATGTTCGGTTTCGGACGCCAATTCCCCGCCGACGCCAAGGTGATTCACATCGACGTCGAAGCCGAGGAGATCGGTTTCAACCGGGCCGTCGAAGTTGGGATCGTCGGCGACTCGAAAGCGGTGCTCCGCCAGATACTAGGCGAGATGGAAGGTAAGACCGCTGGACTGAGGGAACGCGCCGAGGAGGGCCCCTGGCTGTCTTCGCTGCGGGACCGAGTAGGGTCCAACGCGGATGCCATTCAGGAACGCCTCACGTCGGACGCCAAGCCTATTTTGACATACAGGCTGCTGCACGAAGTGAGCCAAGTATTTCCTAGGGAGACCGTCTATTCGGTGGACGGGCAGACGACCCTTGCGACCGGACGGCAGGTGTTGCAGAGCTACACCCCGGCCAGCCGCCTAAACTCGGGCTCGAATGGCTGCATGGGGGTGGGTGTTCCCTTTGCGGTGGGAGCGAAACTCGCCCGGCCCGACGTGCCGGTGGTCAGCGTCAACGGTGACTGCGCTTTCGGCTTCAATGCGATGGAGATGGAGACCGCGGTCCGGTACCAGCTCCCCATAGTCTTCATCATCAACAACAACTCGGGGATCGTTGGCGGCAGTCTGGAGGCGAACATGGGCCTCCCAGAGGGCTACGAGGAGCGCGTCGCCACCTACACTCCCGAAATCCGCTATGACAAGATTCTTGAAGCCTTCGGCGGCCATACGGAACACGTGACCGAACCTTCTGAGATCAATGCCGCGCTGCGACGGGCGTATCAGGCCACGCAAGAGGGCAAGGTCGCCTGCGTGAACGTGATCTCGGAACCCTGGGAAGTTGCCCGGTCCGGCGGCAGCCGCGGCGGCTCATTGATGGGGTACGACCGCTAACAGGAACGTTTACAGCAACACGGAATCGGAGGATGCGAAGATGTCAGACTTGTTATTGCGCACGGCGATAGGCAATTACGGCCATACAATCCCGCTGAAGGACGGCAGCGTGACGTCGGACATGTTCGACATGGAACATATCGAGGTCTCGCCGGTGACGAGCATCTTCCGCCGCATGGTGCGGGGTCTCGAATTCGATGTGGCCGAGATGGCCCTCTCCACATATATGTGCGCCCGCGCTCACGGCAAGGCTTTTACCGGTGTTCCGGTGTTTTTGACACGGGCCTTTTACCACGGCGGTTTGGTGGTGAACTCGCGGAGCGGGATCAAGTCGCCGAAAGACCTGGAAGGGAAGAAGGTTGGACTACGCAGCTACACCCTTACTCCCGGGGTGTGGACCCGCGGCATACTTCAGACCGAGTACGACGTGGACCTGGACGCGGTGACATGGGTCCTGTCCGGAGACGAGCACGTGGCGGAGTTTGTCGCGCCGTCTAACGTCGTGTCGTCGGCCAACAGCGACCTTGGCGCCATGCTGCTTTCCGGGGAGATCGACGCGGCCATTGGCGCGGGCGCGGTGGACTCTCCAGATATCCAGCCACTGTTCTCTGAACCTGACGCCCTGGACGCCGCATGGCACAAGAAGACCGGAGTGTATCCCATCAGCCACATGCTAGTGGTGAAGAACTCCGAGCTAGAGTCCAATGATAGCCTGGCCCAGGAACTGTTCGGCGTGTTCAAGTCGGCCAAGACCCCATATATGAAGGACCTCACTTCCGGAGAGGCCTCCAACCCGGCAGACCAGGCGTTGTTGAAAATGGGTAGTATCGTAGGCGGCGACCCGGTCCCCTACGGGTTCGAGAGTTCCCGAAAGACCCTGGAGACCTTTATCGGTTTCAATGTGGAACAGGGTGTGATCCCGAGGAAGGTAGAGCCGGAAGAGTTATTCCCCGAGGACACTCTGTCTCTGGCCTGATCGTACAGAGCGGGACTCAACCACGGCGGGCGCACGAATCCGGTTAATGCGCTACCGCTTGCCCGTAAGCAATTCCGCCCACCTGGGAACTCGGGAAGGTCCGCCAGTCCAACATACAAAGTTGGGGACGCTCAAAGACCTCTCTGTTGAGAAGACCGTAACTCTCGGGTAGGACTCACCTACGGAGGCGGCATGGCGCAGTATTCGTTCCGAATTCCCAACGCGGACTACCTGGGATTTCCAGCGACGCCGCAAGCGATTGTGGACACGGCGTGCAAGGCCGAAGAACTGGGATTCGACGCCCTGTTCGTCAACGACCATGTGATAGTTGACGATTCCCCGCGAAGCGCGCTTTGGCGCAACGTCTACGATCCCTTGATGGTCCTCTCTTACGTTGCGGCGCGGACCTCCACTGTGAAACTGGGGACCTCGGTCCTCATCATGCCCTATCGTAACCCGGTGGTGACAGCAAAGATGGTGGCGACCCTGGACCAGATGTCGGGCGGACGGGCTATCGCAGGGGTGGGATCGGGCTGGAATGAGGCCGAATACGCCGCGTTGGGGGTACCCCACGGGGAGCGCGGGGCACGCACCAACGAATACCTACGGCTTTGGAAGGCGTGTTGGGAGCCCGGCGCCACCTCCTTTCACGGCCGGTTCTTCTGGTTCGACAATATGCATGTCTACCCCAAGCCTCTCCAGCAGCCCCATCCGCCGATCTGGATTGGGGGGTCCAGCCAGGCCTCGTTGCGGCGAGCGGCCCGGTTCGCCGAGGTGTGGCAGCCGACGCCGACTCCGCTGGCGGATTTGAAATCCAACATGGCTTACCTGCGGGACGTATGCGCCGAGGTTGAGCGAAAAGGCGTGCCGCGCACACGCATGAGCTTTCGTGTCAACTTCAGCCACATCACCGGAAGTTCGAGTTCGGGTGGGGATAGGCCCACCGGTCAAGGGAGCCCAGAACAGGTGGCCTCTGACATGAAGCGGTACCGGCAAGAGGCTGGGCTTGAAGAGTTCCAGATCAACTTCAACGGTTGCGGCAGCCTGCAGCAACTCCTGGATTCGATGGATGTGTTGGTGCAGGAAGTAATCCCGAGGGTTGATGATTAGAGGTACGTCTTGAGAGGTTTCCCAACGGACCGAGCAGAGAAACTCCGGGTCCTCATGGATGCCGTGGAAAGCGTCCGAGACGTTCTGGAAGCGGGAGCCCAAGAAGCCGAAGAGACTGCCACGCTCCCTCAGGCCTCTGTGAACGCCCTCTACGACTCCGGTCTGTTCCGCCTAAAGTTGCCCCACGTTCTGGGAGGCGCGGAAGCCGACGTTGTAACCCAGCTCGATGTGCTGGAGGCTGTGAGCCGGATCGAACCCTCTGCCGGTTGGTGCTTGATGATTGGCGCGGCGAGCCTCGGCGGCCTTGGCGCATTTCTTCCGGACGACGCCATTGAAGAGGTCTTCGTTGGTGGCGAGCCTCCCAGGACCGCCGGCGTTGCCGCTCCCCTGGGAAAGGCTGTGACCGTATCAGGTGGTTACGAGATTAACGGGCGTTGGCCATTCGGCAGCGGTATCCGACATTCCCAATGGGTCTCGGCTGGGGCTCGTGTAGTGTCTGACGAGCCGGGTTATGCTCGGCAACTGCGAATCGTCATGCCCACATCCAAGTTGATGATCCATGACAACTGGCAGGTCATGGGGTTACGGGGCACCGGAAGCTGCGACTTCTCCGCCCAGAACCTGTTCGTACCCGATAATTTTGCCTGGGACGCGGCTTCGACCGAACCGAAACGAGGCGGACCGCTGTACCTGTTGGGCAGACCTGGGTTCGTTACCAACGAGCATTCCGCGTTTGCGCTAGGCGTGGGGCGAAGGGCTCTAGACGCTGTGACAGAGGTCGCCACTGCGAAGACCCGCGGCTACAACTCCCCCAATTTGCTGGCCGACCGTTCGGTATTTCAAGGAGCGCTCGGCGAATGTGACCTTCGGCTCCGGGCGGCCAGGGCCTTAAACGTCGAAATCCTGGAAGAAGCCTGGCAGTCGGTATGCAACGGCAAGACACCGGAGCCGTGGTTGCAAGCCCAAATGCGAAGCTGCGCGACCTACACCACCGAAGTTGCGGCAGACGTGGTCTCGCAAGCATTCCGGTTCGGTGGTGGTTCGGCCCTGTTCACGTCAAGCGCGCTACAGCAATGCCTCCGAGACATCAACGCCGCAGCCCAGCACCAGATGGTCAGCGACACCGCCTACGAAAACCACGGCCAATTCCTGCTGGGACTTCCCGACGCCAGACCGATGGAGTAGGTCCGCCGGGCCGCCGCCGGACTGTCAGGGAGGAATCTGATGGAATATGTGGTGGGTGTGTTGATGCTGGGAGTCGTTGGGTTGGCCGCCGGTCTCTTCCTAGCGTTACGGAAAAGGCCCGATAGTGGAAACGCGCTCTCGGACGCTGTGAAGGCGGAGTTTCAGTCCCTCTCCCAAGAGGCGTTGACCAGGGCACAGGACCAATTCTTGACCCTGGCCGACCAGCGTTTTACCCGTCAGACCGAGGCGGGGACGAGGGACTTGGACACCAAGAAGCAGCTAATCGACCAGCAACTCGAAGTGATGAACACCCGGCTGGAACAGGTGTCCCGGCTGGTCAACGAGACCGAATACAAGCGGCAAGCCAGCTTTGGCCAACTGACGACGCACATCCAGGCCATAGGCCAGCAGACCACGAATGTGACCGCCTCCACGACTACCCTGAGGGAAGCCCTCAGCAGTTCCCGAACTCGGGGGCAGTGGGGCGAACGCATGGCCGACGACATCCCGCGGGCTCTGGGCTTCGTCGAGGGAGTCAACTACTACCGGCAGGAAGTGATCGAGGGCGTTGGTTCCCGTCCCGACTTCGTATTTCCTCTTTCGGGCGGCCTCCGGGTGAATATGGACGGAAGTTCCCCTTCGAGAACTAGGTTAAGTTTCTCGGCGAGGAGGCGGAGGGTGAGCGGGAGCGGCGCAACAGCGCCTTCCTGCGCGATGTGCGTTCGCGGGTCAAGGAAGTGACCTCCCGAGAGTACATCGACCCGGAAGGCGGCACGGTGGACTACGTTTTGCTATTCGTCCCGAACGAGAGCGTGTACTCCTTCATCCACGAGACCGACCCGGGCATGTTGGACGCGGCACTTCAGGAGAGAGTGATTTGTTGCTCCCCATTTACGCTGTTTGCCGTTCTGGCGGTGGTGCGTCAAGCGGTCGACAATTTTGCCCTTCAGAAAGCGTCGGAAGAGATCATCTCCCTGCTTGGACGGTTCAACAACGAGTGGGAGAAATTTCAGGAGTCGCTTACGACCCTGGGCAGGCGTCTTAACTCGGTCCAGACCACCTACGAGCAGGTAACAGGCACGCGCAAGAGGCAGTTGGAGCGGCACCTGAGGCGCATCGAGGCCCTGCGCCAAGAGAAAGGCCTATCCGTGGCATCTTACCCGGTCGAATTGGAAGAGGCGGCGGGGGATGATGCCGAGAGCTGAATCCGTCACGCGTTGGCCCCGCAGCAGCGCTTGTACTTCTTGCCGCTGCCGCAGGGACAGGGGGAGTTGCGGCCAATCTTGGCTGCGCCTGACGGGGAGCCGTTTCTGCGCGCGCCTGTAACGGCCTGCATCGGACTGGTCTGCTCATTGGGCTGGCTGCGTTGTCTCCGGCCTCCCCCGGCCGGCGGCCCCAGGGAAACGTGGAACAGGGTGTGGACCACGTCGTATTGCATCCGCTGTTGCAGCTCCTGAAACAGCTTCTGCCCCTCGGCGCGGTACATCACGAGGGGGTCGCGCTGGCCGTACGCGTGGAGGCCGATTCCTGTCCGCAAGTTTTCCATGGCGGTCAGATGGCTTACCCAGTGGGTGTCGATGGCCCGGAGCAGCAGCAACCGGCTGAGAAGATTCAAGTCCTCTTCGCCCACCTCGGATTCCCGCCGCTCGTAGGCGCGTTCAGCGTACTCGGAGAGAATGCGCCGTACCTCGTCCTGACCGAGCCGGTTTACCTGGTCTTCGGCGGCGAATTCTGGAGGCACGGGGCAGACCATTTCCAGGTCGTCGAGCAGACCGGGCACGTTCCAATCGTCGGAGTGCCGGCCGGGGAGGTTCTTTCGCACCAGCTCTTGGAACTCGTGGCGAAGCATCTCCAGCACCTTGGTTCTCAGGCCGACGCCTTCCAAGATTTCGCCCCGGTTTTGGTAGATGATCTTGCGTTGGTTGTTGAGCACGTCATCGAAATTCAGAAGGTGCTTGCGTATGTCAAAGTGGTGGCTTTCGACCTTCACCTGGGAACCGGAGATAGACTTGGTCACCAACCGGTTTTCGATGGGAACGTCCTCTTCCAGCCCGCTCCAGCTCATTACGGACTTGATCTTCTCACCGCCGAAGCGCTGCATCAGCTCGTCTTCGAGGGAAACGAAGAATTGGGAGCTTCCGGGGTCGCCCTGCCTGCCAGCCCTTCCTCTTAGCTGATTGTCGATTCGGCGGGCATCGTGGTGTTCCGTGCCCAAGACGTGTAGCCCGCCCATCCGGATGACCTGGTCGTGTTCGGCTGCCCAGTCTGAGCGGTCGGTGTCGGACCCGCCAAGTACGATGTCGGTGCCCCGGCCGGCCATGTTGGTGGATACGGTCACCGCGCTCAGGCGTCCCGCCTGGGAGATGATGCCGGCCTCGTGCTCGTGGTTCTTGGCGTTTAGCACCTGATGGGGGACGCCGCGCTTCTTCAACCGGTCGCTCAGAGCCTCCGAGGCCTCGATGGAGGTGGTGCCCACCAGCACCGGTTGACCTTTCTCGTGAAGACTGACGATTTCCTCGGAAACGTTGCGCCACTTGGACTCTTCGGTCTGGAACACCAGGTCCGGGGCTTCTTCCCTGACCATCGGGACGTTGGTGGGTATGACGGTTACGTCCAGGTTGTAAATCTTGAGAAATTCGTCGGCTTCTGTTGCGGCGGTTCCGGTCATGCCGGCAAGCTTGTTGTACATGCGGAAGTAGTTCTGCAGGGTGATGGTTGCGTAGGTGACACTTTCCCGCTGGACCTTCAGCCCTTCCTTTGCTTCCACCGCTTGATGGAGGCCGTCCGACCACCGTCTGCCGAACTGGAGCCGCCCGGTGAACTCGTCTACGATGACCACCTCACCCTCTCGCACTACGTAGTCCTTGTCACGGATCTTCATGACGTGGGCGTTCAGGGCGTTTTCGATGTAGTGGACGAGATGGAAGTTGTCGGGATCGTAGAGGTTGCCCACCTTGGTCCACCGCTCCATCTTGGAGATGCCCTCCTGGGTCAAGGAGATGGCGCGGGTGCGGTCATCTATCGTGTAGTCTTCCTCCTGTTGCAGGCGCGGGGCAAGTTTGGCAAAGTCGGAATACAGTTGGACGGGGTCGGCTGCCGGGCCGCTGATAATGAGCGGTGTGCGAGCCTCATCGATCAGGATGTTGTCCACCTCGTCGACTATGGCGAAGTTCAGTCCGCGTTGTACCCGCTCGCCGGCGTCAATGGCCATGTTGTCGCGCAGGTAGTCGAAACCGAACTCGTTGTTCGTGCCGTAGGTGATGTCGGCGCGGTATGCCTCGGAACGGCTAACGGCGCGCAGGAAACTGGGAGTGTCCGCACCGCCGCGCTTCCCGGATGCTGACTGGTCTTGCTCGGGGTCATACACGTAGGCCGCGTCGTGCTGCAGGCAGCCGACCGAGAGGCCCAGGCCGTGGTAAATGGGGCCCATCCAAACCGGGTCGCGGCGGGCCAGGTAATCGTTGACTGTGATTACATGGACGCCATTTCCCGTCAGGGCGTTGAGGTAGACGGGGAGGGTTGCCACCAACGTTTTGCCCTCACCCGTCTTCATCTCGGCTATCTGCCCCCGGTGAAGCACGACGCCGCCGATTAGCTGGACGTCGTAGTGGCGCTGGCCCAGAGCGCGGCGGGCCGCCTCGCGCACCACGGCGAAGGCTTCCGGGAGCAAGTCGTCCAGGGACTCTCGACCGGCGAGGCGCTGCTTGAACTCATCGGTCTTGGCCCTTAGCTGCTGGTCTGAGAGGGATTGAACGGTGGGTTCAAGGGTGTTGATCTTGTGGGAGACAGGGCGGACTCGTTTGACCGCCTTTTCGTTGGTCTCGGTGACTAGCTTTAGTAATGCGGATACCATGGCATTACCACCTTAACTGTTAGTGCCCCGACCCACCATTGGGGGGATTGTTGTTTAACATAACGCGAGGGCCAGAATAACAGTCGGCCCCCTAGTGTTTCTGTTTCTAACTACATTTTAACCAATGGGGCTGAGGGTTGCACGCGCTTGACCCAGGTTGGCGGGGCATTCCTCCGAGGCTCCGGGACATAGGGATCAAGCCGAGGGGTCATGGCCTAGGGCTTGTGTCGACTGCGCCCACTAGCTCGGATACGCTTGGAATGCCATTTTCGCCCATGTAGGCGGTCAATTCGTCCAGGATGCGGAAGGGGGCCCAGAGGTCGGCCAGGTTGGCGCTGCCAATCTGCACTGCCGTAGCGCCGGCCAGCAGGAACTCCACAGCATGGTCCCCTTGGAATATGCCACCCACTCCAACAATCGGCACGTCCACCGCCTGGGCTGCACGATACACCATTGCCAGGGCCACCGGGCGAAGACCCGCCCCCGAGAGGCCGCCGGTGAGCGCGCCAAGGACCGGACGTCTGGTTTCGAGGTCGATCCGCATTGCTGGGATGGTGTTGGAAATGGTAAGCGCATCGGCCCCGGCGTCCACCGCGGCCTTGGCTATGGGGACGACGTCCGGTACATTGGGCGCCAACTTGGCCAGCACCGGGAGACTGGTCTGTTCCCGGACGGCGGCCACGGCCCCGGCTGTGAGCTTGGCGCTATGGCCGAACATGGCGCGGTTCTCCACGTTGGGGCAACTCAGATTGAGCTCGATGGCCTGAAAGCCGCTGACACCACAGGTCATAGAAGCCATCTCACCAAATTGGGCGACGCTGTCGGCGGAAAGGCTGAGTAGCACGGTAGTTTTATAGGCGGGCCAATTTGGGGCAAAGTGGGACATGGCGGCTTTGATGCCGGGGTTGGCAAGGCCAATGGAATTCAGGAGGATTGACTCCCCCTCCTCGAGGGCTTCCCTGTAGGAGGGAGGGTGCCAACGGGGTTCCGGGTTCCCTTCCCGGGGGAGCCGGGTGACGGTTTTGGGTATTACCGCGCCCACCCGGCTCAGGTCCATATCCTCGGTTATGCCGCGTCCGTAGCCGTCGTACCCGAAGGTGCCAGACGCGATCATCACAGGGTTGGCAATCCTCAGATGGTGAGGATGGCCGGGCGCCAGGTCAACCGATAGGTCCACGATGTTATCCCTGGGGCGGGAGGGCCGGCCGCCGGGTTATTCGGCCGGCTCGTCCTCCTGCCTCGCAAACGGGTTATAGTCGCCGCTGGTCTCGGGGTTGAGGTTAAGGCCATCGCCGCCGCTGAGTTCCTGGCCCCCGTTGCCAGCGGCGCCATTACCTGGCTGCGCGCTCAGGAAGCCAGCCCCATTGACCAGGCCCTCCTCGTCCTCCTCTGGACCGTCGTCCTTGCCTAAGAAGTCGTCGTCGGGAGTCCCGTGGGCTCCGCCTTCCATGCCCATTGGGTTGATACCGGGTGTCTCGCCGCCGATTCCCAACCAGCCGCCAGGGGCGATGCCCGCCAGTTCGGGAATGGGATCGGGGTGAAGCAGTTTGTCCATGCCGGGTATCTGCACTCTGGCGGGGATCAACCGGCCGATGATGACGTTTTCCTTCAGGCCTAGCAGCGTGTCTCGCGCTCCGCTAACCGCGGCCTGGGTCAGCACGCGAGTGGTCTCCTGGAAGGAGGCCGCGGACAGGAAGCTGTCGGTGAGCAGGGACGCCCTGGTGACACCCAACAACACCGGCTTAGCCGTGGCGGGCTCGCCGCCCTCGGCCAAGACCTTGGCGTTCCTCTCCTGGAACTCGAACCTGTCCACCATCTGGCCTGGGATGAGGTCGCAATCGCCGGTGGACTCCACCTGGACCCTGCGAAGCATTTGGCGGAGGATGATTTCGATGTGCTTGTCGTGAATGCTCACACCTTGGGACTGGTAAACCTGCTGCACCTCGTTGACCAGGTACCTTTGCAAGTCGTCCTTCCCGCTGATGTTCAAGATGTCGTGCGGGTTGAGCGGGCCGCCGATCAGGGCGTCGCCAGCCTTGGCCTGGTCGCCGTCCTTCACCAGGAGATGAGCCGAGGCGGGGATTATGTGCTCCCGCTCCTCCACGTCTTCCCAGAAGATGGACACGCCCTCGGGGCTTAGCTCCACGCGGCCGCCGATGTTGGCGATCACCTGTTCCGGGGGCTCCGCCAGTTCTTCGGATGGTCCGTCCTCGGAGGGTTCCCCGGTGGCGGCGCTGGCCAGGATCATGCCCGGTTCCACGTACTCACCGTCGTCTACGAGCACCTGGGCTCCCTCGGGCAGCGGGTAAAATTCCTGGAACTCCTCCCGGCTGACCAGCCTTAGCCGGCGGCCCTCGTCGTCGGTCTCCAGGGATACCAAGCCGTCGATGTCGGCCAAAATGGCAGCACCCTTGGGAACGCGGGCCTCGAACAGCTCTTCGACACGGGGCAAGCCGCTTGTGATGTCCAGACCGGCGACGCCGCCGGTGTGGAAAGTCCGCATAGTGAGCTGGGTCCCGGGTTCTCCGATGCTCTGGGCGGCGATGATGCCCACCGCCTGGCCTTCTTCGACCGTGATGCCGGTCGCGGGGAGGCGGCCGTAGCACATCCGGCAGACGCCTCGCTGACACTCGCAAGTCAACGGGGACCTGACGCCTACTTCCATTAGGCCGGAATCCACGATCTTCCCCGCGATCTCTTCGTCGATCTGTTCGTTGCGGTCCACAATGATCTCGCCGGTATTCGGGTCGGGCACTGGCATGGCCGCCATCCGGCCCAGGAGACGGTCCTTTAGCGAGGAGTGGATCGGGTCATCGGGCCTCTTGGACACGTAGTAGGTATCCCAGGTGCCGCAGTCATCCTTGAGGACGATCACCTCCTGGGCGATGTCGATCAATCTGCGTGTCAGGTAGCCGCTGTCCGCGGTCCGCAGGGCGGTGTCGGCAAGACCTTTCCTGGCTCCGTGGGTGGAGATAAAGTACTCGAGGGCGGTCAGGCCCTCGCGGAAGCTGGAGACGATGGGCAAGTCAATGATGCGGCCCTTGGGGTTGCTCATCAGGCCCCGCATACCGGCCATCTGCTTGATCTGGGAGATATTTCCCTTGGCCCCCGACCGCGCCATCACAGCGATTCCACCGTAGTTGGGCAGCTCTTCCTCCACCAGGGCGGTGGTCTCATCAGAAGCCCAGGTCCAGGCCTCCACGGTCTTCGCGTAGCGTTCGTCTTCAGAGATCAGTCCGGAGAGGTATTGGTCGTCGTAACCGCTGACCATATCCGCGGCCTTGCTGAGGATGGCCGGTTTCTTGCCGGAGACCTGGATGTCGTTGATCGCGATGGTGATGCCGGAACTGGTGGCGTATTGGAAGCCCAGGTCCTTGATTTTGTCCAACACATCGGAGGTCTCTTCGTTGGACAAGGACCGGTACAGCTCCGCGGTCAGGTCCTTGAGTGCGCCGCGGTCCATTAGTTTGTTCTGGTATTCCAGGGACGGAGGCAGGATCTCGTTAAACATCATCCGCCCCAGGGTGGTCTCCAGCCAACCCTCGTGGCTGGAGTTGGGTACGTTGAGCACTTCGATGGATGCCTGCAGGTCTATCAGACCAGCGGAGTGGGCGATGCGGGCCTCGTCGAAGTCGTAGAACCGGCGGCCTTCGCCGGGGACGCCCTCCCGTACCTCAGTGAGGTAGTAACAGCCCATGACCATATCCAAGGTGGGTGCCACCAGCGGGTCGCCAGACGCGGGTGAGAGCATGTTGTGGGTGCTTAACATTCCTTCCCGCGCCTCCAAGACCGCCATGCGGGACAGTGGGACGTGTACGGCCATTTGGTCCCCGTCGAAGTCGGCGTTGAAAGCGGAGCAGACCAGGGGATGAATCTGGATGGCGTTGCCTTCGATGAGGACCGGCATAAACGCCTGGATACCCAGCCTGTGCAGGGTCGGAGCGCGGTTTAGCAACACCGGCCGGTCCTTAATCACGTCTTCCAGGATGTCCCAGACCTCGGTGCGCGCCCTTTCTACCATGCGCTTGGCGTTTTTGATGTTGGGTGCGATGCCGAGGACGACGAGCCGGTGCATGACGAATGGCTTGAAAAGTTCAAGCGCCATGCGCTTGGGCAGGCCGCATTGGTGCATCTTAAGTTCGGGTCCCACGACGATGACCGAGCGTCCGCTGTAGTCCACCCGCTTACCGAGCAGGTTTTGACGGAAGCGGCCCTGTTTGCCCCGAAGTAGGTCCGAGAGGGATTTCAGCTTATGATTGTGACTGCCCTGAATTGGGCGGCCCCGGCGGCCGTTGTCGATAAGAGCGTCGACGGCCTCTTGCAGCATCCGCTTTTCGTTGCGGATGATGATCTCTGGGGCTCCGAGGTCCATGAGACGCTTGAGGCGGTTGTTCCGGTTGATCACGCGCCGATAGAGGTCGTTCAGGTCGCTGGTGGCGAACCGGCCGCCGTCGAGCTGGACCATGGGACGTAGTTCTGGAGGAAGCACGGGCAGGATGGACAAAATCATGTCCTCCACCCGGTTACCGCTGTTGCGGAAGGATTCCACAACCCGCAGCCGTTTGATGGCCTTCTTGCGCCTCTGCCCGGAGGTGGAGTGCATCTCGGTGATAAGCTGGTCCCGCAGGGCTTCCAAGTTGATGGTGCGGAGAATGGCCAGGATGGCCTCAGCGCCCATGGTTGCCTGGAAGACGTTGCCGTAGGTGTCCTTTAGCTCACGGTAACGGGACTCGGCGAGGAGTTTGTGGACCCGCAGGTCTTCTAGCTCTTCGGTGATGGTTTGCAGTTTCTCTTCCAGGGCCCGCTCGTCGTCGGCCAACTTATCGTTGATGGCGTCCATCTCGACCTGGGCGGCCATTCGCTCCACGTCGGCTTCCGGGGTATGCTCCCCCGCTTCGAGGGTTTCGATCCTTTCCCGAATGGAAGTCAACGCCTCTTCGGCGGTCTGGCGAACCAGTTCCACATCGAAGTCGAAGCGCACCTTGGCTTCCTCGATGGTCTCCTGCCGGACTTCGTCGTCAACGGAGACTACGATGTGTTGGGCGAAGTAGAGGACCCGCTCCAGATTCCTAGGTGAGAGGTCCAATAACAGACCCAACCGGCTGGGCGTGGTCTTGCTGAACCAGATATGGGCCACCGGCGCGGCCAGCCGAATGTGACCCATGCGCTCGCGGCGCACCTTGGAGCGGGTGACTTCCACGCCGCACCTATCGCAAACAACGCCGCGGTAGCGGATCCGCTTGTACTTTCCGCAGAAGCACTCCCAGTCCTTGGTGGGACCAAAGAGGCGTTCGCAAAACAACCCGTCCTTCTCGGGCCTGAGGGTCCGGTAGTTGATGGTCTCAGGCTTGGTCACCTCGCCGTGAGACCAGTTCATGATCTGTTCTGGAGACGCTATAGATATTCGAATCGCATTGAAATTGGTTGCCTGGCTCTCAACTCTATCAGCCAATCTGACCATTAAATCGCCTCCAGGGGCTGGAATAGCTCTGTGTCGTCCGAAAGTCCCGGCATAAGCGGGGTCCGGTCATCCTCGTTTAGCAGCTCCACCGCCAGGCCGAGGCTCTGAAGCTCTTTCAACAGTACGTTAAAGGACTCTGGCACCCCTGGCTGACCGATGGGTTCACCCTTCACGACTGCTTCGTAAGTTTTGACCCGGCCAGCCACGTCATCCGACTTAACCGTGAGCACCTCCTGCAAGTTGTAGGCCGCGCTATAAGCCTCCAGCGCCCAGACTTCCATCTCCCCGAACCGCTGGCCTCCGAACTGGGCCTTTCCGCCCAGTGGCTGCTGGGTGATCATGGAATAGGGACCGGTGGACCGGGCGTGAATTTTGTCTTCCACGAGGTGTATCAGCTTGAGGATGTAGATGCTGCCCACGGTGACCAACTGGTCGAAGGCCTCACCCGACCGTCCGTCGAAGAGCTCGAACTTTCCGAAGGTGGGCGGGGCAATGCGGCGTTCACGGTGGACCATAAGGGCCATGTGACGCAAGCCTTCAAGGTCCTGACCAGTGATATCCTCGCCGGCCACGTCGCGGAGCCACATCTCCAGACAGGCCTGCTGGGCCTCGCCTTGAATTTCCTGGTCCAGAAGCTTCTCGCCGTCGTAGCCCTGCGCCCGCAGCCAGTCCAACACCTTGACGTAGTCAATCGCGGGGGATCCGTCATTAGGTCCGCCGTCGATGGCCTGCGCCTGTTCGGCAAACCATGTTCGCGCCAGGGCGTCTTCTATGGAATCGTCCCGCGCGCCGTCGAACACCGGGGTGTTGGCCCGGAAGTTTAGGATCCTGGCAGCCCAGCCCAGGTGGGTTTCCAGCACCTGACCCAGGTTCATGCGTGAGGGGACCCCGATGGGGTTAAGGATCACGTCCATTGGGGTACCGTCGGCCAGGTATGGCATGTCCTCTTCGGGAAGTATGCGCGCCACGACGCCCTTGTTGCCGTGGCGTCCCGCCATCTTGTCCCCGACCGAAATCTTCCTGGTCTGGGCGATCCAAACCCGGACGGCTTCGTTGACGCCGGGTGGCAGATCGTCACGGTTGGACCGGTTGAGGATCTTAACGTCAATCACCTTCCCGCGTTCACCGTGGGGTACGCGGAGGGAGGTGTCTTTGACGTCCCTGGACTTTTCGCCAAAGATGGCGCGAAGCAGCTTCTCTTCCGCGGTAAGCTCGGTCTCGCCCTTGGGTGTGACTTTGCCCACCAGGATGTCTCCGGGACCCACGTCTGCCCCGACGCGGATTATGCCCCGTTCGTCCAGATCGCGGAGGCTGCCCTCACCGACGTTGGGTATGTCCCGGGTGATCTCCTCGGGCCCCAACTTGGTTTCGCGGGCTTCCATCTCATGTTTCTCGATGTGGGTGGAGGTGAAGTAGTCCTCCTTGACCAGCCGCTCGCTGATGATGATCGCGTCCTCATAGTTGTAGCCCTCCCAGGACATGAAGGCGACGAGCACGTTCTGGCCTAGCGCCAAGTCTCCCTGGTCGGTTGAGGAGCTATCGGCGAGAACGCCGCCCTTCTCCACCAGGTCGCCGGAGGCGACTGTTGGCCGCTGGTCGAAGCAGGTTCCCTGGTTGGTCCGGGCGAATTTTATTAGCGGGTGACAGTGCTCCGCGCCTTCATCGTCGACCACGAAAATCTCGCGTCCGGTCACCGACGAGACCACTCCCTTAGCCCTGGCGAGGACGACCTGTCCGCTGTCGCGGGCAACTCTGCCCTCAATGCCTGTGCCGATTATCGGGGCCTGGGGCCGGAGCAGGGGCACGGCCTGGCGTTGCATGTTGGAACCCATCAGAGCCCGGTTGGCGTCGTCATGCTCCAGGAAGGGGATGAGGGCGGCGGAAACGCTCATGATCTGCATGGGAGAGACGTCCATCAGGTCCACCGTGTCCGGTGAGTCCTGGATGTAGGTCTCGCCTACCCTTACCTCGACCCGGTCAGCGACGAATTGGTTCAGCTCGTCCAGGACCGAGTTGGCCTGGGCAATCCGGTAGCGTTCTTCCTGGTCGGCGGAGAGGTAGATGATGTCGTCTTCCGCCGCTGCCACGAAGGGGGTTACTTGGACCAAAGTACCCTGGGGCAGGGCGCGGAGCGCGGCGATCCGATTTGCGCCGATGGACCGGCCCTTGTTCACGATGGTCTTACCTTCTTCGTCCGGTATGGCTTCGGTGACGGTGCGTCCCCGGAGGTTCGGCGAGTCGCTGGGCAAGGCCTTGAGCACCCTGCGGTAGGGCGATTCGATAAACCCGTAGGAGTTGATCCTGGCGTAGGACGCCAATGAACTAAGGAGGCCAATGTTGGGGCCCTCCGGGGTCTCAATGGGGCAAATCCTCCCGTAGTGGGAGAAGTGGACGTCCCTTACGTCGAAACCCGCCCGCTCTCTGGACAGGCCGCCAGGACCCAGGGCCGATAGGCGGCGCTTGTGAGTCAACTCGGCCAGCGGGTTGGTTTGGTCCATGAACTGGGACAACTGGGACCCGCCGAAGAACTCTCTGACCGCGGCGACCACAGGGCGAATATTTACCAGCCCCTGGGGAGCGGCGGTTTCGGGGTCTACGAGGGTCATCTTCTCCTTGACCATGCGCTCCATGCGGAGCAGGCCCACGCGGACCTGGTTCTGCACCAACTCGCCAACCGACCGGACGCGGCGGTTGCCGAGGTGGTCGATGTCGTCGGGCTGGCCGTCGCCCTGGTTGATCCGGATCATGGTGCTGATAACCGCAACGACGTCGTCGACGGTCAGGGTCATCAGGTCGTCATTGGATGTCTGGTTCAACCGCCGGTTGAGCTTGTACCGGCCCACTCGCCCCAGGTCGTAGCGCCGGGGGGCGAAGAACAGGTTGCGTATGAGGTTACGGGAATTTTCCAGGCTGGGAGGTTCGCCGGGGCGGAGCCTCCGGTAGAACTCGATCTGGGCGCCGGCAATACGGCGGGCCAGGGCGACGTCATACTCATCGTCGGGGCGCAGCATTTCCCAGACCGCCCGGAGATCGTCGTCTCGGAAAGACATCTCCCGGGCCTCAGGCGCCGGGTCACGGTCCAGGGTGGACTGGATGTATTGATGGTTCTCGTCGTCGTCCACTTCGGCGAAGCGTTCGAGCAACTCCTCGTCTGAGGCGATGCCCAGGGCCCGCAGGAAGGTAGTGGCGGAAACTTTCCGTTTCCGGTCGACCTTCACCGAGAGCACATCCTTGGAGCTGGTCTCGAACTCGAGCCATGCGCCGCGTGAGGGTATCATTTTGGCGAAGCACAGGTTCCTATTGCTCACCGGGTTTCTTTCGTAGACGAAGTAAATCCCCGGGGAGCGGACCAACTGTGAGACGACCACGCGTTCGGCGCCGTTGATGATGAAGGTGCCGTTGTCGGTCATCATGGGAATGTCTCCCATGAAGATCTCTTGCTCCTTGATTTCCCCGGACTCTTTCATCTCGAGCCGGGTCTTAACATAAAGGGGCTGCGAGAAGGTGATTTCCCGCTCCTTGCACTCCTGGGGAGAGTACTTGGGATCCTTGAAATAATGTTCCAGGAAAAACAGCTCGTACTTCTTCCCGGTATAGTCCGAGATAGGGGAAATCTCCCGATACACCTCTTTTAAGGCGTCGGAAGTGAACCACTCGTACGATCTGAGCTGGCTTTGGATCAGGTTGGGGACGTCGATAACCTGTGGAATCTTGGCGTAAGTCTTAACCTGTGGCGGAGCCAAGGGGTAACCATTCTCCGGAGCAGAAAATACCATTCTCCCTCTCCTTGGAGCGCGTTTCGGGTGATTCGGCCAGACGGCCGGAATTAAGGCGCAGAAATGGGCCAGTGGTCGCGGTTGCTTGGAAGAGTGACCGAAGTCGTAGATAGAGGCATGTTACCGTGAAGAGCAATTATACGCACATATGCGGGCTTGTCAACATGGTTGGCGCACCAAAGCAGGGCGGCTCGCTGTCAGCGGCGGCAGCCTCAGTTTGTTACGTTCGTATTAACGATCAGCCCGGAGATTGTGGTAATCTTGGGGCCATGCCACATATAAACCTCTCCCCGGCAAACCTATCCGTAGGCGGGCGACCCATCCACTACGCCTGGGTCATGATCGCGGTGGCGGCGGCCATGCGGCTCAGCGCCTCTGCCGTGAGGACTTCCTTCAGTGTGTTGGTCCCAAGGCTGGTGGAGGCCTTCGGTTGGTCCTATGGCGCGGTTGGGCTCGGGCTCGCGCTCCAGTGGGCATTTTCCGGGTTGTTTGGCCCGGCGGCGGGATGGTTGGGCGACAGGTACGGCATACGCCGCACGATGCTCTTGGGCGCGATCATGTTCATGGGCTTCATGGTGCTTACAAGCCGAATGACCTCGATTTGGGAGTTCTACCTCTTTTACGGGATTTTGCTCAGCGCCGCACTGGCAGTGTTCCAAGTGCCGTTGACAGCTTCTCTAACCATGTGGTTTCAGCGAAACCTTGGTCTGGGAATGGGGATCCTACAATCCTCCCAGGGAATGGGGCCGTTGGTGTTCGTGCCCCTGGTCGTGTTCATTCTAGGTTGGTTCGGTCAGTCCGAGTCCGGCATCATGATTTCCAGTTGGATTACCGGAGTCTCTGTGGGGGGAATGGAAGCGGGCCTGCGCGCAACTTTCTGGGTGACGGGTCTGGGCGGCGGGCTGGCGCTCATCGCTCTGGTCAGGGTGTTCTACAACGAACCGGCGCAAATAGGACTTCGCCCGCTGGGCGCCACCGAAGACCAACCGGTGCGGCGGGTGCATCAGGGAGACACAGCCAAGGTGCGGTCCAACACATTCTTGAAACAGGTACAGCGCACCAGCGCCTTTTGGAACCTCATTGGGATTCATTTCTGGGGATGCGCTTCCCATGCGATTATCTTGGGGCTTTTGGTGGCCATCGCAGAGGAACGGGGAGTTTCGAAGGGATCGGCGGCATCTCTCTTCGTCATCATGTCGGTCGTCAGCACCATCACCAGGTTTGGGGTGCCGATCGTGGCGGAGCACGCCGGCAGCAAAGGAGTCATGGGGATCTGCTTCTTCCTGCAGAGCGCGCCGATGGTGTTGCTGTTTTTCGCCCACGACACCTGGAGTTTCTACCTGTTCGCCGTCCTGTTCGGCATCGGGTTCGGCGGAGAGATGAGCGCTTTCCCAATCATCAACCGTCAATATTACGGCAATGCGCCAATAGGCACGACCTACGGTTGGCAGATGATGGGCGCGGGTGTGGGAATGGCCGCGGGGGTGTTGATGGGAGCGGTCCTACGAGACTTGACCAACAGTTTCGACGCGACCATAGTGCTTTCATTCTTGTTAAGTCTGGTGGGCGTTGGGGCTATCGTCCTGTTGCCTAACACCGCCCATCACCAGCTACCGGACTGGGAGCAAGCGTTGCCCCAGGAGGCGCGGTCCGCGACTTGAGCGCGGGTCTGACTGTTTCTCCGGGGCCTTCGTTGGGGCTATCCCGCAATTTCGGAACGACTTCGAGGAGGGAGAGACAATGTTGGACTTGATGATTCGCGGGGGCCAGGTTGTGACCCCGTGGGGCGTCGGCGATTGGGACGTGGCAGTCCAGGGTGAGAAGATCGTGGCTGTCGCTGCTCCGGGTACCCTCACAGACGACGTGGGGAGGGTAATCGACGCCGCAGGGAAGATTTTAGTCCCAGGCGGAATCGAGCCCCACGCACATATTTCAGCTCCCATTATGGGTCAGGGCAATCTGACCACGGCCCCGCCGGAACAGGTCAGCCGCGCCGCCCTATTCGGGGGCACCACCACCCTCCTTGATTTCGCGATTCAATATCCCGGCATCGACATAAGCCAGGCGGTGGAAGAGCGGACATCTGTATGGCGGGGGAACTCCTACGCTGATTATGCCCATCACCTGATGTTGTTGGGCGCGATACCTGGCAACATCCTTGGCCAGCTCAACGAGTTCGTAGCGGACGGGTTCTCCTCGGTCAAGATATTCACCACCAATATTCGGCCTCCCGCGATGTCCGGCGAGCCTCGGATGGTGGGCACGGGCCACCTTCACGACCTAATGGAGCAGGTGCAACGGTCTGGCGCAATGCTGCTGGTCCATTCGGAAGACGACGACATGGTGCAGCACATGTACCAGAAGTTGACCGCGGAGGAACAGACCGAGTGGTGGAATATGTCCCTGGTCCACAGCAATGAGTCGGAGGATGTGTCCTTCCGCAGGGTGCTACGGGTTGCCGAGTGGACCGGTTCTCCGGTCTATTTCGTTCACGTTAGCGCGCGGCAGGGTATCGCGGCGATCGCCGAGTCACGGGCGAAGGGTATGCCCGTCTACGGTGAAACCCTCCACAACTATTGCTGTTTCAGCGAAGAAAATTACAAAGAAGAGAACGGGATGAAGTACCACACCTACCCGTCTCTGAAGTCCGAGCAGGACCGGCAGGCGCTATGGGACGGGATTGTGAGCGGCGGGCTCCACACCATGGCGACGGACGAATATTGCACGTCTTGGGACGTGAAGATATCAGGCCGGACCATTTCGAACGTCACCGGCGGGCACAACGGGGCGGAAACCCGGGTTGGAATCACCTATAGCGAGGGGGTTTCCAAGCGGGGGATGTCGCTACAGCGGTTCGTCGACGTAACCTCCGCCAACGCCGCCAAGATCATGGGGCTTTATCCGCAAAAGGGCGTGATCGCTCCAGGAAGCGACGCCGACCTGGTGCTCATCGACCCGGAAATCAAGAAGCGGTTGGCGGGCACCGACTTCCACATCTCCGACTACAGCATTTGGGACGGGTTCGACATCGAAGGCTGGCCGGTGATGACGATCCTGCGAGGTGCGGTGGTGGTGGAGGACGGGGAGTTCAGCGCCAGGCTGGGCGGGGGACAATTCCTGCGCCGCAAGGTGGACTCGGCGGTGGCCAACCGGCCGGTGGTGTGATCAGTCTTCCTCTACGTCTCTTAGGGTTATCGTCCCGGTTTGATGGCGTTCACTATCGATGTTTTCGTCATCGATAGTGTAATAGATCGTACATTTAGGGTATGTGTCCAACGACCAGGCATATAGGGGGGTTCCGGGGATGTTCTGGCCGATTCTAGGGTCTCGCGCGATGTGCAATTCGATGAACTCTTTGACCAGTTCCCACCGGCCGAACGACCCAAAGGCACGAATCGCTTTATCTTCGAATCCGGGCCATTCTCGCACATCGTATAAAGGTCTACGCCTAGAGTTCTTGCCGCCGGGCAATCTCCTGGCCCCGTTCGATTTGAGCTTCCGTTAAGGGTTCGGAGGAGAAATAGGCAGATGTGTAGGAGATAGTTTCTCCTTCATCCGTAAGCCGCCAACCGTATTCCTCGTGGGAGTATTGACTTATCTGTCGAGCGTTCATGTTTTGAAACTCGGTCAGTACGTCATCTACGATACGCAACTCTTCCAGTTTGAACACGCTCAGGTCTGGAGGCCGTTGGGGAACTACGCGTTCTTGCGTAGTCCCCCCGAAGTAAGGGCGGGACTCCAAGCGCACATCTACACCAAGCATTTGGCCTCGAGTCGAAAGCAACTCACGAGGGGCGGGCCCCTCCTGTAAGTGTTGATAGGTTGCTCCCGTGACGGGGTTCCCTAGTGAGATGTATGCTCGAAAGTCCGAATAATAGAGGAGTTTGTTCAGCTTTACGGCCCCAAATCGCGTGTCATCCTCGGAACGCATTGAGATGTATATAATCAATTCCTTGAACTTCGTCTCATCAAATTCCATCTTATGGCCCCCACTATTTGGTGGAGATACCGTTCCGTGACGATCACCCAACGTTCATCCGCCTAACAGACCGTGTCGTGTAAACACTCTTGCCAGTTCGGCGACACCTTCGGACACGGTTTCGGCGGTTGGGTGACCGAAGCAGAGCCGGGCCATGTTTGTTCCGTTGCCTTCAGGCGAGAACATCGCGCCGTTGTAGTAGCCCACGCCCTCGGTGAATGCTTGCTCCTGGACCGCGGCGAGGTCCGTGCCCTCTGGCATGGTCATCCAAACGTAAAGGCCGCCTTCCGGCTTACTCCACGTTGCCGCGTCGCCGAAGTTCTCCCCCAGAGAGGCCAACATTGCGTCACGCTTGGCACGCAAGGCCTGGTTCTGGTCGTCGATGTGCCGGTACATGTCGTGCTTCAGGTATTCCTCGATGGCCAGGGCGGCGAACTGGTTGACCCCGCTGGGTGTCTTGAAACTGAAAGCCCGGCCCATGACGTCGGGAGGCGCGACCAGGTACCCCATGCGCATACCCGGCGCCACGATCTTGGAAAAGGATCCGCAGTAGACCACGCGGCCCGAATCGTCCAGAGCATGGAACGAAGCCACGTCCTCACCTTCGAATCGCAGGTCGACATAACAATCGTCTTCGAAGATGGGTATGCCGTATTGGCCGGTGATCTCCAAAACCTTTTTTCGCCTCTCCAGGGTCATTGTCCAACCCAGAGGGTTTTGGAAGGTTGGGATTGTGTAGAGGAACTTGACGGTCTTACCCTTGTCCTTCAGGTCTTGCAGGGTGTCGGCCAACGCCTCGGGAACCATCCCATCGTCGTCGCATTTGACGGATACCACCTCGGCCCCGTAGCGGCGCATCTGCCGCAGAGTGCCCAGGTAGACGTATTCCTCGGTCAGCAGGACGTCTCCGGGATTGGTCATTGCCTGGATCAGCATCCCGATGGCTTCGCCGGAGCCAGAGGTCAACACCACGTCCTCAATGGACACGTGGATGTCCCGGTCGCGGGCGAGCTTGTCCACCACCAGTTGCCTGAGGGAGGGCAATCCGGAAGGATCGGGGTAGTAGGCCAGGTCTTTTCCTTCCCGGTCCAACGCCGTCTTGAGCGAGCTTACCAACTCGTCTAGGGGAAGGGTTTCCGGGTCAGGATAGGCGACGGCAAAGTCGTACTTGGCCCTGCGGTTAGGGGCACGGGCGGTCACCGGCGCGTTATTGGCGAAGAAACTTTCATAGTTAAACGGTTGAGCGGTTGCCATTGTGTTACCTCCTGCGCTCCTAGTATAAGCCTTCGTCAGAGAAAAATGGCTGATCGTCGAATTCGTTACTTTGGCCCAGAAGCCGGCCGGTGCTGAGCAGGCATGCGCGGTACCACAGCACGAGTATGGCCCGGTCTATCTGGACCTGTGGAGGCCGTATCCGGCGGCCATGTTTGCTCGCCAGCCATCCGATGTAGCCGGTGGCAAAAAACTCCTCAAAGAATGGTGTGGGTTCAGCTTCAGAGGCCGCTTCCACCAACAGCTCTTGAGGAACCTGGGAGCAGAGAATATCCGGCTGGTCCCCGGCGATGTTTCTGTAGCGTTCTTCGTCGGATAAGTCCATGTCTTTGGCTGGCTGTTAAAGAATGTCCTAAACAAATTTGTGAGGGGCTTAGCCCCTCACAATAGGTCACAGAAGGCCGGGCGGCGGAGGCAGCCGGAAATTACCGGTAGCTTTGACCGCCGCGACACCTAGAGCGTCACAGGTTGAGTTGTGGAACCATGTACTGGGACTGCTTGGTGTAGACCTGGAAACGGCTGCGCTGGGTGTCCATGATGATGAGCCGGCCGTTGGCGGCGTCGTATTCCACGGAGGTTGGTTGGGCGAAGCGCCATTCCGGTTCGGTGGTCCGGACTTCCCTGCGCCGTTTGATGTAGTCGGCATTGGCGTCCACGGTCATCTGAGCCCACAGGGACAACTGTTGAGCGTCTCCCAGAAGGTGGGTGAGGAACTTGCCGTCCCCGTCAAATATGTGGACCCTCCCCTGTTCCCAGCCGTTGGCGCTCCAGTCGCAAACGTAAACGTCGCCTTCTGGATCAACCGCTACGTCGGTGGGATAGTTGAACTGGCCCCGCTTCGTGCCGTGGCTGCCGAACTGGGCGACGAATTGTCCGTCATTGATGAATTTTTGCACCCGATGGTTGTTGAAGTCCGCGACGTAGACGAACCCCTGGAGGTCCACGGTGATGCCCCAGGGAGAATCGAGTTCGCCCTCGCCATTGCCGTGGCTGCCCCAGGAACCGAGAGCTTGTCCATCGGCGGTGAACTTACGGACCTGGTGTTGTCTACCGTCGGTGACGTAGAGCACGTCGTTGCCGTCGATGGCTATGCCCGCCGCGCCGTTGGGGCCGGACTCGCCCTCTGAGACTGTGCTCCAATGGCCGAGGAACTGGCCATCTTTGTTGAACTTGGATACGCGGTTCAACCACTCGTCGGTCACGAAAAGGTTACCCTGGCTGTCCGAGGCGATGCCAGCGGGCCAGATGAGCTGACCGTCGGCACTCCCATAGCGGCTGAACTCTCCAACGAAGGACTCTTCGCCGCCGGAGTCGCCGATGGTAACCTGGCTCACCCGCGCGCCGACGCCGGTGCGGTTCCAAGACACGTTGCTGATGCTTTCGCTACCGCGGTTGACGATGTACAGGATGTTGTCGTTGCCGAGGGTGGCCGCGACGGGGTTGGAGAAGCCCATACCCGTTGCAGAACCACGGCCAACGCTGTGGCTGTAGTCGTAGGTCCTACCCGCGACTGTTTCTGTAAGCATTGATTTCTCCTTAACCCAGGAAGGGGAGCTTTTCGAAGGAGCCTTCGACCAGGGGTTTGGCGTCGAGGCCCATCCAGTCCTCGAGCAGGACGGAATAGATGCCGCGGAAGTCGTGGTTGGGTACCACGTCGCCCTGCTCCAGGTCCTTGGCAGCGAGGGAAGGCATCTCGGAGTACTGGCCGCCCTTGACGGGGTCTCCGATGACGAATGCGCCGCCGCCCGCGCCGTGGTCGGTGCCGGAGCCGTTGTCGTGGGTGCGGCGTCCGAACTCGGTGAAGAGCAGCATTACCACGTTGTCCGAGGCGTCGTGCTCTCTGAGGTCGTCGAAGAAACACTCGACGGCTTCGGAGACGTCCTTCCAGAGCTTATCGTGCATACCTGTCTGGTTGGAGTGGGAGTCGAAGGAGCCGTGGTCGCAGTAGAGGATGCGGGTGCCGAACCCGGCCTGGTGAATCTGCGAGATTCCCTTGAGCTTGGCGGCGATGGTGGTGTCCGGATACTCGACGGTGGAGGAGTACATCCTGGGGGCTTCCTTGAGTATGTCCGCGCCCTCCAGGGTGTCGAGGCCGGTCTGGCCCAAGTAGTCCATGACGGCGGAGGAGCCCATGACCGGGGAGTAGAGGCGGGCGAAGCGGTCCAGGATCTTGGAACGCTGTTGGGCCTCGGTAATGCCCGGGAGGAGGCCGTAGGACTCAAGGTCATCGACGCAGGCGACGGGGACGCCAGGCATGGCCAGGGCGCGGAATAGCGAGGGGCCGAAGGAGACTGTTGTGAGGACGTTCTCCTTGTTGGGGTCGATCTCGCGGGTGGCGCGTCCCAACCAGCCCTCGGTGCCCAGCTTGTCCGGCTCGCAGGTATGCCAGATGTCCATGGAGCGGAAGTGGGAGCGCGGGGAGTTGGCGTAGCCTACGCCGTGGATGACGGCGACGCTGCCCTGATCGTAGAGGGACTTGATGGGACCCATCTCGGGATGGAAGCCGATCTTGTCATCCAGGGGCAGGACGCGCTCTTCAGGGACGCCGACAACGGGGCGGTTCTCCCTGTAGAGGGAGTTGGAGTAAGGGATGATGGTGTTCAAGTAGTCGTTGCCGCCGGTCATTTGCAGGACAACGATGACCGGGTCTTTGTTGGACTGGGTCATGGGTTAAATCCCTCCGTAACTGAATTAGGCTGCTTCGATAGTGTCGTCGAGCGAAGGAGGCGGTTCGGTGAATTCCTCACCCGCAGCGACCGCGGCTTCTCTTCGCTGGTTCCATTCTTCCCATTTTCTATGTGCTTCCGCTGATCCTTCGGCGCGTCCCTCGGCGCGTCCCTGCATGTACCGTCTACGCTTGTATTTCTCTGAGACCCACATCACTGCCTCCGATACGATGATGCTTTCCGCCGCCACCGCGATGGTCCACGGGCCGGTCGCCTGTCCGATTGCGATAATAACCCTCGGCCATGGACCGGCTGCGTATGAGGATACCTCATACCAAATTACCAGGCCGGAAAGGGCAGTGAACTGGAGACTGAATAGGACCAGGAATAGCTCCTGGGTATCCTCCGGAACGCTCCAAATGGCCGACCGTTGCCGGGTCCGCATCAGTTAGTGGGCCGCATAAAGGCGCAGTGTACACAGAGAATCTCTTCCACTAAGTTTGCACCTTCTCCCTTGAGGGAGAATTCCTTGCCTATGTCCACTCTGCCCTGCAAGGATTCCCTCACCCTAGCCCTCCCCCAGAGGGAGAGGGGAGTTAGCTTTTAAGCGTACTGGTACTCACGTAGGGAAACTATCAACTGGAGCAACTCGGCGACCCGCTCGGTCGATGCGGCCGCGGCGTCTTCGGAGTTCCAAGCGAAGTTTCCGGCTTCGGAGACGAAGTCAACTAGTTCCCGGTGGCTCTCGTCAGCGACTTCCAGGGGGCCCAGCAGATCGAGGCAGCTATCCACCAACTGCTCGGGGGAAGTGGCGTTCTGCTCCCTGAGGCGGTTGATCATGGACTGGATGCCTGGGCGTTGGGTGTCGCCGATGAGGTCGGCGGTGAAGTTGACGCGGCGCATGAGGGAGCCGGAGTTGATCCACTCGGCGCCGGTGTGCCAACCCTCGACGCTGGGGGGGTTGAGCAAGTCTTGGCCCATGTAGCAGGGCTGGCGGGAGAGATCGCCCAGGCCGGGGGCGGGGAACTCCGCGCCGCCAACGAGGCGGAGGGTGCCAACGACCACTTCGGTGGGGCTCTTGAGCCTGGCGTAGCGGGCGTTCTTGAAGAAATCTGAGTTGAACAGGACCTTAAGGGTGGCCCTGAGGTCGTAGTCGGACTCCATCAGCGTGTCGGCCAAGAGCTCGATGGCGTCCTGGTCCTTGGGTGGAGTCACGGCCCAAGCGGGGACCTGCGCTTCATCGGCGACAAAGAAGTTGTAAAGATGCCTGGCGATGAACTCGGCGGTGGCGGGCTGCTGGCAGACGATGTTTAAGATGTCCTCACCGTCGAAGTTGCCAGTCTCGCCCAGGAAGGTCTTCTCCGTGTCGTCGTGGTCGTCTTCCTTATACTCGAAGAACCAGTCGAAGCGGCCAATCGGACCACGGGGGAGTTTCGGCGTGATGGTCCAGCCGGTGAAGGCGCGGGAACACTCGCGGACGTCAACCTCGGTGTAGTTGCCCACACCCATGCTGAACAGCTCCAGGAGCTCACGCCCCCAGTTCTCGTTTACAGCGTCGGCATGGTTCTCACAGTTGTCGAGCCAGTAGATCATGGCTGGGCTCTTGGCCATTTCGACCAGAAGCTCCTTGTATTTCCCCATCCCCTTCTCGCGGAAGAGCACCACCATGTCCTGAAGCTCGTCGTAGTGGTCGACCTTGGAGACGCCGGTGGCGAACAGTTGGTGCCAGAAGAGGGTCATCTTCTCTTCCAAGGGCCGCTTGGTGTTGAGCATGTCGTGCAACCACTCGGCCGCGCCCATGCCGGGAAGGGTTCCCGGGCGCCAGGTCCAGGGGTGATAGCGCATCATCTCGGCCCGGTTGAGAGCCGGTTGATCTTCGGGGTTCAGAAGCTCTTCGACGGTCGCTTCGTAACCCTTGGCTGCCCTGGCTTCCAGCTCCTCCCGGTCTGCGCCAAATCCGGCCCGGCGCATTAGGTGAGCCATCAATGCGATGTCTTCTTGGCCCATGCGGTCATCCTCCGATTAAAGAATACTCAAGCGTATATGGCCCCCGAACTGAGGCCTGATCTTCAGACAAATAGTATAGTCGCCAACTTTCGGTGTCAACCGAGACTTGTCCTAGGTAACTGTTCAGACTTGATGTGTCCTTCCTACTCCCAGCCCGTCTTTCCGGGCTTGACCCGGAATCCAGTAACACTTGCAACCAGCAACTGTCCATATCATCGGCATTTCTGGAGTCCCGCCTTCGGAGACCTTTGCGTAACCTTCCGCGCCTCCCGCGAAAGCGAGAATCCAGAGTGCGCCCAGATACGGAGGACGCCCTCACCCTAACCCTCTCGCGGAGGGAGAGGGGATTATTCAAATGTCTCCCTGCGCGGGAATGACAGGTTGCGGCGATACGTCTTATTAAGAGGATTATCATAGAGGTGACCGACGTGGGATTTAGCCAATCCGCGTCATCATCTCTGAACAGCTACGGTCCTACAAGTGATACAGAGGCTCGCCGAGGTTGGCGTGAGCCTTGTGCTAAGCTGGTAGACGGTGGATACCCGCGCGGGTAGGCGGCCTCGAAACAGGCTGGATCCCTGAAGCCGGGAGTGGTCTGGTTGGAACTAATGTGTGAAATTGCCGAAAGATTCCGACTCTTTGGCGAACTGGAATGTCCTGGAATGTCGCCGCTTTACGAGCGGCTGTCCCTTGGGGTCTCCAGCGACCCGGAGGTGCTGGCAATTGCCGCGAATAGACGGGAGGGGCAGCCAGCGCCGAATCTCTTCTTCGCGGCGGTCCATGCCGTGTTGGCGAAGGAAAAGGCTCACCGCCTCGCGCAGTTTTATCCCGACTTATCGGAAGACCCGGACCGCGGGGACCCGTACCCGGCGTTTCGGGACTTCTGTCTGGAATGCAGGGAGCGGATCGAAGAGATAATTTCCGTGCGGGCCGTCCAGACCAACGTTGTCCGCCGGAGCGCACTTCTGCTCCCAGCGTTCGCACGAGCGATCGGAAGATCAGCAAGGAGGCCGGTCTCTTTCCAGGTTTCTTTACCGTTCTCTTTAATCGAGATAGGCGCCAGCGCGGGGCTCAACTTGTACTGGGACCGGTACGGTTATGATTACGGGGGAAGAGTCCGATGGGGAGACTCAACCTCACCAGTGCAATTGACCACCGCCGCTCAGGGCGAAATCGTTCCGCCTGTACCCGATACCATCGTCAATATAGAGCGGCGTGTGGGGTTGGACCTGGAGCCGGTGTTCCTGGACAGCGAGGAGTCGGTCTCCTGGCTGCAGGCACTCATCTGGCCCGAGAGACGCGACGAGGCCGAACTTCTGCGCCGGGCAATGGAGCTGGTACGCGCCGAGCCTCCGCAGCTCTTATCTGGCGACGCCTTGGACCTGTTGCCCGAAGTATTGGACGCCGTGCCGCAGGAAGCCACTCCGTGCATCTTCCATTCTCACACCCTGAACCAATTCCCACCAGAGGCGCGGGAGCGGTTTGCCGGATTGGTGCGGGAATTCGGGGAGGGTAGGGACCTCCACCTCATTTCCCTGGAGAGCCGGCGCGGTCAGGATAACTCAGAGTTGGACCTGACCTCCTATCGCGACGGCGTCGGGACCTGGGAGCACCTGGCCACGTGTGACAGCCACGGATACCGGATCAGATGGCGTCTGCCCGCCTAAACCTCCCGGAAAGCCACCGATGGCCGCCTAGCTCTGGCCCATCAGGAGACCGGCCACGCGCTGGATGTCTTCCAATTCCTCGATCGACTGCAAGGACGCGACCAATTCTTCGGTGACCGCGCCCGAAAGAGTCGTGTGGGAGCAATCCCGGAATTTGGCCACAATCTCGGGCATTGTCACACCCCGTAGCGCCCCCTCCTGGATTCTGTCCGACCTGCCGGAGAGCACCTCTCCGTTCTGGAGGTGGACATCCACCTGGTTAAACGCCTCGGTCCAACTGGGCTGACCCACGTACTCGGGACTGCGGCGCATCGTGACCTTGGGTATCATGGCCTGGGCTTCTTGACGAAGCACTTGATCGTCGGTGAAGGTGCCAAGGCCAATCTTCCCGTCGAGCAGTGCGGCAGACAGGCAATATTGCATGCTGAACTTGCCTTCTAGGGAGCTTTGAGGGCGGTCGTGGATCAAGGACCGGGGAGGATCGAAGTCAACGATTACGTCGATCCGCTCCACCTGGGTTGGGTCTATGCTGGTTTGGCCCATGATATCGGTGATGGCATCCAATGCCAGGTGTGCGCTGCCGCAGCAAGGGTACTTCTTGACCTCCACTCCCGAATCGACCAGGTAACAGGTGGAGCCGAGGCTGCGGGCCATCCTGTCCATGTCGTAGCCCTCGCCACCGGAGAAGGCGTGGATGAACCCGAACCGGCCTTCCAAGGCGTCGACGCTAGCGGTAAATCCGGCCTTGACCATCTTGGCCGCCGTGACCCCGGTCCGGCATGCGGCTCCGGCGTGGAACGGTTTTGTCATGGTGCCGAAGTTCTGACGCAACCCGGAAGCCTGGGACGCGGCCAGAGAGATGGCCATCGCCGTCTGGCGCTGGTCCAGGCCGACGATACGGGAAGCGGCCACCGCCGCCCCCAAAGCGCCCAGGGGCCCGGTGGGGTGCCATCCCAGTTCGTCGCCGTAGGCCACGCTCATCCCTTCGCCGATACAGCACGAGACCTCGAAGCCCAGCATGTACGCCAAAAGCAGGTCGCGCCCCGACGCGCCCATCTCTTCGGCCAGGGCCATAGCGCCTGGAAGAAGCACGGCGGTTGGGTGACCTTTGATCGCCCGGGTGATGTCATCGTAGTCCAAGGCGTGGGCCATTGCCCCGTTTATGAGTGAGGCGTCGGCGGAGGATGTCTTGAAGCCGCGGCCAATTACGCTGGCGACCCCTTGGCCGCTGGCGGGTCTGACGAAGTCTTCCAGTATCTCCGCCAGTGGTTCGTCGTGGCCGGCCAGCGTACAACCCAGGCAGTCGAGAATCGCGCCCTTTGCCGCATGGACTCCTTCGGGTGGGAAGTCCTCCAGGCCGGAGTTTACAACGTACTCGGCGATCTGTTCGGTGAGGCCCATTTGCGGTCTCCTTTGAGGTGGCTTGGGAGGTTACTTGGGAACTGGTTTAGGCTATCAGCGGATAGCCAGCGTTTCCTGTTGCCACTAGAATACTACACGGTTGGGGAGTGGCGTCACACCCATCGTCCAGATTTCGTTCAGGAGGCCAAGCCGCGTGCTGACCGGGGCTCTCAACGGTGTACGAGTGGTGGAATGGGGCGATTTCATCTCAGCTCCGTTCTGCGGGAAAGCGTTGGCGGAGCTGGGAGCCGATGTGATCAAGGTCGAACCTCCTTCGTTAGGCGATAGCAGCCGGCGCAGTGGGCCTTTCCCGGATAACCTGCCGGACCCGGAGCGCAGCGGGCTTTTCCTGCTGAATAACATCAACAAGAGGAGCGTTAGCCTAGATCTGGAGACATTCACGGGCCGGGAATTGTTCGGCAGTTTGCTCGAGTCGGCAGACGTGTTTCTGGAAAACCAACCACCTGAATTGCTGGAGAAATTGGGGCTGGACTACGAGGGGCTGAAGTGGAGATTCCCCAGGCTGATTGTCACTTCGATTTCCCCCTATGGACGGAGCGGGCCTTACAGTGGATTCAAAGGCGGGGACCTGACTAACAATGCTCTCGGCGGTCTCAGCTTCGGCACCGGCCACCCAGACCGGGAGCCGTTGACTACGCCTCTCCATCAGCTAAGCTACCTTGCCGCCGTGGGAGCGGCGTTTGCCACGGTGGTTGCGGTGCTGGCGAGGGATACGACGGGCCGGGGGCAATTGGTGGACGTGTCGGAGGCGCAGGTTGGGGCGGTGTTGCTCAGCGGTTACCATTTGCCGACCTACATCTACCGGGGTGTTGCGGGTTGGCGTTCCGGCAACAGGATGAGGCTGGGCCTATTTCCCAACTGCGTCTTGCCCTGTAAGGACGGCTATGTGTGCATTGACGCCCCACAGCTAGAGCAGTACCGGCGGTTTCTGGGGTTGCTGGGCGATCAGGCGTGGACCGAAGTTCCCCGGTACCGGAACCGCAGGGCGATGAGCGATGAGTATCCCGAAGAGGCCGAAGCTCTGATTATCCCTTGGTTCATGCAGCACACCAAGGATGAAATTCTCAAGATTTGCATGGAACACCGGGTTCCATGCGTCCCGGTCAGGACCATTGATGAGGTATTGGAGGACCCGCAGCTCAACTCGCGGGAGTTCTTCCAGGAGTTTCGGCATCCAGAGGCGGGCGTCTTTCGGTATCCCGGCGCGCCCTACAGGATGGAGGGCACTCCCTGCCGTTACGTCCGGCCCGCGCCTACGCTCGGCCAACACAATGAAGAGGTACTGTGCGGCGAGCTTGGGGTAGAGCCCGGGCGGTTGGCGGGGATGTTCCGCGCCGGGGTGTTGTAGTGGTGTCGATGTATGGTTCCCAGAGACCGCCTCTATGGAATTACCGAGTCATCGACCTGGGTTCGGCGTGGGCCGGTCCCATGGCTACCCAGTTGTTGGCGGACTTGGGGGCCCAGGTAATCAAGGTGGAAAGCCGGCAGCGGATGGACGGTCTTCGGCTGGGAAGGCCGATGGTAGGGGAGGATATCGCAGGCGGCGACCAAGGCTTGTGGCCCGAACTGCAACCCCTATTCCATGGGCTCAACCGGAACAAATTCAGCGTCACGTTGAATTTGAAGACCGGCGAGGGTATCCGATTATTGAAAGAGCTTGCCGGGCGCAGCGATGTGGTCCTCAGCAACTACTCGCCCGGCGTCCTGGAGCGGATGGGCATTGACTACCAATCGCTGCGGCGGACCCGCCCGGACATCATCCAGGTGTCCATGCCTTCGGTGGGAGAGAGCGGTCCCATGAGGGACATCCTGGCGTACGCCCCGATTATCCAAGCACTTTCCGGTTTCATGAGTCTGGTGGGCTACGACGATGAATCTCCGTTGGTGGGCGAATTGCAAGCGCCTTGGAGCGACACGGTAGCTTCGGTCCATGCCGCCCTGGCCATAGTGGCCGCACTCCGGCATCGCAACCTTACCGGCGAAGGTCAAAAGATCGAGGTAGCCCAGTTGGAGGCCAGCGTTTCGATGCTGGGGGAACCCTTGCTGGAATACCAGATGACCGGGACCGTCGCCCGGCCAGTGGGCAACTTCGACCGCCGGTCCGCCCCAAATGGAAACTACCCGTGCGCGGGTGACGACGAGTGGATGGCGGTCTCTGTGGATACCGATGAGGAGTGGAACGGTCTCTGTAGAGCTATGGGTAACCCTGCCTGGAGCCAGGGAGTCGAATTCGAGGACAAGCTAGGCCGTGTTAGGAATTTCAGGGCACTGGACAGGCGTCTCGCCTCATGGACGAGGCAATATTCGGCGGAGGACGCGGCCCGACTCCTGCAGCGCCACGGCGTGGCCGCCATGCCTGTGATGAACATCGAGGACCAATTCAGGGACCCGCATCTGAGAGATCGAGGAGCCTACTCGGAGGTGGAGCATCCCCATGTCGGAACAGAGTGGGTCTACGGCACTCCCTGGCTGCTCAGTGAAACCCCGGCAAAGGTCCGGACCTCCGCACCGCTTCTGGGAGAGCACAACGGCTATGTCTTTGAGCAGCTTCTCGGTCTTTCGCCTGTGGACATGAACAGGTTGGTCGCCCAGGAAGTCATATACTAGGTCGTTGCTCCTGAGAATCCGCCTTCGGTACCCCAGGTCCTTCGGCCAGATACCGTAGCTCCTCCAGACCGGCTGCCGGCGTTCCGTACACTCCATTTGTGTTACTCTGTCCAAACTGATCGATTCTCGCTACTGGTCCACTGGCTTGTTCACACTTTCGCCCTTGAACTGCCGTGATTAACGTATTCGCCAAAGGTCTGCTCCGACGTCCCGCCAGTGTTTTCTACGGCTGGTGGATAGTCGTGATCAGCATGCTTGCCGACGCGCTGAAACACGGCACGTTCAACCGTGGCTTCACTCTCTACGTGCTGCCTCTCCGCGGCGAGTTGGGGATAGGGCTTGCCTTCATATCGTTCGCCGACATGCTCGGACGGCTCGAGGGTGGTCTGCTGGGTCCCATATCCGGCTACCTCACCGACCGGTTTGGGCCGCGACTCATGATGGCCTTCGGAGGGCTCACTTCGGGTCTCGGATTTATACTCCTCGCGTCCACCCACAGCTATCTGAGCTTCGTTCTGGTCTTCGTCGGTCTGATCTCCGTGGGAATGCGGAGCGGATACAACAATGCTTCGGTCCCGGCATTGAATCAGTGGTTCCGCAGGCGGAGAGCCCTGGCGATGTCTGTTGCATCGGTTGGAAACGGTCTGGGAGGATTCCTGATCGCCCCGGTCGTGGGATTGTTAGTGGTGTCAACGGGGTGGCGGGAGGCCGCCGTAGTTTCCGGCGTGGCGATAATCGTGGTCGTGATCCCACTCTCGATGTTGGTCCGCCGCTCTCCCGAAACGATGGGACTCAGGCCAGACGGGGACTCCCTTGACGTTCCGTTGCCCGGCCGGCACGGGGTCCGACCGGCGTCAGGAGCCATTATTCCGGGTACTTCACCGGTCCGGAGACGGGCGGGGTCAGACCAGGCCGATCCAGACTTTACGACCCGGGAGGCCATGCGCAGTTTGTCCTACTGGCTGCTGGTCTGGGCGGTTGGGCTCCGGAATTCGGTCCACTCCGGGATGTCTTTCTTGTTGGCTCCGGTGATGGTGTGGTTCCTTCAAGGCGCAGGCCGCACTGAGCAAGAGAGCTTGCCCATAGCGGCCTTCCTGGTGGGAGGACTGTCTCTGGGGAGTATGGCCTTCAACCCGCTTGTCGGATGGCTTGGGGATTTCTGGTCCAAGTTGAAGCTAAGCTCGGTGGCCATGGCGGCGGGGGCAGTATCCTTGATTGTGCTCTTGGACCAAAACGGCCACATGTGGAGACTAGTGGTTTTCGTCGCCCTCCTCGCATTCGCCGAGAGCGCAAACCCGCTAGCGTGGGCTATCATGGGCGACTTCTTCGGGCGCAGGAGCTATGCCACTCTCCGCGGTTGGCAGCATCTTCCCGACCAACTGATGTCCATGAGTACCCCCGTGTGGATGGGGCTTATAGTCGACCACACCGGCAGCTACTTCTGGGCCCTTGTCCCGTTGGTGGGGATATATTCGCTCGCCGCCGTGTGCTATTGGACGATTCCCCGACCCCGCCCACCTCCGCGGACCCGCATCAGCCAGACCCCCGTTGTTCGCAGCTAAGATAGGCTTTCTTGCCCCTAGTGGGTTACAATTTTTCGAAGATATGAGGTCGTCGCAGGAGGTCCTCCAATGGTCTTAGAGTCGGGAAGGATTACCGAAGAGGGGTTGCAACGCCTTAGAGAACGGCTCGGCACATTCAACCGGCCCAGGCAATACGGCGTCGGCCTCTTCAACGAAGAAGCCTCCCGCAGCGCGATACGCCACTTCTGTCAGGGCATTGGCGACATCAACCCGCTCTACTGGGATATGAGCTATGCCCAGTCCACCAAGTTTGGGACCATCGTGGCTCCTCCCTGCTTCCTCTATAGCGTCTACTGGTGTTCCGGGCGCACGGGCGGACTTCCAGGGGTCCATGGTTTCCACGCGGGAAACGATTGGGAATTTTACCGTCCCATCTACCTGGATGACAAGATATCCGTGCAGGAGCAGTTCACGGGGTTGGAAGAGAAGGAAAGCCAGTTTGCGGGGCATATCCTCATTCAGTCCAGCGTGACCCATTACTACAACCAGCGAGGGGAGGCCATAGCTAAAACTAGGGGCTGGCAGATCAGGGCAGAGCGGAGTGCGGCCAGGGAACGCCAGAAGTACACTTTCGAGCCGTACCAATACACGGAAGGAGAGCTTCGGACGATTCAGGAAGCAGTGATGGCCGAAGAGGTCCGGGGCAACAATCCCCGCTGGTGGGAAGACGTGCAGGTTGGGGATGAAATCCGGCCCGTGGTCAAGGGGCCCATGAGCCACGGCGACATCACGGCTTTCGTGGCCGGATGCATCGGCGGCATCTCCCACGGGATTCAACTCAGGGAGATGCTGCGGCATCCTTCCTGGGGTTTCACCGACCCTACGACGGGCGCGCAAGAGGCGATAATCCGGGTACACGACATCCAGGAGGCCGCCGAAAGCGCGGGACTGCCCGGCGCTTACGATTATGGCTGTCAGCGATGCTGCTGGATGGGTCACCTGTTGACTAACTGGATGGGAGACGACGGATTCCTAAAGAACATGTACGTGGAGTTGCGCAGGTTCAACGTGGTGGGGGATACGACCTGGTGCAAGGGGAAAGTGACCGCCAAAAGGCAAGAGAACGGCGAGTCCCTGGTTGAACTGGAAATATGGGGAGAGAATCAGCGGCAAGAGATGACCACCAAGGGCACGGCGACGGTCCGGTTGCCGTCGAAACAGCCGCTCGCCTAATCGCACTTCAGGCGCGATAGACACTGGATTTCTAGTTGGGCAGTAAACGGAGGAAGCGAGATGGTCCGGCCCAATCCAAGGGTCAGGTTTACAGTCGATGACTACATGTCTACTCCAGAAGGCACCCGATATCAACTGCTGGACGGGGAGATGATCTTGGCTCCTTCGCCTTCAGACCGCCACCAAACGGTCTCAGCGGAACTCTTTCTAATACTACGTCCGTTTATTCGAGAGAGGGGTTTGGGACGCACATGGGCCGCTCCATTCGACGTAATATTCGCTGAAAATGATGTTTCGCAGCCGGACATTTTGTTTGTTTCCAATGCGCGGGACGGGATAGTCACAGCGGAAAACATTCAGGGCGCGCCCGACCTAGTGGTCGAGGTGTCCTCTCCATCGACGGAGCGATACGACAGGGGATACAAGATGGCGCTATACGGTAGATTCGGCGTCCAGGAGTATTGGATCGTCGACCCTATCGGCGAGACAATTGAGGTCTTTGTCGAGAGTGGCCGGGGTCTGGCGCTGGATGCCGGCTATTCGCGGGGCGAGACCCTCATGTCGCGCTTATTGCCCGGACTCTCAATCGACCTCGAACAGGTCTTTTCAGCCCGGTGAGTTCCGGCGCCGACACGGCCCTTCACCTACCCGAACCTCTCAATAGCCTTTGCCATGCCGTCCATCGCTCCTTCAAGGACCGAGTCTTCCAAGCAGTAAGAGATGCGGAAATGGCCGGGCGTCCCAAACCCCCGGCCTGGCACCGTTAGCACGTTACTCTCCTGTAGGGCGCCGACGAAGGCCAGGTCATCACCTCCGGGCGCCTTGGGAAACAGGTAGAACGCGCCCTGGGGCTTAATCAGATCGTAGCCCATTTCGGTTAGCTGGGAATAGAGGAAGTCCCGCTTTCGCTGGTAGTCCGCGACATCCACGGTGACCCCTTGCAGGGCGCGCACCACATGTTGCATCAATGCCGGCGCGTTTACGAACCCGAGTGTGCGGTTGCAGAAAGCCAGTCCGTCGGCCAACTCCTGGCGATGTGGATAAGACGGGCTGATCGCCGCGTAACCGATGCGTTCTCCGGGCAGCGCCAGGTCCTTGGCGTGGGAGTTGACGACGATTGTGTTTTCGTAATGGGGGAAGACGTGAGGGTAGATCTGACCATCGTAGATGATACGGCGGTAGGGTTCGTCGCTAATCAAAAAGATCTCCACGCCCAGTTCCCTTTGTCTTCGGTCCAGAAGGTCACCTAGCTGCTGAAGGGTTTCGGCGGAGTAGATGACTCCGGACGGATTGTTGGGGGAATTGACTATCAGAGCGCGGGTCCTTGTGTTGATGGCCGCTTCTATCGCTTCTAGGTCCGGCTGGAAGTCTTCGTTTGTAGAGACCACCACGGCCTCTCCCGCGTGATTGTCCACATAGTAGCCGTATTCCACGAAGTAGGGGGCGAGGATGATTACCTGGTCTCCGGGGTTGAGGATGGTCTTCAGGGTCACGTTGATGGCCGCGGCTGCGCCGCAGGTCATCAGGATGTCCCCGGCGCTGAAGGTAAGGCCGGTCTCCGCCGTCAGATTGTCGGCAACGGCTTGGCGGGTCTCGACATAGCCGTTATTGGGCATGTACCGGTGCATCCCCTTGATAGGGCTATCGGCCAAGCGGCGAATCTCCCGGTGGAACTCTTCCGGGGGTTCGACCACCGGATTGCCCAGCGACAGGTCAAATACATTCTCTTCTCCATACTGGGCCTTCAGGGCGATCCCCGCCTCGAACATTTGGCGGATCCAGCCGCCCTGTTCCATGAACCCGCGCACTTTATTCGAGACCGGCATTTACCACTCCTCGGGTGAAGATTGTCGGCGGGCTCCCAGTTGGCCATGGAAGTAAGATGACCGCCGTGGCCCAATCATACCGGCTGCCTGCCAGCTTGTCGAAATCGACTTATATAGGGTGGGCGCTGTCTTGGATTGAGCCTTTTCCAGAGGTCGACAAAGGGTGTCGGACTCTACGTAGCGGCAAGAGCCGAGGATTTCCCTGTTTGCGACCCAGGAACCCTACCCAAAACTTCCGCCGATGGCTCCGGCAACTGCCCGTGGTAAGCCATAGCGCCGGTCCTTGTTGTGCTCTTGTCAGGGAGGAGAGGTCGGCTAAGGGTTGGACGTTGGCTGCGCTTCCACCATTCGTAAGCCCATACGGTTGCCGAAGTGGTAGGCCAGGCCGTATTGCACCATCTCCATCTCCGCCGGATGTCCGATGAGGCGGGCAATTGAGTTCACTTCCAAGTCATGGAGGCCGCATGGGACGATGTGGTCAAAATATGTGAGGTCGGTATTCACGTTCAAGGCAAGTCCGTGATAGGCGACGCCCCGGCTGATCTTCACACCAATCGAGGCTATCTTGGCGTCACCCGCCCAAACGCCGGTGATCCCCTCAATGGTGTATCCGGCCAGGTCGAAGTCGGCCAACACGTCGATGATGACCTGTTCCAATGTCCTCACGTATTTCACCGGCCCGCCCCATTGGCGCAGGTCCACCACTGGGTAGGTTACTAGTTGCCCCGGACCGTGAAAAGTTACGAGCCCTCCCCTGTCGGTGTCGTAGACGTCGACCCCCATCGACTTCAGCTTCTCAGGGGAAACCAGGAAGTGTTCAGTCTTGCTCAGGCGGCCGCGGGTATACACCGGGGGGTGTTCCACGAATAGAAGGGTGTTCGGGCGGACCCCCTGGCGCACATCCGCAGCGAGGGCAACCTGGAAGTCACAAGCGTCCAGGTAGTCCATGGTGCCCAGGGAAAGGACTTGACACTCTGGGAGCGGAGGCATGTACGAGGGTTAGTAGATTGGAGTGTCGGGGGACACGGCTTCGAGCCGCGCCTTGACCGATTGCAGGAACGCGCCCGACTCCGATCCGTCGTTTATGCGATGGTCGAACGAAAGGCAAAGGTTCATCATCGAGCGAATTGCTATGGCGTCGTTGCGGACCACAGGCCGCTTTTGAATCGCTTCGGTAGTGAGTATAGCCGCCTGTGGGTGGTTGATTATCGGATAGGAAACGACCGAGCCCAACGCGCCGGTGTTGTTGAGTGTGAACGTACCATTTTGCACGTCGTCCACGATCAGCTTGTTCTGCCTGGCGCGCAGGGTAAGGTCTCGGGCGGCGGCTGCCAAGCCGGCGATGCTGAGGCGATCGGCGTCGTGGATTACTGGGACGATGAGCCCTGCCGTGGCCGCGACCGCTATACCGAGGTTGATCCGGCGTTTCAAGATGATCTTGTCCCCACCCCAAGACGCGTTAAGGGTCCGGTGCTCTTTCAGGGATTCCACCACGGCCTTGATGATGAAGGGAAGGTAGGTCAATTCGACCCCTTCCCGCTGCTCGAACGCGGACCTGATCTGACCTCGCAGAGCGACTATCCCGGTGACATCCACCTCGACGGAGCTCCAGGCATGGGGTATCTGGGTAACGCTCTTGACCATGGCCTCGGCGATCATCCGCCGAATAGGGGTTAACGGCACGTGTTCTTCGTCTGCCGCGGAGCTTTCCGCCGAAGGGGTTGGGGGCACGGCGGGTCTTTGCACGGTTGCCGCGGCAGTTGGGGCCGCAGGTTGGGGACCACCCTCGATGTACCTGAGCAGGTCGTCCCTGGTGATTCTGCCTCCCATCCCGGTGCCCGCCACGCGGGAAAGGTCCACGCCATGTTCGCCGGCCAAGCGGCGGACGGCGGGGGAGTGGCGCGCCGTCTCTCTTGAACTGGCTGGCGGGGCCTGTTGAGCTTCCAGGGCTTCGGGAGCGCCCGCGCCACCGCCGGTCGGGCCGACTGGGGCCACATCGCGGAGCAAGTAGCCGGTTGTGCCGGCGTGCTGGGGAGAGTTCGCAGCCGCGCGTCGGGATGGACTGGCGGGTTGGCCTTGCGCCGCTGAAGGAGTGGACCCAACCGGCTCGTTGGTCTCGACCTCGGCGATCGGCGCCCCCATTGGCAGGGTCTCCCCCTCTTCGGCCAGGACGCGCAGCAGCGACCCAGATACGGGGGATGGGACCTCCATCGTGACCTTGTCGGTGATTACCTCGACCAGTGGCTCGAACCTGGCAATTGACTCGCCTGGCTGCTTGAGCCACTTGCCGATGGTGCCTTCGACGACGGACTCACCTACATGGGGAAGCTCAATGGTTACGGGCAAGGTCCAGCCACCTGTCCTTAGTACGCAGCCTGCTTGCGCAGCGCTTCGGCAATCTTCTCGGTGTTTGGCATATACGCGTCTTCGAGGCTTTGGGCGAAGGGCATGGTGGGAACGTCCGGGCCGCAGACACGTGTAATCGGCCCGTCCAGGTACTCGAACGCCTCGTCCGCCGCCAGGGCCGCAATTTCGGCTCCCACGCCTCCAGTGATGTTGTCCTCGTGGACGATCATCAGCTTACCGGTCTTTTTCACCGACTCCAGCACCGTATCCTTGTCCAGTGGACAGAGGCTCCGCAAATCAACTACTTCGACGTCAATTCCTTCCCTGGCTACCAGTTCCGCGGCCTCCAGGCAGTAATGGAGCATCAAGCCATAGGTTGCCACAGTGATTCCGCTGCCCTGTCTCTTGATGTCGGCGTCGCCAAGGGGAAGGGTGTAAGGATCGTCGGGGACCTCACCCCTGACCAGCCGGTAGGTCTTCTTATGCTCCAAGAACACAACTGGACTGTTGTCGCGGATGGCGGATTTGAGCAATCCTTTGGCGTCATAAGGAGTCCCAGGGGCGATCACCTTGAGGCCGGGGGTGTGGAAGAAAAGCGACTCGACGTTCTGGGAGTGGAACAGCCCGCCACGAATCCCTCCGCCGTAGGGTACCCGCACCACCATCGGGACCTGCAACGCGCCGTTGCTGCCGTAGCAGGCCCGGGCGGCCTCACCGACAAGCTGGTTTATGGTGGGCCAGATGAAGTCGGAGAACTGGACTTCCGGTATGGGCCGCAGCCCCCGGAACGCGCACCCCAATGCCATACCGACAATGGACGCCTCCGCCAGGGGAGTGTCGATCACCCGTTCCTCGCCGAAGTCGTCGATGAGGCCCTGGGTGGCGAGGAAGACTCCTCCCCGGCGTCCAATGTCCTCACCCATTAGGAACACGGATGGGTCGCGGCGCATCTCTTCGCGCAGCCCGTCCCGAATCGCTTCTATTACGCTTTTCTCAGCCATGGATCCCTCTAGGGTGCGTAGACCGAGTCGAACAGGGTCGACACGTCTGGAGGGCTGGCGGACTCGGCTTCGTCGGTGGCTTGGTCCACGATTCGGAGGGCTTCGGCCTTGATCTCTTCCACACGGTCTGCCGTGAGAAAACCCTGTTCCACCATGAAGGCCCCGAGCCGCAAGACGGGGTCACGGTTGCGGACATCCTCAAGCTCTTCGGGAGGGCGATAGCGGCGGTCATCGTCATCCGTGGTATGGGGCATTAACCGCTCGACCTTCATCTCCAGCAAGACCGGCCCCTGATTGCGGGCGTGTCCAATGGCCTCCCTCGTTGCGGTATAGACCTCAAGCATGTCCAGCCCATCGACTACTATTCCGGGAAAGCCGTAGCTGGCCGCGCGAGAGGCCACGTCGTCCACGGCCATCTGGCGGCGTTGAGGCACCGAGATGGCGTAATGGTTGTTTTCGCAGATGTACACAACGGGAAGGCTATGTACGCCGGCGAAGTTCATCGCTTCGTGGGTCTCGCCCTGGCTGGACGCGCCGTCGCCGAAGTAGCATAGGACCACTGTGTCGTCGCCCAGCATCTTGCAAGCAAAGGCGTATCCCGTTGATTGTGTGAGGCCCGCGCCGACTACGTTGGATATCTGGATGATGTTGCGGGGGAGGTCCGCGCCCTGGAGCGGAAACTGGCGGCCGTTGCTGTACGGGTCGCCAACTTTGCCCATGAATGACAGCATAACTTGGGTGGCTGTGAGCCCGGCGGTCATCTTCAGGGCCAGGTCCCGGTAGTAGGGGAAAAGGAAAGTGCGGCCATCCTTCTGAGCCGCCAAGAGGCTACCTATCTCGGCCGCTTCGTGGCCTTGGGATGAGGCGGCGATTGGCACCTTCCCCTGCCGGTTCAGGGCCCAAATGCGTTCGTCCATGGTCCGGGCCAACACCGTCTTGGCGTAGGTGTCTATCAGGTCTTGGGAGGATAGCCCTTGGGGCAAAGAAATATCCGGTTCAGCCACGCTGGCGCGGGCGTCACCGGGATTTTCGGAGTTGGAATCCCCCCTTTGGGCCATGGTAAACCTCTCGACCGGCCGACGATGTCCGCAATTATATACGTCAGTCGTGAGAGCCGCAAACGGCGCTGGCGCCTGTGGTAATGGGGGGTACCCACCCCACCCTCGAGAGGTGCCCACGGCGGCGCAGATACCAGGCACGATTTGAGCCTGGAAAAGTCGAAAATATTCGGCCAGTTTCGCATTGACAAGATCCCGGAATCCTTGCTAATTTGCCGCGCATAGCATGGTGATGGGGCTGGTGGCGGTCGGGTCTGCTACATGGATTTCGGGGCGGGTCTAACGCGTTTTAGGCTCGTCCCGGGCCGTTCGGTCCATCCTGTCCTTGACGGGTCGGACCATCGATTCTTGGCATAAATATCTGCCGGGTTGGACCTCGACCCTTACCAGAACACGTTGACGCTGCGGAGCTTTTCTATGATCGGCATGTTCGAGCAGTCCAGCCCGCCTACTCTGTCGCCGAGGGGAGGGACTCGGCTGCTTCATCGGGGGATGTGTGGACATGTCCGAATTATCTACCAATTTATCAACCAAGGAAGTCTGGAGGGCTGTATTAGGGGAGCTACAACTACAGGTCCCCAAGCCGACTTTCGAGACCTGGCTAAAGCGGACCCAAGGAATCTCGTATAACGACAGCACCTTCGTAGTGGGTGCGCCAACGCCGTTTGCCGTGGAGTGGCTTGAGCGGCGCCAATACCATGCGATCCAAACTATAGTCGAGAAGGTGACCCAGCGGCCCCTTGTAGTGCAGTTCCAGGTGCTGGGCAACCAGGGACCAGCCGGGAGCGGCCACTACGAGGATGGGACCTGGGAGGAACGATACTGGGAGGCCACCGACGAGCGGCGTCCCGTTTACGCTAGCGCGGCGAGGCCCAATCTCAATCTGAGATATACTTTCGATTCGTTTGTCATCGGGTCTTCGAACCAGTTCGCTTACAACGCGGCAAAGGCTGTGGCCGACGCTCCCGGTGACTCATGGAACCCGCTGTTCCTGTATTCCGGAGTCGGGCTGGGTAAGACCCACTTGCTGCATGCCATAGGCCACGTCTGCGCCAGCAGGGGCAAGTCGACCCGGTACGTTACGTCCGAGCAGTTTACCAATGAGTTCATCTCGTCCATCAGCACGAGGACAACCGAGGAATTCCGAGATAGGTATCGTAGCCTCGAGGTGCTGTTGATTGACGACGTTCAGTTTCTCAGTGGCAAGGAGCAGACCCATGAGAGCTTCTTCCACACATTCAACGACCTGCATGCTTCGGGCAACCAGGTGGTGATCAGCTCGGATAGGCCGCCACATGGTTTAACTCTGCTGGAAGACCGGCTCCGATCCAGGTTCCAATGGGGGCTCACGGCCGACATCCAGGTCCCTGACCTTGAAACACGCATGGCGATACTTTCGTCCAAGTCGCATGACATGGGGGTCAGGGTCGACGACAGCATTCTCGAACTGATAGCCAAACGGGTGCGCCGGAGTGTTCGCGACCTGGAGGGAAGCTTGAACAGGATGGTCGCGGAATCCCAGCTCATGAACGTTCCGATCACGGTGCAAAACGCGACCCGGATACTTGAAGATGCGAGGCCGGAAGACAGCCGCCAGTCCATCAATCCCGAGGACATTTTGGAAGCCGTGGCCAGATATTACGGCCTGACGCCGAACGTCCTGATCGCCCGGGGACGGACCAGGAAAGTCTCGCGGGCTCGTCAAGTGGCTATGTACCTGCTGATCCACGAGTTGGAGATGTCCCCAACGCAGGTTGGGAGGTTCCTTGGAGGCCGTGACCACGCCACCATCATCCATGGGGCGGGCAAGATCAACGGCGAGATCAACGAGGACATGGACTTGAGGCAAGAGGTGCTCGACATCAAAGAGGACATGTTTTCGTGACAGGGACCGTTTTCCAAGTCGAGCATGGCCGTTTCTTGCGTGGTGGTTGACGGGGTAAATCCGCTTCTAAATAGCCCTATTTCGCAAAATAGGGACTGTCCATCGCGTGCCGGGTCGGTGGGGGCAACTCCAGTGTTGTATTTAGGTGGGGCTTTGGCTCGTTTCGGGCGTGCCTTCTCCTTCGGTCTCCCAATTGGAGTAGAATAGGCCCCACATGGAAACCCACGTCATAGTAAAGACCCACGAGCTTGCCCTTAAAGGCAAGAACCGTCCCTGGTTCATGCGGATTTTGGTGGAAAACCTGCGCTCCGCCACCCGGGGAACGGGTGTGGCGAGGGTGTGGCAAGGTCAGATGATGGTGGGTCTTACGCTGGAGAACGAGGACGCCTGGCCATTGGTCAGGCGTCAGGTCCAGGACTGTTTCGGCGTGGCCAAATTCTACAAGAGCTACTCCGCTCCCTGGGACTTGGACAAGGTCAAAGGGATGTTGGCCTCCCACCTGAAAGAGTTCGAGTTTGAGTCCTTTAGGATTACCACCAACCGGGCGGACAAGCGGTATCCCATAACCTCCGAGGCGATCAACCGGGATGTTGGGCAATACGTCAAAGACCTGACAGGCGCACGAGTGGACCTGACACGTCCTGGGCTTCAGATTTTCCTGGAAGTGCTGCCCAAGGAAATTCTGGTCTACTTCGACGAGGTAAAGGGCTACGGAGGGTTGCCCGTCGGGGTCAGCGGCCTAGTGTCGGCGATGCTGTCGGGTGGAATCGACTCTCCGGTTGCGGCCTGGCAAATGATGAAGCGGGGATGCCGGGTCCATTTCGTACACTTCCACAGCTACCCTCTGGTCGACAGGTCATCCATCGAAAAGGCGGGTGAATTGGCCCAGATGCTCACCCGGCATCAATTCAGTTCCCATCTCTCTCTTGTCCCAATGGGCGAAGCGCAGAAGCAGATTATCCTCGCTACACCTCCGGCCTACCGGGTTATCCTCTACCGGCGTTTCATGATGAGGGTAACCGAGGCCCTGGCCCGGAAGAGAGGGGCGAAGGCGATTATCACCGGCGAAAGCTGCGGACAGGTGAGCTCTCAAACCCTCGACAACCTGGCCGCCATCGACGTGGTTGCCAACATGCCTGTGCTCAGGCCTCTTATAGGCTTCAATAAGGAAGAGATCATCAACGTGGCCCGAGACCTTGGGACCTTCCCCATCTCGATTTTGCCGGACCAGGACTGCTGTTCCCTCTTCGTGCCCCGGCACCCAGAGACCCATGCCAAACTGGAGACCGTCGCCCGGCTTGAATCGGTGCTTCCGATGGAGAAGCTGGTCCAGCAGGCGTTGGAAAACACCGAATCCCGAGACTTTGCCTCTGAATTGGCGGAAGCGTCCGCCCGGTAACCGGCGGGACTGGGGCTTAGGATTCTGGACGAGCAACGCCCGCTTGGAGACCTGCTACGGGGAGTCTCCAGGAGCTTCTATCTTACCTTGAGGGTGCTCCCCGAGGACCTGCGCAGGCCGGTTGGGCTGGCCTACTTGCTGGCGAGAGCGGCGGACACCATCGCCGATAGCCGCCTGGTGGACCCGGGCCTGCGGCTGACCTACTTGTTGAAGTTCCGCGACCAGGCCACCGGGCCCGCCAATTCGGACGATCTTCGGGAGATCGGGGAGGCGGTAGCGGGCTACCAAGAATTGTCCTTTGAACGGGAACTGCTTATTGTGTTGCCTCATGCGTTCGACTTGTTGGAGGGCACTCGCGAACCGGACCGGGGTATGGTGCGCGGGGTCGTGGCAACGCTGACCACGGGGATGGAATTCGACCTGAGGACTTTCCCGGCCGAGGGTTCGGGGGAGTTGGCCGCCCTCCCCGGCTACGGCGCGCTGGACCAATATACCTACATGGTGGCGGGCTGTGTTGGTGACTTTTGGACCCGGATTTCCATGACCCATACACCCGAACTTGGCCACTGGGACGTCGAGCGCATGAGCGATTTGGGAGTACGCTTTGGCAAGGCGCTGCAATTCACGAACGTGCTTCGAGACGTGCCCAAGGACCTTCGGTTGGGTAGGTGCTATCTGCCGGAAGCCTGGCTAACAGACGCCGGGTTGACTCCCGGAGACCTTCTGGACCCATCCACCGCCCCGCAGGCGAGACCCGTCCTCGTAAATGGGGTGGAGATGGCGATGGAGCATTTCGGCGCTGCCGAGGAATACGTCCTGGCCATCCCGAGGCGTTGCCTGCGGCTGAGGTTAGCCGCCCTATGGCCGGCGCTCATCGGCCTGGCGACCCTGGCGCGCCTGGTGCGGAACGATACCTGGCTTGACCCAGGTACGCCTTCCAGGGTCAAGCGGGCCTGGGTGTACCGGATGATGGCGACCTCGTGGATTTGCGGCCGGTCGGACACGCTGCTTAGGGCTTGGATTGGAAGTCTTCGCCGACAGGTCCAGTCCGGCCTTGATTCCCAGTCGGCGAGGACTGCCCGGTGAATCTGGACCCGGGCTGACAGAGCCGGGATATTCGCACGGACCCTTCGGGGAGGTTGATTCATGGCTGGACAGAGACGGCTTGATGGACGGGTGGCCCTGATAACCGGGGGTGGCCGGGGTATTGGCCGCGCTATTGCCTTGGCTTACGCCGCAGAGGGCGCTAGGCTCGCCCTGGCCGCGCGGACCGACACCGAACTTTTGGAAACGGCGCGGGTCATTTCAGAACAGTTTGGACACGACCCATTAACCGTGGTGACCGACGTCACGTCTCGGCAGCAGGTGGAAGACGCGGTGTCCCGGACCCTGGACAAGTACGATGTCATCGACGTGATGGTCAACAACGCGGGCAACATCGGTCCAGTGGGCAAGCTCTGGGAAAACGACCCCGAGGACTGGGCACGCACGATATCCGTGCATCTGCTGGGAGTATTTTACGGTTGCCGTGCGGTGGTCCCACTAATGCTGGGGAGGGGTACGGGGAGGATAGTCAACATGTCTGGAGTAGGCGGCCCGAACATGTCGTCCTATGACGCCGCCAAGACTGGGATAGTTAATTTAAGCGAGAACCTGGCGCTGGAATTGGCGGGGACGCCAATCACCGTTAACGCCATCAGCCCCGGTTCCATCCACACCCGCATGTGGGAGGAGACCAGGGACCTGGCCCTGGCCATCGGTGACATGGCGACCTACGAGCGGGGAGTCCAGGTAACGTCGGGTGAGGGAGCGTCTATCGAACGCGCCGCGCAACTGGCAGTCTTCCTGGGCAGCGACGACTGCGGGAGCATGTCGGGCCGGTTGATAAGGGCTTTCGCGGACAGGTTCGAGGACTTCCCGCCCAATGTGGACGAAATTATGGCCACCGATGCGTACTTGATGCGCCGCGTGGACCCCGGCCGGCCATTCCCCACTTCCCAGTCCTACCCCGATCTCTCGGTGAGGGAGCCTTGACCGACGCATGTTCTCGGGTCAGTGGTCAGTGTCCGGTGGTCGGTGGTCAATGTCCGGCGGGGCCACTAGCCACCAACGTTCTTGACGCTACTCCGAATTCCTGTACCATTACCCTAAATTTGTTAACCCCTGGCCTCTCCGGCGTCTCAGGAGGAAATAATGCCCAGCTTCTTGCGAGTCTATACGGGTGACGATGGCCAGTCCCACATCGAAGAATTGGATTTCGAGATGCAGCCATTTGTGGACACCGAAGGCGCTCACGGTATGTCCACAGCGGTGATCAACACGCCCGGAATCTCCTTTAGGGAATACCAACCGGGCTATTTTCTCGACTACCACACGGCCCCTAGGCGGCAGTACAGCATCACGCTGACGGGCCAGATCGAAGTGGGAACGCCAGACGGGACCGTGAAGCACGGCGGCCCAGGGACGGTATTGTTGGCGGAAGACCTCACGGGAGGGGGCCACTTCACAAGGGTCGTGGGCGACCAACCCCGGTTCTTCATCATCGTCCCGCTGGCGGACTAACGCTGATCCAGCCTACATAAGGTGACGCAAATGACGCAACAGCCCCTCTCCGGCGAATTCAACCCCACAGTCCCCACCAGGGTCATATTCGGGCAGGGGAAAGTGTCCACCCTTGGGACCGAAGTAGACCAGTTGGGAGGGAAGAGGGTTCTGGTGCTTTCGGGCCGCACCGTCGCGGAGAAGACCGACGCCGTCCGAAAGGTGGACGAGGCGCTGGGCGTCCGGTCCGTCGGAGTCTATTCCGGGCTCACCCAGAGAGCCCCGCTGGCCACGGAGGTGGAGGCGGCCAACCTGGCGGTCTCCCAGGGAGCCGACACCTTAGTCGGAGTCGGTGGCAGCACCATCTCAGATGCGGCCAGGATGATCGGAGTCCTGATGGCCGACGGAATCACGACTTCGGAACGTCTTCGAACTCTTGCCCAGGAACAGAGTGGGATGCTCGCCCCAGACTTGGAAGGAAAGCAACTGCCATTACAGGTTTCTATCCCGACCACCCTCTCAGCGGGAGAGTTCAACATGGGCGGCGGTAACGTCTTGGACGACCAGGCCGGTCACAAAATCCGAGTCCGCCACTCCGGACTATTTGCCGACCTTATCGTGTTGGACCCGGAGATGACGGTGGGCATACCTGATTGGCTTTGGCTGTCCACCGGGGTCAAGGCATTGGACCACTGCATCGAGCGGCTTTATTGCCAGGGCAACCAGCCAGCGATTGACGCGCCAGTGTTGGCCGCCGCGCAACGGCTGTTTGAGTACCTGCCCCGCTCGGGAGAGGCGCATAATGACCTCAACGCCAGGCTGGAATGCCTTCTTGCCGCCTGGCTGTCGATGATGGGCGCTCCCAACTTTGCAACTGGCCTCAGCCATGCGCTTGGTCACGTGATAGGAGTCCGGTATTCGGTGGGACACGGGTACACGTCTTGCGTTACCCAGCCCTATGTCATGGAATACAACCGGCCGGTATCGGCCTATAAACAGGCGCTGTTGGCGAGAGCCGCGGGAATTGACACCAGGGGTATGGACGACGAGACAGCGGCGGAGGCCGCGGCCCGAGCTGTGGACGCCTTGGTGTTGGGGATGGGAATGCCTCACCGTATCCGGGAACTGGAAATACCTGAAGAGGACCTTCCCATCATTGCGGCTGAAACCCTGGGAGACGGTGGAGCCCGAAACAACGCCATCCCCATGACCAGCCAAGAACAGGTATTGGAGGTGCTGGCCAGGGCCTTTTAGCGCATCTATCAACGGATGAATCCGACCCGACAGGCGGTGATTCAACACTGAACATGACGGACGCCGAGGAAACCTCAATTAACCCCGAAGCCCTGGACATGGAAGTCTTGTCTCAGTTGGAAGCAGAGGCGTCTAGACTGCACGACGACGGGGACTTTACCGGAGCCGTAGACCTGCTGCGGAAGGCGCTGGAAATTCACCGGAAGGTTCACGGTGATGTCCACTCCGAGAGTCTGGAGGGCCGCAACAGGTTGGCTAGGTCTCTCCGCGCCGCGGACTATTTCGATGAGGCCGCGGACCTGTACTGGGAAGTTCTGGGGGCCCAATTGGCGGGGCTGGGGCCTGACGATCCACGCACGCTGCGCACCCGCAGCTGGCTTGCCAACACCTGCTACGCTGCCGGGCGTTACGACGAAGCGGCCACCCGGTTCGAGGATATCTTGCGTCAACGGTCCCGGGTCCTTGGCCCAATGCACCCGGACACGCTGCGCAGCCGGGGCAGCCTTGCCAACACCTACGCTTGCCTGGGCCGCTATGATGACGCGGAGGCCCTGCACCGTCAGACGGTCCAGGACCGGGAAGAGGTACTGGGTCCCGTACATCCCCGCACCGAGTTGAGCCGTGTTCGTCTCGGTGCGGTCCTGAAGGTCTCCCAAATCGACGCGCCAGCGAGTGATCCGCCCCCAAGCGAGAAGGAGCATCCGAAATGAAATACGGTTTTACATTGCCAGGCAGAGGGCCGTTGGCTACCCCGGAAAAGTTGGGGCTCATCGCCAAGAAGGGCGAGGAACTGGGCTACGATGCCCTGCTCACCGGAGACCATATCCTGGTGCCCAAGAATATCTCATCGCCGTATCCATACACCGAAGGCGGGGAGTTTCCCGGCTCTGCATCCGGGGAGTCGATGGAACAATTGACTCTGCTGGCGTTCCTTGCGGGACAGACGAGCAAGATACGCTTGGTGACCAGCGTGATTATCGTTCCCCACCGCAACCCGTTGGTGGCGGCGAAGGCGCTGGCTACCCTGGATGTGCTGTCCCAGGGACGTCTGGTGGTAGGTGTTGGCGTTGGCTGGATGCGTGAGGAGTTTGAGGCCCTTGGTCTGCCGCCCTTCGAGGAGCGGGGGGCGGTGACCGACGAATACATACGGGCGTTCAAGGAGCTTTGGACCAGCGACGATCCCCATTTCGAAGGGAAGTACGTCAGCTTCGACAACATTAGCTTCCTACCAAAACCCGTCCAAAAGCCGCACCCGCCGATCTGGGTTGGTGGGGAAAGCCGCCCCGCCTTGCGCCGGACCGCGGAATTGGCCAACGGCTGGTACCCGCTGGGCTCGAATCCAACCTTCCCGATGGGGACGCCGGAACAACTGGCGGCTGGATTGGACCGACTGGCCCGTTACGCCCGCCGGTTCGACCGGGACCCCTCTGAAATTGAGGTGATCTACCGGACCCACCAGTTCGAGTTGATGGGCAACGGGGACCCCGCTGGGGCCGACCGCCCTCCATTCGTGGGAAACGCCGACCAGATTGCGGGTGATATCAGAAGCTATCAGGAGATGGGAGTAGGCTCGGTGGTGTTGGACTTCCTGCGCCAGACCGAGGATTTGGAGGTCATGCTGGGGCGCATGGAACGATTCGCAGACGAGGTCTGGCCGAAGGTTTAAGGGGCATCATCCTCAGCTTCTCCGGTAATGGAATGCCGGGGGCCAATCCAAGCCGCCGCCGCTACTCCCGGAAGCCCTTTTCGTACAGATCGCGGAGCTGGGCAAGATGCCCGGCTGGGATTGGAGGCAGGTCGGCGCAGGCGGCAATTTCCTCTATTTCGGCCACGTTTTTGACACCGGGGACGGTTGTGTGGATGTCCCTGTGCATCATTGAGAAGACCATCGCCGCTTGGGAGAGGGTCTTGATGGGGCCGTCGGTCAGGAAGTCCAGTGTTTGGGCGCTGGCCAAGTCCTGGGCGAGCAGCGTCCCTGGAGCGACCTCGCGGTCCACCTGGGGAGTGAGGGCCCCAGCCGCATGGGACCGTATTCCGATGACTCCCATGTTCTGGGATTTGGCCAATGGAATGATCTGGCCTTGGTCGATGAGCGGCGTTCCGGGAGGCGGAGGTTCCTGGGCCGTCGTGTTGAGCAGGTTGTAGTAGGCGAGTACGGTGTCGTACTCGCCGCTTTCTAGGATACGGTGCATGGCCGGTATGTGGTGGTCCATCGCTGATATGCCGATGAACCGGGTCTTGCCCATCTCTTGCATGAGCCGGTAGGCGTCTAGAACCGGACCCAGGGCATCTTCCGCCGAAAGGGAGTCTGTGACTTCCTCGCGCCGTTCCGTGAACCGGTTGTGTACATGGAGAACGTCGACTGAATCCATCCGCAGCAGGCGAAGACTGTTCTCCACCGAGCGCTCCACGGCCCCTCGAACGTCGTCCATCTGGTCGGCTCGAAGCCGCACCTTGGTCGCTACCACCGCCTCGTCCCGGCGTCCCTCCAGGGCGATGCCCAACACCTCCTCGGCCTTGCCGTTACCGTAACCGGGGGCAACGTCGAAGAAGTTGATGCCCAGTTCGAGGGAGCGATGGATGGCTTTGATTGACTCCTCGACCGTGGTGGCCCCCCAGACCTGCCCAATGCCGCCGCCTCCGAATCCGGCCCTGGAGACCTGCAACCCGGTCCTGCCAAGAGAAACGTACTCCATGTCAGTTCTCCATTCCATACCAGGCTTGTGGTGGTTATTCGGAGACCTCGCCCTCGGCAAGTTGGAAGTAGATGCCGTGGGAACTGCTGGGCTCGATGCTCAGGGTCTTATACCCGAAGGGGCTGAACGTAGGTGCGTCGCCACGCATTTCGTTACCGTTGCCTTTGAGATCGTTGAACACCTGGTCGATGCCGTCGACTCCCCAGGCGACGTGTGCCACGCCCGGACCCGTTTCCCTGAGTTGTCGCGCCATCGAGGTGTCGTCCCTAGTAGGCTCGAAGAAGTCCACCATCGTTTCCCCGATGGAGTACATGATGGACTTATACCCGCGGTCAGCGATCTCGTCGGTCCGGTCGGGCTTCATGCCAAAATTCTTCTCAATGTAGTCAGCCATTTCCTGGATGCTCTCGACGATGTAGGTAACGTGGTGGACTTTGGTAAACATATCGCCCTCCGAGTTGACATAAATATGGGTACCCTATTGTATCATCGAGCAAGGAAACCGGGATGGAGGACTAAAATGGCCACCTTTTCCAACAACGGCGTGAACATTTATTACGAAGACACCGGGGAGGGTTATCCCCTGGTGTGGAGCCACGAATTCGCGGGCAACTACGATAGCTGGGAGCCCCAGGTTAGGTTCTTCACCCGGCGCTACCGGGTCATCACCTACGCGGCCCGGGGATATCCGCCCTCGGACGTGCCCGAAGACCCGGGCGCGTACTCCCAGGAACATGCCGTTGACGATCTGCGGCAGCTATTGGGTCACCTGGGCATTGAGCAGGCGCACCTGGGCGGGCTGTCCATGGGGGGAGCCGTCGTACTTAATTTCGGCTTCGTCTATCCGGAGATGTGCCGGTCGCTGGTAGTAGCTTCCGCAGGGTCGGGAACCACGGACCGGGAGGCCTTCCTGGCCAACAGTGAGGCGATGGCTGCGCGGCTGCTTGCGGAGGGGATGGGTCCCGTGGCCGACGAATATACCAGGGGGAACACGCGAGTGCAGTTGCTGCGGAAAGACCCCAGGGGATGGCAAGAATTCCGTGATGGGATGGCGGCGCATTCCGCGATGGGCTCGGCCCTCACCTTTCGAGGATTCCAAATCAAGCGGCCGACGATTTACCAATTGGAGGAGCAGCTAAAGGCGCTGCAAGTCCCGACGCTAATTATGATTGGGGACGAAGACGAACCCTGCGTCGAGCCGAGCATCTTCATGAAACGGCGCATCCCAAGCGCGGGGCTATCGGTATTCCCCCAGAGCGGCCACGCCATCAATCTGGAGGAGCCAGACCTCTTTAACCGCACGGTCTTGGACTTCCTGACCGCGGTGGAGGCGGAGCGATGGGCCTGATGTGATAGTGACGGAGGAGCTTGCCCATATGGAGCGGAGGTGCGCGCACCAGCCCTCGCGGGAAGACCAGTAACGAGCCTAAGCCCTTCGGTCCAATGACTCAGATTCGATGCGTCCTAGGCGCGAACCGGCAGTTAAAAGTTAGGTTGTCGAATCGTATAGACCAAGATTCTATTACCTGGCGCGATCTCAAAAACGACAGTATACGGAGGGCCATATATAATCTTCAGATTCCCCTCCTCAGTTAGGAGATCGAAGACGGTTTCGTAATCGGTTTCGTTGTGGTCCGCTATGTGCGCAAGCTGTTCCCAAAGTTCTAAGACTTCGTCAGTTCCATTGAGAAAGTCGTACATGCGAGAGGCATCTTCGAAGAACTCGACAAATCCTTCTCGCTCCTCCACCGCTAGGTGCCCACCCTCGCGTTCTTGTTAATTTCGCTCCAAGGAACTACTGATGATGGTCCGCCGGATTTCGCGGCCCTGACTCCTTTCATGGCGGAGGCGTAAACATCATCAGAGTGCTCCTCTGTGACTCGGTCGGGGAGACGTTGTTCGTAGAGGTTATTCAAAAACTTACGTCGGGCCGCGTCGTCCAAGCGCGGCACGACAGTGGCTTCGTTGGGTTCAAGTACATAGGTCAAGAATGCTCCTGCAGTAACCTCTTTAATCGTGACCTCGGCCTGCCACCCCAAGGGCCTCACTCGCATCGCGTACACTTTGCTCAAGATTTCACTGGTGCTCAAGGCCTGGTAGCCGTCAGCAATCTGACGAAAAATATTAAGCGCCACGCCCGTACGATCACCGACATTGGATTCTAGGATGTCTCGAATCTCTCTCGCCACCTCCCGACCTTTAGGCGTGATCGTTATTCTTCCTTCTCGACCCATTGGGACCTCAAGAAGTCCCATCCAAGTAAGCTCTCCCCACGTATCGTAGAGTTCAGGCGTGAAAGTCCCGAAGTTATAGCGAAAAAAGCTGAAGTTGAATATTTTGGCTTGCTGGCGGACGGACTCCAACGTAGCCAAAAAGAGTAACTTTGCCACCTTCAACCGATCACCTATTATCCCAGAGTCCTCTGCCGCACACATGTCCAACAGCCCAAGCGACATCATTGCGTCGTTCAGACGCTCCCTGTTGTCTCGATTAGTACGCACGGTCCGTTCCTCCTAAACTAAGGCCAAAGTGGGATCTACACTTGCGGGGGGGGGGCGAGAGGTGGATTGGGTTCCGTGGGGGAACTCTTCCGCCCGTGCTTGCAGGACGGTCCGACACCGTCGTTTGACCTCTTTCGTCCGATAGGTCAATTGGGTGAAGAAGTTTTTCACCTTCTCCCGCACCAAGGCTTTGGTGCCCAAGCATAGGTTCGCCGTCACCTCCTCGCGTACCCAGCCCCAGATCGCCTCATCGGCGTTGAAGTCCGGACTATAGCCCGGCAGGCTCACCAATCGCAGTCGCAGTCCGGGAGTCGCTAGGTAGGCACGTAGAGCGTCACCACGATGCGCCGGGGCGTTGTCCCAAATCACGGTCAATGGTCCGGCGTGCTTCTCCCTCAGTTGCCGCCTCAGTTGCCGCAGGAAAGCAGTGGAGGTTTCAGCGTTGCTGTTTCCCTCGAGTTCCATCAGCTCGACCTCGCCAGTTTCCAGGCACACTGCCGAATAGTAGCTGGCCTTTTCACCCCAGCGAGGGCTGGTCGAATCCACCAAGGCTGGCTCTCCCTTGAGCACCCATTTGCCCCGCAGGTCCGCATCCGCCCGGAAATGGGCCTCGTCGGCAAAGAATATCTTGGCCTCCATCTGGTGCGCCTCGGCCAACAGGGCGGCATACGCCACCACGAAGGCTTCCCGCTTGGCTTCGTCGGCCTTGAGGGGACGTTTCTTAGGCCGTTTCAAAACAAATCCCAAACGGTGTAAGTAGTTCAGGCAACTGCCGCGGCTCAGCGAGAGATGGAAGCGTTCTTGGACAAATCTCCGCACCACCTTCCAGTTCCAATTCGCCAAGTCAATGCCCGCCCTCACCGGTAACTCCTGGACCGCAGCCTTCAGCTCGGCCTGCTGCTCTCCATCGAGAGCGGGGGGGAACCACCCGACTGCTCGAAACTAAGGGCTCCGGGACCGCCCTCACCGAAGGCGGTGACCCACCTGCCGATGGTATGGGAATCTCGTCCCAGCGCCTCGGCCACCGCCGATGCGCTCCAGCCCTGGACCAAGAGCCAGAGGGCGTGCCACCGTTCCCGCTCCCGGGGTGTCGGCGCTCGATACATCCGCGTCCGCAGGTCACCCGCATCTAATTGCCATCGATCTAGGAACCGCCTAATCTCCTTCACGCCCATCACCAACCCCAATCTTCCTCCCCTATAGATTAACCCACCTCCCATCCACGTTTAGCTTTATGCGCGTTTCACCTTGGTGTCAGTTTAGGTGCTTGGGTGCTTTGCCAGGGAAGCTCTCGAGAAACTCGGGGCCAATTCACTAGCGATGACCCCGTGATACGCTCATTAAACAAAACGAAACGACCATCTAGTCCATTCCTAGGGTACCATGCCGGTATGCAATAGAGCACCTATCCTACTCTACAAGTGACCCCTATCGGCTACGACCGGGGAGGACGCTATTTGGCGGTAAACCCCCCGTCTACGACCAGTTCCGCGCCGGTTATGTAGGAGGCCTCGTCCGAGGCGAGAAACAGCACGGCGTTGGCGACTTCCTCGACCTCTCCCGGTCGTCCCATTGGGACGCTTGACAGGGACGACTCGCGCTGCTCTGGGTCGCGGTTTTCGGACCCCAGCATGGGAGGCATCATTCCTGGATGCACCGAGTTGACCCTGATCCCCTCTTTGGCGTGTTGCACCGCCGCCGACTTTGTAACGATTCTTACCGCGCCCTTGGAAGCGTTGTAACCGGGATGGACGTAGTCCTGGCCGACTATTCCGGAGATAGAGGAGATGTTTACGATTGCCCCGCCTCCGGCCTTCTGCATTTCGGGGATTGCGTATTTCATGCCCAGGAACACGCCCCTGGCGTTGATGCTCATCAGACGGTCCCAGGCTTCGGTGCTGCGAAAGTCGGTCTCGCGGCTGCCGCTGATTCCGGCGTTGTTGACCAGCACGTCCAGCTTGCCGAAACGCGCCACCGCCTGTTGCACGGCGGAGTCCCATGCCGCTTCGTCGGCTACGTTTAGCTGCACGAACATTGCCTCGCCGCCGGCTTCGGCGATTTCCGCTTCAACCTGTTTGCCGTCCTCCTCGCGGATGTCGGCGATGACGACCTTGGCCCCTTCTCTGGCGAACAGCTTGGCTTCCGCGGCGCCCATGCCGTGGGCTGCTCCAGTGACCAGGGCGACCTTTCCTTCCAGTCTCATAGCGCGCTCCTTTTTGGCGTCAATAAACTAATTGAGGACTTCCTCGTCCACCCATTCTTTTAGCTGTAACTCGGACTCCCCCAGCAGGCCGACGATGACATCCCGGTTATGCTCGCCAAGTAGGGGTCCGTGAGTCCTGATTGTGGGGGGAGTGGCGGACAACCGCCACGGTGGGCCCTGGACCTTCAGATTCCCCATGAAGGGATGCTCTATATCCTGCCACATGCCGCGCTGTTCGAGGTGAGGGTCGGCGGCAATGTCCGCGGCGCTCATGGAGGGCGAGGCCGCCACTCCCGCAGCCTGCAATAACTCAGTCACTTCGCTGGCGGTGTGATGCCAGGTCCAGGACCCAATCAACTCGTCCAGGGCGTCATGGTTTTCGTAGCGATGCGGGGCGTCGCTGAACCTGTGGTCGTTTGCCCATTCCGCGTGCCCCGCAGCCAAACACAGATGAAACCACTCCCGTTCGGTGTCAACAGCTATGGATACCCAGGAGTCGTCTCCCTTGCAACGGTAACATCCGTGTGGGGCGAGCCCCTGGGAGCGGTTTCCCCTGCGGGTCTGAACGTGCCCGTTGATGGAGTAATCCATCAAGGCTTCGGCTCCGAGAGCGGTGATCGCCTCCCGGGAAGCGAAGTCGATGAATTGGCCTTCTCCGGTGCGGCTTCTATGAAAGAGCGACGCCAGAATAATGAACGCCGCCGTGGCGCCGGAGCGGGAATCGATGCTGGCGTGCAGCTCGCCGGGCGGACCGTCGGAGTAGCCGGTCAGGTGGGCCAGACCGCTCAGGGCGCTGAACGCCGGAGCGTAACCGGGATAAGAGGCTTCTGGACCAACGCTTCCCGCCGTGGATACCGAGGCCATGATGATACTGGGGTTAAGTTCCCGGAGGCGGTTGTAGCCGAGGCCAAGACGGTCCATAACGCCGGGACGCATGTTTTCTAGCACCACGTCGCTTAACGAGGCCAGACGGAGGGCCAAGTCCACGGCCTGCGGTTGCTTGAGGTTGAGTCTGACGCTCAGCTTGTTGAGGTTGAGGCCGTTGAACGCCGGCGAGTTGTCAGGGTCGTCGAAGGAGTAGGGCGCGCGGCGGGCGGCGTCGAGTTGGGCGGCGCTCTCCACCTTGATGATCTCGGCTCCCAGGAGGCCCATCAGAAAGCTCGGGAAGGGACCGGCAACCAGGTTGGTAAACTCCAAGACCCTGACGCCTTCCAGGGCGGAATTCGCTGCGCTGCTGTTTTCAGACATGGCCGCTAGATTACCCCCGCTCTGCGAAGGTCTGGTAGTTCTTCGGGAGTGAGGCCCAGGTCCCCGCAGAGGATTTCCTGATTGTGCTGGCCCAGTAAGGGGGCTGGCTCGGGGGGCGTCCACGGTATGCCCGATACTCGGTAAGGGACCGTCGGATAGGTCAGCGGGCCCGTTCTGGGGTGGTCGATAGTTTGGAAAAAGTCCCTTGCGTTGAGCTGGGGCGACTCCATCAAGTCCTGGGCGTTCGCGTAATAGGCGGCTGGGCAGCCGCTTGGGGCGACAAGGTCGTAGATCTCGCGTTTTCCGAGACTGGCCGCCCAGGTCCTGACATAGGAATTCAAAGCGTCTCCGTTGCGAATTCGGTCAGCCCTGGCGCTGAACCGTTCGTCCTCGCCGAGTTCGGGTTGACCCATGATTCCGGCGAGGGCGCGCCACTGATGGTCCTCTCTTGGGTAGAGCATGACATAACCGTCGCGGCAGGGGAAAATTCCGCCGTACTCGTAGCTGCGCGATCGGTTGAACTCACGGCCCTGGCTCAGGAATTGGGCCTGCTCCAGCCGGTTCATGCCAAGGGTGGCTTCCTGCCTGGAGATGTCGATGTGCTGGCCGGCTCCCAGAAACTCCCTGGCGTAGAGCGCGGCCACGGTGGCGGAAGAGGCCAATATGGCGGTGTCGAAATCTCCCAGGTTTGCTCCTGCGGTCACCGGGGCGCGGTCGGGAAAGGACTGGTAGGTCTGGCCCCCGGGAAGGGTGAACCCTTCGCCCGAGGCATGGAAGCTGTTAAGGTGAGAAGCCTTCCATGAGGCGTTCGGGCCGTCCTGTCCGTAGGGCGTGATTGAAACGTATACCAAGCCAGGGTTGGAATCCTGGAGTGAGCCATAGTCGAGCCCCGATTGCTCCAATTCTCCGGGTTGATGGTCCTCGATCAGCACGTCGGCTTTGGAGGCCAATCTAAGAAAAAGGTCACGCCCGGACGGAACTGTGGCGTCCAGAGTCAAGCTGAGCTTTCCGGTATTTAGAAAGAGGAAGAGACCGCTGGCCTCCCGGTCCGGGATGTTGTTCGGGAAGGGACCTATGCGGCGCGCGGGGTCGCCTTGTCCGGGCGGCTCGATCTTGATGACCCTGGCTCCCAGATCGGCCAGCAACCTGGAGCAGTAGGGTCCCGCGATGCCACCGGCAAATTCCAGGACCGAGATTCCGTCAAACGGAGCGGGCAAAGTGGGCTCCTTCGGCCGTAGACGATTAGTAGATGGCCCAGTGACTGAAACCGGGCGCTTGCATCATAAACGAAACCTGGCTCGTGTTGCACCCGGCCAAATAGGATTATCCATGACCAACGGAACTTAGAAAGCGGGGTATGGTAGGATGGGCCGATCAACATACGGGTCTAACTGAGGACCAAGTAGACAGTCTCCGGAGGTGTGCTCGATGGAATCTAAGTTTGTTCAGGCTGGGAGCGTAAGGCTGGAGTACTTCGAGGCTGGGGAAGGCTCGGAAACAGTGGTGCTGGTGCATGGCTACGCCTCCAACACGGCCATCTGGCGCTACACGGTCCAAGGCCTGGTCGAGAAGGGGAATCTCAGGATAATCGCCCTCAACAACCGGGGCGCGGGAGAATCGGCGCGTACTGAGTCCGAGAGTGATTACAGCGTCGAGACTTTCGCAGACGACCTATTTAACGCCGTCGAGGGTCTAGGACTATCCGATTTCATCTTGGTGGGACACTCGATGGGCGGAGCGACGGTGGCGGAGTACTCGGTGGCCCATCAAGACACGCTGAAAGCTCTGGTGCTTCTCAACTCCGCGCCTTTGAACGGGCGGACATTGCCGGCCAACTGGGAAGCTGACTTGAGAGAGTCCTTTAGTCAGGGTGGATTGACCAGGGGAGATATGGGGTTCAGCGCTCCCCACATCACCCAGGACTTCATCGATGAGGTGACCAGCATAATCCTGCGGAACCCCCTAGAGCGGGCCATTGGCGGACGGCGGTCGATGTCTGGACTGCGGTTGCGGGAGCGGCTGGGCGGGATCAAGGTGCCCACTTTAGTCGTAGGCGGCGACAAGGACACGACGGTGGGGGTGGACAACATCATCGCTGAATACTTGGCCCTGCCGGAAGGGTTGAGGCACCTCCACATATTCCACGGGATCGGCCATTCGCCGAACGTAGAGGTCCCTAGGCGGTTCTCCGGGCTGTTGGCGCGGATCGTGGATGAGGTGAACGCAGGTCACGCCGTGGAGACAACAGCGGATTAGATAAGACTCAGAGGAACTAGTCCGTGTACAACGGGTTGGACATTCGGCGCGTTGGAGTGACCGTATCTGCATTGAGATAGCGGCCTAAGGTTTCGAGTTTCTGGGGGAAGTACATTCCCAGAGAGAGGATGTCCAAACCGCCGCCAAGTCCAGTCTACGGGCGGCGGTCATGGTGAGGGCGGGTATTGTGCAAATTGAAGACAACAAAAGAGCCTCGAATCCTTTCGAGGCTCCTTCTGGGACTTTAACGGCTGGATAGCGGAAGGGAGCATAGGTTGTTTTAGCGAGTGAATACCGGTCTGAGACCGGGTAACGGCGGGCTTTCTCAGGGGACCGTTCCTTCCACCGGGGAGCATAGCTCGACCAACTGGTTTCTGGAGCGGAACACCCAACCGTTCGACCTGGGAGTTGGGCCTAACCTCCGCACCGGTGTGGACCAGTGCAACAGGTCAGACCGTAGCTCCTTAGAAAGGAGGTGATCCAGCCGCACCTTCCGGTACAGCTACCTTGTTACGACTTCGTCCCAGTCACCAAGCCCGACCTCGGCGCCTGCCTCCCTTGCGGGTTAGCTCAGCGACTTCAATCGTTCTCGGCTTCCATGACGTGACGGGCGGTGTGTACAAGGCCCGGGAACGTATTCACCGCAGTATGCTGACCTGCGGTTACTAGCGATTCCACGTTCATGCAGGCGAGTTGCAGCCTGCAATCCCAACTGGGGCCGGCTTTGGTGGGATTGGCTCCAGCTCGCGCTTTCGCAGCCCATTGTACCGGCCATTGTAGCGTGTGTGTAGCCCAGGACATAAGGGCCATGATGACTTGACGTCATCCCCACCTTCCTCCTCCTTGTGGGAGGCTGTCTCGCTAGAGAATATAACTAGCGACAAGGGTTGCGCTCGTTGCGGGACTTAACCCAACACCTCACGGCACGAGCTGACGACAGCCATGCAGCACCTGTGCAAGCTTCCCGAGTTACCCCGGGATCGTTACCCTTTCGGGTTCCTACTACAAACATGTCAAGCCCTGGTAAGGTTCTTCGCTTAGCATCGAATTAAACCACACGCTCCACCGCTTGTGCGGGCCCCCGTCAATTCCTTTGAGTTTTAGCCTTGCGGCCGTAGTCCCCAGGCGGGATGCTTATCGCGTTAGCTGCGGCACAGGAGGGGTCGATACCCCCTATACCTAGCATCCATCGTTTAGGGCGTGGACTACCTGGGTATCTAATCCAGTTTGCTCCCCACGCTCTCGCGCCTCAGCGTCAGGCACAGCCCAGAAGGCCGCTTTCGCCACTGGTGTTCCTCCCGATATCTACGCATATCACCGCTACACCGGGAATTCCGCCTTCCTCTACTGCCCTCAAGCCGAATAGTATCCCTTGACCTCTCCCAGTTAAGCCGGGAGCTTTCACAAAAGACTTATCCAGCCGCCTACGCGCTCTTTACGCCCAGTGATTCCGGGTAACGCTTGCTCCCTACGTATTACCGCGGCTGCTGGCACGTAGTTAGCCGGAGCTTATTCCCAAGGTACCGTCCTTTCTCTTCCCTTGGAAAAGGGGTTTACAGCCCAAAGGCCTTCATCCCCCACGCGACGTCGCTGGGTCAGGCTTTCGCCCATTGCCCAAAATTCCCTGCTGCTGCCTCCCGTAGGAGTGGGGGCCGTGTCTCAGTCCCCCTCTGGCTGATCGTCCTCTCAGACCAGCTACCCGTCATAGGCTTGGTGAGCCGTTACCTCACCAACTACCTGATAGGACGCGAGCCCCTCCTCTGGCGCTCGAAAGCTTTCATCCCCGAACCAAGGTGCGGGGATCTTATGCGGGATTAACCACAATTTCTCGTGGTTTTACCCCACCAAAGGGTAGGTTACTCACGCGTTACTCAGCCGTCTGCCGCTTTCCTTGCGGGCCGAAGCCCACAAAGCTCGCTCGACTTGCATGCATTAAGCGCGCCGCCAGCGTTCACCCTGAGCCAGGATCAAACTCTCTAATCGAAAAACCTAGCTCTCTTCCACTATTCAACTGTTAAAGTGCCCACGCGGCCCAGGGGGCCACGGTCTGACCAGTATACTTAAGGCCTCCTACCCTGTCAACCCACTTTACGCTCAATTGTTACATTGGTTTTTCGCGTCCGGGTCCCTACGCTTGAGACCCCGTCTACCGCAATATATAATCCCAGCGATATGAAGATTCGGGAACTTGGCGAGTTCGGCGTGATCGAGCTGCTTAATGATATGGTGGTCCGCCACCGCGCCGGGCCGGACAACGCCTCCCCTTTCTCGTTCAAGCTCCAGGTGGATACGGGTGACGACACGGCGGCCTGGAAGACCGGCCCCGCCATCGAACTCTTCACCACCGATACCGTAGTCGAAGGGGTCCACTTCACCAGGGAGACCACTCCCTGGAGGGACCTTGGCTGGAAGTCGATTGCCTCCAACGTTAGCGACATCGCAGCGATGGGCGGGCTTCCTCTGTATGCTCTGGTTACTCTCGGCCTACCCCCCGATACAGAAGTAGAGGATATCCAACTCCTATACGAGGGCATGTTGGAGATCTGCAACCGCTACGGAGTCGCCATCATCGGCGGCGACATGGTCCGCTCCCCCGTGGCCTTCATCACCGTTGGCTTGACTGGAGTACACGGAGGGGAGCCAATGCTCCGCACCACCGCCAAGGTGGGCGATCAGGTGGCGGTGACCGGATTCCTGGGGGACTCTGGAGGCGGGTTGCAACTGATGCTCGCCGAACAGGAAGTCTCAGATTTGCCGCTGCGCGTTACGGTTGACGCCGCCGATTATCTGCGGTGGCGTCACCGTAGACCAGAACCCGCGGTGGCTGACGGACGCACCCTGGTGGAAGCGGGCGTGACTACGGCTATGGACGTCAGCGACGGCCTCGCCGACGACCTGAGTAAGCTTTGCCGGGCCAGCGGGCTGGCGGCCCGAATCGATGCCCACCGAATCCCCGTGCACCCTCATTTGATGGAGTCTTTCCCGGAGCGGTACGTGGACCTGGCCCTATACGGAGGAGAAGACTACCTTTTAATATTCACCGCGCCTCCCCGGGTCATGCAGACGGTGTTGCCCAAATTGTCGCCATCCGCGGCGGTGATTGGAGAGATTATCTCCGGCGAGCCGGGAAGCGTGACCGTCGTAGACGCTTCCGGGGCCGAGATCACTCCGGGCGCCGGCGGCTGGGACCACTTCCGGTAATCGATGCCCTCCGACTTGCGCATCCTCACCAACAACCCCGAAGAGACCCAGGCCGTTGGACGGGTCTTGGGTGAGAACGCCCAGCCCGGCGATATATTCCTTCTGTCCGGACCCCTCGGAGCGGGCAAGACCTGTCTGACCCAGGGAATCGCAATGGGTTTGGACGTGGCTGGATACGTTCGAAGCCCAACCTTCGTTCTAATGACGCGCTACCGGGGGCGGCTGCCTCTGCATCACATCGACTTATACCGGTTGGGTGGGCCGGAAGAAGTTTGGGACCTGGGGTTGGAAGAACAGTTGTTTGGCGACGGAGTCTGCGTGATCGAGTGGGCTGACAGGGCGCTTGACCTGTTCCCGGCTCAATCTCTAGGTGTGTCTTTGGACTACGAAGGTGCGGGAGACCAGCGGACCATTACATTCCATCAGTGTCCTGGGAGTTTCAATCCTGTATTGATGCAACTCGAGGGTTTTGGCGCCCGTTCCAGAGAGGTCCAGAGCTAGTTGCTGCTGGCGATAGACACGTCCACCAGGTACGCCGGAATAGCGTTGGCCGATGACCGGGGCGTGATCGACCTTCAGGCCTGGCATTCCACGGTCAACCACACCTCCGAGCTTATGCCAGCGGTCGCTAATTTGCTTGGGCGTCGCGGTCTGAAACCAGCCTCACTCGACGCGGTTGCCGTTGCCCTTGGGCCGGGCGGATTCAGCTCGCTCAGGGTGGGGGTAAGCGCCGCGAAGGGCATGACCCTGGCGGGCCGGCTTCCGCTGCTCGGCGTTGGAACACTGGACCTGGAGGCGCATCCCTACGCCGAATCCGGCAAGTTGGTTTGTCCCATGCTCGACGCCGGAAGAGGAGAGGTGGCGTCGGCGCTAATGGGTGCGGATGGAGTTCGTGTCCGTGAGGACACGATTTGTCTACCCGGCGATTTAATGGACTCAGTGTCCGGGGTGACGCTTTACTGTGGTGAAGGAGTCGGCCCTCATGCCGACCTGATAAAGGAACGAATGGGTCCGAAGGCGGTGGTAATCAACTGGTCAGGTCCCGCTTCCAGGCTGAACGCCCTCGTGGAGATCGCCCGGCGGCGCTTGGAGCTTGGAGACCAAGACGACCTGGCAACGTTGCAACCTTACTATCTGCGTATGCCCAGCATAGGGCCGCCCAAGCAGAGGGACCGGGTGCGGCAGGGGCCGTAGTGGACTGAACGAGCGCCCTCGGTCCGGTCCAAACCCACCAATTCAGGGGATAGGATAAGAAAGAGCTTATGGAGCGAACACTGGTCCTGGTAAAGCCCGATGGAGTCCAACGGGGTCTTTCCGGCGAGGTAATCCGGCGGCTGGAGCAACGGGGACTCAAGCTTGCCGCGCTGAAGCTAATGCGGTTGGACGACGCCACTGCAAGGGAACATTACGGGGAACACGTGCAGCGGCCGTTCTTCGCGGGACTGGTCAATTTCATCACCTCCGGTCCCTTGGTGGCCATGGTCTGGGAGGCTGACGACGCGGTGGAGATAGTCCGAAATACAATGGGGACGACGAACCCCGCGGGAGCCGCCCCCGGCACGATCCGGGGTGACCTGGGTGTGAACATCGGGAGGAACATCGTGCACGGCTCGGATAGCGTCGAGTCAGCAAGGCGTGAGATCGGCCTATTTTTCCGGCCAGAAGAGATACTGGACTATTCCCGCAGCGCCGATCCCTGGATTATAGAACCCTAACGACCTGGGCTCCCCTGGACCAGAGACGCTCCAACTCGTAGAACTCCCGCTCCTCCGGTCCCATGATGTGGACGACCACGTCGCTGAAGTCTATCAGCACCCACCCGGAGGCCGCCGCGCCTTCCCTGTGGAAACGGCTGACCTGCGAGGCCTTCAACGCCTGGGTCAGGTCTTCTTCCAGGGCTTCGATCTGCCTGGTGGATTCCGCCGTCATAATGACGAAATAATCCGCAAAAGGGGCCACCTCGCGAAGGTCCAGCATGAGGATATCCTCCGCTAGCTTCTCAGAGGCGACCTCTACCACCATTTGGGCAACTTCCGTCGAATCCAGTATATAATCCTCCCTAATATCGTATGAAACGTTTGGTATGAGTATAGCTTGACGCCATGTTACGGTCAACTGGGGCATGCCTGTAACAAAATTGTTACATGTCGATTTGGGATTTTAACGGCCCAGGTCTACTCATACAAGAGAGCCGAGAGTATAATGCTTCCCATCCCCCAAAAGTTTGTGATACATTTAACAAATTCCCGGGCGACCCCCGGGGCGTATGGCCATTGGTGGAGAACGGCGTGTTGGGTGGCGGATCGTGGAGGGTCCACCGCAGGTGCCGAACCCCGGGTCGGCGCTGTCAGTAGATAGTTAGGTTATGGACGCGTTAAGTGAGTTAGCCCAATACGGATTGTATACCCCGGACCTGGAGCACGATAGCTGCGGAGTCGGTCTCGTCGCCAACGTCAAGGGCGAGAAGACCCACCAGATTGTCACCGAATCGCTTCAGGTCCTAATAAATTTGGGGCACCGCGGCGCCTGCGGGCGAGACCCGGAGACTGGCGACGGAGCAGGCGTCCTATTTCAGATGCCGGACGCGTTCTTACGAAACCAATGTGCCCCATTGGGCATCTCTCTCCCGCCTCCCGGTAGATACGGCGTCGGAATGCTTTTCCTCCCACCTGAGGACGAAGCCGAGAGCAAATGCCGGAACCTCGTGGAAAGAGTCATCTCCGACGAGGGGTTGGAGCCTATCGGATGGCGGGACGTACCCACCGACCCGACGCAAATCGGGACGGATGCCCGGGCAGTTTGCCCCCGGATCAGGCAGGTGTTCGTCTCCGCGGGAGACCTGGACCGGGAGCGGCTTGAACGGAAGCTGTACGTAATCCGCAAGGTGATCGAGCATTCCATGGCCAACGCCGGGATTACGGACGAAGAAGCGGACTACTTCTATATCTGCAGCATGTCCGCCAAGACCATCGTGTACAAGGGCTTGCTGATGGCCCACCAGATCTCCGGGTTCTACCCGGACTTGGCCGACGAGGATTTGGCCAGCGCATTTGCGTTGGTCCACTCCCGCTTCAGCACCAATACCCTTGGGCATTGGAAGCTTGCCCACCCGTACCGTTACCTGGCCCACAACGGGGAAATCAATACCCTGCGGGGCAACCTGAACTGGATGCATGCCAGAGAATCCCAGTTCGAGTCGCCGTTGTTCGGCGACGACATGAAAAAAATTCCTCCAGTCATGACCCCTGGCGCCAGCGACACGGCCTCCATCGACAACGCCCTCGAACTATTGCTAATGACCGGCCGCGATCTCGCCCACTCGATGCTCATGTTGATCCCGGAAGCCTGGGACCAGCACGAGACGATGTCCCAGGAGCGCAGAGACTTCTACGAGTACCACTCCTGCCTGATGGAGCCCTGGGACGGCCCAGCGATGATCGTCGCGTCCAACGGGCACCACATCTGTGGTTTCCTGGACCGGAACGGGCTGCGGCCTTTCCGTTACCTGGTAACTTTCGACGACAAGCTGGTAATGGCCTCGGAGACCGGCGTGCTGGACATTCCAGCCTCCAACGTGAAAGAGAAGGGGCGTCTCCAGCCCGGACGCATGTTCCTGGTTGACTTGGAGCAGGGACGCATCATCGTAGACGAAGAGATGAAGCGGGACCTTGCCAGCCGCCAGCCCTATGGTCAGTGGCTTAAAGACAACAAAGTGTCGTTGGACGACCTTCCCACCCCGGATATGGCGCGCGCCTCTTATCTCACCAACGGCTCGGACCCAAGCGCAGGCGGTACGCCGGATATCCAGCAATTGCAAAGGGCGTTCGGCTATACGATCGAAGAACTGCGGATGCTCACTGCCCCTATGGCGTTGAACGGCGCTGAGGCCGTGGGTTCCATGGGCAACGACGCGCCATTGGCGGTATTGTCCGACGAAAACCAGCTTCTGTTTAACTATTTTAAGCAGTTGTTTGCCCAGGTGACCAATCCTCCCCTGGACGCCATTCGAGAAGACCTCGTGACTTCCGTCGAGGCCTTTATCGGAAGGGAACAGAACCTCTTCGAGGAGACTCCCGAGCATTGCCACCAACTCAAGCTGAAGTCTCCGTTAATTAGCAACGAGGAATTTGAGAAGATCCGCCGAATTGACGCGGGGAGCATTCAATCGGTCACCCTCTCAACCTTGTTCGACACCCAGGCCGGCCCAGGGGCCATGAAAGCGGCCCTGGAAAAGCTGGCCGAACAGGCATCCCAGGCCATTGCCGAGGGCCACTGCATCATCATCCTGTCAGACCGGAATGTGGACTCCCGCTGGGCCCCCATCCCCAGCCTGTTGTCGACCTCCGCCGTGCACCACCACCTGATCCGGGAGGGCACCCGCACCAAGGCCGGGCTGGTTGTGGAGTCCGGCGAGCCTCGTGAAGTACACCATTTCTCCCTCCTCGTGGGCTACGGAGCGGGGGCCATCAACCCCTACCTGGCGCTGGACACAGTACAGGAGATGGCGGAGTCCGGTGAGTTAAATGGAACCAAGCCGGACTACGCGGCCAAGAACTTCCTCAAGGCCAACGAAAAGGGCATGCTCAAGGTGATGTCCAAGATGGGTATTTCCACGGTGCAGAGCTACCGGGGGGCCCAAATCTTTGAGGCCATCGGACTCTCCCAGGAGTTGATCGACCAGTACTTCACCTGGACCCCGTCACGCATCGAAGGTATCGGCTTGGATGCGGTTGAAGATGAGACGCTGGAACGCCACCGGGCTGCGTTCTCCGAAGAGCAGCCCGCCGAGACTCGGGAGCTGCCGATGGGCGGCTTCTACCAGTGGCGCCGCGACGGTGAGTTCCATCAGTGGAACCCCGAGTCGATCGCCAAGCTCCAGTTCGCCGCCCGCGCCAAAAGCTGGGAGGCATATAGGGAATTCGCCGCTCTCTCCAACGACCAGTCCAGAAAGATGGCCACCCTTCGCGGGCTGCTTGAGTTTAAGAGCGTTTTGCCTTCGGTCCCTCTGGACGAGGTAGAGCCCGCTTCCGAGATAGTAAAACGGTTCGCGACCGGAGCGGTCTCTCTGGGCTCCATTAGCAAGGAAGCGCATGAGACCATGGCTATCGCCATGAACCGGCTGGGCGCCAGGAGCAACACGGGCGAAGGCGGTGAGGACTTCAACCGTTACACGCCGGACGCCAACGGCGACTCGCGCAGCAGCGCGGTTAAGCAGGTAGCCTCCGGACGGTTCGGAGTCACACCCAACTATCTAGTCAACGCCACGGACCTGCAGATCAAGATGGCCCAGGGTTCCAAACCAGGTGAGGGAGGTCAGATCTCAGGAAACAAGGTTGACGATTATATCGGCTGGGTGCGCAAAACCACGCCTGGAGTGGAGCTTATCTCCCCTCCCCCGCACCACGACATTTACTCGATCGAAGACCTTGCACAGCTAATCCACGACCTCAAGACAGTCAACCCGGACGCCCGCATTCACGTGAAGTTGGTGGCCGAGGTGGGAGTCGGCACGGTTGCCGCTGGTGTAGCCAAGGGCCATTCTGACGTGATATTGATTAGCGGGCATGACGGGGGGACCGGCAATTCACCGGAGTCTTCGATCAAGTACGCAGGGCTTCCATGGGAATTGGGAGTTGCCGAGACCCAGCAGGTATTGGTGGCTAACGACCTGCGCGGCAGGATCGCATTGCAGACCGACGGCCAGCTCAAGACAGGCCGTGACGCCGCCATAGCGGCTCTTCTGGGAGCGGAGGAGTTCGGTTACGCTACCGGCGCGCTGGTGGTCAACGGCTGCATCATGCTGCGCAAGTGCCACCTGGGCACCTGTTCGGTGGGCATAGCGACCCAGGACCCGGAACTCCGCAAGATGTTTGCCGGAAGACCGGAATACCTGGTCAACTACTTCACGTTCGTCGCCGAAGAGATGCGGGAGATCATGGCCGAGATGGGTTTCCGCACCGTTAACGAAATGATCGGTCGAGTGGACATGCTCGACGGGCGGGAAGCCATCGAGCATTGGAAGGCCCGGGGCTTGGACTTTTCCCGGCTGCTTTACCGTCATCCCAAGTCGGACGAGGTGGCGGTCTATTGCAAGGAGGAGCAGGACCACGGCCTGGAAGACGCGCTGGACCATGAGTTGATTGCCCTTTCCCAACCCGCCCTTGAGAACGGCAAGTCGGTGGAGATAGACCTGCCCATTCGCAACAGTCACCGGACCGTCGGAGCAATGCTCAGCGGTAGGGTTTCGAAGAAATACGGAGAGGCCGGCCTTCCAGAAGGCACCATCAAGATCCACCTGGCGGGCTCGGCCGGTCAGAGCTTCGGGGCATTTCTGGCGAAGGGCATCGACATACGCCTCGACGGTGACACGAACGACTACATGGGTAAGGGAATGGCCGGTGGGCGCATAGTCGTTTGCCCGCCCGCTGATGCAGGGTTCGTGGCCGAGGAGAACATCATCATCGGTAACGTTGCCATGTATGGGGCCACCGGCGGCGAGGTGTTCATTCGAGGCAGGGCCGGTGAGCGGTTCTGCGTGCGCAACAGCGGAGTCAAGGCCGTCATCGAAAGTGTTGGCGACCACGGCTGCGAATACATGACCGGTGGAGTCGTTGTAGTATTGGGCCGCGCGGGCCGCAATTTTGGCGCGGGAATGAGCGGAGGAATCGCTTTCGTAAACGATGAAGAAGGCGACTTCGATATACGATTCAACCCCGGCCTGGCAGACCTGGAAGAAGTGACCGACCCAGTGGACCAGGCCATACTCAAGGAGATGGTTGAGGGACACCTGCTCCATACCGGCAGCGAAAAGGCCAGAGAACTGCTGAAGGTCTGGGACAAGTCTTTGGCCAATTTCAAGAAGATCATGCCCCGCGATTACCGGCGGATCTTGGAAGAGCGCAGACAACGCGAGGAACAACCCGTGGCGGCTGGCGACAATTAAGGACAGGCCGCTTTCCCTGGACTGCCCACGATGATCGAAGGGATGTCGAATTGACCACCACCAAGCTGGTTACCGCCGATGATCTCCTCGCTATGCCAGACGACGGCTATCGCTATGAGTTGATCGAAGGACAGTTGGTGAAGATGGCCCCAGCGGGGTTCCGGCACGGAAGGTATGCGGCGCGCCTTTGCTCTCTTTTGGAACAGCATGTTCATGCTAGCCAGTCCGGCGCGGTGGTTACGGCGGAAGCCGGATTCAGGTTGGCTTCTGATCCCGACACCGTGCGCGCTCCTGATGTCGCCTTCGTAGACCGGTCCCGCGCCAGCGAAACCGCCGATGAGCAGGGGTTCTGGTCAGGCGCCCCAAATGTGGCGGTCGAGGTGTTGTCACCCAGCGACTCCTACACCGAGGTGGAGAGCAAGGCCCTCCTATGGCTCGATGCGGGGACAACCGTGGTTGCGGTCGTCGACCCCCGGCGGCAGACTGTGACCGTCTATCGTTCCCGGTCAGACATTGTGATTTTGACAGAGGACGATATACTTGACGTACATGATGTGGTAGTCGGCTGGACTCTGCCGCTTAGAGAGCTATTCGGCTGACGGGACTCCTCATCGGAGGAGTCTGAGAATAGTGTATTCAAGACCTTGTTTGGGCAACCAGCCAGGGCAAAGAGGAAATGAAGTAGCTGCCTATGGGTGATCCCAGTGGATTCATGCGCTCCGAGCGCGCGGCTCCGGAACGCCGTCCTCCAGTAGAGCGAAAGAACGATTTTCGCGAGTTCTACAAGCCTTGGCCCGAAGGCCACGCTCGGGACCAGGGTAGCCGCTGTATGGACTGCGCCGTACCCTTCTGCCACATGGGTTGCCCCCTCGGAAACGTGATTCCGGAGTTCAACCACCAGGTATACCTGGGTAACTGGGAGAGGGCCCTCCACGTCCTGCTTTCAACCAATAACTTCCCGGAGTTCACCGGACGTATCTGCCCCGCTCCTTGCGAGGCGTCATGTGTGTTAAGCATTAACTCCGACCCGGTAACCATCGAGTATATCGAGAAAGAGATCGCGGACCGGGCGTTCGAGGAAGGCTGGATCAAGGCCGAACCCCCCGGGGAGCGCACCGGAAAAAGTGTTGCGGTGGTGGGCTCGGGGCCCGCTGGCCTGGCAGCCGCGCAACAGCTCAACCGGGCCGGTCACTGGGTCACCGTGTTTGAGCGCGACGAATACATCGGCGGTCTTCTCACCCTGGGCATCCCGGACTTCAAACTGGACAAGACCGTCGTTCAACGCCGCGTGGACCTGATGGCGGAGGAAGGGGTTACTTTCCGCCCTGGCGTCAACATGGGAATTGATTACGAGGCGGACAAGCTGTTGGAAGAGTTCGACGCGGTCTGCCTGACCTGCGGCTCAACCCAGCCGCGTGACCTGCCGGTGCCGGGCCGTGGTTTGGACGGCGTGCATTTTGCCATGGAGTATCTGACTCAGCAAAACAGGCTGTTGGCGGGTCAATCGGTAGACCCCTCCGAGCGGATCAGCGCTGAGGGCAAACGCGTGGTGATCCTGGGAGGCGGGGACACCGGCGCGGACTGCCTGGGCACCGCACATCGGCAAGGGGCTGAGATAGTGCATCAGCTTGAGCTGCTGTCCGAGCCTCCGTTGGAACGCCGGCCCGACAATCCCTGGCCACAGTGGCCCAACGTTCTCCGGTCTTCCGCTGCCCATGAAGAAGGCGGCATCCGCGACTACGATGTTATGACCAAGTCCTTCTCTGGCCGGGATGGCAAGGTAGAGAAGCTTCATGCGGTCCGGGTGGAATGGGCGCCGTCGGAGAATGGCGGACGGCCGTCGATGCGAGAAGTACCCGAGAGCGATTTTGAGATCGACACCGAGTTGGTGTTGCTGGCGATGGGCTTCTTGCACCCGGAACACGGCGCGATGGTGGAACAGCTAGGAGTGGAATTGGACGGGCGAGGGAATATCACGACCGACGCCAACAAGATGACTTCCGTTCCAGGCGTATTCGCGGGCGGTGACGCGGCTCGAGGCCAGTCGTTGGTGGTCTGGGCGATCGCGGAAGGGCGCGACCTAGCCCGTGGGGTCGATCTCACGTTGATGGGCCAGACAAAACTGCCCCGTTCACTTCCGGCGGCGTAAAACCCCTATCCATCCGCGCGTGTAGCGCCTACCAAACGCCCTACAATCTACTGTACCGGCCCGATATGAAAACCGTCGAAAGCGGTGAGAATCTGGGTCAACTCGGCAGCTTCCACCTGAAATGCCAGCCCCAGTAGACCGCCTTCTTGATAGGCAGCCACGTTCTCGACCTTCTTCCCACCAACCACCAGTCCGTCTTCCACCAGTTCCAAGGCCGTCGCGGCCTGTGCCTCGTCCTCAAACCCGGCTACCCCGGAGACCCTAAGCGCGTTGGTGTCGACCAGGTCGATGCTGAAGGCCGTTGCTTCGCATTCCAGGGATTTGACTCCGTCTGCCGTAGGGGAGGTCAAGGCGCAGTCGCCGGTGAGACTCGCCGTTACACCAGGGGGCAACGACGCCAAAAGCGCGGCGAAGCGCGGATTGTCCAACATCCTCGGAGCTGTTCCAGCGTAGGCGTCGATGGCTGATTTTATTCCGTCGAGCCCGGAACCTCCACTCCCCGCCGAGCCGAGGAAAATCACAGATATGGTGTCGCCTACCGCCGCTCCGGCAAGCAATGCGCCTGAGAGATCAATTAGGGAAATTGAATACCCTTTGTAAATCTCTCGTTTTACCTCCTGTTGCGCACTTCCATAGGACAACGCCACTTCCAGTAGACCTTCGACATCGATAGGCCCCTCAATGGATATCAGCACACCCTGAGGGTCTGTACTTACAGCCGCCAAGACCTGGTCAATGAGCGATAGCGTGCCTGGGGGGAGAGTGGCCAGGAATTGTGGGACCTGCAGGGACCCGATGCTCTGCAGCTCCGGGTTCTCACGAACGGCCTTGACGTCCAGGAACTGCACTGCGGCGAAACCCTCCGGCATTACTGCCCACAGATTCTCCAGACCGCCCGGTACGCCCGCGGAGCCCCGGCCTGTCCTCTGGGGAGGTACGGGGCTGGTTTCGGTCGCGGGCGTTGGCGCCGGGGTGGCCGTGGCACGGGGCGTATTGGTAGGCGCGGGTGTCGGTATGGGCGTGGCAGTAGGCGAAGGTGTCTCTGTGGGCGGGGTTGCCGGTTCTCTCAGGGTGCAACCAAGCTGGCTGGTCAGGACAAGGGCGAGGGACAGAACGACCGCCAGCCACCGAGCGGGGGTCACGTGGGGACCGTTTCCGCCTGTGTGCGGGTAAGGTATTCTTTCATGTCGAGCACGACTATGGTGTTGGTGGTGCCGGAAACGCCGGGCAGGAAGCCGTGAACGATGGTCACCACGTCTTCATTATCCACCATTCCGGAGTCTAGGGACGCCTGGACCAGCGACGACACCAGGCGGGCGACATCTTGATCTATGGGCACGACTCCGACCGGGCTGAGACCCCAACCCAAACACAGCTTGCGCAAAATGGCCTCATCGTGGGAAAAGACGATGATGTCATTCTCAGGCCTAAACCTGGAGACTTCGAATGCGGCACGGCCCGTGCTGGTGATCACGATGGGCTTAGAGCCCAGAGACCGAACCAAACGTCCCGCAGCGGCGGCGATGGCCTGAGTCCGGTTGCGGGAGACGTGGTCCTGGTGGTACGGATAGATGCTCTCGGCCTCCCGGATGGTGAGGTCTGCCACATGCACGGTCTCCACGGGGAATTGGCCGACGGCTGTTTCGTCCGAAAGGAGGATGGCGTCGCAACCATCGAGCACGGCGTTGGTGATGTCCGACACCTCGGCGCGGGTCGGAGTGGGGGATTCCACCATGGACCGGAGCATTTGGGTGGCGATCACGGATATCTTGGCCGCGTCGTTCGCCTTCCTTACGATTTCCTTCTGAACGATGGGCACCCTCTGCATGGGAATCTCCACGCCCAGGTCGCCGCGGGCCACCATAACGGCATCGATGTTGTCGAGAATCGAGTCGAGGTTATCGATTCCCTCACCGCGTTCCAGCTTGGCCATGACCAGGGCCTGGCACCCGATACTATCCAGGTACTCCCTGGCGTACATGACGTCTTCCATCGAGCGGACGAAAGACAGGGCAACCCAGTCCAGTCCCTGCTCCACGCCAAATTGGAGGTGGACCTTGTCGTCTTCGGTCAGGACCGGCTGGTCTATGGACACACCAGGCAGGTTGACACCTTTGTAGGACGAGAGTAAGGCGCTGGCGTTGCGGACTTGTAGTTTGACTTCGTCCCGCGTTGTCTCCAGGACTTCCAGGCAGACCGTGCCGTCTGAAATATAGACAAGGTGTCCGGGCTCCAGGCTCCTCAGGACCGAAGGCTGGGGAAAGGGTAGGACGTCTTCTTGATGGGAGACCGCATCGGGGACCATGGTGACGGTCTGACCCGGGGTGAGCCTGATTGTGCCGTCGACCGCTCCCAGACGCATTTTGATCCCGCCCAGGTCTTGAAGAATGGCGACCTGGCGGCCCTTCTCCTGAGACAACTCCCGTATGTCTTTTATGACGCTGGCGTGTTCCTCAAGTGTACCGTGAGAGAAATTTAAGCGGGCGCAGTCCATCCCGGCTTCGATCAACTGGTCCAGGGTATCCCGGTCTCTCGAGGTTGGGCCGATAGTGACGATGATTTTGGTTTTGCGCATACTACAGGCACCTCTGCACGCCGGTCCCGGCACGACTCCCAGTCTCTCTTGTCTCCCCAGTGTAATCCAAATTGATACTGGAAATATAGCCTGGGAGGCCATCTCGATTGCCTATTAGTGTTTCCCCAAGAAAAAGGGGCGCGGTCGCATCACCGTGCCCCTTGTGAGGCGATAGGATTCCCGTGGTCACCGAAGCGTTACTGGATGGAACGCGTCTACCTTCAGGCTAAGCGCCACGGGAGATCGGTCCAGGTCTATCCCCTAGTGGCGTCGTAGGTCTCGGTGGCGCGCTGGATCGCGGCCCGGCGGTTGACCTGGAGTTCGTCCTTGATGTTGCTGGCCCAGCGGCTGGAAGCGTGGATGCCGGCAAGGCTGCCCTGGAACCTGGGCATTACGTACCGGGCCAGCAGTTCGTAGCTCTTCATTACCTTTTCTCTGGAAGCCCAGTCCTCCACCCGGATCATGAAGCTGCCAAACCCGCCGCTCATCTCCTGGAGACGCTCTATGCCGGCGATGCAGTCGTCGGGAGTGCCGACGATCCACTGATTGTTTTCCACCATGTGATCGACGATCTGGTCGCGGGGAACGTCTGGGGCGTTGTTGCCCAGCGTGTTCTGGAAATACTCGGTGACGATGCGGGCGCCGCCCTCACGTATATCTTCGTAAGCCTGCTTTTTACTCTCAGCAAGGTGCACGCCAGAGACGATGCCCCAGTCTTCGCGGTGGACTTCCCGCCCATGCTCGGCAGCCGACTCCTCGGCGATGGACCATAGGTCCTGCAACGTTGTCTTGCGCACCGTGCCGCGCGGCACGGCCATGGAGAGTACCGCGGCGCCGTGCTTACCGGCAACGGTAACCCCGGCGGGTGACTCGACGGAGGCCACGGCTATGGGCACATGAGGCTGCTGGTAGGGGCGAAGCTGGAGGAGCCCGTCATTAAGCTCAAACCAGTCGCTCTTGTAGGTGAAGGGCTCGGTCTCGGTCATCAGGCGGATTATGACGCCCAGGGACTCGTCCATCATCTCCCGTTGGCGGGAGGGGTCGATTCCGAACATGTACGCGTCGGTACCCAGGGCCCCGGGTCCGACCCCCAGGATCACCCTGCCCCTGGTCAGGTGGTCCAACAGGACCATTCGGTTGGCCACCATGTAGGGATGGTGGTAGGGCAGGCTGATCACGCCGGTGCCCAACCTGATGGTCCGGGTGCGCTCGGCGGCGGTGGCCATGAACAGTTCTGGAGAGCAAATGGTCTCCCATCCCGCGCTGTGATGCTCCCCGATGTAAGCCTCGTCGTACCCCAGGGTGTCCAGCCACTGGAGCAACTCCAAGTCGCGTTCCAGGGCCAGAGTCGGGTTTTCGTTGGTGGGGTGGAAGGGGGCCATGAACACTCCGAATTTCATCCTGGCCGGTACGTTCATCTCGCTATCCTCATCTCTAGGCTATGGGTCGGTTTCTGGTAGATGGGTGGACCTGGCAACCCATCTGAAATAATGACTATCCGCAGCTAATTCTAACACGGGGCTTCGGTTTCATCTATTGGGGGGTATCGGGGGCTAACCGGCGTCAACATGGGCGAGTGTCGGTGCGGACCGGGGAGCGTTCGCGACAGTAGCGGGAGGGAATTAAACATGGTATCTTTGTCAAATCTCGAGACTCCACTAGATTCAGCCACGGAGAGGTAGCGAAATGCCGCAAATTAAGCACATCGCCATTGCGACCAACGACGCCGCGAAAACGGCAAAGTTCTATTCTGAAGTGTTCGGCCTACGTGAGGTAGCCAAGCTGGAGAGCGAAAACGCCAAGGGGTTTATGCTCAGCGACGGCAACATCAACATGGCCATCCTGGACTTCCAAAATGACGCGGTCGCCGGTGAGCGGGGTAAGGACTGGGAAGGCATCCACCACATAGGTTTTGAAGTGGAAAGCCTGGAAGATATAGAGCAGCGATTGGCCAACGCCGGTTCCAAGCCCATGGACGAGGTCAACCATGCGCTCCACGCCGGCATGGGAGGTCCCCGCAGCCAGAACGTGGAGACCAAGTACCAAGGACCCAACGGCGAGATGATCGACGTCTCCGGCACCGGTTGGGTCGGCACGCGCGGATTGGACTAGCCCGCGCCCTCTGGACGGAGATTGCAAGACGCCCGGCCAATCTGGCCGGGCGTCTTTTTTTGGCGTGTCTCCCGGCTGGAGCTAGGCCGGTCTAAACATTGGTGTTGGACGCTCCGGGTCCACGCCTCCCAGATCGAGAATCAGGTCGATTCCGGTCTGGATTAGCTGGGGGTTTGCTGCGTCGACGCCCAGGATTCGGGCGCTGAGGCGCGGTCCTTCTTCCAGCTTTACTATACCTGTGCAATAGGGGTTGTTGCGCCCGTAGCCCTGCTCGACCATGTAAACTGGCCCGATGGAAATGCAGGTAAAGGTGCTGAGCTGGGCCCTGCCGCTAAACTCGTGCCATTCCAAGTCCCGGCCGTGGCACGAATGGCATATTGGGCGGGGTTCAGGTGACAGCGTGCCGCACCCACGGCAGCGCACACCCATGAGACGCTTCTCTTCAGTAAGGTAGGCATTGAAAGACGCCGCGTTAAAGGCCCTGGTTTCCGCCGCCATAATTTCCCCCTTAGCCCCGCCGGAGGATATTTACCACGCAGGTGCCGCCGGTACCGCCGACGTTGTGGGTGAGGCCGACTTCGAGGTTGGGGTCCTTGACCTGCCGTTCGCCTGCCTCGTCCCTTAACTGGTGGAATATCTCCGCTACCTGGGCGACGCCTGACGCGCCCACCGGATGCCCCTTGGCCTTCAACCCGCCCGAGGTGTTGATCGGCTTGTCTCCGTCCAGGGCTGTCCGGCCTTCATCCAGGGCGCGTGCGCCCTCGCCCGGCTCGAAGAAACCCAGGTCCTCCGAAGCTATGATCTCCGCGATGGTGAAACAGTCATGGACTTCCGCCACCTGGATGTCGTCTGAAGTGACGCCGGCCATTTCGTAGGCCCGCTCGGCGGCGACCTTGGCTGCTGACAGGGACGTCAACTCGTCGGCGTCATGGAGTGGGCGTCCGCTGGCCTGGCCCGTTCCCGCGATGGTTATTGGCTTCTCGGTAAAGTTATGCGCAATGTCGGAAGCCACCAAGAGTACGCAGGCTGCGCCGTCGGTGATGGGGGCGCAATCGTACAGGCGAAGCGGCCAGGCGATCCACGGATTGGCGCCGGGGTCGTTGAGGAAGTCCATCTCGTTGTTGTATTCGGGGACCGGCTGTCCGCGCTGTTCCGCCCTGGCGACGCGGCGTTCCATCAAGGTGCGGATAGTCACGTTGAACTGTGCCTTGGGGTTTTTGGAGCCGTTCACGTGGTTCTTGATGGCCACCTTCAGCAGGTGGTCCAAGTTGGTCTCGTACCGGTCCATGTGAGCCTTGGCGATGGCCCCGAAAATACCGGGGAAAGTTAACCCGGCAGGGACCTCGTACAGCCCGTCGGCGGCCGTGGCGAGAACGTCGGTGACTCCTTCCGTGGGGAGGTTGGTCATCTTTTCCATACCACCCACCAGGACTATGTCGTACATCCCAGAGGCGATGGCCATGACCCCTTCGCGCAAAGCGCTGCCGCTACTGGCGCAGGCGTTTTCAATGCGGGTTACGGGCACAGGCGTCATACCCAACCAGTCGGCAATAATCGGAGCAGTGTGGCCCTGGTGCTCGAATAGGTCGGAAGAGTAGTTGCCGACGTAGGCGCATTCGATATCTTCGATGTCGATGCCCTGGTCCAGGTTATCCAACATGTCCTGGAATGCTTCGACGAATAAGTCTCTGCTGTCCTTATCCTGGAATGCGCCGAAAGCGGACATGCCTGCGCCCACGATGGACACAGACCTCCCTAGCTGGCGCCTGTTGGTCGTGGTTGACATCTTTCCTTCCTCCGTTAGCGGGTTGTCCCACGGTTGGACATTATCCGAGCCCGCCCTTTCCACGTCAACCGGCGGGCAGAGGCCTGCGCTTTAGACGCCGCGAATGACTCCCTCGCAGAATTCCGCCCCTTGCAGCACCTCAGAGAGGACCGCGGTTTCCCGGGTGGTGTGAAACGACCGGACCCCAATGCCAACCGGCAATGCCACTATTCCGTTTTCGTAGAACACGTTGGCGTCGGAACCGCCCCCGGTGGCTTCCAGTTCGGGGGCCATACCGATCTGGGCCAGGGCACGCCCCAACATCTCCACTGTAGGGTCAGACGCGGAGACGCTATAGGCCTGGTAGGTGTTGCGGATGTCCAGGGAGACGTTTGCGTCCGGATGCCGTTCGCCTGCCTCGGAGAACACATCGCGGAAACGCTGGGAGTAGTGGTCTAGTTTGCCGTTGTCCCGGCTGCGGATCTCGCCGTCAAGGAAAACTTCCTCCGGGATGATGTTCCGCTTGAGGCCGCCTTCTATCCTGCCTATGTTCGATGTCGTCTCTTCGTCGATACGGCCCAGTGGCAATTGGGTCAGGACCTCCGCGGCCACCAGGATGGCAGATAGCCCCTTTTCCGGCTCGACACCGGCATGGGCGGCGACACCTCTTATCGTAGCGGTGACCACGTTCTGGGACGGCGCCGCCACGGAGATGCGGTTAACCGAGCCTTCACCGTCGAATACCACGCCTTGCTTGGCCGAAAGCCTGGTGAAGTCGAGGTGGTGTACCCCAACCAGACCCCCCTCTTCGGCGCGGGTAAATGCGATCTCGATGGGGCGGTGGCCGCCGCCGGACTCCCTGACCGAGGCAATTGCCTCCAGCACGATGCTCAATCCAGCTTTGCAGTCTCCACCGAGGATCGTGGTGCCGTCGGAGCGGAGCACGTCCCCGTCCATGACCGGGTTAATGCCTCTGCCGGGTTCCACGGTGTCCATGTGGGCAGACAGCAAGACCGGATCTCCGGTCCCTGAGGCGGTGGCGATAAGGTTCTTGAAAGAGTCGTGATGTATGTGAAAGCCCAGAGCTTCCAGCCGTGAGCTGATCTCCGCGTCGATCTGGTCTTCCTCGCCTGTAGGGCTGTCGATCCGAATGAGGTCGGTCAGGGTTTTCAGAAGCCGTTCTCGGTTGGCCAAGTTTTCCTCCCAGTCGCCTAATTGGCGACGCGATCTTGGACGTTTACGGTAAAGCCGCGACAGCCTTGATTTCGACCAGCATGTCTTCATTCACCAACCCGCTGATCACGAGCAGGGTGTTGGGCGGGTAGTCGCCGCTGGGGTATAGAGTGGGGAAAATTCTTGTTCGAGCTTCGATGAAGGGTTGGATCGAATCTCGGCCCACCAGGTAGGTCGTGAATTCCACGACGTTGGCGAAAGACGTTCCAGCCCCGGCCAGTACCGCCCCGATGTTGCGGAAGACCTGACCGGTCTGCGCTGCGACGTCACCCCTGCCGACCAGGTTTCCCTGGGAATCAACTCCGACTTGTCCGGCGACGTACAGTAGGCTACCGGCGCTGACCTTGACTGCTTGGGAATAGGCTCCCAGGGGTCTAGGCGCGGTGGCGGGACTCAACGCAATGCGATTTACCTGGGGCATGTCTCCACCCTCCCGGAGATTGACATTGGGACCAAGCGACGACCGTAAGCCCGTCGTGCGGTTGCCATTATAGGGCACGCTTGAAGGTGGGCGCGAGTGGGGATGTTTTTAATGCGGGGTCTGTTGATTGTCCGTTAACGCATCGCCGTCCCTTTGCCGCAAATGGAGACGAATGGGCCCTTTGTTTCGGTGCCGCGCCAACCCGCCGGCTGGAAGAGGAGCAGCCCCGCCACTCCTATTGGCCCATAACCAACCGGGCTGCAAACTGACGTCCGCTTGCAAAAATGGCTGGCGCTGAGGGTCCAATTTGACCCATGTTATACTCGTCTTCATGGTGCGGGAGTTGGGTATGCCTCTGGTTGGTGTGGGTGTGGTCTTCGTGAGGGATGGACGGGTCTTCCTGGCCAAACGGGAAGGTTCACACGGAGAGGATACCTGGGCGTCAGCGGGAGGGCATCTTGAGATGGGGGAGTCCTTCGAAGAATGCGCCCGCCGGGAGGCGAAGGAGGAGTTGGGGCTTACCGTGGGCGAGCTTCAGTTCCTTTGCGTTAGCAATATCATCGCTTACGGCAAACACTACGTCGATATCGAATTTCTGGGGGACATCGGTCAGGAGGAGCCGTATTTGGCCGAGCCGGAAGGGTTCACCGACCACGGATGGTTCCCCCTGGAAGACCTGCCCGGTCCTCTGTTTCTACCCATGTCTTACGCGCTTGATAGCCTCCGTACCGGAAGGCGCTACTACGCGGGAGACTGACCCACGCGGCGCTCCCGGCCTTACTCCCTAGCCCGGATAGGCTACAGTCCCGGCAGACCCTTCTCAATCAAGTGGAGGTGTAACGTGGCGGACAAAAAAGGACGCGGTCTACTGATGGTGTTTGCGGATGTTCCCGCTGAGGTGGAGGACGAGTTCAACCGCTGGTACGACGAGGAGCACATACCGGAACGGCTCTCGATTCAGGGTGTGTTGAACGCGGCGCGGTACACGGCGGTCAGGGGCGGCCCGAAATACCTGGCCTGCTACGAGCTGAGCGAGCCCGATGCGTGGCACTCAGACGCCTGGCAATACCACTTGAACAACCCCACCGACTGGTCGAAGAGGATGTCCCCGGGCATCGTGGCCACGGTGTATATCCGCAACTTGTACCGGTTAATCCACCCTGCGGATGTTCCTGAGCAAACTGCCCAGGCCGAAATGTCGCCGGTGTTGCTGGTGGGGCGTATGTCGGTGCCGCCAGAGCTGGAGTCCCAATTCAACCACCAATACAACTTCGACCGCCTCCCTGAGACCGAAGGGATACCGGGCTACATCCGGGCGAGGCGGTTTGAGGCGGTAATGGGTGAGCCCAAATTTATCACCGTCCATGAAATGGGGTCTCCTGAGGTCCCGGACAGTCCTGGTTGGCAGGCCTGGGGCGGTGGCGGGTCCGACACGTGGAGAGACACGGTGCGTCCCAACATGACTCACGCCGAAGGCTCACCAGGGGTTTATCACCGGATTTCGCCGCCCATGGCGTGACCTCTGCGGGAATGTCCGATACCGGCGCGAATCTGTCAATTTAGACCGCTTTGGAAAGGAACGGCACGAGGGGCGGGGCGACTTTCGCCCAACCCCCTGGTATCGATTCCGAGCGGGACTGGCAGGGTGGGCTTTGCGCTCGTAACCGGAGCGGGACACGCTGTTTCCGGCGTCTAAAAGCGGGTCTAATTCGACATAAAATGCTATAATCGATATCAGATATTGTAGGTGGAGAAACTAAAATTCTCCACCATCACTTCTGGCTTTTCATGCTTGGTTCTGCCAGACAATCGAGGGACGTTGCTTATGCCTCAAGACTCGGCCGCTGACTATACCGCCAAAGATATCCAGGTCCTGGAAGGACTGGAAGCTGTCCGAATTCGCCCGGGAATGTACATCGGCAGTACCGACCAACGCGGCCTGCACCACCTTATCTACGAGATACTGGACAATGCGGTTGATGAGGCGATGGCCGGCTATTGCGAATCGGTGGAGGTCTCGATCGGAGCCGATGGCCTGATTACCGTCACCGATAACGGGCGGGGAATCCCCATCGACAAACACCCCGCTACCGGGAAGTCCGCCCTTGAAACCGTGATGACGACCCTGCACGCCGGAGGAAAATTCGGCGGCGGAGCATACAAAGTCACCGGCGGCCTGCACGGAGTAGGAGGGTCGGTGGTCAATGGCTTGTCCGAATATCTGAAGGCGGAAGTCCGGCGGGATGGTCGAGTCTATTCCCAGGAGTACGCCGAGGGCCTGCCTTTGGGCGACCTAAAGCGCGGCGAGAGGACCGACCAGACCGGGACTATCATCGCGTTTCGACCCGACCCCAAGATATTCCCGGAGATCGAGTACGATTTCGATTTATTGATAAACCATTTCAAGGAGATCGCCTACCTGAACAAAGCGCTCGAGATCAGGTTCGTCAGCTATTGGCATAAGGAGCTGCGGAAGGGCGACATCGAGCGTACGTATTTCTTCGACGGCGGAATCGCCAACTTGGTGCGTAACGTAAACCGTAACCGCCGGGTGATGCAGCAGTTCCCCTTTTACTTCGAGAAATCGGTTGACGACACCCTGGTCGAGGTCGCGATCCAGTACAACGACAGTTTCACCGAGACCGTCCTCTCCTTCGCCAACTGCATTAACACTCAGGAAGGCGGGTCCCACATGACGGGGTTCCGCTCGGCCTTGACCCGCGTAATCAATGACTATGCTAGGAGACAATCGTTCATCAAAGAGGCCGATCCAAATCTGATCGGAGACGATATCCGTGAGGGCCTTTCGGCTGTGATTAGCGTGAAGCTCACGGACCCGCAATTTGAGGGGCAGACCAAGACCAAGCTGGGCAATGCGGAAGTCAGAAGCATTGTCGACTCGGTGGTTAGCGAAGGGCTGATCCGCTACTTGGAAGAGCACCAGACCGACGGCAAACGTATCATCGAGAAGTGTCTCACCTCCCAGCGAGCCAGGGAGGCCGCCAAGCGGGCCCGTGAACTGGTGATCCGCAAGAATGCATTGGACGGGTCTTCGCTGCCGGGCAAGCTGGCTGACTGCGCCGAGCGGGACCCCGCCAAGTCTGAGCTGTACATCGTAGAGGGCGAGTCCGCTGGAGGTTCCGCCAAGATGGGCCGGGACCGCAGGTTTCAGGCGATCCTTCCCCTGAAGGGCAAGATACTCAACGTGGAACGGGTCCTTCAACAGCCAGACCGTATCCTAGGGCATGAGGAGATCCGCGCCTTGGTCGCAGCGGTGGGAGCTGGCGAGGGGGATGAGTTCGATCCCACCAAAGTCCGCTACCAAAAGATCATAATCATGACGGATGCCGATGTGGACGGCTCCCACATCCGCACGCTCATTCTTACCTTCATTTTCCGACGAATGCAGGCCCTGATCGACTACGGGTATCTGTACATCGCCCAACCTCCTCTCTATCGCATTCAAACGGGCAATAAAGTCCAGTACGCTTTCGGGGACGAGGAAAAGGACGACATGCTGACCAATCTCAACGGGGCCCGCAACACCCATTTGCAGCGGTACAAGGGGCTTGGGGAGATGAACCCGGACCAGCTCTGGGAGACCACGATGAACCCAGATACTCGGCAGATGCTGCAGGTCGAGATCGAAGACTCAATCGTAGTGGATGACGTCTTCTCCACACTGATGGGCGAGGTGGTCGCCCCAAGGAAGAATTTCATATCCACACATGCCCGCAGTGTCCAGAACCTGGACGTGTAGCGGGGCCGCGGCTGGGCAATTGCCCCGGTTGGAAAAGAAACCGTTCTGGCTTATAATGGGTGGCTGTCCGCTCAATGCCCGGCATGATTAACAAGTTGAATTTAGGAGGACCTAATTGCCCGCGAGAAAAGCGGCCCGTCAGTCGATAAAGCGCGCTCAGCGCAACCGCAGCGCACGCAGCGCCACCCGCACCGGTATTGCTAAAGCGCTCCGATCGATGGAGATTGGAGACGTTGGTGAAGCCGAGACCGCCGTAACCGAGGCCCTCAGCCTCTTGGACAAGGCGGTCCAGAAGGGCGTGCTCCACAAGAACACCGCATCAAGGGGTAAGTCCCGCCTCTCCGTCCGCTTGAATCGGCTCAAGGAAGCCAGCCCCGCCTAGTCCAGGTTTTTCCACAGGTCCCACGTTCCTCAACCACGTAGGCCTGGTTGCGCTGCGTCCCCGCTGGTGATTATTCATGACAGGGTGTTGTTGACACGCCCCCCTGCCTTTGTTAGCCTTGGATCAGAACAAAGGTTTGGAGATGGTGGGTTATGACGATGCGGAAGCGGCTCCCTCGACGACGGCAGCAAATCCTCGACTTCATCCAGGACTTTATCGCCGAAAACGGTATCCCGCCCACAGTGCGAGACGTTCAACGAGCTTGCGACATTAGCTCGACGTCGGTGGTTGATTACAACCTGAAGATACTGGACCGGGATGGGTACCTCAACCGGCGTCCCGACGTAGCTCGCGGGATCGAACTGCTCGACGAGGAAGGTCAGCCCGTGTCCAACGCCCCGAGAGTGCAGATAGTCGGCGGAATCGCCGCGGGCCTTCCCATCCCAGTCTTCTCGACCGAGGAAGCGGCTTCCAGCGAAGAGTTTGACACTATAGAGGTCTCGCCGGACCTTCCCCGTCGGCACGGGAAGTTATACGGACTGACAGTACAGGGTACTTCGATGATCGATGCGCTGATTGACGACGGCGACGTGGTGATAATCAAACCGGCTAGAGAGGCTTCCAACGGTGAGATGGTAGTTGCTTGGCTAAAGGACCAGGAAGAAGTCACGCTAAAAAAATTCTACTTGGAAGGCGAACAGGTGCGGCTTCAGCCGGCGAACAGCCAGATGGAGCCAATTTACAGCCCCGCAGCCAACGTGGAGGTCCACGGAAAAGTCGTCACGGTGATCCGGAAGTTTACATAACTTCCGACTGTCGGAAATTGGGCCTCCGAGGAAGGGATTGGCTAATGGGCCAAGGCAGTCGGGTTAAGGCCGGTTTTATCGGGGTTACTGGTCTCATCGGGATGCGGAGTTCTCGGGTGGCCATGTCTAATGGCGGTTCTGGAGAATTGGGGTTATCGATTACCATTTTCGCGGGGACCACGGGGCTGGGATGACGACGGGGCCGGGGAATGACAGGGCTTCAGGGTTGACTAGTCTGGGGGCAACGGGCTATTGGGTTTCAGTTATCCTTGCCTCGGGCTGTGGTCGAGGTCACTTCCGGACATTGGTGAGTGCGCCGTAGGTCGACACGATGAATGGGACGCTGTAGGTGAGGGGTATCTTCCAATAGAAGGCGTTGCGCCACTCTCCCGCCAAGAGTACATCACCCTGGTTAAGGAGCGTTAATACTGTTCCGACCACGAGAGCGGCGTATAAGGAGTGGCGGAGCAAGGGCCGGTGTCTCAGGGCGCATCGGAGGCATTTGGTCATGTCAGATTCTTGCGTTGGCGTCCCCGGGTCTGTGGCGGGCTGCCGCGTTTTGAATGCGTAGCGCTGGCCCTCTCGTAACAGGCATCCGCAAACGGCGCACGACCCTTGTATGTCGATTTGTCCGGTATCCGCGCCTGGCTGGGTGTTCATTAGATGTCTTCCGATGCATTCGATGGAATGAGTGTCGGCCGAGGTAAGGGGACTGCCGGGACTCCGGCAGTGTATGGTTGCCGGGATTCGATGTCAACGCCCGGGTTGTTCTTGCTACGATGAGGGTTTTATACTAGGACGCCGATGCAGAACATAGTCCTGATTGAGGATTAGAGGCGCGCATGTATGATTTCCATACCCACACTTTTCTTAGCGATGGTGTGCTATCTCCCATTGAGCTAATTCGGCGGGCGTTGGTTCGCGGGTATCAGGCCATCGGCGTTACCGACCACGTCGGCATTGGCAACCTGGACCTGGTCGTGAAGACCCTGGTGACTGATTGCGCCGAGGCGACCAAGAGGTGGGATATTCTTGCGGTCCCCGGCGTAGAGATTACGCACGTTCCAAAAGATGATATCGACATGGTGGCTCGCGCGGCGAAGGAGATGGGCGCGAAGCTGGTCAACGTACATGGTGAGACGATTGTGGAGCCTGTGGAGCCGGGCACGAATGAGGCGGCTGTCCGATCGCCTGCTGTGGATGAGCCCATCCAGGCCTGATAACCTACGAGATCGCCAGACTTGCGGCGGAGAACGGCGTTTTCCTGGAAGTTTCGGCACGTAAGGGCCACAGTCTGTCCAACGGTCACATCGTGAATACCGCCAGGCGCGCCGGAGCCAGTATTGTTCTGGATTCGGATGCTCACGAGCCTAGCGATTTGCTTACACCCGACCTGGCCGAGGATATAGCAACGGGCGCAGGCCTCGATGCCGACGAAGCCCACGCCCTATTGCGTCTGAACCCCTGTTCCTTGCTTGCTAAGTTGGGATTTGACTTTGCTCCAGCTACAAGTCCGGGCCATTAGGACTAGGGTAACGCGACGGGTCCGGTCAGGCGGCCTTCCCGATGCGGAACACCTTAGTCCCGCAGACGGGACACACCCCTTGAGTTGCGGGCCTGCCATTCTTAAGAGTCACCTGCTGCGGGTTCTGAATCTCCTGCTTACCCCGGCACTTGAAGCAATAGGCCTCCATCGTCTACACCCCCAAAGAATTGGTCACGGTGGGTCTACAATGATTCGACGGGATCTAGGTCGGCAGGGTCTTTCGTCGCACCGGGCTTGACGGGGGCAAAGGTGAGACGTGGTGGGTAGGGAGCATCCCCATGATATTCTTCCAGACCTGAGAACCCTGCTCCCAGGCGTGTCCGACCCCTAGAATAGTGCTTTGCAATATACAGGGCTCACGCACGATGTCAAGGCGGTAAGTTTTGAATATATCGCCTTGATCGTTAGTCCCGGGACGGAGCGAAGGGAGAAGGGGAGTCGGTCTGGAACACTTTAACGGGCTTCCATGAGTTGGTAGGCCGGTCGAATCGCACGACAGCCAGGAATCGTCCGTCCGAGCTATAGGCGCGGTATGGTTCCAAGTACCCGGCTCCCGCTCCTGAGTTGTTCAGGCTGACGGTCTGGCCGTTCATCAGGTAGCGTTCAGCGTGTGGCCCCACAGACAACGCTTTGAAGTCTCTCAATATCCAGTCTACGGGCAAAAGGCGCTGTTGCCATCCGTCCGCACCGGGACCCACCTCTTCCAACTGGGCGGGGGTGAATGCGGAGTCCGCGTGAAATGCCCCGCAAGTGAGTCGTTCTAGGTTGGCGACGTGGGCCCCGCAACCCATGGCTTCCCCTAGGTCGTGGGCCAGGGAGCGCATGTAGGCCCCTTTTCCACACTCCACGTCCAACACCAGGTTGGGCGTCTCGCACTCCAGGATACTGATATTGTAAATCTCCACGGGCCGCGGCTCGCGCTCCACCTCGACGCCGGCCCGGGCCAGCTTATATAGGCGCTGGCCTCCAACTTTAATCGCGCTATACATCGGAGGGGTCTGTTGAATCAATCCCAGGAAGGGCTGTATGGCCTGCTCGACCTGAGGCCGCGTCACGTCACTGGCGTCCCGGCTGACCAGGACTTCTCCTTCGGCGTCGTAGGTCGAAGTGGTCTCGCCCAATTTTACCTGCATCAAGTACCGTTTGATGCCGCTTACCACGTATTCCATCAGGCGGGTTGCCTGTCCGAAACACACGGGTAGGACTCCTTGGGCCAGAGGGTCCATTGTGCCGCCGTGGCCCACCTTCTGACGCTGGCCGGTGATCCGTTTGACCTGCCGGAGGGCCTCCATGGAGGTAATCCCGCATGGCTTGTAGAGGTTGATGAACCCGTTTACGGTGGGGCGTCCGTTGTTCCGGTTGCGAGGCATGGTCTACTTATCATCCTGGAAAGGGACCCTGCGCTCCCGGCGCGGAATGCGAGGGTTGCTGGGAGGCTCGGGGATGTCGTCTTCCCTGATGCGGTCCATGATTTGAAACAGGTGGTCCGCTTCTTCGAGGGTATCGTCAAGCGCGAAGGATAAGAAGGGTGTATACCGGAGGGCTACCCGGTCCCTGAGTTCCCTTCGCAAGAATGTGGCGGCAGACTGGATTCCGTCCATCGCGGCCTTCTTGGTATCGTCGTCTCCCATGACACTGAGAAGCACCTTGGCGTTTCGCAGGTCACTAGAAGTGTTGACCTGGGTGACGCTGATGACGCCATTTAGCCTAGGGTCCTTGATGTGGCGCAACAGCACGAAGCTGATTTCCGTGCGCAGTAATTCGTTGATGCGATCGATGCGTCTGGACATTGCGGGCTCCCGGCGAAGGGCAAGGTGAGCGCGAGGCGTAAGGACTGGGCAGAGGGCCTAGCGCCTTTCCCTTTCCTGCCGGTGGGACTCGATCACATCGCCTTCTTCGAATTCATTAAAGCCCTGGAGAATGATGCCGCATTCTGTTCCAGCGGTGGCTTCGTTGACCTCGTCTCGGAAATGACGGAGGCTGGTGATCGGCGAGTCGTGGACGACGGCCCCACTCCGAAGCACCCTGACAGTCGCGCCGCGAGTGATACGCCCATCCAGCACCCGGCATCCGGCGATACGGATGCCTCTGCGGGACGGAAATATCTCCCGAATCTCAGCATGACCGACGATGATTTCGGTGAACTCGGGTTCGAGCATTCCATGAAGGGCAAGAGATACGTCGTCGATTAGTTGGTATATGATCTGATAATGGCGTATCTGGACACCCATCCGCAGGGCGAGCCGGTCGGCGCTGGTCTCGGTGCCAACATTGAATCCGAGCACGATGGCGGTGGATGCACTGGCCAACAGTACATCCGACTCGGTGACGTTGCCACAGGCGGCGTGGAGGATTCTGACCTTGGCGTCTTCCTCCGTGAGACGGTCCAGGGCCTGCCGGACGGCCTCGACGCTACCTTGGACGTCCGCCTTCAGGACCAGGTTTAGCTCCTTGATGTCTCCGGGCGCGGTCTGGTTAACCACCTCCTCCAGCGTCAGAGCCCGGGCCTGGGCCTGTTGGTGAGAGGCGATGTTGGTCCGTTCTTCCGCCATGTCCCGGGCGGTGCGTTCCTGGCGGACCACCATGAATTGGTCTCCAGCTTCAGGGAGAGAGCCGAATCCCAGGACCTCGACCGGGGTTGCCGGAGGAACAGTGGTCACCGGGTTGGACTGGTGGTCGCTCATGGCCCGAATGCGTCCCCAGGCCCCGCCAGCCGTAATGTACTCGCCGGTGGAGAGCGTCCCGTCTTGGACCAAAAGGGTAGCGGTGGGGCCGCGCTTGCGGTCGAGCTTGGCCTCGATGACCACCCCGGACGCCGCCTTGTGAGGATTGGCCTTGAGTTCGGATATCTCGGCCACCACCTGGATATTTTCGAGAAGGTCGTCCACACCATCTCCGGTGCGGGCGGAGAGTTCCACCGATACGATTTCGCCGCCCCAGTCTTCGACCAACAGGTTCCTTTCGCTGAGTTGCCGTTTGACTCGCTCGGGGTCGGCGGCAGGCAGGTCCATTTTGTTGATGGCGACGATTATGGGGACGCCGGCGGCTTTCGCGTGGTCGATGGCTTCATCAGTTTGGGGCATGATGCCGTCGTCGGCTGCGACCACGAGCACGGCGATGTCGGTTACACGAGAACCCCGCGCGCGGATGGCGGTAAAGGCCGCGTGGCCGGGTGTGTCCAGGAAGGTAATCTTACTGCCATTGAGGTCCACCTGGTAGGCCCCGATGTGTTGGGTGATGCCCCCGACCTCTTTGTCGGCGACGCTGGCCGTCCTGATAGTGTCTAGTAGGGCAGTCTTGCCGTGGTCGACATGGCCCAGGATGGTTACAATCGGGGACCGGCTTTCCAAGCCGGCTTCCTCTTCCGAATCTAGGCCGTTCTCAGATTGCTCAGACACCGGGGCTTCCGGTTCGGCCATAGTGGTCCTGATGCCGAACGCGGTGGTGACCAGTGTAGCCATCTTGTAATCGATGACCTGGTTCATGGCCGCCATGATGCCGTTGCGCATCAATTGCTTGATAACGTCAATGGGGCTTTGGTCTATAAGCTCAGAGAGCCGCTGGACCGTCAGAGTCTCTGGCAAGATAAGGGTCCGGGGCTGTGCCCGGCGTGTTTGGGCAGCTCTTCGCCCCCCACCGGCAGCCCTGGTCCGGTCATCCGCAGGGGCTGTGCGTCCATCAGTAGTCATTTAGTGCTCCACCGAGGATTGCTCGGCCACCGCTTGTTGATAGTAGAACATGATGTCGTTGCGATTTTCGTCTGAAAGGGAAACGCCCAAGCTTCTATCAAGGGCGGCTTTTGAAACGCCTCGTTCCCAGCAGTTGGAGGAGCCACACAGGTAAGCGCCGCGCCCTGCCAGCTTTCCGGAGGGGTCCACCGATACGAGCCCGTCCGGCGTTCGAACCACCCTGTGCAGTGCCCGTTTGGGAAACCGCTGCCCGCAGGCGACGCATTTCCGTTCCGGGACGTGACGTGGCTTGGCCAAAGCGGCCCTCCGGCCCCGAGGTGTGGGAGCCGAGTTAGCGGCCTCCCTGGCGAGCTCCCCTCGCCCGGTTTCCGCCTCGGCGGCCGCGCCGGTCCCGGCGACCGCCGCCCCTCGATTCCTCTATGATGTCTTCCGCGAACCTGATCTTGCCGGCGTCGGGTGTGAGGACTGACATCTCGGGCAGTTCGACGAATCCATCTTCCGCCGGTTCCTCCTCGTCTGCCAGGTCCTGCTCTTCTAGAACTTCTACGTTGTCCAGGGTGAAGGACTCCAGTTCGTCGACGCTAATGCCGTCTTCCGAGGTTACGGCCTGGCCGGTTGTGGCCTCGTCCTCTTCACGGATCAGCGCTGCCAGGATTTCCTCCTCATCCAGTTGCTCGGTGGCGTCGGCTGGCGTGGCTACCGCTTCGGCCTGATCGATAGGCTGTTCGGTGAGAGTCCCTATACCCGCACCCTCGAGTACGTCTGCAACCGTGAGTTCGGAAATCTCGTCAGCCTCGTCGACGGTCACACCGTCGGCCACCGCCAATTCGTCGTCGGCGTCCAATACTGGGACTTCCTCGGGCTCCGGTTCTGCGATCTTGCGTAACCTGCGGGCTTCCCTGATTTCCTCCCACTCGGTCATCCCCTTGATGTCCAGCCGCCAACCGGTCAGTCTGGCTGCCAGACGTGTGTTCTGGCCCTCTTTACCGATGGCGAGGGACAACTGACGGTCCGGTACGACCACGATTGCCGACTGGTCCGAGGAGGCTAGTTCGACTTCGACCACCTCGGAGGGGCTGAGGGCCTTGGAGATAAACACCTTTGGGTCTCTATCCCAGGAAATAACGTCTATCTTCTCGCCCTGGAGTTCGTTGACTATGCTCTGAATTCGGTTACCCCGCACCCCGATACACGATCCAACCGGGTCTATTCCCTGCTGGGTGGCGGTTACGGCGACCTTGCTGCGAAAGCCCGCTTCCCGGGCGATGGCCTTGATTTCCACTACGCCGTTGTGGACCTCGGGCACTTCGATCTCGAAGAGCCTCTTCAGCATGTCCTTGTGACTGCGTGAGACCAGTATCTCCGGTCCCTTTGAGGCGTTGCGAACGCTGAGAACAAAGACTTTGGACCGCTGACCGCGGCGGTACCGTTCAGTGGCGACTTGTTCTTCATACGGAAGGATCGCCTGGGCGCGGCCGCCAAGGTCCAGTGTGATGAAGCGGCCCGCTTCGGTCTGGTCTATCACGCCGGAGACAACGTCTCCTTCAAACTGGAGGAACTCTTGATAGAGCAGTTCGCGCTCGGCCTCTCGCAAGCGTTGCAAGACGACCTGCTTCGCGGTTTGCGCCGCGATACGGCTGGCGTTATGCGGGAGGGGTTCAGCCGCGGCTACTTCGTCTCCGATGTCCGCGCCCTTCTTGATGTGCTGGGCATCGCCGACACTGATCTCCCTGTCGGGGTCCTCAACGAGGTCTACAACAGTCTTGAGCGCGTAAACGCGCACATCACCGGTGTTGGGATTCAATTTGACGGATATGTTCTGTCCCGACGCCGGGTTGTCCTTTTTAAACGCGGAAGCCAAGGCCACTTCGATCGCCTGGAGCACCTGCTCTCTAGGCAGATGTCGTTCCGCGGCCAACTGGGTCAAGGCTATCATAAAGTCGCTTTTCATGCCCTAGCCTCCTCAGAGAAGCTGCCCGAGACCCTGTCTGGGTCTTTCAGCAAGAAAGCGGGAACAACCCCGCTTTCTAAGGAGAGACCCTCGTGCGACAAGCATCAAGTCATACACGATAACGCAGGTAAGTATAGCACCACGCGCCGGGAGCTTTCAAGGAGCCGGGAAAATGAAAGAGAGGCGTGAGGGAGGCCTGAGAACCCGCTAGGTCACCACCAAATCTTGCCCTGGGCCTCTTTGGCCATCTGCTCGTAGTCCTTGGTCCAAAGGCTCGTGCTGAGGTATTTCCAGCCGCCGTCCGCCAGAAGGCATACGATGTCGCCTTCGTCCATGCGTTCGGCCTGGCGCATGGCGGCGTAGACGACTGAGCCGGAAGAGACTCCGGCGAAGATACCCTCTTTCTCCAGCAATTCTTTGGTAGTGCGGAACGCATTTAAGCTAGACACCAGCATCCTGGAGTCCAGGAGCGAGATGTCCAAAATCGGCGGAATAAATCCCTCTTCCAAGCTACGCAGACCGGAGATGAAGTCATCCGGTTCCGGCGCGGCGGCGACGATCTTTATCTGGGGATTGTGCTCTTTGAGCCTGCGCCCAACACCCATCAGCGTGCCTCCGGTGCCCAGCCCGGCAACGAAGGTCGTCAGGTCCGGCAAGGCCTCGATGATCTCAGGGCCGGTGGTCTCGTAATGGGCGCCGGGATTCCCGCTGTTGCCGTATTGGTAGAGCATGTGGTAGTCGTGGGGGTGTTTTTCCAGCAGGTCCTGGGCCACGTCGATGGAACCGTTGGTGCCTCGCGAACCGTCGGAGCTGATGATCTCGGCCCCATAAGCCTGCAATAGCTGGGTGCGCTCGACGCTGACGTTGTCGGGCATCACCACGGCCACCTTATAGCCCTTGAGCCGCCCAATCATGGCGAGGGAGATGCCGGTGTTCCCACTAGTAGGCTCCAGAATAGTCCGGGTCGGAGAGATCTCCCCGTCCTTCTGGGCCTGTTCCACCATTTTGAGGGCGATTCGGTCCTTGAGGCTGCCGGTGGGGTTCTGCCCCTCCAGCTTGGCAAAGATACGCACACCCTCTTTGGGGCTCATGTTTTGGAGTTCCACAATTGGCGTGTTGCCGATTGTGGCGAGGATCCCTTTGTAAGTCAGCTTGGCAACCATGGACCTACTTCGGGCTAGTCGGAGGCGACGGCGGGTTCCGGCTCGGCCAGACCGCAGAAGATCTCATAATCGATTAGCTCGTTGATGGTGGGGTTGTCTCCGCAGAGCGGGCAATTCGGGTTCCGCTTGATCTTGACTTCTCTGAAGTTCATGCTCAGGGCGTCAATCAGGAGCAGCCGCGAGCTCAAAGACTCTCCGATGCCGATCATCAGTTTCAGGGCTTCGGTAGCCTGGATGCTGCCAACCAGACCCGTCAGAGCGCCCAATACGCCGGCCTCGGCGCAGTTGGGGACCATTCCCGGAGGAGGCGGCGACGGGAACAGGCACCGGTAGCACCCCTGGCCTGGGATGAACACGGTGGACTGGCCGTCGAATATCAGAATGCTTCCGTCGATCAACGGTTTGCCTTCCAGGTAACAGGCGTCGTTCACCAGGTAGCGGGTGGCGAAGTTGTCTGCCCCGTTGATCACCATGTCGTACTGACTGATGATCTCTCGGGCGTTATCAGATTCCAACCGCACTTCGTGGAGGACTACGTTGACGTCGGGATTGTAAGCCTTGAGGTTGTCCTTGGCCGACTGGAGTTTGGGCCTGCCGATGTCGGAGGTATGGTGCAACACCTGCCGCTGCAGGTTGGAAATCTCGACCACGTCAAAGTCGACGAGGCCAATTGTGCCAACCCCCGCAAGGGCTAGGTATATGGCCGAGGGGGAACCAAGGCCACCCGCGCCCAGGATTAGGGCTTTCGACTGGAGCAGGCTTCGTTGCCCTCTGCTCCCAACATCGCCCATGATAATGTGACGGCTGTAACGCTTAACCTGTTCAGGTGTCAAGGCCATTGGCTGCTGGGTCATGCTGTCAGCTCCTTTCGATACACACAAAAAACCCGCGCTTCCCCATTAGGGTCCTAAATCTGGGTGGGCGCGGGCTCTGCGGTTGCCAGGACTGGCCTGCCCCCTATGTGGGTGGACAGGTACAAGCGCAAACCGATAAGAGAAGTTGGTGGGTCATGATTTTCTGGAGTCTATCTTCCCGTAACCAGCGTTGTCAAGTGATCGCAGTCTCGTGCGCCTGGCACATGCGTGAGGTCCGGACCAGCTCGACCGCGCGTGTACTAAACGGAGACTTCCGCCAGATCACGCTGTCGTCGGGCCAGTTCAGCCAGCGAAATTTTACTTAGCACGTCCTGGATCGCATCTTCCACCGATTTCCAGACCTCTTGCTGTGCACAAGACTCGGAAAACACACAGTCCAATGGGTTGATAAGACAGTCCAGCGGTGAAGAATTCGCGTCCAGGGTGCGAATTACCATATCCAGATTGATTTCCGAGGGCTCGGCGGCCAACCAATGCCCGCCCTGGGGCCCACGTCGGCTCAGGATAAAGCCGCACTTGTGCAGCGTGGTCATGAGCTGGTCCAGGTAGGCTTCCGGGATGCCCTGTTTGGAGGCGATTACCGAAGTCTGGACCGGGCCTTCCCCGTAATTCAGCGCCAACTCCACCAGGGCCCGAACCCCATAATCGACTCTCATGGGGATTTTCATTGCGCATACCTCCGCAACGGTTCGATCAGGATTATAGCATCGCCCTGACGGGAAAGCCAATTCGCCAATGCGGCGATAGTTGTGATCACGGCCGGCCAGGCGTCCTGACCAGGCAGGTCCCGAGGCAACGTGCGATTAGCGTGTCCCGGTCGTCGGTTACGTCGACCTCCCCCACTACGATGCGCCGGCCAGCGCCAATGAGCCTGGCCGTTGCGGTGAGCTCGCCATCCCGCGCCGGGGCCAGGAAATTGACCTTCAGTTCCACGGTTACCGCAGTATCACCGGGACGCATTCGGGTGTGGACTGCCTCGAAGAATGCGTAGTCGGCGAGGGTTACGATAAGCCCTCCCTGGACTACGCCGGCCCTCTGCCGGTGCTTGTCTTGGATAGTCATCGTCGCGATGCCAACACCCTCCGGCGCCGGAAGGGAATTCATCCCCAGAAGCACGGCGACGGGAGGGGCGTCCTCAGTCGCTGACTGGTCTCGTTCGGAGCTCAACTCATGGACTCCTGTACGCGGGTTTCAACCGAATCGGGCTGCAAATGCGGCTTTGCGCCCGTAGTGTGAAGGGTTAAATCGACCCGCAAGGATAGGCGCAGCTAGTATAACGTTGGCCGCTGAGGGCGGCTACCTGTTGAACTACGCCACTGGATATACTGGCAACGACTACGACGCTGTGAGATATTGTTTGGCAGGTTGAGCAAAGGTGAGTAGATGATCAAAGGAGTGCTGGTCGCCTTCGCGATTATTGTCGTGTTGGCGGTGATTCCCATCGTGCATTTTGTGGGTATCCCGTTCGGGCCGTTTATCGGGAGCTACTTTGGGATAGCATCGGCTGGCGAGAGCTCTTTGCCCAACGCGCTCAAGGCTTTGACCTTCGGGGTCTTACTCGGCGGGCTAGTCTTCATACTGTGCGCCATAGTCGCCGCGATCATCACCGTGTTCTTCGAGCTGAATCCGCTGCTGGTCTGGGGAGGCGTGGCGGTCTTCACCTTCTACTCGGCCAGCATGGGAGCGCTTGGAGCCATGTATTCTCTGCTGAAGTCGTCTGAGTGACACCGGGAGAATCCTAAGACTATGACCGGACGAAAGCTACTGCTCCTGATACTGCTGGCGGCGCTCGTATTCGCCGGGGTGGCGGGATATGGAGATTTCCGGAATACGTTGGCCCTACTGAGGGATTTCCCGGTGGCGTACCTGGCCGGGGCGTTGGGACTTGCCGCGGTAAACTTCGGACTCAGGTTTTGCCGATGGGCCTATTACCTAAAAGTGTTGGGGCTGCGGGCTCCGGCCCGGGTGAGCGTGCTGGTGTTCCTATCTGGGCTGGCCATGTCCGTGACGCCCGGAAAAGCCGGGGAAATCTTCAAGTGCCACCTTTTGCGGAACCGCACAGGCATACCCGTGGCGGCTTCTGCGCCGGTGGTGGTGATGGAGAGACTGACAGACGTGGTTTCAGTCCTAATGATGGCAATGATCGGCTTCGCGCTGTTACCAGCACAAGTCTTGTGGGTACTCGCGGTGGTGTTTGGACTGTGCTTGGCGGCCCTCATCCCGATTCTTAGCCGCCGCGGGGGGGCCTTAATCGACCTGCCGCTGCTGCGCCGTTGGAAGGAGGGTCTCCGAACCTCGCGCGAAGGGCTGCGTATCCTGGTTCGGCCCCGGGTCCTAACAGTAGCCATAGCGCTGGGCCTTGGGGCATGGGTCAGCGAAGGTTTTGCCCTGTGGCTCATTCTGGACGGCATGAACAGTGGAATAGATCTCTTCCGGGCCCTGCCAATTTACGGGGCCGCGACTCTTGTGGGAGCCGCCACCACGATACCCGGCGGCTTGGTGGGCACCGAGGGAAGCATGGTGGCGTTGCTTCAAGAAAGCGGCGCGCTCAGAGAAGCGGCCTCGGCGGGCACTATCCTTGTAAGGCTGGCGACCCTCTGGTTCGCCGTCGCCGTTGGCCTGGTTGCGCTGGCGTCACTCAATAGGTCCGCTCCAGCGCCGAAAAGCGCTTCTTCCGGCGGGAAATCCGAAATCACACTGTCCGACACGTCCACTGTGCCATGAGGCCTATGGAAGCGCGGGATAAAACCGGGGATGATCTGGCCGGAGGCGCGGGAGGTGTGGCGTCCGTTGTCTCGTTGGTCAGGGCATTACGCCCCCGGCAATGGGTCAAGAACGGGCTGGTGTTCCTCCCCTTCCTCTTTGCGGTAGGGGTGGCGTGGTCCCCCGACTCTCTGGGGCAGGCGCCTGCGATAGCCTTGCGTTTGTTGGTCGTTTTTCTGGCTTTCTGCGCCCTAGCCAGCTCCACTTACGTGTTGAATGACCTGACTGACCGGGAGTCTGACAGAAGCCACCCGGAGAAGCGGCGGCGTCCCATAGCTTCGGGAAAGGTGAGCGTTGGCCTTGCCTTGGCGGCGATGGTAGTCCTCGCCGCCGTGGGCCTGGTTGTTATGGTCTTGTTGAAGCCGGCCCTTGGCGCAATCGGCTTGCTCTACTTGGGGATAAACGTAGCCTACTCACTCGGTGTAAAGCAGGTGGTATTGCTGGATCTGTTCGCTGTGGCCAGCGGCTACGTGATACGGGCTACCGCCGGTGCGGTGGCCATCGACGTGGCCCCCTCGCCCTGGCTGTACGTGGCCACCGGTGCGGGAGCTCTTTTCCTTGTGTTGGGACGGCGCTACGCCGAGGTAAGGTTGGGCGGGGATGCGGCGGCGGTCCAACGCGGTGTTCTGGGCAAATACAGCGGGCCGCTTATAGGTCAACTTCTTAACATATCCGCTGCCGGGGCGTGGCTGAGCTATACTTTATATACGGTAGAGGCTGAGAACCTTCCCGGCAATCACGCCATGTTGCTCACGGTGCCGATCGTCACCTTCGGCCTGTTTCGCTACCTGTATCTTTTGAACACCAGCAAGGAGGCTGAGTCACCCGAGCAACTGATCGCGCAAGACCTGCCCATGCTTGGTTCCGTGGTGTGCTGGATAATCGCGTCGACGATGGTCCTGGCGCTGAACGGCTGAAGCCGCCCGAAGCGGCAATATTCTGGACCGGAGGTTTGGTCCGTGCAAACATCCCAGAACCCTGTTCCCGGTCAATCGGAAGCGCAGACCCGGGAATCTGATGGCCGTACCGGACGGTCCGTTGTCGCGGTGGTCGCGACCACGCCTCAGACTGTGTTCGAGGACTTCCACCGCGCTATGGTCATGGCCGACGCCCCGACGGTTCTCAGTGTGGACATTCCCACCTTGCTCAAGATCAATATTTCCTGGCAACATTGGTACCCCGGCTGCTCCACAAGTCCCTGGCAGTTGGAGGGAGTAATCAAGGCAATGCGGTCGATGGGCCATCAAGAGCTCATCGGGGCGCACAACGGCACGGTCGTGGTGGACTCCTACGAAGGCGAGGCCAAGAACAAGCACAAGCCCGTGCAGGACCGGCTTGAGCTCCCAACTATCCACCTGGACACTCCACCCAACCGTTGGGTTGACTATAAGCCGAAGGCCGAGATGCTGGTCTTGGATGACATCTTCCCCGAAGGCATTCAGATTCCCGAAAGCTTCGAGGGGAAAAACATTGTTCATCTTCCGACGATGAAGACCCATGTGTTCACGACCATGACTGGGGCGATGAAGAACGCCTTTGGAGGCCTGCTGAACCGGAAGAGGCACTGGACTCACTCGGTGATTCACGAGACCCTGGTGGACCTGCTAGCCATCCAAAAGGAGATTCATCCCGGTATCTTCGCGGTGATGGATGGCACCTTCGCGGGCGACGGTCCGGGTCCCCGGGCGATGCGGTGGCACATCAAAGACCGTATCCTGGCCAGCGCCGACCAGGTAGCCATCGACGCGGTGGCGGCCAAAATGATGGGGTTCGAGCCGATGGACCTAAAATTCATCCGATTGGCACACGAAAGAGGCCTCGGCTGCGGAGACATTTCCCAGATAGACGTGGTCGGCGAAGACATCAGCCAAACTAACTGGCGATTCTCCGGGGTCGAGAATACCTTCGCCAGCCGGGGGCAGAAACTTATCTATTGGGGGCCGCTGAAGCCGTTGGAGACTTTCCTGCTCAGGACGCCGCTGGTTGGTTGGGCCTTTTTCGCGTCCAACCTGTATCACAACGGCTACTGGCTTAAGACCAAGGGGCGAAGCCGGATCAACGCCGCCCTCAAGACGGAATGGGGTAAGCTCTTCCAGTCTTACTAGGATACCTGGGGACCAAGAATCTCCGCCAGAAGGCTGGGCCGAATCCAGTCCGCGGCGGATGCGGGTGTATAATCTAAACATGGACCTGGCGCTAATCGGACTACCAAGAAGCGGCAAAACCACCCTCTTCAACGCTCTCACAGCCGGTCATGGCGCGGCCTCCACAGGCGGGCCTGGAGGGGGGACCCGAGTGGGTGTGGTCAAGGTGCCCGATCCCCGAGTCGGCATCCTTGCCGAGATGTACAGCCCGCGGAAAAACATTTACCCGGAAATCCGGTTCTTCGACTGGGGCGGCACGGAAGGTCCCAGCAATTCCTTCGACATCGGCGGTAGGATTCGGAACACGCTCCAAACCGTTGACGCTTTCCTCGTGGTTATCCGCACATTCTCCAACCCTTCGGTCCATCACCCTCTTGGAGAAGTTGACCCGGGACGAGACCTCAAGGCTGTGCTTGGGGAACTCATGCTGGCCGATCTCGAGGTCTTGGAACGCGGCGTCCAACGCCAGGAAGATGGCATCAAGAAGGCCAAACCCGCCGAACGCCCACTTTTCGAACGGCAGATGGACGCTGTGGTGAAGGTCAAGCAGGGGATGGAAGGCGACGTTCCGGTTCGGGGCCAGGTCTTGTCCGACTCCGAAGCGGAACTGGTCAGAGCTTACCAGCTATTCACCAGCAAACCGGTCATCGTTGCCTTCAATGACGACGAAGATGCCTCGGCTATCCGCCTTGAGCAGTTGGGACTGGACCCGGCGGCAGTGGAGGGCCTCGGCGAGGTCAACCTTTGCGGTAGACTCGAAGAAGACCTGGCGTTGATGAGCGAGGAAGAGCAGTTGGAGTTCCGGGAAGAACTGAGAGTTGGCGAAGCCGCCACGTCCCAGGTCATCCGGACCTGCTATGAGACCCTTGGGTTGGTGTCATTTCTCACTGTTGGCGACGATGAAGTCAGGGCATGGAGCATTCCCTCGGGGCTACCGGCCCAGGAGGCCGCGGGCACTATTCACTCCGACTTTCAACGGGGGTTTGTCCGCGCCGAGGTGATCCCCTATGACGACCTTGTGCGGTGCGGCAGCATCACCCAGGGACGCAGGGAAGGTGTGGTGCGCGCCGAAGGAAAGACCTACCTGGTGAGAGACGGGGACGTCATCAACTTCCTGGTTAACGTTTAGCGTTCCTAGATACGACTCCCGTGATAGGACAGCGGTGCGTGTAGCCTACATCCAGCCCATCGGCGGGGCCAGCGGAGATATGCTCCTGGCGGCGTTGCTCGACCTGGGGTTGAGTGTGGATGTGCTGCGAGAAGACCTGGCGAAACTGCATCTCTCCGGCTGGGATATCAGCGTCGCCCAGGAGACCCGCAAGGAAGTCCGGGGCACGAAGTTGGCCGTCCACGTGGCGGACCCGGCGCGTTACTCACCCCGGTGGCTGCTGGACTCCGTTCGCCGTAGCGACCTACCGCAGCAGGCCAAAGACAGGTCCTGCCAGGTGTTGGAGAACTTGTGGAGGGCCGAGGCCCGTGTCCACGGGGAGCCCGCCGAGTCGTTGGAACTTGAGGAACTGGGGAGCATCGACACCTTGGTGGACGTCGTGGGTTTCGTCACGGGGTTGGACCGGCTGGGAGTCGATAGCGTGTACGCGGCTCCCCTTGTGCTGGGCGCTTCGGAACCGCCCCGTTGGCATGGCGGTTATTCCAACCCCGCCCCGGCGACTTTGGAGTTGGTGGCCATGGCTGGCGCTCCGGTTGCCGAGGACCGGGACATCTTCAAAGGGGCTGGGGAGCTCACCACCCCCACGGGGGCCGCGCTGATGACTTCACTTGCCGAATTTCATCGTCCCGCCTTTTCGGTCGAGGCCGTTGGGGTCGGACTGGGATCCAAGGACCCGGAGAACTTCCCCAACGTGGTGCGGGTCTGGCTTGGTGATGCCGCCTCCTCCGGGTTCGCGCCCCGTCAGGGAAACATCGTGCTTCTGGAAACGAACATGGACGATGTTACCGGCGTGGTGGTGGGATACGCCCAAGAGCGTCTGTTCGACCTTGGCGCCCTGGACGTTTGGTATTCGCCGATCCAGATGAAGAAAAACCGGCCCGGCGTCGTCCTTTCAGCGCTTATCCCCGCCGAGTTGGAAGAAGCCGCCTGCGAACTTGTGCTGCGGGAGACGCCTACCCTGGGAGTAAGGACCCGCCCGGTCGAGCGCTATGCCGCCGAACGTCGAAATGTGGCGATGGAGTCCAGCTTGGGAATGGTCTCGGTCAAGGTGAAGTACGTCGGTGGGAACGCCATCGGGGCCGCGCCGGAGTATGAAGACTGCCGCCGCATCGCCGTCGAAACGGATATCCCGCTCCAGGAAGTGCATCGCAGGGTCTCGGAAGAGGCCGCGCGGCACTTCCTCGACTAAACCCGCCTGCCGGTCCGAACCCCTGACCCAAACTTGGTCCGGCTGAGTCACTCTCGACGACGGCGGCGCTTGCCAGACCTCCCCGGCATCCCCGGAAAATCCCCTTCCTCTAGGATCCATTCCACGCGGCGGGACAGGGCCGAGACCTCCTCGGGAAGGAGCAAGTCCAGTAATTCTTGAATTCGGCCATTTGGGCGGTGGAGTTGCTTTTGAAACCTGCGCAACGTTGACAGATGCTCTTTCGGGATGGGTTCTCCCGAGAAGTCCCAAATCACGGTGCGAATCTTGAGGTCCGAGTGGAACGTCAGGCCGTGGTCGATGCTCCAGAGCTTGCCGTCCTCACCCATGATCAGGTGATTGGCCTTGCGGTCTGTGCTGTTGGCTACCAGGTCGAAGCACGCAATTGTCTGAAGCTGAGGTCCGGCATCTTCTTGCAGACTGTAGTAGTTCTGCCGGGGGTCGTGTTCGATAAATTCTTGGACGGAGCCAATACCATAGGGCCCGTCCCGGATGATTGTGTAGGGAATGAAATCCCAACCGAGGACCTGGCTCAGAAGGTACGCGGCGTACTCCCGCTTATAGAGAGTCCCGGTTGGGAAGTCCCAGAGGGGAGCCTCTCCGTCCCTGGGTTTGTAGATCGCCAGGCCGGTGCGCCCATCCAGTTGGAGTTGGGACAGAAATGTGTAGTTGGAACCCGATGGGGTGAGCTGACAACTGACGATCTCGCCTTGTCTAATCAACTCGACAGTGGATGGGTCGACTATCACGGGTTACCCTTGTAGCTTTTTGGGCGTTGGTCAGCCCGTCTCCAGGACCGCATGGCCATTTGCCCGGGGACAGTTGTGGCCGTCGGGATTGATTGGCTGTCCACACAGGATACAGCGAGGACGGCCCGCGGCACAGATTCGAAGGGCTTCCTGGGACAACGTCTCCGCCTGGGGCACGTCGATCCAGAATCCGACAGACTCAGGTTCCTTGTCCCCCTCTTGCTCCTGCTCCTGCTCCTCTATCTCGTAGGCCAGAAGGCGGAAAGAGTTGGACTCCTGGTCGTGGCTCAACAAGACCTGCCCGGCCTTGAAGTCCAGGGATACGCCCTGTCCCGAGGCGCGTGACTCCCGGCGTCGGCCCTCGCGGCCTTTATCTTCCTCGGAGAGGGATTGGACTACCTCTTGGAGGTAGATTCCCAGTTGAAATAACTGTTCTTTTTCCAGCCAAACTGTACAGCGGGCGTCCCCTGATTCGAAGACCAGGTTGAAAGTCCGCTGTCCGGGTTGTCCGAAGGTCTTTGGCTCGATGAAGGAAAGGGACCCAAGTTGGTATTTTACGTCTCGTGGCTCCATGCCACTAATCATAGCCGCCGGAAAAGGGGGTGGCAAGGGAAAGAGTCAGGTTAGTTGCGGGAGCGGTACTGCAACGCCTCCGCGAGATGGGCGACGCTGATGTCCTTGGCGCAGTCGAGGTCCGCGATGGTCCGGGACACCTTAAGGATCCTATGGAAGGCGCGTGCGGAGAGGTGGAGTCGTTGGGTTGCGGCCTGCAGCAGGTTTTTTGCCGGATCGTCCAACGGACACGACTTCCAAACTTCCGCCGGACCCATGTCGGCGTTGCACAACATTGGTGTTCCATCGAAGCGGTCGCGCTGGGCGTCTCGGGCACGCTGGACCCTGCCCCTGGCGGAGGAGGAGTCTTCCGCCGGTTCCGTGTCCACCAGCTTTTCGTACTCCACCGGCGGGACCTCGACGAACACGTCAATCCTGTCCAAGAGGGGTCCGCTAACCTTCTTCTGGTATCGGACCACCGCCGACGGAGCGCAGATGCATTCCTTGTTTGGGTCGGTGTGATAACCGCAAGGGCAGGGGTTCATCGCAGCCACGAACATGAAGCTGGCCGGGTAAGTCACTGTCCCCGCCACCCGGCTGATTGTAACCACCTTGTCTTCCAAGGGTTGCCTCAAAGACTCGAGGGCTGTGTGGCTAAACTCGGGAAGTTCGTCCAGGAACAGGACTCCCCGATGACTCATAGTAATCTCGCCGGGGCGCAGGTTGCGGCCTCCGCCTACGAGGCCAGCGTTGGATATGGTGTAGTGGGGGGAGCGGAAGGGGCGGCGGTTCATGAGCGGGCTGTCCGAGGGAAGGTCGCCGCTAACGCTGTAAATCTTGGTGACTTCCAGGGCTTCTGGCGGGGTCATTGGTGGCAGGATCGACGGCACACACCTTGCAAGGAGGGTCTTTCCGCTGCCAGGAGGTCCGTTGAGCAGCAAGTTGTGAAACCCAGCAGCCGCTACTTCCAGTGCGCGTTTAGCGTGTTCCTGTCCCTTCACGTCAGCCAGGTTCATTCCGTCGATGGGACCGGAACAAGGTGGTACGGCAACTCCCTGGCAGGCGATAGGCGTGATTGGAGAATCACCACGGAAATGGGCTATGAGGGAAAAGAGGTTGTCGACGGGAAACACCGTAACACCATCGACTAAAGCTGCTTCTTCCGCGTCCGTCGCGGGCACGTACACAGTGGAATATCCCTGGTCCCGCGCTACCGACACCATCGCGAGAATTCCGGTGGTGTGGCGGAGGCTGCCGTCTAAGGACAGCTCTCCCAAGAAAATCGCCTTTCCGTCCAGCAACTCGACCTGTCCGGTGCAGAGCAGAATGCCGACGGCGATAGAGAGGTCATAGGATGGGCCTGCCTTTTTCAAGTCTGCGGGGGCGAGGTTGACCGTGATGCGCTTTAGGGGAAACTCAAATCCGCTGTTGCGCAGCGCCGGGCGGACTCTTTCCCTGGCCTCTTGGACCGCAGTGTCCGGAAGCCCAACGATGTTAAAGGCGGGAAGACCCGGGGAGATATCAATTTCTACTTCTACGATGTACCCATCGAGTCCGAGCACAGCGCAGGTCTGAGCGGATGCCCACACGTCAATTGCTCCTAGGAAACGTCTATCCAGGACTGGTGCACACTACCCCACACAACCACCGGCTCAAGCTTGTCCCAGTTAGAAGGAGCGTCCGGGTCAGGGCCAAAGATGCCGGAGAGGAGACTGGGCTTGCCACCACTATAAGGCAAGCCGCGACGATAATCTATCAGCTATCGACAGTAATTTGCCGCAGGTCGAACGCGGTGGAGATGGGTCCCTGGAAGTGCTGCCGCGCTTCGTCAATGAGGGGTTGAGTGTTTTCGTGAAAGGGGTTGGTGATGTGGGTGATTATCAGTTCGTCGACCCCCGCCTGAGCCGCAACCCGGGCCGCATCGCCTGCGGTGGCATGGGCTGCGGCAACTGCCTGGTCGTGGTCTTGGTCGAGTGAGTAGGCCTCGTGAATTAACATGCGGGCTCCCCGTCCAACCTCGGCGATCGTGGGGTTATACCGCGTGTCACCGGAGAAGACTACTTTCACCCCGTCGCTTTCGACTACGTACCCGACCGCTCCAGGGATATGGTCGGCGGGGAAGCAGTAGGCGAAGGTAGTTGGTCCGAACTGGGTTCGTTCTCCGTCCCTGACAGCTTCCCACCGCATGACCAGGTGGCCTTCGGCGTTCATCGCTCCACGGCGGTCCACGGTGAGTCCAGGGGAGAGAATCCGGCACACCCCTTCGGCGTGTTCCAGCACCTCGCCGGGACCGTAAACCGCCAGAGGAGGGCTCCCGTCCAGGAACCGCGTGTGGACCAACTGTACCGAGGGCAATCCGGACATGTGGTCGGCGTGGTGGTGGGAGAGCAAAACGTGGTGATACTCCGCGACGGACATTCCTAGTTCATTCAGGCCGCGGGTAACGGTGTTGCCGGAACTGGCGTCCAGCAGCAGCTTTGTACCGTCGGCGCAATCAATTGCGATTGCTGTGTGGCCCCGGTGTATGGAGCCTCCCGCGCCCGTTCCGAGAAAGGTTATGCCAAGGCTCATCGGCCCTTCTCCCACTCTGCCATTTGCTGCTCCAGGCGGTGTTGCCGCAGAGCCATGGTCAAGTCTCCCCTGGTCCTTTCCAACACACCGCGCATCTGGTCGGTGTTGCGGCGCAGGCCTCCGGTCACTCCCTCGGGGAAGTCCACCGTCACCAGCACGCTGTAAATCTCGTCCATGACCTCCATTAGCTCCTGGCAGCGGTGGAAGGAGTCACGCCGCAGCGTATCCAGGATGTAACGCCGGATCTCGCCGATGGTCTCTGCCATTCCGTTCAGGTATGCGGAAGCATCCAACTCAAGGTCGTCGGACCGGGGAATAGGATCGCCGGAAATCACGGCAAGAGTGATGTTGGCTTCCGCGTATTCCTTGCGTGCGTCGGAGAGGAAACCGGCGAAGTATATCTCCGGGCTTTCGTCGCGGATGGGAGCGGTATCTTCAAGCCGTTCACGGGCCAGCCCGATCAATCGGAGGGCTTCTGCGAAGTCTTCACGGTGGACAGCCCTGATGGCGTTGGCGGAGAAGCGCACTACTTCTCTGGAAACGGTTAGACCCCGCTCTCTGGCGTGATTTCTCTCGGTGAGGCGTTCGATGGCCTCTACACCGATATTGTTCAATTCGGAGCTGTAGGGTGAAGGCATTAGACCCTGCCTCCGGCGGCCCGGATGGCTTCCACCAGTTGGCTGGCGGCGGCTTCCGGTTCAGGAGCCGAACCGACGGCGGCGGTGACGCAGATTGCGTCCGCGCCAGCTTCAACCACCGGGGCCACGTTTTCGGCGTTTATGCCTCCGATGGCCACCAGCGGGACACTGGTTGCGGCCCTTGCCCGGACGAGCGGTTCGATCCCCTGGGGGCCCCGTCCTCCGCCCTTGGTGGTGGAGGCGTAGATCGCGCCGAAGGCTACGTGGTCGGCCCCCATTTCCTGGGACTCGATCAGCAGGTCGATGTCCCGGTTGGACCGGCCCAATACCTGGTGGGGGGCCAGCAACTTTCGAACTTCGGCCACGGGCATGTCGGTCTGACCAACGTGGACACCGCCGGATACGACGGTTGCAGCCAGGTCAACGTGGTCGTTGACGATAAGCAGTACGCTGTTCTCTTCACACAGCTGTTGCAGAGAGGTCGCCAGAGGCAAAATCTGGCCCTTGTCCCTCAGCTTGTCCCGGAGTTGCAACATAGCGGCCCCGCCTCTCACGGCGGCCCTGGCAATCTCCAGGGGCTCCCTGCCACCGGTTACCTCGGGGTCGATAATGACGTAAAGACCGCGTATCTTGTCTGCCTGTTGCCGCCGCAGGTCGGCTCCGATTGCGGCGGAGAGGTCGTCTAGAGGTCCGTCCAGCGCGGCGTCCACCTGGGAATTGGGCAAGCCCTGTCCACCCGGTCTCCGGATCGCGGCCAGCAGTCCCTTGGCCGTTTCGATCAGCGTAAGGGCGTCGTTTAGCGTCAACGCCGCCGATGCGGATCGGTCCTCGCCCGGCATGGCTGCCGCAAGTTCCCGCAGTTTGGTGAGCGGGATGGAAGTTAGCTCCCGTTCCGGGCATCCGCCGGACAGAGACTGCACGCAATGCACTAGAGATGAATAAAAGGGCTGGCCGGGATCGTGGGCTTGTGTCATATATCCATTCCCTTGGGCAGTTTGTCGGCTCTGGCCGAGTTGATGGTCTCGCGCACACTTTCAGGAACGTCGAGGCCATGGCGCGAAAAGCTCTCTTCCACGTTTCTACCTATGTTGCGGGGGCCGCGGTAGTATTCCAGTCCCGTGGACTCCGAGTTGGAGGACGACCCTTCCCTCGCCCCGCCGCTTCCTCGACCCATGGCGAAGGACGACATTTGCCGTTGCATGTTGGCGCTCTGGCAAGGGCCGCAGATGGGCGTCAACGCATCACCTATAGCCAGGAGGAAGAAGGAGGTTACCTCGCCGCAGTCCTGGCACCAGTATTCGTAAATGGGCATACTCTAGTCAGTCCCCTGTGGCGTCAGGTAGGTGCGGGGGTTATGAGTCGCTGGTCAGTTCCTTGCGCATCTGGTTGAAGTCGGAAGTTACTTCCCCACCCATCTCCTCTTTGATGCGCCCCATGAATCGGTCCAGATCTTGGGGAGAATCTTCATTTACGTCGTTCAGGGTCTCGCCGCTGGGCGCCCAGTTGAGACTGTCGCCCCAGGAGTGGTGAAACGCAAACCCGGAGATGAGCTTGGTCAACTCACCGCCGCCACAACTCCGGCACGCGGGTTCTGAGCTGGTCTTCCAACTATAGGTTAAAACGGATGTGACCCTATTACAGTCCTTGCACCGGTAATCGTATACAGGCATTGGCCCTGTTCTCCCAGTCCGAGGTGGGCTTCCCAGGTTGGTAGCCATTGTAGCACGACGGCCGGATAAGCCGCAGTCTCGAACGCGGTGGACCGGGCCGTGAGGTGTCACCCCTTCACTGATTCGAAGGTTAGCCGGGTGTATAATGCTGCGCAAAGATTATGGCGACCTGGTCTCCCATCCGCCCCGCCGCCGAGGTATCAAATGGCTACTAACCAGGACCAGACCCTCCCTCTTTTCGCCAGGGAAGAATCGCCCCTCTTGTTGCTAATGGACGGCCATGCCATGGTGCACCGGTCCTTCCGCGCGATATCCGTCCAAAGGCATCTATCGATCTCCGGGACAGGGGAAGACACCACCGGTGTGTACGGCTTCACCAATGTCTTCCTGCGAGCGTTGCAGGACTGGAAGCCCACCTACTGCGCCATCGCTTTCGACATGTCGGGACCAACGTTTCGGCATGAGCGTTTCGAAGAGTACAAGGCCCAACGCCCGTCGATGCCGCCGGAGCTGAGGCCACAGTTCGACCGGGTGAGACAGCTAATGACGGGGTTCGGAGTCCCTATATTCCAGATGGAGGGTTACGAGGCGGACGATATCATCGGGACTCTTGCGAGGCAGGCGGAAGCCCATGGGGTCGACACGGTGATCATTACGGGAGACCGGGACACATTCCAGTTGATTTCGCCGAAGACTCGGGTGGACCTCTTCTACAGCATTCAGGATAGGACGACCTATGACGAGCCGGAGCTGGAGAAACGTTATTCGGGGCTCACCGCCGCCCAGCAACCCGATTTCAAGGCCCTGGTCGGTGATTCATCTGACAACATCCCTGGAGTGCCAAGAGTCGGTGAGAAGAGGGCCATCGGTCTTCTCACCGATTTCCACGACCTGGAAGGAATCTACGAACACATAGAAGAAGTAAAGCCACCCAGCGTAAAAACATCTTTGGCGGAAAACAGGGACCGGGCTTTCGAGAACCGTTGGCTGATGACCATCAACCGGGAATCGCCGGTGGAGTTGGACTTGGAGGGATCGCGGTTTGGGTCATACGACCGAAAGTCGGTAGTTGACCTTCTCTCCGAGCTGGAGTTTTTCAGCGTCATCGGGCGGCTGCCGGGACCAACCGGCGGCGAAGATGAGGCGTGGGGGCAAGCCCCAAAGGGGCCTGTGGCCGCCGATACCGACTATGAGGCCGTCCGGACATCTGACCAACTTGAAGCGATGATTGCCGCCATCGAGGAAGCGGGCAGCTTCGCCTTCGACACGGAGACCACGTCTCTCGATCCGGTGCGCGCTGATCTGGTGGGTCTGAGTTTTGCGACCGCGCCCGGCAAGGCGTGGTATGTTCCCGTGGGTCATCAAGACGGACCGCAACTGCCGTTGGAATCCGTACTTCCGAGGGTGCGGCCTCTGTTGGAGTCCACGGACATTAACAAGTGCGCTCATAACGCCAACTTCGACGCAACGGTGTTGGCCAGCCACGGCATTGAGTGCCGAAATTTGGACTTTGACACCATGATTGCCGGGCACTTGCTTGGGAAGAGCGGCCAGGGGCTCGGTCTGAAGAACATGTCCCTGGATGTCCTGGGTGTCGAAATGACACCCATCACCCAGCTAATCGGAACAGGCCGGAAGAAGGTCACATTCGACAAGGTTGATATCGAACAGGCTACGGCCTACGCTGCCGCCGATGCCGACATCACAGGCCGGCTGCGCGGCTCGTTTGAGGGGCAACTCTCCAATAATGGGTTTACCGACCTGCTGAACGAGGTGGAGATGCCCTTGGTGCCGGTCCTGGTAAATATGCAGCGTAACGGTGTCAAGGTCGAAGGGGGTGTCTTGCACGAGATGTCCCGGGACCTCAATGACCAGTTGAACGAGGTGCAGCAGCAGATTTTCCAGTCCATCGGTCACAGCGTGAACATCAATTCGCCCAAGGCGCTTAGCGATGTACTGTTCAACGAGCTTGGCCTTCCGCGGACCAAGCGCACCAAGACCGGTTACTCCACAGACGCCAACGCTCTCGAAGGGCTCCGGGGCCTTCACCCGGTCGTGGACGGCATCCTGGAATACCGGCAGGTGTCCAAGCTCAAGTCCACCTATGTCGACTCATTGCCGGAGATGATTAATCCGGATACTGGAAGAATCCATACAAAGTACAACCAGACAGGATCGGCCACCGGGAGGGTTTCCAGCAGCGACCCCAATTTGCAGAACATACCCGTCCGGACCGAACTTGGCCGGAACGTGCGCCGCGCCTTCGTGGCCGATGGGGCTCCGGATTGGGTGCTGTTCTCAGCCGATTACTCCCAGATCGAGTTGCGGGTCCTGGCGCACCTTTCCCAGGACCCGGACTTGCTGGAAGCGTTCCAACGGGGGGAGGATATACATTCCTCCACGGGATCCCTCATGTTCGAGGTGCCAATCAACGAGGTTAACTCGGACATGCGGCGCATTGCCAAGGTCCTGAATTTCGGCGTGATTTACGGCCTGTCGCCCCACGGGATATCCCAACAAACCGGTTTCAGCCGGGAGGAGGGCGCCAAGTTCATCGAGAGCTATTTCAGCAATTACCCCGGAGTTAGCCAGTACATCGAGACTGTGAAGGAGCAGGCCCACGCCAACGAGTATGTGGAGACCGTGTCCCGCCGGCGGCGATTGCTGCCGGACATCAACGCCTCCAATTTCAACGTCCGCGGAGCGGCGGAGCGGATGGCTATCAATATGCCGATTCAGGGTACTGCCGCCGACATTATGAAGTTGGCCATGATCCGTGTTCACGACCGTCTACAGAGAGAAAACCTCCGCTCCAAGATGCTCCTACAGGTGCACGACGAGTTGGTCTTCGAAGTGCCCCGGGAAGAGCTGGACGACATCCAGAAGCTGGTCTATGACGAGATGCCCGCCGCTCTCGAGCTTGACGTGACCTTGAAGGTGGATACGAAGTGGGCCACTAACTGGGGCGACATGGAGTAGGGCAGGAGGGATTCATGGGCACGACGGAAGTTCTGGCCAGCGTGATCGGACCTCTGGCCACCAGAGAGTACCGGTTCCTGGTCGATACGGGTTCTACGTATCTTGCATTGCCGCCAGAGGAAATCGAAGCGCTTGGGGTAGAGCCGACTCAAGGCAAGGTTAGACTCATGAGCGCGACGGGTATGGTGGAGGTGGATACGTACTTCGCCAGTGGAGAGCTCAGAGGGGAGAGGTTCGGCGCAATCATGGTACCTGCGTCAACCCCCCTCATCGGCGTCGAGCTACTGGAAAACCTCCGATACCGAGTCAACCCGGTGAGCCAGCAGATTGAACGAGTGCCTGATGGAGAGCGGCATCCCCCATACCAACTGTAGTCGGGGATTCCCCTGTGGCGATTACCGTCGCCCCGTGACATAATGACTCCCGCCTTGGTAGACTCGGCTAGCCCGTTGGTGACCTGATTTGGCTTTAGACCAGACGATATATGAGCAGCGGCAGCTCACCCTTCACAAGGGCGCACTTGACGCATACGTCCAGCACGCCAGGAACGACATTTGGCCCCTCGTGCGGGAACAGGGCGGCGAAGTCCTATGCCTTCTAAGTGGCTTGATCGGATATCCGATAGAAGAGGTGGTGCAGGTCGTCCGATTCCCCGGACTCGATGCCTGGAACAATTTCCAGAATGTCTTTCCGGGCAACCCGATGGCGGAGAGGGAGGAGGCCAGGCTCCTTAAGGCGATTGCCGATCGCCCTAAATCCCACATTCCAATGGAAGACCGAAGGACCGTCTACGGCTACCGGCGTTTTTTCATTCATCCCGCCGACCTGGAAGAGTTTTTGTCCCTGACGTGTGACGGTGTTTGGCCCCGAGTGGAGGCCCAGGATGCGAGAATCCTCGGACTGTGGTCCACTCTGGCCGCCACTGACCCCCTGGAGATCGTTTTGCTCACCGGGTATCACGGCCCTGCGCACTGGGAGGCGACCAGGGTTACCAGCCCCAGGCCCGAGGAAATGACCAGGGAGTTTTGGGAAGATAGCGCAAGACAGAGGGAGCGCCGGTTCGAAGTTTCCCTCAACCAGTGGGTGTGTCTCATGAATGCCATTGAAGTTGCGCCGGAAGGCTGAGGGGTGGCTTTCCTGAAACGGCTCGCCAGTTCTTACCAGTTTTCCGGTCTCACTCTGTAACCGAAGCAAATTTCAGGAGATAGCAAGTGGAGCTACTGCGTAGCCTGATCTTCGTGCCCGGCAACCGGCCCAACATGTTGGAAAGGGCGTTAGGGTTTAACGCCGATGTGACGATGGTGGACCTGGAGGACTCCGTCCCTCCCGCCGAAAAGGTGAACGCCCGGGACGTAGCCCGCGAGTGGGTGCCGAAGTTGCGGAGTGCGGGGCACAGGGTGATGGTCCGGGTCAACTCCCTGGACACCGGGCTGACCAAGGACGAACTGGAAGTCCTGGTTTCCCAAGATCTGTCCGGGATCAGTCTCGGCAAGGCCGAGTCCCCCCAAGAGTTGCGAGACGCCGATGTTCTGATTTCCGCTTTGGAGTCGGCTTCGGGTGTGGAGCCGGGGCAGATCAAGCTCATCCCCTGGATCGAAAACGCACCGGCCGTGTTGGCTCCCTATCAGATGGCCACGGCAACGCCTCGAATTATCGCTATCGCATTCGGGGCCGAGGACTACACCAACGATCTCGGCATCCAGCGTACCGACACGGGGGAAGAAGTCTATTTCGCCAGGGCCCAGACCGCTGTAGCCGCCCATGCCGCAAAGGTTGCCTGCCTAGACTCCCCGTTTGTGGGCTTCAGGGACCAGGACGGGCTTCGGGAAGACTGCAGGCTAATCCGCCAGCTCGGTTTCACCGGGAAATTCGCGATCCACCCCGCGCAGATTGACATAATCAACGAGTCGTTCACTCCATCCGAAGATGAAGTGGCCTACGCCAGGAAAGTCGTCAATGCGTTCCGAGAGGCAGAGTCCAACGGCCGCGGCTCAGCGGACCTGGATGGCCGTATGATCGATGTTCCGGTGTTCAAACGCGCCGAAAACCTGCTGGCCAAGATGGCAGCCATCGAATCGAGGGCCGGGTGATCGAGGGCCGGGTGATAGTTCATGGTTGACCGCCCTCGAAGGCCGGACCGCATCATATTGGAAGGGATGCAGTTTTACGGTTATCACGGCGTGAATCCAGAAGAGCGGGCCCTGGGGCAGGCCTACATCGTGGACCTGGTGGTTGAGCTGGACCTCAGTTGCGCCGGGGCCTCCGACCGTCTAGAAGACACGGTAAGTTATCCCCGCCTCTACCGGTCAGTACAGACCGTGGTCGAGGGCCAGTCCAAGAACCTGTTGGAGGCGACGGCGCATCATATCGCCTCAAAGGTGCTGGCTGAGTTTCCGGTCGACGCTGTCCATGTGCGCGTCAAGAAACCCAGGCCTCCGGTAAGGGGCTCGGTGATCGAATACGCCGCCGTGGACATCTATCGGTCGAGGGAGTGAATGGAGCCATGTTCCTCTCATTCAGGAGAGAGGACAGATCAATAATTCCGAAATCCGGCTGGCACGAGAAACGCTCTGAACCGTGAAGAAGCCGGTTGGTGGGGTTGATTGCCCCGTGATATACTCGATTCAAAATTCAGCAGTCCGTTCGGACCCATGCAGGGGACATACCAACGACATGAGATGTGAAATCTGTTTGAAGTCGGGGATGAGTGGGAACAACGTAAGCCACTCCAACCGTCACACCAAGACCCGGTTCAAGGCTAACGTCCACAAGCAGACGCTGTTTCAGGACGGCAGGTCCATCAAGGTGAAGATTTGCAGCCGCTGCCTGCGGTCGCTCAACAAGTCATCCAAGGTGCGGAAGGCCGTCGCGGCGCTGAAGTAATCCCTGGTCTCGGTGTGGGTGTGTCTAGCCCACCCGAAGCCCATGGACACACGTCCTCATCCCAGCCATCGCCTGGGACACAGGCTCGGAGTCGTTGAAGATCGCCGTTCCTGCTACCAGGATCGTCGCGCCTGCCTTCACCGAGTCCTGGGCGGTCCAGTCGGCTTTTACTCCCCCGTCTACCTCCAGATGCGTCCCCAAGCCCTCTCTCTGGATGGTCTCATACAGTCTTTCCACCTTAGACAACGCCCCGGGTATGAACGCCTGCCCGCCGAAACCGGGGTTCACCGTCATTACGAGCACCAGGTCCAGCAAGGGCAATACCTCTTCCACCGCTGAGATCGGCGTACCCGGGTTAATGGCGACTCCCACCTGACAGCCCGACTCCTTTACTCTAGTCACCGTCCGGTGCAGGTGTCGGCAGGCTTCGGCGTGGACGATGATTTGGTCCTGGGGCGCTTTCATAAATGCGGGCAGCAGATCGTCCGGCTCCAGGATCATCAGGTGGATATTTAAGGGAACGTCGGTTGAGCCTCGAATGGCGTCTACGATGGTTTCCCCGAAAGAAATGTTGGGCACGAAACGCCCGTCCATGATGTCCACGTGGATGAGGTCGGCCCCCGCGTCCGCGGCCTCCCGTACCTGCTGACCCAGGTTGGCGAAGTCCGCGGCAAGGACCGAGGGCGCGATGAGAATGTGTGCGTCAGATGCCATGGGGCTCCTCCTCCAGCAGCGTCCTGGCGCGGTCCAACTCCTGGGCGACCCGAAGCGGAGCTGTTCCACCGGGGTTGTCTCTGGCAGCCGCTGAACTGGCCGGGGTGACCCGGTATACTCCTTCGTCGAACTGGTCAGAGAAACGCTGAAATTCACTGAGGGTCAGGTCAAGCAATTCTTTCCCGAGAGACTCGCAATAGCCGCAGAGGTCCCGCATGATGCCGTGCGCCTCGCGAAAGGGCACACCCTTGCCCACCAGGTAATCGGCCAGGTCTGTGGCCAAAACGAAGCTCTCCCCGGCCAAACGGGCAACACGGTCGGCGTTCAGGGTTAGTCCACCTAGCATCCCTCGAAACACGGTCAGTGTCGCAAGGAGGGTATCTGCTGTGTCGAAGAACCCTTCCTTGTCTTCTTGCAGGTCACGGTTGTAAGTCAGTGGTAACCCTTTCAACACGGTGAGCAACCCCATGAGGTTGCCGTAGACGCGCCCGGTCTTTCCCCTGGCCAACTCGGCGAAGTCGGGGTTGCGCTTTTGCGGCATGATGCTGCTGCCGGTGGTGAATTCGTCACTCAGGCGGATAAACTCGAACTCCCGGCTGGACCAGAGAACGATCTCTTCCGCCATACGGGAAAGGTGCATCATGCAGATTGATGCCGCCGACAGGTATTCCAACAGAAAATCCCGGTCTGAGACCGCGTCCATGCTGTTGGCGCTGATGCGGCTGAACCCCAACTCTCGGGCAAGGTATTCCCGGTCGGTCGGGTAGGTGACGCCCGCCAGGGCCCCGCTGCCCAGCGGCAGGACGTCGGTGCGGCGGTAGCAGTCGCGGAACCGCTCTATGTCGCGCTGGAACATCTGGAAGTAGGAAAGTACGTGGTGCGCGAATAACACCGGCTGCGCGCGCTGCAGATGAGTGTAGCCGGGCATTACAACTTCGATGTGCTGTCCGGCGAGGGACACCAGGGTTCCTTGCACCCCTCGAATGCCCATGATAGTAGCGGAGATGACCTCCTTGGTGTAGAGCCGCATATCCAGGGCAACCTGGTCGTTGCGGGACCTCCCCGTATGCAACCGTCCGGCCGCCGGGCCTATGAGCTGGTGCAGCCGGCCCTCGATGTTCATGTGCAGGTCTTCCAGGGAGGCGTCCCAAGGGAAATCTCCGGACTCGATCTCCTCCCGGACCCTGCCAAGACCCTCGACGATCAGGCCCGCGTCTTCTTCACTGATGATGCCCTGCCGGGCCAGCATTCGGGCATGCACGATGGACCCCGCGATGTCTTGCTGGTAGAGCCGCTGGTCGTAGTGTATGGATACCGTGTACTGGCTGTAATTATCCATGGAGGTCATTGTTCAGAGAATCATCGGGATTTCCCGGAGCTCGCGGCGCAACGGGTCCAGAGCCAGTCCCAGAGCCTCCAAGGTGAATGCTCCTAGCAGACGGCTGTCGTCCGGCTCACCAAAAACTACGTCCGCGACTCCGGTCCGTTCTCCGTATTTGAACAACGCTCCGCCCCTCCTCCGAACAATCCTCGAACCATCGGCCAATCGGAATTCCTGTTCAGTGTGGGGTCTGACACCCAGCCTTTCCAATAGACTCGCTGGAACCACGGAGAAGACCGCGCCAGAATCCACGAGCAGTTCGACCGACTCGGTCGTATCCGGGTCCGAAGGATTACCTATTTCGATGTCCAAATGTGTCAGTCCCATCACGCCCTCACAGAGATCGTCGAACTAAATGGAGCCCAGGTAGGCGTAGCTTGCCGCTAGGTTGTCGAACACATGCTGGTCGGGAGGAATCTCCATGACGGCGGCGCCCTCGTAGCCTTTTTGGTCCAAGATCTCCTGCATCTTCAAGCAGTCCAGATCGCCAGTGTCCACGCTGGGATAAGCTGCCCCGTGGCGGGCCTGCTTGAAGTGGACGATCTTGAGCATGTCCAGGGGCAGGGCGTTCAACTCGGCCAGGGGATCGCTGTCTGGGTGGCGGCGAAGTTGGTTTGTAGGGTCGGGGCATAAGCCGAGGTAGGCCCCCTGTACAGGAGTGAGGCGCGCCCGGGCCTCACGAGTTAACAGAGCCATGCTGCGCAGCGGTTGTCCGGAGTTTTCCACGGACAGGATGATGCCCTGATTCGCGGCTTCCCGTGCAAGATCGGCCAGACCCAGCGCCTCGCCTGGAAGGTCGGCGGCCTGTTCCCAGGGCTCGGAGGTGGTGTTGGGGTCCACCATGCGCAGGTGAGGCGTGTCTCTGCCGACGATCTTCGCGGCCTCGAGCGCGGCCTGGAACTGTTCTCCCGCTGGGGTGGCTTCTTCGGTGAGGCAGGGGTAAGCCATTGCCAGGTCGAAGGTCATGTCGGGGAATGAGTCGACCACAGCCTGTAATCGAGGCAGGACCGGCCTCCACTCCGTTCCCTCGCCAGCCTCACAATCTCCTAGGCAGGTCTGACGTAGCTCAACATGCCGGGCGCCTCGGCTTCGGGCCTCCTGGATGAGTGTTCCGAGGTCCTGATCGGCCAGTTGCAGCCGCCAGGAATTTGTTATCGCTCCAGGAATCATGACCTTCCTCCTGCAAAATGTGGGTAAAATATTGCTGGTTAGCCTGCAGCGTGCGCACCTTATATTAGTGCCATGCTAATGCTTTGTCACTATCGGTCAAGCGGCCAAATGGCGGTCCGCAGGTCAGGCAATGGGCAGGATCAAAGCCTGGCCAATTATAGCCGTGTGCTAGAATTAGCCAGAGGACGAAATGACCAAACTAACAAGTCAAAAATGTGTGGCATGCCGTCGCGATTCTCCGCCCGTGACCGATGTCGAGGTAGCTGAACTCGCGCCGCAGGTGCCTGACTGGGCCATGGTTACAGAAGAGGGAATCCGCAAGCTTGACCGCGTCTTCCGTTTCAAGGACTTCGAGCAGGCATTGAGCTTCACCAAGGCAGTAGGTGAAGCCGCTGATTTGGAAGGACATCATCCCAGGCTTGTGACCGAGTGGGGGCGGGTCAAGGTGACCTGGTGGACCCATAAGATAAGAGACCTACACGTCAACGATTTCATAATGGCCGCCAAGTCCGACGCCATATTCCAGAGGACAGCATGAGAGTAATATACCGCCTCCATTCCAACGACTTGAACGCGGTGGCTTCAGAAGCCTCGTGGGCAGAGTCGATGGGATACGATGGCGTATCCAGCAGCGAGACTTCCAACGACCCCTTCATTCCCCTGATTTTAGCGGCCACCAGCACGTCTAGAGTGACACTGGAGACCAGGGTCGCCATCGCCTTTCCCAGGTCGCCGACGGTGGTGGCCCACACCAGCCGGGACTTACAGGACCTCTCCAGAGGGAGATTCCGGCTGGGACTGGGGACGCAGGTAAAGGGCCATATTGAAAGGCGCTTTTCCACTCTGTGGGAGCCGCCGGGTCCCAGGCTCCGGGAATACGTGGAGTCCCTGCGGCACATCTGGGACTGTTGGGCGAACGGCTCCAGGCTCGACTACCAGGGTAAACATTACCAGTTCTCGCTAATGACTCCGTTCTTTAATCCGGGGCCGTCGGCGTATGAGCCTCCCCAAGTGTTCACAGGGGCGGTCAACGGCTATAACTGCCGGGTCGCGGGAGAGGTGTGCGACGGCCTCATGCTTCACAGCCTCACCTCGGCGGAATATGTGCGCGATATCGTGCGCCCCGGTGTGGCCCAGGGAGCGGATAGGGCGGAACGTCCGGAGTCTGACATCAAGGTAAGCGGCGGGGGATTTATCATCACCGGTCCCAACCAGTCCAGTATCCGGGAAGCCAAGGCCGAAGTCCGGAGGCGAATCGCGTTCTATGCCTCGACCCGCACCTACTTCCCCGTACTGGAATGCCACGGTTTCAACGAGATCGGTCCGCAGCTTCACCAGATGTCACTGCGGGGCGAATGGGCGGAAATGGGGGAGCTGATCAGCGATGAAATGCTCGATGCCTTTGCCGTCATCGGAGAGTACGACGAGATCGCCGACAAGTACCTGGAAAGGTACAGCGGTCTATTGGACGAGATGAGCCTGTCGCTCACGACCAGCGAACCGGTGGAAGAAGCCCAGTTGCGCAGGATAATCAGCCGGTTCCACGAAGCGAATTGACGTTCGCCACTGGCCCCAAATCAGGATTTCGAGCCGATGGATGAACGGCTGCGGATCATCAGAAAGAACTGGAATGAACGAACTCCGGTCCATGCGGCGTCCGAATTCTATGACGTGGAAAGTTTCAAGTCCGGGAGGATAACCCTCAAAGAGGTCGAGCTCAGAGAAATTGGTGATGTTTCCGGAAAGACACTCCTCCACCTCCAATGCCACTTTGGTTTAGACACAATGTCTTGGTCGCGCTTAGGAGCCAAGGCGACCGGCGTAGACTTCTCCGACGCGGCAATCGGTCTCGCCCGACAACTGAACGACGAGACCGGGACGGATGTCCAGTTCATCTGCTCGAACATTTATGATCTACCAGGTGTGCTTGACACAGAATTCGACATAGTATTTACATCTTATGGAGTCCTTTGCTGGCTGCCGGATCTAGAAGGATGGGCCACCGTGATCGACCACTTCCTAAGACCGGGCGGCACATTCTATATCGTCGACGGGCACCCGTTCATGGGGGTCTTCGAGTCTTCGGAGTCGGGTGACATGCTACCGTTGCACGGGTATTTCCACCGTGAATTGTTTTTTGAGGGCTACGAACCGAGCTACACCGGTTCAGCGGAACTGATCAAAAGCCCGGTCTATGAGTGGCAGCACAGCCTCGGCGACATCGTCACAGCATTGGCGAAGGTCGGTCTGAGTATAGGGTTTCTTCACGAATTCCCGGTTAGCTACCACCAGGCTTTCCCTAATATGAATCAGGGCGACGACGGCGCATGGCGGTTCCCGGAGCAAAACGACTCTTTCCCCCAATTGTTCTCGATCAAGGCCACGAAATGAAATAGGGAGTTCGTCCCTGTTGCGAAGGACTTGATAAGTCGACCTCCGGTTATACCGCTAAATCCCCTTCCAACGAGACTCCAATCCCCTCGACGGTAAATCCCTCCCGAAGAGCGGCGCATCGAGTCAGCTCGAATGGGTGGTTGAAATGAGCATCTCGTTCTTCCAGGTCTCAGCGGGGGCACCCATTCCAACTGCATACTCCCGGTCCAAGCTAGCCGGATGGTTGGTCACGCATGACGGCCTATGAAAGTTGCGTCGAAACACCGTGACATTGTAGGCGCCCAGGTTAGACACACCCCTAATGGCCCGAAGCAGAGGTATCAATGGACGAATTCCAAATGCAGACCTACGGTGACTGAATTGCCGATGTCTACGACGGGATATACGCCCACGTAAGTACGCCCGCCGTAATTGAGCCGATGTTAGACGTATTGGCGGACCTGGCCGGAGAAGCGCGAGCCTTAGAGCTGGGTATAGGTACCGGGCGCGTTGCGTTGCCTCTGGCAAGGCGGGGAGTGGAAGTCCACGGTATAGACTCCTCAGAATCAATGGTGACGCGACTCCGGGAGAAGCCAGGCGGGCCGGAAATTCCCATTACGTTGGGTGACCTTGTTGACGCCGAGGTGGGCGGAGGATACGCACTGGTCTACGTGGTCTTCAATACCTTCTTTGCCCCGCTGACCCAGGAAGCCCAGGTCGAGTGTTTCCAGAATGTCGCCCGTAGCCTGTCCGACGGCGGTGTGTTCTTGATAGAGGCCTTCGTGCCGGACCTTTCGCGGTTCGAGCGAGGCCAGAACATCCAGGCAGGCATCGTGGAGACGGACCGCATCTCCATCGACTTGACCAGGCATGATCCAGTCGCCCAAACTACACGTCCTCGCACCTCTTCATTTCGGAGAGCGGGATACGCCTCTTCCCGGTGCAAATACGCTATGCTTGGCCATCCGAGTTGGACCTGATGGCCAGATTGGCCGGCATGACGTTACGATATCGTTGGGGCGATTGGAGTCGTACCCCCTTTACCGCGGCCAGCGCCAATCATATTTCGGTCTATGAACTGGTTGGTTCCCGTTAGCTCCAGGATTGGCCAGGCCGAGTTAAAGCAGAGGTTTAACCGGAGTTCGGGACGTCCCTACGTGTATAGGAACTGCCAGCCTAGGGACCCGATTTCGAACTTGATCCTACGGAAGGATTCCGCGTAAGGGAGTCCCGTTCTCTCGGAGCTGCGGGATGCCCAATTCCTCATGCGGGCGGCCCTGTCCACCATTCTCCCACCCATCTGGCTTGCATGTTTAGACAAGGAGTCGATCTTGTCGTCCATATGGTGTTCGATGTCCACGCAAACGTCGGGCGCTTCGCTGCCCCACAGATAGGCTTCCTTTACCCGGTGCGGTTCCAACCCTTCTCCGGTGATTTGCTCCGGGAAATGTAGGTGGCTCCAGGCATACGTGTAGGCTGCGTCCAAGGCCACCTGTCCGCTCATCCGGTGGTCCCGGTGGGTGTGGCTGACGCTGCGGTATGGGTCGATCGCCATGACCACGTCGGGCTTGTGCGTCCTGATCGCGCGGACCACCTGGCTTCGGAAAAGCATGGAGTCTTCGAGCCCGCCGTCTGGATAGGACAGGTATACGACGTCCTTCGCCCCAAGCACACCGGCTGCTTCCTGCTGTTCCCGTTCCCTGGTAGCCGCGAGATTGGGGGAGGTCATCTCACGGTCCGACGTACCCTTGTCGCCATTGGTGCAAAGCACTATGACGACCTCCGTCCCGGATTCCCTGATCCATTTGGATAGGGTGCCGCCGCATCCCCCTTCGCAATCGTCGGGATGGGGTGTGACCGCCATCGCCCTTCTGGGCGGTTCGGTGATTATTTCCATATTCAGCATGGTCCTCTCTGGTCTATGGGGCTGAACGGTCTACTGGTGGAAAACCACCATCTTTAGCTCGGTCATCTCATGCACTGCGTAGCCAGGTCCCTCCTTGCCCATGCCGCTGTCCTTGAGACCGCCGTAGGGCATGAGGTCGGCCCGCCACTGAGGATGAGAGTTGATGTGGAGATTACCCGAGTGGACCTCTTTGGCGAACCGCATGGCCCAATCAATATTTTGGGTGAAAATGCCCGCTGACAGGCCGAACCGGCTGTCGTTGGCCTTGGCAATGGCGTCGTCGATGTCGTCGAAGGCGGCGACGGCGACCGCCGGGCCGAACAGCTCTTCGCGGGATACCCTCATGTCTGCGGTGGTGTCAGCAACTACCGTGGGAGCGTGCATAGTGCCCTCGTGGTCGCCTCCGGCGATGACCCTTGCGCCGCTTTGGACGGCTTCCGATATCCACTGGCCCACCCGGTCAGCGTCGCTGGCCCGGATCATGGGGCCCATTCGCACCGCTTCGTCCAGCGGGTTGCCGGTGGAGAAGGCTTCGGTGGGAGCGACCAGGGCATCAAGAAAGTCGGCGTAAATGCGCCGGTCCGCGAACACGCGCTGGGTGGAGATGCAGACCTGACCGGCGTTGGCGAATCCGCTGGCCACGGTGGCGGCGGCGACCCGCTCCACGTCGGCGTCGTTCATTACGATTAGGGGGCTGTTCGAACCCAGTTCCATCGTCACTTTCTTGATCCCGGCGTTGCGGCAAATGCGCTCGCCGATCTCCATGCTGCCGGTGAAGGTGATCTTTCGCACTCTAGGGTCGCCGGTGAGGACGTCGCCGATCTCGCTGCCAGGCCCTGTGATGCACTGAATCGCTTCTTCGGGTAGTCCGGCTTCCAGCAGAAGCTCCACCAGCTTCAGAGCCGACAGGGGCGTATCGCCAGCGGGCTTGAGCACCACCGAGTTGCCCGCGGCCAAGGCTGGGCCGACCTTGTGGGAGACCAGGTTCAGAGGGAAGTTGAAGGGTGCGATGGCGGCCACGACCCCAACAGGTACTCGGATGGTGAACCCAAACTGGCTCACGTTGCCCGGGGCCGCATCCAATGGGACAGTCTCCCCGTGGAGCCGCTTGGCTTCTTCGGCGGAAAGCGTGATGGTCTGGATGGCTCGCTGGACCTCGCCTCTGCCTTCAGAGATCACCTTTCCTTCTTCCAGGGTAATGGTCTGGCCCAGATCTTCGACCCGCTCGGCCATCAAATCGGCGGTGCGGCGAAGAATGGCGTAGCGTTCGTAGGCAGGCAGCTTGGCCATCGCCGCCGCTCCCCTGACCGCGCTGGCAATAGCTTGGTCGACGTCCGCCGCTGTCCCCTTGGGGACGGTGTCGATCACAGTCTGGTCGAAAGGATTGAACACCGGGATGGTCTCGGGCCTATCGACCCAGTTGCCGTTTATATACATCCTCATGGCCAACGACTCCCAACAGCTAGATTTAGGTCCCTGGACTTCTCGGTGAGGCGGGTGCGGCTTCGCAGGCTGGCAAACGGCCGCAGCCCTGAGGCCGCCGCGAATTTGATCGAAATTACTCCGCTTAGGATAGTCCCGGCAAGGACAGGCTGCAACCCGCTAAAAGCATTCCCAACATCGGGCAAAGTTCAATTGGTCAGTATCTTGGAGCGGCCTAACCCGGTGACGGAGTAATGCCCCGACCTGCCCGGCACTCTCTCCAGCCACCGGAACTTGGTGCGGGCGGCGTTTCGGAGGGTCTGGGTGAAGTTGTGAGGCTGGAGCCATCCAACCCGGTCGAAAAGCTCCTCTAGGTCTTCCGCTGAGACGCTGTCCATCTCCAGAAACTGGGCCGCGCCTTCTGCCGCCACCACCACTTTGCGCATGTCGCCCAGCGGATTGGACGACTGACAGAAGTGGATAAACGCCAACTCGGCCGCGGCCGACCGCGCCGCCTGTTCGGCCTTCCGGCGGTCTGGTGGCGCGGACTCGGAGAAACGATCGGTTGAACGATCGGTTGATGGTAGCGCGGGGACATGTGGAGTCGAGGATTCGATTTCAGGCTGAATGACCGGGGCCGGCCCCTCCGGGCTACCGGTATCCTCTGGGGAGTGGTCCGGGAGGATGTCGGGAGGCGGGGGGGCGGTGTCTTCCACCTTTTGAGGAGTGTCTACACTACTACCGTTTTCCGTGGGTGCGGGTCCATTTCCGTTACCAGGGGTAGGATGGGACACCTGCATGAGGTCGCGGGGAAGGTCTCGAAGCACCAGTCCGACGATCTGATGGATGACCTCGGGTTCTTCAGATTCGAAGGTAATCTGGGCGTTATTCGGAAGAGTAATAGAGACCTTGACCATGCACCCCAACCCCCTCCGAATGTCCGCGCCTCCAATTCAGGAACCACGCGTGACTACAATAGTACATAACATAAAGTGTACAGGCAACCGAGGAGGACGGTACAAGTGTATAAGGGCAGCCGGAGTTAAATGCTCTGCTTGACCAAAAGGGCCAACGAACGGGTCATTCCGGGTACGGCGGCTATCTCGTCCACCGATGCCTGCTTGATGCCGCTGAGGGAACCGAACTTCCGCATCAGCATCCGTTTCCGCTTGGGGCCGATGCCGTTCACGGAGTCTATGGGGGAACGCAGGCTACTCTTGCTGCGCAAGTTACGGTGGTAGGTTATCGCGAAGCGGTGCGCCTCATCCCGGATTCGTTGCACCAAGTACAAGGCCTGCGAGTCACGGGGGAGGATAATCGGCTCCGGTGTGTGGGGTACGTAAAGCCACTCGTTCTCCTTGGCCAGGGAAGCCAGGGGCACGTTGTCCAAGCCCATCTCCAACAGCACTTCGAGGGCGGCGGAGAGCTGACCCTTTCCCCCGTCGATCAATACCAGATCGGGGAATATGCCCCATGTCTCGTCTGAGGGACGTGTGCCTTCGCTATCCTGTTGCTTCTGCTTGGCGCGTACCTCCGCCATCCGGTTGAACCGCCGGCGCAGCACCTCTCTCATGCTTTCGAAATCGTCCACGCCTTCCACCGACTTTACCCGGAATCGCCGGTAGTGGGCGGGTTTGGGCGCGCCGTCCTCGAAGACGACCATGCTGCCGACGGTGTTGGTGCCCTGAATATGGGAGATGTCGTAGCATTCCATGCGGCGAAGGTCGGTAGGCAGGCTCAACTCTTCGCGTAGCTCAGACATCGCCCCTTGGATGATGTCGGCCTTGTCCAACCACCTGACACGGTATTGGTTCAGTCCCTGACGGGCATTCTCCGCGACTAGGTCGATCAGTTTCTTGTGTTGCCCGCGCATGGGAAGAGCAATGCGGACGCTCTTGCCTCTGAGACGCTGGAGCCATTCCCGGATTAACTCTTCTTCCTCTACAGCGTGTTGGACCAGGATGCGCGGCGGAATCTCGGACGCGGATTGGTAGAACTGCTTGATGAACTGACCAATGACCAGCCCCGGATCGTCTTCTTGCGCCCCTTCCATGAAGAAATGGTCGCGACCGACGAGTTTGTTGTGCCGGACGAAGAAGACCTCCACCCAGGTCTCTTGGTTCTCCTGGGCCAGGGCGATCAAATCCATGTCGCTCACCGGATTGGCGTCGACCTTGATGCGCTGTTCCTCCGCCACCCGTTCCACGCTGCGCATCCGGTCGCGCAACACGGCGGCCCGCTCAAACTCCAGGCTATCCGAGGCCTTCTGCATGTTGTCTTGCAGGTCCTTGGTAACCGCTTCCGTATCCCCTTCCATGAACAGGACGACCTGCCGGATTACTTTGTCGTAGTCTTCCTTGGTGGCGTAGCCCGTGCAGGGAGCAACGCACCGGTTGATGAAGAATTCCAGGCAGGGCCGCGGGTCCTTTCCGGTAATTTTTTTGGTGCAGGACCGGTATGGGAAGAGGCGCTTGACCAAGTCCATGGTCTTTCGCACCGTACCGGCGGTTGCGAAGGGGCCGAAGTATCGCGCGCCGTCGTTGGCCACCCTGCGGGTGATATATACCCGAGGGAATTCCTCGTTCAGGGCGATCTTCAGGTAGGGATAGGTCTTATCGTCTTTGAGTCTAGCGTTGTACCGGGGCCGGTGGCGCTTGATAAGAGTGTTTTCCAGTATCAGGGCTTCGGCCTCGGTATCCGTGACGATACATTCGAAGTCGTCCAACTGTCCCAACATGCGCCGTGTCTTGTTGGGGAGGTTCGAAGGGGAGCCGAAGTAGGTGCGGAGGCGGTTGCTAAGAACGCTGGCCTTGCCGACGTACAGAACGTTGCCCCGGGCGTCTTTCATGATGTAAACGCCGGGTCTGTCTGGCGCCGCCAGCAAGCGGCGTTCGAATAGGGAAGCGGCCATGGCTGCTAGACTACGAAAGCGAGCGCCACAATGACCGCCACCACCGCTCCGGCTAGGGCCAGTATCCTTTTGATCTCGGCCCCGACGTAACGGGCGGTGTTTGAGGGTTCCCGCCTGTTGCGCGGCGACGCGGAAGACCTGGCTACTGGGCTGGGGCGCGCTGGCGCGGGAGCTGGCCGGTCAGCCGTGGCGACTGCGGGAGTGGGACGGGCGCTTTCGGGTATTTGGCTCGAGGCGGTCTCACCGTTGGTTGATGGGCGAGACGTGATGGCGGCGGGTATCCCCCTGGGGCCCCGCTGCTGCTTCTTACGGCGTTGGTTGAGCTGCGATTGACGCGATGCAATCCGGCGGGCTTTACCTGGCATGGGGACCTATCTCCTCCCGACCATGATACCACTGCCTGAACCGCAAGTGTCCCCGTGGTCCTGGCTACTACCCAACCACTATAACAGTAATTGACATAATTGGGCAGCGGCGCGGCGGGCGTCTCCTGAGCAATTCCGCTGCCCTCAATTGGCCCCGCCAGCTAGGCCCTGGGGTGGCTCTTTTCGTATTCTTGATGAACGTAGTTGTCGGTCAGATGGGTATAGACCTGGGTGGTGGAGATGCTGGAGTGGCCCAACAGCTCTTGCACGTGCCTGAGAGACGCCCCGTTCTGCAGAAGGTGGGTGGCGAAGCTGTGCCTAAGGGTGTGGGGGGTGATATGGGCTTCGATCTTGGCCTTCGCGCCGTATGTTTTCAAGACGTTCCAGACCCACTGGCGCGTCAGACGCTCGCCTCGGTGGTTGACGAATAGGGCCTTCTGGTCTTTGCGTGAACCCAGCAATCCCACCCTGCCCTTCTTCAGGTAGGATTTCAGGGCAGACGTAGCCTTGGGGTAGATGTAGACGATGCGTTCCTTGGAGCCCTTGCCCCAACACCGGATGTACGATTCGCTGAGGTCAAGGCTCTGGACGTCCAAAGACACCAGTTCCCCAACTCTCAGTCCGGTGGCGTAGAGTAGTTCTAGGATTGTGGCGTCCCGTTGACCCTCGGGAGTACCCGCGTTGCTGGCGCTGTCCAACAGCCGGTTGACCTCTTCCTCGGTAAGGTACTTTGGCAGATTGCGGCCAACTTTGGGCGAGCCCAGGGACTGGGTAGGGTCTTCCGTGATCGTGCCGTTTTCCGAGAGGAAACCGAAGAAGGACTTGATGGAGGCTACCTTGCGGGCGGTGGTGGTGTCGCGGTAGCCCTTGGCGTCGCGAAGGTTCTCGATGTAGTCATTTAACAGGTTGAGATCGACGTACTGCCACGGGCTGTGGCCATTGCCCAAGGGCTTCCCCTTCTGCTGGTAGTAATTCCAGAATTGGCTGAGGTCGTTGCGGTAGGCGTCCGAAGTATTGCGGGAGAACCCCTTCTCGACAATAAGATGCTCTAAAAAGGACTGAATAGCCTGTTCCATGTTTGCATATCCTTTCACCTAAGGCGCAAAGTCCGCCAAGGGCGTAAAAAAAGATGGTACGGTCGGTAGACCGCCGCACCAGTAATCGTGATAGTTGCTACTTTAGCACACAGGCTACGGCCCTCTTTCGTAGCGCCGGTGCGAGTTAAATCCGGTTCGGTGCGTCAATGTTGTTGCCTCTGTACTCTTCTGACCCGGCTTCCGGTACACTCTTGCGCGTCCCCCAAACTAATAAATGCCCCTTCCCGCAGGATCGCGGGAAGGGGCATTTGGTTCCAGCTTTGAGCCTGGATTGGGAGGCTAGTCCCTGGCTAGGACCACCGTGCCGGTGGAAGAAAGAGAGCCGCCGGTGCCGTTGACCACCGAGGTCTTGGGGTTCTGCGTTGGGTCCCGCCGGCCCTTGACCTGCCGGTCGCCGGCTTCACCCCGAAGTTGACGCACCGCCTCCACCAATAGGAAGCTGCCGTACATGCCGGGGTGCGTATAGGAGAGGCCGCCGCCGCTGGTGTTCAGCGAGAAGTCTCCGCCGGGCGCGGTCCGCTGACCCGCCACGAAGTCCGCCGCCTCACCGGGGCCGCAAAAGCCGAGCGCTTCAAGAGTGAGCATCACCGTGTAGGTGAAAGAGTCGTAAATCATGGTTAGGTCGATGTCGTCTGTGGTCATCCCCGCCCGGCCGAAGGCCTTGGGGCCCGTTTCCCTGGCGATCAACGACGTTAGCGACGGCATCATGCTAATCATGTTGTGGTCGTGGCTCTCCGCCGCGCCCAACACCCAGACCGGTTCCTTCGCGCAATTTCGTGCCCTGTCCGCTGTCGTAACGATGATCGCCGCGCCTGAGTCGGTGACCAAACAACAGTCAAAAAGATGGAACGGCCAGGCCACCCACCTGGAGTTGTGGTAGTCGTCGAAGCTCATGGGCGTCTCATGCATCGCGGCCTTGGGGTTGAGGTTCGCCCACTTGCGGGTTGAGACGGCGATCTCGGCCATTCCCTGCCGTGTCTTGTCCTCGCCGTATTGGTGCATGTACCGGGAGCAAGCCAAGGCGTAGTTAATCGGGGGCCCTATCATCCCGTAAGGGGCTTCGTACTGTGCCGTTGGCTGGTTGGGGTCTCCGCCGACCCTGCCCCTGGTCGAGCGCCCCGCCTGACCGTGGGTAATGAGGGCCACCTCGCAGAATCCGGCTCGGATGGCCGCGACGGCGTGGGCCACGTGGATCACGAAGGAAGAACCGCCAACCGATGTATTGTCGGTGTACCCGGGCTGGATTCCCAAGTATTCGGCGGTTGCCAGGGTAGAGAAGCCGGCGGTGAAGAGGCCGTCAACGTCGGACTTGGAGAGTCCCGCGTCTGCCAGGGCGTTGTGCGCCGCCTCGGCGTGGTGCTGCAGTGACGACTTGTTCGGGACGGTGCCCATCTCATCGGACTCGGCGACGCCCACAATGGCGATGTCGCGCTGTCCTTGAGCGCTGGATGTCATACCAATACCCTCTGGTCAGGTGTGTTGTGCCGGAAGCTGGGCCATTGGGCCGCGAGGGGTCTAAGGCTGGGGAGATCGTACACCAACCGGCCCCCAACAACAACCACCGGTCCGCCCTCCCACAAATCGCGGGGACTTCTGTTTCATGGCCCCGTGGGTGCGGTCGCCGCACGTGATAAAATGCCTGCAAACAAGCAAGCGTGCGAACTCGCTTCAGGCGCGTATCGCTCCGAGGTAGCCATGCCCCACAACTTCTGGATGGTAGTTTGTAACCAGACGAATTTTGGGATAACCCGCGACATGGGATTCAAACTGCTGGGTTTGAAGGGTCAGCACCGTCGCAAGGTCCAACGGATCGGGTCCGGGGACCGGATACTGTTTTACGTCACCCATCTCCGCAGGTTCACCGCCACGGCCACCGCCATGGCCTCCTACGTCGAAGACGTCACCCCCATCTGGGAGAAGGAAGGGGTTGCCGACTGGCCCTACCGGGTCCAGACCAAGCCGGAAATCATCCTGACCGACAGCCAGTTTATCGACGCCAATCTCCTGGCCCCAAGGCTGGACTATGTGAGGCGTTGGGCGCCCGAGAACTGGTATATGGCGTTCCAGGGCAACTTGCACCTGCTGCCCAAGAGCGATTTTCTTCTCATCGAAGAGGAAATGAAGAAGCTCAGCCTTGGTGAGAAATACAACCGCGACGCCGCACCTCCGATTACGGAGCCCGCCCGAAGGAAGAAGGGCGGATCGAGACGGGGCCGCAACCGGGACTCCGCAAGGACTAGTCCTCAGGCCGCCAGTCCCCAGACCGAGAATGACGTCGATAACGGAGGCACTCAGGCGCCCCAACACCGCCCTGCCGTCCAGGCCAGGGGGAGGGCAACCAGCTAACGGAGGGCGAACCACCCATGACTTTTGGTCCGGGCGGAATTCATGATTCTGCCGAAGATAGGGAAATTGTCGTCAACCGTACGTTTCAAGCCCGGCCGGAACTGGTGTGGTTGGCATGGACGGAGCGAGAGCGAATCGAGCAGTGGTGGGGACCGGAGGGGATGTCCACGACTGTTGAAGAGATGGACCTTCGCCCCGGCGGCAGGTGGAAATACGTTATGAAGGCCCCCGATGGGACCCAATACCCCGTCGAAGGCATTTTCGCTGACATCATAGAACCGGAACTGCTGGTGGCCACCGATGAGTTCGGCGAGGACTTTCAATACTCCGGAGACCTTCCCCAGGGAGTCGTGACCTCGGTGTCTCTGAGAGACACAGGGACAGGCACCGAGATGACATTGCGAATGGCTCACCGGTCGGCGGAAGACAGGGCGGTCCACGAGCAAATGGGCGTGGAGGGCGGCTGGAATTCCAGCTTCAACCGCTTGGACCGGTATTTGGCCAGCCTGGAGTAGCCCGGAGACTCTCCGGTGTGGGCGATGTGGGGAATGCTGAAGCCGGATTGTCGGGTATAGCTCCGGGACCCCCACGCACTCCGCCAGATCTAACACTGATATGAAAGCTCCGCTTCATATGTCCTAAGCTGACATCTGGCCTCTGAACCGGTCCTACGACGACGGACCGGCGAGTCCAACTTCTCCGGCAGGGCAGATTTCTTCCAGGGCCCACTCCATCTCCCGCAATACTTCAGGATCGGTTTCCCGGGCCAAGGCGAACTCAAGGGCTATCCTGGCTTCATGGGTACCGATCCGTCCCAGAGCCCATGCCCCATGGCCACGTACCAGCGGGCTACCCTTGCGCAACACCTCGGCAAGCGCCGGAACCGTCTCCGGATCGCCCAGGTTTCCCAGGGCTACGCAGGCGTTACGCTGCATTCCCTCCCATTTGGCGCGCATGATGGGCGTGCCGCGGAACCTCTGCCGAAACTCTTCCTCGGTCATGTTGAGCAGACCCACCAGGTCCACTGTTCCTAACCCGCCGTTTCTGACCGCATCTCTGCCAGTAGTGCGTGACCACCCTGTGCCCGGCTGTTTCGAGGATAGATTGCCCTGCGGCTCACCGCGTTCCCAAACTGAAGGCTCCGCCATATCCGCCTTGCGGTTGACCGGGCATACCTCCTGGCAAATGTCGCACCCGAACACCCAGTCCAGCATTTGCGGGCGCAACTCCCTCGGAATCGCCCCCCTGTTCTCGATGGTCTGGTATGAGATGCAGCGGGTATTGTCGATGACATAGGGAGCCACGATAGCTCCGGTGGGGCAGGCGTCGATGCACCGGACGCACGAACCGCAAGTCTTGGCCAAGGGTGGGTCGGGAGTAAGCTCCAGGTCTGTGATCAACTGTCCCAGGAACACCCAAGACCCATGAGAAGGCGTTAGGATGTTGGTATTCTTGCCAAACCAGCCGAGGCCCGACCTGTTGGCCGCGGCACGGTCGAGCATCGGGCCGTCGTCAACGTACCACCGGGCGGATATCTGGGACCCGAGAGAATCGGACAGACTCTCGGCTAGCGCCCGCATCCGGCGTTTCATCACCCGGTGGTAGTCCCGAAGCCGGGCGTAGCGGGCCACCTTACCCGTGTTGGACGTAGGGGCTGACTCGCCATCCTCCGGAAACAGGTAGCTCATGCCAAGGCAAATGATGGAACGCGCCCCAGGAAGCAGAGTTGCCGGACCAGCGCCCCGGCGCACGCGAGACTCGTTGAACCAGGGCAGCCCATCCATGTGACCGTCCTGGATGCGCTTGAGAGCGATATCCCGGTCGGCGGAGAATTCCTCGGCGGTTGTTATCCGCACCAGGTCGAAGCCGTGGTCCCGGGCGTGCCGCTTTACTAGCTCTTCAACTTCTAAATTGGTTACCGGCATCACAAGGTCCAGCGGGCCTCAGATATTCTCCCCCAGGAACCTTCCCTGGTAGCCTTGGCTGACCGGCCGTGCCAGGTGGAAGAACACGAGTTGGAGCAACCTTGCGTTTTTCTGTACTCGATAGCCGTGTGGGTGGTGAATGATGAGCAAAGCTTGGGACCGGCCCCGATACCCCGCGTCCCAAACGGCGGTGTGGAGAGACGCGCCGCTGCGCAACAGGCTGGAGCGAGTGCGTCCCAGTGCCATTAGATCCAGGGGCAGGTTGACTACCTCGTTGAAAGTCAGCAGGTAAGGACCGGGGATAAGCCGCAGCCACTCATCCGAGTCGAACGCAATTGGCTCGGTATCAGAAACCTCCCTCTGGTCCAGGCCCGCCCCCATGCTTCCGCCGGAAGTCAGGCGGCTGGCGTCCCGTAACGTCAGGTCGAACCCGTTGGGTTGAAGCTGTTCATCCAGGGAAAGGTACTGTTCGATTAGAGGAGGTTTGCCGAGGACCAGATCGCCAATAGACTCTCTATCCAACGCGGTTGAAGTCATTGCGCTCCCCGTGTGGCTGATTGGGGTAATAAGCCACAAATGATGAGCCCGGAGACCGCCGTCCGGCTGGTTCGGTCTACCCGGGCTCGTATGGCAATTGGTTTGATATGGGCCCCCACGGGCGGGTCTCGTTGGATGTCAGGCAGAGCGGGAAAGCCCTGAATCCCTCAACCAACCCCAACCCGGGGGTTAATCGTGCATGAAGTCTTGGACGTCGGCGGGCAGCGGCTCTTCCTTCGGGATTTCGGTGATAACCGCCCGGGTTGTGAGCATCATTCCGGCGATGCTGCCAGCGTTTTCCAGGGCGGAGCGGGTGACCTTTACGGGGTCGACGATTCCCTGCTGAATGAGGTGGCAGAATTCCCCTCGTTCGGCGTCGAAGCCCCAGTCGCCTTCGCCTCGGCGCACACTGTCAACAATCACCTCTCCGGAGTAGCCGGCGTTGTTCGCGATTAAGACCAGCGGTGCGCTAAGAGCTTGCTTGACCAGGCGGACCCCCAGAGCTTCTTCGCCGTCCAGGCTGGCTTCCAGGTCGTCCAACACATGCTCGGCCCGGATCATGGCGACCCCGCCGCCCGGCACGATTCCCTCTTCGACGGCGGCTCTGGTGGCGGCCAACGCGTCTTCCGTCCGGGACTTTCGTTCGTTCACCTCTGGCTCGGTGACTCCCCCGACCTTCACGACTGCTACGCCTCCAACCAGGGCAGCCATGCGCTCTTGCAGTTTCTCACGGTCGTAGTCGGAATTGGTCTCCTCGATTTGGACCCGGAGCTGTTCTGCCCTTTCCCGCACCCCCTGAGGCGATCCCCGTCCCTCGACGATAGTGCTGTCGTCTTTCATGACGACCACGCGGCGGGCGGACCCAAGCTGCTCCAGTTCGGCGGTCTCGGGTTTGAGCCCAACATCATTGCTTATGACGGTGGCGCCCGTCAGAGTCGCGATATCTTCCAGGAGCGCCTTGCGCCTCTCACCGAATCCGGGGGCCTTGATAGCGGCACAGTTCAAGGTCCCGCGCATCTTGTTGACCACCAGGGTGGCAAGCGCCTCCCCATCAACGTCTTCGGCGATGATCACAAGGGGCCGACGCCCAGCCTGAATCACCTTTTCCATTACGGGAACGATGTCGTTGGGGGAGCTGATCTTCTGGTCTGTCAGGAAAATCATAGGATCGTCCAGGGCCGCTTCCATTCTGTCGGTGTCGGTGACGAAGTGGGGCGACAGGTAACCCCGGTCGACCCTCACGCCCTCGACGAACTCCAGTTCGTCGGTCATAGCTTTGGACTCTTCGACAGTAATAACCCCGTCCCGGCCAACTTTGTCCATCGCGTCGGCCAGCAGGGACGCAATGGTCTCTTCATGGGCGGACAGGGCTGCGACCCGGGCGATCTGTTCCCGGTCTTCAACTGGGACGGCCAAACGCTTGAGTTCTTCCACAACCGCTTCGACGGCCTTGTCGATACCCTCTTTGATGGCCATGCCGCTGGCTCCGGCGGCCACATTCATGAACCCGTTTCTGACCATCGACTGGGCCAGCACAACGGAGGTGGTAGTGCCGTCGCCAACCACGTCGTTGGTCTTGGAAGCGGCTTCTTTTACGAGCTGAGCGCCCATATTCTCGTATGCGTCGGGCAACTCGACCTCTTTGGCGATGGTAACACCGTCGCTGCATACCACCGGCAGTCCGAACATGCGGCTGAGCAGCACGTTTCGTCCGCTGGGCCCAAGGGTGAGGCCGACTACGCGGGCCAACTCGTCCACTCCGCGCATCAGGCTCGCACGGGCGTCCTCATCAAAAGTTAGTTGTTTATCCGCCATGCTATCTCCTCGATAACTCGCCCGCTCACCGCTAAAGTTATGCTCAGTAACCCGCGAAAAATTCGCAAGCGTTGACGGGCGTGATTCTTACACGCATACAAATATGCGATAGGGCCGGTACATTGTCAACCGGTATCGTATATTTGGCCGCTAGGCGCAGTGGTCTGGGGCCTGAGATTGGTCCAGGGGCGGACCCCAAGGCTTCACGCCTTCCGTATCCGGCACGATGGCTGCTAACTCCCTGATGCTCTGCCTTAACGTTGGATGGCGTAACTCGAGGGCTAAATCCGCCATGGGAATCAGCACGAAGGCCCGTTGGTGTAGCCGGGGATGGGGGATCTGCAGGTTGGGCTCGTCGACGACATCGCCGCTGTAGAACAGGATGTCTATGTCGATATTTCTTGGGCCAAACCGCGGGCTCCACTCTCGTCCCATCGTGGCTTCTATCTCCTTTACCCAATCAAGCAATTCCGCCGGGGTTAATGACGTGGTGATTTCCAATACGCAGTTGAGAAAATCGGGTTGGCTGGCCACTCCCCACGGTGCGGTCTCGTAAATTGGAGATGACCTAACGTGCGATAGACGGCCGTCAGGAAGGGGCAGTAGGTCCCACGCTTCCCGCAAATTGTCGAGGCGCGGTCCCAGGTTGGTCCCCAACCCCAGGTAGGCGGTTACGAAGGCCAACCAGGAGGCCTCCAATCCCGCACCACGGCGTCGGTCATACGGCTGACCCGCACCATGTGTTGGACATCGTGGACGCGCACAATGTCCGCGCCCTCTCTTATGGACAGACTTACGGTCGCCGACGTTCCTTCGACGCGCTGGTCCACCGGAAGGCCGAGGACCAGTCCTATAGTTGACTTGCGGGAAGCGCCCACCAGCAGCGGGAATCCCAGGGCCTTGATCTCTTGCAGCCTGCGCAGGACTTCCAGGTTGTGTTCGGGTGTCTTTCCGAAACCTATGCCGGGGTCCAGGACTAGGTTCTCTGTGGACACTCCGGCGTCCACGGCGGCGCTGATGCTGCGCGCGAGAAAGGCTTTGATATCCGAAATAAGGTCGTTGTAGCGGCTGCCCCGCTGGTTGTGCATGAGGACCACCGGCGCGCCAGAGTCAGCGGCCACCTGCGCCATTGCGGGGTCTCCCTGCAACCCCCATTGGTCGTTGATGATGGTTGCGCCGGCTTGCAGGGCGAGGCGCGCCACTTCGGGCTTGTACGTATCCACGCTGATCGGTATTCGGACCCTGGTTGAGATGGCTTCCAGCGCAGGTATCAGCCTCTCTAGTTCCTCTTCAACCGGCACCGCGACCGAGCCTGGCCTTGTCGATTCCGCGCCAACGTCCAGAATGTCCGCGCCCTCCGACTCCATGCGCAGGGCCAGGTCGACGGCCTTGCAAGTGTCCGCGCCCAGACCGTCCCCGGAAAATGAATCGGGGGTCGCGTTGAGGATGCCCATGACGTAGGTGCGGCGGCCCCAGACCAGCGGCTCACCGCCGGAAACCACGATGTGCTGGAGGCCTTTTTCGATGGTCAATTAATCAACTCAAGGGGGAGGCGGCTAACTCTTCTGGAATCTTCGAGTACGGGAGCCCACGCGGCGAGTCCAAGATTAAGCGAGCCCAAGATTAATGGTACAACCCGATTCTAGCACCTGAGTCAGGGCAATCGCATCAAGGCTGGTTCCCGGCGCCCCGGCGAGGGCCGGAGCCTAAGGTTCGTCAACCGCCCCGGCATTTGGCGAACCGTCGAATTCGGGCGATGGATTCCCGCTTTCGGAGACCTTTGAATAATCCCCTCTCCCTCCGGGAGAGGGTTAGGGTGAGGGCGTCCTCCGTATCTGGGCGCACTCTGGATTCTCGATTTCGCGGGAGTCGCGGAAGGTTACGGAAAGGTCTCCTTTCGCGGGAATGACGGGTGAGCGGGAATGACGGGGTTATTGTGATCCAGATGCGTTTGCGCTGGCGCCTGAATCGGGATTCTTGCACCGTACAAACCCGGTCTGCTAGGATGATGCCAATTGCGCCTATAGCTAGCCTCCGGAGGGGCCGTGACAGCAGCAGAAGACCGTTTGATCGACCAGAAGCTGACTACCCTCGATGACTTGCGGCAGGAGGCCCACCGGGGCGGTGGCCAGCGTCGTATCGACCAGCAGCACTCTAGGGGCAAGCTAACCGCCAGGGAGAGGATCGCGCTGCTGATGGACCCCGGCACTTTCGAAGAGTTGGACACTTTCGTGACCCACCGGACCACCGACTTCGGGCTTGCGGACCAGAGATTCCTCGGTGACGCCGTGGTCACCGGCTATGGAAAGGTAGACGGACGCCAGGTTTTCGCCTATGCACAGGACTTCACGGTTTTCGGTGGGTCCCTTTCGGAGGTTGTCAGCCAGAAGATTTGCAAGGCGATGGACCTGGCCGCCAAGACGGGTTGCCCGTTCATCGGGCTGAACGACTCGGGAGGAGCGCGAATTCAGGAGGGGACCAGCAGCCTGGCAGGATATGGGGATATATTTCTCCGAAACACCCTGTTCTCCGGAGTAATGCCCCAGATTTCGGTTATCGTTGGGCCAGCCGCAGGGGGGGCCGTGTACTCTCCCGCCATCACGGACTTCGTTTTTATGGTCCAAGGCACGGGCCAGATGTACATCACCGGGCCAGACGTGATTAAAGCGGTCACCGGCGAAGAGGTGACCCATGAGGAACTGGGAGGGGCCGCCGCCCACGCCACCAAGAGCGGGGTTGCTCAGTTCGTCTCCTCCAGCGAAGAAGAGTGCTTAACCGAAGTCCGAAGGCTATTGAGCTTTCTTCCCGGCAACAACTTGGAGGACCCTCCCATGGCCGGATCAGGCGAGTCCTCCAGCCGTTCCGATCCGGAACTGAGGTACATCGTCCCCGACGACTCCAACCGGCCGTACGACATGCGGGACATAATCTACCGGATTGTCGACGACGAAGAGTACATGGAAGTCCACCAGAACTTCGCTCCGAACGTGGTCGTGGGATTTGCCCGCATGGGTGGCCGTCCCGTGGGCATCGTCGGGAACCAGCCTAACTACCTTGCCGGTGTGTTGGACATCGACGCCTCAAGCAAAGCGGCAAGATTCGTCCGGTTCTGCGACTGCTTCAACATACCGCTGGTGACACTGGTGGATGTGCCGGGTTTCATGCCGGGTGTGGACCAAGAGTACGGCGGTATCATCCGCCACGGCGCAAAGCTCATCTACGCCTACGCCGAAGCAACGGTCCCCAAGATCTGCATTATCACCCGCAAGGCATACGGCGGCGCTTACATCGTGATGAGCAGCAAGCACCTACGGTCGGACCTAAACCTGGTCTGGCCCTCTGCCGAGATCGCCGTGATGGGTGCGGAGGGGGCGATTAACATAATCTACCGGGAGCAGATCGCAGCCGCTGATGACCCCGGAAAGACGCGGCAGGAGCTCATCGACGACTACCAGGAGAAATTCACGAACCCCTACGTGGCCGCCAACCGGGGGTTCGTCGACGATGTGATTGACCCAGCGGATACCCGGGGCCGGGTCATCCGCGCCCTGGAAATGCTGCAGAACAAGCGGGACAGCCTGCCAGCCAAGAAGCACGGCAACATTCCCCTTTAGGGGCGGACGCGGTCCTCACCACGGCCACATGGACCGCGTATTTCCCTGGCCGGATGCGCCCAGGAGAAGTTGATGAATTTCGGTGTTTTCTACCAGATGCCGTGCGCGGCTGACCAGTCGCCAGCGGCGAGGTATCAGGACACCATTGCCCAGGTGCAGTTGGCGGACGAGTTGGGCTTTGACTCTGCCTGGCTTGCCGAGTTGCACTTCAACCCCCGATTCTCCGTGATGCCCGCTCCCCTGATGGTCGGCTCCGCCATTGCGCAGACCACCAGCAGGATAAAGATCGGCACTGCCGTACACCTGATGCCTCTTCACCACCCCATACGGCTTGCGGAAGAGGCGGCAGCCCTGGACGTGCTCTCGGGAGGCCGGTCAATTTTCGGGATTGGCCGAGGCTCCATCCCCACTCATTTCGAAGGCTACGGCATCGACCGTGAGGAGGCCCGCGAGCGGTTCCTGGAAGGGTTGGAGATCGTGTTGGGAATGTGGACCACCGACAATTTCTCTTACCAAGGCCGGTATTACGAGGCTCAAGACTTGACCCTTGCCCCCAAGCCCCTCCAGGAACCCCATCCGCCGGTATACATTGCGGCAAACAGCCCGGACACCTTTGGTATGGTGGGAAGTCTTGGTCACAACATTCTTGTGGCCCCCACCATCGTCACAACCCAGGGTGCGTTGGACGGACTGGCATCCTACCGGAAGGAATTGACCGAGGCCGGGCATGACGAGTCCAAGCTGAACGTCAATGTCACCGTGCATGTCAACGTCGCCGAGACTGAGTCCGAAGCCAACAAGGGATTCGAGAGGACTATCAACAACTATATTGGCACTTTACGGGACATGGGAGGTTCGGCGCGAGGGTCGTCGCGCGCTCAATCACTGGACTACGAAACGGTCCAGGACGAATTCGCCGCCGTAGGAACTCCAGACCAGGTGGTGGAGAAACTGCTCCGGTTCAAATCAGTCTACAGTCCGCAGGGATTCATCTGCTGGTTCAATACCGGCGGTCTACTCACACACACCGAGGTCGAATCGTCCATGCGTCTGTTTGCCAGCGAAGTGATGCCCCAGCTTGATTAACCCTTCGCCCTCACTTTACCGTCCCAACTGGTAATGTGCTCCAGGTCACGCGATATGGCCTCCTCAGATTCGCTATTTGAACACCAACGGCAGCAGCAGGCAGCCAGAGACGCGCCTCTGGCCGATCGGATGCGCCCGCGCAGTTTTGAAGAGTTCGTGGGGCAAGAACACGTCATAGGCGATGGGCGGGTATTGCGCCGGGCGATTGCGGCGGGGAAGCCGCCCTCCTTCATCCTCTGGGGTCCTCCGGGAACTGGTAAGACCACGCTTGCCCGCCTGGTATCCGGTGAGACGGAGGCATCATTCGAGCCCGTGAGCGCGGTCACGGCGGGGGTGGCTGACCTGCGCCGGATCATCTCCGAGGCCAGAGACCGGCAGGGCATGTATCAACGGGCCACCATCCTGTTCGTCGACGAGATCCACCGGTTCAACAAGGCCCAGCAGGATGTGATACTCCCCCACGTGGAGGACGGCACGGTTACATTCATCGGCGCGACCACCGAGAACCCGTCCTTCGAAGTAAACGCGCCGCTGCTGTCAAGGTGCCGGGTCTTTGCCCTGGAATCGCTGAAGGCGGAGGAAGTGGAATCGATCGTCCAGCGCGCGTTGACTGCCAAGCAACGCGGGCTGGGAGACTTGGAACTGAACATTGACTCTGCGGCCCTGGAACACCTGGTCAACATCGCCAACGGGGACGCAAGGGTGGCTCTGAATGCCCTGGAGACCGCCGCGTTCGCCACAGCTTCCGCAAAAGCGACCACCATCGACCTGGCCACCATTTCCGACGCGCTCCAGCGGCGTTCACCGTTGTACGACAAGGCGGGAGAGGGCCACTACGACACCATCTCAGCGTTCATCAAATCGGTGCGTGGTTCATCCCCGGATGGCGCGCTCTACTGGCTGGCCCGGATGATCGAGGCCGGAGAGGACCCCCTGTTTATCGCCCGGCGTCTGGTGGTTCTGGCCGCCGAGGATATCGGGCTGGCGCAACCCCAGGCGTTGTCTGTTGCGATGGCGGCACAACAGGCGGTCCATTTCCTGGGTATGCCCGAGGCTCGGATTCCGCTGGCTGAGGCCACCGTTTACCTGGCCACCGCCCCCAAGAGCAATTCCGCCTACCTGGGGATCGAAAGGGCTCTCGCGGACGTGAGGCAACAGTCAAACCCGCCTGTCCCTTTGCACCTCCGCAACGCCGTCACCGGCCTGATGCGCCAGATGGGTTACGGCAAGGACTACAGATACTCTCACGACTATGAAGGCCACTTCGTCGACCAGGAATATCTGCCGCCGTCGCTAAAGGGCCGCCGTTACTACGAGCCGACGGGTGAGGGTTCCGAGCGGGAGATCGCTGACCGCGTCAAAGAGTGGTGGGGAGAGGACGACAGCGACGGGACGGCAAGTCAGGGCTAGATTCCGGGGTCCGTCGCTTCCTGGTCAGTTCTGACGAACGGCGTTACCCTCGGCTGATCGCTTCGATTCCATCCTGCGAACTGACCACGTCCGCCTGCCGAGGGAATATGCGCTGAGTAAGGAATTCGTGGACATCAATGTCCTGGTCGGCGCAACAGTCTTCGACGACAAACAGGCGGTAATCCAGGTCGGCGGCGTAGCGGACTGTGGACAGCACCACTCCGCTGGTGGCATAACCCAGGATTATCAGGGTCTCCACGCCGTTGGCCCGCAGCGTCATGTCCAAGTCGGTTCCGAAAAGGGCGTTGACCCGGCGCTTACCGACTACGACCTCTCCAGATGTTGGAGCCACGGCGGAATGAATCAGGCTTACCGGGTCGCTGACGGCGGGTTGCCCCGAATTTTTGCGCTGGCTGAAGGTCTTGTTCCGGTCGCTGATCTCCGGATAGCCCGGCCGGAACACCGTGGCCGAGTAACAAACGAAGAGCCCGGCGTCCCGCGCCGCCTGCTGCAAGGCGACGGTCTTTTCAACTACACCGCGACTCGTAGAGTGTTCCAGGTTGCCCATCGCGTCGGCATAGAAATCCGCTATTAGCAGCGCGGCGCTCTCGCGTTCAATCGTTAGCTCAGCCACTTTTCAGCCCCTCGTGTCAGAGAGTCAAGGTTTTTGCGTCGCGGTATAGGAACTCCGGTGAGAAGTCGGCTCCGTTGGGCCATGCAGCAGTGCCGCCTTCGACCCCGGCCAGTCCAAAATATTCCGGGTCCCTTAGAGGCTCGAACACCTCGCCATATAGTTCGTCCTCCAAGTCTATATGCAGCCTCCTGCCGTCGGAGAAGACGGTTTCGAGGACGTAGGGCCAGACCACCTTGACTCCAATGACTTCTTCCAAAGCGCTATGCCAATGGGTCGATCTGTTTGAGAGGCCGTCTAGCCTCCGCGAGTTCCCAATCGTTCCGCAACTCTGGCTGGTACAGACCGGCCCACCCTAAAACCATACTTTCGGCGCGATTGGGCAGTGCGCCGTCAATCAACCGTACCGGGTCTATCCCTACCATCGCATGGTATCCGGGTTGGACGACATGAACATGCGGGGGATGTTCGTCGTTGTAGTAGAGATATACCTCAAGTCCATAAAATGCGGAGACTCGGGGCATCCTCCGCTTACACCAAGCTTCCCACCGCCCGCGACACTCTTCCCAGGGCGTCATCGACGTCTTCGCTGGAGATGTGGCGGTGAGTCACCATGCGTATGGAGTTGGGGCCGGGAGAGGATACCAGCACGCCTTCCCGGTCGAGGGCGGCTGTTAAGTCCGCTGCCAAGCCGATGGCCTGGTCCACGTCGAAGATCACGATGTTGCTTTGAATGCTGTCGGCGTCGAGGCTCAGCCCGTTGACGTTTGCCAACCCTTGGGCCAAACGCCGGGCGTTGGCGTGGTCGTCGGCCAGCCGCTCCACCATGCTATCCAAGGCAACCAGACCGGCGGCGGCGAGGACTCCAGCTTGGCGCATCCCGCCCCCGACCATTTTCCGCCATTTGAGGGCGCCCTCGATGAACTCTTTGGACCCGCAAAGCACCGAACCAACCGGGCAACTGAGGGCCTTGGACAGGCAGAAGGAAACGTCGTCCACATCCTTTACCAACTCGCTGGCGGGCACTTCCAGTGACACCGCCGCGTTGAAGATACGCGCCCCGTCCAAGTGGACCTTTGCCCCGGCGGCATGGGCAACCTCCGCTACCCTGGCGGTGTCCTCAGGCGTAAGGACGCCCCCGCTGCAACGGTTGTGGGTATTCTCCAGGCAGACCAGGGTCGTTGGGGGCATGTGGACATTCCCCCTGGGCCGGATGGCCGCTGCCAGGTCGGCGGGGTCTAATCTCCCCTGGTCGTCGTTGGGGACCAGCCGGACCTGCGCCCCGGCCAGGGCCGACGCCCCGGCGGACTCGTTCCAGAACATGTGGGCCTGGTCGCCCATCACGATCTCGTCACCCCGCTGGCAATGGGTAAGGGCGGCCACCAAGTTGCTCATAGTGCCGCTGGCCATAAGCAGCCCGGCTTCCTTTCCCAGAAGCTCGGCAGCGCGCTCCTGCAACTGGTTGATGGACGGGTCTTCGCCGTAGACGTCGTCGCCCACTTCGGCTTCGTACATGGCGCGGCGCATCTCGTCAGTTGGTTTTGTAACGGTGTCACTGCGTAAATCGATAACGTTCATCAGGGCCTCACTCCGTTGAATCTGGGCCTATTCTAGCAAATGGGCCTTGAACCGTCAGCAGGCGGCCGGGGAGCCGGGAAGGGTGCGTGTTGCCAAACCGGAACGGCTCTCCTAAGATGGAACGACACTACCGGAGCGAAACTACCGGATGGGAGGGAACGTGCGCCAGAGTGCAGTCTCGTTCAAGGCCAAAGACCTGAACATCGAAGGCGTCATCGCCCAACCGGACGGAATCACGGGACCGTTCCCCGGAGTGGTCATCTGCCATCCTCACCCGCTTTTTGGCGGAAACATGGACAATAGCGTGGTGCGGAGCGTGGCCTTAGCCCTGGTTGAGCGGGGCATGGCGACCCTGCGGTTCAACTTTCGCGGCGTTGGAAATAGCGAAGGAGAACACTCCAAGGGTGAGTTGGAACACGAGGAAGCCTTGGCCGCGATCGAACTCATCAAGGCGTGGCCCGGCGTCGACGGGAAGAAGATTGGCCTAGCGGGCTACTCCTTTGGTTCATCGGTAGTCCTGGGCAACGAGTCGCTGCACAAAAAGGCCAGAGCCCTCGCCCTGATCTCACCGCCTCTGCGCGCCCTAGAGGACACTCCGCTGAAAAAGAGCAAGCGGGATGCGTTCATCATATCCGGAGACAGGGATAAGCTTGTGCAGTCCGAAGAAGTGCCCGCATTGCTGGATGCTTTTTCCAAGCGCCCTGATTGTTGCATCGTTTCCGGCGCTGACCACTTCTGGGGTGGCTACGAGGACCAGTTGACTCCCCAGGTTGGCAAGTACTTCTTGGAGAAACTGAAGTAACTGCCGATGCACCACGTTGGAGATGCTCCAAGGCCGCCGGCTGTGGGGCCATCCCGGATATACACCGATTTTTTACTGCTCCAGTTGGCCGCTTTGGTGTTCCTGTGCGACCAATTCACCAAGTTCCTGGTGCGGACTTTTCTGCCCTTTCGAGACTCGTTCCCCGACTACGGGTTTTTCCGGTTAATCCACGCGCAAAACACCGGCAGCGCCTTTGGACTGTTTCAGGGCAATAACTTCCCCCTGATCCTAGTGGCGATTTTTGGGATTGCCGTCCTGGTTTTGGTCTACTATACTCAGAGACGGCGGACCACCCTGTTGCGGACCAGCCTCGGACTCCAGATCGGTGGGGCGCTTGGCAACCTGATTGACCGGGTCAGGCTTGGGCACGTGACCGACTTTCTGGATGTGGGGGCGTGGCCGGTGTTCAACATCGCCGACTCCTCCATCGTAATTGGGTTGGTGCTTCTTGGATGGATTTTCGTGGGACCTGGGTCTCGGACGGGTCAGAGGCAGCCGGAGGCCTTGATTACGGCGGCCCCGGCTGGTCTGTCAGGCACGCCACAAGCCCCGGTTCCACGCTGCCCGGTCTGCGGCGGGGGGCTGGACACCGTGGCGGAAGGCAGGCGGTGCATGTCCTGCGGAGTGAGGCTCTCACCCCAGGCCCACGGGGTAGTAGACGATTCCCAGCCCTTTGACCAGGAAGGACAGGAATAGCCGTGGCGACTTCCTCTACCAGCGAATACAGGGTCGACACTGGCCAAGTCCGCCTGGACCAGTTTCTGGCCCGCAAGCACTCAAGCATGACTCGGGCACAGTTGCAGAGGCTCATTTCCGATGGTCACGTGAGGCTCAACGGGAGCACGGCCCGGCCATCGCAGAAGGTCAAGGTGGGTGACCTGGTGTCGCTGGTTATTCCGCCACCCAGGCCCGTGGCGTTGGTCCCGCAAGCGCTCCCTTTGAATCTGGTTTACCAGGACAGCGATATCGTTGTTCTGGACAAGCCCGCGGGAATTCCGGTGCACCCAGGGCCGGGGCACCCTGACAAGACCATCGTGAACGGACTGCTCGCCCTCTGCCCCGACATTCAGGGGATAGGCGGCGATATACGTCCGGGGATCGTCCACCGGCTCGATAAGGACACATCCGGACTGATGATGGTTGCCAAGACCCATGCCGCCCATCAGTCTTTGTCCCAACAGATCAAGTCGCGGGAAGTGACCAAGGGCTACCTCGCTCTTGCTGTCGGCCAGGTAGAGCCGCGCACCGGCCTGATAGACTTACCCATTGCCAGGGACCCACGTAACCGCAAGCGGATGGCAGTTGTCGTTGGGGGGAGAGAAGCCCGCACTCGTTACCAAGTCGTGAAGGACCCACCGGGGCATAGCCTGGTCGAGCTGCTGTTGGAAACGGGACGGACCCATCAGATTCGTGTCCACCTGGCTTACCTGGGCAACCCGCTCCTAGGAGACGAGTTGTACGGCAGAAGCCACGAATTGCTACCCCGCCAGTTCCTCCACGCGCACCATCTGGGCTTCCGGCATCCGGCTAGCGGCGATTCAATGGAATTCCGTTCCGCCCTCCCACCCGACCTGGAAGGAGCGCTGGAATTACTCACCGACGGGCCATCGGGGTAGGCCCATTACCTTCGTGGTAAAATGCTTTTGATAGGACCAGGAGGGTAATAGTGGCGGAAAACGTCCGCGTAAGATTCGCTCCCAGCCCCACGGGTGACCCCCACATCGGCAACATTCGCACCGCTCTTTTTAACTGGCTTTTCGCCCGGCGCCATGGCGGCGATTTCGTCGTGCGCGTCGAAGATACAGACCAGGAGCGGTTGGTGCCCGGCGCATTGGACGCCGTGCTCGAGAGCCTTGACTGGCTGAAAATCGACTGGGATGAAGGTCCGCGGGTGGAAGGACCTCACGCGCCCTATGTCCAGTCTCAACGATTGGACAACTACAAGGAGCTGGCCAACACTCTAGTCGAGCGAGGCCACGCTTACCCTTGCTACTGCACCCGTGAGCGGCTGGACCAGATGAGGAAGGAACAGCAGGCCCGGAAACAAGGTTCGGGCTATGACCGGCGGTGCCGCCATCTGACCCAGGAACAGCGGAGCGATCTTGAGCGGGAGGGAGCCCCTTCCGTCATACGGTTTGCGACGCCGACTTCGGGTATTACCGAGGTGGAAGACCTGATCCGGGGACACGTGGAGTGGCGGAACGAGTTGCTGGACGACTTCGTGATCCTGAAGTCCGACGGGTTTCCCACCTACCACCTGGGAGTGGTCACCGATGACCATCTCATGGAGATTAGTCACGTCCTTAGAGCCGAGGAATGGCTGCCGAGCACGCCCCGGCATATTCAGCTCTATCAGGCCCTGAACTTCGTTCCGCCCCAGTTCGGCCACCTGCCGATTATCATGGGCCCCGACCGGGCCAAGCTGTCCAAACGTCATGGCGCGACGGCTCTCTTGGACTACCGGGAGGAAGGATATTTGCCCGAGGCCATGTTGAATTTCATGGTCCTGCTGGGCTGGGCCCTGGACGACAAGACGGAGGTCATGCCGACGGACACCATCATCAACGTGTTCTCGTTGGCGCACATCACCAAGTCTTCCGCGATTTTCGACCGGGAGAAGCTGACCTGGATGAACGGTGTCTACATCCGCGAGTTGCCCGCCGACGAACTCGCGGCCCGGATGCTTCCCTTCCTCGAGCGGGACCTGCCCGGTGGCCTTTTGCCGGTAGACCCCGACTATCTTGCAGCCATCGCCCCCCTGGTCCAGGAGCGGATCAAGCTGCTCTCCGACTCGGCGGAGATGACCCGGTACTTCTTCGAGGACCTGCCGGAGTACGACGCCAAAACGTTGGTGCAGAGAGGAATGGACCCAGTCGCGACGCGCGACGCGCTGCAAGCCGCGCTGGGGAAATTGCGAGACTCCCCCAGCTTTGAGAACCTGCACCTGGAAGAGATGTTGCGGGCGGCTGGCCAGGAGCTTGGGCTCAGCCCGCGCCAGTTCTTCGGAGCTTTGAGGACCGCCGTCACGGGCCGCACGGCCACGCCGCCGCTATTCGAGACCATGGAGGTCCTGGGCCGGGACCGGGTATTGCGCCGGCTCGAACGCGCAGTAGACATGATGGCCCCATTGGTCTGACCCAAGACCCCGGTCTGACCCAACACGCCCATGCGACCCCCATGCGCAATTTTCGAGGTAAGGAAAAATGACCTCCGACGACTCCGCCGGTCCCTCCGACTTCATACACGGGATCATCGCCGATCACATGGCCACCAACAGGTTTGGCGGGCGCATGGTGACCCGCTTTCCACCAGAACCCAACGGCTATCTGCACATTGGCCACGCCAAAGCGATCTCCGTCGACTTCGGCATCGCATCGGAGCATGAAGGCGGCAGGTGCCACCTGCGATTCGACGACACGAACCCCAGCAGGGAGGACACGGAGTACGTCGAGTCAATCATGGAAGACATCCGGTGGTTGGGCTGGGATTGGGGAGACCACCTCTACTATGCGTCGGACTACTTTGACCAGCTTTACGATTTCGCCGTTGCCCTTATACGCAAGGGCAAGGCGTATGTTTGCGACCTGTCGGCCCAAGAAATGCGGGAATTCCGGGGGACGCTGACGGAACCCGGCAAGAACAGCCCGTACCGCGACCGGTCGTTGGAAGAGAATCTGGACCTGTTCGAGCGAATGCGAGCCGGAGAATACGAGGACGGCGAGCGCGTGTTGAGGGCGAAGATAGACATGGCCTCGCCCAACTTGAACATGCGGGACCCGGTGCTTTACCGCATCCTGCATGAGTCGCACCACCGCACCGGTGACAAGTGGTGCATATACCCCACCTACGACTTCGCCCATGGTCAGTCTGATTCCATCGAGGGAATCACACACTCGATCTGTACCCTGGAATTTGAGGACCACCGGCCGCTTTACGATTGGTTCCTAGACGAACTCGACATTTATCATCCCCAGCAGATCGAGTTCGCGCGGTTGAACGTCAGCCATACCGTTGTCAGCAAGCGAAGGCTGCTTCAGTTGGTGCAAGAAGGGCATGTTTCGGGTTGGGACGATCCCCGCATGCCCACCCTGTCAGCCATGCGAAGGCGCGGCTACACTCCGGAATCGATTCGCAATTTCGTGGACGGTACCGGAATAGTCAAGCGGAACAGCTTGGTGGACCTGGGACAGTTGGAGAACAGTGTCCGGGAGGACTTGAACCGCCGGGCTCCCAGGGTGATGGCGGTCTTAAACCCGTTGCGTGTCGTAATCGACAACTATCCGGAAGGCGAGACAGAGGAATTCGAGGCCGCCAACAACCCCGAGGACGCCTCCATGGGCAGCCGTAAAGTTCCCTTCTCCAGGGTGCTGTACATCGAGAAGGACGACTTTCGAGAAGACCCTCCGAGAAGGTTCTTCCGGTTGACGCCCGGACGGGAAGTAAGGCTGCGCTACGGCTGTTACATCACCTGCACCGACGTCGTCAAAGACAAGGACACCGGCGAGGTGGTGGAGCTACATTGCACGTTCGACCCCGAGTCGCGCGGCGGATCATCCCCCGACGGCCGCAGGGTTAGGGCCACCCTCCATTGGGTTTCCGCCGCTCATGCGTTGGACGCCGAAGTACGGCTCTACGACACGCTTTTCAAGTCACCGGTCCCCGGCAGCGAAGATATCGGGGGCGACTTCAAGGCTGACCTCAACCCCAATTCGCTGGAAGCCTTGACGGGCTGCAAGGTCGAACCCAGCCTGGCCGGTTCCGAACCCGGCAGCCGGTACCAATTTGAAAGGCAGGGTTACTTCTGCGTGGACTCGGTGGATTCAGCGCCCGGCAAGCTCGTGTTCAACCGTACAGTGCCCCTCCGAGATAGCTGGGCCAGGATCGAGCAGGCCCAGCGGCAATAGCGGGTGGGGGGCCGACCGCCATTTCCGCTATTGCCAAGGTCATCACCCCGACTTCTTCCCTCCGTCGCCCTCCTTCCGTTCGACCAGATTATCGGCATCGAAGGGGCTGTCGTAGTAGGTAAGATTTGGTAACTGTTCAGACTTGATGTGTCCTTCCTACTGCCAGCCCGTCATTCCGGGCTTGACCCGGAATCCAGGAACCTTCGCAACCAGCAACGGTCACTGTCATTAGCATTTCTGGATTCCCGCCTTCGGAGACCTTTGCGTAACCTTCCGTGATTCCGGCGAAAGCGAGAATCCAGAGTGTGCCCAGATACGGGGGACGCCCTCACCCTTAACCCTCTCCCGGAGTGAGAGGGGATTATTCAAAGGTCTCCCTTCGCGGGAATGACTGGTTGCGGCTAAGCGACATCGTTTGAGAATCATCATGGAGATGACCGATGTGGGATTCAGCCAATCCGCGTCATCGAGTCTGAACAGCTACGATATTTGCAATTATGTAGAGTAATTTTATTATTCGTATAAAATTGGTCTTAAAATATCTTGACAAGCCTCGGCTTCAATCGTTTACTCTTTATAACAGTTGGGTTGGAGGGGGAGACCAGCCCTGAGTCTTGACTGACGAGGAGGTGACTACGAGCGCCAAGTGCGCTGAACAACTAGGGACCAACGGTATCCGAGTTGACTCTAACCCCGATCGTAGTGTCCTCTGATAAAAAAGGCCCACCTGTGGTCTGGTTTCTCGGAATCCCCAATTTATTTAGTCATCGTCATTCAGTTATTTATTCACTCAGGGGGGACGGCTTCGAGGGGGGAGCGCGTTATGAACAAAATTCGCAGAAGGGTTTGGGTGTAAAGATGATGTCGACAGCAGTTAAGGTGATAAGCGATGGTGTAATTAAACTAGATGGAGGCTCCATGTTTGGCCAGGTGCCCAAGGTCGCCTGGGAAAACAACGTGGTCACCGATCGAAAGAACCGGATGACCCTGGGCCTCAACTGCCTGCTGCTCCAGGTCTGCGGGCAGAATATCCTGGTAGACACCGGCGTGGGTTCCAAGGAAGCGGACACCAATGACAGAGAGCAGTTGGGCTTGGTGCCCAGCCGGCTCCTGAGAGGGCTCAAGGGTCTCGGTCTAGGCCCCAAGGACATTCACGCGGTAATACTTTCTCATCTTCATTTCGACCACAGTGGTGGATGCACAAGACTGGACAGAGCCGGAAACCTGGTGGCCACATTCCCCAAGGCCCAATATTACGTGCAGCAAGCCTGTTGGGACGAAGCGTGCAATCCCAACGAACGGTGCCACGTTAACCACCGCGCTGACAATTTCCTTCCCATCGAGGAGCGCGGCCAACTGGAAATGCTGGACGGGGACTCCGAGATCCTGCCAGGCCTGAACGTAGTGGTTACCGATGGCCACGCCAAGGGACACCAGATGGTCATGTTCAACCACGGCGGGGAGCGCATAGTGTTCCTCGGGGACATCGTGCCAACTCCGCACCATCTCAATTTGGCCGTGATCTCAGCCTTTGACCGCTCCCCGGAGACGACTCTGGAGCAGAAACGAGACCTCTTAACCCAGGCGGAGAAGCAGGGCTGGTTGCTGGTGTTTTCCCACGGTCATGACGTCCGCGCCGGATACCTGGAGCGAAAGGGGGACATGGGTTACCTTAGACCCGTGGACCTCTAAACTAAAGCCAAGGTGAAATGTACATATTGCTAGACCACACTGTCGGTGGCGACCCAGTTGGGGCCGAACGTGATATGGGGAGCCGTGGAGTCCTTTCGGTCGTCTTCAAGATCCCGAAATGCACATCCCACCTTGGTATTGGTTTAGGCTTCTGGGGCGATTGGCACAGGACTAATCCCCGATAATACTGGCGGCAGCCACTCGGTCACCTGGAAAAGGCCGAGTGGCTGCCGCTGTTTCGTCTCAAGACCTGGGGCTCCCCGAACGGGGCGTAAGATCTATCCGGGGACCTCTACGGAAACTACTTCTCCGTCCAGGTATGTGAGCTTGGCCTGCGTGATGCGGTCGCCTAGGTCATGGTTGCTAACGGTATTCACTCGGATGTAGTTGTCCGTCAGGCCCCACCAGACTTGCCCGTATTCCCCGCGCCCGGAGGACTCCCAGAGCGCCGGACGTACCTTCCCCAATTGACCGAGGCGAAACCCCATGGCTCCACGCCTGGCGACCTCTAGCATCTCGGCGGTCCGCTCTTTCTTGACCTGGGGCGGAGTGTCGTCGTTCAGGTAAGCGGCGCTGGTGCCGGGGCGTGGGGAGAAGGGAAACACGTGCATGTCGCCGAACCGCATTAGCTCGGCGAAGTCGCGGCTTGCCTTAAATTCAGACCCGCCCTCTCCTGGGAAGCCGACGATCACGTCGGTCGTGATTCCCGCGTCCGGCATCCTGTCCAGAATTGAGTCCAGAGTCTTAGCGAACTGTGCTGTGGTATAGCGGCGGCGCATGGCCAACAACACGGGATCGCTTCCGCATTGCAGGGGCACGTGAAAGTGCGGGCATAAACGCTCGTCCCGCCAGAGGTCCAGGAGAGCAGGGCTTATCTCCTGGGCCTGAAGCGAGGACACCCTGATCCGGGGGATACTCGTTTCCCTCAGTAACCGCTCAAGAAGTCCAGGTAGAGTCATACCAGGGATGTCGAAGCCGTAAGTGCCCAACTGGGTGCCGGTCAGGACTACTTCCTGGAAGCCCTGGCCGCCGCGGTCGTTTATCTGCTGGACCAACGTCTCCGGCGGAATGCTCCGTTCCCGGCCCCGCACCTTGGGCACAATGCAGTAGGCGCAGACCTGGTTGCATCCCTCCTGTATCTTGACCATTGCCCGATTGCGCGTGACCGACGGCAACGGCTGGGGGATTGTGGGCTGGGATTCCCGGGGCGCGTGGTCAGGAAAGGAGACTGGGATGAGCTGGTCCGGACCAGTGCCCTGGAGGGCCTGGGCTACGAGCGACGGAATCCGCTCTTTCTCGGTGTTGCCTGCCACCAGCCCGACACCTTCGACTCGCGACAATTCTTCCCTGTCCCTTTGGGCATAGCAACCGGTTGCCACGATCAACGCGCCGGGGTTGGAACGGTGGGCTTTGCGGAGGGCTTGCCGGGCCTTGGAGTCGGCGGTACGAGTCACCGTGCAGGTGTTGAGCACGTATACGTCAGCGGGAGAACTGGTATCCACTACCCGGTAGCCAGCCTCGGCGAACCGCCGGGCAAGCTGGTCGCTGTCTGCCTGGTTAAGCTTGCAACCGTGGGTCTGAATAGCCACAGTGGGCCCGGTCATCTCACGGGGAACCGTCACGTTTGCGCTACTCATCTACCGGGACCATATCCCACAAGAGTTCAACCGCGTTGGTGATGTCTTCCAAAATGGGGTATAGCCGGTCTACCCTGGCGCGGGAATCTCTGACCCCTTGTACGATCTCCCCGTAGGAGTGAAGGCGGTCAAATCCGTTGCGGAGCCGCCGGTCCCGGCTCTCTTCGCCCAACTCCGAGGCAAAGGCTCTGACCGCCTCGTCATCTTCCAATTCCAGCCCTCGAGCCAGGGCAACACCCTTGATTGCCTGCGTTAGGCTGCCCCAGAGTAGGTCTTCCGCCCTGCTCCATCGGCCGGTGCGAGTGTGGTCCAGGGCGTCGCCCAGCAAGCGTAAACTCTGGGACCGGTAGCGCCGGATCCTCCGCGTGTCGATGGCCACCATGCTATCCTTTACAATTTCCCGTTGGTTTCATTTTAGCACCCGTCGTAGCTGCGTGGTGTCCAGTGTTAGGCCCTCATATTATCCATTCCGTGGGGAGTCACCTGGAAAGGGGGCGCCAGATTGGGGATAGGCACTTCTATCACAGCCGGGCGGTCTGCCCGGAGGGCCGTGCGCAGCGCGTCGCCCAACCCTTCGTGGTTGTCCAGCCTGATCCCCAGGGCGCCGTAGACCTCCGCGAGTTGGGCGAAGTCAGGGTTGTGCAGCCGGGTGCCGATGACTCTTCCGCCGAAGCGCCGCTGCTGGTCGTGGTGGGAAGCGCCTAGCATTTCGTTGTTGAAGACCAGGGTGACCACGTTGATCCCTTCCTGAACTGCGGTGGCCAACTCTCCTGACGCGTAACCGAACCCTCCGTCACCCGTGGTCGCCACAACTTGCTTGTCCGGATTGCCCACCTTTGCGCCCAGCGCGGTTGGGAAGGCATAGCCAAGCGTCGCGAAGTAGGATGAGGTCAGGTAAGTTCGAGGCTTCAAGACGGGATAGGCGAGGTGGCTCCAGTATCCTATGTCCGTGGTGCCGGCCACCATGATAGCGTCGTCGTCCAGTTCCCGCCGGATCGACTCGATGATTTCCACCTGCAGCGGGGCCATTTCCCGGATTTCCCGGTCCGCCTGCTGCCGGATGGCGGTCGTCTCTGACGTGGTCCACTCGCTGGCGTGGGTTTTGCCGCCCAGCTCTTCCAGAAGGGCGCGCACCCCCAGCTTGCCGTCTGCGGCAACCCCGACGGTGGTGGGGATGTTCCTACCCAGCTCTTCCGGGTCGGCGTCGATGTGTATTAACTTTTGGTGGGGCTGGATTCCCCACGGAACGTTGGGTGTGAAGAGCATTCGGCTACCGATGGCCAGGATTACATCGGCCTGTGGCATGGCCATGTGGCCTGGTCCATGCGCATAGTAGAAGCTCCCCAGCGAAAGGGCGTGGTCTTCGGGGATTGCGCCCTTACCCTCGGGAGTAGTGATGACCGGGGCGTTGAGGGCTTCCGCCAGCTCCAACAACTCTTCTGAAACGTCTGCCTCCCGTGCGCCGCCTCCCGCCCAGATTAGCGGGCGTTTCGCCTGTCCCAGGAGTTCCGCGGATTGGCGGATGAGCGCCGGGTCCGGGGACGCTTTCGCGGGACCCTCCGGTTCGGGCAGGTCGGCGTTTCCATTCATGGGAAGAAAATATCCCACGGCACCTCGATCTCCACGGGCCGGGGTCTGCCGGTGGAAAGGTGGCGGAAAGCGGTCTGGACCATGTCGGGAATTTGCTCAACGGACTCGGCCCGGTCGCACCACTTCGTGAGATGCTTGAAGACGTCCAACTGCTCGCCGATTTCGTGGAGCGCGCCCCGGTTCTGGCCAAGGTTGAAGCTCTCGATCTGCCCCGAAACCAACAGGACGGGTGAAGAAGCGGCGTAGGCTGTACCGAGACCCGCCGTGGCATTCAACGCGCCGGGACCGGGTACCACCAGGGCCACGCCGGGTTTGCCGGTGGTCCGCGCGTACCCGTCGGCCATGTAGGTAGTTGCCTGCTCGTGGCGGGCCAAGACCAAGCGGATGCTAGGTTCGTGGAACAGGGCGTCGAAAGCATCCATGATCTGCATACCGGGAAGGCCGAACACAACTTCCACTCCGTGCCGGGCCAATGAGCCCACCAACGCCTGGGCCCCGCTCATCTCGGGCATTGAACACCTCGCCAATCCGATTTCACATTTTGAAATAGTAATGATGCAGTGATATTAAACCACGGGCGGGAGGTGTCAAACTCAGATTGGGATTCGAGGCCTCGCCGCGTGTAACTGTTCAGACTTGATGTGTCCTTCCTACTCCCAGCCCGTCATTCCGGGCTTGACTCGGAATCCAGAAACCTTTGCAACCAGCAACGGTCACTATCATTGGCATTTCTGGATTCCCGCCTTCGGAGACCTTTGCGTAACCTTCCGCGACTCCCGCGAAAGCGAGAATCCAGAGTGCGCGCAGATACGGAGGACGCCCTCACCCTAACCCTCTCCCGGAGTGAGAGGGGATTATTCAAAGGTCTCCCTTCGCGGGAATGACGGGTTGCGCGGGAATGACTGGTCGCGGCTGAGGGACATCGTTTGAGAATCATCGTGGAGATGCCCGATGTGGGAGTCAGCAAATCCGCGTCATCGAGTCTGAACAGTCACCGCCGCGTGTTCCGGTTGCGAAAAGTGGTGGCTGGTGGCAACATAGTGTGGCGGCCAGACAGGCGCACGTAGCCGGACAGATTGGGGGATTTTCTTGCCGTTGGAAACTCCATTTCGTTCTGCGGGATACCCGATCCGCATACATGGCGGCGAGGGTATCCTGTCCCGTTTGGGAGAAGAAGTGGACAGGGTTCGGGGCGGACGTGCCTTCGTAGTTTGCGGGCGGACGGTTGCCCACCGCACCGACCTGCTTGAACGAGTCAAAGGGGCCCTGGGAGACCGTTACGCTGGCTGCTTCGACGGAGTCCAGGCCGGGTCTCCGCTGCCTTCGGTGGAAGCGGGTGTGGCATTGGCCGCGGAAGTCGGTGCGGACACAGTGATTTCGGTGGGCGGCGGAAGCGCGGTTGTTACCGCCAGGGCGATTGTCATCTTGCTGGCCGAGGGGGGACGCGCCCAGGACCATGCCACGAGGTACCCGCCGGGGCAGCCGCCGGTAAGTCCCAGGTTGATGAAGCCCAAGATTCCCAATATTGTAGTCCTCACGACGCCGACCACCGCCGCCACCCGGGCCGGTACTGCCGTAATAGACCCGGAAACCGGACATCGGGTGGAATTGTTCGACCCCCAAACACGCCCATCCGCGCTTTTCTGGGATACCGGAGCCTTGCTCACGGCTCCCACTTCGTTGTGTCTGAGCGCGGCGGCCTCGTGCCTCAGCGGTGTGCTCGGCGGACTCCAGGCGGAACGGCGGCCGAATCCGCTGGCCGAAGGTGACTTGCTTCAATCCCTCAGATTGATGCGAGAAAGCCTGCACCGGGTGAACGCTGAACCGGAGGACTCCCAGGTCCGGTTGGACCTCTGCGCCGCAGCTTACCTGAGCAACCGCGCCTCCGACAGCGGCTCAGGTGGGCGCGCGCTGGGCGTAACCGGAGCCCTGGCCCATTCTCTGGACACTCGGTACCCGGAATGCAGCCACGGAGCGGCCTACTCGATACTGACCGCGCCCGGAATGCGGTTCAATATGGAGAAGAACCTGCCGGGCCAGTCCCGCCTCGCTTCTCACCTGGGATTGGGGGAAAATGGCGAAAGTCGGCAGGCCGCCGAATCGGCGATAAAATGGGTGGAACAGACGTACCTCGATCTTGGGATGCCTACCAGGTTGCGAGAGGTTGGGGTGCCGCGAGATGGGACCGGTGAAATTGCCCGGGACTCTATGACCGACTTCGCAATCACCCGGAACGTTCGTCCCGTGGAGAGTGCGGGGGAGTTGGAGGACCTGCTCGGGTCCATCTGGTAGAAGCAGCGTTTGTTTCAGGAAGGCTGACAGTATGAACTACGATTACATAGTCATCGGGGGCGGCTCGGCCGGTTGCGTGTTGGCGACCAGATTGTCGGAGGACAGCGGCAAGTCGGTCCTGCTGCTGGAAGCAGGCCCCGACTATCCCGAATTCGAACACCTCCCTATTGACCTCAAAGATGGATACAATGTCTGGCGGTCGGCTTACGGTCCCCATAGCTGGGACTACCGCGCCACGGCCACTCCCTTACAACCTGAGCCCATAGTCATCCCACGGGGCCGGGCTACCGGCGGTTCCAGCGCGATCAACGGACAGGTGCTGTTTCGCGGAGTACCGGAGGACTACGATAACTGGGCCCAGTGGGGCAACAACGAGTGGGGATTTACCAACGTGTTGCCCTACTTCCGGAAACTGGAGACCGACTTGGACTACCCTGGAGGAGACTTTCACGGCAGCGAGGGACCCATCCCAGTGCGGCGCCAGAAGAGGGAAAATTGGTTGCCCGCGTTCCGGGCCTTTTACGACGCGTGCGTCCGCATAGGATTTCCCGAGGACCCGGACCAGAACCACCCCGACTCGAACGGGATAGCGTCCCGGCCAATGAACAACATCGACGGTGTCCGCATGAGCGCGGCGCTAACCTATCTCGCCCTGGCCCGTCACCGGCTCAATATCACCATCAGGGGTGACGCCACGGTTTGGCGCATCCTCTTCGAGGGTAAGCGGGCCGTAGGTGTGGAGGCTGAGAGCGGTGGAGAGAAATTCATCGTTACCGGGGACCAAATTATTCTGTCCAGTGGGGCGGTGGCCTCACCCCAGATACTCATGATGTCGGGAGTGGGCCCCAGAGACCAGCTCTCCGGGCTGGGCATCGACATTGTGCACGAGCTGCCTGGAGTGGGCCAGAACCTGCGGGACCATCCAGCGGCGTTTATCTTATTCCGCGGCCACGGGGAAGCCCCGGACGACTCCGCCCCCAATATTCAGGTGGGTCTGCGGTTCAGCAACCCCGGCTCTCCGACTCGCGCGGACTTCCAGCTTAGCCCGATTCTGATGAGCAGCGAGCACCGCCCGGCCAGTGTTCAAATCGAGGGCGACGACTTCCACTTCGGTTTAAGCTGCGCCCTTCAGAACGCGGTGTCAGCGGGTGAACTGCGGCTGGTGTCCACCGACCCGCACGTGCAGCCCAACTTCAACTACGACTACCTATCAGACCCCAACGACCGGGAACGGATGCGCGAGGCCTTGCGCCTGGCTTTGAAGTTGGCGGAGCAGCCGCCCTTCTCCGACATGATCGCGGAGCGGTTAAACCCCACCGACGCCGATCTGGTTTCAGACGAGTCGTTGGACAACTGGATGCTGCGTAACGCCTACACCCAGCACCACATCTCCGGTACTTGCAAGATGGGGCAGGCCTCGGACGGTATGGCTGTTGTAGACCAGTACTGCCACGTCCTCGGGTTGGACGGCCTGCGGGTCGTGGACGCTTCTGTAATGCCCGACGTGATCCGCGCCAACACCAACGCCACAACTCTTATGATCGCCGAACGTGTGGCCGACTGGATCAAGGAAGGCCGTTAAGCCGGGTACACCGGCGTTGCCGGTCCCGATGCGGGGTAACGCAATTTTTCGACAGGAAGGTAGCGCAATGACCACCACGGGTCCAAACGTACGAGTCGAACGAGATTCCATGGGTCCTATGGAAGTTCCCGCCGATGCCCTTTACGGGGCATCCACGATGCGCGCGGTGCTGAACTTCCCCATTAGCGACCTGCGGTTCTCCAGGTCGTTTATCCGCGCCTTGGGGTTGGTAAAGCTGGCCGCTGCCCGCACCAATGCCTCACTGGGGCTGTTGGACCAGAACATTGCCGAAGTCATCGTGACCGCTGGGCAGGAAGTCGCGGACGGAAAACTGGACGAGCAATTCGTCTTGGATATTTTTCAGACAGGCTCCGGCACCTCCACCAATACCAACGCCAACGAGGTGATAGCGAACCGGGCCACGCAGATAATGGGCGGAGACCTGGGCTCGCGGCTGGTCCACCCCAACGATCACGTGAACATGGGTCAATCGTCCAACGACGTCATCCCCACCTGCATACACCTGGCGTCGCTCCTGGCGATCAAGGAGGACTTGGTCCCTGGAATGCAGTTTCTGGCCGCCGAGCTGCGCAAAAAGTCCGACGAGTTCTGGCCGGTGATCAAGACGGGGCGCACCCACCTGCAAGACGCGACCCCGATACGGCTGGGGCAGCAGTTCCTCGGGTTTGCCGGCCAGGCGGAAAACAGCATCAAGCGTCTGGGGAGGGCCCAGGAAGCGCTGGCCGAGGTGGCCCTCGGAGGAACGGCGGTGGGTACAGGCGTCAACACCCATCCGGAATTCTCCTCCCGAACCTGCCAACTGCTATCAGATATGACTGGCGTTAACATCCGGGAGACGGAGAACCACTTCCAGGCACAGGCGGCTTTGGACGCCACCGTGGAGGCTAGCGGTATCCTGAAGACCATTGCGATCAGCCTTCACAAAATCGCGAATGACATCCGGTTCCTGGCTTGCGGACCCAGGGCGGGGCTGGGTGAGATCACAGTTCCAGAGGTCCAGCCGGGTAGTTCGATCATGCCGGGAAAGGTCAACCCGGTGATCTCGGAGTCGGTGATCCAGGTGGTGGCCCAGGTGATGGGGAACCACACCACGGTCGCGATGGCCGGGCACGGAAGCTACTTCGAGTTGAATACGATGATGCCGGTGGCGGCCCACAACATCCTGCAGTCGATTGCCCTGCTCACGTCTTCGGCCAACAACTTTGCCGAGCAATGCGTAAAGGGCATCGAGGCAACGCCGGTGGGACCGGAAATGGTCGAGAGAGGACTGATGTTGGGGACAGGGCTGTCGCCTGCCATTGGCTACGACGCCGCGGCCGACATCGCGAAAGAGGCCGCGGCGACCGGGAAGACCATAAGGGAAGTGGCCAAGCTCAAGACCAGTTTGTCGGACTCTGAACTGGACACTTTGTTGGACCCGGAGGCGATGACCGAGCCTGGAATCGGCGCTGGAGTTGGTGGGGGAGGCTGAACCGTCTTAGCAGGCGTAGGGCGCGGTCAGGCGTGTGGCAGGTCGCGCTCCTTGGCAATCCCGGCGCACTCCGGGCACCGCTGCTCCAGTGTGTGGCCCGTGGCGTCCCAAACGTTGTCGCCCTTGAGCCCGCAAAGGTACAGCGGCTCTATCTCTTCGATCCCCAGGTCCCCCACATAGTGGACCAATCCGATCTTGTGTTCGTTCGACCACCACCAGGGTGTCATGTTCAGGGCGAGGTTGCGGAGAGAGGACGTAAACCCGTTCTCCCAGCCATCCTCGGGCATCTCCACCATCCAGCGGTTCCCGCCCGTCGCGTTCTTATCTCGTGACGCCTTCAGTTCACCGTTGCGTATGGATTCGCGGATGGCGGCTTGTGACAGGTTTAGCCGCCGCGAAGCCTCTTGAATGGTTACTTTCTCCACGGTTTCCTCCGATAAGTCACATGCGCGATTGCGCAATTGCGCTGATCGACCAGTCGGCAAATTTGGTACAAGTCTAGGGGATTAGACCGCCAGCCGCAAGCCGTAGTCAATTCGAGCAGCGTAAGCGCATTGCATGGCAGATTTGGGAGTAGGCAGGCACAGATTCCATAGGGAACAATTTCATCAGTTTCGACGTCTACATGTCATTCAGTAACCGTTAGAGTCGAGGTGACGCGGTGACTAAATTGCCAGTCCTAGTTGGTATCGGACTGTTGGTTTTTCTAATGGCCTGTTCAGGAAGCGGCGATTCCATGACGGCGGGCACGGCCCGGGAAAGCTTGGGCCTAGACCGAAGTCCCCTGAGTAGAGCGGCCGACATGTTCTCAGCGGCTGAGCCTCAGGAAGTCGTGGTCGAAAGGGAAGTGGTCAAAGAGGTAGCCATGGAGGCCGCCATGCAAAAGGTTGCAGGCCCGTCCGGCGCTGTCGGCCCTGCGGGCGCTGCCGGCGCTGTCGGGGCCGCCTCCAACGGCGGAGAGCCCCTGCTTCAAGTGGCGCAGCGGAAGGTGATATCCACGGCCTCCGTGTCACTGGAGGTCGAGGACGTCAAGGAGGCCATGGACCGGGTCCGGGCCATCGCCGAGGGTGTAGGCGGTTTTGTGGAGCATCTGACCAGCGGCGGAGGGCCGCTGCGGCAACGGGCTACGATAACCATCCGCGTGCCACAGACGGAGTTCTCCGGCGTTTTGTTGCAAATCGAGGGTCTGGGCAGCGTCCAGGACACGACGCAGGGTTCCGAAGACGTCTCGGAAAGGTTCATCGACTTGAAAGCTCGCCTGGACAGCTCACTTCGCGAAGAGAAGAGCCTGTTGGCCCTCTTGGAGAAAGCCTCCGCGGTCAGCGAGGTACTGGCGATAGAGAGGGAATTGGCCCGCGTCAGGTCTGAAATCGAGCGGTCCCAGGGCCAGCTAAACTTCCTGGAGCGGCGTGTCGCCCTGGCGACTATCACGGTGACCCTATCGTTGCCTCATGACCTCTTTCCGGAACCACCTTCAGGGAACCTTAGCGTAGAGGCTCCCAACGTCGAAGATAGCGTAGAGGCGGCCAAACAGCTTGCCGTGTCCATGAACGGGGCCATCGACCGGGTGGTTACGACGGTGCGAGGAGACTCTACACGTTCCACCCTGTCGGTCCGCGTGTTTCCCGCCGACTTCCAGCAGATGATGGACCTATTGGAGAGTCAAGGCCGCGTGAGACACAAGCAGATCGAGGAAGGGGCGTTAGCTACGGAAGCCAGCTTCTCGACTTCGATAAGGCCCGAGGCGAAAATCGACGTCGTGTTCTTCGACGACCGGGGAAACCTCGGCCTGTATTGGACGATAGGGTCCGTGTCGGTCGTAGTTGGCCTGCTCCTCGTGGGTGGCGTCGCCTACCGCTTGGGATCCCGGCGCCAGCGTGTCGAACCGAGTCCGATCGTCCAGGAGGTGTCGGCAGGAGGCGAGGAGGGTTAGTCCGCGCCGTTCACCACCAGTGGGTCTTCGATGGTATCCGCCAGACCCCCTCCTGGCGGGACCATCGGGTAGACGTTGGCGTCGGGGTCCACGATGAACTCGATCAGGAAAGGACCGTCGTGTTCCTGGGCCTGCCGCAGCGCAGGCAAAACCTCTTCACGGTCGCTGACGCGGACAGCGGGGACGCCGTAAGCCTCGGCCAGCTTCACATAATCCGGGCCGGAGATGGGTACGGCCTTCAGGTGGTTCTCGAAGAACAATTCTTGCCATTGCCGGACCATACCCAGATAGCCGTTATTGAACAGGGCGATCTTGACCGGCAGGTTCTCTTCGGCAACAGTCGCTAACTCTTGGGAGACCATCTGGAACCCCCCGTCACCGGCGATGCTCCATACCGGTGTGTCCGGCCTGCCAGCCTGTACTCCCATAGCCGCCGGAAGCTCGAAGCCCATCGCGCCAAGGCCGCCCGACGATACGAAGGTGTTGGAGCGGTTGAAATGGAGGAATTGGGCCGCCCACATTTGATGCTGGCCCACTCCCGTCACGACCACGGTCTGATCGTCTTCTTGAAGCAACTGGTCAAGATCACAGAGTACGTGCTGCACCTGCAACTTGTGGCCATTGGGGATTGCCAGGGAAGGATGGTCCTTGCGCATACCCTCAATGTGGCCCATCCACTCTGGCCGCTCTTTGTGCTCTACCTGGGGCACCAGTGCAGACAGCACTTTCTTGGCGTCCCCTACAAGTGGGACCTCCACCGGCACGTTGCGCCCAACCTGGGTCGGCTCGATGTCCAGGTGGATAATCCGGGCGTGGGGCGCGAAGGTCGATGCTTTGCCGGTAACGCGGTCGTCGAAGCGCATTCCAAGACCCACGATCAGGTCTGCCTGGTCAACGGCCATATTGGACCAATACATCCCGTGCATCCCCAGCATTCCCAGGCTGAGGGGATGGTTGCCAGGGAACCCGCTCAATCCCAACAGGGTGGTGATAACGGGGATGCCGGTGGCCTCCGCGAGTTGGCGCAACTCCTCGTGAGCGCCCGACGCGAGGATTCCGTGGCCCCCGATGATGACCGGCCGTTCGGCGTCGTTGATAAGTCTGGCGGCTTCGGACACATGCTGAAGGGTCTCCCTGGACAGGGGCAGGGAGTTGGAGCGTTGCATGTCGGAGAATTCCAGATCGGCTTCCTCCAACTGGACGTCGCGGGGGATATCGATCAATACCGGGCCGGGACGCCCCTCAAGAGCAACCTGGAACGCCTCCTGGATGGTGGGTGCAAGGTCGCGGGCCGACATGACCATGTAGGTCTTCTTCGTGCAGGGAGCGGTAATGGAGCAGGTGTCGCATTCTTGGAAAGCTTCCGAGCCGAGGGCGGTACGGGCCACCTGTCCGGTGATCGCCACCATGGGCACGGAGTCCGCCTTGGCCCCCATGATACCCGTTACCAGGTTGGTGGCCCCTGGCCCGGAGGTGGCGATGCAAACGCCTACCTTGCCGGTAACCCGGGCGTAGCCGTCGGCGGCGTGGGCCGCGGCCTGCTCGTGGCGGACCAGGATATGCCGTAGCTGCGGATAACCCCAGAGGGCGTCATAGAACGGGAGAATCGCCCCTCCAGGATAACCGAACACCACGTCTACTCCCTCACGGAGCAGAGTTTCGCAAATGATATCAGCGCCTTTCAGTTTCACGGTAACCTCCGGGGTGCTCCCGATTGTCTTTGCCTTGCCGGGATAGGGCCATTCTGGGTCTAGTGGGGCCGGAATTCAGGCAAATAAAAAAGCCCCGCCCTACGTAGGGACGAGACTCAAAAGATCCCGCGGTACCACCCTAATTGCCCCGCGTATGAAGGGGGCCTCTCAATAAGGACACTAACATGCCCCGTGTTTGATAACGGGCGACGAGCCCGGCTCGGCTTACGCTCCCTGGTTGGACCAGGGGTTCGGCTGGCGGCTCCGGAGTGATTTTCGGTTAAGCTCGGCGCACCCGCTTTCACCAGACCGGGTTCGCTTAGCGCCTACCCCTACCTACTCGTCTCCATCTCAGCCTTTGGCAGGTGAAACGCTACCACAGGCAGGGTTTACGTGTCAAACTTGTGCCCAATGATTTGGGGTCTCTTAATGCTGGAAACCGGCTCCATCGCCGTCCAACCAGTTGATGCCTACAGCATGACCCTCGACAGGAGTGTGGTAGTATATCCGCGGGAAGATGATGTTGAACGGGGCCCCTCAGCGCGATAGCTATCTCACCCGCATCCGTAATGTGGATTTGCTGCCAGAGGAACGGGTGACCCACCTCTTTTCCTCCTCCATCGGCCTGACCGACGAACCCCCAGTCAACGGCAATATTCTGGTCGCGACCAACCAACGCATTATGGCGTTCTCCATTGAAGACGGGCGGGACGAGACCTATGTGGCGCCTTTGGAATCCCTTCATGCCGTGGCGGTCCGCTCCGAGTCCAAAGGTGTGGGGTCGCTGTTACTAGGGCTTTTGGTGGTGCTTTGCGGGCTGATCGTTTACCTGGTCGTGGCCTACCAGTTGACCGGCCGGTTCCAGGGACCATCCCTCCCGATTATCCGCATGGATCTGGGAGCTGTCGCGGTGTTATTGGCGGTGATAGCAGGGGGATGGTTGGTCTGGAAGCACTACTTTACCAGCGAGAGCGGCGCAATATCCTTCCAAGGGAGCACCTGGGCGTTCTCGTTCCCTTGCCGGACCAAGACCGCAAAAGATCAGGTCTACCAGATGGTAAACGCGGTCTTCAGCGCCCGGGTTCCCCGGATCTAGCCCAGGGACAGGCTGGGGTCGATGTCCAGTTCCAGCCCGAACTGGTCTCCCCGCTGATACTGGAAATACGCGCAGGCGGCGATCATCGCGCCGTTGTCGGTGCACAAGATCGGCGGAGGGATGATTACGGGCAGTGGTGAGAGTTCGGTGATTTGCTGGCGCAGCCGGGCATTGGCGGCGACTCCCCCGCCAAGCACGAGCCCCTTTGCTCCGTATTTTTCCGCCGCCTCAAACAGCTTCGCGCTCATCACATCGACCAGAGACTCCTGAAACGCGGCGGCCATCTCCCGGACCAGCCGGTTTAGTTCGGGCTCTTCCATTCCCTCGAGGACTTCAGGATAGACACCTCTAGCCTGAGCCATGTGCAACAGCGCGGTCTTGACCCCGCTGAAACTGAAGTCAAGCGTGCCTCTCATCCAGGCGCGTGGCAGCCGCTCCTGGCCGGCGGCGCCCTCCGATACTCGCTGAATCTCCGGGCCGCCGGGAAAACCCAGTCCCAGGATACGCGCCGCCTTGTCGAAGGCCTCGCCGGCGGCGTCGTCTCTGGTGCGTCCCAATAGCTTGTAGCTTCCGTGACCCTCCATCAACACGAGGTCAGTATGGCCTCCGGAAGCTATGAGGCAGGCCAGGGGAAAGCCCGGGTCCCGGTCTGGGACGTGGGGGGTGAGCCAGGAGGCGTAGATGTGGCCTTCGAGATGGTTGACGCCGATCAGGGGTTTATTCAGGGTGAAAGACAAGGCCTTGGCGGTGTTTAGCCCGGTGATCAACGCGCCGCCCAGTCCGGGGCCGTAGGTTACGGCGATGGCGTCGATGTCCTCGAGGGTCAAGCCGCCATCCGCCACGGCCTTCTCGACGACGGGGACCATGTCGCGGACATGCTGGCGGGAGGCGAGTTCCGGAACGACCCCCCCGTAGACAGAATGCAGGTCGACCTGGGATGCGATGATATTTGTCAGCATGAGGCTGCCGTCTTCGACGACGCCCACAGCGGTTTCGTCGCAAGATGTCTCTATTCCCAGGATCTTCATGCCAATTCCACCTCGATTCAACCCTGGGAATGATAGGTTGAAGGGCTCGGCCAGTCAACTTTACACTCCTTTGTGGCCGATGCTATCATCGGCATACAGGCCATCGCGATGGACCACACCGGGTCGGCTTGCGGAGGTGCTCTCAGGACATGGATTCCTCGGACTTATGGAGGTTAGCCCTACTCTCTCTTTGCCTGGTGCTTTCGGGCTTCTTCTCCGGTTCGGAGACCGCCTTGATTGCCCTTTCCAGGGCCAGGCTCACCTATCTGGTCAGCACCGGCCAGCCGGGAGCAAGCCGGGTGGCCCGTTTGATCCAGAGGCCGGAGAAATTCCTGGCTACCGTGCTCTTAAGCAACAACCTGGTGAATACCGCAGTTGCCGTCCTCGGCACCTCCCTCATTGTCAGAATAATGGGGAACAACACCGAGGCTGTGATGATCTCCACCTTGGGAGTAACCTTGGTCCTGCTCATCTTCGGCGAGACTCTGCCGAAGACCATTGCATGGCGACGCTCAGAAACGGTCGCCTTCGCTGTATCCCGTCCGCTGACCCTCGTGGATGTTGTTCTCACGCCGGGGACCCGCTTGCTCCAGGCCTTGAGTTCGCTTCTGAATAGGGTGCTCGGTATCACCGGCGCTCCCCCGCAGATCGGGGAAGAGGAGATACGTACCCTGATTGCGGTGGGAGCACAGTCCGGTGTAGTGGAGCCGGGCGAGGCTGCCCTGCTGGAAAAGGTGTTCAGGTTCGGTGACCGTCAGATGAGGGATATCATGACCCCGAGGCCTGAAATCGTCTGGCTGGAGCGGAACGTGACCTTGGAGAACTTTCTTTCCCTATATGCGCAGTACAGTCATACTCGGTTCCCAGTATATGAGGGCTCAACTGAGAACGTGGTTGGCCTGCTATCGAGCAAGGACGTATTGCAGGCCCTGGGACCAGGGAAGCTCCTACCGCAGGACAGTCTGGCGGGCTTGATGCGTCCGGCATATTTCGTACCGGAAACCAAAGCGGTGGGGGACACATTCAGCGAAATGCAAACGACGGGGCATGGCCTGGTCCTGACGGTGGACGAATTTGGCGGAATCGCGGGACTGGCTACGTCAAAACAGCTATTGGAGATCATAGTCGGCCAGGTGGGGGAAGAAGGGGCCGCTCCTGAAGAGGCTTACACGCCCCTTGACGAGCACACATTCCGGCTTGACGCCAGCGTGGGGATCGCCGAAATCAACGACGAGTTGGACCTGGGTCTGCCGGAGGGAGACTATCAGACAGTGGCTGGGTTCGTCCTCGACAATTTAGGGCGCATACCTGATAGGGGAGACGTAGTCGAATACGATTCACTCAGGCTCACCGTCATGGCGATGAGCGGAGTGAGAATTGACAGCGTCGAGGTCCGGCGGGTGCGCACCGACCAGGACGAGGCCCAACAGTGAAAGTCCTCCTGGTGCGCCACGGTGAGACCGAGTGGAACAAGCTGGGAAAGTTCCTGGGACAATTCGACGTGCCAATGAACGACAGAGGTCTGTCCCAGGCCAGGGAGACAGCGCCGGCGGCGGTGGTGGACGGCCCCACAGCCCTCTATTCCAGTCCGCTGGCCCGGACGATGCAACTTGCGACGGAAGTCTCCCATTTGTCCTCTTTACCGATTACGCCCATGCCCGGCTTGAAGGAGTTGGATTTGGGGGAAATGGAGGGATTGACCGGGTCTGAGATGCGGGCGCGGTGGCCCGACTTCTATACCGAGTGGCGAGACAACCCAGGCCCGATAGTAATGCCGGGTGGCGAGTCTCTCGCCCAGCTGCAGGACCGGGCGTGGGAGGCGTTCCTTGAGATGGAGCGGGCCCACAGCGGCGGCGAAACCCTGGTCGTCGTGTCCCACAATTTCACCATCCGGACCATCATCACCAAGATACTGGGCATGCCTTGGGCCAACTTCCACAATTTGGCGCTAAACCTGGCGTCCATCTGCACCGTCGATAGCAACGAAAGGGGGCGGCGGCTGTTGTCCTACAACTCCATCTGCCACCTTTCGCCGGAGAACCGGTAAGGGCGATATATGTCCGCCCTCTCGGATGTGGACCGGCTCGTCGCGGCTGCGCTTCGGCGCGCTGGAGATTCCGTCGTTGGCAACACGCTGGTGGTTGCTGTCTCTGGGGGCCCTGATTCCGTCGCTCTTCTTCGTAGCCTGGGCCGCCTCTCCAGTCCCTTTGAGCTTCACCTCCACGTCGCCCACCTTGACCATGACTTCCGAGGCGAGGAAGCCGTTGAGGATGCACGCTTCGTCGCGGCCTTGGCGGGGGAGTTGGGACTTCCCTGCACCGTCGAGAAGCAAGACCCGACCGAGTACCAAGCTGGACGCAAGATCACCTCGTTCGAGCAACTTGCCAGGGAAATGCGGTACACCTTTCTTGCTTCCACCGCCCGCGGAGTTGGCGCAGCGCTGGTGGCGTTGGGCCACACTTCGGACGACCAGGCGGAGACCGTATTGCTGCATGTGCTTCGCGGTTCTGGCCTCCACGGGCTGCGCGGCATGAGCGAAGTCGCCTCGTGGCCTTGGCCGAGGGATGTCCGGGACGTAAACATCTTCCGTCCTCTCCTGGATGCGACCAAGGCCGAAACGGCCGATTACTGCCACCAGCTTGGCCAGGCATACCGGATGGATAGCGGAAACCTGCTGCCCCGGTTCACGCGCAACCGTGTGAGGCGTGAGTTGCTGCCCCATTTGGCGGCTGAATACAACCCCAGGGTGAGGGAGTCGCTGCTCCGGCTGTCACGTACCGCCGCCGTTGAGACCGACTTCGTTGAAACCGAGTTGGACCGCTTGTGGCCGTCACTCGCCGATGAGGCCAATGGCGTGGTGAGCCTGGCTCTGACAGGACTGGAAGCGCTGCATCCCGCGCTGCGGTCGGCTGCGTTGCGAAGGGCTTACTCGGCGATAGTGGGGGACACCCGGAGGCTGCGGGAGAGCCACGTCACGGATATGCTGGGGATTATAGACGGGGGCGCTACCGGTGCGACGGTCCAATTGCCCCAGGGACTGGCGCTCATACGGGACTACGCCTATCTCCGGCTCGGTAGGGGCGACGATTCCCTTTGTCCGTTACCGGCGTTGGAGGGAGAGCATGTACTGCAAGTCCCAAGCAGTCCCGGAGAAGAGAAGGAATATTTCATAGGTGGCTGGACGGTCAGGTTCAGGCTAGAGGCGTCGACGGCCGGTCTTCCACTACGCGAATCCGACACTGGAGCTGTCCCCAGCGGCCATGTGCAGGATGCGGCGGCTCCTCGATTTGTGTGGAAGGAGAAGTTTTCCAGCGTGGCGATTGGGACCAGGCTGTCGGTCCGGACGTGGCGTGCCGGAGACCGGTTCCAACCTCTGGGGATGGAAGGGGACAAGAAACTGCAGGACTTCTACACCGATGCCAAGACGCCGCGGGTCTGGCGAGGACGCATCCCCTTGTTGGTGACTGAACGCGGCATTGCGTGGGTCGTGGGATACCGTGTTTCGGAGTGGGCCAAGGCCCCACCAGAGGGGGATGCCGGGGATGTGGGAGAAGTGATATGGGTCGATATTTCCTCGGACCCTTAAACCGAAGCGCGAGTTACAATCCCATCAGACGGGTTGGGTTGTCCTTCACCAGCATGCCGACCTCAACCTCTTCCAGCCCCGCCTGCAAAAGGGTGGCGATGCCCATGCGCAGTCCCTCGGCGGGCATGGGGTGGAAGTCCTGGCCGAAATCGGTGCTGATGATGCAATTCTCCATTCCGATGGCCGTTATGGTGTCCACCATTTCCGAGGGGGTCAACCTGTAGGTAAGGGGCATCATGACGTGAAGGCAATGCTCGATGTAGGCGCCCATGGACGCCAGGGTCTTCATGTCTTCAATGGTCATCCCGGTCCAGAAGGACATGGTGGTGCCGTGGGTTACCACAACGCGTTGGATGGCCATGTTTCGGGCTTCCTCCACCAGGGCCATGCTCTCCGCCGTCGAGATGTGCCCCGTGGCCAGCACCATGTCATGGGCCTTGATGGATTCAAGGATCGGGTACACCTCGGGCACCAGGTTGCCGTTATCGTCCAGAAGGGAGATGCCGCCGTTGAGCCCCTTGTGTTGCCGGTCGGCGCGGGCGGAGAAGGTGGGCATCCAGACCACCCTGCCACCCATCCTAGCGGTTGCTTCGACTGCCGTGGGGTTGAGGCCGCCCACCTCCACATCCAAGGCAACTCCGCCGATCAAGGTGATTCCGGGAACGGCCTGAGACGCGGTGTAGGCAACTGGGTGGGTGGGGTATTCGTGGCTCTTTAGCACCATTCCGCGCATACCCATATCACGCGCCTGTTCGGCCACGTCGATGGCGCTGCCGCGGCGTTCCACTCTGGGGTCGGGCGCGCAGTGGACGTGGATGTCGAGCGCGCCTTCCATGAGTCGGTCTGCGTTGCTCACCTGGTCACCTTCTAACCTGTGTTTCGGAATCCGGGAATCCCTCCCGCCGCCCATGCTAATGCGGCGGGTTGGCGGGAAATTTGCGCCAGCATAAGACAGGCATAGACCGGTGTCAAGGTAACCGAAGAGGCGCCAAGTCCCTGCCGGGACCAGACTGTTTTAGTACTTGTAGAAGTGGTTCTTGAGCTCAAAACCAGCATCATGTTTGGAGAATAGGTCCCATTCGCCTCGCGGGACCGCCAGGTAGGAAGACGCCAAACTTGCGCCCATCGCCCCGGTCAACGTCGAATCTTCCTTCCAGGCTGGAAACGTGGGTACTCTTTCCCCGGATCACCCCGCCGTTGTCGAGGTAGGTGAAGAACACAAGCCGCACTCCGGCGTCGTTGGCGCGCCGGACCACTTCGCTATGGTCCATCTCACGTCTCCTCGATTCAGGTCAGGTCCGCGATTTCCCTGAGTCTTCATGCGGGCCGGAGAGCGCAGTTCAGAGGTCCAGTGGAGTCAGTCGGCTGTTAGCGTAACCCGGGTGCCTACCATGTTTTGGACGAAGGCGTCAGGCCTGGCCTGGAAAACTTTGGTGGCTGCCAGATGGCCGGCGCAGTGTGCCGGTGAGATTAGCGCGGGCTCCAAGGCCACCAGGGCGTCAACCACAGGGTCGATACGGTCGTGGAAGAAGGTTGGCCCCAGGTGGAATCCTCCGATGATTCCGTGCACTTGGTCCACCCCGGTAATCGCCTGCGCATGGGTTACCGTATTCACGATTCCGGCGTGGCCGCAGCCGGACAGAACGACCAGACCCTTTCCCCTGAGATTCATCACAAGTCCTTGGTCGTCGCAGACCAGTGGGTCGGGTTCCAAGACCCCGTTTCGTTCGGCATGGTGGGCGGGCCAACCAGTCTCAAAGTTGTTGGTCCGGTCGACCTGGCCGGTGACCAGGGCCATACCCTCAACGACAAAAGACGGGCTCTCGCTCTCGATCAGTCCGACGCCAGCATCCCAAAGTCCTTGGCGGGAAAGGGGGGTCAGCCGCCGGGTCTCTCCGTTTGGCTGGACGGTGACGCGTTTGAGGTAGGCGTCGGGATGCAGGGTCAAGGGGAAGTCCAACCTGCCCAGCCTGTGTTGGAGGCCGACCAGTCCCAGGGTATGGTCCCAATGTCCGTGAGAGAGGACGATGCAGTTCCAATCCCGGGGGTTTATCTCAAGGCAGTCGAGGTTGTGGACGAGACCTTCCGGGGAGCCGCCCGCGTCGAACAGCAACGTCCTGCTAAGGCCGCCGCGGGTGATCCGGACCTGCATGGACAGACCGTGACCGCCAACGAATGGGATGCGCCGCTCTTCGGCCAGCAGATCGGATACGATTGCGCCGCCCGATTCCCCACGCAGCCTTTCGACCGGCCCGGCTCCGGGTGAGGTCGAGTCAACCAAGTTCTCATAAAGCGTGGTTATCTCGATCTGATCGACGGGCTGGAGGTCCAGCTCTTGGGTCATTCCTTTCGCTCCGGTGGCGTATGCGGCGAGTTCAGGCGGTGGGACGGTGTTGGCGGTACCACTGCACAATATCGGACCCGTTGGCGGCCCACACGCCTTGACGCCGGACCATGTGCTCCAACGCCGCGTCCAGGTACCCAATGCGGAAGGGTTGGCCTATCAGCCAGGGATGGAGGTGCAAGGTCAACACCCTGGCGTTGACCGCCCCGTCGTCGTAGAGGGCGTCGAATGCCTCGGTCAACATGCTTTGGTATCTGTCGATCGCAACCTTGCGGTCCGCCAGGGCGCTAACATCGTCCAGCTCCCACATTATGGGCAGGGCATATAGCTCCCCCTCCCAGGTCGTCATCGGGTATGGTTGCTCGTCGTTTACCCAATCGCAGACGTAACTAATGCCGGCCTGGGCCAGGAGCTGGGGCGTGCGCGAGGACTCCCCGTATTCGGGCCCCAGCCAACCTTTGGCCTCCGCCCCGGTGGAGGCGTTCAGAGTGGACAAGGACTCCTGTATGTAGCCTTGCTCTTCCTCCGAGGTCATCCGGCTGGTTATCATGCGGCTAACGGACATGCCGTGGCCGATGAATTCACACCCCCGGCCGGAAAGGTGGCGGACGAGGTAGGGGTAGTTTTCCGCGGTCAGGCCATCCATGGCGACCGTGGCGGGGATGCCGTGTTTTTCGAGGACGTCCATGACCCGGAATATCCCGACCCGATGCCCGTATTCCCGGTGGGAGATTCGTGCATAGTCCGGGAAAGGGCGAGCCGCTGAACCGCCGGCCAGCCCGCTTGACTGGAAGGTTCCTTCGGGAGCCTGCCACTCCATGTGTTCCAGGTTGATAATGACGCAAATTGCTATGCGAGCGTCATCTGGCCACTGTAGGCGGCCCCGGGCGTTCAATGGGGACCACTCGTGGTGCTCATGGTCCATGCCGAAGCGGCGCTGTGCGGGCATACCTATCCCCTCTTACCTGTTGATTTCCTGAGCGTGCGCCACTGCCTCGTCGTAGTAGTGCTCGATGTAGTAGTCGGCAATTTCGTCGGCGGTGGTCTGCCAAACTCCATCGTGGGACATCATGTAGGCCAGTACTTCTTCGAGGTATTTGACCCTGTGCGGCTGGCCCATCAGAAACGGATGCAGGGCGATGCACATGACCCTTCCGCTCTCCGCTCCTTCTTTGTATAGCTGGTCGAATTGGTCCTTGCAGATGCGGGCGAAGTAGTCGCCCTCGTAGTGGTTGTCCCGCAGCACCGATGAGTCGTTTAGCTCGATGGAGTAGGGGACGGAGATTAGCTTGCCGGTGTTGACCTTGATGGGGACCGGCTGATCGTCGTGCATCCAGTCGGTGTGATAGATCAGCCCGGACTCCGCCATGAGGTCGGGAGTGCTGACGCTGCCGGAAATGGCTGGGCCCAACATGCCTTTAAGCTGCTTGCCCGTGTGGAGCTTCAGAGTCTCGATGGTGTCCCGGTAGAACTCCCGCTCCTGGTCTTCGGTGAATGTGTACATATAGCGGGTGTTGTAGATACCGTGGCTCATGAAGTCCCAATCTCTTTCGACCATTGCCTCGGCAATCTCGGGGAAATGCTCCAATACGGCCATATTGAGGGACACGCAGCAGCGGATGTTGTGCTTATCCAGGGGTTCCAACATGCGCCAGAACCCCATGCGGTTCCCGTAGTCGCGATATGCGTATGCCTGGACGTCGGGATAGGGAGTGCGGGGCCAGGGATTGCGTACCCCGTCATTGTCCGGCATGTACTCGTAGTGCTCGACGTTGGGCGCGATCCAGAGGGCCACTCTGGCGTCGTTTGGCCATTTGATTATGGGCCGGTCTATGATCGGACTGTAGTCTACGCGGTCCGGCGGCAAGGGCACGGCGAGTTACCTCCTGGGAGACTAGGGAAATGATCGAGGTTATTAGGAATCAAGCCGGGGTGATTGGCCTCTGCTTGGGGATACGTCTTCATACGCTTGGGCAATTCGGAACAGCGCCCCCTCTTCCCAAGGGCGTCCGATGAATTGGAGGCCTATGGGAAGTCCGGCTTCGCTAAAACCACATGGCACAGAGATGGCCGGGAACCCGGTGGAGTTCATTGGGCTGGTATTGCGGGAGATCAGACCTGAACCAGGCCCCCGCACTTTTTGCTCCTCTCCGTCCACGGTGATGGTGTCGGCGTCGATTCGCGGGGCGGGCAGGGGTGTAGTCGGAGTAACGAGGAAATCGACGTCCTGTAGGACCCGGGCGTGCTCCCCTTTAATAATCCTCTGCACTTTCAGCGCTTTAGAGTAGTCGCGTCCCAATACGAACTGTCCGGCCAAGGCGCGGTAAAGGGTGTCGGGACTGTAGTCGTCGCGATTTGACGCGATCAACGGTTCGTGGGGAACAACACTGTCGGACATGCTGGAGAAGCGCAGAGCGCCGGCATATTGCATGCTGGGGACACTGACTTCACGGGTGGCGATCCCAAGCTCTTCCAGGGCCGCAATAGCTCTGCGGACGGCGGCTTCCACTTCCGGGTCCGGAAGGTCGAAGTAGTAATTGGAAGGGATTCCCATAGTCAGGCCGCGGGCGCCCCTCTCCAGGACCAGGGAATAGTCTTCAACCGGCACTGGAACGGTGCTGGGGTCCAGGGGGTCGTACCCGGCGATGGCCTGTAAGACCAAGGCGCTGTCACGGACCGATCTGGTCAGCGGCCCGATGTGGTCGCCATTGAAGCTGGTGACCATAAGACCCCGTTGGCTGACGCGGCCAAAGGTCTGTTTCAAGCCCACGACGCCGCAGAATGCGCCGGGAAGCCGCACAGATCCGCCGAGGTCCGTTCGCAGGGACGCGAATGTTACACCGGCGGCCACATTGGCTCCACCACCTCCGCTGGAACCTCCAGGGATGTGGTCCAGGGCCCAGGGGTTGTGCACCGCGCCGTAGTGGGGATTGTTGGAAGTCGCTCCGGCGGCGAACTCTTCCAGGTTCTCCTTGCCCAGGATGATTGCCCCCGCTTCCCGGCAGCGGCGTACCACTTCCGCGTCTTCGGCGGGGACGTGGTCTCTCAATACCTTGCTGCCGACGGTGGTTGTGATCCCGCCGGTTGCGATGTTGTCCTTGATACCGATGGGGATACCTTGCAGGGGACCCAAGTACTCGCCCCGGGATAGGGCGGCTTCCTGTGCCTCGGCTTCGGCCATGGCCTGGTCGCGCAGGATCGTGATGAAGGAGTTCAGCGCGGGTTGACGGAGCTCCGCTTCGGCCAGTGCGGCTTCGGTCAGCTCCACGGGAGACACTTCCCGCGCTTGAATCATGGGAGCTATCTCGGAGATGGTCAATTTGAGCAGATCGGAGCTAGGCATTGGCTTCGCCTCCTTCCGCCGCCCTGAGAAGACGAGATGACATAACTGCTGACAGGTCCAAGTCACGCAGGTTTTCGACCTCGGTCAGGTAGCTTTCCAGCTCCGGTCTGACCAGGTCCAACTCCGCGTCGGACAGTTCAAATCCGCCGAAATCGACGATCATTTTCCTGAGGGTATCGTTGGAAATCGCCATTGCTTACACCTCCACGCCAAGGAAGACCTGGGCTGAGTTTACAGGACAAAAGGGACTCCGCCAAGGTAACTGTTCAGACTTGATGTGTCCTTCCTATTCCCAGCCCGTCATTCCGGGCTTGACCCGGAATCCAGTAACCCTTGCAACCAGCAACTGTCCATATCATCGGCATTTCTGGATTCCCGCCTTCGGAGACCTTTGCGTAACCTTCCGCGACTCCCGCGAAAGCGAGAATCCAGAGTGTGCCCAGATACGGAGGACGCCCTCACTCTAACCCTCTCCCGGAGGGAGAGGGGATTATTCAAAGGTCTCCCTTCGCGGGAATGACGGGTTGCGGCGATACGTCTTATTAAGAGGATTATCATAGAGGTGACCGACGTGGGATTTAGCCAATCCGCGTCATCATCTCTGAACAGCTACCCGCCAAGTTTATCTTTGAGACTACGAGTAGTATGATGGATGCTACATAAGCGCGTGCGTCAGTGACGAACCCGGGGATGCCCATCGTCCTCCAAACGCGGAGATTCGCTTTTGAGAAACCTGGCGAACTTCCTTGTCCATCTGTTCGGGCGTAGTGGTGACCAGAGCCATTCGTACCTGTCACCCGTCCACGACAGATGCTTGCTGTGCGAAGAACCGATAAGCGAGTCTCAGGCTTATCTCACTTACCGCGTTTGCCCCTATTGCCGCTTCCACTACACGCTGTCGGCCCGCGAGCGGGTGGAACTGCTGGTAGACAAGGGGTCATTCAAAGAATCTCATAAGTATCTGAGTTCGGTGGCCCCCCTCTCGTTCTCCCGTAGGGGGACTTACCATAAGCTTTTGACTCAGGACCAGAACCGGACCGGACTCACCGAAGCGGCCGTCACCGGGCGTTGCAAGATTGAAGGCACCGAGATAGTCCTGGTGGTCCTGGACTTCGGTTTCATGGGCGGCAGCATGGGCAGCGTGGTAGGCGAGAAGGTCGCCACCGCCCTGGAAACGGCGGCCAGGCGGGAAGTTCCCCTAGTAGCGTTGGTCACCGGCGGGGGCACCAGGGTACAAGAAGGCGTCCTGTCTCTGATGCAAATGGCCAAGACGGTGGCGGCGGCCAACCGGCTCTTGGAAAAGAGCGTGCCGTTCATCGTCGTGCTGGCCAACCCGTCTACAGGGCAGGCCTACGCCAGCTTCGCCAACCTGGCCGATGTGATCCTCGCCGAGCCTGGTTCCCTCATCGGCCTTTCTCCCTTGCGAACGATGCGGGAAGCGTCCAATCGTCCCCTACCCCTCGATGCCCATACGGCGGAGGCCCACCTGGGCCACGGTCTGCTAGATAATGTGGTGGACAGGGAGGCGTTGACAGCTCGTGTGTCCACACTGTTGCAGGCTCTGACGTTACAAAAGCAGGGAAAGGATATCCAAAGGGAGGCATACCGCTCGGACCACGAGACACCCTCGGACGATGAACGAGGGGACTCGGATGCTTGGCGGGCAGTTGCCATCGCTCACGATGAGTCGCGTCCGTTGGCGTTGAGCTACATGCGGACTCTGCTGGACCCGTTCATCGAGCTGCACGGCGACCGGTTGAACAGCGATGACCGGTCCGTAGTTGGAGGCCTAGGCTTTTTATGCGGAGAGCCCGTGGCGATTATCGGCCAACAGCGCCACCCTCACGGCGTAGGCGAGCGCTACCACGTTTATCCGGACGGTCTGCGCAAAGCCCAGAGGATAATAAACCTATCGAGCCGGTTCAAGCTTCCGTTGATCACCCTGGTGGATACCCAGGGGGCAGACCCTGGCCTGGAGGCCGAGGAGCAGGGTATCGGGGGCGCGATTGCCAAAACTCTCTCCCTCATGGCGGAAGCGCCCACGCCGATTGTCAGCGTAATTATCGGTGAAGCCGGAAGCGAGGGAGCCCTTGCCCTGGGATTGTCAGACCACGTATTGATGCAACAATACGCGATCTATTCGCCAATTTCTCTGAACCACAACCTGGGAGGCCCCTATCCCGATCACATGCTAGACCGGGAAGCGGCGGAAGCCTTGATGTTGACTGCGCAGGACTGTGTAGAGCTGGGCATCGTGGATGAGATCGTGCCTGAGCCTTCCGGAGGCTCTCACATGAACTTGCAGGAAGCGGCCCGGGCCATCGAGGTCTCCCTGTTGAGGCATTTTGGCGAGCTTTCCAAGCTCTCCCAGGGGAAGCTGCTCAAGCGGCGTTACCAGAAGTTCCGGAGGATGGGAGAGACTAGCAACTACTCACCGGAAGCGATGAACCGGGAAGTGGAACTATTGATGGGGATCTCCTCCGGACCGCGCGGGCAGGCCCCCAACGGCGGGGCTCAAAGAAATGGATCGCCGGGGAAGGAAGGTCAGGTGGCCCAAAGCGCCAGCGGTGACTAATAGAGCGTCATACCGGGACCAGCGCCTTGCCTTAGTCGGCTTCTCTGCCCATCTCCCGAAGGCTGTCTCGCACGTTGCGCGCGACGAAAGAGAACTCCTCGCTCACCGTTGGGTCGGACAGGACCGTGGGCTTCGAAGTATCCCGGTAAGAAGTGCGCAGCGCGAGCGTGCCCAAGAACGGCGCTTTTACCTCGCTGGCTAGTTGTTGGCCGCCGCCCTGACCGAACACATCTCCCGTGTAGTTCTCCACGACCCCTAGCACACCGAGGTTCAGCTTCCTAATCATGTTGATGCACCGTTTGGCGTCCATGTTGGCCAACTCTTGGGGGGTGCTGACCACCACGAAACCGTCCATCGGCAGGGTCTGCATCACGGTGAGGGGAGAGTCAGAGGTGCCGGGGGGCAGATCCACCACCAGGTAGTCCAGTTCGCCCCAATCGGTGACCTGCAGGAACTGGTTGATGGCGTTGTGGATCATCGGGCCACGCCAGATGATCGCCTCTTCCTCGTTTTCCTGGAAGAATGCCATGGAGACGACGCGGACGCCCCATTTTTCCGAGGGATGAATTTGCCCGTCGACGTAGTCAGGCTTCTCGTCGATTCCCAGGACCTTGGTCACGTTTGGGCAATCAATGTCCACGTCCAACAGCCCAACTCGACTCCCTTCCTGGGCGAGGGTGACCGCCAGGTTAACTGCTACCGTGGTCTTGCCGACTCCGCCCTTACCGCTGTAAACGCCGATCTTGGTCTTGATCTTGGAGAGACGGTCGGTGATCTCGCGTTTCTGTTGCCAGCTACGCTTGATCTGTTCCAGGCGGGCATTGTCCTGAGGAGTTGCCATATAATCCTCCCGCCGGACCGCGGATGCGGCCGCAGGTTGGTGGGGATTGGCGGGCTGGGTCGCTGCCGGTGGGCTAGAGGCCTAGCTGGGCCTTGGCTTCTTCGCTTATCAGGTCGGGAGACCAGGGGGGATCGAATACCAACTCGATCTCCACCTCGCCGACGCCTTCGATGTCGTTGATTGCCCACTCCGCCTGCTGGGCGATGTAGGGCCCCATACCGCAGCCGGGGAATGTCAGCGTCATCTGGACGTAAACGTCGCTATCGTTGACTTGCACGTCGTAAATGAGGCCGAGGTCCACCACGTTCACCGGGATTTCGGGGTCGTAAACGCTCTTGAGAGTGTCGTAGACTTCTTCAACGCTGAATTGGTCAGCCATTTTCGCCTCCGCCGGATGGGGTAACTCTAATTATAAGGATAGTCGATCTCGCCAGTCAACAATATGCCGAGCCCTTGAAGTCACGGTACGAGCAATACTTTGCCTGTGGTTGCGCGGCCTTCCAATTGCCGGTGGGCTTCGGAGGCTTCGGCCAACGGGAACACGTGCTCCACCCTGAGGTTGAGTTGGCCGGACTGGACCCAACCGAGAATGTCACCCGCCCGCTGTTCCAACTCCTCCCTGGTGGCTGTGTAATCGCCGAGTCCGGGGCGGGTGAGGAAGAGGGAGCCGTTGCCGAGAACACGCGGGTCCATGGGCGGCACCGCACCACTGGCCTGACCGTACAACACCAGGTAGCCTCGAGGAGCGAGACAGGACAGACTTTGGTCGAAGGTTGTTTTGCCCACCGAGTCGTAGACGACCTGTACGCCTTCCCCGTTGGTGGCTTTCTTGACCTCTTCCGCGAAGTCCTGTTGCGTGTAGAGGATGACCTGGTCTGCTCCCGCCTCGCGCGCCAGGTCCGCTTTGGCGTCGGTGGAAACCGTGGAGAAGACGTAGCCGCCCAGAGACTTGACCATTTGAATGAGGAGCAAGCCCACGCCGCCCGCGCCTGCGTGTATGAGAGTTCGGTCGCCCGGCTTCACGGCGTAGGTCGAGTAGCAAAGGTAATGGGCCGTCATTCCCTGGAGCATGACGGCCGCCCCGGCCCGGGCATCGAGACCGGACGGCATCTTGATTAGCCGAGACGCGGGGACCACGGCCTGCTCTGCGTAGGAGCCGGCAATGCTGCAATAGGCGACCACGTCACCCACGGCGACGTCTGAAACGCCCGGGGCCACGGCCCGGACGGTGCCCGCGCCTTCGACGCCGATGGTCCTGGGCAGGGGTGGCCCCGGATTGATTCCGGCGCGGCTATATACGTCGGTGTAGTTGACGCCTGCGGCCTGGATATCCACCAGAGCCTCACCGTCTGACGGGGCGAGGTCTGGAACTTCCTGGTACCGCAAGGCTTCGGGGCCGCCGTACTCGTTGATCTGCACTGCCTTCATGGTTCGTCCTCCCCTTGGCTAGGTGGGTGATCGGTAGGTGAGCGGATTGAAATAGGCCGCTAGTATACTCCTATTAAACATGCGCTCGCCCAAACGGTTGGATTGCTATCCTACGGTGAAGCTGATATCATTACTGGGTCCGATAAAACCGGTTCAGACGTAACGATGCAAATAGGATGCCGATTGCGCTCGTTGCCGTTTCTATTATTGTGAAATATAGCAGTATTTGGACCCGGCGATGGATGAAAACGTAAAGCACGGCGAACCGGCGATTCGGCAAGCCATCTCCGGCGCTTCCTCTAACCAGCTCTTGCGAAGGCCCACCGGCCGCCAGTCGAAGGAGGAAAAACTTGGAAGGTGAAACCGCCCCGTCTCTCTCCGAAGCCCTTACGCGATTCGTAGCCGCCAAAAAGGGCCGTAAGAAGGCCCAAGATGGACACCAAGAGCTAGGACGATTCGTCGCATGGTGTGGGCGCGAGAGGAAAGTCGGTGATCTTTCCCCTTCTGAAGTTGCGGATTATGCCCAGCACATAGGGCTGGGCGGGACTGACTCAGCGCAGCGCCTCAACCCCGTGAAGCTCTTCCTTGCCTACTTGAAAGAAGAAGGCCTTGTAAAGATCGGTCTAGCGGCCCATCTGAGGGTTCCCAGAAGTCGTCGGACTACCGCAGGGCGCAAGGGTGACCGTCCGGGAGGAAACGGGGCATTTCCGGAGTCCGCGCGACTCAGCAAGGAGGGTTACGACCTGCTTCAGGGCCGGTTGGATTCATTGAAAGAGGAGCGGGTAAGCGTGGTCGAGGATATCCGTTTGGCCATGGCCGACAAGGATTTCCGTGAAAACGCCCCCCTCGATGCCGCCAAGGAACGCCAGGGGATGATAGAGTCCCAAATCCGGGACCTGGAAGACAGCCTCTCCAAGGCCCAGCTAATCGACGCAGCCCCCAAGGAACCCCGGCAGCGAGTCGCATTGGGCGCCAAGATAACCCTGAAGGACTTGGCGTCTGGCAAGAAAATGGTCTATACGCTGGTGGACGTGAGGGAGGCCGACATTGCGGCCGGTAAGATCTCCAATGTGTCTCCCATTGGCCAGGCGATCCAAGACCGAAATCTGGGGGAAGAAGTTGTAATCAACGTCCCCCGAGGTACGGTCCGCTACTTGATCCAGGAAATCGGGAATTAAAGCTCCGCCCACGCTAGCTGATATTCGCTAGTTCCGCCAGGATACTTTCCGGATCGGGCAGAATTCCGGGCTCGTAGGTCTCCCTGAACCTCACTATTCCCTCTTTGTCCACGATGATGACAGCGCGGTTGCCGCCTCCCCGCTCCTCGTTGTACAGCCCGAAAGCCTGAGTGGCCACTCCCTTGGGATGGAAGTCGGACAGCTCCGGGTAGGGTAGCCCGCCCAGTGCCGTAGTCCAAGCGCGGTGTGCGGGAACTGTGTCGCAACTGATGCCCAAGACCTGGGCATTTTGCTCCTCGAACCGGCCGTGGTATTGCCGGAAGAGGGTCGCTTGAGTTGTTCAACCAGAGGTGAAGTCGAACACGTGGAAGGAAAGAACGACACTCTTCTCGCCCTTGTATTGACTCAGAGTGATGTCCCCTTCATTGACCGATGGGAGCTTGAAATCTGGGGCGACGTCGCCAACTTCTGCAGGCATAAACCGACCTTTCTTAACTGGGTTTTGAGTGCGCGCCCTTGGGTTTGAGCGCCTGAAACAGTATAACCTACGATGCCGTTCCTGACGACACGTGAATGTCGCCGCTGGCCCCTATTTACGGCCTGTAAGTGTATACTCTGGTGCGTGGACCGGCTCATACAAGATTGTGAGGTGTGCGGACGTTGGAGGTAGTCTTTGACCGGGGGGTCTACCTTCCGGAACTGGACCTTTGGTTGGACTCCCTGCGCAAGAGGGACCTGGGGCTTATATCCCATGCACACTCGGACCACACGGCGCGGCATAGCCGGCCCGTCCTCACTCCGAACACAAACCTGCTTCTAGCCGACTACCTCAAGAAGTCGGACCCCGTGACCTTGGATTACCACGAACCCCTGGAAACTCCTGATTACACCCTCACTTTGTACCCTGCCGGACACTGCCTCGGGTCGGCCCAGGCCCTCGTGGAGTCGAAAACCACCGGAGAACGACTCCTATACACCGGAGACATCAAAGTGCGCCCCAGCCCCACCAACGAACCTCTGGAGGCCCCGGAATGCGACATCCTGGTGATTGAGGCGACCTACGGTCAGCCCAGGTATGTCTTTCCGGACCAGGAGGAGGTCGTTCGGATCGCGTACCTCGATCTGAGGTACTGGTTGAGTAAAGGGGAAAGGCCTGTAGTCCTCGGATACACTCTTGGCAAGTCCCAGGAGATTCTGAGTCACCTCTTGGCCGAAGGTTTCGATGTGCAAGTTGAGGAGAGCATATTCGACAAGGCTATGGTGTACCAGGAAGCCGGGGTCGAATTCCCCGGGATATTCCGAAGGTTTGCGGGAGAGTGGCCGGAGGGGATGGTGTTGATTTGCCCTCCGGGGAAGAAGACGTCGGCGGCGATAAGGGGTCACCGGCGTATCAGGACCATGGAACTGACGGGCTGGGCTTTGGGAGGAGGACATCGCTGGGGGCGCCGCGGCGACGTTTCTCTGCCGTACAGCGACCATCCGGACTTTAACGAGTTGGTCGGCTACGTTGAAAAGGTCCAGCCGAAGCAGGTTTATACGGTAAACGGTTTCCCTGAGCTCGCGGCCCACTTGCGTTCGCTGGGGTACCCGGCGGTGCATTTGGACCGAAATGGACGGAAAATCGACACGGGTTTCCAGATGAAACTGGTGTAGGATGTTGGCCTTGGGCCGACTCTGGGGTGCTCGGAAATAGTTGAGGGCGGCCACATGGCCGCCCTCTTGTGCGTTTCAGTTAACCCGGTGGACTTAGTCCGGCGTGCTGCCCGCCGCCGGTACACTGGCATCTTCGTCTGACGCCAGCATCCGGTTGACGGCGCTCAGGTACGCCTTGGCGCTGGCGACGATGATATCGGTGGATGCCCCGCGGCCCGTGTAAACATTTCCTTCGTTTTCGATGCGGATGGTCACGGTGCCGATGGAGTCGATACCTTCCGTCACCGACTGGACGTTGAAGTCCACCAGGCTGCAATTACAGCCGACCACCCGGTCGATGGCGTTGCAGACCGCGTCTACCGGGCCATTCCCGGTCGAGGCATCGGTTACCACGCTTTGGTCCGGGCCGATCAGACGGACGGTGGCTGTGGGCACATCGTGGTCGCCGCTGGTAAACTGGACATGGTCCAGGGTGTAGCTGATGGGCTCGGTCGCGACCCGCTTCTCCTCGTCCATGAGGATCTCCAGGTCACGGTCGGTTACCTCCCTCTTTTTGTCGGCAAGGTCTTTGAAGGACTCAAAGACGCTGCTGATCTCGTCCCTGGAAAGGACGTAGCCGAGGGCCTCGAGCCTGGCCTGCAGCCCGGCCCTGCCGCTGAGCTTACCCAACACCAGGCTGCTGCCGGGGACTCCGACCCGTTCCGGCTGCATAACTTCGTAGGTGGACCGGTCCTTTAGGACGCCGTCCTGGTGGATTCCGGAAGCGTGGCGGAAGGCGTTCTCGCCCACGACCGCCTTGTTTGCCTGGACGTTCATGCCGGTGATGCGGCTCACCAACCGGCTGGTGGGGTAGATCTGGGTGGTGTCGATACCGGTATCGACCTTGAAGAGGTCTCTACGTGTGTCCACCGCCATGATGATCTCTTCAAGAGAAGCGTTGCCCGCCCGTTCGCCGATGCCGTTGATGCACCCTTCCACCTGGAACGCGCCGACTTGAATGGCGGCCAGGCTGTTGGATACGGCGAGGCCCAGGTCGTTGTGGCAATGGACGCTAAGGGTGACCCCGTCGATCCCGGGGACCTTGAGCTGGAGCTCCCTTAGCAACTCGGCGAAGTCGGACGGGATGGCGTACCCAACGGTGTCGGCGATGTTAATGGTCGTGGCGCCGGCGCGGATCACCTCTTCCATCATCTGGAACAGGTAGTCCCTGTTGGTGCGGGTGGCGTCCATGGGTGAAAACTCGACGTCTGGGCAGTACCCCTTGGCCCGTTCCACCATGGTTACCGCCATCTCCATCACTTCTTCCCTATTCTTGCGGAGTTGATGCATCTGGTGGATTTCCGACGATGATAGGAACACATGGATGCGGGGCCTGTCGGAATGTTTGACGGCTTCCCATGCCTGGTCGATGTCGTTAGGCACGGCCCGGGCCAGGGACGCGATAATAGGGCCCTTGACTTCGCGGGCGATGTTGCTCACCGCCTCGAAGTCGCCAGGGGAACTGGCGGCGAACCCCGCCTCAATGATATCGACCCGCATTCTCTGGAGTTGCCGGGCGATTTCCATTTTTTCTTCGCCGGTCATCCCGATTCCGGCGGACTGCTCTCCGTCTCTGAGAGTGGTGTCCAAGAAAAGCACTTTGTCGTCAGCCATAACCCTTCTTTTTACTCCTTCCTGGCGGCCCCCCGGTTTTGGTTACGTGAGGGCCAGGTATTCTGTCAGGTGATTTTCGAACGAATAGCCGAAGAAATCTCGTCTACCAGAAAGGTGTCACAGGGGCATGTAGTCCACCGCACCTAGCCCGGCCAAGACCAGCGTGCGATGGTGAACTACACTCAATCGCTCCTTATTTCTCAAGATGGTTCTCCTATCCTCCGATTCGGTTGACCAGGGCCAACATTGTCGTGAACCACAAAACGAACGAAGTTATCCACATCGTGATGACTGTCCCGAGTACCCAGAGAAACTTTCGGTCCGTCGAGGATCTGAGGACCTGAATCTCGGTTCTGAGGTCTCGATTGTCTTCTCTTAGACCGCGGATGTCCTCCCTGATGTCCTGTATCCCGCGTTCAACATTCTCGACCCGTGCTTCCAACCGGGCCAAGCGTTCTCCATCGGGGGTGTCGGTTGTCATGGTGGTCATGCTGGTACCTTCGGTCTATCTCGGGTCTAGCCAGGGCATCATGGAGCGGAGTTCCTTACCGATATTCTCAATGGGCGCGTTTTGGGCCTCCTCACGCATGGGGATGAAGCGGGGCCGGCCCTCGTCGTTTTCGGCGATCCACTCCCTGGCAAAAGTGCCGTCCTGGATCTCTTTCAACACGGTCCGCATATTCTCGCGGACGTGCTCGTCGATAATCCGACTGCGGCGGCTGAGAGAGCCGTATTCGGCGGTGTCGCTAACTGAGAAGTGCATGTAGTTGTGCCCGCCCTGGTACATCAGGTCGACGATCATTTTTAACTCGTGCAGACACTCGAAGTAGGCGATTTCCTGGGGATATCCCGCCTCCACGAGGGTCTCGAAAGCCGCGTTCACCAAGGCCGTGACTCCTCCGCACAGGATCGACTGCTCGCCGAAAAGGTCGCTCTCCGTCTCGTCTTTAATGGTGGTTTCCAGCACACCGGCTCCGGTGGACCCGATGCCCTTGGCATAGGCGAGGCCGATTTGCTTGGCGTTGCCAGTGGCGTCCTGGTGCACAGCCAAAAGGCTGGGTACGCCCACACCCTGTTCAAACAGCTCTCGCATTCGGTGTCCCGGGGCTTTCGGTGCGACCATCATCACGTCCATGTCTCCGGCCGGTACAATTTCACGGTAGTGGATGCTAAAGCCGTGGGCTACCATGAACGCGCTGCCGGGCTTCAGGTTGGGCGCGATCTGGTCCCTGTAGACACCGCCCTGGATGTGGTCGGGAATGACCATCATGAGAATGTCCGCCCGCTCGGCCACTTCGGGAACGTCGGCCACCTCCAGCCCGGCCTCCTGGGCGGTAATGCGGCTGCGGCTCTCTGGATAGAGTCCAACCACCACGTTCTGGCCGTTGTCCTTGAGGTTCAGGGCGTGGGCGTGCCCCTGTGAACCGTACCCCACAATACCGATTGTTTTTTCGGAGATGACTGAAAGGTCCGCGTCCTTGTCGTAATAAACGTCTACCATAATGCTCTCGCGTATTCCTCTACTTGCTCTTGATTAGAGTGGGTGTCTTGAATGAATTGCCGGATACATTTAGCCTGGCAGTCCAGCCCTTGCGCCGTTGCCCCGAATCTCTATCCCCACCGTGTCGCTGACCCTGGCATTTTCCTGGCCGCGGACCATGGCCACCAGCCCGGTACGCTGCATTTCGATGATGCCGAATGGGGCCAGCAAGTCGTGCAGGGCGTTGATTTTGTCCTGCTCTCCAGTGACCTCAATCACCATTGATTGGGCTCCCACGTCGACCACGTTGGCGCGGAAGAGGTGGGCCATTTGGATTATCTCGGCCCTGGTTGCGGCGGTGGTCCTGACCTTGATTAACGACAGTTCCCTGGCGACGGTCTCCTGGTCGGAGAGGTCCGCGACCCGGATAACGTCGATCAGCTTGTCCAGTTGCTTGGTCATCTGGACAACGGTGTCCTCATCTCCGCTCACGACGAAGGTCATCCTCGAAAGGCCTGGCTGTTCGCTGTTCCCAACAGCGAGGCTAGCGATGTTGAATCCTCTGCGGCGGAACAGGCTGGCGATACGGGCCAGGACACCGGGTTTATCCTCGACTAGGGCGACGATGGTATGGTGTTCTCCATTTAGGCTCATTTGGGGTTATCCTTCGGTTACGGGCTGTTCCATCATCTCATTGACGGACTCACCAGCCGGGATCATTGGGTACACGTTTTCGTCGTCCTTTACCACGAAGTCGATAACCACGGGACCGGGAATTTCCATGGCCTGTTGGATCGCGTTGGAAACCTGGTCCTGTTCTGTGACTCGCAGGCCGGGGATTCCGTAGGCTTCGGCAAGCTTGACGAAGTCGGGGTTCCCCGAGTAGATCGTGGCGAAGAAATCTTTCTCGTAGAAGAGGTCCTGCCACTGTTTGACCATCCCCAGGACGCCGTTATTGAGGATGGCGAATTTGACGTTGATGTTGTTTTCCACCGCCGTCGAGAGGTCGCAGAGGGTCATTTGAAAGCCGCCGTCCCCGGCGATGGACCAGACGGTCTTGTCCGGCCGCCCTACTTTCGCGCCCAGGGCCGCCGGGACCTCGAAACCCATGGAGCCGAGGCCACCGGAGGTGATCAGGGTGTTGGGTTCGTGGAAACCGCAGTACTGGGCCGCCCACATCTGGTGCTGACCCACTCCGGTGACGATGATCGCGTCGCCCTTGGTCGCTTCGGAGAGCTGATTTAGCACGTATTGGGGTAGCAGCCCATCAGCCTCCCGGATCTGCAGAGAAGGGTGCTCAGCCCGCAAGGAGTCGACTTGCTTCAGCCAGTCCATGTGTACGTTGGGCTCGACCAACGGCAGAAGCTGACCCAGAACGCGCTTTAGGTCGCCAACTACGGGCGCGGTGGCCTTTACGTTCTTGCTCACCTCGGAAGGGTCAACATCGACGTGGACCACCTTGGCGTTGGGGGCGAAGTCCGCGATCCGGCCGGTGATCCGGTCATCGAAGCGCATTCCGAGGGAGATGAGCAGGTCCGCTTGGTCTATCGCCAGGCTGGAGGAGGCCATGCCGTGCATGCCTGACATTCCTAGATTCAGATAGTGGTCGGTTGGGAACGAGCTAATCCCGAGGAGTGTGGGAACCACGGGTATCTGGGCTTTCTCGGCCAATTCGCGCAACTCCTCGTAGGCATGGGAAATCAACACGCCGTGGCCCGCGAAGATGATCGGGCGTTTGGCTTCATTGATCAATTTGGCGGCTTTCGCCACGTCTTCAGGGTCGCCGTCCCCTGGAGGGTTGTACCCAGCCAGGTTTACGTCGTCTGGCCAGACGAATTCGGCCTTGTCGCCTAATAGGACGTCCTTGGGTATATCCACCAGAACGACGCCGGGCCTGCCGGTCCGGGCGATGTGGAAGGCCTCCTTGATCGCGGGGGCGATGTCTTCCACCTCCATCACCAGATAGTTGTGCTTGGTGATGGGAAGCGTTATGCCGGAGATGTCGGTCTCCTGAAAGGCGTCTCTGCCAATGGCGGCGCGGGGGACCTGTCCGGTAATGGCGACTATCGGCACCGAGTCCATTTGCGCCGAGGCGAGGCCGGTGACCAGGTTGGTCGCGCCCGGCCCAGAGGTAGCGGCGCAGACGCCGACCTTGCCGGTTACCCTGGCATAGCCGTCGGCGGCCATGGCCGCGCCCTGCTCGTGGCGTACGAGGATGTGCTTAAGCTGGGGGTACTTGGCCAGGGCCCCGTAAAGGGGCAAGACAGCCCCTCCCGGAAGGCCGAACATGACGTCCACTCCCTCTTTCAGGAGGCTTTCACAAACGATTTCCGCGCCGGTTAGCTCCATCTCATATCCTTAGTACGAATTCGAAGAAAATAAGACAAGAAAAAACCCATCCCCTGAAGGGACGGGCTTGATATCCCGCGGTACCACCCTTCTTTTCCGAATAGATGCGAGCCTGGCTACGCGCCGCTGCTCACCCCTGAATGGAGTGGTCTATCATTCGGAACAGCTTGGAGACGTTTAACGGGGTCAACCGCCACGCTTTACTCTTAGTTCAAGCGGGTCGCTCCGGGGCGAGTTGGGGGCCTTGCTGCCGCCGGACTTTCACCAATCGCCGACTCTCTAAGGCAGTGTACCCTTACTACTCCCTTTCATCGCGGATTACGTCAATTTTCTACGTTCGAAGCGTAACAGCACCTTGCTTCCCATGTCAACATCGCGCCGCCTTTTGGCATCGCATGGAACCAAATTTGGACCGCGATCGGCGCCAGCCTAGAAAAAGCCTCGCTTGCCCGGAGTGTTCCTTAAACTAGTACCGCGTCAGGGTGAAACCGATGGATAGATACGCCGAAGCTTGTTCCGGGCATCGGTGGTAGAGAATCTCCAGTCGATGGTTGCCCCAGCCTGATTTCGTTCGGTCTCCAAGGCTGCAATTTCCCGTTTGAGCGATCCCTCATCTTCAATGCGGCGGTTCAAACATTGGTTGCTGAAGACGCTGAACTCGATCTCCGCCATGTTGAGCCAGCTTCCGTGCTTGGGAGTATAGTGAAACTCCAGCCGCTGGATCACCCGTCTGGCCTCCTTTGGCTCAAAGGTCTGGTACAGGGAGGCGGGTCTATGAGTGTTCAGGTTATCCAGCACCACCCGGACCTTCTCCGCTTCCGGGTAAGCGGCATCCGCCAGCCAGCGCATCTGATGGGCGAAATCTTCCATGGTGCGACGCTCGGTCACGGCCACGTGCCTCCAGCCCGCCAGTGGCTCACAAATCATGAACAAGTTCTGGGTTCCGTTGCGCTGGTACTCGTAATCAAACCGCTCCCGCCGTCCCGCCTTGGCCGGGATGGGCTCCCGCTTCTCGGCCACCAACTGCTTGGAGGTCTCGTCGAAACAGACTACGGGCCGCTTGGGGTCATAGGGTTCCGCATAGAGGTCCAGATAGAGGTCCAGCACGTCCTCCATGCAGGCTACGAACTCGGCGCTTACCTTGGGGATGCACCACTCCTTTTTCCGCCAGGGCTTGAGTTCGTTTTTTTTAACACCTGCCTGACCGTCTCTCGGGAGATGGAGCCGGTCAACTCGAGTTCCACCGCTTGGTCGGCAAGCAATTGCAACGTCCAGCGGGTGTGCCCTTCCGGGGGTGCGCTGCAGGCCACGGCCACCAGGTGAGCTTCCTGCTTTCCATCAAGCTTGCGCCGTTGCCCGGGCCGAGGCAGGTCATCAAGGGCGCGCCTCAACCCGCCTTCTACGAAACGCTGCCGCACCCGGCTGACCGTGGAGGGGCCCACCAGCAGAGCTTCCGCCACCTGCTGGTCGGTAAGGCCTTCATCGGCTTTACACAAAATCAAGGCCCGTTTCACCTTGCGTCCCGAGGATTTGCCGCGCCGGGTAATACCCGACAGATGTTCCCGCTCATCTTGAGTCAAGCTCACTCGATATAACTTGGCCGGCATTCCCCACACACCCCACAATAAGAGAATGCTCATATTATACACTTTCTTATATTTGTCAAAAATAGCCGGACACGGTACTAGTGCCCAGGGGTTGATGACGTCAATTCCACAGCCCTGGAATCCCCGTGCGTCCCTGGTCGCAACCTGGGCTTCCCGGGAGCGGGCGATTGCGGCGATCTGGCAGTCTGCATGGCTGATTGGGCGCCCGGCAGCGCGTCTACTGGCGGAGATAGCGGCGAAAGCACGGGCAGCCAGGCTGTCGAACGGAAGGATGCGGCCGGCGAATAATACTCCAAAAGCTCTCTCGGCCGCGTCTGTTAAACCGGAGCGCTGTGTGCCCTGCGGTAAAACAGCTATGCCGGTTCGGACCTCAGCCTCGGTGACAGCAGTGACGAACAAAGTGCTAGGGGGTTGGTCATCTAGCCACCGGACTACGGTAGGCTGAGGAGATGGCCGCATTAGTTCCGAGACGACATTGGTGTCTAGCACGATCATCGAACTTTGCTCAATCGAACTTCAGGGGCTCGCGCATTGGTTCCCTCGGTGGGAGTTCTAACTCCACTCCACCGAATGGTTCAAACAGATCGTGAATCGCAGTTCCGAGTTTCAGGACTGGAGGTTGCTCCTGGCCTAGGGCCGCTCGCAATATCTCCCGGGCCTCTTGTTCCATGGACCGGCCGTTTTCGGCGGCCCGGATTCGGAGCCGGCGCTTAATATCTTCATCGAGGTTGCGCACGGTGATGCTGGCCATGACCACACCTCCCACTTGGCCTTTTGATTGATTATACGTTGATAGCACCGCAATCAGAAGAGCAAAAACCTCTGGGCTTGAGAAGGGCCAGCCTGTTTCCCTCAACCCTCAACGTACGGGCTATCAGGAGCAGCGCGGGATTCTGAGCGGTGTGTCTACAGGCCTCTTCAACGAACCTTCAGCGCACATGACCCAGGTCTCCCACTCCCCGTTCCGGTTGGTCTCGAATACGATCTCGTTGCCATCGCGAGACCAGGCTGGAGACCTGTCGTCACTAGGATTGTTGGTCAATGGGTTGTCACCGTTGCCATTTCGGTCTATCACGAAAATCTCCCAGTTGCCTGTACGATCGGTTGCGAAGACGACCTTCCCCCAATCGTGGGACCAAGCCGGATCGACATCATTTTTATCGTTGTCGGTCAACCTCGTCCAAATCGTTCTACCGGCGTCGACGATGTATATCTCAAAATCCCCATCTCTGTCGGAAGCGACCAGGCTCTCTCCACGTGGGTTCGTCGTCAACGGCGTTGGCAGCGGGGTCGGAACTGGTGTTGCCGTAGGAGTTGGAGTGGAACGACGTGGTCGTATCTTGGTTGATTTGGGTGTGGCCGTTGGCTTACGTGTGGGAGCGGCTGTCGCGGTCGGAGATGGAGTTGAGGTGTACAGATCGATGTTCGGAGCCGCGGGGGTGGGCGAAGGAAGTCCGATTTCCAGGCTCACGTGGCGGTCTGCCACCATCATGACGCTCCCGTAACCTCCCGTCTGGTAAGTGTTCAGAGTTGAGGGGAAGTGAGCAACTGGCGGCATGCGGTGAGGGGATTCAATCCTCGGGCGCGCCAGGTACCGAAGAGGGAAGCGAGAGCCATCTTGGTGTTGGTGCCCTGGGTTGAGCGGGTGCCGCCGCTGATCTTGCGGCTGGTCACCAGGTGACGAAGGCTCCTCTCGGCGGCGTTGTTCTCCGAGGGGACGGCCGGTTCGGCTACGAATACGAACAACTCCTTGATGAAGCGCTGGATGCGCCGGCAGAGCTTGGCCTGGACTGCCCCTGGGTCATCAAGGAAGGGTCGGCAGCAGGCCAACAATTTCCGCTCCAACTCCAGTTGGGCCTGACGGCGTTTCCTTGCCTGAGGATGGGAGAACCGCTTGGCCTGGGCGTAGAGGTCATGCACTGCCGCCGCCCATCCGGCCAGCTTGGCGTCTGCTGGGTAGAGGGCCTTCAGGTCATGGATGTCCCGGAGCAGATGAGCCCAACACCGCTGCTTCAGGCCAGGGTAGTGGTTATAGGCAGCGTAGAAATCGCTGACCAACACCCCGCTGAAGGACTCCCCCAGCGCCTCGTCCACCACCTCCTTATTCCGGCCTCGGCGCAGGAAGTACCGCTCAGTGGGAGTGGAGAAGGTCCAGACATAGCCATTGGCCCCCTCCTGGCGCCAGCCGGTCTCGTCGGCGTGCACCACCTGGCTGGTCCGGACTAGTTCCAGCACCTCGGCCACCGCCGGTTGGGCTTGCCGGGCCACGCCGTGGAGGACCTGGGTGATTCCCCCAACGCTCAAGCGCAACTGGTGGACGGTCTCCAGATACCATTGGATGGTCCGAAGGGGCAACCGGCCCTCTTCCCGCAGGCCAGCGATCAATGAGACCAAGTTGGCTCCCAACCGTCCCCGACCGATTACCCCACCGCCCAAGTCCGTCTTGGGGGTCCGGCGCCGTTCACATACTGGGCAGACCCGGGTCACGAAAACGTGCTCCGTGACCTCCACCGGAGCCACTGGGATATCGATGACTTCCCGAGTCCGCTGCGGCCAACCCCCAACCAACCCGGTGCCACACTCCGGACAGGAGTCCAAGACATGTTCCACCTGGTGAGCCGCCACCGTGCGCCGACGGCTAAAGCCGTGGGGCCGGGGCTTTCTTGGCTCCTTCTTCTCGGCCGGCTCTGACTTTGCACCCGGTTTGTTGCCCGGCATTCCGGGCCGCCCTTTGCCCTTGAGACCCCCTTCCAACGCCGCTATCCGCCGCTGCAACTCGTCGATGACCGCCTGCTGCCGCGCAATCACCGCCAACAGCGCCTCCCGGCTGGCCGTCCTCAGGTCTACCTTGTTCTCCATCCTCCTGATTTAACATAACCGACGACCCGACGCACCGAACTTCCCAAGCAAGTTTTAACTAATCCATCCCCTCAACTCTGAACAGTTACCCCGTCTGGCTATCCACACCGCCCCAGGAGGCCAAGAATCCCGGCTTCGGGCTGGCCACAATGGTGACCTCTGTACCCACTGCGTACCTGCCGTCATATCCAGGCGCATTGCTTAAGCTAACAGTGGCATTGTCGGTCCAAATTAACAGGTGTCGGGGCGGGACAGGTTCTCCATTGATATGAAGGCGGTAGCGCGGCGCCGGGGTGACGGTTGGAGGAGGGACCGGTGTCGGCGTTGGCTGCGACACCAATACTGCCCTTGTCTCCTCATGGGAGGGGACGCCTTCCGTCCAGGCCCGGAGCCGATGCTCACCCGGCTGCACTCTCCGAAAAACGTGCTCTTGGGTTGATGGGGACACATAAGTCTCTGAGGATTCGACACCATCTAGCGAAACGCTGGGGAACCGGAGATTCGCCGCTTTTACGAACACACGGACCGAGCTGCCAAATACCCGCACACTAGTTAACTCCCACTCCTTCACCGGAATTGGTTCGGGCCGAGGCACCGGAGACGCGGTTGGGACCGATACCACTATAGGTGTCGGTGAAGGCGTCAGCGTGGGAGTTGCCGTGGGAGCCCCCGAATCCGCCGTTGACGTCATAGGATTCTCTTGTGAATCCGCCAGTGGACTCGATGTAGGTTTTGGGACCAAAGAAGCCAGGCCAGGTCGGTCCATCTCCCGCTGTTGATCTTGAGGGACCAATGTAGAGCGTGACAGATCCAAAGAAGCTTTGACCTCTGCGTCAAGACTATCGGTTGCTGGTTTCGGAGACGGCTTTGCCGGACCGTCGGACCCCGTGCTTTGCGGGACAGTTTCGGGGGAGGCCGGGATCGCCGATATAACAAGCGCGAAAGTGCTCAAGGAGTCCGCGAGCGCCTGTGCCGTCTTTGCCTCCAAGTCCACCACTGTAGGTAACGGCTCCCATTCCTGGTCGGCTCCTCCAAGGTGGTAAATCGCTATGCGGTCCGGGTTGGCACTCGCGATTTTCAATTCCTCTTGGTTAAGCGCCAGAGTCAAGACAACCGGCCTTAGGAGCGACAATGGCATTCCAGCCGGGTGGGCACTGTCGGCTATTGATAAATCGAATACCTTGCTGGTTGGCACCACACCTTGGGGGAAAGGCGTGACGCTCAATGGAGATACCCTGCGAAATGTCAGTTCTCCCTTCGTGCTCAACGACCCGGGAGCGATATCCACGCGGACCACCCCTCGGGGAGATACAAGGTGAGCTCCGTGCCCTGGCGCGACCGCCACCGCTAATCCGTGCGTCGTCGCGGATGGAGGTTGGGCATTCGAAATCTGGCCTGAGTTTGTCAGCCAAATCCCTGCCACGGCCAATATGACGACAGACGCTGTTAATAGGACCGCTGAAGTTGAAAGCAGGGTCGAATTATACGGTCTGATGAGTTCCCGCCCATTGACTTGTCCAGACTTGGAAACAACAAACATCTCCGCGCCGGGAGTGCTGAAGAACATCCTTGACGGGCGATATGCAAGGTAGACTTTGAAACAGTCCCCGGTGTCCTCTGTGCGGTGAACGGTCCACTTCATTTTGCGCTTACGAGGAGCCGGGTCGTCAGACTCCTGGTGGTTGTCGGCGTACCAGATCGCCAGGTCTTCCGCTTTTTCTTGGGAGATGCCAGGCTCGCCGGGCGGTATTTCTGGCAGATCACTCATACTGGACCCAACAGCAATCGACTCCTGGCGCCTTATCGCTTCCAGTCGGGGTCCGTGTCGGAGCCCGGGTCGTCGGTTATTCGGACATGGCCGGACCCGTCGGCGGAAATCACAAAAAGGTCCTCGCTCCCGGCTTTGTCTGATGTGTAAACCAAGTGCGACCCGTCGGGTGACCATGCCGGGGACCATGCGTTTTGGTCCGGGCTCAATGACAGGGGGCCTGTCCCGTCCGAACCGATGGTGAAAATTCGAGGTGACCCCCCGGCATCGATCGTGAAGGCCAGCGTGACGCCGTTTGGAGACCACTTCGGCCCCTTGGCGTCAATGTCGCTCGTAAGCTGTGTGGCCATTCCCCAGTTTCCAACGTCCATGGTGTAGATATCGTGGCCGTTTCCGTTGGGCCGGTTGAAAGCCAACTTGGCCCCGTCGGGCGACCATTCCGGCCTGATCTCGTCTTCTGGAGATCTGGACACGTTCATCTGCCTCTGCCCGTTTGGGAACATGGAGTAGATTTCGCGGTGTCCATCTCGGTTTGACTCGAACGCTATCTCGGTCCCGTCAGGCGACCAGGCCGGATATTGGTCGTCCCTCAAGTTGCTGATGAGCCTCACTACATTGCTGCCATCAGAATCCATTACATAGAGTTCCCAGTTACCGTCCCGCTGGCTTTCGAACGCGATCTTCGAGCCGTCAGGCGACCATACGGGATGCCGGTCATCGGCAGGCTCCTCCGTCAAGCGTTTCAAATCAGACCCATTGGCGTCTACGACGTATATCTCGTAATTGCCATGTCTGTTGGATGCGAATACTATCTTCCCCTCAAGTTCCGGTGTGGGTACGGGCGTAGGTTCGGGTGTTGGTTCAGGAGCGGGTACGGGCGTAGGTTCGGGTGTTGGTTCAGGAGCGGGTACGGGCGTAGGTTCAGGGGTAGGTCGAGGCGTAACAACGTGTGCGCGGATGGATTCGAAGTTAGAAACTGTGGTTCGGGACTTCTTGAAGACGAGCTTTGGCGTGGGGGGAGGTGGTCCGATTTTTACAGAGACAAACCTATCGGCCACCATGTGGACCTTCCCAAACAGTCCATCATGGCTATCGACGCCGCCCCAGGAATACGGCCAACCAGATTTAGGGCTGGCCAATACCACCACTCTTTCTCCGGCGGCATACCGTCCGTCCGGGGAAGGCGCCTGGCTCAGGGTTACGCTTCCATCCCCGATGAGGACCATAAGGTTCTGTGCGGGCACCTGGATGTTGTTGATGAAGAGACGATACCGGGGCTGACGTGTTGGGGTTGGCCTGACGGTTGCGGTTGCTGGGGACTTTGGGGTTGGTGTTGGGGCATGGAGTTCGACCAGTGTAGTCTGTTCGTAGCGGGCTACCCCCGGCGTCCATACCCTTACAGTATGCGTCCCAGGGGGAACGGCTCGAAAGACGTGCATTTGGTAAGGAAATACAGTCTTTATCTCCTCGGTCTCCCGGCCATTCAGGGAGATCGCGACGAGACCAGGGCCCAGAATCTTCACATAGACCCTCACCACATCCCCTCGGGCGAAGACTCTCTCCAATTTCCAGTCTTGAGTAGGGACCGGCATGGGCGCCCGGACCATCCTAACGGTCAGGGAGCCTTTCCGAGGCGTTGGTGGAGGGAGCGTAACCGGTGTGGGTCCAGGAGGTCGATAGACCTCTTCATCCGCGACAATCTCGGTATCAAGGGTGATTGCAGGCGGACTATATTCGACGGAGGTCAGACTGAGGTCTTCGGAAAGTTTCGGTGCGGGGGAAAGAGAGGAGTAGGTCCGTTCAGCTACCAAAATAACCGGGAGAGTCGGGGCGGGAGACCGGTCCGGGTCCTGCAATAGGGGGACCAAAGGCAAGTCCGCTTCTTGATTGGCGAGTTTGGCGTCTCTTCCGGGGTCTGCTGCGTTGGCATTGGGATAAGGCTCGGCAGGTGTGGGACTGGCCGGGACTATCACCGGCCACCAGACTGTTAGCGCGAACGTTCCTAAGGTCTGTATTCGGGCCTGTGCTAGGTTCGAGGCAAAGTCTACTTGGGTTGGAATGGGTGTCCACTGGGCCTGTTCTGAGTCGGCATGATGAATTATCACTCTGGACTCGTCGGAACCCGCGACCGCGATCTCCTCGTCGCTTAGGGAGATGGTCAATAGCCCGGGCTTCTGTATGGAGGGAGCGCGGTTGGGCAATCGCTTGTCCCTAGCAATCGAGAATTCAAATACCTTGGGGGTGGCCACGAAGCCCAGTGGCAAATCTGGAATGTCCCAAGCTGAGACGACCCGATAGAAAAGGGTTCGGTCCGATCCCACCGAGCCCGGTTCTATGTACAATCGGACTTCCCCCCGAGGAGAAATGAGTGTTGTCTCGGCGTGGGGCTTGAGGTGCGCTGTGACGGTGTCCGGCGGTTGAGCTGATGCGGGATGCCACGAAACTACCAGGCCGGCCAACGCCACCGCTACGAGACCCATCGCGGCAATGGCCACAACCCCCTTAATCTGGAAGGGCGCAGCGCGAGGCGGGAGTCGCAACACTCGATCCGCCGGGTTTTGACTTGAGCTCGGCGGTGGGGCGACTTCTTCGGTCTGCTGCCTGTTGTCTCCGCCCATAATCTACCAGTTGCTGAAGGTGAGACGAGACCAGTGGTGGGTTAGGCGGCGAGCGGCGGGAAACAGGGATTTGCGAGACCGATAAGGGTACAAATAGGGTCTACCAACCGCACCACGCCACTTTTGCGGAGGAAGCGCCTTCGATTCGCTTCTCCGCCATTCCGCACGGACCCAACAGATGAGATTTTGGGACCAGAGCAAGTGATATATTACTCAACTCGCGAGTAAGGAGGATATCTAGTCCTCACGTAAGGCACCCATAGGAATCACTTATAGCTTTGTATCTTTGTCGAGACACTTATTAACATAACTTTTAGAAATTAGTCAAATATGTGGGATCCGTTGTTCTCAGTGGGGGGGCTCCGGGCAGGGCGGTATCGCCTCGCGTGAGAGGCGGAGTATGTTAGAATGAACCTCAGAATGGCGTTCGCGCCAGCGCCTACGGAGGAACATAGGTTGCCCGAACGGATATTCATAGGCGTCGCCTGGCCCTACGCCAACGGCCCCCTGCACCTCGGTCATGTGGCGGGTTGCTATCTGGCCGCCGACATTTTCGCCCGCTACCACCGCATCAAGGGAAACCAGGTGCTCATGGTGTCTGGCAGCGACAGCCACGGCACTCCCATCACGGTACGCGCAGAGCAGGAAGGCGCAACCCCCGAAGAGATATTGAATAGGTACCATCCCCAGTTTTTGGACACCTGGGAACGCCTGGGGATTACCTTCGACCTGTTCACCACCACGCACACCGAAAACCACGAGCGGGTCACCCACGACATATTCAGCAAGCTGATGGACGGGGGCTACATCTACAAAGAGTCGATGTTGCTGGCTTACTGTCCCGATTGCTCCAGGTTCTTGCCTGACAGGTACGTGAACGGAGCTTGCCCACACTGTGGATTCGAACGCGCGAGGGGCGACCAATGCGATAGTTGCGGCCGCACCTTGGACCCCATCGACCTGGTCAACGCCCGGTGCATTCTTTCTGGTACCTCGCCCGAATTCAGGGATTCGGAGCATTTCTTCCTCAGGCTATCCGCGTTCCAGGAACCCTTGCTTGAGTGGGTCGAAAAGCAGACGCACTGGCGACCCAACGTCCTGAACTTCACACTGCGTTTCCTGGAATCCGGTCTGAAGGACAGGGCCATCACCCGGGACCTCGATTGGGGGGTGCCCATCCCGATAGAAGGGTACGACCAGAAACGCATCTACGTCTGGTTTGAAGCGGTAATCGGATACTTGTCCGCCGCCGTGGAGTGGGCCCACCTGGCCGGGAACGACGAAGGGTGGAAGGACTTTTGGCAGGACGAGCAGACTAGGTCCTACTACTTCATCGGCAAAGACAACATCCCTTTCCACACTATAGTCTGGCCCGCAATGCTCATGGGCTACGGCGGTTTGAATCTTCCCTACGACGTTCCCTCGAATGAATTCCTCAGTCTGGAGGGCCGAAAGTTCTCCACCAGCGAGAATTGGGCGGTGTGGGTCCCGGACTACCTCGACCGTTATGACCCCGATCCTCTCCGGTATCTCCTGTCTATCAACATGCCGGAATCCGGAGACACCGATTTCTCCTGGGGTGAGTTCGTCAGGAGAAACAACGAGGAACTGGTCGCAACTTACGGCAACCTCGTCAATCGCGTCCTTTCGTTCACGTATCGAAACTTCGACGGGAAGGTCCCTTCGCCGGGGCCAGAACGTGAGCAGGACCGAGAACTGCTAGAAGCGGCGCGGTCAGTGATGGAGAATGTGGACGGGGACTTGCGCGATTGCCACTTCAAGTCGGCCATCGGCCGGGCGTTCACTCTGGCCCAGCGGACCAACCGTTACCTGGATGCCCAGGCGCCGTGGCAGGCGATCAAGACCGATCGGGAAAGCGCGGCGACCACCCTCTACACATCCGTCCGCGTGCTGAATTGCCTCAAGATGGCGCTCTTCCCGTTTCTCCCGTTTAGTTCCCAACGCGTCCATGAGTTCCTGGGGCTGGATGGGAATGCAGAGGCCGGCAGTTGGGACTTCGAACGACTCATAGGAGAGATCGAAGGAGGCAACCCCCTGCGCCCGCCCGCGCCGTTGTACACTAAGCTTGACCCTCAGGCGGTCGATGAAGAAATTCAGCGGCTGGGCGTCGCCGTCAACTAGGGGGCAGGTTGCTCAAAGGAATAGATGAGCGCACCAACTCGATCTACGCCCCGATTCAGGAGAAGTTGGCTCTAGTAGAAGAGCGGCTTCACGGATTGCGAGGAACGAGTCCGGAACATCTTCAACCTCTTATCGACCACGTGCTCAGCTCAGGGGGCAAACGGGTCCGCCCCGCGATCACCTTGCTGGCCGCCGACCTGTATCCCCACGATTCCGACTATCCGGTCATTATGGCTGGCGCCGTTGAGCTACTGCATCTTGCCACCCTGATACATGATGACACCGTGGACGACTCTGACATCCGGCGCGGACAGCCCACGGTGAGCAATCTCTGGGGAAAACAGGTGGCCGTGTTATTCGGCGATTACCTCTTCGCCACGTCTGCTACTTTCGTATGCGACACGCACAACGTTCGCGTGATCCGCCGTTTCTCCGAAACCATCATGGAACTCGCCAGCGGCGAGCTGGTGGAGTACTTCAACACTTTCAAAACCGACCGCGCCCTAGAGCTGTATCGGGACCGCATATATCACAAGACTGCCTCCCTATTCTGCACCGCGGGAGAAACAGGGGCGATCCTGAGCGGCGCACCCGGACCCCAGGTCCAGGCTGTGCGGGAGTATTGCTACAACATTGGCATGGCGTTCCAAATGGTGGACGATCTACTGGACGTTCAGGGGGACGCCCGCGAGATGGGTAAGCCGGTAGGGAAGGATTTGCTCCAGGGCGTACTCACTCTGCCGACCATTATGCTCATGGAGAAATTCCCGGACGAAAACCCAATCGAGGAGCTATTCGCCGACCCGTCCCTCGACGGTAAATTAGATACCGTTCTCGACATGATTAACAACTCGTCCATAGTTGACGAGTGTTACGAGGTGATCGGTCAATACTGCGCCAAAGCCGCCCAGTCCCTGGAAATCCTTCCTGACAGACCGGCCCGTAGTTCATTGGAGGCGCTTCTGGAATACATGAGGGAACGTAGCCGGTAATCACCCCTCGATTTCCGGGTTACACACCCGCATTCCAGACTTCTCGCCCGCCGAGAATCGTTAGGACGGAACGAATGTCCCTCAACCGTTGGGGGTCGACTCTCGTAGGGTCGGTGTCCAGCAAAGCCAGGTCCGCGATCTTTCCCGGAGTAATGCTGCCCTTTTGGCGCGCCGATCCCTCGGCCGCTGCCCCGGTGATGGTATACATACGAAGTGCCTCAGCCACCGAAACGCTTTGGAACGCAGCCTGGGAACCGTCTTTCGAGTTTAAAGTTTGTCCTTCCCTGGTGAGCCGGGTGACGGCGCTGTAAATACCTGGCCAAGGGTTGGGGTCAATAACCGGGGCATCGGAACCGAAGGCCACCGGGACGCCAGCACGGTGGAGCGACCCTACAGGGTAAAGGTGCGGGAGTAGGTCCGGGTCAACGCGTTCGATGTACCGCCTTCCGTTCCAGTAGACGAATCCGGGCTGAGTAACCACCATTGCCCCTGACGCCTTGACCATATCAACGACGTGCGGCGGACATTCAGAGCAGTGTTCGATCCGGTCTCTGGCGCCAACTGCGTCTCCATGGACTGGGTGGGCCTCCGCCAACGCCAGGGCTGTGGCGAGAACCGCGTCCTGTTCAACCGCATGGACTGCAACTGGAAATCCCCTCCGGTGTGAGTCTTCCACCATGTCTCTCAATGTTTCAACCGCCGGGTGCAGGGCACCGGTAGTCATGGTAACCATGATTTTGGTGTGGCCCAGCCTGAGCCGGTCGTCTTCAGCATTCCAGCCCAGGCCCTGGTCCACCAGTTCACCCAGGTTTGGGAATCCGGCCATCATTGTGACGCGGAAATTCAACAGTCCAGAGGCGTAGAGATCCTGAAACGCCTGCCACCTAGCCAGTCCATTATCCGGTCCGGCGTCATGCACGGAAGTAACCCCGGCCCTGAGTAGTGTCTCGCCGAGTCGTAGTAGTCCATCCTGTACTTCAGCTTCGCCGCTCGTCCGCCCAAGGCGGGCGCGCAAATACCCGGGCATCTCAAAGAACAGTCCGGTGGGTTGACCCGTCGCTTCGTCCCTGTCGATGATCCCTTCGGGAGGGTCGGGTGTATTCGCGTGAATTCCTGCCAGGTCCATGCCCAGGCTATTTAGGACAGAGGCATGTCCGCTGCGGTGGTCAATCCTCACTGGGTGAAGAGAAGTGGCCTGGTCCAAGTCCCAACGGTTGGGGTGGCGGCCTTCGGTGAGAGACATGTCGTCGTAGCCGTACCCGCGGACCCATTGTCCCGGCGGTGCGCTCTCAGCCCAAGTCTGGACCAATTCCCGCAACCCGGCGATAGAAGAGATGGACTCGGGTCCGCAGTCCAGTCCGCGCATCGCGGAAGCCTGGGCCAGAACATGGCAATGCGCGTCGATCAGACCTGGGACTAACGTCATTCCCTGGCAGTCGATGGTCCTGGCGCGACTTCCGGCCTGCGCTGATGTCTGGGAACGGTTGCCGACCGCCGCGATGAAGTCTTTCCGGACCGCGACGGCGCTGGCGGCGGGCATCGCCCGGTCCATTGTCAGGACCCGGGCGTTGACCAACAGAAGGTCTTGCATTTGGCTGCCAAGGTGATTGGGAGTACCGGCGTATGTCATTCGCGCCGCCTGGTCCGGAGGGGGATATCGCTTCTCTGGTGGGCTGTTCCGGCATAAGGATATGGGCGATTATCGGAGTATATTCCCTGGAATGGACGTTTGGGTATTGATTTCGGGGATGCGGTACCGCTAGGCTATGCGGAGAGGAACGTCTTAACCGGTCTCTCGCCCCCTCGAATCCGTGTCCACGACTACCTGGGACGTAAGCGAAAGCCAATTAGAGTTGAGTCAACCGGATGCAGCAATCCGGAAATCAAAACAGGGCGCTCGTAGCCGGAATCGTATGCCTGGCCTTGCTGTCTATTCTGGTCGTGTCCCTGGACTGGCGGGACGTTCGGGGCTCCATCGTTGCGGCCGAATGGGAACCGATGCTCGCCGCTATGGCTACCGCTTTTCTAGCTTATGCCTGCTCCGCATATAGCTACGCTCTTCTAAACCGGGCTTTCGCCATCTCGCTCGATCAGAGGACCCTGTTTGGAATTGGATTTGTCTCTTCAGCGATGATTACCGCTATTGGCGGGGTAGCTGGACACTCTCTGCGGATCCTTCTAATGGTGCGGCGGGGAGTGAGCACCGGGGACGCACTGGCCCCGTCACTGTTCCACGGCTATCTGGAGAGTCTTATATTCTTCGCTCTCATACCTGGAGGGCTGGCGTACCTTGCGTTGAGCCACTCACTGCCTGCGTCGATGGCCTTCGCCACCGGTGTCGGGGCGGTGGCGTTGGGGTTGGCGTTCGCCGCGACTGCGGTCGTATTCTTCGTTCATCCCGTGAGGGGAATGGCCTTGCGGTTTGTCGGCCTGGCGGGCTGGATGATCGCGCGCCGGAACCTGGACCGGGGATTGCAGGACTTCGACGATACTCTGCGCAACGGTCTATCCCAGGTGCGCAACCGTCCCCTTTCGTTAATCGTGCCGGTTGCTCTGATAGGCGCAGACCGGGCCACGCGCATAGCGGCGGTCTGGTTATGCTTCGAGGCGCTGGGCTCGGGAGTGGCTCCGGAAGTGATCGTCACGGGATTCGCCATCGGTGTCGCCATGGGCGTCATGTCCATGGTCCCAGGCGGCGTTGGCGTGCAGGAGGCGTCCATGGCCGGAGTCTATCACTTGCTGGGCGTCTCACTGGAACAAGCCGTACTCGTGTCCCTGCTGTTCCGGGTTGTTTACTCCGTGGTGCCCTTCGGGGCCAGCCTGGCGTTCTACACGAAGGTCATCCAGCAAAGAAGGCCCTGATGAGCTAGGCTGGGGAGACGGACAACATCGAAGCGTCGTGCTGCTCGTCGGCATGGTAAGAGCTGCGCACCAGCGGTCCCGACGCCACGTGCTTGAACCCCATCCGCTCACCGATCCGGCGCAACTCCGCGAACTCGGCGGGGGTGTAGAAGCGGTCGATTGGTATGTGCTTCGCCGAGGGCCTGAGGTATTGGCCAACGGTCAGCAGGTCACAGTCGACCTGTCTGAGGTCTCCCATAGTTTCGACTATTTCGTCGAAAGTCTCCCCCATCCCGGCGATGATGCCAGACTTGGTTACTGTGGTTTGGTCAAGCTCTTTGGCCTTGGCGAGCAGGTCCAATGAGAGCTGATAATCACCCTTGGGACGCACTCTGGGGAAAACCCTTCTGCTTGACTCGATGTTGTGGTTCAAGACGTCTGGCCGCTGGTCCACGACCTTCTCCAGCGCTGCCCAGGAGCCTCCGAAGTCGGGAATCAGGACCTCCACCCTGCATTCAGGTGTTCTTTCACGGACACGCCGGATGCAAGACGCGAAGATAAACGCACCGCCGTCCTGCAAGTCGTCCCGGTTGACCGATGTTATCACGCAGTACTTGAGGCCCATGGTCTCAACTGTTTCGGCAAGGCGGCCCGGCTCTTGAAGGTCAATTCCCACAGGTCTTCCGGTGGTGACGGCACAGTAGTGGCAGCGGCGGGTGCAGATGTCTCCCAGAATCATAAAGGTCGCGGTGCCTCTACCCCAACATTCACCGATGTTCGGGCAATGGGCCTCCTCGCAAACGGTGTGGAGCTGTTGTTCCCGCACCAGGTTCTTCAGGCGGATGTATCCGGGGCTACCCGGGGCGCGCACCTTAAGCCACTCCGGCAGCCGGGGTCTTAACGGGACCAGATTGGGCTTATCCAACATTGGGGCTTCCTTCCACCTGCGGGCTCATACCACCTGCGGGCTCATATTTGGGGGACCTTTCTTGGCCGCACCCGGCATTTCTCAGCCTTGATGATCGCTTCGATGTCGGCGACTGCCTTACATAACTCGCCGGTATGGTTCAGCACCACGTAGTCGAAGGCTGCCATTTGGGCTAACTCATGTGTGGCGGTCCTGAGGCGTAGCTCAATATCGTCCGGACCATCGGTCATTCGGCGCTCCAAGCGTTCCCTGAGGTCTTCCGGGTGTCCAGGGGCTAGGAAAATGAACACCGCTTCCGGGGCGATTTCGCGGACGGTGGCCGCGCCTTGCACGTCGATTTTAAGGAAGACGTCCTGGTTGGCTCCCAGAGCATCCCGCACCTGGCTGCGGGGGACACCATACCAGTGGTCAAATACCTGGGCGGACTCCAAAAGCTCGTCCTGCTCCCTTAGTTGAAGAAAAGAGGGCGTGTCAAGGAATATATAATCCGTTCCGTCCCGCTCCCCCTCTCTCTTGGGGCGAGTGGTGGCTGTCACCACGAAGCGCCAGGGCCGGTCGAGCAGTTTTAGTTCGGCCAGCGCCGCGTCTTTGCCAACGCCGGACGGACCGGATATCACCACCAGGAGCGGTGACGCATTGTTGTCGTTAGACGCTTGCTGCAAGGGTTTCTACTGGTCGTCCAGGGTCAGAGCGGGCTTAGATATGATTGGTCTATGCGGCTGGAATCTCCTAACTACCGGTCCCGGTCCTTGCCACCGCCAAAGAAGCGTTTCTGGGCTTCCATAAGTCGGCGCCCGGCGAACATCTCACCCATACTTTCCGCGAAGCTGGGTATCTGCGGAGACGATTGACGCGCCCTGGAGTTGATGTCACCGGCCAACCAGCGGGCGCGGGCTTCGGCGGCGTCTTCAAATATCCTCTGAAGACCCTCGTTGTCCGACTCCATGCTGGTCTTTTCCAGGGCTTCCGCAGCGAGGACCTCAACGGTCCGCTGAAGGGTTTGCGTGTCCGCTTCGGACTCTGTGTCCAAAGACTTTCGAATATCATAAAGTTCGCGTATGAATGCGTCGATCCAAGCGACGATGTGCTGGGAGTTGGTGGCGCAGATATCCCGGTGCATGATGGGGTCTCCGGATGCGAGTCTGGTCAGGTCGTGGTATCCAGAGGATGCTAGCTGGGAGATGTCATCCCAGTTGGCGCTCTTGGACGTACAGCCCATCAACCCCACCGAGAGTAGGAAAGGCAGGTGGCTGGCGGCGGCCACGAAGCTATCGTGCTCGTCGATTCCGATGTAGAAGGGTCTCGCCCCTACCGCCTGGACTAGTGTCGCCACCTCCGACACTGCTCGCTGGCGAGCGGTCGGGCTTGGGATCACGCAATAGGCCTTATCGCGGAACAGGTTGACGTCGGCGTTTTCCGGTCCGGGAGTCTCCCTGCCCGCCATTGGATGGCCGCCCACGAAATCTATGGTCTCGGGCAGGTACTCTTGGGCCCAGTCCATTACCACGCGCTTGGAGCTTCCAACGTCGGTAACGAGACAGCCCTCGGGAAGCTCGTTGCCAAGGATTTCCATAAGCTCCTTCATCGCCATCACCGGCGTTGCCAGCACAACGATGTCCACGTCGCGGACCGCGGTCATCAACCTGTTTTCGACGCTGTTGAAGGCCCCTGATTTTTGAGCGCCACCTCGGGCCCGGCTGTCGGCGTCCGTGCCGACGATCTCGACGTTCTTTGGTTGTGCCTGTCTCAGCGCCAGAGCAAGGGAGGTGCCGATGAGCCCGGTGCCGACTATTGTGATCTTGGCCAAGACTTCCCTCCAGGAGGTAGCGTTTAGCTCAGAATACGCGGACTGAAGGGACCGCGCGAATAAGTAGAATCCATATTACACCATCGGCGGCGGCGTGGGGAACCTGCCGCCGCCTATCAAGTGGGGGCCGCACGTCACGCCGCTATGGGTTGGGCGAGGATCCAAAGGCTTATGACGGTATACATGACCATCAATGTGAGCATGGGGTATTGGCTATTCATTGCCAGGCCCCGGTCCTGGAAAAACCGCATGGAGGCCAGATGGGCGAGGTATACCGCAAGAATGTGGCCCACGATCACGACGCCGACCGATAGGAACCACAGAATTTCAGCGGTGATTATGCCCTGGTACACTTCGTAGCCGGCGGTGCCGAACAGGTCCCACCCAAGACCGAAAGGGTCCGATGCAAGGTTGATGACTAGTTGTCCCTGCACCAACAGAAGTGTGATGAAGTGGGAAATGTTGTATGCCAGTGCGATCGGTATTAGGGAATAGGCGAAAACCCGCGACAATTCCAGCGCGCTGAACCTGTTGCCTACCGACCCGGACATGAGGAACGAAAATAGCAGGTAGACCAGGAAGAAAATGACCGGGAAAAGCAGCACTCCCAGCGTGTCGGCGATCACAGGCCCGTTGATAATTTGGTTGCCTATCAAGCCAGGGAACGCGGTAAGGAAGAGCGACTGCACCTCCACCCAGGCCGGTGTCGCGCTGAACCCGTCGAAGGTAACCGTTGCCAAAAGCAGCACGACCACGGCGAGAATGTCGTTAGTCACCGGCTCGGACCTGGACAACCCCATAGCGAAAGGCCGGAGGTTTAGCTGCCGGGACTTGGACCTCGCGAAGCATTCGTAGCAGTCTACACACCCGTCAACCTGGCTCCGGCAACCGCCGGCACAGACCTGGCAAGATTCAGCGTCCATGACCCGTACTTCCGTGAGGGAGAAGCGGGCGAGGAAACTGAACACAACTGAGAAGACCTCGCCATTTCTCAACCACTGATGCTTGCCGAAGACCGCCATCCCAGCAAACGTGAGGCCGGAGTACGCGATGGCCATTGCCGCCACAAGACCTGGGACGGCCGACCTGGGAAAGGCGTCCTGAAGCCAGGCAAACGCCAGAAATAGGACCAGGGCTGGCCACATGCCCCACTTTTCCGGGTAGTTGCGGACAGGTGTGAGGGGATTCTCCGGTCGAAGTCTGGCGTGTAACCACTCCCACCAATCGAACAGCGCTTTCCATGGGTTGATCAGGGCCCAAACGTTTCCGAGCAACGCTACGACGTATGCCATTCCGACCCACCAAATAATCCAGACAAAACTGGGCGCGAAGTTGGCCGAGGGCGTCTGAGTCCCAAACAGTCCGGTGGCGACGACTAGCGCGAGTAGAAAAACGGATAGTGATTTGATGATCGTTCCCAGGACAGGGTTGGTTAGAACTGCTCCTAACCAGGAGTAACGGAGCAGATCGAAGCGAAAATAGGAGGGGCCGGCAGCCGCGCCTTTGACGAAAACACCCATGATTACGAAGGACAGCGCGACTACCGCGCCCGAGCCCAACAGGAAATACGCGAGGGGAACGGGCAACTCGGTCCGCTCTCCGAATCCGTGGGCGTAGACCGGCCCGGCTCCAAGTGAAAAAGCAAGGACTGCCAGGGGCAGGATGCTCTTGAGGAATCTCATCTTAGCGCGGGATGGTTCACGATTCTTGGCTGCGCCTTTTGCGCCCCGCCCTCAATCTGTCCCAGAGCCAGAGACTTAATGCGGAAACCGCCACGATCGCGGCCAGAACGTACACCAAGTCGAGACTCTGAGATGCTTTGACCTGCAACGGCAGAGTGAGTTGGCCTTGTCCCAGGGCGCCGTGGGTGTCTACCGTCAGCGTCCAGCTACCTTTGACGTCTAGGGGCAGGTTGGCTTCATAGAACCGGAGGTCTTGCACGGAATTGGTGGCCCTCACCGGCCCCGCGTCGGTCGCGTCCTCCGGTCCCCGCACCATGACGTCGACCAACGCGTCGGAAAGGGGAGTACCCCCGGCGGCCTCGTTGACCAAGACCGTTACGTGCAAGGTCCCGACCCTTGGAGTCCCGGGGAGGATACCCACCTGTAGCAGATACGGACCAGCCTGGGCGTCTTTGACCAGCAGCCGGGTTGCCCCATTGGCTAGCAGTTCCCCTGGCCCCGCGAACAGCCACAGGGCGGCGGCCAATAGGGCTTGAAGCAATATGGTGCGGATCAAAGGTTTGGATTGGGGCAAGCGCAGCTTCGGGATTGGAGAGGAGTCACCGGGAATACTTCGCTATCCCAAGGCGGACTGGACGAACTCGGGCCGGACTACTTTATCGTATGGCTGGCGTTCTTGTACCATTCCCGCGGCAATGAGTATGTCCTGGAGTCCATCGAATTCGGGAGGCGCCAGTGTCGGGTCCTCTGGCCAGGTCTCCTGTTCTTTGTATCGGCTGACCGACTGAACGATCAAGGCTGGGTCAGTCTCGGGAAAGAACTGAGCTGCCAGATCACCGACGGCCGCAGCGGGAGACTCATGCAGCCAACGAAGGGCCCGCGAAAACCCCAACACAAAGCGCTGAACGGTGTCCTGTTCCCGGTCCAGGAAAGTGTTGGTGGCGGCGAAGGAACTGTAGGCGATGTGGCCGTTCACCGGGCCCAATGCCGCGGCGAGATGCGCAGTCCCGTCCGCCAGCAAGACCTCGGCTGCGGGTTCGGGCAGATGTATGAAGTCGGCGCGGCCTTGCTTGAAGGCTTCTACAGCCTCGTTTAGTGGAAGTCCCGTAACCAGGGTGAGGTCGGCGGGGTCCACCTCGTTTTTCCGTAGCGCGAACTGGAACGATGCCCAGGGCATGGGAGAGAATCCAACGGGAATCACAGTCGCGCCGCGAAGCTCGTCCCAGCGGAAGTCTTCCGTAGGCCGGCGGCCCAGCACGAAGAACCCGTCTCTAGCGTTGATCTTGGCGAAGTGGGCCGGTACGCTTTCCGCTCCCCAGTCCGAGGCGATGATCGAGCGCATGATGCCGCTTTGCGTGATATCCGTCGCGCCCTGGATCAAAGCGCTAAGGGGATGGGCGTACCGGGCCGGGCAGGTCGAGAAGGAGACGTCCAACCCTTCGGTTTCCAGGAACCCCCCGGCCACCGCCACGTAGATCGGTGTATAGAAAACCGACCGAAAGGTCTCCATCAGACGCAATGGCCGGCGGGTGGTGGTCAAATAGCCTCCGTGGGCATGTCGGAAAGGTACATGGCATCCAGAGCAGGTCCAGACGGACCCGCCCCGGAGCCGCTCAAATCAAGATTGCTGGCCAGCCGGCCGGACTAGGCCGGCTGCAAGAAGGGCAGCAGCGCGCCGACAAACGCCTCCGGGTCTTCGATCTGAGGGATATGACCAAGTCCGGGAAGAACGACTTTGGTCGCGTTAGAGATGTTATTGTGAAGCAGTTCCTCACCGTCCCGCAACCGGTCGATCTCTCCGTACATGACCATAGTGGAGGAGGCCTTGATTAACGGCAGCCGCGACATAACGTCGTAGTAGGACAGGGATTCCATCAGATTCTTGACCCAGACGCCGGCCTGAGCCCTGGTCTGATTCTGGGCTTCGACCCATTCAGGCTGAGGGTCGGCGAAGGTGGTGGATGCCCTGACGTCTTCCATGGTCCTGGGCTTGGGCAACCCGTCTTCGTCGTACCCGCCCGAGGACTCAGCCAGCCGCTGCGGAGCTGTGAAGGGCGGCCACACCGGCATACCCACGAGGACCAGTTTATCCAGTCGTTCTGGGTAGCTGGCTGCCATCTCGGTGGCCAGAACCGCGCCCACTGAGTTGCCCACGTAATGACCGCGGTGGATGTTGAGTAGTTGGCAGGCGTGGTCCAAGGCGTTGGCATAGTCAGGGATGTTGAAATGGCGGGTCGGCTTGTCGGACTCGCCATGCCCGAGCATGTCGAAAGCGTAGCAAGTGTAATGGTGGCTTAGGGCATCGATAACCGTGTGCCATGCCCAGGTCGAAGTACCTAGAGGGTGGAGCATAACCAGGGGGAACCCGCTCCCCTGCTTGACATAATGCATGTCTCCTTCCGGAGTGGGAACCGAGTCGGTCAGGTCCCGTCTGACGAACATAGCGCCTCCTGGTTTCGGCGAATTTGAGGTTGGTTAAACCAGTCGCGAAGTGGAACCGGCGAGTGGTGCGGCTATCGTACTCACTGGATAGTTTTCTGTCAATTTCTCGTTGTTTAACGGACGCGGCGACACACGCCGGTTGATTTCCAGGGTCCCCTGTGGGAGAATTACCTCGACCCCAGTGACCGCCGACTGTTGGCGGACACGCCTGAAGCCAGTTCCCCAGGTGCGTTGCTTTCCACGAACGCGCATCCCGAATGCAGCGGTTTAGGGCCAGCGACCGTTGTTTTCGCCCCATCAGAGCCAGATAGTGACCACTCCTACCTGGAATAGTGAGAGCCTGCGCAGGCTAGTTCAACGCGAAATCGGGGATTACCGATTAGTGGTCGTCTCCAATCGCCAACCCTACATCCACGAACTCATTGAGGGTAAGCTGCGCTACGTTATGCCGGCGGGGGGCCTGACGACGGCGATAGACCCCCTGATGCAGGAATGCGGCGGCACTTGGGTCGCTTATGGCGGCGGTAAGGGTGACTGGTACGCGGTGGACGAGCAGAACAAGATCGCAGTCCCACCCGACGACCCGGCGTATACGCTGCGTCTGGTATGGCTCACCGAGGCTCAAGAACAGGGGTATTACTACGGTTTTTCCAACGAGGCGCTGTGGCCACTGTGCCACAACGCCTACACCGAGCCCGTATTCGATGCCGACGATTGGCAGACCTACCAGGCCGTGAACGAGGAGTTCGCCAAACAGGTCCTTGACGAAATCGCGGGTTATCCCGCGGCCGTGTTCACCCAGGACTACCACTTGGCCTTGTTGCCCCGGCTAATCAGGGACGCAGACCCGGACGTTATTACCGGCCAGTTCTGGCATATTCCGTGGCCTAATCCGGAGGTATTCCGGATCTGTCCGTGGCAAGCTGAGTTGCTTGACGGTTTGTTGGGCAACGACCTCCTTGGCTTTCACATCGGGGACCACTGCAATAACTTCCTCGAGACCGTGTCCCGCACGGTGGATAGCCGGGTAGACGTCGATTACTCGCTGGTCAATTACCGGAACGAGCCTACGTTAGTCCGGCCATTCCCGATCAGTGTTGACTTCGAGGATGTGTGTCAGAGCGCGGCCAGTGTCTACGTCACCGAGGAGATGGAGCGCCTGTCAGATGAACTGGGGTTGGAGGGTATGGTCGTTGGGTTGGGCATCGACCGCATAGACTACACCAAGGGGATTCCCCACCGGTTCCGCGCCATTGGAAGGTTCCTGGAAAAGAATCCGGGTTACGTCGGGAAAGTGGTGTTCGTCCAAGCCGGAGTGATGAGCCGCACCAGCATCGACGCATATCAACAGCTAGCAGAGCAGATCGAGGGGTTGCTGGAGGACATTAACGGACGGTTCGGGACTGACGATTGGAAGCCGATAATCTACCTGCCCACCGACCTACCCAACATGTCCTTGCTCGCATTGCGCCGGCTGGCCCAGTTCTGCGTTGTCAGTTCGCTGCACGATGGGATGAACCTCGTAGCGAAAGAATACGTTGCAAGCCGGTTCGATGAAGACGGCGTTCTGATACTGAGCCCCTTCACCGGGGCCGCCCACGAGTTGACCGACGCCTTGATAGTCAACCCCTACGCCACCGAGCATTTCGCCGACGCCATATTGGACGCTGTCGAAATGCCATACGAGGAACGCCGCGCCCGCATGGTGCGGATGCGGTCGATTGTCCGGGAGAACAACATCTATAAGTGGGCTGCCAGGCTCCTGGTGGAGCTGATGCAAGGCCCGCGCCGCGCCCGGCGGCCCGTCCGCAACCGCTAGGACACCAGACCCGGACGTATCTCCGCTAAAGACGCCCACTCCACCTCCACCATGCCCCATCTGCTAAGCGTTTGGCCGAGCATTGCCCGCAGAGTCCGGAATGCGGAGAAGACGCTCTTCCTATTCGATTTCGACGGTACTCTTGCGCCAATTGCCGAACGCCCGGAGCTTGCCGCGCTATCCCTTCGGACCAGGGGCCTTTTGACCAATCTCAGCCAACGAGAGGAGTATATCGCCGGAGTAATTAGCGGTAGAGGATTGGAGGATGTGACCTCCAGGGTTGATGTGGCCGGCATGATATTCGCGGGCAACCACGGGTTCGAAATGTCTGGGCCCGGCGTGTCATTCGTTCATCCCGCTGCCGGGCAGATGAGAGAGACGCAGGAGCGGGCGGTTAAGGACCTGAAGGAGGCTTTGTCCGGACTTCCCGGAGTCATCATAGAGGACAAGGGCTTGACTCTCAGCGTCCACTATCGTTTGACGCCGGAAGATTTGATGGCTGAGGTGCAACGCCGCTTCAACGACTCCGTAATGCCTCACGTACTTTCGGGACGGTTGAGGACCACGGCGGGGAAAATGGTCTTGGAGGTCCGGCCCAACCTGGACTGGGACAAGGGGAAGGCGGTGGCCATGCTGCAGGAGATGTGCCCGGAGGCGGCGCTTACAATGTTCTTCGGCGACGATGTCACCGATGAGGATGGTTTCGCCGTAGTCCAGGAGGGAAACGGCATTGCCGTATTCGTTGGGGCCGCGAGGTTGCCTACCCGGGCGCTGCACAGAGTAGACTCCCCTGCCGAGGTTACAGAGGCCCTGCGTCTCCTGGTCCAGCTATAGCGAGATTGGCTGGTACATCTTCAAAGGGAGGTTTCCTGCCCCCTTCGCTCCACGGCGTTCAGCTTTTCCAACCGCCGCTTGAACCGGGGCTCCGGGATGAAACTGGCGCCAAGAAACGAGGTAATGATGTCCTTGGATAGGTCCAGCCCGATAACCCTTGCGCCGACGCAGACCACATTCATATCGTCGTGCTCGACACCCTGGTGGGCGGTGTAGGTATCATGGCAGACGCAGGCGCGGACGCCGGGGACTTTATTAGCAGTGATCGATGCGCCGACCCCGCTGCCGCAGACGATTATTCCACGCTCGACCTCGCCCGCCCGGACCGTCTCGGCCACCGCGGCGGAGAAATCGGGATAATCGTCGTCATTGTCCAGCTCGTGTGCGCCCATGTCGACGACTGAGTGTCCGGCTGATTCCAGCCAGGGAACCAGGAGTTGCTTTAACTCGAAACCCGCATGGTCCGCGCCAACGGCAAGCCGCATGTCCCGCCTCTCCAAGTGACGATATTGGTGTCGGCCACGGCCCAGCATACTTAACCAGGAGTCCGGAGGCAAGTATCGACAGGGTTGATGGTCCTTTGGCCCGTTCCGGGGTTTGAATTGACCGGCTAGGATTCCAAACCCAGGCGCGGTGTGCTAAAATGCCTCAGCCTTCCCCCCCTTGAAGGGACTCCATTTTGCCATGGCGATGGCCTGGGGTCCCAAGCCCGTGAGGTTACCGGGGGAGCAAGGAAGCGGCAGCGTAGATGATCAAAGTGATATCCTTTGACCTGTACAACACCCTGGTGCGGTTCTGGCCTCCCTTAGACGAGATTCAACAGTCCGCATGCCGGGAGTTGGGGTTGGGAGTATCCAAGTCTAATATCAACCACGGTTATTCCGTGGCCGACGTTTTCTTCAACCAGGAAAACGCCCGGCAACCTCTGAGCCTGCGGTCCGCCGAGGACCGGCTCGACTTCTTCGCCCATTACGAGCAAATGATCCTGGATAATGCCGGTGTGCCTGTGACTCTGGACCTGGCGAAACAAATCTGGGAGCTTGCGATTTCCGTCCCCAAGGACTTCGTACCTTTCGACGATACTATTCCCGTCTTGGCCTCGCTGAGAGAACAGGGCTACTTGTTGGGTGTGGTGTCCAACCTACGGCGTGATATGGACGAGCTTTGCCGCCAGGTGGGGTTGGCCCCCTATTTGGACTTCTGTGTAAGTCCCATCGACCCTGGAGCGGAGAAACCCGACAAGGCGATGTTTCTAGCCGCCTTGTCACGCGTGAAGGTGGAAGCTGAAGAGGCGGTACACGTTGGTGACCAGTACCGGTCGGATGTCCTTGGAGCTCGTGCGGTTGGAATCCACGGTGTGCTGATTGACCGTGGCGGCTGGCAAAAAGATGTAACCGACTGCCCCAAGATCACGACCCTGGACGAGCTAGGCACTCTGTTGGAAGGCGCTCCCCAGTCTCTCTCCCTTAACCACCGCGATTCCTAGTCAGTTTCTTAGCGACCAATTTCCCTTCATCCTGCGCCGGGAACAGTATCCGGCGCGCTTTAGGAGCGGATAGATGACCATTCCCATTCAGCGCCCAGGACAAGACCAAGAACCAGTCAAGGTAGCCGTCTGGTACGACTACGTTTGACCCTGGTGTTATATCGGCCTGGAGCGGGTCGAAAAGCTGGAGCAAGAGTACAACATAGAGATCGAGGGGCGGGCTTACCTGCTGCGCCCCGACACCCCCAAGGAGGGTCTCGCCCGCGAGCCAAGGTCCGGCGAGAGCCCCGGCGAGTTGTCTGAACCGCTGCGTGGCTACGCCAGGGAAGCCGGGCTCATCATGAAGCCGCCTCCGGTGACCCCCAACACCATGTATGCTCTGGAAGCCACCGAGTACGCCCAGCAGTACGGCAAGTTCATGGAGTTCCACCAGGCTGCCTACCAGGCATTCTGGAGCGAGGGGAAGGACCTGGGCGACCTAGAGGTTGTCAGCGGTATTGGCGCCCAGGTGGGACTGGACTCCGCCGATCTGGTAAAGACGTTGGAGGACCAGCAACTCTCCTCGGTTGTGATGGGCCAGTACCAGCAGGCACTACAGTAGGGAATCAGGGGGATTCCCACATTTCTGGTGGGCAACTTGCTGTTTACCGGCGCCCATCCATACAGCGTGTTCCAGGAAGCGATGAGCAGGGTCTTAGGCGCGGGCGAGGATGCCGCGTCTTAGGTCTTAGAGCCTGATTTCCTGCTCCGATTTACCCCCGGCCAAAAGAAACCCCCCCGGTCTCGAGACCGGGGGGGTTTCTTTGTCGCGGTGATTGGGAGTATTTGGCCTAGCTGTCGTCAGCGGGGGCGGCAGCCGGTAGGTCGGCGGTGCCGTTTCCGGACGCCTGTCCCTTCTCCCGGTTGAGGCCATAATTGATGGCGTATAGTCTGGCGTAAACGCCGCCTTGCCTTAAGAGCTCCTCGTGCTTACCCACTTCAGCTATCCGTCCACGGTCCAAGACTACGATCTTATCGGCGTTACGGATCGTGGAGAGACGGTGGGCGATGACTATGGAGGTGCGGCCTTCCAGGACTCTCTTTAGCGCCGCCTGGATCAGCAACTCGGTATGTGTGTCGATGTTGGCTGTCGCTTCATCCAGGACGATGATGCGCGGGTTGCCGACCACGGCGCGGGCGAAGCTCAGGAGCTGCCGCTGGCCCACGCTAAGATTGCTGCCTCTTTCCGCTAGTACGGAGTCGTAACCGCCGTCCAAGGCCATGATGAAGTCGTGGGCTCCCACCGCCCTGGAGGCGGTTTCTACTTCCTCGTCGGTGGCGTCTTCGTGCAGATAACGGACGTTTTCCGCGACAGTGCCGGAGAAGAGGTAAGGTTCCTGCAGCACCATGCTCATCTGGTTGACCATGGAAGCTCGTTTAACGTCGCGAAGGTCGTGGCCGTCGATTCTGATGCTGCCGCCGATCACGTCGGCGAAACGGTAGATCAGGGTCACCAGAGTGCTCTTGCCCGCTCCTGTCGACCCAACCAACGCCACGTTCTCACCAGGCGCGATATCTAAGTTGATATCGTTGAGAACGTCAATGCCGGGTACGTAGTGGAAGTTGACGTCGTCGAACTTGATAGCGCCTTCGATTGGCGGCATATCGATCGCGTCCTCTTTATCCCTGATCTCCGGTTGGAGATCAATCACCTCGAAAATTCGCACGCCGGCGGCCATGCCGCGTTGCAACTGGGTGTATTGCATGGTCAGGTGGCGAATGGGCTCAAAGAAACGCTGGATCCACATGGGGAAGGCTACCAACACTCCCCATGTTGGCTCTCCGGTCGAGACCAGCAGGCTGCCTCCCATGACCACGACCACTCCGAAGGCGAAACCGATGAGCACTTCCACGATGGGCTGGAGGCCGCCGGAGAACCGGCTTGCTTGGAGGTTGGCGTCCAGGTGCTCGTAGTTAAGCTCCTCGAAGTGCTTGAGGTTAACGTCCTGCCGATTCATGCTCTCAACTACGCGGACGCCGGTGATGTTCTGGTTGTATTCCCCGTTGACCATGGCAATCGCCCGGCGGATGCGCATGAAAGAGCGGCGGGCAAATCTTTGCCAGTAGCCCAGGATGAAGAACAGGACCGGGATTACGCTGAGACAGATCAGGGAGAGTTTCCAGTCCGCCAGGCCCAGCGCCGGCAGGATTATCAACATTACGAGGAGAATGCCGACCAGGCTCAGGATGTCGGCGATACTCTGCACCATCAGTTCGAAGGTCTCGGTGAGCTGCAGTACGTCGCTCTGGCTGCGGGACATAATCCGCCCCACCGGAGTACGGTGGAAGAACGAGGGCGACAAATCCTGTAGGTGCCCAAACATCTGGATCCGTAATGTGTATAGGATGGCTTGCCCCAGTTTGGGCATAAGAATGTACTGGACGTACATCGCGCCACAGTACATGAAGGTTACGCCAAGGAACGCGAGCGCGACGGTGTGCAGTCTCCATAGCTCGCCGCTGTTGATCGCCCACTCGATCCCGATGAGCAGGAACAGGGGCACACTGACGTTGCCAACGGTATAGATCAGGATGGCAGCGATCGACAGGATGGCGTCCCGTTTATAGGGCTTGATGTAGGTGGCCAGGCGCATAACGACTCTGTTGTCGTAAGCCCTGCCTACGATGCCTTCGTCGGTAAGGTTGTCCATGTTGGGGGAGTTCATGCCACCGGAATGCAGGCCGCGCATGCCGCCCATCATTCCACCGAAGCCGCCCCCTCCGCCCATACTTCGCATTAGTTGTCACCTCCGTCGTCCCCGACGATTGTAGCGTCCAAGAGGACTTCTTCTTGGGGGCGTAGCTGGAGATCGTAGATCTCCCGGTAAATTCCACCGTATGCAATCAGGGATTCGTGATTGCCCCGCTCGGTCACGACTCCATCTTTCAGGACCAGGATTATATCCGCGTCGCGCACCGTACTCAGCCTGTGAGCGATGACGAAAGTGGTCCTGCCTTTCATGACATCGGTCATGGCCTGGTGTATCAGACGCTCTGTCTCTACGTCCACGCTGGACGTGGAGTCGTCCAAGATCAGGACTGGGGGATCTAACAGGATCGTCCGCGCGATAGCCAGACGTTGCCTTTGCCCGCCGGACAGGGTCACCCCGCGCTCACCCACCCAGGTGTCGTACCCGTGAGGCAGGCTCATGATGTGGTCGTGAAGTTGGGCGACCTTGGCTGCCCGAATCACGTCATCGAGGGTCGCCTCCGGGGAGGCGTAAGCAATGTTGTCTTTGATAGTGGCGCTGAACAGGAAGATGTCCTGCTGCACGATGCCAACGTTGCTGCGTAAGGACGCCAGGGTGAACTCCCGAATGTCGTCGCCGTCCAGAGTGATAGACCCCGCCGTCACATCGTAAAAGCGTGGAAGCAGATTGACAATTGTGGTTTTGCCGCTTCCCGGGGCTCCCAAGATCGCGGTAATCTGGCCAGGCGCCGCGGCGGTTTCAACATTCTGTAGACCCGGGATTCTAGGGTCGTAGGAGAAAGAGACGTCGTTGAACCGGATGTATCCCTCTGCCCTGCTGAGCACCCTTGCATTCGGCCTTTCGATCACCGGGGATTCGGAGTCCAGCACCTCGAAGATGCGGCGTCCCGAAGAGACTGCCCGAGCAAAGCTCCCGACGATTTGGGGAGTCATGCGGACGGGGAAGGTAAGCTGATTCATCAGCAGGATGAAGGTTGCGAACGCTCCGGCATGGAGGTCGCCATTCAATATCTCCATACCGCCGTACCAAAGCACGACGCCGAGAGTGAGGCTGAAATACAGCGTCATCCAGGCCACGTTGGTCCCTTGCAGCCGCTCATTCTTGAAGTACTCTGTCTGCAGTTCCTGGGCTTTCAGAGCGTATTTCTTTCTCTCGTAATCCTCGGCGGCGAACGCCTTGACCACGTGGATGCCCACCAGGTTCTCCTGTAGGATAGTGACCAGTTCCCCCATCACCTGTTGGACATGGAGCCACATGGCCCGTAGCCGGATCATCACTATCGAGGACTGGAAAAGGAGGAAGGGTACCAGGACCAGGGTAAACAGCGTCAACTCCCAATTTAGCAGCGCCATATAGACGACTATCGCCCCTACGCGGAAAGGAAGTTCCACGCCGCGTACCAACCCCATGTTGACGAACCTGCGGACCGCCTCAATGTCCGAGGTGACCTTGGACATCAGGTTGCCGGTATGCTCCTTGTCGTGGAACGCGAAGCTCAGGTGCTGCAACTTGTCATACATTAGGTTGCGAACATCATAGGAAACCTTCTGGGACAAGGAATCCGTTAGGTAGGTCCTGCCGAAGTCGAAGATGCCCCTGACAAGGCTTGCCGCCAGCAGGAGTAAGGCGAGGCCAATGAGGTAAGACTGCGCTACGTCTGTGTGGGCTATGATCTGGCCTGGCTCTCCGACCCCGGCCGATTCATAACCGACAAGAGCGTCGATAGCCTTACCTACCAGGTAAGGGATAAAAAGGGACAGACCCATGGCGAAGATGCTTGTAACGTAAGATAGGGTGAGCCGCCCTCTGTGGCGGCCCGCCCAGCCGATGACTCGCATTAATGTTCTCATTTAATCGCGTATGCCTCAAACTCCTATTGCCGATAGGAAGAACCCCTTGGGGTGAGGCTCCTTGGTTCCTCCATTCAGCGGACAAGTTAGTGGACCGTGGTGTTGGGGTTGCCTAACAGGGCTACTCTAGAAGACCGAGTATTCGGACTTCATATACGAGACCCCTCGGCGTATTATCCCAGCCTGGGTATTGGGGGCATCATAAACCCAATTGCGGCACAATTCAAGCAACTGGTTTGATGCGAAATCCGGCGAATTGGTTACGGTTTACATTCGTTCTGGAGTGCTCATTCCCATCAAATTCAGCGTCCGGTGGAACACGATTTGAGCTGACTCCACGAGCTTGAGCCGGGCGAGGGTGATCTCACCGTCTTCAGGTCTTGAAGAGATCACGCGGCAGTTCTCGTAAAACCAGTGGAAGGCGGTTGCAAGCTCCATGGCGTAGTGAGGGAGGTGGTGGGGTTCCAGGGTGCGCGCCATGTGCTCCACCAGCTCCGGAAGTCTGATCATCGTCCGGATTAGGCCAAGCTCGCTGGGGTCGTTGAGTAGGCTCACGTCGCCTTGGCTCCAGTCTATGTCCTGGCTACGCGCAAGGGTGAGAATGCCTGCGTTGCGGGCGTGGGCGTACTGAACGTAATAGACGGGGTTCTCGGAAGACTCCCGTTTAGCCAACTCTAGGTCGAATTCCATCTGAGTGGACGGCGTCCGCGCCAGGAAGAAAAAGCGGCAGGCGTCGGCGCCGACCTCCTCGGCCAGCTCTCGAAGGGTCACGAACTCGCCGGCCCGCTTGGAAGCCCGGACCAACTGGTCCCCTCTCTTGAGGCTGACCATCTGTGAGATCAAGATGGTGAGCCTTTCCGGTTCGATCCCAAGAGCTGTTACGGCGGTCTTCATTCTGGGAACGTGACCCTGGTGGTCGGCGCCCCAAATGTTCACCACCGACTGGAAACCACGCACCATGAACTTGTTGTAGTGGTAGGCGATGTCGGAGGCAAAGTATGTGGGGTCGCCGCTGGAGCGGATAACCACGTTGTCCTTATCGTCTCCCAGGGCGCTGGAGGTGAACCAGGTAGCGTTTTCCCTTTCCGCCAAGTAGTCCTTATCGCGGAGAAGGTCTATTGCCAGCTGGTAGTCCCCGTCCGTGAAGAGGGAGCGTTCGCTGAACCAGATGTCGAAGGACACGCCGATGCGGGTCAGGTCGTCCCGGATCAGTTCGACCATCTTTTCCCGGGCGAAGTCGCCGATTTCCCGGAGAGCTTCGGTCTCGGGCATTTCGAGGTAGCGTTGGCCCTGGACGTTGGCGATTTCCTGGGCCAATTCAATGACGTATTCGCCCTGGTAGCCTCCGGCGGGCAACTGCGCCTGCCGGCCCAGAACTTCCTGATATCGGGCAAACACGGAGCCGTAGAATGCCTCCATCTGGGTGCCCGCGTCGTTTACATAATATTCCTGGGTCACTTGATAGCCGGCGGCTGCCAGAACCCGGGCCAACGTGCTGCCCAGGACCGCGCCCCGGGTATGCCCCACGTGGACCGGTCCGGTTGGGTTGACGCTGACGAATTCCACCATAGTTGGTTGGTTCCCACCGACATCCACATTCCCGTATTCGGCGCCCGCCTCCCGGACCGCCTCCACCTGCTGTTGGACCCACGAGTCCCGAAGACGGAAGTTGATAAAGCCGGGAGGAGCGGTGACAATGCTGTCGATCAGGCCGGCTGCGGGTATGCGCTCCACCAACAACTCGGCGAGTTGGAGAGGGTTTATGCGGGTGGCGCGGGCAAGGCGCAGGGGAAGGCTGGTGGCGAAGTCGCCGTGGTCCGCGTTGGCGGGGCGCTCCACCACGATGTCAGGCATGGTTTCGAGGCGGAAAGTCCCATCCTGGCGGGCTATCTCGACACCCTGGGCTACCAAATGCCGGATTGTGTCTATTACCAACTGCGTGGCCATCGGACTGCGTTCCTGGAGAAGAATCGTTTGGGAAAGTCGGAAGGTAAAAAAGTAAGGGCGGCCATTTAACTAGCCGCCCGGCGTACTGACGGATGAAGTTTACCACACACTATGCCCGAATCTAGCCTGGACGAGGATGTTTTTCGGCGCTTTATTGCGGTAACGGTGAATGTCTAGCCACTTGGGCTCTTTGTCTCGCACCCGCTCACGATGGGCCCGGCGGTCTCGCCGACGGTGTTCGTCACCGCTTGTACCGATGTGATAGTCTTGGTCATGTTCCTGGGGTTGGCCGTGCTCCGCGCGTTATGCGTGGTTTGGCCGGATAGCCCTAATCTTCAAATTGTGAGGCCATACCGATGCCCGGTGAGATAGCGCTGGTTGGTGGAGAAGAATTTAGGGTCAGGTGTGAGGAAATGGACCGGGAGATCATGCGCGCTTCCGGTGGTGACCCGGCGAAGGTGCTTATCATCCCCACCGCCGCGGTTACTGGCCCCGCAAAGGCGGCCAACGATGGAGTGGTCCACTTTGGCAACCTAGGCGGCGATTCTAGCCAGCTAATGGTGTTGGAGAAATCCCAGGCCGACGACGACAGCTTCATCCTGCCCGTGGACGACACCGAAGTAGTGTACTTCACGGGCGGCAGTCCCGATCATCTGTTGGAAACTCTGCGAGATTCCCGGTTGCTTACCGCGATCTTGGGGGCGGTGGAGCGGGGCGCTGTCCTGGCGGGTTCAAGCGCGGGTGCGATGGTGATGGGTTCCTACATGCGTAGGCCCCGCGGCGGTGGCTGGGTGGAAGCTCTCGGCCTGGCTCCGAACATCGTCGTACTGCCGCACCACGAAAACAGAAATCCCAGTGAAGTATCCAGGGAGTTATTGGCGGATGCGCCGTCAGGACTAACTTTCCTGGGAGTCGATGCCCGCACCGGATGCCTGGGCCGTCCTGGAAGTTGGCGCGTGGTGGGATCGGGCAAGGTTACGGTTTACCGGGGCGGCGAATGGGGCGTATATCCGGCCGGGGAGAGCTTGCCGGGGGACGTGTAGGCCAAGATAATCGCGGCCCTTTTTAGCGCCTCCGGTCCCTCAGGGCTTCCCAGACGTCCGAGGGGGCCAGGTCGGAGGCGGCCAAGAGCACCAGGGCGTGGTAGAGCAAATCCGCCATTTCACGGGGTATAGCCGACTCGTCCTTCCGCACCGCGGCGATGGCCGTCTCTCCAGCCTCTTCGATGACCTTCTGGGCGATCCGGTCGACCCCCTCTTGCAGCAACCTTGTTGTGTAGCTACCTTCAGGCATTTCGTGTTGGCGGTCCTTGATTACCGCGAACAGCTCTTCCAGGATGCCGGAACCCTCGTCGTGGGTCTCGTACTCCTCCGGGAGTCCTTCCAAGGGGTTGAAGAAGCAGGAAGTCTCGCCGGTATGACAGGCCGGGCCGTCTGGCTGGACTTTTAGCAAGATGGTGTCGCCGTCACAGTCCACCCAGGCTTCTTTCAGGTTCAAGTAGTTGCCCGACACCTCGCCCTTGTGCCACAGGTCCTCCCTGCTTCGGCTATAGAACCACACCTGGACGCCTTCGACCGTCCGTTTCAGTGATCCAGGGTTCATGTAACCCAGCATCAAGACCTGGCCCGTGTTGACGTCCTGGGCGATGGCGGGTACGAGGCCCTGTTCGTTTAGCTTTACCTTCATCTCTTACCTTTCACTAGTGGCCGGTGGCCGGGGTCAGTTGCCGGGTGTACCCGAGAGAATGCCGCGTAGCTCCAGCAGGCTGCGGATCTGAAATTCCGGTGTGGGGAGTGCGGGGTTGGGTTCAGCGCCGGCGCGGTTTATCCACACGGTATGCATACCGACGCCGCTCGCTCCCTGGACGTCTTCGAACTGTTTGTCACCCACATACACCGCTTCCGCCGGGGCGACGCTCAACCGGCGCAGCATGGTCTGGAACAGTTGAGGCAACGGCTTATAGCAACGAGCCGATTCCGAGGAGAGGATTGCTTCGAAAGACCGGCCCAGAAGCTGTATGTTCGGGATCAGGTAACGGTCGTCGGCGTTGGAAAGTACGGCGGTGCGCCAATTCTTTTGCAGGACGTCGAGGGCTTCGTGAGTTTCAGGGAAAGGACTGCGGTTGCAGAGGTCCCGTATGGCCTTGTTGGCGGCGGAATCGGCGTCGCCGTTTACACCCAGGCTGACGAAGGCGTTGGCAAAGCAGTCCTTCCATCCCTCGAAGTAGCTCTCGAACCGCGCCCCTGGCGCCACCCTGCGAGACTTGAACCCCTCTTCCACGGCATGCCACGCATCGCCGAGCACCTGGCCGGACACGCCCAAGGCCTGGTCCCGGGCGATGTCGGCGAAAGTGACGTTCCAACGCTGTGAATCGTTGTCCACCAGGGTGTCGTACATGTCGAATATGATAGTAGTGACTTGTCTCATATCAGTATGCGTTGTTCTCCCAGGTCGATATATCGGGGTGTTGCCGCCCGGGTTGGATTCCTGTGGGCCGCTGTGACCGGCAGCGGGCTCAGGGAACCGGACGCGCCGTAGGCCGCACCGGGATACCCCGTCCGTCCAGGTAATCCTTGGCTTCCGAAATTGAATATGTGCCAAAGTGAAATATGCTGGCGGCCAAAACCGCGTCCGCCCTGCCGTCGGTAAATGCTTCGTACAGGTGCTCCAACGTCCCAGCCCCGCCGCTGGCGATGACCGGGACTGGTACAGCGTCGGAGATGGCGCGGGTCAGGTCCAGGTCATAACCGGCCTGATGGCCATCGGCGTCCATGCTGGTGAGTAGTATCTCGCCAGACCCCAGTTCAACTGCCCGGACTGCCCACTTCACCGCGTCCAATCCCGTGGGGGTCCTTCCGCCGCGGGTATACACTTCCCACTGGGAGCCGGCATCCAACGCAAGGCCGGAGTCAGCATCGGGGGCGGTTGAAGCGCCGCCGGTTACTCTTTTGGCGTCGATGGCGACGACGATACACTGGTTACCGAATTGGTCTGCGCCCTTGGAGACCAGGGGGGGATCGTTGACCGCCGCCGTGTTCAGGGATACCTTGTCGGCTCCGGCGTTGAGCATCCGCCGAACGTCTTCCACGCTGCGAAGACCCCCGCCCACGGTCAATGGAATAAAAACCTGGTCAGACACGCGGTGGACCACGTCTACCATGGTCTCACGGGAGTCGGAGCTGGCGGTGATGTCCAGAAACACCAATTCATCCCCGCCTTCGCGGTCGTAAAGGTAGGCCAACTCGGCGGGGTCTCCGGCGTCGCGAATATCCACGAAACTGGTCCCCTTGACGACCCGCCCGGCGTCCACATCCAGGCAGGGAATGATACGTTTGGTCAGCAACCGCCTGTCCTATCTCCAGCGAATTCGGTAAGCCAAAAGCAGTATAACACCTGGGCCGGGGCGGGCCGGAATGCCCTGCCGCAACCACCTGCGCGAGTTGTTGGCAAGCGTGTGCGGCGGCAGTAGAATTGTCTGGTATCCTGGACTCCATAGTAGCTTTATCGGTATCAGGAGGTGACCCATGGCCGTGAGTTTGGCAGAGGCCAATAAGATCGTAGCCGGCGCAATCGCCAAGGCGGAAGAACTGAACATCAAGATCAATGTCGCCGTGTGCGATGCTGGCGGGCGTCTAATCGCGTTCAATCGTATGGACGGGGCCATCTGGGCCGGGGTTTACGGTTCTCAGGGCAAGGCCGTGGCTTCGGCGGCCTTCGGGCGGACCAGCGGCGAGTTGCAGGAACGCGCCGACCAGCCAACGCCCCGCGGAATCGCCATTGCCGAGGGCGGGCACATGATTATGGGCCAGGGCGGTGTCCCCATTGTTCGAGGCGGTGCGGTAGAAGGAGCGTGCGGCGTCGGCGGTGGGACTTCTCAAGAAGACGAAGACTGCGCCCGCGCCGGAATCGCCACTTTGTAAACCGGCCCCGGGATCAAGGAACGAAAGCTAACACCGATACAGGTGATCCGCTGCCTCCTTCCAGCCGGAGGATACCGACCACGATGGTAGCTCCGGTTGGGGGGAGGCATTCCAGGTTTGTCAGGTTTTCCAGGGCCAGTCTGGGCTGCCGCAGGACCAGGGAGTTGACCGGGAACCCGACGGAAACGCCCGGCTCCAGGCCGTGAGTGTCGATCCCCAGACCGGCCGCGCCGCGGTCCGAAAGCAAGTAATCGGCGGCATCCAGGCCAAACCCCGGAAAATGGAGACCGCCGGATGCGTCGTACCCGAAATAGCGGTTGGGCTCACTCCACCGTTCCTGCCAGCCGGTGTGGAGCAGGACCACCGCCCCATCCGCGACGGGTCCGTTTAGCTCTTCCCATGCTTGGACATCTCCCCGGTTCAGGGCGTAGTCGGGATTGTCCAGGGCTTTCGCGCGTAAATCTATGACCGCCGTTGGAGCTACTAGGTCTTCCGGCGCATAGGCGTCGATCGTTACCCCATCGGTGTGGAAGCTTGCGGGCGCATTCATGTGGGTGCCGCTATGGTCTCCCATCGAAAACCGCCGCAGCGCAAATCCGTCTCTGTCTAGGTCAGCCACACCTTCGAATATGACCTTTGGGTCTCCGGGCCACACTGGGACAGTCGGTCCGACAGGATGGGACAGATCGACTATCTTGCGATAGGTGAGTGTCTTAATAGCGGCCTCGTTCGCCGACGATGTGCCCATGCCCACCCTCCGGTTTGACTAGGCGCGGAGACCAGCCTAGAATACTCCAAAATTCGGGTTGGGGTACCCTAACGTCAGGATACCCTTAGACGATGCGGCCCGTGGGAGTTCTGTAGGTATGAAGTTTGGAATGTTCTATGAAGTGCAGGTGCCGCGTCCCGCTCCGCCGGAAGCGGAACACCAGCGCTTGCGAGAGATAGTCGACCAGGTGGTGCTGGCCGAGGAAGCGGGCTTCGAGCACGTCTGGTTCGTCGAGCACCACTTCCTCACCGAATGGGCCCACTCCAGCGCCTCTGAGGTGATGCTTGCGGTTTTGAGCCAGCACACCACCAAGATGCGGCTGGGGTTTGGGGTCGTACTGCTGCCAGTACACCATCCGTTACACGTGGCGGTCAAGACGGCGACATTGGACGTGATGAGCGGAGGACGGGTCGACGTGGGTGTGGGCCGGGCCGGGAACCCCTACCAGATCACACCTTTCGGCATCGACTTGGAGGATACCAGGGGCATTTGGGAGGAATCCCTGAGGATGCTTCCCAACATCTGGACCCAGGAGAAATTCTCCCACCACGGCAGATATTTCAATGTGCCCGAACGAGAGGTAATCCCCAAGCCGATGCAGAAACCCCATCCGCCCTTGTGGTCGGCCTGTAGCCAGGAGGATACCTTTCAGATCGCTGGTGAAATGGGCGTAGGGTGCCTGTGCAACGTGCTGGGCCAATACGAGACGGTGGAACGGCGAATTGGCATATACAAGGAAGCCTTGAAGAACGCCAACCCGGTGGGCAAGTTCGTCAACGGCCAAGTGGTGGCCTCCAGCATAGGCTTCTGCGACGAGAACAAGCAGAGGGCCAGGGAACGGGGCGCGGAGATCGCGGCCTGGAACATCAACATCAGGCTGCGCAACTACGAGCGCGGCTGGTCGGGGTTCGACACCAGGAACGTGCCCGAGAACTACCGTCACCACGTGCGCCGGGTCGAGTGGGACCCCCAAATGCGCCAGGGCGTTGATCCAGAAGAGGTGCTGTCTTCGGGCCGGTTCTGCGTCGGCACTCCCGATGAATGTATCGAGGTTATCGAGAACTATGAGCGCATCGGAGCCGACGAGATCATGCCGATCTTTCAGGCCGGGCCTGCTACAGACGCCGAAGTGAAGAACTCGATACGCCTGTTTGGCAAATACGTGATCCCTCACTTTAAGGAAAAGGAACGCCGGGCTCAGGCCGCCGCCGGCGCGGCCGACGACGACGGCAACTAAAGGGCTCGACTCCAGCGGGGCCTGAAGGGGCTCTCGCCGGCCCGGAGCTCCGGTCTATAACGTGGCCAATTGCGCCCCAATAGAAGGGCGAGGGTTCTCCTTGACCTGGATATAGCGGTCCACCCACTGCATGGCCTCCCGGTTGGATGTGCATACAGTGAGCTCAGTCCGGTCGGGCAGGCAACCGTAGATGGTGGAGTCGAAATCAGAGATGGGGCGATGGATCACGTAACCCCGGTAGAATATTTTCATGGTACAAGTGCGTCCTATAAAAGATTTAGATAATAGCGAGACCGCTTATGGAACGAACGTATGTTCTAATAACATGACTGGCGAGTCAACCAGCAACTGTCATGGCAACAAGACGGTGATAGTCTAGGGTGCGGGCGGATTAGCTGTTGAGGAAGGACTCGCCAGTAGGGTAAAGCCCGAAAGGTTAGAAGGTCAGATGGCGCTCTCGGACGCCTCCTCCATAAACTCTCGCAATGACCGGGACTGCTGGGTTGAGGCCCGCATGTCCCGCACGACCACCTCGCCCCGCTCGATCTCATCGTCACCTAGGATCAGAGCATAGGGTATATTCAAGGCATTAGCCTGGCGCATCTGGCCTCGAAGCGCCCTGGAACCGCTGCTCAAGACCGCTCCCACTCCAGCCCGGCGAAGGTCAGCCGCCAATTTTAGGGCCGCTGGCCTGGCTCCCGCGCCGACGTTGGCAACGAGATAATTTGGAGATGGCGTTTCAGGGACCTCAATCTCTCCCCGTTGCAGGTTGAGGGTCAACCGCTCCATTCCGGTGGCGAAGCCTATACCTGGGGTAGCGCGGCCTCCCAGTTCCTCGATCAGGCCGTCGTACCTTCCGCCTCCCAGTATCGTGGACTGACCTCCCACATCCCGGGGCTGGACCTCAAATACGGTCCGAGTGTAATAGTCCAGGCCGCGGACCAACCGGTGGTCCACTTGATAGGTGATCTCCATGGTTGCCAGATATTCCTCCAGCCGGTCCCAGTGGTCCTGACATGGCTGACATAGGTGGTCGGCGGAGCGAGGAGCCTCATCGCCGAGGGCGTGGCAGGTCGCGACTTTGCAGTCGAGCAACCGTAAGGGGTTGCGTTCCAGCCTGGTGAGGCAGTCCGGGCAGAGTTGGGCACTGAGGCCGGAGTAGTAGTCTCTGAGCCTCTCGATATACGCTGGACGGCATTCAGGATCGCCAATGCTGTTGACCAGGATATTGATGTCCGACAGCCCCAGGGCGCCCATAAACCGCGATGCGAACTCAATGACTTCGGCGTCGACTGATGGGTCCGGGTCTCCCAGCACTTCCAGCCCGAATTGGTGGTGTTCCCGGAACCGCCCGGCCTGGGGGCGTTCGTACCGGAACACCGGGCAGAAATAATAGACCCGCACCGGCTGAGGCAGGTTGTGCATACCATGTTCGAGGTAGGCGCGGCAAACGGGAGCGGTCCCTTCGGGACGCAGCGTCACGCTGTCCCCGCCCCGGTCATCGAAGGTGTACATTTCTTTTTCGACGATGTCCGTGCCCTCGCCTACCGAGCGGATAAAAAGGTCCGAGTCCTCGAATACAGGCGTGTCTATCCGTCCAAAGCCGTATTCCCCGGCGAGTTCCATCGCCTTGGATTCAATGTAACGCCAATACTTCTGCTGTTCTGGCAGCAAATCGCTGGTGCCCCTGGGCGCTCTGAACAAGTGGGCTTGACTCCTTTCTTAAACGACTCCCTCGGACTGCATTCGGCCCAACTCGTCGGGAGACAGGCCGCCGATATTGCACAAGATGTCCTCGTTGTGCTCGCCTAACAAGGGAGGCGGGGCGACGGGCGTGTCGACAGAGCCAGTGAGCTTAATGGGTGTGTTTACGGTGCGAAATGGGCCGCCGAAGGTGTCGCCGCTGTCGACGAACATGTTGCGCGCTTCGAGGTGGGGACAGTTATCCAGGTCTTCCACGTTCTGCACCATTCCCATGGAGTAACCGATCTCGATCAACCTCTCCGCAACTTCCAGTTTGGGAAGGTCCTGGGACCACTCTTCGATGGCGGGGACGATGTGCTCGAAGTAGAATTCTCCGCTTATGCCAAGGCCCCGGTACCGAGGGTCCTCGCCCAACTCCGGACGCCCGATGAGTTCCCAGAGGGCCACCCACTTCTCCTCGTCACCGGCCCCGGCGAGTACGGCGTAGCCGTCCTTGGCCTTCAAGACTAACTGGGCGCTGAACATATTCTCCCGTGCGCGCCCGGTGGTCTGTCCGGTGGCCTGGTACAGGGGCATGCTGCTGGTCGTGTGGGCAACCATGCAATCGTACATCGCCATGTCCACGTGCTGGCCGCGTCCAGTCTTCCGGCGGGTTTCCAGCGCCATCATGATTCCCAGGGCGGTCCAGACGCCCGGGACCGAGTCGCCGATGTTGTCACCAACCATCTGTGGTGGCCCGCCGGGAGCGCCGGTCATCTCCATCCATCCGCCCATGCCCTGAACACAGGGGTTGTTGGCCGGCCAACGAGAGTAGGGACCGCGCATACCATCGGCGTCGCCATAGCCTGTGATACTGGCGTATACCAGAGCGGGATTTAGTTCAGCTAGGACCTCATACCCCAGCCCAAGACGGCGCAACGCCCCCGGACCCCAGTTGTCGAGCAGAATGTCGGACTCTTTGACCATGCTCTCGAATGCCGACCTACACCGTGGGTCGCGCAAGTCCAAGGTTACACTCTTCTTATTGCGGTTTACACCCAGGTACCGGGCGCTCACCCTGTTGCCATCCGCAACGTCTATGAAAGGGGTGTTGATGCGTGCCCGTTCACCGGTGCGGGGGCGCTCTATCTTGATTACCTCTGCGCCCATGTCGCCCAGGATCATGGAACAGTAGGGGCCGGCCACGATGTGCGTGACATCCAATACGCGGACTCCGTCCAGGGGAAGGGGCAGCTTTTCACTATCGCTTGTCATGGCGGACAACCTATTCTTGCTGACGTGGTATCTGGAGGCCCAGACCCGCTTGGATGTAGGTCTGGGCGTTCTTCACGTAGATAGCGGTGGGGTCCTTGAGCCGTTCCATGTTCTCTTCGGACAACGGGGACACGCGGCCCGGAACGCCCAGCACCAGGGAATTGTCGGGGATGTTCGCGCCGGCCAGCACCAGGGCGCAGGCCCCGACCAGGCAATAACTTCCCACGTGGGCGCTTTCCAACACAGCGGAATTCATTCCCAGGAGGACGTTGCTTCCTATGATGCCGCCGTGGACCACCGCTCCATGGGTCATCAGGACGTTGTCGCCCAATTCGAGGTAGTCGTCGGTGTGCAACACACAGTTGTCCTGGATGGAGCAACTCTTGCCGATTATTATCTGGCCGTAATCGCCTCGGATGACCGCGCCGGGCCAGATGCTGGAGCCTTCGCCGATGGTTACGTCACCGACGATGTAGGCGGTTTCACTGACGAAAACCGAGGGGTCTATCTTCGGCGTCTTGCCGTTAATGCTGCGGATCAATGGGTCCCCCTTTCCAGCTTACGATTGCACCACACGGGACAGCTCCCGGTAGGAGAGGCTGTTCCGCGTACCTATAGACCATTACTCCTGATGCTAAAAGGATACACGCAACCCGCATCTCCCGCCACCGCATGGCTAGGTCAGCCTGGGCAACTGCATATTGGAGGATCCCACAGGTACTCCGGCAGGGGCCGGAGTTTGCGGACTGTCATGTCAGTATACGGAAATGTCGGACTCGGGCCACGGATTCCCGCTTTCGCGGAAATGACGAGGGCGGAGGGAATGGGAGTATAACTAATACCATTATTGAAGTTATATGGGCCAGTATCGTGTCTGTACAGCCCGGCTATTCCCACATTTGTTCCCACACGAGCAACTGGAATTCACCGGACTGCTTGGGACTATTTCACACGTCAGGTTGACTTGCTCTCGGTGTCTGCCACCATTGGCTATATTGGTCCGATAGGCACCGGACTTGTCTCAGTACCTCCCTTACTCCCCCGGTCCGCCTTGCCGACAGTAAGACCCCCGACGAGGGCGACCCGCAGACCATGGGAACCGCGGGCCCAACACGGTTGTAGATCCACCAGGAGTAGTGACCCGGATGCCGCCACCCGGTCAGCCGCACGCTGAACAGCGCCCGGGGATGGTGGGCCGGCGCTCCCAACGGGACCCTTCTATCTCCACGCCAAGCTCCGTCCGGTCCTCACCGTCCAACGCGCCGACGAACTCAGCCACGCAACCGGCCGGATGGTCCAGCGGAGACAGTTCGTCAAGGAAGGAGGCAACGGCCACATCCGCTCCCGGTCCATGTCTCCAAGGGGGAAATTCTCCTCTCCCTTTTGAACTTCCCCAAAGTGTAAGCTCCGGCATTCCTGCCGGCTTTTGGGACAGGGCCGGCGGATGCGGCGGCATCCCCATCCACGCGGCCGGCGATCAACCGTGCCGGCCAGGCTCTTCCAATACGCCTGTTCGGCATTGGGCGCCCACTCGAAATGGTACAGGGATGAGAGTCTGGCGCATCCTTCCCGCCGCCGTATTCGTCGGGTTCCCCGGAAGCGCTCCCTGTATCCGTGTTCGCGCTAAAACGCGACGTCAAGAGCCTCGACTATCATATTCTCGTGGGCATGGGCCGTCCGTGGCGACCCAGCATGGTCATCCAGCGCGGGCTCTCTGGAACCGGCGGCCAGAGGCCTACTGGAAAAACCGTGGCAGTCGCCTGCAACTGCCGTTGACGGATAGGTGGAATATGACGATGACAAGCGACTATCGTGACGACTGGGAATCGACAGCACGCCCGTTATTCGACTCCCACCCGGAGAGCGCATCCGAGGAGGTGATCCACCCCACGGCCTCGACTCCAGGAGGAGCAGCGCCGCAGGGCATGCCTCCCGGGTCAGGATGGCCGGACCTGCCTGCCCCAATCATGGCGGAGCCGGCCCCCCAGGCGCCATATCCGGAGGACTGCCTCCCGGCAGACCTGGAACAGGCGCTCCAGGCGGCGCAGCGTCTGGCGCAATGCCCGGCGGCCACGGCGGGCGCCGCCCTGCTGGGGGCGCTGGCGCTCCTGGCCCAGGATGACTACAGGGTCGAGACCCTCGCGCCGGACCCTTCCCCACCCAGCCTCTACCTGGTCGCCATGTCCGAGTCGGGGTCCCACAAGACCACCGCCTTCAAGCTCCTTGCGCAGGGCCACCAGGAGGCGGACGCACTGCTCAAGGCGCGATGGGACGCGGCCCAGGAACGACTTCGGCGCCATGAGTCAGCCAGCGACGAAAGGCGGGCGGAGGACCTGGAACTAGGAACAGGTCGACCCCGCCTGTCCACTCCGGTGGGCCTCCTGCAGGACTTCACCGCCGACGGCCTGCTTCAACTGCTGCAGGGAGGGAGGCCGTCCATCGCCATGTGGACGGCGGAGGCAGGAGTGCAGATCAACCACTCCTTCGGCGCTAGTCGAGCGCCGCGCACGGTCTCGTATCTGAACGCGGCCTGGGAAAGCGGGTTGCTGTCGAAGGTGCGGGCCGTCGATAGCGTCCAGGTCCATATCAGCGAGGATACCTACTCGATGTCAATAGTCTGGGCCGGACAGCCGGATATCCTCACGCCCGTGCTGTTCGGCGCAATGGCGTTGAACGGTCTGCTTGCGCGCTGTCTCATCTCCCGTGACGATGCCTACCCCGACCCCGGCAGACCGCGGGCCCATGACCGGGACCGGGTTCAGACGTTCAATCGGATCGTGGTGAGGCATCGGGAGCGGCAGGACCGCGAGATGGAGTTCGCATCCCGGCCGGGTGAGCCGCCCCGGGAGCGGACCCTCATTGCCCTGTCCGAGGGCGCCCGCGGCCTGCTGGATGAATTCTACGTCCGGCAGCGATCACTGGCCGCCCGACTGCGGGACGAAGGGCGGCGCCATGAGAACACTTGGGCGGGGAGAGCGCCAGAGCAATCCGCCAGAGTGGCTGCCCTCTTCACGGGCTGGGAGGCCTACCGCACCGGAGGGTCGTTGGACGAGACGCTGTACACCGGCGAGGATACGATGTCCCGCGCCATCCGCCTGGTGGAATGGCACCAGGGCGAGGTCGCCCGGTTGGCCGGCGATTCCGGCGTCACCGCCAAGGCGCGTCACGCCAGTCACCTGGCCGAGGTGATCGCACGGGTAATGGTTGACCCGGCTTCCACGGAGGGCAGACACCCGATCCTCACCGGCCGCGGCCTGGCCGTCAACACGGTTGCCAATCGAAGGGGCCACCCCGAGATCCGGGGCAATCCTGACCTGAGGCGGGAGATTATAGGGATCCTCGTGGAGTACGGCTATATCAGGCCTGCCGGAGCCCGGGGCAGATACGAGGTGCATCCCAGGATAGGGGACGTGGTGTGACCCGGCATCTACGCACTTTACGCATTTTACGCATTTTACGCATGGTTGTGTTCACGGTTCCGGTGGCCCTGGCGCGGTTGTCGCACTTCAACGAGCCGGGCCACAGATGTGTCAACAGCAGGTCGGATGGGCTGTTGAAGAAGACTGCATGGACGTCATGGGCGTAGAACGCCGGACTAAAATGCCGGGTGGACGGGGCGCGACCGGGCAGGGGGATGCCGAGGCGATTGGACCGGTTGCACCGGCGAGCCGGAAGATTGTCGACTCCGACACACACTGGGACTACCGACAGAGAATTGCGAAACTCTCCTGCACTCTGTGGCGTGGCAGGCGCAGTGGTGCTTTGACGCCGCTGGCGATGGGGCTGTTGCGGGGTGAGGGCTGGCTAGTACCGCTTGGCGACTACCGGTATCAGCTCGTTGTTGACCGGGTCCACGGCGAGGAGGGCGTCTTCCAGGGTGACTACGCCCAGCAGGCTGGGCTCTCCCTCCTCGGCGAATATTACTGTGGTTATGAACTGCTTGTCTGCCAGTCGTATGGTGGTTTGTCCCACTTCCACGGTCTGCATGGCGCCGTCGGCCAGCCGTGCTGGCACGGCTCTGTTGATTGGCACATCCAGCGCCTGGAGGATTGCCCGGGGCAGGGCTGTGTAGGTGGACCCGGTGTCCACTTCCACCTCCACTTTATGGAAATTCCTTCCCTGCAGGTCTCCCACTTCCACTGTTGTGGTTGCTGTTCCCATTTTTACTCCTCCTCGGCCTGTATTTTCCTCCCCTGGGAGGAGTTTCGCAATTCTCCGCTACCGATATCGGACTTGACTCGCCTCCATGACGTGGTAAAATAGGCAGGTAGGTTACGAATCTTGCCGTTACCCAGCCGCACCTACAAGCGGGTTAATCCCGCCACGAAACACGGGCGCTGAGCCTCGAAAATACAACTACCCCTCAGTATACTGAGGGTTCCCCTCTACGGCACATCACACTAGCCTATCCAGGCTGAAACACCACACAACCCCGGCTGGTGGCATGGTAGGTATGGTGTGCTGTCATGTGTATCAAGTTTCGCCTTCTGCGGTTGCCGGAGGTCCTACGGATCACCGGTCTCTCGAAGTCCCGCCTCTATGATCTGAAGGCGCGCGGCCTTTTCCCACCTTCCGTGGACATCGGCCCCCGCGCCGTCGCGTGGAGGGACTGCGATGTGTGGGCATGGGTCGAATCCCGGCCCTGGACACCCGAGACCGGCCGCCGCTAACGCACAGACCCGGACCAGGGACGGCGTCGCAGCCGCACATCGCCGGAACGCGCGCCCCTTGGTCCGGTCGGTACCGCGGGTGGTCCGGTCCGGCCCACAGCCCCCCAGGTTTGCCCCGGACGCCGCCCGGAGCCCACGGCGGCCGCCCGGACCATACCGGCACGGTCTCCGGAAGTCCCCGGCGGACGGAGGAGATCTGTCAAGGCTCCGTTGCACGAGCGCGGCTTCCAATTGGACTTCATGGAACAGGCCTGGCCGGGGAGGCCGGGGGTGTGGCCGCCAGGGAGCCCCGGTCATGCCGGTCAGGCACTGCATTCACGACGATCGTCCACCGGTACCCATATTGCATTTCCATTGTCCGAAAGATTGGAAACGTATGCAGGCACGATGATACGCTCAATGGTGGTTTCTTTATTGTCCACCGCGAAAAAGGGAAGTCACGTCTGACTCCCAGGGTAGAAGGGGTATTTATATTGTCCACTTCCGGCGAGGCGTCGGACGGTGGGGAGGTCATTACGAACCAGTGGGGTTTCACCCCGTGCATGGGGCAACTCCGTTGTCCGGCCACGGCTGTCCCCATTTCTCCGAACGCACCCGGCCGGTGGCTCACCAGTTCCTGGTAGGAGGTATGACCATGACGGCGCACACCGGTCCCATGGACCCCTGGCCGGACCCCATGATGCAGCTGGCCAGTGACCTGGGCCTGTCCAAGGGGACGGCGAACGTCCTCCGGCTCTTGTACTGGCTCCCCCTGGCGTCCGCAGGTGACATCGCCGGGATTCTGTCCCGCTCCGCGTCCAGCGTGCTGAAGGCCATACGCGGCCTGCGGAGGGCTCGTCTGTTGGAGCCGGCCCAATTGGGCTGCACCATGGGCCAGCGGCAGCGCTGGTATCTCAGCTACGAGTGCCTGGAGCGGGCTGGCCTGTCCGGCGTCACCTGGCATGACGAGGCCGCACGGTGCCGGCTGATAGACCTGCTCCCGGCGCTGGAGCAGGTCTATCAGGCCATTGGCTCCGTGCGGACGATGGGAAACTTTTGCGAGTTCCAGTGGCTCGACGCCCTGGGCATCGACGGCCCGAGCTGTGACGCGGTGTGTCGCTTCCAGCGCGGCTGGGTCGCGCTGTTCCGGTGCGGCTCCCTCCTGTCCGAAAGGACCCTCACCGAGCGCCTGCTCCGGCTCCCCCTGGACTGCCAGGCGCTGGCCGTGGGGTCGCCCCGGCCGTGGCCCGACATTCTGCTCCTGGTGGTGGCGGACGAGTGGGAGAGGGAGGTGGCGGGCCGGGTCCTGGAGGACCTCGGGTTGGAGGGGCAGGCGTCAATACATTGCATGGCCGACGGCTCGGTCACGGGTCCCGCCCAGCCCGGTGATGGTAAAGGCTGGGTGTACCAGCCGCTGAGGAAGAGGTCCGGGGAGGCGTCGTGGGAAAACGCGGTGGAGGACTCTTTATGGGCCGGGGCTGGAGGCCTCCAATCGTGGAAAGTCCTGGAGGCGATGGTGCAGTGGCCCGGCAGCCATCTCCGGTTTCTCAAGGCCGTCCTGAAGGAGAAAGAGGACGAGAACCGGGTCCGGGGGGCCTGCCGCCGGCTGGCCGCCTCCGGGTTGGTCCTGCAGGCCGGAGAGGGGCGCGATGCCCGCTATTTCGCGGCCACCAGGGGCCTGGGGTTGCGGGCCGGCCAGGACCGGGTACGCCCCGCGGACGCCAGGACACGGACCGGCCTGTCCCAGTGGCAGGAGGCCTCGCCCAGGCCGCTGGGGCACACGGTGTCAGATGCCCATGAGGACGGCCTGAGGGAGGACCTCCTGGGCCACTTCATCGCCCGCGGGTGCCCCGTGGCCAACGGCCCCAGGCATACGGAGCACCTGGGTGCCCACGGCGGCATAGCCCCGGACGCCATGGTCCATCTGACGGAGAGCCCCTGCGGCCCGGGGTGGCACTACGTGGAATACGAGCGCAGCGCGCGGGGGAGGTCAAGGGTGGAGGAAAAGCTGCGGGGGTACGGCTCCCCGAGGCGCCGGGACCGCTACCCGGTGGTCCTGGTCTGCCGGGACGACGAGGCCGAGGCCCATTTCCAGGATCTGGGCCGCGAGCTCGGCCTGGCGCTGGTGACCACGACCCTTGGGCGCCTTCGCAAGCTCGGTCCCGGCGGGTGCTGGTCGATGTACGGGGAGCCGGTCCGGCTTGGCTAGGGCGCCGGCAGGCGGTATCCGGTCCCCGCCATGTCCCGGAGGGCCACGTGCGGCGCCGGGGCATGGCGCGGTCTGCCCGGACCCGGCCCCGGTCCATGACCACGGAGTCCAGGAACCCCAGTCCGCTTACCAGAGAGGTGCCATGCGATGATGACGCCCCCCAGGCCTCCGGTGACACCGTTGCGTCCGGACCAGCTGGAGCCCGCCACCGCCCCCGTCGGGCCGGTGCTCATCCTGGGTGGTGCGGGCAGCGGGCTGACCCACACCATTGCCGCCCGCATCGCGGTCTGGCTGAAACAGGGCGTGATTCCATTGGACATCGCCTGCCTGACCCACAGCGCGGGGGGCGGAAATGACATCAGGCGACGGGTCCGGGAATTCCTGCCGGATGAGGACCCCTTCCTGGGGATCTACACCGGCACTCCCCGGCAGCTGGCCCTGTACCTGCTCAGGCTCAGGGGGATGGAGGTCTTGGGCCGGCCGGCCGGGTTCACGGTCTGGCAGCGTGACGAGTCCCGGGCGTCCCTGGCCGAGCTGCTGGCCGCGAACGGAAGGGAGCGCAGGGGGTGCGACGCCGAGGCCGGCCGGCTCCTGGACTGGCGCCGGCTCAACCGGGCGGGTTTCCCCGGTGACCGCATCCCTCCAGGTTCACCGGACTGGCCCGACCTGGTCGCGACGTACCAGGCGGAGAAGGAGCGCCGGAACGTCGTGGACTGCGGTGACCTGGTCGCCCTGGTCACCCTGGCCCTGGAGCGGGACGACGACTTCCGGGAAGAGACTGCATCGAGCACATCTCGGCATCTCCTCATCGACGGCCTCCAGGACTTTGCCCCGGCCGAGTACGGGATGGCGCGGCTGCTGACCGGTCCGGAGCAGTCCATCACCGTCGCCGCCAATCCCAACGCGTTCGTTTGCACCGACGCCGATTACAGGGTCCTGCAGGCCTTCGGGGTCGATTTCCCGGAAGCGGATAAGGGCGCCTACCTGCTCAAGATGAACGCCCGTAGCACGGCGGCCATCGGCAAAGCGGTCACCCGCATCAGCCACGACCCGGCCATGGGACACCTCATTGGGGAGCAGCACCGGTATTTCCGGGCGAACCGCCGGGTGGGCACGACATCCATGCCCATGGTCCCTCCAAAACTGCTGGTGTTCGAAGGCCGGCCCGCCGACATGTACCGGTACGTCGTTGACCGGACCCAGGAGTTCGTCGCACAGGGATATGCTCTCGAGGACATCGCGTGCATCTACCAGGACGCCTCCATCCTGGACCACCTGCGGTTGCTGGCCGTAAGCCGCGGCCTGCCCTACACCGTACTGGGAGGCGGGTCCAGGGCGTGGGACCGGGACGCCAGGCGCATCACCGGGCTCCTGGCGTCCCTTCTGAACCCCCACGACCTCGGCGCCTTCCGCATCGCTGCGAGCCCCGACCCACGCCTCGAACCCCCGTGGCTGGACCCGATGGCTGCGGTGCGGATCGCCGGCATGGCCAGGGAGCTGGGCGCCGACCTGGTCCAGGCGGCCGGAAGGTATTGCCGCAATCCTCTGATCGATGCCGGCCTGCGCCGCGGCCTCGAGTGGTTTGTCGACGCATGGCGGAACCTGGACCGGATGCTGGGCGAGCCGTTCACCGGTGTCCATGACATCTGCCGCCGGGCCGTCTTTCTCCTGGAGGAGGCCCAGGGTGTGGCCCACCCGGTGCGGTCCAAATATCAGGTGCAGCGGCTGCTGGTCCTGGCCGAGTGTGAACCCCTCCTGTCCGACCCACAGCCGGGGCCGCAGGAGGCCAGGGAGGCGCTGCGCGAGTTCCTGGACACCATCCACCCGGAAATCAACGGCGACCCGCTCTCCGCGGAAAACACCGACCCCTTCAGCCCCACCCGCGGGCTGACCCTCGCCACCGTCGCCGCCTCCCAGGGGCTCGAGTGGCCGGTCGTCTGGGCGGTGGGCGCCAGCGACCACATCCTGCCCGGCGGCGTACCCGCCACGGACCAGCGCCGTATGCGGGAGGCGCAGCACCTCTTCTATGTGTGGTCCACCCGGGCCCGGGACCTCCTGAACTACTGCCACGCCACCCGGAGCGGGCCCGAGCGGGACGCCCGCCCGTCCCGGTTTCTGGAACCGGTCGGCGGTCTGTTCACGCATGAGGTGGTGCACCCCCTGAATCCGCGGCGCTAGCGTTCAGTCGAAGTGGGAAATGACGGAAGCACATCGTGGTCCGGGACCCGAGGCCCACCGGGGTGCCGGTAACAGTTCAGAGTAGAGGGGAAACGAGCAGTTGACGGCAGGCGGCGAGAGGATTTAGACCTTGGGCGCGCCAGGCGCCGAAGATGGATGCCAGCGTCATCTTGCTCTCGGTGCCCTGCTCCGAGCGGGTGCCGCCGCTGACCTTGCGGCTGATAACCAGATGGCGCAGGCTGCGCTCGGCCGGGTTGTTGTCCGCTGGCACGTCCGGTTCGGCCACGAAGACGAAGAGCCTGCCCCGCATCAAGTGCGGGGCAGGCTCTTGATGTGGCGCTCGATGCGCCGGCACAGCTTGCCCTGGACAGCCGACGGGTCAGACAGGAAAGGGCGGCAGATGGCCAGCAGCTTCCGCTCCCAGGCCAGTTGGGCAACACGCCTTTGCCATGGCTCGTGATGGTTGCAGACTTTGGCTGCGACATAGAGCTGGTGGACTGCCGCGGCCCATCGGGCCAGTGCGGCGTCTTTGGGGTAGCGGGTTCGCTGGTCGTGGATGTCCCGCAGCAGGTGGGCCCAGCACCGCTGCTTAGGGCCATCATAATGGTGGTAGGCAGCGTAGAAATCGCTGACCAATACTCCGGAGAAAGCATCGCTCAGCGCCTCGTCCACGACTGTTTTGCCTCGACCCCGCCGCAGGAAGTAGCGTTCGGTGGGGGTGCTGAAAGTCCACACGTAGCCGTTGGCCCCGCTCTGACGCCAGCCGGTTTCGTCGGCGTGGACCACCGGGCTGGCGCGGATGCGGTCCAGGATCGCGGCCACTGCCGGTTGGGCCCGCTGCGCCGTGCGATGGATGGCGCTCACGATGGCCCCCACGCTGAGGCGCAACTGATGCACGGTTTCCAGATACCACTGGACGCTGCGGATGGGCAGCCGCCCCTCTTCCCGCAGCGTGGCGATCAGGCTGAGCAGGTTGACGCCGAGGCGCTGCTGGCCCAGGACCACGCTGTCCAGTTCCGCCGGAGGTGTGCAGCGCCGTCGGCACGCCGGGCAAGTCCGAGCAATGTAGATGTGCTCGGTGACTTGCGCCGGAACCACCGGCAGCTCGATGACTTCCCGAGTGCGGTGGGTCCAACCGCCGGACAGGTGGGCGCCGCAATCGGGACAGTTCTCCATCACGTGCTCCACCCGGTGGGTGGGTGTCATGCGCGGGCGGGCGAAGCCGTGGCGTCGCTGCTTGCGGGGCCCCTGCTGCGCTGGGGGCTTCCGGGCCGATTTCGCCTTGAGGCCGGGCATTCGGAGCGGGTCTCCCGGTTTCGCCTGGCCTTCCAGTTCGGCAATCCGCAGCTGCAACCGCTCAATCACCGCCTGTAACTCGGCGATGATGGCAATCAGCACATCGCGGTCGACGGTGGTGAGGTCAACGTCAGTATCCATGCCCTGTATATGACATAACCACCGCCACCCGTGCCAGCGTTCGGCAACCCGCCTTCGGCCAATTCACCTCACCAAGTCTGAACTGTTACGGGTTCTCGTCAATGAATGCCCGTGCGGCTCTCAACGCCCGGCTCTCCGGGGCGATGGCGCTCGTCCCGTCCGTGACGACCATGATATCGAGATCCGAGTCCTCGTGATGGTCTCCCACGGCACGGGAGCCGTAGAGGATGGTCAGGTCCGGATTCACAGCTTCCTGGATCACCCGGGCGACATCCATGGCGTGGGGGTCAGGTATCCCGGCGGGTCCGCGTCTTTCCTGGCTCATCCGTGCGCGTCCTTGTTGACCGTACTCCCCTCCTTCATCGGCCGGGTCCTTCGACTCTGTGGCGGTCCCACCGGAGAGGGCTTTCTGCTCCAGTTCACCGGCCCGTGGGAAGCCGGACCGTCGTGACGTGCCCGTATCGGCCTCTCCGCCCCTCAGAAGTCCGCCGTCACGCCCTGCTCGAAACCGTCTTCCGCCACCCGGTCGGGGCAGTCCCCCGCCATGATGGGGCAGAACCGGCACTAGCCGGGGCTGGGCACCCTCCTGGCCGGGGCGTCCGACGCCAACCGGCCGATCAACTGTGAGAGCCGCTCCATGAACCGGTCATCGACGGCGGATGCGGGTATGTCGACCACGTGGTCCGCGTAGGCCACCTGGCCGTCGAAGACCACGCCCTGGCGCCGCCCGATTGCCCTGGGCACGGCGTACATGTAGAGAATGACCTGGACCGGGTGGGACGGACCCGGTTTCCCGGTCTTGGCGTCGATGTTGGCGCTCGTCTCGCCCATCCTGGCGGCCAGGTCCGGCTGGCCTCCCAGCGTGCCCGCGCCGCCCCTCAGGTCAAAGTGGTTCCGCCTCCCGGTGAACACGGTGCAGCCCGGTTCCTCCCATCGCTCACGCACCTAAACTGATACCAAGGTGAAATGCGCATATTAAGTAGGTCAAGCGGCAGTGCCGAACCACCCTCCGAGTATCGTTGGAAGAGTTTCACTGTGGCACCTAAGCCAGTCTTCGGTGCCACAGGTAAATGCACATCCCACCTTGGCTTTGGTTTAGTTGACCATGGCCGTGTGGGCCATCTGCCACCCGGCCCGGTCGCAGTCCCCTGGGACCTGCTCCCAGCTGCCGCTCTCGTGTGCGGCCCGGAACCAGGCCGGCCACTCGCGGGAGTCCTCCCCGGCCAGAAGTTTGGTGAGCCAGGTCACCCGGAAGCAGGGGCCGTTGCTGCGCAGTCGCACCATGCCGCACCTGCCGAAGGGGCAGCGTCCTGCGGCCCTCTGCCGTCCACCGGAGGAGGAGACTCCCCAGGTGGCGTGGTGTGATCATATCAAGAAGCCAACGCCTTCATAAAGGCGCAATTGTCAGTGGCCTGGCGGCGGCGTCACGAACCCAGGCGCCGACGTGCGTGATGGCGGCACTGGTGCGGTCCACCATCTCCCGCCCCGGTCCGCGGTTGCCGTCGTAGAAGCAGTTGACGTGCAGCTGCGCCGACCTGTGTTTACCGGACCTTGAAGGCGTCGAAGGCCGGGTCCCGGACACTCAACCGCAAGAGGGCGCAGCGTGCACTCCCGGGGGCAGACTGCCGCCGTCCATCAGTCGCCGGCCCGGAAACGGGGCAGGTACTCGGCGGCCTCGCGGTAGCCCTTCTCAAACCCTAAGTCGAAAGCCTGGTCCCAGCACCCGGCGACGCCCTCGCCGGCATAGCAGCAGGCACAGGGAGAGGGGCGGTCCCCCTCCTCAACCTGGTCGGGGTCCTCCGGGCAACGGAGGGAGTGCACCGCCTTCTCCAGGAACTCCACAGCCCGGCGCAGGTGAAACTCCCGCCACCGCCCGGTGGGGAGGTCCGCGAGACCAGCCATCTCGAAGAGCGCCTGGTAGACGCCCTCGGTGACCCCGTTCGGGATCGGGCTGGGTAAGATGCTGCGGATGTGCTCCGCGAGGGGGAGTTGGTTGCCGTCACGGTCCTGCATGTGATAAATCTCCTTGCCGCGGCCGCGTGTCGCGGCCTGCGGCTGGGCGCCGTACTGCGCCATCTTTCCATGATTCACCAGCCCCCAGCCTCTGGCTGCGGGCTGGAGGGTGTTCAACCCGTTGGTTACAGTCGTCCGAACCGGCGTTTTCTGTTACGCCGACTGTTGCGCTATCCGCCTGGCGGCGGTGTGTCCAGGCCCGGTGTGCGCACACCGGGCGCCGGTCCTTGAATCTGATCCCCGGCCATGCGGGGCGGTGGACAGGAACAGCATGCTCCTGTCCTTACAGGCTGGCACACCCCCGCCTCTGCGGGGTCAGATGTCCCTAAAAGAAGCGAATGGCCTGCGCGCTTGATGCGCGTGGAGGCCTTGTAGCCCTCTGTCTTCTCGACCGTGTTGGGGAGAGGCACGCTGTAGTACATCTCAGCATCGTCGTCCGAGACTTCGACAAGGTTGACGATGCTCTTGAGGAATCTGGACGTTACCTCCAGGTCGTCAGGGTCGATACTGTCTCCCAGTTCCTGGAGCGCCTCCAGCACACCCTCGGGATCGGCGAGGAACGCCATCAACTCACTGGTTTCTTCGTCCATGTCCTGCTGCTGCTGGTTAATCTGCTCCTTCTCTTTGTTCAAACGGCTGAGGGACTGATTGAAGTCCTGGACGTTCTCGGGGAATTCCTCTTCAGCCCTGGCGAGTCCCCTCATCAGGTTGGCCTTTTCCTGATCGATCTCTTTCAGCCGCTTTGCTTTGAGGGCCTGCCGGTCCTTTTCCCTTGCGACGTGTTCTTCGCTGTTCTTGGCCAGGGTTTCCATCTGCTCTTGGATGATTGACGGAGCGGAGAGTCTTTCCTTCAGGGACTCGCCCACGGTCTTCAGGAAGTCGTCAAGCTCTATGTCTTTGATGTCGCAGTAAGCGACCCCGGAGTTCTTCTTGACGGAACACATTAGCTTCTTGCCGCCGTCGCTCCCCGAGTTGGCGATGATCATGTTGGCGTTGTGACCGCATTTGCCGCACTTCACCCGGTCGCTCAGCGGGTTGGGGCTGGCGTGGGACCTGGGGGGTTCCCGCTGCGCCCTGGGTTTCTTCGGCATGAGGGCCTGCACCCTGTTGAAAAGGTCCTTCTCGACTATGGCCTCGTGGGCGTTGGGGTTTTGGACCAGTTCCCGCTTCCTCCGGTGTTTGGGGAACTGGGAGAGGGACTTCTTCCCGACCTGGGAGTAGCCGATGTACGCGAGGTTTCTGAGCATTCTGCTGATGGTTTTGGTGGTCCACAGCCCACCCCTCGGCGCTTTAATTCCCAGGCCGTTCAGGTGGTTGCAGATGGCCATTGGGAGATATTTCTGGTCCCGCATCGTGAAGATGAGCAGGACCACCTCCGAATGTTTGGGGTGAGGCCTCCAACGGGGACGCTGCCTGGCGACTTCTTTCCCTTCCTTCCCTTCGTTCGCTTTTTCCACCACGTAGTATTTTTCGTATCCATATGCCACCACGGGGCTTATGTCGTTCCCATTCCTCACGGACTGGGATTGTCCCCCGATCGTAAGTCGGGATATGGTTTTGGAGTATTCGTGGTTGAAGAGGAAGCTCACATCCCAGAACAATTCGTTGTCGTCGTCCGAGGTAGTTCCATCCACTGCTGAGTGGATGATAATGTCGTTATCGTCGAGAAGTTTCAGGTATGTCTGGGGGTCGGACTTCGACCTGGAGAAGCGGGAGAGGTCAGGAAAGACGACGTGGGAGATCTCGTTCGCCGGGTCTAGGACGAATTCCATCACCTCGAGGAGTGTGGGGCGTTTGCTCGCGTCCAGACCGCTGGCGACTTCGTAGAAGGGCTTGATGACGTCCAATCCGATTTTCTTGCAGTATCCGAACATGAGGTTGTCCTGCCTGCCGTGGGACAGTTCCCTGTCCTGGCCAGGTCCTCCTGACATTCTGGCTACTGTCACTGCCCTGTTGGTCATTTCTCTTGTCATTTGTGCCTCGCGTGAGCGGAGTCTATATCAGCCGCTTTCCGGTGTAGTGCTCGTACATGTGAACAACGAACTTCTGCACATCGACTGGCGGTGTTCCAGCCGGTTTCCCGTAGTGGGAGAAGTTGGGGTCAGCGATTACGAATTCGTATATCCTCTGCAGTTCGGACACGGAGTCCGCGAGCACTGCGGCGTTCTCGTCGAAGGGCAGGCCGGCGGCCTGTAGCAGGTCCCGCGGCCGGACGCGGTAGTACGCCGCGAGCCTGGAGAGGATTTTGACCCCCGGCCGCTTTGCGCCGGACTCCAGGTTCGAAAGGTAAGCGTTGGATATGCCGGTATCCGCTTCCACCTGTCTCAGGGTTCGCGTGCCCCTCAGCCGCCTGAGGAGAGAGGTTATGGGGAGCTTGTCTCTCGCGGGTTCCGGGCTTTCGTCATCCTGGCCGTCACTGACAGGCGGGCCCATAACCGCTTGACTGGATTCGGCCATGCGTTCTATATGTTGCATGATGTCCTCTTTTGGGAATGGGCTGGCAAACATGCCGGATGCTGCTGCGAAAGTGCTATAATACCTGCGGGCTGGAGGCCTGAGATTGAGCAAAGGGGAGACTGGATTACCAGCGACGATAGTCTAACAGATGGCAGATAGAAAGGGAAATCCTGCCCGGCGGGGTGGGGATGACAGCGGAATTCAAGCCTCGGACAGCATATACTCTCTGCCTGAAGAGCCCAGGGAGACGCTGAGCGCCTGGCTTTTTGCCAAGAGGTTGAAGAAGTACCAGCGGATGAAGGAGCTGGAAGGAGGCGGCTTGCAGCAGATGCCTGGTGTCGCCAGGGACTTCCACTCATCCTCGCCGGGGGACGGCGTGAAGGTACACGAGACGGCGGATGCTGACGTCGTTGCCTTCGAGGGGGATGCTGGTCCGGAGGTTGCCTTCGCGGAGCGAGAGGCTCCCGAGGTTGGGGATACTGAGCTTGAGGACTTGGGAGGGATCCCGGCCTGCTAGCCGGGCATCCTCCCCTAGGCGATTAGCTCCGGGTATCTGAGGGACGGCTCCTGGGGAAGACGGGGACGGGGCTTGGAACTGTGCGCGCGGCTCTTCCCGGCAGTTCCGGCCGGATTACGGGTTCAGGGCTATGTGGTCGGATGCCACCGTGGCGCGGTTCTGCTCGTCCGGCAGAGGGTGGGAGTAGATGACCTCGGCCCACCTGGGTCCCACTCGGATTTCCCGCACGAAGGGGTTGAGCAGCCCTCTGACCTCCTCGGGGTCTGCGTCTTCCAGGTGGGCTGCCATGTCCCGGGCGTCCTCCCTGAGCCCGTCAGGGTCTCCGATGAAGGCGAGCTTGTCGATCTCTTCCTGGGCCACCTGGGACTCGTAGGCCAGACCCGTCTTGGCGACGTTTATGCGGTGGACTTCCTCGGCCACCTCCTGGTAGGTGGCGAGGTTCTGCTCGACGGGCTGAAGCACCTTCGCCTTGAGCGCGTCCAGTTCCTCAATGGATGATTCGCTGCGCCGCAGCCGTTCCTCCTGCGTGCGCGAGATTTCCGAGGATGCCTGCTGCACGTCCGCGGTCAGCGCCGTGATGGCGCTGTCGTTCATGACCCGTTTCAGCAGCCGGGTTGCGACCTGGATGGTGAGACTCCCAATGCCGACTGGCATGGTGGGGCAGTGGTCCGGCCCGCGTTCGTCGTTTACCGGGCAGACATAGTTGTCTCCGGTCGCGGTCATGGGTGTTCCGCAGCTGCCACACTTGACCTGGGCTTTCAGCGGATTCTGGGGTCCGGGGAGGGTTGCCTTCTTGAACATGCTGTTCCTCTGGCCTCCGTCGCCTCATAGTTTTTCAGAATGAACGGTATTCGTCAAGCCTTTGACCGGGGCGGTGTTGCCACTCCGGCCTATTTGTCCTCTTCGACGCCGTGGGCCCGGCCCTGGCTTTGGGCGCGTCCGCTTCTCAGTATCCTGTAGCTCTGGGTGATTCTCTCCATCCTGTCGGTCTGTTCCTGGGTCAACATGCGTCCTGGGTCCGGTTCGAAGCTGTCTTCCAGGGCCAGGTAGACCGGGGTCCTCTTGCGCAGGACCTCCTCTTCCCCGGGCCATCTGTCGTCCATTATGGACTCGACGGTTCTGAATCTCGCCGTCACATATCCTATGTTGCTTATGAGTCCACGGATTTTGGCGAGCGCCAGTTGGTCGGGCGAGTATCGCCACACGGTTACGGGGGTGCCCGGCTTGAGCTCTGCCGAGTCCCCCGGGTTGTTGAGTACGAATACGGCGCCGTTGTCGGTGGTCCGGTCGATGAATCCCAGGGGCATGATGTACGGTCTGGCCATTACGTCTCCTGTTGGCTGGCATAGAGGCATGGGTCTGGGGTTTGCAACCGGGTCGGGGTCGGTGCTGGCGGTGGCCGAGGAGTGGTCGGTTCTGGAAATGGAAAGGGCGAGCCTGATGTGGCTCGCCCCTGTTGTCCAGGTGGTCTGTGTGAATGGTCGATGTTTACAATGATTCTGATGATAAACTTGGACTTGGGGTTCTCCGTTTACCGTTTACTTGAGTCTCCCGTGCCTCAAGTTCTTCACTTTTTCCCTTCTGCCTCAGGTTGATGAACTGCCACGGGGTGGCCGGTCTGCCCTGTGGAGTCACCCACCGCTTTGCTCCGCAGGCGCAGAGCTCCATGTCGAGCCGGCACGGGAAGGCGCCGGGCGCCAGATGCTTTTCCGAGACCTCGTGCTGGTGGCCGTTCGTCTCCACAGCTGGTTCCTTCGCCGGTTCCGGCGGGCTTGTTTCCCCCGGGCCGGAGGGCAGGGAAGGGGCCGGGTATTCTCAGGGCGCGGGTGACGGAGCCGTCTGTCTCTGCCGTGCTGGGAGACTTCCCGATGTGGCTTAGAGGTGCGTCTGGCGGAGCTGGCTGTTCAGCCCTGGAGTTGGGCTGGGTTGGCGGCCATGTTGCAGGTGGGTCAGCCGGCGCCGGCCCCCCTGGGCCCTCAGGCCGCCCTCCTCCGCCGGAACGCCGGGCCCTGGGCCGCCTGGGCGCTCCTTGGCGGCTTGTCCCACGCGCAGGGCAGTTCGACCCCGGCGTCCCGGAGTTCCCTGGCGTACTTCGCCGGGTCTGCCGCGCCCGCGGCGAACCGCCAGCGATTGTACGCGATGATCGTGCCGAAGGGGCTGCTTTCCGACAGGGCCGCGTCCATCGTCCGCCGGAACTGGGGCCGGCCGCCTGGGCCTGAGCCGTGCTCCTCGTCCTCGTATTCCCGGACGGTGGTCATGCCCAGGGTGTCCGCAAACCGCCGGATGGCCTCGGCCTGGTGGGCGGCCGTCAGGGCATCGCCTGTGAACACCGAGGTGTGGGAAGCCGCCCGGTTATGGTCCATCCGGCCGCTCCCACCGGCATTGTCTGCCGGCGTTCCGGTTCTTTCCTTGCCATGGGTTACCCGCCCGGGCCCGGGACGGTGATTTCCAGCCGGTTGGACAGCATCCTGCCGTCCCCAGTGCAGACCGCCCCGTCGGCGGCGCAGTCCGTGGTGACGGGCAGGACAATGCCCACGTTTCTCCCCGAGTTGGGCCTGACCTGGATCTCCCACCGGGTGTTGCCGGGGGGCTCCAGCCGTCGCACGCCGGAGATCTCCCCTCCGGTCACCGTGAACGCGTGGTTCAAAAGGGTCTGGTAGCTGAAGTCCTCCTTGGGCTCCTCGCTGAGGCGCAGATCGAAGGTGAATACGGCGCTCCCGTCGTGGGACTCGGGGGTATCCAGAAACTCTGCGGTCAGCTGCGGCCGTCCCGCAGCTACGGCCTCCGTTGCGGCGCTGGTCAGCGTCTCTTTGTTGCCCGCATCGTCGGTGAAGGTTACCCTCACGCTGATGGCTTCACCCAGGTCGGTCTCTGCGACCGTGTAGCCGGCATTGGTGGCTCCGGCGATTTCCGCGTCGCCCGCCAGCCACTGATAGTTGAAGACGGCATTTGCAAGGCCGTCGGCGTCGCTGATGCCGGTGGTGACTGCGGACAGCGTCTGGCCCACTGTCGGCGTACCGCCAATGGCAGGCCCGCCCTCCGCAGCCGTATTCTGGGGCGGCCCGGGGACGGTGAACTCCAAGCGGTTGGACAGCATCTTGCCGTCATCGGTGCAGACGGCCCCGTCGGCGCCGCAGTCCGTGGTGACGGGCAGCACGATGGTCACTGAGGCGTCGGAGCTCGGGGTAACCTCTATCTGCCACCTGACGTTGCCGGGGGGCTCCAGCCGGCCCACACCGGAGATCTCGCCTCCGGTCGCCGTGAAGGCGTGGTCCCGCAGGGTGGTATAGCTGAAGTCCGATTTGGGCTCCTCGCTGAGGCGCAGCTCGAAGGTGAATACGGCGCTCCCGTCATGGGACTCGGGGGTATCCAGAAACTCTGCGGTCAGCGGGGCGGCCGGTTCCGAGGGTTCCTCGGGCCCGGCAGCTGGGGTGTTGTTCGTCACCTCCCGACCGCTGAAGGACTCCGCCTCCCTGCCCCGGGTGTCCCGGATGGAGCCGGGGCCGTCGGGCAGGGCGTAGTCCACCGTCAACGGGTCGCCCTCCTCCACCGCCTGGGAGAGGGTCAGCGTTACCGCCGAACCCCCCACCGACACGGAGTCCAGGGACCGCGGCGACCCGTTGACGTTCACTATGAAGGCGGTGACGGGGAGCGTGACGCCCGTGTCCAGGATCTCGCTGTAGGTCAGGGTCAGGGTGAGGCCGTCCACGGTGGCAGACCGGAGTTCCAGGCCGGCCGTCACCGCGCCCGTGGGACCGCTGGTCAGCGACTCCGAGTGGCCCCCGTCGTCGGTGAAGGACACGGTCACCCTGATGGTCCTGCCAACGTCGGTGTCTGCCAGGGTATAGGTCGAGCTGATAGCGCCTGAAATAGCCGCGTCGCCGGCCAGCCACTGGTAGTCGAACTGCGCATTGTCCAGCCCGTCAGGGTCGGATATGCCTGTGATGCCCGCCGTCAGCGTCTCCCCCACCTGGGCCGTCCCACTGATGGCCGGAGCGCCGGTGGCCGGACGGTTGACCAGGATCGTGACCGCGATGGAATCGTCAATGGCCGTATCCGTGTCACCGTTGGCGTCCTTGCCGTCGTGGACCGAAACCGTCACCGTGTAGCTCTCCCCGGTTTCGTAGTCCAAGGCGGCTCTGGCCTGTAGCTGTCCGGTCGAGGCGACGATGTCGAAGGACGCATCGTCGTCTCCAGAGAGCGAGTAGGTCAGCGTGTCATCGGCGTTGGGGTCCACGGCCGCGACCGGCGCGCCGATGGCCTGCCCCGCTGCCATGTTCCCGGCGGCGCTGCGGACGCCCCTCTCCGTGGCTGGGAACGCCGGTGGCTGGTTGGACTGCGGCTGGTTGGGCGCGCCGAAGACCCAGGGCCGGGCCTGCTTGATTGCCAGGACGTTGTCGCTGGTGATCTTGAACTCGATCTCCATGGCGAACTGCTCATCGTCCTCAATGCCGTACAGTTCCCCGAACCTCTCGTGTATGGTGGCGAGATGCCGGCGGAGTTGCCGCAGCTGGTCTTTGGTCATGAGCAGTTGCCCCCGCAGGATCTGGTTGGAGAGCGCAAGGACCCTGCGTGTACCGTCCGGGTACAGCAGGACCTCCTCAGGCACCGAATGGGCCTCCGGGTTGGTTACCAGGTCCTCGCCAACCTGCGAGTTCACGTAGTAGACCCCGCCCCTACCGGAGACGGGGTCGAAGCTGACGGCCACGCCGTTCACCAGCTCGCCGGAGTAGTTGGGGTGCACCAGGACCCCCATCGCGGCCTTGGTGTGGTCGATGCGGTGGAAGTCGCGTTCGACGAAAGCCCGGAAGTTCCACAAGCTCGCCCACACCCCTTTGATGGACTTGTCGATGCCGTCGTCCTCGGTCTCCTCCGGGTCCTGGGTCTTCGAGTCGTACAGTCCCGCGCCGCTGAAGCGGGGCAGGTCCTCGTTGTTGGTGCTGGAGCGGTAGCGAAGGGAGGTCCCCTCGGGAAAGGTCTCGTGCATTTGGGTCAGCGCGTCGATGGTCCACTGGGGCGTCTCCGCCTTCTTGATCTTCTTGCGCAGCTTCTTGAGCTCGGACTCCTGGGTGTCGAAGTCCGTCTGGAAGTCGGTGTCGGCCAGCATCTCTTCGATGTCGTCATACAACCCGTTGGCCTTCATGAACTCGTCGTAGAAGTAGAAGGGCACGGCGAACCCGCCGGGCACGGTCCCTTCCGGGAACCCCAGCGTCCCCAACACGGCCACGTTGGCCGCCTTGACGCCGAAGGAGTCCCAGTCGTCGAAGCCGATCTCGTCCAGGGGTGTGATCGAGGTCACCGTGAGGTCGCGCTGCGGCGTCTGGACCTCCACGGGCCGGGAGGAGGCGAAGTGTTCGTCCACCTCGGCCTGGGTGGCCGCCCGGATGGAGTAGCCGGTATCGGTCACCGCGTAGTGGACGTGGCTGCCGATGAGATCGCTGATGTCGTCGTCCTCGAGGGCGCTGGCGATGAAGGCGTTGGGTACGCGGTCCTGCAGCGCGCGGAGGTTGACGTGCGACAGCGGGGTCTGGGGCACGGCGCTGATGATGCCGGCCACGCGGGGCAGCTCGTTGGGCAGCGCCTCGTAGAGCACCACGTCGCGGGGGTGTGGACGGTCGTCCGGCTCCAGGGCTTGCAGCCGGCCGTACCCTTCTCCTGGGTTCAGGGCGAGGAAGTCCGTATCGCCCCAGACGTCCTCGTCGAACACGAGGTTGATGCGAGATGCCCTGTACAACGGCAATTCGGGCTGTAAATCCGGAAGTTCATGCCTGGTCATGTGGAAGGCCAAGTTGTCCTTGAGCAGCGGCATGCTGGCGGCGAGCGCCGTATAGGAGCGCGCTACAACACTGATAGGGGATGAAAACTTCAATAAGAAACGGTAGCCTCCTGGACTGTCATCCGTGGCAAAGAGCGTCGAATGATAGAAGATATCACCGCTGATCAACCCGTCTAGGCTCAGCTCGAGGCCTGTGGCTCGCAAGAAGTCATGATGGGTCCGGTGCGTCTTGGTGTTTAGGAAGTAGAGACTCGGACTGTCTGTGTCTATGCCGAACAGAATAAACTTGAGGTGATGCTTGCCGAACGAGATTGTCTCAAATGTTTCCCGATCGGGGACGGCCACGGCGCCGTCGCTGAGTTCAACGGCGGCGGCGGGATTCACCGGGTTCTGGCCCACCGGGTTGGCCAGTTCGGTGATGTCGTCAATGCAATCTCCGTCGGCGTCCGCCGGGTCGGCGATGAGGTACTTCTCTACCCGGTAGCGCTCCTTGGGCAGTGCCGCCACGTTCTCGGCCAGCGTGGTCCCGCCCTCCTCGCCCAACGACACCGCGACCGGCAATTCCACGGTGGTGTCTGCATCCAGTTCGTGCCGCACATAGAGCACGAAGTATTCGTCAGTGGTGGACTCGACCACTATGGGAACGGCCGTTACGTCCACCTCCACAGGCATCGGGTCATATCCACCTCCCGAACACGTTCCCTGCTGCGCCGCCGCCGCGCTGGTAACGGACTCGTCGTTGCCCCCGTCGTCGGTGAAGCTGACCCGCACCCTGATGGTCCTGCCCTCGTCGGTCTCTATCAGGGTGTAGGTCGAATCCGTCGCGCCGGAAATATCGCTGTCGTCGGCCAGCCACTGGTAATCGAAGTCTGCGTTGTCCAGCCCGTCCGTGTCGGATATGCCTGTGGTGTCCGCCGTCAGCGTCTCTCCCACCTGGGCCGTCCCGCTGATGGTGGGCGCTCCGGTGGCCGGGCTGTTGGAAGGGGGCGCTGCCGCAACCGCCGCCGTCGCCGCGCTGTGCAGGATTTCCTCGTTGCCCGCGTCGTCGGTGAAGCTCACCCTCACCCTGATGGTCTTGCCCTCCTGGCCGGCGTCCACGGCATGGGTCGAGTCCGTAGCGCCTGGGATCTCCGCGTAATCAGCGAGCCACTGGTAGGCGAAGACGGCGCCGCTCAGTCCGTCCTCGTCGGTGATGTCCGACGTGTCCGCCGTCAGCGTCCCGCCCACTTGGACGGCGCCTCTGACGGCGGGGGCGCCGGTGGCCGGGGTGTTCTCAACCGGTGTCGATTCCCCAGCTCGAATCTCAACCAGCTCGGATGCCTCTCCGGTATAGCCGAAGGGGTCCACCCCCCTCACCCGGTACACGTACATCACTCCAGACTCCACGTCCGTGTCGGTGTAGGTATTCCCCGGGCTCTGAAGGTATTTGACGAGCACCAGGGGCTCGGTCTCGCCAAGCTCGGGACGCTTGCGCAGTATCTGGAAGGTTGACGAGTAGGGCCAGCCCGCTGGCAGCTGCCAGGTCAGCGCCACCGCGCCGTCCGATGCCGATGCGTTCAGTCCATACGGCTGCTCCGAGCCGAACAGCGCGCTGGTCAGCGATCCCTCGAAGCCGGCGTCGTCGGTGAACGACACCCTCACCCTGAAGGACTTTCCCTCGTCGGCGGGAACCAGGGTATAGGTGGAGCCGGTCGCACCCGGGATATCCGTGTCGGCGTTTCCGTCGTACGACACCCACTGGTAACTGAACGTAGCACCGGTCAGCCCGTCTGCGTCGGCTATCCCCGATGTGTCAGCCGTGAGTGTCTGCCCCGCCTCCACCGTCCCTCTGATGATGGGGGCTCCCGTGGGCGGATTCTTCTCCATGGGTTCCACCCGCAGTTCCATCCGGTTGAAGAGGCGCCTGCCGTCCGCAGAACAGATCGCGCCGGGCAGTGCACAGTCCAGGCCGGCTTCGATGCGGACCGTAATCGGCTCGCTCGATTCAGGAGTGACCGATAACGCCCATATCCGGCTCTCGTCCCCCACGGCCTCGACGCCGGACACCGTGCCGCCGGTGACCGACAGGACATGGTCGCGCAGCGTGTCGGCAGTAGTGGCGACTCCCTCGCTGAAGTAGATGCGGAAGGTGACATCCTCAATCCAGTCATGCTCTGAGGGGAAGTTGCTGAACTCTCCGGTCACAGGGGCCATCCGGAGGTCCCCCAGCGGGACCGCCGGGTGGACGGTCAGGCCCACCCGGACCGGGACGTCCCCAAGCCAGTCCGGGGGGGTAGAGGGCCACCAGTACGCGTCCACTCCGTCAATGGAAGGAGGGATCATGCCTTCGCTGCCACGATAGTAGGAATCGGCAACGAGCAGGGTGAAGTCGGCCGGCAGTTCCCGGTCCATCCCCAGCCGGAGGCCCTCGCTTGAGTGCACCAGGAACCGGACCCTGTAGGTTGTCTCCTCAAGCACAAATTCGTCGGGGGACAGGGTCCCGCCGAGGTCTCGGAAGAACGAATAACCTGACCTGACCGGGAGGATGCCGGCGTCCTGCCCCGCCGTGAGTTCGCCCTCCCAGGCAACCACATCCTCCGGATGGCGGATCGTGGCGGTGGCCGGGCTGGTCAGCGTTTCCTCGTTGCCCGTGTCGTCGGTGAAGCTCACGCGGACCCGGACGGTCTTCCCGAGGTCCTCGGCCGTCAGGACATAGGTCGCGCTGGTGGCGCCTTCTATGTCCGTGTCCCCGATTCCATCGTTCGAGACCCACTGGTGGCTGAAGGAGGCGCCGCTCAGCCCGTCCTCGCCGGCGATGCCCGAGGTGTCCGCCGTCAGCGTCTCCCCAACCAGCGGGATGCCCGCAATGGCCGCTTCGTCGGCACGCGTGACGGTCACCGTGTAGGTCGCAGTCGCGCTCTTGTCCGGGGCTTCGACGGTGATCGTGATCGTGGTGCTGGACTCGGCCAGCCCCACCTCGACCCGCCCGCGCTGGGGCTTGCCGTACAGGAGCCGCCCCTCGGGAGTCGAGATGCTCACTCCGGCATCCGTCTCTGTTGGGAGCGCCGTCACCTCCACAGTCTCGATTCCCCGGTCCACGGTGGCCGAATAGCTCGGCTCGTCTGGATTGAACGCCCCGATGTCTATGCCGGCGAGACTCAGCTTACTCAACGCGGCATTGGCCGGCAGTGTGCCGTTCTCCGTTGAACGGATACGGTCCAGGGCGGCTTCCATCCGTGCCATCACGGCCGGGTTGGCTCTGGCGGCATTCCTGACCTCCCTGGGATCCTGCTCCAGGTCGTAGAGCCGCCATGGTGTGCCGAAGGGTTCGCCGTTCGCCATTCCGCTCAGGCTGCCGCGACCGTTGCCAAACACCAGCTTCCACCGGCCGTCCCTCAGCGCGAACATCCCGGCGGCGGAATAGTGTACGACGGGCGTCCCACGCGTCTCGGACTCGCCCAGCAGCAGGGGCAGGAGGGAAAGGCTGTCGGTGGCCACGCCGGATTCCGGCTCTTCCTCCATGATGTCGGCCAGGGTCGCGTACAGATCGGTCAGCGAGACGGTGGCGTCGACGGTTGAGCCCGCCTCGATCTTTCGCGGCCACTGCAGCAGGAGCGGCACGCGGTGCCCGCCCTCGTTGATGGTGCCCTTGAGGCCGAACCACCCGCCGTTGGACTGGTGCGTATCGTAACGATAGTAGAATGCCCTGGGATTCTCGGTATGGTCATTTGACATGTGGTTCGGCAGACCTCCCATGTATGAGCCGTTGTCCGAGGTGAAGATCACCAGCGTGTTCTCACTGGCGCCGGTCCGTTCGAGCGCGTCCAGCACCTGGCCGACCGTCCAGTCTATCTGGGCGACGAAGTCGCCGTAGAGGCCGAGGCCGGTGCTGTCTCGGAAGTGATCGTTCGGGGCCATCGGCACGTGCGGGGCGTTCAGTGGCAGGTAGAGGAAGAACGGATCGTCCTCTGGTGCTGCCCGTTCGATGAACCCGACTCCCTCCTCGGTCAGGCGGCCAAGGACCTCCTTTGCTCTGATGAGTCCGGACTCGGGCTGATTCCCTCTATCCGGATTGGCGGTGAATCTGTTGTCTCGGATGTAGGCCGGTACGCGCCAGGTGAGGTTGGCGCTGGTCCCGAAGAACTCGTCGAACCCGTGGTCGACGGGACTGTCCAGGATCTCGGCGTCGAAGTCGATGCCCCGGTTCATCTCCGTGACCTCGTGGGCGTCCGGCAGGCGGGCGAAGTCCATGCCGAGGTGCCATTTGCCGACCGCCGCGGTGCGGTAGCCGTGACCCCGGAGCAGCGTGCCCAGCGTGGGGCGGTCCGGGCCGATCAGCGGCCGGTCGTAGCCGTTGAGGACGCCCGAGGTCAGCCAGGTCCGCCACGCGTAGCGCCCCGTGAGCAGTCCATAGCGCGTCCCCGTGCAGTTGGACGACGGCGAATGGGCGTCGGTGAAGTTGACGCCCGCCGCGGCGATGCCGTCGATGCGGGGAGTCGTCATGGCCGAGTCCGGGTTGTTCGTTTCGACATCGCCCCAGCCCAGGTCGTCGGCGAGGATGAGCACGACGTTGGGGCGGGAGCCTCGTGCCGGCGACAGGGGCCTGTCGGGCGGGGTCTCCGTGGTATCGACGTTGAGGTAGCCGGACTGTCCGCTTGTTCCCGCCGGGTTGATGGCCTTCACGCTGTAGGCGTACCGGGTCCTCGCGGTGACGGAACTGTCGGTGTGGGTGACGGCAGCGGAGCCGGTGTTTTCCTCGATCACGGCGAACTCGGCCGCGCCCTCACCATCCCCGTACTCGTCGCCGTCCCGGAAGCGTCTCAGCACCTGGTGGCCGGTGATGGAGCTGTCGCCCGGGTCGTCCCAGGTCAGCGTCACGTTCTCATGGGTCGCCGATGGGGCTGAGAGGCCCGTGGGAGCTTCGGGGACTTCAGCAACTGCCAGAGTCTCGACGTTGAGGTAGCTCGACTGCCCGCTGGTTCCCGCCGGATTGATGGCCTTCACGCGGTAGACATACCGGGTTCTGGGCGTAACGGACGCGTCGGTGTAGGTTGTCGCGGCGGAGCCGGTGTCGTCTGCGATCACGGCAAACTCGGCTGCGCCCTCTCCGTCCCCGTACTCGCTGCCGCCCCGGGAGCGTCTCAGCGCCTGGTAGCCCGTGATAGAGCTGTCGCCCGGGTCGTCCCAATTCAGCGTGACACTGTTGCTGGATACCCCGGAGGCGGAGAGTCCGGTGGGCGCGGCCGGTGGATCGGCGGCCTGCGCCTGCGCCTGCGCGGGCAGCAGGTTGAAGGCCAGGGCCGCGGATAGGGTGAGCAGCGTTGCCGCCAGCCCGGCGGCGAATGCTTTGCGGCTGAGCCGGCGCGGGATGTCGATGAGTCTCTTCGTCTGCACGGGATTTGTTCCTCGCTTCTGTGTGGATCGGGTTCCGCCTCGGCCTGGGGCCGTGTGATTTTTCAACTGTGGTTTGGCCGATCGGCCACCGCCAGCATTGTTGGGGCCCGCCTCAGCCTTGGTTCGTCTTGTCGATCTTCACGAAGTTGGACCATTCGCTCAGGCCGGCGGCGTTCCGGGCCTTGACCCGGTAGACGTAGCGGGTGGGGTCCACCGTGTTGGTGTCCGTGTAGGTGGCGGCGGGGCTGCCCGTGTCATCCACGTACACCTCCAGGCCGGTCTCCCCCCACTGCGGCCTCCGGCGCAGCACCTGGTAGCCGGTCACCGAGTCGTCCTCCGGGGCGGTCCAGCTGAGGGTGATGGTCCCGTCGTCGTTGATGGTCCCGGTCAGGCCGGTGGGCGCCGGCGGCGGTTCCGTGGGTCCTTCCTCCTGCTGCTGTTGCTGCGGCTCCGGGCCGCTGATGGTGGTTGAGATCTTGTTGGAGAGCATCTGGCCGTGCCGGGTGCAGACCGCCCCCGGGTCGGCGCAGCCGGTGGTCCTGGGGAGGGTGACGCTGACGTCGTCGTCCCCGTCGGGCTGGACGGTTATCTCCCACCTCAGGGTGCTGCCCTGGGTGGTCCGGCTGGCGCCGGTGACGTCGCCGCCCGTGACGGTCAGGACCTGGTCCCGGACGGCGTCTGCCTCCAGGCTGGGTTCCTTGTTGAAAAAGAACTCCAGCGTGAAGGCGGTCGAGCCGTCGTGGCTGGCCGGCACCGTGCTGGCATCAAAGCTGGCGGTCAGCGGGTCGGGTACTGGAATTGCCACGACTTCGCTGGTCAGCGACTCGTCGTTGCCGTCGTCGTCGGTGAAGGAGACCCGCACCCTGATGCTCTTTCCCGCGTCGTCATTGTGTACCGTGTAGGTGGAGGCGGTGGCCCCGCTGATATTGGCGTCGTTGCGGACCCACTGGTAGGTGAATACCACGTTGTCCAGGCCGTCCTCGTCGGCGATGCCGGAGGTGTCCGCCGTCAGGGTCTCGCCCACCTCCACTGTGCCGCTGATGGCCGGCGCTCCGGTGGCCGGCGTGTTGGACGTACTTTCCTGTTGCTCCGACGTCTGGGCCCGGGCGGTCTCCGTCCGCTCGGCGGACGGCGGGCCGTCCCCGGCCCCGTTGGCGGCGATGACGCGGACGGCGTACTCGGTGTCCAGCGCCAGGTCCGTGATGGTGTGTGAGGTCTCAGTCGTGCTCGCGAAGGAGACGTCGGCCTCCGTGTTCCAGCTTCCGGCGGCCAGCTTCCACTCGACCCGGTATCCCGTCACCTCGGAGCCGCCGTTGGATTCGGGCGGCTGCCAGTTGACGGCCAGTTCCCCGGTGCCCTCGGTCTGCACCTGCAGGGAGCGGGGCGTTCCGGGGACGGTTGCCGCCACGGCGGCCGTGGCCGCGCTGGTCAGGGTCTCCTCGTTGCCCGCGTCGTCGGTGAATGAGACCCGTACCTTGATCATCTTGCCCGCGTCGCCTGGCCTTACCACATAGGCGGCGCCGGTTTCTCCCGGGATGTCCGTATCCGTGACCCCGTCGCCGGCTACCCACTGGTGGCTGAAGGTCGCGTTCTGCAGCCCGTCGGCGTCGGCGATTCCCGACGTGTCGGCGCTCAGCGTCTGGCCCACCCGGGCGGTCCCCGTGACGGCCGGGTTGCCCGTTGCGGGCGTGTTGGCAGCGGTCTGTTCCTGGCTTGCCGCGGGGCCGCGCACGAATACCGCCGCTCCGATCAGGAGCTTCTTCTCGGAGGCGGTGCAGACGGCGCCGGCGTCGCCGCAGTTGGCGGTGATTGGCAGCAGCAGGGTCACCTCGTCGTTGCTGTCGGGCTGGACGGTGATCTCCCAGCGGAGGTTGGAGCCCTGGGTGGTGCGCCTGACGCTGGCGACGTCGCCGTTGGTGACCTCCAGGACGTGGTCCCTCACGGCCTCGAAGCCCAGGACCGGTTCCTCGCTGAAGTAGATTTCGAAGCTGAAGGTGCTGGAGCCGTCGTGCTCGCTGGGCAGCGTCGCGCTGTCGAAGGCCCCGCTCAGGGGCGGGGGCGGCTGGACGTGGACCGCGGCGCTGGTGAGGGTTTCGTCGTTGCCCTCGTCGTCGGTGAAGGCTACGGTCACGGACACCCGGAGGTCCAGGTCCTCCTCCTGCAGGGTGTAGGTCGAGGTCGTGGCTCGGCTGATGTTCGTTGTGGTGGACCCGTCATCGCGGGACCATTGGTAGGAGAACGCTGCGGAGGCGAGCCCGTCGGGGTCGGTGATGCCGCCGGTGGACGCCGTCAGCGTCTCTCCCACCTCGGCGGCGCCGGTGATGGCGGGCTCGCCGGTGGCCGGGCTGTTGTCGGTCCCGGCCTGCTGGGCGTTGCCGGCCTGATGCTGGCTGGTGGCCGGATTCTCCGTCTCGAAGCAGAAGAGGTCTGCCGTCTCCGACCAGGTGCTCCACCCCTCGGGTTTGAAGCGGGCTCTCACCCGCACCGACAGCGTGGAACTCTTGTGAAGCGATGCGGTCCCGTATATGTAGCCCTGCTCATATCGGGTGTTGGCATATATGAAAGTCTCGGTGCCGAACTGGTGGGTGACCTCCCCGGCGCCCTCCCGGGTCTGGATGTCGGCCTCGTACTCCTTTGCGGCCTTATCCTGGACGTCCCAGAAGATCCTGAAGGTGGCGGGGGCCATGCAGGAGTTCTCGATGACGTTGATGTTGAGATGCTTCTGGTCCGGGTGGAAGGTGACCGAGTTCAGGCGGTCGGTCCAGGAGGCGTGGAGCGGGCCCAGGTCCAGGGTCTCGTTGCCGTCGTCGGAGGGCGGTCCGTACCTGTATTCCGCCTGGGGCACTGCGCTGGCGGTGGCCCATTCACTCCTGCCGACGCTGTTGACGGCGGCCGCCTGGACCTCGTAGGGCTGGCGGTTGTCCAGCCCCTCGATGGTCTGGTTGTAGAGGGTTCTGGGGGTCTGTTCCACGCTGACGCTGGTCGCGTTCCGCCAGGAGCGGGAGGACCCGTAGGGGCGGTACCTGGCGTCGAAGGATGTTACGGGGGCCCGGGGGTCCTCGACGGGCTTGTGCCAGCTCAGGTAGATGGTTTGGTCCCCTGCCACCGTGTCCAGGTTTTCGGGCATCAGGGGCATGGAGGGCGGGCCCATGGGTGTGGCGGCGAACCTGGCCGCCCCGGAGGATTTGGCGCCCTCCAGGGCGCGCACCTCGATAACGTGCTCGAAGGTGTTGGCCAGGTTCCTGACGGTGAAGGTGGTGGTGCGGGCGTTGCTGCCCGGCATGGTGGTCCAGTCCGGGTTCCAGGAGACGGCGTCGTCGCTGCTGACCCGGTACTGGTAGCCGGTGATGGCGCTTCGCTGCGGGTCGTCCCAGGTGATGGCTATCCGCCGGTCGCCGATGGCGGGCTGGACGTTGGCCGGGGGCAATAGCGGCATGTTGTAGGAGTAGACCTTGTTGTCGACGGTGTCCGTGACCCACATGATGTTGCTGCCCGATGTGATGTCTAGAGGTTTGGTGTTCCCTACCGCTTGAAGCGTGTTGAAGTCCCGGCCGGTCTGCCGGTCTCCGTCCTGCAGGGTGTAGGCGTAAAGCTTTTGGTCGGTACTGTCGGTGACCCAGACGGTGTTCCCGTCGGACCAGATCCCTCTGGACTCATCGTTGCCGGAGGCCAGGTCGAATTCGCGGGATTGCTGTCGGACTCCGCCGTCGAGGCTGTAGGCGTAGAGCTTGTGGTCGGTGTTGTCGGCCACCCACATGGTCGTCCCGTCCGACCAGATTCCGGCTCCTTGGGCGTTATCGGTGTGCAGGGTAATGTCCTTGGGTTCCTGGCGGCTGTCGTCGGAGAGCTGGTAGGCGTACAACTTGTGGTCGACCCCATCGGCTGCCCAGATGGTCTGGCCGTCCGTAAACATGTAGGTAATGTTGGCGTTTGCACTTCGGGAGATGTCGCGGGAGGGCAGGCGGGAGCCGTCCTGCCGGTAGGCAAGGACGTTGCCTCGGAAGAAGGGCGCGATCCAGAAGATGCCGTCGTGTTCGGCGATGGCTCCGACTGGGTTGTCAGTCGTCGTGGCCAGCCCGTCCAGGTCGTTCCCGGCGTTCCAGCCGTAGTCGCCGGCGACGCCCCGGTTGACGCTGACGGTGTAGTCCTGGGTGGTCCCGTTCTCGGCGGTGACCGTGACGGTGACCGGGTTCCGGCCGGCGGAGAGGTCCACCTGGTGGCCTCGGGTCCCGCTGCTGGCGTCCGGTGGGGTGAAGGTCACGCGGGCGCCTGGATGATTGGCAGTGGCCGTGACGGTGGCGCGTGTGACCGTGCTGTCGACGCCCAACTGGTAGGAATCCCGCTCCGCGTCGAACCCGATGATGTCCTTGGGCCTCACCGTCAGGGCGCTGAGGGTGCGGTCGTCGCTGAGCAGCAGGTTGTAGGAGTAGACCTTGCGGTCGTTGGAGTCCAGGACCCACATGGTGGTCCCATTGGATGTGATGCCGGCACCGACATTATTCCCGATGCCACGGAGGGTGTCGAAGTCCAGTCTGCCTCTCCTCTGTCCGGTTTCCAGGAAGTAGGCGTAGAGCTTGTCGTCAGACGGGTCGGCGACCCACATGGTGTACCCGTCGGACCAGATTCCCGTGGGCTGGTCGTTGCTGGAATGGAGGTCGAACTCCCTGGATTCCTGGCGGGCCCCGCCGTCGAGGGCGTAGGCGTAGAGCTTGTCGTCGTTACTTTCGGCCACCCAGATGGTCGTCCCGTCTGACCAGATTCCGGCGACAAAGACGTTGTCCGCGTGCAGTGCGATGTCCCCGGATTCCTGGCGGTTGCCGTCGGAGAGCCGGTAGGCGAACAGCTTGTCTCCTATTGAGTCAGCGACCCAGATGGTCGTCCCGTTCGTCCACAGGTAAGATGGGAAGATGTTGGCGCTGTGCAGGCTGATGTCGCGGGCGGGGAGGCGTGACCCGTCCTGCTGGTATGCCGCAAGGGTTCGGGAGTCGATGGACGAGATCCAGAAGATGCCGTTGTGCTCGGCGAGGCCCCTGTATCTGTAGGTTGTTGCCGGTCGCGGCAGCCCGTCCAGGTCGTCGTCGGCCTTCCAGCCGAAGTTGGCGGTGACGCCCCGGTTGATGCTGACCCGGTAGGTCCGGATGGTGCCGTCCTGGGAGGTGACCCTGATCGTGACGGGGTTTCTGCCCGCCGACAGGGCGACCTGGTGCCCGCCGGTCCCGGCGTTTGCGTCTGTCGGAGTGATAAATGCCATGGCGTTGGGGGCGTTGGGGGTTGCCGCCACCGTGGCCTCGGTCACGGTGCTGGCCACGCCCACCTCGTAGGAGGTGTCATCCGGATCGAACCTGACGATGTCCTTGGGGCTGATGGTCAGGGCGCTGAGGGTGGCGTCGGCCGCCACCTGCTGGGGTGTGGTTGCAGGCGGAAGGTTGTACGTGTAGGTCTTGCTGTCGCCCGCGTCGTTGACCCAGATTGTGTCCAGGCTGGCCCACATGCCGGAGGGCGCGGTGTTGTCGGCGTTGACCAGCGTGTTGATCTCCTTGGTGACCACCCTGCCGCCGCCCTGCAGCGTGTAGGCGTACACCTTCCGGTCGGTCGGGTCGGCCACCCAGATTGTGGCGCCGTTGGACGCGACGCCGGCGGGGTCCGTGTTGTCGCCGTCGAGGTCGATGTTCTTGTCGTCGTCGGGTTGCCTGAGGGCCAGGTTGTATGAGTAGAGCTGGTGGTCGGCGGAGTCCGCGACCCAGGCGGTGACGCCGTCGGACCAGATGCCGGTGGGATCGCTGTTGGTGCTCAGGAGAGCGAATTCCCTGGAGTTCTGCACGGCGCCGTCGCTGAGCCGGTAGGCGTAGACCAGGAGGTCAACCGGGTCCACCACGAAGAGGGTGGTGGCGTCGGCCCACATGTAGGTGGGGTTGCCGTTGTCGCTGTCGGGCGTGATGTTCCGGGTCGCGTCGGGGAGGCCCAGGTAGTTGAAGGCGAATATGTCGAGGTCGTTCTCGGTGGTTATCCAGAACCTGGAGCCGTCGCTGGCGATGCCGGTCGGGACGAACAGCTCGTGGGCGACGAACCCGTCCAGGTCGTCGGACGCCTTCCAGCCGAAGTCGGCGGCGACGCCCCGGTTGATGCTGACCGCATATTCTTGGGTGTTGTTGCCGTCCTGGGCGGTGACCGTGACGGTGACCTCGTTCCGTCCGGCGGACAGGTTGACCTGGTGGCCTGTAGTATTGAGGTCGGCGTCGGTGCCGCTGAAGTCCACTCTGGCATTGGGGTTGGCGGGGGTTCCCGTGACCGTCGCCTGGGCGACGGTGCTGGCCACGCCGACCTCGTAGGAGGTCCGGTCGGTTGCAAAGCCGATGAGGTTCTTCGGGCTCACCGTCAGGTCGGAGAGTCTGTGGTCGGCGCTGGGCGGCATGTTGTAGGAGTAGACCTTGAGGTCTTCATAGTCCACCACCCACATGATGCTGCCGTTGGACCAGATGTCGGATAGGTGGTTGTTTTGTGCTGCTGACAGCGTGGTGAAGTCCAGGCTGGCCTGTCTCTGGCCGTCCTCCAGGCCGTAGGCGTATAGCTTGTCGTCTATACCGTCGCCCACCCAGATGGTGTACCCGTCGGACCATATTCCCGTGGGGTTGTCGTTGCTGGAATGCAGGTCGAACTCCCTGGATTCTCGGCGGGCCCCGCCGTCTAGGGCATAGGAGTACAGCTTGTCATCGGTGCTGTCGGCTACCCAGATGGTGTTCCCGTCAGACCAGATTCCTGCTGGGCGGATGTTATCGCTGTGCAGGTTGAATTCCTTGCCGGTCTGGCGGCTGCCGTCGGAGAGCCGGTGGGCGTACAACTTGTGGGCCATTGGATCGGTGACCCAGAGTGTCTGGCCGTCCGTCCAAAGACTGCCCGGTTGGCTGGCGGCGGTGGTGAAGTCCCGGTTGGGCAGGCGGGAACCGTCCTGTTGGAAAGCGAAGATGTTTCGGCTGAGTTGGGACGAGATCCAGAAGATGCCGTTGTGTTCGGCGATGCCGACGGGTATGTTCGTAGTACCGCCGGGGGCCCCTAGGTCCAACCCGTCCAGGTCGTTCCCGGCGTTCCAGCCAAAGTCGTCTGTGACCCCGCGGTTGATGGAGACCGTGTAGTCCTGAGTGCTGTCGTCCTCAGCGGTCACCGTAACAGTAACCTCGTTCCTGCCCGCCGAGAGGTCCACCTGGTGGCCGACGGCCACCAGGTCGGCGTCGGTCCCGCTGTAGTCAACACTGGCCTTGGGGTCGTTGAGGGTCGCCGTGACGGTGGCCTGGGCAACCGTGCTGGTCACGCCCACCTCGTAGGCTGTGCGGTCGGCATCGAACCTGAGGATGTTCCTGGGGCTGGTGATGAGGGCCGACAGGGTGGCGTCGCTGTTGCGCTGGTCCTGCAGGTTGTAGGAGTAGACCCGGTCGTCGTCCTCGTCGGTCACCCAGATGGTGTCTCCCTCTCCCCAGAGACCCCGGGGGTTCTCGTTGCCCGAACCGCTGGTATCTATGTCCTTTGAGGAGTCCCGGTCCCCGTTGGAGAGGGTGTAGGCGTAGAGCTTATCGTCCACGTGGTCGGCCACCCAGATGGTGGTGTCGTCGGACCAGATGCCGGCGGGGTCGGCGTTGGCTGAGTCGAGGGTTATGTCCTTATCGTTGTCATCGGTTCCGTCGGACTTCTGGTAGGCCTCCAGCTTGTCGGTGGTCTCGTTTACAGCCCAGATGGTCGTCGAGTTGCCCCACACGCCCCGGGCCGGGTTGGCCAGGGTGATCTCGGCGCCGGTGTTCCGGTTTCCGTTGGACAGCGTGTAGGCAAAGAGGGTCGTGCTGCCGCTGTCCGCCACCCAGAGCGTCGTTCCGTCGGACCAGATGCCGTTGGGGAAGGTGGAGCCGGTGGTGTCGAAGTCCTTGGTGTCGTCCCTGGTCCCGTCCCGGTTGTAGGCATAGACCTTGTCGTCGTCAAAATCGGATATGTAGAAGGTGCTGCTGTTGCCCCAAATGCCCCGGGGGCCCCGGTTGTCGGCGGCGATGAGGCCGTCCAGGTCGTCGTCTGCCTTCCAGCCGTAGTCGCCGGTGACGCCCCGGTTGATGGAGACGGTGTAGTTTTTCTCCGTGTTGTCCTGGGCGGTAACGGTGACTGAGACTTGGTTTCGGCCTGCTGAGAGGTCCACTTGGTGGCCCGGGGTCCCTGGGTCGGCGTCGGTGCCGCTGTAGTTGACGGTGGCAGCGCCGTTGGTGGCCCGCGCAACTACGGTGGCCTGGGGGACGGTGCTGGCGAGGCCGACCTCGTAGGAGGTCCGTTCGGGGTCGAACCCGGTGATGTCCTTCGGGCTGACCGTGAGGGTGCTCAGGGTGTTGTCGGCGCTGAGGGGCTTATTGTAGGAATAGACCTTGCGGTCGACCTGATCGGTAATCCACATGGTGGTGTGGTCGCTCCACAGGCCGTAGGCGTCGTGGTTGCCAGCGGAGCTCAGGGTGTTGAAGTCCTTCGTGTCGTCGCGCTGCTTGTCGGACATGTTATAGGCGTAGACCTTGTCGCCGAAGGCGTCGGCAACCCACATGGTGGTCCGGTCAGACCAGATGCCCCTGGGGGTCTGGTTGCTGGCTGCGACGAGGGTGTTGAATTCCTTCGCGCTGTCGAGTGACCGGCTGGATATGTTGAAGGCGAGGATCGTCGCATTCTGGGCGTTCAGGACCCATATGGTGGTCCCGTCAGACCAGACGCCCCCGGGGTACAAGATGAAGGTCCTAATGTCCTTGGTGGTGTCGCGCTGCTTGTCAGACATATTGTAGGCGTAGAGATTACCCAGGTGCCCGTCGGCTACCCACATGGTGGTGCCGTTGGACCAGATGCCGGCTGGTTGGGCGTTCTGGCCCTCTGCCAGCGCGTTGAAGTCCTCGCTGCTGTTGCGGGTCCCGTCGGCGTTGTAGGAGGTGAGCCTTTTATTCCCTGGGTCAGTAACCCATATGGTCGTGCCGTTGCTCCAGATGCCGGCGGCCTGCTGCTGTCCCGCGGCAATCAGGCCGTCCAGGTCCTTTTCGGCGTTCCAGCCGTAGTCGTCTGTGACGCCTTGGTTGATGCTGACGGTGTAGTCCTGGGTACGGTCATTCTCGGCAGTGACGGTTATGGTCACCTCGTTCCGGCCCGCCGAGAGGGCCACCTGGTGTCCGTCGGTCATGTCGTCAGCGTCGGTGCCGCTGTAGGAGACACCGGCGTTGGGGTCGTTGGGGGTCCCCGTGACCGTTGCCTGGCTGACCGTGCTGGCAACGCCCACTTCGTATGCAGTCCTGTCCGCGTCAAACCCGATGATGTCCTTGGGGCTGACCGTCAGGTCGGACAGGGTGGCGTCGTCGCTGGGCGGCGGCAGGTTGTAGGCGTAGAGCTTTCTCTGGATCGAGTCGGACACCCACATGATCGTGCCGTTGGAGGTGATGCCGAAAGGGTTGGCCTGTCCTGCCGCTATTGGGGTGTCGAACTCCTTTGTCTGGTCCCGGCTCTTGGTGCCCATGTTATAGGCGTAGATCTTCCTGTCGCGGACGTCGGACACCCACATGGTCTCGCCGTCGGACCAGATGCCTCTGGGGTCTCCGTTTTCGGGGTCGAGGTTGTCGAATTGGTTGTAGGTCTCCTCTTCCTTGCTGCTCAGGTTGTAGGCGAAGATCTTGTCATCCGCTGAGTCGGCCACCCACAAGGTCGTGTCGTTGGACCAGATGCCCCTGGGTTGACTGTTGTTTGCGTTTAGATCATCGAATTTCTTGGTGGTGTCCTGGGCCTTGGTGCTCACGCTGTAGGCGTAGATATCGGCGTCGGCTGAGTCGGCCACCCACATCGTCGTGCCATTGGACCATATTCCCGTTGGCGTGGTGTTGTTGGCATCTTCCAGGGTGTTGAAGTCCTTGGCGCTGTCCCGGGTCCCGCCGGTGTTGTAAGCATGCAGCTCTTGCACGGTGGATGTTATATCTGACACCCAAATGGTTGTGCCGTTGGTCCAAAGGTGGCGCGGGTTGGTGCCCCCGGCGATTATCCCGTCCAGGTCGTGCTCGGCGTTCCAGCCGAACCCGGTGGTCACGCCCCGGTTCACGCTGACCGTGTAGTCCTGGGTGGTGTTGTCCTCGGCGGTGACCGTGATGGTGACGGGGTTCCGGCCCTCCGACAGGTCCATTTGATGGCCGTCGGCCACGGCGTCGACGTCGGTGCCGCTGTAGTCCACGGTGGCATTGGCATGGTTCGCAGTGGCCGTGATGGTCGCCTGGGTCACGGTGGATGCCACGCCCACCTGGTAGGAGGTGCGCCCGGCATCGAATCCGAAGATGTTCTTCGGGCTCACCGTCAGGTCGGAGAGTCTGTTGTCGGCGCTGGGCGGCATGTTGTAAGCGTAGATCTTGGAGTTGTTCTCGGTGACGTCTGCGACCCACATGGTCTCACCGTCGGACCATAGACCGGTTGGCAGGCTTGCGCCGGCGGCCTGGAGGGTGTTGAAGTCCCGGTCCTCCACCCGGACGCCGCCATCCAGGACGTAGGCAAAAAGTTTTGGGTTGGTCTCCAGTTCCTGGGAGACCCAGATGGTGGCTCCGTCTGACCATATACCGCCGCCGACGTTGTTGTCGGACGCCAGGTCGATGTCATCACCATCCTGGCGGGCGCCCCCGTCCAGCGCGTAGGCGAATACTTTGTTCGCGAAGCTGTCCGCCACCCAGATTGTGGCGCCGTCGGACCAGACGCCGGTGGCTCCCACGTTCTCGGTATCCAGGTCGAATTCCCGACTGTTCTGCCGCGTGCCGGTGGCCACCTCGTAGACGTACAGCTTGTTGTCGTCTCTGTCCGTTATCCAGACGTACTCCCCGTCGGACCAGGCGCCTCTGGCGGCTTGGTGGCTGGAGTCGAAGTCGAAGTCCTTGGCTGCGTCCCTGGTCCCGTCGTGGTTGTACGCAAAGGCACTCTCATCATCGCTGTCGACCACCCAGATAGTGGTGGAATTGCTCCAGATACCGAAAGGTAACCCGGCCAAAGTCGCCTCAAGGCCGTCCAGGTCCCGCTCGGCGTTCCAGCCGTAGTCGCCGGATACGCCTTGGTTCACGCTGACCGTGTAGTCCTGCTCGTCGGAGCCGTTCTCGGCGGTGACCGTGATGGTCACGGTGTTCCTGCCCGCCACAAGGGCCACCTGGTGGCCGTCGGTCATGTCGTTGGAGTCCTGGGGGTCGAAAGACACGTCGGCGTTGGCGTCGTTGGCCGTTGCCGCGACGGTGGCTTCGGCGACGGTGCTGGCCACGCCCACCTGGTAGCTGGTCCGCTCCGCATCGAACCCGATGATGTCCCTGGGGCTTAACGTCAGGGCGCTGAGCGTGGCGTCGGTGCTGGGGGCTTCCGGCAGGTTGAACGAGTAGACCTTGTCGTCGGTCCCGTCCACTATCAGCATGGTCTCATCGTCGGCCCAGATGCCTTGGGCTCCATCGCTGCCGGCGGCGACCACCGGGATGTCCCTCGAAGTATCTCGGGAGCCGTCGGAGCGCTTTATGGCGCGAACCAGGGTGATGAAGTCATTACCCAATCCGGGTGCCGAGACCCAGATGGTGGTGTCGTCCATCCAGAACCCGTCGGGGTCGATTTCAATGTTATTCCATGCGAAGCCTGAAAGAGAGAGTTCCTTGTCCATCTGGCGGACCTTGGTGACGCGGTCATAGGCGTAAAGGTGGGTGTCGCTGGAGTCTGCAACCCACATCGTGGTCCCGTCAGACCACACGCCGAATGGGTCTGTGTTGCCTGCCGCAGTCAGGTTCTCGAAGTCCTGGCTGGGCAATGGTGTACCGGTGGCCAGGGTGTACGCCCTGAGGTTGCTAGTGACGCCGTCCCTTTCCGCCACCCAAAGGGTTGTACCGTCGGACCACATGTCGTGTGGATTGGTGGCGTCAATGTCGAAGTCCTTGGTGGTGTCCCTGGCTCCGGTGCTCCGGCTGTATCCGAAGATTTTCTTTGGATTAAATCGGTTCAGCACCCATGCGGTGGTGTCGTTGGCGTAGATGCCGCCAGGTCTGATATTTCCCGCGGCGATCAGCCCGTCCAGGTCGTCGGATGCCTTCCAGCCGGCGGGCGTGGTCACCCCCCGGTTGATGCTGATGGTGTAGTCCTGGGTGCTGCTGTCTTCCGCGGTGACCGTGATAGTGACCTCGTTCCTGCCGTCCGACAGAGCCACTTGGTGGCCGACGGCCACGGCGTCAGCGTCGGTGCCGCTGTAGTCCAAGGTGGCATTGGCATGGTTCGCGGTGGCCGTGATGGTCGCCTGGGTCACGGTGGATGCCACGCCGACCTGGTAGGAGGTCCGGTCCGCGGCGAACCCGATGATATTCTTCGGGCTGACCGTCAGGCTGGAGAGCCTGTTGTCGTTGCTGGGCGGCATGTTGTAGGCGTAGACCTTGTGGTCGTTGTAGTCCGCCACCCACATGGTCGTACCGTCGGACCAGATGCCCTCGGGCTGGCCGTTGTTGGCGTCGCTCAGGGTGTTGAAGTCCCTGGACTCCAAGCGGGCCCTGCTGGTCATGTCGTAGGCATACAGCTTGTCGTTGCCGTAGTCGCCGACCCACATGGTGAGGCCGTCGGACCAGATGCCTCCAGGGAAGTTGTTGTCGGTGCCCAGGGAGGTGAAGCCCCTGGTTGCGTCGGGTTGCCGGTCGGACATGCGGTAAGCGAAGATCTGGTCGGTGTTTAGGTCGCTGACCCACATGGTGGTCCCGTCGGACCAGAGGTCGCTGGGAGCGCCGTTGCCGGTGGCCAGGTTGGTGAAGTCCTTTGCGCTGTCGCGCTGCTTGTCGGACATCCGGTAGGCGAAGAGCCTGTCGGCAGAGTTGTCAGCCACCCACATGGTGACCCCGTTGGACCAGATACCCCCGGGAGTATCGTTGTTCGCTGCAGCGAGCGTGTTGAAGTCCTGGCTGGCGTCTCGGGTGCCGTCGGCGTTGTAGGCGTACAGCTTGTTGTCTTCGACGTCGGAGATCCAGAAGGTTGCGCCGTTGCCCCAGATGCCTGCGGGCTGCTGGTTCTCGGCGGCTGTGAGCCCGTCCAGGTCGGCATCGGCGTTCCAGCCGTAGTTGTCGGCAACGCCCCGGTTCACGCTGACCGTGTAGTCCTGCTCGTCGGAGCCGTCCTCGGCGGTGACCGTGATGGTCACGGTGTTTCTGCCCGCCGAGAGGGCCACCTGATGTCCGTCGGTCATGTTGTTGGAGTCCGGGGTGTCGAAGGACACGTCGGCGTTGGAGTTGGTGGCCGTGGCCGTGATGGTGGCCTCGGTCACCGTGCTGGCGACGCCGACGTCGTAGGCGAACCGGACCGAGCTGAACCCGGTGATGTCCCTGGGGCTGACCGTCAGGGCGCTCAGGGTGGCGTCGGTGCTCAGCGCCTGGGCCCGGGCCGGCATGGGGTACGCCGTCAGGCTGACGGCGATTGCCAGCAGGACCAATGCCGCCGCGGCGGCCTTTAGCAGCTTGTTGGGGTTGCTTCGTAGTTTTTGCATATTCCTCGTAACCGGCGCTGTATTTGAGAAGAGTCAATTGCAGGATTCAGGCCAGGAACTGGACCTGCGTTCCAGTGTTCAGGGCCGTCCCGGCTGCCAGCCCTGGGGCTGGAGACGGTTTCGCTTGCTGGCTCACCTGGAGCCCTCCGGCGGCGCGCCGGCGGGTCCGCAAGACCCTGGCGCCGGATGTTCTCCGCTCCGTTGACCTCCGCGTCCGCGGTGTGGCCATAGGCTGTGCACCGGAAGGTGTTCCGGTTGAGCTGGTCCCGGTGCCCGCGGGTCAGGCTTGTGTGAGGAGCGGGGACCGCCATGAAGGTGCGGCCCTGCCGGGCGGACCTGTGCTCCAGCCTGGGCCTGATGGTGAGCGGCTTTTGATTTTGAAATCGTCTCTATTTTGCCTCTCGCTGCCCGGTCCCCGTTTTGCTCCAGTGGCAACTCCGGGTTCCATGCCGGAGCCCGGTCTCCGCCAGCGCGGACGAGAGGCCCGGGGGCATCCTGGGCGTGGGCTCACGGACGGGCCCCGTGACTCCCTTGGGCCAAGTGTGTGTTTAATCTTATCGGCGAGTGTGTTTATATCATCGTCATTGTGCGTTTACAAGGCGCAGGCAACGCGGTGCGCCGGAACCATGCCGAAGGGGAACCCTCCCCGTCCTGGTACGGCTCCTGGGCGCCCTGCCGGCCGTGCTCGCAGACAGCCTTGAAGTCACGCGGGGTCGTGTGGGACACCCCGGTCTGGCGCGGGCGGCCCGGGGCCCCTCAAGCCGCCGCCCGCCGCACTTGTCCCGGCCCTGTGAGGTCTCCCCCTCCCATCGCTCCGGCCGGTCCACCCTGGGAGCTCCCGCACCCCGCCGGGAGCCCTCTGGCGTGGTTTGCACACACAAGAGTTGGTTGTTTTGACATCTTGTTGGCGCCTCTTTACCGGGTTAGATTGATTGCAGTGTCTCGCTATCCGCTTGGAGCTACCGGGAAAACGCCCAAGACCTTCATGTACAAGGGGGCTGGAAAAATCCTGTGATGAGTGCGGTCCACATTGCCGCCAGAAGATTCCTGGTGCTGTTCGGAGGTGTCGAAGGGAGCGTTCCCGAGGAACTGATGCACGCCGCCAGGGTGTCGATGTGGATCCGGTGGTCTGCGCTGGCCTTCTGCCTGGTGGAAGTCCAGTACCGCATCGACTACGGCGCTCTCAGCCATATCCTGAACACCCTCTATGCCCTGGGCCTGATGGCCGTCAACGGGTACGTTTACTTTCTGGTCCGCCGCAGCGGGACCGTGAAGCCCGTCTGGATGCTGGCCCTGAGCGCCATGGACGTTGCCTCGATTTCCTTCAGCGTCTCCCTTTCCGGCGGTTTCAGCAGTCCCTACTTCCCGATGTACTACTTCGCGGTGGCGGTGTTTGCCTGGGTGTTCACGGCCCCCCGGCTGGTCATGGTCTGGACCACCATGGCGGCCGTCATCTATTCGGCGCTCAGCGTGGCGGTTGAACCGGGGATCGACTTCTCCGCCAAGGAGGAACAGGGCCTCTTCTACCGGGTCCTGTCGCTGTATGCGGTTTCCGCCGCGATGGGTCTCATCGCCGGTTTTGAGCGGGGCCGGGGACAGCGGGGGTTGGAGCGGGAGCGGGAACTTCACCGCCAGCGCGTCGAGATCTCCCAGAACATCCATGACACCACCGCCCAGTGGGCCTACATGGTCGGATTGGGAGTTGAGGGGGCGATTGACCTAGTGGACGAGGCCAATGGGCCCTTGAGGGACAGGTTGAGGCTGGTGGCGGACCTCTCGAGGTCGGCCATGTGGGATTTGAGGCTCCCGATTGACGGCGGACAGCTGTTCCGGGGGGAGCTGCTGGGCGAGGTCCTGGAGGCTCACGCCGCGACTTTCACCGCCATATCCTCGGTACCGGCGGAGCTGGTCCAGCGGGGACGGGAGCCTCCGCTGTCCACCATCACCAAGAGCCTGCTCTTCTCGATCGCCCACAATGCGCTGACGAACGTGATACGGCACGCGCAGGCCCGGAGTGTGGTCATCAGGCTCGATTGCGCTGAAGATCAGCTGAGCCTCGCCGTCTCGGACGACGGCATCGGGCTTCCGCCGGACTTCGCAACCCGTGGGCATGGGTTCAGGAACATGCGGGCTGACGCCGAGAGGATGGGCGGGAGCCTTGAGGTTACATCGGATGGAGCTGGCGGGGGAACTTCCCTGGTCTGTGTGATCCCGCACCGCGCATTCAATGGAGGAACGTGAATGACTGCTGCTGCTCGGACCCGGGTGATGCTGGTTGACGATCACTCCATCATGCGCGACCTGCTTCGGGACGCCCTGGAGCACACCGGGGAGTTCGAGGTGGTGGCCCAGGCGGCGGACGGAGAGGAGGCTCTGAGCAAGGTGGTGGAAGTCTCCCCTGACGTGATCGTGATGGATGTGATCATGCCCGTGATGGACGGCATCGAGGCCTGCCGGCGGATTACGGACCTGTTGCCCGAGACCAGGGTGCTGATGCTGACCGCTTCCAACGAGAAGGATGCCATCGTCAGGGCCATAGCCGCCGGCGCCACCGGGTATCTTCAGAAGTATTCCGGCAAGGAGCAGCTCCTGGCGACGCTGCGGGAGGTCGCTCTGGGCGAGTTCCGCATTCCGGGGAGCGCGGCCAGGCGATTGGCCCGGGCGGTGCGGAGCCCATCGGCTGACGCCGGCTCCCAGCTGTTGGAGACCCTGACGGACCGTGAGAGGGAGATCCTGAGATTGTTTGCCGGGGGTCTGACCTATCAGGAGATCGGTGAGATAAGGGACAACAGCGGGTTGACGGTGCGCAATGCCGTCTCCGCCGTCCAGAGGAAGCTGGGATTCAAGACCCGGCATCAGCTGGTGCTCTGGGCGGTGCGCATCGGCCTGGTGGACGATGGCGGCGGACCCTCTTCCAACCAGGCTCCGTATTGAAGGGTCCACCTGACTGCACCGGGCCCTGAGCCGGTTGTGGAACGTGATGGTTGGCCGCCCAGTCGTGGTTTGGCCGGCGGGCTGGCTCTTTGATACCTTTTCCGTCCCCTGATGGGATTGTCCGGAACCGGAGAAAATTGCGAAACTCCGGCGACCAACCGAAACCCAGGGATACCGACATAGAATGGGAATGTGGAAAAGGCGAATGACCATATGGAGGCGCCGGTATGTTCTTCTGGAAGACTGCCCTGGTTTTGGGATTGTTCCTGTTGGTCGGGGGTCCGGCCTGCGGCGGCGAAGCGGCCCGGGAGGTTCAGGAGGCGCCCCGGGCGGCTCCTCAGCCAACGTCGGCTGTTGGCGCCGAAGGTCTGGGACCTCCTGCGGCGGGCTCGCCGGACAGCGCGGTTCCCGGCCGCTCTCCCCTGAAGACCCCGGCGCTGCCGGCGGCTTCCCCAATCCCGCCGGCTACGGAGGGACTGCCTGTGAGTCCCACGCTGGAGGCGCCGGCTGCTGAGTCCGCCAGCCTGCCCCTGGGCGGGCATGGGTTGCCATCGTATTTGAGCGATGCGGAGCGGGATTGCCTGGGTGGGTATGACATCTCCCTTGGCGTGGGTTGGCTGGCCGCCGGCGCCCCGGGCGCGGCCAGCGTTTTGCCCTGTCTCTCTGACCGCAGTCTGAACCGGATGGTCTACCTTGACCCGCGGGTGGACTCTTCCGGCATTCTGTTGGGAGCCGTGGATTGCCTGGACGAATCCCCCACCGGGCCTGCGCTCCGTGGAGTTTTGAGCGAGTCTCTTGGCGGCGCGGCCCCTGGAGTGTTGCAGGACCGTGTCTTGGGAATTCTGCTGTCCACCAGCTTTACGGTTGGCGAGTGTCTCACTCCCGGCGAGTACCGGGCGATGGGCCTTTCCGCCGTCTGGGACCACGATACGATGCTCTGCGTTCTTGAAGGAGCCGGGGGCTCCGCGGCGTTGGTCGATGCCATGAGTTCCGGTGTTCCTGAGGGTTTTGGGAAGGCAGTCCTTGGAATAGAGGAGTGTTGGGAATCGGGCGGCGGCGTTTTTGGAGAGCCGCTCTACGGAGGGGAGGCGGCGGCGTCCTCACCGGTCCGGGAGTGGTTGGGGGAGGACCCAACCAGGGCCCGCCGGGAGACGGCGGACCGTCTGAGCCAGCTGTGGGCCTACAATCCCGCTCTGGTGGGCCGCATTATGGAAATGCCCTTCATGGCCAGCCACGAGCCGGCCGACACCGGCGCCGTCGCCGCCCTGGCGTACCTCAGCATCCGGGACCCGGCGGCGGTCGACTCCGTCATGGCCCATTCGTCCCTGGCCGGCGGGATAACTGACGGGCAGACTCACGCGGTGGCCCTGGCCTACGGCAGCGTGTCCTTCGGAGGCAGCGCCGCCAGGACGCTGGAACCCGGGCTGTTGCACCTGACCACTTCGGAGGGCCGGTTGCCCCTCTCCGGGCCCGTCAGCATCACGGTGGCGACGGAAGGTCCGGCGGAGACCGGCCATCTCCAGCCCTCCATTGAAAAATGGCTGGGCTGGCTTGAGGAGTACCTTGAAACCCCCCTGCCCACTGCCAATGTGCTGGTCCACTATGGCCGTGGGCTTCCTTCGCCGGCCACGGGCGGCAACGTGGGCGTGAGCATCATCCACCCGCCGGGGTATGCGGCGCCGGCGAAATTCCACTGGACCCAGCACGAGCTGGTCCACTACTGGTTCGTCGGGAACGAGGGCTGGATCGACGAGGGCCTTGCCCAGGCGCTGACCAGTTTGATGGAAGCGGACGGGGCGGGGGTCACACCCTCTCCTCGCAGTCGTCCGTGCAGCGGCGGTGGGAAGATTGTGGATACCATCGGTGCCACCCCTCAGGGTTCGGTGGCTGACTGGTGCACCTATAATCTGGGAGAGCTGTTCATGCTCACTCTTTACGATGAGGGAGGTCCTGAGGCGTTTCGCCGCGGCGCCGGTGCGTTGGCGGCGACCGCCCAGGCCAGGGCGTACCCGCCCCTGGGGCTTGAGGACGTGAGAGCTGCCTTTGCCCACATACCGGAGGCTCTTGGAGAGGCTGAGCGGCGTTGGTACCACCGTTGAACGTTCGATCCAGGAAGGCCCCGTCCCAGACCAGCCGGCCGGCCCCAATCACGTACAGGATGATGAAGATGCCCATCCCCAGGGCCATTTCTCCCCGTGTCAGGCTCCAGGGGCTTTGTCCGTGTTCGGGGGTGGTCGGTTCTGCCGCATGCCCGCCTCCCTCCGGCACTGCCCGGCCCGCGGCGGGGGAGGGCGCGGGCCGGGCAGTTTTCCCGGGGCAGACGCCGCGGCGCGGAGTGAGGTCAGTGGCTCATTCCTGGAGATGGGCCTGGTTGGCGGCCGGGTTGTAGGCGAACCAGCCGTCGCCGGTCCGGAAGGCCTGGGGCTTCGCCGTCTGCGCGTCCCGCATGATCCCGGACCTGTCCTCCTAGGGGTCGAAGGCCACGATCCGATCGTAGCGGATACGGGACGCTTCTGGCTCCCGGCGAAGTGGATATGCTTGGTCGTGCGGCCCGGGATACCGGTGTCGGCGTGGACCGTCTCCTCCCACTCTATGGGTCGGCTCCGGAAGGTGCTCGGCCGGTGGTAGAGGCCCCGGGCCACTCGGATGCTGACACCGCGGGAGGCGCCGCGGCGCTCCCGGCGCACCACCGCCTCTAGGTAGAGAGTCCGAGGGCGCAGTCCATGTCTGAGGGCGTCAACCTAACCTACATCACCAGCGTGGCGTCTTTGGGGCGGGCTTTGCCGCCGTGGACGGAGGGTTCGGCGCACCACTTGGCGGCGAGACGGCGCACTCCCTCGTATACGCTTTCGTCGAAGCCGAGCAATTCGCAGATTACGCGGCGGTCGAGGAGGGCGCGGTTGGGATCGGCGTCGGCCAGGTAGGCGGGTTTCAACTCCCGGTCCCGGAAGTCGTTGAAAATGGCCTCGGCGGTGGCAAGCTGGTCGTCGCTGAGGACGCGGAAGTCCAGGACGGGGAGGGATTCGGCAGCGCGGATGGTAATGGATGCTTTGCTGGACTGTTGCCTGGAAGAGTGCCACCAGTAGGACAATAGTCCCAGAGTACTGTTGCCCCATACAGCGAAAGTATAGTCGCAACGTTTATCCTCAAAGGTTACGTTGGGCCACACCCTGCCACCTGTTGATTCCCGTTCAGTAAACGCGACTGCAAGGGGCTGTGACCCGAAAGTGAAATCTCGGTTCAAATGGCATCGGCTGGCAGTTTGCCAGACTGTGTCGGCTTTTTCCTCCATGCCTATACGCGCATTCAACTGTGAATCAGGTTCACAGACTATTCGGGTTTCATTCTTGGCATTGTGGTTCCACAAAGCGGGGTACGTAGCGGTAGGGCTGGGTGATACTTTGTCAAATGGACCACGCGGTGGGGGGCCAATGATGTCGCGGTCAACAAGACCAAGTTTGCCCAAACTGTTTATCTCTACCAACTTCACATCATTCGCCGCTGAATAACCAGGCAACCACAACTTGGACTGAGATAACGCGTAGGCGGTTTGCGCTACTGAGTAGTCGGATAGGCGAACACTGCCCCATACCGTGCCATCCGTGTCGAACGGCGCGGTCATTCTTTCTCCGGCTAGTTCTTCACCAATCCTCAACGCAGTTCCGCCGTAAGGACCATCTTCTATCCGACGTGTCTGACCCTGACCAATGAGATTGGCTGCTATAGAACCGGCGTGAGCAAACCCCTTGGCGCGACGTTCCAGCGATACGAAGTCTGCCCTCAGATTCGTATGCTCATTCTTGAGTTTACGGGTAATTACCAAACACTCTGCCATACCAGTGTCAGAGGAAAAGGACATATCATTGCCGTTAGCGGCGATACTCAGCACAGTCAAATCGTTGTATCCCTGTGCGAGCATCCCTCTGAAACCCGCCCAAGACAGTCCTGCGGCGGCAGACAACGGTAGAACAAGGGCCAGCACGCCCCCTGGTTTTAGCTTTTTGTTTGCCAACCCCGCAAAAGCCGACGCTATTCCGGCGTTGCCGTGGTAGCAAGTACCCTTGCCCAGTGTGTTAATCCGGTCGCCCATTTCCTTCTGATCGGTTTCCGTGGAGCTGAACGCGGCGACGGCCGGGTTAATAACATCGGCATGGTCACCCTCGTGATTGGTGGCGCGAGTAAACGGCGGGTTCATTATCACAATATCAAAAGTCCCGTCGGGTATATCGACGTTGATCTGGGCGGCGGTCTCCTCTCCGACGCTGCCGGTGCGGAGGGCCGGGTCGTTGGTGTTGAACAGGGTGAGCACCTGGGAGGGCTGCAACAACTCCAGGGAACCGATGCTGACCGTGCCGTCGGACTGGCGGCCGTAGGGCATGGTGTAGATGCGGGACTTGTTGAAGGTGATGTCGGGTTGGACGCCGGAGAGGGTGGCGCTGGTGATGTGGGCGGCAGAGGGCATGACGTCGCAGCCGTAGAGGACCTCTTCCATCATCACCGGGTGAAGCGCGGCGAGGTCTCCACCGGCACGCTGGTGACGGGCAGCCACCTGCTCGTAGACCGCGGACAGGAGCGCGCCGGTGCCGCAGGCGAAGTCGCCGATGCGCAGCTTGCCGATGGCCTCGGGGTCGGACCAGTCTATTTCCGAACCGGGAGTTTGTAACTTGGCTACGGCTAGCCGGGCCAGGAGGGCGGCGGACTCGGGGCGGGTGTAGAAGGTGGCCAGGAACTTGCGGTCGGCGATGAGCCGCTGGAAGATGCGGCCGGTGAGGTCGTGGGCGTGGGCGACGCCGGCGGACTGCACCTGCTGGGCGGTGTCTCCCAACACGGCCAGAACCTGGCTGGCGTGGCCGGAGTCGAGTTGTCCGAGGATGTCCCTGGCGATGGCGAAGATGGGCCAGTAGTTGATTTTGAGGATAGTTGCCCAGGCGGCTAGGGTCTCGGCCTGAGGGTTCGCGACCTCGGGGCCGCAGACGAGGTTGAGGGGCTTGACCCCCTCGTGCTTTCCGGCGATGCGCTCGTGGAATACCAGGGCGTTGGCGACGATCGCACAGGCCATCCGGCGGGTCTGGGGAACGTCGGACATTCCCAGGAGGCGGGCGATCTCCCTGGCGGTGACGGGATTCAGGTCTTCGAGTTCGTCCAGGATGACCGCGGCCCTTTCGATGCCGTCCTGCAGGGTGTCAGCGGCGAGGTCCACTTCCTTCTGGGGGACGGAGACCAGCCGGACAAGGTCAGCAAGGTCGGTGACGGAGCCTTCGAGCCAGCCGGACGCTGGAAAGCGGCTGCCGTCCTCGTAGAGGACGCAATAGGAGAGGCGGGCGTCGGCGACGGCCTGCGATACGTTGTAGGAGTCACGGACTGACACAGGGTAGCGCAGGGCTATGGCCGCCTCGATGGTGCGGGACTCGCCTGCTACCCGGAGGCCCAGGCGTTGGGCCGCGTCCTGCTCCGCCTCGGGGGCGGGTTCGTACTCGGCTTCGACGACCACGGGGGAGCGGCCCGGCGCGGTTATGAGCACGTCGGCGTGCTGGCCGGGATGGGCGGGGAAGGTCTGGGTGTTCTCGGACAGTACCCTGCTGCCGGGCATCATGGCGCGGAGGAGGTCGCCGAGAACGTTGTTGGCGTTGGGTTCGGTCTGGTTGGGCATGGCCCGCTCCGGAGGTGGGGTGGTTGATGCCGGGAGTATAGCAGACAGTTCAAGGGATGTTCGCGGGGATGCTGAGGGGAAGCCCTGAGCTGGATTGCTGGGTCGCTCCAGCGCCGGATTCCGGCGAGTTTTGCATTTCCCTCGGGCGAGGTCTCGTTGAGCCTGACGTATTGGCCTGACATTCAGAGGTCAGGCGGGAGCTACTCCGGACTGGGCGTCCGGTCCTCCAGCTGTAGCCCGGCAGAGCCTGCCCTCGTGAAAACGGGGGAGGCGACCGGGAACCTGTGCCTTGGAAGCAAGGCCCTGGTACAGGAGAGGGTCAGCCGGTTCCTTTCAGGGCTGGCCAGACGGAAACACGAGGTGAAGCGGCGCTGCCGGACCGTCCTGCAATCAAGGGCCGAAGGGTTTCTGCGAGACTCCCAGTCCCCTTGCCAACCCCCGGCAAATGCACATCCCACCTTGGCTTTGGGTTAGTCAATTTTGGCCTCCTACAAGTTTAACCAACTGCTGTGTTTGGCGATGGGTGTGAAAGATTGTGCCGAATCAATCTCGATGTAGGCCAAATCGAGATCGGGATGCCTTTGGGTGACGTTGCCCGGGTATTCATCCCCCGTAACTAGCCGGACCGTGACGCGGTTATTCCCTCCGACTAAGTGCGTGTTGGTGACCACCAACCCGTCCTCTTGGATGATGAAGCCCGTCCCGGTCCCGGAACCCGCATTGATGATGTGGACCACGCTGGGAAGCGCCTTCTCCGTGACGTCCGCAACTGACAGACCGGAAGATAGCAGTTCCCCGAAGGCCGTTCCAACTTGGGAACGTGGCACCGGGGTTTGATCAACGCTTCGACCATCGTTCGAGGGTGAAGATTCAGCGGCATTGTCGGTAGTGCTGCAAGCCAGAGCCGTTAAGATTGCCAGCGTTGCCGCTGCGACCGTGAGCCTCCATTTGACTTTCACCGTGATTCTCCCTGTGGCCGGTTTCTTCGGGCAACGCCACTGGAGCTTCCCGTTACTCCTCTGTGTGGTACGGCATAACTCCAGTCATGAACAACTCCGAGGTCTGTTATCGGGTAACCCTCGGTTCAGTGGGGTCTGCAATCCGACCCACGAGGCCTCACCAATGTCGACCGGTGCCCCGCCACACGGGATATACTGGTTTGGCTGAAGATGCCCACTTTACAGCTGCACGTGACCCCCACAATGTGGGACCTGCATCAACTCGGCCCGGGCGGGTATGGCGGTGTTGAGTTGCCCTGCCTCGGGGTCTGCGGTACCTCTTGAATGTTGGGAGTGTGACGCTGGGTTGACGCCTCTTGCCCGTGGCGCTCCGGCTGGTGTCAAGAGCAGCTGGCCTGGAGAGTTGGCACGCCGCATTGGGAAGACGAGAGGCAGCGTTCCGTTCTGGGTGGTTTACATGATCGGGCAAAACGGGGACCTGCGGTCGCCCGCTCCAAACATGCCCTCATTTGTTGAACTTCGGGCGCAACACGGCAATCGCAAAGTACTCGGCCCATCTGATGCACGTGTCGAATTCGTTGCGCGTCATCCAGTGGACAGCCACGTTGCCCCTGATCCATTCCCTGCCCTCCGGGATATTCTCAACTACTCCCTCCGTTACCAGTTTTCTTGCGAGGTCGGAAGAGGTAGTGCCGGCCCAGTGGTCTTTCATACGGCTGCTGATCCCGACCGTGCTCTGACCCACATAGAGGACCTCTCCAGTCCGCCGGTCCGAGAATGCGTAAATTCCGCCTTCATCGGGCACCTCCACGGTGGGACCGGGAAAAAGGGCCTGTTGTCCGGACAACAGGGCTTCCACTATCCGATGTCCATCGGCGATGTTTGCTTGTATCTTGGTCGACAATTGATCCAAGGGGCTACCTTGTCATTGGAGATTTTCCGGGATTTTACTCCACGGACGAGCCTGGGTCGAGTACGGGATTGGCCTTCCATCGGCTGGGAGCAGATGGAGCGCGGCTGAATGCTGAATGGGGTAGCATCGTCCATGCCCTCCGCCCGTGTCCATCTGCCCTCGGCTTGCGCCTGCCCCTTCGGCGCCGACAGGTCCGTCGCCGGTGTCACTTCGCTGACGGTCTCGGGTTGGAAAGGCCAGTACGGATAATCCCGCAGGCCCAGCATCCCTGTGCCGGCGTGGACAGTCTTCCCACACTCTATGGGCCTGCTCCGGAAGGTGCTGGGGCGGTAGTAGAGACCCCGGGCCACCCGGATGCTGACGCCGTGGGAGGTGCCCCGGCGCTCCCGGCGCACCACGGTCTCCAGGTAGTCGACGTCCTGGATGACCCAGACGAGGGTCTCGGACTTCATCAGGTTGAAGGGGATCGTTCCGTTCACGTGCTGGCGCTGGGGGACGATTTCCTGGGTGACCTCACGTATCACCGCCGCCTGCACGAGGCTGGTCTGGACACCGTTCCCGTCCAGGTTCTGCTGGGTCAGACCGAAGTGGGCGGCATATTTTTCGTGGGCGTTCTCTTCGTCCAAGGGGAGCAGGCCGTCCTCCAGGGCTCCCTCCACGGCCGCTTCCCAGGCCCGGGCTAGGAGCCTCTTGGCTTCGTCTTGGCGTAGCCCTGCCTGTTGCAGGGTGTTGTCCAGGTCGCTGAGGTGGCCGTCCCCGTCCCGGACGGAGATGGCTGCAAGCCTGGCCTCCAGCCACACCCTGGCCATCACACCCTGGTTCGCCCTTCGATTCTATCAGCCCCCTCCGCCAGAATACGTTGGCCCTGCCCCCGGCGGTAGTCCGGCTCCCGGCCCTCCCTCAGGGCGCTCAGCGCTTCCCGGTGATCGGGAGACGCCATCGCGACGGCCTGGCGGCGCAGGTATTCCTCGAAAAACTGGCCGTGGGCGTAGTCCTGGAAGGCCGACATCATCAGCTTGGTCTGGCGGGCCCCCTCGGAGCTGGTGGACAGGTAACGCTGCGTCAGCTCCTCCACCCCGGCATCGAAGTTGCCGGGCTCCACCAGGTGGTCCACCAGTCCGATGCGCAGCGCCTCGCCCCCGTCCACGTTCTCGCCCGAAAGCGCCATCCGCTTGGCCCGTCCCAGCCCGATATATCGGGGCAGGCGGTAGGTCCCGAGTCCTGGGATGAACCCCTCCTTCGCGGCGGGCAGTCCGAGCTGGCAGCCGGGGGTGGCGATGCGTATGTCGCAGGCCAGCGGCAGCTGCAGCCCGCCGCCCAGCGCATACCCCTGCATCGCGCACAGCGCCAGTTTGTCCGACAGTTCCAGCAGCCGCAGCGCCCGGTCCCAGTGGTAGAAGTAGGCGTGGGGCGTTTCCCCGGCCTCCAGTTCCTTCAGGTCGATGCCGGCGCAGAAGGCCCGTCCCTCTCCCCGGATGATGACGGCTCGCGCTGTTTCTTCGTCGTGAATGGCCTGCGCCGCTTGGTGAATCTCCACCGCACCCTGGAAGTTGACGGCGTTCAGCGCTTCGGGACGGTTCAGCGTCAGCCGGATCAGGTCCCCATCGCTCTCGTAGCGCATCGTCTCGAAATTCATGATTCCTCCGTGATTCCTTGATGAAGGTGGTGTGAAGAAACCTGGCCGTTCATCCTGAGCTTGTCGAAGGATGAGCAGTTGAGCGGTGTGTGACGACTCCGGCCCATTCATTTCATTATTCGGCCTGCCGGGAGCGAATGGCATTCTCCAGGTGCTTCCCGATTGCTCCGTCAATCCCTATATCCGCCGGTTGTCGACGATGCGGGCAGCCTTTCCTTCGCTGCGGGGCAGTTGCCGCGGCGCAACGACCTCAACGCGGCAGCCGACGCCCAGCCGGCTCTGCAGCATGTCCGCCAGCCTCTCCCCGGCGGCCGCGCGGGCCTCTCCGCCCATGTGCAGCTGCTCCGAACCCTCCACCCGCACGGTCAGCTCGTCCATCCGGGACTCTCCCCGCTCCAGCAGCAACTCGTAGTGGGGTTCCAGCCCCTCCGTCCGCAGCAATTCGGCTTCAATCTGCGAGGGAAATACATTGACGCCGCGGATGATGAGCATGTCGTCGGTGCGGCCCAGCGTTCTGCTCATTCGCGCCGTGGTGCGCCCGCAGGGGCATGGCCCGCGCCAGAGTTTCGTCAGGTCTCGGGTCCGGTAGCGCAGCAGGGGCAACGCTTCCTTGGTCACGCAGGTCAGCGTCAACTCCCCGGTCTCGCCGTCAGGAAGCGGCTCGCCGCTGTGCGGGTCGACAACTTCGGGGATGAAGTGGTCTTCCGCCAGGTGCAATCCCTGTTTGTACGGACACTCCATGGACACCGCCGGCCCCATCACCTCGGACAGGCCATATATGTCGAGGGCCGTTATGTTCAGCCGGGCCTCGATCTCCGCCCTCATTTCCTCCGACCACGGCTCCGCCCCGAAGACTCCCAGCCGGAGCCGGCCCAGGTCTGCGTCATGCTCCGCCGCCTGCTCCGCGATGAGCAGGGAGTACGACGGCGTGCAGCACAGCACCGTCGCGCCGAGGTCCTGCGCCAGCTCTACCTGACGCCGCGTGTTGCCCGCCGACACCGGCACGACCGCTGCGCCCAGCCGCTCGCCCCCGAAGTGCAACCCCAGCCCGCCGGTGAACAGCCCGTAACCATAGGCGTTGTGAATCACGTCTTGCCGGCCGACTCCCGCGATGCTCAGAGCGCGGGCGGCCAGGTCTCCCCACACGGCGATGTCGTTGGCGGTGTAGCCCACCACCGTCATCTTGCCCGTCGTCCCGCTGGAGGCATGGAGCCGCACCACATCGTCCATCGGAACGGCGAACAGCCCGTGGGGGTAGTTGTCCCGCAGGTCCTGCTTGAAGGTGAAGGGCAGCCGCGCCAGGTCCTCCGGCGACCGCAGATTCTCCGGCAGGGCGCCCGCCGCGCCCAGCTTCTCGCGGTAGAAGGGCACGTTGGCGGCGACGCGGGCCACGCAGCTCCGCAGCCGCTCCGTCTGCAACGCGGCCATCTCGTCTCGTGATAGGGTTTCCACCCTGTCCCAAACCGGACTGTCCAACACTTTCATGGCCATCTTCTTCATGGTCTTCATCTCCTTAGTTTTCTGAATGGTGGGGGGAGCGCGGCGCCTTTTGAGGGAAGGCGGCGAACCCCCACCGGAAACCAAGGATGTTGTAAAAGTTTTGTCACTTCTCTCCGCGGCGTGGTCAAACCCTGTTCCGGTAGGAGGTGCGGGTTCTATTCGCTGGTTCGGCAATCGGCCGGGAATCGCCCTCTGGAATGCGCAGAGGGTTCCGAGTCCGTCGTCGGCGACTCGTGGACAATCAGGGCTGCTGGCGGCGTAGTTCCTCCTCCAGTTCCCGGACCCGGGCCTCGGCCGTATCGGCGCGGTTCTCCGCTGCCTCCCGGGCTTCCCGCTCGCTTTGCGCGCGGTTGTGGAGGTCCTCGTATCTGACGATGTGCTGCCCGGTCTCCGCGTCGTGCCAGCCCAGCTCTCCGTGCTCCCACCGGATGAAGAGATTGAGCACTGTGCTGTAGCCCTGCAGGACCCCTTCCTCGACTGTCTCGATTGGGATGGGTTCGTACCGGCCGTCCATCAGCCGGTCTCCGGCGAGCATTGTCCCGTGGAACTCTCCGGTCTCGTCGAATCGCCAGTACTCGGGGATTCCCAGGGCGGCGTAGCGGGACCTCTTCTGTACCGCGTCCCGCCTGCCGGTGCGCTGGGAGGCTATCTCCATGACGAAGTCGAGCGGCTTGCCCTGGACGGAGATGATGTATCCGTTGTCTTCCCGGTATGCCTGTGGGTCGGCTTGGAAGGCGATGAGCAGGTCGGGGGCCATCCGGTCGACCGCGGGAGCGCCCGGCTCCCGGGTGATGTACCTTTCCCCGGCGACGATGGTGGTCTCGGGGTTGCCCAGGTGCTGGACCAGGTGGTGAACGCTGCCGCTCAGGGTCAGGTGGTCAAAACTGGTCATGTCCTCTGGCTCGCGCTCCGGCGGGTCTGGGAGTGGGGGGAATGCGGGTGTGGTTGTGGGCTTGGTGGTCATGTCTGACCTCTCAGGCTGACGCCTCTGGTGGATGACTAAACTTGCCGTGTCCCTGTCGGGATGGGTCTTTTACCGTTCCAGGTTCCCGAATTTCCGATACGGGCCTGCCTGAACATGGTTCATGAGAAGCGATGGGACAATGTTACCCAGGCGCTTGGGGTCTCTGCAAGTATCGGGAGAGAAGTGCATTTGGTGGTCTAGGGGCTGCGGTCCGCCGTGGCGCTGAGGTAGGCGGTTTAGAGGTTTCGAGCAAGGTAAAAGCCCAGCGATTCACTCGCTGGGCTCTGTGCCGCTCGCGATCTTCGGTGCTCGCCCTCTTCTCGGCTAGTGGCCTACTCTACATGAATGTTTGGCGTGTGGGAAGAGGAGAGAGAGGTGCGTCTTAGCTCAGAATCCATCGAAACCCCTTTCGCACGTAAGATACCCCTGATGCCCGCGCCCCTTTTACTGCGTGGGCCACGCAGGCGTCCCCACGCCGTCGGTCACGGGTTGTTGGAGTCGTTGCGGTTGAAGATTTCAAGAGCCAAGTCACGGGCAGCTTTGCCGACGTCGTCGAGATGATCTTGTCCGCCTTCTTCCAACCATAGAGCCAAGAGGTTCGGGATGCGCCAGAATCGGTAGATCATCTCCACCTCTTTGTCTTTTCCGTGGTCCTTAAACAACGGATCCAGCGGCCTCGTACTATCGCGCAGAATCGCTGGAGTCAGGCCCGTCTCAAGTATCCGCTGCCTGAGTCTTTCGTGCGTTTCTTCCTTCATCTTTCCTCCTCGTCCTCATCCAAGTCTAAGCCGAGCCGCGATTGATCATGGCTTTAGTCCAGTGACCGTCTCGGCTCGAGGTCAGACATGGACCGCTGCCGACGGTCAGAGTTTAGACGTGCCAGCCACGTATCGAACGGCGTCGGCGTGGCGCAGGCGATCTTGCAAAGGCTACGCTGGCCTATCCGGCTACCGTCCGGGCCTGTGACTATGTCGTGAATGTCCTCTAGGGGATAGCCGCGCTGGTAGTAGTCGCGGACTTGCGCCTGAACGGGTTTCCAATCTTCCGTCTCCACGGACAGGTTATTAGGCACTGTCCGACTCCCCACAACCTTCTTGCCATGTCGCCGGTTGATGACCTTGCGTAACTGTTCAGACTGGGGCGAGATGTGGTTTGGAGAGGATGGATTGCAGGGTTTGGTAGGGGTCGCGTTCTTGCAGGTGCCAGGTACCGAACAAGGAAGCCAGGATGCTCTTGGTCTCGCTCCCCCGCTCCGAACGGGTACCGCCGCTGATCTTCCGGTTCACCACTGGCGGGCGCAGACTACGCTGCGCGGCGTTGTTGTCCGCGCGGGCCCGGGGCTCGGCGACGAAGGTGAACAGCTCCGGCGGGAAGCGTTCCACCCGCTGGCACAGCGCCCTCATGGGCGCGTCGCTGCCCAGGTAAGGCTTACAGATGGACCATAGCCACTGCCGGTAGCGTTGTTGCCGCTCTACTCGCCGGGCCCGTTGCACCGTTTGGGAAATACATCACTTCCCTGCGGCCTACAGCAGCCGGTAGACAAATTCGGTCGTGCTACTGGGGTTTGGACAGGTTGAGCGTATTAATTCTACGCCGGCCCTGCGGGCCAATTCGCCACTTCTGTCTGACAGGGCGCTGCAAATCGATGGGTAGCGTTGAGACCATCCCAGCCGCCTGTTGACATCCCTTGCCGCGACCGTGACTTCACGTTCCCCCCGTCTGCGGGCGGGAGTGAACCAATGGTCTACTACTTCTAGCCGAACGACTTCCGTTAATGTAACCGGCTGCCGGATTTCGGGTTCCTCATTGTGAACTTTTGGTACTGGCTTCGCAGTAGACCTGTTGACTGGCTGCTGGGGCGTGGGTTCCGACATCCCCATCACTTGCTTCCAAAGCTTTTCCACTTCCCGTGCTTCGGTCAAACCAGCGTCGGACAGCAGCTTTTCCATTGACATCAGGGCTCGAACCACGTCATTGTCCGCCAGGTCTGACGATGCCAAGGAATGGGCCCATATATTGCGGGCTTCAGAGGCTTGTACCAGCAACGAGTCAGTTTCTTTCCGGTTGGGGAAGGTGTCTCGAAAGAGGTCACGATTTCGAGAAATGACGTCAACAAACGCGCTCGGGTCCAGAAGTTCGACACGGTTCTTGGCCTCGTCATTCTCAAGGTGGCGCCTGGGATAGTAGAAGGCCTTAATCACGCCCTCCTCCCACCATGCGTCGCCAAAGGCGGCCTCCAGCCGTTGTTTGACGAACCGGCCCAATGCGTTGGTGTACATCCTGAGACCCTCCCCCAGAACGCTGTGGTTACTCTGTACCATCTCTATTTCTCCTGAGAACAGGCATGAGTCAGGGCTGAGTGCCTGATCTAAGCGGACTGGAAAACTCCCGTACATCCTCGACCAAGACTTCGGCTCCTCCAGCGCGGCGAAGTGCCGCCACGGGGCATCTGGGTCCGCTGTTGGGTGTTGCAGGAGCGTTCTCGCATTCCCTGGGCGGGAGGCGCTCCGGGTAGAGCCCCGGAGGGAAATCCCCCAATCTTCCTATCGCTGGGGGGAGGCACAGGCTGTATCGGTTTCGAGATACCCAAGATGTGAGAAGGACCAAAGTTGCATGTGGGGTCGGGCAAAAGCGCGCTAAGGGGAGCACATACGGTTGACGAATTGGGTGTCGAAGAAGAAACCTTCCCTCTCCCTGGCCAGTTGACACGGTGTTTCGCCAGCAGCATCCTTTGCGTGGGCGTCTGCACCTCGGTTCAGTAACAATTCAGCCGTCGTCTCAACCATCGCCGGATCGGGATTACCCAACGGCACATGCTGGGGTGTCCCGCTTCCGTCATTCTGGATTACCTGCCTCTCCACATAGAGAATCTCCACCGCACGATGCAGGGGAGTCTGGCTATAGTGGTTCTTGGCGTCGACGTCTGCACCCCGGTCTAGCAGCAAGGCGGCCACTTCCAAATTGGCATTCACGGCCGCAAAATGCAGAGGCGTCCTGCCCGAATCGTTCTTGGCGTTGATGTCCGCACCCTTGTCGAGCAGCAGGGCAGTTGCCTCCAGGTTAGAACCATCCTGCGCTGCAAGATGCAGAGGCGTGTTGCCCGAATCGTTCTTGGCGTTGACGTCCGCACCCTTGTCGATCAGCGGGGCAGTTACGTCCAGGTTAGAACCATCCTGCGCTGCAAAATGCAGAGGCGTGTTGCCCGAAGCGTCCTTGGCGTTGACGTCTGCCCTCCGGTGCAGCAGCAGGGCAGTTACCTCCAGGTTAGAACCGTACTGCACTGCAAAATGCAGAGGCGTCCCGCCCGAATCGTTCTTGGCGTTGATGTCTGCACTCCGGTCCAGCAGCAGTTCGGCTACCCCTGGTTCAGCATAATGCAGAGGCGTGTTGCCCCAATCGTCCTTGGCGTTGATGTCTGCCCCCCGGTCCAGCAGTAGTTCGGCCACCCCTAATTCAGCAAAATGCAGAGGCGTGATGCCCCAAACGTCCTTGGTGTTGATGTCTGCCCCCCTGTCCAGCAGCAGGTCAGCCAACTCCAGGTTAGAACTATGCGGCACGGCCACATGCAGAGGTGTCTGGTCATAATTGTTCTTGGCGTCGACGTCTGCCCCCCTGTCCAGCAGCGGGGCGACCACTTCCGGATTGGTATTCATAGCCGCGATGTGCAGGGGCGTAATACCAGACTCGCTCTTGGCGTTGACGTCTGCGCCCTGGTCGAGTAGCAGGCCGACCACCACTGGCCCATTATTCATCGCCGCCAAGTGCAGGGGTGTCACAAGACTGACGGTTATGTCTTCATTGGGGTGCCGCATCTTGGCCGTAGCGCTGACGGATTCGCCTTGGTTTAGGAGTTCTTCTACAGCCGCTGGTTCGCCCTCGTATGCTGCCCGGTGCAGTGGCGTCTCCCCCTCGAACACCCATGGCACGGGAGTGGGCCGTGATGTCATTCGGGTCGGCAATGGCGTGGATTGGGGCACAGGCTTATTGCTCTCCGTAGCGGATGAGTAGGGCGAGTTCGTTGGATTTATGTCACTTCGTTGGGATGAATCTTCACTGGCCCCACATGCAATTCCAAGACCCAGTGTCCAAGTGACTATGCCGACCAATACCGGCAAGGCCGCTGTCTTGATATTCAAATAACACCTGTCACGCCGGTAATAGATGAGGCCTCTTCCATGTCTTCTATCTTTCGGAGCACTCTCTGCCGCAACTCGGGAGAGCGTATTCGCCTCAGTACTACAGCCGCAGATCCACCGATATGGAAGTTCCAGCCGTGCGCCAGAGTAGATGAGAACCTGGCCCAGATATGTACGGCTGCATTAGGTCATAGCTGGTCTTGTCATGATAGAGAAAATTGCGAAACTCCTGCGACGGAAAACTCACTGAGGATTCGGCAACAATGGTTACGGATTGCGGACCGGCCGGAACTCTTGCTGTCGGGCCTATCCCATGTCCCTACTTGAGGCGGTACAAAGCGGGGCGATGGCTGACCTGCGCAAATAGCTCTGTTTCGCCACCTGGGTTACCGGCTCGATGCTTGGGTAGGAAGTTTCCCGCCCAGTGAATCCCCAGCGCGTCATTCACCTGTCGCGGGCTAAACGGCTCCGCAAGGATCCCGCCAGATACCGCATCTCGAATGCGCCTGATGGTTTCGCCTTCACGCCCATTCATTCGGTCTCCACTCCATTCTTGCACGACAGCAGCCCTGATAGCCTTTCGTGGTGAATCATTCCCCGATGCGGTAGAGGTTGCCTTCCCTATCACATCTCAAGTCAACGCTATTGTGATACTCGTAGAATCGGAAAGTGAATGGCTCACCGTAAGGCATTTCCACAGTTAGCTTGTTATCTTCATATTGCTTGAGGATTAACGTACAGTACCCAAACGAGGTCTTCGGCACACGCTTATCTCCTTCCCGCCGGTACTCATAATTGCCCGGCAGAAGCTGGCGTGGCCCATCTCCGACGCTCGGAATCCCGCTGTCTCCTAGGATGCCGAGCGGGAATGCAGCAGTAAGACACAACCTGGCCGCTTCCTTGGCGGCCAATTGGGGGTGGTCAGGCCCGTCAGCATAACGATAGTTATTGCCCTGCTTTATCCAGTCCAGCACCAGGGCTTCCCATTCCTGGCAGAACGTGCGTGGATGCGGTGTTGGCGTGGGTAGTGGAGTCGGCGTGGGTTCCGGTGTTGGTGTGGGCGTTGGAGTCGGCGTGGCCGTGGGCAAGGGCGTAGGTGTCGGCGCCGGGGTGGCCGTCGGCAGCGGCGTGGGCGTTGGTGTGGGCAGTTCGGCGATGCGGGTGGCTTCCAGGGAGGCGGCGTAGCGCTCGGCTTCCTGCTGTGCCTCGATGGCCGTGCGGGTGGCCCGCTCCACCTGCCGCCGGTGGGCGTCTACTGCGTCCATCGCAGCCTTGGTGGCCTCGACGTTCGGGGGCAGGCCTATCGCCGGGAAGGGCGTCAGGGTGGGCGTGGGCAGCGCCCTGCCGGCCCGGGAAACCTGCCCCCCAAGCCCCGACTTCACCGCGTTGATGGGAATGGCGAAGCCGATGCCGGTGACGGGCCTTCCGGCTTTGTTGGTTTCCACCCTGGAGACAACCACTCCGGCGACCTGGCCGAACATATCCAGCAGCGGCCCGCCGCTGTTTCCTGGATTCAGAGATGCGTCCGTTTGCAAGCGGTTGTTCCGCTTGGCCGAGATGATTCCGACGCTGACCGTAGGCTCCAGCCCCAGTGACCGGCCCAAAGGGAAACCAATGGCGATTACGTCCTCGCCAACGCGGATTGTGTCGGAGTTGCCAATGGCTATGGGGGTGAAACGCCGGTTGGCGTCAATCTCGACGTAGGCCAAATCGAGGCTTGGATGCCGTTCGGTCACGCTGCCCTGGTATTCCTCTCCCGTCGCCAGCCGGACGGCAATCCGGTTATTCCCTTCGACTACGTGCCTGTTGGTGACCGTCAGCCCGTTCTCGTTGATGATGAAACCCGTCCCGGAGCCGGAACCCGCGATGATTTGGACCACGCTGGGCAGCGCGTTCTCCGTCACGTCGGCAACGGACAGACCGGAGGACAACGGCTCGGCGAAAACCGTCCCGACATCCGAACGAGGCACGGGCGTGCCAATGACAGTCGAAACGGACGGGACCCGCGGCGAGTCACCCGTCGGCGTCGCCGTGGGTTCAAGTGTGGGTCCGCTCGTGGAGGTGGACACGCAAGCGGCAAACACGGTCAACACTCCGGCGGCAAAGATAGGGGCGAACCATTTCAGCATCTGCATTGCCGCATTCTCCGTATGAGTCATGTTCTCCTCGGAGTGAAGATTGGGAGCTCACGAACCCAGGTCCCCGGAAACGAGCTGGATGCGGTTTACTTACGGTCCCCGCTCTGCTATTGCGCGGCGGATGGGACTGGCCAGTCCGCCCGTTAAACCGCCGCGGATATCATTCGCATCTGGTGGATATGGTGATGAGGGTGAGGCAGACCTAGCCCTGGTCTCCTTCAGTCTCAGACGGTCTCCGCTGTTCCTCCCGGTCCATCATATATTGACGCCTAGACTGCCCCGAGTTGGTAGGGCAGCGGGTTCACCCGGGATATGGAGAGCCCGAAGTAGGGGTCGAACTCGTGGGCGATGCCCAGGGAATAGGCCTGCAGTGCGAGTTTGAGGAGTTCCCCGTCGCCTTCGTATGAGGCATTGGGATCTAAAGTTTTCAGCTGGGCGATGTTCTCGGCTGCGAGGGTGACCTCTTGGAATTGCCCGGAGTTCTGGCCCACCAGTCCGGCGGTCACGGCCCCTGCGCCGCTAACCCTGGTGATGACCACCCTCATGGGCTCGTTGAACATGGGCCCGGTCAGGGTCTGGCCCTCGGTGGTTGTTCCTTCAGACATGTGATACCGGCTTTGGCTTCAGGGTGCGGGCGTGGTGACAACATGCAACAGTGGGATAGGGAGCGCTAATATGTCTCTTGGCGCTCATCTGGTCCCGTAAGCAGGTCTTCGACGGGGCGTTCCAAGACGCCGGCTATCGCCTTCAGAGTGCTCAGCTTCGGCAGGTGCTTTCCGTTCTCGAGCCGTATCATCGTTGCGCGTCCTATGCCCGCAGTTTGGGCGAGGGAGTCCTGAGTGAAACCTGCGGTCTCCCTGAGAGCCCGGACTCTTGCACCTAGGACCTGCCGTCCCTCCGCTGCGATGAGTTCCATCCTTGGCCGGTAGGTCTGGTCGCAGTAGTGCCTGACGAAGTCCCAGGGGAGTTCCACCTTTTCGTCGTCGGTGGTCGTCAGGATGACTTCGTACGGGTTGGGCAGTTCGACTGCGTGCAACCTGGAGCGGTCTCCAATCTCCGGTATGTCCCCGAAGGGGACCGTCCCGCTGTACCCGTCTGCGAAGCTGGCGCCGATGCCAGCTTGTCCAGCCGTGACTTCGATCATCATCCGGTCCGCGTTTACGACCTTCACGGTGCTCATCGTCTACTCCCCGTGTACTGTTTCCCAGATTTCCCTGATGAGCTGGGAGTTTCTCCTGTATGCCTCCATGATGTCCCGGTGGGTGCCGGGCGGTGGCCTTTCGATGAATGTCCCGCTGAGCAGGTTGATACGGCATGTGTCCTGACTGTCGACCCAGACGTGCACATGAGGCGGTTCGAACCTGTTTTCCCTTGTGTTGATGACGAAGCGGAACCGCCCCTCTATCACTACGGTTGGCATTATGGGTCTCTGGGACGCAGAGTATCAATTCGTGATACCTTAGGCAAGTGCCTTTCCTGGTGTCTTGGTGGCTTCGACCGCGGCCCTCCGCTTGGCGTCGCTGCGCCTGCGGGACTGCCGGTGGTGCTCAGCACATGCGGAGCAGCGCGTTTGGCCCTTGATGGCCGGTTCGGGGCAGTCCCGGCACTTTCCGCTGTCCTTGGCCTTCTGCCGCTGTTCTTGGGCATAGTGCCGGTTGTACTCCATGCGTTCGGGCGTTTGGTTTCTCGCCCGCTCGTACTCCTGGCGCTGTTCGGGTGTCTGTTTAGCTTGGGGTTGCTTGGCCGTTTCTTTCTCTTCGGGTCTGTCCTGTACGACAGGTTCCCTTGGGCGTTCAACCTTGGGGCGCGCTTTCTTCTTCAGGGCCCGTTTGGGTGATGCCAGGGCAGACCGGGGTTTGCGTGGCAGGGGGAACGTGTGGTGGAGGGTAATTCTTTTAGAGGACTCTGCGGGGTCATGGGCACCTCAATGCCCAACAGTCCACCGCAGATAGGTCCATCCCAGTCCTTACGGGGCCTCCTTTCCCTCCCCCGACTCGGCTCAGCCGCACTGTGGCCCACCCCCGGCTTCTGCGGGGCCTGCGTGGCCGGCAACCCCTCCCCTCCCCACACCAGCCCGCCGCGGAGAGGGGCACAGCCCCGCGGCGGGGCAGTACATCGGGTCTGGCGCCGTGTTCGTTCTGCGGGGGGTTGCCCTGATTGTCTCCCCTCGTGATATTGTCGGCGCCCGACTCCGCTCCTTTGCAATCGGTATCGGCCTGTCGGTCCACCGCGCACTGTCAATTACCGGTTAGACGGCTTGTTGAAAAAGCCGTATTCCAAAGGGGGAAGAGGACCTGGGGCAGGTAGGGTCTTCAATAGGCTAACTTGTTGGGGCTAGCCCAACGAGGCACTGCCGTTCCCGGAGTGCCAACCTGTGTGGGCGGGCGCAGACGTCGAGATCGGCAGGTTGGGGCGGTCCCGCGCCGTGGCCCAACCGGCGCAGCGCCTTCAGCAGGTTGTGGGCGATGGAGGCCATGAATCCCTCGCAGTCGACCCCCGATTTCTCGAGGGCAGGCTCTTCCACAACCCCCTTGGCCGCGATTTCGCCCACCCCAGTCGGTCTAATGATGCGAATATTCCCTCGACAACCGCCTGACGCCGGCTCATCTCCCGCCGGAAGGCTGGAGTCCGATTCCTTTCCTGGGCCTGGAGGTGCGGCGGGTAATAGATGGTCAGCCCCAGGTACCGGCGTTTCTGATTGGGTGGCAGGCACTCTTCCTTCACCGGACAAGCCGGGCAGTCCTTCTGTCGCGCCACGTACCGGTAGCTGCCGGTCCGGCGGTGACAGGCGGCCTGCTTCAGCACCTTGGCCTGGGGACAGACCAGATGGTCTCCCCGGTACTCGAAACCCTCTCTCGCGGCCATGTTGGATTCTTGCCTGGGATGGATGGGGATATAGGCGGTGATGCCTCGTTCCTCGATGACCCGTCTGAGTCGTCCCGCATTGCAGGCGGTGTCAGCCGCCAACGAGATTGGCGGCAGGGGGAGATGTTCGAGCAGCTGGGGCAAGGCTTCCCATTCCCCTTCGGAAGCATGGGTGACTCCCCGGGAGAGAATGAAGCCGCCCCGGTTCACGATGGCATTATCCTGGTAGTTCAGTTCCGGCGGCTTGCTGGGCCGGCTGGTGCGCCAACGGGCATCGGTGTCCACCGGACTGAGGGGCAAGAGACCCTTGGAGTCCTGGAAATACCTGGTCTCCTCCCATTCCACCCCGTTCTCATCCACGCCCGAGTCGGTGAGCGCGAAGAGGCCGTTTTCCTCAATTGCCCGTTCCCGGAACTCGGTCACGGTCAAACCCCTGCGAGACAGCTGATGGCTGTAGAAGGAAGCAACCCCGATAGCGCGCATGGGTTAGGCGCCGGTGTCTCCTGTAAACGTCTCCATGCGACCTGGGGCCTCATCCCTGGGTCCGGCAGGATCACCGGGTCTCTCACGCGCGTCTGCCGGTCCGCCGCCTCAGGCGCATTGCCACCCTCCTGATCCTGGTGATGTCCTCCTCCACCCCCCAACGAATTCCTCGGCCGTCATGCTCATCAAGCCGTCACACCTCTCGTACACCTCCAGCGGTATGGCGGTGTCCAGGTCCTCGCCGGGAGCGAGCCTTCCCAGTGCGTCCGCCTGTTCCGTTGGGGTTGCCTGGTTCCCGGGACCTCCCCGGCGCCCGCGATAGCTGCCTTGAGGGCGTCCCGGAGGGCCTCGAGGGCGTAGGACTGCATGGATTCCGCATTGGTTGGGACCTGCCGGAGCAGTCTCACCATAACCTCCGGCATCATGCTGCTGATCCGCCTACCCGCTCCGCCCCCATGACTCTGAAGGACGATAATCATGGCGTCCAGGCCCTGCCTGCTAGTTGCCAGATATGCGTTGTAGGCGCTCCAGTTGTACCCTGGTGTGGGCGGGTCAACGGCGTCGTACCGGCTCCGGTACCGCTCGGGGTGCTCGGAGAACACGACCCCCTCCAGCATGGCCCGCGTGGGCGAGGAGTTCACGTACTGTCCCTCCTGTTCAAGTTGCTCCCGGGTGACCCATAACAGGTTGATTGGCGCCTCCCGCCCGTAGGTCCTCATTGCCCGTCTCAGCGCGTCCCTATAAACCTGCCCTTGCTCCTGGAAATCCACCTCTTCCTGGGTAACCAGGAGGAGGTCCAGGTCGGAGCTGTCCTCGCGGTGGTCTCCCTGGCGCGCGAGCCGAAGAGGATGGTGGCCAGTGGCCTGTGCCGCTGGTGGAGCGCCTCTGCCACAATCATGGCCAGAGGGTCCGGATTTCGTGTTCTCATGTGTCCCTCCAACGATGAAGTCCCCGGAAGGTCTGTGCGGCCGGGTCTCGCGTGAAGATCCGTGAGGCCATGAAGTGCCGGTCCGGTCATTGATCAATAGCAAAGCAGGATTAGGCGGTCTGTCACAACTCATGATTTGCCCGCATGGCGAATTGAGCATGCGGAGGTGGCGAAAACCATCCTGGCTGGCGACTGCCTGCCGGATACGCGACTCATACGCGCCCGCCTGAGGACGCCTGGAGGGCGATGTTTGACTGGACCTACGCCAGGATTTGGGCCCTCAGGGGCCGCTCCGGGAAGCCGCGACGCGCGGGCACGGTGCTGTCCACGATTTTGGAGTGGCGCGGGCCCGGATCCGAAGATTTCCATACTCATCATCGTGGTCCGTGAACGCGGCGGCGCTGCTGAGGCGGCCCATGTCTCCCTTGGTGTCGATGCCATTCGCCTAGCCGGGTTCCCCCGGCTGACCGGGCTCGGGCTTGTACCGGTGGAGGATCCGGTAGATGGTGCCATAGCTGACGCCAAACCTCTCCGCAGCCTGGTTGACCGTCAGTCCCTCCTTCCGGATGACGGCGCACCACTCCCGGTACATCTCCCGGCGTTCCCGGGTCATGGGCCCGGTCAGCCTGCCGCGGTTTCGCACCTCCGGTGATGGAGGGCAGTCCGGTTCCTCCGAGGGCGCGTCATGCGGGGCAGCCAGCAGGTCGAAGAGTTTTCCGCAGTGCAGGCACGTGACGTAGGGGCCGTACCGGTCCTCCCCGCAGGCCAGGGTGCCGCCGCACTTGGGGCAGGGGCCGAGTTTCCCGGTCGGCTGTTCTGGTTCCATGTCGTTTCTCCAGGTATCGGGCCTCCCCCGTTGGGTCTGGGGGAAGCGGCCGTTGCTCCACGGCAGCAGGCTGGGTGATGGTTCCGGGGTGAGTGGCCATGACGGATGGGGCCAGCCCGGCCCTTGGCCCCGGACGCCGGCGGGCAGGGACGGCGTCGTGGGCCCGGCTGCAAGCCGGGAATGTGGTTGAGTGACGATGACTGCCGTGTCCCCGGCACGTTCTCCCCCCGATGTGAGGCGAGGCTGATTGCCGGGGACGCAAAGGCCGGCGCCCACCGTCTCAACGACACGGGCGCCGGCTGGTTGGCCCGGTCAGGGTCTTCCCGTGACCGGGGGAGTTGCCGCCGTCCCCGCCGGGGCGGCCCCCCTGTGCAACCCAGGCCCACTGGCGGACCGCACACGACCGGAAAGGAGTGGCTGGAACCGGTACGGGTGGGTCTATAGCGATTGCCGCCCAGGACGGTGACGTGGGCCATGCCCTTCCGGCTCGGAGCGTCTACCCTGGAGAACAGGTACGGAAAGGCCTGACTCGCGCGTCCCGAGGTTGTTCAGATTTGTACAATTTCCGGGGCGTCACAACCGTGGAGCATCAACAGCGGTCTCGCTCACTCTCGCATAGGCGGCAACGCTCGCCGAGCAGAAGGGCGGGAGGTGGCAACCAGGCATCTGGGGATTTCGATGTTCCGGACCAGGCGGAAGCGGGATGCGCCGCCCGCCTTGAACTGGCCCCACACCCCTGGGTCCGGGATTCGCTTGGACTTGACAGTAGCAAGCTTAAATTGGCCCATTAGCAGAGGCGTTGTCCAGCGAATGGGCCAGGGTTAAGTGTCCAGGGAAAAGGTCAGTCGACTTTCTCGCACCTCCGGGTCCCTCCGGATCGTGCGAACGGCGGGTCCGGGCCAGTGATCCGGACTCCGGTGAGGAGGTCCGGCACATCCGAACCGCCGGCGCCCCATCAGACCGCGGGGGACCGCTCCGCGCCCGGACCACGGTACAGTGGGTCTCCCCGCTCGTTCTCCGCCCGGGCCATCCGGACCCGGATGCGGTCAATGGAGGACTGCATTTCGCTGGCCCCAACGAAGGTGCAGCCCAACCTTCGGGCGGCCAGCGCCGTGCCGGCCCGGTCCAGCATGACGGGGTCGCACACGGTCTGGCCCGGCCGGCAGAACCGTTCGAGCACCATGGTCATGGCCGCCTCATGCTCGGTCATGCCCCCGGGCAGCTCCTCCCGGGGCGGGACCTCCAACAGGTCGTGCATGCCGTCTGGTCTGAACTCCCCCTTGCCGTAGACCAACACCGGTCGGCGGTGGAGGTGCATGAAGTGGGGCTGGCCGGAACTGGCGGGCTTCCCGTGGAACACCAGGTCAAACTCGGCCAGCCACCTCAGGTCCGGGTGCGCCAGCCGCTCCAACATCCGCGGCAGGATGACTCCGTTACCGGCCACGACCATCACCCCGGCGCCCCTGAGGGCATGGGCGGCGAAGTCCGCGAGGTCGGACAGCAGGGGCAGCGCCTCCACCGTATGGGGTGGATGGGTGACGACTGCGTCGACGCTGCCGGCTGTCACAAGTCCATGCAGGCCCGCCACCGTGGCGGCGTGCAGGGCGGTGGTCTCGTCCGGCGGCCTGGCCAGGATGTCCGCCAGCGCCGCCTCCTCCTCGGCCCGTGCGGTCTCCCGCTCGACCCGCCGGACCGCGCCTTGGATAGTCTTGGCCTCTCCCCTGACCACCAGGTCCACGGCCCTGTTCTGCACCTCCGTGGGCCGGTCCGCGATTCGAGCGGCGTCGCTGCACCTGACCCGCCACCCCTTCACCGCCTCCCGCAGCGCGGGCACGGCCGGGCTCGTCTCCGACAGCACCCGGCTGGCGTCGGAGACGAGCCTCGTGGACACCCCAACGAGCTTGGCGGCCTGGTCCTGGGTATAACTCCGCAAATTTGCGGAGTTTTCTGCGGGCGTCCGCGGCCTCCCGGGCGCCGAATATTGGGACATGAGGTAAGCGGTCAATGCCTTTTCATTTTGCGTCATGGCGCGGAGCGAAATGTTCTCGTCCGCCAGGTACTCAAACGGGTCCTCGCCCTCGTCGAGGAACTCGTACCTGGGCTCTACGCCGGCCTCCAGGCAAGCCTTCAGCCGGTGCAGCCCGTCGATGACCTGGCCCCGCCAGACGACGATCGGACGTCTGAGTCCGTGCGCGCGGATACTGGCCAGCAGGCGGGCGTATCGCGCCGGGCTCAGTGGGGGGAAGGCCAGCGCCAGGAAACTGATGGTATATGGGCATCCGGGTATCAGGTAGTCCATGAGTGGCCAACCTCCGGTAACTGGTTACTGGAAATTGTGCACGATCCGAAGCGCCCCGCGTTTTATCATTTTGGTCGAATGAGGGTCGGGGACGCCCAGGGACCGGTCTGGGTTCCAACAACCGGCCGGTCCACGGGCGCCGGTCGGGGGCAGAACCCCCAGGGTTCCCGCTGCCCGGATGGACGTGCCTGTTCCGGTGGAAGTTCGTAGATTCTCATTTGGGGTTCATGCCGGTCTCTCACCGCGCCCCATGGCCCCGTCGACCGTTGCGGGGGTCTCCGGACTTTGCGCGGGAGGACCAGGCCGCCGGGTCCACGTTGATGTTCACCCACTCAAGAGACGCATGTTGGGGGGCGGTGGCTGACTCTGGTTGGTCACCAGCCCCATGCGGATGTGCGTGGTTGCGATCATGTGACCGGTCTGCGGGGCATGGGCTGCCGATGGGGTCAATCAGGGGGATGGACGGGTTGGGTATGGGTGGACTTCCCGGCAATATTTGGGGGGTTGATACGGGCCGCTCCGTGTACACCTTGCGACAGGCGTCCCGGTGTCCCTGGCGTATGAGGCGGAGGAGGCCGGTGCAGGTGGTGTTTGTGGCCTGATGGAACACCATGCGGGCCGACGTTCTGACGCTGGTGGCCAAGAAGCTGCAAAGCTCCCCGGCGGTGGAGGGAATGCCGCCCGAGGACGGGCTGGCCGTCATCAGGGACGATGGCGACGACCTGATGCCGGCCCTCGCAAGGCCGATGGGCAACGGTGAGGAAACCGGGGACGGTTAAGAGGACGGTTAATCGGTGGAGACGGCCCCGGGCGGGATGGAAGCCGGCACACCGCGGGCGTCAGGGTTGCCGGGTAGACTCGATCACGATGATGCCGGGGTGTCCGGTGTCCACCGCAGCAGGGTATGTGGGGGTCTGCGCCCAGGGTCGGGTTGCCGGGCGAACTCCGAAGGGTGGGAGCCGGAATCCGACGATAGTGATCCGGCGGAGGTCTGCCTCGTCGCGGAAGGGATAGGGCTCGACGGGTCTTGTCTCCGCCGGTTGTTTGACCGGATACGGTTCATCCTGTTGCTTGTTCCCCGGCGTGTATCTCCGCGATCAGTGCCCGCGCCTTCCATCTCACTTCTAAAGGCCGCTGCATGTGGTCGTTCTGTTTCCTTCTCTCGTCGTTCATCTGGTCCGCATATTCCCGCATCCTCTCCATTGGCTCCGTGAGGACTTCCCTGATGTACGCCTCAGTAATAGCCTGGACCTCGTTCTCCATCCGCCTGGCTATGTCCGCACATTCCGCCCTCATGTTTTGGCGGTGCCGGATGCGCTGGTTGTCTGCCTTCCGCTGGTCGAGATCGGACTTGATCCGGGCGCCGACGTCAAGGACTATTGCCGCCACCGACGTGATGAGGAAGAGGATGAGGCCGGCTTGATTTGCGGCGCCGTATGCCACATCCTCGTCAACGTTCCCGCCGAAAGCGGCGACCCGGGTACGCCGGTGACCTTCATGCCGTTCCAGTGGTACTCCCGGACGTCCTGAGTGGTCCGCTGCGCGCCCCTCCCAATGGGCTTGCCCTCACCGTTGGCAAGGATCTCGATCAAGGTGGACTTCCCGGACATGGTCCGGCCAAACAGTGTGATGTTGAAGGTCCCCATCCGTTGCCGGTTGCTTTCCGTCTCCCGGAGGGCCGTCTGGTGGGCTGCGGCCATGTTGTCCACGGCTTCGTCCGGTTGCCCATGGACCGGGTTATCATCCTGTCTCCCCCTTCTGTCTGCGTCCGCCCTCGACAGCGACTCCGCCCTCTGTCGTGCGTCCTGGATGATGATGTTCAACTCGCCCAGTTGTTTCGACGCCCGCTCATGGGCGATGGCCGCCGACTCGGACAGTTTGGCTAGCTCCCTTTCCAGTTCGGAGCGGCTGTTGCGTGCTCGCTTTTGCTCCTCGATGGCCGTGGCCTGGTTGAGGAGCGCCCGACTTTCAGCCGGAAGTTGGAGTAATTCTTCCTTCGTCATGTCAGCGTAATCACCAGCGCCGCTATTGCGGCAACCGTTGCGATCAGGGCTGCTCCTGCCAAAAGGGTGGCGGTTCGTCGCCATTTGGCCGCGTTCTCGGCGAGGGCGGTGCCGGTTTCGGCCTTTTGCGCGTCGATGGTTTTCGCGGCCCCGGTAAACCTGGCATCATTGACCCTCGCGGTTTCTTCCAGCGCCGTTGCCAGCATCTCTTCCACCCTTGTAGTGGTGTCGGAGCAGACCTGCCGGAAACGCTCGTTCAACTCCTCCCTTTCTCTCTGGAGGGTGTCGGACGCCGCCGTCAGGGCTTCCCTGTGGGAATTCTCCATTTGCCGTCTTTGGGTCTGTGCCTCGTCCATTGCCTTCCGGGCCTCGGCCCTGACCTGTTCCGCCTCCCGGTTGTAGATTTCCGCCCTCTCCCGGTCTGCCTTCCTGAGGGTTTCGATGTGTTCCTCCAGCGTTGACCTGTGCTGGCTGACGAGTTCGTCAAGGGTCTCGTTGAACCTCTTCGCAATGTTGGTGAGGTTCCGGTGAAGCTCGTGGTTGTGGCTGGACTTCAGGGCTTCCGTGGCATGCTCCACGGCCAAGCGGTGGGCCCTTTCCAGTTCCTCCCTGATCTTGACTATGACGAGGTCAGCTTTTTCCTGGGCGGCCTTCTCGATGTCGCCGTGTTCTTTGATGTGCAGCGCGGCATTCTTCGAAGCCTGGGCTGCCTGCTGGGCGATTGACGCCAGCACGTCTCCGGGATTTTCCTGGTCTGCGGACATGGATCACCTCGTCAGCTGGGTGCACGGCTCTTGAGTTTCCGGATACCTCATCTCAATGCTGATCGGGTTAACACTAGAATCCATGGCTACATTTTCCGAAGCCCCGGGCCAGTTGGTCCCCGGGTTCAATTGGTAGTGAGGCCTGGTGAGACGGCAAAGTGCCAGGAACAGAGGATTATCCTGGGTAACGTGGTGTAGAGCCTGTCTCGGAAGTCTTGAGTCAAACGTAATACGTAATATCATTGGCTATATATGCCTGTTACAATAACAAGCCATAGCGTATCCGGACTATCCCGGGCCTAAGCATCGTATATCGTAACTCACCTGGACTTCTGAGACGCCCTCCGTAGGGTGTCTCGCAGGCGTTGACGCTCCGGGCAGCCAGGATCCCTCGACTGCGCGCTGATTCCCCACCTGACCGCCATTCTTCACCCTTCAGCTTGGTACGTCAACCTGAACGTCTCCCCGTTGAGCCAGTCCCGGAATTTTCCGTTCTCAGTGTGTCTCGAATACTTCAGTCTGCTGCTGGACCTTCATGGTGATGGTTGGTCTCATGGCAGAGTGGTGTTCTATCCGGGCATTCCAGCGGTCCGAACTATCCGGGCGTTCTGGTATGCCTTGTTTCCCGGGGTTGACCGGACGTCCGGTCACAGGTTGCTTCCTGAGGCGGGCCCTTGTCCGGGATTCGTCGCCAATTGGAGAACCGGTCTCGCACTATGTGGCCCGGGAGGGCCTTGTTGATGTCTTCGTGCCGAGTATTTTGGTCCGGCTTGTAACCCTCGAACCATTCAATTACTTACTCGCCGAGAGTGAGATTGATTCTCTGGTCGAGGGGTTGTTGCATTGTCCCTGGTTGGGTTGCGGACCAGTTCAGGAGCCTGTCCGGGATGTCGAACGGTATGGGTCTTCTTCGACCAGGGCTCTCGGGTTCCGGAATGCCAACTCAGATGGCCGGGGGCTGATGCAGCAGTTCCGCAGGCTTATTCTGTCCTTCCGGGGGTCCCATGTCCGATGCAATTTGCCTGTTTCTCAGTTTAGGCCGGTGGCCGGTCTATGGGGGAAACCGGACGTGCTGGGCTGAGGTTCGATGGCGTCATCCCTCGGCGCTGGAACAAGCAACGCAACTGCCGGGACTCTTTCGATGAACAGCCCAACCTGAAGGACGGGGCCGAGGTGGCGACGTTGGACCACTACGACTCCAGGAGGCGGGCCCTGAACCATGCCATGGCCCGCGCGGCCCGGAACGGACTGGTCTTCCCGCTGGGCCGGGCCCTGGTGGACAAACGGCTTTATCTGCCGGAGAGCTGGACCTCGGACAAAGGCCGGTGCGCAGCGGCGGGGGTGCCGGAGGAGATACGGAGCTACCGGTCGAAGACCGGGTTGGCCTTGAAGCTGCTGGAGCGGGCCTTGGAGCGCGGCCACCTCAGGGCCAAGTGGGTTGCTGGGGACGACGTCTTCGGGATGTCGCCGTCCTTCCGGGACGGGTTGGCGGCGCTGGGGATGCACTACGTGCTGGACGTCCCCGGCGGCAGCACGGTGTGGCCGCTGGAGCCGGCTTGGACCAGTGCGGAGTATCAGGGATTCGGGCGTCCCCGCAAACCCAAGTTGCGAGACGGTCAGCACCGGACCATGGAGCAGCGCAGCGATGAATCGCCGGAGGGGGCCTGGCGGGAGATAACGGTGGCCGAGGGAAGCCAGGGTCCCCGCGGCTACCAGTTCAGCGCTCAGAGGGTGCGTCCAACCAGCAGGCGGAAGCCCGGCGAAATCCACTGGGCCATTTACCGCCGGAATCTGGACGGCAGTGAGCCCCGCTACTACCTGTCCAACGCTCCGGAGGATACTCCCCTGGAGACCCTGGCATACGTGGGTGGCTCCCGGTGGCGCATTGAAACGGAGTTCGAGATGGAGAAGAGTGAGGTGGGACTGGACGAGTACGAGACCCGGACCTGGCCTGGCTGGCGCCACCACGTGGCCCTATGCCTGCTGGGCGGAGCGTTTCTCCTGAGCCTGCAACAGGCTTGGGGGAAAAAGATGCCCCGGATCACGAGACCGCAGGTCTACCGGGTGGTGCGGGAGATGCTGCCCCGGGAACGGTTCGGGCCGGCTGAACTGCTGCGGTGGCTGGAGGAGACGCAAGAATGCAACGAGCGGGCCAGACGCTCCCATGCCAAGCGTCGAGCCGCCCTTCGTGCCTCCCCACACGCCCCTCCTTGAACCGTCGTTGTAATACTAGTATTACAACGACGGTTCCTCAATTTGGTCATGCATTGGCCGGAAATCGCTTCGCGGAAGGCATGGCCACAAAGCTGTCAAGCGCGTGGGCAGGTAGCCATGAAGAAGTCCTCAAGGTCCCTTTCTTGCGAAACGTCGTTGTAATACAAAACTAAAGCCAAGGTGAAATGTACATATCGCAGACCACACTGCCGGTGGCCACCCAGTTGGAACTTAGAGGTGATATGAGGTGCTGTGGAGTCTTTAGGTCGTCTTCAAGACCCCAGAAATGCACATCCCACCTTGGTATTGGTTTAGGTGACCGCGGGGCAGCAAGGCCGAACCACTGAGATGCTCCCGTTTGCCACCCCGCGTAATCTCGGAGAGCTTATAATTCGATTGTTCCCACGGTGAATTTTGTGTAATGCTCGAAAGGCGCAAGGGCTCTTGATGGATGCAGTGGTACCGCGCATCTATCGCTTGGGCGTCGTTACCTGCCTGGCCGTTGTGGTCATGTTGGTTGCTTGCACTGGCGGTAGTGAACCTGCCGCACCGACGGCAACCCCGGTCCCTACACCTAAACAAGGACAGGCTGATGAACCAAGGGATGCTTCGCCCGCACCCACTGATCGACGAACTGATGGCGTCAGCTCGACCTGTGCCGGGGAACGCGACGCACTAGTAGCGTTGCACAACGCCACGGATGGTGATAATTGGCAGGGAAAAGACAATTGGCTGACTGGCCATCCGGCGGACAGTTGGCTTGGCGTTACCGCCGACGGCGAGGGCTGTGTCACTCAATTGCTCCTCGAATGGAACCAGTTGACCGGGGAGATACCCACGGAGTTGAGCAATCTCGCCAACCTGGAAGTGCTGGACCTCAGCGGGAACCAGTTGACCGGGGAGATACCCACGGAGTTGAGCAATCTCGCCAACCTGGAAGTGCTGGACCTCAGCGGGAACCAGTTGACCGGGGAGATACCGCCGGAGCTGGGCAGCCTCGCCAACCTGTATGATCTGGTCCTTGGCGGTAACCAGTTAAGCGGGATGATACCGCCGGAGCTGGGCAACCTCGCCAACTTGGAATCGCTAGACCTCTCCGGTAGCCAGTTGAGTGGGGGGATACCGCCGGAACTGGGCAGCCTCACCAGCCTGGAACGGCTGTACCTCGACGGTAACCAGTTGAGCGGGGAGATACCGCCGGAACTGGGCAGCCTCGCCAACCTGTATAAGCTGGGCCTCAGCTACAACCGGTTGAGCGGGGAGATACCACCGGAACTGGGCGACCTCGCCAACTTGGAAGAGCTGTACCTCCACGAGAACCAGTTGAGCGGGTGTGCGCCGGGCGGTTTGCAAAACCCGATAGGATATGCCGACTTAGGCGATCTGCCGTTCTGCCGGAGGGCCGATGCGCCCACGGTTACGTCTCCCCCGATGCAAACCTTGTCCGAAAGAGAAGCGCTTGTCTTCCTCTACCACGCCACTGGCGGCCCAAACTGGAAGAACAACACAAACTGGTTGAGCGACGCGCCCTTGGACGAATGGCACCATGTTCGCACTGACAACACGGGCCGGGTGACCGGATTGTTGCTCAGCGGGAATCAGTTGGCCGGGCAGATTCCACCGCACCTGGGCAACCTCGCCAGCCTAGAATATCTGCACCTTGGCGGCAACCAGTTGAGCGGGGGGATACCGCCGGAGTTGGGCGACCTCGCCAACTTGGAATCGCTGAGCCTCTACGGCAACCAGTTGAGCGAGGAGATACCGCCGGAGTTGGGCAACCTGTTCAAGTTGAGTCGGCTGGCTCTAGGTGAGAATCGGTTGGGCGGGGAAATACCGGCGGAGTTGGGGAGCCTCGCCAACTTGGAATGGCTGAGCCTCTATGGCAACCAGTTGAGCGGGTCGATACCGCCGGAGTTGGGCAACCTCGCCAACTTGAAAGTGCTGCTCCTCGACGCGAACCAGTTGAGCGGGGGGATACCGCCGCAGCTGGGCAACCTGTTCAAGTTGAGACGGCTGCACCTCTCCGGCAACCAGTTGAGCGGGCCGATACCGCCGGAGTTGGGCAACCTCGCCAATCTGGTAGTGCTGAGGCTCAGCTACAACCAGTTGAAAGAGGAGATACCGCCGCAGTTGGGGAACCTCGCCAACTTGGAAGTGTTGCACCTCGACGGGAACCAGTTGAGCGGGGGGATACCGCCGGAGTTGGGCAACTTCTCCGGCCTGATAAAGCTGTACATCGACGGGAACCAGTTGAGCGGGGAGATACCGCCGGAGCTGGGCAGCCTCGCCAACTTGGTAGTGCTGAGGCTCAGCTACAACCAGTTGAGCGGGGAGATACCGCCGCAGTTGGGGAACCTCGCCAACCTGGAATGGCTGCTCCTCGACGCGAACCAGTTGAGCGGGTGTGTGCCAAGCAGCCTGCAAGGCCAGTTGGATAAGACTTATACTGACTTGGGCGGTTTGCCATTCTGCTAGAACCCCGGTGTACCTCCTGACAGGATATGTAACGGGTTGTCAGGAAGGGGCTGGTGGGTGACCTCCAGGTTGGCTTGGAGCCAGAGTTCTGGCGGCAGCCGGACGCTTCTCCCGCTGTGTCAGCGGGGACTTGGCTATTCAATCAAATGGCCAGGTGAACGGCAATTTACACCGCCACCGGGAACCTGATGTGAAAGGTTCTTGATTTTATCCAGCTTGGTGGGCAACTCCTGCGCGGCTGCACTCAACGCCGCCTGCTGCGCCTCGCCGAGCGCGGGGGGAACCCCCCGACTGCTCGAAAATCAAGGCTGTGGGCCCGCCCTCGCCGAAGGCGGCGGCCCATCTGCCGATGGTGTGGGGATCCCGTTCCAGCGCCTCCGCCGTGGACGAGGCGGTCCAGCCTTGGGCCAACAGCAGCAGGGCGTACCACCGCTCCCGCTCCCGGGGTGTGGGCGACAGAATCATCCGCCGACGCAAATCCCTGGCATCCATCTGCCATTGTTCGAGAAACCACTCCATCTCCCTCACACCCATAACCATCCCCTCTCGGACACCCGCAAACGCTATCCCTGTCGCTCCGCCAATTTACACCAAGTTTCTGCACATTTCACCTTGGCTTTGGTTTAGGCATTGCCCTCGGTCATGGATCGCCTGGGACCCGACCATCACTGCCCTCTGGACGTGAACAGCATCGAGGGCCGCACCGCCCACAGGGTGCTGTGGCACTCGGGTTCGGCGCTCCTCTCCATCCTGGGGATGGTCTACCCGATGCGTTCCGTCGTGGGGATGGCCCGGCTGGTCAGGGATCTCGATGGGGGCTGGCGCAATGAGTTCCAGAGCGACCCGGACCGGATAGACCAGTACGCCGAGTACGGGTGCGAGCCGGTGGTGACGGACCAGGCCCGGGACCTGCCGGAGTTGTGGAGACGCCTGGACGCTGACTTGGACGCTATTCGGCAGCGAATTTTGGAACTTAGCAAGTACGACCTGTTCCAGGCTGAGGCGTCCCGGTGAAGGAGTGCCGCGTTGGTTGAGGTCTTCACGCCCTATCCGGGGGCGCAGAGTCCGTCACCGGGAATACACTGGCGGAAGCCGGGCATCCGGGAGGCCTCCCGGATGCCCTTACTCTCGGCCATGAAGGCCTGGTCTACATGGCACATCCATTGCCAATTTGCACAGACCGGTAACCGGACCTGTGGGAAGCGGCTGACGGACGGGAGTTCAGCCGCCATCGGTCGGCAGCCGAGCCGCTCACCCGGTCCCCTCTGTCTCTCCCGTATGCCAAATGGGGTCCAGCCGGCGTAGCCTGTACTCACCATCTGGCCACACTTCGTACCAAGCCCGGCTTTGTCCCGAGGCTCACGCCTTCGGCAAGTCGATGGAATCGGACCATGCCAGTGGCAGCCTTCCCTTACGACTGTGCCGGTGCGACTCAACCGTGCGAGTGCAGCTTGTTCCGTCCCCTATAGACTTTGCAACTCTGATAGGGCCTGCCGGATTTCCTTGCAGATCGAGGGGTCCTGCTCCAACTGAAGCGCCCTTTCAAGGTCCTCAATTGCCTGAAGCCTTTCGTTGAGGGCACGGTGGGCAATTCCCCTGTAGAAGTAGGCCAGAGCGTCGTTGGCGTCCAGGTCGAGAGCCCGGTTGAGGTCCTCCAGCGCCGCCTGGTACTCAGCCAGGTAACAGTAGGCGACACCTCTGCCGACGTAGTAACAGGCGGAGCCGGGTTCAAGCCTGATGGCCCGGCTGAAGTCCTCTATCGCCAGGCGGCGTTCTCCCGAGAGGCTGAGGCAGTTGCCCCTGTTGTAGTGAGCATGGGCCAAGCCAGGGTTGAGTTCAATGGCGCGCGTGTAGTCGCCTATCGCCAGTTGCTCCTCACCCAGGAGACGGTGGCAATTCCCCCTGTTGTTATGTGCATCGGCATACTCTGGGTCAAGCTCGATGGCCCGGTCATGGCACTCAATCGCCAGGTAGGGCTCACCCATATCCTGGTGGCAAGTCCCCTTGTAGTAGTACGCAACAGGTGAATTGGGTTCAAGCTCGATGGACCGTGCATAGTCGTCTATAGCTTCAAAGGGTTCACCCAGCTGGCGATGGCAGTTCCCCCGGTTGAAGTACGCCAAGGCGAGGTTGGGGTCGAGCTCGATGGCCCGGTCGAACCGGGCTATCGCTTCTCTGTATTCTCCCCGGTTCCGGTGGGCGACTCCGCTCTCGATATGCATCCGGGCAGACTCGGCGTTCATGTCGTCCATGGATCACACCTCCGCAGGATCATGAGGATCATGTAAAGTTCGCAGACCGTTCTTTCCCTTCTGTTCCGGCCGGCAGAGCCATGACACCACCCGCGGCAGATCAGGTTGCCCGGTGCCGGAGTGGATGGGGTCGTTCGGCTGCGGGAAAGTTCGGGCCCTGCCACGTTTAAGGGACTCCGGCCTCCATACATCTCCGGCGACGACGGTCCGGTGAACTCGAACTGCCACTGCAATGGAGTCAGAGTCATTGTCTGGGGCAGGGACGATTACGGTTACCGGGAAGTCCTTCCTGGTCTTGCAGTTGATGATTCCCTTGGCAAGCGGTTGGACGGTTGACCTGTCGATGTCGAACAGGAGGGTGTCGGCGCCCTCCAGGTATACGTGGCCGGGGAGCCTGTGGCCGCCACAGGTGTTGCCGCGGCGGTACCTGGCTGGGAATTCCCGGCTGCGCTGCACTTCCCGCGCATCAGCAGGGAAGGGTGCCCCGGCGAAATTCCGGACCGGCGAGCCAGCTCCTTCTGGAACATCTCGAGCTTGGTCCGGCAACTCCCACACTGCGGCGGGGTTCAGCATCACATTGGAAGAGAAGCGCCTGCGCTTCATTAGCCCCACTCCTGCGCTCATTTCCTTATCGGTCGTACCATCCGCATCTGAAAGCTAGGGCTGCCGGCGGGACCACCGGTGAAGGGGCCGCCGCGATGCACGTGGCCGCCTCCCCTGTCCTTCTATGTAGGCCGCCCCTTTTGTTGCACGAAAACGATCCGGTCAAACCCCACGGCGGCCTATCCGCCTGGACCGCTGACGGTAGGCTCAAGCCGGTTGGACAGCATCCTGTTGTCCTCCGTACAGATGGCCCCCGTGGCGTTGCAGTCGGTCGTCTCCGGCAGCGTGATGGTCACGTCGCCGTCGCCGTCCGGCCTCACCGTGATCTCCCAGCGCACGTTGGGGGTGATGCTGTCCCCCTCCAGCCGACGAGCCTGCGTCACCTCGCCCCCGTCCACCGTGAAAGCATCGTCCCTCAGGGTCAGGTAGCTCACCTGGAACTCCTCACTGAAACGCAGCTGGAAGGTGAACGTGTTGGAACCGTCGTGGTCAGCCGGCTCGTTCTCCAGGCCGACGGTCAGCGGCGAGGTCGTCACCGCCGCCGTTGCTGCGCTGGTCAACGACTCGTCGCTGTCCCCGTCGTCGGTGAAGGAGACCTTCACCGTGATGGCCCTGCCCTTGTCGGCGGCCACCAGGAGGTAGGCGGAGGCGGTGGCCCCCGGGATGGGACTATCCTCGGCCAGCCACTGGTAGTCGAAGTCAGCGTTGTCCAGCCCGTCCTGGTCGGCGATGCCGGTGGTGTCCGCCGTCAGCACGTGGCCCACCTTGACTGTTCCGCTGATGGCGGGCGCCCCAGTGGCCTCGTTGTTGGTCGGGGGCGCTGCCGCCACCGCAGCCGTGGCCGCGCTGGTCAGGGACTCGTCATTGGAGTTGTCGTCGGTGAAGGACACCCGTACCTTGATGACCTTGCCCTCGTCGGCGGCCGCCAGGGTGTAGGTGGCGCCGGTGGCGCCGGATATTGCCGTGTCGTCGGCCAGCCACTGGTAGCTGAAGGCCGCGTTGTCCAGGCCGTCCTCGTCGGCGATGCCGGAGGTGTCCGCCGTCAGCGTCTCACCCGCCTGCGCCGTGCCGCTGATGGTTGGGGCGCCGGAGGCCGGGTTGTTCTCAGCCGGCGCCGCCGCCTCAGCTCGAATCTCAACCGGCTGGGACGCCTCAAGGGGGTAGCCGAAGGGGTCCACCCCCTTCACCCGGTACACGTAGAGCACTTCAGCCGCCACGTCCGTGTCGGAGTGGGCGTTCCCGGGGGCCTGAAGGTATTTGACGAGCACCAGGGGCTCGGTCTCGCCCAGCTCGGGACGGTTGCGCAGTATCTGGAAGGTTGATGAGTAGGGCCAGCCCACCGGCAGCTTCCAGGTCAGCGCCACCGCGCCGTCCGATGCCGATGCGCTCAGTGCGTAGGGCCGCTCCGAGCGGGCCAGCGCGCTGGTCAGCGATTCCCGGTGGCCGTCGTCGTCGGTGAACGACACCCTGACCCGGAAGGCCCTGCCCTCGTCGGCGGGAACCAGGGTATAGGTGGAGCCGGCCGCGCCCGGGATATCCGTGTCGGCGTTTCCGTCGTACGACACCCACTGGTAGCTGAAGCTGGCGTCCTCCAGGCCGTTCTCATCGGCGATGTCCGAGGTGTCGGCCGTCAGCGTCTCGCCCACTTCCGCCGTGCCCGTGATGGTAGGCGCCCCGGTGGCCGCCGTGTTGGGCGTACTGTCCTGTTGCTCTGACGTCCGGGCCCGGGCCGTCTCCGTCCGCTCGGCGGAGGGCGGGCCGTCACCGGCCCCGTTGGCGGCGATGACGCGGACCGCGTACTCAGTGTCCAGCGCCAGGCTGGTAATGGTGTAGGAGGTCCCGGTTGCGGTGGCTGAGGAGACGTCCGCCTCCGTGTCCCAGCTGCCGGTGGCCAGCTTCCACTGGACCCGGTATCCGGTCACGTCGGAGCCGCCGTTGGATTCCGGCTCCTGCCAGGTGACGGCCAGTTCCCCGGTGCCCCCGGTCTGCACCTGCAGGGAGCGCGGCGTTCCCGGGAAGGTCGCCGCCACGGCGGCCGTGGCCGCGCTGGTCAGCGTCTCGTCGTTGCCCGCGTCGTCGGTGAAGCTCACCCGCACCTTGACGGGATGGCCCTGCTCGGCGGCTTGCAGTTCGTAGGTTGCGCTAGTCGCGCCTCCGATGTCCGTATCAACGCCGCCTTCGCTGCGTACCCACTGGTAGCTGAAGGAGGCGTTGTCCAGCCCATCGGCGTCGGAGATGCCCGTAGTGCCTGCCGCCACGGTCTCACCCACCCGCACCGTCCCGCTGATAGTGGGCGCTCCAGTGGCCAGCGAGTTGGGACGGGCTGCAACCGAGGCCGTGGCCGCGCTGGTCAGGGTCTCCTCGTTCCCGGCGTCGTCGGTGAAGGTCACCCGTACTTGGACGGTCTGTCCGTGTTCGCCGGCGGTGAGGGTGAAGGTGGAGCCTGTGGCCTCCGAGATGTCCGACCCGCCGGCTACCCATTGGTAGGTGAATGTGGCGTTGGTCAGACCGTCGGCGTCGGCGATTCCCGACGTGTCCGCCGTCAGCGTCTCGCCCACCCGGGCGGTTCCCGTGACGGTGGGAGCGCTGGTGGCCGGGCTGTTCTCCGGCTGTACCTGCTGGGCTGTCTCAGGGGGTCCGGCTATGGTGACGCTGCTCTTGTTGGAGAGCATCTTCTCGGAGCTCGTGCAGACGGCGCCCCGGTCGTCACAGTTGGTAGTGATTGGCAGCACCAGGGTCACTTCGTCGTTGCCGTCGGGCTGGACGGTGATCTCCCAGCGGATGTTGGAGCCCTGGATGGTGCGTCTGACGCTGGTGACGTCGCCGTTGGTTACGTCGAGGACGTATTCCCGGACGGCCTCGAAGCCGAGGGCTGGTTCCTCACTGAAATGGATTTCGAAGGTGAAGGTGTTGGACCCTTCGTGCTCGCTGGGCAGCGTTGTGCTGTCGAAGCCGCCGTACAGGGGGCTGGGCGGCTGGACGTAGACCGAATCGGAGGTCAGCATCTCCTGGTAGCCCGCTTCGTCGGTGAACGAGACGGTGACAGAGACCTGGCGGTCCAGGTCCTCCTCCTGCAGGGTGTAGGTAGAGGCCGTGGCGTCACTGATGTCCGTGCTGGCGGACCCGTCATCGCGGGCCCATTGGTAGGAGAACGTGGCGGGGGTCAGCCCGTCGGGGTCGGCTATGGCGCCGGTGGACGCGGTGAGGGTCTCTCCCACCTCGGCGGCGCCGGTGATGGCGGGCTTGCCGGTGGCCGGGCTGTTCTCGGGCGGGGCGGTCCCTACATCTTGAGGCACTGTAGCCTCACAGGGCTCAATCTCCCCGTCTGCAGCGCATATTATTGGCGTCATCTCGCTCATAACCGCTTCGCGGTTGCCCGCATCGTCCGTGAAGGTTACCCGCCCCTGGATACGCAACCCTTCGAGTTCCGGTTCCACTGTGTACATGGTACCGTCGTCTAGATGGTTGCTCCCCGAGTAGCTGGCGTAGACGACCCACCAGGTATACCTGAAGTCCGAATGCACCCTGCCGTCCGGATCACTTATGCCGGAGGCATCCATCGTCAGCGTGCTGCCTACCCGGGCCTCCCCCACCCAGGTGACGATAAGCTCGCCGGTGGGCCGGCTGTTGGACGCAACGGGGGTGTACTCATGGGTGTTCTCTTCTGTGCTCTCGATACGCAGGGTGAGGTTGGTTCCTCCTTTGCTAATTGGGCGGAATCCCGCTCCAGCCCAGATGTAGTCGCCGTCGCCAAGACGCGCGATGGCGTCTTCAAATTCGAGCTGAATATCCCCAACATGCAACCTCCATTGTGCGATATGGTCCTCGGACGGGGGGTTATAGATGTGATCTTCCCGGAACGACAGCCGGAAAGTGGAACGATGCGCTTCGTTTGGGAGCGGATCGGGATTTAACAGCACAGCACTCACTGCGTAGGTTACCCCCCCGTATGTGAACTCTCTCTCAGTTTCAGCCCATTCGGGCAAACCTCGGTCCCAGACCGCAATGTGATACGTCTCATAAGGGGGGTCCGTAATCCAACCCTCAAGGGTAATGGTGGCGCACCAGATTTTGCTTCCGACGCAGGAGTCCATCATCTCATCATTCATCAAGGTGACCGTCGCCGATGCGATAGGCCCGGCGTTGAATCCGGACGGCAGGGACCCGAATCCGAGATGCACCATTTCATCGTCGTCCTCCACCGTGTCGTCGACGGCAACGACAGTGAAGGTCTTCGACGTCTCGCCTGCGGAGAATGTCACCTCCTCTGGCACACCCGACCAGTCCTCCGGAGTGGCCCCGCCGTCGCCTTCGGCCGTCAATGGGACCGTCACGTCCGCTGCAAGGACCTCGCTCAGCCGCACCGTCACCAACGCGTCCTCGCCCCCCTCGGTGGCGCTGTAGTCGGATGCGCCAAAGGACACGGACGGCACGTCCTGAATGGTGATGGTGGCCTGGCTCACAGTACCCTGGGTGACTCCTTCCGGCAGTGTCCCAAAACCCAGCACGACCTGCTCCTCATCCTCGTCTTCCGAGTCCACCGTCGCGCTGAGGGTGAAGCTCTGCTCCGTAACGCCGCTGTCGAAAGCCAGACTGGCAGGTACGCCGGAGTAGTCGGCATCGCCGGCCCCTGCCTGATTGGTCCTGGTCAGGGGTATGGTTACATTCTGTTCGAGCGCATCGCTCAGGCTCACTACTACGGTGGTCGTGTCGCCTTCCAGTATGGCATGGGCGGCGGTGTTGAACCTTACTTGCACCGACTCCAACAACGGCGCCTGGTTAATGTTCTCGTCGTCGTCCACCGTCACCGGAAGGTCAGCCTTGACCCCCTCGTACTCGCCCCCGGCACCCGTGTGGGTCAGGGTGATGGAGTCGTTGGCCGCGTCGGTGTCCTCTCTGGCCTTCACCGTCACCGTCTGGGCATCGTCCCAGGCGGAGGTCGTAAAGCTCAGGGTGTCCCCCTCGCCCAGGCCCGTGAGCTCCAGGTCCGTGGTGTCCTGGCCGGTCACCGTCACCGTCACCTCGACCGACGGCTGGTGGGACAGCTTCACCGTGTAGGTCTGGCCCGTCGAGTCTCCCTCGACCACCGTCAGGTCGGTCTTGCTCAGCACGATGGAGACCGTCTCGTCGTCGTCCACCGTGACCGCCACGTCGGGGACGCTCACCCCGTCGTAGCCGCCATCGGCGACCCCGTGGGTGACCGTGGCGGAGTCGTCGGCGGCGTCGCCGTCGTGCACGGCCGCCACCGTGACCGTCTGCGGCGCGTGCCAGTTCTCCTGGGTGAAGGTCAGGGTCCTCGGAGTGGCCGTCACCTCGGAGTTGTCGGTGGGGTTGTTGACCGTTACCGTCACGTCCCCGCTGGGCTGGTGGCTCAGCACCATGGAGTAGGTGTTGGCGCCGCCCTCGGGGACCTCGAGCTCCTGGACGGAGGTGGCGACTCCCACCTGGATCTGGATGGTGTCCGGGGCCTCCAGCACGCTGACGGCCACGTCGGGAGCGGCGGCGGCGGCGTAGTCCGGGTCGTCGGCGCTGCTGACCGAGTGTCCGATGGTGATGGTGGAGCTCTGGGCTTCGGCGTCGGCGGAGACGGAGACCGTCTGGGGCGCGTGCCAGTTGTCTTGGGTGAAGGTCAGGGCGTTGTCGTTGTCAATGCCGGCCAGCGACAGGACGGCGCCCTCATGGCCGGACAGGGTTACCGTAACGTCCCCCGACGGCAGGGACCCCAGGACCACGGTGTAGGAGTTGCTGCCGCCGGCCTGGACGGTGAGGGCCGTGGGGCTGATGACCACCCCGAGGGTCTCGTCGTCGTCCACCGTGACCGCCAGCTCCTCGGCCACTCCCTCGTATTCGCCCCCGGCACCCGTGTGGACCAGGGTCACCTTGTCGTTCTTGGCGTCGGTGTCCTCTCTGGCCTTCACCGTCACCGTCTGGGCATCGTCCCAGGCGGAGGTCGTAAAGCTCAGGGTGTCCCCCTCGCCCAGGCCCGTGAGCTCCAGGTCCGTGGTGGCCTGGCCGGTCACCGTCACCGTCACCTCGACCGACGGCTCGTGGGACAGCTTCACCGTGTAGGTCTGGCCCGTCGAGTCTCCCTCGACCACCGTAAGCGTGGTCTCGCTCAGCACGATGGAGACCGTCTCGTCGTCGTCCACCGTGACCGCCAGCTCCTCGGCCACTCCCTCGTATTCGCCCCCGGCACCCGTGTGGGTCAGGGTGATGGAGTCGTTGGCCGCGTCGGTGTCCTCTCTGGCCTTCACCGTCACCGTCTGGGCATCGTCCCAGGCGGAGGTCGTAAAGGTCAGGGTGTCCCCCTCGCCCAGGCCCGTGAGCTCCAGGTCCGTGGTGTCCTGGCCGGTCACCGTCACCGTCACCTCGACCGACGGCTGGTGGGACAGCTTCACCGTGTAGGTCTGGCCCGTCGAGTCTCCCTCGACCACCGTCAGGTCGGTCTTGCTCAGCACGATGGAGACCGTCTCGTCGTCGTCCACCGTGACCGCCACGTCGGGGACGCTCACCCCGTCGTAGCCGCCATCGGCGACCCCGTGGGTGACCGTGGCGGAGTCGTCGGCGGCGTCGCCGTCGTGCACGGCCGCCACCGTGACCGTCTGCGGCGCGTGCCAGTTCTCCTGGGTGAAGGTCAGGGTCCTCGGAGTGGCCGTCACCTCGGAGTTGTCGGTGGGGTTGTTGACCGTTACCGTCACGTCCCCGCTGGGCTGGTGGCTCAGCACCATGGAGTAGGTGTTGGCGCCGCCCTCGGGGACCTCGAGCTCCTGGACGGAGGTGGCGACTCCCACCTGGATCTGGATGGTGTCCGGGGCCTCCAGCACGCTGACGGCCACGTCGGGAGCGGCGGCGGCGGCGTAGTCCGGGTCGTCGGCGCTGCTGACCGAGTGTCCGATGGTGATGGTGGAGCTCTGGGCTTCGGCGTCGGCGGAGACGGAGACCGTCTGGGGCGCGTGCCAGTTGTCTTGGGTGAAGGTCAGGGCGTTGTCGTTGTCAATGCCGGCCAGCGACAGGACGGCGCCCTCATGGCCGGACAGGGTTACCGTAACGTCCCCCGACGGCAGGGACCCCAGGACCACGGTGTAGGAGTTGCTGCCGCCGGCCTGGACGGTGAGGGCCGTGGGGCTGATGACCACCCCGAGGGTCTCGTCGTCGTCCACCGTGACCGCAAGGTCAGCCTTGACCCCCTCGTACTCGCCCCCGGCACCCGTGTGGACCAGGGTCACCTTGTCGTTCTTGGCGTCGGTGTCCTCTCTGGCCTTCACCGTCACCGTCTGGGCATCGTCCCAGGCGGAGGTCGTAAAGGTCAGGGTGTCCGTCCCGCTCAGACCGCTCAGCGTAAGGTCCGTGGTGTCCTGGCCGGTCACCGTCACCGTCACCTCGACCGACGGCTGGTGGGACAGCTTCACCGTGTAGGTCTGGCCCGTCGAGTCTCCCTCGACCACCGTAAGCGATGACTCGCTCAGCACGATGGAGACCGTCTCGTCGTCGTCCACCGTCACCGGAAGGTCAGCCTTGACCCCCTCGTACTCGCCCCCGGCACCCGTGTGGGTCAGGGTGATGGAGTCGTTGGCCGCGTCGGTGTCCTCTCTGGCCTTCACCGTCACCGTCTGGGCATCGTCCCAGGTGGAGGTCGTAAAGCTCAGGGTGTCCCCCTCGCCCAGGCCCGTGAGCTCCAGGTCCGTGGTGTCCTGGCCGGTCACGGTGACCGTGACCTCCCTGGACGGCTGGTGGGACAGCTTCACCGTGTAGGTCTGGCCCGTCGAGTCTCCCTCGACCACCGTAAGCGTGGTCTCGCTCAGCACGATGGAGACCGTCTCGTCGTCGTCCACCGTGACCGCCAGCTCCTCGGCCACTCCCTCGTATTCGCCCCCGGCACCCGTGTGGGTCAGGGTGATGGAGTCGTTGGCCGCGTCGGTGTCCTCTCTGGCCTTCACCGTCACCGTCTGGGCATCGTTCCAGGCGGTCGTGCTGAAGGTCAGGGTGTCCCCCTCGCCCAGGCCCGTAAGTTCCAGGTCCGTGGTGTCCTGGCCGGTCACGGTGACCGTGACCTCCCTGGACGGCTGGTGGGACAGCTTCACCGTGTAGGTCTGGCCCGTCGAGTCTCCCTCGACCACCGTAAGCGATGACTCGCTCAGCACGATGGAGACCGTCTCGTCGTCGTCCACCGTCACCGGAAGGTCAGCCTTGACCCCCTCGTACTCGCCCCCGGCACCCGTGTGGGTCAGGGTGATGGAGTCGTTGGCCGCGTCGGTGTCCTCTCTGGCCTTCACCGTCACCGTCTGGGCATCGTCCCAGGCGGAGGTCGTAAAGGTCAGGGTGTCCCCCTCGCCCAGGCCCGTGAGCTCCAGGTCCGTGGTGTCCTGGCCGGTCACCGTCACCGTGACCTCCCTGGACGGCTGGTGGGACAGCTTCACCGTGTAGGTCTCGCCGTCGGCGTCCTCCTCCTCCACCGTCAGGTCGGTCTTGCTCAGCACGATGGAGACCGTCTCGTCGTCGTCCACCGTGACCGCCACGTCGGGGACGCTCACCCCGTCGTAGCCGCCATCGGCGACCCCGTGGGTGACCGTGGCGGAGTCGTCGGCGGCGTCGCCGTCGTGCACGGCCGCCACCGTGACCGTCTGCGGCGCGTGCCAGTTCTCCTGGGTGAAGGTCAGGGTCCTCGGAGTGGCCGTCACCTCGGAGTTGTCGGTGGGGTTGTTGACCGTTACCGTCACGTCCCCGCTGGGCTGGTGGCTCAGCACCATGGAGTAGGTGTTGGCGCCGCCCTCGGGGACCTCGAGCTCCTGGACGGAGGTGGCGACTCCCACCTGGATCTGGATGGTGTCCGGGGCCTCCAGCACGCTGACGGCCACGTCGGGAGCGGCGGCGGCGGCGTAGTCCGGGTCGTCGGCGCTGCTGACCGAGTGTCCGATGGTGATGGTGGAGCTCTGGGCTTCGGCGTCGGCGGAGACGGAGACTGTCTGGGGCGCGTGCCAGTTGTCTTGGGTGAAGGTCAGGGCGTTGTCGTTGTCAATGCCGGCCAGCGACAGGACGGCGCCCTCATGGCCGGACAGGGTTACCGTAACGTCCCCCGACGGCAGGGACCCCAGGACCACGGTGTAGGAGTTGCTGCCGCCGGCCTGGACGGTGAGGGCCGTGGGGCTGATGACCACCCCGAGGGTCTCGTCGTCGTCCACCGTGACCGCCAGCTCCTCGGCCACTCCCTCGTATTCGCCCCCGGCACCCGTGTGGACCAGGGTCACCTTGTCGTTCTTGGCGTCGGTGTCCTCTCTGGCCTTCACCGTCACCGTCTGGGCATCGTCCCAGGCGGAGGTCGTAAAGCTCAGGGTGTCCCCCTCGCCCAGGCCCGTGAGCTCCAGGTCCGTGGTGGCCTGGCCGGTCACCGTCACCGTCACCTCGACCGACGGCTCGTGGGACAGCTTCACCGTGTAGGTCTGGCCCGTCGAGTCTCCCTCGACCACCGTAAGCGTGGTCTCGCTCAGCACGATGGAGACCGTCTCGTCGTCGTCCACCGTGACCGCCAGCTCCTCGGCCACTCCCTCGTATTCGCCCCCGGCACCCGTGTGGGTCAGGGTGATGGAGTCGTTGGCCGCGTCGGTGTCCTCTCTGGCCTTCACCGTCACCGTCTGGGCATCGTCCCAGGCGGAGGTCGTAAAGGTCAGGGTGTCCCCCTCGCCCAGGCCCGTGAGCTCCAGGTCCGTGGTGTCCTGGCCGGTCACCGTCACCGTCACCTCGACCGACGGCTGGTGGGACAGCTTCACCGTGTAGGTCTGGCCCGTCGAGTCTCCCTCGACCACCGTCAGGTCGGTCTTGCTCAGCACGATGGAGACCGTCTCGTCGTCGTCCACCGTGACCGCCACGTCGGGGACGCTCACCCCGTCGTAGCCGCCATCGGCGACCCCGTGGGTGACCGTGGCGGAGTCGTCGGCGGCGTCGCCGTCGTGCACGGCCGCCACCGTGACCGTCTGCGGCGCGTGCCAGTTCTCCTGGGTGAAGGTCAGGGTCCTCGGAGTGGCCGTCACCTCGGAGTTGTCGGTGGGGTTGTTGACCGTTACCGTCACGTCCCCGCTGGGCTGGTGGCTCAGCACCATGGAGTAGGTGTTGGCGCCGCCCTCGGGGACCTCGAGCTCCTGGACGGAGGTGGCGACTCCCACCTGGATCTGGATGGTGTCCGGGGCCTCCAGCACGCTGACGGCCACGTCGGGAGCGGCGGCGGCGGCGTAGTCCGGGTCGTCGGCGCTGCTGACCGAGTGTCCGATGGTGATGGTGGAGCTCTGGGCTTCGGCGTCGGCGGAGACGGAGACCGTCTGGGGCGCGTGCCAGTTGTCTTGGGTGAAGGTCAGGGCGTTGTCGTTGTCAATGCCGGCCAGCGACAGGACGGCGCCCTCATGGCCGGACAGGGTTACCGTAACGTCCCCCGACGGCAGGGACCCCAGGACCACGGTGTAGGAGTTGCTGCCGCCGGCCTGGACGGTGAGGGCCGTGGGGCTGATGACCACCCCGAGGGTCTCGTCGTCGTCCACCGTGACCGCCAGCTCCTCGGCCACTCCCTCGTATTCGCCCCCGGCACCCGTGTGGACCAGGGTCACCTTGTCGTTCTTGGCGTCGGTGTCCTCTCTGGCCTTCACCGTCACCGTCTGCGCATCGTCCCAGGTGGAGGTCGTAAAGCTCAGGGTGTCCCCCTCGCCCAGGCCCGTGAGCTCCAGGTCCGTGGTGTCCTGGCCGGTCACCGTCACCGTGACCTCGACCGACGGCTGGTGGGACAGCTTCACCGTGTAGGTCTGGCCCGTCGAGTCTCCCTCGACCACCGTAAGCGATGACTCGCTCAGCACGATGGAGACCGTCTCGTCGTCGTCCACCGTGACGGCCAGCTCCTCGGCCACTCCCTCGTATTCGCCCCCGGCACCCGTGTGGGTCAGGGTGATGGAGTCGTTGGCCGCGTCGGTGTCCTCTCTGGCCTTCACCGTCACCGTCTGGGCATCGTTCCAGGCGGTCGTGCTGAAGGTCAGGGTGTCCCCCTCGCCCAGGCCCGTAAGTTCCAGGTCCGTGGTGTCCTGGCCGGTCACGGTGACCGTGACCTCGACCGACGGCTGGTGGGACAGCTTCACCGTGTAGGTCTGGCCCGTCGAGTCTCCCTCGACCACCGTAAGCGTGGTCTCGCTCAGCACGATGGAGACCGTCTCGTCGTCGTCCACCGTGACCGCCAGCTCCTCGGCCACTCCCTCGTATTCGCCCCCGGCACCCGTGTGGGTCAGGGTGATGGAGTCGTTGGCCGCGTCGGTGTCCTCTCTGGCCTTCACCGTCACCGTCTGGGCATCGTTCCAGGCGGTCGTGCTGAAGGTCAGGGTGTCCCCCTCGCCCAGGCCCGTAAGTTCCAGGTCCGTGGTGTCCTGGCCGGTCACGGTGACCGTGACCTCCCTGGACGGCTGGTGGGACAGCTTCACCGTGTAGGTCTGGCCCGTCGAGTCTCCCTCGACCACCGTAAGCGATGACTCGCTCAGCACGATGGAGACCGTCTCGTCGTCGTCCACCGTCACCGGAAGGTCAGCCTTGACCCCCTCGTACTCGCCCCCGGCACCCGTGTGGGTCAGGGTGATGGAGTCGTTGGCCGCGTCGGTGTCCTCTCTGGCCTTCACCGTCACCGTCTGGGCATCGTCCCAGGCGGAGGTCGTAAAGGTCAGGGTGTCCCCCTCGCCCAGGCCCGTGAGCTCCAGGTCCGTGGTGTCCTGGCCGGTCACCGTCACCGTGACCTCCCTGGACGGCTGGTGGGACAGCTTCACCGTGTAGGTCTCGCCGTCGGCGTCCTCCTCCTCCACCGTCAGGTCGGTCTTGCTCAGCACGATGGAGACCGTCTCGTCGTCGTCCACCGTGACCGCCACGTCGGGGACGCTCACCCCGTCGTAGCCGCCATCGGCGACCCCGTGGGTGACCGTGGCGGAGTCGTCGGCGGCGTCGCCGTCGTGCACGGCCGCCACCGTGACCGTCTGCGGCGCGTGCCAGTTCTCCTGGGTGAAGGTCAGGGTCCTCGGAGTGGCCGTCACCTCGGAGTTGTCGGTGGGGTTGTTGACCGTTACCGTCACGTCCCCGCTGGGCTGGTGGCTCAGCACCATGGAGTAGGTGTTGGCGCCGCCCTCGGGGACCTCGAGCTCCTGGACGGAGGTGGCGACTCCCACCTGGATCTGGATGGTGTCCGGGGCCTCCAGCACGCTGACGGCCACGTCGGGAGCGGCGGCGGCGGCGTAGTCCGGGTCGTCGGCGCTGCTGACCGAGTGTCCGATGGTGATGGTGGAGCTCTGGGCTTCGGCGTCGGCGGAGACGGAGACCGTCTGGGGCGCGTGCCAGTTGTCTTGGGTGAAGGTCAGGGCGTTGTCGTTGTCAATGCCGGCCAGCGACAGGACGGCGCCCTCATGGCCGGACAGGGTTACCGTAACGTCCCCCGACGGCAGGGACCCCAGGACCACGGTGTAGGAGTTGCTGCCGCCGGCCTGGACGGTGAGGGCCGTGGGGCTGATGACCACCCCGAGGGTCTCGTCGTCGTCCACCGTGACCGCCAGCTCCTCGGCCACTCCCTCGTATTCGCCCCCGGCACCCGTGTGGACCAGGGTCACCTTGTCGTTCTTGGCGTCGGTGTCCTCTCTGGCCTTCACCGTCACCGTCTGGGCATCGTCCCAGGCGGAGGTCGTAAAGGTCAGGGTGTCCGTCCCGCTCAGACCGCTCAGCGTAAGGTCCGTGGTGTCCTGGCCGGTCACCGTCACCGTGACCTCCCTGGACGGCTGGTGGGACAGCTTCACCGTGTAGGTCTGGCCCGTCGAGTCTCCCTCGACCACCGTAAGCGTGGTCTCGCTCAGCACGATGGAGACCGTCTCGTCGTCGTCCACCGTGACCGCCACGTCGGGGACGCTCACCCCGTCGTAGCCGCCATCGGCGACCCCGTGGGTGACCGTGGCGGAGTCGTCGGCGGCGTCGCCGTCGTGCACGGCCGCCACCGTGACCGTCTGCGGCGCGTGCCAGTTCTCCTGGGTGAAGGTCAGGGTCCTCGGAGTGGCCGTCACCTCGGAGTTGTCGGTGGGGTTGTTGACCGTTACCGTCACGTCCCCGCTGGGCTGGTGGCTCAGCACCATGGAGTAGGTGTTGGCGCCGCCCTCGGGGACCTCGAGCTCCTGGACGGAGGTGGCGACTCCCACCTGGATCTGGATGGTGTCCGGGGCCTCCAGCACGCTGACGGCCACGTCGGGAGCGGCGGCGGCGGCGTAGTCCGGGTCGTCGGCGCTGCTGACCGAGTGTCCGATGGTGATGGTGGAGCTCTGGGCTTCGGCGTCGGCGGAGACGGAGACTGTCTGGGGCGCGTGCCAGTTGTCTTGGGTGAAGGTCAGGGCGTTGTCGTTGTCAATGCCGGCCAGCGACAGGACGGCGCCCTCATGGCCGGACAGGGTTACCGTAACGTCCCCCGACGGCAGGGACCCCAGGACCACGGTGTAGGAGTTGCTGCCGCCGGCCTGGACGGTGAGGGCCGTGGGGCTGATGACCACCCCGAGGGTCTCGTCGTCGTCCACCGTGACCGCAAGGTCAGCCTTGACCCCCTCGTACTCGCCCCCGGCACCCGTGTGGACCAGGGTCACCTTGTCGTTCTTGGCGTCGGTGTCCTCTCTGGCCTTCACCGTCACCGTCTGGGCATCGTCCCAGGCGGAGGTCGTAAAGCTCAGGGTGTCCCCCTCGCCCAGGCCCGTGAGCTCCAGGTCCGTGGTGGCCTGGCCGGTCACCGTCACCGTGACCTCCCTGGACGGCTGGTGGGACAGCTTCACCGTGTAGGTCTGGCCCGTCGAGTCTCCCTCGACCACCGTAAGCGATGACTCGCTCAGCACGATGGAGACCGTCTCGTCGTCGTCCACCGTCACCGGAAGGTCAGCCTTGACCCCCTCGTATTCGCCCCCGGCACCCGTGTGGGTCAGGGTGATGGAGTCGTTGGCCGCGTCGGTGTCCTCTCTGGCCTTCACCGTCACCGTCTGGGCATCGTCCCAGGCGGAGGTCGTAAAGGTCAGGGTGTCCCCCTCGCCCAGGCCCGTGAGCTCCAGGTCCGTGGTGTCCTGGCCGGTCACCGTCACCGTGACCTCGACCGACGGCTGGTGGGACAGCTTCACCGTGTAGGTCTCGCCGTCGGCGTCCTCCTCCTCCACCGTCAGGTCGGTCTTGCTCAGCACGATGGAGACCGTCTCGTCGTCGTCCACCGTGACCGCCACGTCGGGGACGCTCACCCCGTCGTAGCCGCCATCGGCGACCCCGTGGGTGACCGTGGCGGAGTCGTCGGCGGCGTCGCCGTCGTGCACGGCCGCCACCGTGACCGTCTGCGGCGCGTGCCAGTTCTCCTGGGTGAAGGTCAGGGTCCTCGGAGTGGCCGTCACCTCGGAGTTGTCGGTGGGGTTGTTGACCGTTACCGTCACGTCCCCGCTGGGCTGGTGGCTCAGCACCATGGAGTAGGTGTTGGCGCCGCCCTCGGGGACCTCGAGCTCCTGGACGGAGGTGGCGACTCCCACCTGGATCTGGATGGTGTCCGGGGCCTCCAGCACGCTGACGGCCACGTCGGGAGCGGCGGCGGCGGCGTAGTCCGGGTCGTCGGCGCTGCTGACCGAGTGTCCGATGGTGATGGTGGAGCTCTGGGCTTCGGCGTCGGCGGAGACGGAGACCGTCTGGGGCGCGTGCCAGTTGTCTTGGGTGAAGGTCAGGGCGTTGTCGTTGTCAATGCCGGCCAGCGACAGGACGGCGCCCTCATGGCCGGACAGGGTTACCGTAACGTCCCCCGACGGCAGGGACCCCAGGACCACGGTGTAGGAGTTGCTGCCGCCGGCCTGGACGGTGAGGGCCGTGGGGCTGATGACCACCCCGAGGGTCTCGTCGTCGTCCACCGTGACCGCCAGCTCCTCGGCCACTCCCTCGTATTCGCCCCCGGCACCCGTGTGGACCAGGGTCACCTTGTCGTTCTTGGCGTCGGTGTCCTCTCTGGCCTTCACCGTCACCGTCTGCGCATCGTCCCAGGTGGAGGTCGTAAAGCTCAGGGTGTCCCCCTCGCCCAGGCCCGTGAGCTCCAGGTCCGTGGTGTCCTGGCCGGTCACCGTCACCGTGACCTCGACCGACGGCTGGTGGGACAGCTTCACCGTGTAGGTCTGGCCCGTCGAGTCTCCCTCGACCACCGTAAGCGATGACTCGCTCAGCACGATGGAGACCGTCTCGTCGTCGTCCACCGTGACGGCCAGCTCCTCGGCCACTCCCTCGTATTCGCCCCCGGCACCCGTGTGGGTCAGGGTGATGGAGTCGTTGGCCGCGTCGGTGTCCTCTCTGGCCTTCACCGTCACCGTCTGGGCATCGTTCCAGGCGGTCGTGCTGAAGGTCAGGGTGTCCCCCTCGCCCAGGCCCGTAAGTTCCAGGTCCGTGGTGTCCTGGCCGGTCACGGTGACCGTGACCTCGACCGACGGCTGGTGGGACAGCTTCACCGTGTAGGTCTGGCCCGTCGAGTCTCCCTCGACCACCGTAAGCGTGGTCTCGCTCAGCACGATGGAGACCGTCTCGTCGTCGTCCACCGTGACCGCCAGCTCCTCGGCCACTCCCTCGTATTCGCCCCCGGCACCCGTGTGGGTCAGGGTGATGGAGTCGTTGGCCGCGTCGGTGTCCTCTCTGGCCTTCACCGTCACCGTCTGGGCATCGTTCCAGGCGGTCGTGCTGAAGGTCAGGGTGTCCCCCTCGCCCAGGCCCGTAAGTTCCAGGTCCGTGGTGTCCTGGCCGGTCACGGTGACCGTGACCTCCCTGGACGGCTGGTGGGACAGCTTCACCGTGTAGGTCTGGCCCGTCGAGTCTCCCTCGACCACCGTAAGCGATGACTCGCTCAGCACGATGGAGACCGTCTCGTCGTCGTCCACCGTCACCGGAAGGTCAGCCTTGACCCCCTCGTACTCGCCCCCGGCACCCGTGTGGGTCAGGGTGATGGAGTCGTTGGCCGCGTCGGTGTCCTCTCTGGCCTTCACCGTCACCGTCTGGGCATCGTCCCAGGCGGAGGTCGTAAAGGTCAGGGTGTCCCCCTCGCCCAGGCCCGTGAGCTCCAGGTCCGTGGTGTCCTGGCCGGTCACCGTCACCGTGACCTCCCTGGACGGCTGGTGGGACAGCTTCACCGTGTAGGTCTCGCCGTCGGCGTCCTCCTCCTCCACCGTCAGGTCGGTCTTGCTCAGCACGATGGAGACCGTCTCGTCGTCGTCCACCGTGACCGCCACGTCGGGGACGCTCACCCCGTCGTAGCCGCCATCGGCGACCCCGTGGGTGACCGTGGCGGAGTCGTCGGCGGCGTCGCCGTCGTGCACGGCCGCCACCGTGACCGTCTGCGGCGCGTGCCAGTTCTCCTGGGTGAAGGTCAGGGTCCTCGGAGTGGCCGTCACCTCGGAGTTGTCGGTGGGGTTGTTGACCGTTACCGTCACGTCCCCGCTGGGCTGGTGGCTCAGCACCATGGAGTAGGTGTTGGCGCCGCCCTCGGGGACCTCGAGCTCCTGGACGGAGGTGGCGACTCCCACCTGGATCTGGATGGTGTCCGGGGCCTCCAGCACGCTGACGGCCACGTCGGGAGCGGCGGCGGCGGCGTAGTCCGGGTCGTCGGCGCTGCTGACCGAGTGTCCGATGGTGATGGTGGAGCTCTGGGCTTCGGCGTCGGCGGAGACGGAGACCGTCTGGGGCGCGTGCCAGTTGTCTTGGGTGAAGGTCAGGGCGTTGTCGTTGTCAATGCCGGCCAGCGACAGGACGGCGCCCTCATGGCCGGACAGGGTTACCGTAACGTCCCCCGACGGCAGGGACCCCAGGACCACGGTGTAGGAGTTGCTGCCGCCGGCCTGGACGGTGAGGGCCGTGGGGCTGATGACCACCCCGAGGGTCTCGTCGTCGTCCACCGTGACCGCCAGCTCCTCGGCCACTCCCTCGTATTCGCCCCCGGCACCCGTGTGGACCAGGGTCACCTTGTCGTTCTTGGCGTCGGTGTCCTCTCTGGCCTTCACCGTCACCGTCTGGGCATCGTCCCAGGCGGAGGTCGTAAAGGTCAGGGTGTCCCCCTCGCCCAGGCCCGTGAGCTCCAGGTCCGTGGTGTCCTGGCCGGTCACCGTCACCGTCACCTCGACCGACGGCTGGTGGGACAGCTTCACCGTGTAGGTCTGGCCCGTCGAGTCTCCCTCGACCACCGTCAGGTCGGTCTTGCTCAGCACGATGGAGACCGTCTCGTCGTCGTCCACCGTGACCGCCACGTCGGGGACGCTCACCCCGTCGTAGCCGCCATCGGCGACCCCGTGGGTGACCGTGGCGGAGTCGTCGGCGGCGTCGCCGTCGTGCACGGCCGCCACCGTGACCGTCTGCGGCGCGTGCCAGTTCTCCTGGGTGAAGGTCAGGGTCCTCGGAGTGGCCGTCACCTCGGAGTTGTCGGTGGGGTTGTTGACCGTTACCGTCACGTCCCCGCTGGGCTGGTGGCTCAGCACCATGGAGTAGGTGTTGGCGCCGCCCTCGGGGACCTCGAGCTCCTGGACGGAGGTGGCGACTCCCACCTGGATCTGGATGGTGTCCGGGGCCTCCAGCACGCTGACGGCCACGTCGGGAGCGGCGGCGGCGGCGTAGTCCGGGTCGTCGGCGCTGCTGACCGAGTGTCCGATGGTGATGGTGGAGCTCTGGGCTTCGGCGTCGGCGGAGACGGAGACCGTCTGGGGCGCGTGCCAGTTGTCTTGGGTGAAGGTCAGGGCGTTGTCGTTGTCAATGCCGGCCAGCGACAGGACGGCGCCCTCATGGCCGGACAGGGTTACCGTAACGTCCCCCGACGGCAGGGACCCCAGGACCACGGTGTAGGAGTTGCTGCCGCCGGCCTGGACGGTGAGGGCCGTGGGGCTGATGACCACCCCGAGGGTCTCGTCGTCGTCCACCGTGACCGCCAGCTCCTCGGCCACTCCCTCGTATTCGCCCCCGGCACCCGTGTGGACCAGGGTCACCTTGTCGTTCTTGGCGTCGGTGTCCTCTCTGGCCTTCACCGTCACCGTCTGGGCATCGTCCCAGGCGGAGGTCGTAAAGGTCAGGGTGTCCGTCCCGCTCAGACCGCTCAGCGTAAGGTCCGTGGTGTCCTGGCCGGTCACCGTCACCGTCACCTCGACCGACGGCTGGTGGGACAGCTTCACCGTGTAGGTCTGGCCCGTCGAGTCTCCCTCGACCACCGTAAGCGATGACTCGCTCAGCACGATGGAGACCGTCTCGTCGTCGTCCACCGTCACCGGAAGGTCAGCCTTGACCCCCTCGTATTCGCCCCCGGCACCCGTGTGGGTCAGGGTGATGGAGTCGTTGGCCGCGTCGGTGTCCTCTCTGGCCTTCACCGTCACCGTCTGGGCATCGTCCCAGGTGGAGGTCGTAAAGGTCAGGGTGTCCCCCTCGCCCAGGCCCGTGAGCTCCAGGTCCGTGGTGTCCTGGCCGGTCACGGTGACCGTGACCTCCCTGGACGGCTGGTGGGACAGCTTCACCGTGTAGGTCTGGCCCGTCGAGTCTCCCTCGACCACCGTAAGCGTGGTCTCGCTCAGCACGATGGAGACCGTCTCGTCGTCGTCCACCGTGACCGCCAGCTCCTCGGCCACTCCCTCGTATTCGCCCCCGGCACCCGTGTGGGTCAGGGTGATGGAGTCGTTGGCCGCGTCGGTGTCCTCTCTGGCCTTCACCGTCACCGTCTGGGCATCGTTCCAGGCGGTCGTGCTGAAGGTCAGGGTGTCCCCCTCGCCCAGGCCCGTAAGTTCCAGGTCCGTGGTGTCCTGGCCGGTCACGGTGACCGTGACCTCCCTGGACGGCTGGTGGGACAGCTTCACCGTGTAGGTCTGGCCCGTCGAGTCTCCCTCGACCACCGTAAGCGATGACTCGCTCAGCACGATGGAGACCGTCTCGTCGTCGTCCACCGTCACCGGAAGGTCAGCCTTGACCCCCTCGTACTCGCCCCCGGCACCCGTGTGGGTCAGGGTGATGGAGTCGTTGGCCGCGTCGGTGTCCTCTCTGGCCTTCACCGTCACCGTCTGGGCATCGTCCCAGGCGGAGGTCGTAAAGGTCAGGGTGTCCCCCTCGCCCAGGCCCGTGAGCTCCAGGTCCGTGGTGTCCTGGCCGGTCACCGTCACCGTGACCTCCCTGGACGGCTGGTGGGACAGCTTCACCGTGTAGGTCTCGCCGTCGGCGTCCTCCTCCTCCACCGTCAGGTCGGTCTTGCTCAGCACGATGGAGACCGTCTCGTCGTCGTCCACCGTGACCGCCACGTCGGGGACGCTCACCCCGTCGTAGCCGCCATCGGCGACCCCGTGGGTGACCGTGGCGGAGTCGTCGGCGGCGTCGCCGTCGTGCACGGCCGCCACCGTGACCGTCTGCGGCGCGTGCCAGTTCTCCTGGGTGAAGGTCAGGGTCCTCGGAGTGGCCGTCACCTCGGAGTTGTCGGTGGGGTTGTTGACCGTTACCGTCACGTCCCCGCTGGGCTGGTGGCTCAGCACCATGGAGTAGGTGTTGGCGCCGCCCTCGGGGACCTCGAGCTCCTGGACGGAGGTGGCGACTCCCACCTGGATCTGGATGGTGTCCGGGGCCTCCAGCACGCTGACGGCCACGTCGGGAGCGGCGGCGGCGGCGTAGTCCGGGTCGTCGGCGCTGCTGACCGAGTGTCCGATGGTGATGGTGGAGCTCTGGGCTTCGGCGTCGGCGGAGACGGAGACCGTCTGGGGCGCGTGCCAGTTGTCTTGGGTGAAGGTCAGGGCGTTGTCGTTGTCAATGCCGGCCAGCGACAGGACGGCGCCCTCATGGCCGGACAGGGTTACCGTAACGTCCCCCGACGGCAGGGACCCCAGGACCACGGTGTAGGAGTTGCTGCCGCCGGCCTGGACGGTGAGGGCCGTGGGGCTGATGACCACCCCGAGGGTCTCGTCGTCGTCCACCGTGACCGCCAGCTCCTCGGCCACTCCCTCGTATTCGCCCCCGGCACCCGTGTGGACCAGGGTCACCTTGTCGTTCTTGGCGTCGGTGTCCTCTCTGGCCTTCACCGTCACCGTCTGCGCATCGTCCCAGGCGGAGGTCGTAAAGCTCAGGGTGTCCCCCTCGCCCAGGCCCGTGAGCTCCAGGTCCGTGGTGGCCTGGCCGGTCACCGTCACCGTCACCTCGACCGACGGCTCGTGGGACAGCTTCACCGTGTAGGTCTGGCCCGTCGAGTCTCCCTCGACCACCGTAAGCGATGACTCGCTCAGCACGATGGAGACCGTCTCGTCGTCGTCCACCGTGACGGCCAGCTCCTCGGCCACTCCCTCGTATTCGCCCCCGGCACCCGTGTGGGTCAGGGTGATGGAGTCGTTGGCCGCGTCGGTGTCCTCTCTGGCCTTCACCGTCACCGTCTGGGCATCGTCCCAGGCGGTCGTGCTGAAGGTCAGGGTGTCCCCCTCGCCCAGGCCCGTGAGCTCCAGGTCCGTGGTGTCCTGGCCGGTCACCGTCACCGTGACCTCGACCGACGGCTGGTGGGACAGCTTCACCGTATAGGTCTGGCCCGTCGAGTCTCCCTCGACCACCGTCAGGTCGGTCTTGCTCAGCACGATGGAGACCGTCTCGTCGTCGTCCACCGTGACCGCCAGCTCCTCGGCCACTCCCTCGTATTCGCCCCCGGCACCCGTGTGGACCAGGGTCACCTTGTCGTTCTTGGCGTCGGTGTCCTCTCTGGCCTTCACCGTCACCGTCTGGGCATCGTTCCAGGCGGAGGTCGTAAAGCTCAGGGTGTCCCCCTCGCCCAGGCCCGTGAGCTCCAGGTCCGTGGTGGCCTGGCCGGTCACCGTCACCGTGACCTCCCTGGACGGCTGGTGGGACAGCTTCACCGTGTAGGTCTGGCCCGTCGAGTCTCCCTCGACCACCGTAAGCGTGGTCTCGCTCAGCACGATGGAGACCGTCTCGTCGTCGTCCACCGTGACCGCCAGCTCCTCGGCCACTCCCTCGTATTCGCCCCCGGCACCCGTGTGGACCAGGGTCACCTTGTCGTTCTTGGCGTCGGTGTCCTCTCTGGCCTTCACCGTCACCGTCTGGGCATCGTCCCAGGCGGAGGTCGTAAAGCTCAGGGTGTCCCCCTCGCCCAGGCCCGTGAGCTCCAGGTCCGTGGTGTCCTGGCCGGTCACCGTCACCGTGACCTCCCTGGACGGCTGGTGGGACAGCTTCACCGTATAGGTCTGGCCCGTCGAGTCTCCCTCGACCACCGTCAGGTCGGTCTTGCTCAGCACGATGGAGACCGTCTCGTCGTCGTCCACCGTGACCGCCACGTCGGGGACGCTCACCCCGTCGTAGCCGCCATCGGCGACCCCGTGGGTGACCGTGGCGGAGTCGTCGGCGGCGTCGCCGTCGTGCACGGCCGCCACCGTGACCGTCTGCGGCGCGTGCCAGTTCTCCTGGGTGAAGGTCAGGGTCCTCGGAGTGGCCGTCACCTCGGAGTTGTCGGTGGGGTTGTTGACCGTTACCGTCACGTCCCCGCTGGGCTGGTGGCTCAGCACCATGGAGTAGGTGTTGGCGCCGCCCTCGGGGACCTCGAGCTCCTGGACGGAGGTGGCGACTCCCACCTGGATCTGGATGGTGTCCGGGGCCTCCAGCACGCTGACGGCCACGTCGGGAGCGGCGGCGGCGGCGTAGTCCGGGTCGTCGGCGCTGCTGACCGAGTGTCCGATGGTGATGGTGGAGCTCTGGGCTTCGGCGTCGGCGGAGACGGAGACCGTCTGGGGCGCGTGCCAGTTGTCTTGGGTGAAGGTCAGGGCGTTGTCGTTGTCAATGCCGGCCAGCGACAGGACGGCGCCCTCATGGCCGGACAGGGTTACCGTAACGTCCCCCGACGGCAGGGACCCCAGGACCACGGTGTAGGAGTTGCTGCCGCCGGCCTGGACGGTGAGGGCCGTGGGGCTGATGACCACCCCGAGGGTCTCGTCGTCGTCCACCGTGACCGCCAGCTCCTCGGCCACTCCCTCGTATTCGCCCCCGGCACCCGTGTGGACCAGGGTCACCTTGTCGTTCTTGGCGTCGGTGTCCTCTCTGGCCTTCACCGTCACCGTCTGGGCATCGTCCCAGGTGGAGGTCGTAAAGCTCAGGGTGTCCCCCTCGCCCAGGCCCGTGAGCTCCAGGTCCGTGGTGTCCTGGCCGGTCACCGTCACCGTGACCTCGACCGACGGCTGGTGGGACAGCTTCACCGTGTAGGTCTGGCCCGTCGAGTCTCCCTCGACCACCGTAAGCGATGACTCGCTCAGCACGATGGAGACCGTCTCGTCGTCGTCCACCGTGACGGCCAGCTCCTCGGCCACTCCCTCGTATTCGCCCCCGGCACCCGTGTGGGTCAGGGTGATGGAGTCGTTGGCCGCGTCGTGTCCTCTCTGGCCTTCACCGTCACCGTCTGGGCATCGTTCCAGGCGGTCGTGCTGAAGGTCAGGGTGTCCCCCTCGCCCAGGCCCGTAAGTTCCAGGTCCGTGGTGTCCTGGCCGGTCACGGTGACCGTGACCTCGACCGACGGCTGGTGGGACAGCTTCACCGTGTAGGTCTGGCCCGTCGAGTCTCCCTCGACCACCGTAAGCGTGGTCTCGCTCAGCACGATGGAGACCGTCTCGTCGTCGTCCACCGTGACCGCCAGCTCCTCGGCCACTCCCTCGTATTCGCCCCCGGCACCCGTGTGGGTCAGGGTGATGGAGTCGTTGGCCGCGTCGGTGTCCTCTCTGGCCTTCACCGTCACCGTCTGGGCATCGTTCCAGGCGGTCGTGCTGAAGGTCAGGGTGTCCCCCTCGCCCAGGCCCGTAAGTTCCAGGTCCGTGGTGTCCTGGCCGGTCACCGTCACCGTCACCTCGACCGACGGCTGGTGGGACAGCTTCACCGTGTAGGTCTCGCCTTCGGCGTCCTCCTCCTCCACCGTCAGGTCGGTCTTGCTCAGCACGATGGAGACCGTCTCGTCGTCGTCCACCGTGACGGCCAGCTCCTCGGCCACTCCCTCGTACTCGCCCCCGGCACCCGTGTGGACCAGGGTCACCTTGGCGTTCTTGGCGTCGGTGTCCTCTCTGGCCTTCACCGTCACCGTCTGGGGTGCGTTCCAGCTGACCGCGTCGAAGGTCAGTGTGCTGGTGGGGCTCAGCCCCGTGAGCTCCAGGTCGGTCTGGTCCTGGCCGGTCACCGTCACCGTGACTTCCACCGTGGGCTGGGTCGCCAGCTTGACCGTGTAGGTCTGGCCGTCGGCGTCCTCCTCCTCCACCTCAAGGGAGGTCTTGCTGAGGACGATGCCCGGGTCGTCGTTATCGGTAATGGTCACCAACGCGGACGACACCTTCAGGCCCGGCGTGGAGCCGCGTATCTCCAGTCTCTCGTCTCCTTCAGCAATGGGGTCGTCGATGGGTGAGACCAACACCAAGACTTCGCCCGCCGACTCTCCGGCTGGAATCGTCAGTGTGTTGACGAGCGCCGAGTAGTCAGTAGCCGTCGCCGGAGGTGCGCCTGAAGGACCCGTTTCTGAAGATCTTGTCGAAGACCTGGTCGTTGAGGATCTTGTCGAAGACCTCGGTGTTGAAGATTCTGCCGAGGACTCTGTAGTAGGCGCACCGAATGACAGAGAGATTCGCGTCGAGACAGCTCGCCTGCTGTCGCCCTGGACTATCGCGGTCACCCTGAGCCGCTGCGACCCTCCGCCCTCGGCGATCGTGTCCCTATCGAGGACCAGGCGTATCTCGGTCGGCTTCTCTTCATCGTCGGCGATTGATATTCGGACTCCCCGTACGGACAGTCCCGGATCCTCGTTGCTCCCGCGGATTGCCACGGTCTCCGTACCTTCGTAGATATCGTCGTCCACCAAGGTGACGGACAGGGAGGCCGTGCCGCTGACCTGCCCGACCGGAATGATTAGAAGGATGCCTGAGGCGGCGGTGTAGTCCGCACCGGCCACGGCTGACACTTCATAAACGGACAGCGTCACCGCCGTGTCGGACGTCCGCGTGCCACCTCCCGTCAGCGTCGCCGTAACCTGTACCTGTACCTGGCCCTGGTCCTCGTTGATGCTTCCCGGCGTGGCCGACAGCTCAATGCCGTCCGGCTCCCGGTCGTCGTCTTCAATGGTCAGCACGGCCGGAGTTACTTCGAGCTCCTGGGACATTCCCGACACCTGGACCGTCTCGTCGCCTTCCACGAGGTTGTCGTCCGTCGGAGTGAACTCGAGCGCGGCCGTCCCGATGGCCCCGCCTGCGGGGATGGTCAGCATCACGCTGGCTGCCGCATAGTCATCGTTCGTCGCGGCGATGGTGGGCTCGCCGTTCTCTTCTGCCGCCGGCAGGCTGATTCCATGCACCGACAGTGGTATCGTCGTATCCTCCGAACGCCGGTCGCCTCCGGTTAGGGTCCCCGTAACCGTAATGGTCGTCGTGCCCGCGCCTTCGCTCACCGAGGTGTGCGAGAGAGTCAGGGTGACGCCGGTGGGAGGTTCGTCGTCGTCCGCGATAGACACCGTCGCCTGGGTAACGTCGAAGCCGCTGGCGGAGCCTGCTATCCTGACCCTCGTGTCACCCCCGGCGATTTCGTCGTTGGCAGGGGTCATGGCCACGGTGGAGGTCCCGCTTGCCTGCCCGGCGGGGATGGTCAGTATTACGGAGGCCGGTTGGCTGCCGTCTTCCTGCGCGGCGACGCTGCCTTTCAAGCTCAATTCGACCGATACGTCGTCCTCCAGCCGGGTTGAGCCGTCGAGTGTGGCCGTCACGGCAAGGTCCGTCTCACCGGCATCCTCGTCCACGCGGTCCGGCGTTGCGGTCAACGTGATGGATGCGGGAGCTGTGTCGTCGTCCAAGATTGTGGCCGTCACGGAACTGATTGCCATTGTCACGGCGGTTGACGTTGCCGGGTCACCCCCCTTCTTGGCGCTCCTCAATCCGACGTTAAAGGTCTCATCGCCCTCCACCAGAATGTCTTCCACGGTCGACACCGTGAACGTGCCGGAGGTGTCCCCGGCGGGAATGGTCACCGTGCCTGAGGCGTCGGTGTAGTCAACGCCCTTCGATTCCGCCGCCTGCTGCCCCTGCGCATCGGAAGTCGCCCACTCGACCAGGACCGGCATGTCCGTCGGCAAGGGGAGTTCAATCGTAAACTCAATCTCATCGCCTTCGGCTGCGGACGCTCCGGAGGCAAGGGACGCCGACAGGCTTCCCGCGTCCAGGATGGTCACCGTGGCGAGGGTATCCGTAAGGAGGGCAATCTCCCGTCCGCCGCCCGCGACCCGGGTTAGCAGGATGCCGAGAGTTTCGTCCGGGTCATGCAGGGTGTCCATCAGGACGGGAATCGTGACGCGGCCTGAGGTCTCTCCCGCCCGGATGGTCAGATTGCCCGATGGGGCGGTGTAGTCGGCCGGACCGGCAGTTCCGACCACCGCGTACTCAATCTCCACGGGGACGGCGTTCTCGAACGGCGTCAGCGACACGGTGAAGGAAGCCGTGCCGCCCTCGGCCACGTTCTCCGAGTCGGCGGCAACGGCTGCCCGCATCGTCTCGTTGTCTCTCAGGCTGACTTCAATGGACCGGTTATCCTCGTCCACTTCCAGGTTGACCGCACTCTTCAGATCGAACGTGAAGGTCTCGTAATCGTCCTCGTAGACCTCGTCGTCCAGCAGGGTCACTCCCACCTTCTTGCTGAGTACGCCGGGCTCTATTTGCGTCCTTACGGAGGCCTTGACCGCCTCATAGTCCTCGCCGGCCGTGGCGGAGCCTTCCGTCACCGTCCAGCGCACCGTGGTCATCTTTTCCGAGGCGGTGGTCCCCGAGCCCTGCGCGGCCGTCAGCTCGAAACGGAACTCGACCTGTCCTTCCGTGTCCTCGTTGACCTTCGTGACATCCCGGAAGACTCCCACCATCATCGTCATGTCGTTGTCGCTGATCGCGCCCGTGGCGGACCCGTCCAGCAGACTGACGTTGCCGGACGGGTTGCTCAGCTCGACCGTGAAGCTCTCTTCTCTTTCGTCGAAGGTGTCGTCCACCAGGGTTACGGTAAACACCTTCCGCGTTTCACCCGGCGCGAAGGTAAAGGTCCCGCTCCTGGCCTCGAAGTCCTTGCCCAGGCTGGCGGCGGTTACGGCATCGTCCGAGGTAGCCGTGCCGTCGACGGTGGTCACGTCCACGTCCACCGATTGGGAGGAGGCCTTGGACAGAGTTATCGTGAAATTGATCCCCGTCGCGCTTTCACTGTACCGCTCGGGGTCGGCGATGGAGATGCTAAGGTCGTTGTCCCTGACGTTGACCGTGGCTTCGTTGTCTTCGCCTATGGTGTAGCCGGGCCCCTCGGCGAGCGCAAGCGTGATGGACCCGTTGTCCTCGGTCTGCCCGTCGTCGTCGGTGGAGAACGCCGCGAAGAAGTACAGGTGGGTGGCGGGGATGGTCACGGTTGCGGTGTTGGAGCCGGGGGTGTATTCAATCTTCACGCCGGCATAGTTCCTCAGGGCTTCCCGGATGAAGTCGCCGGTCTCCGTAAGGTTCAGGTTGAGGGTCAGGGGGGAGGCGCCGAAACCGTCGTGCTCAGATACCGGGCCGCCGCCCGCCGGCTGCCTCCGGAAGTTGAAAGTGGCGGGTTCCCCCTCCTCCACGTTCCCGTGTCTCGTCCATAGGGTCACCACCGGGAGGGTTTCCGGGTCGTCGTCCATGATTGTGCCGGTGGCGGCGGCGCGCCCCAGCGCCACGCCCGCCGGGTTGCTCAACGTGACCGTGAAGGTCTCGTCGGGTTCCGGGACGCCGTCGTCCAGGATTACGATGCTGATGGTCTTGGAGGTCTCCCCCTCCAGGAACCGGAGCGTCCCCGTGGCGGTCGTGTAGTCCTGGTCCGCGGTGGCCGACTCGCTTCCGGCGCCGTCGGAAGTGGCCCAGTCCACCGTCACCTCCTCGTAGACTGCGGGCACGTCGACGGTGAACGTCAGGCTGCCGCCGGCCTCCGATGCCTCGGCGTCGGCAATGGAGACGGCGGGGTCGTCGTCGCTGACCACGGCCACCGTCGCCATCGTGTTTTGCGGTCCCCCTCCGTCCCCAACTTCGTAGTAGAGAGATAAGGTTTGCTCCGCCGGCGGGAGGATGGTCAGGGTTATGGAGCCGTCGGACTCGTAGACGTCGTCGTCAACGGTCTCTATGGTCACCGCCGCCGTCGGTCGCCCCAAACCGGCCACGGACGCATCGCCCGCGAATCTCACCGTCTGGGGCGTGACGCCCTGGATGAATTCGCCGTCCTGGTTAACCGCCACTTGCACCGTCAGGGGTAGGTCACGTGACCCCGGCGTGCCTCCGACCCGTGTGAGCGTGAATGTGACGGGCTCCCCCTCGTTCACCGACTCCTGGTCCGCCTCCACTATCACTCCCTGGTCGCTGTTGTGGACCGTTGCGGTGAATGTGGAGATTTCGCCTACGCGGTACTGGCCGTTGTAACCGCAGTCTCCCGGGACCTCCTCGCAGTAGAATAGCTCGATTGTGACGGTGCTTTGGGCTCCTCGCGGGCCGACTAGCTCCGGTTCTGCGGGGTAGGTTGTCTCGGGCTCTCCCACTATAATCGGCAGGGGAACAACACCTAATTGAACTTCTTCGTCTCCGTAAGGCGACCCAAGTCGCAAGACGAAACCCTTCACCACGTAGACATCCAGCCTATACGATGCGTCTCCGGTGCGGACCAGGGTAAATTGAGGAAACTGGCCCGGAGTCTCGACGTGATCAATATGAGCCACCGCAAAGGAAACGGTGGGAATGTCGTTGTCCCGCACCCATATGTTGGCGATGGAGGGGTAGGGATGGATCCCGTAGAACCGGCCCGGCAGCAGCGATGCCTTGATCCGGCTGTTGCCGTCGTTCAGGTTCTCGTCTTCAGTGGACACCTCCAGGGTGGTGGTTACGTTTCCCGGGTTGAAGCTGACCTCTCTTTCGGTCACGGAGTAGACCAAGGGGTTGTGGTCGGTCGGGGCCGACCCGGGAACCCGCTTGACCTCGGTCACCCGCACGCGGGCCACCAGGTCCAGGTTCGTGCCGCCGGTCCTGCGCACGACGAAGACCGCGGCGTCGCCCTCCTCCACGACGCCGGCCTGGGCCGAGATGGACAGACTGGTGGTGTAATCCCGGTCGTCGTCGATCATGCGGACGGAGGCGCTGCCGGGGTCTCCCGCCCGATAGCCGTCGTCCTCCTCGCCGGTGATGGACGCCGTGATGGTTGCGTGCGGTTCGGCAACCGAATCAATGGAAGTGCGCACGGTGAGCGTGGCCGTGGCGGAATCGGCGGCAAAGGTGGCCGTGGACGGGGGAGTCCCGGCTATGAAGTCGGCCTGTTCCTCTTCGCTGTCGCTGGTCTGCGCAACACTGACGTTCACGGTGAGGGGCTGGTTGATCTGGCCCTCCCGGGACAGGGTGAACTCCACGGAATCGCCCTCGGTCCGGCCCTCGTGCACCGCCTCGATGGTCACCACGGGCAGGTCGTTGTCCCTCACCGTCACGGAGACCGAGCCGCTTTCGTTGCTGTAGTCCAGGGGCAGTCCCCGCCACGTCGAGGGTATGACGAGGGCCAGAAAGGTCAGGTCCCGCCCGTCGTAGTCGTCGTCTTCCGTCGTCTTCTGCCAGGTCACGCTGCTCCTGTCCGCCGGGATCACGGCCTTCAGCCACTCATCCCGGGCGTCCTCGTACCACGCTATGAAGTGCACGGTCAGTGGTACCGAGAGGTCGATCTTATCGCCAGAGCGGGTGAACCTGAAGCGCACGGGGGACCCCTCGTCGACCTCGGCGGCGACGGGCGCGACGGTCACATGGGGCTCGTTGTCCGTGATGGTCGCCACAGCCGTCAGCTTGGCCTGGTCGTCCTGCAGCTCGGCGTTCACGGGGTCGCTCAACACCAGGGAAAAGGACTCCGTCTCCTCCGTCAGCCGGTTGTCCAGGACCGGAACGTCTATGACCCCGCTCGTCTTCTCCGGCCCGATGACCAGAGTGCCGGCTATGTGGGTGTAGTCCTCTCCGGCCTCGGCCGTGCCGGCCTCTGTCACGTAGTCCACCGTCACCGTCTGAAGGGAGGGGGGGCTGACGCTGGAGGAGAGGGAGACCCGGAATCTGATCTTCCCCGCGTCCTCGGACACGGTGGCGCCGGTTACGGCCAGGGTGGGGGCGGGGTCGTCCTCAATCACCCTGAATGAGGCTATGGAGCGTTCCGGGTCGATGCGGTAGCCGTCGCCCGGCACCAGCTGCATGGTCATGGAGCCTTCGGGCTCGTGGCCGTCCTCCCATTGGAGCTGGAAGGAACTGACTTCGCTGTCTTCAGAGGCGTCGATGGTATAGGTGCGCGCGACGTTCAGAAGGCGCTGATAGAATTCGAAATAGGAATTCCCCGTCTGGGTGACGCGGGCCTTGACATTCAGAGGGCTGCCGGTCTGGCCCATGCGCACGATCCTAAGCTGGCCGAGTTCGCCCTCAACATATGATTCTTCAATCTGCTCCACGCCCACCAGGGGCAGGTCGTTGTCGGTAACGGTGATTGTGATGGAGCTTGGCCCGACGATTGTCCTGTACTGCGACTGCTCGTCTTCCGGAACGTTCTCCAGGGGGAGCAGGGTCATTTCGTACACCGTTTTGTCCGGGTCGTCGTGGTCATCGTCCTCGGTCCGAAGGAAACGCCTGGCCAGGTCCTCCCCGGGGCCGAGGGTGTAAACACGGAATGCCTGCTCTCCCTGGAGGCCGAATAGCAGGGGGAAATCCCTGTAGTCTTGGGAATCGCCGCTGCGGACGATGTCGAAATATGCTTCCTGTCCCTCCTCCACGGTACTGCTCGACACACTCAGCCGGATCTCCGGCGCGACGTCGTTGTCCGTCACCGTGACGGTTGCGGACGTCCGGCGCTCGCCTACCTCGACCGGCGTGTAGCTGTCGTCCTGGCTGGGCAGCACGGTGGCCGTCAGGGTGTTGTCGGGGATGTCCCGCCCGTCGTCGGAGGTGTGCACCGTCAGGTAGGCCGTGTCCTCCCCGGCCGCAAAAGTCACCGGCGCCGTGCGGTCGGGCGTGTTGCGCCAGTGATCGCCCCGCCGGAAGTGGCCGGGATCGTCGATGGACACGCTCACGGTAATCTCGTAGTCCTTCAACCCCGTGCGCGTGAGGACGAATTCCGCGTCCTCGCCCTCTTCGATGGTCACCCCCGTGCTCGGCAGGTCGGATCCCGGGTCCTTGCCAAAATCGATGGTGGGGCTGTCATCCACCGCCGCAATGGACACCAGGGACCTTTCACCGATGTACGCATAGACAAAACGGCCAGTGAAGATTCGTCCTACAATCGAATATCCGCTGTAGTCGCTATAATAGTCGCCAAGGGGCACGTTGCTAGCCCAGAGGAAAATGAAGTTATCCCTACCGATCCCCACCCCCTCCACCACGTCATCCACGGCGACAAAGAACTCTCCGTTGGCCCGGGTCTGTCCCGCTGCGAAGGTTACGAAGATGGATTGTTGGCTGGGGTTGTAATAGCCTGGTGTGAATAGATTGTCCCTTCTATCCGGGTGATACGGCTCCAGGTATTTGACGTGGACTGTCAGCTCCTTTGCGATCTGGGCGGCGGGGCCACTCCTCTCCATGACGAAGGGTACCCGCTGGCCCTCGAAGAACAATTCGCTAAGGCTACGACCGTTATCGTAATCTTCGCCCTCAAACCCGCTGCTAACGGAAACGAAAGTAACCGTTTGCTTCGCCTGGTTGGTCACATTGGCTTCGACCCTGCGGTCGCCCCGCACGCTCACGTACTCGTCGAGATGCTCCTCGGGAATGCCGCTGGCGGGCCTTATCTCCGCCCGGAAGCTGAAATTGCGCCGATGCGTGTCCCCCAAACGCCAGTAATAACCGTCATAGTGGACTTTGAAGCTCAACTCCCTGGCGCTCTCGCCCGCGGCCATGTCTACCGCATAGTCCTGGGGTTCCTCATATTCGGGCCATAGGTAACGCCTGATGTCTGGGCCGATTCTCAGGTGGAAAGGGGCGTTCTCCAGCGCCTCCGAGGCGTCGCCGTGGCGCGTAAAGGTGAAGGTGATGGATTCGCCCTCGAGGATGTTGTCCCGATCCACGCTGAGCGACACCTCCATGGCGGTGTCGTCGTCGGTCACCGTGACGCCGGCCCGGAAATTGTAGGACACCCAGTAGGTGGAGTCTTCGTCCTCAACCATGGAGGCCATAAGGGTCAGGTCCCCGGTGTCCCGGACGTTGGGCCTGGTGGGAAAGGAGACCGTGGCGCTGCTCTGGCCCGCGGGAATGGTGGCGCTCTTGAGGCGCTCGGCGTCCGCCGGGGCCAGGTCCCAGTGGTTGCCCTGCATGGCCCCGGCCGGGTCCTCCACCTCCACCGGTACTGTCAGTGAAGAGGCGCCTCCGCCGCTCCGCGACACCGTGAACACGGCATCCCCGCCCTCTTCGATGCTGGGCTCATCGGCTGCTATGAAGACGATAGTGTCGTCGTCGGTGGGCTCTCGGACAGCGACGGAGGCCCTATTGGTGGTACCGTCCCCTTGCTGGTAACCCGACCCGTCGAATATCTGTGCCCGCATCTCGCCCAGGAGTCGGTTGCCCCTCTGGGCCCTCACCCGCACGTCAACCTGCGAGACGTTGGGAGGCATGGGCACGATATGTATGATTTGGGTCGGATTGACCTGCCCAAAGCCAGCTAACCCACGGGTGTTCAATATCTCCAGCCTGACCCTCAGGTCCCCAGACAGGTCACCGGAGCGGTTGAGGCGGAAGAGCGCCGTGGCATCCACCGGCACTCCGGTCTCCCCGGGCCTCTCCACGGCCTCGACGGTGATTGTGGGCTGGGGCGGTTGTTGGGCGTGGGCCGGCCCGGCCGGCAACAGGGACATGGCGCCGGCCAGCAACAGGGCCAGCACGAGCGCCAAGGTTGAGAAAACGGGGGCCGGTCTGACCAGGCGGGTCACTGCCCGGCCCCCTGAATAACTGGGTCAGACAATTGGCTTGTCAATTTGCTTAAGACCTCGCAGGCGACCGAAAGCTCTGGGCACGGGGCCGGTATGAGTTAACATGGGCATTCTTGCGCCTCCACTTTCGTTGCCATGTTGAGTATTTCCAGGAAACTCCATGTCTCTCGTGTCAACCAGCGGTCAGGACTGTGCCGCCTGCACCAGGGCCGCGTGGTTCGCCATGACCTTGGCGCTAACCCCGACGAAAGCCGCCATCTGCTCCTCGCTGACGCCCTCGCAGAGGCTGGCGTCGTAGGCATGGACGCGCCCTTGCAGGTCCTGCGCCAGCTCCGTCCCCTCCTAAACCAATACCAAGGTGGGATGTGCATTTCGGGATCTTGAAGACAACCGAAAGGACTGCACGGATCCTCATATAACCTTTTGGCCCTAACTGGGCCCACACCAGCAGTATGGTCTGGGGATATGTACATTTCACCTTGGCTTTAGTTTAGGTCAGCGTCAGAATGAGGACCCTCCTGTCGCTGAGCAGGCGCCGCCTCAAACACATGACTATCGTTCCAGGGCCGCCGGTGGCAGCAGCGGCAGGACTAGGACCCCAACAAGCCGGAGTGCAGCTTGCTATAGCGGGCCAAGTAATAGGAACCCAAATAGGCTTAGGATAGGCGCGAGTAGGGATAGGATTTGGTTGGGAGGAGTTGTGGGCTAGGCGGGCCCGGCTGCCCCGGGTCCTTGGCTTGGCTCAGGACGGCAGGAGGGGAATCGAGGATGAACCGGGGTGGTCCGCTGGGACTGGCGCGGCTGGGGCGTTCGGAGGGTTTCCGGTCCGCTGGCAACACCAGTGCCGACGGCGGACTATTGTCCTTGGTCTAGGAGGCACACCCTTACGCTGTCAGGTAAGAACGAGGTGTCGTCATCCTGCTCTATGGGGAGTGGGGGTCTCCTGCGCCGCAACTGGGAGATGAAGTCTCCCACATTGACAGACAAGCGGTTAGTCAGGTCGGGGGAGACAATCGCTCGAAGCTCGCCGTTGGTGAACCGGCGCCCCGGGTGGCGTGCGTATATGCTCAGAAGGGAGAATGGGCCGCTTCGGATACCGGTTGAGGTGTTACGTATGCGGAAGTCCTGTCTGGTCCACGTCCCGCCGGTCCTTAGGAACACGTCCCCTGCCACCCTGTCTACAAGCAGGCTGAAGTCTTGAAGCAGATCATCCTTGTCTGCGGCGAGACGCTCGTACTGTCTCCTCGTAATGCGAATCTCATAGCCGCTAAAGACAGCGGCATAGTCGACATCTTCGGGACCGGACGGGCCGACGGACTCCAGCTGTAGAGCCACTCGTGCGACCCACGCAGGGGCAGCCAGGTACTGCTGGCTGGGCGGTGAGCGTGGGGCGTCGTAGGGCGGCGTCCGCGTCCACCTCAGGATCGCCCCCAACATGCTCCCGCCGACCGCGGCGATCAGGAAACCCGACCCCGTTAGCACGAATCCCACCAGGGCGGCGCGCCGGTGCTGTTGGTACTCCTCAGGCGGATATCCCAGGTCGGCCCACTCGTATTCCCACGTCCAGATGAGGTTGCCCGACGGCGGCGCCTTCTCTACGACGTACAGGATGAACATAGCCCCGATCGTAAGAATGAGGGCCACCAGTATCCATGCAATGGCGCCGATGAACATGTACCGGGCCAGTAACGGATCGAGCCTCATCTCAGGGTCTCTGAGGGCGTGGATGACGCACAGCGCCCCGGCCATCAGTCCCGGTATCGCTATAAGACTCGGTTTATCTCCGTTGTGGGCCAGAACGATCATCGGTGCGTATGTAAGAAGCACAGGGGCGCATATGAGAACCGCCCCCCTACTAAACGGGCCCCAGACTTCTCCAGTGAACCACGCCTGTCGTCGCCAGAGCCACCGGTAGAACCCGTATCCCGCAACCGCCATGCCAGAGCTCAGGAGTGTGGATAGCACCAGTGGCAGCGGGTGGGCGGACACTGGTGCCAGGGTGAAGAAACCGTACAGGTCCATCTTCGTGTTCAGACAGTAGAACAGGTAGAGGTTCGGCATCACCAGCAGGGAAACGAGGAGCAGTCTACCTTGTCCTGCGGTGCCCTGCGTATTGCCCGAGGACTCTCGGGGGGCTTCAGCCCGATCTGCGTCGATGGAATTGGACTCGTGCATAGTCTCTCTCCCTCAGCACGCTCCTTGCCACGAACTCTTTCCTGCGGCCCTCGAATCGTCAACTCCGAGAATCGAAGAGAGGGGAGCTAAACTAAAACCTAAGGTGGGATATGCACGTAGAGGGGGGACAGGGGAAGTAGAGATCCCGCTTCGTGGGTGGGCTGGGAGTCTCCACCAGGGTACCTTAGCCTGTCCTTCACCATCCCAGAAATGTGCATTCCACCTTGGCCTTGGTTTAGGGGCTCGTGTCGCCAGGCGATCTGCAAGGGGATAGTGGAGGCGCACGGCGGCCGCATACTGGCCGAGAGCGGCGGACCGGGACTCGGCACGCGGTTCATCTTGACGATTCCGGCCGTCGACGTTGCCGCCAACAGCCAGGCAACCGGCCCCGGCCCGCTCTCCGCCGACTCGGGATGGACGGCGAGAAGGCGGGCGCGCGTTCTCGCGGTTGACGACGAGAAGCGCATCCTGGGGATCATTGACCCGCCGGTCATCTTCCTGTCCGGCGACGACGGTGATCAGGACGTGTTTTGGAAGTTTGTTCATATTCCTCGTGACCGGCGCTGTATTTGAGAAGAGTCGATTGCGGGATTCAGGCCAGGGACTGGGCCTGCGTTCCAGTGTTCAGGGCCGTCCCGGCTACCAGCCCTGGGGCTGGAGACGGTTTCGCTTGCTGGCTCACCTGGAGCCCTCCGGCGGCGCGCCGGGGGGTCCGCAGACCCTGGCGCCGGATGTTCTCCGCTGCGTTGACCTCCGCGTCCGCGGTGTGGCCATGGGCTGTGCACCGGAAGGTGTTCCGGTTGAGCTGGTCCCGGTGCCCGCGGGTCAGGCTTGTGTGAGGAGCGGGGACCGCCGTGAAGGTGCGGCCCTGCGGGGCGGACCTGTGCTCCAGCCTGGGCCTGATGGAGAGCGGCTTTTGACTTTGAAATCGCCTCTATTCTGCCTCCCGCTGCCCGGTCCCCGTTTTGCTCCAATGGCAACTCCGGGCCCCATGCCGGAGCCCGGTCTCCGCCAGCACGGACGAGAGGCCCGGGGGCATCCTGGGCGTGGGCTCACGGACGGGCCCCCGTGACTCCCCTGGGCCAGGTGTGTGTTTAATCTTATCAGCGAGTGTGTTTATATCATCGTCATTGTGCGTTTACAAGGCGCAGGCAATGCGGTGCGCCTGATCCATGCCGAAGGGGAACCCTTTCCGTCTTGGTACGGCTCCTGGGCGGCCCTGCCGGCCGTGCTCGCAGACAGCCTTGAAGTCACGCGGGGTCGTGTGGGACACCCCGGTCTGGCGCGGGCGGGCCCGGGCTCCTCAAGCCACCGCCCGCCGCGCTTGTTCCGGCCCTGTGAGATCTCCCCCTCCCATCGCGCCGTCCCGTCCATCCTGGGAGTTTCCGGACCCCGCCGGGAGCCTTCTGTCGTGGGTTACACACACAGTAGTTGGTTGTTTTGACATCTTGTTGGCGCCTCTGTACCGGGTTAGATTGATTGCAGCGTCTCGCTATCCGCTTGGAGCTACCGGGAAAACGCCCAAAACCTTCATGCACAAGGGGGCTGGAGAAATCCTGTGATGAGTGCGGTCCACATTGCCGCCAGAAGATTCCTGGTGCTGTTCGGAGGTGTCGAGGGGAGCGTTCCCGAGGAACTGATGCACGCCGCCAGGGTGTCGATGTGGATCCGGTGGTCTGCGCTGGCCTTCTGCCTGGTGGAAGTCCAGTACCGCATCGACTACGGCGCTCTCAGCCATATCCTGAACACCCTCTATGCCCTGGGCCTGATGGCCGTCAACGGGTACGTTTACCTCCTGGTCCGCCGCAGCGGGACCGTGAAGCCCGTCTGGATGCTGGCCCTGAGCGCCATGGACGTTGCCTCGATTTCCTTCAGCGTCTCCCTTTCCGGCGGTTTCAGCAGTCCCTACTTCCCGATGTACTACTTCGCGGCGGCGGTGTTTGCCTGGGTGTTCACGGCCCCCCGGCTGGTCATGGTCTGGACCACCATGGCGGCCGTCATCTATTCGGCGCTCAGCGTGGCGGTTGAACCGGGGATCGACTTCTCCGCCAAGGAGGAACAGGGCCTCTTCTACCGGGTCCTGTCGCTGTATGCGGTTTCCGCCGCGATGGGTCTCATCGCCGGTTTTGAGCGGGGCCGGGGGCAGCGGGGGTTGGAGCGGGAGCGGGAGCTTCACCGCCAGCGCGTCGAGATCTCCCAGAACATCCATGACACCACGGCCCAGTGGGCCTACATGGTCGGATTGGGTGTTGAGGGGGCGGTTGACCTGGTGGACGAGTCCAATGAGCCCCTGAGGGACCGGTTGCGGCTGGTGGCGGACCTCTCGAGGTCGGCCATGTGGGATTTGAGGCTCCCGATCGACGGCGGACAGTTATTTCGGGGGGATCTGCTGGGCGAGGTCCTGGAGGCTCACGCCGCGACCTTCACCGGCATATCCTCGGTACCGGCGGAGCTGGTCCAGCGGGGACGGGAGCCTCCGCTGTCCACCATCACGAAGAGCCTGCTCTTCTCGATCGCTCACAATGCGCTGACGAACGTGATACGGCACGCGCAGGCCCGGAGCGTGGTCATCAGGCTCGATTGCGCTGAAGATCAGCTGAGCCTCGCCGTCTCGGACGACGGTATCGGGCTTCCGCCGGACTTCGCAACCCGTGGGCATGGGTTCAGGAACATGCGGGCTGACGCCGAGAGGATGGGCGGGAGCCTTGAGGTCACATCGGACGGAGCCGGCGGGGGAACTTCCCTGGTCTGTGTGATCCCGCACCCCGCATTCAATGGAGGAACGTGAATGACCGCTGCTGCTCGGACCCGGGTGATGCTGGTTGACGATCACTCCATCATGCGCGACCTGCTTCGGGACGCCCTGGAGCACACCGGGGAGTTCGAGGTGGTGGCCCAGGCGGCGGACGGAGAGGAGGCTCTGAGCAAGGTGGTGGAAGTCTCCCCCGACGTAATCGTGATGGATGTGATCATGCCCGTGATGGACGGCATCGAGGCCTGCCGGCGGATTACGGACCTGTTGCCCGGCACCAGGGTGCTGATGCTGACCGCCTCCAACGAGAAGGATGCCATCGTCAGGGCCATAGCCGCCGGCGCCACCGGGTATCTTCAGAAGTATTCCGGCAAGGAACAGCTCCTGGCGACGCTGCGGGAAGTCGCTCTGGGCGAGTTCCGCATTCCGGGGAGCGCGGCCAGGCGATTGGCCCGGGCGGTGCGGAGCCCATCGACTGACGCCGGCTCCCAGCTGTTGGAGACCTTGACGGACCGTGAGAGGGAGATCCTGAGATTGTTTGCCGGGGGTCTGACCTATCAGGAGATCGGTGAGATAAGGAACAACAGCGGGTTGACGGTGCGCAACGCCGTCTCCGCCGTCCAGAGGAAGCTGGGATTCAAGACCCGGCATCAGCTGGTGCTCTGGGCGGTGCGCATCGGCCTGGTGGACGATGGCGGCGAACCCTCTTCCAACCAGGCTCCGTATTGAAGGGTCCACCTGACTGTACCGGACACTGGACCGGTTGTGGAACGTGATGGTTGGCCTCCCAGTCGCGGTTTGGCCGGCGGGCTGGCTCTTTGATACCTTTTCCGTCCCCTGATGGGACTGTCCGGATCCGGAGAAACTTGCGAAACTCCCGCAACCAACCGAAACCCGGGGATACCGGCATAGAATAGGCATGTGGAAAAGGCGAATGACCACATGGAGGCGCCGGCATGTTCTTCTGGAGGACTGCCCTGGTTTTGGGATTGTTCTTGTTGGTTCTGGGTCTGGCCTGCGGCGGCGGAGCGGCCCGGGAAGTTCAGGAGGCGCCCCGGGCGGCTCCTCAGCCAACGTCGGCTGTTGGCGCCGAAGGTCTGGGACCTCCTGCGGCGGGCTCGCCGGACAGCGCGGTTCCCGGCCGCTCTCCCCTGAAGGCCCCAGCGCTGGCGGCGGCTTCCCCAGTCCCGCCGGCTCCGGAGGGACTGGCTGTGAGTCCCACGCTGGAGGCGCCGGCTGCTGAGTCCGCCAGCCTGCCCCTGGGCGGGCATGGGTTGCCATCGTATCTGAGCGATGCGGAGCGGGCCTGCCTGGGCGGGCAGGACGTCTCCCTTGACCTGGATTGGCTGGCCGCTGGCGCCCCGGGTGCGGCCGATGTCTTGCCCTGTCTCTCTGACCGCAGTCTGAACCGCATGGTTTACTTTGACCCGCAGGTGGACCCTTCCGGCATCCTGTTGGGAGCGGCAGACTGTCTGGACGAATCGCCCACCGGGCCTGCGCTCCGTGGAGTTTTGAGCGAGTCTCCCGGCGGCGCGGCCCCCGGGGCGCCACCGGACCGTGTCTTGGGAATTCTGCTGTCCACCAGCTTTACGGTTGGCGAGTGTCTCACCCCGGGCGAGTACCGGGCCCTGGGCCTCTCCGCCGTCTGGGACTACGATACGATGCTCTGCGTTCTTGAAGGAGCCGGGGGCTCCGCGGCGTTGGTCGATGCCATGAGCTCCGGTGGTCCCGGGGGTTTTGGGAAGACAGGTCTTGGAATTGAGGAGTGTTGGGAATCGGGCGGCGGCGTTTTTGGAGAGCCGCTCTACAGAGGGGAGACGGCGGCGTCCTCACCGGTCCGGGAGTGGCTGGGGGAGGACCCCACGAGGGCCCGCCGGGAGACGGCGGACCGTCTGAGCCAGCTGTGGGCCTACAATCCCGCCCTGGTGGGCCGCATTATGGAAATGCCCTTCATGGCCAGCCACGAGCCGGCCGACACCGGCGCCGTCGCCGCCCTGGCGTACCTCAGCATCCGGGACCCGGCGTTGGCCGACTCCATCATGGCCCATTCGTCCCTGGCCGGCGGGATAACTGACGGGCAGACTCACGCGGTGGCCCTGGCCTACGGCAGCGTGTCCTTCGGAGGCAGCGCCACCAGGACGCTGGAACCCGGGCTGTTGCACCTGGCCAGTTCGAAGGGCCGGTTGCCCCTCTCCGGGCCGGTCAGCATCACGGTGGCGACGGAGCGTCCGGCGGAGACCGGCCATCTCCATCCCTCCATTGAAAAATGGCTGAGGTGGCTTGAGGAGTACCTTGAAACTCCCCTGCCCACTGCCAATGTGCTGGTCCACTATGGCCGTGGGCTTCCATCGCCGGCCACGGGCGGCAACGTGGGCGTGAGCATCATCCACCCGCCGGGGTACGCGGCGCCGGCGAAATTCCACTGGACCCAGCACGAGCTGGTCCACTACTGGTTCGTCGGGAACGAGGGCTGGATCGACGAGGGGCTGGCCCAGGCGCTGACCAGTTTGATGGAAGCGGACGGGACGGGGGTCACACCCTCTCCTCGCAGTCGTCCGTGCAGCGGCGGTGGGAAGATCGTGGATACCATCGGCGCCACCCCTCAGGGTTCGGTGGCTGACCGGTGCACCTATAATCTGGGAGAGCTGTTCATGCTCGCTCTTTACGATGAGGGAGGCCCCGAGGCGTTTCGCCGCGGCGTCGGCGCGTTGGCGGCAGCTGCCCAGGCCAGGGCGTACCCGCCCCTTGGCCTTGATGACGTGAGAGCTGCCTTTGCCCACATGCCGGAGGCTCTTGGAGAGGCTGAGCGGCGTTGGTATCACCGCTAGTCATTTTTCCCGGGGTCCCTCAAGTCTGTTGTCCTGGTTGCTCAGCAGGACGAAAGCCCGGTCACCGTGGCGGCCGGGCTTTTTCCCCGTTGGTTCAGGGTTCCTCAGTCAACTCTCAGGGTCGCCGCCATCCACCCGGTGGCGGAGCCATCTTCGAAGACGCCCCGCACCCGAACCGTGTACTCGTGTGGCACTCCCACGGCGATGATGGCCGTTGACCCGTTGACGAAGGCCCTGATGCCGTAGGAGGAGTCTGGGCCGGTGATGTCGTCCCAACCGGGGTTTGCGCCGCCGGTGCCGACCTCAAGCTCGTAGCGCACGGCGCCGTCGACGTCCGTCCAGTCCAGGATGCCCAGGTGCTCGGGCATCCTGCCAGCCTCGTTGGTGGGAGCGTTGCTCTCATCCTCCGGCGGGTCGTCATTCGCCGGGGGGTCGGCGGGGACGGTGTAGGTTACCTCGCTGCTCCAGGGCCCGGAGCTGCCTTCGTAGCGGGCCCTGACCCTGACCTTGTATTCCTCGCCCCGCTGGACGTCCGATACCGCGTGGAACGTCTCGGTGGGGAAGGCATTCCCGCTGCTGTCGGACCACGTCGTGTATGTTTCTGATGGGAATTATATACCAATCTACACAGACGGCTATGGAGATGCGGGATTGCCGGGTATGCTGAATCTCCGGTTGACGATCCCGACCTTGTTCTCCCCGGCGGTCCAAGTGGTTATTCCTTAGGTGGAGGCGGCAGGTGGTATTCCCCAACAATCCACATGATAAATCGCTTGGGATGTTGAGTGTAGGTCTGCTTGGTCGCAATGGCCAAGTCAGCCCTATTGACCTCATCTTCCCATTCTTCAAAGGCAGATTTCAGTACATCCAAGAATTCAGGGCTTATTCGGTCACGCATGGCTACCCCCTCGTTCCGATTGCACTTGGTATGACCCTACTATCTCGGGCATGTTCGATTCCCCCTCGTGACGTTGGATATTCTCAATGCAAACTGGTCAAGGTGTCGCGCTCCTCAGATACTACCGTGAACTTCAAGGTTTCGTCGATGTTGGGACTCTGGGAATCTTGGTGAGGCCGGCTTCTATCGCATCGATCAGGGAATAGTCCGAGATTATCCAGTCGAAGGGCCTTGGGTTTGACTGTGCCAGGAATATGGAGGTCGCCGACATGTCCGTGACGTAGTGCAGCAGTCCAGCGTCCCTTATTTGCCCGATTCCCTCGAACCACTGGGTGTTCTGTGGAGGGGTGTTTCTTTTGTCCGGGTCTCCCCGGTGGCAATGGTGGCCCTCGTCGTTGATGACGACGAGGGGGCCCTTTGGGGACTTGATGAACCCACCTAAACTAAAGTGAAGGTGGGATGTGCGGTGCGCCTGGAACTGGTCTGGGAGTTTCGCCCTAGCCCTTCGGCTTTGATTGCAGGACAGTCCGGCAGCGCCGCTTCACCTCATCTTTCCGGCCCGTCGCTGGGTGGTGGAACGCACGTTGGCTTGGCTGTTCAAGCTCCGGGCGACCCTGGTCCGCTATGACAAAAAGGTATCCAACTACAAGGGGCTGGTCCAACTGACGTGCGCCCTGCTCTGGTATCGCCGTCAGCACCGATTACTGTTTTGAGATTGTTTCTAAATCCCAACCTTCCCGTCCATAAATGCTCGGGCGCATTCATAGTGCCAGTTTGTTCTGGTTCTGGTGTCGAACTTTCGGAGATGGCAACCTGGTGCATCCGGCGCATTCCGTGAATTAAAGAATACGTATCTCGGCCCTTTCACCCGTTCGGTCAATGCACAAAACAGCTTTATATAGCTTTTGCCTCCGAAGAATACGACCGGATCGGCGGTGTCGTCAGGCAGCATACGCCAATCGTCGTAAGCATCCCGTTCGCGCCTGCGATTGTAGGGTTCTGCATTGTTGCTGAAGGTAATGTCATAGTCCGGCGTCAGAAAATCTGCCCTAATCAGGCCCCAGCCAGGCGACAGGATGTAGAGGTGCTCCGGCCCGTACTTTTCCGCCAGTCGGGCATAGATTGGATGCTTGTAAAGCTGCCAGGCGGGCAGCAGCCCCAAAGGGTTATATCCCGGAACGTCCTTATGCAGGTTATTGTATCGCAGCAGCTGCTTTCGCCACGTCTCCCCAGTGTCGGCGGGACCGTCGGGATGAGCATGGGCATATGGTCCGTCTTGGGGGGCGTTAGCCGGGTTGGCTACGAACAGCACTTCCCGCCCGCTGCGAAATCGGAGGCAACCGGCGTGGCTCTGCTTGCCGGCGGCGCATTGGATGACGATGATCGGGGTGTCGTTCATAATCCTGCTACCTCATCCGGTCTACCAGTCGTCTGAGAGTGTCTAGGAAGTCCGGGGCATACGTTTCATCAACATGAATGGAGTTCCACAGTCCGGACCGCCTTACGCGATCCCGTTTCCCTTCGTCGGTCTTGACCAGCCGTTTCTTGAGACCCTTCAGGACAAAGCCCAAGCGGTGTTGGAGCCAGATGAATCCGCCTCCGTACATCGCCTGCATCCAATTGCAACTGTTCGAGGAACCGCTTCATCTCCCTCATGCCCAACAGTAACGTCTATTTTCTCAAAGGCGGGCACGGATGCACCGTGTAATCGCATCACGGTATTTAGGCGGACACGGTGGGGCGCCTCGGCCTTGGCCAGCATTTGGCGCTCTCCCTTGTGTAAGTCCAAACTGGTGCTTTACCTCCGCTATCTAGCAGGTCTTCACTGAAGATGGTTGAACGTGTAGTTCTTGAGATGCGCAATGCTGAATTTCCTTGTATGTCATATATCCCCCCAAGACTTACCCGATTCATCATTGCAACTCTGAGGCTCTCGTATTTCACCTGCCCGGTGTTAATTTTTCACGACCAGCAAATGTGGTCATCAAATCTACTTACCACCGGAATATCCCCTTCTTTGGGGGAAGGCGTGAGGTCTTCGGCCTCCACGATTCAGGGTATAGGGACGAATCATTCACCGATGCGGTAGAGTTTGCCTTCCCTATCACAATTCAAGTTAACTATATTGTGATACTCATAGAATCGGAAGGTGAATGGCTCACCGTAAGGCATTTCCACAGTTAGCTTGTTATCTTCAGATTCGTTGAGGATTAACGTACAGTTGTAGCCAAACGAGGTCTTCGGCACACGCTTATCCCCCTCCCGCCGATACTCATACGTGCCCGGCAGAATCTGGTTTCTCCCATATCCGACACCACCGCCACCGTAGGGGAATTTGTCATACAAGACGCCGAACGGGAATTCAGTAAGGCAAAGCCGATCCGCTTTCTGAGCGGACAACTGGGGATGGTCAGGCACACCCGGGAACACCTGATTACGATGGCCAAACGGATATTTATAGTAATTGTTGCCCTGCTTTATCCAGTCCAGCGCCAGGGCTTCCCATTCCTGGCAGAACGTGCGTGGATGCGGTGTGGGCGTGGGTAGTGGAGTCGGCGTGGGTTCCGGAGTTGGAGTGGCTGTGGGCAAAGGGGTAGGTGTCGGCGCCGGGGTGGCCGTCGGCAGCGGCGTTGGCGTTGGTGTGGGCAGTTCGGCGATGCGGGTGGCTTCCAGGGAGGCGGCGTAGCGCTCGGATTCCTGCTGTGCTTCGATGGCGGTGCGGGTGGCCTGCTCCACCTGCCGCCGGTGGGCGTCTATGGCGTCCATCGCGGCCTTGGTGGCCTCGACGTTTGGGGGCAGGGCTATCGCCGGGAAGGGCGTCAGGGTGGGCGTGGGCAACGCCCTGCCGGCCCGGGAAACCTGCCCCCCAAGCCCCGACTTCACCGCGTTGATGGGAATTGCGAAGCCGATGCCGGTGACTGGCCTTCCGGCTTTGTTGGTTTCCACCCTGGAGACAACTACTCCGGCGACCTGGCCGAACATATCCAGCAGCGGCCCCCCGCTGTTTCCCGGATTCAGGGATGCGTCCGTTTGCAAACGGTTGTTCCGCTTGGCTGAGATGATTCCGACGCTGACCGTGGGTTCCAGCCCCAGTGACCGGCCCAGGGGGAAACCGATGGCGATAACGTCGTCGCCAACGCGGATTGTGTCGGAGTTGCCAATAGCTATGGGGGTGAAACGCCGGTTGGCGTCAATCTCGACGTAGGCCAAATCGAGGCTTGGATGCCGTTCGGTCACGCTGCCCCGGTATTCCTCCCCCGTCGCCAGCCGGACGGCAACCTGGTTATTCCCTTCGACTACGTGCCTGTTGGTGACCGTCAGCCCGCCTTCGTTGATGATGAAACCCGTCCCGGAGCCGGAGCCCGCGATGATTTGGACCACGCTGGGCAGCGCGTTCTCCGTCACGTCGGCAACGGACAGACCGGAGGACAAGGGTCTGTCGAAAACCGTCCCGACATCAGAACGAGGTACGGGCGTGCCAATGACAGTTGAAACGGACGGCGCCTTAGGCGAATCGTCCGCCGGCGCCGCCGTGGGTTCAATCGTGGGTCCGCTGGTGGAGGCAGACACGCAAGCGGCGAACACGGCCAACACTCCGGCGGCAAAGATAGGGGCGAACCATTTCAGCATCCGCATCGTCGCATTCTCCGTATGAGTCATGTTCTCCTCGGAGTGAAGATTGGGAGCTCACGAACCCAGGTCCCCGGAAACGGGCTCAGATGCGGTTTGCTCACGGTCCCCGCTCTGCTATTACGCGGCGGTGCTTCTTCCTCCAGCTCCGTGCTCCTTTGACCCACGTGGCCCAATTCGTTGATTGCAGGTTACTCGGCCTCTTCTATTGGTATCGTGTCGCGGTCGGCAGGGCGGAGTCTTTGGAGAATGGCGATGGCCTCTGGTCCTAACTGGTGCACGACTTTGTCTGACCCTGATCGGAAGTCCGTGACGAACCCGCAGGATGGGTTGGAGCAGGTTCTCTGCGTGAAGGTGTTTAACGCAACCGTGTCGCCCTTGATTTCTCCCAGTCGACGTTCGAGGATTTCGCCCGGAGCTAGTGCCCACCAACACTTCGGGCATCGGCTAGATAGGTACCCGCCCACCAGCTGCTCTGTCTGCATGTTAGGTACTTTCAGGGTCTGATGCTTTATTGCCGGTGTTTTGCGAGCGCGAAGGACCCAGGACAAATCTTGTCCGGAGATTACGTACTTCACACTGCGTACAGCAGTTCGTACGTTGATCGCTCGGGTTGTCTGGTCACCTACGTGGATGTACTCAATGTCTCCTGTGTGCTGTGTGGGGTGCAACGCAAATCGGGATATTAACAGGCAGTGGTTTGAGCTGATGGGGCAGAGCATTTCGAATATGGGTTGGTCCGGGTCGTTGAATTGAAAGAAAAAGTCCCCTAGCACGAACGGCCGGTCTGTCGAGATGAACACGCGCCATGGCAGCGAGGCCAGTAGGGTATCCGCATGTTGGGGTGTATGGGTTAATGGGTGCCCTTCTGAGAAAAAGGCCCGCAGGGATGATTTCACCTTCTCGGCATCGTTCAGTACCTTTTCTTCGCGTAATAGGATGCCTTTCACCGTTTCGAATGGCTCTTTGTCGATTGGATGGTCTGTGTCATACAGGGCTGCATAGAGGAACGACAATCTATCTGAGAGTTCCCTGATAATCCCTCTCATATCTGGCTCGTACCTGGCCTGTAGGCGGTTCAGCATCCAAGGGCTGCGGAACCTGTACGCGTAGATATATCGGCATAACTTAATCCGTTCGTCGTAAGTCAGTTGCCGTTCCTCGGTTATTTTATTCATTATGGCCTTTACGCCCAGCTCAAATCGTTGGGCTAAGTTGTCCTCCAATTTGTTCGTGTAGAATCCCTTGATCACCGTCGCCTTCTTGACGGTTTGGCGTGGAGGACTGTATCTGGGAGTTCTTTTTTCTTCGGCAATATCGAATACGTAGACAAGGTCTTCGTCTGCGAATAGGCTCATATGGGATTTGGGTATTACGTGGTTGCGTCTCCGGCCATGATTTTTCCTGTTGCTAGTTATCTTAGAGGGGTTTCCTCCTCCGGTCCGGCTCTCGCTCATTTGCCAACTGTTCCCTTCTGGTTCCTAATAATTGTTTGTTGCGAGGTCTCCCAGGTTCAGGGCGGTTGCGATGGTATCATCGCTCGCCGACTCTCGGCTCGGGGATGGAGGCCCGGGAGTGGTTGTGGTAGCCGATTGATTCCCAGCTGCCTGGCCGGTGACGTTTGGGCTCCAGTCCGAGTGCTGTTGCCCGGTGAACCATGCACTGATCCTGATCTCGTAGGTGGCGCCAGGATCCAGATTGGTTATGGTCAACTCAGCCGATGTGGGAAAGGCATTCCAGTCCGTATCGGTGAACGCGGCGAAGTCCTCTACTCGCCCTCGGGTACCCATGACACCCGGTAATCGGTGGCTCCCTCGGGATGGGGTGTGTAGGTAACGAGCAGTTCGTCGGCTTCGTCACCGGCCAATACGGCGAGTCCCTGCACCGGTGTCTTCCACGGTGGGTCTTCGGATTGAGCCGGGACTGCGAATGTCGAAGCCACCACCAACGCGACCAGCCCGGCCAACGCGATGGTGGTAAGCATGGCTGGGTACCGGTTCCGTATCTTCAGCCAGGTCCTTCCCATGGATGTTTCTCCAACGGCTAATCAGCAGAGCGGTCGCCTGTCTGGCAGTCGACGGCTCTGTGCGGACTATTGCGAGATGCGTTGCCGGGGCGGACGGATGCCGACTGCGAGACCCGGGCGTGGTCAAACCTGGCGACCGTGCTGCCTGCGCGAGTGGAACAACTTGGTATGTAATCCCAATCCCTGGGGATATTGCAGCCTCCAAGCCCGGGTAACGGCAACTGTATTCTGTTTGGGTCGTTTCCGGGTGTTGCCGGGCAATTGTACGGGGTGCTGCGAATGCACGATTTTCAGTTTCCTTACTCTATGATGGTGCCTCACTCGAGGTTGGTGGCTCGTTTCTTGGAGCATTCATTTCTGGGATTTTGCCGAAGGTGGAGCACCGGCGCCGCATGATGTGGTTCGGCAGGACCTTGGTGATAGCTTCGTGACACATGGTCTCCTCCGGCTCCTTCTCCTCAAACCACTCGATCCCTTGCCTGAGGAGTTGGTTGAAAAGAAAATACCCCGGGCCTCATTCGGCGCGGGGTGTCCGGCTTGTGGGATAATGGCTGTTGCCAGTGTGGAACCTCAGGGTTCTCCCTGGCTGGGCCATTCGGTACCAGACACCGTTTGGCTTGAAAGGCCGGGCAGGTATCAACTGCCCGGCTACTTTATATCATATTCCGAGGGCAGCGTGGGTTTCTTGTGAACGTTCTCAGGGCGTGGTTGCCCGGCACGTTCATCACCTCGGTTTCCCAGGACGGCAGGGCCGTGTCCACAGGGTGCGCCACCCGAGCAGTTGGGTCGGCGCGTGGGAACCCAGCGCGTCAACGAACTCGTCCAGGTCGCCGTCCATCACCCGCTGCACTGGGGGGAAACCCCGTTCGCATTTCACGCGGCTGAAGGCGCCCTTGCCCTGAATTTCAAGGGTGACCCTGTCGGATTCGTCCGGGTCCGGCGGGTTGGCGTCCAAATCCCCGCCGGGAGCGGTGTTTCCTATCCGGCCAGTCTGCGGAGCGGCGCCCCAGAATATCCATCATCATCCTCATCGTTTTTCAGCCGTGTCACTTCGCCTGGCGTCGCTGCGCCTACGGGACTGCCGGTGGGCTGCGGCGTAGGTAGAGAGCGGGTCTGGCCTGGGATGGCGGGATTGCTGTAGTTCCGGCTCGGATTAACGCTAGGCCAGAGTGCCTGGGTTAATGGTTCATGATGGAAATGATTTCCAGCCCGTTGTCCGTCAGCTTTTCCAGAAGAGCCTTCATTTCAGTGTGTGACCGGGTAAGCCGGTCGAAGGAGTAGATCAGGACCGTTCGGAACGGCGGGTTGTTGCTGGTGGCTTGGGCCATCATCCAGTCGAACTCTTCCCGGCCACCGTGTTTGTCGATGAAGTGGGACACGGGTCGTATGTGATTCCCTTCCGCGTAGTCCCTCATGGCGTCCAGTTGGGCCTGTAGATATTGGTCTGCGTCCTCTTGGATGGTGGTGGAGGTCCGGGCGTGGAGCGCTACCGGAGTGAGCGTTTGTGCCTGGCTCGTTTGGTTTCCTCGCACGGGCTGCGTTGAGTTGTTGTCGGCGTTCTGCCCTGTTGGTGTTGAGCATAGGGAACAACAGGATAGTCTTCGCTGCCAAGGGGACAGATTTCCTCGTGACTTTGGTCTTCGCCGTTCACCAGGAAAGTTCGAGACCGCTTGGATATGCTGGTTCACTGGGTTGGCAGTCATTGGGATGGCTGAGGTGTCGCCGGGGCGCACCGGCCTTTTCTTGGTTCACCCTGGGCTGGGCGTCCGGTCCTCCAGCGGGTGCCAGTACACCGCCCCGGACTCCACCGCCTCCGCGGCCTCCCGGTCGTTCCTGACGCTGGCCACCGCGGCCTGCGCCGGCTTCCCGGTGAAGGACACCTCCATCGCTATTTAGCGGGTGCCGGCCCCGTCCGTGGCCAGGGTCACCAAGTCGGCGTTCCGGAAGCTGCGTCCCACGTCCCTGGGCAGGGTGTTTCCCGCCATCTCGCTCAGGTCGGTGGTGCTGAGGACCCGGACGAACTGCAGGCCCATGTCGGCCGCTATGCCCTGGGCGTCATGGGGAGCTCTGGCCATGGCGGTATATCCCCTGATGGTGCGGGTGTCGCTTTCTATACGGCCCAGCCGGGCGTCCATGTTCGCATGACTCGTTCTCTGCTCCTCCACTGGGGCGTGTGGACATTTAAGCCACCGCTTTCCAGGCAATGCTGAATCGCACGCCATCTATTCCGTGTTGGTTGAATAGCTCTCGGAGGCCCATGAGGGTGTAGTTGGTCTTTTTTAGCGGGAAAATGTTGATTTTGACGCAAGTGCTGCTATTAGGGTCTTTGTACATCTGTACGTCTTTCTGGTCGGATGTAAGGCACCATTTTAGATGTTCGAGCATCGCGGCGGCGGTTTGCCAGGATATGGTCATGCTTTCCCCCTTCTCGTTGGTCTGGCTGGCTCGGATCTCTCCCTTCTCTGCTACGGGTTAATGCTCACGGAGGCGCTGGTGTAGAGGTGTTCCTGCGGCCACAGTCAGGGAGCGGAGGGAAGGCAAGGCCTCCTTCAGGGTTTACATTTGTTGCATTCCCTCACTTGTCGGCAATTCGTCTCTTCAAGGCCGATGCGAATTGCCTCGTCTTTGGTGCTGAACGGGCCGTGCCACCTGCCATCCTGTGGTTGCTTTTCTCGAGGAACTTGGCAGCGGTTGTTATCCTGGTGGATTATCGCCTTGCTGGTTGGCCTGTCCTCGTTGACGTAGAAAGCCATGATCTTGCCTCCTTCACCCCCGTGGATCAGTTAAATTTCCACACGCCCTGGTGTGTGTCGCTGATTGGCTCTGAAGAAGCTGCTCTGGACTCGGGGTGCGGTCCTCCAGCGGGTGCCAGTACACCGTCCCGGACTCCACAGCCTCCGCCGCCTCCCTGTCGTTCCTGACGCTGGCCACGGCGGCCTGCGCCGACTTCCCAGTGAACCGGGTGATGAGACCGGCGTTCCGGATGGCCCGGTCGCAGTCCCTCAGATCCGCCGTGAAGGAGATTTCCATTGCTGTGTAACTGATGTCGGTCCCGTCCGTCGCTTCGATCACCAGGTCCGCGTTCCTGAAGCTGCGGTGGGTATCCCGTGGCAGATTGCTTCCCGCCATATCGCTCAGGTCCCTGGCGCTGAGGGTCCGGACGAACTCCAGGCCCATGTCGGAAGCGATGCCCGAGGCGTCCTGGACAGGCCGGGTCCTGGCGAAGTCCCCCTTACCAGAGGCAGCCGCTCCACCGGCGGAAAGTTGGCAAAAGTCACAGCCGCGGCCAACCCCGGCCGCGGCTGTGAAGTAAGATCCGGGAATACCTGGATCAGGGAGTCTCGAACCTGCCGGTGGACTGAATTTCCCCGTTCTTGATTGTCCAGATTTCGATAGTGCCGAACACGTCGCCGTTTTCGTCGAACTCGATGTCCCCGCCGGCGCCGTTGTAGTTAATGTCCTTGCCCTCGGCTATAAGGGCGAGGGCCTTGGCTATTTCGTCCCGTCCCGGGCCGATAACCTCCCCGGGAGCGTTGGCGACGTCCCGGAGAGCGTCGCGGATGGCGGTGGAGTCGGTGGTGTTGCCGGCCTTGGCAGCGGCCAGCGCAACCAGGACGGTCGCGTCGTAATGCTCGGCCATGAACGGATGCGACGGCGGGAACCCGAAGGATTCTGTGTAAGAGGTCAAAAAAGCGTCTTTCGCCGGTGACCCCGCACTGCCTTGCACAGTCCCCATCGAGCCGTCCAGCGCGTCCCAAGCGTTGATGCCCTCTATCCATTCAGGGCCTTTGGTGCCGTCGGCGAACAGGAACGCATCGGCGTATCCCCCTTCCGTCGCCTCTCGCACGTAGACCGATGCCTGGCCGGTGTAGCTCAAGACAGCCAGCGCGTCGGGGTCTTCATCGGTAGCCTTGTCCAGCTCGGAGACGTAGGTTGGCTGCACGTCTTCATGGGGGACTTTGGCCGTAACCGTTCCGCCCAGCGCCGTGAAACTCTTCTCGAACTGGTCCGCCAAGCCTTCGCCATAGGCGTTGTTGATATACATGATGCCCACGGTGTCGTATCCTTGCTCTCGGGCGAGGCGGGCCAGAACAACTCCCTGCGAAGCGTCGGACGGTGTGGTGCGGAAGAGATAATCACCGTCTTCGAGCACCGAGATGCTGGGCGCGGTTGACGCGCCGGAGATCATCAGCGTCTTCTTGGGCACGGTCACCGACTGGGCCACGGCGACGGTGACGCCGCTGGAGAGCGCCCCGATGATGGCGGCCACCCTCTCCACGTCGACGAGCGCTCTGGCCGCGTCAACGCCCTGCACCGGGCTCACCGCTGTGTCGCGGCTTATGATGACCATCGAAGCGCCTTGGATTCCGCCGGCGCGGTTGATGTGGTCGGCGGCAAGTTCGACAGAGTTACGCAGGGGCGGCCCGAATTCTGAGAGCGAGCCGGTAAAAGTGTTGAGATTGCCCACGATCAGCGGGGCGAGCTGCTTCATCGGCACCTGTTCGGTGCGGACCACTTCCTTGGTCACCACTCTGTCTACAGGCACTTCCTTTACTACCTGTCGTTCAACGATGCGATCGACCGGTACTTCCTTGATGACTTCTTGTATGACGGGTTCGGCGGATGTGCCGCAGGCCATCGCGGCAAGCGCCAATACGATGACCAAGGTGACTGCCACGATACGGGACGAATGGGGTCTTAGCATGTATTCCTCCTGCTGTGCGGGGCCGGCTTCGCACAGCACAGCCCTTCAGAACTGAACGGAACCAGTATACACGGGATGATAAACGCAATGTGTATGCTCAACTTTTGAACCCAGTCCCGCGCGGCACGAAGCCGGATGCTGGGTGTCCAGCATCCGGCTGATGGACTACCTGTGGGTAAATCTCTCGGCCACCTGGGCCAGGTCCATCTACTGTAGGTTGAACCCCTCGTAGTCGTTGGCGACCACGTCGGCGCGCTTGGCCCGCATGACCGGCGCGCTGTCCGGGGCGGTAAGCAGGGCGCGGGCTGTGGATGAGGGGCTGCTACAGATGTTCACGCTTGCCGTTATCGCGGCCGTTCTGCGGTGGTGTCCTTGTTTTGAGGTTGGGCCTTCTTTTCGGCCTCCCTCCTTCTCCGATTTTCGTTGTGCCGGTCGGCACAGCGCTCACATCTGGTTTGGCCGTGGCGTGGCGGGTCCTGGCATTCCCGGCACTTGGTTGGCCCGCCCGCCTCGATTTTCTCCGCCAGGGCCATGGCCCGCTTGAGCTGATTGGCTTCATTGGCTTTGGCGCGCCGCTCGGCGTCGTTCTTCCTGCGGGAGACTCGGTGCTTCTCAGCGCATTTCTCGCACCTCGTCTGTTCTTCTATGGCAGGTTCGCCGCAGTCTTGGCAGAGGCCGCTGGCTTTGGCGTTGGCGAGTTTCTCCTTATGATTGGTTCGTTGTATTTCTCTTCTGGCCTCGGGCGTCAGTGGGATTCTCTTCTCTTTGCGTTCCTTCGGTGCTGCCCCTTTTTTGGGTATTTCCTGTTTGGCATCGTTTGTTCTCGAGCCAGACTTTTTCTCCTTGCCAACTCGCTGGGAGCGATGGTAAGTATCGACGAAAAGTTGTCTTTTAGGATGGTGTATCCCTGCAGGGATGGGACCTGCCCGAGGAGTTTGGGACGCTGCGTCGGCTCCTGGAGTCCCGCATGGGCCGGAGGGGCAAGGGGAATTCGTGCAGGTGCTGCGGCTCATGGAGAACTTCTCCCAACAGGAGGTGCACGCAGCCGTCAGGGACGCCCTCCGGCTGGGGGCGCTCAGCTTCGACGCGGTGAAGCACCTGGCGCTGTGCCGTCTGGAAGGACGGCCGCCCCGCCTCGACCTGGAACTGTATCCCTACCTGCCCCGGGTCAGGGTCAGCAGCACCTGTGCCAAGGACTACATGACACTCCTGTCGGCGAGGGCGGCATGAGCAACCGGTCGACGCTGCTATTGGAGCATCACCTGAAGGAGTTGAAGCTGCCCAGCTTCCTGAGAGAGTACGGGAAGATGGCCGCCCAGTGCGCCGCCGAGGGTGTGGACCATCCGGAGTACCTGCTCCGCCTCGCTGAGCTGGAACTCATCGAACGCCACCAGCGCATGGTGGAGCGGCGGATCCGCGCTGCCCGGTTTCCCGCCGTCAAAAGTCCGGACACCTTCGGCTTCCCGGCCATCCCCTAGGTGAACAAGGCGCTGGTGATGGAGTTGGCCCGCTGCGAATACATCCGGCGACGTGAGAACGTCATCGCCGTCGGCAACAGCGGCGCCGGCAAGACCCACGTGGCCCTGAGGCTGGGCCTGGCCGCCTGCCAGAGGGGATTGTCCGTGGGATTCACCACCGCCGCCGCCCTGGTCCACGAAATGATGGAGGCCCGGGACGAGAAACGGCTGCTGAATTTACAGAGACAACTCTCTCGCCTGAATATCCTGATCATCGACGAGCCGGGCTTCGTGCCCCTGTCCCGCACCGGGGCGGAACTCCTCTTCGAGGTCTTCAGCCAGCGCTACGAGCGGGGCTCCATCCTGGTCACCACAAACCTGCCCTTCGACGAGTGGACCGAGATCTTCGGCTCGGAAAGGCTCACCGGAGCGCTGCCGGACCGGCTCACCCACCATGTCCACATCCTGGAGATGAACGGCGACAGCTACCGTCTCAAGCCTAACAGGGAGAGCGCTGTCCCCCAGGCTGCGGACGAACCGGACGACTCCTAGCTTACGCCAATATTCCCTCCACCTTCACCTCGTTTATCAGCGCGTCACTCAACGCTAAGTTCCCTCTCGTCCCACTGGTGGTACGCCTTGTCGCCGCGCTTGACAGCGGCAGCGGTTAGCCCGGCACTACAAACTTCCCCAGCCCCTTCTCGATAAAGAAGACCCGCAGTCGTTCGGCCGCAAACAGACCCTCCTTTATCGAGTCTTCCTGACCTCCCGGCATCCTGTCAAAGTCCACAAAAGGAACCTCGACACGGATACTTGCCGATTGTCCCGCCTGCACAACCCTCATACCCGGTTCCAACAGTCCTTCCACGCCAGCGCGTAACGTGCCCTCCCTCATGCTACGGAACTGAATGTCCACACAGCAATGTGGCTCTCTTGGACTATTACGAAACTTGTAAACAATATCGACCCCACCCGCAGTTTCAGTCGACGACACACCGTCAGCATCCCAGAAATAGATAAAACCCGCCCTCCCAGGCTTTTCATCGGGCCTCCCCATACGCAGTCGAGGCGTCTCCTGCGTGGCGATTTCCCAGAACGCTCTCCAAACCTCCGTCCTCACCTCATCCACCTCCCACAGGTAACCCCTCCGGTGGGACTCGATCCCTTTCTGGAGCGCATTCGCCAGGAACACCGTCCTCTGGTCCTGCGATTGACTCAGTACCTCGATCACGTGTTCGTAGCTCAGCTGCCGGTCAAACACCTCGCTGCCTTCATGCCCAAAGTAACCAGACGGCGCCAGCAACACGGTCTCAACGTCCCACCCCGGACCACTGCTCTCTCTCCACCGCTGGGCGCGGTTCCGGTATCGTTCGGGCTGCGCAGGCTGGAACTCCGCATCTATTTTGTTCTCAATCAACAACGCTAAAGTTCGCTCACCGCTCCTGAATAACGCCACAATGTCGGTCTCATCGTCACCGTCCCAATGCGATATCCAGGCCCCTTGAAGCCTGGCGGCACCACCGTTCCATCGGCCCACAAGCAACTCTTGAAGCGGTCCTCCGTCTAAGCGAAGTTCACTGCATATCAGCAGGTCAATATCGCGTTCACGAAGCCACTGAATGGCTGGCAGGTCTCTCAGACTATCCCAAGGTGTTGGCGTGGACATAGAGTCACCTCAAATGAGTCAAGAAATCGAGAGCGAACCGTTTGACGTGGTCCGCTCCACAGAGTAGGGGAGCACCTCGAATCATTCCACCACGCGTCTGCTGGGCGGTCAATTGTCGGCTTGGAATCCGATGTAGGGATAAGCCGGGAAGAGGTAGCGATACTGCATGAGGGCTGTCACGATGTGCTGGAGACATCCGGCACTCCAGTTAATCCCGAACCGACTGCCTCGGTCAAGAAGGCAACTCCACAAGCACCCCGGTAGCCTGCCACCCTCTATGTGGGCCGGCTCGCAGGCGGGAATAGGCGCGGGCCGGGGTTTGCACGATGTGGCGTGGGCAGCGTTGGTGTGTGTAGTTAGAGCTCAGCCCTCGAGCTAGGCTAGGTTGGATGTGGGCCAGTTGTCCTGTGTCTGCAAGTTCTCGGCCTATCGGTCTGAGCGTCCGGCATGGTCCCGGACCTGTCCTCGTAGGGGCCTGGGGCGACTATCCGGTCGTAGCGGACCCGGAACCGCTTCCTGCCGCCGGCGCAGTGGATGTGCTTGGTCGTGAGGCCCAGCGTCCCGGTGTCGGCGTAGACGGTTTCCTCCCACTCTATGGACCGGCTGCGGAATGTGCTGTGCCGGTAGTAGAGGCTCCGGGCGACCCTGAGGGCCATGTTGGGACCACTCCTAAAGAGACTTCCAAATGCCCGTTATCATCTTGCCACCGTACCCAGTCGATCTGCGGGGCCGCTTCAGTGAAAAACGTGTGCGGGCCTCTGGTTGCCCGTAGTGTTGCGGAGGAAGAGAGCGGCAATACGGGTATTCCCAACGCAACTCCCTATACAAGGGTCTATGGTAAAGGAATGCGGATACAGAAGTGGCGTTTCACACAGCAAGGATCACTGTGCAGGGTGCGTCAAATTGCTAGACCATTATGATTCCTTACCAAGCTATGCGCCTGGCGAAGTCGACTTTTCCACCCAATGCCAGTTCCTTCCCGTTGGATGAGCAGTACACTATCACCAGATAGTTGTATCTGGTGGGACCGATCTCAATGCCTGGCCTTCCGGCATCCGGTCCGAGGGTAACTACCAGGCGAACGAAGTTGTCCCCCACTTCCCTCGCGTATTCTGTCGTCGCAGCGCAGTTGATTGACACGCCTAAGTGAAATGTACTCGAATCTCCTCGTTCAATCCAAGCACCACGGACCAGGTCATGGGCTTTGATTTCGTCGATCGCGACGTCTTGCCAGGTATATGGAGGCTCCGGTGTCGCCGTGGGTGCCGGTCTGGTCGTAGGTCGTGGCAAGATTGCAGCTTGAGTTTGGGCTGGGGTCTGGACGGCGACTGTGTGTAGGAGTGTGGGTACAGGTAATATTGGTACCTCAACTGGAGGAGATTTGGACACCTGTTCAGACGGTTGTCGTACAACATAAATGGTGAGGAGGATCAGTAAAAGTAATCCGACGGATAGTGCCGCGACAATAGTGCATCCGAACCCGCTCATCCGGTTCATTTCAGAAGTGTCTGTTTCGTTCGTCTATCAACGTCGGCAGGAGAGGAGACTCGTCCCGGTCAGTCCAGTAGTCGAAGAGGCTGACGGCCAGGGCCGAGGACGAGTGCAGCGCCCTCATGTTCTTCCGCAGCTCCGCTCCCGTCCCTCTCCGTAGCCCAGCCGCGCGCGACGCGAGAGAGGTCGGTACAGGTTGGGCCCGACCTCTCTCGCTCCAGTCGCTCCCCGTCGACCTCCGCCGTCACCAGTGCGCTTACCAGATCGCCCTGCGGATCGCGGCGCCGCTCCTCCGCCACCGCCTTGAAGTAGATGAACTGGAGCGGGTTGCGGATCTCGTGGGCCACGCCGGCTGACAGTTCACCCAGTTCCGCCAGCTTCTGCTGGCTGATGATCCGGTCCTGGGTCCTCCGCATGCCTCGGCGGTGGAATTATCGCCATTCCCGGCGATGAAATCTGTTATGCAGAGGTCTCCGCTTGCGGGATCTTCCCGGTCGACGGGGCCTTGCCCTTGGAGTGGCCGGAGTCCGGACCGCTTCGACCGGCAGGAGGTGCATACGTTTCTTTCCCGGCGGGACCGTTCCCCAGCAGCGCGTGTCACTCGCTCTGTTGCGTCGCAGTTTCGTATGTCCGCGGGCTTGCTGACAGGGTTGTCAGTCTCTCCGATGCCGTTCCAGTTCAGCTTCCAGTTCACGGACACGGTCTTCGGCGGCGGTCCGTCCCTCTTGTTCACGGCCGGCGTGGGCTTGGGCGTCATCAGCTCGGTCCTCGGCGGCAATGCGGGCGTCGCGCTCTTCGTCGAAGGTCAGCAGGTAGCTCTGCGTCGCGGGGTCCCACCACCTCAGTTTCCCATCTTCCCAGCACAGGTCCAGTCCCAGCGCGTCACTGTGCCCGTGAAGGTGGGCCGGTCCCATCTCCTGTATCCCGACTGGCTGGTATGCCCCCTCCACCAACCGGTCGCCGGCCAGGGGTGCGCTGTGATGCAGACCGCCCGAGGGGTCAAACCGCCAGTATTCGGGGATGCCGAAGGCGGCGTAGTCGTTCCGTTTCCCGGTGTAGTCCTCCCGTCCCGTGCTGGGGGAGGCTACTTCCAGAACGAAGTCCGGCGGCTTACCCTGGTCGCGGATGGAGTAGCCTCTCTGCTCGACTGCGAACGCCCGGTCCACGCCGAAGGCGATGAGCAGGTCCGGGATGCGGTGGCCTTCCTGCTGCCCTGGGATCCTTCGCACTGGGATTTCGCTCAGGACGATGGTGGTGTCGTAACTTCCGAAGTGCCGGCGGAGGGTTGCCTGGTGGGCCGGTTGGTCCAGGTGGAGGGAGTTCTGCATGTCGTCCCTGGGGGGGAAGTCGGGGAACTTTTCGAGGTTCCCGGAGCCCGTCGTCTGTCGGGTCAGCCTGCTGGTCATGACGGTCCTCGTGTGATGGATGGGTGCGCTGCCATTATAAGGCATAGCCGTGGCGTGATGAGTGCCGCGGCGCGGCTGGGCGGCTGGCTGGGCTATTCGGCCGTTCCCCGGCGTTTGGCATAGCTGCGCCTGCGGGACTGCCGGTGGCTCTCAGCACACGCCTCACATCTGGTCTTGCCCGGTATGGCGGGCTTGCTGCAGTCCCGGCACTTGTTGGCCTCCTTGGCTATCCGCCGCTGTTCTTGGGCATAGCTCCGGTTGTATTCCCTGCGTTCGGGCGTTTGGTTTCTCGCCCGCTCGTATTCCTGGCGCTGTTCGGGTGTCCGTTTAGCTCGGGGTTGCTTGGACGTTTCCTTATCTGTGGGTATGTCCTGTACGATAGGTTCCCTTGGGCGTTCAACCTTGGGGCGCGCTTTCTTCTTCACGGCCTGTTTGGGTGATGCCAGGGCAGACCGGGTTTTGCGTGGCAGGGGGAACGTGTGGTGGAGGGTAATTCTTTTAGAGAACCCTGCGGGGTAATGGGCACTTCAATGCCCAACAGTCCACTGCCGATAGGTCCATCCCAGTCCTTACGGGGCCTCCTTTCCCTCCCCCGACTCGGCTCAGCCGCATTGTGGCCCACCCCCGGCTTCTGCGGGGCCTGCGTGGCCGGCAACCCCTCCCCACACCAGCCCGCCGCGGAGAGGGGCACAGCCCCGCGGCGGGGCAGTACATCGGGTCTGGCGCCGTGTTCGTTCTGCGGGGGGTTGCCCTGATTGTCTCCCCTCGTGATATTGTCGGCGCCCGACTCCGCTCCTTTGCAATCGGTATCGGCCTGTCGGTCCACCGCGCACTGTCAATTACCGGTTAGACGGCTTGTTGAAAAAGCCGTATTCCAAAGGGGGAAGAGGACCTGGGGCAGGTAGGGTCTTCAATAGGCTAACTTGTTGGGGCTAGCCCAACGAGGCACTGCCGTTCCCGGAGTGCCAACCTGTGTGGGCGGGCGCAGACGTCGAGATCGGCAGGTTGGGGCGGTCCCGCGCCGTGGCCCAACCGGCGCAGCGCCTTCAGCAGGTTGTGGGCGATGGAGGCCATGAATCCCTCGCAGTCGACCCCCGATTTCTCGAGGGCAGGCTCTTCCACAACCCCCTTGGCCGCGATTTCGCCCACCCCAGTCGGTCTAATGATGCGAATATTCCCTCGACAACCGCCTGACGCCGGCTCATCTCCCGCCGGAAGGCTGGAGTCCGATTCCTTTCCTGGGCCTGGAGGTGCGGCGGGTAATAGATGGTCAGCCCCAGGTACCGGCGTTTCTGATTGGGTGGCAGGCACTCTTCCTTCACCGGACAAGCCGGGCAGTCCTTCTGTCGCGCCACGTACCGGTAGCTGCCGGTCCGGCGGTGACAGGCGGCCTGCTTCAGCACCTTGGCCTGGGGACAGACCAGATGGTCTCCCCGGTACTCGAAACCCTCTCTCGCGGCCATGTTGGATTCTTGCCTGGGATGGATGGGGATATAGGCGGTGATGCCTCGTTCCTCGATGACCCGTCTGAGTCGTCCCGCATTGCAGGCGGTGTCAGCCGCCAACGAGATTGGCGGCAGGGGGAGATGTTCGAGCAGCCTGGGGCAAGGCTTCCCATTCCCCTTCGGAAGCATGGGTGACTCCCCGGGAGAGAATGAAGCCGCCCCGGTCCACGATGGCATTTTCCTGGTAGTTCAGTTCCGGCGGCTTGCTGGGCCTGCTGGTGCGCCAATGGGCATCGGTGTCCACCGGACTGAGGGGCAAGAGACCCTTGGAGTCCTGGAAATACCTGGTCTCCTCCCATTCCACCCCGTTCTCATCCACGCCCGAGTCGGTGAGCGCGAAGAGGCCGTTTTCCTCGATTGCCCGTTCCCGGAACTCGGTCACGGTCAAACCCCTGCGAGACAGCTGATGGCTGTTGACGTTGGTCTTGACCAGGCTGGAGTTGGCGTGCATCTCCGGCGACTCCAGGCCGAGTCGCAGCAATTCTTCATTCAGGCCGTGAAAGATTCCAGCGAATCCGTCCCTGCCAATACGCTCGATGAAGTAGCTGATGGTGGAATGGTCGAACACCGGGTCGTCGATGGTGAGGAAGCAGAACCAGCGGTGGGCAATGTTTTCGGCGATGGCATAACTCAATCTCCTGAAGGAGGAGATGTTGTACAGGGAGCAGATGAGCCGCGCCCTGACCATTTCTTCCGGGTGGACGGCGGGTCTGCCGTTGTCTTGACAGTACCAGGCCTCCAGGGGAGCTGCCAGCCTGGCGAAATCGAACTGCTCGTCAATGCGGATCAGCAGATGGTCAGGGTCGATGAAATCCCGCAGGCGCCGGGTGGTGAACTGGAACAGGGTGGAGTCTCTGCGGTTTCGGTCCAGTGGCTTCAGCATCCCGCGCCTCCTAACAGATCATCTACCCAGCCATTGTAATCCGGCCCTACACATTCATCACGTCTGGCCACCCTTTTTCAACAAGCCCTCTGACTTGGAATTGACACGAGAGAATCGCAGCAAACCGGGTTGCACCGGCGCCTGCCGACGGGGAATGATTTCTCCCTGACAGGGCGCCTGAAGGCGGCGTTCGGTACATGCCAGAGCTTCCCCCGCGCTCCGGCGTAGCCGGGACGCCCGGCGCTGGAGGACGGGTGCAGGATGTGCCGCCGGTCTTCATGCAAATGTCCATCCCCGTGGTAGAGTCTGTACGAATGCCACCGCAGTCCGCGGGGAGGTGGACAATGGCGGAGATGGAGAGGAGGGACCGGGACAGCAGGACGTACCACGTCTGGGTCAGAAGGGGAGAGGACCTGCTGGAACGCCTGGACCGGGTCTGGAACGGCCGGTCGCAGGCCAATGCCTGGGCCAGGCGCAACCTCGGGACCGGGAGCTTCAGGGTCCTGCAGTGCGATACCGACTGCCGGATGTGCGGGCTCATGCCGGAGGTGGACGAGACGCCCCGCGTAGGGCCAGGCTGGACGCCGGAGGAGAGGAGGATCATCGAAGAGGAAACGGACAGGTTCATCGAGCGGGTCAACCGCCGGTTCAGGAAGGCCGGCATTGATTCCCATCTGTACTGACGGTCAGGCGCCCGAGGCCGCGCAGTTCGTCCGGGTCCATCTGTCCTGTCATTCACGCTGTGGAACACCCGGGAACAGTACACAGATGTGTACTACTGGCCGGCGGTGAAGCAGCGGTATGGCTGTGGAAGGCAGCGACACCGGTAGCAGCGCATGGGTTAGACACCGGGACCTCCCCGGCGCCCGCGATAGCTGCCTTGAGGGCGTCCCGGAGGGCCTCGAGGGCGTAGGCCTGCAGGGATTCCTCATTGGTTGGGACCTGCCGGAGCAGTCTCACCATACCCTCCGGCATCATGCTGCTGATCCGCCTGTTCGCTCCGCCCCCATGACTCTGAAGAGTAATGATCATAGCGTGCAGGCCCTCCCTGGCGCTTGCCAGATATGCGTTGTAGGCGCTCCAGTTGTACCGCGGTGTGGGCGGGTCAACGGCGTCGTACCGGCTCCGGTACCGCTCCGGATGGTCGGAGAACACGACCCCCTCCAGCATGGCCCGCGTGGGCGAGGAGTTCACGTACTGTCCCTCGTGTTCAAGCTGCTCCCCGGTGACCCACAACAGGTTGATTGGCACCTCCCGCCCGTAGGTCCTCATTGCCCGTCTCAGCGCGTCCCTCTGAACCTCTCCTTGCTCCTGGAAATCCACCTCTTCCCGGGTAACCAGGAGGAGGTCCAGGTCGGAACTGTCCTCGCGGTGGTCGCCCCTGGCTCGTGAGCCGAAGAGGATGGTGGCCAGTGGCCTGTACCGCTGGTGGAGCGCCTCTGCCACAATCACGGCCAGAGGATCCGGATTTCGTGTGCTCATATGTCCCTCCAACGATGAAGCTCCCGGAAGGTCCGAGCGGCCGGGTCTCGCGTGAAAATCCGGGGGCCATGAAGTGCCGGTCCGGTCGTTGATCAATAGCAAAGCAGGATTAGGCGGTCTGTCACAACTCATGATTTGCCCCCATGGCGAATTGAGCATGCGGAGGTGGCGAAAACCATCCTGGCTGGCAACTGCCTGCCGGATACGCGACTCATACGCGCCCGCCTGAGGACGCCTGGAGGGCGATGTTTGACTGGACCTACGCCAGGATTTGGGCCCTCAGGGGCCGCTCCGGGAAGCCGCGACGCGCGGGCACGGATCCGAAGATTTCCATACTCGTCATCGTGGTCCCGTGAACGCGGCGGCGCTGCTGAGGCGGCCCATGTCTCCTCCGGTGTGGATGCCATTCGCCTAGCCGGGTTCCCCCGGCTGACCGGGCTCGGGCTTGTACCGGTGGAGGATCCGGTAGATGGTGCGGTAGCTGACGCCGAACCGCTCCGCAGCCTGGGTCACCGTCAGACCCTCCTTCCGGATGACGGCGCACCACTCCCGGTACATCTCCCGGCGTTCCCGGGTCATGGGCCCGGTCAGCCTGCCGCGGTTTCGCACCTCCGGTGATGGAGGGCAGTCCGGTTCCTCCGGGGGCGCGCCATGAGGGGCAGCCAGCGGGTCGAAGAGTATTCCGCAGTGCAGGCACGTGACGTAGGGGCCGTACCGGTCCTCCCCGCAGGCCAGGGTTCCGCCGCACTTGGGGCAGGGGCCGGGTTTCCCGGTCGGTTGTTCTGGTTCCAAGTCGTATCTCCGGGTATCTGTGTCTTGACCGTTGGGTCCGGGGGAAGCGGCCGTTGCTCCGCGGCAATGGGCCGGGTGATGGCGCCCACGGTGAGGGATGCCGCCATGAGGGATGGGGCCAGCCCGGCCCTTGGCCCCGGACGCCGGAGGGCAGGGACGGCGTCGTGGGCACGGCCGCAGGCCGGGGATGTGGTCAGGCGGCGATGACTGCCGTGTCCCCGGCACGTATGGGACTTGTCAACAACCGGCGGGTGGTCCACCGCCAGGTCTGAAACCGTCTGTTCGACGGGGACGCAAAGGCCGGCGCCCTTGTCCCTGAGACGGTGGGCGCCGGCCGGTTGGGGTCATTCCGATCTGCGCTGACGCGCACGGTCTGAGGTCTCCGGTCACGGACGCGGGCGGTTGGCCCGGTCAGAATCTTCCCGTGACCTGTGAAGTTGCCGCCGTCCCCGCCGGGGGCGGTCCCCCCTGTGCGACCCAGGCCCACTGACGGACCGCACACGACCGGAAAGGAGTGGCTGGGGCCGGTACGGTTGGGTCTATAGCGATTGACACCAGGCCGGTCGACGTGGGCCATGCCCTTTCGGCTCGGAGCGGCTACCCTGGAGAACTGGTACGGAAGGGCCTGACTCGCCCGTCCCGAGGTTGTTCAGATTTGTACAATTTCCGGGGCGTCACAATCGTGGAGCATCAACAGCGGTCTCGCTCACTCTCGCATAGGCGGCAACGCTCGCCGAGCAGAAGGGCGGGAGGTGGCAACCAGGCATCTGGGGATTTCGATGTTCCGGACCAGGCGGAAGCGGGATGCGCCGCCCGCCTTGAACTGGCCCCACACCCCTGGGTCCGGGATTCGCTTGGACTTGACAGTAGCAAGCTTAAATTGGCCCATTAGCAGAGGCGTTGTCCAGCGAACGGGCCAGGGTTAAGTGTCCAGGAAAAAGGTCAGTCGACTTTCCCGCACCTCCGGGTCCCTCCATATCGTGCGAACGGCGGGTCCGGGCCAGTGACCCCTCGGACTCCGGTGAGGAGGTCCGACACATCCGAATCGTCAACACCCCATCAGGCTGCGGGGGACCGCCCCGTGTCCCCGCTATTGGCCAGTGGGTCCTTGCGCTCGTCCTCGGCCCGGGCCATCCGGGCCCGGATGCGGTCAATGGAGGACTGCATTTCGCTAGCCCCAAGGAAGGTGCAGCCCAACCTTCGGGCGGCCAGCGCCGTGCCGGCCCGGTCCAGCATGACGGGGTCGCACACGGTCCGGCCCGGCCGGACGAACCGCTCCAGCAGCACTGCCATGGCCGCCTCATGCTCCGTCATGCCCCCGGGCAGCTCCTCCCGGGGCGGGACTTCCAACAGGTCGTGCATACCGTCCGGTCTGAACTCCCCCTTGCCGTAGACCAACACCGGTCGGCGGTGGAGGCGCATGAGTAGGGTAGGCCGCCGGCGAGTTACCCCGGTTACCCGAAGCACTTTTCCGTCGGCCCCCCTCCGAACCGGACGTGCACCTTTCAGTGCATCCGGCTCTCTGGTGGTTACTTCTGCTGTGGCGGATTGCTACGCCCGGCGTGGATGGCCGCGTGGCACGGTTGGCAGACCACCAGGGTTTTACGTCGTCGTGCCGCCATGACCTGCATCCATTGGGGCTTTTGACCTTTGCCCTTGACGTTCAGGTCGCGGAGTGCGCGGACGTGGTGAACTTGTACATCCACCGTTGCCCCGCACAGTTCGCATTCCTCCGCTAGTATTACAACGACAGTTCACGGAGGGATGTTCCGAGACGCCCTCCGGGCGGCGCGGCGTTTGGCGTGAGAGCGGCTGGCCCGATGGTTGCGCAACTGCTCCGCCTCCAGCAACCGCAGCGACTCCTCAGCACCCAACCGCTCCCGAGGCAACATCTCGCGCACCACACGGTACACCTGCGGCCTGCTGACCCGGGGCATCTTTTTCCCCCCAAGCCTGTTGCAGGCTCAACAGGAAGGCTCCCGCCAACAGGCACAGAGCAATGTGATGATGCCAGCCCGCCCAGGTGCGGGTCTCGTACTCGTCCAGCCCCACGTCGCTCTTCTCCGTTTCGAACTCCGTCTCGATGCGCCACCTGGAGCCGCCCACGTATGCCAGCGTCTCCAGAGGAGTGTCCCCGGGAGCGTTGGACAGGTAGTAGCGGGGCTCGCTGCCGTCCAGGTTCCGGCGCCAGATGGCCCAGTGGATTTCGCCAGGCTTCCGCCGGCTGGTTGGCCGCACCCTTTGGGCGCTGAACATATAAGTCCGCGGCCCCTGGGAACCCTGGGCCACCGTTATCTCCCGCCAGGCCTCCTCCGGCAATTCAGCGCCGCGCTCCGCCAGGCTGCGCCGCTGCCCGCTCCGCAGCCTGGGCTTGCGGGGACGCCCGAATCCCTGGTATGCCGGGCTGGTCCACTCGGGATCTACCGGCCAAAGAGTGAAGTTCCCCGGAACGTCCAGGACGTAGCGCATCCCCAAGGCCGCCAAGCCGTCCCGGAAGGACGGCGACATCCCGAAGGCGTCGTCCCCGGCAACCCATCCCGCCTTCAGTTGGCCGCGCTCCAAGGCCTGCCGCAGCATCTCCAAGGCCAACTCCGTCTTCGACCGGTACCGGCGCTTATCCTCCGGAACCCCAGCCGCCGCACAGCGGGCATCGTCCGATGTCCAACTCTCCGGCAGGTAGAGCCCCTTGTCCACCAGCGCCCGGCCCAAGGGACTGACATACGCCAGGAACATCCCGGCCTGGCAGTTGGCCACCTTGCCCAACCTGCCGCAGTACTGCCGGGCCACCCCCGCCGACTTCCGCCCCTGCTTGGGGAAGTCGCTGCCGTCCAGCACCCACACCGCCTCAGAATGTCCCAGCCGGGGCGCCAGATACTCTTGGAGGCGACCCATCACCACGTCGTCATCCCAGGGGGCGGCGGTGAGGAAGCGCTGCATGGCCCGGGCCGGGACCCCCACTGATTCGGAGAGATTCTCGGCGTTGCGTCGGTCCTGAGACTGCACCAAGAGGGCCCGGAGATAGTTCTGGCTGTGGTCCCGCGACTCCCTGCGCCCGAACAGCGGAGCGAAGAAGGAATGAAACTCGCCAAAGGCCTCGTACACCTGCTCAAAAGCCGCCGCATCCATGTCCCAGCCCCACCTACCAAGCCTCCCTCACCTAGCTGGTCACTTTATCACACCAACTGTCGTTGTAATACTAGAATTGAGGCAGGAAAGTGTAGAGGTGAGGGAGATGAGGTTAAGAGAAGCGTTGGAATTGGTGCCGGATCACCGGAGCAGCCAGGGGAGGCGGCACAGCCTGGGGGCTATTCTGAGCTTGGCCGTCTGCGCCATGCTGTGCGGCGCCCGCAGCCTGTACGCCATAGCCCAGTGGGGCAGGGATCACGGAGCCCCTGCGGGAGAGCTCTTAGGGTTCAGCCGTGGCAAGACGCCCTGTGTTGCCACCTTTCACCGGGTTTTCAAAGACTTGGACGTGGACGCCTTTGAGGCGGTGCTGGGGGAGTGGCTGATCAACAGCGGGCCAGGTCCCGGGGAGACACTGTCCCTGGACGGCAAGACCCTGCGGGGGATTCACGGGGAAGCGATACCCGGAGTGCATCTGGTGTCGGCCTATGCTGCCGGCAGCGGGGCGGTGCTGACCCAGGTAGCCGCGCCGGGCAAGGGGCAGGAGTTGGCCGCGGCCAAAGCAGTATGGGACCAGGTGCCGTTGGCGGGCCGGGTAGTGGTGGCAGACGCCCTGCTGACCCGGCGGGAAGTGTGCCAGCAGATTGTGGACGGCGGCGGGGATTACCTGTTGCCGGTAAAGGAGAACCAGCCCACGTTGTACCGGGACTTGGCCGAGGCATTTTCCCCCACTGGAAGCTGAGGGAGAGAAGGGGCCGAGGGTTCCCCAGTGGCAGGCGCGGGAGTGGCGGGCGAGAGGGGCAACGCTGACGGTGTGGGTGGATGGACCGGGGAAGAAGCGTCATGGACGGCTGGAGCGGCGGGAACTCTGGGCCTTGTCGGACCCGGAGTTGAATGGCTATGCGGGGAGTTCGGGAGCGGTGGGGGAGGCTTGGCCGCATCTCCGGCAGGTATGCCGGCTGGAGCGGCGGCGGACGGTGAAGGGGCGGAGCCAGGTGACGGTAAGTTATGCGCTCACCAGTCTGTGCCCGCCACCGCCGCCGGAGCTGAGCGGTTGTTGAAAGTCTCTCGTGGGCACTGGGGGATAGAAAACCGGGTCCACTGGGTACGGGACGTCACCTTTGACGAAGACCGCTCTCAGGCAAGGACCGGGGCCGCACTCCAGGTGATGGCGGGCTTACGCAACCTGGTCATCGCCCTGGTGCGCCGGGCCGGGCATACCAACGTAGCCGCTGCCCTGCGCCGCCACACCGCCCATCTCCCGGAACCCTTCGCCCTGCTGGGAATTCCCTATACCTCCGCCACCACTGGAGAATGAAAAGGCCCTGACTGAGTACTAAACTGATACCAAGGTGAAATGTGCAGATGGAGGAGGTCAAGCGGCTATGGTGAACCGTACGCCAGGTACGGGTGGAAGAGCTTCACTGTGGCAACCTAAGCCAGTCTTCATCGCCCAACAAATGTAGATTCCACTTTGGCTTTAGTTTAGCTGTCTTGTGGCATTCCGAGTCGGCGGTCGGAGGCCACAAACCAAAAGCCCCCTACGGGTCAGCAGGGGCTGCCAAAGAACTCCATCCGATACCGGAGTGACTGGCCGCCCGTCTCTTGGCAGGTTTCACCGCCGGGGCGGACCGAAGCCTGATTACTGTGCCAGAGTGAAGGTAGTGGAGAAGGCTCTTGATTTTGTCCAGTTTCGATGAGCCTTCACTTGGTACACTACGCGCTTCAAAACGTAGGTTTGTATACCGTCAGCGATAATGGGCCACCCGGCGGGGAATATAATGACCGGGAAACGGCATCATGGCTCGAAGGCGAAGGCCGCCGACAACCACATCAAGGCCTTGTCTGTCATCATATTGCGCTGAGCAGAGAGGAGTCCGACACTTTGCCCCACCCCGACCAAGCCATCGTAACCGGCGCTTTCAGCTACACCGGCAGGTATGTTGCCAAGCATCTGCTGGACCAGAAAGTCAGTGTGAGGACCTTGACCCGGAATCCTGGGAGGGAAAACCGATTCGGCGGCAAGGTTCCGGCCTATCCCCTGGACTACTCCGACCCGGACGGGCTGCGGCGGGCTATGGAAGGGGCTGGCGACCTCTACAACACCACTGAAAGCGGATTACAGGAATTAGAATCCCAATGAATAATACGACAGCCAGTTATGGACAGTTTCCGCAGCATATCGGGCGTCGCCTGGCGTCATATCCCAAGATTGCCCCAACTCTATGAAAGCTGTGGGTTCGGCGTTTACAGCAATTGAGCGAACGTCTGAAACAAAAGGTGAAGCCAACAGGGCAGACGAAACCCACATCGAAAAAGCACCAGGGTCTAAACCCGCTGGAGCCAATATAGTGGACAAGTCTTGAGCAGCTTGCTGAACGACACTCTCAGGTAAGGTACTCCCAGCTTCATCAGAATAAGCCAGCCACAAGTCTCCGGGGTCTCTCGTCAAAGGGCGCCAAGACAGGATGAATGACTCGGGGTTGACCACAGGCGCTTGGATCTTGAGGGGAATGGACTGCCACACCGCATATTCGGCGTCGGACACAGGCCGAGACTGGGAGAGCAGTAAGCGCTCAAAGGCCACTGAATCCAAGTCATCCGAAGGTGGAGATAGTATTTCCAAGTTGGAATGCGATGCTAGGCCAAGCCCTGAGTCTGTGAGATTGGCAGAACCAATGAGCACCACATCGTCAAAGCGGTAGTACTTCGCGTGAAGCGTGGGGTGTAACAGAAAGGTGCCACCCCTCCCAACCACGAGTTCACGTACCGGAGCATCTGATACGCCCGCGCTGATGTCCGCAGGACTCCAACGAGTAACGCACGTCAGAGAAATTAAACGAGAGGCATTGTTGAGCAGTCTGAGCAAGGTGTTTTCCTTGATGTATGGCGCGGCGAGCACCGCTGTGGCGGCGTCTGTCGCGCCATACCGGACCAAGTCCCAAGGAGAACTCATTCTTCCTCGCCTACCAACCGACGGGCCATCGTGGCAAGCATAAGACTCGCCTCGCTGCCCCATCGTATCACGGTATCCTCCAGCCTCTGACGTGCCTGAGTCCCTGGAGTCTGCTCCACCATACGGGCCCATGCACACAGCAACAAATAGAGTGCTAGGGAAGCATCTCCTGGTTCTTCTCCGTCGCTGTCCTCTTCCTGGTCATAGCGGTCAGACAAAACCCGGAGCAATTGGTACAGCCGATGTTCTTGATTCAAGACAATCCTGATGGTTCCATGGTCATTTCGAACATCAAAAAGCGCAGAACCAGATACGCGGCCAGGGTTTATGACATAGCCGACTTTGCGCGATGCGACCCAAGCGGCTATTGATTTTGCGAGGTCTGGTTCTAGCCCGTCGGCAATAAGGTCTTCCTCCAATCCGGACTCTATAAGGTCATCACTTAACTGCCCTCTTTCTTCCTCTGTCTCAGTGGGCTCGGTAGCACCCTCTCGGATGGCCTCTTCGATGTCTCGCGTAGCATCCTCTCCGGCACCCCCAGAAAAGTCCGGCCCTTCATCATCATCTGGCCCAGGAGTTGGTGGTTTGCTACGGATACGCCTGATCTCCCGGAACATCTCCCCAGTGGCGTTATCGATAGTCTTCACTATTTCGTAGAGCGCGATGAGGCTTTGATCGCCTTCGGTCCTAGCTCGTTCTTCCTCCTCGTCTATTTTGGCGGTACTACGATCTGCTCGTTGGACTGACCGGTGCACGGCTTGCAATCGGGCAGCTAGTTGCTTGCTATGATCTACTCCAAAGAGGTCATCGCAATTGCGATTAAACCGCACTTCACAGCCCCACCAGCGATGTCTTGGGTCGCCAAGATTATTCAGCGGAGGCAAAGTCATTAGCTCGCGGCCTTCGCGCACCACCGATATACCCACATTGCGGGCAGCTTTCATCCCATGCTCGGTAGCTCCGGCGGCGCGACTCCCTTGCCCAAGAAGAACTTCGCCCTTTACCCGTGAATAAATGATGTCAACATCGTACTGGGCACCATTGACCGTAACTGGAATACGCTTTTCTGCCCACTTCTCGAACATCGGTTCACTGGACTTCCAATGAGGATGAACGGTACCTGTTATCAAGTACAGCGGATCGTTGGGTCGTATTGTTTGACTTGGATCTCTACTGCCATCCGTATCGAAGGACTGCATGACCAAGGACACATGACGATCCCTGATGAAGTCCCGGTATATGCGCCCCACCTCTTCTTCTACACGCTCCATGGTTGTCCGAGACGTTCGCCAGTCCACGCGGTCTAGGTTGGACCAAACCACGAGGGTCCCACTTTCTGAATCCCTTACTATCTCAGGACGGCTTTGCCGCAGCCAGAGTTCCGGAGGAGGTTCCTGAACTGGAACGGGAACCCGTACATTGCCGGCTCTCACTTCGGACACGTCGAGGTGACAACGCCAAGCTGAATCCAATCCATTCTGCCAAGACCAGACATCTACACGCGTGCATTGAGAAAGGGAGGAAGTGGGGAGGCCGACGCCGTACTTGCCCATACGCCTCCGAATCCCGTTTCCTTCCGGTGGGCGACCGCCCACAACAAGCGCTTGGGCGAGAATCTCTGGCGGCATCCCATGGCCGTTGTCTATGACTGCAAGTCCCCGAACTACTCGAACAGACTGTCCTGATGGCGTTGTATCACGTTGGTTCATGATGAGAACATCGACGTTCCGGGCGCCCGCATCTATCGAGTTGTCGACGATCTCGGCAAGAGCGTGAGCCGTGCTATTGTACGGAGTATCTCGAAGAGCCAATGCGGCTGCCAAAGGTTCGAAGAGTTCCAACTGCTGACCTACGACCATAGTTCCTCCCAATTCGAAAAGGCGTCGGCAACGGAACGGAAACCGGGTAAATTGTTGTCGACGACCGTGTAAATTTCGCAGTCCCGATTCCCCCCGGCTCGTCTCCCACGCATGGCCCTGCCCACCATTTGTGAATACAGAACAACCGAAGTGGTAGGCCGAGCAACAATGACGCAGCTAGTAACAGGGGCGTCGAAACCCGCCGTTAGAACACCGAAGTTCAATAAGGCCATCGGTGGACCTTCATTTTCCCTGAAACGTTCTATGACTTGAACACGCTCTTCGACCGGCGTGTTGGAGGTGATGGAGCCTGCGGACCAGCCGCGCTCTTGTAATCCTATAGTGGTTGCAACCGCGTTTGAAACGGTGGGACAGAAAACCATGACTCGGTTATGGCGACGTAGGGCCCGCTCTACCAAGTCTAAAACATGCACGAAGCGGCTTTGGTCCTCGCCAATCGTCCCCAAAATAACTGAGCTGTAATCGGCATCGACAGGACCTTCCACGCTAGGGACGTTGGACTGAAAAGATACTTGGTGAAACGTCGGGAACGCTAGGTATTCACCTTCTATCAGAAAAGCGATGGCGTTAGGATGCCCGCGAGGGTCAATCGAAACCTTATTTGAGCGAAACAGTTCTGCTAAACGAATGTCAGCAGGGCCAAGAACCGCCGACCCCCTGCCTGGAGTAGCGGTCAATCCGAGCAATGGGGGATTTTCCCAAAGGAGGGCTTCGACCATTCTCTCGTACGTAGGCGCAACCGCCTGATGAGCCTCGTCGAAAACGATGCCGGCCGCAATTGACGACAACCGGATAAGCGGCTGTCGGTCACTTCTGCCGGCCGCCCACAGCTTTCCCAACCCGGCAACTAGGAATCCTCCTGACACCCAAGAGATGTCGGCATCGTAGTTTCCCCACATGCGGTAAACCGTAGCGTCCCATCGTCCCAGGCAGTACCAAGCCCGTTCCAATTCTTCTGCGGCTTGTTCACACAATTCCGCAGTACTGGCCAACCAAATGATTAAACCCCGGTCGTCGTGGGGACTGCCGTTTAGAAGTTCCGAGACAACGTGAGTCGCAACGCGTGTCTTGCCAGCTCCGGTTGGGAGGTGAGCTACTACCCTTTGTTCGGAAGGTCCAGACTCTGAATTCCCCCCGGGCGTAAGAAAGCGCATCAAGTCATTAGCGACCTGACGCTGGTGGGGATAAAGACCGTAACTAGGGTGGATTGAAATTGTAGTCATCAGTTATATGGATGTTCCTATGGTCCGCCCACAACCACTCATCTATGGTCAGGCAGAAGGTGTTTCTCATGAAGGCCGCTTGGGTGGCGTTCCGTGGATTGCCGCCAACGATCCTGGCAATGTCCTAATGGCCATGACGCATTCTATGCGACACGGCCAACCAATTTGAATTCAGGACGCTGGTTCATAGACTCGGTCAGCATCGCTCCGTTTTTTACTTGTGACACGCTAAACAAACCTTAGCCTTACCATATAAGTCATCGATGTCTATTGGCTCCGCGTCGGGGCGCAACGGATTTACCTGGCTCTTGCCCCGCATCCTCTCCAGCCTCTGCTGGTGCTCCTGAGTGATCTGAGCTACGCGTTCAGGCTGCGCCAGTTCTTCCAAGGACTCGCCCTGGCTCCAGGTAAACGGCGACCCGTGGTCAATGGCGTTCTTCTCGTAGCTCTTCGCTTCCTCGAAATAACGAGGATGCCGCTCTATCAATCGAACCCACTCGATCTTTTGCTGGAAAAAGCAGAAGGTACAGCCGCTACGAGTGCGCCATTCGTAATATTCTGGCAATCCTAAACCAGCGCTGTCGAGTATATCTAGCACTCCAGCCTTGTCAATGCCGGCGTCCTTAAGAGGGAGTTTGACGATGAGATTTTCGTGTTTGGAGGCATACCCTTCCCGGTACTCTTCGTCTGACCGGATGGCCACGTAGCTGTACACGGTTTCGCCATTCTCAAGACTGGGCCGAATCCATTGCTCAAATGGGCGGAGCTTTAACTGCCGGGTACACCACCGGGTTTGCGGCGATGGAAGGAAGTTGTTGTACTGCTTGAGCCAAAAGTCAAAATCCCGGTCAGGGTTCAACCGCACTATGGGCTGGCCGAGGAACCCTTCCAGTTTCACTAGGAATTCGTACACCTCTGGCAGTTCTTTTCCGGTGTCGGTAAAAAAGTAGTCCACCCGGTGTTCAGGGTGGTTCTGTCGCATATAGACCGCTAGGGCCGCGCTGTCACGCCCTCCGGACAGCCCCAAGACGTGGCGCTTTTTAACTATCATATTCAACCACCTGTTCTCGAACTGTAGGGTCCACTGTGTCGTCGTCTGCGGCCTTCGGGTCGAGATAGAGGGCGCTCACTTCCGCCAAAGCGGCCAGGATGACATTGCGCCGCTGTTCACCTGCGGACTGCAAGGCTCTCTCTATTTCGGAGGTTAGATGTCGCACATCAGGACGTTCCATAGATGTCACTTCGAACTCATCATGGACGGTTGTCGGCTGTCCGCTCATGCCCACGGTAACGGCCATAGAATGGCGGTTGTCAAAGCGGCCTTTAACGTGGGCGAAGGACTCGAGCCGCATGAACCTTTGAGCCGAGTCAGCGAGCTCTACCGTGGCTCGGTCAATGTCGGCGTCCACCCAACTCTGGGACGGCTTATTGGCGACCATGCTTGCCAGGCTTTCCATGTCGGCATCAGTGCCAAAGAACTGGGCAAGGCGCATGATAAATGCTTCCATCCGGTGGTCCCCGCTGAGTTCTCGGACGTTTTTCGCCCTTTCCCGAAGTTCCGCCAGCATCGGACCAGAGGCGTTGGGAACCTGCAATTCAGTGAGGAGAGTTTCCCTCAGCCGGTGCAGCATGGCCGGATATGCCTGCTGAAGCTCTACCAAACCCTCATGGACATTGTTGGAGATTGGTGCCAGGGTGTTTTCACCGACCGCTTCCAATCCATCGGACAGCAAACGAGGAATGTCGTCGAATATAAGGCTGTTGGGGTCACTGGCCTGCTTGAACAGTTGGCGGACGCGCTTGGCGTTAGAAGACAGGTGCTGAGTCCGCCCAACCCAGGGCGGCAACCGGTCGTGGATTGAAACCAGTCCCTTGGCCACGTCAATAGGTTCAAGATTAGGAAGGGCGTTGTCCTCATCAAGGGAGCGAACGATTCCAGCCATGTCGGAGAGCAACTGCCGTGACGATTCAGAAAGGTCCATCCATCGGAGTTGGACATCGCGGGGGTCCTTCGCCAGATAGTCCATGTCCAAGTCCGTCACGCGGGCCTGGAAGATACTCTGCCGGTAGAACGCCACGTCACGCCGCTGGGACAAAATAAAGGCCGCTGCCAGGACCGGCAGTAGGCCGTCCTTGATACCAAAGGGTTGCCCCCGCCAAATTTCGTACATCTCGGAAACCGGCACTGCCCTGTCCCGATTGGATTCCAGCAAATCCGTCGCCGCTTGCCACGCTGGGGCGAGATCGCACGGGTCGTCGGCGCCACAGGAAGGGAGGCTGAAACGCCATCCTTGCAGCGTATTGCGATAAAGTCCGCTTTTTTCCAGCAGGGAGGCGAACAATCCACCTTCCGCGGGAAACCCTTCGATTCCCAAGCGCTCCTCCCCTTCGTGGAGAGCCATACGACGCAGCAGGAAATTCTGGGCGGCCACGGCGTTGCTCGACGGCTTTGTCCGATTCAAGAGCTCGTTATGCAGACGGGGAGTCATGCTAAATCGCTTATCTGCCAATCGTGATGCCAGCCCGTTTAGCTCCGCCTGGGTCAATCTCTCACCCTGCCCGCCACTCGCGTGCCAAAGGGCCGAGTCGAAGGCGCGGCCCAACTCGCTTTCGATGTAACCCCGCAAACTGCCTATTCGCGCTTCCACTTCCCTTCTAGCTACGCGGTCGCCCTGTAATTCGGGGGACTCGTCTCTCACCCGCTCGGTGGCCAGCAGTTCCCTGGCCAACGACGTAAAGTTCCAAGCCTCCTGGGACAGCCCGACAACCAGGTCCCAGTCGCGAACCTGTTCGGTGGCTTTTGTTGCCGATATTTGGGCCGACTCTACGGATTCGCTTAGTGTGGGAACCGCCAGGACAAAGGTTCCTACTCCGCCGGGCTTAGGGCGGTAGGTCTCGGGCCTAGCTTTCACGTCGGCCAAGGGTGCAATTGCCATATCGTACCAGCGCATGGCGCCGGTCTTGTGATAGTGTCGCTTAGCCACTGTTGGTTGTAGGTTGGCTATCTCATTGAGCAAGCCGAAGTCCGTGTCATCCATGGCCTCAAGGATTAGCCCAACCGCCTCGTCAACGTCGAAGTCACTGCCCTCGAAAATGCTGTGCGAGTCGTTGAATTTGCGGTAGATGACCAATGACCACTGTTGCAACTGATCTAGTGCGGAGGTCATGGTCCTGGAATCCAACTGCGGGAATACGCAGGCAAGCAGATCAGCGTTTGGAACCAGACCGGAACGTTCCTTGAAAAGGTCTATCAATGCGATGGTTTCCAGGAGGCGCAGGTGGAACTCGCTGCCGCCCAAGGCCTGACACCGCTCCAGTGCATCCACCGCCAACGCCCAACGGTGCCCGTCCGGGGAAGCCATGATGGACGGTTCAAGGTTGAGGCGGAGATATTCCCAAAGAAGGTTGGGGGTATAGAGGTCGGCATCCTGGCCACGGCGCAGGAAGTCCTGGAAACCGCTGGGTTCACTGGAGTTCAGGAACCCGAAGATGCTGCGCTGGTTCTGTCCGAATCTTCGGCGGGAAATGGGGCCAAGGAGGCAAGGGACTACCGGGTGCAACGGCCAACAGGCTTCCAGTAGCTCAGGCAGGTTTCCCGCGGTGGTGCGGTTGGTCAGTCCCGCCACTGCCAGGGACAGAGCCCCTGGTTTCTCAGGCCGGTGGTCACTTTCGATGGCCCGCCCCAATAGACTTATCTGCTCGTCGGCGCCGGCGTTCACGGGGAGGTCTATGAAGCGGCCCTGTATCTTGGACCACTCCTCTCTCGTTTCCCTGGACAATCGGTAGGAATACTCCTCGAAGGCTTGATGGAGTATTCCGACGACCACCAGACGGCCATCGCTCCGGGAGGCCATCTCCGCTAGTTGCTGGAAGAAGTAAACGTCAGACGCCTCTCGCGCCGCCCCCTCCAAGAGTTTTCCCATCTCGTCAATGAAGACGATGAGGCCGCCGGTGTTATCCGGGTCCCTGAAAGCGATTCTCTGCAACGTGTCCAGTGCCTGTTTTTCAGACCATCCTCGGCGGCGGCCCTGCCCTCCGAGTTTTCTGGCTCGGACCGCCTCTTCCGCCAGCCTCTCGGGACGGTCCCGACGGCCCACAATTGGCAAGACCTTCCATCCATTCTTCTTGGGTGGCATGGCGTTCCAGACGGCGGAGGCAGTTGCTTCGCCTATCACCGACGCTGCTTCCCGCCTCGCATCGCTATCCGAGCCGATCAAGGCGGATAGGGCAACCACCAAGCTGGACTTTCCACTGCCGTAGGGGCCGGTCCAAGTGAAAGCCGCTTGACCGGATTCGGACAGGTGCTGTGCCATGGTTTCCAGGACCATAGCCGACGATTGAGGGCAGACGAATCCTTCCAGGGCGAAAGGGTCGTCTAGATCGGTGTCAATCCGGATTGCCCGTTGAAATCTTCGGGAGACGGTGACCCGTTCAGCCAAAGGCACGGCTTAACTCCAGTTGGCCATAGGGTAAGTAGTCCTTTTCCAGCCACTCAGTGGCATCGGCATCCGAAACCGACCGGCTGCGGATGAGTTGCTTCAATCCCGCCGTCTCAGACCATTGGTAGGCACCCCGGCTTACATCCTCCAGGGCGACCAACATATCCACCATGTCGTTTTCTTCAAGTAGAAAGGTCCGTCCGGGAGAACCAGGCTCGTGAGTGAGCGCCTCGAAGGACAAAGTATTGGCGGTAGGGAAATTCCGTAGCCAATAGTCGGTCACGGCGTAACCGAATACGCCAGGCCCCAAAGACGGCTTCGGTCCTCGCACGAATCGAAAGCCGTCGCGGCGGCCGGTGGGCTTGATTAGGCCTAACTCGGTCAGCGGCGACTCCAAGCCGTCTTCATATCCCCCGTTGCCCGACGGTGCTTGGGCGACGTAGGTGCGAATAAAGCAGGAAACGTCCCTCCGTATGGTCGCGACAGATGCGCGAGTCCACTCCCTCTCTTCGGCGAGCTTCTGTATCCCTTGGGCCAGCACCTCCCTCTCGAACGAAATCGACGGGTAGTAATGAAATGCCCAGAACCACGTGGTCTTGGTGTCTCGCCCGCACAGGTGCCAGTGCAGCAACCAAGTGGTAGCCGGATGTTCCATGTAGGGGTCAAGTCCCCCGTCGCCGAATATCAGGCGTCCGAGGGGAGTGGTGGAAATATGGCGGTGGTCGGGATCTTCGAGGACAATCTCGGTTACAGTGGCCCAATGGCGCATTGAAGCAACCATGTTCTTGCCCACCCCAAACCGGGCGATCGCGTCCGGGCCGGTGAATACCTGCCGGTTGTCTTCTTGTCCTTCGGTATCCCGAACCGCGTCGAAAGCCTTTTTCAACCACCCGTAACGAATTGGGAAGGTCTCATGGCCTGATAACTGCGGGTGGTATTCGTCCCGATAGAGAGGTCCCCTAAGCACTTGTCCCCCTACTGGCGGCATCGTCCAGGTGGACGATAGCACCCGCGTACTGTATTGTAAAGACGGGAAACGTCACGGTCTCTAAGATTTGAAGTCAGGGGTAATGACTGCATGTCGCCCAACAACACCATCTACGCTGACTACCAAGCTACCACGCCGGTGGACCCACGGGTGTTGGAGAAGATGTTGCCCTTTTGGGGCGAATCGTTTGGAAACCCCCACTCCAACGACCACATAGTGGGGTGGAAGGCGGCGGAGGCGGTCCGAGAATCCCTAACTTCCGTTGCCGCGCTGATAGGTGCCGACCCGGACGAGATTGTGTTCACCTCCGGGGCCACGGAGGCCAACAATCTCGCGATTTTCGGATTGGCTCGGCGAGCGCCGCCGTCGCGCCCGAGGATTCTGGTCAGCGCCATCGAGCACAAATGCGTCTTGGCGGCAGCTAGGGTATTGGGGGAACGCGAAGGATTCACCGTCGAGACAATTCCAGTGGACCGAGAAGGCTTCATCGACTTGGATGTTTTGGAAACTATGCTCGACGATTCGGTCCTTGCCGCCTCTATTATGGCGGTCAATAACGAGGTTGGGACAATTCAGGACTTGCCTGCCATTGCTGGATTGCTGTCCGGCCACGGCGTCATCCTTCACTGCGATGCAGCGCAGGCGCCCTGTGCCATGGACATAAGTCGTCTAACAAAACATGCTGACCTCATTAGCCTGTCGGGACACAAGATTTACGGGCCGCAGGGCATTGGGGCGTTGTACGTCCGAAGGAACCTACAGACTGAGATAGAACCTCTCATATACGGTGGTGGTCAACAGAATGGCCTGCGTTCCGGCACGGTGCCAGTACCATTGTGCGTGGGAATGGCTGCCGCCGCAGAAATTGTAGAAGCGGACGGATCTCGGGAGCGCCCGGAGGTTGCCAAGCAACGTAACCTTTTTGTGAATCTTCTCTTGGATAGCGCCTTTCCCGTAACCATCAATGGTCCTGCATGGGATCGGCGACACCCTGGTAATGCTAACTTGCGGTTCGACGGGTTCGCAGCTCAGGACATATTAGGAGCGCTTCAACCCGGTCTCGCCGCGTCTACCGGAGCCGCGTGTACTTCAGGAATTCCCGAACCCTCCCATGTGCTCAATGCAATGGGGGTAAGTGAAAGTCAGGCAGATTCTTCGGTACGTTTCAGCTTTGGGCGATTCACGTCCGATCTGGAAATACACGAAGCCGTATCTCTGGTTGCGAAGGCATTGGAATCGCTCGCTGAAGTCGGGTAGCCCCAAAAGGGAGACCGAGAGGCAGGTCTAGGGCAGCAAGTTCCTTGACGAACCTTTTACGAACTGAACCAAAAAAGGTCTCACAGATGTCTCAACCTAAGGAATTGAGCAGATGCTTCCTAACTGGCTTGAAGACGCGCAGAACGCTCGCCTAGTGGCGGAGATTCGCGGCAGAATCGCCGATAGTGATGTCGATGTCTTTATTTTCCTCGGAGCAGGTCTGTCCTACGGCGTAGACCGCGGGCGCGCGTTGTTCGAATTTGGGCACCATGACGATGGCCGCCGCTTCCCGTCCTGGCCGATGCTTGTTAACAGAATGCGCGAGCGTGTGGCGAGTCTGCCAGAGTTACAGGAGCACTCCGATGAGGTCGAGCGATTCTTCAAGGAGCAGAGCCCGATCGATTGTGCCGAACTGTTCCGTGAGAAGGTAGGGACAGCGAACTACTATGCTTTCCTCCGGGAACAATTTGTCACGCGGGGAACCGATAGACAGCGACTAACTAGGTCCCATCACGAGCTTACAAGACTTCCCGTTAGCACGATTTTTACGACCAACTTTGATGAACTCATTGAGCTCGCATTCCAAAAGGTCGGTCGTAACGTGCGCGTAAGCAGCACGCCATCTGAGTTCAACGCACATCGACAAGAACCTGGCCTCATCCACTTGGTGAAGCTTAATGGCTCGATAGACCGTCCGGAAACGACCATTCTGTGCCGCATGGACTTTGCTAAGGCCAGGAGAGAGCGTACCGAGATGCTTACTCACCTGGGCCAAGAGTTAAGGTCTTGCACTTTCTTGTTCGTGGGATTCAGCCTCTCGGACCCGAACTTCACATTGATCCACGATGAGGCGCGCCTAGCGACGAACGATGACATGCCTGTTCGCTACTTGGTTCAGGCACGGAGAGATATTATCAAAGAAGCCTACCTGCGCTCAATGGGTGTGAACACGGTCACTCTCGACTGGTGGGAATCTCTTCCTGAGTTTCTGTTTGCTATAAACCCGGAGAACTAACTGGCGTCTACTGCCGCACCCCCGCGATGCTGGGTACCTCGTCCAGAACAAGGTGCTCCTCACGCGTTACTGTAGGTGGGCCGGGGTGTTAGGACGCGGAAGGAGTTAACAACCCTCAAGTCGGAGGTTAAGCCTGATCCTCAGTGTGAAAGTTCGTGATTTCAGTTAAGTTGGTGGAGCGCACTCAACCACCCTACGGGCCATGCTGCCCTCAGTCGTGGGCTGGAGATTCACGCCAACCCTTTACTACGATTGTTGTCGCCTTACCGGCGCCGATTGGGTCGTCTTCGGTCTTGTGGATTTCGGCTAACGAAGGTAATAGTATGCCAAGAAGGACCGTTTTACCGTCACAAATTATGGCTCGGCTAGTTGAGGAGTGGAATATCGACTTCATATCGCCCTCTCAAGTCCAGGAAGCGATGGATACTATTCGCTTGGCCACAACTGGTCTCGCGGACGAGGTTGTTCCGAAGTGCCTTATCGCATGCGCTTTGGAACTGAGATTGAGTGGGACATTGGGACATACGCCGGTCGAATGTTCAGAAGCCGCTTATGCTGATAACCATTCCATCCAGGAAAATGGCGTTCTCAGCCTAATCTCTCGCGAGGAGCAGGATGGTACGAGAAATGTCCTCCGGTTTTTCCCCACGGCTTCTCGATTGGTAAATCTCGCTAAGGGTTCGGCTGGTTATCCCGGGAGTGAATGGGTCTGGAATATCAGGCGTTTGGAGCCTGTACCCATTCCCATTTCCTAGGCCAGCATTGCTCATTTTGCATGTGGCGACCACGACGGATTTACGTTCAGGCCCATCGACGAACTGCGCATTCCGAGATGGGATTCTTACGTTCGGATAGACGAAAGGAATTGCCCGAATGAATACAGGGACTTGGCAAATCGATTGTCCTTGTTGGCGTACCGGACCCTGTTGTATCGGATAAGCCAGTTTCGTGGCACTGAATCAGTGAATGCTGAGCAACTGCGTAAGATGGTCAGGTCCGGAAACAGATTTGGCGTAGACTCTCTGAGGGAGAATCTAGATGGGACGGCACGTGTAATGACACCCCTTTACCGTCACAAATCGTTATTCGACCGGCGATTAACGGAGGTAGCTCGGGGGCCTCTGGTCCATCACATCGCCCCATTTGCCCCGACAATTCCCTATGCTGCATCCGAGTACTTGCCAATTAGACACTTGGCCAGCAGAGGGAGGAGGCAGGAGCAGCAACACACTTTCGCTTCCTGCAACGTGTATCCAGACCAGGATACAACTTGGTTCATAGTTTCCTACCCAGCCAGTTCCGACCAAAGCTTGGAGACATCGGCCTCAAATCTTGTGCGTGATTTCACCTGTGAAACTCCGACGTTACGGAAGAAACAGGACCTCGAATGTCTGTCCGGTTATATCAACGTTTATGCCTCGCCTGATGACTATTGTTCATTAGCACCGGAAGATCAAGAGGCCGTAGAAACGGCAATTGCCTGGAACATTTGCGAGAAACCCTACGAAAACACCCTGGAGTATTTGAAGCGGTCCCCTGCTGGGAGTGTGCTTATTGCGCGGATTGAAAGGGAGGTCGCTAAGGAAACAGTCCAATCGATCGCCACAGGCTTACATGTATCATAACCACGTGTCGCCCCGGAAAACCTCATTCGTTCCGTTCACTGGGGTTGACCTCGATCCCACCTAGAATCCCAAAGGGCGGTTCTCTCCAACCGGGGAAGTACGCCATTCCGTGCACTACCACTTCCGCGAAGGGGTTGTCGGTCATTACCCCGGACCAGTAATTCCGGGCCGCAGATTCCCATTGATGTTCGTAAGTATCTAGCCACCTAGTGTCTGCTGTGTGAACTAGCGAAGGCAAAACAACACGCGATTCCAGAAGATACCGCGTTTCGTTCGGAAACCACACCTCTTGCGCCAAGCGAGCCGCATTTAACTCGTCGAACAGGAAGAGGGCTTTCCGCCTTGAAGGCCGACATGGGAATTCTACCTGCCGGATTTCTTCCCAGACTAGTTCTTTGGGGTCCTGCGCACTCCCAACATGGTACAACGTGGTAACGTTCTCAAGTCCTTCAGCGGTTGCGGTGAGGGAAACAGAGGGCACCAAGCCTTCAGATAGCCGCGCATTCCAAAGGAGACTGCTGTTCGGATCAGCGAGGTGATAGAACACGCTCGGAAGTAGTTTGCAGATCACTCCCCGGCATGTAACAGTTTCATGCTCTTTGTTTAGTGGAGCGGGCATGGCCTTTCTCTCATTTTCGTAGTTGGCAAAGCGCAGACCTTTGCGCCACATGTTTGATTATATGCCGGGCTTCTCGTGAGTGTTGAGGTGCAGTGGAATTGGTGGCTCCAGACGCCTTGATCATTATCGGACCTTAATGCCGAAAACTAGAGTATCCTACTGACGGAAGGTCCCATGTATTGCTCCGCGAGACCAACGACAACCTAGGGAAACTCTGAACAAGCCCGTCTGCTTGTGGCATAGTATTGCTGGACCAGCCGGTGCCGGACGGAGTGAGAATTGATGGACCAGCCGACTTTTGCCGACCTGGAATACCAAGGCAAGAAACGCAAGACCCGCCGCGAGCTGTTCCTGCAACGCATGGACGGCCTAATTCCTTGGCAGAGGCTGGAGCAGCGTATCCGGCCGGTTTATGCCAAGCCGGGCAAGGGTCGCCGGCCCTATCCGCTGCCGGTGATGCTGCGGATTCACTGCGTGCAGCTGTTCTACAACTTGAGCGACCCCGGCATGGAGGATTTGCTCTACGAGGCCGAATCGGTCAGGCGGTTCGTGGGCCTGAGCCTGGCGGAGGCGCTGCCGGACGAGACCACCATCCTAAACTTCCGCCATCTCCTGGAGCGGCACCAACTGGGCAAGAGACTGTTGGAGGAGATCAACGCCCATCTGGAGTCGCAGGGACTGCGGCTGCGGGAGGGAACCATTGTGGACGCCAGCATCATCGAGGCTCCGTCCTCGACCAAGAATCGGGCTGGGGAGCGGGACCCGGAGATGCATCAGACGAAGAAGGGGAATCAGTGGCATTTCGGGATGAAGGCGCACATCGGCGTGGATTCCGAAACCGGGATAGTGCACAGCCTGAGCACCACTGCGGCCAATGCGCACGACGTGACGGAGGCGCACGGTCTGCTGCACGGCGGGGAGACGCAGGTGTGGTGCGACGCTGGGTACCAAGGAGTCCACAAGAGGGATGAGAACTTGGGGCGTGAGGTGGAATGGCAGGTGGCGATGCGTCCGGGGAAACGACGGAAACTTGACCCTGAGAGTGCAGAAGCGTTGGCGGAGAGGCGCAAGGCATCGGTGCGGGCCAAGGTGGAGCACCCGTTCCTGAAAGTGAAGCGGGTGTTCGGCTACGCCAAGGTGCGTTACCGGGGACTGGCGAAGAACACGGAGCGTCTGGCGCTGCTTTTTGGCTTGGGCAACCTGCTGGCGGCGGAAGGCCAACTGACCGGGTGACGTGGGCACAGTGGGCCCAAATCCGGCCGGGGGCCAGCGGCAGGGCCGGTCAAAGCCCGCAACGCCCCCGCTGAAACGAAATGGGAGTGCGGAACATTCGGGAAAACGGCCCCGGAAGCCGGAGTATTTCCAGGAAACTCCCCCAATAATCACCAGAAAAGCCCCCGCCAACCTTGTTCAGAGTTTCCCTAGGCTGTCTGAGGGGAAAAGGGCTCTTGCCGAGAGGAAGCCAGTTTCTTACCTTGCCGCTTGACTGGAGTTGGCTGGTCCGCGTACGGAATGGACACTAACTAAGGCCACGACCTGAGAGGTCGTGGCCCCGTACCGCGCGATTCTTGGCGCCCCGACGCCCTTTAGCCGAAAGCTTACGGCCTAAAGAACACAGTTAAGTTATACCTGAAGAGTAAACCGCAACATGAAGGTTCTTGATTTTGTCCAGTTAGGTGGACTACGTGTGGCGCAACTTCCTGGTGTCTACCCCAATGAAACAACCGGTCGCTGGTTACCGGAAATCAAAAGGCTAGCCCGTATCGTAAACTTCTCTTCGATGCTTGACGAAAAGGATCACAATTAGGCGTTCTTCGCGGCAAAGGTTATATAGAGCCCGATAATTGCCAACATGTAAAGTGAAAACGCCTGTCCATTGGTGTTTCAGCACCTTGTGCCGCACCGCACCGGCGTTGTCAGACAACCAACCCAGCTTATCGAGGACCTGTTGGGCCACTGTATTGTCCAATCGAGCGAGGTCTTTTTCTGCTGTATCCTCGAACTCGACCCGGTATGTTACCAAGACAGACCCAGCCTCTGGGCCACCTTTTCGACAGAGTGAGTTGCGACACCTTGTTCGATGGCTTCCAATGATGCCTGCAATTCTGCGGAAAACTCCTCACGGAGTTCCAAACCCTCATCTGGTCCATCAATAGGCGCGGCATCGACGACCTCGATACGCCCGAGCGACTTCAAGGCCCAAGCTACTTGCGGGTAGCGGTGTTTTTGTACGTCTGCCATCCGACGGCTGCGCTCGGGGGCCAGATTTTCGAGTAACTCTTCGTCCCGTCTAAGGTTGGCCTCCCAGGCGGGCAGAATTTGTCGCTGTGATTCGTCGCCACTTTCACGGATGCTTTCCAAAATTGCCCGGGTAGATTCTACTTTGTCCCTGGCAACCCGCTCTCTGTAGTCGAACCACTCATCTAATCTTGAGACCTCCCTTCCGACCCTTGAGGCAGCCTGGTCTTCGGCGTTCCCTTGAAGTTCTTCCCTCTTTTCGTCGGCAATCCGGTTTGCCAGTGGTTCTAGATCATCAAGATTGTCAGGTATCGCCGCGGTATCTATCTCCCTTTCGTCATCGTCGAAGTGGAAAGCATGCTTCACTAGTCTGTGCCCAATGTTCAGGTCGACTATCCCATCGTCGCTCACGAACACCGGTTCAAGGTACTCCGTCGTACGTACACCTGGCACATTGAACTGGTAAGTGAAGAGCCATCCGGTGCACGGAGCAAGGTCATCACTTGCGGGGACGCGGCGCGTCCCTGTTACACCTTCGTATTCCTCCGCAAGCACCTGCGCTACCATTCCATCTACTATTGGATGGCCAAACGCCATGAACTCCACATCTTCAGAATCGGCGCGGCGATCTGCGCGAAATACCGCCTTGCGTTTGGTTCCTCCGACGAACAGCTCCTTATGGACGTCTAGTATTTCGCCTTGGAAGGTCAGCTCATAAATGGGACCGGTTCGCCGTATATATGTCCGTGCATCCGAAAGCAATTTGCCAATAAAGGTATCAAGGTCGTAGTTCTTTATTGGTGAAGGCTGCCCAGCGATACGCTCCGCGAGTTCTCTTCGATATGATTTCGTATCCATAATGAAGTCGCCTAATTTTGCCTCTGCGTCCCTTGCGTGTCGGACTTGCTCCTCTAATTGTTTTCCAAATTCCTCGAGCGCCTCCACTCGTCTCTCCCCGGCGATTTTCATGATCTTGACGATGTCGTTTTCAGTGTCTCCCAATATGGGGTCAAGGCCGCCTACAGTTTCCTCGAATACTCGGATTCGCTTCTCTAACACATCAAGGACTCTCTCCTCGACGGTGTCCTTCACCCACAAGTTAAAAATGCTCACTGCTTGATCCTGACCGATTCGATCCACCCTCCCAATTCGCTGCTCAACCTTCATTGGATTCCATGGAAGGTCGTAATTAACGAGGACATGACAAAACTGGAAATTTCTTCCCTCCCCACCTGCCTCGGTGCAAATGAGAATTTGGGGACCAACTTCGTTCCTAAACCGCTCCACCGCACGGTCCTTCTCCACGGGTTTCATTTGACCATGAAAGAGATTTACGCCCCAGCCTCTCTCGGTGAGAGCATCTCCAAGGTGTTGCTGGGTTTCCCTAAACTGTGTAAAAATGAGCACCTTTTCGCTTGGAGATTCGTTGAACAGTATCGAAAGCTGTTTTTCTAACACGTCCGCCTTGGAGTCGCTTTTTACTAGGTCGAGTGATTCTATGGCCCTTTCAAGCAGCGATAGTTCCGCGTCAACCAAGTCACGCGCGGAACCGATACCTCCTACAATGTCGCTTGCCTCTTCATCGTTCAATAACCGCTCCTCTAGCTCATATCCACTCACGGAGGCTTGAGGATTTTTGGCTAGTATCCTCTCCAGACGTCTGCCTAGCGACTTCCGGATTGCTGCAATACTGGATGCCATGAGTTTCTGAAAAGTCACCATTACAAATCCAGTAGGAGCGTCGTTAGTCCCTTCGGCGAGTTGGAATCCGTACTGGACGTAATCTTCAACAGCTTCGAGGGCTGCACTCTCCTCGGGTGTTAACTCAACCTTCCATCGACTTGCTATCCGGGGCATAAAGCCGCCCACTTCCGCCTTTCGATTTCTGATCAATACTTCGCTCAAAAGATGGCGATCGGCCAGTTCCGCTGTGAGCAACTCTCGTTCTTCTGTCCCTGAAGCGAGACGCTGGCCGGCCACGCTTACATCCAACCCGAGCCATTCGGCGACCTGTTGGATGGTTTCACCGGGTTCTTCGTCAGGTAACGGAAACCCATGGCTACTTAACCGTTCGACAAGGCGAGAGAGTCCGGGCACGGCTCGACGGTGTCGTTCAAAATGGTCTTCTGATGGAAAGAGAGCGGGGTCGAGGAGTTCAACAAGAGAATAGAGTTCGTGGGTGTCCAACTGCATAGGAGTTGCGGTAAGAAATAGCATACCGCGCTGGGCGAAGCGCTCCGGCTCTGCCAGCTTGCTGACTAGGCGGTAGAGGCGTGTAGTATTTACTCGGTTGCCAGAACGGTGACTTCTAGCATGGTGAGCCTCATCTAAAATAACTAGGTCCCAATTGACCCTAGAGCACAATTCTGCCCACGTAGGGTTGGCGACCCACGATGAGGAGCACAATACGCTGTCTGAAAAAGTAAATGGGTTTTCGACTTGACCCTGGGTTTGCAGAAACCGAACAGTGTCGGTGTTGAGTACCGAGAAACTCTCATTGAATTTAGTCTTCATCTCGAAGTGCCATTGTCCGACTAAGTTAGGAGGCACAATGGCCAATACCCGCTGGGCACCTCCTCTGGCCCGGAGCTCCTTCAACACCATCCCAGCTTCAATTGTCTTGCCCAAACCTACTTCGTCACATAACAAGAACCGGTGCGGGTAGTTGGAGACGACCTTGTGAACAACGGAAACCTGGTGAGGCTTTATATCCACCCCAATCTGTCCCAGTGACACGAGCTCATCATAGAGATGCAAGATCCGATACCATCTCGTTACTTCCTGAAGCCGGTACTGTTGAAGGGAGCCGATTAGGTTAGCCTTAAATCGTCCAATTGGGTCGGTAACTGCCAAAGGTCTCAGATCTGCTTCCGGAACGTTGACAGTTTTTCCGCCCGCAGTTGCTACAAAGCATCTCCAAGCTGGCGTATCTGACGGGGTGGAATCCAATACAGCCGCATTTTCGCCCGTCGAAATTAAGCGAACACGTTGCCCGGTCAGGTCGACCCGCGACAATGGCGGATCGGTAATCGAGAACTGGGTGGGCGGACCGGACGAGTCCCATCGGACATTGATCATTCTGTCTGCAAGGCTCGTGACCACGCCATAGGTTTTCGCTCCCGACCATAAGACGAGGGATCCAACAGCTAATCTCTGGTTGCTAAGTGTCATAATCGACCAGTACCTCTCGGCACGCCTTGTTACCTGCGGCCGACAAGGGGATAAATGCTCTATCAGGCAAGAGTAATGGCTTCCTATTATACTACCGAAATGACGCTCACTTGAGCACGGCGGTTAAGCCGTGGATGGGGCTCCCATCTCTCCGGGCCCCGTCGTATTTCGGCTCAGGTCAAATTCGCTCAGGGCAACTCGAAGAGCTGCTGACCTCTCTTGTTTCGTCCTGGTCTCCGTCTGCTCCTCTCCCACGGTAACTTTCGACGATTTCCGTATGAGATATGACCTGGGATTCGTAAAACTATCCGTCGGAACCGCCAGTACTGGAGCTTGCTCCCCAGGAATCATCAAATGGGCGACGGTCATCGAGCCACCATAAGGGGAATCGCTCATCCCCTAGTCTTGCCCCATCTTCTGTTCCAAGCTTAGGGCGAGTCTCGAGGGTCATTGGTCTTGCCCCATTTCCTGTGCCAGTAATAGTGAGAGTTTTGCGGGTCAATCTCCTATTTCCGCCAGTACGGCGAATTCCCTGGGGGACAGGTTCCCCAACGCACCGTGGGGCCTTTCGCCATTGTAATGTATTCGCCAGGACTCCACCTTCTCCTCGGCACCGGCCAAGGACAGGAACCAGTTCTCGTTCAAACATTCCTGACGGAACCGCCCGTTGAAAGCCTAGATTAATGCATTGTCAGTCGGCTTGCCAGGACGGCTGAAGTCCAACTCCATGCGTCCCTTGACTGTTACAATTGGTGGGATTGGTCGGACAGTCCGTCATTGGCGTTTGGAGCGGACGATAGTGGCTGTCAGGCGGAATGTTGCCAGCGCAGGCAGCCTCTTGAAAGGCCGCGCGGGTACCGAGCCTCTCAAAGCAGAAGCCCCCGCTGTGTCAGCAGGGGTCCACTAACTTCATCCTTCGGATGGCGCCGGGCTAATGGTCAATTAGACCACTAGCTTGAACCTCAACAAAAAGGTTCTTGATTTTGTCCAGCTAGGTGGGCCTGGATGGACTCGAACCATAGACCTCGGTCTTATCAGGATAGAAGCCAGTGGGTGTCCTTCCGGAAGGTCTTGAGAAGCCAACATTTCACAAATGTGCACAGAAGGTCGTCGATTGACTGCCCGGTGTTCCTTGCTATCACCAGTTGCGAATCCGGCTATGAGAGGTTCGTAAGGAGCACCGCAAGGCTCCCGTGGCGCGGTTTCAAGACCACCAGCCACGGCGTTATCAGCGACTCTGACCACACCAGGACTACGCTAATAGCAGACCTGAATTGGTCCACCCGCTATTGCTCAACGATCCTCCCAGCCCGGGTAATTGCGTCATGGCCAGTGGACGTCTCTGACTCTCCCACCGTGACGGCTGTGCCAATTCCACAGGTGTGTGGTTGGCTTCCTCAAGCGAGCACCAACGCTCACATCGCAGGGCTCGCTCACGCCTTGTTCGAGACGCTTCCATGTGCATTGGAAGTCAGAAAATCAGCCCACTCTGCCATCAACCCACGGCGCCTCTCAAAAAGGTCGCTCCTGGCGTAAGCTGTTTCCGTCGAATTTCCCAGGTTGTGGGCCAACGCGGCCTCTCCCACCACCCAAGGAGTGTCTGTGCATTCGATGCACCAGTCCTTGAAGCTGCTGCGGAACCCGTGGGCCACCGCGGGTATTCCGAGACGCCGGAGCAGCGTGACGTAGACCATGTTGGACAGCGGCTTCCCTGAGCGGCCAGGAAACACCAGCCCGCTGGCCTCCCCATCCAGGTCCCGTGCCTCGGACAGAACTTCCAGAGCGCCACCTACCAGTGGCACCCGGTGCTCCCTCCGCGCTTTCATCCGCGACGCCGGAACGGTCCAGGTCCTGGACTGCCAGTCGATCTCGCACCACTCCGCCAACCGGACCTCGCTGGACCTGGCGGCGGTCAGCACCAGGAACTCGAAGGAGAGCTTCGTCACCGGTTGGGCGGTGGACTCCCGGACCTGCTCCAAGGCCGCTGGCACCTCCGCGTAGGGCAGGGCCGGGTGGTGGTTCTTCACCTTGGGCAGCTTGGGGAGGACCTTGAGGATGGACCTGCCGGCGGGATTGTCCAGCCTCCAGCCCTGGGCGATGGCCCAGTCGAAGACGGTCTCCATGCGCTGGCGGACTCGGCCCGCGGTCTCGGACTTGCTGGTCCATATCGGTGTCAGGACGGCCAGGACATCGCCGCTGTTGACCTCTTCCACGTGCTTGGTGCCGATCACGGGATAGGCGTAGGTAGCCAGGGTGTTCGTCCACTGGGCCGCGTGCTTGGCGTTGCTCCAGGTGGGCCGGCGGAGCTCGATCACGTGGGAAGCGGCTTCGGCAAATGTGGGAATGGACGGAGCGGGTCTGCGGGTGGTATCCCGAGCCTCCCGCTTCTCCAGGACCGGGTCCCGGCCCTCGGCAACGGCGGTGCGGTTATCGTGGGCGATGGACCGGGCGTTGCCAAGGCTGATGGCCGGATACGGCCCCAAACCTATGTCCCGGCGCCGTCCGTCAACTACGATACGTTGCACCCAGGACTTGGCGCCTGAGCGTGAGATGTACAGGTACAGACCGTCGCCGTCGCCATGCCTGCCACGTTTGCTGAGGGACTTCGCCGAGAGTGCGGTGAGGTTGCTCATGCGTCCCCTCCTATTCCCACATATATTCCCACAAGATGAGCGGGACGTGGCGGTATTTTAGAGGACTTTACTGGACGAGCGCAAGGCCTTAGTCTCAAATATCAGATAGGAATCACTGGCTGTTGAGACCTTATGGGACTCTATAGGACATTAAAATGGCGGAGGGAATGACCGGAGGTGGCGGGAATGACGGAGCTATTGCAGGCCAAGTGCGATTGCCCTGCTATATCAGCAGGTCTATTGCCCAGTCCATACTATAGGCACACACGTGGGCCACGGTGAGAAACTTCAGAGTCTTGCCCACCAGCACCACCGCTAGAAACCTCCAGACGGGATACCGGACTGCCCCGGCAGCCAGACCAACAACATCGAAGACTGGGTTGGGGACCAGGGATACCAGGAGCAACAGTAGCCATCCCCGCTTTTGCATCCAGGGCTCTACCCGCTGATACCAACGGCTTCGATTGACCGCCCCCTGTCCCGCGTAACCCAGGAAGTAGCCCGTGAGTTCGCCCACGGCTTCCGCGGCCCCGGCGACCACGCCCACGACAATTGGGTTGAGCCAGACGCCTCCGGCGCAGACTGCTAACTGTGCCGGCACTGGCAGGACGAACCCGGCGCTGGCGATCAACGCGGCGATTGCTATCCCGCCATAGCCTGCTTGAACGAGGGAGATTTGGTTTCGGAGCAGGTACGCCGCTCCAGCCATGACCAAAGCGGCGAAGAGGAGTGCGAGCCGGAGCCGGTGGTCGGGGCGCCGCCAATCTATCCGGCTGAGCTGGCAGGATACTTGGCCAACGAGTCTCATTAATTGACGGAATGAGGTTCTTGGTCCAGCGACCCTTCCATGAACAGGGTAAGCAACTGGTTGAACTCGTCCGCCTTTTCCATGTGGGGCCAGTGGCCGCACTCGGGAATGATCTTGACCAGGCTGGAGGGCAGAGCGTCCCGGACCGAAGATGCGTGCTCAACGGGCAGGATCAGATCGTTTTCGCCCCAGACGGTCAGGACCGGCATCGTTAGTTGAGAGAGACGGTCAAGGATGAAACGCTGCTCCCGCAGTCCCCAGTAATTGATGCTGGAACGAATCGAGCGCAGGGTCGCCTGCCGGGAGCCGGGCAGCGATCGCACCCGGTCCAACTCCGAAAAGACCTCGTCAGCGGAGTCGGGGGGACGGTGAAACAGCATCTTCCGGTTGAGTTGCCCCATACTCTGGAGCCAGGGCTGGTATACGATTTCGCCGAGTACGGGTAGGGAGCATAACCGCAGGAACCAGGTCATTTCGCGGCCCAGTCCCCCGGCAGCGACCAGGATCAGCCGGTCTACCCGGTGCGGATGGTCCAGGGCGTATAGGGCCGACACCAAGCCTCCAGCGGAGTTGCCCACCAGGGCCGCCCGCCGCACGTCTATCGCCTTTAGGAAGCTATCAAGGAGGTTAGCGCCAGCCGGCGGGTCGTAGTTGATAGACTTGGGTTTGTCCGAGTCCCCGTGCCCGGGCAGGTCGGGAGCGAGGACATGGAAGCCGGCGTCGGCCAGTGGCTGAATATTCTCGTACCACGTAACGTGGGACGCTCCCAGCCCGTGGACCAGGACCAGGTGAGGCCCTTCCCCAGCTTCCACGTAATGGACATTTACGCCGTCCAGATTGACGGTCTTGTGTTCCAAAATATTTATCCCGGGTATCTGTTGGGCAGGCCAGGGTCCATCCTGGTCTAGGCCGTTTGGGCCGCGGGCTCTGGGACGGCCAATACCAGTCCCTCGCTATCGGCGTCTACCACCACGTGGTCCCCTTCCCTAAGTTCACCGGTCAGAATTCGCTTAGACAGTGCGTTCTCCAAGTGGCGCTGGACCGCACGGCGTAACGGACGCGCTCCGTACTCGGGATCAAAGCCTTCCGCCGCCAGCCAACGGGAGGCATCGGGTGTCAGGTCGAAGGTGATGCCTTTGCCTTTCAACCGCCCCTGGACGTCCTGGACCATGAGCCCCACCATCTGGATGATCTGCTCCTGTGTCAAAGGCTGGAATACGATGGTCTCATCTATCCGGTTCAAGAACTCAGGGCGGAGCGACCTCTTCAGGGCGTCATGGACCGAGTCTCGCAACTCTTGTTCGTTCGATCTTTTAGTTTCGGAATCCGCGCGGAAACCGAACGATCGACGCCGGAGCCCTTCGGTCCCGAGGTTACTGGTCATTATAATAACCGTGTTGCGGAAATCAACGGTGCGGCCGTGTCCGTCGGTGAGCCTCCCGTCCTCGAGTATCTGAAGGAGAATGTTCAGAACGTCGGGGTGGGCCTTCTCTATCTCGTCAAACAGGACCACCCGATAGGGCCGCCGGCGCACTGCCTCGGTCAATTGCCCCGCCTCATCGTATCCGACGTAGCCGGGAGGGGCGCCGATCAACCGTGAGACCGTGTGCTTCTCCATGTACTCGGACATGTCGACGCGCACCATGTTGCTTTCGTCGTCGAACAGGTATTCCGCGAGGGCCTTCGCCAGCTCGGTCTTACCGACGCCGGTTGGCCCGAGGAAGATGAAACTTCCAATAGGGCGCCTAGGGTCGCTGAGGCCAGACCTGGAGCGGCGGATAGCTTCCGACACCGCGCTCACAGCGTCTTCCTGGCCGATGAGCCGCTGGTGCAAACCTTCTTCCATGTTGACCAGGCGTTGACCCTCACCCTCCAGCATCCTCCCTGCTGGGATTCCGGTCCACTTAGACAGGAGTTCAGCGATGTCATACTCGTCTACTACCATGTCCAGGACCCGGCCGCCCAGAATTTCTTGTTTTCTCTGCCGGAACTCCTCCTCCAGCCGCAGCCTCTCGGTGCGCAACTGGGCCGCTCGCTCGTATTCCGAGCGTTGGGAAGCTGATTCCTCCTGGTCGGCCAACCTGTGGATTCGGTCTTCGGTTTCCTTGAGGTCTGAGGGCAGGCTCTCCGAATCTATGCGCAGCTTGCTGGCCGCCTCGTCGATGAAGTCCACTGCTTTGTCGGGCAGGTGGCGGTCGACGATGTAACGGTCGCTGAGCTTTGCCGCGGCGCTCAAGGCCGAGTCGTCTATTGTTACCTTGTGATGCGCTTCGTAACGGGGGCGGAGGACCCGTAGGATCTCCAGAGTCTCTTCCACCGAGGGTTCTTCGAGGTATATGGGCTGGAAGCGCCGTTCCAACGCCGAGTCCTTCTCGATATAGCGGCGGTACTCGTCGATTGTGGTGGCCCCGATGCACTGCAGTTCGCCCCTGGCCAGTGCCGGCTTGAGCATGTTGCTGGCGTCGATGCCGCCCTCGGCTGCCCCGGCCCCGACCATGGTATGTATCTCGTCCAGGAAGAGGATTATCTCCCCCTGGGCCTCCTTGATTTCGTCCATCACCGACTTCAAGCGCTCCTCGAATTCGCCGCGGAACTTGGAGCCCGCCACCAATGAGCCCATGTCCAATGCCAGGACGCGCCGGCCCGCCAGGGATTCAGGGACATCGCCGCTGACGATCCTGGCTGCTAGGCCCTCTGCTATGGCCGTCTTGCCTACCCCGGCCTCTCCGATAATTGCCGGGTTGTTCTTGCGCCGCCGGGTTAGAGTCTGCATCACGCGGCGTATCTCATAATCCCGGCCAACCACCGGGTCGAGTTTGCCTTCACTGGCGAGTTTGGTCAGGTCGATGGTGTACTTCTCCAGGGAACGGTAGTGGCTCTCGGCCCTGGGGTCGTCCACACGCCGGCTACCCCGGATGCTCTTCAACGCCTCGTAGACCCGTTCTTCCCCGAGCCCGAATTCTTCAATGATCACCGCCGAATCTCCCTGGGTGTCCTTGACGGCGGCAATCAGGAGGTGCTCGGTCCCTATGAACTCGTCACCCAGGCGGTCGGATTCGGCCTTGGCGTTCTCTAGCAGAGCCAATGCTCGCGGCGTCGGGTAAATTTGGTTGCTCTGGTTGGACAGCTTGGGAGCCGCCTCCAAGGAACGGCGGAGCCGGGCTTTTACGGCTTCGGCCTGAATATCGAGATCGGCCAATATGCTTGCGGGCAGACCGTTATCCAGATCGAGAAGCGAAAGCAAGATATGCTCCACGTCCCATTGGCTGTGGCGGTAATTCCGGACCAACTCCTGAGAGTTGCCTAATACTTCACGTGCTTGTTCGGTGAATTGTTCTGGTCTCAATACCATCGTGACACCTCCTGTCACTAAAGGCTTGCGCTGCGGCGGCCCACCGCCTGTGGAGTCCGGGACCGGAGTCCATTGATGTCCCGGGTGAGCTCCCGGACCTCCGATTCCAATTCTTCGATGCGCGCCATTAGTTTCATAGCCACTTCCGCCCCCGCCAGGTTGACGCCCATGTCCTCGGTGAGAGTCTTGATCCGGTTTAGGCGTTCGATGTCGGCCACGGAATAGAGCCTTTGCCTCCCCACGGTGCGGGAGGGCCAGATGAGGCCGACCCGTTCGTAGTACCGGAGTGTCTGAGCGTGCAACCCAACCATGCGGGCCGCGACGCTAATCACAAAGCAGGGTTCTTCTCTGATCTGGTCGAGCCTGGTCATAATCAGTCTCCATTCTGGGACCGGAGGTCCCGCAAGCGGCGGAATAATACTTGCTCTTCGTCGCTCAGCCCGGTGGGCAGCTTCACCTTGATCGTGACGAACAGGTCGCCCTTCGATTCGGGGTTGTTCAGTGACGGCAAACCCTGGCCTGCCAACCGGAACCTGCGGCCATTTTGGGTCTCGGCCGGGATGGTCAACGCAAGCCGCCCGGTCAATGTGGGAACGGTGAGATCGTTGCCGAGAATAGCGTCTTCAAGGTCGGTTTCCACTTCTGTATAAAGGTCCCTTCCCTGACGCTGAATTCGGGGATGCTCCTTTACCGACACTACGAGATACAGGTCGCGGGAAGACCTCCCATCAGGGGAAATCCGGATTCTCGAGCCGTTGTCGACTCCTGCGGGGATCTTCACCTCCAGCCTGCGCCCATCGGCCAGGTCGACTAACCTGGTCGCGCCCCGGTAGGCTTCCTCTAGGGTTATTTCGGCCGAGTACTCGGTGGGTGGCGCCTGACGGGAGTGGTTCCGCAAGTTGCGGAAGAGCCCGTCGAAGATGCCGCCTTCGTCGGTATCGAATTCGACATCCGGCTGGGAACGCATGTCGTTGGACCAGTGGAAGGTATTATTCTGTGTGCGGCGGGCGGCATTTTCTTCGATTTGGTCGGCATGTTCCCAATTATCCCCATATCGGTCGTATTTGCGGCGCTTGTCGGCATCGGACAGGACGCCGTAGGCCTCGTTGATTTCTTTGAATTTCTCTTCCGATGACTTGTCACCCTTATTGACGTCGGGGTGATACTGACGGGCAAGGCGCCGGTAGGACTTACGGACGTCGTTCTGGGACGCGGTCCTAGGGATTTCCAATAGGTGGTAGTAATTACTCATAGCTAACGGCTCCTATGCGCTTACAACGCATTATAGCTATGATGACTCGTATAGTCAATAATTCTTTATGTATAATTACTACTAAAGCTATGAATAATGGCTCAAGTATGGTTTGATAAAGATCGCCCGTCAGGAACAGGATTGGATTTCGCGGCTGGAACTACAGGCACGCAGGTGAACGCCAAACCACCGCGGGCCAAGACGGGGTTCTTGGTGGAAGGGGCTGCGAAAGTCGAAACCCGCGCAGCCCCCGGTCCAGGGCGCCTGGGGGTTAGGCGCCCACTATAAGAAGGGAAGAAGAATGCGCGCTATGTCTTAGACGGCGCGAACACCAAACCCTTCATACACAGGGATATACGGCCCTCAGTCAAGGCTGGATTCACGGCCCGTGGCATGGACTAGGGATCGGACCAATAAAGAGAATCCATAGCGCCAGGGCACCAGGGCAGCGCGCGGTTGTTTGTGCCAACGGCTGATGCTAAAATTGAGGGCGCGCCAGAGGCGCAACCGAAGATCAAGTTCCCGAGTAGCTCAGCGGTAGAGCGGGCGGCTGTTAACCGCTAGGTCGCAGGTTCGAATCCTGCCTCGGGAGCCACTCACTCCTCTTTTCAGCCACAACGTTCCGTTTAGCTGCTGCGATCTCAAGCTAATAGGCATCACTTGTTCCCCGGCATCCTCGGGAATGGCGATGACTCCACTAAGAGACTATCTCAAATCTCCACTAACCTACCGGCAGGGAGAGAAATCCCCCTCAATCCCCCTTTTGCGAAAGGGGGAGGCATCGCCTTGACTCGGTTTTGAGATAGTTTCTAAGCCCGCCTTGATTTCGAGCCCAGGCTATCTGATACTGGGCTGGGTCTGTGGCGACCGCCGTTAGTTCCACTTGCCACAGGTCCCAGGATTGGCCCGCCGCACGGAAAATTCCACGAATTGTTGTGCGCGCGAGAGTGAGTGACAGAAAAGCGATGGACCTGAAGGGACGTTTGGAAAAGCAATGGGCGGAGTCGGTTGAAGACTGGATCGGAGAGGACCAGGCAATCCGCACGGGTATGCTCGACTCCTGGGTGTTGGACGCTCTGGGAGAAATTTCCGGACGTCGGATTATAGACATCGGCTGCGGCGACGGCCGGTTCTGCCGAGTCCTCACAGCCCTTGATGCGGAAGTTACCGGCATCGATCTGACCGACGCCTTTGTAACTAGAGCGCGTGCCCTGGGGACAGGCCGTGAGACCTACCTCGTAGGGGACGCCGAGGACCTGGCGGACCTGGAGGACGAGACTTTCGATCTTGCTGACTCCTACATTGTCATGGTCGATCTGTTCGACTACGAGAAATCCATACAGGCGGCCTTCCGCGTTCTGAAACCTGGAGGCGCGTTTGTGGTGTGTAACATTCATCCCATGCGGATGTGCCAACCCGCCGGTTGGGTCACACAGGGGGGCAGGAAGCTGTTCTATGCGATAGACGATTACACGCTTGAGGGCCCGCGGGAGTTCACCTGGTGGGACAGGCCGTTTATCAACATGCACCGGACCTTGTCCAGCTACGTTTCCGCGTTTCTGGATGCGGGCTTCGTGTTAGAAGGGATACGGGAACCGGTGCCCTCGGATGAACAACTGGCCGCCAACCCCACGTTTGACGACGAGTACCGCATCCCGAACTTCATCATATATGTCTTGAGGAAACCCGGAGGCTGATCCTAACTCCGCGTGCATTCGCTATTCGCGTGTAAGCAGTCCACGCAACCGGGTAGCCCGGGACCCCTCTCGCGAAGCCCCCATCAGTTTCATGTCACAGGAGTGTTCATGCCCCAGCCGCCGAACGTTCTCAGGCCTGTGCCCGAAGACTGGCAGACTGGGCTGGCCATCGTCGCCCACCCGGACGATTTGGAATACGGCGCCGCTGCCGCCGTGGCCCGATGGACGACGCAGGGCAAGCGGATCGTCTATTTGCTGGCCAGCCGGGGAGAGGCGGGAATCGATAGCATGCCGCCATGGGAGGCCGGTCCGCTCCGGTCCCAGGAGGAGATCAACAGCGCCCGCGTCGTGGGAGTGGATTCGGTGGAATTCCTCGATTATCCCGACGGCGTGATCGAGTACAGCGCGGGGTTGCGGCGTGACATAAGCCGGGCCATCCGGCGGCATAGGCCAGAGATATTGCTGACTATTAACTATCACCTGCAGTTTCCTACGGGCCATCTCAACATGGCAGATCACCGTTGGGTTGGCCTGGCGGCTCTGGACGCCGCCAGAGACGCGGGCAATCGCTGGATTTCCCCTGAACTTCTTACTGAAGGCCACGCTCCCTGGGACGGAGTCCGCTTCGCTGCCGTGTTCGGCTCCAATCCCCCGACGCATGCCGTGGACGTCTCAGCGACTTGGGAGACGGGGTTGGCATCCCTGAGAGAACACGCGGTATACCTCGAGAACCTGGGAACCTCCGCCCTGGGAACCTTCGACTTCCTGACCCAACACGCCCGTCAGTCCGGAGAGGCCTTCGGATGCGACTACGCTTGCTCCGCCCAGCTAGTCTTGATTAACGAACCGTTCGCGAAGTAACACGGCGGAAGAGCCCCACGTTTACAACAACCCGTGGCCCGTGTTACAAATTGCTGGACATCCCTTGGTCGATTGAACCCTTGATCGCCCGATAGCGATCAGCAAGCGCTTATTCCGCTTCAATAGGATCTTGGAGGCATCACCATGGTAGAAAACACCGGAAGCATCGAAGCATTACTGCAGGAGGACCGGTCTTTCCCGCCCCCTGAGGGCTTCGTTCAACAAGCCAACATGCCCGACCCCGCGATCTACGAAGAGGCCCGCCGCGACCCGGAGGCCTTTTGGGCCGGGCAGGCCGAGGAGCTTGATTGGTTCCAGAAGTGGGACCAGGTCCTCGACTGGGACCCTCCCTTCGCCAAGTGGTTCCTGGGAGGGAAGCTAAATGTCTCCTACAATTGCATCGATCGTCACCTGAAGACTGCCCGGCGCAACAAGGCGGCCATCATCTGGGAAGGCGAGCCGGGAGACTGGGCGGTCTATACCTACCAGGACCTGTACCGGGAAGTCGGCAAGTTCGCTAACGGACTAAAGAGTCTGGGAGTGAAGAAGGGCGACCGGGTTACGATATATCTTCCCATGGTCCCGGAGTTGCCCGTTGCTATGTTGGCCTGTGCCCGCATCGGGGCTCCCCATAGCATCGTGTTTGGCGGGTTTAGCGCGGAATCTTTGCGCGACCGGATCAACGACTCTCAGTCCAAGGTCATGATCACCGCGGACGGCGGTTGGCGGAGGGGGAACGTGGTGCCCCTTAAGCAGAACGCCGACGACTCGATCACCGGCGACACACCTGTGGAAAACGTAGTCGTGGTACGCCGCACCGGCACCGGCGACGACATGATGGTGGATGGCCGCGACGTTTGGTGGCACGACCTGGTCAAGGACCAACCATTGACCTGCGAGCCGGAGGTCATGGACAGCGAAGACATGCTGTACATGCTCTATACCAGTGGGACCACCGGCAAGCCCAAGGGAATCGTCCACACCACGGGCGGCTACTTGACCGGCACCTATGCCACCACCAAGTGGGTATTCGACATGAAAGAGGACGATGTGTATTGGTGCACCGCCGATATCGGCTGGGTCACCGGACACAGCTACATTGTCTATGGTCCGTTGGCCAATGGCGCAACCACAGTAATGTACGAAGGCTCTCCCGATTACCCGGACCGCGACCGGTTTTGGGCCATTGTCGAGAAGTACGCCTGCACCATCCTCTACACCGCCCCCACTGCCATCCGCACCTTCATGAGGTGGGGTGAGGACCTTCCGAAGAAGCACGACATGTCCAGCCTCCGCCTGCTCGGTAGCGTCGGCGAACCGATCAACCCCGAGGCGTGGGTATGGTATTGGGAGAACATCGGCGGCGGCCGCTGTCCGGTGGTGGACACCTGGTGGCAGACTGAGACTGGCTCCATCCTGATCACGCCTATTCCGGGAATCACGACCCTGAAGCCCGGTTCAGCTACTCACGCATTCCCCGGCATCGAGGTGGACGTGCTGGACGAGGCTGGAAACTCGGTTGGGCCGGGCGGTGGCGGCTACCTGGTCATCAAGAGGCCCTGGCCTTCGATGCTCAGGACCATATACGGCGACCCAGAGCGATACCACGAACAGTACTGGTCCAAATACCCCGACATCTACTTCACGGGCGACGGGGCCAAGATCGACGAGGACGGTTATTACTGGCTTTTGGGCCGGGTTGACGATGTGATCAACGTGGCGGCGCACCGGGTAAGCACCATGGAGATCGAAAGCGCCCTTGTGGACAACTCCAACGTGGCTGAAGCCGCTTGCATCGGGCGATCGGACGAGATTAAAGGCCAGGCCATCGTGGCCTTCGTGACTATCAAGGAACACGTGACCGCGTCCGACGCGCTGATCGCCGAGCTAAAGCAGCATGTGGCGACTAAGATCGGTCCCATCTGCCGCCCCGACGACATTTACTTCGCGGCGGAACTTCCCAAGACCCGGAGCGGCAAGATCATGCGCCGGTTGCTGCGGGACGTAGCCGAGGGCCGGGCCCTGGGCGACACTACAACCCTGGCCGACCCGGCGGTGGTGGAGTCCCTGAAGGCCCAGTACGGCGACGAAGAGTAGGCTGCTAGTATCCGCTGAACTGCACGGCCCCTCCCACCTGCTGGGAGGGGCTTTTTCTGGCCAGTGGTCCCGGTTCCCGGTGGTTTGACGGCGGTCCAGCCACGCGGCTTGTTTGGTTAGGGTGTTCTCACTCCTCACTGGTCTGGCGCAGCCAGAGTGACAGCACGCTCGCGAGGAGAAGAATCGCAGCCCCGCCGACGGTGAGGACAGTCCAGGGTGAAAGAACGAGCAAGTCTTTCATCTGGGCGAACGCAATTCCTAGAGACAAGAGCGCCGCGGTTAAGATGAGAGCAGAACTTGACAGCCCTCCCAACACCAACAGCTCGTTGACAATCGCCCCTTCCTGCTCGGACCCATCCAGGCGTAGAGCAGCCAACCTTGCCTTCAACCTTCTGAGTTCGCCGATCCGATGGAGTGAAACCAGGAGCGCCAAGGACACTAAGAGGAGCGACGCCACTATGATTGGAGATAGACCGGTGGTGAACAGGGGGTCCACCCAAAAGGAAGGCCAGTCCAATTGGTTGTAGGACAAAACCGCCGGAATCTGGGGCGCCAGAGCGGCCAGGGTCACACTCCAAAACGACGTTCTGGTCATTCCGATGAACTGCAGGAACCAATAGATGGCGATTGGCAAGCAGCAAACGACGAAAAGCACCAGGACAAACAACGCGAGATCAGATCTGTCAGATACTCGCGCGTCGATCAGGCTGTGCCACACTCCGTCGAGGCCCAGAACCAGGCCAAGGGTCTCCCAGAATACATAACCTGCTAGCAACAACAGGCAGGCGAGCAACAGCGACTCTACAACCAGTAGCCGGCCCATCAGGTCACCGTTGGGTATTGAGGTGCCGAATCAGGGTAGTGGTGAAGTTTTCACGCCCTGGGTCCCAGGGCAACACCGAAGCTCCAGCCCTGCGGAGGGAAGCGTAAATGGGTTGGACCTCCCACCGAATCAAGCCTTGGGCCTGTATTTCCAGCTCGGTTGCCGCCCGGTGATAGCCCTGCGGTTCCAGGTGTACCACGCGGACCCGGTTAAGCCGCCTGGAGTGAGGGCGCAGCGAGACCAGCCGCTTGATACCCGCGTTAAACCCGTCCAGGGAGGGGCCACTCCCGGCTCGTCCGGGGTAGTGCACGTCCAGCCTGGTAATCGTGAATACCTCGGGTTGTAATCGAAAGAGGAAGCTCTTGCACCATTCCACGGCCTGTAGAAGGTCCAGTGTGGGCGGCCCTGGTTTGATGTTGGTCAGCATATCGATCAACCGGCGGAATTGCTTTTGGCCCATTTCCGGAGTGAGGATATCTCCGGGACTGTTGTACACGTAGGCGCCGAGGGTATAACCCCTGGAAAGGTAGTATTGGGCGATGCTTCCAGCCGCTTCCACAGCGTGGTCTATGAGGGAAGAAAGCACGGGACCCACATCCATGTAGTCTGCGCCGTCCAGGAAAATCCAGACGGCTTTTCTCCCCTCGGGTTCATACCTGTTTACAAGGAGCGGGTTAGAACTGCCGGAACTGCGCGCGCTGGCCTTCCAGTTGATCGCCCGAATTGGGTCTCCCAAGGTGTATGGCCGCAACTCGGTGAAGTCCGTGGTGGACGCCCCGGTTACCGCTACGTCTTCCATGGGAATTCGGTCGTGGGCCCTCCCCCTGACCGCGTTGACCCTCCTGATTGCCTGTATCCTGGGAACGACCGAGACCTCGATCGCCGGCCCCGCCGTCCCGTGATTCAGACGCGGCAACCCCAACGGCGCTTCCGAGTCCCACGTCGTCTCCGCCAGTGGGAACACGCCCCTTTTTGGACAAACGATCCGGTAGGATAGGTCATGGCTCTTTTCTCCAGGCCATTTCCAGACGAGGCGAAAGTTGTTGCCTCTGACCACTTCGACCTCGGGCGGCAGTTCGTCGTGGATGAAGAGCAGCCCGATTCCCGAGCCTGAATCGATACGGCGCTGTATTTCCAGCCCATCGCCTGCCCAACAGACCACGCGGGGCATGGTTCGCTGAATCGATACGCTGGAAGGAGCCGACAAGCCCGCTCCCATTAACACGTACAGCAATAGAAAGACCGCTGCCGCCAACAGGACCAGGTTGCCTAGAGCAAGGCCGGCGACCAAGAACAGGAACGCCAGGCTGAGCCACCGCGTGGGAACTGCGGAGAACATCAGCCGGTGGCTCTGCGCCCCAGCTCGGTAGGGACCGGGACCTGACCCACTATCTCGTCGATCACTTCTTCTGGTCTGACACCCTCAAGGGTGTCTTCGATATTGAGAATTATCCGGTGCGCCAGGACATCAGGGGCAACCATCTTCACGTCGTCCGGGACCACGAAGTCCCTGCCGTGGATGAGCGCCATGCTGCGCGATACCTTTAGCAGGGCCAGACCGCCCCTGGGACTAACACCCACGGCGATCCGGGGATGTGCCCGAGTCAAGCGCACCAACTGGGTAATGTAGTCCACCATCACCTGGTCTACGTAGATGTTTAGCTCGACACTGCGCTGCAACTCCAGGAAGCTTTCAACGTCCACCGCTGGCTCCAGGTCCGCGGTAGGATCGTCCTTCTGCCACTTAATACGCCGCGTCAGGATGTCGTTTTCCTGTTCCCGGTTGGCGGGATATCCGGTTGCCAGCCGGAACAGAAAACGGTCCATTTGGGCCTCGGGCAAGGGGTAAGTTCCCTCTTGCTCTATTGGGTTCTGGGTGGCGATGACCAGGAAGGGTGGGGCGAGCGGCATGGTCTGTCCGTCTATGGTGACCTGGCGTTCTTCCATGGCCTCCAGAAGCGCCGCCTGAGTCTTGGGAGGGGCCCGGTTAATCTCATCAGCCAAGAGAACGTTGGTGAATACTGGACCCCTGACAAGCTGGAAATTCCCTTCGTTTTGCCGCCAAACGTTGGTGCCCAGTATGTCGGCGGGAAGGAGATCGGGTGTGAACTGCACCCGTTTGGTCTCGCTGCCGATCGCCCTGGTGAAAACCTTGGCCAGGAGAGTCTTTCCCAAGCCGGGATAGTCCTCAAACAAGACGTGCCCGTTGGCCAGCGCCGCCGCGAGCAGCTTCCTTAGCAGCAGCCTGTTTCCGACGAAGACCTCGGATACCCGGTCGATGATAGTATCGCAGACCCGGCCTGCTTCCTCGATATCGAATTCTCTCATGCGGTAATCAGTCCCCGTTCGGCTACAGCGCAGTCTTTTGGCAGCACCGGCCGCCGTTTTATGTCTGTCGACGCGGCGTAGAAGCGTAATTCATCGCCGTGCCGCAACCAGGGCAGGCCTCGGGCATTCTCCCACACCTCTACCGGTTCGCCCGGCAATAATCGCCACGGATAGAAGGGCGAGAAGTAGTCGTCAATTCGAACCTCCTCGTCCAGAATTGCCACCGTGAGAATGTCGATGGTCTCCTCGCCGAAGAGGTGTGACGCCGCGCCGTGGACGATGACCATGCGCCGCTCCCTGTCCCACGTTCTGTCCTTTCGCACACGTCTGAGCAACCGGGATATCAGTGTCACCAGGCGTCTCAGGAGTCTTGTCCTGGGACGGTCTTCGAGGGTCATAAGGGGGAACCACAAATCGATCGCCTGGTTGAGGTCCGCTCCACGCTGCCAATACGCGTTGGACAGTGCCACGGCCAGTTCTGTGGGACCTGCCCCCAATTCCACAAAGGGCTCCGCTATCGCCCATAACCGGAGTTCATCCAGTTCTTCCGTCTCGAATTTGGGACAAGACAGCGCTACATCCGCCAGACCAATGGTGTCCGAGAGTGCCTTTTCCCGCCTGTTCCTGAGCCTCCTGGCTCTTCTGGGCCAGAGATCTGTCCTGGTGGAAGCAAGGCAGCAGCTTCTCAAGGGCTCGAAAACAGGTGGGATGCGTTGCATAGAGACCTGGTTTCGAAGCATAAGTCCCAGAATATAGGTCCACATCCGCCGCCATTCACCAGTTTCGACGAAATGCCGTTGATAAGCGATCAGGCCGTCAAGGTGCGGGTCCCGCTTTTCTTCGGTGGTCTGCACGTGCCGCGACCATTCGGTCCAGTCCGCGCGAGGAGCGGGGCCGGCGCCAACGCCTCTCCTGATGCGGGCCCTGCTCCACATTATTGCTACTAAGGCAAATGTGAGTACCACCAACCATTCGAAAATGGGAGCGAACCAGAGCACATCGTAAAAGAGGGGGCGCAAAAGGAGGCCGTACGTGGCCAGGAACGTCCCCAGGAGGATGGCCCTGAGGGAGGACTTGGCCAACCAGCGGGAGGCGTCTCCCAACAGCGGGTTCGGCGAGTCTGAAAAATAGCGTGCCAGCCGTGAGATAGCAAGGAAAAACAACCCCGTCCCTACTATGGCGCCCAGCAGAACATAGCCATGACCCAAAGGCGCCAGGTCCGCCCCCAGCAACCACGACACGCAGCCGGCGAGCCCTAGACCAGTGGCCACGGTATCTAGTGGACCCATGGTGGTGGGTAGCCTCGTGCTGAAGACCAGTAGCAGGCACCCAAAGGCGCCAGGTCCGCCCCCAGCAACCACGACACGCAGCCGGCGAGCCCTAGACCAGTGGCTTTGAGCAGTGGCATGTAATTCACGGTATCTAGTGGACCCATGGTGGTGGGTAGCCTCGTGCTGAAGACCAGTAGCAGGCAAAATCCCGCTATCAAATACCTGGCTTCGTATACCAAGCCGAATGGAGGTTGAGTTCTTGTCCCAACCAGGTCGTAGGGCCATTGGCCAAGCAGCGAAGCGCTCACGTTTGGCAGGGCTGACAGGCAACTCCAGAGCACCGTACCCAGGGCTGCCGCTCCTAGGACCCCGGCGGTCAGCCTCAAGTATCCCGCTGCCGCTCCCGGCCAAACCCGTTCTTCGGCCGTCCATCGGTGAGATGTCGAGGCAATGTTCCGCAGGATGGAACCGAAATAGCTCAGTCCCACAGCCAAAAGCAAAGCAGGCAGCAATGGCGAGTCTGGGAACCCATACTTTGTGGGCCACGGCTGGTTGATGAGGTAGTACGCGCCGGCCAAGGCAACGAGTCTAAACAGAGGGAATCGTAAGATTTCACTGGCCACGAAAAAGGGGACGGAGGCCGCCCGGACTACCACCTGGAGAGCCAGTGCGCCGCCAGCGCCGAGAACCAAGTCGTTGAAAAGCCTGGGGTCGGACCTGTTTGCCGCGGCAACCGACAGCAGCCCCAGAATCACCAGGAGACAAGCGCAGTCTCGGAGCAGCCTCCGTGTGATAAGCAGGGGCAGCAGGAGCCATCGCTTGAATTCAACGGGCAGCTTCAGCAACAGCCGCAGCCTGGAACCGCCCTGGGCCCAAAGCGTGAAGTCCACGAAGAAGGCCAGTCCAGCCGCGGCCGCTACCGCCCATAGCATGAGTTCCGATTGGAGAGCCGCCGGAGGGAGAGAGAAGAGTTCAGGACCCCATAGCAGGACAGCCGCGGCAATGGCCAACGCGGTTTCGAACAATGCGGGCCGTAACGGTAACCTGGTCACCATAGGAGAGTCAGTCTCCGACAATATTCCGCCAGGCCCGGTACATCGCCTCGAACTGGCGGCGTCCGATGTCATGCTCGCTGTAGTCCGCCTCTTCAAACCTGGAAATTAGGATTTCCAGCGAGCGTTGGTCCAGGAACAGGCCGCTGGCGACGACCAACGCCTCCATCTCCCGTGGGGTCGCCTGAGTCGACACATTAGGTACTCTCGCGCGCACCCAATCCAGGAAGGCGTTGTAACGCTGGACCACGTCCTCCCGGAAGCGAACGACTTCGAACTCCCTATGAGCCGAAGACGGTAGATAGTTTTCATCTCCCTGAAATTCCGCGGTCACCGTGTACGCGCCGGGACCTTCCACAGTCCACGTGGCGTTGCAGGTTCCCTGGCTGCCGGTCACAACCCGGATTGCGTGATCATTCCCGATGATCGCTTCAACCTCCCTGCCGATAACCGCTTCACCTGATTCGTCCAGTAAGGTGAACACCATCATCAGTTCTTCGCCAACACCCCAGATGTCCGGCAGGTCGTCCGCCGATTTGTCGAAGCTGATCTCTATGTGTGTCGGGATTGGTGCGTGAAGGCGGAATTCCCGGACCGCGGAGGCGGGCAAATAGAGGTCGTTTCCGTGGGATTCGGCTCTGACCTGATAGTCCCCCCTTGAATCGCCGGACCAGGAGGCCTCGCGCTTTCCCTCCCGGTCAGTCGCCAGCGGCTCGGATAATTCTGAGTCCGGCCATGTGATGTCCACTGGCATCCCGGAAAGGGGAACCCCCGCCTCGTCGATCAGGGTGCATACGACCAGGACCTGCTCGCCAGTCTTCCACACCGGGTCTGTGGCGGAATCGGCGTCGGGGAAGCGCATTTCGAGCTGTGTCCGTATTGGGGCATACAGGCGAAACTCCCGGACCGCGTAGGCCGCCAAGTAATCTTCGTTCCCGGGGAATTCGGTTCTTACATGGTAGTCACCCGTTGAATAGCCAGTCCACGAAGACTCGCACACTCCCCGCTCATCCGTAGTCAGGCGAATGGGTGACTCCGAGTCCGGCCAGGTGATGTCTATTGGGGCCCGGACGAGGGGGAGACCCTTCTCATCGAACAGGGCACAGACGATCACCGCCGGTTCACCGGTCTTCCAAACGGGGTCCCGGTCCGAAACCGGGTCAGGGAAGTGGACTTCAAGCATCGTGCGAACTGGCCCTAAGAGTTCCGCAGTTATTAGAGTGTGCTCCGGGTCTGGGGAGACCGGGCCCGGAATTGGCCGCATAACTCTGGCGCTCTGCTCGGTCGGGAGCGGTATTTTCCGTCTCCACCTGCCTCCGAGAAAGCCACCGGCAGTGCCGGCCACGACCAGCGCCGGAAGCGCGACCCAAAGCAGCCAGTTGAACGGGGCCGGAGTAACAGGCAAGCCAACGAAGTATGTTAGAGGGAGGTTGAAATCGTCCCCTTCAAACCTAAAAGTCAAGGGCACCGCCTTCAGACCTTCTTCCGCTGGAGTCTGGACCATGAAAATGGCTACGCCGTGGGGCCCCATGGTGACTGGCGCCGCTTGACCATGGTGCACCCGCGCATTGGGAATGCCCAATCCCCGGTCGTCCAGCAACGTTGCTTCAATCGGCAGGATGTGACCCGGCCGGACCGGTTCCGCCGGCGTAACGATGATGCTGGTGGCGGACTTGACCACAATCTCCAACGTTACCGTGGTTTCCAACTCCGGTGCGGCTATCTCAAGTTTCATCGGCCCAAGGGGGTGGTCCACGGGGACGGGGTGGCGCATTACGAAAGTCCCGGCGGCGTTGGAACGGGCTGCATCCTCCCCGTCGATGGTTATGGGTATGTCCTTCGCTATTTGTAGCCCTACGGCCACTACTCCTCGCAATGTAAGAGAGTCTCCGCGAGCTACCGGTTCCAGGGGTTCAACGACAATCTCCGGCACACCTATATACACGGGCCAGTGGACCACCGTGGGCGCCAGTTCGGCGTTTCCTGGAAATGCGATCCTGATCGTGGTCCGGGTCTCCTCGATGAAGGTGGTCTCCCACGAGAAACGGCCCCCCGCGTCGGTTTCCAACGCAGATTGTGGATGTCTTTGGGCTTCGATGGTGAGAGGCATGGCTGGCAGTGGACTGCCACCCGGTCCGATTAGGACGCCGGTCAGATGATAGGGGGCAGCTATCCGGGCCAGGTCGTCTCCGTTGACTCGCATGAAGACTGGTTCCGTCGCCTTGAACGATAGTTGGGAGGAGGCAGGCTCAAGCAGGCCGCCTCCTTGGAAAATGGCTTGGACAGTGTGAATGCCGGGCCGAACGGAGTCGATTCGGAAATGGAACGCGCCCTGGGCGTCGCTCTCGACGGGAGCGAGGACTTGATCATTTAGGAAGACGGTGACTGTCTGCTGGGCCAGGGGATTTCCACCGGCGTCCCGGAGGGCTCCGTCGATTAGGAGGTCTTTCCCCACATGTGCGTCCCCGCCGCCCGTAAGGCGCAAGGAGACTGGCTCTGTGACCTTGACTGTGATGCTGCTGGTCGCGGACTGCAGGAAGCCGTCGCTGGCAAATCTCGCTTCAGTGGGGTAAATGCCGCGTCGGTCGAAAGTTCGGGTTAAGCGCAGTTGGCCCTGAGCGTCCGTCTGGACTGTGGTGTCGGGCAGGCTGTTTGTGGAAATGGCAACCGTCCGATGAACCATTGGATTGCCCCGGCTGTCTGCCAGGGAGCCGTTGACTACGTACTCTTCACCGACCCGCGCCGGACCTTCTCCGCTGATTTGAAGCGAGACTGGTTCCGTGACCACGAATGTCAGGGTGCTCTCGCTGGGCTCGAAATTCCCTAAACCAACGAATACGGCGTCAATCGTGTGGACACCGGGACGGTCAACAGACAGCCCAATTCGGAATTCCCCCTCGGCATCGGTCTCGATAGGGTCTTTGGCGTCGCTGTTCAATGACAGCAGTACCGTGTGGTTGGCCAGGGAGTTGCCTCGAATGTCCCGGAGCGCGCCACTTATACTAAATTCCTGGTCCATGCCGATTGCTCCTGGTACATCCAAAACCAACGCCGTGGGCATCGTTACGGAGACGGCAAGGGAGGCGGAGACCCCCAGCATGAAATCCTGCTCTTCAAACTCGACCTCGACGGTGCGTTCTCCCGCTGATTCGAATGTGTTGGCAAACTCGAACATGCCATTTTCGTCTGTGGAAACCAATTCCAGAGTCCGGCCATCAACTTGGACTTGCACCTCTCGATTATCGACGGGTTCTCCGTCGTCCTGGGTCAGTCTGCCGCTGAACTTTGCCGGAACATCAACTGCGATCTCGGCGGGGCCGGTGAACTCAAGCCCAGTGGTGGAATAGACGCCGATTTCCGGGTCACTCCACGACTCGGAGTAGGTCTCGTTGGCTATCGCATGGGCTATCAGTTGGTAGCTGCCCGCGGTGAACGTCCGTGGGATACGGAGTTGCACTTGGAACTTTCCGCGGACCGTGGCCCCGGAACCTACCTTGATGCCACCGTTTTCCTTTTTGACGTTGACGAAGATTTCGATTCCCATTCCGTCCACCAGCGCGCCGGATTCGGACATTACGGAGCCGCCAATGGTGAATGGGACACCCTTCCGGGTGCGTGCTGGCCATTCGATGATCTCGGTCACTGTGCCTTGCTTGGCCGGGGGCTGGGCTGGCCCTGGGCCAGGGACGAGCGTGGGGGCAGTGGGTCCCTCCGGCACGGTAACAGGACGAGGTGTGAGTGGGGCGAGCGGGGAAGATGTTCGGGACGGAGCGCCCCCAGCGGCGGTCGGTTCGAAAGTCACCCACCCCAGGTCTGAGAACCCGACCTCCGCCCACTGGTGGGCCTGGGAGCTGAGGACCGTCTGCGTTCCCTGGGTCTGGTCGATGGCCCACCCAGATACCACCCGCGCCGGAATTCCCACCGACCGGGCCATCAACACGAAAGCGCTACTGAACTGACCGCATGTTCCCTTCCCGGTTTCGTTCAGGAACCAGTCAACCGGGTCACGCCCCGGCGGCGCTGGCCGGTCGCCCGGGGAGGCAAAGGCGTAGGTGTAATTAGTACTGAGATATGTTTCGATTGCCTTGGCTTTAGCATAGGGACCCGGTAGTCCCCAGGTAATCTCCTCGGCCAGGCCGCGAATGAATCTAGGCAAGTTATCAGGTAACTGCATGTAGGCGGGGTCGTCGATGGTCTTGGCCCGGGCGAGTTGGTCTTGCGAAAAGAGGGGGACCCGCGACCTCCAAGAATACTCCGATTGCGGGGAGATCCCTCGGAAAGTCGCGCTAAACGGCCTGTAAGAGCCATCCGGTTCGGCTCGGTCCAGGTGGTATGAGATGGGCAACACACCGGGAGGGAAATCTCCCGCCTGAGGGTGGGACGACACGGTAAGATCGCTCTGGTGATACTTCCCCGCGGGGACTTCGTTGGGCCACGCAAGAAGGGCGGTCTCAGGGCGCACAGGGGACGCGTTGATGTCCTTCGACCAGGTGGATAGACCCTCATGGACCAGGCGGCGGACATCTTTCAATCCCCCATATGCCAGCTCGAATGGGTCCAACTGGGTCCATCGGCCATTGGCGTAGAACTCACCCGTAGACGTGCGAAGGTAGCTGGTGTTCGCCGCGCCGGTCACTTGAAATACGGGGACAGGGTCAGGCTCAGCCGCTTGACCGGTTGAAGTGCCCGGCGACCCATAGCTCTGGCCTTCCATCGAGATCACCGAACCGCCGGTCTCTAACGGAGTAACCTTGGCCCCCAGGCTGTCCAACGCTTCCTCGGCGGTGTTCCTGACGCTTTCAATGTCGCTGGAAAGGAGCTTTGCCGCCAACTCCAGAACTCCCGAGTCTTCTCCTCCCAGACCGCCCAGGGAAGCTTTCGCCAACGCTGCGGCGTCGGGATCGTGGGCCGCCATGGCGTCTAACAAGGACTCAGTCTCCGCCCCGCCGAATTGTCCGTTCGCGTTTCCGTTCGGTGGCTGGGTTTCGCCGGTGGACGGGTCTGGTCGATTCCCCTGCGCTTCCCCGGAGCCGGGCGTCCGGGCAGGCGCACCTCCAGACGCGGTCGGTTCAAAGGTTACCCAACCAAGACCGTCCAGGGCCACTTCCGCCCATTGATGGGCCTGGTCGGTGTATACCGTTTGGGTGCCCCGGTCATCATCTATGGCCCATCCGGAGGCCACGCGGGCAGGTATGCCCACGGACCGGGCGAGTATGACGAAAGCGCTGCTGAACTGGCCGCAAGTACCCTTTCGATGGTCGAATAGGAACCAGTCTACGGGGTCGCGTCCCTCGGTGACCCGGTCTTCATTCGAGTTGGCGAAGGCATAGGTGTAGTGAGTTTTCAGGAAGGTCTCGATGGCCTTGGCCTTCTGGTATGGCCCCTCGTGTCTTCTTGTGATTTCAACGCTCAATTGATGAATGCGATCAGGTAAACTATCTGGAAGGTTCGTGGAGCCTGGAAAATAGAAGGGCTTCGCCTGGACGAGATGACCCTCTTTGAGAATCGGTACGCGGGAAACCCACGAGTAGGAGACCTGGATTTCCTGGCTGCTGAATGTGGAGCTGAACGGCCTATAATCCCCGTTGACCCCGACACTGTGTGGAAACAGAGAAATAGGCAAGGAGCCTGGTTGGAAAAAAGGAGCCGGTCCCGCCGGAGAGACGGAGATTCTTGGTTCAAGAAATTGTCCCTTGTCGACGAACTTCGAGCTGGGCCGAGGCGGTCGGTGTCGGACACCAGACGATCCCGCGAGGGACTGCTCTAGTAAGTTTATGTCCGCATCCTGCCTGTACGGCAGTACCACGGGATCCAAAGAGCTCCATGAGCCATTTTCGTAAACGTCTCCAACACCGGTCCGGAGGTACTTGGTGCGCCAAGCTCCTGTTACTTGCATTACCGGTATGTGCGGCGGTTTAGTGGCCTGGCCGGTGGATGTCCCGGAGTTAAACCTCAACTTAGCGTCACTGAGCAACAAGACACTGGCCCCGCTTTCCAGCGGGATACTGGTGGCCCCGAAGAGTTCCAAGGCTTCACCAACCGCTTCCCGGACTCCGCTTTCCTCATCGGTTATGGCGTCGTGTAACGCCGGGATTGAATCCCGGTCCCCAATCTCCCCCAGCGCATCGGCGGCGGCTGCCCGCACCAGCGCAGAGGAGTCATCACGCATCGACGACACCAATGGCTCGGTTAACTTCGAGGTGTATAGGTCTGCTTTCTCCGATAGCCTGGCCAACTCCCCGGCGGCTTCGGCCCGCACGTTGGCCTCTGGAGAATCCGCCAAGAGTCCGGCGAGCCGGTTAAGTTCATCCTTCCAGACCTGGTGTTCCGGCGCACGAGACCGGGCGCTTCCCGAGGCGGTGGGTTCGAAAGTGACCCAGCCGAGGTTCTGGAAAGGGACTTCCGCCCATTGGTGGGCCTGGTCGGAGTACACTGCTTGGGAAGCCTCCACGTCTCCGATTGCCCATCCGGTCACGACCCTTGCCGGTATCCCAGCCGACCGGGCAAGTAACACGAAGGCGCTGCTGAATTGGCCGCATGTGCCTTCCTTGCTCTCGAACAGAAACCAGTCTACCGGGTCTTGCCCGGCCGGAAGTCTCGGGCCGCCCGGTTGGGAGTAGGCGTAGGAGTAGTCTGTCTTCAAGTAGTTTTCGATGGCTCTAGCACGCAGGTACGGGTTGTCGTAGTCTCTCTTGAATTCCAGCGCTAACTCCCGAATTCGGGGCGGCAGATCGTCAGGCAGTTGCAAGTAACCGCTTGCTTCCGCTGGTTTGGCCTGGGTTAGTTGAGCCTCTGAAAAGATGGGTATCCGCGAGATCCAAGTAAGTCCCGGCGCCGGGTCATCGGCAACGAAGGTAGAGCTATAGGGGCGGTACACTCCGGGAACGGCAACTCTTTCCAGTTGCTGCGAGGTCGGAATCACGCCTTCCGGAATTCCCAAATCCGAAGGCCCGGTGTATACCGGGGAGACAGTGATTTCGTCTTCGTAGTCCTCGGCTGGCCTTATTCGTTCCGGGACCCACCTCGGGGGATTGAACTGGCCCCGCGAATGGCCCCTTAACCGTTCGCTGGACACACCCAGATCAGCGATGCTTTCGTTGGCATCGTACGGTAAATCCAAGAGGTCTACCTGGACCCACCGGCCATCTTCGTACAGGTCGCCAACGCCGTCTCTTAGGTAACCGGTGTGTAATGCGCCACCCACTTTGAAGACGGAGAACCGTTCCCCTTTAGAAGCTTGGCTCGTGGATGCGCCGCCGCCGAAGACCGTAATCGGGCGGCTCTCCGGGGATATGACAAACTTGCCGTTCTCCAATCCCGTGACATCTGTCCCGAGCTTCCTTAGCCCTGCGGCGGCGCTCTCTCTGACCCTTGGATAATCATCGGAGAGCGCATGCAGAAGCGGAAGGGAGGCCGCCGGGTCGCCGAGGTCACCGAGCGCTTGGGCCACAGCGCTCCGCACCCGCTCATCTTCATCGGCAAGCGCTTCAACCAACGCCTCCAGCACTTCTCGTCCTTCAAAGTTGGCCAGGGAGTTCGCCACTGCTTCACGGACCGTGGGTTGTTCATCATTGGCCAGCCGGTCGATCAACGGGCCAATAGCCCTCGCGTCTCCCAATAGTCCGAGGGCGTCAACTGCCGCTGCTTGGACCATCTCCGAATCGTCCGCAATAAGCGCCTCTACCAACGGCTCCAACACCCGACCCGTAGGCAAGTCCAGGATGGAGGCTATTTCAAGCAGTCTGAAGGCCGCTTCAGCCCGGTCTTCCTCTTCGTCACCGGAGAGAAGGACCTCTACTAACCGTTGGAACTCGTCCTCCCAGACGCTCAAAACCGGGGCCCGGAATGGAGCGGCCCCATCCGCGGAGGGTTCGAATATCACCCAGCCCCGGTCCTCGAAGAGCACCTCCGCCCACTGGTGGGCCTGGTCTGAATACACGGTCTGGGTCGCTCCCACTTCGCCAACGACCCAGCCGGACACCACTCGCGCCGGTATACCAACCGACCGGGCTAGGACTACGAATGCGCTGCTGAATTGGCCGCAAGTGCCTATCCGCTCGTCGAATAGGAACCAGTCCACCGGGTCCTGTCCGGGTGGTGAGCCCCCGTCGTTCGGCTCGGCGAAGGCATACGTGTAGTTGTTTCTGAGGTATTCTTCGATGGCTTTGGCCTTAAGGTATGAACTCTCTTCTACGCTGGTGATCTCCAACGCAAGTTGGGTGATACGGTTTGGGAGACCGGGAGGCAGCCCCAAATATGACGTACCAGGAGCGAGAGCAGCCCGTTGAAGCTCCTCATCGGAAAACTGTGGGACCCGGGAAGTCCACTGGTATCCGGTGAGCGCTGACTCTGACTCGAAGGTGGCGTTCCACGGCAGGTAACCACCGTCGAAATTGGCCTGTTGCACCCCCAGCGATACGGGCAACACGCCGGCGGGGATGGTTTTACCGGGACCGATGGATGACACGGTTACATCGTCTTGCCTCAACCGGCCGATTCCATCCCTGGCCGGCCACGCCAACAATGGGCTCCAATAGTTAGGAGCAATAGTTAGTCCGCTGAGGGATACGCCGGGCTCGGAGATGCCCAGCAACCACTCGATCACCAGGCCACGAGGTTGTGTCCCGGCCTCGTAAGGTATGCTTCGGGAGTCAATCTGTCGCCACCGGCCATCGGCATAGGAATCGCCAACTCCGGTGCGTAGATACCCAGTGTGGTCCGCGCCGGTGACCTCGAACACCTTGATGGCGTCTGGCTTTGGCGACCGGAACGCGGTGGCGCCAGGGGCCCAGAAGTCGAATTCGTCGGACGATACAATAAACCCCCCGGTCTCCAGCGGTATCACGTCCGCGTCCAGCGCTTCCAGGGTTGCTACTGCCTCTTGTCTGACGTCTTTGTTGACGTCCCAGAGCGCGTCAACCAGGAACTGCAACTTCTCAAGGGCGGGGAGCCCATCAATGCCGGCCGTACCGAGGGCTGTTTCCACAGGGTCTGGAGGTCCCGGAATTAGCTTGGTTGCCTCCACGGTCTGCTCGATGGCTGGCTGCTGATTCTCCACCCGCCGGTAGCGTTCCACGGCGTAGGCGTAGGCTGCCGCTGCTATGGCGGGAGTCTCGATGACGCGGGTCTCGATGGTTGGCTGCTTGATCTCCACAGGACGGTAACGTTCCACGGCGTTGGCGTAGGCTGCCGTTGGCTCCAATCTGCTTGGGTGCGTAAAGAGGTCCAATCCATAGATGGCGTTGGACTGAAACATGCCAGTGAACAACGCTGCCACCAGCCACAACACCAGGGGGATGGGGAGGAGGAGGGGCCGGGTGATCGCGACGAACACCACAGAAAGGAGGAATGCAGCCAATAAGGCCAACCCAAGCGGCTTGACTCCCGCAACTTCCACAGGGTGCTGGTCGTAAGGGACCTCTCCATAGAAGAGGCCGCCGATCGTAGGCCCGAAGACGGCAAGATAAACCCCCAGACCAAGCAGCGTGAAAGCGGGTAATCCACCCAGCACGATGATCCACAGCCTCTTATTTTCCCGGCTGGTCAGCCATCGCCACATGAGTAAGGCGGTCACGCCGCTCAGCACGAAGCACATAGCTGGAGCCAGAACGGCTACGAGACCGGCGCCGCTTGGAATATGGCTGGTTTCGCCGACCGAGTTGTTCACAGCCAAAATGTCCGATGGACCGGAGGAGATCAATCCCCGAAACAGATCAAAGAGGAAAAAAAGCCCTCCAAGGGCGAGCGCGAGCGCCAACAGCAAGCCCAAGCGTGGCGCAGAGCGTTTTAGTAGGCCCACCATTCGCAAATGATACCATTCCAGAATCTTTGCACGCGAACCAATAAATTGGTCTCGGTTTTCACCCTTCTCGTCACCAGAGAACCGGGCCCTAAATCCAACCCGGCGGCACGACCTCCGCATCCAGTTGGCCTAACCTGGCAGGCAGATGGACCCGGACGGAGTCCAGGACTCGCTTTCGGTCTGGCAGTGCCACCGGTAACGGGTTCCCGGTCCAGCAACTTCGAGACCGGAAGGGAACGATGAATGCATGAATGCTTGAATGTGAAGTCAGGAACGGGGCAACAGGCGGGTGGAGTTAGCCATGTCCGGCAGGACGTGCTTCCGACGCCATGCGGCGCGGCAGAACTCGGGTTCTCTCGTTGGCTCTTCCCTGGTCCGAGCCCGTAGGACCCGGTTTCACAGGTCAGATATCGGACCAGCGTTATTGGGGCGGTTCCTCGGGATGTCTGGTGTGCCAATCGGTGCGGGCCTGGAACTCGCGGGCGATGGCGATGCACACGTTTTCGTCGTAGGCTCTTGACATAAACTGTATTCCAGTGGGCAGGCCATCGGCGTCAAACCCGCTGGGCACAGAGATAGAGGGCAGTCCGCAACCGTTTCCCACCGCTCCCATCAGGTCGCCCGGCCCGGAGGAAGTCATGGACCGGCTCCTGAATTCCTCGTCGATCGGGGTCGCGGTATTCATAGACGTCGGCGCGGCTAACGCGTCGTACCCAGACATCACCCCGTCCACCTGACGCGCCATTACTCCCCGGAGCCTGAGGGCCTTGACATAGTCGGTAGCCAGGACGGCTGGCCTCGCGTAGGGACCCCTGCCGTGATAGCCGGGAGCGGATAGGTTCTGCGGCCCGCCCTCCGCGATGAAGTCCTCGAAGGCGCTCGCCGACTCTACCATCAGGATCGTGGAGGTGACCTCTGTATACGGAAATTCCGGAAACTCCATTTCCTCGAAGTCGGCAACATCTTCCAGGATGGTCATCGCCGCCTCAAAGTTCTGTTTGACGGCATCTTGAGCGTCTTCGAGGACTCCCTTCAATACTCCAATCTTGTACCGGCGGCCAGTTTGGAATTGAGGGTCATAAATGAATTCCTCCGAATGGGTCGAAGGGTCCTGCGGGTCTGGCCCTGAAATGGCTTCAAGCACGATCCCACAATCGTCGGCGGTGAGACAGATCGGGCCTAGTTTGTCGAGCGTCCAACAGAGGGCCATCGCCCCATGCCGGCTGACGCGGCCGTAGGTGGGCCGGATGCCGGAGAGGCCGCAATTGTTCGAAGGCGAGAGGATGGAGCCCCAGGTTTCCGATCCGATGGCAAAGGGCACCAGGCCGGCGGCCACCGATGCGCCCGACCCACTTGAAGAGCCACCGGTCCATCGCCCAGTGTCCCAGGGGTTCTTCGGTGGACCGGTCAGCGATGCGTTCGGATGGGTGTAGCCCATTCCGCCGGCCAATTCGATCATCGCCAACTTTGCGGCCAACGGGGCGCCGGAATTCTCAAGCTTGCTGACGACCGTGGCGTCGCGATCGAATTGCTGGTCTTTGAACGGTGCGGCTCCCCAGGTGGTGGGAATCCCGCCCGAGGTGGCCAGCAGGTCTTTCGCCCCCCAGGGAACACCATGAAGCAGTCCAAGATGGCGTCCTTGCGAAATCTCCAGTTCAGCGGTCCTTGCCAGCGCCAGGGCGCGTTCGCTGGTTACGGTCACAACCGAGTTGTAAAGCGGTCCCAGCCGTTCGAGGCGTTCCAGGCACAATTGGGTGAGTTCCACCGGAGAGACGGCCCGGTCCCTAAGCAACCCGGCCAGTTGCCGGACCGTGGAGTATATTAGCTCGTCAGTCATTCTGGTCCCCTCTGAAGGGCTTGAAATTCGTAAAGGGCTCGACATCGTTGGTCAGGCGGATGGCCCGTAACGGGTGGAACACGTCCCGGAGACCGGACACGGCGGCTCTCACGCCTTCCAACTGCTCTTCCGTCAGCAGGTGTCCGTATTTTTCCTTCACCATAGCAAAGAGCAGGTCTTGTTCAAGCTTATTCTCGGAATTGGGCTTCATGGGCTCACCTCGGTGGAATGGGATGCGGGGGTCACCCCGGCGCGGTGGGCTAAAGGTGGATGTTCGGGCTCCCTGTGTGGCGGCCGTGCGTTTAGTTGGAGCCGTCGGGGGTCGGCTCCACTGGAGCCTCCAATAGTTCCTCTGGTCCGACGTCTACCAACGCCTGGACCGCGGCTTCATCCACGATCACATAGTAGGGAGACTCCGAAGACTTGGCAACGTAGCCCCCATCCCCGTTCAGCTTGCCGCCGATTCGGACCGTTTGCTCGGTGGAGTCCGAGTCCCCGCCGCCAACACTCACTGTAAAGACCACGGTGGGGTTTTGGAGGCCGTATGACTCCATTTCCTCCTTGCCCAGGGGACGCACAAGCCGGATGGAAGTGGCGCTCCTAACCATGCTCCCCGCTTTGGACTGGTCGATAGGCCGCTCCGATTCATGGTCTGAGAGCGCCCAGTCTCCAGACTCTTCCCGTTCAACGGTGATTGCGCCTGCCGTGTTTTCGATGGTGACTGATTTGACCCGCTCCTGGGGCACGGAGAAATAGACGGGGTCCACCCAGGCGTCCTCGCGCACGGGAGCGTCGAAGGCTGAAAGACCCGGCGCCAAGTACACCTGGTCCCGGCCATCTATGCGCGCGTGTCCCGAGCGGCCGCGAGGAGACGTACCCAGGTAGAACTTGCGCTTGGTCTCGTCCGCCAGCTCCAGCTCGATGATACGCTCGAAGTTATCCTCGGCCACGTTAAGGCGTGAATGGCTCGCCGGCGTATCCGTCACCAACGACGCCGTGGTCAGCGGCACTATGCGGCGGAGAAAATCCGGCAACCTGTCCTTGGCGCAGGGATAGTCCGCAGCGTCGGGCAGGACGCAGCCAAAGGGGCTGCGGGCAATGTGTATGGACTTGCCTTCCCCGTCGGTAATGGTAACGGCGACAACATCAGGCTCTTCCAGACCCTCTATGAGTTGTTCGATTCCTGGACCGGCTGACCTGGGCCAAAACACGCCAATTAGGACCACGGCCTGGAGAGCCAAAACGCCGGCGAGCACTTTGTTCCGCAAGTTCACGGTTGTTCACCGTCTATGGTCAGGGTCATTGGGACCTCGCTGCGTTGCCGGATGGCCCACACGCCGCCTATGATCAGCAGAGCGAACAATGCCACTCCGTAGTTGGCCAACTCCCAGAGGGTCTGTTCCCGTTCATCTAGGGGTTGGAGCAGGCGTGATTGGGCTCCTCGGAAGCGAAGCCCCAGCAGGTCTTCATCCTCAGCGGACCAGTCCACGGCATTCTTGAAAAACTGCAAGTTCAGCAGGCTCCGGTCGGTGGACACGGCTCTTGAAATCTCCAATACGGCGTCACTTAGGAATTCCGAACTTGACATAACCACCAGACGGGACGTTTCCGGGGATGACTCGATTGCCCGGCGAGCTTCTTGCTGCCCGGCCTGCTCCCCGGCTTGGAGGGGAGCAGGCTTTCCCTTGAAATAGCTCTCGAATGGGCCCCGGATACTAACGGCCAAAGTCCGCGACGCCTGGGCCCCTTCTACAGGGAATCCGTACTCCGGGAAAACCGTGGGATCTGGTTGGACCGACTGCGAGCTGGAGACCCAGGATTCTTCCGTGGACCATAGCAATGGCGTGACGTCCCGGTCTATGTTCTTTTCCTGGTCGAGATCCAACGCCGTGGCCCACTGCATAGTGATCGCGGGCAGGTCGGCCGTGACCGGGCTCTCCTTGGCCATGCCGTCCCGCCGGACATCCACGAAGAACGGGTAGTCCATGTTCTGGATTTCTGACACTCTTATCCCGCCGATCCTTCGCTGGGTCCTGATGGGGAAGGGTTGGTTTTGCGGGTCCAACACCAGGCCTTGGCCAACGGTGATCCCGTAGCTAGCCAGCATCTCGTCCAGCCCGCCTTCCAGTGGGTCCACGGCCAGGATACCCGCGATCAACAGTGGGGATAGCTGGTAACTACCCGCTGCGATGACGACCGCGCCCCCTCCCATCAGGTACTGGTCAATTGCGAATCGCTCCACATCCGTCATTCTCTGGGGGGCGATCACTGCCAGGACGTCGATTTCGGTGGGCACTCTGCCATCGGTCAAGTCCACCGGAGACAAGGTGTAGTCCTGGGAGATCTGGTCCGCGGCGATGTTCCAGGAAGAGATGGTGGTTGGAATTCCTCCTTGCGCTGGTGGCTGTTCTTGCGGTGGAGTCCAGATGCCGACGGTCTTGAGGAACCCGGGGACGGCGCGCCGGATGGACGCTTCCACGCTTGCCCGGATTTGGTCCTCTCGCATCTCCCCCTCTGGGTAGATGATGGTCGTCTCGCCTTCCGCCTCGAGCGCCATGTGCAGGTAGTATGAGTCAGGGGAAAAGAAGGAGACCGGATAGGCCGATATCCCGTAGCTTTCCTGGAGGACTTGGCGAGTGACCGGGCTATCTGGGCTGTCTGGGTCGACCAATTCGAACAGGACCTTGCCCCCCGCGGACTCCTGTAATTCGCGGCCTACGGTGGTGATTCGGTCTTCGACGCCTTGCATTGATTCAGGCAGTGCGTCGGGCGTGACGAAGGCGGTAAGTCTCAAGGGTTCTTCCAAAGCCGCATAAGCGAGGTCGAGGTTTTGGAACCCTGTAACGACGCGCTTTATCGCCCTGGTCAGGTCGAACTCCAGGTTGCGGAGCCGTACGTCGGGAGACCTGCCCCTTCGCGGTTCGACCTCTATCAGGTCCTGGAAATTCAGAGTCACGAACTGGTCACCGTAACGCACCAGAATGTCGAAGTAGGAGTTGACTACAGAAGTCTGGTAGCGTTCCGCAATCCGGAAAGGCTGAGGGCGGATGCCATAGACTTGGTTCGCTTCCTGTTCCAGTCCCTCTTCTTGTCGCGGGTCCACGACCTCGGCGGTAATTCTACCGTCCGACGCGATCTCATATTCGCGCATCATGTCCCTGATGGCAGGGACAATGGGCGCCAGCGCGGGGTGGGTCTGGTCGCTGATGTAGCCTCGGAGTAGAAGGGGTTCTCCCAGGTTGCTCACCAGGTCCTTGGTAGGGCTGGAGAGGCTGAATTGTCCCTGGGTAGTGAGGTCCAGACGCAGGCTCGACAGGGGATACAGCCAGGCGTTCAAGAGCGCGAGGTTGGCCGTAATCAGGATGGCCGCAATCGTGGCGTTGCGCCGGTAAATCGCCGTGTTAGCCCCGTTGCTCCAGCGTTTCATGTCAACCGACACCAGATTGAACAACACAAAGACCGCGGTGAGGGATAGGTAATAGACCAGGTCGCGGAGGTCGATGACCCCCCGTTCAATGCTCTCGAACCGGCTGCCGGTACCCACTGCCCTCAGAAGGGTCTCCAGCCGTTCGCCGGCGAACACGGTCACTTCCTGGGAACCCATGAGATAGAAGACCGCGCAGATGAGGACTGTGACGATCAGGGCCACGATCTGGTTTTGAGTCCTCGAGGAAACGAAGAGGCCGATGGCGGTGTAGGCCGCGGCCATCAAGACCGTTGCCAGGTATCCTCCCGCCACCGGTCCCCAGTCCAGGTCGCCGAGTATGCTGACGGAGATTGGCAGGAATAGGGTTAAGGCAAGGGCTAACCCTATGAGACCCATCACGGCGATTAGCTTGCCGAGCACCAGTTGAAGCCGGGGGATTGGGAGGGTGAGGAGCACTTCCAGAGTGCCGGCCCGCTGTTCCTCGCTCCATTGGCGCATGGTGAGGGTTGCCACCAGGAAGACCATCACGATGGGCATCCATCGAAACAGAGGTCGGATGTCGGCGATGTTTCGGGCGAAGAATGTGTCTACCCAGAAGAACAGGAAGAAGCTGAGGACGAGAAATACGCCGACGAAGATCATGGCCAACGGCGACCCGAAATAGGCCCGCAACTCCTTGCGGGCCACGACCCACATTGGCGTCCACGAGCCCATCACTGAACGGTCCCGGTCTCCTCGCCCAGGTCGATGCCGCCCTCTGAGACCAGATCATTGAAGACCGTCTCCAGCGTGCGCACTTCCCTTCTCAGCTCTTGCAACGGCCAGTTGCGCCTCCGGGCCAGATCGTAAATCGCGGTGCGGAGGTTCTCTTCACCGCCCATCAGCCTGTACTCCTCTCCGTCAGCGGTCTGCCGGGAGTCCACGGCCTGCACTCCAGGAAGCTCCCAGAGGTCCGAGGCAACGTCGTCTGACTCGGGCTGGAGCACGAGGATTGTGGCTGACAGAGACGACAATTCCGACAACCTGGCGTCGGCCTTGATCTGTCCGTTCAGCAGGATGATAACGCGGTCGCAGACCGCCTCCACCTCGGAGAGTATGTGGGTGGATAGCAATACTGTGCTCTGTTTGGCCAACCTGCGGACCAGGTGGCGCACCTCGACGATCTGAATGGGGTCCAGGCCCGCGGTAGGCTCGTCGAGGATTAGCACCATAGGGTTATGTAGGATGGTCTGCGCGAGACCTACGCGCTGGCGGTAGCCCTTGCTCAACTGACCGACGGGCCTGGCCAAATGGTCCTCCAACGAGGTGGCTCTCACCGCTTGAGATACGAGCGTCCTTCTCTCGCTCTTGGGGACCTGACGCAGGTCGGCGACCATGTTCAAGTGGGTCTGGACCGACATTTCCGGGTAAAGGGGGGCGCTCTCGGGCAGGTAGCCGATGCGCTTCTGGACGGCGAGGGTGTCGGATACGACGTCCAGATTGTCGATGTACGCCTGCCCGGCGTCAGGTTGGAGGAGGCCGGTTAGGACCTTCATCAACGTCGATTTGCCTGCGCCGTTGGGTCCCAATAGCCCGACGACTTCGCCCGCTTCCACCTGAAAGGAGACGTCTTGAAGGGCCTGAATGGGGCCGTATGCCTTGCAGATCCCATCAGCTTGGATCATGGGACACTCCGGGGCAATATCATATAGTCGTTAGCATCTCTGCGGGAAAGAGACGGTTCTTTCGACAGAATCTACGACTGATTGAACTATTCCGGATTCACACTGACACGAGGAGGCCTTCCCCGCAGTTTGGAGCGCAAGACCCTAAAGTCACAATTCCAATAGCGCTCGGTCGCGACGTGGGAAAGGCCTCGTATTGTGTTTCCGTCAGGGGGTACATTTGTGCCGAGACCAGGGGAAAGCCCAAAAAGCGCCCGGGTATGGGTCGCCAAAACCGGGGAATCGGGCGCGGTTTATTCGTTCTCGGTGGATCCGTTCGCGGACCCGTTGGACTCCTCTTCCGAGGACTCGTTTCCTCCAGCCCGGTTCCTGACCCTACGGGCGCGGTCACGCAAGGAAGATATCGGGCCGCTGGCCCTTCCGCGGATGTCACTGGCGCGGTCGGTGATTATTTCTCTAGCTTCTTGTCCTTTTTTGGGAGTGAGCAGCAAAGCAGCCGTGGCGCCGGCGGCCACCCCGGCGATGAGGCCCGTCAAGAAGTTTCCCTTTTTCTTCATCTTCTTCGCTCCACTATATCTTGTCTTTACCGTCGATTAGGCCCTTTAGCCAATGGTATCATACCGCGAGTTGCCGGAGGGTTACTATGGCCCTTGGGAGGGTCCATTCGACCTCCTTTTCTCTTCGTACCCCCTGGGTGTAGCCATTAGTCCGGCGTGGGTGTAGGTCGTGGAATTCCCAATCAATACGGTGGTCACCATGTCCACCGAACCGGCTTGCTCTTCGAGGTGTTCCAGGTCGGTGATCGTCACCTTTTGTCCGGGCCGGTACGCCTCCCGTACAATTCCCACGGGGGTCGTGCCCGGCCGGTGTTCCATCATGATTCGCCGTGCTTCCAATAGTTGCCAGTCGCGGCGTCTGCTGCGGGGATTGTAAAGAGCGACCACGAAGTCTCCTTGGGCCGCGGCCTGCAATCGCCGTTCGATGGCCTCCCAGGGTGTCAGAAGGTTGCTCAGGCTGATGGCGCAGAAATCTTGCATCAGCGGAGCGCCAAGGAGGGCCGCCGCGGCCTGCATCGCTGAGACCCCCGGGACCGTCTCGACCTGGGGGTTCTGACCGTCCCAGCCAACCTCGGAGAGAGCCAGAAACACTGGGCCGGACATTCCGTAAATCCCGGCGTCTCCGGAAGAGATGACCCCGACTATGCGGCCCGCGGACGCCAATTCTACGGCCCGGGACGCCCGTTCCATCTCCTGCCCCAGGTCCATGGCGATTTGCTCTTTGCCGGATAGGAGGTATTCCACCTGTTGGATATACAGCCGGTAGCCGATCACCGTGTCGCATTGTTGGAGTGCGGCCACCGCCCCTGGGGTGAGGAATTTCTCATCCCCTGGTCCGATACCCACCAGATAGAGTTTGCCGGATTTAGATACGCTCATGGATACAGTTTAGCCGCAGATGCAGTCAATGCGCTAGGAGGTAGACGCATCTGGCTTCGCCAGAAAGGACGAATTCCCACCGGATTGATACCTGTTTAGAACTGCCGAAGGTCAGGCCGGCTCGATCCGGGCTATGGCAATGGTTGCCCTTTGGGTCTTCTGCCGGGTGACCAGCAACCCTCTGGCGCCCGACGCCAGCAATGCGCCGGGTTCCGAAACACCCCATACCCCGATCAGCCGGTGCGCGACCGGGGAAGGTGTCGGTCTGATGAACGCCTCCGCGTCCGCTCCGTGTGCTGCTTGGCCAGGCAGTCCGGATTCATCGGCCTCGAAAACTGAGTTCAGCTCCTCGGCGCTGTAGCACTGGACCTCGACGCCCAGCCTCTCGGCAAGGAGGAGGATTCCAACCTCATCGCTTTTGAGATCGGCGGTTGCGATGCAATTTGCACTCTGCCGGGAGAGATTATTTTGCCCCAAGGTCTCATCGAGCAGCGCTTCCAACTCCTCCAGAGGCACACCCCGGCGGCAGCCCATCCCTATGACCAGACTCCGGGGACGGTACACTACCGCGGCCTTGCCTGAAAGGAACTCGGGAAAGCCAGGTCCGGACCCCTCTCCGGGACGCAGGCGGTCGGTGATTACCAACGAGGCTGCGCAGGTCGAGGACGCGAGGTCGTCAAGGGACCCGAAAAGCGCTATGTTATCCGGCAGGGGCTGACCGGAAGGCCACCAGTCCCTTTCACCGGCGTCCTGGTAGACGCCTACCTGGTCTCCGTTGACTACCGCCGCACTGGCCCTGGTAACCGTTGTGGAATTAGCTTCGATCCTCCAACCCATGTCCTGTCCCAATAGGTCCACGGCAAGGGTGCCCGCCGTATGAGAGGCCGATGTGATCACGGGGGTCGCCCCGATGATGGAGGCTACGCGTTCCGCCAACCGGTCCGCGCCCCCAACGTGGCCGGACAACAGGCTGACGGCGAATTTACCCGCGTCGTCGATACAGACCACCCCAGCGTCCAGATGCTTGTCCGCCAACCGGGGAGCGAGCAACCGGATCGCAGCCCCCACGGGCATGAGCAATATCAGGGACTCATAGTCCTGGAACGCTTGCTGGACTATGGGGCGAGCGGGCAGATCGAAGGGGAGGGCCCGATCCCCGGAAACGATGAACCGCCGGTCCATGTACAGGGTCACGTCCGGAGCCATCGCGGACGCAATAAGCCGACCCAGATGGGCGCCGTTTCGCGATATAGCGACGATGGCGGTGTTTCTCATCGCCGGTCCCTCTCTGGTCTCCCTTCCTCTACCCTCACCGGACGCCTGAAGAGGACGCTACCCGGCCTGTGCGCGGCGATACAGGTGGGTGTATTCGCTGGAGTAGAGGTGGGAAGATGAGAACCCGTCTTCGGCGTCGGGCTCGGTGCGCAGCAGGTTCGGGTCGAATGCTTTGCCAACCATGATCATGGCCTGGAGGGTGATCTTGGCATCTCGGACTTTCGCCACGATGTCCGTAAGGTCGCCACGGATGATCTGTTCTTCGGGCCAACCGACTCGATAGACCACGGCCACGGGTGTGTTCTCATGGTAGCCGGCCTCCAACAGATGGCGGACTATGGTGAACATCCGGGTTATGCTGAGAAAGATCACCAGGGTACAACCGTGGGCCGCCAGGTCCTGGAGCTGTTCTCCGGGAGGCATCGACACCCTGCCCTCGAAACGGGTCATTATGACGGTTTGGGAGACATCGGGGACCGTGAGTTCGGTCTTGAGCCGGGCCGCGGCGGCGAAGGCCGCGCTAACTCCCGGAATGATCTCGAAGTCCACGCCTTCCGCTTCCAACACTCGCAACTGTTCCAGGATTGCCCCGTAGACCGATGGGTCGCCGCTCTGGACGCGGGCAACCGTCTTCCCCTGACGGACTGATTCCAGTGTCAGGTCCATGATCTCGGGCAAGCTGAGGGTCTTGCTGCCGTGGACCTCCGCGCCGGGCTTTGCGAATTCGACTATGGACGGATGGACCAACGAATCGGCGTAGATGACCACGTCGGCCATTTCGATGACGGACTTTGCCTTGAGGGTCAGCAGTTCCGGGTCTCCCGGACCGCCCCCTACGATATAAACTTTGCCGGTTGCTACAACCATGGTGTTACCTCTTGATGATTAGAAGGGAGAAGTAGTCAAGGTCCTCTTCGGACAAAGTCGATAGGTCGCGGACGACTTCTTCCCTGGCGGTGGATGCCCTGCGGACGTAGATGCCCTTTCCTGCCAGTCCCAGTTGTTCAAGATTGGCCAGGGCTTGGAGGAGGGTGCGGTTCACCTTCATTAGGACGATGGTGTCGTAGTTGGCGATCGCTTCGGAGAGGTCGTCGATACCGTAGACCGCGGGAAGGATGGCTAGCCGTTGTCCGTGAGTGACCAAAGGGACGCCGGAGCTGGCGGCGGCGGCCATAACCGAGGACACACCGGGAACGATCTCTATGCGGGCGTCCGGGTAGTGTTGGCATACGGCGTCCAGCACGTAGGAAAACGTGCTGTAAAGCATCGGGTCGCCTTCGGTGATGAAGGCCACGTCCTGGGACCGGGACAGTCGTTCGCCTATTTGGTCCGCCGCGCCGCGCCAGACCTCTCCGGCTGCTTCGGCATCGTCGGTGGGGAATGTGAGGCGCAGTATCTCTTGTTTGTCCTGGTCCAGGTAGGAGCGGACGATCTCCAGCGCGTAGCTGTCCTGACTGGTCTCGGCCTGGGGCACGCAGATAATCGGCACCTCTTGCAGGACCCGCATCGCCTTCAAGGTCACCAGTTCCGGGTCTCCAGGGCCGACTCCGACCCCGTAGAGGCAGCCATACCTGGTGGTTGACTGTCCCGTAGTCATTCGGTTATTCCTCCCGCCTCCCGGTCACGACGAACACAGGGTTCAAAGATTCTAGACGCAGGCTGCCATCGGGCAGTTCCTTCCCTCGCGCCGCATTGACCATGACCACGTCCGCCTGAAATCCCAGAATCTTCAATTTCTTGTAGACCTCTTGTGTCCGCTCCAGCGCAGCCAAGTTTGCCACAATCCGCCCATGGGGCGCCAGGCGTTCCGCCGCAACCTCCAAAATCCGGGCCAGGTTGCCGCCGCTTCCGCCCACGAACACAGCGTCCGGGTCTGGCAACTGGGTCAGCGCTTCTGGGGCTTCCCCCGGAACGACGCACACATTCCCGCTTCCCCACCGCTCCAAGTTGCTTCGGAGGAGAGGCAGGCTCTCTTCGTCGCGCTCAACAGCGTACACGGTTCCCTGGTGGGCTACCAACCCCGCTTCCACCGACACCGAACCGGTGCCGGCGCCGATGTCCCAGACCGTGCTCCCCGGGCGTAGGCCCAGGGAGTAAAGGGTCACGGCTCGGACTTCGCGCTTGGTTATCTGCCCCCGGAGTGGACGTCTCTGCTCGAAGTCTTCGTCGAATAGGCCCAAGGAGCGAAACGTCTTGGAGTGCCCCGTTTCAACCATCAGGGTCGCACACAATGGTCACGCGCTTGCGTTGGCGACCAATGGTATACCCTCGGGCGACGTGGACGCCTGACCCAAGAGCGTACCGTCGAAGTCGAAACATAAAGCGTCTATGATGAGCGAGTCCGCATCGCCGCCCAGGTATATCCGGCTCTGTTCGCAGACCCGTTGGCACATCAGAGGGAATACCGAGAGCAGGCCGTTTTCCTGGGCGATTTCTTGGAAGTGGCGGGCGCTGGCCGCTCCCACGATTTCCTCTTGCACTTTGGCCGAGGCCCCGCATTCGGCGGCAAGGCTGGCCAGGAAGGACGTGTCCACCCTATTCCCCGCCACGTGGGTTACGAAATACCCCATGGCCATCTTGGAAAACTTGCCCACCATGCCCGCGTGGGTCGCCCGGCCAACTTCCCTCATGACGCAACGCTTCATCGAATGCCCGCTGAAAATGCCCGCCTCGATATAGGCCATTTCCGGAAGGTCGAGCCGCCGCTTGGAGAATTCTTCGCTTCGGGTGCCGGTAGTCAACACCAAGTGAGAGAGGCTGTTGGCGGCAGCCACGTCGATGGCCAGGTGGACGCTCGCCCGCCAAGCGGCGGTTGAGTAGGGCTGCACGACGCCGGTGCTTCCAAGGATCGAAATGCCGTCCAGAATGCCCAGCCGGCTGTTGGTGGTCTTCTTGGCGATTTCCACACCTTCGGGGACGGATATTTCGACGACCAGGCTCTTGCCCTCTGGCGTGCCGAAATCCCTCGCCGCATCTTCCAACGATTGGACGATCATCCGGTAGGGAACACGTGTGACCGCCGGGTCTCCGACGTCAATCCCGGTGCCCGGACGGGTTACGGTGCCGACCCCAACCCCGCCGGATATGGGCTTGGCGACCGCGGGAGAGGATTCGAGGGATACAGTGGCGCAGATCTCGGCTCCGTGGGTAACGTCGGGATCGTCGCCTCCGTCCTTGAGTACCGTGCAGGTGACCTGGCTTCCGTCCGCCGACCGTTCGGTGCGCTGCACTACGAACGTGGCGTCTTGGCCGATAGGCAGGGGTATCGTAACTTCGCTTACCGACGCCCCGGTGAGCAAGGTCTGCGCGGCGGCTTTGGTGGCCGCAGCCGCAGTGGAACCGGTCGTATACCCGGTGCGCATCCCACGCCTCCGGACGGTCTGGCGGCTGTAGTCGCTCTCGGGACGGTCCGAATTGTTCGCTTCGTCGGTCATTTCGCTCTCATACTATAGGGGCGAGGGCTTACTGTCTCCGATCAGGCCTGGCCCCAGACTTGGCGGACACGGTCGGCGGCCACGTCCACTACCCTGTCGTCAACTCCCAGGGGAGGGGTGACGGCAAGGGAGATACCTGGATACTTGACCTGCAACCTGTCCAACCCTCCCAGAACGTTTCGTTTCAGGATCAATCCCGGGAAGAAGACGTATGGGACAACGACGATCCGGGAGACTCTCCGTTCGTCAACAAGCTGGGCGGCCCCCGCTTCTATCGTGGGGTCCCCGTAATGAGACTGGGCAACCGCCACGGCGTAACCATGACCCAGGATGTCTTCCACGGTCTTCCCCAATTCGTGGAGCCAGATACAATCGTCGTATTGGTTTTTGGTGCCTGCCTTGACCACCAGGACCCCAGTGGTCTCACCTGGCAATGGCGCGGCTGCGGTGGATGCCTCCAGGGTACGCACCCTTTCCACGACTACGCTTGCCAACCGCGGGTCCGCGCCCAGGACGTCGGCCAAGCGAAGGTCCACGCCGGGCAACCCCGCACGGGCCTCATCGAGAACTTCGTCCATTTCCAGGGTAACATGCTTTCCCTGACCCAGAAGGTATGGCATGACAACCATACGTTGGAGCCCCTTGGCGGCCATGTCGTGTATCGTCTGGTCTGGGCGGGGTTCGATGAATTCAAGACAGGAGAGCTGGACCTGAGCTTGGTCCGCGCCAAGGGCTCCTTGTAACCGGGCAGTTGCGTCGTTAAGTCCCTGGGGAGTGCTGGGGCAATTCATGCACCAGTCCGGCGTTTCAGATTCCGGGATCCGCCAAGAACAAGAGCACTCCGCGGAGCTGGCCCCTCGCTGGCTGCCGTGGGCAACCAGGACGACGCCCCAAGGGCCTCCAGCAATATCCGTCGATCCAGTCAGCAGAGAGGGGCGTTCTTGTGTCATTGTGTCGCTCCGTCGGACATTAGCGATAACAGAGCATTGACCGTGGCCGCCGCCGCCGAGCTTCCTCCGCGACGTCCCACTATACTCATATACGGAACTTCGGTCGCCAGTAGCTCTTCCTTGGACTCGGCGCAGGCGACGAACCCCACCGGCATGCCGATGACCAGCGCCGGGGAGACCCCCCCGTTTCTGACCAAGTCGAGGAGGGCAAGCAAGGCTGTGGGAGCGTTGCCGATGGCCACGACCGCCCCGTTCATTCGCGGTGCAAGTTCCCGGACAGCAGCCACGGAGCGGGTTGTCCCTTCTCTCCGGGCCCTTTCGTGGGTCGATGGCGTGTCGATCATACAGTGCGTCGATATCCCGTGCCGGTTGAGCAATGATCTGGAGATACCCACCTCAACCATGCGGACATCGGTGACGACATCGACGGGTTTCTTCAGGGCCCCCAGACCCCGCTCGACGGCTCCGGTGCTGAAGCGCACGTCGCGGGCGATGTCCGGATCTCCCTCGGCGCGCACGATGCGGCAGACCACGTAACGCTCCGCCGGGGTCAAATCGAGCGAGTCTGGCAGCGCATCTTCAACCATCCGCAGGCTAAGCTCGTCGATCTCGTTTGGCAGTAGCGCGTATTTCTCGACTAATGAGGTCATGTTCACCGATGGCGGGTCCTCGTCGGACGCCCCGGGCCGGGAGGTTGTGGGTGGACCCGGCGCTCTACCCGCTAATGTTCCTCTAAATTTCCTCGCCGGGTAACTGGAATATCTCCCTGGCCAGACGCAAGTCTACCGAATTGCCGTGGCCCTTAAGGTAGACTGTGGGCCCGTGGAGCAACTTCTTCACCATTGCTTTGGTCATCGCATCCAGGGCCGCAAGCTGCTCTTGGCTGAAGTCCATGTCCAGTCTTCGGACCGTCTTCGTGATCTCCTGCTGTCTTATCTGTTCGGCTCTGTCCCTGAGGGCCACCACGGTGGGAAGGGACCTCTGGGCGGCGCACCAGTCCAGAAACCCGGCGGTCTCTTCGCCGACAACTTGTTCCGCTTCCGCCGCTTCGCCGTTCCGTTCCAGCCTGTGGGCGTGGGAGACCGAGTCCAGGTCATCGACGTCATGAAGGGTGACGTTGCTGATTTGGGCGGCCTCGGGGTCTATGTCGCGCGGCACCGCGATGTCCAGAAGGAACAGAGGGCGCTGTGGGCGAATCTCCATCGCTTGCTGTACTGTGCCCGAACTCAGAATGTATCCCGGCGAGCCGGTGCAAGAAATCACCAGGTCAGCATCAGTTAGCGCGGAGGGCATGTCAGCGAACTGGACAGCCCGGCCTGAGAGGGTGTTGGCAAGCTCCAAAGCCCGCTCGTGAGTGCGGTTGGTCACGGTGATGTCCTTAACACCGGACAGGTTCAGGACTTTGGCGGCAAGTCCGGCGGCATCACCCGCTCCGACCACCATGGCTTGAAGCTGGCTCAGGTCGCCCAAGGTGTTCCTGGCCATCTCGACGCAGGCGCGGCTCACAGACAGGGCGTTTTTTCCGATCCCCGTGTCCCGGCGCACTTTTCGCCCGACCCGAAGAGCTTGTTGAAAGAGTTGGAGCAGCGGCCCGTTGATGGTCTCGGCCCGCATTGCGATATCCAGCGACTCCCTCACCTGCCCGATGATCTGGTCCTCTCCCTGAATCATGGAATCGAGGCTCGACGCCACCCGGAAGAGGTGCCTGATACAGTCTTCGTCTCGGTGGCAGTAGAGGTAGCGCTCGACGTCGACCAACGGGATGTCGAAGTAGTCTACCAGGAATTCTCTACATCGCTGGTCTCCGATGCCCCAGGCCGAGCGAAGGGATGGGTCGCTGGGTTCCATAGAGTAGAATTCGGAGCGGTTACACGTGGAGATGATGGCGCCTGGAATGCCGAATTCCCGCATGGCGGCCAAGGCGCCGGGTAGCTGACCGGCGCTGAGCGACAGCCTCTCGCGCACCTCCAGGGGCGCGCTCCGATGGTTCAAACCGACGACGAGAAATCCCAAAAGAGACTGCTGCAATATAGTCCTGCTCAACCCGGAGTGTAACTTGAGCCCTATCCGGTGTCAACGATGCGCTCGACCCGTAACTGATCAGACTTGATGTGTCCTTCCTCCTCCCAGCCCGTCATTCCGGGCTTGACCCGGAATCCAGAAACCTTTACAAGCAGCAACAGTCACTATCAATGGCATTTCTGGATTCCCGCCTGCGAAGACCTTTGCGTAACCTTCCGCGACTCCCGCGAAAGCGAGAATCCAGAGTGCGCCCAGATACGGAGGACGCCCTCACCCTAACCCTCTCCCGGAGGGAGAGGGGATTATTCAAGGATCTCCCTGCGCGGGAATGACGGGTTGCGCGGGAATGACGGGTTGCGCGGGAATGACGGGTTGCGCGGGAATGACGGCTCAGGGACATCGTTTGAGAATCACCATGGAGATACCCGATGTGGGATTTAGCCAATCCGCGTCATCGAGTCTGAACAGTTACCTCGGCCCGGTTAGTGGTCAGTCGGCGGTGGCTCAGCCAGCCGCCACACTCAGTAACGGCTAGACACCGGCGACTGACCGCCTCGCACTCAAGCGGCCTAGACCTGCGGGTAATGCTCCTTCCACCATCGGGCTATGTCCAGGCGGCGAGCGAACCACACTCCTTCTTTTTCCGAGGCGTACTTTAGGAAACGGTCCAGTCCGGCGGCCCGGCTCGGCTTGCCGATGATGCGGCAGTGGAGGCCCACAGACATCATCTTTGGATGGGAGGCCCCTTCCTCGTACAATGTGTCGAAGGAAGCTTTGGCCACCTCGAAGAAGTGCGCCGGGGTCAGCAGGTCTCCCCGCCAGAATTTGTAATCATTAACTTCCAGGGAGTAAGGGACCACAAGCCACGGTTTCCCACTCACCGGGGTGTAATAGGGCAGGTCGTCGTTGTAGGCGTTGCAATCGTATTCGAACCCACCTTCCTCCACAACGAGTTGCCGGGTGTTCACGCTGGGTCCATACCGCGTGTACCAGCCCAGGGGACGCTGGCCGGTGGCCCTGGTGATGGTGGCGACCGCCTCACGGATTGCCTCCCGCTCCGCGTCGCGGTCCATCTTGTAATACTCCTCCCAACGGTTGCCGTGGCCCATCACTTCGTGTCCGCGCCTCACGAGTTCCGGACCAACTTCCGGGTTGCGTTCCAGGGCAAGCGCGCAGGCAAAGATGGTGCCCTTGACGTTGTACCGGTCGAGGATGTCCAGGATGCGCCACACCCCAACCCGGCTGCCGTATTCGAAGAAAGACTCGTTGGCAAGGTCGCGCTCCCCCGGTCCGGCAGGGGATGGCGACTCGCCCGAGGTCTCTCCCGCGGGATCACCGTCCAGGATGGAGTATTCGGACCCCTCCTCGTAATTGACGACCACGGACACGGCGATCCTTGCCCCGTTGGGCCACTGGACATCCGGAGGGTTGACTCCGTATCCGATAAAGTCTCTCGATTGCATGATGCCTCCCAATATCAAGAGCCGTCGGAGGAGGCGGAGGGTTGGGGTTGTTGAGTAACCGCCGCCGCCTCTCCCTGGTCTAGCTCACGGCCCAGGTTACGGACTTTGCGGTTTAATAATGCCGGACCGATGGCGAACGCGGCCACGGCAACGCCTCCGATAACCACCGCGAAGGGGGCCCCGATGAACCCGATGCTGGCCAATGCCCCGGCTTGTAGGCCTCCCAGCGGCATAATGCTCCACGTCATCCCGTAGAAACCCATGACCCGGCCCCGCATCCGGTCGGGAACCATCATTTGCAGCGAACTCTGGATGGAGATCATGTATGTGGAGGTTACGATCCCCGCCAGGAACAGGATTACCAGGGCCAGGTGGTAGGAACCGATGTAGTGGGAAGTCACGCCGAACACGATCAACGAAATCCCGAACAGGACCGCCCCACCGATAATTAGTAAGCCCTTGTACTGGGTATCTCTGCGGGAGCCCAACCACAGGGTTACCATCAGCGAGCCGATTCCGCCGACGCTAAGCAAAGTCCCATACTCGCCGGGTCCGAGTCCGAAACTCTCAAGGGCGAACACGGGCATCAGAATAATGTAGGCCATCCCGAAGAGGCTGTTAAAAAATGTCATCCCGATGAGGAATGAAAAGATGGAGTTTCGGCCGATGAAGCTCAATCCCTCGACTATGTCTTGGATCGGATTGCCCCTTCCCCCCTGGGCTATGGGGGGCACCTTCAAGAAGACCATCACGACGGCCATGACGCCAAAGCCGCATGCGGCCGCGAAGAAAGCGGTTTCCATGTTGGTCCAGGCAATGATGAAACCGGCGATGGCGGGGGCGATGATCCGGTTACCAGACCAAACGGATGAATTCAGCGCCACGGCGCTCATCATCGCGCGCCGGTCTATGAGGTGGGGATAAATAGCTTGCCGCGCTGGAGTATCGAAAGCCTCCACCGAGCCCGACAGGAAGACTATGACCAGTACGTGCCAAACCTGGACAACGTCGAGTAGGGTGAGAATGGCGAGGATGGAGATCAGTCCGGCGTTGGCTGCCTGGGTGACCATTACGAGAATGCGTTTGTCCAGCTTATCGGCGAACACGCCTCCAAAGAGGTTGAAGACGATGCCCGGTGCGGCGCTGGCAGCGGCGGCGTAACCCAAGAACAGTGGAGACCCGGTCAGCTCATAGACGAGCCACGCTTGGGCGGCCCGGAACATCTGGAACCCGCTGACCGAGACGAGCATTCCGAGCCAGTAAAGGCGGTATGCGGGGTATTGTAAGGCGGGAGGAAGCGAGATGGGGAACCTGGAACCCGCTTGCGGCTCTTCTGTATCTTGTTGCAACCTGTGCGGCCCAACTGGCCTGTCGTTCCGTGTCCGGTGGTTTACGTAACCTCCGGTTTACGGCCACTTGGCCAGCCCTTAACAGCCCGTATTAGGAGCGAGTTTAACAGCCGGATGGGACAAAGGAAAGCTTGCTCAGGCTGCGCGGGATATGGCCCTCGCTGTGTGCCGGAGGATTCGTGGAGCGGTCGGGGCGGTCCAGCTAGATGGTGGCCGCCGCGTCCTCTTTATGGACCAGCATTCCGGCCAGGATACGTTGGAGAGCCATAATATGGCTGCACACTCCCCGGGTCTCGTAAAAGTGACACTCGCAGGACCATTTCCCCGATTCGAAGCTCACGGCGTACGTGTTGTGGTTGCCTTCGAACTTGACGCTCAATTCGGAGATGGTGACCCGCTCTTTTTCCTCGGCGTATCTTCTGGCCTTGTCTATCTTTCCGATGATGCTGGAGTCCATTTACACCTCTAAACCCCTTCTACCATGATTAGCTCCGCTGACGCTGAGCTGGTGGCAACGCCGTTGATTGCCCGTTAATTTTAGTGTGCGGGCTCGGCGAGGGTCAACAGCCGACTTTCATCCAGTTGGAGCCAATTGACGCTAATTTCCAGGTGGCATACAATTTCGGCCACAGCAACGCAATCCGTAACGTGTGAAGATGGGTCGAAAGTGATGACCGGTGACCAGATCAGGGAATTGTATACGCGGTTCTTCGAGGAGCGCGGCCATTTGCGGATGCCCAGCGCCTCTCTCATTCCGGCGGGAGACCCGACGCTACTATTTACCAGCGCCGGAATGGTGCCCTTCAAGCCCTTTTTCATGGGTGAACAGACTCCCCCGAACCGCCGGTTGACCAGCATTCAGAAAAGCTTCCGCACCACCGACATCGACGAGGTCGGAGACCACAAGCACTTGACCTTCTTCGAAATGCTGGGCAACTTCAGCATCGGCGACTATTTCAAGAATGACGCCGTAGCCTTCGCCTGGGAACTAATGACCCAGGGTTTCGGGCTGGAGGCCGACCGCCTCTTTGTCACGATTCACCTGGACGACGACGAAGCCTACGCGATCTGGCACGACGACATCGGGATACCGCCGGAGCGCATCTACCGCTACGGGGATTCCGACAACTGGTGGGGTCCGGCGGGGACCGAGGGCCCAACCGGACCGTGTTCCGAGCTGCATTACGACGGGGGTGCGGAGAAGGGTTGCAACCCGATGGTTGAACCGGATGTGTTGACGGCGTTGCTCCGCGAGGAACGGGACAGCGGTAAATCTCAAGAGATTCAGGGCTGTCACCCCAACTGCGATTGCGAGCGTTTCGTAGAGCTATGGAACCTGGTGTTCATGCAGTTCTACCAGGACCCGGAGCGAAACCGGACGCCATTGCCCGCGCCCAGCGTGGACACCGGAATGGGCCTGGAGCGGGCGGCGGCGGTGCTACAGGAGAAGTCCAACATATTCGAGACCGACCTCCTGTGGCCGATGGTGGCCAAGGCTTGCGAGTTAACCGGCAAGAGTTACGGGGTTGACCTGGAGACAGACTACGCCCTTCGCGTCGTGGCGGAGCATTCCAGGGCAGCCACTTTTCTCATAGGTGATGGGGTTGTGCCCGGAAACGAGGGCCGGGGTTATGTGCTCCGGCGCGTGGTGCGCCGCGCCATCCGCTACGGCCGGCGGCTGGGGTTGGAACAACCCTTCCTGACCGACGTGGCTGAAGTGGTGCTAGAGAATTTCCGCGCCGACTATCGGGAACTCCTGGAAAACCACGACTTCATCCTTCGGGTGATCCGTTTGGAGGAGGAGCGGTTTGCTGATACTTATGAACGGGGTATCAGCATCCTCGACGGGATAATAAATTACCGCGCATTGTATCGCAGCGCTATCCCCGATGTGATTGATTTTGCCCGACAACATACGCCTGGAGCCGACAATGCCTCCAGCGTTCTAGAGCAATACGGCTTGGTTGGCCCCCACACAGAATCTAGTGTCAGTGGGATGATAGGGCAGGAAATTGCGGCCGAGTTAGTGTCGGAGTTGGCACACGAAGCTTTCCGGGCTTTGAATGGAGACCGAGAATTCGAGGATGAGGACCTCGACCCAGAGGGGCGTTTGCGACTGTTGAGCGCATGGGGAGAGACCATCTCCGGGAAAGAAACATTCGTCCTCTACGACACCTACGGGTTCCCAATGGAACTGACCGCCGAAATAGCGCGAGAAGCTGGCCTGGAAGTGGACATGGACGGCTTCCAGCGGGAGATGGACTCCCGGCGGGAACAGTCCCGATCCGCCCAGGCTTTTACCGGCAGCATGGAAATCCTTTCCGCCTACGAAAACTTGGGAGTGAAGCGGACCCGGTTCGTGGGTTACCAGGACCTCCGCCAGGAGTCGGTGATCGCCGCGATTGTGGTTGAGGGGGAATCAACGGGGTTCGCCACGCAGGGCCAGGGTGTGGAAGTTGTGCTTCAGGAAACACCCTTCTACGCTGAAGGAGGCGGACAGGTGGGCGACCACGGGGCCATATCATCTCCCAGTGGTCTGGTCCGCGTGGAGGATACGCAGAGCCCCGTGGCGGGAGTTATCGTCCACCGGGGAGTCGTGGAGCGGGGAGACATTTCTCTGGGAGAACGCGTGACGGCGGAAGTGGACATCCATCGCCGGTTGGACGCGGCCCGCAACCACAGCGGCACCCACCTTCTACACGCCAGCTTGAGGTCGGTGTTGGGGGCGCACGTTAGGCAGGCAGGTTCTTACGTGGGCCCGGAGCGTCTGCGTTTCGACTTCAGCCACGTTAGCCCCTTGTCACCCCAGGAGATCCGGTCCGTGCAGTCCCTGTCCAACGACAAGGTAAGGGAGGACCTGGCCGTCTCGTCGCTGGAGACCACTTACACCGAGGCTGTGGGTCAAGGAGCCCTGGCCTTCTTTGGAGACCGCTACGGTGATGTGGTGAGAGTGGTGAGCATGTCCAACGGCGAGGCCTTCAGCGTGGAGGTCTGCGGAGGAACCCACGTCTCTGCCACCGGCCAGATTGGGACTATGTTCGTGCTGGGAGAGTCCAGCATCGGCGGCGGTATGAGGCGCATCGAAGCGGTGACGGGCAGGGCCGCCGAACAGCTCTTCGTCGAGCAATCGGCCAAATTGGACGCTCTGTCCCAACGGCTACAAACTCCTGTGGCAGACCTGGAAGCGAGGCTGGAGAGCTTTATCCAGGACAACGAAGATATGCGCCGGCGATTGGCTGCGGTCGAGCGCACAGCCCTCCGCACCGAAGCCGAGGCCATTTTGGGTAGGGTGTCTGACATCGACGGCGTGAAGGTTGTAGCGGGGCGGACCTCCGCATCCAACCCCGAGGCGATGCGTGAGATGGGGGACTTCCTGAAGGCCAGGCTTCGGAGCGCGGTCGTAATGCTGGGGTGCATCGCGGATGGAAATCCCCTGCTGGTGGCGATGGTGACTCCCGACCTGGTGGACCGTGGCCTCCATGCCGGTAACCTGGCCCGCGACACCGCCAGGGCGATGGGCGGCGGCGGCGGCGGACGCCCGGAGATCGCCCAGGCTGGCGGACGGGAGCCCGGGAAACTAGACGAGGCGTTGTCCGGAGTGGCGGCCCTCGTGCGGCAATCCCTAACCTAACCAAGTATGCGGGAGCCGAGGCGCTGAAACTGCTGGCCCTGGACCTGGGAGAGCGCCGTATAGGCCTCGCGGTGGGGGACACCTCCACCACGCTGGTTTTCCCTGCCGGTCACCTGTCGCGCTCCCGGCTCTCCGATGACCTGGATAAGATTCTGGAAACAAGCGGGGAGCGACGCATCGAGGGCATAGTCGTTGGGATGCCCTACTCCCTGGACGGGACCCACGGAACGCAGGCCAAACGAGTCAACGGATTCATCAACGCACTGCGAAAGCGGACTTCCATCCCCATCTACACTATCGATGAGCGTTTCACCTCAGTGGAAGCCGAGGCCTTGGTCCGGGATTCGGGGCGGCAACCCTCACGCGAACGAGGTTCCGTTGATGAGGCGGCTGCGGCCTTGATACTCCAGCGATTTTTGGCTGCCAGGGGCGACGACTTCGCGTAGCCCACCCACCGATCCGTCGCAGGAGACCCCGGGACACCAATCCGTCATTCCCCCAGGCCCCGTAATTCCCGTCGTTCCCGCGAAAGCTGGAATCCATGTTCAGCCACAAAAGCGAGACCCGGCGCGGGAATCCCTGGATGCCAGGTCAACCCCGGAAATGCGGGCAGGTCAGGATGGCGCGAGGCCCGGGACCGATTCGCCAAGTCTGGCAATCAACAGACTCTGCCACGTATTGCCGCTTACTTGACGCGGTTCCGCGTTGACTGGACAATGGATGTCTGGGGTCCTGTATTCACTTAGACTCCACTCATTGCCCGGTGGTGTAGTGGCAGCACATCAGCCTTTGGAGCTGAAAGCCCTGGTTCGAACCCAGGCCGGGTAGCCAACCTCTGTCCCACTGACCACTTCCCTTCTGGGTAGCCGTCGCATCAAGGGGATAATGTAAGTGTTCAGAGTTGAGGGGGACCAGTCCTTCGACTCCGCTCCGCTGCGCTCAGGATGAGCGGTTTCGTGTCAATGCGGCCACCAAGTCTGAACACTTACGGGATAATGACTCTCTTTCCGAACATGTGCTCGGTCGCTTACAGTATACGATTTATTTGACCGCCAACCCTGGATACGGTTATATTAGGCTGCACTCGTCGGTCGGGTGCGATCAAATCCATAACCGCAAGGGCAGTGTCATGTATGCGCTCATACTCGCAGGCGGTAAAGGCGAAAGACTACGTCCTTTGACCGACACTGTGCCCAAACCCATGGTGCCTGTGCATGGGCAGCCTATCCTCTGGCATCAGATCGAGTGGCTGAAGACTGGCGGCGTGACCGACGTCGTATTTCTGGCCGGGTACCGGTGGCAGGTGATAAAAGACTTCTTCGGTGACGGCCGGAATTTCGGCATCCGGGCACATTACAGCGTTGAAGATACTCCTTTGGGCAGGGGAGGAGCGATAAAGCTGGGTTTCCCGCTGGTCCCCGAAGAAGAAGAGACCGTCGTGGTGCTTAATGGGGACATTATCACCGACGAAGATTTCGGCGCGTTGGCCGGCCGGTACCGGGAGAGCAAAGAAGCCGACCGCACGCATCAGGCCACGATCATGGTGGTCCCCTTCGTAAGCCCTTATGGCTTGGTGGACATGGACGATGACGAGAGCGTCATTGGATTCCGCGAGAAGGTGGAGTTGCCCCACTGGATTAATGCCGGCATCTACCTTTTCGATCGGCGAATGTCCCAGGAACTTCCCGAGACCGGCGACCACGAGACTGAGACTTTCCCCCGCCTGGCCGAGGCCGGGAAGATTTCCGCGGTCAGGTCGAGGGCGTTCTGGCGAAGTGTAGACTCCTTCAAAGACCTCAGGGAGGTGGAAGAGCACCTGAGTCGTCGATAACGGCAGGACGCGCCTTTCGACCCCGCCAAGCGCTCCAAATAGCCCATGGCACAACAAAAGGCTTCAATTTCCTCCCTTTCTGGCGGGGTCGCCCAACTGGCAGCCAGGATCAAAGCCAACATTGAGACCGTGTTGGTTGGAAAGGGCGGGGTCATAGAACTCACATTGGCGGCGGTGCTTAGCGGAGGGCACATCCTGATTGAGGACGTGCCGGGGATAGGAAAGACCACTCTCGCCAGAAGCCTTGCTAGCTCCCTGAATTGTTCCTTCAAACGAATCCAGTTTACTCCTGACCTGATGCCTTCCGATATCACGGGCATCCACTACTACAATCAGAAAGAAGGCGAGTTCGAGTTCAGGGCTGGCCCCATAATTGCCCAGGTCGTTCTGGCCGACGAAATAAACCGCGCCACTCCCCGGACACAATCCGCTTTGCTGGAGGCCATGGGCGAGCGCCAGTTGACGGTGGACGACATAACCATCACCCTCCCCAATCCTTTCATGGTCATCGCGACTCAAAACCCCATCGAGCTAGAGGGAACGTTTCCACTGCCGGAAGCCCAGCTAGACAGGTTCCTATTGCGCCTGAAGTTGGGTTACCCGATGGAGTCGGAAGAAGAGGCGATGTTGGCCCGGTTTCAGTCCTCCGACCCATTGTCCGAGATGAGGCCGGTTTCGGGCGAGGAAGAAATCGTTTCCTATCAGGAGGCTGTGAGGCAGGTCCACCTCGAACCGGTACTTCGGACCTACGTCGTCCGGTTGGTGCAAGCCACCCGCTGCCATCCCGACGTGGAATTGGGCGCCAGTCCCCGGGCCACGATAGGCTTGTTTAGATGCAGTCAGGCCCTCGCCGCCATCCAGGGCCGGGACTATGTGACACCCGACGATATCAAGGTCCTCTCCCCTTATGCCTTGTGTCACCGCATCATCCTCAAATCTCAAGCCCGGTTACGGGAGATGACTCCTGAGCGAGTCATCGACGAAATCCTCGAACAAGTCGAGGTGCCGGTATAACAGTGGCCGGTGGTTAGTGACCGGGGGCCAGTGGGTATAAGTCACGAGCAATTGACCACTAACCACTAGCAACCGACCACTAATCACTGACCACCGGCCAACGCCGAATGCGCAACGAGCTCTGGCTAACAATCAGCTCCATCCTGGTGTTCGCTGGGCTCGTGGCCAGCCAGGGTCTCTTGCTGGTCGTGGGGTCTCTGGCCATCATCGTGTCTCTGGCCGCGAGGATCTGGGAGAAGTTCGCATTCGAACGAGTTGCCCACGAACGGGGCCTGTCTCAGCGCCGCGCATTTATCGGCGATTCCATAGAATACACGGTCACTCTGTCCAACGAGAAGCTGTTGCCTCTGATCTGGGTTGATATCCAGGACACGTTCCCCCAGGGCTTGGACTTGCCGGGAGCGGTCCTGCGCGGCAGCAACACCGACGTGACGAAACAGCACACCATTACAACATCTCTGCTTCCATACCAGAAAGCCTCCTGGAAATACTCCCTCCGCTGCAATTCCCGGGGCTATCACCGCATCGGGCCGGCGCGCCTGCGTAGCGGCGATATCTTCGGATTCAGCGCCTCCGAGACCCGGATGTCCGAGGTGGACTACCTGCTGGTCTATCCGAGGATTGTGGACCTGGGCCGACTCGTGTTCTCCGAGGAGCACCCTTTGGGAGACACCAAAGGGATCAACCCACTGTTCCAGGACACGACACGGTTTGTCAGGCAGCGGGACTACCAGCCCACCGATCCGATGAAACACATCGATTGGAAAGCAACGGCCCGCAAAATGCGTCTCCAGACAAAGGTCTTCGAGCCGGTAGTCTCGCTTAATGTCCTCATCGCCATGAATGCGACCACGAGCGAACACGCCTGGCAGGGCAGTAACCGGCGTCACTTCGAGCGCGCGGTGACCGCCGCCGCTTCGGTGGCCCATTACGCCGCAGAGCGGGGCTATACCTTCGGGTTGGCTAGCAACGCCGTGGCCAGCTACTCGGGTAAGTGGTTGACCGTGCCGATGGGCGCGTCTTCCTCACAGATAAGCCTGGTCCTGGAGGCGTTGGCGATGGCCGGGCCCTACGTTGTGACGCCGTTGGTGGAAGTCCTGCGGGAGGAGAGACGCACCCTGTCGCCGGGAGCAACCGTGATGCTCGTTACCGCTGTGATTACCCGGGCATTGGTGGAGGAGATAGAGCAGATCAAGAGGTCCGGACATGAGGTGCAGATACTCTTCGCCGGAGACGGAGCGCCGGGAATTCAGCCGGCCGGAGTGAGAATTTACCGGGTGGGAAGAGTCCTGGAGGCTTTGGACGAACATGAGCCCGCTCCTTCGCATTAGTCTGGTCTCAGGGACCGCGCTTTTCCTGGAGGCTTGCGGATTCTACCTGGTGTTCAACATAGTCGGGGTAGCGGTCCAGCAGCCTTTGGCCATGTTGCCATTCTGGGTGGTATGGCTCGGCGCGATTTGGGCCTACCTGCTTTCCCTGTACGTGCAGACCGTACGGTTCACCTCAAACCTTCGGGGCGCGCTCGGGCTTACGGCCAGCCTGGTTTCGGTGCTGATACTGGCCCACCTCGCCACGGGGACGGGAATTATCCCTATCGGCGCTTTCGTAAATGCCGGGGTCGGAGTCGCGTTGAGGCAGGTCTTGGTGTTCGTGTTCCTGGTGCTGCTCTGGTGGCGCTGCGGCTCCCTGGCCCACGACGAGGTATCTTTGGACTCGGTGCGGGGCTCGTTCCAGTGGGGCTTGGTGGCGCTATTCCTTGCCGTGATTATAGACAGCATGAGCGATTCGGATGTAATCAGCGGATTCATGATCGTTGGTTTCTTCGGTGTCGGCCTGATCGGGTTGTCCCTGGCCCGCTTCTCCTCGGAAGCCGGAGAGGGCCAGATAATGGGAATGCATTGGTGGCTCCCCATCTGCGTTTGTGTGGGAGCAGTGTTGGCCGCTGGTCTTCTGGTAAGCGCCGCTGGACTTGGCGGACTGGACGATGTTACGCGGTGGCTGCTGAAGGTCGTTGGTGATATCGGCTTCTGGGTCTTGAAACCGGTCTTGTTGGCGCTAGGGTACATTGCGGGGTTGCTGGTGGCTCTCGGCACCTGGATTTCCGACCGGTTCGGCGGCGGCGACCTGAGCGGACTCGCCCGGGCCCAAGAGCAGATCCGCCAGTTTCATGAAACGATGCGGGAAGAAGCGGGTGAGGGAGGTCTCCCGCCGCTGCTGGTGCTGACCCTGAAACTGGTGGGTTTCCTGGTGGCTGCTTCTTTCGCCAGTTGGTTGCTCTACAAGCTCTTCCGGTTCCGGCGTCTGTTCCGCGTGCCGGGAGAGGTGGAAGAAACCAGGGAATCGGTCTTTAGCTGGAGCAAGGTCAACGAAGACCTGGCGGCCATAGCAAACGGTTTGTTGGGGAACTTGATGGCCATGGGGCGGCGCAGGGTCCCCCGGGGTCCCACGCCAAGGAACCCTCGGGAGTTCTACCATGCTCTTCTTGGCCTGGCGGCCCGGCGAGGGCGCAGCAGGGAGGAGTGGCAGACCCCAAGGGAGCATGAGGGCACTCTAGAGGGGGCCCTGCCCGAAGGCCCGGTTGGCCGCATAGTGGACGACTTTCAGGTCACCTATTACGGGGCGTCACCGGTCTCTGACGAGGAGTTGGTCCAGTTGAGGCAGGTCTGGGCGGACATAAGCGAGTACGTGGAAGAACAGCAACGTAAGGAGAACGACGCAAACCAGCGGCCCGGCTCCGAGGCAAGTCCTGAACAACCGGGCTAGCCAAGCCCCTGGACCTTGGAGCCGTTCTCAAGAGGAACGGGCGGTCACTTCGAACCGGGATTCCGGTGGTCCGCCTACCGGAAGCGGGGAATTACGTTCTCCGCGATGCGCTGCATCACCGAGGTGATAGCAGGCACGTCCCCGGAGTTCAGCGCAAGAACAACGTGGTCGAGCCCAGCGCTTTCGTAGGCCTGGAGCGATGCGATCATTCCCTCCGGGTCGTCCCCGGACAGGCGGGCACGGTCAGCCGCACGTTGGCTAGACGGGCCACCATGTACCTCTACCTCGACCCTGAGTGACATAACCAGGGAGTCCGGGTCTCTCCCCGCCGCTTCGGCCTGTTCCCGAATGTCTTGACGGCCAATGCTGAATTCCTCCAGCGAAAGACCGGATGGGTGCCATCCGTCCCCGCGAATCGCCGCCCGGCGCAAGGCCCCTGGGCTGGAGCCGCCTATCCAGAGTGGGATATGGGGTTTCTGAAGCGGTTTGGGCGAGAACAAGAGGTCTGAGAAGCTCCACCGCCGGCTGTGGTAGCTGGGGCTGGAGTTGGTCCATAGCTCCTTCATAATCGCGATGGACTCGTTGGTCAGCGAGGCCCGTTGATTCATGGGTATTCCCAAGGCGTCGAACTCTTCCGTCATTGCGCCAACCCCCACGCCCAAGGTCAGCCGTCCGCCGGATATCTGGTCGAGGCTGGCGGCGTACTTGGCCAACTCGATGGGGTTGTGGTAGGGCAGAACCAGTACCGATGTGCCGAGAAGCACTCTCCTGGTCGTGGCTGCCAGATAGGATAGGGTGGAGAGGGGGTGGTAATAAGGCTTGTCTTCCAGCCGTTCCCTGATGTACCCGGTGTTGAAAAGGTGGTCCATCACCCAGAGGGAGTCGTAGCCCAAATCCTCGGCCATCGGACCCAGGTCCAACACTTGCTGAGGGTCGGCTACTCCCCAGTTGTTAGGTATGGTAATTCCGAACTTCATCTCCGCCTCCGAGTACTAGCCCATATTGATCGCCTGCACGAGGCGGGCCGTTTCTATGGCCGCAGCCGCGGCGTTGCTGCCAAGGTTCCCTGACTTTCCGCCGGCGCGGTTGATGGCTTGGTCCATGTTTTCAGTGGTGAGCACTCCGAAAATGGTCGGGACGCCAGTCTCCAGTCCCACGCGTCCAATTCCGCTGGAAGCCTGTCCCGCGACCATGTCATAGTGGCTGGTCTCGCCGCGGATCACCGCTCCGAGACAAATAACCGAATCGAAACGACCAGACTCGGCGAAGGTCTTGGCCACCACCGGCAGCTCGAAGGAGCCTGGGACCCAGGCCACGCTGACGTCCGAGTCATTGACTCCGTAGCGCTCCAAGGTGTCCAGCGCCCCGGAGAGGAGTTGGCGCGTTACCACTTCGTTGAATCGGGCGACCACCACGGCGACTCTAAGGCCGTGGCCGTTGAGTTCTCCCTTTAGCTCATTGGGCAAGACGGATTCTCCTGGTCGAGTTTCTGTTAGGTGACGCATTGGGTTGGGCTGGTTGCGGGCTGGGTCCCAGAGTGGGTGAGACTAGCTTTAGGGTCCAGTGTCGGCCCGCACCCCGGCCTGCAGGACTTTTTCCAACAGCTCGCTTTCGCTAACGGCGCCGGCAAACCGAATGTTTTCGTTGATCACGGTGAGAGGTACTGACCGCACTCCATACGTCTGCCCCAGATTCGGGAATTCCTGGACTTCCACCACGTCGGCGGAGACAAGCGGGTTCTCCAGGGCCATCGCATGGGCGATCCGTCCCAATGCCGGGCAGTACGGGCAACTGGGTGTCACGAATACCTGGATATGTACAGCCTGGTTGATCTGACGCAGTTTCCTTCGAGTGTCCGTGCTAAGGGGGCTGACCCCTCGGGAGATAGTCTTGATGTCTTCTATGATGGTCGCCATCTCGTAACCCAGGGGCGCGCCGTAAAACTTGAGCCGCGGCGAGCCGTCGGCGCTCAGGAGAATCGCCGGAATGCGGGCGATACCCTGCGCTTTGGCGACCTGAGAGTCGGCGTAGAAGTCCACGGTCTCGAAATCAATCTTTGGAGAGAGACCCGCAACCTCTTCCATAAGCTGCTCGGTTTGCGGGCAGTACCGGCATTCGCGGCCAGGAATGGCGATCACCGATGGTTTCTGGGTGAACACCTGGATTCGCACCGGGCCCTTCAGGTCCTTACGAAAGGTGCGCTTCAGCTGGGCTTTGTCCTGGTCTGAAATCAGGTTCTGCTGGGTCATGCACCAGGCTCCAGACGTGATGACGTTAGTCGGGTGGGCGATGAATATTCGGTCCGGCAACTCAGGAAGGCTGGATTCAAGACCAGGGGGGTACGAAACCCTCTCCCTAGGGCGGGCCGGGACACCTACAGTTTACACGGGATGGTAGGGGTTATCCACCCTCGTCCAGCTTGCCACGGATGGTGAACATACGCTGGAAAAGCGTGAAGCACGAGACCGCCGCAATGAGGAGGAGGACCCAGAAGATCTGGTCGATGAGCAGCCCGACGCCCAGGAGCACGACCCGCTCGGGCCGGGTCATGAGGCCGGAACGGATGAAGACTCCAAGTCCCTCGCCGCGGGCTCGGAGGTAGCTGACCCCCTGGGAGAAGATCAGGGCCAGCAGTAAGACGGTGATGAACAAGAGCAGTTGCCGGTCTCCGAGTCCCGCCCGGAGGGCGTAGATGCCCAGGCCGACAAAAAGAGCAGCCTCTCCAAGCCTGTCGAACACCGAGTCAAGCAACGCGCCGAATGAGCTGGTCTTGCCGGTGAGCCGCGCTAGTGCCCCATCGAAAAGGTCTAGGGCCCCGCCCAACAGGAACACCACCCCGCCCAGGAGCAGCAAGTTGGCCCCGACCAGGTACGCGGAAAGGACGCAAACGGCGAAGCCGAGGAGGGTAATGGAATTGGGAGTGAACTTCAGAGCATGGAGGAAGCGCGCTCCCGGAATCTCGACGTACCGAAGGACCGCGCCTCTAAACTGTTCTCGTCCAGGTATTTCCATTGGCTGACCCCAAGCAGTCGAGGTAAAACTCTTCGACCTGTCCGGCTACCCGCTCCCAGCGATACTGTTCGACGTCCTCTCGCCCCCTGACTCCCATGGACTCAGCCAGGTCGGGGTCGTCGATCAACCGTGCCAGAGCCGCCGCCAGCGCCTCGGAGTCTTTCCGCGGAAACAGCAACCCCTGCCGTCCGTCGTCTACAATCGCGTTGTATCCCTCGATGTCCGAGGCCACAACAGGCTTGCCGGAGGCCATGGCTTCCAGCAACACGTAGCCGAAGCTCTCCGATCCGGTGGCGGGAGAGCAACAGATGTCCGCAGTGGCGTAATATCTGGGTAGGTCGTCATCGGACACTCTGCCCGCGAAGACCACGTCCTGCAATGCCCTGGAGCTAAGTATCTGATGAGAGTCCCGGTCCAGGTTGCCGGGACCAACCACGATGAGACGCACGTTTGGCCGGTCCCATTTGAGTCGGGAGAACGCTTCCAGCAGGTACTTGAGCCCCTTGCGCCGCTCGAGGCGGCCTACGAAGAGAATGTTCGTCTTCCCGTCCTGGTACTCGGGCCAAGGTTCAGGGTCCTTGGCGAACCGGTCCACGTCGATGCCGTTGGGGATTATCTTGTAGTCTCCGGGAAAGACGCCGCTCACATACCGGCGGGCGGCGGGAGAAACCGCGATTCCGCCGTGTAGTCTCTGGTGCCAGCGTTTGATTAACGGCTGGCTAAAACGGTAGAGGTGCTGTTGTTTGTAGGAGGCGTGGAAGGTTCCGATGTTGACTGCCTTGGAAAACTCCAGCACACATAGCGGAAGGATCGGGGCCATGGGCTCATGCAGATGTACGATGTCAAAGGCTTCGTCCCTGAGCAACGCCCGCACCTTGGGGTAAAGCCACCAGGAGAGGGAGACCCGGGCTATGGAACCTCCGCTAGGCAACGGGACCGACCTTCCCAGGTGGACGAACGTCTCGTCGTCCTCGCGTTCTCGGGAGGGGGAGTGAGGGGCTAGCACGCGAACATCGTGGCCGGTCCGTGTTAGCTCGCGGCTCAGTTGGGTAACGTGGGCCGTCACCCCTCCCGGCCAGGTGAAGTCATAGGGTGACACCATCGCGATTTTCAAGCAGTCGCTCCGACTCTATGTACTGGAAAGGATGCCTCGGCCGCCCGATTCGCCGTAGGTGATGAACGGCTCGGCCGAGTCTCGGGCAACATCGCCGATGTACTGGGTGTGTGGAGACTGTATCGAGTAAACGCTGGGTCCCATGAGCGCTCCGCAAATGCCACGGTCCAAGCCCAGCTTGGCGCACCTCACCGCATCCACCACGACACCGGCCGTGTTGAGGCAATTCCAGACTTCCAGTTTGGCCTCCAGACTTTTTGGCGCTCCGCTGTAGGGGTCGACTCCAACCGGATCTAGCGCCGCTTCAGTTCCCGAAATTACAGAACATGCCCGGCGGGACCGGTGATTTCAACCTTGATTCTCCCCACTGCTATAGTTCCTGTCCGGGCTTGGTCCCAAGCTCCGCAGTGGTGCTGGAGCGGCTGAATTGTAGCAAGTTACCATAACCGCTACAAGTGTTCGGTTCTCGGGTTTAGACCGAAACGTTAGTGGTTGCGCCGATGTTCGGGCCTATGGGTTAAAGAATCGGAAGATAGCCGTCCGGTCATCGTGCCTGGACCGCCTACCCAACTGCTCTGGCACCTGGCCTTCGTTGATGCGGGCTTCCACGAGGGCGTTGACTTTCTCGGCCGCTTCGTCCGGAGTTGCCGCCGCCCGCACCATGTCCGCCAGCTCCGAGGCCATAACATTGTCGGTGACTCCGTCGGTGGCAAGCACCAATCGGCTACCGGGCTCGATATCGAACTCGGTCCGGACCAGGTTGGGCTTACCCTGGCTCGACCCGATCGCTTTGGCGACTCCCACATGTAGGAACCCCCCCACTCTACCGGTAAGCTGTTCGGCCGAGTCGGGTCCCACCAGGAATATCGGACTGTCCCCGGCGCCCAGGACGTGGAGTTTACCGTCCAGGTAAAGGGCGACGGAAACCGTGGTAAGCAGGAAACGTCCCCCTCCAACCTGATAGAACTCCTCGTTCAGCTCTTCCAGGACTTGGGCCACGTCGTCCGGGGAGGTCAGTGACGCCGCGCTAAGGGCTTCAACGACGGACTGACTCGCCTCTTCACCGCCGTGACCCGTGACCCCGTCCATGACCCCGTCAAGAAAGGAATCATTGCCTAGGTCCCGAATTAGAAAGCTGTCTTCGCCGTGGGCTGAGTTGTCTTGGAATGACGCTACATTGCTTCCGAGCATATCCGCCGGTCCTCACAGTTGCTCAGTACTTTGGGGGTTACCGTTTCGTGTTTCGCATTGTTGCTTGCCATTGGAATCTCCGTTTAGTCCGATGCTGGGTTGCGCGCTGAATCATGGGCTCAGTCCCGCCAATTCAGTGTCGGCATCGAACAAGAATCGCTTCCAATAATCGCCTCTTAACATGTCCAGGGCTTCGGTCCAGGCTTGATTCGCCTGGGCGGCGTAGGGGAGTTGTTGGTTGCGTGCCGCCACCGCGTGCAAGTAGTGGTTTAGGTCATGGCGAAAGCCCGAAAGGTCTGAATATGCTTTCTCCTTGAGCTTGTCAATCACGGTCTGGGCAGCGTCGCTCACTGGACCCTCGGCCCCATTGTAGCTTAGCGACATCTCATCGAGTTCTTGCTGGAAATTGACCACGGGGCGCTGCCCGAATGGTTCCCGGTAACCATCCGCCTGGTCCGGGGGCCTCTGCGCAGTGGTGTAGAACTTTAGGATCTCCAGGTATGAATCGAACACGTCGCGGACGGGTCCTCCCCTTGGGCTGGGAGCCCCCTCCACTGGCGCCAGGTCTGCACAGTCGATGATGGTCAGCCGCCCCGAACCCGGTTGGTAGAAGAGGTTCTGGGGCCGCATGTCGAAGAGCACATAGCCCGCGGTGAGGAACGCCTCCTGCGCGTCAAGCAACTGCCGGTGAACCGGGAACGGGTCGTTCTGGTCTACCGGGTTCAAGGGGTGCAGGGTAAACAGGTTTTGCCCGACGCCGGTGGGAACACGCTGGATCCGCGCCCTCATATCCCCAACCATGAGGGGAATCCCCAAAGCCCGTTCCTCGACGATAACTCGGTACTCCTGGCCAAGGGCATCGCCGTAGATCTCGTCGTGGTTCGCACGCTCGGAATACCCGATTATTGGGGAAACCCCGGGGAGGCCGCCAGGGAGCGTTTGAAACACCTCAAGCATCTGGTCGGTCCGGGACTCCGTGCTGCCGTGCATCTGCCGGCTGATCATCTGGGGAACGGGGCGTTTCAAAACAACTTGGGCACCAGTGTCCTGGTCAATCGCAGCGCGGACTTCATAGTCCGCACCGGACCCCAGGGGCCCTGTGATCTCGAATCGTTTGAGGTCCACTACTTCCATATTTGCGCCGCTCGTCCGAAATCAGAGGGATGGTACATTCTGCCTCTGGATAATGCAACCGGAGGCCGCAGCCTCTCTTGCGGTGAGTGTTTGGGCTCCGGGATACTGATTCTCACCGTTGGGTACTCCCTGGTGACCGGTATCCCAGGCTGATCCATTCGTCCCTTGGCCATGTGGTTTCAAGAGTCAGGTCAAGGCTGTTAAGTGCCTCCACCACGCCTGATTGTTGCTCGATCATGATCCCCGAAGCAATCAACATTCCGCCGGGTTTCAATGTTGGAGCGATGAACGGGGCCCTCTCTCCCACTGCCCGGGCCGATATGTTGGCTACGACCAGGTCGAATTGGCCTTCTCCGGCCAGCGGATGCGGAACCGTGCCCTGGGTCAGACTCACCTGTCGTTGCACCCGGGTGCGGCGGAAGTTTTGACGCGCCGCCCGTATCGCCTGGGGGTCTATATCGAGCGCGACCACTTTCGAGGCCCCGAGTTGGACCGCTGCGATGGATAGGATACCGGAACCCGTACCCAGATCGAGTACGGTCATTCCTGGCGTCACCAATTCTTCTAAAGCCTCGAGGCAGGTATGTGTCGTCGGATGGTACCCGGTGCCGAACGCCATACCTGGGTCCAACTCAACGACAATATCCTCTCCGGCGCGGACGTAGTCGATCCAAGTTGGTTTGATGACCAGCCGGGAACCAATCCTCAACAGGTTGAAGTGGCTGCGCCATTGGGTTTGCCAGTCCTCCATCTCGGGTACAGGGGTGATGGTGAGGTCTTCTAAAGGCTCGAGTAGTCCCACGAGCTTGAGCCCTACTTCAATTCGGGCCAAGCGCTGACGGGATGTATGCTGAAGGTAGGTGCGCAGCATCACTCGCTCCACGTCGTCCCACTCCCGGTCGGGGTCCTCACCCGTCCAAGCTTCTTTTGCCTCTTCAGTTTCCCCGTCCTTCTCCATGGAGAGCCCGTGCCCGTACCGGCTGAACAGGTATGACACAGGTTCCACGTACTCGTAAGGGACGCGGATGCTAAGTTCCTGCCAGGCCATTTCTCCTCCCGACAAAAAACCCGGGCACCGTTCCGGCCCGGGTCAAGTGGCCATTCCAGACCAGGTATGGTCATCCCTGCTCATGGCGCGGTGCGCCTGGGCAACCTTGACTAGCCGAATGCTCCCTTTATCCTTTCGAACAGACCCTTGTCGTTGCCATCATCGTCCCGGTCTTCCTCTCCGGCGTCCTCAGCGGGACCGAAGGAACGGGCCAACTCTTCCAGCAGCCCCCGTTGGTGAGAGTTCAAGTCGTTCGGCACCTTTAGGTCGATTACAACCCGAAGGTCTCCCTTCCGGCCGCTATGCACGTCGGGAAGCCCCCTGCCCCTGAGCCGGAACACCGCGCCCGCGCCCGTTCCCTGCGGCACCGAAAGGACCTGATCGGGGCCATCCAAAGTGGGCACCCTCCGCTTGGCTCCCAAGGCTGCTTCGGCGAGATTCACCGGGAGGGTGTAAACCAGGTCTATGCCGTCCCGATAGAACTCGTCGTGCTGCTTGACGTCGACGTAAACGTAGAGGTTGCCTGGGGGCCCACCCTCTTGGCCCATGTCCCCCTCGCCGCTGAGCCTTACCTGCATACCGGAATCGACCCCGGCGGGGATGGTGACCGCGATCTTCCGCTTGCGGCGTTCAGCGCCTGCGCCCTTGCAGTCTGAGCAGTAAGACTGGATGACGCTTCCAGAGCCGCGGCAGTCGGAGCACGGTGTTATTTGGGAGAATTGACCGAATACGCTCCGCTGGGACCTCCGGACCTGACCCGTTCCGCGGCAGGTGGAACAGGAGTCCACCTGAGTTCCAGGTTCGTTACCCGCTCCAGAGCATTTGCGGCATTGTTCCAGGCGGGTGATTTCCACCTCGCGCTCGGAGCCAAAGAAGGACTCTTCAAAGCTGAGTACCACCCGCTGTTGCAAGTCGGCTCCCCGTTGGGGTTGCCGCGTCCTCCGGCCGGAAGCATCGCCGAAGAAGGAGTCGAATATGTCCCCGAACCCGCCAAATACGTCGAAACCATCGAAGGGACGGTCGAAGCCTCCGTTTGATCCCACTCCAGCATGGCCGAAACGGTCGTATTGGGCCCTCTTCTTCTGGTCGGAAAGGACCTGGTAGGCTTCGTTGACCTCTTTGAACTTGTCCTCGGCGTCGGCGTTCTTGTTCCTATCCGGGTGGAATTCCATGGCCTTCTTGCGAAAGGCCTTTCTGATCTCTTCTTCGCTGTCGGTCCGGGAGACGCCTAGCACCCGATAGTAGTCCTGTTTCGCCATGTATTGTCACCTGTTGGGATTGTGCTGCGAGGTGGTGCACCGGTACCGAAAACGACCATGTTTGAGCCACATTATAGGGCAGTGAGCAGGTCGCCTCAATAGGCTGCGAGGCGCGGTATTCTCAACACGCGCTGGTTATGTAGAATTGAAATTGCATCCTGGTTCCGATGAGGGGGATCCATGGCCCGCGCCCGTGTTTACCGTCATGACCTGCGCTGTCCCCATTGTGGGTCCAACTGGTCCCGAAGGACGGCCATTCCCGAGGCAAGCAGACTTACCGCTGCCGCGACTGTCACTACCGCTTCATCTCAGATGGCAACCGCCACTATTTCCCGGAGGCCACCAAGGGCCAGGCCCTAGACATGTACGCCGAAGGCACAGGCATCACCGCCGCCGGCCGGGTGCTGGGAGTGAAGCCGGCAACTATCTTTTCCAGGGTCAAAAAAAGCCCGCCAGGCCCGGGAGTTGATGGGGTAGATGACCCGGCTACGGGCGGAGCGGCAACCGGGGATGGCATCGGCCCGGGTGATTTCCTTCGATGAGATCTGGACCTATGATGAGATGTGGACCTATGTGGGAGCGCGGCGCGGGGAGAAGAGGCGGGAGGTCTGGATTTGGACGGCGGTGGTGGTGGAGGCTGACGGGATGCGCTGGGGCTGTTTCGAGGTGGGAGACCGCAGCGAGGAGACCTTCTCCAGGATGCTTATGCAACTGCCGGAGGCCGGGGGATACCGCAGCGTTGATTACGTGGTATACGGCCTTCTGCCCCGCAACCGGCACCTGGTGGGCAAGGGGGAGAAGTGAACTGGAACGAAGGAACCCAGTCGCAACTGAGGGACCGGCTGCGGCGGCTGCAGAGGAGAACCAAAGGGTACAGCAAGAGCGTGGAGATACTGCGGGATTCCATAGCCTTGGTGTATCTGAAGCTGGGCTTAATCTGATTGCCAGCGCGTGTTGAGAATGCCGTCTCGTTCCCTAGGACGATCGCTAAGTCGCTCTAGGAACCTTCACGTTGGTATTCAAAAACCTTCCCTTAGCTTTGGCGAGTCTCATGCCAAGTGGCCTTTCAACTCTGCAATGCCGCCGTCTAAGGACTTTACTGATGGCCGTGGAATCTCCCACGCCCGTAAAGTCAGATCTGACAGGACATTGAACCCATGGGAAGCAACGGTCTACTGGGTTAATTACGGTGGTAGATACGACCTCAGTGGCTACACCACAAATAGCCGTTGGAGGCATAACGGCATAGAGTATAAAAGGTGGAATGGGTCTAGTTGGGTCTTGGTAAACCCGAATCCACCGGTGGACACCGATGGACGGCGTGAGGACAGCGGAAGGGGGGTGAGGAAGTTACAGGCGCGATGATCCGGGCTCGAATTTGGGTAGACGGGAGGCTGGCGGCGGTCTGCAGGCGCTTTGGGGGGCGCCGATGGCGGCTTACAGTGGCTGTGGTGAGGGGGATGGCGGGATAGGACACGGCAAGAGGCGCTCGCGGACCGGACTGGCGCGAGTTGGCGGGGCGTTCGGTTGGCCGGATGGCGGGTCAGTAGCGGACAGGAGCAATCAGGCTGGGAGTGGAATGGCTCGCAGTCGGGCCAGGGCGCGACTGAACTGGGTTTCCCATGGCCAGCGCTGGGGAAGATGCAGGGTGATCCGGCGTGCCGAGCGGGTGATCCGTCCGGCCAAGGCAAAGACCCGTCGTCTGAGGGTCTTGGTGGTCACGATCTGCTGACCCAGGCCGATGCGGGCTGTCCAGCGGGCCAGGTTGTGGGCCATCACCTGTACCGCCAGCCAGGCGCCGTTGGCAGCGAAGCGGCCCGAGGGGAGATGGTTCAGCCCCACGCCGTACTTGAGGTCGCGTATCGCATTCTCGATCTCGGCGTGGCGGCGGTGGTCAGCCTCCAGTTCCAGGGTCTCTCCGTCCCGGTCGGTGATGAAGCCGTGATAGCTGTAGGTGGCGAAGAGAGCCAGTTGGGAACCGGGCGCCGGCTTCACCCGCCGGACGATGAGCCGCACCGGCGCGGCGTCGGGCTCACTCTGGAAGGGGGTGTAGGTGGTCTCGGCCACATCGGCGCCGTCCATCCAGTAGGGAATCGGCGTCCAGTCCTCTTCGGGTATCGCCTCGATGAGATTCCGCAGGCGGGTGCGCTGGCGGATGGTGATGGAGAAGCGGACATCCATCCGGCGGCAGACGGCGACCACGGCGTGGGTATAGAAGCCGCTGTCGGCCCGCACCGTGAGTTGGCCCCTGGCTCCGCCGTAGCGCACCCGCCCCACCGTTTCACGCAGGAAGTGGGCGGCGCCGCGGGCGGTGTAGGCCCGGCCCTCGCGCAGGCGGGCCATCAGCACGTCGCCGGTTCCGGCGGCGACGGCCAGCAGCGGGTGATAGCCCCGCGCACCGGTGTAGCCGTGGTGGCGAGCTCCTTCCTTGGCCAGTCCGTAGGTCTCGCAGATGGTGGAGTCCAGGTCGATGGTCAGGGGCCCGTCGCCGGGTCCGGCCCCAGCCTCCCAGGCCCGGGCCAGCAACTGGCGGCTCACCCGGTCCAGTTGGCGGACGTGGCCCCACCGGAAACTGCGCAGGAAGGTGCCCAAGGTGGAGGGCGCCTTGACTACACTGCCCAGGGTGCAGGCTGTCCTGCCGGTGCGCAACACATCGGCATCGTCGATGCAGTCGCCGCCCGCCAGCGCGGAAGCCACCAGCGTCATGATCTTGTCGCCGGTGTTGGCTCGGCCTGGGGCCCAGCCCAGGTCCAAGTGCCGGTCAACCAGTTGGGGCAGGCCCAGGTGCAAGGCCAACGTGGCGGGAAGGATCAGCCCGGCATTGTTGACCAGGCGGTGGTCGTCGAAGGCGATGTGGATGCCGTCGGGGTGGTTGCGTGGTAGCATCTATTGGGTGCTCCTTGTTTCTGGTTGGTTTTCTGTCTCGAAAACCATTATCCCAGATGCACAGGAGCACTTTCTTACCCATTCAACCCGCCGCGACACTCACCTTTTCGGTGGATTCGGGGTAAAGTCCACGTCAGCTGGATCTTGGGTGCATACTGGCAATGGTCCTGGTCTGGCTTACGATTTTGTGCTCCCGGGGTCTCGACTTGAACTTCCCTGGTGTACATCATCGGCACTACTTGGAATGACCATGGCTTGTACCACATTTGGAATGACATAGAGGTGTGAGGCACAAGAAATTGACTCACAGGAGGACTTTGGTATTCCTGGGGGCTGCCTTCGGTCTGGTCGTAGTTGGAGTCGTCGCGTTTGTACCACGTAGTAACGCGACTGCCGCGAATACGACTGATTGGCCACCACTGACCATGACATACCAGACCGATTATGTTGTATACGGGTCGACTTACAACGAGACTCGGATGCTGACGTATAACTCCCGGAACTCTTGGGTGGAGAAAGTGATAGCCGCCGACTCATTTACGGTGAGACAAGGCGTTTTCAGTCCTGTCGGTAGTTATCGGAAACTTGAAAACTACCAGTACACGACCTACGATGGCTTAACTGATTCAACAGCCGATGAGGAAACTGAAAGAGATTCGCTAACGATCCCACGCGCCTGGCTGTTTGCCAATCCAATCGAGGGCCAAGAGGACTTTCTCGGTCACGAGCATACCCCGGTGACGACAGGGACCAGGGTTTGCTTTGAATCTGTCTGCACAGACAATGCCCCCGGATAGGAGTTCCTATACAAGGATGCAGTGGTTGTGTACGCGGACGATGCCCGAGGAATCCCTGTAAAGGTAGGCAACAACTTCTTCGAGGTAACAGAGGTGAGGGTGCAGGGCGAAAGGAATTCCGTGCGGTAGGATATCTGGAAGGGTTACGGCCTAAAACGCATAGTAGGCCGCTGTTCTTCGAAGCAGCGGCCCCTTTTAAATCATTAAGACTGAACAACCTATTTACGAAACCCGGACGCTTGTGTACCATGTTCCGGCTACGGTTGCCATGCTCTCTCATAGAGTTAGAAGCCTTTTCCAGGTTGATCCGAGTGACTAACCACCGCCCCTGAGAAGGGGCGGTCGCGTTATAAAGCTCCACGGCCCTGGCGCTCCGCAAACGAGCCTGAATCTCCTTGACACCACCTATGCTTCTGGATAGCATAGATGCGTGGGAGAGTAGCTCTCCTAACTCTGTGTACTAGGCGGAAAAGGATAGGTGATGAGTTTGTTACCTACAGTCATCATCCTAGCCGCCCTAGCGGCAGTAGGGTTCGGGATAGCCGGTTGGCTGTTCTACAGAAGTAAGGTTGATGGAAGAAGGGTAGGCAACGCCAGAGAGAGCGCCGAGCGCATCCGAGGTCAAGCAGAGGAGGAACACCGGAAACTTCTACTTTCGGCCCAGGAAGAGGTCCTCCAAATACGTTCCGCCGGTGAATCCGAGATACAGCAGCGGCGGCAAGAGATCAATCGAATGGAGCACCGCTACGTCCAGCGGGAGGAACAACTGGAGCGAAAGACTGAAGCAGTTGAGAAGCAGCAGTTGCAGATCAACACCCGCGAGACCGAGGTGCAGCATGCCCTCGAAGAAGCTGAAACGCTCAAGTCCAGGCAGTTAGAAGCCCTTGAAGAAATCGCAGGACTCAACGTAGCTGAAGCCCGCGATATCGTGGTCAGGAGGGGCGAAGATCAAGCCCGCCAGGACCTGTCGCGGCGCTATTACGAGCTAGAAAAGGAACACAAAGCGAGCGCGGATGAGAACGCGCGCCGGATTATTACCCTTGCCATTAACCGACTGGCCACGGACGTCGTGTCCGAGACCACAACATCTGTAGTATCCCTGCCCAATGATGAGATGAAAGGCCGTCTCATCGGCCGTGAAGGGCGCAACATCAGGACCCTGGAATCCCTAACCGGAGTCGACGTAATCATCGACGACACTCCGGAAGTCGTGACCATTTCCTGTTTCGATCCCGTCAGGAGAGAGGTCGCGAGGCTGGCGTTGGAAAAGCTTATTTCCGATGGCCGCATCCAGCCCGCACGCATCGAGGATGTGGTGCAGCGGTCCCAAAAGGACATTGAAGAGACCATCCGTAAGGCGGGAGAGCAAGCCACGTTTGACGTTGGAGTGAGTGGACTTGATCCCGAGGTAGTCAGGCTGCTCGGGCAGCTCAAATACCGGTACAGTTACGGAGAAAACGTGCTAAAGCACTCGGTGGAAGTTGGCCTCCTGGCTGGGATGCTCGCCGCCGAGGTGGGGGCAAACGAGCAGGTGGCCAAGGTCGGGGGCTTGCTCCATGACATCGGCAAAGCCCTGACCCACGAGGTGCCCGGGCCCCACGCCGAGATTGGCGCGGAGATCGCCCAAAAGCACGGGGTCAACTATAGCTCCTACCGGGGTATCCTGGAGCACCATAGCGACGAGCATGAGACCATTGAGTCTTTCCTGGTCGCCACAGCCGACGCCATAAGCGCGTCCCGTCCGGGTGCGCGCAAAGAGTCCCTGGAACTCTACGTTAAGCGGCTCCGTGATTTGGAAGAGGCGGCAACCGTGTTCGAAGGCGTGGAAAGGGCCTTCGCGATTCAGGCGGGCCGCGAGGTCCGAGTGATGGTCAAACCCGACGACATGGATGATGTCAAGGCCGCTGAACTGGCCAGAGACATCGCAAGAAAGGTCGAGGAGGACTTGGTCTTCCCCGGTCAAATCAAGGTCACCGTAATTCGAGAAACCCGGAGCGTGGAATACGCCAGATAGATTCAAGGGCGCCGAGCCCTCCGCCGGCCTGGTTCCCGGGTCTGCCTGAGGTCTGGATCACTGGGGCTGGAAGTCCTTGCAGTCGACCTCAAATCGAACGTGAAAAGGGGGCTCGGGGCTAATTCCCGGCCCCTTTTGGCTTTGTAAGGGGAATCACCCGAGAGAGAGTACTCCATTGCGTATACTTATGATTGGCGACATCATTGGACGTCCGGGGAGGCGCGCCATCCGCCGTTTGGTGCCCGAAGTGCGCGAGGAGCTCGGCATCGACATGGTGATAGCGAACGCCGAAAACACGGCGGGAGGCTTCGGCCTCACTCTGGAGACGGCTTACGAATTACTGGAAAGCGGTGTGGACGTCCTCACTTCCGGCAACCATGTGTGGGACCAGAAAGAGATCGTCCCGCACATGGACGAAGGGCTGCCGCTGGTGCGGCCCGCGAACTACCCCGATGCTCCAGGCCGGGGCTACATGATCCACGACGGCGTCATGGTGCTGAATTTGATGGGCCGGGTATTCATGCCCCCGTTGGACTGCCCGTTCCGTACCGCCACGGGTATCCTCAACGAAGTAGTGGACGACGACGGGCCGAAAGTGATCCTGGTGGACTTCCACGCTGAGGCGACTTCGGAAAAACAGGCGATGGGTTGGTACCTGGATGGCCGCGTCAGCGCCGTGGTGGGTACTCACACCCACGTTGGAACCGTGGATACCCGGGTTCTTCCCATGGGAACGGCCTACGTGAGCGACCTGGGAATGACCGGTCCGGTGGATTCGGTGATCGGCAGCGAGGCAGACGCGGTATTGGACCGCTTCCTGACCGGCCTACCACACCGGCTGACTGTAGCCGGTGGGCCGGTGATGATGAATTCAGTGGTGATCGAAGTCGATGCCGAGACGGGGAAGGCCTCATCGATCAAGCGTTTGGACAGGACGGTGAAATAGCATGAGTGCATTGGTGGACCTCCACCTGCATACTACGGCGTCGGATGGCAGGCTTTCACCCACCGAGCTGGTGAAGTTGGTTGCCAGTCAAGGCCTCAAGCAAGTTGCGATTTCTGACCATGACACGACTGAGGGTCTGGCAGAGGCGTTCGAGGCGGCCGGTGAGTTTTCCGGTCTGAGAATCATTCCAGCCATCGAGATCAGCACGGATATCCCGGGCGACGAAGTCCACATGCTGGGATACTTCCTTAATCACCAAGACCCGGACTTGCAGGTCCTTTTGGGGCGATTCCGGGATGGACGCCTGGAGCGCGGGCAAGCAATGGTGGACAAGCTGGCCACCCTGGGCATTCACATAGACTGGGAGCGGGTGAAGGAGATTGCGGGCGACGGCGCGGTAGGCCGGCCCCATATCGCGCTCGCCATGGTGGAGAAGGGTTACTGCAAAGAGCCCAAGGACGCCTTCCCGGAATACCTGGGCCGCAACGGCTTGGCCTACGTGGAACGCTCAAAGATGTCGCCGGACCAGGCCGTAGCCCTATTGAAGCGGTTTGGAGCGGTACCGGTGTTGGCGCATCCCGCCTATTTGGTGGACATGGAGCCGGCCATAGCGCTCTTGAAGGACGCCGGGTTGATGGGCATGGAAGTCCACTACGCCCAGTATGATGCCGGAACGGTGGGCCACCTGGCCGACCTGGCCAAAGAATACGACCTTATCCCATGCGGTGGCAGCGACTACCACGGGTTGGGAAATACCGGCGAGCTTCTGCCCGGCACCCTGGGCCCGCCTCTAGAGACGGTGGAGCGATTGGAGGAGGCGGCCCGGAATCTGCGTTAGCCGTTCGCTCGTATCCCCATCGTGATAGCAGAGATCGCCGGGCTGTACATCGGTTCCTACCTGTTGGGTTCTATTCCCTCGGCCTACCTCGCCGCCCGATTTCTTAAGAAGATCGATATTCGGGAATATGGCAGCGGCAATGTTGGGGCCTCTAATGCCTACCGCCACCTGGGCAAGCTCTGGGTTGTCCCCTTGGGACTGTTCGATATCCTTGGGAAGGGTTCCGCGCCAGTGGTAGCGGGCTGGTATGTGTTGGGTTCAAGTCAAGCATCGTCGGTCCTGTTGATCGGCGCGCCACTACTGGCGCTGGCGGGGCACAATTGGTCCGTATTTCTGCGATTCCAGGGAGGTCGAGGAATCGCGATAGCGCTAGGCAGCTTCTTGATTCTCTCCCCGCCGGTCCTGATCGCCTCTTTGCTGGTGGTGGGTGCGGGTTGGGCGTTGACCCGGAGTTCGGGCGTCTGGGTGCTCGTTGGATTGGCCTTGTGCCCGGTCTGGACGGTCTTCGCAGGGGACCCCATTGTGGTAACCTGGTACTCTATTGGACTGCTAACGCTGGTTGTGTTGAAACGGTTGTTGTCCAACTGGACCCCATTACATGAGGGATTCCCCCGGAGGAAAGTTCTATTCAATCGGCTATTCCTTGACCGTGACGTGGACGATAACGCGGAGTGGGTCCACCGGTCACCGCGGACTTCGGACTAGCCGGACTCGGAGCGGCCTGTGAGCACGGAACATACACAGCAGATGGACCAGGAACCGGAGGCGGTCATTTACTGCGAATGGCATCCGGGCGTCGAAACGCGGCTGTCCTGTGGCCAATGCGGTAGGTCTATTTGCACCCAGTGCATGGTGCAAGCACCGGTGGGGATCCGCTGCGGGGAGTGTGGCCGGACGGTCCGGATGCCAACCTTCGACGTCCAACGGACACATTATCTACGGGGATTCGGCGTCGCCGGTTTGGTCGGAATTGGGGGCGGAGTCCTTTGGTGGTTCTACAACCTCTTTATCGTCCTGTTGTTTGGAGGGGGTCTGCCGGTGATCCTGGCCTCGTTGCCTGCCGTGGCCATCGGATACGCGTCGGGGGAACTCACCAGCCGGTCCGTCAACAAGAAGCGAAGCCCCCTCTTATCTCTCGCCGCAGGCGTATCAGTAGTATTAGCCTACGTCGTTTCCGTGGCTCTCCTGAATTTCTTCAGCCTTTACACCTTGCTTTTCATCGCTGCGGGTGTCTACATCGCCATGCAGAAGCTCCGTTAGCTCTCGCCACAGGTCCTGGACCACCTCGGAGATGACACCGGAATGGAACCCTCTTCGCTGAAGGTGTGCCCAGAGGCGCCGGCGGAATTCCGGAAAGTCGTCGGTGGGCAGCCGCCGCGCCAGCTTTTCACCGGCCCGGTAGGCGTTGGAATAGGCGTCAAAATCCCGCAACGCGTCTTGTACGATATCCGAGGCAACGCCGAATGCCAACAGCTCTCTGCGGATCAACGCTTCTCCTCTAGGGCGAACGCGTTCCCGGCTCGCCCTCCAGTGCCTGGCGAATGCGGCGTCGTCCAGGTACCCCCGCGCCTTGAGTGCGGCGACGGTGCGGCAGATGATTTCGGGGCTGAACCTGCCTGAGAGGCACCGACTGACCTCGGACTCGCTACGGCCGCGATGGGCAAGCAAGCGTAGGGCGGCTTCCCATGCCTGAGCCAAAGTGCCGTCCCCGGCTTGCTCAACGCGTGCCCTCCAGGTGCGCACTGTGTTGCTTCGCCGCCAGTGGCCTAGTGATTACTTGGAGTCATCCAATTCCGCAGAGGCTGGGAGCGTGTAGTCCCCAGATGCTTCTGGCGTGGCCGAGGCAACTTCCGCTGCGGGTTCCTGCCCGGGCTCTTGGCCACGAATGCGGGCCTCCACTGACGCGGCGATTTCGGGGTGCTGGGAGAGGAATTCCTTGGAATTCTCTCTCCCCTGCCCCAACCTTGTCTCGCCGTAGGAGTAGAAGGACCCTGATTTCTTGATGATCCCCTGGTCTGCGCCTAGCTCGAGGAGGTCACCCATCTTGCTTATGCCCTGATTGAACATAATGTCGAACTCGGCAACGCGGAACGGGGCCGCGATCTTGTTCTTGACGACTCTGGCCCGTACTCGGTTTCCAATGATTTCCGAACCCTGTTTGATGGACTCGATGCGCCGCAGGTCTATGCGCACGGAGCTGTAGAACTTAAGTGCCCTGCCGCCGGGAGTGACCTCCGGGTTGCCGTAGGAGATGCCGATTTTCTCCCTTAGCTGGTTGATGAATATGACGGCCGTGCGGGAGCGGTGTATCGTCGAGGTGAGCTTCCGCAAGGCTTGTGACATAAGTCTTGCCTGAAGGCCCACATGGGTGTCGCCCATATCGCCCTCTATCTCCGACTGTGGAACAAGGGCGGCGACGCTGTCAATTACGACGGAGTCGATCGCTCCGCTGCGGACAAGCTGCTCGGTGATATCCAGGGCTTGTTCGGCGCTGTCTGGCTGGGCAATGAGCAGGTGGTCAAGGTCAAGGCCGCAGTTGCCGGCGTAGTTGGGGTCCAGAGCGTGTTCGACATCAATGTAGGCGGCGATACCGCCCAACTGCTGGGTTTGAGCCATGATGTGGATTGCCAGCGTGGACTTTCCGGCTGACTCGGCCCCGAATATTTCGGTGACTCTGCCCTTTGGGATTCCACCCGCGCCCAGGGCGACGTCCAAGGCCAACGACCCGGTGGGGATCACCTCGGTAGCCAGTTGCTGGCTTATCTCCCCAAGGCGCATCACGGCGCCTTTACCGTAGTCCTTTTCAATGCGCCCCAGGGCGATCTCAAGTGCGGCCTCTTTGTCTTTATCCATCCCTGCCATCCTCACTCCTTTTCTATGACCGGTTACCCTGAGTCCCTGGCATTCACGTGGTTGACGAGGGTTGCTGTTTGACGTGGTGAAGGCGTGTCATGCCGCCGGTGGGTTGGGGTAGCCGCCTCGTGGGTTAAGATGAATCCTAGCATAGCGATTTTGCCCCGACAACCGGCAAGTGTCAGTAATGGTGTCTTCACGCCCACCGTGGTTGGGGATTAGGGAAGCTGAAGCTTCCGCAGGCTGCGGGCCAACTGGCCCGGGCTAGAAGTCTCAATAGCCGCCCTTAAAGCCAATGGTGACCGTCCCTTCCTCGACGATAACCGGGGTGACTCGTTCTCCCTTGGAATGCTCTAGGAGGTCCGCTATTTTGTCCGGCTCTTTTGAGATGTCGACTTCCAGGTACGCTACCTTGCGCCTGCGGTAATCCATCTTGGCTGCGGAGGAGTAGGCGCAGTCTGGGTGGGTAAATATGGTTATATTGGTGTCTGCTGCTTGGGTCACGTTTGACTCCCTAGTTTGAAATGCTCGGTCAAGGTCCATTGTAAGGGGGAACAGGACATGGTTCAACGAGAAGATGCGGCCCGGAAAATCCGTGATATGCTATCCTTGTCAGGCGGTTTCGTGAACAATACGGGAACTTCTTCACCCGAATTAGATTAACCTGCATCAGGACGGTCCCCAACTTTGACCCAGCCAAACAACCCATTTCTCACCAGACTTGCCGAGTTATTGGAAGAATACTCCGTTGGGGTAAGGCGGATAACCCCTCGGCCGCGAGGCGGGAGACTCACCGGGGAGCCACGGCGGGAAGTGGAGGAAGCGTTGGACCAAATCGCCGCGTCTTCCCCACAGCCGGAAGGTCTACTGTATGGAAATGGCTGCTTTGCGGTGGGACGTTACGCCGAAGCCTCGGAGGCGTTCCAAAAGGCGCTTTTCGCCGAACCAGACGATCCGGACGCCAGGTTCAACCTGGGACTGAGTTACCTCAGGTTGGGCCGGCCCCAGGAAGCCGTGAGCGAGTTGAACGCGGTCCTGGAGCGGGAACCCCTGCTGGCCGAGGCTTATTACCAGCGCGGTAACGCCTACGATGACCTTCGGCAGCGGGACCAGGCCGTGTTGGACTACGCCCGCGCTCTCGAAATCAGGCCCGACTACCTGCAAGCCGTCTATAACTCCGGAGTTGTGTTGGCGAGATTGGCCCGCCATGAAGAGGCTGTAGAGGCATTTGACCGGGCCATAACGCTGCGTCCAGACCTATCCAACGCCTACCTCAACCGGGGAGCGTCTCTGGACGAGTTGGGGCGGCATCATGAGGCCATTGAAGACTACGGTACCGCGGTACAACACAACCCATCGAACGCCGACGCCTACTTCAACCGGGCCAGGACCCATTACTATCTGGAGCATATCGAGGCCGCGATCGCGGACTACTCCCGCGTGCTGGAGTTGTACCCGGAGGATGCCGAGGCGCTCAACAACAGGGGACTCGCCTACGACGCGGTGGGTGACTACGAACGCGCGGTAGAAGACTACGGGAACGCCGTTCGCCTCAGACCGGACTTTGCCGAGTCGTTAAGCAACCGAGGAGCGGCCTTTGAGGCCCTGGGAGATAGGGAGAAGGCTCTCGCCGAATATCTGGCCGCGCTTCAGGCGGCACCCGAATTCGCCGCCGCGCACTATAATGCGGCGCGGCTCTACGCGAGGACTGGGGACGTCGATCACTGTGTATCCCACCTGGAGCGTGCGATGGCCCTGGTTCCCGATCTGAGGGCCGATGCGTCAGACGACGATGACCTGGGATGGGTGCTGGAATTGAAGCGGCTCAAGCAGTCCCAGGAGCAGGACGGGCCAGGTCTACTGGGCTAGCTACTTCGCGGTCTCAAATCCGGGTCCCCGTCCAGATCGCCTTCCAGGTCTAATTCTTCGTCCAAGTCTATGTCGATGTCCTTGTCCCCGCTCGTACCGACACCCCGGCGCCTTCGGGTCAAAGTGCTTCTGAGCAGGACGAGAGAAGCCAAGAAAGTAAGCCCTAGGACCAGTCCTCGCTCCATCTGGTAGAACAAACTCAGCGCCAACATTAGCGTGAAGCATGCTACGATGCCCCATGCGGAACGGTAAGAGGTGCGCCACAGAAGCAAGACGAATGCCAGGCCGGTGACGACTCCAATGGGGGCCAGCCGGGGCTCCATGGCTATCGTTAGACCCATAAGGGTCGCCATGCCGTCGCCGCCCCGGAACCCAGCAAACACCGACTTCCAATGCCCAAGGATAGCCGCGCCCGCCACGATGAGCACTAGATGATCAGGCACTCCCAATACCCTGGTGGCAATCAACACGGCCGCCGCACCCTTGGCCACGTCACCGGCGAAGACCAACGTGCCCGTGCGGCGTCCGATATTCCAGAACACGTTGGCAGCGCCGGCCAGCGTGCTACCGGTCTCGAAAATATCTCGGCCTCTGAGCCTCGCCGCGATATGCGCGCACGGAATAGAGCCTAGAAGATAGCCGACGAACACCGCCGCCAGAATCTCCAGGACCAGGACTACGTCAATAGGCACCACATACTCGTCCGCGGATGTTAAATCCAGCAATGGTCCCTAGAGGACCATGCCCCCATACTATATTAAGATCGCGTTCATAGGAATAGGCCAGGGTCACAAGGGCCCGAGGTTTGCCTGGCGCAGCCGCGACAAACTAGATCTTTGTCTTCCTCCGGTGAATTCCCGATGCTCCGTCGGGGCGGTTCCCCTTATTTTCCTCGATCTGGGGTGTGCCGCCAGCCTCCGCGCACCTGACCTCGAAGGTGTGTTCGCCCTGCTGGAAGGGCCATTCGTAGCGCCAAATGACCCAGGTGGTCTCCGACAGAGGTGACCTCAATTTGGCTTCCTCCCACGCGCCGCCGTCGACGCGCACCTCAACCCTTGAGATGCCTCGGGCTCCCGCGAATGCGATTCCTCCCACGGGAATATAGCCCTGACCGTCCACGACCTCCAAGTCATGGACCGCGACCGTGTCTATGACCGACGTGGCCTTAACCCGCGCCACCTCATCCCAGTCTCTCTCTACCCAATATCCCGGCACGTATTCCGCTGTTACTTCGATGCCGGTGATCCACTTGGGCTGCTTCATGCCGTAGCGGTCGGGCAACCAGATCCTCAACGGGAAGCCATGATCGAAGGGGAGGGGTTTCCCGTCCCATTCGTAGCACAACATGATCCGCTCGTCTGATGCGATCAGGTCCAGGCTCACAGTCTCGTAGAAGCCGTCTCCCGAAGTGATAATCAGGTAGCGGGCTTCGGCCTGCGGTTGAACGTCGGCCAGGATTTTCTGGAGGCTGACTCCGGTCCACCAAGTGGTGCTGATCAGGTCGGTGCCGATGCGTCCGGAGATGCAGGACAGAGTCACGTATTGGTCGCGGGACTCATACCTGTTTCGGATGTCGTCCAAGGACAGCACCATGGGGTTCGCAACCAACCCGGTGATGGGCAGGGACCAGGTATTGATGTCGATTTCGGTGGGCGAGCTGCGGATGAATACCTTGTAATGGTCCTCAACGGCGGTGTATTCCGGACGGGTGCCGGGAGCCGGTGCAACCGGGTCTCCATCATTGGGCAACGGACGTCTGGGCACGGTCTCGCCCGCGCCTGAAGTGGCCTGTTCAAGCAGCCGCTGTTCCCTCTGCGCCAGCACGGTTCCGAGACCGGCGCTGACGACGGTGACCGTGGCGGCGGACGCCCCAAGCCGGACCAGGAACTGGCGGCGGTTTATGCTTTGCGCCCAGCGGATTTCGTGCTCGATCTCAAGGTCTGTTCCAGAGTAGACCAATTTTCGGTATACCGGTATGAACGCTAGGCCCCATACCAAGAATAGCGCGCCCAAGCCTATGATCGTGAAAATTGGACTGGCCCCGGACTGCTCCATGGGCAAGCTGACGGCGATCATGGGCACGCCGAATGCGATGCCCAGAATGACCCCGACTACCGGGCGCGGCGCGACACCAAGTTTACGCATCACGGCGAAGTAAACGGCGCCCAGAACTATCCCTATGAAGAGGAAGAAAAGGATGGCCACGATTTGCTCGGCGGTCTTGGCCGAAGACGCCACACTCATGCCCAACATGTTCATCACATCGATCATGGAGTCGATGCCGAAGGTTACCAAGCCGCCCGGCAAGACCCGCGTGATCCAGTCGAACAGCATGAAGGGCACAAACGGCAGCCCGGTCATCTTGTCGAGCAGGTACATTAGCCCGATCATGGGCGCGGTCAGCAGCCCCCCGCCGAGCGCTCCCTGGGCCAAGTCCCGACCCAAATTGCCATCTGTAGACGTAGTGCCCCCGGGTCGCTGGTCCGACATTTTAGGTCACCCCCCAAGTTCGGCGGATCGTACTGCGGAATCGTAGTTGTGGCGGCCGTGGTTGTCTACACTACTACGCACAGACGCCAATTTCGGATCATCTCACGGTGACTATGCCCAGGAAACGGCGATGAGCTGCGGTCTATTCCGTGCGCAGGCTACTCCGCAGGTGTAGAATTCGGTGGCGGCACATGGACTGCTAAAGTCGTTCATGCCGTCAGCCAAAACCGCAAAGGAGCCACCGAATGCCCGAGGAGATAGGACTCTTCGAAGCGATGTACTCCCAGCGCGCGATCCGGGAATTCAAACCCGATCCGGTCCCGGACGAATTGGTCCGCCGACTCATAGAAGCCGCCACCAAAGCCCCCAGCGGGAGCAACAGGCAGGACTGGCGGTTCCTGGTGATCCGGGACTCTGAGACGAAGCGGAAGATCGGGGAATATTACAACCAAGCCCGCTCCTCCAGGTATGGCGCCGGAGCTCCCACTTCGAACATTCCGGCGCGCCGCCGTGCCGCTTCGGACTACATGGCCGAGCATTTGCATGAAGTTCCCGTATTGATACTCGCCTGTATCCAGCACAACGGCGGTCCCACCAACATGAGCCGTGGCGGGTCCATATATCCGGCGGTCCAGAACATCCTGCTGGCCGCCCGTGGGTTGGGTCTGGGCAGCGTGATCACCTCTTTGCACAAGCGATACGAAACCGAGATCAAGGAACTTCTGGGTATCCCCGAAGACGTCGAAACCGCGGCGTTGCTGCCCATCGGCTTCCCGGCCGAGGGCTCGAGATACGGCCCTACCAGGCGTGCGCCAGTCGAAGAAGTAACCTTCTACGACCGGTGGGGCAACGCCGAATAGATCCTTACACAAGCTAGAGGTTACCCAATGGGCCTCATCTCCAGGATAGGGACGAGTTCGCCGCGCAAACTCTTCAAATATCATCGACCTGGTTTTTCAGCCACGAACACCCAGTAGCCCAGGTCGCCGGAATTTACGAGACCCCGGACCATCGCCATCAGGCGGGGAGCCTGGTCGAGAACGGAATTAGTCGCGGTGATTTGACTGGTCGCGGCGGGCCACGCGCTAAGAAAGCCCAATTTGGCTTCCACGTCGTCGACGATTTTCAGGATGTTTTGGGAGGCGTCCTCCGCGTGGGTTACGACCAGACCGGCGGATTGCAGCAAGTCGATGTACTCCTCTGAGTCCAACGCATCGGCGAGGCAGAGCAACTGTCCCACTGTGCCTCCCAACTCCTCGGGCAACGTGCCTGGAGTGACTGTGACGTCGCTTACACCTAACGTGCAGCCTCGACGGAGAACGCGCGCGACTTCGGCCAGTGTAGCGGGCTTATCCGTAAACAGGCTGATCGAACACTCACAGATCGCGGCGTCGAAGGATGAGGTACGCACGGGAAGCGCCTCGGCGTCGCCCTGAACGAAGGACGCCAGATGCCCGCCGGGTTCCGACTGGGAACGTCTTCGTGCCTCGGCGGTGGCCTGCGCCCCGAACTCCACACCCACCACTGTACACCGGCACACTCTAGACACCGCCAACGCGCTGGCTCCGTGACCGCTGGCCAGATCCAGAACCAGGTCACCGGATCGGATACCCATTAGCCGGGTCATCTGGTTGGTGAGCCCAAGCCCACCAGGATGTAAGGTATCCCCGAATAGCATCCTGGCCAAGTCGGATTGGTACAGGTCGGCGCAGCAAGCCTTAGCGGACGCTTGTTCTGAAGGGGTCATGATCCCTACCGTCCTTCGGTCAGGCGGGCTTTGGCCTGCTCCAACGCCAACTGCTCCCTCACCTGCTCCCGGTAACCCACCGAGTTGTAGGCGCAGAATGGGATGGCCCGGCCATCGGGGACAAGAATCCCGACGCAGCACTTCATAACTTGCTTCACGTTAAACGTGTAAGCATCCAGGAAGTCTTTTATGGCGATCTGGAACACGTGGTCCTTCAAGTGAGACAGTTCGTACCCCAGGTCCATCCCGGGCCCACATGCGCATTGAAACTGGCCTGCCGTGGTCTCCGTACCCGCCACGGCTGAGGCCGACCAGAGACCTTCGAGGGCTTTCTGGACGTCGGCGGCGTTGGGGAGCTTGGGCAGAGCCCGGTTGGTGATATAGTCCAGGTATTGGTCGATCTCCAGCATCCGCGGCAAAGGCATCACCGTGTCCCCGTCGACGAACACGTAGGAATTGACCTGGCGGGTGGGAAAGCAGCAGGGCACCGGCACGAAATCTTCCAGGACGAACCGGCCCCCGGTCTGGTCGACGATGCCGTGTATGACGTCGGGGATAGTCACACGCTGCATGGGGTCGAAGGGGATGTGGCGCCCCACGTGGGTCACAGGTTGGAGGACGACTCCGCGAACCGCCGGATGCTTCAGTCCGAATTCCACCAGCGGACCGACCTCGTCCACGTTGACCCCCCGCTCCACCGCCGCCACCAGCACCGCATCCAGCCCGGCTCGCTCCATGCGCTCCAGGGCACGGAGCTTGAGGCCGAGCAAGTCTTCGCCCCGCAGCGCCTGGTATGTCTCGGAGCGCAGCCCGTCAAACTGGAAGTACACAACGGGGTTCAGTGCGGCCAACCCCTCCAGAAACCGGTCGTCGCGGGCAATGCGAACGCCGTTGGTGTTGACCATCACCTGGCGGATGCCGCGGTCGCGGGCCGCCTGAATCATGTCGAGAATCTGCGGGTGGATGGTCGGTTCGCCACCGCTGAACTGGACCACTTCGGGGTCTCCTTCGATCTCCACGAACCGGTTCAGCATCCGCTCCACCTGCTCTAAGCTGAGGCTGTATCCGATGCCAGCGTTGGCAAAGCAGACGGGGCAATTCAGATTGCAGCCCGTGTTGACCTCAATCAGGGCAAGGCACAGATGCTGTTTGTGCTCGGGGCAGAGGCCGCAGTCCAAAGGACAGCCCTCGTTTACTTCGGTGCTGAACTCCAGGGGAATAGTTCCCGGTTTATTGAATTTTATGGAGTCGACGTACATCTGTGCGTCGGAACTGATCAGGGCCTCGAACCAGCCGTGGTCGGGACACCGCTTGCGCATGAATACCTTGTTGTCTCGGATGATGACCTGGGCGTCGATTACGCGCTTGCACTCCGGGCAGATGCTGCGCGTAAGCTCGTGAAAGATGTAATCGGCGTCGCGCTTCACCCGCGCTGGATGGTTAGACGTTACCGGGGACCTGTCCACCATGTCCTTCCTCCAAACATGTCCGAGACTCCGGCGCGCTGCGGCGGATTCCTCCCCCTCGACAGGGGCAATGGCCGTCGAACAGTGGGCTCTAGTATACTTGGATGCTCAAGACCCAAAGTAGGTACGGTAATAGGTACAGTCGACATACGCGGGAACCGTGTTGGTCCCGCGTCGACCTGTACGGAAACGCGAGAATAGATATGCAGACAGGAGCCAGTCCGCTCGCTCTCTCGGGCGTTGTAGTGCTTGACCTTACGCAGATCATGGCCGGTCCAGTATGCACCATGATGCTGGCCGACATGGGAGCCGACGTCATCAAGGTGGAGAAGCCCGCCGGTGGAGACGACAACCGGCGCATGGGACCGCCCTTCGTTGGGGGCAACTCGGCGGGATTCATGGCCGCCAACCGAAACAAGCGAAGCCTGGTCTTGGACCTGCGAAGCGAGGCAGGTCAATCGGTCTTCAAGAGGTTGGTGGACCGCGCCGACGTGGTGGTAGAAAACTTCCGGCCGGGAGTCATGGGGAGGCTGGGCCTAAGCTTCTCCGAGCTGTCCGCCCTAAAGCCAAGCCTGGTCTATTGCTCGATTTCCGGGTTTGGCGGGACCGGGCCGTACAAGGAACAGGGAGGGTTTGACCTCATTGCTCAGGGCATGAGCGGGTTGATGAGCATAACCGGCCATCCCGGAGGCCCTCCGGCCAAGGTGGGTGTGCCCATCACCGACATATCCGCCGGACTGCTGGCCGCCAACGGCATCCTTTGCGCCTATATCCATGCCCAGCGGACCGGACAAGGGCAGATGGTGGACACGTCTCTGCTGGAGGCGGGTATCTCCTACACGATCTGGGAATCGTCCGGGTACTTCGCCGACGGGGATGTCCCAGGCCCACTGGGGTCCGCCCACCGTGTAGCTGCCCCTTACCAGGCGCTTCGGACCAAAGACGGATACCTTAACATTGGCTCCGCCACGCAGCCAACGTGGGAGCAACTTTGCCGGGCCATAGACCATGAAGGCCTGATAGAAGACCCACGCTTCAAGCTGCCCGGCGACCGGAAGGCCAGAGAGGCGGAGTTGGCTTCTCTACTTGAGGAGACCTTCGGCCAGGAGACCACGGCGCATTGGGTGGAAACGCTGGCCGCTGCCGGTGTCGTCGCTGGACCGATATACGATATTGAACAGGTCTACCAGGACCCGCAAGTACGGGCCCGAGAGATGTTGGTGGACTTGGAGGACCCGCAGCTTGGGACGTTACATAACATTGGCATTCCGGTAAAGCTGTCGGCGACACCGGGAGCCATTCGCAGCCGAGCCCCCGAGTTGGGCGAGCACAGCCGCGAAGTCCTCCTGGAATCTGGGTTCTCCCAAGGAGAGATAGAGGAATTGGCCCTAGCCGGGGTCATCCACGCACCATGACCGTTAGGGTCCGAATGTCTATCTATACATGGCCGCAGTAGCCCACTTCCTCGGTCACGGGGCCTGGGCCGCTTCCTTTCGATTTCGGGATTTCCGGCTTCTTTGGGCATCGACCGGTCTTTACGCCCTGGGTACGGGTATGGAGCAGGTTGCCCTGGGGTGGCTGATCTACGAACTCACGGACTCACCGTGGATGGTCGGCGTGGGGGCCGCGGCGAGAATGTTGCCCTTCTTCATCTTGGGCGTGTTCTCTGGCGTGGTCGCGGACCGGTGGCAGCGCCGAACGTTGTTATGGCTCGGGACCCTGGGAGCGGTGGCGGCGGCGGCGGTGATGGCCTTGCTCCTGCTCGGCGGGATCACCAACGTGTGGTTCGTCATCGGTCTGATTGTGTTGTTGGGCGCCCTGATGGCCTTCGGGATAACCATCCGGCAAGCATTCACCTATGACATAGTAGGGCCCGGGTACGCTCTTAATGGACTTGCACTGGGCGCGATGGCCAACCAGGGAGGCGGCATTGCAGGGTCCTTGGCCTCGGGAGTGTTGATCGAGTCCTTCGGACCCGGGTGGCAGTACGTCGCCGTAGCCGTCTGCTACTTGTGCTCCGCCCTCATGATCCTCACCATCCGCAACCCGGGCCGCTCCGCGAGAGCCGCCGTGGAACCGGTGCTAAAGAACCTGGCGGGCTACGTCCGGCTGGTGCGGGAGAACCGCATTCTACTGATTCTCATGTCCCTGACCGCAGTGACTGAAGTGTTCGGGTTCACTCACATGACCCTACTGCCAGTGTTCGCCAAGGAGGTGCTTCACGTTGGGGCTACGGGTCTGGGCATTATGACTGCGACGCGGCAGGCTGGCGGACTGTTGGGCCTCTGGCTCCTGGCGGCATTCGGCAGCTCGCGAAAGAAGGGGCTGATGATGTTTATAATCGCGATTGGCTTCGGAGCGGGGCAGATGGCGTTCTCCCTGTCCAACCACCTCTACTACTTCCTTGGGGTGCTGCTGTTCGTCAATGCCTGCGCCATGGCAGTCGACACGATTTACAAGACGCTGATGCAGGACAACGTGGCCGACGAGGAACGGGGCCGGGCCATGGGTTCGTGGGTGTTAAGCATCGGGGTCGCCCCGGTGGGACATCTGGGGGTCGGCGCTCTGGCGGGGATTCTGGGGGCCCCTGGAGCGCTGTTAATAAACGGAGCGGTGTTGACCGCAGTCAGCATTGGCACGGCCATAGGCCTGCCCAGGATGCGGCGGTTGGAGTAGAGCGAAAGCGGCGCTAGCCCTCGCGCCAGGGGTGGCCCTCGGACGCCCGTAGAAAGCTTTGGATGAGGGCGGGGCTGGAGACGATGACGCTGGGGGTGTGGAGGTCGGCGCGGTTGCCCTGCCGGTCGGTCACATCACCACCAGCTTCCCGCGCCAGGAGCAGGCCGGAGACGGTGTCCCAGGGCGAGAGGGAGTGGTGAAAGTACAGGTCGACCCGTCCCGCGGCGGCGTATGCCATGCCCAGAGCCGCGGACCCCATGAGGCGGAACCCCTGGATGTTCGGCCAAAATGAGCGCAGCAAGTCGAGGGCCAGTCCGGCCGTTTCATCCACGTAGCCCAGATCGAAGCAAACTATGGCGGATTCGATATCATCCTTTTCGGTGACCGTTATAGGGCTGCCATTGAGGGTTGCCCCCTTCCCCGCCTCGGCGCTGAAGAGTTCGTTGCGCACAGGGTCGTATGTTACGCCCAAGACTGTCTCTCCGTGGTGCGCCAGGGCGACCACAGTACAGAAGTGGGGTACGCCGATGGCATAGTTGCGGGTACCGTCCAGGGGGTCCACGACCCATGTGAACGGTGAACCGGTGTCAACGGGGCTGGACTCTTCCGCCAGAACCCCGAATTCGGGAAACTCGCCGCGAAGCAGTTCCAGCACCGCCCTTTCGGCGGCGAGGTCAACGTCGGTCACAATGTCGGCGCGGCCCTTGAAGCTGACCTCCAGGGAGGTGTTGAACCGGTCCAGAATGATTTTTCCGGCCAGGTGGGCCGCTTCGGTGATGACGTCCATGGCGTCACGGCCCGATTTGGACTTGGGAATCGGTGGCTGAGATGTGGAGGTCATGTTAGGTCGAGCCTCTAGGCGATGGGCTGGCGGCTAGACCAGGCCCATCTTTTCGTAGACTTCTTCGATGGTCTTCCGGGCGATGACGCGGGCGCGTTCCGCGCCGGCTGCCAACACTTCCCGGACGTAGCCCGGCTTCTGCTGGAAGTCCTGGCGTCTTTCACGCAGCTCCGCCAGGTAGTCGTTGATGCTTCCGGCCAGGTGGCGTTTGCAGTCCACACAGCCCCGCTGGGCGGTGACGCATTCCTGGTACACCGCGCGGGTCTCCGCGTCCAGGCTGAAGATGTTGTGCAGGCTGTAGACGTTGCAGACCTCGGGACGGCCCGGGTCAGTCCGGCGTTGCCGCTGGGGGTCCGTAAACGCGGTAAGAACGCGGCGGGTGGTCTCCTCGGGGCTTGCGCCCAACTCCAAGTGGTTGTCCAGGGACTTGCTCATCTTTTGCCGCCCGTCCAGCCCGACGATCAGCGGGTCCTCGGTGAGCTTGGCCTGGGGTTCGGGGAAGGTGTCCCCGTACCGGTAATTGAAGCGCCGGACGATCTCCCTCGCCAACTCCAAGTGCGGCACCTGGTCCTGGCCCACAGGCACCGTGTCAGCCTTGTAGAGGATGATATCGGCGGTCTGAAGCACCGGATATCCCACGAGGCCATAGTTGACCATTCCCGGGTCTACCATGGAGTCCTCGTCGGGGTCTTCCTCTTCGGTTTCCTCCGTGCCGTCCATCTGGCGCACTTTCTCTTTCAGGGTGGGCACACGCATGAGCCAGCTTAGTGGAGTGACCATGCTGAGCAATGCGTGAAGCGTCATCACCTCGGGAACGTGGGACTGGACGAAAACGATGCTCTGGTCGGGGTCGATGCCCGCCGCCAGCCAATCGAGGACCATTTGTTCGATGTTTGGCTGTATCTGAGCGGTGTCGTCGGCCGTCTCGATGGTGGTCAACGCGTGGATGTCCACGGCGCAATAGATGCAGCTATAGTCTTGCTGAAGGTCCACCCAGTTGGTCAACGCGCCCAGGTAGTTTCCCAGGTGTAACTGCCCGGTTGGGCGCATGCCTGAGAAGATCACGCCTTTATTTTGTCCGGAAGCGTTTTCGGGAGCGGTCATAGCTGATGCCTGCCAGGGTTGTCTGGGCTTGGAGTAAATCCTTGGGAGTAGCTGCACGTAGGATAACCTGATTTCGTCGCCAAAGTAAACATTGCGCCGCCTCGGTTGGAGGTGGTTCGATACTCAACGCCGCCCAGCCCACCCGTTTTTCCGGCGAAGGTTGGAATCGAAGAATGCGACGGTCCCTGAACGCATCTGGTCGCGTGCATCACTGGATTCCGGGTCAAGCCCCGAATGACGGGGCGGCGGGAATAGAGGGGCTGGGTAGATGATAGAGCTGAAGGGAAGCGATGGTGGGGTAGCGGGGATGACGGGGATACTGCGATCCAAAAGGGATTGCCCGGGTAAGGTTAATCTCGGAGAGGCGCAGGGGGAAAAAGTGGGCCAGAGGTAAGGCCAAGGCGGGCAGGCTGGGGCTATTCCTCCCGGTCGGTGTCCAGCCTTTCCCCCAGCTCGCTGAGGAATCGTTCGATCTCGGGAGAGAGGTCGGCGGGAGCGGCGGGTTCTTCGCTTTTAGTATCTTCCGAGTCTAATTGAGCGTCGTAGTACGCCTCCATCTGACGGATCAGGTCCTTCAGCTCGGAGTTTCGCTCAACCGTGGAATTCAGCTCGCGGTATTGGCGTTGTCCCCGGCGTACGGGAGCCAGGTCTGCCGGGATGTTCTCATACACCGACGAGAGGACTTCGATCATACGGGAGGCGCCAGCATAGTCCTCTTCCAACTGCACGTACTGCGGCAAATGGACCATGAAATTGATGGACTCGATCTCGGCGGCGTCCACACCTTCCGAGAGCAGGTTCATGATGGTGGTGGGTCCCTGGTATGTGCTGCCGCGCACCTTGAAGTTGGCCACGGGCTTGATCTGAGGCACGTCGCCGAGGGAGCCGGTGACCAGCAATGGCCTGGTGTGGGGGACCGCGTCATACATGGCCCCGACGCGGCAATAACGTTTCACGCCGAAGTGATTGACGAGTTCGAGAATCGATTCGGTGTAGTCTTCGCCGTTGGAGTGGGGTTCGAGTAGATGGAAGAACAGGTAGTCGGGCCCGTTTTCAGTCTTGGCGTAGCGAATGATGCTATTAGGTATCTTGACTTCGCGGCGCCCGTCTACGTTGCGCATCGTGGGCCGATACCTGGTGAAGTCGAAGAAGGCGCCCGGCCGTGCCAGCTTCCCGAGTTCTTTGGAACCCAGGTATCTTTCCAGCCGGTTCAGGGTCAGGGTGCCGACGCTTCCCACGTCCACCCATGGCCGGACCATGGCAAACACATGGGGATCGACCAGTTCGGGTACCGGTTCGTTTAGCTCAAAAGCTCCAATACGCATGTCCACATATTGCCAGAATGAGGCTGGTTTTTCAAGTCTTAGAGGATCTGGTAAGCGTGGTGTGGAGGGGGAAAACTCAATCGGCGCGGCGGTTATGGTAGACTCTGAGGCGTTTGCTTCCACCAGGGATTAAGTGACGGCGGTCCAAATTGAAGCACGATTTCGCGGGTCCGGAGTGAGATGAGAGGTAGCGTCCGATTGCGGGCCGGGGAGTGGATGTCTGCCTTCCGTTATCCGGATTTCCGGGTACTGTGGGCATCCACTGTGTCCAACCAGTTGGGATTGGGGATGCAGCAGGTCCTCCTGGGTTGGCTAGTATTCGAGATCACCGAGTCGGGCGGGATGGTTGGAGTGGTATTCGCCGCGCGATCCGCGCCGAACCTGGTGGTGGGCTTCGTTGCGGGTTCCGTATCGGACCGGATCGACCGGCGTGTGTTGATGCGGGCCAGCGTCTTCGGGATGGTGGTATGCGCGGGGTTGGTTGCCCTGCTGCTGTACCTGGACCGGTTGGCGGTGTGGCAGCTAATCGTGGCGGCGGTGGCATTGGGTGGATTTCAGTCCGCCTACATGACCGCCCGGCAAGCGTACATCTACGACGTAGTGGGGATAGAAGGAGCGGTCAACGGCATCGCCCTCATGTCAATGGCGCAACGGGCTGGCGGGTTGGTTGGGGCGCTTGCCGGAGGCGCGGTCTTTGAGTGGTGGGGTCCAGCCGCGTCTTTCTTCCTGATGAGTTCCGGTTACCTGGCGGGTGGCGTGGCGATGTACTGGCTAAGGGACGCGGGACAGTCGGTCCCGACCGAGCGGGAGTCAATGGCGGAAAATCTAGCCAACTTCCTGCGGGCGTTGAAGTCCAACCGTGTGCTCTTGGTACTGCTGGCAACCACGGCATCGGCTGAAATGTTCGGGTTTTCACACCAGGTGGCCATGCCGATCTTGGTGAAGGAAGTGCTAAATATGGGAGCCGCCAGCCTTGGGTTTATCACGGCATTCCGCTTTGTCGGCGGAGCCATAGGGACCGTGATCGCAGCGGCGATCGGGCATAGTGGACGCCAAGGGCGAATGCTGGTGATTAGCCTTGTCCTCTTTGGAGTGGGTGAGGCTGCCCTCTCCCAGTCGCCGGGGTATTTTACCGTCCTGGTGATGGTTGTGTTTATCGCGGTGGTGGCGGCGGTGACGGATATCCTGCATCATGCTCTGCTTCAGACCAACGTTCCCAACGAGCAGAGGGGGCGGGCGATGGGAATTTGGATAGTGGGCCTGGGGTTTGCGCCAGCGGGCCAGCTAGAGCTTGGGTACCTTGCCGGAGCGGCAGGCTCCCGGATCGGGCTGCTGGTAAATGGAGCGGTATTGACTGTCCTAGCTTTGGGAATGGGAATGTTCATTCCTCGCCTAAGGCGGCTGTAGCTTCTGGGCCTGTGCGGCGTTGCCGTTGGGATTAGGCTCCGGACGGGTCAGACTCAAGGGCGGCGTCGGCGGATCCCAGACCCTCCAACGCCAGTCCGTATCCCAACAGGTCTTGCATCTGCCGCTTGACGTTCTGAGTCAGAAGTACGCGGCTGTACCGCAGCACGAGATCGGACTGTTCGCACAGTTGTTCCGCCAATTCCCACGCCCTGGGGAGAAGCTGGTCCCTGGGCATCACCTCGCTGACCAGCCCCAGGTCCAACGCCTGCCGTGCGTCCAGGGTCTGGCCTGTAAGCAGGAAGTAGCGGCCTCGATTAAGGCCCAATAGGAGGGGGTAGATGATGTGCATTCCGTCACCAGGGATCAGTCCGTTGATAAAATGCCCCGAGTCCTGGAAGGCGGCTTCCTCCGATGCCAGGACGATGTCGCAGAGCAGGGCAAGTTCCGAGTGGCGGAGGGCGGGACCGTTTACCGCGCTGATCATGGGCACTTCGATGTCCAGCAGATTCATCAGCAGGTGCTTGCCTTCCCAGTAGGTCTTATCCCAGTCGCTTGGCGACCGCCGGGGGCGGGAGGCCCGGGTGCCGGGAGGTCCGGTGAAGGCGTCTCCGGAACCGGCCATGATGACGACTCTGTTCTCCGGGTCGGAACCGATATCCCGGAACGCCTGGGGAAGCTCCTCATGGGGGATACCGCCCCACTGCAGGCTATCGCCGTTGGTGTGGAGAGTGATCTGGAGGATACCGTTGCGGCGTTCCATGCGGACGCTCTGATACTTGTCCGCGTATTCGTCCAATGCTGCCATGGACTCACCTCCTGAATTGGCTAGCTGCAGTAGGGAATTACACCGTCACCGAATAGGGTGATGGCGTTCATGATCCGCTGGTGAGGCGGCCCTCCGGAGTGGGCATGCCGCAGGCGCAGGAGGAAATAGTCAGCTCCCGTCTCTTCGCTCCAGCGGCGAAACTCGGCGGCGCACTCTTCGGGGCTCCCCAGGACCAGGCGGTCGTTGGCAACACGTTCCAAGGTAATGTCGGACTCAGACTGGATGCTGCGGAATTCGGCCAGCCCGTTCCTCCAGTAATACTTGTAGGCGGCGACTACTTCCGGGCCGTAGACCTGTTCCGCCTCGGCGCGGCTGGACGCAACCCAGGCGTCTCGCATCAACACGACTCGCGATTCACGCCCGGCGTCCAGCGCGGCTTGGCGGTAGGCGTCCAGAAGCCGCTGGGTGCCGAGCAGGTCTGTACTGGGTCCCGCAACGAAACCGTCGGCCAATCTTCCAGCCCGGCGCGCGCCTGGGACCGTGCTGGCCCCGATCCACAGAGGCGGCCCGCCAGGGCTGTAAGGGGCTGGCCGGACATGCAGCGCGTCAAAGTCGAAGTGTGTTCCATGGAATGAGAACTCTTCTCCGCTCCACGACCGGCGCATGATTTCTATGGACTCTTCGAACCTGCCCACCCGTTCCGACATGGGGACACCGAATGCTTGAAAGTCGGCGGGTTGGTAACCCAGTCCCACGCCTAAAATGATCCTGCCCTTGGAAACGATGTCCAGGGTGGTGACGTCTTCCGCCAGGTGTACCGGGTGATGGAGGGGCAGCAGGATGACCGACGTGCCCACGTTTAAGGTCCGAGTGCTGGCGGCGACGGCGGTGGCCACGATCAAGGGAGATGGTAGAAAACCGTCCCTATCCTGGTGGTGCTCGCCGAAGAAACAGGAGTCGAATCCCGCCTCCTCGGCTAGCTGTGCTTCTGCCATTACCTCGTCGACCGCCCGGCCGAGGTGTTCCCCGGCGGGCGGGTCAGCGATGGAGCTGTAAATGCCGAATTTCATGCTATGTCCGGCCTTCGGGTTCGCCTGATGGACCTGGGTTGGCTGGCGAGACTATTGCTCGGCAACTTCTTCCATGGTTTCTGCAAGGGCTTGTTCCATGGCTGGGATCTCATGGTTTGGCACGGACAAGGCGTGGCTCATGACGAACTTTACGGTGTCGCGGACCATTGCGTTGGTTAGATCGCAGCCATTGAGGAACGCGAATTCGGGGTCCAGGTCCATGAGCAAACTCTTAACCCGCGGCTCTCCGTGTTGCGAGGCCAGGGCGTAGGCCACGCCCCTGGGGTCCCGGTCCTTGGCCAGTTCTTCCTCTTCGGACTCTTCGACCTGGATCTCGTAGTCGATGCGGTCGACCTTGATCAGGCAGTCAACCGCTTCTCTCCGGTGCCGGTCGACTTCTTTTAAGGCCTCATAGAGTTCCTTGACCGCTCTGCCGGCGTTCTCCAGGAGATGGGGGACCTGGGTCTGCCTGGCTGAGGCAGCTTCCACCGAACGGTGGACGGACTGCATGAAGGACTCTTTAGAACGTTGTTGAGCTTGCCTCTTCTGCAGCCTGGCTCTCGTCTCCCGCAGTTTCGGTGCTTCGGCAGCCATAGGTTGGAGGCGCTGAAGTTCGATTTCGGCCTCTTCCGCCTTCTTGAGGCGGTCCTCTAGGGATGAATCAAACCCGTTTACCATCACCTGTCTCCTCTGTTCTCAGGTTTACCAGTCCGCCTGTCGATTCCCACCGGCGGGGTCGTAGCAATTGACAGCCCGCCCTCTAACCCTAGCGCCCAAATCGCGGGACCGGTGCAGGGGGCTAATACAGCCGCGTGGGCTGGTTTCCCATGGCAAGTAAATATACCGCCAACCCCATGTGGACCGCGTAGCGGAACGGTAGGCGAGTTTTGGGCAGTTTTTGAAATGTATCGCAATGTATAACTTGGCCGGGGACCCTGCCGCCCATGATTGAATAGAGTCAAGCGACGATTTGGGACTCGTTTGATCCGGGAACGGACGTGGAGCAGCGGTTTATAGTCGATCTGAACGTGGGGCGCCTGGCCAAGTGGCTGCGGATCATGGGGTACGACACGCTATTCCCCGAAGAGTCCGGCGACAATGCCCTGGTTCGGACAGCGTTAAGAGAAGGCCGGGTCCTGGTGACCAGGGACTCGGGGATTGCCCGGCGCAGGGCCGCCCGGCTTGGACAGGTGCGTGTCGCGCATATAAAAGACGATGATCTGAAGGGACAGTTGAGGCAGCTAGTCCTTGAGCTAAAGCTGGACTTGATTTGCGAGTTTTCACGCTGCCTCTGCTGCAATCGTCCCTTAGAGCCGAAGGCAAAGGGCGACGTGGCCCCGCGGTTGCCACCTTACGTCCTGCGGACCCATTCCGAATTTATGGAGTGCCCCGAGCGCCTGCGGGTATACTGGCGAGGCACGCATTGGTCGAATATGAGAGCCGAGCTTAAGCGTGCAATTGCGGAGGCCCTGTGAGCCCACGAGCAGCGTTTATATACGACGAGGCGATGGCCCGGCACCAACTAAGGTCCGACCACCCGATGCGGCCAATCAGGCTCCAGTACACTTACGAGTTGCTACAGTCTTTTGGGGCATTCGACCAGACCGATTCTCTGCTGGTCCCGGCCCGCGCCGCTACAGAGACGGAACTGCGGACTCTACACACTCCGGATTACATTTCCGCAGTCCGTAGTTTTGGCATGGGAGTGAGCGGTTTTGATCCTGGACGCTACAATTTCAGCCTCCAGGGGGACAACCCCTATTACCTGGGGATGTACGAGGCGGCGTGCCTGAGCACCGGAGCTACTTTGGTGGCGGCGGAGTTGGTGGCAAACCGGGAAGTGGATGTGGCTTTCAACATATCCGGAGGGCTGCACCACGCGGCGGCGGGCCAAGCGTCGGGGTTTTGCGTGTTCAACGACCCCGCAGTGGCAATCAATTACTTGCTAGGGAGGGGGCTAAGGGTCGCTTACGTGGACATCGACGCCCACCACGGGGACGGCGTGCAGGAGGCGTTTTACGACAACGACCAGGCGCTTACGGTTTCGATCCACGAGTCAGGCCGCTACCTCTTCCCCGGCACCGGCTTCGTTTCGGAGTCAGGATCGGGGCCGGGCGTCGGGTATTCGGTGAACGTGCCGCTTTACCCATACACCGACGATGAGACCTATATGGAGGTATTTCGCGCGGCGGTCCTGCCACTTCTGAAGGCTTTCGACCCTGACGTTTTGGTCAGCCAGTTGGGGATAGACACCTATCACAGCGACCCGCTAACGCACCTACAGGTCACCACAAGGGGGTTCGTGGAAGCGGTGCGGGAGATGTCCGGCCTGGGGATACCGTGGCTGGCCCTGGGAGGAGGCGGTTACGACTTGAGCGCGGTTGCCCGCTCTTGGGCGCTGGCTTACGGCGTCATGTTAGACGTGGAATGGCCGGACCAGTTGCCGGATTCCTTCGTCAGGGTCCACGGCGCAGCTATGTTGCGGGACACGGTAGTCCCCGAAGTACCGTCAGACATTCGACGTGATGCGCGCGCATTTGCTGAGGAGACTGTTACCAGCGTCAAAGAGCAGCTATTTCCGCACTACTCTTTGGATAGTTAGAAGGGGAGGTTTAACCTCCCCCCATTGCTGCTGGACGAGTTCCTAGTCACACCGAGGGAAAGATCCGGGTTGGGAGACGCCGTTAGTTTACGCTGTGGGTCTCGCGGAGCATATCCTTGGCAGCGTCTCCGACATTCGACTCGATGCAGTCTCGAAGGGTGGAATAGACTGACTTGTTGATGCCGCTCATCATCCACGCTTCAAATTCAGGGTCCGTCTGATAGCTGTTCTTAGTTTCGATCAGACGCTGAAGTAGACTCAGGTAGTGGTACTGAAGAGGGGTCAACCGCTGGTCGATACCCTCGATCGTCCAGTCGTTTTCGCTGTCCAGAACCTCTTGGTCTACGCTATCTTGTTGTCCGCTCATGTCCTCTCCGTCAGCACTGACCGTGACCTGCCAGGTTTCGCCGGTAGCGAGGAGTTTAGGATTTAGGGGCTCATTATACCAGATGATGGCCCCCGGAAACACGCGGTCAGGCGCCTTTTAGACCTCTCGGAACTCGCCTTCGACGGTGTCCTCGCCCGGGGGTTCGTCGCCAGTGGGCATATCGTCCGCCGGGTCGCTGCCCGGCGAGGCCCCACCGGCGCCAGCCCCGCTCTGGCTATAAACCGCCTCGCCCAATCGTTGCAGAGAGTTGTTCAGGTCGGTGGTCGCAGTTTGGATTTCGGCTAGGTTACTGCCAGCCAAGGCCGTTTTCAGAACGTTTAACTTGCCTTCTACCTCTGCCTTGAGGTCTTCCGGCACGTTGTCCGCGTTGTCCTCCAGCAATTTCTCGGTGTTGTATACCAGGGAGTCCCCTTGGTTGCGTGTCTCGGCCTCGGCGCGGCGCTGCTGGTCCTCGGCTTCGTGGACCCTGGCCTCGTCGACCATCCGGTTGATCTCCTCCTTGGAGAGGCCGGACCCGGACTGGATGACGATCTTTTGCTCCTTGCCGGTGCCTTTGTCCTGGGCCGACACGCTGAGGATGCCGTTGGCGTCGATGTCGAACATCACTTCTATCTGTGGTACGCCCCGGGGGGCCGGGAGGATTCCATCCAACATAAACCGTCCGATGGACTTGTTATCCCCTGCCATGGGGCGCTCTCCCTGGAGGACGTGGATGTCCACGGTGGTCTGACCGTTGGCGGCGGTGGTAAAGGTCTCGGACTTCCTGGTCGGGATGGTGGTGTTCCGGGGGATCAGCGTGGTCAACACGCTGCCCAGGGTTTCCAGCCCCAGCGTAAGGGGGGTGACGTCGAGCAGCACCAGATCGCCGATCTCACCTGCGAGCACACCGGCCTGGATGGCTGCTCCGAGGGCGACGGCCTCGTCGGGGTTGATGTTCCGGTTGGGCTCGCGGCCAAATACCTGCTTCACCTTCTCCAGGACGGAGGGCATACGGGTCATTCCGCCCACCATAATAACCTCGTCGATTTCGGTAGCGGTGAGGCCCGCGTCGCTAAGGGCCTGCTTGCACGGGGATTCGGTGCGGGTAATCAGGTTGCCTACCAGTTGCTCCAGCCTTGCCCTGCTCAGGGTCTTGACCAGGTGGGCGGGGCCGGTGGCGTCGGCGGTTATGAAGGGCAAGTTGATCTCCGTCTCGAGGACGCTGGAGAGCTCAACCTTTGCCCGTTCCGCGGCGTCCCGGAGCCGTTGGAGGGCCATCCGGTCCTTGCTGAGGTCGATGCCGGACTCCTGGCGGAACTCCTGGATCAGCCACTCCAGTATCTCTTGATCGAAGTCGTCGCCGCCCAGATAGGTGTCGCCGTTGGTGGACTTTACCTCGAATACGCCGTCACCCAACTGGAGGATGGTAATGTCAAAAGTGCCGCCGCCAAGGTCGAACACGGCGATAGTGGCGTCGGTTTTGGTCTTGTCCACGCCGTAGGCCAGGGAAGACGCGGTGGGCTCGTTGATGATCCTTAGCACTTCCAGGCCGGCGATGGTCCCCGCGTCTTTGGTGGCCTGCCGCTGGGAGTCGTTGAAGTAGGCGGGAACGGTGATCACGGCCTGGGTGATCTTCTCTCCCAGCTTGGCTTCGGCATCCTGCTTTATCTTTTGGAGGACAAAGGACGAGATTTGAGGTGGAGCGTGAGCCTCGCCATTCATCTCGACATGGGCGTCGCCGTCAGACGCTCTGACAATTTTGTAGGGCAAGCGGTTGATGGCGCTCTGGACCTCGGCGTCTTCGAATTTGCGGCCCATGAGGCGTTTGACCGAGAACAGGGTATTTTCAGGGTTGGTCACCGCCTGCCGCTTGGCGATTTGGCCGACGTACCTTTCACCGGTACGGCTATTCACGGCGACGACGGAAGGGGTCAATCTGCCCCCTTCGGCGTTTTCAACAACAATGGGTTCGCCTGCCTCGATCACGGCGGCAACCGAATTGGTCGTTCCCAGATCGATTCCCAGGACTTTGCTCATGACCTATCTCCTTTCTGACGATTGACGAGTTACTTGCAATAATGCGGTTGCTAGATTGGTCCTACTCCCGGGCCACGATCACCTGGGCGGGTAGAATAACCCGGTCGTGGAGGCGGTAGCCGCCGCGCACCACCTGGATGACGTAGCCGGGAGGATACTCGGAACTCACCTCGGTCCCGAGGGCTTCATGCTCAAGGGGGTTGAACAAGGCGCCAATTCCAACGATGGGAACAACGCCTTCGGACTCCAATAGGTTCAGCAGCTTCCGTTGGATCAACTTGACGCCTTCTAGCCAAGAAGAGCCGGGCCCACCTTCCCCCGCGTGGGTGATCGCTAGGTCCAGATCCTCGTGCACGGGTAGGAGCTTGGTCAGGAGGCGGCTGTTGGAGAATTTGGCCGAGGAGATGCGTTCCTCTTCCGTCCTGCGCCGGAAGTTGGCCAGGTCCGCCTGGGCGCGTTGGGCCAGGTCCAGATTCTGGCTGGCCTCCTTTTGGGCCCCTTCCAGGTCACCCAGAAGAACGTCGACCCGCTCTTCGAGGGGTAGATGGGAGTACCGGTCAGCGGCCTCGGACGCGCCGGGCTCCTCCTGGGGGATCTTCCATTCTTCTTGCTCTTTTGTCATAAACGATGCCTCTGGATTCAGATATACATATGTCAGAACCGGCCTTAGTCTTCAAGGGGCAGCCCGGTGGACTCAAAGAGGGCTGCCAATTCCTGCTCTATTATCTCCTGAAGTGGGGTGTCCTGGGTAGCCGCGCCCAGGCGTTCGCGGAGGAGCAACAGCTTCTCGACCATGCCCAGGGCGAATTCGACTCCGGCCAGGTTAAGTCCCAGGCGGCCGGAAAGGTATTGGATCAGCCGGACTCTGCGGATGTCGTCCCGGGAATAAAGCCGGAGCATCCCGAGAGTCCTGCCGGGGTTGATGAGTCCAAGCCTTTCGTACTTACGCAGGGTCTGTGGATGAACGTCCAAGATTCGGGCGGCTACGCTGATGATGTAGACCCCCTCCATTTGAGGGTCTTGCTGCGCGTCTTGGGAGGCGGGGTCTGTCAGGCCGGGAGTCCGCTCGTCCGTGGACTCCGCCCGGAGGGAGTCTTGGGGTCTGGGCACGGGTTGTTGCTGGGAGGACCCTTCCCGCGTTTCCACTCTTAATCTGGTGCGTCGCTGCATCTGTCCACTCACTTCGGGCTGGTCATCCGGGCCCAATTCCCGGAATATCAACCCCTAGACGAATCCAGTAAAGAGTCCCCGCCGTAATAGTCCAGTAATACCAAGCTGTTATGATATTCGTAGACTCAATCGAAGGTTGATACGAATTACTGGTAGGGACAAATCCGTTTGAGGACGTGCAATCGCGAGACTCACGGTAGTCATATAATATAGTTTGATACGCTGTGTGTCAACTGAGATAATGCGGTTGAGTTAAAGAGGAAGCGGAGATCCTTGTGAGGAGGAGAGCAGTGATGATCAAGTTCAAGTTGTGCCCAAGGTGCCGGGGAGACCTCTATCTAGCCGAGGACATCTTTGGGAGGTACCTGAGCTGTCTCCAGTGTGGATACCTGAAGGACGTGCCGGATGATGTGGTGGAGAAGCTCGCTCCAGGTCCCGTGAGGGAGGATGAGATGGAGAGGGAGGCTGCTTAGCGGGACCAGCGCGTCGACCCGGACCAGCTAACTCCGCGTTGGTCCCGGGTCGGCCGCGCGAAACGCGTTCGGGTCAGGAGATAGGGGCCGATTACTTGGTTAGCTCTGGCCAGAAGCGCTCTTCCTTCCACGGGTCCGCGTTGTTGTTGTAACCTCGTTGTTCCCAGAACCCCGGGGCATCCTCAGCCATGAACTCGATTCCATTGACCCACTTTGCGCTTTTCCAGCCGTATCGGCTGGGGATAATCAACCTCAGCGGCCAGCCGTGCCCCTCCCCCAGTTCTTTTCCGTCCTGTTTGTGGGCCAATAGGCCCTCTTCCAACGCCAGGTCCAGCGGGAGGTTGGTCGTATATCCGCCGTAGCAATGCGCCATCACGAACTTGGCCTGCGGCTTCGGGCGGACCAATTCGGCGATGGCGGCCAGGGTGATGCCTTCCCAGGTGTTGTCTAACTGGCTCCACTGGGTCACGCAGTGGAAGTCCGCAGTGACCGTGGTCCATTCTAGGCCAGTGAATTCTTTCCAACTCAGCTCGACTTCCCTTTCCACCAGTCCGAACGCTCTCAGGGAATAGGCGGCCAGGTCTATTTTAGGGGTGGAGCCGTAAGTCAGGACGGGAAACTTGGTAGTCAGGAACTGCCCCGGCGGGACGCGGTCTCCCATACCCTGGTCCGGGGCGGTTTTAACACGATCGGGACGTTTCAAGTAGCACCTCTGTGGCCGCGCCTCACGCCTCTAAAGAGGGTGAATTACTACGGCATGAGTCTGCAAACCATGTTATCGGGCAGGCTAAATGGTGTCAACGCGACGGCGCGTTCGGCCAGGAGCGATCGAATAACGGTTGATTCCACCGTCACTACGACCTTCGCCGGGGTGACCAGTTCACGGCCTGACGTGTCACTTGACGGGGCTCGAGGATTCGGGCCATGGATTCCCGCTTTCGCGGAAAAGACGAGGCGCGTGGGATGGCGCGACCTGGCGTGATGACGGACCTGGAGTGATGCCGGGGGCTGGGCGTATTCCATGGGTGGAGTTCGTCCCGCGACGAGACAATAATCCGCATCGAGTCCCATCTGTCGGGAAAGTGAGAGTGTTGCGTTACGGAGAGAACCGGTGGGCCCTGGCGTCAGGCCAGGGCCGCGGAGTCGGCTGGGTAGTTACATGACCGGTGTTGGAGAAGGGGGTCGAGGCTGCATGGGAAACGGGTGGGCCTCTAATTCAATACCTGTATCTGGTGTTGGGAGCCATCTACGATGTCGCCGATAATCGCTCCGGCCACTCCCGCATCTTCTAGCCCTGTCATCAGCAGGTCCAGATTTTCCGGCGCCACTGAAATCATCAGTCCCCCGGAAGTCTGGGCGTCGCACATTAGCAGTTTCATCTCTTCCGTCGTACCCTGGTCCCAATGGACAGTGTCGGAGACGGCTTGCAAATTGCGGTGAGTGCCACCTGGAACGACCCCTTCCTGCAACAGGTCCCAGGCTCCGGGAAGAACAGGGACCTGGTCGAAGCGAATGCGGGCGCTCACGTTGCTGCCCCTGACCATGGAGCGGAGGTGGCCCATCAATCCGTAGCCGGTGATGTCGGTGCAGGCGTTGACCCCTACCATCATCATTACTTCTGACGCGGCCTTATTGAGAGTGGCCATGGTGTCAACCGCCGCCTGCAACACGACGGGGTCGGTCTTGCCCTGCTTGCATCCCGTGGTGATGATTCCGGTTCCGATCGGTTTCGTCAGGACAAGGATGTCGCCCGGACGCGCGCCGGCGTTGGTGACCTGGGTGCCCGGTTCGACGAGGCCCACGACTGATAGGCCGTACTTGGGCTCGGAATCGTCGACGGTGTGCCCACCGGCGATAAGACACCCGGCCTCTGCCGCCTTGTCGTAACCGCCACGCAGGACGGTGCCCAGCATGTCCCTGGCCAGGTCCGCGGGGAATCCCACGACGTTGAGGGCCAACAAGGGCCGTCCTCCCATGGCGTACACATCGCTCAGGGAGTTGGCCGCGGCAATGGTCCCGAAGTCGTAGGGATCATCGGTGATGGGTGTGAAGAAGTCGACCGTAAGGATCAGCGCCGTGTCCTGGCTAATCCGGTATACGGCCGCGTCGTCGCCCGTTTCTGTGCCCACCAGAAGGTTGGGATGGGTAATCGTGGGTAGCTGACTCAGGACCTGGACCAGGTCCTCCATGCTGAGCTTGCCCGCTCAACCAGCGCAGTGGGACAGCTCGGTCAGACGTATTTCGCTACTTTGCATTGATGCCTCACTTTGGGGAGATGGAGGCTATTATAGCAAAGCTCGGCGGGGGAGACGGAGTGAGGGGATTTTTTCTTGGGGTAATTGCATCAAGGTCGTAGCCCGGGGATAGCGAATTGCCAGGTCATTTCACGGAACTGTCAGATTGGGGAGGTGGATTCCCGCTTTCTGAGACCTTTGCGTAACCTTCCGTGATTCCAGCGAAAGCGAGAATCCAGAGTGTGCCCAGATACGGGGTACGCCCTCACCCTAACCCTCTCCCGGAGGGAGAGGGGATTATTCAAAGGTCTCCTTTCTCGGGAATGACGGGGAGAGGGAAAGATGGACCTGTGGGGATGACAGGGTTGCGGGGGCTGATGGAGTGTTGGGACTCTTGTAATGCGAATGGGATTGCGTTGGACCATTTCGGCCATGTTTCGCCGCAAACCCGCATCAAATATTCCTTGTATCTCGGGACAGTGGGTTGACATAATAACGGCGGTGGCGACTTTCTAACGAAACGCTGTAAGTTCGAAAGGGTGTGAATGAACGACCTCGTGATCCGGACCCACGGATTGACGAAACGATACGGGCGGGTGCTCGCCGTGGATCAGCTCTCCCTGGAGGTCCCCAGGGGAAGCGTATTCGGCCTGCTGGGTCCCAACGGATCGGGCAAGACGACGGTCATGGGGATGTTGCTCGGCCTCGTTAGGTCCACTTCTGGCAGTTACCAGCTATTCTCACCGGACACGCGTGACACGGAGGCCCTTCGCCGCGTTGGGGCCATCGTGGAGACACCTTCGTTCTACCCCTACCTTTCCGGGCGGAACAATCTGAAGTATTTTCAGGGTGTTCTAGGGCGGGGCACTCCTGGAGAAATAGACGGTCTCCTCAGGCGAGTCGGGCTGATGGACCGGGCTGACGACCGCTTCCACACCTACTCCTTGGGCATGAAGCAACGGCTGGGCATCGCCTGTTCGCTCCTGGGAAATCCGGACCTTTTGTTTTTGGACGAACCAACCAATGGGATGGACCCCGCGGGTATGGCCGAGGTCCGAGAGTTGGTCCGGGGTCTAGGCGACGGCGACCGTACCGTTCTGCTTTCCAGCCACCTGCTACACGAGGTGGAGCAGGTCTGCGATAGCGTTGCGATTCTTTCCAGGGGCAAATTGATCGCCCAAGGAGCTGTGGCAGACTTGTTGCACTCGAATGAGGGGGTGAGGCTGTTTACCACGGACGACTCCGTAGCCCAAAAGATCCTGGCCGAGCTTGACTGGGTGGAGGGGGTGACCGCCAAGGGACAAGGGCTGGACGTGAGCGCGCCCATCGCCCGCTCCTGGGAGTTGACCCGGGAACTCGGCAACTCGCAGGTCTACGTGACGGAGATGTGGCCATTGCAGGTGTCTTTAGAACAGTATTTCCTAGACGTCACCGCCGAGGACGAAGGAGTGACTCAGTGATGGCGTCCTTCCTGTCACTGATTAGATGGGAATGGTTCAAGATGCGGCGGCGCTGGGCCCCGTGGATACTGTTGGCTGTAATTGTCGCTTTTCCTCAAGTCGTGTATTGGTCCGTATTCACGTTTGGAGAAATCACGGGGGAGGCTTCCGAGGTCCGGTTGCTCCCCAACAGTATCGAGTTCGCGCTCACGGTTGGCTTTACGATGGTGTTGGTCTCGGTGGTTATTTGGACCGCGTCTGCCCTTGGGTCGGAGTACGGCTGGGGCACGTTCAGAACGTCGCTGGCCAAGGGTACGGGCCGCTGGCAACTTCTCTCAGCGGTCTTCGTCTTGATGTTCGCTACAGGCGTGGCGTGGCTGGTCGTGTTATGCCTTACGATGGGCATTAGCAGTCTGATAGTAGGGCTGATCGCCGAGGGAGGCGGAGTCGCGACCGCCGGAGAATGGTCTGGCGCTTTGGTGCAATTGGCCAAATCCGCAGTGGCGCTCGCGCCCTACATTGCGCTTGCGATGTTATTCACCGTACTGACCAGTTCGGGAGGGGTGACCATAGGGATCACATTGGTATATAGGTTTCTGGTGGAAGGCGTGCTAGTCCCGATTTTGACACTCGCCGTAGATTGGTTCGGTCCGGTGTCTGATTTCGTTCTCGGAAGGGCTGTCAGCGGCTGGTTGGCCAGTCCCAATCCCGACGACGGAGTAGGAGCCGCAATGTTCCTAGGTGCGGATGGACTATTACCAGGGACCCTACATAGTTTGGCCGTGATGTTGGCCTACACCGTGGGTCTGGGCGCAGTCGCATTGTGGCTCTTCCAGCGAAAGGACATAGGCGGGGCGAAAGGGCCGTAGCCGCCCACTCCACCAGCGGGTCCCTGGCGGGAAACAAGGAGCGCTGGAATCCTTAGGTCAGATTAGTCTTCCCGATCCTGTTCGAAGATGGAGTTGTAGAACTCTCGGACGTTGTGGCAGTTCAGGCATTCGCCCATGCTGATGGGGCCGTTTGCCGGTTCTATGATCCAGTGGTGCCGGCACGTGGGAGCGGGGCGCTCCTCTTCGACTACCGCGATCGACTCTACCGGTGTAACCATCTCCCTACCTCCGATCAACACCCTGGCAATCTTGGTACAGGTGAGTTGAGAAATATCGTGCTTTGAAGGTACCGGTCAGCGAGGGAGAGAATCAACGATTTCTGGCCCACGTTTGCATTAATTTTATACTTTGACCAAAAACTAAGTTTGCGCCTTGGGGCCTTGAGGAAAGTGCGGGTCCCATAAAAAGGGACCCTGATCAGCGTCCCCGTGCCTACAACGTAGGAATGGGGCATGGTCAGGGTCCCTCAGATTCGGGAGTTTTGGCGGGGTGAAGGGCGGGGCTATCCAGCCAGGGCGGCCTTGTTGGCGGTGACCCAGTCGACGCCGTTTAGGACCAGCTTCTGGAAACCTGGGGTCTCGAAGCTCTGTCCGTCGTGGCCCAGGAGCAGCACGTACACCCTGCCGTCGCCGTACTGGCGGGTCCACCCCAGTGGGAAGGTGGCGGAGGGCATGTGCTTGGGGGCTCGTTCCGGTCCCCAGGGCCAGGTCCCTTCCACCGAGGTCCCGGTGATGAAAACGTCGTTCCCGTCCCTCATGGTCAGGCCCATATAGAGTTCGTCGTTGGTGGAGAAGTCGGCAACACCGCTAACCCCAGCGTGGCCGGCATTGGTTACATTCACCTCGAACTGTCCGTAGGGCGGGTGGAAGCTGGCGCCGGATACCCAGCCGCCCCCAGTGATGTCCAGGTACTCTTCCCATCCCTGTGGGACGCAGGTGGCGATGTGGATGCAGACAAACCCTTTGCCAGAGCTAATGAACTGCTTCATGCCGTTCTGCTCTTCCGCGGTCAGAGTGGAGTTTCCGAAGTCGGGCACATCCTCTCTTCGAGTGTTGAACACCAGGGCGTCGAATGCGCTCATGTCGCTGGCGCGGCCCAGAATCGACGCGTCTTCGGTGATGGTTGCGTCGTGACCAGCCGCCTTTAGGAAGCCTTCCAGGACGGGGGTGGATTCGTTATAGGGGTGCCTTCCGCCGGAGATGACGAGCAATTTCACGGTCAATATCCTCCTATGAAATCTCAAGATCGAGGGTTATTATACGTCAAAAGGCGATTCCTGCCTGCTTCACCTGGGTCAATACCGACTCGGGACTATGCACTACTATCACCGCCATGGAGGGGTTTCTTCTTCGAGCCTCGACGGTGACGTACCGCCGGTCCCCCTGCGGCAATTCCTCGCTTATTAGGAGAGCGTCGAAACTGGACGAGCCCGCCATGTCGATGGCGACGCCGTCGTCCTGGGTGCTGGTGACAGTGAAGCCGACGCCTTCCAGCAGGCCGGTTACCTGGTCAATGACGTCCTGGTATCTGCCGACTATTAGTATCCGTTGATCGCCGCTCATGCTGGACTGGTCCGCCAATGAATAATCATGTGAGGTTTCGAGCAACCCTGGAATTCTGAGGGGAAGTATACTCGTATGACAAGGACGATAGAACCCGTGGGATAGCCTCGGGCCTGGATTGCTTGACATCAAAATGCGCTAGAATTAGGCTCCGCTTGAGCGGCCAGTCGGCTCAGACCATCATCTATTCTGTAGTCTGCCAGAGAATCGGAGGTAAAACCGTGGGTAATGCATTGGAGGGAGTCAGGGTCATCGACCTGACCCAGTTTGAAGCCGGAACATCCTGCACCCAGCTATTGGCTTGGCTGGGGGCCGACGTCATCAAGGTTGAGGAGTTGACGCACGGGGACCCGGGGCGGTTCGGCAGCACCGACATTCCCGGAGCGGACAGCGGATATTTCATCAACCTCAACTCGAACAAACGCAGTATCACCCTAGATCTGAAGCAGGACAGGGCAAGAGAGATATTCTTTGACCTGGTCAGGCAAGCCGACATCGTGACGGAGAACCAGGGACCCGGCACGCTGGAGAGGTTGGGGCTGGGTTACGAAGTTCTAAACGAGGTCAATCCCAGGATAATCCTGGCCAGGATCAAGGGGTTCGGCACCTACGGGCCGTACGCGGAATACAAGAGTTTTGACATGATTGCCCAGGCTGCGGGTGGCTCCATGGCGGTGACCGGGTGGCCCGGCGACCCACCCACGCGCCCGGGGGCGAATATTGGCGATTCCGGCACGGGGCTTCACGCGGCGGTGGGAATTCTGGCCGCATTGTGGCAGCGGCAGACCACCGGCAGCGGGCAAGTCGTGGAAGTGTCGATGCAGGACGCGGTCCTCAATCTAGCCCGCATCGCCATGTCCAACTTCAATGAGACCCACCAGTCTCGGCCCCGGTCGGGAAACGGTAATGCGGGACTCCCAGGCACTCGCACCTACCGTTGCAAGCCTGGAGGCCCCGACGATTACGTGTACTTGGCAGCCATGCCCCGCCGTCTCAACCTGTGGCTTCCCCTGATAAGGGCGATTGGAGGGCAGGAGTTGGCCGCCGACCCCAACTATTCCGACTTCAAATGGATCTCCGAGAACTCGGACTCCATCAATGAGATGATTGAAGCATGGACGATGGAGCGCACCAAGTTCGAGGTGTTCCACATCTTGGGAAAGGCGGGAGTCCCGTGTGGGCCAACCTTGAATGCCGAGGACATATACGAAGACCCCCATCTGGCGGCCCGAGAGATGATAGTAACGGTGGACCATCCCTTGCGTGGACCGTTCATGGTGCCAGGGTGTCCGATTAAAATGTCCGATTCGGAAACCGAATTGCGCATTGCGCCGGCTCTCGGCCAAGACACGGATGAGGTGCTCAAGGAGCTGTTGGACTTAAGCGACGAGGATATCGGGGAACTGAGGGCAGACCGCGTTATCAACTGACGTTGCCACAGTCAGAGGCTGCCGCCGTTAGTGGCCAGTGGCCACTGACCACCGAACACTTGCTCGTCTGAACTGTGATTTCTCTGATACCGGGATTTATATGATTGGAAATCATGCGAATCACATAATCCTGTGAATCCCGGTTCGGACAATTGGGCCGATAATCGACAGACCTTGCGGATGCTATAACCTTTATTGCCGCAGACCCGCTTAGGTCCCATACAGGGACGGCCACGCCTTGGTCTGTTCACGGCTGGGCCGACATTAGGTATTTAGTCCAACCTCATTCCCCTTTTGCAAACACGCACCATTAGGGGGCAGGTTTCAAGCCTGCCCCCTGACAGATACCCATCGAAACGCGGTTGGGCCTTTGGTCCGGCCAATCGCCTTTGGGCTAGCTGTTAGCTTGATACAAGGGGCCCCGGAGGACCTGGCCGGGCAGCGCTCCGGTGTGCTCTCCGTCTTCCAGCAGCACCTCGCCATTGACAATCACATAATCTATACCGATAGCGCCCCGCTTCACGTGCTTAGCATTGGCGCCGGCCGGGGGATAGTCCACTGGCTCCCTGGGTTTGGAGGCAATGGTGTCAGCATCGAAGATGGTTATGTCGGCGGCCTTTCCTGGGGCGATGAAGCCGCGGTCATGGAGTTCGTGCATCAGAGCTGTCTTGCCCGTCAGCCGATAGACGGCATCTTCGAGGGGCATGATTCCCTTTTCCCGCACCCAATAGCCCAGCAGATTGGTGCTGTACTCATAGCGGTCCATCGTGTCCGGACGTGCACCTCCGTCGGTGGTGCCGATCACGGTGTAGGGCGATCCGAGTATTTGCCTCTGGGACTCAACGTCCACATTGCGGTCGACGCACAGGAAGTGGGTCTCCAGGTCCTCGTCCAGGGACAGGTCCAAGAAGGCTTCCATTATCCCCTTACCCTGCTCTTGGGCCAATTGCTCGACGCTCTTGCCCTCGAATTGGCGGTTCCGCTCCTGGTGGGTCATGAAGACCTCGACCAAGTCCCAGCGCCGGTTGAAGAACCCCCGGGGATTGCCACGCCGGTCCGTCCCCGGTGACGCCTGGGCCACAGTGCCCTCCACAGCCTCTTCGCTCAACGCCCGGCGGACCTCAGTGTCCCGGAAAGACCGGACCCTCTCCCGAGACGGCTGGGCCATCACCGAATCCCAGGTGGGCATACCCGCGAACATTATATGCGGGCTGATCAGGTCTTCGTCCTGGGGAACATCCAACCCCAGCCGAAGGTTGAATATCGGACCGGCGGTGATGGATATGCAGGAGCCATAGGCCCTGATCCCCGCCTTGAAGGAGTCTTCCAACCATTGGAGATGCTCCTTCCATCCTTCGGGGTTGTTTAGCTCCTGGGATACCAGGTTATAAATGGAGGGACGGCCGGTCCTCTGGGATAGCTCTTTGGCAGTCCGATGCGACGCGTAGACTCCATCCGGGGAGCCGCCACTAACCTGGAAGAGGCCGCTGCCCAGGTCACCGAGGACGCTGCCCAGAATATATCGTTCTTCCTCTGATGCGACGCCGGCCGGATCATCCCGGTCCTTGGGAGTGGTGCTGAACCCCAGCGCACCAGCCAACATACCCTCTCGGACGAGACGCTTCATGGTCTCGAGTTCCTCAGCGGTGGCCTCGGACCGTTCTGAGGCTGCTTCACCCATAACGTACCGTCGTACGCCGGAGTGGCCGACCAGGGCGCCCACGTTGACGCCGCGCCTTTGGCCCAACGCATCGAGGTATTCCGCGATGGACCCCCAGGTGAAGTTTACTCCGTTTTGTAAAGAACTCAGGGGGATGGCCTCGGCATCCGCGAAAAACTTCAGGTACCATTCATGGTCCCCTGGCCGCGCAGGTGCGATCGTCTGCCCGCACTGCCCCACTACCACGGTGGTGTTGCCGTTTTGGACCGTATAGTTGCAGAGGGGGTCCCATAAGGCCTGGGGGTCATAATGGGTGTGATGGTCGATGAACCCGGGGGCCACTACCCGGCCATCGGCATTGATGGTGCGAGTAGCGGACTCATTGAACTTGCCCACCCCCACGATCTTGCCGTTGGTTACCGCCACATCCGCGTAGAAAGAGGGTCCACCGGAGCCGTCAACGACGCGCCCGTTCTTGATAAGTAGATCGTATGCCATCGTGTTTCCCTCTCCTTGCCCCGATTAGTCGGAGCCGATGTCCAATCTCGCTGGATATCTCCCATATCCGCCCGGTGACCCGGCAGACACAGGTCCTAGCGTAGAGATGGTAGTTTACGACTTACAGAACACTACGTCAACAGACTATTCATATAATGAATGAAGTCCCGCAGCATTGGTTGTGTTTCATCGATATTTGTTAGGTATCTTACGTAAAGCGATACTTTACATGTCCGGAAAGAGGACCCCGGAGCCGGGTCAGCAGCCAGTGGTGAACGGCTCCACCGGCCACCGAACACTGTACTTTCACCGGTCGAATTCGATAGACCGCTTATTGCTGAAGAACCTGGGTTCACAAGGCCCCCGGATTCTCGGATGAATCGGGGGTGAGCCTGTAAGAACTGCAGAAACCATTGGGGGGAAGACAGTTGTCGATCAGAGGGTTTCCGGTGGGGCAAGACGTGGGCAAGGACTACGATTCCCGCATTTGAGAGACGGCTCTCGCCGGTGAGGAATCCTGGGACAGCCCGATCTGGCTTAGTGGTGGCAACGACTGGATTCGAACCAGTGACCTAGCGCTTATGAAGCGCCCGCTCTGCCGCTGAGCTACGTTGCCGCCTAGGAGCGCCCCGGCCAGCCGCCTTGGGCTGCTCCTACGCAATCAATGGTAATGCGGCCCGCTCTGGACTGTCAATTGAACCGGACTCTGGGTAGTGGCCGGTGGTCAGTGGCCCCGTCGGCTGCCACTACTCACCGACCACTGGGAACCGCCCACTGGCCACCGAATACTGGACACCTATGGACTTTGTTGCGGGGGATGGATTTCCGATTTCGCGGGAATGACGATCGGAGGGATGTGCGACCGGGGCAATGAGGGCGGGAGGATTGGGGGGGTATTTCGGTCCTGAAGGGGGGGGTTGTGCGGCGCCCCGGTGGCCTAGGCCTGATTGGGCTCCGGCTCGAAGGGCCAGGAGTTTCCGGTTTTGCCCTCTTCGGCATCACCGCGTTATCATGCCCCGGTGATGGACCTAAGCGAGACGAGTTACGAGAAGCTCCAGGAGATCGCGAGTGCCTCCCTTGTGGAAACCGCCGTTCGGTTGCGCTCCGTGTTGGTTGAACTCGCAAGCCGGTTGCAGCCATTTCCCGGCTTTATGGGAATGGTCTCGGTTCAGGCATTGGAGGTTGACCCGGCTTTCCGTCCCGAGGCGGACCGGGGCTGTGTGGTCTTGCTCCCTACGGGCGAGATTTGCCAGCTCGACCTCGGGGTCTTGCCCGGACCGGACACTGAGAGGGGCGTCGATCACGCGGAGGAATTCTTAGAGCTGGACCTTCCGGTGGATGAATATATCGTTTACGCCACTGCGGGGGTCAATTTGCTGGTGGAGGAACTGCGAAGGCGCGTCACATGAGACCTGTGGGTTCCTGGGATGTAACGGAGGGTCTTTGCGCTGTCCCAGGGCATACCGGCGTCGATGAGCGTCAGTTGGCCTTGTTCTTCCAGGAGGTAGGGTTTGCTTAGCTAGGTCCCCGGGATGCGGTGAATGCTGGGCCGAAGCTCCACGGGGAGCTAGTCCTCCAGGTGGACGTCCCCGCTTTGGCCGCCGGTCTTTTGGACCAGCCGCACCGCCTCGACGCGCATGCCCCGGTCGACCGCCTTGCACATATCGTAGACGGTTAGACCCGCCACGGAAACGGCGGTGAGGGCTTCCATCTCAACCCCAGTCTTGCCGGTCGTGCGGGCGGTAGCGGTGATGGTGACCCGGCTGTTGGACTCGTCCAGTTCGAGGTCGACGTCGATCTTGTTCAGTGGCAGGGGGTGGCACAGGGGGATCAGTTCCGAGGTGCGCTTGGCGCCCATGATCCCGGCGAGTTGGGCGATGGTGAGGACATCGCCCTTCTTCATCAGCCCCTCTCTAATGAGCCGAAGGGTTTCCGGCTCCATGGACACATGACCGCGGGCGATAGCTTCCCGGTCGGTGACCGGCTTCCAGCCCACGTCGACCATGCTGGCCCGGCCTTCCTCGTCCAAGTGGGTCAGGGTTGTCTGTTTGGGGGCTTCGCTGTTGGAAGAGGCCATTAGCTCACCGCCTATACGATAGCCGTTGAGAAACCGCAGTCGGGTGGAGACTGTCTAGCGCCGGCGCGCCGGGCGGGCGGGCATGTAACCTGAGTCGGCGGGCAAGCCCTTGCGTTTCGCGAAGGTGGTGGCCAACTGATCGCACCGCTCGTTTTCCTTAACTCCTGAGTGCCCTCTCACCCATCGAAATTCGACGTTATGCTTTTCGGTGAGGGGAAGAAGTCGTTGCCAGAGGTCAGGGTTAAGCGCGGGCTCTTTTCGGTTGCGCATCCAACCATTGGCCTGCCACTTCCTGGCCCACCCTTTCTCGATTGCGTTCACGAGATATTGGGAGTCGCTGTATAGGAACACGTTGCTAGGCCTGTTCAGCGCTTCGAGGCCGACGATGGCGGCCAGGATTTCCATCCGGTTGTTGGTCGTCTCGGAGTATCCGCCAGAGAGTTCCTTGCGGTGTTCGCCGACGAGGAGTACGGCCCCGTAGCCGCCCGGACCGGGGTTTCCGATACAGGCGCCATCGGTGTATATAGTCATAGTGGAGTCCTGCGTCAATCTATTGCTCCAGAATTAGCCTATCCCTGCCCATCGACCTCGGCTACCCGCCGATCTGGAACATTTCCACCTTTTGAGGAGCGTTTTGCAGCGGCGCTAGCTCGGCGCGTTCTTCCGAGTACCGGTCGGTGCGCCTTCGCCATATTCCTCCTACTATCTCTCGCAATTCGTCGTCGCTGAATCCAGAGCGCAAGGGGCCGCGCAGGTCCACGCCCTGGCTGGCGAACAGGCAGGTGTATATCTTGCCGTCGGTGGAGAGGCGGGCGCGAGTGCAGGTTGCGCAGAAAGCCTGGGTCACCGAGGCGATGACCCCGATCTCACCCCCACCGTCCTTGTAGCGGTAACGTTGGGCGACCTCGCCGTGGTAGTTGCTTTCAATCGGCTCAAGCGGCATCTGTTCGTCAATGCGCTGTACGATTTCAGCCGCGCTCACGACCTGGTCCAACTTCCAGCCGTTGCGGTTGCCCACGTCCATATATTCGATGAACCGCACGATGTGGCCAGTGCCCTTAAAGTGGCGGGCCAGGTCTACGAGGGTGTGATCGTTGACGCCCTTTTGAACGACGGCGTTGATTTTAATGGGGGAGAGGCCGACCTCGTGGGCCTGTTGGATGGCATGGAGGATGCGCCTGGTCCCGAAGCCCCGGCCGTTCATCTCCTTGAATACAGCCTCATCCAGGCTGTCCAGACTCACAGTTACCCGGTGGAGTCCGGCGTCCCTCAAAGCCTGGGATTGCTGGGAGAGGAGGTATCCGTTGGTGGTAAGGGTCACGTCGTCGATGCCTTCGGTCTGTGAAAGCATACCCACCAACCGATGGAGGTCGGTACGGAGCAAGGGCTCGCCGCCGGTGATCCGCGCCTTGTTGACTCCCAGACCCGCGAATATTGCGACGAGGCGGGATATCTCCTCGAAGGTCAGGATCTCCTCTCTGGGCAAAAACTCGTAAGCCTCGCCGAACAGCTCGGCGGGCATACAGTATGGGCAACGGAAGTTGCAGCGGTCGGTGACCGAGATACGCAGGTCCCTCATGGGCCTGCCAAGGGTGTCCTTCAGCACGGGAGATACCAATTTCGCTGGACCTGTATATTGATTTGGAGCCTTGCTAATGAAATCCGGCGGCCAACCTCTTGAGCGCTTGCACCGCTCTGCGGGCCGCGTCGGCACGATGACTAATCCGGTTTTTCTCTCTCAATGGCAACTGGGCGATGGTCTGGCCGTAAGAGGGGAGGTGGAAGACTGGGTCGTAGCCAAACCCCTCATCGCCTGCCGATTCATATTGTATCATCCCCGCCACCGACCCAACCACGCAGGCCACGTCGGTCCCGCTACTTCTTTTCGGTGGAATATCGGGGGCAATTGAGGCGGGTGCGCCGCAGCCGGGAGGATGGGCTATGGCGATCACGCAGCGGAACCGGGCGGTGCGCCGCTCCCAGGGGACGCCGTTCAGGTTCAGGAGCAGCAGGTTTACCCGTTCATCGTCCGACTTGCAGGCGTCCCCGCCGTACCGTGCTGAGTGGACACCGGGCTCGCCTTTCAGGGCGTCAACTTCGAGGCCAGAATCGTCGGCCAGTGTTAGCAAGCCTCCCTCGGCGGCGTAGGCGTGGGCCTTTAGCCAGGCATTCTCGAAGAAGGTGTCTCCGGTTTCGTCCACGTCCAGGGAGATTCCCAGGTTGTCCAGGGAGACCAGATCGTATGGAGAATCCTCGAGCAATTCCCGGTATTCCCGCATCTTACCAGGGTTGTGGGTGGCGACCAGCAGACTCGGCTTCGGCATGGCGGTCCTCCTACACTGTTCCCCGGGCGTGGAGACCGTCGATCTCCTCCTCGCCCAGTCCGAGCCAAGACCCGTAGATGGGCAGGTTGTGTTCGCCCAGCGTAGGCCCCGCGTGAGTCACCGACCCGGGGGTCCGGCTGAACTTGGGCACCACTCCGATCATCTTCATCGGACCTAGCTGTGGGTCGTCCACCTGAAGGATGTCCTCACGGTCGCGGTAGTGTGGGTCGTCCGCAATCCGCGCGGCATCGTAGACCGGGCCGACCACACCTCCCGCGGGTACGAGTTGCTCCAAAACCTGCGACATCGCCCTCTGACCCAGCCATCCCTGAAGGACCACGTTGAGCGCATCCCGGTTTTCCAACCGGGACGCATTGTCCTTAAACCGAGGGTCTTGCAAAAGCTCAGGCATGTCCATCGCCCGGGCCAGTCCTTCAAAGGTGCTCTGGGAGGTGGCGGAAAGGCCCATCCAGCGTCCCTCGTTGGTCTGGTAAAGGCTGCGGGGGGCGGCGTCGGTAAAGTCGTTGCCCACACGCTCTCTCGAGATTCCCAGCAAGTCGAAAATGGTTACGTTGGGAATGCACAACCGGAATAGAGGTTCGAACAAACTCACGTCTATGACCTGCCCCCGCCGGTGGCCGTTGTCGGTGGAATCTGCGTGGACGTCCCGGTTGTAAAGGGCCATCATCCCGGCCATCGCACCGAAGACTCCGGCCAACTCGTCGGCCAGAGGTACTGGAGGCAGAAGGGGCGGTGAGTCGGAGAAGCCGGTCATGGCCACATAGCCGCTCATACATTCGGCGATGGTGCCGAAGCCGGGGCGGTCCCGGTAGGGTCCGGTCTGACCGAAGCCCGAATACCTGATGTAGACGAGACCGGGGTTTACCTCGCTGAGGTCGTCCGGGCCTAACCCCCAACGTTCCATCGCGCCGGGACGGAACCCTTCTATCAAGACATCGGCATTCCTGGCCAATTGTTTGAGGATGTCTTGGCCCTCCGGCCCCGCCATGTTGAGGGTAATCGACTTCTTGCTCCGTGAGTGGGTTTTCCACCATAGGGAGATACCGGCGGCGAAGGGCCCCCAATTCCGCAGCGGGTCTCCGCTGCCGGGCCGTTCCACCTTGACCACCTCCGCGCCGAAGTCGGCCAGGAGGCTGCTGGCGGTGCCGCCGGCGACGATAATGGACAGGTCCAATACTTTCAACCCGGTTAGGGGGCCAGTTTGGTCGGGCAAGGTCATTTCTCCATTCCCGGTTCATGGGGTCGCGGAACTTCAGGGTTTTGGTTTGGAATACTTCAACATCGTACCAGGCGAGCACGGCGATGGACATTCCCCTTTTGATAGACCGTTTTTGAAAGACCGGTAGTTCTCCCGGGACTCGCTGGTGAAGTTCTTTCGAATTGGGTTAGACGCCACGGGTTTCGATTGTGCCGAATTTCACTATTTGGTTTTGTCCCTGCTATGTTATAATTCCAGCCGAATCGTAGCTGGACCTGGGCCGAGGGATATGCTTGACGATTATTTCCGGCAATACGGCCTGATCGCGATATTTATTGCGATTGCCATCATCGTGCCAACCAGTATGTTGACGATTTCGTGGTTGGCTTCCCGGATCGGACTCCGTCCCCAGAACTCCACAGAGGTAAAACGGGCTACCTACGAATGTGGTATGGAAGCCATTGGCGGCAGGTGGGGACAGTTTAACTTCCGATATTATATGTACGCGGTCCTATTCGTCGTATTCGACGTTGAGGTGGTATTCCTTTATCCCTGGGCAACGAAGTTCCTTAGCCTCGAGCTATTCGCGCTCATCGAGATGTTTGTGTTCGTCGCGATCCTGTTGGTGGCCTGGGCTTACGCCTGGCGCAAGGGGGACTTGGAGTGGGCATAAATGGGGAACCGGAAATGCCGGAATACGGTAGCGGACCCCTCCACCAAAGGACCTGGCATATTGACCAAGCCGAAGGGAAGACGGTCCAGGGTCTCAAAGACACCGCTGTCGAGCCCAAGGCCGAGCCCCTAATCGAAGTGCCCGACGACCTCAAGGGGAACCTCGTGGTCACATCCGTAGACGCGCTGGTCAATTGGGGGCGGAAGGCGGCGCTTTGGCCCGTCACCTTCGGTCTGGCATGCTGCGCATTCGAGATGATCGCATCGGCGATGGGCCGGTTCGACATCGCCCGGTTCGGCATGGAGGCGTTTCGCGCCTCTCCCAGGCAGGCGGACCTGATGATAATCGCCGGGACCGTGACGTGGAAAATGGCCCCTGCGATTGAGCGCATTCACGAGCAGATGGCAGAGCCCAAGTGGGTCATCTCCATGGGCGTCTGCGCCACCAGCGGCGGACCGTATTACGGTTCATACAGTGTTGTACCGGGTGTCGATCACATCATCCCGGTGGATGTCTACGTACCCGGGTGCCCTCCCCGCCCCGACGCCCTTCTGTTTGGGATCATGGAGCTTCACGAGAAGATTTCCAAGTACCACAACCTGCGCCCTGGCCGCGGCCCAGGGGCCCCCACGCTACCGGGAAACTGATGATGCCCTTCCGAGCGTTGTCGGGACAGGACCTGGCGGAGCGGATCAACGGGGCCCTGGACTCCACTGTGGAGAAGTGGGACGGCGACGCCGTTTGGGTGCAGCCCTCCAGCATGGAACGCGTGGCGTGGTTTCTGAAAGACGGCGAGGGGCTGGACTTCCAGTTTCTGAATGCCGTCAGCGCCGTTGATTTCATTGACTGCTTCGACGTGGTCTATCACCTAACATCCTTCCGGCTGCAACATAAGGCGGTGGTAAAGGCCAGGCTCTACGGCCGGGAGTCGCTTTCTATGCCTTCGGTTTTCTCCGTGTGGCGGGGGGCCGATCTCCAGGAAAGGGAAGTCTGGGATCTGATGGGCATAAACTTTGAAGGTCATCCCAACATGAAGCGGATAATGCTCTGGGAAGGGTTCGACGGACATCCCCTCCGCAAGGACTACCTGTAGCGGTGAGTCACCGGATTTCACCCTCAATCCCCAACCCCGGCATTGGACCCTCGGAATAAGCATGCGCATTCGCACTGAGCCCATGACCGTGAACGTCGGTCCACAGCACCCCAGCACCCACGGGGTGTTCCGGCTGCGAATCACCTTTGACGGCGAGGAGATTCTGGAGGTCGAGCCGGTCTTCGGCTACCTGCACCGCGGAACGGAGAAGCTGGCGGAGGAACGCACCTACGTCCAGGTCGTCACCCTGACCGACAGGCTGGACTATGTGTCCTCGATGATTAACAACCAAGCGTATTGTCTGGCGGTGGAGAAGCTGCTGGAGATTGAGCCCCCAGACCGGGGTAAGTACCTCCGCACCATCGCCGCCGAGCTTCAACGCATAGCCTCGCACCTGATGGGGGTGGGATTCTTCCTGCAAGACCTGGGGACCCTGGGCACCCCGCTCATGTATTGCTTCCGCACCAGGGAGAAGATCCTCGACTTGTTCGAGATGCTATGCGGCGCGCGGATTACGGTCAGCTATTTGAGGCCCGGTGGGGTTTTCGCCGATGCGCCGGAGGACTTCTGGCCCGCCCTGGACCAGTTCATGAAGGAGTTGCCTTCAGAGATTGGTGAGCTGGAACAACTGGTCCTCGAAAACGAGATCGTCATGGTACGCACACGCGGCGTCAGTCCCCTGCCGCTCGACCTAGCCATCAACTCCTCGGTAAGCGGGCCAGTGCTGCGGGCGAGTGGGCTAGCGTGGGACTGGCGCAAGGTCGAGCCCTATGACGCCTACGACCGGGTGGAGTTCGACGTTCCGGTGGCGCAAAACGGGGACAACTATGACAGGTTCTGGGTGCGCATTCAGGAGATACACCAGAGCGCCCGGATCATCGAGCAATGTGTGCAACAGATCGAGCCGGGGCCCGTGCGCCTCGAGCTACCCCTGGTCCTCAGGCCCGAGCCCGGCAAAGAGGCCTACGGGAGAGTGGAGGCTTCGAAAGGGGAACTCGCGTTCTACTTGTTCAGCGACGGGGGAGTCAGTCCGTACCGTTGCAAGATACGATCGCCGTCCCTGATAAATCTCACGGTGACCGAACATTTATTGGTCGGCTGGAAGTTGGCCGACATGATCGTGACCCTGGGCAGCGTCGATATCAACATGGGTGAAGTCGACCGGTGAGTTGCGTCTTATCCCAGGACAGTATCCTCTACGGGACGCCCCTGCTGAGGTGGGTGTATGAGTTGGCCGGCTTGTTCCTGCCGTGCTGGCTGTCATATTTCCTGGCGGGGTTGGTCATCATGGTTATCCTGGTCAACGCGGTGCTCTTGGGGGCGGCGGTGTTCGTGTGGACGGAGCGGCGGTTGATCGGGAGGTTCCACAACCGTGTGGGACCCAACCGGTGGGGGCCATTCGGCACATTCCAACCCATCGCCGACTTGCTCAAGCTGATCGTCAAGGAAGACTTGGTCCCGGCGGGGGCCGACAAAATCGCGTTCGTGGCTGCCCCGGTAATCATGGTGTCCACCGCCATCCTAATGCTGGCGGTGGTGCCCTTCTCCAAGAACACCGCGCTGGCCGACCTCAACGTCGGCGTTCTGTACGTGCTTGCCGTAACCTCCCTTACTTCGGTGGCCATTTTGATGGCCGGATGGGCGTCCAACAACCGTTACGCCCTGTTCGGCGCGGCCAGGGGAGTGGCGGTGTTGATTAGCTACGAAGTCCCCGTGGTGCTTTGCTTGCTTGGTGTCGTCATGGTAGCCGGGTCGATGTCACTGGCCGACGTCGTGGCCGCCCAGGCAATACCCTTCCTCCTGGTACAGCCGCTGGCTATGTTCGTGTTTCTCGCCGGGACTTCGGCGGAGTTGAACCGCACCCCCTTCGACGTCGCCGAGGCTGAATCGGAGTTGATCGCCGGGTACCATATCGAGTACAGCGGCATCAAGTTCGGGCTGATTCAGGCTGCGGAATTCGGTGGTGTGGTAACAGCATCAGCGGTGATCGTGACGCTGTTCCTATCAGGTTGGGCAGGTCCGGCCAGCGCCTACATCGGTTGGTTCTGGTTCCTGCTGAAGGTGGGGGTGGTCGCGTTCCTGTTCATCTGGGTTAGGGCAACCTTCCCCCGGCTCCGTATCGACCAGATAATGGCGTTTGCCTGGAAGTTCCTGATGCCGCTGAGCTTCATCAACCTTCTGGCAACCAGCCTGGAAGTCTACTTCTTAAGGGATGCCAATGGTTCTCTGACAACCAATGACCTCTGGATTATGACGGGGGTTAACCTGGCGATCGCCGCCGTTTGCATCCCCCTGTTCGGTAGCCTGATCCAGGACAAAGTAAGGCCCGCAAGATGGCGGCCCGCGGCGGGTGAGGTGACATAATGTACGGTATGGCAATGGTCAAGGGCCTGTTGGTGACACTTAAGAACATGACCAAGAAGCCGTTCACCGTTCAATACCCGGAAGAGCGGCTGAAGCAGCACCCCCGCTTTCGGGGCGAGGAATTCGTATGGTACGAAGAGCGGTGCACCGGCTGCGCCTCCTGCGCAAAATATTGCCCACTGGGGATCATCAAGATCGTGACAAGCCCGAGCCAAACCGCGCCGGCGCAGGGCGACAAGTACCTGCTCGAGGTATTCGACATCGAGCTGCAACGGTGCATGTTCTGCGGCCTGTGTGTCGAGGCTTGCCCCTATGACGCGCTCTTTATGGGCAGCGGGTTCGAGCAGGGACAATACTCTCGAAAGGGCATGTTTATTTCGATAGACCAACTCAGGCAGTCTGAGAAGCATCCCAGCACTTTCTTCCGCCCTCAACTCGAAGCCGCCGGTTATGACCCCCACAAAGGCCGGCCCCTGGACTGGCAAGAGGTGGGCAGGGAAGGTTGGGCATGGCACCAGAGGGAGAAGATGGGGATGCGCCTCACCGGCGACGAAGGCGATTCCGAAGATACTGGCGCCACTACCGGGGAATCCACCGGGGCGTCCACGTAGATGTTGTTCCAGGACATCGTATTCTGGTTACTGGCCGTGATCGCCATTGGGTCGGCCCTGGGCGTAGTCCTGATCAGAGACCTATTCCGGGCCGCTTTGCTCCTGGTCCTCGTTTTCGTATCCATAGCGGGGTTTTTCGTTTTGCTGAGCGCCGAGTTTCTGGCGGTGGTGCAGGTACTGATCTACGCTGGGGCCATATCAATCTTGCTCATCTTCGGGATCATGCTGACGCGCAACGTCCAACAGGGGAACTTGGCCAACAGGCTCCAACTTCCCGCCGTGGTGTTTTCAGTGATGCTACTGGCAGTGATGGTTACGGTGGCCCTGCAGACCGATTGGTCCACGTTGACCGAAGGCCAGGAAAAAGTGGCCAACGTGGTGCAGACCAGCGCGGTCAAGACCCTTAGCGCCGAGAATGGTGTACCCTCTTTGGACCTGCCGGATATCACGGCTGCCCAACACGATAGTTTGAAGAGCGCGGGGTTGGCCGACCTCTTGGTCAGCGATTTCGTGTTGCCCTTCGAAGCGGTGTCCCTGCTGTTGCTGGCGGCGGTGATCGGGTCCCTGGTGTTGGTGCGCCCGAGGTGATGGCAGCAGATGTCCCTTGAATCGGTCTTGATCGTTGCGGCGGTCCTATTCGCCATTGGGCTGTACGGTTCGCTGGCACGCCGCAATGCGCTGGTCGTCCTGATGTCTATCGAGTTAATGTTCAACGCCGTGAACCTGACCCTGGTCGGTCTAGCGCGGTACGTCGCGCCCGCGGCATTCCAGGATGACCTTTCAAGCCTGCTTACTGGGCAGATTTTCGCGGTTTTCATAATCACGGTGGCCGCGGCTGAGATCGCACTGGGTCTCGGTATTGTATTCGCTATGTACCGCAACTCTGAGACTGTCGACCTGGCCGAAGCCGTAGAGCTCAGGAATTAGTCACCGGGTCGCATAACGCAATGTGGGTAGAGTTCAAAAGCGCGCCAAACTTGATGCTGGCTGAGATCTGGAAGGAAGTCCTTGAGGGAGAAGGGCTTCCCACCCGCATCTTACCCGAAGGAGACATATTGGACTGGGGCGAAAAGGTCCCCTTCCGTGTATATGTCCCGAAGGGGCGAGAGCACGTGGCCGAAGAGATTCTGAGGAAGCTGTAGATGGTAACAGAACTCTCGGTCTGGGGGATCTTCCTTCTTCCTCTGGCTTCCTTCGTCATCATCGCCCTCGTCATCCGGCCATTTTTCAACCGTTTCTCAGTGGTCAGCGCCCTGCTGTTGATTGCCGCATTGGCGCTTTCCCTATTGCTTGCCATCGAAGCTCTGGTAGTAGTCGTTCAGGGCCACGAGGCCGAACTTCAAGCCTACCAGTGGCTGAATGTGGGCAGCGCGGCGGTCGAATTCTCCCTGGTGCTCGACCCGCTAACGGCGGTAATGGCCGTGGTGGTTACGTCGGTCAGCCTGATGGTCCAGATTTACTCCATGGGGTACATGAAAGGGGATCCCAGCTACGCGCGGTACTTCGCCTTCATGTCGCTCTTCACCGCATCCATGCTGGGATTGGTGCTGGTGGCCAACGTTCTGGTGCTTTACGCCTTTTGGGAATTGGTTGGTGTTTCGTCTTACCTGCTAATAGGCTTTTGGCACGAGCGTCCCGCCGCCGCCGCAGCGGCCAAAAAGGCCTTCATCATCACACGAATAGGAGACTTGGGGCTGCTGATCGCCATTCTGTATCTGTTCTCCCAGGCCGACGAGTTCGCCGCGGCTGGAATGAATGCCTTCCATATCCCGGACATCTGGAGGGCGGTGGACCCGGTGGCGGGCGGCGCGGCGGTCCTGGCCGGCGGCGGCCTGACCTGGTTCACCCTGGGCGTATTCGCCGCCGCGGTGGGCAAGTCCGGACAGTTCCCGCTACACTCGTGGTTGCCCGACGCGATGGAGGGGCCCACGCCGGTGAGCGCGCTGATCCACGCCGCGACGATGGTTGCCGCGGGCGTGTTCTTGGTAGGAAGGTTCTACCCGGCGTTCCTGGCGGCCCAGGGAACCCTCACCGTGGTCGCGTTGATTGGGGCGTTCACCGCGCTGATGGCGGCGACCATGGGGCTGGTCATGAACGACATCAAGCGGGTGATGGCATACTCCACGGTATCCCAGCTCGGCTATATGATGGCGGCATTGGGGCTTGGGGCGTTTCCCGCAGCCATATTCCACCTGGTGACCCATGCGTCTTTCAAGGCGCTCCTTTTCTTGGGGGCGGGAAGCGTCAACCACGCAACGGGCACCTTTGACATGCGCTACATGGGCGGGCTGCGGCGGCACATGCCATTAACCTACTTGCTCGTGGTCATCGGCGGATTGAGCCTAGTGGGGATATTCCCTCTCTCCGGCTTTTGGAGCAAGGATGAGATTCTGGTGAGCGCCTGGACCGGCGGGGGAGTTGTCGCGCCATGGGTTGGACAGGTCTGCCTCATCCTGCTGCTTGCCGGTGTGTTACTCACGGCTTTCTACACCCTGAGAATGGTCTACATGACCTTTCACGGAGAGTTCCGGGGAGGGATTGAACGGGAGCAGGCAGACTTGGGTGGTGCGGCCCACGCCGACGATGCCCATGCCGATGATGCCCACGGAGGAGTCCACCTGGCCGAGTCCCCCGCCGTCATGGTCCTGCCCATGGTGTTGCTCGGAATCGGAGCGGTGGCATTGGGTTTTGTCAGCAATCCCCAATGGGTCGAGATTGCTGGGATATCGAAACACTGGATTACCGAGCTATTGGAGCATGGGGTTGCGCCCGTGCTGTCCGCCTCCGCGCCTCACCTGGCGATACCTAAGTTCAGCCTGGGTATCGCGGTACTCTCGACGGTAATCGCGGTGGTAGGGATTGCGCTGTCCACTTGGCTATATCTTATCCGGCCGTGGCGGGACAGGGACCCTCTGGAAGTTGCTGGACGGGTGCACCAACTGTTATTCCAGAAGTATTTCATCGATGCGCTTTACGAAGACGCCCTAGTCCGCCGGGCCTTTTACCGGGTTCTGGCGGGGGCCACCGATTGGGTAGACCGTAGCATCGTGGACCGGATTGTTGACTGGACTGGCGTAATTTTCCGGAACGTTGGCCGATTGGCGCTGGCCCCCCTCCAGACCGGGGAGGTCCAGGCCTACGGGTTGGCTGTGGCGTTGGGCAGCTTGATTATTGTTTTGGGGTTCCTGCTAACGTGATGACGCCTGGTTTCAAAATAGAGGCCGCGTCACTTGACGCTTTAAGGGCCCTGGGAAAGATCGCGTAGTGGACCTTACCTCCCCCTTCGTCTCTTTGCTGACCGTTACGGTCTTCCTGCCGCTGGCGGGAGCGTTGGTTATCTTCGCACTGATACGCGGTGACCGAAACGTTCGCGCTTTTGCCCTCCTAATCGCAATAGCCGACCTGGCGTTGAGCCTGATTGTTTTCAGCTTCTTTGACCGGTCGGAGGGCGCCGACCGATTCCAGTTCGTCGAACGGTTTATCTGGATCCCCGGGGAAACGTTTGAGGCCAGTTACCTGCTGGGTGTGGACGGGTTGAGCGCGCCGTTGGTCGCGCTAACCGGGCTTCTGGGAATATGCGCCGTGTTCGCATCCTGGCACATAAACGTTCGGGTAAAGGAGCATTACATCTGGCTGCTGGTGCTCCAGACGTCGGTGATGGGTGTGTTCACTTCCCTGGACTTGCTCCTGTTTTTCCTGTTTTGGGAACTGGAACTGGTCCCGATGTACATGCTGATCTCCATTTGGGGAGCCGGGCGCAAAGAGTATTCGGCGATGAAATTCCTCATCTTCACTCTTTTGGGAAGCGCCTTTATGCTGGTGGCCATCGTCGCGGTGTTCCTCACGCCGGGGATAGGGACCTTCGACATGGTCCAGTTGTCCCAAGCCGAAACCATGCTCAACGCTGGGAACGTGCTGTTGCCGTTGGGAGCCCTGTTCTGGCTCTTCTTCATAGCTTTTGCCATCAAGCTCCCGAGTTGGCCGGTCCATACGTGGCTGCCAGACGCCCACACCGACGCACCTACAGCGGCCAGTGTCATGCTGGCGGGAGTGCTGCTCAAAATGGGCGGGTACGGCCTGCTCCGGATCAACGTCGGGATGTTCCCGTCTCAGGCCGACAGATTCGCCTGGGTCCTGGTCGCGCTTGGTGTGATCAGCGTCTTGTATGGAGCCGTCGTGACAATTCGGCAGACGGACCTGAAGCGTCTCATAGCGTATTCCAGCGTGAGCCACATGGGCCTGGTCATGATTGGGATCGGTTCCATTGGAATCAGCGAAGGAACGTTGACATCCGCGGGACTAAACGGCGCGGCTATGCAGCTATTTACCCACGGAACGATCACCGGGCTTCTGTTCTTAGCGACGGGGCTGGTCTACGACAAGGCCCATACCCGGTACATTCCCGACCTGGGTGGACTGGCGGGGCGGATGCCGGTCGTGGCCACGGCTTTCCTGATCGCCGGGCTAGCTTCGTTGGGGTTGCCGGGACTCAGCGGGTTCGTCTCCGAAATATTGGTTTTTCTGGGGGCGTTCCGGGCGTACCCATGGGCCACAGTCCTCGCGGTGCTGGGAATCGTACTAGCGGCCGGGTACATTTTGTGGATGGTGGAAAGGGCATTCTTCGGTGAGCGCCGGGAGAGGTTCGCTGACCTGGCCGATGCTTCGCTGGTCGAAGCTGTGCCCCTGGTGCTCCTTGTGATCACCATCGTGGGGATCGGGGTCTACCCCTCCCTGCTGACGGACGTATTCGAGATAGGGCTCGAGCCGATGATAAACATGCTTAACGGCGGCGGGTAAGGGAGCCTATGTCGCTGTACGATATCTACGTCATTTCCCCGCCGATGGCCGTGGCTATTGTGGGGATATTGGTGATCCTGCTGGACCTGGTAACCCAGCGGAAACGGTTGCTTCCCCTGTTTGCTCTAGTCGGGTTGATCGCGCCGGCTGTTCTTTTGGTGTTCCAATTGCAAGACCTGATGGACACCCGGGACCTGCTGTCCGCTTCGGAGGCGTTGGTTGACGGCAAGGAGAGCGTGCTCCTGGGCAGCCTCGTGGTCGACCGGTTTGCATTGTTCTTCGGTTTCCTCGTGTTGGCAGCCACGGCGTTGGTCGTGCTGGCTTCGGTGGAGTATGTAGACCAGATGGAGCGGAGGCACGGAGAGTATTACGGGTTGGTGCTGTTCTCCGCCACCGGCATGATCTTGCTGGCCAGCGCTTCCGAACTCATAACCATTTACATCTCGTTGGAATTGACCACGTTGCCAATCGTGGCCTTGGCCGCGTTCCAGAGCAGCTCCAAGTCCAGCGAGGCGGGGATGAAGTTCCTGGTCATCGGGGCCATCAGCTCGGCGATTATGCTTTACGGAATGGCGTTGGTGTTCGGCTTCGCCCAGACCACCGACCTCACCGGCATAGCCGCGAGGGTCGCCGATACAACAGGAGGCTTGTCGACGGATAACTACGTGCTGTTAGTCGGGGTCGTGCTAATGGTTGCCGGGTTTGGCTTCAAGATATCCTCTGCGCCATTCCAGATGTGGGTGCCGGACATCTATGAGGGGGCGCCTACGCCGGTCGTCGCATTCCTGTCTGTGGCGAGCAAAGCCGCGGCGTTCGCCGTGCTGATCCGGGTCTTCTACACCGGTTTCTTTGACGTGGGCATGGATTGGGGAGTCTTGATGGCTATCCTGGCGGCCGCGTCCATGATTGTTGGCAACCTGGTGGCAATGAGCCAGTCCAACATCCGGAGGTTGTTCGGGTACAGCACGATTGCACACGCCGGATACATCCTGGTGGGTGTCGCCGCGGGGGTGCAAGCATCCGCCGACGGTTCAACCGTGTACGTTCCCGTTGGGCCGAATAGCGTGCTCTTCTATCTTGGCGCGTACACCGCGGCCAACCTTACCGCCTTCTTCGCCATCATAGCCATTGGCAGCCGCATTGGCAGCGACCAGATCGAGGACTACGCGGGTATCGCCAGGCGTTCTCCGGTCCTGGCCGTCGTGCTGGCCCTGGCGTTGGTCGCACTTATCGGCGTACCGCCGACCGGCATATTTATTGCGAAACTCTACATCTTTACCGCCGCCGTGAAGGGCGGACTAGCCTGGCTGGCGATAATCGGAGTTATCAACAGCGTCGTATCCGCGTATTATTACGTTCGAATCATCCGGGTCATGTTCCTGGAATCGCCGGCCTCCGACGAACCGATACCCCTGTCACCCGCTTCCTGGGTTGCCCTAACCGCATCTGGAGCTTCGATGTTATGGATGGGCATCGCGCCGGGGTATGTGCTCCGGGCGGCGGAGATCGCCGTTTCAGCCCTGGCGGTGCAGCTATGATTCAGGGCCGCGTTGACACTAATTCTAAGCCGGTGCTAGACTGCGCGTGCTCTCGCGCCGGGGTTGCGCGCGGCCGCTCCCCAAGCCTCCCTGGGACGATTTCCGTCCAGACGCTTTATGAATAACGTGGGCATCATATACAACGCTCGAATTCCCGAGGCCCTGGACCTGAGCACCGCTATTTTCCACCAGCTTAACCTTCATGACGATAGCTGGATTTCTCCCGCGGAGAACCTGGAGGCCCTGCGGGTGAGGGCGGAACAGACCGAGCTGGTTGTCACCGTCGGAGGTGACGGTACAATCCTCCGGGCAGTCCAGGTGACGGCGGCGAACGAGATTCCTGTTGTGGGGATCAACATGGGGCGGCTCGGGTTTATGACTGAGCTGCAGGTGCATGAGGCCCTGGACCGGCTTCCCTTCTATCTGGGGGGCGGTTGCCGCGTGGAAGAGCGCAACATGGTCCAGGCCCGCGTGATTCGCAGCGGATTGGAGGAGACCGAACTATACCACGCGCTCAACGATGTCGTGGTGGCCCGGGGGGCTGTCTCCCGCGTGGTAACCATCACCGGCAGCATCGACGACGCTCCCTTGACGACCTTCCGGTCCGACGCCGTGATACTGTCCACCGCGACCGGAAGCACCGGGTACAATCTGGCGGTGGGCGGACCTATATTGGACCCGATGTCCGAGTCTTTAGTGTTGAAGCCAGTGGCCGCGCACATGGGGCTAACCGCCGGACTCGTCCTTGACAGCGCCGCACGGATATCCCTTGCCTTGGAGGGTTACCAGGAAGCCATCGTCAGCGTAGACGGCTACGTGGACTACCCTCTATCCCCTGGGGACAAGGTCGAACTCGAGCAGAGTCCCCTGAAAGCCAGGTTCCTCCGGGCCAATCCTCCCAGCTACTTCTATGGCACGCTGACCCGCCGGCTGGGATTCAGCATCCGGGGCCAGTAGGGAGACCAGCGAAGATGCAAGGACCGCATACTGAACCTACGGTCGAGAGCAAGGTCATTTACGAAGGCCGAATCGTCAACCTCAGAGTCGATACGGTAGAGCTGCATACTGGCCGCCTGACCACCAGGGAAATCGCGGAGCATGGAGACAGCGTCTGCGTGGTGCCGGTGGACTCGGACGGCAGCGTGTTGCTGGTGAGACAATACCGCAAGCCCGCCGAAGCGAGTCTGTTGGAAATTCCCGCTGGAGGCATGGACCCGGGAGAGTCGCCCAACGACACGGTATTGCGAGAGCTTCAAGAAGAGATTGGCTATACCGCCGCCAACATACGGCCGCTCTCAAGCTTTTGGGTGTCGCCCGGATGGTGTACCGAGTTCATGTACTCTTATATCGCCACCGGGCTTAGTCCGGCCAAACTTGCCGCCGATGACGACGAGAACATCACCGTGGAGCGCGTTCCGTTGGGGGACATCCCCATGTTGATCCAGTCCGGGGAGATCAGGGACGCGAAAAGTATACTCTCACTGGTGATGGCGCTTAACCTTTTGGACCCCGGATAGATGCTAAACTATGGGAACCGTTTAACGGTCACCGGGTACGACTAGGGAGGAACCAGGTATGTTAGAGCACGATGTTCTGGTGGTTGGGGCCGGGTTGGCGGGGATGCGAGCCGCCATCGCAGCCCGCGCCCAGGGGGCCAATGCCGCCATCATCAGCAAGGTCCACCCCGTGCGCAGCCACTCCAACGCGGCCCAGGGCGGGATTAACGCCGCCCTGGTGGACCGGGGGGATGACTGGGAAGACCACGCCTACGACACCATCAAGGGCAGCGATTTCCTGGGGGACCAGGACGCCATCGAGATCATGTGCCAGTCGGCGGGTCAAGCCCTGATCGACATGGAGCACTTCGGCGTGACCTTCAACCGGGACGACGAGGGGAAGCTGGGAACGCGAGCGTTTGGAGGCCAACGGCGGGCCCGCACCTTCTTCGTGGGTGACTTCACCGGCCAGGCGTTGCTCCATGTGATGTTCGAGCAGCTAATTAAATCGGGAGTCCGCCGCTATGAAGAGTGGTTCGTTACGGGTCTGATCGAGGAGGACGACCGGGTGTGCGGGGTCACAGCCCTGGAGATTCGCAGCGGCCAGGTGTTCGCCATACGCGCCAAGACTGTGATTTTTTGCACCGGAGGCCTGGGCCGCGTGTTTGAGCCCAGCACCAACGCCCTGATCGTCACCGGTGACGGAATGGCCTTGGCTTACAACGCCGGAGCTCGCTTGATGGACATGGAGATGGTGCAGTACCACCCGACGACCCTGGCGGGCAACGGGGTCTTAATCTCCGAGGCTGCCCGCGGTGAAGGAGCTTACCTCCTGGACAAGAACGGCGATAGGTTTATGGAACGGTACGCACCCAGTATGATGGAGCTTGCATCTAGGGATGTGGTCTCCCGCGCCGAACAGACGGAGATCAACGCGGGAAACGGCGCCGATGGGTGTGTATATCTCGACTGCCGTCACCTGGGCGAAGCGCTCATCAAGGAAAAACTCAGCCAGATTCGCGAGATCGGTATCGACCTGGCGGGCGTCGACATGGTGACTGATCCCATACCCATACGCCCGGGAATGCACTACATGATGGGTGGCATCAAGACCGACGTCGATGGCCAAACCAATCTGCCCGGTGTGTACGCCGCCGGCGAATGCGCCTGTGTCAGCGTGCACGGCGGCAACCGGCTGGGGGCCAACTCCTTGTTGGACACCATCGTCTTCGGCCAACGGGCAGGTGACCATGCGGCCAACGCGGCCCGGGACCAGGAGTACATTGAGTTCGATGTTGACGAGGTCGTGCGCCGCGAGGAGCAGCGCATTCGAGGCATTGTCGACCGGCCCCAGAACGGCGACCGGGTGGCAAGTGTCCGGCTGGGCATGGGCGAGTCGATGAACAGGAACCTGGCGGTGTACCGCCATGAGGCCGGTATGCAGGAGACGATGCACGACCTCCAGGGCCTGAAAGAGCGGTATACAACCGTCCCAGTGGACAACAAGGGCCGGACGTTCAATACGGACCTAATTTTTGCCATGGAGCTTGGCTTCATGCTCGATTGTGCCGAAACCATCGCGGTAAGCGCCCTGGAGCGCAGGGACAGCCGCGGCGCTCAGGCCCGCACCGACTACCCCGACAGAGACGACGAAAACTGGTTGAAGCACATCGTCACGGCCAAAGGCGATGAGGGCCCGGAAATCTCTTATTCCCCGGTTTCCATCACCCAGTGGACTCCCGAAGAAAGGAAATACTGACCAATGGACTTGACTCTCAGGGTCAAAAGGTACGACCCCGAAGCCGACAACCCCGAAACCTACTGGCAAGATTTTCCGGTTACCGTTGAGGATACCGCGACGGTTCTGGACGCACTTATCAAGGTACGAGAGGACGTGGACGGCACGCTGAGCCTGCGTTGCTCCTGTCGAAGCTCCATTTGCGGCTCCTGCGCCATGCGGATAAACGGCCACGCCACGTTGGCCTGTAAGGCGCAAGCCCGGGATAGCCTGGGGGTTGACGGCGTCATCACCATCGAGCCCGCTGGCGTGATGCGCGTAGTCAAAGACCTCGTAGTGGACTTTGACATGTTCTGGGACAAGATCATGGCCGTGGAGCCCTATCTGCAGCCCCAGGGCCCTGAGCCCGAGGGTGAATACATAGCCTCCAACGAGTCCATGTTGCATCTGTCCGGGGTCACCGCATGCATCATGTGCGGCGCATGCGTGTCAGACTGCACCGTGTTGGAAGTGGACCCGACTTTCATGGGCCCGGCAGCCCTGGCTAAGGCATACCGATTCACCGCAGATCCCCGCGATGGCGATGAAAACGGGGACTCTGTAGACCGGTTGAAGCTGCTTAGCGAAGCTTCGGGCATGTGGGACTGCACGCGGTGCTTCGAATGCGTTCAAGTCTGCCCCAAGGGTGTTGCTCCGATGGACCGGATTATGGCCCTTCGCGAACAGGCTTTGGACGCCGGGCTGGACAAGACCTACGGCGCGCGGCACGTACAGGCCTTTGCCGACCTGGTGGAACACAGTGGTTGGTTGGACGAACTGAAGATCGTGCCCATGACGGTGGGTGTGACCAACGTGCCCGCCCTGCTGAACGTTATGCCCGAGGCGATTCGGGCTCTTACCCACGGCAAATTGCCCCCGCTCCTGCATCCCGAATTGCCGGGGGCCGAACATGTTCGCAATCTATTCCAAAAGGTAACGGGGCAGGCCGAAGAATCGGAAGAGCATCACTAGCCGCTGACCGCCGCCCCAAGCCACAAATCCATATAGTCCCGGAGGACCAGTTTGAAATACGCCTTCTATCCCGGCTGCGTGTCTCGTGGAGGTTGCCCCGAGCTATACCCGGCCGCCAAGCTAATTTGTGAACGCCTGGGTATCGAACTCCAGGAGATGCCCGGCGCTTCCTGCACCGGCGCCGGAGTCCTGCAAGAGAAGAACCGCACTTTGGGCGATACGCTCAATGCCCGCACGTTTGCGATGGCCGAGAACCTGGGCCTGCCCATTATGACCATCTGCAGCACGTGTCAGGGGGTTATGTCCCAGGCCAACCACCGGCTCAAGAACGACGCGGAGTACCTGGCGGAGGTCAACTCCTATTTGGCCGAGGAAGGCTTGGAATACAAGGGCACTGCGGAGCCGAAGCATTTGCTCTGGATCCTGATCGAAGATTACGGGATCGAGAAGCTGACTCAGCTCGTCACGCGGCCTCTTAACGGGGTCCGGCTGGCTCCGTTCTACGGTTGCTACTTGGTGCGCCCCACCGACGCCCTGGGGGTGGGGGACAACCCGGAACGCGCTTCCTCGCTGGAGAGCGTGATCGAGACCTTGGGCGCGACGGTGGTGGACTATTCAGGTAAGACCCGTTGCTGCGGCTTTCCCATCTTGACGATTAACGAGAAAAATTCGGTGGCGATGGTTGCCAAGCACACGCTGGATGTGAAGGAGCTTGGTGCGGACGCCATGGTGACACCTTGCCCCTTGTGCCACTTGAACCTGGACGGGTTCCAGCCCAAGGCTTCCGCGCAGGCAGGCCGTTCCATCGGGATGCCGATCCTCCACCTGCCCCAAGCCATTGGCCTGGCGATGGGCATCTCTCCCGCAGACCTGGGACTACGCCGCCACATCGTAAACACGAGGCCCTTGGTAACTAAGCTGGGGGCTGCGGTTTAACTCCTTAGTCCTAATTCTCAGGTTAACTGATAAGGGTTAGCGTGTTGACGCTAGCCCTTATTGTTTGGCTTCCTTCTCCAAGAATTGGGACACAACCCCTGCTCTAGTTGAGAGGCGGGTATACAGGAGTGGCCCGAGCCATGGCGTCTACGTCCGTAGGAGAGTGGCGCTCGCAGCCAGCTAATAGGCCACCTCTTGCTACCCTCCAGAAGCTCCCGGCATTGGTCGGTGGTCGAAAGGCGGAGTGGATTCTCGGCGCTGAATGACTCCTTTTGTGAGCGTCGAAGTTATCGAGGCTTTTGAGCGGCCCAATTGGGAAATTATTAACTATCCCGCCAGGGTAGGGACGATTTCCTGGAGAGCCTGGATGGTGCGGTCTACATCCTCGTCGGTGTGGGCGATGGAGGGGTAGTACTTTTGGCCGCCCTTCAGGATTCCCCGTTCCAGCAGGCCGGCGTTCAACTTACCCATAATTTGAGTGTCGGCGGCAAGACCGTCGCGATAGTTGACCACCGGATGACCGGTAAAGAAAACGTCGAAGATAGCGTCTTCACCGCACATCTGGGCCTGAATGCCGTTGTCGGCAAACAGTTCCATCATGGCAGACCTGACGCGGCTGCCGGTGTTGCGCAACCGCTCGTAAGCGCCGTCCTTGCGCAATTCGTTCAAGGTCGCGAGGCCTGCGGCGCAGGCGATGGGGTTGCCGTTGAGTGTTCCAACTTGGCTTACGTAAGTGCCGGAGACGGCGGAATTCTGATCGTACACCGAGAGAATGTCGTTTCGTCCCGTGACCGCCGCCAGAGGGTAACCGCCGCCCATTATCTTGCCGACAGTGCAAAGGTCCGGAGTTACACCATAGAATTCCTGCGCACCACCGTAGGCGAGGCGGAAACCGGTCACGATTTCGTCGAATATCAAGGGGATCTCATAACGGGCGGTCACTTGGCGCAACCCCTGGAGGAATCCGGGCTGGGGGGCGATCACCCGCTGCAGAGGTTCAACGATTACGGCGGCCAACTCATCATGATGGGCTTCGATTATCCTTGTGGTTGTGTCGATGTCGTTGAATGGCGCTATCAACATCAGGTCCTGAATGACGCTAGGTATACCGGCGTTGTTGGCCTCGGCTTGGGGAAATTCCTCAGATGCGGACGGTGTAACGCTCATCTGGGCGTAATCGCTGGTCCCGTGGTACCCACCCTCGAATTTGAGCACTTTGTCGCGTTTCCGATAGGACCGCGCAGCCCTCATGGCCTGGAAGCAAGCGTCGGTGCCGCTGGTGGTGAACCGGACCTGCTCGGCGCAGGGAACAGCCTCTACCAGCATCTCCGCAAGCATTACAGCCTTCTCGTTGGTGGCGAAAAACGTGCTGCCCTGTTCCACCGCTTTGATGACGGCCTCGGTGACGGCGGGATGGGCGTGGCCCAATATCATTGGACCGGAACCCATCAGCCAGTCAACGTACTCGTTGCCGCTGACGTCGTACAGGTGAGAACCTCGCCCTTCGCGGACCAGGAAGCTGAGGTCGTCCCGGACTGTCATGTTCCCGGTGTTTCCCCCGGGCAAGTATTGGGCTGCCTTTGCCAGCAGTTGGGTTTCCAGTGGGGTGCGGTTTGCCATCGGTCAGCCTCCAGGATCATTCATGGTTGACATAAGAATCCACTACGCGAAACGCTCCACTGTATAATCCAGTGGAGCGTTCCCGGTCTGGTATGCGGGACTTAGGACCCTCGCGGGGTCCCTGAGTTCGGTGGGTTAGCTCCCGTCTTCCTTGGCCTTGTGCATCACGTCGACAAGCTCTTGGACGCTTGCCGCCGAATGACTCAGGGCGGCCTTCTCGTCATCGGTCAGGCGTATTTCCACGACCTGCTCCATGCCTCCCGCGCCGAGCTTGGCGGGAACGCCGACGCACAGGCCGTTGATGCCGAACTCGCCTTCAAGGTAGACACAGGCCGGGAGGATCCGCTTCTTGTCCAACAGCACGGCTTCCACCATCTGGGTGATTGCGGCGGAGGGCGCGTAATAGGCGCTGCCTTCCTTGAGCAAGGCCACGATCTCTCCCCCGCCGTCCCTTGTGCGGCGAACCAATTGGTCGATTTTCTCTTCAGCAATAAGCTCGCTGATGGGGATGCCGCCCACGGTAGTGTAGCGCACAAGCGGCACCATGTCGTCGCCGTGGCCTCCCAGCACGTAGGCTTGAACGTCCTCCACCGAGACGTCTAACTCTTCTGCGATGAAGGTGCGGAAGCGGGCGGTGTCCAACACGCCCGCCATGCCGAAAACGCGGTTTCTGGGGAAGCCCGCGCTCTCGTAAACGTTTTGGACCATGGCGTCCAGCGGGTTTGTCACGGCAATGATGATGCAGTTGGGAGAGTGCTTGACTACCTCGGCGGTGACTGCGGAGGTAATCCGCATGTTGGTGAGGAGCAAGTCGTCTCGGCTCATACCAGGACGGCGGGCGATCCCGGCGGTGATGACCACCAGGTCGGAGTCCCCGGACTCCTCGTAGCCGTTGCTGCCGGTGACGCGGGCGTCAGATCCCAACACTGGGCCAGCTTCCAGCATGTCAAGGGCTTTCCCCTGGGGCAGGTCTTCGACCACGTCCACCAAGACTACGTCGGCGTAGCCCAACGACTGAATCCTGAGAGCGGTGGTAGCGCCGACGTTCCCCGCACCGACTACGGTTACCTTGCTTCGCATCTGGTTATTGCTCCTTTGCTCAGTTGGCCTGGTCTGGCGGCCTGGCTAGGGTATGAGGACATGGGAGGGCGGCGCCCCTGGTACTTGTTCAGCACATGTGAGGCCGGGGCTAGCACAGAATAACACGGGTGGAGAGGAGGCGGCCCTTAGTCGCCAAAGGCTCCGACGCCTATAAACCGGCCGGCTGAAGACCACGTCTCAAGCGGCCGGTGTGTTGCTAGATCCCATCCACAATCGCATTCAGGGTGGCGCTGGGACGCATGGCTTTGGCGGTCATCTCCTCATTGGGGTGGTAATACCCACCCATTTCGACTGGCTGTCCCTGAGCGTCAATCAGCTCCTGAACGATTTTGTCTTCGTTGGCGGCCAACTTCTGGGCCACGTCTGTGAAGCGGGCTTGCAACTCAGGGTCCTGGGTCTGATCGGCCAGCGCTTGCGCCCAGTACAGGGCGAGGTAGAAATGACTGCCCCGGGTGTCGAGTTCGTTCACCCGGCGCGATGGGGCCCGCTGATGTTCCAGATGTTCCCCGATGGCCTGGTCCAGGGTCTCGGCAAAGAGTTTGGCTTTGTCGTTCTTGAAGACCTGGCCGCAATGCTCGAAGGAGGCGACGAGGGCGCAGAATTCACCCAGTGAATCCCAACGCAAATGGCCCTCCTCCAAGAACTGCTGCACATGCCTGGGCGCCGACCCGCCAGCGCCCGTCTCAAACATCCCTCCGCCATTAAGCAGGGGGACGACCGAAAGCATCTTGGCGCTGGTGCCCAATTCAATGATGGGGAAGAGGTCGGTCAAATAATCCCGCAACACGTTGCCGGTCACCGCAATCGTGTCCCCGCCGGCCCGGCTGCGCGCCATCGTGGCCCGCATGGCATCGATGGGAGACATCCTGCTAATGTCCAACCCGGTGGTGTCATGCGTGGGCAAATATTGGTCCACCTTCTTGATCAGCTCCGCATCGTGGGCCCGGTTCTGGTCCAACCAAAAGATGGCCGACTGGCCCGTGAGCCTGGCCCGGGTGACCCCAAGCTTGACCCAGTCCTGAATGGGGGTGTCTTTGGTCTGGCACATTCGGAAGATATCATCTTCCTCAACGCTTTGTTCCATCAGCGTCGTGCCCGAGGCGTCAACGACCCGAATCGTCCCATTACCTGGAGCCTTAAAAGTCTTGTCGTGGGACCCGTACTCTTCCGCCGCCTGCGCCATCAGCCCCACATTGGCGACACTGCCGATGGTAGACGGATCATACGCTCCATGCTCCTGGCAGTCCTCTATTGCCGCCTGGTATAAGGTCGCATAAGAGCGATCGGGGATCAGCGCGATGGTGTCGTGCAACTCGTTATCGGGACCCCACGTGCGGCCGCCATCGCGGATAATAACGGGCATGGAGGCGTCAATAATCGTATCACTAGGCACATGCAGGTTGGTGATTCCCCGGTTGGAGTTGACCATCGCCAGTTCTGGGCGGCTTTCATAGACCGCTTGGATGTCCGCCTCGATTTCCGCCCTCTTGTCCTCCGGAAGAGCTTGAATCTTCGTTAGAATTTCGGCAACCCCGTTGTCGGGGTCCACCGCGAGTTGAGCCAGTTCCGCCCCGTGCTTCTCAAACACGTCCTGGTAGTAAACCGACACGCAATGTCCGAAAATAATGGGGTCCGACACGCGCATCATGGTGGTCTTCACATGGAGCGAGAACAACACGTCGTCGGACTTGGCCTTTGCCATTTGGTCGGCGAAAAACTGGCGCAGGGCCCGGGCATTCATCACGGCGCAGTCGATGATTTCCCCGGTTTGCAGAGGGAGACCGGATTTGAGCTCCGTGACGGTCCCGTCGCCGGCCACAAATTCGATAGTGGCTGACCCGGCCTCCGTTGTGGTGACGGCCTGCTCACTGCCGAAGAAATCCCCACTGGTCATGTGTCCTACACGAGTTTTAGACACTTCCGGCCAGTCCTGCATCATCCGGTGGGGATTGCGTTTGCCATGCTCCTTCACCGCCGTGGAGGACCGGCGATCGGAGTTCCCTTCCCGTATGACGGGGTTGACCGCGCTACCCAGCACCCTGGAATAGCGCACCTGGACTAGGCGCTCTTCGTCGGTTGCTGGTTGGTCGGGGTAGTCGGGAATATCGTACCCCTTATCCTGCAGTTCCGAGATCGCGCTTTTTAGCTGGGGAATCGAGGCGCTGATATTGGGCAGCTTGACAAGGTTCGCTGATGGCTCCAGGCACAACTCGCCACACATTCGCAGATAATCGGGGATCTTTTGGTCATCCGTCAGATTGTCAGGGAAATTGGCGATAATGCGGCCGGTCAACGAGATATCCCAGGTTTCCAGGTCAATGCCGGTCCCCTTGGTAAAGGCCTGGAGAACCGGCAGTAACGAGTGCGTGGCCAAGGCCGGAGCCTCATCAGTTTTGGTATAGATAATCTTGGCTGCTTCTGGCATTTTCCTCTCCCTAGTCAGTCTCACCGGCTGTTACCAGTTGCCAAGAGACGTTTAGCTACTGGCCCGTCCATGAAGTGCGCGCGCTAACTTCGCACTGGGAAGCAAGGCGATATGTATGAGCCGGTACATTCCAGGCACGCAGTGCGGCGGATTGAGGAGCGTGGATGCCCGGCATTCCGAAGTTTGCGCTCCACATGCCCAGTTTCGCTCCTTGCTCTGCTGAATCGGGCATAATTATACATGCCTACTCACGCTGAGGGTAGTCCCAGGAGTGTATGAAGGGCAATAGGCTCCCCACGCTGAACAAGCTGTTATTCGCGGCGGATTCGGTCGGCAGCCAGGCGATCACGCAGACCCGCAACCTGTGGCTTTTCTTTTTCCTGGTCACGCCTGCCCCAGGGAGTGAGTCCGGGCTGGTCCCGGCTTTGGACCTAGGGGCAATTCATCTGGGTACGACGCTCGTGGCAGGATTGTTGCTGACCGCGGGACGGTTCATCGAGGCGATCGACGATCCAATCATTGGTTGGTGGAGCGACCGCACACGGAGCCGGCTGGGTCGGAGGCTGCCGTTCATCCTCTGTGCGACACCCTTCTACGCACTCTTCTTTAGCTTACTTTGGTTTGCCCCTCAGGACGGGGCTGGAGCGGTGAACGCCGTGTATTTCTTCGTTGTCCTGGAGCTATTCTTCCTGGCCACGACCATGTCCAGCGGACCATACGAGGCGCTGTTGCCTGAATTAGCGGTGAGCCACCGGGACCGGATGAGCATTGTGGCCTGGTGGCTCTATTTCGGCCTGCTAGGGGCTGCCCTGGGATTCGTTCTGTCCGGACCGATCAAGGACCTATATGGTTTTCAGGTTATGGGTGGAATCGTAGGGGCCGCCGGGCTGGTTTTCCGCTATCTGGGGCTAGCCGCTGTCTGGAAACATGCGCCCAGAAAAACACCGGCTGCGGATATTCCCCTAAGGTCGGCGTTCACGGGCACACTGCGAAATAAGCAATTCCTCCACTTCCTGCCCACATACGTGCTATTTCAGTTGGCCGTGGGCATGCTGACCGCGTGGCTTCCGTTCTTCGTCGCTGGGGTCCTGGGCAGTCTCCATTTATGGAGTTGGCTTCCAGTTGCCGGAGGCAGGTCGTTGGGCCAGGGGGGTACGACGTCGCTCCTTGCGTTGGCCGCGGTGCTGGGGATGGTGGTGGGGGCGCTGGCGCTGTGGAAGCTCAGTGACCGAAGGAGCAAGCGTTGGGTCTATTCGCTGTCCCTGTTGGTCACGGCGGCCTACCTGCCGATAATATCTTTCGCCGGATTCATTCCGGTTATTCCCGCCGCGGCGCAGGCCCTGGTCATTGCGTTCTTCGCCGGTTTCCCGATGGCCGGAGTCAACTTGCTGCCGAAAGCCATCACCGCCGATATTGCCGACTATGACGAGCTGCTAACGGGCATGCGGAGAGAAGGAATGTACTACGCGGCACAGAACCTCTTCGAGAAGATAGGCTCCTCGTTCGCGCCGCTGCTAATGGGGATGGTCTTGCTTCTCGGCAAGACCGTCGAGGACCCCCTGGGAATACGTCTCATCGGCCCGGTAGCCGGGTTGTTGGCCCTGGTCGGGTACTGGATGTCCAGGGGTTACCGTCTCCCCGACACCGTGACAAGGGAGACAGTGGCCGAAGCGGGACTGGATGCCGGTGTCAGGCCTTGAGCTGTTCCAACAGGCCCTCAGCGTCGTTCACCGGGAGCTGGCAGGTGTAATTCTGGCAAACGTAGGCGGTGGGCTGGCCGTTGGTCATACCCCGGTCTTGCAGCAACGGAAACTGGCTCGCACCTGGAGGAGTAGGCGGGTCCCAGATACCGGCCACCACCTTGTTGGGAAGAAACTGATGGAACACGGCGTCTAGCAGAGAGCGAGTGGCCGGGTCATCTCTTGGCCCGACGATCGCCACTTCTTTGGGCGTAGAGACGTAGAAGTCCAGCGCGCCCAGCCAAACCCCGGAACTGGCGGGGGAGCGGGCCATGTTCTCGCGCAACGACCGCAGTGGGGCCACGGCTTTGGCCGCGTACTCGTTCTTCCCGGTGAATACGGCCAACCGGAGCAGCGCCTCGGTGGCCACCGAGCCTCCGCACGGTTGGGCGTGGTCGAACACGTCCCTGGGACGGATTACCAGCGCCTCGTGGTCCGAGCCGGTGTCGTAGAAGCCACCCACGGATTCATCCCAAAAGAGATCGATCATGGAGTCCGCCAAGGAGGCGACCTCTCGGAGCCAGCGCTCGTCGAAGGTTGCCTCGTACAAGGCCAGAAGCCCGTCGGCCACGAAGGAATAGTCCTCCAGGTACCCCAACAGCTTTGACTCGCCGTTGCGGTGGGTGCGCAAAAGTCTGCCGTCGAGTTTCATTGACTCCATCAGGAATTCGGCGTTCTTGACGGCGGCGTCGAGGTAGTCCTGTCTGCCCAGGGCGGCGGCCGCCTCGGCGAATGCTCGGAGCATCAGACCATTCCAGGACGCCAGCACTTTGTCGTCCAATAGGGGATGGATACGCTCTTCACGCACCTGAAGGAGTTCAGTTTTGCCACGTTGGATGACGGCCATGAGGTCCCCTAGTTCCATGCGCCGGTCTCGGGCGAATTCCGATTCTTCCTTGGTGATGTTGAGGATGTTCTTGCTTTCGAAGTTGCCGCGATCAGTAACTCCAAAGAACGCACAGAAGATTTCCCCGTCGGTTGGTCCCAGGACGTTGGATATCTCGTCCGGGGTCCAGACGAAAAACTTGCCCTCCTCCCCTTCGCTATCGGCATCCTGGGCTGAGAAGAAGCCGCCGGTGGCGCCGGTCATTTCGCGCAGCACGTAGTCCAGGGTCTCCTCGGTTATCCGGCGGTAAAGATCACGGTCTGTAACCTGGTAAGCATGGAGGTATAGCCTGGCAAGTTGGGCGTTATCGTAGAGCATCTTTTCGAAGTGAGGAACGAGCCAGTAGGGGTCGGTGGAGTAACGATGGAAACCGCCGCCTATCTGGTCATATATTCCTCCGTAGGCCATTTTCTCCAGGGTCAGATTGACCATGTCCAACGCCCGTGGGTTGAATCCCCGTTGGTGGTAGCGCAGGAGGAATTCCTGGGTCATGGGTTGGGGGAATTTGGGGGCTGGGCCCACTCCTCCATTCTGGTAGTCGAAATTGGTGGCAAGGTTGGAGTAGGCTTGGTGCAGGGTCTCCTTCGTGAGCGGGTCGATTCCCCTGGGCACCTGGCCGGCGAGTCCCATGTTGGCCGTCAACTGCCCGGTGACGCGGTCGACTTCGCCGCGATTGTTATTGTAGGAGTCGCTGATGGCCAGGAGGAGCCGAGGGAAGCCGGGCATTCCACCACGGTCTGCGGGCGGGAAATAAGTGCCACCATAGAAGGGCTTACATTCCGGAGTTAGGAAAACCGTCATGGGCCAGCCGCCGCTGCCGGTGAGCATCTGGACCGCTTGCATGTAAACCGCGTCGAGGTCGGGCCGCTCTTCGCGGTCTACCTTGATGCTGACAAAGCGCTGGTTCATAAGCGACGCGATGTCCTCGTCTTCGAAGGACTCCCGCTCCATCACGTGACACCAGTGGCACGCGGAATACCCGATGCTCAAGAGGATCGGCTTGTTTTCGGACCTGGCCCGTTCCAGCGCCTCTTCCCCCCAGGCATACCAGTCCACCGGGTTGTTGGCGTGCTGTAGCAAGTAGGGGCTGGTCTCGTTGATCAGCCTGTTGGGCATCTTTCACCTATCCTTCGTGGTGGTTGGAAGGCGGAGTCGGCTATCACAAGCGGCCTCCGGTCCCTGTCATGGGCGAGGAGTTCCTGGACTAATCCGAGGGGGCATAGGTCTTCACCTGGAGGTCTCCTGGGCCAGGCGGGCCTGAAAGTCCGCCACCGGCATCGCACCGAGGTCCTCTCTGTCGCGGAGGCGTACGGCCACGGCTCCGGCTTCGGCCTCTCTGTCGCCGACCACCAGCATGTAGGGGACCTTCATCATCTGGGCAGTGCGGATTTTGAGGTTCATGCGCTCGCTGCGGTCGTCGACCTCGACGCGTATTCCGCCTGCCTTCAGGGTCTCAGACACCTGGTTGGCGTACTCCAGGTGCCGGTCCGCAATGGGAATAACCACAGCCTGCACTGGGGCCAGCCACAGGGGGAATGAACCGCCGTAATGCTCGATCAACACGCCCAGGAACCGTTCCATGGAACCGAGAATCGCCCGGTGGACCATGTAAGGCCGCTGGCGTCCTCCCTGGTCGTCCTGGTATGTGAGGTCAAACCGCTCGGGCAGGTTGAAGTCAAATTGCACCGTGGTGCATTGCCAGGCGCGGCCAAGGGCGTCAGTGATGTGGATGTCGATCTTGGGTCCATAGAACGCGCCGCCGCCTTCGTCTATCGTGAAGGGAAGTCCCTTGCCCTCCAGCGCGCCGCGCAAGGAGCTGGTAGCGTGGTCCCACATCTCTTCTTCGCCCACGAATTTTTCGGGACGGGTCGATAGGGCGATGCTGTATTCCTCGAACCCGAAGTCGCGCAGCAATTCGAAGGTCAGGTCCAATACCCCGCCGATCTCGTCTTCCAGTTGTTCTGGGCGGCAAAAGATGTGGGCGTCGTCCTGGGTGAAGCCGCGCACTCGCATCAGCCCGTGGAGCGCACCGCTGCGTTCGTAGCGGTATACAGTGCCCAATTCGGCAAACCGCAAGGGCAATTCGCGGTAGCTTCGCAAGGTCGAGCGGTAGATGGCGATGTGGAAGGGGCAGTTCATCGGCTTCAGGAAGTATTCCTGCTCGTCCACATCCATCGGGGCGTACATGCTCTCCCGGTAAAAGTCCAGGTGGCCGCTGGTCTCCCACAGCGCGGCCCGTCCGATGTGCGGCGAATAGACCACGTCGTAACCCAGCCGGTAGTGCAGGTTCTTCCAGTAGTCCTCAATGATCGAGCGAATCCTGCCGCCATTGGGGTGCCACACAATCAGACCGGGGCCGATCTCGTCGTGGACCGAGTAAAGTCCGAGCTGCCGGCCGAGGGTCCGGTGATCTCTGCGTTCGGCTTCCTCCAACCGCTCCAGGTGGCCCGACAGTTCTTCTTCGGACTCGAAAGCGGTGCCGTAGATGCGCTGGAGCATCGGGCGGTGTTCGTCGCCCCGCCAGTAGGCTCCGGCGACGGTGAGCAGCTTCACAGCTGAGATTTGGCCGGTGTTTTCAACGTGGGGGCCCTGGCAGAGGTCAACGAAACCGTTGTGCCGGTAAATGGACAGGGTTTCAGCGTCGGCCAGCCCTTCGATCAGTTCGAGCTTGTAGGGTTGGTCGGCGAACATGTCTCTGGCTTCGGAGGCATCCAACTCCTCGCGCTCGAACGGGAATCCCCCCGCGATGGCCCCCTTCATCAGGGTTTCGATTTGCTCCAAGTCTTCTGGTGTAAAGGGACGAGAGACCTCGAAATCGTAATAGAACCCGTCCTGTGTGGGGGGGCCAATGCCCATTTTTGCTTCTGGAAACAGCCTTAGCACGGCATCGGCCATGACGTGGGCAGCGGAATGCCTCATGCGGTGCCGGAGGGCCTGTGTGGGGTCAACCTGTCTTGATTCCAATGTTCCGTGGTCTAGCATTTCTCCGCCTCTTCTACAAACACTCCCAGGTCTATTGCATTAAGGACGGTCTCACCGTCACTCCGGTAGTGGAAGCCCGCGACAGCGGGAATGACGGCGTGATCGCGGTCAAAATGCGATTTCCCTGGAAACACCCCCCTATGGCAGGAACGCCATTGTGTGTCCCACAATTATAACCCAGGCTGGGAACAAAAAGTCCGGCACTCGGATATCACGGTAAGGCCGCATAGCGGCTACGAATCACGGATTAGCCACCGATGTATCGTCACGTCCTTTGATATACTGGTTGTCAGGAACAGACTCATACCCTGGGTGGCGTACTAGTTTGGTCTATACGCCGAGTACGCTCAGAAGTAAATCGGTCACATCCGCATTTCCGACCGGAGGACTTATTCAGTTATGGAAGAGCTTCAGCAAGAGCTAACCGCAATGTGTGAAAAGATCGCGTCGGTAGTGGAGCGTCTTTGACCTCGCTGCCAAGGAGAAAATTATAGCGGAGATGGAGCTTGAGGCCGCGCAACCGGGATTCTGGGACGATACCCGGCAAGCCCAGAGAAAGATGCAGACCCTGGGCCGCATCAAGGATACGGTGACCCTGTGGCAGGAGTTGCGCACCCAGGCGGAAAACCTCAAGGAATTAACTGACCTCGCGCTCGAGGAGGGGGACGAATCCATCCAGGCGGAATTAGAGGGGGAAGCGCGCCAGATTTCCGCCATCCTGGCCCGCGAAGAGATCAATCTGACGCTTTCCGGCCCCTATGACGACCGGTCCGCAATCGTCTCGATCCACTCGGGAGCGGGGGGCACCGACTCCCAGGACTGGGCAGAGATGCTTTTCAGGATGTACATGCGCTGGGCGGAGGTGGAAACGCGGGCCGTGCAGGTGATGGACCTCTCCTACGGCGACGCCGCCGGACTCCGTAGCGCGACTGCCGAGATAAGCGGACCTCATGCCTTCGGATACCTTAGCGCTGAACGCGGCGTACACCGGTTGGTCCGCCTGTCGCCCTATGACCCCAACCACCTGAGGCACACGTCCTTCGCCGACGTCGAGATACTGCCCTCGGCGGACGAGGACTCGGAAGTCTCCATCCGTCCCGAGGACATGAAGATGGACTTCTTCAGGTCGAGTGGTCCCGGAGGCCAGAACGTGCAAAAGGTGGCCTCGGCGGTGCGGTTGACTCATCTCCCGACCGGGATCGTGGTCACCTGCCAGAACGAGCGGTCCCAACACCAGAACCGTGACTTTGCCATGCGCATCCTAAAGGCCAGGCTGTTGGCGAAACAGACCGAGGAACGGGAGGAGGAGTTGGCAAGGTTGAGGGGAGAACGGGTGGTGCCGGAGTGGGGCCACCAGATCCGGAGCTACGTCCTGCACCCTTACAAGTCGGTCAAGGACCACCGGACCAACCACCAGAGCACCAACCCCGACGCGGTATTGGACGGAGGTCTGAACGACTTTATTCAGGCGTACTTGATGTCCAGAGTCGGAACTGACGGTCCATAGCCCCAAATTAGGACCAGATGGCAAAAGCAAAGAGCGGCGGCCATCCGGTCGCCGCTCTTTTCCAATGTCTGAATGTGGGGTCTAGCGGTCAGCAGTTGCCCAGGATATGGCCCATGCGGAGCTTTTTGGTCAGCATGTACTCGCGGTTCTCGTCGTTGACCGAGACTTCCACGGGTACTCGCTCGACTATTTCGATTCCAAAGCCGGATATTTCCACAACCTTGCGTGGGTTGTTGGTCAGCAACCGGAGTCTGGTTACGCCCAGGTCCTTCAGTATTTGACCGCCGATGTCGTAATGGCGCATGTCGGCGTCGAAGCCGAGGGTATGGTTGGCCTCAACGGTGTCCATACCCGATTCCTGCAGGGAGTATGCCTTGATCTTGTTATGCAAGCCGATGCCCCTGCCCTCCTGCCGCATATACAGAAAGACGCCAACACCCTCAGCGGCCAGGGTGGTCAGGGCCATCTCGACCTGCTCGCCGCAGTCGCATCTAAGGCTGCCGAAGACATCCCCGGTCATACATTCACTGTGGATCCTCACGAGGACTGAGTCGCCCGGCTGCCACTCTCCTATGGTGAGAGCGAGATGCTCGTCGGCGTCAACGGCGCTTCTATAAGCTATGGCTTTGAATTCGCCGTACTTGGTGGGAAGGCGGGCCTCCGCCACCCGTTCGATCAGCTTGTCGTTGCGGCGGCGGTGGGCGATGATCTGGGCGATGCTGAGGATTTTCAGGCCCCACTTTTCCGCGAAAACCTCCAGGTTGTCCATGCGGGACATGGAGCCGTCGTCGTTCATGATCTCGCACACGATGCCAGAGGGATACATACTCGCAATTTCGCAAAGGTCTACGATGGCTTCGGTGTGACCAGGCCGCGCCAGCACGCCGCCGGGGTGGTAGCGGAGGGGGAACAGGTGTCCGGGCCGGGTCATCTCGTCCGGCGTGGTCTCAGGGTCGATCAAAGCCTTGATCGTAGCGGCCCTATCGTGGGCGGAGATCCCGGTGGTGGTGCCCTTGTTGTAGTCGATGGACACCGTAAAGGCGGTCTTGTTTTTTAGCGAGGCGTTCTTCTCGATCATGAGGGGGATGTTTAGCTCGTCCAGCCGTTCGCCCAATACCGGCATGCAAAGCAAGCCCCGCGCCTGGGTAACGGCGAAATTGACGGCGTCCGGAGTAACCATCTCCGCGGGCATCACGAGGTCGCCCTCGTTCTCCCGATTTTCATCATCGACTACGATGACGAACTTGCCGGCTCTGAATTCCTCAAGGGCCTCTTCCACGCTACACAGAGGCATACAACCGTCCCTCTCTTCCGGTGGACCTGGGCAATCCGCCGGTCACCGTGCCAGGATGCTTTCCACGTATTTGGCCAGGATGTCGGCCTCTAGGTTGACCCGGTCGCCGGGACCCTTGTCTTGCAAATTGGTGTTCTGCAAGGTGTAAGGAATCACTGACAGGGTGAACGAAGATGACCCCCTTTTTACCACGGTAAGGCTGATACCGTCAACCGCGATGAACCCCTTCTCAACGATGTAGTGACCCAGCCGTTTCGGGTTTCCGACTCTTAGAACGAAGCAGTCACCCTCGGGCCTAATGGACGTGATACGGCCTGTGGCGTCCACGTGACCCTGCACCATGTGACCGCCCAGGCGGTCACTCACGGCAAGCGGACGCTCCAGGTTGACCTTGTGACCGGCGTCCAGCCGGCCTAGGGAAGTGCGCCGCAAGGTCTCGGGGGAGACGTCGACACCGAATCCGCCGCTATCAAGCTCCACGACGGTCATGCAGGCCCCGTTTATGGAGATGCTGTCCCCCATCTTGAGGTCGTCCATGACTTTGGATGCCCGGACCACCAGGCGGTTGTCGCCCAGACTTGCGACGGAGCCTACCTCTTCAACGATTCCTGTAAACACTCCGCCTACTCTCCCTGGTCGTCCTTCAGAGGATAGCCTATCACCAGCCAGTCATCGCCGATCTGCCCGGTCGTCACCCTCGCCAGGCGGGTTGCGTCAGCCATCCGGCCAGCGCCGTGTCCCTCCACTGGGGAGGAAGCGCCGATGCCGCCGATGATCACAGGCGCGATGAACACATAAACCTTGTCAACCAACCCGGAATCAAAGAGGGCTCCTTGCAGGATACCTCCCGCCTCGGCCAGAAGGGATACCACGCCTCGTCGTCCCAGTTCGGCCATAACGCGCCGCAAATCAGGACGTCCTTTATCATCCGGGGGGATGGACGCGACTTCCGCGCCCGCCTCGATCAACGCTTCAATCCGGTCCTTCGGAGCGTTTTCGGTGACGGCAATTAGGGTGTCGCCCGGTTCCTTGAGAAGCCGGGCCCCGGCTGGAGTGCGAGCCTGGCTATCCAAGACCACGCGGAGTGGTTGGCGAGCCAGCGGGGAGCCTTCGGGAGCCCTAGCGGTGAGTTGCGGGTCGTCGGCCAAGACCGTATTCACCCCCACGGTGATGGCGTCACATTCTCGACGCATTTCCTGGACGTAACCTCGGGCTTCCGGGCCAGTAACCCACTTGGAATCTCCTGTATGGGTTGCGATCTTACCATCCAGGCTCATGGCGAACTTGGCGGTCACAAAAGGGAGGCCAGTCCGGATATGCTTGCCGAACGCCTCGTATAGCCCCTTCGCCGTTTCCGCTTGTTCTCCGATCACCACGCCGATTCCCGCGGACTCCAACTCGTCACAACCATTGCCGGAGACGACCGGGTTGGGGTCCTGGACCGCTACATGGACTTCACTGATTCCAGCGGCGATGATGGCACGGGTGCATGGAGGGGTCCGGCCGAAATGACAGCAGGGCTCCAAAGTCGTGTACAGGGTAGCCCCCCTGGCCGAATCTCCGGCCATTTCCAGGGCTTCGATCTCGGCGTGGTTCCCGCCGGGGGGCAATGTGTGCCCCTTGCCTATGACCGTCCCGTCTTTAACTATGACCGCGCCCACGGCGGGGTTGGGGCTGGTTGTCCCCACCGCCTGCCGGGCCAGACAAATGGCTTGCTGCATTGAGGTCTGATGGTCCAAGACCGGGCCGCCACGAATCAAGTATCAGAATTGCGGATATTGGTAGGCGAATTCTATCAACGCAGACTCAGCACCGCAACCACTATCCTCTCAGATGGGTCCGCCAGAGCCCGAAACTCTGATATGGCAACATCATGGAACCGGAAATAGGCCCCGCGGTCACGAACTATGCGGGGCCTATTGGCTTAAAGGGCTGTGGCTTTAATTGCCATCGATTGCAAACAATGTTTGAACTGTGGCGGTAACCTCCAGAGAACCGGCGGAAACCAGGGTCATCGTGGCGGACTTCTCCATTGCGAGGCCCACCCCGTAGAAGTATGGAGACCCAGGCTGCCCCCCTGACCCCTCGCTGATGTGGAGCAGGCCGCCAAGTCCCACTCCGGCCGCCTCGGCCATATCTTCCGCCTTGGCGATGGCGTCTTCGATGGCGGCGGTCAACGCTTGGTCTTCCAGCTCGGAGGGGTCGTCGAGGGAGAAGTTGATGCCGTTGAACCTGATGGTGTCTCCGCCGGCCTCTGTTACTTCGTCAATCACCTCGCCGACGGCATCCAAGTCGCGCAGTTTCACCTCAAGGCTGTTGCCGACTTCGTATCCAGTGATGATGCGTTCCCGGTCGGTGAAACAGCCTTCTTGCACTACCATCCCGGTCCCGCCTCCCGGTGGCAAGAGTGGCGCGGGCGTGGCTGTTGGGGAGGGACGCTGGCTGGAGACGCCCGTTTCCTTACCTTCAGGGCACCTGGTTACCACGCGGGACGTATACCTGGGGTTGATGCGGAAGTGTTTGGTCTGGATGTCGGCCTCGGGAATGCCGCGGGCTTCCAGCGCCGTCCGGACCTCGGCCATGGCGGTATTGGCCTCATCACGGGCATTGGCGACGGTGCTGGCGAAAGACTCGACTCCCAGATTGAGGACGGCCACGTCGGGAGCGGCGGACACTTCGCCAAAACCCCTGACCAGGATCCCGGTTCCGTCACCGTTACCCATTTGGACCAGTGCGTTGCCAGTCCCTGCGATGGCCGTCGCAGGCTCAGTCAATCTTGCCATCAGAGCCGAGGTTGGCTGTTGGGTCATGGTCGTGGAGCGAGCGTCCACAGGTATTTCCGCAGCGGATACCTTCCCAATAGGGTTAGAACCCTGGGACTGTTGCGCGGTAGTGATCTCCGCTGCGGCGGCGTCAACTGGCCTGAGGTCAGGCGAGGTATTGGAGGCAGCCTGTTCTGTGCTACATGCCATTGCCAGGGTCATAAAGGCGCCGAGGACTAATACGAGAAATATTCCCTTGAGATTCATCAACGTCACTTGCTCCTCACGTGATTAGACTTGGGTGATTGTAATTGCAGTCAGAATCCTGTAGTTGACCTGGCTGCCTTCCTGGTCCGATGGAAGGCAGCCAGGAAAACCAGCGCCAGCCCAGCCGCGGCCCATTCCAGGATACGCCATGCCGGGTTGGTCCGAGGACCTTCCCGCGATGTTGCGCTCTGCACCTGTGTATCATGCTCTTGTGAATGGTCGAGAGTCTGATCGAGTTCCGCCCTTGGAGTTGGCGCGGGGGCTTGGGTGGGGACGGGCGTAGGCCGCGTAGCAGTTGGGGTGTGCTTCGGAGTGGGAGGCGGATTCGTCGGAGTAGGCGATAGAGTGTTTGTGGGCGTCGGTAGGACAGGCGTCCAGGTTGGCTTCGGGACAACGGTGGTTTGGCGGGCCGCCGCGGTCGCACCCACTGGCTCCCGGCTCTGGCCCCTCGTTTTTTTGACCTCCTTGGCGACCGTAATTTCGTCACCCCCATGAGCTTCGGGCCGGGATGACACGACAGCAGGGGTGGGTTCAGGCACGGCCATCGCCGCTGGCTGAGGTGTATACGGTGCGGCCATCGCCTCGGCTGCCATGGCGGGAGATTGGGCTCGGGCCGCCTGAGGGGCGGCGGTTGCGCTGAGTGCGGCGGCGGATTCCCTTACGATTTCGCGCTCCGGCGCGGACTGGGGGGTTGGAGTCTCGGTGGAATCGGCCGAAGTTAAAGGCGCGGCCTCCGGTTGGTCCGCTGTAACCGCCGCTCCTTCTCCTCCTTCTCCGACCAACAACCCGGAAGCACCTCCAGTTGGAATAGGCTGGACGTCCGACTGTCCGGGGGCGATGGTGGCGGGATGCGCCATGCCTGCGGCGGTCGCCGCGCTTTCCTCCTCGGCAGTCACAACGAGCTCACGGACACCTTGGAAAGGATCCTCTACTGCCGCCGATTCAACTGAGGTCTGTTCCACCCGCGCATGTCCCGGAGACAGCAAGCCGGTCACGTCCGCCGAGACCAACACGGCCAGCACCAGGGCCGCCATTGCCGCGGCACCGGCATAGACCCATTGGGGAATCAGGGAAACCGGCGAACGGTCTCCGGGCGCCCGCTCCGTCCACACCTGCGGCGGCGCGTCAAGGACGAAACTCCGCTTGGGTACGAGGTCCTCCACTGAACGCAAAATCCCCACCGTTGACCGCAGGCTATCGAGTTCCTCCTGGCACTCGGCACATTCCAGCAACCGCCGCTCCACTTTGGCCGCGGCGGCGCCGGTCAGCCTGCCGTCCAAAAACTCGGACAGGGCTTCCGGTTTTATGTGGCTGTGGTTTCGCCTGAGAATCCGCATAATCCTATTAGTCCTGACGGTAGCGGGAGGGCAAAAGTTCCCCGTTGGCGCGCAAATAGTCGCGCAGGCGGGCTCTGCCCCGGCTGAGCCGCGATTTCACCGTTCCCAGGGAACAGCCCATGACTCCGGAGGCTTCCTCGTATGCCAGACCCTGGACGTCGATGAGCATCACGGCTAGCCGTTGGTCTTCGGGGAGGCCTCCGAGGCCAGACTCGATGGCGCGGTTTAGCTCTCGCCGTTGGGCGTAGTCTTCCGGGGACTCTTCGGTCGATGGGAAATCAACTGCGGAGAGGCCGGAGTCGGGGTCGTTGGGGTCTGAGCGGATGGGGTCCAGCGGCACCGTGGGACGCACGCGCTGGGAACGCAGCATGTCACGGCAGGTATTGGTTACGATTCGCATGGTCCAGGCCTGGAGGTTCTCACCCCGGAACTGGTGGAATGACCGATAACCCGACGTGAACGCCTCTTGGACTGCGTCTTCGGCGATAGCCCAATCGCCTAGAATCCTTCGGGCCAGATTGTAAGCCGGGGTTTGAAACGATTCAATAATGCAGTTGTAACAGTGGGGCGTACCCGACCGGTCCTGTAGAGGTAGCCTCGTGTGGTTGACGCAGGTACCATCTTGCGGGAGGCTCACGGTCCTCCACTATCCAAGGGAGGATTTCCGGCTCTTCCACAGCCATAGTAGATCCCTTCCCTGGGCGCTTCCCCTTTTCCGGTTGACATAACAGGACGGCGGGTCAACCCTGGAAGGACACCGAGCCGTTAAGCAAGGCGCGGGCCATGACGGAACCATGGATTTCGGAGGTCCCGCCGCCTGTGCGGGCGTGGCGGAGCAACAGGTACCAGTGGGCGATCGGCATGTCCAGGTTTTCCCCCAACCCGCCGAACACCTGCATGATTTTGTCGATGCTGCGCCAACCCCATTCCCCGGCACAGTATTTGATCATCGACGCCTCTACGCGGACATCTTCACCGGCGTCGGCACGGGCCGCGGTCTCCCTCGTGAGGGCACGGAGGTTCATGATGTCGATGTATACGTCGGTCAGCATCCATTGGATGGCCTGGCGGTCGGCGATTGGCCTCCCGTACGTGACCCGCTGTTTGGCCCAGTCGATGGCCAGCTCCAACGCGCGGGTCAGTATGCCGATGGCCATGGAACCGCGGAGCAATCTATCATGATGTACGAGCCGCTTTTGGCCCAGGGTAAACCCTCCGCCCACTTCTCCCAAGACCTGGGTCTGGGGTATGCGGACGTTGTCGAGGTGGACAAAGTGCCGGTGCGCCCGGGTGGGCGTGACCCAGACTCGGATTGGCTCGAAGGTCATCCCAGGAGTTGGGTTGTCGAGGACAAACCTGGTTATCCCGCCGCGTTGCATACGGCCGGGACCGGTGACCGCCTGGAGCAGGATGAAGTCCGAGGAGACGGCCCCGGAGATAAACATCTTGGTCCCGTTGATTACCCAGTCGTCACCGTCTCTGACGGCCCGAGTCTGCATCATGCCCCCAGGATCGGAGCCGGCCTCGGGCTCGGTCTGGCCGAAGGCGTAGTTCAAGTCGCCCTGGATTGCGGGGTAGAGGTAGCGTTGCTCCTGTTCCGGGGTGCAAGCGCCGATCATCATCATTGGCACGGGGGACGCGGGGAGTTGGACGATGCTCTTGTGGACTTCCTCGTCCAAAACGACGTGCCCCAATGCGCCCATGCCTCCTCCTCGGGCACAAAGGAAGTGTAGATGCCGGTCTGTTTGGAGATGTTGTTCAACCTGTCCCAGTTATCCCTGGGCGGGCTGCCGACGACTCCCTGGACCGCTTCGGCGATCCCCCGGGACCGCCGTCATCCTGTCCTTCCAGCGGCGGGTGGGTCAGGTACTCCTGCTCCAGGGGAACGCACTCGTCGCGGACGATCTGGCGGATAGTGTTCTTCAGGGCTTCTAACTCCGGGGGAAGGCCTGGCTGCATGGTAAATATTCCATAAGGGGTCAGGTTGGGCGGGAAATATTCTATAACGGCGGGGAAACGAATGCCAACGAAAGTGGGCGAACTGCCGCGGTAATCGCATGATGGCGGGCGCCAACGTGACTCCGGCGAAGGCCTGTAAGTGCTGTGTGGAGAGTTCGCCAACTGCCGTGTCGGTTGATGGAGCCCTCGGATTCGGGCGATGGATTCCCGCGAAAGGAGACCTTTGCGTAACCTTCCGCGACTCCCGCGAAAGCGAGAATCCAGAGTGCGCCCAGATACGGAGGACGCCCTCACCCTAACCCTCTCCCGGAGGGAGAGGGGATTATTCAAAGGTCTCCGAAAGCGGGAATGACGGGGAGGCGGGAATGACGGGGAGGCGGGAATGACGGGGAGGCGGGAATGACGGGGAGGTAAGGGACGAAGGGCTGGGAGCACGAGCGAAGTGCCGGGACCGAGGGGGATGCGGGTATGACGGGTGGAGGGGAACCACGGAATGGTAGACCACGGAATGATAGACGACGATTAATGCAGACGATTAATGCAATCGAAAGACCCTGGGCTTGCAGGTCTTTAGATGCCCGCCAGATGTCCGCCGTGTGGGTTTGCCATGATAGAATATAGCCCGATTCCGGGCCTCCGCATTCCAGGAGGGGAGCAGATGCAACTGCGGGATTTGCCCAGCGTGGACAGGGTGATGACCAGCGACCGGGTGGCGGCACTGGTGGAAACCTACTCCCGCGATTGGGTGGTCGAAGTGGTAAGAGAGCAATTGGACCACGCCCGCCAAAGGGTGCGGCAAGGTGGGACTGCTCCCGCGACGGGCGAGTTGGCAGACGACGTGTGCCGGCAGATCGCCGATATGAACCGCATATCCCCGCGCCGCGTCATCAACGCCACTGGGGTGGTGATCCATACCAACCTCGGACGCGCTCCGCTGAGCATGGACGCTATTGTAGCGATGACCCAAGCGTCGCAGGGGTACTCGGACCTAGAGTTGGACCTCGGCACGGGACGCAGAGGGTCCAGGCAAGCGCATCTCCAGTCTTTGCTGCGCCGTCTGACCGGGGCTGAGGCTGCGCTGGCGGTCAACAACAACGCATCCGCGGTGATGTTGGGGCTTTCCGCTCTGGCATCCGGGAAGGAAGTCATTGTCCCCCGAGGCGAAGCAGTGGAGATTGGCGGCGGCTTTCGAGTTCCCGACGTGTTGGAGCAGAGCGGGGCGAGACTAGTCGACGTGGGCACAACCAACCGGACCTACGTGCGGGACTACGAAAACGCGGTGACGGAGAACACTGGGGCCTTTCTGAAGGTCCACGCCAGCAACTTCAGGGTCGAAGGATTCACCGCCACGGTGGAACCGGGAGAGCTTGTGGCGTTGGGTGACCGGCTGGGAGTCCCGGTGCTCCACGACGTGGGAAGCGGCGCGCTCCTGCCCACCGAACTCTATGGTTTGGCCCACGAACCGACTCCGCAGGAGAGCGTGGCCGCTGGAATGGGGTTGGTGTTCTTCTCCGGCGACAAATTGCTGGGCGGCCCCCAGGCCGGGATCGTGGTGGGGAAGGCAGACCTGGTCCAACGGCTGGAACGGCACCCCTTGGCGCGGGCGATGCGCATCGACAAGCTGAGCATGACCGCGCTTACGGCCACTCTGCTCCATTACCTGCGGGGAGAGGCGGTGGAAAAGATTCCGGTCTGGCGCATGATTTCCGCCCCGGAGAACGCGGTAAGGGAGCGGGCCGAGCGGTGGCGTTCGGCGGTCCGCTGCGGCGAGGTCGTCCCCAGCCGGTCGGCTATCGGTGGCGGTAGTCTCCCGGGGGAAACCCTTCCTACTTGGGCTCTGGCTATCAGGCCAGACAAGCGTACGGGGGGTGTCGAGTCCCTAACCGCCCGTCTGCGGGAGGGAACTCCGCCAGTCATGACGCGGATCGAAGGGGACCGGGCGCTACTGGACCCGCGCACCGTTTTGCCCGAAGAAGAAGGGGGCCTGTTGCGGGTGCTTGGCGCAGTATTGCCGCGTTAGCGCCGCCAGCGATTTCTCACGGCGTGCTGTAGACATTATCCAACGAGACCAGGACCGCAGAAACCAGGCGAGATAGAACGATGACCGACTACCTACTTGTGCACGGGGCGGGCCAGGGCTCATGGAGTTGGGGCCAAGTCTGGGGATACCTTACGGCCCCGGTCACTCACCCACCCAGGCTATATTCTCCCCGTCCCGCCAACCGGGTCTACCCGATGGACCTGCCAGGCCACGGCGCTGACGCCGGCGGGGATACTGGTGACGTGCGGCTGGAGGAGTGTGTCCACGCTATCACTCGGACGGTTGAACGAGAGGAGCTAACGGAGTTGGTCCTGGTCGCGCACGGGTTCTCGGCCAGCATGGTCATTCAGGCCGCGGAGCAACTGCCGCAGCCGCCGAAGAGGGTGGCGCTGATAGCGGGGATTATCCCGCCATTTGGACGGACGATGGCCAGTGTGATACCGGAACCGGCGAAGTCTGGGCTGCGGGTCAAGATGTTGATGAGCAGGCTCACCGGACGAGACCTGAAGCTATCGAAGTCGATGATCAACAACCTGCTGTGCAACGGGATGGACCCCATGGAAGTGGTCCACGTGGTGGGGCGTTTTGGGGCTCTGCCGACCCGCGTTCTGAATACCAAGGTCTCACTGAGCCAGCCAGAGCGGCCCTATCCGGTGACCTACGTCGTGCTTACCGGGGACAAGTTCCTGCCGCCATCTGTGCAGCGGCAGATGGCCCAGCGGGTACCTGGGGACAACGCCGAGGTGTCCGAAGTCGACTCATGCCACCAGGTGGTCCTTTACCGGCCCCGAGAGATCGCCGACTTGCTGCTGAGCTATGCTTGAAGCGGACCTGGGACCCATGGCCTACAAAGAGTACGAGGGGCCTCATATGAGGCCCCTCGTACTCTTTAACTGGTGTGGCTCATCCCGGGGGTGGGCGGGGTAGCGTCCGTTGGCTAGAATTCGTGGGTGTGGCCGGGGTGCATGGGCTGGTCGTGGCGCTCTTCGGAAATGAGGGACTGGGTGGTGAGGATCATGCCCGCGACGCTGGCGGCGTTCTCTAGGGCAACGCGGGCCACCTTGGCGGGATCGATGATGCCCATGTCCATCATGTCGCCGTATGCGTCCCCCTTGGCGTCGTAGCCGTAGCTAACAGACTCGCTGCGCCTTACCTGGTCCAAGACCACGGCGCCCTCGCGGCCGGCGTTGCCCGCTATGGTCCGTAAGGGCTCCTGAAGGGCCGTGCGGAGGATGGTTTTGGCCACTTCCTCATCCCGTCCGAGTTGTAGCTCGTCAAGGACAGACAGGGCGCGGACGTAGGCGACACCGCCTCCGGGGACGATGCCTTCATCCACCGCAGCCCTGGTGGCGGAGAGTGCGTCTTCGACGCGGCCCTTCCGCTCCTTGAGTTCGGGCTCGGTGGCTCCGCCGACCTTGATGACGGCCACGCCGCCGGAGAGCTTGGCCATGCGTTCCTGGAGCTTCTCCTTGTCGTACTCAGAGGTAGTCTCCTCGGCCTGGACCTGAATCTGGTCGACGCGGGCCTTGATCATATTCGTGTCCCCGGCGCCCTCGACGATAGTGGTCTTGTCCTTGGTCGACTCCACGCGCCTGGCCCGTCCGAGGTCCTCGGTGGAAGCTAGTTCGAGCTTCCGCCCCTGCTCTTCGGAGATCACCTGTGCGCCGGTGAGGATGGCGATATCCTCCAGCATGGCCTTGCGGCGGTCGCCGAATCCCGGGGCCTTAACTGCCACGCAGTTGACCGTGCCGCGCATCTTATTGACGACAAGCACGGCGAGGGCTTCGCTGTCCACGTCTTCGGCGATGATGACCAGGTTGCGCGACACCTGAAGGTTTCTCTCCAGGATGGGCACCAGGTCGGCGGCGGAGGATATCTTCTTGTCTGTGACAAGGATATAGGGGTTTTCGATAATGGCTTCCATGCGCTCGGGGTTGGTGACGAAGTAGGGGCTGACGTAGCCGCGGTCGAAGTTCATACCGTCGACATACTCGGTCTCGGACTCGATGCCCTTGCTCTCCTCGACGGTGATGACGCCCTCCCTGCCGACGTGGTCCATGACCTGGGCAAGGGTTTCGCCAATCTCGGGATCATTGGCGGAGATCCCGGCCACCTGGGCCATCTGGTCGCGGTTGTCAACAGGGGTAGACAGCTTGGCAAGCTCGGCCACGATGGCCCGGACGCTGCGGTCGATTCCTCTTTTGATGGCCATTGGGTCGGCCCCGGCGGCGACGTTTTTCATCCCTTCCCGGACCATGATCTGGGCAAGTATAGTCGCGGTGGTGGTGCCGTCACCGGCGATTTCGTTGGTCTTGCTGGCGGCTTCCTTGATCAACTGGGCGCCCATGTTCTCGAAAGACTCGTGAAGGTCCACTTCCTTGGCGATGGACACGCCGTCGTTGGTAACAATGGGAGCGCCCCACTTCCGCTCCAAGACCACGTTGTGACCCTTGGGCCCGAGGGTGACGCGGACGGCGTTGGCGACGATGTTGATTCCATGCATGAGGGCATGCCGGGCTTCCTCGTCGCGGACGATCTGTTTAGCAGGCATGGTGTCTGTACCTCCTTGTTGTTTAGTGCCCGGTGGTTAGTGGCTAGTGATCGACCACTGGCCACTCGTTAGGTTAGCTTTGCCAGGACGTCGTTTGCTCCCATGATAAGTAGCTCTTCGTCTTCCACTTGAAACTCGGTACCCGCGTACCTGGAATAGATGACCTTGTCACCGACGGCAACTTCCATTTCGAGCCGCTTCCCGTTGTTCAGGACTCGCCCGGGGCCGGCGGCCACGACTTCTCCTTCTTGCTGGCGTTCCAATATCGTGTCGGGGAGGACGATGCCTCCGGTGCTCATCTCTTGTTGGGCCTTGGGGCGGACGACGATGCGGTCTCCCAAAGGCTTTAGCTGAGTCGCCGAACTTGCGCTGATGGTCATGATTTCCTCCGGATATGTGGTTGCACGCCCAGAAGCGGGCGGGTCCGCAGGCCGAATAGCCACACGGCGCACGGTTGCGTGCGCTTGGTGCGGGACTTCGACCTAGACCGATAATAAGGATAAATCCACAGCATTTACGGGTCAAGGGATGGTCTCGCGGAAGAACGCAACCGAATTGAGGCTGGTCCCGCCATTATTGATGCTAAGGCCGGGGTGCAGAATTCGCGGACTGGTGTGCCAGTTGATGGATCTGTCGTATTCGGATGATGGGTTCCCGCTTTCTGGGGAACGACGGCGGATGCGGGAATGGCGGCCGTGTGGGACCTTGGAGTTTTTTAGTTTCGGGTCAAAGTGAGACATTTTGCGACAGTCATCCTCCTTCAGAGATTGGACTATTGGCAGTGGCTAATGTCCGTTTGAGATTCCGGCATTAGTGATAGTACGGGGGTGTCATCCAGGGTGGGAAGGGGATCGTGTCAGTTGATTTACGGGGATTACTGAACTGTTGGTCGCAGCGGTTGGCCGCGATCATCAAGTCAGTGGCCGGGAGCTGGAACAGCCTTTTGTTGCCTTGAAGAGATTGTCTAGGCCAATGGAGAAACCATCGCCGCCTCCGTCTGCCGCTGGCCCTGTGCTAGACTTCCGGCATGTCTTACGTGGCTGACCTGCACGTGCATTCCCGGTTTGCTTATGCCTGCAGCAAGAAGCTCACGCTGGAGGGCCTGGCCGAGTGGGCCAAGTTGAAGGGCATCGACGTGTTGGCCAGCGGCGATTTTACCCATCCGGTGTGGAACGGCGAGCTCAAGGAAAAGCTGAAAGAGGTCTCGCCGGGACTGTTTTCCTACGACGATGTCAATTTCGTATTGGGCACCGAGATAAGCTGCGTCTATAAGCAAGATGGCAGGGGTCGAAGGCTTCATTTGCTAGTGTTTGCCCCGGGATTTGGCGCGGTCGACAGGCTCCGCCGGTCGTTGGCGGATGTGGGCGCGAAGTTGGACGGAGATGGAAGGCCCAGTGTACGACTTTCGGGGCGGGACTTGACCGCCTTGGTCTTGGATATAGACCCCAGTTGCATGGTTATTCCGGCGCACGTTTGGACACCCTGGTACGGGCTATTCGGCTCCAAGTCGGGTTTCGACAGCCTGGAGGACTGTTTCCAGGACATGAGCCCTTTCATCCGTGCCGCGGAGACCGGCTTATCCAGCGACCCTGAGATGAATTGGCCAGTAGGTGAGCTGGAGGGCAAGTCCATCGTGTCCTTTTCAGACGCCCACTCTCTGCCGAATCTGGGCCGGGAGTTGACCGTCTTTGGTGGGCAACCCGGCTATCACTCACTGGCCCGCGCCCTGGCCAACCAGGATGTGGACTACACGATCGAGTTCTATGCTGAAGAGGGGAAATACCACTACAGCGGGCATCGCAAGTGCGGGGTCCGCCAATCGCCGGAAGAGACTCTGCGGCAGGGGGGCCGGTGCCCGGTATGCGGTCGTGCATTGACGCTGGGAGTGCTCCACAGGGTCGAGAGTCTAGCCGGAGGTAAAGTAGCCGGGTCTGTGGACGGGGAGGGTTTTGTCCGGTCCGGTGATCGCCCACCGTTCATCCGCGCCGTGTCTTTGGTTAACATAATCAGCCAAGCTCTGGGGAAGGGCTCGAACTCTCAAGCCGTCCAGCGAGAGTACCGGCGAATCGTCGGAGAATTGGGGAGCGAGGTCCATGCGCTCATACACGCAGGCGCCGCTGACCTGGAACTGGCGGGCGGAGAGAGGATAGCCGAAGGCGTGCTACTTGCGCGGTCAGGGAAGGTGCGCGTGGAGCCGGGGTTCGACGGGGAATACGGGAAGGTGCGAGTCTGGGAGGCAGCATAATGGCGCCGTGGCTGTGGCGCGTTTTTTCCTTATGTTACAATTGCCACCGGTGTCCCGGACTGCTCTACGATCCGTCCCTTAACGCCGCCCTTAAACGTATGAAATATGGACTATTTTATCAGGCGTCTACGCGCCGAGGACATCATCCAGGTTGTCGAAATCGAGCGCGAGGCCTTCTCCCCCCTCTGGATCAGCACGCCGTTCAAGCGGGAGCTCAACAACCGGTTTGCCTGTCATCTGGTAGTTTGCCCCCCGGAGGCGGAGGCGGAGGCGGAGGCGGCGAAACAGCCGGAGGCCGCCCCCCAGGCGGAATCGGACTCGCTATGGTCGCGGGTGAGCCGCAAGGCACGAGGCTTGATGCGGCCGTCGAGGAACGAATCTCCGGTGGACCATTCCGTAGCGGGTTACGTCAGCGTCTGGTACCAGGGCGACGAGGCCCACATCACGGAGATTGCAGTGCGGGAGGGCCTGCGAGGACACGGGCTAGGCGAACTGCTGCTAATAGGGTCCTTGCGAGAGGCGTTGGAGTACGGTTCCGAGGTAATGACCCTGGAAGCCAGGGTTTCCAATTTCATCGCCCAGCGGCTTTACGAAAAGTACGGTTTCAAACAGGTGGGTATTCGGAAGGGCTATTACTCCGACAACCGGGAAGACGCTGTGATAATGACCACCACCCCGATTCACAGCGAGGAATACACGAAGAGCTTTTCCCAGTTGCAGGATGCCTACCAGGCCCGTTGGCGGGAAATCCGCATCGAGGCCTGAGCCGCGACGGTCTATGAATCGTAAGAATGGGCGCGAGATTGCGAATCGAGTAGCCCCGGCGCACGATGTTGACCATCGGTTACCGCCGTTGGTAGAATGGCTCAGTCGCGGGCCCCCCTAAGGCCGTGCCTGAGGGGCATGGGCAACGTGGTGTTCCCCGGTAGAGCGGCCTGGAGGACCTAGGTCAATGTTGGTCATCGGACTGACTGGAGGAATCGGCACGGGCAAGAGCGAGGTTGCGCGCCTGCTGGAGTCTCTGGGAGCCGCGCCGATCAACGCCGACCAGATCGGTCACGAAGCCTACATCCCCCACTCAGAGACCTGGAACCTGGTGGTCGACGCCTTTGGGGAAGGGATTCTCCAGGAAAGCGGCGAGATTGACCGAAGGGCGCTGGGTGGTATCGTCTTCTCCGACCCCGAAGAGATGGCCAAGCTCAACGGCATCATGCACCCACAGATGGCGAGCATGGTGACGGACAGGATCGACTCCTTGAGAGGGGACGGCGCCGAGGTCGTGGTTGTGGAAGCGGCCGTGCTATTCGAGGCCGGGTGGGAAACGCTGGTAGACGAAGTTTGGTCGACCGACTCCCCGGTGGAGACCGTGGTCCAGAGGCTGCATGCAGCCCGGGGAATCAGCCCCGAAGAGGCCCGGAAGCGGATCGATTCGCAGATGGACCGCGAAGAACGGCTCGGGCGGTCGGATGTCGTCGTAGACAACTCAGGTGATGTCGCCCGATTGGAACGCACAGTCCGCGAACTGTGGCAGTCGAGAGTAAACGGAAGGACAGAGAGCAAGTAATGCTAGATACGGAAACGCCAGAATTTAAAGAGTACGCGATCGAGGAATTCCTAGTCCGCAGCGAGCCTTATTACCGTTCCGTTGGGGACGAGGAAGCGCTCTTCACCGCGGCTTATCACCAGCATATACCCGTACTGTTGAAAGGTCCCACGGGCTGTGGCAAGACTCGCTTCGTAGAGTACATGGCCTGGAAGCTGGGAAGACCGTTAACAGTGGTACAGGACGATGAGGCGCCCCAGGGAGCCCAGCGGCAAGAGATAAGGGAGGGCGAGGTGCGGGTCCCGCTGGTAACCATCGCCTGCCACGAAGACCTTACCGCGAGTGACCTGGTGGGGAGGTATTTGCTGGACGCCGACGGCACCCGCTGGATTGATGGGCCGATGACTCGCGCGGTCAAGAACGGCGCGATCCTCTATCTGGATGAAGTAGTTGAAGCGCGGAAGGACACGACCGTGCTGATTCACCCCCTCACCGACCACCGCAGGATTCTCCCTGTAGAGAAGACGGGATCCATCATTGAAGCTGACGACCGCTTCCTGCTGTGCATCTCCTACAACCCCGGTTATCAGAGCGCGCTGAAGGACCTCAAGCACAGCACCCGGCAGCGGTTCATCTCCATCGAATTCGATTACCCCCCGCGAGAATTGGAACGAGAGATCGTGGCCCGGGAGAGCGGATGCAGCGATGAGACCGCCGATTCGCTGGCGAAGCTGGGAGAGAAGATCCGGAACTTGCAGGAACATGGTCTGCAAGAGGGAGCCAGCACGCGCCTGTTGATATATGCTGGGCGTTTGATCTCCGAGGGGATCGCGCCCCGCCGGGCATGTCAGGTGGCCATTGTATGGACGCTGACCGACGAACCTGAACTGCAGCGCAGCATCGAAGAAGTGGTCTCCTCTATCTTCGAATAGCGGTAGAGATGGCCTCTTCCCCACTGGAAATTGTCCGTGACGCACTCGCCCACCGCCACAAACAGGAGGTGGGCGATCCCACTCTGAGGCCCGCCGCCGTCTGCTTGCTCCTCTATCCCAAGGACGGGGAATATTGTATTCTCCTTAACAAGCGCTCCGAGCACGTTGAACACCACAAGGGCGAGATATCTCTCCCCGGCGGAGCGAGGGACAAAGAGGACAGGGACTCCCTGGATACGGCGCTCCGGGAGACCGAAGAGGAGATGGGAATCCGGCGGTCCGACGTTACAGTGCTTGGCGAGTTGGATGAGGTGGCGACCAGAAGCCGCTTCAAGATGCAGGTGTACGTGGGCACGATCCCGTACCCCTACGACTTCACCCCAAGCGACATGGAGATCGCCGAGGTACTCGAAGTCCCGATTAACGCCCTCATGGACCCGTCCAACCTTCGGGTGGAGACCCGGTGGGACGATGGGCTGACCGTTTCCACAAACTCCTACGCCTATGACGGCCACCTGATATACGGGGCCACAGCCAGGGTCCTCCAGGACTTCCTGGGCTTATTGGACGAAGGGACCAAGAAGGAGGAACACTGATTTGAGCACGCCGCCGCTACCGGATATTGAGACGGAGCTAGCCAAACTCCCCCCCGCGGTCCTGGAAGCGTACCGTGAGGCCTCGGAGGCGATAAGCACGGCCTTCGGAGAAGAGGAGCTGGCCCTCTGGGCCAAGGAAGGGGTCTCCATCGGGACCCAGACCGTGAGGTCATGGGAATCGGCAGTGGAGTATTATCGCGTAGGGCCGCAGGTGGCCCGTTTCCTCTCTTTTCCTTCGTTCATGCAGTGGGCACGCTGCGGGACCTATCTGGCCCAGGACTCGCCCACCCTGGCGGTGGCGTTCTTCAAGGCCAGTTCGACCATAGTGCCCAATCTACGGCCCCAGTATATTCCCCGGTGGGCGGGACTTGGACGCAGCCTATACAAGGGAACGTGGAAGTCCAGCACCCTGGCGGCCAAGTTCTTTGAAGTGAGCCCGGACCTGGTGCGGAACCTGCCGTTTTGGGACGTGGAAGTGTTCGCTTCACTTATCGAAGCGCTTTCCTACAAGTCCTACGACGTTGCGGGCGAGTGCCTAGTCCTGGGACGGGACGTTTTACCGGCGATGGGCCGGGAGCGAGAGGCGTTCCTTTCCATGTCCCGGGCCCTGATCGACGGCAGTTGGCGCGAGGTCAAGACCTGCCTGGAGTTGGTGCCTCGGGCATTGCAGCAGGTGGACGACAGCCAGACCGGACGCTTCCTAAAATTGGGTGAACGGCTCGCCAAGGTGGGGCTACGGGACACTTCCCGCTTCCTGGCCGACGGCACGCAAGCCCTCAGCAAAGTCCCCCAGGGTTCACAGGGGTACATCCTCGACCTGTGCGAGACCCTGTTGGCCACCTCCCCGGAGTCGGTCCCCTTCTTCCTGAAGAGCCTGAACGACGTCCTGGGGCGCATCACGATCAACCAACTAGACACCTGGTTCCGGCACGGGCTGGAATTGCTGAAGGAAAACCCCGAAAGCGGGATCGCCTTCTTCAAGGTGGAGTCGAACACGGCGGTTTCCATGCTCGACACCCTTTCCTCCAGTCTGGAGCTGGAGCGGGTGAAGGGTATCATCCGCCTCTATTGCAGCGCTCTTTCCGGAACGTCGATCGAGGTGCTGGACACCCAGGAGTTGGTCCGCAAGAACATCGGTTGGATCGACGAAGACTCGGCCTCCACCGACGGCACCAAGGTGTTCCTGCCCCCGGTGGTGGACCATTATGCCAACAAGCAGGACAACTTCTCGTGGTTCAAGGTGGTCTCAACGCACCAGGTGGGGCATCTGGAGTTTGGCAGTTTCGCCTTTGCTTTTCAGAAGCCTTCCGGGCTATTTGAAGACCGCCGGTTCCAGTTGGAGGAGGAGTATCTAGCCCGGCGCAGCGTTCCTATGCTGGCCGATCCGGACGAGATCGAGCCGGGGACGGGCCAGGCGCTTACAGACATCGGCAGGTTCCTGAACCTCTTCGAAAACCGGCACCTGGCGTTCGACATCTTCACGGTCCTCGAGGACTGCCGGCTGGACTACCGGATCAACGTGGAATATCCGGGAATCCGCCGCCCGGCCAAGCGAGTCCAGGAAGAGGCGCTGGCGAACCGGCCCAACATCGTGGAGATGGGGCTTCAGGAAGCCATGGTAGAGCTGTTGATCCACATGAGCCTGGAGCAGTTCACCGATCTGCCGGTGCCGGTTGAGTACGAAGACGCCGCGGTGATACTGGCACAAATCCTCCACGAGTTGCGCAACTCCGAGGCCGAAGTGGAGGACACCTCCGAAGCGACGCTACGGGCCTACGAGATCATCTCGCGGATACGCAACGAGACCGAGACCGAAGACCAGTTCGAGCCGCAGGACCTGGAGGAGCCGGGCGACTTCTCCGAGGAGGAGTACCAGGAGCTGTTGGACCGGTTGCAGGCCGCGATGGAAGCCTCCGGAGAGGGCGGGGAAGGCGACTCGTACGATTCCCCCGAGCCGGTGGACTACCGGGGAGACTTCAAGCCGGAAATGGTCCAACTCCTGACCATGCTACAGTCGGACCAGGGCCAGGATGGCGAGGGCCAGCCCATATCCAAGGAGATGCTGGAGCAGATGCTCCAGGAGAGCGCCGAACTGGAACTCGACGCGGAGCAGGGCGACATAAACAACAGCATGAGCATGTTTGCCCAGAACCTGATGAAGGAGGCGGGCACGCCTCCGCCCAATTCCCAGCCAGGCCAGGGCTACGGCCCGCTAATGCACGACGACGACCAGGGCGGGGAGCTGGAAGCCCGCGAGCCCAAGACCTACGCCTACGACGAGTGGGACTTCCGGGCGGGGGATTACAAGCCCCGTTGGTGCATCGTCAAAGAGAAGAACGTCGAGGAAGGCGACCTCGGTTTCTACAACGACGCTCTCAGGAATTACATGTCCCTGTCCAACCACATCAAGCGGCAGTTCGAGTTGATCATGCCGGAGAGCTTCCGCAAGATTTACCGGCTGGTGGACGGGGAGGATATCGACCTGAACGCGGCCCTGGAGGCCTGGGCCGACTTGCGGATGAAGGTCCCGCCGGACGATAAGATTTATTGGCGCCGAAACCGGGCCAGGCGTGACGTGGCGGTGGTGTTCCTGCTGGACATGAGCGCTTCCACCGCCGAGGCCATCGACGAGGGAAGGCAGGTAGTAGATGACCGTGACGCCCCGGACGACCCGGTGGAATACATGGTCTGGCTACGGCGACGCCGGGAAGGGCTGGTGCGGCGAAACTACAAGCGGATCATCGACCTGGAGAAGGAAAGCACGTCGCTGCTGATCCAAGCCCTTGAGGCTATAGGAGACACCTACGGCATCTACGGCTTCTCCGGATACGGGCGGGAGAACGTCGAGTTCTACGTAATCAAGGACATCGGGGAGGGCTTCGGCGACAAGATCAAGAGGCGAATCGACAAGATCACGCCGCTGCACGCCACCCGCATGGGAGCGGCCATCCGCCACGCCATCACCAAGCTGGAGAACCAGGACGCCCAGACCAAGATACTCTTCCTCATCAGCGACGGGCGGCCCCAGGACCGGGGTTACAGCCGCGAAGGTGTGGAGAAGGAGTACGCAGTCCACGATACCCACATGGCCCTGCTGGAGGCCAAGCGGAAGGACATCACGCCGTTCTGTCTGACGGTGGACAAAGCGGGCCACGACTATCTCAAGAGCATGTGCGGCGACATGGGTTACGAGGTCCTTGGAGAGATCTGGGCGCTCCCCGAGCGTCTACCAATGCTCTACCGCAAGCTGACCATTTAGCGCCCTCTCCAAGCCTGGGCGCGAAAAACACCGGGGAAGCGGAAACTCCGCCTCCCCGGTTATTTATTTTGGACCCAGTGGATGGTTGGCGCTATGGAGACGGCTACAAACACTGCAGAGCAGAAGGAGCGGAAAGCCCACCGAGGGCCCGGCATTTCCGTATCATTCGGCCAGTGTCGCTGCTCATTAAGCGCGGAGTGTTGGTTCTCGTGCCTGCCATCCCCGATCAGGCTCCAGGTCTCTGTGGGACCAATCCCTCTGCTCCTCCCATGGAGTCCTTGGGAAAGAGAGATACATCCCGCGCACCTTATGTGCGCAGACGTATTCCAAGTGCGATAACATCACGTCACTAGGAGATGGGAACGCAGCCTCTGTCTGCCAAGGATGTTGGTAGGATTAGGACGTCGCCCTCGTGGTATTCCTGGCCTCAGTCGCAGAGCGATTCGTCTCATGGTTCGTCATGAGGCTTTCGAACCGGTGAAGCGCAGCGTCGAAGAGCCCATACGACTGGACGATCTTCTCTTCGATGTTATCTGCTGACCGTCGAAACTTTCTTTGTTCCCACAATCTGCCGACGATTCCGAGGAAGCCCAACAATATCAGGACTGACGCTATGGTTATTGTGATTGTAGTAGACATAACAAGCCTGATTCATCCTATCGAGGTGGGGATAGCATTCCGATTAACTTGTCCACTCGCTCCATTTCATGATCGTGCAAGTTTTCGATGCGCGTTTCGAGTTGCTCCAATCTATCCCGGCAAGTCCTGTCGGTTTTAACACCCAGCCAAACACCGACTACCGAGATGAAAAGAGCAGCGAGTGAAATTATTGTTGCCCAGTCCATTGTATATGAACTGGATCAGGTCTCGCACGGGATACTAGTCATTGAGATACTGTTGAAGATCGGATTATTCTACAGAGATTTCATCCACTTGTTTCTGCAATTCCTCCCATTGGTCGCCGGTCAGACTGAAAAAGGCTTCATGACCGTTTCCTCGCCCGTCGTGCCACGTGACACTGAGGTGGAGGACCGCGTTTTTTGCGATCTCGTTCTCTCGTGTCTTCTGAATTGATATGGTCCAACTACCACTGATCCCTTCATAATGCGGGCCAGAACCAAAGGACCTTAATTTGGCTAATCGGTCCCGCTCGTAGCTCCCTTTATATGCCAATAGGCTCACTAGCGCTGCCCGCTTTTCCTCATTGATCCCACCGGTGAGATCGGTCCCGATTTCGCACAGTTGGTCCACCGCCAACTGCACGGGGAAGGCCTCTGTAGTAATTCTGTAGTACAGGTACCTCGAGATCTGCATCAGACTGGAAGCCTGTCGAATATCGATGCCGGTTCGTGCCTGCAGGGAACTACCTCTGTCCAGTGAAAATCCTTCAGGATGGTCCGCCACATCTGCAAGGGTCAAGAGCACCTCCGGAACTTGGTCAAGCAGATCACGCAAGTCCGTTCGGAACGATTCGTTGGTCAATAGGCTGTCACGTATCAGTATTTGGCGTTCCATTGGCCACCCTGAGACTGGTCTGCCGGAGATGTACTTCCGCACACCATTGATGTCGACAAAAAGACCTCTACGGCTTCGTGCCTTCGAAATATTTGCGGGGGTTGCCGACCATGATTTGGTCAATGGTGGCTTCTGAGACGCCCAAGTCTCTGAGTCTTGGTATGAAGGCCCTACTCAGCCAGAGGTAGCCTTCGGGGTTGGCGTCCCGGCCCGGGGAACCCATAGCGCTGATTCTGGATAGGACGACGTTCCAGTCGTGGGACATCATGAGGTTGGCAACTAGGCCTTCGTCCAAGAGTGTCTTGAAGTAATCGACCCGTTGTTCCCAGGGAGGGAGATAGGCGCGGCCGAGGGGGTTGTTGATGTCCCAACCCAGCCAGACCCCAAGCCTAGCCAACTCTCGGTGGTAGTCCGGGTCCAGGGTCTGATTGATGTGGCCGACGTAGATGTTCTGGGGCTCCACGCCCTCCTCCTTCAGGATGGCCACCTGCTTTTCGCCGATGCGGGATTGGGATGGGGTGTGTGTTGTGATGGGCACACCGGTCCGGAGGTGAGTCCTGGCGGAGGCGCGGAGCATCAGCTCTTCATGTTCTTTGATTGGGTCGCTGGTGGCGACCTTAATTATCCCCGCCCGGATGTCCGTCCCGTCGACGCCTTCTTCTATTTCGCGGACCCAGAGGTCGGCGATGAAGTCCGGGCTCCGGCCCCAAAAACTGCGAGGGATGTCCAGCCAGCAGCCGGTGCAGCAAATGAAGTTGACACCGGTCTCCCGGGACACGTCGCGCATCAAGGCCACGTCGCGGCCGAGGTCCATTGGTGAGACTTCGATGACTGTATCCACGCCTCCGGCCTTGGCGGCGGTAAAGTCCGCCATCGCCATGTCAGTCGCGCGGTCCCGAAATTCCAACTCGCCGTAGGAGACCCTGATTCCCGCCGAGGAGTCGATCAGGTGCTCGTGGGGGAGGGTGAACCCCAGGCTGGCGCTATCCATTGACCCCAATACTGAGTTGACCTTCGCCATCGCACACCTCCGAATTAATTGGTTTGGGCGATTATACCGGGTGTGTGCTTTCGTTCGATAGGGAAAGTTGGCGAGACTGTTCGACTCGGGCTATGGATTCACGCTTTCGCGGGAAAGACGGGAGTGAGGGATGAGGTGGGCGAGGGTATTGATCGGTGCGGGAGAGACGGGGGCCGGGGAACGGCGGGTGTGGGAAGGTGGGAGAATAATATGGATGGGGAGTTAGAGGGACGCGGGGGACGGGGCTGGCGCAATCCAAGTGAGATTGCCAGGCGGCAGCCCTCTTTTTGGGCGAAACGCGGTTGAAGGCGCGGGTTTCTTTCGTGGCGGACGGGAGTGCTAGAGCAGACCCCCGGGCGGCACTTTTGCTTCGGGATGAGTAGCGGTCAGGAGCTTTCGAAGCTCGATCAGAGCGGTGTTGGACATGCGGCGTTTGATGGTGACGCGGCGGGGAGGGACGCGCATTTCCATCTGCTTGCCTTCGCCGGGACCGACTATCGACAGGTAGGCCAGGCCAGGGGGTTGGTCTTCCACGCGCGCCGGGCCGACGACCCCGGTGATGCCGATGCCGTAGTCCGCCCCGAGGTGTCCGGCGGCTGCCAGGGCCATGGCGTTGGCCGTCTCCGGGCTGATTGCGCCGTGGCGTTCGATAATGTCCGCTGGAACGCCGCTGGCGACCTTCATCTCGTTGGTGTAGGCCACGACACCACCCTTGTAGTAGCTGGCGCTGTCCGCTACGTCAGTGATGCAGTTGACCAGGAAGCCGCCGGTGCAGGACTCCATGGTAGCCAGGGTCAGGCCGCGGTTTTTCAGAATCAACCCGACGGCCTGTTCCGGGGTCTCGTCGTCGTAGCCCCAGACGTAGGGGCCGAGGCGGTCCTCTATGCCCTGGGCCACCGGGTCAATCATGGCCCAGGCGGCATTAGTGTCAGCGGCACGGGCGATGATGCGCAGGTGGATGCCGTCGGCCTTGGAGTAGATGCCCAGGTATGGGTTTTCAAGGCCGAAATATTCGGAGATGATCTCGTCGATGGCGGATTCGGAGAGACCCATGGTCTTGATGTTGCGAGTGATGGTAACCTCTTCGGTAACCAACTCTTGCAGCCTGGGTTCGACTTCCTCGTCCCAGATGGGGTGCATCTCGCCCGGTGGTCCGGGCATGGAGACTATGATTCCCCCGTTCTTCTCCGCCCACCATCCGGGAGCGGTGCCGTTGCGATTGGGGATGAACTGAGCCGAAGGGATGAGGTGGGCTTGCTTGATGTTGTGGGCCGGCATCGGGGCGCCCCGGGCCTGGAAGTACTTTTCCAGGTCACGCAGCACTCCTTCTTGGACCGTGGGTTCTTCTCCAAGCGCCCTGGCAACTCCCTCCCGGGTGAGGTCGTCCTGGGTCGGCCCGAGACCTCCGGTGGTGAAGATGATGTCCGAGCGTTCCAGACCCCTGGTGAATGCCTCCGCCAGCATGTCCAAGTCGTCTCCCACGATGGATACCCATTGAAGCTGGATACCCAATGCCGGGAGCTTGGAGGCGATCCATGAAGCGTTCAGGTCGGTCAACTCGCCCATGAGTAGCTCGGTGCCGACGGACAATATCTCTGCTTTCAAGCGCGTCCCCCTGTTTATCAGAACGCCCCGAGATCATCGGGGCGCAATACGAATGGATACCTGTAATTTGTGCGTCACCGAGGCCCGGTTTGTCAACCCGGAGGCGGAGTGGCCTCTGGAGCCTCTCCGTAAGGCGGGTCTGCCACCAGGTCGGTGATCATTTTGACTCGGCTGTTGCTCATGGCGTACAGCTTGGAGTCCACATCGCTTTCGACGATGACGTAGCGGTGGTCGCCGTCGGGGGTGGAGTCACCCACGAAGAACTTCACGTCGGGGCCGGTGGCCTTTCCGAGTCTGACCGAGACTTCGGGAGGGTCCAAGCCGAATTGGGCTGGGTCTTCGATGGCATCTTCCACGATATCCTCGGCCCTTGGGCCGAGGAGGAATTCCAAGATTTCCGACCAGACCGCCCCATCTACCGGTATCTGTTGGGGTTCAGGTGTGTCAGGTGGGCCGAGGACGATCCAGGACAGGTCAGCCTTTCGACCGTATTCGTTTGTCTCCTCCCCGTGGGTGACACTGACGAAGACCACATGGTCATCCTCGCCCAAAAGGTAAAGGCGCAAGTATGGAGGTTCCAGCGCCAGCCGGTTGATGACCTGGGCCCAGATGGCAGGGACCGTAAACAGCCTGGGGTGTCCCACGAGCCTGGTGTACTGGTTTGCGCCGTCCGGCGTAGGGTCGCCCATGTGGAATTCGAAACTCTGTCCCGCGCCGTCCACCACCTTAACCCGGGACGCCGGGGGGTCCAACCCGTAGGCCGAGGGGTTTTCGATCACTTCTGTAAGGGTCCGGTTAACGCGGGGACCGCTGAGAAGCAAAGGAGTTCCGGACCATTTGTCGATGAATACTGGGACCAGCGGGTCCTCCTGAATATACCAACGGAAGCTGCCAGGCTTCCTGGTAAAGACCACGTCCTTCCCTTCGTTGCTGACCTCGATGCGGTACAGATCGTCTTCCGAGATCCGGTACATCCAGTCTTCTTCCGGGTCTCTTTCGGTGGAAGCGGTGAGGCGCACGACAAGGAAGGTGCCTCCGAAGAGGACTAACACGGTGACCAAGAGAATTGATAGCCTTAAGTTCATGTTTTGTTCTCTAACCTGGCGGCGATTGAAATCTGCCGGACTGAGGCCGGGTTAGCGCCGGACCCACCAGACGAACGCCGCCATCAGTCCCATGATTCCCGGGAGGAACAACCAGGATGTCCATTGGACGAAACGCTCCTCGTTGAGGTCCAGGTTCAATTCGCGGAAGGTTAGGGACTTGGAGCGGAAGGACACCAGGGCGAAATCACCCAGCAAGTAGTTGGAAGAGTTCAAGAAGAAGTCCAAGCCGCTGCCCCTGCCAGTGGCCAGGGAGCTGTTGGTCAAAAAGTCCGAGTCTCCGAAGATGATCAGGCTGCCCAACTGGCTTTGGGCTGATGAGGGCTGGGCCTGCATGCCCAGGGGGACCACGGCCTGCAGGTAGACCACAGGCGAGAATTCCCGCTTTGGATCGGCGTCGTCTTCGTCGCCCTTGACGGGTTCGGTCCTCTGAATGTCGTCGATCAGGTAGCTCTCTGCCGAGGTCAAAGCTAGGGGAATGAGTATCCGCTGATTGTCGCTCAGTATCTCGAACGCGGTGGCTCCGGGCATGTAGGTGTCGCCCAGGGCTTTACCCTTGGGGGAGGTAATGCCCAGGAGGGCCTGCAAGATAGGCCTCGGGACCTGAGGAATCATCTCCTGGGGCAGGTCGAGCAGGTTGAAGGCCCGAAGTTTCAGGGTGCGGGGTTGCCCCTTGGGCGAGCGTTCTTCGTCGAGGACGTAACCTGGGAGCGTTACGACGCCCCAACGCGCCAGGAAGGTCTTGAACGAGTCGAGTATATCGGGCTCGGCGAGGAAGATCAACCGGCCGCCCTTGTAGTTCACGAACTTGCCCTCATCGTCGAATTGGGCGCCGCTGAGGTAATTGTCAAGCGCGGCCTGGTGAGCCTCGGGCAATTCGAACTTTGGCCCGGCGATAACGATCATGGCAGCTTCGGGAAGACATTCTTCGGCGGCCACACCTTCCCCGCAGGAACCGTCGGGGACACTGACGTCTTCATCTTCGAGGTCCCACCTGAGACTCAAGACCTTGTAGTTTTCGCCCACGAGCCATTGGGTCACGTCCTGGTACCCTTCGTCCAAAGAACTGTTGATGTTGCGTTCGCCGTGGCCCTCAAGGAAGTAGACTGTCTTCTGCTCTTCTCCCGAAACGATCAAGATACCGCTGACAAGTTCCTGTTCAAACTGGGTGAAGCTCCGTTCCGACGGTTCTATGACGTGAATGATCCCGGTATTTACCCCCTGTAGCACGACAGCCTGGTTGACGAAGACCGCTGGGGTCTCTCCGAAGTAATCGCGGACAATGTCGGGAGTCAGGTCTGGGTCTTTGAACTCGTAAGAGAATTTACTGGCGCGGGCGGAGCGGAAGTCGCGGAAGGTTTCCTCGACCCGGGAGCGGCGAATTATCGTATCCAGGTCCGGGCGCCTGCTTTCTTTGTAGAAGGCGATGGCGTGGACCGGCTCTTCGAGGTTTTCCAGGATGTCCTTGGTGCGTTCGGCCAGGCTGAACTGATTGGTTGCGGTCAGGTCCATCCGGCGGTTGTTCTCGAAGGTGATAAACCCGATGACAAAAATAATTCCCGTAAAAGCGACCAGCATCACGGCCGAGTTTGCGCCATATCGCCCGGTGCGGCTGAAGAATGCGGCAGCCACCGCACTCAATTGGATCAAGGCCACTAGGGCGATAAAGATGACCCCCATCCCGAGGCAGATGTAGGCGTAGAGCCGCATGGAGCTGACGAAGGCGAGCAGGATGACACCGAGGGCCAATGCCACGACTCCGGCGACGACCAGGGGAGCGGAGAAGGAGCCGATTCGGTCCAATGTGGGTTCCAGAAAGCTGAACAAAGTCTTGGAGAGGACCACTTCTTCGCCCTGCTGAGGCCCGGAATCCTCGGGCTGGTCAGGCGCGGTGGTTCCCCCTTCAGGCTCGTCCGAAGGGCGTCTGCGCCGCCTCCAGTCACCCAGGCGGCCCGTGCGCTGCTCGCTCATGCTACCTCCACCTTCGCGATTCGAGAGCGCGTATGGTCAAGAATAGGAAGAAGGCCGTGACGATCAGATAATAGGCCACGTGTTTGGTATCGATCACCCCCCGGTCGAAGTCGTCGAAATGGCTCTTGATCCCGATTTCCTGCACGACGGCGGCGGGCAGACCGGTCAATGTCCCGGCGGCGAAATCGGTGAAGTAAAGCACGAGGAGGATGCCCATCGCCACCACTGCGGCGACGATCTGGTTGCTGGTAAGGGTGGAGGCCAAGATTCCGATGGACAGGGCGGTTGCCCCGTATAGCACCAAGCCGAGGTAACCCACCCACATCGGGCCGAGGTCAGGATCGGCGAATATCAGGAGAAGGACGACGTAGTAGACGGTTGCGGCAACGGTAACCAGCAGGAATGTCAGGCTGGCCAAGTACTTGCCTACGACGACCTCCCAGTCTCTGACCGGCGAAGTGAGCAATAGTTCGATGGTGCCTAGCTTTTGCTCCTCCGCCAAGAGCCTCATGGTCAAGGCCGGCGCCATGAGGATGAGGATGATGGTCGCGCCCTGGAAGAACCCGCTAAGTGAAGCCTCCGGGAAAGGGTTGGCCTGGGTTTGGACAACGTCTCTGGCAAAGAAGACTCCAGTCATCGCCAGGAAGATCAACCCCACGATGTAGGCGGTGGGGCTGCTGAAATAAATCTGGATCTCTTTCCAAGCCACCGCCTGGACCGTGCGCATTCCTAGTTCTCCTCATCGGTGGTGAGCCGGAGGAATATCTCCTCCAGGGTCATACCCACCGATTGCATGCTAAGCAGACTCCAACCCCTGGCGATCACAGCCCGGGAAATGTCGTCCCGGACCTCGGCACCCTGAAGCAGGCGCACCGTATAGACTTCGCGGTTGGCGTGGGAGCGATGCCTGACGCTGGCAACGCCCTCGATTTCCCGTATTGCGGGTGTCACTTCCTCGGGCGGGCCGCCGATCTCTACTTCCAGCAGGTCTGTCCCCTGGAGGCGTTCGGCAAGGTTGGCGGGGGTGTCCTCGGCGACGATGCGCCCTTCATGGATAATCAACACACGTTCGCAGATCATGCTGACTTCGGGGAGGATGTGGCTGCTGAGGACCACCGTCTGTTGATTGCCCAGGTTCTTGATGAGGCTGCGGGTCTCGACGACCTGGATCGGGTCGATACCGATGGTGGGTTCATCAAGCACGAGAACATCAGGCTCGTGAAGAATGGCCTGGGCGATACCGACTCTCTGCCGGAAGCCCTTGGACAGCTTCGCTATGAGGGAAGACCGGTAGTCGTCCAAGCGGCAGACGTCGATGACCTCTTCGATGCGCCGCTTGATATTCCGGGAAGGCATACCTCTGAGGGTGCCCATGTACTTGAGGTAACTGGTTACGGTCATATCGGTGTACAGGGGGACGGTCTCAGGAAGATAGCCTACGCGGCGGCGAACTTCCAAGGACTGCTCCACCACGTCGTAACCGTCGAGGGTGACCTTGCCCCTTGTCGGGGGCATAAAGCCTGTAAGGATACGCATGGTGGTGGTTTTGCCCGCGCCGTTAGGTCCGAGAAAACCGAGGATTTCGCCGCGGTTCACACCGAAGTTAACGTCCTCGATGGCCGGGTTGGGGCCGTAGTAGTGGGTCAGGCCGGTGGCCTGGATCATCATCGAATCCAATGTCCGCCTCTCAGGAGGGTTGCAACGATTAGGCTATTGCGTGAAAATACTTCGGAATCTCCAGAGATGATAGTTTATACCCTTGCGCCCTGCCAAGAACAGTTATACGGGCAGGACAAGGGGCGGCTCGTACGTAAGCCATAGGAGGTAGGATGCACCTGGTCATCGACGGGTACCAAGGCGATTTCGGCAAGATGTGGGATGTTGAACTTGTCCGAACCTTTCTCACCGATTGTCCGGGCACCCTGGGAATGACCCGAATCACTGAGCCACATGTACTGGAATATAGCGCTCCAAAGAGTGACGATTCCGGAGTTTCTGGGTTTGTCATAATAGCGGAAAGCCACATTAGCGTCCATACTTTTCCGCACCGCGATTACGTGAACATTGACATGTTTTCCTGCCGGGCCTTTGATCACGTGCGCGCTCTGGCCGAGGCGAAGGAGTTGTTTGAGCTGAAGGAAGTCAAGACCTGGCTGTTGGACCGTGGCCTGGAATGGCTCGACGGCCGTCAAGGGCTGTCTGAAGTCGAGAAGCAACGGACCTCCTTGCGGGCTGGAAATGCGGGACCCCATGCCGACTGAAAGTGGGGACTCCGGGTGGATTCCCCGTAATTTCCTTGCCCTAGACCCACAGGACTCGGACCTGGAAACCGCAAGGGCAGTTTTGATTCCGGTACCTTACGATAGCTCGACCTCTTTTCGGTCTGGAGCGAGGGACGGGCCCAACGCGATAATCGACGCTTCATACGGTTTAGAGGATTACGACTGGGAGTTGGATTCGGATGTTTCCGAGTTGGGCATCCACACCACCGCATCCCTGGAGCCGGACATGGGCGGCCCTGAGGCTATGGCTGTAAGGGTACGCGGCGCTGTTTCCGCTTACATCCGGGAGGGGAGAGTCGTAGGTGTACTGGGCGGGGAGCATTCTATAACCACCGGTTCGGTCCTGGCACACCTGGAGGCATACCCGGACCTGTCGGTTCTGTACGTTGACGCCCATGCGGACATGCGCGACTCGTACATGGGAACTTCCTGGGGGCACGCTTCCGGCGCGCGACGCATCCAAGAGCTTTGCCCTCTCGTATTAGTGGGTGTGCGCAGCCTGTGCTTGGAAGAGCGTGACTTTCTAAGAGACAATTCCCTACCGACGTTTCCGTGGCCGCTCTCGGACGACGGGGTAGAATTTCCCAGGAGAATCACCGATCAGCTCGGCCCCACGGTGTACGTTAGCATCGACCTCGACGCCTTCGATCCGTCACTGATGCCAGCGGTGGGAACCCCGGAACCCGGAGGGTTGGACTGGCGTCAGATGACGACGTTATTGAGGAGCGTGGCTGAGACGAGGAAGATTGTGGGATTCGACGTGTGCGAGCTTTCTCCAGGTCATGGACCGGCCGCATGTTCTTATACAGCCGCCAAGCTCGTGTATAAGCTAGTGGCCTACGCAATCAACGGACCTGCCGGCGGCGACGGGTAAACCGTCAGGGCCGGCGGTCTGCGATCCGGGAATGCAAGTCTTGTAATTGAAGGCCCTACGGGCCCGGGTGCCGCTCGAATGGGACCAGCCATCCGCCTGATCAAATTATTCGGTATCCCAATAGAGATCAACTTTAGCTGGATCTTCGTCTTCCTGTTGGTCATCTACATGTTGGGAGACCAATTTGGTGATTTCTACCCCACCTGGTCCACAGTCCACCGGTGGGCGCTGGCGGTGGGGATCGCCCTGCTATTTTTCCTATCGGTCCTGGCCCACGAGCTGTCCCACAGCCTATTGGCGATTAAGAAGGGGATACCGGTAAACCGTATCACCCTTTTCCTCTTCGGCGGGGTATCCCAGCTCTCCCACGAGGCCAGGCGGCCCATGACCGAGTTTGCTGTGACTGTGGTGGGGCCGGTGAGCAGCATGTTGCTCGCGCTAGTCATCTTCGGGTTTTGGTGGGCGTTTCGAGATATCAGCCCGTCCTTGGAAATCACGCTGCGGCTTCTGATGGGAGTCAATCTGATGCTGGGAGTATTCAATTTGCTGCCGGGGTTTCCCCTGGACGGCGGCAGGATACTAAGGGCGGCGGCTTGGGGCATTTCGGGCAACTACTGGCTGGCGACGCGGATCGCCGCCCGGGTAGGCCAGGGAATCGGCGGGCTGATGGTGATTGGCGGCGGATCCCTGGCGTTCCTGGATTTCAGACAGTTCGGGGTTTTCGGAATTTGGATGGCGTTGATAGGGGCGTTTCTGTTGGTGGCCGCCACCACGTCCTACCGCCAGGAGAAGGCGAGGGAGGGGTTGAAGACCTACCGTGTGGCGGACGTGATGACCCACGAATGGGGGATCTTGCCCGTAGAGACCTCGATGGATTCTCCCCTGGTGGGGCAAGGGCTGGCCCGTCATAACGACTTGGTCATGGTCTCCAGCGATGGCCAGATGGTGGGCCTCCTGACGCGCAGGCTCATGGCGGGTGTGCCGCGAGGACCGGGACCTGCGACTCCACTATCCCTTATCATGCAGCCGCTGCGGAACACACCCTGGCTAGCGCCGGACGATACGATTTCGGACGCGATGGACCGGGTGCAGAATGGCAGGCAGGAGAGATTTCCCGTGTGGCGGGACGGGGAGTTACTCGGGCTTGTGGGGCGGGAAGAGATACTGAGGTTCACCCGCAACGTACTTGGACAAGGGACGTATCAGCGGAAATCGTAGGGGCTATGCTAAAATAGCAACTACGCCGGGCATTGCCGGGCATTTGAAACCGCGCCTGGCATTTCAAACGGCGCTTTATTTGACTGCAAATGGGCTCTGAGGTCATATATGCCTCCACGAGGGTTCGTATACCTGGACCACGCCGGGACAACACCGACCGATCCGAAGGTGTTGGAAGGGATGATGCCCTACTTCACCGAGCTGTACGGGAACCCGTCCAGCATTCATGCGGTGGGTCAAGAGGCGCGGTACGCCTTGGACGAGGCCCGGGAGCGCGTAGCCGGGGTGCTCAATAGCCGCAATGGGGATGTGGTGTTCACGGGAGGCGGCACCGAGTCGGACAACGCTGCGATCCTCGGGGCTGCGACCGCGCTCCAGGAGACGGGGAACCACGTCATTACGACTAGCGTGGAACACCACGCCGTATTGCACGCCTGTCAGGGTCTGGAGAACCTGGGGTTCGAGGTCACCTACCTCCCGGTGGATGACTTTGGGATGGTGCAGGCTGAGCAGGTGTACAACGCGGTCACGGACCGCACGACGGTTGTGTCGGTGATGTACGCGAATAACGAGATAGGGACCATCAACCCTATTTCCGAGATATCCGAGGCGGTCCAAAAGCGCGCCAATGAGCTTGACCGCACGATTGTGATGCACACAGACGCGGTGCAGGCCGCGGGTTTTCTGGACCTCAACGTCCGGAGGCTGGGGGTGGACATGCTGAGCCTGTCCGGCCACAAGTTTTACGGACCCAAAGGCACGGGGGTGCTGTACATCCGCCGCGCGACGCCATTTTTGCCGCTGTTGCTGGGCGGAGGACAGGAGCGGGAGCGAAGGTCTGGCACGGAGAACATACCCGGAGTGGTTGGCCTGTCGTTGGCCCTCGAAGCAGCCGACTCCGCCAGGGAACAGGTGGGCGATCATTGCAGGGCGTTGCGGGACCGGGCGGTGGAGCATGTATTGGCTAACATCCCCCGGTGCTACCTGAACGGCCACCCGACCGAACGACTTCCCAATAACGCGAACTTCTCCTTTGAAGGCGTGGAAGGGGAAGCGGTGTTACTGGGCTTGGACACGGCGGGGATCGCCGCTTCCAGCGGCAGCGCGTGCAGTTCGGGGTCATTGGAGCCGTCCCATGTGCTACTGGCTCTGGGGCAGTCCGCGGAGTTGGCCAGGGGGAGCCTGCGGATCACCCTGGGCAAAGAGAATACGCAAGAGGAGATCGACTATCTCCTCGAAGTGCTTGATAGGCTGGTCCCCCAATTAAGGCAGCTACCGACTCTGACTTCCACCGGCGCATAACCCTTACCTAGAGAGAGATACCCTTGCAGAGAGTTACCCCGTGAGCATTTCCCGAATCCATACGATGGTCCCGGTCTTATTGCTGCTCTTGGCGGCCATTTCCTTGTCTGGGTGTGCAAATCGGCCCGCGCAATTTGGGCAATATTTCAAAGGAAGGGCGTTAGTCGTCAGCGTGGTGAACATGCACCGACTGCCAGAGTTGAGATACGCTACCCCCGGAGCCGAGAATGGGCCCCAATATGCGCGGCTGGCTCCGTCGGAAGCCGGGCTGGAACTTGTGGTCGTGCGGCTGAAGGTAGAGAACCATACGGCGACCAGCGCAATCATCAACGTCAACGAGCAAGGGGCCGAGCTACGAGACTTTAGCTCAGAGAAGTATTTCCCCATAGAAATCAACGAGCGGGTCGAATTCGTAGACAGCCCTTCCGGCGCAAGGGACCGTTCGGCTCAAGTCCTGGAGTTGGAGAGAGACGGCACATTCGCGCCAAGCCGTGGATTCATCAACGGCCCATTTGAGCTAAACAAGAACACAGGCCTGGACGGATGGATGGTGTTCGAAGCGCCGGAGGGGACCAAGTTCCGCAGTTTCCGTTGGCGCGCCGGCGATTCGCTGACCATCGACTTCAGTCCCGCAGCGTAGCGGGCGGCTTGCATATCTGCGGTATGCCGTTGGTCCTAGTCCTTGGGAGCAACCGGGGCTGAATGTTTCGTCACTTAGCCAGCTTCCCGAGCGGCAAGTCGGCCCAGAACTCTCCTCCGCCCCCAGTATTGAGGCGGGTTTTTCACATCTTCGCCGGGTCTCTTATTCCGTTGGGGGGACTGGCGCTGCCCCATACCTACTTCATGCCGTTGCTTGTGGCGCTGGTGGTCATTGGGGTGGTCCTGGAACTCGTGCGGTCCCGGTGGGGACGGTTGAACCAGAGGCTGCTAATCATGTTCTCCCCGCTAATGAAGACGGAAGAGGACAGCCGCGTTACGGGCGCGACTTTCATGCTAATCGCCGGGCTGATCGCTTTTCTAGTGTTCGACAAGCATGTGGCGGCGGCGGCGATGTTGTTCCTGTCGCTGGGTGACCCGGCGGCGGCCTTGGTGGGGACTCGGCTTCCGGGGCCGCGGTTTTTTGGCAAGTCGCCGGGAGGGACGCTGGCGTTCGTGGTGGTGGCATTGGCCGTATGCGCGGGCCTGGTGTGGACCGGCGTTTCCCCCTTTAGCTGGGAGCTGGTGGCGGGGGCGGTGGTGGCCGCGGTTGTAGAGCTTCTACCGACGCCCTTGGACGACAACCTCACGGTCCCGCTGATCAGTGGGGGCGCAATGCACCTGCTCGGAGCCTGAGTCCGGACCTACACGTCCGCCCCGTTGAAGTCGATGATCTCGGCCTGAGCGCGCTGATGGGTCAAGTAGGTCTGACGCTTCATCGCAGGACGGTGGGAGGAGACCACCTCTTTGGCCTTGGTCCCGCCATCGGCCAGAAGGTCGATTACGACCATAGCCATGATCTTGGCCGGGTTTACGACGGCCTGCTGGTAGTTCTCCACGATGTATTCTTTGCTGTGTCCCGCGCCGGTCGCGCCGCTGACATAGGGGTGGCAAGCCGGGATGATGTGGCTGAGGTCCCCCATGTCAGTGGAGCCTCCGCGGTTGCGGCGGGGCGGAATAGTAAGGACCGCGGTCTCACCGAGCAGGTCCAGGGCGTTCTGACGAAACAGACCGGCCAGGTTGGTGTCGTGACGCATTGGTAGATAGCCAGGGATATTGGTAATTCTGACCGACGCGCCAACGGCCAATGCGCCTGCCCTGAAGCATCGATCGACGATAGCGGAGTTTCTGACGACGGCCTGAGGGGAGCCGGACCGGACGCGCCACTCCAGCTTGACGTCGGCGGGCACGGCGTTGACGGCCTCGCCACCCTTGGTCATGATGCCATGGATGCGGGCAGTATCTTCCTCTTTCAGGACTTCCCGGTTCGCGTTGATGGCCTGGAGGGCAAAGCAGGCGGCGTTAAGAGCGTTGATACCTAGGTGCGGCGCGCCGCCGGCGTGGGCCCCTCGCCCGGTGAATTGCACGTATTTGACGACGTGACCGTTGCTGGTGCCTCCCACGGCGAACTTCCGGTCCCCCACGTCGCTGGCGGTGTGGCACATCATGGCCATGTCGATGTCGTCGAACTGGCCCAGTTTGATTAGCTCCTGCTTACCGCCCAAGAACTCCACCTTGCCTTCTTCCCGGAGTTGAAGGCGGCGTTCCACCTCGATGAATTCCTCTGCGGGAACGGCGAAGGGTACGATCTCCCCGGAAAGCTGTTCCAAGACTTCGGGGGTCTGAAGGCCGATGGTCGCGCCGAGCATCATGCCAATCTGGCAATGGTGACCGCAGGCATGGGCCGCGTTGGTCTGTACATCCGCATAGGGGTGTTCGGCGACGATCAGCGAATCAAGCTCTCCGATGATAGCCACCCTTGGCCCCGGCCCCGCCTGTCCTTGGAAACGGCCTTTAACCCCGGTCAATGCCAGGCCGGATTCATGCTGAATCCCCAACTCGGAGAATTTGCGGGATACGACTTGTGACGTTCGCACTTCCGAGAAGCCCGGTTCGGGGTGGGCGAGGATATCCTGGGCGACGCCGATCAGCTCTTGCGCCCGTCTTTCGATGGTCGCGCAGGCCCGTTGCTTTAATTCCTGGACAGTTAACATAAGCTGCTATACACCTTCGAAGGTTTCTTCCGACGCCAGATCGCGCATGAACTTGAGATATTGGTCGCGGGTCATCTGCGGACGCTGGCCGGAGATGATGTTGCCGGCGTTGGTTGCTCCGTCGCCCATCAGGTCGATCGCGGTAGCCGCCAGGGCTTTGGTAGCGGTAATCGCGGCCAGGCCGTAGTCCTCGATCACATAATCAGCCCCGTGACCGAGCCCTGAAGCTCCGCCCACGTAGGGATGGATGGCGGGCATCAGTTGGCTGACGTCTCCCATGTCCGTGGAGCCGGTCCGGTGGGCGACATGGCCTACGTTTTCCTCGCCCACGAGGTCGACGGAATTGGCGCGGAAGATGTCGCCCATGGCCGTGTTCTGGGTTAGCGGCATATAGCCGGGGATGGTCTGGATGTTCACGTTTGCGCCCACGGCCAGGGCCCCGGCTTTCAGGGCGCGGTCGGTCTTCCGGTTGGCGTCCATGATGGCTTCTATCGTGCGCCCGCGAACGAACGTTTCCATCCGCACGTCGGCAGGCACGGCGCTAACCGCGTCTCCTCCCCTGGTGATAATCGGATGGATGCGCACCGTATCGTTGTCCCGGAAGGTCTCCCGGTTGTAATGGATTGCGCTCAGGGCCAGGGTTGCGGCGTTGAGCGCGTTGATGCCCAGGTGAGGGGAGCCGCCGGCATGAGCGCCCTTGCCAAGGAACTGGATGCGCTTGGCCACGGTGCCGTTGTTGGTGCCGCTGATGCAAAGTTGTTTCTCTTCGGGCACGCTGGTTGTGTGCAACATCATGGCCATGTCGACGTCGTCGAACTCACCCAGCTTGATTAGCTCGGCCTTGCCGCCGAGAAATTCAAGCTTGCCCTCCCGGCGCAGGGAGTCGCGGTACTCGATCTCGATGTATTCCTCGGCGGGGACAGCCATGAATATCAACCGTCCGCTCAACTCGGAGAGTACGTCTGACTGGCCGAGGGCCATTGCCGCGCCCATAAGCATGGCAATCTGGCAGTGGTGGCCGCAAGCGTGGGCGGCGCCGGTGGAGGCGTCGGCGTGGGGGTGCTCGTTGACGATCAATGAATCCAACTCGCCAAGGATGGCCAGGGAAGGCCCGGCGGTACCGCCGATCAACTCTCCGCGGACTCCGGTCAATGCCAGGCCCGCCCGGAAGGGAATCCCCAATTCAGCGAATTTAGTGGCGACCAGGTGGGAAGTTTTGGATTCCCGGAATCCAGGTTCCGGGTGCGCCAATATGGTCTTGGCCAGGGTCACGATCTCGTCGGCCCTGGAGTCGATTTCTTGGAAAACCCGGAGCTTCAGCTCCTCTTTGGACGGCATGGACCCCTCCGGTACGGGCTTTTCAAGATTCTAACACAGACCCGGATGGGGATTGGGGATGGGATGCCTCTGGGGGTCCTACAGTTTTTCGTCTGAACTGTGATTTCTCTGATTCTAGGGTTTAGGTGATTGGAAAATCATGCGTATCCCTTAATCACATGAATCACAGTTCAGACCATTGGGCCAAGAATCGAAAGACCCTGGTCCTCTGGTGGGTTATTCAGTCTTCAAAGTTTAGGGCTGATAAGGAGATTAAACCCCGCTCATCGAGGACGAGCCACCCTCCCGCTCAGGATGAGCGCGTGTATGTCAATCCAGTCACCAACTCTGAACAGTTACTCCAGGCTGGTTGATTGGGAACCGAGTTTTGGGCCGCTGTATAATGGCGGTGTTATGGTGCTTAAGATAGTGATCGCCCCACAGGGGTTCAAGGGAAACATTTCGGCTCTGACGGCGGCCAGGGCCATCGAACGCGGAGTCAAACGGGCGGCTCCCGACGCGGAGACGGTGTTGGCACCGGTGGCCGACGGCGGCGACGGGACGGTGGACGCGCTGGTTGACGGCAGCGGAGGCCAGATGTTCCGCAAGATCGTCACCGGGCCTCTGGGCCACCCGCTGGAGGCTTCCTGGGGAGCCATGGGAGATGAGCGCACCGCGGTTATCGAAATGGCCCAAGCGTCCGGGCTGGCCCTGGTGCCACCGCGAAGGCGGGACCCCAGAGTGACCACCACCCGTGGGACGGGAGAGATCATCCGCGAAGCCCTAGACCGTGGATTCAAACGAATCATAGTGGGTCTAGGGGGCAGCGCGACCAACGACGGAGGGGCGGGCATGGCAGCCGCTCTGGGAGCCGCGTTTCTAGATGGTAGCGGCGTGGCTGTTCCCGACGGTGGGGCGGCATTGGCTAGGTTGGAACACATCGACGTGTCGGGCCTCGACCCAAGGCTCTCCGACGCCACGGTCGTTGGGGCAACCGACGTTACGAATCCGCTCTGCGGACCCACCGGGGCTTCGGCGGTGTACGGCCCCCAGAAAGGGGCGAGCGCCGAGGTTGTTTCGGAATTGGACAACGCCCTGGGGAACTTCGCCCGCGTGGTGGAAAGGGACCTGGGCCTGGATGTGTCTGAGCGTCCCGGAGCCGGAGCGGCTGGCGGCCTGGGGGCTGGGCTGATGGCCTTTACAGGCGGGGAGCTGCAGTCGGGCATCGACATGGTGTGCGAGGTTTTGGGACTAGACGAGCACCTGGACGGAGCATCCCTGGTAATCACGGGTGAGGGAGGCGCGGACCGTTCGACAGTCTACAACAAGGCTCCGGTGGGAGTTGCGAGGAGGGCGGCGGGATTTGGCGTACCTACGATTCTGCTGGCCGGGACTCTGGGGCAGGGGCACGAAGAGCTATACGATCATTTCATTGCCGGGATCATGTGCATAGGTGACCGGCCCATGAGCTTTGAACAAAGCCTTCGCCGGACCGAAGAGTTGCTGGAAGGAGCTGCAGAGCGGGCGTTACGATTGATGCGGGCCGGGCGGGGGATGGGAGGTTAGGTCAGCCCGTGGACCAACCGGGTTAGCGGTAGGCCTCTCCTCTGGGGAGAACTCTCACCACACGTATGACTCCGCGCTGATAATCGTACGTCAGGATCACTCGCCATTGGCCAACCCTAAGCCCGAATCCACCGGTGGACACCGATGGACGGCGTGAGGACAGCGGAAGGGGGGTGAGGAAGTTACAGGCGCGATGATCCGGGCTCGAATTTGGGTAGACGGGAGGTTGGCGGCGGTCTGCAGGCGCTGTGGGGGGCGCCGATGGCGGCTTACAGTGGCTGTGGTGAGTGGGATGGCGGGATAGGACACGGCAAGAGGCGCTCGCGGACCGGACTGGCGCGAGTTGGCGGGGCGTTCGGTTGGCCGGATGGCGGGTCAGTGGCGGACGGGCGCAGTCAGGCTGGGAGTGGAATGGCTCGCAGTCGGGCCAGGGCGCGACTGAACTGGGTTTCCATGGCCAGCGCTGGGCAAGATGCAGGGTGATCCGGCGTGCCGAGCGGGTGATCCGTCCGGCCAAGGCAAAGACCCGTCGTCTGAGGGTCTTGGTGGTCACGATCTGCTGACCCAGGCCGATGCGGGCTGTCCAGCGGGCCAGGTTGTGGGCCATCACCTGTACCGCCAGCCAGGCGGCGTTGGCTGGGAAGCGGCCCGATGGCAGGTGGTTGAGCCCGACGCCGTACTTGAGGTCGCGGATGGCATTCTCGATCTCGGCGTGGCGTCGATGGTCGGCCTCGATATCCAGGGTGTCGCCATCCCGGTCGGTTATGAAGGCGTGATAGCTGTAGGTGGCGAAGAGAGCCAGTTGGGAACCGGGCGCCGGCTTCACCCGCCGGACGATGAGCCGCACCGGCGCGGCGTCGGGCTCACTCTGGAAGGGGGTGTAGGTGGTCTCGGCCACATCGGCGCCGTCCATCCAGTAGGGAATCGGCGTCCAGTCCTCTTCGGGTATCGCCTCGATGAGATTCCGCAGGCGGGTGCGCTGGCGGATGGTGATGGAGAAGCGGACATCCATCCGGCGGCAGACGGCGACCACGGCGTGGGTATAGAAGCCGCTGTCGGCCCGCACCGTGAGTTGGCCCCTGGCTCCGCCGTAGCGCACCCGCCCCACCGTTTCACGCAGGAAGTGGGCGGCGCCGCGGGCGGTGTAGGCCCGGCCCTCGCGCAGGCGGGCCATCAGCACGTCGCCGGTTCCGGCGGCGACGGCCAGCAGCGGGTGATAGCCCCGCGCACCGGTGTAGCCGTGGTGGCGAGCTCCTTCCTTGGCCAGTCCGTAGGTCTCGCAGATGGTGGAGTCCAGGTCGATGGTCAGGGGCCCGTCGCCGGGTCCGGCCCCAGCCTCCCAGGCCCGGGCCAGCAACTGGCGGCTCACCCGGTCCAGTTGGCGGACGTGGCCCCACCGGAAACTGCGCAGGAAGGTGCCCAAGGTGGAGGGCGCCTTGACTACACTGCCCAGGGTGCAGGCTGTCCTGCCGGTGCGCAACACATCGGCATCGTCGATGCAGTCGCCGCCCGCCAGCGCGGAAGCCACCAGCGTCATGATCTTGTCGCCGGTGTTGGCTCGGCCTGGGGCCCAGCCCAGGTCCAAGTGCCGGTCAACCAGTTGGGGCAGGCCCAGGTGCAAGGCCAACGTGGCGGGAAGGATCAGCCCGGCATTGTTGACCAGGCGGTGGTCGTCGAAGGCGATGTGGATGCCGTCGGGGTGGTTGCGTGGTAGCATCTATTGGGTGCTCCTTGTTTCTGGTTGGTTTTCTGTCTCGAAAACCATTATCCCAGATGCACAGGAGCACTTTCTTACCCATTCAACCCGCCGCGACACTCACCTTTTCGGTGGATTCGGGCTAAGACGAAGCTGCCCCGGGAAACCTCTTAAGGGCTCTCAGATCACCAATACCGTTTTCGGCTAGTCTTGTAAGTGACGCGTCCACCCTTCTAGCTACTGGAGGATCCAAGGCCGCGAGGTCTCTTCTGGCCCTGCCGGAGTACTCGACGAGCCATGTCACAGATTTAACTCACGTCTAACCTCTTCGGCAGAGTAGACATTCCCTTCGGCCAGGTCTTTCAGGCCCTCTTCAATTGCAGCGCGCTCTTCCGGGGTCTCCGGCTCGTCATCGAAGGGGGCTTCCTCTAAGGAGCGGAAGACGGGGTCGCCCATATTTCGGAGATACACCAGGTATCGCCTGGCTGCGTAGAGTTCTTCTTGGGGTAGTTCGTCCACCAGTCGGTGGAGGACGGCTTTGATGTCCTTTTCAGTCATGGTCTACGTCCTGCCTGTACTTGATCCGTGTGATACGGTGGTTTAGGCGACGACGCGCTCAGCTACGAAGTCGACCACTAACTGGGCAAGCTCTATCGAACGGTCGGCGTCGATGACGTCGAAAGCCTCTGACGGGATGCCGCTGGGGAGGTAGCCCGGATAGCGGGTGATCTCGAAATATTTGTCCAGTTGGCGCGCTTCCCCCTTGATGACGTCGAAGAACATCTCAAAGAGCTTGGCGTCTTCGCACAAGTCTATGAGCGAGTGGCCCCACACATCTTCCGCGCCGCGGTAGTACAAGAATGCCTTGACCGCTTTCTCCGCGGCCTGCTGCCCCATGAAGCATGCAAGGTTGAATCTTTTCCCTTCCCGCAGGAAATCAGCGTCTTCCATGTCCTGTCGCGCCTGGCGCAGCCAGCGAGCGCCTTCGGATTTATGGTCAGGCATCGTAGATCACCCGTCCCCTTTCGATTGCGTTTTTGAGCATTGGCAGAGACTCCTGGCAGGTCTCGAATTCCTCGGGCGTGTAAACCTGGGCGTCAACGGCGACACCGCTGGCGAAGTGCCAGAAAAAGAAATCTGCCCGGCGGCCGTACTGGTACTCGGTGTTCTGCACGATAATCAGATCGATCCGGCTGTCCGGCGAGTAGCGCCCGGAGACTAGGTCACCGGTCAAGATCACCTTCTCCACGCCGAGAGTTGGGAGCATTGCTTCGATGTCTTCCAACTCCTTCTCCAGCATCTCCTTGCGAAATTGGGTAAAACCGACACGAACGGCCATTAATCAACAACCTTCAGGTAGATTAGGTATCCCGGCAGGCAGGGGTCATCCGAGGACCAACATGTGGGCTTCCTTGGGCCCGTGTACGCCTACGACCAGGGTCTGCTCTATGTCCGCGGTGCGGCTGGGACCGGTGATGAAGTTCAAGTACCGCCCCATGTCCCCGCCGTTTCTCAGGTATTCCAACTTCCGAAGCAAGAACAGGTCGTCCAGCGACTCTATCACGTCCTCCGGCCGGACCAGGGCTATGTGCACCGGCGGCACAAGCGACACCAACCGGCTCAAGCCAGCCCGGGGCAGAACGATGGCGGACCCAGTCTCCGCGATGGCGTAGTCAACCCCCGTAATACCGATGCCCGCGGCGACGATCTCCTGCCGCAGGGAATCGCGGGAACGGCCCGCGCCGTGGGCGATTTCGGTGACGGTCATGCCTGAAGAGGTCAGGGCGGTGTCCACCGGGACGAGGTCGAACACGTCCTGGCTTGAGCGCACTATGCGTTCGGCTCCCTGGCCCCGGGCAAGGGATTGGACGTGGGCCATTGCTTCTTCAGGGTCGGGAGTCCTTTTTACCTGCCATCCTCCAAGGGCCGCTACTTCTGCCAACCTGTCGACGAGTTCGCCTTGGTTGGAGGTCACCCGTTCCCGTAGCTGGCGGGCTTCCTCCTCAAGGCGGGCCAAGTCCTCGCTTAGTCCAGGGTGTGGGAGTTCTGGCGGTCCGGGCTCTCGTCCCAAAGCCTGGCGCACCGAACGTAGGAAGTCGGACTTGGAAGTACCTGGCGCGCCGGCCAACCTATTCGCCCTCGCTGGCGTCGGAAAGCTCTTTACGCCAGATTTCCCGGAAGGTACGGGGCGGCAGCTCTGGAAGGTCTCTGGACCGCGTCCACTTGGAAAGCAGAGGCAGCGAAGCCTTGCGGATTCCCCGGCCTCCCCGGGCAAGCAGGGAGAAGGGGACGGACGAAAGGGGACCCTGAACGGCGCGGCCAAGCTTGCTCGCGACCGACAGGAGCCCCGGTCTACTCATCACAAACGTAAAGGCGCTGGTGAAGGCCTTAGGCATAGGGCGGTCCGCCGCCCCCTCGGAAACCGGGTCCTCAGCAAGTTTGTGGCGCAGGTGCAGCAACATTCTTGGAATGTCGATCCGCACCGGGCAGGCCTCCCGGCATGCCCCGCAAAGACTGGACGCCTGGGGCAAATCTGGGGCCTGGTCCAAGCCAACCAGCATGGGTGACACGATAGAGCCGATGGGCCCCGGATAGACCCAACCATAGGCGTGCCCGCCGACCTTTTGGTAAACCGGGCAGATGTTGAGGCATGCCCCGCAACGGATACACAGGAGGGCCTCCCTCAGATGTGGGTCGGCGAGCATTCGTGACCTGCCATTGTCGACGACGATCAGGTGAAACTCCTCCGGTCCGTCCTCGTCTTCTGGCTTTCGCGGCCCGCTGACCATGCTGACGTAGCTGGTGATTCTCTGGCCGGTGGCGGAACGGGGCAGGAGCCGCAGAAACACGGCCAGGTCTTGGACAGAGGGAATCACCTTCTCCATACCGGTGATTCCGATATGGATGCGGGGCGCGGAAGTGCAGAGGCGCCCGTTGCCTTCGTTGGTGATGATGACTAAGGTGCCGGTTTCGGCGATCAGGAAGTTGGCGCCGCTGATACCGAGGTCAGCCTGGAGGAACCGTTCCCGCAGGGCAACGCGAGCGGCGGCGGCCAGTTCGTTGATGTCCTCCATGGGCGGCACACCCAGCTTTTCCGTGAAGAGGCGGGCGACCTCTTCTTTGCTCTTGTGCAGCGCGGGTGCGACGAGATGGAAGGGTGTCTCCCCGGCAAGCTGGATGATGTATTCCCCGAGATCGGTCTCGTAGACGTCGACGCCAATGGACTCCAGCACGTGGTTCAGGTTTAGTTCTTCGGACACCATGGACTTGCTCTTAGTCGCCACTTTAACGCCGTGGGTACGAACCAACTCGGCAACGATTGCGTTGGCCTCGGCGGCGTCGGCGGCGAAGTGGACCTGGCCTCCATTGGCGCTGACTCTCTGATCCAGTAGGTCAAGGTAATAGTCCAGGTGGTCGAGGGTGTGGAGCTTCACTTGCCGGGCCTGCTCCCGCCATTCCTCCCAGACCTGGGGAGTTACTTCGTCGATACACTCCCGCCGTGCGCCGTCGAACCCAGATCCGGCCCTCTGGAGGGCGATTCGGATCTGAGGATCGAGGATAGAAACCGCGGAAGCTGTTGAAAAGTCCCGGGTCTTAACGTCGGGCACTATTTGGACTCCTTAGGAAATTGGCCGGTGGATGGTTATTACTAGCCGCTGGTCCCGTCGAGGACCTGGGCCAGGTGGCGTACCAGGACGCTGGAGCCCTGGCGGCTGAGGGCTCCTTCGATATTCATGAGGCAACTCATGTCGCAAGACACCAGGGTATCCGCCCCGGTGCTCAACACACTGGCGGTCTTGTCCGCCACCATACCCTCTGAGATGTGAGGGTACTTCACCGAGAACGTGCCCCCGAACCCGCAACAGGCCTCGGCCTGGGGAAGTTCCTCCAAACGCAGGCCGCTGACGTTGTTCAACAGCCGAGTGGGGGAGGTCCGGACTTCCATTTCACGGAGCAAATGGCAACTTGGGTGGTAGGTTACCGCGCCTTCGTAGCGGGCCCCCACGTCCTCGACTCCCATTACATCGGTGAGGAACTGGGAGAACTCATAGACTTTGGACGATAGCTCCTGGGCGCGGCGAAGGGACTCGGGTTCATCCTGAAAGAGGTCAAGGTAAAACTTGGACATCATGGCCGCACAAGAGCCCGAAGGAACCACGACGAAGGCGCTGCCAGAGAACTCCTCGAGGACTCTGCGGGCGAGTTGGCGGGCCTGGGACGTGTAGCCGGAATTATATAGGGGTTGCCCGCAGCAGGTCTGTTCGGGGGGGAACCCGACATCAACTCCGATCTTCCTGAGTACCCGGACCACACTAACCCCGACTTGCGGGTAGAGTTGGTCGACTATGCACGTGACGAATAGGTCGGCCTGGGTCCGGGTTACCGAAGTCAATCCTCGCCTCGATGGGTTGAATAGGTAGGGGTAGAGTAGCAGACGGTCAAGTCGGCAGCAACTGGAGGTATGAATAATGCGGGGTCTTTGGATTGCCAGACTTGGCCAATTGGTCGGAGTCATCTCGCCATGCTAGGCTGTCCGTTTTCCGGGCCCTGAGGGATGATGGGCGGTTATAAACACGAATGATAGAATGTGTCCACCATTTTCGGGAAACCGATGGCGAGGTGTGATGATGGACTGGGGAATGTCGAACCGCATGGCGCAGCTTATCCAACCGAATGGACACGCGATGTTTCTGCCCATTGACCACGGGTATTTCCAAGGACCAACCAGGAACCTGGAGCAACCCGGCAAGACTGCCGAGCCGCTTCTCCCTTACGCGGACGCGCTGTTCGCTACCAGGGGAGTGCTGCGCGCCAGTATAGATCCGGCGAAAACCAAACCCATCGTGCTAAGGGTCTCGGGGGGCACCAGCATGGTGGGGCATGACCTTGCCGACGAAGGGATTACCACTTCGATGGAAGACGCCATCCGGCTGAATGCCTCCGCCGTCGGGATATCCCTTTTCATCGGCACCGAATACGAAAAGCAGTCCCTATTGAACCTGGGCAAGCTGGTGGATGAGGGAGAGAAGTACGGGATTCCGGTAATGGCGGTTACCGCGGTCGGCAGGGAGTTGGAGCAAAGGGAGTCCAGGTACCTCGCCCTGTGTTGCCGGATTGCCGCCGAGCTTGGAGCGAAGGTGGTAAAGACATACTGGTGCGCCGACGGCTTTGACAAGGTGGTCGACGGGTGCCCGGTGCCGGTGATCATGGCTGGAGGACCCCAGGCCGACACGGAGAGAGAAGTCTTGGAGTTCGTCCATGACGGGATGCAGAACGGGGCGATCGGAATCAACCTGGGCCGGAACATCTGGCAGAGCGAGTATCCCGTACCGATGATCCGGGCTTTACGGCACATAGTCCACCATGACGGTACGGTGGACGAGGCCCAGGAAATCTTCGACCAGGTGAAGGCCGGTGACGGGCGTGTGGCGTCAATACCGGTGTGATGCGCCAACTGGTCCGCCTGAGTTTCACGGAGCTTGGTGACACATGCGCGTAGCGATGTATTACAACAACCACGACGTAAGGCTGGAAGAGATGCCGGTCCCGCGAATCGGCCCCGGCGAGTTACTGCTGCGCGTTGACGCTTCGGGCCTGTGCGGCAGCGACGTCATGGAATGGTACCGGGTGGAACGGGCACCGATGGTATTGGGCCACGAGGTGGCGGGGGCGGTGGCCGAGGTGGGGGAAGGGGTCACAACGTACAACGTGGGGGACAGGTTGGTGGTGACCCACCACGTGCCCTGCAACGCGTGTCATTTCTGCCTCAGCGGACGCCACACGGTCTGCGATACTCTACGACAAACCAATTTTGACCCCGGCGGACTGGCGGAATTCTTGCGCGTACCCAAGATCAACGTTGACCGTGGGGTCCTTCCGATACCAGACCACGTGCCGGACGCGGCGGCGGCGTTCACCGAGCCTCTGGCGTGCGTCTACCGAGGCCAGAGGCGGGCGGGGTTGCAACCTGGGCAGAGCGTGTTGGTAATTGGCAGCGGCCTGGCCGGACTTCTTCACGTGATGTTGGCCAGGGCGCTGGGGGCGGGGAAGATTCTGGCGAGCGACCTCGTGGAGTCCCGTCTGGAGGCTGCGCTGCAACTGGGGGCTGAGGCAGCGATCTTGGCAACCGAGGATGTTCCCGCCAGAGTCCGGGAGCTAAACGGCGGACTACTGGCCGACCTGGTGATCGTTTGCACCGGCGCGCTTCCCGCTTTGAAGCAGGCGTTGGAATCTGTGGAGCGCGGAGGGACCGTCCTGGTCTTTGCGCCTACCGATCCGGGCGTGGACCTGCCCGTGCCAGTGAACAATGTGTTCTTCCGGAATGACATAACGATGACGACGACCTACGCCGCCGCGCCGTCGGACCTAGCCGCTGCTCTAGGGCTTATTTCCGCAGGCAGGGTGCAAGTCGAACGCATGATTAGCCACCGGCTGGGGCTTGCCGATGCCGGACTGGGCTTCAAGCTGACAGCCGAATCCCGAGACTCGCTCAAGGTTATCATCCAACCTCAGGAATAAGTGGACGAACATGAACATCGAAGGCGCGGTCTTTATCATCACCGGTTCCGCGACTGGGTTGGGGGCAGCGGTGGCGCGGAGGCTCTCGTCGAAGGGCGGGAAGGTGGTCATCAACTACACCAAGAGCGAAGCCGAGGCTAACGAGACGGCGGACGCCTGCCGTTCCCTGGGCGGAGAAGCCCTCTTGTGCCGGGCGGACGTTTCAGACGACGCGGATTGCCGGCGCATGGCCGCAGAGACTATGGAGCGGTTTGGGCGGGTCGATGGGTTGGTCAACAATGCGGCACAGTCCAAGATCGCGGCCCATGCCGACCTTGAATCCCTGACCGCCGCCGACTTCAACCGGATTTTCGGAGTCAACGTCATCGGGCCTTACCAGATGGTGCGGGCGGTGGCTTCGCACATGAAGCGGCAGGGGAAGGGTGCGATTGTGAACATTTCATCCGTGTCGGGGTTTTCGGGGTCGGGAAGCTCCATCGCCTATGCTGCATCCAAGGGCGCGCTCAACACCATGACCCTGTCTTTGGCGCGGGCGTTGGCCCCGGAGATCAGGGTTAACGCGGTCTGCCCGGGTGTAATGCAGACCCGGTGGTGGCGGGAAGGGCTGGGAGAGGACAGGTACCAGTCTTTCATCGACAATTACGCTGAGAACTCTCCCCTCAAGGCGGCGGGCGACCCTGAAATTGTGGCCGATCCGGTGGTGTGGCTGCTGGAGGGGGCGGAGCACGTGACGGGCGAGACTATTATGGTTGACTCCGGCTCACACCTGGGCGGTGCACCCCGGCGTTAACCAACCTACACCAGGAGTACAGACTATGCCGGTAAAGCCGCCGACGCTGGATGAACTGTGGCGCATTTCTCAGGACTATTACATGGACCACAGCCCGGCCGACCTGGAGTCCTTCTTGGGTCTCATCAAGCCGATGCTGGAATCTTATCGACGGCTTGACCAGTTGAGCGAGCCCGGAATCGCCGAGGGACTTCCTCGCACGTCCGGCCACAGGCCCATGCCCGAAGATAATCCCCTGGGCGCATGGTATTGGAGGTGCGATATTCAGGGCGCTCCCGGAGGTGTCCTGACGGGGAAGACGGTCGCCATCAAGGATAACGTTTGCGTGGCCGGAATCCCCATGATGAACGGGACGAGTGTGTTAGAGGGTTACACTCCCGAGATCGACGCTACGATCGTCACGCGAATCCTGGAGGCCGGCGGCCACATCCTGGGGAAGGCGGTCTGCGAGAGCCTGTGCTTCTCCGGCGGCAGCCACACCTCGGACACGGGACCAGTGCGGAACCCAGCTAACCCACTCCGCAGCGCGGGAGGGTCTTCCAGCGGGAGCGCGGCGTTGGTGGCTTCGGGCGCGGTGGACATGGCCATCGGTGGAGACCAGGGAGGGTCGATCCGGATTCCGGCGAGTTGGTGCGGAATCGTAGGTCTGAAACCGACCTATGGACTGGCGCCATACACCGGCGTATTCCCCATAGAACTGACTCTGGACCATACCGGGCCAATGGCGCGTTCCACGGCGGACGTTGCGCTCATCCTGGAAGCCATTGCGGGTCCCGACGGACTGGATCCCAGGCAGTCGGGGGGGCTAGCTGGAGAATCATATAGCCAGGCTCTAACCGGAGACGTGCGGGGGATGAGGCTGGGAATCCTCCGGGAGGGGTTCGGACACGAAGGATCATCTGAGCAGGACGTGGACGCCGCCGTGAGCGCCGCCGCCCAGTCATTCGAGGGGTTGGGTGCGCAGGTGGAAACTGTATCCATTCCCTGGCACCACGACGGCTATCACGTGTGGAACGCCATTGCAGTAGAAGGGGCGACCATGCTAATGGTTGCGGGTAACAGCATGGGCACGAACTGGAAGGGTCACTACACGACCAGCCTGCTCGACGTGTTTGCCCGTGGTTGGCAGAGCCGGGCGAACGACCTATCGGAGACGACCAAGTTGGTGGTGTTGCTGGGGCAGTACATGCAGGACAATTACCACGGCCATTACTACGCCAAGGCGCAAAACCTGGCCAGGACGCTGAAGGCCGCATACGATGACGCGTTGAGCCGGTTCGACCTGCTGGTGATGCCCACGCTGCCGATGAAGGCGACGGAAATCCCAGCGCCGGACTGCAGCCGAGAGGAATACACGGCTAGGGCGTTGGAGATGATCGCCAACACTTGCCCCTTCGACGTGACGGGTCATCCGGCGATCACCGTGCCCTGCGGGTCGTCCAACGGCCTTCCCATAGGTATGATGCTGGTCGGCAAGACCGGAGACGACGCCACCGTGCTCCGGGCCGCCGACGCATACGAAAAGAGCGGCCAAGGCTAGAGGGTGGAGACTCTTCCCTCGCCCATCTCAAGCTCCAGGGCTATTTGGGCCAAGGCCAGGGCGCTGTAATAGGACACGGTTAGGGTCAAGTCCACTGCGCCGCGGTCACCCAGGACCGACCGGACGGACCCATAGGTCTGGTCCGAAACGGCCTTGTCCCGGATCATTTCGTGTACGAACTTGGCGACGGCGGCTTCTTCTGCGGTTAGAGAGTCCGTTTTGTAGGTGCGGATACTCTCGATCGAGGTGTCGCTGACGCCAGCCCGGGCGGCGGCTACGGCGTGTCCGGTCCATTCGATGTCGCTGTTCCATTCCCGGGCGGTCAGGATTATGGCCAGCTCTTTCAGGTTGTCGGGCACTGTGCTTTGGAAGCGCAACGACGCGCCCATGGAGGTCAGGTGTCCGGCGGCTTTGGGATTATTGAGAAGGGCCTTGAACTGGAGGCCCACCTCGTCGGTGTTCCTGTCCCTTCGGATAGTGTCGTAGATGTCCTGGCCTTCGGCGTCGAGTTCTTCCCGTTCCACATAATGTACTCGAACCATGGGATTTCACCTCCGGGTGTTTAGGCGGGTTAATTTACACGCGGGAATAGTACGTCGCGGGGAGAGGCTTGTCCATCAAGGCCGGGCTGCTCCCCGTTGATTGTGCTAGAATCTTCAAGCCAATACGCGCGGGGGTAAGGTTGATGAGGTGGAGTTTCTTCTTGGGGTTGGCGCTATTTTTTGCGATTGCTTGTTCGGGCTCGGGAGACAAGACGACGGAACTAACTACAACGGATTCGGGCTCGGGAGATAAGATGACGGAACTGACGACAACGGATTCGGGACTGCAATATAGGGAAATCGAGGTAGGGACCGGGGAGGCTGCCAGCAACGGGGCGACGGCTTCAGTCCATTACACCGGCTGGCTGATGGATGGGACCAAGTTTGATAGCTCGCTGGACCGGGGGACTCCCCTGGAGTTCAGGATCGGGGCGGGGATGGTGATTCAGGGTTGGGACGAGGGCGTGGCGTCGATGAACGTGGGCGGTAAACGGGAATTGGTGATTCCGCCCCAACTGGCCTATGGCGACAGGGGAGCAGGCGGGGTGATCCCACCGGGAGCCACGCTCAGGTTTGAGGTGGAGTTGGTGGGGCTGCGGTAACGACTCGATTCAGACTTCCCTTGCGAGGGCGGGAGGCTGGGCGGCTCTATTCGGAGCCGCCGTCCAACTGGTACCAGGGCTCTTCCAAGGCCTCGTCCGGCCATAGAAACTCGAAGCCTGCATCCAGGGCGTATTTCTTGTCCAAGTCTTCCCGGTCGCCGATGTGGTAGTAGACGTCGGCTGCGAACTTCTCCTTCACCGAGGGGAGCATGTGCTTGGAGACGACGAAGTCCACGGGAATGTTATGGCTATCCCAGATGGCTTGTTGCCCGCTCATAGTGCGGTCGGAGCAACTGCCGACCAGCATACCCCTCTCGTGGGCGCGCCGCACCATTTCCATGGAAAGGACCCCTGGCGGATCCCCGATCTCTAATGTTCCGTCTATATCAAAACTAATCAGAATAACCAAGTGGTCCCTCTCTCCCTGAAGTGTGGTTGCGGTCAGTCCGCATCTGGACTTTTTCGCACCAACGGTTGCCCATTTCGACGGCCGCGTACATGGAAGTAAACGAGTAGGCCAAGAAAAAGGGCCCGGGATGTTCGGGCGGACCCGTCCCAGAGCCCCCTTTCGTCAGGTCTTGAGTAGCAATATCATGGCGGGAGTGCGAGGGAGTCGAACCCACCTACCCCGCTCATCACGAGGCACGACGGAGTTGAAGTCCGCAGGGGCCACCGGGCCCCTTCCACTCCCTGGTATCTACTGATATTTGGACGAGTGGTTAGACGCCGAGGACGGAATCGATCTTGCGCTTGAGCGCTCCCTTGGGAACCGCTCCAACAATCTGGTCCACTGGCTGTCCGTCCTTGAAGAAGATCAAGGCGGGGATGCTGCGCACGCCGTATTTCATGGCGATTTCGGGGGCGCTGTCCACATCGAGCTTGCCCACGGTCAGTTGGCCGTCGTATTCGACTGCCATGTCATGGACCGAAGGGGCGATCATCTTGCAAGGGCCACACCATTCGGCCCAAAAATCCACCAAAACTGGCAGGTCGGACTGCAGTACATCCGAGTCCCAGTTGGATTCGGTCATCTCTTTCGGTTCCGCCATTTTAAGCCTCCAGGGTCATCAAGGTCTTGAATATTGTAACGCGCCGTTATTCGACGAGAAGCGGTTGGCTTCGAGATCAGTGTATCTTGCCGTCGTATTGAGGTCAACCTGACCGGTGTCAGCCGGGGCGCGGCACGCTCTTTCCGAATTGTCGACTAGCGACCCTTATCCGTCTATTATTAAATGAAATACCGGTAAGGAAAGACGCTTGACTCAGACCAAAGTAGCCAGAGGTCAGCATCTCACGCTGACGCCCGATTCCTGGGGACGTTTGGGCGAAGCCTTGGCCGAATTCGAGGGCCAGAGTATCTTCGTTCTGGGCGGGATTCCTGGAGAAAAGGTGGTCGCCGAAGTGGTCAGCGTCCGGCGAAAATATGCCGCCGCCAGAGTTGTAGAAGTGGTTGAACCCTCTGCTGCGCGGGTGACGCCGCCTTGCCCGTACTACGGCGACTGCACCGGGTGCCAATGGCAACACCTGAGTTACCGGATGCAGTTGGAGGTCAAGCGCGAACACGTTAAAGACGCCCTGGAGCGGGTGGGAGGCCCGTCCGGCGTCGAGGTGGCTCCGGTGGCGCCTTCGCCGAGGGAGTTTGGCTACCGCAACCACGCCCGGTTTACCATTGGGCCCGGCGGCGCGCTCGGATTCGTTCACAAGGAGACCCGCAGGTTCGTACGCATCGACCGCTGCATGTTGATGCATGACGGGGTGAACGAGACATTGGCAGGGCTTCAAGACAAGTGCTCTGAAACAACCCAATTGTCCGTCCGGGCCGGGATGGAAACTGGCGACGTGCTAATCCAGCCCACATTGCTCAACCCCGATATCACGTTTCCGACAGGGCAGAAGACCTATCAGGAGTCCGTAGCGGGCCACGAGTTCCGGGTGGCGTCGCCATCGTTCTTCCAGGTGAACATCGAGCAGACGGCCCGGTTGGCCGGGATGGTGAGGGACATCTTGGATCTGACCCAGGAGGATGTGCTGCTGGATGCCTATACCGGAGTAGGAACCTTCGCCATCCTGCTGTCTCCCTTTGTCAAAAGAGTGATCGCGGTGGAGGAGTCCGCCGCGGCGATGGTGGACGCCAGGGAAAACGCCAAGGACCTGGAAAACATCGAACTGGTGACAGGGAAGACGGAGGATGTCCTCCCTGGCCTGCGGGAGACGCTTACCGCGGCCATTTTGGACCCGCCCCGGGCCGGTTGCCATCCCCGGACATTGGAAAGCCTTGCGGAGCTGGGTCCATCCAGGATCGCTTACGTCTCCTGTGATCCAGGGTCGTTGGCCAGGGACCTGAAGTTATTGTGCGAGACGGCGTACTCGGTGGAGTCGGTCGCGCCGCTGGACATGTTTCCCCAGACGCATCACATCGAGTGCGTGGCTTTCCTGCGCAGACGGAGGCAGGAAAGGAAGATCGTATTGGCTTCGGCGTCTCCCAGGCGGAGGGAACTGCTGTCTGGGATGGGGCTAGAATTCCAGGTTTCTCCCGCCAACGTGCTGGAAGAGCCAATACCGGGGGAGAGTCCCGGCGCGCTGGTGCGCCGGTTGTCCCGCATCAAGGCAGAGGCGGTGGCGCAGGTTGAACCGGAGGGTTTCGTCATTGGCGCCGACAGCATGGTGGTGCATGAAGGCGAGGCGTTGGGCAAGCCCGTTGACGAGAGCGATGCCCGGCGGATGCTCCGGCAGCTTCGCGGCACCCGGCACCACGTATTTACAGGGATTACGGTAATCGACGCGGAATCAGGACGCCAGTTAACCGATAGCATTGCCAGCGATATCGCGCTGAGGGATTTCTCGGACCAGGAGATGGAGGAGTCCATAGCATCGGGGACGCCCATGGACAAAGCGGGCGCGTATGCGGTGCAGGACAAGGAATTTCAGCCCGCTGAGTCGTGGGAGGGTTGCTACACCAACATCGTCGGCCTGCCCCTGTGCCGGCTGGTTGAGATGTTGGCCGAACTTGGTTGGAAGATGACCGGCCCGAAATCCGATGACGTACCGCCAGAGTGTGGGCCTCACTGCCCATTCCAGGGGGAAAGAACACCGTGAACTTTATGGGCATGGGGATGATGGAGCTTGGCGTGATCTTCGTGGTCGCGCTGCTCGTTTTGGGCCCGGCCCGCTCCCTGGACATGGCGAAGACCACGGGGCGGATGCTAAGGGAATTTCGGAGGTCGATTGCGGATATGAACTCGGCGATTGACCTCGACGCGCCAACCCAGCGGGAGCAGCCCCAAGCCCCACCGCCCACTAAAGCGGATGAAGGCGGGGCAGGGGCGGCTGGTAGAGACCGGGAATGAACAACCGGGAGCTGAGCTTCCTCCAACACCTTACGGAGTTAAGGCGGCGGCTGCTGTGGTCGGTATTGGCCTTGTTGGCGGGAAGCGCGGTTTCATTTACTTTCTTCCGCCAGATCATCGATGTCCTGGGGCGCCCAGCGACCGTGATCCTGGAGGGCCAACCGGGCGGCCTGATCTACTTCAATGTGACCGAGCTGTTGACCACCGCCGTAAAAGTGTCGATGCTGGCGGGGTTCATCCTGGCGTTTCCGGTGATTCTGTACCAGGTCATCATGTTCGTGGCTCCGGGACTGACACCCAGGGAAAGACGCTATCTCCTGGTCTTTTTACCCGCTGCCATGTTCGCGTTTCTATGTGGTGTTGCGTTTGCCTATTTCGTGCTCGCTCCGCCGGCGCTCAGATTTCTGCTCACTTTCGGGGAAGGTATAGCAGACCCCTACATACGCATCAGCAATATCGTCAACGTTATGGTGCGGCTCCTGTTCTGGATGGGGCTGGCTTTCGAAACGCCGTTGGTGATGTATCTCATGGCCTCCCTGGGGATCGTGACGCCCCGGATGCTGGGCCGGTTCCGCCGGTACTGGGTGGTGGTGGCGTTCATCCTGGCCGCAATCATCACGCCAACGTTTGACCCGCTGAACCAGGCGCTGGTGGCCATCCCGCTGTTGGTGTTGTACGAACTGGGTGTGCAGCTAGCCCGGTTTGCGAGGCGGGACCAGAGGGGGACGGCGGCCTTGACGCCTTTTTCGCCTCCGGAGTAGGAGAGTGGTACGGGCGCTACGATGGTCACGGGTAAGTCCCCATCATTTGGCTACGAAGTCCAGGTGTACGGTGCCGGGTGGAGGGGATTCCCCTTTCTTGGTCCAGAAATCGTTGACGCGAACCGTGTAGGTGACGCCGGGGTCGAAGTCCGTTCCGAGTAGCAAGGAGAATGACTCCCTTTTGTCATGGAGAGGGTAGCACTTATCCCCCGCATTTACCGGTATTCTGTCCGTCACCGCAACATCGACGAAAGTCCCGTCGCGCTCGATTTTAGCACCCGCCAACTCGGAGCAGGAGTTGGGGACACGTAAAACCAGGTCGAGGTGTTGCCGACCCGCGGCACCGGAGCTGAAGGCCATCTGCTCGATTTGCGTGGGCACTAGGACGGTGTCATATCCCGGGGTTTTGCCGTAGCCTACCCACCCAAGAAAATCTTGGGAAGGAGTATCATGGGTCGGATTCACCCTTACCGTGTAAGGGACTTCCGGCTCGAAATCGTTTCCCAACGGCACTCGATAGACCCCGTAGGAGATGCCGGGACTCGAACAGACCCCGGTCACAGCCCGCCGATTCCAAATGAGTGCTGATATGTCATCGCCTTTGCGCTCGATCTCGGCCCGGTCGTGTTCGCCGCACCCGAGGACGGCTGATTGAACGATCAGGAAGTGCTGGGGAGGCCGGGCCTCATCGGTCTTGACGTCCGGCATCTTCCGAGCGTAGGAGAGCAGGGCGACGGTGTCTGGTGAGATCTGTTTTGGATAGCCGGGCGCGGACTGGGCGACGAAGGTCATCGTGATATGGTCTTCTCCGACGTCTTTCCGTACGCGTCCGGGTATATTCGGGCCTCGACTTCTCAACCCAGGAGCCGGCAACGCAATCACTCGGACGGTGTAGGTGTCTTGGGGATTGAAGTCGTCCCCCAATGCCAAGGAGTGGGTCATGAAGGACCGGACGAACCGGCACCCTGGGCCCCACTTGCGGGGAGCCCGGTTGGTCATCGCGACTATGATCTCGTTCCCCGACCGATCGACGTCGAACCCATTGAAGGCGTGGCAATTGGTTGGGAGCGAGGACACGATTTCGAGGAAGTAAAAGGGCGGCGTCGACTGGGACACGTTTATCGTTGCTTTTTCTAAGGATGCGGACACCACGACGGTATCCGAGGTTGACACCTCTTCCGAGGCCGGTGTGCCGGGCCCGGAGGAGGTGTTGGGGTGTACGGAGGTCTTTCCGGGGGTGAATTTGCCAGTTGGCTGCTTGATGGACAAGGTGTAGCGGCCAGTTTTGTGGCCGTGGCTGGTCACCCGAATGTAGTGAGGGCCGGATGTGGGCGCTACCCAGACAATCCGGGCCTCCGAGGACCCTTCGTGGACCTCGCTCCGGTTGATCTCGTAACTGTTGGGTCCATATAGCGCGACAGACATTTCGGTGAGGGTATCGAGAGTCGCCGCGATCTCGTAGGGACGGCCTACTTTAGCACCAAAAGTGAAATAGTCGAGGTCGTCGCGGTTGTCCAATGTGCCTACGAGTGTGTCGCCAGACGTCAAGCTGCTGGCAATCTCCGAAGAATCGCCGTGGTCGTCGGCCCCGTGCCTCAGGCTGGTCTGGACGTTCGGGGATCGAATGTCGACCGGTTTTCCGTAGTCCGATAGGGTCAGGACAATCCGGGAGCTCAGATGGTATGCCCGTGCGGAGTCCGCCTTATCGGGTAGCGGCAACTTGGCGAAGATTCGGGACTTCCTGACCAGGAAGTCATCAACCCCGATCCAGAATTCTACTTCGCTGTGGGCTTGCTCCACAGGAAGGCTGCCGACCAGCTCCGGAAGGATGTCCAAGGGGATGGGTCCCTTGATGTAGTAGACTTGCCGACCTTCCAGGTACTCTTGGGCATACAGCGTAAATCCTTCGACAACATCGGGCTCAAACTCAGCATTAAATCCAACGAACTCGAAGATGTGCCCGAAAGGCGCCGGCGAATGAGGGATGGCTTCCCACAGATTGAGCGAAGAGACGCCTATGAAGGTGTCTATACCGTTTATGATCACATCACTCTCAAATCCCCTGCCCGGGTGAATGAGAGCCATGGTAAGTCTGACGCGGTCCGGCGCCTGGAAATCCCCGGCCGCGAGAGTCCGGTGGTCCCGAGTCCCATCTGATTCGAACTTAGTCGTGATCTCCAGGTCGAAATGACCGGAGTGGACTGCTTTCATGGCGGCGATGGTTGCCTCCAGCACCTCTCTCGCCGAAATGGCTTCTGACTGGGGAGTGGCTATCTGACCCGGCGCAGCGGCGGATGCGCGCGAAGAACCGGGCCGTGGGGTCGAAGCCCCAACGAGGGCTGAACTGTTGGTCGGCGTGTAAGCCGGGACGTCGGCTTGTGGCGAAGTGTTTGGAGCTGGAGCAGTCTTCTGTCCAGAGTTGACGCATCCCGGGGCGGCTGTTATCACCAGCGCCAGCAACGGGACCTGGAGTACCAGGTTGGCGAAGGTTCGAGGCAGTGCCAAGTTGAGTCTCCTTAACGAGAGGTACCGGTCCGGTATGCCGGGTTCAGGGAGGGGGTTGAAGAAAGTAAGGGCCAGCATCGTCGCTGGCCCTGTGTGGTCCGAGTGCGGGTGTCTGCGGGGTTCTAGGTGGGGCGGTCGTCGTCGGCGCCGCTGGCTACGCCCTGGCCTTCTTTGGGAGGATTTTCGTCCTCTCCGGTGATGGCGGTCTTAAATGTGCGCATCCCTTTGCCCAAGGAGGAGCCGATTTCCGGAAGCCGCTTGGCCCCGAATAAGAGCAAGATCACCACTAAGATTATGAGAAGTTCTGTTATACCGAACGGTCCGACTTTCATGACTATCCCCGCAGCCAGTATTCGCTATCAGGATTCAATGATAACAGAATTGCCGAGGGCGAACCAAGAACGGGAGGAATGTTGTCAGGGTCTTTCAGTCTTCGCGGTTGATAGCCGATGGAGGAGGCAATCCCACTCCTCCTGAGCGAACCGAAGGGGAGTCGAAGGACATGTTTCATTGGGGAGGCTCTTCGGCTCCACTCCGTAACACCTGCGGCTTAACTTCGCGGCGCCCGAGGTGAGGGAACCGGGCGGCAACTGGAAGACCCTGACCCGGCTCGCGTTCGCCTTGTTAGGCTTGATACCGGCTTGTATAATGTTATTTTCCAGCGACTTTGATCGCGTCCGGGTCCAGGGGTTGAAGGGTAACGACGGGAGTGGGCCTACGGGGCTACAGAGGTAGATGGACCCAGTTTACGACTTGGTGGTGATCGGGGCCGGGCCGGGCGGTTACGTCGCGGCCATTCGGGCGGGGCAACTTGGGCTCAATACCGCAATTGTAGAGAAGGAAGCCCTGGGCGGCGTTTGCCTAAATTGGGGCTGTATCCCCAGCAAGTCCCTCCTCAAGAACGCGGAGATTCTCTCCTACCTCCACCGGGCCGAGGAATTCGGCTTTAGCTTCGACAATCTCCAGGCGGATTACTCGGTTGCCATTCAGCGTAGCCGGAGAGTGGTCAACCGCAATACGCGCGGCGTTGCATACCTGCTTCGCAAGAACAACGTGGAGCATATTGCTGGCGCCGGCCGGATGGTTGGCCCTGGTCAGGTCGAGGTTGGTCCGGACGGACGGACTCTACGAGCCAAGAACGTCATCTTGGCGACGGGCGCGCGCCCGAGGACCATTCCCCCACTGCCGGTGGATGGCGACAGGATCATTACGAGCAGGGAGTCTATTGTTCTGGACGACCTTCCAGGGTCCGTGGCAATTGTTGGTGGGGGAGCGATTGGCGTAGAGTTCGCATACCTCTACCGGATGTACGGCGTCGAGGTCACGATTGTTGAATTGCTGCCACGGCTCGTGCCGGGGGAAGATGAGGAGATAAGCAGGATACTGGAGCGGAGCTTCGCCGGGCATGGCGTGAACGTGATGACCGGTTCTGGCGTCACGGGCGCGGAGGTCACGACGCAGGGCGTCACCTTAACCGTGGACAAAGAAGGATCGAGCCATTCCCTGAGCGTTGACAAGGTGCTGGTGGCCATAGGAGTCCAGCCGAACAGCGAAGACCTTGGGTTGGATGAGTTAGGGGTGGCAACCGACCGCGGCTACATTACGGTCGACGACGCAATGGCGACCAACGTTCCAGGGGTCTTCGCTGTAGGTGACATAACGGGAAAGCTAGCACTGGCGCACGTGGCATCAGCGCAGGCGGTGACGGCGGTGGAGCACATCGCGGGAATGGAGACTCAGGCCCTGGACTATACCTGGATGCCGCGGGCCACCTACTGCAACCCCCAGATAGCCAGCTTCGGGTTGACTGAAAGCCAAGCGCGCGACCAGGGTTACGACGTGAACATTGGAAGCTTCGACGTCCAGGCCAACGGGAAGGCTTTGGCAATGGGTGAGACCGAAGGCATCGTCAAGCTGGTCGTGGATTCCCGGTACGGCGAGCTATTGGGCGCGCACATGATAGGGCCGGAAGTGACCGAGCTTTTAGGGGAACTCTCGATGATCAGGATGTTGGAGGGTACAACCCTTGAACTGGGATGGGCGGTCCATCCCCACCCGTCACTTTCCGAGATGTTGAAGGAGGCCGCCCTCAGCGCCCAGGGACGGGCCATCCACATGTAGCTCCCGTTTGATTGGAACTTGTCACGATTTGTTACGAAGACGTAACGATTCGCGGGAACCGTGTCGAAAGGGGAAAGCAACTTGTGAACCGAGCCCCGGTAGCATTATACTGGCGGTAATATTCGTACCGGGCCGCAGATTTGAGGTCCGTGACCAGCCGGGATACGGGGCGGCTGTGATCAGAAAGCCGGTGGATTGAGTCCGGCGATTTGAGGCGAGGAGCGATGCTATGGCGTTGGGAAGCTACGATTTCGCGCTGGCAATAGGGGGAGAGGCCGGACAGGGCATTGCGACGCCGGGTGACATCTTGGCCCGGATATTCGTGCGGCGCGGACTCCACCTTTACACCTACAACGCTTACCAGTCCATAATTCGCGGCGGCCACATCTTCTTGACGGTCCGGGTCAGCGACGAGGAAGTCAACAGCCACGGGGACAGGCTGGACTTGCTCCTTTGCCTGAACCAGGACACGATGGACCGACACCTCGGCCTAATGGGGGCGGACACCCGCGTTCTTTACAACGGTGACAACGTGACCGCCGGTGAACCCGGGGACGGGGTCCAGTTGTGCCCCCTGCCCATTGCGGAACTGACCCAGAGCCGGAACAGGCTAGTCCAAAACACGGTGGCCACCGGAGCGGTGATCGCGCTGCTAGGCGAGGACTTCGCCACCCTGGAAGAGAGTATGAGCCTGCGATTTGGGCGTCAGGGTCAAGCTGTGGTTGACGAGAACGTCCGCGTTGCCAGGGCTGGTTATGACCACGCCATGGCCAATTGCGATCCCTTTTCCCATCCGCTGGGCACCGGAGAGAAGCCCCTGGCGGTCTGGTCTGGGAACGACGCGGTTGCCATGGGCGGGGCTGCCGCCGGGGTCAAATTCTACGCCGCCTACCCCATGAGTCCGTCCACGGGAGTCCTCCACTGGATGGCCCAGAACGCCAGGAACCTGGGGATTATGGTGCGCCAGGTGGAAGATGAGATCGGTGTGGCGAACATGGTCATCGGGGCGGCCCACGTAGGTTGCCGGGCCATGTGCGCGACTTCCGGGGGCGGATTCGCTCTGATGAGCGAGGCCCTGGGCAGCGCCGGGATGATGGAGATCCCCGCCGTGTTCATCGACGTGCAGCGGGCAGGGCCGTCGACGGGAGTGCCGACCAAGACGGAACAAGGGGACCTCTGGCAGGTTCTCGGGGCCAGCCAGGGAGACTTCGAACGGTTTATTGTCGCTCCAATAAACGCCTTGGACGCATTCAACACCGTCCCGGAGCTGTTCAACCTGTGCGATAAGGCCCAATGCCCTGGGGTCGTGATCACTGATCTTCTGATCGGGGAAGGCAGGTTCAGTGTAGACCCTGACAAGATCAATTTGCAGCCTGTGATTGACCGGGGCGACCTGATAACCGAACACGCGGCAGCCAATGGCTACAAGCGGTACAAGGATACGGAGTCCGGAGTGTCTCCCCGGGCCCTCCCAGGCCTGGAAGGATACGTCCACGTAGTGGCCACCGACGAGCACGACGAAGACTCCACGCTAATCAGCGACGAGTTCACCAACCCTCACAAACGGCGCAGTATGGTTGAAAAGCGGGCCCGGAAGTTCCAGGGCGTGGTCTCGGACATTGCGCCTCCTGAGCTGGAAGGCCCAGAGGACGCCGAGGTCACCCTGATCGGCTGGGGCTCCACTTACGGCACGATCAAAGAGGCGATCGACCTGCTTAAGCTCCAGGGAGTGACGGCCAATCAACTACCCATCAAATGGATCCTGCCGTTCCATGGCGACGCCGTGACCGAGATTCTGTCCAAATCCCGCAAGAAGTTCGTAGTAGAGAATAACTACTCCGGCCAGTTCTACCGCTACATGCGAAGCGAGACCGGAATCAGCGTGGATGGGCATATCCGCAAGTACGATGGAGAGCCCTTCATGCCCCATCATATAGTAAATGGTGTCCTGGAGTTGCTGGGCGGCAAGACTGAACGTTACGTGCCTTACCAAGAGGTCGTGGCTTAGAGAGGTGAGAGGATGGCTACAACCCTGTCGACCACAGGTGGCAAGCCCGTAGTCCAACTAACGGCGAGGGACTTCAAGGGTCAGGTCGATCCGGACTGGTGTCCGGGTTGCGGCGACTTCGGGGTCCTGAACAGCATCCAACGAACTTGCGCCGAGCTGGGGCTGCATCCCCATGAGATCCTTACGGTGAGCGGCATTGGGTGCTCCTCCAACCTGCCAGGTTACTTCAATGCCTATGGAATGCACACGCTGCATGGCCGGGCCTTGGCGGTAGCCACAGGGGCCAAGCTGGGTAACCACGAACTGAATGTCATCGTCACGGGCGGCGACGGGGACGGCTACGGCATTGGAGGCAATCACTTCACCCACACGGCCCGGCGCAACATCGATCTGACCTATGTGGTGATGAACAATCAGATATATGGATTGACCACGGGCCAGATATCTCCCACCAGCTCGCTGGGGATGAAAACCAAGAGCACTCCCTTCGGCAGCGTGGAGGCGCCCATCAACCCCATCACCTCCGCCATCATGAACGGCGCGACCTTTGTCGCCCGCGGTTACAGCGGTGACGTGAGGCACTTGACCATGATCCTCAAGGCGGCGATTCAACACAAGGGATTTGCCCTGGTGGACGTGTTCAGCCCCTGCGTCACGTTCAACAACGACAATGGGCACGACTTCTTCAAGGAGAGGGTCAAGAAGCTGGAGGACGAGGAACACGACCCCGCTGATTGGCAGACGGCCTGCGAGAAGGCGATGGCGTGGGGAGACACCATTTACACCGGACTGTTTTTCCAGAAGGAGGCCTATACGCTGGACGGCAGCGAACCGGTGCTCCGGGAAGGCGGACCCCTGGCTTTCCGCGAATTGGGTATCAGCGACGACCAGGCCAAGCGGATTATCGACCGGATGATATAACGGGTCCGGGGCATCAGCACGCGCTTTGCGAGTGGCGGCCTGTGTGCCGCCACTTATCTTTTGGCCACGGAACCGTAACCGGCTTGCCCCCCGGGGTCTCGTGCATTACTATCTAACGGCGCACCAGGCCGGTGTGATGTCGGCTGTTCACATCATCGGTCCCGAAGTGCAACGCTCAGGAGGCCACTCTTGGCAACGTCCATAGTCATGCCCCAGATGGGCTACGACATGCAACAAGGCACCGTGGTGCGATGGCGCAAAAGCGAGGGCGACGAGGTTGCCAGGGGAGATGTGCTGGCCGAGATCGAGACTGACAAGGCGACGGTCGAGTTTGAGGCCTACGTGTCGGGCGTCCTGCGCCGCATAGTCGTCGACACCGGAGTGGTGGTTCCCGTAGGTGAGCTGATTGCGGTTATTGGGGGCCGAGACGAACAACTTCCGGATCACATCCAGGGTAGCAGCAACTCTGCTCCCGCCGCCTCTGCGCCAACGGTCCAGACCCAGCCTGCGCCGGAGCCCCCGTCACCCGCCGCGGCGGGTGACGGAGAAGTCCGGGCATCCCCCATCGCCAGGCGGCTCGCGCGGGAGCGTGGGGTCGAATTATCCCGCATCGCCGGCACTGGGCCTGGGGGCAGGATAGTTGAACAGGACGTATTGGACTACCAGGAGCCCACGGCCGTCGACGGGGCCGCGCCTTTGGCCGCCGTTGATGGCGCGGGGAGGGTAGAACGGGCCTCACCCATCGCCCGCAGGTTGGCCAGGGAGCGAGGAATCGAACTGGCTTCGGTCACTGGAACAGGGCCGGAAGGCAGGATAGTCGAACAGGACGTTCTCAACTATCAGCCTCCAACTCCCGAGGCCGAGGCGGTCCCGGCGCAAGTCGAAGCTGAGAGAGAACGCGCCGAGCTATCCCGCATGCGGCAGGTCATTGCCCGGGTTACCAGCGATAGTAAGCGCGATGCACCCCACTTCTACCTGACTGCCACTGTAGCCATGAGCAGGGCCATGGCCTTGCGGCGAGAGGTCAACGATGTGGCCTCTTCCGAGACACGCATCAGCGTCAACGACTTGATCGTCAAGGCGAGCGCGATAGCCTTGCAGCGGCACCCCAAGTTCAACGCTTTCTTCCGGGGCGACCACCTTCAAATGAACTCCAGTCTGAACATTGGCATTGCCATTGCCCTGGAAGCGGGGTTGATTGTGCCCGGAATTGGGGATTGCGGGAACAGGAGTCTGGTAGAGATCGCCTCGGCCAGTAGCGATCTGATTGCGCGGGCGCATCAAGGGACGCTCAGGAACGAAGAATACAGCGGCACCACGTTCAGCATCAGCAACCTTGGGATGTTTGACGTGGACAGCTTCGCGGCAATCATATACCCGCCCCACGCGGCGGTGCTGGCGGTGGGGAAGGTTTCCGAGCAACCGGTAGTGCGCGACGGCCAGTTGGCGGTTGCCCAGACCATGCAGGCGACCCTTTCGGTGGACCACCGTGTGGCGGACGGGGCGGAGGCCGCCCAGTTCCTGATGGAGATCAAGGGACTGTTGGAGAGTCCGGTCAGTCTCCTGTTGTGACCAATGATCGGCCGGCACGACGATGGCTCCGCTGGGCGCGGGTGACGGGGCCGCGAAATTGTTCACTTTTCGTATTCCAGTGTGGGAGGACATGCTTTGCCCAAGATGAGCGGCGCACGGGCCATTACGGAATCGCTGAAGGTCCACGACGTGGACACGATATTCGGGATCATCTCCATACACACGTTGGACCTGTTCGACGTTCTCTTCGATGACCAGGACAACCTGCGGGTCATCGGCTGCCGCCAGGAGTTGGGGGCCGGGTTCATGGCCGACGGTTATGCCCGCGCGACAGGCAAGCCCGGTGTGTTGCTAACAAGCACCGGACCGGGAGCCGCCGACTCGATGGGGGCATTGGGGGAGGCGTACTACTCCAGTTCTCCTGTCTTGGAACTGACCACGAACGTGGAGCAGGAATACGTCAACAGCGGCAAACTATCGACCCACGAGACCAAGGACCAACTGGGGATGTTCAAGGCGGTAACGGATTGGAACGCGTTCATCGACCAGATCGAGTCCATTCCGGACCACATGGTGGAAGCCTTCCAGCGGTTCCAGGCCCGCAGGCCACGCCCGATTGAGTTGGAATTGCCGACCGATCTTCTCGGCAAGCAGGCCGAGGTGGAGGTCCTATCTCGCCGGGAGCCGGAGATTCCCCAAGGAGACCCGGTGATGGTCGAGCGGGCGTTGGCCGCGCTCCTCAAGGCGAAGCGGCCCGTGATCTTCGTGGGTGAAGAGGTGCAGTCTCTCGGCGGCGCTGAAGAGATCGTCCGGCTGGCCGAGACCCTGGGCGCTCCGATAGTTACCGGAGACGGGGCCAAGGGCGCGATTCCCGAGGATCACCCTCTCTCCCTGGGTCAAATTCTGGGCCAGCGCATCTGGGGAGAGAACCCTCTGCAGGAATGGATAAGCACCTGCGACGTGGTGCTGGTGTTGGGATCGATTCTTCCGCTGCGTAGTACCGTGGGAGTCGGGCTAAAGTTGCCTCCCACGGTGGTGCATGTCCTGCTCGACGGCGAGTCCATCGGCAAGAACTACGCTACCGAAATTCCCATCGCCGCGAGCTCCCGAGCCGTGGCCCGGCAGTTGTTGGAGGGCATCGGTGGCCGGGATGTTTACAAGGGAGACTCTTACCGCAAGGAGATAGACTCGATGCGGGACCAGGTCTACGAAAACTTGCAGGAGAAGTGGGGCAACGAGACCCGGACTTTTGAAGCGATCCGGGCCGTCACGCCCAAGGACACCATATTCTCCCTAGACGCCACTGTTCCGACCAGCAGGGCCGTCCGATGCTTGCCGATCTACCAGCCGAGGACTTTCATGTACCCTCACGGTTGGGCCGGGATCGGGTTTGCTTTCCCTGCGGGCATGGGGGCCAAGGTGGGCAAGCCCAGACAGCCTGTAGTGTGCGTCACGGGCGACGGCGGGTTCCAGTACAATTTCCAGGAGCTGGCGACGGCCGCCCAATACGGCATCAACCCCATCATACTGATGTTCAACGACAACGCCTGGGGAGTCCTCAAGGGGTATCAGGCCAACAACTACAACAGCCGCTTCCTCGGAACTGACCTGGTGAACCCGGATTTCGTCAAGTTGTTCGAGAGCTACGGGTTCGAAGGCACGAAGGTCTCAACGGTGGAACAGCTCAGCCGGGCCCTGGAACAGGCCGTTGCGTCCGACCGGACCCAATTGATCGAGGTCCAGACGCCCAACGGCTTCGGCGAGTTGGTATAGGATCTCGGCAACCGGCGGGCTGGAGTCTACTAAATTCCATGACACGTCCCAGCCCTGAGCACGGAGTTCCGATGGGGGCGCGGCACGCCCGGCGGGTCTACCCGCTGGACGGGCACGATTTGACCGAGGAACAGATCGCGGTCGCGTTTGCCATGACCTCGCGGCGGCCCGAACCGTTCGACGAGATCGCCCAGCAGGTCAGCCAAGAGAAGGCCGCCGACTTCCACGAGCGCTGGGTCCTGGGCTATGGTCACGCTTCGGTTGCCGAGCATGCCGTTGTGCATCTGGCCGTGGAGAATGTCTCCCGGTTGGCGTGCGATACTCTGGAGGACAACCGGCTCGCGTCATACACCGAGAAGTCTTCCCGGTACCAGGTAATGGACCGGGACCATTATCACGTCCCTTCCGAGCTTGAGAAACACGCGGACCTGCGGCAAGGATACATCGACGCCTGCGAAGCGTTGTTCGCGGAATATGGGACGTTGATTGAAGGGTGCATGACGCACCTGCGGGAAGTCCACCCTCAGAGGCAGCGGGAACGTGACGGGGCTTACACTCTCAGGCTGCGGCGTATCGCGACTGACCATTGCCGCGCCATCCTGCCGGCGGCGACCCTAACCAACGTCGGGGTTACGGCCAACGCCCGTACCCTCGAACACGCCATCTCCAAGCTCCTGTCGGGAAGGCTGGAAGAAGAGGTAGAGCTAGGGAACGAAGTGAGGGAGCAGGCCCGGCGGATCACCCCCACCTTGATCAAGTATGCCAATCACAACGAGTATCTGGCGTCAGCGCCTAAACGTCGTGAAGAGTTGGCGTACCGGAGCGGTGTCGAAGGAGTGGGTAGCTATGACGATTCTCCCAGGGGATGCGCGCCGCCCCAAGTCCGCCTGCTCCACTGGGACCCGGTGGCGGAGGAGAAGTTGGTGGCAGCTATTTTATACGGCGGAGGCCACATGCATTACGAAGAGGTGTGGCGGAGAGTCCAGGACCTGGGAGGCGATGGCCGCCAGAAGACCATAGACGAGTGTTTGCAGGGGCTCGGACCCCACGATCCGCCGCCCCGAGAGTTTGAATTGGTGGATTACACATTTGAATACATGATGGACTACGGGGCATACCGGGAATTCAAGCGTCACCGGATGCAGTCGTATCTGCCCCAGCTTCTTTCAGTAGCCCATGGGTACCAAGTGCCCTCTCTGGTGGCCGATGCGGGATTGGCTGGGGAGTTCGACGAGGCGATATCAAAAGCCGAGGAAGTTTTCTGGAGAGTCCACGAAATCTCTCCGGTGGCCGCGCAATACCTGGTAACCCATGCCCACAACCGCCGGGCGCTTTCCAGGATGAATTTGCGTGAGTGCTACCATTTGTTCAAGTTGCGGACCTCTGAGATGGCCCACTTTTCCATCAGAGAGCCGGTGTTAGAGGCGATGCGGTTAGCGGTGGGAGTCCATCCACAGTTCTTCAGGCATTTGCAACTGAGGGATTACCCGGACTGGTGGCCATATTCCGAAGACAACTATGATGCTGAAAGCGTCCATCACCTGGCTGATCTGACATAGCATTCCCGGATTTCGGGCTTGGTCCCGGGGATTAGTCAGGGCGGCGATAGCTTGGCGGCGATTTCGGCAACGCGGACGCCCAGGGACCGGGCCTGTGCCAGGTCGTCTTGGGTTACTCCACCCGCGGAAGTCGCGCCGTAGTAGGAGCCGGAGGTGCGCATCCGCTCCGACCAGGGAATGCTCACCACGACCATCCCACACGCTAGAATCCAATGGATCAGTTGAAGGAGGGTCATCTCAAGCCCGGAGTGACGGCCCTGTCCGGTGGTGAATACCGCCGCGGGTTTCCCGGCCAACAGGCCCTCTTCCCACAAGTCCCCCTGGTCGTCCAGCCACAGCTTCATCGAGCCTGAGACGCCGCTCCAATTAGGTGAACCGAGGATGAGAGCGTCTGCCGCAAGTAGGTCGTCCCTGGCCGCGTCTGTGATAGGCTTGACGAGAGAGGTAGCGTGACCGGAGCCCGCCGCGCCATCAGCCGCAGCTTGGGCCAGAGCCTCTATGGCCCTTCCCTTGGGATCGAATAGCACCAACACGGAGACTGGCATCAGGGTCTCAGAATCAGGGATCGGAGCAGTCGCGTGTATACCCGCAATTAAGGCAGCGGATCTTACAATTCTGTTCGACCATCTGGCTGCCGCAGAGGTCACAGGTGTGAGTAGAAGGTCCGGCCGAACTCGCAGTGGTCAACACACCACCCCACACAGCTAGTTGCGGTGAGTATAGCAGGTGCGTGTGGGCCGGACTACTTACTGAGGTTGCGGGCGATGATCTGGCCTTCCAGGACCATTCCGTCTTCTGCGATTCCCCTAACCGCGTCGGCGTCGGCGGTCAGCATCACCTTGTCAAAAGCAAATATAGGTTCGTCCGGAATATGAAGGGCCACGTTTCCGCGGCCCGTGGCGTCGACTTTGAGCTGGCCTACCCAAAGGGGCTGCTGGCCCTGGCGTTTGAGCATCACCTGATAGCTCAAGGGCTCGGGCAACCTTCTCATGCCGGCCACCATAAGCAAAGCCTTGCGTCCGTCCTCCGCGACCAGAAGCAGGCCCTCGGATCTTCCCTTTCTGCCGGGAGGTTCCAGGACCAGTGGCAAGCTCGGAGTGTCGATCAGCCAATAGCTGGCGAATTCTCTTAGCTCGTTAAGAGACTGGAAAACTTGGGCTTCGTCGGCGGCGAGCTTTTCGAGTCGATTCAGGGATGTATTGTGTGCCTGTAGCTCTTCCACTTGCCCGTCTAGCAGCAGGGTCGCGACCAGGTTTGCGGAAAAGAGCCCTAGGACCAGTATTGCTGCCAGGGGCACCAATACCCTCTTGAGGGGGAACACACGGGGGGAGCGTTTTCGTTTGTCTTCTCGCAAGTAGACCGCGCGAGCGATGTCGGGTATTGCGTCCATCAGCCGGACGCCGACTGAAGGTGGCGGCGCCTGCTGGTCTAAGGATTCAGCCAGTGATGCCGCCACAGACTGCAATCGTCCCACCGACGATCTGCATCGAGAGCAAACCGCCATGTGGGACTCTACGTCTGAGGCCTCCTCCTTTTCCAGAATACCGAGAGAGTAGGCCTCGAGTAGTTCTTCGGGGTGCGATAATCTATATGGGTCCATTATTGACATCGCCTTCTAGCACAGTTCGCAGCTTCTTCATTGCAAGTCTTACTCGGGTCTTGACCGTGCCTAGAGGCTGATCCAGAATTTTGGCCATCTCAGATTGGGAATAGCCCTGGAAGTAGGCGAGCAAGATCACCTGCTTCTGCTCTGGCGGCAGCGTGTCCAACGCCTTGCGGATGTAGTCTCGTTCGATTCTGCGCTCAACTTCATCCTCGGTCGAAATGTGTGATGAAGGTAGCAGCTCCAGCTTTTCATAAGCTCCAGGGTCGGTGATGTTTTGGGTGCGCCTCCTGGAACGGATAACGTCGACGATCCGGTGATGGGCGACGCTCATGATCCATGCGCGGGGCTCACCCCTGTCCGCCTTATAGCTGGACGCCTTGGTCCAGATATTCAGGAAGATGTCCTGGGTGACTTCTTCAGCCAACGCTTCTTGTTTGAGCATAAACATCGCGAGGGAAAAGACTGAGGACGAGTACCTGGAATACAGGGTCTCCAAAGCGTCCTTTTCCGCCGAAGCCACTCGATCGATGAGGTGGTGATCGTCAAGTTCCTCGTAGTCGATCACACTGTCACACTTTGCTGGCGGCGCAAGAGCAGGCTATTGATACTACGTTGCTCATTTCATCATGGATGCACGGTTGCCCAAATCGGGGTATGTGCAGCGCCTTACGCGTTGATCTCATTAGGTAAGCCCAGTACCGGTCGCATGTCGGCGCGTTCCTAAGGACGCCTGACCCGTGGCGATAATTATATCATAGTAATTATCATTAAATGCATGGTCAGCCGGTGCGTCTCTCAGTTATTAGGTCAACTAAACTGACACCAAGGTGAAACGCGCATAAAGCTAAACGTGGATGGGAGGTGGGTTAATCTGTGGGGTGAAGATTGGGGTTGGTGATGGGTGTGAAGGAGATTAGGCGGTTCCTAGATCGATGGCAATTAGATGCGGGTGACCTGCGGACGCGGATGTATCGAGCGCCGACACCCCGGGAGCGGGAACAGTGGCACGCCCTCTGGCTCTTGGTCCAGGGCTGGAGCGCATCGGCGGTGGCCGGGGCGCTGGGACGGGATTCCCATACCATCGCCAGGACGCTCCTGGGCATCGGCGGCGAAAGGGAGCGGGAGTCCGCCCTCAAGGCCGCGGTCCGCTTCCCGCGCTATGCCCCGGCGCTGCCCCACCTGAAGAACGCCGCCGGGACGGTCCGGGAGGCGTGACCATGACGCAGGGAGAGCAAACCGGGAGGAAGGAGGGGCCGGAGAGAAAAGCGTTGCTGGAGGCGCTGCGCCGCAACCTGGACCTGCTGGGGGAACTGGCGGCCCGCTACGAGGTGGCCTTCCAGCCCGAGCGCCCCGCCGGCATGCCGGCGATCCACTCCCCCCAGGACGTTCACGACCTGCTGGGACCGGAGATGTCCACGCTGGCCCAGGAGCAAATGAGGGTGCTGCTGCTGGACATCAGGAACAACGTCGTAGCCCAGAGGGTCGCAAACCAGGGCAACGTGAAAAGCTCGATTGTGCGGCCCGCCGAGGTCTTCCGGCACGCGGTAATCGAGTCCGCCCCCAGCATCATCATCGCCCACAATCACCCCTCCGGAGATCCGACGCCCAGCCCCGAGGACGTGAGCATCACCCGGGAACTGGTCCGGGCGGGCAAGCTCCTGGGCATCGACCTGCTGGACCACGTGGTGATCGCGGGGGACCGGTTCGTCAGCCTCAAGGAACGGGGCTTCATGTCCACGTAGCCGCGGGCCAAGAACCCGGACGCCAAGAACCCGAAAGCCAAGAACCCGGACGCCGGAAAAGAAATTATGACGAGGAAAGAGAGAATGCAACAGACAATGGAAACCGACAACTCGGCCGGGTCCGAACCCGGCTTCCCCGCGGCCGCGCCGGGCGGGACGACCTACGACATGGGCTACTCGGACCTGTTCATGGAGCTGCTGGGGAGAAGGAACGCCGCCCGCAACGCGGCCCACCTCCTGGACCTGGGCTGCGGCCCCGGCCACATCACGCTGGGGCTGGCCCGGGCCGTGTACCCTGGGAAGGCCACCGGGCTGGACCGGGACGGGGAGCAGGCCGGGACCGCCCGGGCCAACGCCAGGTGGGAGGGCGTCGAGAACGCCTCCTTCGTCCCCGGGGAGTCCCTGGACTTGCCCTTTCCCGACAACTCCCAAGACGTCGTTCACTGCCCCGCCTTCCTGATGCACTCGCCCCGCATCCGGGAGCAGCTGGCGGAGATCGTGCGGGTGCTGAAGCCGGGAGGCATCCTCAGCAGCCGCGACATGGACGTGCCAACGTCCTTCATCTCCCCGGCAAGGGAGGACAACCAGGGGATGTGGGATATGCTGGGAGAGGTGGTCCGGCAGGAGGGCGGCGACCCCTGGATGGGGCGCCACCTGACGACCTTCCTCCGGAACGCCGGGCTGGAGGACGTGGAAACGGGCTTCGGCGCCGACTCCTTCACCAGGCCGGAGGAAGTCGAGTTCCTGTCCAGGTCCCTTCTGGAATGGGGGTTGTCCCCGGAGTTCATGGCGAGGACGGGAAGCTCCCCCGGGGACTTTGCCCGGTGGCGGGAGCAGGTGGAGAGGTGGAGCCGCCACCCCGGCGCGGTGGGCTGCTTTCACTTCGGCCACGCCGTGGGGCGGAAGCCCTGGTTGGGACATCCAGCCCCCGACCCATCAACAAGGATGAAACCAGGTTGAGCATCAGAATCCGCGGAGACAAACACCCATACAGCATCTTGGACAACCGGCGCATCGGACGGCCATGCTCGGCCCTCCACCGTGGAAGCCAGAGTCTTGGCCCTCTAGAACCGGGTGGTTGCGAGGCTACCCGGCGAGCCAGCCCTCATCGGCCCAGGTTAGAATAATTCGGGACTTGGATGCCATATATGGCTTTTGCTCCTCCCTCAGCGAGGGTTCGAAGGATGCATTCGCGGACCAGCCGCTTGGACTCTGTCTGATTCCGTTTGCTTTCGCTCCTGTAGCTGAGTCTCCCCACCAGTTGACGTACCGCTGCAACACCCGCAGCCTGATCCCCGATGTATCGCAAATGCACATCCCACCTTGGCTTTAGTTTAGGGGCGGCAAAGGCGGCCGAGAAGCCGAGTAAGAGTGAACCGGTTGAGATTCCGGGCCACCTGACACACTGTATTCCCATGGATGTCCTGGGCTTTGGCATCTGCGCCGCGGTCCAGCAGCATCGTGGCAATCTCAGGCTTGTTCTGCTCCGTGGCTATATGTAGGGGTGTTCCTTTAGATCCGCGGTAGCCGGTCTTAGCCTCTATGTCTGCGTCCCAGTCTAACAGCAGCTCTGCCAGGTCCATACCGTCTTCCGCCGCCACTGCAATATGCAATGGGGCCCATATTACCGTATTCCTAGCCTCGATGTCCGCACCTCGGTTCAGCAGCAACTCCGTCACTTCTATATTGCCTGCTGCCACCGCCACATGAAGGGCCCTCCAGCCAGAAGGGGCAGCCTCACCTCGTGGGGGCAAAGACGAAGACCGCCCGCCCGGAGTGACTGTGGATTTAATACGCTCTATACGCACGATTCCCTTCCCCATCTGCTCCTCAACCTTTGGGTAGTTCTGCTCTAATGCCTCATAAAGGGGCTTCCAGTATTCGTAGCCATAGGCCTCTATGTCTGCGCCCCGATCCAGCAGTAACTCAACCATTTCTGCACTGCCCGTTGCCGATGCCACATGGAGAAGATCCCACCCTTCAGGCGCGGCGAGGTGCGCTTCCCAGGTCAACAACAGCCCTGCTATGTCCGGATTGTCTTGCTCTACTGCTACATACAGGGGTGTCTTGCCGTTGTTGTCCATGGCATTGACGTCCTCACCCAAGGTTAGCCATTTCTCAACCTTTTCTGGATTGCCTTCAAACACTGCCCGATGCAAGGGCGGCCCAGAAAAGGGGATTGCGGTTGGAACTGTAACTGGAGTAGGGATTGCGGTTGGAACAAGGTTAGGGGTTAGAACTGGAGTTGGGGTTGGGGTCGTAGCAAGAATTGGGACTATTTCTAGGGTTGGGGTTGCTACCGCTGGGGTTGCTACCGCTGGGGTTGCTACCGCTGGGATTGCTACGGTAGCCTCGAACGGGTTAGTCGAACTCACAGTGGGATCGACGCTAGAACCGCTCCCGGAAGAGGCTTGGGAGGAAGGGGAACCGTCAGAGATCGATTTGGTGGGCTGTTCGCTTCGCTCGGCTCTGCGGTCATCTTGGCTCCGTGAATCCTGGTCAGGGGGCTCGTCGCTGCTGCCACACGCAACCCCGAACGCCAGTGCTCCGGTAGCTACTCCGACCAACACCACTAACACTGCTTTCTGGATGTTTATGTTCACCTCCACATGAGTTGTATACGTTTCCAAAACTTCCAGCCCACCTTCGTTCCTCAAAGGCGGGAATTGCGGTGGGGACTACAAGTTTCATCACGAGGTCCAGTAGTCCGAAATCTTTGAAGCTAAACCAAAGCCAAGGTGGGATGTGCATTTACAATACATCGGTGATTGGGCTGGGATTCTCGCAGAAATCCTTCGGCCTTTGATTGCAGGACGGTGCGGCAGCGGCCCTTGACCTCGTCTTTCCGGATGGACAGCCCGCAGAGGAAATTCCCGACCCTCTCCTTTACCAGGGCCTTGGTTCCCAAGCACAGGTTTCCGGTGGCTTCCTCTCTCGCCCAGCCCCAGATGGCCTCATCGGCGCCTCCGTCCGGGCTGTAGCCCGGCAGAGCCTGCCCTCGTGAAAACGGGGGTTCATCAGCCGCAGCCCCAAGCCCGGCGTCCGCAGATACTCACGCACCGCCTCGCCGCGGTGCGCCGGCGCGTTGTCCCAAATCACGTTGAGCGGCCCGGAGTGCCTCTGCCGCAACCGCTCCAGGAAGGCAGCCGAGGTTCCGGAGTTGCTGTTCCCCTCCAGGTCCATCCACTCCGCCTCACCGGTCTCCAGGCACACTGCCGAGTAGTAGCTGGCCTTTTCGCCATAGCTCGGGCTGGTCGAGTCCACCAAGGCCGGCTCTCCCTTTAGCACCCATTTGCCTCTCAGTTCGGCATCGGCCCGGAAATGGGCCTCGTCGGCTATGAATATCTTCGCTCCCGTACGCCACGCCTCGTCCGACAGGGTGGCGTACTCCGCCACGAAGGCCTCCCGCTTCTGCTCATCTGCCTTGACCAGACGCTTCTTGGGACGCTTCAGGACAAACCCCAAGCGGTGCAGATAGTTCAGGCAAGTGCTGCGGCTCAGGCCAATGCCGAAACGCTTCGAGACAAACTGCCGCACCACTTTCCAGTTCCAGTTGGCCATTTCTATGCCCGACATCTCGGGCAACTCCCGCACTGCCCCCGTCAACTCCGCCTGTTGCGTCTCGCCAAGTGCGGGGGGGAACCCCCGGTCTGCTCGAATATCAAGGCTGCGGGCCCTCCCTCGCCGAAGGCGGCGGCCCATCTGCCGATGGTGTGAGCATCCCGGCCCAGTGCCTGGGCGGTGCCCGAGGCGGTCAGGCCCCGGCACAGGAGCCACAGTGCGTGCCACCGTTCTCTCTCCCGGGGTGTCGGCGCCAGGTACATCCTGCTGCGCACACTAGCCAAGTCCAACTGCCACCCCTCCAAGTCCGGCCTTATCCCCCTCATACCCATCACCATCCCCACTCAGTCTGCTCCCAGTCCCGACGCTATGCCTCCCTGATTCTAGCCGACGCAAATGCGGGTTTCACGTTGGCTTTGGTTTAGGGATAAAGCGGCCAACCCGGCTCATCCTTGTTTATCAAGAGACGAGGACGGAGTCGAAGGACATGCTTCACTTGGTACGGCCCTTCGACTAGGCTCCGTTACGCCTACGGCTTCACCTCGCTGCGCTCAGGGTGAGGGGATATGGAGGCTACTGAAAGACTCTGGGTTCAGCCGCAGGCCAGTACTTCGGCGGATTGGAACGCTAAATTACGAGGCTGTCGAACAGTTCCTCGATGTCTGGTTGCCGGTCCAGCGCCCAGGCCAATTCCAGCACCCGGTCCGCTTTCTCGCCGTTCAGGATACCCTTGGTGAGGCCCCGGAACTTGGTTTCGACTTCCGAGTCAGTCATAGGGTTCAGCCGGTGACCCTTGGGATTGCGAGTCGACGCGGAGACCGTTGCCCCCGAAGTACGGGTAACCTCTATCCGGCAGTTGTACTCTTCCGGGTACCTCGCGCTGAACTCCGGGTCTTCTTCCAGAGTCATCTTGCTCATGAGGCGGCGAAGGTCCGAATCCTGCAACTTTTCTCTGGTGAACGTAGCCGCGGTGACCTCACCGTCCAGCAGGCCCGCCGCGACCAGGTAGGGGATGCTATGGTCGGCGGTTTCACGTGTCTTTGGGTTCCACTTCTCCGGTTCGGTATCCGGCGTGCTGACGCCCCCGTGATAGGAGAAGACGCGCACCGACTCGATCTCTCCAACGGTGACCTGGGGATGCAGCTCTACGGCCAGCCCGGCGGGGGCCTGCGTGTGAATCTGCGAGGGGTAGGACTTGAAGGTGGTGTTCATGATCCGAAACCGAGTCTCTTCCTCGTCCTGCCCACCGTTGCCAGCCTTGGGGAACGGAGTGATGTGGACGGGTTGGCCCACACCCTGTTCCCACAGACCGCGCCGGCCTTCGAAGGGCTCCCCGGGTCCGGTCATTCCAAGCTCGGCCAATTGGGCGGCAAAGATTCCGGCCCTGGTTGCGCTGGCCGTGGCGCAGCCCTTCCACATGGACAGCTCGCCGGTGCGGGTCACGCCCAGGGGAAGATTGGGGGTGACCGCGAGGGAAATTGCCTGGCCAAGCTGCTCCTGGGCCAATCCCAAGATTTTTCCCGCAGCGCAAGTTGCTCCGATGATGCTGAACATTCCCTGGTCCCAGCCCAAGCCGGTGGTCAGGACCTGGTCGCTCAGCCTGCCGAAGACTTCGTATGCCAGGACGATGGCGGTAATCACGCTCTTGCCGCCGCTAGCGGTGGGTCCGGCCAGGGCCAGGGCGGCGGCAATCATGTCACTGGGGTGTCCACCACCGGGAGAGAAGTAGGAATCGTTACAGTCCAAATAGCGGATCATCACGCCGTTGGCAAACCCAGCCATGTCTGGGGAGGAATATTGGTGGGTACCGAGAATGCGGGCCGGGGAATTGCTGGTGATTGACCCGGCCAACCTCCTGGCTACTTCGCCAGGTTCGGAGGGGTATCCCCCCGCGGCGCAACCCAGGGTGTCCACCACCGTGCGCTTCACCTGATGGACTACCTCCGGCCCCAGGTCTTCGTAGGTCAGCCCGCAGGAATAGGAGCTGAGAATTTCAGTCGTTGCGTCCATGTCCAAATCTCCCGTCTAGCGAATGACAGCCTCGGCGATGCGTTCCAATTCTTCGCCCATGGCCTCTTCAGTGTCGCAGAATGCGGGCCTAACGACGACGCGGTTAGCCCCAGCGTCGAGAAGTGACTGGACCAGGGTGCGGTCCGGTTCCTGACCGTACACCGAGATATTCAGGGACGCCGGGTCCCGACCGGCCTCGGCGGCCATTGCGTCCAATTGGGCCCTGCTGTCCTCGACCTGCGCGGGAGTGACGCGGTTAGGCAGCCATCCGTCGGCATGGGCGACGACCCGGCGCAAGACGTTGCGGGCCATCCCTCCGATCAGAATGGGAGGGTGGGGATTTTGGACCGGTTTGGGGTAGGACTTGACGGGCGGGAAGTCGAAGAAACGTCCGTGGTATTCGGCTTCTTCCTTGGTCCACAGCTCCTTCATGACTTCCAAAGACTCGCGTGTCTGGGTCCAGCGGTGGTCAAAGTCGCCGCCCATAATCTCAGTCTCTTCTCTGAGCCAACCCGTGCCGATTCCCAGCACGAATCTTCCGTCGCTGTAGCGGTCCAGCGCGGAGATCTCCTTGGCGAGGAGCAAGGGGTTGCGCTCTGGAATCAGGGTGATTCCCGTGCAGAGTTTGATTTTGGAGGTGACACCGGAGGCCCGGGCCAGGGCGATATAGGGATCGGTGAAGTGGGAGTAGCTTTCGGGAATTTCGCCTCCTGTGGAGGGGAACGGGCTGGCGCTGGTGACCGGAACGACGGGGTGTTCGGCGTACCAGATGGACTCGAACCCCAATTCCTCGGCCTTGCGTGCTACGTAGGCGGAATCGAGGGTATAGGCGGGTAGCGGTATAGAAGTCCCGACTGTCATCGCAGTGGCTCCTTTCGATGGTAGCGTTCAGACTGAGTCCTGACTAGGGCTAGGGCAAAACACCAGTGGCCACGAGCGCATTCAGAGAGGCCTGGCTCGCTGGGCGCCTTAATTTAACGAGGAACCTGGTAAGTGGCAAGGGCCGCCCTGACCCCGGCGCGGGGTACGCAGAAGGGTTCCTGACTACGCTAAAGCGGCGGCGAATCGTTCACGTCGAGGTCGGGGGGAGGTTCGCTTCCCATAAAACCGTGCCACCAGGTAGTGAATTCCGCCTCACCATATTTGTCGCGAAGGGCGCCCAGGTGGGCCTTGACCTGCACCAACACGGGAAGGCTGTGGTCCACGGCCAGTTGGTAGGTCCTGGCCGCCCACTCCAAAGCTCCGGGCAGGTCACCGCCGTCTTCGGCCAGCTTACCCAACTGGCCGTAGGTCCTGGCTGTGCGATTGAGGTCCCCGACATCCTCGAAGGCCTCCAGGGCTTTGCGGTACCATTGCTCGGCTTTATCGTACTGGTTGTGTTCGTGTAAAAGCAGCCCTAGGTGGCGGCACTCATCGCCCGCTCCCCGGCGGTCTCCGAGACCTTCGCGTTTGTCCAATGCCAACTCGAACCACTCTTCGGCATCTTCATAGAACATGCCCCTGGCCTGGCACAGCAAGCCCAGGTGATGGAATTCAGTGGCCATCTGGGTGTGCATTCCCAGGCGGTCGCTGAGGTGGAGGGCTTGTTGGTACCAACTCTCCGCTTCTTCGAACAGATATCGGGCGTGGTAGACGGTGCCCAGCTCATGGAAGACGAGCACCACGTTTTCTTCGTCCCGGTTTTCCTCCAGGATTGCCCGTGCCTGCTGGTACCAGCTTTCCGCCTCCTCATATTCGAACTTGTACTGCGCCGCGAGGCCCAGGGCGCGGTAGTCCTTGACCATCTCTTCGCCGTCACCGAGGCGCTGGTGGATATCCAAGGCCTTCTGGTACCATTCCTTGGCCTCGGTATAGCGGCGTTGATATTGTCGAATCTGTCCGATGGAGAAGTAGTCGTCGGCGATCGCCTCCTGCTCTTCGCCGCCTTCGATGATGGCCAGGGAGCGTTGGAACTGGTCTTCCGCTCCGTCTAGATTCCAGCGGTGTTGCTCCGCGACGCCCATCTGGTGGTATACGGAGGCGGTGCGCGGGTCGGTAGCGCCTTCGTCTGTGGAGGAGAGGTATTCGAGAAGCTGGCGGTTCAGGCTGTCAGCGTGTGCGAAGTCCAGGGTCTCCGTAGCCTCACTGGCCTCGGTCCCCAACAGATACATCCACAGCTCGATCGCGCCCTTGGAATCGGCTTCGCCGGATCCCCGGCCCTCGGGAGCTATGGCCTCCAACAGTTGCCGGCGCAGCCGCCGGAGTTCGGGATACCGCTTTTGCATCCTGTAGACCTGGGCCAAGGGTTGGACCAATACCTGGACGCTATCCCATTGACTGTCTTCAAGGGCTAGTCCCAGGGCCTGGGTGATATTGCCTTCTTCGGCCAATACCGCAGTCGCCCCGGCGTCCTGGTTTTCGTAGAGGGTTTCCATGAAGTAGTCCGCGGTGTCGGCATAGACCCGCACGAATTCCTGTTCCAACTGTCGGATGGCGTTCCCGCCCGCCTGGCCGCTCAGCTTTCTCCCATAGAACCAGGGCAAGGCGGGATGGATCTGGTATACGCTGGGAGTCACTGGGTCTAGGAACCCGGCCTCCCTGGCCGACCTGAGGAGGGTGCGGCAAGCGCCCCAGCCCAATTCCTCACCCATGGCGGTCCGGTAGGCCCGCTCCTGGGTGATATGCGTTAGGATATCCATCATGACCCGCCTCTGGAACAGTGAGAAGAAGGGCAAGTGGACCCGGCTCCGGTGGGACATGCGAGAGAAGGAGTAGTCCATGAGCGCGGTCAAGAAGGAATCGCGGCCGTCTTCAAGCGAGGCGGCCGTAAGCTGTTCCATTCGGGCGTTCAGCTCGGTTAACATAACCGATGCTGGCACTTCCTTCAATACGGGGATGGCGATGCGAATAGCAAGGGGGTGACCCTCGATCAGTTCCAATAGTCTCAGGTAGTCTTGTCCGAGGTGAATCTCGGCCCGTTCCCTGGTGATGGCCTCGTGGAGCCCCAGCTTGTCTTGGAGTTCCCAGGCGAACTCTAACCTGTCATAAGGGCTGAGCCCGGTGAGGGCGAAGTTGGCGGATGGAGTGGTCAGCCAGCTCTCCGCAGACTTCCGGCTGGCCAGGAGTACCGAAGTCGATCCGGTCTGAGTAATCTCGCTCACGAAGGACGCCAGTTCGGTCCGTTCTGAGGCGTCCAAGAGGGCGTTGGCCTCTTGCTCCGGGAAACCGGCGACGCTCTCGACGCCGTCCCACACCAGCAAGCAAGACCGTTCGCTCAGGTATTCGACAATCCACTCTCTTTGGTTGGGCTTTGTCATGTCGGCAAAGGGGAGGCCGACAACGGTGGTGCCTATTTCGTGGACCACTCTTTCCAGGCCCGCCCCCACCTCGAAGGAGCTGTAGAAGACCCCTCCCGGGCGGGCTCCGGTATTCTGAGACCATCGAGCCAGACCCAATGCCAACTCGGACTTGCCGACACCGGTGCTTCCGGTCATGAGCACCACCGGGTTGTGCTGCAACAGACGCTCCAACTGGCGCATCTCGGCCTCGCGGCCCAGCAGCCCGTAGGGACCACCCTGGGGAATGGCGTCTTCGTGGGTATCCTGGGGTTGAAGGTTGGGTGGGGTGAGTGGGTCGGTCTGTTCCGCCTCGATGGCCGGAAGGGCGCATTGTGCGGACTGGAATACAGTAGGAACGATCCAGTCCCAATAAATGATTGGCCCCGCGGTGGATGTACGCTGGGGCTGGTCCATGAGCGTCTGGCGGGCGATTGCCACAGCTTGGGCGGCGTCCTTGCCCTGGACCAACTGCCTTACGAGCCCGCCCACGAATAGCTCACGGCCCGCAGGCGGAAGCGCCTGGGGAACGAGAACGACTTGGGGAACCCCGGACTCCGCCAATTGGGTCGCGATAGAAGTCCATTGCCCCGGCTTTAGCTGGGAGTTCGTGCCGCCGGCGTTGACCAACACGATTGGGACGCCGGCTTGGGCGAAAAGCTCAGCTAATGTGGAAGGAGCGACGGTGTCGGCGGCGCCGGACTCGTCTTCGAATAGCAACGCTCCGGAGTCGTCGCAATTAATTCCGTCCAGGTGCACTAGGTGGAAGTGGCCCCTGCGACCCGCTAGATGCCCGGTCAAGGCCTCAAGGGTTCCAGGCCGGGCACGTTCCAACTCTACCTCGACTTCCAAAGACTCCAGCACTCTGAGGGCTTCCCTGGACATGTTGCCGGGATTCAGGGGAATAGCGTCTTGAGCGGCCCCAGCCGATGGTTGGTTCTCCAGGCCGGGCATAGGAGATACCTGAAGCACGTTAAACTGTTGGTTGGAGAGCTCGACTGAAATAAAGTCCAGAGGCGTTCCGGACGTCCGCCTGACAACCGACGCCAACAGGGGAGCCACGTAGCCGACTTCTGCTTCGTTCATCAGTTCCCACGGGAGGTCTAGGAACTCGGCCCGTTGGGAAATTATGGACAGTTGGTATTCGGCGAGGCCATCGGAGCGGGCCTGGGAGAATCCGGCTTCGGCCTCGGGATTTCCTCGAAAAACCACCTCGAAGAGCAGACGTCCGAGGTTGCGCAGGCCGCCTTCGACGGTTTCACCCCTTGTCTTGGACGGTCCGAAGGGGTCTTGCAAGAAGCTTTGAAAATACCAGCCGATTTCATTTCGGGCAGCATCATCGAGGAGAGATTGGAGGGGTACGGGAGGGGCCGTCTGCCGTTCCGAATTGCTGGCCCAGGCTAGCTGCACCTGTCCGGAGCCTGGCAAGTCTACAATTTCCAGTACCTTGGTCACCATGACCTCCTGACTGGCCTCATCCCGGGCGTTTCTTGTCAACCTGCGGGCTCTGGGCTAAAATCAGCCCGCATCCTGGCAATGGCAAGTTCTCACGGTCCGGGTGGGCGAATCGAAGTGCGGGTACGAACGGGATCGGTAGAGCCGCGATTATAGTATCACCGGCTACGATACCCGTCCAACCCCACCCGTGTTCCAACGTGTGTAGAGTAGACTCCCGCCCCAGGTGCAGGGCTTGATACCCGACAGAAAATCAGAATTTAGAAAAAGAGGTCCCGGAGCAACGACCGATGATTAGTTTGACGGACGAGATGAAGGAGCTATTGGATACCGCCCTAGCGGATGGTTACTCCTGTGTCGTGGGCACCGTGTCAGGGGAAGGGTATCCGCAGATCAGTCCCAAGGGCAGCGTGATGGTCTATGACTCCGAGACCCTGGCGTATTGGGAACGGGCGAAACGTTCCGCGTTAGACAACGTGGGCGAGAACCCTCACGTGGTGATTTACTACAGTAACTCGGAAAAGCGGGTCCGGTGGCGGTTCCACGGCGATGCCGCCGTTTACGAGGATGGTCCGGTGCGGGAGGAAGTGATGGGACGCACGGTGCAAGCCGAGCTGGACCGGGACCCGGAGAGGCTTGGGGTGGCGGTCTTGGTGCGGGTGGACAGGATCACTGAGCTATCGGGGAACGTGCTTCAGTAGCGGGACTGAACTCGGGTGGGCGCAAGCGCGGGGGTCATCGTCCAGCGAAAATCTCCGACACCGGCATTTGAAAACCAGCGAGCACTTGTGACTCAACCTGGTCCCCTTGGCCGCGAATATACAGGCGAGTCCACTCACTGCCCTCCAGGCTCAGGACTTCCACTGTTTCGGCTTGCGGCGAGACAAGCCAGGACTCTCTAACCGCTAACCCAGCATAGTCAGCTAGCTTGCTTTCGATGTCTCTGCGCCTGTTACTCGGGGATAGGATCTCCACTACTAGATCGGGTCCGCCGTTGATGATCTCTCCTAGAATTCCCCGATTGTCGTTGCTAACGAATAGCAGGTCTGGTTGACGAGTCCGAAGCGGGTCCGTTTGCACGATTATGTCCAGGGGCGCGAACCAGACCTCTCCCAGGTCATGCTCGGTTACAAACCTGTCGATTCTCGACAAGATACGTCTTGAAATGGTTTGGTGGTTAAGGCTAGGTGCGGGCGCCATCACCATCTCCCCGTCGATGATGTCATAGCGGGCTTTGATCTCGGGGCTTGCGAGATATTCTTGGTAGGTCAGTTTCTTAGTTTGAAGAGTCATAACGTAATTTTACTACGCTTAAGTCTCGCCTGCCCTGCGGGCGTCGGCGCGCCAGTCGTCGGGACTGGGGCCACGGTCGATCAGGACATCGACCACCGAAGGTAGACCGGACGCAAGGGCGTCTCTGATGGCGTCTGGCAATTCGCGGGAATCCTTGACCTGGACTCCGAACGCCCCGAACCCCCTGGCAACCGCGGCGTTGTCCGTGACCGCGAACTCCGAAGCGATGTAGCGTCCGTTGGGCTGGTGCTGCCGCACCATACCTAGCGCGCCGTCGTTGAACACGAAGCAGATTATGGGCAAGTCATACTGCATGGCGGTGGAGATCGCGTTAACCGTCATCATATAGCCGCCGTCCCCTGTGACGCACGCCACGGGACGGTCGCGGTAAACGAATTTGAGGCCTACCGCCGCGGGCAGACCCCAACCCATGCCCGCAGTCCCACCAGGGCAGAAGAAGGTGTTGGCTTGTGGGGCTTTATAGAGGTGGGCCATCCAGGTGCGGTTGTTGCCCGCGTCCAGTGCGAAGACTGTATTGGCCGGCATACATTGGTTCATGATCGCCACGAGGCGTTGTGGGGTAACGGGGGAGCTGTCCCGGTGCATTTCAGGGTCGTCGTAGAACCCCAGGTCTTGTTTCCGTTGGGTAAGACTGCCTGTCCAGTCCTGCCGGGAAGACGCGCTATTAGGAGCCGCATCCCTGGAGGCGTCGACGAGTTGGGTCAGGATGCTGCGCGCATCGCCGATCAGTCCCAATTCCACGGGGAAGGTCCAGCCCGCGTTGCGGTCGTCGATATCTATCTGGATGATTTTCTGGCGCAGCGGGTCGAAGACGTCGGGGCGTTCCCTGACCGTGTCCTGAGGAGTGAGTTTAGCTCCTACAACCAGGACGGTGTCGGCTTCACCGACCACGCGGTTCGCCGCGTCCTGACCGTAGACCCCGACCATGCCGAGGGAAAGCGGATGCGTCTCGGCGATGGCACTCTTTCCCTTGTAGCTCGTCGCCACCGGCATCCCCCACATCTCGGCCAATTCCCTTAGTTGATCGTGGGACTTGGAGAGGTGGACGCCGTTGCCGGCTACCAGAACGGGGCGGCGGGACTGGGAAAGGAGTTCGATGGCCTTGTCGATATCCTGTGGGGCGCTCTGGGGTTTGGCGGTGTTCAAATAGCCTGCGGTGTTATGGACAAATGGCGGAGACTCAACGTCTACTTCCCCGGCAATGGCCGTGCTGCGCATGACCACGCAGGTCGGTCCAGGGCGTCCGCTGGTGGCGTGCTTGATCGCAAGCTGCGTCCCAAGGACGGCTTCCTTGGGGCTCGTGGCCAGTGTGGTGTACTTGGTCATTGACTTGAAGATGGTGGGCAGGTCGATGCTGCCGTATTCCCCCGCGCCGGACTGGTTGGCCGCGTGGAAGGCAACACCACCGTCGGAGGTGTCGGTGATTACCACCATGGGGGAACTGCTAAGCATGGCCTCCATGATGCCGAAGCTGGCGTTGGAGCCCATGAAGAGGCCCTGGCCCATAATCGCCGCGGGCTTACCGGTAGCGCGCCCGTAGGCGTCAGCCATGATGGCCGCGGCCTGCTCGTGGCGCACCAAGACCGTTGTGATGGAGTCCGACTTGTCATAAAGCAGGTTGTAGATTTGGCCAGTGCCGCCGCCCGGAATCCCGAAGACGTATTCCACGCCTGCTTCTAGGAGCGCTTGAACGATCAATTCGTCGGCGGTTGGCATTGGGCCTCCTATTGGCTACCGAGTGTTTGACCACCTCGATGGATGGCTGGAACATTGATTGGATGATACGCTGCGCGTTCGAATTGGGTCAAGGAGATACGTCCAAGCCTTCGCTAAACGGCATGGGTGTGGTGACCCTGAGTGCTGGATTCAAGAGTGTCCCTGACTTATCATTGTCAAGTCGGTTTAGAGCAATCGTGGAGTGTCTGGACTAATGGCTAATAGAGCTGGCGGCGAACATGGGTTGCCGGTCGTGAACGTGTTCCGCGAAATGGAACGGGACTACCGGGAACAGGTGGTGGGCCGCGCCCTGTCCCATCTGGAAACCGTGAGCGGAGAGCGCCGAGGCGAATTCTTGACCTTGGTCCGGGACAAGGTTAAGGGCGTTCGGGGATTTCAGGACGCCAGCAAGGCGCCAGCGGCTCTGCTCAAACAGCCGATTTCCCATGCATCCCTAAGTGCAAACGAACTGGCTTCGGGAGTGTTGGACCTGTGGCTGGGGTCCCACGACAGGTTAAAGAGTCTGGCCGAGACCCACCTGGAGAGCGCCGGAATTTCCATAGAGTATCTGGATCTGGCGGAATGCAGATTTAGGGGCACGTGGTCATCCGCCACGTTGCTGCGTGAGAAAGGCAAATTCGGCAGACAGCACCCAGAGTTTGACGGAAGCGACATTGGACTGATGCTCTGTTGCGTATCTGGGAATGCGCTGGACGGGCTGCAAGATGCCGGGGCGTTGGCCCGTGGCCCGTCCAGCCGGGCACTGGCAGAAGCCCTGGAATACTTGAGGACACTACCAGTGATCGCGCCGGAGTGGGACCTGGAGGTGCCGGACTTCATTCGTCTGGCGAGCCAGATCAAGGAGGGGATCGAAGCGGAGCGCAGCCTCGCATTGAGTCTCGACGTCTCACTATCGTCGATCAAGGATAGATTCGGAGAGTTCCTGCAGTTCTTCGAATGCGACGGCGACGTCTGGTCGGCGGCTAACTTGCTGCCGGGGTCCCGTGTCCGGGCGTTGGATGAAATGGCCGCGTCGTTGGAGACGTTGTTGACCGAATACCAGGATGTTCACTGGCCGGCGCCGGTAGTGACTGAGGAGAGGGACAGAGCCGAGAGACGCGCTGATCTTCAGGCCAGGATTCTGGAAACAGTTGAGAGTATTCAACTGGCCATGAGCCCGCAAAGGGCCGCGCCGGTCGCGGGGCCCGTCGCCGCGCCTGGTATAGACAGTCAAGACCTCCCGGCGGGGGGCATACCGGAAACTCCCGGAGACGCGGCGCAACCGGCGACGGAAATCCCGATTCCAATAGACTCGCCTCCAGCCTCCACCGGGGTGCCCCGGGAGGACTTCGAATCTGTCCAGTCGTTGGTCCACGGCCTGCAACAGCAAAATGACCACATGCAGCAGGAAGTGAAACGCCTCGAAGGGAAGCTGTACGAAAGTCAACAACAGGAAGAGAGTTGGCGCATAGCCTACGTCACCTACGATGAGTCCCAACGCGGGATCGAGGACGATATCGAGGGAGACGCGCTGGGCATGGACGACGTCGGCAAGGCCATCGCCCTGGCGGAGCAGCGGTTCGCCGGGCGATTGCTGTTCCAGCTAAACTCCGAATCGTCGGTGGAAGACAACCCGTTCGAACGTCCGGTGCAAGTCTGGAAAGCCCTCCAGTGGCTCGCCACCACATACTACGAGTCCCGGACCGGTGAGGTCACTGTAACTGACTTCGATCTCTCGGTCCGTAAAGCCTGCGGGTGGTGGTATAAGAGCAGCCAAGGACAGTCGACGTTGACCACTTACAGAAACTCTTACACATCCAAGAACCGGGGTAAGACCTACTGGTTGGAAGAGCACATAGGCAAGGGAACCAACCGCGACGCGCGGTACACCATCCGCATAGCGTTCGACTGGGACCGGGACCTAAAGGTTGTCGTGGTTGGCTACGTTGGCCGCCACCAACAGACCGATATTAGCTGAGTTTCCTCCGAATGTCGTAGAAGCCAGAATCTTTCTTGACCGGCCCCGGAGCCCAGCGTATCATCCGAGCCACCAGCACGCCGACTGCTGGTTACCCACAGTCTGAAGCCTGGAGGTAGGACAATGCGTGGTGGAGATGCGGTAGTCCATGCGCTGGAAAAGGAAGGCGTAGAGTACATTACGGGGTTCGCCGGTGGTGGTGAACAACCCCTGTGGCCCGCGCTTCGCGAGTCTGCGACGATCAAAGTGTTCTCAGCCCGGCACGAACGGCAGGGTGTGGAGATTGCCGACGGATACGCCAGGGCCACAGGGAAAGTTGGTGTCGCCCTTTGCGGCACCGGTCCAGGAGCGACCAACACCCTGACGGGCATTGCCGGCGCGTTCGCCGACAACATTCCGGTGCTGCTTCTCATGGGGCAACACCCCCTTGCCAACATGGGCAAGGAAATCCAGCAAGAGGCTCCTTCCAGCATTTTTGACAACTTCGTCAAATGGAAGGGCACGTTTGCCAAGATCGAGGACATACCGGCCATCATGCGGCGGGCATTTACGGCGCTTAGGTCCGGCACCCCAGGACCGGTGGTGCTGGAAATGCCCCTGGACGTCCTCTCCTCGGAGGCGCCCGACGAGGTATTGCACTATGAGCCGGTGGGTCCTGGCCGCAAGGCAGCGGCCGACCCGTCGGACATTGATCGGGCGGCCGACATACTGGTCAACGCCAGCTATCCGATCTTGAACGTCGGGGGAGGCGTCCTGGCTGCCGAAGCGTGGGACGAGGCCCGGGAACTGGCCGAGATGTTGTCCATGCCGGTGGCCAGCACGCTAGTGGGCAAAGGGGCTTTCCCCGAAAACCACCCTCTGTCCCTGGGCGGCGGCGTTTACCCCCGCAGCAAGTACGCGTCCGGCCAGGCCTTGCACATCAACCGCAAGGCCGATGCGGTGCTGGCTGTCGGGAACTCCTTCAGGTTGCCCAATGGCACCGATGGCCGCCCCATTCCGCCCGGCGTTAAGCTGATACACGTCAACGCGGACCCGGAAGACTTGAACAAGATCTACCCGGCGGACGTTCCGGTGCTTGCGGATGCCAAACTGGCCCTGGGGAGTCTCATCGAAGCCGTTCGGGACAGGCTGGGTCCAGGCCGTGGGGGTATCAAAGAAGAGGTGGTCGCCGAAATCCAACAAGCTAAGGCCAAGTGGTTGGGGGAGTGGGAATCGGTCTTCAACGATACTTCTACGCCGACCAACGGCTACAGGGTGGTCCAGGACTTGATGAAGATTGTCGACCTGGACCGGACGGTAGCGATACACGATGCCGGAGGCAGCCGAGGCTATTTATCTCCCTTCTGGATGGCAACCAAACCTCGAAGCTATGTCGGCATGGGCGGCATGGCGGCGATGGGTTGGTCGATGGGAGCGACAGTGGGAGCCAAACTGGGCCGTCAGGACCACCTCGTGTTCCACGTCATAGGCGACGCATCGTTCGGAATGGTGGGAATGGAAGTCGAAACGTCGGTCAGGATGGGCCTGCCAACCCTGACGGTCCTGCTGAACAACGGTGGAACGGGCGGGGGACTCATGGCAATGGAGCGCCCCAACGCCGCGCCGCCGGCGATGGCCGAATTGGGGGGCAACTTCAGCATGGTGGCCCAGGGCCTCGGCGCCTATTCGGAGCGAGTCGAGGACCCCAACGAGATCACCCCCGCGCTGCGGCGTTGCATTCAGGCTACCGAATCAGGCCAGGCCGCGCTGATAGAAGTGATGATCCGGCCCATGCCCACGCCGGAAGCCCCGGATAACTGGTCGTTATAAGGAGTGGCCTTCGACGTATGAAGAGCATCGAGATCGACCGTAGCAAGCGCCTCAAGGAGGAGCCTGGCAAGGGTCATAACCGCTGGCATCCGGACATCTCTCCCGTGGTGGAGGTGGAACCGGGGGAGGATGTGCTGCTGGAGACGCGTGACGCCTCCGACGAGCAAATCAAACCCCACATGACGGTCAACGACCTGGATGGCCTGGACGCCAAGGTGGCGCACCCATTGACTGGCCCGGTTTACATAACGAGCGCGAAACCCGGCGACCTTCTTGAAATCGAATACGTCGAAATCATCCCTCAACCACGCGGCTGGACTCGCAATCGCCCCGGGGCAGGTTTCCTGCGCGACATCTTCACCGAACCCTACCTTGCCCACTGGGAGATAAGCGACGGCTGGGCGACCTCACCGCAGCTACCGGGGGTGCGGATTCCCAACGGCTCGTTCATGGGCACGGCGGGTATCGCCCCGTCCCAGTCCCAGCTAGAAGAGTGGACCCGGCGGGAGGCGGACCTAGTCAGCCGTGGTGGGACAGCCGCGCCGCCGGACCCGGAGGATGCGGTGCCCGCGGGAGGTCCGGTGGCCAATCAGGGGCTGCGCACGCTGCCGCCCCGGGAGAACTGCGGCAACGTGGACGCCAAGCAGTTGACCAAGGGATCGCGGCTGTTGATCCCGGTAAACGTCGACGGCGCGCTTTACTCGGCGGGCGACGGGCACTTCGCGCAGGGAGACTCGGAATGTTGCATCACCGCCATCGAGATGGGAGCCACGGCGGTGGTGCGGTTCCATATACACGAGGGAGAGGCGGCTCGACATAACATTCGTATGCCGCGTTTCGCCCACCCAGACTACTTTCTACCGCCCGAGTGGGCCGCGCCGCGGAATTTCATCGCCACTATGGGTTTTCCCATTCGGGACGACGGCACGCAGGAAGGGGAAGACCTGACGCTGGCGGCCCGGAACGCCTTGGTCAACATGATCGACCTGCTACAGGAGCGGGGCTGGAGCCGTGAGCAAGCGTATATCATCTGCAGTGTGGCGGTGGACCTTAAGGTGAGCAACATCGTAGACCTGCCCAACGTGACAGTCTCGGCGTTTTTGCCGGAAGACATTTTCCAAGGATAGGCCTAGGAGAATCGCATTAGGGCCGGTGCAAGTTGCACTTCTGCGGGGTCAGGAATTGCCGGACCGCCATGTCACTAGACAGCACTGTACGATTTGGGCCGTGGATTCCCTAAGTTTGTGGGAATGACGGGGCACCGGGAATGACCGGGGAACCGCGACCGGACTAGGAAGCGGGATTGTCAGGAAACCGGGGATTTCCGGGATGGGGGAATTACGGGGTCATTGCAATCCAAGGGGGTTTGCCCTGGAGATGCACGGGTCTTTGTCAAGAGCCCTAGAAGGCGTCGGACAGTGTGGGAAAGTCCGAAAAGGGCAGAAGTGCCGGGAATTAGTTGGGGGGAATTGGGTCCTACCCGGTTCCCCCCTGGACGCGATGGTGGAAATAGGGGCCTTAAATCGGCTTACAGCGCCCCGGTCTTCTGTGAGTTCTATTAAGCGAACTACTGTTCGTTAATTTAGGAAAAGGCCACGAGAAAAGCAGAACCCGCCGCACGTTTGCCCATGTCCATGTACTGAATGGTCCGAGACCAGAACCACCAGGTGGAGCAACGGCGCGGCGGGCCCTAGGGTTCCTAAGTTAAATTGTTAGTCTGGCAGCCCGAGCCAGCAAGTGACCAGGCTAGCCCGGCCTCCGCGATCGATCTCTTCTTGCATGGATGCGATGTGGCTGAGAGAAGGGGAATTCTCACCGGCGTCACGCACCGCTTCCGCTGGAGGGACTGGCTCCCGAAGGATCTGTTTCTCCAGGTCGTGGACCTGATTGTTCAGGTCTAGGAGTCTGGACAGGCCTGAGTACTGCGAAGTATGGTCCATTACGAGTAATCTCCTGACGTCGACGAAGTCAAGCGGACCTAGCTGATCCGCTTGACCTCCAGAGTTTCTCCCGGGGCCAACGCCACCCGCCTTACATTTATACCCAACTTAAGAAGCCAATATCCCAGTGTTGCCTTGCTGACTCTCAATTCCTCAGCGGTCCCCGACAGCCCCAGTTCATTGACCATTTCCGGCAAAAGACGCTCCAATGGCCTCTGAAACTCATCCTCCACCCGTTGCATCAGCTTGGTTTTCCTAGCCAAGGTGTACCTCCTGTGTACTTCGGTGGACTCTCGGTGTAACGAGGTGAAGACACAATAGCACGTCGTAAACGGCCTGTCAATACTTAACTTAAAAGTTTCTTGTCTAAGTATAAGAAATGTCTAGAACACGATAATCAAGGCTTTCAGGCGGGCTCATAGTCTTTGACCCCTTGGTAAACCCGCTGCTACACTCCTCCGCATGCACGCCGTGGAACACCTTCTGCTGACCCTGGAACACTACCTTTTGGATATCATGACCATGGTGTACCAGGCGATAGGTTGGCCTGGTGTAGTGGTCATGATGGCAGTGGAAAGCGCGGCTATTCCCTTTCCTAGCGAACTGATTATGCCTCTTGCAGGGTGGCTGCTCATCCAAGCGGAAGGTCGGTCGGCATGGTACCTATTACTGGCGGGTTTCTACGGCGCGCTGGGCAACCTGCTGGGTTCCTGGATAGCGTACGGGATCAGTTTGAAAGCCGGGCGTCCGCTGCTTCTGAAATACGGTAAATATGTACTCATAACCAAGGAAGAGGTGGAGCGGGCCGAAGCCTGGTTCTCCCAGTACGGCGAGTGGGCGGTATTCCTCGCCCGGTTGCTGCCGGTAGTGCGCACCTTCATCAGCGTGCCCGCCGGGCTGGCTCGAATGGACCTCTGGAAGTTCAGCGTGTATACATTTGCCGGTTCATTCCCTTGGAGTCTTGGGTTGGCTTACGGCGGTTACTTACTGGGCGAGAACTGGGAGCAGCTACGGGCGGCGATGCGGCCTTTCGACCTTCCAGTCCTTTTGGTATTCGGGGCGGCGGCCTGTTGGTTCCTCTGGCGGCGAATCCGGGCCATCCGCGCCCAATCCCGCGCCGCCTGCCAGCAACAGGCCGGGCGACAGTCCATCGATGATGACTAGGGGGTCCCTGGACCTTACGGCAGGTGGGGACGGCACGGTTGGCGTTGACACCCGATTTACCCGTCGCCTAATCTGGACTGAGAACTGAATTGACGAGGTCTTACATGCAAGAACCCACACTCCGAGACGTATACAGAGCAAAGAAAACCATCGCGCCCTATCTTCCCCGTACACCGCTCCAGTTTTCTCCTGGGTTGAGCGAGGTACTGAACGCACAGGTGTACTTGAAGCATGATGAACACCTTCCCTTGGGGGCGTTCAAAGCCAGGGGCGGCATCAATCTGCTGGCGAACATGAGCCCGGAGGAGCGCAGCCTGGGCCTGATCACGGCCTCCACCGGCAACCACGGCCAGTCCATCGCCAGCGCTTGCCGGCAGTTCGGGGCGAGGGCCCTAATTGCATTGCCGGAGGACGCAAATCCTTTGAAGGTGGCAATGATGAGGTCCCTTGGGGCGGAGCTGGTCTTCCACGGCCGCAACTTCGACGAGGCCAGGGACCACTGCGAACGCCTGGCCGCCGAGGAAGGGTTGCGGTACGTCCACGCCGCCAACGAGCCCCTGCTGATCTCCGGAGTGGGCACTCAGGCCCTGGAGGTAATAGAGGACCTGCCCGAAGTAGACGTGATGATCGTTCCGCTGGGAGGGGGAAGCACTGCTTCCGGGACCTGCATTGCGGCGAAAGGCGTCGATCCCGGAATCCAGGTTATAGCGGTGCAGGCGGAGGCTGCCCAGGGAGCCTATCTGTATTGGAAACAGGGCCACGCGGTTGAATCGCCGGTGGATACCTTTGCCGAGGGGCTGGCTACGAAAACGGGTTACGATCTGCCCCAGGCGATATTGGGCAGGCTACTGGACGACTTCGTGTTGGTCAATGACGACGAAATACGCGGCGCGATGGGGATGCTGGTGGAGAAGGCTCACACCCTGTCGGAAGGAGCAGGGGCGGCGGCCTTGGCCGGGGCTCTAAGGAGCAAAGAGCTCCTTAAGGGGAAAAATGTATCTATTACGATTAGCGGGGCTAACACCACAATCCCGCAGCTTCAGCAGGCGCTAAAAGTGTACCAAGGCGAGTAGTACACTCCTGCACTTTCCTGTAATTGTTTACGTTCACATGTCTGATGGTGTACGGAGAGGTCGGGTACTATGCGTTAGCGGTTACGCGAGTGACGCGAAGTACCGCGCCAGTTCGTCCCTGGGGAACTCCGGCAGAGGTACTTCTCCATCGTAGCCGATCATCTGCATTCCTTCTTCGGGACCGATCATCATCCCGATCTCCCAACCGTCGGTCCCCAACTCGACAAGCGCGTTTTGCAGTGCGGGTACCTCGGAGGGTGGCAACGTCACCAGCAAGGCCCCCGAACCCAGCAGGCCCAACGGATCTATATTTAATGCCTGGCATATCGCGGTGCACTCAGGTAGTACAGGAATTGAGCCTTCCTCTATTGCGATGCCCAAACCGGAAGCCTGAGCCACCTCTCTCAACGATGTGACCAGGCCGCCTTCGGTGACGTCATGAAGGGAGTGTACATTAACGGCCTGGCAGGCGGCCCTGGCATCGGCGACCACGCTAATACCAGGGTCGATAATCCAGCCGGCGGCGGTGTCGATGTCTTGCTGGGAGACTCCCCCGCGTAATAGGGCGTCTGCTTGCTCCCGGGCCAGGACCGCGGAGCCCTCGATGGCTATCCCCTTGGTTACCACGACGCTGTCCCCTTCCTGCGCCCCGCCGGTAATGATGAGCCGGTCTCGTTCCACTTCTCCTAACATGGTCCCCATGACGATAGGCCGGTCGATGCCGTAGGTGACCTCGCTGTGTCCTCCGATCAAGGAGATTCCCAACGTCCGGCACGCTTCAATGATCTGGCCCAGCACCGATTCGGCGTCGGTCTCGGAGAAGCTATCCGGAACTAGAAGGGTCGCGAGGAACCAGAGCGGGGTGGCCCCCCGGCACGCCAGGTCGTTGGCGTTGACCTGCACCGCATACCAGCCGATTTGGTCCGCGGCAAAAGTCACCGGGTCGCTGGTAGCCACTAGCAATTTCTCCCCCATATCGAGGACAGCGGCGTCCTCCCCGAGTTTTGGCCCCAACAGCACCCTTGGATCGGTGATGTTGTTGCGCGCCAACGCCCGGGTTAGTAGCTCCACCGGAAACTTACCTATATCCAAGGCGTCTCCCTTTCAATTCAACTAGTCTCCCGAGATGGCTGCCCACTCAGCGCGAACCGATGAACAGCCTGACATACGCATAGCCAGGGCAACCGCATTAAGGCCGGTCCAACCGTCACTCTGTGCTTCCCCGGAGTCCAGGATTTGTGAATTGCCTTTTCAGTTGACGGAACTGTCGAATTCGGGCAACGGATTTCCGCTTTCGCGGAAACGACGGGGTTATTCTGAGTCAAATGCCTTTGCCCTGTTACCAACGAGCGGTTCCTTGACGGGTATCTATACTTTGTGATAAAAATAACAAACGGCCTCAGTCCCTTGCGAGAGGCGGATTGATGAATCGAGCATCGGTTCTCCTAGCCGGACTAGCCGGACTAATCGTACTCCTCGTACCCCTCTCCAACGCATGTGGGGAGGCCCAGGTCTCCGAGATTAGTCCCACTCCTGCGCCCACATCCACGATTCCTCCGGTCAATTTCGTCCCAATGGTGACCCGTGCGCCTCTGCCCACCCGGAATCCGGAGCCGCCTGAAGTGGCGCGAGGAATGGAGATATTCCAGGGCCAGGGCGCTTGTATTACCTGTCACACTATCCAAGGAGTCTCCGAGGCTGGTATAGGCCCGGAACTAACCTCGATCGGGGTTACGGCGGCGACCAGGATTCCGGGTTATACAGCGGAAGAGTAATCATCGAATCGATCCGCCGGCCGGGCGCCTATGTGGTAGAAGGATATCCCCGGGACCTGATGACCGAAGCCCTTACCCGGCACCTAACCGAGGACGAGGTTAACGCGCTGGCGGTGTTTCTCCAGTATCAACAGTAGGTACCACCTCGGTCCAGTCCTCTCTGACGGAGACGTCATCAAAGGAAGTCTCTTCCGGTCCACGCTTGCCGGCTCTATTGATTTTTCCCGCCGGGATGGGACTATCCTTTGGGCCACAACCTCGCGGCGAGGGCTTTAACTGCCGGCCCCGTCGGAGCCTCTCATCGGCTGGAAACTGCGCAAATGGTGGCCGTGGATACCGGCAATTCCTTGACGCGTTCCCTTAGATTGTGATAAAGATAACAACCGGCATAAGGCTCTTGCCGGAGGAGGAGTGGTGAATCGAGCATCGGTTATCGCGCCGGTCCTAATCGTATTCGTGATGGCCCTGGCCACCGCCTGTGGTACAGCGGCTACCGTAGTCGAACCGACGCCGGCGCCGACCTCCACGCTGGTCCCGGTAAAGTTTGCCGCGATGGTTGATATTTTTCCTACCCGCGAGCCCGTAGTCAACGATTTCGATGAGGCCCTGGCCGCTCAAGGACGGGAACTATTCCTGGACAAGGGCACCTGCCTGACCTGTCACACGATACAGGGAACGTCTCAGGGTCTGCTTGGCCCGGAACTCACCTTCATCGGGGCGGACGCGTCTTCTAGGAGAGAGGGTTACACGGCGAGAGAGTACATCACCGAATCGATCCTGGACTCGGAGGCTTTCATCGCCCAGGGTGTGGAAAGGGCTACGGAAGGTCTGATGACCACGATCCTCATACAGGGATTAAACTTGACCGACGGCGAGGTCAAGGCCCTGGTGGAATTCCTTTACTCCCAGCAGTAGGACCGGCTCCCTTCTTCTATCTGGTGTGTGCACCGTAGTCGGACCCGCTTGTTGCTATTGTGGTTTACAAGCGAATTCCGGTTTGATACGATGGAATCGTATCCAAGGGCCAGACCCCCCGGACCACCCTGATGCGTGGCGCGTTCGTCTAGAGGCCCAGGACACCGCCCTCTCAAGGCGGAGATCGCGGGTTCGAATCCCGCACGCGCTACCAACCCGTTCCAAGGGCATCCACCTATCAGACGGCTTATTGGCCTACTGCTCCGAATAAACCTTCACGTTTGCTAATTTCTCTGAGATCCGGTCCTCCGCGCTTTCCAGGTCATATTGGTTCTGCAGACCCATCCAGAATCCAGCCGCGTTTCCGAAGAATCGAGAAAGCAACAGTGCAGTCTCTGCCGTTATCGACCGCTGTCCCCGGACGACGGCGTGTATTCGGCGCGGGTCGACACCGATCGACTTTGCGAGTCTATACTGAGTGACGTTCATGGGAAGGAGAAACTCTTCGTTGAGAATCTCACCCGGGTGGATGGGAGAAAAATTAACCGAGTGCTCTTCTGCGGGCCCCATAAATCGCTCTCTTCGGACCGCAGACTCAATGATAGTCCACGATCTCTACTTCGTAAGCGTCGCCTTCGCTCCATACAAAGCATATACGCCATTGATCGTTAACTTGAATGCTGTACTGCCCGGCGCGATCCCCGGACAAGGCTTCCAACCGGTTACCTGGTGGAATCCTTAGATCGTTTAGGTCGGTGGCGTTGTTCAGGACCATGAGTTTTCGTTGGGATTGTCGTTGTACCGCTTCTGAAAGTCTTCGGACTGCCCTGCGTTCGGCGATAGCGCGGGTGTTGCCATCACGGAAACTCCGAATCACTTCCCTATGATAGCGTCTGACGCTATTAGTCGCAATTACTATTGGTCATTGTCCCGATATTGGTCCCAATCCCCACTTCCACCGTTGTTGTATAATGTGCGGGGCCGTTGGCCGGGTGTCCTGTGGGCCCGCCGAGGCAGCCCCAAACCCTGAGAATTCTACGTGTGGCCCAGGGGGTTAGAATGGTAGACCAAGAACGGCTGGTCAAGTCTTTCACAGAGTTGGTGCAGATAGATAGCCCCTCCGACGAAGAGGAAGAGGTTGCCCAGTACCTGGAGTGCAGGTTGAGCAATCTTGGATTTCAGGTGGCACGGGACGCCCACGGCAACGTCATCGCCTCTGAAGAGGGCGACGAGCCCCTCCTTCTCTCGGCGCACATGGACACGGTGGAACCAGGCAGGGGAATCAAGCCCCGCGTTCAGGGAGACCGGATCACCTCCGACGGCACGACAATTCTCGGAGGCGATTGCAAGGCTGGCGTAGCCGCTATCCTGGAAGGTCTGGAGGCCGTCGCGAGTGAGGGCCTGTCTCGGCGTCCCATCCAGGTGGTGTTCACCCGTGGGGAAGAGATCGGGTTGGTGGGCGCGGCCAACTTGGACTACTCCATGATTAAGGCCAAGGACTCGGTGGTGTTCGACGGCAACGGTCCGGTGAACACCATCACCGGCGCTTCCCCCACCTACGTGCGTTTCGACGTCGAGGTCAAGGGCAGGGCGGCTCACGCGGGCGTGGAGCCGGAAAAGGGGCTCTCGGCCATCAGGATAGCAACCGATATCATCAACGAACTCCCCCAGGGCAGGCTGGATGAGGAGACCACCTTCAATGTGGGCCTGATCTCCGGTGGTTCGGTGAGAAACGCTGTACCCGCGGAGGCCACCTTCGGGGGCGAGTTCCGCAGCCGAAACACCGAGACCCTGGACCTGCTCCGGATGCAGGTTTCCAACACGCTGGAACAGGCCAGAAGCCGCTACCGGGACGCCACTATCCAGGAAGAGCTGGAGGTGATGTTCCACATGTACAACCTGGACCCCGAGGACGAAATCGTGAAGCTGGTCACCCGCGTTATGGGTGACCTGAGTCTTGTCCCCGACATCAAACCATCAGGGGGAGGAACCGATGCCAACGCCATGCGCCTCCACGGTATCGACTGCGTCGTGGTGGGAATGTCGACCAACGAGATGCACACGGTCAACGAGTACGTGGTAATCCCGGACCTGGTCACCACGGCCAGGTTCTGTCAGATGGTGGTCACAACCAAGCCCTAATAGCTGAACGCAAGGGAGGAACGAGTTATGAACGGAGCAGAGCTGAAGACTACCCTGAAGTCCGGCGGCAGGGTGTTTGGCACCATGCTGAGCATCGGACGCAGCACCCGGTGGATCCCGGTGCTAGACGGCGTGGGGCTGGACTACGTGGTCATCGATACGGAGCACGGCCCCCGTAGCCGAGGCGAGTTGGCCGACTACCTGACGATGCTGAACACTTCCAGCATCGTTCCAATCGTCCGCATACCGATACCGGATTCCCATTACGTCACGATGGTAATGGACGCCGGGGCCCAGGGCATTCTCGCGCCCTACTGCGAGACGGTCGAAGAGGTCAAAGAGGTTGTGGCGGCCGCGAAGTGGCGTCCTCTTAAAGGCGAAGCGGTCCGCCGCGTGGTCGAGGACGGGGAGCACATTAGCGACGCGACAAAGGCATACTTGGAAGAGAGAAACAAGAACAGCGTCTGTATCATCGGCATCGAGAGCGTTACCGCCGTGAACGTGCTGGAAGAGATCCTGCATGTACCCGGCATCGACGGTATCTTTGTTGGCCCCAACGACATGAGCATTTCCTTGGGATTCCCGGACCAATACGACCGGCCGGAGTACCAGAACACGGTCAAAGGGATCATCGACAAGGCGGAGGCCCACGGCATTGCGACTCTGGTGCACCACCAGACGCCGGACCTTTCGACTTATTGGATCAGCCAGGGAGCACGGTTCGTCTTGCACGGCACCGACCGGCGGGCGCTGACCGAGGGTTTCAGGGCCGACTTCTCGACGCTTCGGGATTTCGCGAAAGACTATTAGAGGGAACTAACCGCTGCTGGGCTCCCAGCGCCGGCGTAGCGAGTCGATGTAGATACGCTCGTAGTCGCCGTAGTGAGCGTTGGGGCCCAGGTCCGCAAGGAGCTCGGCCCACATGTACTCCACATCTTCCCAGCGAATGGGGTAAGGGGTCTGGTCGAAGAACTCGGTGACGGCCTCGGTTGGCCCTACCGACTCGACATAGCCCATCATCTGGAAGTTGTCGTACAGGTTGCCGTGTTCGGACACGAACCTTCCCTTCATGGCGGCCAGTATCACGAAGGTTGGCACGGTCAGCTTACCTTGACAGAATAATTACGGTGGTGACGTCACCGGCCCCCGAGCATTGGGCCACCCCTACCCTGGCTCCTTCCACCTGCCTCGGGCCCGCCTCTCCTCTGAGCTGAGTGGCCGTTTCGTGGACCATTCTGATTCCTGTCGCGCCGAATGGGTGCCCCATGGCCAACAAACCGCCGTCGGTGTTGGTGGGGATGTCGCCGGTGAGGGAGGTGCGACCGTCCTCGGTGGCCCGCCAGGCTTCGCCAAAGGGCAACAGGTGCAGCGATTCGAGCTGTTGCAACTCGCCGATCGTGGCGGCGTCGTGGACCTGCACCAGGTCTACATCTTCGGGTCCCAATCCCGCCATCTCGTAGGCCTGCAGGGCACCTGGCTCGGTGCGGTAGGGGCTGAAGGCGGAATGGTCGCTGCCCCTGCCGTTGTAGCTGCCGGAGGTGAGGGTGGCGGAGGCCACGGTAACGGCGCGGGACTCGTCGATGCCGAACCGGCCCAGGGATTCCCTGGCGCACAACACAGCCGCCGCGGCTCCCTCGCTGGTCGGGCAGCACTGGTAGAGGGTCAATGGGTCGGCGATGAGCCGGGACTCCAGCACCTCGTCCAGTGAGTAGAGAGAGTTTCGGTGGGCATAGGGGTTGAGGGAGGCGTTTTGGCGGGCCTTCACCGCGACCTGGGCCAGGGACGACGCCGACGCTCCTGTGTCCTCCATGTAGCGGCGCATACGGAGGGCGTAGCCAGCCATCATGTGATCGCCGCCGATGTACCGTTCCGGGCTGTCCTCCGGGGTGACCGTGACCGGACCGCGAGGCACCTTTTCCGCGCCGAAGGCCAGGGCCAGATCGTATAGGCCGGTGGTGATGCCCCAGTATGCTTGCCAGAATGCGGTGGAGCCGCTGGAGCAGGCGTTCTCCACGTTGATAATCGGGATGCCGGTTAGGCCCAGCTTACCGAGGGCAGTTTCTCCCACAGACATGCCGTGGTAATAGACGTGGCCGAAGTAGGCGACGGGTATGTCCTTCCAGCGGACCCCGGCGTCCTGGAGAGCCGGCAGGACGGCTTCCGTGGCCAGGGTCGCCAGGTCCTTGTCGGGAAACCTGCCGAAAGGATGCAGGCCGACACCCGCGACGACGACCTCTCTGACGTTATGCAATGGGCTCAATGTCCAGCCTCTTCAGGGTGTTCACGTTTTTGGGGTTACAATCCTATCTCGTTAACAGAACGGCTACAACTATGCCGACGGCAGTCAGGATGGTGGTCGCAACGTTTCCGAACGCTATCAGATATAGGGTATTGAACCTGGAAATCATGCGGGATTCCAGGCCATTGAAGCGGGAGTCGATTTCCGACCGAAGTGAACGAAAGTCCTCGCGGAGTTGCTGGACGTCCTCCGTCAGATGGCCTACCCGGTCACTCAAACCATCCACCCGTTCTTCCAACCGGTCCATCCTCGACTCCTGTGTCATCTTGACCCTCCCATATCACCACATCCCACGGGCCGCCACTTGTAGACCACCTTGTCCCGCCCGCCGCCTTCGGGAGGGACGACCTGTAACCCAAGCTCAACCGGCATGCCAATCTTGAGTTTGTCGTGCTCGCAGTCGATTAATTCCGCGAGCACCTGTGGGCCCTCTGGCAACTCCACCTGACCCAGCACGTAGGGCACCGGTCCGGGCCATCCGGCGGGAGGAACGCGGACGATCGTGTAGCTGTACAACACCCCCGTCTTGCTCAGCTCGACAGACTCCAGTTGGTCCGAAGTGCAACTTTGACAGAAGGCGCACGGCCCGAACACCTTGACGCCGCAGTCAAGGCAACCAAAGCCCAGAAGGACACCTTCGGGGCCCTCTTCGTCGGTCAGTCGGAGTCTCTGCGGGTCTACGGATTCTGGCATAGCAGATGTCGTATGCTCCTTGGCGGATTTCCAGCTTAATCTTGGGTTCCTGGGGTGTCAACCCGATGTTGTCATCTAACGTTGGACGTTGACCCCAGGCGTGGTACATGTTAGGTTTGGGTTCGCTGGAGTGGTTGCGCTATGAGTGAGAACACGGGACCCCGGGACCCCGAAAAGCCGATGTGGGAGATGGACCTAGCCGAGTTTCTGCGGGCGGTAGTCCGGAGGGACCCGGACAAGGTTTTCGTCGAGATGCATGGGCAGAAACTCACTTATGGAGAGTTCGAAGAGCGGGTGAATGCCACGGCGTCCCTCTTCCGGGAGATCGGTGTGGGACACGGAGAGCGGGTCTGCCTGTTCATGCCCAATTGCCTGGAATACCTGTATTGTTGGTTTGGGCTTTCGTCCGTAGGGGCCATAGGCGTGCCCATCAACACGGCCTACAAACGAGACGAGACAGCCTATATCCTCAACGATTCCGGAGCCTCCGCGTTGGTGGCGGACTCGGGCTTGGTGGACATTGCCGAGCAAGCCGCGGACCTCGCGCCCAGCATCGAACACAGGCTGTTGGTTGGAGATGGCGCGGGGCCCACGGGTTGGACTCGCTTTTTGGATGCCCTTGCGTCGGCTCCCATCCTCGAGAATGCTTCTCAAGTTTCTCCGGACGACATCTCGATGCTCGTCTACACTTCGGGCACCACAGGCAACCCCAAGGGCGTGATGGTCACTCACAAGATGTACGTGGCCGCCGGACAGGGCTTCGCCCATTGGACTCAGGCTGGCCCCGATGACCGCTTCTTTACCTGTTTGCCCTATTTTCACGCAAACGTCCAGTATTACTCGACGATGGGCGCATTAGCCGCGGGGGCGACGTTGGTAGTGGTGGACCGGTTCAGCGCTTCCCGGTTCTGGGACCAGGTCAGAGAGGCTGACGCCACGGTGGTCAACTTCATCGGAATGATGATGCCAGTCTTGGCCAAGAACGCGGAGTCCCCGACGGACAAGGAGAACCGGGTGAGGCTGTTCTACGGATCACCGGCGTTCTCTCCCGAATTTCTAGCTGAGTTTCAAGAGCGGTTCGGGACGGATATCATCGTTGGCTTCGGGATGACCGAGACCTGCTACGGGACCATCGAGAAGATTGGTGATGAGCGGCGTTCCGGTTCATCGGGACAGGCCCGGCAACACCCCGGCGCCGGTTTCGCCAACCAGGTGCGCATCTCCGACGCCGAAACCGGTGAGGCCCTGGGCGTCAATACAGTCGGCGAAATAACGGTCACCAACCCGGCGGTTACCCCCGGTTACTGGAACAACGAGGAGCAGACCCGGCAGACGCTGCGGGACGGATGGTTGTACACGGGCGACCTGGGGTGGCTCGACGAAGATGGTTTCCTCTACTTCGTGGACCGTAAGAAGGACATCATCCGGCGCAGGGGCGAGAACATTTCCTCACAGGAAGTGGAGGACGTGATCAAACGCCATGCGCAAGTGCTGGACTGCGCGGTAATCGCGGTGCCGTCGGAATTGGGCGAGGACGAGGTCAAGGCCTACGTGGCATTGACTCCCGGCTCAGACCTCAAACCCGAGGAAGTGGTGTACTGGTGCGCGGAGCATCTGGCCTATTTCAAGGTGCCCAGATACCTGGAGATGCGGTCCGAGTTGCCGCGGACGCCCAGCCTCAGGGTGCGCAAGGACCTGCTGCGTCAGGAACGCGAAGACCTGATTGAGGGCTGTTTCGACCGGGAGGCGGCGGGCATCCGCATCCGCTGACGCGGTGTAACCGGAGAACCCCACCACACGATCTAGGAGGCAGCTATGGCAGAGCAGCGCTATTGGCTGTTTAAGTCGGAGCCCACGGCCTACTCCTTCACCGACTTGAAAAATGAAGAAGACGAAACGGCAGAGTGGGACGGCGTGCGCAACTACCAGGTCCGTAATTTCATGCGTGACGAGATGCAGGTGGGCGACGGCGTGCTGTTCTATCACAGTAGCGCCAAGCCCCTGGCGGTGATTGGCACCGCGACCATTGTAAGCGGCGCCTACGCTGACCCGACGGCCTTCGACCCTTCAGAGAAGCACTACGACGCCAAGAGCACTCCGGATAATCCTACCTGGCTGATGGTTGACATAAAGGCGGGCGAGGAGTTCACGCGTCCCGTCACTCTGCCGGAGATCAAAGCTAACCCACGACTGCAGGACATGTTCCTGGTCCGCCGGGGAATGCGGCTGTCGATTCAACCGGTGACCAGGGAAGAGTGGGACGAGGTAACGACTCTCGGCGGGCTTGGTTAAACGGTGAGCAACCTGGAATCTGAAGCGGCCAGAGGCTACCACGAGGCTACCAAGCTAGGTTACATAAACCTGCGCACCAAACCGCCCCTGTACAAGACTTACCGGGACATCCCGAGGTTCCCGCTGCCTTCGGAGTTCCCCTCCCCGGAGATGCCTACGTTGGAGGCGGTTGGAGGGATGGGCGCGGCCGCCGCTTCATCACCCCTGGGGCTCACGGCGTTGGCCCAGATCCTCTTTTACTCGGCTGGGCTCATTCGCAAGGCGTTCTTGCGCTCGGCGGGTGAGGTGCATTACCGCGCCGCTGCCTCCGCTGGTGCGTTATACCCCATCGACATTTACGTTGTCTGCCGGGATGTGGAGGGACTGGAGGCCGGAGTCTATCACTTCTCGGCGGCCGATTTCTCCCTGGGCCAGCTTAGGAAGGGAGACTTTCGCGGGGAATTGGCGCGGGCGGCGGGGGACGATGCTGAGGTCGCATCGTCTCCGGTCAGTTTAGTCTTCACCGCCAACCTCTGGCGCAGCGCCTGGAAGTACCGGGCGCGGGGATACCGTTATTGCTTCTGGGACTGCGGCACCATCCTCTCCAACCTGCTGGCCGTGTCCCGTTCGCTGGGCCTCCCTTCCCGAATCTCCCTGGGATTCGTTGACGGGGAAGTAGATAGGCTGTTGGGGATCGACCCCAAAGACGAGGCGGGGCTGTGCATCGTCACCCTCGGGGAGGAGACACCTGGCGCGGCGGCAGCGAACGGGCCAGCCAGTCTGGATGACATAACGACCAGCTACAATCTCGCCGGAGACCAGACCGAATACCACGAAGTGACCCGGGCGCACGCCGAGGCGGCGTTGGCGACGCCGCAGGAGGCGGCGGACTGGAGGACCACGGCTTTGGCGGACCGCGAGAGAAGCAGTCAACAGGGGGCAGGAACTCCGGTCGTAGCCAGCGCCAGTACCGGGAACCCTTTGGGCCAGGTTATCAACGACCGGGGGTCCACCCGCCGTTTCGCCCGGGAACCAGTCTCCTTGGCGCAGTTCAACTCGGTCCTTGCAACGGCCACTCAACCCACACGGTGGGACTTCCAGGATCTGGGGAGCTTGAATGACCTCTACCTCATCGTGAACGCCGTTGACTCACTGGAGCCGGGGGCGTACTTTTTCTCCGTCGAAGAGCAGGAATTGAGCCTGCTACGAAGCGGAAAGTTTCGGGAACATGCGGCCCATTTGTGCTTCGAGCAGGCCCTGGGCGGCGACTCATGCGCCGTGGCCTTCTTCATGACCGACCTTGAAGATGCCTTCCGGCGTATGGGCAACCGGGGTTACCGGGCGGCCCAATTGGAGGCGGGAATCATGGGCGGAAACATGTACCTGTGCGCCCATTCCCTCGGAATGGGCGCCACGGGCATGACCTTCTTCGACGATGAGGTGACCGAGTTCTTCTCGCCCCATGCGGAGGGGAAGAGCGTCATGTTCCTGGTGGGGTTGGGATTGCCGGGGCACCCCAACCGCGTGCGTCCTTACCGTTCCCAGGTTGCGGTACAGTTGGACGCACTTGCCAGGGGCGCGGGAGCCGGGCCCACCGGGTAATAGGACGGCTCTTACGCGCAGCCGTTAGCTGTCACGCTCCCTGGGGCTCGTGACGAAAGGCGGGCATCACTTCCCCCGAGAAACCAGCCGGTTGCTCATGAACCTGGCCCTTGCTCTCCCCCATTGAGAAGGCCAGGAGGAATCGCTCCATCCCTGCGTATTCGGAGTCGCGGTTCTAGTGCGGTCCCAGTGCCGTCCTTGTATGGACAACGTAACCTTGTTTTCCGCTCCGCTAGGTTGCCTGTTAAGTGCACTCCCGCGATCAATTCCCCAGGAGAAGCAATTGCGTCAGAGGATGTTTAGCGACTGGCGGATTGGAACGTTCCTCTTCGTCATGGCGGGCGTGGCTTTCATAGACTGGGTGCTTATACTGGTCTTCATTGGAGGTGTTGGGTTCGGCGACCGTGTCATACCCTTGACGGTTGGCCTCGTCTTGTTGATTTGTCCTGGGAACGGTTACTCGGCTTTCTGTTCTCCCTTGATGTTATTTCTCCTCTTTGCGGCTGGGTTGGCCGCTGTGATATGTGTGGCCGTCCCCTTCATCCGGCTGCTCGCTTCTTCCCATGACCAGCCCCTTCACGCCACTTACCGATCGCGCATCTTGGCTGCGCTGTCTTTCGTTGCATCAGTAGTTGTCACCCTCGGGTTTGGCTGGAGTTGGTTTCATTTCATGCTGGACCCTCTTTACGTGTCAATATTGACACCCATCAATCGTCAGGTGGGGCCATTCGTTGGTCCTGCGTTCATTTTGGTCAGCGTTGCTACGGCCCGGTATCTATGGCGGAGTTCCAGGACTGACTGAATTGAGAGCGCCATTCTCGTGGCAGCGTCCTCAGGCTCCGTTCTTCGAGGCTATGATAAATAGGTAGTCTCCGGAGTCGCTGGTGTACCGCTGGACTACCTCGGCTATCCGGCCTGTCTCCAGGTCTCTTTCCAGCCGTCCGCAGCCTTCGGCAACCTCACCGGGACTTGCCAGGCTGGAGAAGGTCGATATGCCCCGGCGGAACCCTTCGTCCAGGTAGAGCTGGGGCCGGTGTTTGCCGCCGTAGAGGAACAGGTCTTGCAGGTCTGGCCTCACGCCGTAGGTCTCTCTTTCGATGGTAGGGAAGCCCGCGCGGTACAGGTTGTCTTCCACGTCTAGGACATCGGGCATTTGGTCTATGGACCTACGCATGGACTCGGGGAAATACTCGTTTAACCAGTAGCCTCGCATCTGGGCTCGGCCGGCTGTGAAGATGACTAGCTTTCCCCTGTCCAGGACGCGGTAGACCTCCTTGAAGATGGGTCCGAGTTCGTCGAAGTGGTGAAGGGCGAGAGTGCACATGGACCCTGAGAAGACGGAGTCCGAGAACGGGAGGTGTTCCGCCCTGGCCTGGGACCAATGCACCGCCCGAGTCTTTGGTCCGGCGTTGGCGATCATACGGGATGATCGGTCGACGCCGTGCCACTCGTCTCCCCTCATGGATAGAGCGGTGGTGTAATTGCCCGTGCCGCAGGCGAGGTCCAGGTATCTACGGGGCGCGCCTGCGCTCCCATCCGGTGCGAGGTGGTGAGCGAGACGTTCGGCTATGTAGGGGTCGGCGCGGCGAGTGGCATCGTACCCCAGGCCGATGCGGTCATAGGCAGACACTGTGTTGATTCCTCACGGGTCGATTCGGGTGGGGTCAAGGCCGTTCCATGTTAATGCCGTTCCATGTTAATTCAGTAATCCGGCGCGGGCTACATCCGCGGGCTACATCTGTCAGGGGCGAACTCGGGTTGTTCTGATGGAGTTGCCTTTGGCGAAGCCTTATAATCCGCCCAGGATTTAGGGGCGGGGTGCGACTGGCTCAATCGGTCGCGGCCCATTCGATCTAAGGTGAGCATGAAGGAGGAACGATGGAGAACATAGGATTCATCGGACTTGGCAACATGGGCGGAGGGATGTCCCTCAACATCCAGAAGGCGGGCTACCCGATGGTTGTCTACGACCTGCGGGAGGAAGTGACCAGGCCGTTGTTGGAGGGAGGGGCGCGGCTGGCGAACTCTCCCGCCGAGGTATCCAGTCTGAGCGACGTTACCTTCACGTCGCTGCCAGGACCAAAGGAGGTGGAGGCCGTAGCGGCCGGCGCGGACGGAGTGCTGGAGGGGATTCGTCCTGGCAGCATATACGTTGACCTGTCGTCGAGCCGACCGACGTTGATCCGTGAGTTGGAGCCGATATTCCGCCAGAAGGGCGCGCACGTGTTGGACGCGCCGGTGAGCGGCGGGAAGTCGGGCGCGGCCAGCGGCAACCTCGCCGTGATGGTAGGGGGCGACCGGGAAGTCTTCGAGAGCATAAAGCCGATCCTGGACTCCTTCGGCGACAAGGTGTTCTACGCGGGCGGAATAGGAGCCGGTTCCATCTGCAAGCTGGTGCATAACATGATCGGACATAGTGTGCGCCAGGCAATCGCCGAGGGCCTGACCCTGGGGGTGAAGGCGGGCGTGGAGCCGGAAGCTGTCTGGGAATGTATGCGCCGGGGTTCACTGGGCCGTATGAGAGTGCTGCATGAAGGACTTGTCCGGAGCATGTTCCGGGGAGAGTACGAACCGGCCAGCTTCGCCCTAAATCTGGCCTACAAGGATATCTCCCTGGCGACGGAACTGGCGAGGGAATACGACGTTCCGATGCCCATGACGACTCTGGCGGAACAGATCGCTCTACAGGCCATGAACCGGGGCTGGGGCGATCAGGACAGCAGCGTCACCGTGGTGCTGCAGGAAGAGCAGTCTAACCAGGAGGTGCGGGCGCCGCACATCGACCCGGACAGAGCGGGCCGGTTCATCTCCACCCACCCGGACGAATAAAAAGAGGGCGGAGTGGAGGCCCTTCGACTCCACTCCGTTCCGCTCAGGGTGAGCGGAGAGGGAGTAGAGTCATAGGCTTATGAAGGGCACTTCTACAGAGAACCGTCAATGCTGACGTCCAGCAGGTAGGGCTTACCACTGGCGAAGGCCTTGGCCAGGGCTGGCCCGATGGCGGCGGCGTCCTCGACCTTTTCGCTGGCCACGCCCATAGCCTGGGCGATGGCGGCCAAGTCCAGGGGGTTGGCGAAGTCCATACCCACGTATTCGCTTTCGCGTTCCCGGTCGTCCAACATGTGGCGGAGGTAGGTATCCATGTTGACCTTGAGGATGCGGTAGGAACGGTTGTTGCAAATGGCGTAGACGACGGGGATGTTGTATCGAGCCGCTGTCCAGAGGGCCTGCACGGTGTATAGGGACGCTCCGTCACCGACCACGGCCAACACGGGCTTGCCGGGATTGGCCAGTTGGACGCCCAGGGCACCGGGCATCGCCCAGCCCAACGCTCCGCCCTGGATGCCGAACAATGTTCCGGGTTGATCGAAGGTGAATTCGCGCATCAAAGCGGGGCTGGAGGTGATCGCCTCATTGGCGATAATGGTGTCAGGCGGAGCGGCTTGGGCCAACTCGTGCATCATCCGCTCGACGGCCATCGGGCTATTCTCCCAACGGTCCTGGAGACGGCGTTGGTAGCCTTCGTCGGCACGCCGCCTTTCCTCGGCCAAGGTCGCGTTTCGAGTGGCCGCAGCCTCGCGAGACGGACCGTTCATGTCTTGTTCCAGGGCGTCTGTCAACTCGGACAGGCCCTCACCGGGGTCGGAAACTATCCCCACTTCGGTGGGATATATCTTCTCCACCTCCCAGGGGTTGTTGTCCAGGTGGACCAACTTAGTTTCTGGCGACAGGAAGGGTTCCTCGACATATAGGAAAGAGGAGAAGACGTTTGCGCCGACCGCGACCACGACGTCGGCTCCGCCCAGGAGTTGGCGGGTGGCGGGGCTGCTGGTGTTCAACTCGCCGCTATAGAGGGGGTGGTTGGTGGGAAAGTTCACCTCGGAGAAGGCAGCCGCATAGACGCGGGCTCCCAGGGTTTCCGCGAACCTGACCAATTCGTCCATCGCGCCCGACTGGGCAACCCGGTCTCCGACGACTATGACTGGGTTCTCGGCCTGGGAGAGCAACTGGGAGGCTCGGGCAACCGCATCGGTGTCGGGGCGCATACGGAAGTAGCCTGGGGAGGAGGGGGTTATGTCCAGGTCGGCGGTTTCGTCCATGGTGTCCCAGGGGAAGGAGAGAAACACGGGGCCGGTTGGGGGCGTTTTGGCCTCTTTGAAGGCCCGGCGGACCGCCATTGGAATATCAGTGGGGTGGCGCACTTCGGCGCTCCACTTGGTGTATTGGGCGGTCATCTCCACCAAGTCGCCGGATAGGGTGGGTTCGGCTAGGTGCATTCGCGTGTCGGAGTTGCCTGCGGTCAAGACGATGGGCGCGCCGCCACGGTAGGCGTTATACAGGGCGCTAATACCGTTGGCCAGGCCGCCGGCGATGTGGATGTTCGCGAAGGCGGGACGCCCGGTGGCCCGTGCGTAACCGTCGGCCATGCCCACCGCAGTACCCTCCTGGAGGGCCTGGACGTAGCGGATTTCCGGGAAATCTTGCAACACGTCCAAAAGAGGGGTCTCGCTGGTGCCGGGGTTGCCAAAGATGTGGGTAACGCCCTCGGCGATGAGCATCCTAGCCAGGGCTTCTTTGCCGGTCATGGTTGGCATATTCTCTCCCTTTCCAATAAGAACAACTGGGAAAAACTAAGAACCACTAAGAGACTATCTCAAAATCAAGCAAACATCCTTGAAAGGGGTAGAAATCCCCCTTTTGCGAAAGGGGGAGAGACCGGGAAGCTCTCGTTTTGAAATAGTTACCAAGAGACTATCTCAAATCTCCCCCAATCTACGGGCAGGGCGAGAAATCCCCCTCAATCCCCCTTTTGCGAAAGGGGGAGGCATCGCCTTGACTCGGTTTTGAGATAGTTTCTAAGAACGACTGGAAGCGCAGTTAGCTTCCCAGTCCATCGGGGCAGGCGCGCCGGGTTACTGGTAGACCATCCACTCCAGGAGGTTTTGGTCGGGGTCCCGGGCGTAGAGGCTAACCGCGGGGAGCCCGCCGCCGGCCCTTGCGCCGCGCCTGGGGCCAGGGCCGCTAATCACCTCGACTCCGGCGTCTTCGAGCAGCTTCTGGCATTCCTCCACCGAGCCGTTCCAGACGAAGCAGATGTCGGTGCAGCCGGGTACCGCCGTGGGTCCCCGCAGGTTGGCGGCCACGCCTTCTGGGTGGACGTTGATCTTGGAGTCGCCGATCTGGATGGAAAATATTCTTGCGTTGCCAGCCCGCCATTCGTCCTCATCATTGATCTTGAAGCCGAGCTTTTTGTAGAAGGTTATCAGCCGTTCGGCGTTTTCGGTGGGCATGGCGATGTGGTCGATGCTTACGGTTGCCATAGGTATCCTCCAGTCAGCAGGTCGAGTACGAAACAGGTCTAAGACGGCGGCGGGGCGCTACGCTGTCCCGGAACCGGAAGGCATGGGATCCAGGGCGGAACGGCTCAGGAATTCCAGGACCAACTCCCGCATGAGTTCAGGCACGTTGGTCATCAGCCCGTGACCCGCGCCGGGAATTATGTGCAATTCCGAGTTGGGGATTAGCTCGTTGAGCCGGTGGCTACACTCCACGGGTATCCTCGCGTCAGCGTCGCCGTGAGCGATCAGCGTGGGATGGGTGAGGCCATCCAGCCTGGTCTCGATGGAATCGCCTATGTCGAGGTAGCCGCGCAGCGAGCTGATGATGCCCTCGAAGCGTTGGAGGTTGGCGGTCTGCAAACGGTTGAACTCGTCTGGATGGTTGTCGCGCCCTCCGGGGTTACGATTTTCCAACGCCTCCCCTACAGCGGCTTCCTTGCCCTGGGCCTCGGCGTTGGCCTCGAGGGTATCCAGCTCCTTTTGACGGGCCTGCCGCTCTGGCTCGCTGGCATAGCTCATGGTATTTATCAAAACCAGCCGGTCCACCATGTGGGGGTAGTCGAGGGCCAACCGCATGGCGATGGGCCCGCCCGCAGAGCTGCCGAGAACGTGGGCACGCTCCGCGCCCAACCGGAGCAACAGGGCGCGGAGGTCTTCCACCTGGTTGGGTATCCCGTATCCGCCGGGAGGTGACTCCGACCGTCCGGCGGCGCGTCTGTCATAGAAGATGGCGCGGCAGACTTCCCGCATGGGGGCTGCGTGGTGCTTTACCATGCCAGCGGAACCGTCACCACCCCCAAGGCCCCCGTGGACCATGACCAAGGGGAAGCCGGTCCCGTAGGACTCGTAGTGCATGGAGAACCCGTTGATCTGTTCCTGCGGCATAGGGAAACAAACCTCTGGCCGGGCCCAGAATGGTGAACATAAACACGGTCCCGGCCTGCCCAAATATTAGACCCATCGGGCTACCCTGGCAAGGAGCGGGGCCTTTGACTCCGCCGCGCTCAGGATGAGCGAGATTGGAGGCAAAGGGTTAGTAGTCACTCCAGTGGCAGTTACTCATTGACTGTTGGTAACCAGCCATGGGTAACCGGGCACTGACTTTATGGGGCTGGCAGGTCAAATTCGTGGGGCATGGCCTAGGGCAGGAAGGCGCGGAGAAGGGGTTTGAGTAGCGGGACCTCTCCGTTGTCGCGGCATTCATCTAGGTAGCGTCTAGCTGAGGTGAGTGTGGAGAGACGGAAACCCGCGTTGACGACCCGTTGGATGAAGGGTTGGGCGTCCGGCAGGGGATCCTTATCGTGCAGGGCGGAGGACCACTCATCGCACAGCTCCTGGGACATGCGTTGGATGGCGACCTGGGCCAAGGGGCGGGCCAGTTTACGCTGGAGGCGGCGGATTTCGGACTTTATTTGGCCGAGAGTCATAGAGATATCTCCTAATGGTTGTTGATGTAGAGGGCGTCACTGAGGGCCTGGACATCATCGCCGAGTTTCCGGAGTTCGTTTAGTTTTGTGGAGCAGCTGAGTGCTGTGCGGATGGCCCGGAGCCGGATATCCGGGTTTGGGGATTCTAAGAGTTCAGCAAGGGCGCGGACGGCATGGAGCGCGATGCCCTGGAGTTGGACACTGGCGAGTTCGGTTGCTTGTTGATGGAATTGGGCGAGTCCGGCGCGGAAGTCCTCGTCCTGGAGCCAACGGTGCAAGGTGCGGCGGTCCACCTTGGAGAGGCGAGCGGCTTCAGATATGGAGGCGGCTGCGCCGAGTATGGTAAGGGCTTTTCGTTGGCGAGCGGAGAGGTTGGAGTTTTTTTGTTCTGAGTCAGAGTGGGACATTTAGGGACATGCGCCTCCTTTTCGGACCGGGGGATTGGGTCCCCGGCTGTTGTTGGGTGATATGAGTGACTTTGATGGTAGAGAGGTGCAATCCGGAATGGGAAGGGGGAAATGTCAGTTGGGAGGGGGGAGGCGGGAGCTCGCGGGGTTTTGGTTTAGGACGATTGCCAAGGCTCTTCGATTCCGAGGAACAGGGAGTGGCGGGTTTGGGCAGTGGATTCCCGCTTTCGGAGACCTTTGCGTAACTTTCCGCGACTCCCGCGAAAGCGAGAATCCAGAGTGTGCCCAGATACGGAGGACGCCCTCACCCTAACCCTCTCCCGGAGGGAGAGGGGATTATTCAAAGGTATCCTTTCGCGGGAAAGACGGGGGGTGCGGGGACGGGAAAGACGGAGTGGGGGATATAACGGGGTGGCGGGGTGCGGGATATAACGGGAAAGACGGGGTTCGGGATATGACGGGGTGGCGGGGAACAGCCTCAATGCGATTGCCGTGCTGCGATTGCCGTGGCTGCGATTGCCGTGGCTGCGATTGCCGTGGCCGCGATTGCCGTGGCTGCGATTGCCCTGACTGGGGGCTAGGGTCATTCGATTGTTCGTCTGAACTGTGATTTCTCCGATTCCGGGATTTATATGATTGGAAATCATGCGAATCCCATAATCCTTTGAATTCCGGTTCGGACAATTGGGACGATAATCGAATGATCCTCGGCTGAGGGGATGTTTGTTTGCTAGGGTCTGACGCAGTGTGTACACTTCTGACGATTTCCCCGATTCGGCCGCCAGAGTTAAAGGAGACGATGTGGTTGACGTCCTGATCCGGAATGGACGGGTGATCGACGGGACAGGGCAGACCTGGTTCCGGGCGAGTATTGGTATCACCGGAGATACGGTTAGTGTGATACGAGGCGACACCTCGACGATCGAGGCCGAGCGAGTGATCGATGCCGCCGACCGGGTGATATGTCCCGGTTTCATCGATATGCACTCTCATTCGGACTTGATGCTCATGGGAGAGCCGGAGCACCACGCCAAGGTCCGGCAGGGGGTGACCACAGAGGCTTTGGGGATGGACGGACTGTCTTATGCACCGACTTCCCCTCAGAACCTGGAACATCTATTGACCTATCTTGCAGCCGTAAATGGGAGGCCACCGCCTGATGTGAGATGGGGCAGCGTCGCGGAATTTCTGGACATTCTGGATGGGCGCGTGGCCTGCAACGTGGTCTACTTTGTCCCCCACGCCGCGATCCGAGTTGAGGCGATGGGCTGGGAGGCCCGCTTGCCCACCGAGGCCGAGCTACAGCGTATGCGTGAGCTGGCGGCCCAGGGGATGCGCGATGGGGCTTTCGGATTCGCCACGGGATTGACCTATCCTCCCGGCGCGTATAGCGATACCAATGAGCTGGCCGGGGTTTCGGAGGCGGTCCGGGAGTACGGCGGATTTTACATAACTCATTCACGTTACACGCTGGGAGACCGGCTGCTCGACCCATTCCGTGAGGCGATCGAGATCGGGCGGCGGAGCGGCGTGCCGGTGCATTTGTCCCATTACCATAGCCCGGTGGAGGGTATGGGCCAGCGGATGGTGGACCTGGTTGACGAGGGCCGCAACTCTGGGGTGGACGTAACGTTCGACCAATACCCATACGCCGCAGCCAGCACGGTGCTTCATTCCTTGCTGCCATACTGGGTGCACGCGGGCGGTCCGCCGGCGCTGTTGCAGCGGATACAAGACCGGCGGGTGAGGGACGAGATCGGCGACTCGGTGGACCCGATGTGGGGGATGACCCTGGACCATTACATCTTCAGCCACGTTAAATCTGACAAGAACAAGGAATGGGAAGGCCGGTCCCTGACTGACCTGGCCCAAGCCCAGGGGAAGCGGATGGTGGATGCGATCTGCGACCTGCTGATAGAGGAAGACCTGGAGGTCGCCTTCGTTGCACGCACAGGCAACCCCGACAACATCCGCACCATCGCGCGGCATCCGGCCCAGATGGTGGGGTCTGACGGACTGCTGACCGGAGACATGCCCAACCCCAGGAGCTACGGCACGTTCCCCTATGTTTTAGGGCAATTCGTGCGCGAGGAAGGACTATTACGCTTGGAGGAAGCTGTCCGTAAGATGACCGCGATGCCGGCGCAGAGGTTGGGGTTGAAGGACCGCGGAATCCTGAGGGACGGGATGAAGGCGGATATTGTCGTGTTCGACCCGGAGCGGGCGGAGGCGAAGGCAACCTTCGAAGACCCGAAACAATACCCGGAGGGGATCGACTACGTGCTTGTAAACGGCCAGGTAGTGGTGGATAACGGAGCCCATACCGGAGCTCTGCCGGGCCGGGCGCTACGGAGCCAGTGAAGGCCGGTTGGCCACGGTGTTTCGGGAGTCTATTTCAGGGAGACTATTGGTGGAGGGCGCGGGGGATTCAGTTTGGATGGTTAAGGGGCTGGAATGCCGCCGGCTTCGGCTATCGTGATGGGGGCGGGGTGGGGGTAAATCCCCCTTAATCCCCCTTTTGCGAAAGGGGGAAACTGGGGTCGTGGGGAGAGGTTGGAATTGGGAAAGGGGGAGATTGGGGTTGGGGGGGCCTTTTCATTGTCCGAGTTGCCTGGGATCCAAGCACCAGTCCTTTCGCCGTTGAGGGGGAGGGCGGGATGAGGGGTAGATGGCTGGCAACTTCCAAGGGACTAATTGAGCGCAGCAGGCCCCTCACCCTAACCCTCTCCCGCCGGGAGAGGGCACTCTCCTCGACAATGAAAAGGCCCTGTTGTGGTTGGGGAGTTGGGTTGTTTCCCTTAGGTCTTTGGGGCATAATCTTTATCCAGTAATCGGGCTTTGCGAATTGCTTGACCCGCTTTGGAGACGCCGACAGTTCAAGGACTAGAGGAGGGAGGCTCCCATGGACTTCGAACCACGTTACACCCAGGAGCAGGAAGAGTTTCGGCAGGAGGTCCGGGAATGGCTCAAGGACAACGTTTCCCCGGACATTTCCCACCCCGCTGACTCAGCCAAGTCTGGCCCCGAGCAGTACGAGTTAAGGCGCGATTTGGGACGCCGGCTTGGGGATAAGGGTTGGCTGTGGGCCACGGCTCCCGAGGAGTACGGCGGCGGCGGACTCTCACTGGACCACTCGGTGGTACTCGAGGAAGAGGTAGACTCCCATGGTCTCAGCATCCCTCCCTACTACGACTCCGGCGGGCGGCTGGGCGGAGCGTCCATCATGGTCTGGGGAAGCGAGGAGCAGAAGCAGGAGTTTCTGCCCAAGATATTCAAAGGCGAGATTCGCACCTGGCAGCTTCTAACCGAGCCGGAAGCGGGCTCGGACGTGGCCAGTGTTAAGACCAGGGCCGAACGCGACGGCGATGACTACGTCATCAACGGTCAGAAAGTCTTCGTAGGCAGCGACCTGGGTTGCGACTACATGTGGACACTGACCTGCACCGACAACGAGGCCCCGCGCCACCAGAACCTGGGCTGGTTTATGATTCCGGCGGACCTGCCGGGCATCACGGTGCAGCCGATGGACCTGCTCATCGCGGGCGGCGAGTCTGGGGCAGGGTCAGGCGTTAAGAACACGGTCTACTTTGACAACGTAAGGGTCCCAGCCTTCAACCTGGTCGGCGGCGAGAACGAAGGTTGGAAGGTGGCGACCACTCACCTGGAGTTGGAGCATGGCAGCGGCGGGCGAATAGGCCGCAACTGGATGGTAGACAACCTGTTCGACTACTGCGCGAAGACCCAGCGCCACGGGGAGCCTTTGACGAAGGACCCGTACGTCCGCGACCGGTTGATCGACATTTACATGGAGGCGGAAGTCGCCAGGTTGTTCAACATGCGCAACTACTGGATGCGGCACAGCAAGACCAACCTGACCTACGAAGGACCCCAAGCATCCTACTTCCGGAAGATGTCCGGCTTGCGCATGTCCACCGCGATTCTGGACATTTTAGGCCCTTCGGCGTTGACCTGGGACGAACAGTGGGGGGCTGGTAACGGACACATGGAGTCGCACCAGCGTTCGGCCATTGTTGCGATTCATCCGGGCGGCACCGCCGATATCCAAAAGGTGATCATGGCCCGGCGAATCGGCATAGGCCGGGAGGTCCGGGAGCGGGCCGGAACACTGGCCTAACCCGGCGACGTCGACTCAAACGCCCGGCGCCGAACGTCGCGCCGGGCTCTTAAGCGCATTCCCAAAGGGGCTGTACCGGAGGTAAGTAAACATGGACCTGGGGTTGACCGCGGAACAGGAGATGTTGAAGTCGGCGGTTCGGGGCTTCATCCAGCAAGAATACCCCAAGAGCGTGTTGCTGGAGATGGCCGAAACTGGTGACGCCGTACCTTCCGAGCCCTGGCAAAAGTTGGTTGAAACCGGCTGGATGGGCATCCTCGTTCCCCAGGAGTACGGCGGCGAGGGAGGTTCCTTCACCGACGCCGGAGTCATGTTCGAAGAGCTAGGCCGCGGGCCGGTGCCGGGGCCTCACATTAGCTCCTGTGTCCTCAGCGCCTTCACCATGATGGCCGGTGGGACCGACGATCAGAAACGGGCTTGGCTCCCTTCCATTGCACGAGGCGAGCGCGTGCTGGTCCCGGCGATCACCGAGGCCGACTATAGCTGGTCTCCCGCCGACGTCCAAACTGTGGCCCACAGGAACGGGAACGGGGTCCAGTTGAACGGCACAAAGGTTTATGTGTTCGATGGGTCGTTCGGCACGGACCTCTTGTGCGCTGCCCGGTCCGAAGACACGAACGAAGTGGGGCTAGTGATGGTCCCCGTATCCGCCCCAGGGGTATCAGTCCGTCCTCTAGACGGGTTCGCCTGGAACCTGTCCGAAGTGAGGCTGGAAAACGTATCCGTCGATGCTTCCGCAGTGTTGGGCGGGTCCATCGACGGCGGTTGGGGGGCATTGCAACAGGGGATTGCCAACACGATTCCTATCCTTTGCGCTTACCAGGTGGGAGCGTGTCAAGCCGTGTATGAGATGTCCGTCGAGTACAGCCGAACACGGGTCCAGTTCACCACCCCGATTGGAAGGTTCCAGAGGGTGCAAGACCATATCATCAACCTGGTAAATCAGCTAGACGCGGCCCGGTGGACCACCTATGAGACCCTGTGGAAATTGGACGCCGGCCGGGAATCGACGGACAGCATCCATCTGGCAAAGGCGGTGGGAAGCACGGCCTACCATGAGGTGTGCAACTTCGCCCACGAGGTCCATGCCGGTGTGGGCAGCATGACCGAATATGGCCTAACCCTGCACACCGCCGCATCCCGCACCTTGTATCACTACCTGGGAGACCCCAAGTCCCATAAGCGGTTATTGGCCGACGCCTTGGGGCTATAAGTAAGACCGTGTTGGCCTCGACCCTTCCAAGTCTTGGTCCTAGTGACCGGTAAATCGAGCTTTGTTGACCTGATTCACCCCGCAACTTAGAATATGGCAGTGAATAGCGAGCCGGAGCGATCTCCACTAACCGGCGCATTCGACCACCCTAGAGAGGAGTGCGGCGTCGTCGGCGTTTACACTCCGGGAGGGGAGGCCAGTCTTCAGGCGTACTACGGCCTGTTCGCGTTGCAACACCGCGGGCAGGAAAGCGCTGGCATCGCCTCCAGTGATGGTGAGGAGATCAACGTACACACGGAGATGGGCCTGGTAACCCAGGTCTTCCGTGAAAGGGACTTCTACAACCTTGTCGGCGAACGAGCCATTGGCCACACCCGCTATTCCACCACCGGAAGCAGCCAGGCATGCAACGCGCAACCACTGCTTGTTGATGGGTACCAGGGCCGGGTGGCCCTCGCCAACAACGGCAATATCATCAACTCTCCCCAGTTGAAGGCCCAGCTCCAACGCGACTGGAGTTGCACTTTCAATTCCACCACCGATTCCGAAGTACTGGCCTATCTGCTTGCCAACGCCCCGGGTCGGACCTGGGAAGAGCGAGTTTTCCACTGCATGCGGCAGTTGGAGGGGGCCTACTCTTTGGTGGCCCTCACGCGGGATACGCTGGTGGCGGCCCGCGACCCGCTGGGTATCCGCCCGTTGTGCCTCGGCAAGTTGGGAGAGGGTTGGGTAGTGGCGTCGGAGAGTTGCGCCCTAGACCATCTGGGGGCCACGTTTGTCCGGGAACTCGCCCCCGGCGAAGTGATCGTAATAGACGGGGATGGACTGCGCAGTGCGACTTGGGCTCGGAACTCCGGGCGGCGGGCGTTGTGCGTATTCGAACTGATATATTTCGCCAGACCGGACAGCTACCTTGACGGGAAGTTGGTCCATCTGGTGCGCCAGGAGTTGGGGGCCCAGTTGGCGAGAGAGCACCCGGTTGACGCGGATTTGGTAATCGGGATACCCGATTCCTCCACAGCCGCCGCCGTGGGATACGCTCGAGAATCCGGTATCACCTTCAGCGAAGGTTTGGTCAAGAACAGGTACGTCGGCCGAACTTTCATTGAGCCCGACCAGCGTACCCGGGACCTGGGCGTAAGGCAGAAGTTCAACCCTCTCGCCGACGTGATCGCCGGGCAGCGGTTGGTGGTAGTAGACGACAGTATCGTCCGTGGGACCACGACTCCCCACGTGGTGAGGCTGCTGCGCAGGGCGGGGGCCAAGGAAGTCCACCTGCGGGTATGCGCGCCTCCGATCATGCACCCCTGTTATATGGGTGTGGACATGGCCAGCCGTCAAGAGTTGATCGCGGCCAATAAAACGGTTGCAGAGATTCAGGAGATGACCGGGTCGGACAGCCTGGGGTACCTGAGCGTGGCAGGACTCATGAAGGTAGTGGGAGAGGCGGAGGGCGGTTTCTGCAACGCCTGTTTCACGGGGGCATACCCGGTGCCGGTCCAGTTGGAGTTAACGAAACTCATGCTGGAAGACTCCGAGGCTGAAGCGGCCAGTCCTTAACCGGGCGGTCCAGGTTGGGAGGCAGGGGTAGTTGAGCATGTCCGATTACAGGTCATCAGGCGTTGACCTGGACGCCATGGGTGCGCTCAAGGAGCGGATCAAGGCCTTCGCCACGGTTACCCACGGCCCTGAAGTCCTGAACCCCAATGGCGACTTTGCCGGACTCTACCGCCTGACTGGGTACACCAACCCCGTCCTCGTGGCGAGCACGGACGGAGTTGGCACCAAGCTCAAGATCGCCGCTCACCTCGGCCATTTCGAGTCCATCGGCCAAGACCTAGTTACCCTGAACGTCAACGATATCTTGACCCGCGGCGCGAAGCCTCTCTTTTTCCTCGACTATGTGGCCTTCAGCCACCTGGACTCCCAGACGATGGATACCCTTATGCGGGGCATAGTCTGGGGTTGCCGGGAGGCCGGTTGCGCCCTGATTGGTGGGGAGACCGCCCAGCTACCGGGTGTCTACGGGCCGGAAGAGATGGAGTTGGCGGGATTCGTGGTTGGAGTGGTGGAGTCCGAGGGGATGCTTAACTCCGACTCGATGAAGGCGGGGGACCTCCTAGTAGGCATCCCATCCAACGGGTTGCATACCAATGGATTTTCACTGGTGCGGCAGGTTTTCGGCATAGACGAAGACCCGTCGGCGCTGTTCCGGTTTCACGAAGAACTGCAACACCAGCTTGGCGAAGAGCTTCTAGTCCGGCACAGGTGCTATTACCCGATGTTGGAGCCCGTTTTAGGGCTGCTGACGGGGTTGGCCCACATCACAGGGGGCGGGATACCTGGGAAGGTGCCGCAGGTGTTGCCCGAAGACCTGTGCGCCCAGTTCGATCAAGGTTCATGGCCGGTGCCCCCGATCTTCGACATTATTCAGCGGGAAGGCGGGGTTAGCATGGAGGAGATGTACCGGGTGTTCAACATGGGTCTGGGGATGGTGGCCATCTGTAGCGGAGAGAACCTGGCCCAGGTGCAAGAGAGTGCGCCTGACGCAGTGGTGGTTGGTAGGATCGTAGAGAGGACCGACGAAGCCGGGGTGATTTTTTCGGGCTAATGGCCGCGGACGATCAAAGGGCCACATTACATAACGAGACAGCGTTCCGGATGAACTTCCTGGGTAGGATTGAAGAACTTGAAAGCACTTCTGAGCGTTTACGATAAGAGCGGAGTTGTTGACTTCGGCCGTAAGCTGGTGGCCTCGGGCTTCGAGTTAATCAGCACGGGAGGGACCCACAACACTCTGTCCCAGGAGGGTGGATTGCCCGTGCGGCAGGTCTCCGAAGTTACCGGCTCGCCGGAGATTTTGGATGGCAGGGTCAAGACGCTGCACCCGACGATTTACGGTGGGCTGCTGGCCCGGCGGGACTCCCCGGACCACTTGGAGGAGTTGGCCAAACACGGGATGGAACTGATTAACCTGGTGGCGGTGAACCTCTATCCCTTCGTGGAAACGATAAGCAAGGCAGGGGTGACGCTGGACGACGCCTTGGAGAACATCGACATCGGCGGCCCAACGATGTTGCGGGCGGCGGCGAAGAATTTCCCTTCGGTGGCGGTGGTCGTGGACCCGGACGATTACGGATGGGTGGGAGAGAAGTTGGCCAATGGCGGACTGAGCTTGGAAGACCGGCGGGGGCTGGCTGCCAAGGCGTTCCGGCATGTGGCCACCTATGATGCCGCAGTCACCGGATACCTGACAGGCGACGGCGGAGCCGACGACCCATTGACTCCTGAGCTGGCCATCGACCTGAGCCAGGTATCCAGGCTGCGTTACGGGGAGAACCCCCACCAGGCCGGGGCGCTGTACGTGCCCGCGGGCGGCTCATCGGGTGGGATCGCCAACGCCAGGCAGTTGCACGGCCGGGAGCTTTCATACAACAACCTGATGGACGCCGACGCCGCTTGGCGAGTGGTAAGCGACTTCCCTGAATCCACGGTGGCAGTCATCAAGCACGCCAACCCGTGCGGACTCGCCAGCCACGCCGACCAGACCGAAGCGTACCGCCGCGCTTTCGACGGTGACACCGTCTCGGCGTTCGGCGGAATCGTGGGTTTCAACCGCACCGTTACGGCCGCCTCGGCCGAGGCCATGGGGCCAGTGTTCTACGAAGTGGTTGCCGCGCCAGACTACGAACCGGAGGCGCTGGAAATCCTGCAACGGAAAAGGAACTTGCGGATTCTGGCGGTGGATTCCGGCTCCGGGGGGCTGCCCTACGATATCCGTCCGATCACCGGGGGTCTGCTAATCCAAACCCCCGACGCGATAGACGAGGACCCCACCGGTTGGGAATCGGTGACCGAACGCAAGCCTACGGATGCGGAATTGAACGACCTGGCGTTTGCCTGGAAGGCCGGGAAGCACATCAAGTCCAACGCGATTGTCTTTGCCAAGGACCGTACCCTGGTAGGGATGGGGGCTGGGCAACCCAACCGGGTCGTGAGCGTGCATCTTTCGGGCCGAATAGCCGGCGAGAAGTCCCAGGGCGCGGTGCTGGCGTCGGACGCATTCTTCCCTTTCCCGGACAACATCGAGCTGGCGGCCGAAGCCGGAATCGCCGCCATTGTGCAGCCGGGAGGGTCGATCAGAGACGATGAGGTCATCGAGGCCGCCAACAAGGCAGGGATCGCGATGGTCTTCACCGGGGTAAGGCACTTCCGGCACTGATATAGCGTAAGCCGGTCAATCCCGGGGTGAAGTGGAGGACGTAGAGATGATGAAGGGGTTGAGTCCCAGACGGCGCGATTACCGGCTGTCCTTTGAACTTACGGCCCATCGGGCTTGGAGCTAGGGATGGCCGCCACAGTTGACCTGGTTATTCCGGTGTACAACGAAGAAAAGGCGCTGCCCCGTTCCATCCTCATATTGACCGACTTCCTCAAGGACAATTTGCCCAATCCGTGGCGGGTTGTCATTGCGGACAACGCGTCCACCGATGACACGCGGTCCGTGTCCGAGATGCTGTGTGATAGATACGGCGGGGTCAGTTACTTGCATCTGCCGCAGAAGGGCCGGGGGCGGGCGCTGCGGACGGCCTGGATGGACAGCACGGCAGATATCCTGAGTTACATGGACGTTGACCTGTCCACCGACCTGGCCTATTTTCCCCAGCTCGTCCGGGCCCTGGAGACAGGGGACCATATCGCGGTTGGGAGCCGTTTGAGCAAGGAGTCAAGGGTAACCAGGTCCCTAAAGCGGGAAGTGGTTTCCCGCAGTTACAATCTGATGGTCAGGTCGATGTTCTTCGCCGGATTCCCCGATGCCCAGTGCGGTTTCAAGGCCTTGACCCGGCAGGCGGCCCAGGCCATCGTGCCGCAGGTCAAGAACGATAATTGGTTCTTCGATACAGAGCTATTGTTGATCGCCGCGAAGCGAGGCTACCGTATCAGGTCAATCCCGGTGAAATGGGACGACGATCCTACTAGCACGGTAAACGTGGTCAGCACAGCGGCGGAGGATATCAGGGGCCTGTTGCGGCTGAGATTTGGGGGTATTCCGCCGGTGGAGGCGCCGGATGACCGGTTGCCTGGGTCCGGGTCCTAAACCAATACCAAGGTGGGATGTGCATTTCGGGTGTCTTGAAGACGACCGAGAGGACTCCACGGCACCTCATATCACCCTTAAGCCCCAAAAGGGTGGCCACCGACAGTGCGGTCAGCGATATGTACATTTCACCTTGGCTTTAGTTTAGTCTAGACGGAGCCTGACCATTTTTCACTAGTCGCAAGGACGAGTGTCGTTCCAGGCGCGCAATGGCTTCGGAGATTTCGGCGGTCCTGCGGGGCACCGGGGAAATCCCCCCAACCCCCCTTTTCCGAAAGGGGGGCTATATGAGGTCCCTTTCCCGAAGGGGGTTATCTGAAATTCCGCCGGGCGGCCCTTTTCCGGGAGAGGGGTTATGTGCTTGACCGGTGCGGTATTGATTGGCGGTATTTGCAATTAAAAGGCCCTGCCACAGGGGTGGACTCCGGTTCGCGTATCCCTAGATGGCAAGTCCCCGTTCCACCCTTTTGGCCCCGCCTAACTTAGGCGGCGTTGGTCCCTCTCAGTCTGGGGTCTAGGACGTCTCTCAGGGCGTCGCCCAGAACGTTCCAAGCAAACACCACTATGAAGATGGCGGCGCCTGGGAAGATGGCTACCCACCAGGCTACTGTCACGTTAGCTGCGGCCCCGTTTAGCATCCCACCCCAAGACGGCACGTTGGGCGGAGTTCCCACGCCCAGGAAGCTCAGGCCCGCCTCGGCGATGATTGCTCCTCCCAGGTGCAGGGTGACGATGACGATATAAAGCGCGAAGCAGTTGGGGATGATGTGGCGCATGATGATCCGCCAGTTTCCCGCCCCGACCGCGCTGGCCGCCAAGACGTAATCCATCTCCTTTATAGCGAGGGCTTGGGAACGGAGTATCCGGGCGGTACTGGGTATATAGGCGATACTCAAGGCGAGAACGACGTTGTTCAGGGATGCTCCCAGGGCGGCCATGATGGCGAGGATAAGTATGAGTCCAGGGAACGCCATCATAGCGTCGATGATCCGCTGGACGATCAGATCGACCCTGCCTCCGAAGTGTACGCTGGCCACTCCAGTGACCATGCCGATGGTAGAACCGACCACGGAACTGAGGATGCCCACGTACAAGGATATTCTCGCCCCGTAAATCAGTCTGCTGTACATGTCCCGTCCGAGGCGGTCCCCCCCAAGCCACCGCTCAGCGCCCGGCGGGGCAAATTGCTGGGCTACGCTGCTCTCGTAGGGGTCATGGGTCCTGATCAGGGGGGCGAGCAAGGCGACGAGGACGAGCAAGATCGACACCGCCGCTCCGAACGCGCCCAGAGGCTTGTGGGTGATGAAAAAGACCACATTTTGGCTCAGGGTCCGCTTGGGGCGCAGGGCCCCTAACGTTGGCGCCGGAGGTCGGGCTTCGGCGGCTCTATCTACGCTCATCTCTCTCCATATTGGTCTCGATGCAGGTTATGCGTAGCGGATTCTGGGATTGAGCAAGGCGTATAGCAAGTCCATCAGTACGTTGAGTATCAGTACGATGACCGCGATAAGCAGGACTACCGCCTGGATCATGGGGAAGTCCCGATTGAATATGCTGGTGACCAGCAGGCGGCCCATTCCGGGGACCAGGAATATGACTTCGATGATAACGGTGCCGGAAAGTAGCCTTCCAAACTCGTAACCGAAAACCGTAACGACGGGTAGCAAGGCATTCTTCAGGGCATGCCGGAAGATGACCACCCGTTCCGAGAGTCCCTTGGCCCTGGCTGTCCTGATATAGTCGTCGTGTAGCACTTCCAACATGGCGGAGCGAGTGATCCTGGCAAGGAACGCCATGTTGGAGGTGCCCAGGGCGATGGCGGGGAAGATCATTTGTTGAAGGTTATTCCACGGTTTGTCCCACACGCTCTCGTAACCCAACGGGGGGAAGTAACCGAAAGACAGCACCAAGAAGAAGATGATCATGATCGCGACCCAGAAGTTGGGCAATGCGATCCCCGTGATGGTGATGACCCTGGTGATGTAGTCCCCGACCGTGTCTTGCTTGATTGCGGAGTAGACGCCGAGGGGGACTGCGACGACGCTTGCCAGTAATACCGACATTAGCCCCAACTCTATAGTGACGGGCAACCGCTCCGCGATATCGTCGTAGACCGGGGTCCTGAAGAAGTAGGACTCTCCGAAGTCCAATCGAAGCATTTTCCACATCCAGTCCGCGTACTGGACGTAAATGGGCCGGTCAGTGCCAAGCTTGGCCCGCATCGCGTCGAGCTGTTCCTGAGTATATTGCTCCTCTGCGTCCTCGCCTGTCCCGGCGAGGAGCAGGACGGCAGGGTCACCTGGCACGACGCGCAGGATCATGAACACCGCGAGTGTTACCAGGAGCAGAGTGGGGAAAAACAGGAGGACCCGTTTGGTCAAATAAGCGCGCATCTCTCCGCCTAAACTGTGGTGAAGAAATTACCCAAGGTTGCTGTGCTTCGGGAGTTCCAATGAGGCCAGGCCCCGCGGAGGAGGCCTGGCCAATCGTGCAAGTTAGTCCCGCCCACCTCTAGTTGCAGGCCGGGTCGCACCAGATATGCTCGTGTTTGAGGTCGCCGTAAATGGTGGGTTCCATGTGAAAGCCCTGAATACGGTTGTCGATGGGCATGGCACGGACCGACCAATAGAGGCCGACGTAGCCATTGTCCTCGTTCACGAAGATGTCATTGATCTTGAGGATCAACTCCTTCCGTTTCTCTTCGTCCAACTCCGCGGTCTGCTGCAAATGGAGCTCCTGTACGCCTTCGGGGACCCATCCTTGGCCCACTGCACCTCCACCGGCCCACCTGGCAAAGGTGGTCTTTTCATGATATCGCCGCATTACGCCGTCTGGGTCCGCCAGATTGAATGACGAGCCCTGGGCGAAGAACTGGAAGTTACCCAGGTCGTATTGCGCGTATCCGGCCGCGCTGTCATACAACTTGAGGGTGGCGTTGATGTTCAAGTGTTTCTTGAGCTGTTCCGCAACCAGGGCCACGATGTCGGCATAGGACCCGCCGGCGCTGCTTCTGGTTGCCAACTCGACGTCGAAGCCGTCAGGGTACCCCGCAGCCTCCATCAGCCTCTTGGCCTCGGCGATGTCTTCGGGGTGCTTCTCCCCGTTGAGTTCGCGGAAGCCAGGGAATTGGGCGGCTTCTTCCTCGGTGTAGCTAAACCATAACCCCGGAGGAAGGGGTGTGCCTAACATCTCCATTCCACCGCTCATGGTCTGAATAATGGATTGCCGGTTGATAGCGAGGCTGATGGCGTGCCTGACGCGTTTGTCGTTGAAGGGAGCCTTGGTGGTGTTGAGCACCAGGCCACGCAGGCCCGTAGGCCCGGCCCAGTACGTGGTATGAGTCTGCTCCAGGTCCTTCTGTAGCTCCAGCATTTGGAGGGGAGTCAGACCCGAAATTGCGATAGGCCGCAGCACCTGGCCCGACTTGTAGGCCGCGATAGTGGAGGTGGGGTCCTTGATGATGAAATGGGTCATTCCGTCGATCCGGGGGTAACCCTCTTTCCAGTATCCGTCCCACTTCTCATACTCGTTCTTGACGTCTTTGGTGTAGCCGAGGTGTTTGAAGGGTCCGGACCCGTTTAAGTCCTCGGACATGTACACGGTCTGCAGCTTTCCCTCGTCCAGCACCGAGTGTCTGGGCTGTACGACCAGGGTGGCGATGGCCATTTTGGGCAGGAAACCCGGCGCGGGGAAATTCAAGGTGACTTCAACGGTCTTCTCGTCGACGGCCCTGGAATTGCCGGGGCTGTAGGAGGTCTTGATCATGATGGTGGAAGACCTAGTCTGCTCCTTCATGATGTCAAAACAGGTTGGACAGACAAGACTGTCCATGCTGAAGGCCACGTCTTCGGCCGTCACGGGTTTGCCGTCGTGCCAGGTGGCGTCTTTCAAGCGGAAGACATAGGTCAACCCGTCTGGAAGCAGTTCCCAGCTTTCGGCCAGATCTCCCGCGAGGTCGCCAATCTCCTCGGTTTCCGGGTTAAACTGGATCAATCCGTTGAACATGGGGCCAGCGTTCTTCATGTGGGTGTATCCCCATTCGTGGATGTGCCTCCTGGTGGGCACAGCACTGTCGCTAAAGGGGATGTGACCGCCGTATTTGATGTCCTCCACGGGCTCCTCAGTGGGGATGGCGGTTGGCGCAGCAGTGGGTGCGGCGGGTGGCTGTTGGCCTGATGCGGCGGTTGGAGGCGCGGAAGGTGGAAGGGTGGCACGTGCCTGGGGAATTGCCGCAAGAGGGGTGGGAGCAGCTTCGGCCTTTTGCTCGACAGGGGGCGCCTGTCCCGGCGCGGCGGTGGTCTCCTGTTGTTCCGGAGCGGCCGTTCCTCCGCAAGCGATGATTAGTGCCAGAGCGATCAACGCAGGGAATAATGCGAATATCCAGGACCTTTGAATCCAACTGGACCTCATGGATAGTCCTCCAACGATGAAGTACGGAAATCGGTTAGTTGAGCCACGAATAACGTAGTAAAAATTCGGGGTGGTCTGCACTAAGCAATCTTAATGCCATCAATATAGTGTATGACACATATCACAATTCTCCGTCTTTATAATCGAACCGAAAAAGCGCTGGCACAATTTAGACTATTGCGTCTCGGAATGTCAATAGCGCAGAGTGAACAGCAGTGAACGCGATGGAGCTGGGTCTTAAAGGGAAAAACGTGATTGTCACTGGAGGGGGATCGAATATTGGCAGGGCTATTGTGCATGCCTTCGCGGCGGAGGGGTGCAACCTGACCATCGCCGAGCTGTCGGTCCAGCACGGGGAATTGGTGGCGGCGGAGGTCGAAGCTCAAGGGGATGGGCGGAAGGGTTAAAGTGATCGAGAGTGACGTCACCGATCACGGGTTGGTCGGCTCGATGGTGGAGCAGTCGGTGGCGGAGTTTGGCAGCGTCAACGTGTTGGTGAACGACGTCGGCTGGACTGTGGACCGGCTATTTATGGAGAAGCCGAGGGAGGAATGGGAGAAGGAGGTGCAGGTAAACCTATGGTGCGCGATCAACTGCGTTGATGCCGTGCCGCCCCACATGATAGAACGGGGGTCGGGTTCCATCGTGTGTCTTAGTTCAGACGCGGGGCGCATCGGGGAGTTCAGGGAGGCGGTGTATTCGGCATGTAAGGCTGGAGTGATCGCCCTCAGCAAGTCCATTGGCCGGGAGACTGTCAGGTATGGTCTGCGGGTGAACGTGGTGTGCCCAGGGTTGGTGGCGCCGCCGGAAGGGGAGTCGATCAGCGGGGAGAGCATGTGGAACCAGATGCGCGACATTTTCACCGACGACGTGCGGGAGAGGGCTAAGAGACTATCTCAAATCTCCACCAACCTACGGGCAGGGAGAGAAATCCCCCTCAATCCCCCTTTTGCGAAAGGGGGAGGCATCGCCTTGACTCGGTTTTGAGATAGTTTCTAAGCTGGACTTTGTACATTCAGGCGGCGTAGGCGAGCGAGCCGATAAGGCGGTTGAACAATGGCGTGGGGACTTTTGTGATATCAGGTTCGCGATCCGACATGGAAAAACTTCCGGAGGCCTGCCACAGGTCCCTTCGGACCAAGGCGATGGCATCGGCAAAGGTGGGGAGCGGCTTGGCATACTAAGCTGCCGTCCGGGGAATGGCCGGGCGTTCTTTCTGAGACAGGTGTCCTGCCAGAGACACCCAGGAGAAGAGTCCAAAAAGCGCCGGTGTTGTACGGGCGATGGCCCGATCAGACCACTGACGCTGCGTCTCCACTCCCAAATGAGCGCGTACTTCTTGGAATGTCACCTCCAATTGCCAGCGCAACACGAACCACTCCACGATCTGGACCGGGGTGGCCGCGAGGTCGGTGGACAGCAACGCTTGGGGACGGAATTGCCCCAAGGGGTCTCGAATCAGGACCCATCGAATAGGCACTGGATGCTTGCCCGAGTGGTACCAGAGGGCGGTTTGGGAAGCGACTTCCACGGTACGGACGGTACCGTCATACCAAGCTGGCGAGGCCTCGGCCCAGCACGTATCCGGAGAGTCAAGGAGTTCCTTCAGCGTGGGCAACCGTTTACCCTTGACCCTGGGGCGGCCGTTCTGACCGGGCTGGCGAGGCGGCGCCGGCTCATAGAGCGCGGCATCCAGCCGCAACCTGGTGATTAAGGTAACGGGTTGAGCCAGGGCTTGGCAGAAGTGGAGCAAGTCCAAGACGGCGTAGCTGCTGTCAGCCACCAGCACCAGGGGCCGGTGGGGCAGCCACCGGCGCAGTTGGAGGATGATCTGGCGAGCCCAGTCGGTGAGCTTCTTGGGAGTGCGCCCCCTTTTCCGGTAGTATCGTTCCGAGGGCGCCAGAACCGTCAGAAAAGGCAACGCCCAAGTCCGGCGGGCCCAGGGTATCGTGGTCAGCCACATCAAGCTTATCCAGCGCAGACCGCTGGCTTTCACGAAATGGCTACCGCTGGAGCGCACTCCGTCGCGATAAATTCCTTTTGCCTTGATACGCCCGCCCCGCCGCCGCTCCAGAGTCTCATCGATGCCGAACACTAAGGGGCCATCCCCTTGGTCCAAGTGTTGGAGCAAGAGCCACAGCAGGGTCCGGCCCAATTGCAGAGGCTGCCACACCGCCCGGCTGAGTACATGATGGTACCTTGCAAAGTTCCGGTCATCCTCCAGTCCCATCACTCGCAACGCCGATGTCACGGTTCGCTTGCCAGGGGCTAGGATGGCGCCAACCAGCAGCAGTTGGGATTTCAACCAGGTTCTGCGATGGAACAGCGTCGAAAAGGGTGTGAGTAGAGATATAATGGTATTCGGCAGGGTGAGCATAACTTGTCCTTTCATAAGGAGTAGACCAAGTTAGCTTACCCTGTTCTTTTATCTTGTCTAGCTTTTGTACAAAGTCCAGCTAAGAGGGCATATCCCTTGCGCAGGCTGGCTACGGCGCGGGAGGTGGCGAATGCGGTCGTGTTCCTAGCTTCGGACGCGGCCAGTTTCATTACCGGGCAGACCCTAAGCGTCAGCGGCGGTTACACGATGATGTAGGGGGATCGAGTCTGTCGGTTGTCCGCGTAGTGCATTGGATGCTACTTTAGTGGACGTTGGAGATACGCTGATAGACGACGGCCCTAACAATGGAGATACTGTGGTGCAGGGGTCGGAGGCATTGACATAATGAGCGTTCCGGAGCCCGCGGGAGGGGACAGATAGAAAACGGCCCCGAGAGATCGGGGCCGTTGGGTTCCAGGGTATTGCCAAGCGGAGGGCCGCGTGGGGGCCATCCAACTTGCTATTGCAGATGTTAGAGAGCGGCTACCTTCTCGCGGAGGGATTCGATCTCCTTCATCAGTTCGGCCTTGGGGTCGCTGCCCTTGTTGATGGCGACCAGGTCGAGGGACCTCTTCTCGATACCGGGCAACTTCTCCTGGAGCAACTGTTCGTCCACCGAGGCGGCGATGGACGGATAGCCGGCGCGCTCGATCATGCTGCGGATGTTTCCGGCCTTGAACTGGTCCAGGGTCCAGCGGAGGGTCTCTCCGGAGGTGGTGACGTCCCAATAGATCCGAACGTCTTGGTTGCGCGGCCCGTAGTGGTAATGGGGGCCCTTCTCGAAGCAGTCGAAGGCCAACAGTTCCACTTCTAGGCCTGCGACGTCGGACAGCACATGGATAGCCATTCCTTCGTCGTTGGCCAGGTGGCGATACTCTAGGCCAAAGCGGAGGTTGCCGACCTCGACGCAGTCGCCGTCCAGCATCTCGGGCATCATGTGGTGGACGGTGCGGCGCTCGTTGCGGGACAGGTCTCGGGCCTTGGACTCGGCCTCGTCCAACGCGGCGTCGCTGACAGGGTGGGCTTCCAGGCTGTCGGCCAGGGAATCGTACCCAGACCTGCGGACCATTATAGGCAGCTTGTTGCGAATGTTGTCCATGGTCCAGCCGACAGGGTTACCAGCGGTTGTCTTGTCCAGGTGCAGTCGGATGTTATGGTTCTCCGGTCCATAGTGGTAGTGGGGGTCTTGATCGAAACAGTCGAAACGAAGAATCTCTGTGTCCTTGCCCTCTATCTCCGAGTAGACTTGAATGCAAAGGCCCTGGTCTGGCATGAGCTCTTTGCGGTAGCTCATCGCAATGTCGACCAGGCCGGCGTCTACGACAGTGTTTCCCTTGTCCACGGCTCTCCTCCTAAGTATTTATTAAAGATCCCGCGTGGGTCAGGTAGTCTGGCCCCGCGCCTATAAACCCAGCCCATCCAACCGCCAGCGAAATTATAGCACGTTAATCAAGTCCGGCACATCCAGGAAAGAAAAGGGTAAGTGTTCAGAGTTGAGGGGAAGTGAGCAACTGGCGGCATGCGGTGAGGGGATTCAATCCTCGGGCGCGCCAGGTACCGAAGAGGGAAGCGAGAGCCATCTTGGTGTTGGTGCCCTGGGTTGAGCGGGTGCCGCCGCTGATCTTGCGGCTGGTCACCAGGTGACGAAGGCTCCTCTCGGCGGCGTTGTTCTCCGAGGGGACGGCCGGTTCGGCTACGAATACGAACAACTCCTTGATGAAGCGCTGGATGCGCCGGCAGAGCTTGGCCTGGACTGCCCCTGGGTCATCAAGGAAGGGTCGGCAGCAGGCCAACAATTTCCGCTCCAACTCCAGTTGGGCCTGACGGCGTTTCCTTGCCTGAGGATGGGAGAACCGCTTGGCCTGGGCGTAGAGGTCATGCACTGCCGCCGCCCATCCGGCCAGCTTGGCGTCTGCTGGGTAGAGGGCCTTCAGGTCATGGATGTCCCGGAGCAGATGAGCCCAACACCGCTGCTTCAGGCCAGGGTAGTGGTTATAGGCAGCGTAGAAATCGCTGACCAACACCCCGCTGAAGGACTCCCCCAGCGCCTCGTCCACCACCTCCTTATTCCGGCCTCGGCGCAGGAAGTACCGCTCAGTGGGAGTGGAGAAGGTCCAGACATAGCCATTGGCCCCCTCCTGGCGCCAGCCGGTCTCGTCGGCGTGCACCACCTGGCTGGTCCGGACTAGTTCCAGCACCTCGGCCACCGCCGGTTGGGCTTGCCGGGCCACGCCGTGGAGGACCTGGGTGATTCCCCCAACGCTCAAGCGCAACTGGTGGACGGTCTCCAGATACCATTGGATGGTCCGAAGGGGCAACCGGCCCTCTTCCCGCAGGCCAGCGATCAATGAGACCAAGTTGGCTCCCAACCGTCCCCGACCGATTACCCCACCGCCCAAGTCCGTCTTGGGGGTCCGGCGCCGTTCACATACTGGGCAGACCCGGGTCACGAAAACGTGCTCCGTGACCTCCACCGGAGCCACTGGGATATCGATGACTTCCCGAGTCCGCTGCGGCCAACCCCCAACCAACCCGGTGCCACACTCCGGACAGGAGTCCAAGACATGTTCCACCTGGTGAGCCGCCACCGTGCGCCGACGGCTAAAGCCGTGGGGCCGGGGCTTTCTTGGCTCCTTCTTCTCGGCCGGCTCTGACTTTGCACCCGGTTTGTTGCCCGGCATTCCGGGCCGCCCTTTGCCCTTGAGACCCCCTTCCAACGCCGCTATCCGCCGCTGCAACTCGTCGATGACCGCCTGCTGCCGCGCAATCACCGCCAACAGCGCCTCCCGGCTGGCCGTCCTCAGGTCTACCTTGTTCTCCATCCTCCTGATTTAACATAACCGACGACCCGACGCACCGAACTTCCCAAGCAAGTTTTAACTAATCCATCCCCTCAACTCTGAACAGTTACAGAAAAGGGTCACTCAACAGTCGAATCTTACGAATCGAGGGAAACATTGTGGCCTGACTTGTATGCAGATATATTTGGGCCGATGGCCGCCTAGCGGTGTTGATCGCGCCTCGATCAAATATTTGTCAGGAGTCAGAATGGGAAGGTTGTCTCTGGTGGTCCTGCAGGTATTGGCGGTATTGGCGGCGTTATCATGCGCCGCTTCGACGTCCTCCGGGTCTGGAACGCATCCCTCTGACCCTACGGTCGTTGGCACAGTGGGGAGCACGGTCTTACCCACGCCTGGCAGCGTCTCCGCGCCGCTGCCACCGGGCGGCGGGCCGTTGCGGGCATCCGCACCAGCACCGACGCCTACATTTGCGCCGCTCCCGACACTTATATCGACGCCGCCACCGGTCCCTACGGCTACCAGACGCCAACTACCAAGACGCCAACTACCAAGACGCCAACTTCCAACGGTCCTGCGTTTCTCACCGCCGAGGTTTGGGTCAATCCAAGGCCGAGCCCGGAGGCGGCGGCCATCCCACCTAAACTCATTCCACCGGCGACGGCTACTCCTCTGCCTAGGCCAGCTCCGGAACCCACATTGGCGCCTACTTCGGTACTTGCACCGGCGGCGACTCCGATGCCTACACCTATGCCCACACCCTTGCCCACTCCAACTCCAGTCTCGACCTCAACCTCTGCACCGTCGCCAACTGCCCAACTCCGTGACGAAGCCCGGTGCGGCGAGCGGCAAGTAGATGTCAATTCGGCCACGGTGGAATCCTTGGTAGAGATCAAGCACATAGGAGAAAGTCGCGCGGCACAAATCCTGGAGCTTCGGCCTTTTTCGTCTTTGCAAGACCTTGTGCGTGTAAAAGGGATCGGGCCGAAGCGCCTCGCGGATATCATGGACCATGGACGCGCGTGTGCCGGGACTTGAGGCAGCGCCGCTAGGGCTAGCTGATTGTCTGCGTGGCGCATTGCTCTCCCCGTTTTGGGGAAGGGGTAATAGTGTTACAGATGGCGGGTTGAAATTAGGTGGCGTTGGACGGGGGAAATCCCCCAGGACCCCCCTTTTGCGAAAGGGGGGCTAGGTACTGGCGGACAATGGCTTGCGAGGGAGGGGCGAGGTATTGGCGGATAATGGCTTGTGAGGGAGGGGGCCATATCCTGCGAGATGATGGTACTGGTGGTTGAGGGGTTTGGGGGCGCTACGGCGATGGTTTTGACCCTGTTGGCGGACCGGGGATATACTGCCGTGGGCCCAGATCGACGGCTCCATGGTTTCAGATGGACCGGTTGACATAACATTACCGGCACGGGCGGTTTTCCCGGGCTGGGAGAAGAGGACCAGATATGCAGATCGGCCTCAGCATTCCCAACGTTTTGAGCGGTGAAAGCCTTAAACGGTTTGTGCAACGGGCCGAGGCGCTGGGCTTCGAGTCGGCGCTTGTCGGAGACCACGTTGTGCTCCCCACCGCCGGGACCAACCAGTATCCCTACACCGCCGACGGCTCCTTTGCCAGGCCCGCCGAGGACCCGTTCCTGGAGACAATGACCCTGTTGGGTTACGTGGCCGCCTGTACTGAAGAGATCAAATTGGGCAGCACGGTGATTATCCTGCCCTACCGCAACCCGGTGGTGCAGGCCAAGATGTTTGCCTCGTTGGACGTATTGACCAATGGGAGAATGATTTGCGGTGTGGGAGTGGGCTGGTTGGAGAAGGAGTTCGACACTCTGGGAGTCCCCTACGCCGACCGGGGGCCGATGAGTGACGAGTTCCTGGAGATGTTTAGAATATTGTGGACCGAGGCCGAGCCCGAGTTCCACGGCAAGTATTACCAGTTTGACGGGATCAGTTTTTATCCGAAGCCTATCCAGAATCCCCTGCCCATTTGGGTTGGGGGACACACTCGTAGGGCCCTGCGGAGAACGGTCCGTTACGGTGACTGCTGGCATACGACGCGCCAGACGCCTGATTTTGTTGCCCAGCACCTCCCCTATTTGCGCCAGGAGGCGGAGCGCGGCGGGCGTGATCCGGGGTCGATCACGATTTCCTTGAAGCGCAGCCTGCACTTTACCGACATCGGTATCGGGGAGAGAGGGGGTGTGCGCACGGGAGGAGCGATGATCGGCTCAACCCAGGAGGTCTTGGACGACGTCTATTACTGCCGTGAGCTGGGGATCGACCAATTGACCTATGATTTCCGGGCCGAAGGGATTGATGAGACGATTGGCGTTATGGAGCACCTAGCGGACAGGGTGCTACCCGTGGCGCAGCGGTTGGGGTGATTTTCACCCCTGGCCTCCGCCTTGAGATGGCGAAGATCGCGGGGTTAGAGCCCGCTGTCCCGGAAGACTTTGGCCCTTTCCACTAGCTCGTCCGCGGTGTGGCGCATCGCCTGGGCCTGACTGTCCGAAATCTCTCTTTTGACCTCGCCGGGGACTCCGGTTATGAAAGACCGGTCGGGGACTTTGCTGCCGGACAGGACAACCGAGTTGGCCGCGATTAGGCATTGCTTGCCCAGGGTGACGTCGTTGAGAACGGTGCAGTTGTTGCCCAGCAGGGAACCCTCGCCGACGCGGTCGCAGTGGACCACGACGCAATGGCCAACGGTGACATAGTCTTCGATATTCATGTCGGAGCCGTGCACCACCGAGCCTTCTTGCACGTTTACATAATCGCCGAGGCACACGGGTCCATCACCGTCGCCGCGGATGGTAACCCCTGGCCAGATGCTGCAATACTCTCCGATTTCCACGTCGCCCACCACGTAGGCGAATTCACTAACCCATGCGGTGTCCGCGATTCTGGGGGTCTTGTTTCCGAGGGTCCTTATCAATCCGCTCCCCTTAGCAGTGTTATCTAACCGCCCCCACGGCCCGGCGCGCTTCTCTGTCCAGGTCCCGGTTGATGATCGCCTGCCGTTTGTCGTACTGGCGTTTGCCGCGCGCAAGGCCCAACTCAACCTTGGCGACATGGTTTTTTATGAGCAGGCGGAGCGCGACGACGGTCAAGCCCTTCTCGCCGACCTCCGCGGTCAGTTTGACGATTTGGTCCCGGTGCAGCAGGAGCTTGCGGGGCCTTCTGGGATCGTGGTTGAACTGGCTGGCAGGCCCGTAGGGGGCGATGTAGGCATTGACCAGCCACATTTCGCCGTCCTGGGGGCGGGCGTAGGAGTCGCTAAGGTCGGCGCGCCCCGCCCGGATGGACTTGATCTCAGTGCCGGTTAGGACCAAGCCGGCCTCGTACCGTTCCAGGATCTCATAGTTATAGAAGGCCCTGCGATTGCTCGCCAAGGCCGGATTTCGCTTCGCTGGTTTTGAGGACTTCTTGTTGGCCATTTCTTAGCTGTCTCGGGTTATCCGTGCCTGCAGGATTTGGACCGCATTGTCTAGGTGAACGTCGGTAGGGCTGTCTTCCACGGGCTCGAATACGACGTCGGGGGCGATCCCCTCTCCTTCGATCAAGAACCCATCTGGAGTATACCAGTTTGCCACGGTGAAGTTGATGCCGGAGCCGTCCTTCAGAGGCCAGAGGTTGTTGACACTGCCCTTACCGAAGGTCTTGATCCCGACGACCTGGGCTCTCTCGTGGTCCATGAGCGCACCGGCGAATACCTCGCTGGCGCTGGCGCTAAAATGGTTGACCAGGACCACCACTGGGATGTCCTTGGCCTTGCCGCCCGGCTTGACCTCCCAGTCGGTCCGCTTGCCATGCGCGTCGATTTGGTACAGCACCAGCCCTTCATCGAGGAACTGACTGGTCACGTCGACGACCGAGGTAAGGAGGCCGCCAGGGTTGTCCCGGAGGTCGATCACCAGCCCCGAACGGTTGGAGTCTTCGAAGCGGTCGAGGGACTCCAGTAGTTCCTTTTTTGTGTTGGCGGAGAAGCTGGAAATCCTCATGTGCCCGGTATTGCCTGGCCGCATATTGAGCCGGACTGAAACCAGGGGGATCACACCTCGTGTGACGACTATGGTTACAGGGTCCGGGGAGTCCAAGTGCAGTACAAGCAACGATACCGTGGTGCCCTTCTCCCCGCGAATCTTGTTGACCGCTTCCAGCAGGCTGATGTTCTCGGCGCTCTCCCCTTCGATCTCCAGGATCACATCTCCAGGGCGAATGCCCGCGCGTTCCGCGGGCGTGTCCGGCAGGGGGGCCAATATGGTGATCCTTCCGTCTCTGAGGCCCACCTCGGCTCCAATGCCCTCGAAGTAGCCCTTGAGGTCTTGATTCGCGATCTCGAACTGACGGGAGTCCAGGTACGACGCGTAAGGGTCATCCAGGGCTTCCAACATGCCTCGGATTGCCCCGTCGCTAATGGTCTGGGCGTCCAGGGAATCTCCCTTGATGTGTTCGGCTTCGAGTAGACTCCAGACCTCGGCGACGCGGTTGAACTCGTCTGGGGATATGTCCCGCGCCTGTTCAGGATTGGCGGGCGCCGCAGCCTGCTGTATCCCGCAGCCCGCGGTCAAACCAACGATAAGCAGTAGCATGGTGAAGGTAACGGGGACTGATCTGGAATAAGTCAAGGGGTCTCCCACGGACTTCGCTGGGCCCGGCCTGAGTCCGGCCCACGACGGTAGGGTCGGGATAATTGTAGCACAGTGCCTGGAATCCGCCCCCTTGCGTAACCCGAATGGGTGTGCGTCAGGTTTTCGGGGAAAGTGGCAAGGAGAGGTAATGAAGAAAAAGGGGAGGTGTGGTAGAAGGGGTGGAGCAAAGGGATGAGGGAGGGTTGTGATGTGGGATGAAGGGATCAACGAGAGGCAGCGTGAGCTACTTGAAGAGTCGATGTTGAAGGTGAAGGAGTGGCGCCTGGAACACCCCAAGGCGACCTTCAAGGAGATCGAGGAGGCGATGGACAGGATTTGGGCCAGAGCACGAGCCCAGTTGTTGCAAGATGTAGCCTTGGCCAGCGAAGCGAGAACCGTAGAGCATGACCGGGAGGGCGGTGGCGCCCGATGTTCCGGGTCCCGATGTCCCGGGTGTGGGGGTCTGTTGGGGAACCGTGGAGAGAAAACCCGAGGGCTGAGCACCCATCATGATCAACGGGTGGAGCTGAAGCGCGGCTACGGGTACTGCCCCGGGTGCGGAACGGAGGTTTTCCCCCCTGGATGAAGAACTGGGCCTGCTGCCTGGGCCGCTGACACCGACGCTAGTGGAGGACCTGACGCTGTTGGGCGCCCAGATACCCTTTCGCCGGGCGGCGAGGTTGGTAGGCCACTTCCGGAATGTGGAGGTGTCGGAAGCCACGGTGCGCCGGGCCACGGAGAAGAGCGGGCAAGCCCAGGTGGAGCTGCAAACGAAGGAAGCGGCGGGAAGTGGCGGCACTGGAAGGGGAGCTTCAGGAAGCGGCTGAGGGACCGGCGCTGCAACAATTGAGCGTGGATGGAGCCATGGTTCCCCTGTTGCATGGGGAATGGGGGGAGGTGAAGACCCTGGCCATAGGCGTCATCGAGGAGCCGGCAGCGGCAGGAGAGGTGCATGCCCGTGAGATGAGCTATTTCTCCCGGATGACGGACCATCAGAGCTTCGCCCGGCTGGCCACGGTGGAAACCCACCGGCGGGGTGTGGAAAGGGCCGGAAGGGTATGTGCGGTGGTGGACGGAGCGGAGTGGCAGCAGAAGTTCATCGACCTGCACCGGCCCGACGCGGTGCGCATTCTGGACTGGTGTCACGGCGCCGAATACCTGGCCCGGGCCAGTCAGGCGGCTTTCGGTAGTGGGACGGCCCAAGCCAGCGATTGGCTGGGAAGACAGCTCCATGAGTTGAAACACGGCGAGCCGGAAGGGTTGCTGGAGAACCTCAGGGGGTTGTGCCGGGAGTTGGGGGATAGTGGAGAGGGGGATGGGGGGGCGCTCAAGATTGTGAAAACCAGTCTGGGGTATTTGGAGAAGCGCCGGGACCAGATAAGGTATGCTCAGTTCCAGGCGCAAGGCTATCCCATCGGCAGTGGGGCGGTGGAGAGCGCCAACAAGCTCGTGGTGGAGGCCCGGCTCAAGGGCTCAGGGATGCATTGGGCCAGGGCGCATGTAGACCCTATGTTGGCGCTGCGCACGGTGGTCTGCAGTGACCGGTGGGAAGAGGTCTGGCCTCAAATCAGCCAAAGGCTACGGGAAAAGGCCAGGGAGCGCCGGTTGGGACGATGGGTCAGGTCAAGAAGGCCAGAGGGTCTGGAAGCAAAGACGGATTCCAGGGCACAGACTAGGCAGAGACCACCAAGCGCCGTCAAGCGTCCCCGGAAACGTACCAGGGCAATCCATAGCCAGGCCCCAAACCCTCGCACAAGCCCTCATCGGATACCCCCAGCAAACCACCCTTGGCGCCGCATGGTCATCGGGAGAAAATGCCTCTCTCCAAACCATCCCCAACCACCCCACGCGAAAACCTGACGCACACCCCACCCGAATGGCCCGGGGGCAACGCGGTTGATGGGCGGGTGCCGGCGCGGGTTAATCGGTAACTGTTCAGACTTGATGTGTCCTTCCTATTCCCAGCCCGTCATTCCGGGCTTGACCCGGAATCCAGAAACCTTTGCAACCAGCAACGGTTACTATCATTGGCATTTCTGGATTCCCGCATGCGGAGACCTTTACGTAACCTTCCGCGACTCCCGCGAAAGCGAGAATCCAGAGTGTGCCCAGATACGGAGGACGCCCTCACCCTAACCCTCTCCCGGAGGGAGAGGGGATTATTTAAATGTCTCCCTGCGCGGGAATGACTGGTTGCGGCTGAGGGACATCGTTCGAGAATCAACATGGAGATGCCCGATGTGGGATTAAGCCAATCCGCCTCCTCGAGTCTGAACAGTTACGTCAATCGCCCGTTGATTGCCCGACGGAGTCGAGCCGGTGTATTATTGGTTCCGCTCCGTTTGAGGTCCATCTATTCCCGACCGTAACCGGCCTCGCTCTACGAAGCGGCTGGGCATTTGAAAAGCCCGTAAATCGGGAGGCGCATTGCCCAATCTGGATGTTCCTCAGACATACGTCGACCTCGACCCGTCCGGGATGGCTGGGCGTTTGTCCGACGTTCCCCGCCAGTGTCTCCAGGGATGGCGGCAGGCCACGTCGATGCAACTACGCGGTCTCAGCGGGCCGTTTGATCACGTGGTGATCGCCGGTATGGGCGGCTCGGCCATTGCCGGAGACCTGGTCGCCGACCTTGCATCTCTTCAGGGTCGTTTGCCGGTGACGGTGGTCCGCGAGTTCGAGATACCATTTAGTCTCAACCCTCAGACCCTGATGATCGCCTGCAGCTACTCGGGAAACACCCAGGAGACCCTAGCCATGTTCCGGCACGGACTGGACATGGGGGCTACAGCAGTGGCGGCAACGGCGGGGGGCACGTTGGCACGGGAGGCCTCCGAGCGGGACGTCCCCACGCTGTTCGTTGATGTCGAGGGAGAGCCGCGGAACGCCGCGGTGTACAATTTCACGCTTTTGCTTGGGCTTCTGAGTCGTCTCGGACTTCTGAACACGGACGGCTCGGACGTCGAAGCGACAGCGGGCGCGCTTACGATGCGGATGGCGGCGCTTTCTCCGGATGTTCCGGCTAGAGACAATCCTGCCAAACAGTTGGCGATGGAACTGGTGGACCGTCTTCCGTTGGTCTGCGCCGGGGGAATCTTTCGAGGAGTGGCCCGACGATGGAAGTCCCAATTCAACGAGAACGCCAAAGTTTGGGCCATATGTGAAACGTTCCCTGAGTTACTGCACAACTCGGTGGAAGCCATTGGCCGCGGGCTGGAAGGCGGGCAGGCGCCAATGACTCTGCTGCTGCGGCCCCACGGAATAGATGGACCCGCGATGGAGCGGTACCTGGCCCTGGAGAAGCTGCTGATCTCAAAGGAGGCCGCGCACCGTGTGATTCCGGGATGCGGCGATACGCCCCTGGAGCAACTTCTCGACATGCTGGTCCTGGGCGACTACGTTAGCTACTATCTGGCGATGCTTCGGGGCGTAAATCCCTCTCCGACTCCCACGTTGGACAGCCTCAAGCGGCGTCCCTCCGGGGATTGACCCCGCGAAACGGCGCAAGTACGATTAGCGCAGCAATAATTCGGAACGGCCCTTTAATAGGAATCCCGTTTACATAACGGGTCCCGTAGGAGGAATTAAATGGCAACTCAAACTGGTCAGGACACTTCAATCCAGGCCAAACCGTTGGTCAAGATCACCGAGATGGACCACATCGTACTCAGGGTCAAGGACGTCGAGACCACGCTACGCTTTTACACAGATGTATTGGGTCTCAAGGCCGAGCGCGTGGACCAGTGGCGGGCCGGGGAGGTGCGCTTCCCATCCGCCAGGCTCAACGACGATACGATTATAGACTTCTTCGCCTCGGAGCAGATCCCGGCGGGCAGGGACGATATCAAGAACCAAGACCATTTCTGCATGGTCATAGAAGAGACGGACATGGACCAATTAAAGGGGGACTTCGAGGCCCTGGGCGTGGATATTCAGGCCGGACCCGGCAAGCGTTGGGGGTCTCACGGCGACGGTATTTCCCTGTATGTATACGATCCAGACGACAACGTGGTGGAACTCCGGCACTATTAGGGCGGGGTTCTCAGGGCAATCGCCTTGACGCTGGTCCCAACGTAACTCCGGAGAAGGCTGGGGGCCAGAGGTCCCGAACTGACATGGCAGAAGCCGGTCGTGGCGGCTACGGGCGATGGCGCTTCGCGTTCGCGGGAATCACGGGGCTATTTGAGTCCAAATGCGATTGCCCTGGTTGAGCTAATCCCGGGATGATGTTAGCGGCTGATTAAGAGCGGCGTTACGGGGACTGCGTTTCGCGGAGTCGGGCCGCATTTGGCGGCTGGCGAGAAAACAGTTTACCGCCTGGTCTTAGAGAGTAATGGCGCGCTTGGTGGGACTCGAACCCACGGCCTCTGCCTCCGCAGGGCAGCGCTCTATCCACTGAGCTACAAGCGCGCGATCTGGTGGTTAGCGGCGGCTCGACCTAGGTCGAGCCAGGCCGCCCGGGTCTGGAAACACGATTGGTGCCGAGGGTGGGAGTTGAACCCACACGTCCGTAAGGACACTGCGCCCTGAACGCAGCGCGTCTGCCATTTCGCCACCTCGGCAGCGTTCCGCGTCCCCGGGGAGGGCACCCCAACAGCCTTGGCGGTAGCCCAGACCGCCCACAGCGGGGAGGGCGCCTGTCCGGCACACTATGGTGGGCGATGGAGGATTTGAACCTCCGGCCTCCTCGGTGTGAACGAGGCGCTCTAACCACTGAGCTAACCGCCCTACACCCTGGAACATTTTAATTATAGAGAGGGGATTTCTCTGGCGCAACCCGGCCAGATTGGGTCGAGGCGCTGAGAGCCCCGTACAGCCGTTTTATCGGCGAGAGCCGACATAGTGGCCGGCAACCGTGGATTTTCGGGGGATCGGCGGGGGCATTTTACGCGGTTGCCGACGAGGTCGGGCTCTGTCCGAATAGTGCGATTGTTATGTAAAGCGGGGAAAATTCCTCGCCTGATATTACATAACATATCTTGTGCGAACCAACGTCAATTTGAAATATTGATGCCGGGAGCCGCTTACTTGGCGGAGCGTTTGCCGGCAACCACCATCATTGGCCCGTCGTTCACCATCAACCGCGCCTCTATCTCCTCCAGCAGCCCGTCGAGATTCCAACCTTTGGCGGCGGAAACGAAGACGCTGGGCGTTGGACCTCCGGTGGGCAACGGCGGGGGCGAGTTGCCGTTATCTCCCTGACCGTCATCGCCGGACCAGGCCCCATCCGGAAGCAAGTCCATCTTGTTTACGACCAGGAGGCGGGGCTTGTCGCTAAGGCCCAGGTCCGCCAGGGTGTTCTCGACGACCTCTGCCTGCTCTGAAGCCTGGGGATGGGTGATGTCGATCACATGAAGCAAAAGGTCCGTGCCAAGCATCTCCTCCAGCGTGGCCCGGAACGCAGCCACTACCATTGGGGAGAGCTTTTGAATGAATCCCACCGTATCGCTGAGCAGAAGCTCGCCTCCGGAAGGAAGCCGGAGCCGCCGCGTTATGGGGTCCAAGGTGGAGAATAGCTGGTCGGCAGCTTCCACCTTGGCGTCGCTAAGCGCGTTAAACAGGGTGCTTTTGCCCGCGTTGGTGTACCCGACTAGGCTGGCAGAAGGAATGCTGGCCTTCTTACGCCGGTCCATGTAGAGGGTGCGACGCCTGCGTACACCGTCCAATTCCTTCTCGATTCGCTGGATCCGGCGGCGGACCAGGCGCCGGTCGGTTTCCAACTGGGTCTCGCCGGGGCCCCGGGTGCCGATGCCGCCGCCCAATCGTTCCAGGTGAGACCATTGGCCCACCAAACGCGGCAACAGGTACTGGTGTTGGGCGAGGTCAACCTGGAGCTGGCCTTCGTAAGTGCGCGCATGGCGTCCGAAGACATCCAGGATCAGGGCGGTGCGGTCTATTACCTTGATCTTAAGGGCTTCTTCCAGGTTTCTCTGTTGGGTGGGAGTGAGTTCGTCGTCGAAGATCACGACGTCGGCTTCGCGCTCGTAGACGAGGTCGACCAGCTCTTCGAGTTTCCCTTTGCCCAAATACGTGGGGGTCAAACGGCCCGCTTTCTGGGAAATTTGGCCGACCACGTGGGCGCCCGCGGACCTGGCGAGGTAGGCCAACTCGGTAAGGGAGTCATCCAGGCCCCACAGATTGGGCTTGTTCTTCTGTTCGACCGCAACGAGGACCGCGGCCTCGGGTGGCTTGGCGGTGGAAACCGATTTCTTGGCGATGGGGTTACCCTCCCTTTGCTGGGATGGACCAAGCTTCGAGTCGTTGGCACCCTTTTTCCACCTGTTCGTCGGGGGTGGTGAGAGAGAGCCGGATGTAGCCTTCTCCGTAGGCGCCGTAGCTTGAACCGGGAGTGACGACGATGTCGGTCTCTTCCAACAGCCGGGCCGCGAGTTCCGCGGACGTGTAGCCTTCGGGCACCCTGGCCCAAACGTAGAGGCTGGCCCTGGGGGTTTCCGCAGCCAGGCCCAGGACGCTTAGGGCGGATAGCACTCGATCACGTCGCCTCTGGTAGATTGCCACGTTATCGTCGACGCAGTCCTGGGGTCCGGTCAGGGCCTCCATGGCCATCTCCTGGATGGCCTGGGGGATACCGGAGTCGAGGTTGGCCTTGATTTGGAACAGGGCCTTGATCATCTCCGCGTTGCCCACGGCCATGCCGATGCGCCAACCGGTCATGTTGTAGGTCTTGGACAGGGAGTGGAACTCAAGGCCGATTTCCTTCGCTCCATCCACCTGCAAGAAGCTTCCAGGACGGTAGCCGTCGTAACCGACTTCGCTGTATGCGGCGTCGTGGAGGAGTGCGATGTCGTTTTCCGTGCAGAAACGAATGGCGGATGCGAAGTCTTCCTGGGTCGCGATCGCGCTGGTGGGGTTATTGGGGTAATTCAGCCACATCAGCTTGGCTGCCCGGGCCGCGTCCGAAGGGATCGCGTCCAACTCCGGCAGCCAGCCGTTGCTCTCATACAGTGGCATGACGTGGCTTTCCGCGCCGGCGAACATGGTTCCCACGCCGTACACGGGGTAGGCGGGGTCGGGGACCAGGGCAAGGTCGCCGGGGTCCAGGAAGCAGAAAGCGGCGTGGCCGATGCCTTCCTTGGCCCCTATCAGGGGCAGCACTTCGGTGTCCGGGTCCAGGGAGACGCCGAAGCGGTTCTCGTACCAGTGTGCGATGGCTCGACGCATCTCAGGGAGGCCGTCGGTCTCGGGATAGCGGTGGTTGGGCGGGTCCTGGGACGCGGACAGGAGGCGGTCAATGATGGGTTGGGGGGTGGGGATATCGGGGTCTCCGATACCGAAGGTGACTACGTCCGCCCCCGCCGCCCGCTTCGCGGCGATGATGCGGGAGATTTCCACGAATGGGTAGGGGGCCAATTTGCCCAGGCGTTGAGAGAAGTTCATATTTGTTTATCTTCCGCAAATGTGTGTGTCGTTATGTACAGCAGTGCTGCCGGAGCTTGAGTTGCGGGATGGGGTTTCGGGCCGGTTAGTCGAACACTTCCTGGAGTGGTAGCTCGAAGCCTTCCAGAACAGCCGACACGAGCGTATCGTTTCGGCTGAAGACGGCGTCGGTGGAGATTCCGTCGGGACCGAGACTTAGCACTTCCACGGTCTCAGCTTCGGGGCTAACCAGCCAGCATTCGAGGACTCCGATGCCCTGGTAATCTTCCAGCTTGTCTTGAATATCCCGTCGTGTGTTGGTTGGAGACAGGACTTCAACCGTGATGTCCGGGGGAATGTCCAGGGTCTGTATGCCGCGTATATCTCGGCGGGACCTAAGTCCCGTACGATCACCGTTCAGATACAGGATGTCCGGTTGCCGGACGCGCAACGGTTCCCGGCGGACCAGCAGGTCCAGAGGAGCCGCCAGGACTATTCCAAGACCCTGAGCTTCAACGAAGTCTTCGAGCCGACGGTCAATCTTCCTGGAAATCCACTGATGGTCAACAGATGGGCCTGGCGGCACGATCATCTCTCCATCGACGATCTCGTAACGCTGCTTCGTCTCCGAGAGAGCCTGCCACGACTCGAAGGTCAGTGTGTCCGTTTTTTGGCTACTGATCGACATCTCTTCTACTCGAACACTTCCTGGAGCGGTAGCTCGAAACCCTGCAGAACCACCGACACAAGGGTATCGTTTCGGCTGAAGACGGCATCTGTAGAAATCCCCTCGGGACCGAGACTTAGCACTTCCATGGTCTCGGCTTCGGGGCTAACCAGCCAGCATTCAAGGACCCCCAGTTGGCGATAGTCCTCTAACTTTTCCTGGATGTCCCGGCGCGAGTTGCTTGGAGACAAGACTTCCACGACGATGTCAGGGGCTACCTCCAACACCTGCATCCCGCGTAGTTCCCGGCGCCCCTTGACCCCAGTCCGTTCCGCACTGAGATAAAGGACGTCCGGCTGGCGGGTGCGCAACGGGTCCCGTTGGATTAACAAGTCCAAGGGCGCGAACAGGACAACTCCCAACCCCCTCGGTTCTATGAAGTCTCTCAGTTTCCAGTACACCTCGCCCGAAAGCCATTGGTGATCAGCGTTAGGAGCCGCAGCCATTACCATTACTCCATCGACGATTTCATAACGCTGCTTGGTCTCAGGCATGGCCAGCCAAGTCTCGTATGTGAGCCTTTCGGCTCCGATGCTTGTCATTAGTCCTGCCACTCTCCGCTGAAGACTTCCACGGCTGGTCCTTCCATGAAGACCTCTCCCCGGCCATCCCATTCGATTCGCAGTGTGCCCCCCGGAAGGGTTATGTCAACTGCGTCCTGGCACAGGCCGTTCAAGCGGGCGGCTACGGCGATGGCGCAGGCCCCGGTGCCGCAGGCCATAGTTTCGCCTGAACCTCGCTCCCAAACACGGGCGGTCAGCTTGCCGGGGCCGGTGACGTTGACTATCTCGAAGTTGACCCTCCGGGGAAAGATCGAGTGATGCTCTACCTTTGGGCCGATGGTGTGCAAGGGGAACTCGTCGACCAGCTGCTCGATGAACGTGACGGCGTGGGGGTTGCCCATGGAAACGAAACTCAAGGGCAGGTCCAGGCCGTCCATGGTGAGCTTGTAGTTCAGGATAGGCCCAGGGCCGGAGGCGTGCCCGTCAGGGAGAGACACCGGAATTTCTTCAGGGGCCAAAATGGGAGCCCCCATCGAAACTCTCGCGCCGGAGATCCGGTCCTCCGAGTATGTGGGGACTATGTTGCGCACTCCCGCCAGCGTCTCAACGGCCAGGCCGTTTGACCGGGGGGAGACGATGTCCCGCTCGATGGCGTACTTAGCGAAGCAGCGGATGCCGTTCCCGCACATCTCGCCCTCGGAGCCGTCGGCGTTGAACATCCTCATGCGGGCGTCGGCCACGTCAGAGTCCAAGATGAGGATTAGACCGTCGCTGCCGATGCCGAAATGGCGGTCACTCATGGCCCTGGATAGCTCCGGCCAGTCCGCTTCCACGCCGCGAGCGTCGATGTAGACGTAGTCGTTGCCTGTCCCGTGCATCTTGGTGAATTTCATCGGTTACTCCGGTAAGGTCTCTGGCCCATTTTAACACAGGAGGCCGCGGGCCAAGCCCGCGTCTATAACAGCCGACGCCTTGTCCTCCAGGTCCTCGGAAGAGGCGTCCAACCATTGAATTCGGGGGTCATTTAGCTTGAACCATGTGTATTGACGGCGGGCCAGCCGGTGGGTCTGAAACTTGGTCCGCCGCACCGCCTCATCCAAGGAAATCTTTCCCGCGAGATGCAGACCCAGTTCCCGGTATCCCGGAGAAGACAAGGGGCCGCGTCCCATTGGGTACCCCAAGTCAGAAAGCCGAATCACCTCTCCCAGGAACCCGGCTTCCATCATGCGGTCGACTCGATGATCGATGCGGCGGTAAAGCTCCCGCCTGTCCATGGTGAGACCGAAGACCAATGCAGCCGGGTAGCCAGACCCGGAGGTGGACCGAGCTTGGACGGGGACCCTTCCGGCCCGAGCGACTTCCAACGCGCGAATCACCCTGCGGACGTTCCGATAGTCGAGCTGGGCGGCCCGTTCCGGGTTTACACGGAGAAGCTCTTGGTACAGAGCTTCCGGCCCGGACTCTTCCGCAACCCTCTCTTTTGCGGAGCGAAATTCGGGGTCGGGCGGAACTCTCGGCACGTCCCAGCCCTCGACAAACGCCCAGATGTATTGACCGGTTCCGCCGACAACCAGCGGCCGCACTCCTCTGCCCCGGCACTCTTCGACCTGGTCCCTCGCTAGTTTCAAGAAGCAGCCCAGGCCAAAGTCCTGGTCAGGGTCGAGGATATCCAACAGGTGATGCGGGGCTTGGGCGCGCTCGGATGCGGAGGGCTTGGCGGTCCCGATGTCCATGTGCCGGTAGACCTGGCGGCTATCGGCGTTGATGACCTCCCCGGCGTACTTCCGCGCCAAACTAACCGCCAATGGGGTCTTGCCCACTGCGGTGGGGCCAACGATACAGACCAGGGGAGGGGGCTGTTCGGGCATATCATGCGACCGGAGAGCGACCGGGAGGATGGTGGAATGGGCCCTATCAGCGAAAGCCGGCGCGAATGTCTAACCCTTGGCTTCGGCTGTGGCCTGGACGATCTGTAGGAACTGGTCCGCCCGCAGGCTGGCCCCGCCGACCAACGCGCCGTGGATGCTGGTCTGGGCGGCAAAGCTGGCCGCGTTTCCGGGATTCACGCTGCCGCCGTAAAGCAGGGGCACATCCGCCGCCGCCGCGCCGAAGATGGCTGTCAGGGTTCCCAGGATGGCGCCTCCCATGACATCCGCGGCGATCTCGGGAGTCGCCGCCTGGCCCGTGCCGATGGCCCATACTGGCTCGTACGCGACGATCAGTCCGGTTATGTTATCTATACCATCGAGACCGCCCCGGAGCTGTTGGCCAACCACAGCAGCGGCGTTGCCAGCCTCGCGCTGCTCCAACGTCTCACCGACGCACAAAATGGGCAAGAGAGATGCGGCAAAGGCGGCTTTGACCTTGAGGTTGACCGTTTCGTCGGTCTCCCCGAAGAGCTGCCGTCGTTCGGAATGGCCCAGAATCACATAGTCGCACAGGCCCTGGAGCATGGCGGGGGACACCTCTCCGGTAAAGGCCCCGGAAGCCTCGGAGTGCATGTTTTGGGCGCCGACGCTCACCGGAGAACCCGCAACGGCGTTGCGAACCGCCTGCAGCGAGATGAAGGGGGGGCAGAGGATAACGTCGCACCCCGACCCGGCATTCACCCCGGCCCGCACGCCGGAGGCGAGGCTAGCCGCCTCGTCGATGGTGGTGTTCATCTTCCAGTTACCGGCAACGACAGGTGTGGGCATATCGCTATCCTAAAACGGTGAGATTCTCCATTTCGTTAGGGACCGTACTTGGTGAACTTGCCCGCGTGGGACAGGGCTAGGAGCATGACGTTGGTGGCTGGGATGCGCCCGATGGAGCCCAGGCCGCATGACCTTTCATTGAATCCCTCGATACCCTCGCCTCGAGTGAGGCGGGAGTTTAGCATGAAGGGCACCGGGTGCCAACTATGGGCGGCCATCACGGCGGGTGTGGAATGGTCGCCAGCGACCATGAAGACGTCGGGCTCCAGTTCCCGTATCTGGGGGATGAACGGGTCCAGGTCTTCCAGGCATTTAACTTTGGCGTCGAAATCCCCGTCCTCGCCCGCGGCATCGGCGGGCTTGTAGTGGATGAAGAAAAAGTCGTGGTCTTGGTACCTTTGGTGGAGGGTCCGCACTTCGTCACCGAAGGAGTGGCCGGTTGGGATCACGTTCATACCCGCCACCGTGGCCAGTCCCCGGTACATGGGATACGCGGCGATACCGGCTGGGTCTAGCTGGTAGACGTCTCCCATGGGAGGCAGGGCCGGGAGTTGTGCCCACCCGCGAAGGAGCACCATGTTGCCGCGTTCTTCCTCGGCCAGAATTTGTTTGGCCTGGGACACGAAGCTGTTGACCATCTCGGCGGTTTTCCGGGCTTCCGGGGAGATGGGTAGCACTTCCAGGGCGGAGACCCCGGTGATCTGGGGGTCGGTCTCGGAGATGGCCTCGGAGAGCCCTTCACCCCGCAGCCGCAGGACGAAACGGTAGTCCTGTACCGGGAAGACGTCGAGTTGCGCACCCTCGACCTCGATCTGGTCTAGGCGGTGGCACAGGGGGGCGCTCAGTTCCGTTGGGATACGGCCAGCCCGCCGGTCCACGAGCAACCCGTCACCATCGACGGTGCAGAAGTTTCCCCTGGCGGCGACGTCGCCGGGCTGGAGGTCCACGTCGATACCCAGAGCTTCCAGAGCGCCGCGTCCGATAATGTGCTTCAAGGGATCGTAGCCGAACAAGGCCAGATGGCCGGGTCCGCTGCCGGGAGCCACGCCGGGAACTACGGGAGTCGTGAGCCCGCAGGCGCTCTCCCGCGCCATGGCGTCCAGGTTAGGCAGGTGCGCCGTCTCCAACTCAGAGAGGCCGGTGTCGGGGTGAGCGAGACCGCCCAGTCCATCGACTACGAGCATGACTATCTTCGAAGATGTTGAAACGTAACAGTCCTTGAACAGCTCTTCGTCGATCATACTTTCACCCTTTTGCCTTTGTTATGTAAACGAAGTGGTTGGGTCTTCACGGAATCAAGCGTCCGGCAATGCCGCGATGCCGGGCAACTCCTTACCCTCCAGAAATTCAAGGGACGCGCCGCCGCCGGTGGATACGTGGGTCATCCGGTCCATGAGACCGAGTTCTTCCACGGCCTCGGCAGTTGAGCCGCCTCCGACGACACTGGTGACGCCGGAAGCCTCGGCGATGGCCTGGGCCACGACGCGGGTCCCCTGACTGAACCTGGGCATCTCGAATACGCCCATGGGCCCGTTCCAGATAATCGTCTTGCACTCGCCCAGGGAACCGGAGAACTTCAAGGAAGCCTCGGGTCCGATGTCCATGATATACGAGCCGGCGGGCACGCTGTCCGCTGGCACAGTGCGCACTTCCGGGGGGTCCGCGCCGAACTGGTTTGCAACGACCACGTCTTGCGGCAGGTGGAGTTGTATCCCTCGCTGTGCCAGTTGTTCCATTATGTCTCGGGCGAAGTCGAGCCGGTCCACTTCGATGGAAGATGCGCCTGTCTGTTTTCCCATCGCGTTCAGGAAGGTGACTGCCATGCCCCCACCAATGTAGAGGCGGTCGAGACGGTCCAGGAGGTTATCGAGGACGAGTATCTTATCGCTGACTTTCGCGCCGCCCATCAGCGCGGCCAGTGGGCGTTCTGGACTCTCAAGGGCCTGGCCCATGGCCTCAACCTCGCGTTGCACCAGGAGTCCCATCGCAGAGGGCAGGATGGCCGGCACGCCCACGGTGGAAGCGTGCGCCCGGTGGGCGACGGCGAAAGCGTCCATGACGAAGCAGTCGGCCAACGAAGCGAGGGCCGCCGTGAACTCGGGGTCGTTGGCCTCTTCTCCGGAGTGGAAGCGAAGGTTTTCCAGGAGAACCACACTACGCGGTTGCATGGCCTGTACCGACGCGGTCACTCCGGGTCCAATGCAGTCCGGCAGACTGGTTACCGGCTGTCCCAGCAGTTCTGCCAGACGGTCACCCACCGGCGCAAGGCGGAGGTCCTCGGATACTTTGCCCGCGGGACGGCCTAAGTGGGAGCACAAGATCACCCGGCAATCGTGGTCCACCAAGTAACGGATTGTCGGCAGGGTGGCCCGCAGCCTCTGGTCATAGGCGGCGATGGCTTCGATCCCCTGTTCGATGGGGATGTTGAAGTCCACGCGGACCAGGACCCGCTTACCGTTTACATCCAGACCTGTAAGGGCTCGCTTTACCAAGAAACTATCCTTCCAACGCCCACTCTGAGAACTGCCGCAACGGCGTCAAACGCTCTTCCGGGAGACCGGTCCCGGCGAGAGAGGCCAGGGCATCTCGGGCCAACTCGTTGGAATGGCCCTGGGCGAACGCCCTGGCGTCAACGCCGTCAAGGATCTCGACGAGCCGGGACACGTCGTCTGGTTGGAGCACTCGTTTCATATATATGGAGCCTAGCTCCCGCTTCTGCGCTACGGGAACCGATTCGAGGGCATAGATGAGGGGGAGACTCTTCTTCTTATTGAGTACATTAGCGGTTGTCATGCCGTCGCCCCGCTCACCCCAGAGTTCAAGAACGTCCTGGTTGATCTGCCAGGCCATACCCAACTGGTTGCCCATGCTGGCGAAGAGGCCTGAGACCTCGGATGGAGCCCCGGCGGCCAACGCGCCCAATTCCGCGGCGCAGGCGGCAAGGGAACCCGTCTTGCGGCTCACCATGTCCAAGTAGGCCTGGCTGGTCACCGATAACTGGTCCTGGAATTCCAGGTCCATGTATTGGCCTTCACAGGAGGTCAGGCAGGCCCGGTCCAAGGACTGCATGGCTTTCAAAATGCGCTCGGGGGGCACGTCCCACCGAGCGAGGCGCATTATAGTTGTGCGTCCCAGAGCGTGCAAGCCGTCGCCGGCGTTGATGGCCTGGGCGGGGCCCCATATCCACCAGATGCTGGGACGGTCTTCGTTCCCAGACCGGTTCGATTGGACATCGCCGTGTACCAGGGTGAAGTTGTGGACCAATTCCACGGCGGCGGCGGCAGGCAGCGCGGGATGATAGTCTCCGGAATTGGCCTCACAACAGAGCAGGGACAATAGAGCCTGGAAATGTGGAGGCTGAGGGGAGCCCACGGGCGTTCCCCGTTGATCGACCCAACCCAGATGGTACCGGAGGACGTCGTACAGGAAGCCTTCGCGGGCTTCAAATACCGCTCTGAGTTCACCGTCCACAGCCTGCTGGTATTCCTGGTAGCGGTCGATCATTTAGACACTTCCAAGGTGTGCGTGGGGATGGTAAATGGGCATTGCAAGAGGTGACAAACTTACCGGCAAGCGGTCTGAGAGATTGTGCAGGTATCCCTGCTGGTATGCCACGGCAACGCCGAGGACAAGCAACAGGATTAGGGTGACCAAAAACAGGGTTGCCGGCCCTCTTTTGTTCTGCTGCTGCCCTGACCTGGGCCGTAATTTCCCGCGTCTCGGCAGTTCACGGCGGCTGCGTCCGCGCCTTGCGGGTCCAGCGCCGGTGCGGCACTGGGTGCAGGTGCAGGCGGGCGGGTGATCGGAGTACCAGTTGGCGCGGCCACTCATGGCTTGTCCAGTATTTCGAGGACCGCTTCAAATGCGATTGCTCCTTCCCTCAGGAGCTTGGGCGTTGCGCCTGTTATGTCAACTATGGTCGAAGCGGTTCCCTGTGGCGCCGGTCCAGTGGTTAATAGGTAGTCCACCTTCGAGCCTACCTGGGACCTTAACCCGGCGAGGTCCTGGGGGTCGGAGTGTCCGCTGATGTTGGCGCTGGTGCCGGTGATGGGACCACCAAGCAGCCGGGCAATGCCCCTGGGAACAGGGTGGTCCGGGACCCTTACCGCCACCGTCGCGGCTCCGGCGGTAAGCCGGTCCGAGACCTTCGCGGCCTTCTTGACCACCAGGGTCAACGGCCCCGGCCAGAACTTCTCGGTCAAGGTCTTTGCGTTCGGTGGGACAGCGTCGGCAACCATCTCAAGTTGGTCCCAATCGTCGATCAAGACTGGCAGCGCCAATCCCGCGGGCCGCTCTTTTATCGCAAAGATTTTCTCGACTGCGGCGGCGTTGAAAATGTCGGAGCCCAGGCCGTAAAGTGTATCCGTTGGGAAGGCTACCACGCCTCCATTGCGGAGGACTCGCACCGCTTGTTGTAGCTCCGCTTCGCTTACGGGAGTGGTTGTGCGATTATTTGAACTCGACACTGCCAGAGTTCCCTTTAACCCAACTTAACCCAACGGTGTGAGCGCCCATTTGGGCGAGTATAACATAGGGACCTCTGCCCAACCCCGGTCAGTTTATGACAAATAACACGCCTGTACGACTCCTTGGAACATGGTTATAATACTCCCATTGGACCCAGACCCGGCCCTAGACCCAAGTCCCGCTGTAGGGTAGAGGAGGTGATGCCACGGTAGGAGGGAATTTGCCCCACGGCAGGCGGGTTTCAGCCAGCGACCACCTGGAAATCTCCACCTATCTCCAGATAGCCAAGAACCTGGAAGCCAGGGGAGCGGAGGCCGAGAGCGGAATCAGGGCGGTGACCGAAGGCATCGTGGTCATCGACTTCGGCTCTCAGTACAGCCACCTGATAGCGCGCCGCATCCGGGACCTCAAGGTATACTCGGAAGTCGTCACATCTTCAAGCACCTGGGAATCGGTGCGCCACATTCAGCCCAAGGGCGTAATCCTTTCGGGTGGTCCCGCCAGCGTTTACGATCCTGGAGCCCCCACGATTCCAGATTGGGTCTTCGAGCAAAGATTGCCGGTCTTGGGCATTTGTTACGGGATGCAGGCGTTGGTGCACCAACTCGGGGGGTCGGTTGTTCCGGGGTTGCAGCAGGAGTACGGCTCCGCCACGCTTCATCAAGACGGCACGGGGAGCCAACTGTTCCACAATCTTCCGCCATCTTTCCAAGTGTGGATGAGCCATGGGGACAGGGTAGCCGAGCTTCCCCGAGGTTTCTCCAGCCTGGCCTTGACCGAGAATTCGCCCATCGCGGCGCTTAGCGACGGGGACCGGATATTCGGCCTGCAATTTCACCCTGAAGTGATCCACACGCCGCTGGGTGTGTCGATATTGGAGAACTTCCTGGCGCGCTGCTGTGGTTGCGAAGGGAATTGGACCGCCGGGAACTTCGTCAAAGACTCCATCAACCGCATCAAGGAGCAGGTGGGAGACGGCAAGGTAATCTGCGCCTTGTCGGGCGGGGTGGACTCAGCGGTAACCGCGATGCTGGTCCACGAGGCCATAGGCGACAGGCTCACCTGTATATTCGTGAACAACGGTCTGCTCAGGCTGCAAGAGCCCGAGAGTGTGGAGAGTACCTTCCGAAACAACCTGGGGCTCAACCTGGTCTGCGTCGAGGCAACCGAGCGGTTTTTGTCCCAGTTGGGCGGGGTCACGGACCCAGAGCGGAAGCGCAAGGTAATCGGCGAGGAGTTCATTCACGTCTTCGAAGAGGCCGCCATTCAACTGGGTCAGACCGATTTCCTGGCCCAGGGTACGCTTTACCCGGACGTGATTGAAAGCGAGACGCCGGAGAACAGGGCCTCGGCTAGGATCAAGTCCCATCATAACGTGGGCGGGCTGCCCGAGCACATGAGCCTCAAGCTGGTGGAGCCGCTACGCTACCTGTTCAAGGACGAAGTGCGCGACGTTGGAATGGCCCTTGGCCTGCCCCACGACATGGTTTACCGTCAGCCCTTCCCCGGCCCCGGCCTGGCGATTCGGATCATAGGGGAGGTCACGAGCGAACGGCTGGAGATGGTGCGGGCGTGCGATTGGATCGTCATCGAAGAAATCAAGAACGCGAACCTGTACAACGAGCTTTGGCAGAGCTTCGCGGTGTTGAGCGATAGCCGGACAGTTGGGGTGATGGGCGATTACCGCACCTACGGGAACGTGTGCGCCATCCGAGCGGTTGCCAGCGAAGACGCCATGACCGCCGATTGGGTAAGGCTTCCCTACGAGGTGCTGGCCCGGATCTCCAACCGCATCGTCAACGAAGTTCCCGGAGTCACCAGGGTCGTCTACGACATTACCAGCAAGCCTCCCGGCACCATAGAATGGGAGTAATTGCGTTGCGGGCTGCTGCCGCCGCACCCTTCCGCAGGTGGACGAACGCATGAAAGTCCTGTTGGTGGGTTCCGGGGCCCGCGAGCACGCGATGGCGTGGAGGATGCTCCAAAGCCCAGGTCTGACGCGCCTTTGGGTGGCCGACGGGAACGGCGGCACCGCCCAGACCGCCGAGAATCTGGACGTGAAGCCCGAGGATGTTCAGGGCATCGAAGATGCGGCCAAAAGGCTTGCCATAGACGTTGTGGTCGTGGGCCCTGAAGCTCCCCTTGCCGCTGGGCTTGTGGACCGCTTGTCCATGTCCGGTATTCCGGCGTTCGGTCCCACGTGCGCGGCGGCGCAGATCGAGTCCAGCAAGAGTTTTGCTCTAGGCCTGATGCGTGAGGCGGGAGTGCCGTGCCCCGAGTTCCGGGCGTTCCACGAGGAGCAAGCCGCCCTTGAGTTCTTGAGAAGTCATGGCGGTCCGGTGGTGGTCAAAGCCGACGGTCTGGCGGCGGGCAAGGGCGTTGCCGTTTGCGGTGGGCCGGAGGACGCCGTGATCGCGGTGCGCGCCTGCATGACTGACCGGGTCTTTGGAGAAGCGGGCTCGACGGTGGTGGTCGAGGAGTTTTTGACCGGACCGGAAGTTAGCGTGTTCGGTTTCAGTGACGGCGAGCATATCTCATCCCTGGTGGCGGCGTGCGACTACAAGCGGTTAGGCGACGGAGACGAGGGCCCCAACACAGGCGGGATGGGTTCGTTCGCACCACCGGATTTCTGGAACGAAGAGCTTTCCAGCGCGATCAACCAGGCCGTCATGGAGCCGGTGATCAGGAAGATGGCCGAAAGAGGGACGCCCTATCGGGGTGTTCTATATGCGGGGATCATGTTGACGGCAGACGGTCCGAAGGTGCTGGAGTTCAATTGCCGGTTGGGAGACCCGGAGACCCAAGTGGTAATGCCTCAGCTTTTGACCGACCCCCTTGACCTTATGACCGCATGTATTGAAGGCACACTGGACAGTTTGAACGTAGAATGGGACCCGCGTTGCCATGTCGGTGTGGTGATGGTCTCCGGTGGCTACCCCGGACCCTACGAGACCGGTTTCGAGATAAGCGGCCTCGCGGACGAGTTGCCGGACTCCTTGGTTTTTCACGCGGGCACCCGCTTGGTGAAAGACGGACGAGGGTCCCGGCTAGTCAGCAGCGGGGGCCGAGTCCTGACCGTGGTGGGGAGCGGTCAATCTCTGGCGCAGGCACGTTCCGCCGCGTATCATAGGGTGGATGGAATTGCGTTTCAGGATGCGCGCCACCGCACGGACATCGCCGCCGTGGAGGGGAGGGCTGCCGCATGGCAACCCGGAACAGCGCCGATAATTGGGTAGCCCTCGGCGAGGCCTACCAGAAGGCTGTGGAAGAGGGCCGGTTGGAGACCTATCGAAAGCGGCGCTGGCAGCGGAGCGAGGAATTCTCCACATGGCTTACCGAAGCGGCGCTGGCGGCGCTGTCCGAAAAGCAGGCCAGCGACCTGTACCGGAGTTCCGCGGCTAACCAGTCGAAGGAATTCAGAACGAACGCTATTGAAGAAGTCCGGGGCTCCCTAGACTTCCTCCTATATGACGAAACCAAGCTGGAAGGACGATTCGAAGAGTGTGCTGCGGAGGACGGCGGGTTCAAGTTGGCGGACGCGGGGAAACAGTTTGTTTCCTATTTGATGTGCCTCAGAGACCCAGGGCTCTTTGCCGTCTGGTCGACACACGCGGAGAGATTGTTGCGGACTTTAGGTATGTATCATGCCGGCCTACGCGGTAGAAATCTGGGGATGGGGTACATGGGCCTGCTGGAGGCGCTGCAAGTAGTCCGCGCCAGGACCAGGCTGCGGGATTTCCGGATGGTGGACGAATTCGCATACGCGGTAACCCGGCCCGAAAATCGGCGCGCCGAATGATTCAGGGGAGCAGGTGTGAGAGTGAAATATTACCTAAGTTGGTTGGTGGACTAGATGGCGTGGCAAGACTCGTTAACTGAGCTAAAAGATGAACTGTCCGAGACGCGGGCGGAGCGGCGGCGTCTAGTCGAGGAAGAGGAAGCGGATATCCAGCGGGAACGAGCAGAGATAACCCGGGTGGTTGAAGACCTGGGAATCTCCGCCTTGTTGGCCGACATGAACGGTGTCCTGCTCGACGGGGCCGGCGAGGTGGAGACTATCGTGTCCTGGGAAGAGGACGAAGAGGACATCGTCATCGAAGGTGAGGAGGACGACGAAGAGGGCGACGCAATTGCCGCGATATTGTCTTGGGACGAAGGCGGGGAGCGGGAGATAGCCATCGATGTGGGTGCGTCGGAGGATGGAGCCTACGTGCAGGTCAACGGTGTGGACATTCGGCCTGAGCGCGAGGCTTTAGAGACCGCGCTTATGCAGGCTTTTCGAGACGAACTGGAACTTTAGGCCGAGGACTGAAGGAGGACCACCCCTTGCCATTAGTAGGCGTAATTATGGGTAGCGCCACCGACGAACCGGTGGTGCAGCACACCGTCGACACGCTGGAACAGATGAAGATCGACTATGAAGTCCGGGTAATGTCGGCCCACCGCACTCCGGAGCGTGTGCAGGAATACGCCACCACTGCCCGGGAGCGGGGGTTGGAAGTGCTCATCGCAGCCGCGGGCGGTTCCGCCGCGCTGGGTGGGGTTTTGGCTTCTTGGACCACCTTACCGGTCATAGGCATACCCTTGGCGTCCAGCGAGATAAAGGGGATGGACGCCTTGCTGGCTACATCCCAAATGCCACCTGGGATACCCGTTGCTTGCATGGCCGTGGGCTCATGGGGCGCTCGCAACGCGGCGTTTTTCGCGGCGGAGATCCTGGGGCTCAAGTACGATGAGATCAGACAGGCTTATGAGGAATATCGACGGCAGCTTCGCGAACGCTAGCGCTGGCCCGGCGGTCCTCACCGACTTCGACGACACCGCCGCCGTGGAGAACGTAGCCGAACTCCTTCTAAACAGGTTCGGCGATCCTACCTGGCATGACGTGCGATCGCGGTTTCGGGACCATGAGTTGACCCTGAACGAGTATCAGGAGATTGCTTTCCGCGGTATCGTGGCCGACCGCGCCACGATGCAAGGTTATGTCAAGCAAAACGCCCATCTCCGGCCCTATTTTGGTGAGTTGTGGAAGTATTGCCAGGACCACGGCGTGCCGATGGCGGTGGTCAGCCAGGGGCTCGACTTCTACATCGAAGCCCTGCTCGAGGGCAACGGTCTCACGCACGTGCCCATATACGCGGTAAACACCCACTTTTCCGCCGGTGGGATCAGTTATGAGTACCGGTATCCCCGGCCAGGTCAGGAGCGCCTGGGAAATTCCAAGGGCGTGGTGGTGGAACGCTTCCGGGAACAGGGGCATTACGTCGTCTACATCGGGGACGGCATGTCCGACTTCGAAGCGGCCGATAAGGCCGATCTGCTCTTCGCCCACCGTACTCTCGCCGAAGAGTGTACCCGAAACGGGATACCCTTCCGCCCCTTCGAGGACTTTCAGGGCGTTCTATCGGCCCTGCAAGATATTGCCGAAAACGAGATTGCTATCCCAGGCGGCGGCGCGCAACGCGCCGTGGGAACGGATGGCGGCGCAAATGATGAGGAGGCCCACCTGTGATCGACCGGTATTCCCGCCCCGCGATGAAGCGCGTCTGGTCCGACGAAAACAAGTACCAACTCTGGCTGGATGTGGAGTTGGCGGTGTGCGAAGCTTGGACCGAAGAAGGGGTCATCCCTCTCGAGGACATGGAACGCTTGCGCCACGCCAAGTACGACCACCAGCGAATGATGAGCATACTCGAAACGGTCAGGCACGAGACGAATGCCTTCCTCTCTTCGATTACCGTGGGCATAGGTCCCGAGGGACGGTGGCTCCATCTGGGGCTAACGTCGTCGGACAAGCTGGACACCGCGCTGGGTCTGCAGCTAATCGAGGCCGGGGACCTGCTGCTTCAGGACATGGACGAGGCTATCGCCGCGCTGGAGCGGCTGGCCATCTTCCATAAAGACACCGTGATGATGGGCAGGACGCACGGGGTCCACGCCGAGCCTATCACGTTCGGCCTCAAGATCGCGATCTGGTGGGAGGAGATGCGCAGGCAGCGCGCCCGGCTGGTAGAAGCCTTGGAGACGGTGCGGGTCGGGAAGATTTCCGGTGCGGTTGGCACCCATGCCACCGTGCCGCCCTCGGTTGAGGAGCGCGTTTGCAAACTTCTGGGGCTGGAGGTGGCCACGGTCTCCAACCAGATCGTGCAACGAGACCGGTACGCCCACTTCGTACTTACGCTGGCCCTTATCGCTGCTTCCCTGGAGAAATTTGCCACGGAAATACGGTCCCTGCAGCGCACGGAAATACGAGAGCTGGAGGAACCCTTCGATGAGGGACAAAAAGGCTCTTCGTCGATGCCCCATAAGCGCAACCCGGAGTTGGCCGAGCGCATCTGCGGGCTGGCGCGGCTGATAAGGGGGCACAGCGTCACCGCTTTGGAGAACGTCGCGCTATGGGGAGAGCGGGACATTAGCCACTCTTCCGCCGAGCGGATCATCCTCCCGGACGCCTGCCTGGCACTGGACTACATACTGAGCATTTTCACCCGTGTCGTCGGAGACTTGAGGGTCTATCCGGACCGGATGTGGTCAAACGTGGAGAGCACGCAGGGCTTGATTTTCAGCCAGCGGGTGTTGCTGGCGCTGGTGGACAAGGGGTTGGCGCGTGAGGACGCTTACGCCATCGTGCAACGGAACGCGATGCAGGGATGGGATTTTGGCAAAGACTTCCGGGACTTGATAAAGTCCGACCGGGAGGTGTCAGCGCACCTTTCGCACGAAGAGCTGGAAGAACTCTTCGACTACGGCTATTACACGCGATACGTTGACGACACGTTCCAACGGCTTGGCCTGGTTGCGGGAAAGGTGTCTGTCTAGCCGGAAGGTCTAGCCCGGTCCGAAAATTTTCCACTTCCGGTTGATTCGGGAAATCGGCCGGTCCACCATCTGTTGGGGAAGGAGTGATAGATGTTACTGGAGACCCAACTTCCAAATCGTATCCACAGGGGCAAGGTGCGTGATACCTATAGCATCGACGACGATACGCTGCTGATGGTCACCACAGACCGTATTTCTGCTTTCGACGTAGTGTTACCGACGGGGATACCGAACAAGGGCGGCGTACTCAACAGCTTGTCGGGCTTCTGGTTTGACAAGACACGTCACATTGTGCCCAATCATGTGATCGCGCTTGCCAACTCGCCAGACGTCGCTTCGCAGTTCAGAGGCAACGAATTCCTGGCCGAATTGCCTTCGGAGGTTGCGGGGCAGGCAATGATAGTGAGGAAGGCAGAACGCATAGACATAGAATGCGTCGTTCGCGGCTATATCACGGGCTCCGCCTGGGCCGAGTACCGGCAGAGCGGCACGGTCTCCGGGAAACCGATGCCCCCTGGGTTGGTGGACGGCGACCGCTTTCCCGAGCCCCTGTTCACCCCAACGACCAAGGCGGAGGAGGGGCACGACGAGAACATGTCCGACGCCGAGGTGGTGGACATGGTCGGACCGGAGTTGGCGGGCAGGTTGGAGGAGCTGACCAAGGCGGTGTACCTCTTCGGCCATGATTACGCCAGGGACAGAGGCGTCATCTTGGCGGACACCAAGTTGGAGTTTGGGCTGCTCCACGGGGAGATTATCCTCATCGACGAGCTGTTGACTCCGGACTCCAGCCGCTTCTGGGACCCGGACAACTATGAACCAGGAAAGTCGCTGCCAAGTTTCGACAAGCAGTTCGTCCGCGACTGGCTGACTTCCCAGGGCTGGGACCGCGAGCCTCCCGCGCCTGAACTACCCCAGGACATCGTGGAAAGGACCGCGGAGCGCTACATGGAGGCCCATCGCCGCATCACTGGACAAGAGTTGTAAAACGGAGGTTTCTCGTGCCCGAGTCAAGACATAGGAGACGGCGTGGGCGGGCTGTGCAGAGGGGTGCAACTGGAGCCGCTACCTTGAGCATGACCCGGCCGCGGCGCAGAAAGACCAATATACTCTACCTGGTTGCTTCAGTTGTGATAGCCGTGCTGGTGATCGCGGGGTTCGTCCTGGGAAGTATGAACTTCAACCGGACAAGCGCCCCCGAGGGCAGCGCCCATGAACATGTCGAGGGGGTCGGACTCAAGCAGGTCTTGATGCCGGTCGGACCGACGGGGCTCAACGAACACGTTCCCATGGGTCAGACAGTCGAGTACAGTACCGTTCCCCCGACCTCCGGCGACCACTGGGACACTCAGGCCCGCTGCGCATTTTATGAGGACGGACTTCCCGACGAGCGTATCGTGCACAACCTGGAACACGGGATCATCGTCGTGAGCTACAACCTGGAAACTCTGGGTGAGGTTAACGACCTCAAGGAAGCCATGGACAGCATCGAACTCGCCTCGCTTTGGGGATTGACCCGGTTCTACGACCAACTTCCTGTGGGGACGGTGGCGGCAGCCACATGGGGCGTGTCGGACACCATGCAAGGGGTAGACCGGGACCGCCTAGCGACGTTCATCGAGACATACGCCGGCAATCTTGGTCCGGAGAGAATTCCCTGTGCCGCCGCGATCGCTCCCATGGGCAGGTAGCCCGATTGTTTTTGGCCAGGGTTTACGTCACGTTGAAGCCCACCGTTAGCGATCCCCAGGGCCAGACGGTCCTGGCGACGTTGAGCAACCTGGGTTTTGATACGGCAACGGATATTCGAGTCGGCAAGTACCTTGAGGTCCGTATCAACGAGGTGGACCAGTCGCGGGCTGACTTATTGGTCAACCGGATGTGCGAGACTTTGCTTGCCAATCCCGTGATCGAAGAGTTCCGCTACGATCTTGAACCCGTACAAGAGGAGGACGGACCATGACTTCCAGCAGCAACAATACATACGTCTATGTGGGCGCGGAAAACAGCGGCCTGTACCGGTTGTCTCCGGGATCGAGCCAATGGGAGGAGCTGACCAATGGGTTGCCCGCCGACCCCATAGTCCCGGGTGTGGCGGTCCACCCCAACGACCCGCAGGTCATCTACGCCGGGACCCAGGACGGTCCCTACCGCAGCGCGGACCGGGGAGCCCACTGGGAGCGGCTGGATTACCCCAGTTCCGGCGCTCCGGTGTGGTCGTTCATGTTCAGGCCGGGCGACCCCAGCGTGATGTACTGCGGAACTGCCCCGGGTGAGATATACCGGAGCATCAATGGCGGCGACTCCTGGCGGAAACTTAGCGCAAGCATGGGTTCCAACGAGTGCGCCATGGCCTTCCCGACCAGGGTCATCGCCTTGGCGGCCGACCCCAATCACCCGGACGAGATTTACGCGGCGTTGGAAGTGGCGGGAGTGATACGCAGCTCCGACGGCGGGGATAGCTGGGACGAGATAACCGGCTCACTTGCGCCCAGCGAGGACACCTTGGACCTGCACGGCATCCAGTGCAGCGCGGCATCGCCCCACACGGTATACATCACCACCCGGCAGGGACCCTTCATCGGGCCGGACCGGGGCAGCGAATGGGTGCCGGTGGACTTTGGGCAGTTCTCGGAAATCACCTATACCCGCGACCTGCGCGTGGCCCCCAACGACGCCAACACTCTTTTCGTGTCCATTGGCGCGGCGGCCCGCAGCTCCCAGGGAGCGCTTTACCGCAGCCGCGACCTGTTTCAGACGTTCGAGAGGGTGGACAGCGGAATCAGCGCAAACGCGACCATGATGGCTGTCGGAATCGACCCCAGGTCTCCGGGACATATCTACTGCATTGCCCGGGACGGTCAGGTGTTCGGCACATTGGACGACGGGGCGGCGTGGACGTCCCACGACCTGCCGGAGAAGGCGAAAGAGGTCAGGGGCCTGGCGGTGGGTTAGGGGTCCTGGATTGGGTTGACGCGGGTGGTTACAGCAGGCCGCCGATGGTGAGCCAGTAGAAGACGATGTAGGCGCCCGCCACGATCATGAGCCATGAGCCGATGGGCTGGATGTAGGGAAGGGCTTTTCGCAATGCTCCAACCATAGCTCCCCGGGCGAAGGCGATTCCCAGGGTCAGCGCGATGATTACCAAGCCCATTCCCAGGGCATAGAGGAAGAACTGGCCCGCCGACGCCAGAATGCTGGACGAGGCGAAGCTGGTTCCGACCACGGCGAGGAACACCGGCAGCGTGCAGCTCAGGGACGCCGTCCCGTAGCTCAAACCGAATAGAAAGTACCCCTTGGGACTGATGGCGGAAGGGTCCCCCAACCTGGTTGCCGCCCTGGCCGCCAGCTCTGTGTAGAGCTTGCCGCCGCCGACCAGCCATGCCCCGGCGAAGACCAGAAGCACTCCAATTGCCAACCCCAACCAGGGCAGGATTTCCACCACGACGGACCGCGCTCCGAGGCTGATAAGTCCACCCACCACGCCGAAGAGCACTACAAATCCGGCGGTGACCGAACCTCCGACCAGCCATGCCCTTCCGACCTGGCGCATGATATGCGGCTTCTCTCGCGCTTCCGAGTTTGAACCGAGGTAAAGGCCAAGGTAGGCGGGAAGCATGGCGAACCCACAGGGGTTAACCGCGGAAGCCATTCCAGCGGCGAAAGCGAAGCCAAGGGGCGCCCACAGGCCAAGATTTCCGAGGAAGGAGCTGGAGCTGCCGGACAGGCCCTCGACGAAGCGGTTTACACCGTCGATACCCGTATCTTTGCCCAGGGTTACGGCCCCGATATAGGCAACCGCCAACGCCAGGAACCCCAGCCCGGCCGAGAGAGCGATGCTCCTCCACTGATTGGGCTGTCGAAGCACCGCGGAGATAGTCTTGGTAGCAAACATGTCTTATCCCAACCCGCCTATTGCGCTGAGGTTTCCTCTAGCATTTTGTCGGTAACGCTTGCCAGAGCATCGTGGTCCAGCAAGCCGGACCACTTCCGGTAGATGCCGCCGTCAGCGTCGATGAATACCGTGGTAGGCATAGAGAGTACGCCGTAGTCGGCGATCACACCGTCATGGGTTGTGTATCCAGCCGGGTAGCTGATTCCCAGGTTGGTTAATAGCGCTTTGGCGTCGTCCTGGCTGCCCAGCTTCATGAATTCACCCACGTCCACGCCGATCAAGATGACCCTGTCCCCGTAGGCCTGGTGGAAGGCTTCCATGTCGGGCATTTCCGCCCGGCACGGGGGGCACAACCCGGCCCAGAAATTCAGCACCACCGGCTTACCCTGGAGATCGGAGAAGTTGATCTCCGGTCCTCCGAGGGTTTCCGAGCCCTGGTACAGACTGATTGGGAAATCCGCCGCGCCATCGGCGGAGTTGGTCTGGCCTCCGGTCGAGCAGGCCACCAACGAAAGAGCGAAGCCGATCAGACAGAGGGCCAATGTCCTAGGAGAGGCGATAAGCCCCCAGAGTTGACGTTGGTTAGTTCTCTTCGACGGCAATTTTGCTCCTACACGGGCTGGCGTCTTGGCAAGGTAGATCACTGAGTCCAGGCGTTTGCGTCCCGCCGTCACATTTAATCCACGACTGACCTACGACTCTAACCTACGACCAAACGGCGCTGCGGGATTTACATGATTCGGGCAGATACACTTTGCCAGCGAGGCAGATGATTGGGATGATGTTTGCCCCCTCCCAGTTACTTATTTGATGCCGTTATTGGACGGGAGATTCTGACTCTTCACGGCAGCATACATAGACGAAGCGCCGACTGCACAGGGGCCGTTCGGGCCACCGCGTCTGCCGGCGCTTCTTGGGTCCATGCTGCCGGTAATGCCTGGGTCAAGCCACCGGCATATTGCAGGTTACTTGGAGCCGTTGGACTCCTTCTCCCACAGGGCTTCAAGCACGTTGCCCGGAGACATGGGGAGCGTGGTCATCCGCACGCCGACCGCGTCGTAAATCGCGTTGGCGATGGCTGCCATGGGAGGGACGATGGGGACTTCACCCACGCCACGAACACCGTAGGGGTGGCCAGGATTGGCGACCTCGACGATTACCGTGTCGATCATCGGCAGGTCCAAGCTGATGGGCATCCGATAGTCCAGGAACGTGGGGTTGGACATCTCTCCCTTGTCGTCGAAGACGTACTCTTCGTTGAGTGCCCAACCGATCCCCTGGACGGCGCCGCCCTGGATTTGGCCCTCGACGTAGCTGGGATGAATTGCCTTACCCGCGTCCTGCAACGCGGTGTAGCGGAGGATGTCCACCTTGCCTGTCTCGGGGTCCACCTCGACGTCCACCATGTGAAGGGCGAACGCCGAACCGACTCCCCGGGGGTCCACGTTGGCGCGGCCAACGATGGGACCTCCGGTGCCGTTGAGGCGGCTGGCCAGGTCCTTGAAGGTGAATTTAAGTTCCGGATCGGACTTGTGGGAAATGACGCCGTCGATGTAGTCCACGTCATCCGGAGAGATTTCCCAGATGCGGGCGGCGCGGGCGATCATCTGGTTCTTGACGTCCTGTGCCGCTTCGTAGGCCGCCCAGCCGGTCTTGAAGGCAACCCCGCTGCCGCCGGTTACCGACGTCCAGCCCACCGAGTCGGTGTCGCCGACCATGGGTTTAACGTCTTCGGCGGTGATGCCCAGCACCTCGGCCAATTGCATCGCCACCGCGGCCCTGGTGCCGCCGATGTCGGGTGAGCCCTCGACAAGGCTGACGCTGCCATCGGGTAGGACGCTAGCGGTGGCGCTGGAGGGGCCTGCCCCGTTGAACCAGAAGCCAGCAGCCACGCCGCGGCCCCGGTTGGGGCCCCGCAGCGGGGTCTGGTAGTGGTCGTGGTCGCGTCCCGCCTCGACCATTTCCATGAAACCGATCCTCGGGAACATCGGACCTGTCAGGCGGCGGGTGCCTTCCTGCGCGCCGTTGAGGAGCCGGAAGTCCAGGGGATCAATCTCCAGTTTTTCGCAGATCTCGTCGATCACAGTCTCGACCGCGAAGGCTGACGCGGGAGAACCGGGAGCCCGGTAGGCCGCGGTTTTGGGCTTGTTGGATACGACGTCGTAGCCTTCGAGCCTGCCGTTGGGAATGTCATAGGATCCCACCATGCACTGGAGTCCGGGGTTCACGGGGGACCCGGGGAACGCGCCCGCTTCGTAAGCCAGCGTGGCGTCACAGGCGGTGATGCGGCCCTCCTTGGTGACGCCCATCTTAACCCGCATGAAGCTGCCAGAGGTCGGGCCAGTGCCCTGGAACACATCGGCGCGGTTCATTGTGACCTTTACGGGTTTGCCCGCCTCCTTGGACAGCAAGCATGCGACGGGCTCCAGGTAGACCAGGGTCTTCCCGCCGAAGCCTCCGCCGATCTCCATGGGGATCACTCGGATGTCGGACACCGGGACGCCGAGGATCATCGCGGACTGGTCCCGAATGTTGAAATGCCCCTGGCTGCTGCACCAGATGGTTATCTTCCCATCAGAATTCCAATGGGCGGTGGCGCTGTGGGGTTCGATATATCCCTGATGCACCGTGGCGGTGTTGAACTCCCGCTCGACGATAAGGTCCGCCTCGGCGAAACCCTTGTCGATGTCTCCGCCCTCGAAGAAGAAGTGGTTGGCGATGTTGTTGCTCACTTCCGGGTCGTCGTCGGAGCGGAGGCCTCCGGTGCGAATGTTGACGTTGGCATTATTGGACAACCGTTCGTGTAGCACCGGGGCGTCGGCTTTCATGGCGTCCAGTACATTGAGCACCGGGGGGAGGACCTCGTATTCAACGTCGATCAAAGACAACGCCTGCTCGGCTTCGTGCTGGGTGGCGGCTGCCACGGCGGCGACGGCGTGCCCCTTGTAAAGGACCTTATCGACGGCCAGGCAGTTGTTGCTGAGGAACCTGGGGTTGGCCATCGCGCCTTCACCCAGATCGGCCAGCCGGCCCGAGGGTTGGGGGAGGTCAGTGGAAGTGACCACCGCCTTTACGCCAGGAGCGGCCTTCGCCCGGCTGATGTCGATTTTCTTAATCCGGGCGTGGGAATGGGGGCTTCGCAGGACCTTTCCGTAGAGTAGCCCAGTTAGTTGGATGTCCGCGCCGTACTGGGCGCGCCCGGTAACCTTGTCGGTCCCGTCGTGGCGGATGGGCCTTCCGCCCACCACCTTGAACTCTTCATTGGATAGGACGATGTTAGAAGTCATTAACTCTGCACCTCCGTCAATCGGACCAAAATAGGTCTCGCCACGGGGATTTTACCACACGGAGGGAAGGCGTCGATGCTCAAACACAAGGCGGCTACGATAGCAACGAGCATGGCAACGAGCATGGCAACCAGCAGGCAACAAGGCTGGCAACAGAACGGTGACGCTATGGTAACATTGGTCTCGCCGATTTTAGGGAGACCAGCGGCGAAGACGTCGAGCCGGGAGACGAGCTATGAGCCAGGGCAGCGGTCAGGGCGCAACCCAGTCAGGGGGTGATGGTGGGCGCGCCGGGGACGATGTGCTCCTGGTGGAGTGTCAACGCTTTTCACAGCTTCCGGGGATGTGGGGCAAAAAAGTGACCGTGAGCGCGGACCAAATCGGGTTCGTGATGTCCAAGGGCTCGGTGGTCAAGGAGTTGGGAAGCGGGACCACCAAGGTTGGAACGTCGGTCCTGGGTTTAACGGGGAGAAATCGGGAAGTGTTTAGCTTCCGGTTTCGGCCTTTCCGGCTGCGGCTTGATTTCGGGCACGCTAATTCGGATGTTGAGGGGGCGGTCCCTCCCGCCATGGAACTAACCGCCTTGATCGTGACACCCGCGCTGTTATACAGCGCCGTACTTAAAGGACAGGGACGTCTCTACTCTTCAGAATTGGCAACGACGATCATGGCGGCGGTGGAAGGACTGATGCGGGAGAGATTGGCAGAAGCCGGGCCCGGCGCAACCGCGAGCGGGGTTGTGGGAGAATTGGACATGCCCCTGAGGCAGGCAATGGCCGAGCGGGGCCTTCAAGTGGAGCGGTTAAACGCAGTCTCTTAGAAACTATTTCAACATCAAGCAAACAAGCTTGGGAGGGAAAATCCTCCTTAATCCCCCTTTTGCGAAAGGGGGAGAGACCGGGGTTTGCGCGCTCATTTTCCAGAGGGGGAGACACTGGGGAGTTCTCGTTTTGAGATAGTTACTTGGTTATGTCCAGTTGGCGGGTTGGATCACGGCCGCCGAGGTCCGGGTCTCCTTCCGAAGAACGCCTGCGCTTCAGGCGGAACGATAAGGATCGAGTTGGCCTGAACGTCCCCCTCGGGAGTCCTCGGTCCCAAGACACGCACCTGAGAGCCGGGGCTCAGGTCTTCCGCTGTCCCCTCCGAGAAGCTGACGATTCGCACCTCCGCGCCGGCTGTCACCGTCATAGCTCCCTGCGGAGTGGTAATGGTCAGCTTCTCCCCGTCGACTCTCTCTATCGTCCCGGCGACCCCGCTCCGGCCGGGCCCGCCCACGGGTGGCTGGCCGGACCCCGGCGCGCCCTGAGGACCATTCCCACTCCCCGCAGGTTGCCCGCTGGGCTGGGCCGATGCTTGACCCTCCTGTCGGCCCGCGGCTGTTCCGCCCGAGACGGCTGGGCCCTGGACATCCGTGGAGGAGTCTCCCCTGGTGCGTGAACCCTGGGCTGGGCTGGCGGCGCCCTGAGGTCCCGGGCCCTGCGGCCCGGACCCTTGACGGGCGGCTGCGGCTCCGTCGCGTCCAGTCTGCCCGCCGCGTTGGCCGCCAAACTGCGCTCCGGGTCCTGCGGACAGCCGGGCCGGACCGACTGTCTGGTCAGCGTTGGCGGATTGGGATTTGCCCAGGACGATGCCTCCGACAAAGGCCCCTCCGAGCGCGACCCCAAGAATCAACGTGATGGAAAGCAGGGCCAAGAACGGCTTGGTCATAGTGAGTTTCTCCCTTGCCGAGTGACGGTCATTCAGACCGCAAAGCTTCTATCGGGTGCAAACGGGCGGCGCGCATAGCCGGGTAAATACCGAAGAATAGCCCGATCGCGGCGGATACCGCCAGGGCCATCAAGGCAACCTCCGTGTCAAAGGCCGTCTGGGTCGGTTGGCCCAACAGGCTTCGGCCATTCAGCGACAAAGACAGCGCCAATCCCAACAGGACGCCGATGGCTCCACCGCCCAGGCTTAGAAGGGTTGCCTCGGCCACGAATTGGAGCAGGATGTCCCGGTACTTGGCCCCCATCGCCTTGCGGATACCAATCTCGCGAGTGCGCTCGGTGACTGACACCAGCATTATGTTCATAATACCGATTCCGCCAACCAGCAGGGAGATGCCGGCAATGGCCCCCAAGAATACGACGAACGTGCCGGTCGTCTCCTGGAGAGTCTCGATGGTCTCCTGCTGGCTCGTGATGGAAAAGTCGTCATCTCCGGTGATGCGGTGACGCAGCCTCAGCACAGTGGCCACTTCGCGGATGGCGGAGTCCATCCGCTCCAGGTCCGCCACCTGCACATTAATGGTCTGGACGTTGAACCCGCCCTGGACTGTCCTACTTGACGATAGACGGTGGTGGGCAGTGGTGATGGGCACCAACAGTTGATCGTCCAGGGAGAAGAAACGGCTTCCCCCCTTGCTCTCCAGCACCCCGATGACCTCGAATTGGCGGCCGTTGACCCGGACGGGCTGGCCCAGGGGCTCCCGGTAGCCGAAGAGGGTTTCGGCCACTTCGGAGCCAAGCACGGCCACCTGGGCTGCGGATTCCAGGTGCCCGGGCGTTATGAACTCGCCGGAAGAGAGTTCGAAATTCCTCGCCTCCAAATATTCGGGAGTCACACCGTACACGCGGGTTGAAGTATTGGTCCTGCCTGCGACGACCTGGCCGATAGTGCTCAGCTCGGGCGCGACCGCCGCCACCGATGGGGCAAATATCTTGTCTTGCAGCGCGAAGGCGTCCTCAATGGTCAAAGTGGCGGCGCTGCCCTGTCCGCCGGACACGCCCCTTTGGTTGGACTCGCCGGGCCGCACGAACAGAAGGTTGGTCCCCAGGGACTCGATGCGCGACGTGATGCTCTGTTGCACACCCTGGCCGATGGCCATCAAGGTGATCACGGCCGAGATACCTATGACGATACCCAGCAGGGTCAAGCCTGCCCGCAGCTTGTTGACTGCGAGAGAGGACAGCGCCGTCAACAGTAATGTGGTTGGGCTCAAAGCTGTTCCTCCCCGGAAAGCACCGCCGATGGGACCGCGCGTCTCTGGTTGGTGACAGGTTCGTCACTTACGACCATCCCATCCCTGGTGGAGATGACCCTTCGCGTCGAGGACGCGATATCCCGCTCATGGGTGACGACAACCACGGTCAGGCCTTCATCTTCGTTCAGGGTCTGGAGCAGCGCGACGATCTCTTCGCTGGACCGGGAATCGAGGTTCCCGGTGGGCTCATCGGCCAGAAGCAACGATGGGTTCTTAACCAGGGCGCGGGCGATGCCGACCCGCTGCTGTTGGCCCCCGGAAAGTTCAGGAGGCCGGTGGGTAACCCGGTCGCCGAGGCCAACGCGTTCGAGAGCCTGCTCGGCCAGCCTTTTTCGGTTGCGGCCGTTGCCGTATTTCCCGTACAGAAGGGGTAGTTCCACGTTGGCCCTGGCGGTCAGCCTGGGGAGCAGGTTGTATGTCTGAAAGACAAAACCGGTTTTCTGGTTGCGTATTTCCGCGAGTCTACCGTCGCCGAGGCTCCCCACATCTTCCCCGTCCAGGATGAATTCGCCCGACGTCGGGACGTCCAAGCAGCCAATAATGTTCATGAGGGTGGACTTGCCGGAACCGGAAGGCCCCATGATGGCGACCATTTCTCCCTGATCGATGGTGAGGCTCACGCCGCGAAGAGCGTGGACCTGGACGCTGCCCATGCGGTAAGTCTTGGTCACGTCGTGGAGTTCTATCATCCCCCTGGTCATATCCGGCCCCGGTCTACCTTCGCCCGCCGCGGCTAGGAGGCCCTCCGCCGCCTGTAACACGGCGGAACTGGCGGAAGCTAAACTGGCTGGTTCCCACCTCCGACCCTTCCATAGCGACCTGGTCACCCTCTTTAAGACCTTCCTTTACGGACACCCAGAAGTCGTCGGAAGCTCCTAGCGCCACAGCCCTATCTTCGAGGGCCCCGGTGGAATTGAGCACTTTAACCACGGGTTCGGCGAATGTCCCGTATAGCGCCTGTTGGGGTACGAGGAGGACATCTCGTTCCTCCCTCAGCACTATGCTGGCGACGGCGCTCAACCCTTCGCGGAGATCGAGCCCAGGCCTCACGTCCACCTGGATTGTTATCGGGTAAGTGACGACACCTTGCTGGTTTCGCGCTCCGGGGGAGATCTGGGTTACGGCGCCCTGGATGGATTCTCCGGGCACGGCATCCAGGGTGACCTTGACAGGGGTGCCCAACCGGATGGAAAGCACGTCGATTTCGTCTACGATGCCGTCCACTTCAACAACGGCCGGGTCGACTATCTCCACGATCGGGGTGTCGGGGTCAACATCGTCACCCCGCTCTACCAACGCCTGGGACACGAAACCGTCGAACGGGGCCCGCATTATGGCGCCCGCTAGGAGAATTCCCGCATGTTCAACAGCCAGAGTTGCCGACTGGACCCGCGCTTCCAGGAGCGATATTTCGTAGGAGTCTGGGCCCAGCCGGACTTCGGCCAACGCTTCCTCGGAGTCGGCTAGCGAGGCTTTCGCCAGGACGATCTGGGCTTCCTTTAATGAGATGGTTACGGAGTCGGGGGCTTCCAGAAGCTCAGCCAAATCCTCCAAGGCCTGTCCCAAGGAAGCGGCCAGGTGCGCTTCCTGCGCCTCGAGCGCGGCGGTCTCCTTTACGTCGGGGCCATCGCCAAGTCTGGCCAAAACCTCCCCTGCTTCCTTAAGCTTCGACTGAGCGAGGCCTGCCTTTGCTTCGATCAATGTCAACTGGTGAGGGTCCGCGCCCTCGGAAACGGCGGCGAGGATATCCCTGGCTGTGACGAGCCAGGCAGTGGCCGCGGCAACGCCAGCATCACGAAGTGTCCCGTCACCGGCGGGGGCAACTTCCGCCTCGATGACGGCGGCTTCCGCGAGGGAGACCCTGAGTTGCCAGGCGGAGACCACGTCAGGTCCGGCGGGCATAGTGAGGTAACCTAGCTCCAAGGCTGCCTGGGAGACCTCGGAGCGGGCTGACTCAACCTTCTCTTCCAACTGCCGGAGTCCGGCCGAGTTGGGGCCAGACTCGAGTTCGGTCAACTCTACCGAGGTCCTGGAGTATCGTTCCTGGGCGAGCGCGACCGCGGCCTTCAACTGGCTGCGCCGGGGGGACCCGCCTTCGGTCTCCAGCGCCTGGAGGTCGTCTATTGCCGTTTGGAATTCGGTTCGGGCGAGTTCCACGACCGCTGACTGCTGGGCTACCGCGAGTGGGTCAAGACCTTGTTCAAGCCGGACCAACTCGGCCCTGGCGTCGTCCACATCTCGCTGGGCCAACTCCTCCGCGACCGTTACGCTGGTCCAATCGGCCAAAGACTCTTCCACCTCGGCAAATCTGTCCTCCAATATTTCCATTCCCGACTGAAGGGTGTATATCGACCCGTCCAGACCCCCGGTGCCCTGGTCCTGCGCCAGTAGCAGGTTTTCGAGTCGAAGCTGGGTTTCCTGAAGGGACCTTTCCAGTTCTTCCTTTTCGTCGAGTAGATTCTCGATGCGGCGGCGGTTGGACCGCTCGAATCTTTCCACGGCCGCCGTGGCCTGTTCAAGTGCGATCTGGGCGTCGGAGGCCGATTGACGTGCTTCGGCCAAAGCCCGGGCGTGCCCGGAATTTAGCTCATCCAGGGTGTCAACCGCCTCTTGGAGGGCTAGTTCCTTGTCTGCCCGGACCTCCCTGGCCTGGGCAAGCTGCTGATCGTAGGTCGAGTGGAACGTCTCCAGGCCGTTTCGGGCTTGGTCCAGCGCAACCAGGGCGTCGGCCTTGGCCTGCTGGGCCTGTGCGAGGGACTCAGAGTAGGATGGGTCGAAATCGGCCAAGGATGCAACCGCAGCGTCTAGCGAGGCTTCGGCGTCGGCGAAAGCCTGCCGGGCTTGGACGACCTGGAAGTTGTGGGTTGGGGCAAAATCGGTCAACTCCCGCCTAGCCTCTTCCAGGGACAGGCGGGCGTCGGCCCTGGCTTGGCGGGCTTCATTCACGGCTACCTCGTGTGCCAGTTCCAGGTCCGACAGGGTCCGGCGCACGTTTTGCAGCGCAAGCTCGGTGTCGGCCACCAACCTTCGCTGGGACTCGACCTCTTCCGACGTGTAGGGTTGGCGGGCGTCTTCAAGCGCGTCCAACGCCTCTTCGAGGGTGAGCCGTGCCGCGGCCACGTTCTCGTGGGCCTCGGCGAGGAGTAGTGGGTCTGTGAGCCTCGTTTCTTCCAAGGCTTCAACGGCTGCTTGAAGGTCCATCTCGGCTTGAGCTTTCGTCTCTTCTAAAGAGGCAAGAGCGAGAGAGTCCAGACTGGCCAATACCTGGCCCCTGGATACCGGCATCCCTTCCTCAGCGTTGAATTCTGAGACCGTTCCACCAGAGCCGAAAGTAAGCATCTCCCGGTCGGGAAACGCGAGGTTTCCGCTGGTCGAGACCTCGTTCACTAGGTTGCCGTACCTTATGGGTATTAGTTGTTGGTCTTCCGCAAGCTCCACCGATTCCTCGCCATTGGCGCGGATGTACCCCCCGTAGGTGGCTCCGGCCGCGCCGAATAGGACAACGACGAGAACAAGGACTTGCCATGCCGCGAGGCCCTTCAGCGCTGACCAGATCGACCTCATCCTTTGCCTCCCTTGTAACCGGAATAGAGTGAGATGCTTGGAACATAGTCTGGATTAGCCTGAGAGACTTTGTCCAGAAGCCGGTAACTCGAAGCTAACCCTGGCGCCGGTGGCGCCTGCGCTTTCCGCCCAGATGGCACCTCCGTGGGATTCCACAAGGCGTTTGGCGATAGTCAATCCCAAGCCCGCGCCTCCGGTAGACCTGGACCTGGAGGCGTCTACGCGGTAAAAGCGTTCAAACACCAGGGGAAGGTTCTCCGAGGGAATCCCTTCCCCGTCGTCTTCCACGGTGACCCTTACCCTGCCCCCTTCAAGAGAGTCCACTCCCACCCTTACCTGCCCACCTGGCGGGGTGTGTTGCACGGCGTTATCGAGGATGTTCGAGACAACCTGGGCAATTCGAGTCCGGTCCATCTCCACCAGGATTAGCTGCTCCGCAGGCTGAAAAATCAGACCAACACCGTTCGCTTCGGACCTGGGACGCGCGGCGTCGACCGCCCTGCTTACCAGGTCGTCGAGGGAGTCGGTCTCCAATTCCAGGTGGAGTCCGCCGCTCTCCGCCTGGGCGAGCAATCTCAAATCCTCCACCAGCCGGCCGAGGTGAAGCACCTGTCCATGAATCGTGTCGATGGTTTCCTCGTCGGGTTCCAGGAGACCGTCTTTGACCGCTTCCAAGTAGCCCTGGATGTTGAAGAGGGGAGTGCGAAGCTCGTGGGCCACGTCTGCCACGAGATTTCGGCGTTGCTCTTCGGCCTCTTGCAAGCTCCCCGCCATTCGGTTGAAAGAGTGAGCTAACTCTTTGATCTCCGTGGGCCCGGAGCCGTCCGCCCTTTGGGACAGGTCCCCCCGGCCCAGCCGGGAGGCCACTGAGCTCAGACCCTGGACCGGGGAGAGAATCTGGCGAGACACCAGGGACACAAGGACAAGGCCCCCGAGACCAGCGGCGATGCCGGTCCATAGCAAATAGTTATTCAGCGCAGAAACCAACTGGGAAACCGGAGGTTCGGAGATTTGGTTTGCGGAGGGAGTGACGGGGGTAGCGGAAACGAGTTCGACGGAAGCGACTTGCTCATCTCCCATCAGTATGGGTGAGTGGCGGGCGCGGTGGCCACGCCGCCTCCACGGGGGGCCATGACTACGATGGGAGTCGCCGATAATGTGGCCTTCCTGGTCCCGGACGACTATGCGGCGACCGAAAAGAGGGCCCGTCCGCTCCAATATTGGTTGCAGCTCGGTCCAGTCCCGTTCGCCTCGGGCGCGTTGACCGGAATAGGAATCGGTGACGAGGCGGGCAATGCGGGCGTCCCTGACCTCGTCGCGTTGACGCTCAAACTCCCCAGCTTCACGCTCGGCAACCTCGGAGATGTAAAAGCTTACGCTTCCGAGGGCTACGGCAAGAATCACGGCGAACCCGAGCACGAGCCGGGCCCACAGACTGAAAATCCATCTACGCATCGCCGAGTCTGTACCCTACTCCGTAGACGGTTTGTATGTAGCGGCGCTCTCCGGAAGCCGCGTCGAGCTTCCGCCGTAGACTGTACACGTGGGAATCGACAGTCCGGTCGAATCCCTCGAAGTCGTAGCCGAATACCCGGTCTATGATCTGGTCCCTGGTGAACGTCTTCCCTGGTTCCCGAAGGAGCAAAGTCAATAGGCGGAATTCGGTGGGAGTGAGCTTTAGCGGTTTACCAGCCAACGAAACGGCACGCTGTTGGGTGTCCAGTGAAATTTCGCCGTAGCTGAGGGTGGAAGGTCCGCGTTCCGAGGCGTCCTGGGTAGTGCGGCGGAGCACTGCCCGGATGCGGGCAGCCAGCTCCCTGGGGCTAAAGGGCTTCGTGACGTAATCGTCGGCCCCGAGTTCCAGCCCAGCGATCCGGTCTTCTTCCTCCACTCTGGCCGTGAGCATGACGATGGGGACGTCGGACTCTGTTCGCAATTGCCGGCAGACCTCCAGGCCATCCAATCCTGGCAGCATCAGGTCCAACACCACCAGGTCCGGGCGCGCTTCCTTGAAGAGACGCAAGCCGGATATGCCGTCGGAGGCGGCTAGCACGATATGTTCGTCGCGGCGGAGGTAGAGTCGCACAACCTCCACCGTGTGGGGGTCATCTTCCACTATGAGGACGGTGCTTGACACTTTTCATCCTCCAGAAGCGGCCAGGTCCTACCCCCGTGTTCCGTGCGACAGGGGTAGGACCGCGCGCTGGTTTACTGGGATGGGGCCTCGGTAGGACTGATCGGGACGGAGGGAACCAACTCTAGAGCTGGGCCGCCATGGCGTCCGTGCCTGGACCCTCTAGGGCCGTGCCAACCGTCGTCTCCGTATCCGAACCGGCCCTGGAACTGTGAATGTCCGCCACGTTTACTATGCCCATATTCGGCGACTACGGTGTCCGGCCTGCTTTGGAACCAGGAGTAGCGTTCGTCGGCTTCTTCCTGAGTAATCCGCCCTCCCTCGACCATCAGGTCCAGCCTGCCCCTGTATAGTTCGTCCTCTTGCCCGCGTTGGGCCTGGGCGAACGCGTCCTCTACCACTTCTCCATCCAGCCCAAGGATTTCCGCGACGCGATCGGTAAAAGTCGTGCTGGGTACTAACTGCATAGCCTGCCTGCCACCGTCGCCCTGGGCCAGGACCACTCCGGCGGTTAGCCCCAGAGCGAGCACGCCCACGGCTACCAGGAGAGCGATTTTCCTTTTGGTGAAGAGCCCTCGTAGCTTTCTCATTCTAATACCTCCAAAAACTGTGGTGCTGTCTCGCCTATGCGCATACGGGACAGTGTTCATGCTACAGATAGAGTGTGCAGAAAATTTCAAGAATTTCGGGACTATTTCATCCCCTGCGCAATTGGCTTTTGAGCTTTGAGCCTATCGTCTCTTGCCTGAGTTGCTCCAGCACCAGTTCGTCAGTGGGAAAGGCCAGCGGATTGGGCAGGTCGCTCAGGGGAAAGTAGTCAACTGCGTCGAGGTCGTCTCCGGCCTGCAACTTCCCGCCCACCTGATTGCCCCGAAACCAGATGCCCACGGTCAATGTCTTGGGATCATGGAAATTGGAATGTACCGTGTAGACGGGGCCAAGCTCGACTACAAGCCCAGTTTCCTCGAGGAATTCTCTGCGGGCTGCCTCCCGGACGTCTTCGCCCCACTCCACATGACCGCAGGGGATGCACCACTCCCCCGCGTATTGGCCACGAGAGCGGCGTCCCAGCAGGATTCGCTCGCTTTCTAGGATGATAACGGCGACTCCGGCAGTGGGGTTTCGGAATAGAGTGAACCGGCAGTCCTGGCAGACCTGCCTCTGGCGGGGTGTCCGCAGCGGCCCGCCGCACTTGGGGCAGAAGTGAAAGGGCGACAAGGGGCCTCCGGTAGGGGCGGATTGGACGAGCGGCGTCTGTAGGAACCGCTACGGCCATTGTAATCCAAGGGAGCGGATGTGGTCTCACAACATTGACGCCCAGTAACGTAGGTGCTTCAATTGTAGGCCTACAGGTCGCGGCAACTCCGCGACGAATGCCCCGAACGTGGGCGGTTAGCTCAGCTGGTTAGAGCGCCTGCTTTACACGCAGGAGGCCGCAGGTTCGAGTCCTGCACTGCCCACCCAACTGGACTGAGAACTCCAGGGGAACCGTCAGACCACCCGCTAGGGGCGGGTTTACTGACAGGACCCTGGGCATGAATGGCTATGAGCTATGGTAGAATCGAAATCCAGAAACGAAACTTCCAATAAGTCGTTAGACCGCCTGGGTCAGGCTCTCGCGGGTGCCTTGGCCTCTGGCGTCTCGACGGAAGAGCTTTTTTCCATGCTGCAAACCGCCGTATTAGATGCTGAGGCCGAACAGCCCGAGATTCTGGGTCTATTCCCCGGACCGGAATCCATCTACACCGAAGTCCCAGACGGGCTGATTGACCTCCGCACGGCGTCAAAGAAGTACGGCCTAAACCTGGGTACATTACGCACATGGGTCCACACGGATCGTCTAAAGGTAGTAGGAAGACTGAAGGCCCCCGCGCCCGGGGGCGGGTACCTGATCATCGATGAGTCGGACCTTCGAGGTTACATGTCCGCACCAAGGAACAAGGGAGGACGACCACGTAAAACCTAATATATCTGGTTGACAAACTTTAGATAACTGAATAGAATGACCCCCGTGCTGCGGTGAGCGTGCGCGGGGGTCATTCTATTTCTGGGTACCAGCATCACGCCCAGGTGCTCTCAAAATTAGGCTGACCGGTCACTAAAAGGGACAGCCAACAGATGGGCAAGCGGCGGCGTGGTCAAAAGACCATGCGCAAAGACCCTAGTACAACTTTGCCTAAAATTTGGGCCTTTCAGAAATGAGCACGTACAGAGATAGAGCACCACAACCCTACACCTGTGTCCGGTGTAGCAAGACTGTCAAGGCGACACAGATAGTCAGAGACGTTCACATCCCGGAGGACGGACACCTAATTTGGCACACCTCCGGGGAAATATTCCTTTGCAAACGATGTGCCCGAAACAGAAGGTCCTGGCCCTGGTGGGCAGAGTTTGGATTGGAGGCCGACGAGCTAGCCGTGTTGGCAGCCAGGTACGACGCCACATTCATGCCTCACGACATCCCACCCGTCGACCGATGTTGGTCCTAGAAATGCGGATGAAAAGCCTTGGTTGAGAAGAGGGCTTTAGGCAGAAAGGCCGGCGTCAGCAACGCCAGCGGCCAAATCAGACCGAGCCGGATTGCACCAAATGTTGCTGTAGCACTGTCGGCGCCGGCCCAGGCGTCACGGTAGCCGATGGCAGCGCCACCAATATCGCCTGTCAAACCGGTTTTGCCCGCCAGCAGGGTCAGGTTGGCCACCGTGGCTGCCAGGTACAGCTGGAACCGGGTTTTGGTCCGACCGAAGTAGCGGGCCTGGCGAATCCCCAGCTGCACCAGCCGGGCCAGCCGGTGCTCCACCACCACCCGGCGTTGACAATACCCGGCAAAGGCTTCGCTCTGCTGCAGGGCCCGGGCCTGCTGCAACAAAGCCTCCTGCGGGTGCAGTTGGACCGTTCGCCCCAATCCCGATGACCCGGCCACGCATTGAGAGCGCAGCGGGCAGGCTCCGCACACCGCCGCATCGAACCGGAAGGCTTGCAGCCGGTGAGTCCGTCCCGTGGAACCGGTCCGCTTCCCCGCCGGCAGCAGCTTCCGGGTGACCTGACCCGCCGGACAGGTGCAGGTTCCCGCCGCCAGGTCAATCCGGAAGTCATCCTTCGGGAAGTGTTTCCGGTTCGGACGGCCCGGCACCCGGGCAATCAGGGTCCGTCCCGCGTCGGCGAAGGCCTGCCTGGTATCGCCGTCGCCATAAGCGGCATCGCCCAGCGCCTCCTCCACCGGCACACCGGTATTGGCCTCGCTCCGTTCCACCAGTTCCAAGGCCCCCAGGTTGTCCGGAGCGTTGCCGGGCAATACTTCCACAGCAGTAATGAGCTGGGTATCGGTGTCCACCACAATCGCCGCCTTGTGCCCGTCGAAGCGACGGCTGCTGCTCTTGTGGCCGTGGCGCATCTCCGGGTCATGCACCGACACCATCCGGTCCTTGCTCACCCCGTCCTTGAGACCAATACCGTCGCCGGTGCGCTCCACATCCTGGAGCAGCAACTGCCCCAGCAACTCCGCCGCCGCGACGATGCCCTGCCGCTCAGGGCTGCCCTCCGGCAGAGCCTCCTGCGCCTGCCGCCCTGCTTCCAACAGACGGTCGGCGTCAGCCACAATCGTGGCCAGCAACCCCGCCCGTGCCCCCTTGTCGGACCAGTCGATGGCCGACTCTCCCTTGATGCTGGATGCAAGGTACCGCCCGTACCCCTGGGCCTCGGCCCATCCTTTGACATTGGACCTCTCCACGGCTGCCAGCGCCCGCAGCAGCTTCACAATCCCGTCCGCCAGCAGGTTGAAGGTGTCCCTCACGGCGCCCCGCCCCAGGATGTTCGTGGTGTCCAGCGCCACCCGCATGCCGCGCTTTTTTAGGTAGCCCGACTCCCGGGCCAGCCGCAGGCTGGACTCGAACACCGCCCGCACCTTGTCGTGGAGAATCAACTGGGCGCGGAACACCTGGAGCGTGCTCTTGGCGAAGGGCCTGTCCTCCACCTCAATTCCCAACGCCACTTTCCAGCGGATGTCGAAGTCGGCTCTGGCCTTGGCCTCGGCGTCGCTCACCTTGTCGTGGGTCTGCAGCAGCAGCGCCGTGGCCAGCAGGCTGGGCGGCACGCTGTCCCGGCCGTTGTCGGCGCAGTAGAACTCGGCGAAGTCGGAGTCCCGGAATAGTTGGCCTCTCAACGATGCCAACAGGCCGTAGAAAGTGTCCTTACCCACGTGGTCCAGATACAGCCGGTCCGCCTCCCAGAAGCCCCTCTGATCCGATCGCTCTCCCAGCATTCCCTTGCTCCGCTATCTTTGATACCCCGGAGTATAACCCCTGGCATCAAAATGGACAGTTTCCGGCCAGACTTCTAGAAGGAGCTTGACCAGTGAGCACGTTCAAATGGGAGATCCATTTCAACGACACCGGCTGCGAGCACTCCCCAAGGTGCCAGGCCTGCCCGCTCCCCAAGTGTAAGTATGACATGTCCAGGACGGAGGTCACACGGCTGACGTTCGACCTCAAACGCGCCAGAGCGGTCGCCTGCTATCGGCGTCTCAGAGGGAGCAACCCAGGACTGCCCAACACGAAGGTGGTTGCCCTGGCAGCCGCCGAGACGGGCGTCACCGACAGGACTGTCTACCGCGCCCTGGCAGCCGCCAGGACCGCCGCTCAGCCGGGGTAGCGCCTAACCTCTCCACGCCGTGGAAACCACACTGACTAGGAGCGCCTTTCAATGGCGACACGCAAACGTGGCCCAAGCGACACGCACCTGCCCGACCCGACGCAACTCCCAATAGTGGACGTCGCCCACCTGACGTCAGATATGGAAGTAGTGGACTCCCTCGAGAACCCTCCAATATTCGCGGACAAGCGGGTTGCAGCTTGGATACACATGCAGGGTCCCCGGCGTCTTGCAGGGCAGGTCCCCAAATGCCTCAACCCCACCTGGCGCGGGATACTCAACCAACTGGGCGAATTCGTCAATCCTGAGACAGGGGAAGCATGGCCGAGCCAGCTAACCCTGGCGAGACTCATGGACACCAAGGTTGGGGTCATTAACCGGGTGCTCAAGGGTGCCGAGGAACTCGGTTATTTCACCATCACCAAGCGCCTCTGGCCAGGAAGCAACTGGAGGCACAACGTCTACCGCTTTGCCGGGATCAACTCGGCCTGGCAAGTCACCGAGGAGAAGGGACACGAATCGGCGATTCTGTCCGCCGATAAGGCGAGGATCGCCGATCTAGAGCGCCAGTTGTCCGTACTCAGGGCAGCCTATGTGGAGATGGGCATGGAGCTGCCCCAGGGGATTGAGATGGCGGTTCCTGACAACTTCACTGAGCGTGAATCAGCAACTAAAGAGAGAGATTCTGATAGTTACTACTTCACTGAGCGTGAATCAGTAAACCAGTGGGAGGATGAAAATCTCTCTCTCGAAGACATTAGAGGCGCATTAACTGAGAGGCACACAGTTCGTCCTCCGGACCCGGTCGCGGAGTTCGTCGACGCCAACCTGGAGAGGCTGCTTCAGAGAGGTTGGCATCACCGTGGTGGAATCCGGAAGGTGTTCCAGGAAGACCCGGCGGAAATGGACAGATGGCGGCGAATACTGGAGGAAGAGGAAAGCGAAGCCCAGCAACTGGCCGCCGAAGAGCCGGATGACCGGGAGTTGAACACGGTGACCGGCAGTCCGGACTCCGAAGCTCAGAAGCTCATGGTAGAAGTCCTGGCAAAGCTGAAACTGCAGGTCCCCAAGCCAACGTTCGAGACCTGGCTCAAAAGGCTGTCAGGGCACGACCTTACCGGCGACACTCTCACGATCGCAGCGCCTACGTCCTACGCAATCGGGTGGTTGGAGCGGCGGCAATACCACGCCATAGCTACGATAGTTTCCGAGCTGCGAGGGAGGGAGACCGAAGTGGCCTTCGCCTTGGCCGAACCAGTGGCGGAGTCCGAGCCATTCGATTCGACCCAATCTGTTACAAGGCCGGACACATGACTCGTCAAAAATACTTCTTGACTCCCGATCACGACGCCTTGCTTCGGAGATACTACGACCCGAATGTGAGGGGCAGAGCCAGAGATATCGCGGCCCACCTGGGGGTGCCGAAATGGGTGGTCAACCGGAGGGCCGAGGTCCTCGGACTAACACGACCCAGGAACGCCCCTTGGTCTCCCAGCGATGTTGCCTACCTTGAGTCAAACTTTCACCGGGTGGCCATCAGGCAGATTGCGAAGGAGCTCGGGCGCACGGTCGCGGCGGTTAAGCTCAAGGCCAAACGGCTTGGCTACCGGAAGAACGGCGAGGGTTACAACGGCCATTCTCTGTCCCTTGCCCTGGGGGTGGACCCCAATTGGGTGAGTCGACGAATCCGCGACGGCAGGATCAATGCCAGCAAACGTTTCACCGAACGCACGGTCCAGCAGAACGGCGACTCGTACTTAATAACCGAGCAGGAGGTGTTCCGGTTCATCCGCGAGCACACATTCGAAGTCGACCTGCGCAAGGTGGACCAACTTTGGTTCCTGGACCTGGTCCACGAGGCTTTGAATTCGATCACATGGTGGGAAGGTTCTGTGAGAAGGCACTATCCGAAGACTCACCTGGTATTAGAGATACACCCGGACGAGTGCGACATGCGGGCCGTATGTGGTCAGCGGTCACCCGCCATCTGGGTCGCCGGTGTGGAGTTGTTTCAAGCAGAGACCCCGCCAATTGACCAGTGCGCCCGCTGCCGGGCATCCATACGAGCCGGGGATCGAACTGTACGAAAAGATCGGACGGTTGAGCCGGGGGCACGGCCTGGGGAAGGAAGATAACGGATGCTTCAACTTCTGCGCCGGGTGCTCAGGCGCCCATCTGAGTTACCGTCCGGATATGACTGGCTCCACTGCTGGGACCCCGATGTCCGCTGTGAGTGGTGCGGCCGACGGTCGAGATCACGGATGTTGGCCCTCGTAGCCTGGACCGGCCCCGGTGAAGCCGTACCCAGGCCATCGGACGTTGGTCCCTGTTGCGCCGAGAAGTTCGTGCCGTGGGAACAAGAGCCGTGTACCTGCGCGGCGTACCAGGACATGAGGCGAATTTGCATCCCGGCCACTGGGCGTCACTACTGGGAATGCCAACGATGTTTGCGGACCTGGCGGAACCGTCCGAAGGACCACTAGTGAGGAGGGAGTAATGGGCCCTGAAGTGTGGAAAGCCGGAGAAACCTGTATATGGCGCGGGGTTTACGGGACTATCTCGATTCTGTTTCAGGGCGCGGCCCTGGTGGAGTTCGACGGTTACGACCGGGTGACCATCCCACTGGACCAACTCACCCGGTCCCCGCATGTCGCTGCCCACCGGCCAACCGGCAGGTGGGATTCAGGGAACCGTCTGGCCCCAACTCCCCGGCAGCCCAATAGCGGGGCTGTGCGCGGCTCTCAGGGCGAAGCACCGCCCAAAGACGGACACGACGGGAGGCGAAAGTGACCGTTGCCCTATGCACCCATTGCGGCCACTCACCGGACCTACACTCCAAAGCCGATGGGGTCTGTTTCGTTTGCTCGTTGGCTGAGGGCCCTTGTGCTGTGGTCGTGGGAATAATCTCCGACGACGACTCGCTAAATCGTCGGATTGAAGCCTTCGCCGCCGACTCGATCGGCATGTCCATCGGAGCGGCTGGGGATACCGAGACCGGCCTAGTTTGCTACCTGTTGATGTTGCCCGGCAAGTCGACAATCGACCGGGCCATAGAACACCTGCGGTCAGTCTTAGAGTTGCCTGCGGACCAGGTGCTCTCACTCATCAATCCAGTTTCAGACGCCCAAGTCCCAGGGCACACGGCTATGGAACCGTGGGACAACCAGGTATTGGTCCTGAGAACGGGCAGGCGTAATGGCTAAGCCGGAGACTGCCCGATCTCAGGTGGACCCCTCGCCTGAGCCTGACGCCTGACAACTCGTCTAATCCATACTGTCGGACTGGATTAGGTGCGGAACGTGTGATTCTGTAGTTATAGGCTCACCAGCTCCCCCGGCTCGTGTTCCCTATGATCCCAACCCGCCGCCTCCCCCGGTCTACTGTGGTCTATGCTCGGCCAGAGTGTAGTGGGAGAGACCTTGAAGGCACTGATGCAGCCCTATTGAACGTTCGGGGCAACGGTCCCGTTTCTGGCACTGGTTTCGGTGCATATGGCTGGTCTGGCCCATCAGGAATGGATGAAACTTCGCGCCGTCGACTAGTCCCGATGCAGAGTGGGGAAACCCTCGTTTGACCCGGTTGATCAACGACAAGGCCGAACCGCAAGGCCAACAGGAGGCAAGGACATGACAAACGATAACCCCATCATTGCGAGGGTGGACGCCGCAGTGGACGCTCTGGTCAACCGCCTGGGCGTTACGCTCAGCGAGAACGGGATCAAATACGAGACCACCTATCGAGTCGGCAGGCGCACGGTGAGAGTCGTAATCGAGACGGTGGGCGAAGAACCCACGCCCGACAGCGTGACTTACATCGCGGCGGGATAGCTGGCGTCGGCGGGTCAAGCGGGGATTTAATGGTTCGACAGCCGCTTCCCACGACCGGTGGGCTGGTGGTGCTGACAGCGGCCCACGTCGCGGTTGCAGCCGGTACCGGGAATAAGGGAAGGTCGCCGTACGCGCGAGCGGATTGGCAACGGTGTATTACGATATATAGTAACGATAGCCTATCTCACCCGGAGGGTCTATGGCAAAGTCCGCCAAGCAACGGCAGGCTGAGTACCGAGCCAAGCGAAAGGCTCTAGGGCTGTGCGCGTATCCCGGATGCGACAGGAAACCTCGTAAGTATGCACTCTGCCCCGGTCACCGAGAGGATGCTAGGGAGCAGGCGCGAGACCGCACGGTCATGGCCTCCATGTATGACAGACTGCTCACCGAGAGAGATATCTGGCGAGCCAGGGCAAGGGCGGCTGAGCTGGAGTTGACCCTAGCCCCAGCCAAGCAGCAGCCAAGCATGAGTTACCGGGACTTATACCAAGAGAATACACGACTCGAAATAAAGGTGTCAGAGCTGGAGTTTGACCTAGCCGTAGCCCAGCAGCGGAAAGCCGGGTATCTGGCCGAGGGAAGACCCGGAAGCACCAGATTGGAGCAAGGTCAACCTGTGCGCGTGGGCATAGTGGCCTAACCGGGGTGGTGCGGCGCGCGGCAAGCGGGTGTAGCGCCTATACAAAAAGGTCCATTTGGTATAGGTCCAGCGACTAGAACCCAGATGTTCCTGATGGGACTGACGTCTCTTGGTTAACGAGGGGGTTCGAACCCCTGTCCCCCTGCTTGCAAAGCAGGGGGTCTCCTCCTCGAGAAACAGCGGTCCCTCACCCGATGCCGGGCAGGCGCGTTACAGGTGATCCGGCGATAATCGGAGCGCCTAGGCTCGTCACATGTCCATTTACCAGTTGGCTGAATCATCAAGTAATTAAGCCAATTTGGAACATCACAGTGGTCCAAGAGTGTCAGATTCTGTCTTGGTTATTACATATCATGGTCGCGGGTTATATCTTGATTGGGTCACAGACCGTAAGTCCCTTCAGAACTCGACCGAAAGGTTAATCGGGCCGGGGATCCCTCTCCGTGAGCATTCTTGGCACGGACCTCGACTTCATAGTCGGTATCCGGCTCCAAATCGACGAATGCACAACCTGTCAAAGGCGTCTCGAATCCAATCCTCCAGTCGCTGGTGTTCGCTTTCCTTATGCGAACGACATAGGTTAGGGGAGGGGACCATTCAGCTTTAAGTTCTGGAGATCCTGCTGCGCCTAACCCACTCAACAGGATCTCAAACGTCTTCTTCGACCCATTCCAGGAGATGGGGGGTTGGTTCTGCGTTACTTTTGACCAGACGCTCTCACTCATGACTTACCCTCTCTCATTGCCCTAGACCTCCCCAGGTGCCCCTTCTTCCGATTCTTCCGGGTTTTCTATCCCAATAATGCTAATCTGCTCTCTCGACGGAGCGCCTAGAGTAGCTCTACCCCAAATCAACAAGTCTTCCAAGCGCTTCAGACGGGCGTCCACGCCGATAGCGTCACTTTTGGTGTCTTCTTCAACGCGGGAGACGTCTGACTCAAGATGCGAAACGTCACCTTCTAGACGTGCAATCCGCTCTCCCTGAGATTGCAAGCTTTGGTTGTTTTTCCCCAGGTCACGGTCGACCCGGTTAATGCCTTTGCTCTGTAGCTGCATTAGAATCCAGACCACCCCGATTACGCCGAGACCAACACCGACAATCGTTCCGATGAGGCCCCAGAGTGCGGGGCTCAAAGGATGCGCCCTGGGAACGATAAACTCCATTCCATCAACTATCAAACACCCCGTCCCAAAATTCCAAGCTCGACCGAACCGGTGCTGTTTTCATCTAGCCGGAAGTTTCGTGGCCCGTTGCGTGCATTATACCTACGACAAAAACTCAAGCCTACCACTGCGCGTCACTGGCAAATTGGAAGCCGACATTCTGGCCCTCGAGCTACGTTTATGGTATCTCCGCGAGCCGACCCGCCGGGTCTGGGACTAATTCCAAATAGGTCAAAGCCGTCTGGACAGACTGGTGCCCCAACCAACGGCTCAAATAATTGATCGGCACCCCGTGGAGGAGCAGGTGGCGGGCGTAGGAGTGGCGGAGGGTATGGGTCCCGACCCGTTTTCTTGCCGGCAGCCCTCCCACCGTAACAGCCCGCTCCGTGGCGGCCTGCACCCAACGCCATGCGGTGGTCCGGTTTACAGAGATCACCCGGTCCTTCCCTACGTTTGCGAATTGGAGGACTGTAGTGAGGGCGTTCTGCAGCTCCGGGTGGACGGGCACGATAGGGCTCCGGTTGCCCTTCCCCTGCCTGACGAGGATGGTCGGCTGGTCCGATTCCAGTGACCAGTCTGCGGGCTCCAAGGCCAGGGCCTCGGAAACGCGGAGCCCCGCCCGCCACTGGAGCAGCATTAACAGCCGGGCTCGCGGATTCGGTGCAGCCGAGATCACGGCTTGCACCTGGTGCGCCTCCAGGTATTCCGGCAGAGTGGAACCTTTTGTTCGAGAGGCTTGTTGCCCTTTGCCCTTCCTGGGGTGGATTCCCCTGGGCCGGCGCACGATTAAGGTGGTGGCGGTGGAGGTCATACCAGCAACACTACCCTCCATTTTGTTGCACCGTCAACCGTTGATTGTCAGTGGGGGTTGCCGGCGGCGATGAAGTAATGGGGCGCCTAACCGAGGCCGTGAAAAAGGAGCCAGACCTTGGATCGTTTGTAGGGGTCGCTGCGGTTGGCCCAGTACTCATAATACGTGGTGACCTTGCCGGTCTTCCCTTTCTGGGCCCGTTTTCCGGGAGTCCGAGCCTAAGGACCGCCCAAGAATTTTCCCGGCAGCTTCTGGCCGCACTGGGCACCTTCGGAAACCGAAGACGTCTCCCGCTGTCCGGTGGCTTAACACGCGGCAGGGGAACCGGTGAAGTGGAGGACCGGCTAGGTTAGGCGCCGCCCGGCAGGTCGGCTCGGACCACCCAGGGAAAATTCGACTCTCGTGCAGTTAGGCGCTACCTTCCTTAGTCCTCTGGCAATGAAACAGGTGGTTGTTTGCCACGCTGGTGCAAGGAGGATCTCCGTCCCTGGCCTGGGTGGCAATCAACCCTGGAAGGAACGGTGAGGTGGAAGAAATACCGGGGTGAGAGTTGATTCGTGGGGAGACACGGCAACAATAGCGCCGCTGCCGGAGTCGGACCAGAATTTGGACCAAAGAGTGCCCGCCTTTCGCCGCCATGGGCCGTTCCCGGGTCTTACGCGGGGCCGGGTGTATGCACCGTAAAGTGTGTCACAGTGCATACACCGGCCGAACCTGCGCGTAGGGCCGCTACCCGTCGCCAGTTCGGGAAGAGATGCTGACAGGTGATCCTATCGGGATAGCATAAACGTAGTTATGCTATCCTCCATCCGGTCCCTGATTCCGTCCCTGGAGATGTCCCTTGATGACTCAGGAGATCACCCCGTCCCACCCCGCCGGAGTCCTCTCCCAGGCCCTCCCGCCCCTGCCACCTGCGGTGCTGCGGGCCGGTGAGAAGACCGCCTGGCGTTTCGTCGATTTCTTCACCGCCTCCATCAGGAACCCCAACACCCGCGAGGCGTATTACCGGGCCGTAACCCGCTTCCTTGACTGGTGCGAGGACCAGGGGATCGACGACCTGCACCAGGTCCGGCCCATTTACGTCGCCGCCTATGTCGAGCATCTGCAGGGGTCGCTCTCCATCCCTACGGTAAGACAGCATCTGGCGGCGATCCGCAGGTGCTTGGACTGGCTCGTGTCCGGGGGAGCTATTGAGGCGAACCCGGCCAGCTCCGTCAAGGGACCCAGCTATGTAGTCCGGCGGGGCAAGACCCCGGTCCTGGACGCCGTTCAGGGAGCTACTGGACTCCATCCCCCTGGACCAGGTGGTGGGCCAGCGGGACCGGGCGCTCATCGCGGTCATGCTGTACGCCTTCGGGCGAGTTGGGGCGGTGGTAGCCATGAATGTCGAGGACTACTACATAAGCAGCCGCAGGCGCATGGTCCGGCTCAAAGAGAAGGGGGGCAAGGACCATGCGGTGCCAGCCCACCACCATGCCATCGAATACGTCGAGGACTACCTGGACGCGGCTGGGCTGTGGACTAGCCCGAAAGCGCCCATGTTCCAATCAGTCCGGCGGGGCCAATTAACGGGCCGACGGCTCGACCGCAACAACGCACTTCAGATGGTCAAGCGGCGGTCGGCGGCTGCGGAGCTGCCGGACACGACCGGCTGCCACACCTTTAGGGCCACGGCCATCACCACCTACCGGCAGAACGGGGGGTCGCTGGAAAACGCCCGCGTTATGGCCGCCCATGCCTCCTCCCAGACCACCCGGCTCTACGACCACTCCGACGACGCGATCACCTTGGACGAGATCGAACGGATTCGAATCTGAGCACCTCCCAGGGATTGCGCGCGTCCCTACCCCTAGAGATCCCGAGGCCAGGCCCAAGATTGCGTGCAATGGTGGCCATCTGCAGAGTTGGCCACCTTGCCTCATAGCGTGCAATCATGGTTAACGGCCGCACACGTCAGGATGATGCTCGCACGCGAACGGACGGCAGGAGATCGAGGGCCCGGACTTGGTTTGCGTCCATTCCAAGGTGATCCCATTCGGCCCCGAGCCTTCATTTGCACGCAATAGAAGATGACGCCGGCTCCGCGGCCCTGCAATAATTGCACGCAATTATTTTTTCTGAGGACCTTAACGCCCATTTGGGCGAATGATTGCGCTCAACCGCGCCGCCTGCTGTCCGGGATCGGCGCGTCACCCATCGCGGACCGCACGCAATTAACACACCTGCAGCCCACCAGGTCCAAATCTAATCGCACGCGAACACTGGAGGTGTCCCCCATGCCCAGACCCAGACCCAAGAACATCTCTTGCTCGACCTGCGCCAGGCTCTATGATGCGACCCGGCAACATCAGAAGCCCGGTTACGCCAAGATGCCATTGGTGGGAACTCCGGCCAGCCCTCCGATGAAGCGCATCTATGACCGCGCCTCGTCCGGGACCTACGAGGCCATCGGATATATCTGCAATCGCGGCCATGTGGTCCTGGACCAACCGCCGGACGGTCCCGGACACCTGTTGACTCCTACCCATCCCACGGCGGTCCTGTGCCAGGCAACGGGAGAGTTGGTCCAGGTCCCGGTTTAACGCCTCATGGCGGCGGTGAACGCTGCGGGCTTTCTTCGTCCCTTCCCTAGACATAGTTTGTTGCATCTGGACCTCAAGTTCGTGTGCCAGGACAGCCTGGGGGAAAGCTCAACTTTGGAAACCGGCGATCAGGAAGGCTCCGGAGCAGGCCAACGCCACCAACGCGGTCGTCACCAGCAGTCGCCGCCGGTCCTTCCTCGGCGTATCAGACCATACGGCCCTAGCCAACCAGGCCGTCACCCCTACACACGCCACGGCCATCGCACAGTACAACCCTAACGACGCCCACTCTCGACCGCCATAGTCCAGGCCGGACGAACCTAACAGCCCGAACTGCAACAGGAACTGCAACAGGAACAGGACAACCACTCCACTGGCAATCAACGCAGAGCTAGCTCCAGAAGCCCCCAGTGTCACCGCGCCAAACCACCAGGGAACGGGCTTGGTCCGCCGCCGGGATAACGACTTCAACCCGTCAAATACAGTCGAAATCTGCATCACTTAACACCTCACCATAGCTATGGGGCGCACCGCCCCAGGCCAATTGCCGGAGCCCAATTTGCCCTGCCCCGTAAACGCCGAGCACGACTATGACGGCCAGAAAGACAGCAGTCACCATGTCATCCCTCCAGGATGAACAGGGTCGCGTCGGGGTTGTCCCGCAGGACCTGGTAGAGTCCGCGAGTCAGGGACTCCACCCAGGCCTCGGAGAGCTCTTCCCCGGTGCCCGCGCCGTAGACCTGGGCCGCCGAGTGTATCAGCTCGTGCAAGAGCGATTGGCGGACCTGCTGAGGGTCATTCGGCGGCTCCAGCCCTATGTATATCTCCAAGCGGCGATGGCTGACCGAGGCGTAGGACTCCGCGCCCCGGGTGAACTCCTCCGAAGGGATCACCCGGTAAATCACACCCCCGACCTTCACACATTCGGGGAGGGTGTCAACGAGTTGGACTGGGACGCAGGTCAAGTCTGCCGTCTGCAGGCCCTCCGGGTACGTATTGTCAGCCTGGTACGTAGTTCCCCTGTCACACATTTTCTAACCTCCCAATGCTTAGATTTCAGCCGACCTCAAATAGAAAACTCGCACCCATGAAAATGCCGACCCAGACCAGCATCATCAACGGGACCGCCACCCGCAGCAGTCTGCGTTCCTTCATCGACGCTTTGGACCAAACCCTGAAGCTTGCCCGTGCCGTCAGCCCCAAGCCCACGACACCAGCCGCGCCGCCGAACGCCATCATCGCCCATACCCGGTGATGCAAGTCGGCGGCGAGTGGCGGGCTCATTAGCGACAACGAAGAAAACGTGGCCACCGCTGCCGCCAAAGCCACGAAATATCCCCATAAGAGTCCCAACGCCACCGCGCAGGCGCAGGCCCACGGGGAAGAGAGAACGGGATAGACCATCCGCCGCCATGAGGTCTTCGCTCCAGCGACCTCAGTTGAAACACGCATTCAAGCCTCCTACCCAGCGGGCCGGTCTCCCGGCCGGGGGTGTAGTTATTGACCGCCGAATATGGGACTGGCCTTTCGCAGATTCCTTAACCACCTGCGCCCACCGGTTCTTGCATCATCCGTTCCTTCCAGAGGGCAAGGCCCACAGCGCCGTCCCGCTCCAGCAGCTCGGCGACGCGGTGTTCCGTCACGGGGCAGCGAAAGGAGTTGGCCAGGACTCCCTGCGGCCAGTCAAAGCCGAAAACCACCAGGTACCAGTCATCGGGGCATCTCTCGCCGTATTCGTTATGCTCCACCCATACGAGCCTCTGTGGGGAGATGTTGAAGTTGCGGCAGACGGTGGTCGCCAGCTGGTCCGCCGACTCTCTGATCCCCCCGAATTTATGCCCGTCTTCTTCCGACGCGATCACCAGGGTAAACCCGTCCTTCCGGTGGACGGCGATTTCACAACTGGCCTGTTTCCCGTCGTAGCGCACGTAGTCGAATTTCATGGCTTTCCTCCAGTCTCTTACGGGGCGAACTGCCCCACCTTATCCCCAACCGCTTGCTGGATAGCTTCGCTGTTGGTCCCTGTGGCCAGGGTGAACACAAACAACCCGGCCACGATCATCAGGGCTCCCATTGTTATGCCTGCGTTGCCGATGATCTCGTCCTTCAAGCTCTTGGCTGGCTCCGAGGAGGAAAAGCGCACTCCCCCGGTCGCCCTGGCCTGCTTCTTCCCGGTGTGGTACCGCTCCGGCGTCTCGCCCCTGGCCCGGCTTTCCAGCATCGGCCAGTCATACCACTGTTCGGGCGTCGTGACTGGGCCGGCGTCAAGGGGAATCCGCAGAAAGACCCTCCCCTTGCTGAACCCGCTTTCGTCCCGAGACCCCCGGAATACGTGATCGTCGCGGCCAATCAGGGCCAGCCGCATCAACGGCCCCTCCCTGATGTGCTTGACCACCCACTGAAACCCGTCCATGTCCACCGCCATCGCCAGGGCGGGCGCATAGACCGTCTTGAATTGCATGACGGCCCGGTACCCGATTCCCGCCGGGACCCCCACGGCGACAACCATGCCCAGCCCCATGAGAAAACGGACATGCCAGGGGTAGTTGACGCCCGGCGCGTCGGACTGCATGAACAGCATGGCGATGCCGATACCCAACCCCACCCCCACCCCCAGGAGCGCCTGGACGATGTACGGGCCTTTGGGCATACGGCCCAGGTATTCCATGGTCCTGATGTACTGCCGGTTGATGATGTCCGGATGGAATAGGGCGCTGTCGCGGAATCCCATCGCCCGCACCAATGGCCGCTGTTCCCGCGCCCACGCGGCCAACTCCCGCCTGGACATCTCCCCCGTGGGGATTTCATCCGGAGGCAGTTTCCAGGGTGTCAGGAACGCGAATCTCGGCCTGGGCGGGCGCGGACCTTCTTCCCGCCTGCGGCTGGCGGGCTTCTTGTACCAGCGCACGAACGCGGACCAACTCCGGCGGAGCGTTCCGTCAGTGCCGGGGAGCCGCTTGCTCACTGGCCACCTCCTCGGACGACGTTATATTCACGACGACCGTGTCGTCCTTCAACACGGCTATGTAGAGCATCACCATTATGAGAAACGACGCCCCGATCCCCAGGACGGAGAAGTTCATCAGCCGCTTCCCCTTCTTCTCCTTCACCTGGTCCCGCCCCTCCCCCGCCATCGAGTGTTCGTACTCGGTGACAAGGCCCTCGTGCAAATACTCGATATCGTCCTCCGGCGCGATGGGGTCGTCGACCAGGGCGTAGACGCTCCGGTCGTGGTACTGCTCCTGGCCTGCCCTGGCCCACTTGAAGACCGGGACAGGCTCCATGTCGCTGGGATAGGCGTGCCGCCATTCGGGAACATCGAACCCGACGGAGCCCTTTTCCAGGTCGTGGGTGATGCTCAGGTCCATATCGGGCCGGACCACCAGCAAAATGTCATTCTTCGCGTGTGGTTTGCGGGTCTTCATCGTCGTCATGCCAGCGCCTCCAGGAACGCTTGCTGGCCTTCCAGTCCGGCGGCTTTTGCGCCGACCTGGGCCATCGTCTGCTGGGTTTGTACTTCGAGTTGGTGGGCCAACACGGCCTGGATGTGTCCCAAGGCCCGGCCCGGCGCGCTGGCCTTCACCCGGTCGATATACGCCACGGCGAAATAGGGCAGAAGGTGGGTGATCCCACCCAGGCTGCGGTCGGCGTCCGGCTCGTTCAGCACCTTCAATAACGGTGCGGAGTCCCAGAACGCCCCCCGCCGTTTGGCGTTGTCCACCCGGGTAATGATCCGGCGCATCTCGCCCTTAACGACCAAGATGCGCTTCGCCAACGACTCCGGGGGCTCGAACCAGGGAGCCATGAACGCCAGCTCCCCGTATTGGCCGTCCTGGACGAACTCCAACACGTCCACCGCCCCGCCCGCTGAAGCGATGGCGTGCATCTCGGTGAGCATCTTGACCTCCACGGCCATCCCGCGTAGGACCAGCGTCGAGTTGGAGCCCCGCGCCCGCAGCTGTTTCCGGGCCAGCTCCAGGAGGGAGAGGATCAGGGTTTCCTTGTTCGGGTCGGCGAGGTCCGCGTAGTCAAGGAATTCATCCAGGGCGTAGATCACGGGCCTAATCCCGCTGGAGATCAGGTTCATCCAGTCGGTGAAGTCGCCCCGGACCGTCTTGGTGTCCGGGGTCCGGCTCCAATCGTCGTCGCGCCGGAGCCCCCGCTGATAGTCCTCGGCGATCAGCTTCGCCAGGTCCTCCGTCTGGGTTCCCAGCCGTTCCAGCAGGTCCTGGTCCTGGTCCTGGTCCGGTCCCTGCGGTGGTTCGTGGCCGTTGCCGTTGTCAGTCACGGTCTCTTGCATCAGAAAAACCCCCTTCCCAGCAGGCTCAGGGCCAGATTTAGCAGAAACCCCAGCATCCACAACACCATTGACGCCCGCAGGAGCAGGACCACGGGGTAGAGGACCTGAAAGCCCCAGTCGCCGGGTGTGATGTCGAGAATGTCGTAGTTGAGGCTCACCAGGTTTAGGATCGCCTGGAAACCTCCCACCACCGCGTTCCGCGCCTCACTGAGGTCGTGAATAAAATTGCCACTGAAGTCCAGGGAGAATGCGTCCACGGCGGTAAGCGCCGGAGACCCGCACAGGGTTACGTCCAGGCCCTGGCAGGTGGTGGCGTCCCAGCTGTTCCACCCCAACTGCACGAGGTAGAAGATCAGGTGGACCAGGAAGAGTGACATCCCCATCTTTGCGGTCATCGCCGGTGCGCCTCCCTGAGCATCGGGAGCGCGAAGAGCGTCATGGGAGAGGCCAACGCCAGCACGGTTCCCGCGATGTACTCGAACGCTGGGCTGGCGGGCAACAACGCGTCGGCCTGGGTCAGGAACCAGGGCAACAGCCCCAGGTAGAGGACCAGGGCGAGGGTGTACGCCATCAGAGTGGCCGGGGACCGGTCGGGCCGTATCATGTCCGACATGGCCATGACCGGGACGGCGGCCGCCGTCCCGCAGAAGAGGACTGGAAGCAGGTTGTGGGCCGGGCTCCGGTCCACCAGCGACGCCACGCCCGCAAGGCACAGCACACAGAACAGAGTCCCCATTACCGCCTCAGCCGTCCGGCCCCGATGAAGATCACGCTGAGAAGGGCCAGGAGCGCGTAGAACCCCATCATTGGCCGGAGCATCTGGACCCACCAATGGGCGGGGTCGAGCAGCCCGCCGGTACCATCGGCGGCGGCGATCCCCGCCGCCAGGGTGTCCATTGCGGGCCAGACCACCGTCAGGACCCCCATCAGGCCCACCGCGAAGATACCCATTGCGCTGGCGGCCCTCATATCCTCACCTTGCCCTTATGCGCCACGGCGCGCCCTCCGCCCCGGTGCAGTCAATGGACGTAGTGGTGACCCATAGCTTGTAATCGGTCCCGTCCACGCTGAGCTGCGTGGTCTGCTCCGTCCACTCGGACACCTGGTTGGTCCCATCCATCACCAGCTCGGTTACGGAGTGGGTGGCGGGAACTCCCACCGCATACCGGGTATCGGGCGTTCCCGGGAGTTGGATGCACCGGGGGATGTGGACCTCTCCAGATTCGTTTGTCTGGACAATCATTTCGGTATCCGTGAAAGCGTCGCCCCCGTCCTGGTAGTCCGCGCCGATGGACTTCTGGGTGTCGATGTGCTGGCCGAGCAGGTATACCGGCAGATTGAAGATGGGGGCCGGTGGCTGGGTGGGGACCGGAGTCGGCCACCCCGACATCTCGACCGTGACCACCGGCCGGGCCAGGTCCAAGGAGAGCACCAACACGGCGGTCAACGCCGCCGCCGCCACGACCGCGAAGGCCCACCTCTCGGCGCGGATCACCGGGCCACCGCCCAGGCCACCGCTCCGATACTCAGGCTGGCCAAGAACACGACCAGGACCGCCACGGGGTTGGAGAATGCGACCACACTGGTCCCGCTCATCACCGCCGCGCCCAGCCCCGCCAGTCCCGCCGGGTGACGAATCCCCAGTACCCAGGCGAACCCCAACGCTACCAGGGGAGTGATGAAGATCAACGAGCCGGGGCAGCCGGGGATGCCCACCGACCCCTTGGAGAGGCCGGAGACAAAGCAGAGATGTTCCCGGAGATCAACCAAGCCTTCCGGCACGTAGTCCTTTGGGGCATCTTGAAACGCCACGCTGGACCCCGGCGCGCCTGGGAGGGCGAAGCTGCTTGCCTGGGCCTCTCCCGCCGTCAGGATGAGAAGCGCCAGCCCCAGCCCCAGGACGATGATGCCCGGTCCAGTCCGCCGGTTCATGCCAAAACCCTCGTGGTCACGATGGTTCCACCAACCAGGATGATGATGGCCACCGGCACAAGCGCCATCGGCACCGGCAGCCCGAACCACCACCATCCCAGGCCGGACCATACGATCACCGCAACCATGCCGCCCAGCGTGGCGGACATGGCCCCGCCCCCGGTGCCCACGTACAGGAATCCCCCTGCGCCCACCGTCAGGAAGAAGAGGAATAGCAGCGCGTAGCTTGGCGCGTGTTCGGCTGGGATGCCCATCACCGGCAGGACCCCCTCAAAGGTTTCCACCACCAGGGGGGTCGCCTCTTTGGCCGGAACATAGGAACCTGGCCCAGATGGCCGTGAGATGTTGGTCGAGTAGGTCTCCGACCAGGTCGAAAACCAGGTCTCGCCCGTGGGCACCGTTTGGTCCCGCCCCCGGTAGGTTACTTCCGTATCCTCCGCGTAGTACGCCAGCGCCTCGATGTCGACCGTCCCTACGCTCCGGGCAATCGGCGGCAGGACCCGCACTATGTTTGTTTCCTGTCCGGCGTCCGGCGTCAGCGGGCCGCCCAGGTTATACCTTAGCCAGTACCCCGTGACCGGAATCGCGGGGGCTCCTGACCACGTAACCTGAAGGGACGCGGTGTCGTTGTTGTCCGGCGTCTGGTCCGTCACCTTCAGGATGCTCGGCGCGTGGAACGGGACATGGCCGGGTATCTTAATGGCCGACAGCGACTTCGCTTCGGAGTCCGGCGCGCCGTATTGCTTGGCGGTAATCATGTACTGGGTGAACGGCGGCAGATCAGACCAAACCTTGACCACATTGCCGGACTCGTCGATTGTCTCAATCACGTGCTCGGGTGAGGACGCGCCGGTCGGCGTGGGGCTGATCGTCCAGGTCAAGGGGACCTGGGTCGCGGTGTCGTCGTCCGGGACGCTGGCCGGGATGGTCACGGTCAAGATGTGGCTAGAGAGCCCCCCGCCGCTGAATTCACCAGTCGGCGTGCCCAGGGTGATGGACTCCGGCGGCGCAAAGATGGCATCGACCGACTTGGCGGTGCTGGCGGCGGTTCCCTGCTTCCTGACCGTCACCGTGTATGCGGTGTTGGGCGACAGCCCGGCAAAGTCTTTGGATATACTCCGTGATGAGCTCCCGATCACCGTCACGTGTTCCGGCGAGGTGATACCCTCCGGTGTGGGCGAAATAGTCCAGGTCGTCGCGGCCGGCAGCGCGTAGCTGGCGTTCGTAAGGGGAACGGACGCCCTCAAGGTAATATTCGACGGGTCTGTGGTGACGAACGCCCCGGTCGCTGATCCGGTGAGGCTCCAGGGGGGGTGCAGCTGGATACCGGCAGTTGTGGAGTCCGTTCCTCGGTATGACCCCCCACCACCCCGGCATTGGGTTGCGCCCCAATTGCAAGTCCAACTGGTGCTGTCGGAAGCGTCGCCCAATGAACCGCCAATCCACCTGCCTGGCATACCTGGCGACACGGTGATCTGGCGGCTTAGGAAAAGGTCGGAGCGAGTGTGCCTCCTTGTGGTGTAGTCATATTGATACCAAACCTTTTCATACGCGCTGGTGACAGTGTATGTAGCTCCCTCATACGTGAAGGTCGCCGGGTTGATGGACCCGATAGAATGACCATCCGAAAAGCCACGGTAGGTATAATAGCTACCGCTACTGGGAGGGTCGTTGTGGTACCCGGACGTAACCGTGAAAGACTTGGTCACGGGCGCGGCGGACACGGTTGCTGAAGGCCCACTCGTTTCCTCTCCCGACCCATCCCCCTCTCCCGCTACCACCAACCCGTAACGGTTGACGCCTCCCGGCTCCGGAGACTGGACGTAAGACCCGGCGCTTCCCACGCCCATGGCAACCGTCAATGCCAGCAGGGAAAGCCTCATCAACCCTTGTTTGGCGTTCCCGGCATGGCCGAGAAGTCCGGTCACCCACCTTTTCACGGCGCGTCTGGCCCCACGTCCGGCGTCAGCCGGTAGATGGTGGGCATGTGCCCGCCGTTGGCCGCCGTGCGCGGGACCCGGTCGAAGTACCCGCGGTCCGCCATGTTGGACAGGTGACAGTGGGCGCACTTGGGGGTCATCTTGCCTAGCTGGGCCACATCATGCTTGGTGACCTTGCCCCTTTCCGCGACGATCAGAGCCACGAGAATGTCCCCGCTATTTGTGTCCGGGTCTGCCTGGACCCGGCGTAGGATGTCCCGTTCTCTCATCGCCTCATACCTGCCGTAAATGCTGACTTCCGGGATGTTCGCCCGCTCTTGGGAGCCGACGTGCTGGGGGGCCTGGGGGCCTTGGGCAAGGTGGAATTCCTGGCCCTGCGGGTCAGACGGATGGCGCTGGCCGGAGGGCACAGCTCCCTGGCCTTCGCCCGCAGCTCCTTGGCTGTCCATTGGCGTTTCCGTGGCGCCCTTTCTCCTCCGTCCTCCTCCCGTTGTTCTCGCACCTGGTCTGACCGCTGTTTCAGAGCTTCACCGGCGTCCGAGCGAAGCGCGGCGGAAACGTCCTGGGCGGCGGCGGCGGCGGGGTCTTCGGTCCGCTGCCTGGCCCTGTACCTGCGTTCCGCTTTCGCGTCAACCGCCTGGGCTTCGACCTGCTCCTCGAAAGCGGCTAGGGCGTCAGGGTCGTCGCACAGCTCCCGGACGCGCTCCTCGAACTCGGCCTGGGTCATGGAGTAGGACACCATCTCCGGGTCCGGTGTCTCCTGCTCCGCCAGGTTAGCGACCCTTCCGGCGGCGCTGGCCTCCTCGTCGGTGACCCAGCCGTCGTCCAGGGCGTTTTCCACCAGGGCCGCGTCCGGCGTGGTGACCCGGTGCCCCTGGCGCTCGGCCAACTCCCCTACCCCCAGGGAGTCCAGATACGCCCGTTCCTCGGCGTCGGCGTTCACGTAGGCGGAGATCAGGACCTCCGGCTTGGGTTCGCCGCCGATGCGCTCACGGACGCGCTGGGCGGGAGTAAGGCCGGTCGTGTCAGCCAGGTGTTCACTGGCCTCCGGCGGTGGCTCCTCCGCCTCTCCCTTCTGCCACTGACCTTGGGTTTCGGACTCCGGGACTACCCCTTCGGCCACCGCCACCGCTTCCTGGAGGTCGCTGATCTCGCTTGCGATGATGATCTCCGGGTCCTGCCGCCGCGTCTCCTGGATGGCCTCCGCCAGGTCGGAGGCTCCCACCGCGCTGGCGCGGTCTTCGAGTTCTTCCAATCGCTTGACCTTCTCCTGGTCGCTTTCAATGCCGAGGTCGGCCAGCCGTTGTCTATCCCTGGCGTCCAACTCGGCGGCTACCTGTTCGAGAGCTAGGTCGGCTGGGGGCTGCCGTTCGCTCTCGGCATGGGATTCGGTCAAGTCCGGCCCAGTCCGGCCCAGGAGGGCCGGTGGCATCCCCAGAGGCGGCGGTAAAGGTTGCCGGAGACTGGTCCCGCTCCCGGCTCCGGGTAAACCACTCTCCGAGGTCGTCCATGTCACGCTCGGTCCGCTCCTCCAAGTCATGCCGTGCCTGCTCTTCATCCTCCTCGATGAAGTCTGCAATCAAGGGGTTGGCGGCGTCATCCCGCCCCCACCCCTCCCAGTCCCGCTCCCACCGCTCCAATGGAGCTAGGTCCAGGTCATTGATGGGCGCGGGCTCTTCGCCTCGGGCGGCGGTGTGGTCCCGCTCCCACCTGGTCAGTGGGGATACGGTCAGGTCCGGCGAGTTATCGCGGGACTGTTCCCCGGTCATTGGCGCGGCGAACAGCGGGCCATCCGGCGGGTCTACGTCCATCTGGGACGCAGGCTGGCCAGGGTGTTCACCAAGCGAAGCGTCACCGGGAGGACCGGTGTTCGCCGGGGAAATCTCCGGTTCTTGATCCCTCTGGGCTTTCCCCCACTCATTCTCCCAATATTCCGGTCCCGCCGAATTACGGGATAACGTGTCGGACTGGACGTAACTTCCCCATGAGTCCGGGGCCGGTGCAGGCTCCGGCTGTTCCGTCTGCGAACTGGCCGCTTGCCAATCACTGTCGGGTAAGGAAATGGACGGCTCCATCAGGGGTGCGCAGCCGAGGTCGGGTTCTTCGCTCAAGCGCGCTTGTACGGAGACCAGCTCCCGCTCCAGAGATGCCAACTCCCCGTTTCTTTCAAACGATCTCCTGGCTTGCTCCCCGTAGATTGCCAGCGATGATTCGCTCTCCTCCAATTTCTCCTTTGCGCCTTCGAGCGCCCTGGGGATTCCACCCACCAGGTTATCGAGACGGCTCATCAACCCGGCGGGGGTAACTTCTTGGATATAGGTGGAGTTGTAGGGAGCGCCGGTGGCCGGGTTGGCAACAGTCAGTTGGTGCCCCTGGTCTGTGTAGGCCGCGCTTAGGTCGAAGCCCTTGTACTGGCCGATCACGCCTGTCGTTTCGCCCAGCCGCAATCTCGCAAGCTGGTCTTGAACGGTTTTGCCCGCGTCGGCCCGCTTTTCGATCACCTTCCCCGCGATAGTCCAACCGGCGTCCCCGGTGTCGGCCTGGGCCAACCGCGCGTCAACTTCCATCCTGGGGATTCTGTCCCTGTGCCCTTCTATCGCCCTTTCCAACCGCTTGATCTGGCCCTTGGCATTCTCCCGCTGGTTCCGATGGGAGGCCCGTTCCAATCGCAGGGTGTTGATGTCGTTCTTCAGCTCCTCGGCTCGAAGGACCAACGGGTTCCCGCTGGCCAACGCTTTAGCCTCGGACGCGCTCAATACCAGACCGTCAGCGTCTTCCATTTCGCGGTTGGGAGGGTGCCGCCTCATCAGCGCCTTGACCGCTTGGCCCTTGACCTCCACCGCCTGCCACATGAACTCATCGAAAGAACCCTCTTGGACGTATTGGTATATCTTTACCCCGCGTCCGGGTCCAGTTAACTCCCCGGTCTCGTCGTCCATGACTGGACCGTAGACCTTATTGCCCTGCCGGATGATGCGCCCTTCCCGGTGCTCAATGTCTCTGGGACGCCAGGGCACGTCCAGATGATGCAATGCGGCCGCACGAGCTTGTACGTTGACGCCCACCCCGACCGTCTCGGTAGACCCCACGAGGACGCGAACATCACCGGAGTTGACTTGCTCAAAGAGGTCCTCCCGCGCCTTGGACGGATAGTCTTGGACGAAAGCGATGTCACTTGCGGGGACTCCCTTGGCTATCAAGTCACGCTTCAAGACTCCGTAGAGGTCGCGGACGTACTCCGATTCCTCGCCCGTCAAATCGTCGGTGGCCTCGTCAGGGGTGGAATCCGTATCCTCACTTACCTTGGCATTCCGTTTGGGGGTCCCAATATCGAGAAACACCAACTGGGTCCCCTTGTTCTCCTCCTCCTCACGGTAAATCTCCGCGACCTTCGCCGCCGCCAGTTGGACCTTGCCGTTGGGGTTGCGTTCCGCCGCCGGGTCCACCATTCGCATGTCCAGCGAGGCTTTACGCGCGTCTGACGATATAAGTAGCATGTTGTCAACTTGGGGGTCCACTTGGCTCAACCGTTCAGCCCGGTCCCGCAGGTCGCACATATATGCCTGGAGGGCCGGGTATATCTCCGCCTTTACCGTCGTCCGCTTGGGATCGCCGTTGTCGTCTACGAGCCGTGGGCGCACCGCCACCATTTCGGGGACTTCGGCGGCAACCCGCACGTCGGCGACGTTCTGGAACAGTTGGGACAGCTCCGGTAAATTGACAAACTTTGCAAACCGCTGGGTGACCTTGTACTTGCCCTGCGGGGATTGTTCCATGCCCGATGTGATCTCACCGTAGGTTTTCGCCCAGGCGTCGAAATGGTGCAGTCCGCGCCTCCGCATTTCCGGTAGCTGGAGGTAGCGCATCATGGTCCAGGCTTCGGCGATGGTGTTTGCGATGGGAGTGCCGGTGGCGAACACCACTCCGTTCCGCGAGAAAGAGCCGGACTCTCTCTGCCCAAGCCCCTGGATGTATTGCGCCTTGAGAAACATGTCCCAGGCGCGTTTGGTCTCGGACTGAGGGAGCCCCTTCACCTGGCCCATCCGGGTGGCGAAGGGCAGGTTCTTGTAACGGTCGGCTTCGTCAACGTAGATCTGGTCGACCCCCAGGTCCTCGAAATACAGCGCGTCCTTATCGGTAGCCGCACTCATGTCCGCCCGCAGGTCCTTGAGCTTGGCTTCCAGGGCTAAAAGTTTCGTCGATAGTTTCTTCTGCGTCCGGCCCTGCCAACTGGTCTCGCTGTGTCCACCTTCTTCGGTGTCCACATCCTGTAGGGCGGCCCGCAGGTCGTTTACCTGCTTCTGGACCCACTTGGCTTCGGTTGCGGGCGAGACGGGAATCTTCTGGTACTGCTCGCTTGTCAGGATCACCCCGTCCCAATCGCCGGTGGCAATCCGGTTGAGAAAGGCTTCACGGTTCTCAACGCCGAAATCATTATCGCCCGGAAACAGAAGGTCCGCCCCTGGATACATCGAGCAGAAATCGCGGGCGAACTGCTCATGGGTCGTCTTGGGCACCACGAAAACGGGCTTGTCGATCAGCCCGAGCCGTTTCCGTTCCATCGCCGAGGCGACCATCACGGCTGTCTTGCCGAACCCGACTTCATGGGCCAGCAGAGCGGTCCCATCATGGACGACGCGGTAAATGGCGTCCCTCTGGTGTTGCCGCAGTTGCGATTGCCACCTGGGGTCCATGCCGGGGAACTTCAAATGGGACCCGTCGAACACCCTGGGACGCATGGCGTTGTGAGTATCGTTATAGAGTCTGACCAACCGTTCCTGGCGGGCTTGGTCTTCCCATATCCACTCGGAGAAGGCGTCTTGAATCTGGCGGGCCTTTTCCCGTGCCGCCAGGATACCCTCCAAGTCCTTCATCCTCCCGCCGTCACCATCAGACTTGGTGATGTTGATCGGCGCTCCCTTCAGTGTGTGAAGCAGAATGTCGTCGGCGGCCATCTCCTCGATGCCCCACTCTGCGTGCATACGCGCTTCGTAGCCCCTGACCTTGGCGGTCTTCGACCACTCGCCCGTCTCCGGGCTGTACCGGAACCAGTCGCCGTTGCGGTGGGGGTTGGCCGACAGGTGCTTGGAGACCCACTCATTCACAACGTCGGCCGGAATCCACGGAGCGCCCAAGGGAGTTGCGATCTGGCTGGCGGGGACATCCTCCGGTTGCACGGTCTCCAGTGCGGCGGCATTGGTCTGGTATGCGGGGTCGGCGGCGGCGACCTTTCGGGCAATTTCCAACTTCTCCCGGACATGTCCGGTCAGATATTCGTCGGCGGGTTCCCATCCTCCCATGGGGTTGCGAAAGATCAGCCCGTCCCCGGCCAGAGAGGCCCGTACCGCACCAGGGCTATCCCCCAGGAGTTGGGCCATCCGCTGAAAGTCCAACCTGCCGGACTCGTTCACGGCCACGCTCATGGCGTCGGCGGCGTTGGTAACGTTTCTCTCCGGTTCCCCACCCGCCAGGGACCGGCTGAAAATGGAGGACGGCTCCCATGTGTTCTCCGCCCGGTCCAATACTTCCAGTGCCCGGAGCAAAGCCCCGTCGGGGCTTTGCTCCAGCAACTTACGGTTCGCCGGACGGTTCAACTCCCCGTGTGACTCCACGAAGCGCTGGTATTGCTCATTGAGGTTGGCGCGTATCCGCTCAACATCCTCAGTGGTCTCGCGCCCCTTTTCCGCGGCAAGGACTTGGCGGGCCGTGGCCCCGATCTCCGCCATCTGCGTCAATTTGGCCCTGTCCGTTTCGTCCAGCGCAGCCGGCACGGACTTGGGAGCCGTCTCCGGGTCCGATGGTGACCGTGGCCGTCTGGACGACGGCGCGTTGATGGACGGGGTGAGCTTCTTGGGGGAATCGGCGATCTTTTGCATCGCCGACCGCAGCGCGGCGGTGACGGGGTGACCGCCCGGTGCGCTTTTCACAGTGTAGGAATTCCTCGCATTCATGGTCCCATGGGCGCTATGGTCACCGAGCACCATGCCGGGGTTGTCGAGGAAGTACCTGTTGACAGTGAATGTATGCGGCGTGCCCCTGGAATCGTCCACCTGGTGCGGCGGGGCCTCCACCCAATCCCTATTTCCAGGAGTCTCGCCGGGGCCCCGTTTTCTCAGGTAAATAATGTCCGTGACTACTTCGGTGTCCGGGAAAGCGCCCTCCGGCAAACGGACCGCGCCCACCAGGTCCGCCTGGTCGGCCAGGTACTCACGGACCCGCTGCGCCTTTTCCGCGTCCAGAGTGTAGTGGGAGCTGACGAAGGCCAGGACTCCGCCAGGGCGCAGCTTGTCCAGGGCCTTGGCGAAAAAGTAGTTGTGAATATTTCTGGTGAGGAACCTGCGCCCCGTTGCCAGGTACTCCGGGTCGTGGACGCCATATTTGCCGAATGGGACATTGCTGATTGCCACATCGAAATGATCGTCTGGTATCGGCGCGTCTTGGAACCCGGTATTCCAAACCGTGGCGTCGGGAAACCGCGCTTTGAGTACACCGGCGGTGACCTTATCCAACTCCACCGCCGTACGTTCAGAGGTGGCCGCTATTTCCGGCGGCTGATAGGTCAGGAATCGGCCGGACCCGGCGGAAGGCTCCAGGACCTTGAGATTCGGGATGTCACCGGCCCCCAGGTCCTTGAGGCCCTCCCACATCACCTTGACGATCTCCGGTGTGGTATAGAAGGCATTGGGCCGGGACCGCTCGATGGATTCGTAATCTTCGCCGGTCACCAGCTCCCGCAGGACCTCTTTGCGCTCCCGCCAGGCGGGTTCTCTCGGGGTGTAGGGGGTAAATCCCTGCTCGAACGCTGAATCGCCAAAACCGGAGTATTGCTCCAGCACGGCACGCTCCGCCGGAGTCGCCAACCGGTCCTGGGCCTCCAGCTCTTTGAGCAGCCGGATTGCCTCGATGTTGGCGTTCCACCTGGCTATCGGGGTCCTGGGCAGGTCCCCCGCCATTTCCGTCGTTTCCGTCGTTTCCGTCGTGGTCATGGTCACAGAGATACTCCTATCTGGCTGTCCGGTAGGTGGTCAGTCCATCTCGGACTTGAGGATTACAACGCGGATCGCCCAACTCCATGCCTGGGGCACGGCGGTCCCACTCGCTACGAGCCTGTGTGCGAATTCGCGGGTCGCATGCGCTCTGCCTTCCAGGTATTCATCCAGTTCCGACTTGCGGGCCATCCTCCGGTATTCCCTGTTCTCGTTGTCCCGCAGGTACTTCCGCGCAATGTCCTTCAGCTCATCCTGGGAATATTCGTCAGCCTCGGCCGTCATTCTTGCGCTCCTTTTTGGGTGGGGTTGGACACCCGTTATTTCCTCATCGCGGCGGTGAACGCGGCCCGGCGTTTGCTCCGCCCCCTGGCCCTGGGAGCTTTGGTGCTGGGGGGCTTGGGCGGTTTCGGGGTTAATCCCGCCCGTCTCGGAACCGTTGGTTGGTGCGTGCGAACCGCATTGGGCTGGTATCGGGTTTCCTCGATGTGCTTGGCGCGGACCTTGCCAGCCGGTCCCGTGCCAACCTCCGCTGTCCGCCCTTGGTGACTGGCGTTGGTCACAGGTTCCGGCTCAGTCGCCACGACACGAAACCGCCGGTTGCTCCCTAGAGTCTTGATGCTCCGCTCTCCCGTCGCCAGGTTCAGCGTCACTTCAGTCGGCGGGGTTTCAATCCTGATAACGCGGGGGTGCTCACCAGGGTTGACGCCCTCGGCAAGCTCAGCCTCTATGGACTTCGCCCGGACCCGTGGTCTGCGTTTATTCGGCGGCAGTCCGCCCGGCAAGTCCCGCAGCGGCTCCGGGGGCAACACGCCCGGCAAGTCCCGCAGCGGCTCCGGGGGCAACACGCCCGGCAAGTCCCGCAGGTCCTCCGGGGGCAGTACGCCCGGCAAGTCCCGCAGCGGCTCCGGGGGCAACACGCCCGGCAAGTCCCGCAGGTCCTCCGGGGGCAGTACGCCCGGCAAGTCCCGCAGGTCCTCCGGGGGCAGTACGCCCGGCAAATCCCGCAGCGGCTCCGGGGGCAACACGCCCGGCAAGTCCCGCAGGTCCTCCGGGGGCAGTACGCCCGGCAAGTCCCGCAGCGGCTCCGGGTTCAGATCGCCCGGCAAGTCCCGCAGGTCCTCCGGGGGCAGTACGCCCGGCAAGTCCCGCAGCGGCTCCGGGCTCAGATCGCCCGGCAAGTCTCGCAGCGGCTCAGGGGTCAGGGGAGTGCGCGGGTCTCCAATGGTCCGGCGGGAGTCGTCGAATGCCAAAAGCTCCTGCTCGGTTCTTGCCTCTAAGTCAAGAGGCGAGCCTGGATGTAAGGACCGCTTCCCTAAGCCCGAATCCACCGAAAAGGTGAGTGTCGCGGCGGGTTGAATGGGTAAGAAAGTGCTCCTGTGCATCTGGGATAATGGTTTTCGAGACAGAAAACCAACCAGAAACAAGGAGCACCCAATAGATGCTACCACGCAACCACCCCGACGGCATCCACATCGCCTTCGACGACCACCGCCTGGTCAACAATGCCGGGCTGATCCTTCCCGCCACGTTGGCCTTGCACCTGGGCCTGCCCCAACTGGTTGACCGGCACTTGGACCTGGGCTGGGCCCCAGGCCGAGCCAACACCGGCGACAAGATCATGACGCTGGTGGCTTCCGCGCTGGCGGGCGGCGACTGCATCGACGATGCCGATGTGTTGCGCACCGGCAGGACAGCCTGCACCCTGGGCAGTGTAGTCAAGGCGCCCTCCACCTTGGGCACCTTCCTGCGCAGTTTCCGGTGGGGCCACGTCCGCCAACTGGACCGGGTGAGCCGCCAGTTGCTGGCCCGGGCCTGGGAGGCTGGGGCCGGACCCGGCGACGGGCCCCTGACCATCGACCTGGACTCCACCATCTGCGAGACCTACGGACTGGCCAAGGAAGGAGCTCGCCACCACGGCTACACCGGTGCGCGGGGCTATCACCCGCTGCTGGCCGTCGCCGCCGGAACCGGCGACGTGCTGATGGCCCGCCTGCGCGAGGGCCGGGCCTACACCGCCCGCGGCGCCGCCCACTTCCTGCGTGAAACGGTGGGGCGGGTGCGCTACGGCGGAGCCAGGGGCCAACTCACGGTGCGGGCCGACAGCGGCTTCTATACCCACGCCGTGGTCGCCGTCTGCCGCCGGATGGATGTCCGCTTCTCCATCACCATCCGCCAGCGCACCCGCCTGCGGAATCTCATCGAGGCGATACCCGAAGAGGACTGGACGCCGATTCCCTACTGGATGGACGGCGCCGATGTGGCCGAGACCACCTACACCCCCTTCCAGAGTGAGCCCGACGCCGCGCCGGTGCGGCTCATCGTCCGGCGGGTGAAGCCGGCGCCCGGTTCCCAACTGGCTCTCTTCGCCACCTACAGCTATCACGGCTTCATCACCGACCGGGACGGAGAGACCCTGGAACTGGAGGCTGACCACCGCCGCCACGCCGAGATCGAGAATGCGATACGCGACCTCAAGTACGGCGTGGGGCTGAACCATCTCCCCTCGGGCCGCTTCGCTGCCAACGGCGCCTGGCTGGCGGTACAGGTGATGGCCCACAACCTGGCCCGCTGGACAGCCCGCATCGGCCTGGGTCAGCAGATCGTGACCACCAAGACCCTCAGACGACGGGTCTTTGCCTTGGCCGGACGGATCACCCGCTCGGCACGCCGGATCACCCTGCATCTTCCCCAGCGCTGGCCATGGGAAACCCAGTTCAGTCGCGCCCTGGCCCGACTGCGAGCCATTCCACTCCCAGCCTGATTGCTCCTGTCCGCTACTGACCCGCCATCCGGCCAACCGAACGCCCCGCCAACTCGCGCCAGTCCGGTCCGCGAGCGCCTCTTGCCGTGTCCTATCCCGCCATCCCCCTCACCACAGCCACTGTAAGCCGCCATCGGCGCCCCCCAAAGCGCCTGCAGACCGCCGCCAGCCTCCCGTCTACCCAAATTCGAGCCCGGATCATCGCGCCTGTAACTTCCTCACCCCCCTTCCGCTGTCCTCACGCCGTCCATCGGTGTCCACCGGTGGATTCGGGCTAAGTAACCCCGCACCCGCTCCAATAGGTCTCGCTCTGCGGGCGTACCGCCGTGCTGCCGCAGCATGTCTTCCAGGTCGGCTTGCGCGGCCAGTGCCCGGTCAAACAACGCTTGTTCCTCGGCTATGTCGTCCAACGTGCGCTGGTAGGCGGCGTCCATGAACCCCGCCCGGTCCTCCGAGTCAACCTTGCCGGAGGCCAAGGACTCATCCCACGTCTGGCTGGCCGCCATTTGGTCCGCCTCAATGCGGTCGGCCATTGCCCGGCCAAACGCCGCTTGTTCCTCGGCTATGTCGTCCAACGTGCGCTGGTGGGCGGCGTCCATGAACCCCGCCCGGTCCTCCGAGTCAACCTTGCCGGAGGCCAAGGACTCATCCCACGCCTGGCTGGCCGCCATTTGGTCCGCCTCAATGCGGGCGGCCAGTGCCCGGTCGAACGTCGCTTGTTTCTCGGCTATGTCGTCCATCGTGCGCTGGTAGGCGGCGTCCATGAACCCCGCCCGGTCCTCCGAGTCAACCTTGCCGGAGGTCAAGGACTCCTCCCACATCTGGCCTGCGGCCATTTGGTCCGCCTCGATGCGGTCGGCCAGTTGTTCAGGTGTCGCTTTCTGAAACACGAACCGGCCTCTTTGTTCGCCGCGAACCGCGTCCATGATGGCATTCACATTGGCTTGCAAGCGTTGGGAGAAGGACGGCGGGTTGACCGATGCCCCAAGGTAGAGTTGCCCGCCTTGAACGCCTGCCGCCGCGGCTCGTTCGGCCGGAGGAATTTGTTCGCCGGAATGGATGCCACGCTCGGCTTCGTAGCCGCCGCTGTAGAACTTCACGGCGTCGGGTGCGGTCATCACGCGCTCAAACTGTGAACCTACCGCTTCTGCGTCTAGCGGAGAGTATGCGAATATCCCAGGACTACTACCGGACCCACCGAAGGCGGACCCGCCCATGAAGTTGGGGTTGACATCGCCCGGGGAGGCGAAAAAATACTGCTCACTGGGTCCCAACTTCGGCTTGTCCATGGCGATGGGACCCGTGCTGATGATCTTCCCCACGGGAGTAGCCGAGTAGTACAGCGGCAGGTCCAGGTTGGCCTTGTGCAGAGCCTCGGACATACGGCCAGGTTTGAAACTCACGGCGGTCTGGCCGATTACCCCTTCGTATTCGCCGGTGAGGGCCATCTGGTCGAAAACATCTCCGCTGATGGCCTCTCCCTGTTTTCCCTTCCGTACAACGGTCAAATGGGGTACACGAGGGGCGGGGGTCGTCAGGGGAACGAATCCTCCGCCCAACGGCACCGTTAGCCCGGTATTCGGGATGCTGAGCTGCGTGGGCAGGACGATACGGCCTGCCTGACGGCCGACCTTGCCTACGCCCTTCGCTCCCCTGGCTCCGATATCGAGGGCCGGGGATAACACCGCACCGCCGCCGATTTCGTACAACGCCTCATTTCGGGTAATCCGGCCGTCCCGGAGCGCCCAACCCGTGTCAGATACGGCCCCGCCCGCGGCCTCCGTCCCCCACCTGCCCGGCAGGGACCCGATGATCCTGGGCGCGTACTTCCCTGCGGCCTGCAACGCCTTAAGACCTAATAGGGAACCGCCGTAACCCGTTATACCCCCCTCTTGCGCGCCATGCGCGGCCCGCATCGGGTCCGCAGGCGTCAGTTCAAACCAACGTTCCCCGTCGGCAGGCGCTACGGCGTGGGCTGTTGCTCCTATTGCCGCTCCCGCCGCGCCGCCCGCGAGGGGACCCCATCCGATGGTGAACGGCAAGGTCCACAACGCGGCTGTGCTTATAATGGCCCGCCGCCGCCGCGCATTCACCGCATCGGCTGACATATCGAGTTCCAAGGGCTGGTACCCCTGGCTGATGGCGAATTCGTCCACCATCGCGGACTGGGCCGGGTCGTTCCGGGTGTTGAGCTTGGCCCGGTCAATGGCTTCTCGGTCAAAGCTGGTCCGAGAGGGGTAGAGGTCCCGCGCCGCCGCTATCTCTTCAGGGGAGAGCCCAGGGAAGGCCAGGGCATAGATGGTCTGCGCAACTTGGTCCAGTTCCGGCGACCCATGCGGGACAAACCCCACTCCGATAGACTCAATCGGGGGTTCGGGATACATACCCTTGGATATCTGGCGGGCGTCCCGGTTCATGGCCTGGACGTCCTCGGGGGTCAACCCCACTCCGATAGACTCAATCGGGGGTTCGGGATACATACCATTGATGATCTGGCGGGCGTCCCGGTTCATGGCCTGGACGTCCTCGGGGGTCAACCCCACTAGAGACGATGGGGCTCCCATAGCCTCTTCCTCCTCCCATAGGTCCGCCCGCTGCTGGTAGTCGTCAATCGCCCGGAAGTAGTCCGCCCTGACCTCCGCGCTCTCCAGCGCCGACAGCTCGTTCCGTGTGTGGAAATCGTATACGGCCTGGTCCAGGCGCATGGCGTTGAGCGCATCCGCGTCGTCCTGTTCGAACTTCGTGATGGTGCCGCCCTGCCGGTCCCGGACGTAGGCGATCTCTTCGGGGGTTGCCCCTTGGGCCAATAGCGCCGCCTCGACCTGTTCGGCCACGGCCTGCGCACCCAGGTCGAAGGTCCCATCCCTCGACCCAAACTCTCCCATGGACTCCGCGTAGAGTTCATGGGCCGCCACCAATTCCAGCCGGTGCGCCTCATCGTCGCGGGCGGCCGCTGCGTCGTCCGCCTGGCGCCTGGCGTTCACCGCGTCCGCGTCGTCCTGCTCGAACTTCGTGAGAGTGCCGCCCTGCCGTTCCCGGACGTAGGCGATCTCTTCGGGGGTTGCCCCCTGGGCCAATAGCGCCGCCTCGACCTGTTCGGCCACGGCCTGCGCACCCAGTGCGTCGCGCATGGCGTTCACCGCGTCCGCGTCGTCCTGCTCGAACTTCGTGATGGTCCCGCCCTGCCGTTCCCTGACGTAGGCGATCTCTTCGGGGGTTGCCCCCTGGGCCAATAGCGCCGCCTCGACCTGTTCGGCCACGGCCTGCGCACCCAGTGCGTCGCGCATGGCGTTCACCGCGTCGGCGTCGTCCTGCTCGAACTTCGTGATGGTCCCGCCCTGCCGTTCCCTGACGAGGGCGATCTCATCGGGGGTCAGCCCTTTGTCGGCCAGGGCGGCTTCGAAAGTGTGAAATGTTCGTTGGGACGAGCCGCCGGAATCGTCGGTAGGCGGGGGCTGGCCATGCCAGTCGTCGCCGAAGCTATGGGCAACGTCCCGCTGGTCGTTCTGGCTCAGGTCGTCCCAATCGTTATGGGAGATGCCATATTCGTTTACGTTAGGGTCCTTCGACGCCTCCATATCCCGGTCTACGTACCGTTCCCGGTCCCGGCTTCTAAGCAGTCCCTGACCCGCGTCTTCCGTAGACCACCTGGACTCCTGGTTCTCCCGTTCTTCGCGGGCCTGGTCGGCGGCCTCGTCGCGGCGCTCAGAGCGGAGCCGGTCTTCGCGTTCCTTGTTGGACCGGCTCCAGTCGTCCCGGCCCTTCTGGACGTTCTCCTTGCGTTCCAGCTCGGAAACATCCCACAGCTTCGCCCGCTGGTCCGCCAACCATGCGTCCTGTTGGGCATCGGAGTGAAACGTCGGTGGCGTATCGGAGTGAAACGTCGGTGGCCTACCGGTATCGGCAGACGCCGTCGTTTGTTGGGAAGAGTCGTCACCCCCATCGGTCTCCGGCGGGGGTCTTCCGAGCCAGTCGTCGCCGTGTTCATGGGCGGTGTCGCGCTGTTCGTTCTGGGACATGTCGTCCCAGTCGTCATGGGAGACGCCGTACTTGTTGATGTTCGGGTCATCAGGCATCAGTTGTCACTCCTCTTCACTGCTCCAGCACGTCCTCGCAGAAATGAGCCAGAGAATACACAGCCAAGCCGCGCTCTTCCTGAATTCGGGTCAACTCCTTGAACCCTCCCACCAACGCCCCCGCAATGCCGCTAGTCTGGAGGGTAGCGTCAGGGTCCGAGAACAAGTCAAACAACTCCCAATCGTGTTTCCTCAGAAGGGTGCATGTAGCCCTGTACTCGGCTTCGGTGGCGGCGGGCTGTCCAAGTTCGGCTAAGGTATCGGACACCATGTCTTTGACGCCCCTGTAAATATGTTCCCGCTGTCCCGGTTGGAAGGTGGGAAGGATGGAGGGTGTGGTGGGGTGCGGTGTGTGAGTTGGTTGAGGCGTACCCCCCTTGGAAGGCGGAGCCGTCGCAGGCAAGGTGGCGGGTGTGGTGGGGTGCGGTGTGCCAGTCACGTCCTCGCAGAAATGGGCCAGAGAATACTCAGGATAGCCGCGCTCTTCCTGAATGCCCTTCAACTGCTCGGTAGTCCCAATCAACGCCCCCGCCAGGGTGCTAGTCCGGGTGGTAGCGTCAGGGTCAGTGACGGACTCGACCAGGTCCCATTCATGCTTCCTCAGAAGCGTACATGTCGCGTTGTACTCGGTCTCGGTGGCGGCTGGCTGACCAAGATTCGCTAACCCTTCGTTCATCATGTCTCTGACTATCTGATGGACATATGCCCGCTCTCCAGGTTGGAAGGCAGGAGAGGTACAGGCCAAGGCGGTTATCACCAGAACCACCATGGCAAGCAGCACTGAACGCATGTTAGTCAACCTTCCACAGGCCCAGGTTGTGGGGCCTGTCCACGAAGAAGGGGGAGTCTTCGTAGCTCTTTGCCTCCGACTCCCCCTTCCCGTCTCCATACCCGACCGTGGATGTTGCTTGACCGATCTCTTTTTCAGCCGCCATGCTCCGAGTCCTTGCCGTAGTAAAGTGCGACGGATACCGCTATCTCCGGTGCCGAGGTCATCGCCAGAGGGTTGCATGTCACCCTGTTCATTCGTCATGGCCGGCCTCCTTACCTGGTTGGTTGGCCATGATTTTAATTGCCGCCCTGCCATTAGTCAGCCCACCAATCAATTTCTTCCAGCAGAAGGTCCAGCTTGATATCCCCTTGTGTGGTTACGGCTTGTGGAGACGTTCGCCGCAACCAGGACCGTACTTCCGTTGGGGTGATCTCGACGGCGGCCTTGGCTGACATCAATGCCGCTATCTCCTGGGCGCTGGCCTTGGGGCCGACCTTCTGCTTCCCCCGCGCCAGCTTGTCCCGGTTCTTCTCTATCAGCGCGTCTATCCTGCTGTTGAACGCCCCGTCGTCGACCAGGTCCGAAAACAACCCCTGCATGTCTATCACAGTGCCGCCGGTCCCTTCGTCCCCGGCTTTCCCATCCATCAGCGCGTTGTGAATATCCCGCATGCTCTTGGCGTCGATGTTCGCCCCCTGTAGAATCGGCACCCGCTGGAAGGTGTCATACAGTTTGCAGGCATCGTAAACCTCGCCAGGCTTGAGCCTTTTGCGGTGGGTGTAGGTCTGCTTCACGGGCACGAGCCCATACTCAGGATCGGCTCCCCTGAATTTGCTGGGGAAGGGATTGACCAGGCGGTTTTCCTGGATATAGCAGAAGTCCGGCCAGCGGTGTCCTCCAGGCTGCCTTTCCCCCTGCACCACGCGCAAGGGCGGCTTTTGCTCCGGGTACACCAGGCAATCGGTGGCCAGCTTCGCGGCGGGGCTGATCAGGTCCTCGCCCGCGCTGTCCCCAAGAATCTTCAGCCCCTCTTTCCGCACCGCCGTCGTCGCTTCCATGAATGCCTGTTGCCGCTGTGACTGGTCGTTGTACCGCCCCATCAGGGTGTGTATCTCCGGGATGAGCAGCACCGTGCCGGGCTCAAGGGAATCGGAGAAAACGTAGGCAGCCTTAGTGCTGATACTGACCCCGAACATGATCCCGCCCTTCACGCTGGCCACGTTCCACCCCAGGCGGTACAGCTTTCTTGCGTAGGTCACCATGCTCGACGTCTTGCCGCTGCCCGGCGGGCCGGACCATATCTGAAACTCGTGGCCCAGGTCCTGCTTGTAAATCTCGGCCTTTCTCGCAAAGTGATGGATGGCCTCGGTGGCCACCCATTCCTTATACCGGACCTCGGCGCTGAAGATGTCTCGCCCCAGCTCGTCGGGCTCCATGTCGAAGAACATATCTTTCGTGACTTCGAGATAATGGACCTCTGTATCACGGGCCTCTGTAACTTCCATCATGCGGCGCAGCTCCCGGAGTGCGGGCTACTTCTTCCCCTGCGTCTTCGGTTTGGACTTGCGCTGGTACAGCGTCTTTCCGTTCATTTTGCCCACAGGCACCATGCAGCCTGTGGGCTTCTTCGTCACCTTATGCCCAACTGCCTTGGTTTTGGGCTTCTTCGTTGCTGCCTTCACCTTAATTCTCCTATGCCGGTTTGGGGTCTCTCCAGGCGCGGGGATACGACCGCCCCGCGCCTTAACGACTCCCTAGAAGTCCAGCGCCGTGCCGCCGCCGCCGCCGCCCCGGTTGCCGGAGAAGTGGCCGTAGAGTCCGCCTCCTATTAGGCCCAGGGTGCCCGAGACCAGGACCAGCGGGATAAGGCTGAAGATAATCCCGCTGACACTCCCAAACTGGACTGTCGCGGACTGCGCCCCGGAGCTGTTGACCTGGGCGGCCACGATGATGGGGTCAAAGATCGGGCTCGTCACGAAGAGGGTGACGAGCCCCAACACCAGACCCATCAGGGCCGTCATGATCCCACTGGATATGCTTTCCGCCCCGCCCCGCCCCAGGTGTACCAGGCTGACAGCGGCAACCGTGATCATCGAGGCGGTCAGGAGCAGCGGCATGAGGCTGATCACCAGGCGGGTCACGGCCCCGAAGGTTTGCATGACCGAGGGAACGGCGTGCCAACCCGCGCCGTTGCTGTTGGCCGTTACCAGGTCGGTGGCGGCGGGAATGGTCCCCGCCGTCGCAACGGTCACGGCCTTGATGTTCTCCCCTCGGCTGGAGTACAGCGTCGCCGATCCGGCCACCAAACCGGTGGCGTCACCGGTCACGGTCTCAGCAATTTGGCAGTTGTTCCCGCTCCTTGTGACCGGGATGCCCGCTCCCCCGAAAATCCCCGATGATGGGGCGTACCAGTAGATGTTGGCGGTCGCGGGCTCCGAAGTGACTGCATAGTAAACCTCGGTGAAGCGGGTCCCCTCGTAGCCCTGGCACGAATCTACGAATCGCATCATCAGGTTCGACGCGGCGTTGACCTGGACTCCGTATAGGAAGAAGGGCAGGATGAGAAGGATCAGGCCCGCGATAACTTGGGTGATCTTGCCGCCCATATTCATAGCAACCTCTCAATATTCCAAAGTCCGGATTGCGCCCGCCGGAAGGACTGCTCCGGCTGGACGGCCACTCTAGATAGAGGTTTATATACACCAAACCGCAGCCAGGGGTAAGGAGTGGGAAAAAAACGCCTCAGGGGGGGGAACAAAACGCCCCCCCCTTTTAAGGTCCCTTAGAGACCTATACGTGGTAATTAAATAGTGCGCGGGAACCCATTACTTTTATTTTTTTGGGTCTGACAGTACCGCATTGCCCACCAAGTTGCACAAAATCAAGATGGTTGATTGCCACGTCGGCAGAGGCCCCGGCCAAGGTAGCGCCTAACCGCAGCACTTGCGGCGACCGGCGGCCGCGCCTCCACATTGCGCTCTACTCGCTCGCAGAATCAATGCAAGCACCTCACATCTTGTCCACACTTAACCTCCGAGTGGGGCGGGGGATACTGCAGCAGGGAGATACAGCCATGCCTTCACCCCAGGTCTGCGCGGTGAGCTACAGCAGGGTGTCTAGCGACCGACAGGACGTTGACCTATCGGTTTCGGGCCAGCAGCGGGCGGTCCGCGACTGGGCTATCAAGAATGGATACGAGCTAGTCGGCGAGTACGTCGACGAGGCCGAGAGCGGACGGGTCGACAGTAGGGACGGATTCTCCAGGATGATCCATGATGCCTGCCTCCCTAATCCAAAGTTCAAGACAATCCTGGTGTGGAAACATGATAGGTTCAGTCGACGCCAGGAACACGCGGTGGTATACAAGGCACGGCTCAGGGACTGCGGAGTTAGGTTAGTCTCGATCAGCGAGCCTTTGGATGACACTCCCAGCGGGAGGCTAATGGAAGCCATCATCGAGGGGTTGGTGGAGTATTACTCCGAGAACCTCTCGGAGGACGTTGCGCGAGGGATGCGGGAGGCTGCCCTTCGCGGCAACTTCTTCGGTGCACGGGCACCCTTCGGCTACAAGAAGGTCAAGGTCCAAGGCAGTGACGGCCGCATGTGCAGCACGCTGGACGTAGACCCCATAGAGGCGGCCACCGTTCTGTACATATTCCGGGAATCCTTAGACGGGAAAGGAGTCAAGGAGATCGGCAAGGACCTGAGCGACCAGGGCATTACCAACAGGGGGAGACGGTGGGTCAAGACCAGCTTGGACTGGGTCCTGACCAATGAGGCGTGTGTCGGTACCCTGGTGTGGGGCCGGAGGCCAACGCGAACTAACGCGCCTCCCCCCGTGCGCGTCGAGAGTGCCTGGCCGGGCATCGTGCCCAGGGAGATGTTCGCGCAAGTCCAAGAGGCCCTGGCAAAGAGAGCTCCGGACAAAGAACGCTCTCGGCCACGGCCCACATTTCTCCTGCGCGGGTTGCTGCAATGTGGCATCTGCAACAGGCCCTATATGGTCCAAGGGGCAAAGGGTGGCCGGTATTTCTACTACGTGTGCAGCACATTGCACCGCCTCGGCGCTGGCACCTGCCAGTCGAGCTACCTCAACGCGGAGGTGACCGACAATGCGTTTCTCCGCCGACTCACGGCGTTGTTCACTACTCCCGAGAGCTTCCCATGGATCGCTGCCTCGGTTACGGCCGACATTAACTCGACCAACAATGACTACGCCAGTGTTCTGGACCAGGTCAAGACCGCGCTAGAAGAGGTCGAGCGACGCCTGGAGTCGACCTATGACCTCGTGGAATCTCAGTCGCCGTCATTGGAGACCGTAGTCCCCAGTGTATCGTTTCTGCGAAGCCGGCGAGAGCAGTTGAGGACCTTGCGGAAAGAGGTACTTCGGACCATAAGACAAATAGACCAGATGGCCACTCGCTACAGCTCATCATCTGGTGAGTACGGTGTCGAGGCGATGGTGGAGGAATTCCGGGCCTGCCTCGAAGATAGCTCAGTCCTGGAGAAGCGGGCACTCATCGAGCTCTTGATCGACCGCATTGTGGTTCTTGAACGTGGCGAGTTCGACATTCAGACGACAGTCCCGCTATCCTTGCCATTCCCGGATTGAGGCGCGGTTCAGCACAACCTGGGATCATTTCAGAGAGTGGACCGGTCCTCATCCATAAATCGAGCTTCCTTCGCTCTGGCCTGGGTCTGGACGAAGGCCATCCACTCCCCATACCGTGGTGCCCGGGAGGAGGGACACGGGTAGCGCTTAACTTCCGGCTTTAGCTCGTGGGTTCTCACAGTACGGCACGGCCCACCATTTCCGGCCTTAGTGTACTGTATTACGAACTGGCTTAGCTCCACTTTTGTCCAATTAGTGGGGTACTTTAAGGTAGACCCGGTTAGCTGGGCAAAATTAAGAACCTTTACGTCAAGGTTCATTCTGGAGTTGTGAACAACGCCTACATATATAGCATGAGGGTGGGCCTTCAGCGCACATGCCTCGAATCTGTGGTCTTATTATTTTGGCGGGCATTTTGCCTTCCTTATCCTTTGCACAGTACCTGACTACAATCCGTCGAAGGAGGCAGCATGAGGTTCCAACGGATTGACCCTGAACTTCTCAATGGCCGGCAAAAGGAAATCTACAATTTCCAAAAGTCCGCGGCCATTTTGGCTGATTACGGTTTCAACTGTATCAAACTCTCTGATGACTGGTTAGGCGCGGACTTTCTGGCATATCGCTTTGGCGATAACACGACCCTACGGGTACAGCTAAAATCCCGCGTAACTATTGAAAAAAATATATTGGCCAGAATTTGTGGATGAATTTCCAGGCCGGCGGAACTTGGTATTTGTTGCCTCACGACACCCTCGTCGAAATTGTCGGCGGCGCGACGAACTGGCTGAAAACTTGGTCTTGGATTGAACGTGGTTCTTATTCCAGTCGCAGTCCGTCCAAAGTCTTGCTTGAATTGCTAAGTCCCTTCGCTCTGGGTTTGGATTTCAAAGCGATGGGAGGACATCTACGTGGCAGGACCGATTCTACTGAGCCCTCACGGCATGAGGCCGATACCAACGTTGAACAGCCGAGCAACACCCATGGAGTTGGCAAGCAATGGAGGCACCCGAACGTCGAACGGGCGGCAGGGATCTTAGTCCGACACGGCTATGTTTGCTCTGCACCACCATCGGCGACTCAATACGTTGATATACTGGCCCAACGTTCTAAACATGCAGATTTTGTCTCGGTTCGTGCCCCTGGACGGGTCGGTATCTTTAAGAAATGGATGGGCCGTGATATTCATGTAATCTTTCCAGACATCCTAGAAATGCGGATGAAAAGCCTTGGTTGAGAAGAGGGCTTTAGGCAGAAAGGCCGGCGTCAGCAACGCCAGCGGCCAAATCAGACCGAGCCGGATTGCACCAAATGTTGCTGTAGCACTGTCGGCGCCGGCCCAGGCGTCACGGTAGCCGATGGCAGCGCCACCAATATCGCCTGTCAAACCGGTTTTGCCCGCCAGCAGGGTCAGGTTGGCCACCGTGGCTGCCAGGTACAGCTGGAACCGGGTTTTGGTCCGACCGAAGTAGCGGGCCTGGCGAATCCCCAGCTGCACCAGCCGGGCCAGCCGGTGCTCCACCACCACCCGGCGTTGACAATACCCGGCAAAGGCTTCGCTCTGCTGCAGGGCCCGGGCCTGCTGCAACAAAGCCTCCTGCGGGTGCAGTTGGACCGTTCGCCCCAATCCCGATGACCCGGCCACGCATTGAGAGCGCAGCGGGCAGGCTCCGCACACCGCCGCATCGAACCGGAAGGCTTGCAGCCGGTGAGTCCGTCCCGTGGAACCGGTCCGCTTCCCCGCCGGCAGCAGCTTCCGGGTGACCTGACCCGCCGGACAGGTGCAGGTTCCCGCCGCCAGGTCAATCCGGAAGTCATCCTTCGGGAAGTGTTTCCGGTTCGGACGGCCCGGCACCCGGGCAATCAGGGTCCGTCCCGCGTCGGCGAAGGCCTGCCTGGTATCGCCGTCGCCATAAGCGGCATCGCCCAGCGCCTCCTCCACCGGCACACCGGTATTGGCCTCGCTCCGTTCCACCAGTTCCAAGGCCCCCAGGTTGTCCGGAGCGTTGCCGGGCAATACTTCCACAGCAGTAATGAGCTGGGTATCGGTGTCCACCACAATCGCCGCCTTGTGCCCGTCGAAGCGACGGCTGCTGCTCTTGTGGCCGTGGCGCATCTCCGGGTCATGCACCGACACCATCCGGTCCTTGCTCACCCCGTCCTTGAGACCAATACCGTCGCCGGTGCGCTCCACATCCTGGAGCAGCAACTGCCCCAGCAACTCCGCCGCCGCGACGATGCCCTGCCGCTCAGGGCTGCCCTCCGGCAGAGCCTCCTGCGCCTGCCGCCCTGCTTCCAACAGACGGTCGGCGTCAGCCACAATCGTGGCCAGCAACCCCGCCCGTGCCCCCTTGTCGGACCAGTCGATGGCCGACTCTCCCTTGATGCTGGATGCAAGGTACCGCCCGTACCCCTGGGCCTCGGCCCATCCTTTGACATTGGACCTCTCCACGGCTGCCAGCGCCCGCAGCAGCTTCACAATCCCGTCCGCCAGCAGGTTGAAGGTGTCCCTCACGGCGCCCCGCCCCAGGATGTTCGTGGTGTCCAGCGCCACCCGCATGCCGCGCTTTTTTAGGTAGCCCGACTCCCGGGCCAGCCGCAGGCTGGACTCGAACACCGCCCGCACCTTGTCGTGGAGAATCAACTGGGCGCGGAACACCTGGAGCGTGCTCTTGGCGAAGGGCCTGTCCTCCACCTCAATTCCCAACGCCACTTTCCAGCGGATGTCGAAGTCGGCTCTGGCCTTGGCCTCGGCGTCGCTCACCTTGTCGTGGGTCTGCAGCAGCAGCGCCGTGGCCAGCAGGCTGGGCGGCACGCTGTCCCGGCCGTTGTCGGCGCGGTAGAACTCGGCGAAGTCGGAGTCCCGGAATAGTTGGCCTCTCAACGATGCCAACAGGCCGTAGAAAGTGTCCTTACCCACGTGGTCCAGATACAGCCGGTCCGCCTCCCAGAAGCCCCTCTGATCCGATCGCTCTCCCAGCATTCCCTTGCTCCGCTATCTTTGATACCCCGGAGTATAACCCCTGGCATCAAAATGGACAGTTTCCGGCCAGACTTCTAGGGGTCTGGTATTTGATACCTCACGACGAGTTGGTCAAGTTAGTAGGGGACACTACTCCATGGTTGCAGTCAGTGTCTTGGCGTGATCGAGGCGGTTACAGCTCGGCATCTCCGTCCAGGAAATTGAGCACCGCATTGCGTGAATTCGCATTGAATTCTAGCCCTCGATGATCTTTACCCTTGTCCCAAACTGGGGCTTTTTTATTCCTGATTGGCATTTTCTTGTTTAGTACTCAGCCGCACCATTTGCGCTAGCAGGGCTATGTGACGTTGGTAATGACCAGTGGCGGACCCGCGCCTGATGCTAGGGCCGCCTACGCCTACTCCGACGGTGATATCGACGCCAGCGGTAGTTTCGCCCACACCAACCCCCACGCCTGATCCTCCTTCGGATGACGGTAGCGTGATTGTGTGGTTGATTGAGCTAAACATCGTGCTGGTCTTGGCGTTAGCTGGCGGCGAGGCATTCGTCCTTATAAGAAGGCGCGATTACGATGGAAAGCAGCAGAAGGCAGCGCGGAAGATGAAACAGACCACATGGGATCAAAGGGGAGTTGTTTGTGTCTGATCCTACTATGTGTAGCCTGGCTAGCCACTGAGGTGGGCCGGCAAATTCGGACAAGTGGTCAAGTGAAAGTTTTGCTCTCAATCTAAAGACAGCGATGGCTGCCTGGGAGGAGCGGGACGTGCCAAAACAAAGAAGAAAGCATAGCGCCTAATTCAAGGAGAACGTGCGCCTAGTAGTCAGTCATGTTTGGAATCGAAGGGATAGAGGCGATGGAGCTTGGTTCGGGCATCCTTGGTGGTGAACCTCCAGTTGATGGTGACCCGCGCCTCGTTTCGCTCTCGCACCGAGGCTCTGACCACCCGTTGGAGCGATTCCTCGCTGGGGAGCCGCTGTTTCAGGCAGGAGCGGGCCAATACGCTGAACTCGATTTCGGCCATCCCTTCGACAAGCTCAGGACAGGATTCAACCAACTGCCGTGCTTGGGCGTGTAGTGAAACTCCAACCGCCGGGCAATCCTCCGGGCCTCCTCAGCCGGGAAAGTTTCGTACAGGGACGCCGTACGATGAGTGTTCAGGTTGTCCATGACCACCCGCACCACCGGGGTCTCCGGGTACGCTTCGTCCACCAGCCAACGCATCTGATGGGCGAAGTCTTGCATGGTACGCCGCTGGGTCACCGCCACCTGCCGCCAGCCCGCCAATGGCTCACAGGCCAGGAACAGGTTGCGGGTACCCTCCCTGCGGTACTCGTAGTCCTGCCGCAGCGGAAGTCCCGGCCGGGGCGGCATCGGGGGCCGGGTCTCGGCCAACAACTGGGTGGAGGTCTCGTCAAAGCAGACTACCGGCCTCTGGGGGTCATACGGTTCGGCGTACAGGTCCAGGACATCCTCCATATGGGCTACGAAGTCAGCGCTTACCTGGGGAATGCACCACTCCTGCTTCTGCCACGGCTTAAGGACGTTTTTTTCAGGTGCAGCCGCACCGTCTCGTGGGACAGGGACGGCGCCAGCCCCAGTTCCACCACCTTCCCAGCCAGCAACCGTAGAGTCCAATGGTCATGCCCCGCCGGCGCCGGAGTGCAGGCCAACGCGATGAGGTGGGCTTCGCCCCGGTCGTCCAGCTTCCGGTACCGGTGGGCCTGGGGCCGGTCTTGCAGCACCCCAGCTAATCCCTCCTCGGCAAAGCGGCGCTTGATGCGGAACACCGTGCCCTCGGCCACATCCAGGGCTTGGGCCACCTGGGGCGCAGACCAACCCGCATCGGTCTTCAGCAAAATCCGGGCCCGAGTAGTGACCCGGGCGGCGCTTTTACCTGCCCGAACCAGGTGTTCCAGTTGGTTCCGCTGCTCCGGTGTCAACCGGACTCCGTACTTTTCCCTGACCATATCACCACCTCACTTCAACACTATCCAGAGTCAGGATAGCTCCTTTGGTCAATCTTTCACATTACCATCTAAATCAAGTTTGACTAACTACTAGAAGCGATCAAGGGAGGGGAATCGGTGGCCCAAATAGCTGCCAGATACGAAGTCCATCCCAACCAGATCCAGGCCTGGAAGAAGTCCCTGTTGGCGGGAGCGGTCGGCGTCTTCGACAATGGCCAGGATCAGAAAGCCAAGCAGGAAGTCGCGCTGATTGCCCGACTGTACCAGGAGATCGGACAACTAAATGTGGAGCGGGGTTTCTTGGCGGAGAGATCCGGTCCTTGGGCCTAGCCCGAGACTTGGATGGCTGCTCAGGTGATGGTTCCGGTCGGTATCCGGAGAGGTTCTCGCAAGAGGGCTCGCTTCGGCGTGACCTGCTACCTACAGATACAAGACCAAATCAAAAGTTCTTACTACATTACCGCATGGCCCACCACATCCTATTAGCTGGGTGCTTTTGGCCTTTTTTGGTTGCTAACCGGGCCGGGTAAACTTGTGGTAGGGAATTCGTTCGCAACTTTCCGAGGGTGAATGGGCGCAGGGGTGGATATGTTGGAGGTCCTGGCGTGGGACGGTCTGGAGGGGAGCGCCGGGCCGCTGGGAGGTTAGCATGTACGACCTACAGGGACGGGAATTGGCGACGTTTCTCCAGCGGTTTGTAGCGGCTTTGCTGGACAGCTTATTTTCCACCGTGTCGCTGGTGGTATTTCTCGTTTCTTTAGGCGTTTCTCTGTTTTTTATTGTCGGGGGCGAGGATGTAGGCGATTCTGGCCGAAACAATGGTGTCCTTTATGCAGTGTTCGCCGTGATGGTGGTGAGTCTAGTCCTGTCGGTTGGCTACCTTGTCCTGTGGCTGTTTGCGTTGAGGCAAGGGCAGACTCCAGGTAAGCAGATAGCCGGTATTCGAGCGATCCAAGCAAACGGCAGCCCTTCTGGCTGGGGGTTTCACGTTTTTGAGGGAGGTTGTCATCAAAGGGATGCTGGGGGGCCTCCTGTCAGGTATAACTGGCGGAATCTACTGGGTAGTGGACCACTTGTGGCCCCTCTGGGACGTGAACCGCCAGGCATTACACGACAAAATGATGAACACTGTCGTTGTGCAAAACCCAAGACAGCATTCTGAGCGCAGTCACGAATGACCTGATGCGCAGGGAGGCTTTAGGCCCGATCCTTCGCGGGGACGGCGAGGGAGTATGTCATGGACCAAACAGGGGCCGCTTACGGCCGCGTGACCCAGATCAGCCATTGACTTAGCGCGCTGTTGATCTTTGCCATGATCCCGATTGGCCTGATCATGACCCGGACCGAAGCCGGATCCGGCCAGGACTCGCTTTACCGGACCCACGTGGCTCTTGGGCTGGTGATCTTGGCGCTCACTGGCATTCGGTTGGGCGCGCTCGTTTTCAAGCGTTGACCGGGGCCTACACCCGGCTTGCCGTCTATTCGTACCGTGGCTTTCCTGGGCGAGCATGTTCTCCTCTACGTAGTCCTGGTTGCGTTGATTGTGACTGGGACCGGCATGCTTCTCTCAAGCGGACTCGCGCCCACACCCGCCGACGCTGTGCCTGGTGAGATTCAAGATTTGCCTCCGCAGTCCGCGCCTCACCTGCTCGCGATCGTGTTCATTGTGCTGCCGACAATGCACGTGGCGGGCGTGTTGGAACACCAGTTGCGCACGGGCGATGTGTTCTCGCGAATGGGTATAGGGAGGTTCAATAGACGCGGCCCGCGGGCAGGAGCTTCCGAGCAATAGCGTCCAACGCGGGAGGGATGCTTGGCCGCATCCCAAGAAGTCCTTCCACGGCAAGTTGGATCTCTCAGACAGTTGGTGGACTCTTAGTGTTCAGTAGCGAGTGGTTAGCGGCTAGTGGCCCCGCCGCCGTGACCACTCACTCTCAATGGGATTCCGCGCACCGACCCCTGGGAACCGGCCATCGAACACTGAACACTGAACACCGAACACCGAACACTTACGTTGTACTGTATCTAATTGCCTTTACATGCGATGGCCTGTAAAATTCGGCATAGCTCCCCAAATTGACCTTTTTATCAAGCAGACTTCTCCGCTGTGATGGAGAACTGCGAGCAACGGAGGAGAAATATGGCAAAACAGGGCGTGGAGCCCGACGACCTCACGAAGGCCTTCTTCGAGGCCGCTACCGCAGGGCGATTGGTGATCCAGAATTGCACCGCCTGCGACCGGTTGCAGAATCCCCCTCTGCCCAGATGCGGCGGGTGCGGCTCCGGCGACAACCTCGAATGGAAGACCATGAGCGGCCGTGGCAAGATCTACAACTATTGTGTAGTGCATGACTGTCCCATTCGGATGCTCCAGCAAGACCAACCGTTCAACTTGGCTGTCATCATGCTGGATGACGACCCCGACATACAGATGTATTCCCACCTGCCAGGAGTCCCGGTGGACGAGGTCCCGGTCGGCGGCAGTGTGGAGGTAATATTCGAGCCAACCGCCAACGGACAGGTAATCCCCGAGTGGAGATTAGTCAGTTAGCCCCCTTTTCCCGGAATACATCGCTAGTTCTTGTAGAGGAGTGAACTATGACGACACAGATGGCTCCCGAGTCTATGTACCGGTCCACCGAAGGGCTGGGCGTTTGGCCGCACCGAGGAAAGGTAGCGGCTGTTGGAATCGGCCACTCGCCGACAGCGCGGCGTTGGGATGGCAGGCCTGAAACGTCGGTAGGCGCGAATAGCATTCTGGCATTGCGCCGCGCCATCGAAGACGCGGGCGTCTCGCCGGACCAGGTAGACGGATTGGTCGTAGTGCCCGTCACCACCACCGGGGCCCACTGGCCGGAGGACACACCCGTACCGGCCGACGTGGTCAACGCTTTTAACAAGACCGATGACCCGGTGGACGGCATCGGTCAGTTGAGCGCCGAATGGCTTCTGAACAACATGCCCGAGTTGACCAATGTCAAGTTCACGATGAACGCGCCGGGTTGCATGTCCGCCGCGGTAGTCGTAGCAGCTCAAGCGGTCGGTGATGGGTTGACCAACACCTGCCTGGTGCTCAAAGGCTGGCATAACCTGGACGGACGGTACAACCACGGTGGAACCAGCGCGGTTGACACTATCCCTGGCGGGCTCGCGCTCGGACCGGGCCGGACGGCCTGGGGTCCCCCGGGATGCTTCGGCACGGCCCTCCAGTTTGCCGAATACTGCCACAAATACGGCAAGAACCACGACATGATGGCCCCCTTTATGCAGAACTCCCGGAGGAATGGCTTGCTGTTCCCGGAGGGGTACTGGTTCCAGCACCGGCCCGAGGAACTGACGCCGGACGACTATCTCGCTGCCCGCTGGATCGCAAAGCCAGCGAACCTCTTCGATAACGACATTCCGATTATGGTGTCGGCAGCCTACCTATTTACCACCGCAGACCGGGCGCAGGACATGGCCCAGAAGCCCGTATACATCCTTGGGCATGCCTCCAGCAGGGGTTCCGCGAGGAGTCTCACGCCAACCTTGCAAGAGGTCCAGAACGAGACCGGCAGCACGGGGAGAAAGATATTCGAGGCCGCCGGAATCACCGTCGACGATCTCTCCTTCGAAAATATGTACGATGGCTTTGCCGAGTTCCACCAGTTCCACATCGAAGGGCTGGGGTACCGGGGAATGAAGTTCGGGGACGCCCTGGACTTCTACCAAACGGATATTAGTATCGAAGGTCCGAACCCCATCCTGCCCAGCGGCGGGAACATCGGAAGCGGCCGGAGCCGCTTCTGGATGCACACCGATTGTATGCAGCAGATCCAGGGCCGGGCGGGCGCGCGGACGCTGACCGGCGTTACTCCTGAGATCGCCGTCTCCGGTGGTCCCATGCCCATGGGCGGCAACTTCACCGTTTGGAGCGCGACCCCCGACTAGACTGCGCTTACGTTTCGGTCTCGATAGACCGGCAAGTCCCGATTTCGCCGGACATTGTCCCCCAACCGCACCGTTCGGTTGGGGGATTGCTTTTGGGTATATTATGACCCAGCCTAACTGGTCGAGTCATCGTCATCGGCGCGGGACTTTTCCTGCCCATGGGACGACCCACTCGAAGTGGGACGTCTCTCCTTGGGGATCCTTTCCCCGCTCTCCGTCCGGTCCCAAGAAATACCAACGGCTCCCCAACCCGCTTGCCCAATCATTCCCTGCGCGCCTCTAATCCATTCATGCTCTGGCCCAAGGCAATAAAAAAGGCCGACTGGCATCGGCCTAGCAGGTACGAACGTCGGCCCGGTTCAGGTGCCCACCCTTGGGGTTGGCGCCGGGAAAGTCTAGTCCCGTCTGGTTGGTTTCTCGATCCGAGGCTTGCCCGGAGGTTTCACCGAGGTCTGCCGAGCGGGAGGCGCTACCCTCGGAGCCGTGCCTTTGTAGTCCGGGCCGCGCTGAGTTACTTTTTTCTTGAAAAGTCTGAGTCTCATATCACATCCTGGCCGAACCGCCGATCTGTTTCCTCCGCACTGTATCATAGCCGGTCGCCGCGCCCCAACTTTCAGCCGACCGAGAACCCTGAAAGAATCTTGAATTGTAGAAGTACGTGTATACAAGAACCGCTTCGACGTCTTCTGTAGACACAATGAAATCTACCGTCTCCTGGTGGGTCTCGGCTGGCTCTACGATGAACTCTTTTTCACCCCATTCGCGCCGGTCCTCCACTATTGTAGGCCATTGGACCCCCTTGTAGTCCTTGTTGACAAAGACCTGTGCATATAGATATTCCACGTCGTCATCCGACATTGGAGCAATGTGCTGCAGGCGGAACAACCCCTCGCGGATATTCATCTCGACCTTAGAACTGTTTTTCAGGAGGATGGTCACGTCAAGGTGGGCGTAGCTGTCACCGATGAATCGATGTGAAATTGTCTGCAAGACCGTTAAATGAGGCTGCAAGTCCCGGAATACTCGGAATTTGTAGATCGCGACGATACCACCGGCTGCGATAGCGCATATCGTGATAAATGGCTGCCATACGCCGGCGAGATAACTTACTTTGTTGTTGGCGGGGGACGTCCAGGAAAGTACAAGAGAGACTATAGCCCAACCTATGACGGCAATCAGAAGCAGATAGGGCGTCACCCCCAACCATCGTCTTACAAGCAAGGACCGTCCCCAATCTGTCAATCGTTGGATGGTAGCCCCTACGCGCCTCCCAACAACTCCCCCACCACTTCCTCTACCGCCTTCCCCTGCGCCGATGCCCGCAGCCACTTGCGTAGCTCCCTCCGGGCTATGGTGACGGTCAGCTTGCTACCTCGTTCCTCACGTAACTGCTCTAGTTGTTGCGCGACTCCTGTCGCCGCTGCCTCACCGGCTTTGGAGATTGACTTATGTAGATTGACTAGGGCGACGGACGGGTTGAACTCCGGGATTGGGAGCTTCCATAAGTGCTTATGCAAGTCTCTAGGTCCAAATTGCCCCTTAGACATAAATGGCTTAACAGCTTTGTATAGGACTTGAGAATTGATGATTGCCACCAAATACTTGGCTTCATTGGGGCTCTTGCATGTCACCCAGAACAGAAGGTGATCGATGATCGGGGCATCGTCTTCGAGTATCCCGGCGGTTGGTTCCCCGGACTTGGAGTACAGAACCCTGATCGGTCTACCGGCTTTATCCTTCTGCCACTCAAGTTGCGAGGAATACTCACCGTGGTAGTCCAACCTGTCCGGTAGATCTAGCTTGTTCACAGATTGCTTGTTCTCGTCCCACAATCGGATAATCGCCTGCCATCGACCTCGCATCCGACGGTCTATGTCGCCTAGTCTGATTCCTCCGACTCCACCGGAATCAGCGGGAATCGCGGCATCTCCTCGCTTAAGAGGGAGCAACGCCGTAAGAGGCTCTAAAGTCGCGTAGGGCACTAATGTTTCGCCAAGGTGAACGTCGAACAGGTGCGAGGACTCGATGGTCTGGCTGGTGATTGCCGTAAGATCTAGATTCTTCCACGGCGCCTTGTCTTGGCTGCCTCTCCGTGGGTTGACGGTTACAGTTTGACCGGCCTGGACTGTCGCCGAGTTTTCGACTTCGTTCACGAAGAATAGGCAGCGAGGTACGATGGTCGCGCCCTGCCTGGAGTAACCGGCATACGGCGACTCGCCGACTGCGGAAGTGTCGGTGATCCCGATGCTCTGACGCTGGACTTGCGGTGACCCCGCGTTCCCCAGCCAACGTTCCACTTCGCCTGCCAACGGCTGTGCCGGGCTGACTATTCCAACGCGCCGGGCAAACACTACCGACGCGGGGACCGGGAAGAAGTTGTTGGGTTCCAGTTGCTCAAGGTCCCAGGCTTTTTTGTAGGTGAAGTCGACCATTACTGTCACACCGCTCCGCTTGGCTCGCCAGGAGCCTGAGCGCCACTTGGAGTATTGGCCGGCTTGCAACGCGCTGTGGGGCATGACCATCCCTATAAGGCCATCGTCCTTCAGATAGAGGTCGGTGCAGCGAGTGAAGAATAGGCCCGCGACATCCTGATGCGTGGCGTAGCGGCCACCGGTCCAGATGCCGTAGAGGTCCTTGCTTTGGCGCTCCAGTTCGGTGCGAAGCGTATCGGCGGTCTGGTTGTAGTTGATCCACGGCGGGTTTCCGACGATCACGTCGACTTTGCGGCGGGCCAGCGCCACGGGCCGGACGAGGTTGCGGGTGTAATAGGCCCAGATGTGGTCGCGGCCCTCGGAGTGTAACCCTTGCAACGCGGCTATAGTTTCTTCGAGCACTTTTCTTTCGTTGGGATCAGATATCTTATGGTCGTCTAGGGCGACGTAGGGGTCGTCCCCATGCTCGATATACTCCGACACATCGCCCATAAGAGCATCGAAGTTGGAAGGTTCGTCCACCAATCGCACCGGGAACACCAGGGCGGTATTCTGGCCGTCCTCCACCTCTATCCTGACCTCGTGTTCGGCGAACATATCGCCGCTGCGGAACCGCAACTGGAGGGAATCGCCCAGGTATACGGGCACCGGCCCCGACGCATCGAATCCTGATTCCTTGGCGGCCAGGATCGCCGGTTTCGCGGCCAGAGCCCAGGCGGACCGTGCCAGGTGGACCGCCACGGGATGCACGTCGATTCCCGTGACCGACATCCGCAGATGGTCAAGCAATTGCTTGGGATGCAGTCTGCTATTTTTGGATGCGTCGATGAAATGGCTCACGGCCTCGGCGACGAAGGCGCCGGAGCCGCAGGCCGGGTCAAGGACGTGTTGGTCCAGCGGATCGGTGACCAACTCCCGTACCATGGTCCGAGCCAGCCACCCGGGAGTGTAGTACTCGCCCAACTGCCGCCGTTCTTCCGGGGGGATTACGGTCTCGTACAGGATGGCGGCAACGTCGGCGGGGGCGTTGTTCCAATCAAACCGGGCCAGGCGGCGTGCCAGGGTGCGAAGGAAAGGGTTTCCTCCGACCTCGGTCGGCCAGGTGAAGAAATCCGACTCGACCACGCCTTGCAGGCCGGTGTCGTTGCGGAACTGGCGGCCCTGCAACAGGTCTGCCGGATCGGTCTCAGCCATTTGGTAGATGTCGATGCCGAACGTCGCCTGCACCACCATCGCTACGACCGCGCTGAGATAGGTGTGCCGGACGAACAGATCGTCTAGCTCCTCCTGACTTCGGGCGATTTCACCCAAGGCGGTCCGTAGCAGGTCGTACCACAAGCGGCGCTTGAGTTTGATGGTCTCGTGGCCGGCATAGGCCAGATACAAGGCCTTGAGAGATGCGATATCCCGCTGGTACGTCAGGTTGTTGGGGCCGAAATGCTCCTCAATGCTCCGCCGCGTGGGCAAAATGTCCACGTGGGAGACCAAGGCTTTGTCCCGCAGCCACTCGTATAGGCCGAGCCATTGGCTTGATGATTCGAGGGTGAATGCGTATGGATAGGCGGTGTTGGCCGGCCCCGCGTTATTCCAGCGGAGCAACCAGTGTTTGCCATCGGTCAAAACGCCCATCCGGACACCTTTGCCCATGGTTTGAGACTGGAGTAGATAGTCGTCCAGTTGCTGGATGTAATCCGGGTTCGGGGAGTTTCCGCCAGTCGTGCCAACCCGCCGTTTCATTTCGACGAAAGTGTCGTGGGCTGTGAGGTCAACCGCGCTACGAGAACTGTCCGAGGGCGGGTTTTCCTCCTTGATTTGCTCGGGCTTGGCCAGATTGGCCAAGATGAAAAAATCGCGGACGGCGCTGGTGATGTTCGCCTCGGCTTCACCTCCGTTATGTCTATCTAGGATGCTGGCCGCCGCCAACTCGAACTTCGGGTCGCCGGGGTCTATATGAAGCTCGGTGTGAAGGATGTTCGTTGTCATCGTTCGATTTTACCACGGGCATCCGCTAACTAATTGCTTGGCGCCATCGGCTTCCCGCGCCCACACCCGGACGGGGCTTTTAGATGGTCCGACTGGTCTGAGACCTGAGCACCGGTCCCTTCGTCCTTGGAGGGAGAAGGTCACGATGAGGGTGAGACGGGTGGCATCTTCCGACGCCCAAATTGAGGGCAGCACACCCCTCACGCTAACCCTCTCGCGCCGGGAAAGGGGATTTTCCGCGGCAATTAAGAGTGCCTGCACAACCGGAGCGGAAGGCCGTATCCGGTGGTCCCATGCCCATGGGCGGCAACTTCACCGTTTGGAGCGCGACCCCCGACTAGGCTGCGCTTACGCTTCGGGACTAGGACGCGACAGCGGCCCCGGTGTTTTAACCGGGGCCGCTGTTTTGTGCGTAGGATTTGGAAGACTTTCGGGCTGCGATGATGCTGGATGAGGTCGAAGCCGGGTCAGAGAAAACCTGGAATTGGAACTCCTACAGATCACCAGGGGGCAGATAGTGACTAGTTCAGTAAGCTACACGGCGCGATTGTTGTATGGAAAAGGATTGGTGAATAAGCTCGTCCTTTGACAACTTGCGTCAGGGTTTAGGGCAATTGAAATGAGGGTGCATTGCTGAGAGAATGTGCCGGCGGAATTCGTACCTAGGTAGGCTGGAGTCGAAAAGTGCGGTTAGCGTTCCTCACCAACGCGACCTATATATGTACGATGTTATGTTAATGCCCCTGGACAAGAGGGTTAGTTTCACTACGTGAGTTCCTTGATGAGCCCGGCGCAGGTACTGTCTCGAAGGCTTCCCTTTTTCTATGGCTGGGTAGTCCTCTTTTCGGCGGGAACGACCCAGGTGGTCCGCAACTCCGCCGCCAGTTTGACTATTGCGGTCTTCATGTTTCCCCTGTCCGAGGAGTTGGGTTGGAGCCGGACTCTCATCGCGGGAGCGGCGAGCTTCGGCGGTCTGGCCGCCTCTGGCGTGTCTCCATTGGTCGGTTGGCTGGTCGACCGGTACGGGGCGCGGCTGGTGCTGGCATCGAGCATCTTCATTCTTGGCGTTTCCACCATATCACTGGCGTGGGCCACGATCCCCGTGGCTTTCTACATTGCCTACGGCGTTGGCCGGGTCATCTTTTCCAGTCCCGTTCAGATCGGCGCGTCCGTGGTCGTTTCGAGATGGTTTGTCCGTATGCGGGGCAGGGCCAACGGGATACTGTTCGCTTCGCACTCCGTCGGCCTGGTGGCGTTCCCCATGATCGCCTCCGCGGTTATCGCAACGCGGGGTTGGCAGGCGGCGTGGCTGGTTTTAGGAGTGTTGGTGTTCGCGATTTCTCTCGCGCCGGTTGCTCTTCTGATCGTCCAGAGGCCTGAAGACCTGGGGTTGAGACCCGACGGCGATCCGGAAGAGACCGAGGGGAACGCTGACGGCCAGGCAGGAGCGGTGGAAGAACCGGCATGGACGCTGAAAGCCGCCATGCGGACTCCGGCGCTGTGGATGCTGGCGCTAGGCGTTGGGACTCTGTTCCTGGTCCAGGCCGGGATAAACACGCACCTGGCCGCCTTCCTGAGAGACCAGGGATTGGACGCCGTTTTCGCGGGTATCGGAATCAGCCTCAACGCGGCGTTCATGGGTGCGGGGAGCCTGAGTTGGGGTTGGATAGCTGAACGGTATCCGGTGAGGTACGTGCTGGCCGCCGTCGCCGCAGCAGTCGCCGTCCCGGCAGCCCTGTTCCTCACCGCCGACACCACGGCGGAAGCCCTGATCTATTCTGGGCTATTCGGATTCGGAGTCGGCGGGATGTTATCGGTACCCCCGGTGGCCTACGCGGATTACTACGGGCGGCGTTCTTTGGGCACGATACGGGGGGTGACGGAGCCGTTCACCAGCTTGGAGCAAGCTATTGGTTCGATTGCCGCGGGAATAGTGTTCGACGTCTACCATAGCTACTCCTTCGCCCTCGCCGCTTTTGCCATCCTGGGCGGGCTGACCATGGTCCTCATCTTGTTTGCCAGGCCTCCGGGACTCCCTCCAGTTCCAGCGTCTGAGGAGCTGATCGGGGCCGCAACATGAGCCCCGCCGTGCAGGTTGAAGGGCTGAGTTTCGCCGCAACTGGTCAAACTTTGCGTATCTTTCTCACTCTCGGTCCGTCATCCCGGGCTTGATCCGGAATCCAGAAGCCTTTACAACCAGCAACAGTCCCTATCATTGGCATTTCTGGATTCCCGCCTGCGCGGGAATGACGGATTGCGGGGGAATGACGGATTCCGGGCGCGGGACACGGTAAGAGGATTATCGCAGAGATGACCGATGTGAGATTCAGCCAATCCGCCTCATCGAGTATGAACACGTACGTTTCGCCGTAAGTGTTCAGAGTTGAGGGGAAGTGAGCAACTGGCGGCATGCGGTGAGGGGATTCAATCCTCGGGCGCGCCAGGTACCGAAGAGGGAAGCGAGAGCCATCTTGGTGTTGGTGCCCTGGGTTGAGCGGGTGCCGCCGCTGATCTTGCGGCTGGTCACCAGGTGACGAAGGCTCCTCTCGGCGGCGTTGTTCTCCGAGGGGACGGCCGGTTCGGCTACGAATACGAACAACTCCTTGATGAAGCGCTGGATGCGCCGGCAGAGCTTGGCCTGGACTGCCCCTGGGTCATCAAGGAAGGGTCGGCAGCAGGCCAACAATTTCCGCTCCAACTCCAGTTGGGCCTGACGGCGTTTCCTTGCCTGAGGATGGGAGAACCGCTTGGCCTGGGCGTAGAGGTCATGCACTGCCGCCGCCCATCCGGCCAGCTTGGCGTCTGCTGGGTAGAGGGCCTTCAGGTCATGGATGTCCCGGAGCAGATGAGCCCAACACCGCTGCTTCAGGCCAGGGTAGTGGTTATAGGCAGCGTAGAAATCGCTGACCAACACCCCGCTGAAGGACTCCCCCAGCGCCTCGTCCACCACCTCCTTATTCCGGCCTCGGCGCAGGAAGTACCGCTCAGTGGGAGTGGAGAAGGTCCAGACATAGCCATTGGCCCCCTCCTGGCGCCAGCCGGTCTCGTCGGCGTGCACCACCTGGCTGGTCCGGACTAGTTCCAGCACCTCGGCCACCGCCGGTTGGGCTTGCCGGGCCACGCCGTGGAGGACCTGGGTGATTCCCCCAACGCTCAAGCGCAACTGGTGGACGGTCTCCAGATACCATTGGATGGTCCGAAGGGGCAACCGGCCCTCTTCCCGCAGGCCAGCGATCAATGAGACCAAGTTGGCTCCCAACCGTCCCCGACCGATTACCCCACCGCCCAAGTCCGTCTTGGGGGTCCGGCGCCGTTCACATACTGGGCAGACCCGGGTCACGAAAACGTGCTCCGTGACCTCCACCGGAGCCACTGGGATATCGATGACTTCCCGAGTCCGCTGCGGCCAACCCCCAACCAACCCGGTGCCACACTCCGGACAGGAGTCCAAGACATGTTCCACCTGGTGAGCCGCCACCGTGCGCCGACGGCTAAAGCCGTGGGGCCGGGGCTTTCTTGGCTCCTTCTTCTCGGCCGGCTCTGACTTTGCACCCGGTTTGTTGCCCGGCATTCCGGGCCGCCCTTTGCCCTTGAGACCCCCTTCCAACGCCGCTATCCGCCGCTGCAACTCGTCGATGACCGCCTGCTGCCGCGCAATCACCGCCAACAGCGCCTCCCGGCTGGCCGTCCTCAGGTCTACCTTGTTCTCCATCCTCCTGATTTAACATAACCGACGACCCGACGCACCGAACTTCCCAAGCAAGTTTTAACTAATCCATCCCCTCAACTCTGAACAGTTACGTTTCGCCTCCAGGCGTTGACAAATTCAAGGAGGGCACGTACCATGCCCGGTAACTGGGGTAATCCCCGGCTTCCGGTGTGAGTGTCGCATACGACGAGGAGGCAGATGTTATGGCCACGGTGCAGAACCGGGCTTCCTATTGGGAACAGGCAAAAGAGCAGGGATTCGACCTCTCCTGGCTGAGTAAGCTGCAAGAAAACGTCGCGCGCGAAGACGTGGACGAAATCTCCGTTAACAACACGGGCAGGGTCGAGGGATCGATCCCCAGAAACAACGTAGCCCAATTCGGCGCGTACACTTTCAGGACCAAGAGCGAGGTTTGGGCCCACAATCTGACTAAGCTCTATCAAGAGTTCGTCACGCGCCAGTGGAGTTCCGCCACCGATATCCCGTGGGAGACTCTTGAAGCTCTGCCCGATGACATCGAAGCCGCCGAGTGCCAGTTGGCCACCTTCTTCACTCAGGTGGAATTCGTCGCATCCGACGTCCCGGGCAGGTTCATTTCCACCATGTCCCCCGACTATCACGAAGTAAGGCTGGCGCTGCTGGCCCAGGTGATGGACGAGTCACGACATCTCGACGTGTTCCGCAAGCGCGCGCTGGCCAACGGCGGCGGCCTGATGCGGATGACCGACAGCGTGAGCGACGTGGTCGGCGGCAGCACCGACAACGCCAGGGAGTTCACTGAGCTTTCCTCCCGCCTGCACATCACCGGTGAAGGCAACGTTCTCACCCTGTTCCGTCTCGGCGAGTTGATGGCCTACAACGAGGCCGAGAAGATGATCTACCGGCGATGCGCACAGGACGAGGCCCGGCACGTGGCCATCGGCGTACTTCATCTGCGCTACATGAATGAGTTCACGCCAGAGCGCAGGGAAGAGATTCACTGCTACCTAGACGAAGGCGAGAGCCGCCAGTCGACCGGCGCCGGCGGGGAGAACCCGGCGGGCCGGAACCAACTCACCAGCGACGCCCTGGCAGTCCTGCTGGGCGGTGGCAAGGACAAGGTGGACGAGGGACAGAAGATCCTGATGGCCATCAGACAGCGCCAGGTTAAAGAATACTTCCAGCGCCTGAAGTCCGCGGGCTTCGACGACCGGATCACCAGCGGCCGGGTCCACCCGTCCCTGCTGGAGGCCTACAACGCCGCGGCATAGCTAGATTGCGATACTATTCTAAGACCTCCCACGAGTTCTCGGGGGAGGTCTTAATTTATCTGGCAACATCCGATACCATCACGACTTATACCCTGAGACTCTCCGAGGATAATCATGGCCCTTAACGAGGAAGAAACTCCGGACCAGCCAGTCGCCGAATCGTCCGGCGGACCCGCCGCCGAGTCGTCCGAAGAGATCACGGAAGAGACGACCGAAGAGACGACCGAAGAGAAACCTGCGGGTCCTCAGCCCCTGGACTGGATGAACGACACTTTGGAGTGGGGGATCCGGGCACAAGCGGGCAAGCACGGGATGACCATGCGGGCGCTCAACCTGGGAAGCTACGGGGAGATTCCCGATTCCAGCGACGACATGAGCCGCCGTCCCCGGGGAGCTTTTCCCGTCCCGGGAATACCACGGACAGACGTGTATTCCTTGAGCGCCAAGGTGGACCTCTGGGCTGACTGCGCGGCCGATCTGTATGAAGAAGCGATCCAAAGGCGTTGGATGGCCCATGCCGACGTTCCCTGGGACGACCTACCCGCCGAGGATGACGACGTGGAGCTTGCCATGCGTCAGCTCTGCACTGAGTTAGCCCAACAAGCGCAAATTGAGACCGACACCATCGGTCAATGGCTTTACCGGATGAACTACGCCTACCACGAGGTCAAGACTTTCCTGGCCAGCGAGTTCTTCGATACCGGACGCCACTACTCCGTGTTCCGGCAGCGGGCCCTGGCCCACGGCGGCGCACTGGGGCTAGAGAGCGCGGGCCAGTTCAACCGCCGATTGATGGAAGCCAGGGCGGGATGGACCGAGGTGGTGATCTTCCTTTACATTATCCGCGGGACTCTTACTCTGATGCTGTACCGGTACGGCGAGGCCTATTCCCGGAACACGGCCGACAAGTACATGTTCCGGCGCTGCATGGAAGACAAGGCCCGGCACATGCGCTACGGGATGCAGCACTTGAAGTACGCCGTTGACAACCGTGAACCGGCCTTCGCGTTGGGGCTGAACAATCTGATGCGGGGTGTGGAACGCGACCTGGTCCAGGACATGAAGGACCCGGTCCTCTGGGAAGCACTGGCCATCATATTCGGCGGAGGAATCGCCGGAATGTCCGAAGGCATGGAAGTGGTGAAACGCTTCCAGCAGGAGTACATCGAAGAATACCTGACCCGAATGCAGTGGGTCGGAATCGGCAAAACCGAACAGAACCTTGCCCCGGATTTGGCCAACTACCTGCGCCGGGAAGAGACGAGCCCGGCCTGAGGAACTGCCGTGCCCATTTATGAGTACCGCTGCCATGATTGCGGCGGCGTAAACAGTATTTTTCTGCGGTCCATGAGCTCCCCGGACCCATCGAATTGCAAGTTGTGCGAAGGCGGCAACCTGCAGAGGATTATGTCCCGAGTGGCCTACCTGAGATCAGAGGCCGATAAGATGGACCAGCTAGACCCCAAGTATTTCAAGATGGTGGACAAGGCGTTGGCGAACGCGCCCGCGAACTCTGACCCGGATTTTCACATGAACAAGATGGTCCCCTTCAATCAGGCCAAGGAGAAGGGGGAGCCCTACTTCAAAGAGTAACTGGCCCGGAACGGCTTGGCTGTCCGCAAAGCGCCGGCCCACACTTTACCAACTACCAGGAGGCAACAGATGAGCGCCCAGGGGGCGAACGGTCTAACATTTCCATCGGTTGAGTGGTTTCAGAGTCTTCAAGACCTAGTCAACAACGACCCGGAATATCGCCGTATCGGCAGCGTGGACGCCACGATGGGCGTCAAGGTAGGCGAAAAAGTTTTCGTCATAACCTTCGAAGCCTTTGAATGCTCCGAAGTCAAAGAGGGTACGGAATACGATCTAATCGACGCCGATTTTTTCCTGGAAATGGGAGTCGATGAGTGGCACGACCTGGTTACCAATACGAAAGAAAACGACGGGGCGGACTTGCGTCACACCCTGAACACGCTGGACCTGATGATCGACGGCGGCATCTCCAAGAACGCCACTGGCGACCAGTTCCGCGCCGATATCTTCTTCCGGGTGAACCAGAGCCTCCAGCATTTCTTTGACAGTTCGGCCAAGTTGGAGACGGTCTTCGAGCCCTAAAACTGGCTTGGACCCGATTCCCGGCGATGCCGTCTTCCGCCACCGGTGACGCGGAGACGGCATTTTGGTCTAACCCGTCTCGGCCTTCTTCAGGGCTTCCACATCCAAATCGTATTCGTCTGGGACTTGCCCTTGCAGCGCGGCCAGGACGCGGTCCCCGGACAGGGGGAGGTCTTTGATCCTGACGCCGACCGCATCGTAGATAGCGTTGGCGATGGCGGCGGGAGGACCGAAGCCCGGGGGCTCGGCCACCGCTCTCGCGCCGAAGGGTCCATCCTCGCTGGGCACCCCCACAAGGATGTTCTCGATGGCCGGCATGTCGATGGCCAACGGCATGAGGTAGGTGGAGAGGGAGGCGTTGCGGACTCGGCCAGTCTCCATGTCGATCTGCATCTCTTCGCTTAGGGCGCGGCCAATTCCCTGCACCGCCCCGCCTTCCAATTGTCCCTCGACTCCCATGGGGTTGATGGCGACTCCCACGTCCTGGGCCTGGACGAACCGAGTCACTCTCACCTGGCCAGTGGCCTTGTCGACTACGACCTCCGCAGCCTGAGTGTTGAACACGGGTGCATAGGGCATGGTGGACAGGGAGGCCAGACCGATGATGGGACCTCCCCGGGAGGTGAGGCTCGCGGCGGCTAGCTGGCTGATGGTCAGGGACTGGGGAGGGTTGTCCTGGACGTAGACCGATCCTCCCTGGCAGGTAAGGGCCTCCGGGAGCACGCCAAATCTTTCCGCCGCCAGGCCGACGAGCCTGTCGCGGGCGTCTTCGGCGGCCATTTGCACGGCCTTCCCCTGGCTGTAGACGATGCGGCTGCCACCGCTGGGGCCGGTGAACGGGGCCATGTCGGTGTCCCGCTTGGCGACGATCACCTGGTCCAGCCGGACGCCCAGGGTCTCGGCGGCGATCTGGGCGAGTGACGTGTCGCTCCCCGATATGTCAGTCGACCCGGTAAGCATGCTGACAGTGCCGTCTTCGTTGACGCTGATTGAGGCGGTGGAAGGTCCGCTGCCGCTGCGCCATTCGCCAAGGGAGATCCCGACGCCGTGGCCTTCCTCGAGCTTCTTGGGCAGGTCAAGTTTCTCCTTGACCGCGTTTATGCACTCCAACAGGCCGTTTGAAGGGACGCTGGCCCCCGACACGTTGGTGTCCCCTTCCTTGATGACGTTTTTGAGCCGGAACTCCAGGGGACCGATGCCCAACTCGTGGGCCATGACGTCCATGTGGGACTCGACGGCGAAGTGCATGTCCGCTACTCCAGACGCCCGGTAGGAGCCCACGTAAATTTTGTTGGTGTAGACGCCGTAGGACCGTAGCCGGAAGTTGGGGATGTTGTAAGCGCCCAGGGCGTGGGCGACCCCGGAATTGGGACCCGCGCCGAGGTAAGCCCCCACGTCGAAGACGCTGTGGGCCTCCCGAGCTATGATCTGCCCATCTTTGTTGACTCCGGTCTTCAGGTGAATTGTCGTGGCCAGGCGCGGCCCGTTGAGCGTGAATACTTCTTCCCGGGTATTGATGAGCTTCACGGGCCGGCGCGTCTTCATTGCCAGCAGGGCGGGGAAGGCCTCGAAGGCCAGCCGCAATTTCGCGCCGAAACCGCCGCCCAGTTCCATAGCGTTGACCTTGATGCTGGAAAGGGGAATGTCCAGCACCGACGCCAATTGGGCCCGTACCTGGTACGGCCCCTGGGTGGAGGCCCAGATGGTCAGCCGTCCGTTGGCCTCGACGTTGGCGGCGCAGGCCATGGGTTCCAGGAATCCCTGGTTGATCGCCTGGGAGTGGTAGGTCTCCTCGAATACGTGGTCGGCGTCCTGGAACGCCTGGTCCACGTCGCCCCGGTCCGCATCCAGCAGGGTGCAGTTGTTGCCGCCCATGGCGAACCCGTAACCTTCGAAGTTGGGCATGTCGGGATGCACCAGGGTCGAGCCCTCTTTGATGGCCTGCAGCGGGTCGACGATTGTGTCCAATTCCAGGTACTCGACCTCTATGAGGTCCAGCGCCTCTTGCGCGGTCATCTCATCGTCCGCGGCCACGGCTGCAACCGGCTCGCCGATGTAGAACACCTCGCCGCGGGCCATGATGCGCCGGTCCTTGACCGCCCCGGACCCGAAATAGCGGTCGGGGAAGTCGTTGCCCGTGATGACTGCCCGGACTCCGGGCAACTGTTCCGCCTTGCCAGTGTCGATACTGACGATACGGGCGTGGCTGTGTGGGCTGGTCAACACCTTGCACAAGAGCATGTCCGGCAAGTAAACGTCCGCGACGTAGGTAGCCCTGCCGGTGACTTTGTCCAGCGCGTCCACCCTGGGGAGGCTTTGTCCCAGGACCTTATGTTCGGTAGTCATTGCGTACACTCCTCGAAGCGTTCAGGAGCCGGGTTTAGGACCTGGCCTTTTCCGCGGCAGACATGATCGCCTGCACGACCTTGGTATAGCCGGTACAGCGGCACAGGTTCCCTCCGATGGCGTATTTGACCTCTTCTTCACTGGGGTCGGGGTCCTTCTCCAGCAACCCGACTGCGGCCATAATCAAGCCGGGTGTGCAAAAGCCGCATTGGAGTCCACCGTATTCGGCGAAGGCCTGTTGGACAGGATGCAGGGCCTCCGCCGTAGCCAGACCTTCCACGGTGGTGACCTGGGAGTCGTGGGCGCTGTGGGCCAAAACCAGGCAAGAGGTAACGGGGAGCCCGTTCAGGAGAACCGTGCAGGCCCCGCAGTCGCCCTCGTCACAACCCTTTTTGGTACCGGTCAACCGCATCTCGTCCCGCAGGGCATCCAGAAGGGAATAGTAGGGCTCAACCAGGACTCGGCGGGGCTCTCCGTTGACTGTTAAGGCCAGTGGTTTCTTCATCCGTTCATGCTCCCGGTGAGAGTGGGGTAACCGCTAGAACGCGGCCTGGACTGCCAGGCGGCGTTGCATCTCGAAGGGAATCGACGCTTCCCGGGACATTTGCACCGCACGTTCCAACGTGCGCTGGGTGAGCACTCCAACAATCTCCTTGCGGTAGGCGGCGGAACCTCTCACGTCGGAAATCGGGGTCACACTGTCCTGCGCTTCCTTGGCGGCGGCGGCGATCAAAGCGGGAGTAATTTCGTGCCCGCGCAGTATGTCCTCGGCGGAATAGGCCCGCAGGGGTGTTGGCGCGACAGACCCTAGACCGATGCGCGCCTCGCCGCAGACCGCTCCGCCGTTGGTGAGGGATATGGAGGAAGCGACACCGACGGTGGCGATATCCATCGCCCCCCTGGGACTGTGTTTTATGTAAAGTGAGCCGCCGTTTGGCAGCGGCGGGGGCAACCTCAGTTCGGCTAGCAGCTCGCCGGGTCCCAACACCGTCCGGCCCGGAGCGGTGAAGAACTGGTCCAACGGTACGCAACGCTCACCTTCAGGGCCAACGGCGCGGCATTGGGCGTCGAATGCCAAGAGCGCGGGGAGGGTGTCTCCGGCTGGCGAGGCGTTGCAGATGTTTCCGCCAACGGTAGCCAGGTTGCGCACCTGGACTCCGGCGAAGGAGGCCGCCGCCGCTGCAAGGGCGGGGTAGCGGCGGCGCACAGCCGGATGGTCTTCCAGGGTCTGGACAGTGGTGAGAGCCCCGAGGCGCAGACCGTTGCGGACGCTGAAAGAGACCCGGTTTAGCGCAGGGATATGCTGGATGTTGATGACGTAATCGGGGTTCCAGTTGCCCATGCGCCAGCGAACCAGAAAATCGGTGCTACCGGCCACAAACCGGGCGTTGGGACCGTGCCTTTGCCACAGGGAAAGGGCCTGACGAAGGGTGCGGGCTTCGAGGTAGTCGAACCTGGCCATGACGGTTATCCCCCTAGTCTAGGTCCTGTGGATTGATGAGATTATGTTCATTTCGGGTCAAGCTGAGTGTAGACAGGGCATTATTGGGTGTCAACCCGATGTGGAGCCTTAAGTGCGCCGCCCTCGTCGCCGTGGGATGCGGCTTCTTGGCACTCGAGGCGCCGGGGTGGCTGCGCAGTCGCACCGGTCTGGGACCGGACTCCGGTTGGTTCGTAAGCCGATTTCGTCCTTTTACTCCAGACTTCCAGGTCAAGGACTTCGCCGGAAAGGCCGTCCCGTCTTTGTGATAACATTTGGCTGGATGCGCCACCAGAGTGTCAGCCATTTGGCTGACACAGACACGAAACAGCACGGACTTAATAGAACAGCAGGGAGGAGTAAACAATGACCACCGCCGAACGTCTAGGCGCCATGTCACTGGGAGAAGCCCTGTTCACGCAACGGGCCATCCGCAGATTCAAGGCCGATTCAATACCGGATGAAGTGATGCGGGACATCATGGAGGCGGCCATCCGCGCCCCCAACGGCGGCAACACTCAACAATGGCACTTCATTGTAGTGCAGGACCCCGAAATGCGGGGCAAACTGGCCGAGCTGTACCACGAGGCGTGGTGGGCTAAACGAAAGGACGCCGGGATCAACGGCCCGGAGGATATCCCACCCGGCAAGAGCCCCATGCGGTCAGCTATGCGCCTGGCAAACGAGATAGGCAACGCTCCCGTGATGGTGCTGGTGTGCGCCACGGCCAAGGGTTCTGCCGCTGCGGGGTCGGTGATACCAGCGGCGCAGAATATGTTGCTGGCTGCCAGAGCGTTCGGTATCGGAGGGACCATCGCCACTCTGCACCCGTTAGTGACGGACAGGGTCCATGAGCTGTTCGGGATCCCGGAGACCGCGCAGGTGGTCTATTGCATGCCGATGGGCTACCCGAGGGGCGTCTTTGGCCCAGTCAGGAGAACGCCCTTGGCGGAAGTCTGTTCCTCGGACCGCTGGGGCAACTCCATCTAGGCGGGCACGGGCACTTAGTGACTATCTCAAATCTCCACCAACCTACCGGCAGGGAGAGAAATCCCCCTCAATCCCCCTTTTGCGAAAGGGGGAGGCATCGCCTTGACTCGGTTTTGAGATAGTTTCTTAGGGTCAGTTCCTGGAGATGGCCGACATGCCGCCCGTCTGCTCGTTTACGAGAAAGGACGCGGAGTCGTGGCCGTAGGCCGTCTCCAGTTCGGCGTCGAACCGTTGACCGCCCAGCCCTCCTATAACCTCATAGCGCCGCTCGGTGAACAGACGTCCTTCGAAGTCTGAATGCTTGATGCTGCGCTCGTCTTCCCCCGCAAGGTACATTTCGACGGCCTGTTCCATGAGGTCGTGAAATTCTTCGAGTCCGATGTGATTGGCCGAGCGGAGGAATACATACCCCCAACGGACCCCCATGTGTTCCAGCATGAGGCGGCATAGCTCCTGGCAGTAGATGCGGCTGGTAGCCGCAATCCATGATACTCGATTTCCTGAGTGGGTTGGATATCGGGAGAGTGGCCCCGCACGGGCCGTAACACCACAGAACCTGGCGCTTACCGGGAGAGCTAGATCAGATCTCCAGGGCCTGCCAGTAGCGTCGCCCGTTCATGCGGGCAATTTTTCCGTAACCCGGCTTCGGCAGGTGGACGGATACGACTGTATCGCCGTCCCGCTCCAACCGCTCCATCAAAGAGCGTCGGGTGATTCTCGTTTGCTCCGGATCGATGTCGGCGCGGGAGACCCAGTCGGTCTCGTGTACCTGCACCGTATTGTGCAGTACGTCGCCGAGTATCAGTCCTCTTTCTCCCTGGGAGGCGATCATGATGCTCATGTGTCCAGGCGTATGTCCCGGAGTGGGCAGCGTGGTCAAGTCGCTGGTTAGGGAGAATTCGCCCTCCATCAACTCGGCAACTCCCAGGTCCTGTAGAGGCCAGACGCATTCGGGGGCGTTGGGGAAGCGCTCCTGTTGGAGCGCGGGATCGTGGGAGGCGTTCCAGTCTATGGCGCTCATATAGTACTTGGCGTTTGGGAACGTGGGCACGAACTTGCCGTCCTGAGACTGGAGGTTCCAGCCCACATGGTCACGGTGGAGGTGGGTCATGACGACCATGTCGATCTCTTCGGGCCTGAGCCCGTGAGCGGCGAAGTCGTTCAGTAGCTCCCCCCAGGGCGTCTCGGGAGCATCCGCCGGTTTCGGGCCGAGCCCTGTGTCCACGATAATGTTCCGCCCGTCTGAGCGGACCAGGAAACATGCCAGGTTGAACCGGACGTTGTGGTCTTCGGTGAGGTGGTCCCCGTAGTGTTGCCAGTTGTCCGATGGGATGCTAGGGAAGAAATTGCAGAGGTCGAATTCTAGAATGCCGTCGGAGAGTGAGGTTATCTCCACGTTGCCAATGGTGAGCTTGTTGCCGGCCATGTTTGCCCTCCTACTGTTTGGACTCCGCGGTGGCGGGGCGTTTGTCCGAGACTACTTTGCCCTCTTTGACCACCAGGAGCAACTTGCCGAGGTTTTCGATGTCCTCCAGTGGGTTAGCCGCTACCGCGATCAAGTCTGCCAATTTACCCACTTCGACTGTACCCAGGTCGGAACCCCTGCCGCAAAGCTGGGCCGAGTTGGTCGTGGCCGCCAGCAGCGTTTGCCAGGGGGTTGCGCCGTCCTTGACCCACAGGCCCATCTCCAGTAACGCGGACTCCCGCAAGGGGAATACGTCGGAGCCCACGGCCATCTTGACCCCGAAACGCAAGGCAGTTTGGAACCAGGTTCGGTGACCATCCACGGCGCCCTCAGCCCTCTGCACCAGGTCCGGGCTGAGCGCCCGGCGTTGGACGTAGCTGCGTTCCCGTTCTGAGTTTGCCTGGGACGGGGTCAGGTGGGTGATTCCCAGTGTCGGCACATACCAGGTGTCTTGTTCGACGAAGAGTTGAAGGCATTCTTCGTCCATGATGTAGCCGTGTTCGACGCTATGAGCGCCCAGACGCAGGGCGGACTTTACCGCGTCGGGGTTGGTGGCATGGGCCATTACCCGGTAGTCCCTTTGCTCGCACAGGGAGAAGGCCGCTTGCAACTCCTCGGGGAGCAAAAAGGTGTGAGTATGGCGGTCCCAAAAGGGCCCCATGACACCGCCGGAGAGGTTGATTTTAATGTGATCGACACCGTTTTTGATTTGCTCGCGGATGGCGTTCACGAACCCGTATGGACCGTCGCATTCCCTGGCATGACCCGAAGTCAGGAAGTGGCCGCCGGTGGTGGTCAAGAAGTTGCCACAGGCGAATACCCTGGGACCGGGTATACGTCCGGCGGCGAAGGTGTCCCGCCAGGCAACGTCCATAAAATGGGAAGCCCCGCCACAACGGACACTGGTGACCCCGGCTTCGGTCAACCCCTCCGACAGTTCTTGTCCGAAGCGGGCCGTCTGCTGGGCCACGGTGAGGACCGGATGTGTGACGTATTCGGGGTGGATATGGACGTCCCAGAGTCCGGGAAGCAGATAGGCGCCTTCCAGGTCTACGACTTGAGAGCCGCTGGAGTCGACCGGAACGGCGCCGGTGGATATTTGGACTATACGCCCATCTTCAACCACGACGCTTGACCGGGGCGCTGGCTCCGGATTAACGCAGTCGATCAGAGAGGCGTTGGTCAACACCAGGCGCATTTCTAAGGACCTTCTTTAACGAGTGCCGAGACTTGCATTGTCTTCAGGACACGAGGAGGTCGCGAAGCCCCTAGCCAATGACATTCACGCACCTGGCGGGGTCTGCTTCACTCAAGACCTGGGGTCTGTGACCGGTGTGAATGTAGCCGGCGATAAGTTTACCCGCCATGGGACCCCGGCCAAACCCCGACGAGGCCAGTCCGCTGACAATGTAGCAGGCGTCTGGGCCGGGAAGTTTCCCGATAATCGGTTTGCCGTCCAAGGAAAACGGCATGAGTCCCGCCCACGTCCTCTCTAGCGGCAGGTCCCTAACCAGCGGCAGCACTTCCGCCGCATGGCCCCGGTTTGTCTCGATTCCCGCCGCGTCGGGCGTCTTATCGTAACCGGCAATCTGCCTGTCTCCGCCGAATATGATCTCACCGTCGGCGGTCTGACGCCCGTACAGGTGCCGCGTAATGCGGGTATCTCCTTGGTGGGTGAGTTCCGGAGGCGTTCCGGGATATCGCTCGGTTTCCCCGCTCCAGTCCAGGGATGATTCGGCTGAGGATATCGTCGCGAACAACCGTGGCGGCAGTGGCGCGGTAGACCACATCTGGCCCCGCACCGGAACGACCGGTATCTCTAGGCCCAGCATCGACCCCACCGGTCCACACCAGGCTCCGGCGGCAAACACCAGGATTTGGGCCCGGTACTCCTCGCCGGGAGTATCGATCCGGTAGGAGCCGCCGGCAAGGTGTTTGACGCCCGTTACCTCTCTGTCGATGAGGATACGGGCACCAAGTTCATGGGAGGCGTCGGCGAAACTTCGCGTAGCTTTCACCGGGTTGGCCTGCGCCCGCAAAGGGGAGTACATATAGGCTGGCAAGGCCGGGTTGAGTCCCGGCTCGATGGCCCGCGCTTCCCTGGCCGTAAGCAATTCCACCCGGTAGCCGCCGGACTGTTGGGCAAGGACACGGTCCCGTATGAAATCATACTGGGCTTCGTTGTGGACCGCTTGCAGAGCGCCCGATGCGCGAAACTCAATGTCGTAGCCCAAGTCGATCTGCATCGACTTAAAGATCTCCAGGCTACCCATAGTGAGGTATGCCTGGAGGTCTGGGACCGCGCCCCAGCCTATGGCCCCGACCGCGCCCGCGTTGGCCCCGGAAGCCTCTGATGCGATGTCGCCGCGCTCGAGGAGGGTGACATCGTGCCCCAGGGCAGCGAGGTGGTATGCGGTGGATGTTCCGGCGATGCCGCCGCCAATGATGAGGACTTCTGATTCAGACATGGACTCCCCTGGAGGTCCCGGTTACTATACGCGACGGCGGGAGGCGGTGGCTAGTGAGCGGGGAGCGGGTAACTGTTCAGACTTGATGTGTCCTTCCTACTCCAAGCTCGTCATTCCGGGCTTGACCCGGAATCCAGAAACCTTTGCATCCAGCGACCTTCATTATCATTGGCATTTCTGGATTCCCGCACAGGCGGGGATGGACCGGTCACCCAAGTGACGAGAACAACGACCAGCCCGCACGCCCCGCCTGCGCGGGAATGACGGATTGCGGGGGCGGGACATGGTAAGAGGATTATCACAGAGATGACCGATGTGAGATTCAGCCAATCCGCCTCATCGAGTCTGAACAGTCACGAGAGCGGTGGTTGGTGGCTAGTGGCGGGTGGTGGAGATGTGCGGCGACCCAGTGAACGGTCTGCTCACCGGGTCGGGCCGTCATTCCTTGGGGGGATACGGGGCCGTTAGTGGGCTGGGGCCAGTTCGGTGGTGTCTTTGACCTGGATATTGGATACCAGGACCACCAGTTCATCCAACCTGCGAATCTCGAATTCCAGGAACTCGTCATCCACCACGAGGTACCGGGATACGACTTCCCAGATTTCCTTTTTCATCAAGTCCATCTTTTCGGCTGGAAGGTCCAGACGGTCCTGAATCAAGACGACGCTTAGGCGTTGGCGCGCGGTGTCTTTGCTGCGTTCCTGGCCATTCGCGGTATCAAGCTGGCCAAGCAGCCATCGGAACAGATCAAGCATGAGAATAGGCCCTCCGGTCCAGTCCAAGAAGCTCTTTGATCTTGCCGACCATTCCCGCCTTGCGGTCCAGCTCCGCGAACTGCACTTCTTCGCCGTCCACGCGGGCGGCAATTCGCAGGAATGCCGCGCCTGAGGGGGCCTTCTTGTCATGGACCACCGGCACGCCCCGGTTGGCTGCGGTGATAGTCCTGTCGTCGGCGGGCACCAGTCCCAGCACGTCAACCGCGAGCAATTCCACGATGTCGTCCTTGTCCATCATGTTTCCTTGCTTGACCATGTCGGGGTGGATCCGATTGATGATCAGACGAGGCCGGTGGACTTCCGAGGCCTCCAGGAGCCCGATTACGCGGTCCGCGTCACGGATGGCCGAGACCTCTGGAGTGGTGACTAGGATAGCCTCGGTGGCCGCGCCGACGGCGTTCTTGAATCCCTGTTCGATGCCCGCTGGACAGTCCATCAACACGTAGTCGAACTCGGTCTCCAGCTTGGCGCAAAGTTCCCGCAATTGTTCCGGGTTGATGCAGTCCTTGTCCCTGGTCTGGGCTGCCGGGATCAGGTAAAGCTCGGAGCCGTGCTTATCGCGGATCATGGCCTTGTGCGGTTCGCACTTGCCCTCCAGAACGTTGACCAGATCGTAGACGATCCGGTTCTCCAACCCCATGATAACGTCCAGGTTCCGCAGCCCGATATCAGTGTCGATAACCACGACCTTATTGCCGCGCATTGCCAACGCGGAGCCGATGTTGGCTGTGGCCGTGGTCTTACCGACTCCGCCCTTGCCCGAGGTGATTACGATAGTCCTACCCGTCATACGGTTCCCCTCTACCATAGTTTGCGAACCGGCCCACGAACGGGGCCAAGTGAATGCCCTTGCGCCGGACGTAAGCGATCATGGGCCCGGTTGCCGGTCCCTTGCGCCGCTGACCCGCTTGCGCTGACGTGCCGGCGTGAGGTCCAATCTGGATACGCGGCGAGTCCAGGTTCAGGGCCACGATGGCCGACCTGGTGTTGCCCTTCGAACCCGCATGGGCGAACCCGCGAAGTTGTCCGAATACCACGATGTCGCCCTCGGCGATTATCTCCGCGCCCGGGTTGACGTCGCCCAAGACGACCACGTCTCCATCATGGCGGATGCTCTCTCCCGACCTGCACGTTGCCTTGACCAGCAGCGCGGTGTCCCATCGAACGCTTGCCGCGACTGTTCCTTGTGCGCGGCTCCGGTCGACGTGGGAGGCGTTAAGAGTACGGGTTGGCTCTGCGGGACTTTGTCCTGCCGCAGCCGCCTCGCGCCGGGGAGAGATAGGCCCAGAAACCCCGGTTGAGGCCGGGACGGAATCAGGTGGGATCAGACCAACCGTGTCGCCGCCTTGGGAGCTTAGGCTCTCAGGCAGGCAGGAGAACCGGGCCACCTTTAAGCCTGACTGCCGTTCAAAGATCTCCTTAAGCTCGGCTAGCTGGTCTTGAGAGACGATGCGCCTCCCTACGTTGACCGTGATGCTTCCGCCGGACCAAAGGTTTGCGTGCTCCGCCAGGTAATCCCGCAGTCCGCGGGTGATCTCGTCGAAGGCGGCTCCGTCGTCGATAAGAAACTCGACATTGGCGCCACGGCCCGAGACTTGTACTAGCTCGCTTTTGAGCATGAGATGGTCCCCATCCGGCTTGCTGCCTTCATTCAAGGAGTCTGTCAAAGGGAGCGTCCGATGCGCCGGTCAATCCGGTCGCTGTTTCAGTTATGTAATGTGGTTTATAGCAACGAACATCCGGGTTAAGCAAGAGGTTTTGGTGCAAATTTTATACCAATTTAATCAATTGCATGGGGTCACCGGCCCTGAGAGGCGTGAGCTACTGGATGATTGAGGAGCAATCGGGTGGGAGGATGGCGGAGGGGCGGCGGTTGGAGAGGGGTTGCAACCCATCTGATGGAGTGGGTCACAACCCATGATGTCAGCAAGATTCCGGGAGGCCGGTCTTGCGGATAAGGGACGAGCTACTGGCCTATGACGTTTAGCAGGGCCTGGCGTTTATCCTCGCGCACAGCCTTCAGGCCCCGCTGCAAGGCCGCGGGGACGTCCGCAGGGTCTTCGACCCGTTCGCTGTAGCCGCCCGCCGCCTGGCAAATAAGCTCGTACTGGAAGGACTGTGAGAGTGTGCTTACGGGGAAGTTGTTGGTCTGGACCGCGTTCCCATCGGGATAGGTGTTTCTGGTGGCGCTTTGAACGGCGTTCCAGATGCCGTTGTTCCACAGAATGGTAAGGACCGGCAAGCTCTGGGCCTCGGCCACGATGTGCCCGGAGGTACCGGAGCCGAAGATGTACGAGCCGTCCCCAACGCAGCAGATTACGGTCTTATCAGGGGCGGCAAGTTTGGCCCCCAAAGACGCTCCGACGGCCCAGCCCAGCCCGCCGGAAGCCGGGACGCTGAAGAAGCTTGCGGGGCGGGTTATGTCAATCTGGACCGCGTCTATCCCAAGCTCGTTCAGCACGATGGTGTCGTCGTCCAGGACGTCGGAGAGGCACTTGGTGAACCAGGATTTGTTGATTGGGCGTTGGTCGCTCGCGTCCTTGGCACGCAGCCGCGCAGCGTCGCGGCGTTTTATGGACCGCTCGGCCCATTCATTGGTCCTGGCCGTGGCAGCCGAGGCGTCCGGCGCGGCCTCTTTGACCGACTTGACCAGAGCCTGGAGTATCAACTTTGGATTGCCGGAGAGGTTCAAGTCGACCTGGAACCCTCTGACCGGATAGACGGAAAAGAGGGGGTCTTCCCCAATCCCGATCACCGTCGCACCCGGGGCCGGGGCGTGCCGTTTAGGAGTCCAGGGCACGTCCGCTTCCAACACCACCACGACATCGGAATCGCCCAAGGCTGTCCCGATGTCGGCTCCGGCATATAGCGGATGGTCTTTGGGGAAGTTGGCGTACAACGCGCCGGACTCAAACACGGGCATACCGAGTACTTCGGCCAGTTCAATCAGAGGAGCGACAGCCTCGGGGTCTTTCCCCGCCCCTCGGGTGACCAACAACGGACGTTGGGCCCCCGCCAGTAATCGCGCTGCCCGGGCAATGAATTCCGGCGAAGGAAGGCGGTCGCCTGGGTGTTGTTGACGGGAATCCGTTTGGTAGTCGATTCCCGGGACCTCTTCAGCCAGGATTTCCCTGGGCAAGGTGAGGTATACAGGACCGGGAGGCGTGGACTCGGCAATGGCGAAGGCCCGGTCAACGACTCCTTCCAGGTCTGCCCCGTGGCGAAGTTCGTAGTCCCACTTAACCCATTCCCGGACCATCGCCGCCTGGTCGAAGGACTCCTGGGCCCAGTGAATACTCCCGTCCCGTGAGCCCCGCGCCTCTCCCTCGGTGAGGGGTGTGCGTCCAGCGCTGAAGAGCATGGGTACGTTGGCCCTGGCGGCGTTCACGATGCCGCCGATGGCGTTAGCCGTGCCTGGCACGGTATGCACCATGACGACCTGAGGCTTGCCGGTAATCATGGTGTAGCCATGGGCCATGCTAACGGCGGTGACCTCGTGGGGGACCGGGATGGGACGGGGCAACGTTTGTTCCTGGCTCAACCGCTTGGCATAGGCTTCGATGATGGGCGCGAAGTCGGTGCCGCCGTTGCCGAAGAAATAGTCGATTCCGCGGGCTGCCAACAGCTCGAGGTAGGCCTCGGCGACGCTATCCACCTGGGCGTGGTTGTACATTCGATCTTCCTTTCCTTTCAGGATTTTCAGTTGGGAATTTTCGGTAGGAGGTTATGAGTGGGAGGATATACGCGTTGCAGGGATAGGGAGGCCCATTGCAGCCCTCTAACGCAGCTTAGGGACGACCCTTTCGTTAATCAACTTCAGGCAATTCAACTGTAGCTCTTTGGGTATCCTGCGGCCGAAGTTAATCTCATAGACTATCTGAGACAGTCCCAGGTTTTCGATCAACTGGCTAAGCCGGTCGACTACCGCTTCCGGGGTACCGAAGACGACCTTGTCACGGAGCCAGTCGTCGTAGGTCATGCCGCCGATGCGCTCCGCCTGGGCACGCCAGTTTCCGGTGGTGCCTTCCCGGTCGGCGCTGCCGGCGACTCTTGTGCTGAGGCCCTGCATGGAAGTCACCGTGCTTTCCATTGGTTCGTCGTAGGCCCGCTGGGCGGTGTCGGCAACGTAGATGGGTATCCGCAGGCCCACTTCACCATTTCCAGGGTGCCCAGCTTCCTTCCATGCTTGTCTGTAGGCTTGAATGCAGGGGGCAAGCTCGTCCAGGGAGAAGACCCTGGAGGGATTGATGAAGATAGGGTATCCCATGCCCCCGATGATGGGGAAGGTCTCCTCGGACGTAACTCCGATCCTGATGGGTGGATGCGGGCTCTGCAGGGGCTTTGGGCGGACCTTCAACTCGTTGCAGGTGTAGTGATCGCCCTCGAATGAGAACTGGTCCGTGGTCCAGGCCTGTCGGATGATCTCCAGGTATTCCTCAAACCTGCTTTCGGGAAAGGGCGAGTTGAACGCGTCATGATGGTCGGGGAATGTGCCGCGGCCGATTCCGAACTCCAGCCTGCCTTGGCTGATGTGGTCCAAGGTCGCTACTTCCTCGGCAACCTTGATGGGGTTGCTCAAGGGCAACAGCACGACCGCGAAGCCGATCCGCACTCGCCGAGTGCGCGCCGCCACGGCGGTCGCGACGGTAATCGGCGCGGATAGGACGCTAAAGGTGGGGAAGTGGTACTCCGCCAACCAGACCGAGTCGACGCCCATTGACTCTGCCGCGTCGACCAAGGAGAACCCTTCGGTGAAAGTCTCCTGGTCCGGAGTGCCTTCCGGAGCGGTAAACTCTAAGAACAGTCCGAAATCCATTGGTCCTCCATGCACCGGAACGCGAGTGGAGTTGGCCAATCGCCGCGCCGGTGGACAGGTCAGTTGACTTCCATGACCAGCTTGCCAAACACGCCACGGCTGGCCAGAAGCTCCTGGACCCGCTGGGACTCGGTCCAGGGGAACACTTCCTGCACAATGGTGCGGAGCTTTCCCGCCTCAAACCAGGACTTCATCTGGGACCAACCGAGCTGGTCCGCATCTTCTTGAGCCTCGTTGAACACGCCCATCGCGCGAACCCACTGGCCATTGGCTTGCAGGGCGCGTTCCTGATACTCGGACCTGGGGCCGGTATGGCCGCCCACGGTCACGACTCTACCGCCTTCGGCCAATGCGGCGAGTGTCGAGTCGAAAATCCCGCCGCCCACGGTATCGAGTGCCATGTCCACCCCGCGGCCGTCCGTGAGACGGAGCAATTCCGCGGTAACGTCCTGGGTGGAATAGTTGACCCCTGCCTGCGCGCCCAACTCCAAACCTCTGCTTACGCGCTCGTCGGAACCGGCGCTGGTGAGGACCCGCGCCCCCATGGCGTCGGCGATTTGGATTCCCGCCATGCCGACTCCGCTTCCGGCGGCGTGAATCAAGGCCGTCTCTCCTGCCTGCAACCCCGCCATCTGGAAGGCGTACCAGGCGGTGAAGAATACACACGGGAGGGAGGAGGCATCGGTAGTCGACATCCCCTGGGGTTGGCGGTAAGCCAGGGCGGATTCGGCCGTGCAGTATTCGGCGTAGGCCCCACGCACCAGGGCCATGACCTGGTCTCCGGGTTCCCAACCCGACACGCCTGTACCGACAGATTCCACCACACCGGCCACGTCCAGACCTGGGATTCTGGGCGGCTCCTGTTCTCCCTCGGGAACGGTCCTTCTTCGGTTAAGGTCTGCGCGGTTAATGCCGATTGCATCGGTCTTTATCAGTAGTTCACCGGCGGCGGGAGTGGGTTGGGGCACATCCTCCATCCGCAGTTCCTCGCCATCATCTGTGATATGGAGTCTGATCGCTTTCAACTATTCCTCGCAAATACAAGAATCCCAAGGCTTTTAGGGGAGAGCCGCAGGGGTAACGGGCGCGAACCACAGCCGCCGAGGCGGAAAACATGCGCTCTCCAGCCCGTGGAAGCCAGGTCTTGCGCGATACTATCGATGCGGGTCCTCCTTGACCTGATATGGAAGGGAGGACCCGTTTGGACCTTCGGAGATTGATTAAGAGCGGAGCCGGGACCTAATCGTCGGCTACGCCAGCGGGCTCTTCCAGCTTGCCGGGGAAATTGCCTTCGAAGAGGCCCTTGCCCTCTTTCCGGTCCCACTGGGCGGAGGGAAGCTCGTAATAAACTTCGATCTCGTTGTCGTCCGGGTCCAGCAGGTAGACGCCCAGGGACAGTCCGTGGTCGCCGATACGCTGGATGCGGACGTCGTTATCCTTGAGCCGGTTGTACAGCTCTTGGAGGTCTTCGAGCGACTCCATTTGCCAGGCCATGTGCGCCTGACCGATCTTGGAATGGTCGGGGCCTTCGGCTTCCATGCCGATGGCGCGGATGGCCAGTTCGTGGGACTTCTCGGTGTTGGCGGACATGAAGACGGTGCCGCCGGAGGTACGCTCCATGATGGTGAGCCCCATGACCCTGGTGTAGAAGTCCAAGGAACGGTCCATGTCCCGTACCCGCATGACCACGTGACCCAGGTGCTTCGGTGTGTAACCCATTTCCTATACCTCCGAGGATTGTTTTGGATTGTCTCTAGTCTTCGAGGTCCAGGAAATCCCGGACTCTCTGCTTGAAGGGTTCCTTGTCGTAGTTGGTGTACAGCGTAATAGAGTTGCGAACCGGGTTGCCGCCGAACATCCGCTCGTAGAGCACCTGCCTGCCACTGAACGCGCTGCAGGACGCGTCCCATGCCAGGTGAAACAGCCTGGCGCGGTCGCGGGCCGAGCTTGTGTCGGTTGCCAGGTATTGGTTCACATCTTCGGCGATTGGGGTGTCGAAGTCGGCCTCGGCAGGCAGGGCCATCAGGCTGCTGGTGCCGAGCATCTGGATGATCTCCACCATTCTGGGATAGACGGAGCGGCCGAAAAGGGTGCGGCCGGCCCGCATGGAGGGGACGTGAGGACACATGACTCCCCATTGGTTGATGGCGGCGTCGGCCTCTGAAGCTCTGAGGCAGGACTTGAGCATGTCCCGCTGCGTGATCAGCTCGGCGACCTGCTCCTGAACGTGGGCAATGGTGCCCGAACCCAGGGTATCGACGATCAAGTCAGCCAGCCCAAGCATGAACTCAGCCTTGGCCACGCAGCGGGTCAAGACCTGGTGGCCGGTGTGGGCGTCGGACTGGGTGCCCGCGGCGTAACCATTGCAAAGCTCCACGTTGCCCAGCAAGAACACCCGCTCCCACGGGACGAACACATCGTCAAAAAACACCACCGAGTCCATCTCCTCGAAGCGGGACCCCAGCGGATGGTTGAAATGGGAGCGCCCCAGATCCAAGCTCTCGCGGCACAGGAATTTCACGCCCTGAGTGTCGCAGGGGATGGAAAAAGAGAAGGACTGTCGCCGGTCGGCGTCGGCCAGCCTGTGAGCGGCCACGGGATAGATGGCGATCTCGTCTGAAATGGGGCCCAGGGTGGCCAATACCCGGCTGCCCCTGACAACTATCCCGGAATCCGTCTCCTTGATCACGGTCAGAGCAACATCTTCGCTCAGGGTATCGGCGGGATTGGGAGTGCGCCGACGCTGCAGGTTGACCAATGCGTGGGTCAAGGCCAGGTCGTTCTCGCGGAGGAACTCGTGATAGTTGATGATGTTCCGCTCGAATTCCGGCCGGTCCTGGGCGAAGTAACCGGCGGATCCCGCCCATGCTGAGAAGATCACGTTAAGGAAGTCGGGTGAGCGGCCCATCATGCCGCAACTCGCCCAGGCCCAATGAGTCATCATATTCCGGCGGCGTTCCAGGTCTTCCACGGTCTGGGGGATCAGGTAGGAGAGACCGACCGGATCGCCGGTGGACGGAGAGGCGAAGGTCATCTCTTCGCGCAGGTCCGGATCGTGCTGCATGTCATAGAGGGCGGCCACCGACTTAACGCCGCCGCGAAGGGCTGGGTGGGTGGTGACGTCTTTTACCCGTTCACCGTCGATCCACACTTCGCGGGGACGGTCCCGCAACCCATTGATGTATTCCTGTCCAGTACGTGCTGGCATCGCTCTTCACCTCGACGGGAAGACTGCGCCGATGGCTGTTCCGCCGTTGGCCTTTAGAGGCCCGTTATTTGAACGCGGGCATAACCTCTTGCGTCAGGAGCTTCAGGCTGCGCTGCACCGCTTCTTTGGGAAGGAACCCCCCGGGATTCAGTTCCGCTGTAATACCGGTGACTCCCAACATCTCTTTGAACTGGTTCAGCCGGTCGATTACCTGGTCCGGGCTCCCGAAAACCACCCGGGTCTCGAGCAGGTCCTCGTAGGTAGCGTTGGCAAGCCTTTCGTACCGCTCCTGCCGCCGGCCCGTATTCTCGGTGCCCTCACGGCCATAGGAGTATTCGAAAAGCTCCCTTTGGCGCTTGAAGAAGGCCTCGATGCTTTCCTTGGGCTCTTCGATGGCCTCCGACTCGCTGGGAGCGATGTACATTGGAAAGCGGACGTTGATGTCTCCGCCGTCACCTGGATGTCCAGCCGCTTTCCATTCTTCCTTATAGTCTTGCAGGTTGGTCTTCAGGTCCTCCACGTCCATCGCACGGAGGCCCAGAAAGATGGGTTGACCCAACCGCCCAATGCGGCCAAAGGAGTCCTCGCTACTGGCCGCGATGCGTATTTTCGGATGGGGCTTCTGGTATGGCTGGGGAGACAGGGTGGCGTTGGTGATGGTGTTGTACTTACCTTCGTAGGAGAAGGTTTCCCCTGACCAGGCATGAAGGATTATGTCAAGGGCTTCCTGGAACCGCTCCTTACTCTCGCCGTAGTCGATGCCCATGATGTCGTATGCGCGGACGTTGCCGCTGCGCCCGACGCCGAACTCGAACCGGCCCTCGCTGATCTGGTCGACCGTTGCAGCCTCCTCGGCGAGCCGCAGGGGATGGATCAGCGGCAGCACCTGGACGGCCATTCCGACCCTGAGCCGCTTGGTGCGGGTTGCGATGGAACTGGCGACGACGATTGGCGCGGCCAGGACCGAGCGTCCCGGAGCGAAATGGGCTTCGCCCAGCCAAACGGTGTCCAGACCAAGTTCTTCCGCCAAGTCCACTTCTTCCATGGCCTCCTTGAAGGCCATCTGGTGGGACTCTGCGCGTCCCATCGTAAAGTCGCAGTTAATTCCGAAGTCCATTGGTTCACCTCATTCACGCCCGGGTGGAGCGCTCCCGACGTGGCTTTGTCAGGGAGTCCGCCGCCAACAGCCTATGTGGACTCAACAGTAGAGTAACGGCCACCCAAGGTCAATAGTCCTGATAGTTATCGGCAATTCGCCTATATATTATGACGTGATTCGTCTAATATGGGCCAGGAAAACCGATATTGACATGCGTCCAGCGGTCTGGTGTATATTGCGTGTAACTCCCAGGACTTGAAGCCGCAAAAAGCCTGGTCCACGTGGGCAACAGGGTACAAAATCCAAACAGGGAGGCTACGGTGATGGCAGGAAGTTACAGCATTCTCGTGGGGACCACCGGCGCCGGACTATTTCACAGTCCCGATTCAGGAGACAATTGGAGCCGGATTGGCAGCCCCATCCCCGGGGAGTCCCAGATCAGGGCGTTGGCTGTGGACCCCCAAAGTCCCAACGTGGTATACGCGGGCTCGAACAACGGGGTCTACCGGACCGAGGACGCCGGGAGCAGTTGGGCCAAGTTGGACTCTCCCATGGAAGGGCTCAACATCTGGTCCATCGCCATCGACCCCGGCGACTCGAAGACCATCTTCGTGGGCACGAGTCCCCCGTTCCTGTTCAGGTCCACCGATGGTGGCAAGAGCTGGGAGAAGCTATCAGCGGACATCGCTCAGGAGTGCGCCATCGGTTCGCCCCGGGTAACGGCCTTGTTGGTGGACCCGGTGGACCGAGGCACGGTTTTGGCGGGCGTGGAGATCGACGGCGTATACCGCAGCCGTGACGGCGGAGACACCTGGGCGCACGTGGATTCCGGGATCACCAACCCGGACATTCACGGCATGGCGTTCAGTGTCGGCGAGCAGAAGACGGTCCTGGTGAGCACGCCCCGGGAAATCTTCGCCAGCCAGGACGACGCGGAGACCTTCCAGTCGCTGGCGGTGACTTCGAGCTTCCCGATGCCCTACTGCCGTTGGGTTGCGGTTAAGGCGGACGATCCCCGCGTGCTATTCGCGGCCAACGGCGACGCCGCCATCGGCAACACCGGCACCATCCAGCGTTCATCTGACGGCGGCCAGACATGGGACACTCGGCCCTTGCCGGTGGAGCCCAACTCGCCGGTGTGGAACTTCGCGACGCATCCCGCCGACCCCGACCTGGTGTTGGCCAACAGTGTGTACGGAGAACTGTACCGCAGCCCGGACGGCGGCGATAACTGGGAAAAGATCAAGAAGGAGTTCACCGAGGTCCGCGCCCTGGCCTGGACTCCCAACTAACCCCCGGATTCTTCAGAGTGACAAAAAGTGACAAGGGGCGGGCTTCGTGTCCGCCCTTTCTTTCGTCCCCGGCCGGGCATTAGATAAACGGAGGGAAACCGCCATGACACAAGGGCAGACCGTACTAGACCCACGCGCGGCGGGAGGCAAGCGGCTCCAGGGGAAGATCGCGGTGGTCACGGGATCGGGACAGGGTCACGGGCGGGCCACGGCCAGGCAATTCGTCGAAGAAGGGGGGTCGGTGATGATCGTGGACCGGCACCAGCCCGGAGCGGAGAGGGTGCGCGATGAGCTAAGGGCCTATGGCGGCCAGGCCGAAACTTTCATAGGAGATATATCCAGCCACGAGGTTGCCACGTCGTTGATGGAAACGGCCAGGGAACGATTCGGCCGGATCGACATACTGGTGAACAACGTGGGCGGGGCGTTCCGGCTGCCAGGCAGCGGTGAGATGGGCTGGGAAAAGACCCCGGAGGACCTGGTGGGGAACATACAGAACAACCTGTTTACGTGCCTCTGGTGTTGCTGGGCGGTTGCTCCGATCATGATCGAGCAGCAGTCGGGGTCTATCGTCAACTTCGGCTCCCACGCAGTGCGGGGAATGGGCCGGTTGGGATACGCGGCCGCCAAGGGCGGGATATGAGCAATTACGACCAGCCTGGCCCTGGAACTTGCGCCCTACAACGTGCGGATCAACCTGGTGGTGCCCCATTCGAGTACGCGCGCGGAAGGTGACACTCTCGTAACTCGGATTCCCGGCGAGACACCACCGTCCGGCGGGAGAGAGCCTACGCCGGTGGCCTCCGCGAGTCTCACGCCCATCCCGCTAAACCGCCCCGGTACGCCGGAGGAAGTGGCGGCGGCCGTGACATTTCTCGCCTCGGACGATTCGTCGTTCACCACGGGCGAGTCAATCTGCGTGGGCGGCGGGGCGTTCTGCCGCTTGTAGGACGGCGGGCTACCAGCCCCACATTTCCCGCGCTGTTTCCACCACCAATTCGATCTTGCGCCACTGCTGCTCTTCAGTGAGAAGGTTGCCCGCCGCGGTGGACGCAAACCCGCACTGTGGGCTTAACGCCAGGTAATCTTCGGGGATGTACTTGCACGCCTCATCCAGCCGGTCCAAAAGCCGCTCCTGGGGCTCAAGCCTGGAGTCCTTGCTGCTGACCAAGCCGAGGACGACGGACTTTCCCCTGGGGGCGAACCGCAGCGGCTCAAAGGTGCCGGCGCGGCCGGTGTCGTACTCCAGCAGGAACCGATCGACGTTAAGGGAGCCGAACAACTTCTCCGCGATGGGGTCGTAGCCTCCCTCGGCGTACCACTTGCTTTCGTTGTTGCCTCGGCAGATGTGGATGGCGATGGTGGAACCTTTACCCCTGGCCTCTTCCACGCACATGTTGTCGGCGGCCAGCGCCTCGTCGAACATCTTGTCGGGGTCTTCTCCCAGATCTGTGAGGTGTTGACGCCACCGGGGATCCACGTAGTAGCTGTACCTGGGCGCGTCGATCTGGATGTAGGGAACACCCTCTTCCACGAGGGCATTTATCTCCGCCTTGATTATCCCCGCGATTTCCCACAGAAGGTCGGAACGGGTGGAGTAGAACTGGTCTGTCAGACCCGGTTGGTAGCTGATGGCCGGAAACTGGCTGGGGCTGGGAACGGTTATCTTGTACCGGCCCGGCACGTGCTGGCGCAAGAAAGCCGATTGATGCTCCGTCAACCGCTTAATCTGTCTCAGCTTGCCTCCCACAACCTGCCTGGTCCCCTGCTCGTGAGGTTCGCCTCCCGGACCCTGCCAGACCCGGACGACGGCGGGCTGATCGGTCTCGACATACCCATCCACGGACTCGATCAGGTCGTTCTGGAACCCGGTGCGCCGGAACTCTCCGTCGGAGAAGATGTCCACGTTGGCTCCGCCCTGACGATGAAAGGTCCCGATGATGGCCTGGTCTTCGACTTCCCTCAACTGCTCCCGGTCTATCTTTCCTTGCTGGAAGGCGGCGCGGGCCTCCTTTAGCTCCGGTGGCCGGAGCAGGCTGCCAACGTGGTCAGCACGGTAGAGTTCCGGCATCGCTCGTCCTCCTGAATAGCGCTCGACACGGGTTAACGCCGTATGAATATGGGATGGCATTCCGGATGTGTCAAGAGCGGTCCCCACTGCGCAACTGTTCAGACTTGATGTGTCCTTCCTATTCCCAGCCCGTCATTCCGGGCTTGACCCGGAATCCAGAAACCTTTACAACCAGCAACGGTCACTATCATTGGCATTTCTGGATTCCCGCCTGCGGAGACCTTTGCGTAACCTTCCGCGACTCCCACGAAAGCGAGAATCCAGAGTGCGCCCAGATACGGAGGACGCCCTCACCCTAACCCTCTCCCGGAGGGAGAGGGGATTATTCAAAGGTCTCCCTTCGCGGGAATGACGGGTTGCGGCTCAGGGACATCGTTCGAGAATCAACATGGAGATGCCCGATGTGGGATTAAGCCAATCCGCCTCCTCGAGTCTGAACAGTTATCCCACGGCGCCTTGCAGGCGAAAGATGGAAACTTCCCAGCGTCCCGTTGACACCCACGGGGCCGTCGCCTAACATCTTGCCAACATTGGCGGCTGGGCGAGAGCCCGGCGCATGGTGGTAGAGGCTGTAGAGGCTTTCGGAGAGAACTTATATGAAGGCGTCATACTTCGCATGTATGGGGTACGCGGACCGGCATGAGTTCCCCCCTGACTGGCCGGTGCCCTCGGCGTTTCAGGACACCGGAATAGCGATGCGCAGCTATGACGAAGGCATGGCCGAGGCGGAGTTGGCCGAAGATGTGGGCTTCGACTGGGTGAGCCTCTCCGAGCACCACTATTCGGGCAACCGCATGACGCCGAATCCGGCTGTGATGGCCGCGGCCGTGGCCCAGCGGTGCCGCCGGGTCAAGATCGCCCTGCTGGGCCAATTGCTTCCGATCATCAACCCTGTCCGCGCCGCCGAGGAAGTCGGTATGCTGGACAATCTGACCGGCGGACGGCTGGTCGTAGCGTTCATGCGCGGGATTCTCAGCGAAGACCAAGTATACGACCTTAACCCGGCGGAGGGGCGGGACAGGCTTACCGAGGGGATGGACCTGGTGATTAAGGCCCTCACCGAACCACAGCCCTTTTCCTGGGAAGGCCGCTACTATCGCTACCGCACCGTGTCGGTTTGGCCCAGACCGGTGCAGCAACCGCTCCCTCCGGTGATCGTGGCCACCAGAAGCGAGGACGCGCTCAGATATGCCGCCAACAACAGGCTGGGCCTGGGCGTCTCCTACGATTCCGTCGAGGATACGGCCAAAGTTGCCGCCAAATTCACCCAGCTATGCCATGAGGCCGGATGGGAGCCGGGTCCCGACCAGATCGTGTACCGGGGAGGCATCTGCCTAGGCGAGACAGACAGGGAAGCGGAATCGTTCATGGACGACCTGGACTCCCGAGGAGTGCAACGCGGCGTCGCGGTCGGTCCGACATTAACGCGGGCGGTGCAGTCAGCGAGGAGTGGAGAGGCTTTCGATGGGAGCAGGGTTTTCGCTGGCGGGGCGGGAGCTACCGCGGGCCGCAGCCTTCGGGGTATGGTTGGCTTCGTGGGGAGCCCTGACACCGTGGTTGAGAAGCTGAAGGCTTTCCATGACGAGGCGGGCGTGGGGGTAGTTGACCTGGCATTCCAACAGCCGGGGATCGGTCATGATTATGTAAAGAAGGAAATTGAACTCTTTGGCCGGGAAGTGCTTCCCCGCATGAGAGAGTTCTAGTCACCAATTGCGGACCAATAGTCCGGGAGGAACGATGGCGGATTTCAGCACCGGAACAGTACATGCCAACGGCATCGATTTCCATTATCTGGAGATGGGCGAAGGGCCGCTGGCCCTATGCTTTCACGGGTTTCCAGACCATGCCTTTTCGTTCCGGCACCTTCTGCCCGATTTGGCCGAAGCGGGCTTTCGCGCGGTCGCTCCGTTTATGAGGGGGTACGCTCCTACCCAGGCGCCGAAGGACGGCAAGTACCAGGCGGTTCTCATGTGCAGGGACGTGTTGGGCATCATCGACGCCCTGGGCGCGGAGAACGGGTACCTGATCGGCAACGACTGGGGAGCCGGGGCGGTTACCGGCGCGACGGTATTGGCTCCTGAGAAGGTGAACAAGCTGGTGACCATCGCCTCGGGGCGGGCCGATCGGGAACTGCAGAGGACCTACCTGCACCTGAGAGGGACTTGGCACGGCTACTTCTTCCAGATGCCATTCGCCGAAGAGGTGGTCGCGCACAACGATTACGCTTTCGTCGAGGACTGGTGGCGGGACGCTTCGCCGGAGTGGGATATCCCGGCGTATGCCCTGGAGAGCATTCGTGAGACGTTCCGCAAGCCGGGAGTCGTGCAGGCTGCCCTTAGCTACTACCGGGCCAGGTACCGTCCGGAGCTTCAGGACCCGTCGGCGAAAGAAGACGAGGACCGGGTCGCCGCCGGTCCCGTAACCGTGCCCACGCTGGCGCTACACGGAACGCGGGACCGCCCCAAAAGACTGGACGGTTTTGAAAGCGAGAACATGGACCGGTATTTCACCGGCGGGCTGGAGAAAGTGATCATCCCTGGCACAGGCCACTTCATGCACCAGGAAAAGCCGGAGGAAATCAACCCGCTGATAGTGGATTTCCTGAAGCGTTAGGCGATTCCAGGGCTTCCACACCGCCTGGGCGGTAGCCCGTTAGCCGCCTCCGGTCAACGCTTGTTCCAAGTCCGCTATGAGGTCGTCCGGGTTCTCCAGCCCTACGGAAACCCTGAGTAGATCGTTGGGCGTCTGACTTCCCGGACCTTCGATTGAAGCTCGGTGTTCGATTGAGCTTTCGTAGCTGCCCAGGCTGGTTGCCCGGGTGAACAGGGAGACCCTTGAGGTTACCGCGAACGCCTCTTCCGCTCCGCCGCTGACACGAAAAGAGAGCATCCCGCCGAATAGGGACATCTGACTGCGGGCGATGTTGTGGCCGGGGTGCCCCTCCAGTCCTGGAAAGAAAACTTCTTCAACCTTGGGGTGGCCGTCGAGGAACGCGGCAACCCTGGCGGCGTTCTCCGAGTGGGCCCGCATCCGGTATGGCAGGGTGCGGATGCCCCGGAGGAGCAGCCAGCAGTCGAAGGGGGATGGGACCGCGCCTCCGTCGAGCTGTATGTTGCGGACCTCTCCGAATAGGCCGTCCTCGCGCGCGCCCACCACAATGCCGCCGGTTACGTCTCCATGTCCTCCTAGGTACTTGGTCGTTGAGTGGAGCGCCAAATCAGCTCCCAGGTCGAGGCAGCGTTGCAACACGGGGCTGGCCCAGGTGTTGTCGCACACGCAGGCGATACCGTGCCCGTGGGCCAACTCCGACACAGCTTGGATGTCGGTGATCTTGAGCAGAGGATTGGAAGGAGTTTCCACCAGGATGAGCCTGGTGGAAGGGTTCAACGCTTTGTGGATCTGATCGATGTCGGTCATGTCCACGAAGGTAGAATCCAGGCCCCAACGGGCGAATCGTTCCTTTAGCAGCCTGGCCGTGCCGTGGTATATGTCCTGGGGCGCGATGATGTGGTCGCCCGCAGACAGGGCCTGAAACACGCTCATGATGGCGGCCATCCCTGACGAAAAGGCCGCCGCCGCTGCTCCGCCTTCCAGGTCGCGGACGCACTCTTCCAGGAGATTGCGGGTAGGGTTGCCGACACGCCCGTAGACAAAACCGGTGGGATAGGACCCGTCGCCGTCCCTTTCGAAGGTGGTGGACATGTGGATTGGGGGCGTGACCGCGCCAGTGGCGGGGTCGACGCCGCGGCCGCTATGGACGGCGATGGTTTCGATGTTCATGTTAGCTCCAGGAGGTGAAAGATCTGAGTTTGCAATCTTGGTCGAGGAATTCTCCGGAACAATCATCCGGGAGGAGTTTTCCGAGAGATCAAGTCTTGACCTGATGATTGAAGGATTGACTATAGTATGTTCGGTGGGAGAGAAGTTGCTGATTCTGGTGTGTAGTAGGGTAACTCATGCCAATACGCTCCAAATATCATAGTACACGACGTTGGGCTAGGTCGAAGGACAAAAGCTAGTGGTCGAAAGGTGGTCCACCTTGATACGATTTCGGGAAACGTTTAGAATCGGCCAATATCGCGGAGCCTCATCCGCCTGTAGTCAACAGAGTACAAGTCTAATCGAAGCACTTCATTCCCTAGGAAGTGGATCCGGGTTCAGAGAGGATCGTTTCATGGATTACTTTTTGGATCTATTTACACCTGAGACCTGGCGAGCCTTCCTTGAGAGCGGCGCCAATGTGACGGGCTTCAGGGAACGGCATGGCCGATTAGCCAAAGAACGAGTGAAAAAGGGGGATATATTTCTGTGCTATCTTACGCGGTTATCGCGTTGGTGCGGCGTGTTAGAGGCTCAGTCCGATTGCTACTACGACGACTCCGCGATTTTCGATACGCCGGACCCATTCATAGTTCGTTTTGGGGTAAAGCCGCTCGTACTACTTGAGTCTGAGACAGCAGTCCCAATATTCGAGGATGACATTTGGGGTGCGCTCACGATCACGAGACAACACGACAGGCGAACCCCTCACTGGACGGGGTTCTTTCGAAGTTCACTCAACAGGTTTGATGAAGACGATGGCCGTTTTTTGGTGGAGTTTCTTGAAAACCAAAGGTCGAACCCCAAGAGTTACCCACTCACTGAGAAGGACCAGCGTCAGTTGGCCCGTACGACCAGCGTTCGAACGTTGGATCGGGTAGTCGACGTCGAAGTCCCCGATGACGGAGAAGATGATACTGAGGTGGAAGCCACCCAAGTGGACCATCCACGCGCAATTGACGTTCGAGAGTCCATCCAGATGCAAGCGAAAGTCGCTCAAATTGGCGCGGAAATGGGATTCTACATCTGGGTGCCTAGGAACGATCGGGCTAGAGTGCTAGAACGTTTGCCCATAGCGATGCACCAGAATTTTCTTGGATCGCTTCCTTTGAACTACGATGACACGACGCTAAGAACCATAGAGCAGATCGATGTACTGTGGTTGAAAAACCGATCGATGGCACGAGCATTTGAGATCGAGCACACGACCGCCATCTATTCGGGTCTGCTACGAATGGCCGATTTGCTAGCCCTACAACCGAACATGGATATTCGCCTACACATCGTTGCCCCTACTGATAAGCGGGACAGGGTCCTACGCGAGATCAAGAGGCCCGTCTTCTCTTTACTGGACAGAGGTCCCCTATATGAGCAGTGCACGTTCCTCTCATACGATGCGGTCCAGAGTCTTGGTGGGGAGCGCCATCTCGCATACATGAAAGACGATATCATCGAAGAGTATGCAGAATCTGCGGAAGTCTAAGTTTAAGTTGGTTCCGAATGACTCCCTCCCATCCTGGCAGCTTTATTCGGGCGGAGGTAATCAGGGACCTTGGACTGAGTGTCACCAAGGCGGCTGAGATTCTAGGCGTCCGCCGGGACGCGCCGCGGGACTTGCTAAGTAACTATCTCAAATTGGGGTGTCAGAGCGTGGTTAATGTGTGGAGGTTGTCGGTAGGACAATTCCCAAAGGCGGGTGGAGGTGAATCGCGCTGGAGGGGAAACCATTACCTACTCTTTGGGATGTTCCGGACGACCTTTGGGAGCGAATCGAACCGGTGATACTGGAGTTGGACCCGCCCAGGTCCAAGGGGCGCAAACGGGTGGACCAGCGGAAGATGCTGGAAGGGACCGTCTTTCGGACGCGAAGCGGTTGCCAGTGGGAACACCTACCCAAGGAGTTGGGGGACGATAGCACAATCCATCGGACCTTCCAGCGCTGGGTAGGGAGTGGGGCGCTGGAGGGCATCTGGGCTGTCCTGATCGAAGAATGCCAGGAGTTGGGCGGCGTGAACTGGGAATGGCAGTCGGCGGATTGCTTAATGGGCAAAGCGCGTTTTGGGGGGGCGCCATCGGACGAAACCCCACCGACCGGGGCAAAGCCGGGAGCGAGAAGAGCGTCCTGGTCGACCCAGCAGGCGGACCCTTGAGCGTAGCGGTGGCTGGAGCCAACGTCCATGATACGAAACTCTTGAGACCGACCTTGGAGAGCATAGTAGTGGCGCGACCGCAAGGCGCGCAAAACCTGTGCCTGGACAAAGGGTATGACAATCCCACAGGTCACGAGACCGTTGCCGCCTACCAGTACTGTCCGCATATCCGGCGCATTGGGGAGGAGAAGCTGGACCAATGGGGCGAGAAATCCTTCCCCGCCCGAAGGTAGGTGGTGGAACGCACCTTGGGCTGGCTCTCCAAGTGCCGGGCGATATTGGTGCGCTACGACAAGAAGCCGGCCAATTACCTGGGCCTGGTTTCTACACCTGATTCAATAGGTGTGTACCCTCCTCTGGTACCGCCGTCAACGCCGCCTCGCTATTTTGAGATATTTGCTTAGTAGTCACTCCTCAACCATCTGGCCAGTTCCAGAAGGGCTTGCTTAGGTTTCAACATCTTCTCTTGTTGTTTGGTCAAACGCCGTCCCGCTGAAATCCGGGGGACATTTGGTTACCTTGGTCCGAGAGTGGCGGATTTAGTTTTGGTCATTACACGGTTCCTTCACCCCTCTTTGCCGGGACGTGGATGGATATTCCCGTCCACGGTCCGATCGGTCTCCGCGAACAGCCAGGCTCACTGCCAGTGATCGTTGACTATGAACCATGGTCCCGTTGTCGCTTTCTGTCCTAGAACTGTTTGATGTATGCCGCCGCCTGTGCCTGCTTGGCCAGGTCGGGTTGGGCCGGGTAGTCTCTGAGTTGCGCCTTGTCCCGGCTGAGGAGTTCGTAGACCCGCTCAAGGGTCCGGTTGGCGATCTCCTTGTGCGACATGCGCCGGGTGTCAACCCGCACATCTGTGGGTGAGATTCGTCCCAGCTCGTGGTCCCTTACCCTGACCACCTTCCAGCCCGCCTCGCCGAGCTTCTCGGACTTCCTGGAGTCTCGCTCTTCATACCCCCGGCGCCAGTAGGCGCCGTCGAACTTCACAACCAGCCTTTCTCCCTGAAATTTGGTGTCCACGTTGAGGGTTTCTCCTCCAAGTACGTCGATAGTTAGGTCGTCCGGGTCTATCTCGAAAAATTGGGAGAGCTCGAAGCTTAAATAAGGCTCTGATTCGGACCTCGCGGTCAAGTTGCATGCCTGCGTGTCCGCTGCCCACTCCATACCCGATCCGGTGATCGACCCGGGCGTTCCAGCGGTGACCGTTCGGGCAAATCCAACACGCTTGGTGGTCTGAGGTCGGAGCGAACTGGTCAGGACGCAGACTTCCGTTTCTCTCTGGGTCCCACTTGGCTGCGATGTCAGGGTGGACGGCGGCCAAGCTTTTCGCCGGGAGGACCTTGAGACCTGGGCAATTCGAACATCCGGTGGGGTTTGTTTTGGGCGTCCTGTGATTGGGCGTGGCTTCCCAAATGTGCTCCGGGTTGACCGAGCATCGCCATGTGGCCGACATGTTACTGCCAGCCACCACGTCCTTTGCGGTGGTCCCACCGTTGAGGTTGGAGTCCATCTCTCTGGCCAGGTCAGGATGCAATGTCTCCAAGGAGTTGGTGACGGACGATTGCCGTCCGGAGCAGGCGGGGCATCCTTCCTTTTCCTTCCCAGTTCTGTTATTCGGGATAGCGATACATACGTGGTCCCGGGCCACGGGGCACCTCCACTGGTAATTCTCATTGGAGCCCGCCACTACCTGATCAGGAGCGAGCCCGTTGGCATCTGAGTCGAATTGGGCGGCTATATCGGGGAAGAGTGATGCGAGGCTGTTGGTCACCGAAGCTTGCTTGCCTGCGCAGCACCGGCAGCCGTGCCCATTCAAGTACCGGTTGAGGGTCGAGGCATCCCAGCGGTGGTCCGGCCCAAGGGGACAGACCCACCAGACCTTCTTGGTCGATGTGGCAACCAAGAGATCGGGCGTGGCGCCGTTGGCGGGGACGCCGAATTGTGCTGCCAAATCGGGAGACAAATGCTGGAGATTGTTGGTCGAGGACACTTCCAGGTTGGCGCACTGGGGGTGACCTTTCCCCCTAGAACTGAACCAGTAGGAATGAGAGTTCTCCGGTAGAATGAAGAGGACGGAGGACTGGAAATGAAGGGCAAGAGATTCACCGAGGAACAGATCATCCGAGTACTCAAGGAGGCCGAGAGCGGGCTGCAGGTCAGCCACCTCTGCCGCCAGCATGGCATCTCCGAGGCCACCTACTACCGGTGGAAGTCCAAGTACGGCGGCCTGGAGGTCTCAGAGGCCAAGCGGCTAAGGACCTTGGAGGAAGAGAACCGGCGGCTGAAGCAACTGGTGGCCGATAAAGAGCTGGACATCTTGGGTCTACGGGCGGCCCTGTCAAAAAAGTACTGACGCGTCCACAGAGTAAGGAAGCTGTGGACGCGATGAGGCAGGTGGGAGTCAGCGAGCGGAGGGCCTGTGTCCAGTTGGCCATCGGACGCGGGACCTACCGGTACCAGGGCAAGGGCGCTGCCGATGAACTGGTGGTGCGGGGTCTGATCCGAGAGTTGTCCCAACTCCGGCCCCGGTTCGGGAGTCCTCGGCTGACCGCGCTGGTACGGCGGGAGTTGGGAGCGGTCAATCACAAGAGGGTGGAACGGATTTACGCCCAGGAAGGGCTGCAGCTGCCGCGGCGGCGGAAGGGGAGACGCCGGGGCGCCGGCCGGGTGGTACCCTTGGCGGCTCCGACCGGACCGAACCAGCGTTGGTCGATGGACTTTGTCCACGACAGCACGGTAGGTGGAAGAAGAATCAGGGCCTTGACCATCGTGGATGAGTTCACCCGGGAGTCTCCGGCGATTGAGGTGGACACATCGATCCCTGGTCAGCGGGTGGTCCGGGTGCTGGACCGACTCAGGGAGACCCACGGACTACCCCAAGCGTTGGTGCTGGACAGCGGACCGGAGTTCACCAGCAAAGCCCTGGCCGCCTGGGCCAAGGACAGCGGGGTAAGGCTGCACTTCATTACACCGGGCAAACCGACGGAGAACGGGTACATCGAGAGTTTCAATGGCAAATTCCGAGATGAGTGCTTGAACCTGAATTGGTTTCAGGACTTGGCCGACTCCCGGGTGATGATCGAGGACTGGCGCACCGACTACAACCGGGACCGGCCCCACAGCTCGTTGGGATACCTGACCCCGCTGGAGTTCAAGCAGGATCTGCACCGGAACCTCTCATTGACGGTGGTATAACTCTTGGGGGAAGGTCAGGGGCATCGTGTCCGCGGCCTCGTGCGGCTCGAAACGGATGCGCGCCAGGAATGGCTCGGCTCCTTGTCGCAGACGCAGAACCGTAGCTTGGACGGGGCGCCTGCGACGTCCATCGGGGTATCCGGGTTCCGCTTGTAGTCCCACTGCCAGGCGATGTCCCGGTACCGGACCGCCAATGAATCACACTTGCTGCAGTAGCCGCGGTTCTTCACCACGGCCCGGACCGACGCCTTCCACTCATGGCCTCGCCGGCACTTCCAGTGGACCGGTTTGCCGGACCCCGGGCTGACTTGGGAGGGAGTCAGAAGGCTGTTCTCGTAGTGGTCCCACAACTGCGTCATCTCCGGATCGAGGCCGGCTAGCGACTTCTCTGGAAGACAGAGCCTCCCGGAACAGTAGGGACAGCCAGAGCCCTTGGCGGTCCTCTGGGCGATAGTGGCCCTCCATGTGTGGCCGGACTCGCGCCGCCAGTGGGCGGGTTTCCCCGCTCACTGGGAACAGTTCTTTGGGGTATCAGGGTAATTCAGGTCGTACGTCCATTCCCTGGCGATTTCCGGGAACGCTTCCGTAAGAGACTGGTTTTACTTCTTCCCAGGCATTTGGACCTCGCTAAGTCTGAGATTGGGTACCCGCCGGGCCATGATGGATTCGCATGCGGACTACCTCCTTTCTATCCCGTCTTGACTTGCGCCCGAAGGGAGGGTTGGTCAACACCATGTCAAAGTTGACGCCCGGATGGTTGCGCAGACTGTCATCGACGACGATGTTGGTCCCGTCCCCGCCAATGCCGTGCAGGTACAGGTTCATGACTCCCAGCCTGGCGGCGCTGTCGACAATCTCCCAACCGTGGAGGGCTTCATCTCGCAGGTGGGCCAACTGGCCCTGGTCCATATTCCGGTTGTGTTCCCAAATGTATTGGTGGGCAACCAACAGGAACCCTCCAGTCCCGCAGGCCGGGTCGCAGATGTTGGTGTCCGGTTGGGGACGCATCACATCGACGATTGCCTGGATAAGGGGACGGGGCGTGAAATACTGACCGGCGCCGGTCTTGACGTCCTGGGCGTTGCGTTCCAGCAGGGACTCGTAGGCATCGCCCTTGACGTCGGCGCTGAGCGATAGCCAGTTTTCGCTGTCGATGAGTTCCTTGATAAGCCGTTCCAGCATGGCCGGTTCCTGAATCTTGTTCTGGGCCTTGCTGAAAATGACTCCCAGGGTGCCGGGCTGTCTGGCCAAGGTTTCCAGGGTCCGGCGGTAATGGGTTTCCAATTCATCGGCGGCACGGGCCATCAGGCTGGGCCAGTCGTAGCCGTCGGGGATGGGTGGCGGCTGATAGTCGGGCAATATGGTATAGGGTGGAAGGCTGCGCTCGTGCATCATTTTGAGGAAGATGAGGTAGGTCAACTGCTCCAGGTAGTCCCCGTAGGAGAGGCCGGCATCTCTGAGCACGTTGCAGTAATTCCAGAGTTTCTGGCCCACGGTGGCGGCGGTTGTCACGCGGTTTCCTCCGGTAAAGCAAGCTGGGTTTCGACCGGTTGATTAGACTTTCCGCGCCGGGGTCGTCTGGGGGGGTTCGCGGCGGCTTGGTCGGCCTGGGCCGCCTCCAGCTCGGCGCGGATGCGTTCCAACAGCACCGAGGCGGGTTCGTCGTTGGGGTCCTGGGGCACCAACTGTCCGGAAAACGCCTGCTTGAGGATGCTTTGACGCAGCCGCTCCGCCCGCTTCAGGTTGGCCGCCACCGTGGCTTCGGCCTGCTGGATGACCGACAGGCGGCGTTCTACCTCGGAGACGATGTGTTGTTGTTCTGTTAGGGGAGGCAAGGGAATTGGCATGCCGTGTATTAACGTCAAGCTGACGTTGTGTTGCCCGGCCGAAGATGCGGCGTGCTGCTCGATGTAACTTCGACCATGTTGGCTTGTCGCGAACGAGTGAAACCACTGCGGCAGCATCTGAGTCTCCGCGAAGCGAAACCGCAGCAGGTAGGAAGCGAATCCATGGTAGGGGTCTAACTCGGCTCCGACGACGGCGGTCTTGCCGATTAAAGTTATGCTGCCATTAGTCCTACACATGAGGACATCGCCGACTTGCAGGGCACTTTGGGAGTCTATCGGGACTGGTTTGGTGGAGTACTTGATGTCTCGGAGATCAATTTCTCCTGCCACAATATTAGGTATTCTAAGTACAGGCGATCCTTCAGCTTCGTAGCTGCATTTAACGGACGTACCGTATTCGCTTCGGACCATTAGTTGCTCAACAGTTGTCCATGCCCAGCCCATAGGCAACTCCAACAGTTCTGACGTGTCAGGTTCGGCGGGTTCCTTGTACTTGCCCCGGCGGTTTTCCTGGGACTCCCAATGGGCGCGGCGCTGGGCCAGGATGCGCTCCAAGAATCGGTCGGCAGGTTCGTAGTCCCGGCCCTCGGCGCGGGCCAACTCCGCTTCGGTGGTGACCAGCTTGCCCTCGCAGGCGGACTTTAGGACGCTGGCCCGGTAGCGTTTCAGGTTGGCCTGGGCCCGCTTCAGTGCGGCAACAGAAGCGTCCAGCCGGGTAAACTGCTTCTCGATTTCGGCGACGATGCGGTGTTGTTCCGGGAGGGGTGGGAGTGGGATTCGGACACTTTCGACATCATCTTTCCGGACGGATGGTACTGTGGTTGCTCTCGCGACATGTGCCAACTCGATAGTCCACGTAAAGTAAAACAGCAGATGGGCATCAATGCCATTTTGGATTGGCCAGACGCCCATGACGTTATTGTCGACTAAGGATGGCGTTGAGAGCATGGCCCTACGATTAGGAGCAATAGCAGCACCGATCTTGGCAAAGACCGTAGTATGCACGGGGAGGGGGTTAGCGTTGATTGACCGTGCTTCTTTCAGGGTCAGCTGATGGTTTGACTGAATCAAGTATTTTTCGTTCCGCTGCCATGCGTTTGAGATATCAGCCACTTTATAGAATGGTAGGTCACCACATTTTTTGCCTTGCATATGTTTGGGAAAACCGTAACCGGCGTAGGTTTCGCATATATCGCCAACTCTAGTCCAAAGCCAGCTATCCGGAATGGAACTAGCTTCGTGCTCGGGAGCACTCCTGCAATTTGCGCTCCGTTGCATTTGCTTTGTTTGCGGGTTCATGGCTTAGTCTCTTCGACTAGTAACAAGATTGATGACGCCGTTGCATTAATGATGAAATTAGCGACGTGCGCAGGCACCAAGCGCTGCTGAGTGCCTGCGCCATGGGAACTGCTGAGCCGGTTTCTGATAGTGGCTACCAATATCATGGGTTGCTCGAAAAAGGGGTCCAAGTTGGTTCGAGGAAGAATACTCTTGAGCAAGGGTGATGCGGTGTCATTTTGGTTGTAGGGCCAGCTTTTTTTGTCGCAGATTATTTTCATGACACTCTCGAAAGAACTCCCACACTTCGCAACGCTATCCCGGTAGTCGCCCTTTCGATAATCTGCTAGAGCCTCTAGGAACTCCTTGTTGGCCTGACTGAAAGCAGGCTGGGCCAGAAGGATCAAGGTTGGCTCGATAGTGGCCTGCTCAAGGAGTTCGTTTTCACGTCGGATTATCTGGGGATATGATTCCAATGTGGAGGCCCGGTAACCGCGGTCGGCCCCCGTTGCGATCCAACGGTAGGGAGAGAATACGAAATCGGTCAAATGGTAGGGCAGATCATCCTCGGCGAGGAACTGGTTTATGCTATCGACTAGGTATTCGTCATCGACATTCGGCTTCTTAAAGCATCGCGACTTGAAGATTAGCTCAACAAAATCTAAGAAATGGTCGTCTCTGCATTGTCCAAGAAATGTGATGACGTCTTGTTGTCTGTTGTAGTTTGGTAGTCCCGGAACATTCGAGAGGAATTGTCGCCCATGCAGATACTGAAACTTGCTGTGTAGTTCTTCCAAAAGGGTTTCGCCCTCGGTGTTGACCTTGAACGAATCTATACGAAGATTCAAGACTCGGAATCTAAACTCCTTGGTGATGGGTTTGCTGACCTTATCGGACGGATTGTGTCTCTTGGAGAAGACTCGGAAAATCTGAGACAAGTTCATTTTGTCTCCCATCTCTGTCGACAGTTGTATCCAAACAAACTATTGAATTTCCAACAGGGGCTGGACCCGCTCCTCAAGCCAAGCGTTCAGCTCGGCGAACCGGAAGGTGTTGGTCTCGAACATTTCCATGAACTGATCGTAGGCTTCCCGGCTGTCGCAGTCGATGAACCGCCCGTTGCGCCGGAGGAACGTGTCGGTGACGGCGAGAGCAACGCGCTTGTTACCGTCAACGAAGGGATGGTTGTTGGCCAAGCTCTCCATCAGGGCCGCAGCCTCCTCTATCAGGCCGTCGTAGTAACCCATTTAGGGGCGCAGCAGCGCCGACTCCAAGGCCCCTCATATCTCTCAGCCCCGGGGCGCCGCCGAACTGGGCTATCAGGTCGTCGTGGATGACGACGACTTCCTCGATGGTGAGGAAGTTGCTGGTCACTGGGCCAGAAGCTTATAGAGCCGCCGGTTTCTCTCGACACTGGCCCGGTAGTGGGCCATCACCTCTGGCCGGACCTTCTGCTGCGCCCTGGCTTCAATGTAGCTACTCATGGCGTCCTCCAGCACGGCTTGGAAATGACGCCCCTCATCACGGGCAATCTCCCGCAAAGCAGAAAGCAATTCCGGCGCAGCCTGGCTGGAGAACTTCTCGCGTGGCGCAACCATACAAACATCCCCTCTAGGAGGCTTCCATTATGGAGCTATAGAAATAGTGGATCAAGAACCGCCTTTATGGAAATGACCGGGTGGCAGGGAGGCTAGACCACCAACTCAAGGTTCAACTCTTCCAGAAGACCCGGGCAACGCGTCGCCGAATATAGGATACAGGCAGGCCAGGCCGCCCTGAATTGTCCGGCGTCGGGTTAGCATCCTAAACCTCGACCAATTGGGCCGAGGACTTGGGCTCCGGGGCTGGGACGCCGTCCTCCGCAAGAACTTCAAGGTGGGAGATAATCGCTTCTCGGATGAGTTGGGAAACTTCTTCCTTCGTGTCGGCGACGGCTATACATCCGGGCAGGTCTGGAACGTAGGCGCCAAAACTGGTGGGCCCCTCTTCTATTACTACCGTATATTTCATTGCTAGTCTCCTCTGTCGAGCCCCGCCTGCTTCAAGTTGCTGTTCCAGGTCCCAGCGGGCACGTCCACTGCGGGTCTTCCCGCTATGGCCACAAGACCGGGTTTCTCCGGGTGCTTGTAATGCCTATGGCTCTCTCTGATTCGAACCAACCGCCAACCGTCCCTCTCAACCATGCGGATCGCGTCCCTTACCTTCGGCATAACGAGAGGGTGTGATGTGTTACGCGACCAATTCCAGGTTCAATTCCTCCAAAAGTCCGGGCAACGTGTCACCGAATAGAGCATACACCCGGGACAGGCCGCCCTGCTGGTTGAAGGGGGCGTACTGGAAGTCGTCAAGCTCAATGCTTACGCTGCCCGCAATGTGATCCCTGATGGCTTCCAACCACCGGAGTTGCTCCCCGGTGAAAGTCCTACCCACGGTTTCCTGCATCGCCAGCCAGCCCTTGAACCTTTCATCCACACTTTCGGCGAAGGGCATCAACTCCCCGGCATCGCCTATGGCGAACCGGACCAGGGACACTACGTCCGCCAGCACCCTCTGGCCGGAGCCGCGCACTTTGCCCTGGTCCAACTGCCGGTAAGCCTGCCAGAGTTGGCCGGTGGTCCAGGAGCGGGGCGGAAGCTGCATCGCCGTGATTTCGTCCCGGTTCTCTTCAATGAATTCCCGGAACGACTGGACCAGGGTCCCCGCCTGATCATCTGAGAAACCCGCCTCTATCACATGGTCGGCGCTGGTGGTGTCAATGGTCTGCTCGTAGGAGCGGCGCATGTTCACAAGAAGTAGACGCAGGTCAGGGTTAGAGGCGAAGGGTTTGGCAGCGTTCTCCAGAAGTTGTTGTTGGGCTTCCACGATTGCCGATTCCGGGGGGTCATCCAGCCCGGTGGACTCTTGCGCCCCTTCCAACGCGGCATCCGGGTCGGTGGCGCTGACCAGGTCTGAAATTAAACCATGCAACGAAACGCCGCCCGCCGAGGACTCGATGGCCTGCCGGTCCTGGGGAGTTAGGTGACGGTCCAACCGGGCAAGCCGGCTGGCCAGTGAGGAGAGCACGTCCGGGTCCCGGCTGCCCATGCCCACCAGGTCCATCAGCCGGTCGAAGGAAACGGTGGGCTGTCTCTCCAGGGAGTAGGAGTCGGACAATTCGCTCTCGGTAACGCCCACCGCATCAACGATGACGAACCGGTCTTTGTTCGCGGCATCGGGGGTCACGGCGTTGAAGTCCGTGGGGGTGACCACGCGGACGCCCCGGCCCTTCATCTGTTCGAAGAAGCTCCGGCTGCGCACGTTCCGCATGAAAAAGACCACCTCCACCGGCTTGATGTCGGTGCCGGTGGCGATCATGTCCACGGTCACGGCGATGCGCGGGTTGTAGCTGTTCCGGAAGGAGGCGAGCAGGGTCTCAGGGCTTACTCCGGTTGTCTTGTAGGTAATCTTCTGACAGAAGTCGTTGCCCTTGCCAAATTCCTCCCGCGCGATGCGGACGATATCATCGGCGTGGCTGTCGTCCTTGGCGAATATGATGGTCTTGGGGACGTCCCGGCGGCCGGGGAATATCTCGGTGAAGAGCTTGTCCCGGTAAGTCTGCATGATGGTGCGTATTTGGTCCTCGGCGACAACGTCGCGGTCGAGTTGGTTTGGGGCGTAGATCAGGTCCTCGTCCAGTTGTTCCCAGCGTTTCTTTCGGGTCAGGCGATTCCTCCTGTCGACGTGGACCCCTGCCTCAACCGTGGACCCTTGTTCGGTGATCTCGGTGCGAATGCGGTAGATGTCGAAATCTACATTTACACCGTCTGCCACGGCCTGCTCATGGCTGTATTCCATGACGAGGTTCCGTCTAAAGAACCCGAAGGTCTGATTAGACGGGGTGGCGGTCAAACCGATCAGGAAGCTATCGAAGTATTCCAAGACCTGCCGCCAGAGGTTGTAAATGGAGCGGTGGGCCTCGTCGGTGATGATGAAGTCGAAGGTCTCGATTGGGATATCCGGGTTGTATACCACCGGTGCAGGCTCCCGCTGGACAATGGACAAGTCGAAACCGGATACCTCCTCCAGTTCCGGTTCCAACTCTGTACCTTGGAGCATGGAGTAGACTCGCTGGATGGTGGCGATGCAGACCTTGCTTACCGGGTCGATGTGCCTCGATTGCAGCAGTTGAACGTTGTAAAGCTCGGTGAACTTCCTACCGTCATCGGGGATCGTGAAGCCCTGGAATTCACGGAGAGTCTGCCGTCCCAGGTTGGCCCGGTCCACCAGGAAGAGGACGCGCTTGGCCCCGGCATGCTTGATGAGCCGGTAGACCTGGTTGCAGGCCATGAAAGTCTTGCCGCTACCGGTGGCCATTTGAATCAGAGCGCGTTCCCTGCCGTCGGCCAGGGAGGTTTCCAGGTTGCGGATCGCCCTTGCCTGCACCGTCCAGAGCCCGGTGGTCTCCAGGGGCGGCATGGCCTTTAACCGGCGGCGCAGCGTATAGAGCGGAACGTAGTCTTGGCCAGCTTCCCGGGAGAGCCCTTCGGATGTTACCGGTTGAGTGGGAAAGTTCATGCCCGGGTCTAGCCACTCGGCCAATAGCTCGGGTGTGTGGAAGGAGAAAACCAAGCGGCTGCGGGGTTCCGGGTCTAACCCGTTGGTGAACTGGGTCTCGACCCCAGTGCTCTCGTAAAGAAACGGCAAAGGCCGTCGAGGAGCCGGAAGAGAGTCGGGCAGGCCTGTGCTGTATTTCTCCGATTGGGGTTCGACACCCGTTAGAGTGGAACCCTCAGCCTTGGCCTCAACCACGCCCACAGCCTTTTGGTCTACGTAGAGAAGGTAATCTGCGGTGCCGTGGCCGGTTTTCAGCGGGAACTCACGCACTGCCACGCCGGTGCGGGCATAAAGGTTCATGGAGTCGCGGTTTTGCACCGCCCAGCCGACCTGGGCTAGCTTCCGGTCTACGTTGACTCTTGCTTGTTCTTCGGGTGTCATTTGGCTTGGTTACTCGTTCCTCACGAAACGCTTGCAGTCCATCATATGAGGCCACTCGGTCTTAGAGACCGCGGACGGACTGGAGGGAGGAATCCGGTTAGTCTGTGGAATACGTTCAACAAGAGATGAACATCTATGTTAAGGGCCGGACAGCCGACCAGCCACCTGCCCGCTGGCGATTCGTCGACAATGGGAGGCCATCGCTGATCTTTATTAGATTGGAGACGCTGAAGGGTGAGGTTAATTTTACCAGCCTTTGGATGTGCAGCAAATTTAGACTTGGTTTTCCCGGTGTCGGAGAAAGATCGTACAGGGACTCTTCTCCTGGTTGGTACGTGGAGACGATTTCATTGATTTCGCTGCGTCTTCCCGGTGTTAGCGACGTTTTATCCTCCCATCCGACTATGTCTGCCGTATATGCGACAGTTGATAAGCGGCCAGTGGTCGAAGCGTAAAGCGTGACAGGGGCTTCAGGTGTCGGAGGATCGTTTCTCAGCATCACAATCGGGGACCCGCTGTAAGGCTGTAAGAAAAGAGTTCGCCCCGGCGTCAAGGTATGCGTTTCCAATATTTCGTCCAATACATGACCGAAAATCCCATTGACGAACAGGGCTTTCGTGTTCATGGCGCCTCCTCAGTACGTGAGCCGTCCTCAGTCCAAGGCTACTGTCTACGATTTGGTGCTGGGCTTGCGGGCTCACCGGACTAGGATTTCACTCTTACGTCGAATATGGAGGGACCATTCTTGCTCTTCCGCTCTCTCAATTCAAACACCTCTGGAGCCGACTTGATCAGGAGTGAAAGTTGCTTGTGGCCATAGCTGCGAGAGTCGAATGCTGGATCGAGTTTAAGAAGGCCAGAGCCGACGTTTGCAAGAAGCGCCCAACCGTCGTCCGCCCCGACCATATCTATGGCCTGTGTAACCGTGTTGGTCCATACAGGAGGCATTCCCTTCGATGAGGGTATTGCATTTGTTTTGTTTGGGGTCAAATTCTCCGTGTATACGAAAACCTCGCAAGCGTTCACGAATGGTTTAGGTGTGTTAGACCGGCCGACACCCATGACGAAAAGGCCTTGCTCCCGTATGCGGGTAGCCAAGCGGGTGTAATCGCTGTCGCTCGAGACGATACAGAATCCACCGACTGTCCCAGAATGCAGAATATCCATTGCTTCGATAATTAGGGCGCTGTCGGTGGAGTTTTTGCCAACCGTATAACGGAATTGTTGGACAGGTTGGACTGCGAGTGAGTTCAAAGACTCCTTCCAGCCTCCCATCTGAGGAGTAGTCCAGTCTCCGTAAATGCGCCGTGTTGTGATTATCCCGTGTTTGGCGGCTTCGGTTAGTACATTCTCGATCAATGACGGTTGGGCATTTTCACCGTCAATCAACATTGCCAAGAGTCGAGATTCGGGGCCAGTGGCGATTTGAACCATAATCTCTTCCTCCACTAGCAGTCTTCACAAAGGGTTGATTTGGTCTCCTAATCTTGTCATCTGAGGATCATTGACGAAGTCTTACTACCATAGAGTCGGGGTTTCTTGGCGCCTGGGCGACCGTTACAATTCCCTGTCTCTCAAGCCATCTCAATAGGCTTCCGTAAGGGTTGCGCTTGCTGAAACCCACGTCCTGAGGATATATGTCGGCATGGTCGAGCCGATTTTGGCACAGTGTGCCAAGATAAGCTTTGTTGACAGGTTTCCCTTTAAGTTCCCTGATCACATCCAAGCATTCGGTAATCACGAATGGAGCGTCCCAGTATATAAAAGCCCCGGGTTCAAGAGCCTTCTTGTGATTCTGACTACACTCGTCGGTTCCCCAAACGTACACTTCAACGTCCATACTCCTTAGAATTCGGACCAATTCGCTGAAATTCCCGTCGTCGGTGACCAAAATTGCAATCATTCCGGAGGACCGCTCTTCACATGACCGGATAACGTCCTCAACAATTTGTGCATCGGCGTTGAAAATCGCTGACCCTTCGCGGAAATTCAATCGTCGAAGTTGATTCACCGCCCCGTACTGGTGGGTTGAGGTATAAGCCCAGAGGTTCATATTGGCGCTGGACCCGGGAAATCGAAGTTTCAGGTATTCCCGCATGTAGGTCCACTCCTCCTCGATCTCGTCCGCCTCTAAACCTCTATTTTGGAAATCCCAAGCCAAAAGCAGTTGGTCATTCTCGCGCTTGGGTCGATGAATCGTGGACCTCCTTTCGAAGAATTGCGGCGTCACACCGCGTTCCATCGCGATTGAATACATGGCTGCGAGGGCCTTGGCGTCAGGTGACGTGGCCCCGGTTTCCCACCGGGATACCGTATTCACCGGAACGTCGAGGATTTCCGCGACCGCAGCCTGGGTCAATCCCAATTGTTTTCTTACGGACTCGAGAGTTTTGGGATTGAAAGCGAAAGCGAAATGATCGGGACTGATAGGTGCCATAGGTTTTAAATGCTATAGAATTACGAGAATGGTATCAACATATATGTTGATACCATTGATAATAAGCTCATCGCCAGAAAGGGAAGTGCGAACCCGACTGGTCCAGCCGCTCGGATTGCATCGCTGCAAGAATTTCTGTTATTCGGACCCCCCAAAGCTTGTCCTTTCACTCTCAAGTCAGCCGGTTGTCGATCTTGATTTCTCAGATGGAGTGACACTTATGTCACCCTCCCCCGCAAGCCATTGTCGGGGAGTCTCCTATGCTCCAAACTTAATAGTGTCAGCGAGACATAACTCCGGAAGGAGGTCGGAAATGTGCAATCAAATCTGCCGCAACATCAATCCTGCCGCCACTTGGTCCAGTGGTCGGAAGGAATAACCGCTGCTAGACCAGGAGAATGAATGTCATACACAAGAAGCACGGAGTTTTCCGCGACTCTCAGAAGATTGAGATCAAAGGGAGGAAAGTCCAGGTATAAGCTGGCGCAGCGCCATGGGGTCAACGAGGCCTTCGTTTTGCGCCTGGAATCTGGGGAACGGCAGAACCCTTCCAGGGATATCGTGATCAAGCTGGGTTTGGCTGTAGAAATCAGGACCAAATCTGACAAACGTGAATTAACGTACAGTTGTGGGCTGTAGGATCGCGTTGTCTAATCGCTCACCTCCTCGGCTCAGGTCTTTTCCCAAGGTGAGCTGTTTGCTTGCCTGGAAGGTCTCCCAAGGGGTCTTCCCGTAGCAGTACCGGCCGGGGTGGGGCCGCTCGCGGTTGTAATGCTCCAACCAGGCGTCCAGATCGGTCTGCAGATCCTCCAGGCTCTGGTACAGTTTCTTCCTGAAGATCAGGCTGTAGCACTCGTCCCGCGGGGTCTTGTGGAACCGTTCGCAGAAGCCGTCGGTTTGGGGATGGTTGGCCTTGGTCCTGGAATGGTCGATGTCCTCTAAGGCCAAGTAGAGTTGGTAGGCGTGACTCTCCGACGTCCCGCAATACTCGGTCCCCCGGTCGGTGAGGATACGCAATAGCTGTAGTGAGGGTACATTGGAAAAGGCACTTGGCGTCACCCATTCGCCAGGCGACCCCAGCCAACCCGGACCGTTGTAGAGGCAGGGAGCCGATGTTAATATCGGTCCATGCTGGGACCGGGCTTGGTGGAAGTGGCGCCCGGAATGGCAGGCTTGGAGTCAGAACGCAACGCAAGGAGGCAGGTTATGGTCACCAATTTGGGTCACGTTGGTCTTATCTGCGACGATTTTTTCAAGATGAGGGACTTCTACACCCGGGTCATTGGCCTGACGGTAACCGACGAGGACCCGGACCGGGGAAGCTGCTTCCTGAGCGCCGACCCCGATAACGAGCACCACGAGTTGGCCTTGGGAGAGGCGCGGGGCGATGACCACCCGATGGGCCCCCGGCCCAAGACCACCGGTGTAGGGCAGGTTTCGTTTATTGTCGAGAGCATGGACGCTCTGAAGGACCTGTACCAACGGCTGCTGGCGGAAAACGTCCGTATCGACCAGACGGTAACCCATGGAATCTCTTGCAGTGTTTACTTTTTCGACCCGGAAGACAATCGGGTCGAGCTGTATTACAAGACCGGCTACGTTGTAAAACAGGGGTTCAGCCGTCCTATCGACCTGAGCAACCAGTCCAGCGAAGAGATTCTGGCCTTCTCCCAGTCTTTCGAAGCCACCGAGGGGCCGTTCCAGGGCGCCAAACTGCCGGTGTCACGGTCCTAGCCCAAGCTGTGCCGCGGTGTTTAAACAGAAAGGAGTGAGCAGTGCCTTACGCCAACATAGACGGAGTTAACCTGTACTACGAGGATTATGGCGCCGGTCCCGCGGTTATGCTGACGCCGGGCGGGCGGGTGGACCACAACGGCCTGCGTCCCATGGCTGCCCTGCTGTCGCCCCACTGTCGCGTCATCATCCACGACCGCCGCAACTGCGGCAAGTCCGACGTGGTGATCGGGGGCGAGCTTTCTGAGCAGCACATTTGGGCTGAGGAGATGGCGGCTCTGCTGAAATGCCTGGGCGCCGCCCCGGCCTACGTGGCCGGAGGGTCCGCCGGTTCGCGCACTTCCTTGACGGTGGCGGTGCGGCACCCGGAGGTAGTCAAGGGAGCATTTGTCTGGGAAGTCTCCGGCGGGCCGAGGAGCGCCGAACTGATGTCACCCGGCTACTACGGACAGCATATCGAGGCCGCCGAGCGGGGCGGAATGCCCTCCGTGGCCGCTACCGAGTTTTTCGAGCAGCGCATCCGGGACAACCCTAACAACCTGGAACGGATCCTTTCCATGGATCCGGAGGAGTTCTGTTCTGTAATGCGCCGCTGGCGGGACCAGTTCTCCCAGCCCAACCCGGTGGGGGACCTCACAGAGGAGCAGCTGCGGTCCATCGCCTGCCCGGTGCTGGCCTTCGAGGGCAATACGCCGGACGACGTTCACCACAAGTCGGCGGCAGAGAACGTGAAGCGGCTGGTACCCCACGCCGAGCTGCGCCCGTCGGCATGGACCCACGAGGAGTGGTCGGTCATCGGGCAGCACGACAACACCTTCCCAGGCATCGCCGCCACCAACCGCTACCATATGAAGTCCACTTTCTACGCCGCGGAACTGCTGGAGTTCATCGCCAGGGTCGAAGCTCAGCAGCCTTCAGCCGTGGCCTAACCGCATCCTGTATAAACCAAAACGGAGAAACAGAATGGGAACTTTCAGACTTTACTCTGGCGATGACGGCCAGTCCCACATTGAGACCATCGACCTGGACCAGACGCCCGATTGGAAGAGTGCCCAGGACGTCACCACCATCAGCTTCAGTGAGGCCCCGGCCGGTCGCTTCTCCGACTGGCATCCGGCGCCACGCCGCCAGTTTGTCATAATCCTGTCCGGGCAACTGGAGATCGGGCTGGGCGACGGCTCCAAGCACGTCTTCGGCCCCGGCGACGCCCGTCTGGTGGAGGATACGACCGGCCAAGGCCACACCACCGCTACGCACGGCGGCCATGCTTGTGTCACCTGCACCATCCCCCTGGCCAACCAGTAGACCAGCGCTGCTCAAGAAGCGGCCTCAAAGAGCGGGCTGGGATGCAAGACTCCCAGCCCGCTTCTGTTTTCTCAGGCGCCCAGGAACGGCCGGCGTGCGGTCCTAGAAACTCGGACGGAAACCCCTTGTGGGGAGGAGGGATTTTGGGCAGTGAGATCGACGCGAGGGGAATGAGGGTTCGAAATTGCCTGAGCGGCATCGAGCCGGTAATGGCGGCGAGGTTGGCGATGCCGGCAATTGGTGTGGGGCCGGGGCCGGATTTCCACGCAATCCCGGCCTTGGCGGCTATCAGGGTCAGGTTGGCCACCGTGGCGGCCATGCACAACTGGAACCGGGTTTTGACGCGGCCAAAGTAGCGGGATTGGCGGCCCCCTAACTGGACCAGCCGCGCCAGCCGGCGCTCCGCCACCACCCCGCGGCGCCGGTACTCGGTAAAGGCTTCACTCCGCTGTAAGGCGCGCGCCTGTTGCAATAGGACTTCTTGAGGGTGCAGCCGCACCGTCCGGCCGATGCCCGGCCCCGCCGCCACGCACCGGGGCCGCAGAGAGCACGCTCCACACACCGCTCCCTTCGAATTGGAAACCGGTCAGTTTGTAAGTCCGGCCCGTCAGGTCAGTGCGCCGCTCCGCCTTGCGCATCCCGCGGGTAACCTGCCCGGCCGGACAGGTGCAGGCCTCCAAGTCAATCCGGAAGTCCTCCGGAAGTCCGGAAGTCCTCCGGAAGTCCTCCGGAAGTCCTCCTTGGGAAAGCGGGCCGTGTTGGGGCGTCCCGGCGCCTTGGCAATCAGGGTGCGCCCCGCGCCGGCGAAGGCCTGGCGGGTACCGCCGTCCCCATAAGCGGCGTCACCCATGGCCTCGGTCACCGGGACTCCGGCGCCGGCTTCGCTCCGCTCCACCAGTTCCAGCGCTCCGGCGCTGTCCCAAGCGTTGCCGGGCAATAGCTCCAACGCGGTGATCACCGGCGGTGATTACCTGGGAATCGGTGTCCACCACCACCGCCGAGCGGGCAGGAGATTAGGGTGCGGGATTGGGCCAAGTTTACCATCGGGCTCGTATTCAGTATCCTCTGCAGGAGAGCCGCCGGAAAGAAGCAGGAGCGTGAATCTATGGAATATCGGATAAATCATGTACACATCAGGGCCGTGGACCCCCAGGCCGTCATGTCATGGTAAGCGGAGGATTTCGATGCCAGAATGTAAGGGGCCCGGCAGTCTGATCCCCTTTCGCCAATCATGATGGCGTTGGCTTTAGTTTAGGCCACTAGGAGGCGAGCTGCATGACTACGTCCTACCGTCCCACAGGGTTGCTCCGGTACCACGCTGCCGGCGTGTACCGAGGGTATACTCTCTTCTCTCCCAACGGCGGGGATGACGCCTACCTGATTGATATGGAAGGCAACTTCGTCCACCGTTGGCACTATCCTGGCGGCATAGCCTACGGCTACCTTTTGGATAATGGCAACCTGCTTTTCCGAGATCAGGGATCAAATCCTCCGGGCGCCGACCACATTCGGGAACTGGATTGGGACAGCCGGCTGGTCTGGGAGTATTACAACCCCAGCTTGAGGCGCCACAACCGGCTGCCCAACGGCAACAACCTGTTCCTGCTGCAACGCGACAAGATATCCACTGAACTGACCCGCCGGGTCCGGGGCGGCTTCACTACCGACAGCGACCCGGAGCAGATGTTCAGTGACCAGGTGGTAGAGGTTACATCCGATGGGACCGAAGTGAACGTTTGGCGGTCCGCCGACCACTTGGATCCGAAAACCGACGTAATTTGCCCCCTTGAAAGCCGCAATGCTTGGGGTGGCGCCAACGACCTTACTTCGTCGCCTGACGGGAGCACCTTCCTGATCAGCTTCCGCATCCTGGACACCGTGGCGTTAGTGGACCGGTCGACGGGGGAGGTTACTTGGAAGTGGGGGCCGGGTAACATATCTCATCAACACCATCCCACGTATCTGGACAACGGGCACGTGCTGCTGCTGGACAACGGTTCCCACCGTCGGGGACTCAGCTATTCCCGGGTCATCGAGGTGGACCCGTCTACCAGCGAGGTCGTGTGGCAGTACCGGGGCCTGCCGATGGTCTCCTTCTTCACCCATTTCACCGGCGGTGCGCAACGCTTGCCCAACGGCAACACTCTGATTACGGAAGGTCTTACGGGCAGGCTGTTCGAGGTGACCCCCGGAAACGAGATAGTGTGGGAATTCGTCAGCCCCTTCGTTGTTCCGTCCCAGTTCGGCATGGCCAACGGTGTGTTCCGGTCCCACCGCTACGGACCCGACCATCCGGCTTTGCGGGGAAAGGTGCTGGACCCGGAGCGATTCGGAAATTTCAATCGGCTGTATGGGGGGAGGTAGGAAGAAAGGAAGAACTGTGGACGAACACTGGTCGCAGCACTGGCTATGTCGGCAGACACTGTTGTCCGTAGATTACGAGTCGCGGTTGCCATTGCTGTAGAGCTATAGCGGGTAGGGTCATTCGATTATCGGCCCAATTGTCCGAACTGGGATTCACAGGATTATGGGATGCGCATGATTTCCAATCATATAAATCGCGGAATCAGAGAAATCACAGTTCAGACGAACAATCGAAAGACCCTGCTACATCCGGCGCTTTTCGTTGACGGCCTAAGGGTTGCCGCCTATGATGGCTCGCAACCTCGTAGTGAAAATCGAGAGGCGGCAACCGTTGGAGGCCCCTATGGTCCGGAGCGAACTTCCTCTCCACTCTGCGTCGGCGCTCGCCAGCCTCATTGAGAGCAAAGAGGTGTCCCCTGTGGAGGTGGTCGAGGCCTACCTGCAGCGTATCGACGACCTCGACTTCAAGTTCAACTCATTCATCACGGTGCTTCGGCAACAGGCCCTGGAAGAAGCAAGGCAGGCCGAACGGGAAATCCTGGCCGGTGGCTACCGCGGTCCGATGCACGGCATCCCGGTGGGGGTCAAAGACCAGATCTGGACCAAGGGCATCCGCACCACCGGCGGCTCGCGTATCTTGGCCAACTTCGTGCCCGACGACGACGCCACAGTAATTTCCAACCTGAGGAATGCTGGCGCGATTCTGCTGGGCAAGACCAACCTCAGCGAATTCGCCATCACCGGTTTCACCCACCGGTTCAGCACCCCCCGCAATCCCTGGGACCTGGACATCTCCGCTGGTGGCTCCAGCAGCGGGTCGGGAGCGGCCACGGCGGCCTTCCTCTGCGCCACCTCCTTGGGAGAGGACACCGGCGGATCGATACGGCGCCCGGCGGCTTGGTGCGGGATCGTCGGGCTAAGGCCTGGCTGGGGACGGGTCAGCCGTTACGGGTTGATGCGGGGAGTGTGGTCGATGGACACCATAGGGCCGATCTCCCGCACTGTGGAAGACGCGGCTATCACACTGTCGGCAATCGCCGGCTACGACCCCAAAGACCCAACCACCTGGAACACGCCGGTGCCCGACTACCGGCAAGCCTTGGACGGTGACATCAAGGGCCGGCGATTGGGAATCGTTACGGAGTTGCTCCACAGCGACATGGTGGAGTCTGACGTAGCCGACGCATTCACAGCCGCCGTCGACACTCTGGCGGAGCTGGGCGCCGAGGTTGAAGAGGTCTCCATTCCGTTGGCGGCCCACGCGAACGCCATCGCGGGTACGTTGCTAGCGGTCGAACCGGCCGTCAACATGAAGGAATGGGTCCGGGAACGAATCCACGATTTCGGCCACGACAATCGCATCGGACTGCTTACCGGTAGCCTGGTCCCGGCCCAGGCCTACTACAAGGCCCAGAAGCTCCGTACCCTACTGCGTGAGGATGTGCTGGCGGCTTTCCGGACCTACGACGCGCTGGTGATGCCGACCTCTGGAAGGCAGGCCGTCCCCCTCCAAGACGACCCCTCGGTAGCCAGCAAGGAGACCGCGTCGCGGTTGCCCTTCATGCGCACTAATACCTTCAATCTATCGAACGCACCGGCCATTTCCGTGCCCTGCGGGTTCGGCGGAAGGGGGCTGCCGGTGGGCCTTCAAATCGCCGGGCCGCCCGGCGGGGAGGAGTTGGTGTTCAGGCTGGCCCACGCCTACGAGCAGAACACCCCGTGGCACACCATGAGACCTCCAACCGCTGAGATCTAGGGGTGGAGACTGTGGCATGATGATTACCGAACCGCAAGCCTGCCTTAGATACATCAGCTCCATTCACCGGCGCACGGTGCATGACGTTCCCCAAATCTACGGCCACGCCAGTGAGCAGATAGACCTACTCCAAGCCTAGCTACTAAACGATCCGCAACCCGGTAGAAATTGAGCTGCCCGATTTCCCAACGACATCTTCACGGAGGTTGACGTTATGTACAGCAAGCCCATGATCAGCTTGGAACAGGCCCAGAACGCAATTGCGGCCATGATCGTCGATTACAACACGGACCCTAACCGGCGCAAGGTAGACATGGCCGTGGTGGACGATGCTGGAAACCTGCTGGCCTACGCCCGGATGGACCGCTGCCTGAGGCCCACCTTCGCCATTCGGAAGGCCTACACCTCCGCGGTCCGCGCCATGGATACCGCCGCCTTCGCCGAGCAATTAAGCAGCTCGGGCAGGTCGCTTGAATCCTTCGGCGATCCCCAGTTGATAGCCATACCAGGGGGAGTCGCTGTTATCCTAGACGGGGCGGTAGTCGGCACCATCGGCGTGGGCGGCCTGCCCAGCGGGCTCGACGACGAAGCCATCGCCAGGGCCGGGGTAGCGGCGCTGGGCATTTAACGGCGCGACCACGCTACGTCGTAGCAACGGCGTGCACGCCGCGCTCCGCTCCGTGGGACGGACCAGGTAGAGGCCAGTCGCAGAGGGACAAATAGGGACATGGTGGCTGCGAGGACGAGCCTGAACAGGGCGGCAACCGACGGATGACTGCCTCCGAGGGTCACTGGTACGGTTGCAGCTTAATTTCCTTGAGGGCCGGCAACACTTCCCGGCCCAATAGTTGGACCGACCGCATCACGTCCCCGTGCTTTATGTTGCCGTCGCTTCCTATCAGGATCAGGTAGCCCGGATTGAGGCTCTTGATGGTCTGGGTCAACTTCTTCGTCACGGTTTCGGGGCTGCCCACCACAATCGCGCCCACTTCCTGAAGCTGCTCATAGCTCATTCGCGAATCGGGGCCCCCGGCGCGCCTCCTGCTCAGTTGGGTGGCCACCGCCGATTGGTAACCCGGTGGATCGTTATGCTCCCTGGGCCCACGCATCCGGTGATCGCCATTCCACAGGAAGCCCTTTCCGATCTCTTGGGCTTTTTCGTCGGTGTCGGCGACAACCGCCCGCAATTGATAGCCGAAGTGCTCCGGCCCCGGCTCGAACCCGGCCTCATTGGCGGTATCGATGTATACCTGTTTCAATTCAAGGGTCAGGTCCATCAACGCCCCGAGGTTCACGTAAGTATATCCGCGGCTTGCCGCCCACATAACGCTTTCAGGGCTGCTCCCGCCGGGGAACCATATAGGGGGATGGGGCTGCTGCACCGGCAGCACCCACGGGTTGACCACCCGGTGGTGGTAGTATTTGCCCTCCCACCGGAAGGGTCCCGGCTCTGTCCAGCACTTGATGATCAGGTCGTGGGCCTCCTCGAACCGTTCGCGGTTCTCGGTGGGGTCGAGCCCGGCCATCAAGGTCTCCACCGCTCCTCCCCTTACAAACCCGGAGACCAGCCGTCCCCCGGAATAGCAGTCCAGCATTGCCAGTTCCTCGGCCATTCGCACCGGGTCGTTCACCGGTATGATGTTGCCCAGGATGGCTATCTTGGCGTTCTTTGTCACCTTGCTGATAACCGCTGCATCCAGGTTGGCCGAGGGTTTCATGTTCCAATAGGAGGCGTGATGCTCGTTGGTCATTATCCCGTCGATGCCTTCCTCGTCGGCCAGGGCGTACTGCTCGTGGTACTGGTTGTACAGCACATGCGCCTTTTCCGGGTCGAAGTATGTGTTTGGAAAGTCGATTCTGCCCGACTTGTATTGGGAGATTTCCTCCTCATTGATGTAGGTATAGGGTTGTTGCGAGTGAAAATACAGCTCTATGGTATCTTTCGTTTCAGCCATGGATTCCTCCTGAGGCTTTAGCTTTAAACAGATCTTGGAAACGCCCGGTTAACCTGCAAAGCGGAGGTTAACTCCCGTCCTCAGTGTACGTGCAAGGGATAACAGCATCAAGTGGCCGCCCCAGCGAGCGACCAGGGGCAGACTGTCTATCTCGATAAGCCCCTTATTGTCGTCATCGTAGTTGGTGGCAGACTGGGCTTGGGCCGCACCCACCACCAGAAGGCACATGGGGAAAAGTATGGTGAGGGCCGAAAGGGGCCTAAGTCTCCAACTGGACACAAACAAAAAGGCCGGCCTATGAAGCCGCCCTGTCCGCTGACCACACGCTGACCCATCCGCGCGGTGAGGCCCTGCTGGGAGTTGCGGACCCTGGCCTTGGTCCGTCTTCCGGGCATCACGCCCCTGATACGAGGTGTACCCTAATCAGCGAGAACCTTCTTTTAACACGGCGCCATTCTATTGGACGGCTTAAGCATGGGTCAATATAGCTAAGAAAGAGTTGAACATGTCTCTCATTGACTCTGCGATGACACGGCATCTGGGGTCCTCATCGTGACGGCGACACCGACACAGCAACCAGATCCGCCCGTACACCGATTTAGTAGCTCCGGCCTGGAGCCCTCCCTGGTGGAGCGTTCGGATATCGTCGCGCTCTTTGCCGGTGGGGCCAGGTCACTCCCAAGTCGACAGTCTGATGGATTTCCAGGCCGCGGCGGGCGCTCAGGGTCTTCATGTAGCGAAGAGTCATCCCGGCCGACTGGTGGCGGACGGCGTGGGCGTCCAGATGGGGCACGGTCTCGGCGACCCCTTGCCGGGCTTCCAGGACGGCGGGGAGGTATCTGCGGGCCAGGGTCATGGCGCCACTCCGGATAACGTTTGATCCCAAATGTATAGCTTTGGGGAGCCTCCGAGCCAGTGCCTGATGTCACACCACGCCTGGGGAGGCATGGAAGTGCCGGCATATCTATACAAAAGGGCCTATTTTGTATAACTGGCCCGGAACCCCCCGCCCATATTGGGCCACTCTTTCAACCTTGGGTAAAGACGGTCCCCTGGTACTAAGGTGAGGGCCAAGCTGCCAAGACCCAAGCCGCTAATCAAAACTCCAGAGAATCCCAGGGTTGACCGCACCCATTGATCCGAAAGCAGGATATGTAGCCAGTCCTGATACAATAAACGTGCTAAGGCGTTCGCTCTGGTGCTGAGAAGGGCGGGGAGTATCCAGTATCGAGCGGCCCCCAGGCAACGTGAAAACTGCGCGGGGACATCATGGGTGGCATCGAGCACATATCCGTCAAGGGTTTCAAGAGCCTTAAGTCGGTCGACTTGATACTCGGACCTATAACGCTGCTAATCGGCGCCAACGGGGCTGGGAAATCCAACTTCATCGAGGTGTTTCGGTTCCTTGACGCCTTGCGAATGGGTGACATGCAGCAATATGTGCTAACTGCAGGGCGTGCGAACAACCTACTCCACTTCGGGTCGCGCAATACCGAGCGTCTGGAGTTGAAGATTGGTCTCGCACGCAATCGGCTGACCTACCGGATAGAATTGGTCCCAACGTGGGATGACCTTCTAGTGATACCGAGCCAGGATGGACAGCAGATAGGTACGCAGGGCATACCCGGCTATGCTAACGAAGAGTCTCCGGCCAGAATACCAGTCGACCCTAGGACGGGCATCCCAACTTCGTTCGAAGCTTCTATCCAGCGCGATGTTGACTGGGGCCCAGGTCTCGACTCCTACTTAATAGAGTTGCTGGACGGGCACCGCATATACGAGTTCTCCGACACTCAACGCTTGAAGAATACGGGACCCGTTGACGATAACCGTTGGTTAAAGTCCGACGGCTCAAATCTCCCGGCCGTCTTGTATCTTCTGAGTCAGAGACATCGGGAATCTTACAGGTCTATCGTCCAGGCAATTCGGCAGACGGCACCGTTCTTCCGCGACTTCGATCTAGAACCAGACCGACTAAATCCGAACTGGATTCGGCTCAGGTGGAGACATGCCGGTTCAACCGATTACTTCGACGCTTCCTCTCTTTCAGGTGGCTCGCTCCGGTTCATCGCGCTTTCAACGATTCTGCTTCAGCCTGTGGAGTCCATGCCCCGCCTGATCATCATTGACGAGGCCGAGCTGGGCCTGCATCCCCATGCGGTCACGCTGCTCGGTTCGCTCATACAGCGTGCATCCATTGACACGAGGTTGATCGTCACCACACAGTCCCCGCTCCTAGTAGACCAGTTCGAGCCCGAGGACGTCGTTGTAATCGATAGGGTCGGCGGCGCGTCTAAATTCAGACGGCTGGACTCAGGCGAGCTAGCGGTCTGGATGGAAGACTATAGCCTTGGTGAGCTGTGGCAGAAGAATAACCTGGGCGCCCGACCTTCACCGGAGTAGCCAGATGCCACGGCTTACCGTGCTCGTCGAGGGACAGACTGAAGAGAACTTCGTCAACCAGATACTCGCCCCACATCTGTACACCGCCGGATTTACCTATGTTTCCGCCAGCTTGATGGGAAACGCTCGTCCGCGCAGTAGAAGAGGGGGATGCCCCAACTGGGACTCGGCGCTTAAGGACATCTCCAATCACCTGCTTGGAGACCCGTATCTGATCGTAACGACGATGGTCGATTTCTACAGGATGCACGACTCTTGGCCCGGTCGACAGGAAGCCAATGCCAGGAGGTCCGCCCCTGACACGGCGCACACCGTTGAAAAGGCCGTTCTAGACAGTGTCGTCGGCTCTTTCAGGAACATTGACCCACGCAGGTTTGTTCCGTACGTCGTGATGCACGAGTTCGAGGGGCTCCTCTTTTCCGACACCATGCGGTTCGCAGGGAGTATTGGGCACCCCAAGCTATCGGCAGAGTTTGAGGCAATAGTTCACCAGTTCGATTCACCCGAAGACATCAACGACTCCTATGAGACCAGCCCCGGACACAGGGTCAAGGCTCTCGCTCCACGTTATCAGAAGGCACTAGACGGGATTCAGGCCGCCCAGGAAATCGGGCTAGAAACCATTAGAAGAAAGTGCCCAGTATTCAATAGTTGGATTCAGCGACTAGAGCATCTAGCCAGGCAGGGTCCAGCCCCTTAGCAGTAACCGCTCACGATAGCCAACTGGATTTGAGTCTCCGGCGGTTGGGGAACGGCCCGGCACTAGACCGGGATTAAAGTCGGACTCGATGGAGCCGGAGTTTATTGGCCGGGGGAAGTTTCCAAATCCATTCCGCGTTAAATCCGGCAAATAGGAACCTCTCCGACCGACTGACGGTACGTCGGTTAAACTCTCGCACGACGGTTGAGGAGTTGTGGGTGAGAAAGGCTAGGCTACCCGGCTTGTGCTGCCAACTGGCATGTAGGAGGACGCGAGAGGAGAGCGGGAAGCCCAACTCGCCAGCAGGGGGCTTGATGCCATATCCATCGTCGATGAATACCGGATTATCGCTTGTGATGAACCGGTCCTGGTATCCCTGCGGCACCGTGATTACTCGCCAAGCCATCGCTGACACTACCGCTGCAGCCTTCCTGGGAATGTCAGGCGACCTGATAGCCAGGTCGACCTCTTCGGACGGACCTTCTTCAAGGGTCATCTTCTCCCAGTCCTCAATAACCCCGATCCAGTACTCCTGCTGTTCCGAAGAAAGACCCTCGATAGCGCTTATCGCATCTTTGTACTCCGAAGCTACGCGGGGGGCAGTCTCAGGGATCATCCTATCGAGGATAATTCGCCTCGTTTGAGGTCCTCTGGTCAACATAGACGCGACAAAGATTGCCAAACGCTCACGTCCTGCTTGGTCAACGTGTTCCTGGCGCACCAGTTGGTCTAGCGGGCCCCAGGCCGGTCCCTCCACATACTCATTGATCCAACGTTCGTAAGCAGGCGTATAAAAGTCTTTCGTCTGCGCCAGTCTCTTGATTGGGAGCAACGCCGATTGCTCCCTCAGTAGGTCGAACTGCCACACTCTCCCGGGGTCTGAAGGAGGGCTAAAGTATCGAAGGTATCTTTCCGGGTCATAGTGTTTTCCCATGGAGGAAAGTCTATAGGTTTGGGCAGGACATGGTAAGGGCAAGTTGTCAGTCCAAGACCGACGATATGGGCGATCCACAGTGCTCAAAAATGTGGACCGCTGGAGTTCATGGCCTTATCTTAGAATACCCTACGGCGACGAATCCGCCGGGACCCCTGTATTCACTCCTATCCTAACCCCGTGGCGGTTAGCTCAGTCGGGAGACCCCCTGCTTTGCAAGCAGGGGGTCAGGGGTTCGAATCCCCTCATCTCCACCAGAATTAGGTCCCTCGCCTGGTAGCCGCCTGGCACCGGGCTCGGTACGATACGGGTGACCCGGCGGATTCTCCACCTAGTCGGTAGATCTCAGTATAGGACGAAGACAATGACTCTTCTACCCCTCAACCAGGTTCGCAGCACGGTCGGTATAATATTGGACATACCTCGCTATCAGAGGAATTTGTGTGGAGATGGGAAAGTGAAGTTCGATGAAGCCGAGGCCAGCCTCACGAGACTAGAAAACTCGATCGCCCAAATGGGTCAAGCCTTGAAGGATACTATGACCGCGGGGAACGGAGCACTGTGCGGTAGCTGAGAGTTCTTCTTCGCTGCTATCGCACGGCGGTCCGGAGGCTTCACGGACGCCTTTTGCAAGGCGATCAGGAACGACAATCATTTCGTAGCCCCTGCCCTTATTCGACCCAACTTAGAGCATCTGTTGATACTCCACGCTGGCCAGCAATACGAGACTGGGAACCTGCATGACTTCACATTTGCACTGATGAAGGGGAAGAGGTTCAATGAGCTAAGAAATAAAGATGGAGATTTGATGCGAGAGGGACCATTGGCTAGGTCATTAGGGGCAGAACTAGACGCGTACACGACAGTGGGTCTCAAGGGTCTATATGACTGGAGCAATCACTTCGTCCATTTCGGGTCAAACTTGTTATTCAGCTCCCTCGGCGGATTCGAAGAGGACCTGGCCAGCAACCGAGCAAGCGTTAGGCTCTTGCTTTGGGGGAAGAACTTTGAAATACCCGAGGTCAGCGGCCATGACGTGATTCAATGGATCGGTGCAATGGAGGCGATCAATTTGCTAATTGGCTCCTACCTGAGCCGGTGGATAGAAGCGAAGGAACAGATGTGGGGAAGTTGTGACAAACATGATTAGCGGCGGACAGACCGGCTTCCGGTCCTTACCTCGAAGTGTGGTCAACAGCCAATCGCGTTGCTATACAAAAAGGACCTTTTTGTATAGCCCCAGCTATTAGAACGCCTGACCCCCTGCTTGCAAAGCAGAGGTCCACGGGTCCGAATCCTGACCGGGTGCCCACTCGGCTACGCACAGGCTCAAATGGCGCGGGCTGAGGCGCCCAAACCGGGGATCTCGCCTCCCCAAAAACGCCTATCCGATACCCTGCCTTTTTCGGTGCACCGGTTCGCTCTCCGTTTGCTTGCCTCCCGGACACTATCGAACGAGGAGGCAAGTACTTACCATGGTAAACAGACGGAAGGCACGGAGACCTGCAGTGAAGAAGAGCGACCTGGACCTTTTGACCCTGTGCCAACAATTCGAGGTGCACAACCGGTCGGATGGCAAGTCCGAGAGGACCGTGGGGTGGTACACCGAAGTCCTGGGACTGTTTCGGAACTGGCTTCTGGGCGAGGGGATTTCCACCAGCCTCAAACATCTGGGGGAGGACGAAGTCAGGGCATTCATCCTCTATCTCCGGGGCAGGAAGGGGCAGCGGGGACCGGCTTCAAGCCATACGGTGAACAACCGGGTAAGAGCGCTCCGGGCATTCTTCGCCTGGCTGCACCGCAGGGGATATACCGACGAACACCGGCTCAGGGACCTGAGACCGCCCCGGGTCACGGAGAAGGTCATCGAAGTCCTGACGGCCGACGAGATCGAGAATATCTTCGCCAGCATGAACCCCAACACACTCCTCGGCGCGCGGAACACGGCCATCTACTCCCTGATGCTGGACACGGGCCTGCGGCTCTCCGAGGTCGTCACTCTCAAGTACGAGGACGTCCACCATCAGGACCGGTACATCAAGGTCCTGGGCAAGGGCAACAAGGAGCGCATCGTGGCCTTTGGCGCAACCTGCCAGCGGTCACTTCTGCATTACGCGTATCACTACAGGATTGAGCCCATCCACCCGGACATTGATACCTTTTTCCTGTCCATCGACGGATACTGTCTGTCTCCCGCCGGGCTGCGGTCTATCACCAAGAGAGCCGCCAAGTCCGCCGGGGTGCCCAGGCTGCATCCCCACCTCCTGCGGCACACCTACGCCACCCAGTTCCTGCTGAATGGGGGCGACGTATTCCTGCTGAAACAGAACCTTGGGCACACCACGCTGGTGATGGTTGAACACTACGTCCACATTGCAAGCGGGATCGCAGCCCTGAGAAGCGAGGGTTTCTCACCCCTGGACAGGTTCGAAGTAAAGGGCTCCAGGCGATTCAGGCATGGGTTCAACCCCGAAAGTCCGAAGGGCAGGATTTACCCCAATGCGCACGGGTCGTCCCAGGGTGAGCGGTCGCGGCGGAAACGGTCCTCGACCGAGCGGTGACCCGAGCCTCCGGTCAGCCGGCGGAGAAGGTTTAGCCGCTCCCCCTGAGAGGCGCATAGCCTCCCGCCACAAGGAGCTCATTGACGTCATCGATGGATACCGTGGTCGAATCGGCGACCAGGGCCAGACTGAGTTTCATCACGATGTCCATCGACGGATTCTGACGCTTACCGGATTCCAGCCTCGAGACGTAGGCCTCGTCGATGCCGCTGTACCGCGCCAGCTTGTACTTGCTTTTCCCGGACTTCGACCTGAGTTTCCTGAGGGTTCGGGAAAACCCTGTATTCCTATTCGACAACATGCTCACTCCTGCCCTCCGCGGCTCATAGCTCCGCCAACCGGGCGTCGCGGGGGAAGACTCGACATTGATCTGTTCACTGCTGTGGAGTCTTCCTTCGCTCTGCCAGTCCACCCTGCGTCTCGAGTCTCCGGTCCATGGTCCGGGTGAAGCAATCGATAGTTCTCACCGCGCCTTGTTCCCGAGTGGTTGCGCCGCACCCGGCCGTCCCGGACTCCTATCGCTATCCCCTATCACCTGTCCCGTCTTCTCGGCTCACATCCAGTGTCCCACCGGTTTGAGAAATTGTCGTCCGGGTTTATCACGAAAGGGGGCCTGTTGACCCGAAATGTGGGGCCGCCAGATACGCTACCTGTGCAATTTTTTTGCGGGGCATTTTGGTCGCCTGGTCCGGTTGCCAGCGGAGTCTCGACCGGAGTCCCGGGTTCGGATCGGGCCACCTTCCGCAGCCGTATCAGGAGTGGAGAATCGGTGGAATCCCATCGGAGAGACTTCCAAGAGGCGCAACCATGAAACAGCCCCGCGACGAGGTGAGGGGGTGAGGGGCATGCGATTTTCGGGATTGCCCGGAGGCGGGCGTCCCAGGAGATGGGACCCCGAACGGCCCGCGTGACGCGGACGCAACCAGGACCAGGTGGCCGCCGCCAATGGACAGAGGGTTTTCCACGTTCCCGTCAAAACGCAGGCCGCCCCCTGTGGTCTACCATTCCTCTGACACCACCGGTGACGGCGCGACGGAAGGATGACGCATGCCGACCTCTAAAGACCTCCGGCAGCGTGCCCGGCAGCAAAGGCAGCGGCGTATGGCCCGGCGGGTCTGCGGCCACTGCGGGAGCCAGGCGGAGGCGATGCTTGACTGGTCCGGGCAGCGGATTCCCATCTGCCCTGCCTGCATGGGCCCGCTGAACGGGCGCACTCCCTGACGGGTCCAAAAGCCGGCACTTCGGGCTTATGGCGAGGACTACCGGCCGGCGGGTTCAGGGCATGAGCGCAGCGCGCACGGTGTTTCTCGAGGTCCCCGGTTTCCCTGGGCAGGTAGCTTCGGCGGACCTGGGAGCGGGCGGACCATCCGGTGGTTGCGGTCTCCAGCCCGAACGCCGGCAGGGACGGCCGGTACGCCCCGGCGAGGCTGGGGAAGTGGGGAGGGAGTGGACCGGGAGGTAGCGGCCGCGGCGTGTCCTCCCCCCAGCCGAATCAGCCGGGGAGACCGCCGGGAACTGGCCCATGGCCGGCGCCCTTGGTCGAATCTCCACGGGCGGGTCATCCTGGCCGGGAAATGCGCCAATCCCGGGGAGGCAACGACCGTGGCCAACCGGGACCTGGCCGAGTGCGTATCCGTCATCGCGGAGTGCGGCCGGCCCGAACATCCCCGCAGCTTCGCCGATCCCGGGAAGGCGGGGGCTTCGCCGGCAGCCTGAACGAGAGTTTACTCCTGGTTACCGCCTGGAGCGGCGGGACCGTGCCGGAAATCGCGCACGTGTCCTGACTCTGGCCGGCCTCGGGAGGCGGTCTTCGTGTTGGGGACAATGGACCCGGGGGAACTGGAAGATGCGTCTTTGGTCATTGCCGGCTCCGGCCCCGCGCCGCCGGCGGGATAACCGCCAGCAGGAGCGCCCCGGGGAGCTGCGCCTGGCGGGAGTTATGGGTGAGTGCCAGCGACCTGAAGCCCCCGGACACCGCCGGTTGCGGGCGCATTCAACGGCCGCCAACCCGCCGGCGGGTCCTGCGGCCGGGAACCGGGTCAGCACACCTCCCGGGACTCCTCACCAGCGTCCCCGTCGGAGGGAGGCTGCTCTTTGAGGTACTCGCTTAGGGTCTGCCTGGAGATGCCCAAATCTTGGGCGATCTCCCGCCGCAGCATCTTCTTCCGGGCAACGAGGCGGTGTGCGATCTGGGCCTTCACGTCCTTCTCGATGATGCGCCGGGCCTGGTCCCAGACCTTGATCATGGCGGCGTTTTCCTGGCTCGAGGGCATAGTCAGGGCTCCTGTGCGGGTGCTCTCCGGAGGGATCCGGCGGCATGGAAACGGTAGCAGTTCGGAGCTCCAAACGTCAAGTGGGGATTGACATCCAGGTGGCTTACGCCTTTCGTAACTGTGTTATTTTTTTCTCCGGTCGGTCCAGCTACGGTTGTGCGGTTGTCACGCCTGGGACTGTGCCGGAATTTTCTTTCAGAACATATATGCTGTTTTGCAAAATTTGCAGCTACGGCATAGCTACGGCTCCTGTGCCATTTTTTTCCTGACCGTCGAAAAGAGGGGTGCAGGGGGGGTACTTATCTTAGAAAATGAGGCGAAATTAGCTACAACACTGTGCCGGAATTTTCACGGAATCGGAAATCGGTCTACGGAGCCAGGAATCGGTGGTTGCTTTACATCGGGCATTGACCGGTGTGCGCACACTGGGGCCCGGTCCGTGGCCCGTCGCGCATGGTGGCGGTTCCCCGGCTGGCGGGGTCGTCGTGACGCGTAACGCAGTCGCGTAGAACAGTTCCGGTGGGTCCTCGTCTGGCGGGGACACGAGTATGCAAAGCATTAGGAGTGAGGGCGTCGGAGCCGGTGTCGGCCTCGCGGCGGATATTGGTCATGCCCCTCTGGGGCCGATGGCGGAATGCCGGGGTTCTCGCGCTGCTGTCGGGTAGCGTCCGGGGGAATATGGCAAGCGACGGTCTGACCGTCGCCTTCGCCGGCGTCGATGGCAATCAGTCCAGACATTCCCAGACCGCTTCCGTCAGGCGCCGGCCGGAGGTCAGGGCCCATGGTTCCCTGCAAGGGTCCCCGTAACGGACTGTTCTGGACTCGGCGTTGAGAACGATGCGCTTGGCCCGAAATGACCAGGCACAGCACAGGGGCCGGCGGTGAAGTGGAATTCATCGACCTGGGACCTTCCGTCCCGGCCTGACCAGGCAGTGCGCAGGGCCGCCCCGGCAGACCTCGCCGGCGTCGTGACGGCTATCCCTCAGCCAGGACCCGTGAGCGTTGGCGGCTGAAGTGGCCAATCCCGTCCCCGGCGTGGCCGGACCCATGGCCGTCCGGGGCGGTGAGACCATGACCAGCATTACCCGCGTGACCTCGGCGATCTGAAAGACTGCTTGCGCGGTCCGAATAACCGCTTCCCCCAGTCCGGTCTCGTGGCTGACCCGGGCCGTAATCCGGCCGCACCGAACCTCCAGTCCGAGTCTTCTGCATAGGTCACTGACCAGCAGTTCCCGCGCCGTGCGGCTCCAGCCGTCTTCGGGCCGACCCTCCAGGGTCTCCAGTGCGCCCCCCCAACTGGCGTCGGCGCTCCCGGACGTAGTCTTTGACTATGGTGCACTGTCCTGAGAACCCGTGCTCGTCCCTGAGCCTCTCGAAGATGCGCTTGGCGGTGTGGCGCTGCTTTCCGGGGATGCCAAGGTCATCTTTCAGGATCAGGTCGATGATGCCGGTGAGGGGCTCCAGCTTGGGGCGCCGGGGCTCACTCAGTTCCGCCGGTACCCCGGCGGAACTGAGTGAGCCAGCATCTTCCGCATCTTATCCTGGTGCAGACCGAACACCCGGGAGGCCTCCGGGATGCCCACCCCTCTACAATCATGGCCTGGCGGATTCGCAGATACAGACCGCCAGCCTCCGGGCTTGCCGGACCCTCTCCACGGTAATGGGAACGGGTTTCAGGAGGCCGTTGTTGCTGGGCCGTTGCGTCTACAAGACTCCCTGACCGTCTCCACCCTGCCGAGCGCGTTGCGCACGTCCTCCTCCACCCTGACCCGGTGGTTGATGACGCCGGAAAGGGGCCGTTCCACAGGCAGGCCCTCCCTGGGCAGGCTGTACTGGCTGTAGACCTCCCCTTCGATGGCAGGGCTGAAATTGAACCCGGGGTCCGCCCTGGCGGCAAGATCAATCAGCATGTCAATGTCAAATATGTCCGGGCACCTAATCAGGACGATTGCGAAGTCAGGAAGTTCGTCCGTAGAGCCGGGCGATGGTCTGCGTTGGGCGGAAGGCGCAGCTTTTGGCTCGCAGGGGCATGGACATCTGGGCAGGAAACCATCCTTGGAGGCGCAGGGCATTCAATGCCGTGTTGACCAGGGTGGCGAATGCCTCGCCCAGACCGGGTCGGCGCAGGGTGTGAATGTCCTCATCCCAGCTGCGGTCCTTCACATGATGCTGGCTGTTCTCAATGCTCCAGTGGTCGCGGAACAGCTTGAGCAACCCTCGGGGCCCACACTGACCTGAGCTCAGGCTGGTCAGCAGATACCAGAGCTCCCGGCTCACCTCCCCAGTGGTTATATCCACTTTCTGCTTCTCCACCATTGCCCCCTGCCTCGCCCCAGGGTATCCCAACTCCTCCCGGATATAATCAGCCAATTCGGCATCGGCCCAAATCCGCCGCCTTTCAATCATCCCCGCCATCCCCGCTTTTTTTCTACGGTCTCCGCCTCAGGCTCTCCCAGTTCCGCTCCGGCAAACCCCTCCACCAGGGCGGACAGCACCGTCGGCTGGTTCCCCTTGACCCGCACCAGGTAGTCCCGTCCGTGGCTGACTATGGCTCGGCACAGGTCCCGCTCCGCATACAGGGCGTCCATAGTCAGCAGCCGCAGGCCGGGGTAGTCCTCGAACAGCCGACCCAACTGCTCCCGCAACACCCCCGGCTCGTACCGCTTCTCCGTCGCCGGCCACTGGGCCAGACACAGCTTCAGGTCGTGGGCCAGTACGTTCACCATCATCAGGGGATTGCCTTGGGCATCTTTCGACTGCTTGGCCCATTTGCCGTCCACCGAGGCGTTCAGTTCCTGGTCCGCCACCACCCGGGCCACCCATTCGGTCAGGGACCCCTGCAACTGCTCATACGGGACCCCCGCCAAGGTGCGCGAGATGGTGGTGGCGTGAGGCGGATGGTCCCGGTGAAACCCCAAGGGTTCTTTAAGTTCCGGCCAGTGCATCCTGGCGAAGAGGGCGATGTGGGCCATGGTTGTCTGACCGCATCCTGAGCCTGTCGAAGGGCCAGCAGGGTCAGGCGAAGAATGGCTTGAAAGGGATGACGAACTCCCCTGGCCCTCCTGGGATCCGGCGCCTGTTCCAAGCACTCGAACAGAGATTCCGCAGCACCCATATCCACACACTCCCATCTCCCGCTTCCCTATACCTTATAAACTTTTATCCACCAACTTTGCAATCGTCCTAGGCACCATTCTCCCCGGGCGTACACAACGGCCATCAGCGCATCCTGTATTGCGAGATAGGCCTGAACTCCCACATGGCCGTCGTTTGGCTCGCTCTGAGCCTGCCGGTCCAGGAAGAAGCCGAGGTGGCGCCGCGCCCACCTGACGTGGTAAGAAGTTCGGGCTCGCCGGGACCAGGCCCCGTAGTCCGTGGGACTGTTGGAGAGTATGATGCCGTGGTCCATGGCCCGGGCCACCATGCCGTTTATGAAGCGCCGTCTCTTCTCGAACTCCTCCAGGGGCATCCACACCACGTTCACCGGGACCATGTAGCCCCGGTAGAGGGACGCCGCCAGGGACTGGGCATGGAGTCGCACTCTCCGGTCCTGCACCATCAGGATGTCCATGTCGGAACGGCCGGAGGCGTGGTCGCCCCGGGCCCTGGAACCGAACAGGACGGTCAGTACAGGATTTTCGGACTGGTGCAGTTCCCGGGCGATCCGGACCGCGTGCGGGTCCGGGTTGCAGAATGTCGTCAGGGCGGTCATGTGCTTATCCTACTCCGTGTTTGTAGGGCGGTCGGCGTGCCAACCGACCGGCGCTCCGGCCGGCTGCTGCCGGGTGACAGAGTAGCGGTCGGCGGCTGGTCCGGGTCCATCCCATGTGGGAGTTTTTGCTAGGTCATGACACCGGAGGGTTGTCTGACCCTTTCGCACTTCTTGTACGATTGTGGTTGCGGCTATATCGCCAGACATGCGTTGATGGACTCCTGGCAGCGGTTGGGGCATGGGGTCCGGCTCCTGCTTCGTGAGGCCTGCAGGGGTCACGGTCTTCAGGGCGCTGTGACACCCCGGTTGACCGGGCGTCGGAACGGTGCGCAGGTCTGCGCCAAGTCTCAATCCGGATACTCAGCGGACGATGTCAGGGTGGCCTTGCGGCCCTTGGATGTTTTCCGGCCGGACAGTGCCCTCGTCCGTTGTGCTGTTTGTCAGGTCCGGCGGGTCAGCCCGTGGGCTCATTTGCAGGCGGCTCTACCGGGTCTACCCACGCTCCCAGGGCCTCATGCCGTCCGGGTAGACGTCCCTGTCTCCGGTCCCGCTTCTCAGGTGTATCAGCACAACCGCACTTTCCACGAGCCTTTCCACCACATCCCTGAGCTTCTGCTGTTCCTCCCTGTTGATGGCGCGGGGCGGGTCCGACAGGTCGAATGGATCGGCGTATTCGGTCAACCAGTTGTCTTCTGCGTCCGGCGCAAGGGGACCGCCGTATGAGACGAGTTCAAACAGCTCCCCCGCGGCCTCCCGGGCGCCTTTCGTCCCTGGGTCCGACCAGTCCTCCAGCTCGTTGACTCTTCTCCACAGGGCATTCAGGCTGTGGCGGAACCTCCAGGGGTCGTTGTGGGTCGAGATCCATCCGCGGAGGGCGTTCTCCGCCGCCTGGTGGGCCGTGTGGTCCATGAGCCTGACAAACCAGTGGTCCTCGTCGACCATCCGGCTGAAGTGCTGCCCGTTTCCCTGGGCCATCTCGATGCACCGCCTGGTGGCTGGCCAGTGGCCGGGGTACCCGTCCCCCGGTTTTCCGGGAAGGCCCAGAGCTGCCTCATTCATGATGACGCCGTGGTTGACCGCCTGGCCGGCTATGTGCTGGTTGGCCAATCGGCACCTGTCGAATTGTTCCCGCTTCATGACCAGAACGGCGATGTCAAGCCAGGGAGGGTTCTCGTCAATGAATGCCCGTGCGGCTCTCAACCCCCGGCTCTCCGGGGCGATGGCGCTCGTCCCGTCCGTGACGACCATGATATCGAGATCCGAGTCCTCGTGATGGTCTCCCACGGCACGGGAGCCGTAGAGGATGGTCAGGTCCGGATTCACAGCTTCCTGGATCACCCGGGCGACCTCCATGGCGTGGGGGTCAGGTATCCCGGCGGGTCCGCGTCTTTCCTGGCTCATCCGTGCGCGTCCTTGTTGACCCGTACTCCCCTCCTTCATCGGCCGGGTCCTTCGACTATGTGGCGGTTCCACCGGAGAGGGCTTTCTGCTCCAGTTCACCCGCCCGTGGGAAGCCGGACCGTCGTGACGTGCCCGTATCGGCCTCTCCGCCCCTCAGAAGTCCGCCGTCACGCCCTGCTCGAAACCGTCTTCCGCCACCCGGCCGGGGCAGTCCCCCGCCATGATGGGGCAGAACCGGCACTAGCCGGGGCTGGGCACCCTCCTGGCCGGGGCGTCCGACGCCAACCGTCCAAACAACTAGGACACCCGCTCCATGAACCGGTCATCGACGGCGGAGGCCGGTATGTCGACCACGTGGTCCGCACAGGCCACCTGGCCGTCGAAGACCACGCCCTGGCGCCGCCCGATTGCCCTGGGCACGGCGTACATGTAGAGAATGACCTGGGCCGGGTGGGACGGGCCCGGTTTCCCGGTCTTGGCGTCGATGATGGCGCCCGTCTCGCCCATCCTGGCGGCCAGGTCCGGCTGGCCTCCCAGCGTGCCCGCGCCGTCCCTCAGGGCAAAGTGGTTCTGCCTCCCGGTGAACACGGTGCAGCCCGGTTCCTCCCATCGCTCGCGCACCTAGTTGACCATGGGCGTGTGGGCCATCTGCCACCCGGCCCGGTCGAAGTCCCCTGGGACCTGCTCCCAGCTGCCGCTCTCGTGTGCAGCCTGGAACCAGGCCGACCACTCGCGGGAGTCCTCCCCGGCCAGGAGCTTGGTGAGCCAGGTCACCCGGAAGCAGGGGCCGTTGCTGCGCAGTCGCACCATGCCGCACCTGCCGAAGGGGCAGCGTCCTGCGGCCCTCTGCCGTCCACCGGAGGAGGAGACTCCCCAGGTGGCGTGGTGTGATCATATCAAGAAGCCAACGCCTTCATAAAGGCGCAAATTTCAGTGGCCTGGCGGCGGCGTCACGAACCCAGGCGCCGACGTGCGTGATGGCGGCCCTGGTACGGCCGCCATCTCCCTCTCCGGTCCGCAGTTGACGTCGTAGAAGCAGTTGACGTGCAGCTGCGCCGACCTGTGTTTACCGGACCTTGAAGGCGTCGAAGGCTGGGGCCTGGACTCTCAACCGCAAGAGGGCGCAGCGTGCACTCCCGGGGGCGGACTGGCGCCGTCCATCAGTCGCCGGCCCGGAAACGGGGCAGGTACTCGGCGGCCTCGCGGTAGCCCTTCTCGAATCCCAGGTTGAAAGCCTGGTCCCAGCAGCCGACGACGCCCTCCCCGGCGTAGCAGCAGGCACAGGGAGAGGGGCGGTCCCCCTCCTCAACCTCGCCGGGGTCCTCCGGGCAACGGAGGGAGTCCACCGCCTTCTCCAGGAACTGGATAGCCTGGCGCAGGTGGAACTCCTGCCGCCGCCCGGTGGGGAGGTCCGCGAGCCTGGCCATCTCGAAGAGCGCCTGATAGATGCCCTCGGTGACCCCGTTCGGGATCGGGCTGGGTAGGATGCTGCGGATGTGCTCCGCGAGGGGGAGTTGGTTGCCGTCACGGTCCTGCATGTGATAAATCTCCTTGCCGCGGCCGCGTGTCCCGGCCTGCGGCTGGGCGCCGTACTGCGCCAACGCGCCGGCGCCCTTTTCCGTAATTCAAACCCACCAGGCAGAAGGGGCCGGCTGGTGGGTGTTCAACCCTTGCTACCAGTCGCCCGAATCGGCGTTTTCCGGTACGCGCAGGTTGCGCACCGCGCCTGGCGCCGGTGTGTCCAGGCCCGGTGTGCGCACACCGGGCGCCGGTCCTTGAATCTGATCCCCGGCCATGCGGGGCGGTTGCGTCCGAGAACCACTTGACTGTTTCGTCAACGGGTTTACCCCCACCCTGGCGGGGCGGTTGCGTCCGGGAGCCACCGGACTCTCCCGTCGACGGGCTGACCCCCACCCTGGCGGGGCGGTGCGCTTGGAAGCGCGGAGTGAAGCCGGTGAACCCCCGTCTGGCGGGGCAGTTAGGAGGCAAAGCATCCGCTTGTCCTTGCACGCTGGCGGACCCCCGCCCTTGCGGGGCCTGTGTGGTTTTCCGACCCCTCCCGTCGCGCCGCGGCCAGGGGCACAGCCCCCGCGGCGAGGCCGTTCCGTTTCCCGTCCTCCTCCATATGTATGGGTGCCGCGTGCCTCTGTCAAAGTCTGTCCCCAAGATAAGTTGACAGGAACGCCGCCGCATTTAGAGAACGGCAACTTGAGGCGCTCGAGGGAGGGGAGCGTGGACGAACAGCGGCCAATCTGGGTGCAACCCGGTAGGACCACCGGCATAGAACCGAGTCCGGGAGGCCGCTGCAGCGTGAGCGTCGATTCGGCCACGGTCACGTTCGCCGCCCGCAACCTGGACCAGCAGGGAGTCATCCGCGACCTGACCCTATGGCCGATCATCTCCAACATGGGCACCGGCGAGGTCTGCTACACGGTGGAACTGGAGTCCCTGCCGGACCACGTGCGAATGGGCAGACCGGTGTTGGTGGAGGTGGATCAAGAGGATGGCCACGTCATTCACCTCCACCCTGGCGCCCTCTACCAGGAGCTCTACCTGCCCCACCTGTTGTATCTCGTCTGCCCGGAGGAGCGGCGGGGCCAATGGCGCCGTCAAAAGGATAACTCGGTCTACGAGTGTCCCTGTGGCGACAGATGGGACGTGTTCCCGGAAGACCTGCGGGCGATCGAGGAGGAATAGGCCACGCCCGGCGTGGGGCCATCCGGCATGGGAGGAACGATTCGGGCTCGGAGGGGACGCTCTCGCCGGCGTGGATTGCAATCCGGAACTGCATCATCCGTTACGGGCTGAAGTTGAGCTGCCACGGCGATGTCCGGCGCCTCTGCCGGTGACCTGGGCCTCGCCCGGGGCATCGGGTGGTGAATCCGCGTGTCGCCGGGGGAAAGGCGCCGGCCTGGCGGTTGTCACTGGACCGGCATCTCCCGTATGTTGAGCGGGTGGCTGCGGTGCGCCGGACGGCCCGTCTGTCCCCTCGTGGCGGGGGCTGTGACCGTCGTCCCCGGGACGCCGCGGAGGCGACGCATCGGTCTCATCGGGCGGGATGTCCACCACGTCCGGTGCGGGCCGCCTTGGTCCGGGAATATTATGCGGGTCATGGCGATGGGGCATCACGGCTCCAAATCGGAAGGTTGCCCACGCTCTCCCCGTGGTCCGTGAACGCGGCGGCGCTGCTGAGGCGGCCCATGTCTCCCTTGGTGTCGATGCGTTCGCCTAGCCGGGTTCCCACGGCTGACCGGGCTCGGGCTTGTACCGGTGGAGGATCCGATAGATGGTGCGGTAGCTGACGCCGAACCGCTCCGCAGCCTGGTTGACCGTCAGACCCTCCTTCCGGATGACGGCGCACCACTCCCGGTACATCTCCCGGCGTTCCCGGGTCATGGGCCCGGTCAGCCTGCCGCGGTTTCGCACCTCCGGTGATGGAGGGCAGTCCGGTTCCTCCGCGGGCGCGTCATGCGGGTCAGCCAGCAGGTCGAAGAGTTTTCCGCAGTGCAGGCACGTGACGTAGGGGCCGTACCGGTCCTCCCCGCAGGCCAGGGTTCCGCCGCACTTGGGGCAGGGACCGGGTTTCCCGGTCGGTTGTTCTGGTTCCAGGTCGTATCTCCGGGTATCTGTGTCTTGATCGTTGGGTCTGGGGGAAGCGGCCGTTGCTCCACGGCAGCAGGCTGGGTGATGGTTCCGGGGTGAGCGGCCATGAGGGATGGGGCCAGCCCGGCCCTTGGCCCCGGACGCCGGAGGGCAGGGACGGCGTCGTGGGCACGGCTGCAAGCCGGGGATGTGGTCAGGCGGCGATGACTGCCGTGTCCCCGGCACGTATGGGACTTGTCAACAACCGGCGGGGGGTCCACCGCCAGGTCTGAAACCGTCTGTTCGACGGGGATGCAAAGGCCGGCGCCCTCCGTCTCAGGGACAGGGGCGCCGGCTGGTTGGGGTCATTCCGATCTGCGCTGACGCGCGCGGTCTGGGTCTCCGGTCACGGATGCGGTCGGTTGGCCCGGGCAGAATCTTCCCGTGACCTGTGAAGTTGCCGCCGTCCCCGCCGGGGGCGGTCCCCCCTGTGCGACCCAGGCCCACTGACGGACCGCGCACGACCGGAAAGGAGTGGCTGGGGCCGGTACGGTTGGGTCTATAGCGATTGACACCAGGCTGGTCGACGTGGGCCATGCCCTTTCGGCTCGGAGCGGCTACCCTGGAGAACTGGTACGGAAGGGCCTGACTCGCCCGTCCCGAGGTTGTTCAGATTTGTACAATTTCCGGGGCGTCACAGCCGTGGAGCATCAACAGCGGTTTCGCTCACTCTTGCATAGGCGGTAACGCTCGCCGAGCAGAAGGCCGGGAGGTGGCAACCAGGCATCTGGGGATTTCCATACTCCGGACCAGGCGGAAGCGGGATGCGCCGCCCGCCTTGAACTGGCCCCACACCCCTGGGTCCGGGATTCGCTTGGACTTGACAGCAGCAAGCTTAAATTGGCCCATTAGCAGAGGCGTTGTCCAGCGAATGGGCCAGGGTTAAGTGTCCAGGGAAAACGTCAGTCGGCGTTCCCGCACCTCCGGGTCCCTCCGGATCGTGCGAACGGCGGGTCCGGGCCAGTGACCCCCCGGACTCCGGTGAGGAGGTCCGACACATCCGAATCGTCAACACCCCATCAGGCTGCGGGGGACCGCCCCGTGTCCCCGCTATTGGCCAGTGGGTCCTTGCGCTCGTCCTCGGCCCGGGCCATCCGGGCCCGGATGCGGTCAATGGAGGACTGCATTTCGCTAGCCCCAAGGAAGGTGCAGCCCAACCTTCGGGCGGCCAGCGCCGTGCCGGCCCGGTCCAGCATGATGGGGTCGCAAACGGTCTGGCCCGGCCGGACGAACCGCTCCAGCAGCACTGCCATGGCCGCCTCATGCTCCGTCATCCCTCCGGGTAACTCCTCCCGGGGCGGGACCTCCAACAGGTCGTGCATACCGTCTGGTCTGAACTCCCCCTTGCCGTAGACCAACACCGGTCGGCGGTGGAGGTGCATGAAGTGGGGCTGGCCGGAACTGGCGGGCTTCCCGTGGAACACCAGGTCAAACTCGGCCAGCCACCTCAGGTCCGGGTGCGCCAGCCGCTCCAACATCCGCGGCAGGATGACTCCGTTACCGGCCACGACCATCACCCCGGCGCCCCTGAGGGCATGGGCGGCGAAGTCCGCGAGGTCGGACAGCAGGGGCAGCGCCTCCACCGTATGGGGTGGCTGGGTGATGACTGCGTCGACGCTGCCGGCTGTCACAAGTCCATGCAGGCCCGCCACCGTAGCGGCGTGCAGGGCGGTGGTCTCGTCCGGCGGCCTGGCCGGGATGTCCGCCAGTGCCGCCTCCTCCTCGGCCCGTGCGGTCTCCTGCTCGACCCGCTGGACCGCTCCTTGGATAGTCTTGGCCTCTCCCCTGACCACCAGGTCCACGGCCCTGTTCTGCATTTCCGGAGGCCGGGCAACGACTTTGGCCGCGTCGTTGCACCTGATCCGCCACTCCCTCACCGCCTCCTGCAGCGCGGGCACGGCCGGGCTGTCCTCCGACAGCACCCGGCTGGCGTCGGAGACGAGCCTCGTGGACACCCCGACCAGTTCGGCGGCTTCGCCCTGAGTAAAATTCCGCATTTCTGCGGAGTTTGCCGCGGCCGTCCGGGGCCTGCCGGGCGTGGAGTATTGGGACATGAGGTAAGCGGTCAATGCCTTTTCATTTTGCGTCATGGCGCGGAGCGAAATGTTCTCGTCCGCCAGGTACTCGAACGGGTCCTCGCCCTCGTCGAGGAACTCGTACCTGGGCTCTACGCCGGCCTCCAGGCAAGCCTTCAGCCGGTGCAGCCCGTCGATGACCTTGCCCCGCCAGACGACGATCGGACGTCTGAGCCCGTGCGCGCGGATACTGGCCAGCAGGCGGGCGTATCGCGCCGGGCTCAGTGGAGGGAACATCAGCGCCAGGACACTGATGGCATAGGGGCATCCGGGTATCAGGTAGTCCATGAGTGGCCAACCTCCAGTAACTGGTTACTGGAAATTGTGCACGATCCGAGGCGCCCCGCGTTTTATCATTTTGGTCGAATGAGGGTCGGGGACGCCCAGGGACCGGTCTGGGCCCCAACAACCGGCCGGTCCACGGGCGCCGGTCGGGGGCAGAACCCCCAGGGTTCCCGCTGTCCGGATGGACTGCCTGTTCCGGTGGAAGTTCGTAGATTCTGATTTGGGGTTCATGCCGGTCTCTCACCGTGCCCCATGGCCCCGTCGACCGTTGCGGGGGTCTCTGGACTTTGCGCGGGAGGACCAGGCCGCCGGGTCCACGTTGATGTTCACCCACTTAAGAGACGCATGTTGGGGGGCGGTGGCTGACTCTGGTTGGTCACCAGCCCCATGCGGATGTGCGTGGTTGCGATCATGTGACTGGTCTGCGGGGCATGGGCTGCCGATGGGGTCAATCAGGGGGATGGACGGGTTAGTTATGGGTGGACTTCCCGGCAATATTTGGGATTGTGCTAGGGTTTTACCCACAGGTTCAACTCTGCGCAAAATTGGATTTCCATGCCGCGTGAATTTTGCACAGTTCCCGGCACCCTGCGGTTTGGCACGAGGAATCAGGCGAACCGGCACGGGTGTCCCCTGTGCCAGTCTCTTCACGATGCTCGCCCACCGGTGCGCGGAGTAGAGGTTCCTGGTCAGCTCCGGGTGTTGGCCGTCCTCTGGGGCTAAGGAACTGCGGGCCGCCCGGCCCCTCTTCGTCTCCACCGGTGGCCGGGCGCCGCTGTCCGGATTTACGTACCGCGCTTTGGGGTCTGATCCCGCACCCGCTCTGCAATCTGGACCAGGCGTTCCTGCTGGAAGGGGTTTATCCCGATACTCCGATCAGACGCCGCCGCCCGGTCCGGGGCGGTCTAGCCGCCCGGACTTGCCCCCATCGGCATCCCGCATCCCACGGCTGCCTCGAAGAAAGCCGCCGGAGGGCCTCCGTCGGCAGGCTGCAGCGCCGCGGCCACGCCTTCAGGACCGCCCAATGCTTCCATGACGCATTGCAGCGTCTCCCGGTCGCCCGGCGCCATGTCCAGGGCTGGGGCAGCGGCCGCCCATTCATCTTCGTCCAGGCAGGAAAGGGTCAGGAAGAAGGCGGCCATGCCGCCCGCCATGCCTGCTTCTTCATCTCCCCCCGTGGCAGAGGCGAGCATCATGGAGCGAAGGTCAAACCCGGAGAATCCGCCGCGAATGCACTCCGAGGTCCCTTCGCTCAGTGTGCCTGCCTGGCCGATGAGTCCGGTCAGGAACAGCCGCATCAGGGTCTCGTCTTCCAGGCACTGAATCAGCTGCTCCGCCTCATCGGGAGAAGCCAGTTCAGGAGCGCCCAGCAGGGCCATGAGCGCCTGGGGGTCCGAGTTATCCGAGACGCAGGACCGCTCTGCGTCCGACAACCCGGCCAGGAATGCCTCCGGGTCGTCCATTCTCAGGGGAGCGATCGCTCCCGTGGCCGCAGCTGGTTCCGGCATAACCTCAGGCTCGGGCGTTGGGGCCGGCCCGGGGTTTGCCGTGGGCGCCGGAGTCGGAGCCGGGTCGGGCGCAGCCATGGTCTCAGGCGTTGGACTCGAAACGGGCGTTGCGGCAGGCACCGGCGTATTTGTGCGAACGGGGGTTGGCGCCAAGCTGGAACAGGCCAACAGCGCCGCCACCGTCACAAGGACCGCGAAGTGCAGTAGCTTTGACATGCTTAACCCTCTTCACCTGAAAATCCTGTCCGATATTGTAATCCAACCGGCTTCCGGTGACGCCTGACAAACTTATCGGGAAAAGGCTATTTCTCGCGGAAAGGCTGTCGGCGGCCAGGGCTCTACCCCGTTTCGGAAGCGGCGTCGCAACCCTCCCTCCTGAGGTTTCCTGGCGCCGGCGGGATGCAGCGGGCTGGCAGGACCATTCGCTCCGGTGATGGTCTCCACGCGGGACAGATACCTGGTGTTGGCGGTCACGTCTCTGTTGGTCAACCCTGTCCCTGGCTTTCATGGTCCCTTCGGGCCAGTTCAGCCTGCAGTTCCCGGACCTGGGCTTCAGCGGCAATCCGGGCTTCCTGCTCGCTTTCGGCCCGTTCTTGTAGGTTCGAGTACGTGAGGATGTGCTGCCCCGGTGTCTGGGTCGTGCCAGCCAAATTCTCCGTACTTCCACCGGATAAAGAGGTTGAGCGTGGTGCTGTAGCCCTGCAGGATTTCCTCCCCGTCGGCCTCGATTGTGACGGGCTCGTACTGCCCCGTCTACCAGCCGGTCTCCGGCCAGCCGTGTGCCATGAAATTCCTCAGTCTCGTCGAACCGCCAGTACTCCGGGACCCCCAGAGTGGCATAGCCCGCCCGCTTCTCCTCCGTGTCCTGCCTGCTGTGTTCGGTTGGCAACACCAATTTGAAGGATGCGCTGAGACTGGCAACACGGCATCGTGTCTTGCAAATTGGGGACGGTCAGGAAGCTGCTTCACCAATGCTGGTTTTGGATAGTTCTCATCTCAAGCCTGCCGGATGCTGACAACCTCCCAGCGTCGGCGAAAAGCCGGTTTCACTGACTATCCTCTCCCATACGCCTCCGGCATATTCAACAAGCCATCAAGTCTGCTGACGACAGTGAACATGTTACTCCCACCAGTCCTGGCCTCTTTCGACCTCATTGCGCTACTTGGACAGTGGATTTGGGATGAGTCTTAGGCATCTCCCCCTCGCTGTTATTCCCATTCCCCGCGCCTCGCGCGACGCTTCAAGCCTGCTGTCATCGCCAGTGGGCCTGTTATCAAGAGAAGGTTGACCATTGCCACGCCCGTTGACAAGGGAGCGGTGGAGTTGCACCCGAAACCGCCCGAATCCGCAACCGGCGTGGGCCCTTGAACGGCACGTGTGGCCGATGCTTCCACAGGTGAATTCGTGGGCGCGGGCGTCTCAGCCGATGCTGGAACGCTGTCCGGTGCGACTGGGGTTGAGGTTGGCTCTGGAGTCCTGCCGGTGGTCGCCGTCGGAATCGGCGTGGGCGTGACTGTAGGAACAGGGGTTGGAGTGGGCGAAGGCGTATGAGTAGGCGTTGGCGGCGGGGTGTGGGTGGGTGTGGGAGTAGGAGCAGGTGTGGGAGTAGGCGTAGCGGTGGGAGTAGGCGTTAGGGTGGGGGTTGGCGTCGGCGTGTGCGTGGGTATGGGAGTAGGCGTAGCGGTGGGAGTTGGCGTCGGTGTGGGGGTGGGTGTCGGTGTTGGCATTGGTGTAGGGGTTGGGGTTGGCCTGTTCCCAATTTGGCCGCCGAACTCCCACCAGGTTGGGTTACCGTCGCCGTCGAAGTCTGCTTTCAGCACCGGGTACTGGTTGCTGGTACCGAAGTCCCAGAAGTCGTCAATGCCCGTGGTGTCGTCGAAATCCCGGTCGGCGTTATCCAGGTCTGAATCCCAGACGCTGTATATGCCGGTATAGCCGGTTGGCGACTGTAACTGGGCGGTAGTTCTGCCCTCTGAGTCCGCGGACTCCCCTACTCCAACTCGGAAGCCGGAGGTTTGAGTGTCCCAGAAGCTGGCTATTATCGCGCCGCTGTTGTTCCCCACTAGCCCACCCGCTGTGTCGCCTCCGCGGCTACGCACCCTGCTGGTGGAGTAGCTGGCGATTACGTCGCCACCGCCACTGTTCTTCCCAACTAGCCCGCCAACGTCTCCGCCTCCTGACACTTCGCCGGTGGAGTAGCTGGCGGTTACACCGCCACTGTCGTTCATCCCAACCAACCCGCCGACGTTTCTGTTTCCTGACACTTCGCCGGTGGAATAGCTGGCTATAATGGAAGCACAGTTGTAGCCAACCAGCCCTCCCAAATTCCATTGTCCTGACACGCTGCCGGTGGCAAGGCTGCCACTGATCGTGCCATGATTTCTGCCGACTAGTCCACCGGCGTCCAGTCCTGAAACTCTACCAGAGGCATGGCTGCCGCTGATCGTGCCCCTGTTGCCACCGACAAGCCCTCCGATTGCATTACCCTGGCCCCCAGATACACTGCCGCTGGCATGGCTACCGCTGATCGTGCCCTGGTTGTCACCGGCCAACCCACCAACACAACCTTCCCCGGACACACTGCTGGTAGCATAACTGTTGCTGATCGTGCCCCAGTTGTCACCGGCCAACCCGCCAACACCAGCTGCCCCAGACACACTGCCGGTTACATAGGTGCTACTGATCTCACCCTCATTGCGTCCGGCCAGCCCGCCAACATTTCGACTACCTGTTACGTCGACCTCTTCCAGATTGGTCCGCATGATGGCACTGGAAAAGCCAGCAATGCCGAAAAGACCAGTGCTGCCAGCGTCGTGGCGGCTGGCGATGCGGTTGATATGCAGGTCGCCGAGAGTGTGCCCGCTGCCGTCGAAGGTGGCGTTGAATGGATTCTCGCCGATGCCGATGGGCAGCCACCCGCTGCCTTCCGTCCACCTCGTATTGACTGCGCCGGAGGCGTAGCTGGCCCGGTTCCGGAAGTCCAGGGACTTGGAAAGTTCGTACCCGGAGCAATTGTTGCCAAGACAGACCATTCCGTCAGTAGCGTCGGGAAACGCGGCAGCATAAGCCTCTGCGCCGGAGTCTCGGTCCGGCTGGCCGTCACCGTTAAGGTCGTAGCGAATGGCGTTCAACTGCTCCAGGTTGGAGATTTCGATCAGGCCATCGCTGTCGGTATCGTATTCCTCATTGGCCGCCTGAGAATTGGCGATGGCCAGAAAAGCTATTCCCGCAACCAGCATCGTGATTGCCAGTGCCAAGGTCGCTGGCACTAACCGTCTTGCCATTTGGATTTCTCCCGTTGGTCCTCCTCGAAGTTGGTCATGTTCGGGAAGGCGTATTTGTTGCGAGTGCTGTTGGCTGGACTTTGCCTGAGGCGATTCTACCCGTTCTCATTCCCTTCGCAACACCCTTTCGCAGTCTGCCCCCCGGTCGTGCCGGTTGGCGCCGTACTGGCCCCAGGCCAGTGCACCGTCGCCTTCGCGTCATGGGACTGAACGGCGAGCGTAGCAGCGCCCGTTACCACTCCTTGCTCGAACGGTCGGGTTAGTCTCCCATTCAGGCGTAACGGGTTCTGCCGAGGCTGTTGGTTTTGCACTTGATCGAGGAGCCGGCCCCCTGGTATTCGGAATCGACGAGACCCTGGGGCGGCATCAGGGACCGCAGATCAGGGCCATTGGGATCTACCGCGATGCCGGGCGACCCGGCCGCTGCCCCGGGCCGCCCGGCCAGCCCGCAAGGAGGGTTCAGGTCAGCACCGACAGCTTGACCGATTTCCTCCTGAGACGCCCGGCTGGTGCCAGATACTCCTCCGTCGACCCGGAGAGCCGTGACTCGTCAGAGGACGCGGTTTGCCTGTGGGGTGGCATTAAACGCGTTGGCGCTCCCAAAGCCAGGCGATGCCGATGAGATGATCAGTACGGTTGCGCCCAGGGAGAAGGGTAGAGTCATCATGAAGGTGAGCATCACGGCCTCCGGCTTGATGCCAACCAACACCAGGTTGGTGACCCGTACGATGACGACGAGAGCCAGTAGGCACACCCAAGGTATTGCCGCGCATTTCGACACTCGTTTCGTTGACGGCATTCTCTACGCTCCATTGCCCGTCAGAGACCGGCGTCGCGTGGAAGGGGCGGTCCGGGCTGGCGGCGTCTCTCATCATCTCCTGAGGCCGGGGAGAGTCCGTGTCGCGCTCGTCCGGCAGCTCCCACACGGCGGCGGGGTCCAGCCAGTCCCTGTACGCAAGGGGTCTGTGTTTCATCTTGGGGGCTTGTCCCACGCGCAGAGCAACTCGACCCCGGCGTCCTGGAGCTCCCTCACGTACTTCGTCGGGTCTGCCGCGCCCCCTGCGAACCGCCAGCGGTCGTACCCGATGATGGCGCCGAAGGGTCTGCGCTCCGATCTGGCCTCGTCCATCATCTGCCGGAACTGGGGCCGGCCGCCGGGGTTCTGGCCGCACTCCTCGTCCTCGTATTCCCGGACGATGGTCATGCCGAGGGCGTCCGCGAGCCGCCGGATGGCCTCGGCCTGGTGGCCGGCCGTCAGGGCATCGCCCGGGAACACTCGGGTGTAGGAAGCCCCCAGGTTGTGTTTCATCCGGTTCTCCCGCCGGCGCCCTCAGGGGAGATTTCCCGAGTGTTTCCGGCCCGGGCATCCCGGCGTCCCGGCTCCTGGGTGCCGCGGGCTACCCGTCCGGCCCGCTGGCGGTCATTCCAGCCAGTTGGAGAGCGGCCGCCCGCCGTCTTTAGCGCGGATGGCCCTCGGGTCTGCTCAGACATCGGCCCTGGAGTAGCCGGACCACAGGCTGGCTCCGTGCCGGTTCACCGCCTTCACCCGGTAGACGTAGCTGCCCTCCGCGTCCACCGTGCTGTCGGTGTAGGTCGTCGCCGCCGAGCCGGTGTTGTCCTTGATGACGTGGAAGACGCCCAGGTCGTCAACGGCGCGGTCGCGACGGAAAAGCTGGTAGTGGGTGATGCTGGAATCTTCAGGGTCGTCCCAGGCGAGGGTTACGGAGTCGTGGGTTGCCGTATTGGAAAGCCCGGTGGGTCTGTCCGGGACGGAACCCGGGGCCACCGCGCCTGTCGCCGCGCTGGTCAGCGATTCCTTGTTGCCGGCGTCGTCGGTGAAGGACACCTTGACCTTGATAGTCTTGCCCTCGTCGCTGTCGACCAAGGTGTAGGTGGAGCCAATGGCTCCCTGAATGTTCGCGTCGTCGGCAAGCCACTGGTAAGAGAAGCTGGCGTTGTTCAGCCCGTCGGCGTCGGCGATGTCCGACGCATCTGCCGTCAGGGTCTCGTCCACCTGGGCGGTCCCGCTGATGGTCGGCAGGCCCGTGGGGGCATTGTTCTCCGGCTCGGTGTTCTGCCCCGAGCCACCGCCATCAGGTGTTCCCGTAGCCTCGGAGGAAGCGGGGCCGTCGCCAGCGCCGTTGGTGGCTATGACCCGCACGGCGTACTCCACCCCGCCGGTCAACCCGGTGATGGTGTGGGATGTCCCGGTCGCCGTGGCCTCGGAAACGTCGGCTGCCGTGTCCCAACTATCGGCAGCCTCCTTCCACTGCACCCGGTACCCGGTGATGGCGGAACCGCCGTCGGAGGAAGGGACGTGCCAGGACGCATCCAGTCCCTTGATCTGGTTCCCCTCGGACACGGTCAAGCGCAACGGTTCCGTGGGCACCGCGGCGGCGACCGGCGCGGTTGCTGTGCTGCTGCGAGATTCGGCATTGCCGCCGTCGTCGGTGAAGGACACGCGGACCTTGATGGTCTTGCCGACGTCGCCGACCGACGGTGTGTAGGTCGAGCCCGTGGCGTCCTGGATGTCGGTGTCGGTCGTACCGTCGTTGACGGTCCACTGGTAGCTGTATGACACGCTGGTCAGCCCGTCGGCGTCGGCGATGTCCGACGCATCTGCCGTCAGCGTCTCGCCCACCTGGGCGGTCCCGTTGATGGTGGGGGAGCCCGCCGCCGGGGTGTTCTGGCCGGATTCCTGCTGAGCTTCCGCGTTGCGGATGGTCCCGGTCGCCTCGGCGTCGGCGATCCGGGCGCCCGAGGCGTTGCTCAGGGTCAGGGTGAACGTCTCTCCTTGGTCCTCCGCGTCGTCATCGGTGACCGGCACCGCTATGGTCTTCTCCGTCTCACCCGCCTGGAAGGTCAGAGTACCGCTGGCGGCGGTATAGTCGGCGCCCGCCGTCGCGGTGCCGTCCGCCGTCTCGTAGTCCACCGTCACCGTCCCGGTCGCCGCCGGTTCGAGCGCCACCACGAAGTCCAGCGTCCCGCCTTCGTCGGCCTCCGCGTCCGCGACCGCGATCGAGGAAGGCGTGGCGTTCTCGGTGTTATGGACCGTGCCGGTCGCCACCGCATGGCGCATCTCCGCGCCGGTTACCGAGACCAGCTCCAGTGTGAAGATCTCCCAGGGGTCCTCGATGTGGTCGTCGGTCAGCGGCACCGTCACCGTCTTGCGGGTCTCCCCCGGCGCGAAGGTCAGCGTGCCGCTCGTCGCCTCGTAGTCCTCCCCGGCCTTGGCCGTCACGTCGTTGGTCCGGTAGGTCGCCATGACCGTCTCTTCCGCCTCCATCGTGAGCGACACGGGGAACTCGATGACGGTGTCCCTGCTTTCGCGCGCCTCGGCGGTCGAGACGCCGATGCCCACCCGCTCGTCCGCGCCGGGTCCGCCCTCGGCGGTCGCGCACTCCCACGGCGAGTATGCGCCCAGCCCGTGCACCCCTTCCGCCAACTCGAAGATCGTCCGGATGCGGTAGCAGTGCGTGACCCGCTTGGGCCCGAACCCGGAGATGAACCCGGTCAGGCCCGGCGCATACAGCCCGCCGCTGTCGTTGTCCTGCCGATGCACGTCATAGGCCAGGATCGTGATGCCGGTGCCTGCCTGGGGCTCGGTCCAGGAGAGCCGGAGCGACCGCGGCGGGTGGCTATCCACCCGGAAGTTGCCCGGCGTGGGCGGCGCCCCCGCCTGCGGCCGCATCTCCAGTTGCACGTGCGGGCCCGGGCCCCGCTCGTTCACCGCCCGGACCTGGTAGACGTAGCGCCCGCCGTTCTGCAGGTTTCCGATGGTGTAGCTCTCCTCGTTCGCCTCGCCCGGGGCGCTGTTCGGAATCGGCTCCCACTCGCACTCGGGATCCGACGACCCGCTGCACCTTCGCCTATACTCGTAGCCCAGGACCGGCCGGCCGCCGTCATCCTCGGGCGGCCCCCATTGCAGCGTCGCGTAGCCATCGCCGTCACCGGGGGCGGGCCGGGTCGGCCTGCCTGGCGGAGTCACCTCGCGCGGCGTCGCGCTCTTCGCATTCGACGCCGCGCCTTCGCCGTGCGCGTTCGCCGCCCGCACCCGGAACGTGTAGGTCGTCCCGTTGTCCAGGTCCGTCACCGTAAAGGAAGTCGCGTTGGCCCCGTCCGGCGCGCTGTCGGGAATGTCGGTCCAGTCGGTCGGAGCGCACACGCCGGAGCCCACCTTCTGGCAGTACTGGTGCTTGGTGATGGCGCCGCCGCCGCCCGGGCCGCCCGCCGTCCAACCCAGGTTGACCAGGTTCTCGTCGGGCACCGCCGTCAGGTCCGTCGGCCGCGTCGGCCGGTCGTCGTCGTCGTCCAGCACCGTGAACGTCAGCGACGGCGGCGTGTCGCCGACATACAGCCGGTCCGGCTCATCCTGGATGACTCCCGCCCCTGACAGGGCCACCGTCACCTCGCCGTGTGCCGCCTCGTTGTCGACGTCGTCGTCTGTGGGGACATCGAAATTGATCGAGGCCTGACAGGCGCCGAAGGACTGAATTCCCGACTTGGGTCCCGAGACGAATCCTCCCGGGTCCGTGGCCGTCCATCTCGCCTTCCAGGGAAGGGCAAAAGCGCAGTCCGAAGACGGTGTGGTCTTTATCCACAGGGTGAACCCGACGTCGCTTCCCTCTTCGAAACCGTCCGCGGTCTGCGACTGCGTCCAGTTCCGGGCCGCGAGCTCGAACCGGTATCTGTACGGCGTGACGCCGACCTGAGACGCCGGGCTATTGCCCGCCGAATTCACCGCCTGCAGCTCGAAGCTGTAACCCGAGGGCACCGTGCGGTCGGCATGGTCGATGGTCGTCAGCCCGCTCACCTGATATCCCAGCCTGCCACCGCTCTGCGCCTGCAAATCGGCCTCGGCGATGTTGGTCCAGTTCCCGTACGCGCCGACTCCCTCCTTTACCCGGAAGCGGTAGCTCACCGTCACGCCGCCGCCGTCGTCGGTCGGCGGCTTGAACCGCAAGAACACCCTGCCATTACCCGCGCCGGCATATGTGGTGCCCTGTTCGAGAACCGCCACCACCGGTGTCATGGCGTCCACGCTCGCCTCGGCGCCGTTCCCCACCGCGTTCACCGCCCGCACCTCGAAGGTGTAGTCCGTGTTCCCCATCAGGTCCGAGACGGGGTGGCTGGTGGTTGTCGGGCCGCTCCCGGAGATGTCCATCCAGACCGTCCAGTTCATCTCGCCGTCCGTGCTCTGCCGGTACTCGTACTCCGTGATGGCGCTGCCGCCGTCGGCGGGCGTCGTCCAGCTCAGCGTCACCTGGCGTCCGTTGACCGCCGCCATCAGGGCCCCGGGCGCGCCCGGTTTGGTGGCGTCGGTGGTGGCGGCGTCCTCGTTGGAGGCGTCGGTCCCGGTTCCTTCGGAGTTGATGGCGTAGGCGCGGTAGCAGCGGGTGGTGGCGGGGGCGAGCCCGTTCCCCCCGCCGTTGTCGGTGAACTCAGTGTCGTCGCTGCCGGTATCGGTCGCCAGCACGGTCGAGGCTCCAGTGTAGGGGGTCGTGCAGGCCCCGTCGTGGTACTCGATCCTGTAGCCGGTCACCGTCCGCCCGCCGTCGTCGGTTGGGGGGTCCCACGCGAGGTCGATGCGGCTCTGCCCGTCGGCGGTGGCTTCCAGGTTCCGCGGGGCGCCGGGGGCGCCGGGGGCGACGGTGGAGTTGTTGACGGCGGTGCGGGAGAAATCGGCGGTGTCGTTGCCAGCCGCGTCCTGGATGGCGTTGTCGTCGTCGCCAGCGGTGGGGTCCTCGTAGGCCACGGTGACGGTCTCGCCCTGGCGGATTACGGGGCTCAGCTGCAGCAGGTAGAGTTCATCGTGACGGCCGGAACCGCGTTCAATCTTGCCGATGGTGATCGCGTCGCCGTCGGCGAGGATGGTGAAGGCGTCTGCCGGGGGCAGGTTGGAGCCGTCGAGGTCCTCGTCGAAGGCTAGGGCGATGGCCACGCCGGGCGCCAAGACGGCCACAATGTCGCCGACGGTGCTGAGCTTGGGCGGGTTGGTGTCGAGGGCGGTGGCCGAGTCGGAGTCCGAGGGGTCGGAGGTGCCGGCGGAGTTGAGGGCCGAGACGCGGTAGTGGCGGGTGGTGCCGTGGGAGATCCCGGCGGTGTCGGCGTAGGTGGTGCCGGTGTTGCCGGTGTTGGTGACAAGATCGGTCCAGGACCCGGACGAGCCGTCGGGGGAGGACTGGATCCGATACCCGGTGATCACCCGCCCGCCGTTGTCTGTGGGTGGGTCCCACGCGAGGTCGATGCGGCTGGGGCCGTCGGCGGTGGCGGAGAGGTTCCGGGGCTTGGAAGGCGCGGAGGGCTGGGGGCCGGTGGTGCTGGTGAAGGAGAGGGTGAAGTCCTCGGTGTCGTTGCCGTCGGTGTCCTGGATGGCGTTGGCGTCGTTGCCCGCTGTGGGGTCCTCGTAGGCGATGCTGACCGCCTGGCCTCTGCGGATGGGGTTGGGCGAGAACGTGACTAGCAACTGTTTGCGATTGTTGACGTTTACGGAGAGGTCGCTCTTGCGGATGGCGACGCCGTCGGCCTCGACGGAGAGGCTAGAGAGCGAGGGGAGGTTGGTTCTATGCAGATTCTTGTCGAATTTGACGGTGATCTGTGAGCCGTCCGCAGACAGCGCAACCGGGAAGAGGGTGATGGGCTTGGGCGGGAAGATCGGGGTGCCGTGGACCTCGATCAGGACGGACTGTTCCAGCCTGGTGGCGCCGGTCCACGGGCCGGTGTCGGTGCGGGGACGGTAGAAGTAGCCGTTGGCGACTTCCCAGTCGTCGAGGGAGGCGCTGTCCTCGTTGTCGGAGTCGGTGAGGGAGGCTTTGGGGTAGTCGGCGGCGGACTCCCCGGAGGCGGGCGTGTAGCTGAGGACGATCCAATAATCGCGGCCCTTTCCGAGGGTGATGGGGGAGATGGGGGTGAAGGTAGCGAGGGAGTTGTCGCTCATGGACGAGGGGCGGTTGAGGCCGGCGATCTTTTCGTCGGGGTGGCTGGAGGCGTTCGACCAGATCTCGACGGAGAGGTTGCCGAGGGTGGCGGGGGCTGCGGAGAAGTGCACCTTGACGGAGTCGAGCGAGGCTTTGGAGCCGGTGGTGAATTTCTGGGCGATGGCGCTGGTGCCGAACGCAGGGGGGCTGCCTAAGGCGGTCTGGCCGGTGTTGCTGACCAGGGTGACCACCGTGTTCTGGGCCTGGGCCTGCGGGGGGGGGTGAAGCCGGACGGCATCACCAGCAGGACGGCGAGGGCGGCGCCCAGCGCCAGGACGGCCAGTAAAAGGGGGAAATGCTTGGAGTGGGGGGCGGCCCAACGGCCGTGGCTGCTAGAGGCTAGAAGTGGGGGGGCTGACAGGGGTAGGTATTTCATTTAGGACTTACTCAGTTGAACGTGAGATCGTATATTAGGGTAGGCTTGCTTAGATACAAAATCGCCCCCAAATGCTCACTATCGGGCCCACTCCGTCATTCCGGCGTAGGCCGGAATCCAGGGATGGCGGGGCCGGTCCGTAGCTATAATCTCGTTTTTGCCTACCCCTGTCAGGGGGGTACCCGGGCGCGGCCATAGTTGCGGTGAAAACCGCCGATTCACAAATGGCCGACAAGGTGAATCTCTCCATTGCTCCGCGCTTGATGAAAGTCATAAATGCAAGGCCGCCCGATTGTTCCCTCAACCCTCGGATTGTCCCGACTGCTACGGAACCGTGCCCTGGGATACCCTGCCAGGTATCCCAGGCTTCTCCCCAGTCCGGCAGGGCAATGGATTGTCGAATAAAGACCCCGCTAAGGCGGGGACTAACGCCGGAACACTAACAAAACCGGGGAGTTTTTGTCAATGCGGGCGGCGGCTGAATTTATGCCGTTTGCTCCGTCAACAGGCAGGATGTCGGGCTTCTGAGCAAAAGGGGAGGCCATCACGAATAGCTCGGTGGCCTCCCTTTTCCGTCCCTGTATGCGGTCATTTTCCGGTGTCCAGATTGTCCCCGTCCGGTCCGGCGTCCCGGCCTTCTTCACTACCGGCAGTGCAGCGCCGCCGGTACGCCGTTCCTGCTCCACACGGTGACCGGCCCGGTGAGGGGTCCGGCCAAGGCCCGCTCCAGGATGGCGGTCAGCATGGGAAGGGTTCCGGCGAGGGCCCGGAAGTTGGCCCGGCCCCGCGCCGTTTCGCACACCATCAGCAGCGGCAACGGGCGTCCCGCCGCCGCCATCCGGCGGTAGGGACCCAGCTTGTGGTTGGCGTCGTAGGGAGACACCGCGCTGCGCTCGAACTCGATGCAGTGGGTTCCTGCTCCCAGGGTTCCGCCGCTCATCTGCACCAGCAGATCGGGGCGTACCTGGGTCAGACCGGGCACGTTGACCTCGCCCCGCCAGCCCGCCACCGCTTGCACTCCCTCCCGGGCGAAGCGCACCACCAGCCGGTTCACTCCGTCGTTGTGGTGCTGCTCGTGCTCCCGGTACCAGCGGTCCAGGTAGGCCCCGTGGCGGCTGCGGATCACCGACGGCAGTACCCGGCTCATGTTGGCCGCCCGTTTCATACCAAGCTCCGACAGGTAGTGCCTCCCGTCGAACACCGCCACCAGCCCGGTGTCCACGAACCGCGCCAGGTGGCGGGAGACTTCGCTGGAAGAGCCTCCCACGATTTCCCTGAGCCAGGAGGCCCGCATCGCGGGGAACTGGCAGATGGCCAGGAACAGCCGGTGGGCCAGCCGGCCGTCGATGGCCGCCACGTCGGGGTTCTGCCTGAGCCAGAGGTCCGCCGTCTCCGGCCGGCCCACCACGGGATGCCCCGAGGGGTCGGACACCAGGTCTCTTGATGGACGCAGCTCCACCGCCGGGGTGCACCGCCCGTCGGGGGTGCAGAACAGGGTGGGCGTGGAACCGGACAGGGTGTTTCGGGCCAGCTCCCTGGTCCAAGCGTCCACGGCCACCACGACCTGGGCCGAGGGTTCCACCTCCTGGTCCGGGTCCTCGTAGAAGGTGCGGTTGCCGATGCGCAGGTAGCGGTCCTCCTCGCTGGAGTAGCAGTCCACCCCCAGAAGCGGTGCTGCTCCTTGCGCCGGAGTACCCTTTCGGTGGCGTGGATACCGGCGTAGGTGAAGGGGGTCCAGACCTGTTCGCCGTAGCGGGCCACGGCCTGGTAGAAGCCTCCCCGGCGCAGCAGCCGGAAGTCGGTCATCCTGACTTCTCTTGAGGCGGCAATATCGTCAACGGGCCAGTTGACCCTGCCGCTGCTAATCAGGTCGGGCGCCAAGCGGTAAACCGGCTCCAGCATGGCCAGGCGGCGCAGGGACATCTCCACGCCCCGGGAAGTGGCGGTCCAGGGCGGGTGCACATGGTCGGCTGTACCGTCGCCCGTATCGTCGGCCTGATCAGCGGCGACGAAGGGAGAGCTTTCCTGGCTCTCCTGGTGGACCGGATGGTCGTGGTCCAGGGCGAACCGTTCCTTGAAGTCGGCGGGCAGTTCCCCTTCGGGATGGAAGGCGGCCAGTCCGCTGGCGCGGGCCTCCTCCCTGGGGCCGGGGTGCCGGTGGTCGGTGGTGTACAGCAGGTCCACCGCCTGGCCCGTCAAAAAGAAGCGGTGTTGGCGTCTTTCGGTCATGCCCCGCATTAGCGAGGACACCCAGCCGCCGCTGCGCAGGCGGCCCAGCATGGCCCGCACCCGGTCCTCGGTTGCTCCCAGGGTGGACGCCAGGTTGGCCACGCTGGCCAAGGGCATCCTGGCGGTGATTCTCAACAGTCGTCTTTGTTCGTCGTTCAGTGGTTGCCGCCGGGGCATCGCTACGCCTCCGTTGTCTTGAGGTTGGACCCGTTGACGGTCCTCCTGTCGGCAACGCGTCACTCGGTCTGGCGCGAGGCTCCCTGGACTGCTCGACTATCGCCTGGCAGCTCTCCCGGCGGATGGTACGTCCTTTCGGGTTGCGTTGGAGGACAGGTTATTCGTATTGGTAATACTTGATATACGAATGCTGCTCAGGTGACGGATTGACTATCTCGTGGACTGATGTCTGGAAACGGGTTGTCAGAGGCTAAGTAGTGGTGTTTTTAGGTTCATCTATGGTGGGGTTCGTAGTGATGTGACTGCGGAGCCGAAGCCTGCAACCGCAGAACTGTTGCGGAAGGATAGGCAGCCCGGCACGGGCGCGGGAGAAGACAGATCGGCAAGGAACGCTGAGGCAGGGCGCAACATGGAGGAGTCCGTTATCCGAATGCGCCAGCCTCAGGCGGTTATCAGTGTGTCTGGCCCCTGCGTTTCACCTCGGACCGAATGACCTGTCGGTCCCTGTATTCGGGTTTTCTTGTCGCCTGGGGTTGTACCGTACAGGGACTAGAACTGCGACCGAGCGCAGGCTGTTCTGGTAGCTGTCTGTCCACACCGGGCGGGTGCTGTCCTACGAGCACTTGATGCAACGGGTGTGGGGACGTGCGGCCTACCGCGTTCCCGGGTGATCCGCACCCACCTGATGTGGCTGCGGCGCCAGCTGGGGGAGGAGGCGGCAACTCCAGGTACATCTTCGGTGAGCCCAGGGTGGGATACCGGATGGCGGAGGGGGAGGTGATGGGCGGCTCAGCCTCGCAAGACTCTTCTCAGGACGGAGGATAGTTTCTACCCTCTGTCACCCTATAGATTCCATAGATTTCGTTCCAGCGTTCCAGCTTCGCTATCGACGGAATAAACAGGAGGAACTGTGAACTACCGGGTCTACGAGGACGATCCGGCCAACAGGGTGCGCGTTCACAAGGCGACGTGCAGTCGCCGCAGTAGTGGCCGAAGGATGAGAAGGTTGCGTCTTCCAGACAACCGGTGGTACGGCCCCTTTGCAACCGAACAGGAAGCAATCGCCGAAGTGCCAAAAACCGGGCGGCGGGATGCCAAGGGAAGCAGGTTTTGTCTGCGGTAACCACTGCCTGGCAATTCAGACCGTGCGGTGAACCACATTGAGGCGGGTCCGAGCCGTGCCTCATCTGGGCAGTGATCGCAACGCTCCAATTATCCTCATAAATCTCGCCGAATAGTGGAAGAGCCCGAAGGCATTTACTTTGGCGACCCTACCCGAACTAACTTTGGGGGCCCCCCAGCAAAGGAAACCCACGACTTTACAGATAATGGGTTGCGTCAAGGCTTGTTGCCTAACCTTGTGAGGCTTTCTATACTAACTTGAGGCGCGGTTTTGCCACGGGCGTCCCACGCTCAATGGGGTACTTCCTACTCAAGGGTTTGTAGTACATTACCGCTTGGCCTCACGTTCCGGGGCATGGTCATCAGGCTGTTGTTAGTAAAGAATACGAGGGCTATAGGCTCTCAATGGCTCCAACGCCGGAGATAAGGCGAGAGTGGAGGAGGGCAAGAACAGATTGATTGCGGACCACCTGACCGGTATCGAGAAGTTCGAAGCGGGTCTCTGGAAGGTCGCGGATAACCTGCGGGCCAATTCGAACCTCGCATCGAACGAATATTTCATGCCTATTATGGGCCTTATCTTTCTGCGACATGCGACGAGCCGTTATTACGCGGCGATGGCGGCCATCGAAGAGGACATCGCCGAAGGCAGGATGCCGGACCGCCCGCTGGTCGAGGCGGATTTCACACGGCGCCGTGCCTTAATGCTGCCCGAGGCGGCGTGCTACGACGTCCTGCTGCAGAGGCCGAAAGATGGCAATCTTGGCTCAGCCATAACCACCGCCATGGAAGTTGTGGAAGACCATTTTCCTCCGCTCTCTGGACAGTTACCGAAGGACTACGAGCGCTTCGAGGACGATGTCCTGGAAGAGATGATGCGGACTTTCGATTCCGAGTCGCTGCGCACGGCCTCTGGCGACGTGTTCGGCCGCATCTACGAATACTTTCTCGCCGAGTTTTCCAAGCAGGGTGCGCACGACAACGGCGAGTTCTTTACGCCACCCTCCATTGTGCAGACTATCGTCAATGTGATCGAACCGGATCACGGCGTCGTGCTCGACCCTGCCGCCGGCTCTGGTGGCATGTTCGTGCAGTCGGGCCACTTCATCGAAGACAGGGGCGGGGAGACTATGAAACGGGTTACGTTCTACGGCCATGAGAAGAACGAAACCACTGCGAAGCTAGGCCAAATCAATTTAGTTGTCCACGGACTGGAGGGGAGGCTCCGGGCCGGGAATGACGCTATCACATATTACAGGGACCCTCACGAACTGGTTGGGAAATGCGACTTCGTCATGGCCAATCCGCCCTTTAACGTGGACGAGGTTGACGCCGAAAGGGTCAAGGGTGATAAGCGCCTTCCCTTCGGGCTGCCCGGGGTGAACAAAGACAAGAAGGTCTCGAATGCAAATTACCTGTGGCTTCAGTATTTCTATAGCTACCTGAACGAAAATGGACGTGCTGGCGTTGTTATGTCCTCGCAGGCCTCGAGCGCAGGGCGGGACGAGGCAAAAGTGCGGCAGAAGCTGGTCGAGAGCGGCGCCGTTGATGTGATGATCGATATTCGCGGTAACTTCTTTTATACCCGCACCGTACCTTGCCAACTCTGGTTTTTTGATCGCGCAAAGGAGCATGACGAGAAACGGCGCGACCACGTTTTGATGCTCGATGCGCGCAACATCTACCGCAAGGTCACACGGTCCATTTTCGATTTCAGCCCCGAGCAGCAGAAGAACATTGCCGCCATCGTATGGCTCTACCGGGGTCAGTCGGAGCGCTTCCTCAGTCTTGTCGAGGGCTACCTTGCGCAGGCCCTCGAAGAGGGGCAAGCAACCATCGAGTTGCTCTCGGCACTTGAAGAAGCACTTGGCAAGCTGGCCGATCTGTTCGGACCCTTCGCCACTGAGGTGCGCGATCCCGACCCGATGGCGGACACGTGGGAGGAACTCACCTCGACGCAGGCTACGTTGTCGTCCGACATTGAGGAATTCGCCGCCGAGGTGGCCGCGGGGGTTACAGAATGGGACAAGACAGGGGACGGCAATACGCCGAACAATACTACGCTGCATGCTACACGCGAAGGCCTGCACAATATGGCCGAACGCTGCCGCGACCTGACCAAGCAGATCGATCTGACTTCGAAGCTGGCAGGGCGGGTGGTCGACATCGCAGTGAAGGAACTCGACGCACGGGAATCGGACCACTGGGCCAATTCGGACATCAACACTGCGCTCAGGTCAGTTGAGAGGGTACGGGCCAGTGCCGTCGAAGCACTGCGCCGGGCGCGGTATTTCGTGCTTCAGGCCGACTGGCTGCAGGAGCGTTTCCCCGAGGCGGAACTGCGCGATGTCGAAGGGCTGGTGAAACTGGTCGTACGGACCGAGATCAAGGCGCACGACTGGAGCCTGACGCCCGGCCGTTATGTCGGCGTGGCACCCGAAGAGGAGGATGAGGATTTCGACTTCGAGGAAGCGTTACTGTCAATCCACATCGACCTTGAAGGGTTTAACGAGGAAGCGGTGGAACTGGCGAAGCGGATTTTCCGCAACTTCAAGGAGTTGGGACTGTGAGTGTGTGCGAACTGACACTCGACAAACTCGGGACAGTGTCGCGCGGAAGGTCCCGGCACCGTCCAAGGGACGCGGCTTTCTTATATGGCGGCCCCTATCCGTTTGTGCAAACGGGAGACGTCAAAAGGGCAGAGCTCTACCTTCGCGAATATGAACAAACGTAACTGTTCAGAGTTGAGGGGATGGATTAGTTAAAACTTGCTTGGGAAGTTCGGTGCGTCGGGTCGTCGGTTATGTTAAATCAGGAGGATGGAGAACAAGGTAGACCTGAGGACGGCCAGCCGGGAGGCGCTGTTGGCGGTGATTGCGCGGCAGCAGGCGGTCATCGACGAGTTGCAGCGGCGGATAGCGGCGTTGGAAGGGGGTCTCAAGGGCAAAGGGCGGCCCGGAATGCCGGGCAACAAACCGGGTGCAAAGTCAGAGCCGGCCGAGAAGAAGGAGCCAAGAAAGCCCCGGCCCCACGGCTTTAGCCGTCGGCGCACGGTGGCGGCTCACCAGGTGGAACATGTCTTGGACTCCTGTCCGGAGTGTGGCACCGGGTTGGTTGGGGGTTGGCCGCAGCGGACTCGGGAAGTCATCGATATCCCAGTGGCTCCGGTGGAGGTCACGGAGCACGTTTTCGTGACCCGGGTCTGCCCAGTATGTGAACGGCGCCGGACCCCCAAGACGGACTTGGGCGGTGGGGTAATCGGTCGGGGACGGTTGGGAGCCAACTTGGTCTCATTGATCGCTGGCCTGCGGGAAGAGGGCCGGTTGCCCCTTCGGACCATCCAATGGTATCTGGAGACCGTCCACCAGTTGCGCTTGAGCGTTGGGGGAATCACCCAGGTCCTCCACGGCGTGGCCCGGCAAGCCCAACCGGCGGTGGCCGAGGTGCTGGAACTAGTCCGGACCAGCCAGGTGGTGCACGCCGACGAGACCGGCTGACGCCAGGAGGGGGCCAATGGCTATGTCTGGACCTTCTCCACTCCCACTGAGCGGTACTTCCTGCGCCGAGGCCGGAATAAGGAGGTGGTGGACGAGGCGCTGGGGGAGTCCTTCAGCGGGGTGTTGGTCAGCGATTTCTACGCTGCCTATAACCACTACCCTGGCCTGAAGCAGCGGTGTTGGGCTCATCTGCTCCGGGACATCCATGACCTGAAGGCCCTCTACCCAGCAGACGCCAAGCTGGCCGGATGGGCGGCGGCAGTGCATGACCTCTACGCCCAGGCCAAGCGGTTCTCCCATCCTCAGGCAAGGAAACGCCGTCAGGCCCAACTGGAGTTGGAGCGGAAATTGTTGGCCTGCTGCCGACCCTTCCTTGATGACCCAGGGGCAGTCCAGGCCAAGCTCTGCCGGCGCATCCAGCGCTTCATCAAGGAGTTGTTCGTATTCGTAGCCGAACCGGCCGTCCCCTCGGAGAACAACGCCGCCGAGAGGAGCCTTCGTCACCTGGTGACCAGCCGCAAGATCAGCGGCGGCACCCGCTCAACCCAGGGCACCAACACCAAGATGGCTCTCGCTTCCCTCTTCGGTACCTGGCGCGCCCGAGGATTGAATCCCCTCACCGCATGCCGCCAGTTGCTCACTTCCCCTCAACTCTGAACACTTACGAACAAACCTATAGTGAGGCTGGATTGGCCCAAAGCAAGCTTTGGCCAGTCGGAACGCTTTGCATCACCATTGCAGCAAATATCGCTGAGACCGCAATCCTCGACATCGAAGCCTGCTTTCCGGATAGCGTCATTGGTTTTGTTGCCGATCAAGAGAAGGCGGACACGAGGTTTGTCAAGTATCTCTTCGATGCCGTTTTAAGAGTGCGCCTCCAATCCTTTACACAGGGAGCGGCACAAGACAATCTGAGCCAAGCGAAACTTCTGTCGATCAAGTTCCCTGTCCCGGAGCTGGCGGTCCAGGAGAAGATAGCTGACATCCTCTCACCCTACGACGACCTGATCGAGAACAACCAGCGGCGGATTGCGTTGCTGGAGGCGGCGGCGCGGCTACTCTATCACGAGTGGTTCGTCCACTTCCGGTTCCCCGGCCAAGAACGCGTCAAGATCACAGACGGTCTCCCCGATGGGTGGGAGCGCGTCCCTGTAAAGTCAGTTTGTAGCACATACGACGATGGCGATTGGCTTGAGACTAAGGATCAAGGTGGCAGCGACTATCGCATCCTTCAGATCTCGAACATCGGCAGCAACTCGTTCGTCGAAACTGGTAATTGGCGATATATCACGGAAGAAACGTTCCGGCGCCTTAATTGCCACGAAGTTGTTCCAGGCGACATTCTCGCATCCCGTATGCCCCGACCAATTGGTCGAGGCTGGATGGTAACTCCTATGCCATTTCGTATGGTCACCGCTGTCGACGTTACGATTGTTCAAGCTAATCAGTCTCGAGTCGAACCATACTTGCTGCTGTACCACATCAATTCTGATCAGAACGTAGGCCGATGCGAAGCAAACGCTACAGGCGCAACACGCCCGCGTATCTCAAGAAAAAACATGGGCAATTTACCGATTATTTTGCCTCCAATGGAAATGCAGCGCCAGTTCGCGAAGATCGCTTCAGAAAATAACCGACTCCGAGACAATCTCTTTAAGCAGAATGAGAATCTCGCTCAGGCCCGCGACCTGCTACTTCCGCGCCTGATGAACGGGGAACTTTCAGTCTGATGGAAGCCACGGTCGCCGGTACGGGAGGCCGCACGTAATGGCAGTGACGTCCGTGAACAGCGAGGACCAACTCGTGCAGACGACCTCCGCTCAGCATCTGGAGCAGGTGCTAGGCTGGGACAACGTCTATGCCTGGAACCAGGAGACTTTTGGGCAGGATGGCATCCTCGGCCGTGCCGACACCAAAGAGGCGGTGCTGACCCGCGACCTGCGAGCCGCGCTAGAACGGCTTAATCCTGACCTGCCGGCCACCGCTATCGAAGATGCAGTCCGGGAGATGACCGTCCATGACTCCAGCCGCTCAATTGTACAGCACAACCGTGACTTCTACAGGTTGATTCGCGGCGGTGTTCCAGTCCAGTACCGGGACGCCCAAGGCCATCAGAAGTCCGCGCGTGCCCGAGTGATCGACTTCGACAACAAGCTGGGTTCTAACCGCTTCCTCGCCGTGCGCGAGCTGAAGATCACCGGTCTCCGCACTCCGAACTACAACCGCCGCGCCGATCTGGTCTGTTTCGTCAACGGCCTGCCGCTGGTCTTCATCGAGCTAAAGGCGGTTTACAGGAACATTCGTGAGGGCTTCGAGAACAACCTCTCCGACTACATGGACGAGAACGTCATCGCCCACGCCTTCCATCACAACGCCTTCCTGATCGTCTCGAACGGCGACCACGCCCGTTACGGCTCCATCACCAGTGGGTGGGAGCACTTTGCCGAGTGGAAGCGGCTTGACGAGACAGATAAGGGCAGTCCGGACGCCGAGGTGCTGCTGAACGGCATGCTGGCGCATGACCGGCTCTTGGACATCGTCGAAAACTTCATTCTGTTTGATGAGAGCAAGCCCGGCGCCACGCGCAAGGTGATCGCCCGAAACCACCAAGTTCTAGGTGTCAACCAAGCTGTCGCGTCGGTGGCGCGGCAGGAAGAGCTGAACCTAAAGTTCCCTCCGGAGCAGCGCCTAAAACACCGCGTGGTCGAACTTCCACTTGAATCCCGAATTCCGGCCGACAATCAGGCAATGATGGGTCGGGCAGAAGCCGCGTCGCCTTTTATTCCCAAAGGACCGGTCGACATCATTGAGCGGGCTCATCCCGATCTCGGCCGGCTCGGCGTGTTCTGGCACACCCAGGGTAGCGGCAAGTCCTATTCCATGGTGTTCTTTGCCGAGAAGGTGCGACGGAAGCTGGAAGGCAACTTCACCTTCTTGCTGATGACCGACCGAACCGACCTTGACAGCCAGATCTACAGGACCTTCATCGGCTGCGGCATCGCCGACGACAAGACGCCTCGGGCCGCATCGGGCGACGATCTTGAGACGCGGCTAAAGGAAAACCACCGCTACCTCTTCAGCCTGATCCACAAGTTCAACAAGGATGTCGATCCGGAGCAACCTTATAGCGAGCGCGACGACATTATTGTCATTTCGGACGAAGCGCACCGCACCCAGGCAGGGCGGCTGGCTCGCAACATGCGCCTGGCGCTGCCGAACGCGTCCTTCATCGGCTTCACTGGTACTCCGCTTTTCAACCAGGACGAGCTTACAAAACGCATTTTCGGTGACTACGTCTCGCGTTACGATTTCAAACGGTCCGAGGAGGACGGTGCTACCGTCAAACTGGTCTACGAAAATCGAGGCGAGAAGCTGGGCGTCGCCCCCACCGATCTGAACGAACGCATCGCGACGAAGATCGAGGAGGCCGACCTCGACCCTGACCAAGAGGCACTGCTTGACAAGCTGCTGGGCCAGGACTACGAGGTGATCACCGCGGACGAACGACTAGCGGAGATTGCGGGCGACTTCATCGAGCACTGCGCAACTCGTTGGCAGTCCGGCAAGTCGATGCTGGTCTGTATCGACAAGATCACCTGCGCCCGAATGCTGCAGATGGTCGTTCCAAGGTGGCGAGCGAAAGCCGCAGCCGTCCGTGGCGCGGCTGAAGCGAAGCTGGTGGCGGCTGAGGCGGCGGTTGACGAAGCCGTCCATGATGCGTTTGTGGAACAGGCTGAAGAACTCTCGGCCCAGGCCGACTGGCTGGACGAGACGATTGTCGAGATCATCATCAGCGAGGCGCAGAACGAGGTCAGAGACTTTGCAAGATGGGGCTTCGACATCGTCCCCCACCGCGCTCTGATGAAGCAAGGCTTCGACACTGCCGACGGCCAGCGTGTGGATGTCGAGACCGCATTTAAGAATCCGGACCATCCTTTCCGTGTCGCCATAGTGTGCGCCATGTGGATGACTGGCTTCGATGTGGAATGTCTGTCGACCCTTTACATCGACAAGCCGATGAAGGCGCACAACCTGATGCAAGCCATCGCACGCGCAAACCGGGTCTATCCTGGCAAGGATTTCGGGTTGATCGTCGATTATAACGGCATGCTAAGAAGCCTGCGGGAGGCGCTAGCGCAATACGCCCTCGGAGACGAAGGGACCGGCGGCGAAGAGATCGTTGAGCCCATTGAAGTAAGAGTTCAGGCGCTGATAGAGGCCATTGAGGCAACGGAGGCGCACCTACGTGGCCTCGGCTTCGACCCTGCGGCTTTGATCGGCTCGACCGGTTTCCAACGCATTAGGGGTCTGAAGGACGCGGTCGAAGCCGCCTATACAAGCGACGAGGCCAAGCGCCGCTTTGAGGTCCTCGCTCGACAGGTGTTTGTACGCTTCAAGGCGCTGCTGAATGAGCCATCGGTGTTCGCCTTTGCCGAGCGCCACGACAACATTGAAGCGATCTACAAGAAGCTGGCCGAGCGGCGCGACACGGCAGACGTGACGGAGCTCCTGAAGGAATTGCACCGAATTGTCAACGAGGCGATCCGCACGCAGGCGCTTGGTGAAGATCAGGCTGAGGGGCTGACCTTCGACCTCAGTCAGATCGATATGGCTAAGCTGCGGGACGAGTTCGCCAAGAAGGTCCGCCACAAGGCGACAGCCCTTCAGGACATCCGCGATATCGTGGAGCAGAAGCTCGCCGAGATGCTCACTCGCAATCCATCGCGTATGGACTACCAGCAGAAATACGAGGAGATCGTGGCCGACTACAATCGGGAGAAAGATCGCGTCACCATTGAAGAGACTTTCAGGCGGCTCACGGATCTGATGTACGAGCTCGACGCCGAACAGAGGCGTGCGGTCGAGGAGGGCCTCAGCGAAGACGAGCTTGCCCTATTCGACCTGCTGAAGAAGGACGACTTAGGGGTGGCGGAGCGCGAAAGGGTTAAACAGTCAAGTCGCGACCTCTTGGTGGCGATTGCGGCTCGACTCGCGGGGCTCGATCGCTTTTGGGAGAAGGAGCAGACCAAGGCGGAAATGAAAGTATTTATCCTCGATGAAGTATTCACCAGCCTGCCGACACCGGCATTTACCTCAAAGGACAAGGAGGCGGTCGCCTCCGACGTCTACGACCATGTCTGGCAGCAGGCCGTCAGCGGCGAATTCAATTTTGCCAGCCCCTGAGGCACAGCGGCCGCTATTGGGAGTGTATTAAGAGGTCTGGGAGTTGCCGGATTGAACTCATAGAGGTAAGGGTGGCTTTGGGGAAGTAGAGTTGTCACGAGCGTTGTGCTGTCCATGATTGTGAATTCGGCTCCTAAACTAAAGCCAAGGTGGGATCTACATTGGTGGGGCGATGAAGATTCGCCCAGGCACCACAGGGAAGCTCTTTCAAATTTACCTGAAGGGCCGACCGACACCGTCACTTGACCCCCCTCCAGATGCACATTTCACCTTGGTATCAGTTTAGGACAACTCTTGTTGTGCTATCCCACTCATGAACTCGAGCAAGTATGGAGTACGCGATATGACTTCCTCCCCTAACGCTTCCGATATCATTACCGCACTTAGGAGTTCAGGTTATTTGATGGAGCAACAAGTCGCGACGCAATTCGAAGAGTTAGACCTGCATGTATCGACTAATTGGGCATTTGAAGACATCGAAGAGGGAAAGTCGCGGGAACTCGACGTGCGGGCGATTAAAAGGGTCGCTCGCAATGAAGAAAAGAAATTGTCAGCATTTATCGAGATAATTGCTGAATGCAAGAATAACTCGAACCCATTCGTCTTCCTTCGACGGTTAAAGAACGACACGGATAACAGACATTCCCCTGAGGAAATGGTCTTCCCAATTGCAAAATATGGAGCAACCACAAGGATAGATACCAACCGTACTCAGACTAATTATAAAGACGCATTCTTTCATCTGGGTTTTGACCAAGTACACCAAGACTTCACTTCTGAATCGAAAGCAGTACAGTTCTGCCGGATAGATCGGAAAGGCAAGAATTGGGAAGCCAATCACGGCGGCTTGTACAATTCGACCTTCTACCCGATGGCTAAAGCTCTGATGGCCAGAAAGCGAGAAATTCTGAAGCCCTTGAGTCGTACAGAGGAACGCTACTTCTGGTTTCTGGTACCTGTGGTAGTCATAAGTGGCGATATCTATAGTGTTGACTCAAGCCTACCTGATCCCGCGCCGGAGCCAATAAGCTATGTAACTTTTAAAAGAGAGATTCGATCCGGGAACATCAACGGTACATTTGCCTTAAACTTTGTGCGCCAGAATCAACTCGAACAATTCTATGCGGACTGTCTTCAGTCAGTAGTTCAAAGGATGGTAGATCTGACGCTAAACAAGGCGGATTTCGTATTGAATAAAGACATTCAGAAAGAGGATTTGGTAACGACTTAGCGATTCTTGACGACGCGTACCGTCGGCCGACTCACCCCGAAGGTCCTGGCAGCACCACTGACCGTTCCTCCGTTCTCCAGGAAGTCCCTGACAGCCTCCACCTTCTCCGGTGACAAAGCGGGCGGCCTTCCCCCGGTCCTGCCCTCGGCCGCGGCGCGGTCCACGCCGGCTTGATCCGGTCCCGGATGGTGTCCCGCTCCCACTCCGCCAGGGAGAGGAGCATATGGAGCATGAGACGGGAGGTGGGGCTGTCGTCGCCAGTGTCCAGCCCCTCCGTCAGCGAGCGGATGTTGATGCCCTGACCGTGAAGCTCCTCGATGGTCCTGAGCCCCTCCGTGAGGTTCCGTGCCAAGCGGTCAATCCGCGGGACCACCACCGTGTCCCCAGGGTTGAGCATGTCGCGGAGCGTCCTCCATGATGGTCGTCGCATGTTCTTGCCTGAGGCCACGTCGGTGAAGATGCGGTCGTCCCTCAGGCCATCGTCGTTGAGAATCCGGCGCTGGGTGGCCAGCCCGCTCTCTCCCTCGGCCTGGGAGACCCTGATGTAGCCGAAGACCGCTGGGTCGATGGGAGCACCTCCGGAGGATGGTAATAAACCATCTGGTTGTTTGCCAGTGTCTGTCGGGGAGTCTATCCGTATCTGGTCCGCGTGGCAATCCACTGCTGGAGAAAACGTCAGGCTGGAGAAAACACGGGAAAGAGGTTTGATTGCCAGGTGGCGAACGTGACCGCATAGGCTGTCTGAATTCCGGCTGGAGTAAACGATGATCGATTGACTTTGGTCATCCTGAATCGATACGATAGGAAAAAGCCATCGAAGAAGCCCACTGTCTCATGCAACTTTCATTGCCCTTTGGCCAACCTGAAAAACCATCTCCCGTGGTCTTGAGAATGTTGCCTCTGACAGCTACGGTCACTCTGCCGGCTGTGACGGTAACCGCAACAGTTCGTGTGCGAAAGCCTGGGCAGGTCAAGACAGTGATACAGTTGGGGCGGTTAATTGTCCTTACGTGGGTCGCAAATCAGTCGCTGAACATGTCGCTACGACAGGCCAATAATGAGAACTGGGAGAAAATCTGCTACTGGATCATCGGACTATTAGAGTCTTTGAACAGGTGATCAAGGTCATACCGCCCCGTCGCTCCATCTCCTGCAAGCGGTGGCTTAATGGCCGGTGGAGGCCGATGTGGAGCTTCACCCGGTGGGAGTTATGGCTACATTTCGCACCAGGTCCTGTTCGGAGATGCCCCGGACTCTGGCCATTAACCCGTAGCGGAAAGCTCCTCGTTTCAAACCCTGCGCACCCGGTCCTTCTGGCACATCGCTTACGGCGATGGCTTGGCCGCAATGGACCTCCTGGATTTCACGGACACCGCATTAACGGCAGTGCTGCTCTCTGCCTCCTCGTTGGTCTTCACTCTAGTGGGCGGACTGGTGGCGACCGCGTCCCCAAGTCAGCTGCGTGGCCTGCTTCATCGCGTTGCAGGTCTTGGCATGGGCGGCGGTAGCACGCCAGCGTTGTATCTGTCTGCAGTGGCGCTGGGGATGAGTGCCGGAGGGCGCTCCCCCTTAGGGTGGCGATTCTGGCCGACTACTTCGACACGAACTCCTTGGCCACAATTCTGGGGCTGTTCGGCTTCTTCGCGGGACTGACGCCTTGATCGGCACCCCTTTGGCCGGATGGCTATACAGCACTCGGGGAAGTGTCACCGGCTTTCTGATACTAGCCGGGCTCACCCTTCTGGGGGCGTTCTTTTTCCTGAGCGCGCGTGCCCCGCAAGCGTCAGAAACATCCCCGAGCCGGCAGCCAGATAGCTTAGCACCATGACAACCCGATGCTCACAATCCCAGTTGAAAGTTGGAACGGACAGGCACGGGAATCACGAAAGGATGAGACTCCGAGTCCCGCCCCACCGCATCACCATCGAGCAGCGAATCTCCAACTAAGCCCCGATCGGGGGGCCTGGCCTTGTTAGGTCGGTTCTCGGTACCTCCGATTCAGTGAGCATCTTCCCGAACCGTGTTGCGGTCTGCAAGCTGACCAAAGCTATCCTCACCGAGCAGCACGACGAGTGGTAGGTCGCTCTCCGCTAACTGCCCGCTCTTACCGTCGACATCGGAGACAAGCACTGCAGGGAGGCATCAAGGATTGTTCCAGCAGAGTTGGCTTGTTCTTGACATCCTTTACGTTGCCGGACCTAAGTATTGTGCTATGATCCCGATGGGATGTTCTTTGAATCTGAGGCCTCCCTTTATGGGGCCCTCCAGCTTGTTGGGCCGGGCGTCCGCCGGGAATCCGTTGGAAATGCAAGTACCGAGGTGGGAATGGCTAAGCCAAGAGTGTTCGTGAGTTCTACTTTCTATGACTTGAGGCAGGTCCGGGAAGACCTCGACAGGTTTATTTCGGAGTTGGGCTACGAAGCTGTCCTACACGAGGCGGGCGACATCGCATATGGTAAGGACAGCCCTCCGGAAGGGTATGTTCATCGCGAAATAGAAATGTGCGACATCTTGATCTGCGTCATTGGCGGCCGTTATGGCACCGAGTCACAAGAACAGCCCGGCTCCTCTATAACTCAACTAGAGCTAAAGACCGCGTTAGAAAACCAAGTCCAGGTCTTCATATTCATTGAACAAGGAGTCTATTCTGAATACGGTACTTACTCGATAAACAAAGAGACTTCTGGCATCAAGTATCGATTTGTAGATGACCCTCGGGTCTATGCGTTCATCGAGTCGGTCCACAAGCTTCCGAGAAACAATCCTATTGCACCCTTTCAGACCGCGTCCGATATTGTTGAATTCCTCAGAAGTCAGTGGGCAGGATTATTTCAAAGATTTCTCCAAGACCAAGAGCGCCTCCAGGAGATTAGGGCTCTGGAGGAAATGAAGTCAGTGGCGGGAACTCTCGAGCAACTAGTGAGATTTCTTACTGAAGAGCGCAAGGATAAGGACGATGCTATTCAACAAGTATTGCTCGCCAATCATCCAGTATTCCATCGATTCCAAGAACTGACCAAGACAACGTACAGAGTGTTCTTCGCTGATGAGGAGGAATTAAACCAATGGCTTAAGGCCCGCAGGTGGACTCCAGTCGCCAAGGATTCATACGACGATGGCAGTTATAGGGAATGGTCCAAGGGAAATACAAATGAGTACATTAAGTTGACTGAGGCGATATTCGATGAAGAGAGCAAATTGAAGGTCTACACCGAAGATAGGTGGAAGGACAATTGGCTTAAGCTGCTGGAAGATCCAACGGCAGGGGAACAGGCTTCTTCTAGGTGAGCGCGAATAGGATGACCGGGCCCATTTGGTTTAACCGCGTGAGCCGAAGACTGGCAGCTTGGGTGAAGCTGTTTATCGAGCCGGCGGCCCGCCCGCATCGTCAACCGAGTGCTTGCGCTCTTTAGAATTCACGAAGGGCAAGATAGGGCCACTTAAGGAGGGGCCACGGCCGGAGAGGAGGCGCAAGTTGAACTGCCTGACAGGAACTGCCCGCAGCGCAGCACCCGAGGGACAGCCGCGTTGGTCGTCCAACTGCGCTTGCCGAATCACGAGAAGCAGTTCAAGCACCCACTCGCTTGGTCAGACGAAGTGCTACGTAGGCAAACAGAGAACCGTCTGGGTGCTCGCTCAATCCGGCGGAGACTACGCAGACACGCTTGGAAGCTTCGCGTGGCATCCGATCTCGTTGGAGAGCCGGCGGGGAGGGGAGCCTTCGGTCATGTCATCCTGAAGTGCGTAGGGTCACTCCACCTACACGACCAACCTGAACCTCAATACGAAGGTTCTTGATTTTGTCCAGTTAGGTGGGCCTAAGTGTACCGTATTGCGAACTTTTCGCTGGGAGGTTCATTTGTAATCAATGAGGGAGAACTTAGACGGCCCCCGCGAGCCGCAGCTTAGGGGACATTTTAACGTACCATCCGGGGCATATGCAAAAAAGCGGCTGTTCAGGAGAGGTCTGCAAATATGTGCACCAGAGTGATCGTTTGAGACGTTTCCTGCTGCAAGTGACTGCTGTGATGGGTATAAGGGTCCGTGCAGAGAGAATTGTTGGAAGCGAAGGGTGACTGCTGTCGTGTTGGGACTTTTCGGCTATCCATAGCTACACGCACTCTAGATATGGCCCTAGTGATAGGCGCCACCAGGACATACCCAACCATGATTCCATAGTCATGCCCTCGTCCGTAGCTTCCCTTGACGAAACGCATAACTCCTTTGTCAACATAGTCACTGGCAAAATAGGGGTAAGCTCCACGAAGCCTCTTTGCTTCTACTAATAGGGACGGGTCGTCTCTGCTAGGATAAGGGCCCCAGGTGAAAAGGAGATCGGGCTCGACTAACTCCGAGGACTGCCCTGAGCCTCTAGGAATCGAAGTGCGCATAAACCAGCTAAGTATGTCGCTGGTGTTACTCGCCATTCGGGCGGCACGCATATGCTGGTTCAAGAGGGCGCTGATCCGATTCTCGGACATGGATGATTCGATGACGCCTTTTGCCTGAAGCTCGCGAACACCATCTAGCAAGAGGTCCAAAACCGCAGGAAGGTAGAATTCCCGCAAAGGCATTGGAGGCTGACTCAACGAACCGTTCGGGGAGTTATCCACGGGAGCCCCAATCCATGTGCTCGCGAAGCACAGCGTCAGCATCGTTAAGAGCGGCGGTTTCGCTCCACAAACGAGCCTGCGAAGGCTTTATGATCCAAAATGCCCGGTCGTCGTAAACGCGCAAATCTTGCTGCACGTAAAGTCGTTCAGCTACGCTGGCACGAAGACTGACGGATATCTGCTCTAGAACCTCGCGTATGCCGCCCACGTTTGCCACTGAGATTCTGTCGCCGTCGCTACTCCGCCTCCAATCAAATCGGCAAGCGTTCAGTCCGTGTTGTCCGGCGTCCACTATGGTCGCGGCCAGCTGCATCCCGGCCTGTCTGAGAATGCCGTCAATCTGATGACACAGGCGAAGCGCATAATTCTCCAGTTGTGCCGCCGTAGGTCTCTCGAATATCGAAGTGGCGCGGTACTCATTTCCCTGTAGGAATGGTGTGATTGTGTACCTCAATGAGTCCTCTATCAGTACCCTCTCTTGGTCCGACAGTTCATACAGACGTGAGATTTCGTCGTCAACCTCGCGTTTTGTTCGACGAACTTGGTCGTTCTCGGACCGATTCCCATCGCGTTGCCAATGGGTACGCAACCACATTTCTCGATCCAAAATCCCTTGCCAAGCTCCGCCATCATCTTCGTCCAAAATTGTGGGCGGCAAAGGGAGTTGCAGCCAAGCCTGGTGCTCAACGACTTCGCGTTCCCATCCCACCGACGAGCTAAGATAGAACGTCATATAGGCGGCGAGTTCCGAGTTCAAAATAGCGTTGAGCCGGTACCCCAAGCCCTTGGGCGCTCGGGCCAGCGATATTCCATAATAACGATGTAGGACTACTTGGTCCCGACCCTTTGATGGTTCAATCAAAGCTGCACAAGGCCTGTGGTCACGTAGAGCTCTGTGCAATACCAATGCCGGAAGTGGCAGCGGCCTTCGAATGCTTCGCGCGGCTATGTGAGGACGATTAAATGGTGGCAAGTCATCAACAGGTACCACGTAACGGTATGCTGCGCCAAAAGATCCGCGAGTCGTTCCCGCCGACAGATAAGGCAAACCATTCAACTCAGAGGCGTCTTTGGTTGGATTGTTGCCGAACGTGACGCCATAGCTGCGGTCGAATCGCTTACGCACATTTGCCTTGAGCAGTACTTCCTCAAAGGTGGGAAGGGAATGAAGGCGTTGAAGCAACCGAAAGTCCCTGGGGCTACCGCGAAAGGCTGTTTTCCACAGGACCGGGTACTCCCGGAACAGGACTTGCGGTATTTCCTGTATGTCGGCGCTGTTAATGACCAGTTCATCGCGCTGGCGCACACCTGGATACCACTTTGGCGCGATGTGGAGTACCGTGGATTGAGGCTCGGGCAATCCCGGGGAGAAGGTTACCACCGAAGCAGGTTGCGACGTAGACGATCCTCGGCCAAACAGCAGATTCTCCTTCTTGAGGTCAGAGAGGTTTACCACTTGGACCACCTGGTTCGCCTCTAAAAACTTCCTACGCCAGCGTTCTGCCTTCGGGGACCCCTGATAAAGAAGTCTACTTCCAACTACTAGAGCAATCCTTGTTTGGGGGCTAGAAAACTCTCGGGCTCGCCATGCGAAGGCCTGGTCGGGTTTGTTGTCGGGTATGTCATTAAGCCGACAATACTCGATTCCCCAATTCGGAAGAGGACGGGCGTCCAATTGGCCAGGCGACCTGGAATTCAGAGCTGTCCAGGGCGGATTGCCAATGATGAGATCAAACTCGTTGCTCGAAAAGGGCGGATTGCGGTTAAACTCGGATTGTGGGTTGAAGAAATCTTGAATATAGAGATTGTTGGGTCCACCATTGGAGTGCTGAGACTCCAAAAGGCGCGGAAATTTGAGCGCATCAGGCGGTTGCGGGTCGGGGTCAAGCTCCAGCAGCGCCAGGTACAGACTAAATGCGGCAACGTAAACGGCCTGCCGGTCAGTATCCATTCCAAAAATCTGCGAGGTGAGGAGTTCGTGCAGTTCCTCCCGGGTTAAAGCGCGGAGATAATGCCTTTCCTTCAGCCGGGCCAGTCGCCTGAAGGCTTCAACCAGGAATACGCCAGAGCCACAGGCCGGATCCAGTATTTTCGCGGTGTGCGTCATTCCCTGCATGGCAAGGCTGAGCATCAACTCAACGAGACTAAGGCGCGTGTAGTGTATGCTGGCAGACCTGGCCGCCCTCGGGTTGGTCTCGTGGGCAAACATTTCGTAGATACTGCTGATGAGTTCAATAGGTATAGTCTCAAAGGAATAGGGCCACAACCGTGCTTGAAGGTTGGGGTAGCGGCGCATGTCATGCCCATCGAGAAATAGGCGTAACAACTTCAAATGGGTCTCTGACACGTCCTCCTCTTCATCTTGTTCGACGGGAAACAGGTCGCCGTTAAAGGTCGCTCTGAGCCAGTCGAAGAATCGATAAGTACCAGCAATGTCATTCAGCATTGCCCTGAAGCTACGATGACCTCCATAAGGCTGGAAGTGGGCCGGTTGCAGGATTCGCCGGTCTTCCAGGTACTTAACAAATATCGCCCGACCAAGCAAAGCCTGAGCGATACCTGTAGGAAGTCCTTCGGATTCAAGAGCTCGTTTGGTGTCGAGCAGGTCCCGCAGAAGTGCCGAGTCAACTCGCTGACCTTGCTTGATGTCCTGCCCTTTGCCCGATTGCCAAAATTCTCCAGTGTCGAACTTGCTCTTGTGGAACTCTTCTATCCCCCTTAGACGTCCTCCGATCTGGCGCAGTTCCTCAAGCAGATGGTTCTTTGGGTTCTCCACGTCCTCGTTTCGTGGGCGGGCGAAACTGTCGTAGATTCGCACACTGCCGGGGCTAATAACCCAAAGGGTCGGGATTCTACCGTGGTTCCAGACCCTCATCCTAACGGCATTGATGGCCGCAGGAGTGGCCTCGTCCAGCACCGAAAAGCAGATGCAAGGCGTCCCCCCTACCCCGTCAATGTTGCTGGGTACCTCATAGACCAAATTGCTTAACCGTTCTCCTCCGGCTGCTGGGTCAAGAAGCGGACCATATCGGAAGTAGATGTCAGGGTCGTCATTCACTTCCGATGGCCCGATCAATCCTGGCACCTGGCGGTCGTTCTGCTTGAAGCCAGCCTGAACCAAAAGGGTCTCAAGGGTCTGGTCTGACGGTTGGATCATGCACGCACCTCTTCTTTCTGAGGAGGGTGAGGATCCAAGAGTTCATACCTCCACCCGCCGGCGTCGTGGACCGAGCGTATCGAGTAACCACGCCGGCGTAGCTCGGCAATAACTCGCTGCATTGTTGCGGTTGAAACCTTCAGCGCAGCAGCCAACTGGCGTGCGTTGTGTGGTTCCTTTGCGATTAGCCTCAGGGTTGCTTGGAACCGCATCTCGATCTGCCTGGCGCGTTCGTATGGCATGAATCCACGGTCTCTTTGGATTTTGGTACAAGGAGTTTCTTCGATGCCAAGGGGAATGTCAATCACGAAATGACAGTGATCAATCGGTGTTTGATCGCCCCCCCTCACACAAAAGACAACTCGCGTGGCAGCCGCATCGGGGTGGGTGCGGACCAATTCAGCACCGCCAGTCCCATCCATTACAATGAGATAACAGGCGTCCTCATCACCAAAGGAACTCGATTACACCTGTGCCTCCGAATCCCACAAGGACTACAGCAGGCCCGCGCCAGACTCGTGACGCCGGTCTATCCACCAAGCGGTCTCGGTCCGGGCTTTGAGCGGTTCGAGTACCCTTTCCTTCTGCGCCTTGAAGAGTTCCACATACTTACCGACCCTGCCCTTCAACTGTCCATTCTCCCGGAGGTAGTCCAGGTGCATCTCCGCGTCCTCAAGAGCCTTGTGACGGAGCGTCATTGCCCAGGCTATCTGTTTGGGTGTCCCTGTGAGCGCGGGAAGGTCCTCGGACTCCGCCGCAACCTCCACTTCCGACCTCCGGTTCTCACTCAATGGCGCAAATGCGGCATATGCGCTGCCTTTCCCGGTCCAGCTTCCTTTCCCTGTTCGGCTTTGACAGAGTCGCACCACGCACCTTCACCTGGGCCTCGTGGCCACAAGCACGGACGATAGTGTAACTCGCCATGTCTCTATCTCGCTTCCGAGGCAACGTTTCTTCAGTTCCGGGGCTTAAGCAGACTGAATTGCAACCTTTTCGGGGGAAGGTCCCTCTAAACTGGGAAACTGAACCGCCGGGCTACTCCCAGCGGTCTCCGCATCCACGGTTCCGAAGACCTGCGCTTGGCGCGCCATTGGCTATGGCATAGCCGATAGTTGACTTGCTTCTAGGCTCACCGGATTTCGGCAGGTGGATTGCTGAAATGGAATTCGGGGAGCGGGAGTTCATTTGGCGGTGGTTCATCTGGCCGGTAGTGCTCTCGCACTGAGAGGTCGCACAGAAGGTAACCCCAGTTGACCATCATGGATTTCTCGGCGTCGGTGAAAGGATTCAGCCGCGTCCTGACCATAGAGAGGTACTCATTCCATCCGGGGCTAACAGAAAATGGAATCGGGATGGTGTACCGGGTTAGTGGCGTTGCGGCCATCCAGAGCGCCCCACTTTTCTCCTTCTTCAGGAACCGGCTTATGATGGCTTGTCTCCTTATCGCTCTGGTTTGTTCCAGGGCCGTCTCCATGGGCCTCATTATCCGATGATTGAACTGTCTTGCGTACCACTTGCCATGTGTTGCTTTCAATGGACTGCTGCCGTCGGAAACCAGGATCGTCCGGCATTTCTGGATTGCGTGAATCCCGAGGTTGTCGTAGGCGCCGCCGTCAGTGAGTGAGATTTTCTTTTTCAGATCCTCCCTGTGGAAGAGGTCGGCGTGTTCGGATTTTGTGAATGAATCGGGTTCTAGCTTTAGAATCACCGGAGGAAATGCAGGTGGGAACGCCGATGACGCTGCCATTGCCCTCGACAGTGGCAGGTGTGGGAAATTAATGTCGCCTATGCGCCAGGTGTGAAGCTTTCGCTTCGACAGGATGAAGTTCCGTCCTGTTTCAATGTGCGCTGCGTTGAAGATGAACTCTGGGTGGTCCGGAATGTCTTGAAGTCCTGCCGTACCGACTAGGTGTTTCTGGTAGCTGTGCTCTAGTTTCCATGTCCCGGAAATTATTCCGAACAATACGGCCGCTCGTTCGATGTTCTGGCTACAGAATTTCCATAGCGGTCTGACGATTTCGTCTTGGAAATTGGTGGCGATGCCCTCGTTGAAAATGAGGTTTGGCCATCGAACGGCCAAGAGGCCGGCAAGTATGGAACCCCCTGAAACAGATGAGAACTGTCCAATCTCGGACAGCATTGCCATCTCGTTGAGACGCCATAACGCTCCCAAGTGGAACAGGGTGGCACGAAATCCCCCGCCGGACAGAGCGAGACCCGTGCTGGCATCGTCCTTGGTGTCCATCTTTGTCCTCGTTCCACCTGCTTGATTAGTCCTTCAACTATGCGATACTGACTGATAGGTAACCTGTGCCGTAGGGGTTCGGCTCAATTGTGATGCCGATTGCCCCGTCATTTCGAGTGGTAACGCACTTCCGGTTCTCAGTGCCACCACTCCTTTTCTGCACATTCCATCCTTTGGTCTGTGCTGAGTATCGGCCGGTCGCGCTGGTGTCCACGAAGCGCCCATCGGAGATGATCGTCAGGAGAGGGCTGATATGGTCAAATAGAGGTCGGTGGAATCCTGATACCCGGCCGTGGTGAGGCGCGACCAACACGTGTGTGTTTTCGATGGCCTTCTCGAATGCAGCGTCTTCAAGGAGCTCTTCCCAGGACGGAGGCTCATTGTCTCCGGGCGAGAGTATATTCACTCCCTGGTACTCTATCACCGTGACGATACTGTGGTTGTTCAGATTCGACTTGGGTGATTGGTTAGGGAGGAAGCTCACAATGGAAACACCACCGTTATTGGCCGGAAGTGTGGGGTCATCGACAGTCTGTACCGGCCCGCAATATCTGGCACCTATCTCCAGATATTTCTGATATATCTGAGCGGCATTTGGTCCCACGGTGCCATGAACATTGCTGGTGTCAGCGGCGGTTATTTGTTGAGGTCGCAGCAGGATACGAGGGCACAATAGGTCGAAATTCAATATGTCCTCAATGTAATCCAGGTGCGGGTGCGTAATGATAACGTTGTCCAGTTAGGTTATCCCCATTCCGTACTTGATGTGAAGAAGCGGGCTAAAACCTTCATCCGCCCCGAGGTCTATCGCTATCTGTTGGCCGTTGGGCGTTTGGACCAAAGCCGCGCTTCCGTGCTGTACGTTCCAAGTGATGAACCTCAGAGTCAAACGGGTCCTCCAATGATTGGTAAGCGCTATCCTTTGATTTATTACGCCAGTGTCCCTTCCGCTGCGTCGAAACCCTCGCCACCGAGTACCAGACCGTCCTCCTGAGACGGTTTGGGCTTGACAGGTAGTGGGAGGGTTACAGGTTTCGCCTGCCGATTGAATTCGCTGTAGGCCGGTAGTTGCCCACGGGAAAAGAGCGATCCTGTGACGTGGAAAGCATCTTGAAGCGCGGTGCCGATGACCAGCAGTAAGCTGCGAGGACAGGGAACGGCGCGGTCAGAGACTATGTCGCGCATAGTCTTATAGTCGGTGTCGCTTGGTTTTGGGGAACCGTTGGGGTGCGTGTGCCACATGCCCGCGAATTTTACGGACCCTCTTGTGGAACGAGATTTTGCCTTGGACGCAGTGCCGACTCCTTTGAAACCGCACACAAACTCGGCGGGGCTGGCCTTGCTGCCAGGCGGAGGACCAGTAACTTCCGTTACCCAAACGATCCTCGCTGCATCGTTGCGCTCACCGAAGATGTGCCCTCCGGTCTCAGCAGCACGACCATGCCTTTCTTGGGACCGAAGGATCCACTTTTGGAGGTCGTCGAAAGCTTCCGGAGCAATCTTGACTTGATAGCCATGCACTGATTCCGCCAAGCAAATGTCTGGTTTGAAGAAAAAGCTGTGCTCCCTTCTCTCCCGGTTGGGGACGTCCACCCCGGCGGCCGTGAATAGGTGGCTTGACGCCACTTCAGGGTTACCGTGCGCCACTTCGCGCGCTAGCTTGGTGAGCATGGCTCCAATCAGGCCTATTACTTCCGCGTGGGCACCGATGAAAGTAGGTTCCGAGCATCCCGGTTCGGGTTGAAAGGAAGTGCGGGGTCGGTCCGGCCAGAAGTCATCCACGAATTGCGACAACCGGCCTTGTCTCAGTGCCTCAATTTTGGTCTTACGGGCCAAGTCCGCGGTTCCTCCCGTGTAGTCTCCTCCTATGACATACAGCAGGGCACGATGAGCGTGGTGGCCCAACACCATTGAAGCGATCACGGTTTCCTTCGGAGGAGCCGCCATCCGGCATATCTCTAAGTGCTGGGCGACCGGCCAAGAGGCGGTGGCATTAATCACCATGTCCAAACCGTCGGCCCAATCGGTATTGTCGAGAATGTCCTTTCCGATGGCCTCGACAGGCAACCCAGGGATTATTCTGAGCAGCCGCTCCCGCGTTGCGGTGGCCTTGTTCTTACCTATGTCAGAATCTTCAAACGGTTGACGCACCAATACGCCAGGAGTGACGACGCTCTTATCCCACAAGATCAACTTCCCCACGCCGGCACGGGCCAGGGCCTCCGCTACATGACCACCGATTGCCCCACAACCCCACACGGCCACAGTCTTGTTACGGAACCACGCCAGCGGGGATGTATCATCCCGGCGAATAGTCACTTCGGGGCGCGCTTCCCTCAAACGGCACCAACTAACGTCGGCCACCTTTGACCATTCGAGGACTAGCCTTTCACAGTCGAGACCTATTTCCCGCAGTCCTTGATGCGGCGAGAATTGTTCGAGCGCCAATCTCAGACCGTTAGCTATAACCCGGTCCAAGAGCCAAGCCACCAGGTTTTGCTGGTATACGCCGGAATCACGGACTCCACGGGTAGGTGTGCCGATTAACACCAGCAACTGGGTGTCGTTGCCGTTAATCGTTGCGGCCCGGCCAAGGACTCTGATTAACGTCTTTCGAGAGACGCCCTGTCCCTCCAGGATGTCCAGCAATTCGTTCACTTTACTAGGAAATTCGTAAGATGTTGCCTGGGGAAGAAGGACAGCGGCAGCAACGGACCCGGCAGGCGTGGCGTCTTCCAACCCGCTCCACCCTGTGACATCAATTCTGCTGCCGGGTCGTTCCGTGATATTGGCGAACCCTGTCCACGGTTTATCCCCAACCACAGGCGCGTTCACGTACGGGGTCACAAGGGGCGTAGAGAAATTCTCAACGTATGCTACAGGCGGATGTAATGGAGCGCCAACCGCGTCGAGTTGGTTTACAGCCGCACGCTTCACCCACAGATACAGACGTTCAATGAAGCCGAACATTCCGTCGACCGGGTTCCACTCTGTCTCGGGCGCCTGGTAAAGACAGAGGTGCCTGGTCCATTGAACATGGGGCCAATCAGCCCATCGCTGGTGGGGAACCCATACGTGGGGATAGCGAAGTGGGTAACCAGCAGGGACAAAGACAAAGAATCTCTCCCTCTGCCTCAGTGGTATGCCGTCCGAGGTTTGGGGCAATCCTTTGAAAGAGAGAGCGATCTCTACCAACAGTGACTCGCCTTCTTCTTGAGGCCCCGTCACCTTGATGACCTCCAGGGCATCACCTTCCCGGGCGACCGATTCAAGGTCACGGAGCGCGCTTTCCTGTCCGGCAGTTATTGTCATGATGCTCCGAAACCGACCTCGGTGGTGGGAGGGGAATCGTCGCCCCTGGCACCGAGTAAAGCGGCCGGGACGCCCTCGGAGGCCATTGAATTCGATACGTCAGTCGAATCCTTATCACAACCACTATCAGTGACTCGTATGACGATGGGTTCAGGAGCCTCTTCCGAGGGATGTTCCTGGGTGCAAACAAAGTGGCCCTGTTCGACTATCTCCTCGTAGCGGTTCTTCGCCCGTGCGTGGGGCGGGTTGTCGCCGGATTGGTTACGCGATGGGATTGGCTCGGAGCTTGATACGATGTAACGGCACTCTTTTCCGGCGTCCTCAATTTTGGACATTAGCTCGCTGTCTAGTACGTCGTTGCCGTCATCGTCAGGCACGTACATGACCGTTTTTGAACAGTGATGGGGGGCGAGCATTACATTCCACTCAAGGTCTTGCTGGTCGCTGATGGAGAAGATTCTGTTCACGGTTGGGTTACTGAGGTCTCCGAACAGCAACGCACGACAACAAGTACCTCCCGTCTTTAGAGTGACCTGTAAAGCGATGCTGGTGTCATTGCGTTCTGCCTCTGCATCGTCCTTGAATGGAGCATGTACGAAAGCCCGGAATCCAGATGAACACTCCTCCCCGTCAATTTCCGTAATCTCGTTGCCAGGAATGGTCAACATCTCTTCAGGAAATCTCTCATATTCGTCTTCCTCAAGGATGTCGGCATACCCAATGATGCGAACACGATCCCCCGAATCAGTCTTGCGACGCCTTGCCTGATTGATTCTGCGTTGAGCCTCGTCCTTAAAGACTTGGGCGTCGTCGCAAAGGTCTTCGTCAAACTCACTCAGTACCCGGGGAGCCAGCCAGATCTCACCGATTGAAACTTTCTCTTGGAGGTCGGCGAACCCCTGGCAATGATCTTTGTCTGGGTGTGTAAGGACAAACGCTGCCAGATACGGTTTCCCGTCCTTCGTTGGCAACAGCTTCTGCAAGAGATCGACCACAGGTGCACGTGGATCATCCGCCTCGGAGCTTGCTTCCAATTGCCGGATGTCCACCTGCACGACATGTTCGTCGTCAACAACAATGGTAGTGCTGTCGCCAGAACCCACTGGCCAAAAGACGAACCCGCGATCGGGCAACGTAAAGTCCTCGAGTTTTGACATAGGAACTCCTCACTGGTGATTTGGATTTTAGCTGCCCAGCCGAGCCAACCGCGGTGAACCCTAGCAATGGGACCGGCGAACCACAGGCATCTTCCGAGAGCGGGAATCAAGACGCCTTGGGTTGCGTCGTACGTTCTCCTAGCCTATCGACAATGGGACAAGTCCCACGAGCCTCTGCCCCAGCGAGTGCTTCCAGACGTGGCAGCAATCCTGGCGTAGCGAATCCCGGACCTTGCCTAAACCGCCGCCGCATTCAGCCCCGGATTGACGCAGCCACGGGCTCGCATTTCGACCAACAACTCCTCCTGCATTCCGTTCCCCTTCAACTGGTTGCAGGCATCGCAGAGAAGTTGCAAGTTAGAAATGTCGTCGCTTCCGCCGCTGAATCGTGGGACCACATGGTCGATAGTCAAATTCCTCGGCTGGAAGTAGTGGCGGCATCCGGTGCAGTACCCGCACTGTCTTCGGTACAGGATCGTGTGGTTCACTCGCTTCCGCGTGCTCTTCTTCTGGCCCGTAACGGATTCTCTCGCCGCGTAGTCGGCAATCAGGCGCAGATTCAGAGGCGCTGCCTGGGGAGCCAGTTCCATCTTTACTTTGACCGCACCGGGAAATCTACGGGATTGATTGAGTGTAAGACTCCCGGAAGATTCCGCGTCGAAGTTGGCCTCGACCTCGATCCGTTCCGGTAGACGGCCCTTTTTGTCGGCCAGCGCGTATGCTTCCGTCGTAACCGCACGTACCACTGAAGCCAGATCGGTCACTTCCTTCAGCTTCTCCAGGCTGCCGCTCTTATAGTCTTGGGAAGAATCCATTTTAGCACGTAGCCATCCGCGTCGCTGTCGACGCCAGTGCCGATGGCGAGGTTGGGATGTCCCAAAGACTGTCTCTCGGTGTCATTGGAATGAGGTAAAGGCGTCCAGTTCGGGAAGCTGCGGGCGGTCCCTCACTCCCCCCTCGTCCCTCCGGCACCCAGTGGCCCGCCCGGGGTTCGGTGTAGACGCAGGTGTAATGGTGGTGGTTATATTGGACCACGGAAGCGAATTGACCACTGAGTCTGGTGATTTCCGACTACTACACAAACTTCCTGTGCTCACTCGCAGAAAAAAATTGGACGCCTGGTCCGGCAGCCCTCCATCGACGTGGGGAACTCGAGCAGATGGCGGAGGCTGCGGACGGCGTTGGGCTATCAATCGCGGAGTTGCCGACACAGTTTGAGTGACCCGTGCGTACCCCTTCCGCGACCGGTGTAGTAGTGGCCTTCCAGCTGGTCAGCGGCGGTTCTGATCAGAACTGTCGTGCCGCGAAACCGCTGCATTGTCTTGACGGATTCGGCTTCAGGCTCGTTGTCGAAAAGATAGGTCAGAACCAATCCCTCCGGCGAGTTGGTGAGGATGGAAGCGGTTATGCTCCAGGAACGGGATTTGGCAGCGTTGAGACGCACCACCATTTTTGTCCAGTTTTGCTCAATCGTAACCGTCACCGGTTGCGTCTTCTCAAAGTCCGTATAGGAACTGGCAATCGTTCCCGTCCATGTGCCTCGCAGGTCCGGCACGCTGATCAACCGCAAAAATCTCAGGAACTGCCATCGCCATAGCCAGTTATCGAAGGCCCAATAAGAAATTCCAAAAACCAGGGCGATGGACGGGATTGGAAGCAGCCACCTCATGGGGAGGAGGTCTGAGGGTATGAGCACGGCTGCAATCCCGGACACGAGAGCGCTGGCCATGAAGAGGATTCTCACCACTAAGACGCGCTCCCGCGAGTCTATTGCATAATCGTGCATCGCGTTTTCTACCAGTCCTCATACTGCCTGACCAACACGTCTACCAGGGTTCTGGCATCCCTTTCGTTCCACGAGTCCGGGCTTCCGTCAAACATGGGAACCAGTCTGTTCTGGCAGGAGAACCGCGATGGGTCATTTTTATGGAGCCAATAGAGGGCGGATGAGTAAGCCGACTGGTGCGAGTTCTTCAGCAATCCGTCCGGTACGTTGTACAACAAGCACTCTATTTGGTACGACCGCGCCGTGTCAGGCCCCAACCGGCCCTCTTCCACAAGTTGGGCGCGGGCGTTCTTGAACATCCTTATGGTGCGGCGGAACCACCAGTTCGTGGCTTTCTCCTTCTTGACTCCGTTTCGCCGGTGTATATGAGGATAACTGACGGTCCACCTGCTTTCCGTCGGCAGGTACAGCCCTATCCCTTCAGTGTGCTTGTAGCTGTGCTGGCCCGAATACTCCGTATATGTCAGGTAGCGGACGGCCACCACCACGTCGACCGGAATTTCGGGCGACTCCATGACGAGTTTGAGGGTCTTCTTCCCTTCCCGAACCCTTGATCCTCCAAAACTATCGGTAATGGCCTTGAGCACGTCCCTGCGGAACCGTCGCCACCCATATTCCGACTCTGGGAATCTCTCTTTCAACAATCTCTTTTGAGAATCGGGCAGCAGGGAACCGTTCCGCACGGGCAGGGAAGTCAGCTCCACGACCACATCGACGTCGCTCTGACGCCGGAGGTGAGTGTTGCTGCGGTAAGAGCCCTGCAAATACGTTCTGTAGCGAACATCTCCCGGCCACTGGTGTCGTCCCAGGGCATTGCGAATGGCAGCGTGGGTATTCTTCGCCCCCTTGACCGTGCCCGGCTGGGCCCAGATTTTGAGATGATTTTCCGGGATCGCCATCAAATCAGTCCCACGTTGGCATACAACGCAATAAGCTTGAACTTCTCGCAATAGGAAAGTTTCCCACCTTGAGGGAGTGAGGGCTGCCAGGCGTGGGAGAGCGTTCAGATTAGAGCAGATGAACCTGCTATTCTGTGGCTGTATTGCACCCCGGCAAATGTTACGGGTACGTTCAGCTACACAGGTTACATTAACACCAGCAGCACGCTCTCAATTGACGTATAAGGGGCACTCGCTGGCGTTACATGCCACTATATTTGGCAGCGGACACCGGGGTTTCGGCCAGGGACCGTCTCAATTGGCACGAACAACTGTTCCGGTGGGCCTAAGAAGACTGAATTGCGAACTTTTCGCTGGGAGGTCTCCATATAAGGAAACTGGCGAGGCGATACCGATAGGCCCCGCAAGCCTCCGCCCTGCCAGGGTTGGAGGCTCTTTCAATCCGTGGAGAGACTGCCCAAGGGCCAGGCCCTGAATTGATCCAGCAGGCTCCAAGCCGGCCGGGGGCGAGAGTGACCTACGGCGCTATTATCGGTGCTGCGCCCGGATGAAGACAAGACCGGTTGCGCAGGATGCGGCAGCATTTTCCAAATACGGGAGGCCGTACATCGGTCACCCTTCCTGCTCCTCCGGTGCCGGCGTGTCGCCCCCGGCCAAGCGGTAGCCGACGCGGGGTTCGGTGAAGATGTATTCGGGGTTGTCGGCGTCGTCCCCCAGCTTGCGCCGCAGGCTGCTGATGACGGTGCGCATGGGCCGCACGTCGCCCTCGGGCTCCATTCCCCACACCTGCCGCAGCAGGTGCTCGTAGGTCAGCACCCGCCCGGCGTTGGCCGCCATCTCGGCCAGGGTCCGGTACTCGATGGCGGTAAGTTGGACCGGCCGGCCCGCCAGGGTCACCCCGCGTTCAGCGTAGTTGACGACCAGGTCCCCCAGCACGTAGGGCTCCAACGGTTCGGGCGCGGCCCCCCGGCGCAGGGCGGCCCGGACCCGGGCCGCCAGCTCCGTGGGCGCGAAGGGCTTGACCACGTAGTCCGCCGCCCCCATGTCGAAGGCTCGGGCGATCAGGTCCTCCTGGCCGTAGGCCGACAGGAAGATCACCGGCACGCTGGCAATTCCCCGCAGGCCCTGCATCAGCTCCACCCCGTCGGTCCCCGGCAGCACCAGGTCCAGCAGGACCAGATGGGGCTTCTCCGACGCCATCAGCCGCAGCGCCTCCTCCGGGTCCCCGGTGGCCGCCAACGTGTACCCCTCCCCGGTGAGGGCGTCGCGGACGTACCGGAGCGCCTGGGGATCGTCGTCCACCGCCAGTACCCGCACCTGTTCAGCAGCCGGTGGACGGCGCGGGGAGCGGGTGAATCCGCGGGGGAGCCCAGAGGGAGAGACAAATCCGGCCTGCTCCACCATTGGCACGGTGAAGGTGAACCTGGCTCCCAGCCCCGGCCCGCCGCTCTCGGCCCGGATGCGCCCCCCGTGGGCCTCCACGATTCCCCTGCAGATGGCCAGCCCCAGGCCGGTGTCGCCCCTCGGTTCATCACCCTCCACGCGGGAAAACTTGCGGAACAGGCGGGGCAGACTCTCCGCCGGGATGCCCCGGCCCTGATCGGACACTGACACCGCCACCTGGAATCCCTCCTCCACGGCGCTCACCCGGATGGGAGACGACTCCGCCGAGTTCCGGGCCGCGTTGGTCAGCAGGTTGCCCAATACCTGGGCCAGGCGCAGCCGGTCCGCCATCACCCAGGGCAGCTCCGGGGCCAGGTCGATGTCGATGCTGTGGCGGCCCCCGCCGGACCGGAAGGCGTTGGCGGCCTCGCTCACCAGCAACGCCACGTCCGCCGGCTCCGGGGACACCGCCAGGTCCCCGGTCTCGATGCGCGCCACGTCCAGCAGGTCGCTGATCATCCGGCGCATCCGGTCGGCCTGGGCGTCGATGATCCGGAAGAACTGGGCCGTCTCGATGGGGTTCAGCCCGGCGGCGGGGTCCAGCAGGCTGGTGACCGCGCCCTTGACCGAGGTCAGCGGGGTGCGCAGCTCGTGGCTCACCATGGCCAGGAACTCGGCCCGCAGCCGCTCCAGCTCCTCCAGGGCGGTCAGGTCCTGCAGGGTCACGACGTAGGACTCGATCCCGCCCCCCTCCGGGCGGATGGGAGTGGCGTTGATCAGCGTGGTGACGCTGCGGCCGTCGGGGACCCGGAGCACGATCTCTTCGGCCCGCACCGTCTCGCCGGTGTTCAGCGCCTGGGCCAGGGGCAATTCCCTGAGGGAGACCTCCCGCCCGTCGGCGCGCTGAACGGTCATCACCTCCAGCAGCTGCTCCGGCGACTGGTCCGGCTCCCGCAGCCCGTCCACGATCCTTCTCGCCTCCCGGTTGAACGATACGGGAGCGCCCGTCCTGGCGTCGAACACCGCGACGCCCACCGGCGACGTGTTGATCAGGGTCTCCAGGTCGGTCCGGGCCCGCTGCTCCTCCCGGTGGGTGCGGGCGTTGGCGATGACCAGCGCCGCCTGGGAGGCGAACATGACCAGGGTCTCCTCGTCCTCGCGGGTGAACTCCCGCCCTGCCTCCTTCTCGGCGACGTAAACGTTGCCGGCGCGCTGGCCCCGGTGGAGGACCGGGGCCGCCAGGAAGGACACCACCGGCCCCAGCGCCAGGGGCGGGCGGAACTCGGGCAGGCCCAGGGACCGGATGTGGCCCAGCAGGTCCGGGAGCCGCAGCGGCTCCGAAATGCCGCTCAGGTACTCGAAGAGCCGCAACCCGCCCGGCAGGTCCCACAGCTGCTCCGCCTCCCCGGAGGTCATGCCGGAGGAGAGGAAGTCCCGTACTTCTCCCGAATCGTCGAGGAGGGTGAGCACCCCGTAGCGGGCGCCGGTCAGCGACCGGGCGGAGTCCAGGACCCCCTGCAGCACCGTGTCCAGGTCCAGGCTCTGGTTGATGCGCAGGCTGGCCTCGCTCAACCGGGACAGCCGCTCCCGCAGCGCCTCGTTCTCTCTTGCCAGCTCGTCAGCGTTCTGCAACTTTTCACCTCGATTGGACTGCGGAAGCCCCGGCATTCCGCGCCTTCCCGCCCCGGCGGGATAGAGGGCATGGATTGGAGACCGCCGGGGCCATTATGCCAGGACCAGCGGAGACTGACAAGAACTGATAAATAAATTGGCGCTAATCTTACGTTAATCTTACGCCCATTTTATATGAAATGCTGTACGCTTATCCGAGTCGTTTTCTCCCCAGAACAAGAGGAGGGGCCGGATTAATTTGGCTTCCGCACGGCTGCACCTTGCCAGGCCCTGCACGGGCGCGGTCACCACTGCGGCGCGGGCCATACGACACGGTTCCGTGCGTTGTAACCCCCCCCCCCCCGACTTTCCCGCTCTAGGCAGCACCCCAGGCGCAACCGGCCCGGTCCGCTGGGCCGGATACTCCTCCTGCCCAGCCTTGCCGGACACCGGCATTGTACCCCCCCACTCCAGGCCGCACCCCGGGCCGTCTGCGCCCCGGCGTGGTCTTTCTACCCCCCCCCCCCGACCTTTGCGGCCTCAAACAGGCTCTCTCCTTCCAGTTGGGCGTTCCCCCTGCCCCGGACGCTCCTGGACCCCATCAGCCAAACAGAAAAGCCGGACGGCTGCCCTAGCTGCCGGGACGTCTCGTCCCGGTTGACGCGCCGTCCGGCTTTTTCTTTGCCCGCTGAACTTTCCGCTGCGCTACCGGCAGCGTCAGCAGTCACCCCGCCATCTGTACGTATCAGGAGAAGGAAATGCACCCGTTGAATCCGAGAGCGCTGATTGGAATAGCCGCCGTCCTGGGCATCCTGGCCGTTGCCGGCCTGTTGGCCGCCCAGCCCTGGTGGGCCAGCCTGGCCCACGCCCAGGATTCCCCCTCGGCGGCGGTGGAACTCTCCGAGGACTCGGTGGAACGGGGGACGGCCATCACCGCCACCATGTCCTTCTCCAACCTGGAGACCGACTCGGATACTGCCACCACCGACTACATCTTCCGGGCCGACGTAGTGGGAACCGACGCCTGCGAGGGCGGCGGCATGGGGGTTGACCGTTACTTCTACAAGGTGGACGAGGACCCGGAAACCCGCGGGGGAACCGTCTCCGCCGACTGTCCTGCCGGGGCCTACACCGTCAGGGTCACCCTGTCCTCGGCGGACAACACGGAGCTGGACTCCGCCACCGCCGGCTTCAGCATCGCCGAGCCTGCGCCGGAGCAGACTCCCGAACCGACACAGGAACCGCCGCCTTCCGACGACGCCACCCTGCGCAGCCTGGAACTCAGCGGCGTCACCCTAGCGTTCGACCCGGCCACCACCGGGTACACCGCCAACGTCGCCAACCGGATAGCGGAGACCGCCGTAACCGCTACGGTGAACCACGAGGAGGCAACCTACAAGGTCAAGCTGGGCGGGGTGTCCCAGGGCGACGGCGTGGTCCCGCTGGCCGTGGGGGGGAACGCCGTCACCGTGGAGGTGACCGCCGAGGACGGCGAGAACACCCGGACCTACACCGTCACGGTAACCCGCGCCGCCCCGCCCTCGGTGACTATTGCGCTCTCCCCCTCCAACTCGGTGGAGGAGGGCGAGACCATCACCGCCACCATGAGCTTCAGCGACCTGGAGGCCGACTCGGATACTTCCACTACCGACTACATCTTCCGGGCCGACGTGCTCAACTCGGAGAATGAAGACGCTGATAGCTGCGAGGGCGGCGGCATGGGCGTGGACCGGTACTTCTACAAGGTGGACGAGGACCCCGAGACCCGCACCGGGAGCACCGACGCCGGCTGCCCGGCGGGGGCCTACACGCTGCGGGCCAGCGTCTCGTCAGCCGACAACACCGAGCTGGCCTCGGACAGCGCCGGCTTCTTCATACTCAGCGCCCCGGTAGTCATCGAGCCGCCCACTCTTACCGCGCTGAGCATCAGCCACGGGGAGCCTGCCGTGGACGTCGCCCTTTCCCCGGTCTTCGACAGCGGGACGCTGGAGTACCGGGCCGACGTGGACGTCGCGCAGGTGACCATCGCGCCCACCGCCAGCGACGCCGGCGCCACGGTCGCCTACCTGGACGGGAACGGCGACGCCATCGCCGACGCCGACGCAGAGGCCGACGGTCACCAGGTGGGCCTTGGGGCCGGCTCCAACGCCGTCAAGGTCGCCGTCAGCAAGGACGGCCTGACCACGACCTATACCGTCTCCCTGTTCCGCCTGGTGACCCAGCAGCAGAACTCGGAAGTCACGCTGATCAGCAACACCGGTAAGGGTCATGCCGCTTCTGTTCAATTGACCTCCAACCTCGTAAAGGCTGCCCAAGCCTTCACGACCGGCCCGAACACGGGAGGCTACAACCTCACAAGCATCGCGGCGCGCTTCTCCAGCGTGCCAGCCGCGTCTTCGGATGTCGAAGTGACCATTAGGGCTGACAGCTCCGGCAGTCCGAGCGGCACCGTGTTCGCCGCCCTGACGAATCCCGGAACTTTCACCGCGAACGCCATCCACACGTTCACCGCCCCGGCGAACACCGTGCTTGCTGCAAGCACCACATACTTCGTCCACTTCGAGCGAAAGGGGACGACTAACCCTGGATTAAGTTACATCACGACTGGCGACGAGGACTCTGGCGGGTCAATGGGATGGAGCATCGCCGACGCCTTAGTCCGGTATCGCAACAACGCTTGGACAACCTACAGCTCCACCAGAGTCTTAAAAATCGCGGTGGTCGGCAGCGCGGCCAGCGGTTCCGGCGATACCAACAACGCGCCGGTGTTCGCCACCGCTACGGCGACCCGCAGCGTGGACGAGAACACGGCGGCGGGGCAGAACGTAGGGGCCGTGGTGACGGCCACTGACGCCGATAACGACACCCTGACCTACACCCTGGCAGGGACCGACGCGGCCTCCTTCGCCATCGTGGGAACCAGCGGGCAGATCCAGACCAAGGCCGCCCTCGACTACGAGACGAAGACCAGCTACACCGTCACGGTGAAGGCAACCGACACCTCGTCGGCCAGCGGCACCATCGCCGTGACCATCAACGTGGGCGACGTGGACGAGCCGCCGTCGGCGCCGGTCGCCCCGACGGTAACGGCGACATCGGGTTCGTCCTCCAGCCTGGACGTGACCTGGGAGGCGCCGACCAACACCGGGCGCCCGGACATCACGAGCTACGACCTGCAATACCGGCAAGGCACCACCGGGAGCTTCACCGCCGGCCCGGCGGACCAGACCGGCAAGAGCGCGGCGATCACCGGGCTGACTGAGAACACCTCGTACGAGGTGCAGGTGCGGGCGACCAACGACGAGGGCGACAGCGGCTGGTCGGACTCGGGAACCGGGATGACCTCCAGCTCAACCACCGACGCCGCGCTGGTCAGCAATATCGGTCAGGATGCTGCCTCTGACTTTAACGTGGGCACGAGCGACTGGGCCCAGGCATTCACCACGGGAACGAATTCCGGCGGTTACAACCTGGCCAGCATCGAGTTGAGCACCAGCGGTCGCGCCTCAGGGTCTGAGAATGCGAATCTCGAGGTATCCATCTGGTCCGCGGCCGCAGGCGGTACGCCAGGCGCTGTGGAAAGAACATTGACCACTCCGGCCAGCTGGACATCCGGTGTCGTCGCGTTCACCCCCGGAACTGCCCTGGTGCTCAGTGCAAGCACCACATACTTCGTACACGTGCATAACAACCCCGATGGTGCGATCACGATGAACCGCACCAGCTCGACCGACGAGGATTCGGGCGCCGCCGAAGGATGGAGCATCGGCGATACCCGCTACTGGCGGACAAGAGACACCACAGGAACCTGGTCAACTAGCACAATATTGTTCAAGCTCAGGGTCAACGGCACCGCGCGCAGCGGCGGCGCCAACAACGCCCCCGTCTTCGCCGACAATACCGCCACCCGCAGCGTCGACGAGAACACGGCGGCGGGGCAGAACGTCGGGGCGGTGGTGACGGCCACTGACGCCGACAACGACACCCTGACCTACACCCTGGAAGGGACGGACAAGGCCTCCTTCGACATCGTGGGAACCAGCGGCCAGATCCAGACCAAGGCCGCGCTCGACTACGAAACAGAAACCACTTACAACGTCACCGTGAAGGTCAGCGACGGCACGGCCAGCGCCACCATCGCCGTCAGGATCGATGTGAGCGACGTGGACGAGCCGCCGTCGGCGCCGGGCGCCCCGACAGTAACGGCGACTTCGGGCTCTTCGACCAGCCTGGACGTGAGCTGGTCGGAGCCGACGAACAAGGGGCCGGCGATCACCGACTACGACGTGCAGTACCGGGCCGGCAGCACCGGCAGCTTCACCTCCTGGAGCCACAGCGGCACCACGCGGAGCGCGACGATCACCGGGCTGAACGCGAGCACCGGCTACCAGGTGCAGGTCCGGGCGACCAACCCCGAGGGAACCGGCGGGTGGTCGGCCTCGGGTAGCGGGAGAACCTCCGGCGGCAGCAACAGCGCGCCGGTCTTCGCCTACTCTACCACCACCCGCAGCGTCGCCGAGAACACGGCGGCGGAACAGAACGTCGGGGCCGTGGTGACGGCCACCGACGCCGATGCGGGCGACACCCTGACCTACACCCTGGAAGGGACCGACGCGGCCTCCTTCGCCATCGTCTCGACCAGCGGGCAGATACAGACCAAGGCCGCGCTCGACTATGAGACCAAATCCAGCTACTACGTGACCGTTAAGGCCAGCGACGGCACGGCCAGCGACACCATCGCCGTCGCCATCAACGTCAGCAACGTGAACGAGCCGGGAGCGGTGAGCCTGTCCCCGGCGCTGCCGCAGGTCGGGACCGCGCTGACCGCCACCCTGAGGGACCCGGACGGCGGCGTCACCGGAAAGACCTGGGTGTGGGCAAGTTCCATCGACAAGAGCGCCTGGACCGCCATCAGCGGCGCCGCCTCGGCCAGCTACACGCCGGTGGACGGCGACCTGAACAGGTACCTGCGGGCCACGGCGTCCTACACCGACACCCTCGGCGCCGGCAGGAGCGCCGCCGGCATCTCGGCCAACAAGGTGGCGGCCCAAGGCACCAACAGCGCGCCGGTGTTCGCCGACGCCACCGCCACCCGCAGCGTGGCCGAGAACACGGCGGCCGACACCAACATCAGCTACCCCGTAATGGCGACCGACGCCGACGGCGACACCCTGACCTACACCCTGGAAGGGACCGACGCCGCCTCCTTCGCCATCGTCTCCACCAACGGCCGGCTCCGGACCAAGGCCGCCCTCGACTACGAGACGAAGAGCAGCTACTCGGTGACCGTGAAGGCCAGCGACGGCACCGACAGCGACACCATCGCCGTGTCCATCAGGGTCATTGACGTGGCCGAGGGCGGGACGGTCGCCGCCGGCCATCATTCCGCCCCGGGCGGGACCATCTGGTCCGCAAAGCTGACCTCCCGGTACCTGGTGGTTGACGGCGAATACCTCCGGGTATACGGATACCAGAAGGAAGGCTCGGACGGCAACGAGGACCAGGGCGCCCTGAGCGACGTTGATTTCGTCATCGGCTCAGACACCTACACGGTGAAGGGGATTCGCCAATGGATGGAGACCAGCCGAGGGTATGAGAATGACTGGCTGACCGTGGTGCTGTCGCGAGAGCTCGCGCCCGCCGACCTGAGCGCGCTGACGCTCCACGTCAGCGGCGTCTCCTTCGCCTTCAGCAAAGCGACAGACGCCCCCGCCGCCGACGGAGGAGGCACGGTCTACGGCTGGAAGGTGGACTGGGACGGCCCGCTCAATTGGCGGACCGGGTCGTCGCTGCGCTTCCATAGCGGCGTGGTGCACGACGTGCACATCACCTCCAGCGCGGCGGGAACGAACGCCAGGGCCACGGGGCGACCGGTCATCACCGGCACGGCCAGGATCGGTGAAACCCTGGAAGTGGACACGTCGGGCATCGCCGACGCCAACGGGCTGAGCAACGCCGCGTTCAAGTACCAGTGGACGGTGATCGAGGCGGACGGCGCCGCCGGCGACCGCCGTTTCATGTCCGGGGCCACGGTGCGGCTGAGCCCCTGGATCAAGTACCGGTACGGGCACCTGGGCAAGAAGTTGCAGGTGCGAGTGTTCTTCACCGACGACGCCGGCAACGTGGAGAGCCTGCTCAGCGAGACGACGGATACCATTGTGGATCAGGAGTAAGACGAAGACGAAGAGTGACGCCGGCGCGACCCCCGGCGCGGCATCAGCCCCCTTCCGCTACGGCGCCGGCTCAGGAGGGGGCCCGGTAAACGACAACCGGGCCGGCTGACCGGCGCAAATCCGGGCAACAAGAAAGGCGGCATATATGGACGTGCGGACGGGGCCGCCGGCCTCGCCCGCACGTCCATCGCCCAGGCTCCGGGGGCGGGCCGGAAGCAGGGCGCCCGGTCGGCGCCGGGGAGCGGGTCCCTGCGGGTGAGCCATGCGCTCCGTATGCCCCGCGCCCAGGATGCCGGACGGCCCGGACGCTCCCGCCCGCGAGAATGGCCCCGCATAACTTTGAAGGAACGGCTAGATGCCTCGACAGCGCATCCACCACGGCAGAATAGTCGACGTCATTCCCGACGACTTCCCGCAGCGTCTCAGACGGCTGAAGGAAGAGTCGGGCTTGCCGTGGGCCGAGATCGCCCGCCGCGTCGGGACCTCTCCCTACACTGTTTGGCGCTGGGTTGAAGCTGGGGTGCGGCCCCACTGGCGGCAAGCGAGGAGGTCACGCTGAGCTACCAGGCCCTGGGGACCCACTTCTGCACGGCGACCGGGTGCAGTGGGACCAAAGCCCAGCGGCTGAACAGGCCCAGCAACACTCACTGTCGGACCACAGTCAAACCGGACTCCAACGCCAACGTGTTCGTCTTCCCGACCGCCACCACCGACCGCCACGCCCAGGATGCCATCATCACCTGTGACGGCGGGCGGCCGCTGTCCCAGCGGGTGGAGTTCGCCGTCAGCGGGCCGGGCCTAAGTGTACTGAATTGCGAACTTTTGAGTGGGTGGTGGACCTCTAGACGCATGTCCAGATGACACGAATCGGTTGAGTCTCATTGGGTCGGCCAGGCGCGACTGCACCGGGGCAGCCCCCGACCCGGAGACTACGGTCTGCCTCAAGACTCTAACTTACGGCAAGAACCCCCAATGAGAGTCCGGTAATATCAGGAATGAGGTTGAGCCACACGGTCAACTGCGCAGCGGAGCAGGTGAGTGAGACGTAGGTCAATTGCGTTGACGTTTGCGCAAATGAAGGACACCCAGGCTGGGTTTCCGCCCCTGTCATCCTTCTATCCATGCCATAGACACGATTCCATCCCGCGTCTACTCAGTAGTAAGTGTTCTAGGCAAAGGATATAAATGGGACCTTGAACGGTTCTTCAAGTGGCGTCCCCAGATAATAGCGTTTCCCGAAAGAAATCAAGCACTACATGGCCTTCCAGGTAAAATCGCTTGACTTCCTCAAAGGTAAGATTGGACCCAATGGAGTGGGCTGTGTCATGGCGATTTGTTATAAGATTGTTGTAGAAGGTCTCAGCTCTTTGGTTGTCTGCGGTAGCGATGATTTTGCTTCTGAAAGCTGTCCTTCGATCTTCCCCAAAGCGTTCCAACAGCTCCCCAATGTGACTGGACTGGATTCGACTGACGTTCCCTAAACATCCTCTGATCAGTTCTCGGAGCGATTCATCCTCGATGAGATTACACCTCTCTTGGACGATAGAGTTCATCATCTGCTCGAATTCGGCGTAAATCACCACTAGCAAAGAGTAGGTAAGTAACCGTTCAATCCCTGTGCCAAAGGAATAAGTGGCTACGAAATGATTCTCGCAATCCTCCAAGGCATTGTCGATACGGGGCATACGCATTCAAGAAAACCCTTAACCGAACAGGACCGTCTTGGCCTGTTCGAACCGCTCGCGAACTATGGCTACGTCCGTTGTGCCTTGCCTGGTTCTGGTGACAAACCCCGCATCATTGCGGAGCATTTCATACCGAGCTTTTATATCGACGGGAATGGAGACAAGGTTTTGTGAAAAGGTCACCATTACGGCGTCCAACGCAGCAACGTTTACGCCACTCCGCCCGTGAAATGGCTTTTCTCCCAACGAGTCCACCAATTGAGCGCACGTGTTGTGAAATATCCCTTCACTTCCTTCAAGTGATTCTACCGGTGCATCTTGGTTCTTCTTCATGAACCTTGATAAGAAGTCCTTCATCGGTTTCTGGTAGCTTGAAATGTCCCGCATTGCGAAGAAACGGACTAGGAGTTCAATATCCCTCTTTCGACTATCTGGAACGGGCTTCCCAAGAATCTTGCGCCACTCTGGGTCAACATTTAATTTTGCCAGGTACTCCACAAATCGCCCAGTATGGACACAATTGCGGATCTCCTGGTTAGAAAGCAGCGTTCCTCCCGTATTCAGTCTCTCGAAAATGTGATAAATGCTTGTGTCATCATCGGGCGCAAGTTGCTGCACTACAAAGGACCGCAGAACGGCATTCTTGACCTTTCTTTGGTCCGGTTCTAGAAGGTCATTAAAGGTTTTGCCCAAGAAACGACTATCTTGGTTTAGCCCACTAAGCCTGAACACCCTTCTATTGTCACCAGGGTCTCCACCAAAGTATCCTTCTAGAAAGTAGAAAATGCTCTTCAACCGCTGTTGTCCATCAATCACGAGATAGTTCTGTGATTGACGTTCGGTATAGACAAACACCGGAGGCACAGGAAGGCCCACTAAGAATGACTCTATAAGCTTGCTCGACTGTGCCGGTTTCCACACGAAGGCCCGCTGGAAGTCCGGTATGATAATCTCCCCGGCTTGCCACTTTTGGTGCAGGACCTCCAAAGTGAAGTCCGCAGGATAAGTTGTGATTTGGTAATCGGCGGGTGCACTGGCGTAGTCTTCGTCCTCCGAGGAAACGGGGTCCAGCTCCAAGTCCGAATCTTTGACACTTTCCCGTTCATAATCAAGGCGAGCATCGTTGCTTTCCTGAGTAGTCATTTCTTGCCTCAAAAGCAGCTGTGATGCGAAGGATACGACAGACCTCATAGTAACCGTCCGCAGTGTTCTTGGTCAAAGTGTTCCACAGAGCAGATCCCGGTTGCCGACTCGCAGCTTAGCCATTGATCTGCTCCCCGAAGACTGGTCAAGGAAGAATCTTGGGATCCTGGGCAAAAAAGGGGGAAGAAATGGCGAAGAGGAAACACACACCGGGGGAGATAACCAACAAGTTCAGAGAGGCGGAGGTGGTGATTGCCTCGGGCAATACCGTGGCGACCGGTAGATGGTCCGCAGCGCCATAGCACGCATCAGCCGTTTCTGGCTTACCTGCATCCCACGCCTCTCCAGCCAGGCCTTCTTCCGTTTCGACCCGTAGAAGGGCGTCTCCAGTTATCGCCCGTCCATCTCGCCTACCAGGGACAGATCCTCTTCCTAGGCAGCCCCAGGACGGTAATATAGCCTGGATAGGCTGATGCCCAGCGGAGCACAAGCCGCACTATGGACAGGGACGGATGCTCCCGGTCCACCATCTCCCGTCGCCGAGCCGGACTCATGGACCGAACCCTCCGCATAGTCTGGCTGCCCTTGATACACTGCTCATACTAATGGCACGAACAACTGTTCCGGTGGGCCTAAGCAGACCGAATTGCGAACTTTTCGCTGGGAGGTCCCTATATAAGGAGTCGGGCGGGCGACCAAAGAAGGTCCCATGAACCTCCGCTTCACCGCGTAGGAGGTCGGCCAGGCTAAACGAGAATCAGTCCGGCCCGACTTCCACGGCTTCGCCGCGCCACCCTTTGACCTGACCCTCATTATCGACTCCGAGCCTATATTGAGGCAAGCAGAACCCGACTACGTGACAGGACGATTGCAAAATTGGTGGATAAAAGTTTATAAGGTATAGGGAAGCGAGAGATGGGAGTGTGTGGATATGGGTGCTGCGGAATCTCTGTTCGAGTGCTTGGAACAGGTGCCGGATCCCAGGAGGGCCAGGGGAGTTCGTCATCCCTTTCAAGCCATTCTTCGCCTGACCCTGCTGGCCCTTCGACAGGCTCAGGATGCGGTCAGACAACCATGGCCCACATCGCCCTCTTCGCCAGGATGCACTGGCCGGAACTTAAAGAACCCTTGGGGTTTCACCGGGACCATCCGCCTCACGCCACCACCATCTCGCGCACCTTGGCGGGGGTCCCGTATGAGCAGTTGCAGGGGTCCCTGACCGAATGGGTGGCCCGGGTGGTGGCGGACCAGGAACTGAACGCCTCGGTGGACGGCAAATGGGCCAAGCAGTCGAAAGATGCCCAAGGCAATCCCCTGATGATGGTGAACGTACTGGCCCACGACCTGAAGCTGTGTCTGGCCCAGTGGCCGGCGACGGAGAAGCGGTACGAGCCGGGGGTGTTGCGGGAGCAGTTGGGCCGGCTGTTCGAGGACTACCCCGGCCTGCGGCTGCTGACTATGGACGCCCTGTATGCGGAGCGGGACCTGTGCCGAGCCATAGTCAGCCACGGACGGGACTACCTGGTGCGGGTCAAGGGGAACCAGCCGACGGTGCTGTCCGCCCTGGTGGAGGGGTTTGCCGGAGCGGAACTGGGAGAGCCTGAGGCGGAGACCGTAGAAAAAAAGCGGGGATGGCGGGGATGATTGAAAGGCGGCGGATTTGGGCCGATGCCGAATTGGCTGATTATATCCGGGAGGAGTTGGGATACCCTGGGGCGAGGCAGGGGGCAATGGTGGAGAAGCAGAAAGTGGATATAACCACTGGGGAGGTGAGCCGGGAGCTCTGGTATCTGCTGACCAGCCTGAGCTCAGGTCAGTGTGGGCCCCGAGGGTTGCTCAAGCTGTTCCGCGACCACTGGAGCATTGAGAACAGCCAGCATCATGTGAAGGACCGCAGCTGGGATGAGGACATTCACACCCTGCGCCGACCCGGTCTGGGCGAGGCATTCGCCACCCTGGTCAACACGGCATTGAATGCCCTGCGCCTCCAAGGATGGTTTCCTGCCCAGATGTCCATGCCCCTGCGAGCCAAAAGCTGCGCCTTCCGCCCAACGCAGACCATCGCCCGGCTCTACGGACGAACTTCCTGACTTCGCAATCGTCCTGGTCCGTCAATGATCCCGGGTTGCACAGGGGGGAACCAACCCCCCGCGGGGGCGGCGGCAACGCCCCGGGTCACGGATAGCCCCTAACTTGGCCGACCGCCCAAATCCCGGACCGCAGACCGCGCGCATCGGACTGATCCCAACCAGCCGGCGCCCGTGTCCCTGAGACCGTGGGCGCTGGCTCCTGGGTTCCCGACTAGCAGAGGATCTCGGACCGGATGGTGGAACACCTCCAGGCGCTCCCAGAGCCCCTTCTGGGCCGGACAACGGCAACCCATCACCCCATCTCGCCATGGTCCCGCCATTCCGGCGTCAACCGGTCCCACGACGCCGTTCCTTGCCCCCCGGCGTCCGGGCGCCTGCCTTAATCCTGGGACGCCATCGCCCGCGCCTGCTTCCGTGGAGCAATGGCCGGGCCCCCGGACCCTACGGGCGAGACCCGATACCCGGAGAAACGACATGGAACCAGAACAGCCGACCAGTAAACTCGGCCCCTTACCCCAAGTGCCGCGGAACCCTGGCCTACGGTGAGGACCGGTACGGCCACTACGTCGGGTGCCTGCACTGCGGGAAGCTCATCGATCTGCTGGCCACCGCGCATGACGCGCCCGTGGAGGAGCCGGATAACCTCCCAATCCAGGGTGGTGCGAAACCCCCGCACGCTGACCGGACGCATGACCCGGGAACGCCGGGAGATGTACCGGGAGTTGTGCGCCATCATCCGGAACGAGGGTCTGACGGTCACCCAGGCTGCAGAGCGGTTCGGCGTCAGCTATCGCACCATCTACCGGATTCTGCACAGGTATGGGGTCGAGCACGACCAAATGGAGGGATCTGACTAGTATTACAACGACGGACTATATGGCAAGGCGGTTCTTAAGGCGAAATTGAATCTGGCGAGGTACTGCCGCGAGCCTCCCAAAGTTGGCGGCTAGGAGTCAGACAGGAAGCATCCGCCACCTTTTTCTACATACCGGCGTTGTAATACTAGGCGGGTGGCCCCATGACCGGCGTCGCCATGTACCGGATGGGCCGCGTGCAGAAGCCATCACACCAGGGACAGGGACACGGGCAACAGTCCAACCCTGGCTTGTCATACCCAATCGCCGAAGAGAGCACCATTTTTCCGAGACCCGGCGCCCGTACCGCTCCCTGAAGACCTCCAGACCTCCGGGGGGTGAGAGATGCATCCCTTTCATCAACCTTCGACCGCCGCACCGGAGACCACCGGCGACGCCTGTATCATCCGGCGTTCTCCTTGAAGCACTACATGGCGGACAGTCCATTCCTGACCCGCCACGGGCGGGGTATTGGACCTTATGGGATACCTGAAGCGCCCCAGGGGGAAACCCGGCCCGAGGCGCCGACCCACGTTGGGCAGGGCGCCTACATCTCGTCCGCCTCCTGCCGGTCCTCTGGGAAAATATCCCACCTGGCCCCGCACGGACACTCGTAGACCGAGTTTTCCTTTTGACGAAACCAGCGGCTCCGCTGCTCCGCCGGACAGACGAGAAACAAGATGCTGGGCGGGTGTAGTTCCTGGTAAAGGGCGCCGGGGTGGAGGTGAATGACATGATCATCCTCCTCATCCATTTCCATCAGGGCCGGTCTGCCGGTCCGCACGTGGACCGGCAGGGACTCCAACCGCACCGTGTAGTAGACCTCGCCGGTATCCATGTTTGAGATGATCGTCCATAACGTCAGGTCGCGGATGACTCCCCACTGGTCCAGGTTGCGGGCGGCGAAGGAGACCGTGGCCGAGTCGATGGTCACGGAGTAGGCGCCTCCCGGAGCCGGCTCGATGGCGGTGATTCTGCCCGGATGCACCCAGACCGGTTGTCGCCCTTCCACAATCCCTCCTTTGGACGCGTGCCCTGGCGTTGTCCGATTTCTGATTCCGTTATGCCCGACACCATTGTACGGACCGGCTTTGACAGATGCTGGGGCGAGACATCCGGGGTTTCCGAGACGCAGGGCCTTCCGTCCCGGCGGCCCCGACCGGAAGTCGCTGCATGAGACGGCCACGGTCCTGCCGCTGGACTGGTTCGTCCGGCCGGGCCAGACGGTGTGCGGCCCCGTCATTCCGGACCCGGGCCCCCCGCGGCGTTGACGGAGGGCCAAGCTGCATCTTCGTCGGCACCAGGGGATTGCAATCTTCAGTTGACCTGACCAGGGCGGAGAGGGAACGGGGATGTCTTCTGGCCGATGACTCGGGATCAGGAGGCCCCGCGGTCTGACGGGGCGCCGGCGATTCGGATGGGATCAGTCTCCCCGCGGCGACCATGGCCCGGGCGTCGGGGTCCAGTTCAAGGGGGACGGTGCTCTGAACCGGCTGGCCAGCACCGGCCACCGGTTCATCATCGGGGGATCCATCTACCGGGAAGGGCTGTTGCCCCACCGTAAGCCGATTAGCGAAAAGGAGGTGATTGGCTCGCCCATTGCCACCCGATAAGAGTACCCGGGCCCGCGCCCAGGGTGGACTGATGTCCGCGAAAATACCTGGCTTAATGACGCTCCGGCCCGCTTCGAGAGGCGTCCATCACCACCTCGCCCTCCTTGCCCGTGGGCGCGGCCGGCATCATGCCCAAGACTCTCATCAGCCTCAGGCCCGCGCCGCGGGGGCTGTGCCCCTCTCCTCGGCGCGACGGGGGGTAGGATGGACACACAAGCCCCGCAAGGGCGGGGGTCCGCCAGCGTGCAAGGACAAACGGATGCTGTTCCTCAGCACCTGCCCCGCACGACGGGGGTCTACCGGTGCACTACAGCCACCTAGTGGCGGCCGGCACACCGCCCCGCATGGACGGGGATCAGATTTAAGGACCGGCGCCCGGTGTGCGCACACCGGGCCTGGACACACCGCCGCCAGGCGGATAGCGCAACAGCCGGCGTAACAGAAAACTCCGGTTCGGACGACTGTAACCAACGGGTTGAACACCCTCCAGCCGTCAGCCAGAGGCTGGGGGCTGGTGAATCATGGAAAGATGGCGCAGTACGGCGCCCAGCCGCAGGCCGCGACACGCGGCCTCGGCAAGGAGATTTATCACATGCAGGACCGTGACGGCAACCAACTCCCCCTCGCGGAGCACATCCGCAGCATCTTACCCAGCCCGATCCCGAACGGGGTCACCGAGGGCGTCTACCAGGCGCTCTTCGAGATGGCTGGTCTCGCGGACCTCCCCACCGGGCGGTGGCGGGAGTTCCACCTGCGCCGGGCTGTGGAGTTCCTGGAGAAGGCGGTGGACTCCCTCCGTTGCCCGGAGGACCCCGGCCAGGTTGAGGAGGGGGACCGCCCCTCTCCCTGTGCCTGCTGCTACGCCGGCGAGGGCGTCGCCGGGTGCTGGGACCAGGCTTTCGACTTAGGGTTTGAGAAGGGCTACCGGGAGGCCGCCGAGTACCTGCCCCGTTTCCGGGCCGGCGACTGATGGACGGGGGCAGTCCGCCCCCGGGAGTGCACGCTGCGCCCTCTTGCGGTTGAGTGTCCGTGACCCGGCCTTCGACGCCTTCAAGGTCCGGTAAACACAGGTCGGCGCAGCTGCACGTCAACTGATTCTACGACGGCAACTGCGGACCGGAGAGGGAGATGGCGGCCCCGGGGCGGGCCACCACCACGCACGTCCAGACCGCCGAGGGCCTTTCCGGCGGGGCTTGGCCCGGCGCGGACAGGGGCGCACCGGCGTGGACGGTAGGTAGCGTGCTGTTCGTCCCGGCCACCCCGCTAACGCGGGTTTGCGCTAGTGTTCTTTGCTGTCCGGGGGAGGGCTTTGGTGGCCCCCCGGCTGCGCGAGGATGCCGTCCTGAATGGCGTGACAATCGTTCCGGGCGACGGCCCCCTATGGGCATTTCTATTGCCCTCCACCCCATGCATCTCTCGCACCCTGTTAAACGCCTTCACGCGCTACACATGATGTTTGCACTATACCTACACAAGATTCCCGTGTGAACGGCAGCGTGATCACAAGCCCAGCGGCTACCGCCTATGAGCGTGTCTTCTCCCTCTCGTGAGAGCTATCACTCTGACTAAGCACTTTCGGGTACCAGAAGTAGGGCTCAATCGGGACAGATAATAAGCTGTATGAATCTTCTTTTCCGTCTTCATCGGACGCCATCACTCGGGGGGTGAGCAAAAATTCCGTGTCACGCAGGCTTAGGACTATGCGGTTATCATCCTCCGCCTGCGTCCGGACCCATCTGGTGGATGCCCGCCAGTTGTCCCTCTCATCGCGCCACGACCGGGCCGCCATCAGTTCGCCTGCTTGGTCGAAGCGGAGCACAATGACTGACGACCCCGGCAGCAAGTCAACGCGTTCCGAAGTCCGAGGAAGACTGTTGATATCCGATTCCGAACCGAAGTCTAATGATTTGGTCATCATCCCGACAGTCGTCACGGTCTCGAGCAAATCAGCGACATCGTGAAGTGACAATTTATTCCTGACGCGCCCTAGCAACTCCTCGCGGGTTATTGCGCGGAATCTGTGAGCCAGCATATTGCGGTAGTTTGCCAATCCGCTCCAGCCCCTCCACTTGCCATGAGGAATTTCGAAGAGGGCTGGAACGATATGAGGGTTGATGTTCTCCAGTTGGTGAACCAGCTCTCCAACCTCTTCGACCTCCTTCGCGAGAGCCTTGAATTCGTCGTTGGACATGTCTTCCGCAGATGCCATGCGTCCTACACGACGGAGTGCATCTCTCGCTCCCCTGCTAATGTGCACCATGATGTCCTTCACTTCCGCTGTGCGGTTGGTGGTCATGTTCATGACTGGTCACCTATCATTCTGTTTTGCAGTCTCCTTCTTCGGCTATGGGTCTGAGTTGATGGCCGTACAGTCTATCTACAGTCAAGTTGAGCCCGGAAATGGTGGGCCGGAGCGTACTGTACTGAGCTTGTCTAATGAGAAACACCAAGACTATCACAGCCAGTAGTGCTACCTTCGACGAAGGTATGCGTAGACGCTGACTCCGGCCACAGCCAGCACCACTCCGACGACGATGAGAACGATCGGCCACCATGGCACACCTTCACCCTCTCCCCCGGTCACCGGTTGCGCAGCCTTTGCATCTTGAGGAGTGGTACGGGGGCGCAGAGGTTGGCGGATCAACTGGGCTGGCCTTGGACATCTCTATAGTAGTGGGAGTTGGGGCACCCCGGTCCGTAGAACTTGTCGCGTCTGGAGGCGATAGGCTTGGCGAGGGATTTGGAGTGGGAGCAGGCATGGGTATAGACTCATTAGAGACACATACCTTTTGCCAGACCATCCTGTTGCCGGAACCCAAACGCAGGGGCAAGAAGGCCAAGACCCGGCCAAGCCCTGAGATGGTCAAGCGGCCAGCACCGAAGGGGAAAGGGTCTCGCAACCCCTCCGCAAGTCCGTCTCTCAAGAAGGAGAAACCGCACCACTCGCCCCAGCCCGATAAGAGCAGGCGGGAAACCGACAGCAGCGGCCCGGCAACACAAGAAGCCAAGCTACTGCGATGCCGGGAGTACGAACAGGCCAGGAGCAAGAGCCCGGAGCGCATGGAGTACAACCGGCGCCTTGCCCAGGAACAGCGGCAGAAGGCCAAGGAACTCGGCCAATGCCGGAACTGCAGCGAGCCCGCGATCCTCAGCCAAACGCGATGCCCCAGGTGCGCTGAGGCCCACCGGCAGTCCCGTAGGCACAGCGACGCCAGGCGGAGGGCCACGGCTGAAAAACGATGAGGATGATGATGGATATTCAGGGGCGCCGCTCCGCAGACTGGCCGGATGGGAAAGGACGCTCCCGGCGGGGATTTGGACGCCAACCCGCCGGACCCGGACGATTCCGGCAGGGTCACCCTTGAAATGCAGGGCAAGGGCGCCTTCAGCCGCCTGAAATACGAGCGGGGTTTCCACCCAGTGCAGTGGGTGATGGACGGCGACCTGGACGAGTTGGTTGACGCGCCGGCTTCCCACGCGCCGGCCCAACTGCTCGAGTAGCGCACCCTGTGGAAACGGCCCTGCCGTCCCCGGAAACCGAGGTGATGAACATGCTGGGCAACCACGCCTTGAGAACGTTCACAAGAAACCCACGCTGCCCTCGGAATATGACATAGAGTAGCCGGGCAGTTGATACCTGCCCAGCCTTTCAAGCCAAACGGTGTCTGGTACCGAATGGCCCAGCCAGGGAGAACCGTGAGGTTCTACACTGGCAACAGCCATTATCCCACAAGCCGGACACCCCGCGCCGAACGAGGCCCGGGGTATTTTCTTTTCAACCAACTCCTCAGACAACGGAAGGAAGGAGCTTGAACCAAGAGACCAGAGAGCCCTAAATCTGCCTCACCCTCATCACCATATCCACCAGGTGCGAATGATATACGCGCCGGTTTAACGTGCGGACTGGACAGTACCATCCGCCGCGTAATAGCAGAGCGGGGACCGTAAGTAAACCGCATCTAGCCCGTTTCCGGGAACCTGGGTTCGTGAGCTCCCAATCTTCATTCCGAGGAGAACATGACTCATACGGAGAATGCGACAATGCGGATGCTGAAATGGTTCGCCCCTATCTTTGCCGCCGGAGCGTTGACCGTATTCGCCGCCTGCGCCGTCCGTTTCAACTGTTATTGGCATGCCCGTGCCTCGTTCGGATGTTGGGACGGTTTTCGCCAAGCTGCTGTCCTCCGGTCTGTCCGTTGCCGACGTGACGGAGAACGCGCTGCCCAGCGTGGTCCAAATCATCGCGGGTTCTGGCTCCGGGACGAGTTTCATCATCAACGAGAACGGGCTGACGGTCACCAACAGGCACGTAGTCGAAGGGAATAACCAGGTGACCGTCCGGCTGGCAACAGGGGAGGAATACGGGGCAGCGTGACCGAACGGCATCCAAACCTCGATTTGGCCTACGTCGAGATTGACGCCAACCGGCGTTTCACCCCCATAGCTATTGGCAACTCCGACACAATTCGCGTTGGCGAGGACGTAATCGCCATTGGTTTCCCCTTGGGCCGGTCACTGAGTCTGGAGCCCACGGTCAGCGTCGGAATCATCTCGGCCAAGCGGAACAACCGCTTGCAAACGGACGCATCCCTGAATCCGGGAAACAGCGGCGGGCCGCTGCTGGATATGTTCGGCCAGGTCGCCGGAGTGGTTGTCTCCAGGGTGGAAACCAACAAAGCCGGAAGGCCCGTCACCGGCATCGGCTTCGCAATTCCCATCAACGCGGTGAAGTCAGGGCTTGGGGGGCAGGTTTCCCGGGCCGGCAGGGCGCTGCCCACACCCACCCTGACGCCCTTCCCGGCGATAGCCCTGCCCCCAAACGTCGAGGCCACCAAGGCCGCGATGGACGCCATAGACGCCCACCGGCGGCAGGTGGAGCAGGCCACCCGCACGGCCATCGAGGCACAGCAGGAAGCCGAACGATACGCCGCTTCCCTGGAAGCCACCCGCATTGCCGAACTGCCCACACCAACGCCCACGCCGCTGCCGACGGCCACCCCGACGCCGACACCTACGCCTTTGCCCACGGCCACGCCGACTCCAACGCCCACGCCAACACCGGAACCCACGCCGACCCCACTACCCACGCCAACACCGCATCCACGCACGTTCTGCCAGGAATGGGAAGCCCTGGTGCTGGACTGGATAAAGCAGGGCAATAACTATCTTTATGCTGACGCGCCTGACCACCCCCGGTTGTCCAATAAGGAAGCGTTCAGGTTGTGCCTTACCAAATTCCCGCGTGGTGTCCTATTCGGATCGGGCCGTTATCGGGATATGCCGACCGTCGGAGATGGGCCAAGCCAACTTCTGCCCGGCACTTACGAGTACAGACAGGAGGGGGACAAGCGTGTGCCCTGGAACGATTGCGAGTTAATTCTCAACGGAGACGAGGATACTCAGCAATCTGTGGAAATGCTTTACGGTAAGCCATTCACTTTCCAGTTCTATCGGTATCATGGGGGGGTTATCATCGCTGCCCCGGTGCTCTCTACCGCACCGGGGATTGATTCACCACTAAAGGACATCAGGGCTGCCGTCGTGCAAGAATAGGGTGAGACCGAATGAATGGGCGTGAAGGCGAAACCATCCGGGGCATTCAAGATGCGGTATCTGGCGGGATCCTTGCGGAGCCGTTTAGCCCGCGACAGGTGAATGTCGCGCTGGGGATTCATTGGGCGGGAAAGTTCCTACCCAAGCATCGAGCCGGTAACCCAGGTGGTGAAACAGAGCTATTTGTGCGGGTCAGCCATCGCCCCGCTTTGTACCGCCTCAAGTAGGGACAGTGGATAGGCCCGACAGTCAGGGTTCCCGCCAGTCCGCAATCCGTAACCATTGTTGCCGAATCCTCAGTGAGTTTTCCGTCGCAGGAGTTTCGCAATTTTCCCAGGGTTTTTCAATCATTGACTAATGTCAGGGGCTGCCGGTATCATGACCGCCCGTTGGCCTAGAGGGCTATCCCGACGGCGGGACGGAGCATCCGGAAAACCAAGGAGGGACGCTATGGCGCATTGGAATATCCACCCACGCATGGCCCTAATCCTCGCAATAATGGCCTTAGCGGTGTCAATCGTCGCATGCGCCCAACAGGGGGTCTCCTATTGGAGCGGCCCCAAAACCTGGGAGCCCGTCGACGTAGCCACACTCGAACGCGTCAAGCAACCGCTGCTTCCTCCGCCTTTCTTGCCGGTACACGAGCAGGTGGCTACCGGCGGACCTAAAGTCGTGGAGGTCCGGATGGTAGTGGAGGAGAAGCAAATCGAAGTAGCGCCGGGTGTGTCGATCTGGGCGTTTACCTTTGAAGGCCGTGTGCCTGGTCCGATGATTGTGGTGCATGAAGGCGACTATGTGGAACTGACCCTGGTCAACCCCTCAAACAACGAACTGGTCCACAACATTGATTTCCATGCCTCTATCGGCGCCCTCGGCGGAGGGGGCTTGACCCTCGTATCCCCTGGTCAAGAGGTCGTGTTGCGGTTTCGGGCGATCAAGCCAGGGGTGTTCGTTTATCATTGCGCGCCCGGTGGAAACATGGTGCCCTGGCACGTTACTCATGGCATGAATGGGGCAATAATGGTACTGCCCCGCGAGGGGTTGAAAGATCCCCTGGGGAATCCAATCACCTACGACCGCGCCTACTACATAGGGGAGCAGGACTACTACATCCCTCGGGATGATGATGGGGAATTCAAGCAATACGACTCGCCCAATGCGTCCTTCGCGGACGACCTCGCCGCCATGGCCACCCTGGCCCCATCCCACATAGTCTTCAACGGGTCTGTAGGCGCGCTACAGGGTGATGGTGAGCTTAAAGCCAACGTTGGCGAAAACGTTCTCATCGTACATGCCCAGGCCAATCGCCAATCTTACCCCCATCTCATCGGCGGCCACGGCGATTACGTGTGGGAACGGGGAGGGTTCAATAATCCCCCCAAGCTCGACCTGGAGACCTGGGTTATAGCGGCTGGCTCCGCCGCCGCGTCAATCCATACCATCCGGCAACCGGGCACCTACGTTTACCTGTCCCATAACCTCATCGAGGCTTTCATCTACGACGCGAAAGCGATTCTCCAAGCGGAAGGAGAATGGGACGACAACCTCATGGAGCAGGTCAAGGAACCCAGCGCAATCCAGTAGTAGCGACAACCCAGCCCTATTCCGCCCTCCAGTCGCATTGTCGGAGGGCGGAATTCCCCGCCTGCCAGGCCCAGCCGTAGCGGGTCGCGGTTTCAGACGATTTTAGGGTCACCACGATCGAATAACGCCCCTCAACCTCCAGACCGCCCGGTACATAGATGTGTTCGATGTTGTTGCCGGGGTCATCACTGCGGCTGATCGATTGATTGTCGCCGTCCGGCAACTCCACCTTGAAGCCAGCCAAATGCGGTGCAAGCTCACCTCCGGGGACCCAGCCGGATATTTCTGTTCCACGTCAGAGTCAATGCGAATGCGTCGTTGGGGTTAACGGCTTGGAAACTATGGGTAACCGTCCGTCCAGGAGCCAACTCTTGGGTATCACAGCCTTCGTATAAAGACCCTCTAAAGACCTGTATCCTCACGCTGAGCAGCCCGCGGTCAGGATGTCAAAACTGTTCCGGTAGGTGAATAGGGACGATCGCAAAGTCCTGCCACACAGTTGAATCTGCTCCTAGCCGTCATTCCCGCGCAGGCGGGAATCCACAAATTCCACCCTTGGAGCCCTGCAATCTCTAGGTAGACACTGCGAATCGAAGAACTTTGCAATCGACCTGCCTTCGACGACCACCGCCTGGTCAACAATGCCGGGTTGCTTCTTCCGGCCACCCTGGCCCAGCACGTGGGCCTGCGTGAACTCGTTGACCGTCACCTTGACCTCGGGTATGCGCCGGGGCGGGCGAACGCGGGAGACAAGATGCTGACGCTGGTGGCCTTGGCGCTGGCGGGCGGCGATTGCATTGACGACGCCGATGCGCTGCGTGCGGGGCGGACCTCCTCGGTGCTGGGGTGCATGCTCAAAGCGCCCTCCACCCCCCGCTTTCGCGAGGGCAGGCTCTGGGGACGTTCCTGCGCAGCTTCCGGTGGGGCCATGTCCGCCAGCTGGACCGGGTGAGCCGGGAACTGCCGGCCCGGGCCTGGGCCGCCGGCGCCGGACCCGGCGACGGGCCGCTGACCATCGACCTGGACTCCACCATCTGCGAGACCTACGGGCTGGCCAAGGAGGGGGCGCGACACCATGGCTACACTGGCAAGCGAGGCTATCACCCGCTGCTGGCCGTGGCCGCCGGAACCGGCGACGTGCTGATGTCTCGGCTGCGCGAGGGCCGCGCCAACACCGCTCGGGGCGCCGCCCACTTCCTGCGGGAGACCGTGGGGCGGGTGCGCCATGCTGGGGCCAAGGGGCAACTCACGGTGCGGACCGACAGCGGCTTCTACACCCACGCCGTGGTCGCCGTCTGTCGCAAGACGAAGGTCCGCTTCTCCATCACCATCCGCCAGCGTGCCAACCTGCGCAATCTCATTGAAGCCATACCCGAGGCGGACTGGACGCCCATCCCTTATTGGATGGACGGCGCCGCCGACGTGGCCGAGACCGCTTACACTCCCTTCAGGAGCAAGCCCGATGCCGCGCCGGTGCGGCTCATCGTCCGGCGGGTGAAGCCCACGCCCGGTTCCCAGCTGGCCCTCTTCGCCAGCTACAGCTATCACGGCTTCATCACCGACCGGGACGGGGATACCCTGGAGCTGGAGGCCGACCATCGCCGCCACGCCGAGGTCGAAAATGCCATCCGAGACCTCAAGTACGGCGTGGGACTCAATCATCTCCCGTCAGGCCGTTTCGCCGCCAACGCCGCCTGGCTGGCGGTCCAGGTGCTGGCGCATAATCTGGCCCGTTGGGCGGCACGCATCGGTCTGGGCGAGCAACTGGTGACCACCAAGACCCTGCGGCGGCGCTTCTTCTCCCTGGCCGGACGGCTTACCCGCTCGGCGCGCAGACTCACTTTGCATCTTCCACGGGGCTGGCCCTGGGCTGAGCAGGCCACTCTCGCCCTGGCCCGACTGCGAGCCATCCCACTCCCAGCCTGACGGCGCTATCCGCAACCGACCCACCGCATCCAAACTCGCGTCCGCCCGGTCCGCGAGTGCATCCTGTTGCGTCCGGTCTCGCTATCACGCGATTCCCAGCCTCCATAGACCGCTCACGAGGCCCGGTGCGGCTACTGAAAACCCTCTGCGGTGTCACATCGGTCCCAATGGAGCCCAGGCTTTCTCCCTTGTAGGCTCCCTCATCCCAATTTGCCCTGCCTTCACGCCTCCCATCGGTGGATTCGGGCTTAAGTTTAGTCCGGTATTCCGACCCTTGCCGTCAGATTTGCACCTGGGGCAAGTCCTGTGCCTTAAACACAAAAGGAGAGTGGCCCGGGACAACACCGTGAAGTTCCAGAGGCACACCCTGTAGGTGCTGCCTGGTCGGCACCGCCGCTTCTATACAGGAGTAGTTGTGTTGGTGCTGCAAGGACTGGCCGGCCGGCTGTCGTTACAGCATGAGGGACGCATCATTGCCGCCCAGGAGGCGCCGCCAAGTCCAAGACCGCTGCGAAACGGCATCAAGCCTTCCTCAGGTGATGCCATCCAGTCTCCGAACCCCGAAGGCCTCAGTGAACCTCGGAAAACGGCTCCCGAGCCACTGACAATGGTAGCCGCAGAAAACGATCACGGCCCCGTCATCGACGACGAAGACCCGGTCTCCATGACGGTGACCACTTCACTTAGGAGGCCGACGTTTCTTCAGCAGGCCCTTAACTCCGCCTCTTACACACTATGATTCTGGCGCAGACTAACCCAACTTCTCCCGGATTTTATCGGGCACGCATGCAGGTTTGACCTTGGCTTGAGTATGGTCGCTTTCGGTATGTGCCTGTGGGGCAAGGGTGTACAATGAGGCAAGCAAGCAACGGATGGCGGCTGGAACCGGCCCACTGCCTGGCGGCGAGTGAAGCGTCGGATTATCACTAACACTTGTAAATCCGGCATCTCCCAGGTACGGCACTGGGTGGTGGAGATGAGGGGATTCGAACCCCTGACCCCCTGCTTGCAAAGCAGGTGCTCTCCCGACTGAGCTACATCCCCATGCGTGTTTAAGTATAGGAATAGGCTTAGACTAGTGTCAACGCGGTGTTCCTGTTGACACTCTTCCCATGACGCCCTTCCCCCACACGGGGGGTGTTCATGGATACGAAGCAAGAACGATCAACAAGGTGGTCCCTTCCCCCACACAGGCGGGACCGGTGGTGGTGGCGTTGACCACGTGCTGGTAAGGTGGTCCCTTCCCCCACACGGGCGTTGTTCATTAGACACCCTTCTCCCCACACGGTATGATATCCGCGGACTTGGGCGGCCGGCGCCTCTGCTACGTCAGGTCTCGTCCCGTACCCTATCATCCACCTAAGGAGTTAACTATGCGAGGAGTTGCCATAGTCTCACCTGTCCGCACCGCCGTGGGTAATTTCGGCGGCGCCCTGCGCGGCGCCTCGGCGGCGGAGCTTGCCAGCATCGCCATTAAGGAGGTCTTAGAACGCAGCGGTATCGACGGTGAGAAGGTCGACGACGTTATCCTGGGCCACGGCTACCCCAGCGGTGAAAACCCCGCCATTGGCCGGTTGGCCTCTCTGAAATCTGGTCTCCCCATCGAGGTGCCCGGCTACCAGTTGGACCGCCGGTGCTCGTCAGGGTTGCAGGCCATTCTAAACGCCTCCATGCTGGTCCAGACCGAAAACGCCGACGCCGTCATAGCCGGCGGTGTCGAAAGCATGAGCACCGCCGAGTTCTACTCCAACGAGTCCCGGTGGGGCGCGCGGTTTGGCTCGGTGACTTTCCATGACCGGCTGGCCCGGGCCAGGGAGACCATCGCACCAGAGGAGCGGTTCGGCTACATCTCAGGGATGATCGAGACCGCCGAGAACCTGGCCAAGCAGTACGAGATCTCCCGCGAAGAGCAGGACGAGTACGCCCTGCGCAGCCATCAGCGGGCAGTAGCCGCCATCGAGGCGGGCAAGTTCGAAAAAGAGATCGTCGGCGTGCCTATCCCTCAGCGCAGGGGAGACCCGGTCAACTTCGCCACCGACGAGAACCCCAGGAGCGACACTTCTATAGAAGCGCTGGCCCGGTTGCGCCCCATAATGCCCGACGGCAGCGTCACCGCCGGTAACGCCAGCAGCCAGAACGATGCCGCTTCGGTGTGCCTGGTTGTAGCTGAAGACAAGCTCGAGGAATTCGGACTTACTCCGATGGGCTATCTTCGCGGCTGGGCCGTGACCGGTTGCCACCCGGCCTACATGGGAATCGGCCCTGTCGGCGCGGTAAACAAGGTGATGGGCAAGCTGGGCCTGACCCTGGGAGACATGGATCTGATCGAACTTAATGAGGCGTTCGCCGCTCAGGTATTGGCCGTGCTGCGGGAGTGGAAGCTGCCAAACCACGATAATTTGAACGTCAACGGCTCGGGCATCTCGTTGGGACACCCCATCGCCGCCACCGGCGCCCGCATCCTGACCACTCTGCTTCACGAGATGGAGCGCCGGGAGTGCCAGTGGGGCCTGGAGACCATGTGCGTCGGCGGAGGGCAGGGCGTAGCAGCCGTCTTCGAGCGGGCGAGCTAATTCCCAGCCGACCCAGAGGGCTCTTTAGCAGGAGATGTTATGTCGTCTAACGATGTTGCCGACGTTCTGGTGATCGGGGCGGGGGCTTCAGGCGCCGCCTTCACGTGGAGCCTTACTCAAACCGGGATCAAGGTCGTGTGCTTGGAGCAGGGCGGTTGGGTGCCTCGCGGCTACTTGCCCGTAGGCGACCCCGACGCGCCGTTGCATGGGCAAACGGATTTCCATTCCGACCCTAACGTTCGCGGTCTGCCGGAAGACTATCCGACCAACCAAAGAGAGACCCCCATCGCACCGTTGATGTATAACGCGGTGGGCGGCAGCACGATACACTGGGGCTCCCACTTCCCGCGGTTCCATCCCTCTGACTTCCGGCTCAAGTCGCTGGATGGCGTGGCCGACGACTGGCCGATGACCTACCACGAGTTGGAGCCTTATTACGACCAGAACGACCGGATGATGGGCGTTTCCGGGTACGCAGGCGATCCGGGATACCCTCCCAAGCCGGAACGTCCCTGCCCGCCGTTGTCCATCAGGCCAGGCGGCAGGGTGCTGGCAGATGCGTTTGACAAGCTGGGTTGGCATTGGTGGTCATCGGACACGGCTCTTAACTCAGTGTCTTACGACGGACGCCCCGCCGACAATGGCGAGGTGTTGCGTTCCCTGGCCAGCGTCGACATAGTCTATTGGCCCAAGGCCTTGCAACAGGGGGCAAAACTCAAGACCCACGCGCGGGTCCGGGAGATCATGGTCGACAAGGAGGGCCGGGCTACCGGGGCGCTTTATTACGACAGCAAGGGAGTTCTGAGAGAGCAACATGCCAAGGTAGTTGTCCTGGCCGCCAACGGCATCGGCACGGCCCGGCTGTTGCTAAATTCCAAATCGAACCTCTTCCCCGCCGGGCTGGCCAACAGCAGCGGCCTGGTGGGCAAGAACCTGATGCACCACCCCTGCGGCATGGTTATGGGGCTGTTCGATGAATGGCTCGGAGCCGAGCAGGGGGCTCGGGGCAGCACCATGCTGAGCCACGAGTTCTACGAAACCGACTTGAACCGGGGTTTCGTTCGCGGCTACGGCCTGCAGATCGGAGGCGCGGCGTCCACGCCTCTCTCTTCCGCTTTAGGCGGTCTGCTTGGCAACCGCACGCCCTGGGGCGCAGGCCACCATGCGACCTTTAAGGAGCGGTTCGGACATACGGCGGGCATCACTATTATGGCCGAGGACCTGCCGGAGGAGCGCAACCAGGTTAGCCTGGACCCCGACCTTACCGACAGCCATGGTATCCCCGCGCCTAAAATACAGTACACCATCAGCGAAAACACCGATAAGATGCTGGCCCACGGCGTGGAGATGGCAACCCAGGTCATGGAAACCGCCGGAGCGACAGAGGTCTTCGCCGCACATCAACGGCGCAACGCCGGTTGGCACCTTCTGGGGACCGCCCGGATGGGCAACGACCCGGAGACGTCCGTGGTGGATCGTTGGGGCCGCGCCCACGACGTGCCCAACCTGTTCGTCATCGACGGAAGTATTTTCACCACCGGCGCAAGCATCAATCCCACGACAACCATCCAGGCGTTGGCGCTGCGTACAGCCGACTACCTGAAGGGCGAGGGCCGGGACACTATTAGATAAGCCCCGCCGTAAACCTGGCGCCCTAAAAGGCCCGGTCTTTAGCATATAGTCATTGCAGAGAGCCCCCTCTTTTCGAGGGGGCTCTTGTGTTAGACGGACGCGGTTGCCATTGACACTCAATATCCTAGACTTTAGGATATCAGCGGGTTTTCCGGTTGGTTTCAAGACCCCTGATGGAGGGCCAGCCTCAACCCCAGTCCGAACATACAACTACCTTGAATAGGGGGAGATATGGCGGATACTTACGGAGAGGGTAATTTCCTCTATAGGCACGTCGACAATTGGGCCAAGCTGCCCGATGGAATACGGTTCCTTGAGTGTCCAGGTGTTGCGGTGGACTCCCAGGACAACGTTTATGTCCTGACCAGGGGCGAGCACCCGATCATGGTGTTTGACCGGGAAGGCAACTACCTCCGCAGCTTCGGCGAGGGCGATTTCAGCAACCGGACCCATGGCCTATATATCGCCCACGACGATACCCTGCTTTGCGCGGATGACGGCATCCATACGATCCAGAAGTTTTCGCCGGGGGGCGAAAAGCTGATGGAGATCGGCGAGCGAAACCAGCCAAAGCCGATCTGGGGCGGCGAGCCCTTCAACCGGCCTACGTCGGCGGCGATCATGCCCAGTAATGGAGACGTGTACATCTCCGACGGTTACGGAAACTCCCGTGTCCACGTTTACTCTGAGGCCGGGGACTACAAGTTTTCCTGGGGAGACTCTGGCATCGACGCCGGTCAATTCATGCGTCCCCACAACATTGCCATAGACAGCAATGACCGCGTCTATGTGGTGGACCGGGAAGCCCACCGCATCCAGCTCTTCGACGCCAGGGGCAACTTCCTCGAGATGTGGAGCAATATCCACCGCCCCGATGCAATGGTACTGTGGCAGGAACACATCTACGTCGGCGAACTCAATGCACCAGGGCCGCCTCCCCCGGCCGGAGCCCCCGGACTGGGTCACAGGGTCACCATCTATGACCTGAACGGCAACCGGGTTTGCATGTTCGGCGCTCCCGAGGAGGGTGAAGGCGCGGGTCAGTTTATCGCACCTCACGGTATAGCGGTAGACTCCAGGGGTGACGTGTACGTCGGCGAAGTCTCGTATACCATCCGCGGCTCACACATGGACCCGCCCCAGGAACTGCGCAGCATTTCCAAGTATGAGAGGGTCTGGTAACCAGACGACGGAATTCAAGACACGGAGGCGCGGACAAGTTGAGCGACCAGGCTGACACCACCACCGTACAATGGACCGACCCGTTGGAGGCCGTTGAGGTCTGTTATGACCTGGGTTGGACGGATGGACTGCCCGTTGTGCCCCCTACGTCCCGCAGGGTGGACGAATTTGTGGCGCGTGCCGGGCGTCCCGCCGACGAGGTGGTGGGACAGCTCCCGGAACGGCGCAGGGAAATCACCGTCGGCAAGGTGGCGGCGAACGCCGTGATGGCCGGATGCCTGCCCGAATACCTGCCCGTGGTCCTCGCCGCAACCGAAGCGATGCTTGACCCGGTGTTCAACCTGGTTGGCCCATCCTCCAGCATGGGCGGCGCGGCGATACTGGTGGTGGTCAATGGTCCTATCGTCCGTGAAATCGGGATCAATTCGCGCAACAACCTGTTCGGTCCGGGAAACCGGGCCAACGCCACCATCGGTAGATCAATCAGGCTGATCCTGATGAACGCCTGCGCCGCAATACCCGGGCTGTTCGACCGGAGCGTGATCGGACACCCGGGGAAATACAGCTACTGCATCGCCGAGGCCGAGACGGAGACCCACTGGGAACCGCTCCACGTGGAGCGGGGCTTCCGCCGGGACGAAAGCACGGCCACTGTTTTCGCCTCCGAGAGCCCGCGTCAGGTGCGGGCCACCGGACATCCTCAGGCGATCCTTTACGCCTTAGCTGACGCCGCATCGTCTCTGGGAACGAGTATGTCGACCTCGGGGTCCGTCGGAGACAGGTCCGCCGGGCTGAGACAGGGCCAAATTGCGGTGACCATCGCCGGGGCGTCGAGTTTGTGGAAGGACTGGACCAAGGCACAGGCCAGGGCCTACCTTCACTCGAACATTCGGCGCTCGATAGCGGACCTGAAGCGGGCCGGCGTCCTTCCCGGCGACCCGGAAACTGAGGACGAGGACCAGTTCGTATACCTGATCCCCGAACCGGAAGATATTCTTCTCCTATTCGCCGGCGGTGAGGAATCCAATATGTCCTCGGTGATCCCTAGCTGGGGGCCCAAGGTGGGTTCTACGGCGGTCACCAAGGTAGTGCGTTAACAGCGCGACAGACATGACCGGTGGGCTGCACCGGCCATAGGAGGCAAAATGACCCAGAAGCAAGAAGTTACCCTGGTGAACCCCACGACCCAGGCGATTATCGCGCCTTTCGACGGCGCCCCCCGGCTGCCAAGCCTTGCCGGGACCAAACTTGGCATCATCGACGACAGCAAGCGCAACGCGGACGTGCTGCTTGAAGAATTGGTGGACTTGCTCCGCACCCGCTATGAAATCTCCGAAGTTCGCTGGCATCGAAAGCCCAGCGCATCGCGGCCCGCCGACCCCGAGGCGATCAAGGAGTTGGCTGAATACTGCGATTCGGTGATTATCGCCATCGGGGATTGAGGCTCCTGCAGTGCGTGCAGTGTGCACGACGGAATTCACGTAGAGAACGCCGGGATCCCTTCAGCAACGATCTGCACCGATAGGTTCATCCCAACCGCTGAGGGAATGGCCAGGATGTGGGGAGCGGCTGATTACCCCACCATCTTCACTGAGCACCCAATCGAGAACCTGGACCGTGAAGCCTTGCGCAAGCGGGCCGAGGAGTTGGCTCCGCTGGTAGTGCAGGTATTGGTAGGCGACCCCAACTAACCCAGTTAGTCCACACGCGGTCTCGCCAAACGTGCCGGAGGATAACCCCGGCACGTTGCATTTGTGGACCTATCCCCTCATTTCTGGCGGCAAAAGATTGGGGATGGCGTCCTGGATTGGATAAGACTCGTTACAGGGCGAGCAGGTCAGGGCTCCGGTGACCACCTCTTCCTCGTCTTCGGTTTCCACCTGAAGCTCCAGGTCTCCCTTGCATACCGGGCAGACGAGTATCTCCATTAGCTCTCTCTTCAAGGTCCCTCCATTAAATTGTGGCGGGAGTCTTCCGTGTCGTTCTTGCGGGGTCGATACGGAGTATTTATGTAATGTTACTTGCTAAGCCCCATCTCGAACAGGGCATCCAACACGTCCGCTAAGCCTATGGCGATGATTCCGCCTACCAACACCGCCTCTGGGCTAACCAGGCCCCGGCGTAGGCGTGTCAGCGGTCCGGTCGTGGCGCCTGGCTCTTCGGTAGAGTCACGACGCCGTAGGAGCCACGCTACCGAAAACATGTACAGCGCGACGATGATCTTTCCCACCAGAACCACCACATAGGGGACCGATACCGCTGTGGAGGTGAGGCGGGACAGGGACAGGACCACGCCGGTCAAGACCAGCACGGCGATGGCCGTGTTGACCAAGCTTCGGAATTCGGCTCCCGCTAGCCGGCCCACCGGTCCGCCGCCGTTGGCCCGTTTCAAGGAAGGCCGCAAGACCAGCAGGAAAAAGATGCTGCCTCCGACCCATGCCACCGCGGCCAGGGCGTGGGCCCATCTTATGGCTATTAGAATTCCGTCAAGCACGGTCATGAAGCGGGACTGGGGCCGGTGGCGGGACTTTTCACGGCGCGATTCGCGGGTTCAACCCTGGGCCATCTCGCCCACGATCCGCTTGATCTTCTCCCGGTCTAGGACGCTGATCTCCGTCGAGTAGACTCGTCCGGACTTGTCGATGAAGATGGTCGTGGGGTAAAACTTCAGCTCGTATGCTTCAGCGATCTCCGCTCGCACATCGGTCGCGACGTCGTAGGTCAGACCTAATTCCTGGATGAAGTCCCTGGCGTCCTGCTCTGAGTCCAGGCCCTTTGGAACGAACAGCCCTAGGAACCGCACGTCTTGCCCTTGCAGGTCCAACCAGGCGTCCTCGAAGTCGGGCATCTCGGCGCGGCACGGCGGACAGGAGGGGAACCAGAAGTTGAGCACCAGGGAGTTTTGGCCAACTTGATCGGCCATGCGGAATTCCTCACCGCTAAAGAGGGTGACCTCGAAGTCCACAGCCTTCGAGGGTCCGGCAATTCCTCCGCAGGCGACCAACGTCAGAAGGACGCCAATGAGGAGAGCAAGGGAAAAAGCGCGGCTGGCGGCGGGGAGATTTGGCAGGTGGGTCATTGATTGTCCGGGGCAATCGGGATCGCTGCGGCGGACTCATTTTATAGTCGGGCTTTTCCCTGGTCAAACCCTATTGCGAGAGGCAACTGTTTTGACTTGATGTGTCCTTCCTACTCCAAGCTCGTCATTCCGGGCTTGACCCGGAATCCAGAAACCTTTGCAACCAGCGACCTTCACTATCATAGGCATTTCTGGATTCCCGCCTTCGGAGACCTTTGCGTAACCTTCCGCGACTCCCGCGAAAGCGAGAATCCAGAGTGCGCCCAGATACGGAGGACGCCCTCACCCTAACCCTCTCCCGGAGTGAGAGGGGATTATTCAAAGGTCTCCCTGCGGGGGAATGACGGATTGCGGGGGCGGGACATGATATGAGGATTATCACAGAGATGATCGATGTGAGATTCAGCCAATTCTCCTCATCGATTCTGACCAGTCACTGCGAGAGGGGGAGCTTGACTGGCGTTTTTGGCGGACTACAATCGGTACATCAACCGGGGTAGATCAACCGGAGAGGAATTTCAAGAGTCCTGGAGGCCACACGATGCGTCTGGAAAACAAGGTGGCATTGATCAGCGGCGGGGCAAGGGGAATGGGGGCCGCTGAAGCCAAACTATTCGCCCGCGAGGGCGCAAGAGTGGTGATCGGCGACCTGCTGGCAGAGGACGGGCGCCGCACCGAGGCCGAGATCAACGAGACTGGCGGGGAATGCCTCTTCGTCAGGCTGGACGTGACCGACGAGTCCAGTTGGCGCGAAGCGGTGGCCGCTACGGTTGCCCGGTTCGGAAAACTGGACGTTCTGGTCAACAACGCAGGCATCTACCGCACGGAGCGGGTGGAGGAGACTTCCGGAGAGCTATGGGACCAGGTTATGGAGATCAACTCCAAGGGGGTGTTCCTTGGGACGAAGCACGCTATCCCGGAGATGCGGAAGGCCGGCGGCGGCTCCATAATCAACATCTCTTCCGTGGCGGGCCTTGTGGGCAATACCATGTCTGCCGCCTACACCGCTTCCAAGGGCGCGGTAAGGCTTTTCACAAAGTCCACCGCCATCCAACACGCCAGAGAAGGCATCCGGGCGAATTCGGTCCATCCGGGCACTATTGAGACGCCCATGACCGCCGACCTGCTGGCACAAGAGTCATACCGCCAGAACCGAATGGAGCGGACTCCCCTGGGAAGGCTGGGTAGGCCGGAAGACGTGGCCTACGGCGTTCTATACCTGGCTTCGGACGAATCTTCCTTCGTTACCGGCAGCGAGTTGGTTATAGACGGTGGGCGCACCGCCCAGTAACCCGAGGGTATACGTTACCGGCCCATGGCGTAGCCGTCCCGGCGGGGATCGGACCCCGCCGACAGCCCGCCTCGTTCACGGTCCACCTCGATGGCGCAAAGGCAACCCATGCGCCCGGTCCAGTCGTCCCAGACCTCGGGCTGGTGGCCCCGGCGCTCCAATTCAGCGACGATTTCAGGGGAGATCCGGCCCTCGACCCCGACCAGCCCCGGATGGTACGCGTGGGGGTGGAAGGAGTTGGGGAAGCTCCATGTAGACACCCTGGGCGCCTCGATGGCCGACTGGACGTCCATCCCAAACTCGGCGACGTTCAAGAATAGCTGCACCATAGACTGGCACTGGACGTCGCCGCCCGGAGTGCCGAATGGCATCCAGACCTTGCCGTCCTTCATGGCCAAGCCGGGATTTGGGGTGAGCCTGGGGCGCTTGCCGGGGGCGATAGAGCACGGATGATCCGGGTCCAGCCATGACTGGGAGCCTCGCGGCGATATGACGAAGCCCAGTCCCGTGGCCACCGGACCCCCTCCAAGGCCATCGCTGGGAGTGGCGGAGAAGGCGTTTCCCCACCGGTCGACAACGCAGGCATAGCTTGTATCGGCTGGCAGGCCGCCTCCGACTGGTTCGGGGCTGGCCAATTGAGAGGGTTTCGAACCGCCGCCTTGATGAGCCCAAGGGTCCCCCGGCCGGGGCATTTCAGGATGGGCGGCATTCCGCTCGATGGTCCGCGCCCGTTCTTTCGCAAAACTCTTCGACAATAGGCCGTCTAGCGGAACGTCCACGAAATCGGGGTCCCCATAGTAGTAGTGGCGGTCGGAGAAGGCCAGTTTCAACGCTTCTATGACGGTGTGCAGGTAGTCAGGCGTATTGTGGCCCATGGCTTTAAGGTCGAACTGCTCCAGGATGTGCAACGCCTGGATCGACGTGGGACCCTGACACCACGGCCCGCAAGTATAAACGTCTATCCCCTTGTAGCTGCCCGCTGCGGGAGGCTCTATCGTAACGGCGAACTCTGCCAGATCCCGCAAGGACAGTAGACCCCCCCGGTCCCGGCAGAAGTCCACCATCTCCCGGGCGATGTCCCCTAGGTAGAAGAAGTCGCGGGCGGCTTGAATCGCTTGTTCGCGGCCCTGGCGGGAATGTTCCCGCTCGATCTCGATCAGACGGCGGAACGTCCGACCCAGATTAGTCTGGACCAGCAACTCCCCAGAGCCCAGGGCTTTGCCGTTGGGATAGAAGACGCTGGCGGTGGATTGCCAATGGCGGGCGTGGCCCTCATGATGGGCCAACGGCTCCCCAGCGCGCGCCAGAGCCCGGTGCAGGGTTGTTGGAATGGGGAAGCCTCCCTCGGCCAATTCCAGGGCCGGAGTCACGACCTGCTCGAAGGTCATCGTGCCGTAGAGCTTGAGCGTGGTCAGCCAGGCGTCTGCCGCTGCCGGAGTAACCGTGCGGAGCGCTCCCAGAGGTAACTCTCCGCCGGTATGCTGGTTGAAATAGTCGATGCTGGCCTCCCTGGGCCACCGGCCTGCATCGTCTCTTGTTTTGCGGAGTCATGGACGATTATGGGGGCGACACCGCCAAAGCTGGTGTATTGGGGCAGCGCCACGTTCAGGGCTATGCCGGCGGCGACTCCGGCGTCGGTCGCGTTGCCTCCCTGTTCCAGGATGCGGTACCCCGCCGAGGTTGCCAGATAGTGGCCTGTCGAGACCATGTGAGTGGTCCCGGTGATCAGTGGCCGGTAGGTGCTAATACCAATGGCCATGGCGCTCCTCCCTGGTGGTCTTAACCGATGCTTCTGGACACGCTCCCAGGCGGAAGCAGGTGTGGCGGTATAGTAGACCCGGCCCCTAGTCCAGTCAACCAGCCAATGTCGGGGGACCGTATGCTAAAATCCGCACCGGGACATTACCGGGACAATGTCTGGCCAAATTGCAGGAACGGGAGCAAGGGATGCTGCTGGAAGTGGAAGTAATCGCGGGAGAAAACAGTCCAATGGACCTGAATCGTGTGTTCGACCTATTGAGCGAACCGAGGGCCATCAGCCGGGTATTCACCGCGGACCAGATGGGTGTGGATATTTGGTGCGACGTAACCGGCTGGAGCGAAGATGGGCCATGCCCGGCGATGGCGGCATTTTCCGAGGATTCCGGAGATGGGGTAATTTTACTGGTGTACGGGGGGGATGACGGTATCCGGTTGAGACCCGTGGACTCCGGCGCCGGGTGGGATGTATCCAGCGCGGGTCAATGGGGAGAGCCGTGCTTGATGCTGGGCAAGGACACGCCCGTAGAGGACTAGGGCAGGCGAATTACGCCAGGGCGCTTTCCAGGTTTGCCAGGCCCGGCTTGTATACCTCAGGCGTCTCCCAACCGCGAAGGTCAACCGTCTTCAACGAGCGCAAGTCCTCGCACAACTGCTCGCCGCTGCGGAAAAGCTGGTCATCTATGGCCACCGGCAGCAAAGACCGTCCCGAGGCGCTCGAGCCATCGCGTGTCAATTCGGAGAAGAAGCGGCTCCCAAATGGGTTCTCCAGGGAATTGGCTGAGCAGACCAGGGCGAGCCGGTCGTAGTATACCGCCCGGTCCAACACGCCCTCTTGTGACTGGAATGACTCCTCGTCGTCCACGAAAAGTCTCCAACAGAACATCCCCGATCCCCGGAGGTCTTCCAGGACGCGCTCGATGAACGCGGCGTCCTTTACCGAACCTAACAACAGCACCCGAGGGTCGGCCCTGCGGAATCCCTGTAGTTGAGGTTGGGATGCGATCAAAGCCTCCGCGACTCCCGCGCTGCGCAGAAATGACTCCGGAATCAGCCCTCGGGACCTACCCAAGGAGTCAGCCCCTATGATGCTTGGCCCGGCGTGGCGCACGGATTGCAGCCCCATGACACGGCTCAAGTCGCAATCCGCGAACAAGGTCATCTCCAGCAGGACGTCCTCGAACACCGCGTCATCCAAAGTGACCCGGACGAGGGTAGCTCCCCGCAACTCGGACCCGCTAAGGTCGGCCAGGTCCAGAACAGTCCCGTTCATTTTTGCGTTTCGCAGGACTACGCCGGTGAGGTTGGCCCACGACAGTTTCGTGGCAGTTAGGTTCGCCCCTGCCAGGTTTGCCCCCTCGAGGTCGGCGCGGGAGAGGTCGGCGTAAGATAGGTCGGCCCCTCGCAGATTGACGCCCCGCAGGCAGCATCCGGTCAGGTCGGCCCGCACCAGGGACGCGGCGGTCAGGTTTGCCTCCCGCAGGTCCGAGCGGCTGAGGTCTGAACGGAAAAGGTGGGCGCCTCGAAGGTTGGCCCCGGAAAGGTCGGAGAAGTAGAGGTTGGCCCCTGTCAGGTCTATGCGGCTAAGGTTGTCATGGGCGAAATCAGCCGCGATGAGCTTTGTCCGGCTTAGCATCGCGCCGGAAAGGTCCATTTGCCGCCTAATCCAGCGGCTGCCGGCCCGCCACCTGCCAACGGCTTCGGTGCCCTGTTTGGCTAGGGCTGCGTGCTCCGAGTTAGGCAACCCAGTTCTCCAACACGCCGGGGTCAGGCCGTTTTAGCCCACAGCTCACCCGATGAGCGGAGGATGCGATAGGGCGCTGGCCATCCTTACCTTCAGACAGGGGACTACTCGTTAGCTGCCGTCCGAAGCTGGCCCGGCAACGGAGGCCTCGCCGCTGCCGGCGAACGCGGGCATGACTTCCCTGGCGAATAGTGTCAACTGGTCACGGAACTCTGCCCAGGGCATACCCTCCGGCCATTGGACGATTATGTCTTCCAGGCCCGGATATTTTTGCTCCAGACCGCGCAGGAAGTCGATGAACTCGCCTGGCGGACCACAAATCCAGACCTTTTGCTCTACGCCGTCTTCGATGGTGGGCACGCGAGAGGGGGCCCCGGGAGTGCCCCACATTCTGCCGTTAGAATCGGTGTACCTGACGAAGCCGAAGGGGGCGAACCACTTGTAGCGTTCGTCGTGGTAGGGACGCACGCGCTCGATGGCTTCTCGCTGGTTGTCGGCGATGTAAAAGCCCACTCCCAGGCCCATGTCCTGCCCTAGGACCAGGTCCCGGCCCGCCTTCCGCGCCATCTCGTGGTAGGAGCGGAAGAGTTGGTCCACCAGGACTTCGCCAGTAAGGGCGACCATGGCCTTGATCCCGAGGCTGGCGATATATTCCAGAGTCCGCCCGCTGGCTATGGGCTGCCAGATCTCCACCGGCCGGTTGACGGGCCGGGGGACCAATGTTATGTCCTCTAACTGGTATCCCCGGTAGGGCACGTCGGCGGGAATGGTGTAGTACTTGCCCTTGTGGCTGAAAGAGTCCTCGTTAAAGGCCTTTAGAATGACCTCCATCTGCTCCAAAAAGAGCTCGCGGTTCGCGTCGTTATCGATCACTGGCGAACCGAAGGTCTCCACCTCTCTGGAGTGATATCCTCTCCCAACCCCGAAGATGAGCCGTCCGCCGGTCAACACGTCGGCCATGGCGAAGTCCTCGGCCAGGCGTAGCGGGTGCCACATCGGGACGATATTGAAAGCCGAACCGAACTTGAGGCGCTTGGTCAGTCCGGCAAGATGCACCCCCAACAGGATCAAGTTCGGGAAGCACTCGTAGCCCTCGCGTTGGAAGTGGTGCTCGGCGGTCCACATGCAGTAAAAGCCCAGATCGTCCATGTGCTGGGCCAACTCCACCGCGTGGGAGTAAGCCTGGACCAACCGGTCATTCGGGTACCTGCGGTCGTTGGCCGGGGTGCCGTCGACGCCGGGATTGTCGAGGTCGATCTGGCCGACGTACAGCACCGAGAACCGTTTGATCATCCTGGGGACCCCCTGGTCTGGAAATTGGTGCGGGCGGCACTATCTTCCTGCGCCCGCACGCCGCTCCCGGCGGCAGTCCTGATGGGCGGTATTATAGCATGCGGTATCAGGCTGCCAGCGGGCATCGCGGTGGGCTCATGACCCAGCGGGTCCAGGCTCGGGGGAGGGGCGGGCCACGATCACAAGCAATGAGGGAAGGACCACCAGCGCCGCGACGGCGGCCATGAATATCATCACCGCGGAGATCACGCCGTAGGTGGCAAATAGCGGCATCGGAGCGAACCCGAGGACGGCGAATCCGACAATGCTGGACGCCGCCGAACCAGCGAGGGCGACTCCGGTGCCGGAAGCCGCCGCCCGAAGGGCATGGGCCACGACACCCCGCTTCGCCAGCTCTTGCCGGAAGCGTTGGGTCATGTGGATTGAATAGTCGATGCCCACGCCGATGGACACGGCGGCTATGGTGGCGGTGACGAAGTTGAGATTATAGCCTGCAAGGTACATGAACCCATACAGCCAGGACACCACCAGGCCAATGGGTATGATGGTCACCAACGCGTACTTCACCGAGCGCATCCACAATGTCAACAAGATGAAGCAAGCCACGACTGCCACCGGCAATGACTTGATAAGGGCGCGGGTCGTGGAAGTCAATGTGGCCTCGCGGGCGAAGGGCGAGCCTGTAACTCCGACCGATGAAATGGACGGGATGTCCATCAAGGGACCCAGGTCCTGTTCCAGCGTTTTCCGGGCCGGGCCAAGGTTTGCTTGTTCTCGAGACCCCAACACCCCCAGAACTATGATCGTGGCCTGGGTGCCCCCTGTCTCTCCCGGGACGTAGAGGACTTCCCGGACCTGGAGCGGATCATACGCGGTGGAGTGTTCGTCCAGGGGAACTCCATTGGCGGCCATGTAGAAGTAGGCCGCCCTCGTCTGCTCCGGTTTATCCGGTATGCCGTCGACGTTGGCGTCCTCGATAGCCACGCCGGTTTCCTCGAATATCCGTTGACGCGCGTAGCCGGACCCGGTGACCCGGTGCAGCAAGTCGAATACCGTGCGGCTGTAAAGGAACACGCCACCGTCCTCGGAGTGGCCCAGGTTGGGATTGTCATCTAGGCGGCGGAGCAAACTTTGGATTCCGTTCAGCGATTCGGGGGCCGCAAGGTCGCCCTCTATGTATAGGACCGCCGGCTCACCGGCCAGGGCAGAGTCGGTGTGTTCGTCCAACTTGTCCAGTCCGACTACAAAATCGGAACCGGAATCGAAGAAATCCTTGATGTCCAGTTTGGGGTCGAGTTGGAACGACAGGAAGGTTGCTCCGGCGGTCACCACCGCTACTACCGGCAATACAACCCACCGGTACTCCGCTAGCTTAACTACCAGCCAAGCAATGCCCACGCGCGAAATAGATGTCTCATCCCTCGGGGGCCGGGCCACGTCGCTGCCGTACTCTCGCGGCTGGACCGGTCCGCGGCTCTCAGGGTTGTTGTCCGGGACTGTCCGGACACGCTTCCTCTCGTCCAGGCGCATGATGACCAGGGGCAGCAAGATTCCCATAATGACGTAGCTGGAGAGGACCGCGATTCCGGCAGCCACGCCGAATCCGACAATCGTTTCGATACCGGAGGTCACATTGGCGAGGAAAGCTATCCCGTCGGATAGAGTGGCCAATGTCAGCGCGCCCAATACTCCGGCCAGCCCGGCCTGGAGCGCCCGCGAAGGGACCGTCGATCCCTGTCCCTCTTCCCGATATCGGGCGACCGCATGAATGAGAAAATCCGCGCCCAGGGAGATCATGGCTATGGGGACTATCAGGTCTGACGTTAGGGACGACTTGAGCCCGATCAGATTGGAAATGCCCTTGAGCCACACCAGCAATATCAAGAAGCCGACGAAACCCAGCGCCACCACCTTCACCGACCGAAGCGTAACTCCCACGACCACCAGGACCAGCGCCAAGGTAGCCGCGATGTAGGGCACGACCGTCCTTCCCTGTTCTCGTGACGTGAGGTTAACGTCCAGGGCGACGCCCCAAAGGCGGAATGACTCTTCCCGTCCCCGCAGCGTCCTTTGTACGCGGCGGTTGAACCGTTCTTTGCCCAGGGTGGCCTCGTCGTCGGTGAGGCTAATGGTCAAAGGGCCACCGCCGAGACTTGCGTTATCCCCCGCTACAAAGACTGATAGCGCGGCGGCCCGCCACTCCTCGACTTTCCTACCTTCCACCACCGATTCCGTGGAGTACGCGTCTTTGGACAGGGAAGCTCGCATCAACCTGCCGGTGGGGCTGGCCAGGATTCGCGAGACGGCTTCCTTGACTTGTTGGTCGGTGGCGGTCTCCAGGGTTACGCCGCTGCTCCGGTCCAGCCGAAATAGGTCTTGGACGGCGTCGGCGAGGGTGAAGATGCCGCGAATGCGCCTCTGGGTGTCAACATCGTAACCGGTGAACAGGAAGTCCCCCAGGTCCGAGTCTCGAAGCGCCTGCTCGTTGCGGTACAACTCCCATAAGGGAGCCTGGCGCAGGATATCCCCGTCATGGTCTTCCGCGATGAAGCTCGCGATATGCACCTTGGTGGGAAACCGTTTGTTGACCAACTCCTGAAGATCGAAGACAGGCCCGCCAGGATCGCGGGACGCTTGTTCGGTGGGCCGCATCAAGAACACGGGGAGGAGAAGGAGCCCGGTAACCATGATGATGGCGCAGATGACCCATCCGGAGTAGAGGGTCAGAGCCCTGGCGGCATGGTCGGCCAAGTCTACGCCTGGGGAAGGGGTCATGAGAACAGGAGACCGCCGGTCACTACTGGACGACGGCGCGGCGGCGCAGCTCCTCGATCAACTCGGGGGAGTAGCCCAGGGAGGCGAGTACTTCTGAGGTGTGGCTACCCGTTGCCGCGCCGACGCGCCGCACTTTGCCGGGCGTGTCAGAAAGGCGAATGGGAATGCCGACTTGCTTCACGCTCTGGCCCGGCTGCTGGGGCGCGGAGACCTCGATGACCATGTTGCGGTAGGCGACCTGGGGGTCGTTCACCACCTCGTCTATGGAATAGACCTTCCCAACCGAGATGTTTTCGTCTCGGAGCAACTCGAACCACTCGTCGCGGGTCCGGGTCAAGAAAGTCTCCGTCAAGAACTGCTCGACCTGTTCTTTTTCTTGTCCACCGGCGCTCTGGAGACCTGCCAGGTCCTCCCTCCCCAAGGCGGAACACAGGTTTCGCCAGAACCAGGGTTCGATGGCCGCGATGGTGAAGTACTTGGCGTCTTTGGTCCTGTACACGTTGTAGTACGGAGCGCCGCCGTTGAGCCGGGTAGCGCCTCGCCCAGGGGCGACGCCTCTGGCGAAGAAGTCGGATAGCGTACCAGCCAGCATATAGAGCACGCCTTCGGCCATTGCGATGTCGACGTATTGGCCTTGGCCCGTCGTGTGTCTGGCCATGAGCGCGGCGAGGATGCCCACCGCGCCGCACAAGCCCCCTCCCGCGAAGTCGGCGAGCAGATTCATGGGAATGGCGGGTTTGTCATCTTGGGAGTAACCGATGAGGTCCAAGGCGCCGGACATAGCGAGGTAGTTTATGTCATGTCCTGCGAGTTGCGCATAGGGGCCGTCTTGTCCGTAACCGGAGATGGAGCAGTAGACGGCGCGGGGATTGATCCGCTTAACCGTGTCGTAACCCCCTCCCAGTCGGTCCATGACTCCGGGCCTGAAGCCTTCCACGACCACGTCGGCGGTTTTCGCCAGTTCCTGAAAAATGTCTTGCGCTTCCTGCTCTTTCAGATTGAGGGCAATGCTTCGCTTGTTACGCTGGAGGGCGTTGTAGACCGCTCGCCGTTCCTCCTCGTCCCTGTTGGAGATTCCGGCCACGGTTTGCTCGTATTCGGCGCGGTCACCGGCCATTGGGCGTTCGATCATCAGGACGTCCGCGCCCAGATCGCCCAGCACCATTGTGCAAAACATTCCAGGTGCGTTGCGGCAGAAGTCGAGGACCTTGACGCCGTCCAATGCCAGCATGATTCGCCCCTCCGGTAGCGTTAGGACCGGAAACAATTATATCGCAACCTGGAGCGGGACCAGTTAAGCCAGGTTACCGCAGGCGGAGTACTGAGGTGCGCCGAGGGGCTTGACGGGCTATAATCGGCTTGCCCGCTGGACAGGGCTCCGTGGAGAGACAAGCGCGGGTAACCAATGGGCGGTAATCATTCCCGTGGGACAGGAATTGGAGGTAGTTATGGACCTGGGTTTGGAAGGCAAGGTTGCGATGATCACCGGCGGGAGCCGCGGCCTGGGTAGACAGGCTGCCTTGTCCCTGGCGCGGGAGGGATGTAAAGTCTCGATCTGCGCGAGAGGCGCGGACACGTTGGAAACGACTGTGGCCGAGTTCAGGGGCTTAGGGTACCAGGCCCACGGCACCCAGGCCGACGTTACGAACGAAGCCGACGCCCTGCGTTTCCACCAGGACACCATAGACCAACTGGGCTCCCCGGACATTCTGGTGAACAATGTGGGTGGGCGCAGGGGTTCGGTGATATTCGAAGAGACCAGTATGGAGCAATTCCGGGAGGGGCTTGAGGTTAACCTGGTCTGCGCCGTTCAGTTGGCGGCTATGGTGCTGCCCCACATGAAGGCGCAGAACTGGGGCCGCATCATCAACATCTCCTCGATCTACGGAAGGGAGCACGGCGGGTCCATCGACTACATGACAGGCAAGGCGGGGCTGATCGCCTTTTCCAAGCATCTAGCTCTGCAACTCGCGCCCCTGAACGTTCGGGTGAATTGTGTGGCACCCGGTTCCATCGACTTCCCCGGCAGCACATGGGACAGGTTCCAACAGAACAACACGCCGGAGGTTGTAGCCGAGTTTATCGACCGGAACCTGCCGGCGGGGAAGTTCGGCTGGCCCGAACCCATCGGGGAGATGGTGGCTTTCCTGGCCTCGGACAGGGCAGATCTGGTGACTGGCGCATGTATCAACGTGGATGGCGGCCAGTCAAAGTCACTGTTCTAGCCGCGTGCTACGAGATGCGGCCGATGAATTCTTGCCAGGCCGCGACGCATTTCTCCGGCGCGGAGTGCTGCACGTAACCACTCGTCCCCGGTATCTCCAACAGCCGGGCGTGGGGCAGCAAGTTGGCCATTCCCACGGTGCGGTCGGGGTTGTTGGCCACGCTGTCTTCCGCCACCATGATCAGAGTTGGCGTCTGGATTTGAGGCAGAACGCCGGTCAGGTCCTGGGTGGCGAGATACGCCAGGGTTTCCAGGACGACCCGCTGGGAAGTGTTGGACATCTGCTCCACGTACCACTGGTGATGCGCCGGGTCGCTGTTGGGGTCTACCCGGCGGTCCCCGGTGGCGCGGGCCCAACCAGCCACGCCCTCTTCTTGCACCAACTTGTAGTACTCCTGATACGTGGAAACGCCCGCGAATTTGTACGGAGACGTGCAGACGGTCAACGAATTCAACCTTTCCGGGTGCTCATGGGCAAACTTAAGGGAGATGGTGCCACCGACGGTCTCGCCGATCAGATGGGCCTTGTCAACGCCCAGGTAGTCCAGGAGCGCCTGCAGGTCGGTGGCGAAGTTGCTAAGCGACCAGTCGTAGCCCTCAGGGGGTACGCTGGAACGTCCGAACCCTCTGGCGTCCAGGCGTATCACCCGGTATTGGCGGGCCAGCAAGGGGACCCAGGCATACCAGAGGCGTGAGCTTTTCGCGTTGCCGTGATGGAGGACAACCGTCTCAGGAGTGCGCCAAGGGTCGGTGTAATCGTCGTCCTCGTAGTACATCTCCAGCGTGGGATCGAGCTGGACGGTGGGCATGGATGGCCTCCCCGATTGCCTTAAACGTTGACTTAATCGACTAGGGGAATAGCTATCGAGACTCTGGTCCTGTCTCCGTGGACTCCCGTGGTGTGGCCCCGTCCGGTCAGGTCGTCGGCCAACATTACATCGCCTGGGCCGAAGATACGAACTGTACCGTCGCCGAGACCGATCTCCACCGCGCCTTCCAGGGTGATAATGTATTGCCTCCGGGGGGCTATGTGGAAGTCGCTAAAGTGGCCGGGAGGATTGCGCCGAAATTGGATGCCCGTGGCCGCTTGCATCGCCGTGTTTTCTGCTTCGCGAATCTTCTCGTAGGGCAGGTCTATTTCCTCAAAGTGGGACTCGCCGTCGCTGCCGGTGTAAAGACGCGCAACCTGCATCGCTATAGCCTCCAATCAGTCTTGGGCAAGGGTCTCGAAGGACAGGCTCCATTTTGGCAGGGTCATTCCAAGGCCCCGAAGTTACGGGGGTGAGCCTGGCAGGGCCATAATAGCAACGCCCTCAACCGGCGTCAACGAGAGTTCTTCGGGGCAGATTAGCCCTTGAAACCTTCGACGTGAACGTTGTCTTGGCCCGTGGCGCACAGGTCCAGCAGACAGCACCCGGAGCAGCGAGGGACTTTCGCGCATGCCTCCTTGGCGTGACGGTCCAAGAGGGCGTGATACTCCTGAAACAACCCTGTGTCGTGGTCGAGGTTGTCCTGGAATAGGTCTTGGTATGCCCGGTAGCCCCCTGTCAGGGGAGTTTCGAAGGGCCCAAGTCGGTCTATGATGCGGCGCGTGTAGGCGTCGATGACGAACGATGGCTGGCCGGCGGCGTAAAGCGCTATGTCGTCCGCGGTCTCGGGGCCGATGCCATAGATACCCAGAAGTTCCTCTCTCAACTTGTTGTGGCCGCGGGACAAAAACGCTCCAAGGTCGCCGCCATAATTTTCCAGGACATGGCTGGCGAAGGCTTTTAACTTTCTGGCCTTGGCATTGAAGTAGCCTGACGACCGGATGATAGCGGCAAGTTCCTCCTGGGGACGCCGGTTGATGGCCTCCAGAGACCAGCAGTCTTCCGCCTTTAGACTCGCCAGGGCCCGTTCGACGTTGGTCCACGCCGCCGCCTGGGTCAGGATTGCCCCAAGGACGACTTCGAAAGGCCCGTCACCGGGCCACCAGCCCTGTGGACCATAGGCGCGGTATAGGCGCCGGTACATGTCCATCAGAAACCCACGCCGGGTCCTGCCACGGCCCTGGCCAGGTTGATCGCGGGTGGTCCGCTCCATGGGGTTGAGGGGTGTGTTGGTCTTCACGCTTGGATTGGGAGGGGGCTCGAAAGCTGTATGGAGTCTTCGGTCACCTCACATTTGTACGCGAACGCTCCCACTCCGGAGGACAGCGCCTGACGAAACACTTGCCCGAAGTCCGGGTCGGCGGCGTCATGGGTGGCGAAGGCTTCGACGTCGCTGCGTTGGATGACGAACACGACTGCCGCTTTGTGGCCCTCCCTGACGGCCTGCTGCAGGCTCCGCATGTGCTTTGCCCCTCGCGTTGTCGGCGCGTCGGGAAAGAGGCCGACTCCGTCGACTACTAGGGTCACCGACTTGGTCTCTATATAGCAAAGCCCCGGTCCGCCTTCCAGCATGAGGTCGAGGCGGCTTTCGCCAAAGGTCACCTCTCGCCGAATTTTGGGATAGGCTCGAAAAGGAGGCAACGATTGCCGCTCCAAAGCCTCCGCCACCAGCGAGTTGGGCAACCGGGTGTCTGCGGAGGCCCAAGACTTCCCCATCCGCACCATGGCCAGGTCGAACTTGGTCTTGCGGTGGTCTCCCATAACCGGCTTGAGCTTCACCGCGTAACCTGGAACAAACATCTCGCGCATTCGGCCAGAGTTGGCCACGTGGACCATCACCTCTTCGCCTTCAACGTCCACAAGGGCTGCGAACCGGTTTAGCCGGGTGATGAAGGTGCCATTTACCAGGCCGGGGCCCAGCTTCATTTTCGCGCTCCATGCCGGGGTTGCTACTGGCTCTGGCCCGTGTGGGTCCCGCCGGGCCGCTACCAATCCTAGCAACGCGGAATGGGAGAGGCAACCTTGCATAGCATGGTGGAACCGCCTCAGAGTATTGCGACCGTTGGCGCGGCTTTGCCCACCAGTCTTAACCGCAAAAGCTGGGCCTGAAGAATGCGATGACCCTGTAACGGGCCGGAGGGAAGATTATCCGATTTCGGGGTCAAGCTCGGAATAACCGGTGGATGGGGCCGGGATCACGGAATGAGTTGACTTGGATGAGATTATCTGAAGGCCCTGGAACGCTAGTTGCGCCGCTGTTCCGCGCCGTCGGGAGGGCTATAATATGCAAAACAAGGGTGACTCCAAGGTGCGGTACTCGCGGGGCGCCGCTACAACGCAAGGGGGGCCTATCTTGGATAGAGAGGGCGGAGAATGGTACCGTTCATAGAACGTTTGGAGCGCGCGTGTGTCGCCAACCGCAGCCTGGTCTGTGTCGGGTTGGATGTGGACCCATCCCGTATGCCGGTGTCCAACGTCTTGGAGTTTAACCGGGCGATAGTCGACTCAACCCACGATCTGGTATGCGCCTATAAGCCAAACCTGGCGTTTTATGAGGCCCTGGGTCTTCCAGGGTTGAAGGCATTGGAAGGTACGATAGACCACATTCGCCAACGCGCCCCAGGCGTGATTGTCCTGGGGGACGCCAAGCGCGGCGATATCGACGTTTCCGCCGCCGCGTACGCCCGGGCCATGTTTCAGGTATGGGACTTCGATGCCGTGACGGTCAATGCCTGGGGTGGAAGGGATACTCTGGGTCCCTTTTTGGAAGACCCAAGACGCGGTGTGTTCATCTGGTGCAGGGGGTCGAATCCAGGTTCAGGAGACCTTCAGGATATGATGGTAAACACGGATGCGGGAACGGTGCCCCTCTACCGGCATCTGGCCCGGTCCGCCGCCGGATGGAACGAACAAGGCAACCTGGCCCTGGTAATGGGCGCAACATATCCGGAACAACTGACCGAGGTGCGGGAACTTTGCCCGGAGATTCCAATTCTCATCCCCGGTGTGGGGTCACAGGGAGGCGGGCTAGAGACCGCCGTGAGTTCCGGGGTGGACTCGCGGGGACGGAGGGCGATAATCAATTCCTCCCGGGGTATTATCTACGCCTCGGAGGACTCTGATTTCGCGCAGGCGGCCCGGACGGAAGCTGAGAAGATGCGAGACTCTATCAACGCCGTGCTGGAGGCCGAGGGTAAGGGATGGCCTTAGAGCTAAGAATCGGCGACGTGGTGCGCATGAAGAAAGCCCATCCGTGCGGAAACTATCTCTGGGAGGTCACCCGGCTGGGGGCCGATATAGGGCTGACTTGCCAGAAGTGCCGGAGACGCCTGATGTTGGCCCGTTCATATCTACAGCGGCGCGTCCGGGAGGTCGTACCTGCTTCCCACAGCCCTGAGACCACTCAAACGTAAGCGTCCGGAGGGGCGCCGGCGGGAAACCCGGACCCTGGAGAGTCTAGGCGTCGGAAGATCCGATCTTGGCGAGTTGGTCTCCATCTTCCCCGGAATCCACCCAGTCCCACAGGTCGGCATGATATCCTCGCAACTGCTCCGACATGGCGTCGATGAAGCTCCGTACGGCCCTTCCCAGGAACTTGCCTCGAAGCGTACACACACCGATCACGGACCCCGGGAAGATGTGATCGAGGCTAACTACACCCAACTTGTCGTGGTCCTCCGTGTGAAGGGTGAAGTCAGCGGCGATGGCCATTCCGAGACCGATTTCCACGTATCGCTTGATGGATTCGGTATCGTCCATGGCCAGGACAACCTCGTAGTTGATGCCCTGGTTTTTTAGGGTCTGCTCAACCTTTTGACGGGTAAGACTTTCTGGTCCCGAGAGGATCAGGGGCCATTCGGCGATGTCCTGCAGTTCTATGGGGTGGCGCTCCAGCAACGGGTGGCCCGGCGGAGTCATGAGCACGACATTGTAATCAAAAAGCTCCTGGAATTCGAAAGCAGTGTCGTCGACGGGCGGGGGTGAACAGAATGCGAGGTCCAGTTCCCCGGATTTGACCAGGGATATGAGTTCCGTGTAAGGGCGGGCCAGAAGCCGGATGCGGACGTCGGGAAGCTGGGACCGGAACTCCTGGATGCCCTTGGGCAGGTGGTGCATCAACAGGTCGTGATATGCGCCGACCACGAAGGAGCCGAGGCGCTCCGAATAGTCCATCTGAGTCTTGAGGGTGTCCACCGCCCTCACCACGGGTGTAACGAGTTCGAGCAGTGTCACACCCTCGGACGTGAGTTGGATCGGCCGCTTGATGCGGTCGAACAGGGTGATTCCAAACTCACTCTCCAGCTTCCTGAGATGTGTGGTGACTGTGGGTTGGCCAAGCTCCAAGGTCCGGGCCGCTTTCGATACGCTGCGAAGCCGGGCCACATGGTAGAAGCTGATGAGCTCTCGCAGTTCCATAAAGTACGCTCCCGACCGATACCAGATGTTTCGATATAATATATCATACATTATCGCTTGACAAAATATATAGGCCGATTCAAAAATGGTACAACCCTTATTGAGTTCGCTACGACATAGCACTTGGCGTAGGCGGCTCGGTGATAGAGTGGTCACGTGTAAATGGCATACATCATCACCGAACCCTGTATCGGGGTAAAAGACGCAAGCTGCGTAGAAGTTTGCCCGGTGGACTGCATCCAGACCACCGACGAAGCAGACATGTACTACATCGATCCAGAGATCTGCATCGATTGTTCCTACTGTGAGTCGGTCTGCCCGGTCAACGCTATATTCGACGAGTTCGCTGTGCCCTCGAAGTGGCGTCCATTTATTCTGAAGAACAAGAACTTCTTCGACGGCAAGTAGTAGCTCAGCCGGAAGACTACTCCGCTTGGTTTTCCACACCCTCTTAGGCTTACCACGTCGCGTGGACACTGTCCACGCGACGTGTAGAGCTGTCCACGCCGGGGAGCGGCCGTCCTTGCTATTTCGCATACCAACTAGAATAGGGAGAGCGCATGGCATTATTTTTGCGTGACGGCGAAGTTTCCCAGGCCATCGGCATGGACGAGATGTTGGAAGCCATCGAGACCATGCAACGTCACTTCGGCCAGGGAGAAGCGTACAACCTGCCCCGCCGGAAGATAATCGCCGAGGGCGGGATGCTCTCCGTAATGGGCGGCGGTCTTTACTATGACGACGTTCTGGGCGTCAAGACCTATACCGTGGTGCGGGGCACCTACTCCTTCCAGGTCAGTCTTTACGACGCCAACACGGGGAGCCTGCTCCTTTACACCCAGGCGAACCGATTGGGGCAGCTACGGACCGGCGCCACTACCGGTGTGGCTGTCAAACACCTTTCCAACCCCGGCGCCGCCACGGTGGGTATCATCGGGACCGGCTACCAGGCGCCCACTCAGCTAGAGGCCGTGGCCAAGGTGCGGAGCATCAAAAAGGTCAAAGCGTTCAGCCGAACGGCGGAGCGCCGGGAAGCCTTCGCGGCTTCCATGAGCGAGTCCCTGGGCATCGACGTGAGCGCGGTTGGCAGCAGCCAGGAAGCCGTGTCAGGCAGCGATATTGTCATCTGTATCGCCGCGGCCACGGAGCCGGTGGTGGACGGCGATTGGGTCTCTCCGGGGGCGACGGTCATCGGAGCGGGTCCGACCACCTGGCGTATCCAGGAAGTCACCGATTCCATGCTCACACGGGCCGACAAGGTGTTTGTCGACTCGGCGGACCAAGCGCCCATCGAAGCTGGAGACATGGCCAGTGCGGTGGACCGGGGCGTATTTCAGTGGAGCCGGATGATCGAACTGCGGCACGCGGTTGCGTCGGTGGTGTCGGGGAGGGACAACCCCGAGCAGGTGATCTACGCCAAGCTCATGGGTACCGGGGTCGCGGATGTGGCGGCGGCCAAGCTGGCGTACGAGAGGGCGAAGTCCAAGGGCCTGGGGATGGAGATGGACTGGTAGCGGGTCTCAGGCCCCGTTACGGTACTCCTCGGTGCATTTGACGCTATATCCACCCTCATCCATTAACAGGCTCTCTACGGCGGCCCTGGCCGTGTCCAAAGAGGTGAAGCAAGGGGTCTGACGCTCTACCGCAGCCCGGCGGATGTGGAAACCGTCCCGCATAACCGCGGTTTCCCCCGACAGGGTGTTGATCACGGCGCTAACCGTTCCGTCGTTCACTAGGTCAACCACCGTGGGGCTACCCTCACTCAGCATCTTGCTCACCTTGGTCACCGGCATCCCCATGGCGGAGATCATCGCCGCCGTACCCTCGGTGGCGTAGAGTTTGCAGCCCGCCTGGTGCAGTTCCCGGATAAGGGTCACGGCTTCAGCCTTGTCATGGTCAGCGATGCTGAGAAGTACGGACGACTCCTTGTTCAGGTTCAGATTGGCGGCCAATAGCGCCTTGGACAGGGCGTTTCCGAAGTCCCAGTCGATCCCCATCACTTCCCCGGTGGACTTCATCTCCGGCCCCAGGTGCCAGTCCACGCCCACCAGTTTACCCATGGAGAAGACTGGGGCCTTGATCCCAACCAGTTTTTGCCTGGGCCACAGTCCGCCTTGATAACCTTGCTGCTCAAGAGTCTGCCCGAGCATGACCCGGGTCGCTATTGAAGCCACCGGCACGCCTGTGACTTTCGAGATAAACGGTATGGTGCGGCTTCCTCTCGGGTTTACTTCGATCACGTAGACGGAAGTAGAACTTGCGGATTCGGCATCGACCTGGGGGCTGCGGTAGGTGGCGCCTCCCTCGATGACGAACTGAATATTCATCAGCCCGCGGACTTCCAAAGCCAGACCGATGCGTGTCGTGTAATCGACCAGGGTGTTGACTTCTTCCTCTGTCAGGTTCAAGCCTGGGTAGATGGCCATGGAGTCGCCGCTGTGGACCCCAGCCCGTTCGATATGCTCCATGATGCCTGGGATCAACACTTGGGAGCCATCGCAGACCGCGTCAACTTCGCATTCCTTGCCTTCGATGTAGCGGTCGATGAGCACGCGTTTGTCCGGGGCGACTTCGGTGGCCACGGTCAAGTAGCGGATGAGTTCCGAAGCGTTTTGGACTATCTCCATAGCCCTCCCGCCCAGCACGTAGCTGGGGCGGACGATAGCCGGGTAGCCTATGACCTGGGCGACTCGGAGCGCTTCCTCCACCGAACTGACCGCGGCTCCCGGAGGCTGAGGAATGCCCAGCCGGGCCAAGAACTCCTCGAACTTGTGACGGTCGGATGCAATATCTATGGCCTCCGCGCTGGACCCGAGGATGGGCAACCCCACCGATGCCAAGGACTGAGACAGGTTGATGGCCGTCTGCCCACCGAATTGAACGACGCAGGGGGGCGGATCGTCGTCCTGCGTCTCGTTTTCGATGATGTCCCGGACCGACTCCTCGTCCAGGGGCTCGAAGTAGAGCCGGTCGCTGGCGTCGAAGTCGGTGGAGACCGTCTCCGGGTTGGAATTGATCATGATGCTGCGCACGTCGTTGCGGGACAAAGCCCAGGCCGCATGCACGCTGCAATAGTCGAATTCGATTCCCTGACCAATCCTGATAGGGCCGCTGCCGATGACGATGGCCTTGGGACCGGGCAGGGGCAGGGCCTCGTTTTCCTGGTCGTAGGTGCTGTAGTAATACGGGGTGACGGCCTCGAACTCGGCGGCGCAGGTGTCCACGGTCTTATAGACTGGGCGGATATCCCAGGAGTGGCGCAAGTTGCGCACCTGCTCCGGCAGCATGTCGGCCAGGGTGCCGATCTGGTCGTCGGAGAACCCCAGCCTTTTCGCCCGGAGCAGAAGCTCTGGCGTTAAGGTCTCGGAGAGAAGCCGCCGCTCCATAGCAACGATGCGCTCCAGCGCACTGATGAACCAGGGGTCGATGCAAGTGCGCCTTGTGATCGCCTCACCGTCGACATCCCGGCGAATGGCGGCCATGATAGCCCAGAGGCGCTGGTCGTTTGGCCCGAACTTCTCATCGTCCAGCGACATGGCTGGCTGCCCCCGCCAGTCCGGGTCTTCCCACAGCAGGGACCGGTTGCCGAGTTCCAGGGCGCGAGCCGCCTTCTGCAGGGCCGCTTCGAATGAGCGGTCGATGACCATCACTTCGCCGGTGGCCTTCATCTGGGTGGTAATGCGCCGGTCGCCGTGGGGGAACTTATCGAAGGGCCATCGGGGCCACTTGACTACGCAGTAGTCAAGGGCAGGCTCGAAGGCCGCTTTGGTCTTATCGGTAACCGCGTTGGGTATCTCATCCAGCCGTTTTCCAACCGCGATCTTGGCCGCAACCCGGGCGATGGGATACCCGGTAGCCTTGCTGGCCAGGGCTGAGCTGCGGCTTACCCTGGGGTTCACTTCGATTACGTAGTAGTCCGAGTCCAGGGTATCCGGCAACGCCAGTTCATCCACGACCCAGGGGTGGGGCCGCAGGCCAAACTGTATATTGCAGCCGCCCTCGATACCGAGGCCGCGAATGATCTTCAGGCTGGCCGAGCGCAGCATCTGATACTCTTTGTCGGTAAGGGTCTGGCTGGGCGCCACGACGATGCTGTCGCCGGTGTGGACCCCCATGGGGTCCAGATTTTCCATGTTACAGATGGTGATGCAGTTGTCGGCCCCGTCGCGCATCACCTCGTATTCGACCTCCTTCCAGCCCGCCAGAGAGCGTTCCAGAAGAATCTGGGAAATAGGGCTGGCGGACAGGCCGCTGTGTATGATCGCTTCAAACTCCTCCCAGGTGTTGGCGATGCCGCCGCCGCTGCCGCCAAGGGTGTAGGCCGGGCGGACCACCAGGGGCAGCCCGATCTGCCGTCCCAGCCGGCGGGCCTCCTCGGGGGATGAAGCGGTAAAATTCTGGGGTTCCGGCTCTCCGATTTCGTGGAGAAAGCTGCGAAAGAAGTCGCGGTCCTCCGACCGCCGGATGGTGTCCAGAGGGGTGCCTAACAGGCGGACGTTGTATCGGTCCAAAACGCCCGCGTCGGCCAGCGCCACGGCCAGATTCAGCCCCGTCTGACCTCCCAGGGTCGGGAGGATACCGTCGGGGCGTTCGATGCGTATGACCCGCTCCAAGACCTCGACTGTTAGCGGTTCGATGTACACTCGGTCCGCGATATCGTCGTCGGTCATTATGGTGGCGGGGTTCGAGTTCACCAGAACTGTGGTGACGCCCTCCTCGCGGAGGGCGGTGCATGCTTGCGTTCCAGCGTAATCGAACTCCGCCGCCTGGCCGATAACGATCGGCCCGGAGCCAATTACCAGAACCTTGTCCGGTTTGGCTGAGATGTGTAGCCTCCTTGTTGCCCCTGAGGGCCCGGTTTAGACCGTTGGGAGAACGCCGGGAAGGTGGATGATCTCCCGCCGCTGAAACAGGTTCAGCATCTGGAATGCGAAGGAACCGTAGAACCGGCCCACAGGGTCGAACTCCAGCGCCTCCGGGGGCGGCTCCGATTCCCTCGGCGGGATCCGGAACACGACTCCGTCATCCATTTGGTTCTCCACTTCGATGCGGCCCACCGGAAACGGCGCTTGGTCGCGCTGCCTCTGATTGACCGCCTTGATAAGGACCTCCCACCGTTTACCCATCTCAATCCTGGTTGGCGTGAGCTGGTACATGTGAGAGTCGCAGGAAAAATACGGTACTTCCTGGTCCAACAGGGTTATCACGTCGGACAACTCGCCAGGGATCTCCACCTCCACACCCTCCTCCAACAGAACCATAGAAAATGAAGACATCTAAAACCTCACAATAAATACGAAAAAGTGAAAGGTTGGGAGTTTCTGGCATATATGTCTTTACACGGTCTCAGCGTGTTCTATAGGCGTTACCTCCTGTTCCTCGAGCTATTTGCATTGGGCTACCAGGTCGAGAAAACGATCGAATAAGTACTCGTTGTCCCGTGGGCCTGGAGAGGCCTCGGAGTGATACTGAATAGTGAAAATCGGGTATTCCCGGTGGCGCAGTCCTTCGATGGTATCGTCGTGCAAGCTGAGGTGGGAGACCTCCAGTCCGGAGGGCAAGGAGTCGGAACTGACGGCGTAACCGTGGTTTTGCGCTGTTATGTAAACCCTTCCGTCACTGAGGTCCTGCACGGGGTGATTGGCCCCCCGGTGGCCGAACTTGAGCTTGAACGTCTGCGCGCCCAGGGCGCGGGCAACCATCTGGTGACCCAGGCAGATACCCATAATGGGTACCCTGCCGATGACTTTCCGAATGTTGGAGACCACGTAGTCGAGAAGCCGCGGGTCGCCCGGGCCCGGCGACAGCAAAATCCCCGACGGCTCCATGGCGAGCATCTCCTCAGCGCTGGTTCCCGCTGAGATGGCGACAACTTCACAACCGCGTTGGCGCAACAACCGGAGGATGTTGTATTTCAGGCCAAAGTCGTTGACCAAAATGCGGTAGCCTGGCGCGTCCGGCGGAAGCGGCGGTTCGTCCCAGCGGTATTGCGAGTCTGTGGTTACCGTCTGGACGAAGTCCACGTCTCCGTAAGGAGGTTGTTCCGCCATCATTTCCAGGGCCAATTCAGGTGATTCACGGGTGATCAGCCCCATCATCACGCCGCTGCTGCGGAGGCGGCGCGTAATGGCCCTGGTGTCTACGCCGCTCAGCCCTGGGATATCCTGAGAGCGAAGGAACTCGTGAAGGGTTATGGCGTCGGGAGAATGGCTAGGCCGGTCGCAATGCTCCCGCACGATCATCCCCGACACCTGGATCCTCTTCGACTCGTGATCTTCGGGGTTGATACCGTAGTTCCCCACCAGTGGGTAGGTGAGAGTGACTATCTGGCCAGCATAGGAGGGGTCGGTAAGGACTTCCTGGTAGCCCGTCATGCTGGTATTGAAGACCACTTCGCCGAAACCACCCACGTCGGCCCCAAACGCTTCGCCCCGGAACACGGAGCCGTCCTCGAGGACGAGGAATGAGGGACTAGCCATTCTGGGTGTCCTGATAGACAATTTGGCCTTCCACCAGCGTAGCGACCACCTTGCCCTTCAGGGTCGTACCCTGCAATGGGGTGTTCTTGCCCATCGACTCGAACTCCCGCGTATCCACGACCCATTCGCGGTCCGGGTCGAAAAGTACGATGTCGGCGGGAGTCCCGGGAGCCAGTGTGGCCAGGGGGTCTAACCTCGGCCCCAATACCTTCGCCGGGCCAGTGGTCATCCGTTCGACCAGGGCGCTCATCGAGATGCGCGACTCATGGACGAGTTGCATAGCCGAACCGAACGCCGTTTCCAACACGCTAATCCCAAAGGCCGCGTCCTGGTAGGTCACTTCCTTGCTGACTCTTTCGTGGGGGGCGTGGTCCGTGGCGATGCAGTCAATCACGCCGTCGGCCAGCCCTTGAACGAGGGCCTCCACGTCTTCATCTCCCCGCAAGGGCGGGTAAACTTTGGTGAAAGTATCGTAGGAAAACGGTGTGGCCACGGCAAGGTCTCCAGTCCCCTGTCCCATCACCCAGCGGTCGGTGATGGTGAGGTGATGGGGACAGACTTCGGCGGTCACGGGTAATCCCCGTTCGCGCGCCTGACGAACCAACGCCACGCTTCCGGCTGCGCTGAGGTGGGCTAGGTGGATTTTGCCGCCGGTCAATCCCGCCAGCGAAATATCCCTGGCCATCATGGCTTCCTCGGCGGCTGCGGGGATTCCCGGCAGGCCGAGGATGGTGGCCACGCGGCCCTCGGCCATTACTCCGCCGCGGGACAGGGACATGTCCTGGCAATGGTTGGAAATTGGAAGTCCCAGGTCGGCGCTGTACGTGAGAGCAAGGCGCATCAGGTTGGGGTCGTCCACCGGGTCGCCGTCGTCGCTAAAAGCAACTACACCGGCGTCCGCAAGTTCCTCCATCTCAGATAGTTCCTTGCCCCTACGCGCCTTGGTCACGCAACCGATAGGGAAGACGCGGGCAACCGCTCCGGACACGGTGCGCTGACGGATAAATTGGACCATGGCGGCGTTGTCGATGGGCGGCTCCGTATTTGGCATGGCGCAAACGGAGGTGAAACCGCCTCTGACCGCGGCCTTCGTGCCAGAGGCGATTGTCTCTTTGTACTCCAGCCCCGGTTCCCTCAGGTGACAATGGATGTCGATAAAACCCGGACTCGCCACCAGGCCCGCACCCTGAATAACCCGCGCTCCGTCCGGCGCCGCCCCGGTCCCGTTGGTCTCGACCAAAGCGATCTGACCGTCACGGACCAGGATGTCGGCCACCTGGTCGATTCCTCGTCCGGGGTCGATCACTCGCGGCCCCCGTATCAATATCGTGTTACCGGCCATCGTTTTGACCCTGGGCTGGCTGACCCTGAGCTGGCTGGCCCGTGGCGAGATGGTAAAGGAGCGCCATGCGGATCGCCACGCCGTTGCCCACCTGCTCTTCAATTACCGATCTGTCCCCGTGGGCGATACTTGAGCTAATTTCGATCCCCTCATTCATCGGGCCGGGGTGCATCACCAGCGCGCCAGATTTGGCGCGGTCCAGCCTGGCATCGGTCACCTGCCAACGCCGGATGTATTCCCGGAGGCTGGGCAGGAAACCGGCATTCTGCCGCTCCGACTGCAGCCGGAGAGCCATCACGACGTCAGCCCCTTCTATGGCCCGGTCCAGGTCGGTTTCCACCTCGACGGATGCCAGTGGGTGATCAGAGGCAAGTTTCCCCTGGTCTTGGAGCAGGTCCACCGGGAGCAACGTCGACGGACCGCAGAGGACCACCCGGGCTCCCATTCTGGCAAACCCCCAGATATCCGAGCGGGCGACGCGGCTGTGGAGTACGTCGCCTACGATGACTATCTTGAGACCTTCCAGAGCGCCCAATCTCTCCTTTACGGTGTAGAGGTCCAGCAGGGCCTGAGTCGGGTGGGCATGGATTCCGTCTCCGGCGTTGATAATCCCGACCCGGTCCAGGTTTCGCGCCAGGAAGTAGGGTGCGCCTGAATGGGGATGGCGGATGACGATTATGTCTACACCCATTGCCTGGATGGTCAGCCCCGTATTCAGAAGCGACTCACCCTTTTCGGCGCTGCTTCCGCTGGAGGACATATTGATAACGTCGGCGCTGAGGACCTTGCCCGCCTCCTCGAAAGAGATTCGGGTGCGTGTGCTGGCTTCGTAAAACAGGGTCACGATCACCCTGCCCCTGAGCGCCGGCACCTTCTTGATGTCCCGCCGCAAGACCTCGGACATTCCCTTGGCCGATTCAAGAACAGTCAGAATTTCGTCGGTGGAAAAGTCATCCAGGTCGAGCACGTGTTTTCTTGGTCCGGTTTGGGGGATTCCGTTCGCGGCCAGCTTCGGTGAGGACTGTACTTCACGCACCGTACTCAAACTCGTCACTCCTCCTCCCGAAGGATCGCCACTTCGTCTACTCCATCGGTTTCTATAAGCCTGACGCGGACCTGCTCGTCCAGGGCGGTGGGCACATTCTGTCCAACATAGTCGGGCCGGATGGGAAGCTGACGATGCCCCCGGTCCAGGAGTATTGCTAGCTGGACTTGTTCGGGGCGTCCGAAGTCGTTCAGGGCGTCCATCGCGGCCCGGATGGTGCGGCCTGTGAAGAGCACATCATCGACCAGAACAACGGTTTTGCCTTGAATTGTCACCGGGAACTCGGTTGGCCGGACCACGGGACGCTGTCTAGCATGCAGGTCGTCCCGGTACAGGTTTATGTCCAGAGTAGCGGCCGGGACCTCGCTCCCCTCGAATTGGAGCAGATTTTCGGTCAGACGGCGCGCCAGATATACGCCCCTCGTGTATACGCCTACGATCACCAGGTCTTTGGCCCCGCGGTTCCTTTCCAGGATTTCGTGGGCCACCCTGGCCAGTGCTCTGCGGATATCCTGGCCATTCATTATCCGCCGTTCGGCCATGGCGTGCCTATGTGAGGCCGGTGCTAGATTCGAGCAAAACTGCCGTTCCCATCGGGTTGAGGATTAGTCTTCTCCCTGGCCGCCGCCCAACAAAAAACCCCTCGCCCGGCCGACGGCAACGGGTATAGGACCAGATCTAGTCCTCAAGGGACTCAGGAGCGGGACGCTATACTTTGCCAGCCTCACGGGACTGTCTTAAAAGCGCGGCCCTCCAGTTAGGGACGGCCTCGCGGCCCAGGTTATGTTATGTTCCCCGCATATTATCAGAAGCGGGTTGCCTGCGCAAAGGGTCCGGCGCATAAGCGGTAACTGTTCAGACTTGGATGTGTCCTTCCTACTCCCAGCCCGTCTTTCCGGGCTTGACCCGGAATCCAGTAACCCTTGCAACCAGCAACTGTCCATATCATCGGCATTTCTGGATTCCCGCCTTCGGAGACCTTTGAATAATCCCCTCTCACTCCGGGAGAGGGTGAGGGCGTCCCCCGTATCTGGGCACACTCTGGACTCTCGCTTTCGCCGGAATCACGGAAGGTTACGCAAAGGTCTCCCTTCGCGGGAATGACGGGTTGCGGCGATGCGTCTTATTAAGAGGATTATCATAGAGGTGACCGACGTGGGATTCAGCCAATCCGCGTCATCATCTCTGAACAGCTACGCGCAAACCGGCCTATGCGGCTACCCGCTTTCTCCGGTGGTGGACATAGTCCACCAGGACATATTCACCCAGGTTGGAGGCGCTGGAGAAGAACGCCCGCCCACGGTTGATGCGAGTCAATCTATCGACGAAATTCACGAGCTGGTAGGAGTTCTCCAGCATGAAGGTGTTTATCGTGATGTCCTCCTGGGTGCACCGCTTGACTTCCTTCAGGGTCTCCTGCTCGGTGCGGTAGCTGGGTGGGTAGGCAAAGTAGGCCCGCTCCCCTTCCAAGTGGGCGGTGGGCTCTCCGTCAGTAATCAACAGGATTTGTTTGGTGGCTCCCTTTTCCCGGCTTAGAAGCTTACGGGCCAGCATCAAAGCGTGGTGCAGGTTGGTCCCTGATACCCATGCGTTCCAACTGACGTCGGCCAGTTCCTCTTCTTTGATCTCCCTGGCGTAATCGGAGAACCCGATGATGTGGAGGCGGTCCCTGGGGTACTGACCTCGGATCAGGGCCATCAACGCCAGGGTAACCTTCTTTGCCGCCTGGAAGTTGTTGAACAAGCCCATGGACCGGCTCTGGTCCAACAGCACCGCGGTGGCGGCCTTGGTCATGTGTTCCGTCCGGTAGATCTCGAAGTCCTCGGGTGTCATCTTGACGGGTAGCTGGGGACCCGAGCGTAGGACCGCGTTCTTGACGGTTGTCTGAAGGTCGATCTGGAAAGGGTCGCCAAACTCGTACTTCTTGGTCTCGCCCAGCCAGTCTCCGTTGATGCCGCGGATTTCCATGTCGTGGTCACCTAGCCGGTCCTTCTTCAGGTGCGCGAAGACTTCGATAAGCGCTTTCTGGCCTATCCGCCTGATACCACGCGCCGTCAACTCCGCCTTGTCGTCGCCGGTAATGTAACCGGCGTCCTCCAGCATCTTGCGTAGCCGGTCTATCTCATCCCAGGCGCGGCGGGCCTCCTCGCCGAGCAGTTCCGCCAGCTTCTCGGGGTCGACTTCGCCAAGCTGACCGGTGCGCATCGCCTCTTGCAGGGCCTTTTCCAACTGGTCCAGGTCCTGCATGTTGCGCATCATTTCCATGGCCTGTTCCATGGTCAGGCTATCATCACCCAGGAAGGGGTACTGTTGGCGCATCTGGTCCATGGGCATCAGTTGTTCCATCAGAGACGCGAACTGGGCCATCTGTTGGCGCATCTCCGGGTCCATAGCGGCCATCAGCGATTCTTCGAGTTCGCGGCGGGCCTCCGGAGACATGCTGTCCATCATGGACTGCATCTGGGCCAACTGCTCCTGCAACTGTTCCATGAGCTCTTCGAAGCTTTGGGGAGGGTTGTCTCCGAACATTTGCCCGAACTGCTGCATGAACTGGTCGAAATTGGGCTCCATTCCCTGCAGCTTATCGCGTATCATTTCGTTTATTTGCCGCATCATTTCCGCCATTGCGGCCATCTGCTCGGGGGACATGCCCTCCATCTGTTCCCGCATCTGCTGGCCCATGTTCTGGGCCATCTGGCTCTTGAGCATGTCCAGGAGTTCTTGGAACTTCTGCTGGGCGTCGGGGTCGATGAAGTCGTACTCCATCAACTCTTTGATCTGGCCTCCCACGCCGTCGGGCAGGTCGTCCAGCTTCTCCCGGTTCCGTTGCGCGCGCTGCTCCAGCAGGTCGAGCAGACCTTCCTGTTGCTCGCGGTCCTCGTCGTTCGCCTGGGCCACCTGCTCCCTTGCCTGTTCCAGCCGTTGTTGGATGCCCTCGCGCTCGGTGCGGATGATGTCGTCAAGCCGCTCCTGGAGGTCGTCCACCACCGAATCCATGTTGTATTGCTGCATCTGTTGGCGGCGTTGGTTCTTCAACATCTCCAGCAGGTCACGCAAACCGGGTAACTGCTGTCCGTCCCGATTCTCGAAACCCTGGCGCATTAACTCCCGGAGGGCCTGCATGACGTCGCCCCGGTTCAGGATCTCGTCGGCCAGCCGGTCCATCAGTTCGTCTGCGTCCACGTCGAAGATCTGCTGGGTGCCGTCCCAATGGGAGTAACGGTAAGTGCGGTAAAGCATGGTTACCTCGTTGCGCCGGTTTTTGGGTGCGCCGGGGCAGGCGATAGTTGCCCCATGATACCCCGTGCAATCCTGGGACAGCAAGGGCGGCCTTTGTCCACTGAACACTTACTTTTTCCCGCCCGGTCCCACGAGGAGGGGGGATGATTCGCGGAATTTCAGGGACTGACCGGGAGACTGAATCGCTCGATGATTAGTTGGGCGGCCCGCTGAGGATCCAGCGTGGAAGTGTCGATGGTCAGCCGGGTATTGGGTATGGGAGGATAGTCGAAGCCGCCGGAGTCGCGAATCCTCCGGTATTGGGCAAGGGAGTAAATTTTCCCATATAGGGTTCGGGACTCGTTTTCCATTCGCCGTTCCAGCTCCTCGTCGGGGCAGGTCAGTTGGACGAAGATAGTTTCCGCTCCAGAGGCTTCCATCGATTCTGTGAGATCAGCCATGAATCCGGGACTGACGGTGCGTTCCGGGGTGAAGGTCATGATGGCCCCGTCCATCCGCTCTCCGGCGGCCCTCTTCAAAACGTCCAGCCACACTCGCTCCCGGAGTTCCACGAATGGAGCGGTCCCAAATCCAAACACTGGTGTGAGCATGTCGACCACCAAGTGGTTGTGAAATACCGGGAACGCCGTCCTGGAGCCCAGCTCTTTTGCGACGGTGAGCTTTCCCGAAGCCGCCGGTCCGTAAATGCACAAAAGCAACATTCCGTAAGTCCTGCGCCCCGGAGCGGGCTAGATGACCGCCGCCCCGAGTATCTTTTGAAGGTGTCCGAGCGCCCACGTATGCGCACCTGGGTCGAAGGTGGCCACACAGTTTTCCGGCACCTCAACGGGATAGTCCCGGTTGCGGGCGTCGGCGGTGGTGTGGAGGACGCAGATATCGGTGCAGACTCCGCAGACGATTATCTTTTCCGGCTCCAGGCTTTCCAACCGCTGTGCCAGGTCGGTGTTGAAGAATCCGCTGTATCGGTTTTTGGGAACGACGTTGGTGTCCGTGACAAACGACTCCAGTTCCGGTATGACGTTGGGCTCCTCGGTGCCCTTGACGCAATGGACCGGGAACATCCTGAATTCCAGGTCGCCGGGGTCGTGGTGATCGGAGATGAAGAGAACGTGGGAACCGTTGGCCTGCTCCCGCTCCAACAGTGCGCGAATGTTGGGGATGATATTCCGAGCCTCGTCGCCGCAATAAAGGTTGTGGCCTGGTTCGAGAAATCCTTTGACCATGTCTACGACCAGGACTATGTTGACCATTGGTTACCTCCCGAGAGGTTTACTTTGTGACAGCGCTATTCGGGTTATGGAGCCGGAGTTGGAGGGTCGGGGCGTGGGACAGGCTGCACCGGCTTGGATTGCGCTTCCAGGGAGAAGCAGGTGCGCCCCGCGCCGTGGTCCCAGGTCCTTTCCGAGAATGTCCGGTCCCGGTCATTGAGAGCCGCGGTGTCGGTAGCGAACTCCGCGCACAGCTCGTAATTCCCGCCCTCCAGGACACGGTACTCATAGGGACCCCCGGACTCGGGATCGTCGATCCGGAGGATGAAATACCGGGGGTCCGACATCTGTTGCAGGTCTTCAGGCAGTTCCTGGTTCAGCTCCCAGTAAAGGTCGATGTTCCGTGAGATGTTGTCCAGGTGGGAAACCCGGTCGCGGTCAAGCCTGATGTCCCGCTGCTGTCCTGGAGTCCCGGTGAGATACAGCGCGTAACCCAGGCAGACCACGACCACGACGGCAATGGCTGCGAGGACGAATCTTAACGTCTGGGTTGTCCTGGCGGTTTCCGCCGGGGCCTCGGCCTGCCGCATGTCCCACAGGTAATACCCGAAAATGCAACATGTGACCAGCAGAATGGTGAGGGCCTTCAGGAAGAACCGGATGGTCGGGTCTCCGATCAGCAGACTCGCCAGCACAGCGATCAGGTCGCCGAGAATGACCCCCGCCGCCACCACCAGCGTCAGGTAGGTCAGCCAGCGGCGCACCAGCGACTGCCGCCGCTCCGGGTCCGCCGCCACCTCGGAAGCCAGGCGTCTCATCAGAAAAAGGTAGAACGGGAAGGCCACTATGACCGACGCTATGGCAGTTGCTTGGCCACCCGATGGATACCGGCCCCTGAACGCGCCGACGTCGGGGAATGTCTGGTCGATAAGGCCGAAGACGAGGATTCCGAAGCTGATTGCCGAAACATATAGGACGATAAAGGATACGAGGTAGAGGAACGCTTCCCGGGCATGAACGTATGGCGTTGGCCGGGGCACCGCAACTGGGAAGGTAAGGTCTGCGAAGGCAGCGAGGCCGTTTCTCACCTCGCTGTCTTGCCACCCCGCCGCCAGCAGTACGTCGCGGATGGAGTCCTTGCCCTGTCCCCGCTCCAGTGACTCCTTGATGAAGGAACGAAGTTCGCTATTCATGGCTTTTCTATGACGCGGAAGTGGTCCCAGCCTGGGCGAACCTCGCATCTTGTGCCAGCATCTCCGACAGCCCGACCATCTCAAACGCCCCCTGAAGGCTGGTCATCCCGTCCATCAGGTGCGCGGTGGTCCCGTATTCTTTGAGGTTTCGCATGACTTCCTGGACCGTCTTGCACACGGCCATAAAGGCGCTGCCAGGGAAGATCACCAGCTTGAAACCCAGCTTTTCCAATTCGTAGGACGGGATCAAGGGTGACTTCCCGCTTTCAACGAAGTTGTAAAGCATGGGAACGTCGAATGTGGCGCAGACCTTCTCCGCCTCCTCCGGTGAACGAAGGGCTTCAACGAACAATGCGTCGGCTCCCGCTTTCACGTATTTCTCGCAACGTTTCATGGTATCGTCCCAGCCGGTGACCGCCAGAGCGTCGGTTCGCACGATAATCACGAAATCGTCGTCGGTGCGGGCGTCAACGGCGGCCCGTACCTTTTGGGTCATCTCTTCCACCGGGACCACCCGCTTGTCGTCAAGGTGTCCGCAACGCTTGGGGCTTTCCTGGTCCTCTATGTGGACCGCCGCCACACCTGACCGCTCATATTGCCGGATGGTCCGCTGCACGTTCAGCACGCCGCCATAGCCAGTGTCAGCGTCGGCGATCACAGGGACGCCGACGGTTTCCGCGATGGCGGCGGCGTTTGCCACCATCTCTGTCATAGTGGCCAAGCCGAGGTCGGGGCGGCCCAGGCGGGCTACCGACGTCCCGGCTCCGGTCATGTAGACGGCGGGAAACCCAGCTTGTTCGATGATCTTGGCGGTGAGGCAGTCATAGGCCCCGGGAGCAACGATGATTCCCGGCGCGGCCAGTAGCTCGCGCAACCTCCGGGCGGGGCTATGAGTCGTATTCACGGCAACCTCCGGTGATGTGAGAATTCGGCTGTGGGAATTCGGCTAAGAGGGAAACGGTGTCTCGCCTACAGGTATCGGAAGAATGTGCGCCGCACGGCGGAGCTGTCGTTGGGACTGTGGCCATGCCCTGATCCCGGCCTCGGAGAGCCTGAGAGGAACGCGGTTAGGCGATCATGCCTCCGTCGATAGTCAGCACTTGCCCGGTAATGTAGCCCGCGCCTTTGCCGCAAAGAAACACCACGGCCTCAGCCACGTCCTCGGGGGCGCCGAACCTGCCCATCGGTATCCGTTCCAGGATTTTTTGGCGTGTCTCAACGGAAAGCTGTTCGACCATACCGGTGGCGACGTATCCTGGGGCCAGAGCGTTGACGGTCACGTTGCGGCTGGCCACCTCGCGGGCGACAGCTTTAGTGAACCCGATGAGTCCGGCCTTGGCGGCGGCGTAATTGGCCTGTCCGGGATTTCCGCTAATTCCCACCACCGACGAGATGTTGATAATCCTCCCGCTGTGCTGTCTGACCAAATGGGGCATGACGTACTTGGTGCAAAGGAACGCGCCCTTGAGGTCGACTGTCAGCACCTGGTCCCAGTCTTCGGAGGTCATCCGCAGCAGGAGGCGGTCCCGGTTGATCCCGGCGTTATTGACAAGGATGTCGATGCGGTCCCACCTGGCGACCACTTGCTTTACGGCGGCCTGGGCGGAAGATTCCTGGGCAACGTCCCCTTCCACCAGCAGCGCGTCGCCGCCCCTGCTGTTGATGGAGCCGACTATCTCGGTTGCGGCGTCCCGGCTGGAGAGGTAGTTCACTCCCACCTTGACTCCGGCGTCGGCCAGGCGGCTGGCGATGACCGCGCCGATTCCGCGCGACGCGCCGGTGACCAGGGCCACCGAACCGGCGAGACCGCTTTCAGACATATCGCCCCGCGGCCCCTAGACCTGGGCTCGGAGGGATGGGTCCTGGATTTGACCGTTCAAGGCCGCCAATTCTTCCCGCATACTCTCCAGGAGACCGATCTCCACATAGCGGACACCGGTGTTGATCGCCCCCGCAACCCCGCTGGCCCTGCAGGAGCCGTGGCCTAGGATAACCGGAGCGTTGACGCCAAACAGGGGTCCTCCCATGGTCCGGGGCAGGTTGGTAGTCTGCCAAAGTTCGGAAGAGACCTTGGCCAGGTCATCGGTGGAGAGATAGGACTCGAGCCTGTTCTCTACAAATCGAGAGAGAGCGGTGCCCAATCCTTCCGTGAACTTCATCAGGATATTGCCAACGAACCCATCGCAGACGATGACGTCGGCCTTGTTGGTGAAGAAGTCCATCCCTTCCACGTTTCCAACGAAGTTCAGATGGCTATTGCTGAGGACCTGGTAGCTGTCCTGGACCTGCCTGTTTCCTTTGGCTTCTTCCGCGCCGACACTTAGCAGGCCAACTCTGGGGTTTTCGATCTCCAAGAACCTGCGGGCGAAGACGGACCCCAGGGCGGCGAAACTCAGGAGCAGAGGGGGGCGGCAGTCTATGTTGCTGCCCATGTCCACTAGGACTGTTCGGGGGGCGACCCCTAGGAAAGGTCCGCCGATGCACGGCCTTTCCAAGCCATCCATCATGCCGAGGATGAACACGGCGCTGGCCATAGACGCGCCAGTGGAGCCCATGGACACGAGCAAATCGGCCTGTCCCGCCTTCACTAGCTTGGTCGCGGTCACGATGGAGGAGGTGGGCTTGCGGCGCAGCGCTTCGATGGGGTGTTCGTCGTCGCCGATAACGCCGTCGGAAGGTACGATCCGGACCCTGTCGTCCTGGGCGCCGACGGCGTCCAACTCGGCTTTCACCTGTTCCGGGTCTCCGACAAGTACGAGGTTGATGTTATGGGACCTGAGTCCCTCCACCGCGCCGGGCACAGTCTCCGGCGGCCCGAAGTCGCCGCCCATCGCATCAACCGCCACCGTAATCGGCCGCGTGGATGATTTGCCTTTTTCGCGCATTGTTCTTCTTCCTAGCAGACCTTCCCGAATTCTCTGCTGGCTATGTCGCCTCAGCCAGCTTTGACTTTGCTGAGCCGGTTATTAGATCTTGGCCGCTTCCCAGGTTTCTCACGCCTACGTTGCAGGTAACAGCCGGGCCGCCGTTTCTCTTCGAGGACCGAGAGACTCCCCCGAATGACTCCAACTCGTCACCCACGTAGGCCGCGCCTTTGAACCTGACGCTAAGGGCGCCCGACTCCAGCCATGCCCTTCCGAGGTGGACCTCCATCATCTGGCTAATGCTTGCCAGGGTAAGCATCCCGTGGGCGATGATTCCTTGAAATTGGGTGGCGGCGGCGAAGCCAGCGTCGAGGTGGAGCGGGTTGTGGTCTCCCGAGGCCAGGGCGTAGGCGTCGAGTTGGGGCTGAGAGATGGTCATTCCTACCGCCGGTAGGCTGCCAGGTCCATTGATCCCGCTGCCTGAGTCAACAGCGGCCCTGTCGGAGGTCCCGGACGGTCTGGGAGCGCTATCCCGCCCTCCGCCCGACGTACCGGTCAGCACCGTGCTCTTTCCTGTGTGGACTGGGATACCGGCGGCATCGGACAGACTGTACGTGGCTGTCAACATCGTGAGGCCCGCGCGTTGAGCGGGTTCTCCTAGGCAAGTCTTTATCAGGAGAGTTTCCCCAAATGCGACAGGGCGGTGGGTTTCCAGCTCTTGGCGGCTGTGGATCGCGCCTGGCGGGAGAGAGAGGCGGTCCAAAATTGAACCGAGGGCCCAGGCGGAGAGTGCGAGAGGCGGAGCCAGGTGTAACGTCTGGCAAATTGACTGGGGGTTCCCTACGGCATCGAGGTACCTGTCGACCAGGTCCTCGCTAATGGTCCAGCTACCGAGTCGCACCTCGGTACCGGCTGCAACCGCCAAACCAGCCTCCCCGAATCCCCTGTTGCCCCGTCAAGGCCGATTATACTCAGGCTGTGCCCCTCCAGCAACTTTGTCGGTGTCGACTTATGTCAACTTAACTGCAAGTTGGTGCGATGCTCTTAGCCCACATTTCCCAGATGAGCCATAATCGGCGCCTCGTAATCGGTAAGGACGCGACTTACTAAAGCCGCATACACGTGCATTATGGCTCGAGAGTGCGCTGGAGTGGCTGAGAAGGCTGGCTTTAGTTCTGGATACCACAGGCCCGCCGGAGGCACCCTATGGGTGAAGGGACCGCCCCCCGCGCCTCGCTCCGTTTCGATGGCCGTATTCGGTTGGAGTTTCATAGCGCCACTATTACGTAAGCACCTGTGGGTAGCGATCCGATTTCGTTCGATTCTGAGGCAACTTTCTCTCGGGCCGGTACGTATACCATCTGTATCCGATTAAGGATACAGATGCGAATCGCAGCATCGTACCGGTGTTTTCCACCGGTGTTTTTCCGAGGAGAAGCGACCTCATTTCAGAATTCGTGAGGGCAGTCGATGGGGCTTCACAGCGATAGACTAGGATTGAGGCGGGGGCCCGGGGTTTCGACTCTGGGTGTCATCGTTGGACTAGTACTCAGTCAACGGTAAAATCGGAAGGGTAAAGGCGGTGTAGTTTGGTTCGTGCGTCCCGGGTGTTGAAGCGCCAGTTGATGGTGGCTCTGGGGTTGTTGCGCTCCGTGACCAGAGCGTCCACTTCCCTCCTTAGGGCCTCCTCGCGGGAGAGCCGCTGCTTCAGGCAGGAGCGGGACAGTACGCTGAACTCGATCTCCGCCATCCCTTCGACAAGCTCAGGACAGGATTCAGCCAACTCCCGTGCTTGGGGGTGTAGTGGAACTCCAGCCGCCTGGCAATCCTGCGGGCTTCCTCAGCCGGGAAAGTCTCGTACAGCGATGCCCGGCGATGGGTGTTCAGATTGTCCAAGACGACCCTTACCACCTCGGCTTCGGGGTAGGCTTCATCCACCAGCCAGCGCATCCGGCGGGCGAAGTCTTGCATCGTGCGCCGCTCGGTCACTGCCACATGCCGCCAGCCCGCCAACGGCTCACAGGCCAGGAACAGGTTGCGGGTACCCTCCCGCCGGTATTCGTAGTCCTGCCGCAGCGGACGTCCCGGCCGGGGCGGGAGCGGCGGCCGGGTCTCGGCCAGCAACTGGGTGGATGTCTCGTCAAAGCAGACCACCGGACGTTGGGGATCATGAGGTTCCTCGTACAGGTCCAGGACATCCTCCATGTTAGCCACAAATTCCGCGCTCACCTTGGGAATGCACCACTCCTTCTTCTGCCACGGCTTGAGGGTGTTTTTTTGAGACGCTTTCGGACCCCCTCATGGGACATGGAGGGCGCCAGCCCCAACTCCACCACCTTCCCGGCCAACAGCCGCAAAGTCCAGTGGCTGTGCCCCTCCGGCGCTGGGCTGCAGGCCAGGGCGATGAGGTGGGCTTCGCCCCGGTCGTCCAGCTTCCGGGGCCGGTTGGCCTGGGGACGGTCCTGCAAAACCTTCTCCAACCCTTCTTCGGCAAAGCGCTGCTTGACCCGGTATACCGTGCTCAGGGCCACATCCAAAGCTTCGGCCACTTGGGGCGCGGCCCAACCGTCGCCGCTCTTTAGGAGAATCCGCGCTCTAGCGGTCACTCGGGCTGAGTTTTTGCCAACCCGGACCAGTCGTTGGAGCTCTTCCCGTTGTTCCTGTGCCAGCCGCACCGCGTATTTGTCCCTGACCATCACTTCTACCCCCGCCATCAACACTTCCCACCAGCCAGGATAGCTCAATTGGCCCCTTTCTTAAACAAATCCCAAGCCTAAGTTGACTGAGTACTAGCAGTTCTCCTGATGATGGCCGCTGTCGCTTGCGATGACTCTGAGCCCGCGATCATTTCGGAGCCGGCTGTTCCATACCCAGAATCAACCAACGCCGTCACCCTTATGTCGACTCCTCGGCTCACTCTGCCACTGACGAAGACATTTGCACCGGTCCCGACTGAAACGCCTGTCGCAGAGGAAGAGGCCAACCCAGTGGTCGAGCTTGACAGGGCCGCTCTTGTGGCGCTCTACAATACTGCCGATGGCCTGAACTGGACGAAGAATATGAACTGGCTGAGCAGCCAGCCAATAGGCGCTTGGTACGGTGTGACCAGCGACAGGGTCGGCAGGGTTACTCACCTGGAGCTCCACGAGAACGGATTGAGCGGGCAAATACCGCCGGAGTTAGGCAACCTCGACAACCTGACTGTACTGCATATCTATGGCAACCGGTTGAGCGGGCAGGTACCGCCGGAGTTAGGCAACCTCGACAACCTGACTGTACTGCATATCTATGGCAACCGGTTGAGCGGGCAGGTACCGCCGGAGTTAGGCAACCTCGACAACCTGACTGTACTGCATATCTATGGCAACCGGTTGAGCGGGCAGGTGACGCAGGACTATCTGAGCGGCATCGAGAATCTAACCTGGCTTAGCCTGGGTGGGAACCGGTTGACCGGGTGCGTGCCAAGCGATCTCCGAGACAAGCTGAGTGGTCCTCGTGGCCATATTCGGGGCCTGCCATTTTGCGATGAAGTCCCACCTCCCCGACCCTGCACAGAAGGAATGGTGTTGAAATCGGGGGAATACTGCACGATGGACACTCGTCCCTGGGACAGTTCATGGCATCCTGCGTGGCCCTACCAGTTGGAGGTCCAGGAAAACTTTGCCTGTTTAGTCGGGGTCTGCAGTTCCCATAAATTCCTCAGAGGAGGGTTCAGCGCCAGCAAAAACTCCGATAAGAGTTGGACCGTCCATAGGGCGCCACTCGGTATAGCGCCGCCACTGACTCCCACTCCCTCGCTGGACAGCAACTTCGGGCGGCTGTCCATGGGGCCTAATGACAACAATATAGTAAACATCTACATGGTTAACCCCTCCCCAGAGGAGGCGGAAGCTCTGGCCAAACAACAATTAGGACCATTGGGTTGGCCGAGCATTCGGGAAGTCCGAACGTTCAAGGTCAAGTACTCCAAGATTCAACTGGACAGTTGGTCCCGGATCCTTACCGGTTATCTGGGAGGATCCGAGTTTCCCGAAATGACAGGTGGCGGAGTTCGCATCTCGGAAAACAAAGTCTAATTGGGAGTGGAGTGCGGTGCGGCGCTAGAACGAGTGGAAAACTTAATCCGGGAACGAATGGGCCTACACAACATTCCTCAAGAAGCCGTCATCTTTGAGGTGAGACACCCATGGAGATTACTGCCAAAACCGGGCCCGCCATACATCTTCGAATGTTTACCACCAGAGGTTTTGGACCCGGCGACTGGGTTGACCTCGCCCGGATTCGGAGGGTTGTACGTCCAAGGTGACGCCATTTACGTGTATCTGTTGGAGCCTTCCTCCAGTATGGCTATGGAACTGGCGTTGGCCTATTTCGGACGCAAGATTGTTGAGGAAAAGGGCGAAGTGCGGGCGGTGCGAGGCCAGTTCACCTGGGAGCAGTTGCTGGGATGGTACAAGCTACTCCTAGATGGGAGTTGGCGGGAGATTCCAGGGACATGGCTTTGTGACATGGATTCCACGCTGAACCGAATCACCATCGAGGTACAAAGAAACGTTAATCCGAACGTAGTCGAAGAAGTGGAAGAGTGGTTATCGGATGTAGGTGTACCCAAAGAGGCAGTCACCTTTATCAGACGTCCTTAACCGAGGTTGCATTCAACCCCTTGAGCGCTTGTCGAGTTAGGATGTTGAACCAAAGCTCGACTCGGTTAAGTCAAGAAGCGTGAGTAGGGGTGTAATGGCAACGGACGTGGGGGTCACGAGCCGGCCACAGGTCGTGCTTTGGCTTGTGGGTGTTGAGGTTTTCGATGACCACGTGCTAGTCACGGTCTGGATAATGGGCAACCAGGCGGTTCATGAAGTCCAGGAACTCACGGCGTCTCCGACGACAATAGTGGCCTATGCGCGCTTATATGGTTGGACCACGCCGCCTGATAGGGCGCTAGCCGGCCGGAGCGCAAAGCGCGCCCCTCGGCAGCCTACCCCTCGCCAAAGGACTCGGTAGCCAATCCCGCGATATGTTCACCGATGGCCAGGGACGAAGTTGCGCCCGGGGAGGGAGCGTTCAAGACATGCACGGCTTCCCGGCCCTGAATGATCCTGAAGTCGTCCAGGATGAACCCCTTGTTGGACACTGCTTGGGCCCGGACACCAGAACCACCCGGAGCGAGATGGTCCGCCGTCACCTCAGGTATTAGCTTTTGCAGGTCACGGACAAACACCGACTTCCGGTAGGACCGGTTCATTTCCGAGAGCCCCGTCTTCCAATGCTTCATCGTCATCATCCAGAAGCCGGGGTAGCTGACCGACCCCCAGGACTCGGGTATGTCCAGGTCCCTCTTCCGGTACCCCTCCCGGCTGAACGCGAGTACGGCGTTCGGACCCGCCTCCACGAAGCCTTTAATGTTCCGGGTGTAGTGGACGCCCAGGAAGGGGAATCGGGGGTCGGGCACGGGGTAAACCAAACCGGATACCAGGTGATGGCTCTCCGGTTTTAACGTGAAATACTCCCCGCGAAACGGAATTATGCGCACGTCTATTTCCTCGCCCATCATCCTGGCTACCTTGTCAGCGTACAGGCCAGCGCAGTTGATGACGTGCTTGGCCCGCAGCGTGCCCCGCCCGGTCTCCAGCAGGAGTCCTCCGTAGGACTTGATGATCCGGGTCACAGGAGCGTCGGTGAATATGTCCCCTCCGGCTTCCTCGAACCGGTTGGCGTAGGCGAGGGCAACCTTGCGGTAATCAATGATCCCTGTTGTAGGAGCCCAGAGCGCGGCCAATCCCGACACGTGAGGCTCGATCTCCTTGAGCCGTTCGGGTCCGATTTTCTCCAGACCCTCCACCCCGTTGGCGACGCCGCGCTCGTACAGGCTATCCAACCGGTCCAATTCCGACTCGTCGGTGGCAACGATTACCTTGCCGCACTTCTCATATTCGATTTCGTTCTCGTCGCAGAACTGGAGCAGACGGTCCTTGCCGGCGACGCAGAAGTTAGCCTTATGGGAGTCGGGCCGGTAATAGATGCCGGAGTGGATGACGCCGCTATTGTGGCCGGTCTGGTGAGTTGACAGTTCAGGGTCTTTCTCCACCACCGCGATGTTCCAATTCGGGAACTTGTTCTCTTTCAATTGCATGGCAGTGGAGAGACCGATGATCCCCCCGCCGATGATTACGACGTCATATTCTTTGGAGTCCATCTTGGCCCTCTCTGGATTAACCGATTGGGGTCCACCAACGGAGGTCCCGTAGGGGTTTAGGGTAATCCGCCGCACCCTGCCGGTCAAGCCGTGAGGGGTCGTTCGCCAGGGCCTTGCAAACATCTAAGAAGTCCTCCGTACAGGAATTCGCGGCCAGTGGGGATCACAATTAAGGGAGCCTTGAAGCGAGGCGACGGCGGGGACATTTCTTGACCCTGCCACAAGGCTATGGTTTACTTCAAACGCGGGGGCCATACCTCCTCGCTGGAGCCACTGGTATGGTTCCGGTCTTCTGCGCCCAAGATCCATCATCCGTATCCGGACCGGAGGGCAACATGGACTTCGGAATATTCATGGACTTCTATTGCACCAGGGGACTTAGCCAAAACGAGGTCTTCCAGGAGGCGTTCGACCTTGCCGACATGGCCGACGCCGCCGGTTTGGACACCGTCTGGCTGGGGGAGTCCCATTTCAATCCCAATAGGTCAGTGCTCTCCGCTCCGATAGTGGTGGCAGGTTCGATCGCTGCCCGCACCAAGAGGCTCAGGGTCGGCATGGCGGTCCAGGTGTTGCCCCTTATCAGTCCGCTGCGTATCGCGGAAGAGTCAGCGACCGTGGACCAGATCAGCCAGGGGCGCTTCGAGTTCGGTGTGGGTCGCAGCGGTAACCAACGGGCCTACGAGATCATGGGGATACCATACGAGGAGAGCCCGGCAAGATTCCAGGAGGCCCTGGATATCATCATGCAGGCCTGGAAGGGAGAGACCTTCTCCTACCACGGTCAGTTCAACCATATCGAGGGCGCGCTCCTATCACCTTCCCCTTACCAGAAACCTCACCCGCCAATCCGGTTGGCGTCCACCTCCGAGGAGAGCTTCGAGCGAGTCGGACGGTTGGGTTACCCCATCTTCCTCTCCATGCGGGGTATGGACGTAAACGATCTGGAGACCAACCTGAAGGACTACCGGAAAGCGTGGAAGGAAGCGGGGCACCCCGGCGAGGGAGGCGACATATCGATCCGCGTTCCGATGTACATTTCCCCCAACGAGGAAGACATCCAGATCGAGCCCAGAGAGACCATCGAGGCCTATTTCGCCCGTTTCCGGCGGCAGTTCGGGGGTGAGGAGGCGGGAGCCAACACCGTTCGTTCGCCCATGAGGCGCGCCAGCATCCAAAGGCTGGCAAGCATGAGCTATGAGGAGATACTGGAAACCAAGGTGATCTTCGGAACCCCCGAAGCGGTCACCGACAAACTGGGCCGCTATGTCGAGACACTTGGACTGACCGGCTTTACCGCGGAACTGAACCCTGGCGGGCTTCTCCCGCCGGAAGCGGTCAAGCGAAGCCTCAAGCTGTTGACTGAAGAGGTCATGCCGGCGTTCAAGTAATCAGGTCAATTTATCCGGCTTGGAGGTCTGTCCGACGTGAAGGTTGCCGTACTTGACGACTACCAGGGTGTTGCCCGCGACTTCGCGGACTGGGACTCCCTTCCCTCTGGTACGGAGGTGGAGTTTTTCCGGACCCATCTCGCGGATGAGGACGCGCTGGCGGAGCGGCTGAAGGACTTCGACGTGGTGATGGGGATGCGGGAACGCACCGCATTCCCTCGGTCCCTGTTGGCCCGGCTGCCGAGTCTGCGTTTCCTGATCACCACTGGAGGAGGCAACGCGTCCTACGACCTGGCGGCTGCCACCGAGATGGGGATAACGGTGAGTGGAACCCCCGGAGCGGGAGAGGGGCCTACCGAGTTGACCTGGGGCCTGATTATCGGCCTGGCGCGGCAGATACACCTTGAGGACCAACGTACCCGCGAGGGTAGCTGGGGGACCACCGTCGGCATGGGGTTGAAAGGTAAGACCCTGGGGTTGCTGGGGTTGGGTAACATCGGTTCCAAGGTGGCGCGAGTCGGCAACGCATTTGACATGGACGTCATCGGTTGGAGCCAGAACCTTACGGCTGAGCGGGCCGCCCAGTGCGGCGCAACGCTGGTGGATAAAGAAACGTTGTTCCGGGACTCGGACGTGCTATCGGTCCATGTGCGGCTCAGCGAGCGTACAAGAGGACTGGTGGGCGCGGAGGACCTGGCACGGATGAAGCCAACGGCCTACTTGGTGAATATCTCACGGGGCCCCATCGTTGACGAGGACGCTTTGATTGACGTTCTGCAGAGCGGCGGGATTGCCGGGGCCGGATTGGATACCGTCGACGTGGAGCCTCTGCCCGCGGACCACCCGTTCCTGACGCTGTCAAACACGCTGATAACGCCGCACGTGGGTTACGTCACTGAGGAGTCGTACCGGGCTTTCTACGGAGGAGTGGTGGAGAATATTCGAGCCTTCGCCAGCGGAGAGCCGGTTAGGGTGATCAACCCGGACGTACTGGAATCTCCCCAGCTACGAGGGCCACTCAGCGCGTAAAACTGGCCTTGACCTGCTCCAACAGCCACCAGAGACGGTCCCAAACCCGGCGCCGCTCGACTTCGGTAAGGGAGCGGTCCAGGCTCTCCCGACAGGACAAGACTCCCTGACCGGCAAGGAACCCCCAGCTACCGGGCTTACCTGTAATCCAACCGGCGACCTGCTCCGGGTTATCGCGGACAACTTGCACCATGAGCCGGTCCAGGGCGTCGGTATCCAGGTCCGACTGTTCCGCCAATTCAAACTCTCGGGGAGTTGGCGCCACACCTGGCTCCCGGGAAGAGTCTAACCACCTCCGACGGGCCGGACGATCTCCAGGACATCCCCTTCTCCAAGATTCACCTCGGGGTATTGTTCCTTCTTGATGACCTCGCCGTTGTACCCCACTGCCACGTGCTGCAGGTTGACGCCAAGGGAGTCGAGGAAGCTCGCCAGGTTGACGGCCGCTTCCAGTTCCCTTGGTTTGCCGTTCACCATCAAGTTAATCATCCCGCTTGGGAGCCTCCTTAAGGTTGCCCGTGCGCGAAGGCCGAGGACTCGGTCCATTCCGCAAACATGGCCTGTTTCAACTCTCTCGCCGCTTCTTCGGGGTCGTCAGCGGCCAGGATGCTGCTTATGACCGCGACTCCGCAGGCTCCGGCTTTCAAGACCTCACCCAGGTTGGCGGTGTTGATTCCCCCGATACCGATCATCGGTGTGTTACAGCGTTGGGAAATCTGGTTAAGCAATACGGGCCCGATTGCGGCTGCGCCCGGGTGGGAGCGGGTGGCGAACATAGTGCCCACGACCAACAGGTCCGCGCCCTGACTTGCGGCCTCCACGGCCCCTTCCACGGAGTGGACGGACCTGCCAACTAGCTGCCGGGGCCCAAGAATCTCTCTTGCAATCGAGACTGGAAGTCCCTCTTCCCCCAGTTGGACTCCGGCTGCGCCAGCGGCCAGGGCGACGTCGGCGCGTTCGTTTACCATGAGAAGGGGGCCGTCACCTGTGGCGCGGCGGATCTCCTGGGCCAAATCCAGCAGCAGACCACCGGGAAGGTCCTTTTCCCGGATCTGGACCATGTCCACGCCACCGGCCACGGCTGCGGCGATCCGGTCCACCATGGTTGCTTGGCCCCCCAGCGTCCGGTCGGTGACCAGGCAGAGCAGGGGCTGCGGCAGGGAGATTGCCATCAGGGGTTAGCTGCCAGCCGAGACAGGCTGGGGCACGTCGGCTGTGGGGCTGCTGGGGGCGGCGTAAGGGCGGATTCCGATCCTGCCCGCCAGATATGCCTTGCGCCCGGCTTCCACGCCCTGCTTGAACGCCTCCGCCATTAGTCCAGGATTCTCGGCCTGGGCGATGGCGGTATTAACCAGCACCGCGTCCGCGCCCAGCTCGAGGGCTTGAGAGGCGTCGGAGGGTACGGCCAACCCAGCGTCGACGACGACCGGGATGTTGGCCTGCTCGATGATCATCTTTACTTCTTCTATGGTGTGGATGCCCTGCCCGGAGCCGATGGCCGAGCCGAGGGGCATCACCGTGGCGCAACCGACGTCTTCCAGCCTCTTGGCCAGCACGGGGTCGGCGTGGATATAAGGCAAGACGGCAAAGCCTTCCTCGACCAACTGCCTGGCCGCTTCCAGGGTGGCCCCACCGTCGGGGAAGAGGTACTTGGGGTCTGGGATCACTTCCAGTTTCACCAGATCGGTCTGGCCTACTTCCCTGCCGAGCCTGGCGACGAAAACAGCTTCTTCGACGGTGGCGCAACCGGCGGTATTGGGCAAGATCTGGTATTTGTCCCAGTCGATGTAATCCAACAGGGTCTTCTGAGTTGGGTCGTCCAGGTCGAGGCGGCGGATGGCGACGGTAATCATCTCGACACCGGAGGCCTCGACAGCTTCCACCATTTCTTCCATGGTGCGGTACCTGCCGGTCCCCAGGATGAGGCGAGACTTGAAAGTTCTTCCGGCAATAACTAGGTCGTCCCCTGACATAGCCCCTACGTCTCCAATTCCGGTGAGAATAAATGAACCGCCAGTGAGCCTGGCGGTCTTCGATTAGCCCTTGCGTCTTTCCTACACCGGCATTACCCGGATCAGGTACGGACGGTCGGCGACGATCTTCGGCCACCCTCTCAGCCTGGCTTGCCCAAGCTCCCGAAAGTACAATTTTATGTGTGGATTCGCAATAGCTTAACACCCCGTTAAAGGGAAGTCAACGCGGCGTGATCCGGGTAACTGTTCAGACTGGGCTTAATCCGCGTTGGGCCCACGAATGGAAGAAGATACTACGCGGGTAAGCGGGTAAACTGAAGGCATGAGTTTGCCTGAGGATTTGGCCGGGTTCTCCCGGGAGGAATTGATTGAGCTAGTTGGTCGGCTCTTTGGTCATATCCAAGTTCTAGAAGCCCGGATCGCCGAGTTGGAAGGCCAACAAAAGCCGCCACCCGATGCCGGGAAGGGGCGGAAGCCGCCGTCTTGGGTCAAGGCCAACCGGCCGGCCCGCTCCAAGGGAGAACGGCGGAAGCGGCCCCACGGCTTTGGCCGGCTTAGGGAGGAGCCCACCCACAGGGTGGAACACGCCACGGCCAGTTGCCCCGACTGCCAGGTTCCTCTGATAGGCGGGAGGGTGCGCGGAAGCCGCCAGGTGATTACCCTGCCCCGGGTACGGGCGCGGGTAACCGAACACGTGGTGCTCGAACGCGCCTGCCCCAAGTGCCGGAAGCGGTGGGCGCACGAACCGGATTGGGGCGCCTTGAGCGTGGGCCGCCAACGGTTCGGCGTTTCGGTGCAGAGTGAAGTAAGCATGCTGAGGGAGGAGTACCGGCTCCCTTTCAGGGTGATTCAGCGCTACCTGAAGTGGCGCTTTGGCCTGCGGCTCAGCGTGGGGGAACTGGTGGCTTTGGTCCGTGGGGCGGCGGAGCATGGCCAAGAAGAATACACCCGGTTACGCCAAGAGATTCGGGCCAGCCCGGTGGTGTACGGGGACGAAACGGGCTGGCGTCAAGATGGCCGTAATGGCTACCTCTGGAGCTTCAGCACTCCCAAGGTGCGCTACTTCCTCCACCGGCCGGGCCGGAGCAAGAGGGTGGTGGAGGAGGTGTTGGGGGATGAGTTCGAGGGGGTGTTGGTCAGCGACTTCTACGGCGCCTACAACGTGTACCAGGGACCGCACCAGAGGTGCTGGACCCACCTGTTGCGTGACATCCACCAACTGAAGGAGCAACACCCTCAAGACCTGGTCCTACCAGGTGGGCCCACGCGGTGCGTGAGGTGTACGACCATGCTCAGGCCTACCCCGAACCTGATCCTAACCTGCCCGAAACGGTGCAACGGGCCCAGCGGGTAGAGTGGCAACAACGCTACCAGCAGTGGCTATGGTTCATCTGTAAGCCTTACTTGGGCAGCGATGCGCCCATGAGGGTGCTGTGCCAGCGGGTGGAACGCTTCCTGCCGGAGCTATTCACCTTCGTCGCCGAGCCCCGGGCCAGCGCGGACAACAACGCCGCAGAGCGTAGTCTGCGCCCGCCAGTGGTGAGCCGGAAGATCAGCGGCGGTACCCGTTCGGAGCGGGGGAGCGAGACCAAGAGCATCCTGGCTTCCTTGTTCGGTACCTGGCGCCTGCAAGAACGCAACCCCTACCAAGCCCTACAATCCATCCTCTCCAAACCCCATCTCGCCCCAGTCTGAACAGTTACCCGGATCAGTAACTGTTCAGACTGGGGCGAGATGGGGTGAATCCCACATCGATCATCTTCATGATGATTCTCAAACGATGTCCCTCAGCCGCAACCAGCCATTCCCGCCTGCGGAGACCTTTGTGTAACCTTCCGCGACTCCCGCGAAAGCGAGAATCCAGAGTGTGCCCAGATACGGAGGACGCCCTCACCCTAGCCCTCTCCCTCCGTGAGAGGGGATTATTCAAAGGTCTCCGCAGGCGGGAATCCAGAAATGCCAATGATAGTGACTGTTGCTGGTTGGGGAGGTTTCTGGATTCCGGGTCAAGCCCGGAATGACGGGCTGGGAGGAAGAAGGACACATCAAGTTTGTACAGTTACTAATCCGGGCGGAGCTATCACCCGCGCCTTATATGGAAAAAGTTTCCTACTCTTCCGGTTACCCGCTCCACGAAGCCAGTAACATCCTGGGAGTGCAACTTCTCTTTCACCTGAGAAATCGTTTCTTGTCTCTGCTCATCGGTCATGAGGTCCGCCAACCCAGTTTTGACCGACTTGGCCGCGCTCGCCACGGCTCCGGCAGGCCCAAGTAGCGCGGAGGCGGCTGCTAAGTTACTGGTAGTTTCGGCGGTTGACTCCATGGTTTCCCGGCTCTTCTCCGCCGCGGTTGCGAGGTTTTCGGCCATCTCGTCAGCCTTGGCTGCGAAGGCGGTGGAGATCACGGCCGCGTTCTCGGCGGTCACCGCCGACGATCCGGTGGTCTTATCCAGATTGGACGCGATGCTGCGGACAGAAGGATAGAGTTTGATCAGGATTGTCGTGATGGTCGAACACAGGGCGATTCCTGAAATCGCCAGTACCAACACGGCGACGCCATTAGCAATTGTTAACGTGTCTGGACTCATAACGGTATCCCCTCGGTCTGTACGAGAACAGGTTAGAGTTGGTATTCCTTCAAGTCCGGAGAAAGGGAGAGATTGGCTCCGGTCAGTTCCTGGACCTCTTCCGCGGTCCAGCCAGGGGCCACCTCTTCGAGGACTAGACCGCTTTGGGTACACCGCACAACCGCGAGATCGGTCACGATGAGGGAGACGCACCCTTTACCGGTCAATGGCAGCGTGCAGTGTTCCACGATCTTCGGCTGGTTTTCGCGGTCGGTGTGTTCCATGGCGACGATCACGTCGTCCGCGCCCGCGGCTAGGTCCATCGCGCCGCCTACGTTCCCGACGCCCCTTTGGGGGAGCATCCAGTTGGCCAGGTCTCCCTTGGCTGAGACTTGGTGGGCGCCCAGGACGGTGACGTTGACATGCCCGCCACGGATCATTGCGAAGGCGTCTGCGGACCCGAAAAAGGACATGCCAGGGACCATCTGAAGGAACTGCCCCCCGGCGTTGATGAGGTCGACGTCTTGCTCCCCTTCCTCGGCCAAGGGGCCGCAGTTGAGCACTCCGCTTTCGCTATGGTAAAAGACGACCTGACCAGGAGCGAGGAATGCCGACACCAAAGTGGGGATGCCGATACCCAGGTTGACGTAGCTACCGTCGGGTAACTCTTTGGCCACCCGCATTGCGATGATCTCCCGGTCCAATCGAGGTTTTTCTTCTGGATCAGGCATGGGTATCCGTGTCCTTCCCGCGTGGCGATTTGGCCATGCGCGGGGCCGTTACTCGTAGGGCGAAAAATCGGCGGGGCGTTGGACAACCCGGTCGATGAAAACCCCGGGGGTTACCACGGCCTCCGGGTCCAGTTCTCCTGGACGCACTATCTCATCCACTTCGATTATGGTGGTCCGGGCCGCTGGCGCCATCACAGCGTTAAAGTTTCTAGAAGTGCCCTTGTATATGACATTGCCCAGGGTGTCCGCCTTGTACCCGCGAATCAGACAGTAGTCGGCTCGCAGGGCGGGTTCCAGAGTGTATTCCTTCCCGCCGATAACCCTGGTCTCCTTGCCTTCAGTCAACAGTGTCCCAACCCCAGTGGGGGTGTAGAAGGCGGCGACTCCCGCGCCCGCTGCCCGGATCCGTTCCGCAAGAGTGCCTTGGGGGACGACCTCTATCTCCACTTCCCCCTGTTGCCAGGCAAGCTCAAAGGCGCTGGGCCGCGTGGGGGAAGGTGAGACCGGGTAGGAGGCGATGGCCTTCTTGATCTGATGGTTTTCGATCAGAATGCTATGGTCGATGGCTTGAAGCCCAGGGGGAGTGCCGAACCCAATGACCCTCGCAATGCCGGCGGTGTTGCTGACCATCGTGAGCTGTTTCGCCCCGTGATCGCGCAGCGCCACCATCAGGTAATGGGGCATCCCTCCGGGCCCGGCAAATCCGTCTATCATCACTGTCGAGGCATCGGGCATGTCTGCCACCGCTTCGGGACCGCTGGAGTAGACCTTGTTAATCGGCTCAAAGGACGGGACGTCAAAAACCATCTCGTTCAGCGCCGAGGCCACGCGCACGGGGGCTCCGGTGAGGGCAACTATGTCGTCAACACGCCATCCAGGGGCAACTTCGGTAATCACCAGACCGTCCGGGTCCAGGCTCAGTACCGCCAGGTCTGTGATGATGGTTCCCCGACGAATAACCCCGTCAGGCGGGAAAGTGCATTCGGCAACGATGGAGGGCTGGCCGTCTGGGGTGGTGTGGGTCATGATGGCTACGACTCGACGCGCGCCGCTGGCTAGATCAACCGAGTCCGAAGGCGCAGAAATCCCTGGGGTGGAGGCGCTAGTCCAGTGATAAAAGGCCCCATTCGCTCCCAACTGCGCCGGTTCAATTACCGCGGTATCCACGTAACCCGCTCTGGTCATGCCCGCGAGGTCAACTGTGCTGAGGACCGATCCGCCGGGTGCAAGCATGATGCTTTGCCCGGAAGAATCGACCAGGCTTGAGACTCCCGCGCTATCGCCGGGAGCGTTCGCACCACCCAATGCCTGGTAGCCCACCGCCCCGGACCCGGAAACGAATGTAACGCCCGAACCAGCGGGAAACAGCCCCGGAACCAGCGCCGGAAGACCTGAGCCTATGGCGGCGACATCTCCAGACACCAGCTCTCTAGCAGCTCTGGCGGCCATGCGGCGGTCGTCGATTCTCTCGGGTCCGGGCATTGTCTTTCCCATACTTGCGGACGGTGGTTGCAGACGGTAGTTGCGGTCGGATTGTGGCTAGACTGTCTGCACTACTCGGTTGACGAATATGCCAGGCGTGATGACCAACTCGGGATCGATGCCTCCCGGCTCGAATATCTGGTCGACTTCGGCAATGGAGATACGGGCCGACATCGCCATGGGCGGGTTCCAGTTACGCTGGGACCCGCGGTAGACCAGGTTTCCGACGGTGTCGGAGGCGCTGGCCCGCAAGAGGGCGAAGTCGGCGCGGATGGCTTCCCAGAAGATATAGTCCCGGCCATCGAAGCTGCGGACTTCCCGGTTGTCCTGGAACCTCGTCGCCATCCCATCGGGGATGAAGACTCCGCCAAGACCAGCCCCGCCCGCGCGAAGCAACTCGGCGAGGACTCCCTGGGGAACGGCCTCGATTTCTAGCTGGCCGGATTTCCACAGTTCCTTGACCACTCCGGGTTGCGCGGGGTTGAAGCCAAGGGGAGTGATAAGTTTCCGCACCTTACCGGCGGCCACGAGGTCTGCCACGTCCACGGATTCAGGACCATGAGGCCACGCTCCCTGACATACGCAGGTGAGTTCCCGGACCGGGGCTTTGATCATAGCTCTGATCAAACTCTCGGGGACACCGACGCCGGTGTAACCCGCGATGACGACCGTGGACCCGGAGGACAAGCCCTCGAGGGCGGCCTCGGGGTTTTCAAATACCTTGCTAAAGGTCTCCGCTTTGTTCACTTGCTGGAACTCAGTCCTTCGGAGATAGTCCCCGCTCCCCATGGGAGAGGATCAAAGGTGTCCGTGGTATGGTCGACCCTTGGGGCAAGTAGCCCCGGCATGGTGGTCTACGAATGTGGCCCCGGCAGAGAGTTGCGGTCCGCCGGTCAAAGAGCGACCGCCCCAAGAGTCTCGGGGCGGTCGCTGCCAGGGCCGGTATGCTGGGTAGCCTCGGCTAGTAGTCCATCGGAGGCATAGCCGGGCCGGCGGGGTTCTTGTCGGGGATTTCGGTGATCATCGACTCGGTAGTCAGCACCATGCTCGCCACGCTGGCCGCGTTTTGCAGGGCCGAGCGAGTCACCTTGGCTGGGTCGACGATTCCGCGCTCGAGCATCGGGCCGAACTCGCCAACCTCGGCGTCGTAGCCGTAGTCGTCGGCCTGTTGCTTGACCTCGTTCAGAACTACCGCGCCTTCAAAGCCAGCGTTCTCGACGATGAGCTTGAGGGGCTGTTCCAGGGCGCGGCGGATGATGTCCACCCCAACCTTCTCGTCGGCTGGGATGTCGACGATACCATCCAGGGCGCGCTGTGCGCGGACCAGGGCGACGCCGCCGCCGGCGACGATTCCCTCTTCCACAGCGGACCGGGTGGCCGAAAGGGCGTCCTCGACCCGGGCCTTGCGTTCCTTGAGCTCGATCTCGGTGGCCGCGCCGACTTTGATGACGGCGACGCCGCCGGAGAGCTTGGCCATCCGCTCCTGGAGCTTCTCGCGGTCGAACTCGGAAGTGGTGTCTTCGATTTGGGCTTTAATCTGGTTGATGCGGGCCTGGATCTGGTCCTCGGAGCCGCGGCCCTCCACGATGGTGGTCTCGTCCTTGGTGGCCGAGATCCGGCGGGCCTGCCCAAAGTCCTCCAGGGTCGCGCTGTCCAGCTTCCGTCCGGTCTCCTCGCTGATGACGGTGCCACCGGTCAGGATGGCGATGTCTTCCAGCATGGCCTTCCGGCGGTCTCCGAATCCAGGAGCCTTGACTCCCAGGATGTTGAGGGTGCCGCGAAGCTTGTTGACCACCAGGGTGGCCAGAGCCTCGCCGTCGACGTCCTCACCTATGATGACGACATTCTTGCGGCCAACCTGCAGGAGCTTTTCCAACGCGGGGAGCATCTCCGCGACGGCGGAGACCTTCTTGTCGGTGATAACCACGGTGGCGTCTTCAATCACAGACTCCATCCGGTCAGCGTTGGTGATGAAGTAGGGAGAGATGTAGCCGCGGTCGATCTGCATACCTTCGACGTATTCGATCTCGTCGGTGAGACCCTTGGACTCCTCGACGGTGATGACGCCGTCCTTGCCCACCTTCTCCATGGACTCGGCGATGGTCTCGCCGATCGCTTCTTCGTGAGCTGAGAGGCTGGCCACCTGGCCGATGCGCTCGCGGGTTTCAACGAGCTCTGACATACCGCCGATCTCTGCTACGACGGCAGCGACTGCGCGTTCGATACCGCGCTTGATCGCCATCGGGTTGCTACCGGCGGTGACGTTCTTGAACCCGTCGTTGATGATAGCTTGGGCCAAAACCACGGAAGTTGTCGTGCCATCACCGGCGGCGTCGTTGGTCTTGGTCGCGGCTTCTTTCAGGAGCTGAGCGCCCATATTCTCGAACTTATCCGGCAGCTCGATCTCCTTGGCGATGGTGACACCATCGCTGCAGACCTGTGGGGGGCCAAAAGACTTGTCGAGAACCACGTTGCGTCCCTTGGGGCCCAGGGTCACCTTGACAGAATCTGCCAGTGTATCGATACCTGACCGGAGCAGCTTTCGCGCCTCTTCCGAGTAAGCCATCTGTTTAGCGGGCATCCTTTCTAAACCTCCTCGATTGGATGGGGCGGGTCAGAGCCCGCCACCTGATTTAGCCTATCTTGGCCAGGATATCGCTTTCCCTCAGGATCAGGTACTCATCCTCGCCGTCCTTATATTCGGTGCCGGCGAACTTGGAGTAAATGACGCGATCGCCACTTGATAGTTCCATTGGAATCCGAGAGCCGTCATCGCTGACGCGCCCTGGTCCAACTGCGACCACCTCCCCTTCCTGAGGCTTCTCCTTGGCAGTGTCGGGTAGAAAGATACCGCCCTTGGTGGTCTGCTCTTGCTCGATGGGCTTAATCACTACCCGCTCGCCCAGCGGAACGAAGTTTGCCACTTTTGCCTCCTTCCTCTATGCTGTTGTTTTCGTACGAATTCGTTATCGCGCACGTGTTAGCACTCGATTCCTGCGAGTGCCAATTCATGTTAAGTCAGGCACAGACCCTTGTCAAGACTCCTTGCTGAGCCTAACATTTAGCCAGAATCCGTAGCGGAGATTGTTACGATTCGATACCGCTGTTTGACCCTAGGGATAACCCCTCCGGTGGCCACGATCACCCTTGCGCGGCCCGATGTTTTGAACCGCATCGACGCGTTGATGGCCGCCGAACTGGGCGAGGTATGCGGGGAGATCGCGTTGGACGACCAGGTGCACCTGGTCGTCCTTACAGGGTCGGGGACGGCGTTTTCGGTAGGGCGGGAAGCCGCTCCGGCGGGACTATCGCTTAGCGCTGGGACGGCTGGGATGCAATGGCTGACCTCGATGCAATGCGCCGCCGCCGTGGCGTCTCTGCCCATGCCCGTGATCGTGGCTATAAATGGCGACGCCATAGACCAGGGGTTGGAACTTGCCCTTGCCGCAGACCTTAGAGTTGCGTCTGAACACGCCCGGTTTGGGATTTCAGACCTGGCCCACGGCAGGCTACCCTCGGATGGGGCCACCCAGCGGTTGCCCCGTTTGGTTGGGCAGGCCTGGGCGCGAGACCTTTTGCTTACGTCCAGGATAATCGACTCCGCGCAAGCCCTTGAGATCGGGCTGGTGAACCGGGTGGCGGGACCCGGCCGTCTGGAAGCCGAGACCCGCGACCTCGCCGATGCCATTTTATCCGGAGGGCCGGTGGCGGTCCGCTACGCAAAGGAAGCCCTGAGCCAGGGGCTGGACCTGACCCTGGAGCAGGGACTCAGGTTGGAGGCGGACCTGAACGTCGTCTTGCAAAGCACCGGCGACCGTGCGGAGGGGATCGAGTCGTTTCTGCACAAGCGGCCCCCCAATTATACGGGCCAGTGATCAAGAGCCGGCATTTGACCTATTAGTGAAGGTGGCTTAAACCGTTGAAAGTCAAACTCGACCTGCATACTCACATCTGGGAGGCGTTTAACTTCCAGCCTCCATCTCTGTCCATCGCGGAAAAGGTATTGGCCCAAATCAAAGATATGAAGATTGATGGCATCGCCATAACCGACCACCACAACAAGGAGTGGTCGTATGAGTTCAAGGAGTTGGTGGAGAGGCATTTCCCTGGAGAGGCGATCATTATTCCGGGATGGGAAATCGAGATACGCCCGCCTTCAAACCCCTTCGACGAGTACCAAGTCAGCGAATTATTCCTGGATGATGGCGGGGTTTTCCGGATCTACTGTCACCCGGGCTATTACACCCCAAACATCCTGATCGAAGAAAACATCCACGCCATCGAGATCGACAATTACATCCATAACTGGCATATCCGGAAGCCGCAGGTGCGGAAGATCGCCGAAGACCACGATTTGATGCTAGTCGAAGTAAGCGACGCCCATAATCTGGAGAACATCGGTCTCCGCTACACGGAAGTCGAGATGGGTGAGCTCTATCGCCGGGCGTCAGCCCAGGGATAGCCGGCGTGTCCGCCTTCGAAACTATCCTTTTCTCCAAGGAGGGCGGTGTCGCCCATATCTCCCTGAACCGTCCCAATGTCCTCAACGCCTACAATATGCAGATGAGGGACGATTTCTCCGAAGCGTTGTTCGCGGTTGAAGCCGACCCCGATGCCAGGTGCCTGCTGATCACGGGAGAAGGCCGCGCTTTCTGCGCCGGGGCAGACCTGACCGAGTTTGGGACCGCCCCTTCCCAAGTGGTGGCCCGGCGGGTCCGGTGGGAGCGGGACGTGTGGGGACAGTTCCTTCACTTGACCAGGCCAATAGTGATCGCGGTCCATGGCTTCTGTATCGGATCGGGCGTCGAGATATGCCTGCTGGGCGACTTGCGCGTCGCTGGTCAAGGGACTATCTTTGCCTTGCCGGAGACCCAGCTTGGGATGGTTCCGGCGGCGGGAGGGACCCAGACTTTGCCCCGAAACGCCCTGGTGGGAGCCGCTTCCGAGCTACTGTTGACCGGGCGGCGATTTGATGCCGGGGAAGCGTTGAAATGCCGCCTGTTGACCCGCATCGTTCCTGATGAAACCTTGCTGGACGCGGCGTGGGAGTCGGCGCGAGTTCTGGCAGCCGTGGAACCCGCCGTGATGGCCGCCGCCAAGCGGGCGTTGTCCGCCGGCGCGGACCTGCCTCTCCAAGCCGCCCTGGAGTTGGAAACCAGACTTGCCGCCACGGGAGTTGCCCTATGAACACCACCGAATTCCTGATGATTGCTGGCGCAATTGTTCCCGACCGGGTCGCGATTCACTTCGACGACCATGAAATTACCTACGCCGAGCTACAAGAGCGGGTTAACGCCCTGGCCAACGCCATGGCGGGGCTGGGCGTGGGCAGCGGTGACCGGCTCGCCATCATGCAGGTAAACACTCCGCAAAATATCGAGCTTTACTTCGCGGCGGCCCAGCTAGACGCCATTTACGTGCCGATCAATTTCAGGGCCAGGTCGGAAGAACTGGACCAGATGCTTCGCATCGCCCAACCGTCCATGCTGTTCATCGGAGAGCGGTATCTGCCACTAGTTCCCATAGAAGGCGATTTGGCCGCGGACCGGGTGGTGGTGCTGGACGGCGAGGCCACCGGCGGACACACCAGCTACCGGGACCTGGTTGCGGACGGGATTCCGGACCAATTGAACTTCCCTGAAGCCGGTGACGAAGACACAACGGTGATTATGTTTACGGCGGGCACCACCGGGGTGCCCAAGGGCGTCATGCTCACCCACGACAGTTTCGCCAGTTACCTGCTGGCCACGGTCACTCCGGCGGACCCGGAAGAGGAAGAGACCAACCTTTTGACCGTGCCTCTTTACCACATTGCCGGGCTTCAAGCGGCGCTGGCCGCCGTCTACGGCGGACGCACACTTGCGGTGATGAGGCAGTTCGACTCCGTGGACTGGATGGAGTTGGTCCAGAAGCGCCAAGCCAACCGGGCAATGCTGGTGCCGACGATGCTCAAGCAGGTGATAGAGCACCCACGATTCGGAGAATTCGATCTTACTTCACTGGACGTCATTACCTACGGAGCGGCCCCCATGCCCGTGGACGTGATCAAGCAGGCGATCCAGAGATTCCCGACTGCCCGGTTCATCAACGCCTTCGGCCAGACCGAGACCGCCTCCACCATTACGATGTTGCCGCCGGAAGACCACGTCTTGGACGGAGACGACGAAGAGGTGGAAAAGAAGCTAAAGAGGCTGAGTTCTATTGGCAAGCCGTTGGAGGATGTGGAAGTCCAAATTGTGGACGACGCTGGCAATCCGGTAGAGTTGGGCGAGGTCGGCGAGATCGTGGCACGGGGTTCCCGGATGATGCGGGGCTACTGGCAACAGGAAGATGCAACCCGGGACGCCCTACGCTCCGGCTGGGTCTACACTGGTGACCTGGGCTATCAAGATGAAGATGGTTACATCTTCCTCTCAGGCCGCGCCAAGGATTTCATCAAGCGCGGCGGAGAGATGGTGTCACCGGAAGAGGTCGAGCAGGTACTAAGGTCCCACCCCAACGTGGACGACGCGGCCGTAATCGGGGTCCCCGATATCGAATGGGGGGAAGAGGTACGCGCCGTGGTGGTCAGCGGCGGCGGGGCGGTGACTGAGGACGAATTAATCCAGTTCTGCCACGAGCATCTGGCGGGGTTCAAGCGCCCGCGTTCTGTGGTGTTTATCGACGAGCTTCCCCGCAACGTGATGGGCAAAGTGATGAAACGCGACCTGAGAGAGCAGTACGCTTAGCCGGGTGCCGTGCTGGAAGGTGACTCACTCGTACCTGGTCATTGCGCGTACATCCGTGACTCGTAAGGAGAGTTTTCGATGAAAGTGACGGTAATGGGAGCCGGCGGCGTCGGCGGTTACTTCGGCGGGCTGCTTGGCCGCGCTGGACATGACGTGACCTTCATCGCCCGGGGCGCACACCTTCAAGCGATTCGAGGGTCGGGACTGCGGGTTGAGAGCGTCAACCACGGCGAATTCACCGTTGCGGGCAACGCTGTTGAAGATGCTTCGGGAGTCGGAGAGCAAGACCTGGTGTTGTTCACGGTCAAGATGTACCACAATGCCTCGGCGATCGACGCCGTCAGGCCGGTGGTCGGTCCTGACACTACAATTCTTACCCTGCAGAACGGTATCGACAACGGCGACCAGCTTGCCGGAGCCTTCGGAGAATCCCGCGTGATGATAGGGTCCGCCTACATGGAGGGACGCATCGCGAGCCCGGGAGTAGTAACCCAGGGAGGCCCCGGACTGGCCGGGTTTGGCGAGATGCAGCCGGGAATCAGCGAAAGAGGCCAGAAACTGCTGCAAGTCTTCCAGGACGCCAACTGGCGGGTGGAGTTGCACGAAAACATGCCCGGGATGCTCTGGAAGAAGTTTGCGTATATCGCCGGTTCAGCAGCGGTGAACGCGGCCAGCAACACGGTCTACGCTGAGATGCGGACGGTCCCTGAGACTAGGGAACTTATTCGCGCGGCGATAGCGGAAGCGCTGGAAGTAGGGAAGGCCAGGGGAGCCCCCATCATGGAAGATTCCCTGGAATGGGCGATGACCTCTTTGGACGGATTCCCCGCAGAGGGGAGAGCGTCCCTAGCCAAGGATTTCACGGAGGGACGGCCGGTGGAGCTTGAAGGGTTGACCGGGGCGCTGGTGCGCATGGCCAGGGAACTCGGTGTCCCGACCCCGGTCAACGACTTCCTTTACGGAATCCTCAAGCCCTGGGCGATTCGATTGGACCAGGCGTGAGGGCTGGGAGTCCTTAGAACAGCTCCGTGGGGACGGCCACCCCATCGAAGTCGGCTTCGCCCAAGGGGTCCCGCGGCGTAATGCCTCCAATGGACATGTACTCATAGAGCTGTTTTAGGTGATGCACCGAGTGGCCTAGGGCCAAGTCGATCAGCTCTTGGGCGGTCTTGTTGCCCATGTAGGAGTCCAACACCTTGTCGAGGATGAATTCGGTCTCCCCGGCGAGGGCCGCCTTGACCCTGCGAAGCACATCCTCACCGTAGCGGGCGATTTCCTCGAATCCGACGTCGCCCAGCACGACTTTTACATCGCGGCCCCGGTCTTCGCTGGAATACATCCCGGGCTGGTAGGCGTTGAGCGCCCTGTCGGGCCGGTCCATGATGTGGAAAGTGAACGTCTGAAGGTTGCGCGTCCGTTCCGGAGACTCCCATTCAAGGAAGCTTGGCGGGAGCTGACGCACGGCCCGGCAGGCGGCCACCAACACCGTTTCATATTTTTCGAGCATCACCGCCGGTGTCGCAACCGGTGCCTCGCCGCTCAGATCAAACAGCCGGGCCAGTTCCTTGGCGTTGAATCCGATCACGACATCGTCACCCCAGATGGTGACGGGCACGACTTTCAGGCCCCGGTCCATCAATTCTTGCATGGAAGCGGGGTCATGTTCCACGTCTCCGTCGTCGAACTCTATGTTGCGTGACGAAAGGAAATCCTTCGTTCTGCCACAGGTGAATCAACCAGGGCGGAAGTAAACTTTTGGTTTAGGCACTTCACTCACCTCCAATCTGAGCAGAAGTATACGCGACGCGGATTACTGGAGCGCGGCGGGCCTGCGGATAACGGCAATCACCTTGCTGAGCACCCCTTCGTCCGGGACAGTGGCCGTGACACTGATTATATTGGGGCCGGTCACCAGGGCGACCTTGGTTTCGAAGATCCCCAGCAACGAGTCCACGGATATCTGGACCCCATTGACCATCACCTCGGCGTTGGGGGTCGTCCTGCCAGCCAGCCGCACGGCTGGGTCCTGGGTAACGCTCTGGTCCCCAGGCTCGGTAACCAGCAACACGAAAGGCTGCGGAGGCAACGCGAGGCTGGTGACGGTAAGCTCGGAGGATGCCTGGTTGCCATTTCTGCCGATAGCCACGACGCGGATGATGTTGGGTCCGGGGGATAGGAATGCCTCAGCCTGAAACCTGCCATCTCGGTCGACGCCTACAATCCGGCCGTTGATTGTGACCGTGGCGTCCTCATCCGTAAGCCCCACCACGACCACGGCGTCGCTGGGGACTTCGGACCCAGTGACCGGATGCCAGACTCTCAGTAGCACCCCAGGCCCAGGGATGGGATTTGTGGGTGGGTCAGGAGTGGGCGTAGGGGTCGGTGTTGGTGTCGGTGTTGGTGTTGGGCGCGGGGTTGGCGATGGTACAGGCGTGGGCGTCGATGTTGGCGACGGTGTGGGTGTGGGCGTAGGGAACGGCGTAGGGGCAGATGTTGGAGATGGGTCTGGAGTGTCGGTGGGAATAGGCGTGTCCGTCGGAGCCAGAGTAATTGCGATCGGCGTTGTGGCCGGGAGAGCGGTGGGAAGAATGCTGCCGCGACGAGGGGCAGCCTCGAAACACGCCGCGATCAACGGGAGCAATATAGCAAGTGCGAGCACAGGCCAGACGCGGAATCTCAATCCGGGTCCTGCCCCTATGGCCGCCTTCGCCGATGGGCCATTGGTTGCGTTGGATGTTCGGATGTTTAGCACGTCCCTGTATACGAATGATTCGAGAGACTTGGATTGGAGGACCGGTCTGCGCTTTTTGGACAGCGGCCGGCGAGACACCGGCTCACCCAATTCTAGCATCACCTCCTTGGCGGTGTCTGGCGCGGGATGACAGCAGGACCCAGGGCCGTTCTATGGTCACAGTTGGCCAGCGGACCGCGGCCCTTCGCCATGCTGTGGTGTTGGTTCTTCCAGCCTTGAGCCGGGAATCATGAGTTCCTGCACGAGGTTTTGGTCTTGGCGCTGAACATCTCTGGATTCCCGCTTTCGGAGACCTTTGCGTAACCTTCCGCGACTCCCGCGAAAGCGAGAATCCAGAGTGTGCCCAGATACGGAGGACGCCCTCACCCTTACCCTCTCCCGGAGGGAGAGGGAATTATTCAAAGGTCTCCCTTCGCGGGAAAGACGGTGGCTGCGAGGAAAGACCGGGGCTGTGGGGGCTGACGGGGCTGTGGGGATTGACGGGAATGTCCAGTACGGCTAACGATCGAAAGACCCTGCGTCTGGGCTGGCGACTGATTGACAGCCTGCGGTACAGGTCCCAAGATGGTGTCCGCTATTTGGGCAGCCGGAACTGCTTTGGAGGTCTACGGTGCCAGTTGATTACGGCGTCTGGTGCGCGATCGCAGTCGTGGGATACTTACTCGGCGCATTTCCAACAGCCTACGTGCTGGTCAAGCGGTTCGCCAACAAGAACGTGCTCGATTTGGGTTCCGGCAACGTTGGCACACTAAACGTACACCGGGCGACCAACTCGAAGAAACTTACGGCGGCGGCCCTGTTGGGCGACATGGTCAAGTCCGCAGCGGCGATTGCGCTGGGTGTGTTTTTGTCCAAGGCTGCCGGACTGAGCGAGCAAATCGGCGGCTCTGTGGGCGGAATCGCCGCCGTGCTGGGGCACAATTATTCCGTTTACCTAAAGTTCAAAGGGGGCAAGGGGTTGGCCTGCGCCGCCGTGTTAGGGTTCTACTTGGCTCCTCCCATCGTCGGCGTGTGGTGCCTCGCTTACCTGGCGGGCGTGGCCGCCACTCGGATTCTGGTCGTGGGGCAGATTGTGGCCACGGCGGCGCTCCCGATTGCGGCTTATTTCTTCTTTCCGGACGCGTTGGTCCCGAGCTATTTCATCACCGCCTTGGTCCTCGTACGCCACGCTCCCAGGATCAAGAGCGTGCTGAACGGTACGGAACCCAAAATGTATTACAAAATACGAGACCCGAACTGATGCTTTCCGCGCCACCGGATATTGGATTCACAAGACACGAACAAGCCTCCGAATATGCCTTCGGAGGCTTGTAATGCGTCGGGTATGAGCGTCTCGGGACGACGCCCCATGCGGGGGTGGCTTGAGACGAATTAGTCCAAGCCCAACTCTTTTCGCAAGGTGTTGATCGTCTCAGCCCTGCCTCGGGTCGGGACGCGCTGGCGCATACCGATGGGCTCGTTTTCGACCTCTGGCACGACCTTCATGGCGATGAACACGGGTCCAGCCTCGCTCATGATCTTCGCGACGTTGTTGGTAAAGTCTTCCAAGTTGTCAAAGGAGTAAGCTGCCACGTAGCCGGCTTCCTTTGCCATGCCTGCGTAGTTAATATCCTGGGCGTTGGGCACTGGCTGACCACCGGTGGTGGCGTAGCACTCATTGTCCATCAGGAAGTGGTAGAAATTTTGGGGCTGCTTACCGGCTATCGTCGCGATAATGCCCATGTTCATGAGTAGAGCGCCTTCGGAGTCGAAGAGCACGACTTTCTCATCGGGCTGGGCCAGGGCTAGGCCGAGGGCTGCCGAAGTGGTCTGCCCCATTGCGCCGCCCATGGACAGGTCACGAGCTTCGTTCTGGCTAACGTCCCGCCAATGGCGTCCGGACGTACCAGTTGCGATAACAATTGACTTATCGCGGTATGGCTCAAAGGCCTTGAACATATCCTCCGCGTTAAACACCAGCTACCTCCAGTAAAATATAGTTGCTTGATTATGGGATTATCGGTGTCTCGTGTTGTCCTTTTCTGGTCAACAAACGGTCAACTAAGGATCAACTAACGATTGAAGCCGTGGTATTCGTCCCCGATCAAGACCGCCACCGGACCCTTATTCTTCTGGGCTTCCTGAAAGGCGATGGAGATACGTGGAGCGTCTTCGTCATGCTCCACCAAGTAATAGTTGACACCCATGGCGTTGAGGAAAGGCTCGGTGTATTTCGCGGCTGAGTCGCTGATCACGCCGCGCCGGGTCCAGCCCCGATATCCTACTACCATTACAAGGGGGAAACCGGAGTCGAGGGCCATGCCTCGAATGGAGTCACCCGATTCCATCATCCCGGTGTTCTGGATCAGGACGACCGGGGTCTTCCCGCCGACCAGCAGACCCAGGGCAATCGCGAAGGTCTCGCCTTCACGCGACGCCGGGACTATGTCCAGCCAGTCCTGGTCCTTCATGAGCTCATACAGATAGTTGGTTTCACTGTCCGGGATCGTCACGACGTGGGTCACGCCATTCTTCTGGAACTCTTCAACCATGGTCTCCGGTTTCAAAAGTGCAGCCTGTTGTTGAACCATATATTGCATCTCCTGTGGTCTAGTTGATGGGCGCTGTGCGCGGCGAACCGCAGCCTGCGATTTCCATCCCGAGGGCCTGTCGCGCCCTCATTATAGTTACCGGCAAACCGCCGGTCAATTTGGCGGTGTGGGCTCGGACATCCCTGGAATTGCCCTCGGCGGCCGGGTTGGTTCTTCGGAAACCAGGGAGCCGTCTATCGTCACAGCACGCCGCTTTCGACCAGGTAACCCAACTCCTGGGGTGAGAGACCCAATTCCCCGCAGTAGACCTCTTCGTTGTGTTCTCCGATCAGGGGCGCGCGCCGGGAAATCCTCCAGGGAGAGCCGTTGTATATTCCGGCGGCTCCGGGGTACTTGAAGCTGCGGGCCAATTCTGGGTGATGTACATCCACCCAGAATCCCCGGTCGTTCATGTGACCATCTTCGACCAGCTCGTCTGGCGTGCGCACCGCGCCCCAATTGAAGCCCCGTTCCTGGCCTCCGTGGGCCACTTCTTCCTGGGAGAGGGTGGCCACGAAGTTGATGACCAGGTCGTTGATGTAGGTGCGGTGTTCGTTGATATAAGCGGCGTCCATGTAACGCTCGTCCAACAGGTCCTCCGCCAGTCCGTGACTGTCCATCCACTCGGCCATAGTGCGGAGCTGACGGGGGGTGAGGCGGGTGGCCGCGGCGTTGACGTACTTGCCGTCGCCGCAGAGTAGCTGTGACGGGTCTCCTGGCGCCGCCGCGGCGTGACGGCCGGTCTGCCGCTTGACGACGTTTCCAGTGTAGATATAGGTGTTGATGTGCATCTCTGTGGTGAGGGCGCAGGCGTCGTGAATCGAGGAGTCGATGTATTGGCCCTTTCCGGTGTTGGTGCGGTAGAAGAGGGCCGCCATGATGGCCATGTAGGCGTAGTGGCTTCCCATGTGCCAGGCGTTTCCACCGCCGGGCGCGATGGGGACCTCTCCTGGGACGTCAATCTCGTCGTAGCCGCAGCAGCCCATCTGCCCTCCAGCGGCCATGTGCACCAGGTCCGTGGTCAGGAAGTCCTTCCACGGCCCCGTTTGGCCAAAGGGCGTCAGGGAGCACATGACAAGCCCCGGGTTCCCTTCCTTGAGTTGTTCGTAGCCCAGTCCCAGAGACGGCAGGTATCCCGCCGGCAGGGACTCCAATATCACATCTGAGTTGGCCGCCAGCCGCCTGAAGATCCCCTGGGCGTCCGCAGACTCAAGGTTGAGCGTGATCCCGCGCTTGGAAGTGTTGTAATGCCAAAACGAGAGGCTGCGCTCGCGGTTGGGCACATCGTCCATGAAAGGACCAATGGCGCGGGACGCCTCACCTCCGGGGGGCTCGATCTTGACGACGTCGGCTCCAAGGTCGGCGAGCAGCTTGCCGCAGAACTGCGCCTCCTGACCGGAAACCTCCAGCACTCGGAGGCCGGACAAGGGGGCGGGAGAATCGGAGCCGTCCCCTTCTAAATTCCCCTTCCCGGCGGGGGCGGTACTCTGCTGGGTCAAGACGCCGCCCGAACGGCCTCCGTTGGGCTGGTAGCTGGCGGCGATCATCTCGTCCATGTAGGGGTAGCGTGTCAGAGACTCAGGCCAGAAGGAGAAGTCATCGTAGCCCGCCACGAACTCCTCGTGGCTAATCCCCAGCAACCCTTCGACGATCTCCTGGTTGTGTTCTCCCATTAGGGGGGCGCACCGTATATTGGCCGCCGGGGTTTCCGACAACTTGAATGGCGCGTTTTGGAATCTCCGTCTACCCAGCACTGGGTGGTCCATCTCCAGGTACATGTCCCGGTGACGCAATTGGGGGTCGTGTTCGACCCTGTTCTCCGAGCTCTGCACAGGCATGGCCCGGACACCCGCAGCCTGGCATTTTTCCATTAGCTCGTACTTTTCCTGGGTTAGGGTCCATCCCTCTATGTTTCGGTCCAGCTCTTCCTGGTGTTCCAGCCTGGATGAAATGGTGGCGAATTTAGGTGACGCCGCCCAATCCGGAGAGCCCATCACCTCGGCCAACCGGCCCCATTCCTGGTCGTTGAGGCACGCGATGGCGCACCAATCGTTGTATCCGCCGCCCTTGGTTCGGTACCCATTGTGAGGCGCGACCGTTGGGCCTCGGTAATTATGGGTGAGGGGCGTTCCGGGCCAATGGGCCCTGTTCCCTGGTGGATAGCCCTCCCTGCGGGAAGGGCGGCCGTTGACCGTCGCGTCCAGCATGGCGGAACCGTTCAAGGTTGCGCCGATTATCATCTGGGATAGGTCGACGTGTTGTCCCTTCCCAGTCATGTTGCGCCGGTATAGGGAGGTAAGGATGGAGAAGGCGATGTACATCCCGCCAGTGTCGTCCAGGTAGGACCAACCCCACCCGGCTGGAGGCGCATCTGGAATCCCAGACAGGTAGGTCATGCCGGAGAATGCCTGGGCGATGGGTCCGGCAGTTAGGTAGTGGCTCTGACGCCCGGTATGACCGAAGCCGGACTGGGACAGGTAGACGATGTCCGGCTTGAGCTTGCGTAGCTCGTCGTAGCCGAGGCCCCACCGCCGCAGGACGCTGGCGCTGAAGTTCTCGACAATCACGTCCGAGACGGTCACGAGCCGTTTTACCATGTCCAGCCCGCGGTCGCTTCTGACGTTTACGACCATGCTGCGCTTGTTGCAGTTGGTGTCGTTGAAGTTGGCCGACGAATTCAGGTTGACCTCCACTCCAGGGGGTGAAGCGCCGCTGGACCGGCCCCTCTCGTTCAGCGGCCATTCGACCTTGATTACGTCAGCCCCGAGGGCTCCCAGCAAGCGCGTAGCCCATGGGCCCGCTCTGACCCAGGTGAGATCGAGGACTCTGATCCCATCAAGGGGACGGGGTCCGACGTTTATCTGGGGTTGGGTCATCGGTCCTACCTCCTTGGTCCGGAGACGGTTGGTCCCGTTTAACTGATCGGGATAGGTATGTAGGGAAGGTTCTTGGATTGGTCAATGGGGCGCCTTTCGATGAATGCGAGCCGCCGTTCCCGGCATTCCTCCGACGCAACGTAGTCTGGGATATGCTCTTGGACGGGGCTTTGGCCGGGAACGATGAAATGGTCGTGCTGGTTGTAGGAGATCTTCTGCATCTGCAGAATCACGGGACTGACCCGGTTCAGGTCAGCCAACCACCGGTCCACCTCGGCCCAGAGTTGGTCCGGACGCACCACAGAGTTGACCAGGCCCATGTTGTAGGCTTCTTCGGCGGTATACTGACGGCAGAGCATCCAGATTTCCCGCGCCCTCTTCTGCCCGACGCGGGCAGCGAGGGACGCGACGCCGTGACCTGCGGCGGGACTGCCAACCCTGGGCCCGGTCTGGCCGAACCTCGATCTGGTGGTGGCGATGGTGAAATCACACTCGTAGGCCAGAATGTTGCCGGAACCAATGGCAAAGCCGTCTACCGCGGCGATGACCGGCTGAGGCATCTGTTGGATGACCTGGCCATAGCTCACCGACGCTGTGCCTCGATAGTCCACACGTTCGGTCTCCGGGTCGTAGCTCTGGTCGTTGCCGGTGCAGAAACCATTAGGCCCGGAACCGGAAATCACGACGGCCCGGACCGAATTGTCCTGGGCCGCGTCGAGCAGCGCGTCGGCCATCTCGTTCATGGTGATTCCCCGCTTGGCGTTGTAGGTCTCGGGGCGGTTAATCATCATCCACGCGACGCCGTCCCGCTTTTCATAGACGATGTCGGAGTAGTCCTCGGAGCCAATCAAGGTACCCTTGTAGCTGGCGAATTTCTGTTCCACCATGTCCACCGCTTCTTGAAGCACGGTGAGGAGATGTGAAGCGGAGACGTCCGCGCCCGTCTGGCCTGTGATCTCCTGGGCGCCTCGGGAAGCGCGAATTCCCTTGGTCCCCAGCCAGCGCGTGTAGCCTCTTGTGAAGTCGTGGACCGCCGGACAGGCCTCATGGGAGAAGGTCACAGCCCCTCCGGTTGCCAGATCGTCGACGGAAAGGCGGAATTCCGCCGGCTGGCCAGCGGATGGAGACGCCAGGCTTATGTTAACCGCAACTCCCGCGTTGTCGTAAGTGACGGTCGTGTCGAATTGCACGGTGGAGGTCATTTAGTTCACCCCTGTTGCTGGTCTTGTGGGTGTTGTACGGGGTTACTTCTTGGGCAGATTACCATCCACACCAGGCAAACACAACCGCCGGGACCGGCCTGGCCGGACACTGCCGTTGCCGGGCTCTGGGACTCGCGTGGTCCCATTCCGGAAATGGGAACGGCCCCTGACTTGGGGCCGTTCGACTCGAGGGCTTGAGGGTAGTTGGGTGCGGGTATCAGTAGAGGTGGCAGGACACGAAATGTCCTGGGGTCACTTCCTTGACATCCGGAATTTCCACCGAGCAGTGGTCCATGACCATTGGGCACCGGGGATGGAAGTGGCATCCCGGCGGGGGGTTCAAGGGCGAAGGGACTTCGCCCGTCAGGATTATCTCTTCCTGAAGAGTGTCGGGGTGAGACGGCAGCGCCGCAGACATGAGCGCTTTGGTGTATGGGTGAAGCGGGTTCTCGAAAAGCTCCTTAACCGGAGCCAATTCCACGATCTGGCCCAGGTACATGACGGCAACCCAGTGGCACATGTAACGCACGGTTGCCAGGTGATGAGCAATCAGAATGTAGCTGAGGCCGAGCTCAGACTGCAGGTCCTTCAGCAGGTTCATGATCTGGGCGCGGATCGATACGTCGAGAGCCGACACCGGCTCGTCCAGCACGATAACTTCGGGGTTCAGCGAGAGCGCCCTTGCCACGGCCAACCTCTGTCTTTGGCCTCCACTGAACTCGTGTGGGTAGAGGTTGGAGTGATAGTCGTTCAGCCCCACGTTGTTCAGCAGTTCCATCACCCTCTGCTGAATTTCGCTGCGGGAGAGCTGCCAGTTGATCACCATGGGCTCGGCGACAAGGTCTTTGACCCGCATCCGAGGGTTGAGCGAACTCCAGGGGTCCTGGAACACCGCTTGCACGGAACTGCGGTACTCCTTGCGCTTTGACTCGTTGCCGCCGTAGATGTCATCGCCCTTGAAGAGGATGGTGCCTTCGGTGGGGCGTTCCAGCATCAGGAGCATCTTGGCCGTGGTGGTCTTACCGCAGCCGGACTCACCCACGATGCCGAGGGTCTCCCCTTCGTGGAGTTGGAAGGAGACGCCGTCCACGGCTTTGATATGGCCGGTGACTCTGGACAAGAGGATCCCGCGGGTAACCGGGAAATACTTCTTTAGATTGCGCGCCTCAAGCAGCACCTGTCCGGTACCGGCGCTAGGTGTGCTTGCGGCTGGGCTCGTCATGGTCATTCTTCTAGTCTCCAACATGCGGAGTAGTGGCCCTCGGCTACGGGGAACTCGGGTGGGTACTCCTGCCGGCATTTGTCCATGACGTAAGGACAGCGGGGCGCGAAAGAGCAACCGGCGGGCAGGTTATGGAGTGTGGGAGGCTGGCCTTCGATGGCGTAGAGCCGTTCCACGTCCTCCTCCATTTTGGGCACCGAAGCCAGCAGGGCTTCGGTGTAAGGGTGGGAAGCGTTGTTGAAGATGTCACGGACGCTGCCCATCTCCACGATTCTGCCCGCATACATGACGGCCACCCGGTCGCACATCTTGGCCACGATCCCGAAGTCGTGGGTGATGAAAATCAAGGAGAGCTCGGATTCCTGCTGAATGTCCTTCAGCAGCTTGAGGTACTGCGCCTGAATGGTGACATCCAGGGAGGTCGTCGGCTCGTCGGCGATCAGGACCATGGGCTGGCACGAGATGCCTATTGCCCCCACCACGCGCTGGCGCATACCGCCGCTCATCTGGTGGGGGTAGTCCCTTACCCTGGACTCGGCGGCAGGGATGTTGACCTTCCGCAGCACGTCCAAGGCCCGGTCCATAACGCTTTGCCGGGGAATGTCTTGGTGGATGCGGATGGCCTCGGTGACCTGATTGCCGATGGTGAACACCGGGTTCAGAGACGTCATGGGGTCCTGAATGATGAGTCCAATCTTACTGCCGCGGACCTTGCTCATATCGTCTTCCGACAACTGCAGCAGGTCCTCACCGTCCAGAGTGATCGAACCGTCCACGATGCGCCCAGGCGGTATGGGTATCAACCGCATCAGGGAGAGCATGGTCACCGACTTGCCGCAGCCGGACTCGCCGACGATGCCCAGAGTCTCGCCCTTTCTCAGATCGAAGTTAACTCCGTCGACGGCCTTGACCTCGCCCCAGCGGGTGCGGAAGTAGGTCCGCAAATCCTTTACTGAAAGGACCACGTCGTCCTGTGTTTCGGTAGCGGCCATGTATCCTAACCTCTCATTTTGTGCCAGTGGCCAGTTTTCGGTCCGGTCTACCTGGCCACTCGTTATTAACCACTGGCCACCGGCAACTCGAACTACTCTAGTTGCCTTAGCCTGGGGTCGAAGCGGTCGCGCATCCAGTCGCCCAGGAAGTTGAGGGCCATCACCACCAGGAAGATGCAGACGCCGGGGAACAGGGCGATCCACCAAGCGTCGGCCAGGTATTCCCGGCCGTCGGCTACCATTGCGCCCCAGGCTGGCTTCGGAGGCGGAATGCCCGCGCCCAGGAAGCTCAGGATCGCTTCAGTGAGGATGAGTTGTCCGACCCGTAGCGTTGCGATAACCAGGATCGTATTGGTTACGCCGGGGAAGATGTGCACGAACATGATCCGCAGCGGGCCCGCGCCCGCCACTTTGGCCAGGGCAACGTAGTCCGACGTCTTTAGGGACAGCACTTCCGCCCGCACGTTACGTGGGAATGCGTTCCAGGCTACGAAAGCCAACAGTCCTAACAGGACGACGAAGCTTTGCCCGAACACGATCACGATGACCAGTGCGATCAGGATAGTGGGCACCGCATAGGTGATCTCCACCACCCGCATGATGCCTTCGTCGATATGGTTACCGTACTTGGGAAAAATCTGGTCGGCGTATCCCGCCACGAGACCCAGAACGGTCCCGACCACAAGGCCGCTGGAGAGCGATACCGCAGTCACCAGAAGGGAAACCCTGGCGCCGTGGATTATCCGGCTTAGAGTGTCCCGCCCGGTCTGATCGGTGCCCAGCAGGTGATTCGTCGTCCCGCCGGGTTTTGATTCGATTGCAACGGTGTCGCCTACCGCCCACTGTCTATCGGGGAACTCCTTTTGGACGTCCCTTAGAGTGATCTGGAATCGGGCCTCCGCGCTCAACTTGTCCACCCGCTGCATTACAGTGACGGAAGTCAATTCTGGGGAAACCCAGAAGGGCGGCGTGTTCCTCGCCTCCAAGTCGATCTCCAGAGGGTTGTAGGGAGAAATCAACGGCGCGAAGATACCGACGAATAGCAGAACGGCGAGGATGAACAAGGGGATCACCGGCCAGCGCCGCAGCACATAGCTTATCGTCTGCCACGAAGGCAGCAGAGACTTGGGTCTTCTTGCGGTGAGAGTTGCGTCTGCCATCGTTTACCTAACCGTACCGGATGCGAGGGTCGACGTATGCATAGAGTAGGTCCGTGATCAAATTAACCACAAGAAACATCGCGGTGAACACCAATACGAGCCCGACCATCAACGGGAAGTCGTTGTCGTCAACCGCCGTGAACGCGAGGCGGCCCAAGCCGGGCCAGGAGAACACCGTTTCCGTCACGATCGCTCCGGTGATGAATCCCGCTAAGATCAACGATGAAAAGGTCAGCGGCGCCAGAATCGCGTTCCGGAAAGCGTGTTTCCACAGGACGATGGAGGCGTTGACGCCCTTTGCCCTCGCCAGTTTGATGTACTCCGAGTCCATCACGTCCAGCATGGCCGACCGCGTGAGGCGAAGATAGCCCGCGGCGGGAAACAACCCCAGGGTGATGCAGGGAAGGATGAAGTGCTTGATACTGAAGTAATCGGGCTTGGTCCCAACTGGCAACCAACCAAGCTGCACGGAGAAGATGAGAATACCCATGATTCCGATCCAGAATACGGGAAGGGTCTGTCCGGATAGGGCCACGGTCCGGCCGATATAGTCCCAGATGCTTCCTCTCTTTACGGCAGACAATACCCCTAGGGGGATCCCCAGAAGGGTTGCGACGAGCCAGCCGCCCACCGCCATTTGCAGGGTATTCGGGAACGCGTCCCAGACAATTTCAGTGACAGGCTTCCGGTCTAGCATGGACTCGCCGAGATCGCCGCGAAGGGCGTCCGCTAGCCAGAACCCATATTGGACTATAACGGGATGTTGAAGGTGCAGTTTCCTCCCCAGGTCGTCCCATGCTTCCTGGCTGAGGCCGTACCCGCCTTCCTGGACGTAGAGGAGCCTGGGGTCGCCCACGATGCGGGAGAGGGTAAACACCAGGAGAGTGGCCGCAATCATAGTTACGACCATGTAGATCAGCCGCCGGATGATAAAACGCTGCATGAATGCTTACCTATAGCCTGCCGGGAAGGTTGATTGTGCGCAAGTGTTTGGCCGGGGAAGTCTAATAGCGAATTTTACATTAAGAAACAGCCTCGCCGCAATGCGGGTTGGCTGCGATCGGCTTCACGGCCTTCAGGATGGCCCGCCCGTATGGCTACACGGGCGGGCCACTGACCAAATCCGGTGGTTGTTACTTGAGGACGATGGTCTCGAAGTTGGCTGCTCCGCTGATGTTCCCGTTCATATTCGGGTACTGGGTCCATGTTTCGATCAGGTCTGGGTTGTACATGGGATGGAACGGGACCTGAATGAAGCACGGCTGCACCATTTCTTCATAGACATGGTCGAAATACTCTTCGGCCATTGCCAGCCGCTTTTCGGCGTCGTTCTCGGCATTCATCTTGAACAGGTGCTTCGTGTAGAACGGGTCCTCGAATCCGGGACCCCAGCCGCCGTCGGTCAGGGCGCTGCCCTGGAAACCCTTCGGCCAATGCACTGGGAATCCGGTCTTGCCCTCGTCGCCGGCGCTGGAGTAGATCTGCGTATTCGTGCGCTGCACCAACGTGGGGCGGAACTTGGTGTAGGTGATCCGGTCAATGATCGTCACGACGTTGAGGTTCTTGAGCCAGAGGCCTGCCAGCGCGTCGCCCAGCTCGGCGACGAATCCGCCGGGTCCCACCCATAGCTCTGCTTCGAACCCGTCGGGATACCCGGCCTCAACCAAGAGCGCCTTGGCCCTTTCAGGGTCGTAGGGAATCGTCCACTTCTCTTGCCAACCAGGCTGCTCGATGGAAATCTGGTTCAGGTAGCAATTCTCTCCGAGTCCTTCGACCAGGCTCGAGTTGATTCCTTCGCGATCGATTGCGAGGGACATCGCCCACCTTACCTTGCGGGCCCTGTCCATGGACTCTGGATCGTCTATGAAGCCGATCCAAGGCTTCTCAATCCTAGGACGTTCGAGCTTGGCCTTGCTGATCGGGTGCTCGGTCTCCCAATAGTTGCCTGAGAAGTAAACCCCTTGTTCAAGGGCACGTCCGTTTTCACGTTGGAGGGCGAACCCTTCCCTCTGCAATCGGACGACGTCCTTATAGGGGAGCTCGCCAGCTATCTGGGCGTCTCCGGTTTCCAGCATCGCCACGCGGGCCGCCGCTTCAGGGATGTCTAAGATACGGATATCCTTGATCGCAGGGACCTTGCGCCAGTGCTCGGTAACCGAGGTCGCGGTCAGGCTCTCGCTCTTCTTCCATTCGTCGAAGATGAATGGACCGGTGCCAATGAAGATCTCGCGCATACCCTCTTCGCCATGCTGATCAAAGACTGCCTTAGGCACTATGGCGGCGCTCTGGTAGAACGGCCCCATGTAGCGTAGAGGCATGGCCTGATGGAACAAGGTGAAGTTGAACCGCGCGGTGTGGGTGTCCAGCGCTTCAACGTTGCCTATCAGGGGGGCAAAGTCTCCCGCCTGACCGTGGATGCTCTCGGGAGTCGTGAAGGCGTTGGCGTCGTTGTAGCTGAAAGCTACGTCCTCGGCCGTCATTTCTCCCCAGTCCTTGTGGAACATGATGCCTTTGCGCAGCTTGAAGTCCATGTACTTCTGGTCCGGAGATAGTTCCCAGGACTCGGCTAGCCGCGGGGTGTTTTGCGGGTCGAGAGGCCCTCCCGGACCGGCCTCGACGCCTGTGAGGGTTTCGCCGACCGCCAACTGATAGATGGTCTCGGCGCAGCCGGCCGTGCAGAACCTAGGAGTTCCGGCGCCGCTGCGAAGGTTCCGCATGGCGACCACAACCGTCCCGGCCTGTTCCACGGAGCCGGACATCTGCTCCATTGCTTTGGTGGCCTCAGCCACCGGGGCCGTGGTGCCCTCAGCCACCGGGGCCGTGGTGCCTTCCATCTGTGACGATGTGTCTGGCATGGCTGTGGCCGCCACGCCGGGCGTAAACCGGGGAGCCGGCTCGACCGTGGCCGAACCGCCGCAGGCGATAATTGCGCCAAGGGCCATCAGTAACCCTATTAAGAAGAGTGACCCAATTGGGACTCGTGGCATCTCTGTATTCCTCCTGCTAGTCTCTAGCGTAATATAGCGGCCTTTTTGGCCCATGCCGAAGCATTCGACCATTTAACATGTCCGGCTGAATTTTGTCAATGGGCCAATCATGGATTCCGCTTGGGTTAGATACGCTTAACATCCCCGTATGGATGCCTTGTCATCGGGAACGGCCTGTGATAAAACGAAGTCACCTCAGATCGGGAACGTATTTCGTAGCGCGCATTCTCGTGGCGCGCGATCAAAGCAGGTTCGGACTCGATTCGCCTTCCGCGCGAAAGTCCTCCACCTTGGGCCCATATCCATAGGCCTCGATCTTGGAGTGTCAACCTCTCACCTGGGGCGCTCTTGGTCTAAAGTTACAGCTCAAAGGTACACTTTAAAGGTTCAATGGAGTAATACTGTTTTGCTTTCCGCGGTAGCCATGACGATTAGAATTGCGTTCGGTATCCTTTTGGGCCTGTTTATGGGCGCCATGGGTCTCTACTTTGGTTGGTTTGTTGCCCCTCCCGGACCCACACTGCCCACGGGGCTGCTGATTACGTTTTGTGGTATCGGGGCGGGAATCGGCGGGTTCGTCAGCTTCTTCAAGCCGGACGTGCCCCCTCATGTTAACGTTCTAAACGTCTCGATTGCCCTGGCCGGGGGACTTGTTGGAGCCTGGGTTGGTTGGAGCGTTGGCCACCTTATATACCCCGAAGGCGTGTACAACCCCGCCGCCCCCATCCGGACTCCACCCTTTGTAGTTTCAGTGGTAATGGCTAGCGCGGGGACCAACATATTGTCATGGTGTTTCTACACCTACCGCCTCTTCCGCTACCGGGAGATTTAGCAGCCTCCAAGCGCTTCGGCCTGTCATCCCCAGGTCTCTCGATTCTGACATTTGGCCTGCTGCTCGCGGGCTTCCTGCCATTTTCCGCTGCTCATAATTCCGGCCTTGAGCCGGAATCCAGGAATTTCCGCACCGGGCAATGCGTCTGAGACCAGGATTCTCTGGATTCCCGCTTTCGGAGACCTTGGCTTCACCTTCCGTGATTCCAGCGAAAGCGAGAATCCAGAGTGTGCCCAGATACGGGGGACGCCCTCACCCTAATCCTCTCCCGGAGGGAGAGGGGATTATTCAAAGGTCTCCTTTCGCGGGAATGACGGGACCGGTGAAAAGGCAGGGCTGGGAATGACGGTGATCCCCAATGCTGCCGATAATCGAAGGACTCCGCCCCGCATCGTCGCCCGCAGCCGTCTGATATCAAGGAAGGTGGTATACTCTCCCTGTTCTCAGGGATGGCGATTTCGCGCTCTTAAGGGCTGGACCAGACTTCGATCCCACTTGGTTTAGCTCAAGAGTCTCGACGGACTGGCCACCCAAACTGATCGAAACCTGAAGGAGGTCCGTTTGTGCAGACGATTGACGCCATCTCCGAGATTCTAAAGAGGGAGGGAGTGGAGTGCCTTAGCTGTTTCCCCACTACCCCCGTGATCGAGGCCGCGGCGATCGCTGGGATTCGCCCAATCATCTGCCGCCAGGAGCGGGTAGGCGTTGGAATAGCCGACGGTTACAGCCGGGTGACCAATGGCGAGAAGATGGGCGTGTTCGCGATGCAATATGGCCCCGGGGCCGAGAACGCATATTCCGGTGTAGCGACGGCATATTCCGATTCAGTCCCCTTGCTTCTGCTCCCACTGGGGCATCCCAGGGAACGGCAAGGCATTCTCCCCCACTTCAACTCGATGACCAGCTATGCCGGAGTCACCAAGTACATCGAACAGATTAACATGCCGGACAGGACCGCCCAGGTGATGCGCCGGGCATTCGCCGCGCTGCGCCAGGGACGGTCCGGGCCTGTGATGGTGGAGATTCCCGCCGACGTCGCCCTCGAAGAGGTCTCCGAGGAGGCCTTTTACTACCAGCCCAGCAGGGCGGTGGCCGCGCAGGGCAATCCCCAGGACATCGAGGCCGCGGCGAAGGCCCTATGCGCCGCCAGGTACCCGGTGATCCACGCCGGTCAGGGAGTATTGTACGCTCAGGCTACGGACGAGTTGGTCGAGCTGGCCGAGCTGCTCAAGGCTCCTGTTATGTCAACCTTGCTGGGCAAGAGCGCATTCCCTGAGACCCATCTGCTGGCTCTTGGCAGCGGCTCCGGGAGCATGTCCCGCCCGGTGTACCACTTCGTCGGCAGGTCAGACCTCATCTTCGGCATCGGTTGCAGTTTTACGAAGCACGGGATGTCAATGAACCTGCCAGCCGGCAGGACCCTGATACAAGCAACCAACGACGCCAGGGACATTAACAAGGACTACAACATCGATTACCCCATAGTGGGCGACGCAAAACTGGTGCTTCGTCAGATGATCGAGGCTTGCCGGGAAATCGTAGGCAATAGCAGGGACGGAGATGAGACGGTGGCGAGCGAGATCAGGTCCGAGCGGGACGCTTGGCTCGTCGAATGGCGCCCCAAGCTCAGTAATAATGAAGCTCCCATCAATCCCTACCGGGTTATCTGGGACTTCATGCACACGATTCCGCCGGAAGACGCGATCATAACTCACGATTCGGGAAGTCCTCGCGACCAGATCATGCCCTTCTACCGCTCCAACGGTCCCCGGACATACCTTGGATGGGGCAAGTCCCACGGGTTGGGCACGGGGTTGGGGCTAGTCATCGGCGCGAAGCTGGCAGCGCCGGAAAAGGTCTGCGTGAATTTCATGGGTGACGCGGCGTTTGGGATGACTGGCCTGGACTTCGAGACCGCGGTCCGGTCCAACCTGCCCATCATCACCGTTGTCCTGAACAACTCCACAATGGCTGTTGAGACCAGGGCGATGGAGGACTCCCACCGTCTCTACAACAGCCGGGACCTGGGAGGCAATTACGCCGACATGGGCCGCGCCATGGGAGGATACGCCGAGCGGATCGAGGACCCGTCCGAGGTTTCCGCCGCGTTCCAGCGCGCCCGTAGGGTTACCGAAGAGGAAGGTAAGGCGGTGCTGTTGGAGTTCATCACCAGCGCGGAGACCGAGACTTCCCACCGAAGAGCTTTCTGAACAGCGTTATTATAAGGAAGGGGTTTGGCTCTTCCTCAATAATTCCTGTTAAGTTTGTGACCGCCAGGGGATTCGCACGAGCGATCTGTGTTCGCTGAGAACCTGTCCAAGGAGTTGATAAGATGGCTTTGCGCTCCAAATATCTGTTCATTGCCAGCATGGATGTGGAACCCGAGAAGAGTCCGATATTTAATGAGGTGTACAACGTCGAACATTGCCCGCTGCTTTCCGACGTTCCAGGCGTGGTGTCGGTGTCCCGATTCGAGACCCAGCCTCTGACCATGGTCATGGGAGGGGAAACCCGGACTATCGTGATAGAAAACGAGCCCAAGCACCATGCTCTGTACGAATTGGAGAGCCCGGACGTGTTGACCAGCCAGGAATGGGCCGACGCGGTTGACAGCGGACGGTGGCCGGACCAAGTAAGGCCGTACACCAAGAACCGGCGGCACGTGCTGCTGCGTCTCACCTATCCTGAGAGCTAGCGGCTTTTCTTGACCCGTTCAGGCGTTGGTCCGGCAAGCGAGGTCAATGGGGGCGGGGCCCATGAATTTTTCGTAGGAGAGTAATTGGTATGCCCGGAGGAGCTTTGGAAGGGGTGAAGGTCTTGGACCTCACCCATCATGTCGCTGGACCCTGGTGTACCAAGCTCCTGGCAGACTACGGAGCGGATGTCCTCAAAGTGGAACGTCCCGAGGGCGATCCCGCTCGCCGTATGCCGCCTTTCTTCCAATCGATTCAGAGAAGAGCCTGCTCTTCCAATACTTGAACACAAACAAGCGCGGAGTGACCCTCAACCTGAAGACCCGGCGAGGTTGCCGGATGCTCGAGGAGCTGTTAGCCGGGGCCGATATTCTAGTCGAGAATTTTTCGCCCAGGGTCATGCCCTCGCTTGGACTCAAATTCGATACATTGCAGCAGGCCAATCCATCCCTGGTCATGGTGTCGATTTCCAACTTCGGTCAGACCGGGCCATACCGGGACTACCGCGCTACGGACATCGTCGAATACGCCCTAGGCGGTCTGATGTATATATTCGGGGCGTATGACCGGGAGCCCCTGAAACACGCCCTGCACCAGGCCCAGTTCAAGGCGGGTACCGACGCGGCCTCGGCTTCTTTGCTCGCTTTTTATCATCAACAGCTCTCCGGCCAGGGCCAACATGTGGACGTGTCAATCCATGAGTCGATCGCGTCCGGGCTTCGCGACGTGGTGAACAACTACACCTATACTGGAGCCGTGCGGCGGCGGCAACCCAACCACAGCGGGGACCTGACGCGGCTGCGGGCCACCTCGGACGGGTACATTCTCCCCAACCCTGGTATTTCGGCTGGGCTCAACTGGCAACTTGTCGTTGACTTTCTTGGCGCGCCCGAGTTGGACGACGAGAAATTCAGCAGCGCGTCCGCGAGGCTGGCAAACGCCGAGGCACTGGGACGCATACTCGATGACCACTTCCAGGCGCAGCGGAAGGCTGAGGTGTTTCACGCCGCCCACGAACGGCGATTCATTTATGGAATGATCCAGTCCCCGGAAGATGTGATGTCGGACCCGCAATTTGAGGCGCGTGGGTTCTTGGTGGATGTCGAACATCCCGCCACGGGGCCGGTAAGGCACCCGGGCGCTCCTTTTATAATGTACGGCACCCCTTGGGAAATTCGAAAGCCCGCCCCCACTTTGGGACAGGACAACCTGGATGTCCTGGGCGGGCAGCTTGGCAACACCAACACCGAACTCTCCCGAATGAGGGCTCTTGGAGTAATCTGATAATGGCAGGTCCGCTGGCTGGGGTCAGAATCATAGAGATGGGACAGCTCATCGCCATTCCCTGGGCGATGAAGATGTTGGCCGACATGGGTGCGCAGGTAATTCGGTTCGAGTCCTGCCAGCGAATGGAGGGCTACCGGGGAGATTCCTTATATAAGAACGACATCGAAGGTGAAACCTGGAATCGGGGCGCCAATTTCTACGAACACAACCGGAACAAGCTGGGAATTACGCTGGACCTGAGCAAACCCCAGGGCTTGGAGATTCTGAGGGAATTAATCGCGGTAAGCGATGTGTTCGCCGAGAATTTCACACCCAGGGTAATCAAGAATTTCTCCCTAGAGTACGAAGACCTGCGCAAGCTCAAGCCCGATATCATCATGGTTTCCTCGACGGGATATGGGTTTACCGGCCCGTGGGCCAATTACGGCGCGACGGGCCCCTCCACCGAGGGCGCGTCCGGCCTGGCGTACATGACCGGCTATGAAGACGGCCCTCCGGCCCTGCCTGAGATCCCATATACAGACTACACGGCGGCGGAACACACCGTGTTTGCGGTCATGACGGCACTGGTCCACCGGCTGCGGACGGGGAAGGGTCAGTTTGTCGACGTTTCCCAGACCCAGACGGCGGCGGTCACTGCGCCGGAGGCCCTGCTGGACTACGCGGTGAACGGAAGGACGGAGCCCAGGATGGGTAATGGGCATCCGAGCATGGCGCCACACGGTTGCTACCCATGCCAGGGCGACGACCGTTGGATTACTATCGCGGTCGAGGACGATTCCCAGTGGCGTTCGCTCTGCGGTGTCCTCAGGCAGGACGCTTGGGCGGAGGACGCCAGGTTTGCCGACAGTCTGAGCCGGTGGAAAAACCGCAAGCAACTGGACGAATTGATTCGCCCGGTAACCTCGGAGTGGGACGCCCGGCAGCTAACCCACGAATTCCAAGCTGCGGGAGTCGCGGCAGGTGCGGTGCTTGACGCCAAGGATTTGCTATTTGACCCTCACCTGAAGGAACGGGATTTCTACGAAGTCATATCCCACGACCCCAGCACCGGGATGCCGCCCCTACCCTACGCCAGCCGCCCCTGGAAGCTCTCCCTCACCCCATCGGTGGACCGGAGGGCTGGACCGTTGATGGGGGAACACAACAGCCTGGTGCTGTCCGAACTTCTGGGGCGCTCCAAAGACGAACTGGCCGCCCTAGAAGAAGAGGGGATCATTGGGTACGCGCCGTCCACTCCTCGGACTGTTCAGCGGCCTTCTCTCGACGAACAGGTTCGTCAAGGCCGGATGCAGCGTTACGAGACGGACTTCGAAGAGCAGGTAGCCAAGGCGTATCCACCACCCAAGTCGGGCTAATCAAGCCTACTTCGCCTTGGTGTCGTTCCGGCCCCCGATTAAGTAACATCATTGACCGACCGCGACCTAAAGGTGGACTCGGTGTTATCCCCTGGACCGGATACTACCCCCGCTCGGCCTCGAACGCGGTGATCTTGTCCTCGTGCTGAAGGGTTAGGCCTATGTCGTCCAGGCCATAGATGAGGTTGTGACGGCGGGCGGGATCGACTTCGAATGAGATCGAAATTTCCTCGTCCTCGTCCCACAGTCGCTGACCCACCAGGTCGACAGTCAGGTTGACGCCGGGTTTGGACTGGGCCTTTTCCATCACCTGCCGCACCTGTTCCTCGCTCAACCGCAGCGGTAGCAGGCCGTTCTTGAAGCAGTTGTTGTAGAAGATGTCGGCGAAGCTGGGTGCGATGATGCACTTGATCCCATAATCGCGCAGCGCCCAGGGAGCGTGTTCGCGGGAGGAGCCGCAACCGAAGTTGTGGCCCGCCACCAACACCTTGGCGCTGGTGTATTCGGGCTGGTTAAGGACGAACTCCGGTCGAGGGCTGCCATCCTCGCTATAGCGCCAGCGGGAGAAGAGGGCGTCTTCGAACCCGCTGCTGGCAATGCTCTTGAGGTGAAACGCCGGGATGATCTGATCGGTGTCAACGTTGACCCGGTCCAGGGGGGCGACTACGCCGTTTAGCTCGGTGAATGGGTCCATCATGTTCCTCTCTAATCAATCTGCTTGGATCGAGGACTGGGCGGCTACCAAATCTCCGTTAGGTCCAGCACGAAGCCGGGGAGTAGGGGGTCCCCGGATACGGTCGTGGGGTCCGCCAGGACTTCAGGCTCCTGGTCTGGGCGGTAAACGTGCACCCGCCGCTGTCGGGTGTCGATGAGCCAGCCCAGCCTAACGCCGTTTTCCATGTATTCCACCATCTTGGCTTGAATGATGGCCAAGCCGTCTGACGGGGAGCGGAGTTCAACCGCGAAGTCAGGGGAGATTGAGGGGAAAGCCTCCACGTCCGCCGCTTCAACGGCCAGCCACTTTTCCAACAAGACCCACGCGGCGTCTGGAGACCGGATTGCGCCGTTGGGCAGTGTAAACCCGCCTGAGGAATCGAAGGATTTGCCCGATCCGTCCTGCCGAGTCCAATTAAACAGTTGCGCGGTCAGCGAGGCGTTTTGTCCGCTCGAAGAGAGACTTGCAGGGGGCATTACTATCAACATCCCGTCCGCCGTGAGTTCGAACCGTAGCCCGTCATTGTCCGAGGACAGCCTCAAGAGCTGGGCGTAGGTGATATTGAGGGAGCGGACGTCCAACGCCAGCCACTTGTTAATAGTGCGTTCTATCGTCAAGGGGGACTGAGTCATCGTTCGTTCTTCGACCGGACTACCGAATCACTCAAGCGGCTGAATGGTCTTTGCTACAGGTCCCGAACGTCCACGAAGTGACCGGCTATCGCGGCGGCGGCGGCCATCGCCGGACTCACCAGGTGGGTGCGCCCTCCTTGGCCCTGACGGCCTTCGAAGTTGCGGTTGGATGTGGCTGCGCAGCGTTGGCCGGGGTCGAGGGTGTCCGGGTTCATGCCCAGACACATCGAGCAGCCGGCGACGCGCCAGTCTAGACCCGCTTCCGTGAAAATGGCGTCCAGCCCTTCTTCCTCCGCTTCCTTTTTGATCTTGGCCGAGCCCGGAACAACCATGGCGTACACGTCGGGGTGCACCTTGCGCCCTCTGACCACCTCGGCGGCGGCCCTCAAGTCTTCGAGCCGGGCGTTGGTGCATGCGCCGACAAATATCCGGTCGATCTTGATGTCCTGCATCGGCGTGCCCGGCCTCAGGTCCATGTACTCAAGGGCGCGGGTCGCGGATTCCCGTTCCGCGGCGTCATCAAAGGAAGCGGGGTCGGGGACCCGCCCAGATATCGGAGCGACCATGCCGGGGTTGGTGCCCCAGGTCACGTAGGGCTCCAGGTCGGAGGCTTCTATAATCACCGTTCTATCGTAAGTTGCGCCTGGGTCGGTGGCTAGTTGCCGCCATCGTTCCACAGCGGCGTCGAAGTCCGCGCCCTGGGGAGCGAATTGACGTCCCCGGACATATTCAAAGGTAGTGTCGTCTGGCGCGATCATCCCCGCCCGGGCTCCAGCCTCAATACTCATGTTGCAGACGGTCATGCGGCCGTCCATCGAAAGGGACCGGATGGCTTCGCCGGTGTACTCGATCACGTGTCCGGTGCCTCCATTGATTCCGATGCGGCCGATGATGCCCAGTATGATGTCCTTGGCGGTCACACCCGCAGGCAGGCTCCCGTTGACCCTGATTTCCATTGTGTTGGGCTTAAACGAACGAAGGGTCTGGGTAGCGAGTACATGCTCCACTTCCGACGTGCCGATGCCTATGGCGAACGCTCCCAACGCGCCGTGGGTGGAGGTATGGCTGTCACCGCACACCACCGTCTTGCCCGGTTGGGTGTAGCCCAGGTCGGGTCCGATGATATGGACGATTCCCTGGAGAGGGCTGAATCGGTCGTACAAGGTTACGCCAAATTCTTCGCAGTTGTGGGACAGGGCGTCCAACTGGGCCATGGATATCTCGTCGGTTACGGGAATAGTGAGGTCCCAAGTGGGGGTGTTGTGGTCGGCGGTGGCTACCGTCAGGTCGGTGCGCCGCACGCCTCGGCCCGCCAGGCGGAGTCCATCAAACGCCTGGGCAGAGGTTACTTCGTGTACCAAGTGCAGGTCTATATAGATGAGTGCGGGTTCCCCCGGCTCCTCATGGACTACGTGGGTCTCCCAGATTTTTTCGAACAAAGTCTTCGCGGGCATTTGTTATTCCTTCCGTTAGTTCGGCCGTCGATTTAGGCCGTTCGTTTTGGCCTTGGCCCCACTCGACACGGACGTCGAATCGTCTCCGGCTCCCAATGTCAACATGGGCCTGAAGCGTCGTGACTCATTATAGCATTCATACCTAAACGGCTGGACTCCAATCGCGCTTAAGAGGGGACCGTTACGGGTAGCTTCCGGGTGCTTGAGCGGCGGAGCGGCTTCCACCATCGGCGCACTTCCATAAATGATGGTAAACTTGGAGATGTCCACTTATTGCCGGGGACACCCTGCGCCCAACGTGGCAGGCCCGCCGAGCGTAAGGGTCGATTAGGTGAATGGGCGTTTAAGGACACTATAGAGAAACTTACGGAGGGACCAGGCCATGACCACATCCGAGGCGGTTGTGCTGCCAACCACCGTACTTCCCAGGAAGTACCGGCTTACCCTGAAACCAGACCTCACCAGCTTCACCTTTGAGGGAAGTGAAAGCGTCGAGGTCCAAGTAGCCGAGCCGACGTCCGAGATCGTGCTGAACGCAATCGACCTGGAGATCGCGTCTGCAACCATCCAACAGAGCGGGTCTTCCACCGCGGCTTCGTCCATTACCTATGATGAAGAGCGGCAGACAGCGAGCCTGGGGTTCTCCCAGAACATCGGCGCCGGCGGCGCCACCCTGGATATCGTGTTCACCGGTGTGCTGAACGACCGTTTGCACGGGTTCTACCGGAGCGAGTACACGAACCCTGAAGGGGAACAGAGCTACTTGGCCACCACCCAGTTCGAGGCCACCGATGCCCGGCGCGCATTCCCCTGCTGGGACGAGCCCGCCCACAAAGCCAGCTTCGAGGTCACCCTGGTGATCCCATCTGACCTGGTGGCGGTGTCCAATACTCCCATCGTCGAAGAGACCGAACCGGAACCGGGCCTGAAGTCCATGACGTTTGGCGAGACCCCGGTTATGTCAACCTACCTCCTGGCCTTCGTCGTTGGGGACTTGGTCGGCATTCACCAGCAGGCCAACGAGCGAACCGAGGTCGGCATCTGGACCACGCGCGGCAAGGAGGACCAGGGCGAATTCGCCCTCGATACGTCGGTCAAGTTGTTGAGCTTCTTCAATGACTACTTCGGAATCCCCTATCCGCTAGAGAAACTGGACCACATCGCTATCCCCGACTTCGCCGCGGGCGCGATGGAGAACTGGGGCGCCATCACCTACCGGGAGACCGCGTTGCTGGTGGACCAGGCCAACTCCTCCGCCGGCACCAGGCAACGGGTCGCCGAGGTTGTGGCCCACGAGATGGCCCACATGTGGTTTGGCGACCTTGTCACCATGGCCTGGTGGGACGATCTCTGGTTGAACGAGAGCTTCGCCTCCTGGATGGGCAGCAAGGCCGTGGACTGGCTCTTCCCGGAATGGGATATGTGGACCCAGTTCGTGAACATGGACACCAACCGGGCGCTGAGTTTGGACGGGCTGAAAAACTCTCACCCCATCGAGCAAGAGGTCAAGGACCCGGCTGAAGTCAGCCAGCTATTCGACGCTATCAGCTACTCGAAGGGTGCGTCGGTGATCCGGATGCTGGAGCATTTCCTCGGCCCGGAGACCTTCCAGCAGGGGTTGCAACGCTACCTGTCGGCCCACCTGTACGGCAACGCCAGGACCGAAGACCTCTGGTCCGCGCTGGAATCCACTTCCGGGCAACCTGTGACCTCGATCATGGACTCTTGGACCAAGCAGATGGGTTACCCAGTGCTGCGGGTCGAGACGTCCCAAAGCGGCGGCAACCTGGACCTCACTCTTCACCAGGAGCGGTTCGTTTACGACCGTCTCGAGGAAGAGACTGAGCCGGAGCCCGAGGTATGGCAGGTCCCGGTGGGTGTCTCCTCCGGCGGAGCATCCGATACATCCTCGATTGTTATGGACTCTCGACAGGCGAACTTACGGGTGGCCGCACCCAGCACGACAGAAGCCGAGGAAGGGTGGTTCAAGGTCAACCCGGAGCAGACCGGATTCTTCCGCGTCAACTATTCCCAGGAGGACTGGGAACGGCTCGTCCCGGCTATCCGGCAAAGGCAGCTTCCGGCGACAGACCGTCTAGGGATTCAGAACGACGCCTACGCTCTTTCCAGGGGCGGACTGCTTCCCGTGAGCCAATTCCTGACCCTGGCGAGCGCCTATGAGAACGAGGGCGACGCCTCGGTTTGGAGCGACCTGGCCAGCAACCTGCACGACATTGATTCTATGCTGGCGGACGAGCCCACTTTTGACGCGTTCCAGCGATTCGCCCGGGAGCTGTTCGCCCCGGCGGCCCGGCGCTCCGGATGGGAACCCAGGGCCGGAGAGGGTCACCTGGACGCCCTGTTACGCACCACCGTGATTAGCCAGGCAGGGAGTTACGGGGACGGCGATGTCCTTTCCCAGGCGATGGACCGTTTCCACATGTTCCTCGAGGACAGGGAAAAGGTGCATCCGGACCTGCGGGGAGTGGTGTTCTCCCTAGCCGGTCACGCGGGCGATGAAACCACCTATCGTCAACTCTGGGACCTGAAGAGCAGGGCCCCGCTTCAAGAGGAAGAAATGCGCTTGCTCCTGGGGTTGTCCCGTTTCTCCCAGCCCGAACTTCTGTCGGAAACCCTAGAGCGCACCCTGACCACGGATGTTCGGTCCCAAGACACCATTAGCGTGGTAACGGCGGTGGCGGCCAACACCAAGGGCCGGGAGTTGGCCTGGCAATTCCTCAAGGATAACTGGGAAGAATTCGACCGGCGCTACGGCGGCGGCGGATTCGGCCTGATGCGGCTGGTATCCATTTGTGGTCACTTCAACGATGAGTCAAGAATCGAGGAAGTCGAAGAGTTCTTCCGGAGCCATGCCGCGCCGGCTGGCGAACGGACCATCCGACAGTCCCTTGAACGGGTCCGGCTCAATAGCCGTTGGCTAGACAGGAACCGCTCCGCCTTGTCCAACTGGTTTGGAAGCTAGACTCCCGGACGAGAACCCCTCCGATTCAGCCGCTCAACGTGCGGCTGGTATAATTGACAACGCAAATTTAACTATGGCGAAGTGCTTATGGTCTATGATCCACGTGCAGAACAACTAATATCGTTAATAAACGAACGGATTCTGGTGCTCGACGGGGCCATGGGCACGGCGATCCAGGAACTTGATCTGGGACCTGAAGAGTTCGGTGGCCCGGAATATGAGGGTTGCAACGAGTATCTAGTCCTAACCAAGCCGGACGCCATATTGGGAATCCATCAGAATTTTTTGGATGCCGGAGCCGACATCCTTGAAACGAACACATTTGGCGCAACGTCAATAGTCCTGGCCGAATACGACCTGGCCCACGAAGCCCGGAAGATCAACCAAGAAGCCGCCAGGCTCGCCCGCGAGCTGGCCGAAGCGGCGTCCGCTCCGGATAAGCCCCGCTTCGTTGCCGGGTCCATGGGACCAACCACCAAGGCGATTTCGGTTACCGGTGGTGTGACCTTCGACGAGTTGGCGGCGTCGTACCAGGAGCAGGCCGCCGGGTTGATGGAAGGCGGCGTGGATGTGCTGCTGCTGGAGACCGCCCAGGACACGATCAACGTCAAGGCTGGGCTAGAGGGCATCGACCGGGCTTTTGACGAACTGGGCCGCAGAGTCCCAGTGGCGGTACAGGGTACTGTAGAGCCCATGGGGACCTTGCTCGCAGGTCAGGATGCCGAAGCCTTTTATACCTCACTGGCTCACCGGGACCTGCTCTGGATAGGATTCAACTGCGCGACCGGACCAGAGTTTATGACCGACCACGTGAGGACGTTGGCCAGCTTGTCTCGCTTCCCAGTTGCCTGCGTTCCCAACGCCGGTTTGCCCGACGAGAACGGCACCTATAATGAGACCCCGGAAATGATGGCGGCTACGATATCGCGGTTCATGGAGTCCGGTTGGTTGAACGTCGTGGGCGGCTGTTGCGGCACTGTGCCCGATCACGTTCGGTTGTTGGGCCAAGCAGCCCAGGGGAGGCCGGCCCGCCAAACGGTGAAATCTCAGGAGACGAGGGTTTCTGGTATCGAGGCTCTGTTGGTGGACGAAGACACTCGCCCGGTAATCGTCGGAGAGCGGACCAACGTGCTGGGCAGCCGCCGTTTCCGCCGTTTGATCTCGCGGGGAGCGTTTGAAGAGTCGGCCGAAATTGGCCGCCGACAGGTAAGAAACGGAGCGCACATCCTGGACGTGTGCCTCCAGGACCCCGACCGCAACGAGTCGGCTGACATGGAGACCTTCCTCGACCTTCTGACCAAGAAGGTCAAGGCAACGATCATGGTCGACTCCACCGACGCGGATGTTATCGAGCTGTCTTTGAAAAAGCTGCAGGGCAAGGCGGTAATAAACTCGGTGAACCTGGAGGACGGCGAGGCGCGATTTGATGCCGTGGTGCCTCTGGCCCGCCGGTTCGGCGCGGCCCTGGTGGTCGGCTGTATCGACGAGGACAAGGAGCAAGCCCAGGCCATCACCCGTCAAAGGAAATTGGAAATTGCCCAGCGTTCCGCTTCAATCCTTAACGAAAAATACGGCGTTCCGCTGGAAGACATCATCTTCGATCCGTTGGTATTCCCGTGCGGCACGGGAGACCAGAATTACGTCGGTTCCGCCGCCGAGACCATTGAGGGTGTGCGGCTGATTAAGGAGGCTCTGCCCCAGACCAAGACAGTGCTGGGGATTTCCAACGTCTCCTTCGGCCTGCCGGCGGCGGGGCGTGAGGTACTCAACTCGGTGTTTCTTTACCACTGCGTTCAAGCCGGGCTCGACATGGCCATCATCAATGCCGAACTAATGCAGCGTTACACGTCGATTCCGGAAGAAGAGCGGCAGCTTGCCGAAGACCTCATCTGGTACCGGGGTGACGATCCGGTGGCGGCGTTCGCAGCCCACTTCCGAGACAAGGCGCCCAAATCGACGGCCCAGGACCGGCTCCAACTTCCCCTGGACGAACGGCTTTCCCTGGCGATTATCGAGGGCACCAAGGAGGGCTTGACCGACGACCTTGACGAAGCGTTAAGCGGACGCCCTCCCCTTGAGATCATCAACGGCCCTTTGATGGCGGGTATGGAAGAGGTGGGGCGTCAGTTCAACGCCAACCAACTCATCGTCGCGGAAGTGCTTCAGTCAGCCGAGTCCATGAAGGCCGCCGTAGCCCATCTTGAGCCCCACATGGAACGCAATGACAGCGCACAGAAGGGCAGTGTCGTGCTGGCCACCGTAAAGGGCGATGTCCATGACATTGGGAAGAACCTGGTGGATATCATCCTGTCGAACAACGGCTACCGGGTGATAAACCTGGGGATTAAAGTCCCGCCTCAGGACCTCATCGAGGCTTGCCAGCGGCATAACCCGGACATCATCGGCCTTTCCGGGTTGCTGGTGAAGTCCGCCCGGATGATGGTGGAGACGGTCCACGACCTGCGCCAGGCCAAGATTGATTGCCCCATCCTGGTGGGAGGAGCGGCCCTGTCCAACCGGTTTACCCGGCTGCAAATTGCCCCGGAATACGGCGGGTTGGTGGCCTACTCACAGGACGCCATGAGCGGGCTGGCCCTGGCCAACCTGATACAGGACGATGACGAGCGGCAGAAGCTGGCTATGTCCCTCCAGGCTGAAACTAACCAGATGATCGAAGCCGAAGTCCAACGCGCGGAACCGAGGGACGAGAAGGACCCCGTCCCGGCCGCGAAGGTCCCATGGGATATCGAGCTGCCGAGACCTCCCGACCTTCTCCCGCATGTGCTACGCGACTACGATATGGGAGATATCTTCCCGTACATCAATCCGCAGATGCTTTACACGCGGCACCTCGGATTTAATGGACGTTTCGCCGACGCCCTTGAATCGGGAGACCCGGTGGCAGCCGAGTTGCGCGACTCCGTTCGCAAGGTGGAGGACCTGGTCTTGGCCCAGCCTGACATCAGGGCCAACGCCGTGTTCAAGTTCTTCCCCTGCCAGTCAGATGGGCAATCGCTGCTTGTCCTCGGGCCAGACGGGAACACGGTCATCGAGCGTTTCCACTTCGGACGGCAGGCGCAGCGAGACGGGCTTTGCCTGTCGGATTACGTGCTGCCCAGGTCTTCAGGCGACAACGGACGGGCGTCGGGGTCCGGCCACGGTGTCGATTATGTCGCCATGTTTGTAACCTCCATCGGGCCCGGAATCCGCAGTCTGGCGGAGAAGTGGATGGCCGAGGGGCAATACCTGAACGCCCACATCCTGCAGGCGCTGGCTCTGGAGTCCGCGGAAGGGTTTGCGGAGCTGCTGCACCAGCAGATTCGCCAGATGTGGGGGTTCGGCGACCCGGCCGGTCTGAGTTACCAGGACCTTTTCCGGGCACAGTACAGGGGTTGCAGGTATTCGTTCGGATACCCGGCTTGCCCCCGCTTGGAGGACCAGGAGAAGCTATTCCGTCTGCTCGAAGTGACTTCCAACATTGACGTCGAGTTGACCGAAGAGTACATGATGGACCCGGAGTCGTCGGTGTCGGCGGTGGTCGTCCATCACCCCGCCGCCAAGTATTTCAACCTGAGTGAGCAGGATATTCAGCGCCTTGAACAGGAAGTTGAGGCGCTGCGGGCCGGCGCGTAGGGCCCTGGCCCGATAATAGACCGGCGAATGCCAGACAAGCATTACGATTTGGGGGCGTAATGGACCCGATTCATGTCGTTGCGGACCGACTTGGCCTCGACCAAGAACACCTGATTCCATTCGGACGGTACAAAGCCAAGATCAGCCTGGACGCGATCAAGGACACCCGTCCGGCCAAACTGATAGTAGTTACCGGGATTACTCCCACTCCCGCCGGAGAGGGAAAGACCACCACGGCTATCGGCCTGACCCAAGGGCTGGGCAAACTGGGTTACCGGCCTGTGGTGAACCTTCGGGAGCCAGCCTTGGGCCCGATTTTCGGGATCAAGGGGGGCGGCACCGGCGGCGGGAAGGCCCGGATCGTTCCCGAAGATGAGATCAACATCCACTTCACGGGCGACGCCCATGCCGTGGGGTCCACTCACAACCTGCTGGCGGCCCTGGTGGAAAACGCCGTATACCGGAATAACGCATGCGACATGGCCCCGGAGGGCATCCAATGGTCCCGGGTGACCGACGCTTCGGACCGGTCGCTACGGCAGATCACGAGCGGCCTGGGAGGCAACGCCAACAGCCCCTTACGCGAGACCCGTTTCGACTTTGTCACCGCGTCGGAAATCATGGCGATCCTCGCATTGGCCGAAGACCTCGACGATCTCCGGTCCCGGCTGTCCCGCATAGTAGTCGGGACCAACCGGGGCGGCGAACCGGTTTCCGTTGAGGACCTTGGCTTGACTGGACCACTGATGGCCGTGATGCGCCAATCCATCATGCCGAACCTGGTCCAAACCCTCGAAGGCCAGCCAGCGATCGTACACGCCGGACCCTTCGGCAACATCGCACACGGTTGTAGTTCGATCATTGCCGACAAGCTGGGCATGGGCTACGCCGATCACGTGATTACCGAAGCGGGGTTCGGTTCCGACCTGGGATTCGAGAAGTTCATGCACATCAAGACCAGGCAGAGCGGCCTGCCCGTCAGTGGGGCCGTGCTGGTCTCATCCCTCCGGGCGATACGTTGGCATGGAAGGGCGCTCCGGCGTGACCTGGCGAAGCCCAACCGGGAGGCGGTCGAGATGGGGTCTGCCAATCTTGTCCATCATATAAATATCGTCCGTAGCTTCGGCCTGCCGGTGGTGGTGGCGCTAAACCGGATGGAAGGCGACAGCCCCGAAGAGCTGAAGGCGGTGGAAGATATCGCGAAGAATGCCGGCGCTTACGCCATTGCCGAATACGCGGGGTTTGCCGACGGCGGCGACGGGAGCGTGGACCTGGCAAGAGCCGTAGCCCAAATGGCGGCGGACGAAAGCGCTACCCCGTCAGAAATGGACTACGCCTATCCCCTCGACGCGTCGATTGAAGATAAGGTGCTGGCCCTGTCAAAAAGGGTCTACGGCGCGGAGTCCGTAAGCTGGACTCCCGACGCCCGGCGAAAGGCAAGGTTCTTCGCCGCCCAGGGGTGGGACAATCTGCCGATCTGCATGGCCAAAACCCACCTGTCGGTATCCCACGATCCCACCCGCCGAGGCAGCCCTTCGGGATACACTTTCCCTGTGTCGGACATCCGGGCTTCAGTGGGAGCGGGGTTTCTCTACGCCCTAGCCGGACGCATTGAGACTCTACCTGGACTGCCCACGCGGCCTAGGGCGATGGACATGGATGTAGACGCCGATGGGGAAATAGTGGGTCTGTAAACCCGGACTGACCCCTATCCTCTGACAACTGACCACTAGCCGCAACAAACCAAATAAAGGAGTGAGGAGATGATCTACGACTTTCGCCAGTACACGTTCAAGCCGGGCGCGATCCCTGATTACATGAAGGCCGTCGAGGAGCTTTCGATCCCGATACGGGCCAAATACGGGGTCAAACTTGCGGGCTGGTATTACAGCGACGTGGGCGAATTGAACCAGGTGGTCCACATCTGGGGCTACCGGGACTACGCGCACCTAGACGAGGCGAAGAAGCAGGTTGCCGCTGACCCGGACTGGACTGGGAAATACCTCCCCGCGGTACGTGGGCTAATCCAAGCGCAGAAAACCTACCTGATGCTCTCCCCTGAATTCGCACCCCAACCGGCTTAAAGCCTTTAAAATGCGATGGTCCCCTCTCCCCTCGGGAAAGGGGACCCAGGCTAGTCAGTTATGGCAGCCCCTGGCCTGGATGTCCCAGACGGCTTCTACCTTGTCGTCCCGGATACCAATGAAACGGTCCCACCGGCTCACAGTGGCGTCCTGTTGGGAAGGGATTAGGGCCACCTGGTCCCCTACCTCCAGCCTGGCTCCGTCGTCGACCCGGAAGACCACGTGATCGGGGTCCATCGACTCCACCGACACCCCCGGCCTCCCTTCCACTTCCGGCATCCCGCGAAGCGTGGCGATGCTCCTCTGTCCCGCGTCTCCCACCGCTACGCCGGGCCGAGGAGCGCTAATCACTGTAGTTAGCACCTTGCCTGCATAGTGGAAGTCGGTCATGTAGCCATAACCAGTCTCCATAACCAGGTAGCTGCCACCCTGGACTTCGGTCACTCCCGGTATCTCCCCCGCGACATCGTAGCTCCAGGTCTCGCCAGTGGACACGATTTCCACCGGGATGCCCGCCGCCTCTATGGCGTCTTTTAGGTCGATCACTCCCTGGATCACCCGGTACCCTTCAGTGACCCGGTCCTCCCTCTCGGGCATGGCCGGTATCACCTGGTGGCTCATAATGCCCCGGAAGGACAAACCCGGCATCGACTGGACCGCCCTGGCCAACTCGATCCCCTGGGCGATGTCCTGGACACCGCAACGCCTGAGTCCCGTCTCCACTTCGATCACAACTCCCAGGTCCACTCCCTGGGCGTTGGCCGCCCTGGACAGGTCCCGGGCGTTGTCCGCGTCGTCGCAGGCCACCAGCATTTCCGCTTGCGCCGCTAGAGTGCAGAGACGCTCAATCTTCAACGACTCCCGGATCTCGCTGGTGATAAAGACGCTGGGTATCCCACCGTGGACCATCACCTCCGCCTCGGAGACCTTAGCGGCGCAGACGCCGCCAATGGTGCCTCCGCGCCTCATCTGCCGGTGCGCCAATGCGGGGGTCTTGTGGTTCTTGCTGTGAGGGCGCAGCTTGCTACTCCTACCCTCATAATAGCTTGCCATGACGTCCATGTTGTGGTCCAAGGAGTCCATGTCCAAGACCAGGCATGGAGTATCCAATTCTTCCACGGGCGTACCGGGCGCGGGGCGGTATATCTGAGTCATGGCAAATCTCCTTCCAATGATGGGCTGCGATTTTCTATTGCGCCTACCCCGAATGTGCCGGGGTTAGGCAAATCTTCCTCGGGCGGCGATGGACCAGAAGCCTTCCAGCTTGCCATTTCGGACCACCCGTATGAAATCGTACTGGTTGACGCACAGGCTCAGGTCGTTGGGTATCAACCAGGCCCTGTCTCCTGGCCGCAACTGGTCGACCACCGATTCCTCCAGGTCAACGACCCCGTGTTCGGCGCTGAAACGGTTTGCCGCCGCGCCAGGGATACCCTCCAATACCGCCGTGCCGCGGTCGGGACCCGTGGCCTTGTGTCCGGCATCTAGCACCGCCGACTGATCGGTTGGATGGCTTATGACGGAGGTCAGGACCTTGGCTGCTGGGGAAAACTCGGGGCGGACCTGGCAATATCTATAGTCCATCAACGGGTAGGAGCCGGCCTGTAGCTCGGTAACACCGTCCAGAGAGGCCGCGACGTCGTAGTTGTGGGTGCCTGCCACGCTGACTTCGCAGCTCAGACCTTCACGCTCCAACAATTCGCGCGTATCCAAGACCGGCTGCAGTTGGAGGCGTGTGTCGGAATCCACCACCGGCGGGATAGCCATGATCCCGTGGAACTCCAGGCCCGGCGAACCGGCAACGGACCTGGCCAACTCCACCGCTGCTTGGCCTGGGGCAACCCCGCAACGGCCCAGCCCGGCGTCCAACTCCACCATAATTCCCAGCGTAACTCCCGCCGCCGAAGCGGCCTCGGAAAGCGCGGACACGTTGGGCCCGCTGTCCACCGCCACTCTGACATCGTTTGAGGCGGCTAGCGCGGTCAACCTGCCGATCTTGGAGCGGGTTACTACCTGGTTGGCCACGAGGATGGAACCGAACCCCGACTGGGCGAAGACTTCCGCCTCTCCCACGGTCGCTACGGCGATCCTGCCTCGGCCTTCCATCCCGGCAAGCTGCATGTGCGCAATCTGGGGACAGCCATGGGGAGTCACGAACGGGGCAACGCGGACGCTGGAGTCCTGGAACCCAGCCTGGAGGGTCTGTATGTTTCGCTCAAGTGCATCAAGGTCCACGACCAAGGCGGGGGTGTCCAACTCTTCCACCGGAGTTCCTGGGGGTTGAAAAACGGGTCGCTCCATTGGGCTCTCCTTGGGACGGGTGAGGCCATTCGCGCAAGCTCGTGGTCCAGAAACCGCTCACGCTAAAACCGGGCTTTTGCGCCTGAAGAATATCACAAAAACCCCTTGGCGGCAGCTTCGTTCGCCGCGCGTGGCGTCGGGGCGCAATTGCAATTGGGATGGGGCGATGGCACAATGGCTTCCGCGCCCAGAAAGGCGATTTACCTGGAGGAATACCCGCTGAATTGGTAACTGTCCCAGACGTCAATGAAGACAACGGGGGCCTATTGGAGGGTGTCCGGGTCCTCGACCTGACCCACTACATGGCCGGACCCTACTGCACCAAGCTGCTCGCAACTCTTGGGGCCGACGTCATCAAGATTGAGCGTCCCGACGGCGGCGACCCAATGCGGCGCTTTGGCCCGCTGGTGTCGTCCCTTAACCCTACCCAGGAGACCGGCGAGGAGGGTCAGGACGACCCCGGAGCCTGGTTCCTCTACCTGAATACCTCAAAGAAAAGCCTGGCCGTCGACCTCAAGTCCGAGGAAGGCAAGGAAATAGTCCGCGGGCTGGCGGCTTCGGCGGACATCCTGGTGGAGAACTTCGCTCCGGGCACAATGGACAAGCTGGGGTTGGGTTATGCCGAACTTCAGAAAATCAACCCGGCCTTGGTGATGACGTCCATCTCCAACTATGGACAGAGCGGCCCATACCGGGACTGGAAGGCCACGGAGATCAACCTCTACGCCGCCGGTGGGTTGATGAACATCACCGGTGAACCAGACATGCCGCCGCTAAAGGAAGGCGCGCCCCTGGCCCAACTGGGGGCGGGCCAGACGGCATTCGCGGCCACCATGGGCGCACTGATGTACGCCGAGGACACGGGCGAGGGCCAGCAGATCGATGTGTCCATAGCCGAGTATGCCACGAACATCCTCGAAAACGCATTGATGCAATACAGCTATTCGGGGTTGGAGTTCACGCGAGTCGGCAACCGTGGTTATGGCCGCGCCGCCTGGGGCATCTACCCCTGCCAGGACGGTTTCGTCGGAATAATCGCCGGACCCGACACCCGTTGGCCCGCCGTGGCCGAGATCATGGAGCGGGAGGAACTGGCCGACCCTCGGTTCGAGTCTCGAAACGGACGCATGATTAACGCCGATGAAGTAGACGCGCTGATGCTGCCATGGTTGCTGGACCACGACAAAGTGGAGATTTTCAAGGCCGGGCAGGACAGCGGCCTTGGGTTCGCTTACGTTGCTACGATGCAGGACATCCTGGAAATGGAGCAACTCAACGCCCGCGATTACTTTCTCCTGATTGAAGGGCCGGACGGGGTTGAGCTGAAGTACCCGGGCCCACCGGTCAGACTGGTCTCTTCGTTTCCCGATCCCGGCTCCACCGGCGAGGGGAGGCCTTCGACCCAGCCAGTGGGGTGGGTTTATCGACGGTCGCCCGGTCTCGGGGAACACACCATAAACGTGCTGTCCGACAAGCTAGGTTATACGGATGTGAAACTGGCTGTCCTCCGCTATCAGGGGGTGGTCTAGATTGACTTCGACGAGCCCCCCGGAAGCCGCGGGCGTTCGGCTACCGCTGAAGAACTACCGCATCCTGGACCTTTCCCGGATTTGGGCGGGCCCATACTGCACCAAGCTGATGGCCGACATGGGCGCGGAGGTTATCAAGCTCGAGTCGTTAAGCGTGTACGATTCGCACCGTGGCCCCGTGTCCCCCGCTCCCGGAATCGCCGCCTACCCCGACTCGGACCCCGGCGAGCAGCCCTGGAACCGCAACGGCTGGTTCAACTGCCTGCACATGAACAAGTACGGTGTAAGCCTGGAGTTGACCGGCGACGAGGGGCGGCGGGTGTTCGATCAGCTCGTTTCCATTAGCGACGTCCTTATCGAAAACTTTCGCCAGGGGAGCCTGGCCAGGCTCGGCTACGATTACGAGACCCTTCGCAGAATCCGGCCCGACCTCATCTATGTGTCCATGCCCGCTTTCGGGAACAACGGGCCCTGGCAAAAGTACGTGGCTTACGGGATTGGGCAAGAGCAGCTATCGGGAATGGCCCACATGACCGGCTATCAGGATGAAGGGCCCATGAAGTCGGGCATCAACCACGGCGACCCCATCACCGGCGCCCACGCAGCCGGGGTCGTGCTCGCTGCCCTGAGACGACGGCGCCGCACGGGCAGGGGCATGTTCATCGATGTCTCTCAGCAGGAATCGGCGGTGTCGCTCATTGGCGGCGAGGTGTTGGCCTACCAGGTGGGCGGCGAGGAACCGGAGCGCATGGGCAACCATTCCCCTCATTTCGCGCCGCACAACGCGTACCAGTGCGCAGGAGAGGACCGCTGGGTAACCATTTCGGTGTCCAACGACTCCCAGTGGCGGTCCCTGGCGGAAGCCATCAGCGGACCGGAATTGGCCGCTGAGGAAGATTTCGCCACCGGGACGAACCGGCTGCAACGGCAGGACAGATTGGACAGGCTGATATCGGAATGGACGGCTGACAAACACCCCTACGAGATCAGTCATCTGCTGCAGCAGGTTGGGGTGCCCGCGAGCCCGGTCATGCGTGGTCCGGACCTTCTGGAAGACCCCCATTACAAGTATCGGGGTACCTTTGTGGAGGTGGACCACGAGCAGGTGGGGCCTAAGATGTACCCCGGTATCCCGTTCAAGATGTCGGCCACTCCGGGAGAGGTCCGCTGGCCCGCCCCGGCCCTGGGCCAACACAACCGCCACGTTTACGGCGAGGTGCTGGGCATGACCGGCGAAGAGATCAACGGATTGGAAGAGCGGGGCGTCATCGGGACGAAGCCTACAGGCTCCCGCATTATCTGAGACCGAATCAATTCCAAGCACCCCCCCCCCAACATCCACAAACTAAACGGAGGACCGGAGTTGACGGAAAAAGAGGTTATATACGAAATAGAGGAGGGCATCGCGTACATCACGATGAACCGCCCCGAAAAGTTGAACGCAATTAACCCAGAGATGCGGCAGATGCTCTGGGATGCCTTCCAGGACGTGAAGGACAACCCGGAGGTTCGCTGCGCCATCGTAACCGGCAGCGGACGGGCCTTTTCCACGGGCCATGATCTGGTAGCGATGGCCGGCGCCAGGGCCAACGAGGGTCCGACAACAGGAGACCTTTACGTTGTCCAGTCCAACATCTGGAAGCCGATCATCTCGGCCATAAACGGCATCTGCCTGGCCCAGGGTTGCGGGATCGCGCTGGGGAGCGACATTCGGATTGCGTCCAGCGAGGCCCAGTTCGGTTGGCCCCAGGCCAAACGGGGAATCTCGTCGGTCAGCGGCCCCGCCCTGCTCTCCCAGGTAGTGCCGCGCAACATCGCCTTCGAGTTCCTTTTCACCGGCGATTTCGTCGACGCCAAGAAAGCCCATGAGCTGATGTTGGTCAACTACGTGGTGCCGCCGGAAGAGGTAATGCCCCGGGCCCAGGCGATGGCCCGTCAGATAACAGGAAACGCTCCTCTCGCCCTGGCGGCTATTAAAGAGGCGTCGGTAAGAGGGTCCGAGATGGGACTGGTGGAGCGCGTCGACTTCGCCCAGAAAAAGCGTGACGAAGTGCTTGCAACCGAGGACGCCCAGGAAGGGGTCAAGGCCTTCGCCGAGAAACGCGCCCCGGTATGGCAGGGGCGCTGACGGTCGAGTCCGTTTTAGGCCCCTCATAGCTATAGGCCCACGGAGGAAGTGAAATGGCCACGTTGACGACTCCGGATACGGTGTCAATGGACCCAGGGAAATTACAGCAAGTGATGGACCTTTTCCATCAGCAGATCGCCGACGGCGTCCACCCCGGCGGGGGTCTGGCGGTGTACCGCTACGGCAAGCTGGTGCTGGACATTCACGGAGGCGCCGCTGACGCCAACACCGGGCGTCCCGTGGACGATGAGACCATGTTTGTGCTGTTCTCCTCCACCAAGCCCCTCGCCGCCTGCTGCCTGTACATCCTGAAGCAGAAGGGCAAGGTGGATTGGGACGACCCTGTCGCCAAGCATTGGCCTGAGTTTGCCGAGAACGGCAAGGAGGCCGTGACCGTCCGGCACATCCTCAGCCATCGTGGAGGGTTCCCCGACACGCCGGTAGACTTGCCCTGGACGGACTGGGCAGACTGGTCCAAGGTTACCCGGGCCATGGAACGGGCGGTGCCCAAGTACCCCGCTGGGGAGGTCCTGGCCTACCATCCGATCAACTACGGCTGGGTGATAGCCGAGTTGGTGCGCCGAATCGACGGACGGACCTTCGACAGGTTCCTGGCCGATGAGTTGGCCGCGCCGCTGCAGATGGACAGCGCTTATGTAAATCTGCCGCCGGCCCTTGATAGCCGCGTGTCCCGTATACACGTGATGGAGGACGACGCGGACACCAACGGTTACGCCGTGGTGTTCGACAAACCGGAGGTCCACCACACCATCACTCCCGGAGCCAACGGGATTGCTTCCGCCGGAGACTTGGCCCGCTTTTATGCCATGTTGGAGCGTCACGGAACGTTGGACGGCGTGCAACTCTTGAAGTCGGAGACGGTTGACGAGGTGGTTACGCAGCAGGTCGAGGGGATCGACCAGTCCTCGGGAGCGTATGCCCGGAGGTCTCTGGGTCTCGCGTTGGCCGACGACCGTATGGGCAAGTCCACGGGCAACCCGCTCAACACCTTCGGCCACGGCGGGGCAGGCACGTCGATCGGGTGGGCTGACTTCGACTCGGGACTGGCGGTGGGTCTGATCACCAATGGGTTCCGCGGCAACGAGACCAACGTGGCGCGGCTTGCGGCTGTTTCACAGGCTGTCAGAGACGCCTGCCTATAGGAGATAATGGCGGGGCGGTGGGTTGTCCGCCACAGCGGTCTTGCCCCTACGGTGAGGGCAGTGCTAGACCTTAGTCGGCGGGGTCGCGGGCAGGAATGGTATGAGCAGTCGATTGCCTGCAATGCTTCCCGTTCACATGTGACCCAGGGTGATTCGGTAGTCAGTAGCGCACTCGGCCAACGCGTAACCCCTTCGGAAAAAGACGGGAGCAAGCTGTTAGCCGCCCTTCGCAAAAGGGGAAACTGGTGGGATGAGGCGAAGAGGGGGAATGCAGCGCCGTGAGCCGATTATCGAAGGACGCGACTCCTGGATCGGGCACTGACAGTAACGGTTCAGAGTTGTTGACTGGATTGACATACACCCGCTCATCCTGAGCGCAGCGGAGTCGAAGGACGGATTTCCCCTCAAGGTTGAACAGTTACCACTGACATTGCGCGATTGAACCAATCGTATGTTTTTGGTTAGGATTGTCCCATGCGCGATCTGCTGAAGACTCACTTCGGCTTCGATGGGTTCTTGCCGTTGCAAGAAGAGATCATCGGCGCGGTGATGGACGGGAAAGACGCCTTTGTCCTCATGCCCACTGGCGGCGGCAAGTCCCTCTGTTACCAGTTGCCGGCGTTGGCCCTGGACGGCCTCACCCTGGTCATCTCCCCCCTTATCTCGTTGATGAAAGACCAGGTGGATGCGCTGAAAACCAACGGGGTCAACGCCGCCTTTATCAACAGCACCCTGAATGCTGGCGAGGTTGCCCGCGTGGGCGAGGGGGCCCATCGAGGAGAGACCAAGATTCTGTATGTGGCTCCGGAACGCGCGGTCCTTCCGGGGTTTCAGGCGTTTCTCAAGACCCTGAACGTCAGCCTCATCGCCATCGACGAGGCCCACTGCGTCTCCGAGTGGGGGCACGAGTTCCGCCCCGCCTACCGCGAGTTACAGGGGCTACGCCAGGTCTGTCCGAAAGCCCCGGTTATCGCACTGACCGCAACCGCAACCAGGCGGGTAAGAGGGGATGTCCTCTCCCAGTTGGGCCTTCGCGAGTCCCAGATTTTCGCCTCCAGTTTCGACCGGCCAAGCTTAACCTATTCCGTGGAACCCAAGACCGAAGCCTTCTCCACGCTGTTGGGTCTGGTGAGGAAACACCAGGGCGAGTCGGCGATCGTCTATTGTCTCTCCCGAAGGGCGACCGAGGACACCGCACGGTCCCTATCCGAGCAGGGCTTCCGCGCTGAGTCGTACCACGGCGGCATGGAGCCCAATGACCGACGGGATGTCCAGGAACGCTTCATCCGTGACCAACTTCCCATCGTCGTAGCCACCATCGCGTTCGGAATGGGCATCGATAAGCCGGACGTGCGTCTGGTGGTCCACTACGACATGCCCAAGAGCGTTGAGGGTTACTACCAGGAGACGGGCAGGGCTGGGCGCGACGGAATGCCCAGCGAGTGCGTGCTGTTCTACGCGCCAGGAGACAGGGCTAAGCACGAATACTTCATCAACCAGTTGGAAGACGATGATGAGAAGGAGCGGGCCAGGGACCGAGTGCGGCGGATGCTGGATTTCTGTACGCTGACCACCTGCCGCCGCAAGTTCTTGCTGGAGTACCTGGGCGAGGAATGGCCGCGGACCGATTGCGGGAACTGTGATGTTTGCGTTAGCCCAAGGGAGTCCTTCGACGCAACCGAAAGCGCCCAGATGCTCCTGTCCGCGGTCGTCCGCACGGGTCAGCGGTTCGGGGCGAAGCACGTTATCAACGTTCTACGGGGCGTGAAGACGAAGCCAATCGAGAAATGGGACCATCAAGAGCTTCCGCTATTCGGCGTCGGGAAGCAGCGTTCAGAGAGTGAATTTCAGGATATCGTTCCGGATCTAATCAACCAAGGGCTGCTTGCGAAAGCCGACGGTCAATACGCTATCCTGAGCATCCCGCCAAAAGGACGTGAATTTCTCAAAAGCCGTGCCACATTGACTTTGACGAGGCCAATCCCGAAGTTAAACTCCACGACAAGGACCGGGGGGGATGGGGGAAGCTATGATGAAGAGCTTTTCTCTGAGCTGTCAGTCTTACGCAAACGGCTTGCTGACGAACGGGAAGTACCGGCGTACGTGATTTTCGGAAATCGGTCGTTGCAAGATATGGCCCGCAAGGCTCCGAGGTCTCGGGAGGAGTTTTCCCGCGTCTCCGGTGTAGGGTCGGCGAAGCTGCGTGAATTCGGGGACACTTTCGTTGAGAAGATCACCCGTTACGTCGAATCCAAGGGGCTGCCGCGAGCGTCAGGCTCCACCCTCTTTTCGAGGAAGGAGGCCAGGTCCCTTCTCCCTTGAGTGAGAAGGTTAGGATGAGGGGGATAACGCCAGGTATTGGAGCCGCCGTGGTGTGAAATAGATGCATCCACTCCATACTGCATTCCAGATTTCCAGGTCGCGGGAACTGCGGCGAGGTTCCACTCCTGCCGAAAGCTTGCTGTGGTATCGCCTCCGAGCCAGGCGGTTGGCCGGGTTCAAATTTCGCCGTCAGCATCCTGTTGGTCCGTTTATCGTGGACTTCGTTTGCCTGGAACGGGCACTAGTTGTTGAGGTTTACGGGGGGCACCATCAACTGGTTGGCGAGTATGACGGGCGACGCACGGAAGCGCTGACCGGGTTGGGGTTCCAGCTTTTACGATTCTGGAACAACGAGATTCTTGGTGACCTGGAATCGGTAACGCAAACGATCTTGTTGGAGTTAGAACGAGAGGAGCCGCCCTCACCCTAGCCCTCTCCCAGAGAGCCCGTCTCACAAAGTCCGTTGATTGGGTTCACGCTGGGCGGGGGAGACTGATTCTAGCGATTTCTGGAGTGCGATAGTTAGAAATACGGTGGGTAATAATGAAATATCAGCGAAAGCCGTCATATAGAAATCAACGACCTCTGGAGTGTCAGACTTCTGAGACAGGCTCCAGAGGGAGAGGGAATTTGGTCCCCTGTGCTTTGAGTAATGTATCTCCTTAGTCCCATGCTCAACGGGTGCGTCACCACGAAGATTTTTTGCCGCCCCAACTGCCCTCCGGGCCGGCGGACCAAGGTGGGAAACCGTGTACGCTTCGCGTCAGCCGAGGAAGCCTACGCGGCCGGTTTTCGGCCTTGCCGGGTTTGCGAACCCTTGGAGGGACCTCCGGGGCCGTGGCGCCCCAAGCGGGAGAGGACGAGATAGGACGAGCCCGGCGCCCTAGGAACTGCTAGGCATGACCGTTACCTTGCGGTTGTCCCTCTCGCCTGTGCTTTCGGTGGCTACTCCCGGGTAGTCTGCCAGCGTCGTATGCACCACCCGTCGGTCGGCGGGTGGCATCGGCTCGAGGGTAACGCTGCGGTTGGTCTGCACGACCCTTGCGGCGACCTTGGTGGCCATATCCCGCAGCGAAGACTCCCGCCTCTCCCGGTAGCGCTCCACGTCCAGCATCACCCGGACGCTCTCTCCCATCTTCTGCCGGACTATGATGTTGACCAGGAATTGGAGCGCCTGCAGGGTCTGGCCGCGCCGCCCGATCAGGAGACCGGAGTCTTCGCCGGACAGGTCGATGATCGGTCCGCCCACGTCCGGGTCGTTGGCGGAGCGGAGGGTACGGCTAACGTTGACGTTGGCCGCCTGGAGTATATTGCTCAGCGCGTCCACGGCGATGGAGGCGGCGCTGGCGCCCTGGGCAATTTTGGTGACCCGCACCCGGGCCAGCTCGGCGCCGATTCCCAGGAAACCCGACTTGCCCCTACTTAGTATTTCTACCTCGGCCTCGTCGCGGTCGACGTCTAGCTCTTTCAGCGCCAGCTCGATGGCTTCTTCGACGGTGCGGGCGGTCATTACGCGAACTTCCATTATCTCCCATCTCCTCTCGGGGACCCTCATCCGCTGCCGGCCCTGAGGGCTCCGGGGGCGCCGGTGCTTCTGGCGCTCTGGGGAGCAGCGGGAACAGAGGGCCCCATCCTGTTACGAAATACTGGATGGTGATGCCGATGACGTTTGAGACGATCCAGTAGAGTGATAGGCCGCTTGGGAACTGAAGGGAAAAGAATGCGATCATCAGCGGCATCATCCAGAGCATCATAGTCTGGTTGGACTGCTGCCGCGGGTCGGTGGACGGCGTCATGGTCATCTTTTGTTGGACCCACGTAGAGACAAAAACCAACGCGGGGATGACCACCGTCAAGGGATCGGGTTGACCGAGGTCGAGCCAGATAAACGTGGCGTTCAATGGCGCGGCCGCGTGGATATTGACCAGGGGTATCCAGTTGTAGAGCTTGTCCGAGAGCCCGACCAGGTCGTCCGGTTTTGAGAACACAGTCTGGATCAATACCCGGAACAGGCCGATCAGGATAGGCATCTGGACTACCAGCGGCCCCAGGCAGCCGATGGGGTTGACCCCGGCCTCTCGGTACATCCGCATGGTCTCTTGAGAGACGCGGGCCCGGTCGTTGCGGTAGCGTTCCTGGATCTCCCGCATCCTGGGCTGCAGGGTACTCATGGCCCGCATCTGCCGGACCTGCTTCAGAGTTAGCGGCAGGGTGACCACCCGGACCAGGACGGTGAGGAGGATGATGGCGATGCCCATCTGGCTGAAGCTGATCACGTACAACACCATCAAGGTGTTGAGCATGGGCCGGATGATCGCTTCGTTCCAGATTACCGAAAGGGCTTCCAAAAAGACCTACTCCCTGGCCGTTTCACATTGAACATCGCCGTTTTTGGTGTCGAGGCACCAATGGGTCCGAATGAACGCCTGGCCCGCCTGATTTGCGCCGATCTCGATCCGGGTGACGGTGCTGTCCTGGGAGCCTACGAAAACAGAGTCGCCGGCGGCGAACAGTGGAGCGGTGACCTCGGCATCGCCCTGGACGTTGGTGAAAGCTATCTCCCGCTGGTCAGTCGCTACGGCAACGTCCGTGTCCAGCAGGCTAACCTTTCCATCCTTGGCGGCGACCACCAGTCCACGGGACACAAGGGCGGGGCGCGACACGATGGGCGAGCCCATGTTGTGCTTCCAGAGAACGGTTCCCAACGGGTCCGGCGCGCCGGGATTCAGCGAGTTAGGATCTATGCCGTAGACATGGCCGTCCATGGACCCAGCGAAAATGGTTGTCCCATCGGATACTGGTCCGGCCCAGAACCAGTTGCCCCCTGACACGGACCACCGCTTGATACCGGACGAAGCCTCGATGGCGTAAAGCTTCCTGTCGAACGAACCCACGATCACCAGACTGCGGAACACCAGCGGGCGGCCCACAACCGAGCCTCCGGTGCGGTATGCCCATTTCTGCTCGCCGGTGGCCAGGGACACGGCGTAAATGTTCTTATCGTGCGAACCGAAGTAGACCGTGCCGTCGCGGATAATCGGTGTGGACCACACCTTGCCCCCGGTGGTGAATTGCCAGACCTCCTCCCCGGTGGCCGCGTCGTAGGCGTAGACTTTCCCGTTCTCCGAGCCCACGGCCACGACTTTCCCTTCGCTGTCCAAAGCCGGTCCGGACACCAGTGGGGGCAGGGTATCCGCAGGCGCCAAAGGTCGTCTCCAGCCCGCGCCGCCTTCAAATTCTCCCGTGGTCCTGTCCAGCGCATACAGGTAACCGTCTACTCCGCTAACGTAGACGAAGTCCGCGCCAATGGCGGGGGAGTCGAAGGAACCTTCCATACCCTGTGGGCCGCCCCTCGAGGTGAAGTTGCATCCCAACAACAGCGCCGCTACCAACGCGACAGCCGCTATCCGAGGCAACCCGAGCTTTCCTCCGGACATTCTCACTGCTCAGGGTCCACGGGAGAGTAGGTCCATTCCACCGCTGGCAGGCCGGAGCCGTCGTCTCTAAGACCCTTGACGGTGCCCTGCTTGGTGCCGATATAGATGACCAGGTCGCCCGCCAGCAAAAGGACTTCGGACCGGTCTGGGTGAGTGGCGGGCACAGTGCCATTTACCCCCCTCGCGACCCCAAGGTCTAGGAAAGTGATGGAAGTAATCCGCATCTGCTCCGCGCCGATCTGAAGGACATGGCCGACCACGAAGGGATTGGGGTCAGTGACCGTCAGCAGGTTGTCCAACGGGCTGAAAGTGCCACCTTCATTCACGAGGCTGCCCGTGGTGGCTGGAATTGGGGCAGCGGCAATTGGCGACCAACCCGTACTGGACTCGCTAAGGTTGCCGGGCGTGCATCCTAGCAGGAACAGGGCGGCTGAGACCATGAAAAGACAAGCCCAAGCCATTGTAGCCCGGCGCCATACTGGTGGACCAAGCTTGGCGGGCTGCTGTGCTGAAGTTGTACCGTGGTTGGACTTAAGGAACAAGATGATCAGGAAGAAAACACCGGTAAGGTCATGGTACTGAATCGAATCCTTGCCCACCCCAAGGATGGCATCTGACCAGCCGTTTGAGGCCAAGCCACGTGCCTCTCAATGTGCCGTAGCGGTCCACGGCTTCCCAAGAATAGTTGGAACAACTCGGGGTGTAACGGCAAGATGAGGCAATAAAAGGGGACAATGCGCCCTGGTATAGGGATATGGAGATGAGGACGAGTCGCTTCATCTAGATGGCCCTGCGGTAGGCCCGACGCCCTCCCCATCTTGGACTTCCGAAGTTAGCTGCGTGTGCCGGAGCAAATTGGACGTGGCTCTAGCCAACTGATGGTAATCGGCCCTGTCCACGCCCCTTCTGGCGATGAAAACGACGTCCCAGCCTGGCCGGACCCGGGAAAGCCTGATTGCTTCACGCAATCTGCGTTTCACTCTGTTTCTAACGACGGAGTTTCCGATTCGCTTGCTGACCATGAATGCAAACCGGCTATGGTCCAGCCCATTCGACAGGCAACGCACCACCAGCAAGCGGTTTGCGGCGCTCTTACCTTCGCGATGAATCTGAGAGAACCGTTTGGCGCCAGTCAGGCGATACTTACTTTGCATCGCCGGAAAGTTCCAACTAGACGGTCAAGCGGTGTCGGCCCTTGAACCGGCGGCGTCGCAAGACGGCACGGCCATCGGACGTGCTAGACCGGGCACGGAACCCATGGACTCTGGCCCGGCGTCGTTTTTTTGGTTGGTAAGTACGTTTCGGCATGGTCTTTACGAATCCTGATGCGGGGATTATAGGGCTCCGTCAATTCCGGGTCAAGGAGGCATGGGCCTCGGGATCGGCATTGGGCGGATGAAGATAGCTCTCGGAGTAGCCCGCCGAGCCTGACTTGCGGTAGAAAGCCTCCTGGATAAGGTATAAAATCAACCTGCGCCGAAGTGGCGGAATGGTAGACGCGCCGGTCTCAAAAACCGGTGGGGGCAACCCCGTGTCGGTTCGACTCCGACCTTCGGCACTCCAACCCCTTGAGCGCACAGGCACGAATAACCTGGAAATGGCTTACTCTAGGCACAATCTAGCTACGAAACGACTTTCCTGAAAGCTCCGCATCCATCCGTATTGATTCGCATTAATCCCGAAATAAATGGTACACGAAACGGCATATAAGCCGAAAGGCAGGCATCCGATCAACGCGGTCACCGTGGCCAAGGTCCGAACGGCGCGAGTCCCTGGCATGTACGCCGACGGTAACGGGCTCTATCTGCGGGTTGATACGTCCGGAGCGAGACGCTGGGTTCAACGCATTACCATCCAGGGCAAACGGCATAACCTGGGCCTGTCGGAAGACACGGTGACGGTCCATCCGCAGCCTGCGGTCGCGGGGGCCCCGGGCAGCACCGTCGGCCAACAGAACTCATGGGTCTACACGTTCCGGCGTGACCGCATGGAAACTGAGGGCATCGACCCGCACCACGCCAAGCTATTCAAGGTGTCCGGTGCGTCGATGGACCCGCTCCTACCAGACGGAGCGACTATCCTAGTGGATTATGGACTGACGACGTTGGCGGACGGCGGGTTATTCCTGGTGGAATCCGACGAGACATTGCTCGTAAAGCAGGCGCAGCTTGGGCCGAGCGAGTGGCTATTGACCAGCGTCAATCCCGAGTGGGAGTCTATTCCTTGGCACGATGGGATGGAAGTCTGGGGCCGGGTCCGCTGGTGCGGGCGTCGGTTTCCGGTGACGTGAGGCAAGAATCGAGAGATACCACGCGAAGCTTGTTAACCTGGACGATTCCAAACGGTAGGAGATAATAGTGACACTTGCTCGCATAGTGGTTTGGGGGCTGGCGATCATTACGATCTTTCTGCTGATCAGTTCATTGTTCAAATTAAACGATGACGTGCGTTCTGCCATGCAAGCGACCCAGTTGCTTACCGAGACGCTGCTGTGGGTAGTCGTGACGCTAGGCTTGTCATACGCAGTCACCAGCATCATCACCGAGATACAGGACGTGATGGAGGAACAGAGCAACGAAGAGGGGCCAGCCAATCCGTCCCGGCGCAGACGGAGACCCAGGCAGCGTAGCGACTAATGGAAGAGCGACCAAGCAGGCTTGAAGGTGCCTACGAGCACCTGGCGACCAAGGCGGACTTGGCCGACCTGCGGACTGAACTCCTGGTTGAGATTGCCAAGATGGAGGCGCGTCTGACTCGGTGGACCGTCGGCACTATCATCGTCGGTCTGGGCGTTGCGGTGGCCGTACTGACGCTGTTGGAGTGACCCCATGACCTGGCCAGACGATGAAGGGAGATAGATTGAGGTATTTCTTGATTCTCTCAGCAGTGGGGCTAGTGGGCCTCGCCTGCGCCGGGAACGCGCCGGTTCCGACGCTGGAGCCGCTGCCCACGTACACGCCTTACCCGACGTATACGCCATACCCCACCTTTACGCCAACACCCGCAGATACGCCATTGCCGACGAGTACTTCCCGGCCAATGGATACACCGATAGTAACCCAGTCCCCTCAAACTTGGGAGGCAATACCGCATCGTGACAAGCTCACTGATGCTCGAATGCTGTTGATCCACACAACAGCCGCCGAACACAATCTCGAATGGCCATAGGAAGCACCTACTCTGGTAGTTCGTTGTCAGGGTGCAAAGAGTAATCGGTACGCCGTCTTTATCAGATGGGGCGAGTATTTGAGTGAACCGTATGACCAAGGTTATCTCAAGTCAAAGGTCCGGTGGGATGACGGTGTACCAGAAGATGCCAAGTGGGACGAATCTACAGATAATGACGCGACGTTCCACCGCGCGCCATACAGGTTTATTGCCAGCGCGTTAGAGGCTGACACTGCCTTCGTGCGCATATGGGATCATTCTGGCAGTGCGCATGATGCCAAGTTCAGACTAGGAGGGTTGCGCACTTACATCGAACAAAACCCCGATGTTTGTTCTCATCGGGGCATCCTAAACTAAAGGGAAGGCAATCCATTGGCTCAAGATGGTTAACTCAAAGTGGTAACCTACAGGATGTGGATGGCGGTGGCACTGGTGGCTTTGCTGGGGCTGGCCTGCTCCGAGAACGCAGTGGTTCCGACGCTGGACCCGCTCCCTACGTACACGCCGGTGCCTTCCCCTCCCACGGCTCCCACGGATACCCCGGTCCCAACGGAGACGCCAAAGCCGACGGTGACCACTATCCCAACCGCGACGCCTCGCCCCACCTATACGCCGTTGCCGACTTACACCCCTTACCCGACGCCGACTCCAGAGCCGACACCGACGGTTACCCATAACCCTACGCCTGTCCCAATACCAACACCCGATCCGGTGCCCACATCCACCCCACAACCTGTGCTTACCCCACAAGTCCTGCCATCGGGCGATGGTAGCAGACGATCTCGCCCTTTCCCTTATCAATCTCAATTTACTGCGGGTGTCTTTGATATGAAGATCATCCGTGTTGATACGGATGCTTGGCCGGAGATACTGGCCGAGAACCAGTTTAACGACCCGCCTGCGCGAGGTTACCAATTTATTATGTGGACCATCGGGGTCCAAAATGTAAAAGGGTCAATAGACGAGGATGAATCGGTCTCCGATGTATCCTTGGCACTTGTAGGGTCACGCGGAAAACAGTATCTCTCCTTTAGCGAGGAAAACACCTGCGGGGTCATACCTAATGAGTTGTACGCCACCCTTTATCGAGACGGCTACACGGAAGGCAACGTGTGTTTTGCAGTGCCAATCAACGAAACCGCATTCGTGTTTCTGTACGATACTTACCACACACTGCCGAACGGTGACGACATATCGGTAGAAGTGTGGTTCGAGGCATTACCGGACTCTGACACTACCAACCCCACTCATCAAGGGTCTGATGGAGGTGACCGGACAGCTATCGTATCCGAGGGAGGGAGGGCAGCTTGTAGCGCAGTACAAAACAGCATGGATAGGCGGGTCCGTGGAGAAATCACCCATGCCCAACTTCTAATAGGGCTGGGGTGGGCCGTCGCTTTGGTCGAAGCAACAGACCCCCATCTGACCCTTGCCATAGAAGCCATGAAGGATGCTCAAACCGATTGGGAGATCGTGGATGCGTTGGAAGTCATCTCTGTGATATGCGGCATGAAGGATGTATTCGAGTCGGTACCTTTGCCTCCAAGACGCATGTTCTCATCAAATGCTACTGCCGTCTGCGAGTCGCTTCGCCCCATGATCGTGGCATGGAAAGGTCTTTCAGGAATCTCTGATAGTACGATAAACCATGTTGCCGACGTGGTACGCGAAGCAGGCCAGACATCCCCGGAAGAGGACATTGCCCAAGCAAGCCGGACATTGGCTACGGGGAGTGCAACCGGCCAAGAGTTTCGTGAGGCGTTACAAGATTTGGTGACAATTTGCGGGTACCGCACCGCAGTGCCTGAGTTGCAAGAGTGACGCACTGGGATTCGCACCCCAACTTTGCCCGGCACACAATTGCTTTCCGATAACACTCCGGCATACGAAATGGTACACGCCATGATGTCCTCTGCCTGATTTTAGCTACGAAATTGCGGGTTTCCAGGTGCCGACCTTCGGCGCCAACCATACATCCACAGCTTTCCGAAGCCGACCAATTTTTCCCACAAATAGCTTCAGTTCGGTGCCTCCAGACGCTTGTTGCGTCCTGTGACATCCACTATAGGTTTCCCACATCCACGAACAAGTGTGGGAAGAGTGAGTGGGGAAAATGGCAAGGTTGACCGCCGTCAAGGCGAAGAACCTCAAACTTCCTGGCCGGTATGGAGTCGGTGACAGCCTCGATCTTAACGTTTCGCCCGGCCGGTCAAAGTCTTGGGTGCAGCGCCTATCGATAGACGGCAAGCGGCGCGACCTAGGACTTGGCGGGTACCCCGCCATCTCGCTGGCCGAGGCGCGGGACCAGACGGTTGCCAACCGGCGGGCAGTCCGCCAGGGGCGCGACCCAGTATCGGCGAGGAAATCCAGCAGACAGACCGCAAAGACAGCCGCGCCTACACCTGCCCTGGGGGTTCCTACGTTTCTAGAGGCGACTACAATCGTCCATACACTGAACAGCGCGAAATGGGAAAGCGGCAGGACGAGAAACAACTGGCGGCAGATGGCGGACCGCTACATTTTCCCGGCTATAGGGGATATGCCCGTTGACCGGATAGGGCGCACTGAGATACTGGAGATTCTGACACCTGTATGGACCACCAAGCCTGAGACGGCGCGGCGTATCAGACTGATCATCAAGACCGGTATGGCGTGGACAATGGCCTTCGGGTATATCAACGTCAACCCTGCTGGAGAGGTCATTGACGCCGCGTTGCCCGCCATGCCGAAAGTCCGCGAGCACTTCAAGGCCCTACCGTATCCCGATGTTTCGGCGGCAATCTAGGCTGTAGAGGCCAACTCCTCTTTTCGTTCCACGAAACTGGCGTTCAAGTTTCTCGCACTAACGGCTGCCCGGTCTGGTGAAGTACGGGGCGCCACTTGGGATGAAATCGACTTCGAAAATGCCCTTTGGACAATCCCGGCGGCGCGTATGAAGATGCGCAAGGAACATCGTGTTCCCCTCTCCACTGACGCGATTGAAGTCCTGCGGGAAGCTCAGGAGTTGTCTGCCGATGGCGGTCCATACATCTTTCCCAACGAGTTCACGCCAAGCAAATCACTCTCCGACAATGCCCTGAGCTACATGCTTCGCCGGGTAGGGATACCCGCCGTGGTTCATGGATTCAGAAGCTCATTCAGGGATTGGGCCGCTGAGAACACGGATGCGAGTTGCGCGGTGATGGAGCTTGCCCTCGCGCACGGAGTAGGCTCCAGCGGAGTGGCAGTGACATGGGCTGGCAGGTTCTCTACGGCCCGGACATCGCTCCCGACAGGCCTTACCCGAAGCGGGCCAGCTAGGATGACGACGTGTTGGAGCAACGGCTCCGGGACGCTTTGGCGGCGCTAGACCCAGACCGGCCAATCTCCGTATTGGAAGTCGCCTTTCGCAGGCTCACCCATCCCGAAGGTTCCAACCTGGAAGCTCACAACCGTTCCTACCACCGGATGTTGGTCGAAGGCGTCAACGCAGAGTACCGGGTCTCTCCCACCAAAACCCGGGGCGGCCAGGCCCGGATGATAGACTTCGACCACCCAGCCAACAACGACCGGCTGGCGGTGAACCAGTTCACCTTTATCGAGAGCCAGAACCGGCGCCAGACCGCCGCGGCCGACGCCTATGGCCATTGCATGGCCGCTTTCCTTACTCCAGCGGATCTTCCTCGGAAACGAGCTCCAACAGGCGCATTCCCCGGTCCACCTGCTGCCCCGGATGCACAGAAACCCTCCGCACGACGCCACTGCGGGACGCCGAAATCGCGATCTCCATTTTCATGGACTCCATTACCACGATGGTCTGGCCTCTCTCTACCCGGTCTCCCTCCACGACCAGTACCTCCAGCACCGCGCCAGGCATGGTGGCCAAGACATCCCCAGATACCTCGGTGGCGGGAGCGTTGCCCCGTCGCCGGGTCTCCGCCCGTTGGAACACGAACAGGCAGCCATCCACCCACAGGTGCAACTCCTGACCTACCCAAGCCCAGGCAAATGGGTGAGTCCTACCCGATTCGGTGCGGCACAACCCTTCACCCGAATTCCTGGCCTCGATGCTAAGGGAAGTGGCAGCCTTGAGCCCTGCCGGTACCTCGCCCTCCAGTTCGAAGGTGAAATGGGTTTCCTTCTCTTCGGCCCGGTAGCGATAGACTTCTCCCTCCACCGGGTAGATCTCCCGCATCTCGCCCTGGCTCGGAGTCACGGCAGCCTCCGCTCCCCGACGGAGTTCCAAGGACTGGCGCCGACCCGGTTATCTCCCTCGGCAGCCGGGGACGCCGGGGCGACCGGCTGTCGCGACGCCCACGCCGCCAGCGCCCTGGCCATCGTGCGGGACTCGCCGGGGATGGCCGGTCTGGTGACCGGCGGATCGCGCTCCAGGAAGCCGGTATCGTAATCGCCCATCCGAAACTGGGGATCCCGCAACACCGCCTGTAGCAAGGGAATGTTGGTCACCACACCCAGGACCTGGAACTGGGACAAGGCCACCTCCATCCGGCGGAGACTGAGGTCGCGCCGGGGCGCCCAAGCTATCAGCTTTGCCAGCATCGGGTCGTAGTAGATTGACACCTCCTGGTCCTGGGCCACACCGCTGTCCAGCCGAAGGCCGGGGCCTGCGGGAGGTCGCCAGCGGAGGAGCGTGCCGGTGGACGGGAGAAAGTCTCGGTAAGGGTCTTCGGCGTAGATGCGGCACTCTATGGCGTGGCCCCGGGGCTGGATGTCGTCCTGTCGCAGTGTCAGGGGTTCCCCGCGGGCGATCAGGACCTGCCACTCCACCATGTCCAATCCGAGGACGGCCTCGGTGACCGGGTGCTCCACCTGGAGCCGGGCATTCATCTCCAGAAAGTAGAAGTCGCCGCTCCGTGGGTCCAGCAGGAACTCTACTGTCCCGGCGTTGGCGTACCTGGCCGCACGAGCCACGGCGATGGCCGCGTCGCCCATGCGCCGGCGCAAATCCGGCGTCAGCGCCGGTGAGGGAGTCTCTTCAATTATTTTCTGGTGACGGCGCTGTATGCTGCATTCCCGCTCGCCCAGGTGAATAGTATGCCCCGACTCGTCGGCCAACACCTGGACCTCCACGTGGCGGGGGTTGGGGATGAACTGCTCCAGGAACACCCGGCCGTCGCCGAAGGCAGCCTGGGACTCGCGACTGGCCGACTCCATCTCCCCGTCCAACTCGCTCCGCTGGTTGACCAGACGCATACCCCGGCCACCACCCCCGGCGGCGGCCTTGACCAACAAGGGGAATCCCCACCGCTCCGCGAACTTCACGGCCGCAGCGTCCCCTGGGAGGCACTCGGGAGAACTGGGCACCACCGGGACGCCGGCGCCCAGGGCTATCTCCTTGGAACGCAGCTTGTCTCCAAGAGCCTCCATGCTATCCGCACTTGGCCCGATGAAGGTGATCCCCGATTCCGCACAGGCCCGGGCGAACGCCGGATTCTCCGACAGAAACCCGTAGCCCGGATGTATCGCGTCGGCCCCGCTGTTCCGGGCGGCCTGCACTATCTTGGGGATGCTCAGATAGGTTTCTTCGGCGGTCTTCCCCGGCAGAGCCGCGGACTCCTCCGCCGTTTGCACGTGGGGAGCGCCGGCGTCCGGGTCGGAGTAGACTGCCACAGAGGAGATCCCCATCGCGCGGAGAGTCTGGTTGATCCGGACCGCGATTTCGCCTCGATTGGCGACCAGAACCTTGGAGAACATCAGCAAACATCCGGGGCGCGTGCTAGTGGTTGAGGCTGTAACAGGTCGGGCTTCACATTCGAAAGACGCCCTGCTTCCGCTCGGGGAAGGGGGCGTTAATGGAAGCGGCGATTCCCAAGCCTACGACGGTCCGCGTGTCCATCGGGTCGATAATGCCGTCGTCCCACAGCCGGGCGGTACTGTAGTAGGGATCGCTCTCCTTCTCATATTTTTCCAATATGGGCCGTTGCAAGGCGTCCCGCCCTTCCTGCTCCATGGTCCGGCCCTGGCGCTCCAATTGTTGCAGCCTGATGGTGAGCAGGACCTCTGCCGCCTGCTGCCCGCCCATAACCGAAATGCGGGCGTTGGGCCACGTCCACAGAAAACGGGGCTGATAGGCCCGCCCGCACATTCCATAATTTCCCGCCCCAAAGGAACTGCCGATAATGACGGAGAACTTGGGGACGGCGGCATTGGAGACGGCCATGACCATCTTGGCCCCGTCCTTGGCAATACCTCCGGCCTCGTACTGGCGGCCCACCATGAAGCCCGTGATGTTTTGCAGGAACAGCAGGGGGATTCCACGCTGGCTGCACAACTCGATGAAGTGGCTGCCCTTCAGCGCACTCTCGGAAAAAAGGACGCCGTTATTGGCGACCACGCCAACCGGATATCCCCAGATGCGGGTGAAGCCGCAAACGAGGGTTTGCCCGTACTCGGCCTTGAACTCGTGGAAGCGACTCCCGTCGACGATGCGGGCGATTACCTCGCGGACGTCGTATTGGCGGCGGTTGTCCGGAGACACTATGCCGTACAACTCGGCGGGATCGTAGGCGGGCGGTTCCGGGCTGAAGACCTGGAACGGAGGGTCGCGCCGCCGCACGAAGTTCTCGACGATGTCTCGGGTGATCGCCAAAGCATCTTGATCATCGGCGGCCTGGTGGTCGGCCACTCCGGATATCCGGGTATGAACATCGGCCCCGCCCAGGGTCTCCGGGTCTACCTCCTCCCCGGTCGCCGCCCGGACCAGTGGCGGCCCGGCAAGAAAGATGGTGCCCTGCTGCCGCACGATCACCACCTCATCGCTCATGGCGGGAATATACGCCCCTCCGGCGGTGCATGACCCCATGACCACCGCCACTTGGGGAATGCCCAGGGCCGACATCTGGGCCTGGTTGTAGAAGATTCGCCCGAAGTGGTCCCGGTCGGGGAACACTTCCGCCTGCATCGGCAGAAAGGCCCCCCCGGAATCCACCAGGTAAATGCAGGGCAGGTGGTTTTCCAGAGCAATCTCTTGGGCGCGCAGGTGCTTCTTGACTGTAAGCGGATAGTAGGAGCCGCCCTTGACGGTGGCGTCATTGGCGAGAATCATCACCTCTTTCCCCTGAACCACGCCGACGCCGGTCACGATCCCGGCGGAGGATTCTTCTCCGTCGTAGACGTCCCATGCCGCCAGAGGACTCAGCTCAAGGAAGGGCGTGTTGGTGTCCACCAGCCCTTCGATCCTTTCCCGTGCCAGCAGCTTGCCACGGCTTCGGTGCAGTTCCACCGCCCGTGCCCCGCCTCCGGACCGAACCCGGGATAACCGCTCTTTCAGGTCCTGTACCAGAGCCTTCATGCGGGCCTGGTTGTGCAAAAAGTTCTGGTCGGAGGTCCTCAGGTCGGAGCCAATTGCTTCCATGCCACCTCCAAGGCAGCGTTCTCTTGGACTGACCAGCCAGTGTCAACCCCCATTATATCCTGCTCCAAGAACTCTGTCAGAGACCGGCCTGAGGTCCAACAGGGCAATCGCATCTCATTGGGAGGGGGACTTAACGCTCTGGTCTGCCGTGGTTAAATCTGTCCCCACAATCATCGGAGCTGACCGTCCTTGAGATCCCGGTAACACCACTTTCCATAGTCACTTGGGTATCACCGGAGATGGCGCCGTGAAGATGGTGCATGGCTTGTGCTCAGGGCCGTTCGCCGATGCTATACCGAGTGGCAACCCATTTTGATGCGTCGGCCGGGTCGGTCCGTCAGAAGGGGCAGCATGAAATACGATGTGATCGTGATTGGCGCGGGGTCCTCAGGCTGCGGCCCGCCCACCCTCTACCAAGATGTAGAGACCCTCTTTGCCCAGGACGGCGAGCCAGAACTGGTGCTGACTGAGAAAGGGCATGGCCGGTTGGAGAGACGGGAAGTAAGGACCTCCGGAGAACTGGAAGGGTATAGCGATTTCCCGGGCCTCAAGCAGGTGGTGGAAGTGAAGAAGAAAGTGGTGAGGTTGAAGACCGGGGAAGTGTCTCAGAGCACTCATTATAGGATAACCAGCCTGTGCGCTGAGGAGGCCGGGCCCGAAGGGCTGCTGCGCTTGATGCGCGGCCATTGGAGGATAGAGAACAGGCTGTTTCATGTCAAAGACGACGGCTTTGGTGAGGACCGCCAGGTGTTCCAGAGCCATCAGAGCGGCACAGTACCGAGCTTGTTGCGAGCCACAGCACTCAACTTGCTGCGGGCTGCTGCCTCTTGTGGAAGCCCTCCGAGCCTCTTACCGGGCGTGCGCAGCGGGTTGGCGTTAAACCTCTGGCTATCCTCCAGGGTATCCCCTGACTTTGAAAAGGCCCTGGTTGAACGAGCCAAAATTTGGCTTTAAGCGGAACCTAATGTACAACCTCTGTGAGTATCACTCTTTTCCAGATTAAGGTAATGTGTTGAGTAGTTCTCGATTTCGTAGTAAATCCATGATCACGATGGTATTTCTCGTCGGGATCATGCTGATAATCAGCCATGTGGTGTTCGTTCAAGCGCAGTCCAAGGCACTACTTAATATCAAATCAGACAAGGCACAGACGAACTCTGGCGCCTATTCATACATCGAAACATCGGACCCGGTTCTCACTCCTGGCCCTCCCAGCGGAGCGTGGGCCTATAATCGCATAGCTGCTACTACCGGTGCCAAGTACGTCGAGGTTGGCTGGATTAAAACTAGCGCGGAGAGCAATGATCCTTCCGCCTATTATGTGGGCTACGATGGTTCGACCAGATATGAAGATAGGATTGAGACCAACTTGACCACTGGCACATCCTACAATTACCAGGTCAAGCACTACACAGGCAACTTCTGGGACATATACTTTAATCAACTAGGCCAGGTAGATGTGAGAGTGGATATCAATGCTTCAACAATGCCTTACGTATGGGTCGGGTCTGAAGTCCCGAACACGTTACAGAACATTGGTGATTCAGACGATACGGAACTTCCTATCGTAGCACAAGCGACAGTCGCTTCTACCAGCTATGTAACATGAATGAAACGAATGATTCGCCAGCCAATTATTCAATCGACGACTTGCCAGGGTGTGGGAATTGGCGGTTCTACGACAAGTAAACCACCAGATAACCAAAGTGGAGTATCAACATGATAGCGAGATCGAAATTAAGTCTCGGGGGATTGCTTGCAGCGACAGTTGTGGGCGTTGCCGCGGTATTGCTGGTAGGCTCTCTAGGGCTGGCTGGCCACAGCGAGGAGACCTCCACGCTTGAAGAGGGGCCCAATATCGACCGGGCCTTGCAAATTGCTCAGACCGGTAGAGGGCCCAAAATAGCCAAAGAACCAACCGCCGTTTACGGGAAGGTGATGAAATACGGTGAAGCCCTCGATGCTGCCGTTGGGCCAAAGGTGGAGTTCGGCGAGAGCCAGGCTTGGAAACTGGACCGTACGGTTTAGCTTTATTTGTTTGAAGGCGAATTCACCAATACAGAAACCGGGACTAACCACGTAACTGACTGGGAACAGGCCGTAGTTATCTTCGATGCGGAAACTGCGGAGTATTTCATGGGGACCACGAACCGAACCCACGCACGGCTGGACGTATCACAGTTTCTGCCATTAAGAATTCAGGAGGATACGAAAGGGGTGCCTCCTCGTGAAGTGACGGTGAACCGGCCCGCGCCGGTCGCGGAACCAAAAGCTACACCCGCACCAACCGAAGACGGAGATCCTGAACCTAAATAATACCCTCTTCCATTCCGCCAGTCTGTTTCTTGACGAGATGGGTCCAACAACCCTGCTATGCTGTTCTCGCGTTGCGCGACAGGTGGAGTGTACCTCCTAGGCTGGCTTTATACTTTACACTCAGACCTAATGGTGACGTGATTGAGATATCCGAGGAATTGCACCTGAACAATGACGAATCCTTCAGCAACCTAAAGTAGCCAATTCAGCTTGCCTTACTGATTTCACATACTGCACCGTTCGCTGACACAACATTGATGTGGGCAGATACCGAATTACAGCCGCACCACCAAGCGTCCTATCCTGCTTGCGTGGCCGCTGGGTTCCCTCAATACCCGGACGTGTGCCACCCGGACGACTCCGGCGTCAGCCGACCCCCACGTATACGCGGCGCTGGACTACCGTTATCTGGAAGACCCTTGGGACCGGGAACAGTCGTAGGAGGGCATTAGATTGTGTGCGCGCCGGTTGGATCACCGGGCATATCAACCTATAATCGGGGAGACGATCAATATCTCCCTTGCCGACTCGCGGGGAGACGAAGCGCTGGACGCGTGGGGTGTGGAAAACTTGACCACGGCTATCATGATCGGCGAACAGGTCGCAGACTGGTCCACTTAGGAGAGTTACCGCATGGCCGACGGGCCCATCGCTCGCGTGAGCTACCTCACGTTCGACATCTTCGGTACCGTCATGGACCTTGCCGGCAGTCTGGCCGGTCCCGCCGGAGACTTCTTGGCAGCCCATGGCTCCCGGATGACGGGCCAAGCCTTTTACGCCGATTGGCGGGAACGGCAGCGCATTGAGCAATACCAAGACAATCTGTTGATGCTGGGACATAGCGGCTACCTTGAGACCTGCCGCCGGGCCTTCGTTTACTGCCTGAAAAAGCACAGCGTCGGTTTCACCACCGTCGAGGTGCAAGAGTTTATGCAGGTATACCAGGACCTGCAACCTTACGGCGACGCCATTGAAGGGTTGAGGTCGTTGGCGGGGCGTTACAAGCTAGTTGCTCTTTCCAACGGGGAACAGTGGTACTTGGAGGAGTTGCTTGGCAACAATGTCCCGATAAGGTTCGACGCCATAATATCCGTGGACCAAGTTGGCGCATTTAAGCCTGCCCCGGGGATATACCGCAAAGCTATACAACACCTAGGATGCGAGCCCGGAGAGATCATGATGGTCGCTGCGCACTCTTTCGATATCCTGGGCGCCCAAGCCTGCGGCTTCAAAGCGGCCTACGTCAACCGGTACCAACTTCCCACGGAAGATTCGGTGTACCAGCCCGACATCATCGTGGACGACTTCGTCGAGCTAGCCGCCAAGCTCTTGACGTGATCGAGAGGTAACTTGAGAGGACCGGCTGGGAATTGGTCTCTCCGACGACACTGACAGCGGCGTCTTCGCAGCGGAGTTTATCACCGGCGAAATGGTGGACTCTTTCTACCTGTCGGTGCCTACCGAATACTGCCACGAGGGCCTCGCGGAGCGCCACAACAGCGGCGTTGCAATGCCCATGGCGCTGCCCCGGCTGGCGGACGGGCGCCGAGTCCCATAGCAACCGGTTCGGCAAATACGCTATTTGTGGTCCTGATTTGCTTGCGATAGGCCCGCCCCGCGTGCATGATTCCCCCTGTCCCACGGCTACAATCATCCGAAGGAGTCTAGAAAGTGACCACCAGCCCCATCGATCCCAACCGGTTACTCTTGACCGGCGAGAACCCCTACATCCGGCTGAGCGAGACTGACGACGGTCCTGCCACTACTGACGCCAGCTTCTGGCGCATACTGTTCTCGCCCGGCGGCCCGGGTCACGTGCTCTTCCTGCAAAGCGAACTGACTGGCAACGAGCCCAGAATTTACACCGACAACATCCAAATGACCCGGTGGCTGCAAGGTGAGATTCAAGGCAGGATCAACCCGACCTTCGGCAACCTGGAAATCCCGGCCCGGGAAGCGTCCTTCGGCAGCAAAGGAGACCTGAGGTCTTACTGGACTGAGAACGTAAGCGCCCGCGGGGAAGAAATTGCGCTGACTTGGTACGACTTGGGGGAGCCATTTTTGAGCCACACCTTCCCCGGCAACAATCCCGAGCGGCCCCACGGCGTAGCTACGGTGTTGATACCGGCAAATGGGGCTCGGCTGACCATTAACGGAGACTTCGCCAAGGGCAGGCCCTTTCCCCGTCAACGCGACGCTCGGGCCCACAGCACTTGCGCCCTAGCCTTCTCCGAGTCTTGGACGCTGCGCTATTAAACTGGAGTCGGGTTCCTTTATTTCGCGCCGGGAATCTCCAACGGTGTCGGCCGGGTCTTCTGTATAGCCGGGTCAAAGGTCCCGGCCCGCATCGTAGGCGAGACTTGGGCAACCCGTTAGTGTTGGTCCAAGGGGCAGCACTTCAGCATGTTGCGGTCACCCATCCGCGCGTACTCACCGCTCCGCCTGCGGAGAGGTTGTCCTGTGCAGCGGTCAATCTCCTCCTGGGAGTCGCACGGAATCACGAACGATATGGAAAGGGTTGGTACTTCCAGACAAGACCAAGGTCGATGGTTCGAGTCCATCCAGGCCCACTTTTCCGGCTTTAAGGGACTGTAGACGATAGAAGAGCAAGTTGAGCCCTATTTGGAGTCCTTTTAGGGGATGCGGAAGACTGTGCGGTCCAACTCGCCACCATTTCGTTAACGAAAGGAACTCCAAAAGACCCTCACCCGGTAAGCTCGCTCCCCAATAGGAAACGGATCGCATTATTGACGTAGGCTGTGACGGCGTCGCTTCGTCCGAGACTTCCCACCGCTCCGCCGGTAGTACTGGCGTGGCCGCTTTCACCGATTTTAGCCGCTTCTGACCTCCTTGTGCATCCAGATGCGGGGAAAGATGGCGTTGATTTCCAGGTTGGTGGTCCTTACCACCTGCCACACTAGGATCAGCCGCCAGCGCACCACGGCCAGTTCCAATCCAACGGTTTCCGCCTTCTCCCGTTGCTCCCGGGCCGCGACTCTCATGTGATCGTACACCAAGCACACTGGGTTGCGAACGCTGGCCTCGATGGGAGGTCCCTTATTGGTTCGACGATCAGACCCTCTATTCGTTTTGCCTCGCCGTAGGCCTTGGACTCCACAATACCGTTGAGGAGGTAGGAACTGGCACGGCGAGGGGGAGGCATTTCCAGGACGCCCACGAATCCGACCGTTCGGCGACTTGGAGGAATTTCCCCACGATACCAAGCCGGTGAACTCGTTACTCGTAATGGAGGCCGTTATGGTTCACCACACGATGGGTCGCAAGCGAGTGGAGGAATTGAAGGCTGCCTTAAAGGGCTACGTTGTAAATTGGCTGCACATAAGCGCGTTCCTAGACTTGGAGTAACCGACGCGGAAGTGGAATAACATCGCTTGGCAGACCGATATACGCATTAGGGAGACAACGGATCACGTGACTCACTTCTGTTGGAAAAGGCCGTTGGCCCCCGAAGGGAGTTCAGGTTGAAATTTGCTTGAAAGACACGAGGGACATGTCCCCACACCGCTCATGCAAGCAGGTCTGGTTAAGGTGTGCTCTCGGAGATTCAGGGCAGGCATCAAAAACGGGTCCCGGACAAGATTGGAATCCGTCGAGTCCACCGTGGCCTGGCCAACAGCCAATAGCTGTGTCAAGTCATCAGTTATAATGGTGGATGAAGCCACAATACCGACACAGGAAGAGCAACATGGCCGATGACAATCTTACCAATGATAATCTCATCACGGAAATCGTAAAGTCTCTCCGTGACAGCCCTGAAGCGGACCGAGCTCTAGTTGAAATTCTCGCTGCGCACATCCTAAGAATTGATACGGCCAGCACCGCAGTTGATGACGCAGCGGTCGTTATCAAGAATTTGGCCCTTGAAAGGGGAGGCCTAAACAACGGATGACCATGCCAATAACCATCGAATCTTTTGAGGTGCAAGGATTTCGGGCATACCTTAAACCTCAATCCTTTTCTCTACGAAACGGCAACAAGCCTATGAGTCTTGCGATATTCGCTCAGAATGCCCAAGGCAAATCAAGCTTAGTGGATGCGTTTGAGTATTTTTTCTCCGAAAACGCAACGTTGCAACGTCTAGGTTTGCGTGCGGCTCCGTCTCAAACCGGGCCAGCTGCTTTGGAACATGTTAAGGCAGATGAATACGGTGTTACTCCGGAAGTTGGTTTTCAGTTCCGGCAAGGTGCCGACAAGCTTGGTGATACACGCCGTGTAGGTAATGGCAAACCAGTACCGACTGCCGCTCGGCGTGTGCTTGACGCTACTAAAGTGCCCTTCATAATCCACGGCTATGAACTACGCGGTTTTGTCGAGGCAACTGCTGAAACGCGATACCAGGAAATTGCTTCATGGTTCTCTCTCGATCCGCTATTAGCTATACAAAAGAACCTGCGAACTCTACAGCGGGAAATCAAAGCCAGAGCCGATTCGCATACTGAAAGCAACGAACGCCTTAGCGATCTCCAGCAGTTGACTTCCAACGGAGTCTCCACTTGGGACGAACCAGCTATTCGCGATTGGTTCAATACCCAAGTGTTGTCAAAACTAGATACAACCTTGGCTCTTACGGAGATTTCTAAGTCAGATATAGTCTATCTTGCCCTAGCTCAACGGAGAGAAGAAGAAGAAGACAAACGAGTGGGCGTCGCGACACTCAAAACGTTGATTGCGCAGATTGATACGCTCTCACCGCCGGTGGCGGAGAGGGAAGAGGAGCAGTCCGGCCTCGTGGCCAACCTTGAACGTTCTGTTTCTGATTACCGCCTAGCCGTTGATGCGGAATCTAATGAGCGTGATCGGGCCAGCAAATCCATGTTCAATGAGGTATGGAGCAAAGCCCACTCACTTCTCGAGAAGGAGGACCACGATTTTAATTCCTGTCCGGTGTGCGACACGGAGTTCGGATCGACACCCCACGGCTCACGTAACGGGGTGCGGATAAGTATCGACGCCAAACTAGCTATGCTATCGACGTACAGGCTAGCTGAATCTGCGCTTCGTACAGCCGAACAAAAGCTATCTCAAAATAATCAATCGCTCAGAACCACATTGGAGAGCCTGCGTACCGGGTTGGCAGATGCCAATTATGAGGCCCCTAGTAAGGCCGTCGCCTCTTACCTGGCAGAATTGAAGACCTGGGAGGCTAACCTTCCCTTACCGGAAAACGCAGGTCTACTTCAGGAGATGGTGTCCATCCGAAGGTCCTTGACCGACGCGAGAAAACGCTTGGAGGACCGGCAAGGAGAGAACACATATGCTTACGCCCAAAATATTGCGGATCGACTAATTCAGGTCAGAAACGACTTGGCGCGAATCTACCGCGCCAAAGAGGAGTTGCAAACACTGCACACAGAACTAGTCAAACAGGCTAATGTTATTGAAACGGCTATCAATCAGCACAATGAAGGCCTCCTCTCCAAGCTTGAAAATGATGTAGATGGCTTGTACAAGAAAATTCAAGGAATTTCCCAGGATGAGCCACGTTTAACGCGGCTTCGACTTGCCGAAGGAAATGCAGCCAACCAACAGCAGGTTCGGCTTGTAGTGGACTACGCGGAAAACCGGAAAAGTGTCGCGCCGAGTGGCTACCTCAGTGACTCGCAAATCCATACTGATGCGTTGTCGTTGCGGCTTGCAGCAATTCGCAAATTCAATGGGGCCGCCCCGATTATAGTTCTTGACGATGTAGTAACGTCCTACGATGCCGACCACCGCAAAACCATTGCATCAACGTTAGCTGAGGAATTCGAGGGGTTTCAAATTGTATTGGTCACTCACGACGAACAGTTTTTCAATCTGCTACAAGACCATCTGCCGGTAGCCACATGGATATTTCGAAGGATCACACACATCGACTCTTCCTTTGGCCCGGTCTTTAGCGACCACCGAACACCCGACGAAGCTATTCAGCGCAAACTTGATGACGGAGAGTCTGTCGGCGAAGAAATGCGCAAATCTCAAGAAGAATGGTTACTCACAATCTGTCGAGAGTTCGGTGTCGACTGTAACTGTTCAGAGTTGAGGGGATGGATTAGTTAAAACTTGCTTGGGAAGTTCGGTGCGTCGGGTCGTCGGTTATGTTAAATCAGGAGGATGGAGAACAAGGTAGACCTGAGGACGGCCAGCCGGGAGGCGCTGTTGGCGGTGATTGCGCGGCAGCAGGCGGTCATCGACGAGTTGCAGCGGCGGATAGCGGCGTTGGAAGGGGGTCTCAAGGGCAAAGGGCGGCCCGGAATGCCGGGCAACAAACCGGGTGCAAAGTCAGAGCCGGCCGAGAAGAAGGAGCCAAGAAAGCCCCGGCCCCACGGCTTTAGCCGTCGGCGCACGGTGGCGGCTCACCAGGTGGAACATGTCTTGGACTCCTGTCCGGAGTGTGGCACCGGGTTGGTTGGGGGTTGGCCGCAGCGGACTCGGGAAGTCATCGATATCCCAGTGGCTCCGGTGGAGGTCACGGAGCACGTTTTCGTGACCCGGGTCTGCCCAGTATGTGAACGGCGCCGGACCCCCAAGACGGACTTGGGCGGTGGGGTAATCGGTCGGGGACGGTTGGGAGCCAACTTGGTCTCATTGATCGCTGGCCTGCGGGAAGAGGGCCGGTTGCCCCTTCGGACCATCCAATGGTATCTGGAGACCGTCCACCAGTTGCGCTTGAGCGTTGGGGGAATCACCCAGGTCCTCCACGGCGTGGCCCGGCAAGCCCAACCGGCGGTGGCCGAGGTGCTGGAACTAGTCCGGACCAGCCAGGTGGTGCACGCCGACGAGACCGGCTGGCGCCAGGAGGGGGCCAATGGCTATGTCTGGACCTTCTCCACTCCCACTGAGCGGTACTTCCTGCGCCGAGGCCGGAATAAGGAGGTGGTGGACGAGGCGCTGGGGGAGTCCTTCAGCGGGGTGTTGGTCAGCGATTTCTACGCTGCCTATAACCACTACCCTGGCCTGAAGCAGCGGTGTTGGGCTCATCTGCTCCGGGACATCCATGACCTGAAGGCCCTCTACCCAGCAGACGCCAAGCTGGCCGGATGGGCGGCGGCAGTGCATGACCTCTACGCCCAGGCCAAGCGGTTCTCCCATCCTCAGGCAAGGAAACGCCGTCAGGCCCAACTGGAGTTGGAGCGGAAATTGTTGGCCTGCTGCCGACCCTTCCTTGATGACCCAGGGGCAGTCCAGGCCAAGCTCTGCCGGCGCATCCAGCGCTTCATCAAGGAGTTGTTCGTATTCGTAGCCGAACCGGCCGTCCCCTCGGAGAACAACGCCGCCGAGAGGAGCCTTCGTCACCTGGTGACCAGCCGCAAGATCAGCGGCGGCACCCGCTCAACCCAGGGCACCAACACCAAGATGGCTCTCGCTTCCCTCTTCGGTACCTGGCGCGCCCGAGGATTGAATCCCCTCACCGCATGCCGCCAGTTGCTCACTTCCCCTCAACTCTGAACACTTACTGTCGACGTTGCAATCAGGCCGATTGACAAGCCATATCAGTACGAGCGGAGCGAATTAGCGACCGCATTGGCTGGGTTTTTGAAAACCCGAAAACTCGCACCACCTAAAGTTCCTGGGATATCCAATCCATTCCTGCATAGCCTGCAAAGAGGCGTTATCGAGAATTTCGCTAGCCATTTCTCCGACAACCCTTACAAGTTATTTTCGAGTGGCGACGAAAGGGCAAGATGGGAGGAATTTAGGTACTTCCGCGACCTGTTCGTTTGTTCTGGTTGCGGCAGGAATCGATTCAAAAGGCCGAAGGGCCTCTCAAAACCTGTTTGCTATATATGCGAAACGCCGTTCCAGTTTCAAGTTGCAAACTCAATAGAATAGGCTGTTGCGGCAGAACTCGAACAGAACAGCGAAACGCAGAATGCACGTGCTGGGCTTGGTACTCTTTATTGGTACTCTCTATCGGAAGCGTTAGTGGTTTGGCCTCGCCCACCTTCGACCCCGAACAATAGCCTAGTACTCAGTCAACTTAGGCTTGGGATTTGTTTAAGAAAGGGGCCAATTGAGCTATCCTGGCTGGTGGGAAGTGTTGATGGCGGGGGTGGCAGTGATGGTCAGGGACAAGTACGCGGTGCGGCTGGCACAGGAACAACGGGAAGAGCTCCAGCGACTGGTCCGGGTTGGCATAAACTCAGCCCGAGTGACCGCTAGAGCGCGGATTCTCCTAAAGAGCGACGGCGGTTGGGCCGCGCCCCAAGTGGCCGAAGCTTTGGATGTGGCCCTGAGCACGGTATACCGGGTCAAGCAGCGCTTTGCCGAAGAAGGGTTGGAGAAGGTTTTGCGGGACCGTCCCCAGGCCAACCGGCCCCGGAAGCTGGACGATCGGGGCGAAGCCCACCTCATCGCCCTGGCCTGCAGCCCAGCGCCGGAGGGGCACAGCCACTGGACTTTGCGGCTGTTGGCCGGGAAGGTGGTGGAGTTGGGGTTGGCGCCCTCCATGTCCCATGAGGGAATCCGAAAGCGTCTCAAAAAAACACTCTCAAGCCGTGGCAGAAGAAGGAGTGGTGCATTCCTAAGGTGAGCGCGGAATTTGTGGCTAACATGGAGGATGTCCTGGACCTGTACGCCGAACCTCATGATCCCCAACGTCCGGTGGTCTGCTTTGACGAGACATCCACCCAGTTGCTGGCCGAGACCCGGCCGCCGCTCCCGCCCCGGCCGGGACGTCCGCTGCGGCAGGACTACGAATACCGGCGGGAGGGTACCCGCAACCTGTTCCTGGCCTGTGAGCCGTTGGCGGGCTGGCGGCATGTGGCAGTGACCGAGCGGCGCACGATGCAAGACTTCGCCCGCCGGATGCGCTGGCTGGTGGATGAAGCCTACCCCGAAGCCGAGGTGGTAAGGGTCGTCTTGGACAATCTGAACACCCATCGCCGGGCATCGCTGTACGAGACTTTCCCGGCTGAGGAAGCCCGGAGGATTGCCAGGCGGCTGGAGTTCCACTACACCCCCAAGCACGGGAGTTGGCTGAATCCTGTCCTGAGCTTGTCGAAGGGATGGCGGAGATCGAGTTCAGCGTGCTGTCCCGCTCCTGCCTGAAGCAGCGGCTCTCCGGCGAGGAGGCCCTAAGGAGGGAAGTGGACGCCCTGGTCACGGAGCGCAACAACGCCAGAGCCACCATCAACTGGCGCTTCAACACCCGGGACGCACGAACCAAACTTCACCGCCTTTACCCTTCCGATTTTACCGTTGACTGAGTACTAGCCTCCTCCTACCCAGTGTCCAACTAATAGAAGGAGGCTGGAATGACTATCAGCAAGCAGACCAGCTATGAGGTTGAAATCGAGGACGTAGAATATCTCCTTCACGTCGATGCGCCTCTGCTGGCCCGTCTCTTCAAGCCCCAGGGCAACGGACCCTTTCCGGTAATGGTCGAGTTGCACGGCGGCGCCTGGGTACGGGGAACCCGTGAGAACGGCGACATGGCCAACGAAGCGTTGGCCAGGGGTATTTTGGACTACATCGTGGAACACCCCGGCACTCCCTCGGAAGACGTCCCCCAATCCGTGTTTAGTCAGGAGATGAAAGACCGGCTCGCCCCATTCCGTTAGCGCGTAGCGTTCTCGCCGGTCCCCATGGCAACCCGTGCCGAAGCCCCCGGTTTGCAATAGTGCAGCTTCTGTTATTATTATCTGTGATGGCTGTCACAAACCCTCATAACTCCCTCCCCCATAGTTCCCTCCCCCGGAGGCTCGCTATCCCATGACCGTTGCGGGCATCTTAATCATGGCTTCGGGCCTGCTTATTTTGGCGCTCACCAGCGTCCCCCCGGTCACGCAAAGGCTGCGAGGCGGGATTTTCTACGGCTGGTGGGCTATCGCCTTGGCCGCCACGGTGATGATCCTCAGCATCGTCCCCTTCTTCCATAGCATGACCGCCTGGTTCGTCGTCCTGGAGCGGCAATTCGGTTGGAACCGCACACAGCTTTCCCTGGCCTTCTCACTCTCCAGGGTCGAGGGTGGCATCATGGGGCCGTTGGAAGGGCTGCTCATCGACAAGCTCGGCGCCCGGCGCATGGTGATCATCGGCACGACTATCCTGGGCCTCGGATTTCTTATGTTCGGGCAGATCCAGGAGTTGTGGCAGTTCTACGTGGCCTTCCTGGTTATGAGTTTGGGAGGCGGTCTGGGCACCTGGCTACCCATGATGACGGTGCTCAATAGCTGGTGGGTCCGCCGACGGGCCACATCAATGTCATGGGTGCTGGTGGGTTACCGCCTTGGCGTCGTGGCCCTTGTGCCTCTGCTGACGTGGGCAATCGATGACAGCCAATTCGGATGGAAGGCTGGAGCCACCGGCATCGGCGTTGTTATCCTCCTGGCGGCGATCCCGATCTCTCGGGCAGTGCGCAACCGCCCGGAAGACTACGGCGAGCTACCCGATGGTGTTGCACAGGCCCCCGTCACGGCTGCCGCGGCTGCGGCGGAAGGCGCTGAGGTTCCCTCCGCCAGCGTGGATGAACGTAGCTTCACGTGGCAGGAAGCTATCCGCACCAAGCCGTTTTGGCTGATGAGTATCGGACATGCGTGCTGCACGACCGTAATCGTCACAATCATGGTCCACCTGGGACCGATGCTGGTGGACCGGGGTTTCTCCCTGCAAACCGTGGGGTTCGTGATCTCGATGTACACTGCCATCGGTATCGGTTCGACCCTGGTGGGCGGACACATCGGCGATCGGATTCCCATCCGGCAAGCGATATTCGGATTCTCTATCTTGCAGTCACTGGGGGTGATCGTGCTCCTGACCGCCTATACCCTGCCAACCGTCTTCTTGTTCGCCATACTGATGGGGCTGGGCGAAGGCAGGGGGTCACTGACCACGGCCATACGGGGCGTTTACTTTGGGAGAAAGTCCTTCGCCAGCATAATGGGAATGTCGATGGTTCCCATGAACGTCCTGCTGCTGATCGCGCCGCTATTTGCTGGCTACATGTTCGACCAGACTGGCAGTTACCTAATTCCCTTTGTCTCGGTGGCATTGGTGAGCTCGACCGGAGCGTCGTTGTTCCTGTTCCTGGGGGACCCGGCTAAACAGGGCGCCAGGTTGGCGGCTAGTCCCGCCGCGGCGGACTAAGAGCCGCCCGCCCTCCTCTTCGCAAGCCCGGTGGACAACTCCAACCATCCGACGTACTATTCGTCCAACCTGGCCTTCGCGTGAGACTCTGTCTTCGCGCCTGGTGAGAGATTAGGAGGGACCATGGAAGGACGATATCCCAACGGGTTGTTGCTGGCGATTACCAACTGCACCGACGCCTCCAAGTCCGATGAGTACAATTACTGGTACAACCACATGCACGTGCCCGACGTCACGGGACCGGGAATTTTCCGCCACGCCATCAGGTTTGCCAACTCCGACCCCGCTTCCCCCGCCGGGCAATACGTAGCCACTTATGAGACCGCCTGGGAAGAAGTGGAAAAGGCAATGCCGGCGCACCGGGAGGCGGGCGCCAGGACCCGTGGCGACGAGGACCGCGGCACACCGCTGATCCAGCCGGTGACTGTGGGTGTGTTCAAGCGGAAGGGCGGAGAGTTCAACGCCGCCGCCAAGCCCTCGCTGGGGATGCTGCTGGTGCTGAGCAATTGTAAGGACACCCACGACGAGAAGGAGTTCAACCGGTGGTACGAGGACGTCCATATCCCCGACATCCTCGATACCGGGGCGTACCATACCGCATACCGGTACGTGAGCACAGACCCCGAGGCTACCAAGGGCAAGTATCTGGCCATCTACGAGACGGACAATCGGGATGCAGCCGCCGCCAGGGAGAAACTGAACGCGGTGCGAGCCGACTGGACGGCGCGCGGCCGGCTCTACGGAGGAATCGACGTGGTCGCTTCACTAACCGCGAACCGCATCTGGCCGATGGACTAGCTCGAACGAAAGCCAGCCCCCTGATGAAAAGGGGCTGGCTAAATCGTCGGGTATCGAACGCGCTCGGTGATTACCGGGCGCGTTGGTCTGCGTAGACCTCGCGGGCGCGGTCCAGGGCCCGAGTCCTGCCGGCTACCAGGGTGTCTTGCCTTTCGGCTGCCCATTGGTTGGAAGCCTGAGTGCCAACCAGTGACCCCTGGAATTGGGGCATGACGTAGCGGGCCAGCAGTTCGTAACTGCGGAGCATCTTCTCTCTCGGAGCCCAGTCGATGGTCTGGACAAGGAACCCGCCGAAACCGCCGCTCTGCTCGTCCAGCCGCTTGATGGCTTCGACACAGTCGTCCGGGGTGCCAATAATCCACGAGCCGGAGTCGACCATGTAGTCGATGACTTTTTCCAGGGGACCGTCGAACACGGGTTTGCGTCCGTTGGTGCCCTCGGAGTACTCGCGCAGGTACCGGCCGGAACCCAGCCTGGCTTCCTCGATGGCCTCCTCGCGGGTCTCGGCCAGGTGAACCGGCAGCACCAGCCTCCAGTCGTCGCGGTTAACGGTCTGCTCGTGTTCCGCCGCGGACTCCTCGGCGATGTCCCAGAGGGCCTTTAGGTCCGAAGGGCCGGAACTGGGGTCCCTGGGCACGGTTATGGTCAGGACAGCGGCGCTGTACTTACCCGCCAACGCCACACCGGCGGGAGTCTGCACCGAAGCGACCGCCACAGGCATGTAGGGTTTCTGGTAGGGGCGCAGTTGGAGCATTGCTTCGTTTAGCTCGAACCAGTCGCTCTTGTATGTGATGGGTTCGGTCTCGGTGAACAGGCGCAGGACGATACCCAGAGCCTCGTCCATCCGTTCCCGCTGGACCTCGTGAGGGATACCCATCATGTATGCATCGCCGGGCAGGGCGCCGGGTCCGACGCCAAGCATGACCCTGCCATGAGTCATGTGGTCAAGCTGGACCATCCGGTTGGCCACCATCAACGGATGGTGGTAAGGAAGGCTGATGACACCGGAGCCCAACTTTATGTGACGGGTCCGGTCCGCAGCCACGGCCATGAATATCTCCGGTGAGGAGATAGTCTCCCAACCGGCGCTGTGGTGTTCGCCGATCCACGCTTCGTCGAACCCCAGATAGTCGAGCCACTGGACCAGTTCAAGGTCCCGGTCGATCGCAAGGGTCGGATTCTCACCCACCCGGTGGAATGGACCCAGGAATATGCCGAATTTCATCCGTTCAGGTAGCGCCATCCTAGTCCACCTCGCTTATGCTCAAAGTGTTCTGGTTAGTTGATGCGGTACACACGGGCCGCGGTATCGTGGAACAGGTCGGCCCGTTCGCTGGCCGAATATCCCGAGGAAAGCCGTTTGAACGCGTTGTACATGATGTTGTAGGAGAAGGACACCTTGTCCACGGGGAAGTTGCTCTCGAACATGCAGCGGCTTGGTCCGAACTGCTCAATGCAGTAGTTCATGAGCGGCGACATGGACTCGGCCAGCTCTTCGGAACCGATGGGGGTCTCGCGGAGGTGCCAGTCGAAACCGGTGCGGGGCATACCGATGCCGCCCAGCTTCATATTCACGTTGGGGCATTCGGCCACTGCCGCGATTCCTGACCGCCAGTCCGCCAGCACTTCGTCATCGCGGTTGGCGTAAGGGCCCACCCTTTGCAGGCCGCCGATGTGGTTCAGGATGATGGTCAGGTCGGGTAAAGCCCTGGCGAATTCGGCCAGTTCGGGGAGTTGGGGGTGGTACATCCAGCCTTCCAGGGACAGTCCCATGCGGGACAGCACCCTGGCTCCGGCGAGAAAGGTTTCGCTGCCCAACTGGTTGGCCTGGGCGATGGCGGCGGTGTTCTCGACCTGCGGGTTGGGGTCCCAGGTCACCGAATGCCGGATACCCCGGAACCGGTTGGGGCTGGCAGCTTGCAGCGCTTCGAGGACGGGCTCAACCCGGTCGGCCAAATGCAGGTTGGCGTGGCCCACGATGGATGCCGCCGCCTTGCAGGGGCCGTACAGGCCGGTGTCGGCGGCCGCGGCTAGTCCCTGGACAAACTCGACCTCTCCCACGGAGCGAAGTTCTTCAGGACCGTCGGCCCGGTACATGGACCGCGCCTCCACGAACACGGTTGAGCGGACGTTGTGGCCGCTATTCGTGTCGGCGGCCAGCTCGTGCAGGAGATACCTCTGATAGGGGATCCGCTGGGTCCGCAAGTCCCAAAAGTGGTGGTGGGGGTCGCAGATTGGCAAGTCGGGTTCGAGGGCTGGTTCGGTGGTCAGGTCCAGCCAGTCATTGCCTCCGAATGGCATGTTGACCCTCCATAGCGATAAATTGGGTGGGGTTAGGCGGGTTCATGATACCACACCGCCGATTTGGGCTGCCGCCCAGAAATCCGTCCTAACCCTCTCCGTCCTAACCCTTTGTCCAAACCCTTAAATGAATGGGGCTTTTGACTAAGCTGCCGCCAGCGACGGGAATACCACGTCCTTGAACGCTTTCAACTCCCTGTGTGGGAACTCGTAGGTCTCTGAGGTCATCAGGTACAGGCGCTTAATGCCTTGTGCCTCGGCCTCCCGCAGCCGTTGGGCGCAGTATTCAGGCGTCCCGATGAGCCCTATTGCGTCGCACATCTGGGCGAGGAGGTCTTGGGGCATGAACTGGCACAATCGCTTGGCTTCCTCCCAGTCCTCTGCATGGGGAATGTCGGGGTACAGCTCCCGGAGGCCTTGGGGTATTTCCAACTCTCCCGGATCGATGCCCGCTCCTCTCAGGTAGGGCTCGTGGGAGGTCTCGATCAGCCTTTGCGCGCACAGAGGGCGGGCTATCTCCATGGCCTCCTGTTGGTCTTCATGGATGATGGTGGTGGCGGTTAGGGCCATTTCGATATCCGCTGGATCGCGCCCGGCACGGGCCGCACCCGCTTCCAGATGTTTGCGGGCAACCTCGATGGACCCGGGGTCGATCCCGACCTGGAGCAGGACGCCGTCGGCCACCTCTCCTGCAAGCTCGATGGCCCGGGGGCCGTGGGCCGCGATGAAGATAGGTGGGACTTCCGTGTCGCCATGGCGCATTCGGCTGTTGGAGTCGTTGAACGCGACCTCTTCACCGCGCAATAATTCTTTCATAGTGTGCACATCCCGGCGCATCTGCCGCACAGACGCGGGCCGAACTCCCACCGTCTGCACGGAACTGAAACCCCGGCCCATCCAGAACTCGACCCGGCCCGGAGCAAGCTCCGCCACGGTCTTCATCGCCGACGCCAGAACGGACACGTGGCGAGTCACAGGGTTGATCACGGCCGATGAAATCCTAATTCGTTCGGTGGCCTGAATTGCGAAGGCCATGCTTACGAAAACGTCCCGTTCCAGCAGTTGGGAGTCCAGCACACCCACCCCGTCAAAGCCCGCTTCCTCGGCTTGCCGGGCAAACGCGCCTAGCTCGGTGACTGGCTTGCAGGGTGGGACTCTGAGATCGATCTGAACGGCCATTTGTTCCTCCGGGACCGAATGTTTGGGAATCGCCACCGGGGTCCAGGGCTTGAGCGGTTTTCCGTGATGGTGTTACCAGGGAGGGTCGAAGGGCTCCTGGTTGACCTCGTTCACCAGCTCCATGAGGTGACCCAGCACCTCGATACGCTGATGCAGGTTGGGAGCAGACAGCCCGGTGCGCCCAACCGCCCGGTAACGGAGGGATGCCGATAGTGTGTCCACTCCCGCGTCACGGTAGGCGCGGATGCGGTCCTTGACCATTTCGTCGGTGCCAAGCAGGTTGGACTTGAGGACCATCTCCGACGGGACGAGTTTCCGGGCTTCGTCCCTCCGTCCGTCGATCCAGAGGCTTTGCACTTCCTTGGCCTCATCGGCGAATCCTGCCCGGCTGTATGCGGCGTTGTAGAAGTTGAACTGGCGGGAACCCATTGCGCCGAGGCTGAAAGCAAGGCCAGGCTTGAGGGCCTCTACGGCTTCGTCGACATCGTCGGTGAACAGCACCGTCCCGCCCACCTGCAGGTCGATGTCCGACATAGACCTGCCCGCTTTCCGCGCTCCTTCCTGGATATGGTCGAAGAATGCGTCCGCGTGTTCGGGCATGAAGGACGTGCCCTTCCAACCGTCAGCCATCTCACCCGTCAACCGCAGGTTCCTGGGTCCCAGGGAGGCGATGTAGATTGGGATGTCGGGCATCGCCGGAGACTCGGTGCGTATGGACTTACCCTGCCCTTCCCGCACGGGCAATCGGTGGTTCCTTCCCTGATAGGCCACGCGCTCCCCGGAGAAGACCTGCTTCATGATTTCGATGGTCTCGCGGGTGCGGCCAATGGGATCGTCGAATATCACCCCGTGAAACCCCTCCATGACCTGGGGTCCGCTGGCGCCGATTCCCAGCAGGAACCTGCCATTGGACATGGAATTAAGAGACATGGCCGTCATTGCCGTGTTGGTGGGAGTTCGCGTCCCTATCTGGAGCACTCCCGTTCCCAGCTTGATTGTGGACGTCTTGGCCGCCAGGTACGCCAGGGGCGTTGCGCCGTCGAAACCCCAGGCTTCCGGGGACCAGATGCTATCTACCCCCAAACGCTCGGCCTCGATGGCGAAGGTTGACAGTTCGTCCCAATCCGCGACGGCATAACCGTGGATGAATCCCGTGGAGACCCGCACTTAGCTCCTCCCGGACCTGCAGTTCTAGTTCACGCGGCGGCCCAGGCCGCAACGCCGATAGTTTAACCCCCTCTCGCGCCAGCGCACAATCCGAGCCGGCCGGGGCCGAAACGCCCTCTAGAGACTGACGCCGCGCTCGGCATTGCACAATCCGAGCGGGCCGGGGCCGAAGGGCTTTGGCGTGTATAATTGCTGCGCTAAGTTCCCGGGCGGCTTCACCCGTGGACCGGGGACGAATATCTGGAGGAATTCTGATGACGATAAGCGTGGGAACTGGAATCGCGCAGATTTTGAAGCAAGAAGGTGTGCAGTGGGTGTCCACATTTCCGGTCTGCCAGGTCAATAACTCCCTGGGGCGGGAAGGGATACCGATGGTCATGATGCGGGACGACCGCTATGCCGTGGCGCTGGCCGACGCCTACTCCCGCATAAACGCGGGCTCTTCCATTGGGGTGGCGACTTTCCAAGGCGGGGTCAACGCAGCCGGTCTGCAGGTCGCCTATGCGGGCATGGCGCAGGCCTACGAGGACGGTTCGCCGGTCCTCTGCATCACCGACGGCGTGCCCATAGGTTCCACCGAAAACAGCCAGTTCGACGTCACATCGAGCTTGAAGTCGGTGTCCAAATGGTACGGGTACCTGGACCAGCCGAGCCGGCTTCCAGAGTTCATGCGCCGGGCGTTCACCATGTTGCGCACCGGCAGGCCGGGCCCCGTGGTGTTGGCTATCCCGGACGCCCGCGCCCTTTACGACGAAACGGCGGACCCCTACGTTCCGGTCAAAGGCTGGAAGTCGCTGCCCAACCCGGATGATGTTGCGCAGGCTGTGGACCTGCTTATCGAGGCCAAGGACCCGTTGATCTACGCGGGAGAGGGTGTAATCTATGCCGGTGGGTCAGCCCAGCTCAAGGCCTTGGCCGAGTTGGCCAACGCTCCGGTGGTTACGACTCTCAAGGCCAAGGGAGCTTTCCCCGAAGACCATCCTCTCTTCGTTGGAGTGCGCGGCGGGCAGGTGGACCATTACCTGAACAAATGCGACGTGCTGCTGGCCGTGGGCTCTAGCCTTTCTCCCGGCAGGTTTAGCCACGGCATCCCCAACGCCGTTGCCAAGAAGATCATCCACTGCAACGTAGACGAAATACACGTGAACAAGGTGTATCCGACGGCGGTGGCCCTCATCGGAGACGCCCGGTTTACTCTGGAGGCGCTGGAAAAGACCCTTTCCGAGAAGACCTCCGGCAACGGACGGGCTCCGGGCAGCGTCATGGCCGAAGTGAAGTCGGCAAGAGACGAGGCGATGGCGCAATACCGCGAAGCGATGGCCTCCACCGACAGACCCATCAATCCCTACCGCGTCTACGCCGGTCTAATGGAAGTGCTGGACCCGCAGCGGTCCTTCGTCACCCACGAGTCCGGAAACACTCGGGACCAGTTGAGCACGGTCTACGACACGCTGGTCCCGCGTGGTTTCCTGGGGTGGGGGAACGTGTCTTCCCTGGGGTTCAGCCTGGCGGCGACGATTGCGGCCAAGATCTCCTTCCCCGAGAAACACTGTGTGGCGGTCACTGGTGAAGCCGGGCTCGGGTACATGATGGGTAACCTGGAAGTGCCGCTGCGCCAGAAACTGGGCATTACAATTGCCCATGTTAGCAACGGCGGTTTTGCCGGGTATGGCCCCGGATTCTGGGGCGACGGCCACGACCCCTTCACCCACCGGGTCTTGGGGTACGACGAAGTGGACATGTCCCGGGTGATTGGGGAACTGGGTTACCACACCGAGCGGGTCACGGAGCCGTCTGAGGTGGGACCGGCGCTCAACAGGGCCCTGGCGGCCAACGACGCCAACCAGCCTTCCTATATCGAGTTCGTGTGCAGCCAATACCCGATCTACGGCGGCTGGGTGGGAAGATAGACCAGATTTTCAAGCGATAACCGGGCGGCGCGCCAGCCGCGTCGCCCACATGCACCCGATGGCCGCCAGGTAAAACCCCACGGCCAGAAGGTAAGCCCCCACGTAGTCACCTTGCAAGTCAAACAGCAGTCCGCCCACCACCGGCCCGGCGAGCAAACCAACACCCCGCCCCCCTTGTATGTTTCCCATGGCGGAGCCCAAGCTGTCGGCCGGTATCAGGTCGGCGGCCTTCGCGCTCAGGGCAAGGCCGCCGATGCCGTCGCTCAGCCCGGTGAACGCAACGAAGACCACCAACGGCCACAAGACCTCACCGTTCCCAAGTATAAGAACGACCATGATGGCGGTTATCTGCATCCCGAATCCCAGGGTATAGACCAATTCCCTGCCGAGAACGTCGGAGAGGCTGCCGCTCATTGGCCGCCCGACCAACCCCACCATGCCCACGGCCCCGATGGTGGAGGCTGCCTGTATTGGCGTGTAGCCTCCGGCCACGAAGAACGCGACCATGTGGACGTTGGTCAACTGGATCGCCACCGAGGATATTGTCCGGGCGGACACCATGCACCACAATGCGCCGGACCGGACCAGCTTCTTGATCTGCCCGGGTGGCCGGGGTTGAGGCTGGGTCCCAGGGCCGGGACTCGTTGACTCGCCTTCGATTGGTGGGGCGTCGGGGGACGGTGTGAATCTCGGAGGGCGCCGCTGAAGCAACAAGTTGGCCGGGACGACCATCAGGAAGAAAACGGGACCCAAAATCTGACACGCCGTGCGCCAGCCGACCAGGGAAATGAGAAGTTGGGTTAGGGGCGTGAATATGCTCTGGCCCACCGGATTCCCAGCGTCTGCCAGCCCCAGGGCGCGCCCACGGTTCCTGGGAAACCAAGGCGCAAGGTTCGCGGTGGCCGTGAAGGAAGAGACCGCGTTTTCTCCGATGGTTATCACGACGCCATAGAAGATGAACAGTTGCCAGAATTCGGTCACCAGGCTACTGGCCAGGTACCCGATGAGAAGCACCACGCCTCCCAGGGCGAACAGGTAACGGGGCCCAAGCCGGTCCAGCATCCCGCCCAACAACGGCGCGAGGAACGTCCCGGTCAGTCCGGCAGTGGAGAATATCCCCGCAGTGGCGGCCGCGCTCCGGCTGAAGCTCTCCCGGAAGGCCAGGAAGAGCACGGGGGCGGTGTTTTTGATGCCCCCTTCCGTGGTCAGATTGGCAAATGCCAGGCCGAAGATTACCCAGCCGTAATGGCTCTTTCTGACAGTGTCTCGCCAAAGGCTCTTGACCAACGTATGGGACTCTCCATACATGGAATAAGGACGTCAGGTAGGTGATTGGGGCCCAAGGAGTATACACGAACCGGCTAGCCCAGCTTCCGGGAACCTCGCCCAGCTCAACCGGACCGCGCCACTCTCCCGCACGCCGTGAGTGTAGCCGAAGAAATTGTTCGCCGGAAACGGCCATTGGACGCGGCTCCGGATGAACGGGGAGCCTCGCGGGCTCTGGATTTTGAACGCCCCTGACGTCTGGTCCAGATCGAATTGACATCCTCCAGCCCCGGTGTTAGAACCGGGACTAAAAGCGGTGCCTCGCCTAAAGGAGCCGACAGATGGCAGTACAGATAACTATGGCTTTCTCGGATAATCCACGGGTGCAGCCGTTGCGAGACGGAACTGTGAAACCGGAAGGAATCGACCTGGAGATGCTGACCATCCCTCCCAGTGACCTCTTCTACCGCAACCTGGCCAACGACGAGTTTGACGCCTCCGAGATGTCTATTTCTGAGACATTGTTGGCCCTGGAGAGAAGCGACGGAACGAAATGGGACTGGTCGGCTTTGCCCGTGTTCTTGAGCCGGGGCCACGTTTGGCCGAGCCTTTATGTCAACTCGGAATCAGGAATTGAATCGTTGGCGGACATCAAGGGTAAACGGGTTGGCATACCCGATTACGACATGACCGCCGGGCTCTGGTTTCGCGCTACCCTCAAGGACCTGTACGGCATCGAGGCGGGCGACAACATTTGGTTCAATGGACGCACCAAGGTGCACAGTCATGGCGGCGCGTTGGGCCTAGATGATGCGGGGCCGGTGGGAGTCACCCATCATTGGCTGTCGGTGGACCAGACCCTGGATGTTATGTTGGACCGGGGAGAGATCGACGCCTTCACCGCCATGCGTTCCGGGGGCAGGATAACCGCCGGGGACTCGACGGTGATCGACCGCTACGGAGGAACACCCACCACCGGGAATTCGAGGATCAGAAAGCTGCTGCCGGACGACGGCAAAGCCGTGGTCTACGAATACTTCCAAAAGACCGGGTTCTTCAACTGCAATCATCATGTAATCGTGCAGAACCGGATCCTGCGAGAGCATCCGTGGGTCGCCCTGGAGCTATTCAACGCGCTCCGAAGGTCGAAAGAGGTCGCCATTCAACGCGCCCTAGACACGCAGTCGGCATACATCTACTTCCCCGGCAACGATATGGCGGAACAAGCCGCGGCGATTGGGGACGATCCCTATCCCATAGGCATACGGGCCATGGGCAAGAACGTGGAACGGGGGGTCCAAGCGTCCTTGGAGCAAGGGTTGCTGACCAGGCCGCTGTCTCTGGAGGACATATACTTCCGGACCACCGTGGATACTTGAAAACCCGGTCTCCGATGCGTCGTTAGCTGTGGGGCAACGGCCCGGAGACGAGGTCTTTGATCTGGTCGATGACTTCCGCCTGATCAAAGGTGCGCATCAGGTTGATCCGGTTGCGGTTGGGGTCGCCGCCGTGCCAATACTCGTACACTTCCTGGCGCATTCCAAATGATGACACCGCCAGGTCATGGGCCAAGCGGTAGAGGCTGGACTTGTACTCCACACCCACACCCTTGCCACGCATGTAACGGTCAAGGAAGGGACGCAGCTCCGGATTGGCCAGGTCGTTTTCGCTGGGTTGCATAATCATGCCGGAACCCGATATCTCCCGCAAGAGCTGCACCATGCGGGCGGAGGTCTGGGCGAAGAAGATGTTCATGCCCGACATGGACCCCAAAGACATAAGTCCGCCTTCAGTCATGAAAGCATCGTGCTCGACGCCGTCCATGGCGTGCCGCCACATCTCACAATAGGTGGCCATTTCCCCGAGTTTCGCCGCCACCTCACGGTATTCGATCACTCCAATGGCCGCGGTGGCAATCATGGTTGCCACCGCGGCCATGAGCCTCATTCGATAGTGGATTCGGCAGAGATTGGCCCATCCCATGAAGTTGACGTTGCTTCCCAGCCTTTGTAGCAGCGGCGTGGCCTCGTAGAGCATGAAGAGCCGGTCCCACGGCACGAGGACGTTTTCGAAGAAGAGCATGGAGTCTTGCTCATCATAGAGGGCTCCCAGCGGATGGCCGAAGCTCCCTGGGAACTGGGACACGGGCTCCCGGCAAAGGATTTTTAGGCCCGGACTGCTGGTGGGGATGGAGAAGGCCAGAACGAATCGAGGGTCGGCCCGCCGCACGAAGGTCGCCGAAAGAGAGACATAGGTCTCGTTGCTAATGGGAGCGGCGGTGGCCAACTGCTTTGCTCCGTGAACGATGACCCCTTCGTTTGTCTCTTCGACCACGTGCAGGGCGATATCTTCTTCCAGGATCGCCCTTTGCTCGTTCTGGGGTTGCTCGCTGCGGTCCACCTGCGGGTCGCCCAGGGCGTGGGTCAAAAAGAGATCGTTTTCCAGGCAGAGGCGGTGGTAATTGGTGATGTTTTCCCCGAAGTCACAGCGGTCGTTCTTCACCGCTGCCAATGCGTCGCGGGAGTTGTACAGCGTGATGATGTGGGGAGCGAGTATGTCAGGGCTGCGGCCAAGTTGGCCCCAGGACTGCCCGTTCCAGATTTCGCTATTGCGGCGCTTGCGCTTCAGGTCCTCGGGAGACGTGGGCAACTGCCAGGAGAGGCTGCACCGGTTCCCCGTGTCCGGGGAGACGAAGGTCATCTGCCAGGAGAGGCTGCACCGGTTCCCCGTGTCCGGGGAGACGAAGGTCATCTGCTCACCGAACTCGGAGGAATGTTGAAGGTCGTAGATTCGCGCCAACTCGTGGACCATGCCGGTCATCGCCGGGTGAGTGGTGACGTCCTCGACTCTTTCCCCGTCCAACCAGACCTCCCGCCCATCCCTCAAGCTATCGATGAACCTTTGCCCGGTCATTGCGCCCAGGGCCTTTGAGGTTTCCAGAGCCATCGGACCACTCCTTGGCGTCACAGTGAGATCAGTGACCCCATGATAGTAGGCAGGCCAGAACCCCGCAAGGCGGGAGGGCCGACTACTGAAGAAAGAAGCAGTTGCCACCGCTTGCCTTCTGAATCACAATGTAGCTGACGCTACCGGGGCGAGCCGGGCTATGTACCCGGGAAGATTGGAACAGCATTTACGATTCTATCGGAGGTCTTGCCATGACGACGGTCCAGCCCAACGAGACCAGGGGTCCTGCCGGCCCGGTCCCATCCAACATGTTGCAGACCGTGAGGTGGCGTTGCATCGGTCCGCCTCGGGGAGGCCGGGTGGTAGCCGTCGCGGGCGATCCTCAAGACAACATGGTCTTTTACTTCGGGGCCTGCGCAGGTGGGGTCTGGAAGACCGATGACGGTGGCACCTACTGGACCAACGTATCGGACGGGCATTTTAAGACCGCAGCCGTGGGCGCGCTGGCGGTTGCCGACGGCGATCACAACGTGGTCTACGCCGGGATGGGTGAAGCTTGCATCCGCGGCGACGTGTCCCACGGTGACGGTGTGTACCGCTCCACCGACGCCGGCCGGACCTGGGCGCACTTTGGCCTGGAAGATACGCGTTACATTTCCCGGATTAGGGTGCATCCAACCGACCCCGACCTGGTGTACGTGGCTGCGTTGGGACACGCTTATGGCCAGAACGAGGAGCGGGGAGTCTTCCGGTCCAAGGATGGCGGACGGCACTGGGAAAAAGTCCTTTACCGGGACGATAGGTCCGGAGCAATCGACCTCTCCATCGACCCCGATAACCCGAGGGTCATGTACGCCACTTTGTGGGATGTTCAGCGGACTCCCTGGAGCCTAATCAGCGGAGGAAAAGGCAGCGGCATCTTCAAGTCGGCCGACGGCGGCGACACCTGGCAGGAGATCACGAAGAACCCCGGGTTGCCGGAGGGTCTGCTAGGACGAATTGGAATTGCGGTGTCGCCAGCCAAGACAGGTAGAGTTTGGGCGACGGTCGAGTCTGAGGACGCGGCCGTGTACCGCTCCGACGACGCTGGGGCTACGTGGCAAAAGCAAAGCGACAACCAGGACCTTCAAGGCCGGCCCTGGTACTACCAGCATATCTTCGCCGACCCGCAGGACGCCGACACCGTGTGGGTGCTGAATTACGGGGCATGGAAGTCGGTGGACGGGGGTAAGAGCTTCGAAGAGGTCTCGACACCCCACGGCGACAACCATGACCTCTGGATCGACCCCCGCAATTCTCAGCGCATGATCGAGGGCAACGACGGCGGGGCGTGTGTGAGTTTCAACGGCGGTGACACCTGGTCCACCATCTACAACCAGTTGACCGGCCAGTTCTATCACCTGACCGCGGACAACCGCTACCCGTACCGCGTTTACGGCACGCAACAGGACAACTCCGCCATCAGCGTCCCATCCCGCAGCCACAAGGGGGCGATTCCCTGGAACGACTGCTACACCGTTGGAAACTCCGAAAGCGGTTACATCGCGCTACAGCCAGGTAACCCAAGTGTCGTGTTCTCCGGCGCCATTGGCAGTTCCGCCGGCGGGGGAGGCAACCTGCTTCGCTACGACCACGACACGGGGCAGGTGCGTATCATTACCGTCTGGCCTGAGATTCTCACCGGGCGGGGCGCGGTGGAGATGAAATACCGCTTCCAGTGGACCTACCCGATTCAGTTTTCGCCCCACAACCCGGACGTCCTCTATGTAGCGGGGAACGTGGTGTTTAAGTCCTCCGACCAGGGGAGTAGCTGGGAGCCGATCAGTCCCGACTTGACCCGCAACGACGCCAGCAAGCTTCAAGTCTCCGGAGGTCCGGTAACTAAGGACACATCCGGGGCGGAGACCTACTGCACCGTCTTCGCCTTTGTTGAGTCGCCACACGAAACCGGAGTGTATTGGGCCGGTTCGGACGACGGGCTCGTCCACGTGTCCCGTGACAGCGGCCAGACTTGGAACAATGTCACGCCAACCGGGCTGCCAGCCTGGAGCCTGGTAACCATGATCGAAGTCTCTCCTCATGATCCGGCTTCAGCTTACCTGGCGGCCACCAGGTACAAGCTGGACGATCCCCGGCCAATGTTCTTCAAGACCAACGACTATGGGCAGACATGGACGGAGATAAACGACGGGATTCCCAAGGGTGATATCTCGCGAGTCATTCGAGAGGACCCCGGCGGAAGGGGGCTGCTATATGCGGGCACCGAGAGTGGGGCCCACGTTTCGTTCAATGATGGGGTGTCCTGGCAGCCGCTTCAATCCAACCTGCCCACGGTCCCGGTCTACGACCTGCTAGTCAAAGACGACGACCTGGTCGCTGCTACTCATGGGCGGGCATTTTGGGTCCTGGACGACGTGAACCAACTTCGGCAAATCTCCGGCGGACTGGGAGATGGGGATGTGCACTTGCTGAAGCCGCGGGCTACCGTGCGGCTGCGTTCCCCTGGCGCGCCCAGGAGCGCGTCTACCGGCAAGAGCTACCGGCTGGGACTCGGAGCAGACGTCACCTATACGCAGGCGATGGGGCCCGATGACCGCCCGGTGCGCGTTTTTCTCGACGCCGGGGAGAATCCGCCCCAGGGAGCGGTCATTTCCTACTTCCTGGGGGGAAAGCCTGAAGGGGAAGTGACGATTAGCATTCACGATGGCGGCGGCTCCCTGGTCCAGAGCTATTCCAGTAGCCCGCCGGCGGACGGTCCATCCGAGGATACGGCGGTCCAACCACTGAAGGCGGGCGAAGGGATGAACCGGCTGGTCTGGGACCTCCGTTACCCGAATGCCCGCAAAGTGACGGGCGACAAGACCACGGAAGACATGGTCACGGGTCCCATCGCCCCTCCGGGCGCCTATACGGTGACCCTGAGCGTGGCGGGTCAGTCCCAAACCGAGGGTTTTGATCTGGTCCCCGACCCCAGGTCAGGCGCAACCCAATCGGACTACGATGCGCAGTTCGCGGCTCATATCGAGATTCGCGACAAACTGTCGGAGACCCACGATTACATCAACCAGCTCCGCCACGTTCGGCAGCAGGTGGAAGAATGGGAGCGTCGAGGGCGGGGCAACGATACACTAGCCCAGGCCGCAGGGGCCCTTAGGCGCAAGCTGACCGATATCGAGGACGACCTCATCCAGGTCCGGTACACCGGCGCGAGGGACCGATTGAACCTGCCGGTGAAACTCAATAGGCAGTTGGCGGAGTTGCTTGCCGTCGTCTCCAGCGCGGATTTCGCGCCGCCCCAGCAAGCGTTCCAGGTTCTCGGCCAGCTTTCGGAAAGGATCGACGTCAAGACCGGTTTGCTCCAAGCCGTTATCGACGAGGATGTGCCGCGGTTCGTGAACTTGGTGCACGAGCTGGAGATCCCCACCATAACATCCAACCCCGATTCAGGGTCTTAGGCAAGCCCCTAGAATGGCGGTGTCTACTTCGTGCCCGTTGGTCTCCGCAGCCTCCGAGAATGGGCTGGGATGAGGGCGGCGCGGTGACCAGTCCGGCTGAAGTGGGCAAGACCCCTGAAACGTAATGCAAGCAGGGCAGTCAGAGTGGTTGAAACACCGTCACCGCGTGTTACGATATACGTAGAATCGTCAGGCTAAATCAGAGGGCGAGCGGGCGGGGTTAATGACCACTACTGTCGAGGATTACAGAGGACTTAACGCGGGTACCGAAGAGTACCTGGAGTTGACCAGGCAGATCAGGCAAAAGGGGTTGCTGGAGAAGCAACCCCTTTATTATTGGACCAAGATTGTCTGCACACTGGGTTTGCTGGCCCTGTCCTTCACTTTCATGGCCCTCACCGAATCTCTCTGGCTCCATCTGATCAACGCAGCGTTCATGACGGTGGTCTTCGTCCAATTCGCCTTCTTGGGCCACGACTCAGGCCACCGACAGGTATTCACGTCGACCCGCTTGAACGACATGCTGGGACTTGCCATTAGCTTCCTGCTTGGCATGGAGCGGTCCTGGTGGGTGGACAAGCACAACCGTCACCATAGCAACCCCAATCAGACAGGGATGGACCCGGATATCGATATCCCGGTGCTGGCGTTTTCCGAGGAAGAGGCAATGAGAAAACGCGGGATATTCAGGTTCATAGTCAAGTACCAGCCGTACCTCTTCTTTCCGATGCTCTGCCTAGAGGCTGGGGTCGGCTTGAGGTTGGCCGGGGTCCAATTCCTGATGCACAGCAAAGTAAAGTACCCGGTAGTTGAACATTTGCTGATGGCCGGCCATTTCGTGGCCTACTTCGGGTTGGTGTTCCTCTTCTTGCCAGCCTGGCATGGCGTGGCCTTCATAATTCTTCACCAGGTCCTCTTCGGGCTGTACATGGGCTCCGTGTTCGCTCCCAACCATAAAGGGATGCCCATTCTGGACCGGGACGACCGGAGCAGTTATCTCCGGAGGCAGGCCATAACCTCAAGGAATATCAATCCCAGCCCCATCGTGGACTTCATCTACGGGGGTCTCAACTACCAGATCGAACACCACCTGTTTCCCAACATGCCGCGCAACCGGCTGGGAAAGGCCCGCAGGATAGTCCGGGAGTTTTGCCGTGGAAGTGGTGTCCCCTACTATGAGACCGGAGTCATCCGGTCTCAATGGGAGATACTAGTGTTCTTGCACCGGGTGAGCGCTCCCCTGCGCGGACAGCCCGGCGTCAAGCCCGACCAGGCTGCCGCATAAGGACCCTCACCGGCTAGTCTGGCACGACGTCCCGGAGATTGGGCATTACCTCTTGCGCCAACAGGCGCATCGACTTCTCCCACCCTGCCTGGTCCTCCATGTAGTCATAGATCAGGACCAGCAGGGTGCCGAACCCGCCGGACATTTCGTACAACCGCCTGAGTTTGGCCTCGACCGTGGCGGGAGAGCCGATCATCCATTGGTGCTCGGCCAAGTATTCGGGAGTCACTTGGTCGTCGGGTACGCTCTGGTCGTGTTTGAACGTCTTGAGCAGATCGAAGTTCTGGAAAAGCGGGATCAGGTAGTCGCGCCACACTCGGCCCAGCATCCCATTGACACTCTTCTCCCAGGCCTCGTCGTCGGAATCGGCTATGAACACGTCTCGGACAATCCGCCAATCTTGCCGGGACGGGGTCAACCCGGTACGGGCCGCACCCTCGGACACCGCTTCCCAATGGCTGGCGATGTACTCGGCGTTCAAGCCGAGGCTCATCGGAATGAATCCTCGCTCCCCGGCGATCTTCAACGTTTCTGAGGCAATGCTCGCCGCGGCAACACCGATGGGCGGATAGGGCTTTTGATAGGGGTTGAGGAAGTATCTGAGGAACCCGAACATTTCCTCCGGGATGTTCACATTCCAATACTTACCCTTGTACTCGAAGGGACCCTTGTTCTGCCAAATCTTGAGGATTATGTCCAGGGACTCGCGAGTCATGTCCCGGTGTTCGCCCCCAACACCGTCAACGTCGAAGAGAGCATAGTCGCTGGGCAACCCTGCAGAGCCTATGCCGAACATGAAACGGCCCTGGGCCATGTGGTCCAGGTAGGCCACGCGATGGGCGAGTTCCGCCGGGTGATGGTAGGGCAGCAGGTGGACCCCGGTGGCCAGCTTGATGTTCTTGGTCCGCATCAACGCCTGGGCGATCATCAAGTCTGGAGCGGGGATCGGCTCCCAAGGGCTGGTGAAATGTTCACCGATCCAAGCTTCGTCGAAGCCCAGATTGTCGGCCAACTCCAGGCAGTCCAGGTCCCATTGGTGGGCCTGGAAGACGTCTCGCTCCGGGGGATGGGAGGGCATCATAAATAGCCCATATTTCATGGCCCGCTCCTTGATGGTCTAGGTAGAAACTCAGTCTGCGTGCGGTTTGGTGCCTTGGATACTAATATCGAAGCGGAGTGCCGTCTAGTGCGGTTACGATTAAGGGCTTCCGCGTAACCGGAATTCGCAGTACACTTGAGGTCTTCCGAGGGCAAAACATCCCATGGTGACTGCTCTTCGGAAACTCCATGCCCAGTCTAAGGTATGTAAGATATGGTTGCAGGCCAGTCGGCAGGTGGTGGTTGGTCCAATACAGAGTAGTCTCTGACTCCGTGAGGAAAGTCAGGGGAGGGTTCTACGGCTGGTGGCTAACGGCGGTCGCGGCGCTTGTCATGGTCATCGGCTCGGTGCCGATGTTCCAGGGGATGCCAGCATGGTTCGTCGTGCTGGAGCGGGAATTCTCCTGGAGCCGTGCGGAACTGTCCCTGGCATTTTCCTTCACCCGAGTCGAAGGGACCGTGATGGGCCCGGTGGCGGGGTACCTGGTGGACAAGGTGGGCCCCCGGAGAATGGTGCTTCTCGGCCTGCCGGTGCTGGGCTTGGGATTCATTCTCTTCAGTCAAGTGCACCACCTGTGGCAGTTCTATGCCGCCTTCGTGGTGATGAGCATGGGGGGCGGGCTCGGCACCTGGCTGCCAATGATGACCGTGCTCAACCACTGGTTCCTGAGACGCCGGTCTCTGGCCATGGCGCTGGCGATGGAAGGGTTTGCTCTCGGGGGGATCGTGCTGGTGCCTGCCCTGGCATGGGCTGTCGACCCCGAAGAGCCGGACCGGATAGGTTGGAGGGTTACCGCGGCGGGGATCGGAGTTGGCATAATGGTCCTTGCCTGGCCCGTATCCAGGCTTGTCCGAAACAGGCCCGAACAGTACGGTCTGCACCCGGACGGGCAGCGGCCAGCCCCGGCGGCTACGTCGGACAGGGCTGTTTCAGGGCCGGCTAACCCCGGCGGCGACCCGCCTGACTACACCTGGCAGATGGCCATCCGCACCGGGACGTTCTGGTTGATCACCATGGGCCACGCCTGCTCTTCGATAGTGATCGTGACGCTTATGGTGCACCTGGGGCCAATGCTCGACGACCGGGGATTCTCGATCCAGACCATTGGGTGGGTTGTCGCCACGTATACGGGAGTCGGGGCGCTGTTTACCCTTGTTGGAGGATACGTGGGAGACCGGGTGTCGATCCGGCTGGCGTTATTCGCCTTTTCCGTGGTCCAGTCGGCGGCGGTTGTGATGCTGCTAGTGGCGCGCACGGAACTGCTGGCTTTCGCCTTCGCCGTGCTCCTGGGCATCGGATTTGGAGGAAGAACTCCGTTGACCACGGCGATCCGCGGGGCCTATTTCGGCCGACGCGCTTTTGCCAGCATCACCGGGGTTTCAATGATCCCCATGAACATACTTCTGTTGATTGCACCGTTGTTCGCGGGGATCATGTTTGATAAGCAGGGCAGCTATACGATTCCATTCCTGACCATAGCGTTGGTCAGCTTCTTTGGCGCAGCAATGTTCCTACTGCTACGCGAGCCGCCCTCCACAGCCGAGGTTGCTTAGGGTGACCGCTAGGCGGTCAGGCGGGTGAGCAGATCCCTGATCTCGGTTACCGTCATATCCTGCCAATACCTGGCCCGGGATGCGGTGCGCGCCCTTCGCTCCCTGCCGAAGTCCTGATCGTTGATGTCCGGGTTCTCGGCCCGGATGTCCTTCTCGATCTGTTCCATTTCCTGTTCGGCGATATCCGGGCGTTCGATCCAGTGGGAGATGTACTCGTGGTCCTTGGTGTAGAACACGGCGACGGGGATGGACATCCACTGTCCGTTCTTTAGGAACTCGTTCATAATGTCGTGGTTCTCGTCCCTGGGAAAGACCGTCATTTGCATCCCAGACGCTTCGGCGATGCGCGCCAATACCGGGAGTCCCCGTATGACGTCGCCGCACCAGTCCTCGCCAAGGACCAACATCTTCGCGGGACCGTTTGCCTTGCCGACCAGTTCCTTGAGGGCCGCAGTGTCTTCCGCGGTTACGCTGAAATTGTTGTAGAAGTCCTCGAAGCGGGCCTTGTTGACCTTGATCTGGCCCATGTAGGTCTCGTAGCTCATGCCTTGGTCGAACCTCTGGGGGGTTACGACGCTAGCTTGCTGAGTCATCCTTCTCCTCCTGGCTAATCGTTTCAGTTAACGGGAGTGGCGGTCTGAAGTGGGCCAACGGCCCATCAGCCGATTTCTCAACCGGTGCGCCCTTCGAACCCGATTTCCACCCGCCCGTCGGGGTACAAGATGATTGGCACGGTGTCGCCGTAGTCGAGAGCTTGGTCCAGGGTGTCCTGGCTCTGGTCGACCCGGCGTTCTTCGTACTCGATTCCCTCCCTACCCCACTTGCTGCGAAGGTGGTCGCAGGCAGGGCAAACGGTTAGCGTGTAAACGATCGGTATAGTTGCGGGACTAGCTGCCATGAGCAACCTCCGGATGTGGTTTTAGGCCATTCTACAACGGCGGGCATGGCCTGTCATCACGGCCTTAGCGAGGGTTAGTGGCCACTATCTAGCGAGGCTGCCTTGTCTGCCGGCCCTGCCCCGGATATAATTGCGCTGGTCTCGCTCCGGAGCCGGTTTTACCCCTAGGGCCGATACGGAGTAAGCGCCAAACCAGGAACAGAGCCGGGGGTAATTCACCCTACCGAGGAGGCGAGATGATAGCCCTTATAGTCACCATTCAGATACAGCCGGACAAGAAGGATGCGTTCATGGCTTCGCTACACGGCGATGCTGTTGGCTCCAACAATGATGAGCCAGGTTGCTACCGTTTCGACGTGCTACAGGACAATGAGGACGCCAACACCATCCACCTGTACGAGATATACCATGACGACGCAGCCGTCGAGGCCCACCGGGCCGCGCCTCACTACCTCAAGTGGCGGGAGGAAGTGGCAGACTGGTTTGCCGGGGAAACGGTGCGCCGGCTGGCCACCCCTGTCTATCCACCGGAAGGGGCTTGGCGGAAGCGGCCGCCGGTAGCCGACTAGAGAGCCAGAAGGGTCAACGACCTAGGGGGTGTCGTCAAAATAACTTGGTCCAGATGACCAGCGCTCGGATTTGGCAAATTGCCAGGAAAGACGCTGCGTTTTTGGCATATCGGGTGGCAACCCCCCGCCATTGCTTGAAGTCCAGGAATGAGTTCTCGACCAAGTGCCGCAGTTTGTACAGTGCCCGGTCGTAGTACCGTTGTTCCTTGCGATGGCTCCTGGGTGGTATCACCGGTTCCATCCCCTGGCCCTCGGCTTCGGCCACGATGCCGTTGGTGTCGTAGCCTCGGTCTGCCAGCAGATATTCAGCTGGGATGTCGGCGATCAGCGAATGAGCCTGCGTGCAATCCGCCACCGTGCCCTCGGTCAAGATCATACGTACCGGCATGCCGTGGGAGTCCACCGCCAGGTGCAGTTTGCTGTTTAGCCCCCTTTTGTGCGGCCTATGGCTTGATTGCCTCCCCGGGCCCCAGTGCCATGAGGGTGAACCTTGATGTGGCTTGCGTCGACCATCAACCACTCAAAGTCCGGATCTTCGATGACCCGCTCCAGCAGTTGGTCCCAGACACCGCGGTCTCGCCACCGGCAAAAGCGTCTATGGGTGTTCTTCCAGTCCCCGTAATCCGGCGGCAGGTCCCGCCAGGGCGCCCCAGTACGCAGGATCCAAAACACCGCGTTCAAGAAAAGCCGGTTATCCCGGGCTGGACGCCCCCTTTTGCCTGCTCCACCAGGCAAGTAAGGTCTCAATTGTTCCCAAACCTTGTCCGAAAGGTCGTGACGCCGATGCGCTGCCGCCATACCTCAACTCCACACACTCACACTCTCCGAAATAATCTACCATCTTGTTCCTGTTTTGACGACACGCCCTAAGGCCGCCGTTCCAAAACCCGCCTGAAAGCGCTGAGGAAGGCGGCCACATCCTCATCTCCCAGGGACGTGGACATCGCGCCCACCAGGTTGGGCGCGATGAGTATCCCCTCATTCAGAAGGCCCAAGAACACACGGCCCCGCAACGCCCGGTCCGATGCCGCCAGGTCGCGGTAGTTGTGGATCTCGCCGCCGGTGAAGTGGATACCGAACAGCGACCCAAGACCGGTAACCTGGACGGGCACTTCCAATTCCTCACATACCTGCCGGACTCCCTTCTTGAGCTTCTCCGTCATCTCCGCCAGGTGACGGTAAACGTCCGCAGTCAGGTGCTCCATAGTTACGGACCCCGCCAGCATTGTCACCGGGTTCGCGTTGAACGTCCCCGCGTGGGATACCCTTGGGCCCTTGGTGGGGTCGTAAAGGTCCATGATTTCCCGGCGTCCACCGAACGCGCCCACTGCGAAGCCGCCGCCGATGATCTTGCCCAGGGACGTCATGTCCGGGGTGACGCCGTAGTATTGCTGTGACCCTCCGGGCGCCGCGCGGAAGCTAATGACCTCGTCAAAGATTAGGACTATCCCGTGTTCCTCGGTGAACTCCCGCAGCATGGTCAGGTATTCGGTCGAGGCGGGCAGCATGCCCACCGATCCCATGACAGGTTCCACTATCACCGCCGCCAGTTCATCCTTACTTTCTTCCAGGATGCGCTTGGAGGCGGCGGTCTCATTGAAAGGGATGATTACAACCTGGTCCAGGACGCCTTCCGCCAGGCCTTCGCTGGCCGCCACGGGCTGAGGCCTGTCCGCATCCCCCGCTTCGGAGATATCCACGCGCACGCTAACCGTGACCGCATCGTGGGTGCCGTGATAGCCGCCCTCGACCTTGGCGAACTTGCTCCTACCGGTGAACGCCCGGGCGGCACGGATCGTGTTCAAGGTCGCCTCGGTCCCCGAATTGGTGAACCTCACCAGATCGAAGCTCGGAATGCGCTCGCACAGGAGCTTGGCCAACCGGATTTGGTGCTCGTTGGGCGCGTTATAGGCCACCCCTCTGGACAACTGTTCGTACACCGCGTCCATGACCGGCGGGAAGGCGTGGCCCAGAATCATCGTCGTCATGGTGTTGATGAAGTCGATGCGGTCGTTGCCGTCGACGTCGGTGACGTGGGCCCCCGAGGCCTCGGTGATGAAAATCGGGTAGGGGTCCCAGAAGATGGAGTTCCGGCTGTCGCCCCCCGGCAGGTACTCAGTAGCCGTTTGCCACCTTGCCTTCGACTCGGGTGTCAACTCCAAGTAACGTGCGAGTTCGTCGTGTGTTGTTGTCAATGCAGGCCTCCTGGCTGGCAAACAGGGATTTGATAGGAGCAATAGCCGGGTTGAGGAGAATCGGCTAGGACGGGAGAGCATGCTCCGGAGTCGCTGGCACGACCCTCGGGAAATACAGTCTCCGTATAGGCCCTACGCCTACGCTCGCGGCAATCACGACGACTAAGATCAGTCCCCCCACAGCCATCACGATAGATGCGTTGAAGATGTCGGCAACGGTGGCGCTCAGGGCGTTACTTATCGCCATGCTGCCGCCTACGTGCATCGAATATACCCCCGAGACCCGGCCGCGTACCCTGTCATCAGTCATGCCTTGTATGATCGCGTGGCTGATTGTCATGAAACCTGACTGGTTCACGCCGATAGAGATCGCGGCGAGAATAGACAGCATCGGAAGAGTGGTCAGGGCCATGATGATTGGGCCCAAAGCACTGGTCACGCCGAAGAACAAGAACAGATACCCTCGTAACGTGACACTTTGAACACCGGCGATGAAGATAGACGCTACCAGCGCCCCGCCGCCGACTCCCGCCATAAGGTAGCTGACACCTACAGCGCCCGATCCCAGCTTCTCTTCAGAAATGCCGGGAAGGATGGCTTCGTAGGACATTACCAGTGAGCAGTGGGCCAAGACCAACAGGACCATGGCCAACAATTGAGGCCGGCCGTACACGTACTCGAAGCCCGCCACGAGATTCTGGAAGAAGCCCCGGCTCCTGTCAATTTCGCCAGTGGACCGGGTGGTGATCCTGGTGATCTGGATTAGGCCGATGAGGTAGAAGGCGCTGCACATCCAGAAAGCCGCTTCGATCCCGAACGTCCCGATCAGGGGGACCAACATGATAGGCCCGACGAGCCGGGACCCTTGCTGAGTGGCCTGGTTCAAGGCGATTCCGTTCAGGAGCCGTTCTGGTGGCAATAAATTGGGAATCAACGACTGGGTGATGGTCATCTGGCCCGAGCGGAGAGTCCCGTTAATTAATGAAAGGACCAACAACACCCACAGTCCACCGGTCCCATCTAAGATTCCGCCGAGCGCCAGGAGCGCGAGAACAACGTTGTGCAGTAGGTTCAACGTGTAGGTCCACTTGAGAAGACCGGCACGGTCGAATTTGTCGGCCAGGAATCCAAGGAGGGGTGTGGAGAACAGCCTGGGGATCATGGCCGCCATGGTCACGATACCGCTCCAGAGCAGTCCACCCGTGATGTCGTAGGCCAGCCAACCCCTCGCGATGATCAGAGCCCATGCGGCGGCTCCGGCGCAAGCGTTGGCGGTCCACAGTGTGCGGTAGTCTTGAAACCGTAGGCCGTCGACATACCTGCTGAGTAAACTTAACATGGCGAATATCCTGGTGGCAGATGGGGGCGGGCCGGGGCCATTATAGCAGCCTCATTATGTTCGATAAACCCGAAGGGTTAGCCATTGCTTGACTCTATAGGCGCGGCGCGGCTAGAATCGGCCTCGCCTACCCACGTTTTTCGACGAATTTCACACCCTCTGGAATGGCCAGGTCAATGGTCCAAGACGATAAACTTCTACCACCCTACCGTGTCCTCGACTTAACGGATGACAAGGGGGTGTTCTGCACCAAGCTCCTGGCGGACTACGGCGCAGACGTCATCAGGATCGAGCCGCCCTGGGGCGACCGAGGGCGCACTCGCGGACCTTTCCACCAGGACCTGCCAGATCCCGAAGGAAGCGGCTACTTCCTCTTCTACAATACCAACAAGCGCTCTATCACGCTGGACCTTGACACGGGGGCTGGCCGGACTTTGATGCGGCGGCTGGCGGCAAGTGCGGATGTTATCGTTGAGAGTCTGCCAGTGGGTTACCTGGAGGGGCTGGGACTGGGATACAACTCTCTGAGCGAGACCAACCCCGGCCTGGTCATGGCGTCGATCACTCCCTTCGGCCAGTACGGTCCGTGGAGAGACTACAAATCGACCGACCTGGTTGTCATGGCCGCCAGCGGATATATGCAAATCACCGGAGACCCGGACGGCCCGCCGGTCAGACAAGGCAACGAACAGTCCCACTTCCCCGGCTCGCAACATGCCGCGGTGGCGATCATGGGAGCGCTTTATTACCGGGACATGCTTTCCGGCGAAGGTCAATACATAGACGTCTCCCTTCAAGAAGCCCTCATAACCTACTATACCGACGCGCACCCAGCCCTGGCCTGGACACAACTGGGTGAGAATGTCACGCGTGTGGGGACCAACTCCACACTGGTCGTCCCACTCGGAGCTTTTCCATGTAAAGACGGCTGGATATCCGCCGGTATCATCACTCCCAGGGAATGGGATACTCTGGCCCAATGGATATACGAAGTCACCGGCAATGAGGAAGTGCTAAACGAGCAGTACCGGGGAGGGAACCAGGAACGCGCTCCCCACATAGACATCCTGACCGCGCTCTTCGTAGATTTCTCCATCCGCTTCACGGGAGAGGAGCTTTTTCACGAAGGGCAGAAGCGGAACCTGGTATTCCTGCCCGTGACTGACGTCTCGGACCTGCTTCAGGACCCGCAACTAGAAGCGAGCCACCTTTGGGCCGAACTGGAGCATTCAAACGCGGGCAGGCTCAAATACCCCCTGGGCGTATTCGACAGCGAAGAAGTGACGCCGTCCAGGGCTGCCGCCCCGCTCCTAGGACAACACAATCAGGAAATCTATTGCGGAGAACTGGGACTAACCCTGGTTGAGCTGGGTGAACTCAGGGCATCCGGGACGATTTAAGAGCCAATAGGGGATATTCACCGGCCTTATTTACACGTTAACTAAGGGTTCACGGAGTACGTTAGTTGGTAGGGAGTACGTTAGTTGGTAGATAGTAGCGGCAAAGCCCTGGCGGGCGTCCGCGTTGTGGAATTGGGTCCTTATGTCGCCCTGCCGCTTACCGGCCGTTTGCTGGCGTCATTGGGCGCGGAGGTCATCAAAGTCGAGACCAACAAAGCGCTGGACGAGATGGCTTTCATCCCGGCCTGGTCCCGGGGCGCGGGCCAGCCCGATTACCAGCGGGGCAAGAAACGCATCACCCTGGATGTTCGCACACCCGAAGGCAGAGAATTGCTCCTTGACCTTATCGGGGTCAGCGATGTCTTTATGACCAACTTTCGCCGCAATATCCTCGACCGGTGGGGAGTGGATTTCCCGAAGGTTAAGGAGGTACGGCCTGACGCGGTAATCATGTGGCAAACGGGACTCGGCGGCAGCGGGCCGTACTATACCTACAAGTCCTATGGCATCCTCGTCCAACACATGTCGGGAGTGTCGTTGATGAGCGGCGAGGAGGGTGCGCCTCCCGTGGCGATCAACACTTCCTACTCCGACTATCACACGGGTATATTTCAACCGGTAGCGGTCATCGGAGCATTGTTGCGCCGCCACCGCACCGGAAAGGGCGCGACTATGGAGTCGTCCATTTTCCGCTCTGGCGCGGTCACCGTGGGTCCCTCCATCCTCGACTTTCAGCGAGACGGGCGCCTGCCGCCCCGGCGTGGCAACCGGGACGAATCAGCGGCGCCCCACGGCGTCTACCGTTGCACGGGTGAAGACCGTTTTTGCGCTATAGCGGTGTCCTCTGACGATGAATGGGCGGCGTTTTGCCGGGCCCTTGGAGACCCGGACTGGGTCCGGGAGTCACGTTTCCTCACCGCATTGGACCGTTCGAAAAATCAGGACGCGCTGGATGAGAAGATAGAGGTTTGGACGTCTCAACTGGCCGCTGAAGTAGTCATGGAGAAGCTACAATCCGCCGGAGTGCCGGCGAGCATCGTTTCTCAGGGCGATGACCTGTTCCATAGCGAACACCTGAAGGCGAGAAACTTTTACCGGGACACACCCTACTATGTGGCGGAACGCGGCACGCCCGCAACCGAATGGGAAAGAGGCGAGGGGATCGCCTGGAGTTCCCCGGCCCGGCTGTCGAAGACGCCGATGGAATTCGGGGACTACAGCAATATTGGCGAAGACAACGAGTACGTTTTCGGTGAACTGCTTGGCCTGCCGCCGTCTGAAATCGAGCGATTGGCCGAGGCCGGGGTGATTTATTAAGGCCGGTAGGGCTAGTTCCAGGTTCACCGGCGCTAGGGAGGGGCTGCCATGTCGGACTATAGCAAATACGAACATCTGAGGGTGGAGGTAGGAGATGGGGTTGCCTTGCTAACCATGGACCGGCCCGACTCCCTAAATTCCACCAACTTTCAACTCCACTACGAGCTGAGCCGGATCTGGTTGGACATTGGCCAGGACCCGGCGGTGCGAGTGGCAGTGATCACGGGCGCGGGAAACGCCTTCTCCGCTGGGGGTGACTTCGACATGATCGAGGAAGCCATCGGGAACCCGGAGATCGTTGGCCGGATCATGCAGGAGGCGGGTGACATCGTCCACAACATGATCGACCTGGACAAGCCGGTGATCTCCGCAATTAACGGCGTCGCGGTGGGGGCTGGGCTTGCGGTGGCGCTTCTCGCTGACATATCCATCGCCGCCCAGGACGCCCGGATCACCGATGGACACGTGCGGTTGGGGGTTGCCGCGGGCGATCATGCCGCGGTGATTTGGCCTTTGCTATGTGGGATGGCCAAGGCCAAGTATTACCTGCTGACTTGTGATTTCCTTAGCGGGAGAGAAGCGGAACGGATCGGTCTGGTCAGCATGGCGTTGCCATCGGAGGAGTTGCTGCCAAAGGCAATGGAGGTTGCGCGCAACCTGGCTGCCGGACCTCAGACCGCGATCCGCTACACGAAACGGGCGCTGAACCAATGGCTTCGCATGGCGGGACATACGTCATTCGACTACTCTTTGGCCTTGGAGAGCCTGGGGTTTTTCGGGGAGGACATACGCGAGGGCCTTCAATCGCTGCGCGAGCGAAGACCTCCAGAGTTCCCATCCGCCCGGACCAACGCTTAATCAGCGGTAGCGGCGATGGTTCCGAGCGCGTCCCGCAATCTCTGGCAAAGGCGACCAGGGCGTATGGAACCACCGCGAATGAAATAATACGGTGTTGCCTGACCGGGCTGGTCTCCATTCCAAGATTCGCACTATAATGGCAAACGCGCGCCCTAGACCGCTCCCCCAGACTCACTTCTAAGCGAGGTGCAATGGACATTTCCAGCCCCAACATGGTGGACTACGAGGCCACCTTCAAGGACTTCAAACTCGACGTTCCGGAACACTTCAACTTTGCATTCGACGTGGTGGACAAATGGGCCGAAGACCGCACCAAGCTTGCCCTGATCTCCCTCGACCCCAGTGGGGAGATTGCTCAACACCACACTTTCTGGGACCTGAAGGTCCAGTCCGATAAGTGCGCCAACCTACTCAAGGGGCTGGGCGTATCGAGGGGAGACCGGGTGTTTCTGATGCTGCCTCGTATCCCGGAGTGGTACGTCCTTATGCTGGGGCTTATGAAGTTGGGCGCCGTGCCAATGCCCGCGACCACCCTTTGCACACCCAATGATATCGAGTACCGGGTGAACGAGGCCGAAGCCACCCTGGCGGTGACCGACCTGGAAAACTGGGAAAAGGTGGCGGCCGCGGCGGGCGCCTGCCCTTCGCTTCAGAACTTGCTGATGGTGGGAGGTCACCGGTCTGGCTGGTCGTCGTTTGAGGAAAAGATGGCCGAATCCTCCCCATACTTGGATGACGCAGAGCCGACCCGAAGCGATGATCCGCTGCTTATCTACTTCACCTCTGGCACTGTCGGTTACCCGAAGATGGTGCTGCACACTCATGCGTCCTACGGTTTGGCCCACGTCTTGACTGCCAGGTTCTGGCACGACCTTAAACCCACCGATTTGCAATGGACCCTATCGGACACCGGCTGGGCCAAGGCCGCTTACGGTAAGCTGTTTGGTCAGTGGACCCAAGGGGCGGCGGTGCTGCAACACGACGCCCGGGGCAGATTCGACCCGGCGTTGACCCTGAATATCCTGGAGCGGTACGGAGTCACGTCGTTTTGCGCACCTCCCACGGCTTACAGGATGCTGGTGCTGGAAGACCTAACCAAGTACGATTTGCGGAACTTGCGCCACTGCACCGGGGCGGGTGAGCCCCTAAACCCCGAGGTTATGAGCAAGTGGGAAGAGGGTACCGGTCTGATCATTTACGACGGATACGGCCAGACTGAGACCGTGCTTCTGGTGGGAAACTACCGCTGCCTGCCGGTCCGGCCCGGCTCCATGGGGAAGCCGGTGCCCGGTTTCCACGTGGCAATCGTCGACGACGAGGGCAACGAATTGCCTCCAAATGAAGAAGGGCAAATCGCGGTGCGCGTGAAACCTGATAGGCCCGTGGGCTTGTTCCGGGAATATTGGCGAGGTCCGGAAGCGATGGAGGCCTCGTTTTTCGGAGACTGGTATTTCACCGGGGACAAAGCATACATGGACGAGGACGGGTACTTCTGGTTTGTTGGCCGGGCCGATGACGTAATCATCTCCGCGGGGTATCGTATTGGCCCCTTCGAAGTGGAGAGCGCGTTGATAGAGCACCCGGCGGTCGCCGAGTCCGCGGTGGTGGCCAGCCCGGACCCGGTGCGCGGCGACATCGTCAAGGCGTTTGTGATCCTTGCTCCGGGCTACGTCGGGTCAGACGAATTGGCGTTGAGCCTGCAGTACCATGTTAGGACTACCACGGCGCCCTACAAATACCCGCGGGCCGTTGAGTTTGTATCGGAACTACCCAAGACCATCAGCGGCAAGATTAGGCGGGTGGAGCTTAGGGAGTCGGAGCTGGACAAGGCCAGGCAGGCCTGATGAGTCCGAACTCCATCAAGTAGACATGTCCACCGAACCGAGCGAATTCGATTATGTGGTGCGAGGCCGGATGTTCCTCCAGCAGGGGCTGTTGGACCAGGCCATCGCCGATTTCGATGCGGCCTTGCGGCTTAACGACCAGTGTGCGGAGGCCTACTACTGCCGGGGGCTCGCCGTCCGTAACGGGGGCGACCTTGAGCAGGCTATCCGGGAATTCACCCTGGCAGTGGAGGCAGACTCGGAATATTCCGCGGGCTATTACGCCAGAGGAGTCGTCCGGCGCTACATGGGTAGGTTCGACGAAGCCTTGCTGGATTACAACCATGCTATCGACATCAACCCCGGCGATGCGGACTATTACTACGCCCGAGGTGTGGCCCATGCGTCCTTGAGGCATTACGACCAGGCCATCGACGACTTCCAGGAAGCCCTGCAACTGCTTCCAGAAATGCCGAACGCTCATTACAACCTGGGCATCGCCTTCAGGGATACGGGACGGCGAGAGGAGGCGCGGGAGCACTTTTCCCGGGCAATTGAACTCCGGCCCAACGACGCGGACTACTACTACGCCCGGGGAAACTTGTTCCACGACATACAGGAGTTTAGCCTGGGCGTTGACGACTACACGAAAGCGATCGAAGTTGTGCCGACCTTTGCCAACGCGTACTACAACCGGGGAATCTGTCTGAGGAACTTGGAACGGCCCGATGAGGCCATTGCCGATTTCGACCAGGCGATGCGGCTGGGTCCGCCTTTCGCTACCCTCTACCTGAACAGGGGTACCGCGTTGGCGGACAAGACAGACCACGAAGCGGCTCTGGTCGACTTCGACCTAGCCCTGGAGCTAGACCCCGCGTTGGCCGCGGCCTATCTGAGGAAAGGGAACTCCATGGTGATGTTGGGGCGGCACACCGAGGCGCGGGACCACTATCTGAAAGCGACGGAATTGAGACCCGACTATCCCGAGGCGGAGCGGGCATTGGCCGCCGTGCGGGAGATACTGGGAGACCAGGAAAACGAGACTGGGGAGGACGCTGGTGGCAGACACCTTTAGCGACCAACTGCGGGCCGAAGTGGAACCGATTTGGCAGCAGATTTTCGAACGGCCCTTTCTTCGGGAGATTAAGGACGGCACCCTCCCCCTGGAGAAGTTCCAATATTACTTGGGACAGGACTACCTGTACCTCGAAGGGTTCGCGCGGACCGTGGCCCTGACCCTTGCCAAGGCCCCGACGTCCGACCTACTGGAGGAGTTGGCTCTGCGGGTGATGACCCCGATTGAGCGGCCTTTGCATCAGAAGCTGGTCACTGAGGCCGGTCTAACCATGGACGAGGTCCGAAAGGTGAGGAGGTCTCCGACCAACCACGCTTATGTCAACCACATGCTGACTACGGCATCCATGCACGGCCTGGGTCCCGCCGCCGCCGCGCTGCTTCCCTGTCCTTGGACCTACCACGAGTTGAAGGATGGCGTGGGCCAGTCGGAGCATCCGCTGTATGGGCAGTGGACGTCGTTCTACGTGGCAGGTCTCCTCCAGAACAGTGTGGACGCCTGGCGCGGCTTCGTGGACCGGGAGGCCGAAAAGGCCGATCAGCGTGAGCTGGATGCGATGCGCGAGGCCTTTATCATCAGCACCAGGTATGAATATATGTTTTGGGATATGGCCTACAGCATGGAGCAGTGGCCCGTGTAGCAGGGCGTCCCGCTCCAGCGGATTGGCGCAGACACATTTACCTTTCACAAAAGAACAGGGCGCCCCGGGTCCCCGGGACGCCCTGTCGTGTGTTCTCTTCGAGTAATTTCGACTGAAGGTTACGGGGCCATCCTGCCTGGTCCCCAATTGTTGGGAATGTTAATCAAGTTGGGCTCGAGGTCGCGGACGGAGGTCTGGCCGCAATAGGCCAGGCACCGGTCCACCTCTTCCCTGAGAAGCTCCAAGACGCCGTGAACGCCGTCGGCTCCGTCCACCGCCAGTCCCCAGAAAAGGGGGCGGCCAATCGCCACGGCGCGAGCGCCGAGGGCCAGAGCCTTTATCACGTCGCTGCCTCTTCGCACGCCGGAGTCCACGTAGACTTCCGCCTGTCCCTTGGAGGCCTCCACGATTTCAGGGACCATCTCGATGGCGCCCATGGTCATGTCCATCTGCCTGCCGCCGTGGGTTGACACCAGGATTCCTTGGACACCGCTTTCGACGGCGATATGGGCATCTTCGGCGGTGCGAACACCCTTGAGTACGAGGGGCAGCGAGGTAAGTCCGCGCAGCCATTCAAGCTCTTTCCAGGTCAGGGGCGGAGTCCTCGACACATCGAAACCGGAAGATTCGTCGGTGCCGCTGATTTCGCTTTCCGGACGGCTCTCGGCCCGGAAGTTGCCCAGGTCCGCTACTCTCTGGAACCTATTTCGCAGGTCTCGCTCTTTGGGGCTTGGGGCTGGCGTGTCGACGGTCAGGGCGATGGCCTTGAAACCGGCTTCTTCGGCCCTGTGGACCAGCGTTTCGGTGAGATCATATCCTCTGTGGTATAGCTGGAACCACAGCGGTCCGGAAGCCGCCTCCGAGACCTCTTCCAGGCTGTAATTGGAGGAGGTGCTGAGCATCATCAGCGTGTCGGACATGCCCGCGCCCCTAGCGGTCGCCAACTCACCCTCGGGGTGGGCCAACATGTGGCTGCCCGCGGGGGAGATCATAACCGGCATGGAGATCTCCTCGCCCAGAACGGTGGTGGTCAAGTCCCGCTCCGTGATATCCCGGAGAAAGCGTGGGCGCAGGGTTAGGTCTTCGAACGCCGACCGGTTGCGGCGCGTGGTGAATTCGTCCATGGCCCCGGCATCGATGAACGTCCAGTTGTTGTGGGGAAGCACCTGTTTGGCTCTTGCCTCGTAGTCGTAAAGGTTGATGGGGTCTAGGCGCATGGCTGCCTCCTTTACTTGCCCTCGGGGGTTGGTTTTACTTCTAGAATGTTGGCTCGGGCAAAACTTCCACTACTCTACGCTTTCACCGCTTTTCCGGCAAGTGAGGTGAATGGGTCCCATGACTTCGAGCGCTTTCGTTCATGCGTCGAATTGTTGTAGGATGAAGTCAACAAGATATGACGTCGATCAACAACATAGAAGACCTGATCCGTGTGCTGGATGACAATCCCGAGTGGTCTGAGGCACTGCGCCTGCGGTTGCTGACTCGCGAACTCATCGAGTTGCCGGAGGTGTTCTCCCAGTTCGTTACGCAAAATGGTCAGGTTTTCGAACGCAGTGTCGCGGCCTTAGAAGCCCTTCAGCGAGACCTGACGCCGTTGAAGGACGCTTCGGCAAAACGGGTAGCGCGCAGGGAAGCTCCCCTTATCGCCGAGGACTTGGGGTTCGAGCTAGTAAAGGTCTTACGTGTACAAGAGATCGGGGAACTGGTAAGGGGCAAGGATACATCTGGTGTTCTAGCGAGCACTCTCAAGAGTTTTCGTCAGGCTGATATTATGATGGAGGCCAGGGACCACGAGGGTTCGGTCTGTTATATCGCGGTCGAGGTATCTTTTACCGTCACCGGGAGGGATACAGGCAGGGCGACGCGTAACGCAGGATATTTGATCAGGTTCACCGGACTTCCCGCCGTCGCGGTAGTCGCGGGCCTGTATCATGATGAACGGATCAAGCCAAGCATCGAGTCCGGGGAAGTATTCTGGTATCAGTTGGACTCAAAGAGATTTGAGTTGGAGTAGGGTTTGACCAGACCTTTTACGCGCCCAATCCCAGTAGTCCATCAGCCAGAGACTCTAACCGGCCGGGTTGGGGCACGCACTCCAACCAGCGGTCTGGGATACCCTGGACACCGTAGCGCGCCCCCAGAACCGCACCCGCCACCGCGCCGTTGGTGTCGGTGTCTCCTCCTCCGCTGGCCACCGCCGTCAAATCATGCTCCAGGACCAACGGCGTGGTAATGGACCACATACCGACCTGCAGCGCCAGCAGGGTGTGGCCGATATGACCCTGGTCGAGTTGATGGGTAATCACCTCGTCTCCGGTCCGGCCCACCCACTCCGCAACCTCCACTGGAGCGCCGTCGGAGACCGCCACATCGGCAAGTAGTCCGGCATCGGGAGACGCGCCATTCAACAGCATCGCCACGGCGGCGTTCAGGATGATGCAAGACCATTGGCATGTGGGGGCGTAGTGGGTGACGACGCAGGTTGCCGCGGAATCCCGGACCAAGGCTTCTGGGTCACGCCGGCGGGCCAATGCCACAGGAGCGCAGCGCATGATCCCGCCGTTGGGAGCGATCCGGCCCCGCTGGTCGTAAATCCTCCGGGCCGCGTTGGGCACGGGTATTCCCTGTTCCAGCAGATCGATTACCGCGCTGGTCGTGATTCCGATGCCCCGTCCGTTTTCCCTCCTCCATCGCACTAAACGGGAGGCAAACTCGTCCACGTAGTTTCCACCGCCCAGGACCGCCTCTCCCAGGTCCACCGCCCGCGCCAAGTCGTCGTCCATCGGCATCCGCCGTTCAATGGTCCTAATCTCCTTGACGCCGCTTGGGTAACGGGATGCGATGGCGCGGCGTGAGTCGCCCTCTACGGGCAGGCCCAGGAGGTTCCCCGCGGCGAGGCCCATTAGGACTCCGAGGCCACGCTCCCTTAACGTGCCGCAAGGGACACCGGAAACCATTGATTCGCGCAGCAGACTAACTAGACTAGGGGCTTCGGTTACCAGGTCTGGGTCACTCATGGAAGCCGCACTCCTGACGGGTTAGGGCGGGAAAGAAAAGGGAGCGGCTTGATCGCCGCTCCCTCAATTCCACCTTAGGGCCGGGTGGGGCCTGAGTTTCTAGTCTTCCTTCATGGCGAAGGGGACCACTCCGGGTAGCCACCACTTTTCCCAGCTATCGTCCACCCTGCTCTGGAAGTATTCGATGTCTTCCTTAGTCAGATGGGCGAAGCGGCCCTGGCGCATGAGGTAGTCCTCGATGGGCTTCCGCTTCCGGATACCGCGGGCGATGGCCCTGGAGGGGCCGTTCAGGATCACTTCGCCTTCGATGATCTCGTACTGGACCCACAGGCCGGTCTCGATCGCCAGCATCCCCAACTCGTGGGAGAACTTGGGATCGTAGTCCCATCCCTTGGGGCAAGGGTCGATGCTGTGGATGAAGGTCGGGCCACCGATGGTCAAGGCTCGGCGGATTTTGTTGTTGAAGTCCAGGCCGTAGGAGCCGCAGGCCGTGGCCACGTAGCGGCAGTCGGGGTGACCGGTGGCCAGCATGGGGGCCATGTTCTTCTTCCACCGCTTATTCATGATGCGGTGGACTTTTCCCGGAGGACTGAAGGTCGAATTCGCGCCCCACGGGGACCCGCCCGAGACCTGGATGTCGGTGTTGGCATAGGACTCGTTGTCGTACAAGAGGATTAGCAGGTTGTATTCGTCGTGCTGGAGGGCCGCCGAAATAGCGGAGAGACCCATGTCCATGCCGCCGCCGTCGCCGCAGAACGCGATGACGTTGATAGGCTCCTCCTTCATCTTGCCCTTACGCATCATGGAAGCCAACCCGGCGGCCGTCCCCGTGGCGGCGGAGCCGGACGAACCTAGCTGGGTATGCATCCACGGCACCACCCAAGGCGTGCTGTAGTAGGTGGTGTTTGCGACGTACATACAGCCGGTGCTTCCCAGTACGATGGTCCTGGGACCGGCGGCTTTGATCATCAGCCGCATCACTAGGGCGGATTCGCAGCCCTGGCAGGTGCGGTGACCGGAGGTGAAACCCTCCGTCAACGGGATATTCTTGACCCCTCTAACCTGGGGAAGGTCTTGAACGGTGGTCATAATCTCTACTCCCTCACACCTATCCAGGTGGTTTCCTGGTCTATTTTGCCAGTATCGACGGCCTTTTGGGTGATGTCAACCATTTCGTTGACATCGTTGACGTGGACCTCTCTACCGCCGAGGCCCGCGATGAAGTTGAGCATCAGCGGGTGGGACTCAAGCGGGTAGAGCGCTGACCGCAGCTCGTTGAACAGCACGCCCCCGTAGGACGGCGAACCATAGGAATAGTCGCGGTCTACGACGCAGACAGCCTTACACCGTGAAAGCGCCTCTCTGATTTCATCGGTGGCGAATGGACGGAAGAATTTGACCCGGAGGAAACCGATCTTCCGGCCCTGCTCCCTGAGGCGGCGAATGGCGACCCGTACCGGAAGCGCCAGTGTGCCCATACCTACCATGACTATCTCGGCGTCTTCAGTCTCGTACTCCTGGATAAAGGGACTGGGGTCGCCGCGGCCGAAGAGACCCTTGAACTCGTCGTAGGCTTCCTTGATCACGTCCACCGACCGCCGCATCGCCTCGTCGGACTGGCGCCGGATCTCCATCAGCCAGTCTTCGTTCACCTGTGGGGCAACGGTGATGGGGTTGTCCGGGTGAAGTTGCAGCCTGCCCCGGTCATACGGCGGCAGGTATTGCTGCACTTGCTGTGCTGCCGGGACGTTCACAATGGCCTGGGAGTGGGTCAGGAATGAGCCGTCGCAGCTAAGGGCCATGGGGAGGAAGACTCGCGGGTCTTCGGCCACCCTGTAGGCCAATAGTGCGGTGTCGATGGCCTCCTGCGCCGTTGCGACCCAGTAGAGCATCCAGCCCAGGTCCCTTACGGCCAGGGCATCGTTGTGCTCCACGCCGAACGCTCCGGGGTCATCGAGGGCCCTGTTCCCCACCATCGCCACTACCGGCATGCGGAGTCCGGCGGTAACCGTGATGGCTTCGAAGGCGTAGAACCAGCCTACGCCACTGGAGCCGCAGAAGGTCCTGGCGCCCACTGCGGAGGCGTGTTTAACGATCTCGAATTGGGAATGTTCGCTTTCCGCGACGATGAAGTCGCAGTCGAACACACCGTCGGCCTTCAGCCTGGCCACATACTGCATCACAGTGTCGTATGGGCGGATTGGGTAGGCGGTGATCACGTCAACGTCGGCCAGGGCGCAGGCAATGGCAATGGCTTCGCTACCGCTGATCAGCTCCTCCGTTTCCGATTGGAAAAGCGCGGGTTGCGCGGTTGAAGTCATTAGTCCTCCACCGTGTTGGCTATCTCTTCAGTGTAACCCCCGACGTGATGGAAGCCGTGGGTCCTGGTGTCTTGCTTCTGCACTTCGATCAATTGGGTCATCCACTGGTTGTAGCCATCCTTGTCTGCCTGCCAGGCCTCGTATTGGCTGTTGTTGTCGTTGAAGTTGGCCTCGGTGACCATTGTCACGCAGTCGGGTACGGGACACACCGCCTCACATACGCCGCAGCCGCAACAAGAGTCCATGTTGGCGTCATACAGGCCGTCAGGCGTCACGTCGAAACAGGTGTCCGGGCACTGGAGCCAGCAGAGGGTGCACTTGATGCAGGTCTCGAAGTTGATCACCGGCCGCATTGACCGGGTGCTGAACTTCTTGAACACAGAGTTACGTACAGGTTGATAGCCTTCCTCCCCGCCGCGGAAGCCGGTGCCTGGTTCTATGCCCCTGATCACCAGCCCCTCTTCCATGGTCTTCCATCCGGGAAGGTCGAACGAGAAGGGGGTCTCGGGGTTCCCTTCACCTGGTTCCACTGGCCGGACCGTGGCTAACTCGTAGGCCCGCCGGGCCGAGGCAACCTTGGTCTCGTTATCGAACTGGTCACGGATGGCCTCAAGCATGGAATCCAAGCTGACCAACTGGGGGCAGACGCTGCACAGGTTGCCCAGAATCCTCACGTCTGTATGGTCGTCTTTGTAGACCCATAGTCCGGAGAAACTGACCGTGCTCCTGATGATGGACAGGTTGTAGGGCGAGTCCTTCTGGTGCATGTCCTGAATCAGCGCATCGGACTCTTGGCGAGAAGTCACGATAAGAGTTCCGCCAGGCTTGGTGAGCTCGTTGATCGGCTGCAGGCCGTACCATGCCCATGATTCGACGCCCTTGCACATGGTGTCGTCGACGTTGATGGTGACGTCCACCTCCGAAGCCTCGTACCTGGCCAGGTTCTCTTCTAGCTCTTCGGCGTCGTCCGCAACCACCGCGAACTGCTTCGCCGGGATTCCATTGCGCTCCGGAGAGTCGCCGTAACGTCCGAAGGCTGTGCCGATCTTGCCTTCTTTCCTGGCGGCGAACACTATGGAGCGGACGATGTTCCGGGCCAGGGTCTTCTGGAAAATTCCCCGGTACACCACCTCCACAGCTACTGTGGCCATATTGGTACCTCCCTATGATGTTTTCGTTAGATTTGTGAGTCCTGGAAATCCGGAGTTGGCGGCGGTCAGCCGCCCTCCGTGTCCAGTGCCCCCATGCCGGTCAGCGCGTTGCCGGCCCGCGCGGGTTGACCGGAAGAGGGGCCCTGTTGATGCTCGGATACGTTTGACGGTTCGACGACGGTCAAGTGGTGCTCCATGGCGTTCCTCGCGCCTTCGGTATCGCCTGACCGCACCATCCGGAGGATGCGGCGGTGCGACTCCAGGGAGCGGGTGGCCCTGCCCGGGGCCTGCATCGACTGGTCCCTGGACTGGCGGAGGATGTCTTCGACTGCGCTAACGACCTTGACCAGAGCGGAATTATGGGTTGCCGACGCCAGGGCGAAGTGGAAGGCCGTGTCGGCGTCGACGCCGCTTCCTCCCTCGGTTATCTGACGCTCCTGGTCCGTGAGAATCGCCTCGAGATCCTGTACTTCCTGGGCGCTGGCCCGTTGGGCGGCGACGGCGGCTATCTGGGGTTCCAGGAGGTGGCGCATCTCGAAGATGTCCTTCAGGGTTTCCGTGCCGCCACTGAGGGTGGAGGCGATGAGGGAGACCAGGGACTCGAGGTTGTCGGTTTCGATAAACGTCCCCGACCCCCGCTTGCTAATCACCAGACCCTGCAACTCCAAAGACCTGATGGCCTCACGCACCGAGCTGCGGCTGACCTGGAGCTGTTCGGCGAGCAGGCGTTCCGAGGGAAGCCGTTCGCCAGGCTTAAGCACTCCGTCACGGATGAGGGAGCGGAAGCGCTCAACTAGGACATGGTGCACCCGTTTCGCCTGGGCAGGAGGTGTTGTGTGTGTAGTGTCAGGCAAGTGGTCAGACCAATTTACGATTGAGCACATTATACACGCCGGTCAGACCTTGTCAAGAATGGCCAGATATAGCTCCGGGGTCCTTCAGTTTTCACGGTCAATAACCGATGTAGCAGCCAACCCCACTCGTCCTGAGTGGATACGGCGACTATCGAATGCCCATGAGCAGAGGAGAGCATTGTTTGACAACGTCTATTGCGCTTCCCATCATATAGATGGACGCTTGCCAGGTACTCAGACCGTTTTCGAGAGGCCGCGATGTGTCTGTCCACCCGCTTACGCGCCGTGTTAATCATTCTCTGGCTGATGTCCTTTTCATTAGGACTCATCGGGCCTCAATTGGCCCGCGCCGAGACCGGGCATGTCCTAGTCATGGAGGTTGAAGGCGTGATCAACCTGGTCGCGGAACGTTTCATCTCCCGAGCCCTGGAACAGGCCGAAGTCGATGGCGCGGCCTTGCTCGTCATTCGGCTCGATACGCCAGGCGGCCTGCTGGAATCAACGCGCAACATCGTTGAGGACCTCTTAGCCGCGCCGGTCCCAGTTGCGGTCTACGTATCGCCGCCGGGGGCACGGGCTGGTTCCGCCGGGACCTTCATCACCGCCGCGGCTCACTTCGCGGCGATGGCCCCCGGCACCAACATCGGAGCGGCCACTCCGGTCTCATCAACCGGCGAAGAGATCCCGGAAACCCTGGCCAGCAAAGTCGAGAACGATGCCGCGGCATTGATTCGCAGCATCGCCCAGGAGCGAGGGCGAAACGAAAAAATGCTGGAACAGACCGTCTTGACCGCGGCCTCTTATAGCGCGAAAGAGGCGGTAGACCTGAATGTCGTGGACCTAATCGCCGATGATCTGGAACAACTGTTGGAGATGCTGGAAGGGAGGCGGGCCGAGACTCTTTCGGGAACGAGGACGATGCGCCTTGAAGGACTGGCTATTCGAGAATTCTCCAAAAATCCCTTGGAGCGGTTCCTGGAGTTTATTTCCAATCCAAACGTCTCATTCATATTGCTGACGGTCGGTGGACTAGGGGTAATAATCGAGCTGTTCAGTCCCGGTCTAGTCGGACCAGGAGTGGTGGGCGTCGTCTGCTTATTGCTTGCGTTTCTCGCCCTTGGCAACCTACCTGTCAACTGGGTTGGGGTGGGCCTGGTCTTACTCGCGATAGTGCTGGTGTTCTTGGAGGTGCAGGTCGCAGGACTTGGCGTGCTGGGGATTGCGGCGGTCATAAGTTTCGTCATCGGTGGTTTCCTATTGTTCACGCAATTTGGAGACGTTTCCCCGACGCTTCCGAAGATCTCTGTCAATTATTGGTTGCTTGGTGGAATGGGAGTGACCTTCGCATTTGCCGTCTTATATGTCGGCCGGCTGATCGTGCAATCACGGCACGATACCCTTCAGCCAACCACCAACTCGCTATTGGGGAAAGTGGGTGTGGTGGTCAGCCCATTGCAGCCCAGGGGTCTTGTGCGTGTGAGTGAGGAAAACTGGACAGCCGTGAGCGAGGGTGGTAGCGTTATCGGTAAGGACGAACCGGTAATAGTTATCGACGTCAACGGCGTTGTTCTAACTGTGATTCGGCTAGACGCGACAGAAATCTGAAATCTACTGGGCTTAGGGAGGCGAATATGGCAACGGGGATCGTCATAGTCAAACAGTACGAGCGCATGGTGGTCCTGAAATTTGGCCGGTTCGCCAGCGTGGCGCAACCGGGGTTCCGGTTCCTTGTCCCGCTTGTGTTTTCGGGCCGAGTTGTGGACACCCGGGAACAGGTGGACCGGGTGCCCACCCAGAAGTACATCACCAGGGACAACGTGGTCGTGGACCTGGACTTCGTCCTTTACTACCGAGTTGTGGATGACCAGGCAGACCGGGCCGTGCTGCAGGTGGCGGACCATCGTTCCGCGGTGCGAAACCTGGCGGTTGCTGAACTCAGATCGATAATCGGTAATATCACCCTGGCCGACGCCTTGGCCGAGAGGGAGAGGATTCAGAACCAGCTACAGGTTGCCCTGGACGAGAACACGGGCCGATGGGGCGTCAAGGTCCAGGGCGTTGCCGTCAACGAGATCGACCCGCCCCCCGGAGTGAAACAAGCGATGGAGCGGGAAAAGTCCGCCGCCGCCATCAAGACCGCGGATATCACCGAGTCCGAGGGACAACGGCAGGCGCAGATCAACCGGGCCGAGGGAGAGAAGCAAGCGGAAATCCTCAAGGCCGAGGGAGACCGTCAGGCGGAGATCCTACAGGCAGAAGGCGATCAGCAGGCCCAGATATTGCGGGCTCAGGGCTTCAGCGACGCTCTTGACCGGATCTTCCAGGTGGCCAATACCGTAGACTCCAAGACCATGAGCCTTCAGTACTTCGATACCTTGAAATCACTGGGCGCCAGCCCATCCACCAAGTGGATATTCCCCATGGAGTTTACTTCGATGCTGTCGCCGTTGTTGCGGATGGGTAACGGGGGAGAGGAGAACTCCAACTCCGGCTAGAGGCATACGGGGCGATCTGTTGGTAATGGCCGCCCGCTGCCGGGCGGCCGAGGCCCTTCCCGGTCCTACCTGGGCAGGCGAGGCAATACGACCCAACCTTCATCTTCGGTACCCAGGGAGTCCGTTTCTTCCTGGTGGTGCAGTAGTCCGGTGTACGCGTTGAGAATCGCGTTGCATCGGTTCCCGTCCAGGGTCTTAAGGTGAGGGTCCAGGCCGTCCACCAACGGGCTCAGATGGTCCTTCATGAACGGCAGGGTTTCGGGGCTCTTCTTGGGTGGAATGCGGTCACCGAACAGGATCACCTTGGACCCGTGCGGGTATACCTCGATCACCTTGTGCCCCCTACTCCGAAGCTGATTGGCGACTGTAATGCCCCGGTAGATCAACGTCCTCATGATTGACCGCTTGTTAGTAAAGAAGCAGCTTATCTTCATCCGGGCGAGTTCCATCTCCGCCTGACGCCCCTTGGATTGAGGGATATCTGTCTCGCAGGGGCAGGTGGCCTCCAAGCAGCAAAGCCCCTTCGGCAGGCTGAGAGGGGACCCAATCGCTATAAGACTGGACTGGTCTTTCTTCCCGATGCCGGCGATCTCCTCGTCCTGGCTTATGGAGGCGAGGGAGCATAGGCGGCCGTTGTGGTCAAGTCCCGCTACTGAAGTTGGCCGAGTTGGTGAGGCTCTAAGATCCACCCCAAAGATCATATTGTCTCTCCGCGTGATGCTAATTATGGGAAAGCGTGGACTGGTCCGAGGACCAGGCGGACTGACTAGGTTAGCCATCCAGCGAGGCCGGGGGGGTGTTCCAGTGGACCGGCCCTTCAGATGAAGCAAGGTATTCCAGGGCGGCCGAATATGGCTCCGCCTCTCTCGCCGCGATTTGCTCCAGGTTCGCCATGAGTTCCGGGTCGGCTCCTAGCATTGCTCTGAGCCGACGGCCTAATTCTTCGTGGACAGTCTCAACGAACTCAGCCTTCCGCCGTTCGGTCCGTTTCCGGTCCAACTCTCCGGAACCGTTGATGTAGTCCCGGTGTTCCTGGACTTTATTCCAGAGTTCCGGGATTCCTTCGCCCGATAGGGCCTGGGTCAGGACCACTGGAGGGAGCCAGGTTGGGTGAGTTGGTCCGATCTTGAGCATCGCGGTAATGGCCGCCGCTATCTGGTTGGCGCCTTCACGGTCTGCTTTGTTGACCACGTAGATGTCGGCGATCTCCATGATCCCCGCCTTCAGGGCTTGTATTGCGTCTCCTGACTCGGGGGTTGTGGCCACCAGGACTGTATCCGCGACCCCCATAATTCCCAACTCCGTCTGTCCAACACCCACAGTTTCGACCAACACGACATCGTTATTGGCGGCGTCAAGCAGTCTGGCCATGCCCTTCACGATCCGAGGGAGCCCACCGGATTGGCCTCTGGTTGCCACGCTGCGGATGAATACGCCCGGGTCGAGATAATGGCGCTGCATTCTAATGCGGTCGCCGAGCAATGCCCCACCTGAATAGGGGCTCGTGGGGTCCACCCCCAGGACTCCCACGGTCTTGCCCTCCCGCCTCAGGACCCCGATAAGCTGGTCGACTATGGTGCTTTTCCCAGCGCCCGGGGGACCCGTGATGCCAATGGTGTAAGCCGCCCCAGTGTGGCGGTCTACCTCTTCGAGAATCTCAGAGGCTGAGGGGTCTCCGCTCTCGAGTTGAGAGAGGACCCTCGACAGCACTCGCCTGTCTCCGGCCAAAAGCCTCTTGGATACTTCAATCATGGTTGGGGGCTCTTGCGCGAGCTAGATGAGCGCTGGCCGCCTATACTTGGGTTGGTGACGAATTTAGCATTACCCGTAGGCGTGGTCAAGGGCGAAATCCGAGCGTGGATAGGTCGGAAAATGCGTGGATAACTCATTAAGTGAAGCAGGTTCCGTAGCACCCGCCCATGCGGCAAGTGCCTCTCTTCGTTAACAGTCGGTTAATAATCTGACGGGTATCGTCGGGCCATTTTGATGATCAAATCGTAAAGACTCGCATAATTCGTCCGCGGTCCAGTCAAACGAAGACCATCCCGGTCCATACCGACCGAATACGGAAGATGATTCACGCTGAATTCCGAGGTCAGAGAGGGACCGGTAGACGCCGGGTTAGTGGTGGAAGAAAGTGTTGCCGAAACCCTGGCCACCGGCGGTGATCAGCAGGTCCGGGCGGTTGCCCCAGCGCCGGAGGAATCTGCCGAAATTTTTGCGGCTAAGTTCGTCGCGTTGACCTTCGTCCAACTCGGTCCAGAGACGGTGTTCGTGGCGGACCAGAGGGAGGGTGGCATCGGCCACCACACGGTATCCCTTGTCCTTGAATTGGAAGCAATAGTCGATGTCCAAGTTGCGGTAGAAGCGGAAACACTCCCGCATCAACCCGACATCGTTGACCCTGTCCCTGCGGAATGTCATGCAATAGGCTTGCATGGCGTCCGCGTCACCCTGGTCAACCTCTTCGTGGAAGTGTTGCAGGTCGTCGGTGGTTAGCCCAAACGGACCGAATATACCCACTGAATCGTCGGACAGCTTCTCGGAAATGGTGTCCAGTATCTCACCGACTACTTCCGCTGAACCGTCGAGGATGATCACGTTCTTGCCCAGGCTTTGCTTGATGGCGATGTTCTTCCCCGCGGCATCGCCTACGTTGTGGTCGCAATGGATTACTCGGACCGAGTCGTGACTCGCCTGAAACTCTTCCAACCACTCTCCCGTGCCGTCCGTGGAGCCGTTGTCGACGACTATGATTTCGCTGGAGAATCTACTGGGATAGCGTTGCATGCTGGTCACGCACCGCTGAACATCCCACGGATGGCTGTACGCGTTGAGGATGAAGGTAAAATCGTACCGTGAAGGCCGGTCCAAGAAAGATTCCACCTCTCTGGAAGACGAGACCGACGCCCATAACTCGTTCTGTTTCTCCAAGGCAGTCTTAGGCCGTATGCGTGACGCCGCGGCGGTGTCCTCCACCATGAATCCCTGGGAAAGCACATTGTCACGCAGGGCGTCCGCATGTTGAAAGTTGGACTGTAGCCTCAAGCTGCTCCGCTCACCGACGGTTGCGCCGACCAACTCAGGGACCTCGTAGGCCGCCGGGACCTTGTCCAAGTCCAGACCGAAAATCTTATCGAACTCCAGGAGCAGCCCAAGCTTGTCGACTGGGGGCAACTCTGAGCGGGACATCTCCCAGGTCAATGCGAGGGCTCCGGGTAGGTCCAGGTCGTTTTCCACCAGTTCCCAGAACCTTCGCCGCCAATTCTCCACGGCTTCCTGGGGCCCCGCCGCTCCGGCCTGGGTCTGCCAGACCCAAACCCGGTTGCGAAGATTGGTGAGGGCCTTTTCCGCCGCGCGAAGGGAGTTGAACGTGAAATTCATCCTGTGCCGGTACCTGACGGTCATGCAAAGGTAGCGGAATGAGAGAGGGTCAAAGCCCCGGGAAATCAGCTCTTCGATGAGGAACACATTGCCCGATGACTTGGCCATCTTGGCTCCGTCGGCGAGCAGGTGCTGGGCGTGTACCCAGTAGCGGACGTGTGGATGGCCAAAGGCGGCCTCGCTCTGGGCAATCTCGTCTTCGTGGTGCGGGAAAATGTTGTCGACACCGCCGGTATGGATGTCGAACTCTTCGCCCAGGTATTTGTGGGCCATGGCGGAACACTCGATATGCCAGCCGGGGAAGCCGTCGCCCCAGGGGCTGCCCCACTTGTAGTCCCGGCCTGGCTCGGCGGCCTTCCATAGGGTGAAGTCTCTGGGGTCTTTTTTCAGGGGGTCGGCCTCGGCCCGCACTCCTTCCAACAAGTCCGCGCCGGTGTTGCGGGAGAGCTTTCCGTATTCGGTGAAGCGGGCGACATCGAAGTAAATGTTGCCGCCCTTTTCGTAGGCGAATTCGTTGCCCATTAGGGTCTCGACCATGGACACCATCTCTGGGATGTGTCCAGTAGCCCAAGGATACACATGGGCGGGCAAGATGTTCAGGCGGGCTTCGTCTCGGTGGAACAGGCCGGCGTAGTGCTGGGTAATGTCTTCCACCGTGCGGCCCTCGGAAAGGGCCGCCAGGATAACCTTATCACCGCCGGCCTCCACTAGTTCTTGACGCATGTGGCCCACGTCGGTGATGTTCTTGATCTGGTAGACTTCGTACCCGTTGGCCTGGATGACCCGGCGGATCCAGTCGGCCATCATGTAGGTGCGCAAATTGCCTATGTGGGCGTCGCGGTAGACGGTGGGCCCACAGGTGTACATGGTGACCGAATCCGGTTTGATCGGCTTTATCTCTTCGGTCTGTTTGGTCAATGTGTTGTAAATTCGCAGCAAAACGAGGCCCCCTTCCGCCGTGGGTGTACGGGGAAGTTTAGCACGTTCCAGGACTGTTTTGCATTAAGCCGCGCCCATAGCCGCGAACCGTTCCGGGCCGAAGCCGCCGATGGGGAGACTGGTTTCGCCGTGGCAAATCAGTCCAGCTAACGCCTTTCCCATGCCTGGGCTGAGCAGCACGCCTTTCTTACCCGCTCCGGTGGCCAGGTATACGTTCCCCCAGCCGGGGGGTTGGCCGATTATGGGCAGCCAATCGGGAGTGACGGGCCGGAGGCAAGCCGTGTGCAAGGCTATCCTGGCGCCGGCAAGGTCAGGGACCAATCGCACCGCCCGGTCGCGGATGGATTTCTCAGCCGAATCGGTCAAAGTCTTATCGAAGCCTTTCCATTCCTCAGTCACTCCGCACCAGACCAGGCCGTCAGGTTTAGAGTAGGTGGAGCCGCAGCCGCCCGATATGTCGTGCTGGATGGGCGGTCCGGGGGATTCCATTCGTAGAATCTCGCCCTTCAGAGGGTCTACAGGGATGTATGTATCGAGCCAGGGTTCAGCCAGGCGCGACCATGGGCCCATTGCCAGGACTACTAGTCCGCAGGATATCGAACCTTCAGTCAATTTGACGCCGGTGACGCGCTCGCCGGAGGTCTCAAGGCCCTGAATCTCTCCCTGGCGGACCGATGCGCCCCGTTTCTTCGCCGCTTCCACAAGTGCCAGGGTGTACCTTTGGCTATCTAGGGCCGCGTTGCCCCTGGTCAATAGGGCCCTGATCGATTTGGTGGTTACACGTGGTTCCAAGGCCGAAACTTCGCTGGGGTCCAGCCATTGGGCTTCGAAGCCAGTAGCGCAGCTGAAGATGTCAAGGGTTTCCTGTAGTTCAGGAAGTTCGGACTCTTCAAAAGCCAGACGAATGGAGGACATCACCCGTCCGTCGTATCCGATCCCAGTCTCTTCCGGAAGCTCCTCCCATAGGGTCAAATGGAGGCGGTAGGACTCCCAGGCCAGGGCTCCCAACCTACCAGGTATCTCAGCGCCTTGAAGGGGGTTCAGGCCGCCGGCTGAAAAGCCCGATGCCTGGCTGGCGACACCCTCCTTTTCGACGATGGTCGATTCCACTCCCGCCAGGGAGAGGTAATATGCGACCGCGCTTCCGGCCGCGCCGCCTCCGATAATCACTACGTCGCTGGTTTCCGCCATTGGGACACCTCCGTGTTAGGAATTTGATCTTATCAAAACCGGGCTGCGAACGAGAATTAAGGCTTAAGACATGGAAAGATTAGAACTACGAAGCTGCGTGACATTCTTGCCAGGCTCCGAGTAGAATTTAGACAGATCTGAGGGGGTAGACATGCCGATCTACGAATATTATTGCGCAGAATGCGATAAAGAATTCGACATTATGCGTTCGGTTTCCAAGGCGGACGACCCCGCCCCATGCGATGCCTGCGGCAATCCGGCGCAGCGCCAGTTGACCACATTTTCCTTCAAGTCGGACACTTTCACCGCGCCCCGGCTGAAGCGTTCGACCCAGCGCCCGTTGAGACCACAGCGCCGCGGCGAGGACGCCGAGACTCCGAAGGACAGCCCGGCCAGCTGATTGACCCGCTGTGCCGCCGGGTTCCTGGGCGTTTCCTACTGTCCTCGCAGAGTGTCTGGACGTTTCCACCCCACCGGTTTTTGAGACCGCAGCGTTTCAACGTATCAGACAGTCCTGAAGAACGGCTATCGCCTCGTGGGCCTTCCTGGCGGAGGTTCATCCCCCCCCCTAGCCTCATTGCAAGCTATGCAAGTGCATAGGGACCGCATCCAACGGTAGGTGTAGATGCCGGTGTAGTGTGTGTCGCTCCAGAGAAATTGCAGCGCGTAGTTGCCGACGGGCATTTGGTCCAACGCCTTAACGTCGGTGGGCACCGATTCCGGGTCCAGACGAGGCCTTCCGCTCATCTCGTCGACACAACTGGCGCAAGGACAGCGGAGCCGTAGATAGCGGTGGGGAAAGGGGCTGCGATGGCCATCGTTCCACAGGACCACAATGGCCTGATCTCCAAGGGACACTTCGGTAGGTAAAAGTGGCGCTTCCATTTTGCCTTTCGCGGTCTTACGGATTTTGGGTGACTAGGAACGGGCTTGGGGCGCCTGCACCTCGGCGAGTCGTGCGGGACGGGGCATCTCGTCCGGGTCGGTTGGGATTTCGATGATGCTGGGACCGTCGGCGTTGAGGGCTTCCAGGAAAGCTTCGCCGATGTCTTCGGGCCTCTCCACGTAGAACCCTGTGCCGCCAAACAATTCGGCGAATTGGTCGAAGCGTGGATTGATCGTGTCCGCGCCGACGTAACGCTCGTTGAAGCCGTAGCGTTGATAGGCTTTCTCCGAACCCCAGCAATTATTGTTCATAACCACTGAGACCACTTTCAGGCCGTATTGGACCGCTGTGGAGAACTCCTGGGCGTTAAACATGAACCCCCCGTCGCCGTTGAAGTTGACCACAGGCCGGTTGGGGGCTGCGAACTTTGCGCCGAGGGAAGCGGGGAAGCTGAACCCCAGTCCTCCGAGGTCCAACGACGTCATGAGGCTGCGTGGTTCGTAGTAGTAGAGACGGTCTTGGCCGAAGTTGGGAGCGAGGCCCGCGTCCAGGGCAACTATGGCGTCCCTGGGCATTACCCGGCGAAGCTCGGCGTAGACCCTCTGAGGCTTGATCGGCAGGGAATCGAGCCTCCCTTCGTCTTCCAAGCGCCTCTTGCGCCGGGCGAACCAGTCCGCGATCTCACCGGTCCACTGTGAGTTGGGGCGCGGTTCAGCTTCTTGGACGTGCTCCAGCAACCCTTGCATCACCGCTTTGGCGTCACCCTCGATTCCGACAGAGACGGGGTAATTGCGCCCTAGTTCCTCGGGATCAATTTCGATTTGAATGATGTTGGCGTCTGGAGTTATGAAGCGGTTGTCGAAGAAAGTGGTCGATTGTCCCAACCGGGTGCCCACTGCAAGGATAACGTCGGCCTGGCGGACGGCCTCGGCCCCTTCTTCCGATCCCAACCTTCCCAGGTGCCCGAGAAAGTGGGGGTGGTCGCTGGGCACCGCGTCGGCCCGTCCGTAGGACGTGACGATGGCCGCGCCTGTAATGTCGGCCAACCGGCACACTTCTTCGCTGGCATTGCTCCACTGGACTCCGCCGCCGGCCAATATCACGGGCCGTTGCGCGCCAAGCAGGAGGGTTGCCGCCCTTTGGACCAGATTGCGGTCCCCTGGGTTGCGTGTTTGCCCAGACCGGTACTGGTCTGGGGCTAGCCGGTCCAATTCGACCTCGGCCCCAGGCAGGAGGTCACGGGGTATGTCCAACAACACCGGTCCCATCTTACCGGAGGTGGCGACGCGAAACGCATGCCTCAGGGCATCGGGGAGGCGCTCGATCTTGTTGATAGGAAAGGCGGCTTTGGTGATTGGACGAAACAGGGCGACCTGGTCGAATTCCTGGGTCGAGCCCCGGTATTGGTGCTCCCGGGAGGCGGAGGGGGCGATAACCACGACAGGGGAGTGGGCCACGAATGCGGAGCCTATGCCGTAGGTCAGGTTGAGTACGCCAGGGCCGTTGGTCGCCAGGCACACGCTGGGAGCGCCAGAGATGCGGCTAAAGCCGTCAGCCATGAGGGCTGCGCCTTGCTCGTGGCGGACCCCGATGAAGCTAAGGTCGTCACGGTCGTAAAGCGGGTCGAGGATATCGAGGAAAGAGGAACCGACGATCCCGAAGATGTGGGACACCCCTTCCTGCCTTAATATCTCGATTACGGCCTCGCCAGCCTTGAATGTTTCTGCCACGGGCTACACCTCCGAAGTCGCTAATGGAGTGGGTCCGCCAGTCTGCTGGCGGATGACCACCTGGGAATATGGCCTTGAACAGGGTCTGCGTCGGTTCCAGGACAAAAACCTAAGTTCCCAATATTTCCCGGGGAGTGACCGAAAGTTGTGGGAGGCTCTGGGGTGTTAGGAGTTCATCTCCAGTTATCACGGACACTTGCCGGTACCCATTGGTTTCGGGCTCCGTGTACACTTCTACTCTGGCGTTGTTCAGGTCAACCAGCCAGACTTCAGTCACGTGCGCCCCGGCGTACAGGGGGACCTTTCGGCCCCGGTCGTACTCCAGAGTGGTATCCGATACTTCAACGACCAAGAGAATATCAGCTGGCCGGGGGTGGCCGGTTGCGTAGAAGTCCTCCCTGGGACGGAGGATGGAAATGTCGGGCTGAGGCTCGCTGTGCTCTCTTAGGACGACCGGGTTCTGGGGATTTACCAGCGCTATATCCCCGGCACGCCTGTTTATCAGCGAGGAAAGCCGCATGACACACGCGGCATGGCGGCTACCAATAGGGGCCATCTCGACAACATCCCCTTCAATCAGCTCAACCCGCTCATCCGGTTGCAAGATGCCTGCCTCGGCCATTCGGTGATATTCTTTCGACGTGAACTTTCGCCGCGCTATTTTGGCTTGCATTTCTGTCCAGCTTTCCGCGTTGTGCGTGTCACGAAACCTGGTTAACCAAGACTGTGTAGCAGTTTACCACAACGGTTGGTAAGCCCTTCGACTCCGCTGCGCTGCGCTCAGGATGGGCGGGAGATGGTTGGCTCAGTCAGGATGGAGAGTTAAGGGTTCGATCGGTCCTAGATGGTGATAGTGGTTCGGACGGTCTTAGATCATGAAATCTGTGAGATCCCGCCCGCCGAGATACCGTCAATTGACTACCTACAACCCAGACCATACAATTCAGCACGTCCGATAAAAACGGGCGGTCTGCCGACGATCCCTGGATATGGTTTGAAGGGACATCGAAGCGCCCTTGGCAAGATATTTTCGACGAAACACGCGGAGGAGGTCCGATGGCTTACGAGCATATTCTTCTGGAGAAAGAGTCCGGAGTGGCTATTATTACCTTGAACCGGCCAGAGGTATTGAACGCCATGAACCGGAAACTGAGCACAGAGCTCCACGAATGTGTGGTGGACATGAACGCCGATGACGAGATCGGCTGTATCGTGATTACCGGTACCGGCGAGCGGGCTTTTTCAGCAGGTGGCGACATTCACGAACAGCGGGAAACGGCGCGGCTGCCGGAAGAGGAGCAGGCCGCCCTCAGCGGGGGCCGGGAGGGATGGTCTTATGACATCTCGGCGTCACCCAAACCGGTCATCGGGATGATCAACGGACTGGCTTACGGCGGCGCCGCGGTGCTGTCATCATCTTTAGACTTCCGCATAGGATGCGAGAACACCAGGTTCCGGTTCCTGGCGGTTGCTTACGGGAGAATCAACTGCTCGTGGACCCTGCCCAACCAGATTGGCTGGCCGATGGCCAAAGAGTTGCTGTTTACCGGGAGAGTCGTCGAGGCGGAAGAAGCCTACCGGATCGGGCTCTTGAACCACCTGGTGCCCAAGGAAGAGCTTCGAGACAAGACCATGGAGATCGCCACAATCATTGCGGGCAACCGCCACGAGTCGGTACAGGGGTTCAAGCGGCTCTTGTTGGAGGGCCGGGGGGCCGACCTGCGTCAACAGTACGAAAACGAACGTTACTTCAACCGCGAGGTAGTCCAGGGTTACGGAGTGGAGCAGGCGTTCCCGGAATTCATATCCCGAAGGGGACGTCCCGCCGACGGCTAGGCGCTGATGGTCCCCTTGGTGCTGGGGACTTGCTGGCCTCCCCTGGGATCAGGCTCCACGGCGTCACGTAGGGCTCGAGCCAGCGCCTTGAACAGGGCTTCCGCCTTGTGATGCGGGCTATATCCCGCGAGCATCTTGGTGTGCAGGTTCATCTGGCCTTCGATGGCGAAGGACTCCAAAAGGTGCCTTACCAGGTCCCCGGATAGGGTCTCGACCATGACGCCGTCGAGACTCGTTTCGATCGACGCATAACCTCGGCCGCTGCAATCAACCGCCACCAACGCCAACGCGTCATCCAACGGCACGATGGCGTGTCCCATGCGGCGGATTCCCCTGGCCTCACCCAAGGCCTGGCGGAACGCCCGGCCCAACATGATTGCAGTGTCTTCCACCAGGTGATGCCAACCCACGTAGGTATCCCCCCTGGCGTGGAGCGTTATGTCAAAGAGTCCGTGCCGAGCCAACTGGCTGACCATGTGGTCCAGGAAACCGTTTCCCGTGTCCACTTCGTAGGACCCCTGGCCGTCCAGGTTAATGGTAACCTTTACGTGGGTCTCGCCGGTTTGACGCTCCAGGGTTGCCGTGCGAGGTCCCGGAACCGCCAGACCGCCCGCAACTACTTTCTCTGACGCCAAGTCTTAACTCCCCACCAGTTCAGTCAACGCGCTGACCACCGCATCCGTTTCGTGGGGCAGCCCCACGCTGGTGCGGATGTAATCCCGCAATTGGGGCGTGCTGAAGTACCGGAGGAAGATCCCCCGCTGGCACAGCCCGTCGAATATCTCTTTGCCTCTGCCTTCGGGCAGGCTGAAGAGTATGAAGTTCGCCGATGAAGGCCAAGGGCGGACTCCGGGAATCTGCCGCAACAGACTCAACATTCTGTCCCGCTCTTCCACGATGCGGTTGACCCTGTCGAGTAGCAGCGACCTATCTTCCAGGGACGCTATTAATGCCACTTCGGCGGCCGTGTTCACGTTGTAGGGCGGTTTCATGCTCATCATGGTTGCCGCAACTTCCGGGTTCATCACGCCGAGTCCGATGCGGAGTCCCGCTAGTCCCGCCCACTTACTGAAGGTGCGCAGCACGATCAGATTCGGGTGGTCCTCCACCATGTCCATTGCCGACTGGCCGCAGAACTCGTAATAGGCTTCGTCGACGACGACGAGCAAGCCCAGATCCAGCAGCCCGCGAATCTGACCCTTGGTGGCAATGTTCCCTGTGGGGTTATTGGGTGAAGCCAAGAACACCGCTTTGGACCTGCCCGTTTGCGCCAGCTTGATGCCCTCGACGTCGATCTCGAAATCCTCATCCCGAGGGACGGAGACAGCTTCCCCGCCGGCTACTTCGGCGGAGAAGGCGTACATTCCGAAAGTGGGCGAGGGGATGATGATGTTGTCCCCAACTCCGACGTACATCCGGTAAATAAGGTCGATAATCTCGTCGCTGCCATTCCCAGCCACTATCATCTCAGGAGGCACGTCCAGGTATTGGGAGAGCACGTCCCGCAAATGGCGTTGGTCCGGGTCGGTGTAGTGGTTGTAAAACTGGAATGCGCCCAGGGCCTCCAATACTTTGGGCGAAGGCCCGTAGGGGTTTTCATTCCCGTTCAAGCGTACTATCTGCTCGGGCGGTATCCCGGACCGCTCGGCCATGACCTCCATGGGATCGACGCCCTGGTAGGTGTTTAGCTGACGAATGTGTGGCAGCATTTGGTCTTTGATATCAGTCATTTAATTGCATCCGGCGCGGTGGGTGGCTTGTGGCACGGGCTTAAGAATCGTCAGAGGTCCTACTTTTGAGGTGTTCCAACCTGACGCTGATAGCCCCGGAGTGGCCGGGCAGTCCTTCGGCCTGTGCGATCCGGACAGCCGGGGGGCCCAACTTCAGGAACTCGCTGGGTTTCAGCCCCACGACGGGCATGCGCTTTAGGAATTGGTGGACGCTTAGCGCGGAACTGAACCTGGCCGTTCCGCCGGTAGGCATGACGTGGCTGGGGCCCGCGATGTAGTCTCCCATGACCTCTGGCGAAAACTCGCCCAGGAACAGCCCGCCGGCGTTCCGCACGCGGTCCACCCATGCCCACGGGTCCTCGACCATGAGGCAAAGGTGTTCCGGGGCAATGCGGTTGACCAACTCAACGCCTTCTTCGAGGGAGTCGACCAGCACGGCACGGCCCCGGCGGTCGAGGGCGGCGCGGGCGACTTCGCCCCGGCCCTGGCCGTCAAGTATCAGGTCCAATTCTACTCCGACCCGTTTCAGCAAATCTTCGGAATTGGTAACCAGAATCGCGGTTGCCATCGGGTCGTGTTCCGCTTGGGCGATCAGGTCGGCGGCACAAAACGTGGGGCTGGCCGAGTCGTCGGCGACAACGATGGTCTCCGTCGGCCCGAATAGGCCGTCGATGTCGACCTGGCCCTGGACGATCTTCTTGGCCAAGGCGACGAACAGATTTCCCGGCCCACAGATCTTGTCCACCTGGGGTACCGATTCGGTCCCATAGGCCAACGCTCCGATAGCGGCCACACCTCCGATCTGGTAAATGGTGTCCACGCCGGCGATTTCCGCCGCCACCAGCACTGCGGGGTTTAGCGGTTCCTTGCCTCGCCTGGGCGTGGTGAGGATAACTTCCGGCACACCAGCAATCCTGGCTGGGACCGCGGTCATCAGGACGGTGGAGGGGTAGGCTGCGGTGCCGCCGGGGGCGTATAGGCCAACCCGTTCCAGGGGACGGACCAGTTCGCCCAGTCCGCGTTCCTCGTCCAACCAGCTCTGGGGCAGGACTTCTTCGTGGAACTCCCGAACCCGTTGGGCCGCCAATTCCAGGGCCTCTCTCAGCTCTCCGGAGACGGAAGAACGCGCCTCGGCCATTTGGGCGGGGGTTACTCGGAGTTCGTCCAACTCGATGTCATCCAGCAACCTGGCGTAGTGCCTAACCGCCACGTCACCGTTGCTCCGGACATCATGAAGGATTCGGACCACCGATTCCTCTGGGGATACGCTGTCGCCGAATACCTGCCGGGTGCGGCTCAATACCGACTCCGGAAGCCCGCTAAAGTCCAGGGGGTCGACGCGAGACAGGACTTCCGCAGCCTCGACGGGGCCGCGAAGGGTCTTAAGTTCCATCTACGAACTCCCGGGCCTTGATGATAGTCTGCTCCAATACCCGGGCCTGGTACGCCATTACCATCTCTTCCGGAATGGTCTTGTAAATGTGCTCCAGGCTGTAGGGCATGTTCTCCAGGAAGCGGTCCACTTCTTGCTGCACGTCGTCGTTGTCCCGGTACATGCGGTTCAACGCGCGCTTTAGCCGGTCCCAGGAGAAGTCCCAGCCAATGAACTGACGTACCCAGTCGCGCCATTCCTCCAGGTCTTGAGCCGAAAGAAAGCCCACCTCGACCCCGTCGTCGGCGCAGACGAGAGCTTCGTCCGCCTGCTGAAAGTTGCCCATTTCAGGGCGGGACTTGCGGTCCATGTCGAGTTGGAGGGTGCGGTCCCAGATGTGGGCCTCGACTTCAGTGCCGGTGATGTAGTTCTCCGGATCGAAGTGAGGGCGGAACATGGTAGTGATCCAGGTCTCGTCGGCAACCAGGTGGCTTATGTACCCGAGGACGAACGCCCGGGTCGCGGGGGAGCGTCCCATTTGCTCCACCAACTCCGGGTGAGTGTCGAACATTGTCCGGGCTCCCGTTCCGACCACCTCAACCGAGAGGGGCGCGAAATGGGTCTGCTCCCTGGGCCAGCGCCTCAGAACGCGTATATCCGGCGCCGTTGAGCCGAGGAAGAAGCTCCCGATGTGGTCGAAGACGTTGCCCCAGTCCAGCTCTCTGGCGGCTTCGTCGGCCAGGAATATGTGCGTCGGCAAGTTGGGCATGGCCCTACTCTACATCGGCGCAGTCCGACTTGTCGAACAGTTGGCGGTAGGCGGCACAATATCCGTCGAAAAGGTAGTCGACTCCAGAGGCGGCGATGTCCACCGCGCCGCAGCTTCTCAGGTGGTCGACGGCTTCAAGAAGAAGCTCCTTCTTTACCAGGAGGCTAACGCTGAACCAGTCCTGTTCTTCGACGTTGTAGACTCGCGCGATGGTCGGACCACGAAGGCCAGCGAGGCTGGGGCGGGAGAGTACGGCGCCGCTAACAACGTCTGCCGAAGTCCCCTGGACATTTGCCGTTAGGCGGTAGAAGGGTTCGGCCCGGAGATGGGCTTCTATGGGTTCTACCAAGGCTCGCGCCAACTCCCTGGCTCCGGGGGATTGGGCCAGCAGGTTAACGTTGGCGATAAGGCAAGCCTGGGAGGACAGGATAGTACCTTCTTCCAGTGTCTTGAGCCGGTTCTCGCGGAGCGTAGTGCCAGTTTCGGTAATGTCGGCAATCAGATCCGCGTACCCGGCAGCGGGAGCCGCCTCCATCGCGCCGCTGGCCGCCACCAGGGTGAAGTAATTGATCCCCCTGCCAAAGAGGTATTGACGCAACAGACGGGGATATTTGGTTGCGATGCGTAGCTGTCTGCCCTGCTGGTGAAACTCCAAGGCCAAGTCAGCCAGGTCCGCCACGGAGGTAACGTCCAACCAGGAGGCGGGGACCGCCAAAACGAATTCGCACCTGCCGTACCGAAGGTCTTCCATCAAGGGGGAAACCGGCGTGGGGTCGCCGCGGTTCTCCAGGTACCGGTCGAGGCCGGTGATGCCCAGCTCGGCGCTGCCCTCTTCTACTTTCTGGGTGACGTCGGCTGCCCTCTGGAACAGAACTTCCACCCCCGGGACAGACGGGACGACGGCCACATAACGCCTGGCATTGGGGCGGCGGACGCGGAGCCCGCATGAGCTCAGGAAGCTCAACGTGGGTTCATGGAGTTCACCGTCGCTCGGAAGAACCAGTCGGAGGGCGGTGATTTCGGCGGCTGGGGAGATACTACACCTTCGCGGAGCGGGCGGTTAGCCTGGTCTGCTGACCAGACTCGTCTACCGAAATTACTTCCGGGATTCCTCGTCTTTTAGCGAGAGCCATCGCGTCGTCGGCACTCTGACCGGAAACATCCAGTTCCACGGTCTTGCCTTCTTGGCGCAATTCCTGTGCGGCCCGGATGGCGTTCTGGTTGGCTGAGGGGTCATTGGCGCGTACCAACGCGGCGGGTCTGGAAGGGGATTCCTCCGTCTGTTCGCCTGGAGGGTGGAGCAGTGACAGCAAGGAATCCAGGTTATAGGCGAATCCCAGGGCCGGCAAGGGGTGGCTAGCGCCCAGAGCCCGCGCGAGTCCGTCATAGCGGCCTCCGCCTCCCAGGGCGTCAGACTGGCCGGGGTGTGTTACGTCGAATAAAAGGCCGTTGTAGTATGCGAGCCCACGTACCAGACTGAGGTCGATCACCACGCTGTCATTGACTTCCGACTCGGAGGAGGCCAGCTCCATGAATTCTTGAAACCGGTCCAATGCGCCGACCCCTGCGCCCGCATCACTTACAACTGCGCGGATCCGGGGGAGCGCGTCATCCGCCCCGCCGCTGATACCCGCCAGGTCGCTGACCAACACCAACGCTCTGCGCAGGGAGTCCCGGTCGTCGCCGCCCTTGATCTTGCGCAGGAGCCGTTCGACGACCTCGTCTGGGTCCCTCTGGCCCAATTGGCCGGCGGAGGACCATTGCATGAGCCCGAGGATCACCTTTCGCGACTGCTGGTCGTCCAACCCCGCGATGGCCTGTCCCAGATAAACTTCCTCGCCTTCCTGGTCCATGACGTGCAGGCTTGCGGCGCGTTCCAAGACTGCCGGTACAGCTTGGCGGCCCTCCCGGAGGGAAGAGACCGCGCCGACTATAAATGACTTGGCCCTATCCGAGATTCCGACCGCGTCCAGCACGCTGTGGACGACGTCCAGGTCGGACACTTTAAGCTGGCAGCCTTTCAACCCGAGATGCGCCGGAATGCGGGCCGCCAAACTAAGAAGCTCAACATCGGCCAATACACTGGAAGCGCCCAGCAACTCGGCTCCTACCTGGGTGAATTGGCCGTTTGCCGCATCTTCGTCTTCGCAGCGGAACACAGGACCCGCGTATTGCCATCGGGCGGGGAGATCGACGGTGTCCCGGTTCTCCAGGTAGTGACGCATGATGGGGGAAGTAAATTCCGGGCGCAGGCTTACCGCGTTGCTTTTGGCGTCGGTAAAGCTGTAGAGGCGGGAGGCCAACTCACCTCCGGACTTGCGGAGGAAGAGTTCTGTGGGTTCGAGCACCGGGGTCTCCAGCCGCCGGTAGCCGTAACTACCAATTAGCTCTGCCAGACTGTCCTGGAGCTTGCGCTTCCGCTGCCAGGACTCTTGGGAAAGGTCTGACATTCCCCGGAGTCTAGTTACCGTTCTCATGGAATGACTCTCATGGGACGGCGCTGGCCGACGTGTTTATGAGCACCCGAAAATTGTACATCAGCCAGCCTGACCGGTTCAACTTCCCTGGGAGCGGCTTCCGGGGTCTTTCGATTGTTCGTCTGAACTGTGATTTCTCTGATTCCGGGATTTATATGATTGAAAATCATGCGAATCCCGTAATCCTGTGAATCCCGGTTCGGACAATTAGGCCGATAATCGAATGAACCTAGAGCGGCTTCCAGGGCATTCTGGTCCTGGAACCACCCCTCGCACTGCACGCGGGGGATGGTCTGGTCGAGGGTGTTCCTGTATACGAAATGGCGTCAAGACGCCGGGGCGTTGGCTGGCTACGGGTGGGCGTTAAGACCGCCGTCTATGTAGACCGGTTGGCCGGTTGTGTAGTCGCAAGACTCGGAGCAGAGGTAGACCAGCAAGGGTCCGAAGTCCCGGGGATGGGCCTTGCGCCTCAGGGGTGTATACCTGACCAACAGCTCCTCACGCTGGACTTCCAGAGGGATGTCCTCGGCGGTCGACCAACCCGTTCCTAGGGCGTTGACCCGGATGTTGCTGCGGCCCCATTCCAGTGCAAGGCAGCGGGTCAGGGACAACAGTCCGGCCTGGCTAACAGCGAACGCGGAGCCGTTGATCATGCCGCGTTCGGCCAACTCGGACATGACATTAACGATACGGCCATATTCATGGGCCACCATGCCGCGGCCGACCCGTTGGGTAATCAAGAAGGTTGCCGTGAGGTTGCGCGCCAGCACCTCATCCCACTCTTCCAGGCTTATTTCGTCGATGGGCTTGGCAAACATGCTGCGGGCGTCGTTGACCAATATGCCCGCCGGGACGTCTAAGCTCTCGAAGGCTGACAACGCCTGGTCGGCTCCTGACGGGGTGGACACCTCGGCAGCCTCGCCGCCGATCAGGCCTGGGGAATAGTCCCGCAGCGCGGCGGTAATGGCGTCCAGTTGGGACTGGCGGCGGGCTATGGCGAACACGGATGCCCCAGCCTCGGCGAGGGCCTGGGCCAGCAGCGGAGCTTCGTCTCCACCGGAGGTGTTGAGGATAGCTACCCTACCGGACAAGCTATATTCGGGGAGTGGGGGCATGTTAAGGCTCCAATGGCACGACGGGCGCATGTCCGGTGGGTGCGATCCCCCCGGCCAGTCCGCCGCCGTCGGCGATGAACATCTCTCCGGTCATATAGTCCGAAGCCGGAGACGCCAGAAACACGGCCAAGGGACCCAGGTCTTCCGGGCGGCCCAACTTGCCGGTTGGCAGGAAGTCGCCCGACCTGGGAAGAGTGTCCCGAATATCCGAATCGGTGCTGGCGGTCGGTATGAAGCCGGGAACGATGCTGTTGGCGGTGATGCCCAAGCGGGCTAGGCTGAAGGAGAGTACGCGCGTAAGCTGGATCATGCCGCCTTTGCTACAGCAATACATGTAGATGTCCCGGCCAGCTCGCAGGCCGAAGCCCGAGGCCACGTTAATGATCTTCCCCGAACCCCGGTCTGCCATCACTTTGGCGGCGGTCCTGGCGCAGTAAAACGCGCCGGTGAGGTTTACGTCCATCACCTGCGACCATTCGTCGTCGGAGATCTCCCAGATGGGCTTGGTGACGTTTTCCTGGACGGCGCCGGCGTTGTTAATAAGAACGTCGAGGTGTCCGAAGTGGTCTACAGTGCTGGAAACCAGCCGGTCCACCTGGGCAGAGTCCGTTACATCGGTGGATATGGCGAGGGAGTCTCGCCCCAGGTCTTTGACCTCCGCTGCCGCCGCGTCGATGGGTCCCTGGCGGCGCCCGCCAATGGCGACGTTGGCCCCGGCTCGAGCGAGGGCCCGCACCATGGCAATACCAAGGCCGGTACCTCCTCCGGTGATTAACACCACCCTGCCGTCCAGACTCAGGCGGTCTAGCATCTCTTCCTCACGTTTTCGAATGGGGTCCACGATGGGTCAGGGGAGCCGCCGGCGGGTCATAACCGATGCCGGCGGCTCGAAACGGTCGCTAATTGGCGGCGCCTTGCAGGGTCACGTCACCGGCGGTCATGGTCATAAGATCGCCGTTGTCCAACCTGAGAAGCATGTTGCCGGCGCGGTCAACGTCTTCGACCAAACCCTGCCAGTTATCGTCGCGCCAGGAGACAGTCACTCGTTGTCCGATGGTGTCCATCAGAGCCCGCCACTCCTCCAGGACCGAGTCACCCTGTAGGGCCTGGAGGTAGAGTGCGTCCATCTCCATCAGAAGTTGGCGTAAGACTTCGTCCCTGGCCAACGAGCGGCCCGCTAACGCTTCGAGGCAACTGGCGGAGTCGGCAATCTCGGAGAACCCTGAGGTATCCAGGCTAACGTTGATACCCACGCCTACGACGGCATAGTCGATCTCCGAACCCAGGGCCGCGGCCTCCACCAGAATACCGGACACCTTTTTGCCGTTGACAAGCACGTCGTTAGGCCATTTGATGCGCGGTTCCAGGGCGGTGGTCTTCCGTATGGCTCTGGCAACGGCGACCGCGCTCATCATCGTAAGTTGAGGCAGGACCTCGATGGAGGGGCGGAAGACGACCGAGAGGTGGATATTCCCCTGGCCGGAAACCCAGTTCCTGCCGAAGCGGCCTCTTCCGGACGTCTGGTTCTCCGCCATGATTACGGTGCCTTCTTCCGTCCCGCCGTCGGCCAGGTGCCGGGCGTCGTCCATAGTCGAGGTAAGCTCTTGATAACCCAGTTCCTGCCGAAGCGGCCTCTTCCGGACGTCTGGTTCTCCGCCATGATTACGGTGCCTTCTTCCGTCCCGCCGTCGGCCAGGTGCCGGGCGTCGTCCATAAGGAAGCGTTTTCCCACGATTCTCGTGAACAAGCCCCTGCGGATGGCGGAGGACACCGGATTAGTCGTCATAGCTCAGTCATGTCAAGATTCGGGTCAAGGTACCGAAATATTCGCGATGATACTCAGGGGTGGAAGTCAGTGTCAACCGGATAACTGTTCAGACTTGATGTGTCCTTCCTATTCCCAGCCCGTCATTCCGGGCTTGACCCGGAATCCGGAGTGTGCCCAGATACGGAGGACGCCCTCACCCTAACCCTCTCCCGGAGGGAGAGGGGATTATTCAAAGGTCTCCCTGCGCGGGAATGACGGGTTGCGGCTGAGGGATATCGTTCGAGAATCATCATGGAGATGCTCGATGTGGGATTCAGCCAATCCGCGTCCTCGGGTCTGAACAGTTACTCAACCGGCACTTCCCGGCGCCCGAGGCCGGGGCATAGGGCTAGCAGGCGACATCCGCCCTCCTGTCTGTGCAGCAGGAGTTTAGCCGGTGATAACCGCAGATAAAGATGCCAAGGCCCGTTGAAAATCGTCGGCAGAGAGAGTGCCGAGGCGGCGGAGCACCAGGGATGTGCTGAGGGTTGCCAGGCGCGACCGGACGATAGCCGGACCCGGCAAGTTGGCCTCTTTCCATTTTTCGAGCTCGTAGTCGCCGGGCCTTTCCGGGGCGGAAACCCGGCCCGTGATCTGGGCAATGACCAACTCCCCGGTGGCCTGGTTATACTCGCGTGAGCTGATTACCAAGGCTGGACGCTTGCGCCCTCCGGCTCGTTCTCCGAAGGGATAAGGCACGAGGATTACGTCGCCACGCTCATAACCGGTCATATTCCGAGTCCTCTTTGCTCTGCCAGTCGTCCTCGAACGCCGATTCGGATAGTGCCGCGAATGTAGCCACCGAAGCCAGTTGGCCCAGGTGCAGTTCCCGGACCGCCCTGGGTGTGACCCGGTAGAAGCTCTTGCCGTCGGCGGCGTGCCACATATCCAGGAATTCGGCTCCCACCTGAGCTCCGATCCAAGTGTGGTTCATTTTTCGGCTGTCCAAGAGGCCGAAGAGTTGGCGTTGCTCCATCGCACCGGCCACGTGGATGCGCTCAAGCAACTCGCTGCGTGGGTCATGGGGCCGCGGCTCCGGGGTCTGGGACTCACCATCCCGGATTAGCTCCTCCAGCCGTGTCAGGCTCCGGCGGATGCTGCGGATGTACCGGCGGACCTGACCGCGCTGCTCGTTGGTCATTTTACTGCACCGCGGGGAGGGCGGGGTTGGTCCTAACGTGCCCCTCGACCGTCGTTGGGACCGGGCCTTCGGCGCTTACCGAGTCTATGATGAACCACTGCTTGGCCTCCCTACCGACGTGGCGGGTCAGCGCGTAGTTGGCGCTGCCACCGATAACTACGCCAACGCCGAAGGGAATGGCCTTCTGGAAGGCCTTCCTGGTGAAGGAGACTCCAACCTTTCGGAATGCCTGTTTTACTGCCTGCAATGCCGCGCCCCGGAGGTAGGACCGGACCATATCGACACCGGCTTGAGACCCTACACTTACTCCGTCCTCTTCCACGTCCCGTTGGACGCTGCCGGTGGCTGCGACTAGGAAGGCGAGGTAGCGTCCGTCGTCGGTGGAGACATCGTTGCCAAAGACCTGGGCCAGGCACATGCACATGTCGACCTGGAGCTTCATCGAAACCGCCGCATCGGCGACTGCGCTCCCCGCTGCCGAGACCAGAGTGCCGAGCCCCGGGACCACCGCTGGAAGTCCAGTTGCGGCCCCGACCACCATGGCATACTTGGAGTACCGCTGGATGATTTTGTCCGCTACGCGTATCTTGTGGTCCCACTCGGAATCCGTCGAGTGGCGTATCCTACTTTGGGACATGTACCCGTCGACGGTGGCCATAGCCTCTTCGGGGGAGATCGCTATCGCCTCGACTACTCGCAGCAAACGAGACTCGCTATCTAGATCGACTTCCCGCCCAGTCATAAGACCCTCCCCATCATTCTTCTACCGATCAGATAATCACTCCAGTAAATCGCCGGCGTTATGATAAACACCGCGCCTCGAGAGACGCCGTGTAACTGTGGGTTGACACGTCCGCCGCCGACGCGAGACCGAAAGGCGGTCACGCTACCAGCCGTGTTCGACTTTATCCTGAAGCGTGGCGACCAATTCGGCGATCGCTACGCGGCTTTGGTGCATGGTGTCCCGGTCTCGAATGGTTACCTGGCTGTCTTCTAGGCTATCGAAGTCAACCGTCACGCAGAAGGGCGTGCCTATCTCGTCCTGCCGCCGGTACCTGCGGCCAATGCTCTGGGCATCGTCGTATTGCACGGTGAAATGCCGCCTTAGTTGAGCGTATATCTCCCGCGCAGTCGGGGTCAGCCGGGCGTTGCGGCTCAAGGGCAAGACGGCGACTGTGTACGGGGCCAGCTTGCGGTGTAGGTGCAAGACAACCCGAGTGGCGTTGCCGTCGGGCTCTTCGTCGTAGGAGTCCAGCCAGAAGGCGAGGACGGCTCTGTCCAGTCCGCCCGACGGTTCGATCACGTGGGGGAAGTACCGGCTTTGGGTTTCGTCATCGAAATAGGAAAGGTCCTCTCCGCTGGACTGGGAATGCTGCCGGAGGTCGAAGTCCGTCCGGTCGGCTATGCCCTCCAACTCCGCCCAGCCCCAGGGGAAGCGGTATTCGATGTCGTAGCAATCATTGGCGTAGTGGGCTAGCTCATCGGATGCGTGCTGCCTTAGCCGCAGATTGTCGCGGCGGATGCCGTGGCAGACGTACCATTCCAGCCGGGAATTGAGCCAGCTATGAAGCCATTCGCCATTGGTGCCCGGTTTGATAAAGAACTCCACCTCCATTTGCTCGAATTCGCGGGTGCGGAAGGTGAAGTTGCCCGGGGTAATCTCGTTGCGAAACGCCTTTCCGATCTGAGCGATTCCAAAGGGGAGTTTCTTCCGGCTGGAGTTGAGCACGTTGCCAAAGTTCACGAAGATTCCCTGGGCGGTCTCCGGCCTCAAGTAGACCTCGTGGGCGCTGTCTTCCACGGGGCCCATGAAGGTGCGGAACATCAGGTTAAACCGCCTCGGGCCGGTGAGGTCTCCGCCGCAAGAAGGGCAGGTGTCGGTTTCAATGTGGTCGGCGCGGTAGCGCAGGTTGCAACCGCGGCATTCGACCATGGGGTCCGAGAAGTTCGCCACATGGCCGCTGGCGACCCACGCCTTGGGATGCATCAAGATGGCGGCGTCCAGCCCCACCATGTCATCGCGCTCCAGGACGGTCGAGCGCCACCACGCCTCTCGGACGTGGCGCTTTAGCTCGACGCCGAGGGGACCGTAGTCCCAGGTCGAGGCGAGGCCCCCGTAGACCTCGCTGCTCTGAAATACGAACCCCCGGCGCTTGGCCAAGGATAGTATTTTATCCATGTCGCCATAGGGAAGAGTGCGGGCCAAGGTAAACTCCTAGAGAGAGATTTCGGGGTAGCCGAGTCTATTCAGCCAGCAGGAAAACGGTTTCGTGTGATTCGGAAAACGGTATAGAAAAGATTATCAATAACCTGGACTGATGTAAACAATGGGCGAGAAACCCACGGGACGCATCGTCCTGGCTCAAGACCGGAATTAAAGATTCTCCATCTACGGTAGCGGTCAGCTATCCGTGCATTCGTAAAATCAAGTCTAACTATAGAGGCCCGTGTCGCTCCGGGAAAGGATACTCTTTTCGGCGCCTTGGTAGACGGACCGCAAGCATAAAATGAGTGCTGATACCGCTGGATACGTTGGTCCTGTGCCTCGATCGAGAATGCCTAATAACTCACTGAGTCCCATACAGGACCTTCAGCATTGGTGGCGCGGTACAAAGCTTTATTGGCTAATAAGTTCCCATTCGGCGTGAATGGTGCAAGCTGACAAGAGGACCTGCTTTACCGTGATTTTGGCATCTGATCGATCTAACGACACGCGGGCGGCAACAGGATAATTCCCGAGAGAACAGTCGATTGTCGGACCGTCACTGGCGAATGCGTTCAGCGGTGCGCTTTGGAGTGAATCAAAGATCGAAGACGGAATCTCCAGCAATTGATACCGGTGGGGAACTATATTTGGCTCACGAAAAGCCCGTAACATCACGATCGCATCCACGGCAGTCGTGTATTCTTGGAATAATTGCAATGTCCTCTCGCGGCGGTCTCGGACGGAACGCACGTCTTGAATCCAGGCAGCTTCAGTCAACTTAGAAATATGGACAGTGGTTTGGGAAAGTCGTCTCGCCGCGGTTGACTTGAGAGATATCCTTCTTTCCACGCAGACGCCGTCATCGACGGTGAGGTCGACGAATCGCTGAGTTGCAGAACCAGATTTGGTGGTCGCCCAATTGACCGACTCGCAGGCATTGCGAAACACGGTCTCAAATCCCGTGAGCCCGAGAGGTTCGACGGTCGTTCCGTGGTGGACCGAGAGTGCGAGACCGAAATATTCTATCCATTCCGGGGCGCCCGAAAGCCAGGTCTGCGATTCACCTGTATGCACCGTGGGTGACGATGACACAGAATCCACCATGCGGGCCACAAAACGAATTGCGGTCGGCGACAGCTCGTCGATCCGAGACTTGAGCATCTCTCTGTAGTTCATTCCGCGAGCCGCCGCTCAATCATCCCCACGAATTCCGGGTTCAGCTCCACGCCAACCCATCTGCGACCCAGGTCGCGCGCCGCGACAAGAGTAGTTCCCGATCCGGCGTAGGGGTCAAGCACTACGTCCCCTGCGCGACTCGTAATCTCGACGCAACGTTTCGCCAGTTTCATTGGCATAACGGCAGGATGATCCATCGCCCCAGCGTACGGTCTTTTCTGTGGTTCAGTCGGGATGTCCCAGGTAGTGCGTAGCCGCCTGCCGTTTGGTCCTCGGACAGCATCTATGTCGTAGTAATAATCCTGGTTCTTTGAAAGTAGGAAGATGGTTTCGTGCGATTTCGTCGGCCTATCGCGCACCGATTCCGGATGGGCATTGGGTTTATGCCAGATAATTTCGGACCGAATCCACCATCCTGAGTCTTGAAGGGCGAACGCCAGCCTCCAAGGAACTCCGATTAAATCCTTAGGTTTGAGTCCATCAGGAGTCGCAGGCCGTACAGACATGGCACGCACGCGGTTCTTTCGGTCAGGAGCCCGATATTTTCGGTTTCCCGAAGTATAAGAGTCGCCAACGTTGAGCCATACAGTGCCGTCCTGGTTGAGGACTCTTTGCAACTTATCAAACGTGTGGACGATGTTTGAAATGTAATCGGAGAGCGAATCATCCCTGCCGATTTGGGCGTCTACATCGTAATCCCGTAGGGACCAATATGGAGGCGATGTGACCACCGTCTGTATCGAATTAGAAGGGAGGAGATCCAACACGACATCGGCCCTGCCACAAACAAGCACCGGTTGAGTAAGTTTATTGAGTAGCTGGCCTGAATTGGCGTCTAACCGGACATGCCCCTTGAGACCCTCTTGTTGTTCCTGCTGGGTGGAGATGGTGGCCTGTCCATGCTCCGGGTGGAACAAACCGGCATGAATCCCCCTACTTGCAGCCCCTTGGCGATGACTGATATCCACCAATTCAACCACCCACAAACCAATTCTTCGGTAATCGTCTCGATCAGTCTTAACGCCGCGAAATGTGCGTCTAAGTGAAGCCAATAATTACCGGTGGCCCAAGCGTAAGAGTGGTTGCCTCAGTTTCGAGCCTAAACTCTTGACAAGGGCGTTGGAAACAACTGTGTTCCTGGCAGAGAGATGAGATTTTTTGAACACGGGCAGTAGTCAGCACAGTACGTGGACCAATCTCGACGGTCGACGCTTTGCATTACAGCCAGCTTATGTCAAGTTGATCCGTTGTAGCAAGCCCTGGATTTCATCTGGGGTTAGGGGCGGGTCATCGGTCGTTGGGAGCTGGAGGCGCACGGCGTCGGCCAGCGCGTCGGACTGCAGCTCTTCAAGTTTGATGCATGGCGCGCCCATGGCTTCGGCGATGGGCTGTGCTAGACCAAGGCGCAGGAAGTCGGTCTCAGTGTCTATCACCAACGCGGAGATGTGCTGCTCCTTGATGGCCGCGGCCATGGCCTTGGCTTCGGCGATGGGGAGGCTGGTTCCTCCGTGGTCCGCTGACCCGGCCGGCGCGTCCGCAGTCCCCATGGCTACGTTGGCCCTTCCGTCAGACATCACCACAAGAAGGGGTAGGACGTTGCGGTCCTTCATCTTCTCGGTCTCGATGACTTCCAGGGCGAGCAGCAGACCTCGGCTCAACGGAGTTCTGCCGCCGGTGGGCATCTCCCTCAAATGCACCTGGGCCAGATCGACACTGGCAGTGGGCGGCAAGAGCACCTGGGCCGTCGTGCCGCGGAAAGCTATCAGCCCTACCCGGTCCCGCCGTTGATAAGCGTCTAGAAGAAGGGAAAGTATGGCCCCCTTGACGGCCACCATGCGGCGTTGCGCTCCCATGGAGCCGCTGGCGTCCACGACGAACAGGATGAGGCTGCCGGTCTTGGTCTCTCTGACTTTTTCGCGAACGTCCCAGGGTTCGATCAGGAATGCGGGTGGGGTCTCGCCCGGCTCGTTCTCCTCGGCGTCCCTGCGCCTCTGGGCTTGGTGGGGCGCGGCAGCCCGGAGCGTGGCGTCCAAGGCCAGGTCTGAAGCCTTTTCCTGAGGCGTCTCCGCTCCCACGTAACGGCCCGAGGGAGAGCCGCTGACGGTCCTTGCCCTGCGTCCTCCGGTTGGCCGGGCGCGGTGGTCGGGCGGCTTTACCTGGAGGACGCGGACGGAAAAGGGATTTCCGACTTCGAAATACTGGTCTTGAGGACCCGAGTCGCCAGTTGGCTCGGGAGGCTGCTGCTCTTGGTCAGGTGGGTCAGGGTCTCCGTCGTCCTGGTCTTCACCTGACGCGCTATCCTGGTCGGACGGCTCGCGGTGGCGCGGCTGGTTCTGGAACTCTTCGATCATCTGGTCCAGTTGCTCGGTGACGAGGTGCGGTTGCTGGAACGGTTGGCGCCGCTGCCGGTGCAGCAAGGCCATCTCGGCGGCTTCCCGCACGTCCTCGGCCACCACGCGGTTCCGGCCTTCGTAGGCGGCGATGGTGCTGGCCGTTTTGTACATCGTGATGTCCGCCCGGAGTCCGTCGACCTGGTACTCGGCGCAAATGTCGGTAATCAGTTCCAGAATGTCTTCGTCGACGGTGACCTGTTCCAGAAGGTCTCTGCTGCGGAGGATGCGGTCCCGTTCTTCGGCTTCGGAGCCTTGCCAGCGATCCATAAAACCATAGGGGTCTGCCTCGTAGTCGATGCGCCGCTTAACCACGTCCCGACGCTCCTCGGAAGTAAACGCGCTGTCGACTTCCACGGCTAGCCCGAAGCGGTCGAGTAGCTGGGGGCGCAGGTCGCCCTCTTCCGGATTCATGGTCCCGACCAGGATGAATTCGGCGGCGTGACTGATGGAAATGCCTTCGCGTTCCACGTAGTTGCGCCCCATAGCGGCGGCGTCCAGCAGCACGTCTACTAGGTGGTCATTCAGGAGATTTACTTCGTCGACATAGAGGATGCCCCGGTGGGTCGTGGCGATCAGCCCTGGCTCGAAGCTGCGGCTGCCGCTCCGGATGGCCTGCTCGATGTCCAAAGAGCCCACCAACCGGTCCTCGGTGGCGCCGACAGGCAGGTCTACTATTCTGACCTGGCGGGTCACCGCCGGAGTGTCTTCTCCCTCGGGTTGGCACCAGTGGCACAGGCCCTGCCGGTTATCGGGCGGGCAGCTATAGGGGCATCCCCGGAGCACGCTTACCTCGGGGAGCAGAGCGGCAAGGGACCGGACGGCGGTTGACTTGGCCGTGCCCTTTTTGCCGCGAATCAAAACTCCACCGATCTTGGTATTGATGGCGTTCAAGACCAGCGCCCGTTTCATGGTGGTTTGACCGACGATGGCCGTAAAGGGAAACCGGGGCTCGGCCCGTTGTTGCAATGGGTTAGTTGCCATGTGCCTCTTCGCTGACCTCAATGGGCAGAATCATCGGGCCACGCCGCTGGCGGCTGGAGAGGGTTCCCTGGACCGGTCCGCCTCTGTCCGTTGATGCCACATCAGCGCCAGGGCCACGCCGACTGCCAATAGGGTCCAGGTGATGAAGTGCCCGATCATCGTGAGAGTCCGGAAGAGTTCCAGCAAGTCGATGGGCACCGGTACTGGGTCAGGATTTCCGGGGAAGACCAAGACCATCACCACCGCCAGCACGACATAGATGACCAGGGTCAAACCGTACCAGGTCCGGCGCGAGGAGAACTCGGCGATGTTCTCGTTGACCCGCCGGAAGAGGTCCATGGCCACCGCTACCGCGGCGCCGGATATGAGCATGAAGAGGGTCTGCCCGAGTTGACGGGCCAGCAGTGTCCCTTCATCTCCCACACCCGGAGGGTTTACCGGGTACTTAATGAAAGGAAAGAGGGAGATGCTCCAAAATCCCAGCGCTCCGACTGTGAGCGCCACCCAGATGATGGGCCAGTTCGGGACAGTCCTGTGGAGTAGCACGAATCCCGCCGCGAATAGCAGACCAATAATTGCGCCGTAGATCCCGGTTCCTGCCGCCATCCCGAACCGTTGTACGCCCAGGGGAACGTCGGTGCTAGCCTCCGCCGCGGCTGCCGGGGTTGGCAGGGTTTCCGCCCCGGCTCGCTCTTCTTCCAGGACAATCGCTCTTTCCATGACCGGAACGGTGAAGAGGTTATGGAACCCGCCTACCAACAGGCCGGCTATCGCGCCGACTATAACCGAGGTTACCAAAAGTCGTTTCATGGAATACATCTCCACACGTGAATACAGTAGCGCTTGTCCCAAAACCCAGGGCAAAGGTAACCTACGGACCTATCCACGGTTGGGATTTGCGTTGGAGGTGATTTCCGGGAGGAGTATCAGCCCCTCCCGGACGCTGGTTAAACTAGCTGGCCGTTGATATGGCCTAGTGGCACATCAAGGCGATGTGGCGAGCGTGGTGGAAGAACTCGTGGACGAAGCCCAGCTTGGCCCCGGCGGCGCCGATCACCGCACCGTGGACGCTGCCGTCAACGTAGCCCACGAAATACAGGGCTACCGTGGCGGCCAAGAACCAAGGTACCCACCTGGACAAACTCTGTTGACCGATGTTCCCCGCGAATATGCCTGTCATGTAATCCTCCTGTTCCCAGAATATTGTGGTTGTTAGGGTTTAGCTGCTGGTTGGCGGAGTGCGGCGCACGAAGATGACACCGTCCCTGCCTACGTACTTCTCCCGCATGTCGGTAAAGGCCTTCAACCTCTCCGGTTGAAGCTCGGTCTTGTTGAACTCATCGTCCAGATATGGATTAGGGAAATATCCCCTTAGCAGGGTCTCCTCCATCTCACCGGAGAATCGCACGTAATAAGTGAGCAGGTCACCGTGACTCTCCGATTCGACAAATTGGATGCCCGTCACGTCATTGATCATGATGTGAAAGTGCCAGTTGTCAGCCTCGACAGTTAGAGAGCCATTGTGATATTCGGGCTCTTTGATACCCTTCGAGTCATTTTCGCTAACGACAGGACCTCCGCCTACGACCCACATCATGGTGTCGTCTCCCGTCAATTCCTTGATTAGGTCTAGCGCTATTTCCACTGTCCGCCTCCTCGGAGTTGTTGCGAGTCCTGAATTGTCCGGTGGAATTGTACCAGACCTGGCGGCGTTTTGGAGACACCTTGACGCATTAGCGGGCCTGAGTTCCTTCTTGACGGCCCTCTTGGCGGGCTTCCAGGTCGGCTTCGAGCTCCAGGTAAAGCTGTTGCAGCTTCTCCCGCATCTCCGGAGGGGGTTCCTCCCATAGTCCCCGTTCTATGGCCTCCAACAGTCTCTCAACGATCCCCTTCAGGGCCCAGGGGTTGCTCTCCTGGAAAAATTGCTGGGTCTCGGGATCCAGGACGTAGCTTTCGGTCACGTCCTCGTACATCCAGTCTTCGATCACCTGGGCGGTGGCGTCGTAGCCGAACATGTAGTCCACCGTGGCGGCCAACTCGAATGCGCCCTTGTAACCATGGCGCTTCATCGACTCGATCCACTTGGGATTTACCACCCGGCTGCGGAATACCCGGCGGGCCTCGTCTTGCAGGTCGCGGTTCTTTGCCCGTGAGGGGTCGGCGCTATCGCCGAAGAACTGGCGGGGGTTGCGGCCGCTCAGGGCGCGGACGGTGGCGATCATACCGCCGTGGTATTGCATGTAGTCGTCGCTGTCGAAGATGTCGTGTTCGCGGGTGTCCTGGTTTTTGGCCGCGACGACGATCTGGCTGAACCGCAATCGGAACTGGGACCGGGCGTTGACCCCGTGGTCCTGCTGAGTGTAGGCATAGCCGCCCCAGGCCGTGTATACCTCGGCTAAGTCCTGCACGGTCTCCCAGTTGCGCTCGTCCAGCACGGTCAAGATTCCCGCGCCGTAAGTACCGGGCTTGCTCCCGAAGATCCGGTACAGCGACGCTGCACGGTCACCGGGAACAGTCTCGCCGGCGCCTTCCGCCGCCGCCTCGGCTTCACGGCGGGCTAGGTCTTCTTGCAAGTGCTTGACGACGTAGTTGTCCTCCGGGGCCTCGTCTAGGGACGCGGCTAGCTCGACAGCCTGATCGAGCAGGTTGATCAGGTTGGGGAACGCGTCACGGAAGAAACCGCTTATACGAACGGTAACGTCGATACGCGGGTGGCCCAACTCCTCCAACGGGATCACGTCAATACCCAGGACTCGGCGGCTCTCGGGCTGCCAGACGGGTCGAATGCCCAGTAGTTGCAGGATCTGGGCTACGTCGTCGCCGTGGGTGCGCATGGCCGAGGTCCCCCAAACGACCATACCCACCATCTCGGGATAGCTGCCCTCTTCCTCCAAGTACTTCTCCAAGAGAGACTGGGCCAGTTGCTTGCCGGTTTCCCAAGCGCTGGGGGAAGGAATCGACTTGGGGTCGACGGAGTAGAAGTTGCGGCCCGTGGGGAGAATGTTGGCCATTCCCCTGGTCGGCGCGCCGCTGGGACCCGGGGGAACGAACTTGCCCTCCAGCCCCCGGAGCAGATTGCTGATCTCATCAGGGGTACGCATCAAGGCCGGGTAGATGGTATCCGCGACGTACTCCAGGACGTATTGGGTCTGAGAGTCAGGGGTCCCTAGCACGTTGGCAACTACGGGCGCAACATCATCTCTGTGGAAGCCGCTGTCCAGAAGCTCCCGATAAGCCTGCCGGCACAGGAGTTCCACCCGCTCCAGCAGATCGCCGTTGGTGCGGACCGGTGTTTCTGCGTCGAGCCGTACCAGAACATTCGAAACCTGGCTTGAAGGCGCCTCCCCCAGTTCATCCATCACCCTTGAATAGTCCATCCCCAGGGCCTCTGATACTGCGCGGCGCAAACTGGGAACGCCGCTGATGTCGAGCCGGGTGAGGGCGCATAGCAGGCCCACCAACTGTTCGTCTTGGGGTGTATCGCCCAGGATGTGGAGGCCGTCTTTGATCTGGGCGTCTTTAAGCTCACAGAGATAGCCGTCGATTTTCAGGATAAATCCGCCGAAATCGTCTGGCTGGGACTCGATTCCCAGGTCCCGGTGCAACTCGGCCTGCTGGATCATCTCCCATATCTGGGTCTCCAACAGGGGCAATTTGCCTGGGTCCAGTGTTTGGCATTGGTAATGCTCGTCCATCAATTGTTCGATGCGAGCTATGTCGCCGTAGCTGTCGGCGGTGGTCATTGACGGGATCAAGTGATCCACGATGGTCGCGTGGGCGCGGCGTTTGGCCTGCGCGCCTTCTCCAGGGTCGTTGATGATGAACGGGTAGAACAGCGGTACATCGTCCAGGGCCACTTCCGGGTAACAGGAGGACGAGAGCCCAATGCCCTTGCCGGGCAGCCATTCAAGGGTGCCGTGCTTGCCCAGGTGCAAGATCGCGTCGGCTCCGAAGACGTCGCGTATCCAGCGGTAGTAGGCGATGTAGTGGTGGGTCGGCGCCATTTCGGGGCTGTGGTAGATGGCGATGGGGTTCTCCCCGAAACCACGGGGCGGCTGCAATCCGACGAAGATATTGCCGAGGTCGATACCCGCGATGGCCAGGCTGCCGTTGGTGCGGTAGACCTGCCCCGGCGGCTCGCCCCAGTCGCGGGTCAATTCCTCGGCTACATCGGCCGGGAAAGTCCGGAACCAGTCAGCGTATTGACTGGTCGTGACATGCCCCGCCGCCAGCCGTAGCTGCTCCTCGGTCAGGGAATCCAGGTCGTTGCTGCAACGTTCGATGATCTTATGGACCAGGTCGTCGCCGTCTTCCGGTATGTCGGTGACGCGGTACCCGGCATCCTTGAGGGCGTGCAGAACTTCAATGACGGAAGCGGGGGTGTCCAGACCCACCGCGTTACCGATGCGGGCATCCTTGGTAGGGTAGTTACTGAGGATTATTGCGATTTTCTTTTCCGAATTGGGCTTTAGGCCAAGGTTGGCTTGCTTCATGGCAAGCCTGGCCACCAACTCCACCCGGTCATCCCTGGGCACATACCGCTGCAACCGCCCCGCGAGGCTCGTGGCGACTCCGCCAGCCGATTCTTCCTTGAATGAAATGGGCACGGAAATGAGGCGGCCATCAAACTCAGGCAGCGCCACGCTCATGGCGGTGTCGATGGGGCCGAGACCCAGGGAATTTTCCAGCCATTCCTCCTGGGTGCTGGTGCTGATGATGGCTTGGACCATCGGAATATTGAGGTTGTCCAAGTAGTCCACCGACCACCCGGTGGCGATGGCCGGGCCCTCGGCGCTGAGGTCCCCCATGGACATGCCCATGGTGTTGATTATGCATTGGACCCTCGGCACACCGTCCGGGTCGGCCAGGTACTCGGTGAATGCCCGGTTGGCCTGTCCGTCGCCTTCCGGGCTGTGTTTCAAGCTGAAGGCGAACACCGGGAGCACGTTCGCGCCCATCCGCTCTAGTGACCGGACCAGGCTGTCGATTGGTTGCAAGTTGCCGCTCATCCAGTGAGCGCGGTAGAACAGGAGGCCGATGGAGGGCTTGCCAGGTTGGAACCGCTGCCCCAAAAAGGAGTCGATGTCCGCGCCATCCGCGACGTCGGGATGATAGATGCCCTCCCATGGCAGCGGGGCCGGGGCTTCGTGGCCGTGGGAGGTACCGAAGTAGGTGTCACTGAGGAAGAGGAACAGGTTCTGGAGATTCTGCACCCCGCCCTGCATGAGGTAGGAGAAGACCGTTTCAACCTCGACCGCTGGTACAGTGCAGGCGGTAACCAGGTCCTCGTCCCATTCCTGGTGGCCGGGGCAGGCGATGAGGGGAGTCCCTTCGCTCCGGCAAAACCTTACGAGGGCGTCGAAAGTCTCCGGCATGGCCCGCTTACCACCAAGGAGGCGCAGCACCACGGCTCCAGATTGGGCCGCGGAGGCCATGATCTCACCGCTGACCTCTTCTGACTCCAGGGAGGCGGGATTGATGGCAATCACCCTGGGAAACCCCTCGGGCAGGGCAGCCAAGGCCCGGTCAGCCGTCAGGATGTCCGTGTCGGCGGTGGTGACGAATAAGATGGAATTCTGCTGCATTGTCTTAGCCGAAATTAGCCTGTTTTGGGGCGTTTAGACGCCTGCGAAAAGACGCCTTCATCTACACGTCTTCCTGTGGAGTCTCTCCGCTCAGGAACACCATTATAGAAAGGTCGCTGAATTCTTCGGAAACTTGGCTGCATTCCCCAAGGGAACCGATGAAGCGTTTCTCGCCCTCGAGGGTGAGCCTCTGGTATACGTTCACCGGGAGGTCCGTGCGGACTCCCTGCTCGATCAGGTTCTCCGCGATGAGCGCGGGCATCAGGTCGAAGGGCCGGGGCAACAGAATCACGTGCCTGCGTCGCTCATTAATGTAGTGGACCAACTCCGCCAACTCGCTTTCCGTGTCCGCCCGCTTGTGGAGGGTAATGAACACGGAATCTTCCAGGGAAATACCAGTGCGGGCCATGGCTATCTGCACCGAGCTGATGCCGGGCACAAGGTCCACATGGCTGGCGCGGCGGCGGACCCTGGCGAGAAGCTCGCGGGCGGAGACGTTCAGGTCTCCCCAACAGCAGACGACGCAGCGTTTTCCCTGTTTGACCTGGCCTTCCACGTATTCAAAGACCTCTTCCTGGTCGCGGTAGCTCATGGGGCAAACTTCCGAGTTGCCCAGCCAGGGTTGGACCACGTTAAGGACGGTGGTAAAGCCGGCTACCAGGTCGGCGTTTTGCAGGGCCTGTTGCCCTTGGAGCGTGAGCAGGTCTGAACTGCCCGGGCCGACGGCCACCACGGTGATCGAGTTCTGGATGTCATTACCTGGAGTAGTAATTTAAGGAGTCCTCTCGGGCCGGGCTGGAAGCCCGGGAATACGGGCATAAAAAAACCCTGGCTCTTCTGCTGCCAGGGAGTTAACGGGTACGGCGGACATCGCCAGGGGTCTTTCTGTTGGCGCAGAGCAGAGCACCCCCACCCGGGCAGGTTTCCTGACTTACGGGAGATAGTCTGAAATGGGTCCTGTTGCTCCCGTTCACAGTGGCGCAACCGTGGCGGACTTACACCGCCTTCCCCTATGGTGCCGGTAATGGCGCGCCGGGTGGGCCTTTTTAGTTGTTAACTTTGCGTGTGTTCACTTGCCTGGAACGTTGGCTGTGAGCCTTGGATCTAAATCTAATCCCGCACCAGGGAATTGTCAAGGCTGGCGTCAGAGGCGAATTCCCAGCTTCGGGTTCGGTTATCAACCGCAGAATCAGGTTGACATCCCATACGATGATTGATAGAGTACTAACTTGCTGTCAACTTGATTGGCGAGGGAATACCTATGCCTACGGTCAACCAATTGGTGAGAAAGGGACGCCGGGCGGTCCGAAAGAAGACCAAGGCTCCCGCACTGCACTATGTGCAGAACTCTCTACGCAACCGGACCAGATATGGGCCGGGATGCCCGCAGAGACGGGGAGTTTGCATCCAGGTCCGCACGATGACGCCGAAGAAGCCCAATTCAGCGCTTCGGAAGATAGCCCGCGTCCGACTGACCAACGGGGTCGAGGTCACCGCCTACATTGGCGGAGAGGGCCATAATCTCCAGGAACACTCGGTCGTGCTGATAAGGGGCGGCCGGGTCAAGGACCTTCCAGGTGTTCGCTACCATGTGATTCGCAGCGCGCTTGACTGCGAAGGTGTGCAGGACAGACGCCGCGGGCGGAGCAAGTACGGGGCCGACCGTCCGCGTTCCACCGGGGCTTAGAGCCCCAGGGCTTACACTCCCGGCTTTCCTTGAGCCTTTGCAACCGATACAAGGCGGGATAAACTATGTCTAGAAGAAGGCGGCCAGAGCGGCGCATAGTCGCTCCCGATCCGATTTACCAAAACGTGGAACTGTCACGGTTCATTAACTGTGTGATGCAGCGTGGTAAAAAGACCACCGCACAGCGCATTCTATACACCGCATTCGACCTCATCAGGGAGCAGTCGAACCGCGAGCCGCTGGAAGTGTTCCAACTGGCGATGCGGAACGCAACTCCTGCTGTGGAAGTTAGGCCCAAACGAGTCGGCGGAGCGACTTACCAGGTCCCCACGGAGCTGCGGCCCAGCCGTAGCGAGGCCTTGGCGATACGCTGGCTGATACGAGGCGCAAGGGCGCGTAAGGGCGTGCCGATGCGCAGGGGCCTTGCCGATGAACTGATGGATGCCTCCCGAGGTGAAGGGTCCGCGGTCCGCCGTAAGGAAGAATTACACCGTATGGCCGAGGCTAACCGCGCCTTCGTCAACTACCGGAGGTAAGGGTCGCGTCCATGGTCCAGCCTATGATTGAAACCAGCATACCCATTAGCAAGATCCGCAACATTGGATTCATAGCACATATAGACGCCGGAAAGACCACCGTCACCGAGCGCGTTTTATTCGTCACTGGCCGTATCCACAGGGTTGGCGAGGTTGACGAGGGTACGACGGCAATGGACTGGATGCCTCAGGAAAGGGAACGGGGCATCACCATTACCGCCGCAGCCACCACCGCGTTCTGGCGGGACCACCGGGTCAACATCATCGATACCCCTGGCCACGTTGACTTCACAGCGGAAGTAGAACGCAGCCTGCGGGTCCTTGACGGCGGGGTGGTCGTCCTGGATGCAGTGGCGGGGGTACAGTCCCAGTCCGAGACCGTTTGGCGTCAGGCCAACACCTACGAGGTCCCGCGGATCTGTTTCGTCAACAAGATGGACCGGGTCGGCGCGAGCTATGAACGCACGATAGAATCGGTCCGGAGACGCCTCGGCGCGAACCCTGTTGCCGTGCAATTGCCCATCGGCGAGGAAGCGGAGTTCCAGGGCGTAATCGACCTGCTCGGCGGCGTCGCCATGGTCTATCCGGACGGAGGCCGCCGCGGCAGCAGCGCGGACGTCCCCCAGGTGGTGCCGGTACCGACTGATTACGAAGAGGAATACGAACGCTACCGCCAGAGCATGATCGAGAAGATCGTCGAGACCGACGAGGCCCTCTTGATCCGGTACCTGGAGGGCGAGGACATCGACGCGAAAGACCTGCGCCGTGCCTTGCGCCGGGCCACCATCGAGCGCAGCCTGGTTCCCGTCCTCTGCGGCAGCGCTACTACGAGCAAGGGCATACATCCCCTCTTGGACGCGGTGATCGACTATTTGCCTTCGCCCCAAGATATTCCCGCCGTCGAGGCTATTGAGCCGAATACCGGCGAGACACAATTAAGGTACCCAGACGAGGACGGCGAATTCGCCGCCCTCGCTTTTAAGGTGGCGACTGACCCCTTCGTAGGCAGGTTGGTGTTTCTACGGGTCTATTCCGGCAAGGAACACTCAGGCCGCTCGGTCTACAACGTGACCAAGAAGGCGCGGGAACGGTTGGGGCGGCTCATCTTGATGCACGCCAACCATAGAGAAGAGCTTGAGTCCATTGAGGCGGGCAACATTTGCGCCGTGGTTGGACTGAAGGACACCTTCACCGGGGACACTATCTGCAGCGGACCCCATCCGGTCATCTTGGAGCCGCCGCACTTTCCGGCACCGGTGGTCTCAGTGGCCATCGAACCTGCCACCCGGGTCGACCAAGACCGCCTTGGTCAGGCTCTGCGGAAGCTGTCGGACGAGGATCCCACTTTCATCGTCAGGTACGACGACGAAACCGGCCAGACTGTTATGGCCGGCATGGGCGAGTTGCATCTGGAGGTCCTGGTGGACCGGATGCGGCGCGAGTTCGACGTGGAGGCGAATGTCGGGAGGCCAAGGGTGTCCTACCGGGAGACCATAACCCAGCCAGTCCGCGTCGAGGGCCGTTTCGTGCGGCAGACCGGCGGACACGGCCAGTACGGTCATGTATGGCTGGAACTGGAGCCGCTGGAGAGGGGTTCGGGTGTCATCTACGAAGAGAAGATCGTCGGGGGCGTGATTCCCCGGCAGTTCATCCCGGCGGTGGAGAAGGGCGTTAAGCAAGCACTCGATAACGGCTCCATCGGAGGGTTCCCGCTGGTGGATATCAAGGTAACCCTGGTTGACGGCAGCTTCCATCCCGTGGACTCCTCCGAGATCGCCTTCAGCAGCGCCGGGATGTTGGCCATTCGCGAGGGGGTACCCAGGGGGAAACCAGTCCTGTTAGAACCCATAGTCGATCTGGAAGTCGTCTGCCCTGGAGAAACCCTGGGGGACGTGCTGGCCGATCTGGGAACGCGCCGGGCACAGATCCGAAACATCGAGGGCCAAGGAGACGTCCAGGTGGCCAGGGCCATGTTGCCCCTGGGTGAGACCTTTGCCTACACGACCGCGTTGCGCTCTATTACCAGCGGCCGCGCGACCTATTCAATGGAGTTCAAACACTACGAGCCGGTAGCAGAAAACGTGCTGCGAACCATCGGCAACCTTAGATAAGGCGCCGTCCAACCGAGATTGGGGGAAAATGGTCACCAGGCAGAAAGTGCGAATAATTCTCAAGGCATTCGATCACAAAATGCTCGATCTGTCTGCTGGCCAGATCGTGGAGACGGCAGAGCGGACAGGCGCTAGGGTCGCGGGACCGGTCCCGCTGCCGACTCATATACGGCGGTTCTGCGTAATCCGGAGCCCCCACGTTGACAAGGACTCGCGTGAGCACTTCGAGATACGCACTCACAAGCGGCTCATCGACATATTGGAACCCACATCCAAGACTATCGACTCTCTGACGCGGTTGAACCTGCCCGCTGGGGTCGATATCTCGATCAAGCTTTAGATATTCCATTTCGGAACAATTTTAGGACATTTGGGGAATCTCATGCTCCAGGGCTTTTTGGGTAGAAAAATCGGAATGAGCCAGGTCTTCCGGGAAGACGGAAGAGTGGTCCCGGTGACGGTGATAGAAGCCGGTCCATGCACCGTAACTCAAGTCAAAACCAGGGAAAACGACGGATACGAGGCGGTCCAATTGGGATTTGGCCAGACCAAGAAGGCCAACAAGCCCATGCGAGGCCACCTCAAAGGCGGACCACCCGTCCGGTACCTCAAGGAGGTGAAGGCCGACGACCCCAACGAGTTCGAGGTTGGCCAGACCATCTCTGTGAATATCTTCGAAGAAGGCGAGAAGATCGACATCATTGGCCGGTCCAAAGGGCGTGGATTCGCCGGGACCATCAAACGCCACGGTTTCGGCGGCGGACCCAGGACCCACGGTCAGTCCGACCGGGCCCGCGCTCCCGGCTCCATTGGCGGCGGGACCACGCCGGGCAAGGTGTTCAAGGGCCTCAAGATGCCCGGCCACATGGGCAATGTGCGGACCACGGCCAAGCGCTTGGAAATTATCCGGGTTGACACTGACCGGAACCTGCTACTGGTGAAAGGTGGGGTTCCCGGCAGTCCCAACGGCCTCCTTCAAATCAGACGCGCAAAGTAAACGATTCCAGTCAAGTCCTGAAGTCATCTTAACTAAGGCATCTTACTAAGGTATCTAGCTATGGAAGTTACTGTTAAAAACCAGCAAGGGCAAACGGTCGATACAGTGGACCTGGATGACGGGGTGTTTTCGGTCCCGATGAACAACTCCCTCGTTCACCAGGCACTGGTAATCTACCAGTCCAACAAGCGGCAAGGCACCCACGACACCAAGACCCGGGCCGAGGTTTCCGGAGGCGGGCGCAAGCCCTGGACCCAGAAGCACACGGGCCGGGCCCGCCAGGGCAGTATCAGGGCGCCCCAGTGGCGTCACGGTGGCGTGGCATTTGGCCCCCACCCGCGCAGTTACCGCAAGGCGCTGCCCAAGCGAATGCGGCGGCTGGCCCTAAAGTGCGTCCTGTCGGACAAGGCGAGGCAGAGCAAATTGGTATGCCTAGACTCCACCGATGGGGTCGACGGCAAGACCAAGTCCATGGTCGGCCTTCTGGCCAACCTGGGTGTCAACGGTTCCACCCTGCTTGTGACCCGGAATCCGGACGATAACGTTGTACAGGCGGCCCACAACCTGAAGAAGGTCTGGACTTTGCCAGTCAACCTCCTGAACGCCCAGCAACTCCTGGAACGCGACACCGTGATTATCACGTTGGACGCGGTGCGATGGGCGGAAGAAGCCCTGAGCAGCGAACCCCACGGAAGGCGAGGGCGGAAGGCCGCGGGACAGGCCGAGGATTCGGGGGAATAGATGGACATACACAAAGTCCTGGTAAGACCGACCATCACCGAAAAAAGCACCATCCTGCAAGAGTCCGGAAAGTACACTTTCCACGTTTCGCCGAAGGCCAACAAAGTGGAGGTCAGGCAAGCCGTGGAAACCAACTTCGGCGTGTCGGTGTTGGACGTCAACATGACCAAACTCCATGGAAAGCGCAAGCGCTACGGCTCCCGCTTCACCAAGCAGCCCGACGTTAAGAAGGCCGTGGTCACGTTGAAGCCGGGGGACCGGATCAACCTGATCGAAGGGCTCTAGCCCCCAAGGATAATTGCCATGCCACTGAAGAATTTAAGGCCAATCACTCCTGGGACCCGGAACGCGGTGCGCCCCTCTTTTGAGGAGATAACCACACGCAAGCCGGAAAAGTCGCTTTTGGAGCCCAAGACCAGCCATGCCGGACGGAACAACCGCGGGCGGATTACCACCCGCCATCGCGGGGGCGGCCCTCGACAGATGTACCGCAAGATCGATTTCAAGCGGCACAAGGACGGGGTGCCGGGCCGGGTGGTCTCCATCGAATACGACCCAAACCGGACGACGCGGATCGCGCTGATCCACTATATGGACGGGGAGAAGAGTTACATCCTCGCCCCCCTGGCCCTGTCCGTGGGCGACTGGGTCGAGTCCGGCCCGCAGGCTGAGATACACCCAGGGAATTGTCTTCCGTTGCGCAACATCCCCACGGGCACAGTGGTGCACAACCTGGAGCTGACCCCGCAACGGGGAGGTCAATTGGTTCGCAGCGCCGGGGCGAGCGCTCAGGTCCTATCCAGAGAGGGCGAATACGTTCTGATCAGGCTCCCTTCAGGTGAAATGCGGCGGGTGCTGCTCAATTGCCGGGCCAGCGTCGGTCAGCTTTCCAACCCAGACCACAAGAACGAAAGCCTGGGGAAGGCCGGAGCGAGCCGCCACCTGGGAAGACGCCCCCACGTGCGTGGTGTGGCGATGAACCCGGTGGACCACCCCCACGGCGGCGGCGAGGGCCGCTCCCCCATCGGGATGCCCGGTCCTAAGTCGCCTACCGGAAAACCCACCCTGGGGCACAAGACCAGGCAGAAGAACAAGGCAAGCAGTAGATTCATTGTACGGAGGGGCAGGAGACGGTAGAATGTCGCGCTCGATCAAGAAGGGTCCCTATGTTCATCCCAAGTTAATGAAGAAGGTGGAAGCCCTACAGCGCTCCGGCGCCAGGACGGTTATCCGCACCTGGTCGCGGGCTTCGATGATTATGCCCGACATGGTCGGCCTGACCATCGGCGTTCACGACGGACGGCGCCACGTGCCGGTCTTCGTGACGGAGAACATGGTTGGACACCGTCTCGGAGAGTTTTCTCCAACGCGCACGTACCGAGGCCACGTCAGCCGGTCCGAACGCACCAGCCGAATGAGGTAAACAGGTGCCACCAGTAAGAGCAATGGCGAAACAGATCGGAGCGTCACAGAAACGGCTCAAGCCGATTCTGGACTTGGTGCGGGGAAACTCGGTCCAAGACGCCCTCAACACCCTTAGTCTGCTGCCTTCCCCTTGGGCCAAAACGGTAGCGAAAGTGGTGGAATCGGCGGCGGCCAACGCCGAAAACAACATGTTCATGTCCCGTGACGATCTACGGATCGTCCGGATTACAGCCGACCAGGCCAAGCCCCAAAAGCGGTTCCGGCCGAGGGCCAGAGGCCGTATCGGACGCATCATCAAGCAGGCCAGCCACCTTACGGTGGTGGTAGACGACATGCAAGAGGAGTTCTAGCTCATGGGCCATAAGACCCACCCTTACGGGTTCCGGCTAGGCATTATCAAGGACTGGAAAGCCCATTGGTTTGCGCCCAGCGCAGCCAGCTACCGCACCCTGGTCCTGGAGGACCTGCAACTTCGGAAGAGTATCCAGAACGAATACCGCGCGTTTGCCGACGCCGGGATCGCCCGGGTGGAGATCGACCGCGGGGCTCAGGACGGGGTGATCAACATCCACTCCGCCCGCCCGGGAATTCTCATCGGACGGGACGGAGAGCGGGTGAAGAACCTGCGGACCAAGCTGGAGGCAATCACCAAGCGGCGGGTCCAATTGAACATCATCGAGATCAACCAGCCAGAGATCAACGCCTACCTGGTGGCGCGAAATATCGCCGACCAGCTAGAGCGCCGGGTTGCCTACCGCCGGGCCATGCGTCAGGCGGCGCAAAGGGCGATGCAAGGCGGGGCCCAAGGCATCAAGTTGATGGTCAAGGGCCGGATTTCCGGCTCGGAGATCGCACGGGTCGAGAAGTTGATGATGGGCCAGGTGCCGCTCCATACTCTTCGAGCGGACATCGATTACGCACTGGCTGAAGCCCACACCGCCATGGGCCGGGTTGGCGTCAAGGCGTGGGTATACCACGGCGACATCCTTCCGCCTCCGCCAGAGGAAGTCGAAGAATTGGAAGACATCGAGGTCACCGTCCAGGCCGACGGTGAGGACCCGGAGTTGGAGTTCTTGGACCAAGCGGACATTTAAGGGGAGTTTCCTGGGAGAACGGCATGTTACAGCCCAAGCGAACGAAATATCGCAAGGTCTTCCGTGGTCGCCGCAAAGGCCCCGCCACCAGTGGCAACCAGGTGGATTTCGGCGAATTTGGCCTGAAGGCCATGGCCGCCGAGTGGATTAGCGCTAGGCAGATCGAAGCGGCGCGGGTCGCCGTGACCCGTCACCTGCGCCGTGGCGGCCAGGTCTGGGTCCGGGTGTTTCCGGATAAGTCGGTCAGCAAGAAGCCGGCGGAGACTCGGATGGGCGGCGGCAAGGCGGCTGTCGACCACTGGGTGGCCGTGGTCAAACCCGGAAAGGTCATGTTTGAAGTTGCCGGGGTTGCTCCCGAAGAGGCAAGGGAGGCCTTGCGGCTGGCATCCCACAAGTTGCCCATCCCCACCAAGATCGTCAGCAGGGACCACGGGGTCGGAGCTGGCAGTCAGGCCGCATAGAGACATAACGCGATGATGATTCACGAAATCCGCAGTTTGACCGACGAGCAGCTCCGCGAAGAGCTGGTCAAAACGCAACGGGAGCTGATGAACCTGCGCTTCCGCGCCGCCACCAATCAGTTGCCCGATTCCAACCAGCCCAAGGCCGTGCGCAGGTCCATCGCCAGACTGCTCACGGTGATCCGGGAACGGGAATTGGTGGAGGGTTAACATTGGCCAAAGAGAAGCGAAAGGTCCGGGTCGGCTCGGTTGTGCGGACCCGGATGGACAAGACGGCAGTGGTCCAGATGGTCTGGAAACAACGTGACCGGCTGTACCGCAAGCAGGTGCGCCGGGTGGCGCGTTATATGGTCCATGACCCCCTCAGTCAGTGTCAGTTGGGAGACGTGGTCCGCATCCAGGAGACGAGACCTATCTCCAAGAGCAAACACTGGCGGCTGCTGGAGATATTGGAAAGGCGGGAGGTCGCCGAAGTGCGGCCCATCGAGCTTGAGGCCGACGCCGAGGACATAGACGAGGAAGAAGTTGAAGAAGAGGTCTTGGACCTTCTGGAAGAGGGCGGCCAGGACGATGAGTCAGAGGAAGACGAGTAGGAATTCTAGGTATGATCCAGACTTATACCCGGTTAACTGTAGCAGACAATAGCGGGGCCAAGGTAATTCGCCTGATCAACGTGCCCGGCAGCGGCCGGCGCAAGTTCGCCAGCCTCGGCGATGTAGTGGTGTGCAACGTGCGGGAAGCCGCGCCCAACTCCCCAGTGCGAAAAGGGGACGTGGTGAAGGCGGTGGTTATCCGCCAAGCCCACGAGTACGGACGGCCAGACGGCACGTTCATCAGCTTCGATGACAACGCCGCGGTGCTGATTTTGGACAATCAGCTTCCCAGAGGAACGCGCATATTCGGACCAGTGGCCAGAGAACTGCGGGACCGGGGTTTCATGCGCATCATATCCCTGGCTTCGGAGGTGGTATAATGCGCATCCGGAGCGGCGACACCGTGCTGGTCATTGCGGGCAAAGAGAAGGGCAAGACCGGCCGCGTTGAACGCCAATTGACCAAGGTCGATAGGGTGGTGGTGGAAGGCGTGAACCTCGTCACCCGGCATGTCAGGCCGAGGCCCGGCGTTAGGCAGTCGGGACGCATCCAATCGGAAGCACCCATTCACATCTCCAATGTGGTGCTCATTTGCAACAAATGCAACCGCCCGGTCCGGCCCAGAATGGTTACTCTGGAGACCGGATCTAGAGTGCGCGGTTGCCCCAAATGCGAGGAAGTGATCGACGATGCCCGATGATGAACAGGAACAGGGCAGCCCCGAAGAGGTAACCTCGGAAGAGGCGGCGCAGTCTACTAACGGGACTTCCGAGGAGCCATCCGCCACCGCTCCGCGACGGGGTTCAGGCCGCAGGGATCGGGCCGCCAGAGGTGAACGCGGCGGTGGGACAGCCGTGGCCGAAGAAGAGGCCTCCGGGGACGAATCGCCTCCCCCTCCCAGACTTCTCGATATGTACCGGAACGAGATCGTTCCCACCATCATGCGAGAGTTTGGCTTGACCAACCCGATGCAGGTGCCGCGGATCCAGAAGATTTCGGTCAACATCGGCTTGGGAGAAGCACTGACCAATGGCCGGGCGATGGAGTCCGCCACCCGGGACCTGGCGACCATCACCGGCCAGAAGCCGATCATTACCCGGGCCCGAAAGTCCATCGCAGGTTTCAAGGTACGCGAAGGCAACCCTATCGGCACGTGCGTGACCCTGCGGGGAGCCCGCATGTACCATTTCCTTGACCGGTTAATCAACATGTCGCTCCCGCGTATCAGGGACTTCCGGGGCATACCCCGCCGAGGCTTCGATGGCCGGGGGAATTTCTCCATTGGGATCAGGGAACAGATCATCTTCCCGGAGATCGACTATAACCAGATAGACAGGCTCCGGGGAATGCAAATAACCATAGCGACCACAGCTCCCGACGACCGCCTCGCGGTGCGGCTGCTGGAGCTTTACGGGATGCCATTCGTGCGCGAGGCTTAGCCCCGCGGCAGCAGACCAGAGGAGACGTTTTGGCTAAGACCTCCAAAGTACAGAAATGGCTCAGAGACCCCAAGTTTCCAGGCCGCTGGCATAGCCGGTGCAACCGCTGCAGCCGGCCCCGGGCCTACATTCGCTACTTCGGGATCTGCCGGATCTGCTTCCGGGAGTTGGCTCTGAACGGCGAGTTGCCCGGAGTTCGCAAGGCGAGCTTGTAGAAGGACCAGAAGGGAGAATACAGTGCCGGTTACCGATCCAGTGGCGGATATGCTCACCAGGATTAGAAACGCCGTCCAGGTGCGTCACGAGTCCGTGATGATGCCCCATTCCAAGATGAAGCTGGCCATCGCCAGGATACTCAAGGAAGAGGGGTTCATCCGGGACTTCGACCACCCCAGGGGGCAGGCCCGCCCAACACTGCGAATACATCTGTCTTACCGCGAACGCCGCGAGCCGACCATCATGGGCCTCAAACGGGTAAGCAAACCCGGCCTCCGGGTGTACGTGGGAAAAGGCGAGATACCCAGGGTCTACGGAGGTCTTGGCGTCGCCATTCTGTCGACGCCCGAAGGCGTAATGGCGGGCCGTCAGGCCTGGCGCCGAGGTATCGGAGGGGAGTTGCTCTGTTATGTCTGGTAACGGAATGGATAACGGAGAAAGGGCGGGACGAACATTGTCCCGCATTGGACGCAAGCCCATACCCATACCGGAAGGTGTGGACGTAGACGTCAGGTATGGAGAGGTCACGGTGAAGGGACCCCTGGGAACCATCACCCAGAACTACCATCCAGAGGTCAAGGTGGCGGTTGAGGATGGCGAGGTTATAGTGGAGCGCCTGTCGGAACGCAAGTTCCACCACGCACTTCACGGACTGACCCGCAGCCTTATTTCCAACGCGGTTACAGGCGTAACGGAAGGGTATACCCGGACATTGGAATTGATGGGCGTCGGTTACCGGGTCCAACAGGCCAATGAAGGTATCGTACTAAACGTTGGCTACTCCCACACGGTCGAGCTACAGCCGCCGGACGGCGTTACCATGGAAGTAGAAGGCAACAACCGGGTACACGTCAGGGGAATCGACAAACAGAAGGTTGGACAGATGGCGGCGAAGGTGCGCAAGGTCCGGCCTCCCAACGCATACAAAGAGAAGGGCATCAGGTATCAGGGTGAGGTCCTTCACTACAAGCCTGGCAAGGCAGCGGCACGCAAGGCCTAGCCCGCCAGTAACTTAGACGTTTATCGAGAGGGCTACGCATTGCCTAAGGACAGGAACGCAAGAAGGTTAAGGATAGTCAGGCACGCCAGGGTGCGGACCAAGGTCTCCGGCACGGGAGAACGGCCCCGCCTGTGTGTGTTCCGCAGTTCCCGGCACATATACTGCCAGGTGATCGACGACTCCAAGGGAGAGACTCTGGTCTCAGCCTCCAGCATGGAAGACCAAGGCGCCGATAAGAAGCCCGCGGGTCCCAAGACATCGGCGTCAGCCGTCGTGGGGAAACGGGTCGCGGACCGGGCGTTAGCCTTGGGGATCGACCAGGTGGTGTTCGACCGGGGAGGCTACAAGTACCACGGCAGGGTCAAAGCCCTGGCCGAAGCCAGCCGAGAAGGCGGGCTGCAATTCTAGTGAATACCGGACGCGGAGCTCACCGGGCCCCGGGTCCAACGAGAAAGGGATAGGCGCTTTATGGTATTTGCGCGCGACCGAGGCAGACCCCCCAGGCAAAGGGAGGAAGATACCGGAGGGATGCAGGAAAGGGTGGTTTACACCCGCCGCATTGCGAAGGTGGTAAAAGGTGGTAGACGGCTTCGTTTCAACGCCCTGGTGGTGGTTGGAGACGGCGAAGGACAGGTTGGAGCGGGTCTGGGTAAAGCCCTCGTGATTCCCGACGCGGTGCGCAAAGGCAACGCTATCGGCCGGAGAAACATGGTTACGATCCCGCTCAAGGGCAGCACTATCCCGCATCAAATCACGGTCAAGAAAGGCGCTACCATCGTGATCCTCAAACCGGCCCGCGAAGGTACCGGAATCATCGCCGCTGGCGCGATGCGGGCCATGTTGGAATTGGGCGGGGTGCGGGACGTGGTCGGAAAGTCCCTGGGTTCACGCAATCCGATCAACATCGTGTACGCCACCCTCGTTGCGCTGCGGCAGCTTAGAGATCCGGAGGTAGAGGTGGCCCGCCGCGTGAGCCGCGCGACCGGGCGCACCGCCTGATAACCATGGCAGACTTGAAGATAACTTGGAAGAAAAGCTGTATTGGCAGGCCCAAGAACCAGAGCCGGATCATCAAATCATTGGGGCTGCGTAGATTACACCACTCGGTGGTCCACTCGGACTCTCCGACGATACGGGGTATGGTCAACAAGGTCTCCCACTTGGTCGAAGTGGAGGAATTGGGCGGCTAGAACCGCTGGACTGAGGCCACACGGCCCCTGCCCGCGGACCAGTCGTGCCCGGTTGTCCCGCCAAAGCGGGCGGACAGGCAACGGGGCATGACCTACTTTAGAACAAGGAGTCATTCCCAATGATGGAACACCAACTGGCCCCATCAAGAGGGGCCAGGAAATCCCGGAAACGGGTGGGCCGGGGCGATGCCGCCGGTCAGGGAAGCACGGCGGGCCGAGGCCAGAAGGGACAGAATTCCCGATCAGGACACGGATTCCGCGTCGGGTTCGAGGGCGGTCAGTTGCCCTTGATCAAGGGTCTACCCATGCGGCGGGGATTCAACAACAAGTTCAAGATTTACTATGCGCTGGTAAAACTGGAATCACTAAACGTGTTCTCCGACGGGGACCGCATTACTCCCGAGGAAATGGTGGAGCGGGGCTGCCTGCGGGACCTGAAGCAACCGGTCAAGATTGTGGGGGACGGCGAGATTACCAAGGCCGTCACGGTGGCTGCGCACAAGTTTACGCGTTCTGCGCGAGAGAAGATCGAGGCGGCCAAGGGAAGTGTGGAGGAACTCTAGACCTTATGTTAACCGCGGAGACTCAAGGGGCGCGCTTTCCGCGTTTGCTCCAAGCTACGATCGACGCCTTTAGTCTACCGGACCTTCGGGCAAAGATACTCTTCACCCTGGCTATCCTAGCGCTGTACCGGTTCGCCGCGCATATCCCTATGCCGGGAATCGACCAGATACAGTTGGATAACCTGTTCCGCAATAACGACCTGCTCGGCTTCCTGGACCTCTTTAGCGGCGGCGCATTGCGGCGTATGAGCATCGTCGCACTGGGTGTTTTCCCGTACATCACCGCATCCATCGTGATGCAGCTCCTCACGCCGGTTATACCCAGCCTGCAGGAGATGTCCCGGGAGGGTGAGGCGGGCCGGGCAAAGATGAACCGGATGACCCACTGGCTGACGGTCCCGATAGCCATGGCACAGGGTTACGGCCAGCTCGTGCTGCTCCAGCAAAGCCAGGTGATTACCTTTGTCGGCTTCAGTGGCTTGGCCTTATTGCCGACCATCGCCGCGCTTCTCTCCATAGTGGCGGGGACGATGTTCCTGGTGTGGTTGGGGGAGTTGATCACGGAGCGGGGCATCGGCAATGGCATATCTCTGATTATCTTCGCCGGTATAGTGGCCGGGTTCCCCGGGCTGTTAAGCCAGGGGTTCCTTGACCGGGATAACGTCTTGGGTATCGGGTTCTTCGCCATCATCGGTGTGTTAATCATCGCGCTGATCGTGATGTTCAACGAGGCCCACCGGAGGATACCGGTGCAGTACGGGCGGAGCATCTTCCGAGGCGGACGGAAGTATCGCCAGAGCGGGGCTACATACCTTCCGCTGCGGATTAATTCGGCTGGAATGATACCCTTGATTTTTGCTTTTTCCATCGTGATTTTGCCGGGAACAATCGCCACCTACTTCGCCACTAGCACTGGAGTAGTCGGTGATATCGCCCGCTTCTTCGCAGACCTGCTGGTTCCCACGGAACCCCTCTACTGGGTAATGGTGTTCGTACTGGTGGTGATCTTCACCTTCTTTTACACGCTGGTGGTGTTCAATCAGCAGAACCTGGCGGAGAACCTACAACGGAACGGGGGGTTCGTGCTGGGGATACGCCCGGGACGCCCTACCCAAGACTACCTGAACCGGGTTATCGTGCGAATTACCATGGGAGGGGCGTTGTTCCTTGGGTTCGTAGCCATCGTGCCGTACCTTGCGTCACTGATAACCAACGTGCAAGCCATATCCCTTAGCAGCACCAGCCTGCTTATCATGGTGGGAGTAGGCCTGGACACGATGCGGCAGTTGGAAGCCCAATTAATGATGCGTAACTATGAAGGGTTCTTGAGGTAGCCTTGGCAGAGGGAGTGCGGCTAGCGCTATTCGGCGCTCCTGGCGCGGGCAAGGGTACCCAGGCGCAGCTCCTGGTGGAGCGGTTTGGCGTACCACATCTCAGCTCTGGGGACCTGTTCCGCCACCACCTGAGGGAGGAAACACCCCTGGGCCTACGCGCCGCCGAATACATGAGGCAAGGTGTGTTGGTGCCCGACGAGTTGACCATCGACATTATGCTGGAACGGGTCATGGCGATCCACAAGGACGATGGGTTCATCCTGGACGGCTTCCCTCGGAACCGTAACCAGGCCGAGGTGTTGGACGAGGCGCTCGAGCGGCGTTCCCGCGCTTTGGATAAAGTGGTTTACATTGAGGTCTCGGAGCCAGAATTGGTGCGTCGGCTGGCGGGCCGGTTCAGTTGCCGCGAATGCCAGGCCCCGCATAGCCTGCCCCAGGATTCATCGGCAGGGGGGAGCGAGTCGACTCCTGAACCCAGGTGCGAACGCTGTGGCGGGGAGCTATCCCAGAGGGAGGACGACCGGCCCGAAGCGGTGCAGAAGCGCATCGAGGTTTACCAATCGGAAACGCTGCCCGTGCTGGACTACTACCGGGAACGGGGAGTCTTGGTGGGCGTCGTAGGCTCCGACTCCGTTGAAGGCGTGAACCGCAACGTCCTGGCGGCCCTGGGTATGCCATAACCTAAGCCTTCTTCGAGGGAAGGCGAGACCCCCGCCAGAGTGAGCGTGGGTTTCAATTAAGACCATTCGGGAGTAGAATAGATACGGTGAAAAGGAACCGCAAGAAGGAGACCGCGTCCAACTCGGCCTCTCCGTACTCCGGCGGGATAACGATTAAGTCCCGCGAGGAGATTGTCGCCATGCGCGCCGCGGGGGGTATAGTTGGCACGGTCCTTGGATTATTGCGGCGTTCGGTGGAGCCCGGTATCACCACCAAAGAGCTCGACACCATCGCCTACAAAGAGATCGTGCGCCACGGCGCAAAGCCCACCTTCAAGGGTTACCGGGGCTTTCCCGCCAGTATTTGCGCATCGGTCAATGAGGAAATCGTCCACGGGATACCCAGTAGAAGGGTGTTGAAAGAGGGCGATATCATCAAGATGGACGTCGGCGCGACCCTGGATGGCTTCATTGGAGACGCGGCGATTTCCGTCCCAGTCGGAGAAGTGCCAAAGGAAATTGACGCGCTGATGGCCGCCACCCAGGCAGGGCTGATGGAAGGAATCAAGGCCGCGTTGCCCGGCAACCGAGTCGGTGATATCGCCGCCGCGGTACAAGCGTACGGGGAAGCCCACGGCTACGGTATCGTCCGGGAGTTCGTAGGCCACGGAGTAGGCCGGTTCCTGCATGAGGACCCACAGGTGCCCAACTACGGACAGGCCGGGTTGGGACCGTTGCTCCGCTCAGGCATGTGCATCGCCATCGAGCCCATGTTCAACCTGGGAGATTGGCGCACCCGAATTCTGAACGACCAGTGGACAGTGGTCACGGCGGACGGGCTTATGTCCAGTCATTTCGAGCACACCATAGCGATCACCGAGGACGGACCTGAGATAATGACGGTCCGCCCTGAAAATTAGCAGCCGCAAGTCAGGGCGGCGGAGATTCACAGGGTAGGTCCTAGAGGGAGTTTATGGCGAAGAAGCAGGCGATAGAAGTAGAAGCCAGTGTGCAGGAAGCATTGCCGAATGGCATGTTCCGGGTCACTCTGCCCAATGATCACGAAGTATTAGCCCACGTTTCAGGGAAGATACGGATGCACTTCATCCGGGTGCTGCCGGGGGACCGGGTGCTGGTGGAGTTGTCCCCTTACGATCTGACTCGAGGGCGAATCACCTATCGCTTCAAATAGCCCAAAGGTAGTAACGCTATGAAAGTTTCCGCATCAGTCAAACCCCGGTGCGACAAATGCCGCGTCATCCGGCGCAAGAGGGTGGTGCGGATCATCTGCACCACCCCGCGGCACGCCCAGCGCCAGGGTTAGACCCAACCCACGATAGAAGGCCCTTAAAGGAGGCCCCAAGTGGTCCGTATCGCAGGAGTAGACGTACCCGACCGAAAGAAGGCGCATGTCGCTTTGACCAGGATTTATGGCATAGGCCCCGCCTTGGCCAACGAGATTCTGCTCAAGGCCGACATCGACACCGAGTCGCCGCCGAGGATGTTGGAATTATCCGAAGCCCAGGTGGACCGGATACGGGAGATCGTAGACCGGGAATACCTAGCCGAGGGAGACCTCAGGCGCGAGGTCAACCAAAATATTCGCCGGTTGATAGAGATCGGTTCCTACCGGGGTACGCGGCACCGCCGAGGTCTGCCGGCCCACGGTCAGCGGACTCGCACCAATGCCCGCACCAGGAAGGGCCCCAGACGCACCGTCGCAGGCCGTGGCCGGCGCACGGGCGGCAAGAAGTAGGTGAGTGTGATCGATGCCTAGACCAAGAGCACGCCGCCGCGAGCGGCGAACGGTTGTCCAGGGCCGGGCGTATATTTATTCGACGTTCAACAACACCCTGGTCAGCATTACCGACCCGCAGGGAAACGTTATCTCATCAGCAAGCGCGGGGACCGTGGGTTTCAAGGGCTCCCGCAAAGGCACAGCCTTTGCGGCCCAACGCGCGGCGGAACAGGCCGCGCGGCGGGGCATGGACATGGGACTGCGGCAGATCGACGTTTTGATCCGCGGGCCCGGAGCAGGGCGCGAAGCCGCCATACGCTCCCTCCAAGGGGCGGGGCTTATGGTAACCAGCATACGAGACGTGACGCCCATCCCGCACAACGGGTGTCGCCCACCAAAAAGAAGGAGGGTGTAGCGAACGCCTGATGGGTAGATATACAGGACCATCCTGCCGACTTTGCCGCCGCGCCGGAGAAAAGCTATTTCTAAAGGGCGAACGGTGTTTCACGCCCCGTTGCGCTATTGAACGCCGCCGGGCCGCGCCGGGCAATCAGTCTCGCAGGCGCAGACGCCCCTCGGACTACGGCGTACACCTGCTGGAGAAGCAGAAGGCCAAGTACATCTACGGCGTGCTGGAATCCCAGTTCCGCCGGTACATGGCTGAGGCCTTCGACACCCCTGGAGTCACCGGTCTGAACTTGCTGCGCTCATTGGAAAGACGATTCGACAACGTGGTTTTTCTGCTCGGGTTCTCCGACTCCCGAAAGCAAGCCAGGCAACTCGTTATGCACGGGCACCTTCAGGTAAATGGCCGGAAGACGGACATCCCTTCCTACCAGGTCAAGGAAGGGGACATCATTTCCTGGAAGGAGTCGGACAAGACCACAGATTTCTACAAGGACCGGACCGATGGCATACCCAAGCGGCCGGTTCCCGATTGGTTGCTTTTAGACGCGAACGAAATGACCGGTCGAGTGATGAGTCTGCCAGCGGACCAGGACTTGCAGCAGGCGATCAACTCCCGGCTAATCGTAGAGTTTTACTCGAGGTAAATGGCCCCATGTTAGATACTTTTGTCCTCTCCACCGGTTATCCCGAGGGAGGACCGGAGCCTCCCAAGCCGGATGTCCATATCCTGGAATCTGGCGCGATGTATGGCAGAGTGGCGGTAGAGCCACTGCAGCGGGGTTTTGGTCTCACAATCGGCAATCCGCTGAGAAGGATACTATTAAGCTCGACGAACGGCAGCGCGATCACGTGGGTCAAGATTGACGACGTGGTGCATGAGTACGCCGCCATCCCAGGTGTCAAAGAAGAAGTCATGGAGCTGCTTCTCAACGTGAAGCGGATCCGCATACGCGCCCAGTCCGAGCGGACTGGGAAGATGCGGCTGGACGTTTCCGGAGGCGGACGGGTCTGCGCCGGAGACATCGCCACCTCGGACGACTTCCAGGTGGTAAACCCCGAGCTGCATCTGGCAACCCTCGATTCAGATGATTCCAAGCTCTCGATCGAATTCAACGTGGAGCAAGGCGTCGGCTACCTGCCCGCCGTTCAGGGCGAAGGGTCTGAAAGCCTGCCCGTCGGCGTGCTCCCGGTGGACGCCATCTTCAGCCCCGTCCGCAAGGTGAACTACCACGTGGAGCGGACACGGGTAGGCCAGGTCACCGACTACGAGCGGCTGGTCCTTGAAGTTTGGACCGACGGCACTGTGTCTCCGCTAGAGGCCGTGCGCCGGGCTGCGGGGTCCCTGGTCAACCACTACTTCTTGTTCAGCAACCTAGACGAAACCTCCGAAATCGGCATGGACCGCGCCCCGCTCATGGTGTCCCCCGAGATTTACCAGACGCCCATCGAGAGGCTGGAGCTTTCTCACAGGACTCTCAACTGCCTGAAGCGGGCCCACATTACCAAGCTCGGCGAAGTCCTAGAACGTTCCGACGAAGAACTTCTGAAGATCCGAAACTTCGGCTACAAGTCCTTGACCGAACTCCGGGACAAGCTCGCGGAGCGAGGAATTGGATCCCACCTCGGAGACGGAGCGGCGGAAGTTGTCGGAGGCGATCCGCTGTCTGCCGGCGAATTGCCCACCGGCCTCACGTTGTCGGTAGAGGAGTTGGGTGAGTTAATCGGGTCGGGCGGCGTCGGTCAAGCCCCGGTCCAAGCCGAGGCGGAAGAGGGTTCCTGGGCGTGGGAAGAGGACGACGAAGAGGATGAGGAAGAATGGTCCGAGGATGACGATGAAGATGAGGTCTCCAGTTAGTCATGGCCTCTCACCGAGTCGCCGGACGCAAGCTTAGCCGGTACAAGGACCAACGAAAAGCCCTGATGCGCGGGTTGACCGGGGAATTGATCCAACACGAACGCATCACCACCACCCTGGCCAAGGCCAAAGAGACCAGGATAGTGGCCGAAAAGTTGATTACCCACGGCAAGAAGGGCACCCTCCACCACCGGAGATTGGCCCTTGCCCAGATTCCCAACAAAACCGTCGTCAAGAAAGTGTTCGACGAGGTGGCGCCTAGGTATGCCGAACGCGCAGGCGGCTACACGCGGATTATCAAGATCGGCAGACGTCAGGGCGACGGGGCCGAGATGGCGGTTATCGAACTAGTCTAGCGAGGTGTTGCGCGAATTAGTCCAATAGCTCCACCACGACCCTACCCGGTCGAAGACCCCAAAGACGCCCGTAGGGTGGCGCTCCTGGTAGAATACGACGGTACGAAATACAAGGGGTTCCAGGTCCAAAGAGACCAACCAACGGTCCAGGGAGAACTGGAGACTAGCCTGGCCAGGTTTACCGGAGCGCCAGTGCGCATCCGGGGGGCGAGCCGGACCGATTCGGGGGCTCACGCGCGCGGCCAGGTAGTGGACTTCACAACGACCGCCGACCGTACAATAGAGTCTTTCCCTCGCGGGTTGAACTTCTATCTCCCGGAGGATATTCGAGTCCAGGCCGGATACCGGATGATCCCGGAGTTTCACTCCAGAAGGACCGCCGCGAGCCGGGTATACCGGTACCGGATTTCCAACCGGAGGTGGGCGTCTCCACTGGAGCGCCACACCAGTTTTTGGGTGCGGGACCCGCTGGACGTGGGGCGAATGGCAGAGGCGGCGACAGGGCTGATCGGAGACCGCGATTTCCGGCCCTTGGTCCCGGACCATCCGGCGGAACGGTCAGCGGTCCGGTCGGTGCGCCGGTGGGAGGTCTGGAGGGATGACCGCGAAGTTATCATCGAATGTGAGGCTAACGGGTTTCTCAAGCACCTGGTCCGGCGGGCAAACGCGATATTAATTGAGATTGGCAAGGGTAGGCTAGATACTAAGGTATTGGAAGGATTGCTGGGCGGTGGGTTGGAGCAGGGATTCACCCTGCCGTCGGTCCCGGCCAGCGGCCTCTGTTTAATGAAGGTAAATTATCCGGAATTCTGGTCATACGTAATCAGAGAAGATGAAAAGAACTAGCACGTATTTTCCCAAGAATGGCGAAGTCCTCGCAACGTGGCGGGTAGTCGACGCGACCGGCCAAGTGTTGGGCAGGCTGGCCCGGGATATCGCAATGGCCCTTCAGGGCAAGGATAAACCCGGCTATTCCCCATCGGTCCTCACCGGCGACTACGTAATTGTGGTCAACGCGTCCAAGGTGAGGGTTACAGGCCGAAAGCGGGACCAGAAGCTTTACTACCGGCATAGCGGCTACGTCGGGAACCTGAAAACGTTCAGGCTCGAAGACATGTTGGATACCCGTCCTGATCGCGTGATCGAGTTGGCGGTCAAAGGAATGCTGCCCCGCAACAACTTGGGGCGGCATATGCTTCGCCGGTTAAAAGTTTACGCCGGAGAGACCCACCCCCACGAAGCCCAGGTCGCGGGCTTTGGTGAATCAAGCAAAGAGTAGGTACTGATTTTGGTTCGAGCTGCGACAGACCAGGAACAATATTACTACGGCACCGGAAAGCGCAAGACTTCTATCGCCAAGGTCAGGCTCTACTTGGACGATGGAGGGCCGACAATCGTTAACGGCAAGCCCGTTGACGAGTACTTCGGCTGGAGACCGTGGCGGGACATCATCAACGAGCCCTTCAGGATCGCCGAAATGGCGAACCGGTTCCGGGTGATGGTCAGAGTGGTCGGAGGGGGAGTCCATTCCCAGGCCGAGGCGATTCGGCACGGGATTGCCAGGGCGCTTGTTGCTTACGACGCCGAATTGAAAGTTGGACTGCGCCGCAACGGGTTGATTACGAGGGACGCCCGGATCAAGGAAAGCAAGAAATACGGCCTGAAGCGGGCCCGCCGGGCTCCCCAATACACCAAGCGTTAGTTGGGGGTCATCAGACCCCCAGGTATTCCGCCGCCGCGTCCAGCAGCCTGTCTACTGCTTCCCGTGAGACTGCCTCCGCGTAAATGCGCAATAGAGGTTCGGTCCCCGAGAACCTGGAGATAAGCCAGGCGTCGTCGAACACGAGCCTTCGCCCGTCGATTGCGTCTGTGCTCCTGACAGGCATACCGGCCAACTGGGTCAATTCTGGGCTCTCCAATCTTTCCTGGATCCCAGAGCGGTCTTCGGCCCTAAAAGCCACGTCGCGGCGGTGGTAATAGTGCTCGCCCACCTTATCGAATAAACGCCGCACGAGCTCGGAAGGCGTAAGCCCTGTTAGCGCCATATATTCCAAAATGAAGAGTCCGCTGAGTATGCCGTCTCTTTCTGGTATGTGACCACGGAAGGCGAAACCGCCGCTTTCCTCTCCGGCCAAAAGGGCGTCAGCCGCGGACATCCGGGGTCCGATGTACTTGAACCCCACCTTTTCTTCGTGGATGTCCACGCCGTAAATACCGGCGAGTTTGTTCAACATCATCGAAGACGTGACGCCTTTGACCAGGGGGCCGCGCAGCTCCTTGTGGTCCAACAGGTAATAGGCCAAAAGGGAGAAGACTTCCAGGGTGGTGATGAACCGCCCGTTCTCGTCAACCACTCCGATACGATCGGCATCGCCGTCTAGGGCAAGTCCCACCGAGTATCCCTGTCCGGGCACGGCCTGGGTTAAGCTCCTGAGGTTATTGGCAATGGGTTCGGGCTGTTCCATCCCGGGGAACGCCGGGTTGCGGGTCCCATTCATCTCCTCTACTACGGTTGCGCCGCCGGATGCCAGAGCCGGAATATAGCCCGCCCCAGCCCCAAACATGGCGTCAACACTCACACGGAGACCCGCGTTTTGGATGGCTGACAGATCCACGAGTGTGCCCACCTTATCCATGTATGGAGGGGCAGGGTCAAACTCTGTAATCATCCCCTGGTCCCGCGCCTGCTCCAGAGGCATGGACCGGACTCTACCCGCGCTGGCTATGAAGTGCTCGAGCAGGTCGGTGATCTCCTGAGTAGCGCTCCCGGCGTACTCGGGCTTGAACTTGAAGCCGTTCCAAATCCCGGGGTTGTGGCTCGCCGTGATTATGGCCGCGCCAGCCGTCTGTCGATGGAGTACGCTGTAGCTGAGGACCGGGGTCGGAGCGGGTTCCGCCGACAGGAAGGTCTTGATTTCATTGGCGGCCATGACCGAGGCCACCGTTTCGGCGAACTCGCGGGAGAGAAAACGCGTGTCGTAACCGACAATCAGCCCTTTCCCGGCAGTCCCCTGGGCGCACAGATAATCGGCAAGGCCCTGGGAACAGCGGCCCACGTTCTCGAAAGTGAACTCTTCGGCGATGATGGCCCGCCAGCCATCGGTCCCAAAGCGGATCGCGGTGGTCATGCGGCCGTCGTGGTCTTGGCCGGGCCTTTGATTGTGCCCCCTCCATCAACACAGTCCTGAATCGACTCCTCCCATTCATCCAGGTCGAAGAAGAACGGTCCCGCGCCGCCGTGGTAGGCAACCTTGCCGTCTGAGCCAATCAGGTACAATCGCTCCGGAGCCGCTCCGAAAGTCTCGTCGGTGTTGTTGTCCATCTCTTCGACCAGTACGGGAAGCGTGATCTTGAGGTCGAAGCTGCACGTCTGGGCGACTTCTTCCCGTTCCTCATGGGTCTGATGCTGGCGGTAGAAAACCTCGTCTTGAACGTTGGCGTCGACCTGCCATCCGTCGGTGGGGTGGGCTTCCCTCACGTAAACCACAAAGAACTCCACCTCTCCGGCGAACTTGTCCCGAATCTGTTCAATGCGCCCCACCGAGGCGCGGAAAGGGGGTCAAGTGTAGCTGCCGAAAATCAGCCCCACCGGGCGCTTGCCTCTGAATCCAGAGAGGCTCACCCGCTCGTCCGAACCCGATTGTTTCAGGGTGAAATCGGGGGCGGTCTCACCGAGGGCCGGGCCCCGTTCGTCACGCTCGATCAGGTGGAGCAATGCGGCTTGGACCCCTGGAGTAGCGGCCGCCAGATGGGCTCCCAGGACCGCGCGGGCTTCCACCGCTTGGACGGATGCCGCCATTCTCTGGCTCTGTAGCTCGTTTAATAATGCCCGGAAGGAGGCACGTTCCTCCGCCGAGAGGTTGGCAATTGGCCTACCCTGCTGTCCGTTCTGCATGGTGCGGCCCCTCCAGTCTATTTGTCCGGATCCGGTTCGCCCGTGTGGCGGCGCGAGTTAGTTAGCCGGCAACCCCGCGGCGGCCCGCAAAGCGTTTGCTTTGTCGGTGCGTTCCCAAGGCAAGTCCAGGTCGGTGCGGCCAAAATGTCCATAGGCGGCGGTCTTGCCGTATATGGGCCTCCGCAGGTCCAAGTCCTCGATGATCGCGCCCGGGCGCAGGTCGAAGTATTCGTTCACCAAGTCGACGATCTTCTCGTTGGGGAGGTGATTTGTGTCAAAGGTCTCCACAGAAACGGAGATCGGCTTTGCAACGCCTATGGCGTAGGAGACGATCACTTCGACACGGTCCGCCAGTCCGGCGGCGACTACATTCTTGGCCACGTAGCGGGCGGCATAAGCGCCGGAGCGGTCGACTTTCGTGGGGTCCTTCCCCGAGAAAGCTCCGCCGCCGTGACGCGCTATCCCTCCGTAGGTGTCGACCAGGATCTTGCGGCCAGTGAGGCCGGTGTCGCCTTGGGGCCCGCCGATGACGAACCACCCGCTGGGGTTCACATAGTACTTGGTGTCGCTGTCCAGCAGATCGGCGGGGACTACGGGTCTGATCACGTGTTCGATGATATCCTGCCGGATGGTCTCAGTAAACGACCCACGGTCTTCCTGGTCTTCATGCTGGGTGCTGATAACCACGGCGTCCACGCGGTGCGGCTTGCCGTACCGGTACTCCACCGTAACTTGGGACTTGCCATCGGGGCCCAGGTAGGGGAGCGTGCCGTCCTTGCGTACAGCCGCCAAGCGTTCAACCAGGCGGTGGGAAAGGTCGACGGTCAAGGGCATAAGGCCTTCAGTCTCGTTGCAGGCGAAACCGACCATCATCCCCTGGTCACCGGCTCCGGTGGACCGCCGGGCGTCAGCGGCATCGCCGTTGGCCCGTTGCTCCAGGGCGGTGGTCACGCCCTGGCTGATGTCGGCGGACTGCTGGCTGACGTGGGCGATGACTCCGCAGGAGCCGCCGTCCAGCCCGTATTTGACGTCGGTGTAGCCAATGTCGAGGATCACCTGGCGGGCGATCTGGTTGAAGTCCAGTTTGGACCTGGACGTGATCTCGCCGGTGACCATCACCAGGTTCTTGGTGGCCACGGTCTCGCAGGCAACCCTGCTCATCTGGTCGTCCGCCAAAGCGGCGTCCAGAACTGCGTCGGATATCTGGTCGCACAGTTTATCGGGGTGACCTTCGGTGACCGATTCGGATGTTAGCAGGTATTTGGGCGACGTAGAAAAGATCAATGCCATTGTACTTCTCCTAGACAGGGGTGCTTAGAAACGTGCGCTTAGGTCCCGAATTCCCAGCTTTCCTGGTAATTCTGTTGTTCCGAGGTAAGGGTGTCGATCTGGATACCAAGGGACTCCAGCTTCAGCCGCCCCACTTCCGCATCTATGTCCCTGGGCACCGGGTAGACCCCCGGCTTTAGCTCGCTGTGGTTCTTGACGATATGTTCCGCGCAGAGAGCCTGGTTTGCAAAGCTCATATCCATGACCGCGGAGGGGTGACCTTCCGCGGCGGCCAGGTTGATCAACCGGCCTTCGCCCAGCACATACAGCTTCCGGCCATCGGGGATCTGGAACTCGTCCACGAATTCGCGGACCCTTCGTTTGCCGACGGACATTTCTTCCAGGACGTCCAGGTCGATCTCCACGTTGAAATGGCCGCTGTTGCTCAGGATCGCGCCGCTGGGCATGGCCTCCAAGTGTTCGCGGGCGATGGCATGGTAACCGCCTGTGGCCGTGATGAACACCTCGCCCACGGCGGCGGCCTCGATGCTTGACATCACCGTGAACCCGTCCATGATAGCTTCAAGAGCGCGCACCGGGTTTATTTCGGTGACGATGACGTGGGAGCCCATTCCCCGGGCCCGGGAGGCGATACCCCTGCCGCACCAGCCATAACCACATACGACCACTTTTCTGCCAGCCCAGAGGATGTTGGTTGCGCGGGTGATCCCGTCCAAAGTGCTCTGGCCTGTTCCGTATCGGTTGTCGAAAAAGTGCTTGGTTTCTGCCTCGTTGACGGCGATTATGGGGTAAGCCAGCTTCTCGTCCTTGGCCATGGCGGTCAAACGAATAACGCCGGTCGTGGTCTCCTCCGTGCCGCCGATGACGTGCCGCAGAAGTTCGGCGCGGTCGCGGTGCAGCGTGCTCACCAGGTCAGCGCCGTCGTCCATAGTGATGTTGGGATGGTGGTCCAGGACGGCGGAGATATGGGAGTAATATGTTTCGTCGTCTTCACCTTTAATCGAGAAGGTGGGAATTCCATATTCATGCACCAGGGCGGCGGCGACGTCGTCCTGGGTGCTCAAAGGATTGCTCGCGCAAACCACCAGGTCCGCGCCTCCATCCTTTAAGGCAATGGCCAGATTGGCCGTCTCTGTAGTCACATGTAGACATGCCGCCATGCGAATGCCCTGGAGGGGCTTTTCAAGGATGAACCGTTCGCGGATTAGCGCCACGACGGGCATTTCTCTTCCTGCCCATTCGATGCGGTTAACGCCTTCCTGGGCGAGGCTCAGGTCTTTAACGTGACCGGCTGCTGATCTTGAAGTCAAACGCTCTCTCCTCCGGCTGGAGTCTATCCAGCTCTTTCAAGCCCGGTGCGGTGTGCTGGGTTTAGCCGCCGGCCGGTTTTAGGGGTTGTTACCGTAGCTGGTGGGGTGATTGCCACCGATCCAGGACGGCGTGCCGTCCTCGATGTTGAACAGGTTTTGCGGGTCGTATCCCATGGACGCGGCAAGCTCGCAGGCCAAGCCGCTGCGCACGCCGGCGGCGCAGATGAACAGCAGCTTCTTGTCCTGAGGTACTTCGTCCATGTGGTCTGTCAGATCATCTATGGGTATGTGAATGGCCCCCGAAACGTGGCCGGTGACCCATTCGTCGTCGCGGCGCACGTCGATCACGACTGTGTTGTCGGGTTCGGCGTCGAGGATGTTCTTGGCTTCGTGCGAGTCTACCCTGTAGTAAGGTTCGCCGGGGTCCTGCCTGGGCATCTCGTGCCTCCTTAGAGTTCGATTCAGAGCTGGCTAACCTAGATATTTGGCGGTAATCGGGGCAAGCCTCTCCTTGAGTTCGTCCGGTATCCGCTCCTTTCGTGTGATGATGGCGTCCCGCAGGGCCGAGGCGCAGGAACATTCCCTGGTTCCCGAGAGCCTCGGGACCGCCTTGCGCAGCAGGTCCTTGGAGGCCGCCACGTTGTGGACCAAGTTCCGTATGACCAACTCCACCGACACCGACTCGGCACCCTGGTGCCAGCAGTCGTAGTCGGTGACCCAGGCCATGGTCGCGTAGCACATCTCCGCTTCTCGTGCGAGTTTGGCTTCGGGGAGTGCGGTCATACCGATTAAGTCCGCGCCCCAGGACCGGTACATGAACGACTCGGCCCTCGTGGAGAAGGCCGGTCCCTCCATCACCACCATCGTGCCCCCCGGATGGACTGTTATGCCCAACTCTTGCGCGCTCTGCTGCACGATGCGGCTGGCGGCGGGGCAGAATGGGTCGGCGAAGGCGATGTGGACGACGATGTCCTGCTCGAAGAAAGTGCTGGACCTCTGGCGGGTCCTGTCGATGAGTTGACTGGGAACCACCAGGTGCAGCGGCTCGAACTCTTCCTTCAGACTGCCGACGGCGCTGACCGAGATTACGCGCTCTACGCCCAGGGTCTTTAGCGCGTAAATGTTGGCCTGAGAGGGTATGTGCGTGGGGTTGAAGTGGTGCCCGGCGCCATGGCGAGGCAGGAATGCGACCCGTGTATCTTCAAGTGTGCCAACTGCGATGGTGTCGCTGGGCTTCCCGAAGGGGGTATCGACGTCCATGAACTCAACGTCGGTAAGTCCCTCCATTTCATACAGCCCGCTGCCGCCGATGATCGCTATTTTCGTATCTTTGTCTGGCACGTCGTAATTCGCGGTATCCTTTGCTAGTATGCCGGCCTAAGGGGACTGGCGTTGCTGCTCAGAGCGAACGGCCAATCGTAAGGTTTCATCATAGGGAGTCCGGCACACGCCGCCTTCGCAGATGATGGCGCTGATGTACCGGTGGGGTGTGACGTCGAAGGCGGGATTGGCCGCGGGTACACCGACGGGAGCGGTGGGATTTCCATTGAAGTAGGTCACTTCGTCGGCAGCCCGCTCTTCGATCTGAATGTCTCCGCCGGTTGGGAGATCGAGGTCTATCGTGCTCGTGGGTGCGGCCACGTAGAAGGGGATGGAATTCTCTTTGGCAAGCACGGCGAGGGAGTAGGTGCCAATTTTATTGGCGGTGTCCCCGTTGGCGGCTATGCGGTCCGCTCCGGTGATGACGCAGCCTATCTTCCCTTCGGCCATCATCATCCCGGCGGCGGAGTCAACGATCAGAGTTGAGGGGATTCCCAGTTGTTGGAACTCCCAGGAGGTCAGCCGGGCTCCTTGGAGGAAAGGACGGGTCTCTGTGTTGTAGACTTGGAAACGGTTGCCTGCCTCCCAGCCTGCCCTAATCACGCCTAAAGCGGTGCCAAATCCGGACGTGGCGAGGGCGCCGGTGTTGCAGTGAGTGAGCACCGAACCGCCGTTGGGAAGGAGGTCTTTGCCAAGGTCACCCATTCTCCGGTTGATTGCTTCGTCTTCTTCCTGAACGCGTTTTGCCTCGTCCAGAAGGAGATTTCGGGCCTGTTCAGGGTCGGATACGGCTGCTGCGACTCCCAGCATGCGCTGCACGGCCCACTGGAGGTTTACGGCGGTGGGGCGCGCGGCGGCAACGTTGGAGCCAGCTTCCCGGAGCCGAGCCAAAAACTCAGCCGGGTCGGTGGCCTCAATCTCCCGTGCCGCCAACACCATGGCGTAGGCCGCGGTTACTCCAATAGCCGGAGCGCCGCGCACCCGCATCTCCCGGATGGCGTCCACAGCCTGTTGGCAACGCTCCACCTCCAGAGTGGTTTGCTCCATCGGGAGGCGGGTCTGGTCCAACAGCCAGAGCCGGTCATCGATCCATAGAATTGGCCTGATTTCGTTCACCGGGTTTCGACCTCTTTGTTGGCCTCGATGGGCCGGAACGAAAGTTGCAACAAAAAAGCTTCTCACGCGAGAAGCTTAATGCGCATTCAAGCCCCTCATCTTTCGCCCTCTACGGTTTTCGCCGCTTAGAGCGCCGGAATTAGCACCGTGTCCCAACCGTTGGTCCATTTTGGGCGGGACCGGTTGCTTGGCTTCGTCGGGCCGTACCCTCAGCCGTTCTGGATAAAGGGTTCCTTCTATTTTGGGTTCTTGTTTGGGTTCCTGCGCCGGTAATCGGCGAGTCTTATGTTACCCATGGCCGCGCCTCGTGTCAAGATAACCTATCCCGGCCATGTCTGGGACACCAAGACTGCGCCCATTTTGATGTAGTGAAACCGAAACTATTATATCTGGATTCCGTCAACTTTTCCGGCATTCGGTCCTTGCCGCGAATGCCTCGGTTGACACCGGTTTCGGGCCGACAACATAATGGCAGCACTACCCGCAGCGGTCCTCTCCGCATGACGCCGATCTCTCCTAGTCCGAAGCTGGGAGTCCAAGCCGGGAGACATAGTTGATGGCGCAACCTGGGCTCTCCCTCGCCAACCGGGACCTTGGGCTATTTGCCGACCTTTACGAATTCACCATGGCCCAGGCGTTTTACCGGCAGGGCATGTTTGCCCCGGCCACTTTCAGTCTGTTCGTCCGGCACTATCCGCCCAACCGCGGTTTCCTTGTCGCGGCGGGACTAGCGGACGTGCTCGACTTTCTCTCGGAGCTACACTTCGACCGGGAAAGCCTCGATTACCTGGAATCGACCGGCATATTCACACGGGACTTTCTGGGATTCCTTGGTGAAATGAGATTCACCGGAAGCGTAAGGGCTATACCGGAAGGACGCCTCGTGTTTGCCAACGAGCCGGTGTTGGAGATAACCGCTCCTCTGATCGAAGCCCAGATGGTAGAGACCTTCGTTATTAACCAGATAAACCTGCAGACGATGTTGGCTACAAAGGCCTCCCGATGCGCGATCGCCGCCCAGGGACGAACGCTCAGCGATTTCTCAGCCCGCCGCACTCAAGGGACCGATGCAGCCATGAAGATGGCGCGGTGCGGCTACATCGGGGGGTTCGAGTCCACAAGTAATGTATTGGCGGCTCGAAGGTACGGTATCCCACCCGCTGGCACGATGGCCCATTCCTTTATATTGACCTTCCCAACTGAGGTCGAGGCGTTTCGGGCCTATGCCGAGACTTACCCGGACCGCTGCGTCCTATTGCTGGACACCTACGACACGGTCCAGGGCGCGAGAAACGCCGTACAGGTCGGTAAGGAGATGGAGCTAAGGGGCCATCGGCTGGTGGCGGTCCGTCTGGACTCCGGGGATTATGCCGAGTTGAGCCGGCAGGTGCGCGCCATCTTGAATGACGCGGGGCTATCGTACGTCCGGATTCTGGCATCCGGAGGGCTGGACGAATTCTCCGTGCGAGACTTGGTGGACGGGGGAGCCCCTATCGACATATTCGGCGTCGGCACTAAAGTGGGCACGTCTGCAGACGCCCCTTGGTCGGACATGGCGTACAAGCTCGTATGTTACGATGACCGTCCTACAATGAAACTCAGCGCCGATAAGGTATCCCTGCCGGGCCCAAAGCAGGTATTTCGTTTCCAGGGCAGTGACGGGACGTTGGACCACGACGTGTTGGGTCTCCTGGACGAGGAGATACCAGGAGGGGAACCGCTTCTGGACCAGGTTATGTCAAACGGTATCCCATCCTCGCCCGCACCCACGCTGGAAGATACCAAACGCCGTATGCTCGAAGACCTGGAACGGTTGAGCGGCCCGGTCAAGGCGCTGACCGGTCCATCCGAATACCCGGTGCGGTTGAGTTCCGGACTCGACGCGTTGTCCGCCCGGGTACGCAGCGAGTTACAAGGGGAAGCATAAGTTTCCCTCTCCAGTTCCTTCAACTTCATCTGGAAGGTTCAAGCCCATGAAAGTCGCGGTCTGCGCCAAATACGTCCCCGTAGTCGCCCGCATCCGGTTTGACTACGAGCAGAAGACCATCATCCGAGAGGGAGTGCCCTCCGAAGTCAACTCCTTCGATATGCTAGGCATTATCCGCGCCGCCGAACTCAAGGGCGAAGGCATCGATGAAATCGTGGCCGTGTCAATGGGACCTCCCCAGGCGCGGGAGGGTTTACTGCAATGCTTGGCGATGGGGGCCGATAGGGGCGTGCTGGTAACAGACCGCGCCTTGGCCGGTTCGGATACCCTGGCCACCGCACGGGCTTTGGCTTTGGCCCTGGCCAAAGAATCACCGGACCTCATAATCTGCGGGCGGAACAGCTCCGACTCCGAGACCGGGCAAGTCGGTCCCGAGGTGGCAGAGCTAATGGACCTGCCTCACATAAGCCAGGTCAGCAAGCTGGACTACCGGGCGGACTCCAACACGATAGTGGCGGAGAGGGTTACCGATGAGGGGTACCAGGTGGTGGAATGCCCTTTGCCTGCACTGGTCTGTGTGACCGAAGGTGTGGCGGAAGAACAGTTCCCGACCCGCGACAAGATGGCCGAGGCTGAGGAGAAACCACTGGACGAAGTGTCCTGCTCCGACCTGACTTCTGACCTGACGCAATTCGGCGTCGAAGGGTCGCCCACATGGGTTGACGATATTCGCTTAGTGGAGCCAGCCCGTTTGGGGGTCATAGTCGAAGAAGAAGACCCGGCTGAGGCCGCCAAACAGGTAGCGGCCTTGCTGGGAGAACGGCTAAAGGAGCTGGCCGCGGCCTCCGGCAAGCCGGTCGCCTCCGGCCCATTGCCCCGGTATGTGTCCCAAACTGAGAAGAGCATCTGGGTGGTGGCCGAGACCACCCGGTCTGGGTTGCGGCGGGTAACCCTGGAAATGCTCGGCAAGGCGAGGGAACTCACGACGGTAACCCAGAGTGAAGTTGCGGCGGTGCTGATCGGAGAGCCTCAAACCGCCTTGGTGGATGAGCTGACCTCTCAGGGAGCAGACCGGGTAATCGTACTGGATAACACGGGAAAGGGTCCGGTGTGGGGACGCTCGGTCGTCCAGGCGCTATGCAGCGCGGTCCAACAAGCGACGCCCTACGCCGTCTTGTTCGCCGCGACAGCCGATGGACGGGACCTGGCCGCCCGAGTCGCAGCCGCCCTGAGCTTGGGACTAACCGGAGATGCGATAGACCTGGAGATCGACGAACAGGGAAGGTTGGTGCAACTCAAGCCAGCCCTCGGAGGCAACGTGGTCGCGCCTATCCTGTCCAAGACTCTGCCCAACCTGGTCACCCTTCGCGCCGGGTTGCTGGACCCCGCTGAGCCTGAAGTTGGTTTCCATTCAACGATACATAGGGTTGAAGTCCGTGAATTTGCGGGGCGTGAACCGGCGCTTTTGGAAGAGCATATCCAGGAAGACCTCGGCTCCATCGAGCTGTCCCAGGCCCAGGTGGTCATGGGGGTGGGGATGGGAATCGGAGGGGCGGAGGGCCTACAGGAAGTCCAGGAGTTGGCCCGCTCCCTTGGGGCTACCCTGGCCACGACGCGGGACGTCGTACACGCGGGATGGCTGCCCCACCAGATACAGGTGGGCATCAGCGGCCGCACCATCAGCCCGAAGGTCTACCTGGCGGTGGGCATCAGGGGCGCGTTCAACCACACCGTGGGGATACAGAAAGCGGGGATCATAGTCGCCGTAAACCAGACGCGGAGACACACGATATTCCGGTCGGCGGACTTCGGGGTAGTAGGCGATTGGCATACGTTCCTGCCTCCCCTGGTCGAGGCGCTAAAGCCTGCCCTGGAGGGTGTATAAATCCACCTCTCTCAAGGACGGCGCCGAGCCGAGAATATGGGCAACCCAATCAAACCCGCAGCCCCGTCAATCCCGCTCCAGGCTGGAAAGGCGAGAACCACATGAGGGAGAGTGTCCGTGATTTATCGGCCAACTGTGACAATCGAAAGGCCCTGGCCTCCGTTCAGGGCTACTTGACACCACCCATGCAGGACAGCAAAATGGCAATGGGTAATTGGGCGGGTTTTGTGCGCTGGTAGGCCGGTGAAAGGCCTACTCGGCCCAATATTTACGCAGACCAAACGTATAGGGGGAGCATCATGGACTTTGGGTACACGCCGGAACAGGAGTCCCTCAGAGATGACGTTCGTGCGTTCATCGCGGAGAACGTAACAGACGAGTTGATGGAGGAGATTGAAGGAAGTGGTGGAGAGGGAGGCCGAGGCCCCAAGGTCCGTGAGCTCTACAAAAACGTCGCGGATAAGGGCTGGATCGGGATCACCTGGCCGAAGGAGTACGGCGGGCAGGACGGCAACCGGCTCGACCAGTACATCGTAGAGGAAGAGTTCTCCCGCATCGGCATCGGTGTCGGAGGAGCGGGCAGCGGGGCGCCTGCTATTCTCGCCGCCGGGACCGAAGAGCAAAAGGAATACTTCCTGCCAGGGTTGATCAACGGTGAGATCGTGTTTGCCCTCGGGTTCAGTGAACCACAGGCCGGAGCGGACCTAGCCGGCCTCCAATGCCGGGCCGTCCGGGATGGCGACGAATTCGTCATCAACGGCCAAAAGATGTTCACATCTTCGGCCCACTACGCCACCCACATTTATCTGATGGCCAGGACGGACCCCGACGCTCCAAGGCACCGCGGCATATCCATTTTCTTGGTGCCGATGGACACCCCTGGAATCACAGTACGCCCGTTGTGGACCATCCAGAACGATCCCCCCGCCCCTATGGGCACGACTTACGGGCAGCGCAGGACCAACGAGACCTTCTTCGAAAACGTGCGCATCCCCGCCACCTGTCTCCTGGGTGAAGAAAACCAGGGTTGGTACGTCGGCGCTATGGGACTGAACCTCGACCGCGTGGGCGCCAGCCGGTACCTGATCTCGGTCCGCCGGGACGAGGACATAGTCAACTGGGTAAAAGAGAACGAGTTCGAAGGCCACTCCCTGGCCGGTGACCCCGCCATTCGCGACAAGCTTGCCGAGTTGTGGATTGAGGCGCAGGTATGCAGGCTTATGACCATGCGCAGCATGTCTTTGGTTGAACGAGGGGGCAACTTCACCTACGAGGGTGCCGCCGAGAAAGTCTGGGCGCCCGAGCACGGAGTCAGGACCACCGAAACTATCTCCCAGATCCTGGGGCCGTATGCTCAGCTATTGAACGGCTCTGAAGACGCCATCGAAGATGGCGTGTTCGCTCACAACCTGATGGGCTCCTTCCAATCAGGCATCAATCATGGCAGCGTCCAAGTCATGAGAGACCAAATGGCCCGCCGGGGCCTGGGACTGCCCAGAGGCTAGACCGGGCGCCCAATAGCAAGAGATCGCACCGCTTCCGGGCCTCCCTCACGTCGAACCGGCCTACGGGAGCGGTGTATGTTGCCAGGACATAACGCCGTTCACGCGGAATTGGCCCGATACACAACGGGTTTGACGACGATTACGAGGAAGCAAGATGGACGTCTTACTGAGCGAAGAAGAACAGATGGTGAAGAACCTGGCCAGGGAGTTCTTGGAAGCTGAGTGCCCTCCCAGCCTGGCCAGGGAAATGGAAAAGGACGACCTGGGTTACCCGCCGGAGCTTTGGCGGCAACTGGCCCAGTTGGGTTGGTTCGGCATGGCCCTTCCCGAGGAATACGGTGGGCAAGGGTTACCGATCACCTATCTAGGACTGGTGTTGGAGGAGGTCGGCCGGACCATTGCGCCGGTGCCCTTCCACAGCACGATGGTCGCGGCCCTGACTGTTGCGCGTGACGGCAGCGCGGCCCAGAAGCAGGCGCTCCTGCCCCGCGTTAACAACGGAGACCTGGTCATGACGTGGGCGTTCAACGAGCGCGACCCGCGCTTCATCCCGGAGACCATCAGCCTGCAGGCTGTCGCACAGGGAGACGACTTCATCCTCACGGGCACCAAGATGTTCGTGGACAACTTCAATGCGGCGGAACAGTGCCTCATGGTCTGCCGCACGGACTCGGCGTCGGCCGATAATCTGGGGATATCGTTGTTTTTGGTCGACACCAAAAGTCCGGGTATCACGGACACTCCGCTGACCACTCTGGCCAAGGACAAGCAGAGCCGCGTGAGCTTCGACGGAGTCCGAGTCCCCGCGTCCAATCTGGTGGGTACACTTAACGAGGGTTGGCCAGTTGTGGAGTCGATGCTGGAGCGTGCAACCGTGCTTCTCTGCGCCCAGATGGTCGGCGCGGCGCGCAAAGACGCCGAGATGGCCATCGAATACGCCAAGAACCGCACCGCGTTCGGGCGTCCGATTGGCTCTTTCCAATCGATTCAGCACCTCTGCGCGGACATGACCCTGTGGGTGGACGGCGGCCAGCTCCTTACCTATGAAGCCCTATGGAAGATGGACCAGGGACTTCCGGCGGGAGTCGAGGTTTCCCAGGCGAAGGCGTTCTGCAACGAGAAGTGCGAGGCCACGGTCCGGTCGTCACAGGTTATCCACGGAGGCATCGGGTTCATGATGGAATTCGACCTTCATCTTTGGTTCCGCCGCGTGACCGCGTGGACCATGAGGCTAGGTACGAGCTTCGAGCACCGATCGAGGATTGCCACAGCGTTGCTCGACCAGCCGGGGCGGGTGAGGCTGGGTATGGACCTTACGCCGGTCAGCTAATTTCCAACACAAAACACGATACCAATCAGGAGAGCAGATTATGCCCAATGACCCGGTTTGCGGAGTAGACATAGACGAGGCTGCCGCCAGGACCGAGACGGGCCAGACCAGGTACGGCGCAGCCGAGGTTGACCCAACTCAGGGAACGCGTAGCTTCTACAACGGCGCCTGGTATTACTTTTGCAGCCTGGATTGCCGGACTAAATTCCTCACCAGCCCAGACGCGTATCTAAACCAGGGATAGGGCCGCCCAACACGGAATCTATTGACCGTCAGCTAGCTACTATTTTGGCCTCGTTGCCCCGCAAATGCGGCCTCTAGCCCCCGGTCGAACGTCTTGATTTCGCCGATGCCGCGCCTCTGGCAACTAGAGAGATGGCATAGGTCTCGTGCTGTGAGTACGGGAAATCGCTCCTTGAGTTCGATGGCCAAGGCAACATCTTCCCTCTCGAGTGGCCATATTACGGCTCCGGACTGAGCCACCAGAGACATAGCGGCTTCGAGAGCTTGTGTCCTACCCGCGGGAAGGTAAGTGTGTAACAACTCCTGTAAGACTTCTGCAGACGTGAACAGCGAAGTTCCCTCGTTTTCAGCCTGGAAGAAGAATTCCCGCGCTTGGGCTTGAAGCGGATGAGGACGCCCAACGGCGTACATAAAGACATTCGTGTCTATGAAGATCATGTACCCGATGCGCCGCTCTGACGAGACCTATTCATAGTCTCAAGGTGTTCGTCCCAGTCAGGTTCTACTGCTGGGCCTTCCAACGTGTCGCACCAGCGAAAAAACTCTTCGAGTTCGGCAACGGATTGAAAACGTTTCCTACGCTGTTTTTGCTCCAATCGGTCGTGAGCTGCGGCCCGCAGCCACGCGCTCAAGGACATACCTTCTCTTCGCGCCTGATAACGAAACCGTTCCCGGTCTTCGTCGGATATCACTAGCTGGACTCTCGCCATATCTCTCATCTACCTGTTCCGGTTGCCTATTCACTATCACACATCGACAATCGGTGGGTCAATCGAACTGCTGTTGACGCTCGGTAGACCCCCGCATATACTCCAAATGGCCCATCAGGGAAGGGGTTGGTGGCGAAGGGTGAAGCCTATTTAGCATCGGCCCACGGAAGCCCCACACTTTTTCGGTAGGAGCGTAATATGTCGATACTCGTTATGGGCGGGACGGGATTCATCGGTCCCCGGGTTATCCGCAGGCTGGTCGAGGGAGGGCATGACGTCGTTTGCATGGACATCAACCCCCGCGTCGCCGACTTTAGCGCCTATGGGGACCAGGTCAAGGTCGTGTATGGCGACATCACCGATTACGAGGATGTGTCTCGGACTATCTTGGAATCTCAGCCCGACCGGATAATCAACCTGGCCTACCTGCTGGGCGGAGGTGAGGACAGGCCCCATTTCACGATGAAGCTCAACATCCTCGGGATGGACAACTGTTTCGAAGCGGCTCGGCTGTGCGGAGTGAACCGGATCGTCTACGCAAGCTCCATCGCTGTAAGCGGGCAGCAGTCCCAGTTCGGCGACCAGCCCATTAACGAGGACGCTCCCAGCCACGGCACGAGCCAGTATGCGATGCACAAGATCTTCAACGAATTCCAGGCGCAAAAATACATCGAGAACTACGGAATGGCGATCACCGGAATCCGGCCCGCCAACGTGACCGGCCCAGACAAGGTTAGGGGCTCCGTCGACCATGTCCGTTGCATCACGTTGCCTGCTTCCGGTGAGCCGGTCCGCTTCCCTCGCCAGGCCCTCATGCGGTTGCCCATCCATGTGGAGGACATCGCGGAGGCGTTTACCCGGGTGCTTTTGGCGGATTCCTCCCACTACCCGGTTTACAACTCCGGCGGACACCCCATCAGCCTGGGAGATCTGGCATCGATGGTCAAGGAGTTTCTGCCCGAGGCCCAGATAGACTTCGACAGCGAAGGCGGCTTGGAAGAGTCTGGGAACTACCTGGTGGACAACAGCCGTCTCCGAGGCGAGTTTGAGATCGAATACGCGCCGTTCCGTCAGCGCGTTCGGGAAATCATTAATGAGGTCCGGGCGGACAGCGGACTAACGCCGGTCGCCTAGCCCATTCAGCAGGAGGTTAGTCATGCCCCTCGATCCACAAGCCAAAATGGTGCTCGAACAAACTGCGGCTCTGGGTTTGCCCCCGGCCCACACCGTGTCTCCCCAGCAGGCCCGGGATAACGGAAAGCTGCGACCTCGGTCAACCGGCCCTGAAGTCGCAAGAGTCGAGGACCGCACAATACCCGGTCCAGACGGGGAAGTGCCGGTGCGGATCTACACCCCGGAAGGCACAGGTCCCTTTCCAATTCTGGTGTGGTACCACGGTGGCGGCTGGGTCGTTGGCGACCTGGATTCCGCCGACGGGACCTCGCGCCACCTGACAGTCGGCGCCGGTTGCGTGGTGGTGTCCGTGGACTATCGTCTTGCTCCGGAGACCAAGTTTCCCGGCCCGGCTGAAGACTGTTACGCGGCAACCCAATGGGCGGCAACCAACGCAGCCGCGCTTGGCGCGGACGCGAACAGGCTGGCAGTGGGCGGCGATAGCGCCGGTGGAAACCTCGCCGCCGCCATTAGCTTGATGGCCCGCGACAGGGGAGGCCCCGGCATCATCCATCAGTTGCTGGTTTATCCGGTGACCGAGCGCGATTTCGGCACCAACTCCTACCAGTCCAACGCTGACGGTTTCGGTCTAAGCCAGGATGCCATGAGGTGGTATTGGCAGCATTACCTGGCGTCCGACGCCGACGCCGAGAACCCCTACGCCGCGCCGATGAAGGCAGGGGACCTGGCCAGACTACCGTCCGCCCTGGTGATTACCGCGGAGTACGACCCGCTGTGTGACGAGGGAGAAGCCTACGCGGCGCGTCTCCGAGAGGCTGGTGTGCCTACCCAATACACCCGCTACGACGGTATGACCCACGGCTTTTTCGGCCAGTCGGCAGTGGTGGACAAGGCCAAACTGGCCGTCGCACAGGCGACAGGGGCGCTGAAGGAGGCCTTCGCCGGGGTAGGAGTGAGTTAGGGGGACCGCCCGTCCAACCGTATCGGGACGGAGACATTTTCTGAATGGGCGTGAGAACGGCCTAGTCCGCCCGGGCGCTCCGTGGCCGGAGATGAGCCAACGCGACAGACCGACTTGCCCCTTCGGTGAGGTCGGCGCAGGCGCCAATCTCTCCAAATTGACCGGGTTCGGGATCGGCGGATCGATTCCGTCGGACGCTGCCTGCGGTTCCTGCCTCAGGAAAGGCAACGATTATGGGCTGGAATTCTTTTTTGACATGCTCTAGAACCCAACTTCCTGAACCAAGTTTCAACCCATGGACCGACGTCTAAGGTCACACCTTGTGTTCCCGGCCACTATGCGGAACCTTCCGGACTTGTCATATAAACGAGCCCCGGTCGCCACGGTGAGTCGGGGTAAAGCTGCGTCGCATGAAAGCCGACGATATTGTTTTAAGAAGTTCCGCGTAGCCTTGGGTCGAGGACATCGCGGAGTGAGTCCCCCAGCAGGTTCCAGGCAAACACCACGAGAGCTATGGCTAAACCGGGGAATACTCCCAACCAGGGCTGTACCTTCACGTTGGGGGCTGCCTTACTTAGCATCCCTCCCCATGATGGTTCACTCGGAGGAGCGCCTACGCCCAAAAAGCTAAGGGTGGCTTCCGCAATGATAGCTCCACCCAGGTGGAAGGTTACGATCACGATGAAAACGGCGAAGCAATTGGGAATGATATGCCGTAACATAATCCGCAAGTGCCCGGCTCCAACCGCGTGGGCCGCCAGTAGGTAGTCCATCTCCTTAATGCCCATGGCTTGCGCTCGCAAAATGCGGGCGGTGCTGGGGATGTAGATAATACTCAGCGCGATCACCACGTTGTTGATGGATGACCCAAGGGCAGCCATGATGGCTACCGCTAAGATCAGGGCCGGAAACGCCATCATCCCGTCTACAAACCGCTGTATGATCAGGTCGGTCTTCCCTCCGAAGTAGGCGCTGGCAACACCCACCATCATGCCTATTGAGCCCCCGATAGCTGAACTCAGGATTCCCACATACAGCGAAATTCTCGCTCCATAAACAATCCGACTAAACACGTCGCGGCCCAGATCGTCACCCCCCAGCCAAGCGTCCGCACTCGGCATGGCGAAGACGCGCTCAACCTCGGGCCTATATTGGTCATGAGTCGCGATCAAGGGGGCGAAAATGGCAACGAGTAAGAGCAGGGCGGCGACCACCGCCCCAAACGCTCCCATGGGCTTACGCCGGAAAAAACTGGCCACATTCTGTGTGGCCGTGTGTCTTGGCCTCAGTCCACCAACAGAGTCCTCGGGAATGGCTACTAAGCCGGCTTGCTGTTGCCTCATTTCTGCTCCCGTGACCGGGCATTCCCAAGTACTCAGGGGAACGCCCACACCTCAAATTCTTTAAGCGTAGCGGATGCGTGGATTCAGCCAGGCATATGTGAGGTCCAGGACCATGTTCAGGACCAGCACAATCACTGTAATCATCACGATCACCCCCTGAACTAAGGGGAAGTCTCGCACTTGGATGCTGCTTATCAGGAGCCGGCCCACGCCGGGCACCATGAAAATGACTTCAATGATTACTGTTCCTGCAAGGAGTCGGCCAAATTCATAACCCCCAACAGTGACCACGGGCAAAAGGGCGTTTTTGAGGGCATGCCGGTAGATCACCAAACGCTCCGATAGACCTTTGGACCGGGCGGTCCGGATGTAGTCCTCGCGGAACACCTCAAGCATCGAGGAGCGGGTGACTCTAGCTATAAACGCCATGTGGGTAAAGGCGAGGGCTAATGCGGGGAAAACCATCTGTTGCAGGTTGGTGCCTGGATCGTTCCACAGGTCAGCGTAACCCAAAGGTGGAATCCAGTCGAACACGAGAACCAGGAATACTATTATCAAAATAGCGATCCAGAAGTTGGGAAGGGCTATCCCCGCGATAGTAATAAGTCGGGTAATGTAGTCAGCTGCGGTATCCTGTTTTATCGCCGAAATCACGCCCATGGGAATCGCTACTACGCCAGCGAGGAGCATCGCCAGTAAGGTTAGCTCCATAGTGATGGGGAAGCGCTGCTTAAGATCATCGATGATTGGGGTCTTCCAGTAGTATGAATTACCGAAATCGAGCTGGAGCATGTTCCAGATCCAGTCACCGTATTGGACGTAAATCGGTCTGTCGGTGCCCAACTCTGCCCGCAGCTTTTCAAGGTCTTCTTGACTGAAATCTTGTTCTTCGTTTCCTCCGCCGCCGCCCGCGAGGAGCATGATCGCCGGGTCGCCGGGGACAACCCGAAGAATCAGAAATATCAGCAGCGTAACCAGTAGAAGTGTGGGAATGAACAGGAGGACTCTTTTGGCTATATAGGACCGCATTTTTCTATCCCGCCGCTAAAGAAAAGTCGCCGGGCCGGTAGTTTCGAGATTGGGATCCGGCCTATTCGGATTGGGCCAGGCCGGAATTGGAGGCCTGGCCCAACTTGTGAATCACATCGAAGTCCGGATAGGCTAGCACGCTGGATCGCACCAGATGTGCTCCCAGCTAAACTGGAGTTGAGAGCTGGGATTGGGGTGCAAATTTTGAATCCTCTTGTTGGATATCCAGGCGGTAAAGCGCCACCAAAGGCCCGGATAGGCATTATCCTCGTTGAGGAGTATCTGCTCGGCACGTTGTACGATGGCTTTGCGCTTCTCCGGGTCCAACTCTCTCGCCTGTGCGGCGTAGAGCTCTTGGATCCCCTCGACAACGAAGTCGTTCGTCCCTCCCCCCAACCAACGCGAGATGATGCCACCCTCGGGGTAACGGCTGCCAAACGCTCCGGTGGGGGTCAAGATCGGCAGTGAGCTGGCTTGCGACGCCATAGCGAAGTCACCCTGGTTATAAGCTTCAAAGCCAGCCGCCGCCTCCAGTGTTCGGACGGAAGATCTGATGTTTATGAACCGTTCAAGCTGTTCTGAGACCAATTCAGCGACTTCAGGGTACTGAATCGCAATTCTGGCAGTGATTACTGTGTCGAACCCATTCTCAAGGCCGGCTTCTTTCATCAACCTTCTGGCCTCGGCGAGGTCTTCGGGATGTTTCTCACCATTAAGTTCTCGGAAGCCCGGCGCTTGTGCCGCCTCTTCTCGGCTCATGCTATACCACTGACCAGGCGGCAGGGGCACGCCCAGCCAACCCTTCCCCGCGGAGATCGTCTCTAGGATGGGCTGGCGATGGATTGCCAGGTACACGGCCCGCCTGACCCGAACGTCATCGAAGGGCTTGACCGTGGTATTCAGCATGATGCCGAAGAAACCACCCGGGCCTATGAATCTCACGTTAATCTTATCCGGGTTCTCTTCCTCAAGCTGCAGAGTCTGCCGAACGCTTAGGTTATTACTGGGGCCATTCTGGACTAGGACCTGCTCTGTCGCGTAGGCCGCCATGATGGTCGCCGGGTCCGTCATGACGAAATGTTTTATGCCATCAATGCGGGGAAGTCCTTCCTTCCAGTAATTCTCGTTCTTCGTGTGTTCATACATGACGTCCTTGACGAATTTCACCCACATAAATGGGCCTGAACCCATAAAATCATCCGGCCTCTCGAAGGTCTGAAGTTTGCCTTCGCCTTCAACCACATGCTTGGGGATGATGTTAGTGACATCCACCGCGAGCATAAGAAGGAACTCTGGCTGATTGAACTTGGTCTTCAATTCAATAGTGTTCTGGTCAATCACGCGAGAAGCATCGAGATCAAGATCGTCTCTAAACAGGATCGTGGAGCTCCTTGTCTGCCCCTTTGTGATCTCGAGACAATCGGGACACACCATGCTGGTTAGGCTAAACAATACATCGTCGGCAGTGACAGGCTGACCGTCCCACCAGGTTGCAGTGGGCACCAGGCGGAAGGTATAAGTAACGCCGTCCTCGGCCACATCCCAGCTTTCGGCCAAATCACCCCTTATATCGCTGGGGTCATCCGTCTCTGGGTTATACTCCATGACCGTGCTGAACATTGGGCCCACGGCCCGGTCCAAAGGAGAGCCGAATTCGTGGAGTGCCTTAGATACCGGATTAGAGTAGGCTTGCATGGGAACTATTCCACCGGTGGCAATTACCACTTTCGGAGTTGGAGTGGGACCAGTGGAAACGGTTGGGTTCGGGTCACCGGAGGACGCCGCCGCTGCCGGCGATGTCGGCTTCTCACCGAATGATGGGGCTATCACGAACTCCTTAGTGGGAACCTCCTGGGCTTGTGGCTCAGCGGTTGCGGCTTCACCCTTCTCCGCGGCTTGCGGCGGGGTGGTAGCCTGACTTGCCCCACCACAGGATATTATGAATACCAGGAACAGAAGCAGCAGGGTCACCATTAGGACCTTCGGGAATCGGGCCAATCTCCACGTCATAACATTAACCTCCCAGTCTGAATTCAACGGTCTCCACCAATCGTGTCGTCTCAGGTCCTGCGGCCGGCGGTTCTCATCAACGAGGGTTTTCCGCCAAAACGAAAAGACGCTCCTACGGTCCTCGAGGTTGCGTGTCCACAGTTCCCAGGTGTGAACTCAGGAACCACGAATCGGCTCACCCAGCGTAGAAGCGCCCCGGATGTATGTGCTACTATCAGAGAAGGAGCATGGTAAAATCACGTTCCGCCGCCGCCCTGGGTGACTAGGTTGAACGGCCATTCACCCAGGGCATTCCTTTTTAAATCCGCGCCCTTCTAATCCCTCGCCCATCGACGTGGGGATAACCCTTGACAGAGTGTCGAGTGCCCTGCGAATTACATCTTCTTATCCGTGCGAAGAATCTAGAGTATCAACGCGACTCATGTCAAGACGAAGTTTATGATGTTCGCTTTACGTTACTATCCGCAAGAAAGATAATCTCGAATACGCAAGTTTATAGCAGTAGTATGACACTAGCCATCAAAGTATGGCACTCGGTATCTTCGGTACGTATCTGCATGGAAGGCGGAGATTGCCCGCCATCTCGCCCTACCGGCTGCCGCGCTCATACCCAACGGAGCACCTGCGGGGCTACCTTGGGAAGGATAAGGTGATAGGATAAGCCTTACTTAGTGTCGACAATTCCCGCTTGGGGAAATCGTCAATTAATAGTTAGTCGAGCTTTCAGGAGGACGCGATGCCAGCTAATAGCGTGAAGGCTACTATCATCCGTAACGGCAGCCTGATCGACGGGTCGGGAAGAGCCCCGGTCGAAAACGACGCCGTCGTGATTCAAGGGGACCGCATCCGCAGCGTGGGCAGCGTGCCGCCGGACGTCAACGTGGAGGACCTGGAGAACGTCGCGACCATCGACGCTTCCGGCAAGTGGATCATGCCCGGACTGATCGACGGGCATTGCCACCTCTCCTTTGGGCAACCCGCCATGCCGGGCATCACCATGGCCAGAGGTACGGTCAGTTCCGAGTTCAGCACGTTGCGCGCCGCCCGGAACGCCCAGACGATCCTTAGGTCCGGTGTTACCAGCATTTGCGTTCCCGGCGGGACCTGGTTCATCGACGTGGCGGTGCGTGAAGCGATCAACTCCGGAATGATCGAGGGTCCAAGAGTCTATTGCGCGGGCAGGTTTATTGTCACCTACGGCAGCATCGCCGATAACGAGCCATCCTGGGTTGGCACTCCCGAACACGTTAACGGTAAGCTTTGCAACAACGTGATGGATATGGTCACCGAGGTGCGCCGCCAGTGCAAGCACGGAGTAAACTTCATCAAGATGGCCGATAGCACCTGGGGCGATATACAGACGATCTCCAAAGAAGAGCTGAAGGCGGTGGCCGACGAGGCCCACCGGAGGAACGCCCGGATTACGATCCATTCCAGGGGCGCGGACTCCACCCGAGCCGCCGCACAGGCCGGGTTTGACTGGATCCTTCACGCCGACCTGGCCACGGAATCCGACTTGGACGCCGTGGCGGAGGCGGGCGTCCGCATCATGCCAACCCTGACCTTCCTTGAACATGCCTCGGAATACGGCCGGGACTTCGGGCGCAGCGACCGCGAGGTAGACCAGATGAAGTACAACCTCGAAGGCGGCGCTACCGTTCTCCAGAGGGCGCGGGAACTCGGGCTGAAAGTCCTGTGCGGCACCGACAGCGGAAACTCCCCGGTTATGCCCTACGGCGAGTTGCACGCCAACGAGCCCGGGATCATGGTGAAGTACGGCGGCTACACACCCTTGGAGGCTATCTCCGCCTGCACGCGTGACAACGCCTTCGTTGTGGGGTTGGAAGACGACCTCGGAGTGATCGAAGCCGGAAAGCTGGCCGACATGCTCATCCTGGACAAGGACCCGGTCGCCGATATCTCGGTCCTGAAGGGTGGCCGCCACGTACAAAGCGTCATCAAGGCCGGGAAGGTCGTAGACCGCGACGAGCTTCGCGGAGACGCAGCCCGGCCCTTGGGGTTCTTGCCCGGCGTGTGCTAGAAGGCGGGTCTGCGCAGGGGCATGGGGTCGATCTTCCGGGGTATCAGTTGCCCATCGTTGGCCGTTCCCAGCAACTGACCATTGTCGACCATAACCTTGCCCCGCAGGAGCACGGTGGTGGGCCAGCCTTCGACCTCCCAGTCCTCCCAGGGACTATAGTCCCGCACGTGAAGGTCGTCCATCTTCAGAGCTTTCTTGAAAGATGGGTCGATGACGGTCAGGTCCGCGTCGCTCCCCGCCGCGATCACACCCTTTCGAGGATAGAGGCCCAGAAGTTTGGCGGCGTTGGTCGATGTGACGTCGGCGTACTGCTGTAGCGGCATCCCACGTTTGACTACCGCCTCCGTGTAGTTGACTCCCATCCGGATCTCAATGCCGATGTTGCCGCCGCGCACGTCTACCACGTTGCGTCCGGCGATCTTGTCGAGGTAGGTGGTGAAGCTGCTATCCGTCGCCGTGAAGGTCAGGTCGGAGCGGTGCAACCCATCCCAAAGCTCCAGGCGGTCGCCCTCGTACTTCAAGGATGGGTAGGTGTGGTATTTCATTCCATCGGGTTCCCGGTACTGATCGCAGTTGAATGACAGGGCCAGAGTCAACACCTCACCGTAAACTGGCAGCCCGTTGCTGCGAGCTTCCGAGATCACGTCGAGTCCGTCCTTAGCGGTGACGTGGACGAAATACATACCCGCGCCGGTGCGTTCGGCCAAGCGCACCGTGCTGCGGAACGCCAGGTCTTCCACCGCTTTGGAATGGATCATGTGTACGTTGTACCAGTCCCATAGACCACGTTGTTGGGCGAGAAGGTAGTTGTACATCACCAGTTCGTCGTCTTCACCGTGGACCGCCAGCACGCCGCCGTGTCTTGCGATCTGATTCATGACGTCTTCCAGGCGTCCGGCGTCGATTTTTCCGCTGGGAGTCAACGAGTTGACCCTGCCTTCAGGCGGTCGGATGTCCGTCGTAAAGATTTTGACGCTGGGAAAGCCGGCGTTGACCAATTCCCCGTAGCGTGAGATAGCGTCTGGCGTACTTGCCTGGTTGTAAATGCAGTGGGTCGAGTAGTCGGTGTAGGCGTGACCCTGCCAGGGAATGATGAAATCGTGGATGCCCTTGACCAGATCGCCTTCATTGGGCACGGGCGCAAAATCAATCACCGTGGTTGTGCCGCCCCAGATGGCCCCCAATGAATGCTCGATGGGCCCAGCATTGGGCACACCGGCCACCAGTTCCCGCGCGCCGGGTTGCACGTTGGCCGCGGCGTGGGCGTGGGTTTCTATACCTCCCGGTACAACGATCTTTCCCGTCACATCAATTACCCTGCTCCCTTCTTCCGGTAGAAGGCCGGGCAGCGCAACCGCCGCTATCTGTTCCCCGGAAATCCCGATGTCCCATTCCCCCACGCCGGAGGATGTGACCACGGTTCCACCCTTGATTATCATGTCCAGCATAATTCTTCCCCCTTGTGCGGCTATTCTATCACCAGCGACTCTTCACGGTGGCGCATCATGAACCGCCGCAACGCGATCAGCGACCACAGGGCCTCGATGACGGTGACCGGGTATGCCGCGACCAGGCCGCTATAGACCGACGTCAAGGCGCAACCCGCGGCGAAGACCAGCACCATCCACTTGGAGCGTCCCTCCAGCCAATAGCTAACGAACATCATGGCAACGGCGATAGACCCAAATAATGCCAGCAATTCCTGTTCCTTTTACCGATTGGACTTGAGTGACGGCCCTCTCGTTTTCGTCGGGCTATGTAATGTGCATAACCAATGTCACAGCATCTTCCCTAATAACCCCTAATATCTGGTATAATTTGGGCCGGTGCAAGTTAAGGTTTACCGTTGGTGGTATGTTCAAGCGTTGCCCCCTAGCCTCGGATGACCTCGACTGAGCCAAGACACAATATATGGAGGCCATCCAGATGGCGATCTCAGACAAGAGTCTCACGTGCGTAGAATGTGGGGCGCCATTCATCTTCACCGCCGGGGAGCAGGAATTCTTTGCTTCTCGTGGATATACCAACGAGCCCAAGCGCTGCCCCGAATGCCGAGGCGCGCGCAGGAACGCACAGCGTGGCTTCGGCGGCGGTGAGCGGGAAATGCACCCTGCTGTTTGCGCCCAGTGCGGCGTGGACACCATGGTCCCGTTCCGGCCCCGGGGAGACAGGCCGGTATACTGCAGTGATTGCTTTAGTGCCCTGCGCCGGTAAGCGAAAGCCAGCAAACGAAGGCCGCCCACGAGGGCGGCCTTCTCACAATCAACCATCCGCATCCCTGATTAGACGGTTCCCCAACCGCCGAAGGCTTGATGGATCACGTCAAATGTCTATCGACGTTGGTGGAAACCCGACCGAAAATCATGTCGTATTCTTGACCTCGCAAAGACCCGCTTCGTTAGACAAGAGCCCGCGTTATTTCCGGTTGTGAGTCCATGCCGTATCTGTCCACAGCAGGCACACGGTTTCACTACCACATCGACGATTACTCCCAGCCTTGGCGCCACAACAGGGCCATCATGCTTCACCACGCCGCCGCCGGCAACTTGGCCCGTTGGCGGGTCTGGGTCCCCCTCCTCGCCCAGCATCACCCCGTCGTACGCTTCGACATGCGAGGCCATGGCGGCACGGCTCCTCCCCCTAACCGCTTCTTTAACCTGCCTGACCTAGCGGCGGACATTTCGGCCGTATTGGATTCCCTGGGCATCGAAAAGGTCCACCTCGTGGGGGCATCCGCGGGCGGGATAGTCAGCATCCGTTTCGCCCACGACTACCCAGAGCGGTTGCACAGCCTTTCTCTGGTCGCGTCGACTCCCAGGCTCGCTCAGTTGGGGGGAAACGTCGACGCGTCGGTATGGCGGCGCACCCTGGAAGAATCAGGCACCAGGGCATGGCTCCTGGCGGACTCGGAAAGACGGTTCGGTCCTGACGTAGACCCTCGCGTCGTGGAATGGTACGCGGACGAAGGAGAGAAGACCCCGGCTGAGGTGGTCCTTGCTCTCCAGGGTTGTCTCTTGGGGGAGGACCTTACAGAGCTTCTGCCGAACATCCACGTGCCCACTCTCATCCTCGCGTCATCGAATGACGAAATCACTCCCCTGGAAGTCCAGCATTTGATGGCAGCCCAAATACCCAACGCCAGGTTGGAGACGTTTGACGGAGTAGGGCACAACATGAAGGTCGAAATCCCCGGGTTGTTGAGCGAGCGCGTGTCTCGATTCATCGACCGGATTGACGGCGAAACTGGCCTATAGCTCCGGGCTTGGTAGGAAGTCAGGGCCAGCGTAGCTCTCGTAATCCCTGAAGACCTTTGGAACCCCGGACTACAGCTATCTTCGGAATAACCGGCCCACATATCTGGCGATTTCCGTAACTCTGCATTGGGTGGCGCGTGGTGTAGAATCGATAGCTATCCGGCGGGCGGTCATCGATAATAGGAGTCGATCGGGCAGCTTTCGGTAGGCGGGTGACACGACGTGGACCGGAAACCATCTGAGACCAGTCATCTCCTTGAAGAGTTGGAGGCGCTGCGACAGCGCGTTTCCGAGATGGAGTTGGCCGAGACCGATCGTAACCGGGCCTGGGACAGGGTGCGCGAGAGCGAAGAGCATTACCGCGCAGCGGTCGAGAACGTCGCCGACGCCATCGTCATTAACGTCGGAACCACCCGGGTCTTCGTAAACAACGCCTTCCTGTCGCTCCACGGATTGGATGACATGTCCCAGGCTGCCGGGCTATCCCTCGACCATTTCATAATTCCTGAAGACAGGCCCACGGTGCGATCTCGCACCCTGGCGAGGGAACGGGGAGAGCCTGTGCCCGGCGTATACGAGTACCGAATCCGCCGGGCCAGCGGCCAGGTCCGCACAGTTGAGTCATCCGCCGTCGCAATCACCTTCAATGGCGAGCCGGCCACTCTGGCCGTGCTAAGAGATATCAGCGACCGCAAAGACTCGGAAGAGCGGGTCCGGCGTTTGGCCATGATCGGCCGTATCATCAGCTCTTCGTTGAACGTGGAGGAGGTCTACGAACCCTTCGCCCTGCAGGTACACCAGTTGATCGATTTTGAGCGAATCGTGATCACCATCGCGGAACCGGAGCGGGACGTGTTCACCACTGCCTACGTTAGCGGTGGTGATGTCGCGCGGCGGCGGCGGGGCGACGTGGCGGCCCTCGCCAGTTCCTTGACCGAGGAGGTCATTCGCCGCAGGTCCGGGCTGCTGATCCAGCCCAGGGATATCGACGACCTTCGGCAGCAATTCACCGGACCGCTACCGGCTTTCGAGGCCGGGTACCGTTCGTTCCTGTCTGTACCCCTTATCTCCCGCGATGAGGTCATAGGTGTACTGCACCTGGAATCAACCAGTGCCGAAGCTTACACCGAGCGGGACGTGGATCTGGCCGAGAGCGTTGGAGCCCAGATATCCGGGGCGATAGCCAATGCCCGTCTGTTCCAACAATTGGAGCGGGAACGGGAGAGGCTACGGCTCTTGACCATGCGGGTGATGTCCGAGGAAGAGGAGGAGCGCCATAGGGTCTCCCGGGAACTGCACGACGAAGCGGGACAGGCCCTGACGGCATTGAAGATCAGCCTCGGACTTGTACATTCCGACATGGCTGACAATGAAGGACCTCTGCGGGATACGATTGCCAGCGCCGTGAACCTGACGGAAGAGACCATGGAGAAGATCCGACTACTCGCCCGGGGCTTGAGACCGCCGGAATTGGACGCCGTGGGGTTGAACGACACGCTGGAGGGATACTGCCGGGAGTTTGCCCAACGCACCCACCTGGACATAGCCTACACAGGGGAGGACTCGTTCGACCTGCCCGACGCCGTGACCATTTGCCTATACCGCTTCCTGCAAGAGGCGCTGACCAACGTGGCCCGGCACGCCGGGGCGAATACGGTGACCGTCGAGCTTCAAGGGCACAAGGAGATGGTCAGCCTGTCTGTGGCAGACAACGGAAAAGGATTCGTACACCATAGAGGTCCTAGGCAACCAGGGAAGTCTACGGGAATCGGTCTCATCGGAATGCAGGAGCGGTTCGAACTCCTGGGAGGGTGGATCGATATTCAATCGGACCCCGGTCATGGAGCCATAGTCGTGGGTTTTGTCCCGGTGAAAAGCAGTTAGAGGGGGCGGAAATGGTCCGTGTAATTGTCGCCGACGATCACCATCTGGTCCGGCAGGGCATCAGAATGCTGCTGGAGAAGGCCGAAGACATCGAGGTGGTCGGCGAGGCTGAAAACGGCCAGGAAGCTGTGGAATTGGCGGAGAACCTGGCCCCGGATATCGCCGTTATGGACATCTCCATGCCCCGCATGAATGGGATTCAGGCAACCGAACAGATTCACACCCGTTTCCCCAACACCCAGGTGGTTATGCTCTCAATGCACGCCGACGACGCGATGGTCAGGCAGGCCCTGCGCCGGGGTGCGCGAGGGTACGTCCTCAAACGGGCGGTCGGGGAAGAATTGCTCCTGGCGGTGCGGGCCGCAATGAAGGGTGAGACCTACCTGAGCCCGCCCATAGCCGGATCAATCGTCGGCGAAGTGCTCTCCCGGCAGGACGGGGCCGAAGAACCGAGCGAGCTTGAACGGTTGACTCGGCGAGAGAGCGAGGTGCTGCAACTTCTGGCGGAGGGCGGGACCAATAACTCCATAGCCCAGGACCTGATAGTCAGCGTGAAGACCGTGGAGAAGCACCGGGCGAGTCTGATGTCCAAGTTGGATATCCACGACCTGGCAGGGCTGGTGAGATTTGCGGTGAAGCACGGGATGGTGTCGGTGGACTGACTGGGGCCTTTCCCGCGCCAATGGTAGGGGATTGCCCCATACTCCGGTCTCCCCTTCTCAGGCAAGATAGGTAACGTGCACTACTACCTACTCCCTTCGGAGAAAGGAGGCGACCATGGTCCGAGACTTCGAGTGGCTGCACCAGTGGAAGTTCCCCTGTACGGCCTCCACCGGCGTAGCTGGAGGGCAACCGCCCAAAGGGACACGCGCCGGTGGAGGCGCTCTTCGAGCAGAGGTCACGCGTACCAAAACCTTCGGTGAGGTGCAGACAGATGCGGAGAGTATTTGACCATACCGAGAACTGTTAACGCCCCCGTTGGCCCCGGCCTTGAGAGACAGGGTACAGTGGCCAGCGGGGGCGCCGGAAACGCCGGCGGCGCCACGCACGATGATATGATCTAGACCAGCCCGTTTATCTGGCCCGGACATCCCGGAGTCACCCAGGGCGGTCGATCTGGCCGCGAAGGCAAGGATAGTGGAGCCGGGCGAAGGAAGCGTCAGGCACGGGACGAAAGACCCGTGCCTGACTTCTGTTTTGGTACAACCCCGCGATCTTGGACCGGCCCTCTTGTCCCAGCCCCGGTATTCGTCTCCCACCTCTATTCCATTAGGCCAGCCCGTACTTGAATCGATTTTCGATCCGTTCTGGATTGGGGTCTAGTTTGCCCACAAGGTAGGGATTCTACCCCTACCTCGGCCCGTTCTCCTGGTCCATCTTATGACTGCCAATACTTATCAGGGAAGAGAGACGAGATGGCGATAGCGCCGTTGCTGGACACAGAGCAGAAGACCCGGGTGTTGCTGATCGACGAAAACCCAATTTTTCTGAAGACCGCCGCAGGGTTCCTCAAACGGCAGAAGGGAATGGTCGTGCTGGATCCCAGCAGTTTGGGATCGGCGGGGTTGGCGTCCATCTCAAGGCTGAGGAGGATCTCACCGGCTGTGCGGATCATCGTCATGGCCCTGGTCGATTCGCCGACCTACCGGGACGCTTGTTTAGGTGCGGGAGCCGACGATTTCGTCGCCAAGTCCGACATAGTCTCGGAGCTGCTCCCTGCGATACGAAGGACGGCGTCGCTGAGTCTAGGGGAAATGGACCAAAGACTCTAAAGGCTGTGCCGGGAAACACAAGACCCTAACGGTCAAAGGAGGGATGTGACATGAGTTGGGATTTTGACGAAGAATTTGGACCCGCGGAGTTCGCAGCATACGATTGGGCCTACTGGCACGAGGTTACTCCCCAGATCGCTCCCAGACGTCAAAAGATACTGGTGCCTCTAGACCGTTCTCTGTACGGCACGCAGCGGGTGTTGGAGGTAGCCCAGGGCCTGTTGGGGCCAGAGGGCGAAGGGATTCTGCTGCATGTGATCCCTCCTTCAAACGGGACAATGGGCAACACAGGTTTTGTTTCCGCAAGGCAGAAGGAAAAGCACGAGCGGGTGAGAGCGATCAATTACCTCAACTACTTTGCCGAACGCATGAATTCCAGGCCCGGTCAATGGCGTGGGGAGGTCGTGGTTTCCAGGTCCGTGGTCGAAGGAATTGCCGACACCGCCGCCAGAGAAGACGTTGACCTAATCACCATGTACACCCACGGGCGCAAGGGATTGGCCAGATGGATAAAGGGAAGCGTGACGGAACAGGTGCGGAAATACGCTCAGACCGAGGTCAGGATCGTGAAGGCCCCCGAACTCGCCGTTGCCTAGCCTAAAGAGGGACCCCGGATAACCCGATTCATCAAATCTCCAAAAACAGGAGGCTCATTATGGTGAATCTGAAGTCGGACCAGGAAGTCACGGAGTTACGAATCGAACCCGGTGCGGGCCAGGAGGAAGTGGCCGAATGGGTGTACAGGATGCCATGTGCTGGCGTCACATACTACTACTTCGTGCAGCCAAGGAGTAGGCCCGCCGCCAGGCAGGTGAAACCGGTCAAAGAAGCCGCAGCCACCGTTACGGTATAGCTCCGGAGCGCGCCAGAAAGAGGGCGCATGACGGACGGTATTCCGGCCCGGCCTGACCCAAGGCGGGGCCGGTTTGGCTTTCTTCTCAATCCCGGCCTAGCCCTGTCGAAAGCGGGGACCGTTCCCGGCTCGACCTGCACAGGGGAATTGACCAACCGGAGGAGCGTGACATTGGCTGTTAAGGTGCTGATTGAACGGCGAGTAAACAAGGGATACGAAGAGTTAGTCTGGGACATGCTGCGGGACCTCCGAGGCCAGGCCGTAAGGCAGAAGGGCTACCTGTACGGTGAGACCTGGAGGTCTCTTGATGACCCGAGGGTGTTCCTGGTGTCGAGTACGTGGGGCTGCCGGGAATATTGGGAGGTCTGGGTCAATGATGATTTTCGCAGGCGCATGGAAGAACGCATTAGGGCTTATCTGAGAAAGGCCGGAACGATCCGGGTATTCGAAGAGCTAAGCACTCTGCCTGGGGACGGCGCTTAGGGTCAATCGGAATCGGGCGCGCCGTTGGCCCTCTTCCGTGGGAATAGGAACAAACGGCTCAGTGACTCTTTGAGCGAGGTGGAACATGGCCCGCAAAGTTCTGATACCGTTGGACGGCTCAATCGAGTCGGAAGAAGTAATACCCCTGGTCAGGGATGAATTGGCCGACGATGACGAGCTTCTGTTGATACAGGTGATCCCACCGGGCAGGACCCAGACGATTGGGGACCATGTAATCCTGGGCAGTCAGGTGGAAGAAGGGGACCGGGCGCACGCCCAGCGTTATCTACAAGACGTCCTGAATAGGGAGTCAGACGGCTCGGGAATTTGGAAGTCGAATGTCGTGATTTCCAGTTCAGTTGCGGAAGGGATCGCCAACGCCGCCAACGAGCAGCAGGCGGACCTGATCGCTATGTATACCCACGATCGGAACCTGTTGGGCCGAATGATTAAGGGAAGCATAGCAAGAGAAGTCCAGAGAACGGCGTCCACGAACGTCCGTATCCTGGGCCCCCGCCAGCTTAACGAGCAACCCGGAGCCACCGCCGGCTCCGATGAGGCCGCAACGGACGGAGGCGCCTTCGCCCACTTGGACATCTTCAGGGGAATGTCAGCGCAGCATATACAACGCGTGGTGGCCTTGGGGCACCGAATTCAGGTCGCGGCGGGGGAGAAGCAGGGTAGGGGAGGCGAGGTCGCCGAGAGCCTCTTCCTGATCCTGTCCGGGGAGGCAAGTCTCTCAGCCCAGTCGGATATCGGCGAAATCACGGTCCGGATTGCGGGGCCCGGCGAGTCCTTCCCGCTGGCCTCGATGTTGGAGTCGGGAACCTTGATTACCACAGCCGAGGCGGTCACAGACTTGGAGCTATTGGCAATCCTCCGGGCTGACCTGATGGCCCTATGCAGCCGTGAGCCCGAGATCGGGATGCGGATTTACTCCAATGTGGCCCAGATCTTCGCCAACCGCTATAGCGCCACCTTGACCCAGCTTGCCTTGAGCGCGGAAAGAGAGATGCGGGGTTAGCTGCATCGGAGACGGCGGTTATGCTAAGCGCGGCGCAGCTTCGGAGACGGCGGTTATGCTAAGCGCGGCGCAGCTTCGGAGACGGCGGTTATGCTAAGCGCGGCGCAGCTTCGGTGTGAACACCGCCAGAAGTCCCAGCAACGCGACCCCGACAACACCGTTTATCGCTGTGGCTAGAGGGGCGCCCATGCCGCTGGCCATTGCCCCCGAATTGGCGCTTCCGAAGGTGTAGGCGTAGATCGCCAGAGTCCGAAGTCCGACGACCCTGCCCCTGAACTCGGGTAGGGTCGTCCTCAGGATCAAGGTGAGCATCATGACCTGCGTTGAGGAGAACGACAACCCGACGACTACCAGCAACGCCATAGACAGGTAAAACGACGAAGATAAAGAAAACACGACCATGCTGGCGTGCCATGCCAGGACCGCGATAATCAGCAGCTTGCCCGGGGAGGCGAGGTTACGCACCGAAGCGAACCCCATAGACCCCACCAACGCCCCAACCCCGAAAGCGGATAGCAGCATCCCCAGACCGGTCGAGTCCGTCCCCAGAACGTCCCTGGCGAAAATGGGCATCAGGTTGGTGTGCAGCGGCCATCCCGTAAAGTTGATGATGACCGCCAGGACCAGCACACCCCAAAGTACCTGTTGACCCTTGACGTACTTCAGGCCTTCCAGGACGGACCGCAGGACTGATTGTTCATCTATGCGCGAAGTAGACTTCACCGTGGTTATCAGCAAAGCGCACAGTCCGCTCATGCAGGTCAGGACCGAGATTACGGCGTAGGCCCCCTGGGGACCGTACAGCCCGAACAGGAATCCGCCCAAAAGCGGACCCATGATCGAATTGATGTTCCGGCCCATGTTTGTCAGGGCCGCGCCATTGGAGATCAGGTCCTCTCTCAGACTGTCCGCCACGAGGGACTGGGATGCGGGCATCTGGAACGTGCGGACGAAGCCACCGGTCACCGTCAGGGCGAAGATGTGCCAGAGTTGGAGTGTGCCGGTCAATATTAAGGTGAGCATCAACAGGGCGAGAGCCGTTTGCGCAAACTCCACCACCGCCAGGAGGCGGTGCTTCGACACACGGTCGGCAATCGCGCCGGAGAACAACGCCAACCAATTCAACGCCATCCTGGCCGATGCGATGAGACCCACCAGGAACGGGGAGTCGGTGAGGGTTAAGACGAACCAACCCAGGACCACGGACTCAATCTGGGTGCTGGTCCCGGAAATCGCCATAGACGTCCACACCAAAGTGAAGTTGCGCTCGCGCAGCACTATAAGTGGGTATGCGGCGCGGGCCAATGGCGTAGCGAGCTTCAATGAATTGCCGGGGAGCTAGCGGAGGCGTTAGGACTGGCGGGCCAAGAACGTTGCCCGCCAGCCTTCGGGGAGGTCAGAGCGTTATCGGTTTGGTAATGGACTTGCTGCTGGAGCCGCCGCCCCACCTTGAAATGAGCGAGGAGAACCCGCCTGCCTCGCCGCCAGCGACCAGGAATACGATCCCGTCGTTGGTTGAGACAATGGGATTCATCTCGGAGTCGTCTCCCGGTTGAACGTCCCCTTCGCGCATTCCGTTGAGTTTCAGGTGTTCGGTAGACACCGAGGCTTGAGAGTGGAGGTAGTCCATCGCCTGTTGCTTGGTCCACTCGCCGTTCCTGAAGATGCGAGCGTGCTCGGGGGAGAGCACGATGACGAACTCGCCCTGGCCCGGGCGGAAACCGTTCATCGTGTAGGCCACGTTGTCCAGCAGACGCTCGGGCGAGTTGCTGGCGCCATCGGAAAACTGAGTCGGCGAGAACACCGCAAAAACGGTGACCGTGTTATCGTTGGGAGAGTAACCTCTTTGCACGCTCAGGGTCTCCCAGGGGCTGGCCTCTTCGTTCTCCGCAATGGTCATGCTGTATTTGCCACCCTGGCCCAATGTCGACTTGTCCAGGATGCCAGGAGTACCGCCACAAACGTTCATGTTTATCAAGCGGACGGTCCGCCCAATCGTGGAGTTAGGGCGGAACCCGGGCCCGAACACGTTGACCCCGGAGTTGACCTCCAGTTCCTTTGCAATCGGGCCGTTGATCACGATTAGCTGGGCTGAGCTGCCGGTGCTGGCCAAACTGCCGTGGAAGTTGAAGTCCGGCTCACACATCGCTTCGATGATGGCGACCAAAACGGGCATGTATTCGGGTTTACACCCAGCCATTACGGCGTTAATCGCGATCTTCTCCGCGGTAATCACCCTGCCCCGCGTTGGCACGACACCAATGACGTCGCTGGGAGCCCGTCCGGCGGCTTCCAGGAATTCCCTGACCCGCTCCTCGGTGGCCGGGACCACCGGCAGGCCGTCGGTCCAACCTCGCTGGTAGTAATACTCGATGGCGGCAGGGGAATCCTCTACCTCGATCCGGTCCGACGCAAGGGGCTCTTGTTGCATGGCAAGCGTCTCCTATCGATGCGAATTATGGTAAGCGCGTGGCGCGCCGGGTGGGCACACGGATGGTCGCGCACCAAAACTGCTTGATTCCGGGATTCTCAAGGGGAGCGTTGCGCTCCCCTTGAAGTCGATTGGCTAAGGTTTAGTCGTTGCCCAACAGGATGTCTATAACCTGGGGCAAGGCAACCCTTGCGCGGTCCTTTAGCTCCCCGGGGGTAAGGCTACCAAGGGGATGGGGCAGCACGGCGAAGTAGTAGTCGGGAATGCCCTGGATCCGTGCCATGGTGCGGGCTGTGGGAACGAAGGGCTCGGTGCAGAGGACCGCAGTGGGGATTCCCAGCTTTTCGAAGGTGATGCCGTCGTGCAAACTGCACGAAGAGCAGGAGCCTCAATCCCCGTTGGACGTGATCAGCACATCGCAGCTCTCGGCCATCTCCTTGACAATGTTCTCCGGACAGGGGGTGGAAGCGTTGGGCTTCGCGTTTCTGATCACCTTTGAGAAATTGTAGCGTTCTTCCAGTAGCGCTCCGACCTCGTCCAACAGCGCCGCGGCGTTGGCCTTGCTATTGTTTAGCAGGCCCAGCACTTTGCCGTTGAGGTCTTCGGGCCGCGCCGCCAATCTGGCGTCTACGGGCAGCGGTGGAGAGGTTGGATCGAGGATCACCATGTTTGGTCTAGTGGTCTCGGTTACCATCGGCGCCTCCTTTTCTTGGTACGTGTCCTTATATCGCAATCCTGGTTTGGTGCGGAGATTGCTCTTTTAGCCATGATAGTTTGTCCCATCCGGTTACGTCAATGGTAATATGTGCAGCAGACGCGCCGACGGCGCCGGCAGTGCGATATCTGATGCGGGGGAGGCAAGATGACTACAGTAGGTTCCGGAAAATACACCTATGAGTTAGCGCAGGACTTTCCCAAGCTCCCCGATGGGGAGTCCCTGGGTGTGGTAAGCACCGTTGCAACCGACTCCCAAGACCGGGTCTACGTCTTTCAACGCACGGACATTCCTGTGATGGTCTTCGACCGTGACGGCAATTATTTGAGCAGGTGGGGCATTGGAGCAATCGCCGATCCCCACGGTATGACCATTGCCGACGACATCGTCTATATCACAGACCGGTCTGACTCGGTAGCTGTCAGTTTTACCCTGGACGGAAGGCCCCTCCAGGTGATCGGGGACCGGGGAGTCTACTCCGACACCGGCTGCGAGGGGGTGGGAGACCTGGTGCCGAGGGCCGCGGGACCGTTTAATTACCCAACCGAGATGGTCCCCAGTCCCTCGGGTGACATCTACGTGTCCGATGGCTACCGGAATAGCCGGGTGCACCGCTTCGGTGCGGATGGGCAACTGAAGCAGTCTTGGGGACAGCCAGGGAAGTCCGCACCCGGAGAGTTCCATCTGCCGCATAGCGTACTGGTCGATCCGGAGGGCAAGGTATACGTCTGCGACCGGGCCAACCGCCGGGTCCAGATTTTCACTCCAGAGGGCGAGTTCATCACCATGTGGACCGGAATGGGCGGTCCCAACGACATATCCCGGGACAGCGAGGGTGTCTTTTATATCTGCGAGCAGGAGGCCGACGGTGAGCCGCCCCACACCAGCGTCCGCGACGGGGAAGGCAACGTGCTGGCTCGATGGCCGACGCGCCACGCTCACGGCATGTGGGTGGACTCCCATGGCGACATCTACCTGGGCCTGACGACCAGTCACAGCGTCGACAAATACGTCCGCACCGGTTAGGAGGTCAACATGGCTGCCGAGAAGATTCGAGTGGGGATAATCGGTGCCAACGCCGAACGCGGCTGGGGTTCCGGGGCGCATATTCCGGCAATCTTAGCCTTGCCGGAATACGAGCTGACCGCGGTCTGTACCGCGCACCAGGATACCGCGGAAGAGGCGGCGGCAAAATTTGGAGCGCGGATGGCCTTCCACGACCACGAGGAGATGGTCAACCACCCTGACATCGACCTGGTTACGGTTGCGGTCCGAGTTCCCTACCACATGGAGCTTACTTCCGCCGCCCTCAACGCTGGCAAGCACGTCTATACCGAATGGCCTCTGGGGGTCACTCTGGAGGAGACCCAACAACTGGCGGACCTGGCCAGATCGAAGGGTGTCCGTACCATGGTGGGTCTCCAGGGACGTTGCTCACCGGCGTTGTTGTATATGAGGGAATTGGTCGAAGACGGCTACGTGGGGGATGTGCTTTCTTGCCATCTGAATAGCTTCAACGCGGTTGGGCTGGACCGCACCTCTGACCGGGTCTGGGCGAAGGACCGCAGTTCCGGGGTAGGGGCGTTGAACATCCAATTCGGCCATTATGTTGACGCACTGTGTCTCTGCGCCGGTGAGATTCAGGAGGTTTCTGGGGTTGTTAGCACTCAGGTCAAGGAGTGGTATATCACCGACCTGGAGGAGACGATGGAAGTGACCACTCCGGACAACGTGTTGGTGAGCGGCAAGCTGGCCAACGGGGCAGTGGTCTCGGTCCATGTGGCCGCCATTCCCTGGCACGGCAGCGGGGGACCGACAATGAGTCTGTACGGGCGCGACGGCACCCTGGTGTACCATGGGTCTCACATCGACCATACCCGGCTGGAGGGGGCCAGGGGCAATGAAGCCGCGCTTCAGGAGATATCCGTTCCGGAGCGTCTGGTGTGGGTGCCGGAGGGTGTTCCCCAGGGCCCGCCGTTCAACGTTGCCCAGATGTACCGGAGGTTGGCCGACGCAATCCGAACCGGCGGACCGGTGGAGCCGGACTTCGACTTCGCGGTGCGCCGTCACAAGCTATTGGAGGCTATAGAGAAGGCGTCGGACGAGGGGCGCAGCCAAACCCTGGAATAAGGCTGTCCGGGCGGGCTAGACGGCCCTGAACTTGGGCATGGTTATCTCTTCGTCAACCTTCTCGAACACTACGGCGACGTCCATGCCGATCTCGATCCGTTCCGGGTCGAAATCGACCAGGTTGCTGATCATGTGGACGCCCTCGGATAGTTCCACGTCCACGATGCCCCAGGGGAGGCGTTCCCGGAAGGCGGGGTTCACCGGCTGCCGGGTGATGGTGTAGGTATAGACCTTGCCTTGGCCCTTGGATTCCACCCATTCCAGGTTTTCGGAAGCGCAGAAGGGGCAATTGGGTTTCGGCGGATGGGCGAATTGCTGGCAGTCGGTACATCTGCGCAGCACCAGGCGGCCCTCACGGCAGTTGTCCCAGAAGACCTGGTTGTCCAGATTGGGTATTGGCGTGGGGAAGTTGGCGGTTGTCATCGTCTCGCTACCCCCTCAGCACCAGCGCGCCCGAACCGTCCCCGCTGTCGACGAGTCCAAATTCGGCGTCTTGGACCTGGGCGTAAGACTGGCCCCTTAGCTGCCTCACCACCTCTATGATCTGGTTCATACCCTGCATGTAAGCCTCTGACAGATGGCCGCCCGAGGTATTGACCGGCGCCTGGCCTCCCACCTCGATGCGCCCTTCCTCGACGAACGGTCCCCCCTCTCCCCTACCGCAAAAACCGTAGTCCTCCAGCTTGGTAATGATCACAGGGCTGAAATGGTCGTAGAAGCCTATCACGTCAATGTCCTCCGGCGTGATCCCCGCCTCGCCGAAAAGTTCGGGGGCCATACGCGCGCCGCCGCTGTCGTCCCAGGACCTGCTGGAGGTCCCTTGCTCCGCGGGCATGCACTGGGTGGCGCTGGAGATGTACACGGGACGTTGCTTCATGTCGGCGGCGGACTCCGCTGAGGTGATCACGAAGGCGCAGGCCCCATCGGCCTCCAGGGCGCAGTCGAAGATGCGAAGAGGATCGAAGAAAATCTTGGAAGTCTCGTAGTCCTCCAGGGTTATTGGGCGGCCGTACATGATCGCCCGCGGGTTCATGCAGGCGTGTTTGCGGAAGGTGAGAGCTACCGACGCAAGTTGGCGCTCGGTGGTGCCGAACTCGTGCATGTGCCGCCGGAACCGGAGGGCGCTGGACTGACCCGGGACCAGCAGGCCATAGGGCTCGGTGAAAGCGGAACTCTTCTGGCCGCTGCGGGTGGTGACAACTCCGGAGCCGTACCGCGCCCCGGACCTGCCATTGACCGACCGGAACACGAGGACGTTGTTGGCCAGCCCGTGGGACACTGCCATCGCGGCCTGGGTGACCAACCCGCAGGCGGCTCCGCCCAGGGGACCCAACTCACCGTAGTAGCGCAGCCACGGGATTCCCAGGCACGCGGCAAGCTCCGAATGGCCAGTAGAGTCTGCGGTGAACCGGAACATCCCGTCGATGTCTTGTGGTGTCAGACCGGCGTCGGCGATGGCGTTCTTGGCGGCTTCGACCGCCATGCTCATCTCCGTCCTGCCGGAGTCCCGGTTATAGTTGGTCTCGCCGACCCCGACGATCGCGGTCCTATCTTTCAGGGCGTTCATAAACTCCCCCCAATATTCACAGTTGTTTCGTCGTTGGCCGGGGTACACGCCGAAATTGGCCCACCCGCGGTCCTCTGACCCTCTGACCCTCGCCTTCGGACGTGGGGTTAGAGGCTCCCCTTCTTTTTGTTAGTCCAATTCGACGGTCTGCCCCGATTCCGCCGAACGGTACGCGGCGTCGACGATACGCAACGCCGCCAGATTATCTTCGATTCCCGCGACCGGTGGCCGTTCGTTCCTCAGCGCGTCAAGCGTGTCGGCCACGAATGCCGGGTAGAATGGGCTGTTGTCCAGCGCCCCATCGAGGCTCCCACTCTTACCAGCCTGGTCAAACCACACCATCCGGTCCTTTCCCTCTGAATGGTACTGCCGGGTCTTGGCGTGCAGCGAAAATTCGACGCGCGGAGTCCAGGGAGACCCGGCGTGAACATAGGCGCTCTCCATCGCGCAGACCGATCCGTCCACAGACTCGATAGTCAACTGAGCGAAGTCCTCGACCTCTTCTCCGAACGAAGCATTGCTGGTTACCGCGTGAACTCTGGCTGGCTTCTTGCCGGTAAGGTGGAGGTAGAGGTCGGGCAGGTGGATGCCGATGTTGATCAGGCAACCGCCGCCTGCCTCCTCCATCTTCAGGTTCCAGGGATTGTCATTCTCGTGGTACCGGCTCACGGGTCCTGACATGAACCGGAAGGATGCGTGGGAAAAGTCTGCGCTATGACCCTCCATCTCCCGCACCTTGCGGACCCACGGACTCAGCCGAATGGAGAATGGTACAGCCACGAACGCGGCTTTGGTCTTGGCCAGGTCTATCAGCCCCTCGACTTCTTGGAGATTTAGGCCCATGGGTTTCTCCATGGCGAAGGGTACCCCTTCTTCCAGCAGAAACCTGGCTGTCTCCGCCATCTCGCAGTGGCGTCCCAGGGCGAACACGAAGTCGGGGTGTTCCTGCCGCACCATCTCCCGGTAGTCTTCGAAAAATCTTGCGCCGAGACTGGAAGCCACCTCCTTGCCAGTCCGGGGATTCCGAGCGGTCAACGCCGCCACGCCGGTCAACTCTCGAAACGTCCGGTAATACGAAGGGGCGTGCCAGTGGGTAACGTCGATAAAGCAGACCTTCATTCCCCGTGTACTCTCCTTCTCAGTATCTCCGGCTCAGGATTTCCAGCTTATGGTTTCCGGGCGACCTGGACGATGAAGTCTGGGGCGTAATGCTCGTAGTTGCCTTCGAAGTCGCCGAACCTCACGACCTCACCGAAGCCCGCTTGCCGCAACAACCCGGTCAGGTATTCTTGCCGCAACGGGAACAGCGTCAGGTAGTGGGTCTCCCCGTCGTTGTATTCATAGCTGATCTCCACCGCATCTTGCGTGATCGAAGTGGGGCGTACGTTTACCGTTTCTCCGAGGTAGTAGAAAGCGTGTTTGCTACTAAAACCCCGGTCCAACATCGTGTCGTAGTTCCGCTGGTCGATCACGGCGATGCCGCCGCTCCTAAGCAGGGAGTAGACCTGTGCCAGCAAATGGGTGCGTTCGTGTTCCTCGAACAGATGGGTGAAGGCGTTACCAAGGCAAATGACAGCGTCGAATTGGCCGCCTTCGGGAAAGGCCCGGTCCAACTTAGACCATTCGGCTTCGACAAACGGAATGGTCTCGAGACCGAGTCTCTGGGCATTCTCCCGGGACTTCGCCACCATTCGAGCGGACCCGTCAGAGCCAATGACATCGAAACCGCTCTGGCTCAGGGTAATCGTGTGGAAACCCGTGCCACAGGCTATGTCCAATACGCTGTGGACACCGTAATCGGCTAGAAGCCGTTGGAAGAACCCGCCTTCCGATGCTCGGCGGCTGTCCCAGTCGATCAGCTCGTCCCAGCGGTCGACGAACTCCTCAGTGTACTCCCGCTGGAATATCTGGGAGCGGGACTCAGGTCGCTCGGGTCTAGTCACAGGAACCCTCCTAACTTTACTTTGCGGCCAGGAACAGCGCCCAGCCGATCTTGCCGTCGTTCGCCGCCTCGACCCAGAAGCCGAGCCCGTCCAGGGTCCGGTTAATGGTGGCGCTTTCGATGCGCCTCAACAACTCCTCCTGGTTTTCCAGCACAGCATTTCTGACCCAGGAGTAGGAACGGGCTACGTGGACTGACCAGTCTTCTTCCTCCTGGATAGTGAACCCTTGGTCGACCAGGCACCGGCGGTAGTCCTCGGAGTCCCACATCTCCGGCGAACTAATTCTGTCGTAGATCCTCTCTCGATCGGATGCTGGCGTTTCGGACCTCACGACGATGTCAGTGAAGATGAGCGTTCCCCCGCTTTTCAAGACTCTCCGGGCCTCGGAGATTATAAGGGACTTATCCGCGCCGTGGAGGAACGCCTCCTGGCTCCACACTACGTCGAACGACTCGTTCTCGTACAGTAGGCTATGGAAGTCGCCTTGCTCGAAGCTAAGCAGATGCTCCAGGCCGGCTTCGGCAACCCGTAGCCTGGCAAGCTCCAGTTCCTTCTCGCTTATGTTAATGCCGGTGACTGTGCAACCATACGACCGGGCCAAGTACCGGGCGGTAGAGCCGTAACCGCAGCCCAGGTCCAATACTCTGGTATCCGGCCCCAGGTTGGCAAACCCGGACATGATCTCGTTGGTATGCTCCATCGCCTCGGGGTGGGGACACTCGGGATTGCACGGAACACCGAGGTGAAGGTTGTCACCCCAGATCAGCCGGTAAATTTCGTCGGCTGGACCGTCGTAGTATTCCCTGGTGTTGGCGACGGTGGACGCGATGTCCGATGGACCCGCCATGACGCCTCCTCGCTATGAGTCTTGAGGGACCCCGGCGGGACTCTTGACCAGGTGCTCGGTGAAGAACTGGGCCACTCGCTCACCTAATCCCGACTCGCGCCCTACCCAGAAGTGGTCCACGCCGGGTACGAACTCAAGGGTGACGGGGCGGCTGAAGGACTTCATAACTTCGTCGACGTTAGGGGCTTCGATAAGACGGTCCCGGTCTCCGGAGATGATGAACACAGGATGTTCGGTAGTCTGAAGGGGAGAGTTCTCCAATCTAGCGATGCCGGGCGACACCAGGGCGTACACTGAGGCTTCCGCCTGGAGATCGGCGCTTCCGAGGATGATGCCCGTGCCGAATGAGTAGCCTGCCAACCCCATCCTGTTTCCGTCGACGCCCTGCCAATTTCGAAGCAGGTCCATCGCGGCCAGGGCTTCCTGGTGTTCATTCTCACCCCGGCTGTGCTCCCCCTGGCTGTTCCCAACACCACGGAAGTTGAACCTAATGGTGGCAAAACCGGCCTCCGCCAGGGCGAATGAGACCGCGATCACCACGTTGTTGTCCATGTTCCCGCCGTTCAGCGGGCTGGGATGGCAGATTACCACTCCGGGGACGGGGGCCGCAACGTTGTCCGGGACGGCGACGACGCCCTCTAGGGTTAGGCCACTGGCCTCGAAACTTACCGCGCTCTGACGCATGGTTGCACCTCTCAGGTTAGTCTTGGAAAATCCTATTCAGCAGGAGAGGGGATGGGTGAGGACCAAAGCCCTACCGGGCCGTCCTACCCCCGTCGATGACCAGTTCGCTTCCGGTCATAAACGAAGACTCGTCCGAGGCGAGGAACAGGACTCCCCAGGCGACGTCCTCCGGCTGACCGATGCGTCCCAAGGGGACTCTATCCGCGCTCCTCCGCCGGGAATCCTCGTCGATCAAGAGATTAGGTAGAGTCATTTCAGTCTCTATTACTCCAGGATGCACCGAGTTGGCCCGGATATTGTCCCCGGCATATTGGATGGCTGTGGACTTTGTCAGGAGGCGGACCGCGCCCTTGGAAGCCCCGTAGGCCGCCGCGCCGGCTGAAGCTCTGAGACCCGCCACGGAAGAGATGTTGATAATCGACCCACCGCCGGCCTTCCGCATTTCGGGTATCGCCAGCTTGGTGCCGAGAAAGACCCCCTTGCCGTTGATATCCATAATTCGGTCCCAGAGTTCTTCAGTGGTGTCTTCAATGGACGCTGGCGGGAAGATCCCCGCGTTATTGACCAGAACATCCAGCTTGCCGAAACGGGAAACGGCTTCACCGATGGCGTGCCCCCATTCTTCTTCCGAAGTCACGTCCAGGTGGACGTAGACGCACTCGCCGCCGGTCTCATTGATCTCAGCTTCAACCTGTTGGCCTTCGGCGTCCAAAATATCCCCGATGACAACTTTCGCGCCTTCCTGGGCGAAGAGTTTGGCCTCCACAGCGCCTTGACCCCTGGCGCCTCCGCTAATCAAGGCTACTTTTCCTTCGAGCCTCACGTTTCCCTCCCGGGGAATCTGGTTCCTATTCCAAAGGATGGCCCATTATCGCATACCCGCTACCCTCCAGCTACTGAGACCCTCCGGGGTAACTGTTCAGACTCGATGACGCGGATTGGCTGAATCCCACATCGCCCATCTCCATGATGAGCCTCAACCGGTGTCCCTCAGCCGCAACCAGTCGTTCCCGCGAAGGGAGACCTTTGCGTAACCTTCCGCGACTCCCGCGAAAGCGAGAATCCAGAGTGCGCCCAGATACGGAGGACGCCCTCACCCTAACCCTCTCCCGGAGGGAGAGGGGATTATACAAAGGTCTCCGAAGGCGGGAATCCAGAAATGCCCATGATAGTGACCGTTACTTGTTGTAAAGGTTTCTGGATTCCGGGTCAAGCCCGGAATGACGGGCTGGGGATAGGAAGGACACATCAAGTCTGAACGGTTACCCGCCGGGGCGGGCTCCGTAGCATGTTGACCGGTCACACGGGGGATGGTTCGGCTATAATTCCGGTTGGCCTGGCTCTCCAGCTTCTCATCAAGGTGTGAACTAATTTGAGGGTTTCCCACTGGCGGTCCAGACTGGCCGAGTCGCTGCCCTTTTATTACGGCTGGGTCATCATCGCCAACACGGTGGCTATCAGCCTCTCTTCACGGACAGTTATGACCGTGGCTGTTCTCTCCGTCTTCGTCGTGCCCATGACCGAGGAACTGGGGTGGTCCAGGGGGCTTTTCTCAGGCGCGGTGAGTCTGGGTGGTTTATGCGCGGTGGTAATATCTCCGTTCATCGGGCGGTGGGTCGACCGGTATGGAGCGGGAACTTTGCTTGCGGTTTCGTCGTTTTTGACCGGAGCGCTCTCCGTCCTGTTGGCGATGGTCACGAGCCCGTTGGCCTTCTATGCACTGTACGTGCCGGGGCGAATGATCTTCACCGGGCCATTGGAACTTGGAATTCCAACGGCCTTGAGCAATTGGTTCATCCGAAGACGCCCCTTGAGCCTGGCGGTTGACGGGGCTGCCAAGGGATTGGGACTCACCATCATGCCGCTGGTAGCCCAGTTCCTCATAACGGGATGGGACTGGAAGACCGCTTGGCTTGCCTTGGGTATGCTCTCATTCTGCGTTGGAATTGTCCCGCCGCTTATCTTCATCGCGCGCCGCCCGGAGGACATGGGCATTGAGCCCGACCCGCTTCCCAAGGATAAGCGAGACGTCCAACCTGACACCGGAGAAAGCAGTCCGGGTACATCCCAACCAGAGGCCGAGTCCGACTTCACCGTGAGCCAAGCCCTGAGGACACGCGCGTTGTGGATACTGGCCGTGTTTTCCGGGGCAGGGTTCATGGTGCAAGCGGGGGTTAGCCTCCACCAGGTACCACACTACATCGAACAGGGAATACTGCCCTACTACGCGGCGCTTACCGCCAGTGGGTTCGCATTGGCTCAGATCGTGGCGGGCATTTTTTGGTCCACTCTCTCCCGGCGGATTCCCCTGCGTTTCCTTTTGGCGGCGGCGGCATTTGTCCTGGCGCTCGCGTCCCAGGCCACTTCGTACAGCGATACACCGGCGGCCGCGCTGGGATCGGCGGCGGCGGTTGGGCTGGGAGTAGGAGGTCTGCACCTGCTGGTGAGGCTAGCTTGGGCTGATTACTACGGCAGGCGGCATCTCGGCTCGATACGGGGGATCACGATGTCGGCCCAAATCGGCGGACAGGCGTTGGGCCCTGTTACCTCTGGTTTCTTGTTCGACCACACGGGAAACTACCATCTGGCGCTGCAGGTCTTCACCGCCGCGGCTACGCTCGGGGGCCTCCTGGTGCTGCTGGCCACCCCACCCAAGTTGCACGCGCAAACGGCCGTAGCGAACCCGGTTTAGCGCTCGGTGGCTAGTGGCCGGTTTTCAGTGGCCGATGCTCGGTGGTCAGCGAGTCATGGCGGCCGGCTGGGCCACTAACCACTAGCCATTAGCCAATGACGCAAAGCCTCGCAGATTGACAACCCGCGCTGTTGTGCTATTCTAAGCATCGGCAAATGATTGCAACAACAAAGGATGGAAATGTCGGGCCACGAAACTGCCGTCGATAGGTTGCGGTCTCAGGGTTACCGTATGACACCCCAGAGGTTGACGGTACTCGACATCGTTGCCGGGCATCCGGGTCACATCGGGGTCGACCTGGTATGGAGTCTGGCGAAGGAGCAACACCCCTACGTGGACCTGGCCACGGTGTACCGGACCTTACAGACGCTGAAACGCGCCGGCGTGGTGACCGAGGTATTGATCGGCCACAAACTCCACTTTGAGTTGACCGACCAACACAATCCTCACCACCACATGGTCTGCTCGTCGTGTGACCAGGTGTACACGCTGAGTCCCGACTACCTGGCCGGGTTCAGCCAACGTCTAGAAGAGGAGTTCGGGTTTGTTCCCGACTTGGAGAATTTCACAGTCGGGGGAACATGCGTCACATGTCAACAGGCCGCTTAGGTAGAACAGCGGCCCAATTCTACCGGACCGTTGAGCTGCCAAGTCTCGCGCCGTTCCTCATACTGCCGGTCATATTGCTGGTATTCGCAAGCGCGTGCGCCCGTGGTGGGGAGGTTCCAGTCGCGGAATCAGCCGGTACAGGGGACCGCCAGGACGCGCCAACTTTATTGATGGTCGTATCGACCGTATCGCCCATCACAAGCATTGTCGAGAACATCGGTGGAGACCGGATCAACTTGCGAGGGATCGTACCCGAGGGGGTCAATTCCCATACATTCGAGCCAGTCCCATCCCTGGCTGCCATTCTTTCCAAGGCCGACCTGGTGTTCTTGAACGGACTGTCTCTGGAAGAGCCAACCAAGGAGATGGCGGAAGCAAACCTGAAACCGGGAGCGTCCATAGTTAGCCTGGGCGACCGGGCTATCAGCAAGGAGGAGTGGCAGTTCGACTTCTCTTTTCCGGAGGAAAGGGGGCATCCCAACCCACACCTATGGCCTGACCCGATTCTTGCGCTGAAATACGCCGAGATCGTGAAGGAAGAGTTGTCCGCTCGTGAGCCAGGCAACGCCGACTACTACGCGAAGAATTACGCGGCCTTCGAGGGGAGGATAAACGAGCTAGACGAGGCCATCAAAATCATGGTTGAGAGCGTGCCCTCTGGGGACCGAAAACTGCTAACCTACCATGATTCTTGGGCCTACTTCGCCCTTCGCTATGGCATGACCATCGTCGGCGCGGTGCAACCTTCGGATTTCTCCGAACCTTCCGTCCGGGACGTGATAGACCTGATAAAACAGATCAGGACGGAAAAAATTCCCGCGGTGTTTGGTTCTGAAGTGTTCCCCAGTGACGAGATGGAACGGATCGCCCAGGAATCGGGAGCCGCGTTCATCGATCAACTAAGCGACGACGATTTGCCCGGAGTCGTTGGAGACCCACGGCACAGCTACCTGGGACTACAGGTATCCAATCTGGAGATCATGATACCGGCTTTGAGAGGTGACGCTTCCGCAGTTGCGGGTTTCGACACCGGGCCGGTCTTCGAGGGTGAGTCACGGGCGATTTACCCACAATAACCACACCCTCAAATAAGTCCCGGTCCTGCTGAGGGATGGTCTCGGCGGGCCGGCGCGAGTACCGATTATGCTGCACCCACCCGGTCTAGAGCACCTACATAGGCCCGACCCAGACTCTCAACCCATCGTCGAGTTGCGCCATGTGAGCGCCGGATACAACGGCGTACCCGTAGTCAACGACCTGAACCTTAGAATCCTGCCTGGTGACTTCGTCGCGTTGTTGGGCCCCAGCGGCTCAGGCAAAACGACCCTGCTGCGAACGGTCTTGGGCGCGGCGGACGTTTTGTCCGGCGAAGTACGGATACACGACCAAGCTCCCAAGCGGCGGCGCAGCCGGGCGGGGTACGTGCCCCAGCTCGAAACGATTGACTGGAACTTCCCCGTCACGGTGGAAGAAGCGGTGATGATGGGACGCACCATGTCCAACGTGTTATTCCCGTGGTTCCGCCGCCAGGAACGGGACCTAGCCCTGGAAATGATGGAGCGCTTGGGTATCGCTGGGCTGGCCAATAGGCACATCCGCGAACTATCGGGGGGCCAACAGCAGCGCGTGTTCCTGGCCCGGGCCCTGGTGAGCAACCCCGAGCTATTGTTGTTAGACGAGCCTACGTCAGGCGTGGACATCAAGACCCGTGACCACGTGATGCACCTCCTACATGACCTAAACCACGCCGGAGTCACCATCATTCTGACAACCCATGAGATTAACGCGGTCGCGGTCCACCTTCCCCGGATCGTGTGCTTGAACGGAACGATTGTCGCCGATGGCCCACCCCATCTGGTCATCACGCCGCATATCCTCCAGGAAGTGTATGGAGCGGAAATGCCGGTGATCCAGTACCGGGGTATGACACTCGTAGCCGAGAGCGCGCACTCCTGGATGGCGGAGACGGCGGAGGCCGACGCGGTGGCCACCGTAAGGGACGACAGCCATGACGCCCCAGTGGTCGCCCACATCCACGATTCAACGGAGCGTGTAGGAGAGCACCATCACCACCATGCCGAGCCTGTAGTTGCGGACGAGGCTTAACCCTGCTCGAACCGTTTGAATTCGGATTTTTCGTCCGGGCGATAATCTCAGCCGGACTGGTTGGGGCCCTTTGCGGCCTCATGGGCGTCTACATCGTGCTTCGTGGAATGTCCTACATCGGGCACGGGCTGTCCCACGCGATCTTCGGGGGCGCGGTGGTTAGCTGGGTTATGTCAATCAACTTCTTTGTCGGCGCAACCGCATGGGGTTTCCTGTCAGCCCTGCTTATCGGATGGACGACACGGAAAAATCCGATAGGCGCAGACGCGGCTATCGGTATTGTCACCACCGCCAGCTTTGCCCTTGGGATTGCGATCATCAGCCGATTTAAGAGCTTTACCGGGGACTTCGAGGCATTTCTTTGGGGTAGCATTCTGGCGGTTGACGGCACAGAGCTTATCGCCATCGCCGTGGTGGGTCTCATCGTCACCGCCATATTCTTTCTGGCCTACAAGTTGTTCCTCTTTGCGACGTTCGACGCCGAAGTTGCCCAGTTTTACGGTGTGCCTACCGGTTGGGTGGACACCCTGTTTTCCCTAATGTTGGCCGCCACTATAGTGGTGTCTATGCAGGTTTTGGGGGTGACAATGATAGCCGCCGCAGTGGTGATTCCCCCCATAGTTGCCCGCCTGCTCACCAGCAGTTTCCGGCGGATGACGTTGCTTTCCACCGGCATCGGGCTGGTCTGCGCCGTGGTGGGTATCTACATTAGCTACTTTGTCGATGTCTCCTCCGGTCCTAGCGTCGTGCTCCTGTCGGCGGCGCTATTCATTGTCGTGTTGGCGTGGACCAAAGTTCGCTCTCGCCTGGGTAGAACGGGAAGACTCGCACAGCTCCCCCAGGGCTCTGGCTCCGCCCTAGAATAGCGAAGCTGGGCTTGCCACTGATCCCTGGGTGACAGGAAAGGCGAGTCGGCCACGGCATAGGCTGCGGACCGACCCAATTGGATGCTATGGTCTCGCAGACCCACCCACACCCTTCGCCAATACTTTCCCGTGTTTCCGCTTCCCCACTGGGGCACATGCACCTCCACGAATCCCGGCGCGAGACATAACCGTATGGTAGAGTGCGCGGCCCCACATGGCGTATTCCAGATTTGTAGAGTAGCCGCGATTGGAGATAGTTTTGCCCTCCTTCACACTTGCACCCTGCGTCAGAGCCGTTCTGCTCGCTACTTCGTTCGCCGTTGCGCTACTGCTTTCAGCGTGTAACAGCGATGCGCCAACCGGAACATTGTCTCCAATCGGATCGGGTGGAGGACCCGCAGCCACCTCCAGCGCTCCCAGCGAAGGGTCCGGGGCCGCGGACCCTTCCAGCCAGGATGCGCCATCGCAACCCTCGACTGTAGGGTCAGAAACACCGCCCAACAGACAACCAGACGCAACTCCTAAGACTCCCACTGCGACCCCCGAACTAGACACTACCAAAGCTAGTCCAAAGTCGACGCTTGAGCCGACCTCCAGCGCCGAAGAGACAATCACGCCGACTCCAACATCAGTGGCTCCAACTGTAGCCGCTGAAACTCCCGACAATAAGCCGATACGGTTATCGCTGGAATTGTCAGGGGACCCGACCCTCACCAGCGGACCTACTTCCGCCTGGAGTACGAATACTCCAAGCGATATATCGAGTTACGAAGTCGCTATCGGCGCTTCTATGGGCGCAATCGACCTGTTGGACTGGATTAGTGTCGGCGCGGTTTCGTCTTATACGGTCCAAGATGGCAACGACGGCGTGAGACTCAACTTGCAACCGAACCGGGACTATTACCTGTCAATTCGCGCCTTGGACACCGGGGGGGAGGAAGTTGGTAGTGTGTCCAGCCAGGGATGGTCGATTTACCAGCCTTTCGTTTTCGATGTAAGCCAGTACCCGGAGATCACCCGGGAGGCTGTTGACAGCTTCTGGGGGGTGCGGCACCCGGACCCCAGATACTCCGAATTCGACGACCGGTTCGAGGCGTATATGATTGGCTCGGCCGCGGTCGATGTGTACAAGCTCTTGGCGCACGGAGTTTTGACGGGCTCCGCCAATCTGAGGATTCTCCAGACAGAGCAAGGCTTTCCGGGACGAGGGGACGTAACCAGGTTGGGAAAAGGAGAGGGTAATTCCAACCACGCGGACACCGTCGCCAGTATGCTGTATGACTGCGAAATCACTGAGCGCCTGCGATCATTTTATCGAGGCTGCCAAACCAGTCCTCAAAAGTACGCCATGACCAGTTCGGAGCTTGCAACCCGGCTAGATGAGTTCATCCTGACCCCTCAGAATGCGGACACGTTCGAGACCTCCATTTTCGGCAATCTCGGGGCGCCTCATGTTTGGTCGATGGCCCATGCGCATCCAACGAGCTTACAGCGGACAGGGGACTATGAGTCCGACCAAGTTGCGGGGCTCAGATTGGGTGACTGGGTGTTCTCGAAGTTCAACATCATCGCCATCTCGCCCCAGCCGGAAACTACGCCGGCCACGAAAACCCCCGCTTTCCGGGAATTACTACAACTCCATCGTTGCGGGGAAAAAGAGCTACAATTACACATACGCCGCCCAGTCATCAATCGACAACGAGAACGGGCCCAGATTCAAACCGGACATAGTGGTGTCCGCCAGCAACCTGTCCGAGGCCAGCAGTTGGTCTGTACCTACATTGGCCGCCGCCGCATCGGCGCTGCTTGGATTGGCCCACGCTGAACCCCTGCTGTCCGGGGCTACCCACATGCAGACCATGAAGGCCATCCTGCTGGCCGGTGCGGGCAAAGACTACCTTTGCCCGGAGTCAATCGCCGAAACCGAGGGATCTTGCAACGCGCTCCCTTCCAGAGCGGAACAATGGCAATGGTCAAGCTCCGGGACGGCTCCCCTCGACCCGCGATACGGCGTTGGTCTGTTCAACTATCGAAACAGTTTCGAGATATTAATTTCCGGCCGTTCTGCTGGAGGGCAACGGTCCGAAGTCGCAGGCTGGAATACCCAGGAACTGGTACCCGAACAGACGGTTACCTATGCCTTTCAAGCGGCCAAGGCCAACGATGCCTTCTCGTTGGTCCTGACGTGGAACAGAGATATCCAGGTGGGCCCAGAAGGCGACCTTACACCGCATTTGGCTAACTTCAAGGTGGAGTTGCTGGAAGGCGACAATCAAGTGATCAGCCGCAGCGATGACCCTGGCAACAACATCGAACACATCTATGTGCCCGGCGGTCTGGAGGTCGGGGAGCATTATTCAATAGTGGTGACCCTAAAATCGTCCGAAACCGCAACCCGCTACGGCTTGGCCTGGCAGGCGAGGAATTCCGCCCTCCGACACAGCGTCTGGAGAGCGGAATAAGGCTGGGTTGCCGCTACTATTGGATTGTGCTCGGTTCCTTGACCTGCTCCATGAGGTTGTTGTCCCATTCCCCCTCGGCTTGGAGTATCGCTTTCGCGTCGTAGATGAAAGCCTCGATGAGGTTGTGGGACAAGTAAACGTAGGTTCCCGGTTGCCGGATGGTATGGATTGACGCGGCGGCAGAACCGGCCGCTATAGCCCAGGTCTCCAAGTCGAGCTTGGGGGGGTTATTGAACCCTCCCCGTTCCCACACGTAATCGCCATGGCCGCCGATGAGATGAGGGTAAGATTGGCGATTGGCCTGGGCGTGTACGATGAGAACGTTTTCGCCGACGTTGGCTTTGAGCTCACCATCACCCTGTAGCGCGCCCATAGACCCATTGAAAACTATGTGGGATGGAGACAGGGTGGCCATGGCGGCGAGGTCATCCGCGAAAGACGCATTTGGAGAGTCGTATTGCTTGAATTCCCCGTCATCATCCCGAGGGATGTAGTAATCCTGCTCCCCGATGTAGTAGGCGCGGTCGTAGGTGATCGGGTTCCCCAAGGGGTCTTTCAACCCCTCGCGAGGCAATACCATGATCGCCCCATTCATCCCATGAGTAACGTGCCAGGGCACCATGTTTCCACCGGGCGCGCAATGATAAACGAACACCCCCGGCTTGATAGCCCGAAACCGCAACATCACCTCTTGACCAGGAGAGACTAGCGTCAGACCGCCTCCGCCAAGGGCGCCGATAGAGGCATGAAAATCGACGTTGTGGACCAATTCATTGCTTGCGGGGTTGACCAAGGTCAATTCGACGTAGTCCCCTTCATGGACCATAATCATCGGACCTGGCACGCGGCCTTCAAAGGTGAACGCCCAGATCGACACACCCGGCGCTACTTCGATTTGCTTTTCTTCCACCACCATCCGGACCTCCACGACTTTAGGTCCGCCGGTAGCCACCTGCTCGTGTACGGGCAAGAAAGGTGGAGGAAGCAGCGGTTGCTTGACGCGCTCGAGTGTGGTCACGTCGACGGGTTCCCAGGTTTTGGGGCCGCTCCAATAGGACCCGCCCTGTTCGGCGCATGCGGCGATAGACACCGCTAACGCCATTATTGCGAGGATTAGGGAAATCCGTGGGTGGATGTTCCAATGCGCCACAGTGTCCCTCCTTGGTATTTCGGTCTCGGTCCCGCCGCCGGAATAGCCCGCCGAGCCGACGGGCGGTTATGATACCGGCAGCCCCCGCCACTAGTCAATGAGTCAAAATATTTAGAGACACAGAAACTTCCCGGCCCGAGACTCCCCAATCGAATGCTTAGAAGAATTTCCTTTCCACCGATATTGAAAGGATACTCGTTGGGTCCTACGATGTACCCAGTCGGCCGGCTTGGACCAGGGCTAAAATCTTACGCGGGAACGGGGCGATGGCGAACGGAAATAACCGGGGACCTGACTCATCAAGTACTAGAGTATCAAACCTGAACGTTTTCCAACGATTTGAGGGACACGTTCAGGGCAAGACACTTGGCGGGCTAATCGAGCTGGTGCCGCTGCTGGTCTCGGCTGTGGTGCTCTTGTTCATCATCCGCTGGGCCGACCAATTCATTAGACCCCTTACCTTCGTGGCCGGGCGGCCCTGGGACTTCCCCGGAATCGGCATAGTCGTCGGCATAGTTGTTTTCTATCTCGTAGGGTTGCTGATTTCTACGAGTTTCGGCAGGACCGTGATGACATGGAAGAACGCGGTCTTGGAACGGATCCCTTTGGTCAAGACCATATACGGAGTAACCCAGCAAGCCACTCAATCAATGACGTCCCAGTTCCGGTTCACCCGCGCAGTGTTCCTGGAATGGCCTAGGGAAGGGATGGTGGCTGTTGGTTTCGTGACTGGCCGCGCTTACCGGGAAAAGAGAGACGCGGATGACGCGGACGAGCCCCAGTCGTTGGTTGTGGTTTACATTCCGACGGTACCGAACCCCACATCGGGAAATCTGGCGTTCGTTATGGAAGACGACTTGATGGAGACCGATCTCACGGTGGAAGACGCGATGAAGCTCGTGTTCTCCGGCGGGATAGTGCTGCCCCAGTCCCTGTCGATGGCCCGGATGCCTCGCGTCCGGGCCGACGCAGAATTCATAGACCGCTTCATAGTGGACCCCAGGTAACGAGGTTAGGTAAGGTCTTTGGGCCCATCCGAGTGGCCTCTTTATCCCCCATCCGGTCTATGATTGGTCTGCAACCGCCGCCTGTTGGGAGGCGGTGTCATGGTCCTCCGGCACCACTGGCTCCGAAGGAAGACGAATTGTCATCTCGGTGAATTCCCCGTGCTGTGTGTCGACCCGTATTGTGCCGCCGTGCTGACGGACGACGTCGTTGGAGATCGCCAGGCCCAACCCGGTACCCTTGTCGGTGGGTTTGGTGGTGAAAAACGGGTTGAAAATTTTATCGGTGATATCCGGTGGTATCCCGTTGCCATTGTCCCTGATCCGAATCTCGACGCCGTCCTCGTCCCGTCGAGTCGCAAGCCAGAGGGTTGGCTCATAGGCGGGACCTGGTGGAGCCATCAACCGTTTCTCCGCCGTGGCGTCACAAGCGTTTGCGACCATGTTTAGGAAAACACGGCCCAGGTCCTGGGGCACTACGGAGATTTCACCGACCTCCGGGTCCATCTCCTGTTGGATGTTTAACTGAAACTCGGGGTCCAAGGCCCGCGCGCTGTGGAACGCGAGCCGGGAGTTCTGCTCCAGCAGACGGTTCAAGTCGGTGGGTTGATGCTCCCCTGAGTCTCGCCCCATCAATAACATGTCGTGCACGATTCGGTCGGCCCGTTCGCCATGAACGCGGATACGCTCCAGGTTGCCCACGATCTCTCCCGAGATCTCCCGCACCAACTCCCGCTTCTCATGTTCCAACTGGCCGGCGCTTTCCTCAAGGGTCTCTCTCAATTCAGTGAGCAGGTCTTCGGAAGCCTCAGAGAAATTCTTAACGAAATTCAGTGGGTTTCTGATCTCATGGGCCACACCGGCGGTAAGCTCACCCAGGGCGGCGAGTTTCTCCCGCATTACGATCTGGTCCTGGGCACGTCTGAGGTCCGCCAAGACCGTTTCCAATTCGGAGTTCTTGCCCTGCAGCTCCCCGGCCAGTTGTTCCACGAGATTCAACCGCTGCACTTCCAGGGCGTTGCGGCGAAAGACCTCCAGGGCAGCGGCCATGTCGGCTATCTCGTCGCTGCCTCCCACTTCCACGCTTGATTCAAGATCTCCTGAGGCCATTCCGCGCATCCGGTCCGAGAGCATTTGGAGCCGGCGCAGGATCACCCGGCCGACGAAGAACCATGCGATCAACAGAGCCCCGCCAATGCTAATGCCGCAGATGGCCAACAGCAAGGTCCGCCCCGCAAATATGGCCTGTGCGGATGATTCGATTGCATCACGGGAGCTGACCTCCGCCGCGGCTACCAGGGAATCGACTTCACCGACTAACTCAACGGCGATGTCCCGATTGAGGGTGAGGAGTTGGCGTTGCCGGTGGACGAGCCGCAGTTGCTGGGCAATCAGGTCAAAACCGCTGCCTTCATCCAACCCCAATTGAATCAAGTCCTCATAGACGGGAGTGAGCACGGCCCGCAGGGGTGCGCCTTCAAGCCCGGCCAGGCTGCGTTCGATTCGCCCGCTCGCGGCTTCGAACCGCTCCCGCAATGGTTCCACTGAAGATGGGTTGGGCACATTGAAAGCGTTGGTGAGCAACTGGGAAGCGATGTTTCCATCGGTCTGTAATTCGGCGAGATGACGATACTTCGCCAATTCCGGCTCCGATAAATGCTCCGATCTGGGGGACGGTTTCTCACCGATTTCCCGGTATCCTGTCATCGTATAGAAAAGTTGGTCGTCAAGCGCCGGTACTACGATTCGGTCTAACTGGGTACGCAACCTGGCCAAGTCGACCAGCAAGGATTCGCCGCGGCTATTCAGGGCAAATAGCTCGTCCTTGTCCTGGGTGATGGCGTCAATATTTCCGATCAGGGTGTCGGCATGGGAGCGAATTTCAGGGAAGAGCGCATCGTTCCCTCCAGTCTGCTCCAGTATTGCCAATTCCGCTTCGAACGCTTTGTGCGCTTTTTGGGTTTCGGCCAAGATGGCGGCAAAATCATCGCGGGTCGTGGCCGCTGTCAAACGAGGCCCGGCAGAATCCAGCGCACCGGCGTAGCGGGCTACGCCAAAGGCAGACGCCAATTGGGGGACCGTCCCTTCGTTGATGCTGGTTTGCGCATCCCCCACACGGTCAAAGGAGAACCATCCCACGACACTGGCGGCAATGGTGAGGAAAACGGCCCCGCCAATGCCCGCGTAGAGCTGGGCCGAGATGCGATAACGGCTCCGGAGGATTCCTCTCACGTAGTAACTCAGCGTTGGAGACTTCTAAGGGTTTGCAAAGGTAGGTAGCCTCCATCCTCTCCGATGATGGTCAGGAAGACCTGGTCGGACCCCTGATTGTCATCTTCGCCATAATCGAGAGGGAATCCGTCGATGTCGAACCTCGCGGCGGTCCGAAGAACGCGCAAAAGACATTCCCTGTCGACGTCCTTGCCGCAGAGTTGGAGTGCATGGACCACCAGGCGGCCCGCCAGGTACCCTTCTAAGGATACGAAACCGGGCTCCGCGTTTGGTGCGTAATTGGCCAAGGCTTGCCGGTACCTTCTGGTCACAGGGAACGAATCTCCGCCTGGGAAAGGGACCACCTGGGTGACCACGACACCCGCCCCTCCGGGTCCCAGCTCCCTCGCGAGGGCGTTGCTGCCGACAAAGGAGAGGGTTACGAACACCGGGTCGAGACCAGTATGGCGGGCCCAGGACACAAGCTCCGCAACCGGTTGGTACGTTCCGATCAAGACCACGGCTTCCGGAGCCCCGAGGCGGAGGTCTAGGAGCGCGGTCTTGATCGCCCTGGTGTTCCGGGGGTACAGGCCGATGCTGACGGGCTCCATCCGGCGGCGTTCCAACGCCCGGCGTACTCCGATGTATCCGGCCCTCCCAAAGGAGTCGTCCTGGTACATGATAGCTATGCGCCGGATTCCAAGATCACTGGTCAACCGGGCGACCATTTCTTCGGTCTCCTGGTTATACGACGCTCTGAGATTGACGATGTTATTCCAACTGGGGTCCCGCAGGAATGCCGCGCCGGTAAAAGGCGCGATGTATGGCACACCCGCCTCGGCGGCCACCGGAGCCGCGGACCTGGAAGTTGGTGTCCCGACCGCTCCGATTAGCGCGAAGACGCCCTCCGCTTCAATCAGGCGTTGAGTGTTGGCGATGGCGGCTTCCGGCTCATAGGCGTCGTCGAGATAAGTGAGTAGTAATTCCCGGCCATGCACTCCGCCGTGCTCGTTTACTTCGTGGAAAGCCGCTTCAATCCCCAGCCGCATGTTCCGGCCAAGTTCCTGGGCGGGTCCACTGAAGGCTGCTGACTGACCGAAGAGTATAGAGCCCTCCGGGACGACGTAAGTTGCGGCAGGAACTGTGCCTGGCTGCGAGGAAGTAAATGAGGACTCGGCCTGGCTGGTTGGCATTGGAGCTGGGGAGCCGTTCCCGCCGGAAAGACACCCTACCAGGATCAGTGCGACCGAAAAGGTCGAGACGAGGCCGGGTCCCGACCGGGATATCCTGGCCGGGCGGGCCGAAGAGGTCATTTGTCCCTGCGGGCCACCAGGGCCACGTGGTTCTTCCCACGCGACCGCTTGTAGCGTAGCTCGTCGACCAGGGAGCGGACCAGGTGGAGGCCGAGCCCGCCGACCGGACGGTCCTCCAACGACCCGGTCAATACGGGCGGAGGGGCATCTTTCACCGGGTCAAATGGTTTGCCTTCGTCGACGACTTCGATTGTCAACCGGTCCGGTTCAGATGTGAGCGTGATATCGAAGTCGTTGATGCTATCGCCTTGCCCGTACTTGATGATGTTAACCAACAGTTCTTCCAAGACGAGGTTGGCGCGGAACACGAGGTTTGGAGACCAGTCTTCCCGCTTGCCCATGGCCTCGACCTCAGCGGCGATGCGGCCGAGCTCATCCAGGTCGGGGAGGACGGTTAAGTTTAGCGTTTCAGTCAAGAGTTGGTCTCGGGGCGGTTGAGCGCCAGACATGCTATGTCATCCGCCTGGGGCGTATCGCCAGTGAACGCATGCACGGCCTCGAAAACGGTATCCGTTGCAGCTTTCGAGTCTATAGGTGGAGCGTCAAAGAATGCCTTCTGCAGACGCTCAAGCCCGAAGAACGCGCCTGCGCCGTTCATGGCTTCCGTAACCCCATCAGTGTAGAGGAACGCGGTATCACCTTGCGATAGAGATACGGTGTTCTCTTGGTATTGGATGTCGGGCGCGGCGCCCAAGGCCACGCCTCCAGTCATCGGCAGCACCGTAGATTCTCCGTTAGAATGGACTATCAGCGGAGGGTTGTGACCACCATTGGCATAGGTGAATTCCCCCGTGGCCGGGTCGTAAATCGCGTAGAAAACCGTGACGAACATCCCGGTGTCGCTATCGTCCTGGAGAAGGTCGTTGACTTCTTCCAACACCTGTCCGGGATTAGCACAGCCAATGGCCGCGCCCTTAAGCAGTGTGCGGCTGGACATCATGTAAAGGGCTGACGCCACACCCTTGTCAGAAACGTCGGCGATCGCCACACCGGTCCGGCCGTCTTCCAAGCGCACCACGTCGTAGAAGTCCCCGCCCACGTTGCGGGCGGGTTCCATACTGGCGTACACCTGAAAATCCGGGCCATCTGGGAACCGGGTGGGCAGAATGGATTGCTGCATGTTGCTGGCGATATCGAGCTCGTTCTGGAGGGCGATCAACTTGTCGCGTGACGCCAGGGCTTCGCGCCATTCAGCGAGGTGGCGCAGCGTGCGGTCTATGGTCACCTGCAGGTCTTCGAAGTCCAAAGGCTTGGTCACGAAGTCAAAGGCGCCGCGGTTCATCGCCGTGCGAATATTCTTCATGTCGCCATAGGCGGAGATGATGATGGAGCGGATATTGGGGTCGACACTGGGGATCTGTTCGAGGAGGGTGAGCCCGTCCATCTCGGGCATGTTGATATCGGTGACAACCATGTCGATGCTGGGGTCGTCGTTCAATCGCCGCAGGGCTTCGACGCCATTCTGCGCGAAAATTAGCTCATACTTGCCAGCGCGGACATCGCGCCGCATGCGTTGAGAGAACAGGGGTTGAATATCAGGTTCGTCGTCCACTACAAGAATTTTGTGAGGCCGTGGGGTCATTCCTCCACCACCTACCAATTAATCCATTGTCGGTACGGTAGTACGGTCCGGCGCGGGAGCGTAGGAGATGGTCAGATACCTACCGTTTCAGGGCATCCATCGCTTCGGGCAAGGTGGGATGGACAGGTATGATCTTATCGAAACCGCTGATCTGGAACACTTCTCGCACGGGGTCCGAGAGGCAACACACGGCGAACTTCGTTTCCTGCCGCTTCATGGCTTTCGCCGTCAGTAGAATCACCCGAAGGCCTGCGCTGCTGATGTAGAACAGCTTGTGCAGGTCCAGGACTACCTCCCTATCATTATCCGAAATTACTGATTCTAGTTCGTCCTGGAACGCCCTTGCGTTCGCCCCATCCACCCGGTGTTCGGCCCTTGCTATTAAAGTGCCGCCTTCTCGCTCGGACTCAATTGCCATCGGTCCTACCTCCCATACCACACCCCCCAGACCCGCCCCTTCACTCTCCCCAAATCGGACCGGTCCAGGCTAGGATTGGTGGAGCTGCGGGGACTCGAACCCCGTACCTCTTCAATGCCATTGAAGCGCTCTCCCAGATGAGCTACAGCCCCACGGTTACGGTTGTTTAAACAGGTTACCAATATAGCAAAGAGCCCAGGCCCCAATCAATAACTTTTACTTACGAGTAAACTTGACTACTGTGCGTCCGGTGCTCCCGGGGTACGGCTCCACAACGTAAAGGTCCTTATGGGAGTCGGCCCAGATGCCATGACATGACCGGTGCACCTCGGAGCCCCACTGGGAGAGAATTTCGCCTTCGTTGGACAAAACGCTGACCAGTCCCCCGTTATGCTCTGCGACGTAGGCGATGTCGTCTTCGTCAATGTACATCACGGCGGGGCCGATGAGCTTGGACGGCCACGTTGAGATGTATTCACCGGATTGGCTGAACACCTGGACGCGGTCGTTTTCCCGGTCCGCGATCAAAAGGCGGCCCTGCCGGTCGATCCACGCTCCGTGGGGCAAGTTGAACTGTCCGGGACCGTTTCCGGGGCCTCCCCAGGACTCGACATACCTGCCGTTGGCTTCAAACTTATGGACCCGGGCGTTGGCATAACCGTCGGCTATGAAGATCTCACCCTCGTCGTTGATGGCGATACCCGCGGGGAGGTTGAAGGGGTCGCCGCCGTGGGTAACGTCTCTCCACCCATTGGAGCTAAAGTCGGAGTTGTCCGCTCCCGTGTCGGAGCGGAAACCCTTCAGGCCGATGGTCATCAAGAGTTGCCCGTCGGAGGTGAATTTCATAATCTGGCAGTCGTTGCGTTCGACAAGCCAGACGTTGTCTTCCTTGTCCAGGATGATGGCGTGCGGGAACAGGAACAGGCCCTCGCCCCAGGCGTTGAGGAAATTACCGTCCCGGTCGAAGATCATTACAGGGTGTCCGGGGTCACGATTGAAGCAATAGACCCGGTCCTTGGAGTCACCATACACGGCCGCCGCGGGCATATTCCAACCTTCGGGGACCTTGGCCCAATGGAAGTCGACATCGTAGGTATACTGGCCATTGCCTACCGTCTGTGTCGTGGTCATGGGATACACCTCTCATTCGGTCTTTAAGTTGCACGAACGGCGGGGCGTCGCAACGCCCACCGGGCTTTATCGTCAGACTACGCTTATACCGGGGACCTTAACCCGCACGCTATACAGGGAGTCACCGGGCGTGGTGAACAGGGTGCAAAGGTCGGGTCCTCCGAAGGCCACATTCCTGGGCACTTCCGGTCCGCGAATAATACCAACGCGCTCCCCGGATGGGTCGATCACCCAGACTCCTCCGGAGCCGGTGCAGAAGACCCTGCCCTGGGAGTCCACCTTCATCCCGTCGGGTACGCCAGGTTCCGCAGAAAACATCTCACAGAAGACTCGGTTGTTACTTAACGAGCCGTCTGCGGCCACATCGAAAGCCCTGATCATCCGGTGGGTGCAGACCTCTCCCCGCTCCTCTTCGCCGAAACACCGTTCATCGAGCCGGCTGATGGCGACGTACAGCACGGACTCGTCTGGAGAAAGGGCCAGTCCATTCGGGTACTCGCAACCATCGGTGCCCAGATGAAGCTGGCCGTCGGGACTGATCCGAAACACTCCTCCAAAGCCGATTAGTCTCTCCTCCGGAGGGGTCCTGCCGTCGGGGTCGGTGAAGAAGATGGTCCCGTCCGAGCGGCAGATAACATCGTTAGGGCGGTTTAGCGGTTTACCTTCGAAGGAGCCGGCGATGGTGGTGATAGTGCCGTCGGCTTCCTGCCGGGTGACGCGCTTTCTCTCGGCCTCGCACATAAGCAGGCGGCCTTGACGGTCCAGGGTACAGCCGTTACCTTCCCCGGTATCCTCGCGGGCCACACTCAAGGAGCCATCGGTATCCCAGCGGAGCAGCCGGCTGCCCTCCAAGTCCACGAAGGTCAAAAAGCCGCCAGGATGCCAAAGCGGGCCCTCCGTCCGGCCCTGTCCCGATGCCAGAAGGGTATGCTCCCCGGAATCCAATACACTGGAAAGGTCGTCGGGCATGTCAGTCTCCGAAGGGTGGACGGGGCTGGTTGGTCGGATTATAACAGCCTTGAGCGGCGGGTGTACATCTAGCTTTTAACTCGGCGCGTTTGACCCGCTCCAAGGGGTAAACTACAATTTGGCTCACCGATTCTCAGTCCAGATGGTATAACTCGCGAGGATAACAAACATGACTGTGCGAAGGACCAGGGAAGAGCTGCTCCACGACCTGACGGTGAGAGCGGAAGCTGTGTTGGGCGAGGAGCGGGCGGCGCTCATCACCGCCGCGCTGGAGCAGACTGCCCGGCAGCTAGACGAGATATCCACGCCATTGCCGGAACGGGACGTCGAGCCAGGGTTTTATCATAACCCCGCATAACCCCGCCGTGAGCCATTGCCCTCATCCAACCCCGGACAGGGAGCGCAAATGTCAGAACCCTACCAACTCGGAATAGCCGAAGCAGCCGACGCCATCCAGCAGGGGGAGCTCTCTCCTTCCGACCTGGCGCGGTCGCTGCTGGAACGTATAGACGCCATTGATGGAGGGCTCCAGGCCTGGGCCACCATCGACCGGGAAGAGGTGCTGGGCGCGGCGCGGCAGCGGGAAGAGGAACTGACCCAATCCGGACCAAGGGGACCGATCCACGGTGTCCCGGTGGGTCTGAAGGACATCTTCTACACCGCCGGAATGAAGACCGCCGCAGGGTCCAAGGTATACGCGGACTTCGTGCCGGATTTCGACGCAACCGTCGTCACGAAGATCAAGGACGCGGGAGGAGTGGTCTTAGGCAAGGCGGTCACCACCGAATTCGCCAGCGGAGACCCCTCGCCGTCCATCAACCCGTGGAACCCCACGCACACTCCCGGAGGCTCCAGCAGCGGGTCATCTGTTGCGGTGGCAACCCAGATGTGCGCTGCTGCCCTAGGATCGCAGACTGGCGGTTCCACATGCCGCCCGGCGGCCTACAACGGCATCGTGGGTCTGAAACCGACCTACGGCCGATTGAGCCGCTACGGGGTCGTGCCGGTGAGCTGGTCTTTAGACACCGTCGGCATTCTGGTCCGAAGCATCGAGGACGCCGCAGTGATGCTCCAGGTTATGGCGGGTTACGACCCACGCGACCCCGGGTCGGTTGACGCGCCGGTCCCCAATTACCTGGAGGTGATGAACCTGGCGGACAGGCCGCCTCGCATTGGCCTGTTGCGGGGATTCTTCCAGGAACGTTCTACGCCGGAGGTTTGGGCGCATACCGAGTCGGTGGCCGAACAGTTGGCGAACGCCGGGGCCGTCGTCGTGGACGTAGGACTCCCGGACAGCTTCGACACTGCGCATAGTTGCCAGCGGACCGTCAGTAATGTGGAATGCGCCGCGTTTCACGAGGAAAATTTCCGTGACCGCGCCGACGACTATGGACCGAGAATCCGTTCCAGCATAGAGATGGGGATGCTAATTCCCGGAGTGCACTATTTACAGGCGCAGCGGCTGCGCCGTCAGTTCCGGCGGGACATGATTGCCATGCTCTCCGGTCTCGACGTGGTGATGACACCGGCCACCCCCGCTCCGGCCCCCGAGGACTTGAGCAACACCGGAGACCCGGCGTTTCAAGTCCCCTGGACATCCGCCGGACTGCCCACCGTGGTCCTGCCGTCGGGGATCAGCGAATCCGGCCTGCCTGTGGCGGTGCAGTTCGGCGCGCCCCCACTGCAAGAAAGCCGGTTGCTCGGTGTTGCCCGTTGGTGCGAGCGGGCGTTAGGCGTATCGCTTTCTCCCCCCGATTACTCCTGACCCACGAACTCCAGCGTTGCGCAACACGCTCAACCTGGGCGTAGCGAAGCTGAGTCCAGGCACATGCCAAACCGTTACGACCTGATCGTAATCGGCGGAGGCGCCGCAGGACTCAGTGCCGCCAGGTTCGCCCGCCAACTTGGTCTTTCCGTAGCGTTGGTCGAGAAAGACCGCCTTGGGGGCGACTGCACCTGGACCGGATGCGTTCCCAGCAAGGCGCTGCTAAGGGCTGCCAGATTCGCCCACGAGATGCGCACCGCCGCTCGCCTCGGCCTTGGCAACCACACCCCCGACGTCGCCTTCGCCCAGGTTATGTCAAGGGTGCGGGGCATCGTAGAGAGGATCTACGAGGCCGAGTCGCCCGGCGCTGTTGGCAGTGAGGGCATCGACTTGGTATTCGGGACCGCCCGGTTCTTGGACTCGCGCACTATCCAGGTGGACGATGTGGAATTTACGGGGCGCCGAGTCCTGATTTGCACCGGCGCAGCCCCTGTAATTCCTCCCATTCCCGGTCTCCATGACGTGCCCTTCCTGACCCACGAAACGGTATGGGGACTGCCGGAACTTCCGAAACACCTGGCCGTGGCTGGGAGCGGTCCTGTCGGTTGCGAGTTGGCCCAGGCGTTCTTGCGACTGGGTTCCTCGGTCACTCTTATCGAGGCCACTGATAGATTGCTTCCCCAGGAAGAACCCGAAGCGTCTCAATTGTTAGCAACCCAATTAAGGGCCGAGGGCGCGAAGCTGAAGCTGGGTGCGGGGCTACAAGCGGTCCACCGGAGTGGGAACCAAATCCGACTTTCCTTCTCCAATGGTGAGTCTGGGGAGGCGGACGCCCTGCTCTTGGCCGTTGGACGGAGGCCCCGGTTGGAAAGCCTGGGGCTAGAGCAGGCGGGAATAACTTACACTCCGGCCGGAATCAACACTAATACCCATTTGCGGACCAAGCGGAAGCACATATACGCCGCCGGTGACTGCGTTGGCGGGTACCAGTTTACCCACTACGCCGCTAACCAGGGTTTCATGGCGGTGCGCAATGCCTTCCTGCCGTTCAACAAACGTTCCGTGCTGGACCGGGTCCCCTCGGTCACATTCACGGACCCGGAAGTGGCCCATGTGGGCTTGACCGAAAACCAGGCGCGGGAAAAGTATGGACCCAAGGTACAGGCCGCCACGTTCCTCATGGACCGGGTGGACCGGGCCGTGGTAGACGGGTCGGAGGACGGGTTCCTAAAGGTAATCCACCGAGCCGGTGGAAAGCTGCTGGGTGCCACCGTAGTAGCCCCGTACGCGGGCGAGATGATACACGAATGGACCCTCGCACTAGACCACAGCTTAACGCTATCGGACATGGCCCAATCGCTTCACGCCTACCCCACCTACTCGCTGGCCAACCAGCAATTGGCAGCCCAAATAACAGTAGAGAAGATGCTTTCGGGGCGCATGGGGAGTCTGGTGCGGAGTCTAGCCCGCGGGATGCAAAGGTAGGAAATTATTGGACCATGACCTTCCTTAGAGCCAAGGATATGACAGGAATCGGATGCTCAAGGGGACGGATGAGATGAGCAGCAGGACTGTGGCTAATATTTTCGGTAAGCCTCTGAATTCACTGGCGTTTGCAGCGGTGTTGGCATTGCTAGCCGCCCTGGGTTGCACAGGCGGAGACCAAACACCTGCTTCCACCGGGCCATCCCAACCTACTGCGGGCGAGACTCCTGCCGTCGAGTCCCAAACCGCCCCAACCACTATTGCCGCACGGTCCCCGGCTGCCACACTGGTACCTACTAACACGGCTCTTGCCACACCCGATCAATCCACTAGCGAGACAGCCACTCCCGAGCCATCCCCTAGGGCGACAGCCCCTCCTTCCCCAATTCCAACGCTAACTCTCCTGCCCAGTCCGCACCCGACCCCACCCTCAACCGCCGTACCCACTCCCAGGCCAACCATGACTCCAACCCCGCCTCCCACACCCACCGCTGTTCCTGCGCCGACACCGCCCCCAACTTCCTTGCCAACCGCCGTTCCCGCGCCAATTCCTACCGCGACGCCAACACCACCACCAGATACAGGGTCCCCTGATTACGTGGAGTGGACCGTTGGCCCGAACGTATCGGACGAAGACCGCAAGGCTTCGATTCAAGGGGTCAATATTGCCTACCAGTACGCATCAAAGCTGGGACTTCCAGAAATGAAGGAACCCGTCACCTTCTATATGTTCCATGACCTGGACGCTCTCGCAGAAGCATTCCAAGCTAAAACGGGCCGGACTCTGGTCCAAGCAGGAGCAGGGTAGAGTTTCGCCGAGGGCAGGAGCCTCGCCGTTGCCGGTGAAGGATGGATCATTATTAATACTTCGGTGCCGTGGTATTCCGACCGCGAAAACCTGGGCAAAGTCAGGACCAGTGTCGGGGAGTCGATTCATACGTACCAATACGCCCTTTCTGCGCTTAACATCGGGGGCGCCTCTGATCAGGTCGCCAAAGGCGGGCCACGTTGGCTATCCGAAGTGATTGCTGAATTTCTGAACTTCCAAGCGTTATACCATGCGGGCCTCCTTTCCTACGATTCAGAAAGGGCCTCCACCGAGCCCTGGGGCTTTGTCAGACACGCCAGGTACGTCAGAGGCCAATTGGCCGACATGGAGACGTACAAGGGCTTTCAAGGGGTCAGGGGGAACGGGTACAAATTCTCTCTGATGGCCGTGGAGCTCCTGGCGGCTCACGCGGGTCAGAGGGCGCTCTTGGAATTCTACGGTTGGATGAGGCCCGGCACCACCGGGCAAGAAGGGTTCAAGAGAGCCTTCGGGATCACCGTTGAAGATTTCTATTCGATGTTCGAAGCCCACCGCGCCGCAGGGTTTCCAGAATTCCCGCTCCCGATCGACCGCCCGGAGGATCCGCCCACTCGCGCCTATCTTCGAGCCCCTAACCAGTCCGCAACAGCAAAGGGAGGGCCGGACCTGCCGCCCTTCGTCGTATGGGACCTGGGTGAGGGCGTGAACCCGGAAGAATTGGAGGCGGTCAAGGAAGGAATCCGGATCATGTACGATTTCGGACACCACCTCGGCCTGCCCGAGATCGAAGAAAAGATCACACTGTACCTACACCACGACTTCGAGACCATCGCGACGACCTATACGGAGCTCAGTCCCTCTTGGACAATCGAATCTTCCAGGGATTTTTGGCAAAACGCCCAGCGCCTCACGCGAACGCCGGTCGGAGATACATCCTCTTTCGGCTCCACGCTCCAGAGCAATCACCATTGAGATCACTTCAAAGAGTCCGTGATATGGCGGTGCATGAGTTCGCTCATTCCGCTTACGAACATGGGTTATTGAGTTTATCGCCCTCATACGCTGAATACCAATTGAGACCGCGCTGGATGGCAGAGGGGATGGCAGTGTTCTACACGGCTATGGCTCTGTCTCACTCAGGCGTAACCCGATACAGCCATGAACGCCTATACTCCCTTGAAAAACAGGCAGAGATTTACCGGTCTCTAGCGGAAATTGAGGCATGGCCGGAGTGGTCGGAACGCGATGCCATCAGCTGCATATACCGATGCGGGTTCCTGGCAATGGAGTTGTTGGCGGCGCACGTTGGGATGAAGCAATTGACCAGCTACTACGCCGAAAAACCCGCAGGATCAACCTGGCAACAGTCGTTCCAACACGCATTCGAAATTACAGTGGAGGAATTCTATGATCTGTTCGAAGCTCACCGCGCGGCGGGATTTTCCAGATACGAAATTCCCGCCAACATACCTAACTCAGGGCCAACACTTGACCCGGTTTACTCGGAAGGATTGATACAACTCGCCCGTACCCTACCATGGTTCGTTTCCCCTCCTGACGTCTCTCACGCTTTGGCTAAAACTGCTACCCTCGAACTTTGGATGGTGGATCCTGACCTTGGAAGGAGGATCGCCGAGTTGGCCTGGGTCATAGACGGAATCGACGAGACCGAGAGAACCGTGGTCTCAAGATTGGCCTACATCGCAGCCAATGACCCACCGCTGGCGAAGCAACTGGCAGATTCCGCCTGGGTTATTGACGGATTACAACGAAACGACCATGTCGTCTTGGAGGACCTCTATCAACTGATCAGAGCCGATTTAGAGATGGCCCAAACCGTGTTTGGCCTTGGTGGGCAGTCCTTCGCCAGAAACTTTGGCCTAGATCCAGCTCACCAGACTACGCGATATCCGTGGCTGCTCGACGGTCTGTCGGTCCATGAGATAGGGGCCATGGTGGCACTATCCAGAATTGCAATCGAGGACCCTGAACTTGGCAGGCAACTTATTCAACTGGAGTGGGCGGTTGGAGAGGTCAACGAGAGTGGCCGCTGGTTTGTCCGTATCCTAGCCAAAGTTGCCCGCGACGACCTCCCGCTGCTTCGCCGTATGCTCGCGTGTGTGTGGTTGGACGACGGTATGAGCCCTCAGGAGATGAGAGGTTTGGAGTCGATGGGAAGGATTTTTTGGCGGGATCCCACTCTGACAGACCGGATTTCCAGGCTTTCATGGGTAGAGGATGGCATCATCACGCAGGAGTCAGGCGTCCTCCGCCAACTGGCACAGTTTGTGTTCCAGAATCCAGAATCACCTTTACTCGACACGATTAAAGAGGATTTGGGCCTGGTTGAGTTGAGGGAACTCATTCTGGTTGGTAGATCAGCTGAGGGCCGGACTAAGAATTAGAAAAGAGACGACGCCGTGTTCCACCGGCGCCGTTCTTTCCGGTAGAGAAACAGACTCCGTTAGAAAATCGCTATGGGGTTCACGGGTGAGCCGGTGGTGGCGTGTAGGGCGAGGGGGCCTATGGACAGCATGAACTCCCAGCGGTTGCGCTCCTGGCAGGCTACCGCCAACTCTTCGAGATTGGCGTTGTCCAGGATCCAGATGCCCATGGCCACGATGCTAACCTGGTGGATGGGGTTGGACAGCTTGGGGTATTCCTGGGGAGCCACGTCGTTGCCCGTGTCGGAGCCCAGCATGGCGATGTCCCGCTCGTGGAATAGAGGCAAGCAAGCGGCTTGGCAAGCCGTGGAACCTGCTGTCCTGTCAACAGGGCCTTCCACGTTGCGGCGGTGAAGCTGGCCGGTGCGGACCAGCAGAACGTCGCCCGGCTCAACCTTGAAACCGCAGCGTTCCTCCGCCGCCAATATGTCCTCAGGCATGACGCCTTCGCCGCGCCCTACCCAGTCGATGCCCCGTACCATGGGCACATCCACCAGGACTCCCCGGGTAATGATCCCGTCTTTGGCGTCTTCGACGGAACCGACTGTAGCACCCAGGCTCGTGGAAACCAGGTGAGCCGGGTTGCCGTTGAAAGTCTTACCCTCCCAGAAAAAGTGGGCCAGGCTGTCGATGTGGGTGATGGTGGTGCCGTGGAAGATCATGCCGAAATAGTCGGTGGCGGCGGCGTTGGGGCGGGCGCTGACCTTCTCGCCGGAGGCCCAACCCTCTCCGCTCTCAACCATGAAGTGTACCGGCGGGTTGGGCGAGTCGATACTTGCCTCGAACCGGACGGTCCTCGCAAGAGAGACCCGCGTGCCTTCCTGCACGGTTGCGACGGCGGCTTTGACTTTCTCGGGAGTTATGAGGTTCAGAGCGCCTTTCGTCTCTCTGTCGCCCCACCGTCCCCAGTTGGACAGGGAATCGAAGTAGCTAAGGACTTCCTCTTCGGTTGGAATCGTTCCTGGCATCTTTACGTTCCTCCTCTAGATTACGCCTGCCTGGTCAATAGTCCTTTTGGCCACAGTTTCATCTCGGGATTCCGCGTGTGAATTATCAGAAGTTGATGGTTAGCCAATTACAGCGGCGGAGCCAGTTCGACGTTTAGGACCATCTCGCACCACCGGGCCGCAGCCAGGAGTCCTTGCTCCTGGAAGTGTGATGCGGCCATCTGTATTCCCATCGGCAGCCCTGATTCCGCAACGCCAGAGGGAATGGTGATAGCGGGCAGCCCGCAGGAGGTCCACGGACCTTGGAACATGGTGTTCCCCGTATTGGTAAGGTCTGCCAGGGCAGGCGTAGGAGTAGATGGGGTCAACAAAACGTCAACGGACTCTGCCAGCCTCGCCATTTCAACTACAAACTTTTGACGGCTCTCCTGTGCCCGGGAGTAGGTGGAACTGCTGGTCAGCAGTCCTCTACCCAGCATCTCACGCAGTTTCGGTTGGTATTCGGTGCCCCTGGCTTGGTACATTTCCTTATGGAAGGCGGCGCCCTCCACCGCCATCACAACTTGCTGGTCTTCGATGGCCGTGTTGATACTGTCCGGCAAAGCCACCTCCTCCACCGACGCGCCCGCTTGCTTGAGCTTCTCTACAGTCTCGTCGGTGTGCCGCCGGACTTCCGCATCGGCATGGTCGTAGAAGAACTGGCGTATTAACCCGATGCGCGGCGGGGACGCGGAATCCAGCCCTTCCAGGTAGTCGGGAACGGGTTGCTGGGAGGCCAGAGGGTCGTTGGCGTCGGGGCCGGCCATGACCTGCAGAAGCAGCGCGGCGTCCTCCACTGACCGGGCCATCCAACCAACGTGGTCGAGGGACCAGCTCACCGGGATGACACCGTAGCGGCTCACGCGGCCGAATGACGGCTTGAAGCCCACCACCCCGTTATAAGAGGCGGGACGCAGGACCGATCCCACCGTCTGAGAGCCCAGCGCCACCGGACACATGCGGGATGGTACACTCACCGCGGAGCCGCTGCTGGAGCCGCCCGGAGTGTGTGCGGGGTTCCAGGGGTTGAGGGTCGGGGACGGGTCCATGCAGGCGAACTCGGTGGTTACAGTTTTGCCCATGACGATGGCTCCCGCGTCCTTGAGGAGGGCCACGGTTGTGGCGTCGTGCTCCGGAACGAAACCAGCGTATAGGCGGGAGCAAGCGGTGGTTGGGATCCCCGCCGTATAGTAGATGTCTTTCAGCGCCACGGGTACTCCATGCAGCGGCCCGACGGAGTCTCCCAGGGACAACTCCTGGGTCTTGTGCTCGGCGTCCCGTAGAATGGCTTCACGGTCCAGATAGACCCAGGCCTTGAGGCGTGGTTCCAGGAACTCGATGCGGTCAAGCAGCGATTCGGCTAAATCACGAGGGGTGATTTCCCCCTCTTTTATGCCTCGGGATGCCTCGGCGGCGGTAAGTTCGTATAGCTCTGCCAAGGGAAACCCTCCTATGTAGGCGTGGAGTCCGGTCCACCTGTGGTGCGCATGGCGACCGTCCAATTGTACCAGCCCTGAGGGATTGAGACGCGTATCCGCCGGGAGACGCATGGTTAAATGGTTGCTCGAGGGCATCGCCGGGGTGAATGCGCCACTGCTGCTATAATTGGCTCGAATAAGCCGGGGCGGCAGGAGGTCAACGCATGGACGGTTGGGCTGGAGTCGTTTTAGCCGCGGGGCAGGGCGCAAGGATGAAATCCAAGCTACCCAAGGCCCTGCACCGGGTCTGTGGCAAAGAAATGGTGCGTTACCCGGTGGATTTAATGCGCAGCCTCGGGATCGGGACGGTCGTGGTCGTAGTGTCACCCTCAGTCTGCGGGGCGGTAAGAAGGCTCTTCGGCGACGATGTGGAGTACGCGGTCCAGCCCCGTGCCGCCGGGACCGGAGACGCACTGGGCCGCGCCCAGGATGCCCTGGAGGGAAAAGCCGACCATGTTTTGGTGATGAATTGCGATGCTCCCCTGGTCCAAGAGGAGTCCGTTAAACGGTTGATGGGGTCGCATGTTCGCGCCTCCGCCGCTGTGAGCATGATGACGGCCCAGATGCCGGAATGCCAGGACCTTGGCGTGGTGTTGCGGGATGCGGAAGGACGAGTGCTGGAAGTCAGGGAGGCCGCCGAAGAAGTGCGCAACTCACGCCAACCCGCGGAGGTCAACGGCGGTGTCTACTGTTTCCGGACCCCCTGGTTGTGGGAAAACCTGGAGCGGGCTGGCATCAGCGCGACCGGAGAAAAATACCTGACCAACCTCATCGCCATGGCGTCACAACAGGAAGAGAATATGGCCGGGGAACTGACTGACCCCGCCGATATCCTCGGAGTCAACAACCGTGTGCAACTGGCCCAGGCGGAAAACGTGATGAGCGGCCGCATCCGGGAACGTTGGATGCTCGCGGGGATTACTATCAGAAACCCCGAGTCGGTCTCGATAGATGCGGATGTGACAATCGGGGCAGACACGGTGGTACTTCCCAATACGATGCTGCTTGGCCGGACTCGGATCGGCGAAGACTGCGAAGTCGGTCCAGGCTCGGTGGTAAGGGACTCCTTGGTTGGCCGGGGATGCCGTGTCACGGCCTCGATGTTGGAAGAGTCCACGATGGAAGATGGTGTGGATATTGGCCCGTTCAGCCATCTCCGCCCCGGCGCTTACCTGGAATCCGGAGTGCACATCGGAAACTACGTTGAAGTTAAGGAAAGCCGTTTAGCCGCTGGCGCGGTCATGGGCCATTTCGGTTACGTGGGAGACGCGTCCATCGGAGCACGGGTCAATGTGGGAGCGGGAACCATCACCTGCAACTACGATGGCAAGGACAAACACCGCACGAACGTAGGCGCGGATGCCTTCATCGGTTGCGACACCATGCTCATCGCCCCGGTCTCGGTGGGTGACGGCGCTTACACAGGGGCGGGATCGGTGGTAACCAGGGACATTCCCCCCGGTAGACTGGCGGTTGGCGTTCCTGCTAAAATACGCGAACAAAGACCAAAGTCCGATTGACCTCCTGGTGATACTTTTTAGATCAGGTCTCTGTAAACCCGGGAGGATGAAGGTTATTGGACACAGACTATTTATCGACATTAGCCGTTTTCGCGGTGTCCCTTCTACTCTTCGCATTCTTCAGCCTGGCGCAACACGCGTCCGGTCCCGCGGGTAACGAATTCAGGAACCGCGGGTTCCCCCTACGCGTGTCGCGGGCGATACTCTGGTGCAAATTCGCCTGTGTAATCGCGGTAGCAATCTCCGGCGTTTTGTACACTAACCTCGTTACCCCGGCGACTTGGTGGGTCCTCTCCCTGGTATCCCTCGCATCTTTATTGTTTCTCGTGATTATCGACCGCGTCACCGGAATCGTAGCCGCCAAGCGTTCCGGCTCTTCCCGAAGAATCCTCTTCGCGCTTTCCCGTGTCTTGAACCGAAGCAACGAGGGGGTCCCATCGGTCCTGGGAAACGGGACGGTCCGGCCCGAAGGCTCCGGGGACGGCTCGTGGGACGACGCGGCCAATGGGGACGAGCGGGCCATCACCGAAGCGGACCTGGTCAACATGGACCAACGCGACCGGCAAATGCTCCGCTCCATCCTGACCCTGGACATATCAACCGCCCATGAGATCATGGTCCCCAGGCTGGACATGATGACTGCCGAGGTCGATTCGTCCCTCTCCGAAGTAGCCGACCTGATGGTGAGGGAAGGACACAGCCGCATCCCGGTATACGAAGACTCCATCGACCATATCGTCGGCGTAATCCACTCCCGGGAAGTCCTTCACGCCTTGGCGCACTCCAGCTCCGAGCAAGAGCTGAAGTCCTTGATGAACGATCCCTTCATCATCCCCGAGAGCAAACGGCTGGATGACTTGTTGGAGGAATTCCAGGAACGTGGTGTCCAGATGGCCATCGTGGTGGATGAATACGGCGGCACCGAAGGCCTCGTAACGATGGAAGACCTGCTGGAAGAAATCGTTGGGGAGATCGAAGACGAAGTCTCCCGCGATAGGGAGCCGTTGTTGGAAACAATGGAACAAGGTGGAGCGTTGGTGGACGCCCGCGTGTCGACAGAGGACGTGGAAGAGCTATTCGGGGCGCGCATAGACAGCCCCGATGTGGACACGGTTGGAGGTTACGTCTACCAGGCCCTGGGAAGGATCCCGGTCGCTGGAGATGTGGTGACCACTGACCGCCTCCAGATAGAGGTCGTATCTGTTCTGGGAAGGCGTCTACGCAAGCTGCGCATCCACCGGACCGACGCGGGCGGCGTCAGCCCGGCAAGCTAAAAGGGCACAAATGGCAACGCCCCTCCCGAACAGGAGGGGCGTATCTTTTTTGGTCCCCATCTCACTTTGCCCGGTCATGCGCCGGGAGTGATGTTCCTAAACTTGACCGATCAACTCCCCGCTGACGATCAGCCTGTGGTCGTAAACCAACCGGGGCACGCATGATACCAGGTGAATGGTTGCGCCTCCCGCATCGTATAGCCGTATGTCCTGCTCATGCACCACTTGGGATGAGATTAGCCGATAGAGGTATTGGCCTTCTTCACTCTCCGCGATCACGAATACATCGCGGCCCTGTTTGAGCATTTCAGGAATTTGCACCAGGTTGAAAAATATGGACCCTTCGCCCAGAAGCGGAGTCTCGGTGTGGCCGAAGAACCAGGCGCTGCCCGCTTCTCCCGCGTTGGCCGTCGCGGGGATGTGACCGGCGGCGCGGTCGGGGGTCTCATAGGCCCGGCAGCTTCCCAGTTCTTCGATGGCCAGCTCTACGATATGAGCATCGATCTCCACCGAAGGGATGGCGAGCCGAGTCGACGCCGCCCTGCTGCCGAGGGGGAAACCCGGTTCCGCACCCACCGGGGTGAATGCTTCTAGCAGCGTTTGAAGCTCTTGGGGCGCGGACTCATAGGAGAGTCGGTCGCTCCAGAAGACCGGAAGTGTCTGCGCGTTCGGGTTTAGGCCAGTCTCGCTGGTTGCCAGGTCCTCTAATCCGGCTTCAACCACGGTGCTAGAGCCGGGCTCCACCAATGCAAGTGTGTCCGGCTGCAATGTAGGTGTGTCCGCCTGCTTCTCGACGGGCGCGAGGACAGGCGCGAGTGCGTCCTCGAGTCCCTCGACCACGGTGGACATCTCCTTGGTTGAAACTACGGTGATGTCCGCGCCCGTCTTTACGATGGCCGGTTTTTCGGCCATCTTGATAGTGGCCTCCACGGGGTTGGACCTAGCTGCCCCAGGTGTATTCTCCCGAGGCGCGGGTTGAGCGATGGTCCGTTCGGGCCAAGCTGTCCTCGAAAGGACTTGTTGCCCCGGATTTGGACTGGTGTCTTGTACGGACGCTTGGACCTCGGAGACCGCTACCGGAAGGGTAGCCTCCAAGTTTACCAGGTCGGCGGAGACCGCTCCTGGAAGGGTAGCCTCCAGGTTTACCAGGTCGGCCCTGGCCGTGTCCGTATACGAATGATAGGCGAGGCTCGTGGTTATTAGCATCGAACCGAGAATAACGAGGAATATTCCAGTCAAAGTATTGGGTTGTCGACGCTTCGAACCACGGAGCAACATATAGTCGTATCCAGCCTCCATATCACCTCCTTGTCGTATAGATGGGAGCACGCAGCCGGAATGCGACAATGCGGGGATAGGCTCCATACTGGCGAAGGGTTTCCACCCTAGCTCCAGAAATGGACGAGACCGCAGGGAGTTGAAAGCCGAAAAAGCCTAAAGGTGAGGTCCTACCGGACCCTGGGAACGTGGTTAGCGCCTGGCGTGATCGGCTCGTTGAGGTAGATGTCTCCGTTGCGGATTTTGATATTGAAACCGCAACTCGGGTTAATGCAGACCCATGCTTTGTAGTGCACCGCCGCCCCCTGCCCGCCATAGTCCGAAAGGGGAACCAGTTGACCGATGTTACATTTGAGACACTTGGGTATTGCCCATTCTTCCACTTATCCCTCCTCCCAGGTAGATTGAGGCCGAGTATATCATCGCGTCCGCGACGCTACCAAGCGCAACGCCCACGGCGATTTACGATTTTGTCGTCTGTTCCAGACGCAACCCGTCTCAATCTATCCTATAGCCAAACGGTAGACATGCCCTTGCGGGCACGTAAGGGTACTACTCCAGGAAGTCTTTCAGTTTGCGGGAGCGCGTGGGATGACGCAGCTTCCGCAGCGCCTTCGCTTCGATCTGGCGGATACGTTCCCTGGTCACTCCGAACTCTCTGCCAACCTCTTCCAGGGTGCGGCTGCGCCCATCCTGCAGGCCGAACCGCAGTTGCAACACCCTGGCTTCCCGGTCAGTCAAGGTGTGGAGCACCTCGTCGACCTGCTCCTTAAGGAGTTGGAACGAGGCGGCGTCCGCAGGCGCGGGCGCGTTCCGGTCCTCAATGAAGTCGCCCAAATGGGAGTCTTCTTCCTCCCCTATGGGGGTCTCCAGAGAGACGGGTTCCTGGGATATCTTCAGGATTTCCTCCACCTTCTCTGGGCTGATTTCCATCGCCTCGCCGATCTCTTCCGGGGTGGGCTCGCGGCCGTACTCCTGGAGCAGACGGCGATGCTGGCGCATCAACTTATTGATCGTCTCCACCATGTGGACCGGGATTCGGATCGTCCGGGCCTGGTCGGCGATGGCCCGGGTGATGGCCTGGCGGATCCACCAGGTAGCGTAGGTGCTGAACTTGTACCCCTTCCGGTAATCGAACTTCTCCACGGCGCGGATGAGGCCGATGTTGCCTTCCTGGATCATATCCAAGAGGGCCATGCCGCGTCCGATGTACTTCTTGGCCACACTGACCACGAGCCTGAGGTTGGCTTCGGTCAGGTGAGCCTGTGACTTGGCGCTATCGGCATGAACGCGGTTGAAGGAACCCCGGAATAGCGGGTCCAACTGCTGCATCTTGGCGTAGCATTCCGGTGTTGCAATCGTCACCGCCAGGTTATCCATCGTGCAGCGCCTGAGCACCTGGATGGCCTCGGTGGGGATGAGCCAACTGTCCAAGGAAAGGTAGACCACCCGGCGGTATACCTCGAGCGGGTCATCCTCAAGGGCGAACCCCATATTGGCAAGCAGGTCCTGGGACACTTCGGCATCGATCGCCGCCCTAAGGTCGGGATGTTCGGAGATCTGGAGCATGGTCATATCCTGGGGCAATTCCAGTTGCTCGCACAGGACGCGGACCAGAGTAATCGAGTCCACCATACGCTGCAAAAAGGCGCAGGTAAGCTCCCAGGGTTTCGGTGGACGCCCTTCGATTTCGGTTAGTTCGTTTTGCAGGGCGGTCAGATGCTTGCCGCCCTCGATCTTCCGGGCCAGGACTCGTTCATCCTTGGACGTGAGGAGGCGGACACGGCCGATTTCCCGCAAATACATACGGACCGGGTCGTCGAGGACCTCCGTGGTCTCGGTTTCCGGTTCCCAGTCAACATCCTCGCTGTCCCCATCACCGTTGGTCTTGTCGGTGGAGTCGGCGGTCTTTTCGGCCGTGCCGGTCTCCCCCCATTGCTCATCGGCGGTTTCGGAGGCCAACGGGGCCGCGACGGCTGTGATCCCGTTGGTTTCGGCCAGGGACTCGTCGTCTTGCCGGTCCTTCACGCCCCGGATTATCTCCAGGAGCTTGCTGCGTTCTTCAGACTCCTCGGTAACGTCGAGGAATTCTTCCGGGTTTAGTTGGTTGCCATTGCTGTGTCTCGGCATTATCTACCTCTAGATGTGCGGACTTTGAGCGCGGAGCCCCGCGCTTCCTGATTCTCCTTGATCCGTTGATTGACCTCTAAAACCTCTGAGTATAACTCCTCAATAGGGCTGGTGGCCGCTTCCGCGAACCGCATCCCTTCTTCCACCTTTAAGTCCTTCAGATAGCGTGCCTCCAGATTGGTGACACATGTCTGGAAGGCCGCGGAGAGCCGATGTGGTTCCAGCGGAGGGTATTCCCTCTGCAACAGGTCCTCGAGCGCCTCCTGCAACTCTTCCCCAACGAATTCCGATAACGACTTCGCCGGCTGAAATTCTCCCCTCTCGCAAAACCACAGCCATTGGTTAAGAATCTCCCGGTTCTCCAGGCGCCGGAAATACTCTGGTCTAAGCGCGTCCGTTTCGGCGCCGAGTTGTTCAGAGTGGCGGAGCAGCAGTGAAAGGCAGTACTCCTCCACTGGGTCCCCCTGGGTCTTGGTAAGACCGGGCGCGGCGGGACGACGCTGAGTCGGCGCGGAATTGGCGGCGCGGCGGGCGGTCCTGGGCCGGTCGATCGAAGCCAACAGGCTTTCGCGAGTTATGTTTAGCGTGTCGGCCAATTTTTGAAAGTAATGGTCCTGTTGAAAGGGCTCCGGCACAGCTTGGATCAACGGCAGGACTACGCCAACGATGTGCGCTTTTCCTTGGGGAGTCGACGGGTCGGATTCCCTAGACAGGGCCCCTAGCAGGTATTCCACCAACGGCGTGCCGTGTTCTATCAGCTCCCGCCAGTCCTCTGGAGAGCGGCGGATCAGGTCGTCCGGGTCTTGCCCCTCCGGCATGACCGCGATCTTCAAGTCGGCCATCTCGGGACGCTGAAAGAGGGTGGAGCCCCTGGCCCGGCCCGCGACCGGCGATTGAAAGACCCTCCAGGATGAGTCCAAGCTCCGAAGGGTCGCCTGCTGCCCGGCGGCATCGGCGTCCAGGGCCATGGTGACATCGCCGGTGATGCGGCGTATTTCCGCCACCTGATGTTCGGTGATGGCGGTGCCCATAGAGGCCACCACGTTGGTGAACCCCTTTTCGTGGGCGGCGATGGCGTCCATGTACCCTTCGACGATCACGACGCCCTGCTGTCTGGCCGAGTCCTTGGCCAGGTGGAGGGCGTACAGAATGCGGCTTTTGTCGAAGACCGGACTTCTGGGCGAGTTCAGGTACTTGGGTTGAGAGTCGTCCAGCGCCCGCGCCCCGAATCCCCCCAGACCCCCCTGGCCGTTTCGTATGGGGAACATGAGCCGACCCCGGAACAGGTCGCGTTGCTGGCGGCTGTCCATGGTCCTGGTGACCCCGGCCAGGTCCATCTGCTGCGGCGAGAATCCCTGCCGCTCCAGGTGGTTACGCAACGACTGGCCGTCGCCGGGGCTCAAACCCAGCTCGAACTTCTCGACTGCCTGTTGCGACAGTCCTCTTCTTTCCAGGTAGTCGCGCGCGGGCTTACCGCGGTCAGACGCCAGGAGCCGCTGGAAATAGACCCGTGTTTCCTCGTTAATGTCGGTGGCGCTGCGTTGTTCGGCCCGCTCTTGCCTCTTGGGCAACTCAACGCCCGCTTGCTGGGCCAGACGTTCCAGCGTATCTTTGAATTCTAGGTTTTCGGCCCGCATCACGAAGGAGAAGACGTCCCCTCCGGTGGCGCATGCGCCGAAGCAACGCCAACTCTGCCGGTCAGGAAACACGTAGAATGAAGGTGTCTTCTCCTGGTGGAACGGGCAGTTCGCCTTGGAGTTAGCTCCGGAGCGCTGCAACGTCACGTATTTGGACACAACATCAGTAATATCCAACCGGCTTTTTATGTCGTCTATAACGGTCAAACTGGCAAGTCTCTAGGACAGAATCGCGTAGAAGATAGAAGTTGGCTTGAGACTAAAGCACCACCTCCAAAAGCACTTTACCCGCTGGAGAGAGGACTGGACGGTCCAGAATCTGCCAGAAAATAAACATACATCGTAAGCAGAAATGTCCCAAGTTATTTTATCAAATTCGGCCCCAGAATGGAACTATACGATACCCAGGGGTAACTGTTCAGACTTGGTGGCCGCATTGACACGAAACCGCTCATCCTGAGCGCAGCGGAGCGGAGTCGAAGGACTGGTCCCCCTCAACTCTGAACACTTACGTTCAGACTCGATGACGCGGATTGGCTAAATCCCACATCGGTCATCTCCATGATGATTCTCAAACGATGTCCCTCAGCCGTAACCAGTCATTCCCGCGAAGGGAGACCTTTGAATAATCCCCTTTCCCTCCGAGCCTGTCTCAGAAGTCTGACACTCCAGAGGTCGTTGATTTCTATATGACGGCTTTCGCTACTATTGCATTATTTACCGTCGTATTTCCAATCTTTGCACTCCATCAATCGCTAGAATAAGTCTGCCCCGCCTAGCGTGAACCCAGTCAACGGACTTTGTGAGACGGGCTCCTCCGGGAGAGGGTTAGGGTGAGGGCGTCCTCCGTATCTGGGCGCACTCTGGATTCTCGCTCTCGCGGGAGTCGCGGAAGGTTACGCAAAGGTCCCGCGAAAGCGGGAATCCAGAAATGCCAATGATAGTGACTGTTGCTGGTTGTAAAGGTTTCTGGATTCCGGGTCAAGCCCGGAATGACGGGCTGGGAGGAGGAAGGACACATCAAGTTTGAACAGTTACTACCCAGAGTGCTTATTTGTTGGATTCGTGTCTCGACCAGGTTGCCCAGCCAAGCCCTCCCCCGCAGTCCTCCCCCGCTCCCGCTGATCGTCAAACGCACCCGCCACTCCCCGCCGAGTCCATAACGCACCCTTCACCCGCTCACGCCGAGCGGAACAGAGTGGAATCGAAGCGCCGCCCCGGTAGTGAAATCCTACGACTACCCCGCGCTAGGCTCAGCACGAGGGGATCGGGACGCATCGCAGTAGGGCGAAGGTTAGACGGCGCTGAAAGGGGAGTCTCCCTGGCTTACTGGGGTCAGGACAGCTTGCGTTTCCGCGTTGCGGCGTCCGAGCCCGAACCTCAAAGTAAGTGAAACCACCTCAGGGGACGGGATTGTTACCGCGCCAGAAAGTCCTGCACTTTCTTCACCAACTCCTCGGGGTCATAACGGTCCCAAAGAATGCTGGCATTCCGCATCCAGTCACCCTGGAAGTACCGCTCGTATAGCACCTGCCTCGACCCGAACGCACTGCACGCCAGGTCCCAGGCCAGGTGAAATAGTTGCACCCTGTCTCTCGCGCTCGACGTATCGGTATCCAGATAACGTTGGATCTCCTCGCCCAAGGGACCATCGAAGTCAACCTCAGCGGGAAGGGCCATCAGGCTGCTCGACCCCAGGAGTTGGATGATCTCGACCATCCTGGGATACATGCGAATAAAGAGGTTGCGGGCCACGGTGATAGGGATCAGCGCGGGACACATCACGCCCCATTCGTCCAATTCCGCCTGGGTTTCCGCCGCCAGGAGAAGGGCCTTCATGATCTCCAGGTTTTCTATCAACTCGGCAAGCAGGGCTTGAATCTGCGGAATGGTCTCTGAGCCAAGCGTCTTCACCATCAGTGTAGCCACACCCAACACGAACTCGCATTTGGCCACATTCTTCGTGACCACCTGGTGGCCGGAGTGGTTGTATTGGTTGGTCCGCGGACTCAGACCGTTGGAAAGCTCCACGTCCCCAAAAAGGAACACCCGTTCCCAGGGGACAAGCACGTCGTCCATGAAAACGATGGCGTCCATCTCTTCGAAACGGGAGCCGAGGGGATGGTCGAATGTGGACCGCCCCATGTCGAAACTCTCCCGACAGAGGAACCGGAGGCCGGGCGTGTCGCAGGGAATCGCAAAGGCGAATGCGTAACGCCAGGCGTCCTCGGTGCCCGCCAACTGGGCGTTGCGGACAGGGTACACGGCGATTTCGTCGGAGAGTGGCCCCAGCGTCGCTAGGACCCGGGGGCCCCTTATGACCAGGCCGGCGTCGGTCTCTTTCTGTACCGCCATGGCGACACTGGTGCTGAAATGGCGGCTCACGGCTGCCGGGCGCCGATTGCGTTGGAGGTTGACGAGCGTATGGGTCATGGTCAGGTCGTTTTCCCGCACGTACTCGTAGTAGTCGACGATGTTCTTTTTGAACTCGGGACGATTGCCGGCGAAGTAGTCTGACGCGCCGGCCATAGCCATGATGCTGACGTTGAGGAAGTCCGGGGTACGCCCCATCATCCCATAGCTGGTCTGGGCCCAGTGGGACATCATGACCCGCCGCTGCGCCAGCTCGCCGCGGGTCCTTGGAGTGATGAATGAAAGCCCAATGGGGTCACCCGTAGAGGGCGACGAATAGGTCATCTCTTCTCGGAGGGTTGGCTCGTGCTGCATATCGTAGAGGCCTGCCACGGAACGCGCGCCGTTGGCCAGGCCGGGAAAGGTCGTTACGTCTTGCACCTTCTCGCCGCGCAGGAATACCTCAACGGGTCGGGCGCGGAGGCCGTCCAAATACTGCTCCCCGGTTCGTGCTGGCATCCTATACCCTCCAGTCCAAGGCTCTGGATAGTCCCGGGAGTGTAGCGCGAGTGACGCGGGATGCTGCACCCGGCCCCAGGGTCCCGGGTGCGGTCCAAATCAACCATATTATACGCCGCCAGAGACTCCCTGGATTAACGCGCTCTACCCTCCCCATGCTAGTGTCCTTCGACTCCGCCACGTTCTGATGATGACGAGCGGGACTAATAGCGTTGTCGGTCTTTGATGGTGCAAACCTAAGGCCCTGAATCCGCCTGGTGCAGCTCTACCTTTCCATTCGAGAAGGAGTAGAATGGGTCAGCCTTTCCCCGGAGATGGGCGGGAATCCAAGGAGCCCTGGTTGCATTCACAATCTCGAGACCGGTCCCCTCTGTCGTCTGTCTTGGCCCACGGTCAGTTCCGCGCCCTCTGGTGCGTCGGAACGATGCATGAGTTCGCCCGCAGGATGGAACTCCTTGTACTTAGCTGGTTCATCCTGCAGGTGACCGACTCGTACCTCCATCTCGGCCTTGTCCTCTTTTTCAACAATCTTCCCCGCCCCGCCTTGGCAATGTTTTCGGGTATCGTCGCGGACCGGGTCAACAGACAGCGCGTGCTGTTCGTGTCCCAGGTGGCGACGACACTCACTTCGCTGACAGTGCTAGCCCTTCTTGCATACGACTTCGATATCGTAGCTCCCTGGATGGTCTACTGCGCCATCGTTCAGCAGGGTGCGAGCCGGGCGTTCGAGGACCCGTCCAGGCGCACCGCTATTTTGGACGTGGTCGGAGAGGCGCGGCTGGTCAACGCGCTGTCGCTGGACGTCATAAGCCACACCACGGGTAAGATGGTCGGACCCATACTGGGGGGGGTGCTCCTCGACACGGTGGGATACTCAGGGGCTTACGTCGTCGTCATGGCGCTTCACGTTTCAAACCTGGCAATCGTGACACGGCTGCGGATACCACCGGTCCGGCTAACGGGGCAACGGGAACCGATGATGCGGAGCCTGGGGGTGGCAATTCGCTACGCGGTCCGGACCCCAGCTCTGGTCGGAATGCTCTACATCACGATCATAATGAACGCCCTGGTGTTCCCCATACAGCAGTTCATCCCGGCCATCGGCCGAGACCATCTACTGGTGGGAGCGACACTGGTTGGGCTGCTGGTGGCGTCGGACGGTTTCGGCCAACTTGCCGGGGCGGGCTTGATGGCCATCCGCAGGCAAATCAGCTATCACGGCCGCATCTTCGCAGGGGGATCCATCGGCATAATCGTTGCCGCGATTATATTCGTATGGTCTCCGTGGTACGCCATGGCCTTCTGCCTGCTGGCCGTTGGGGGGTTGGGCAACTCCGGATTCTCCACCATGCAGAGCGCCATCACGATGCTCGCCGCGCCACAGGACATGCGCGGGCGGATGATGGGTCTTCTCAGCTTCTGTATCGGTGTGGGGACACCCCTCGGGGCGCTGGAGATGGGACTGGTAGCCGAAGCGTATATGCTCCAAGGAGCCATCAGCGCCAACCTGGCTGCGGGCCTAATTCTCATGTTGCCTGCCGTGGTCCTGGGTCCCCTGGTTTGGCAACCCCTGAGGCAACCGTCATCCGGGGCTGGCTAAACGCGCTTGCCCCTGCATCCCGAAAGGGTTATATTCGGGGAAGCGACGCGGCCACGCTGGCGCAAGGGCCAAAGCGCCATTGCGAGGGCCGACACACCATCCAGGTGACTCGGGGACGCTATGCCGCAAGTCTTTAACTGGCCCGGACGACTGAGGGAAATGGCCGAGTTCGTGGGCTACGACCAGGCCGACCAGGACCTGGTGGAAGCCACTTCCGAGGTCGTATTGGAAAACGCCGAATGGCTTACGGCGACAGTCTACGACAACTTCCTGGAGAACCCTGAAACTCGGAGGTTCTTCACCAATCAGAAGGGCGAGGTGGACGAGACTCGTCTTGACCGCCGAAAACACACCCTGGCACGTTGGCTGCGAGGCTCCGCGGGCTTCAAGCTGGACCAGGACTACCCCATTCGAGCGTTGGCCACTGGAATTGTCCATAGCAACCCGCCCATCCACCGGGCGCATCTGGGCTCCATTCCGGCCCGGTTCATGCTCGGGACCATGTCGTTTATCCAGACAGCGATGTCCAACCTCTTTCTGGACGAACTGGATGACCCCAAGACTGCGATGCGAGCGTCGATTGCCTGGAATAAGTTGCTGATGCTCCAGCTAGACGTGATGCTCGCCGGGTACATGGTGGAAACGCCCACCGAGCCGACAGAGGTACCGGAGCATTTGCGCCATCTAATGGCGGAATAGCCGGAGGAATCTAAAGAGAGGTCCTGATGACTAAGGTACTGGTGATACAAGGCGCAGGGATGAACATGCGTGGCAAGGCCCAGGTGGAGATATTCGGTCCGACAACCCTGGAGCAGATGAACGAGCAGATACGGGGCTTCGCGGAAGGGTTGGGTCTAGACGTAGAAGTCTTTCACTCCAACGTCGAGGGCGAGGTCGTTAACGCTCTGTACGAAGCCCACGAGGGCGACGTGGACGCCGCGCTGATCAACCCCGCCGGCTACACCACTGGCACGGGCCCGCTTCTGGGAGCTATCGGGCAGGTGCGGTTCCCGGTAATTGAAGTCCATGCTTCAAACCCCACTTCCCGAGGCACGATTTCCAAGGTGCTGCCGACCTGCAAGGGCTCGGTATACGGTTTCGGTGTGTACGGCTACTACCTGGCGCTAGAGGCGGTGAAGCACCTCTGCGAAGCGTAGACCCACCCCTGCCGGGCCTAAGAGCTTAGTCGCAGCGCAGGCAGCGGGGCTCGGTGAATACCGACTCGTGACTGTCAGGGTTGCTTAACAGGTAATCGACGACGATCCGTACGACCTTGCTCTCATCTGGAATGTTAAATCGGTTCTTGGCCGACCTGATGAAGGCCATCTGATCGTTGGTCAATTCGAACTCAAAGGCCTGTTTGGCTCCCGCCATTTAACTAACTCCTATAGGTTTATTAACCGTCTATGTCTATTCCCACGGGGCAATGGTCCGACCCCATAACATCCGGCAATATATACGCTCCCTTGACCCTGGGTGCGAACCCCTCGCTCACGAAGAAGTAGTCGATCCGCCACCCGACATTCCTTGCGCGCGCCCTGCTCATCTGGTCCCAGTAAGTATAATTACCCGGCTCCTGGTTGAAAACTCGGAAGGTATCCACGTAGCCCCGCTGGATAAACTTGTCCATCCACGCGCGCTCTTCTGGCAGGAAGCCGGAGATTTTCTCGTTGGGGCCGGGGCGGGCCAAGTCGATCTCTCTATGCGCGGTGTTGAGGTCGCCGCAGACCACTATCTCCTTGCCCTGACCTCGCGTTCTCTCCACGATCTCCAGGAACGAGTCGTAGAACCTCATCTTGTACTCCAGCCGCTCCTGGGAACCCTGGCCATTGGGGTAGTAGATCGTGAAGACGGTGTATTCGGGATAGTCGGCTATAATCACCCTTCCTTCCCGGTCGAACTCTTCAATGCCGAAGCCGAACGTCACCTGGTCGGGCTCGGTCTTGGAATAAAGGGCCACCCCGCTATACCCCTTCCGCTCTGAGATGGAAAAGTAGGAATGGTAGCCTTCTATTTCTTTGACGACCTTTGGCAACTGGTCCGGTTGGGCTTTCACTTCCTGCAGACACAAGATGTCCGGGTCCGCCGAGGCGAACCAGTCCAAGAAACCCTTCCGATGGGCGGCTCTGAGGCCGTTTACGTTCCACGACAAGGCGCGAATAGGACCGGACATGTTGATTCTCCGGTGCTTGTCAAAGGTTTGGACTACCCTCTGGCAGCCGCCTCCCCCGGCACAAGCGGACACGTCTTGAGAGTGGCGCCGGGTAGGATGTTTTCGCAAATTTGGGGCCAGCCACAAGCGCCCTGCCAAAGGCACTGTTGCTGGCCCTCATCGACTGGAAACCGGTCACCGCCGGGAATCGGGACCTAAGGGAATAGAGTTTCCCCCGTTTCTTCATCCACCACGGTGATGGCGCTGACGGGGCAGTTTTCCGCTGCCTCCAGGATATTCGCCTCAGTGTCCGCTTCCGGCGCTACCGCCTCGGATTGACGGTCTTCGTTGAGGACGAACACTTTTGGAGCGAAGGTTTCGCACATGGCGTTACCGACGCAAATATTATGGTCTACCGTAATGCGGAGCTTGGCCATGGCTCCCTCCCTAAGACAACGAGACTGGCAGAGTTTTCAGAGACCGGAAGGTGATACTGGGCTGGTATTCGAAATCTTCAGTATCCAACTCGATCTTGTCGTACCGTTCGGACAGTGCCTTGAAGGCTTCCTGTGCCTCCAACCTGGCCAAAGTCGCACCCAAGCAATGGTGGATTCCGGAACCAAACCCGACATGTGTGTTGGGCCAGCGGCTTATGTCAAACACATCCGGATTCTCGTGCTTGTCCGGGTCCCGGTTGGCGCTGGAAATGAACCACCTAATCCGGTCTCCTTCCTTCATGAGCTTCCCGCCAAACTCGACGTCTTCCGAAGCTACACGCTGAATCGACTTGACCGGTGGGTCATACCGCAGACATTCCTCCGTCGCCCGAACCACCGCATTGGGTGACTCAAAGCTGTCCTCCTTCAGCAGATCCCATTGCTCTGGGTGCTGGATGAAGGCCAGAGTGCCGTTGCATATCAGGTTGATGGTGGTCTCGTGCCCAGCCAAGAGCAGCAGTATGGCGTCCGCAACCACCTCGTCTCGAGTGAGGACGCCGTTCTTCTCGCCCCTGGCCAGCACCGACAACAGGTTGTCTTCGTCCGTGGGCAGGTCCATGTGCATGGCCACCATCGGCGAGAGGTAATCCTTCAACTCGTCGATTCCATCAACCAACGGCTGCATCCGGTCGGCTTCCCCGCGTCCGATGAACAGTAGCTTCTCTGCCATCGACCTGATGAACTTCCGGTCTTGGAAGGGCATACCCATCATCTGGGCAATTATGAACAGGGGCAGGGGAGTGGCGAAGTCCTTCATGACATCCATCTTGCCGTTCTGGTCAGCCTCATCCAGCATGTCCTTGATCACCTGCTGGACCATGGGGCGCCACATCTCCATCGACTTGGGGTTGAACCATTTGTGGACAACCATTCGCTGGTCAGTGTGCACAGGGCGGTCCTGCTGGATAAACCAGTCCATGAAGAACTCCTTCATGTACTGGTAGAGGCCCATGTCGGACTCGTCGATTTCGGGGTACGGCGACCGCTTGTCCCGCTGCCAGAACTCCGACGAGAAAAGCTCGTGGTGGCGAGTCATCCATACGAGATCACTATGCTTGGTGACGACCCACAGCTCATAGAGCTCGTTCCAGTAGACCGGGTCCTCGTCTCTGATTTTGCCGTAATAGGAATATGGGTCGGAGATAGCCTCGCCAGTGAACATGTCGTTGTTAATCGCGGTAACCATAAGTCCCCCGCCCCGTAGATTTTGCATGCAACATATTATACGTGGCCCTTTATGTCAATGGTGTTCACGTCAGGGTTGAATCAGTACGCGGACCGTACCATCGGTGTCTTTCCGGTGAGTAATGACCCTATGCTCACCCTGATCGGCCCATAGGATGACGTCATAGATGTTCAGGGCGTCCGCGAGTATGGCTTCCACCAGGGACTTGTGGTCCAACTCGATCTGGCGGGTCAGCGCGGCGATGACCCCGGCGCAGCTCTTGCCCCTGCCGTCGATGACCACCCAGCCGTTGCCGGAGCCGTTGCCGGGGATGGTCACCGGCGCGTGGTGGACTTCCAGTTCGCCACTCTTGCGCATGTCAACCTGGCGTTTGAACTCCGCGACTTTCTCCCAGGTTACGGCCCGGCCCCGGTCTCCGTCGCCGCAGACCGCGCCGCGTACACCCACGATGTCCGGGTTGATCCGCGCCAATTCGTCCAGGTCGTCGATGCGAAGGTGGCCGGACAGGGCTGTGCTGAGGCCTACCTGCTTGCCCTGGAACACCATTTCCTTCAACTCGGGCTCGGGGATGAAGTCGAACAGGTTCCGCCCATCTTTGGTTAGAGTGTCGATAAGGAACCCATCGCATTGGCCTTCCTTGGCCAATTGGACCATGACCTTGGGGTCCAAGCCACCGTAGAGTTCATTGTCCGCGAAGAGAGAGCCGATGAGCTTGGTGTTGGTCCCGGCCATCGCCTGCCTGGCCTGAATCAGCGTTTCCCTTGCGGTGTCGTAGTCGGTGCATTGGAAGCCAACTTTAACCGAGGTAGCGTTCAGTGCGGCCGCGGCGTAGGCAGCCATCGCCACCGTCCCGGGTTGGCTCGGGACGACGCCGAGAGTCACGCTGACGTGATTTTCAGGAGCGATTCGGGAGCGTATCTGGTGGACAACCGTCGGATGCCCTGAACCTACCAGGGCTTCCTGGAGGTTCTTTACATCCACAACGTCCGCGCCGCCCCGTTCGGCTTCCAGGGCTTCGTCGACGTTTTGGACACTGACCATGAGCAACATACCGGACGCGAAATTGTTATTGGCGGTGAGCCAGGCGGTGCGGTTGTTCGCGGGCTCGAGTACTTCGGGTGGTTTGGGCTTTAGCGGTTCCAGTTCCCGGCGAAGCTCGGCTTTTTCGTCGGGAGTAAGCTCCATGAGTGGGTATCGGGGGTGTCCACCGGCCATCCCCATCAACTCGCCCCAGTACTTGACCATCGGAATCGGGAGCGCGCCGTCGTACTTGTCCACGGTGCGGGTCCACCATGTATCAGAGAGTTCTTTGATGCGCCGTAGATGCGTCTCGTAGAACTGTTCGTCCAGGTGGCCCTGGGTGGCCTTTTCGATGAACTGCACATAGTAGTTGCATTCCGGGGTATCGAAACGCCAGTCAGAGGTATTGGAGAACATTACCTGCTGGTTGAACCCCAACTCTTTCCCTCGCCAGAAGATCCATTCGTCCGGGGTGCTGATGATGGCCTCTTTCCCGATCTCCAGGTGGGCTTCGATGGACAACTGCTGGCTGAAGCTGGCTTCCTTGACGCCGACAACGTTGGGGATGGCGCAGAGGCGTTTCAGGTTGGCCGGGTTCAGCACTATCCCGAATTGGGGGGAATTGTAGAACATGATGGCCAGCGAGGTATTGTTGGCCAGGTAGCGCACCCACTCGACGACCTGTTCTTCGGTCTTGGTGACCATGTAGGGAGGGGCCACTATGAGCAAGTCGTAACCCGTATCCTCGGCGTGGTGCGCCAGGTCCAACATCGACCTAGCCGAAGTGTGAGTGATGTGGGCGCCTATGGTCCACTGTCCTCTGGCTTCGTCTGAAAGGACGTCCATGACCTTCAGCCGCTCTTCATGGGTGAGGCTCCAGAATTCACCCATACCCCATGTGCAGCCGGCGCCGCGTGTTCCCAGCTTTCGGACGTGGCGAATATTATGCCGCAACCCGTCTTCATCGACGCGGTCGTCACGTGTAAACGGCGTGATGAGAGTGGTCCATTGGCCCTTCAAGGATTCCCAGGCCCAGTCCTGGGCTTCCCCTTTGGTATACGCTGGCATCAGCTAACTCCTCCTGAACCTGTTCCGCTAGTTTGGCATTTTAATGGTCTGTCCGGTTTCAGTCCACCACCGGAGCATTCGAAAGGCCTCCCATCTCCACATCTATTTTGGCTAATCGCCTATAAGAGTGGAGTCTCAATTTCGGGCGAGGGCACGGCATGGTAGTAGAAGAACATGCACGAGCGGCGAGATCATTCTTGGAGGCTGCGGACCAGGAGTTCGCCGTGGGTGACGTTTTGCAGGGTTCGGAGAAGCTGTGGGGAGCGGCGGCCCACGCGGTCATGGCGATCGCCCAAGAGCGGGGGTGGCGATTCAACAGTCACGGGGCATTGAAGGACGCCGCTAGGCGGCTATCTGAAGAATACGACGAATGCTCCATACGCGACCGATTCGCGGTTGCGGAGAAATTCCATGGGAACTTTTACCATCAGTGGATGCCAGACGTCCAAGTGGAGCAGGACCGTCCAATTGTTCGAGAGTTCGTAGACCAGGTCCTCTCCTTAGACGGTCCCGCTTGATATCCGCTTCCCCTCCGTTTGGCGTTACCCGCTTCTACCCGGGTACCGGTAGTCCTTGGCGATTCCCATCTCCGGAAGGGGAGGTTGTTCTTTGGCCCGGTAACGGTCGTCGGGGTCGGCGACGGCCCTGGGCCCGATGCTGTTGCGCAGTACTCCAATTCCTCCTGCTTCGTGGCTCCAATTCAGTATATTTGCGAAGAACCAATTTCGGGCGGGGGCACGGCATGGTAGTAGAAGAACATGCACGAGCGGCAAAAGCTTTCTTGGAAGCTGCCGACCAGGAGTTCGCCGCGGGTGACGTATTACAGGGTTCGGAGAAGCTGTGGGAAGCGGCTTCCCATGCAATCATGGCGGTAGCTCAGGAGAGGGGATGGCAGTTTGGAAGCCACCGCGCCATGAAGGATGCGGCCCGGCGTCTGGCGGAAGAGTACGGAGATCCGACTATCCGCTACGGATTCGCGGTCGCGGAGAAATTTCACATGAATTTCTACCACCAGGTCATGGGTGACTACCAGATCGAGCAGGACCGTCCTCTGGTCCGGGAGTTCCTGGGGCGCGTGCTTTCCTTGGACGGTCCTGCCTAGTGCAAACGACTTAGCCGCTTGTGCCCGGGTACCGATAACTCCTCGCGATTCCCATCTACGGAAGGGGAGGCTGTTCTTTGGCCCGGTAACGGTAGTCGGGGTCGGCGACGGCCCTTGGGCCGATGGTGTTGCGCAGTACTCAATTCCTCCTGCTTCGTGGCTCCAATCCAGTATACTCGCGAAGAACCAATTTCGGGCGAGGGCACGGCATGGTAGTAGAAGAACATGCACGAGCGGCAAGAGCTTTCTTGGAAGCTGCAGACCAGGAGTTCGCCGCGGGTGACGTTTTACAGGGTTCGGAAAAGCTGTGGGGAGCGGCTTCCCATGCAATCATGGCGGTAGCTCAGGAGAGGGGATGGCAGTTTGGAAGCCACCGCGCCATGAAGGATGCGGCCCGGCGTCTGGCGGAAGAGTACGGAGATCCGTCTATCCGCGATAGATTCGCGGTCGCGGAGAAATTTCACATGAATTTCTACCACCAGGTCATGGGTGATTACCAGATCGAGCAGGACCGTCCTCTGGTCCGGGAGTTCGTGGGGCGCGTGCTTTCCTTGGACGGTCCTGCCTAGTGCAAACGACTTAGCCGCTTCTGCCCGGGTACCGATAACTCCTCGCGATACCCATCTCCGGGAGGGCAGGCTGTTCCTTGGCCCGGTAACGGTAGTCGGGGTCGGCGGCGGCCTTCGGGCCGATGGTATTCCGAAGGATGCCTATGCCCTCAGCTTCGTGCTCTACCACGTCTCCCGGCTGCAGGAACCTGGCTTTCTCGTATCCCTTCCGAATAGCCTCTGCGATTGACCCGCCGCCCACGGTCCCGCTACCCAATACGTCGCCCGGCGCGATGCGGCTGTCCCGCGACGCCCGCTCGATCAGCGATCCCCAGGTATGCCAGGACTCGCCGCCCTCGGCTTCGGTCAGCCAATCGTCCCCGTTGACCCTGACGCTGCACTTGATATGTAAACGTCCGTCGCGCATGAACGGGGCCATCTCGTCCGGAGTCACCAACCACGGGCCGATGGAAGAACCGGAGTCCTTGCCCTTCGCGGGGCCAAGTCCAACGGCGCTCTCGTCGCGCTGCAGGTCCCGGCAGCTCCAGTCATTGAAGATAAGAAAACCCGCGATGTAGTCCATAGCGTCGGCTTCGGCTACGTTGGTCCCCTCTTTGCCGACGACGCAGCCTAGCTCAAGCTCGTAGTCCAACATCTCGGCTGCGGATGGGTAGGGCACCTGTTCCTCTGTGCCGTACATGCAAAGTGGGTTTGAGAAATAGAAGATGGGCATCCGGTACCAGGCTTCTTCCCGTTCCCGGGTCCCCTGGGCGGTGGCGTGTTCCTCGTAGATCATGAAATCGCGGACAGTAGGAGGGCGGAGAACCGGGGCCCTCAGCCGCACCTGCGTCAGAGCCGATCCCGGCGCGCCGGAAGACCTGGCCAACGCCTCACGCACGCGGTCGACTGAGGAGTCTCCCATTTCTAGCAGTTCCCGGACGTCCCTCAGAGTGCGGTGTTCGCCGAGAAGCGCAGTCACGTCTACAACCTGTTCACCATTTAGCACGCCGCACCGTGGTCCTGAACCGGCGTCGTAAGTCAAAAGTTTCATTTCGTGTCTCCCTTGTTTGGGGCTATTTGAACGTGGTGTGCGCACTCGCAGCCCGCGCCCTGCAATGCCGGGCTAGCGTAAGACGCGCCGGATACCCTGTCAAGAATCGGCTCGCCTTGGGGGCCAAGCCGTGTTTGACAACCGGTATCACTCGGCTTGACTGGGCAGACCGCCGGGTCTAACATTCCCGAAAACCAGCGAGGGTATCCCGCGCAGAGCGGAAATCGAGTCCCGCAACGCCTTTGGCGACGCCGCAACGACAAAAACGTGAGGACGTCATGGCGTTAAAAAACCTGTTGCTTGACCAGGACCAGGCGGTCCTCAAAATTACCGTCAACCGGCCGGAGGTGCTCAACGCCCAGAGCCGTCTTATGCGGGAGGAGCTCGACCAAGCCCTGGCGGAGGCGGCGGAGGACGAGTCGGTCCGGGTCGTTATAATCGCCGGCGCGGGCAAGCACTTCTCCGCGGGTCACGACGTGGGCAGCCCCCAGGAGATGGAAGACCGGCGGCGGCGTCCCTACGCCGACGGCATGTCGGGGCAGTTCAAACGCAGCTAGGACCAAAACCTGGCCAACACCCTGCGCTGGCGCGACTTCCCCAAGCCCACCATCGCCCAGGTGCAGGGCTATTGCATCATGGGCGGGCTAATCCTGGCCACCTCCTGCGACCTCATAGTTGCGGCGGACAATGCCCGTTTTTCAGACCGGACGGTGCGGTGGGGCGGCCCCCACGTCCAATACTCCAGCCTGCCCTGGGAGATCGGAGTCCGGAAGGCCAAGGAATACCTGTTCACCGGAGATTGGATCGACGCCGTCGAGGCGGAACGGATCGGGCTTATCAACAGGATCGTGCCCGCCGAGAGCGGCGGTATGTTCATCTACCTCAACACCAACAAGCGGGGCGTTACTCTGAACCTCGATTCCCAGCAGGGTAAATTCCCGCTACGGCAGCTTCTCAGCACCGCCGACATCGTGGTCGAGAACTTCCCTCCCGGCGCCATGGACGCCATGGGGCTGGGCTTTGACGCTCTCCAGAAGCTCAATCCCGGAATGGCGTTGGTGTCGGCTACGCCCTTCGGCCAGTACGGGCCCCAGTGGATGCGAGACACTACTCTATATAAGGCATGGGACGGCAATTCGTGGGAAACGGAAGCATCGGTGGACGCCGGGCCTTGGCGAGCCTGCGGAAGTTCGGTTAATGGCCTGTGCTGGTGGAATCTGAACAACGACGTGACGCTGGAAGGCTCCGCCCGCGTGGACCAGCGACTCAAGTACACCTTCTTCTACAGCGTGGGCACCGATATGGGCACACGTCAATGGTTCGGAAACTGGCACCGGCATTATGTTGAATAGAAGGAAGGTATCAAATGTCTAGTAGCCAAACGCTAAGGTTGGGCCTTGTGTTGCTCATCGCCGCGGTGGTCGCTACGAGCGTCGTCGTCGCGATGTCGGCCTGGGCCGATGGACCCGCTGGCCCGGTCATCCCGGAATGGCCCCCGTTCACGATGGTCTACGAGACCAATGGGATCGTGTATTCGATCGGGTCGTCCCCAGCCGTGACCACCAGAGAGGTGCGGCGGCTGGAGTATCAGTCCCAGACCCAGTGGACCGACACCGTCGTCGAGGCCCCCACCATCACCACCAAGGTGGGATCGACCAGCAGGGTGGTGTCCTCCACACGGGTGAACGGCGACTCCTACACCGAGTACAACCCCTCTGGCGAATTGACGTATGCGGAAACGGTTGGTGAGAACACAACGATGCTAGTCGGCTCCATGCCGCCACCGTTCCCCATCGAGGACTCGCGTGTTGAGACCGAGCCCACCGTGACCAGGGCGAAGGTGTGCTTCAACGACGAGTGCACCGAAAGGGCCGCAGGCCTGCTGCACAGGAGGGCCAACAGAGCCAAGTTCGTGTACGTGGACGACGCCCGGGGTATTCCGCTACGGGTGGACGACGCGTTCGTCGTGAAGGAGATCCATATCGAGGAAGCCAAGCAACAGATCGCGCGGTAACGTGGTCACGTAGGCCCCTCCCTGCCACTCACGCTAACTGGGGCGCGGTCGGCCACCCGGATTGTCGGTGGGTTTCGAAATCCAGATATTCGGGTGGCCGCCCAACTCTTCCTCGGTCGGCAAAAAGAAAAACCTGCTGCTTATCGGTGCCCTCCTGCTGTTAGAAGCGGCCCTGTTTGCCTTCGCCTGGTCCCACTGGTTCTGGGTGTCCTGGGCCATTCTACTGTTCGTGGGCATGGGCAGCATTGGCTACATTTCCCTGGGCGCCACCGTGCTGTAGCTTTCCGTGCCAGGGCCAAGATTCCTGGGTTGCGATTGCCGTCCGTTCCAACGCCGAATGGCGCCGCCTCTGCGAGGTTATGGACCGCCCCGACCTTGCTTCTGACCCCCGATATTCAACCCTCGGCGGGCGGACAGAGCACGTCGACCAGTTGGAACAAGCGGTCGAGGAATGGACATCCGATCAGGAGGCTGACACGGTGACGGAGAAGCTGCAGGCCGTGGGCATCCCCTCCGCTCCGCTCCGGTAGCCAACTCAGCCCAGGTCCTGGAAAACCCCCAGCTAAACGCCAGGGCTTTCTTCGACGACGTAGCCCACCCGCTGACCGGCACGTACCGCCACGCGGGTATTCCCTGGCGGCTAGCCGACTCCCCACAGAAGCCGCGAGACCCGTCTCCAACCCTGGGCCAACACAGCGTCGAGGTCTTTCGCCACCTGCTCGGCATCCCAGAAAGGGAGAGCGCCAGCCTGATCGACCGGGGCATCACCGGAGACACCCCCGACCCGGAGGAGGAAGTAACTATCTCAAAACCCGTTGAACCCGCTGCCTCCCCCTTTCGAAAAAGGGGGACTGAGGGGGATTTCTCTCCCCATCTGCAGGCCTGTAGAGATTTGAGATAGTTTCCAAAGAGCAAGGATGCCCTGGATCGACGGGAAGGGCCGGAGGTGCTACGAAGGCCGGTTGAACTGGACCAGTATCCCGTCGGGGTCTCGGACATAGATGCTGCGGACCTCTCCGTCTTCATTGGTGAAGGACTCCAGGGGACCTCCCAGTTCAAACCCTTTTGAAATCAACTCCTGGGCCAAGCCCGCCACGTCTTCCACGCCGAAGGAGATGTGGCTGATGCCGACTTGGTCCAGCAGAATCGGTTCACCGTCGGGCGTCTCCCCTGGATGGCTGGTCAGAGTCAACGTAGGGGTCGCGCCGTCGCCGTAGGCTAGGCTGACCCATCTCCTAACCTTCCGGGCATGTTTGTAATTGTGCTGGCGGCCTCCCTCGGTGGGGTCGGTGGGCCGGTCGCCTAAGACGGTCATACCCAGCGCGTCCCGGTAGAAGGCCAGGGATTTGTCCATGTCTCGAACGCAGATACCTATGTGAGTTACGCAAGAGGCTTGCATCGGCTCTAGTCTCCTACATTGGGCGAGTCTGAATTACTTCGGCGGCCCGCATACCGGACCAAGAATTCCCGAATCCCGCGGAAGTACTGGCTCATGCCGACGTACATAAGGTCGTTATGCCCGGCCCCGGGGATAATTTCCAGGTGTTTGGCGGTGGTCTGCAAGTTGTTGTGCATCTCCACGGCGTCTCTCAGGGGCGCGCCTTCGTCCCATTGCCCGTGGATCACGAGGGCGGGAATGTTAATGGAGTGGACCTTGGCGACGTACGCAGCTTCCAGCGCGTCGGCAACGCCGGGAGCCAGGCCCTGTGTGAAATTGCCGATGGTGGGACGCCCACTTTCGATGATTACTCCGTTGATCTGTTCCGAGGCGTTGACCGCCAACTCGAATGCGGAGTGCCGCCCCATAGACCGTCCCATGACGTACAGGGGGCCGGTGAACTGGCGGACCTCCATTGTCTCTCGCAGCGACTCAAGCACCTTATGGGAGTCGGAGAGCATCTTGGTGAATGCCGGTGATCCCCCGGCCGCTCCGTACCCACGGTAATCCGCGACGAAGAAGTTCACACCTATGTCGTTGTAAAACGGTGCTATGACGTCGTATCCGGCCGCGGTTTCGCCGTTGCCATAGAAAAACAGGATGGTAGGATTCGCCAACCCCACTGGGAAGAACCGTGACGACAAAACGATGTCTTCCTCAACGTCGATTGCGTAGTCCACCGCCCCTTCGGGGGTTTTCGTCCAGTGGGACCTGGGGTAAAAGGAGCGGGCCGACGCCTCAGGGCTGTCCAGCAAAGAAAAATCCACAGTAGTCATGTCTATCCCTCCCTGGGTAACTGTTCAGACTTGATGCGTCCTTCCTATTCCCAGCCCGTCATTCCGGGCTTGACCCGGAATCCAGAAACCTTTGCAACCAAGAACGGTCGCTATCATTGGCATTTCTGGATTCCCGCCTGCGGAGACCTTTGAATAATCCCCTCTCCCTCCGGGAGAGGGTTAGGGTGAGGGCGTCCTCCGTATCTGGGCACACTCTGGATTCTCGCTTTCGCGGGAGTCGCGGAAGGTTACGCAAAGGTCTCCCTGCGCGGGAATGACGGGTTGCGGGGAATGAGTGGTTGCGGCTGAGGAACATCGTTCGAGAATCATCATGGAGATGCCCGATTTGGGATTAGGCCAATACGCGTCCTCGAGTCTGAACAGTTACCTCCCTGGAAACCACCGGCATTATACTACGGGCTATGGTAAGGTGAAGCCGCAACTGTATCACGCTGATGATAGCCAGGAGGTTTAGGGGAATGTCAAAGATGGAAATCGGCCTGTACGACGTGCTGGACCAGGCTCAGATGGAGTCCCACGCAGTTGCGGCGGACGTCTATGACGAACACATACGCGGCGCACAGGAAGCGGAGCAAATGGGGTACAAGTACTATTTCTCCATCGAGCATCAAACTTCCGACGTCAGCTTTCTCAGTGCGCCCAGCGTGTACCTGACGGCGCTGGCCCGTGGCACGAGCGCAATGCGGTTTGGTGTGATGATTTACCAGTTGCCCTTCCATCACCCGATACGGTTGGCCGAAGATGTGGCGATGCTAGATCATCTTTCGCGGGGGCGGGTGGAATTCGGGGCGGGCACCGGTGTCACGAGCCACGAATTCTTGCGTTGGAAGGTCGACTTCGACCGCAGGCGGGATATCAGCGAGGAAGCCCTGGACGTCATCCTGCAGGCGTGGACACAGGACAGCGTCACTTACAACGGCGAATTCTTCCAGTTTGACGAGGTGCTGACCTCTCCCAAGCCGTTCCAGCAACCCCACCCACCTGTATGGTTCGGTTGCCACAGCGCGGCCAGTTTTGAGTATGCGGCCCAGAACAATTTCCACGTGTCCCAAAACATTGACACCGACCAGGTCATCGCCGAAAAGTTCGAGACTTGGCGGGGACTCTGGCGCGCGGCGGGGCACCAGACCCCGATGCCGAAGACCTTCTTGACCCGGCACGTTCACGTTGCGGAAACGGACGAGAAAGCCCGTGAACAAGCGGAACCCCACCTGGCAACCGCCTTGTATCCAGACGCCGTACCCGCGGGGAAAGGCCAGGACATCATCCGCGGGACCCGCATAGGTCATGGCCCGGACGGCATGAGAGGGGGAGACCCGGGGACGCCGGAGCGGGCCGAGTTGCGCCGGGTCTTCTCCGAGCGGGCCAGGTCCTACGACTTCTGGGTCGACAACGGTATCGCCCTCGTGGGCAGCCCCGAGACGGTGGCAAAGCAGCTAAAGGAACAGCATGACCTCATCGGACACAACATCTTCTGCGCCCGCCACATGTTCGGCTACATCTCGCCGGAGGCCGCGAAGATGTCCATCAGGCTATTCGCCGAAGAGGTGATGCCGGCCTTCGCGTGAGGCGGCGGCATCTTCGGTAGGTCCAAGAGGGCGCGTAACCGCCTCTTAAACGCGCCTTAGTAGCTCTTCTTCCAGCCGGTCGGCATCGAACACCGCGCTAGCTTCGGCAACGCGGAGGTCGCCTTCCCGGACCATCCTCTCGGCTTCGGTCTCTTCCAGGACCTCCGGCAGTTCCTCTTCCCGCGCCCTGCGCCTTTGCACGTCGCGAGCGTGTTCTACGAAGAGGCGGCGCATGGCGACCACTACCGAGTCGGTGGATGACAGGTACTCCGGCAACGAGTATTGGGTGTACTTCTCGGCGTCGTAGTCCTGGTTGCGGAAGTTGAAGTTAAGCTCCCAGTTCCGGTAGGGCCAGGTGACTCCCCTTACCATTATGCGCACCAAACCAGGCGGCTTGGCGTACCGCTCCACGTTGAGGTAGACCATACGGGTAAGGTTCTCCTCCACGGGGACGGGCCAGCGGGTGCTCCGGAAATAGCGGTTGTTGCCGCCGGTGCGGGACATGCCCGGAAGGCGGGTGCCGTTCCACTCATTCACGTCGGGAGTGTCGGCGGGCGAGGCCCTTCTCATGGATGGGTCCTGTCCTCTGCGCTTTGCCTTCCAATCAAAGAACCATGTCCAGGCAAGCCTCCACTTGTGTAGAGGCCAGACGCCGTCTACGCCGGGGTAATACATCTGGTAGGGAATATTGCCGTCATCGTCGTAGTAATACTTCTCTGTCGACGACTTGCCGCTGCCCGGCCGATAGTGGACGTTCTTGTTGTTAACCAGGTTGACCCGGTAGCCCAATGGAGTCCTCGGGCGGCCACCGACCCGGCTTCCCAAAATGCGCAGCGCGTTCCGGTGCACCATGAAAGCGTTATGGGCGTCCATGGTGTTCTCCAGCACCAGCACCCAGTTGCAATCGAACATGCAGAATGACGGCCGGCAGATGTTGTTGTCCTCAAACATCTCCGGCGGGATGTCCTCTTCAGGGGCGACAGGCTCACCGTCGCCCATCCAGACGAACACCATACCCTTGAGCGTCACGGTGGGGAACTTGCGGGCCTTCATCCCCGGAGCGCCAACCATCTTGGACTCCGGGCCCTCGGTCAGAAACGCCACACAGTTGCCGTCACCGTCGAAGGTTGCCCCGTGATACGGACAGGTTACGAACCCCTCGAAGTAGCACCGCCCCATGGAGAGGTAGACCGCGCGGTGGGGGCACCAGTCGAGCAAGGCCTGCACCTCACCCTGCTTGTCCTTGAAAAAGATCACGTCAGTGCCCAGCATCCGAAGCATTGACGGAGCGTTCTTCTTGACGTCCTTGGCGGGGAGAGCTGGATACCAGTACTCACGGTATCCCGTGGGCGGAATCCTGCTGCGGCGGTCGGTGGGGTCATCGGGGACCTTGAAAGGGGGAGTGGAGTTGAAGCCCTGGAAGCCGCGCCGCATCTGCTTGTATCCGCCGGGATAACCTGAAAGGGGTTTAAGCAGCAGTCTTTTCAGTCCCATATTCCCTGTCCTATCCCGTTGATTGGCCGGTTTCCGTCATAGTAGCAGAAATGTCAAGAATTCGGAGAAGGGGCAGGTAGCTAAAACGGGTACGGCTGCCCTCCGCCCACCGCCAGGACCTGGCCGGTAACGTAGGAGGCGTCCTGGGACGCGAGGAACGCGATGGCAGCAGCCTGCTCGTAAGCTTCGCCCCGTCTGCCCATGGGTATCTCCGAGCTTCGGGTCGCCGAGCGGTACTCGGCCTGGTCGGCTTGCTCCTCTTCCGGCAGCTCGGGCACGGCTACTGTGACGCCGAAGTCCCGGGGAGTTACCCTGTCGTCAGCGCCGGTGCCGCTGGGCGCGACGCAGTTGACCCTGATCCCCAGGTGGGCGACTTCTCTCGCCAGGGACGTGGTCAACCCGATCTGGCCCGCCTTGGCCGCCGCGTAGGGGACGCGGAACCTTCCCGTGACCGCATGCGTGGCGATGTTCACGATGGCCCCGGAACCCTGCTCGATCATGTGGGGGAGCGCGGCGCGGCAACACCATACGGCGGTCCAGAAGCTGCGGTCGATCTCGGCCTGGATTTGCTCGGGTGTGTAATATTGGAAGGACTGGAACCAGATGGTGCCGCCCGCAATGTTGGCCAGCACGTCGATCCTTCCGTAGGCCTCCATCGCCGCCGCCATCAACGCCTCGGCATTTTCAAACTTGGATAGGTCGCCGAGGGAGACCGTACAGGAGCCGCCGAAGTCGCGGACCGCCGCACAAACCCTCTCGGAGGTTTCCGCGACCATGTCGCCGATAACGATTGACGCCCCTTCTTGGGCAAGCCTGCGGGCCGTGGCCGCGCCGATTCCCTGCCCGGCTCCGGTTATCACGGCGACTTGGCCCTCGAAACGCCGTGCTCCCGCCGCCCTGGGGTCAAGTTCTCCCGCCATGTTGTCCTCCTGAGCGACGGTCCAGGGACGCGCTCTACCCCGGCATTAGTCCCTGGCCAGCACCACTGTTCCGGTAGACGACAAGGACCCTCCTGTGCCGTTGACGATGGATACCTTGGGGTTGTCGCCGCCGGGGGTTACCTGACGCTCTCCGGCCTCACCCCGAATCTGACGCACCGCCTCGACCAGCAGGAAGCTGCCGTACATGCCCGGATGGGTGTAGGACAGCCCGCCGCCGCTGGTGTTAAGAGGGAAGTCACCTCCGGGAGCGGTGCGTTGGTTGGCCACGAAGTCGGCGGATTCTCCCCGCCCGCAAAATCCCAGGGCCTCCAGGGTGAGCATGACGGTGTAGGTGAAGGAATCGTAGATCATGGTCAGGTCTATGTCGCTATGGGTAATGCCCGCCCTGGCCATGGCGTTGGGGCCCGACTCATGGGCAATCAGGGAGGTCAAAGACGGCATCATGCTGATCATGTTGTGGTCGTGGCTCTCTGCGGCTCCCAACACCCACACAGGTTCCTTGGCGCAGTCCCGCGCTTTCTCCGCGGAGGCAACGATTATCGCGGCTCCCGAGTCGGTGACCAGGCAGCAGTCGAACAGGTGGAAAGGCCAGGATACCCAACGGGAATTGTGGTAGTCGTCAAAGCTCATGGGCGTGTCGTGCATCGCCGCCTTGGGATTCAGGTTAGCCCACTTCCGGGTTGCCACGGCCACCTCGGCCATACCCTGCCGCGTCTTGTCCTCCCCGTATTCGTGCATGTACCGGGAGCAGGCTATAGAGTAGTTGATAGGCGCGCCGATGATACCGTAGGGAGACTCATACTGGGCAGTGGGCAGGTTGGGATCACCGGGCACCCGGCCCCTGGTGGACCTTCCCGCCTGGCCGTGGGTAATGAGCGCGACGTCGCAGAAGCCTGCCCGGATGGCGGCAACGGCGTGAGCGACGTGGATTACGAACGACGAACCTCCGACTGACGTGTTATCGGTGAACCCCGGCTGGATGCCCATGTATTCGGCGGTGGCCAGGGTGGAAAACCCGGCGGTAAACAGCCCGTTGACGTCGTTCTTGGATAGACCGGCGTCGGCAAGCGCGTTGTGGGCCGCTTCCCCGTGGTGCTGCAATGAAGACTTGTTGGGCACGGTGCCCATCACGTCGGACTCGGCCACTCCAACGATGGCGATGTCCCGCTGACTTGTTCCGCTAGTTGCCATTACCGGCCCTCCAAAAATACATGGGAATCCCAACCAGGAATTCCGGTTGGTAGTCTAGGAGCCTCGCGTTGACCGTGTCAACCGTTGGCGGATTCCTCTCAAGGTCTTTCAGTTCTCCGCGGCAGCCCCTCGCCCTCTGGGAGAGGGGTTGGGGTGAGGGACATGTGGCGAGGGGCAACCAGGCTGGTGCATGGAATTTCACCCTCATCCCGTCCTTCTCCCTCAAGGGAGAAGGGGTAGTATTCCAATAATTGAAAGACCCTAGGATTCCTCTTCCCAGGGGTTGTAGGAGCCGAAGTACCAGAGGTGGCCTTCAGGGTCGAATGCGCCGTACATTCGCCCGCCGTAGTCCTGGTCTTCTATCTCGTAACAGATTTCCGCTCCAGAGGCTTTAGCGTGTTCGTAATGGGCGTCTATTTTATCGACAACGATATACACACTCCGGGTGTTGCCCTCCGCGCGAGAAGGGGTCTTTACTGGATGGCCGCCCTCCCGGTTGGAAGATGAGCCCAACATTATCATGCCATTCCCAAGGGACAGTTGGGCGTGGGCGATTGTCCCGTTCTCCCCTGGCACGACCAGGTGACGGGTGAAACCAAACGCGTTTGTCAGCCACTCGATTGCCCCTGGTGCGTCGTCGTAACTCATTCCCGGGATCACGTATCCCGGCGAGGTCGGTACCTGGTCACTCATGACTTTGCGCCTCACTTATCCGATTAGCTAGAACCACCGCGTTTACTCGGCTGGTCGCCGCGCTAAGTATGGTGGTCAGCGGGGGAGATGGCGTTTGACCCATTCGAACTCCTCCTCTTGGGAGTCGAAGTATTCAAAGCGGTGGAACAACTTGGTCCGCCCCCTGACATCGGCGATACTCTTCCGCTTGGACCGGGTCGCGTCCACATCTACGGTGAGCGCCGCCGGGTCGATCACCACGCCGTATTGTTCGAGGGCCGACTCGGCGGACACGAAGCCGTCCTTCACGTCATCTAAGACACGCTCAATGTCCCGCTCCAGAGGGTCTCCCCACCCGCCGCCGCCCGCAGTGTATATCCTGACGAGGTCGCCGTGCTTCCAATGGTTGTCATCCGAGAAGGCGCGGACCTCCCGCTCTTGGGGAGTGCCGGGGTTCATTACTACTCTGGAAGCCCCACCGCCCATCCCGCCCGCCACTCCCCAGGCAGGAAATAGGTTGTTTTCGACCCGCAAGCCGAAAGTGCCCTCGTCGGCAAGAAGCCTGACGTCTCGCACGACGCCGCAGCCTCCCCGGAACTTCCCAGGCCCGCCAGAGTCGGTGGAAATGGCATACCGCTCCAACCGCAATGGGAACTCCATCTCCATGAATTCGCCGGGATAATTCTCGTTGTGGCGTTGGTAGATGGCGTCGAGACCGTCGGCGATGGGCCGGGCGCCGTGGCCCACCGCGATGCCATCGGTGCAGAGCAACCATTGGCCCGTGTCCCCGTCCTTCATCCTCCAGTAGGCGATCACGTAGACGGCGGTCCCCGCCATAACGTCGCCTCCGGTGGCCCTGGCGATGACAGCCCTTACGGCCCCTTTGAGCTTGGTAAACGTATGGGCGCGGCATCCCAGGGCGGCGGGCCATTCGGGCTGGAGAATGCTGCCGGAGCGCAACCGGACTTCATCCACTCCGGCCAGCAGGCCATGGTTGCCCAGAAGAGAGGAATCGTACTGGTGAAAATATTGGCCGAAGTAGGCTTTAAGGGTCCCGTCGCTGGCGATGAAATTTATCGAGCCGTCGGCCTGATCGTCGGAGCGGGTCGCGTCCAACTTGACCTTGTCACCCTTGCGGCTAAGCTGCAGATGGAACGAGTACCATTGGTCCCCGACCCCGGCATGGTCCATGAAGTCCCTGACCTCGTATTCGCCTTCGGGAATGGTCTCCAGGGTCTTATCCCGCACCAGCCTTGCCGTGTCGGCCTGGTCCTGCTCGATGGCGGCCAGCATGGTGGACTTGCCGAAGTGGTCGAACATCTCCAGGAGCCGTTCCTGGGCGCGTTGGGCGGCGGCCATCAATGCCCTGGAGTCGCCTTCCAGCAGGTCTGGGTACCGGGAGTTGCGGAGGATGATCCGGTAAGCCTCGTCGTTCAACTTCCCCTGGTTGACGATTTTGATTGGAGGGACCAGCGTGCCATCGTGGAAAATCTCGGTGTTGGCTGGGCCGATGCTGCCGGGGCGTGAACCCCCCAGGTCCCAGAAATGGGCGAAGGAATGACAATACGCCACCACATCCCCTTCGTAAAACACCGGCGCTATGAAAACCATGTCCGGGGTGTGGGTGATGCTCCCCTGGGATAGGTAAGGGTCGTTGTACCAATAGAGGTCGCCAGGACGCATGGATTCGGCGGGATAACAGGCCCAGACGCACCCCAAAATGTCGCTGCCCATGGTTTCCCCGTAAATCTCCTGGCCCTTGCCGTCCAGGAAACTAACGGTGTAGTCTTTCTTCTCCCGAATGAACGCCGACATCGCGGTCCGTTCGATAATCAGCTCGCATTCCAGCCTCGCCGCCCGCAGAGAACCGCGAATGAGCTGCCGGGTCACCGGGTCCACCGGCCCTAGGTGACCTGAAGGGCCATTAGTCTGAACTGCCGTCATTCCTCGCTCCTGAGTATGGAGAGTGCCTGGCGCGGTCCTAGCCTAACACCGTGACGGGGCAAGGCCTACGCGCCCAGCATGATACAGTTGCCGTATCGGTCAATATTCGCCTGCCACCCAGGGTTTATCACCACGGTGGCGTCCATCCCCTCCAGGACGGCGGGCCCGTTGAGGTTCACTCCTGGGCCAAGCAGGTCCCGCCGGTAGATGGGGCAATTCCCGAACCCCTGGGACTCTTCGAAGTACACCTGCCGCCTGCCAATGACGGCGCGGTTCGAGTCGCTACTCCTCTCGGGCAGTGGCGGCATTCGCACCTGGCCAACCTGCCCTGACGCGGTTACCCGCAATGTTACGATCTCCACGCGTTGCTCCAGCGAGAAGCCGTAGAGCTGTTGGTGGCGCCGGTGGAACTCCTGGACCATAGACTCTAGACCTTCGCGGTTTACGTGGGAGTCCTCGTACTGAATGGTCAATTCGGACCCCTGATGGGCGTATCGGAGGTCGGCTGAGCGGGTGAGGCTGTGGCTGTCCGGTGGGACCCCCTCATCGCGCAGCCAGTCTCGGCCCTCACGTTCCAATTCGGCGTAGACCCTGGCCATCCCTTCTACGTCGTAGTCAGGCGGGTGTTGTAGAAACGTCCGGGCGTAATCGTTCTTGAATTCCGCGACCAGTAATCCGTAGGCCGATGCGATTCCAGGATGCGGCGGGACCACTACCGTCGTGATTCCCAACAGGTCCGCCACGTCGATGGCGTGCATAGGGCCCGCGCCACCGTATGCGACGAGAGCAAAGTCCCGGGGGTCGTGCCCCCGCTCAACGCTTATATTCTGGATAGCGCCGGCCATGGCGTTGTTGGCGATCTTCAGGATACCGTCGGAGGCAGTTGGGACGCCAAGGCCAAGACGGGAGGCGATGGAGTCCTCGATGGCCCTGGCCGCGGCCTGGGAATCCAGGGTGAGTTGGCCGCCCGCGATCTTGGTGTTCACCCTGCCCAGGACCAGGTTAGCGTCGGTGACCGTGGGGCGGCTCGCTCCCCTCCCGTAGCACGCCGGGCCGGGGTCCGCCCCGGCGCTGGCAGGCCCAACGGTGAGGCTGCCATAGGGAGAAACTTCCGCAATGCTGCCCCCGCCGCAGCCGATGGTGGCGATGTCCAACATGGGAAGTTGGACCGGCCAGTCGCCCAACTTGCCGTTCAGGGTCATACCGGCGTTCCGTTGCCTCAGAAGCGAAACATCGGTGCTGGTCCCGCCCATGTCGAATGAGATGCAGTTGTCGATTCCAGTAGTCCCGGCAATCTGCAGCGTGGCCATGACTCCGGCGGCGGGACCGGACAGGGCGGTGTAGACCGGCTGCTTCACCGCAATGTCCGAACCGATGATTCCGCCGTTGGACTTCATGATTGAGAACGCCGCGCCGATGCCGAAAGACCGGAGGGAACTCCCCAGGTTTTCGATGTAGTTGCTGACCCGGGGCGCGACGTAAGCATTTAGAACGGTGGTGATGGTGCGTTCGTACTCACGATAGACCGCGAGCACTTCCGATGAAAGCGAGATGGCCGCCTCCGGAAGCTCTTCCGCCAGTATCTCCCGGGCCCTTCGCTCGTTGGCGGGATTGGCATAAGAATGCAGGAAGGAGACTGCGACGGACATTATCCCCGCCCGTTGGAAATGGCGGGCGGCGTCCCGGACCGCCTCTTCGTCCAGCGGCACGAGCAGTTCACCATCGAAACTGGTGCGTTCGTTCACTTCCAGGCAGTCTCGCGGGCGGACGGGGCGTTCGGGCTTGACCCACGAGTGAGGGTTGGCCATCCGGGGCATACCGTGGCGGGCTATCTCCAGCACGTACTTGAAGCCGTCGGTAGTCAGTAGGCCGACGGGCGCTCCCTTGTTCTCCAGGACCGAGTTGGTGGCGATGGTCGTGCCATGGAATATATGGACGACCTCGTTGGCATTGACCCCATTGGACTCCAATATCTGGCTCACACCGGTCATGAAACCCAGGGATGGATCGCCAGGGGTTGAGGGGGTCTTGAACACCCGCTGTTCATTGGTTTGCAAGTCGCATAATACAATGTCGGTGAAGGTACCGCCGACATCCACAGCTATGGCATAGGCTCCCATAAACTTCCTTACCCAGGTGACTCGTCCACACTAAACCCAGGTGACTCGTCCACACTAATGGTTCTTGAACTCGTTATAGCATGTGTTTAAGATAAAAGCTGCGTATACCTCGAAGATGGCCTGTTCATAGTCGTCTGTTACCTCGACCACGCGGACTCGCATCTTCTTAACCCGTTCCTCCTGATAAGAGAAAACCTGATCGGGGTGGCCTTTATTCTTGTCGAGGATCCTCGACAATGGTGCCTGCGCTCGGATAGAACTTGGCCGACTATGCAATAGGATCCGATTCCTTAGTCCGTCTGAACGGCCCACGTACAAAGGCTGGCCGTTTTCGTAGAACACGTAAATTCCCTTTCCTTTGACTTCAGACGGTAAAGGGTCTTGATTTAACAAAGGCCCGCATTGGAGTTTTCTGAGCAGTTTAGGCATGTTGCTCAGGATTCTGTCTTCTGCACTATTCATACGAGCAGTCTTTCCTACGTTTATGTGGATATTCCCCGTCATTCCTGCTTTCGTTGGGAATCCATACGTCCAGGAAAGCATTACTGGAGCGGGACTTAGATGGGCCGCGCCCTCACAGGCGGTAACCGGACGAGCCGCTCATTCACCGGGTCAACGGTCAGCCTGAAAATTTGCAAGGTCAATGCCCCGAGCAATGGGCTGACGCCGGGCGGCCCGAAGGCGACGGGAGTGGTCCTCTCCGACCCTCCCAAACGCATTCGCGCTTCACCTATGTCCCATTCGACGATGCTGTCATCGCCCAACTGAAACTGCTCCTGTTCGTCCGGTTGGATCCCCAGACTCGCCAACAAGTCCTTGCCAAGGACGGTGTAGGAGACGCCAGTATCGACCAGCGCCTCGACACTGACGAACTCTCCACCGGTAGTGTTTTTCACTCCGAGCATGACGCTGAACGTTCCCATTCTTCATTGCCTCGCTGCGTCTTTGCGCGCTTGCGATAAATTCTCTTCCTTGGCAGTATAGACCGATGGACAGGATAGACGAGACGCTAGTCAAGCAGATTCAGGACTACCGGGACCAAACGGTGACCTACGAGGTGCCGATTACGGCCTACCCCACTTCTTCAGGGCTAATCGTTATCAACTCTCCGGGGTCGGGAGAGCTCAAAGACGGCCGGCACGACCGTTGGATGAAGCTTGGCCGGCACCTGCAGGGCCAGAACGCCGCCACCTTTGTCACTTATAATGCTCCCCGCCCCGACTTCCAGATCCAATTGCCGTGGGAGCCTTATTCGCACCAGGGAGCGAGCTGGAACCAATTGCTGATCGACAGCCTGGGTTACACCACCCAATATTGCCTGGAACACGCGCGGGACCTTTGCGGCCTGGACGACCCGGTCATATACATGGCGGGGTTCTCTTCCGGCGGATCAGCGGTCGGCGCGGTCGCCTGGCGCTTCGAACAGGTGAAGCGAATTCTGCTACTGTCCACCTACGACAGCGTGGGCGACCCCTTCTACCTGGGAATGGAGCAGTTCACCGGGGACATCTACCTGGCCTACGGAGGCAACGACCCAATGGCCGGACTGCTGGCCTACGTGCTGCAATCGGGCGCCCTGTCAGCGCGCTCACTGCACATTCGGCAAGTGCCCGACTGCGACCACAGGTTCAGCGGTGAGACCAACAGCAGGGTGCTAAGCAACGCTTTCTACTGGATGTTCGACACCTGCGAAGACTTCCCCTCGCCCGAGGGAGGGCTCCAGCTCTACGAGTGAGACTCTCTACCCTTCATTGGACGCGATCCAGTGGGCCACCCGCTCACCGATCATGATGGTAGTGCAGTTCGTGTTTGCACGGATGACATCTGGCATCACCGAGGCGTCGGCGACCCGCAATCCTTCGATCCCGTGCACGCGGCAGTGCTGGTCTACCACAGCCATTGCGTCGCTACCGGGACCCATCTTGCAGGTGCCCGAAAGGTGCTGCCCGATCCAGACGTTTTCCAACATCCAGCTATCAAGGGTCTCATCTGAAACAAGGTCTTCTTCGGTGGGCGAGACCAGTCCGTCGACGATATCGTTAAACGCCTCATGTTCGGCTAATTTAAGGGCAATACGGATTCCCTCCCGCAAGCGCCTCCTGTCCCATTCCTCTTCCAGGTACCGGCAGTCTATGGACGGTTGCTCGTTGGGGTCGGTGGAGGTGAGGCGCACTTCGCCTGACCCAACCGCCAGCTCCAACATGCAGGTCATCCTCACGCCTTCGTTGGCAAATGGGTCCCCGCCCAGCGGCGTCGAAAAAGAAGACGGGAATATCTGCATATCGTTCCTGGAGTCGGACCCTCCGGAGGTATACCGCAACACGGTCTGAATTCTGGGCCCGTTGGGGTCCTGGGGAAAGTCGGGCTTGGCGGCCATGCGAATGGGCACCAGGGGATGGTCGCGCAGGTTCTGGCCTACTCCCGGGAGAGCCTTGACTACAGGGATGCCCAGGGCCCGCAAATGGTCCTCCGGCCCCACCCCGGACAGCATCAAGAGCTGTGGCGAGGCGATGGCTCCCGCGCTCAGCACGATGTCGTCCGCCTCGACGGTGAACACCTCACCCCCGCTCTCGACCTCGACTCCGCTAGCCCTTTGCCCCTGGAACAGGATACGTCTAACGTGGACATTCCCCCTGATGGTCAGGTTGAGCCGGTGGCGGTTAGGGTTGATGTAGCTAAGGGCGGTGCTCATCCGGACGCCGTTGGGATTGTTCATCGGAAAGGGGCCAATGCCCCCGGAGTCAGGGTGGTTGTGGTCGTATGTCTCCGGGTAGCCCGCGTCGAGGCAGGCGGCGTGGAAGGCCTCTTGAATCTGCGACCAGGCTTCCCGTCTGTGCCGCCGCACCGGCACCGGCCCATCAAAACCGTGAAAGTCGTCCCTGATGTCGGTATCGGTCTCCGCGGCCCGAAAGAAGGGGAGGACGTCGATGTATTTCCACTCGTCGTTGCCCCATTCGGCCCAACGGTCGTAATCTTCCGGGATACCCCGGAGAAATACCTGCCCGTTGATGGCGCTGGTCCCTCCGACCACCTTGCCCCGAGGGACGGCGATGGGCTCAGTCTGGCTGCGGGAACCGGTTCCCACGAAAGACCAGTTATGGGGCGCTCCCATCTCCGAAGCGGTGGGAGCGTAACCGAATTTCAGGTCGTCTGGCGTCTGTTCCAGATCGGGGTAGTCGGGTCCGGCCTCCAGCAGCAGTACGGAACAGTTTGGGTCTTCGGAGAGCCGGGTTGCCAGTGTTCCTCCTGCGGAACCTGCGCCGATAACAATAACGTCGTACTTCAAGACTACCTCCCAGGTGTGGCGGCTTCCAAAAAGACCTCCGAAGCCGCTATCAAAGTCCAGGTAGACCCTGGATCAGCGGATAAAGCCGGTTCAGATAGACCCCAGGAATTGCTCCGTGGTCATCACCGTGCCCTGTCTTGGGTAAATCTTTTCGGTTAGGACGCGATGGACCTCTGGGTCGGCGTCGGAGCAGGCGTCGGCCACGACCACGAATTTGTAATTGATGTCGGTGGCCCAACGCACGGCCGAGAGAACGCACCCGCTGGTAGCCACACCCATCACGATCAGGGTATCTCTTCCCATCTCGCGTAGGCTGACGTCCAGGGCCGTGGTGGAGAAGGGGCCAGGCCTGACCTTGGTGATAACGGTCTCACCCTCCTCGGGGGTCACTCCCTCGTGTATCTCCACGTCGGGCGCGTAGTCGGCGAACGCCGCGCCTCGGTGGACGACGTAGATGACCGGGACCCCGGCCTGGCGTGCGGCCTGCAATACCTGGGCGGCGTTCTGGACCACCGAATCGGGTTCGCTGGCGACGTTGTTCACGATTCGTTGCTGGAAGTCCATGATTAGCACCACGGCCTTGTCACGGTCGATAACAGCCTGTTGCGTCACTGGTGGGCCTCCTTCGCTTAAGAAATATATTCTGCGAGAGCGAACGGCTCCGCTTGGAGCGTGGCCGCCAAACGCTCGCCGCACATTATAAGCGTAGTCCCTTGTTTGTGTAACCGAGGGAAGTCCGACGGTCAGGGTGTTTCAGTTATCCGCGGCAGCCCCTCGCCCTCTGGGAGAGGGGTTGGGGTGAGGGCTATGTGGCGAGGGGCAACCTGGCTGGTGCATGGAATTTCACCCTCATCCCGTCCTTCTCCCTCAAGGCAGAAGGGGTAGTATTCGAATAATTGAAAGACCCTGGTCCGACGGTAGTCGGTCGAGTGTCCCTTGGAGCGAAGTCCCCCACCCCGCAATCCCGAAATCGCCCTGGGATTGACGGCGATTCGCCGCAACCTATAATGGCGGTGCGCGGGCGTGGCAGATTGCCGCGCCACGTCTATCCCCAAGCATCCGATTACGCACGAGTCAGATACTCCCCGGGAGGTTGCCATGAAATTTGGTCTGTTTTACCAGATTCAGGTCCCCAAGCCCTGGAACGAGGAGACCGAAGCCCGGCGCTTCTGGGAAGCGCTGGAACAGATTTCCTACGCCGAAGAGATGGACTACGACAGCGTTTGGTTTTCGGAGCACCATTTCCGCCCTGAATGGTCGCACAACAGCGCCCCGGACCTGACCCTGGCAGCGGTCAGCCAGCGCACCACCCGGATGAGGCTCGGCATTGGCGTAGTGCTGGCCCCGATTCACCACCCGCTGCACACCGCCGCCCGCATGGCGACCCTCGATATCCTGAGCCGGGGACGGGTAGACGTGGGACTCGGTAGGACCGGGTACCCATATCAGCTAACCCCTTACGGTTCCGGGCTGAAGGACACCCGCGGCATGTGGCAGGAATACGCCCAGGTGTTACCTAAAATCTGGGAACAAGAGGTCATCACCCACGAGGGCGAATACTTCCAGATACCTCCCCGGGAAGTGCTCCCCAAGCCGCTACAGAAGCCGCATCCGCCCCTCTGGTCGGCATGCTCCAGCGAAGAGACCACCAGACTCGCTGGGTCGATGGGACTGGGCGCGTTGCTGGGAGCCGAGGGCGGCCCGGAAAAGACCGCCAACGTGCTCGACCTGTATAACAAGTCGGTGACAGAGGCGAAGCAAGCCGGTGTGCGCGTCAATCACCAGAACGCGCTGATGACCGCCGCCTTTTGCCACGAGGACCGGAAGGTGATTGACGAACGGGGAGTGGAGTTGATGGGGTGGTACGGCGACCAGCAACGGGAACGCGCCAGGCTGGTCTGGCGGGGCGTGGACCCGGCAACGGTGCCGCCAGATTACCAGGGCTATTACGAGCGGGACCAACGCTTGGCTGCCGGACCTTACGACGGGGACCCCACCGCCCGGGACGTGGTCAACCGGGGAACATCCTTCTGCGTCGGTACGCCGGACGACTGCATCAGGTTCATGGAGACCTACGAGGCCCTGGGAATCGAGCAGGTGTTTGCTCTGAGCGCCATCGGGCCTGAGAACCATGAAGAGGTGATGAACACGCTCAGCCTTTTCGGCAAATACGTGATCCCCCACTTCCGCGAGAAGGAAAGGGCAAAAGCTAACCAGGGTTAATTCAGGCGGGCGCCCGATTCTCAACGGCGGCGGCGCTCTGGAATTGTACAGGCTTTCGCATCAGGGCGAATGATAACGCGGCGAGGGCGAAGAACCCAGTAAAGAGCCAGAGCGGAATGGTGTAACTCTCGTGCCGGTCGTACCACCAGCCGGCAAACACCGGCGCGAGGAAGACCCCAGGGCTTGCGGCCAACTGAGTGAGTCCCCTCAGCCGGCCGTAGGATTTGCGCCCAAAGTAGTCCCCGATCGTGGCCCAGTTATTGGAACCGCTGGTCTCCGCAATGGCGAACAGCAGGACGAATAGATAGATTGACCAGGTTGAAGTTAGGGGGAGCGCCAGCAGCAAGAAACCAATGGTCCCTGATACGCCCGTCGTGGATAGGACCAAGTTCTTGGGCCACATATCCGCCAGCCAGCCAAAAAGTAGCGACAATGGCACCAGCAGGAACAGGAGAAACCCGAAGATAAACGCCGCCTCCTGCTCTCCGGCGCCCTTCCAGACCAGGATGGGGATGATGTGCAGAATTACTCCACCCTTGGCGGTCAGTCTGAGGATACTTCCCGTCATAAGCAGCCAATACGACGGGGCATGAAAGGCCTCCCCCACGTCGAAGTCCGGAGGCTGGGCGGTCCTCGATGGCGGTGATTCCCTCGGACCGCCGACCGCCGCGCCCCGGGGTTGCGCCACCGGTCCGCCGTCGGGCTGGAGGCCCATGGACTCCGGGGTGTTGCGGACCATGAGGGAGAGGGGAACGGCGAAGGCCAAGATGACCACTCCCGCTACCGTGGACGCAGTTCGCCATCCCTGCGCCGCGATCAGAATGGCCAGCAGCGGCACCAGGACCGCCGGGGTCAGCGAGCTGACCGCATGGTAGGAAGACATGGCCAGGGCGCGCCTGCGCCGGAACCAATTATTGATTAACGCGGAAAGGGAGTTGGAAAATGCCAAGTCGCTGCCCAGGGTGATCATTCCCAGGTAGACCAGGCCGAAGGTCCAGATATTATCCGTTCGCCCCAGCAGGAGGAACCCCGCCCCCGATAGCGCTGCCCCAACCAACAGGACCGGTTTAGGACCAAACCGGTCGATCACCCAGCCAGCGACCGGGCTTATTGGCCCGCCTTCGGACCGTGACATGGAGAACACCAGGGAGATCGCGGCGCGGCTAACGCCCAACCCCTCGCTCACCGGTAACAGGAATACGACGTACCCCTTGTTGTAAGCGGAAGAGTTGATCGAATGGAGTACCCCGGCCAGGGACACCATCCACCAGCCCGGGAATATCCGGGGATTGAAGCGTCCGAAGGACTTGAGGGGGAAAGTAAACACTTCTACACTGGCGCTGTCTGTGGAGGCTGGGTAGATGGGTATACTAACACAGTGAGAACGAAGGGCATTCCCACGTTACTGCCCGAACATTGGCAGGAGGTTAAGGCATGAGCGACAGCTTCGACCATCGCACGGCAGTGGTCAACGGCATCAACATGCACTACGTAGTTGAGGGTGCGGGCGATCCCGTGATCCTGCTCCACGGCTGGCCCGAGTTCTGGTATAGCTGGCGGCATCAGATCCCCGTGTTGTCGGAACGGTTCCAAGTGATCGTGCCGGACATGCGCGGCTTCGGCTTTTCCGACAAACCCCTATCCGGCTACAGCACCCGCACCGCGGCTTCAGACATCTTCGAGCTCGCCAGATCGCTAGGACACGGGCAGGTGTCGTTGGTGGCGCACGACATAGGGGCCAGGGTCGCCTTCAGGTTCGCCCTGGACCATGAAGACGCAGTGCGCCGCATGGTGCTCATCGATTCTACGCCGCCCATCGAGCAACTGGGACCCCAAGCGCCTTCCGTGGTCCGGGAGCGCTGGCATTCGTACTTCCACCAGCAGTTTGACCTCCCGGAGAAGCTGATCGAGGGGCGCGAGGAAGTGTACTTACGCCACATATTCCGCGACTGGTGCATCAACAAGTACCCCCTCAGCGACGCGGAGATAGCCGAGTATGTAAAAGCGTACTCCCAGCCCGGAGCGTTGCGGGGCGGGTTCAGCTACTACCGTGCGGCCGCCTACGAGGACCCGCCCGACTGGCAGGCGGACGGGGAACGCCGATTGTCGACGCCGCTGCTGTTCTTATTCGGCGTGCGGCGGGCCAGGACGGCGGAAAGGATGGGAGCGGGACCGCTGGAGGAAGCCTGGCGCAAGTTCTTTCCCAACGCCGAGGCGAGGCACATGGGCAACTACGGCCACTTCCTACAATGGGAGACTCCCGACGCGGTAAACCGGGAGCTTCTGGACTTTCTGGTCAAGTAAAAGTTTCCGGGCCGCGACAGACGTCTGTCGCGGCCCGGAATTCTTGGACAGTTGACCAGGTCACTTATCCGGGCTAAGTCTGCCGGATGTACTTGTCCACGCTGGTCGGCGTCCCCACATAGATGTCCCCGTGGGCGTCGACCCAGCTACCGTGACCGCCGCGAGCCGGGAAGCGGCCCAAGACATTCCCCTGCTTGTCCAAGACGCTGAAACGCGACGGGGAATCGTCCCGTCCGCCTTCACTGACGTACAGATTGCCATCCGGTCCCTCGGAGATGTCCATGGGACGCTGGATGTCGGTCCATATAGCCTGGAACTCGCCATCGCCGTCGAACACTTGAATGCGGTGGTTCTCCCGGTCGCATACGAACACCGTACTTGCGTCGTCCACCAGCAGGCTGTGAGGCAGGTGGAACTCCCCGGGGGCGGTCTTTCCGGGCTGGCCCCATGACTGTTTGAGTTCGCCATCGGCGGTGAACCGGTGGATACGGGCGTTCCTGTAGCCGTCGGAAACGTACAGGTCTCCCGATGGCGAAGGGACCAACTCACTTGGGTAGTTGAAAGGGCCGGCCGCCCTGGGGCAAAGGTCTCCGGGATTCTCGCATCCCGTGTCCGAGTGGACGCCATGGCGTCCCAGCATCTGGATGGGCTTGCCATCCAAAGTGTACATGATGCACACCGAATTATTCCGGTCCGTTACGTAAACTATGTCGTTTGCGATATGTATGCCATGGGCGAACTCGAACGCGCCGTTGCCCCAAGAGTCCAGCAAGTTCCCGTCGCGGTCGAAAATCATGACGGGAGGCTCTTTGCGTTGGAAGGCGTAGACGCGGTCCTGGGAATCCGTAGCCACGGCGCTGACCGTCTCGAAAGTGTCGCCGTCGGGTAACTTCGCCCAGTCAAGAATGGCTTCGTAGGTGAACTGGCCAGATCCTAACGTAGTCATCTGAAGGTGACCTCCTCATTTAGCTCTTGGAATCACGCTGGAATAGTACGCCGGAGGAAAGGAGTTGTCTACCAAGATATTTCACTCGCCGGGCGGAGTTGCCCTGGCCCAGAGTGCAGCCGCCGCGCCTGCGGTGTGAGTCCCGTGCGCTGCCGTGGTGGAACGTGTAAAATCGTAGCCAACCTGAAGGAGGCCGGACCTGAGAGGAGACACCGATGGTTGACCAACTAACGCGCCCCAGCGACAGAGTGGAAGTCTATTGGTTCTCGGAACAGCCCAACGGCTACGTCACCGACGAGGACCTGGACCGGTACGACGCGACCCGTTTCCTGTTCCCGAACACCTACTTCGACCCGGAAAAGGCGCACGTGCTGTACAACCAGTACCACGAGCAGTACGCGCTGGTGGACGAAGTTGGTTTCGACGGGATAATGACCAACGAGCATCACACCGCCTATTGGTGCATGAAACCCGCCGCCAACCTGGACGCGGCCGTCCTCGCCAAAGTAACCCAACGGGTGAAGATCGCCATCCTGGGCAACGTTATAGCCATCAACGATCCAATCAGGATGGCCGAAGAGATCGCCATGCTGGACTGTTACTCCGGAGGCCGGATAATATCCGGGTTCGTCCGGGGCAGTTCCATCGAGACATTGCAGGCGGGCATCGACCCCACCGAAAACCGCAGCAGGTTCGAAGAAGCCCACGACCTGATTCTGAAGTGCTGGACCACGCCCGGACCCTTCCGTTACGAGGGCGAGCACTTCCATCACCGAGTGGTCAACCCCTGGGTGCTACCCATGCAGAAGCCTCACCCGGACATCTGGTTCCCCGGCACAGGAAGCCCAGAGAGCGTTATCTGGGCCGCCGAGCACGGCTATCCCTACCTCAACCTCCAGGTTATCCGCGGCCAGACCGAGTGGCTGAAGGACATCTACATCCACACTGCCCGCGAGTCCGGTTACCAGCCGGGACCGGGGAACTTCGGTGGCAACGTCCTGGTCTTCTGCGCTGACACCGACGAAAAGGCACAGGAGATCGGGCGCACCTATATGTGGCACGGCAAACACCGGTTCAAGGGACCTTCGGAGCACAACGACCCTCCCGGCTACAGGTCCCGAGCCGCCGTAGAGGTCATCCGCCAGATACCCGCCGGTGTGGGAACGCGCCTTGGACAGAAAATCCAAACATATGAGGACCTACAGGAGGCCGGAAGCATCGTCGTGGGCAGTCCGGACACCGTAATCAGAAGGCTCACGGAAATACTGGACTCCGTCGCTCCCGGGTACCTGATCTGTTACGGCAACGAGGGAGACATGCCCCACGAAGACGTCATGCGCTCCATCGAGCTTATCGGCAAAGAGGTGATCCCGGCGCTCCACGAAGTCCCGCTCCGGCCCTACGAATAGCGGCGGGGACAGAGCTTATGAACTATGACGTGATAATCGTCGGGGCAGGCGCGGCAGGCTGCGTGTTGGCCAGCCGCTTGTCTGAAGACCCGTCACGGTCGGTCTTGCTGCTGGAGGCCGGTCCCGACTACCTGTCCCCCGAGTACCTGCCTCCGGAGATAGCCAACGGATATAGCCAGGCAGCAGCCTCCGAGGGATCGCCTTACAACTGGGGGTACCGGGCCGTTGGCACACCCCAGCAGTCCGCGCCGATGTACGCCGACCGGGGCAGGATCGTCGGTGGCTCCAGCGCCGTTAACGGTCAGGTGTTCCTCCGTGGGCTGCCGGAGGACTACGACGGCTGGGCGGCCCAGGGCAACGAAGAATGGTCTTTCCTCAAACTCCTGCCCTATTTCCGCAGGCTGGAGAACGACGCCGACGTCCGGGACGACTTTCATGGGGGTGACGGGCCGATTCCGGTCCGGCGGTTCAACCGTGAGGAGTGGCGACCGTTTCAGGAAGCCTTCTACCAAGCCTGCGTGAGGGCCGGGTTCCCCCACGACCCGGACATGAACAACCCCGACTCCACGGGAGTGGGTCCGGTGCCGTTCAACACTAGGGAAGGCGTGCGCATGAGCACGGCATTGACCTACCTGGACCCTTCCCGCCACCGGATAAACCTCACGGTCAGGGGAAGCGCGTTGGCAGCGAGGGTACTGTTCGAAGGTTCCAGGGCTGTGGGCGTCGAAGTGGAAAGCGGGGGACAACGGTTCTCTCTAGAGGGCAATCAGATCGTGTTGGCCGCGGGAGGGATCGCTACTCCACAACTTCTCATGCTCTCGGGACTTGGTCCAGCGGAGCATCTCTCCAGCCGTGGAATACCCGTGGTCCGCGACCTCCCCGGTGTCGGTCAGAACCTGCGAGACCACCCAATGTTCACGCTGGAACTGCAGGCCAAAGCGGGGTTTCGGTTGGATTTGACTGGACCCAGGATGCAAGTGGGCCTGCGCTACACGGTCCCGGGGTCGGCGCTGCGAAACGATATGCAGCTTTTCCCCTCGAACTATTCAGGCCCCGGAGCCGGAGACCATCCCAACGACGCCTGGCCGGACGACGGTGTAGGGGTGCGCCTTACCTGCATGTTGGAGCAGGCGGAGAGTTCCGGGGGGTTGCTGCTGTCTGCGCCCAATCCGCATGAACCGCCTCTCCTTGACTACCGCTACCTCCGGAGCACAGAAGACATCAGACGAGTGCGGGAGTGTATACGGCTGGCGCAAAGATTGATCGAGGACTCGGCCTTTAGCTCCATCGTGGATGGCTGGCTTTCTCCCTCGCCCGCTGACCTGGCCACCGACGAAACGTTGGAGTCGTGGATACTGCAAAATGTAAGTACTACCCAGCACACATCCGGGACGTGCAAGATGGGTCCGGACTCGGACCCAACCGCAGTGGTCGACCAGTATTGCCGTGTGCGAGGGATCGAGGGCTTGCGGATCGCCGATCTGTCGGTCGCGCCTCAAGTCGTGCGCGCCAACACCCACGCCACGGCCATAATGATCGGTGAGCGAGTGGCCGACTGGTTGTGGTAGTATCCGCAGTCGAGTTGGTGATCTTTCGGCGAGGATACGGCAGAGTCTTTCCGTAGCCAACGCGGCCCGGCCCACCCGAAGGGCTTTTCCATGGTTCGTCTGAACTGCGGCTTCTCTGATTCCGGGGTTTATATGATTGCAAATCATGCGAATCCCATAATCCTGTGAATCCCGGTTCGCACAATTGGGCCGATAATCGAATGACCATGACCAGGGCCTTTTCGTTTTCCCAAGAGGCCCACTGAATCAACCGTCATTCCCGCGAAAGCGGGAATCCAGGCCCTTGGGCGAAAGTGTGAAGTCCGCCGGGTGCACCGAGAATGAAAAGGTCCTGTGACCCTGACATCACCCCCTTGCCAGTCCCGGTGCCAGCCCGCTACCATCACTATTAGCAGACTTCAGCCCCGGCCCAAATCCCTATCTACCAAGTAGAATGACTGACACAAAACGACACACTATGACCCCGGAACAAAAAAACTCTCACCTCTCTGCCCGCCAGCGGATGAATACCGCTCCCAGGTCAGAGCTGACGCCAACCCATTACAACTAACGGCCCCAGTCTGCTCTTGCATCAAATAAGCGAAAGGCACGGAGATTAGCCCTCACCGTCTTACATTTGAAAGGAAGATGGTATAATTTCCCCAACGCTGGATGGCCGCGCCTCAACCTGTGTTAGACAGCGCGCAGGCCGACGGCAAAAGACCAATAACAAGATGTTGGGAGGTAGAGAAAGTATGACACAGCAGGCAGTTAGACCCAGAATCGAAGCCGGGCGAGTGACGTTTATAGTCCAGCATGAGTTGTGGGACGGGAACGTACAGGACCATTCCGATCAGGGCGTGGCCATCCTCGTGGTTGCCGACGACGGCGGCAAGGATACGACTCTGCTCCGGTTCAACTGCTTCGACCTGGAACGCAGCTATGTCTACGGACCAGATGGCAAGAACAAGCTGTTCCGCATGGACCCAACGTTGGACGGCAACCCAGTAGGCTGGAGCGTGAAGCAGATCCGCACCAACCTTAAGGCCATGGTGGGAGAGGCAGGCTATCCTCAGATAGCCGACGAGATCGACACCAGCGCGGTCGAGGCTGCCCTAGCGGAGGTCGACGCCACCGCCCGTGAGAAGTTCGCAACGGGCCGCAACACCGTAAAGCACAACCGGGGAACCGACATGTTCGAGGCCGGGAACATACGCTTCGGGCTGGAGATGCGGCTTCAGAACGGTGGAGACGGCGGCATGGCCATCCACGTTCTAGCAGACCTGGCCGGAACGCCGGGACGCCACTTCACGGAAGAGACCGAGCTGCTGGCATTCGACTGCTTCTGGGACGCGCCTCATTACCATTACGGGCCGAGGAACAAGAACCACCGGATATTCTTTGACAAGACGCTCGTGTCCGATACCCTGGGATGGACCCTCGACCAGTTTAAGACCCGCAAGCTAGCGGCCATGCTCGAGAGGGCCGGCTATCCCGGAGTCGCCGCGGACCTGGACCAGGACGTCATCGATACGATCATGCCGGCGATGGAAGCCAGGGCGCGGGAAATGGTTGCCGCGGGCTTGCCCAAGGAACCAACACCGAACCTGAACGGCTAAGCCACGTTTTCGAGGGTTCCGCCGGGAATGGACCACGTTGATAGATGAGCTTTCGGCCCGGCGGAACTGCCGTATTCCGGTCCTGCATATCAGGGGAAATAGCCCCTACAGAGCAGCCAGCCCTGCCCGGGCGCAGTCTTCGTCCTGCTCAGCGGTAGCGCCACTACCCCCGATGGCGCCCGCCAGCGACCCATCCTTGACCACTGGCACTGCTCCTTGGGCGGGAAGCATTCGTCCGCCCATCGCGGCGATCACTGCCTGTATCACGGGCGAGTCGGCTTGCAGGGTGCCGCTCGGCCTGCCAAATCCGGCCGAAGCCGCGGCCTTCCCCTGGGCAACTACCGCGCTTATCGAGCTTGCGCCATCCATCCGCCCGAACGCGATAAGATTCCCGCCGCCGTCACACACGGCGATGCTTACTTTAACGTCGATTTCCGACGCCTTGGCCAGGGCTGCCTGTATCATCCGATTTGCATCTTCTAGTGTAATCGACATGGTGGGCCACCTCCTGAGTGCTGATTGCCTCGGATTCTACCTTCTCCCCTGTTCGGCGGCAACGCGGGCGGGTGCCCTGGAAGGGTCTTTCAGTTCTCCGCGACAACCCCTCGCCCCCTGGGAGAGGGGTTGGGGTGAGGGGTAACCTGGCTGGTGCATGGGATTTCACCCTCATCCCGTTCTTCTCCCTCAAGGGAGAAGGGGTAGTATTCCAAAAATTGAAAGACCCTGGGCGCCTTGGCGCCCGCCCACAGCAAAATCGCAAGCACTAGGAGCTAATCACGCCGGACACAGTCATAAAATCAAACAACCTGACCAAGAAGTACTCCAACCTGGTCGCCGTGAACTCGATCGACTTTTCCGTCAACAAGGGCGAGTGCTTCGGCCTGCTGGGGCCTAACGGCGCGGGCAAGACCAGCATTATGAAGATGGTCTGCTGCGTATCGCCCGTCACTTCGGGCGAACTTGTAGTCCAAGGCAAGAACGTGATGCGCGAAAAACGGGCTGTGAAGTCGGTCCTGGGCGTCGTCTCACAGTCCGACAGCCTGGACCCCGGACTAAACGTCATGCAGAACCTGTTAGCCTACGCCCGGTTCTTCAACCTGCCTAGCAAACAGGCCAGCGAGCGGGCCTGGGAGGCCCTTGACCTGTTCCAGCTACGGGACAAGGCATACCAGTCCCCGGATGAGCTCTCGGGGGGTATGCGGCGGCGCTTACTGATTGGGAGGGCTTTAATCCATGAGCCCAGCATTCTGATCTTGGATGAGCCGACCACCGGCTTGGACCCCCAGTCCCGGCACCTGGTTTGGGACCGGCTGCAACAGCTAAAACAGCAGGGAATAACCATGCTGTTGACGACCCATTACATGGATGAAGCCGCCTATCTTTGCGACCGTCTCATCGTGATGGACCTGGGGAAGATACTCGCGGAAGGGACGCCGCTGGACCTGATAAGGGTCCATGCCGGAGAACAGGTCGTGCAAGTGCAGTTACCGTCGTGGCAGAGGGCGCCATTGGAGGAAGAACTGGAGGCCCAGGGCATGGACTACGAAAGCGCGGGGGAATCCGTGTTGGTCTTTGGCGACGTCGACCGGCTATCCAAGGCTGAAACGGTATGGGACGGCCACCAGGTCTTGCGGCGTCCGGCCAACCTGGAGGACGTGTTCCTCCGGCTGACCGGACGGGGGTTGAGGGACCAATGAGCGCCATCGCGCAAACCATACGAACGAGTTACATCTGGCGCGGTTTCCGGGTGTGGCAGCGAAACCGGGACGCCATTATCCGAGGGTGGAAAGTAGAGTTAGGAGGGCTGGTTATCGAGCCCTTCATAGTGCTGGCAGCCATCGGATTCGGCCTCGGAGCTTACGTGGGGAATATAGGCGACGCCACATACGCCGAATACCTGGCCCCTGGCTTGATCGCCAGCTACGCCATGTTTCATGCGACCTTCGACTCAACCTACGGGGCATACCTGCGCATGGAAAGTCACCACGTTTATGAGGCCATGCTGTTCACCCCCGTGGGTCCATCGGACATCGTATTGGGGGAGGCGATGTGGGGCGCGACGAGGGCAGCCGTCTCCGGGGCAGTCGTGTTGGCCGCGGCGGCCATATTCGGCTTGGTAAGTTCTCCCCTGGCCCTGCTGGCGATTCCATGCGCCTATCTGATCGGGCTGACGGTCGCTTCCATCGCCTTGATCTTGACGGCTACGGCCAGCACCATAGGGGCGATGAATAACTTCTTCACCGTGTTCATCATCCCGATGTTCTATGTGAGCGGCGTCTTCTTTCCTCTGGACCACATGCCAAGCACGGTCAAGGCGCTCTCGTGGATACTGCCCCTGACCCCGGCCGCGGCCCTGACGCGGGGCCTCGTATCGGGTGAACTTAGCTGGTTTATGGTGTTGTGGGTGCTGGAGCTGTTGGCGATGTCCGCAGTGGCCCTATTCGTGGCGTCATTCTTCATGCACCGGCGGCTCATTAAGTGACGGCCATGCCCCGGGCCACTTGGTCGAAGTCCTCGAGCCTGGGGAGCAGCAAGGGAAGGTCAACACCGGCCTGGCGGTATTCATCGATCCGTTCCTTGCATCGCTCTGGAGAGCCTACGACGTAGAAAGAGTCAACCATCTCGTCGCTGATGAGGCCAACCGCACTCCGGCCTCCGTCTTGTCGAACGGAGTCCCGCAGCGATGGCAAGATTTCAGGGTCGTACCCGCCCTTCTCCAGCAGTATCTCGCCGACGTGAGGCTCGTCCAGCAACCGGACTACGCGGGACTTCAGGCTGTCCAACATAGCGCCGGGGTCTTCGGTGGGCCGCATTACCAGCATGCAAGCGATGTCGATTTCGCCAGGGTTTCGGCCGGCGGCGCGCGCCGCTTTTCGCACTTCATCTACAGCGTAGGTGATATAGGTGGTGGGAGTATAGGCATTGAGAAGGACTCCATCGGCAACCGCTCCGGCTAGACGTAGGGCTCTCGGCCCAATGGCCGCCAGATAGATGGGCAGGCGCTCTTGAATGGGAGCCGTTGCCAACCCAACGTCAGTCAGGTGAAATTGGCCGCCTTCGGACGTAACGGGGCCGCCCGACAGCAGGGTCCGGAGTATGCCCACCGTCTCTTCCAAGCTGGTGCGTGGGTCCCGGTAGGGGATTCCCATGCGGTCCTGGATTACCCAACTATCGCTTCTTCCCAGACCTAGCAGGAACCTGCCGCCCGAAATACGGTCCAGGGTAGCGGCGGACATGGCGGTCAAGGCCGGGTTTCTGGTGAAGGGGTTGACGACCCCCACGCCTAGTCTGATTTTCTCAGTCGCCGCCGCCAGAAATCCCAGCAGGGAAAAGGTCTCTTCGTGGAAATAACGCTCGGTGACCCACAGCGACTCATAACCGCAGCGTTCGGCTAAGGCGGCATATCCCTTGAGTTCCGCGCCGCTGTCGATTCCGTGGTAGAGGACCAATCCTTGCCTGGGCATTTTCCGGCCTCCTTTGCCCTAACCTCCGCCGCCTCCATCGAACTGGAGGAGGATACCGTCGGGGTCGTAGACATAGAAACTCCCGATGTTTCCCTGGGCATCGGCCCGCGCTTCCAGCGGCCCAGCGAACTGGACTCCCTTGGAAGCCAGGTCATCGGCCAGACCCTTCAGGTCGGGCACCGAGATCGAAAAATGACTGACCCCAATTTGGTCCAGCTTGATGGGGTTGCCGTCCGGGTCTTCTCCGGGGTGGGTCGTCATGGTGATGGTGGGGCAGTTTTCGCCTTCACCGATTACCAACCGGACCTGGCGGCGGGTCTGACGCTGGTGCTTGTAGACATGAGGGAGCCCGCCGGTGGTCGTGTCCTGAATACGGTCATACCCCACCGTCATACCCAGAATGTCACGGTAGAATCCAAGGGACCTGTCGATGTCGGCTACGCTAATGGCGATGTGGGAGACTCCGGTTGCGTCCATGAGTCTTTCACCTCCGTCTTAGTGACTGGATTTCCTCTCGGTGAGTTGTCTCGGGCGATCTATGTGGTACCAGGGACAGCTATTCCGGCGATATTGGTCTGGATGCGGAACAGCGATCCGAAGGTGGTTACAAATAAGGTCTTCCAGTCTTCGCCTCCAAAGCCTACGTTAGTAGTCTGGGCTCCGGTATGTATGGTGCCCAGGTGGTTGCCCGCGGGGTCTATGATCCAGACTCCACCGGGTCCACTGCTGTACATGTTGCCTTCGACGTCGACCTTCATCCCGTCTGGGCCAAATGGAGTAATCGGCAGCGGCGGATTGAGCTGACAAAAGACCCGGTCGCTGGCCAAATTCAGCATTCCGTTGGGGTTCACGTCAAACGCCCTGATCCGGCCTCCCCGGTAGTCTGCCACATAGAGAATGCTCTCGTCCGGGGAAAAGACCAAGCCGTTGGGGAAAGCGAAGTCCGACACTAGGAGAGATATCGAACCGAGGTCGGCGGAGACACGGTAGACCCCAGAATAGGACAGCTCCAATTCTGGATCGGGAGCGCCTGGGTCCGTGAAGTAGATGCTGCCGTCGCTTGATCTAACCACCAGGTCGTTGGGACGGTTGAGGCGTTTACCCTGGTAGCTGTTGGCCACAACCGTTATGCTGCCGTCGGGCTCCATCCGGGTAACTCGGCCCGCCCCTCCCTCGCAGAGAAGCATCCTGCCCTGCAGGTCCCGGGTCAGGCCGTTGGCGTTATTGGTCGGCTCTTGAAGGAGCGTTATCCCGCTACCGGGAGTCCACTGCCGCCGCTTGTTGCCGCGGACCTCGCTGAAGATCAGGTGTCCCGCTTCATGCCACCACAGCGGGCCTTCCGCAACCTCGTAGCCGTTACCAAGCTCCTCCAATTCCTGGTCTGCCGATACGATGCGGTCCAACTCGGGTGAAAGCCGTTCGATAGGCACGGACAACCTCCTCGACTGATTTACTGCTGCTTAATTTCACTGCCGGTTACATAGTAATCGGCCATTTTGCTATTGCGCCGTGAGGCCGCCGTCGATCACCAACTCGCTGCCGGTCATAAAAGAAGACTCATCACTTGCCAGGAACAGCACCCCATAAGCGACATCCTCCGGGACGCCCAATCTGCCGATGGGGTGACGGGCCAAGTTGGTCTCGCGTCCCTCTTCGTCGGCCAGCATAGACTCGGTCATAGCGGTAATGATGACACCCGGATGCACCGAGTTGGCGCGGATTCCTTCCCTGGCGTATTGGATCGCGGTGGCCTTGGTGAAGAGGCGCACCGCCCCTTTGGAAGCGCCGTAGGCCGATGTCGTGCCGCCGACGAGTCCAGCGACAGAGGAAATGTTGATGATCGAACCGCCGCCAGCCTTCCGCATTTCGGGGATGGCTGTCCTGGCGCCAAGAAACACACCCTTGGCGTTCACGTCCAGGGTCCGGTCCCACTGGTCCTCGGTTAAATCCTCGATCAGGACTCTCTGGCCGTCAGGGCCCCGGGGGCTGCCTATGCCGGCGTTGTTCACTAACACGTCGAGCTTGCCGAACCGGGTGACGGCAGTATCTACGGCCTGTTGCCAGTCGGCCTCGCTGGTTACGTCCAGCCTGACGTAAACACACTCGCCGCCTCCCTCGTTAATCTCCGCTTCGACCTGCTGTCCTTCGGCGTCGAGTATGTCGCCGATGACCACTTTGGCCCCTTCCTGGGTGAACATCCGGGCTTCGACCGCGCCCTGTCCCCTTGCGCCTCCGCTAATCAGCGCCACCTTACCTTCCAGTCTTGGCATGTCTATCCCCCATTAGCGCCGGATGACCGGACGCCCGCGTGTACGTAAGAAGGTCTACGAATAGTCCCATGACCGGACCCGTTGGGGTGTCACCTTTATGTAAACCGCGTCTTTTCGCGGCCCCGTGGGAAGCTCATTTTCCGGGGTCCCGCGGAGTTTTGCCGCTTCACGGGCATAGTAAAGGGTTTCCGACGGGTCCGAATGCACTGTGGCCGTCCCCTGGACCATCAACCCTTTGATGTCACCTCTCGATTTACCGCTTTCCAGCAACAGGCTGACCTTGGGATTGTCCTGGATGTTCTTGAGCTTCCTGGTGTTGCCGCGGACCCCCATTACGATGTCTTCCCCCAGCCGAAAATAGCCCAAGGGCACGGTGTGGGGGTAGCCGTCTGGCCCGATCGTGGTCAACGCGATCCATCCGGGTTTGCTGTCAAGGAAGTCGTGCGACTCTTGAATAGTCAACTTGCGAGGCATCGGAATCACCTCAATCTGCGTGCGGCGGGAGTTGCGCCCGCCAGAGACTAGAACGCGCGGGGCGGGAACACCCTGCGGTAGACTCCGGGGGAACCGAAAGCGTGTCCGTACGTGCCGCCGATGTACTGCTGCATGGTGTCCTGGCTGCGCTGTTGCTCCCAGGCCAATGTTTCGGGCACCTTTTCATGCTCAAACTCGTACATGGTCAGGTACTTGGGCCAGCCCTCCACAGACTCGTAGCGGCGAACGTGCATGCAGCCGGGAATCTTCAGGTTGGCTGGCGTGCGCGTGTTGTCGTAATAGTGGTTGTACTTTTCTTCGATTTCGGGAGGGACGTCCATCCGTCCGATCTGGAGCGCGGGCGCCATAGCCCGGCCGAGAGTATGCGGGTCGCTCTCGGCTGGGTAGATCTGGGTGTACACATTCCGGACCATGCCACCGGCGGCCATGAGGGGAGATATCCGCTTGGACCACTCCGTAGGGTTGTCCCTCTGGCGTAGGTATTCGTCGGACTGAAGGGCCTCCGCCGATTCCAACTCGTAGACGGCCAGGTATCTGGGGCCGCCTCGAAGGGCCTCGTAACGGGCCGCGTCCAGGAATCCCGGGTTGCTCAATCGCTCGGGCAAGTGTTCCTAGTTGTACCAAGCGTTGAAGTCCGCATCATGCTCTATGGCGATATCGGTGTACACAACCATTATTGCGGTACCCTTCTTCTCTACCACGGCATTTACCTCACTGTAAGGCTTCCTCTGGCGCACGGCCATTAAAGCACAATTCGGACGGGTTGTGGGAAGTGCGCTCAAGGTTGGCGCCACAATAATTTGCCAAATGCGATTCGAAGTGGCGATAATCTGTTCGACCCCGACTGTATGATCGGACGACATCGCAGGTAGTCCACTCAGAATTCACCCTATGGAGCATGTGCAGATATGCCAAGAGCGACAATCAACATAGCAGAACCATCCGGCCAAGCCGCGGTAGGGGCCACCTGGAAATACTCCATAGGCTATGAGCCAGGAAAGGCTAACGAGGGTCTGGTAGCCAACGGACAGGGTAGCCCGGTCCGGTTGCCCGACTTCGATGACTCCGGCTGGGACGTATGCCACGATCTTCCCGCGGGAATCTCCAGCGGTTTCACTTTCGCGTGGTACCGGACTAAGATCACCATCCCGGATACGGTGGCAGACCTCCCCACCAACGGTATGCGCGTCCAGTTCGAGACCTGCGTCGACGACTACGGCGAGATATGGATCGACGGTGAATGCAACCGGGACCGGGGCACCGTCCAGGGGTTCAACGTGCCGCAGCGGGTCCAAGTTACCGCGGACGCCACCCCGGGGGCGCAGCACACGATAGCGATTCTGGCGGTCAACGGACCGCTGGCAGCGCCCTTTGGGACAGTGTTCGTCCGTTACGCCAACCTGGGCTTCGAGTGGACGGGACGGTAGCGACCGTCGTCCAGATCAACTGACGGCCGTTTCGCGCCCCTGGTCCGAGGCCTCCTGGATGCCGTCGATGAAGCGGTGCAGCCGGACCGCCTCGTCGAAGTCCGGCTGGCATCCTTCGCCTTCCCGGATGCCACGGCCAAATTCGTAATACATCTGGCCCACGTTGTACGCCGCGCCCCTGGGCATTCCCTCCAGCACGAAAGTGTACTGGGGCGGGATAGGGAGGTCTTCGAGCTGGTCCGAGCCCTGCGCGCCCTGTAGCCGGACCCCGTCATGATTAGGAGATTCGTCGGAGGACGCGATTAGCGTGCCCTCGCGCCCGTAGATTTCCATGCGGTAGCCGCTGCCAGCGAATGGGTTGCTGGCGATATGGACCGACGCAACGCCGCCCGAGACGAGCTTGCCACTGACTAGGATGTTGTCCGGCGAAGTGACGTCCACCAACTGGTTGGTGTCCACCTCGAACCACTGCGGGGCCTGTGTGCTCACCACCGAAGAGACCTGGCTGAAATCGCCCACGACGAACCGGAGCGCGTCGATGGTGTGACCGCAAGAGATAGTCAGTGTATTGGCGCCCAATTCCTTGTCCCTCTGCCAGGTGCGGTCCGACTGCCGCTCCAGCACCCCGCCACCGATGCGGCTGACGTGGCAGGACATCACCTCGCCGACGTAGCCCGACGCCACCAGGTCCTTGAGGTAAAGAAGCACCGGGTTGGCTCGGGACTGCAGCCCCACCATATTTCTGACGCCCTTTTCTCGGGCGAGGGCGGCCATCTCCTCGGCTTCGGCTGTGGTCCTGCCCAGGGGCCATTCGGTGTAGACGTGCTTCCCGGCGTTTAGGGCCGCTACAGTCGGTTCGTAATGCGACGGTACTCTGAGACTGACCGCGACGGCGTCGATGTCCGGGTGCTCAAGCATTTTCTGATAGTCGTCGAAGGCCAGTCTGGCGCCGAACTTCTGGCGGGACTCCTCGGCGCTCTCCATCCGTGTCGTGCATACGGCGGTTAGTTCAAACTCCGGGCTTGCCACGACCGCGGGCAGGTGGGACCGGACGGCCCAGCCGCGGTGAATATTCGCGCCGATTATTCCGAGTCGAATCTTATCTGCCATAACTTCCCCCTTCTCCCAAAATCCAGCCTATCCTAACATACACCAGTCCGCCGGAATGATGACTGGGCCGGCGTCAGGGAGGTTGCGGGAGGTCCCGTAGATTCAGGGATGTGTTAGGATTGAGGACGTCGATCCCCCCTCAAATCCGCGACATGGAGGCGCAGTTATGGCATACGGAGACAACGACTGGCTGGCATTGACCGAGGAGCCAACCCTGGAACCTGAGATGCCCATCTGCGACGCCCACCACCACTTCTGGGACTTTCGCCGGGAACGGGTGCCCTACCAACGATACTTGCTGCAAGAGTTGATGGCCGATGTGAATAGCGGCCACAACGTCCGCTCCACGGTGTTCATCGAGGCGAGGGCCATGTACCGGCCCGGAGGTCCGGAAGAGCTGCGGCCTGTGGGCGAGGTGGAATTCGTCCAGGGACTCGCGGCGGCCAGCGCCAGCGGAATCTACGGTCCGGCACGAGCTGCCGCGGCCATCATCGGCCATGCCAACCTCACCCTCGGTAACGACGTGGAAAGGGTGCTGGACGCCCTCCAGAAGGCCAGCCCCAACCGGTTTCGCGGCATCCGCCACTCCGTCGGCTGGGACCCACATCCGGAGATCGAAAACCGCGGAAGCCAGCACCAGCTTGCGGACGAGCAATTCATGGCTGGCGCGAGGGTGCTGGCCCGCAAGGGGCTCGTGTATGAAAACACGGCATTCTTTCCCCAGCTTTCCGAACTGGCGGATTTCGCAAACGCCGTTCCCGACCTGACCATCGTCTCCAACCACATCTGCGGGCTGATGCGCACAGGTCCCTACGGCAACCGGGACGATGAAGTGATACCCGCCTGGCGGGAAGGAGTAGCCACCCTTGCCCAGTGTCCCAACGTGGTAGTCAAACTAGGCGGCGTGGGACAACCCCGGTACGGTTTCGACTGGCATACGCGCGAGACTCCCATCGGGTCTGAAGAGTTAGCGGAGTCGCTGGCCCCGCTTATGACCTACTGCATAGACCAGTTCGGGCCGGACCGGGCCATGTTTGAGAGCAACTTCCCGCCGGACAAGGTGTCCTATTCCTACAATGTCATGTACAACGCCTTCAAACGGATGACCAATGGGTATTCGCCCTCCGAACGGGCGGCAATGTTCCACGACAACGCAGCCCGGGTCTACAGCATAGATGTTTAGCCCGATCCCTCTCGGGGCTGACCAAACCGACAGAAAGCGTTACTAAACCAAAGCTAAGGTGAAATGCGCAGAGTCATGGGGTAAATTTGTGGGGAGAACCGAGTTAACTGGTCTTTGAAGATGCGAGGGGTTGGTGATGGGCGTGAGGGAGATGGAGCGGTTTCTGGAACAATGGCAGATGGATGCCAAGGGCTTGCGCCGCCGGATGATTCTGGCGCCAACGCCCAGGGAACGGGAGCGGTGGTACGCCATCTTGCTGCTGGCACAGGGCTGGACAGCATCAGGGACGGCGGAGGCGCTGGAACGGGACCCACACACCATAGGACGGTGGGCCGCCGCCTTCGGCGAGGGAGGGCCTGCAGCCTTGATATTCGAGCAGACCGGTGGTTCCCCCCCGCCCTTGGTGAGACGCAACAGGCGGAGTTGAAGGCAGCGGTGGAGGAGTTACCGGAGCAGGCGGGCATCGAACTGTCCAACTGGTATTGGAAGGTGGTGCGGCAGTTCGTTTCGGAGCGGTTTGACGTCAGTTTGAGCCGCAGCAGTTGCCTGAACTATCTGCACCGCTTGGGATTTGCCTTCAAGCGCCCCAAGAAGCATCTGCTCAAGGCGGATGAGGCCAAGCGGGAGGCTTTCGTAGCGCAGTACGCCGCCCTGTCGGAGGAGGCCATACGGTCCGGGGCCAAGATATTCTTCGCCGACGAGGCCCACTTCCGGGCGGACGCCGAACTGCGGGGCAAATGGGTGCTCAGGGGAGAGTCGGCCTTGGTGGACTCCAGCAGCCCACGCTATGGGGAGAAGGCCAGCTACTACTCGGCGGTTTGCCTGGAGACCGGCGAGGTGGAATGGATGGAACTGGAGGGGAACAGCAACTCCGGAACCTCAGCCGTCTTCCTGGCACAACTGAGGGAGAGGCACTCTGGGCCGCTAGGCGTGATCTGGGACAACGCGCCGGCACACCGTGGCGAGGCGGTGAGGGAGTATCTGCGGACGCCGGGGCTGGCGTTGAGGCTGGTGAATCTGCCGGGCTACAGTCCGGACTTCAACGCCGATGAGGCCATCTGGGGCTGGGCCAGAGAGGAGGCGACGGGAAACCTGTGCTTGGGCAGCAAGGTCAAGGTGCAGGAGAGGGTCGATCACTTCCTCGATGGGCTAGCCAAGCGGAAGGATGAGGTGAAGCGGCGCTGCCGCACCGTCCTGCAATCATGGGCCGAAAGTCTCCCGCGACACTCGCAGCCCGATTCCGGGCTCACCCTAATTGCACATCCCACCTTGGCTTTAGTTTAGGAGACACGAACAATGGCCTCTGAGTTGAAGGTCGCCATCGTGACCGGAGCAGGTACCGGGGTCGGCAAGAGCGCAGCCCTCGCCCTCCTGAGAGAAGGGTACTCGGTGACCCTGGCGGGACGGCGCGCCGAGCCTCTGGAGAACACGGTCACGGAGGCCGGTCCTGACGGCTCAAGGACCCTTGTTGTACCCACCGACGTGGGCAAGCCGGACGCGGTTAAAGCCCTCTTCGCCGCGACCCAGCAGAATTTTGGCCGGCTCGACCTGCTATTCAACAACGCGGGGATCGGCGCCCCGCCCATCCCGATGGAAGACCTGACCTACGACCAGTGGCAGGCAGTGGTTGACGTGAACATCACCGGAGCGTTCCTGTGCACTCAGGAAGCCTTCCGAATGATGAAGTCACAGGACCCCATGGGAGGACGGGTCATCAACAACGGGTCGATCTCCGCCCACGTGCCAAGACCGAACTCGGCCCCTTACACCGCGACGAAGCACGCCATGACCGGCCTGACCCGCTCCGCTTCCCTGGATGGACGCAAGTACAACATCGCCTGCGGCCAGATCGATATCGGCAACGCGGAAACAGAGATGACCGGCGTCATCAAATCGGGCATCCTCCAACCCAACGGGGATATCGTCGGGGAGCCGACAATGGACGTGGAGAACGTCGCCAATGCGGTGGTCTACATGGCCGGTCTGCCCCTGGACGCCAACGTCCAGTTTATGACTTTGATGGCAACGTCTATGCCCTTTATCGGCAGAGGTTAGGGCGGGGATAGTCCAGAGGGTAAGGCAGGGTATAGATTCTCCCAATAATCAGAGCAGGAGCGACACCATGGGATACGCAATCAACCACGTACATATCCGGGCTTCCGATCCTCACGCCTCAGCCACGTGGTACGAGACCCACTTCGGGGCCAAGATTCTGGGCGCGCGGGAAGTGATGCCGGGAACGATCACGGTCAGCATGGAAGTCGACGGTCCGGTACGCCTCAATATCTCTTCGCAAAAAGAGGGTTCACCCCAGGACCGGTCCGCCGCGGAGTTGAACAGGCTGGGTCTGGAGCACTTCGGCTTCGTGGTGGATGACATCGACTCGGATATGGACCGCCTGGCGGCGGCCGGCATCCGGGTGGTCCTCCCAATTACGGAGGTTCCCGGAGGCGGCCGCCTCTCTTACATCGAGGGTCCCGACGACGTGCTCATCGAGTTGGTCCAGCGCCGGGACTAGCGCTCTGGTGCTACTTTCCCTCTTTGATAAAGTCCGCCACTCTTTCGGCGATCATGATGGTGGTGGCGTTGGTGTTCGCGCGGATGCAGTCCGGCATGATGGATGCGTCCGCGACCCTCAGACCCTCGAGGCCGTGGACCTTCCCATACTGGTCGACGACAGCCATACCGTCGGATGATGGACCCATCTTGCATGTGGCCGACACGTGATGCGACGTACCCGTATAGTTCATGAGCCAGTCGTCCAGGGCATCGTCCGAGGCGATCTCCTCGTCGGTGGGCGAGACTCTTTCGACGATCAAATCACTGAAGGCCGGGTGGTCCGCCAACCTGATGGCCAACCGGACGGCCTTGCGCATCCTCTCCCGGTCGAAGGGGTCGGTGAGATAGTTGTAGTTCAGGAAGGGTTGCACGCTCGGGTCGGTCGATTGAAGCCGCAACTCGCCCGATCCCAAGGCCAATTGCAGGCTGCAACTCACGCCCAGGTAGTTGCCATCGTCGTTGATTTCCACTTGCACCGGGCGGTGTTCGCTGGTCAACATGGTGGGGCTTACCTGCATGTCGTTTCGCAGGTAGGAACCCTCCACGGTGTAGCGTAGTCCCACCTGAATGACCGGGGCCTGCACGTCGGGTTTATCTCCCCTGGCCCGGAATAGGACCGTCGCCGATGGGTGGTCCCGGAGGTTCTGGCCCACACCAGGAAGCTCATGCACGACAGGGACCCCAACGCTCCTTAGGTGCTCGGAAGGTCCGACGCCGGACAGCAAAAGCAGGTGCGGCGAACCGATGGCGCCGCTGCTTAGAATTACCTGTTCGCCTTCGACCGTGAAGACATCTCCGCCGCTCTCGGCTTCGACCCCGACAGCGCGGTTGTCCTCGAGGAGTACGCGCCTGGCATGGACGTCGGCCTTGATAGTCAGGTTCAGCCGGTGGCGCGCCGGGTCCAGGTAGGCTATGGCGGTGCTGATTCTGACTCCCTCAAGGGTGTTGCGGGCTCGGGGAGAGACCCCCGTGGACTCGGGGTGATTCTGGTCGGGGTCGTCCGGGAATCCCTCGGCGAAACAAGCTTCCTGGAAAGCACTGGCGTGGGGAAGCCACTCATCCCTAGGGTATCGGCGCACCGGGATGGGACCGTCATCGCCGTGGAAGTCGCCGCCGGGGTAGTCCAGGTCGGTCTCCATCTTGCGGAAGTAGGGCAAAACCCGGGTGTAACCCCACTCATCGTTGCCCCACTCGGCCCAGCGGTCGTAGTCTTCCGGAATCCCCCGGTAGAGTACCTGGCCGTTGACCGCGCTGGAGCCGCCGGTGGCCTTGCCGCGAGGGATCACGAGGTGTTGTTGTTGGGGTGTGACCTGGGCCTCGTAGCCCCAGGTATGGGGGCCATAGGCTGAAAGCCAGACGTTGTTCCCCATCTTCAGGTCTTCGGGCAGGTGTTCGAAGTTGGGGAAATCCGGACCGGCCTCCAGAAGGAGCACCGACTTGCTGGAGTCCTCGGACAACCTGCTGGCAATGGTGCTGCCGGCCGACCCGGCTCCCACAATAATGTAATCGTATTTCATAACTCCTCCTTTTGCGTGGATTCTATTGACCGCCAATGGCGGTGGTCAAGCGGCTACCGAGACATAAGACGCCGCTAATGCCTTCCTCCCAGAGAATGCATGATCAGATTGCCCTTGGCCACTTCGGTCATAACTTCTATAACTTCGGCAAGGTAGACATCGTCGATTCCAAGATGCTTCACGGCATCAAGATGGAAGCTGACTCAAACCCCGCAGTTGTTCATGGCCGACACTACGAACGCGACCAGTTTCTTGGTCGTTATGTCAACCAGGCCAGGCCCCATCGACTGCTTGTAGTGGGCCCAGTAGGCCTCCAGGTGGCCGGGGTTATGCCCCATGACCTGGAAGGTCTCAGGGACAAATCCCCACTCCATGGTCTGCTTGATCTCTTCGTAGATTTCCTTCACCCGTCCGGTAGCGTCAGACTCCCGAACCAGGCCGATTCTTGCCATTTCTATTGCCTCCTGTTGATGTGTCGCGACACTCGGATTGTACGCGAAGGCACAGCGCCACGTGGACTGCGGGCCCATCTGGATATATATTATAGATACTTTAGGAGGTAGACTGATGGGTCCAACGTCATATGTATCCAAATGGGGGTCAAGTCTGGCCATCCGCATTCCGAGGATTATCGCCAACCAATGGGGCGTACAGGAAGGGTCTGCCATCGAGATCGTCGCCGACGGGGATGAGGTCATACTCAGGAAGAAATCCTACGATCTGTCCGAAATGCTCGCCCAGGTTACTGAAGAAAACTTGCACGTCGAGCAAGATTTTGGACCTCCGCAGGGGAAAGAGGTTTGGTAAAGGGGGACTATGTACCTGGCCGAGGAGACGTCTTGTGGGTAAACTTCACGCCCCAATCTGGCCATGAGCAAGGGGGGTGGCGTCCCGCTCTCACCATGAGCCCCCGCTCCTACAACGGAAGGGTTGGGTTGGCGTTAATTTGCCCCATCACATACCAGGTCAAAGGGTATCCATTTGAAGTGGGCTTGCCCCCGGGAGGGTCGGTGTCCGGTGTGGTGCTCGCAGACCAGATTCGGAGCGTGGATTGGCGGGCAAGAGAGGCGCGGTTCGATTCCCGCCTGCCGCCACAATTGATCAACGAAGTCCTGAGAAAGGTCCAGACGCTGCTGGTATAGCCTTCGCGGCGCCCACCGAGTGCCCACCTTGACGCACTCCGGGGCGCAATCTACACTTTGATAATCATCGATCACCGAACGCGGAATCGGGTAACAGGGACCCTTTTCCATGTAGGAGTCAGTAATGCGTATCCTCCTCATTGCCACCAACCGTCACCAGCGCCTCATGAGCCGCATGAATGCCCGGCCTGTTCCGATTGGGTTGGCTTATATTGCGGCGCACCTGGACCCGGAGCAGCACGAGTTGAAGGTGTTGGACCTGATGTTCTCCGAGGACTACCTTGGAGACACTGAGCGGACGGTCAAAGAATTTGAGCCGGACATGGTTGGGATTTCCCTCCGCAACCTGGACAACGCCAGCTACATGGACCCCCAATGGGCGCTGCCCTCCACCAAAGAAGTCATCCAGCGCGTCAGGTCGGTCTCCAAGGCAACCATCGTTTGCGGCGGACCGGGATTCAGTCTATTGCCAAGAGAGTGCTTCAGCTACCTGGAGCCGGATTTGGGTGTGGCGGGGGACGGCGGAGAGACCTTTGCCCAGGTTGCCGCGTCACTGGAAAGCGGGGAGAATTTCCACAATCTTCCGGGCCTGGTCTACAAGGACGACGGCGGCCAGGTGGTATACCGGGGCTTGGCATACTCCAACTTCTCCAAGCCGCCGCGCTTGGATGAGCTGGACATGACCCGTTACGAACAAGCCGGGTTCGGCATCGGGATTGTTACCAAGTTGGATGACAGCTTTTCCCACTCCATTCAGGCCGGAAACGACCCCACGACATGGCGGATCCTGAAGCCCATTGAGGACGTGATTAGCGAAGTCCAGGAGATGAAAGACCGGTTCGGTGTTCGCAAGGTATTCTTCATCGACTCCGGGTTCAACGTTCCCATGCCCCACGCTAAGGCGCTGTGCCGCACGCTGATCGAGGAAGACCTGAAGGTCCGCTGGAACAGCTACCTGGCTCCCGTGCCCGAAGCCTGCGACGAAGAAGTCCTGAGTTTGATGAAACAGGCGGGCTCCGGTTTGGTAATCATGAAGGGCATCGCCGGTGAGAGTCTGGACGACGGACCCTTGGACATGCGGCTTGAACCCTTGAACGAGATATGCCAACGCTGCGACGCCACGGGGTTGAACTACGTCATATCCCAGAACTTCGGCGAGCCCGGAGAGACCGCTGAGACGGTCGAGACCAAGTTGGAGTTCCTGAAGGGAATCCGGCCCGCCCTGGCCAACCTGCGGGTCGGAGTCCGGGTCAGGCCCGGAACTCCGGCGGCCCAAGCCGCCCTGGCGGAAGGTCTGATCACCGGCGAAAGCGACCTTATCAAGCCTACCTTTTACCTGGACGGCTCGGTCCGGGACTGGATCGTTGAGCGCCTCCAGACCGAGGTCGAAGCCAACCCCAGGTGGAACCTGCTTTAGGGAAAGTAGGGAGGCTAAACCGGCTGTAACGGCCGATGTGGTCCCGAAGGCAACTCCACGCGGATTTCGTCACCGGGGGCGACTTCGCCTCCGGTAACGACTATGCCCATGATACCGGCCTTCCGAATCAGGTTTCCTTGCTCATCCTTGTCCAAGACCGATTCCAGCAGGCCCGTCTGAATTTTTTCCAGTTGGGCGCACGGGTTCCGCAGGCCGGTCACCTCTACCACGGCATCCCGCAGATGGAGAAGTGCGCCGGTAGGTAGACCGAGCAGGTCCACGCCCTTGGTGGTGATGTTCTCACCCATCTGACCGTGAGACACGTCGAAGCCTGCACCCTTCAATTCGTCATAAAGCTCAGAGTGGATCAAGTGTACCTGCCGCAGGTTGGGTTGGTTCGGGTCCCGGGCGACACGGGACCGGTGTTTGACCGTCTTACCCAAATGGGCATCACCCTCCACGCCAAGTCCCTCCAGAAGCCGGACACTTTCCTGGTTGGGCTTGATTAGGCTGTGCGTCGAACTACAGTTGACCGAAATGACTTCCCCGTTCATCCTTGCTCTCCCTGTAGATGTTGGTCCAAAAAGTCGGCGATGGCAGGATACGCCCGCAGCTTGTTGGCCAACCGGACCATGCCATGCCCTTCGTCTTCGAAGCGCAGGTATTCCACCGGGACATTATACTCCCTGAGCTGAGAGACCAACGCCTCCGCCACGCTTATGTTCACCCTGGGGTCGTTAGCGCCGTGGACCACCACCATCGGCGTGGTGATCTTCTCCACGTGGTTGATGGGTGAGATGGAGCGGAGAAAATCGCCGTCTTCCTCGATGGTCCCGTACTCGATCTCTCTCAGCCTCCGCCCCTGGGGTTCGGTCCGTTCCAGGTGCATGATGAAATCCGCAACTCCTCTTTCGTTGACGCCCGCGGCCCACGAGTCCGGGTAGGTCGTCAACGCCGATAGGACCATGAATCCGCCGTAGGAAGGACCCATCACGGCGATGCGGTCCGGATGGGCCCAACCCGACGACCGGAGCCAGGAATTTGCCGCTTCGAGGTCCGCCACGCTGTCCATCCGCTTCCGGCCGTCGTCCAGATGGTTGTAGGCGCGGCCATACCCGGTGCTGCCGCGTACATTGGTGGCCAGCACGACGTAGCCCCGGTTGGCGGAGTACTGGAGCACCGGCTCGAACACCTGCCGGGTCTGGGCCGATGGTCCTCCGTGGACCTGCACGATGGCGGCGCGGCTCGCGTCGGGCTTCGCATCATGGGGCGAATACAGGACACCCGATATCTCCAGGCCATCCAGAGCTGGGAATCTAACTACACGGGGTTCCACCAGCGCGTCCTCACCGAGACCAACGCGGGGAGAATGGGTGATCTGCCGCAAGCGCCGTTGCCGTATATCGAAAGTCCATATATCAGACGTTGCCTGGGAGCTGTTCAGGGCAAATGCGAACCCGCGCCCGTGGGGAGCCCAGGTCAGACCCGACACCACACCCAGAGGCAGGTCCGGTATCGCATACTCCTCCGACCGGCGGAGGTCTCGGAGAATGATTTGCGAGGCTCCGTCCACGTTCTTTGAATAGACCATCCACCGTCGACTAGGCGACAGTGCCGCGCTCTCAATGTCCCAGTCCGAGACCAACGGGAAGTCCAGCTCATGGGTTTCCAGGTCCAGCGCCGCCAGCCCCAGAAACTCCTGGTCCTGGTCCGTCCGCAAGAAGAGCTTCCGGCCATCGGCGGAAAACCCGGCAGGATAGTAAGCGGCGTCACCGGCGTGGGGTGTGAGATGGACCGCCTCTCCGGTGTCGATGTCCACCAGATAAAGGTCAGCGCCTTCGGAATGTGCGCCCTGTTGGACGATTATCTTCGTACCGCCGGGAATCCAGGCCACGGGCTCGCTGGACTCTTCCCCGGAATAGACCAGTCTGGGCTCCTGGGTGTCAATGGGCTGAATATAGGTATCGAACCGGCGGCGTTCGACCCCGTTGGAAGCGAACGAGAAGGACACTCCGTCTGGCGCCCACTGACCCAGCCTGTGGGATACGCTGGAGTCGAAAGTGTGGGCCTCGAGAGCGGCTCCGTCCGGGCCGCACGTGAATAACTGCCAATGCTCATCTCCGCCGTGGTCCCGGTCGAACGCGACGCGAAGGCCACAAGGAGAGAACGCCACTTGACCGGTCCGCTCTGTGGTCAAGCTAAGGGGCTGGGGCCAACCGCCGGAAGCGGGAACGACCCAGGGCAATGGAACGCCGGTTAGGTTGCTCACAAAAGCGATTCGTTGCCCGTCTGGGCTATACGCCGGTGCGGAAGCGGACCGGACGTTCAGGTATTGTTCTATGTCGTAAGCCATTCGACCCACCTCGTCTGCCCGGTCCAATGCGAAGGAAGTTGGAGATGGTCCGGGTTGCCGGAAGGTTAACTTTCGCCCTTTCCCCTGTCAATCGGGGTATGTCCAGCCTGCGGGGTTGCCCGATCTGGCCGCAATGCATAGGATATATGGCAATACCCTGGGATGCCCGCAGAAAGCCGGGTTTAGGAGTTGGCATTGCAATCCTCAAGAAACTTTCCTCCCGAGGAACATTGGACCAACATTGGAGAGCTTCGAGTCCGGTACCTAGACTGGGGAGGCGACGGCGCGCCGGTGATGCTGATGCATGGGCTGGCGTCCTCGGCGCATTGGTACGAGATGGTCGCCAGCCGCTTGCGGGATAAATACCGTCTGTTCGCCTCCGACGCCAGGGGCCACGGCCAGACGACCCAAGCCAGCAGCGGTTACGATTGGCAGACCCTGGCCGGGGACGCGGTGGGGCTGATGGACCACCTGGGCGTCGATCGGGCCGCGGTGTTCGGACATTCCTGGGGCGCGACCGCGGCTCTCAATGTGGCGGCCCGGTTTCCGGAACGAGTTTTCGCCCTTGGCTTGATCGACGGCGGCGCGGGCAGAAGTGGCGGACCCAGGGAACCGTGGGAGACCGTCAAAGCCAGGGTCCGTCCCAGAGACGTGTCCGGCACGAGAGAACAGTTCCTGGACCGGTTGCGGCATCAGCTATCTTTCTGCTGGAACGAGCAGATCGAGCGAATAGTGCAAACTATGGTATACGAGGACCAGGAGGGTCAGATACAGGACATCCTGCGCCCCGACAACCACCTTCAGGTCATGCACGCCATGTGGGATGAGCCAGCGTCACGCCTCTACGGCAACATCACCTGTGCGACAGCTATCATTCCCGCGGGCCCAACTCCCGAACGAGCCAACAGCGAACGCGCCATCCAAAAACAGGCCGGAGTGGAAGCCGCGAGCGAGGCTATTCCCCATTGCCGGGTCTGCTGGATTCCAGAGACAGTCCACGACATCGGCTATCATAAGCCCGATGAGTTAGCCCGCGTTATGGACGAATTTCTTTCATCCGCCGCGCAGCGCTAGCCCTAGCGCACAACCTGGGGATGGACACCCAAGCCATCAAGTCTCGTTGTACAGGAGCGATTGATACCATGTCCGACGATAAGGAGACCCTCAGCCAACGGCTTTCGGACCTTCACGGCCGAATCAGCGAGGCCAACGTTGACGCGTACTTGGTCCTCTCTTCCGATGCGCATCTCAATGAATACGTGCCCGAGTACACCCGCAGGCGCACGGCCATTACCGGGTTCCGCGGCTCCGCCGGCGACGTGCTGGTCTGCCCCGAGGGAAGCCACCTGTTCGTCGACTCCCGGTACTACCTTCAAGCCGACGACGAAGTGGACCATGACAATTTCCGAGTCCATAAGCTGGGCCTGGCCGAGGAGAAGACCTTGAGCCAGTGGTTGACCGAGATGGAGAAAGAGCGGGGGAGCATCCGGGTAGGTTTTGACCCCTTTGTCCTCTCCATGCAGGCCCACGCCGTTTACAAGGCCGCCCTCAAGTCGCCCGACTCCGCCCTGGTCCCGATAACAGGCAACCTGGTGGACGCGGTGTGGGATGAGCAGCCCGCGCCGCCGGGCAACCCGATCTACCAGTTGGCCGATGATCTGACCGGGTGCAGCGCCGCCGAAAAACTTGAGAACATACGTAAGGAGATGGAGGACGCGGGAGCAACGCTTCTCCTCTTGACCAAGCTGGACGAGATCGCGTGGGTGACCAATCTTCGCGGTACCGACATCGACTACAACCCCGTGTTCGAAGGTTACCTGGCCATCGACGGAGAAAATGCGACTTGCTTTACCAGGGTATTGCCTCCAGCCGATGTCATTGAATCGCTGGGACCACTTATCAAGTTCGAACCCTATGAGGCATATAGCGAGTCCATGAGGCGTTACGGAGTAGAAGCCTCGGGCATGGTCTGGCTTGATCCCAGCGGGGCCACGATGGGCACCCGGCTCATGCTGCACGAAGACCAAAAACTGAACGAGAAGCCCAACCCCACCGTCGCGCTAAAGGCCGTCAAGAACGAAACGGAGATTGCGGCCTCCCGCAATTCGCACCGCCACGCCGCCGCCGCCAAGATCCGCAGCTTCAAGCGGTTGCAGGACTCGATCAAGGCGGGGGCGGCGGTTAGCGAGGACGCCTACAGCCAAATCCTGTACGACGAGTATTCCAGTGAAGAAGGATTCTACGACCTTAGCTTCACTACCATAGCCGCCGCCGGGGCGAACGGGGCGATTGTCCATTACGCGGACGCCAGCCCCGAGGTGTTCCTGAGCGACGGAGAGCTGTTCCTGGTTGACTCAGGGGTCCAACTGATGGGCGGGACCACCGATGACACCCGCACGGTCATTGTTGGGGAGGCTTCCGAACGCCAGAAGGAAGTCTATACCCTGGTTCTGAGGGGACATATCAACCTGGCGATGCAGAAATTCCCTGAAGGCACCGGGGGAATCGCCCTAGACGCCCTGGCCAGAACTTTTCTGTGGAACGCCGGGTTGGACTACGGGCACGGCACGGGCCACGGAGTCGGGGCGTTCCTGAACGTCCACGAGGGGCCCCAGCGAATCACCCCCCGGGGGGCAGACGAGCCGTTCAAGGTGGGGATGATCGTCTCCAACGAACCAGGCTACTACGAAGCCGGCTGGGGCGGCGTGAGGCTGGAAAACCTGTATGTCGTCGCACCGGATGAGGATATGCCGAAGCACCCCGACGGACGGAAGTGGTTGTGCCTGGAACCGCTGACCCTTATCCCCTTCGACAAGAGTCTCATCGACTGGGCACAACTTTCCAAGGACGAGCAAGCGTGGCTCGAGCAGTACCACCGGGAAGTGTGGGACACCATCAGCCCCATGCTGGAGGATGAGGACAAACAGTGGCTATGGGAGGCGTGCCAGGCGCCTTAGCGGGCACGCCCCTTGAGCCAGGGCTCGGGCTCGAAGTCTAGCTCTTTTCCACTGGCACGAACTTCATCGAGAGGGAGTTCACACAGTGGCGGGTATTGGCAGGCGTCAGAAATTCCCCGACGAACACGTGGCCGAGATGCCCCCCACAGCTCGCACATTCGACTTCGACGCGGTAGCCGTCGGAATCGGGCAGTCGATTAACCGCGCCGGGTATTTCCTGGTCGAAGGCGGGCCAGCCGCAATGGGCGTCGAACTTGTCGGCGGAGCGGTAAAGCTCGGCGTCGCATCGGCGGCAGATGTAGGTCCCTTCCTCGTAAAAGTCGTCGTACTCGCCGGTGAATGGGTATTCGGTCCCTTTGAACTCAATTATCTGCCGCTCCTGGGTTGTGAGCGCGTTGAATCTAGACGTATCCATATCCGTTGCTCTCCTCGCGCCATCGACCGGTCCCGCAACCTGCTGTTTCCCTTGAAAGGCCGCGAGCCAGCGTTGAATCGTCAGCATAACCATAGCCAATTCCCCGTTGCCGGTTCCTGAAAGCATAACCCCACACCGGAATCAGGACAATAGCGGAGTGCAACCGGAGCCATTTCTCCCAAAGTGTCGTAAAATGCGTCCACACATTCGCCATTCAGGCGCACCAAAACCAACCGGGACGGTCAATCCCTGGGAAGGAGTCCGCTAATGCCCATCGTAAACCACAACAAAGCCCCGGAGACGCCGTGGAGGCCCAAATACCGTAAGTTCGACATCGCCGGGCATGAACAGGGCGTTACCAGCACTCTCACCATCAACCTAGTAGAAGCGGGCGCGGGCGCTCCTCTGCATACTCATACGATGGACGAACTGATCGTGATTCTGGAGGGGAGTCTTGAGGTCCACATTAACGGCGACTCCCAGACCGTCGGCCCGGACCATACGTTGGTGGTCCCTCCGGGGGCCGAACACGGCTTCAGGGCGACCGCCGAGGGAGCCAAACTGTTGGTCTTCTTCCCGGTGTTGGACCCCTACGAAGAAGGCCACACCCATTACCTGGAGGGCAGCCGGCCAACTGCGGCCTGATATAACGGGTTCCGGTGGCCAGTGACCAAACATGAGACAAGGAGGCCCAAGATGACGTACTCCGGTCAGTCTCTAAAACGGTTCGAGGACGTGACTCTCCTCACGGGCCGAGGCTCCTTCGTCGACGACATCAAGCTGCCGGACATGGTGCATACCGCTGTCCTGCGCAGTCCCCACGCCCACGCCCGAATAACCTCCATCGACGTCTCACAGGCTCTTGACCTGCCAGGAGTGATCGCGGTGGTGATAGCGGCCGATCTCGAAGGGGCGGTCAACTTTTCCGCGACCCGCCGGGGGAACGACGAGCCGGACCACCGGCTTCCAGATCATCCGATTTTGGCGGTGGACAAGGTCTGTTACGTCGGCCAGCCGGTTGCGGTGGTCGCCGCGGAAGAGCCTAACCTGGCCCGGGAAGCCCTAGAGCTGGTCCATGTCGGGTACGACCCCCTTCCTCCGGTGGTCGACGCCATCGCGGCCATGAGGGACGACTCTCCAATAGTCCATCCGGAGCTGGGCAGCAATGTCGCCATGACGGTCTCTCACTCCGGCGGCGGTCCAGACGAGGCGTTCGCAAAGGCCGACAGGGTGGTCAAACAGAGCTACCACGTTCAACGCCTGGCTCCGGCTCCGATGGAAGGCCGGGGCTTGGTGGCCCAATTCGACGCCAACGAAGACCTGTTGACCATCTGGGACTCAACTCAGCATCCCCATTCGGTCAAGGCCAACCTGGCGAGATTGTTTCGTCTTGCCGAAGACAAATTGCGGGTCGTTGCTCCCGACGTCGGTGGCGGATTTGGTGAAAAGGGCAGTCTATTTCCCGAAGAGATAGTGGTGCCCTATTTGGCGATGCGGTTGGGGCGGCCCGTCAAGTGGGTGGAAGACCGCCAGGAAAACATGCTCGCCTTCCACGGCAGGGGCCACACGGTGGACATGGAAGCAGCCGTGCAAGCCGACGGCGTCATTCTCGGTATGAGGGTCAAGATCGTCTCGGACCTGGGAGCCTACTTTCTCCCCGGAACGCCGACGGTTCCGCGCCTTACCAGCTACCGGCTTGTCGGTCCATACCGCACTCCCGCAGCGGAAGTCGAGCTAAAGGGAGTAGTGACCAACAAGCCCAGGACCGGCGCATACCGGGGGGCGGGAGGGCCGGAGGCCGCCTTCTGCATGGAACGCACCGTGGACCTGGTTGCCCAGGAGTTGGGTCTCGACCCGGCGGAAGTCCGGCGCAAGAACCTCATACCGCCCGATGCCTTCCCATACGAGACACCGACCGGACTAATTTACGACTCTGGCAACTACGAAGTGACCCTGGACCGGGCGTTGGAACTCTCTGAATACTCCTCGTGGCGGCAGCGGGCCAGTGAAGGAACAGGGGGCGACGGTCCGCTTATCGGCGTCGGCATAGCGTCGGTGGTCAAGGGCTCCGGGGGCCGGGGAGCCCAGCTAGTGGACTACGCCAGGTTGGTCATCGACCAATCGGGTCAAATCGACGTTTACACCGGGGTCTCGCCCCACGGTCAAGGCACCGAGACGACTTTCGCCCAGATTGCCGCGGATGAATTGGGGGTAACGCCGTCAGACGTGAACGTGCTTCACGGGGATACCGACGCCTTGCCCGGGGGCGGAGGCACCTCGGCAAGCCGCGGGCTCGTGGCGGGAGGCTCTGCCATGTTCTACCCCTTGCAAGAGGCCGCGGGCAAGATGAATTCCATTGCCGCCCACTTGCTCGGATGCGCCGAAGATGATGTGGTATTCCAGGAAGGACGAGTCTTCGACCGGAACAGACCTACCCACTCGCTGGAATTCTCGGATGTAGCGGCCGCGGCCCACGACGAAGAACGGCTTCCTCCAGGCGTAACTCCGGGGTTGGACTTCACCGGCAGCCACACCGTGCCGCTCAGCCCCTACGCCTTTGGCGTGCATGTGGCCGTCGTGGAGGTGGACCCCGACAACGGGGCCGTCCGCATCGTGAAGTATGTGGCCGTGCATGACGCGGGCAAGATTATCAATCCCATGCTCACCGACGGCCAGGTCCAGGGCGCGATCGCTCAGGGAATCGGGCAGGCGATGACCGAGGGGATGGTCTATGACGACCAGGGCCAACCTTTGACCGGCAGTCTCATGGACTACGCATTGCCCAAGGCCGATTACCTGGCCGACCTGACGTTGGACACCACCGAGACTCCGTCGCCGCTGAACCCGCTGGGGTCCAAGGGCATTGGAGAGTTGCCGACGGTTGCCGCCCCGGTTGCGGTGGCCAATGCGGTCATGGACGCTCTATCCGGCCTGGGTATCCGCCACATAGACACCCCGTTCACTCCTGAGAAAGTATGGCAAGCCATCCAGGACAGCCAGGCTTAGAGTACCCCCCTCTCCCTCGGAGACGTGGGTAACGTGCGTGCGCCCGGGAATTTGACCGGCGCGCCGTAACAAGTCCCGCCGCATCACCGTAGCGATTGTGGTATTCACGTACATCTTCGCGCCAGGATACTCCCGGTACCGTTTTGACATGCCCACTGCCACGGATATAATTGCAGCGGACTTCAGAAGACTTAACAAGAGGTGACTCAGATGCCCACGTACAAGGTCTCTTACTTCAGTGGAATTGGCGGGCGGTCCGAGTTCATGGTCGGCCAGGCCCCCGCCGAGATCGAAGTTACGGTCGTCGATCCAACGCTTTCGGATGCCGAAAAGACTGAATTATGTAAAGACGCGGACGCGATCATCTCCAGTGACGTTTCCCTGGGCGTGCTGGGGCAATGCCCCAACCTTAAGCTGATCCAGACCCTCAGCGCCGGTTATGACCGGCTGGACCTTTCGGCCATTCTGGAGATGGGTATCCCCGTCGCCAACAACGGCGGAGCCAACGCCATCGCGGTAGCCGAGCACTCCATCGCCCTGATGATAAATGTCGGGAAACGGCTCATGCTCCAGTGGGACAGCACGACCAAGCGGCGAGACTGGAGGGGCAGCCTTTACCTGGCGGACCTGCAGGAGCTTACCGACAAGACAGTGGGCATCGTCGGCCTGGGCCGCATTGGTAAACATGTAGCCAAGCGTCTCACCGGGTTCGACACCCATACAATTTTCTACGACATCGAAGACATCCCCGGAGACGTGCAGAAAGAGTTGAATGTCGAGCCTGTGGAATTCGATGACCTGCTCCGGGAATCGGACATCGTCAGTATGCACGTTCCACTAACCAGGCGGACACGAGGAATGATGTCCGACCGCGAATTCGCCATCATGAAAGAGTCCGCGATTCTCATCAACGCCTGCCGGGGTCCGGTTGTCGACGAAGACGCCCTGTACCGAGCATTGCAGGAGGGTAAGATCGCCGCCGCAGGCCTGGACGTTTTGGAGGCGGAACCGACTCCGGCGGATAATCCCCTGTTGGACTTGGACAACGTGGTGGTCACCCCCCACATGGCCGGACAGAGTCAGGAAACCAACCTGCGGGCCGCGACCTTTGCCTACGGGAACATCATGCGGGTACTAGGCGGCGCCGAGGCGGAGTCGCTGGTATATCCGGAGTAGCATCTACCCGGCGCTCAGCCATGCCTGCTGAAGTTGCCCAGAATGATTAAAGCCCCCGGTCAGACTCCTGGGGCTTTTGTAGTTCTGAACCGGGGTCAACGTCTTTTCAATAAACGGCGGAAGAGACTCCAGAGGCCGGACGATCGCGCCGGCGCTTCGGACCTGGGGCGTCCCAGTACGGCCTCCGGTGTTGGGGCCGCTTGCTCCTTGGTCTGTGGGGGTGAAAGCGTCGATAATTCCCGTCGAAGAACATCCAGGTCAAGTTCTATGGGCCAGCTCTTGCGGCAGGTGTGACAGTAAAGGTCTTCCGACTTCGCCCGGTACTCCAGCCCGCGAGGTTCACCCGAACGTTTGCCGCAGCCAGGGCACATTCCCTGTTTGAAACGTTGTGCGGCGACTTCCAGGGACTGGACGCCATCCTCCGGTTGAGACATTCTCGATAAACCTTCGTTGCTGGCCCAAGAAGGGTAGGTGCTGGCGGGACGCCTCGGGCAGGTATCCGCCAAAAGGTACCTAAAGAATATCACTTGCTGTGGTAAACGCAACCACTTTAGTCCAGTCGGATACCGATAGGCTGGCCAGTGAGTTCCCCATCGGTCCGGCACAGGCGGGGTGGCCGTGCAGTTTGACCGCATATTGGCCTGCCGGTAGAATTCCCCCAACCCAGGACCAATAACCGGCGCTGGAGTTTTCGAATGAGTTGTGACAGTTTCGAGGTAGGCACCAAGGTCGAGGCAGTCCACGATTTCCAAATCCGGGAAGCCCTGGCTTCCCCGGTAGGGCAGAACGTGCGGGAAGTAAAGGTGGGTGACACGGGGGAAGTGGTCCAGAAGCGCATTGCGGGTAACTTCCACTGGCTGGGAGTCAGGTGGGACCGGTTGCGGCGGACCTTGAACCTCGAGCCAGACCACTTTGAGAACGTCAAGATTTTGGACTAGTCAACCAGCCTGATACATCTGGATACCCAACAGCAGGAGGCGTCAAGTGACTACGAGTACGGCCAAGATTCAGGGCGAGTGCGATGCACGGTTCTCCGCGGTCCGCGAGACTTTCGCCGAGAACTTCGCCAGGTATGGCGATGTGGGCGCGGCGGTGGCCGTGACCATCGGCGGCAGACCCGTAATCGATCTTTGGGGCGGGATTACCGACAAGGAAACCAAGGCGCCCTGGGAGCGGAACACGCTGGTCACGGTCTACTCGACCACCAAGGGGATGACGGCGATTTGCGCCCATCGCCTCGTCGAACAAGGCCTCCTGGACCTGGACGCCCCGGCTGCCAGATATTGGCCGGAGTTCGCCCAGGCTGGCAAGGCCGATGTGCCGGTACACATGCTTTTGAGCCACCGCGTGGGTCTCCCCACCGTCGCAGATAAGTTGCCCGACGGCGCGGTATTCGAGTGGGACACGATGACCCAAGCTCTGGCCCGCCAGCAGCCCTTTTGGGAACCTGGTACCCGGCATGGGTATCACGGTCTCACCTATGGTTGGCTGGTGGGGGAAGTCGTGCGGCGCATCAGCGGCAAGAGCCTGGGTGCATTCTTCCGCGACGAGGTGGCTTTGCCTTTGGGCCTCGACTTCCATATAGGTCTGGACGCCGCGAACGACGGGCGGGTCGCCACCATGTACTCACCCATAACCTCTCCCGAAACCGCGCGGCAGATGGAGGAAAGGCAGGCCGTAATAGTCAAAGCGATGAGCCCCGAGTTGGCCCAGGCCAGGGGGAACATTTCCATCCAGGGCCAGCACAACTCCGAAGCATGGCGCAGGTCCGAGATTCCGGCAGCCAACGGCCACAGCGACGCCAGGTCCCTCGCCAGGGTGTACGGCGCGCTCTCCGGAAACGGCAGTCTTGACGGGACCCAGGTGCTCAGTGTCGATTCGATTAATAGGGCGACCGTTGAACAGGCAATCGGCCAGGACACGATGCTACCCAACAAGACCAGGTTCGGGCTGGGTTTCTGGCTCTGTCTGGACGGTAACATGGGGGCCAACGAACGCAGCTTCGGACACCCCGGGGCAGGCGGCTCCATAGGGTTCGCCGACCCGGCGGCGGGCATCGGTTTTGGCTACGTGATGAACCAAATGAAGGCGGGACTGACGGAGGCCGAGACCACGGGGCGGCGTTTGATAGAAGCTCTGTATAGCTCTCTGTAGCAGGAAGGGACTGAACTATGACCACTGACCAGGGGACCAGGCTAAGAGACAAAGTGGCCATCGTCACCGGGGCCGGTGCGACCGGCAGCGGCGAATTTGTCGGCATAGGACAGGCGATATCTATGCTGTTCGCCAGGCACGGGGCCAGCGTCTTGTTGGTGGACCGTGACGAGGCAAACGCGAACACTACCCTGGCTATGATAAAAGAGCAGGGCGGGGGTGCTTCCGTGTTCGTTGGCGACGTCACCAGTAACGCGGACTGCCAGGGGATGGCCGAGGCGGCAATGTCCAGGTACGGCAAGCTAAACATCCTGATAAACAACGTGGGGATAAGCGGGCCAGGCTCGGTAACCGACGTGGACGAAAACCTGTGGGACACGGTGATCGACGTAAACCTGAAAAGCGTGATGCTCACCAGCAAGCATGCGATCCCCAGGATGATAGAGGGAGGCGGCGGGTCTATCGTGAACCTCTCCTCCATCGCGGGGCTCCGGGCAGGCAGCGGCAGCCCCGGCCACGCCTACGCGGCGTCGAAGGGGGGCATAATCGGCCTCAGTAACTCGATGGCCGTTCATTACGGCAGGGACCTAATTCGAGTCAACTGCATTGCGCCAGGCCATGTCCATAGCCCGATGGTTGCCCGCCACGCCTCCCAGGAGATGCTTGAATTGCGGCGCAGGGCGGGCCCGCTTGGCATCGAAGGCACCCCCTGGGATGTTGCCTGGGCGGCGCTATTTCTGGCGTCCGACGAAGCCCGGTGGGTTTCCGGCGCAACTCTGCCGGTAGACGCGGGTCTTTTGGCGGCAACCCCCCTGGCAATGTTCCCCTACCTCCAGGGGACGGAGTAGCTCCCGGCGTGGTCCAGACCGGAGACGCCGCGCCCGATTTCGCCCTCCCCAGCACGATCGGGACTCTCACTCTGAGCGACGTGTGGCGGGACCGCAAGGTGGTGTTGGTCTTCTATGTCGAGGACTCCACACCTGGTTGAACCCAGGCGCTCTCTTCGTTGAAGGGGGAATATGACACCATCAAGGATTGCGGCGGCGAGGTCATAGCGGTGAGCGCGGACAGCTTAGAGTCCCACGACCGCATGTGCCTGACTATCGCGGGCTGCCCCTTCCCTCTCGTCAGCGACGAAGGACTCGGGGCAGCGCGGGTTTACGGCGTGGTTGGGGAAGGCGGGAGACGCGGCAACCGGGCCGTATTCGTCATAGATCAGGGCGGGAGCCTACTCCACTGCATACCCTGGTACCAGCCAGGGAACATCGGGCAGTTTATGGAGGTGTTCGAGGCGCTGGGAGCGATCTAATCCGCGCCGCCAGATACAACTACCACTGCACAAACATGGGCATTACCACGTGGATGTAGTCCTCGGAGTCGGTGGGGCGGAACACGCCGGGACTGGAAGAGGACGCGGTCTCAATGGTGACCTTCCCGCGTTCCAAGACCCCTAGGACGTCGAGCAGGTAGCGGCTGTTAAAGGCTATCTTCCCTTCCTCTCCGTTCATCTCCTCAGCTTCGACCTCGTCCTGGTTGTCGCCAACCTCTTCCGAACGGGCAGAGATGATAACCTTGCCGGGAGCCTCGCCATTTTCCGCGGGTAGCGTCTCCATGCGGATGATGTTGCTGCCGTCCCGGGCAAAGATCGCGGCGGTGCGCGCCGCCCTGAGCAGAGTCGGCAGGTCGAACACGGCGCGGGTCTGATAGCTCTGGGGGATAAGCTGTTCGTAGTTGGGGAACGCGCCTTGGAGGAGCTGGGACACCGCTTCGACGGTCTGGGAGCCCCTCACACGGAACAAAACCTGACCCCTGGCGGGCGTCATCATGATCTCCACGGGGTCGTCTTGGTCACCCAACAGCCGGTTGAGTTCCGTCAGGACACGGGCAGGCACGATCACTTTTATCTCGGATTCAACCGGTTCCTTCAGTTCACCGTGATGCACAGCGAGACGGAATCCGTCGGCGGCGGCCATGCTGAATCGGTCTCCCGATAGTTTCAACTCCACGCCGGTCAACACGGGCCGCGACTCTTCCGTTGCCGCGGCGAATGCAACCCTGGCGATAGCGCCCTTCAACGCGCTCGTCTCGATATTCGCCGCCACCCCGTCGTCCACGGTGGGGATGGGAGGGAAGTCGCTGGCGTCCGCGCCGTTGATATTGGCTTCCGTGCGGCCGCACTTGAGATGCAGCACCCCGGAACCGGGCTGCAACTCCAGGTCGATACGTTCGCTGGGGAGGGAATTCACAAATTCAGAAAGAAGCCGGGCGGGGACGGTAATCGCCCCTTCTTCCTCCACCATGGCCCCTATCCAGGTGGTCATGGCGATTTCCAAATTGGTTGCGGAGAGCTTGAGCATTGACTGATCGGTGGCCAGGAGCACGTTTTGGGTGATGGGCAAAGTGGTGCGGCTCGCGACCGCTCTTCCCACGATGCCGAGCCCACGGCTCAAGTTTTCTTGCAAACAAGATAATTTCATAGCTGGGTCACCTGATGTGAGAGTGTAGCGTGGTCCCCGCGGGGTTGGAGGCCGCGTCGCGGTGGTTCCGGACCGCTGTCAATAGTGCCAGATATTATGTCATTGGAGCAGGGCAAACACAACTTGCACCCTGCCTATGGCAGGGCAATCAAACTAAGGCTGGCCCCATCGTCACTGCGCCAAAGGCCGGAGTCGAGGGTCCTTGATCTGCCATGTCAATCGAAGGAACTGCCGAAGCCGGTCCATGGATTCCCGCCTTCGCGAAAACGACGTGGCTATCACAGTTCAAATGCGATTGGCATGGCGCAAATGGCGAGAGATATGCCATCCCAAGCGGGTGGGAAAGCCGGACAACCCTAGCTCGGTCATGACGGTCCTGCGCGCGGCCCGCCAGCCAGCCGCAAAGCCGAATGTCCCGTTCCCCATGCCACCGCGGGCAATAGTTCCGCGACTCGCCTCTCTGATGCCCGTTCTTATGCTCAGAAGTAACAAGGGGTTTGCTATAATACCCCTCGGCGCCAGTCGCCGGACAACCTCCCCGGTTACACTGTAAGGAACAACGTAAGGAACAACCATGACAGACCTTCTTTACCACCACGACAGCTACCTGAAAGAGTTCGAGGCGGTGGTGATCGACGCGGCGGAAAACAGCGTCGAGTTGGACCGCACCGCCTTCTACCCGGGCGGCGGCGGGCAGCCCTACGATTTGGGAGTCGTGGTTGCCGGGGGTCTCGATTACCCGGTCACCCGCGTTGGAAGCAGCGGCGGCAGGATAATGCACCAGATTGATGGACCCATACCGAGGGCGGGTACACCAATCACCGGCAAGGTTGACTGGGAGCGGCGTTACGAACTGATGCGAACTCATACAGCCCTCCACATTCTATGCGGCGTGGTGTGGCGGGACTATGGGGCTCTGGTCACCGGCGGAGATATGCGGCCCGGTGAAGCCAGAATGGATTTTGAGCTGGAGCAGATGAGCGCCGAGTTCGCCCACGAAATAGAAGAGCGGATTAACCAAGAAGTCACCGCTGCCAGGGAGATTTTGGTCAACAAGGTGACTCGCGAAGAAGCGGAGGAGATACCAGACCTGATCCGCACTAAAATCAATCTGCTGCCGCCCGGCATACGGGAAGTCCGCACCATAGACATCAGTGGGCTCGACCTGCAAGCTGACGGTGGCACTCACGTCGCAAATACCCTGGAAGTAGGCAAAATACGGGTGACCGGACACGAAAGCAAGGGAAGGATCAACAAGAGGCTGCGCATCGCGCTGGCATGACTGCGCACCCTACTGATTTTCACCCGCACCCGGTCTATGACAGCCACATCCCTGGGAGCCCCATGGACAGGTTGGAAGTCGTTACCGGGGACATCACTAAACAGCGTGTGGACGCGGTTGTCGACGCCGCCGATACTTCGTTGCTCGGCGGGGGCGGTGTGGACGGTGCGATACACCGGGCGGCTGGGCCGGAACTGCTCCAGGAATGCCGGCTGCTGGGCGGCTGTGCCACAGGGAACGCAAGGATCACGTCAGGTTACAACCTTCCGACCAGATGGGTCTTGCACACCGTGGGCCCGGTTTGGAAGGGGGGAGGCCACGGGGGGCGAGATCTGCTGGCCAGTTGTTACAGGCGTTGTTTGGAGTTGGCAGAGGAGCGCTTTATTCGCACTATCGCTTTCCCAGCGATCAGTACCGGGGTCTATGGGTTTCCCGTGCAACAGGCAACCAGCATAGCGGTTTCCGAGGTCGCTGGTTACCTCCAGGCAAACCCACGGATAGAGCGGGTGTCGTTCGTCTGTTTCGACCAATACACGGCGCGGATGTACGACTCGGCTTTGGCCCAACTTGACTCGACACGCCGGGAGACCCTCGGTGCCTAGGGCGGTCATAGGCATAGACGTTGGCGGCACTTTCACCGACATCGCCGTGTTGGAGGACGGGCGCGTCCGAGTACACAAGCTCCCATCCACTCCGCAGGACCCCTCGGTGGGGATACTGAATGGGGTCAAAGAGGAATTCTCTGAATATATCGACGGTTCGGGCATTTCCGGCGCGGACTTTGTCCACGGTTCAACAGTGGCAACCAATGCCCTGCTCGAGGGGAAGGGCGGCCGCACGGCCTTGGTGACAACGCTGGGGTTCGAAGATGTGCTTGAGATCGGACGCCAGAACCGGGCGGACCTCTACGACTTCAACCTGGAACGTCCCGCCGCCCTGGCGCCGTGGGAATTGCGCTTCGGCCTGCCCGAAAGGGTCGATCACAACGGGGCAATCATAGAAGACCTGCCTCCGGACGCCATTGACGCGCTGATCAAGCTCCTGGAAGAGTCCGGGGTCGACGCGGTGGCGGTGTCTTTCCTGTTCTCTTTCCTTAATTCAGCCCATGAAGAGATGATGATGGAGGCTTTGCAAAAGCTTCCGAATCCGCCCTTCGTATCCCTTTCCAGCCGCATCTTGCCCGAATTCAGGGAGTACGAACGGACTAGCACGGTTGTCGTGAATTCCTACGTGGGCAAGTTGATGGCGAACTACCTGGGCGGACTGGAAGACTCCCTCGGGAAGGGTCTGCGCATCATGCAGTCATCGGGCGGCAGCATCACGGCGGGCATGGCGGCCGAACAACCGGTGCGCACGATACTTAGCGGCCCCGCCGGAGGTGTCGTCGGCGCGTTTTACACCGGCGTCCAGGCAGGATACGCCGACATCATCACCCTGGACATGGGCGGAACATCCACCGACGTGTCCCTGTGCCCGGCGCGCATCAAAGAGACCACCGGCTCCAATGTTGGCGGTTATCCCATTGGCGTGCCGATGATCGAAATCCACACCGTCGGCGCGGGAGGCGGGTCTATAGCCCGCGTGGATAGCGGCGGCGCGCTGGTGGTGGGCCCTCAGTCCGCGGGCGCGGACCCCGGCCCCGCATGTTACGGAAAGGGTGACCAGATCACCGTTACCGACGCCAATCTTGTACTGGGCAGACTCTTACCGGAGCAGTTCCTCGGAGGGCGGCTCTCGCTGGACCGCGACCGCGCGGAAGGGCTCATCTCCGAAATGGCCTCCAGGATCGGACTGGGCGTCATGGAAACCGCCCTGGGTATCATCAGGGTCGTAAACGCCAACATGGAGCGGGCCATCCGCGCCATATCCCTGGAGCGCGGCTACGATCCCAGGGCATTTACCCTAGTCCCGTTCGGAGGGGCGGGCCCAATGCATTCCTGCGAGTTGGCCCAGGAATTGGGCATCCCGAGAGTGCTGGTGCCGACTCGGCCGGGGATACTTTCCGCCCTGGGAGTGGCCATCGCTGACGTGGTCAAGGACTATTCCCGCACCGTCATGCTCCGGGGAGAAGACCTGACGCGGGAACGGGTCGAAGAAGAGTTTCACGGCATGGAACTATTGGCCAGGGATGAATTGAGGCAGGAAGGGCTGCCAGTTGACCGGATGAACGCCCGTCGGTTCGTGGACCTTCGGTACGTGGGCCAGTCCTTTGAGTTGACCATCGACTATCCCTCCCTGTCCCGCAATCAAGACACCGGGAGAATGCGCCGGGCAATCTCCGACAGCTTCCACCGGGCACACCTGCAACGGTTCGGTTATTCCGACCGGGGAGAGCCAGTGGAGGTGGTCAACCTGCGGTTGAAGTTGGGACTAGAGCTAGACAAGCCGAGCGCCAACGCCCAACCTGACTCCGGCCCGGACTCCTCCGGCGCTCTAGCGGGGGAAGCCGAGGTTCTGTTCCCCCTGGGTCCAAGGGCTACGCCGCTGTATCAGCGTGAATTGTTGGCCCCCGGAAACCGGATCAACGGCCCCGCGATTGCGCTTCAGATGGACACGACTATCGTCGTCTCGCCCGGATGGGCTGGGAGGGTGGACCCATTGGGCAACCTGGTACTGGAACCGGAGGGGAAATAGTCATGACGGCCGCCGAAAAATGGCTCAGTATGGTGGAGGCCGAACACGTCCAGTCCGATAAGATGCAGGGCGGAGTCCCGCCTCCCCAGGACTACTGGCGAGGACGGGCAAGCGCGTTTCGGGCCGACCCCCATCGGACTGGAGACCAGCTATTGGAACGGCTCCTAGAATTCGTAGGGCAATCGGATACGGTGATTGACGTTGGAGCGGGGGGCGGGAGATTGGCGTTGCCCCTTGCCCTGCATTGCGAGCAAGTAGTCGCGGTAGAACCTTCAGAGAGCATGATCTCGGTGCTCCAGGAGCAAGCCGGGGAGTCGAGTATAGGCAACGTTAGCGTGGTCCATGCCGCGTGGGAAGACGCCGATGTTGACCCCGGTGACCTGGTAATCTGCGCTCACGTGGTCTACACAGTACGCGACATTAGCGGGTTCCTCGAAAAGCTGACCTCTCATGCGCGGAGTAGAGTCGCGGTGGTGGTGTACAACGCTCCTCCCCAGAGTCAGATCTACCCGCTTTGGAAACAGGTCCACGAAGAAGAAAGGCTGCCCCTTCCCAGCTTTCCCGAGTTGCTGGAAGTATTGGAGGAACTGGGCCGCAGTCCTACCGTCGATCACCTCGAAGCGCGGGAGTCTCAAGGGTTTGAGAGCATGGAACAAGCGCTAGAGCAATTGAGCGGACGGCTGTACGTGGCTCCAGAAAGTCCTGCGGCGGAAAGACTCCAGCGCATCCTTCCTGAGATGCTCGTGGAAGACCAGGGGCGATTGAAGATTCTCGGCTCAGAGTCCCTACACCAGGTGGCTGTATCCTGGACCCCCGGTTGAACATTCGGCCAGCCATCACGGCGTCTCCACTGCGAAGTCCCGGCACGGAGTACGGGAATAGCCCCAAGTCCTGGAGTATCCCTTATGACCAATAGACCCCTAGATCTATCCAATCTCAATGTCTTGGCCGTGTTCGCCCATCCCGACGATGAGGGTTTCGGCTGCGGCGGAGTCCTGGCGATGTTGGTGTCCCGGGGAGCGAGCGTAACCCTGGTGTGCGCCACCAACGGAGACGTTGGCGAAATTAGTGACCCTTCCCTGGCCACTCCGGAAACCCTGGCAGAGGTCCGGCAGGAGGAATTGCGGCAGGCCATGAAGATCACGGGGGTGCGGGATATTCGTTTCCTGGGATACCGGGACTCGGGCATGGCCGGGACAGAGGAGAATAACCACCCCAACTCCCTATTCCAGGCTGATCCCAGCACGGTCGTCGAACGGCTAGTTGAGATATTTCGGAGCGTGTCACCCGATATCGTTTTCACCCATGATCCTTCCGGCGGCTACGGACACCCCGATCACGTAACCGTCTACCAACGTACAACCAGCGCGTTTAGCGAGGTGTTGGGGACCACTGCAGCACAGTCGCCGTCGCTATACCACGTCTGCTTTCCCCGGAGCGCATTCCGAAGGATGTGGCAACAAATGCTGGACTCCGGCATAACCCCGCCCTTCGCCAGTGAGGAGGTCGACACCATCGGTTCGCCGGATGAGGACGTGACGACGACCCTAGATGTCACTCCTTTCGTGGACACCAAGATAGCGTCGTTGGAATGCCACCAGACCCAGCTAGACCCCAATGGGCCATTCGCTCAGATGCCCAAAGAGTTCACCCGGGAAATTATGAGCACCGAGTATTTCGCTTTGGCTCACCCAGAGAACGCCAGCGGCGAAGCGGACCTGCTGTCCAGGCTGGGAGACGCATGAAGGCACAGCGTCGATTCATAGCAATCTTCCAAGACTCCCCGGATTTGTCGAGGTAACCGATGCCGGTCGACCCCATTAGCCTAGAAGTGTTCAAGAACATGTTCATCTCCGTGGCCGAGGAGATGGGCGTGGCGTTGCAGCGCACCGCATATTCGCCCAACATCAAGGAGCGCCGGGACTTCTCTTGCGCCGTTTTCGACCCCCAGGGACAGATGGTTGCCCAAGCAGCCCATCAGCCGGTGCACCTGGGAGCGATGCCAGCTTCGGTCCAGGCGGCCCTGGAAGCATTCCCGTCGGCCCTGCGTCCCGGAGACATGGTGATCCTGAATGACCCTTACCTGGGAGGCACCCACCTCCCCGATATCACTCTGGTCGCGCCGGTTTACGCCGAAGAAGAGGACGGAAAAAGGCTGGTGGGGTTCGTGGCCAACCGCGGTCACCACGCCGACGTAGGCGGGATGACTCCCGGCTCGCTGCCCCTCTCCACCGAGCTTTACCAGGAAGGGACCATCATTCCTCCGATCAAATTGGCGCGAGGCGGACGACTCAACCAGGAAGTGGTCCAGCTCATTTGCCGCAACTCCCGCACCGCTGAAGAACGAAAGGGGGACCTCACCGCCCAAATCGCTTCCATCCGGGTGGGAGAGAGGCGGCTTCGGGAGGTCGTGGAGCGGTACGGCCTGGGGGAAACCTGGGAACACATGGAAGCGCTTCTCGATTACTCGGAACGGGTGACCCGCGCCGCGATCCAACAGATACCCGACGGTGTCTACGGCCTGACCGACTACATGGACGACGACGGGCAAAGCGATCAGCTCGTACCCATAACGGTCACTATCACTGTTGCCGGCGATGAGCTAAACGTGGACTTCACGGGCACATCTCCCCAGCGTGCCGGCTGCATAAACGCGCCGCAAGCAGTGACCGTATCAGCGTGTCTGTACGTGGTGCGGTGCATCGTGGGCGACGTCGCCCCCGCCAACCAGGGTTGCCTCCGCCCGGTGAGCATCAATACTCCGCGAGGCACTTTGGTAAATCCCGAGCCTCAAAGGGGGGTCGCCGGAGGCAACGTCGAAACCTCGCAGCGAATCACCGACGTCTTGCTGGCGGCCATGGCGCAGGCGTTGCCGGAGTTGGTCCCGGCATCCAGCCAGGGGACCATGAACAACCTCCTGATCGGAGGGCATGACCTGGAGCGGGGAAAGCCCTTCGTATACTACGAGACCATAGGCGGAGGCATGGGGGGCAGGCCCACCAAGGACGGAATCTCCGGCATCCAGGTCCACATGACCAACACCATGAACACCCCCATAGAGGCATTGGAGTTCGCTTTCCCACTGAGAATGAAACGCTACGCGCTGCGCCGGGGTTCGGGTGGCAAGGGGCAACACGACGGCGGGGACGGCCTGGTCAGGGACGTTGAGTTTCTGACTCCGGCGCGGGTTACCATACTGTCCGAGCGGCGCAAGATACCCCCTCCTGGTTACCACGGGGGACATCACGGTGAGACGGGAGAAAACGTGCTGTTAAGGGGCGGGTACGAAGAGGTGCATCTGTCGGGGAAAGAGACGATGGACGTCGAAGCTGGGGACATTCTGAGCATCCGCACTCCCGGCGGCGGCGGTTGGGGTAAGCCAGCCGAAGAATCCTAGTCCCTCAACCCCGGTCACTCCGGGAAGGACCCCGCTCCCAACGGGCTCCCGCATTTACCTAAGACCGTGCCAGTCTCCTGATTCCAAGTCATAGTGGAATGTCTTCCGGTCTTCCTCGTTCTTGATCTCCTGTCCAAGCTCTTCGGCGAGACCGAAATATCGTCTCGCAGACTACAGGTTTCCAGCGAGGGCGTTCGCCCGGGCAAGGCACTCATGGCCATAGGCTCGGTCGAAGTCTTCCATCAAGTTCGGGCGCTCTGTGTCGTGATCTCCGAACAACGGCGGGCGTGGCGGAGGGCGGCCTCCGGGAGCCCGAGAACGCAATACACCCGGGAGACAAGCCATTCCGCCCGCTGCCAATGCACTGCAGTCCCCACTTGGAGCCACAGATAAGCCGAAGCGTGGGCGGCGTGGACCAATTCATCGTTTTCGTCCTCGGTCCGGCCGGGCTTTTCAAAGAGTTCCCACACTCGCCCGTTGGTTGTCTAGGCCAACTCTAGCTGGGCTTCGGCGAAGGTGAAACCGCCTGACTCACTCACTTTCGGTCTCCTGGCCCCTTAGGGCGTGTCGTCAAAACAGGAACAAGATGGTAGATTATTTCGGAGAGTGTGAGTGTGTGGAGTTGAGGTATGGCGGCAGCGCATCGGCGTCACGACCTTTCGGACAAGGTTTGGGAACAATTGAGACCTTACTTGCCTGGTGAAGCAGGCAAAAGGGGGCGTCCAGCCCGGGATAACCGGCTTTTCTTGAACGCGGTGTTTTGGATCCTGCGTACTGGGGCGCCCTGGCGGGACCTGCCGCCGGATTACGGGGACTGGAAGAACACCCATAGACGCTTTTGCCGGTGGCGAGACCGCGGTGTCTGGGACCAACTGCTGGAGCGGGTCATCGAAGATCCGGACTTTGAGTGGTTGATGGTCGACGCAAGCCACATCAAGGTTCACCCTCATGGCACTGGGGCCCGGGGAGGCAATCAAGCCATAGGCCGCACAAAAGGGGGCTAAACAGCAAACTGCACCTGGCGGTGGACTCCCACGGCATGCCGGTACGTATGATCTTGACCGAGGGCACGGTGGCGGATTGCACGCAGGCTCATTCGCTGATCGCCGACATCCCAGCTGAATATCTGCTGGCAGACCGAGGCTACGACACCAACGGCATCGTGGCCGAAGCCGAGGGCCAGGGGATGGAACCGGTGATACCACCCAGGAGCCATCGCAAGGAACAACGGTACTACGACCGGGCACTGTACAAACTGCGGCACTTGGTCGAGAACTCATTCCTGGACTTCAAGCAATGGCGGGGGGTTGCCACCCGATATGCCAAAAACGCAGCGTCTTTCCTGGCAATTTGCCAAATCCGAGCGCTGGTCATCTGGACCAAGTTATTTTGACGACACCCCCTAGGCCGCAATTAACGCGGAGTTGCCTCGTTTCTACCTTCACTCCTGGACAACGGCCTCTAGGGACAGAATCGGTGGAAGATTGTCGATCATCAAGTCCCAGGAGTCACCTTCATTCCGGCTGTAGAAGATTTGGCCGCTGGTGGTGCCCACGTAAACGCCGCAGGGGTCTAGTACTACAACGACGAGTTATCTGGTAGGATAGCTGGGCAGATGATGTTGGGCGGTATGGGTGATGGATGCGACGAGCTTCGAGCGGGTTTACGACAGCTTCCAGAAATTTCACGCCATCTTTGCGCCATCCTTCGGGCGCAAGCAGTGGCGGGAGCACAGCCGGAACTATCTTCAGGCCCTGTTGGTGCAGGCCCAGGAGCGGCGCAACGCCGAGAATCTCTCCGAATCGGTGGGTGTCTCCGCCCGGGCGATGCAGCGCTTTCTGACCGAGGCCCGGTGGTCCGATGACACAGTCACAGGGCGGTTACAGGAATACCTGGCCCTCAGGCTGGGGGACCCCGAGGCCGTGTGGGTGTTCGACGGCAGCGACTTCCCCAAGCAGGGGAGGAAATCGGCGGGGGTGGCCCGGCAGTACTGCGGCAGGCTGGGGAAAGTGGCCAACTGCCAGGCTGGGATGTTCCTAGCCTACGTGAGCCCGCTGGGGCGCGCTTTGGTGGACAAACGGCTGTATCTGCCGCAGAGCTGGACCTCGGACAGCGGCCGGTGCGAGGCGGCGGAGATACCTGTGGAGAGGAGGAGTTACCGGTCCAAGACGGAGTTGGCTCTGGAGATGCTGGAGCGGGCCTTGCAGTTGGGCCACCTCAGAGCCGGGTGGGTTGCCGGAGACGACGCCTTCGGGATGTCGCCGTCCTTCCGGGACTCCTTGGCGGCCCTGGGGATGCGCTACGTGCTGGACGTTCCCGGCGGCACTACGGTCTGGCCCTTAGAGTTGGCTTGGACCAGTCCGGAATATAAGGGGTCCGGGCGCCCCCGCAAACCCAAGCTGAGGGATGGGCAGCGCCAGACCATGGAGCAGCGCAGTGATGAGTTGCCTGATGAGGCCTGGCGGGAGATAACGGTGGCCCAGGGGTCCCAAGGGCCGCGCACCTATATGTTCAGCGCCCAACGGGTGCGGGCTACCAGTAGGCGAAAGCCTGGCGAGGAGGTCTGGGCCGTCTACCGCCGGAACCTGGGACGGCAGTGAGCCTCGGTACTACCTGTCCAACGCTCCGGAGGATACACCCCTGGAGACCCTGGCTTACGTGGGCGGTTCCAGGTGGTACATCGAAACGGAGTTCGAAACTGAAAAGGGGGACGTGGGGCTGGACGAATACGAGACCCGGAGTTGGGCAGGCTGGCATCACCACATAGCCATGTGCCTGCTGGGCGGAGCCTTCCTGCTGACCTTGCAGCAGGACTGGGGGAAAAAAGATGCCCCGGATCACCCGTCCGCAAGTGTACCGGGTGGTGCGTGAGATTCTGCCCCGGAAACGGTTCGGGCCGGAGGAACTGCTGGGGTGGCTGGAGTGGACGCAGTTGAGCAACGAGCGGGCGAGCCGCTCCCACGAGAGACGCCGCTCCGCCCGCCGCAAAGTCAGGCCGGAGCCGCCACCCTGAAGCCGTCGTTGTAGTACTAGGGTATCGGTCGACATGTTCTCGCGGAGAACGTGCAAGTAGGCGTTGGTCTGGGGCAGTCCAATCGTTAGGGGCTCCCAATCGCCGCCGCCGTTTCGAGTCCGGTAAATCCGGAATTGGGCATCGGTTACGTACCGGAGTCCGCCTCCCACGTCCTGTCCCAGGACTTCATCCTCGGGAATCACGAAGACCGTGTCAGGGTCGTGGGGATGCAGTCCCAGCGGGAATCCGAACTGGGAAGGGAGTCCCTCGGTGATGTCGGACCAGCCGTCCCCAAGGGAATCGCTGCGGTAGACGCCGCAATGGGTCTGGGCATGTAGGCGTCCGGGCTGGGCCGGGTGGGCGAGCACTTTGTGGGGGCACTGGCCAAAATCAGGGAATCGTTCCGGCAAGAAATCGGCCCGCATTCCCCTGTTTCTGGTCTCCCATGACTCTCCGGAGTCAGTGGTCTCGAACACGCCCACCGCCGAGATTGCGACACATATTTTGCCGCCGTCATCCGGGTCTACGATGACGCTGTGGAGGCAGAGGCCACCCAGACCGGGCTCCCATCCTTCCCTGCTGGGATGCTGGGACAGTGCGGTGACTTCCGCCCAAGTGTCACCTCCATCGATTGACCGGAACAAGGCCGCCGGGTCCACGCCGGCGTAGAGAACGCCGGGCTCCCCCTGCCTCCCTTGCTCGATATGCCAGACGTTCTTGATGGCCGCGTCTTCTCCCGTGGTGATTCGCGGGGGTTCGGACGGGACCGACCAAGTCTGACCCAGGTCATGGCTACGTTGGATCTTGGCTCCCCAAATCATCTGATTTTCGGCCGCGATCAAATCTCCGCCACTTCGCTGATCGTAGACCAGATGGAAAATTTCGCTTCCCTGGAGAAACGGTCCGGTAAGCCGCCATTCCCTGCGGTCCGAGCGGCTGGCCAGCAAGAACCCACCCTTGCGGGTGCCGACCAACAGTAAGACGTCTCCGCTGCCTGGGGCGTTGACCTGGCGCATCATTAGTCGCCTCGACATTGTGATTGGGACTGAGCAATCTCAGAGCCGGGGGAATATTACAGGCGAAACGTGCCACTGACCGACACACCGCCCGGTCATATACCAGGGAATCGCATTGAGGCCGGAAGCGGCGGTAGGGATGCGGAAGAGCAATCCACATCATTTCGAGTATGTCCTCGTAACTGTTCAGACTTGATGTGTCCTTCCTACTCCCAGCCCGTCATTCCGGGCTTGACCCGGAATCCAGAAACTTTTGCAACCAGCAACGGTCACTGTCATTGGCATTTCTGGATTCCCGCCTGCGCGGGACCTTTGCGTAACCTTCCGCGACTCCCGCGAAAGCGAGAATCCAGAGTGTGCCCAGATACGGAGGACGCCCTCACCCTAACCCTCTCCCGGAGGGAGAGGGGATTATTCAAAGGTCTCCCTGCGCGGGAATGACGGGTTGCGCGGGAATGACTGGTCGCGGCTGAGGGACATCGTTCGAGAATCATCATGGAGATGCCCGATGTGGGATTCAGCCAATCCGCCTCCTCGAGTCTGAACAGTTACATGTCCTCAAAGGTAGTGCCACTATCGCCGGAATAGCGTATAATTGCCCAGAATTTTAGGCAGAAAAAGCCCCTGGGTTGGGCGCACCTGCTGATGAAGGAGGAAAATATGCCAGACGTCTACTACGCCAGGCCTAGCAACTTCTTGTCTGACTCTCGTGACAGAACCGTGATCACCGGGGATTCGGAGGAGGAGGTCCTGGAAAAAATGTACACATACCTCCGGACCCCGGAGGCCCAGGCACGCTATCCAAACGTCGACGACCCCACCGAACTGGAATTCAACATCCGCAAGTGCATCTTCGTCAAAGGCGTAAAGGCTCTCGGCACGCGGGCCCCTGACGCGCATTAGGTAAGCTCGCAAGTCCGGCCGCTAGTACGCCGGAGACCCCAAGAAGCATACTAGCGGCTGAAGGCACCGCACCTCGGAAGTTCAAGAGCCCCGGAAATTTCCGGGGCTCTTCTTATCGGCCACGATACGCCCGAACCGTGGATTGTCCGGGCGTGACAGGAAGGCTAGTTGCCGTCGTCGAAGAGTACGACCACCGCGGCGTTTGCTATGACCATGGCGTCGGTGCCATCCTCGTTGGGAATCTCCAGACCGCCAACGACCGATTTGCAGGTCGCCGAGCCGTGAGGCAACACGGTAACAACCTCCGCGCCGTCCACTTTGTCCGGCTGAGGGACGCCGATCGTGACCTCCACTCTCATCTCGTCAGCGGACTTGCCGATCAACCGTTGAAACCCGAGGCTGCTGTGATGGATGGCGTCGAACACGGCCCGCTTGGCGGCGTTCGTGTAGTCCCGCCCGTGGACATCCACCCCCATTCCCATCTCCATAACGCATCGAACTAGAGCCATAACTATCTAACCCCTCTCCACGGCGGGAACCCCGCCGCCTATTCATGCTTGGCGGGAGCGGGCGGCCACCTGATTCCACGGAATTTCCAGAGATTCAGGAGCGCCAACCAGCCCTCCGGCGAGACCCATTACACCCCAGGCAAGCCCTCCCGTCAAGACGGGTTGGGCTCAATAGGTGGCGCACCGGGACGGTTAGTAAGGCGGCTGGTGTGCGGTTGGAGAAAAAGCTGGGGCTCCGATTGAGTCTGCCGTTTTGACGGATTTCCGGTCAGGGGCCTGACACGGGGAGACCCATCGCCGACACGTCATAGCCCCCGAGGCTTTCCACTCCCCGGCGAAACGCCGGCTGACGAAGCAGGTCCAATAGCGCTCGCACCCCCGGATGGTCCAAGAAGTGGTCGGGGACTACCAGGTCGTACCGCTCGTCTTCCAGGGGAACGAAGTCCAGACCCAGAGCCGTGGCGGCGGCTTCCACTCCAACTCCAACGTCCGCCGCACCCGAAGCCACGGCTGATGCGACCTCAAGGTGTCCGGACGCTTCCCTCGCATACCCGGAGACCATGTCAACGGGAATGCCCTCTTGCTCCAGCCGGCGGTCCAATACGCACCGGCTGCCGGAACCAACCTCACGGTTGATGATTCCTACCCCGCCCCTTATCAGGTCGGCGACTGCGTGGACTCCCTTCGGGTTACCAGGGGCGATTATCAACCCTTGCCGCCAGGTGGCGAAGGTGACCAGGGTGCATCCGAAAGGGACGAGCCGCCGCACCCAAGCCAAGTTGTAGTCACCGGACACCTCGTCCCGGAGATGGCAACCCGCAACGTGGGCCTCTCCCCTCGCCAGACCCAGAAGCGCTTGGCGGCTGCCTTCTTCGGACCACACCAACCGAACACCGCGGCGCATAAGGCCCGGCTCCATCAAAGCCCCAGCAGGGTCGCAACCCAACAGGCCAAGGCTGGTCAGTTCTAGTTGTTGACTATCGAAGGGCTGGACGGATGCCGTGCGGCTCATCCATCCGCCTGAAACCAACACTCCGGCGGCCCCTGCCAAGCGGTGCCGTGTGGCGGCAGCGCCCCCAACTGGCCTGGCAAGCAGCCTCTCCCCAACTTGCACGAGCTGGACGCGATTGGACACGGCGGACCTTGATTCGGTCAATCCGCTGGTTCCAACAACTTCAGCCTCCACTGGGTCTGGCGGGTCGTCAGTCAGAGTAAATAGGGCCTCCACCGTGACGTTGAGACTCCTCGCCAAACGCAAAGAGACCTCCGTGGATGGCGTTGCCCGTCCCGACTCCAGGGCCGAATAAGCCTGGCGGCTGATCCCGGCTTTTTCCGCAAGGGTTCGCTGGGAAAATCCCGCGTTTAACCGGAATCCCTTTAGATGGTTTTGTAGTGACGTCACCCAATCAACATACACTCCTCTTGATGTTATATCAAGTTTACTTTACAATCCCCAAGACGCACAGTTGGACACTATCCCGCCTCAGAGTGGGGCCGCATGAGGTCTGGCAATGGCAGAATTGGATGTCTTGGACCGCGCTTTCCACACGATACCGCGCTTTCCACACGATTATGATGCGCTTTGTAGCTACCGGGCAGGGCCCCCATTACACGGAATTGGCGTCGGTGTTGGGGGTCGGCGTGGAAGAAGGCAGGCAGATCCTCCACGAGGTGATCGACACAGGTTACCCCGCGTGGGTCCATCCCGGCACCGATTACGTCGTTTCCTTCGCGCCTTTCAACAACCTGCCCACCCAGTACCGCATCACCATCGACGGCGAGCAGAAATGGTTTGCCCAATGAGGTTTCGAGTCGCTGGCCGTTGGCTGGTTGTTTCCGGGCAAGGCCCTGCGCATCGATGCTCCTTGCCTAGACTGCGGGGAGCCCATCGTCATCGAGATGCGGGACGGTCAGGTCCTGCACGCCTCCCCGGATACGATAACGGGGTACACCAACTCGGAAGTTGGCGGGGCCGCCGAGACCCGGCCAACCCGTTGAGCGGGGATGAACCTCTTCCGGTCGGAAGAGCACGCCCGCAACTGGAACGGCTTCGATCCAGACTTCTCCGACACACTCCTGCCCCTGTCGCATTGGGTCGAGCGGTTCAGCGCAGAGAGGCAGCGGCAGAGGGGCGCGCCCGACTTCGTCTCCCGCCGCGCGGCTGGTCTGTTGTAGCTCAGGTTGGCCCTTTGCTCGCGCTATTACTACTCGCGGCCTGTTCCGCCGCTTCTGGCGGACCTTCTAGCGGACCTTCTGGGGAGAGCGGCGGCGATGCCGGGGAACTGCTCGTGTTTGCCGCGGCTTCCCTGTCGGGAGCCTTTCCCGCTATCGGTAACGCCTTCGAGTCCTCACATCCCGGCCTCCGCGTCCGGTTCAACTTCGACGGCTCGCAGCGGCTGCGCACTCAATTGGAATTTGGCGCGAAGGCCCACGTCTTCGCGTCGGCGGATGATACGCAAATGGGGATTGCGCAAGAGGCCAACGTCCTCGCCTCGAGTCCCGTACCCTTTGCGAACAACTCCCTCGTTGTCATCGTCCCCGTCAGTAACCCAGACCGGGGAGAGCCGGTACGCGGTCTCCAAGACCTGGCCAGGGATGGCGTGAAATTAGCGATTGCCCAAGAAGAAGTCCCCGCCGGCAGGTACGCCCGGGTAGTGATCGACCAACTGGCGGCGCTGCGGCCTTCATTAGGTGACGACTATGCAGAAAGGGTGCTGGGCAACGTAGTTTCGGAAGAGGCCAACGTTCGAGGGGTAGTCCAAAAGGTGGTCCTGAATGAGGTCGACGCCGGGATAGTCTATTCGACGGACGTGTCGGGAGAAGAGGTCGATACCAGCGTCGGGGTGATCCCCATCCCTCCGGACGCCAATGTAATGGCGGTCTACCCAGTCGCCACTCTAAAGGAGTCCGAAGACCCTGAAACCGCTGCCGCGTTCGTGGAGTTTCTGCTCTCCGATCAAGCGCAACTAATACTCAGGAAACATGGATTTAAGTCCCCGGAAGCCTTACCGAGAGTCGTCCGCACAGGACAGGAAGGCTGAAGGGATTGGCATTTCTATCGGGGACCACGTTTAGAGTCGGCAGCCCAGGACTGGGAGTGGTTGGGGCCGTTTCGACGATCGTTTGCGTCCTGTTCGTCGGGCTGCCCGTGGGGGCGTTACTGCTCCGGGCAGCCCAGCGAGAAGGCTTGCTGGCGAGTCTCACTAGCGACGTTGCGATCACCGCTCTCCGGCTCTCGGTGCTCACCAGCATTGCGGCGATGGCTATCATCCTGGTGGCGGGCACCCCCTTTGCCTATGTGCTGGCCCGGTCGCGGTCTCCCCTCGTTGCCGCACTGGACAGCCTGGTAGAGCTTCCCATCGTGTTGCCACCCGTCGTCGCGGGGGTTGCAATGCTAATGGCCTTCGGAAGGAACGGGGTCTTGGGTCCTTGGTTAGAATCCATCGGTATATCCCTTCCGTTCACGTCCGCCGCGGTCATCTTTGCCCAGCTATTCGTGGCCGCGCCGTTCTATATCCGCTCGGCCAAATTGGGGTTCCGGTCAGTCCTGCTTGAGTACGAGGAGGTGTCGCAAACCCTGGGCGTATCACCCTGGCTCACCTTCTGGCGGCTCACTCTTCCGCTGGCGGGACCATCCATCGTGACCGGCATAGCCCTCGCCTGGGCGCGGGCCCTTTCCGAGTTTGGCGCCACCATCATGTTTGCCGGGAATCTCATGGGAGAGACCCAGACCATGCCCCTGGCGATCATGACTGCCATCGAGACCAGCCTCGACTTGGCGCTGGCCCTTTCGGTGTTACTGCTTGTGGTGTCGGTGTGCATCCTGTCCGGGCTGGGTCTGGCGTCGAGGCGCTGGTGGCAAAGCCGGTGGTGACGGGGTCCGCGCCGGTCGCAGCGAGCCGAGGCTGGGTCATCCTTAGTCGGGCCGGGTTCCACCTCGACGCCTCATGGGAGATTCAGCCGGGTCAAGTCTTGGCGCTGTTTGGCCCATCCGGCGCGGGAAAGTCGACCACCCTGAGGGCCATTGCCGGCCTGGAGCGGCCGCAACGAGGCCATATCGAGATAGGCGGCCAGGTTGTCTTCGATCACGCAGAGTCTGTATGGGCGCCTCCCCACCTTCGGCATGTGGGCTACCTGACTCAGCAAACGCACTTGTTTCCCCATCTGAACTTGGTCCAGAACATCGCTTATAGCCTCCCGAGGCGTCAGAGGCGGGAGTCCGAACCCCGAGTCCGCAAAATAATCTCAGACCTTCGTCTCGAAGGTCTTGAATCGCGCCGCACCTGGGAACTGTCCGGAGGCGAACAACAACGGGTGGGCCTGGCCCGCGCCCTGGTCACGGAACCCAGACTTCTTCTGCTGGACGAACCATTCGCGTCCCTGGATTCTGAGTTGCGCCGAGCCTTGCGCCGCGAGCTTCGGTTGATGTTGGCCGCTACGCCGGTCCCGGTGATCCTGGTAACTCACGACCGGGAAGAAGCATTAGCGTTGGGGGACGCGGTGCAGGTGCTCGACGCGGGCAAGGTCACCGCAACCGGGCTTCCGCTGGACGTCCTCGGCCAGCCGGGTCAGGGCGAGGTTGCCAGGCTGGTCGGGGTTGAGAACTTACTCAGGCTCACGGTGTCGGCCCGCAACCCCAGAGATGGGACAATGGTCTGCGAAGGAGGGGGACTTCGCTTGGAGGCGCCGCTCCGAGATAGCCGGCCAGTCCAGGACCAGTCACAGGAAGCGCGGGAACAGGTGACGGTTGGACTCCGCTCCTCGGACATCATATTGGTAAGCCGGGAGCCGGAACCGTCTTCCGCGAGAAACCGGTTCCGGGGGACTGTGGTAGGGGTGGAGTTACGCCCTCCCGGCTACGAAGTCACCCTGGATTGCGGGACTGAGCTACGGTGCCACATCACTGGCAGGGCGCTGGCCGAGATGGCCATCGTTCCCGGCCAAGTCCTCTGGGCAGTTTTCAAAGCCTCGTCGTGCTTCTTGGTCTCGGAGGAGCCCGCGGGCATTGCGACCCCTGGAAAGCCAGACACCGGGGACAACGGGTAAAAAGCGCAGGTCGGCATATCTGTTATCGAAGGGTCAATGTTAACGGTTTGTTACCACAATCACGGCGAAATATGTAGGTTTTGGACTATATCCATCCTTGAACATAGGATTCTTTAGGTTGAATTTCCTTCGGCAGCCGCTATAATATCAAGCGAGGCGCTAGTTAGGTTATCCAAGGCTGGCACTGCTTTTGTCCGTCGGGTTCGCGCCCGGCGATGGTCGACCTACTGAGCCGTACAAACCGACATCTAGGAGGCAACCAGTGGCATTGTCGGATCGGACCTTGATATGCGTGGAGTGTGGTGGGGAGTTCATATTCACCGCTGGTGAGCAAGAGTTTTTCGCCGCCCGTGGCTTTTCCAACGAACCCAAGCGCTGCCGAAGCTGCAGGGCGGTACGCCGCTCGGAACAGCGAGGCGGCGGTGGTGGCGGTGGCGGAATGTACCAAGACCAGCCACGCGAGATGTATCCGATAGTCTGCGCCGAGTGCGGTACGGACGCCATGGTGCCCTTCCGGCCCAGGGGAGACCGCCCGGTCTACTGTAGCGACTGCTTCAGCAAGATGCGGAACGAGTCGTCTAGCTTCTAGGTTCTCGCCAGTCTCAGCTAATCACAGAGGGCTGGCTTGATCCGGCCCTCAGCGTGTAAGCGAAATGCCCGGCTTATTACATTCAGGACTCCGTCAGGGGTCATGCCGTCTATCTGTCTGCGTTCTTATCCGACCTTCGATGCCACAGACCTCTTACCGGTCTTCACGAAACACCTCTCCCTTTGCCACAGTTCTCCGGTCTCATCCATGATTTCACTGGGTCGACTGTACCTCCCCTCCGGACCTTCCCACGATTTCCGCCGCTATGGGGTAACCCTTCGCCCAAATTCACCGAGGCAATAGCATGAGTTTCAAGGACCTGCGAGAATTCATCACCTTTTTGGAAGAAAAGGGCGACCTCATTAGAGTCAAGACTCAGGTCAGCAGCGAGCTTGAGATCACGGAGATCGCCGACCGTGTAGTTAAAAGCGGCGGCCCCGCACTGCTCTTCGAAGACGTAGCCGGCTACGACATGCCCGTCCTGATCAACATTTTCGGTTCGGCGCGGCGAATGGGCTGGGCCCTGGGGGTGGACGAGTTAGACCAATTGGGCGACCGGTTCCGGGAGCTTTTGGGTCTGGTGCAGGGACCTCCTGAGGGCATTCTCAACAAATTACGCACTCTGGGCCAAATAATCCAACTGGGCTCCTTCAGCCCCAGGACTGTACGCCGGGCTCCGTGCCAGGAAGTAGTCATGGAGGGAGAGGACGTAAACCTGGACCAGTTTCCCATACTGAAGTGTTGGCCCTTGGATGGGGGCCGTTACATCACGTTGCCCCTGGTCATCAGTAAGGACCCCGAGACCGGCGTCCAAAACTACGGCACCTACAGGCTTCAGGTCTACGACTCCCGGACCACCGGAATGCACTGGCAGACCCATAAAGTAGGGACTCACCATTACCGAATGGGACAGGAACGGGGAATGGACCGGCTGGACATCGCGGTTGCTCTGGGTGGAGACCCGACGAGCATCTGGACCGGCTCCGCTCCCCTGCCCCCGGACATGGACGAAATGACCGTGGCCGGTTTCTTGAGAAAGGAAGCGGTGGAGTTGGTCAAGGCCAAGACCAGCGACCTGCTCGTTCCCGCCCACGCGGAGATCGTGTTGGAAGGTTACGTGGTCCCTGGCGACGAACGAATCGAGGGTCCTTTCGGGGACCATACTGGCTACTACTCGATGGAGGACGAATACCCCGTTTTCCATGTAACGTGCATCACCCGCCGCCGCGAACCCATCTATCCCACCATCGTCGTTGGCCGCCCTCCCATGGAGGACTATTGGATGGGAAAGGTCACCGAACGGCTCTTTTTGCCCGCGATCCGGACGATCCTCCCCGAAGTCGTTGACATCAACATGCCCGCGGAAGGCATCTTCCACAACCTGGTCATCGTGTCCATCAAGAAGGAGTACCCGGGGCAGGCGAGGAAGGTCATGCACGGCCTATGGGGGCTGGGGCTCATGAGCCTGGCCAAAATCATCGTCGTGGTCGACCACTTCGTCGATGTTCAAGACCCGGCCGAGGTCACCTGGCGGGTGGCAAATAACCTGGACGCCGCCAGGGACATAGTCATCACCACCGGCCCGTTGGACGACCTTGACCATGCCACGGCAACGCCCAAATTCGGCGGCAAGGTGGGAATTGACGCGACCCACAAGGGTCCCGGAGAGGGCCGGACCCGAGAGTGGCCCCCGGAGATAGTCATGTCGGATGTGATTAGAGAGTTGGTCGACCAAAAATGGCAAGAATACGGAATAGGCTAGGGACACTACAACGGCAAATACCCCTGAAGTAGATGTGAGGCATCCATGAGCGCGCTGGCGACAACTCGAAACCCATTGGCCAAGATTTCCATGTACCTGGGAGCGATCAGGGTATGGGAGTCGCTTTATGCCTTACCGTTTGCCTACATGGGCATGGTGCTGGCCGCGGATGGTTGGCCGACCTGGAACGCATTCATCTGGATCACGGTGGCAATGGCGGGAGCCCGTACCCTGGCCATGTCCGCCAACCGCCTGATTCACCGCAAGGAAGACGCGGCCAACCCGCGCACAGCCAACCGGCACCTTCCCCAGGGATTGCTATCGCCCAGAGAAGTCATCGCGATGATGGTGGTGTCGGCGGCCGTGTTCTTCTTCGCCGCGTATCAGCTAAACACGCTGACTTTGATTCTGGCACCGGTTGCGGCCATATATGTGGTCCTCTACTCCTACGCCAAGTATTACACCTGGGCTTGCAATCTGTTCCTGGGCTGGGGTCTCGCAATCGCGCCCATCGGAGCGTGGGTCGCGGTGACCGGGACTCTGGAGCCCCAGGCGGTGCTTCTTTCCTTCGCGGTTGCCATGTGGGCCGGGGGGTTCGACGTTCTCTACTCATGCGGCGACTACGACTTCGATCGAGAGTACGGGGTCAACTCCATTCCCCGCCGATTCGGGATAGGCGCGGCGTTCAACATCACCAGGTTTTTGCACTTCCTCTCGGCGATCTCGCTGCTGGCCCTGGGATTCTGGCTAGAGCTGAACTTCTACTATTACATAGGCTGGGGATTCGCCGTTGCCCTGTTGGTGGTGGAGAACGCTTACCTAAAGGAGGATGATCTCTCGAAATTGCACGCGCCCTTCTTCAAGTTCAACAGCTCCGTGTCAATGATCCACCTGGTCTTCACCATCCTGGCATTGGTGCTTTAGGTCTGGACGCCCCATGAACCCTGTCGTAGTCGGAATCTCCGGGGCAAGCGGCGCGGTGCTAGCCCATCGGACCGTGGACCAGTTGCTAAACCGGCGTGTGCCGACCCAGGTCGTATGCTCCAACGCCGCCAGAATGGTCTGGCAAGAAGAGTTGGGGGTTTCCTTCAACGAGACCCTGAGCGCGTGGCGAGAGGACCCCAATTTCACCTTCCACCCTTTGAACGACTTGAGAGCCCCCATAGCCAGCGGCACCTACCCCACCGCCGGGATGGTCGTGGTGCCGTGCAGTATGAACAGCATCGCTTCCATCGCCCACGGGATTTCCAGCAACCTGCTGACCAGGGCCGCGGATGTTTGCCTCAAGGAACGCCGTCGTCTGGTCATAGTCCCCAGGGAGACCCCTCTGCACAGCATTCACCTGGAAAACATGTTGACCCTCTCCAGGATGGGAGCCGTGGTGTTGCCGCCGGAGCCGGCGTTTTATTTGAAGCCGCAGTCGGTGGACGATATCGTCGATTTCGTTGTTGGGAGGGTCCTGGTGGCTCTTGGCATCGACGAGACGCTGCCGGAGGACCTTCAATACCGGGACAAAGCCGGCTGATGCCTCCTGCCGTTCAATCGGGACTTCCGCAGCGGACGTGATTTCGTGGCAGGACTGACCGGAGGGGCGAAACAACGGTACGTCGCGGAGATGTTCGGACGGATTTCGGGCCGCTACGACCTGATGAACACGCTGATGACCGGGGGCCTGCACCACCGTTGGAAGCGGAAGACGGCGGGTTTCACATCCAATGGCCTTACGGGTAAAGCTCTGGACATTGCCACCGGCACGGGAGATCTGGCGTTTGCGTTGGCCCGGTGCGAGGGTATCGAGCATTCGGTAGGGGTGGACTTTCTGCCGGAGATGATCGAATTGGCCAGGGAGAAATCCCGCGCCAGGGGGCTGTCATCCCGGACTGAATTCCTGGTGGGTGACGCCCACAGCCTGCCGTTCCGGGACGGGGAGTTCGCCTGCGCAACGGCGGGCTTCAGCCTGCGCAACATGGCCGACCTCGAGCGGGCCCTTTCCGAGATGGCAAGGGTAGTCCAGCCGGGCGGACGGGTTGGCACGCTGGAATTAACGCCCATGGGCAGTGGGAAATTGACAACGCCTTTGCGGCTTTACTCCCAGAGATTGGTGCCGCTATTGGGCGGGATCGTAGCGGGGGACCGGGAAGCCTACACCTACCTACCCGAGTCCGTAGGCTATTTTCAAGAAGCCTCGAGACTGGCGGACTTGTTCAAGAAGGTCGGTCTGGCCAACGTCGGCTACAAGAAACTGGGCTTCGGCGCCGTGACCCTGCACTGGGGAGAGAACCCGCCGTAGGGAATCTGAGGCAACATCGATCATACCCGTCAATTGCCATATCCTAGTCATCCTGTCAGCCCTGTCATTTCCACTTTCGCGGGAATCCAGATCTGTTCAGCCCCAGGAGCGTAGCCCGGTGCGTGGGTACCTGGATTCCGGCTCAAGGCCGGAAACTCGAGCAGCAAAGCATGAGGAGAGGCAAGAGACCCATTGCCCAAGTGTGAGAATCGAAAGCCCTTGGCGAAACTAAAGCATACCCTTGTGAGTCTTGACCATTTGGGATAGACTTTATATCCGAGCGAAGGGGTTCTCCTCGAACACCGCCGCATCCAGATTGGCCCCCTCAAGGACTAGGCATGATTTCGATATTCGACAAACTCGGCCCCGTTCTTGAGCGATTCAGGGAAATCGAAGACCTGATGGGTCAACAGGAAGTCGCCACCGATTTCGAACGTATTCAGACCCTTGCCAGGGAGCGGGCCTCGCTGGAAAAGCTGGTGGGTATCTCCCAACGGCACGAGAACCTCATAGAGGAGCAAAAGGACCTGGAAGCCCTGGTGGAGGAGGGATCGGACCCTGAACTCACCCGAATGGCCAAGGAGGAACTCGAGGAAGTCTCGGAAAAGCTGGATAAGTTGGCTCAGGAACTCAGGGTGGCCCTGCTTCCCAAAGACCCCAACGACGAGCGGGACGTGATCGTGGAGATTCGTTCCGGCACCGGCGGCACCGAAGCCAGCCTCTTCGCCGGCTCCCTGTACCGCGCCTACGCCCGCTACGCCCAGCTACAGAACTGGCACGTTGACATCATGGACTCCAACCCCTCTGAACTGGGCGGGTTCAACAAGATCGTGTTTGAAATCCAGGGCAGGGGAGCGTTCAGCCGCCTCAAGTACGAACGCGGCGTCCATCGGGTCCAGCGAATCCCTGAGACCGAAGCCCAGGGCAGAATCCACACGTCGACGGCAACGGTGGCCGTGCTCCCCGAGGCTGACGAGGTTGATGTCCGCGTCAACCCGGACGAGCTGCGCATCGACATCTTCCACGCCGGCGGCCACGGCGGGCAGAACGTGAACAAGGTGGCCACGGCGGTCCGTATCGTCCACGAACCCTCGGGCTTGACCGTGACCTGTCAGGACGAACGGTCCCAGCATAAGAACAAGCAGAAGGCCATGGCCATGCTCCGGGCCCGGCTGTATGAGGCCGAAGAGGGACGCAAGGCCGCGGAGATAACCCAGATCCGGCGGGCCCAGGTCGGCACCGCTGAACGCTCCGAAAAGATCCGGACTTACAACTATCCGCAGGACCGGATCACCGACCATCGGATCAACTCCAACTTCCACGGCATTCCCCGGGTGATGGAAGGAGAGTTGGACGACATCATCGACTCCCTGGTTACCTGGGAAGAAGAACAAAACCTGGGAGATGCGTTAGCCGGCTGACACCGCCGCCCGCCTGGTCTACACCCTCCCTCAATCGTTGCCCATCCGTTCTCCCCGTTCGTAAACCCGTTAGCCGCCGGTCCTAGCCCTGACTATCCCTATATCTTTGCCTGCTGAGAGATTCTTATGGCTTCTGTCCGAGAGGTGCTTCAACGGACCCACCAAGCCTTGGAGGAGGCCGGCATCCCCGACGCCCGTTTGGAGGCGGAGGTGATGGTCATGAACGTAATGCGGATGCCCAGGCAAGACCTCTTTGCCCACCAGGAAGATGAGGCTACCACACAGCAGGAACAGGATATCGAGGGAATCCTCCAGCGGCGGCGGACTCGGGAGCCGTTGGCGTACATCATGGGCTATCGCGAATTCTACGGCATCAATCTCCTGGTCAACGCCGACGTGTTGGTCCCCCGTCCGGAAACCGAGACCATGGTGGAACACGCGCTGTTCATGTCGCTGATGGGTATGGAGAGTACCCAGCTAGTGATTGCCGACGTGGGCACAGGGACCGGCGCGATCGCCATCAACTTGGCGATACACCTGCCAGGGGCCCGTATCTATGCCGTGGACGTTTCCGACCCCGTACTCAACGTGGCCAACTACAACATCCGCTCCCACAATGTTGCCGACCGGGTTACGCTGTGCCAGGGCGATCTGCTGGAGCCGGTGCCGGAGCCGGTGGACCTGGTGGTCGCGAACCTTCCTTACCTCCCAACGGAACGCATCGACACTTTGCAACCCGAAGTGCGATGGGAACCCAGGGCCGCGTTGGACGGCGGCGCGGACGGCTTGGATCTGGTGAGGCGGCTCTTGGAACAAGCCACGACCAGGCTCAAAGACCAGGGCGTGATCCTGCTGGAGTTGGACCCGGAACAGATGCCCGCGGCGACGGAGATTGCCCAGAGGCACTTCCCCGGCGCCAACATCACCGTGGAGCAAGACCTAGCCCGCCAAGACCGCATTTTCGTCCTGACGCGAGGGTTGGAGGAGTAGACCTTCCCCTTGATTCGGGCGAGGTGCCTGGGCAGGCAATAGTTTGCCCGCCTCTGTCCTAAATGCCCGTAAGCTCCAGCGTCGACACCTCGCTTGTGTCCATATCCGCCACTCTGATGACGTGGTTGTTGGTGTCGGCGATGTACATCTTTCCGTTGGTTATGCTCAAGCCGCTGGGTTCCGAGAACTGGGCCTGGGTCCCTCCCGGACCGTCCTGGTGGCCAGCCTCGCCGGTGCCCAACAGGGTGAATGAACTTCGGGTCGCGGGAAGAATGCGCTTGATTTTGTGGTTGTAAGTGTCGGTGATGTACAGAGTTCCGTCCAGGTGAGTTATCCCGATGGGGTGCTGCAACCGGACGTGGTGCTCCACACCGTCACGGTCTCCGAAGATGAACAGGTCCAACCCCACGACCGTCTGTACTCTTCCGCCGGAGTGAAGGTCCGCCATGCGGATGGAACTGGTCTCGCTATCCACGAAATAGAGCTTGGCCCCGTCTGAAGTGATGCCACTGGGCTGGGCCAGCGTAGCCGAGGCCATGGGCCCGTCTCCAAGCGCCTCTCTGCCGCTGCCGGCATGAGGGCCGACCATACCATCGGAGAGAGTCATCGACCATAGCTGGTGACAACCCGCCATGGCTATGTATAGGGTGTCGCCTTCCACCGCCAGGTCCCAGGGGGAGTTTAGGAACATTCTGGGTCCGGGCGCGCGGCCTTCCCGAGTATGGCCCTGCTCGCCCGTACCGGCGATGGTTTCGATTTGCTGTGCGCCGAGGTCCGCCTTGCGGATGACGTGGTTCTCCGCGTCCGCGATGTACAAGGTGTCTCCAACCAGGGCCATTCCTTGCGGGTGGTTCAGGGCCGCGGCGCCGAAATCGCCGTCGGCCAGCCCTTCATCGCCGACGCCGATCACGTGCTGTACTTCTCCCTCCAGCGAAGACACGATAACCCGGTTGTGGTTGGAGTCGGCTATGAAAAGCCTCCCGCTCTCACCGTCGGCCAGTACCTTCCCGGGGAAAGACAGGGTACCGCCGGTCTCGCGCTCCGACTCGAAAACCACCGGAGCCCTGTTGATCAACCCTTGACCGTCGAACTCCGCGACCATCCGGCGGAGCAGGTCGTCGAAGTCGTCGTAACCCATCTCTCCTTCGAACTTACCGATCACCTTCCCTTCTGGGTCGATGAACATGAGAGTCGGCCAGGCCCGGCAGGCGTATTGCTGCCAGACCTGGAAGTCCACGTCGTTTATGACCGCGTGCTCCAGTTCGTAGCGCTGCACCGCCTTGTAGAGGTTTGACTTTTCCTTTTCGTTAGGGAACTTGGCGGAGTGGACGCCGACCACCATGAGTTCGGTGGCGTATTTCTTTTCCAGTTTCCGCAACTGCGGAAAAATGTGCGCACAGTTGATTCAACAGTAGGTCCAGAAGTCCAGGACCACGATCTTGCCCCGCAATTCCTGCATTGTCAGCGGTCGATCGGTATTCACCCATTCCAGGTCTTGAGGAAACTCAGGGGCGTTGGTTTTACCGGCGAAAGAAGAACTGGCCACGGTTACCTCACAATTCAGCTATCGGCGTTCCGGTCCGTCGCAGGCCTAATGACCCGTTATTCGAAGGCCAAAGTCGCGTACCGCATGAAGATGGTGCCCACGGGCTCGCCCAGAGGCGCGTTGCCCACCAGCACCGCGATGACATGCTCGCTCCCCGGGGATGCGCTGTCGGATACGAGGGCGCGCTTGGGAGTATTGTTCCCGGTGATGACGCCGGTGTTCCGGTCGATGGCCCCATCCACGTAGATCTCGCCGTAATTATCCACATTGGTCTCGAACCAAACGCGCCTGCCTGAAATGTCCTCTCCCTTGACCTGTGGCGGCACGGTGACCCGAAGCCGGTACCAGGCAAATGTCAGGCCGGACGACATCCGGTCCTGGAAGTCGGCGTCCTTGGCCCACCCGGAGTCGTCATAATCCACCAACCGGGCTGGGCTTTCCTTTAGCTCCGCCACCAACCCCTGGTTCGGCTCGCCGGGCACCAAGCCCATCGCTACGCGCCAGCCCGTTGTGCTCAGGGCCGCGAGGTGTTCCGGGTCCTCAAGGTCCAACGCTACTCTTGCCATTCGATTAACTCCTTAAGGATTAGGTTTAAGCCTTATCGCTAAGTCTGTACAGCCGCTCCCTTGAGGTGGGTTGCGAAAAACTGGAGGGTGCGGGGCCAGGAAAGCTCGGCCGAATCCCGGTGATACCTGGGACCGGTATGGTCCATGAACGCATGGTCCGCTCCCGGATAGGTGAAGAACTGATGGGGTTTTCCCAAACGGGTCAACTCAGTGTCAAGTTTGCCCATGTCTTCCTGGGATGGGTTCTCATCGATCTCCCCAAAGTGGAAGAGAATGGGACAAGGTATCCCGGGAGTCAGCTCAAACGGGGTCTTCTCACCAGCGCCGCGGACTGCCCATAAATTTCCGCCGTAGTACGGGACCGCGGCCTTGAAATTCGAGTTGACGGCGGCGGCCAACCAGGTCACTCGCCCGCCCATACAGAACCCGGTGATCCCGATCCGGTCCGAGTCGATCGCGGGGTGGCCGAGAAGAAAGTCTACTGCGGCATTAACGTCGGCGATTATTTCCGGGTCGCTCAGGCTCTGGGCCCTGCCCGTGCCTTCTGTGGGGACATCTGGCCCGATTCGGTGGAAGAGGTCGGGGGCTACCGCCGCGTATCCCTCCGCAGCCAAGTTGTCAGCCACGCTCTTGATGAAATCGTTGACTCCGCCGGCAGCCTGGATCACCACGACTGCGGGGAACGGCCCGGAGCTTCCGCTGGGCACGCTGGCGTAGGTCTCCATGTCCTGGCCGTCGACTTTGATGGTCTCGGTGAATGATGGCATTGTTCGGAACCTCCACTACTCATTGGGGAGCCAGGGAAGCGTATTTCACCGCGATTCTAGCAGAAAAGCCCAACCAACGTCAGCAGAGGTTTCCACTCTCGCGGGCCACGGCGAGGGCTAGGATGGGGCCGTTACGCCAACCCCTCGGCTCGAATCGCGGACAGGGTACGTTCGAAGGCGGCCAACGTCTGATCTATGTCGCTTTCCGTATGGGTGGCTGACACCAGGAAGGCGTCTCGCCCCATTATGTCAACTCCGCAATTTTGTAGCCCGCGCTTCATGGCGGTGACCTTTGCCGAAGCGGTCGTCTCCTTGATGCGGCTGTGGGGCATGGTGCAGAGTTCCCGGTCGCAGTCACAATCGGCCAGCGTCACATGGATCATGGAGGCTATCCCGTGGGCGTGTCCAGCCACTTCCATTTTACCGAACAGCTCATTTAGACCCAGCTTGAGCCGCGCCGCCATGGCGTCGGCGGTCTGGTTGATGGGCTGGCTGGCGATCATCTCCAGGCAGGTCGCGCCCGCCACGGCGGTCAGGGGGTTGCCGTTGAAAGTGCCGGGATGGTAAACCCTGCGCGAGTTGTCCCACTCCGGATCTCCTCTGTGGGCGATCATATCTACAATGTCGGCTTTACCGCCAACAGCGCCGCCAGGCAGCGCCCCAGCCACGATCTTGGCCATTGTGGTTAGGTCGGGAGACACCCCGTATTTGACCTGGGCCCCGCCCGGCGAGGCGCGGAAGCCGGTGACCACCTCGTCGAAGATCAGAACCACTCCGTGTTGCTCGGTGAGGTCTCGGACACCCTTCAGGTAATTTGGCGTGTCATAAGGTAGCTGGCCGTAATGTGCCCCGGTAGGTTCCAGAATCAGGGCCGCGACGTCCGAGTCCCCGGTAAGTGCGTCCTCCACGGCGTTCAGGTCGCCGGAAGGGACGACGATCATGCTCCCCCAGCTAGCCTCCGGGATGCCGGGTGCGCCCTGATCGGAACCGGCCATGGCGTAATCGTGCCAGCCATGAAAGTGGTCCTGAAGCTTGATCACTTTGTTCTTCCCCGTGTAGGCCCTCGCCAGCCGCATTGCCATCAAAGTTGCCTCGGTGCCGGAGCTGTGGAAGCGGACCTTCTCCACGGAAGGGACCAGGCCCTTGATTGCCCTGGCCCAGCGCATCTCCTCGTCGGTGGACGCGCCCAAGTGTGTGCCGCGTAGGATCTGGGCCGAGACCGCCTCGGCTATTGCCGGGTGGGAATGTCCCAGGAGCAGCGCGCCGTGGCCGGATACGAAGTCGATGTATTCATTCCCGTCCACGTCCCACTTCCGAGGACCGGAGCCATGAGTCATGTACAGTGGGAAAGGCACGGCATACCGCGTGTCGTGAGTGACGCCGCCAGGGAACAGGGTCGTGGCTTCGGCGTACCTCTGAGCGGAGCCAGGATGATTGGCAACGTATTCCTCTAATATCGAAGGCATAGGACCTCCTTGGGGAGTGGGTAGCGTTGAAGTGAACGCGGAATGAGCCATGCTGGTCCGGATGCCATTGTAGCCGCTCGCCAGACCAGCCGCAAAACGGCGCTCTCGTCGGCGCGAGCGGTTGCGGCGTTGGGCGGTCTCTGCTCAGGTCTCGACGGTTAACTGCCGGGGGGCCCGGATCAGGAAGAAGCACAAGCTCGCAATCGCGGCGACGATGATCCCGGGTATCAATGCCCAGTCGAAGTTCCCGAAACGGTCGAACACCCAACCGGCAGCCACCGGGGTGGCCACCAACGCCCAACTATGGGAGAAGGCCACGATTCCGCGAAGACTGGCGAATTTCTCCCTGCCGTAATACTCTCCCAGCGCCGCCCAAACGATCACCCCGGCGCCATCCCCCATTCCCTCGAAAAGGACAAAAAGGAACAGAAGCAGGATGCGGAGATCGTTCCGGGAACCCAGGTACAGGCATAGGAATGCGGCGCTCTCCAGGGCCAGGGTAACGCCAAGCAGGACTGATTTGCTCCACTTGTCGCCCAGGTAGCCAAAAACCAGGCGGGAAATAAAGTTGACCCCGAACATTACTCCGGTCAGGTTGGCGGCAGCTTGTCGGCCAACTCCTTTGGTTTCCAGGATCGGAATGATACTTATTAGGATACCGATGGTTGCGATCTGCCTGAGCCCCGCCCCAAGGGTCAGCAGCCAATAAGCCCTGGTGTGCAATGCTTCGCGGACCGTGTAGTCGCGGGTGAATACACGCCTCGTCGTCCCGCCAACTCCGGACGTGGTGATCGACGGCGGCGCGGTATCTCCGTCGGGAAGCAGCCCCATATCCTCAGGACGGTTGCGGAACATCAAACTCACGGGCAAGATGGCGACGACGTAGGCGACACCGCAGATGATGAAGGCGATGCGCCATCCGAATTCAATAATAATCCACGACATCAGCGGCACAAGGATCAACCCTCCAATAGAGGCAACTGCCGCCAGGGTCGAGATTGCCAAGGATCTCCGCCGCCTGAACCACTGGTTGAGTCCGGCGAATAGAGCATGTTGGAAAGCTATGCTATTTCCCAGGGATATGATCCCCAGGTATATGATGGCGAAACTCCAGAAGCCGTTGACGTATTTGGCAAACACGAAATAGCCAACGGCGGCGACGATGACGCAGGGGATCAACATGGCGCGGTTGCCAAACTTGTCTATCGCCCACCCCGCCAACGGACCCTCCAACCCGCCCTCTGCGCGGGCCAAGGAAAAGACCAAGTTGGTCTGTGCCTGGGTCAGTTTGAGGGAGTCGCGAATGACGGGTACGAACACGGTGAAGCCTCGGAAGAAGAGGCCGCTGGCGAGCATCACCATAACCGAGCAAGCGGCAACCATCCACCATCCATAGAAGATGCGGCCCGTCCGCGGTGTTCCGGTAGCCGCGGTCATCTATGCATCGCACAGAAAAGAGGAGTTGACATGCCCTCTCGCAGGCCTGCCTGGTTGTAACCAGACAGTTGCCGATTAGTTATCGTCTGAACACGGTTAAAGAATAGCGTTTGTTCGTCCATCCTGCAACGAAGTTCGGAGACACGGGGGTCTCTGAGCATTGGCGAAAGACCATAGGAGCAACTAGAGCCACCGGTGACGGTTGCGGGCTTTCAGTTGTTAGTCTGAACTGTGATGTCTCTGATTCTAGGATTTAGTAGATTGGAAAATAATGCGCATCCCTTAATCACATGAATCACAGTTCAGACCATTGGGCCAAGAATCAAAAGACCCTGGCCGGTGACTATTGCGGGCTGCCCGCGCGTCAAAATCGCGATAGAATTAGAGACACGGCCAGACGCGGTGCGTTCACAGGACCGATGATCCATGTCAGACCAGGCGCTAGATCGGACGACAGAGGTACATGGGCTCGAAGGCGGCGTTGTCCGCCATATACTGCACGCCGACCTCGACGCCTTTTACGCCGCGGTCGAACAATTGGACGATCCGGCGCTGCGTGGGAAAGCCGTGATGGTTGGTGGGCGTCCTGAAAGCCGTGGTGTGGTGGCAACCGCGTCTTACGAGGCGAGGGAGTACGGGGTCCACTCCGCGATGCCCATGCGCACCGCGGTCCGGCTTTGCCCTCACGGGATCATCATGCGCCCACGCTTCGACAGATACAGGGAAGAGTCCCAAAAGGTCATGACCATCTTCCGCGACCTTTCAGACCTGGTTGAGCCCCTTTCCCTGGACGAAGCGTACCTCGACATCACAGAGTCGGTGGGGGCGGGGAGCCATCCACTTGCTGTGGCGATAGACCTGAAAAGGCGCGTCAACCGGGAGACCGGGTTGACTCTCTCCGTAGGTGTCGGCTCCAGCAAGTCAGTGGCCAAGATCGCGTCGGACCTCCAGAAGCCCGACGGATTGGTCGTGGTGCCCCAGGGCGAGGAACGGGAGTTCCTGTCCCCCCTGCCCGTGGGGCGGCTCTGGGGAATCGGCCCCAAGACCGCGTCCCGGTTGAAAGCAGATGGGATTGACACCATCGGTCAACTGGCCGCCAAGCCTTTGGCTTGGTTCCAGCGTCGCTTCGGCCAGCGAGCGGCTGAGGTGCAGGCGAGGGCGGTGGGACAGGACCACCGCTCCGTGCACAGCCATCGCGTTGCCAAGTCCATCAGCGCGGAGACCACGTTTGCCGAGGACATGAGTGAAATCCAGGAGCTTTACGGTGTGGTCGACAGGCTATCCAGTAGGGTAGCGCGGCAATTGGCTGCTAAAGAACAACAGGTGAAGACCGTAATTTTGAAGGCGCGGTTGGCGGACTTCACGACTTTCACCCGGCAGACCACCCTGCCATCCTCCACCCGCGCAGAGGAAACTATTGTCGATACGGCCCGAATGCTATTAGCTAGGGAGTTGACGATAGGCCGGTCGTTCCGCCTATTGGGGGTGGGCGTTTCCGGGTTCACGGAAACTTCCCAGCTTGAATTGCCACTGGTGTGGGATACCGGGATTGATGCGGAGTCCGAGGGCGGCATTGCTCCCTCGGATGGCTAACGGACGCTACCGGAACAGGTCCTTCTCCGGGTCACGAAGCAGGTCTTCGTGGGTGGCGTCCTCCATGGGCTCGTACTGGTAACCCTTGATAATCGAGACGGGAACACCGTCCACCTTACCGGTCACCAATTCCGCCATGGCCGCCAGTTCGTCCGCCACACAGATGACGGTGGTGAACATCATGTTGCCGTGTGCGTCCTCCTGACCTACGTAACTGAGCAACGGATTGAAACCCGCTACGCCTATGGCCACGTTCACCGCGGCATTGCGCCATGGACGGCCGAAAGTGTCGGAAATGATAACGCCGACGTCTACGCCAAGCCGGGCGCCTATGGCGTCCCGCACCTCGCGGGCCGAGGCGTCGGGGTCCACGGGAAGCAGCGCGACGGTGTTGGAACCTGGAATGTTGGAGGCGTCGATCCCCGCGTTGGCGCAGTTGAAGCCGTGATAGGTCTCGCTCAAGATCACGCCCCGGTCCATACGCACGATCCGCTTGCTCTCCCGAAGGATCAATTCTGTATGCCGGGGGTCCCGGCGGTGCCCTTCGGTTATGGCGATGGCCAGGGGTGACGCCTCGATGCCCTCGATGCTAATTACCCGGCCTTCCGCCTTGGATACGATCTTTTGGGTAACAACGATGATGTCTCCAGCCTCTATGGACGTTCCCTGACGCTCGGCTGCGTCCATCATTTGCGCGCCCAGGTCGTCTCCCGGCTGGGCTTCCGGCATTCCCTGTACTCCGATAACGCGGACTTCCGGTGGCATAACTACCTTCCTACTTCCGATTCTGAACCAGTATAGCCCGCCAATTAGCCCTATGCTACAATGCGGTCAGCGAGGGGTAATCACCCTTCGGCCCTGGCTTCGAACCGCACTCCTAAATCGCCCAACATGAGGATGTGAGCCGTGAGCTCTTCGTCGGATTCCTACAGAAAACGGGTCTATACCAAGTTTGGCGACAAGGGAGAAACAAGTCTGCTTTACGGTGGTAGGGTGTCTAAGAACAACCCTCACACCGAAGCTTACGGCATCACCGACGAAGCGGTGTCGGCCATGGGACTGGCCAGGGCGTTCACGTCCGACGACCGGGTGCAGGACACCTTGCGGGAACTGCAGCGGGACCTGTTCATGATAGCCGCCGAGCTGGCCACCGACCCGGACAAGTACGAGCTTTTCCAGGAACACTTTGCCCCTGTCACCGAGGAGATGGTGGAGAACCTGGAAACCACCATCGATTCCCTGGAAGAGACTTTCCAAATGCCGAATGTGTTCATTCTCCCCGGAGGGTCACCGGCGTCTGCGGGAATCGACATGGCGCGCTGCATCATCCGCACAGCGGAGCGGAGAGTTGTGGCCCTCAAGGAAGACGGGCTGCTGACCAACGACCTCATCATCAACTACCTGAACCGGCTGGGCGACCTGCTGTTCGTTCTGGCCCGCTATGAGGACCGGGAAATCCCCATCGAGCGGGCTACCGGCCAACGCAACTAGGTTACCGTGGCTAGTCCCATCAAGCTCGTGGTCATCGATTACCAGTCGGGAAACGTGCGAAGCGTTACGCGCGCTCTTGAATCTGTAGGCGTGTCGCCGCTGGTGACCGGGGACCCGGCGGAGCTGCCAGGAGCCGACGCGGTCATCTTCCCCGGAGTTGGTTCCGGACCCGCCGCCATGTCCGCCTTGGAAGACCGCAGCCTGGTGGCCCCCCTCCAGGACTACGTAGCTTCCGGGAGACCTTTCATGGGTATCTGCTTGGGTCTCCAACTGTTGCTGGACCGCACCGAGGAGGGAGACGCAAGCTGCCTGGGCATCATCCCAGGACATGTGAAACGTCTGCCAGACGGGCTGAAAGTCCCCCACATGGGCTGGAACAGCGTCGAATTCGAGGCCGACCACCCCGTCCTGCGAGACATCCCCCAAGGAAGCCACTTCTACTTCGTCCACAGCTACTACGCTGCCCCAAGCGAGCAGACCTGGGTTGCTGGGACCACCGAATACGGCGTCCCCTTCTGCAGCGTTTACGCCAAGGACAACCTGGTGGCTACCCAGTTTCACCCCGAAAAGAGCGGCCCGGTGGGACTGCGGGTTTACCGAAACTTCGTCGAGTTGGCGAAGAATAGCGGTTAGCGGCCGTGGTCTTCGCTTTCACCCAACTCACCGCGTCTCGCGGACTCCCGCCCTATGGCAGCCTCCGACCGTGTCCAGGAAATCCAATGCGTGCGGGGAGTTCAGGGTGTTCATGCAAGTAATCCCCTCGATAGACCTCAAAGACGGCCGGTGCGTCAGGCTCTACCAGGGCGACTACCATCGGGAGACGGTGTATTCCGACGACCCGGTGGCAATGGCCAGGTCCTGGGAGGAACAGGGAGCGGCACTGCTGCATCTGGTGGACCTGGACGGCGCGCTGGAGGGTAGCCCGGCCAACTTCGAAGCCATATCCGCCATCGTCCGCCTGTTGACTATACCGGTCCAGGTCGGCGGCGGCATTCGGGACTCCGATTCCGCCGGGAGAGTGTTGAACGCCGGGGCCGCAAGAGTGGTCATCGGCACCGCCGCCGTTGAAGACCCCTCACTGGTCGAAAGCTTGTGCCGGGGGTACGGCAGCGACCGCGTGGTCGTCGCGCTGGACGCGAGAGACGGGTTGGTATCCACAAGGGGTTGGTTGGAACAGACTTCGGTAACCGCCGGGGACCTGGCGCATCAGATGGCCGGACTGGGCGTCGTGCGAGTACTCTACACGGACATTTCTCGCGACGGCACTATGACCGAGCCCAACTTCGCCGCCAACGAGGAATTGGTGAAGTCGTCGGGGATGGCGGTGCTCGCGTCGGGAGGAATCGCGTCGCTAGACCACATACGCCGCTTGGCCGCGACCGGGGTCGAAGGTGGAATCGTGGGGAGGGCTTTCTACGACGGAACGCTGGGCCTTCAAGAGGCGATGAGGGCCGGGGCAGAGTAACCGGGGGCGGAAGCGAGTATTAGCCCTGGTCCGTAGAGTCCGGCGTCTGGGACGCTTCCCTGTCACGATTGACGAACCGCTGGGTCAGACGCTCTTCGGCAAGGGCGTACCAATCAGCCCGCAACACTTCCATTCTGATGAAGTCGTGGGAGAGGCGGCGCACCTGCCGCACCGGAACGAATCCGCATTTCTCGAAGCATCTCTGGGCCCGCTTGTTCCATTCGAGAGTGTGTAGATAGACCTTCTTTAGGTTCCTTTCGTCAAACATGTACTCCAGCAGTGTGACGACGGCGTCATATCCGTAGGCGTTGCTCCAGTAGTCGCGGTCACCCAGGACGATGCCCAATTCCGCTTCCATGTTCACGCTGTCTAGGTCGTAGTACATGCAGTTGCCGATGAACTTGCCGTCCAGCGTCTCGGTGGCGAAATGGTGCGACCCCGGCGTGGGGTATCTTAGCTGGTCCTGAAATATCTTCAGGAACCGCTCGAATGTCATGGTGAGGGGATAGGCCGCGTCTAGACGGGCCAACTCCGGGTCGGAGCGCCAGATGTAGTCCTGTTCGGCGTCCTCCAGGCGTTTGTCCCGGAGGACTATCCTTGCGCCCTGGAGTGTAGCCATGTCACAGGTCTCCTATTTGTCTGGAAATCAACTCGCCGGCCTGCCGTAGGACGCCAGCCTCGTTGGGGTAGGCAAGAGCCCCAAGGGCTTCATCAAAGGAGAACCACTGTACCACGTCAAATTCGGGGTCATGGAGGTCCGTGTCGCCACCTACGGGGACCATCAGGTAGAAGTGGACGGTCTTTCGGAATTTGACGGAGCTTTCCCGGTCGGCAAACCAATAAGTAATGCTGGAGATCGGGGCTTCCAGCTCCACTTCCAACCCGGTCTCTTCCCGCACCTCGCGTAGGGCCGTCTGTTCCAGAGTTTCCCCACGGTCCGGCGTACCCTTCGCCAAACTCCAACGGAAGCATTCGGGTGGGAAGCGGCCGCCTCTTTCCCTGGGGTCTTCTTCGTCGCCGCTGGCGATGGAGGCCAGCGATCTTCCGCAAAGCACAGTCTCTATGCCGCCGTCGCCCTGACGATAGACCACGCCTCCGGCAGACACAAGGGACTCAATCCTGGACTTAGACCGCCTTCCCATCAATCACTGCTCCCACTATGCCGCCCAGCCCCGCACCGGTTTGAGAAAGTGCCGTCGGACGCGCCGTCAATAGAGACTCGTTCAATATTACGTTTCGGATACTCGGGGGCATTCCGCCCGCTATGGCGGGGACAAAGTGGACCTCGCTGCTCGGGCCGACCTTTTCAAGCATCCCCATTCTGGCAACCTCACCGTCCACCGACACCGCCAGGCTGGGTCTAATCCTTCCTTCTTCCACCAGCCTCTCTTTAACCCCAGGATAAAGCTGGTCGAGCCCTTCGATCACCTGGCGCACGTTGGTGGCCTCGAACTCGACCTGCTTCACTCCGTTGGTCATAGGCTGGAGCATTGTGGGGATGAACACGGTAGCCACGCCGCTAAGTCCTCGCGTTGGCCTGGAGCGGCCAGCTACTTCATCTTTTGACCGGCGTCCAACACGGCGCGGACGATCTTATCGTAGCCGGTGCAGCGGCAAAGGTTTCCAGCCAACCAGTGCCTGATCCGACCCTCGTCGGCGTCGGGCTCGTCGTCCAGAAGTCCCTTGGAGGCGACGATGAATCCCGGAGTGCAGATGCCGCACTGCAGGGCCGCGTTCTCCAGGAAGGCTTGCTGAATCGGGTGTAGTCCTTCCGGGGTTGCCAGGCCTTCGATAGTAGTGATCTCCTGGCCCTGGGCTTCGACTCCCATGACCAGGCAGGAGTCGACGATACGGCCGTCGAACATCACGGTGCACGCGCCGCAGTTACCGTCGTTGCACCCTTCCTTGCTGCCGGTCATTCCAAGAACGTCCCGGAGACATTCAAGGAGGCTCTGCCGGGGCTCACAAAGGAAGTTAACCTCATCACCGTTGATGGTGGTCTGTACGTGGACTAGTCCGGGCATCTTTATCCCCCTCTGGCTCGTTGTACTGCGTTGTTAAGGGTGCGGCGGGTGAGGACGCCCACGAGGTGCCTCCTCTGCCTGATGGTGCCGCGCATGTCGTCGATGGGACTGGCCGCTTCAATAGCCAGGTCGGAGGCTTCCTGAATCGCTTCGTCGGACACCGGCTTGCCCGCCAAGCTGGCCGCGGCTTCGCCGGCGAACACGGGAATCGGCGCTACGGAGGCGAGGGAGATCCGGGCGGAAACGAAGTTTTGGCCCGAGGCGTCCAACACCACCGAGGTGCCCACCCCGGCGACGGCGATGTCCATCTCGTTGCGAGGGATGAACCGCAGGTAGTTGGCTCCGGTATTAGGCTGGGGCGCGGGGAAGCTGATTGAAACCAGCATTTCGCCGTTCTCTAGCACGTTCCGGCCAGGGCCGGTGCAGAAATCTTCGGCCGCCACCTGACGCGTGCCGCTAGGACCGGCGATGTTGCACACGCCGCCCAGAACGATGACGGGAGGGATGGAGTCGCCGCTGGGAGCGGAGTTACAGACGTTGCCGCCAATGCTTGCCCTGCCCTGAATCTGTATGCCGCCGATCAAAGTAGCGGCGTCCATGAGGCCGGGGTAGGCGTCCGCGACGGCCTGGTTGCCGTAGATACGATAGCAAGGCGCGGCTGCGCCCAGCGTCAGTCCATTCTGTGGATCGTAGGATATCTCGTTTAGTTCAGGAATCCCTTTGGCGTCAATGATCAGGTCGAGGCTGCGCCGGCCACCTCTCAACTGGACCAAAATGTCGGTGCCACCGGCGATCAAACGGGCGCGGTCCCCATGTTGGGCCAGCAACCCTACGGCTTCGCTAACGGTTGTCGGTGTTGCAAAATCAATCCATTCCAATTGGCCACCTCCTCGGTGCGCATTATAGCATCAGCAATGGGCGGTTGGCACCCACCAACCGTGTAGCGCGGGGCGGCCGGGACTATCCCGGTACCCCGCTCCGTAAGTGTTCAGAGTTGAGGGGAAGTGAGCAACTGGCGGCATGCGGTGAGGGGATTCAATCCTCGGGCGCGCCAGGTACCGAAGAGGGAAGCGAGAGCCATCTTGGTGTTGGTGCCCTGGGTTGAGCGGGTGCCGCCGCTGATCTTGCGGCTGGTCACCAGGTGACGAAGGCTCCTCTCGGCGGCGTTGTTCTCCGAGGGGACGGCCGGTTCGGCTACGAATACGAACAACTCCTTGATGAAGCGCTGGATGCGCCGGCAGAGCTTGGCCTGGACTGCCCCTGGGTCATCAAGGAAGGGTCGGCAGCAGGCCAACAATTTCCGCTCCAACTCCAGTTGGGCCTGACGGCGTTTCCTTGCCTGAGGATGGGAGAACCGCTTGGCCTGGGCGTAGAGGTCATGCACTGCCGCCGCCCATCCGGCCAGCTTGGCGTCTGCTGGGTAGAGGGCCTTCAGGTCATGGATGTCCCGGAGCAGATGAGCCCAACACCGCTGCTTCAGGCCAGGGTAGTGGTTATAGGCAGCGTAGAAATCGCTGACCAACACCCCGCTGAAGGACTCCCCCAGCGCCTCGTCCACCACCTCCTTATTCCGGCCTCGGCGCAGGAAGTACCGCTCAGTGGGAGTGGAGAAGGTCCAGACATAGCCATTGGCCCCCTCCTGGCGCCAGCCGGTCTCGTCGGCGTGCACCACCTGGCTGGTCCGGACTAGTTCCAGCACCTCGGCCACCGCCGGTTGGGCTTGCCGGGCCACGCCGTGGAGGACCTGGGTGATTCCCCCAACGCTCAAGCGCAACTGGTGGACGGTCTCCAGATACCATTGGATGGTCCGAAGGGGCAACCGGCCCTCTTCCCGCAGGCCAGCGATCAATGAGACCAAGTTGGCTCCCAACCGTCCCCGACCGATTACCCCACCGCCCAAGTCCGTCTTGGGGGTCCGGCGCCGTTCACATACTGGGCAGACCCGGGTCACGAAAACGTGCTCCGTGACCTCCACCGGAGCCACTGGGATATCGATGACTTCCCGAGTCCGCTGCGGCCAACCCCCAACCAACCCGGTGCCACACTCCGGACAGGAGTCCAAGACATGTTCCACCTGGTGAGCCGCCACCGTGCGCCGACGGCTAAAGCCGTGGGGCCGGGGCTTTCTTGGCTCCTTCTTCTCGGCCGGCTCTGACTTTGCACCCGGTTTGTTGCCCGGCATTCCGGGCCGCCCTTTGCCCTTGAGACCCCCTTCCAACGCCGCTATCCGCCGCTGCAACTCGTCGATGACCGCCTGCTGCCGCGCAATCACCGCCAACAGCGCCTCCCGGCTGGCCGTCCTCAGGTCTACCTTGTTCTCCATCCTCCTGATTTAACATAACCGACGACCCGACGCACCGAACTTCCCAAGCAAGTTTTAACTAATCCATCCCCTCAACTCTGAACAGTTACCCCGCTCCTACTCTCCCCGGACCGTATGCGCGCCGGGGGCGCCGGACGGCGGGCCAAACCGAATATCACGGCGCTGGCCACATACAAAGGGATGAAGGTCATCAACACAATGTCGTATGTCCCGGTCAGGTCCCTCACCCTGCCGCTGAAGATCGGAGACACGAACAGGCCAACGTTGTGGAACACGCTCATCAGCCCCATCAAGCTGGCAAACCGGCTCCTGCCGAAATAGTCCCCCAACATGATCCAGTTGAGCGAGCTGACGCCCTCCACAACCGCCAGAGCCAGCACGAAGATGATTGCGCCCAGGCGCCCATCCAGCAGCAGCAGGGCCAGCAACCCCACCGCGCCCAGGTTCAAGCCCACGAAGAGGATCTTCCTGGGAGAGAGGACGCCTCCGGCAACCCCCATCACGAACCGCAGCGGGATCGCCAGAAAGAACATGGCGGAGACGTAGATAGACGCTTCGCTGGGCGTTAGTCCCTCCCCTTCGAGGATCGGGAAGATGTGGATGATGATGGCGTTTGTGGCCGACACCCGAGCCACGACGCCAAGGAGCATCGCCCAAAAGGCCGTCGTCGCCAGCGCCTCCTTGACCGTGAAATCCTGGGCATCCATTCTGGAGGCCCGTGAGGCCCCGGAAGGACCGGGGAGTGGTGGAGGGACTGCGCCGCCGTCTGGCCTCAGCCCTACGTCTTCCGGCCGGCTGCGCAACACCAGGCAGACCGGTATTGTGAGTATGCAGACGAAGATACCCACATAAAGAAGGGTATCCCTCCATCCCAGGTTGGCAATCCCCAGATGCAGCAGCGGCACAACAATCGCCCCGCCACCGGCGAAAGAGGTCATGAGCGTGGACATCGCCAGAGCCTTGCGGCGAATGAACCACTGGTTGACCGTCGCCATCAGGGTCTGCCCAAGCCCGGCCGTTTTTCCGGTGGACACGATGCCGACGAAGATCGCCACCAATTGCCAATAGGAGTCGGCCCGAGACAGCAGGATGAGGCCCACACCGGCGATCAGCCCGCCAAAGAAGATCATCGGACGAGACCCGAACCGGTCGACCATCCAGCCGACTATTGGACCGCCCATCCCTCCCTCGGCGCGGGCCATGCTGAACACGAGAGACATAGAGGCGTAGGATATGCCGAGGTCCCGGCGGATCGGTTCGAAGAATATGGGGAAACCGCTGGAGATCGCGCCGTTGCCAAACATCCCCTGCAGGGATGAGACGGCTACGATCCACCAACCGTAGAAGACGCGGCTAGGCCGCCAACTCGAAACAGCATCGGGAATTTTGATATTGGCGTTCACGCATTATCGATGGAACTAGGGCGTACACAGTTGGTCAACGTCGTGGCCAGCCGAACGCCGCGCAGACCGACTGGCAGGGTTTGCCCAGCAGGATGAGACAAGATATTCTTCGGGTTAGCCAACCAGAGATGAGGGGCAATGCGAAGCGGCTCGTTATTGGAGTCGGTGCTGAAACGCGACCGGGCGGTGATTGCCGTGGGCATCGCGTTGATCGCCGCCCTGGCATGGGCATACCTGGCTTACCTCGCGCTCAACATCGGCGAGATGGGCGCGGGAATGGCCATGCCCCGGATGGGCGCATGGACAGCCGCGGACTTCGGGCTCATGTTCCTGATGTGGTCGGTAATGATGGCCGGAATGATGATCCCCTCGGCCTCGCCGATGGTGTTGATGTTCGCCACAATCAATCGCAGGCGGCGGGAGGCGGACGCTCCATACGTCCCGACCGGGTTGTTCCTGTCGGCCTACATCCTGGTATGGACGGCGTTCGCCGCCCTGGCCACCATGGCCAACTGGGTACTCCACTCCAACGCCCTGCTAACGGCAATGATGGGAGAGAGCGCGAGCAATTACCTGGGCGGCGGACTCTTGATAGTGGCGGGGCTGTTTCAGTGGAGTCCCTTGAAATCGGTCTGCCTGAGCCATTGCCGGTCACCTGTGTCGTTCCTGATGGGCGACTGGCGGGACGGGCGGTGGGGCGCGGTGGCCATGGGGCTCCGGCACGGGACCTACTGCCTCGGCTGCTGCTGGGCCCTGATGGGCCTGCTCTTCGTCCTAGGAGTGATGAACCTGATTTGGATTGCGGCCCTGGCGGGGTTCGTGCTGCTGGAGAAAGTCGCGCCGGGAGGAAGAGCGATCGGTTGGGTAAGCGGGTTGCTGTTAGTCGCCTGGGGAGCGGCGCTGGCGTCCGGCGTATTGGGCTAGGCCCTAAGACACGCTGCCAAGGACCCGTTCTACGATCTCACCCATCACGCCCGTCCCGAGACTCAGCGGCTTCAAGTCGGCCGCCCGATTAAGATCAATGGCTTCACCGCCACCATCGGCGGTTTCTTGAAGGAAGCCGAGTACGTCCATCCATGGGCCGTCGAGAGCCTTGGAGTCGCCGGACTCGCCGGGCCGATAATCGCCTTGTCTGAGACCGATGGTATGGATTGCGTCGGAAGGCGGGCCCGGAAATAGCCCCAACAAGGGCAACGAATCGAGCCCGAGGCCTAGTTCAGCCAACAGTCCCTTCACCGTCGTGGAGACGCCGTGCTGGCCAAAAATGATCAGGTGTTGGAATCCGGCCCCGCGCTCTTCGAAACTGCCGCGGTAGGCCCGGAAAATGTCATGGGCGGGCCGGTCTTCGGGAGTCACAAGGAATACCGCGTACACCGGGAAGGTGGAAGCATCCCCCGAGGTCAGGTCACCGCGCCAACGGGTGAGCTTGTCCCGGTCATGATTATCAGCGTGGCTGGTCATTTAACCTACCAACTGCACAGCATGATAACCAGGTTAACCGCCCCCGCCGCTGTCGAACTGCAGCAGGATACCGTCGGGATCGTAGACGAAGATGCTGCTGGTGACTCCCTGGGGGTTGACGAAGGAGTCGAGCGGGCCGGCCAGGGACACCCCTTTGGCTATGAGCTCGTCGGTGAGGCCCTTGAGGTCCCGGACCGAGAACGAAAGGTGACTGATACCCACCTGGTCAAGCTTGATCGGCCCGCCGTCGGCCTCGTCGCCGGGGTGGCTGGTCAGGACCAGAGAAGGTGTGGTGTTGCCCTCTTCACCATAGCGCACATGGACGGTGCGGCGGGTCTTGCGGGCGTGAGCGTAGACGTGGGGCAGTCCGCCGGTGGTCGTGTCCTGTACCTGGTCCAGTGTCACTCTCATACCCAGGATGTCCCGGTAGAACTCCAGGGACTTGTCCAGGTCTCGGACACAGATCGCGATGTGGGATACTCCTGTTGCATCCATGACTATCCCTCTGTTTTCAGAATGCCCCCATCGTACTGGGGCCATCGCCGGTTGTCAAAATGGCGGCTTGTTAGTCGCGCTCGTCATATCCGGGGCCAACCCTGAACCAGAGGATTTTGGCCATTCAACGCCTGTTCCAAGCTGCGACAGTTGGAGTCAGATATCAACTGCTAGCTAATCCCGTTGATCAGCGGTTTCAGCATGGCGTTAATTACGTCGTTAATCGGCGTGGGCACGTTGGCCGATCGTCCGGCCCGGACCACCGCGCCGTTCAGGGCATCCAGTTCCAGCGGCCTACCGGCCATTACGTCCGCGTGCATCGAAGCGTGCATCTGCTCCAGGGAGCCCAGAATGTAATCGAGAGTGCTTCCGACTATATCGGGGTCCAATCCCACTCCCGCAGCCCTGCCCACGGCCTCGATCTCCTTCATGCACGCCTCTATGACACCTCGCCATTCCGGGACCGGCATCAGTTCCGCCATTGTCCTCCTAGACAGTGAAGTGACCCCCGCCATGGTTGCGATGAACAAGAACTTGCTCCATAGGGTCTTCTGGATGTCCGTGGAGAGTTCGGCGGGTATCCCGGCATCCTCCAACGTTTCCCGGATTCTCTCGCCCCGGTCCGAGGAGCCTCCGTCTGGCTCGCCGAAGACGATGCGGACAACCGCGCCTGTCTGAGTAACCACACCTGGCGAAGGATGGCCCGCTTCGATGTAAGCGGCTCCGGGCATCACTCGCTCTTGACCCAGGTGGTCTGCCGCCGAACGGTAGCTATCAATGCCGTTTTGAAGGCATAGCACGGTGGTATCGGGGCCTATCATAGGCTCCATAAAGGGTATGGCCTGGGAGTTGTGGTAGGTCTTGACGGTGAGTAGCGCCAGATCTGGGGTCCCGGCCTGGGCGGGGTCGTCTGTAGCGTGGCACCGGACTACGAACTCTTCCTCATTTCTAACCACCTTCAAGCCATCGGAAAGGATTGATTGCAAGTGGCCGCCCCGCGCGATGAGGGTGACATCGTTCCCCGCTCGGGCCAACATGCCGCCAAAATAACCTCCGATACTGCCCGCTCCCATAACTGCTACGCGCATGGTTCACCTTCATATTCCATTTGGGGCCGCCCTGCCACTAGCTCGGACAGGCGCGACTCAACATACCGCACGCACCCGGTTCAGGCAACCGGGGAGGGGGCTGGGGAGCGTGGACGCAGCGTCTCAAACAAACTTGACGATGGCATCAATTCTCTTTATTCTCTAGGGGCATCGCGGCGCAGTCTCGGTACAGGAGCGGCAGATGACCCAGTCAGCAGAGCTTCCCCCGATCACACCACCGGTACCCCAGCCGGAATCGGATTTCTATTGGGAGAAATGCAAGGAACACGAGCTTTGGTTGCGCCATTGCCGGGCTTGCGGCAGCACTTATTTTTACCCCAGGGACATCTGCCCCGGTTGCTTCTCACGGGATACCGACTGGGTCCGGAGCAGCGGTCAGGGAACGCTGCACGCCTTCGCCATCGTTCACCGGGGGCCGGTCCCCGCGTTCCGCGACCACGCGCCCTACGTGGTGGCGATGGTTGAATTGGAAGGCGGCGCCCGTATGCCCACCAACCTCGTGGAAGTGGAACCCGATCCCTCGGTCATCAAGATTGGCATGGCGTTGCAGGTGGTATTCGACGATCTGAACGACACTATCTCTCTCCCCAAGTTCCGCCCCGCCTAATCAAAAGCCTCCCAAGCTATTTCGACCGGCAGCCCAACGCCGATTTGAATAAAATGACAAATAACCGATGAGGCTGGACGGCAAAGTGGCCATCGTCACCGGCGGTAGCCGGGGAATCGGCAGGGCGATCTCCCTGGGGCTGGCCGCTCACGGGGCGAAGGTTGTGGTGACTGCCCGGACCGAGGTGGACACATCCTCGGGCTCCACGTTCGAGAAGTACGCCAGCGGGACCATCGTTGAGACCGCCTCGCGGATCAGCGAACAGGGGGGCAGCGCACTCCCGGTCGCTTGCGACATTACCCAGGCCGAGCAGATAGAATCACTGGTCGAAACCACGCTGGAGCATTTCGGCAGGGTAGACATTGTTGCCGCCAACGCGGGCATCGACTGCGAGTCGCCCATCCCGGAACTGGAAGTGGAGTTGCTGGACCGCGCTTTGGCGGTCAACTTGCGAGGGCCTTTGCTCCTGTGCAAGTACGCCCTCGGACCCATGATCCAGGCGGGCAATGGCGGTTCTATATTCTGCGTGACCTCGGGGTCGGCGCGGGCTTACCGGCCGGGCAGGGTTGTTTACTCTGCAACCAAGGCCGCCCTGGAGCGCGCCTTTTTCAGCCTGGCCGAGGAGGTCCGTCCACACGGCATCGCCGTAAACGTGCTGGAACCGGGCCGGGTCGACACCTGGATGAACCGCAACGGCGATTGGCCCGGAACTGCCCACATCCCCATGGTCCAGCCGGGGGAGATTGTTCCTTCCGCCGTTTGGTTGGCCGGTCAATCCGCTGGGACGCTCACGGGAGAACGGGTGGCCCGAGCCGAGTTCGGCCAGACCTGGGGACCCAAAAACACCACTGTTTAGGATTCGGACTCGGCGAGAATCCAGCCGTGACCAACGGCGGGAGTATTGCCGATGCCCACGGAAGCCTAAAACGATACGGTAAGGAGATGACATGACTACACCCCGCACCGCAATGCAGGAAGTTGCCCCTCAGCTAGCCGAGTTGACCGCCAACGTGCTCTTTGGAGACGTTTGGGAGCGCCCCGGCCTGTCCAAGCGGGACCGGAGCCTCATCACCGTCGCAATGTTGACCGCCCTTTACCGCACCGGCCAGCTTCCCGGCCACATCAACAGGGCTCTCGACAACGGCCTCACCAAGGACGAGATCGGCGAGCTCATCACCCACGTAGCCTTCTACGCCGGATGGCCCTGCGCCGCCAATGCCGCGCCCATTGCGCAGCAGGTATTCAACGACCGCTAACCCACCCGCCTTCGGACCTCGCCCAATGCACGAAAAGACCGTCCGGGCACGATGTTGTGCTCGGATTGGTCATTTCTAGTCCCCGCGCAAAAACCGTGAATCTAACTCCTGGAGGTATGTCATGCCGAGAATGACAGGCGGCCGTTTCCTGGCGGAAACGATGCATGGCTATGGAATTACCCACGCCTTCTTCGTACCCGTCATTGCGCAACGCGCCATGGTGGAGATGGAGAAGCTGGGTATCAGGCGGATACTGACCCACGGCGAAAAGGCCGCGGCTTACATGGCCGATGGCTACGCACGGGCGTCCCGTGGCATAGGCGTCTGCATGGCCCAATCGGTGGGCGCGGCCAACCTGGCGGCGGGTCTTCAGGATGCGTTCCTGGCCCGTTCACCCGTGGTCGCCTTGACCGGGCGTCGTCCCCGCATGGGGCTATTTCGCAACGCCTACCAGGAGATCGACCACTTCCCGCCTTTCGACCCCGTGACCAAGTACAGCGTGCCGGTGGACTCCCCTGAACAGTTCCAATTCCTACTGCGGCAGGCCTTCCGCGAGGCCATGACCGGTTCTCCCGGGCCGGTGCACCTGGACCTGGAAGGCACGTCCGGCAACACGATCACCGACGGGGAGGCCGATTTCGACGTCTTGGTGGAGGAGGCGTACAAGGAGTACCCGGGGTACCGGCCGGAACCGGAAATGGAAAAGGTCCGAGAGGCAGCCCGGGTAATAACCTCGGCGCAGCGTCCGGTCATCGTGGCTGGAGGCGGCGTCACGACCTCCCAGGCCCAGCAGGAACTCGTCCAACTGGCCGAGATGATGCAAATCCCCGTGGCAACCTCCCTAAACGCTAAAGGGGCGATTCCGGACGACCACGGCCTGTCGGTTGGGGTTGTCGGTTCCTACTCGCGGTGGTGCGCCAACCGGATAGTCTCCGAAGCCGACCTGGTTGTCTATATCGGCAGCCACACGGGTAGCCAGGTAACCAATGAATGGACTGTCCCCGCGCCCGGTACTCCGGTGGTGCAAATCGACATCGACGCCTCGGAGCTTGGGCGTTCCTACCCGGCCGAGGCGACACTGCAGGGCGACGCAAGGGCCTCGATGCGAAAGTTGATGGAAGTCATGGAGCCCATAGGCCCAAGGAGCGATTGGGTGGGACGCGCCCAGGAATTGGTCAGGGAGTGGAGAGACGAGGTCGCGCCACTCGCCAACTCGGACGCCGTGCCCATCCGCCCGGAGCGTCTGTGCAAAGAGCTGACGGATTACCTGCCGTCGGACGCCATTGTCGTCTCCGACACTGGCCACTCCGGAATTTGGACCGGGACCATGATGGACCTGAACGACCCTGGGCAGGGGTTCATCCGGTGCGCCGGTTCCCTGGGTTGGGGCTTCCCCGGAGCCCTTGGAGCCAAGTGCGCCGTGCCGGACCGCCCGGTTATTGGGTTCACCGGAGACGGTGGGTTTTGGTACCACATGTCGGAGATGGAAACGGCCCTCCGCTACGGCATCGACGCCGTCATAGTGGTCAACAACAACCACTCCCTCAACCAGGAGAAGCACAGCAACGAGCGCGTCTATGCCGGCGAGCCGGGCAACCCAGACGAGCTGTGGCACTTCCTGGACATCGATTTCTCAAAGATCGCCCAGTCCATCGGCTGCTTCGGCATCCGCGTGGAACGGCCCAGCGAGATCCAAAGCGCGTTGGAACAGGCCTTCGCCTCGGGCAAGCCCGCCATAGTTGACGTGGCGACGGACATCGACGGCATCGCTCCCAGGGCCTGGGGCGGCTAGGCAGTCCTCTCAAGCTGGGGCTGATGCGTCCCTTCCAGCTACAAGGCCCAGAAACATCAATGGCCCGCTACAGACAGTAGCGGGCCATTCTTGTTGCGGAGCCTGTCGCGGACTAGACACGGCCCACGGCGGCCAAGAATTCCCGCGCCGCGCCGTAGTTCCTGGCCCCGCCTCGACGGATGGGCGGCACCACGTACACGTTGTGAAACCCCGCGTCCCTGTACGCTTGGTGTTGCTCCAAAGCGATCTCCACGCCGCCCCTGCCGCGTTCCAAGTCCTGTATCACCTGTTGGGGAACATGGCTGAAGACGACTCCGTCCCGTTCCAGTATTGGCAATCCGTAGAAGACTGGTTCCGCCATCCCTTCCCCGGCCAAGGACTGATAGACGTCCTGAAACCGTTGGGCACGGTCTGTGTTGACGATAGGTTGGGTTATGAAAAACTGAGCCCCCGATTCCACCTTGCGCCGGGCGAGGCGGGCTTCCGCCTCTATGTCGCGCTCCAAATCGAGAGAGGCCCCCACGCAGAAGTCTGAGGAAGCGCGCAGGCGGCTCCCACGGAAGTCTACCCCTTCGTTCATGGCCGTTGCGGCGGCGATAAACTCGGTGGGAGTAAAGTCCCCGACGTGTTTGACGATTCCCGCGTCCCGACGGGTGAAAGGGTCCCCCTCGACCACGGCGACGTTTTCCAAGCCCAATAGTTGGGACCCTAACAAAAGAGACTGCAGGGCAACCTTATTCATGTCCCGGGTCGCCAGGGTGAACGTGACGTCCCGCCCGGTCTGCAACTTGATGGAGGCCGCAAGCATGGCGGAGTTGGTCCGCACCGCCCTGCCGGGGTTATAAGCGACGGAAATGAAGTCCGCGGGTAAATCGGCCTGGATAACGGCAGCCGGGTCACCCGAGCGCGGTGGGGAGAAGTCGCAAATGAAGCAACTCTCGCCTGTGGTCTCGAAACTCCGGTCGGTTACCTTGGCCAATTAACCGGCCGGGTCCAACTGAGCGAGATATCCGCGGAACAGGTCGATGGACTTCTGCTCGGACAGCCCCACGAAGTAGCGAATCCCTTGGATGTGGGCCATTATGTCCTTGGCCAACATCAGTAAGTCGTCCCTGGGTTCGGAAATATGGTATAGCCCGTCCACCCCGTCTTCCAGGCCCACGTACAGAGTGTCTTCCAGCAGCGCCAGGTCTTTTGGATCAAGGTCATTTCGGGCAATCCAGCGCGAGAACACAAAGGGCAACCCCGTCCACTGCTTCCATTCCGCGCCAAGGTCGTACCGGTGGGAAAACCCTCTGACCCCGCGCCGCCGCCGGAGGGCATTGTTGCCGGTGAGCAGCAGGGCGGCGGGAGAGTCCTGCGGGGTCACGATGTGCCCCGGCGTTAGCCCATACTTCTGCGCCAGCAAGACCCGGAGAAGTTGCACTGAAGCAGCGTCCTCCCCTGCGGCCGAAATTTCCGCGCCGTCTAGTTCCTCGATGGGCTTCTGGGAATACAGGAGGCTGCTGCCCGCCCTGCTGGAAGCGGACACACAGAACCCGGCCACGGGGTGAAAGCGGTCTTCGAGCTGGAACCAATCGGGGACCGGTATAGGCCCAGCCTCGATGTCGCCGTCTGCCAGCGCGGACGCCAGCCCTCCGGGAGGAAGGTCCACAACCTGGACACCTCTTCGCTCCATGTCGATGTAAAATGGTTCGTAGCTAAGGCCGGAAACCCGTCCAACTCGAATTGTCATATTCTGTCTTTACTCGGAGGATTAGGGGTCGAGGAGACGCCCCTAGGCCGCGAATGGACCGGGCCCCGCGAGGAGTCTGGCCCTGGCCGGCGCGACAGGCCCGATTTTAGTGGGCGCTATTTTGTGAGTCAAGGCGCCTTCCGGTCCAAGAATAGCTATTGCACAAAAGGAGAAACATGCGCCTCGTCCTCGGAGCCCTGACCATCGCACTCATCTGCTTCGCCGCTTCACCAACACACTCCACCCTGGCAAACCAGGGGACTATCGAAGTCTTGGAAATGAACGCGGTAAGTGAGTTTCCAGACGGTATCCGGTTCACCGTCAGCGCCCGAAGTTCAGAGGAGATCGACGAGATTCGGGTGAGGTTCCGCATAGTTGGTGGAAGGCCGGGCAGCGCCTACCGCGTCGCCGAATTCGAGCCAGGCAACGAGGTGGAAGGCCAAGCTTTCCTCAAAAGCGGCCAGGGAGGAGGCTCGATACCACCGGGCACGATCATCCGCTATTCCTTCGAAATCCGCGACGAGGGGAACAACGTCCTGCGCACTCCCCGGGAGCAATTTACCTACACTGACATACGGTTCGAATGGCACACTATCAACTCCGGCTTGATAATGGCCCACGCCTACGGGGAAAACGCCGCCCAGGAAGCCGAGGTTGTGCTGGCGTCGGCGCAGGGGGCTATAGACCGGATGAGTCCGGTGCTGGGGATTGAGATCACCGAGCCCTTTACCATCGTTGCCTACACCGACTACCGCGACATGGTGGCGGCGGTCCCATTCCGCGCCCGGGCGGTTCGGGAACAGTTGATCACCCAGGGGATTGCGTTCACCAACGAACGGGTATTGCTGGTCCACTTCGACGCCGGTGTAGAAGCAACGACATCCCATGAGTTCACCCACTTGCTCGTAGCGGAAGCCACCGGGCACATTGACGAAGACGTGCCGAAGTGGCTCAACGAGGGTCTGGCCGAGTACGCCAACACGGGCAAGGAGCGGGAGTACGAGTCGGCATTGCAGCAGGGGATCGCCAGCGGAAGCATCAGGCCCCTGTGGTTCTTGGAGAAATTCGGCGGGACTCCCAGGGACATCATCATCGCTTACGGACAGTCTTCCTCGGTGGTCCATCACCTTATCGCCCAGTATGGGGACGAAAAGATGGCGGAGCTGATGGCCGCACTGAAGGATACACGGGACATCGACAAGGCACTACAACAGGTCTACGAGTTGGACCAGCGCGGCTTGGACGCCAAGTGGCGGGAATCCATCGGCCTTCAACCGCTGCCTACCCCGGAGCCTACGGTGGCGTCCGTCCCCACACCGACATTGACCTCGCTTGCTCCTCTCGGCAACAGCGCGCCGGGCCGCCAACCCCAGGACGGCTCAACCGCCTCCAGCGCCGGGCCGGCTCCTGACTCTGCGCCGAAGCCCACTCCGTCTCCGGCGGGTGTTTTGGGACCCGCATCCGTCGCAGGTCCGGATGGACAAGCCGCCGATACTACCGCGACTGGCTGCGGGGCGGCACAGGAGAAGACCGGTTTGGCGGACGTGGCGATGGCAGCCCTCATAATTGGTCCATTGGCCGGGCTCTGCTACGGGATGGTCCGAGGCAGGCGGAGAGGCGGACCGTGGAGTATAGGACCCTAGTCTACCTGGCCCTGGGATTGAACGCGTCGTTCACCCCGTCTCCCAGCAGGTTGAAGGCAAATAGCAGCACCGTCAGCGTTCCCGCTGGGAAGAGCAACAAGTGGGGGTTGGACCTAAGCTCTGAGATGCTGCCGTGCTGGAACATCATCAATCCCAGGCTCGGCGTGGGGGGTTGGATGCCTATACCCAGGAAGCTAAGCAAGACCTCGGCTCCGGCCACGGCGCCCAGCCCAGCCGACACCACAACTATGACCGGCCCCATGACGTTGGGCAGGACGTGCCGCAGCAATATGGTTGGGGTGGTGCATCCTACCGACCTCGCCGCTTCCACGTACTGGTTCTCCCGCGCGGCCAGTACCTGGCCGCGCACCAGACGTGCCATTCCAAACCATGAAAATATAGCCAGGGCCAACGCCAATACCAGGTAGTCCACGACCCCCAACCGCAATATTTCGATACCTAGAGAGTCCTCTATTCCCCGCACCCAGTCGGTCACCGGCGGTTTCACCAAGGAGATGATGATCAGGATCAGGAAAATATCGGGGAACGCCGTGGTCACCTCCCCGGTGCGCATGATTACCGTGTCGATCCACCGTCCGAAATACCCGGCCAGCAACCCCAGAGTGATACCCAGGGCCAGGCTGCCGGTCACCAGGGTTATGACGGTAATGATGACCGTGGTGCGCAGGCCGAATATGATGCGGGTCATGACATCTCGGCCCAACCGGTCCGTACCAAAGGGGTGCTGGATGCTGGGGCCCTGCTTGGCAACGCTTAGGTCCTGGTCGTCGTACCCGTAGAAGGTGACCAGTGACGCCAGCGATCCAGAGCCGTAGAGCAGCAAGACCACTGCCAGGCATGCTACGGCCACCCTGTTGCGGAACAAACGGCGGAGTGAGATTGCCCAGTAGCTTCCGCTGGGCTGTCTTGGGACACCGGGCAGGGGCTGGACTTCATTCCGCAATTTGGCCACCTGTAAGCCGAATCCGCGGGTCCATGAAGGGATAGATCAGGTCGACCAGCAAGTTTGCCATCACGAACATGGTCGTGCCGATGAGGACGAACCCGCTTATGACCGGCAGGTCCCGCGCGAAAATCGATTCGATGAAGAGATTGCCAACGCCAGGTATCCCGAAGAACCTTTCAACGATGAACGAAGTGGTGGCCAGGCCGGCCACCGAGAAGCCCAGTAGGGTAACCACCGGGATCATGGAATTGCGCAGAATGTGGCGCCGGTGGACGACGCTCTCCGGCAACCCCTTTGCCCTGGCCGTGCGCACGTAGTCCTGGGAGATCACCTCAAGGGTGCTGGCGCGGGTCAACCTGGTGATCATCGCCACACCGGGGATACCCATTACCATGGCGGGCAGGATGATTCTCGCATCGAAAAAACCTCCCCAACCGTGGGTCGGCAACACGTCCAATTTAAGGGCAAACAATAGTAGCAGGCCAGGCGCGGTCAGGAACACGGGGAAGGACTGGCCAAGAAGCGTGAACGCCACGGCGATCACGTCCCTGGGTGTGCCCTGTCTTAAGGCGGCGTAAAGGCCGATTGGGATTCCCAGTCCCAGAGAGATGATGAGAGCGGCGACGTTCAACTGGCCCGAGACCCACATCTTCTTTTTCAGAAGGTCGCCGACGCTGCGGCCCCGGTACTTGTAGCTTTCGCCGAAGTCGCCACGCACGACCTTGCCGATGTACCGGCCGTACTGCACCGGGAGGGGATCATTCAATCCCCGCTGCTCTCGGATGCGTTCAACGGCCTCGGGGTTGTTGTACTGGCCGAGAATCACCTCCACCGGGTCCCCGGGGCCATACCTGCCAAGCACAAAGGTGACGAAGGATACCACGAGCAGGATGCAAGGGAGCCACATCAGCCGTCGAAGAATGTAGGGGGCCAAATGGACCTCTCCTTCAGTTGGGGCGCCGCGCACCTCAACCGGGACATACTCCCATCCGCCGAGTGTGTTCGACCATTGTAGTTAAGACCGGAGAACGGTTTCAACTGGAATACGGGACGAGTCGAGAGCCTCCCGGTATTCAACGTCGAGGACCGCTACGATTTCAACCCCCATCGAGACCACTCGATCTCCGGTATGGCTACTAACGCCTCCTACTCAGACCTACCCCCGCACATCCTGAGCGCAGCCCACCGGAGTCTAAGGACACGCTTCACCGGAGATGGTGACTACTGAAAACGCCCGCGTTCAGCCATCGGCTCCTTGTACGGCACCCTTCTTTTTGCTACGATTGTTTGGCGGAACGGTGTCCATTGAAGCAGGCAGGTTTGCCCAACCACCAAACTGAATCAGCCGGACTCCACTTTCGCAATATCCGCGGCGAGCGTAGCCAAGTGGTCCAAGGCGCCTGTCTGTGGCACAGGAGATCACGGGTTCGAATCCCGTCGCTCGCCCCAATTCACCGGACCAAGCCCGATTGCGCCTGTAGCTCAATGGATAGAGCACTGGGCTTCGGACCCAGGGGTTGCGGGTTCGACTCCTGCCAGGCGCGCCAAAATCTCCGGATTTAGCTACGAAAAAGCCCCTTCAGCTTGTCCGTTACCACTCGCGTTACCACTTAGGGTCAACGCCAGGACAAAAGGATAACCGCCCCGATGGTCTCACCGGGGCAAGCTATTGTCAACAAACAACCAACCGCCCCGGCTATCGTTGCGGACGGCAACCGGGGCAGTTGGCAGGAGGTGGCGCAACCCGGGAGAAAAACCGGGAGACGACGGCCCGATGAAAACCGCTGTCTATCGCGCCTCACGCGCTGGCGAGTCCCGCCAGCATTTCGGCTTTGGCTGGGTCCATGCCAGCGTCAACCAACGCCTTGAATGCCCTTGCCCGAGCCGCTACGTCCACGGTAATTAGACTCGGAAAGGCAATCTCAATCTGTTGCTCCAGTTTGTTGGACAGTTCGGCAGATACCAACTTAGCCATCGGGATTAGGGCGGTAACGATGGTGTGACGCCACGCCTCACGGCTGGCCGCGCCCTCTCCGCTCATTAGGGCAGACGGAACACCCAACGCCGCCAGCACGTCGGCCCCCGCTTGCTTCCTCAATTCGACGTTGCCGGTTGGGAAGTCGGCCCCCAGGCGTTGCGGCTTCCAATCCTGGAGCGGCGCATTGTTCCGGCCTTGACCATGCCCGCCGGAAGTGGTCTCTACCAGCTTTATCCCGCCTTTCAGGGTCGATAGGTCTGCCCGTAGTTGGGTCCCCGCTGGCTCTGACAACCCTTCGGGAATGGGCAAGAGATATCCACTTCGGCCATTGGCTTCCTCACCTAGTCTTGTCTCCAGGTTGCCAAGCAAGGTGGACGACAGCCCCGCTTCCACCAACGGCGAGACACCCCGCCAGCGTTCGGTTAGGGAAGTGTTGATCCGACAATGGACGATGCCATCGGCCCCAACCATCCGGGTTACGGTTTTTCCGCCAGGAGCAGCCATATCCACCGAGTAACGCCAGGTTGACGGCATCACGTCTCCCGTGATGTCCCACCATACCGTAGGAACGATGCTCAACCCGTCTCGCTGGTCAACGTAGATGGCTCCCACGAAGTTCCCGCGTAGTAGCAGAGACCGCGCTATGTAACCCAACGTCTCCGGGTCAAGGGTAGGAATCATCGGCGTCACTTGCGCCGTGGCAAACCCACGGGAAAGCAACCCAACACCGAACACGACAGCGGCCACTTGGGCAGCGTTGCCCGCTGTGCCTTGCCCTCGCGCCGCGCCTAAAACAGCGTCCAGGACCGCGCCGCTAAAGTCCGTTGCCCTATCTTCGTGCTTCCAGAATTGCCAATTCATGGTGACAACCTATTCCAGTGTCAAGGCGCGCCGGATGCGATACGGCCCCAGCATTGACCGCGCCCCGGAGAGCCCCAGGGCGTCGGCGTTCATCCGGCCCGGAGGTTGGTCAAGCATCCATCCCGCGAGACGGATCGCCGCCTCATTGGATACCGCCTCCGGTGCTTCGGAGGCGTAGTTGTCTACCATCGCGCTTGACGCGCCCAGCAACCGCGCCACGGTAACAGTTTGCTCAGTGGTTAGCGGAGTCGTGGGAGACGATGTAACCCGTATCGCGTGGGCCAGGACTTCAACCGTGAGATTTACAGCCATAGCCTACGCCTCATGGTGATTTCTTCCTCAGCCCGAGCCATAACCGTAGAGCCCTTGTATGCCGGAACATCTACCAGCCCCAAACCGCCTAGCAACGCCGACGTGATGATGGACCGGACTCCCTCGCGGCGTCGGCGTTGTGCCTTGAATTCGATACTCAGACCGCGCAACACCCGCTTGTCTACCAGTTCCAAGGCATCGTCGGCGTCTCGGGTATTGGGCAGGGTAGCGGATATTTCGAGGCGTTCCGGCGAGTCAGTCAAAATCAACCCGCCTCCGTCATTCCGCGCTATGGGCCGGGAACGTTCGTGTTGGAAGTGGAGCAAGATGTTTTCGAGCCGGTCAACGTCACCAAAGACACCGGCTTCAAAGGTCTCTTCCCCGCCGGGAATCCGTGCTACGTCTCCGTAGACTAGGGCCGTCCCTTCAAGCAACCGCTTGTCAACGTCGGCCCGGAGTTCAAAGTAGCGGCGTTCCCAATCTCCCATTGCGCCCCCTTACGCGGTTTGAAACTCAAGACGCTTGTAGCCCGCCCCGTCAATCATGTCGAATCCCACGATGTTGACGGCGGTTAAAACGATCTGCCCTTTCTTGGCTTGGCTGAACGGGTCAACGGTAAATTGAATCCCGCGCCAGCTAGGCATATAGAATCCCCTTGCTTCCGCTCCAGTGGCATAGGCGATGGCCGTGGCGAAGTTGGTGGCAGGCGTTGGAGGCATGTTCCCGCTCACCCGGAAACGTTCCATCGGAAGCCGGTCACGTAGCAACCCGGCCCGTCCATCCGTTCCCACTACCAACCCCATAGCGTGCTGGAACGTGTTGCTGTTCACCAACAGCCGGACTTCCTCAGTGGATACGGCGTACTTGCCATCAACTTGGTCGTCATAGGCCGCAAGGTAGTCTCCCCAGGCTGCTATGGCGGTTGGGTCTCCGGGATCGGTTAAGCTGCTGATAATCCCGGCAATGACAGGGCTCACGTTGGCAACAGCCGCTTGACCGCGGATTGCCAGGACATCGCGCTTGTCCATCAAGACTTGATTGATGTCGCGGCGTAGTGCTTCCTCAAACCCCATTACGCGGCTAAGGCTTTCCACGCCGTAGGTGTAGGACGCGGTTAGGCGAATCGGATTCAATTCCTTGGTTTCCAAGGAAGCCGCCGCCCCGTCCAGTTCCACGCCGTCACTCCGCACGTCTCCAGTGGTGCCAGCGTTCAAACGCGGGTAGCTGGTACTCCCAACCGGCACGGATGGCATCGACACGCCAAGGTAACCGGAAGAGCCCCGGTTGAAAACTCTGGCGAAAATGGGTTGCTGGTTATCCTGGATTGCGGCCCCGATGTTGGAGACGGCATCGGCCCGTTCTTCCAACATATCGACGGGCATGAATCCGCTCAAGTCCTCACCCAAGACAGCCGCCCGGAATTCCTTGCTGGCCCCGTCTACCGGCGTTCCCTGGGCAATCTCCAGGATGTAATCCGAGATGTTGGCCCGGTCCCGCATCCTCCCCAACTCCCGGCCCTCGGCGGTCCCGCCGTTGCTGTCAACTTCCTGGGTGTCCTCAGTGACCAGCGCCCCCCGGTATTGGCTTTCGAGAGACTGATACCGCTTGGTCAGTTCGTCCCGCTTGGTGTCCTCCCCGTCCTCCGGGAAGTCGTTTATCCCCTGCCGGACTTCCGACATTTCCAAGGCAATCCGTTGCGATGCAAGCATGATGGTTCTCCCTCCCTAGAGTCCGTAGGTTTCCTGGATGGCTTCGTTTAGCAGGTTGCTTGCGTGGCGGGTGTACACGTCTTGCAAGATGCCGTGATACCGTTGCGCCAGTTCCTCAGCGTCCGGGTGAAAGGCAAGATAAAACCCTTTCCGCCCCGGCCCCACTTCCAACCCGAAAGGATTGCTGATGGTCTTAATCCTCAGAGACTTAGCCGCTTGGCCGCTGCGCTTGGGAGTGACTTGCTGCATCGCCGGGATCGCTTCCCTTTTGAGAACAGACGCGAGTTTCTTCCGCCAGAGGCGTTGGACTCGCTTGATGTTGGACCCACTAGCCTCCAGGCCGCTAATGGCCTCGATCGCCTTTTCAATTGGTGGCTCGGACTGGACTACCAGCGGCATTATTCGTCCGCTCCATATTCGGGTAGGTCGATGCCGCTCAGGATGCGTTGGCCTTCCGTCACCAAGTAACGCCGGTTGCCTTCCGTGCGTGTGGACGTGGCAAACCATCGACGGCCCAGGTCATCCGTGAATTCTTTGACAATGGCTAGGGCCGCGTCGTAACGGATGGTTGCCGAAATGCGCTCTTGCGCCCCTTCACCACGGACAAAATCTCCCACCACGAGGCCCACGTCTGCGCCCCGCTCACTCAGCCGCGCCCACACGTCTTTGGTTGCTTCGGACACGGGCTGCGCTCCGCCACGGCCCACGAATGAAAGGATTAGGTCTTGACCAATGGCGAACACCGCACCATGTTGAGTAACGGCGTCCTCGATGTTGAGGTGCCAACCCACAAGCTGGCTCAGATAGTTGGTGCGCTCATTAACATCGGTAACCACCCCTTCGATGTAATCATCGTCGGTCGGCCCGTGTATGCGGATGGTCAAGGGTACTTCGTTTTCCAACTTCGTGGGGAAAGGCAGCTCTACTCCAGATACCCGGTCTCCCCCGAGGTAGTAGTGAGTAAACACCGTGATTCCGGCATCATTCCCGTCCAGGATTGCCGCCACCGCAGCCGAGTCAACAGGAGCGGCGCGGGTGAATCGATTGTCAGTGAAGGTATTCCAATACCCTACAGCACTGAAAGAACCGCCCCATCTATCGTAGGGAAACCGGGTATCCACGTGTTCGGTCACCGTGCTTTCCCCGGTTACACTGATAAGCCTGTTAAGAGCTTGCGTCATGCAATCCTTGACATATATCGTAGGTGAATGGTGGGCAGCTACCACATATAGTATACCCTATGGCGTTAATTCGTCTATGAAGCTCTCCCACGCCTTTTCTTCCTCAGTCTCAGCCCGCCTATGGACTGCTATATGACAGCCTCTACAAAGGGTCAACAGACCGCTTATGACCCACGGTTGGTCCGGCCAGGTCTCCAACGGTATGACGTGGTGGCATTCCAAGACTCCCGTCTTACCGCACTCCCGGCAGCGGTAGCCATCCCGGTCAAAGGTCTCACCGCGTAGGCGTTCCCAAACGCGAGTCGGGATTTCCGCATGGTGTCTACTCATAGCGCCCTCGAATTTGTTTCACCTGAAACATTTACGGGTTGATGGCGGGCATCATTTCAACGCTTCCCCTCGACGGCTTGACGGCTTCCCGTTCACCAAGTCCAGCCGCGATGACCATCGCGCTCATTACGTCGATTCTTCCGTGCTGCCGTCGCTTATCCAAGGCCGGGTTGCCGCCGGTATCCCGCCGGATGACGCTCTCCCGGACAGCGTGACGCATCGCCAGGGATTGCCGGACAGCCAGCCGTTGCGCGAGAATCAGCCTTTGCGCTGCCCGTACATCGTGGCTACCATCCGCCGTAGCTGCCGCCCCTTGGCCCCGCCAGTTCATCGGCCAACGTAACCCGGCCCCGGACAGGGCATCCTCACACTCAGCCCGCCGGTATCTATCAGCCCCAGCTACCGCAATCCGCTCCCCTTCAAGGTGGCTACCGCAATCCCGTAAAAAGGTCTCAGCCGGTGTCACCCGGCCAGGATAGACCGTCAGTTCCCCGCGCCCTTCCATCTGTAGATAGAGTTCCCCAACACCATCGGCCCGACTACGCTCTAGCAGCGTCGGGTTATCCCCGCAAGCTGCCCAGGCTTCCATCCGCCCGGTGTCCGGCCAAAACGCCGCCAACGCCGTTAGGCTACTGGAGCCGCCCAGGTCAAACCCCACGATACAAGGCCCTTGACGTGGTGGCAGTTCCGAGACTTCACAGGCCCGCCAGTCCTCCGGCGTACACAGTGTTTCGGTCGATGGATTCCGTGGGAGATTTAGATCGTATGCCCGGAAGCTGGGCTGATCCGCCGGACTCGCCAAGGCCCGCGCCGAAGCGTCCACCATGTAAGCCATGCTCTTGATGCCAGTCCGCAAGCCAGGGTTGGCCTTGGCCCATTCATCCCGGTCTAGTAGGTCGGCGTCCTCAGACGCGCTATATTCATGCCAGACCACGGAATCAGCCCCCGAGCGTTCCGCCATTTCCGCGAACATGGGGCCATCGCCTTTGATGCTGATAGCCAGCAACCGCCCATCGCGCCCCGAGACGCTGGAAAATATGGCGTTCCATAGATCACGATTCGTCTCTTGCAACAGCCCCGCTTCGTCCACAACCGCGATATCCCCGCCGACGGCATGGCCCGTTGCTTTGTCGGACGCCAGGATGGTTAGCCTTGCTCCGTTGTCTCCGGTAATCTCGCCAGGTGGCGGGCTGCGCTTGACGGTCAAGAACAGCCCGCTTGCCTCAGCCGTGGCCGTGATTGCATCCCGAAGTTCACTCGCAAGATGGCCCGTGAGTGAGACGGCAAGAGCCCGAAACTCCGGGATATTCAACGGCCCTTTCAGATACGCGAGTAGCAGGGCCGCGATTAAACCGGACTTGCCGTTCTTCCGAGCCACACTCAGCCCAGCTTCACGGACTCCCGGCCCGAGCGCATCTACCAGAAACTCCCGTTGCCAGCCGTCTATCTGGAAAGGCTTTCCCCGCAGCGGCCCGCTTGGTACTTTCAGGTTGGCCGTGGCCCACTCAGCCGCCAGTTCCCCGGCATTCCCTATGGGGTCACTCGCCAGCCCCGCAATCTTGGCTTCCGCCGCTTCCCGTTTCTTCCGCTTCCGGTATTCCCGGAAGTATGCGGCCCGACTTTCAGCCATTTTTGATACTCCCCTTGTTGTGTTGTTGCGAAAGTAGCGAAATGAAGAGTCCCCTATGCGATTCCCTCCCCCGCCAGGGTAGACCATCTCAGGGTACCCTTGGCCCTGTATGGCCACCCCTTGACCACTGGAGCCACGTACAGGCCCTCTCGGGCCGCTCAGGTTGTAGTGCTTGCCATTCTCGATTGAATCCTGATAGTTATCCCGCGCTGTGCCAGCTTGCAGATGGTCAGGATTCACGCACAGCTTGACGTTGCACAGGTGGCGAATCATCAGCCCTTCGGGGATAGGTCCGTTGCAAACCTCATAGCTGTATCTATGGGCAGAGACAAGACGATGGGAGACCGGCAAGTGATACTTGCCATAGCCATTGCTGTTGGTGCCAGCAGTCCATAGCCAACACCCGTCGGGTTGCATATCAATCTTGTCTATGAACCTCAGCGAGTATCCCATCGTCTATTCCACCTGATTAGCCCTGTCCCGCTTCCGCTCCATGACCACGTGCAGTTTCTTATCCTCCCACGGCGTGACGCTGATAACCCGGTATCCCTGTGAGCCGTGGCAGTTCAGTGCCTCCTCCAACGAAAGACTCGACTTGCCGACTGTGTTGAATTGCTCACTACTTCCCAGTTGGCTAAACAGAAAAGCCACGTACTCGTATCGGTCTTTCATGACCTGATACCTCCCTTGCTAGAGTCTGAAATAATTGTATCAGGTGATACAATTTCCAGCGGCTTGCGCTCTGCCCTACTGCCGGGTCTCGTACTTACGCTCCGGTATCTGCGCTCCGATGCCCGATGCACGTAAGGCATCGCGGATGATGCGGCCAACGCTCACGTGCTGCAACCGCGCCTCTGCTTCGACTTCCTCCAACATGGCTTTCGGCAATCGTAGGCTTTGATGAACCTTTGGATATGGGATGGATTCCTGTTGTTGCTGCCGGTATTCGCGTATGTAGCTAAGAACCATCGTATCGTCCTCCCACTTATTGTTTCAGGTGAAACATTTATTTGGATACCACGGGTTGTCTATCGTCAACGGTCATCCCGGCCCACTTACGGTTGGTGGCTGCTATCAGGCTGTACGCGGCTCTCAGGGCTGTAACGTGCTTACATGGCCTCAGATGGCCCCTGTACCTATGGTCAGGGCAACTACAGGCTTCAACCGTGGTGAAGTATCTAACCTCAGTATCCATTCCAACCGCACATTGGGCAGACTTGGATTGAGTGCCTTGCCAGACCACACCCGCATCGACCTAACCCAGATGCCACACCCGCCACGTACTGGCGTTCTTCCCACGTCTCAGGCTCAGGCCCACGTTCAGGGTCAGTCTCAGGCTCCGGTTGACCATGCTTGGCTCGGAAGTATCCCGCCCACTTGCCTTTGTAGAAGTTCCATGCCCGTTTTCCGGCCTTTCGCAGCTTCCGACGGACTGGAGTGGGTGAAGCCGTCTCAGTGGACACTCTTACCACTTGCGTAGGGGTCAGCTTACGCACGGTCTGGGCAAGTGGGTAGGCAACTACCTTTCCGGCTGTATCGGCAGCGTCCAGACAAGTACGGATGGCCCCCTTCAGGAGTCGGGCCACGGTAGTCCGGTGTAGGCCCACTTCTCGCGCTATGGCCGTGAAGTTCAGGCCCCGATGGTGAAGGTGGCGGATGCGCTTATCGCGTGGGATGTTCCCCTGCCGGTGTTTCTCCCAACGGATGCGCCCGCCAGCACTACGGGAAGCATGGGAAAAACGAGAATGGCAAAAGGGATTGTCAACGATTCGGGAGTGTGGTAGAGTGTCCGTGGTCGGCATTCAAGGTGTCACTTGATTGTCGGATAGGGGTCGGGTTGGTTTCAACAACCCGATTCCCGTTATTATAGGTCCGGTTGACCAAGGCGCAACCGGAGCCCTGGCTTTGCCCGGAAACCTCGTCACTTGACTAGGTTTTCCTGTTGTTGCCCCCTACCGCTTGCGCGATGTAAGCCATTCGTCCAGGTCGTCTTGCGTCCAGGCGATGCGCCGGTCGGAGATTCGGTGCGGCTGGGGAAACTTGCCCTTTTTGACTTGCCGGAAAATCGTTGATTCGGACAAACCCGAAAACTCGATGACTTCCTTCATGTTTAGTAGCTCCCGGACTTCAGTAGCCATAGAAAAAACCCCCTTCGGGATAGAGTTGGCGTCCGCGCCGTTTCGTATCCGTCAAAGGGGGTCTACGGTTTCCCGTTTGACCGTTCCGATAACAGCCCTATGCTATCAGAAACCGTCAAAGGCCGTCAAGATGCTGTTGTCAGATATTCGCCCCATGCTTCCATGAGCGCACGGCGTATCTCAAAGAAGTCTGTCCGCAGATAAGCCAGTTCTGCCGCTGTTCCCTCAACATGGCCTAGACAAAATTCCGAGATTTGCCGGTCGGCTCGATTCTCTGCGAGCCAAACCCTTAGACTACTCCTCATCCCGTGGGGAACACATCCGACGTTGTTTTCCCGTAGCAGCTTGCTAACTGTAGCGTCCGTCATTGGCTTGCCCCGTTTCGACGGGAACACCAACCCAATCCCGCCGGTCGATACTCTAGCCTTTTCTAGCACGTCCAGGGCAGCCCGTGAGAGCGGTATCCGATGCTCCCGGCCCGTCTTAGTCCTATGGGCCGGGATAGTCCAAACGTCACCCTCTATCTCGCTCCAAACGAGTTCCCTCGCTTCGCTGGGGCGAGCCCCGGTCAATGTCTGGAGTTCCAAGCAGAGTATCGTTGACCAATGCGCTCCGGTGTTCCGAAGCGTTGCCAGTGCTCCGGCCACTTCGTTGAAGGGTAACGAGCGTTGGCTTTCGACTTTGTGCCCGTTCTTGGGCAGGGCAGCGTCAATTGACGCTACAGGATTCGTGTCTCGATATCCTTGAGCAACGGCCCAATCCATCACCTTCCCTACCCGGCGTTTGACAGCCTTGGCTATATCAGGTTTCGCGTTCCAAACCGGAGTCACCACGGTCATAACGTCGCCGCTTGTGATTGCGTCAACGGGCTTTCGGCCCAACCGGGGCAAAACATAGGTGTCCATCGTGGACCGCCAGGACTGGCCGGTTTTGCCGCCTTCCTTCCACGTCTCAGACTGAATGGCCATCACCCGCTCCAGTGCGTCGGCAAACGTGGGAATCACGGTGTCAACGTGGTCAACGATGATTCCGCCGTCAATCGCCTTTAGCCAATTCCGCATCGCCAGATCGCGGGCCTCAGACAAGACGATCTGCGGATACCGCCCCAGCCCGATTTCCCGCTTGCCTTTCGTGCCTTTGGGGAGCCGCTGGCACCAGCTTTTCAACACCTGTTCCCGGCCTTCCTTCACCAGCATAGACAGGCCGTTACCGCCCCGTCCATCGCCGTAGCGTCCAGGTTCCTTGACGCTTTCAACAAACTTCGCTGATAGCCTGTATGGACGTTTCATGACCGCTCCAATCATCCGTTTGGGTTACCACTTGTTACCACTACGAATGACGGTAACTGACGGTTTATGACTTGTCAAGACGCCTTATCAGCTACGGAATGGATTTGCCAGCTACAAGAATGGGTTTTGCCAGGCGCGCCATTTATCTCCCCGCAAGATGGACCTCCAACCACTCTCGGCCGCCGCAATGTCAATCGCCTGCTTTCCCCCGCTCAGCGCGTCCCGGCAGAGGAAAACAGGCCGCGACCAATAAGGCAAGGGCCGCCGGCAGATAGAAAATCCCGATTGAGAACATGGCCAGAAAGCAGCCAATCAGAAGAAGCGCTGCCAAACAGCCTTGTAACCACTTCCTTAGAGTCCGGTCCACACTTGTGAATCGCACCGCCAAAATCGCCAGACCGGTCAGCGCAATGGGGACCATCAGCGGTAGGGCCGCGGAGGCTCCGTTGACCTCGATGAGGGTGGCACTTTGGCTCGTCATCTCGACGATCTCCGGTCCGATCACCTGACCAGTCGCCGGATCGATCTGGACAGGTGTCGTCGTCGTGCCCCCGTAGGTTGGAACAAACGCCAAACCCAATCCTGCCGCCCAAGCGAGCATGTGGGAAACCCAGGAGGCGATTCCCCCGGCGCACACGGGCCCGAACAAGGACCTGGCAAGGGATGCCATGATTCCTCTGCACACCTCCCAAAGCCGTGTACCGCTTGACGACGCCACTGAGACAGGAGAGAAGCTCCTACTGGGTCTTAATCCAGTCCGCGACCCGCTCCCCGATGGTGATGGCCGTGGTGTTCGTGTTGGCCCGCACCACGTCTGGCATCACCGATGTATCCGCAACCCGCAGACCTTCAACTCCCCTTACTTGGCAGTATTGGTCCACCACTGCCATTGGGTCCGAGTCGGGGCCCATCTTGCAGGTCCCGGCCAAATGTTGCGACGTGGACACGTTCCGATTTAGCCAGTCGTCCAGCGCCTCGTCGGTGGCCACATCCTCACGGGTAGGGGTCAGCGGGCCTTCAATGATGTCCTTGAAAGCCTCATGTTCCATCAACCGGAAACAAATCCTAACGGCCTCACGCAACCGTTCCCGGTCGGACTGCTCTTCAAGAAACCCGTAATAGAGGTCCGGTTGCTCATGGGGATCAGCGGACTTGAGGGTGATCTCGCCCTGTCCAGCAGCCAACTCCAACATGCACGAGAAACGCACCCCTTCGCCGTCCAGCGGATCACCGCCCAGCGGGAATGAGAAGGAAGAAGGCATGATCTGCATGTCATTTCGGAACTCCGAGCCCGTGGCTGTGTAGCGGAGCCCCGCTTGCAGTCTGGGCGCCGCCGCGTCCTGGGGAAAACTGTCCTTCACCCGCATCCGCACCGGCGCGTTGGGATGGTCACGGAAGTTCTTGCCGACTCCCGACGAGTCGTGCACCACGGGAATGCCCAGACTGCGGAGGTGCTCGGCGGGTCCCACTCCAGAGAGCATCAGGATTTGCGGGGAAGCGATGGCTCCCGCGCTGAGGACGATTTGCTCTGACTCGACCTGAAAAATCTCCTCGCCGCTCTCTACTTCAACTCCCGCCGCTCGATTGCCGTCGAACATTATGCGGCGCACCAGCACGTTGCCTCGGACGGTTAGATTCAGCCGGTGACGGTTGGGGTTGATATAGGTCAAGCCCGTGCTCATTCGGATGCCGTTTGGGTTGTTCATTGGGACCGGACCGACTCCGCCGGACTCCGGGTTGTTCATGTCCGGGTCCTCGGGATAACCCGATTCTACTACCGCGCGGTGGAACGCGGCCTGGAAGGGCAGCCATTCTTGCCTGCGGAACCGGCGGACCGGTATGGGGCCGTCGGTCCCGTGGAAGTCGTCTCGGATGTCGGAGTCCGTCTCCATCTTCCTGAAATAGGGCACCATATTTACGTAGGCCCATTCGTCGTTGCCCAGGGCGGCCCAGGAGTCGTAGTCCTCCGGGACTCCCCGCAGGATGACCTGACCGTTGATGGCGCTGGTCCCCCCGACAACTTTGCCCCTGGGAACGGGCATGGGTTCCGATTGCTCAGGGCGGCCACGGGCTTGAAACGACCAGTTATGGGGCGCTCCAGGCTGAGACGCCGTGGCGCTGTAGCCGAATTTCAGGTCGTCGGGGTAGTGCTCGAAGTCCGGGTAGTCTGGCCCGGCTTCCAGCAAGAGCACCGAACGGTTGGGGTCTTCGGATAACCGGGCGGCAACGACGCAGCCCGCCGAGCCGCCGCCGATGACTATGACATCGTACTTCATGGTCCTATCTCTCCCCGGTGAGTGGTTATGGACAATCGAAGGTGAGCCTTACCGGACCGGCGGCCACATGATCCAGCCACGCCGCCCGGAATTCCGCAATCGGAGAAAGTGACCCTGGCCGGTCGTCACGTAGAGGCTGCTCTGGTCGGCGTCTCCGTAGGCGCAGTTGGTCGGACCTTCCACGCCAACGGGCATCGGGTAGGTCTCAAGCACCCGGCCTTCGGGAGTCCAGACGTAGATCATCGGACCAGGGCCGCTCAAGTAGTTACCGGCGGTGCCCACAATGTTGCCTTCTGAGTCCAGGCACATGCCATCGATTCCACGCTGGGGTCCGCGGTGGTCCTGCCCGAATTGATGGAGCACGACGTATTGGCCGAGGGAGCCGTCTCCATTGATCGGGTACGACCGCAGCTCCCGAACGCCGCCCGGCTCGGGATCCGTCTGGATGATGTAGAGGCTCTTCTCGTCAGGAGAGACCAGCAGTCCATTAGTGCCTGTGGTATCGAAGGTCATGCGCTGGCAGGTCCAACTACCGTCAGGCTGCGGGTCGGCCCGGAGGATATCCCTGTTCATATTTTCCTGTTGTTCGCTGGGATCGATGTTCCCGGCGTTCCAGGGGTTGCTGAACCAGATACGCCCTTGCCGGTCGATGGCCAGGTCGTTCGGAGTGTTAAGCTTTTGGCCGTCCAACTGGTCTACGATGGTCGTAGTGCCGCCGTCGGGCTCGAACCGCACAATTGACCTCCCACCGGAGCAACAGCCATAGAGCCGGCCATCGGCGTCGAAGGCCAACCCGTTGGTGTGGTTGGTGTTCTCGCGGAAAATGCCGCAGTCGCCGGTTTCGGGGTCGTAGGCCATGATGCGGCTGGCGGGTATGTAGGTGAACAGCAGTCTCTTGCCATCCCAGGCAGGTCCCTCGGTCAACCGGCTAAATGGTCCCGCGACTTGTTCCCATTGCAGTGACATCCTGTCCTCCTATGTTTATGTCATTTAGAAAGGAGTCGTCCGGCTGGGCCTCTGATCCTCGGCGGACTAGAGTCGATAAGCCTTTACCGCGGTCCCCTGAAACATTGCGGCCTGTTCCGACTCCGAATAGTCCCTTGTCAACCGCTTGAAGGCGTTCCAGCAAGTGGTGTACGCGTAAGACGCCTTGTCCACGGGGAAGTTACTTTCAAACATGCAACGGTTTGGGCCGAACTGTTCGATGCAGTAGGTCAGCCATGGTTCGATGGTCTCGGCCACCTCACGCGACGCTGGGGGGATGGCCCGTTGGTGCCAGTCGTACCCGCTTATGACATTTCCGAAACCGCCCAGCTTGACCACCACGTTTTCGTGGGCTGCGACTGCGGCGATTCCGGCTTTCCAGTCGGCAAACACCTCGTCCCGCTTGCCGGCGTAGGGACCGACTCCCAGGGGGCGGCCAATATGGTTCAAAATGATGACCGCGTCGGGAAAAGCTCCCGCCAAATCGGCCAATTCGGCCAACTGAGTGTGGTATACCAGGGCGTCATAGCTCAAACCCATCCGCTGAAGGCTGTCGAAGCCCGCTCTAAACTGGGAGTCCTGCATCATACCTGGCGAAGTGGAGCGGCCAGCGGTGACCTCGGGGCTGGCGTCCCAGGCGCAGGAGAACCGGATGCCCCGGAAACGGTTATTGCTGGCGGCGAGATGGGCTTCCAGCACGGGTTCCACCGCCGCTCCCAGCATGAGATTGGCGTTGCCCACGATTCCCGAGGCAACGGCGGTACTGCCGTATTGTCCGCTGGCGCTCTGGGCGGCGATGCCCTGGACAAATTCTACCTCGCCGACGGAACGCATCTCCTCGGGGCCTAGTGCCCGGTACATGGAGCGGCACTCGATGAACACGGTCTGGGCGATGTTGTGGCCGCCGCCCACATCTTGGGTGAGTTGGTCGAGCAAATACCGGTCCCCGTCGCGGTCCCAGAAATGGTGATGCGGGTCGCAAATGGGCATACCCGGTTCCAGTGCGTCTTCGACCGTCAGCGCCAGCCACGATTCACGTTGGGTAGACATCTCATCTCCTCGGAGTTGGAATCGTCAGTCCAGGTCGAAAAGCTCCTTGATTGCGCCGAAGGCTTCCGGTTCCATCAAAGTGGGAGCGTGGCCAACTCCAGGGACCTCCACAAACCGGCAGTCTTGCATCTCGTCGACCATCCGCCTGGCGGTCTCCGGAGAGAGAAGGTCACTTATACCACCTCTCACTAGCAAGACCGGACAGGGAACGTTCTTCGCCAGCTTCCATGAAGTCTCCGGGTCGGGACGGCGAGGGTTGGAGCGGACCGCGGGGTCCATCTTCCAGGTGTAGCCGCCGCCGGGCTGGGGCTTGACGGCGTGGCCGGCGGTAACGAGCTGTTCGCCTTCGCTGAGCAGTTTGAACGCGGGGCGTTGCTCCCGGTGCCAGGCCAGCACGTCGTCCATGGTGGCAAAGGAGCTAACCGCGTCCCTGGTGCTGGCGGCAATGCGGTCACCGCCCCTCGGGTCGATATCAGGTCCGATGTCGTTGAGGACAGCCCTTTCAACCCGGTCTGGGTACATCCCGGCGTAGGTCATGGAGATGCGCCCACCCATGGACGTACCCACCAGGGAGATACGCTCGAACCCAAGTGCCTGTCGAATGCCTTCCAGGTCGGCGACGTAAGCTTCGTTGGAGTAGTCGGAGTCATTGGCCCAACCGCTGTCGCCGCGGCCACGGACGTCTACGGAGATAATGTGGTATTTGGGTACGAAGTTGGGGACAAGGCTATCGAATCCGTGGGCGTTTCCGCTAAGACCGTGGACCATGATTACGGGCGGTGCAGTGTCATCGCCCCATTCCAGGTAGTGCAGATTCAGTTCACCCACCTGGACAAACCGGTCCACTGCTTTCTGGGCGCTAGTAGCCATCCAGTCCTCCTGGAGCAGTCGGGATAAGGGCGGCCCATCATGCAGGCGGACCGCCCACTGTGGAGTCAATACGGGAATCTGGGCTAGATGGGCAGCGCCTCCTCCGTCCTCGCATCGGGCAATTCCACGCCGAAGGCGTTCACATTGAAGGCGAGCATCGAGTAACAGCCCATCAGGGTAGTAAGTTCGGTGGTTCCGGGCACCCCGAATTGGGCGACTACCGCGTCGAATGCCGCCTGGCTGACCCGGCGGGTCCGGAAGAACTCCTGACCGTATGCCACCACCGCCGCTTCGTCGGCTGCGGGATTGGGAAGCGCCTTCTTATCCCTGAGAGCGTCAACAATGTCGTCCCTTAGGCCGGCAGCGCGGGCCGGAGGCGCATGAGCGTTCCAGATGAATTGGCAGTCGTTTTCCCGCGCCGCCACCAACATCGCCAGTTCCCTGATCCTGGGATCCAGCGAGGTCTGGCTCCTCAGGTAGAGCGCGAGGCCAAGGGCCAGTTCGGCCGCCCCTGGGGCGTTCAGCATGACGGAACCGGGTCCGCCGGTCGGCACCTCGCCGCGTTCCTGTACGTAGGCGTCAAAAGCTGCGCGTTGGTTTTCGGGCACCGCATCCCGGGTTACCGTTGGTGTTCTAGCCATGATTTCCTCCCTCTCGTTTACAGATCATGTCCGGCCCACCCGCCGGACTGGCCCGAAGTCCTGCCGGGGGAATTTTAGCTACGCTAGTTTACCACCATCGGGGGCCAATCAGCCCCACCCGTCCGCGAGTGTTTAGTGGCCAGTGGTTAGTGGATAGTGGTTAGTGGATAGTGGTTAGTGGCCGGTAATCCGGGTAGGCCGGGTTTCTGCGCCTCTCGACTTCGGGGTTACGGCCTTCGTATGGATTACGGTTAGAATTGGAATGGGTTAGCTGGACCGACTTGGGGTTAGGGAGCGAAGCTGGAGCGGGCCTGCGCGCCCCAACGCCCACCGGAATTTACCATGGTCCAAAGAGAGCGGAACGCGGCGATGAGCGACCCGTCTTCCCGGCGCCGGGTGAACTGGATTAGGACATGCACCTTATGCTCCGAGCTGTGGATGACCTCTGTTGAATCCAGGGCGCTATGATGCCAGTCGGGCCCTGCCCGGTCGGAGAACTCCCGCAGGTAGGTGGCTTCCAACTCTTCCCTGTCGGCCCAGATCGCCACTCCGTTGCCGGAAATACGCACGTGGGGCACGTGGAGAAGGTCGTAAAGGGCCTCGTTATCGTGGGCGTTGAGCGCCGCGAAAAAGCGGTCCAAAGCCGCTAGAGCGCCGGTCTCGCTTTCCGGCCAGAAACCGGTGGTCATTTAACCCTCCTAGAGCAACAGCCCTTCATCCCCCGTTTGCTGATAGACAAGAATGGCCTGTGCCGCGGTATTCTACGATCCGGAACTGCCCGGAAATTCGCCGATCCGTGCTAGAATTCCCGTGATCAAAACCGGCCCAAACCCAACCGAGAGGTGCGACGTGAGCAGTGCGAAAATCAACGGGATAAACCTGCACTATCAGAGCTATGGCGAAGGCGACGCCATCATCTTCGCCCATGGCGCGGGCGGAAATATGCTGAGTTGGTGGCAACAGATACCGTTCTTCTCGCAGCGGTATCGCTGCGTCACCATCGACCACCGGGGCTTCGGCCATTCCTATGATGTCACCGGCGGTCCGGGCTCGGGGTCTTTCGTGGATGACCTGAGAGGGCTACTGGACCACCTGGAGATCGAGTCGGCGCACCTGGTGGCCCAGTCCATGGGCGGGCGCACCATGCTGGGGTTCGCGGTGGCTTATCCGCACCGCGCCAAGAGCCTGGTTATGGCAGACACAGTTGGCGGAATGACGGTTCCGGAGGTCCTGGAGCAGCAACGGCTATGGCGGGAAGCCCACCCAGACCCGGGCGAAATAGGATTTAGGGCCGTTTCGCCTCTCTTCGTGCAGCGAAACCCGAACCTGGCCAACTTGTACCTCCAGATTTCCCGCACCAACCCGCCACGCAACGATCCGGGCGCGGGCCAACCGGGAGGACCTGGAGCCGCTGAGTTGTCGCGGCTATCGGTACCCACTCTCTTCTTCGTTGGCGAGGAAGACCAGATCTCCCCGCCCCAGGTCATAGAAGCGGGAGCGAACGCGATACCAGGTTCCCGAGTCCTGAGAGTGCCGGAAGCCGGTCACTCGGTATACTTCGAAAAGCCGGACATTTTCAACTTCGAAGTGTTGCGTTTCATTGAAAGCGTCGAAAGCGCAAAGGAAACGGCGGCTCGGCCGGCTGCCGCGGGAGCCGGAGTAGCCGACGACAATTAGCCCCCGTCCTTGGACATAAACGACTGTAGCGCCTCCTGCGCCCGGCTGTAGTCGTAGGAGGCGAAACGGCGTTGTCTTAGCTGAACGACGTCGCCGTTGAAGAACCGCTCGTAGAGGCTCTGGCGGGAGCCGTATTCCGAGCCTACCAGGTCCCAGGCCAGGCGGAACAGTTTGATCCGCTCCGGGGCTTCGATGTTAGCCGCTTGGTAATACTTACCGATATCCTCGGCAAGGGGCCCACTAAGGTCCTCTTCGGTGGGCGTCAGCATGAGCCCCGACGCCGATAGCTGCTGCACGATCCACATAACCCGGTCGTGGGCGTCAGGGTAATAGTGGCGCAGGGCGGTCCACGGCTCGGCTGCGGGCCAGATCCCCTCCCCTTCGTAGGGCACGGCGTCGGCCTCCGCCGCCCTCATATAAGAACGAACTGTCTCAATCGTGTCGATGATCTCCGATATCTTCTCCTGAATATGGCTGAAGCCGGTTATGCCTATCGCTTCGGCTATCCCGTGGGTGATGCCCAGAACGAATTCCAGCTTGGCGATGTTCTTCACCGCCACCTGCTGCATGTACTGTCGCCACATGACCACGCGGCGCAGGGCATCATTGGCCAGTTCGATATCGTCGTAGGCAAATACCCTGTCCCACGGGATGAGTACGTTGTCGAACACGGCCAGGGCGTCCATCTCGTCGTACCGGCCCGACAGCGGGTAATCGTACAGTGAGTGTCCCCGGTCGTGGGACTGGCGGCAGATGAATCGTAGGCCGGGAGAGTTGACTGGAATGGAGAAGGAGATGCAGTATTTCCGGTCTTCTTCCGCGTCGGGCCGCAGCGGACGCACGACAGGGGCAATTATCTCGTCAGAGAAGGGGGCAAGGGTGGCCAAGAGCTTCGCCCCACGGACGATCACACCTTCCCCGGTTGTATCGACCACTCCCAGGGCCACGTAAGGATCGGGCAAGTCCGAGATCGGCACGGCCCGGTTTACCTGCGGGTGCCCGAAGGTGTGGGTGAGACATAGATCGTTCTCCCGGACGTACTCGTGGTAGGCCAACAAGCGTTGTTGGAACACTGGGTCGTTGCTACCGTAGACGTGGGACATCTGCCGCATGGCCGTAAGCTGGATGTTCACGTAGTCCGGTGTCCGGCCGAGCATTCCGTAGCATGCTCCAGCGGTGACCTCCAAAGCCTTCCTGCGCCGGATTAGGTCTTCATAGGTCTCGGGCACCAGAAACGAAAGCGAGACCGGGTCACCGCTGGAAGGGGAACGAAAGGTCATCTGCTCGTGGTAGTCCGGCGACTCCTGGAGATCGTACAGGCCCGCCAGAGTATGGGCCATCCTGGCAAGCTTAGGATGAGTCGTTACGTCGGCGACCCTTTCTCCTTCCAGCCAGATTTCTCGGCCATCCCGCAGCCCTTCCAGGAATTGTTTCCCGTTTCGGACGCCCATAAGTCAGCCCTCTTTAAGCGGTGTTGGGCGCGCAAGCCCGCATTACGGCCAAAATCGACTCGATTCCGGGGCGAGCCGCCACGACGCGGACGATAGCGGTGTCCAAGCCTTCCGACAGCTTGCCGAAAGCTTCCGCTGCCCCTTCCGGCTTCCCATAGTAGCCCACAGTGCTAAGCAGGTCCGGAGAGAACGACTCCGCGACCTCATCCCGCGTCGCGTTATTCATCCGCATTTCGTCCAGCCCGGCCAGTTCCTCGGTAAACCCCATGCGCTCGAAATGCGCCCGGTAACCAAGGCTCCGCTCCCTGGTCGAGGGAACAGACGCTCCCAGCGCATAGCCCATGGTCGCCCTGGAGTAGGCGAGCCTGGCGGTGTCCACGTCATCGTCAACGCAGATCCGGATGTACTCCACCATTTTGACTTCGCCCGGGTCCCGTCCCACACGGGCCGCGCCTTCGGCGACTCGCTCCCGGCTCCAGGCGATCTGTTCCGGGTTGCACCAGTTCAGGCACGCGCCGTCGGCAAGCTCGCCAGACAACCGGAGCATCTCCGGTCCCAACGCGCCGAGATAGACCGGAGTCCGTGGGGGAGGATCGATGTCTAGCTTGATGCCTCGCAGGGTCACCACGTCGCCCTGATAATCGGACTCCTCCCCGTTGACCAGTCCTTTCACCGTAATCAGATAATCGCGCATCATGGCCAATGCCGAGAGCCTCGGCAGACCCATCGACTGGCGGGACCGTGGGCGGTACGCGCCGCCTGACCCGATGCCCATGTAGAATTTCCTCCCGGTTAACTGACTCAGCGTGCCGCCGCTCATGGCGAAAGCCACCGGGGAGCGGTACATCACCGGCGACACGGCTATCCCCGTTGCCAGGCCCTCCGGGACCACCTCGGTGCTGGCCGCCCAGCGTTGGGCGCAGACCTGGAACATGTCCTGCCCGCTGCCTTCGTTGGTCCAGATGCTGGTATAGCCCAGCCGGGCCGCCTCCTGGGATAGCTCTACTTGCTCAGAAGTGGAGAGGCGCAGCCCCCCATCCAGTCCAACTCCGATTTCCATTTCAAGTCCCTCCGTTAGCTAGTCTTATGTCTCAGGTCCGCATGTCCGCGTAACCGGAGTACGACGAATGATACCCGCCCCGTTACTTCGGTTGCGCAGGTTACGCGCAACCGTTAATCTGTCTCATGCCCGGCGCTGGAGTCCCATTAGTCCGGGTAACCTCTGCCAAACTCAAATACAGGAGTCCGAAGCCATGGGTATTGTAAGGTTGTATACCGGCGACGACGGCCAATCACACCTCGAAGAGATGGCCCTGGAATCCCATCCCGATCTGGCAACCCTCCAGGCCACTACCCACGTGGTCTTCCGGGAGTCTCCCGCCGGGAGCTTTTCCGACTGGCACACTGCGCCGCGGCGTCAGTACGTAATCACCCTGGACGGAGAGATGGAGATCGGCCTGGGCGACGGCTCGGTGCACCGGTTCGGCGCTGGCACCGCTCTGCTGGCCGAAGACCTCACGGGACAGGGGCACACCACGCGGAACCCCGGGAGCACGACCCGGCTGTCGGCGACCGTTCCCTTCTCCGAATAGGGCTGGTCTGGACCGAGACGCGGTCGGAGAACTGAAGTCTCTGGCGATCGGGGCGTAGCCGGTCATACCTGGCGCAGCGCCATTCTGGCCTGCTGGAACACCGACTCGAACATCATGGGCGTAAGCCTGCCGGTCTGGGTGTTTTGCTGGCTGGGGTGATACGAGCCGATGAGGGTCACTTTTGGCTGTAACTCGTAGGTCACCCCGTGTCCGAATTTCGGGCGCGGCGACGGCAATTCCAGACCCCGCACAGGGTAGGTGCCGAGGAAAGCGTCGAACGCGATCTTGCCAAGAGCGACAACGGCCCGGATGTTGGAGAGCAGTTCCAATTCCTTGATGAGGTAGGGCTGGCATTCCAACCGTTCTTCTCGCGTCGGCTTGTTGGCCGGCGGGGCGCACCTCAGGGCCGCCGTGATGAATGTATCGTTCAGGCTAAGCCCGTCGTCGCGCCGCTGGGAATCCGGGGAACTGGCAAATCCAAACTTGTAAAGCGCCCCGTACAACCAGTCCCCGCTGCGGTCGCCGGTGAACATCCGTCCAGTCCGGTTGCCTCCGTGAGCTGCGGGAGCCAGGCCAACGATAAGAAGCCGCGCATCGGGGTCACCGAAGGACGGAAGGGGACGCCCCCAGTATTCCCAGTCGGCGTACATGGGCCGCCGCTTTAGGGCCACCGCTTCCCGGTGCGCCACCAGCCTGGGGCAGCGAGTGCAGTTGATGATCGTTTCTTGTAGTTTCGCTATCTCGGACATGTGGCAGCGGGGATTTCTCAGGACGCTGGATACAGGACTCACCCGACTATACACGGGGGCTTGCTGGCCCGCAACAGAACGGCGCACCGCCTTGAACAGCACAGAATCCGCCCAATCAGGAGGTCAAAATGCCCACCGGGGTATCCCTGGAAAAACGCGATGGGTCCGCCGTTCTCAGCGTTGAAGGGCGCACCAATTTGAACCTCCTCGGGCGCAAAGTATTCGAGTCCTTGTCCCAGAGGATAGACCAGTGTTGCGACGACCCCGAGGTACGTGCAATCGTGTTGCGGGGATCGGGGGAGCGGGCCTTCTCCGCCGGTGTGGACCTCCATGAGATGAAGGACCTTACGCCCCTCGAAGCCGAGTTATTTATCCGCACCCTCCACGCAGCCGCGCGCAAGCTATTAACCGCGTCCCTCCCTATAGTGGCGGCGGTCCGGGGGCCGTGCCTTGGAGGAGCTTTGGAGTTGGCCTTGGCTTGCGACATTCGCATCGCGACCGAAGATGCGATATTCGGTCTACCGGAGGTCAGGGTAGGCCTGCCGTCGGTAATAGAAGCCTCCCTGCTGCCGCGCATGGTGGGTCTGGGCAGGGCCAGATCAATGTTATTGACCGGAGAGAGCATCGACGCGGAAGAGGCGTTGCGGATCGGACTGATCGACCGGCTGGTTTCTGGCGCCGAACTTGACGGGGCGGTCTCGGGAACGGTGAATGGGTTTCTGGCAATGAGCCCGTATGTGCTTGCGACGCAGAAAGAGATTGTCGCCAAGTGGCTGGAGATGGGGGAGGAAGAGGCAGCGGAGTACAGCATCAAGGCGTTCGCCCTCTGCTTCGCCACGTCGCATCCCCACGAGGCAATGACCGCATTCCTTGAGAAACGCCCACCCAGATTCCAAACGCCGCTTTGATCCAACAGCTATTAAATCCGTAGAGACTGAGAGGGGGACATCATGCCTGAAGGGACCGACCTGTTCGAGATAATTCGCAGCACGCGGGCCATGAGGCGGCTCAAGCCGGACCCGGTGCCCGACGAACTGGTGCGAAAAATCCTGGAATCCGGGGTTTGCGCCGCCAGCGGGGGGAACAACCAACGGTGGCGGTTCATGGTAATCAAGGACCGCGCCATCAAAGAGAAGGTGCAGAAATGGTACCAAAAGGCCTTCGACGAGGTGGTGGGCCCGCGCTACAGGGGCAGTGAGCCGCCTCCGGGTTCCAGCCCTGGGCGGTACCGGCGCCAGCACGACGCGGTGGAATACCTGACCGAACATTACCACGATGCCCCCATCTGGATTGTGGCCTGTCAGGACGACGGCGACGGGACGCCTTCCCGGTCGTCCGGGGCATCTATCTACCCCGCCGTGCAAAACATGTTGCTGACGGCTCGGGCCCTGGGCCTCGGAGCTACCCTGACCACCCGGCACCTGCGCCACGAGAAGGAAGTCGAGGAGATTCTGGGTCTTCCACCGGGAGTCCACTCCTACGCCATCTTGCCCATTGGCTACCCGATGGGCAACTTTGGGCCGGTACGCCGTGGCCCTTTGTCGGACGTCGTATACCAGGACCGCTGGGGAGAAGCCTTCCCAGACCTAGACTAGCTGAAGCCACTCTCCTGTTCACCCCGACTGGGGAAATGACAATCGATGGCCTCTGGATTCCCGGTCGGGTCATTCGATTGTCCGCGTGGCGGGTCGCGCTCCTCCTATTGGGAAGGGGGGTTGTTGAAGCGGCCGTTATGCCGTTGCTGGCCGACGTAACAATCGAAAGACCATGAATCCCGGCCTCGTTTGTTGAAAACGACGGGGTGCTATGCTAACGTTATTCCACATATGGCGGATTTCGTCCCCGGAATTACCTAACTCGTGTCCGCCGGGGAAAAGGCCAGTCCCACCCGTTCTTTTCCAGACAACGCGTGGCCTCTGGGAGGTACGTTGACCAACTTCCGGTTCTCTCCCGCTCCCAACCAGGCGCACCGGATCGAGTGGCTTCCCTGGGGCCCCGAAGCACTCGCTCGGGCACAGAACGAGAACAAGCCGGTCTTGCTCTCGATCTCGGCCGTCTGGTGCTACTGGTGTCACGTCATGGACGAGACGTCCTATTCGGACCCCGACGTGCAGCATCTTCTGGCGGAAGACTTCATCGCCATCAGGACGGATAACGACCACCGCCCCGACATCAACTCCAGGTACAATGTCGGCGGCTGGCCCACTACGGCTTTCCTCACGGCCCACGGCGGACTGATCGGAGGGGCGACCTACCTTCCTCCGGACCAATTCCTGGCCATGCTTTCGGAACTCCGGGCGGCTTACAAGGAAGACAGGCCGCAGCTCTACGACCAGGCCGGAGAACGCTTGCGACACTACCGGGAAAGGATCGGCCGCAACTCCGCGAGTGAGCCGCCGGAACCCCGCTTGGTGGACCGGGTGGCCCGCAGGGTTGCAGGGGCTTACGACGCCGTCAACGGGGGATTTGGCGCGGAACCAAAGTTCCCCAACGCACCCATCGTCCAATACCTGGCCCATTTGTTCCGCACCACCGGGGAAGGGTTCTACGGGGAGATGCTGCGAAAGACCCTGGACGCCATGTGCGGCGGTCCTCTCTTCGACCAAGGAGACGGGGGGTTCTTTCGAAACGCCAGTGGTTGCGATTGGTCCGGCCCACAGATGGAGAAGCTGCTCGAAGACAACGTCGCATTGGCGCGTGCCTACCTGGACGCCGCCGACTTGTTGGAGCAGGATAGGTTCCGGAGAGTTGCGGAAAGCGCGATCGACTACATCCTCCGCAACCTTTACGACGATGCGGCGCACGGTTTCCGGGGAAGCCAGGGGGCGAATTCAGAGTATTTCTCGCTTCCCGTCCGGGAACGTCAACTCCAGGCGCCCCCACCGGTCGACCCGTCCTGTTATGTCAACAGCAATGCGGCAACCGTCTGCGTTCTTTTGGACTCCTCCTGGAGGCTCCAGAGACCGGAACTGTTGGACACGGCGCTGGAGGTATTGGACAACATGGACGCGGCCGCGGAGGCGGGCTCTTTGAGCCACGTGTATGACGGCGGCGGCCCCGCCACCAGCCCTGCGTTCCTTGGCGACTGGGCCAATTTACTTACCGCGCTGATCGACGCTCACGCCTATACCCGCCGTCCCCGGTACCTGGAACGGGCCGGGACAGTTGCCGTTGAGCTACTCGACCGGTTTTTCGACCATCAGAACGGCGGTTTCTTCGACATCGAACGCGACCCGGACAGCATTGGCCACATGAGAGTGAGGGACAAACCCCTCCCTGAGAACGTGGCCGCGGCGGTGGCGTTACTCAAGCTGGAACAAATTACCGGAGACAGCAACTACCACCAGGTGGCGGAGACCACGTTGAGCGTGTTCACCGAGACTTGCCACGAGTACGGAGAACATGCCGCCGTTTACGGACAGGCAGTCGACCTGCTGCACAACGCTCCGGTGGAGGTTACCCTGGAGGGACGTCCGGAGGATAGGGAGACGTTGGACATGCTGTCCGCCGCCGTTAGGCTACCCTGCCCCAACCTGGTCATCAAGCCCGTGGCGGTCGACGACAGAGGCTACCCGGCTCAGGCCCACGTGTGCCTGGACACCCTGTGTCTCCCGCCGGTGAGCGACCCGGACTCCCTTGGCCCAATGGTCATGGACATGCTATCCAACCAAGCGAATCCGTTTGCGAATAGCCCTTTCGACAATATCTTCGACCGGCTGCCGGGGACCTAACCTGCGGCGCGGCAACGGGACCCTGCCCCGGCTCCAACCGGGATCAAGACACCCGGATGCCGGAGCCAATACTCAACCGGGACAAACCTGATTCTGGAGGCGGCGCGTGCTTAAGAGCGCGGACTGTGGTGAGCTTAGAGCGGGAGACATCGACACCCATCATGCCCTGGCGGGCTGGGTCGGGAGGCGGCGGGACCATGGGGGTATCATTTTCGTGGACCTCCGGGACCGGTCGGGCGTGGTACAGGTGGTGTTCAATCCGGAACTGTCTCCGGAAGCCTACAAAATCGCCGAACAGTTGCGGCCCGAATGGGTTGTCCAGGTCAAGGGCACAGTCAATCGCCGGCCCGAGGGCAGTGAAAACCCTCAGATGGGCACCGGAGATGTGGAGGTCGCCGGCGAGGAGGTGGAGGTCCTCAACTCCTCGCTTACCACACCCTTCTACATCACCGACGACGTTGAGGTTGACGAGAGCCTGCGCCTCCGGTACCGGTACCTGGACCTGCGCCGCCCGGTCATGCAGCGCAACCTGATTATTCGCCACAAGGTGGTCAAGTACATCCGCGACTTCTTGGACGCCCGGGGATTCCTGGAGATCGAAACGCCGATCTTGATAAAGAGCACCCCAGAGGGAGCGCGCGATTTCCTGGTCCCCAGCCGGATGCAACCGGGCAGCTTTTACGCGCTGCCACAGTCCCCCCAGCAACTCAAGCAGTTGCTGATGGTGTCCGGTATAGAAAAGTACTTTCAGATCGCCCGGTGCTTCCGCGATGAAGACCTTCGGGCCGACCGCCAGCTAGAGCACACCCAGCTCGACCTTGAGATGAGCTTCGTGGATGAAGAGGACGTGCTTGGCCTGACCGAAGAGCTGTTTAGCGCCATGGTCGAAGCCGTGGTGCCCGAAAAAACTATCGTCAAACCCTTTCCCAGGCTGTCCTTCCAGGACGCGATGGCCAAGTACGGTTCGGACAAGCCTGACCTCCGGTTCGGCCTCGAAATGGCCGACGTATCGGACCTGGCCGCGGAAACTGAGTTCCGCGTGTTTCAATCCGTGGTCCAGCAGGGGGGGATCGTGAAGGGATTCGCCGCTCCGGGCCAGGCGAAGATGACCACTTCTAAAGTCAGGGAGTTGGAGCAGGTGGCGCGGGACGCCGGGGCAGCCGGTCTCAGCCACATACGGTTCAGGTGCGAAGGTTCCCTGGACGACATGAAGGAGGAAAACGTCCTGAGTTCAGCGGGACTCAGGATGCCGGTGGATTGGAACAAGCGGCTGGCCGGGCGAGTGGGCGCAGGGCCGGGAGACATGGTCTTGCTCATGGCTGGCCCGGCGCGGCAGGCCAACCAGTGGCTCAACGTCATGCGCCTTCACATGGGCGAAAAGCTGGGCCTGGCGGACCCGGACACGCTGATTTTCGCTTTCGTCACCCAATTTCCGTTGTTCGAGTGGGACGAGGACGCACAAAAGTGGGAATCATCCCACCACCCTTTCACCTCACCGGCCCCCGGCGAGGCGCATTTGCTGGAGGAAGGGGACCCCGGCGCAGTTAGAGCCCGGCACTACGACCTTGTCTGCAACGGCACGGAGTTGGCCAGCGGCAGCATACGGATCCACGAAAGAGAGCTGCAAGAAAAGATATTCGGCATCTTGGGGTACACCAAAGAGCAAGTGAACGAGCTGTTCGGCCACATTCTGCAGGCGTTCGAGTACGGGGCTCCACCCCACGGCGGCATCGCGCCAGGAATAGACCGCATCGTCGCCATGTTGACTGACTCGGCTTCCATCCGGGACGTAATAGCCTTCCCCAAGACTCAGACCGGTACTGACCTATTGTTTGGCGCGCCTGCCCCGGTGGCCCCATCCCAGCTAAAGGAGTTGTCGCTGGACATTACGGAGTAACCCCGTTTCTGATAATCGCCGTCCGAGTAACTCCCGTCGCCGCCCTCGGCCGACAAAACGTAAGGCCTGGGAACAATTCCCAGGCCCTTTTGCATTGCAGAATGGTTGAGATGTACGGCCCCGCGCCGGAGCCGGTGCTGAATGGCTAATCGTCGGCGCTGGCGGCTTTTTCCGGGACCTCTCCGCCGGTGCCGTTGCCGTCCCGGAAGGCGAAGCGGGCAACCAGGTCGCCAATGCTGTGGCGGAACCCGGAGTATTCAAGCTCTCCATAGGGCAGCATGGCCGCGCCGGACCAACCCTGCGCGCGCATGGCGATTCCCTTCTCCTGTGCCAACTGACGGACGTAGTCCCACGCGGGGTTGTCGAAGAAGTCGGCAAACGAGTCGGAGAAATAGCCACCGGCGTTGAGCGAGAAGCCGATGCAGGAGACCAACGGCAGACAGTACATGCCGGTAACGGCGGTGTTGATGGGCACCGGCATCAGGGGCATGACATGAGAGCCGCGGGCGTCGCCTCCGATGTAGTGGGCTTTGGTGTAGGGGGATATCAATTCTTCGGGAGCGGGGAAAATGCCCTGGTTCCGGACCAACGCCACCGGGTCGTCCTTGCCGGTATAGGAACCGGCGATATTGTGCAGCCGCGTCGCCGAGATGCTCGCCGCGGTCTGTCCGGAGTACCGGGACACTATCGAATCGATCCCGAACCGCTCGTTGTCCCGGAGCAGCACGGAAATCCGATAATAGTCTTCCGGAGCGTTCAGCGAGAGAATGCTGTCCCCATCCGTATTGTCCATATCTATGATGTTGAAGGTGAACCCCTCGTTGATACGGGGCAACATCAGTCCGGCGCAATACATTGGATCGGCGAACCCCAGGAACATCGGCAGGTTGTAAGCTCCGGGGCCGCACTTGTCGGCGGCAAGCACCATGAACGACTCGGCGGGCCGGAGCGGGTTGGTCTTGACGGGATCGTGATCGAGTTCGATTTCAGCGACCGCCGGACCCGCGCCTCTGATGTTGCCGGAGGGGGCGTCGACCAGAAGGTCCTGGCCCGCGCCGTAAAGACCGTATTGGCTGGCGATGTCGGTGGCATGCAGGAAAGAGTTCCAGGCAAACTGGTGAACATCTGTGTTGTCCGTGCCGTTGGTGTGGGATGCGATGATGCAGATGTCGTCACCGGTGTGTCCGACGAATGTATCGATCAACAGACCTCGTTTCACCGCATCCGCTGCATCCGACTTAACCGCGTCCAGCATTCGATCCGACGGCTTGGTATGGCCGCCAATCGACCCCACGTCGGCTTTCAGAATAGACAGGGTGAGTTTCATGGTTCCTCCTTAGCTATATCGGGTGGTGGGGCGCTCGAAACGCCAGTCGTCCCGAGCGGGGGAAATATAATGTGCTGGTAACTTAATTACGCACGAGGTCTTGGAATGGTGGCTAATTTTAGCAACGCCAATTTGCCCTGTCAATCAAGATCACCTTAACGGTTCTCGTACAATAATGCCTCGAGCACGTAGACATTTGGATGAACTCTGGTTACCATATATACGAATTTAACGGCCCGCGGGGCGGCTGGCATCGGCTTGCGCATCGGGCATCAATCACCCTACGGGCCATCTTCAGGTTGAGGCGACAGCACAGAGCCGGTCTCCCATGATTGTCCCGGCAGCGGTTAAGCTGTATATTCAGAGCGTGGACGCTGTCACCGGTTAGGCGGCGTTCTAGAACGATACCTGGAATCATCCACTGGCAGGACCCTCTGGTATGTGGGAAGACTTCCTAATGTTTATCTCGATGGCTCTGGTCCTGACGTGGACCATCCAGCTGGCGCGGGCGAAGCATCGAAACCCCTGGGCCTGGGGGGGCGCGGCGGCGGCGATCATGATAACTATCCTGGTCTATTTCCGGGATGGCGGTCCTAGCCTATTGATAAGCATGTTGCCCATGGTTGTCCTGTTCTTGTTGAAATCACCGCAGACCACCACCAGCCCCTCGCCCCAGGGCGTGATCTGCGCCAGGTGCAGCGCGAGCCAACCTCACGGCAGGTATTACTGCACGTCGTGCGGCTGGGAGCTCAAGCGGTCCTACCCGGACGATGGGCAGATGGCGGAAGAGACGCCGGTTTCCGCATCCCCTCCAGAGACGGCGGACCCGTCCCCGGTAGGAGCCAACGCGCCCAAGCCGGACCAGGTCCAACCTGCCGCTCGCGAATCCGCGCCCGCTCAAGAGTCTCTGCCACGGGAATCCACGGAGACTCCGGTGGGTGCGGCCGCATCGGAAAAACCGTCACCACCTACCGAAGACACGCCTTCCGTTTCGCGCTCCGCGCTCAAACCAATGACCCGGGGAGTGCCCACGGCGGTAGCGATGACCGAACGGGGCCAGGGCATGATGGAAACGGGCCGCATCCAAGAGGCGATCGACCAGTTCACCAAGGCACTCGCCCTGGACGGCTCATACGAACCCGCCCTGGAATCCCGCGCCCAAGCCTACGCCTCTCAGGGCCGGACCGCCGAAGCCGAAGAAGACCGCCGACAGCTAGAAGCCGTCAGCAACGGTTGAGCGTAACCGGCCCATAGGTCTTATCCGGCAACACCCCACACTCAATGTGCACCATGAACCCCGGTCCGGCCGCCCGATTCGTAGTCGATGTCGAATATGACGTATTTGCGCGCGAATTGCTGCGCCTTTGAGACCGGCCTCATGGTGTACCAACCGTAACTGATACTATCATCTTTGAGTACCAGTAGAGAGGCAGTGATGTCGACGTTTGAACAAGGATTCGCCGCCGCGGAGAACGCGGCTGATTCTGTCTTGGAGGCTCTGACCAGCTTATCCAGGGTCGCTAAGCAAATGCGTAAGGCCGCGCAGGACGGCAATATTGCGGCCGTTCGGAGGGGTAGCGAACGATTGCGGGAAGGGCTCAACCTTATTCGCCAAGAGGTCGCGAATGCAGGGAACGCCTGGCCATTCACGCCAGAGGATGAGCGAGAGTACCTGGAGGGACAATACTCAGAGGAGCTAAAGGACGAAGCTCGGAAGAAGGCCCTCCAAATATTCGATAGAGACGGCAGACTGATCGCCCACCCGTCGGTCATTCGCATCGTTCCTGGCGAAAGGGCGTTGCAGATTAACCGGAAGCAAATGTCCACGATCCGCCCCACGAGAGTCGTTGGGGTCTTGGAGAACCTCCAGAAACGTCCTCCCCGGTTCAGCCCTCAAGCCTTCCTCGAGGCGCTTTACCGGGCCTACGTTGCTCTAACTGCGGGCAGTTCCTCAGATAGGCTGAAACTGGAAGAGGTTGGGCAGGTAATCCAGTTAGGGCGAGTCTACGAACTCTTTACGGGACTTCCGGGGGCTGCCCGAGACTACAGCCAACTGGATTTTGCCCGCGACCTGTTCAGTCTGGAGGCCAGCGACATCCGGCAGACGAGATCAGGTGCGAGGGTTTCTTTCCCAGCATCCACCGGCACTCGACGCGCCACGGGGACTATCTCATTCGTTGGGCCAACCGGGGAATCAGTGGATTACTACGGGATTCAATTCGCCGGAGGCGGCCGATGACCAACACGCTTCGCCTTCAGGAATGGCTTGACACGCTTAACGACGAGTACCTCACCCAATTCGTGAAAGAGGGTGGTTCATCAATCAAATTTGCCGTGCCATTAGGCGGCGTTGACGCTCACGGGGTGGCAGGCGGGCTGGCCAAGGTTGCTACCGGTATGGATTACATCGTCGCCGAGGTGGATGCCTCAGATACCAGAGTCCACATGGCGCATGAAATCTTCTTTCGAGTCGCATCGCAGGTTCCCTGGAAGCTAATGGCCAGGCGGGTAATCCTGAGATTGGCGCGGGAACAACACTACAACGTGGACGGGATCAGCGCCAATGCGGAGCCGTCACTTCTCAACTCCATCGCCGCGGCCAACTCAACCAGCGTCGAGTTCGTCATCCAAGAACTCCGCCCCACTCTGGAAGGAGAGATATACACGAACCGCCGGATGGCCAAGGACTTCCGGGTTGCAATGACGCGGCTGTGTCTGGCAGAAACGTGGGACACGGGGGAGAGTCCAGAAGGGTCGGCAATAGTTGATTGGCTGACGGGAACGAACCGTAGGGTTTCCAACGTTAAGCGCTACTCTATTTACAACGCCATAACTCGCACCAACGCCAGGCACTTCTTTGAATCTCTCCTGTATTGGACCAAGTTTGTAGGCTACTCTGGCGTCCTAACCGTCATAGATGATTCACGGGTAACCTTGCGGCGAAACCCGAGGGACGGCTTGCGCTTCTATAGCCGTGCGATGGTGATGGACCACTATGAGCTACTGAGAGAGTTCATAGATGGAACGGATCGCCTCGAGAGTTTCCTGATGGTTGTGATAGCCGACGAGGAATTCCTCAACGACGACCGGTCTGGCAAAGGACTGGGGATTTACCAGGCCCTTATGGGAAGAATCGCCGACGAGGTGAGGGACCGCAGCCAAGCCAACCCGATGTCTACCCTGGTTCGTCTGGCAGACACAGCGCGTTTGGAGCAACCGCGATGATTGACGGTGAAATCACGTCGAAGTTGAAGAGTCGCCGCGCGCTGGAGGCGCTGCGGAATGGAGTGCCCAACGGTGATGCCGTCGCCGCATTGGGTTGTAGCCAGCCGGACGTCGAGCGCGAGTTCCACGCCCTATTGTCCCGTGTCTCTAATGAGGGAGACCCGCCAAACTCCAGCGCCGGAATGCTCGTGGCCGGGGATTTCGGCTCCGGGAAGTCTCATCTGCTGGGTTACCTGGAAACCCAAGCCCTGGCCGAAAACTTCGTGTGCAGCCGGGTCGTCATCAGCAAGGAAACACCGTTGTTCGACATGGATAAGGTCTTCAAGGCTGCCGTTGAGAATGGGAGAGCTCCAGGGATTACGGGCCACTTGGTAGATGAGATGGCCCACAATCTGGACTACAATTCCGAGGATTATGCCGCGCTCTTCACGTGGGCCAATCAGGAAGACAATAGACTACACAGAATATTGCCGGCCACCCTGTTGGTCTATGAAAAGCACCGCGAACCCGAGTTGCTAAACAAGATAACCTGGTTTTGGTCTGGAGAAAAACCAGTCGTCAAAGAAGTGCGCGACGGGCTAAGGGACATAGGTCAAGCGCAGGCTTATTCATTCCGGGCGCCTGCTGCTCGGGATTTGCCGCCACAACGATTGCGATTTCTCCTCGAATTGATTAAGGCGGCGGGATACGCGGGATGGGTAGTCCTGATGGACGAAATTGAACTGGTAGCCAACTATAGTGTGTTGCAAAGAGCGAGGTCTTATGCTGAGCTTGCCCGCTGGATGGGTCAATCTTCCGGCGAAGAATATCCTGGACTGGTCCTGGTCGGCACAGTGACCGCTGACTTTGCCTCAGTGGTTCTCGACGAGAAGGAAGATAGGGATAAGGCTGCGCCCCGCCTAAGGGCAAGGCAGAGAGAGGAGGACAACATCGCAGCGGCCCGGGCTGAGACCGGTATGAGGCTTATCGAGAGGGGTGTTCATGCATTGGCCGAACCCGACGAAGCCATGCTCAGCGATCTGTATAACCAGCTGAGAGCCATCCACTCAGAGGGTTATAATTGGGCCGCGCCCGACATAGACCATGGGATAGGCCGAGGAGGACGTCGCAGGATCAGGTCTTTCGTGCGCCGCTGGATCAATGAATGGGACCTGCGGCGGCTATACCCGGAATCCGAACCGGACATCGAGGAGACCCCGTTAGAATTCTGGTACGAAGAGGACACCACATTGGAACAGGCTTCTTCCGATGATTCCGGACCACGGTCGGTCAGGGAGAACAGCGAGCCTCCGGGTGTGGATTAGGAGCGGCATCTTTGCCCGTACCTTTCATTGACCTTGCCGACGAAGAACGGTCCGGGGCTACCGGTTACCTCCGGTTTGTCGAGGAACCGGATGGGAGAGGCGTGCGCGGCGCCCTATTCATCATGTCCACGCGGGGAGAGCCGCTGGAGTTTACGTTTTCCAGAATCGATCTCCCGTCGAGTGTCCTTTGGAATGCGAGCCAGGCGAGGAGACATGCGGTGTCATCATTGATGAAAGCCCTGTTTGGTGCAGCCAACCACGTTCCCGACCTGCTGCTTGCCTTAGCTGAAGAAATTCCTGATAGGGTGTTTTACGAGGACCTGGAAGTTCAAGTACCCTTGTGCATGGTGGCCACAGAACTGTCCGGTCTTTCGGAGCGACCTGCGAATGCCCTGCGCCTATCAGATTCCAATTCGCTCGTTTGGTCCCACGGTCATCCCGCGCCCGGTGAACTGGCAGCGAAGACCATCGAGCTACTCGACGATCGCCGGTTGATTCTTGAACCGTTCGAACGTGCGTCACTTGGACTTCAAGAGGCTTTCGACTCATGACCCAACCAACAACCTGGTGGGGGACAACCCGGACCAAGAAGAGGCGGCTGTTGATTCCATGGCCCCGGCGTCGTCAACCGGAGCCCGAACCGGCGCGGTCCGCTCTCTGGGAGACCGCCCAACCTTCCGCAGTCGGGACGATTCCCTGTGACCCTGGCTTACCTACGGCCTCTGGCTCGTTGCCCATACCCCCGCTGGTCAGTCCCGATTTCATGAGTTCGGTAATTCTCGACGCTGTGACAGAAGGGCATCAACATACCTCGGCCACGCCCCTGGAGAGGACCCGCCGCCGGTCTACGGCCGCTGATCGCGGGTCTACCCCCAATCGTGCGCCGAGGAAAGGCGCTCTGTCAGAGCGGCTAAGGCTCATTCTGGCGCCTCCCGTGGACAGGCTTCTACCCGGTCCCAACTCCTTGCTCACGTGGCCTGACAAATTGATGCCCTTTCAAAGTGACGGCGCACTCGCGTTAATCGGCAGCGAAAGGCTGCTCCTCGCCGACGACATGGGGCTGGGCAAGACCGTTCAAGCAATCGTTGCGCTGCGCACCTTGTTTCTGCGCCGTGCCATTGGCACGGCGTTGGTGGTCGCGCCGGCCAACATTCTGGACCAATGGCGGCAGGAATTGCTCAAATGGGCGCCCGACCTGCGCGCGATCATTATCAGGGGCACGCAGGAAGAGCGGGGATGGCAATGGAGAGCAGAGGTCCACGTGGCGCTTGTTAGCTACGAAACCTTGAGATCAGACTGCGCGGGCGGACCCAACTCCCCTCCGCTTAGGAAGACCTGGGACGTCCTTGTCGCGGATGAAGCTCAACGGATCAAGAACAGGAATGCGACCAGTGAAGCCGTCAAAGGGGTGAAACGGCGCCGCTCCTGGGCGCTAACAGGCACACCCTTGGAGAACAGCGAAGAGGAGCTTGCATCAATAGTAGAGTTTGTTGACCACAGCGATTTCGTCTCCCAAACACGTTACTCCCCCGGTCTCGATCTCCGGCTTAGGCATCGCGAATTGCAGCTCCGGCGAAAGAAGACCGAGGTGCTGCAGGACCTGCCGCCAAAGTTGACCCGCAAGCTGGGCATTTCGCTCCTGCCGAGACAGAAAGAGAGTTACAACCGGGCGGAACGGGAAGGGATCATACACCTGAGGGAACTGGGGGCGGACGTTCGTGTGCAGCATGTCCTGGAGCTAATATCCCGGCTGAAGCAGATCTGCAACTTTGATCCCAAAACCCGGCAATCAAGCAAGAGCGAAGATATCCGCCAGAGAATCGAGTTACTGTCAGAACAGGGCAACCGGGCGCTCGTATTCTCGCAATACACCAGCGCGGATTTCGGCGTCGAGGCCATGGCGGAAACGCTGAAAGAATTCAGCCCGCTTTGCTTCACCGGCGCACTGACGACTGAGGAAAGGCGAGAGACAATCCGCCGATTCAGGTCGGACGAAGGCCATAAGGTCCTTATCGTTTCGTTGAGGGCCGGCGGATTAGGGTTGAACCTACAAGAAGCGTCCTATGTGTTCCACCTGGACCGCTGGTGGAACCCGGCGATGGAACGGCAAGCCGAAGACAGGAGCCATCGGTATGGGCAAACTATGCCGGTGCATGTGTTCAAGTATTCGTGCATCGACACCATCGAAGAGCGCATCGACCAGATATTGGAGCAAAAGCAAGAATTGTTCGACGACCTAGTGGACGACGTATCCATAGACCTTGAGACGTCTCTGTCGGCAGACCAGCTCTTCGGCTTGTTCGGGTTGGAGAGACCGGTTTAGGGCCCAACCGCTGGACCGCCCCTACACCGCCATGATGTGGTAGCCGGCGTCCACGGGGATGATCGATCCAGTGATCCCGCTGGACAGGTCGCTGCAAAGGAACAGGGCCGTCTTGGCCACCTCTTCAACCGAGATATTGCGCTTCAACGGCGCCGTTTCCTCATGGAGCTTTCTCATATCCCGGAATCCTGAGATGCCACGCGCCGCCAGAGTCTCCACCGGTCCGGCGGATATGGCGTTAACCCTTACCCCTTGACCCCCGAATTCCGAGGCTAGCTGCCGGACGCTGTGCTCCAGCGCCGCTTTTGCCGTGCCCATGACGTTGTAGCCGGGGTAAACCCTTTGCGACGCATTGAACGTCATCGTGAGCACGCTTCCTCCGTCTGGCATCAGGTCGGCGGCGTGGCGGACCAGGGGAATCAGGGAGTAGGCGCTGACTTCAAGGGCGATTTGGAACCCTTCCCGTGAAGTGTCGGCGAACCTCCCCGCCAGGTCTTCGCGCTGAGCGAAGGCGATGCTATGCACCAGGAAAGAGATGTCTCCGAAGCTCTCGTTAAGCTGGGAGAAGACTTCGGATATCTGGGCATCGTCAGTGGCGTCACAGGGCAACGTGACTGCGCCGTCCAGCGTGTCGGCCAGTCGGCTTACGCGGTCTTTAACCCGGTCGTTCTGGTAGGTTAGCGCCAGGCGCGCTCCTGCTTCACCCAATAGGCGCGCAATTCCCCAGGCGATGCTCCGGTCGTTGGCGACGCCGAAGATGACTCCATTCTTGCCGCTCAGGTCTATCGGGTACAACTCTCACTACCTCCACAACACAGGATGACCGCGGCGCGAGGCCGGTTGAGTTCGGAAGCGCAGGCGCGGTCCAGCGATAGGGATTTACAGGAATGCCGGGGCCACTTTCTCTAAGAACGCGTCCAACTGCCGCTCTGGCTCGAAGGATGCGAACCGCACGACCAGGGTTTCCGCTCCCGCTGCGGCGTACTCAGACATCCGCTCCCGCACTCGTTCCGCACCGCCGAAGGGTCCCCAACGGGTGCCCCAGATGTTCGCTCCATAGTACCGGGTGAGCCAGTCTTCCGCCTCGGCTGTGGCTTTGGACGTATCTTCGTCCATGTTCACCGTCAAGTAGAAAACAGATTCCAACTCGTCCGGGTCGCGGCCCCGCTCCGCCGCAATGCCCCGGACATGCTCCACGACCTGCGTATATTCTTCCGGTGTGTCGGAGATGGAGATGATGCCGTCTCCCAGACGGGCGGCACGCCTGAATTGGGTGTTTCTGGCGGTGGCGCGCCAGTGGCAGGCCAGCAAAATGGGCACGCCGCCCGGTTGCACCGGGCGGGGCTCAACCGCCACTTCGTCCAATTGGAAGTGTTCGCCGGAATAGGTCACCGTCTGGCCAGATCCCAAGTCCTTGACGATTTCGATTAACTCGACCAAGCGGCGGGCCCGCTGGGATGGTTCCACCCCGGCTGCCAACCACTCTCCGCGCTGTTCCGCGTTGAACGCCCCTCCCGCTCCTGCCGCTATGACAAGCCTCCCCTTGGATATCAGGTCAACCGTGGCCATGGTCTGCGCCAGCAAAACCGGGTGACGCAGCGCGGGCAACATCACGGCCGTCCCTAGCCGGACCCTCTCGGTGGAAGCCGCGACCGCCGCCAGTGCGGCCAGGGGTTCCAGCCTCGGCTTGGCGGTGAGGCTGTCTCCAACCCACACCGATTCCAAGCCCGCCTCTTCCACCCGGCGGGCGAGTCTAAGCACCAAGTCGGCATCGGTGGGTGGCTCGCCGCGAAGCAGCAGACCACGGGTGGGAAGCAGAATTCCGAGTTTTGTCGGCTTGGCTGGCACAATTACCTCACTGTTGTTAGGGACCGGCGGCTAGTGGTCAGTGTTTGGAGATCGCTAACCACTGATCACCGACAGCCGCTCCAGAAACCCGGGGTCGATGCGGCTGGATGTGTCCAAGTCATCGGGGACGTCCAAGTCCAGTCCCAGGCCCGGGCTATGGCAGATGGCGACGGATATTTCCAATTCGGCCGCTTTGGCCAGGTGGCGGGTGAAGCTTTGAGGCCCCAGTGCCGGCCGGAATGGAACATTGTTGGGTACCAAAATCGCGTTCGTTCCCCCGTCTCTACGGGCGGGCGCCAGGGTTATATTGCTCTGACGCCGGGATGCGTCCAGAACGCTTTGAACGTCGCCGGACTTCAGAAACGGCAGGTCGCCAGGGATATAAAGGGCTCCCCGGTGGAGTCCGAAAGCTAGGTCGAACGCCTTGGAGAGCGTATCATTCAAGTCGTTGCCCAGTTCCTCCATCCAGTGTGCGCCGCCTTGCTCGGCCTCCTCCCTGACGCGTTGGTCTCCTCCCACCACCCAGACAGGGGCTACAGAGGCTCCCTTAATCGCCTCCAACACGGCCCTCAGCATTCCAATGGTGAGATTCGCCCTCTCCTCCGGGGTGAGCCGGTCCGATAGCCGAGTCTTGCTGTCCGACAAAGGCTTCATGGGAACGATTGCTATGGCTCCGGATGCTTCTCGCACTTTTTACTTACCCGTCCGCCAATGCCAGGACGTAGCGGGCCAATGCCACCTTGTCAGCCTCGTCGTACATCATGATGGGAGCCGTCTGGGGTTGAATCCCCAGCCGCTCGATCTCCGGAGCGTGCCCCTCGTCTTCCCGGTCGATCAGGAAGACGTCGAGCATCCCCTGGTATTGCTTGGCCACACCCACGCAGGATACATCCTCGCCTAGCTCGGCCATCATCTTCCCGGCGGGGCCGCGTACCGCCTCGCCCCCAATGATGGGGCTTACCCCCACCCGGAGGGCAGCGGACGCGGTCAACATCTCCTTCACACCCGGCATGGCGAATATGGGACCCAGACTAAGGAACGGGTTTGATGGGCAGAATACGATCAGCGCCGCCTGCTCCAATGCGGTCAGGAAGCCCGGTGATGGCCGGGCGTCTGCCACGCCAGCGTAGGTAACCGATTTGATCTCGGGCTCGCTGCGTTGGCGGACGAAATAGTCCTGCATCGCCAGGTCGCCGTTGGCCGTGCTAAGCACAGTGCGGACCGGGTCGTCGCTCATGGGAAGGACCTGATGCTGGACACCGAGCCGCTGGCAAAGCTCCGATGTAGCCTGGGACAGAGTAGCTCCGTCGCGCAGCAGCCGGGTGCGTGTGATGTGGGTGGCCAGGTCTTTGTCCCCCAGGTTGAACCAGGTGTCGGCCCCGTAGTTCCCCAGCATGGCCAGGGCATTGAAGGTATCCCCGGCGAGACCCCAGCCGGTATCCTGGTTGGACAGCCCAGACAGGGTATACATCACGGTATCCAGGTCTGGTGAGACGTGCAGGCCGTGGAACTGTTCGTCATCCCCGGTGTTCACAACCACCGTGAGCCGTTCAGGTGGCAGGATGAGTGAGAGCCCCAGCGCCAGCTTAGCGCCCCCCACTCCCCCAGCCAGGGCCAGTACACGTCCATCCATGGGCCGTACCGGGCTAGCAGGCGCCGGCGTCGGCTTCCTCTGCGCTGGCCGGATTGGCGGCGGCGATGGGACGTCCGGCGCGGTTGGGATGTTCGAATCGGTATGTATCCAGCTTCACCAGACGTTGGTACGAACCGAAAATGTCCTCCACGTTGTCGCCAACAACGTCCAGTGGGTCCAATTCTTCGTCGGCGTCGTTGAAGACCCGCTTGGTGCCGTAAGTGGTATACCGTTCGGCGGGTATGCGGCCTGCTTGCCGGATCATCCCGCGGAATTCGGCTGGGCGCATCAACTGGCCGTGCTGTGCGCCTGCGGCGGTGGAGATGCTTTCGTTAATCAACGTCCCGCCCAGGTCGTTGACCCCGGCGGTCAGCAAAAGCTGGGACATCCGGGACCCTTCCTTTACCCAGGAAGCCTGGATGTTGGGTATCCAATTGTTCAGCATTATGCGGGCGATGGCGTGTACCTTCACCACATCCATGCCCGTGGGGCCGGAGCGGACGTTGTCCACCAGGCCCTTCATGAACATGGGGGCTTCGGTGTGGACGAAGCTCAGGGGCACGAACTCGGTGATACCGCCGGTCTGCATCTGGATGCCGCGAAGCAGCTCTATGTGGCGGGCGATATGCTCGTTGGTTTCCCGGTGGCCGAACATCACGGTGGAGGTGGTGGGTATCCCCAGCTCGTGAGCAGTGGTGATGACCTCGATCCACTGATCGACGCGTATGCGGCCAGGAGAAATGATGTCCCGCAATTCCTGGTCGAGGATTTCAGCCGAAGTGCCTGGCAAGCTGCCCACACCGGCGGCTTTCAGCCCCTCCAGATATTCGCGGATGGTGCACCGGGACCGCACGGAGCCGTAGAGCACCTCTTCAGGAGAGAACCCGTGGATGTGGATGTCCGGCAGTTCTTCCTTGATCGCTTCGCACAGCTTAATATACAGGTCACCTTCCATCTGAGGCGGGAGGCCGGCCTGGATGCACACCTCGGTCGCGCCGTAGTCCCAGGCCTCACGAGCCCTGCGAATGATTTCGTTCATGGGCAGCAGGTAGCCTTCTTCCTCCCGGAAATCACGGCTGAAGGCGCAGAAGCCGCAGCGTTTGATACAGACGTTCGTGAAGTTGATGTTCCGGTTGACCACATAGGTGACGACGTCGCCAACGGCCCGGCGGCGGAGTTCGTCGGCCACCGTGGTCATGGCGCTGTACTCAAGGCCTGTCGTCCCGAAAAGGGTCACCGCCTCATCCGCGGATATGTCCTCTCCGGCCAGAGCTCGGTCCAGAATCCGGGCTACAGGAGGATCCAAAAGCCTGATCAGGCCCTCCATATCGGCGTCGCCACGTTGGTCGTTAATCGTTTCCGGCATACCGTTGGACCCCCCCTTTTACATAGCCCTCGTCGTCGGCCAGGCGGGCAACCCTGGTCTTTAATTCTGGTGGAAGAAAGGAATCGGAGGACACGAAAAACTCCGGATAAACAGGCAGTCTTGGCCTCAGTTCAAACCCCATAGACCGTGTCCGGTCTCTCAGTTCCGCGATTCCGGGCCACGGCGCTTCCGGGTTTACGTAGTCGATGGTCAACGGTGAGATTCCACCCCAATCGTTGATCCCGGCGTCGATGTAGACCTGGTAGTCTTCGGCGCTCAGGTTCGGCGGCACCTGAATGTTGACGTCGGGGCCCAGAAGCAGACGGGCGGCCGCCACGGTCCACAGGAGCTCTAAGGAGGTTGCGTCTGGCTCCTGACCCATGGGAGTATCTGGCTTGGCGCGGAAGTTCTGTACGATCACTTCCTGGATGTTGCCATATTGGGCGTGAACGCGGCGGATGGCGAGAATCGAGTCGATCCGGTCCTCTCGCGTGTCTCCAATGCCAATCAGGATTCCGGTGGTGAAAGGCAGGCCCAACTCCCCGGCGATCTCCATGGTCCGCAGCCGCACCCTGGGGCGTTTGCTGGGTGCGAATTCGTGCGGTCCCCCGGGTCCATACAGACGCGGGCTGGTGCTCTCAAGCATGACTCCAACTGAGGGGTTGAAGGGCTGCAGGGCTGCAATCTCGTGTCGGCTCATGGTGCCGGGATTGGCATGGGGAAGCAGGTCGGTCTCCTCTAGGACGAGCTTACACACATCAGCGAGGTAAGCGAGGGTCGTCCGGTATCCCCTGCGTTGCAGCCACTCCATCGCTTCCGGGTACCGCTGCTCGGGGCGTTCGCCCAGTGTGAACAGGGCTTCGGTGCAACCAAGGCGCTGGCCTGCCTTTGCCACGTCTAGCACCTGCTCTGGGGTCAGGTACAGGTTCTCTCCAGCCTCGGACGGGTCTTGTCTGAAAGTGCAGTAACCGCAGAAGTCCCGGCAGAGACGGGTCAAAGGGATAAACACCTTGGGCGAAAACGTAACTGTCTTGCCTTTGCCCTGGTCCCTCAGCCGGGAAGCGGCCTGGCACATGGCTGCGATTCCCTCGCCGGAGACGTCGCAGAGGGCCGTTGCCTCCGGGTCTGCGGCGGTCTGGACCGTCGCAAACGTATCGCCCGGCTCCAGCGTCGAGTTAGTTGTGGTTGACGAATCGTTCAAGGCGCTCAGGTCGATTCCGCCAGAAGGGTTTTATAGGGATTTCGTAGTGGAACCCTGGCTCTCTCCGGTCTGCATGATGACAAGCGGTAAAATCCCCATTGGACTCACTGGAGAGCCTGCGGGACATTGTAGACCCTTGCCCCTACCCTAGCAACTTTGGGACCGGGAATGTCCAGCGTCAGAACCCCGCGAGACGGGTTTGGTCCAACGGCTCCCGGGGTTGGAATGAGACCCCGAGGAATTCGTATGCCAGCCGGGTCGCCATCCTGCCCCGAGGCGTGCGGTCCAGGAACCCGAGTTGCAGCAGGTAGGGCTCCCACACGTCCATGATGGTGCTGGAGTCCTCGTTTAAGGAGGCGGCAAGGGTTTCCAGGCCAACGGGACCACCGTCAAATTTCTCGATGATGCACGTCAGCAAACGGTGGTCAGATTGGTCCAGGCCTCTTACGTCCACCTTCAACTGAGCCAGGGCGTCCCGCGCCACCGCGCCGGTCACCCGGTTATCCGCCATTACCAGCGCATAGTCGCGGGTGCGTTTGAGGAGCCGGTTGGCTATCCGAGGCGTCCCCCGGGACCGCAGGGCAATTTCTTCCAAACCTTCATCTTCGGCCTCCATCTCAAGAATCTTGGCCGAACGCTTGACGATGAGCCGCATATCCTCCGGTTGATAGTAGTCCAGGTGGAACACAGACCCGAACCGGTCTCTCAGTGGCGCGCTCAACAGGGAGAACCGGGTGGTGGCTCCGACCAAGGTGAAAGGATTAATTCTCAGGTTAACGCTGCGAGCCGCCAGTCCCTTCCCCACCATCCAGGACAGGAAGAAATCTTCCATTGCGGAATAAAGCACTTCTTCCACCATCCGAGGCAGGCGGTGAATCTCGTCGATAAACAGGACGCTTCCCGGCTGGAGGCCGGTCAAGACAGCCGCCATGTCACCGGCGCGCTCAATGGCGGGTCCGGACGTGACCCGGACCTCCACCTCCATTTCCTGGGCCATGATGTGACCCAGGGTGGTCTTGCCCAGTCCCGGCGGGCCGTAAACGACCACATGGTCCAATGGTTCGCCCCTGATCTTCGCCGCCTGTATGGCGATGCCCAGGTTGTCTTTTACATGGGTCTGGCCTACGAAATCGGACAGTCGCCGAGGACGCAAGGTCAGGTCCTGGTCGTCTGCCTGGGACTCTCCGGAGATCAACCGCTGCTCCATCCCACCTCCCATAAACTCCGGAAGATCACTCTTCGAACTTTCGGAACACGACGCAGGCGTTCTGCCCGCCGAAGCCAAAGGCGTTGGAAAGGACAACCTTGACGTCCAACTGCCGCGCCTGGTTCGGAACGTAGTCCAGGTCGCAGGCCGGGTCCGGCGACTCGTAGTTGATGGTCGGGTGGACCATGCCTGTCGTGATGGACATTACACAGGCCGCGGCTTCCAGGGACCCGGAAGCGCCCAAGGAATGTCCGATCATTGACTTGGTCGAGCTGATGGGTATCCGGTATGCCCCATCTCCGAAGAGCCGCTTAATAGCGACGGTCTCCAGGGCGTCATTGAGAGGCGTCGACGTTCCGTGGGCGTTGATGTAGTCAACCTGGTCGAGTCCAACTCCCGCGTCGGCCAAGGCCAGCCGCATCGCCTCAGCGGCGCATGTCCCCGACTCCTCGGGCTGCACGGGATGCCCGGCGTCTGAAGTAGAGCCGAACCCGGCCACTTCGGCCAGGATGTTGGCGTTCCTGTCCAGTGCGTGTTGCATTTCCTCCATGACCAACACAACTGAGCCCTCGGCGGGTACGAAACCGTCCCGGCCGGCGTCGAACGGGCGGCTTGCCTTCTCGGGTTCATCGTTTCGGGTGCTTAATGCGCGCATGACGGCGAAGCCCGCCAGACCCAGTTGGCTAATCCCCGCCTCCGCCCCGCCTGCCAGCACGACGTCGGCCACTCCACGGCGGATGACCTCCAACGCTTCACCCATCGCTTGGTTTGATGCGGCGCAGGCGGTGGTGGTAGTGGAGTTGAACCCCTTGGCTCCGGTCACACGGCTAACGTTCGCCGCGGCCATGTTGGGCAAGATCATAGGGAAGAAGAAGGGGGACATTCGCATTCCTCCCCGGCTGGCGAGGACGCGGCAATTTTCCTCCAAAGTTGGGAAACCCCCGTTGCCATTACCCAGCATCACTCCCACGCGGAAGGCGTCCTCTTTGGACATGTCCAAGCTAGAAGACTCGACGGCTCTCATTCCCGCTGCTACTGCGAGCTGGGAAAACCTGGCCATTCGCCGGGCTTCCCGGTTGTCCAGGTATTGGGCGGGATCGAAATCCCGGACTTCACCGGCAATGCGGCAGGGATAATCGGTCGGGTCGCACAGGGTCATTGGTCCAATGCCCGGTTTCCCGGCCACAAGGTTTTCCCAAAATGCGTCGACGCCCTGGCCGAGTGGGGTTATCGCGCCGATACCGGTTACAACGACTCTCGGACGGTCCCGTGTCACTCCTCCAACTCCTCCCTTCCTCGCCCGCGAGGAATGGCCGGCTCCAGGGTCTTAGCGCAGGTCTGGCGGCAACAGGTCCGGATACAGCTCGGGCTTGATCCCTAGTACCGCCTCCCGTACCTCTGCGACCACGAATAGCGATCCTGTGCCCAGCACCAGGTCTCCAGGACGCGCCGCTTGCCTGGCGGCGTCCAAGGCTCCGGCTGTATCCGCCAAGGGTACCGCCTCTACACCCCGGCTCCGGAACACCCCGGCTATTTCGCCGGGCGGCATGGATCTGGGATGGCGTGACCGGGTGGCGAACACCATATCGCCCGATTGCGCCAGCCGGTCCACCATGTCATCAACGTTCTTGTCCCTGGAGAACCCCGTCACCAATAGTAGCCGGTCGTAATCGAAATAGTCGGGCAGAGATTCCAGAAGGACTTGCATGGAATAGGCATTGTGAGCGCCGTCCACCACGATTAGAGGTTCGCGGGACAGGGCTTCCATCCTTCCCGGCCAGTCTACGTTAGAGAACCCATCTTGGATAGCCTGCTCGGAAATCGCGAATCCTCGTTCCCGCAGGCATTCCAGGGCTACCAATGAAGTCGCCGCATTTTCCAGTTGGTGTTTACCCAGCAGCGGTGTCGTGAGCCCATACTCTCCCAACCGGGTCTGGACCGAGAAGCGTTGGCCGTCCATCGAGGCCGATTCCAACTGCCAGGAAACGTCCTTACCCACCTGGACGGGCGTTATGCCGAGAGTATCGCAAGCCGCGAGTATGGGTTTCATTGCACCGCGAGACTGGGGGCCGACAACCACGGCCGCGCCGGGTTTGATGATGCCCGCTTTATCGGTGGCGATCTCCTCCACCGTATTTCCCAGGATGGCGGTGTGGTCGAGGCTGATAGACGTTATGACCGAGACCTCAGGCATCACCACGTTGGTCGCGTCCAAACGCCCGCCCAGGCCAACCTCGATTGTCTGAAAATCGGCCTGGCTCTGGGCGAAGCATTGGAACGCCATTCCGGTCATATACTCGAAAAGGGTCACCGGGCCCAGTCCCGACTCCTCGGTCATCCAATGCTGACAGGGCAATAGCCGCTCCACGAGCCGGGCGAATTCCTCTTCGGCGATGGGGCGGCAATCTCGCCGGACCCTTTCCGTGAAGCTGTGGAGGTGGGGAGAGGAATAGAATCCGGTGCGGTACCCAGCGGCATGGAGCACCGCGTCGCACATTGCCGCAGTGCTCCCTTTGCCCTTGGTGCCGGTGACGTGGATTGCCGGGACCTGCCGGTGAGGGTCTCCAAGTCTCCGGAGGAAGGACTCCATCCGGGAGAGGTCTTCAATCGCCTTTTGCCGCGAACCTCTCGGCCCAGGCCGCTCGTGGTCGACCAGAGAAAGCAGGAAATCCACGGCCTTGCTATAGTCCAATAGTTCCCAATCCCGCGCCCCGTCTCGACGGAAACGCCTCGACCAGCGAGAGTCAGAGGGCTAGTGGCGCCCGGTCGATGGTCTCCGCCGGTTATGACCCCTGCCGGTCAATGGTCTCTGATCTTAGGAGGCATCGACCCGAGGCTAATCCTGATTCCGTCCATGAAGCCGACCGATTTTATGTAATCTATGTTACCTTCCAGGCTCTTTGGGGTAAAGCCGAATTCCTGGTCCACTACGCCGGGTTCCGCGACGTTGCGGATAGCCAGCATCTTGAGCTGGTCGGTGGTCACAGGTGGGCGGGGCTGGACGACCTGCATCCCCATAACGGCGAGGTACATCATCCAAACGGGCACATGTAGGCGCAGCCGCCGCTTCCCCATGGTCCGAGCCACGGCATCGACGATCTGGTTGTAGGTAAGCTGGTCGGGGCCGCCAATCTCCACCGTGCGGTCCCTCAGGCTGCCACGGTCCAGAGACAAGGCCACACAGCGCCCTACATCCTCCACCGCGATGGGTTGAAAACGGTTCCTACCTGATCCGACTACCGGCACCAGGGGGAACACCCTCACCATAGCCGCCAGGGCGTTCAGGAACTCGTCCCCTTCGCCGAACATGATCGGGGAACGCAATATGGTGTAAGGAAGGCCGCTGTTGATTACCTCCTGCTCTGCCCGCCACTTGCTGAACAGGTAAGGGTATTCCCGGTCGTCGCCCGCCCCTATGGCGCTCAGTTGGACCAGGTGCTTCACTCCGCTGGCCTTCGCCGCGCCAACCACGTCGGCGGTCCCTTGACGGTTGACTAGATCGAAGGTACGTCTCCGGCTTTGGCGAATGATGCCCACCAGGTGGACAACCGCCTCGACGCCGTGGAAAGCCTCGGCCAGCGCATCGGGATCGGAGACGCCGCCGTAACGCACCTCGACCGAACGGTTGTCAAACAACCGCTCCCGGCCAGGCGTATGCACGTAACAACGCACCTGGTGGTGATGCTCCAGAAGCTCCGCCACGACGCGGCGGCCAACGAAACCAGTTGCGCCGGTTACGAGTACCAGCAAATATCTCACCTCGATTTTGCAGCAACAGATATCAGACCCCCAGACCCATGTCAAGGCCCGCATTTCAGTGGTCAGTGGTCAGTGGTCAGTGGTCAGTGGTCAGTGGTCGGTGGTTAGTGGTCGGTGGTTAGTGGTTAGTGGTTAGTAGTGAGTGGACCCGCCGGCCGCCACTACTTACTGACCACTGAATTCCTACATCCCTGGTCCAGTGCTTTTCATCCAGTTGGTCATAGGGGCGATTTTCCGTCATCCCCACGATTCCGTTGTCCCCACAATCCCGTCTTTCCCGCGTAAGGAGACCTTTGCGTAACCTTCCGCGACTCCCGCGAGAGCGAGAATCCAGAGTGCGCCCAGATACGGAGGACGCCCTCACCCTAACCCTCTCCCGGAGGGAAAGGGGATTATTCAAAGGTCTCTGTAAGCGGGACCCACAGCTCTTCAGCCCCAGGAGCGTTACCCGGTAGGGAATTCCTGAATTCCTGCCCAAGCACAGATCGGTAAGCAGCAAAGCAAGGGTAGACGCCCGCAATCGAATGGCCAAGCGTGGGATTCGAATCACCCGGTAGAGGCGAGCGCTTCCCTAGCGGGCCGGACCCGGTTCGTTTATGATAATTTCTATAGTGGATATCCGAATGCGGGATTCTCCCGGTCGAGGACCAGGAGTTAAAGGACCAGAATTTAATGGATAAGCCCACGTTAACGTTCGGGGCGGGTCTGACCGCCGGAGCCGCCGACACGGCCCGCCAGGCCCGGCAATTGGAAGAACTGGGCTACGATTACCTCTCGTCCGGCGAACACTACATGCGGGGCAATCCCCCCGGCCCGACCCATGCGGCCCTTCCCTTGCTCGCCGTTGCGGCGGGAGCCACAGAGCGGATACGGGTCGTGTCGTCGATCGTGCTTGTCCCCTTCTACCACCCTACCGTACTGGCCAAGCTGACCACGACCCTGGACATAGCCTCCGGAGGGCGGTTGACCCTGGGAATAGGGGTCGGCGGGGAGTACCCGGTGGAGTTCGAAGCCGCGGGCCTCAAGGTGAACCAGCGGGGGCGCCGAACCAACGAATGCCTGGAAGCTCTGCGAAAACTGTGGACTGAAGAGCATGTGGCGTACCAGGGACGCCATTTCCAGTTAAACGACGTTACGATCTTGCCCAAGCCAACCCAACAGCCCCACCCACCGGTCTGGGTGTCGGGAAGACGCGATGCGGCGATGACCCGCGCAGCCGTCCTGGGCGACGGTTGGATGCCCTACTTCTATGACCCGGACAGGTACCGGGATAGCGTGGAGAAGATCAACGGGATTGCGAGGGAAAATGGCCGGAACATGGAAGACTTCCATTGGGCCTACTTTCCCTACATTTCCATATACGATTCGGTGGAAAAAGCCGCGGAGGTCGCCACCCGGGCCCTCGGGGGCCGTTATCTGCGAAGCGGCGGGTTCTCGGAAATAGTGCACCGCTATTGCCTGCTGGGACCTGTAGAAGCTTGTATCGCGCGGCTACAGGAATATATCGACGCCGGAGCGCGTCACATCATCTTTAGCGTAGCCTGTGATAGGGCAGACCGGGAGCGGCACCTACAGACTATCGCGAAGGAGATTATTCCCCATTTCCGGGGTTGATTTTATCGGCGGTCTTGAATCAACTTTAACGTTGGTAAAAAATTGTGTATTATTAAACACGCCCTTGCGGTATAATTCACTATGATTCGCAAGTAGACATTTCCCATCCATCTTCTTTTGAGTGCCAGGCAGAGACGATACCATCGCCTCCCAAGCCAACAAGCGCCGCCGCAGATCTCCTCTGAGACAACGATACGTCCCGCCACGTAATAGGAGCTACCATGTCTAGAATCAAACGGGTGATGTTGGTGCAGCCAGCATCAGCCGGCGGAACTTCGAATATATCGCCATCCCCCGGCAGGGAATGCTCTTCCTGTCCGGCGCTCTGGCCCAATGGCAAGGGCCTTACCTCTACGAGCGGGAGATATGGTTCGAAGACCGCTCCGGTCTGATCGACCCCGAGAAGGACTTGGACGGCGTGGACATCCTCATGGTCACGGCGTTGATTAACGAAGCGCCCAGGGGTTATCAGGTCGCCCGCCAGGCCAAGCAATACCATCCGGAGTTGATAACCATCGGCGGCGGACCCCAGATGAGTCCGTTGACCGAGGAAGCCTTCGACTACGGTAACTTCGACGTGATCGTGCAACGTGAAGGCGAGGATATCGTCGGACAGCTATGCGATGTGCTCCTCACCTACAAGGGCGATGCGCGGGACCAATACCTGAACAAGGTGCCCGGGATTTCCTACCGGAAAGACGGCCACGTGGTCCAGACTCGGCGGCAGGGTCTCGTCGCTCCAGACTTCGTGGAGTTGCCCGACTTTCGCTCCATCAAGGACTTGAACTCCTCGAATCCCATGGCGGGAGGGGTCATTGAGACGGTGCGGGGATGCACCGAAAGTTGCACCTACTGCCAGGTGATCCAACAATTCTTGGGTTACCGGTTGGTGAACAGGGAGACGGAAATCAAACGCCTCGCCCAGCTTCGGCAATTGGCGGAGGACGGCCTGATCCACTCCTCGCGAAATGGCACATTGCAGACCTTCATTTCCGATGACCTGCACCCGCCCCCGCTGCGGGCAACCAAGTTCAGGAATGAACGGCTGGAACGGCTCAAGGCCTGGAAGGACCACACCAAAGACATGTACCTGATCTGCCAGGCCCGGGCGGAGATAGGCCAGGACCCAGAGTTGGCCAAGGCGATGACCGACGCCAATATCAAGATGGCCTACGTTGGCGTGGAATCCGACAACGCGGAAAACCTTCAACTGGTTAAAAAACGGCAGGAACCCGGTCAAGTTCACTCAGACCTCATCAGTATGAACCAGATGGGTTTCTCGGTGGTGGCTATGACCATCATCGGACTTCCCTACGACACTGAACAGAGCATTATGGAGCTTGCGGACTGGGTGACGGAAATCAGCAATTACCAGACCGTTAACTTCCTGACTCCCCTACCGGCAACGTCCAACTGGGACAGCCTGACCCCCTTGAACGCCAACGGCGAGATCCTGCAAGAAGGCGAGATGCGGCCCTATCACCTGTACACCGGCCGCCAGTTCGTCCACTTTGACGAACGCTGGAGCATGGAGGAGACCCGTGAGCTCTTCGAGCGGTACTCCGCCAGACTGACGCCGATCGACGACCTGTACCAGCGGATCTTCCGCATTCTCCGAACATACCGGCTACGGTTGGCCGCCACGAGCAGAGACCTGGGAGACTCCATCAGCGCCAGGTTGGCCGAGGCCATAGACAACCTCCGCGGCTGGTCGGACCCTGTGTCGATGCACGGCTCGGAATTCGCCGACACCATGGCCGTCAGAGTCGGAGAATTGGTGGAAACGCTCCGCTCCGTGTCCCAGCCCCTGGCCAACGCCAGGCGGGAAGTGGTCGACAACATCGGCCAGAGCATCACCGAACTTACCGAATCGCTGAACAGGCTGTCCGGCCCCATCGACGAGAGTAAGCGAGAACTGGCGGCCAATATCTCGGGACGCATAAACGAGCTTAGTGAGACGCTGAACCGGGTCGTCACAGAGTCCCAACGAGGAAGGGTCGCAAGAGACTAATCGCAGGAGACCAACCAAGCGGCCGGGGATGGAGGGCGGTGTGGCGCTAAACCATGAAATGATAGATGGACGAAGGGTGACCCTCTTCGTCCATCTTGTTATGTTTACTTGGCGCTGGGAATAATATGAGCGAGCTTCAACGTGTGTTCATCACTGGTATCGGCATCGTCAGCCCCCTGGGGCTGGACGTCGGTTCTACCTGGGACCAGCTAACCCAAGGCAAGTCGGGGATCGACTATATTACCGCCTTCGACACCGATGGCTTCGATACGCGAATCGCGGGGGAAGTAAAGGGATTCGACCCAGAAAGCCATCTGGAGCGCAAAGAAGCCCGCCGGATGGACCGCTTTGCCCAACTTGCCGCCGTGGCTGCCCAGGAGGCCTGTACCCAGGCGGGACTGGACCCTCGGACCAAGGACCCCTTTCGAGTAGGCGTCATCATAGGAAGCGGGATCGGCGGGATCATCACCCTCTCGCAGCAGCACGAGGTATTGAGCCAGCGCGGACCCAAGAGAGTCAGCCCCTTCCTTATTCCCATGATGCTGGCCGACATGGCATCCGCACAGGTCTCCATGGTCACCGGAGCAATGGGCGCCAACTACTGCCTGGTGTCCTCCTGCTCCAGCGGCGCAGACGCCCTGGGCCAGGGCTGGGAAATGGTGCGCCGCGGCCAGGAAGACGTGGTCCTCGCGGGAGGCAGCGAGGCCCCGGTGTCACCTATCGCGGTCGCCGGGTTCAACTCCATGCGGGCCCTCTCCCGGTCGAATGAGCCACCCGGGCAGGCGAGCCGCCCCTTCGACGTTCATCGGGATGGGTTTGTCATAGCCGAGGGGGCGGCGGTCTTGGTGCTGGAAAGTCAGCGGAGCGCCGAGGGCAGGGGTGCAACCCCACTGGCGGAACTGCGCGGCTATGGAGCCACGTCGGACGCGCACCACCTCACAGAACCCGGCCCCACCGGTCAGAGCGCGGCCCGCGCCATGCTGCTGGCCCTGCAGTCGGCGGACCTAGACCCATCACAAGTGGATTACGTCAATGCACACGGCACCTCCACTCCCTTGAACGACCGGCAAGAAACCAAAGCTATCAAGCTCGCGCTCGGCGAGGAAGCCTACCGCATTCCCATTAGCTCCACCAAGTCGATGACTGGCCACCTTCTCGGAGCCGGCGGAGCCCTGGAGGCCGCGATCTGCGTTCAGGCGTTGCAAAACAGCGCACTGCCGCCAACCATCAACCTGCGGGAACCGGACCCGGAATGTGACCTGGACTACATTCCCAACCAGGCGCGTGCGCAACCGGTCCAGGTCTGCATGAGCAATTCCTTCGGATTTGGAGGCCACAACTCCGTATTGGTGATCGCCCATCCGGGGCTAGAGGCCTGACCCGCTTGACTGGCTTCCCCCTATGACAGACGCTCCACCGAAAGAGTGGGTGCTGCCGCAGCCCGTGAATACGGGAGACCTGCCTGCGGACGTCCCCCGGCCTATCGCCGAGCTGTTAGCCCGGCGCGGGATCGACACCGCTGAAAAGCTCCGCTTCTTCCTAGAACCTCCCCATCAGCTCCCATACGATCCACAGCGAATGTCCGGGATGGACCGCGCCGTGGGCAGGCTGTACCAGGCTGTTCAACGGAAGGAAACCGTAGGCGTATTCGGGGACTTCGACGTTGACGGCGTCACCGGCACGGCCATCATCTCCGAGGGCCTGACATTACTAGGCGTCAAGGTGTCTCCATACCTTCCCCGCCGGTCCGATGAGGGTCACGGACTCTCCAACGACGCGATCGATCAACTGGTTGGCTACGGCGCCAGTCTCATAGTAACGGTTGACTGTGGCATCACGTCGGTGGAGGAGGTGGCCCACGCCCGCGGCATGAGTGTTGACGTGATCATCACAGACCATCACTTGCCGCAAGACGAAGTGCCCAACGCCGCCGCCGTCCTCAACCCCAAACTTCCCGGAGGCACTTACCCCTTCTATGAACTCTGCGGCGCTGGGCTTGCGTTCAAGCTGATGCAGGGCCTCTACGAGTTCTACGGGCAGCCGTGGGGACCGGGGCTGCTGGAGTTGGCCGCCCTTGGGACCATCGCCGACCTGGTGCCGCTGGTAGACGAGAACCGTTTTATCGTCAAGGAGGGGCTGGCCGCCCTGGGCCGGACCGAACGTCCCGGCCTGCGAGCCCTGTACAGACGCGCCGGTGTGGACCCGAATCAACTGGATACTGAGACAGTGTCGTTCCAGTTGGCTCCACGGATCAACTCTCCCGGTAGAATGGGCCACGCCATGGACAGCTACATGCTGCTCACCACCCGGTCCGACGCTGAGGCCGAGCGGTTGGCCAACCAACTTGAGGAACAGAACTGGACGCGGCGGTCTGTTACCGAAGAGGCCTATAACATCGCCCGGGAACAGGTCTCAGCCCACTGGGCAAGGGGCGCGCCGCCGATTCTTATAGTGGAAGACCCCAGAATCGACGGCGGGGTCGCTGGTATCGTGGCAGGACGATTGGCGGAAACATATAACCGTCCCGCCGTGGTGATGTCCACCCAGGGAGACAACCTGGTGGCCAGCGCCCGAAGTATCCCGGGGTTCAACCTTGTTGAAGCCTTTGCGACCTTCCAGGAGATTATGGTCCGTTACGGGGGTCACGCCCAAGCAGCGGGATTTACGGTGCCAAGAGATAGGCTTCCCGAGGTAACCGAAGCTTTACTAGCCTATGCCGGGTCGGCCCTGGATTCCCTCGACACACGCCACGAGCTGATAATCGACGCGGAAATAGACCTGGACGAGTTGAACAACGACCTACTCCATTGGCTAGCCGAGCTTCAACCCTATGGCCAGGGCAACCGGGCGCCAAAGTTCTTGAGCCGCGGGCTGGATGTGGGGGGGTTGCGCATGATGGGGCCCAACGGTCAGCACTTCGCGCTGACCGTTGGCGGCGTGGGAAGAATGTGGACCGCGCTTGGGTTCAACCTGGGCCACGATTGGGTTGCCGGGACCGGCGCTGTGGACCTCGTCTACACGGTCATTGACGATCACCGGCAGGGTCCCGGGGCCAAGGCGCTGCGCGTTCTGGACTTCCGGGCTTCCTGATCTCCATGTCGCCGGATTTATCCCTGCCCGGCAACTCCTGTCCTCTGCTACGGCGCCGATGTGGGCCGCACGAACTGGGCCTTGTACACCAGAAGCGGGATAGCCACCAAGATCACCAATAGCGCCAACACTTGCGCCTGGTTCAGTATCCCGAAGTACTGGTTGGCCTCCACGCGCAGGAAGCTCAAGAAGAATCTCCCCACTGAGTACAGCGCGCCGTACATGACGAAGAACATCCCGTGGGGCCTCAAACGGTGACGGAACGGCCAGATGATGGCCACCAGGATTAGGTCGAACAACAACTCGTATAGGACCGCCGGGTGAGACGCGGGTTGTAGGTATCCTGGGCTGTTGGGGTTGGTGTAGACGAACGCCCAAGGCAGGTCTGAGGCCTTGGCGAAGTGTTCGCCGTTGATGACGTCGCCCAGGCGGCCTATGGCCATCGCGATGAGCAGGGCGGGCGCCGCTACGTCCGCCAGGTGGCCGACACCGGGCAACGGGGCCCGTTCCGGCTCGCCCATGAACCTGAAATATCGTCCCCAGACGCCAAGGAACCAGGCGGAGTTCCTGAAGGTGATATAGATCGCGCCGCCGATGAACCCGCCCAGGATCGCCCCGTAGATGGCGATCCCGCCTTCCCACACATACAGGAGTCTAACCGGATCGTGCTGGTAGATTTCTCCCCAGAAATCGATGATATGGACCACCCGTGCCCCCACGATCCCGCCGATGATGCACCACAGGGAAACGGAATAGACGGCGTCGGCTGACATGCCTTCTTTTTTGCCCCAGTAGACGGTCAACACCACCGCGGTTGCGACGGCAATGAATGTGAACAGCCCGTGCCAGGATATGATGAACGGCCCGGCATTGATCAGGATGGGGTCCATGCCGATGCCTATGATTCCCGGTATGACCATGAGGACTCCTGCCTACCTCCCCAGGTAATTGTTAAACCAAGCCCTGGTAACTGTTAAATCAAGGTCCGCCGGCCCGATATTGCTCTGTTTCACCGGTCTTGGGGCCGACCGTCCGTACACGGTATACCTGGAATCCCCGCGGTTTCAAGGTATTTGCTATGCTTTGATGCTCATCTTCGTTGGTGGGTAAGCAAAACATCGCCGGCCCTGCGCCAGAAACCACGGGCTTGGAGGCCGCCAAATCGGACAATTGATGCCTTAGTTCCTCCAGGCCTGGAAATACCCTGAAGCACAATTCATCCAGTCCGTTACTCACCATGTCTGATACGAATTGCCCGGCTTTTAGGATTTCCAGAAACTCGCCGGTGCGCGCGCCGTCACTGTATTGGCCGGGTGTTACCTGGGAGTAGACTTTTCTCGTCTTCTCGGGAATAGTCTCCGTCGGGCACACCAGGGTTAAAAGCATGGGCGGGAAAGAGGGTGCGGGTTCTATGATTTCTCCTCTGCCCGAAGCGAGGGCCGTACCTCCCCAAAGGAAGAAGGCAACGTCGGACCCAATGCCTGCCGCCAGCCCGGCAAGCTCGTCAACATTCAGTCCCAAACCCCATAATTCGTTGAGCGATAGCAGCGCAGCCGCCGCGTCGCTGCTCCCGCCGCCCAGCCCCATCCCCACCGGAATAGACTTGCGGAGAAAGATGCGCGCTCCGGGCTCGGTACCCGCGTGGGCGGCCAGGTCAGACGCGGCCCGCCATACCAAATTGTTCTCGCCCGATAGAGAAGGATCGTCGCACTCCACGTTAAGGGCAGGGGCGGTCTCGATCTCCAGTTGGTCTTGGAGATCGATGGTCTGGAGAACAGTCTTGACTTCATGAAACCCATCGGCTCGCCGCCCCAGAATCTCCAGGGTGAGGTTGATCTTAGCCGGCGCGGTTACGATCAACCTGGGCCCTCCGCTCCCAACCGTCGTACACCCTGCCCCATTCCTCGATACTTAGAGTCTCCGGCCTTCGTGTGCCGTCGACCGCGACGTCTTCCAATAGCGTTCCCACTTGCCCAGGAGGAGCCCCAAGCCCCTGGCTAAGGGAGTTGCGCAGTTGTTTGCGCGGGGCCGCGAATCCGGCTCTTACCAGCGCGAAAAAAGGCTGTGGATCGTCCAATTCCAGTGCGTGGCTTGAGCGCAGGTCCAGCTTAACCACCGTAGAGGTGACCTTGGGGGGAGGCCGGAATGCTCTTGGGGGAACATTGCAAACAAAACGGGGAACGGCATAGAACTGGGTGGCCACGGATAGGATGCTCATCTTTCCCGGCTGGGCCAGCATGGACTGGGCTACTTCCCGCTGCACCATCACGACCATGGTCTCCGGCCCGGGTCCCGACTCCAGGAATCTCCGGATAATGGGGTTGGCGGCATAATAGGGCAGATTGGCTACAACCTTGAACGGCGCATCGGGGCCGATGACGGGGATGAGGTCTATTGTCCTGGCATCGCCGTGGAGCGTGGTCAAATTCGGAGGGTTGCCAAGCAGTTGCGGCAGTCCGGCGGCGAGGGCTTCATCCATCTCAACGGCAACCACTCGTCCTGCCTTCTGGACTAGCCTCCGAGTGAGCGAGCCCCGCCCCGGTCCAATCTCAACAACCAGGTCTTCTGGGGATAATTCCGCTGCGGCGACAATGCGGTTGAGAATTCGCCCATCGGTGAGGAAGTGTTGTCCCAGCGCTTTTCGCGCCCTATGCCTGGCCCCGATGGAAGGTTCTGAGGCCAGAGCACGCACCGTCGCGCCGTGACCATTTGTGGAGAGCTTAGAGACCGCGCACCTCCCTTTGACAACAACCACTGGACTTGTCCCGGGCGATGACTCAGGTCAGGCGCTCCCACGGCACTCGTAGGGTCCTGCTTACCGTTGCTCCTTCCGGCCTGGCGGGGTTCACAAGGCTACGCCGCGTGGGACCCAACCATCAATATCATCAACCCGGAATATAGGCCCATTGGCCCCGCCTGGGGGAGGCATTCAACCCCGCTATAGCGGATTGCGAGTACAGGGCACCGCTAGCTCCCCGTCTAGCGCGGCCTCAATATCATGGTAGAGCAGGGGTTGTACCATGTCAAATAGTCAGTCGCCGGTGGCTGGTATCCGGTGGCCAGTGGTCAGGGGCCGGTTCCCACTAACCACTGGCCACCAGCTATTGTCCCGTCATTCCCGCTTTCGGGGGAGTGACGGCAACGTGGAATTCAGCCAACAATTGATTGACCCCGCCCAGGCGGGAACCGTTCGTTGTTACGCTACGGCACCGATGATAAAATTGTTGCGAATTAGGAGTGACGCATGACGATTCGGACCGCCGTGATCCCCGCCGCTGGCCTGGGCACCCGGTTCCTGCCCATTACCAAGTCGGTCCCCAAGGAACTGATGCCGATTCTGGACAAGCCCATGCTCCAGTACGTAGTTGAAGAGGCTGCCGAGGCTGGGTTTGAACGGGTCGTAATCGTCACGGCGAGGGGCAAGGAGTCCATTGCCTCGTACTTCCAGCCGCAAGAGTCACTGGAACGTCACCTTCTGGACACAGGGGCGGCTGACATGGCGGAAAAGGTACGGGCAGCATCCAATTTGGCCGACGTCTCCTTCGTGATTCAGGAGCAACCCCTTGGCTTGGGCCATGCGGTCCTCACCGCTGAAGAAGCCGTCGGCGGCGAGCCTTTCGCCGTAATCCTCCCCGACGACATTGTGGACAACATCCCCGGCGTGCTTTCCCAAATGCTCGATGTGCAAGAGGAACATGGGGGCGGGGTCGTCTCCGTGGAACCAGTGCCCTGGGAAATGGTCCAAAACTACGGAGTGGTGGAGGCCGCCCGGGTCTCCGGCCGGGTACACCGCATAAAGTCCCTGGTGGAGAAACCAGCCAGGGAAGACGCCCCTTCCAACCTGGCCATCGTGGGGCGCTACATCCTGCCGGCTGAAATTTTTGACTGTCTTAGGCGCACACCCCCCGGCGCCAAGGGGGAGATTCAGCTTACCGACGGTCTTTCAATCTTGCTGGACGACACAGATATTTACGCCTACGAGTTTCAAGGGACCAGGTATGACGGAGGGACTCCGCTGGGCCTATTGAAAGCGTCCCTGGGATTCGGGCTGGCCAGGGAAGACACCCGGGAGTCGGTCAGGGCGCTGCTGGACAGCTTCGACTCAGCCTAACCGCCGCCATTCGCAAGGAGAAAGATGCTCAGGGTCCTAATCGCAATCCACGTGGTCGCCGCGGTTGTGTACCTGGGAAACCTCATAACGGTTGCCTTTTGGAAGACGCGCGCCGACCGGTCAGGTAGCCTGGAAGCCATGGCCGTTACTTCCCGGCTGGTTGTTCTGTCTGATTGCTTCTTCACAGGTCCGGGACTTGTCATGTTGATGGCGACGGGAATCCTGATCGTATCCCAGACTGGATGGCATCGGTTCCAAGAGCCTTGGCTGGGCGCATCCTTCGTCATGCTTGTCGTCACGGCAATCATCTGGCTGGCGGTGTTGATACCACTGGAACGGAAAATGCTGCAACTGGCAAGGGAAGGGGTGTCCAGGGGAGTCGTGGACCCGGCGTACCGGAGGACCAGCCGGTTGTGGGCCATTTTCGGAGGGATCGCCACCCTGCTACCGATGATAATTCTGTTCCTGATGGTCATTCGGCCGTAGTCGTCAGGTACGGTCAACGGAGAGGTTTTGACTACCGAAAGGGACTCTCAGCTAGAACTAGCACGGGGGATCCAATCTGAACTGTTGGGTCTGCTGGATGGGATGGACTATTGTCTCGATTGGAAACCCGACTCGTCCGTATGGTCTGTCAGGGAGGTTGTGTACCATCTACTCGACACCCCGGCAGGCGGAGTCCATACGGTGCTTCAGGGTATCCTGTCCGGCGAACTGACCGAGTACGAAGTCTGGGCTGACGGGACCAACGTGACTCCGGAGCGTCAGATCAACGACATCGAAACCATTCTGGAAGATATCGCCGAGCTTTTCAGCGGAATCGAATCAGCGTTGGGGGGCGCCAGCGACCAGGACTTAACCCAGAAAACCGCGCTGGCCCACCTGAGGAGCTACGACCGGGAAGACCAACGGACGGCAGCCGCGTTGTTGGATGGGGTTTTTGCCCGTCATTGGGGAGAGCACCTGGTTCAGATCAGGGAGCTTCGGGACACCCTGGGGATGTAGCTACTCCTCGCTGCCGATCTTGAGCAAGGTCAGGAAAGCTTCCTGGGGCATCTCGACCTTACCGACCATCTTCAACCTGCGTTTGCCCTCTTTTTGCTTCTCCAGCAGCTTGCGCTTGCGGGTGATATCGCCGCCGTAGCACTTGGCCAGCACGTCTTTGCGCAGGGCGCGCACCGTCTCGCGGGCGATGATACGCCCTCCGATAGCAGCCTGTATCGGCACCTCGAATAGCTGGCGGGGGATCGCCTCACGTAGCCGCTGGGCAACGGCCCGGCCGTGGGCAGCGGCCCGGTCCCGGTGAACGATCATCGACAGGGCTTCCACCGGCTGCTGGTTGATGAGGATGTCCACCTTCACGAGGGGAGCCGCCTCGTATCCGTCCAGGGAATAGTCCAACGAAGCGTACCCCTGGGTCCGCGACTTCAGCTGATTGTAGAAGTCGGCCAACAACTCGACCAAGGGCATCTTGTATTCCATGACGACGCGCGCCTGGTCGGAGTCGCGTTGCTGGCCTTCCCGCTGCTGCGCCAGACCCTGGATGTACTCCATCCTCTTGAACTCGGCGCCGCGGGTGTGCATCAGCTCCATGATGGGGCCGACAAACCGGTTGGGCACGACGATGGTCAGGCCCAACACGGGCTCCCTTATCTGACTGGTCTCGTTTGGAGGCGGGAGCTTAGCCGGACTGTCAACCACGATGGTTTCGTTCTTGGTGGTCAAGACCTGATAAGCGACGCTAGGTGCGGTGACGATTAGGTCCAGTCCATATTCCCGTTCCAGCCGCTCTTGTACGATGTCGAGGTGCATCAACCCCAAGAATCCGCAGCGGAAGCCGAACCCCAAAGCCGAACTGCTTTCCGGTTCCATAGTCAGTGAGGCGTCATTGAGTTGCAGCTTCTCCAGCGCGGCGCGCAGCCTCGTGAAATCCTCACCGTCGGAGGCGTACAAGCCGGCAAATACCATGGACTTCAGGGGAACGTAGCCGGGCAGAGGGTCCTTGGCGGGGCCTGCGGCGTCGGTCAAGGTGTCTCCGACGCTGCACTCGCGGACGTCCTTGAAACCCGTAGCCACGTAACCAACCTGGCCGGTGCCCAGGGACCGGACCGGCGTGGGAGCGGGACTGAATGTGCCCACTTCCATGATTTCCGCCACCCTTCCAGACGACATGACCTGCAACCGTTGGCCGGAAGTCACCTCCCCGTCTTCCACGCGGATATGGGCGATGATGCCTTTGTACGAGTTATAAGAAGAGTCGAACACCAATGCCCTCAGGGACGACTTGACCTCGCCCGAGGGCGGCGGGACCCGTTTTACTATCTCGTCAAGGACTTCGCCTGCGCCGGTCCCTTCTTTGGCGGAGACGAACAGGATTTCGTCTTCCCGGAAGCCAAACACCTGCTGAAGCTCAGCGGATACGCGCTGGGGTTCGGCCTGGGGGAGGTCAACTTTGTTGACCACGGGGATCAGCAACAGGTCGTATTCCATCGCCAGCAAGGTGTTGGCGATCGTTTGAGCCTCGATACCCTGGCTGGCGTCCACCACCAGTAGCGCGCCTTCCGCGGCGGCCAGCGCCCTGGAGACCTCGTAGCTGAAGTCGACGTGACCAGGGGTGTCGATCAGGTTGATGCGGTAGTCGACACCGTCGGGGGCCCGGTGGACCATGCTGACGGCTTTACCCTTGATCGTAATGCCCCTCTCCCGCTCCAGGTCCATCTGGTCGAGGAACTGGTCCCGCATGTCCTGGGGCTTGACCGTGCCGGTGATTTCAAGGAAACGGTCAGCTAACGTGGACTTGCCGTGGTCGATGTGGGCAATAATGCAGAAATTGCGAGTAGTTGATTGGTCCATCTGGATATTATGGTAACATGCCTCAACCTTGCCAACAACGCAAAGCGGCGGCTACTTCAGGCACTCTCAGTGTTCACCGTTGATAGTCGATTGCGCACAACCCCCGCTCATCCTGAGCGGAGAGGAGTCGGAGGACACGCTTCACTGAAGACGGCCCTTCGACTTCGCTCAGTGTGAGTGGAGACGGCGGCAACCGAAAGGCCCTGGAAGATACTTGTAGACTCTTGTCCGTCTAACTGCCCAGGCTGATGTCCACTACCTGCGCTCCGGCGGCTTCGGCGAACATGTCCGCGGTGGCTGGATGGCAGGTAAAGACCAGTACCTGGTTGGTCTGGGAAAGCTTGGCAAACGATTCGGCGGCCAAGCGAGCACGCCCGGGGTCGAAATTGACCAACGCCTCGTCGACGACGACCGGCAGACGCTCGGAGTGGTCGCCGAACTCCCGGATCAGGCCAAACCGCAGCGCCAGATAGAGTTGCTCGCGAGTGCCGCGACTCAGTTCAGCGGGCTGCTTGCTGGCGCCGGTGAAGTCCGTCACAGTTATCGACTGCTCACCAATGGGCGCGTATAGCCGGCTATACCGCTGGCCGGTGATGTTGGAAAAGTATCCCTGGGCGTGCTGGATGACGCTGGGCTGGCGCTCCCGCTCGAATTTCTGACGCGTCTTTTCCAGCAGCGCCTCGGCCAGGGTAAGCCGTGACCACTCGCGGGCGTGTTCTTGTAGTTGTTCCAGCAGCGTATTGCGGTGGATGCGCAAGCGGGAAGATTCCTCCTCGCCCATCAGTTGGGCCAACTCGTTGTCGATGCCGCCCCGCTCTTCCCGCTGGGAGTTGCGGCGTGAGTCCACCTCCGCGAGCCGCTCCGACAGGTGGCCCGATTCCTGGTCGAGCCCGTTTCGGTCGGAAGCCGCCAGCGACTCACGAAAAGCGTCCAAACGGTCGCCGGGGCCGCTAAGACGCTCGAGGCTGCGGATACGTTCCCCTCGCTCCCGTTCCAGATTCAACCGTTCCTCGTGCTGGCGCGCTCTCAGGCGGAACACTTCGGGGTCATCCGCACCGCCCACCCCCAGCAGGGCAGCGAGTTCTTGCTCCACCAACTGCAATCGCTGCTCCTGCCGGTCCAGCAGCCTTTGGATTTCTTCCTTCTGCTCTTTGGCGCGCTGACGGATGGCGTGACAGTCCCGGGCTTCTTCCAACCTCTTGATGAGGCCGTCGGCCGCGTCCGCCAGTTGGCGGCGGTCTTCAGGATCCAGCGGGATGCCGTGGTTAATGGACAGCGGCTCCACCTGCTCGCGGAACTCTTCGATGTCATGCTCGATAGCCGCCACGCGGTCACGCATCCGGCTGGCCTCCGCCAGAGAGGTGCGGGCCGCCTCGACGCGGGCCAGAAACGTGGTCATTGTGTCCACCGTTAAAGTCTCATCCAGCTCACGCTCCCGGAGCCATTGCCGCCATTCCTGTTGCGCCTCCTGTGCGGACACCTTAGCCGCTTCTTGCTCTCTAACGGCTTCTTCGAGACGCTGTTTTTGTAACTTCTCCCACCGGGCCGATTCTTCGACCCGCGCGTTGGCGGCGTTCCAGGCATCCAGCGCGTTTCGGGCCGATTCCAAGTGCGCGTCCGCCGACTCCAGCGCGGCCGTGGTGGGCTGTCCGTCAAGGCCCAGAGCCGCCGCCGATTCCAGCAGCGAAAGGCGGGCTGTCTCCTCTGCCGTCTCCGTCTCGGCATTCTGACGGCCAAGCGCGGATGCCATTGGCGACGGGGGAGCGGATGGCGATGGCCTTCCCATATACCAGAGGCCGGCGGCCGCGGCCAGCAAGACCAACCCGCCGGCGATACCCAACGGCAACGCTCTCCCGCCAACCATTAGCCCAGCTATGATGAGGACTACCCCGGCCAGTCCCATCAGAATGAGCAGCGGGACGTTGGGCCGCCCAGAAGCCCTTTCTTGCGTTTCCCGGCTTGCGCTCAGGGCATTGAGCTGGCCGCGCAGGTTTTCGTGGTTTTGGCGTTGCCGCTCGTACTCGCCCAACTGCCCTCTTGCGGCGCGCAGTCCGTCCTGACGTTCCGTCAACGCGGCGGCGTCCAGCGGCGGTGGTTCTGACGGCAGCTTTTCACGCGCTTCCTGTGTTTCCGACTCATGGTCCAGAAGCGTCCGCCGTTCCTGGTCCAGTTGAAACTGCGCCTGCTTGGCGCGTTCGCTGCTTTCGGTTGTCCGCTTTTTCCAGCGTTCTAACTGATTGCGGACTACCAGCGAAGTGTCAAAGGATTGCAGTTCCGTTTCGCCCCAGCCATGTCCCAAATCGGCCAGGTTTTTGGCGAAGCCGGCTTCCATTCCCCGCAGTTCGGCCCGGCGTTCCGGCAGGTCGCGTACAGAGTTGTCGAAGCTGCCGCGGGCGCGGCGGATGGCTTCAATGCTGCCCGCGTCATCCAGCAGATTCTCGCCGGGTATGTCGACTTCTGATGCTTCCTCAGCCCGCCGTAGTTGCTCGGCGGCTTCGTCCCGGTCTTCGCAGGCCTGCCGTATCTGGGCCTCCAAGTTCTCCAATCGCGGAACGGGATTCTCCGGAAAGTCCACGTACCGGGGCACATCCTGTAGCTGGGTTTCGCAGTTGGACAACGCCAACCAGTCATCCCAGCCGGCGATAAGGCTCTCGATCTCGTGGAGACGGGCGGTCAAAACCGAAAGCTCGGCATCTCCAGCCTGCAACGCCGAGTCAATCTCGGACTTGCGGGCGGTGATTGCCCCATAACGGACGGCGTTGCCTTCGATGACTCTTAGTTGCGCGTCAATGTCTCTCAGTGTGTTCAGGAGCCTGGGAACTTCCTGATTGTTGCCCCGGCTCAGGTAGATTTGGCCCTTGTGGTCGCTTAATGACTTCATCAGCGCCGGCAATCCGGGCGCGCCCTGTCCGGCGCTGTATATGGTCCCGCTGGAATCGTTGAGTGAAGCTGCTGCTTGCAGTTCATCCAAGCTGAAGGCGAACACGTTTCGGAACAGGTCGGGGGTGGCATTGCCGGTAAGCCGCTGCAAGACGGCTTCGGCGTTGGATGCCGGGCCCTCCGGGGTGGCGACGTTCAGTCCGCCGCGCGCTCCAGCGTACCTCTCCACACCGTAAATGGCCCCGACGCTGTCGGACAGCGTAATCCGCCCGCCGTGCCGCCCCCCCGCCAGCGGCGGGTGGTGACTGTTGAATCTGGACGGAAAGCCGAACAGAATCGCCCGGATGAAGGCCAGCAAGGTGCTTTTGCCCGCTTCGTTGGGGCCGTAGAAGACCGTGACCGGCCCAGAAACAAGACCGATGCTCCGCTGGTGGAAGTGGCCGAAGCCGTCCAGATACAGCTCTTCTATCCTCACGCTTCGTCCTCTTCGTTCACAAGCGAGGCCAGGCACTCGTCCTCGGCGGCGGACAGCAGTTCCGCGAGTTCTTCGTCCGACGGCAAGTAGTTCCGCAGATACGGGGCGGCGTTGGAGTTCACATACAATGCCCGCAGCGACTCCCGCAGTTCTGCCAGGGCGCCGGGGTTTTCCCGCAGTTCGCCGCCGAGGCGGGCCAGGTCGCCGGCGAAATCCTCACGCCGCGCCGCCTGCTCTCGGTCTACCGGCGACGCGGTGCCTACCTGAAACCGCTCGCACCACAGCCAGGTATGGGCATTGGCGCAGCGATCGTTAAGCTGCTCCAATATAGTTGCCGCGGTATCGGCGCGGCGGAGCCACCGGTGCAGCTGCCCCCGTCCGGTAAGCGCCAGCCGCGCCATTACCGGACGCCCACCGGCTGCTTCGAGGGCGGAGTCGGCAAGGCTGTTGATTTCGTTCAGCAGTTCATGCTCGCCGCCCAGCCCTGAAATGTCCAACGACAGGGCTTCCCACCGCACTACGTCAACCGCCCGGAAGTCCAGCCGTACTGCGCCGTAGTCGTCCACTTCCACCAGGTAGACGCCCCGCGCGCCCGTTTCGTTGGGATGGCGGCCCTGAGGATTGCCGGGGTAGACGATGGCCGGCCCCTGCTCGCGGAGAGTTTGGCGGGTATGGACGTGGCCCAAAGCCCAGTAGTCCATGCCGGCGTCTTCGAGGTCAGCGACGGTACAGGGGGCGTAGGACTCGTGGTTGGGGTTGCCCCCGACGTTTGCGTGGAGCAGCCCGATGTTGAAAGCGCCTGAGGATGCCGCCCCGCGAAAGCGCAGCGACAGGTTCTCCCGGACTTCCCGGCGCGGGTAACTAATTCCGTATACCGCAGCCCGTTCCGGCTCACCGGGGAACACCGGTTCGGCTTCCACTTCAGGGCCGAATCGAACACAACCACCCGGCAAATCCAGCCTCGCCTCCCATCCGTCCAGCGAGTCGTGGTTGCCGTGGCAGATAAAGGACCGGATACCGGCCTTGTCCAGCCGCGCCAGACCATCGACGAACTTCAACTGCGCTCGGAGGCTGCGGTCGGCCCCGTCGTAGACGTCGCCGGCCACCAGAAGGGCGTCGACCCGCTCATCAAGACACAGACCGATGATGTTCTCGTAGGCATCGAAGGTAGCGCGGTGCAGGGTTTCGGCGACGTAACCGGGCGCTTCGCTGCGAATGCCCTGAAACGGGCTGTCCAAGTGCAGGTCGGCGGCGTGCACAAAACGGAGCCTAGCCATGTCTTCCAGACATTCCGCTCCAGACTATGAAACTACCTCCATCTGCGGAACTCAACCCGATTCCATGCTCCAGCAAGCTGGCGGCCATCAACGTCCGATTGGCGTTTTTAACATCCACAGCTTCCATCTCCCGCAGCCGCTCGAGCTCGGCTTCGTACAGATTGTTGATGATTATGGCGATGAACACGCGCAAGGTAATCGGGGGGCCCACGTCAAAGCAGTGTCTGAAAAGCCGGTCATAGAACCAACGTGAGCTAACCGGCGGCCCGGAAACATATGCCGCTGGTATCATGGCCCGCCATCGCTGCGTCTGTTGCCGAGGGGATCACATCCGTCAGCCGGAGTTGTGGACGGCCTCGTATGGTGACTTGTTCAGCGGAGCCGCGGCATAGCCCGGTACTGTCTACCGCCAAGAGTGGTGGGGAAGGGGAGACTCGAACTCCCACGCCTTTCAGCACATGATCCTAAATCATGCTCGTCTACCAGTTCCGACACTTCCCCGGCCGGAGACACATTTTAGCACAATCCCTATATGTGGCTAACGGAAATCCAGACGTCTATGAACCATCCAAGGCGGCTTTAAAGGCGGTCAGAATCCTGTCGTTGGGTTGCCTTAGAATGGTGGTGTTCACGCTAAGACTCGAGATGGAGCCGCCCGCTTCAGAAGCGTAGACGAAAATGTCACGCTCACGTAGACAGTTGACTATTGCCTGATGGTCAAGGGCGTCGTCAAGCGTCATTGGGAAGATGTTGGAGCCGTGCTCAAACTCTGTGATTCGAATGCGATCCAGAGCGTTCAACGAGTCGAATAGTTGCCGCCCCTTAGCCATCGCCTGGTTGAAACGCGCCTCGAAGCCTTGCGCGCCTTGCAGGGCGACGGCCGCGGCGAAATAGGCGTGTGACAACCCGCCGCCAAACATGCGGCGAGTATGATACATCCCATCTGTCCACTTGGAATCACCCGCCAAGATAGCCCCGAATGGCGCGCCGAAATACTTGTATAGAGAGACGTATACCGTGTCGAACAAAGCAGCGTACTCCTGGGGCGCGGTCCCGGACGCTGCGGACATCATGTATAACCTGGCCCCGTCCAGGTGAGTGTGAATGCCGTTGGCGCGGCAGTATTCCGTCATTTCTTTCATTTCTTGAAAAGTCACAACCTGCCCCTGTTGCCGCCGCACTGGGCTCTCAATCATCATCGCCCCGATTGGCGTCAGCACCCGGCCCGCGGTGGACTCATTGACCGCCCCTTTCAACTCTTCAAAATCGAAGCAGCGGCTTCCTTTGCCCAGGGGAACGAGGTTGATACCGCTTAGTTGCGTAACGCAGTCTCCCGAGTCTTGGTAAAGATGGCTCTGCTCCTGGACAATCGCTCTGCGTCTACCGCCGCACAGGGCCCGAATCGCCAGGTGGTTGGCAAGGGCGCCAGTAGGCATGAATATTGCCGCTTCCTTTCCAAGGGCTTCAGCGAAATACTCTTCCAACTTTGCCACACTTCCACCGAGGGAGTAGGAGTCAACGTCGAAACCCGATTCCGCTTCCACTTCGGCCAACCGGCTCAGGAGCGAGCCAGGGGACGCGGGCTCGCCGTCCCCTCGAAACACTACGGCGGTTTCTGAATCCTCTGGGCGGGACTCGGCCTGTAGATTGTCCAATTCGCCGGTCTTCATCGTGGTCATGCCGCGCCTCCGGAAGGTCTCAAATGAAGAAGCTCCGAGGATTCCCCCCGGAGCTTCGTTCCAACTCGCGATCGATTGGGCTCTTAGTTGTCCGCGACGTTCGCCTCTTCCCGCTGGAAGGCGGGGATTACTTCCTTGCCGAACAACTCGATGGACTCCATGACCCGGTCGTGCTCAATCGTCTCGGTCTGCATGATGAGCATAACCTGGTCGACCCCGATATCTTCGTACATCTGGATGGTCTTGATACAGCTCTCAGGATTGCCGGCGATGATTACGCCTCGGTCCGAAAGGGTGTTGGCATCCAACTGGGCGATGGCGGCTCGAGCCGCGCCCGGCCCTGAGTCAAGGGAAATTCCCGCTTCCGCGGCCTGCTCCTGGTGGTCCTCGTCGGACTGGCGGAGCCAGCGTCCGAAGTCGGCCTTCAGGTGGTCGGGCACGCCGCCCCAGGCTTCAAGAAGCTCTTCGTATGCGCCGATGCGGCCCGCGATGTAGGGCTTGTCCGGCCCGAAGAAAGTCTTCATCGACAGAGCGCACAGTTCCTTGGCTTCCTGGTCGTCCTTGCCGCAGAACGCGTGGACGTTGTTGCCCCAGAACTCGTTGGTGAACGCGCCCACGGGATTGGCGTTCTTGACGGCTTCGCGGTAAACCTTCAGGTGTTCCGCCAAGATGTCCACGGCGTAAGAAGCCGAGGAGAGGACGCCGATTCCTTTCTCAGCAGCCAGGCGGAAGCTGTCCGTCTGAGTGCAAGCGAGGTACATGCGGGGATGGGGTTTTTGGAAGACCCTGGGTAGCACACGGCGCGTTGGTACGCTCCAGAACTTCCCTTCCCACTCGAACTCGTCGGCTTGCCAGATCTGGGGCAGCATGGTGAGAGCCTCATCCCACCTTTCCCGCGTCTCACGAGGGTCGATCCCCTGGCCAATCTGCTCGTAGGCGTTTGAGCGGCCCGTGCCGAATTCGACACGGCCATCGGTGAGTTGGTCGACCATGGCGACCCGCTCGGCGACTCGGACGGGGTGGTGGTAAGGCAGGATAGACACTCCGAAGCCGATCCTGATGTTCTTGGTGCGTTGACTAAGCGCCCCGAAGAGGACCTCCGGACAAGGCGAGCCGGAAAACCCCATTAGAAAGTGATGTTCGACGAACCAGAGGTTGTCAAAACCCACCTGGTCAGCCAACTCACATTGGTCCAACGTCTCCTTGTACAGGCTGTTCCAGTCCACGTCGTTGCCTTCGAAGGGGCGCTGGGCCTCGTATAGAAGTCCGAATTTCATCTACATTCTCCTTGCGCATTGATGGGACCGCCGCTCGAAATCGTCATAGGTGTGCGGTCCGCGTCGGCCACTTCAGCCTCAGAGGCCGAAGCAAGCACAGTATACCCGATAGGAAATGGTATAGGAATAGCGGCCTGTCAGCAGCGCAGGGAAGCGTCAAGCAGGAGGTCAATGTGTCGAATTAGGGGTTGGTGACCCGCCTCGGGGTCGAACCGAGAACCTACGGATTAAGAGTCCGTTGCTCTGCCAGTTGAGCTAGCGGGCCAGGGTCGCAACTTGCTCGATTGTTTCAATTGAGACTAGCAATAATCGATCTGCGTTGTCAATGTTCCGGCGCCGGCCACCAGGGTCTTTCGATTGTTCGTCTGAACTGTGATTCCTCTGATTCCGGGATTTATATGATTGGAAATCATGCGAATCCCATAATCCTGTGAATCCCGGTTCGGACAATTGGGCCGATAATCGCATGACCCTAGCCAGCCACACGTTTCCGCCTAGACTCCGGTGACCGGACTTAGAGACTATCTCAAATCTCCACCAACCTGCCGGCAGGGAGAGAAATCCCCCTCAATCCCCCTTTTGCGAAAGGGGGAGGCATCGCCTTGACTCGGTTTTGAGATAGTTTCTTAGACCCCGTGGTCCAGCCGGTCTATAAGGTATTCGGGCAGCCCAGCGGCGCGCATTTTGCCCTGCGTACTTGCGATATCGTACTCCACCCGGTGCCGCTCGATGGTCTGCATGGATTCATCATAGATGGCGTAGCTGGAGCGAGGGTCCCGGTCGCGGGGCTGCCCCACGCTGCCCGGGTTGATGATCAAGCGCTCATGGCCAAGGGGGAAAACCTCGTCTTCAACGAACTGATTGAATTGAGGCACGCCGCCGTTTTCGGCGCAGATGAAGGGCAGGTGGCTGTGTCCCACGAGGCAAAAGCGGACCTGCAATAGCTCCAAAGTCGCCTGGGCGGCCTCGGCGTTAAGCAAGTATTCGTCGATCGGCCCCCTCAAGCTGCCATGCACCAGTGTAAACGGTTCACGGGTCTCGGTGAGAGGCAGGGCGGCCAAAAACTCGGACTGTTCGGTGGACAACTCGTTGATGGTCCAGACAGCAGCGGCCCTGGCCGCGCCGTTGAAGTCGGCTATCGTCCTTTTGCCGACGGCGGCGAAGTCGTGGTTGCCCGCGACCGCAATTAGGTCATAGCTTCTGAGCAGCGCAAGGCAGGGACCAGGGTCGGGCCCGTAACCCACGGCATCCCCTAGGCACCAGACCTGATCGAAGCCTCCACGGACGGCGGCGTCGGCCACGACCGCATCCAAAGCTTCCAGATTGGAATGGACATCCGAAACGACCAGAGCACGCACCGCCACTTCATCTCCGTTGGTCGATTAAACCGAATTATACTGTCCGGGTCACGGGAGTGTACGGCCCTGGTTACCAAGATTGAGCGACTTGCCGCTTACGAATGCCGGGAGTATACTCCCATCCGCGAGGCGATTGTGGGTCAACGCCGACCCGGCGCCGTCTCACAATTGGCAAGAAAGCAGGTCCAAGGCGTGGTTCAAGCCGTCGAAGCAACACAACCGGGCGCCCACGAAGAACAAGCCCACATCAAAGACAAGACCATGGCGACGACCCTCATCGGCGCCCATGGTCTTGAACATTTTTACGGCCATAGCTTCCCGGTTCTAGTCACGGCGATGTACGCATCGTTGGCGATGGACCCGCTCCAGGCGGGAATCCTTTCCACAGTAAGGCAAATTGCGGGTGGACTTACCAGCGTCGGCAGCGGATTCTTCGTCGACATCTTCAGATACCGTAGCGGTCAAGTGCTAGCTGTAAGCATGGCCTTGATCGGAATCGGTTACCTCTTGGTCTCCATATCTCCCAACTACATAGCAATCCTCGGCGCGCTGATCGTTGCCTCGGCTGGCAGCGCTCTGTGGCATCCCCCGGCCCTGGGGCTTCTGGCGCGCCGGTTCCCGCAACAGCGAGGACTATTCATTTCGCTACACCGCGCCACCGGGAACGCGGGAGACCTGGCCGGTCCCCTTGTGGCCGGTGCGCTTCTGTCCGTGTTGGGTTGGCGATGGATTATGGGTGGAGGCACGCCCCTGCTATTCGTTCTTTCTGGAGCGGTGCTCATCTTGCTCTGGAACGTCGGGGGGCCCAAACCCGGACCGGTGGACCTGGGCCGGAACCTAAAGGCTCAAATAGTCTTGATGTCGCAAGCGTTCCAAGGCACCGGAATGTGGTCAATATTCACCGTATCCGCAGTGCGTGGCATGGGGGACCGGGCCTATGTCTTCTTCCTCCCGCTGTACCTTAGCCAGGAGCTAGGGATGGACCCGTTTACGCGGGAAGGTGCGTTCTTAATTGGAGTTGCGGTGGCGCTGGTCGCGGCTCCCGGAGTGATATCCGGCCCAATATTCGGGTGGTTGTCTGACCGTGTCGGCCGGCGGTCGGTAATCGCCTTCCTTATGCTAGTCGCGGTAGTGCTCTCAGTCACGACAGTCCTTGGAGATGGAGGGTTCTGGATGTGGACTTCGATCACTCTCTTCGGACTCTTCCACTCCTCCGTGAACTCCTTGACCCAGGCTGCGGCCATCGACGAAGTGGAAGGAAAGGGCTTGGACGCCACGTTCATGGGGCTAATGTGGGGCAGCAATGCGGCTTTTGGGGCATTAGCGGGAGTGGGCGTGGGAGCTTTGGTCGCGTTTACATCCTGGTCGATGGCCTTCTACGCGGCGGCGGTGATGTTCTTCCTTGGGTTCCTGGTGACGCTGATAATGCCCAGAGGTGGTTCCCACCTTGCGGAGCCCGCCCACTAACTCGGTTTCTCATGGAGTCGAAGACCGGGCGGGGAAATTCCCTTCCGGTCTTTTATTTTATCTGGGCCCGTAGAGCTTCTTCGTACTGCTCAGGGGTGTTCAGGTCCCACAGCACTTCAGGCCCATCCATTGGGACCCGGCTGGTCGAGGACTGGTGCCGCCTCACGACGGCTTTCACTCCCAGGGTCTCTTCGTCGATTTGCAGTAGCTCTCCCAGCAGTGAAGCGTCCACCAGGATGGGATGCCCGCCCTTACCATCGTATTCCGGGATCGTGATAAGCGAACCCGACTGCTCGTGCCTCTGTAGCAAGTAACCCACGGTATCGGCGCTCCGAGGCTGATCCACGTTCAAGACCAATACCGTACCAGTACTCTCCGGGTCAATCGCGCCTAAGCCGGCCTTGATGGACGTGGTCTTGCCCTGGAGATAGTCGGGATTGAGGCGCCAGGTGGCCCCGTCCATGCCCTCCAGGAGTGCGGTAAGCTCACCGGCCCGGTGACCCACCACCACGACCACACGGTCCACGCCCGCGGACAGCAACGTCTTCACCTGGTGTTGGAGCAAAGAAGCGCCCTGCCATTGCAGCAGGGCCTTCAGTTGTCCCATGCGGCGGGATTCCCCGGCCGCCAGCAGTATTGCGGTAGTAGCCGCCATAACGGGGCGTCCTCCCAGGTTTACGGACTTAGACTCCCACTTTGCGCTGGGCGATGCTGGCCGCGCGTTCCACGTACCATTCGTCCATCTGCAGCGGCCCACCCTTGCCGCCCCGGCGCACCATGATTATCTCCGACATGATGCTGACCGCCAGTTCCTCGGGCGTCAATGCGCCGATATCCAGGCCGACAGGCGCGTGAATCTCCTTTAGACGCTCCAATGGAACGCCCTCCATGGACAGACGCTGATAGATCATCAGGTTCTTGCGCCGGCTGCCCAGAAGGCCAACGTATCTGGCCCGGGTGGTCAGGGCGGACTCCAAGGCCATATCGTCGAACCGGTGTCCTCGTGTCGCGGCTACGATGAAGCTGTTGACGTTCACGTCCAGGTGCTGGGGCCATTGGTCGTAAGGCGCAACCACCACTTGTTCCGCGTATGGGAACCGCTCCTTGTTCGAGAACTCCTCGCGGTCATCGACGACGAATACCCGGTAGCCCAGGTTGTGGGCCAGGTCCGCCGTGGCCTTACCAACATGCCCGCCGCCCACCATAACCAGGGTGGGTGGTGTGGTGAAGCCCTCGACGAATACTTCCGTGCCGTTGTCGGTGGAAAAGGACTCGATGTTTCCCACGTCGGCCACACGCTGTGCGACCTCGGTGGCGCGGAAGTCCAACTCCGTATCGCCCAGCGTGCCGACGGTGGAGCCATCGAGACGCAGGAGCAATTTCGCCCCCAGGTTCTTGCCTCCATCCGCCACATTGACCACGGTGGCCAGGCTAACGGCGTCGCCGCCTTCGTAGGCCTCGATCAACTGCTCCCCGATCTCCACGTAGTCATCCGGACTCCACAGCGGTTCCAGGAAGAAATACATGGTGCCGCCACAGACCAGGCCGTCGCGGGCAGCCACGTCTTCGTTGAGGAAGTAGTCCTTAAACTCCGGTCCACCGCGGCGCCGCAGAATCTCTTTGGCGGCGAACCAGATGTCTCCCTCGACGCACCCGCCGCCCAGCGTGCCCACGCCGCTGCCGTCCTGGCGGACAAGCAGCATCGCCCCGGCTTTCTGGGGCGTGGAGCCTTTGGTGCGAACCACCGTGGCCAACACGCCCGGTTGACCGCTTTCCAGGAGCTTTACCGCTTCCTGAATGACTTCTTTCATGCCTTCCTCACCTGCGGGGATGAGTTTCAAATTAAGCTTATCAAAATACCCGATCACAGGCAATTATAACCTTGCGGAGAGCGCAATGTCCCAAACGCCGCACAATCTGATTATTGGCTGCGGCGAACCCTCCTCGATGCCGGTGGAATGGGCTCGCAATCCCCCATCAAGCGCGTCCTTAGCACTACCGTTGGGAACCTAAATCGGGTAAAATGTATACCTGTATGGCAGTCATAGTCCTCACTTCCGTCGACCTTCGGAACGCCCTCCCCTACCTGCAGGCTACGGAACCTCTCGGCTTGGATGTCCGCTTGCTGATGCCCGAGGACTCCGGCTCCGTGCCCACGGAAACGCTCATGGAGGGTGTGGGCGGACTGTTGCTCAGCGGCGGCCCGGATGTGGACCCTGAATTCTACGGGGCCACTCCCGACCCGAACGCCGGACTCTACGTGAGCAAGCCTTTGGACGACCTGGAATTTCGGCTGTTGGAGCATGCGCTGCAAAGAGATATGCCCGTGTTGGCCATCTGCCGAGGGATGCAAGTGTTGAACGTGGCCTTCGGCGGGCAGCTAATCCAGGACCTTCCAGGCCACCGCGCGGTCAGAGAGGGCGACCGCTGGGTCTCCGAGTCACATCAAATATACCTGGCCCCGGGCGCCAAGGCCGCGCCCATCATCGGCTCGGCGGGGTTTTTCCGGGTGAACAGCCGGCACCACCAAGGAGTGCGCGAACCCCAGAAGTCTCCGCGGCTCATGGCAACCGCCTATTCGGTGGAAGACGGTTACATCGAAGGACTGGAGAGCCCGGAACACAGTTGGGTGATCGGTCTTCAGTGCCACCCTGAGCGGCAAGACGAGGTGCCTGCCTCCTTCGCCAATCTGTTCAAGGCCTTCAAAGACCGCGCCGAGAGCCACGCCGAACTGTCCCGCGTGTAACGGTCTCCTGGGACTGGTCCGCGGGCGGCTATTGTAAGTACCGCGACAACTCCGCCCTCACAAGGGCAATCGTGGAAGTGAACGAGGGGTAGAGGAGGAATGAGTTATGGTAACTAGCGCCCCAACGCCTCCAACGGAACACATACGCCCGGTGCACATCGAAGATGAGATGCGCACCTCCTATCTCAACTACGCGATGAGCGTCATCGTAGCCCGCGCCCTGCCAGATGTGCGCGATGGGCTAAAACCCGTGCAACGCCGCATTCTATATGCGATGCACGACATGGGGATACGTCCCAACTCGGCCTACAGGAAATGCGCCCGTATCGCCGGGGAGGTCCTTGGAAAGTTCCACCCTCACGGCGAGACTTCGGTCTACGACTCCCTGGTCCGGTTGGCCCAGCAGTTCTCGATGCGTTACCCCCTGATTACCGGTCAGGGCAACTTCGGCAGCGTGGACGGCGACCCTCCCGCGGCCATGCGCTACACCGAAGCCCGGCTGGCGCCAATTTCCGAAGAATTGCTGGCCGACATCGACTACAACACCGTCGACTTCAGTCTCAACTTCGATGACTCGCTGCAAGAGCCCAGAGTTCTCCCCGCCCGAATTCCCAACATGCTGGTCAACGGAGCGTCAGGCATCGCCGTGGGGATGGCCACGAACATTCCTCCCCATAACCTGAGCGAAGTATCCGACGCGATCTGCTACCTGATCGACCACCCGGACTGCACGACGGAGCGCCTGATGCGCCACGTGCAGGGCCCGGACTTTCCCACCGCCGGCATACTCCGCGGCAGGTCGGGAATCGTGGACATGTACACCACCGGGCGCGGCCGAATGATGATGGAGGCGGCGACCGATATCGAAGAGGTCAGGGGAGGGCGGGAACAGATCATTGTAACCGAACTGCCCTACCAGGTTAATAAAGCCACCCTCGTCGAAAAGATCGCCCAGCTCACCAGGGACAAACGGGTGGAGGGCATTTCAGATATCAGGGACGAATCGGACCGCCACGGGATGCGCATCGTGATCGAGTTGCGCCGGGACGCCCACGCTGAGATCGTCCTGAACAACCTGTTCCGGCACACCGCCCTTCGCTCTTCCTTCAACGCCATCATGTTGGCCCTGGTCGACGGACAACCCCAGGTGCTCGGGCTGAAACGCTGCCTGGAACTATTCGTCCAACACCGCGAAGAAGTGATCCGGCGCAGGTCTGAGTTCCTGTTGAAACGGGCCCAAGACCGGGACCATGTGGTTCAAGGACTGCTTCTGGCGCTGGACCGCATGGATGAGGTTGTAGCCATTATCCGAGGTTCCGCCGACGTGGAGACGGCGCGCAACAACCTGATGGAGCAACTGGACCTGACCCAAATCCAGGCTCAGGCGATCCTCGACATGCAGCTCCGCCGGTTGGCCGCTCTGGAGCGCGAGAGGCTGGAGAAGGAGCACGAAGACCTGCTCAACACCATCGCGGAATTGGAAGCGCTGCTTGCCAGCCCGGAGAAGATCCTCTCCGAAATCAAGAAGGAGACTCGCACCCTCAAAAAGGACTTCGGCAACGCGCGCCGAACGGTTATCTACGAGCAAGAGGTCGAGGACCAGAACGCCGAGGACTTCATAGCCCACCAGGATATGGTGGTCACTCTCAGCCAGCGCGGTTACATCAAGCGGGTGCCCTGCCAGACCTACCGTACCCAACATCGGGGCGGCAAGGGAGTCCGGGCCATGTCCACCAGGGAAGATGACGCGCTGTTGGACCTGCAAGTAGTGGACACCCACGACACCCTGTTTTTCTTCACCAACCGGGGGAGGGTATACCCCCTGAGGGTATTCCGCATTCCTGGGGATACATCGCGCACCACTCGGGGGACCGCGTTGGTCAACCTGCTGAACTTGGCTCGGGGCGAAGTAGTCCAGGCAATGCTGTCCATCAGCGACCCCAAGGCGGACTATCTGCTGGTTCTGGCCACCAAGCTTGGGGAAGTCAAAGCCCTCAAGACGGGCGAATTGGCCAACATCCGTCCGTCTGGACTTATCGTGATGGACCTGGAGAAGGACGACGAACTGGTCAGTGTGTCCCAGGTCGGGGAGGCCAAAGACGTTGTCATGGTGTCGGAACGCGGGCAGGCCATCCGGTTCAGCGTCGATGAGCTGACCCCGCGTTCCCGCAGCGCGGGAGGAGTCCGGGGTATGAAGCTCGCGGGCGCCGATCAGATCGTGGCTATGGGTACCGCCCTGCCCAGGGACCACTTGCTGATTGTGAGCCAGGGCGGCTACGGTAAGTCTACGCCAATATCCAGATACCCGAGGCACAAACGAAATGGACAGGGAGTCCGTACCTTCCGAGTCACGGACAAGAACGGCCCAGTCGCCGCGGCCAGGGTGGTCCAGGACGGTCCGGGCCAAGATATGTTCATTATTTCAGCCAAGGCGCAGGTGGTCCGAATCACACTAGACGATGTACGGGTGACCGGACGGGACGCCCAGGGAGTGATCGTGTGGCGTGACCGCGAGCCCGACGACTACGTGGTATCCATTGCCTGCTTCCAGGAGACTGTCCAAAACCGAGCCGAATCTTCGGGCGACGAGTCAGTCGACGGCGGGCACGGCACAAATAACGCGAACGGGACCAACGGCACAAATGGTACCAACAGTGCAAATGGCGGCAACGGCGCCTCGGCCCCAGAATAAGGCCGGCCAAACGCCCTACAGCCAGCCCGGAGGAAGTTAGCCGACGAACAGTGACGAGCCCTCACCGAGGCCGGACTCACCAGGAGAACAATCGCGAAAGGGGGTGCTTGATTGCATCCCCTTGGTTTGCAACCGCCTTTCCTCGCCAGGAGGAAGAAGGGAGAAATTGCGAAGTTAATTTAGGTCACGTAAGTACGGAGATACATCACACTAAAGGAGCTCTTCATGAAGTTGGTATTCCTGCATGGCGCTGGGGGATCGAGTCTATCTTTCTACTACCAGATGCGTCATTTTCGTAATTCAAAAGCCATCGACCTGCCCGGTCATCCTCAAGGAACGGCCTGCCCATCCATCGAGGGCTATCTCGAGTGGGTCCGCGGCTTCAACACCGCCCGCAGATACAAAGACGTCGTCCTTTGCGGACATTCCATGGGCGGAGCAATCACCCAGCTCTATGCGCTTCGCTACCCTGACGAATTGCGGGGGATCATCCTCATCGGCACCGGGGCCAGGCTACGGGTGCACCCGGACTATCTAAACCGCTGCGAGAACCCAGGGGAAGATAATTCCAGTTGGATCGAAGGCCAGAAAGACACCTTCAAGAAAGTGGACTCTGATATCTACGAAGTTCTGGTCCGGCGGGCTTCTGAGGTCGGGCCTCAGGTAGAGCTTAACGATCTAAGGGCCTGTGACCAGTTTGACATCATGGACGAGGTCAAGGATATTTCGCTGCCCACCCAGGTGATCTGTGGCAGCGAGGACATCATGACCCCGGTGAAATACTCGGACTACCTGGCGGAGAACATCGAGGAAGCGCGGGAAGAAGTGATTAGCGGCGGAAGCCACTACGTTCAGTTAGAGAAGTACCAAGCGGTAAACGAGCAGATAGAGAGGTTCCTGGCCACTCTCAAGTAGTGGCCAGGAACCCTAGTCGGCGGCTGGATTGTACCAGCGGCTGCGGTAGAACATGAGAGGTGCGCTGGGATCGTTCTGGCGTATCTCCTCCACCTCTCCCAAATAAATCGTATGGTCCCCGTATACATGGGAGCCGATTACTTTGCAATCCAGAAACACCATGGAATCGTCCAGGGACGGCATCCCCCCATCTGACGTGCTGTAGCTGTATTCGACGTCGCCCGTCCGGTCCTCCGGGCGTTTGGCGAAATACGCGCCCAAGTTCTCTTGGTCTTGCCGCAAGATGTTGACCCCGTACCGGCCTGCGCGTTCCAGGTACCCGTAGGTATGGGTCCCATGAGCAACACACACCAGGACGACCGGCGGCTCAAGGCAAACCGACGTAAAGGAGTTGGCGGTCATCGCGTGGGGTTCACCCTCGTGGTCGACGGTGGTGATGATGGTTACTCCGGTGGCGAAGTGGGCAACTGCGGCCCGGAAATCTTCTTTGGTTACCACTATCTTACCCTTCCCGCGTATTTGCCCCCATTATAAACACACTCAATCACTATCGCCAACGGCAACGGGAGCCGCTTCAAATCCAATCTTCAACCCCAGAAGGCCGGCCTCCAGACAGCGATATCGATTGACCAACCTCGAAGTCAGCCTGGACCACCTGGATAGGGCCGAAAACATCCGGAGATGTCTCCCGGTGAAACTCCTGAGGCCAGCGCGGGGTCCAGCTTCGCGACCGCACCCGAGGGAACCATTCCTTCAAACCGGTCCGGGTGTGTCAGTTCGGCTAGAATCTCCAGCCCTTCGACGACCCTTGGACCAGGGCAACTGAAATACACGTGGTCGATTAGGTAGACCTCGCCAGAGAGTACCGCCGGAAGCTCATCCCAGCCATCCTGACCGGCCAACCACGAGACCTCTCTCAAGCCCCGCGCTACGTCGGAAGAACAGAGGTCAATAAAAAGCTTTTCTGGGGCGTAGCCCCGGACGTCTTCCCATGAAATCCTGCATGCGGCGCAACCGGGGGAAAATGGGACATGACCGCCGGCCAAACCCAACAGCTCCGGTATCCAATGACCCCCGATCACGATGGGGTTTATCCCCTCCAGCGAGTAAGTTTTCGGGGTAGTCTTGACCGATTTCAGCCTGTCGGTTACCCTCGTGACTCGATTGGAGAGGCCATCGACCAACCGCTGCGCCTCGTATTCGGCCCCGCAGGCCCGGCCTATCTCGCAAATGCTGTCGAATATCTCGGGCAGAGTCCTCGGTTGCAGCACCACCACCTTTGGCTGTATGGGCATCCCAACCACGGCGCGGTCCACAGTCGCGGCGTCGATCTCACAGAAATAGCAAAGGTCCTGAGTCAAGACGACGTCGGGCGGGTTATCCCACAGCCACTCCAGGTCCAACTCGTAGGGGCTCTCTCCGGCAGCGAGGATTTGCCGCATCCGCTCCTCTACCTGTTCGCTGGACATCCTATCCACGTCGATCTTGCTGCGGGAGACGACCTGTTTGGCCGCCGCTTCCGGTGGATAGACGCAAAGGTCGCTCACGCCAACCACCGAGTCCCCGAGGCCGAGGGCAAACAATATCTCGGTGCCGCTGGGCAAAAGAGAGCAAATCTTCATGAGCAAAAGCCCTCAGTGATGGAATCGGTCGTGGATAGGCCCCACCGGGGCATCCCGGCAATGGCATCCCGGCAATCGCTGTAATTCTTAGGATAGGGCCGCAGATGATGTTGTATCATAGGGGCCCGGACCATGTCACTATCTGGACATGACACCTGGAGCAATCTGGCCCTACTGAGGCTCAACGCCTTCGGAGTGGGGATCAATGGCTTTTTCCTCGGCGCAGACACCGTAATTCTGCCGGTCCTGGTCTTGGTCCTGGCGCCAGACGCTCTTAAAAACAGCTCGGTGGGCCTCTTGGGAGTCAGCGGCCTTGTTGTGGCGGGACTAGTCCAGGTGGTCGTCGCGAGGTTCAGCGACCGTACGCGTTCCAGGCTGGGCCGCCGGGTCCCCTACATGATCTGCGGCTGCCTAATTGTCTGCCTCGGCATGGTGGGCATCGGCTTCGCGCCCCATTTCCTACTGCTCTTTGTAGTTTGGCTCGTGGTGCAGGCGGGGATCAACGTGGGCTACGGGCCCTATCTGGCGTTGATACAAGATCTGGTTCCAGCGAACCGGACCGGAGTCGCCTCAGCTATTAAGATTCTGGCCGACGCCGCCGGAGGCGTAACGTTCATCTGGATAAGCACCAGAGTCATGGGAATGTACGCATTTGGCGCGGCGATCGAGTGGCTATGGGTCGCCCTTATAATCTTGGGCATAAACCTCATCGTGGCCACCTCAATTAGCTCCGTTACTGTTTTGAGGAGGCAACCAGCCAGGCCACGCCCCGCTGACCAGACCGACACGACGGGGTTCAGACCCCCGGGCCTTCACCCCCAATTGAGGTGGTTCCTCGCATCCCGGTTTATGCTGGTAGCCCCGGTCGCGGTATTCCAGACCTACGGTCTATTCTTTCTCCGCGACAGGGTTGGCCTGGAAAACCCGGTGGTGGGTCTGGGAAACATGATCCTCTTTGTGGGGAGCGGGATAGCGGTGAGCGCGTATCTCGCCGGGTGGGCGTCGGACAAGTTCGGACGCAAACCGGTACTCCTGGCCGGGTCCTTCGGCGCGGCGGGCAGCACGTGGTGGATGCTCTCCGCTGGCAGCGCGACGGAAGTGTTGGTGATCGCCACGGTGATCGGCCTGTCCGTGGGCGCGCTCCTCAGTTCCAATTGGGCGCTGGCCAACGACATGGGAACCTCGGGCCGGGAGGCGATGCACATGGGGGTGGTCAACCTGGCAACCATCGGTGGGGCGGCGTCCGCCAAACTCCTCGGCCCGGGTGTCGACCTGCTCAACAACGCCTCGCCCGCCTCGGGTTATCTGGCCCTGCTGATGGGGTGCGGCGCTTCTTTCCTAGTCGGGGGCCTGGTGTTGTTGCCGGTGAGGGCCGACCTCCGCCGCCCACCTATTTAGGACCAGGTCTCGATACACGCTGCAGGCCCGGAGATCAGGCGTTGGCGACCTTACCCAAGAACTCGGCCGCTCCCCGGACGACCCAAGCGTTCCATGAAGTCATGGTGAACTTCACGCCCTGGTTTATGTACCTCGTGATGTTGTCGTCGTTGACCAGCGTCCCAGCCGTCCGGCCGGAGTCCACGATGCGGGCGATACCGTCGTCGATCGCTTTCTGGACGTCGGGATGACCAGGGTTCCCGATGTGACCCATGGTCTGCGCCAGGTCCGATGGGGCAACGAAGAACACATCTATGTTGTCCACCTTTAGAATTTCGTCCAAGTTCCGCAGAGCTTCGGCTTCCTCTATGAGAACAACAACCATCGACTGCTCGTTGGCGTGTTCCAGGAAATCGGGCACACCGAACGCCTGGCGTCCGCCAAACATTCCCCGGTACCCCGTCGGCGCGTACTTCGCCGACTTCGCGGCCTGTTCCGCTTCATCCCGGTTATTGACGTGAGGAACAACTATTCCCATCGCCCCTCGGTCCAGCGTGCGGGTAATTACCGAGGGCGAGTTGGAGTCGACGCGCACCACCGGCGTGATGCCCCACAGGTCACATGCCCGGGTCTGGTCGCCAAGTTGGTCCCAGGTCACCGGTCCATGTTCCCCCTCGATCCACGCGGCATCGAACCCAAGGGGGCCAAGAAAGTCGATGGTCTCACTGGACTGCAGGCCGGAAATGGTGGTTACCACCCCGCCTTGCTGTAGCTTCAGCTTGGCCCGGTTGGGCCTAATCTGTACCAATATAGTCCTCCCTGTAGCGTTATCCGCCCTTCCCTGAGGGAAATTCAGCCTCTGGCTGGAGCGGTTCAAGTTTAGCAGAAGCCTCCGGCGCGGGTAACCGGGCCGCCATTGGTTGCCACAGGTCCTTCCGCAGCCTGAACCCCGCGGCCCAGGGCCGCCGGCCTTCCTTTTGACCCCGCTATACCCTTGCCATAACCCCGGTTTAACCTCGTCCAGAAGCGCATCCTTGCTGGACACTCCAACGGCGCGGGTGGTAGACTTCCTGTAAGTCCAACCTGTCTATCCACACGGATTGCAGGAACGGGACCAATGGATTTTCCCCAATCCAGCTAATAATCGACCACATATTTGGAGGCAGCCGGATGTTAATCGGTCACTTTACCGAGCAGCCCTGGCAGGACGAATCTTCGGGTCTCATGGGGACCCAGAGCACCGACCTTTCAATCAGCAACGCCAACTACAACCCGGCCATCGGCTCACGTCTTTACAACCGCTATCTCGACGAAAAGATGTACGCGGAAGAGATGGGCTTCGAAGGCCTGATGCTGAACGAGCACCACAGCACCCCGTTTTGTATGCAGGGTGTTACCAACGTCGGCGCGTCCATCCTGGCCAGGATCACCAACAAGGCCAAGATAATCATTCTTGGCAACGTGTTGCCCATCTGGGATGACCCGCTGTGGCTGGCCGAGCAGTTGGCCATGATCGACATGATTTCCGGAGGCCGCCTGGTTTCTGGCTTCGTGCGTGGCGGCGGACGGGAGAGCGTGGCCCACAATGCGCCCCCGACCTATAACCGGGAGCGGTTTGAAGAGGCCCACGATTTCATCATCAAGGCGTGGACGACGCCCGGACCGTTCCGCTGGGAAGGCAAACATTACCAGTACCGGTACGTCAACCCCTGGTGCCGCCCGCTGCAACAGCCCCACCCACAGATATGGATTCCTTCTACCGTCAGCGTGGAGACCGTGAAGTGGTGCGCCGAGCACCGCTACCCGCTGGTCCTTCTGGCCACCAAGCTCGGACCCACCAAGGACGCTTTCCAGCTTTACCACGACACCGCTGCGGAGTTCGGTTACCAGTCCGGCACCCAGAACGTCTCCTATCTGTGGAAGGTCCACGTTGACGAGACGGAAGAGAAGGCGGAAGAGGTTGGCCGGAAGTACCTGTCCGGTGTCAGCAACCCCTTCCTGGCTGGCAACGAAGGCCAGGTTAACCCGGCGGTTATGAACCTGCCCGGCCACACGTCGCGCAACTCCCGCCGGCTGGCAGCCGCGTCGTTCGGCCCGCAGGGCCGCGGTGGAATTAACCGCCGTCCGTTCGAAGAACAGGTCGAAGACTACACCATTATCACCGGCACTCCTGAGACCGTGCTTCCCAAGATCCGTTACGTGCTGGAGTACCTGCGCCCCGGCAGCGTCTTCTTCTGGGACGGCGACGGAGCGATGACCCACGAGGACCAGATGCGCAGCCTCAAGCTCATGGGCGAGGAAGTGATCCCCGCCGTGAAAGAGATGGGGAAGGAACTCGAGCTGTTCAGCCCCTTCGAGCTCGACCCCGCAACCAACAAGCCCTTCGAGGACAACGTGGCAGTCCCCGCAGACGATTAGCCCGGCCGCACGCCCGGTCGGCCAAACGGCCAGACTACCACGCAGTACTGCCCCACCTCCTGGCACTCTCGGGAGGTGGGGTCTTCCATTGTGCCGCATTGGCGCTGAGATCCACTTTCGCATACGGGGACGGTGATGCTTGCCTGGTATCCCGAGCGATTGAAGCTATGCGACAACAGACCTCCCCAAGTTGACAGCAAATGGCCGCACGCCGATAATCGTGGGAACTTGCCGCCCGGAGGTCTCTGTCCATGCCCGATGCGGCGGATGTGGTCGTTATTGGCGCTGGCGCCGTTGGCTGCTCGGTAGCCTACTACCTGTCGCTGCAGGGCCTTAACGTGACCATCCTGGAACGCGATGCCATAGGCAGCGGTGCGTCGGCCCATGCTACCGGTTTCCTAAGTCTGCTGGGGGGCGAGTTCTCCGAAGGCCCTTCCTTCAAATTCGGTCTTGCCGCCTACCGCGAATTCTCCACCCTTGTGCCCCAACTGGAGGCCGCCACCGGCATCGACCTGCTGTGTCAACGCAGGCCGTCCCTGCGCCTTGCCTTGGACGAAGAGGAAGCGCAACTTATCCAAGAGTCAATGCTCTGGCAACAAGAACACGTTGCCATGAGTTGGGTCCATCCTTCCGAGATCCGCAAAATCGAACCCCGCATCACGCCCAACGTCCTGGGCGGCGTATACGAGGAAGAATCTACCCAGCTAGACAGCTACCGGCTCACCCTGGCGCTGGCCCAGGCAGCCGAACAGAACGGCGCGGCGTTGCATCTCAGAGCGGTGACGGGACTCCTCACCGAGGGCAGCAGAGTGGTAGGAGTCAAGACGGATGGCGGCGATATCCCCTGCGCCTCGGTGGTTCTGGCTGCGGGGACGTGGAGTTGCAACTTCGGGGATACCCTTGGCTTCCCCATTCCTGTCCGTCCGTTAAAGGGCGAGCGGCTGCAACTAAAGTTCGAGGGACCGGCGTTGGAGGTGTTGATAAGCTCCCCCAAACGCGGTCACATGATCAGCAGGCGGGATGGGTTCCTTAGCGTGGGTAGCACGGGAGGACGCGATTACGATACCGAATCGCTGTTCTGGGGAGAAGAGTTCGACCGGCAGCCCACCGAGGCCGCCAAGAACGAACTTCTAAACCGGGCCATAGATGTTCTTCCGGAACTGGAGAGGGCCGGGTTGGTGCGGCAGATCGCAGGGTCACGGCCTTTGAGCCCTGACCGTTTACCGATAATCGGGCCAGTGCCCGGCTGGGAAGGCATCGTCCTGGCCACCGGCCACACCACGAAAGGCATCCATCTGGGCCCCATCACCGGCAAGGTCATCGGCGAGTTCATCGCAGGGGGGAGCCACAGGATGCCCGCCGACATGGACATTTTCCTTCCGGAGAGGTTCGCCGGCATCGCCGGAGATTTCTATGCCAGCAGCAAGATGGTCGAAGAGTAACCACCAATAACGGGACAACCAAATCGCACCCTGAAGGAGATCGCACATGGCTAAGATCAGGCATATCGCGTTGACCACAGCCAACCCCAGCGAGGTGGCCGAGTTCTACAAAAAGGCGTTCGAGATGGAGGAGGTCCGCCGCAGCGATAACGGGGCAGTGTTTCTCTCCGACGGCTACATCAACCTCGCAATTCTGAACCACAAAACCACCGAGAGGGACGCCGACGTAGGACCCAACGGGGACAACTACAACGGCATCCACCATATCGGCTTCATGGTGGATGACCTGGACGCGGCCTGCGATAAGCTGGACGGCGCAAACGGCACGTCAATCAGCTCCAGGGAAGGGCTGGACACCACCATGGCGGCTCCAGGTTCTCCCCGCAACTTTGAGATGAAGTGGTCGGGACCCGATGGCGTGGTGATCGATATTTCCCACACCGGCTGGATCACATCGTCGTAATCCCCGTTTCGGCCGTGGGCCGGGCAGCTCCTGCCCCGGCCGAGTCCTCGTCGAGGTGATGGTCGAGTGCCAGACCTAAGCGTGGTAACGGGAGCGTTCGGGTTCACTGGGAGGCACATCGCGTCCCGCCTCCTGGCCAGAGGTGACCTTGTCAAGACCATCACCGGACATCCTGATAGCCCCAACGATTTCGGGGGTCGAATAGCCGCGGCCCCTTTCTATTTCGACGCCCCGGAAAAGCTGGCAGCCGAGCTTTCCGGCGCAAGGACGCTGTACAATACCTACTGGGTCCGGTTCGGCCGGGGCCAGGTGACCTTCGAAGGGGCTATCCGGAACATCAAGACTCTCATTCGTGCGGCCAAGGACGCCGGGGTCCAACGCTTGGTCCATGTGAGCATTACGAACCCGTCCCTTGACTCGCCGTACCCGTACTTCAACGGTAAGGCGCAGGTAGAGCGGGCCATCCGGGAGTCGGGCCTTTCCTATGCGATTGTCCGGCCCGCGTTCGTATTTGGCGAAGGCGATGTCCTGCTCAACAACATCGCCTGGATGCTTCGCAAGTTTCCTATATTCGTCGTACCTGGCACGGGCGAATACCTGTTGCAACCCATCTACGTGGAAGACTTGGCCCAGCTGGCGGTTGAGTCGGCGGATAAGTCCGAAGACCTCGTTGTGGACGCAATCGGCCCAGACACCCTTTCTTTTAACGAGTTGGTAGACCTGACGGCAACCGCCATAGGCGCCAAAGCCCGGTTGTTGCATTTGCCCTCCAAAGCTGCCCTGTTCTTCTCCCGCGTAATAGGGCGGGCGATCAACGATGTTGTGTTAACCTGGGACGAAGTCGGAGAGCTGCGGGATAACCTGCTCTTCTCGGAGGGCGCCCCTACCGGAGCCGTTTCTCTGAGAGAATGGTTGTCGGACAGGCAGAATGCGTCTGCCCTTGGGGCCGAATATGCGTCGGAGTTGAAGAGGCACTACCTACGATAGCAAGCCTCTCCTAAGCATCCCGCCCCCAAGCACCCGGCGGAGCTACCCAAGCTTGAATCGGTAGCTGCCCCGGTGTATGCTGCCAACGATGCGCCCCGTAACCCCACCAGTTATTGGGCGCCGCGAAGCACCTTAATCCCGCCATAGAGCGCCGCAAGGGGAGGCCCCATGAAATTCGGACTCTTTACCATCGTTCCCTGGCACGAGACGTTTACCCAGCAACAAGCATTGTCCGAAGCCCTGGAACAGATCGAGCTTGCCGACCGGCTCGGCATCGACGAAGTCTGGCTGGGAGAGCACCGTTTTTCCCGCCACGGCCTATTATCGGGAATCTGGTCGTTCCTTGGGACTGTCGTAGGCCGCACGAAGGATATCCGCATTGGGACGGCGGTAATAGTCCTACCGTTGCATAACCCGATCCTGGTGGCCGAAGAAGTGGCCATGCTCGACGTCATGAGCGGCGGCAGGCTCAATCTTGGCATCGGAGCAGGTTACCAACAGCAGGAATTTGACGGGATAGGCGTCGACATAGATACCAGCCGGGACCGGTTCGCCGAGTCCGTCGACGTCATGATTAGGGCTTGGACCGAAGAGAAACTGACCTATCACGGCCAGTTCACCGATGTGGATGACCTCTGGGTGCTGCCCAAGCCGGTGCAGAAGCCCTATCCGCCCCTTTTCCAGGCCGTCAGCACCAGCCCGGCCAGCGTTGAATTCGCCGCCAGCCGTAAGATACAGGTTATCGCCGGTGGACCCACCGACATCATGGGTCAAGCCCCCCAGGTGATAAAACTGTGGCGCGAAAAGATGGAAGAACACGGTCACGAACACGCCCACCTAGACCCGCCAATGTCCAAGTCAATTTACGTCGCTCCCACGATGGAAGAGGCGGAGAACGATCCAATAGGTCTGGAGGACTTCTCCTCCAGGATTCTTCGTTCCACCGGGACCAACGGCGCGCCCATCGGGATGCCCGTGGACAAGACCGGCAAGATTGCCAAGGGTTACGAGCACTGGGCCAACCGCCAACAGGACCGGGAACGCCGGGACGACCTGGGCCACGCGGGCCTGCCTCCGCTCCGGGGGACCCCCGACGTGGTCATCGAGCGGCTTAAAGAGGTCCAGGCAGCGGGAATCAACCACGTCTTCGGCAACTTCGGGTTCGTGGGTCTGCCTCACTGGAAGGTGATGCGCTCCATTGAGTTGTTCGCCAAAGAGGTAATGCCCCACTTCAGCGAAGTAGCCGTATCCTAACGTCTCGGCGCCAGCGCGGCACAGTTCCCGGCGTCAACACGGCGTAATGATTGGGAACCGCTAGATTTGGGAAGTCGGCCCTCACTCGCGGCCCCAGCCCGTATCGTCGGGCTGAGTCATGGGGTGAGGGCCGATTAACGAGTGAGATAGGAGCAGGTCATGAACTTCGGTATGTTCACAGACTTCCACGTGCGCGGAGACATGACCCAGGCAGAAGCCTTCGAAGAGTCTTTCAGCCAGGTCACGGAAGCGGAACAGATGGGCATGGACTCGGTATGGCTGGCCGAGCACCATTTCACTCCGGATAGGTCCGTCCTGGCCTCTCCGCTGATCATCGCCAGTGCGATCGCAGCCCGCACGACGAAAATACGGGTGGGTCTGGCGGTCCAGGTGCTGCCCTTGACCAACCCCCTTCGAGTCGCCGAGGAAGCCGCGACCGTCGACCACATCAGCAAGGGACGCTTCGACTTCGGTATCGGACGGAGCGGGCTGACCAAGTATTACCAGGGTTACAACGTGCCCTACTCCGAGAGCCGGGGCAGGTTCTTCGAAGCGCTTCAAGTGATCATGAGCGCCTGGAAGGGAGACAGCTTCTCCCACCAAGGGGACTTCTACGCCTACGAGGACGTTCAGGTTGTCCCTCAGCCGTTCCAGCAACCCTATCCGCCGACGCGGATCGCGGTGGCATCGGAAGACACCTTCCCACTGGTAGGCAAGTTGGGCCATCCCATCTTTATCAGCGCGGCGGCCGGAATCCCCGCGCTGAAGGAACGGCTCGATCTCTACCGGACGGCAAGGCAGGAAGCGGGGTTTGAGGGGCCGGGAGAGGTGACGCTGCGAATACCCGCGTACCTGGCGGAGACCACAGCCAGCGCCCAGGAGGAACCCAAGGTCAGCGCCATCCACGCCATCCAGTATGCGGCGACCGAGCTGAGTAAGACGGCCGCCAGCGAGGAAGGGGCGGAACGGCTCCGGCAAATGGCCAATATTCCCTACGAGGAGATATTGGAGCGCCGGGTCATGTTCGGCACTCCACAGGAAGTCATCGGGCGGTTGGAGGAATACCGGGATGAGTTGGACATCTCCGGCGTGGTCTTGGAGATGAACTACGGCGGCCAAATACCCAACGACCGCGTCATGGCATCGGTGCGCCTGCTCACGGAGAAGGTGGTCCCCAGCTTCAATTAAAGGCTAGCGGACGGGTAAAGGCTAGCGGACGGGGCCACCCATCGGTGAGCGCGGAGAGCTCGATTCTATGAACTGGCCGACGCCGGGGGTCTGCTCCAATTCGCCGTCATTCAACAGGACCTTGCCCCGCAACAGCGTCATCCAAGGGCGGCCCTTGACCTCCCAACCCTCGAACAGGGTATAGCCGGCATTGCTCTGGTGGTCCTCGGCGGTGATGATGCGGTCGCCCTGGGGGTCCAGTATCAGCAGGTCGGCATCTGACCCCACCTGGATCACGCCTTTCCTGGGGAATAGACCGAATATCCGCGCCGGGTTTTCCGACATCACCCGGGCCAGCCACCAGATGGGCAACCCGCGCTTGACCACACCCTCGCTGTACATCAAGGACACGATGGTCTCCAACCCCGGCGACCCGAAGGGCACCGACGCTCCTTCATCCGTCACGAAGATATTATCCCAGCCCACTTGCTTCAGTTCCTGGGGATGCGGAGAGTGATCGCTGGCGACGATGGAAGTGTGGCCCTGCTCCAAGCCGCGCCATAGGGCGTCGCGGTCCGGGCCGTCCTCGGGTCGAAGTGGCGGGCCGATCTTGGCCAGCGGACCAACCTTTGCCATCTCCGCGTCTGACAGCAACAAATACTGCGGACAGGTCTCGGTCCACACCAACTGCCCCTGGGCCTGGGCTTGCTTGATCCGCTCCAGACCTAGCTGGGTACTCAGATGCACGACATAGGTTGGGCAACGGGTGGCCGTTCCCATCTTGATGGCCCGGTTGATGGCCTCTTCTTCGGCCCAGTCCGGGCACGCGGTCGGGAAGTCAGTGGGGTGCGTGTGGCCCTCTCCGATGAGCTTGTTCTCCAGATACTCGATGATGTTGCCGCTCTCGCAGTGGAGTTGTAGCACTCCGCCGCCCTGGGACACCATGTCCATGGCGTTACAGATGTAATCGTCGTCGCACATCCTGCCGGGCCGTTTCTTGTAGGTCATGAACATCTTGTAGGACTTGACGCCCATCTGAAGGGCTTCTGGAAGGCTGTTCAGAATGCTGGGCCGGTTCTGCAGGATGAAATGGAATGCGAAGTCGACCAGCGCCGTGCTGGTCACTTCCTCTCTCACGCGGTTGATGGCCTGGGGCAGCGTCTCGTCTCCTTCCAGGGTATAGGTGCCGAAGGGAATGAGGGTGGTAAGTCCGGCGCGGGCCGCCGCCAGAGCGCCCAGTTCGTAGTTATCGTGCCCATCCAGGTGCACGTGGGAGTCGATCAGCCCCGGCAGAACGAACTTGCCTTCCGCGTCAATGTATTTGTCCGCGGGAGGAAGTAGTTCCTCGGGTCCGATGGCCACAATCTTCTCTCCGGTGATGGCGATGGAACTGTCATAGACCTGGGATGAAGTGACCACCTGCCCGCCGCGAATAATGGTGTCGACCCTTACATCCGGCATTTTTATCCTCCTGGAATCGGTCTGGAGATGGTGTAAAGCGTGGAGAAGTCCCGCTACCTTGGGACCACCGGAAGCGTTATGCGGGAAGGGTGTTGCGCGTCGTGCATAACGGTCTGCAACGCCGGCTTGAACTCCGCGTCTCCCGCAATGACATTCCCGGTGTTCGTGTTCCGGTCGAAACGGGGGAAGTTACTGCTGGAAATCTCGACTCGGATGCTGTGACCCTTCTGGAAAACGTTGCTCGTGGCCCACAGGTCGATGGTGAATTCATACGCCCTGCCCGGCTCTAGGAAACTGGGCTGGGAGGACGAGTCACGGTAGCGGGCGCGTATTATTCCGTCGGTTAGGTTCCGGGCGCATCCGTCTTCGCACACGTCGACCAATTTGGCCGTGAAGTCGGTGTCGGTCTGGGAAGTGGCGGCCCAGAGAGTCACGGTGACGGGTCCGGTGACCTCCAAGTCCCGCTCCAGCGGCGCAGTCGAGTAGACAAGCACGTCGGGGCGGGCTTCGATCTCCTGCTGATCGAACGCGCCGTTGGCCGCGAAATACGGGTTGCAGCAGAGGCCGCCGCCTCTGGTTGGCACGGGGTCAGCGGGGTTGTAGAGGTAAACGTCGGGAGGTTCCTGCGCCGGCGGCTGGGCGCTAAGCGACCCGTCTCCGTGGGACGAGTTGGCCTTGCCCTGGCTATGCAGGTAATAGCTGGTGTTCTGCGCCCTGGCCAGAGGCCATTCTTGCTCGTCCCGCCAAACGTTGTCGCCCATCACGAAGACCCGTACGGGAGGCTCGTCCAGGACACCGTTGTTTATGCCTTTGAGCCAATAATCGAACCAGCGGAAGTGCACCCCGTCCAGGTCGGCGGCCATTGCGTCCGCGGCGAGGCCGAAGTAGTGGTCTCCGACCACGCTGCCTCCCCTGGAGCCGTGCTGCCAGGGACCGATCAGGAGTTTCTGTCCGCGCCTGGCGTCATCGGTCCCGCCGTTGGCCCGCATACCGAGGAAGTTGCGGATGGTCCCTCCCAGAAAGATGTCGTACCACCCGCCTATATTGCAGGCAGGGACGCCCAACCGGGGGTGGTTGTCTTCGATGCACAGGTTTTTCCAGTAGTCGTCAAATTCGGGGTGGGCCAACCAGTCGTAGTAGTAGTCCGCAAGCCCGCCTTGCAACTGTGGGAGGTCCTTGGTGGGCAGATGCCTGAAGGACACCTCCATGTCGTTCACGGCATCGATCAAGTCCCGCCGCTTCTCCGTGGGAACACTCTTGGCCGATGAGAGGGCGCCAAAATTGGCCAGGGTCAACTGAAGCAGGGTCCAGGAGACATTGAAACCCAACTCGAACGCGCCTCCCTGGTAAGCCCAACCCTCATGATAGTTGGAGGCGGTGACGTTTGGCACAATTGCCGCCAGGTGGGGAGGCCGCGCGACGGCTGCAAGCCACTGGGTTGCGCCGACGTAGGACGCGCCGTACATTCCCACCTTGCCCGTGGACCAGGGTTGAGCCGCCGCCCATTCCACCGTGTCGTAGCCGTCGTTTATCTCGTCTCGGAAAGCGTAGAACTCCCCTTCTGAATTGTAACGGCCCCGTGTGTCCTGGATGACCACCGCGTAGCCGTTGCGGGCGGCCTTCATCGGGTCCAGGTTGGTCATCGATCCTGCCGAACCCTTGTCATAGGGTGTCCTCTGCAGCGCCACCGGAAATGGGCCGGGGCCGTCGGGCCGGTATACGTCGGCATAGAGGATGACACCGTCCCGCATCTTCACGGGCAGGTTGGTCTCGACTCTTAAGGAAACGCTATCAGGCATTTCAACACTCCCTCTATTTCGCCTCGGTGGTCCCAACGGTAAGCCTAGCTGTTAACCGGATGGCCGGCCGGTAAAGGAAAAGAGTCCAGGCTAATGCCCAAGACTAGAGCAGCGGAATTGTATCACAAGGCCTCCCGTTGAGAGACCATCGCCACTCAGTTACAATGACCGGACGATTGCGGGGGTAACGAATGCTCAAGGTCAATCTCCAACCGGCAGAGTTGGCGATAGGAAACCAAAGATTCCATTACGCATGGGTGATCGTGGGCGTAGCGTCCGTCATGTGGATGGTCACGTCATCCATTCGGTTCGCCACCAGCATGTTGGTGCCTCATCTGCAGGAAGCTTTGGGCTGGAGCATCTTCGCCATCTTCGTGGCCTTCGCCCTGCAATGGGTGGTCTCGGCGTTCTTCAGCCCGATTGCGGGCTGGATCGGCGACCGCTATGGAGTGAGGAAGGTGATGCTGGCCGGGGTCGCGCTTTTCGTCGCCGGCATGGTGCTCACCGGGACTATGACCCAGCTATGGCAGTTCTACTTGTACTACGGCGTCATCCTAGCCGCCGCGATGGCGATATTCCAAGTTCCGCTGGTAGCCGCCGTTACTCTATGGTTCCGTAAGCACCTGGGCTTGGCCATGGGGACACTGCAGGCGATTCAAGGTATGGGCACGGCCCTGGCTATATTCGGTGTGTATGGACTGCTGGCCCTAGGCCTGCAATGGACCTTCTGGGTGCCGGGCGTGGCCGGTGGAGTGGTCCTGTTGTTGCTATTGCGGTTCTTCCACGACGAGCCAGGGGCGGTGGGGCTGAAACCGCTGGGGGTCTCCGAGGATGCGCCCACGGAACAACTCCTGGCGGGAAACATCGCCAAGGTGAGAACGAGCGTCTTCATCCGTCAGGCACAACGCACTCATGCGTTCTGGAACCTCATCGGCATCCATTTCTGGGGTTGCGCCGGTCATAACATCATACTGATGGGCATCGTGACTATGGCATTTGAGCGTGGAATATCACTGGGCGCGGCTGCGGGAGTGTACGGCACGCTCACCATTGTTAGCACGGTGACCCGGTTCCTCGTTCCGATCGTGGCCGACCGCCTCGGGAGCAAGGGCGCCATGGCCGTATGTTTCAGCTTGCAGACCTTTCCCGTGTTGATGCTTCTGTTTGCCAACGACCTGTGGATGTTCTACCTGTTCGCTGTCATATTTGGGATTGGTATCGGCGGAGAGATGACCGCCTTCCCCATAATCAACCGCCAATACTACGGGAACGCACCGATGGGCACTACCTATGGCTGGCAACTCTTGGGAGGCGGCATGGGGATGGCTCTGGGGCTGGTGTTGGGCGGCTTTCTCTGGACGTTCACAGGCAACTACGCCGGAGCGGTATGGCTATCCTTCGGTCTCAGCCTGGTGGGGGTGATTTCCATCGTAGCCCTGCCCAACACGTCTCATCACCTGATCCCGCACTGGGAAGCGGTCCTGCCGCCGGAAGCCCGCTCCTCCGCCTTTAGCTGACTCTGCCCGGAGCGGCCATGGTACAATACCCGCGGCCTGAATTTGGCCTCAATTCGGAGCTTATGAGGAGGACCCATTATGCCGGTTAGCTGGGTGGACATCGACGTCGGCGGAGACACAATGGAAGCGTATCTGACGACTTCCGGGAGCGGAGAACCGAGCCCGGCGGTTATCGTTATCCAGGAAATTTGGGGAGTGAACTCCCATATACAGTACGTGACTGACCGTCTCCCCTCACTGGGGTACGTCGGTCTGGCTCCCGCCATGTTCCACAGGCAAGGCAGAATGACCATGGGACTCCACGAGGAGTTCGATGGCGCCATCGCCAGTATGCAGCAATGCAACGACTCCGGGATAATTGCGGATGTCCAGGCCGCTGCGGACTACCTGAAGGCGCAACCCTTCGTCCAGTCGGACCGGATTGGAATCGTCGGGTTCTGCTTTGGCGGCAGGGTCTCCTACCTGGCCGCTTGCACCGTCTCGGACATCAAGGCTTCCGTGGTGTATTACGGCGGTGGGATCAAGAACGCCCTGGGCGGCGACGGCCCCTCCCCCTTCGACCAAACCGGCAACATCACGGCGCCGATGCTTGGGTTATTCGGTGAAGAGGACGGCAATCCCAGCCCGGCGGACGTTTCCGATATCGACGCGGCCCTGACAGCCGCGGGCAAGACCCACGAGTTTCACATGTACCCCGGAAGCGGCCATGGCTTCCACTGCAACGCCCGCTCCAGCTACCGGCCGGAGGCGGCGCGTGACGCTTGGGCGAAGACAATGGCGTGGTTCGACCAACACCTTAAGGGATAGTATCGGGACGGCAGTACGATGGTAACTTCCTTCACCACGGTAGGCACGCCGGTAAAGAGGGGGGAAGGCCCGGATAAGGTCTCGGGTCAGACCCTCTACACCGCGGACTTCGACCTCCCAGGACTACTCTGGGGCAGGGTCCTGCGAAGTCCGCTTCCCCACGCACGCATCGTCAGTATCGACACGTCAAGGGCCAGGGAAGTCCCCGGAGTACACGCGGTGATTACGGGCCAGGACATCCCGGCCAGGCTGGTTGGCAGGCTGTTACGTGACTGCCCAGTCCTGGCCATGGACCGAGTCCGCTTCGTCGGCGAAAAGGTAGCTGCCGTGGCCGCCGAAGACGCTGACGCCGCCGAGGAAGCCCTGCTCCTAATCGACGTTGAGTACGAGGAGTTGCCGGCGGTATTCGAGCCTTCGCCGGCCATGGAGCCTTCGGCCCCTGTCCTGCATCCGGAACTGCCGTCCTACATCGGCCTCCCCCAGCCCCCGTCTTCCATCAACAACGTTTTCGCCCATAACAGGTGGGTTAAGGGTGACGTTGCCCAGGGATTCCGCGAATCGGACCAGGTGTTCGAGCACACTTTCTCCGCACAACTAATGCACCAGGGCTACATCGAGCCACATGCCTGCATGGCCAGGGTCGACGACGCGGGGCGTGTGGAGATGTGGGTCAACAACAAGGCCCCCTTCAACCTGCGCTCCCAACTGCCGGCGGTGTGGGACATACCGGAAGACCGCATTACTCTCCACCCGACCAGCATAGGAGGCGACTTCGGGGGTAAGGGCTCGTTCATGGACGCGCCTCTGTGCTACTACCTGGCCCTCCACTCGGGGAGACCAGTCAAAATGGTCATGGACTACCTGCAGGAGCTGATGGCCGGCAACCCCCGGCATCCGGCGGTCATCACCGTGAAGACGGGTGTCAAAAACGATGGCCGGTTGTGGGCACGCGAAGCTCAAGTGATCTTCAACAGCGGCGCCTACGGGGCGTTCAAACCCAGGGTCTACCTGGGGGGCGCGGACCACCTGGGCGGGTCCTACCGGGTGCCCCACGTGAGCATCGACAGTTTCATGGTCTACACCAACAACGTCCCTTGCGGACACATGCGCGCCCCGGCGAAGCCCCAGGTCCATTTCGCCGTGGAGTCACACATGGACATGATCGCGGAGGGACTGGGCCTGGACCCGCTGGAATTCCGCCTACGAAACGTGATTAGGACCGGAGACGAAACTCCTACAGGCGGAGCCTGGGAAGAAGTCAGAGCCGAAGACACCCTCCGGCAAGCCGCGCTGGCTTCGGGTTGGGGCGTGCCGAAAACCCGCGCCAACTTCGGGCGGGGCATGGCGATTTCAGACCAACCTCCGGGAGCGGGACAATCTGAAGCCAGAGTGGCCATAGACGCCAGCGGCCAGGTCGAAATCCAGATGGCGCTCTGGGACACGGGTACAGGCGCGCACACCATGTTGCGTAAGTGTTCAGAGTTGAGGGGAAGTGAGCAACTGGCGGCATGCGGTGAGGGGATTCAATCCTCGGGCGCGCCAGGTACCGAAGAGGGAAGCGAGAGCCATCTTGGTGTTGGTGCCCTGGGTTGAGCGGGTGCCGCCGCTGATCTTGCGGCTGGTCACCAGGTGACGAAGGCTCCTCTCGGCGGCGTTGTTCTCCGAGGGGACGGCCGGTTCGGCTACGAATACGAACAACTCCTTGATAAAGCGCTGGATGCGCCGGCAGAGCTTGGCCTGGACTGCCCCTGGGTCATCAAGGAAGGGTCGGCAGCAGGCCAACAATTTCCGCTCCAACTCCAGTTGGGCCTGACGGCGTTTCCTTGCCTGAGGATGGGAGAACCGCTTGGCCTGGGCGTAGAGGTCATGCACTGCCGCCGCCCATCCGGCCAGCTTGGCGTCTGCTGGGTAGAGGGCCTTCAGGTCATGGATGTCCCGGAGCAGATGAGCCCAACACCGCTGCTTCAGGCCAGGGTAGTGGTTATCCCGAATCCACCGGTGGACACCGATGGACGGCGTGAGGACAGCGGAAGGGGGGTGAGGAAGTTACAGGCGCGATGATCCGGGCTCGAATTTGGGTAGACGGGAGGCTGGCGGCGGTCTGCAGGCGCTTTGGGGGGCGCCGATGGCGGCTTACAGTGGCTGTGGTGAGGGGGATGGCGGGATAGGACACGGCAAGAGGCGTTCGCGGACCGGACTGGCGCGAGTTGGCGGGGCGTTCGGTTGGCCGGATGGCGGGTCAGTAGCGGACAGGAGCAATCAGGCTGGGAGTGGAATGGCTCGCAGTCGGGCCAGGGCGCGACTGAACTGGGTTTCCCATGGCCAGCGCTGGGGAAGATGCAGGGTGATCCGGCGTGCCGAGCGGGTGATCCGTCCGGCCAAGGCAAAGACCCGTCGTCTGAGGGTCTTGGTGGTCACGATCTGCTGACCCAGGCCGATGCGGGCTGTCCAGCGGGCCAGGTTGTGGGCCATCACCTGTACCGCCAGCCAGGCGCCGTTGGCAGCGAAGCGGCCCGAGGGGAGATGGTTCAGCCCCACGCCGTACTTGAGGTCGCGTATCGCATTCTCGATCTCGGCGTGGCGGCGGTGGTCAGCCTCCAGTTCCAGGGTCTCTCCGTCCCGGTCGGTGATGAAGCCGTGATAGCTGTAGGTGGCGAAGAGAGCCAGTTGGGAACCGGGCGCCGGCTTCACCCGCCGGACGATGAGCCGCACCGGCGCGGCGTCGGGCTCACTCTGGAAGGGGGTGTAGGTGGTCTCGGCCACATCGGCGCCGTCCATCCAGTAGGGAATCGGCGTCCAGTCCTCTTCGGGTATCGCCTCGATGAGATTCCGCAGGCGGGTGCGCTGGCGGATGGTGATGGAGAAGCGGACATCCATCCGGCGGCAGACGGCGACCACGGCGTGGGTATAGAAGCCGCTGTCGGCCCGCACCGTGAGTTGGCCCCTGGCTCCGCCGTAGCGCACCCGCCCCACCGTTTCACGCAGGAAGTGGGCGGCGCCGCGGGCGGTGTAGGCCCGGCCCTCGCGCAGGCGGGCCATCAGCACGTCGCCGGTTCCGGCGGCGACGGCCAGCAGCGGGTGATAGCCCCGCGCACCGGTGTAGCCGTGGTGGCGAGCTCCTTCCTTGGCCAGTCCGTAGGTCTCGCAGATGGTGGAGTCCAGGTCGATGGTCAGGGGCCCGTCGCCGGGTCCGGCCCCAGCCTCCCAGGCCCGGGCCAGCAACTGGCGGCTCACCCGGTCCAGTTGGCGGACGTGGCCCCACCGGAAACTGCGCAGGAAGGTGCCCAAGGTGGAGGGCGCCTTGACTACACTGCCCAGGGTGCAGGCTGTCCTGCCGGTGCGCAACACATCGGCATCGTCGATGCAGTCGCCGCCCGCCAGCGCGGAAGCCACCAGCGTCATGATCTTGTCGCCGGTGTTGGCTCGGCCTGGGGCCCAGCCCAGGTCCAAGTGCCGGTCAACCAGTTGGGGCAGGCCCAGGTGCAAGGCCAACGTGGCGGGAAGGATCAGCCCGGCATTGTTGACCAGGCGGTGGTCGTCGAAGGCGATGTGGATGCCGTCGGGGTGGTTGCGTGGTAGCATCTATTGGGTGCTCCTTGTTTCTGGTTGGTTTTCTGTCTCGAAAACCATTATCCCAGATGCACAGGAGCACTTTCTTACCCATTCAACCCGCCGCGACACTCACCTTTTCGGTGGATTCGGGGTTATAGGCAGCGTAGAAATCGCTGACCAACACCCCGCTGAAGGACTCCCCCAGCGCCTCGTCCACCACCTCCTTATTCCGGCCTCGGCGCAGGAAGTACCGCTCAGTGGGAGTGGAGAAGGTCCAGACATAGCCATTGGCCCCCTCCTGGCGCCAGCCGGTCTCGTCGGCGTGCACCACCTGGCTGGTCCGGACTAGTTCCAGCACCTCGGCCACCGCCGGTTGGGCTTGCCGGGCCACGCCGTGGAGGACCTGGGTGATTCCCCCAACGCTCAAGCGCAACTGGTGGACGGTCTCCAGATACCATTGGATGGTCCGAAGGGGCAACCGGCCCTCTTCCCGCAGGCCAGCGATCAATGAGACCAAGTTGGCTCCCAACCGTCCCCGACCGATTACCCCACCGCCCAAGTCCGTCTTGGGGGTCCGGCGCCGTTCACATACTGGGCAGACCCGGGTCACGAAAACGTGCTCCGTGACCTCCACCGGAGCCACTGGGATATCGATGACTTCCCGAGTCCGCTGCGGCCAACCCCCAACCAACCCGGTGCCACACTCCGGACAGGAGTCCAAGACATGTTCCACCTGGTGAGCCGCCACCGTGCGCCGACGGCTAAAGCCGTGGGGCCGGGGCTTTCTTGGCTCCTTCTTCTCGGCCGGCTCTGACTTTGCACCCGGTTTGTTGCCCGGCATTCCGGGCCGCCCTTTGCCCTTGAGACCCCCTTCCAACGCCGCTATCCGCCGCTGCAACTCGTCGATGACCGCCTGCTGCCGCGCAATCACCGCCAACAGCGCCTCCCGGCTGGCCGTCCTCAGGTCTACCTTGTTCTCCATCCTCCTGATTTAACATAACCGACGACCCGACGCACCGAACTTCCCAAGCAAGTTTTAACTAATCCATCCCCTCAACTCTGAACAGTTACCATGTTGCGCCAGGTGGTGGCCGAAGAGCTGACCGTGCCCGTGGAGGACGTGCGGATCTCGGTGCAAAACACCGATGCCGTGGCGTTCGATTCGGGTTCCGGCGGCAGCCGGGTCACCTACACCGCTGGACAGACCGCCCTGGGCGCGGCGCGGGACCTGAAAGCCAAGCTGGTCCAGCGCGCCGCCGGACTATACGAGACCGACGAGGACCGCATCACCCTGGAGGACGGCTCTTTCCAAATCCACGATACTCCGGTACGCACTATTCCCCTCAAAGAAATGACATCCCTGGCCGTGCCTGACCTTGAGGCCGCCATTGTTGGAGAGTTCACCTTCGCCGGAACTACCTCCCCGGTGACGTCCTATTGCACGCAGATCGCCGAGGTGGAGGTCGACACGGAAACGGGTCAGGTCCGAGTTGAGCGGATAGTGACGGCCCACGACGTTGGGACAGTCATCAACCCCCTTACCCACCAGGGGCAGATCGAGGGCGGCGTGATTCAAGGCTTGGGTTACGCGCTGATGGAGGAGCTAGGCACGGAGGAGGGAAGAATCTCGACGTTGACCCTCGGCGACTATAAGATGCCGACTATGCCGGACATTCCCAAGTTGGAAACGGTTCTCTTGGAGTCTCCGTCGGGACCCGCGCCCTACCAAAGCAAGGGGATCGGCGAAAGCAGCAACGTCCCCGTTGCCGGGGCCATCGCAAACGCAGTGTACGACGCCGTGGGAGTGCGGATAACCAGCCTTCCCATCACCGCTGAGAAGGTATTGCGGGCGCTGAAGGAAAAAGAAGCTGCTGGCTGACGCGCCCTACTTTTTGACCAGCGCCGCTATCCTCTCCCCGACGATTCGGTCTTCTCCGGGGTTCAGCCCGAACATATGGATCGTGATGTAGTCGTCTTCGTCCCTAACCCTGGTCCAGATGGGCGGGTCTCCGTCTTTCAGGCGGTCCCTCAAATCGTAGATATTCATCCCAGCCTCATTCCTCTCCTTGGGGCCGTCCAAAAAACCTCAACGAGAACATATAGCCGCCCCACTTGAAGGATGTTGGGCCTGCTCCGGGGTTTATAGTAGCGAGCTATGAGTCGTTAGATAAAATGGGCAGTACTGTTTAATCGGCAGGCGGGGAATACTGTGTTTGCTTGCTCCCGTTCCAGAACCAGCAAACAAAGCACGTTCCTGCTGGGGCTATGACCGCCATCGCCCAAGGCTCCCAACCGGCCAAGCAATAAGCCCAATTAGGCGCATCCCTTAGGTCTGTAATCCAAGCCACAAACCAAACGCTGGACGCTACGCCAGCCAACCCTATTCCTATTCCAACCAACAACCCTTGCCACGTGCTCAGCCGCTGCATGAACCGCCCGCATATCATGCCCGTCACAGGGGCGGCAATTAGCGGAGCGCAGTAATACAAGATGTAAAGCGTCCAGAACAGCTTTATAGTAATCGCTTCCATCCCCATTCATAATGCCCTCCGATTTAGGGTAACGTACAACGTATATGCCCGTGTATGCCATGAAACTGTTCAGAGTAGAGGAGATAAATTGGAATAAAGCCGTTTGATAAACGGTGGCACGGGAGGGGGAGATTATGTCAAATCCAGGATTCTCCGGTGCGTACGATTCCCCTCAAGGACATGGTCTCCAGGGCCGTCACTGACCTGGAGGCCGCAATCACTGGGGAATTTACCTTCTCAGGAACGGCATTCCCGGTGACATCGTACTGCAGCCAGATCGCCGAGGTGGATCTGGACACGGAAACAGGCCAGGTCCGGGTCGAGCGAATAGTCACCGCCCACGACGTGGGGACCATCATCAACCCGCTCACCCACCAGGGCCAGATCGAAGGCGGCGTGATACAGGGGTTAGGTTACACACTGATGGAGGAGCTGGGCACGGAGGAGGGAAGAATCTCGACGTTGACCCTCGGCGACTATAAGATGCCGACTACGCCGGACATCCCCAAGTTGGAGACCGTGCTACTGGAGTCTCCGTCGGGACCCGCGCCCTACCAGAGCAAGGGCATCGGCGAAAACAGCAACGTCCCCGTTGCCGGGGCCATTGCCAACGCCGTGTACGACGCCGTGGGAGTGCGGATAACCAACCTTCCCATCACCGCTGAAAAGGTATTGCGGGCGCTGAAGGAAAAAGAAGCTGCTGGCTGACGCGCCCTACTTTTTGACCAGCGCCGCTATCCTCTCCCCGACGATTCGGTCTTCTCCGGGGTTCAGCCCGAACATGTGGATCGTGATGTAGTCGTCTTCGTCCCGAACCCTGGTCCAAATGGGCGGGTCTCCGTCTTTCAGGCGGTCCCTCAAATCGTAGATATTCATCCCAGCCTCGGCCGGATTGACCCATAGGTTCAGGCCGTAAGGCTGATGCCCGATGACGTTGTCGATCATCTCCGCCCTTATCCCAGGTATACCCGAGACCAGTCCCAAGATGACCCTGGTGCGCTGCTCGGCATCGGCCAACCGGTCCTCGTGATTCATGGTCATCCAATGCCTGACCGCGGCCACCGCGCCGACCATCTCCTGGCGGTCGACCTTCTGGGGCCTGCCCACGCCACGCACCCGGCGGCCCTCGTAACTGGCGAAGGCGTGGAGGCCGATCTTTCGGATCATCTCCTCGGAGCCGAGCGCGAGTCCAACCGACTGGGTCGCGCCCAGGTACTTGGCGGCGATGCACTGGAAGTCCGCGCCCATCCTGACGTACTTGCCGAAGTTCTCCAGGGGGTATATCTGTCCCGCAGCGTCCACGGTCACCAGTACGCCGTGGGCGTGAGCGACCTCAATCGTGGCCTCCAGGGTTAGCGCAAGGGGATCGATAGCCTGTTCCACCGCGTAGTAATGCACGGCGGCGGTGTTCGGACCAATGGCCTTCTCAAGGTCCTCTTTGGTCGTCTGTTCCTCGGAGCCGAACATCACGAGTTTCGCCCCGGCCAATTCCAGGCACCGGTCGTACCAATAGCGCTGGCGAGTCTGGATCAGAATCTCGTCTTTCATCCCGCTGGTGTTCGGAAGCTGCTGAATCTTATCGTCGTCGTCCCCGGCCATAGCGGCGGCGGTGGCCAGCATCAGGGCTGAACCCGCTCCCGACGTGATGTAGGCCGCGGGCACATCCACCATCCTGGCAATGGCGGCTCCGGCCTTCTCCTCCAGCTCCATAAGCGGAATATATGCCCTGTCGGCGTGGGCCATGGCGTCCTTAACTTCAGGTATCGGGGTCGAACCACCCAGCATCGTCACGCTGCCGGTCGCGTTAATCACGGGAACGGCGCCAAGCTCTTTGTAAATGTCGCCCCAATCGGCCGCCTGCATGGATTCTCTCCTTCGCCCGCGTTGATTCAGCGCGGGGGCAAACTTGGGTCAGGAATTCGCCCGTATGATAGCCGCAGGCCGAAGCCGTGTCCACATTGGGCGCCAATTATCATTCACGGGTTCGAGAACCCGTGCATCTGCCCGGCGTGGGACGCTCCGTTAGAACAGGGGCTCCAACTTTGCTAGAAGCAATTCCACGTCTGTGAGACCTACTGAGACTACCTCAGACGTAACCCAATTCTCGTAAAAATTTACGTGAAGGTTACCCGCGGCATTAAATAGCAATCGTATTTCCCTGTCGCCTGTTTCCTGCGCCAACCGGTTGGCGGCTTCGTACAGACGCGAGTTGCTGTTATGTGGCCAACCTCTATTTTCGGCCACGGCTTTGATCATCTGGGCCGCCGCGCCCCATCCCTTCTCGGAAGCCTGTCTGACGTCTCCTGCCTCCAACTCCTGTGCGGCTTGTCGGAGCAGTTCATGAGAAGCCGTTCGACAGGTAGGCGTTTGCATCGGTTTCCTCCGTCGGTCTCGTACACCTACTTTAATTCAAACTCGGACCCTCTGCCATCCAATGTTGCCCCACGCGGGGTTGCCTTCCATCGGTATTCCGGACGCAATCGCGATGACAACCGGAAAACGGGGCCCATCGCGTTTTCTGGATTCCACTACGTTCTCAGGCCGGAGTGGGCTATAATGCGGGTGCCCGCCGTATCCCGACACGGGGAGAGTGACTTGAAGAGTATCGAGTTGGACTACAGCAAACGGTGCGGCGAAGAGCCCACCAAGGGCCACAACCGTTGGCACCCGGATATCCCTCCGGCCGTTGAAGCCGAGCCCGGCGAAGAAGTGGTCATGCAGACCAGAAACGCCTTCGACGGCGGTGTCACTCCCTCCTCCACCGCCGCGGACCTGAACAACGTGGACCTGAATGTGGTCCATCCCCTCACCGGTCCCGTGTATGTACAAGGGGCAGAGCCCGGCGACCTGCTTGAATGCAACATCCTGCACATTGACCCTGCTCGCTGGGGGTTCACCACCATCATCCCCGGCTTCGGGTTCCTCCGCGACGTGTTCCTGTCGCCCCACGTCGTGCACTGGAACCTAGCCGACGGGTTTGCCGAGTCGCCGGACCTTCCCGGAGTGCGCGTGCCGGGAGCGTCGTTCATGGGTACAATCGGCGTCGCCCCTTCCCGCGCCTTGCGCCAGGAAATGCTGCTGCGGGAAGATGAGCTGCTCCGCCGGGGTGGGGCGGTACTGGGGCCAGAGCCCGCAGGAGCTGTGCCCGCCGGAGAACCCTTCGCGTCCGAGGGTCTGAGGACCGTGCCGCCCAGGGAGAACGGCGGCAACCTGGACATCAAACAACTCACCGCCGGGACGCGCTTGCTCCTTCCCGTGTTCACGGAAGGGGCGTTGTTCTCCGCTGGGGACGCCCATTACGCCCAGGGAGATTCCGAGTGTTGCGGCACCGCCATCGAGATGGACTGCACCCTTCACGTAAGTTTCCAGGTACGGAAGGGCGAGGCGCAGCGGCGCAACATCCGGTTCCCGATTTTCGAGCGGGACGACTACTTCACAACTCCGGAGATGGCCGCGCCAAGGCGGTTCATTGCCTCTACCGGCATGTGTATAGCCGACGGTGTGAATCAGTCCGAGGACGCTTCCCTGGCAGCGAGAAACGCATTGCTCAGCATGATCGACCTGTTGATGGAACGGGGCTGGACCCGCGAACAAGCCTACTCCATCTGCAGCGTGGCCGTGGACCTGAAGATCAGCCAGGTCGTAGACGTTCCCAACTTCGTCGTATCCGCCTTCCTTCCCCTGGACATATTCGTATAGGAAAAGGAGAGTGCCATGCTAGAGGACAAGACTCTGCTCATGGAGATGCTGCGCCGGATGGTGCGAATCCGCCTGTTCGAGGAGAGGGTCATTCAACTTGTGGAAAGGGGCGAGATCGTCGGCGCGGCCCACTCGTACATCGGTGAAGAAGCCGTGGCCGTCGGGGCGTGTCTCGCCCTGAGAGACGACGACTGGATGACCGGCAACCACCGGTCCCATGGCCATCCCATCGCCAAGGGCGGCGACGTAAACAAGGCGATGGCCGAGCTTTTGGGTAAAGCCACGGGTCTCTGCAAGGGTAAGGGCGGCTCGATGCACCTGGCCGACTTCAGTGTTGGCATTCTGGGCGAGTCGGGAATCCTGGGCTCTTCCATCCCCACCGCTGTGGGCGCGGCCCTGGGCAGTGTGCTGCAGGGCAACGACCGCGTAGCCGTACCGTTCTTCGGGGACGGGGCCAGCAACGAGGGGGCATTCCACGAGTCCATCAACCTGGCGGCGATTTGGAAGCTGCCAGTTGTATTCCTCTGCGAGAATAACCAATACGCCGTGTCCAGCAGCTTCAAAAAGATGGTGGCCTCGGACAACATATCCGACCGCTCCGCCGCCTACAACATCCCCGGCGTGCTGGTGGACGGCCAGGACTGCATCGCCATGTATGAGGCCGTTTCGGCGGCCGTTGAGCGTGCCCGGGCCGGTGACGGACCGTCTCTGATAGAAGGCCGGACCTACCGCTATTACGACCACTCTCTGGGACTGGGCCGGATCGTGCGCGGAGGGTCATACAGAGACGATGAGGAGGTGGAGCAGTGGATGCAGCGTGACCCCATAAATATCCACAAAGAGAGGCTGCTCTCCCAGAATATCGCCACTCAGGCTGAGGTCGACCAGATAGAAACGGAAACCCAACAGCAGATCGACGACGCCACGCAGTTCGCCAGGGAGAGTCCCTACCCGGAGCCCGAAGCCCTATTTGAGGACATGTTCGCCAACCCAATTCCATTGGAGTAGACGATTCCAGATATTCGCAGCATGTCCCCTCGCCCTCCGGGAGAGGGTTAGGGTGAGGGCAAACCCGCACGGCCAGCCACGAATGGACGGGGATAAACCCTCATCCTAGCCTTCTCCCTTAAGGGAGAAGGGACTTGACCCCAGGCAACGCACACCAAAGAGGTGAAACATGACCCAGACACAAACACAAACAAGAGACATCACATTGACCCAAGCCTTGAACGAGGCGATGCGCGAGGAGATGCGGGCGGATGAACGGGTTTTCATCATGGGTGAGGACATCCAATCCGGCGTCTATGGCGCGTCCGCCGGTCTCGCCCAGGAATTCGGGTTTGAGCGAGTAAGGGACTGCCCCCTGTCGGAAAACGCCTTCATGGGCGCAGCCGTGGGCGCAGCCGCCGTCGGAATGCGGCCCATCGTCGAAAGCGCGTTCTGTTTCATGTGGGTTGCGATGGACTCGCTGGTGAGCCAGGCGTCCAAAATGCGGTATATGTTCGGCGGCCAGGTGGACCTACCCATCGTATACCGGGCCTCCCTGTACTACGGGGGTAGCATGGCCGCTCACCACTCGGACCGGTCCTACCCAATATTCATGCACATTCCGGGATTCAAGGTCGTGTTCGCCAGTAACTCCTATGACGGCAAGGGCCTGATGAAGACCGCGATTCGGGAGAACGACCCGGTACTCTTCTGCGAGGACCGGACCATCCTGGGAGCGCGAGGCCACGTGCCCGAGGGCGATTACACGATTCCCTTCGGCGTCGCGGATATCAAACGTGAGGGGACCGATGTGACGATAGTCGCCATCGGAGGCATGGTGCCACGCGCCCTCCAAGCCGCCGACGCCCTGGCGCAGGAGGGCATATCCGCCGAGGTGCTGGACCCGAGGACGTTGGTCCCAATGGATAAGAAGGCCATCCTGGATTCAGTGGCAAAGACCGGACGGCTGGTTACGGTGGACATGGCCCACAAGACCTGCAGCGCAGCCAGCGAGATCGCCGCCATCGTAGCGATGGAAGGTTTCTGGTCGCTGCAAGCGCCGGTCCAACGGCTGGGCACAGCCAACGTGCACATCCCCTTTAGCACCGCCTTGGAGCCTCTATGCTATCCCACCGCCGAAACAATCGCCCAGGCCGCGCGAGACACGCTGGAATAGCCGGGATTAGTGGCCACTGGCCACCAATCACCGACCACTGGCCACTGAAAAATGACCACTAACTAAGGAGGGCCGCCGTGGCCACCGAGGTATTGCTTCCCCAATGGGGCATGGAGATGGCCGAAGGGACCATCGTTAAGTGGTTCAAGAACGAGGGGGACACCATCCAGGAAGGGGAGCCCCTGGTCGCCATCGAGACCGCCAAGCTGGAAACCGACCTGGAATCGGTGGCGTCCGGCGTGGTCAGCCATATCATGGTGCCGGAAGGGGCGACGGTGCCCATCCGTACCGTCCTTGCCGTCATTGGAGAACCGGGAGAGGAAGTAGCCCGTCCCGGTGGAGCCACCCCAGCCCCAGCAGCCGCGGCTCCGGTGGCGTCCAGCATGCGCGTTCCGGCTGCGGCACAAGCCGGGGCCGACGGGATGCGCGTCCAGGTGGTCCCAGCGGCAAGGCGGCTGGCCCAAGATAACGACGTCGACCTGGCCCTGGTCCAGGGCTCCGGACCCCGCGGCCGGATCCTCATCGCCGATGTGGAGCAGGCCATCGAATCCGCCAGGCAGGCGTCCCCACCCGCTCCGGCCGAGGGCGCCCGCGTACAGGTGGTCCCAGCGGCCCGGCGATTGGCCCAACAAAACGGCGTCGATCTCGCCACGGTGAAGGGTTCCGGACCGAACGGAAGAATCCTTATCGCCGACGTGGAACGCGCCATCGCTTCGCCCGCTGAATCCGGGAGCGAGCCCGTGCAGTTGTCAGGGATGCGGCGGACCATCGCTACCCGGATGCTGCAAAGCGCCCAGACCAGCGCGCCGGTCACCTTGATGTCAGAGGCCAACATCACCGAGGCCATGACCCTCAGGGCCGGGCTTGCCCGCCAGTGGTCCGAACACGGCCTTAGCCCCTTGGCCCTGGTGATAAAGGCGGCCGCCCGGGCGTTGCAGGACCATCCCCGGATAAATTCGGTGCAGGGCGAGGATAGTTACCAGGTCATGCCGAACATCGACATCGGCGTAGCCGTATCGCTGGATGAGGGGCTGATTACCCCCGTCCTGCGGGGAGCGGACGATAAGGGGTTGGCTCAGATAGCGTCGGAGTCCCGGGAGTTGGCATCCAAGGTGCGGGAAGGCCGGGCCAGACCCGAAGAGGTGACCGGCGGCACATTCACCATCACCAACCTGGGAGCGAATGACGTAGACGGTTTCACGCCCATCATCAATCCGCCACAGGTGGCCATCCTAGGCGTGGGCCGGGTGTTGGAGAAACCCGTCATCCACAACGGGGAGATCGCCAAAGGGCAGACGATGTTTCTCAGTCTGACGTTCGATCACCGGATAGTGGACGGGGCCCCCGCTGCGGCCTTCTTACAATCAGTCCGGCGCTACCTGGAGGACCCGTGGTGGATGGTGGCCTAGTCCAGCAGTAGCCGCCCAGACTCGGCCAAGTCCTTGGTTACGAAAAACTCCCGGGTCTCGTCCGAGGGGAAACCCGGAGTATCGACGGTCACCATGCCCGGGCTCTGCAGGCCAGCCAGCACTATCGATTTGGTAAAGTCGCCGATACTTTCGGCGCTCAAGAACTCCTCCACCGGGAGCCACAGGCATTCCTGGATTTCGTCTTCCTGCATCGTGATTTCTGTACTGAGTGGCCGCAGCCGGCATACGAAGTAAATGTCTGACTTGCCATACCGGTAGCCGTGCCAGTGGCGGAAGCACACCACGGCGTCGAAGACCGCCTGCACCCCGGTTTCTTCGAGGACTTCCCGGACCACCGCCTCCGCCAGGTGTTCCCCCGAACGTAGAGCGCCCCCTGGCAGCTTGAGCTGCGGAGCGCGGCCCGCAAACCCGTACCTCTCTCGGACGACGAGCAGGTCGTTATTGTCGTTCAAACAGATGCCGCCCGCGCCTATGTAGTGGGAGGCGTAAGGCGGGATCAGGGCGGACTCGGACAGCCGCGTGGTAAGCATCAGGTACTCTTCGCCGGTGTGGTGGAACTGGAACCCCGCGTCCACCGCCACCGGAATTAATGCCGCCCGGTTGATCGGCACCTCCAGCCAAACGGCGACTATGCCTTCTTCCTTCCACTCTTGAAGCGAGAAGTCGAGCCTGCGTTGGAATTCCCGGGGGTCTTCGGGCAACGATCCAGGATCGGCAACCATTCCACCGAATTGGTTCTTTCTCGCCTCTACCAGGTCGGGCATTGCTTCCTCCCGTGCGGTGGTGAGGGCATGGCTTTACGCGGAGCCCTCAAGCCTCATTTTTCGCGAGTATAGCATAAGGGGAACCGTGAAGCTGTCCCCCTGGCTGTCCGCATAATCCCGGCTTCCACACCAGCTTATCCGTCTTTCCAGGGGAGATTGGAGTCCAGAAGCGCCGCGCCTTCAGGACGTACAAAGGACGAAGGATTTCCAGACTTGCCCTCAGGCCCGTGACGACAGGTTGATGGCCTGACACTTGCCGGTCGAGAGACCCGGAGCCCTGTGCTAAACTTCCACCATGCCGTTAGACCAATTTCATCCCATCATCCAGGACTGGTTCCGAAGCCGGTTCGATGCGCCAACCGAGGCCCAAGCCACGGGGTGGCCTGCCATCGCCCAGGGGCGCCACACCCTGATTGCCGCGCCTACAGGCTCAGGCAAGACCCTGGCCGCGTTTTTGACCTGCATCGACCAATTGGTCCGGCAAGGCCTGGATGAAGGACTGCCCGACGCAACCCAGGTCGTCTATGTTTCTCCCCTCAAGGCCCTGTCCAACGACATCCAGAAGAACCTGGCGACACCTTTAGAAGAGATTGAGGGCCTGGCGGAGGCTCGAGGCACTCCGCTCCCAACCATCAGGACCGCCGTCCGCACCGGAGACACTCCGGCTTCACAGCGGCAAAAGATGGCCAAACAGCCGCCCCACATTCTGATTACGACGCCGGAGTCGCTCTATATCCTGCTGACTTCGGAGAGCGGACGCCGAGGACTCAGGCAGGTCAAAACCCTCATCTTGGACGAGATTCACGCGGTCGCCGATGACAAGCGCGGCGCCCACCTCTCGCTGTCCGTGGAGCGGCTATGCGCCCTTGCCGAGGGTCCCATAGCCCGCGTCGGCCTTTCCGCGACACAGCGCCCAATCGAAGAGATGGCCCGTTTTCTAGTGGGAAACCAAAACATCTCCGTCGGCGGTATCCCGGACTGCCTGATTGTCGACACCGGGCGGGCGCGAAAGATAGACCTTTCCGTTCAACTGCCACCCGGAGAGTTGGGCCCCATCGCCACCCACGAAATCTGGGGAGAGACCCTGGACTCGATCACCGAAATGGCCCAGAAGCACGGCACGACCCTGGTGTTCGTAAACACCCGCAGGTTGGTCGAAAGGATATCCCACCAACTATCCCAAAGAATGGGTGAGAGCGCAGTCGTGGCCCATCACGGCAGCCTCTCCCGGGCAACGCGCTTGGCCGCGGAGCAGAAGCTGAAGCAGGGTGAGGTCAAAGTTTGCGTGGCCACCGCGTCATTGGAATTGGGGATAGACATTGGCGACGTGGATCTCGTGTGCCAGATCGGGTCTCCCCGCTCCATCGGGTTGCTGCTGCAACGCATCGGCAGGTCCGGCCACACTGTCGGGGGCACTCCCAAGGGGGCGCTCTACCCCCTAACGCGGGACGAGCTAGTCGAGTGCGCGGCCCTGTGCCAGGCAATCCGCCGGAAGAACCTGGACTCCTTGAGCGTGCGCGCCTGGCCCCTGGACGTTCTCGCCCAGCAGATGGTGGCCGCGTGCGCCGCGGAAGACTGGGAGGAGGACGAACTTTTCGACCTGTGCGCTCGGGCATATCCCTACCGGGAGCTTCCCAGGGACAGGTTCGATCAGGTGGTCGAATCTCTATCCCAGGGATTTGCCTCACGGCAGGGGCGGAATGGGGCCCACCTTCACCGGGACGGTGTAAATCTCATCCTAAAGGGCAGACGAGGCGCGCGCATCGCGGCCATGACCAGCGGCGGCGCAATTCCCGACAACGCGGATTACGACGTGGTCGCCGATCCTGAAGACACGTTCGTTGGCACGGTCAACGAGGACTTCGCGATAGAGAGCTTGGCGGGCGACGTGTTCCTTCTCGGCAACACGCCATGGAAGATACGCCGGGTTGAGAGCGGCAAGGTGCGGGTCGAAGACGCCCAGGGCCAGGCTCCCACCATCCCATTCTGGCTGGGGGAAGCCCCAGGTAGGACCAGAGAGCTTTCCGGCGAGATCACCGGTATCCGCGAGGGCGTCGATGAACGCCTCGAATTCCCGCCCGAGGCTGAGGAGTGGCTAATCCAGGAGTCCGGGATTGGCGCCGGCGCCGCCAGACAGATCGTCGCATACATCGCCGAAGGGAAACGTGTCCTGGGAATAGTTCCCACCGGCAGCCGGGTGGTGGCGGAGAGGTTCTTCGACGAGAGCGGCGGAATGCAGCTCGTGATTCACGCCCCTTTCGGGGCCTCCATCAACCGCGCCTGGGGAATGGCCTTGCGTAAGCGCATCTGCCGGACCTTCGACTTCGAACTGCAGGCTTCGGCGACTGACGACGGTATCAACTTCTCCCTTGGGCCAAACCTCTCGTTCCCGCTGGGTGAAGTGTTCACCTATCTGTCGTCCCGAACCGTTGACGAAGTGCTCTTGCAAGCCGTTCTTCAAGCGCCGGTCTTTGGCACCCGGTGGCGATGGAACGCAACCAGGTTTCTAGCCCTACTCCGCCATACGGGAGGCCGGAAGGTGCCCGCGCCCCTGCAGCGGATGCGGTCAGACGACTTGCTGGCGGCGGTGTTTCCCGCCCAGGTCCAGTGCCAGGACAACGCGCCGGGAATGGAGATCGACCCCCCCGATCACCCTCTCGTCTTCGAGACTATCCGGGACTGCCTCACCGAGGCCATGGACCTTGAGGGCCTCAAGGGAATCCTTGATGACATCTCCAGCGGAGACGTGGAGGTTTACGCCAGGGATACGGTCCAGCCGTCAGTCTTCTCCCACCAGATCCTGAACGCCATGCCCTATGCCTTCCTTGACGACGCCCCGCTGGAGGAACGCCGCGCGCGGGCGGTGACCCTTCGCCGGGCCCTTCCGGACGACGCCCGCGACCTGGGCAGGCTGGACGAAGGCAGCATCGAAGAGGAAAACGACAACGCCTGGCCCAGGATTCGTGACAGCGAAGAACTTCACGACGCCATGCTGAGCCTGGGTGTGATCCCAGAGGCTCAGGCCCTTAGTGGCCGCCGGGAAACCGACCCACAGGATATCGTCCGATGGTTCGAGCAGTTGATCGCCGCCGATAGGTCCTACCGCCTCAGCCTGGCCGGAGGTTGGACCGCCTGGGTTGCCGCGGAGCGAGTCCCTTTGGCGCTGGCGGCATACCCAACCGGCGATATCTCTCCGCCTGCATCACGCCTTCCTGACACGGTCCCTCTCATGGCCCAGGATCAGGCCAACCTGTTCTTGGTCAGGGGGTGGGCGGAGTCTTCGGGACCGTTCACCTCCTCCGAGTTGTCCCAGACGCTCCGGCTCAATCAGTCAGACGTTGCCATAGCCGTGGCCCAGCTCGAGGCTGAAGGTCTGGTGCTGCGAGGGAGTTTCAGGCCCGGCGCCACCGAAGAGGAATTCTGCGACCGGCGCATTCTGGCGCGAATTCACCGCGGCACGTTGGGGAGACTCCGGCGTGAGATTGAGCCTGCCCCCCAAACCAGCTTGATGCGGTTTTTGTTCCGATGGCAACACATGGACCCTTCTTCCAGAGCCAACGGCGAAGGCGGACTGCTAGACGTTATTGAGCAGCTACAGGGGTTTGAGGCCGCCGCCGGAGCGTTGGAGTCGGAGGTCCTGTCCGCCCGGATCATGGACTACCGGACCTCGCTGCTGGACGGGCTCAGTATGGGAGGCGAAGTCGTCTGGGGTTGCCTGGGGCGTCAGATGGACCCAGGCAATGGAAGCGGCGGACGATCTCCCCTGACGAGAGCAACGCCCATCACCCTGGCGTTACGGGAATCCCTGGACTGGCTCCTCGGACCGTTGCCTCCGGAGGACCGCCACATCAGCGGAGCCGCAGGCGAGATACTGGAGGTCCTGAGCGGCAGGGGCGCGTGTTTCGTGTCTGACCTGATATCCGTGACGCGCCGGTTGCCGTCGGACGTGGAAGAAGCCCTGTGGCTGCTGGTTGCCATGGGGAGGGTCACGTCTGACAGCCTGGAGCCGTTGCGCAACAGAGTCAACGGGAGCCAGAGCAAGAACGGTCACCGGACCCTCAGCCGCCGTGACATTCGCAGACGCACGCCCGCTCCCCGCAGGAGGCAGGGTTACAGCCGATGGTCCCTTCTGCAACCCTTGGACTTGGAGACCGACCCTGTTGAGCTTCGCGCCCTTCAATTGCTCCGCCGCTACGGTATCGTGTTCCCGGAGTTGCTGGCGCGGGAGTCGACGGCACCCAGATGGCGGGATTTGGTGCGGGTGTTGCGCCGCCTGGAAGCGCAGGGAGAGATCCGTGGCGGCCGGTTCGTAACCGGGTTCCTGGGGGAGCAGTTCGCATTGCCAGAGGCGGTGGGTCTGCTGCGTGAGACCAACAACAGCGCACCCAATGGCCGTATGGAGGTCGTGTCCGCATGTGACCCTCTGAACCTGGTGGGAATCATCACGCCCGGGGATAAGGTCCCCGCGGTGCTGGGAAACCGGGTAGTGTTCCAGGACGGCGCTCCGGTGGCCTCCCTGGAAAGCGGGAAAGTCGTGAACCGGTCCGGCGCAGATCAGCCGACTATGGCCCAGGCCTATTCGCTTTTGCAGATGCCCCGGTTGGGAGCAAGCGCCAGACAAGGGGCATGGAATTAGCGTTAACCCGCCATGCAACGGCCCAGTTGAGAGAGCGAGGAGTCAGCGAATCAGAAGTCGTGCAGACTCTCCAATCCGGGATTGAACTTCCCGCAAAACTCGACCGCTCTCTAGCCCTTCAGGTTTTCTCAGCAGGATAACGTCATCGCGGAGTATACTATCCAGAGAAGGAAGTCCGGGTCATCCACAAGGAAGAGTTTCAGAGGACCATCGTGATCACAGTCCTTGCCAGGTACGGAATCTGGAGCACGCCCCATGAGAATCACTTATGACGCTCACGCGGACGCCGCGTATATCTATTTGGCTCATGTGGCTACTGGACTTGAGACTCGTTGTGTGGACGACGATATCTACGCTGACTTTGATGCTGATGACCGCCTGGTTGGGATAGAGGTGCTCGACGCCTCCCGCCGGCTAGACCTTGAAGTTTTGCGTCCTATCATCGAAGAGCTTGGACTACCCAAAGTGGTTGATGCTCCGGAATAACCGTCTCACCGGTAGACAGAGTCTCCGATAGATCGGGCGAGTCCCTCTTCAGCACAGGGGCCGCGCAAGGACTCCGGGGGCGACTCTGCGGGCCAGCCATTGACCGTCGGATGAATCACCCGTTAGTTGGCCGTCTTCCACAATGACCTTCCCCCGTAGGATGGTCATCACCGGGTAACCCTGGCACTCGAACCCTTCCCAGATCGAGTAGTCGGAGTCCGCGTGCAGGTCGTCCAGCGTCAAGGTCTTGTTCAGGTCAGGGTCGAAGATGACTATGTCGGCGTCGCTGCCGACGGCGATAGCCCCCTTCTTCGGGAACATGCCCAGAATCCTCGCCGCGTTCGTGGACGTGATGGCGGCGAACCGTTCTAGCGAGATACGACCCGTGGAAACCAGCTTCGTGTAGGTCACGGGCATCCGTGTTTCGATCCCGTTGTGCCCACCGCATACGGTAAGGATCGTGTCACCTGAGAGCTTCGCGTCCTTGTACGTCGTGTACTCGTCCGTGGCGGTGGTGCAGAGGGACCCATCAGCCAACCCTTCCTGCAGCGCATCCCGGTCGTCGGCGAATTTGATGGCCGGGTAGGTGTGTATCGCGGTTCCCCCCGGTTTCCGGTAGTCGTCACACGTGAACTCCAGGTAATTGTGCAGGGCCTCCCCGTACACCGGCTGTTGTCTCAACCTCGCCTCGGCAATCGCCGCCACTCCTTCTTTGGCCGTGGTGTGGACGAAGTAAATGCCGGTCTCGGTGTGGTTGGCCAGCCGGAGAATTTGGCGAAAGGCCAGGTCCTCGGAGATGTTGTTATGCACAAGGTGGAGGTTGTAACCCTGGTCCCGCCCCTCCCTGGTCAGCTTCTCCTCCATGTGGGTGACGATGTCGTCGTCTTCGGCATGAACGGCCATGATTCCGCCGTGCCTGGACACTTCCTGGAAGACCTCCCACAGAGAGCCGTAAGGAACTCTGGATGCGTTGAAGGTAGTGAATATCTTAAAGCTGGCAATTCCGGACTGTATTGCCTCCCCAATTTCGCCTATTGTCGTTGGCGATACGGCGCCGGATAGAATGTGGTGGAAAGTGTAGTCGATGTAGGAATGGCCCGAAAAGGCGTCTCGCCTGTCATTCACCTGCTGGGTTATGGGACCGATGGCCGGGGCTTCGCCGGGTTGTATGGAGAGGCTTCCCGAGAAGTCCACGAGGGTAGTGACTCCGCCGAAAGCCGCGGCGCGGCTGGCGGCCTCGGGTGGCTGGGTGACAACTTCGGCGCGCCCGGCCCAGTTCGTTGGAACGGGGATGCCGATGTGGGTGTGGGGTTCTATCCCCCCTGGGAGCACGATTTTGCCCGAGGCGTCGATAGTCCGGCCGGCTTCGATGTCCAGTGAACCCGCCTGCGCAACGACCGCTATCCGGCCTCCCTGGATGCCGATGTCCATCTCCGCCACACCCTCCGGCGCGACGACTCTGCCCCCTCGAATGATCAAGTCCAACATCACAGACCTCCAATAATCAGGAGTGTAGGCGGTCGTGGCCGTGGCCCCACGCAGCGCCCGGCCCCGGATGGATACATACGCTAGAGTGGCGACCCCGTGGTCAGCCCGAAGTCTCGGGAACCGGCGCCCGCAGGGTATTCGTTATCCATTCGGAAAGAAGCAGCTCCATTTCGTCCCGGCACTCTTCCAACCGGTGCTCCGCCCCGTCGTAGAACACTACCTGTTTCGGCTCCAACGCCCTGTCGTAGATCTGTTGCGAGCAATAAAAAGGCAGCCGGGTGTCTGCCTTGCCGTGTATCAAGAGTAGTGGTCGCGGCGATATCTGCCACGCCCTATCTGCGCCGAAGGTCTGCGAGGATAGCGCCACCACTCCTTTGACGTGAGGGCTGGCCGCGCCCGTCGCGATGACCACCGCGCCTCCGAATGAATGGCCGACCACCACCACCGGCCCGAAACCGGTGTCTTTCAGGAATTCCACGGCGGCCAGCAGGTCAAGGAAACACTCGTACAGGTCGTTGGGGTGACGGTAATCTAGGCGTAGGGAAGTGATCCCCTGCTCTTTGAAACTCTCGGCCAGCCGGACGTATGTACCCGGCCCCGGACCTCCGAAACCGCCGCGCGCTCCGCAGACAAACACCACTGCGAGTTTAGCGTCCGGCGCCCCGTGCCGTATTGCGTGCAGGTCGCCCCTGGTGGTGCGGAACACTATGCCGTCGCCTGTCTGGTCATCCGGCGGCGTCCAAGAATCGACCCGGTGGATACCGATAGCCACGTCACCGGGGTTACCGGGCCCCGAGTTTCGGTCCTGAGCCATATTCGTACCCTTTCCGGTTACAGGAACCGGGTGACGGCGGCGTTGAAGTCGTCCGGGTTGTCCTCGAAGACCATGTGTCCAGCACTGGGTATCTCCACTAGCTGGCCGTTGGCGAAGGTCTCGATCATCCGCTGAGCTACTTCTAGGGTCAGCAGATCGGTTTCAGCGCCGCGAACTACCAGCGTGGGGCACGTGATTCTGGAAAGCGCGGGCCAAAGGTCTTCTTGCGGGCTGGATATGCCCTGACGGCGCGCCTCGCGGATGGCTAGGTCGTACCGCCAACCTATCTTGCCGTTCGGCAGCTCTTTCGTGGCGTAGGTCAACCGGCGCCTCATGACCCGGTCGGAGGCAAACCTGTTCTGCTTGTTCATGTATTCGACAACAGCCTCGAAGGAGTCAAACTCCTCGGGGACGTTGATTATCTCTCGTGCGATTCGCGCGCCGCCCCGAGGGTCGGACTCGGGTCCTACGTCGACCACGACCAGTTTGTCCAACTTTTCCGGGAATTTGCCGCCGAAGGTCATACTGTTGCGCCCACCCATGGAGTGACCCACCAGAGTGAACTTGCTCAGACCCAGGGCTTCGCTAAAACCGGCAAGGTCGGCTACGTAGGCGTCGGTGCTGTAGTCGCCGTCCGGTGCCCAATCGCTATCGCCGCGGCCCCGCTGGTCCAGCGCCATGACGTGAAAGTCCTTGCAGACCAAGGAGGAAAAATCGTCCCAAGAGTGGCGGTGGCCCCTCAGACCATGAACCAACACCATGTCCGGGGCGCTCTCGTTTCCCCAGTCCAGGTAGTTTAGCTTAAGGCCGTTTACGGAAACCGTCTTGTCTATCGGTTGGACCTGAGTAGTCATTGCAGACCTCCGTGTTGGTGTTGGATTGGGGCTCCCGGGTTCGGGCTGGACGCGGGTTTATTTCACCACGATGTTCACCAGTCGTCCGGGGACGTATATGGTGTTCGCAACCGACTTGCCTTCGGTGTAACTTTGGATTCGGGGACTGGTCATGGCTAACTGCATGGCCGATTCCTCCTCGATTCCGGCGGGCGCTTCGATACGGTCCCGGACCCTGCCGTTGACCTGCACTACGAGGGTGATCGTCTCCTCGGCCGCCAGGTCATCGTCCCAGGTGGGGAACGCCTGTTGGTGGATACTATAGGGGTGTCTGGACCGTTCCCACATCTCTTCGGAGACGTGGGGCGCCATGGGGGCCAGCATCAACAGGAACTTCTCGACGCACTCCCGCCACGTGCCGCCGTCTACGCTGGAATCCGTCCAAACATGGTTTAGATGGTTGGACAGCTCCATCAACCCAGCTATGGCGGTATTGAACTTGAAGCGGTCCAAGTCGTTATGACAACGCCGGATGGTCTGGTGGAGTAGCCGCAGCGTCTCCCTGGAAGAATCGCCGTCCTCCGCGGCCCTGGCCGAGGTCTTGTCCGGCGCGTCCAACTCTGAGGCATCGCGTCCAAGGATGTCCCAGACCCGGTTGAGCCACCGGGCCACCCCGTTGATCCCCACCTCGCTCCAGGGACCACCCTGGTCCCAGGGGCCGATGAACATGAGATAGCAACGCACGGCGTCGGCGCCCATCACGTCCACCACTTCGTCGGGATTGACCACGTTGCCACGGCTCTTACTCATCTTTTCGTGGTCTTCACCAAGGATAATCCCCTGGTTGTAAAGGCGCAGGAACGGCTCCTCGAAGTCCAAAATCCCCATATCGTGCAGGCCCTTGATGAAGAACCTGGAGTAGAGCAGGTGCATCACGGCGTGCTCCGCGCCACCCGTGTACTGGTCCACTGCCATCCAATTCTTGATGACCTCCGGGTCGAAGGGGCCCAGGCTGTAATCGGGAGATAGGTAGCGCAGCATGTACCAGGACGAATCGAAGAACGTGTCCATGGTGTCGGTCTCCCGACGCGCCGGGCCGCCACATTCGTAACAGGTGGTATTCAGAAACTCGGGGTTTGCCGCCAGGGGAGAACCGCCGCCGGTGGGGATGAAGTCGGAGTCGGTAGGCAATAACACCGGCAACTCGGACTCCGGTACCGGAACGATCCCGCATTGGCCGCAGTACACAACCGGGATGGGCGTACCCCAATAGCGCTGGCGGGAGACGAGCCAGTCTCGTACCCGGTAAGAGACGGACCGGCGGCCCCAACCCTGTTTTTCGACGTCGTCGGCGATGGCCTCCGTCCCTTCCTGGTTCGTCAAACCTTCGTAGCGCCCCGAATTGGTCATGAAACCGTCGCCTAGGTACGCTTCCATTGGTTCGGTCCCATCCCAGTCCACGGGTGCGATGACCATTCGTATGGGCAGCCGGTACTTGCGGGCAAACTCGTAGTCCCTCGCGTCGTGGGCCGGGACGCCCATGACCGCGCCGGTCCCGTAGGTCATGAGCACGTAGTCGCTGGTGAAGATGGGTACCCGCTCTCCGTTGAGCGGGTTGAGCGCGGATGTGCCGAGGAATACCCCCGTCTTCTCCCTTTCCGTGGACAGCCTGTCTATCTCCGATGTCCGGCGGGCTTCGTCGACGTAGGCTTCCACCTCGGGCCGCTGTGCGTCGCTTGTTAACTGGGCTACCAGGGGATGCTCTGGGGCCAAAACTACGAAGGTGACACCGAAAATGGTGTCAATCCTGGTCGTAAAGGTGGAAAACTCCTTCTCCTCCAGACCCTGATCGGATATGTCGAAGGAGATTTCCACACCCTCGCTGCGGCCTATCCAGTTGTGCTGCATTGTCAGGATCTTTTCTGGCCAGTCGATAAGCCCGTCGAAGTTCAGGAGCCTGTCGGCGTAGTCGGTGATCCGGAAGAACCATTGTTCCAGGTCCCGCCTGGTTATGGCGGTGCCGCAGCGTTCGCAGTTGCCGTTGACCACCTGCTCGTTGGCCAGCACGGTCTGGCAAGAAGGGCACCACACCACCGGGGCCTCTCCGCGATATGCCAATCCGTGTTCGTAGAACTTAAGAAAGAACCACTGGTTCCAGTGATAAAATTCGGGTAGGCAGCAGACGATTTCGCGGTCCCAGTCGTAAATGGTGCCGATGGAGCGCAACTGGCGGCGCATGTTTTCGATATTGCTGATGGTCCATTCGTAGGGATGAATACCCCTGCTGATGGCCGCATTCTCCGCGGGCAGGCCGAAGGCGTCGAAGCCGATGGGGTGCAGCACGTTGTAACCCTGCATCCGGCGGAAACGCGCGTGGCAATCGGCCGGAGCGTAGTTGTACCAATGGCCGATGTGCAGGTCGCCCGAAGGATAGGGGTACATTACCATTTCGTACCACTTCGGGCGGCTATCGTCTGTATTTACTCGATGCAGCCCATCCTTCTGCCAACGGTCCTGCCACTTGCGGTCAATGGCAACTGCGTCGAATCGCAGTTCCACATGCCGGGAAGTCGTCGCCATGGGTACTCACCTCGGCGCGATCACAGAGTGACCCTATCTTAGCATACTAAGGGAAATTGAGACCGGATTCTGGCCCAGCGGGTCCAATAAAGCGTTGACTAGCAACGGGTCAACAACTAGAATCCTAGCCGGTAAATTTGGAGGCCCATGGTCACGTTAACCGGACCGAGGGAGCGTTAGTTGGCCCTCAACCCGCCGTCAAGGGCCCGTACCACGGTCATTCGGCAGCCCCGGCAGGGGGAGCGGCAGCCGTCGGAACCCCAGATCGCCCCCGAGCGCCACCCGCACCGCGTGTTTGGCTCCATTTACGCCCTGCTATTCGGGTTCATCCTCCTGATCGTCGTGGGTGGAGTTTTACTCGCCCTCCCAGTTTCGCAGAGTGAGGGAACCTTCACCTCCCTGGATACTTCGTTCTTCACCGCCGTATCCGCGGTGACGGTCACCGGCCACATAGTAGTGAGGACGCCAACCTATTGGAGCGGGTTCGGTCAGGCGGTAATTTTCTTCCTGATGCTGGTGGGCGGCCTGAGCTTCATGGCCGTATCCACGTTCCTGCTGGCCCTCATAGGTCTTAGCCCGTCACTTTCGGAACGGCTGGTGGTGCGGGAGAGCATCGGGGCGGACAAAATGGCGGGGCTGACCCACGTGACCCGCAATATCATCCTGGTGGTCGTTCTCTTCTACCTGATCGGCGCGGCGGTCATCTTCGCCAGCATCCGGGGGATGGACGGCATGGACGCCGACGAGACGGTGTGGCAGTCGATCTTTCTTTCGGTGTCCGCTTTCAACAACGCCGGGTTTTCGATCTTGCCGGAGGACCCCTTCGGCAGCGGGCTGGCCCGCCTGTCCTCCCACTGGGTCATGATGGGCCTGCTAACCGTGATGATCATTCTTGGCGGTATCGGCTGGACAGTGCTGGTGGACGTGGCGAGACACCGCCGGTTTGTCAGGCTCAGCCTGGACAGCAAAATGGTCATCGTGACCAGCATGTTCTTGTGGGCCGCGGGCGCGGGAATATTCTTCCTGGCCGAGTTTGGCAGGGTGGAGACCATCGGTCCTCTGGACTTTGGCGACAAGGTGGTGTCCGCGGTGTTCCACTCCGTGAGCGGGCGCACCGCCGGTTTCGCCGCGGTCGACTTCGGGCAGGTCGACGACTTCACCAAGCTGACATTCCCCATGTTGATGTTCATCGGCGGCTCCGCCGGTTCCGTGGCCGGCGGGATAAAGGTAGTAACCCTGGCAGTCCTCATCGCCGCCGTATTCTCCTCGCTCCGGGGCCGGCCGGAAGCCGAGGCCTTCGGCCGTCAGGTCTACCACTTCCAGGTCCTCCGTGCCGTGACGGTCGCCGCGCTGGGACTTGCCCTGCTGGCGGTCATGATCCCAACCCTGACTGTTACCGACCCGGACGTTCCCTTCGTGAACATGCTATTCGACATCGTCTCCGCGCTGGGAACCAACGGGACATCCACCGGGATAGTTCCTGACTTGAGTCTCCCGGGGAAGTCCATCTTCATGGTCGCCATGTTCCTTGGAAGGTTGGGACCCATCGCCCTGGCCCTGACGCTGGTGTCCAGGGAGGAGACGACCACTTACCGTTTCGCTCAGGAAAGAGTTAGGATAGGTTAAAGGAGAGTTGCCTTGAAGAAGCAAGTCTGCGTTATAGGCCTGGGCAGGTTTGGCTCCACGGTCGCCAGGGAGCTCTACCAGACTGGACATGACGTGTTGGCCATCGACATCGACGAAGAGAAGATTCAAGACATGCTGGGCCAGGTCACTTATGCGGTCCGGGCCGATGCGGCCAGCGAGGCCGTGTTGAAGGAATTCGAGGTCTCCGACTACGACGTGGCGGTGGTGGCCCTGGGGAGCGACAACATCCAGACCAGCGTTCTGGTGACAGTGCTCCTAAAGAGCATGGGTGTGCCCTACATCATTGCCCGGGCAGCCAGCGATCTCCACGGCGCCACGCTGGAACGGATCGGCGCTGACAAAGTCGTCCACCCCGAAATGGAGAGCGCAACAAGGGCGGCGCACGTGGGATTCGACTCTGGGGCCATCGACTACATGCCGATAGTCCCCAACTTTGGCATTAGCAAGCTGCGGCCTCCAGAAGGTATGTTCCGCCGCACACTGGATGAGGCGGGGCTAGGCGGGGCAGGCGACGGCTATAACCTCTCCGTCGTGGCCATCCGGCGAGGACGCAGCTACATAATGAACCCGGCCAACGATGAGGAAATCCAGCCCGGTGACGTGTTGATCGTAGCCGGCACCAACGAGGACCTGGGCCAACTGAACGAGGCTGCCCTTGGATGACACACCCACGTTGTCCGGCCTAGCCGTATCAACGTTACGTTTACCGGGGTTTCCCGTGACCCAACCCTGTTGATTTGATCCGACGCCGCATTTATAATCTGCCGATGAACTTTCCGGGACGGAGTTGACCACAAAGCCATGGGCAAGAATGCAGCGCCTAAGCACGAATTCAAACGAATCCTGGTGCCGGTGAGCGGGGATGAGGTAAGTGAACATACCTTTCGCTGGGCGTGCCAGATGGCGCGGCACTCCAAGGCCCAGATTCATGCCGTCCACGTAATCGAGGTCCCCATGGACCTGCCCCTGGAGACCCAGGACCCCCAGGCCATCAACCAAGGTGAAGCGGTCCTGGCCCGCATGGAAGCCATCGGCCACGAAGAGAAGTGTAAGGACGTTCACGCGCGGTCGTTGAGGGCGCGCCATGTAGGTCCAGCTATCGTGATGGAGGCTGAGGAGCGGGGCATGGACACAGTGGTCTTGGGAATCCCCTACCGCCGGAAATTCGGCTCGTGCAGGATGGGCGACACTGCCAATTACATTTTCGAGAACGCTTCCTGCCAGGTGATATTTTCGCGCGCGGGCGCACCCCAAACCGTACTCGCCTGAGGCTGCTCAGTGCGGGTGTTAATCCTGGGGTGCGGCAGACTTACGCAATCGCTCGTTCCCGGCCTAGTGCAAGCCGGCCACCAGGTCACCGTGTTGTCGGGAGAAAGGGATTGCCTGGAGACTGTGGCCGAAAACCCCGGAGTCGATGTCCTATTTGTACCCGCGCCAACATTGCAGGACTACCTGCGGCAAGGGGGAGTCGACCGCTCTAATGTATTCCTCGCCCTGTCCGAAGACGATCACCTGAACGCCCTTTGCTCCCAGATTGCGAAGCACATCTTCGGCGTTCGTAAAGTGGTCTGCCTTCTCGAACGCCCCCATCTACAACTGCTCTACTCAAGCCTGGGGTTGGACGTGGTCGGCTATTTCATCGGGCTAACCCAGGACATACAACAGGCAATCGAAGGATGATCCCGAGGCGATGTTCGCACTGATCGTCGGTTGCAGCGAGATCGGTTACCACCTGACCAAAGCCTTGATGGCCGCGGGTCACGAGGTGCTGGTGGTGGAAAAGGACCGTGACCGCTACCGCCTGCTCACGGAAGAGCTTGGTGGAGTGGCGCTCCACGGGGACGGTACCGACGAACAAATTCTAAGAGAAGCGGGGGCGGCGCGCGCCGAGGTGTTCTTCGCGCTGACCGGTCGGGACGAGACCAACCTGGTAGCCTGCCAGTTGACCAAGCATGTGTTCAACACGCCCCGCACCCTCGCCCTGATTCGCGACCCGAAGAACGAGTCCGTGTTCCACTTCCTGGGGGTCGACGTAGTGGTAAACTCCGTTCAGCTACTGCTGGCCTACCTGGAAGAGGGGATCCCTGGACGCCCCATGGTGCATCTGCGTGATCTCCCCGAACCGGGGACCGCGTTGGTCAGTGTCTCCATACCAGGAGACTCAGCCATCGTGGGCCGGCGGTTGGGCGACTTGGAGTTGCCTCCCCACAGCCTGATTTGTTTGGTCATCAAGCGCGGCGGACCCCAGCTTCCTTCCAACACGTTGGTGGTGGAAGCTGAGGACGAGTTGGTGGCGGTGGCCATGACCGAGGACCAGCAACTCCTTTACGACATCCTCACCGGAGTCTGACGATGGCCAGAAGCATCGCATACCTGGGACCGCCGGGCACGTATTCAGAAGAGGCCGCCGTCCTCTACGACCCCGATGCGGAACTGCGGTCATTCCCCAGCATCGCCGCCGTGGGGTTGGCCGTGTCTTCGGGGATCACAGACCAGGGTATCGTCCCCATCGAAAACAGCCTGGAAGGAGCGGTGAACTTCACGCTGGACCTGCTGGTCAGCCAATCGGACCTCTACATTTGCCAGGAGGTGGTCTTGCCGATACAGCACTTCCTTATGGCCCAAGCCGGGACGCGCCCCTCTGATCTCCAGGTGATCTATTCCCATCCCCAGTCCCTGGGGCAATGCCGCGACTTCCTTGAACGATGTTTTCCAGGGGTCCAACAGATGGCCTCGTTGAGCAATTCCGCGGCGGTGTTCGACATGAAGGAAAGCGCTCTGCCCGCCGCGGCCATCGCTCCGGGACGAGCCGCCACGCTCTATGATGTGGAGATCATTGGCCGGGACATCCAGGACAACCCGAACAACGCGACGCGCTTCGTAGTGCTGGACAAGCAAGACCACGAGCCGACGGGCAGCGACAAGACTTCCATGTGCCTTTCATTCGAGCAGGACGCTCCGGGGATTCTTTACGAGGCGTTGGCCGAGTTCGCCCTACGGGGCATCAACCTGGTAAAGATCGAGTCCAGGCCGACCAAACAGGTCCTGGGCCAATACATCTTCCTGATAGACTGCGACGGCCATCAAAACGACGCACAAGTCGAAGAGGCGATAGGAGCTATCCGGGGAGACAACCGCACGTTGAAGGTGTTGGGATCATACCCCAAGTGGAAAGACGCTCAGTAAAATAAAGTCGGCCCTTCCCCGACCGCCGCTAAGTCCACACCACCCGTGGGGTCCCCACACCTCTTAGCTGCCTGTACTGCCAGGGAAGGGCCTGATGGGTAAGGCCCTGGCCCATGTTGGGCGTTCGCCTCTAGACCAGAACCAGCCGCCCGCCGCGACTCAATGTTTATTGGAGCGCTAATCGCCCCGGGTCCCGGAATTAACCGATAGTGCTCACGTGGCCGTTGGACTCCTGTTCCATTGAAACCGGGGTGGAACGGCGGACCCTCTGCCTCAAGCTAGTTACGAGATCACCGGCTTGGACCTTGACCTGGCCAGCCTTGGAACCGACGATCTGACGCGACTCGATCCCAGTCTTGGGCGCAGCCAGCACCCCGGCGACCGCTCCAGCAAGAGCCCCTGCAATCAGTCCGATAGCAAACTTAGTCCCTGTCATCTTCCTCGTTCCTCCTCTCTCTAGATACCAACCGCTGCACGAACCCCAACGCGTTTTGAGCTATTTCCATCAACGGTGGGATGGTGGTCAGCGGCTCAACCACCCGCTCACGAACAATCAAGGCCATGTCCTCGACATTTCGGACGGTCCGTTTCGCCGACCGATACAACCGAAAAAGCCAAACCGTCCATAATATCAACGCTACCGTCAGGCACACCGTAAGTGCTATGATCGATACGTCCCTGATGGTGGCTATAAGTTCGGTCGTCATCTCCGCCAGATTTTATATTTTTCTTAGATGCTGGACATAATCTACCAGTTATGTCAAGGCTCTGTCAATGGATAGAATTATGTCATTCACCGTATTTTCCATTTATGACAACCAGGAATCTATCTATCCACTGCCTCTCTGGTAGATCACGACTTGCTCGTTTTCGTACACAGGCTTCATATACCCTACCTTGGATAAGTCTTGGAACTTTCTCAGTCCTGCGTCGGAATAGTAGATCCGCTCAAGCTCTCCAACGACTATATATGTGACCTCGTACCGGTCCAAAAGCTCTTTGGCGCGAACCAAATCACCGGTGTCGTAAAGTTCCTGTACGTCCAATGCCCTCTGCCGGACCGTCCGCTCGTAATCCATCCGCTGTTGGACCTGGTGCCAAGGCCAACCCAACACAGTTGGCAGACCGGTGTACTTGGCTATGCGTCCATTCCATCTGTATTGATCGCCGTGTGCCTCTAGGACCACCGGCGAGCCCTCCACGTTGTCCTGGAGCCACTCTATCGCCTGCAGGTCCCAGCGAAGAGTAATCGGCTGCTCCTCCTCCCAATGAACGGCCCTGGTCATGTAATCCGCGCCGTCCAACGTAGGCGGGCCATGGTCGAACCGGTCGGCGAGCCTGGATTTAGTCCCCCAGATAGTGTAGATCAAGCTGGACCCCACCAAGAGTAGTAACACTCCTATCCAGACCGCCTGCCGCCACCCTAACCTCTCCCTGCACCGCTCCACTAACTGCCACAGGAAAAAGGCGGAAGCCGCGCTGAACAATACCCAGACCTCCAGATAATACTTGAACTGGGTGTTCATTCTTCCGATATCGCCTTCGATCCTGACTATGTCCACTCCGGCGGCTATGGCAAGCCCCATTCCGGCGAGTACCATGGGCGTAGCCATCCAGGGCAATTCCTCGGCGCGCTGGTCCATCGCCTCCAGCAAGGCCAGCCTGGTCAAACCCATCAGCCCCACCAATAACGCAACCGTCCAATACCCCGCCGCCGCGAAGAACACGGCCAGCGCCAACCCGACAGCAACGATGACCGCCGCAAGCCCCGTCATTCCCGACCCGTGGACGCCCTCCCCCCGCGCCATTCCCACCTTGCTCAGCGGCCAGCGCGCTAAGGAGACAGCCCCATACCACAGCGTTCTCCGAGTCTGGACCAGCAAGAACGAAGCTATCAGGAACAGGAACAGTCCGTGGACACCCATGAAGCTGTGGAGCGGCGTCTTCCATTTCGAGGCGTCGATCCCGCTTTGGAAGGTCTCGTAAGACTGATGGAAGGGAAGGAAAGAGACGATGCTAACCGCCACCAAGCCCGTTGCCAACACGGCCCACAGTCCTACGCGGCCCGCCGTGGGACCAGGCCGACAGTACACCGCCAGTCCAGTGAGGGCCAGGGTCAAAAGGACGTAAGAGGGATAGTCCCAGCTATTGATTACCCACAACGACCCCAAGGTCACTCCCATTCCGAGCGCAAGCGAGGCAACCCATCCAATCCCGCCTCCTCGCAGCCCGGCCACGAGGCTCAGGGCAAACCCAAGGAGCAGCAGGGTGAACGGCATGACCATCATGTGAGCATGAAGGTCGGCGAATAGAAAGGTGAAAAACGGGAATTCGGTGATGTGGGTGGAGATCTCCGTGTGCCCAGGAATAGGGTCCGGGACCCAAAACGCCAGAACGGACGGCTCGAAATCGTCCAGGTCGGGAATCATCCTGCTACTTCGCCAGAAGGAGAAGGCGGGGAAAGACTGGCCATCCACAAGCTTGAGCCAGGCGCCCTGCGCCACCTGCACGATGCCATCAAGGTTCCCGATGACCGACGTGAAAAGCCCCGCCGTCAGTCCGGCCCACACTGACGTCCACCGGGAGAGGTTGCGAAGCCAGGATACGTCCTCGTGCTCAGGGCCAGCACAGTCCTCGGAGCCACGCGCCCGGCGGACCCCTTCGGTCAGGTTGTATACAAGCGAATAAGCGCCGGTGAAGGTCAGCGCGAAAAACAGGGGCACCGCCAGGTTGAACGCCACCGAAGGCAGGATGCCGGTCACCCGCACCAAACCTGCGATGACGAAGTAACCCCAGTAGTAGTAGTTCAGGTAGCCCCCGGCGTACCACGGGTCATAAGGCGGCATCAGCGTAGAGCGAATCACCGCGTTGAGGTAAGTCATCTCCATGGGCTTCTCGCCGCCCCGCCACGGGTGCCACAGGTCCGGGTTCGCGGCCCTCAGCGCGACGAAGACCAAAAAACACGCCAGGAACAACACCTCCGCGAACAACAGACTGCGCCAATGCTGGACGAGGAACGACCAGATTTCCCTCCCACGAATCGCCAGGACGGCCAAGGACAACAGCGCCAGAATCAACAGCCCAATGTAGAAGACGGACCGGGAAAACTCCGCCCATCCCACGCTCACCAGCGCCCAACTGAAATAACTCACCGCCAGCAGCCCCAAAATCCTCGCCAACACAATGCCGCGGTCTGGCAGGGGACGGAATAGGAACATGGCCAACGGCAAGGCCAGCAGGTACACGATCTCCACCAGGCCAAGCCAGGCCAGGACCGGCAGCTTATTGGGCCAGCCGTCGCGGTTGACGATCTCGGACCATGTTCCGCCGGCGCGCTGAACGGCTTTCTGTTCCGGGGTCATGAGCAGTCCCGATTCCGGCGCGGGCCGCCGGGTGAGCTTGAATTCCAACAGAGATTGCGGTAGGCGTTCTTCGTTTTTGAATACCAGCGCCTGGGGATGGTCGTAACCTGCCACAACGTCGTCGGCGTACCCCAAGTCCACCGTCAGGACCGCCGGTCTTTCCGGGAGCGCGGACTCCGGAAGCGAGAGTCCAGCCTGCGGCAACGGATTGTGGCGAAACTCCACGCCCCATAACCTTGGGTAGGAACTAAAGCGCCGGTGCAGCTGATAACCCAGCTCACCGCTAAAGAGCTGCTGATAGTAGGCTTGACTGAGCGGGAACCTGCCGGGGTCCCTGGCCACGCTGCTATATGGCCGGTTGCTGTAGAAGACCAGGTAGTCCGACATAGCAAGCCGCGCCGCCAGGGTCCGCATCTTGCCCGTGGTGTCCGTTTCGTAGACCGGATATTGCCACATCCGGTACTGGTACATGTTGGGAATGTGCTCGTCCCAGTGATTGTCGCTAACGATGGGAGTGCCTGATGGAACGGTCTCGTTGAACCACATGGATGCGGCGATGGCGGGGTGCTCGTCCGCGTAGACTCGCTGGAAGGCAAAAGAGTAAAACGCGGTGGATGCAACGACCAGTGCGACCAATCCCCCGGAAATCCACACTAACGTTGGGGACATTCCGCCCAGCTTGCGTACCAAGGGGTGCGGAGGAACGTTGTCACCTTCGCTTTGTGCCGCCTTCCACTTCCGGCCCAAATCCGCACTTCCGGTTATCGCCCAGACGCACATGCGCGACGCCATCAGCAACATGAACGGGACTAACGGCGTCATGTACCGGAGGAAGCGCACCTCGAACGACTCAAGGAACAGGAATGTAGGTACAACCCACGCCAGGACCAGCAGGTCCGCCCGCCGCCGCCCGCCATACATGGCCATTGCCACGGTAAACGGTATCGCCAACCATGCCAGAATCCCAAGGGGTAGGCCCAGCCCCCAGACCGAGGTCTGCTGGACCTGGTACAGGAATGGTGGCGTGCCAACGTACTGAATCGTAAACGGCAGGCTCCCTGCCGTACTCGCCATCGCAACCTGACTGCCAATTCCCTCAGCGAACGCCCTGTAATCCAACAACGAATACGGTGTCGTCACGAAGAAAGCGGCGAGGGCGATCACCCCGGCCAGGCACGCGTGGCCAATCGTCGACCAGAATGCGCCAGCGGGAATGGCCGAGAGCCGTCCGCCTCCCGCATCCCACAACCTGGAACCGTACACCAGGGCCAGCGGCGCGAGCAGGGGCAAGACGCTGACCTTGGGAGCGAGAGCCAGCCCAACCAGAAGTCCGAGCAACACCGAGTCCCGCAGCCGACCGGTCTCCATGACTCGCGACATTGCCCAGAAAGCGCCCAATGTAAGCAGGACGCTGAGAGTCTCCGGGCGGTAGAAGTGGCTGTTCTGGACGTTTATCACCGCCAGGGAAACAAACAGCGCGGCCAATAGTCCAACAACCGGGCCGTGCATCCGACGTCCCAAAAGAAACACGAAGAACACCGATCCCACATCGGCCAGGGCAGACAAGGGCCGCCCCACGTACCGCATATCCAGGGCTGATACGTCGGTGAAAAGTTCTACCACCGACCGGAAGAACACGAGGACATAGATGAGTATGCTGCCCAGTGGGAACCAATGCGGGTTTAGCGGGCTGCGTCCGGCGTCGAAGAACTCGGCGGGAGAGGGCACACCGGCGGTCGTCTCAGGGAAGTCGCGCAGGTAACCGCAGTCCTGGTAGCCTGGGGCGTCAACCAACGCTTCGTACATGCACCCGGAGCGCATGTATATGTCGCGCTCATCAGGGTGAAAACCGTAACCGTCGTCCCAGTTGACCCCGTTAAGTCGGAGACCCAGGCCCAGGAGAAGTATCAACCCCAGACAGAGGTATACCCAGGGAAGTCCACGGACCGAGGGGGAAAGGCGTATCCACGAGCCAGGCGTCAATGCACTTTCACCCGGCCAACGTAGAAGCGGAACCAAACATGCGTATTAGGCATCCGATCAGATATGTGGTGTAACAAAAGACTCTCCCTCTTCTTTGGCCATTCAGAAGAGGGAGAGTCAGCTTCCGGGATTTTAACCTGGTCCTATTAAGTCATTCGGTCGGCGTCCGGGAGTTAGATACCCTTGTCACTCATCAAAGCGCACAGGTCGGCGGTGCGGCATGAATAACCCCACTCGTTGTCGTACCAGCCCATGACCTTGACCATGCGGCCCTGCATCACGATGGTTGAGAGGGCGTCGTAGATGCAGCTATGGCTGTTACCCTGGAAGTCGGAGCTTACCAGCGGCTCCTCACAGTATTCCAGGATGCCTTTTAGGCCCCCTTCCGCGGCGGCCTGGAACGCGTTGTTGACCTCCTCGATGGTCACGTCCCGGGAAACGTTGGCCACGAAGTCCGTGATCGAGCCGGTGACCGTCGGGACGCGGAAAGCCACGCCGTCAAGCCTGCCGTTCAATTCAGGGAGGACCAGACCCACGGCCCTGGCCGCGCCGGTGGTGGTCGGAATGATGTTTGCCGCCGCCGCGCGGGCTCTTCTCAGGTCCGAATGTCGCTGGTCGAGGATCGACTGGTCGTTGGTGTAGGAGTGGATGGTGGACATCACGCCGTGCTCCACGCCGAAGGCGTCGTTGACCACCTTGACCATGGGAGCGAAGCAGTTGGTTGTGCAGGAAGCGTTGGATACGATCTTGTGTTTATCCGCGTCGTACAGATGTCCGTTGACTCCGAGCACCACGGTCAAGTCCTCGCCTCGGGCCGGGGCTGAGATGACCACCTTCTTGGCTCCGCCTTCCAGGTGCTTGCCAGCCTGGTCGGCGTCGGTGAAAATGCCGGTGGACTCGACTACCAGGTCCACACCCATTTCGGACCAGGGGATCTGGGCCGGGTCCCGCTCGGAGAACACGCGGATGCTGTTCCCGTCGACTACCAGGTCTCCGTTGTTGGTCTCGACGTGACCGGGGTAGCCGCCATAGGTGGTGTCGTACTTGAGCAAATGGGCGTTGGTCCTGGCGTCGGTCAGGTCGTTGACTGCCGCCACCTCCAACTTATCCGGATGGAGCGCTTTGGTGGCCCGCAGCACCAGGCGGCCAATTCGTCCGAAACCGTTGATCCCGATTCGCGTTGCCATTCCATACCTCCACTATATTGGTGGCGCTTGCGGCAGGCGGCCCCACACGAGGGAGCCCGCCGGATTTGTCCGTATATGATACCTTGCAATGCAAGGGTTGGAAAGCGTGAATTAGTAGGGTAACTGTTCAGATTTGATGAGGCGGATTGGCTGAATCTCACATCGGTCATCTCCATGATGATTCTCAATCGATGTCCTTGAGCCGCAACCAGTCATTCCCGCGAAGTGAGACATTTGAATAATCCCCTCTCCCTCCGGGAGAGGGTTAGGGCGTCCTCCGTATCTGGGCACACTCTGGATTCTCGCTTTCGCGGGAGTCGCGGAAGGTAACGCAAAGGTCTTCGCAGGCCGGAATCCAGAAACGCCAATGATAGTGACCGTTGCTGGTTGCAAAGGTTTCTGGATTCCGGGTCAAGCCCGGAATGACGGGCTGGAAATAGGAAGGACACATCAAGTCTGAATAGCTACATTAGGAGACTAGCGGCCTCTCAGTTGCGCGTATGCGCCGCGCCCGGCGTACCTCGCCTGTTCTCCAATCTCCGACTCAATGCGCAATAATCGGTTGTACTTGGCCACCCGGTCGGAGCGGGCCGGAGCCCCCGCCTTGATCTGGCCCACGTCCCACGCTACAGACAGGTCGGCGATGGTCGTGTCCTCGGTCTCGCCGGACCGGTGGCTCATGATTGCTCCCCATCCCGCCCCGCGAGCCAAATCCAGGGCGGCTCGAGTCTCGGTGAGAGTGCCGATCTGGTTGGGTTTGAGCAGCACCGCGTTGGCCGCGGCCTCATCGATGCCTCGCTGAATGCGAATTCGGTTGGTCACCAGTAGATCGTCACCCACCAACTGCACCGATTGGCCGATGACCCGTTGCATCTCCGCCCAGCCTTCCCAATCGTCCTCGTCCAGGCCGTCTTCGATGCTGAGGATAGGGTAATCCCGGCACCAACGGTCGTACAAAGCGACCATCTCAGAAGAGGTCAAACTAACGCCTTCGCGCTCCAGCGCGTAGAGTCCGGAGTCATCCTGGAATAGCTCGGACGCCGCCACGTCCAGGGCGAGGAACACGTCCTCTCCGGGAGAGTACCCAGCCGCTTCCACCGCCGCCACCACCAAGTCGAGGGCGTCCCGGTTGGAAGGGAGGGTCGGAGCGAACCCGCCTTCGTCGCCGACGTTGAGGTTGTGCCCGCCCTGCCGGAGAATGCCCCGAAGGGAATGGTAAATCTCGGCCCCGGCCCTCAGCGCGTCGGAAAAGGACGCCGATCCCACCGGCACGACCATGAACTCTTGGACGTCGGTGGAGTTGGAAGCATGCCTTCCGCCGTTGAGGATGTTGAACATCGGGACCGGCAGGCTCACCGCGCCACCGCTCGAAAGGTGACGCCAGATGGAAACGCTTCCGCCGCCATAGGCTTGGGTTGCCGCTCTGGCCGCGGCGAGAGAGGCCGCCAGGATGGCGTTGGCCCCCAGGTTGCTCTTGTCCGGCGTGCCGTCAAGCTCCAGCAACCGGGAGTCGATGGCCGCCTGGTCCAGTGGTGACATACCAGCCAGTGCGGGCCCAATCACTCTGTCGACGTTGGCGACCGCGATGCGAACGCCGTTGCCCCTATACCGCGTGGAGTCCCCGTCCCGCATTTCCAGGGCTTCATAAGCCCCGGTGCTTGCCCCCGACGGGACCGCGGCGGTGACTACCGCACCGTTCGAGAGCCTGATTTCCGCCTCCACAGTGGGGTTGCCCCGGGAGTCCAATAGCTCCCGGCCCCGCACAGAGGCAATGGTGATGTTTTTATCAGGGGCGATCATACTGCGGTGCGGCTACTCATCCTCTCGCGCAAGCGCTGCGGCCAGGGCCTTGTCCACCGCGTCCACCGGGTCTGAGGCGAGAACCATCTTCTCAAGCGGCTGACCCTCGCCGGTCAAACTGAGCGGCCACGTCTTGAGACCTACAACCGGTATGTCGAACCCCAGGGCGTGCCCGATCTCCGAAAGAGTCCCATAGGCTCCTCCCACGGCGATCACCGCCCTACCGGTGCAAACGACCACTACGTTCCTCGAATATCCCATGCTGGTGATGATGGGAATGTCCACGTAGGGGTTCGCGTCTTTGGGGGAGAGCCCGGGCAGTATGCCGATAGTGGTTCCGCCGGCCGACTTCGCCCCCCGGCAAGCCGCTTCCATGACTCCGGTAAGACCGCCGCAGACCATGGTTATGCCGCGTTTGGCCAGCTCTCTCCCAACTTCTTCGGCCAGTTGCAGGTGTTCGTCAGACTTGGGTTGGCTGCTTCCGATAACCGAGATTATCATTTCCCCGGCCATATAAGTTTTATCGACCCTCCGGCATATTTGGTGTCGTACTGGCGGAAAGGGACCATGCTAAGGACCCAACATGATTGCCTCGCTGGCTGCGTCGATGGCCTCCAGCAAGGGAGCCGGGTAGACACCCAGTACGAAGACTCCGATAAGGCTGACCAAGACGACCGCTACCATCAATCTCGACGGTGATAGGGCCAATTCAGGGGGCAGCGGCGGTGGCGGCGAGTGGGTCACGCTCCCGTGTTCTTCATGTTCCTCGCCTTCGGCGCCAGGGCTGTCAGCGCCGAGCAGACCCGGAGCGAGGTGGATGTACATCTGCCGGATGACCTGCAAATAGTAATACAGGGATATCAAACTGGTGAAGATCGCCAAGCCCGCAAGCCACAGCATTCCGCTGTTGGCAACCGCCGTAAACAGGTAGAACTTGACCGTGAACCCGGCAAATATCGGCAGCCCCCCCAGTGAGAAGAGCCCAATGGCGATTGCCGCCGCTAAAAATGGCTGACGGTCCGCCAGTCCCGCGAAGTCGGTTATCTGTTCACCCTCGGTCATATTGAAGAAAGAGATCAGTCCGGCAAACACTAGCATGTTGGTCACGGAGTAGCCCACTACGTAGAGCATCACCCCGTTGGCCGGAAGCGTGGAGTCCTGGGACAGCGCCGCGACTCCGGCGAGTATGAACCCGACATGCCCAATGCTGGAGTAGGCCATCAGCCGCTTGATGTTTCGCTGGGCCAGGGCGACCAGGTTTCCCGTCAGCATAGTCATGGCGGAGAGGACCGCCAACACAATGCGCCACTGGTCCACGGCGGGCATGAGCCCCTCGGCGAAGAACCGCAGCACCAGGGCGAACGCGGCGGCCTTGGACCCGATGGCGAGATAGGCGGTCACGGGCAGGGGCGCGCCCTCGTAGACGTCCGGAGCCCACATGTGGAACGGCACGGCGGCCAGTTTGAAGCCGAGGCCCACCAGCACCAACGCCAACCCGACCCACAAAGCCGGACTAACCCCGCTTCCGAGGGTCAGTTGCTCCGCTATAGCCGCGAACTGGGTCACGCCGAGAGAGCTGTAGACCATGCTGACGCCGTAGAGCAAAATCGCCGAAGAGAAAGCTCCAATAATGATGTATTTCAGCCCCGCCTCGTTGGACCGGGCGTTATTCCGGGCGTATGCCGTCAGTACGTAGAGGCTGAAACTCAATAACTCCAGGGAAATGTAAGCCGTCAGCAACTCACGGGACATGGCCATTACGTTCATGCCCAGGACGGAGAAGAGCAGCAGTCCGTAGAACTCTCCGGGGTGGGTCAGGAACTTCCCCACATACTCGATCGAGCTTAGGATTATGAATATCCCAAGCCCCATGAAGAAGACCTTGAAGAAAAGGGAGAAGGCGTCCACAGCCAGCAGACCCCCGTACAGGGTCTCGCTTTCCTGCCAAAGCATGAACACCGACAGGGCGATCAGACCGGCCAAGCCGAGCACGGACAACCAGGCCAACAGGGCCTTCCGGTTGTCCGGCGTGACCAGGTCGACCGCCAACACCAATAGAGCTAGCCCCGCCAGGGCGAACTCCGGAGTCAGCAGGTATAGGTTTGCGGTCAGTTCCATGACTTTTTAATCTCGGTCATCCTTGGTCTGCCTAGAGTCCAGGAAGAGAGTTCACGCCCACGTTGATGACCCGCATCATCGGATCGGGCCAGACCCCCACGAATATGAGCACCACGACAAACGCCCCGCCGACCACCTTTTCCATGGGGCTCGCATCGGTCAGGTCATCCCATTTCGGGTCCAACTCCCCGAAGAAGGTCTTGGCCAATAAGCGCAAGATATAGACCGCCGTAAGCGCCGCTCCAATCACCGCAAGCACCGCCAGAGGCAGGTAAGTCCTGAACGCCCCGGTAAACACCATGAACTCGGCGATGAACCCACTTAGCCCTGGGAGCCCCAGGGAAGCCAACCCCGCTATCGCAAAGAAGTAGCTGGTCACGCCCATCCGGTTGAAGAGTCCGCTCAGGATGTTGGTGTCCCTGGTGTGGGTCCGGTCGTATACGGCTCCCACCAAAAGGAACATCAGGGCCGTCATGATCCCATGGGAAAACATCTGCAGCACCGCTCCCGCCACGCCGATCCGGTCCAGGGTTGCGATGCCCATGAGAACGTATCCCATGTGGCTGACGCTGGAGTAGCCGATGACGTACTTAAGGTCGGTCTGCGACATGGCGGAGACAGCCCCGTAGAGGACGTTGACCGTACCCAGGGTTATCAAGACGGGCATCCAGACTTCCGCCCCTTCGGGCAGCAGCACCATGCCCACGCGGATGATACCGTAGGCGCCCAGTTTCATCAGCACACCGGCGTGGAGCATACTGACGGCGGTGGGGGCAGCCACGTGGCCGTCGGGAGACCAGGTGTGGAAAGGCCAGAGGCCCGCCAGCACTCCGAACCCCACCATGAACATGGGGAAGACCCATATCTGAAATTCCCGGCTGTATTGGCCGCTGGCCGCCAGGTCTCCCATGCGTTCTAGCGAGAAGGTGGGGAAGCCGAGGCCCGCTCCCTCAACGTACATCGCCAGGATGGCCACCCACACCAGCACGCTCCCAGCCACCAGGTACAAGAACAGCTTCATCGCTCCGTATTCCTTGGTGCGTAGGAAGGTGCCGAAGTCGGTGGAACTGCCCCATACTCCGATGAGCAGGTACATGGGCAGCACGGCAAGTTCGTAGAAGAAGAACAGGAAGAAGAGGTCGCGCACGAGGAAAGTGCCGTAGACCCCCGCCCCCAAAGCCAGCAATAGGACGAAGAAGTCCCGCGTCCGGTACTGGATATTCTGGGATATGAGGACGCCGCCCAGCAGAATGATCCCGTTCAGCAGTATCAGCGGCGCCGCGATACCGTCTACGCCAAGAGCCAAAGTGATGTGGACCGGCGACTCCAGCCAGTTGAAGCTCTGCGAGAGTTGGAACCCGCCCGCCCCATAGTCGTAACGCAAGAATGTCACGACCGACAGCACGAACGACACGGCAGCGACGACCACCGCGAAGTACCAGACGTCCTTCGGCCGGTTGCCCGGCATCATCATGGTCAACAGCGCGCCCGAAAGAGGCACGACTATCAGCAAGAGCAACAGGGCCCGGTCGAATCCTTCAAACATGTTCATGGCATGTCGACCCGCGTCCTAGCGGCGCTTCGCTTATGTAAACCGGCTAAATCCAAATGGACATGTCCTATGCGGAAATCAGCCACCAAAATAGGGCCAAGGCCACCGTGCCTACAACCATACCCATGGCATAGCTGTACACGTGCCCGGTGACATGCACTCGCATCGCGACCCCCAGGCGGTGTACTGCGTTGGCGGGCCCGTTGACCGCCACGTCGTTGATCACTATCCGGTCGAATAGGCCGATGAAGTTGGAAAACACCAATACGACCCGGTCTATGGTCCATTGGTAGACCTCGTCGAAGTAGTACTTGTTCTCTACCACCCGGACCAGCCCGGACAGGGAATTCCGTATCCCATCCAGTGAGAACGCCCGCCGGAAATAGAATAAATAGGCCAACAGGAACGCTCCCACGGCCAGCAGTATCGACAGCGCTCCCAGCCATATCTCGAACTCGAACCCGTGGGGCTTGTGGTCGAACACGAACCCGCCGAAACCTATGTATTCGCCGGGCCAGTTGATGGCCAGGAATCCAAACCCCACCGCCAAGACCGCAAGCAGGGACATTGGTACGGCCATCGTTGCCGGGGCATCATGGACGTGTTCCTGCTCCCGCCGCAGCGTCCCGAAGAACGGAACGAACATTGCCCGCGCCATGTACAACGCGCTCAGGAACGCAGTGAAAAGGGTCAGCGCGATGAATACCGGCATCCGGTTGTGGCTCACGGCCAACAGGATCTCATCCTTGCTCCAGAAACCGGCCAATATCGGTATCCCGCCAAGTGAGAGAGCGCCGACCGAAAAGACCAGCGCGGTCAAGGGCATGACCTTTCTCAGCCCGCCCATGTTGCGTATGTCCTGCTCTTCCGTGCTGTGCAGAACGCTGCCCGCGCCAAGGAAAAGCAGGGCCTTGGCGAATCCGTGGGCCAGCAGATGGAAAATCGCGGCGGTATAACCAAACGCCCCCAGGGACAACATCATCAGGCCCAGATGACTGATGGTCGAATAGGCCAGTATCCGTTTGAGGTCCGTAGACACCAGCGCGATGGTGGAAGACATTAGAGCGGTGACCAGCCCGATGATGGCAACGACCAACAGGGCCGAACCGGACGCCTCGAATATTGGGTAAGCCCTCGCCACCAGGTAGACCCCGGCCACCACCATAGTAGCGGCGTGGATCAGGGCGCTGACCGGCGTGGGACCCTCCATCGCGTCTGGCAGCCAGACATGGAAAGGGAACTGGGCGGACTTGCCCATCGCTCCCAGGAACAGCAGGAGCGCGGCCGCGGTCGTCACGCCCTCACCCATTGCCCCGCTGCGGACCGCCTCGAACGCAGCCGACATCTCAAAGCTGCCGACTTCGCGCCATATCAGCAGGATTCCCACCAACATACCGACGTCGCCTATTCGCGTCACGACGAAGGCTTTCTTGGCCGCTTCCCTTGCGGCGGGCCGCTCGTGCCAGAACCCGATCAGCAGGTAGGAACAAGCCCCCACCAGCTCCCAGGCTACATAGAGGAGCAGGAAATTGTCGGCCAAAATCAGGGTCAACATGGACGCCGCAAACAGGGCGTGGACGGCAAAGTACCAACCGAACCGCGGATCGCCGCGCATGTACCCGATAGAGTAAATCTGCACCATCAGCGCGACGAAGGTCACCAGGCCCAGCATCACCACGGTCACCGGATCGATCAATATGCCCCAGGTAAGCTCGACGCTGCCCTCTGACCCAGGCAGACCCGCGTTGAACCAGGTCTTTTCGTATTGGCAGGTAAGCGGCCCTGATTCGGCTCCGGTTTCCGCCGAGACAACCTTGGCGCACCCCTCGGTTGCCGTGGTGGCGCCCATGAACCCTAACAAGGCAAGCCAGAAGATCCCGAACCCGGCGGCGATAGCGAGAATCGCCAGAAACGCGCCTTTGCCGGGCAGCCAGCGTCCGGCCACGACGATCAGAGGCGCGGCGGCGAAGCTGAGTACCGGAATCAGCCAGGCCCAGGTCATCGGCTGGCGCCCCTTCGGTTCTGCCCGTCGCGGTGTTTCGACTGCATCGTCACTCCGGCAAATGGATGGAGGTCTACCATCGCATCAAATCGATCTCGTCCACGTTCACCGTGGCCCGGTTGCGGTACATTCTCAGAATGATTGCCAGGGCCAAGCCAACTTCCGCTGCGGCCACCGTGATGATGAATATGGCGATGATCTGCCCATCAAAGTGAACGAAAACTTCACCGACGGACCGGTAGCCAAGGTGCGCGGCGGCGGCGATCAGGTTAATGTTCACCGCGTTTAGCATCAACTCTATGGACATGACGATGAGCACGGCGCTACGGCGGGCCAATACACCATACAGGCCGATCACGAACAGGGCGGCGCTTAGTAGCTGAAAGTACACCAGAGGGACCACGGCTTAGCTTTCGTCCTCCCCGGTGCGGGCGATGATAATCGCGCCTATCAGGGCCACCAGCAGCACCAACGAAGCCACCTCAAAGGGAATTGCCCAGCGGGTGAACAAGGAGTTGGCCAGGTCGTTCAGGGCCGGGCTCTCAGGTCCCTGAGACTGGGGTTGCGCAATCCAGAAGGACGCCGCCAGTACCGCGAGCAGTGCGGCGGCTGCGACTCCGGCCAAGGGCCATTGCCGGTTGTCCGATATTCTTGGGTACTCCGATGAGCGTGTGAGCATCACGGCGAATAGGAGGACTATGACTATCGCCCCGCCGTAAATGAGCACCTGCACCAGCGCAAGAAACTCGGCGAAAAGCACTAAATAAATTCCCGACACGGCCAGCAGAGAAACCAGCAAGGCCAGCGCCGCATGGACCACGTTTCTGGTGACGACGACTCCCAGCCCCCCGGCCAGGGTAACCACGGAAAGGAGGATGAACAGGAACCAGGCCATGGCTACCGGACCCGAGCCCTTCCGCCCAAGCCAGCCCTTATGTGCCTAGCTACTGGCGCAGTGGCAACCGTGTGTTCCCGACAAGTCCCATTAGGCCCGGACATTCCGTGGCCACCAAAATATGAGCCACCAAATCGGCGGCTCCAGATTTTCCCAATCATTGACCTGGGACGGTTGACACCGCCCGGGCGCGCGGGGGTGGTGAAGATCAAGCACTCTCCACGGGTGTGTCGCTCGCGGCGGCAGCTTCCGCTTCCTGCTTCTGTTTGGCCAGTACCGTGGGCGGGACCCAGTCAGTGTCTCGTTGGAATTTCTGCCCTATCTGAAGGAGCGCGGGAAGGTCCACCCGGTCTCCATTTCGTTGATAGGTGCTCATCTCATGCTCGTGGGACATCACAATGGCGTCGAAATTGCACACCTCGACACAAATTCCGCACAGTATACACCGGTTAAGATTGATTTCGAAGGTGTCGACAATCTTGCGCCGGTGGCTCTTGCCCTCTTGTTGCAAGGGGTTGTCTATCATGTTCGCCGACATGCACTGGGTAGGGCAATTGCGGATACAGACCATGCAACTGGTGCAGAAAGGTTCGCCCACCTCTCCGTCCCATGTTAAGGCTGGGAAGCCCATGAAACGCGGTTGCACCGGAGTCGGCGCTGCCTTCCGCTTCAAGAGGTTGCCGGTAGACGGGTATTGGCGCGTCACCGGCTGGCGAAACCCGTTCACCGTGGATATGAAGGTCAGGAGAAGTCCCTTTAAGCTATAGAGCATGTTAATTGCCCTCGTAGGGTGGTTGTAGAGCCGTCAAACGGTCCACCTGCCATTTTATCATCGGGAATGAAGCCAAAACGAAGTTAAGCCGCTCCCTGTCTTCTTGCCTGAAGCGCCCGTTGCCTTGCCCGTATCTCCGCTACGCGGTTAGCCGGGCCGACCAGCCGCCGGTAGATCAACCATGCCACTAAGACCAGTCCGGCAACCGACATTAGCGTTAGGCTCCAGGCCGGCCACCCATAAAACATGTAGACGGCGGTGATGACGATGGTATAGAAGGACAGGGGCACCATCACCTTCCAAGCGAAGGACATGAGTTGGTCGATGCGCAATCTGGGGAAAGTACCCCTGATCCAGAAGATAACGAGGATAACCAGGTAGACTTTCACGAAGAACCAGATTATATCCCAGTTGCCTTCCAGGAAAGGACCTGACCAGCCTCCAAGGAACAGGAGCACGGTCAATGCGGCGATTGCGAAGGTGTTGACGTACTCCGCCAGGAAGAAGACCGACCAATGGGCCCCGCTGTATTCCACAAATGGCCCGCCCACGATTTCCGACTCGGCGAAGTAGATGTCGAAGGGCGTCCGGCCCACTTCGGCCAGCCCCGCGATGAAGAAGATCACCAGACCGAGAGGCTGGATCAACACGTAGGGGTAGGGGGCTTGTTGGGCAACAATCTCCTTCATGTTCATCGATTGGGCCAACATGGCCACGGCGATGACCACCATTATCACCGGAATCTCGTAGCTGATTAGCTGGGCCGCCGCCCGCAGCCCTCCCAACGTGCCGTACTTGTTGGCCGAACCCCAGCCGGCCAGCACCAGCCCTAGAATCCCCACGACGGCGAATGCAATTATGTAAAACAGTCCCAACGACTCCAGGTTTTGGATCACGGCGTCCGGAGAGCCTGGAATAGTGACCCAAATCATGAAGGCGGAGACCACCACTATCACCGGCGCGACCCAAAAGATCGCCTTCTCCGACTCAGAGGGTATGATGTCCTCTTTCAACACCAACTTGATCGCGTCGGCTACCGGCTGCATCAACCCCATTGGACCAGTACGTGTCGGGCCCAAGCGCCGCTGGAGGCGGCCCAGCACCTTCCGCTCCAGCCAGGTGAGGGACAGCACGACCACTGAGAGGAACACGAACATTATCAATAGCCCAACGACTATCCACACGAAGCTGAGCGGGGAAATGGCCAACAACGGAGGGGAGACCATCACCGGTCGACCTCGCCTAAAACGATGTCCAGGGACCCCAAAATCACGACGGCATCCGCGATCCAGGAGTCCTTTAGCATGTGCTCGATGGCCGAGAGGTTGCAGAAGGAAGGTGGCCGCACCTTTACGCGGTACGGCTTATCCGTGCCGTCGCTGACCACGTAAACCCCGATCTCTCCCCTGGGGTTCTCGGCCCGCATGTAGACCTCACCCTTTGGTGGCCGGATCAGGCGGCGTCCCAGGGAAGACGCAACGTTGCCAGCGGGAATTTGCTCCAAAGCCTGTTCGACTATGCGCAGGGACTCGTACATCTCCTGGACCCGGACGTAATGCCGGTCCCAGCAATCGCCGTCCAAGCCCACCGGGACATCGAAGTCGAAGCGGTCATAGACCGAATAGGGCTCGGCCTTCCGCACGTCATAGTCAACCCCGCAGGCCCTCAAACAGGGGCCGGTGAGGCCAAAGTCCAGAGCGTCTTCGGTTGAGATAACTCCGACGTCCTTTAGGCGGGCAAGGAATATCTCGTTGAAAGTGAGTAGCTTATCGGATTCCTCAACGTCCTCCCGCAACAAAGGCAGCAGTTCAGCAATTAGCTGCTCGAAGTTGCCGGGGAGGTCCTCCTTGATGCCGCCCACGCGAAAGTAGTTGTGCATCATGCGGGCGCCGGAAATGGCTTCGAAAAGCGACTGGACCCGTTCTCGTCCCCGGAAGCAGAACATGGAGGGCGTCATCGCGCCCGCGTCCAGGCCCATGGTGGCGACAAAGAGCAGGTGGCTGGCGATGCGGTTAAGCTCGCACAGGATCACCCGCACGTACTCTGCCCGTTCCGGCACTGTCAGGCCCATGAGTTTTTCCACCGCCTGGCAGTAGGCCAGCTCGTTATTGAAGTTGGCGACGTAGTCAAGCCGGTCGAACAGGGTAATGATCTGGTGGTACTGCTCGCCCTCGCACAACTTTTCCGAGCCCCTGTGCAGGTAGCCGATATGCGACTCGGCCCGCGTGATCTTTTCGCCGTCCACCCACAACACCAACCGGAAGACACCGTGGGTAGACGGGTGCTGCGGGCCCATATTGAGGAGCATCTCCACGGGTTCGCCGCGGGGCTGGGCACTTACAATTTCCGGAGTGGCTTCGGCCATTATGTCAACCTTCCGGGGTCGCCGGGTATGCTGCGTCTCGAACTCCGCGTTAAATCCTGTCGTCCGGGTCGGCAGGCCTGCCAAGGAAGCGAACTTGCGGGTCTCCCACTGGAGTCACCAGGTTACTCATCCAGACCTCGCCATCGTCGTAGAACCCAGCGTCTATGAGCACGTCTTCCAGTACGCCCATCTGGTCGCAGTCTTCCAGGTAACCTATAACTTGCGAACGCAGGGCCGATCTAGCTTCCTCTGCCGAGTCGCCGAATCCCACCATGTCCAACTCGGGACAAAACGCCTGGCAGGTCGGCCCCGACCAGGACTCTTCTATCTGGTAGACCACACGGTCGTAGGAGCGTCCCTCCGCTGATGACCCTGTCGTCATCGCGGCCGCGCCGGCCTGTGCAAGACCAGCATGGGCCTCACTCGACGAACTCCAACTGCAACTCCGTATCCTCTTCGACTCCGGGGAACCCCGCATCCGCCAGGGCGGGAGCAAGAGTGTCTGTGCCATCGTTGGACTCGATCCAGACCCTCATTGCCAGGATCAGTTCGTCCTGCGCCTCTTTCACTGATTCGCCCGTCCCCTCCAGTGGAAGGGAGTCGACCCTGGCAACGAAACGGTCTTCGTCCCAGGTTACGCGAGCTGTCAGCACCAATTGCTCCAACCTACCCTAGAACTCCTGGTAGTCATTGAAAGGAAATTCCTTGCGGCCCGGGAAACCCTCGAATCCTTCGTAAAGGAGCAGCGGACTCAGACCTGGATGACCGTCGAAAAAGACCCCAAAGAGGTCGTGCGCCTCCCGTTCATACCATTCCGCGGCCCGCCAAACGGATGTAACCGAAGGCAGCGTAGGTTGCTCGTAGGTCACGTCGGTCTTGATGGCCAGCGTTCTTTCGGGTTCCAGGGAGTGCAGGATGTAGACGAGCTGCAGATACTCTTCATAGTCCACACACGCCAGGCACAAGAGTTGGCTCATTCCCATCCCTGGCGCGTTCTTCATCAGTTGGCAGACCCGGAGGGTATCCCCAGGCTGTACAGCCAACTGGGGAACATCGTCGAGGGCTCCCGGTTGTGCGTCGAATTCCTTGAGAAGGCCGGCAACCAGCTCGAGGAATTCCCGGTTGGGCTGGCTCAGGCCGGAAAGGACGTCCTCAGCGGCATCTTCTGACTGGTTGCTATCGGCTTCGGCCACTGGTTTTAGCGTCCTGCATAATTTTCTCTTGCAGTTTGATAATTCCGTACAGCAGCGCCTCCGGCCGTGGTGGGCAACCCGGAACGTAGACGTCGACCGGCACAATGTGGTCGACTCCCATGACGACGGAATAGGAGCGGTAGTAGGGGCCTCCGTTAGTGGCGCAGCTTCCCATGGCAATTACCCAGCGAGGCTCGGGCATCTGGTCGTACAGAAGTCTCAGGGGCTCGGCCATCTTCTTGACCACCGTACCGGCAACGATCATCACGTCCGACTGGCGGGGCGAAGGCCAGGTGACCACGCCGAACCGGTCGAAGTCGTGATGGGCCATGTAGGTGGACATCATCTCTATGGCGCAGCACGCCAACCCGAAGGTCATGGTCCACAACGAGGACTTGCGCGCCATGGCGAAGAGCTGCTCGGTGGTCGTCGTTATCACGCCCGGCATCAGGCCGGAGGTCTGGTTGAGCAAGCTGGGCCCCGGCTGGTTCCCGGTTCCCATGATTATTTCTGCCACTCTAAGGCCCCCTTTTTCCAGGCGTAAACTATTGCGAAGAAGAGGACTCCAAGGAAAAGCATCATTGCGTAGAAAGGCACGGGGTTGCCCGACGCCTTCTGCTCGATGAATATCACTGCCCAGGGGAAGAGAAACACCGCTTCAACATCGAAGATCAGAAACAGGATCGCAAAGATGTAGAACCGGACGCTGATATTGGACCAGGAATAGCTGGTGGGCGGGATGCCGCACTCGTAGGGGGTCAGCTTGATGTCCGAGTGCCTGCGGGAAGAGAGGACCTGGGATGCGGCGAACATGCCGCCGATGGCCGCTATTGCCACGATAGCGGAGAGCGCTACCGCCGTCCAATTCTCGGCGAATATAGTTGAATCGAAGGTCTGAAGAAGGAAACCAGCGATAAACGGCATAATTATGGGTCGATTCGTGAGATGGTATGACCGGTTTCGAGCAGGCTTCGCTGGGCGCCATTAATATAGCATCGGCTACTATGGGTGTCAATTCAGGGCGATGGTGAAGTCAGGTACTTATCATTTTCTCAAAATAGTTTTAGGATTAAGTCAGGGAAGTGTAGAGGTGAGGGAGATGGTTAAGAGAAGCGTTGGAATTGGTGCCGGATCACCGGAGCAGCCAGGGGAGGCGGCACAGTCTGGGGGCTATTCTGAGCTTGGCCGTCTGCGCCATGCTGTGCGGCGCCCGCAGCCTGTACGCCATAGCCCAGTGGGGCAGGGATCACGGAGCCCCTGCGGGAGAGCTCCTGGGGTTCAGCCGTGGCAAGACGCCCTGTGTTGCCACCTTCCACCGGGTGTTCCAAGACTTGGACGTGGACGCCTTTGAGGCGGTGTTGCGGGAATGGCTGAGCAACAGCGGGTTGGAACTTGGGGAGGTGCTGTCCCTGGACGGCAAGACCTCCGTATCAAGTACGGGGCAGGCTCTGCGGGGGATTCACGGGGAAGGAGTGCCCGGAGTGCATCTGGTGTCGGCCTATGCTGCCCGCAGCGGGCGGTGCTGACCCAGGTAGCCGCGCCGGGCAAGGGGCAGGAATTGGCGGCGGCCAAAGCAGTATTGGACCAGGCGCCGTTGGCGGGCCGGGTAGTGGTGGCGGACGCCCTGCTGACCCAGCGGGAAGTGTGCCGGCAGATTGTGGACGGCGGCGGGGATTACCTGTTGCCGGTGAAGGAGAACCAGCCCACGTTGTACCGGGACTTGGCCGAGGCATTTTCCCCCACTGGAAGCTGAGGGAGAGAAGGGGCCAAGGGTTCCCCAGTGGCAGGCGCGGGAGTGGCGGGCGAGAGGGGCAACCCTGACGGTGTGGGTGGATGGACCGGGGAAGAAGCGTCATGGACGGCTGGAGCGGCGGGAACTCTGGGCCTTGTCGGACCCGGAGTTGAATGGCTATGCGGGGAGTTCGGGAGCGGTGGGGGAGGCTTGGCCGCATCTCCGGCAGGTATGCCGGCTGGAGCGGCGGCGGACGGTGAAGGGGCGGAGCCAGGTGACGGTAAGTTATGCGCTCACCAGTCTGCCCGCCACCGCCGCCGGAGCTGAGCGGTTGTTGAAAGTCTCTCGTGGGCGCTGGGGGATAGAAAACCGGGTCCACTGCGTGCGGGACGTCACCTTTGACGAAGACCGCTCTCAGGTAAGGACCGGGGCCGCACCCCAGGTGATGGCGGGCTTACGCAACCTGGTCATCGCCCTGGTGCGCCGGGCCGGGCATACCAACGTAGCCGCTGCCCTGCGCCGCCACACTGCCCATCTCCCCGAACCCTTCGCCCTGCTGGGAATTCCCTATACCTCCGCCACCACCGGAGAATGAAAAGGCCCTGATGGTGTAGTCCATGTAGTCAGCGGTGCCGGCGACAGCGGTGATCGTCATATCATCGTTAAACACTAAAGTCATAGGAATTGTCATTTGAGTCTTTAATCCCATTCGTGAGGTCATATACTTATATGGAGGTAGTTGGACATCAGGCGGGACTGGAGAGGGGTAACGAGGGAGTTAGGCGATCGTGCGAGGCATTCGGGGAAAGGGTCCGAGAATCATCCGTACAGAAAACAGGACCGGCCTGCTAAAGCGGGCCGGTCTTTAGACCTTTCAGGTCTGGGTTTCTTTAAGTTGAATTTGGAAGTTCTAATTAACCTTGGCGCATACCGCGTAGACCGTGAGCACCCAACTGCCGGAGTTCGCGTTGACCTCTATGGCCTTAGCCATCCACGCTGAAGGGACCTCCCCCGGCACTCCGGTGGGGCGCGTTTCCACTAAGGCAACACTACCCCCAGTGGAACCGGACAGCATCGCTCCACCAGAGATGGCAGACAGCTTCTTGCCGACGTCGCAGGTCGCCGTTTCGGCCTTATCATCACTGTTTGACGCACTCGCTGTGGTAGCGATTTCGACACCGGACATTCCTGGTTCACCCCGCACACCCTGAGGGCCATGAGGACCCTGAATTCCTTTAGGTCCTGCCGCCCCGCGCAGTCCTGTCGAGCCTTGCGGTCCTGTAGATCCGATAGCTCCCTGAGGACCGACTGGGCCCCTTAATCCCGCCACTCCTGGTTCTCCTTTGGGTCCCTGAGCACCCGCCGGACCCTTTGTTCCTTGCCCTCCGGCTTCACCTTGGATTCCCTGGGGGCCTTGCGGGCCGGTGTCACCCTTTTCACCGCGGGTTCCAATGGGCCCTTGAGGCCCGACTGGACCCTGGGCTCCCTGCGCTCCTTGGGGTCCGCCTGGATCTCCGGTGGCTCCTTTGGGTCCTTGACGCCCCTGTTCTCCCTGAATACCCTCCGGGCCGATGGGGCCGCTTTCACCAACGGCGCCTCTGGGACCTACGGCTCCCCGTGGCCCACCCGGGTCACCTGGTTCACCCGCCTCGCCTTTGGGACCCTGCCGACCCGGGGCGCCGCCTGCGCCGGCCTGACCCCGGATGCCCGCCTCGCCCTTGGAACCTGTTTCGCCTACCGTGCCCTGCCGACCCGGGGCGCCGCCTGCGCCGGCCTGACCACGGGGGCCGGCCTGCCCTTGGGGGCCTGCCTCACCCTGAGGACCCAGTGGACCGGTAGGTCCGCCCGGACCTGGTTCACCCGCCAACCCTTGAGCTCCGGCACAAGCGGAAGCTACCAGCGCCACCGCGACCGCCAGGGCTGAGGGTCCCAGCCATCCTCGGAGAATCGTGTTAATCCACTTGGAAACCACTCTCATCTTTACATCATCTCCCACTTTATGTCATCACCGGCGAAAATATACTATGGACGATATAGATCGTCAAGTAGGCGTCTGATCCGTAACTGTTCAGACTGGTCTGAAACTGCGTCAGGGGCACGAATGAAAAACCAGACGCGCCGGGTAGACTGTAGGCATGGACCTGAATTTGGATTTAGCAGGGCTCTCCCGAGAGGAGTTGGTTGAACTCGTTGGTCAACTTCTCAGGCACGCCGCGGCCTTGGAAGCGCGGATAGCAGAGTTGGAAGGCCAACAGAAGCCACCAGCCGCTGCGGTGAAGAAGCCGGAACCGCCCTCGTGGGTCAAGGCCAACCGGCCGGACCGTCCCAGGAAGGAACGGAAGAAGCGGAGCCACGGTTTCGCCCGGCTTAGGGAGGAGCCCACCCACCGGGTGGAGCACGCCACCGCCAGTTGCCCGGACTGCCAGGTCCCGCTGCTGGACGGGAGGGTGTGCGGCAGCCGCCAGGTGATTACCCTGCCCCGGGTGCGGGCGCGGGTGACCGAACACCTGGTATTGGAACGGGCCTGCCCCAAGTGCCGGAAGCGGTGGACTCCCGAACCGGATTGGAACTCCCTGACCGCGGGCCGGCGACGGGTGGGCATCTCGGTGCAGAGCGAAGTAAGCGTATTAAGGGAGGAGTGCCGGCTCCCCTTCCGAGTGATTCAACGCTATCTGAAGTGGCGCTACGGACTGGGCCTGAGCCTAGGCAAGCTGGTGGCTTTGGTCCGTGGAGTGGCGGAGCGGGGCCGGGAGGAGTACGACCGGCTGCGCCAAGAGATTCGAGCCAGCCCGGTGGTGTACGGGGACGAGACGGGTTGGCGGGAAGACGGCCGCAACGGATATCTCTGGAGCTTCAGCACTCCCCAGGTTCGCTACTTTCTCTACCGGCCCAGCCGGGGCCGGACGGTGGTGGAGGAGGTCTTGGGGGATGAGTTCGAGGGGGTGTTGGTCAGCGACTTCTACGGAGCCTACAACGTGTACCAGGGACCGCACCAGCGTTGCTGGGTCCATTTGCTGCGGGACGTCCACAAATTGAATGAGCAATACCCTCAACACCAAAACCTGGCCGAATGGTCCCAACAGGTGCGGGAGGTGTACGGCCAAGCCCGGGCTTGGCCCGGACCAGACCCGGGACTGCCGGACACGGTGCAACGGTCCCGGCGGGTAAAGCAACAACAGCGCTACCAGCAGCAACTATGGTCTATCTGCCACCCTTACCTGGCCGGCGACGCGCCCATGCGGGTGCTATGCCAGCGAGTGGAACGGTTCTTGCCCGAGTTGTTCACCTTCGTCGCCGAGCCCCGCTCGGCTGCGGACAACAACGCAGCCGAGCGGAGCCTGCGTCCGCCGGTGGTGAGCCGGAAGATCAGCGGGGGCACCCGTTCGGGCCAGGGAAGCGATACCAAGAGCATCTTGACTTCTTTGTTCGGCGCCTGGCGCCTGCAAGAACGCAACCCCTACCGCGCCCTACAGTCCGTCCTCTCCAAGCCCCCTACCTGCCCCACTCTGAACACTTACGCTGATCCACAATTTCCATGCCGCAATGAGGGCAGACTCTTGGCTCCGGCTGCCGGCGTTGTACCTCTTCGAGGAAACCGGACCCCAGAATTCCGGCGGGCAGCGCGAAGAAACCGATCCCAAGAATGGCGATAAACCCGGCTAGGAGCCGCCCTATCGACGTGACCGGATAGACGTCGCCGTACCCCACCGTGGTCAAAGTGACGATGGTCCACCACATGGCCGCGGGTATGCTGGAGAACGCCTCCGGCTGCACCTCGTGCTCCGCGAAGAACATGAGACTTGACGCCAATATCAGTAGGACCATCAGCACTAACATTACCGTGAAAAGCTCGTATCGTTTGGCTTGCAGCACACCGCCCAAGGTGCGGAGCCCGGTAAAATACCGGCTCAACCTCGCGGCCCTGGCCAACAGTCTCACCGCTCGCAATGCGCGCAGGTCCAAGCCCAAAAAGACTAGGAAGAACGGTACGATCGCCAGTAGGTCCAGCAATTGGATGGGAGAGAATATGAACTTGATTCGTCCGCTCACGGGACGGGAGTACCGGGGCTCTTCCGTGTAGGACCAGACCCGCAGCACGTATTCCAGGGTGAAGATTCCCACCGAGACGGCTTCAAAGGCCATAAACGCATTGGGGGAGGCATCCCTGACGCTCTTTATCGAACCGAGAATCAGAGCCAGGATATTGGCGCAGATCAGGGAAACTAGGAATATATCGCAAGCGCGGCTAACGCGGTCGCCGGGCGCGGCAACCTCCAAGATTTCGTAGACCCTTCGCTTGACTCCCGCCATTCACCCATCTTAGCGATAGCGGGGTCTACGAAACACAGATATGGGCTTGGATTAGGACGGGTCTGACGAGTCTATCGGGACGACGGCCTTCAGGTAGGTCCAGTCAGTCCCTCTCAGGATTCTTGGGCGCGCAGTTCGCTAGAGGAGATGTCGTTTCGGAATGCGGATTCGGGGACCTCTTGAAACAGAGGTGCGAACCCCTGGGGCACCGGGACGTCGGCGAGGGTATGGAAAGAGTGTCCTTCCCTCCGCCCGGCCACCAGGAACCGGCAACCCCTCGCCCAAATCTCGGCCAAAGCCGTGAGCATCGCCGTTTCGTCGTCACCGTAATAACGGGGAGCGACCAGCCTCACCGCCGTGTCCCATCCTATGACGAACGCGCATCCTGGGAAGAGCGCCGACTTGTCGTGAAACGTCTCGGCCCTGGTGAGCACCACGGTCCCGTTCCCGGCGAACTGCTGGAGCCTCTGCTCGACTTCTTCCCGAGTCAGGGCCGGTTTATCCACGTTGACTACCGAAAGTTCGTAGCACACATCCGCGCCCAACATCTCGGAAGCAATGCCAGCCAATTGGGTGTGCCCCTGGTGCACCGGCCGAAAAGAGCCCGGGAGCAGCGCGCCGCGGACCGGTTCATCAACCGCCATACGGCCGTCCGGGTACACGGTTACGCTTCCGGCGGACCCGGACAACAGGCGGTCCAGGGGTCCGGGATGGTCCTCGTGGACCACTACCAAGTCGTCCGCCTCGCTAAGTCCCAATTCCAACTCGGCCTCGATGCCGCAGGCTTCCGCCAATGCCCGTAGCACCAGCAGGCTAACAACCTCTTCTTCCTCGACTCGGTCACGCCTCCCCTTGTCGAGTAGCAGGGAGTAGGTGGAAACATGGTTCTCGTCCCAGGTGGCAACGTGGGCCCGGTGTTCACCCCGCTTCGTGCGGTCGGTGGCGATAGTCGCGGTGCAGCCTAGTCCCAACACCGGCGGAGTCCCCTCCCGCAGCCGCAACGAGCGCCGGTAAGTGGCCGACGCGATGTCCCTGGCTGTCTCCGCCGAAACGAACTGATCTGGCTCGTGCCCAACCAACTCGATCATCGACTGGGAACCGTAGGGAATTACGACTTCCAGCAGGGTCCGGGATGCGCCGCCCACGCCGAGAAGCCACGCAACCGCCTGGCTTCCCGCGCCGGCAACAGCCAGCACGGTTTGCTGAGGAGAGTCGTGTATCCTCTGGATCAACCCTTGTGTGTCGTTCATGGCGCCATCCGCACCGGTGTTATTCGCCCGTTCGGGCTATAGGGACGGTTTCCAGGGCTTAGGGTCTATCTCGGCCATGCGTTTTCTGGAAAGCTCAATATCCCCCGTGATCTTTCGGTCCCATTCCTGGTTCCATTCGTCGGGGATCATGCGGCGGGCGTCGCGCCACCAAAGTGGTTCGCCGTCGCTCAACATCTCTCCATCCAGCACATCGGCCAGGAAACAGGTCATGTCGCCGCCGTCCATCGCGTTGACGACGCGGCAGTCCACGTAGCCCCAGCACTGGTCCAATACCGGGCTGCCCGTTGGCCCGGGGCGATGCCCCACTCCCGACAGTTTGTCATGGTCCCTGCCCGACACCATTCCGAAGTCCTTAATCCAATCGAGGCGGTCGGGCCGGAGGAAATTCAGGGCGAACGCGCCGCTGTAGTAGATGAGGTCATGGCTGAGATTGGTCTTGTATATCTGCGCCACCACCCGGGGCATATCGGGGACGATGGATGCCGCCGCGATGGCCACGGCGATTTGCACGTTGGCCTTCCCCTGCCACTGGCTGGAGACCGCGGCGATAGGTGACCAGAGCCGTCCCATCATGGGTGCGATGCGCGCGTATTCCATTGGGCAGGAAGAGACCTACATAGTAAGAATGGGCCGAACCTGGCCTTGTTCGGGCCATTTGGAGTGTAGCACTCCAGGTCGAAGCGGGCTAGTCGAGGCGGCGCGTCGGCGTGCGAGTTACCTTATTGCGCGGAGAGATTACCACCTGGGTGAGTGGTCCTCGGCCGTGTTGTTGGTCAGCCGAAGTTGGTTCGCCCCGTCGGCATCCATAACGAATATTTCCCCCGTGCCGTACACCCTGGACACCCACGCGATACGACTGCCGTCCCGGGACCAAACGGGGGAGTAATCGTCGGCTTCGTTGCTGGTCAGTCGGCGTTGTTCCGACCCGTCGGTCTGCATAGTGTATATCTCCGCCCTGCCGTCGCGGTGGGAAACGAAAGCGATTGACTTCCCATTTGGAGACCATACCGGGGACAGATCGTCCTCTTGGTCGTGGGTTAGACGGCTTATCTCAGTCTGATCGTACCAGTTGCCGCCCTTATGCCTGGTCACCACGAAGATATCGGCTTCCTCGTCGTGGCCCCGCACGAATGCGATGTGCCGCCCGTCTGGAGACCAGGAAGGAGCGGTGTCCTCACCATCGGTCAGGCGTACCAGGTTGACGCCATCGGGGTTCCTCAGCCACAGGCCTTGCTCCGACTCTCCGCCAAGGCTGTAGAAGACCAGCCATAGGCCATCAGGCGACCAATCGCCCATCCGCTCGTGAGTGTGATTTGTGGTCACTCTGGTCGGATTGGACCCGTCGGCGCCCATCAGATAAATCTCGGGCTGAGAGTCCCGGTTCGAGATGAACGCCAGCCGCGAACCGTCTGGAGACCATCGGGGAGCCATGTCGTCGCCTTCGCTATGAGTTAACCTGGTGACGGTCTCACCCTTCCGGTCAGCCAGGTTGATCTCAAGGTCTCCGATGTTGCCGGACACGAAGGCCACATACTTCCGGTCCGGGGACCACCTGGGGTCGGATTCCTCGGCGACGTTGCTGGTCAGGGGCGCCATTTCCCCGCCCTCGCTATGGAGCAGCGCGACTTCGGGGTCCCCTCCAAGTGTGGAAATGTAGGCAATTTTTGGTCCGCCCGAGCCAAAGCAGCCCGATGCCGCGATCAACAATGAAATCGCCGAGAGAAGTAGCCCCAGGCTGAGGGAGCGCGTTGCAATGTTCATCTGTCTCCCGCTCAATTCAAAGGTGATCTCGAACACGCACTTCACGAAACGCCATTTCGCTTGGATGAGTTCTTAAATTATAGTCAAATATGGCATCTAACTGCTGTGAATCCCATCCCATCTTTTGGCGGAAATTCGCCCCGCCATTCGCCCCGTAAATCCACGCGGACCCCGGCGGGGCGCCTCCCGCTCAATTACCTTGACAAGGTTTAAGGGCGTAACTTAGCATCACGGCATTCTGACCACCCGTGCCAGAAGCGCCCTGATGGCGCCTCTGACCCCCAAACTTGGAACCCAATCACAACTTGCAGCGGAGGTGATCCCATGAAGGCGTTGGTGGGATGCAATCTGATCGACGGCACCGGCGGCCCGGTAATCAATGACGCGGCGGTACTGGTCAACGGAAACCGTATCGAGGCCGTCGGACCCTGCGCGGCCTTGAGTTGGCCAATCGACACGGAAGTCGTGGATGTCACCGGTATGACCGTGCTTCCGGGGCTGATCGACTGTCATGACCACCTGGCTTCCAAGGATTACACCTTGCTCAGCCGTTGGGGCCTGGACGAGCCCATGTCTCTCGGCTACCTGCGCACCGCCAAGGCCATCGAGGACACTCTTGCCGCTGGGTACACCTGCCTGCGGGAGGCCGGCGGGCTGGACGCTGGGTTCAAGACCGCGGTGGAAGAGGGATTGATCACCGGGCCAAGGCTGGTCCTATCCATCGGGATAATTTCTCCCACGGGCGGGCTGGCGGACAGGGTTGCCCCGTCTGGCCACCACAACGCCTACCACTTTGACCCCAACACCCCAGCCGGTGTGGCGGACGGCCCTGACTCCGTCCGCGCCAAGGTAAGGGAGATGTCCCGTGTGGGGGCGGACGTCATCAAATTCGCCACCACCGGCGGGGCCAGCTCCCGTCCCGGACACGGCCCCATGGATGTCGAGTTCGGCCCCGACGAAGTGAAAGCCCTGGTGGAAGAGTCCGCGGCCCTGGGCCGCCGGACAATGTGCCACGCGGTCGGCGGGCCCGGCCTGCGCATGTGCGTCGAGGCCGGGGTCGGCTCGGTGGAACATGGTTGCTACCTGGCCGACGACCCCGACCTGGTCAAGATTATGGCCGACAAGGGAACGTTCTTCGTTCCCACGTTCGAGATTTACGACTTCCATTCCACCGTCAGCGCCCCCCACATGGTAGAGCGGGCCAAGGCTTTGCTGCACATCCACCGGGAGAGCCTTCACCAGGCGTTGGCGGCGGGTGTCAAGGTCGTGGCCGGTACGGATGCCGGCGGATATGTCCACGGCGACAACGCCCGTGAAATCGAACTTCTCGTCGACCGCGGCATGACGCCCATGCAGGGCATCCAGGCAGCCACTGGCTGGGCGGCGGAATGCTGCGGCCTGGAGAAGGAAATCGGCACCATCGAGGCGGGCAAATTGGCGGACCTGCTGGTCATCGACGGTGATCCCCTCCGCAACATCTCGGTCTTGCGGGACCGGGAACGGATCAAGATCGTGATGAAAGGCGGGGAATCATTCGTCAACAAGTTGGAGGCTCCCGCGCCTTCCCCGGCGGCTGTTAGCTAGACCCCCATACCTGAAAAACGCGAGTCTTTGGGCGAGGCCGTGGTTTCCTGTATCATTGACCCATGCGGTTCCATGTCCTCACCCTCTTCCCGGAGATCATAGAGGCCCCCCTTCAGGCCAGTATGTTAGGGCAGGCCCAGCGGCGGGGCCTCATCTCGGTCGGAATCACCGATATCCGGACCTACACCCACGACGTCCACGGCACCGCCGACGACTATCAATTCGGCGGCGGTCCAGGCATGGTGATGAAACCGGGGCCGGTGATAGAGGCTGTGCAAGCCGCCCTGTCCTCCTCATGCTCCCACTCCCCCGACACGCCTGTCTTGATCACCTCACCCCAGGGGCAAGTCTTGGACCAGTCGTTGGTGGACGAGTTGGCGGCGTTCCCGGAAATCGTCCTCGTCTGTGGCCATTACGCCGGTATCGACGAACGTGTGAAACAGCGCTTCAATGCCCGTGAAGTAAGCATCGGCGACTACGTGTTGACGGGGGGCGAGCTGGCTGCGATGGTCCTGATTGACGCGGTGTCCAGGCTGGTCCCCGGCGTGGTTGGGTCTCACGAAAACGTAACCCAGGACTCCATCACCTCGGGCCTGCTCCAACACCCCCTCTACACCCGGCCCGCGGAATTCCAGGGCATGGCAGTCCCTGACGTGCTACTCTCAGGCCATCATGCGGAAATCGACCGTTGGCGGCGGAGACAGTCGCTGCGCCGCACCTTCGAAAGAAGGCCGGACCTTCTCAAGACGGCCAACCTTTGCCCCGAAGACCTGAAGTACCTGGAATACCTGGCGTCTTTGGGTTTCGGACATGACGGGGCGGTTGGAAAGGCAAGTTAAAGGACTCCCAACCCTCCGATGGCCAAAAACGACTTCAAGTTCCACACCACGCTGCGCGTCCGCTGGATGGAGTGCGACGCCCAGGGCATCGTCTACAACGGCAAGTACATGGACTACATGGAGATCGGCCAATCGGAGTACTTTCGCAACCTGGGTTTCAGCATTTACCGGGTTGCCGAACACGGCTATTTTGACGTTGCCACCGTCAGGGCGTTGATCGAATACAAAGCCCCGGCGCGTGTCGACGACGTCATCGAGATACACGTCCGTGTCTCGCGCATCGGCAACACAAGCATCACCCTGGACATGGAGATATACCCGGAGAAATCCGGCTCCCTTCTGACCACGATGGAGGGCGTGTACGTTGGCTACCTGGCGGAGTCGGGAGCCACTCGGTCCGTCCCCGACGACATCCGGCAACTTGTAGACCACTTCGAGTCCACGGGTGAGGTGCTGCCTTTGGACTGGTTCCCTGAGCTAGCCAAAGCCGCAGCTTAACCCTTCCCACCGAAGCAAGGCTTGGGGATAGCCCTGTATTGCGGGGTAAATCGGCCCTTACGGGGCGGGCGGGATAAGCTCCCTGAGTTGAGGGGCCACGTGATTTGCGAACAAGTCCAGGCAGTTCAGACCGATCTCCGGCGGTTCCCAGTCCTGGCTCAGGTTAAGCAGCGTGCCGAACCCTCCCGAAGATTCGTATAACTCCTTGATCCGTTGCACGCAGAAATCCGGGTCGCCCACGATCCAGCGGTTGTCCATCATGTACTCCGCTGTCAGCGCCTCGTCGGGCATAGACTCATCGGATTTAATCATGCTGAAGAACCCCAGGGTCCGAAACAGCGGGAAGAAGTACTCGTTGTAGGTGCGGGCCATGCCGTGCTCCAGCACTTGCCTCCGGGCTTCTTCGGTGGTCTCCGCTACATGCATACTCACGCAGACCCGCCAGTCGCGGCGGTCAGCCACCTTGCCGGTCTTGGCGGCGCCCCTGGTGTAAGCCTCCCAGTGAGTGGGAATGTACTCCGGCGGCAGAATATCCGTGGTCAAGGGAATCCATCCGTTCTCTCCGGCCCACTCAATGGTCGAAGAGTTGCGGCTCACCCCGGCCACGGCTATGGGCGGATGTGGCGACGTGGCAGGCTTCAACCACAGACCCAGCCCCACTTCCGGGGCCACGGGAGAGGGTGACTTGAATTGGTGGAACTCGCCCTGATAGTCCAATGTGCCGTCGGACTCCCATATCTTCAGCACCGCGTCAACGACCTCCGCGGCCCTGGCGTGGCGTTTCTCCTCGTCCACTTCAAACAACTCAAACTCGGTGGGAACGCCGCCGGTCCCGACGCCGAAATAGAACCGCCCGTCGCTCAGGTGGTCCAGCATGGCGATCCGGTGAGCCAGGTCCCTGGGGTCGTGCAACTGAAGGAGGACGACTCCAGTGCCCAGCTTGATGTTCTGCGTCCTGGCGAAGGCCTGGGCGATGAACAAGTCGGGAGCGGGGAGGTTTTCCCAGGGGATGGTGAAATGCTCGCCGATCCAGGCTTCGTCTAAGCCCAAGGCGTCGGCCCTAATCACCGTGTTCATGTCCTCTTGAATGGTGCGGGGCAACCCTTTGGTTGGATGATGCACGGGCATCATAAATAGTCCGAATTTCATGCCTGCCGCCTCCCGGTCATTTTTCGGAGTTTACGCTGGGAGTATATGTGCCCTGGTGTGCGGCTTCAACCGCGCTTATTTCCACCGGAGACGGTACTATTCCGGATTCCCTATTGGGAAAAGGGACATCTCTCAGGCAAGTTTCGACCCCTGGGCGCTGAATGCGCGCCATTGACTGGGGCCGTGATGGCCTATAGACTTGAAAAGCTGCGGGTTAACGGATTCCAGCCAGCGGCTTAACCCTATCATGGCAAGACTTTTTGACCTCCATATCCACACCACCAAAGGCAGCAGCGACAGTAATCTATCCCCAGAAGACCTGATACTGGAAGCCGACCGCCTTGGCCTTCGCGGCCTCTGCATAACCGAACACAGCGGGCCGTGGGACAGGCATGAATTTCGGCGGTTCGCCAGCCTCCATAGCGTGGTGCTGGTCAGGGCCATGGAAGTCGAAACCGACCTGGGCCACATGCTTGCTTTCGGGATGGACGAGTACCAGGCCGGATTCCATAAAGCGGAGAATCTGAGCCGGGCAGCCAAGGGGGCGGGCGGATTCGTTGTAAGCGCGCACCCCTTCCGGGCCGTGCTGAGCAGGCCCCGGCCCGCAAGACCGCTGTTGTACCCCTTGGTGTCGGAGCCGCTCCCGGAGCAGCCGGAACAAGCTCTGGAACATCCGGTGTTCAAACTGGTGGACGCGGTGGAGGTCGCCAACGGCGGCACGGCGGACAATGAGAACGAGTTCGCGTTCAAGGTTGCCGAAACCCTCAAGATGCCGCTCACTGGCGGCAGCGACGCCCATTCGGTGCACGGACTCGGTAAGTTCGTCACCGCTTTCCGGGACGACATCAACAACGAGGCGGAATTTTTGAAGGCCCTCCATTCGGGGGCGTTCTATCCAGCGGTGGGCCTGCGGACTGGGCGGCTAAAACCTTTTACTGGCTAACGGGGCAGGGGTCAACGGCGAAGGGCGGGGAGGTCCTCCTTCAGAATGTCTTCTTTAACGTCTATCGAGGCGTCGGCTATTTCACCCTTTGAACAGGTGTACGTCGCCCTCGACCTGGAGACCACAGGGCTGGACTCGACCCGGGACACCATCATCGAGGTCGGGGCCGTCAAATTCCAAGGGGACGAGGTCCTGGACACTCTGCAGACCTTCGTCAACCCCGGACGCCCTATTCCCGAACACATCCAGAGGTTGACGCACATTTCCCCCAGCCAGGTCCGCCGGGCTCCATTCTTTAGCTCCGTTGCAGACAGGGTTGCCGATTTCGTGGCGGACTGCCCGGTGATTGGGCACAACGTCACATTCGATCTGAACTTCCTGGCCTCCCACGGTGTATCCCTGGACAATCCCGCCTACGATACTTGGGACCTGGCCTCAATGCTGCTGCCCCGCAGTATGCAGTACTCCCTTCGTTACCTGAGTGAGTTCTTCGGCGTAGACCACTCGGACCCCCACCGGGCGTTGAGCGACGCCAAAGCCACCCAGGGAATATTCCTAGCGTTGGTGAGGCGGGCGGCTGTCCTGGACCCCGGACTTACGGGCTACATCGCGACCCTGGCCCACCGGAGCAATTGGGCCCTGACCCCGGTGTTCCGGGGTCTGGAAGGAGGCTCCGGCGGCGGCCTGTCCGCTTTCGGCCTCACCGGGCTCGACCGTGAAAACCTGGGGGCCAGGCTGAGCCGGCCGGAAAAACGCCGGGCCGACGGCAACGCCGCGTCCGTGGACCCCTCCAAGATCGTGGACTTCCTTGGGTCCACTGGACCCTTCGCCTCTGTTTTCTCCGGGTTTGAAAACCGGCCAGAGCAGGAAGAGATGCTCGCCGCCGTCACTGAAGCCATCTACGGAGACCGCCACCTGGTTGTCGAAGGCGGGACCGGGGTCGGCAAGTCGATGGCCTACCTTCTCCCCGCAGTGCTGTTCGCGGCGTCAAAGGGAAAACGAGTCGTCATCTCCACCAACACAATCAACCTGCAAGAGCAGCTTTTGACCAAGGATATCCCGGCCCTGCTCGAAGTGCTGGAGGGTGGGGGCGTGATCTCACCCGGTTCCGTGCAGGCCGCTCTGCTGAAAGGCCGGAGCAACTACCTCTGCCTGCGCCGGTGGGGCCAACTTGCCCGGGGCGACAGCCCAAGCGTCGACGACGCCAGGTTGCTGGGTAAGACCGCGGTGTGGCTCCAAGAAACTGCATCAGGGGACCGCAGCGAGATCAACCTTTCCGGACGCGATGCGTTCACCTGGAGCCGTGTCTCCGCTTCAGACCGCGGCCACTGTCCGGGCCAGCGTGACGGCAGCCCATGCTTCCTTCGCGCCGCACGGGAACGCGCCGACCAGGCGGACATTGTGGTAGTCAATCACGCCCTGCTCATGGCGGACCTGGTCCGGGGCGGCGGAGTAATTCCCGATTATCAATACCTGGTTATCGACGAGGCGCACAACCTTGAAGACGAGGCCACGTCCCAGTTGGGTTTCCAGGTAACCGCGGACCGGGTTGACGATCTGCTGGACACCCAGGGAAGGCTGACCAACGGAGTCCGGGCCGCTCTCCGCGGGGAGGGATTGGCGTCCGCCATTCGCCAGGAGTCGGAGAGCGTCGTATCCGGCGTTGAGACCGGTCCTCCAAGGTTGAGAGACCTGTGGGCGCGGCTCTTGGCGGCGGCGGAACGGCTACTGAATGCACAAAATTCCGGGGGGTCCAACGAGGCGTCCCAATTGCTGCTCACCCGGCAGATGCGTACGCAGGAAATCTGGTCCGACATCTCCCTGGCCAGGGAAAACTTGGAAGTCGGTCTGGGCAACGCGTTGAACGCCGTGTCACGGCTGCGGCAATTCCTCGACACCACCGCCCTGCCAACCGCCGCCGACCAGCCTGCTCTCTTGTCTGAAGCGTCTTCCGTGGGGGACAACCTTGAGAGCCTGCGAGACGATCTCGACCAAATTCTGGGGTCCCACAACGACCAGAGTATCCTCTGGATATCCCGCAACCCGTCGAGGGGGGAAGTAAGCTTCCACTCCGCACCTCTGGATGTGGGGGCCATTCTTACCGAGCAGCTTTTCTCAAAAAAGGAGAGCGTGGTCCTGACCAGTGCAACCCTCAGCGCCGGCGGAAGTTTCGACTATTTCCGCAGCAGGACGGGGGTGCCGGAGGAGAGCGGCGAGCTACTGGTTGGCTCCCCATTCGATTATCAGCGAGCGGCAATGCTGCTCATCCCCGACGACATGCCGCCTCCAAACGACCAGGGCTATACGGGCGCTCTTGCCCAAGTGCTCATCAACCTGGCCCGGTCGGTGGGAGGGCGTACAATGGCGCTGTTCACGTCCTATTCCGCCCTTCGGTCGGTGAGCAACCGGGTGCGGGAACCGCTGTCCGCCGAGGGAATCCAGGTGTTGGCCCAAGGCACAGACGGTCCGCCCCAACAGCTTATGACCCGATTTGCTGAGAACCCCAGCAGCCTACTGCTGGGGACCAGCAGTTTTTGGGAGGGCGTCGACCTGCCCGGCGGTACGCTAAAGGCGCTGGTCTTGACCCGTCTGCCATTCCAGGTCCCAACCGACCCTATAGTCAAGGCGAGGTCGGACCAGTACGCCGAGCCGTTCCGGGATTATTCCGTACCCCAGGCGGTGCTGCGGTTCCGCCAGGGCACCGGCAGGCTAATCAGGAGTAAGGGAGACAAGGGGGTGATCGTGGTGTTGGACCGGCGGATTACAGGCCGCTCCTATGGGAAGTCCTTCCTGGACTCCATCCCGCCCTGCACACTCAGAGCCAGCAGCATTGCCACGGTGGGCGCGTTGGCTGCCGAATGGACTGGTGAAAACCGTGTGGCTAGACCCTGAACAGCCCTTCGACCTCACCGCCAGCCTGGAGAGCGGCCAGGCCCACCGGTGGCGAAGGGAGGAAGAGTGGTTCACCGGCGTCGTCCGCGCCAACCACTTAAGGATCAGGCAGAAGGGCCACAAGGTGGAGTTCCACAGCGAACCTTGGCCTGAAGCGTCCCTGGTCCCTCTCCTGCGCAGCTATTTCCGGCTGGACGACGACCTGGAAGAGATCTACGACGAGATAACCCAGGACCAGCGGGTGGCCGCCATGGTCGACAGGTATCCCGGCTTACGCGTACTGCGTCAGGAGCCCTGGGAGTGCTTCATCGCCTTTATCTGCTCGGCCAACTCCAACATTCCGCGCATCCACCGGGTCATGGAACGGATGGCCGACTCATTCGGCGAGCCGATAGACTTGGACGGGCAGGTGCGTCATTCCTTCCCAACGCCGTGCCAACTCAACGAGGCCGGAGAACAGGAACTTCGCCGGCTTGGCCTCGGATTCCGCGCTCCATACGTGGCCAAGGCGGCAACAGCCGTCGCGGAAGGAGGGCTTGATCTCGACGCGCTGGTCCGGGCTCCCTACTCCGAGGCCAAAGACCGGCTTATGGAGTGTTCGGGCATCGGCCCCAAGATCGCGGACTGCATCGCCGTCTTTTCGCTGGATAAGCTGGAGGCCTTCCCCATCGACGTCTGGGTGCGCCGCGCCCTGGGAGAATGGTACTTCCCAGGTCAAAAGACACCGCCTGACCGCGTGCTGTTGGAATGGGCCCACGGCTACTTCGGCCGCTACGGCGGCTACTCCCAGCAGTACCTCTTCCACGGGAGAAGGCTAGAGAAGTAGGCCCCTGGCTTGGGGGCGATGCGCCAGCCCGCGCTTAACCCTGTGTGAGCAGCAGCTTGCCGAAGAAACCGGTGGCCTCCATAGCTCGGTGAGCGTCGGCGGCCTGGGCCAGGGGGAAAGCGCGGTCCACCACCGGGCGGACTACTCCCCGGTTTAGCATCTCCACGATCTCCCGCATGTCTTCCTTGGTGCCCATGTAGACGCCGTATATCTCTTTCTGCGTGGTGAACAGCAGGCCCAGGTGAAGTTCAGTCCGGAGTCCGGTGGTCGCGCCGCAGATGCCGTACCGCCCTCCAGCGCGCAACGAAGCGAACGCCGGTCCGAAGAAGTCGGCCCCCACGTGGTCCACCACGGCGTCCACTCCCGCCCCTTCGGTCAATTCCCGCACCCGCTCGCGGATGTCCTCCTCCGTGTAGTTGATTACCTCGTCAGCGCCAAGGTCCTTCGCCTTCTGTGCCTTCTCCGGACTGCTCGTCGTGGCTATGACTCGGGCCCCGATGACATCCTTGGCCATCTGGATGGCGGCGGTACCGACACCGGCGGAGGCGGAAAGGACCAGCACCGTTTCCCAGGGCTTTAACTGCAAGCGGCGGACAAGCATGTTCCAGACCGGCAAGTAGGTGGTTGGGATGGCGGCGGCCTGGCCATACCCAACCCCTTCGCCAATGGGGTGGGCGTTTGCCGCCGGGACACATAGATACTGTGCATAGCTGCCGTCCATGGCGCTGCCGAGGAATTGGGAGCGGCGGCACAGGTCGTCCTGACCGGACAGGCAGGCGGGACATTGCATACAACTCAACCGGGGGTTGACGATCACCCGGTCCCCTTCCCTCAGGGTCCTGACTCCCGCGCCCACTTCGGCGACCTCGCCGGAGCAATCGCCGCCGAGGATCAACGGAGGGGGAAACTCCCGTTGCAACCCGCGCCCGCCTTCCCTGGTGTAAAGGTCCAACCGGTTCAGGGCCGTGGCGTACACTCTGATCTTGACGCCGCCAGGCTGTACCTCGGGGTCGGGCCTTTCGCCGTGGGTAAGGACTTCTGGGCCGCCGTGGGACTCGATATAAACCGCTTGCATCTCTCAATCACTCCAAAGTCTAGGGCCTGCGGCCAAAGTAACAGTCATCGCACAAGTACACGATCGCCAACGCCTCCTCGTGACTGCCGATGCGGCCGCACTGGGGAATCTCCCCGTCCGGGGTCCAGGGCTGGTGAAACTTCCCGCCGCACATCTGGCACGAAGTCTGGTGAACGCCGTCGAGGGCCTCACCGCAGATCACGCACGCCTCCAGTTCCAGTTCGTCATCCAACCTGACTACCCCCTCCCCGGACCAACGCTTCCCTGACGAAGCGCCTCTCGTCCTCTACGGTAGCTACACGTCCATCAAGCCTGGCGTCGAATAGCTCATCAATGATCCGGCCCAACTCCGGCCCGGACGGCGCTCCCAGGGCCATGAGGTCCGTGCCGTCGAGTTGGGGCGATACCGACCTCAACTCGTTCAGGAATTTCGAAACGCGGCATCTTACCAGGCCCTCGGGCGTGACCTGCGCCACGGCCCGGAGGGCATCCTCGGCGAGCGGCTGCAAGAGGCGAACAGTCCGGGAGTCCAAGAGACCAGGACTGGCTAGTTCCGCTTCGAGCTCGAACAGCCTATGGGTATCGCGCACCACCTTGGCCCACGAGTTGGGCATGTTCAACCTCTGCACCAACCCTTCGACCTGCCCCGCCGTCATCCCATAGGCCAACGCCGCAAGGTACATCATAGGCGTAAACGGACGGACTCGCGAATCTTCAGGACCCCGCGGTTGACGTGAAGCAAGCCGCTGGACTGCCTCCGCTTGCCGCCATGCGGGCGACAGTTCTCCCAAGACGCCTAGCTCCGTTAGCCGGACCAACGCTGAGGCCGGCTCCGGCTCATGAAGGACTCGGCCTAGCTCGTGGCGGACCCGGTCGGGGCTCAGAACCCTGATATATCCGGCGTCCAACGCCTGGGTTATCCCCAGTCCCGTCTCCTCTTCAATCCGGAATCCCAGCCGCTGCTCGTACCGGGCGGCGCGGAATATCCGTGTCGGGTCGTCCGCGAAGCTTCCGCCATGAAGTGCGCGTACCACGCCAGCCCCCAGGTCGTCCAAACCCCCATGCCGGTCCAACACGGAAGACTCCCCCGGAGCGAGGGAAATAGCCATCGCGTTAATGGAAAAGTCGCGCCTCGCAAGGTCGTCGGCGATCGTCCCGGGAACCACTGTTGGCAACGCGCCCGGATGAGCGTAGACCTCTTTTCGCGCCGTTACGATATCGACCCGGTCATCGCCCAGGGTGATCGTCGCGGTCCGGAAAGCTTGGTGGACCACCACCTCGCCGCCAACTTCAGCGGCCAGGTCACGAGCCAAGGCGGGCGCGTCTCCTTCTACGACGAAATCCAGGTCTCCAATAGGCGAATCCAGCAACACGTCTCTGACCGGGCCACCCACCAGGTAAATGGACGATGGTCCTTGCAGGGCGCGTCGGCGCAGGGCGCGCAGGATGGTGAGTAGGCCGCCGCCAACACGGGTTTGGACGGTGTCGAGTGGGGAGGTGATGTGCCGGACGTTGGGCGTAGCGGGGCCTCCTGAAGTTCGCAACCTAGTATAACACCCAGGTCCGAAACCTAGGGCGGTGGCATTGCCGCATACTTTGACAACCATCACCCGCGCCGATACAATCGAAATATCTATCCGCGAGGAGGAAAACCGTGGCTGACGCAGCATTCACGACCTATTACGACTTTCGTTGACCCTTCGTCTATAACGCCAACCGGTGGTTGGAAAAGGTAGAAGAAGCCAAGGGGACTGAGGTAGATATCGACTGGCAACCCTTCTCACTGGCCCAGGTCAACAGCAAAGAGGGCCCCGATTACAAAGTATGGGAGCAGCCGGAGATCATTGACGGGACGGACAAAACCCTGCTGGCCCACCAGGCGGGATTGGCCGCCAAGCGGCAGGGCAAGGACGCCTTCAAGTCCTTCTTCAACACTCTGCTTGCGGCCCGGCACGAAGACAAGGTTGACCTGAACGACCCGGCAGTCATTGAGGCTGCCGCGACCAAGTCCGGCCTCGACGTGGCCCAGTTCAGGGAGGACCTGGTAGACCCGGACCTGCTGCGCGAGATCGGCGAGAGCCACACCAGGGCGGTAGAGGAAGTTGGCGCGTTCGGCGTTCCGACCTTCGTCTTCCCCGGCGGCAAATCGGCTTTCCTCAAGATGTTCCCGCCCCCGGCGGAACAGGCCGAGGAGATCTTCGACAGCCTAATCAAGACCATGAGTGAATTCGCTCACGTTGGCGAGATCAAGCGCCCGTCGCCTCCGTGGCCTCACGACGTAATTTAGGGGCCAACCGTTGGCTACCCACCGCCTGGAAGCGTCCCTGGGCCTGGAATTCCTGGACCCGGAGCCATTGAACCGGGCGTTGGTCCATAAGTCCTTCCTGAACGAACAGGGAGGACAATCCGCCGACTCCTACGAGCGGCTGGAGTTCCTGGGAGACGCCGTTGTCGAGCTCACCATATCAACCGAGCTCTTCCGGCGTCTTCCCAACCTAAGCGAAGGCGAACTGACCAAGAGCCGGGCTGAGCTTGTCTGTGGCGAGTCCTTGGCCCGCGTGGCCCGCCGTCTGGGGTTGGGTCACTTCCTACTGTTGGGGAAAGGTGAGGAGGCCAATGGAGGCCGTCGGCGGGACTCGATCCTCGCCGCGGCGTTCGAGGCTGTTGTCGCGGCGGTGTATGTAGACCGGGACTTCGACCATGCCAGCGCCTTCGTCCTGCGAGCCATGTCGGAGGAACTGGAAAGTTTCTTTCAACAGGGCGGCCCACGCGAAAACCCCAAGTCCCGCCTTCAAGAACACGTCCAATCCCAGGGAATGTCCACGCCCCGTTACCGTGTTGTGTCCACCCATGGGCCAGACCATAACCCTACGTTCACGGTGGAAGCCCTGGTTGAGGACCGGGTTGTCGGCCAGGGGCAGGGCAAGAGCAGGGCCGACGCCGAACGCTCGGCCGCCGATAACGCGCTAAACACACTGGCCTCGAATACTTGAATAGCTGGTGCTCGAATACTCCGTGCTTGAATAGTCCATGCTTAAATTCTTCCGCCGCAACCCGCACAAAGACAAAGAACAGACCGAAGAGGCCACGAAACCCAGCAGGGACCGCTGGTTTGGCAGGATCCTCACCGCGTTCAGAAGTTCACGCCTGGATGATTCCCTTTGGGAAGAACTCGAAGAGATCCTCATATCCTCGGACGTGGGAGTCGACACCTCCCTCCGAATCATTGAGGAATTGAAGGCCCGGATCAGGTCCGAAGGGATCAACAGCCCCGATCAGGCCTTCCAGCTCTTGAAAGACATCCTAGTGCGGGAGATGGAAAACCCCGGCTCCGTAGACATGCTTTCCGGGTCAGGCGAAGAAACCGCCCCTTATGTCATCTTGATGGTCGGGGTCAACGGAGTAGGTAAGACCACGAGCATCGCCAAGTTGGCCCACCACTTCGAGCAGTCTGGGAAGCGGGTCATCCTCGGGGCGGGGGACACCTTCCGGGCGGCTGCGTCAGAGCAGCTTCAGATTCTGGGAGAGCGCGTGGGAGTGGACGTGATTAGCCACGGCTCCGGCTCGGACCCCGGCGCCGTGGCCTACGATGCGTACCAGGCCGGGCGGGCCAGAGGCGCGGACATTCTAATCATCGACACGGCGGGACGGCTGCACACGAAGTCAAACCTGATGGAAGAACTCAAGAAGGTGGACCGGGTGCTGAAGCGGCTTGACCCCTCCGCGCCCCACCAGGTGATCCTAACGCTGGATGCGACCACCGGGCACAATGGTCTCACCCAGGCCAAGTCGTTCAAAGAGGCCGTGGACTGCACCGGAATATTCTTGGCCAAGCTGGACGGCACCGCCCGCGGAGGGATCGCGCTGGCCATCAAACAGGAACTGGGCGTCCCTATAATGTTCATCGGCACAGGGGAGGGGCTGGACGACCTAGCCCCCTTCGACGGCCAAGAATTCGTTGACGCACTCCTGGCGCCAGTGCCCTGACCTAAACCCGGAACAATACCTGACTATCGGGTGCCGAATCCCTCATTTTCTATGGCTCTCTAAGCAAACGTGGTCGACGTTCTCGTCTGGCTGCTGGCCGTCGGAATCCTCGGAATCCTAGCGTTCCCGCTCGCCTTTCTCCTTTTCCGCGCGCTGCCCGACCGCGGCTATAGCATTGTCAAGCCATTGGGACTTGTGCTGGGGTCCTACGCCCTATGGGTCGTGGGCCTCACCCATACCGTTCCCGGTTCCCAGCCTGCCGTCATCATAATTGTTGGACTCCTGGGCATAGTTGGCCTCTTCGCACTGTGGCGTAATTGGGACGCGGTGTCCGATTTCGCCCGGAAGGAGTGGCGGACCCTCATAGCCATAGAGTGCGTCTTCCTGGCGTTTTTCTTCTTCTGGGCGTGGGTTACGTCCGAGTCTCCGGCCATCACCGGCACCGAAAAACCCATGGACTTCGCCTTCCTGAACGCATCGGTCCATGCCGCCTCGCTCCCTCCGGAAGACCCCTGGCTGTCCGGTAATCCCATTAGTTACTACTATTTCGGCCATTTCATGATGGGATTTCTGACACAGCTCACTGGAATAGCAACTAACGTCAGCTACAACCTCTCAATCTCCCTGGTCCCGGCATTGGCTGCCGCCGGCGCCTTTGGGTTGACCCATAACCTGGTCAGGCTGTCGGGCGGGACCGTCCGCGCCGGGCTGGCAACCGGACTGCTGGCCTCGGTCCTGTTATTGGTGATAGGCAACCTGGAGGGTGTAATTGAGTGGGTACACTCGATGGGATGGGGGGGGGACGGCTTCTGGGCCTGGGTCGGAATCAAAGGCCTCGAAGGAGGCGGGTCCAGCGCCGGTGGCTTTCCCGGCCAATACCTATGGTGGTGGAGGGCCACAAGGCTAATCGACACGCTGGTTGACGGCCAGAGCATCGACTACACGATCACCGAGTTTCCGATGTTCAGCTTCCTGCTCGGCGATCTGCACCCCCACGCGATGAGCCTGCCCTTCAACCTTCTCGTCCTGTCGGCATTGCTCCATTTCTTCGTTTCGCCGGGCGCCCTCGGTCTCACCTGGCTTAGATACCACCCTGTGCAAGCGGTGGCGATTTCCTTGCTGCTGGGATCTCTGGCCTTCATCAACGCCTGGGACTTCCCGCTGATGGCCGGAATCTTGACGGTCTTGGCGCTGGTAAAGGCGTATGGAGACCGCGAAGCAAACCTGGGGCCGGCGGCGCGGGACGCCGCTGTTGTAGTCGTCCCCATCGTCGCGTTGGCGGTTGCCCTATTCTTGCCCTTCTACCTGTCGGTCGATAGCCAGGCGTCGGGCGTACTCCCAGTCACCGGTCCGGGCACAAGACCGTTTTTGTTCGTTCTGGCCATGGGGTTCCTGGGCTTCCTCGGTATATCTTTCCTGTTAAGGCAGTTTGTGGGCCTTCGAAAAACGCTGGGGAAAGACATACCGTTGGTCAGGTTGTTGGTATTGGTCTGCCTTGCGCCGTTTCTCCTCTGGGCCGACATCGTCCTGGTGATCGGATACATCGACGACAGCTTCCCGCAGGCCGCAGTCAAGGTCGCGTGGAGAGCCCTATGGGTTGGGCCCGCGCTGGTGGCCGTGGGACTAGCCGGCTTGGCGGCCGCTCAACGGGCGCGCCTCAAGTGTGTGCCCGCCACGGGGTTCGCGCTGATCATGCTGGCAGCAGCCTTCTACCTGCTGGCGGGAGTCGAGTTCTTCTACGTTGTAGACTTGTTCGGCAACCGGATGAATACCGTATTCAAAGTGTATTATCAGTCATGGCTCCTGCTCTCGTTGGTAGGAGGCTACGGAGTTTACTATTGGCTTTCCAGACACCAAGCTGCGGAACTGCCCAGACCGGAACCGCCCTCGGGCCAGACCTCCCATCACCCAACTTCATCCGCCTGGAAACGCTTCCTGCCGGCGGGAAGCCACTTTTGGACCGTCCTCGTATTTCTGCTCCTGCTCGCGTCGTTATACTATCCCTTAGGGGCGGTGGCGGACCGGACCGGGTTGTTCACCGGGGACCACACTCTCTCAGACAACACGCTGGACGGCCTGGCGTTTGTCCGTGACTCGTCGAGGGGTGAGTACGAAGCAATCGGCTGGCTTCGGGACCAAGCTCCCAGGGGGCGCATCATAGAGGCGGTGGGCGGCGACTACTCGGACTTCGGCAGGATTGCCGCCAGCACCGGGCTTCCCACCGTCCTCGGCTGGAAAGGACACGAACTCCAATGGCGTGGGAGCAGCGGCCCCATGAGCGGAAGGGAGGCGGACGTGGCGGCGGTATACCAGAGCAGCGACCCGGCCGTGGTCCGGGACATCCTGGAACGCTACTCCGTGCGCTACGTGTACCTCGGACACCGCGAGCGCAGCAAGTACGGCGATGACAACCTGGGTACTCTGGACGAGCTTCTAGAAACCGCCTGGGAGGGAGAAGGCGTAACAATTTACGAGTTTAGGCCGGTAGGCCCCCGAAGCCTATTTGACGCTGATGCAACCGCCCGCGGCTAAAGAGTCCCGGCTCCAGCGGCTCGGGAGGACTCGTTTCCGCCGGCTACGGACTGGTCGGCTGGAGTTGGCGTTCCTTTTACTTGTCGTTGGCGCGTTCGCCCTGAGAATGTGGGAGCTGGACGGGCGGACGATGCACTATGACGAAGCAATCCATGTCCACTTCTCCTGGAAGCTGTTCAAGGGCGAGGGATTCATCCACTCTCCTTGGATGCACGGACCGTTCCAGATTGAGTTAACCGCGCTAATCTTCCACCTGTTCGGCGACACCGACCACACGGCCCGGCTTGCATATGTACTGTTCGGCGCGGCCCTGACCTGCGTCCCATATTTCCTGCGCCATCACATCGGCGGGGCAGGCTCCGTGTTCACCGGAATCATGCTTGCGCTATCGCCCAGCCTGCTTTATTTCAGCCGGTTTGGCCGAAACGACATCATGATGGCCTTTTGGGCAGCCTCCATACTGGTCCTCATGTGGCGGTACTTCGAGTCGGGCAAGGCTCGTTACCTGGTGTTGACGTCCGCGGTCTTGGCCCTCATGTTCACCACCAAGGAGACCGCCTACATGGTGGTAGTCTTCTTCGGCGCTATCGCCTTCCTTATGGCGCTGCCGGGGCTGACGCCCTGGGCCCTGGGGCGGCTGCGGTTTCGGGACCTTGGCCCACCAAGCATGTTCGTAGCCCTGCTTTTCACCCTAACCCTTCCCCAGTGGGTGGCCGCGTCCGGGCTGTTTCAAGACCTTTTCGGACTCGCCTTGACCAACCGCCAGGGAGTGGAAAACGGTATCGTAGGCGCTCCGCATTGGGCCGAGCCCTTCATCTCGGTCCCAGCCTATGAATTCCCCGTGTGGCTCCACATCCTGGCCGCAGTATTGGTCCTGGGATTTCTGGTCTGCAGGAACCTGCGCCGGGTCAGTATCGAGACTCCCGTTGAAACAGATTCACCAGACGAGACCTTGCCAGCGCCTACCGCGTGGCAGGGGCAACGGCGTGTGCCCATCGGCTCCCCCGCCCTGACCTTGGGACCTGACGTTGGCGCGGTCACGGGAAGTTCCCTGAAATCCAAGGTGACTCGTCCCATGGTCCGGGCCTGGCTGTACTGCCGGGAATCGTTGCCTGGCGTCGCCGCACCCGCGTTGAGCGTCACCGCCCTTGCTTGGGTCCTGTTCCGCCCCATAGCGTGGTACCGGGTGGAAACAGGGATTGCGCCGGATTTCGCTGTCGCGGGAGTCCTCGTGGTGCTGGCCGTGGCGATACTGGTCATCACGCGCCAACCCTGGGGCCGAAGCGGTCTCCTACTGCTGGTCCCGCCGATGCTCGCGTTGCCATATCTTGTGCTCTTCACTCCGTTGGTGGACGTAGCCGCCGTAGTGGGCATGGTCCTGCCCAGCGGCATAAGCGTTGACGCCAGCGTTAACGCGCTCCCGGTCAACTACCTGGTAGCCGGGGTCTTGCTATTTGGCGGGCTGGCGTTCTCGGTCTACTGTGGCCTCAGGTTGCTGGGTGGCGTTTGGCTCTATTGCGCGGCGGTGTTTTACCTGATTTGGGTAACGCTCTACACCACATACTTCACCAACTTGGCGGGGATATTCAGCGGCTCCTGGCTGGGGATGGGCTACTGGGTTGCCCAGCAGGACGTCGCCCGGGGGAACCAGCCCTGGTACTACTACTTCGTTGGACTGGGTGTGTACGAGCTTCTACCAGTCGTATTCGGGCTGGCGGCCACAGTGTATTTCCTGCGAAAAGGCGACGTCCTGGGAATCGTTCTGGCCCTGTGGACAGGACTCACCCTGACCGCCTACACCGTGGCTTCGGAAAAGATGCCCTGGCTGCTGGTAAACGTGACCCTGCCCTTCATCTTTCTGGCTGGCAAGTTCCTCGGGGAATTGGCGGACCGCGTTGCCTGGGGGCAGATTCTCGACCGGGGACGACTTGCGTTGCTGGTGGTTGCGCCAGCGGTCTTAGTTGTCGCCGTCTACCAGGTATACACCTACGTCCACGACGCCTCAGACACAGCGGCGGGGCCAACTCTGGACAACTGGGTCCTGCTGGGGTCCGCTGTCCTGCTTGCCCTGGCCTCGGCCGTTGTCGTGAGATTAAGCCGGCCCCGGGAGGGGATGGCGCTGGTTGGTCTGGGAATCGCGGCGCTTCTGCTGGGCTTCGGGACCCTGGGAGCCTTCCGGGCCTCCTACACCTACGACGACTCCTACAAAGAGGTCCTTGTCTACGCCCAGGGAAGCTCCGACCTGCCTCCCACGTTCTCCGCATTGGATTCACGGGTCTTCAATGGCGCGGAAGACGGCGACAAGGTGATGGTGGACTACGATATGTGGTACCCCTTCCAGTGGTACGTGCGGAACGTGCAGGAAGACGGACTCCTCTCTTTCTCGTGCTTCAAGAACGAAGGTGAAGACGGATGGAACTCGGGATGCAAGCCCGTATCCGATGATACCGACTCCGAGGCCGTCCTGGTAACCGCCGCTCATATCCGGCCCAATGCCAGTTCCCTCGAACGGTTCGAAAGCGAAGGACCCTTCCGCGACCTGCTCTGGTTCCCCGAAAGCTACCGGCGTCCCAACGAAGACCGTCCCAACGAAGGGTTCTTTCTGGGCCTTCGCGCTTTCCCCAACAGGAAGCAACTCGGGCTGGACATCCAGTACTTCAAAGAGGTGGCACGGAGCCGCGAGTCATGGGCCGACGGCCTGGCGTATCTGATACACAGGCGGCTGGACGACGAATGGTACACGTCGGAGTTCTACAGGTACTTACCGGGAGAGTGAGAAACCACCCCGCACCGCAACCACATCGGCCCTTCCGGTATGCCGAATTCCCTTGTGGAATCGCACCGCCTTCAATATAGTGGGCATTCCTGTCCTAGACTCCATCGACTCTTGGACCGGCCCAGTGGTGGTCCGAGTGGACATCCTAACCGAAGCTGGCGTCGATGATTAGTTCCTCTCTTCTAAGGAATTGGCGGTTCTGGTTGACCGTGGCGTTGAGCCTGTTGTTTCTGTTGCTGCTGGTCTACCAGGTGGACTTCTCCGATGTCGGAGCGGCGCTGAGCCAGGCCAATTACCTTTACGTCGTCCCGGCTATAGCGGTGTATTTCGTGGCGGTTTACTTCCGGGCCTTGCGTTGGAGATACCTGCTCCGCCCTCTGCGAGTCTTCCCGGTCTCCAGGTTATACCCGGTAATCGTGATCGGTTATCTTGCCAACAACGTCCTCCCGATGCGTCTAGGGGAGCTGGTGCGGTCGTACTACCTTGCAAAGAGGGAGAATTTCGGCTCCGGTCCGGCCTTGGCGACCATCGGGGTCGAAAGAGTGTATGACGGGGTAACCCTGATGGCGTTCGTGGCTATATCCGCCCCCGCGCTGCTAGCGATGGGATGGTTCGATAGCGCCGACGCCGTAACCCGCACCGCATGGACCGTAGTCATGGCCGGGACCGCGGCGGCTTTCCTGGCCGCGCTGGGTGCGCTGACGTTGTTGGCGGTTTCAAGTAACGCCGCCGCTACCGTGAGCCGGCTTTTGGGAGTGGTCCCGGAGAGGTTCGGACGTGAAAAGATACTGAGTTTCGCCGCGGCGTTTATCCAAGGGCTGCGGATACTGAATTCCCCGCGGAAACACCTGGCGCTGTTCCTGTTGTCGCTTCCCGTTTGGATCGGGGAGACGGCGGTCTATTTTCTGGTTGCCTATGCCTTTGATTTATCTCAAGTGTTTGGATCGGTCTGGGTCCTGGCGATGGTCATGGTCCTGTTGACCGCTACGTCAAACCTGGCGACCGCAGTTCCTGCGGCAGTGGGCGGAATCGGCCCCTTCGAAGTCGTGGCGCAACAGACATTGCTCGCGCTGGGGGTGGGAGCGTCGGTCGGGGCGGCATACGCCACTTTCGTTCATCTGGTCGCCCTCTGGCTGCCCGTCAACCTGGTTGGGTTGCTGGTCCTTTGGAGCCAGCACGTTTCGCTGAACCAGTTGACGGCCACTGGCGACCCGGAGCAAACAGACGCCAAGGGAATTCCGATAACTCCAACGGCATCCAAGGACAGTCCGTCGTGAGAGTTGGAATCATCGGTGGTGGCGCGGCGGGGCTAGCCGCCGCATACGAGCTGACCAAACGCGGCCATTACGCCGAGGTGTTCGAACGCGCTCCGTTCTTGGGCGGTCAGGCGTCTACCTTCGAGGTGGGAGGCGGGCGCCTAGAGCGAGGGTACCACCACCTTTTCGTCAGCGACACGTCCATGACGGAGTTGGTCCACGAGTTGGGGTTGGGGCACAAGCTCGCCTGGCTGGAGTCCAAGGTCGGCCTGTTCTACGACGGCAAGATTTGGAATTTTTCCACACCTATGGACCTATTGCGGTTCAAGCCCCTCTCCTTCGCCCAGCGAGTTCGTGTGGGGCTGTGGACTTTCTTTTTGCAAAAGACGACGAATTGGCGGAAGTTCGAACACATCACCGCCACCGACTGGCTCGTCGCCCACATGGGGGAACGGGCCTACCGGGTAATCTGGGAGCCGCTGCTTCGTGGGAAATTCGGCGCCTACTATGACCAGGTAAGCATGACCTGGCTCTGGGGCAAGATCTACCTGCGGGTCGCCTCCCGGGAGAAAGGGCTGCAAAAGGAGCGCCTGGGTTACCCGATGGGTAGTTTCGGGGAGGTCTTCGACACTCTTGGAGACCACATACGGGAGCAGGGTGGAGACGTCCATATCTCCGCGGGTGTCAACAGGATAATCGTGGAGAACGGTTCCGCAACTGGCATGGAAGTACAGTTCCCGGGCCAAGACGTGGAAGTAAGAGAGTATGACGCGGTCATCGCCACCACGCCGTCATACGTGTTCACCCGGCTGGTGCCGCCCATGCCCACCGAATACGAGGATAAGTTGACCGGCGTCCAGTATCTCTCCGCGGTGCTGATGATACTGGTGTTGGACAGGCCGCTTTCGGACAAATACTGGATGAATATTGGCGATCGGTCCCTGCCGTTCTTGGGCGTGATCGAACACACTAACATGATCGACAAGTCCCTGTACGGCGGGAATCACATCGTGTACCTCACCAACTACCCCAGCCGCGACAGTGAGCTTTACCAAAAGAGCGCCGAGGAGCTGTTGGAGGAGTTTGTCCCTCATCTCCGCAAGCTGAACCCAGACTTCGAGAGATCGTGGATCCTCGAGTACCACCACCACAAGGTTGACGGGGCGCAACCGATCATCGGCGTCAACTACGGCGAACGCATCCCCGGCCATCGGACTCCTTTCCATCACCTTTACCTGGCCAACACGACTCAGATTTACCCGGAGGACCGGGGAACGAATTACTCGGTGCGCATGGGAAGACAAGTGGCCAGGATGTTGTTGGAAGACGCGGGCGAGACCTGACGCTGGACTGGGTAACTGTTCAGACTTGATGTGTCCTGCCTACTCCAAGCTCGTCATTCCTACTCCAAGCTCGTCATTCCGGGCTTGACCCGGAATCCAGAAACCTTTGCAACCAGCAACGGTCACTATCATTGGCATTTCCGGATTCCCGCCTGCGGAGACCTTTGCGTAACCTGCCGCGACTCCCGCGAAAGCGAGAATCCAGAGTGCGCCCAGATACGGGGAACGCCCTCACTCTAACCCTCTCCCGGAGGGAGAGGGGATTATTCAAAGGTCTCCCTTCGCGGGAATGACCGGTTGCGGCTGAGGGACATCGTTTGAGAATTATCATCGAGTTGACCGATGTGGGATTCAGCCAATCCGCGTCATCGAGTCTGAACAGTCACCGGACCGGCCATCGGGTTTCAAAATTTCGAGACGAGTAGTAAAATCAGTCGACGAGGGACCGGGGCGGTCACCTAGGTGATTTGACCAAAGCCGCAGGGTCCCATACTTCGGACGCAGAGTCCGGAGGCGCGAAATCCAGGAGTAAAACGTGTCTAAAGACCAACCTAACAACAAGCCAGCCGGCCATTCCCGCCGGGGATTCCTTGCCTGGATTGGTATCGGCGTGGCTGCGGTCGCTGCGGCTTCCCTCCCCTTCGCGGCTTTCCGGGGTAGCGGTGGAAAGGCTTCGGGCGACCCGTTTCCCGGAAAAGGCTCGATCTTCCATCCGGCCCAGGACCCTCGGCTGGACCCCCGGCGAAACAAGACGGGCTAGACTCGCCATTGGGCTTGGATTGTCCTCGCAGCTCCAGCCTGACCCTCGTCTACGGAGGTTTACTATGGCCGCGAACACTCTTACCGTCGGCAACGTCGAGATAACCGCGATTCACGATAACGAGGGCGCGTTGCCCTTGAGCATGACCTTTCCCAACGTTCCCGCCGAGTCCTGGACTCCCTACCAGCAGCGATACCCCGAGGGGTTTTCTGCCGCGGAAAACCTGCGCGTCCACTTCGACTGCTATCTCGTCCGCTCCCAGGGCCGCACCATCCTTGTGGACACCGGCGGCGGGAGCATGGCCACCAATCCGGGTACGGTTGGCAACCTCATTGGCGGTGTGGACGGACGGCTGACCTCTGAACTGCGGTCTGCCGGAGTCGGCCTGGAGGACGTGGACACCGTATTCCTCACCCACTTGCACCCCGACCACGTCGGTTGGAACGTCTCCCCCGGCGGGTCAGGTCCGGCTCCCACCTTCCCCAATGCCCGGTACGTATTTGGTCAAGCAGACTGGGAGGCGTTCAGGTCTCCGAAGGACGAAGAGATTTTTGGCTTCACATTCTGGCAGGAAACCCTTGCCCCCCTGGAAAGCGCCGGTGTAATCGACCCAATCCCCGGAGAGCGGGCCCTAACCACAGAAGTAACGGCGGTGCCAACGCCGGGGCATACGCCGGGTTCCATGAGCCTGGCGGTAGTATCACAGGGACAGCGGGCGTTGGTACTCGGCGACGTATTCCACGGCCCAGCCCAGGTCACCGAACCAGACTGGGTATTCAGCTTCGACATGGACGCGGCCCTCGCGGTTCGTACCAGGAAGCAGATGCTCGACCGGGCGGAATCGGAGGACGCGGTTATGGCCATCTGCCATCACACGGGTTTCGGGAAAGTGGTCAGGACGGGGGACCGCCGCTACTGGCAGGGAGTCTAGGTCCGCCAGCTATCTAACGCCGGCCGAACCCCTGCTCCATGTGACTCTCGCTGAAGTGGAGCATTGTTGGCCTCCCATGGGGGCAGGTGTGGGGGTTGGCGGCTGCCTCGAGTTGCTCCAGCAACGCCCGCATCTCCGTCTCGGTGAGTGATTTTCCAGCCCTGATCGCGCTGTGGCAGGCGATGGACGCCGCCAGGATGTCCTCCTGCTGCCGCACCAGCCCTTCCAGCGCCACCATATCCAACACGCTGAGCAGGGATTGGCCGGGGTCCTGGGAGGTCATGACCCCAGGGACCGCGCGTAGCAAGAAACCATTGTCGCCAAATGGCTCTATGCCAAACCCGTACCTGGCCAACATTTCCGCGTTCTCGCGCAAGACCTCGACCTGTCCGGCTGACAGCTCCACCGTCACTGGCTCAAGGAGCAGTTCGCCGGGCCTGGAAGGAAGCCCATCATTGGTGATTTGGGTGCTTTGGGTGATTTGATCGAACAGGACCCGTTCGTGGGCCGCGTGCTGGTCCACCAAATACATACCGTCCGGCCCTTCAGCCACGATGTAAGTGGCCTTTACCTGCCCGACGACCTTGAGGGCGGGAGCGGGCTGGATTGGCGCCGCCGCGTCGGGCGGGCCTCCTGCCAGAACAGTCTGACGGCCACCGAACGCGCCGCGAGGAAAAAACGAGCTTGACTCGAACCCCGCCGGACCCGCCAGCGCCTGGGCCCCGGATGGAGACTGAATTGAGCGTACCGGCGAGTCCGCAACCAGGGCGCCCCGCACCGTGCGTTGCAAAATCCTAAACACAGCGCCTTCTTGGTGGAACCTCACTTCCCGCTTGGAGGGGTGAGAGTTGACGTCCACCTCCGCGTAGGGCACCGATACGTTGATCGCCGCTATCGGATACCGCTTGACGGGCAACAAACCGTGATAAGACTCTTCCAAGGCGAAACCAAGCATTCGGCTCTGTATCCACCGCTGATTGACGAACAAGCTTATGTAGTTTCGGTTTGCCCGGTGGATGTGGGGAGGGCTTATCAAGCCCTTGACCATGTAGCCGCTCTCCGGGTCCTCGCCTTCGATCTCCAGCATACCCTCGGCGACTTCCTTTCCGTACACGGCTAGACAGGTCTCTCTAAGGTTTCCCGACCCCGGCGTAGACAGCAGGCGGCGGCCTTCGCTGGTCAACTGGAATCTCACCGAAGGGAAGGCAAATGCGTACCGCGTCACCAGGTCTTGGACGCGGCCCGACTCTGTCCCAGGGGTCCTGAGGAACTTTTTCCTCGCGGGGAGGTTCTCGAAGAGGCCGGAGACGCGGATGTTGGTGCCCGGAGGCGAGCCGCGGGAACCGTCCCGGACCAACTGGCCCCATTTAATTTCTATTTCGTGACCGGCATCGCTCTGGGGGGTGCGGCTGGTCAAGCTCAGGTGGGATACGGCGGCGATGCTGGGCAGGGCTTCGCCTCGGAATCCCAGGGTGGCGACGGCGTCCAGGTCTTCGGGGGAGGCCAGTTTGCTGGTGGCGTGACGGAGGAAGGCCAGATGTACTTCATCGGAGGGAATCCCGGCTCCGTCGTCAATCACACGCACTTCCTCGGACCCGCCGCCCTTGATTTCGACGGTGATGGACGAAGCGCCGGCGTCCAGGGAGTTTTCCAATAGCTCTTTGACGACAGACGCGGGCCGCTCGATCACCTCACCCGCGGCGATCTTGCTGGCCAGGTCCGGTGGCAGCACCTTTATGGGCATGGGCAAGCCCTAGAAGAGGGGTACGATAGTACCCTTGACCCTATATTGGGGGTCTTCGGAAGCGCCGGTCTCGATGAAGTCGCAAACAATCCGGTAGATGCGGTCCATCTCCTGGTCGAAGTTTCGCTTGAAGAAATAGGGGGGCACCCAAACGCCCCCGAAGGCAGCTACGACTTCCGGGTAGTCGTCGATTACGAACTCGGGCTCGAAGGGGACCTTCAACTCTTCAAGGCGTTCATGAAAATGGTGAGTGGGCTTCTCGTAGACGCCGCTGACGAGGGGGGTGAGTTGGAACTTCTCGACCACTTCCCACCGTTCGCCCATACCCGACCAGATGTATATTTCGTGTCCGTCGGACTTGAGCTTCTCCAGGGTTTCCATGGTTCCTGGGCGCAGAGTGTCATCCAGCCCAAGAATGGTGTAGTCCACATCGAAAAATATCTTCATCGAGAATACTTAGCCGTTCTTTCTATCAGTGGATGTGGGGATTATATCCTAATCCCTTTTCTGGGGACAATGCCAGGAGAGTCCCGCAACTGTTCAGACTTGATGTGTCCTTCCTCCTCCCAGCCCGTCATTCCGGGCTTGACCCGGAATCCAGAAACTTTTGCAACCAGCAACGGTCACTGTCATTGGCATTTCTGGATTCCCGCCTTCGGAGACCTTTGCGTAACCTTCCGCGACTCCCGCGAGAGCGAGAATCCAGAGTGCGCCCAGATACGGAGGACACCCTCACCCTAACCCTCTCCCGGAGGGAGAGGGGATTATTCAAAGGTCTCCCTTCGCGGGAATGACTGGTTGCGGCTGAGGGACATCGTTTGAGAATCGTCATTGAGATGAGCGATGTGGGATTAAGCCAATCCGCGTTATCGAGTCTGAACAGTTACAGAGTCCCGCGTTGGACAATCGGTAGGTGTCCAGGTCGAGGCAACAACCTTTCGCTCTCTTCTGGAAATTGTCCGAGTCAAAAGCCCATGACCCCATACCTGGGCCATCAGTGCAGCGCCAGAGACCGGTCAATTATCGGTTATGCGCCAGCCAGGGCCGCTTCGACGGCTTTCATGTTCGCGCCCACCAACATGCTGCCGCCAATTCGGATGATGGGGCGGCGGATCAGCCGGGGCTCCTGGAGCATGAGCGCCAGCATCTCATCGTCTGACATATCCTTGCCCGCAAGTCCCATCTTCTTCAGGCTGGGGCTCCGCCGGGCGAACATCTGAGAAGCGCCGGCCTCGCCGGCCAGGCCCTTAAGCTCGTCCTCGGTGAAGGGTTCCTTGAAGTAGTCCCGCTCTTCAATCTCAGCGCCGTTTTGTAAGAGCAACTCCCTTACCTTGCGGCATGACGATCAACGAGGCCACCAGTACAACGTTACATTCTCGCTCACCGGAACATCTCCTTGTCTACAGCGGTCGATTTATGGCCAGACGCGTAGGTCCCAGGCACCGTATTCTAACGCCCGGCGCGCCCCACGGCAAAACCGCTCCGGCCGGGAACGAGCGCTCGCTGGTTAGCCGAGTTGGTCCGCCTCGCGAGCCTTTTTTTGAAGCTCGTACAATCGGTTGATGGCTTCCAACGGCGTGAGATTCGGAATGTCCAACTCCCTGACCTCCTCGGCAAGAGACTGGGCCGAGGCGAAGAGGGGCATTTGCGGCGAAGACGACCCACGCCTTCTCCGTTTTGTGGCTGTCGTTTTCCCTGCGCCGTTCTTCTCCAGGTCGGCCAGGACCTCCCATGCCCTGCTCACGACACCGGGGGGCAGACCGGCCAGACGCGCCACATGGACTCCGTAGCTCTTGTCCGCCCCGCCGGGCACGATACGGTGCAGGAACACCACTTCGCCATCCTCTTCGGTGGCGGCGACGGTGAAGTTGCGCACTCCAGGCAGCACGTTGGCCAACTCAGTGAGTTCATGATAGTGGGTGGCGAACAGGGTCTTGCATCCAAGTCTGCGATCGTTGTGCAGGTGCTCGATGACTGACCGGGCGATTGCCAGGCCGTCGTAGGTGCTGGTACCCCGGCCTATTTCGTCGAGCACCACCAGAGACCGGGGCGTGGCCTGGTTCAGGATGGCGGCGGTTTCCACCATCTCCACCATGAAAGTGGACTGCCCCGTCGTAAGGTCGTCCTGCAACCCCACCCGCGTGAAGATGCGGTCCACAACCCCGATGGACGCCTCTGCCGCCGGAACAAAGCTGCCGGTCTGAGCCATCAGCGTAATGATCGCGGCTTGCCGAATGAAGGTGGACTTGCCAGCCATGTTGGGGCCGGTAAGCACGATGATCCGGGCGTCGTCGTTGTTCAAATTGACGTCGTTAGGCACATACGCGCCGGTACCCAAGACCTTCTCCACCACGGGATGGCGCCCGTCTTTGATTGAAATAGAATGGCCCATGTCCAGCACGGGGCGGACGTAACCGTGGCGGACCGCCACTTCCGCGAGGCTAACGAAAACGTCGACCCGTGCAATCGCCGCGGCCAACTTGGCAACCGGGGCCGCTGACTCCGCAACCTGGGCGCAGACCCGCTTGTACAGAGACCGCTCCATCTCGTCAATCCGGTCCCGTGCTGTAAGGACCAGCGACTCGTACTCCTTCAGTTCGGGAACGATATATCTCTCGGAGTGGGTCAAGGTCTGGCGGCGTATATAGTCGTCTGGGACCTGGGCGGCGTTGGTGTTGCTCACTTCTATGTAGTAGCCGAAGACCTGGTTATAACCGACTTTCAGCCCCCTGATTCCGGTGCGTTGGCGCTCTTTTTGCTCAAGCCCAGCGATGTAACGGCGGGCCTCCTGGGACTGGGCTTTGAGTTGGTCCAAGTCTTCAGAAAATCCTGGGCGGATTACGTTTCCTTCCCCGGCTTCCCCGGAGGGCTCCGGCGCGATGGCGGCCTCGATCAAGGCCGTCAGTTCGGGAAGGGAGGTCATTTGCGTGCGGAGCCAGCCCACTGGGTTGCCAATAAATTCCGGTCCCGTCTGGTCCTCGGATGTGGTCCAGCCGTCGAGAATGTCCCCCAACTCCGGGACGGTGTCCAGACCCGCTTTCAGGGCCAACAATTGGCGGGGGGCTACAATACCGGCGGTGGTCCTGCCCAGGATGCGTTCCAGGTCGGGGACTTTGGACAGCAAAGACGCCGCGCTGTTGCGTCGGAATCCGTCCCGGACGAAGTGCTCCACCGCGTCCTGACGTTGGTGTAGAGGCTCAAGCTCCACCAACGGTTGGCCCAACCAGCGGCGCAGGAGGCGTCCTCCCATCGGCGTGCTGGTCAGGTCCAGGCTTGCCAGGAGGGACAACTCCTTGCTCTCGGCGCGGCCCGCCTGAAACAGCTCCAGGTTCCTCCGGGTCTGGGGGTCCAGAGTCATGTACGAAGAGGTGGAATAGCGGGTCAAGGTCCCCAGTTGGGGGAGCGCCGATTTCTGAGTAAGTCCCAGGTAGTCGACGATAGCTCCCGCGGCGCGCACCGCCAAAGGATACCCCTCTACACCAAATGACTCGAGGGAGAAGATGTGGTAGTGGTCGAGTAGGGCTCGTTCGGCCAGGTCTAGGTCGAAGGACGCCGGGTTGACGGGAGTAAGCGGACTGCCCGTTGCGCCGTTGTGCTTCAGCGCCGCCACCCATTGGGGAGCCTCATCGCTTAGGGGGGCTATTACTTCGGAGGGGGCGATCCGCTCGATCTCCAAGGGAAGTTCATCCATCGGGAGCTGGGTGACTGCGAACTCTCCGGTGGAAACGTCGACGTAGGCGAGACCGGCGGAGTCTTCTTCCTCCACCACCGCCGCGAGGAAATTGTTGCTCTTTTGGTCCAGTAGGGCCGATTCCAGCACCGTGCCGGGAGTAACAACACGGACCACATCCCTTTCTACCAGGCCGCGGCCCGCTACCGGTTCGGACAACTGCTCGCAGATCGCGACCTTGTGCCCTTGTTTTACCAACCGGGCGAGGTAACTATCCAGGGAGTGGGCGGGGACCCCAGCCATGGGCACCTTAATGTCTTTGCCCATGCTGCGGGAGGTGAGGACTATTTCCAGGGCTTTCGACGCGGTCTCAGCATCTTCGTCGAAGGTCTCGTAGAAGTCACCGAGGCGAAAGAGGACGATGGCATCGGGGTATGAATGCTTGATTTTGAGGTACTGCCGGCGTATCGGCGTCACTGTCCCACCAACCCCCCGGGTCTGTTCCGGTCATTCTACCGCACCCCACAGTCCACGAGAAGCAGCAACGCGACAGGAAAGCTACCGATCACCTGAGATGAAACGCTCAACGGACGGGGACGGTAGCTACTCTTTCCAGAACCGTTCTTCCTTGAACTTCCATCCCTGGGCGGAGACCTTTTCTTTGATATCCTCGATCATGCCCGGGTGCCCACATGCGTAGATGAGGGTGTCGTCCTTGGGAGGGTCGAACTCCTCGAGGTACCGCTCGAAGATGGCGTTGACCCGGCCGCCGGCGCCTTCCCACGCGGCGTTGCGTTCCTCGTTGGGCCTGCTCACTGTCGGCACGAACTTTATGAAGTCTGGATGGGCAGCCGCCATCTGCGCCAATTCCCGGTCATAGGTCAGTTCGTCATAATAGCTGGCGCCCAGAAGAACGTAAAAGGTGTGACCTTCGCCCTCGTCCTTAAGGTATTGGCGAAGGATACTCAGCGAGGGAGCTACGCCTGTGACCGTGGCCGCCATGAAGTGGTGGTGGACACGCCGGTCCATGGTAAACAGACCCTTGGCCCGGGGTCTGAGGCTCATGGTGTCGCCGACGTTCATGTCCCACATGAGGGGGGTTAACTCTCCGTCGGGGACCAGTTCGACGAAGATTTCCAGGAAGGGCTCGTAAGGGGCGGATACGATGGAGTAGGCGCGCTCGATGTCCTGGAGGCCCAGCGTGCAGTACTGCCCTGCTTTGAAGTTGTATTGGCCCATTTCGGGCTGGAGCTTAATCACTATCAGATCATCGGTGATGTCGGTGCGCTCCACCAATCTGGCCTTGGGGAGATTGGCGATGGCCCGCGATTTCCGGGACTGGGCAGTGGTCTGCGTTCCCTGGTTCACCATCGATCAAATCTCCTTCAGATCGCCGCGGGAGTTAACTTCACGATAGCCGCACGGTGTATGTCCAGGCCAGCAACATTGGACGCGGGGTCCGGAGCCTGGCTTTCTTGCATCGCGATAGCCAGTTGACCAAAAATCGAGGTGGTGGAGATCACTCCCTGGGGAACCGCTTCCTCCAGATGCACGGTGCCGGTTATCGTCGTACCGTCAATGCCGTTCCGTGTATGGACCTCCACCAGGTCACCGTCCTCCACCGCCAGCTCCGTGGCCGTGGCCGGGTTCAACTCCACCCAGTCTTCACGCTGGACCTGGTTGCGCTTCCCCCTGATGATCTGCATCTCCCTGCCCTGGTTGAACAGCACCCTGCCGGGAACCAGCCAGGAGGGGAAATCCAGGTCGCCGGCATCTTCCACAGTTCTGAACTCGGGGGTCTCCAAGACCGCGTTGCCCTGGGGAAACCCATCCGCGTAGAGGACGCCCGTACCCGGAGCGTCTTCCGCCGGGCAGGGCCACTGAATGCCGGAGTATTCCTTCCCCGCGTGGAGCACCTGGGTCGGCTGAGGGCTCTCCAGGTTGGTGCGTAGCACGAGTTTGCCCTCCTCTTCGAGCCGGTGGGAGGACACTCCCCCGTAGATGGGCGTGAGGCTGGCTATCTCTTCCATTACCTGGCCCGCGGTGAGGTAGTTGAACCCCTGGGCCTGCAAACGGTCTGCCAGCTCGCATATCACCCAGCTTTCCGGCCGGGCCTCGCTGTCCTTGACCTGCAGGGCAGGGCGGATGCGCTGTATCCGCCGCTCTAGGTTCGTGAAGGAGCCGTCCTTCTCCGCGAAGCTCACTCTCGGCAGCACCACGTCGGCTGTCTCGGACACCGGTCCCAGGAAAGTATCGTGGACCACCAAGAATTCCAGGTTGGACAGCGCGCCAAGGCCATCGCCCAGTTTTCCGTTGGTAAAGTTCGGGCTGTCCCCGATGACCATCATGGCCTTGATACGTCCGTCCCTTGCGGCATCCAACATGCCGGATAGGGGCAGGCCCGGGTCCGGCGGAACGCCGCCGCCCCAGGCTGTTTCAACCTCGCGGCGGGCGTCGGTGTCCGTAACCTGCCGGTACCCTGGAAGCCGGTCTGGGATACAGCCGACGTCCCAAGCTCCCTGCTCGTTCGCCCCTTGCCGCATCGGGTACAGTCCCGCGCCGGGTCTGCCGACGTTGCCGGTGATCAGGGCCAGGTCTATTAACGCCCGGACGCAGTCCTCTTGCAGGGCTCTCACGACGTTGTCCAGCGCGTAGACAATCGCTCCCGCTTCCGCTTCACCGTAAAGCCGCGCCGCCTGGGCTATCTGCTCCAGGCTGACGTGGGTCACCCTGGAGACCTCATCCATGTCCAGGTTGCGCAGCGCGTAGTAGAGAGTTGCGGGACTCTCACACCGCTCTTCCAGCCAGCCGGTGTTTTCCAGACCCTGGTCGATCAAGGACCTCAAGACCCCGCCGAGCAGCAGCAGTTCCGTGCCGGGGACAGGACGCAGCCAAACGTCCGCGTACCGAGACAGCTCGACCTCCCTGGGGTCTATGACGACCAATTTAGTGTCTTTTCTGGCCGCCCGTTTGATGGGGACACCCACGACGTTGTGCTCTTCAGTCACATTGGAGTTGAACACGAGGATGCAACCCGCCTGTTCCAGGTCCCACACCGGGTTGGTTGCGGCGGGGTATCCCAGTGAGCTTTCCAAGGCGTCGACCAGCATCGGTTGGGTGTCGGAGGTCTGGTCCACGTTGTTGGTGTGCATCACCAGCCGGGCGAATTTCTGGGCGAGGTAATGCTCTTCGTTGGTGCTGTTGGGCGAGGTCAGAATCGCGAAACCGTCGCCGGAGTAGTCCGGGAGCCTCCGGGATATATACTCCAGCGCCTCGTCCCAGGTCACCTCTTCCAAGATTCCCTCGCGGCGCACCAAGGGCTGTTTCAGCCGGTCGCGGCTGTTGACGAATTCCAGGCCGAACTTCCCCTTGAAGCATGCCTGTCCCCGGTTGGCCGGAGAGTTTAACTCAGGAATGGAACGTACAAACTGGTCTCGGGAGTTGATCTCAAGGTTGAGTTGGCATCCCACAGGGCAATGAGGGCAGATAGTCCGTTCCACACGGGCGGCTTTCTCCCACTTGTGCTCACGTTCCACCAGCGCCCCAACAGGGCAGACATCGATACATGCCCCGCAGAATTCGCACCCCGACTCCAGCAGCGACGTACCGAAGGAGGTGCCGACCAGCGCGCTGCCCCCACGCTCGGTAAAGCAGATGGCGTCGTCTCCTCTCAACTCCTCGCAGGCGCGAACACAGCGTCCACACACGATGCACAGGTTGTAGTCCCGGTCATAAAAGGGGTCGCTCACTTCCAGGGGAATCTGACGGTACTTGTACTCCAAGGGAGATTCCAAGCTCATCCCAAGGAACCGCACCGTGTCTTTCAACTCGCAACGCTCGTTCTTGGGACAGGTTACGCAGCGGTCGTTTACCGAAACATGGCGCAGGCAAACATCGCTGGGACCGCAGATATCGACCCGGTGGCAGGTCAGACAGCCATTTGGGTGCTCAGCGATGAGCATCTCCATGACCGAGTTACGAAGCTGCCGCACGTCGGCATCGTCGTTGCGTATCTTCATGTCGGGCGCCACCGGAAGGGCGCAAGCCGCCGGGTATCCCCGGCCCCCCTCAACCCCCACGACGCACATGCGGCAGGCGGCAAAGGGTTTCATACCTGGGTGATAGCACAGGTATGGGATGTAGATCCCCGCCTCGATAGCGGCTTCCAGGACCATCTTCCCCGGCTGAGTCTGTATCTCGACCCCGTCGATGGAGATGGTGATGTCGTCAGGCATTCCTCGTTCTCCAGCCAGTTGTCATCGTGGTCAGCCTACCGGGGAGGCCGCGAATCTGCGGGTCAGGGCAGGTGTAAACCTGGGTTTCAAGCAGACTCCGGTGGGGCAGGTATGACCCACGATGTGGGACTCGAACTCATCTCCGAAGTACCGAAGCGCGGAGGACACCGGGTTGAACCCCAATTGTCCGTGGCCGCAGAGGGACCCGGCCTGCATATTCTCCCCAACTCGCCGCATCAGCCCCAGGTCTTCGGTCGTGCCCTCCAACCGGCAGATGCGTTCCAGCACCTCCAAGAGATGGCTCATACCCATCCGGCATGGGAAGCACTTTCCGCAGGACTCGAACTGGCAAAAGGCGATCAGAGCCCTGGTGAGGTCCACCACGCAGGTATCCTCGTCGGCGGCGATGATCCCTCCCGATCCCAGGATGGCGCCCGCATTCCGCAGTATCTCGAAGTCCAAGACCACGTCCACGTTGTCCGCGCCCAACACACCGCCCAGGGGGCCGCCACTCTGGACCAACTTAAGGGCTTTGCCGCCGGGAATTCCCCCCGCTGCCTGATAGAGCACGTCTTTCAAGTTGATTCCCAGCGGTACTTCGATCATGCCGGTGTATAGAAGGTCGCCGGTGAGGCAGAGGATCACGGTCCCTTTACTCTGCTCGTGGCCGATGGATGCGAACCATTCCCCGCCCTTGGCGATGATTTCGGGAACATACGCGAGAGTCTTTACGTTGTTAATGTTGGTGGGCTTACCGAAAAGTCCGAATTGCGCCGGGAAGGGGGGCCGGAACCGGGGCATCGCACGGCTTCCTTCGATGGCCTCCATCAAGGCGCTCTCTTCACCCGCCACGTATGAGTCTCCGGTCAAGGCGACCTCAAGATCGAAGTTGAACCCGCTGCCCAGGATGTCTTCCCCGACCAGTCCCAATTCCCGCGCCTGCGCCAGCGCTTCCCGGGCGCGGTCGATGGGGCCGTCATGACCGTGGCGGATGAATATGTATCCGGCGTTGGCCCCAGTGGAGTAACCCGCGAGCAGTATCCCCTCGATCAGGGTGTGTGGGTCGCTTTCCACGATGGCCTTGTCGTTGAACGCGCCGGGGTCTCCTTCCTCGCAGTTGCATAGGATGTACTTGACCGGGGCATTGGAACCCGCCAGGAACCGCCACTTGGTGCCTGTGGGAAAGGCCGCGCCGCCTCTTCCTCGCAGACCGGAGGCGTTGACCTGTTCCAGGGTATCCGCCGGTTCCATTTCGGTCAGGGCGCGGTGCAAGGCGTGGTAGCCTCCGTTGGCGACGTACTGATAGATATCGCTGGGGTCGATGTTGCCAGCGTTGCGAAGGGCGATCTTGGTCTCCACCGCGCGCAGAGGGTGAAAGTCAAGGTCTTGAAGCGTGCCGGGCAACGCGGGTGGAGCAATCGCCCCTTCTGACCCCTTCAGATAACCGAGGGCCAGCCGCTCTGCTGGCACGCCGCCGGCCACGTGTTCCCGGACGATCTCGGCCGCACTCTCCGGTGTAACGTTCCCGTAAAAGACCCTTGGCCCGCCGGGTAGCTGGACGTCCAACAATGGCTCTGCGTAACAAAGACCGATGCAACCGACGCGGCTGACCTGGGCCACGGCGCCGGTGGCGGAAAGGGCATCGTCCACCGCCTCGACTACAGCATCGCAGCCCGCTGCCTGGCCGCAAAGGGCGGAGCCAATGCGGACCCACGGGGCCTCGCCAGCCGTGAGCCGCTGCCAGCGATCCCCTGCCTCGGCAGATATGTCCTTGAAATTACCGGCCATTCCAATTACCGCCTATAAAATGACAGCCCTGCTGGTTAAGGACCCGGTGAAGGTCCTGCCAGCTCTATTGGAGCAGTCGCGCGACTTTCTGCCGCGCGGACTCGGGGGTCTGGCGGCCTATGAGGTGGTGGTCTATCGCCATGACCGGGGCATGGGCGCAAGCCCCCAAACAGGTGTTGAACCGCAACGTGAGCCGCCCATCTTCCCGGTCGCCCTCAGTCTCCAACCCACAGGCGTCCATGACCGCTTCCATCAATGGCATTGCGCCCACCAGGTGGCACGAAGCGCCCCAGCAGACCTCCACCTGGTGGAGGCAGGGCGGCTCGAAACGAAAGTTGGGGTAGAAGGAGGCAACGGCCCACACGTCGTTGATAGTGGACCCGGTGAACCGCGCGACCGACTCGATGCCCTCTTTGGGCAGGTAGCCAAGCTCGTCCTGGACGGCGAGCAGCGTGGAGAGGATGGTGATGGTGGCCTGCTCCTGGCCGAGCATGGCATGGGAGATTCGCTGTGTTAGCCCTTCCATGTCCGGGGCTCCTCAGCGCAGATGGGCTAGAAGGAAAAACTTCGTGAATTTGGTAACAAAGTTATCCTAACACAGGGGCATGTCCGGTTCAACCGGAGTCGGCCTGGATTGACATGGCCCCTGGCAAACGAAAACGCCTGTCAGAGGGTGGGAAGGCATACCGTGGCTTGGCTGGAACCCAACACCTTCGCTATCGGCCGGTTGGTTTTCCCTCAACGTTCCTGAGTTACAGCCTCCGCTGGAATCAGGGCGGGGAGGCCGTACTTCAAAAGAGGGTCAGCGAGGGTATGACGGGGAGTTACACGCCTTCGAGCCTTAGTTGCACCCCGGCCTTTTCTTCCTGGATACGGGCCACGGCATCGGAATCTTCCGCGCCCCAACCCCGGAACATGGCTTCGACATGGCGCTGGTCCACCAGGTTGGCCAGGTCCATGGGAATCCCATACTCCCGACCCAGGTCCGTGGCCAGGCGGACGTCCTTGGCGGCCAGGGCTGTGGCAAACCCCGGTTCGAAGTTGCCTTGGAACAGGAAACGCGGGAATTTCTCGGTAAGCCGCCGGCAGCTACCGGAGCTGTTGGCAATGACGTCGGCCAGCACGGCCAGGTCGACACCGGCCTTGACCCCCATGGTGAGGGCCTCGGACAGCAATACGCCAATACCCATGCTGAGCAGATTGTTGCAGATCTTGCACACCGAGCCGCTGCCGATGTCGCCGCAGTAGACGACGTGGCTGCCAATGGCGTCGAGGGCAGGCTTCACTTGGTTGAACACACGCTCTTCCCCGCCCACCATGACGGCCAAAGTCCCGGCAGCCGCGCCGTATGTCCCGCCGCTGACCGGGGCATCCAGCACGCTTATGCCCTTTGCCGCGCAAACTTCGTGGAGCCGGCGTATTACCGTGGGAGAATTGGTCGAGAGGTCAACGTAGATCGAGCCTTCACCTGCGCCTTCCAGTATTCCGCCCTCGCCCAGGAGCACCACCTCGACGTCCCGGGGGACGGGAAGGGAAGTGAACACCACCTCGTTGCCCCGGACCGCGTCTCTGGGGCTGTCCGCCCACTCTGCGCCCATCTCCAGGAGGTTGGTTGCGGCCTCGCGGCGCAGGTCGTGGACTGTTAGCTGGTGGCCGGCCCGGATCAGGTTGGCCGACATCGGATTGCCCATGTTGCCGGTTCCGATGAATCCTAGCTTCATCGTTGGCGCTCCTATTCTGGATTCCCGACACGGGAGGGCCGCCGGGGACCACCCGCTGAGACGCTTGTGGCGGAGGCGGCGGGGGCTGGAAACCGCCAAGCTCGTCGAAGGTCTCCTTGGCCACCCGGAACGCGTTCACCGCCGCGGGCATCCCCCCGTAGAACACCATCTGAGCGATGGCCTCGGTAATCTCCTCTTTGGAAACACCGATGTTCAACGCGCCCTGAATGTGGCGGCGAAGGAGTTGAGGGCTGTGTCCCAAGACTGTAATGGCGGCGATGGTGCAGAGACTGCGCGTTTGCAGGTTAAGTCCGGGGCGGTTGTAAATCTCTCCGTAGACAACCTGGTCCACCAGGTCCATTACTTCCGGGGCAAGCTCGGCCATGGCGGGTGGCGGACCGGGGTCGGCGTCGTGGCCGTAATAAAGCACGCGGAAATCCGCCGCCGCCTGGCGCAAATCTTCGGGGCTATGTTCTGGGATATCCTCGGGGCTATCGTCGGTAGTCAATGAACGTCCGTTCCGTTTGCCGGTGGTCAATGGCCCATGGCCAACTACTGGCCACTAACCACCAACCACTGGCAACTGCTAGATTCCCTGCCAGTAGCGTCGGCCTTCCAGCCGGACTACCTTACCTAGATGGTCACCGGGGGTGAAGTGCCCCGCGGCGATAACGTATGACTCTTTCTCGGCTAAGTCCAACAGGTTATTTCGGCTCTGGCGGCTGGCGTCCTTGTCGATGTCGACGCCCGCGCACCAATCGGCTTGGGAAACCTGGGCTTTGTTATGGAGCACGTCGCCCACGATCATCGCCTTTTCCCCCTGGGAGGATACGAGGATCGCTTGATGTCCCGGAGTGTGGCCGGGGGTCGGGAGGGTACTCACCTCGTCGGTGATGTTGTATTCCCCTTCCACCAGGTCCATCTTGCGCAGGCGGCGCAACGGCACCACTTGACGCTCCACATGGGGCGCGGTGGGAAGGACGTCTGGCTGGGTGAAGTGGTCCCAGTCGGCCTTGGGCACCAGGTACCGGGCGCGGCGGAAGTAGGGGGCGGGCATTCCTCCAGAGTACCGGAGGTTCCAGCCCACGTGGTCGCCGTGCAGATGCGTATGTACGACGATGTTCACCTCGTCGGAAGGGCCCACGTTCGTATTGTTGCGCCGGTCGGCGGGAATCAAGACGTCCCGCAACCTCTCGAAGAGCTCACCTTCCACGTTGCCCCGGTCCGCGTGGGGCCCTGGCCCCATGCCCGTGTCCACCAGGATGGTGATACCCTGGGAACGGACCACCCAACAACCGTAGTAAAGCTGGAGTTGGCCGTTTTCCAGGGCATCCTGGTGCCCGGCCCAGTCGTCAGGGGAGGTATCCGGGAACATCATGGTTGGTTCTCTCGACGGTGGAATCATGTCGAGAACGGGGATGATCTCAACGTTGCCAACAGTTACGCTGCTTGCCATCTGCTACTCCTTCGTAACATTAGTATGGTTAGGCCGTAATTCAGTATTCGACCAGTGAAAAAACGTCGTAGGCCCCCAGAGAATTTCTCCCCGAAAGGCCGGTCAGCTCGACCACCACCCCCATAGCTCTGACAACTCCCCCCGACATCTCGACGAGGTTGGCCGCCGCCGCCAGAGTGCCTCCCGTGGCCAGGAGGTCGTCGACTATCAGGACCCGTTCACCCGGATGAATGCCATCCTGGTGCATCTCCATGGTGTTCTGACCGTACTCCAGAGTGTATTCGGTCGAGTGGGTTGCCGCGGGCAGTTTGCCGGGCTTGCGGACCGGGACTATCGGCTTCCCCAGTTGGTACGCCAGCGGAGCGCCGAACAGGAACCCACGTGACTCGATGGCCACGATGGTGTCAAACTCCTCGCGCCGGACCCGGTCTGATAGCCGCTCTATGACGTGGCTAAACGCCTGCGGGCTCCGTAACAGTGGAGTGATATCCCGAAAGAGAATCCCCGGTTCCGGAAAATCTGGGATGTCCCGGATAAAGGCCTTCAGGTCCATCGGCCTGTCACCCTTCGTCCTGAGCTAATTCGCTCTTAAGCTTTCGGATTTCGACTCTGGTTTCGCGTGACGCGCCGGTTGGCTAGATGCCTCGCTGAAGTGTAGATTAAGCTCTAATTCGCGTCAAGCGTCGGAGTTTGCATGTAACTGTTCGGACTCGATGACGGGGATTGGCTGAATCCCACATCGCTCATCTCCATGGTGATTGTCGAACGATGTCCCTCAGCCGCAACCCGTCATTCCCACGAAGGGAGACCTTTGAATAATCCCCTCTCCCTCCGGGAGAGGGTTAGGGTGAGGGCGTCCTCCGTATCTGGGCGCACTCTGGATTCTCGCTTTCGCGGGAGTCGCGGAAGGTTACGCAAAGGTCTCCGCAGGCGGGAATCCAGAAATGCCAATGATAGCGACCGTTGCTGGTTGCAAAAGTTTCTGGATTCCGGGTCAAGCCCGGAATGTCGGGCTGGGAATAGGAAGGACACATGAAGTCTGAACAATTACCACGTCATAGCTTAAACGTCACGATGAAACCAAGGGGGCAGGGAATGTTTTCGAGACGCCGGTCCTGATCGAGCGCGTCGACGGTAGCCAGCTTTCGTCCAAAAACACGGAGGCGGCCCAACTGAAATCATGGAGCGGAAATCGACAGCGTGGTTCTAGCGTTAGCAGTTCCTGCCAGGACGAGGAGATCATAGGTCCCAGGTTTCAACTGCAATCTCGCCACCCCCACGAAATTCCCCGAGGCATCGGTCAAGACCGAAGTCACCTGGCGGTCGTCAACCCTTAATTCAACCTGAGTCGTGGGATTGAATCCTTCGCCAGCAACGGTGATCGTTACATCGAAATAACCCCCCATCCAATCAGGCGGATCCCAATCATCCACTACCCAATCAGCTGTGATTTGCGGGGGCGGAAGCGTTTCGGCTGGGACCGGAGTAGGAGTCCGGGTTGGGCGAGGCGTGACGGTCGGGACTGGAGTAGGAGTACGGGTTGGCCGCGGCGTGACGGTCGGGACCGGAGTAGGAGTACGGGTTGGCCAAGGCGTAGCGGTTGGTCTGCGTGTGGGCTGCGCCCTCGCGGTGGGCGTTACCACTATCTCCTTTATGATCTCTCTGATTACTTCCTTGGGCACTACGCGGGTTACTTCGACGGGCACCTCGCGGGTTACTTCCACCTCCCTCGACACTACGCGGGTTACTTCGACAGGCACCTCAACCGCTATTTCCTTAATGACCTCTACGGGAATTTGGCGGGTAAATTCGACTTCCCGGGTAACCTCTACCTCCATGGAGAGGACCCTCGTCACCTCGACCGGCACTTCGCGGATTACTTCGACTCGCTCAGAAACGGTCCGGGTCACCTCGATAGGCACCTGGCGGGTCACTTCCACTATCCGCCGTTAGATAGGCGTTGCGCATGCCGATAGGAGGACCGCTATAACCATGGCAAACGGCAATAGGGTCAATCGCGTCTGGGTCAGACCAATTGAAGACAACGCGATTCTCATCAAGTCCATTTTGGCTCCTTTCGCATCGATGTTGAGGTTCCCCAGGTTATAACTTTATCGCGAGTCGCCATCGGATTGGTACATGGATTGGCGTAGGATAGTGGTGAGTTACCCTGAAATCCCGCCCGGCAGAGATGCAGAATCGCCGGGACCGGTGCGGGGCTCAAGGAGGCAGACCCGGACGTCGCCGGGGATGTAGGAACCGGCGTCATCCCTCTCCACCGGGAGGCGAGGCGTCCTCCGTTGTAGTTGGCCAATGAAGTCTCCCACGTTTACAGAGTCCCGCGTGCGAGCAAGTTCCCGGCTCAACATGGTCCTTAGCTCTCCGTTGGCGAAACGCCGGCCCGGATAGCGGGCGTATATGCACAGCAGGGAGAAGGGGCCACTCCTTCTGCCGCCCGGCTGGATACCTACCCGAAAGTCCATGCTCACCCAACCGTCGGCGATCCTGACCGAGACGCTGCCCGACATTCTGTCGATCAGGAGGTCGGCAGTGCTCAAAGGTCCGGCGTGTTTAGCGCTCACCAGCCACTCGTACTGACCTGTGGATATGTTTCCCTCGCAGCCCTGGAAGACCGCCAAGTATGGTGCATCTTCGCCGTTTGACGGGAGTTCACTTGACAACCGTTCCAGAATCTCTTCTCCCCATCCCTCCGAGGCTGCTACCCGGCCATCGGTAAATTCCAACAGCCTCGTACTATTGAATATTGAGACCAGCATTGCGCCGCCAAGGACCAGCGCCATATAGCCGATTCCAGTTATCCCAAACACCAGCAGGCCATCTCGCTGCCGCTGCGGGAAACCCTCTGGTCCATATCCGAGGTAACTCCACCTATAGTCCAGTTGCCAGGTGAAATTGCTGCTGGCTGGAATCTGGTCGATGAAGTAAAAGAACAGCATCCCGGTTATGGCTAGCATCAGGAGCACCAGGATGCAACCGGTGGCCGCCCCGAACCAGAATCTGGCCAGGTGACGGTCCACCTTCAAATTCGGATATCGAAGAGCGCTTGTGATGCACAGTGACCCGGTCATCAGTACGCCAATGATAACGTAGTAGGATTTGCCACCCGTGCTGCACATTAGAAACGACGGGACCATCGCGAGAAACACGGGTATTCCAACGGCAACGCCGGTCCGCTTGATCGGTTCCCAACCCCGTTCGATGAAGGCAGACTCCCACCGCCAGATGAAGCGGTAGAGGGCGCAGGCCAACCCGGCGAGGGAGACGTTTACAGCCAGGGACAACACCACCGGGTAGGGCCGCCGGGCCACCGCGTCCATGGTGAAAAAACCGTATTGGTCCATTCCCGTGGTCAATGCGATGAAGATGGGCGTGTTCAACAGCGCCAAAAGGGAAAGTAACAAGAGCCACGCGACAGACGTGGGAGATTTCCCAACCTCCGTTTCTCCGAGAGGGGTGGGGAAACGCTCTCGCACCGGACCGCTTGCCAGGAATTTACTTACAAGCGACAACGCTCGAGATCAGCCTGCTGACTCGCGATGGTGTATCAGGGGTCACTTCGCTCAGGCCTCTTTCGCTCCCGGTTGGGCTACGACTATCCCAGGGCCTCTCGATTCTGGGCGCAATAATCCGAACCGGGATTCATTGGATTGAGTGATTCGGATGATTTTCCAATCAAATAAATCTCGGACTCAAGGAAATTCCAGTTCAGACGAATAATCGAAAGGCCCCGACGACTCCGGTTCTAAAACCTGCGCCCTGGAATACGGAGACACCTGCACAGTTCTCCGCGATGGAATCCTGGCTTCCGGTCCAAGGCCGGACACAGGAGGGAGTTGCCGAGTGGCCGAGACAAGGCGGAGTCATTTTATTCCTATCACGGTGCCTGGGCCCACCAAATGTGGTATTCTTTTGACCACTAAAATAGAGGCCATCGTTGTATAGGCGGGAAAGAGCGACGACTACCGGCTAAAGGACGGCAAAAGATGACGACCTCTCAGACCAACGGCCATCAGACCAACGGCCATCAGACCAACGGACACCAGGCCAACGGACGAAACGGAAACGGCGCCAGCCGCTACGTTCCCAGGGGAGCGTCGGGCATTGGGGTGCATGATTACGTTCCCGAACTCGGCTACCGCGAGTATTGGTACCCGGCGGTGGAAGATAAGCTAATCAAACGAAAACCCGTGGCCCTCAAGCTCCTGGGAGAACAGGTGGCATTCTTCCGAGACGCAAACGACGAGGTTTCCGCGGTATCGGACATCTGCCCCCACCGCGGGGCGTTCCTGTCCGGGGGAATCGGCAAGGGCATGGGGAACGACGAGTTCAAAGGGTTCATAACCTGCCCCTACCACGGCTACACCTTCGACGGCAAGGGCCAATGCGTAGCGGCCCTCTCCGACGGGCCGGACTCCAAGCTTGCCCCGAAGCTCAGTGTCCGCAATTACCCCACGCGCACCCACCGCGGCGTCGTTTACGTCTGGATGGGTGTCACCGGACCCGTGCCCTTGGAAGAGGACTTGCCAGAGGAATTCTTCCTCGACGACGTGGAGGTCCAGACCTACGTCAAGATCTGGCCCATGAACTGGTCGTTGACAATGGAGAACTCCCGGGACTCCCATAACAGCAAGATACACAGGGGAGGCATTCGGCGCTTCTGGAGCGGGCAACTGTTCAACCGTCTGTCGGCGTTCTGGGAGGGCACCGACATTACAGAGGAGGGCGACAACTATATCTGTATCGCTCCCCGTGTGAAGCAGAATGTCGAGGAAGGCTACTTCCCCGGCCTAGGAAAGCAATGGCCACAGCATAGTTGGTGGCGGTTCAGGAACGCCCGCAGGCTGAACCCACTTGTCCAACAGAAAAACGCTTTCAACAACTCCCGCCCCGGAGGGCTGTACCGGCTCCCGGCCATCGCCTGCCCCAGCGCCCGAGGCCAATCGCAACACCTCCGGTACTTCACCCCCATCGACGAAAATAACACCCGGATGTTCACCTTCGCCCTCAAGCGGGTCCGCCACCGGCTGATGGCGAAGCTTTGGTGGAAATTCTTCTACCACACCTGGTACGTTTACTTCAACGCGCCTCAGACGACCAACGAACGGGAGGACATGCCTGTACAGGCCGTGGGCGCGCTGGACCCCCACTCGTCACAAAAGCTAGGCGCGACCGACGCGGCCATCATCTTCTGGCGAAGGCGTATGCCCTGGAAATCCCGGGATGCCCAACGAATTTGGGGACAGAGCAGGACCGAAGCGGCGGAAGAGATGATCGAGATCGAAGAAGAGCGGGAGGCAGCCGAAATCCCCCTCAACTAGGATCCGCCAGTCCCTGAGAATACATGAAGGCCGCCTCGCTCGAGGCGGCCTTCATGTATTCTCACCATCGGCCGTAAAGAGGGCCGCCTTCCCTTAGGACTTCGGAAATCCGAGTGGTGGTAGGGCGGGTGGGTCTTTCGCTTTAAACCCGGCCAGGGCCCACAGAACCTCCGTGCTGCTATTTCTTGTGGGACGGCATAGGCTCATCGAAAGGCTGATTGTTGCCCGCAGCCTCATCACGCCGCTTGATCCACGCTTCCCATGCTGCATCGCTTTCCTGCCGACCTTCCTCCCGACCTTCCTCGCGGGCCTGTTGAGTCCGTTTCTCTACATACAATCGTGCAAGCACCATTCGTGAGCCCTCCCAGCAGATCAGTATGAATAGGGCTGTTCCAGCGGAGGCACTCGAAACATCCGCCACCCCTGACAGAACGACACTAAGACTCCATGTTTCCCAGAGCCATCCCAATGCAACGCACCAACCAACAAAGCAAACGACGTAGCAGGCGCAGTAGAAAGTCCCCAACGCCTTGAGCGACTCATTATTCACAGCTTTCTAAGGGAATGCCTGCTCCCCACTTGACTAGTCTTGGGTCAATTCGGCCTTATGTGGCGACGCCTGAAACGGCCACTCATGAGGCACTGGGCCTTCGAAAGCCGGCTCCTTATAGGCCGGACGCTATCCCGTGACCCATGTCAATCAGAGGCATTGCTGCTGTAGGAGTAGTCGCGAAACCGTCGAGGGTACAGGGCGGTCCCAAGGAGGATCACTCCGAGCGCCAGATGCGCCGCGTTCTCCCAGGGATGCTGCACGGTGAAAATTCCGAGGTTGATAGATTCCGCGCCCGACACCACCGCCGACAAGACAAACCCGGCAACACCGACGGCAAGGAAGAACAACCCTTCCAACCCAAGGAAGACCCGCTTGTACTCCGAGTTCCAGACCTCGCCGACGTAGAGGGCCGCCACGCCCAGCGCCAGGTACGCGATACTCTGGCCTAGGTCCATGTGGTACAGGTCCTGAGGACTTGTGCCCAGGAAGAACCCGGCAATGCCAACGACCGTGAGCAGCGCGCCAAAAATCAGGAGGCATCGGCGGTTGGTGAGACCCTTGGCGTAATGCTTGGTAACCGGACCGTAGCTGACGGTGATGCCCTTCGCTTCTCTCATCTCAGAATAGACCTCCAGCGGAAGTACCTTCTATCACAGGGCTATGATTTTAGGGTCATCGGGCGTCAAAGATCATACCACGGCGAAGCTCCCTCAACATTTGGCTTGGAAGCCACTGACCTTTTGCCCCCGCCAGGGAGATAGCCTATCATCTGGTTTCGGATAGTTGAATTAACAGTGGTTCCGGGTAGTTGGATTAACAGCCATAACCAAGGAGGGACTGCATTGACGACAGAGCTAGACCCACGAGCGGCCGGAGGCAAGCGGCTCCGGGACAAGGTATGCGTGGTCACCGGAGCCGGCCAGGGCATTGGGCGGGCAACGGCCAGGCGCCTGGGAGAAGAAGGCGGCATCATCGCCGTGGCCGATAGGGTCGACGAAAGCGCCGCCAGGACGGTCCAAGAGTTGCGCGAACACGGCGTCACCGCCCTCGAGGCGTTATGCGACGTGGGCACATTTTCCGGAGCGCAACAATTGATGGCCGATGTGGTGGCGGAATATGGTCGCATAGACGTATTGGTCAACAACGTCGGTGGCACCATCTGGATTCAGCCGTATCACAAATACACCGAAGAGCAGGTGAACCTGGAGCTGGAGCGGACCCTCTATCCCACCATGTGGTGCTGCCTGGCGGCGCTGCCAATCATGATGGAGCAAGGCTCGGGGTCCATCGTCAACCTGGGTTCCCAGTCCCCCAGGGGGCTCCACAGGCTGCCCTACGCTGTGGGAAAGGGCGGCATTTTCGCCCTGACCAAGGTGCTGGCTATGGAGTACGGCGGTTACGGCATCCGCGTGAACACGGTATCGCCCGGTGGGACATCCATTCCAGACCGAATGACATCCCGGCTGCATCTCGGCGGCGGTGTCATGGCCGATGAAGACACGTCGGAAGATGCCGCGGAATACCGCCGGCTCATGGGGGAGGACATCAGGAACCAGCAGTCTATCAGGCGTTCCGGGCTGCCCGAGGAACAGGCGGCCACCATAGCGTTCCTCGCCTCCGACGACGCCTCGTTCATCACCGGGCAGGTAATCAGCAGCGGAGGCCAGTCCTAGAGAGTTCGCCCGGTTACACCAAAGGCCACCGGTGCGGCACAGTGATTCCGGTGCGTTGCATCAGGTCCGCCCCGATCTCCTGCACTTTTTGGATCAACTCCCACTCGTCGACGAACGTTGGCCGGTGGTCTTCCACGACCACCCGGCCATCGACGATTACCGTATGGACACTCCGGCCATCGGCATTGTAGACCAGGTTGTTCACCGGGTTGAATATGGTCCGCCATTCGGGCCGCTTGGTGTCGAAGAGGACCATGTCGGCCTTCTTGCCCACCTCGATGGAACCTATGTCGCCGCCCAAACCCAAGGCCTTCGCGCCCTGGATGGTGGCCAGCTCCAGGGCGGTTTCCGCGGGGACCATGCCCACGTCCCGCCGTCCGTCTTTATAGAGCACGGCAGCCAGATACATGGACCGCATGGTCTCCACCAAGTTGGAGTTGTTCCCCGCGTCGGTGCCCAGTCCGACGGTGACCCCCTGTTCCAACATCTCCGGCAGGAGGGCGCTCCGGGTCATACCCGACCCTCCCTTGACCGCCGCCGTGGGGCACATGACCCCCCTTGAGCCGGTGCGCGCCATGCACTCAACTTCCGCCATTTCCAGACCAAGACAGTGGGCCAGGGTCGTCTCAGGGCCAAGGACACCTATCTCCTCCAGGTACTGCGTGGGCAGCATCCCATGGCTCCGGAGGGACGCTTCCTTGGAGTTCGCCGTGTTGCTGTGGTGGAGGGTCAGCCCAGTCTGATATCTGGCGGACAACTCCTTGGCCCCTTCAAGAAGCTCCCTGGTGCAGAACCCCTCCGAGAAGGGCATTGCCCAGGCCCGCACCCTGCCATCCAGCGCATGGTCGTAGTCCCGGATAACCTCTTCAATGCGGGATATCGCTTCGGCGGTTGAGTATTGTGGCAGGTTGACCGGGTTGGGCCGGTCGGTGACGTGGCGGCCTACAATGATCCGGCAACCGGACTCTTCATAGGCCTTCAGGCACGCGTCAAGGTGCTTGGTGCTGCCAGGGTCCAGGAAACAGGTTGTGCCGTATTTGAGCAGCTCCGTAATTCCCAGAAGGGATGTGTAATACTCCTCTTCAGCCGTCATCGCTCCCTGAAGTGTGAACACGTTGGGCAGGTACGCCGGGCCAAGGTCGTCCGGGAAAATACCCCTGGTGGCGTGGGCGTAACTGATGTGCATGTGGCCGTTGCAGAAGCCGGGGGTCACGACCATTTCGCTGCCGTCGATCACCCTTCCGGCGGTCACGACCCGGAGTTCACTGGCCTTTCCAACGTGCGTGATGCGCTGCCCGTCAATGACAATGGAGCCATCTTGGATAATCCTCCTTTCCGGGTCCATGGTCAGTATGAAACGGGCGCCTTCGATCTTGATGGGTCCTGTCGTCATGGGAGTATTCCTTCCGTCGAGGATCGCGTTTGGCCGATCTTAATGGGGTTTGGAGCTGCCAACCCCACGGCTCAAGCCCATGATATCCTCGGCGGCCTTCCGGGCCAACGGGGTACCGGACGTTACCCGGCTTCTAAAGGCCTGTTGGCAGCCCGGTCCAAGCCTACCTTCTCAATATGAGTGGCCGTCGCTACAGTGGCTTGCCTCGCGCAGGGCCATCCAATATACACCTTCGCCGAATTATGCCCGTTCGCCAAGCGCGGAACGGACCGGAGTCGAAGGGCCAGCCCGCTTGCCCCCGAGTCTCCCCGTGGGTATGATGCGGAGCATGGGCCAAAGCGCAGGAGGAGACGTGGGAGAAGCGGGACTGACCTTCGGTTGTAGTTTTGGCGGTGAAGGGTACTTCGACGTAGCCGAGTTCGCCCGCCGGGCCGAGGCGATGGGTTTCGACCGAATCACCACCGGGGAACATCTCATGGACGGGAATCCTCCAAGGCCAACGCTCCTGGGAATCCCCACCATGGCGGCGGCAGCCGGGGCCACGAAAACCCTGCGCGTTATGACCGGTATCGTCATCGCACCCCTTTACAATCCGGTACTCTTGGCCAAGATGGTCGGCACTCTGGACCTGGTCTCAAACGGCAGAGTCGACTTCGGCATAGGCATCAGCGGCCAACGAGGGACCCAGATCGAGTTCGACGCCGTCCAAGTGTCGGTCCGCACCAGGGGACGCCGCACCAACGAGATGCTGGAAGTCATAAAGCGCCTCTGGACCGAGGAGCGCGTGACACATCACGGACGCTTCTTTGACTTCGAAGACGTCACCCTCCTCCCGAAACCAGTCCAGCAGCCGCATCCTCCCATCTGGGTCTCGGGCCGAAGCGATGCCGCAATGCAGCGGGCCGCGCTTTTAGGAGATGGTTGGTACCCCTATCTGTTCACGGTCCGCCGACTGCAACGAACTAACGAGGCCATTCGCCAGATTGCCGGGGAAGCCGGCAGAGACCTGACGGGTTTCCACTGGGGTTTGAATCAGCCTACCTCCATCTCGGAGGACCGGTCGATTGCTATGGCTCAGGCGGTGGCTAACGTGGGTCAACGCTATGTAACCCCGGACCGGTCAGCGGAGGACCTTGCCCAGGCCCTTTGTATCGCCGGAACGCCCGAGGAATGCGTCGGAGGCATTCGAGAACGGGTAGAGGCGGGGGTACGGGACTTCAACTTCAGCTTCCTGTCTTCTGACGTCGAGGGAGTCTTCGGGCAGATGGAGATGTTCTCCAGCAAGGTGCTTCCGCACTTCCGGTAACCAGAAAACGATCACCCAACCCGCCTCGATTGACGGAGGAGTCATGGATTTCGGACTGTTCTTGGAATTCCCACGCCGGGAAGGAATATCCCAGGCCGAAGCCTTCGACGAATGCTTCGAACTGGCCGACAAAGCGGAGGCTCTGGGAGTCGATTCGCTGTGGCTGGCGGAATACCACTTTAATGCCGGGCGCGTATTGTCTGCGCCGGTGACCATCGCCAGCGCGCTGGCGACCCGCACGAAGAGGGTGAGGATCGGCTTGGCCGTCCTTTGCCTGCCCCTTGGCAACCCGGTGCGAATCGCCGAGGAAGTGGCGACCCTGGACCACATCAGCAAGGGGCGTTTGGAGTTTGGAGTAGGCAGGGGCACTTTCCCCAACGTGCATGAGGGGTACAACGTGCCGTTCCAGGAGAGCCGGGACCGCTTCGAGGAGTTCTTGGAGGTCATCGTCAAGGCCTGGACCTGTGAAACTTTCTCATTCGAGGGAAAATACGTTCAATTCCAGGACCTGGCCATAGAACCCAAGCCCTACCAGACACCCCATCCTCCCATCCACCTGGGGATCACCTCTGCGGAGAGCTTCCCAATCATGGGAACACTGGGCTACCCGATTTTCATCAACCCGTCCCGTGTGTTCGCGCTGTCCGAACTGGCGCCTCATATCGCCGACTACCGGAAGGCATGGCAAAAGGCAGGACATGCCGGCGAGTCCAAGGTGGGGTTAAGGGTACCGATATACGTGGCGGAGAGCGCCGAACGAGCGTATTGGGAACCCCAGGAGAGCGCCATGTTCTCCGTAAACCGGCTCGGAGTACGCGTCGGCAGCTATGCGGACTACGGCGGCACCACGGGAGATTGGCAGGCGGAGTCCGACCGAATCCTGGGCATGAGCTATGACGATTGGTTGAGAGATAAGGTAGTCTACGGCACGCCCGAGGCCGTGTCTGACAGGTTGCATCAACTCAGGGAGGAGCTTAGCCTGGACCAGATAGTTTTCGAAGTGAACTACGGTAGTCAGATTTCGCCGGAGCGGCAGCACAACTCACTGCAATTGTTCATGGAGAAAGTAGTTCCCCAGTTCAAATAGGTCCGCGCACCCGGACTAGACCAGAGAGGAGCCGGCGATTCCCGGATAGCCTCGCAGGAAATCGGCTCCGGTAACGGCGTTCCGGCCTTCTATCTGGAGGCGCTTTAGCCCCAGCAGCCCGTCTCCGGTCACAACGGCCAGAGGTATGTCTACCTGGCCGGTGACCCAGACCGTACCCGGTCCGGCTTCCTGAGCGATTTCTCGCGGCAAGGCAACTACATCCAACAGCTTCACCACCTTGCCGTCCCAATGGGTGTAGAGGCCCGGCCACGGAGTGTAAGCCCTTCGCCGTGTGGATAGCTCGATCGCCGAAAGCATCCAATCCACTCTTCCATCCTCGCGTTCGAGTTTGCGCGTCACCGTTGCCCTTGCTTCATCCTGTGGGCATAGTTGTAATCCACCGGACACCCAGGGGTCCAGATTCTCCATCAAAAGATCGGAGCCCCTGGCAAACAGGGCCCCCGTCAGAGTCTCGGCCGTCTCCTCACCCGACAGCGTATATTCCGCCTGGGCGATGATCGGTCCGGTGTCCATCCCTTCGTCGAGCAGCATCAACGTGACACCCGTGAGACTGTCGCCCCCCAGGATAGTCGACGGGACGGGGGATGGGCCCCGGTACCAGGGGAGCAACGAGGGATGCAGATTCAGGCAGCCGTGGGGCGGAGTCGCCAACACTCGGGGCGGCAGAAACTTCCCATAGGCCGCGACCACGATCAAGTCGGGCCTGAGGGCCTGGAGTTCCGTTCTAACCTGTGCGGACCGCAGGGACTCGGGCTGCAACACATCCAGGCCCAGTTCTAGCGCGTGGGTCTTGACCGGAGGCATTTCGGGCGAGCGCCCCCGGCCCCGCGGCCTGTCGGGTGGAGCGTAGACCGCGTCCACCGACACATTGGCCGCGCCGCACAACGCGTCCAGCACCGGTGTCACAAACGCGGGGGTGCCCATGAAGACGACGCGCATTGGCCTTTCTCACCGGGAAATCCGGGCGCTACCCAAAGATTTTAGAATTCTAGTAGCGCGCCCAAATTCGGGTTGACATTGGAGTAAAGGGGTGGTTAGAATAAGTCAACCGCTTGGCGGAATTTTCGTAAAGGAGGTGATGGCGTATGAAATCTAGTTTAACACGTAGGGGCGATGGTAGGCATCTGTCTGGACACGACGAGGTGATCGTACACTAACTCACCCCCCTTTACATACGAGAACCCGTTCGTCGGGCCCAGGCCAATGTCTATCATCGCCCCTAGGTAACCGGGAATCAATCGGGGGTTTTACCGGCAGAGTGGCTGGGCCCGATCCATTTGTCAGGCGCATCGAGATTTCAGGACCGTTAGAATCAGGCTCCGAACCCACTTAGGTGAATAGCGCGGCCCCAGTGCCAGAGCGCGGCTGGGGTTTTCTTTTGGCCCACTTGCAGCGCCAGCTCGGGCTCCTTGGGATGGGCATTAGGGTGATGGCGCGCGACATACCTGATTGACAACGTATGCCCGTCAGCTTACAATTTCAACCGGCTCAAGTTCAGAGATGTAAACATTTGAGGGTTAAATGCTACGAATTCGGCTAAGAAGGGTGGGTAAAAAGGGGAAACCGTCATATCGCATAGTGGTGGCGGAGGCTACCGCGCCGCGAGACGGGGCGTACGTGGAATGGATTGGCAACTACGATCCCTTGGTTAACCCCCCCTCTTTCTCCATCAAATCCGACCGGGCCCAGGAATGGATTCGCCAGGGCGCCCAGCCCACCGATGCGGTCCGCCGCATTCTGGCATGGTCCGGAGTCGTCGATGGAGAAGGCGTTGCCGCCGCTGAGTCCGAGTCCGTAGACAACCCTACGGAGTCCTCCGAACCGGATGGCCAAGAGGAGCCAGCCGAGGTCAGTTCCACTTCCGGTGATGGAGAGACCTCCTCCACATGAAAGAACTCATCGAGTATATCGCCCGCTCCCTGGCCAGCAACCCAGACGCCGTTTCGGTCACCGAGGACGTGGAAGAAGGGCGTGTGATATTGCGGCTGGAAGTTGCTCCGGAAGACAAGGGCAAGGTCATCGGCAGGCAGGGCCGCGTCGCGCAGGCGATGAGGGTGTTGCTACGGGTGGCCGCGGTGAAAGACGGCACTCACGCAGTGCTGGAGATTGTATAGCGTAGCCCCAATGGCTTCCGGGGAAGTGATTGTGGGCCGCGTCATCCAGGCTCATGGTGTGTCGGGCAGGGTCAGGGTCCAAGTCCTCAGCGACGTTCCGCACCGTTTCGACACAGGGCAACTCCTTAACATCGGCTTCGGTTCCTTCCGCATAACCGATTCCTCCCCCACCGGCTTCGATCACGTGGTTCTCGAATTGTCAGGAGTATCCAGCCGAGACCAGGCCCAGGCTCTGGTCGGGCTGGAAATCACCGTGCCCGAAACAGCCGCCCGGGCGATGCGGGAAGGCGAATATTTCCACTTCCAACTGCTGGGGCTCCGCGTACTCACCGAGGACGAGGAATTGTTGGGTGAGATCACTGAGATTCTTGAGACCGGGAGTAACGATGTCTATGTTGTATCCGGCTCCGGCCGAGACGTCCTTGTGCCCGCGCTGGTCGACGTGGTCAAGGATGTGCGTCTGGACGAAGGCGTCATGATAGTCGATCTACCCGACGGCCTGCGGTGATTCCCCTTTGACCTGCGAGAGAGCCAGATGCTAAAATCCCACCAAACTTCCGTCAATGGGGGTGGTTGCGATGTCTGGCCACTCTAAATGGTCCACGATCAAACACCAAAAGGGCGCCGCGGACGCTAAACGAGGCGCCATCTTTACCAAGCTAAGCCGGGACATCTCCCTCGCCGTCCGGGAAGGCGGCAGCGGCGACCCGGAGATGAACTTCCGCCTACGCCTGGCCATCGACAAAGCCAAGAGCAATAACATGCCCCAGGACAACATCGTCCGCGCGGTCAAGAGGGGAGCGGGCGATGGCGGAGAAGGCGAGGAGAAGCTGGACGAGGTCACCTACGAGGGCTACGGCCCCGGCGGCGGCGCGATCCTGATTCAAGCGGTCACGCCAAACCGCAACCGCACCGCCTCGGACATCCGCGCCGCTTTCAACCGCGGCGGCGGCAACCTTGGGGAATCAGGATGTGTTGCCTGGAACTTTGAGACCAAGGGTGTCATCAGCCTCGAGGTCGACGACGAAGACAAAGCCGAAGAACTCGGCCTTCTGGCCATCGACGCCGGGGCCGAGGACATCATCATCGAAGAGGGCGTGCTGGAAGTCCACACCGCCCCTGAAACCCTCCTGACGGTCCAGGGAGTGTTGCAAGAGGAGGGTGTAACCCCCGCATCATCGGAGATATCCATGGTGCCGAAGACCACCGTCCTTCTTCAAGCCAAGGAGGCGGAGCAGACCCTCAAACTGCTCGACGCCCTGGAAGACCTGGCGGACATTCAGAAAGCCTACACCAGCGCCGACTTCCCCCCAGAGGTGTTGGAGAGCTACCGGTCCGCTTCCTAACGACACAGGGCGTTGTCCAAAGCGCCGGAGATTATGCGAGTTCTCGGCATTGACCCCGGGACGGTGAGGATGGGGTATGGTGTCCTGGAAACGGGACCCCAGCCAGAGGTTGACGACTACGGGGTGGTCGCCTTGCCTCGCAACATGCCTATCGAGCAACGGCTCTACCAGTTGTACACTCACGTCGTCAACATGATCGGCATGTTCCACCCGGACGCCATCGCCGTTGAGGAGCCGTTCGTAGGGCGGGGCGAGCGGAACTTTCCCGGCCCCGCCATAGCCGTCGGTCAGGCCCAAGGAGTGGTGCTTATCGGGGCCGCCAGCCAGGCTGTCCCCGTGTTCCGGTACTCCCCGGCCCAGATCAAACGGGCCGTCACCGACTTCGGTGGGGCAACCAAGGCCCAGATGCAAGAAGTGATAACCGTAACGCTGGGTTTGAAGGAGACACCCGAGTCCGACGCCGCCGACGCCATCTCCGTGGGCCTCTGCCACCTGGTCCAGAGCCAAGGGGCCAACGCTCTCCTCCGGGAGATACCTCCGGGCCAGGAGAGGTAATGGGTGATAGTCAGCGTTCGCGGTAGCCTGGCAGCCGTGGGACCCGACTGGGTACACCTCCAGTTGGGCGGCGTAACCCTGCAAGTGTTCGTCCCTTCGTCGGCCATCGCCCCGCTCGGAGACATCGGGGCAACCGTCTCCCTGCACACTCACCTGAGGATGCGCGACGAGCAGCCGGTCCTCTACGGGTTCCCTTCCCCGGCGTCGTTGGAACTCTTCCTGATGCTTACGGCGGTTTCGGGAGTTGGGCCGCGCCTGGCGTTGGCCCTGCTCTCCACTCTTGACGCGCCGGGCCTGCAGCGGGCCATCTCGGCAGGGGACATCCCAGCTCTCAGCGCGACTCCGGGAGTGGGCCGCCGCACGGCGGGAAGGATTGTGTTGGAGCTGAAGGGGAAGCTGGAGCAGACATTGGCCGAGACCCCGGCTATGTCCGCGTCCACAGACACCGAGGTCGTCGAAGCGCTGATGGCGCTGGGCTACTCCGCGTCCGAAGCCCGTCGTGCGGTTAGCGATGGCAGGGACTCAGCGGAGCTATCCGTGGAAGAGCGCATCCGGCTGGCATTGCAGACTTTCGGTCCCGGCTAGAGCAGCGGCTGGTATAATTGTTGGCAAGAGGCAACACGGTTTATGGGCACGTTTAGCCACCCTATCACACTAATTGGACCAAACGGTGGGCCACTCGAGACATTGGATGCCCTGGTCGACACGGGCGCGACTTTTACGTCCATCCCCGGTACTGTCCTTGAAAGGCTCGGGGTCTCCGCCGAATGGCAAGTCCGTCTCGGCCTTGCCGATGGAAGCACCGTACAGAGAGACATGGGCCGCGTTGATGCTGAGATAGACGGTGAACGCAGACCAATCATCTGCGTCTTCAGTCCTGACGATGCTCCCGTATTGATGGGCGCCCATACGCTGGAAGCCTTCCTCCTCATGGTCGATCCCGTAGAACAAATCCTTGTCCTTAAAGACGCTCTATGGTTGTAAGCTCATGACTCAAAACACTCGCATTCGAAGATGGGCCGAAGCCGGCAGGGACATCAACGATTCGTGGTCTGAAGGCGCTAAACCCGAGAACCGCCGCTTCGAGTTGACCGCCGACTTCAAGATGACCGGTGACCAACCTCGCGCCGTGGAGAGGCTTTCCCAGGGGATTGTGGAGGGAGCCTCCCGCCAGACCATGATGGGGGTTACGGGCAGCGGCAAGACTTTCAGTATGGCCAACATCGTCCAACAGGTGCAACGGCCAACTCTGGTAATGGCCCACAACAAGACCCTGGCAGCCCAGCTTGCCACCGAGTTCAAGGAGTTCTTCCCCCGTAACGCCGTGGAGTACTTCGTCTCCTACTACGACTACTACCAGCCAGAAGCCTATGTCCCCCAATCTGACACGTATATCGAGAAGGACTCCAGCATCAACGAAGAACTGGACAAGCTGCGCCTATCCGCCACGACCTCCCTGCTCACCCGGCGGGACGTCCTGATCGTGGCCTCGGTGTCCTGCATCTACGGTCTGGGCGACCCCCAAGACTACTTCAACCTGGTTGCCCAGGTGAAGGTGGGCGAGGTTCGCAACCGGAGCCGGCTGGTCCGGCAGCTCGTGGACATGCAGTACGAGCGCAACGACATGGACCTGGCCAGAGGCAAATTCCGCATTCGCGGCGACACTCTGGAGATCGTGCCCGCGTATGAGGAGGCGGCGGTCCGGGTGCAGTTCTTCGGCGATGACGTGGAGCGGATTGTCCGGTTGGACCCCCTTACCGGCGAAGTCCTGGCGGAACTTCCTGAGGTGTCGATTTACCCTGCCAACCACTTCGTGACGTCCAAGGACAAGCTGGACCTGGCCGTGGACGACATACGTGACGAACTGGAAGAGCGGCTTGCCGAACTTCGCAGCCAGGGGAAGGTCCTCGAAGCCGCCCGCCTGGAAAGCCGTACTCACTACGACCTGGAAATGCTCCAGGAAACAGGTTTCTGTTCCGGCGTGGAAAACTACGCCCGGCACCTTTCCCGGCGTGCCAAGGGAAGCGCCCCTTGGACCCTCCTGGACTACTTCCCCGAAGACTACATCATGTTTGTGGACGAGTCCCACATGACCCTGCCGCAGGTGCGGGGAATGTACCACGGGGACATTTCACGTAAGCGGACCTTGGTGGAATTCGGCTTCCGGCTGCCCTCGGCGTTGGACAACCGGCCCCTCAACTTTGACGAGTACGAGTCCCACATCAACCAGGTCGTCTATGTGTCCGCAACCCCCGGACCTTATGAGATGCAACACTCATCGGCCACCGTGGAACAAGTGATCCGCCCCACCGGGCTGCTGGACCCCGTTATCGAAGTGAAACCCACCACCGGGCAGATCGACGACCTGCTGCAACAGATCAAGGGCAGGGTTGAACGGGCGGAACGCTGCCTGGTGACAACTCTGACTAAGCGGATGGCCGAGGAGTTGGCGGACTACCTCTCGGAGATGGGTGTCCGCAACCACTACCTGCATTCGGACATCCAGACCTTGGACCGGGTGGAGATACTTCGCGACCTACGCCTGGGAGTCTATGACGTCATCGTAGGCATCAACCTGCTGCGGGAGGGCTTGGACCTGCCCGAAGTGAGCTTGGTTGCCATTCTTGATGCGGACAAGGAAGGTTACCTCCGCTCCAACACTTCGTTGATCCAGACCATTGGCCGGGCAGCCCGGCACGCCGACGGCCAGGTCATCATGTACGCCGACCGCATCACCGATTCCATGCGTTCGGCCATCGACGAGACCAACCGCAGGCGCGACATACAGGACTCCCACAACAAGCAGCACGGGATTCAGCCGCAGAGCATCCAAAAAGAAGTCCACGACATAACAGAAGGGATCAAGTCTATTTCCGACAACCGGACCCGCTATGCGGTCACCCGGCAGGAGATGTCCCGGGCCGACATGTTCAAGGTGGTGAAGGACCTGGAAGTGCAGATGAAGGAGGCGGCCAAGAACCTGCAATTCGAGAAGGCCGCCCAGTTCCGGGACGAGATATTTGAATTGCGCCGGTTACTCGTACTGGAAGAGAAGACCTTGACTCCCGATTCCTTCCAACTGGAGGGAGTGGCGGACGGGTAGATCCGGCGCCCTCGTTATTCGTGCGTTATCCGATGCCGTTGGCGACGTACCGGCGAAGTTGCTCCAGCACCAGGCCGTTCTCCTCCGTCGTGAAGCCGTCCACGTAGTACTTCTGCTCGCCGGTCGTGCCATCCACCGCTCCCAAGTCCACGGCGCGTTCTATCAGCCGGGTCTCGTCTTCCAGGTCTGGGAGCAAGTCTCGACCCGCCAACAGGGACAATGCCGCCACCAGGCCGTACCCTCCCCAGTTGGACACGCTGGAGATTATCAGCCGGTCGACTTTTGTAACCGCGGGGTCGTCGGGTAGTGTGTCCACGGCGGGAATGTGTTCGAGCAGGTTGCCCATACCGATTTCGTTGCCGCCGTCCCCAATACCGACTGAAGGGACACCACCCTCGAACAGGTAGTCCACCCTGGCCGTCTGGGGCGTAATGTCCAGGGACCGCATATTCAAGTAGGCGTCGCCGCTGGTCCTGCCGCACCGCTCGATGGAGATAATCAACCCCAGGTCCAGGGTGGCCAGCAACTCCGCTGCGGCAGTGCGGCTTGCGGGCACGTCCAGGATGGGGAAGTCCAACACTGTTCCCTTGCCGCCTAGTAATTCTCTCATTACGTCATTGCAATGTTCGTCGCCGATATAAGTAACCTGGCGTCCCAGGGCCTCAAGAGCGCGTCCGATCGCTATGGCTCCGGGAGGGCCGTCGGTCTCCGGCTTGCCGGCGGACAGGATGTAGAAGCCCGTCGTGATCGCGACATTCCCCGGATGGTCCATGATGTACCGGGCCGCCTGATCGCAGAAATCCGGGACCATGTGGGGCCTGAGAGCGCTCACGCCGCGCTTATCCTGTTGCAGGATAATGTCTTCGATGGTGGTCAGGCTCGATTGGGCCACGGTAATCTCCCTGCGGGACTGGTTGATTCCTTGTTCCGGCGGGTTCCGGATTGGCGCTACAAGACCGCGTAATCGGCGTCACGCTGGTTGGTGATGAACATCTTCCCCGGAGAGTGGGTGATCATCAGACTGGGCTTGCAATTAAGGGCCACCGCTTGGGGAGTCACGCCGCAGGCCCAAAACACCGGCTCCTCGCCGGGATAAATGTCCACCGGGTCGCCGAAGTCGGGCCGGGTGATGTCCTTGATGCCGATCGCGGCCGGGTCCCCGATGTGGACCGGAGCGCCGTGGGTAGCCGGGAAACGGGAGGTGACCTGTACGGCGCGGACGATCTGCTCCCGAGCCACCGGACGCATGCTCACTACCATGGGGCCCGCGAATTGTCCTGCGGGAGTCGTCTCGATGTTGGTGATGTACATGGAGACGTTGCACCCCATCTCCTGGTGGCGTATCCGTATCCCCGCATCGGTCATGGCAGTCTCGAAGGAGAAACTGCAACCCAGCAGGAAGGAGACCAGGTCATCCCGCCAGTAGGGGACCAGGGACTCCACTTCAGCCACAAACTCGCCGTTCTCGTAAATGCGGTAACCGGGGGTATCGGTGCGGATGTCGCTGCCCGGAGCGGTAATCCTCGGCTCCACGTTACCCGCCTCCACCACTTCCAGCAGGGGACAGGGCTTCGGGTTGCGCTGGCAAAATAGCAGAAAATCGAACGCAAGATCCTTCGGTAAAATGGCCAGGTTCGCTTGAACGTACCCCGGCGCCACGCCGGAGGTGACGCCACGCCAGGCGCCAGTCCGGATCTGTTCACGCACGTCTTGTGGGGCCCCGATGAAGGTCTGGGCGGTCATCAGCACACCTCGGTTATGTTAATCAACTGGTCATTGGACAGCCGTTCTAGCCTGCGTCCTATCATAGGGGCCCAGTTTCACACCGTCAATTTTGGCCGTGCAAGACCAGCTACACGCGGCCACGCAAAAGGAATGGGCCAGGTAAAGCCGCCGACACGAGATATGGTACTGGTGATATACTGCCCTATGCCTGGCGTTTGGAACACATTGGCCGTAAACGCAGCGCGTAGTATCCTGGTCTTTTCATCGTTGGGGCTCGGTATTGTATAGCGTATTGTTGCTGGCGAACGAGGCGAACGGTCCTCCGCCGCTACTGGAACTGATAGACCAGGCCGGTCTATCCTGCCATGTGGGACCCGACTTGAACTCCGAGGACAAGACCGGAGGCTCCGAAATCCCCGAAGCGGTGTTGCTGGACCTCGCTTCGATTGCCGATTCGCAGGCCCACCAGGTAGTGGACCGGTGCAAGAACTTGAAGATTCCCGTCGTGGCGGTTGTGCCGCGGGAAGACGTGGCGGACCACGACCCATCTCTCAACGCGGACGAGTTCATATTTTGCCCGGTGGGAGAACGGGAACTGGTAGCCCGGATCAAGCAGGCCATCTACCGGGTTAACGGCGGCGATGGAGGCCAGGTCCTCCGGATTGGCGAGTTGATGGTAGACCTGGAACGGTACGATGTAACCGTTGCGGGCCGCCGAGTTTCACTGACCTACAAGGAGTTTCAGCTACTGGTGCTACTGGCGTCGAATCCTGGCCGCGTCTATACCCGCGAGGCGCTGCTCAGTCAGGTCTGGGGTTACGATTACCTGGGCGGCACCCGGACGGTTGACGTGCACATCCGGCGGCTGCGTTCCAAGATAGAGGGGCCGGGGCGTTCCTACATCGAGACAATCTGGAACGTGGGTTACCGCTTCAACACCGCCGCGTAGTCACCAACGGCGCTTTCTCCCTGCAAGCCAGCTAACTGGTCTCGTCGCTGACCTGTCCCAGGAACCGCTTCACCCGTTCCGCCAAGGCGGCATTCTCCGGAGAATCGAGTCCCGGGTCTTCCTCGTTGAGCCGGCTCGCTTCCTCCCTAGCCAACTGGAGCAAAGCCCTGTCTGACACATGGGCCATCCGCAGGTTGGGAAGCCCGCTCTGGCGCGTCCCGAAGAAGTCCCCCGGCCCCCGAAGCTCCAGGTCCACTTCGGCCAACTTAAAACCGTCGTGAATCTGTTCCAACGCTGACAGCCGCTCGCGGGCGCTCACCGATGGCGAGTCCGAGAGCAACAGGCAGTAGCTCTTGTGTTCCCCCCGTCCGACCCTGCCCCGGAACTGGTGTAGCTGGGCCAGTCCGAACCGGTCTGCCCCCTCTATCAGCATCACCGAGGCATTCTGTACGTCGATACCAACCTCTACCACAGCCGTCGACACCAGAACATCCAACTCTCCGTCCCGGAACCTGCGCATCTGCGCCTCTTTCTCCTTTGACGGTATCCGCCCGTGCAGCAGCCCTACCTTGAGGTCCGGAAAGACCTCATGCGACAGCCTCTCGTATTCTTCCGTAGCGGCTTTGGACTCGATGGTCTCGGACTCATCCACCAACGGACATATCACGAACCCCTGCCTGCCCTCCTGGACCTGCTTTCGCATGAACCCGTAGGCGGCTGCCCGGCGATCTGGCGATACCCATCTGGTAGCCACTTCCTGCCTTCCCTCGGGTAGCTCGTCAATGGTCGAAATATCGAGGTCGCCGTAAAGGGTCAGCGACAGAGTGCGGGGTATGGGCGTGGCGGACATGATGAGCGTGTGGGGTGTGTGGTCCCCCCTGCTGCGAAGCGCACCCCTCTGCAACACTCCGAATCGGTGCTGCTCGTCGGCAATGGCTAGAGCGAGGTTGGGCAATGACACCCCCGACTGGATCAACGCCTGGGTCCCGATGACGATGTCCAGGTTGCCGTCCGCGGCCATTTGGACCAACTCCCGCCGCGCCGCCCTTCTGGTGCTTCCGGTGAGCAGGCCCACCGACACCGGTCTGCCCAGGGACTCCAGGTAGACCGTAACCAGGTAGTCCTCTTGCACCGGCCTGGCAAGTCCACCCAGAAGGCGGAATACGGTTTGAAAATGCTGTTCGGCCAGCACTTCGGTCGGCACCATGATGGCGGACTGGAATCCGGCGGAGGCGACCGCCAACGCGGCGGAGAGAGCCACCACAGTCTTGCCGCTGCCAACCTCTCCTTGCAGAAGTCTGTTCATCGGAGGCGTCCCTCGCTTGAGGTCTTCAAGGACTTCCCGCACGCATCTGCGCTGTGCCCCGGTCAACGAAAATGGCAGTGAGCCGAAGAAACCCCTGAATACCTCCCGGTTTATGGGTATGGGCAGGCCTTCGACGTCGTTGGTCCTGTTCCGCCTGCGGGAGAGGACCGCCAACTGCAGCGTGAAGAGTTCGTCAAACGCCAACCGCCGTCTCGCTTCCTCCCAGGAGTCGAGGCCGCGAGGATAGTGGGCCTCATGAATGGCATCCTTGATAGGCAGCAGGTCGTTCCGCGAGACCACGCCCGGGGGCAGCGCCTCTTCCACCCCCCCGAGCCATTCTTCCAACGCCTGCCAGGCGATGCGGCGCAGGGTCCGGCCCGTCAGACCTTCGGTCAATGGGTATACAGGTACGAGCCTGCCGGTATGCAGCGGCCTCTGTCCCTGGTCCAAAATTTCGTGGTCCGGCCCGTCGAAGGTTATCTGTCCGCGGAACACCTCAACTTTGCCCGCGATTGCGACCCTGGCGGTGGGCTTCAGGGTCCGGGCCAAGTACCGCTGGCCGAACCATCTGACACGAAGGCTTCCCGTGTCGTCGCCGATCACGGCTTCGGTGTCGGTGCGCCGTCCGCCGGGTCCGCCCTTCACATTGGTGGCCTGCCAGATGGTCCCCAAAACGGTACACAACTGGTCAGGAACCAGCTCGGAGATTTTGACGATGTTTGAATAATCCAAATGCCGCCTGGGGAACAGGTACAGCAGGTCTCGCACCGTGGACACGTCCAGACGCGCAAACCGGGCCGCGAGCTTCGTGTCGACGCCTCGGAGCCGGTCTACCGGCGTGTCCACGCTCAATCCGCCGGGAGGCTGCCGGTAGACTGGGGGTAAGGGACTTTCCTCTGCCTGAACAGGGGAACTCTCGCCCGAGGGGGGGGAAGGGGAGGGCGTGGACGTGCCGGGTGTCGACGGACTCCGAGGACTCTCAGACGCGCCCGCTGTCGACTCGGCCTGCTTCCCGGAGATGACGCTCCGCCATCGCTCAACCCAGTCTGGGCGTGATTCCCTCGGCAAGTCGATATAGGGGGTGTCGAGCAAGGAGCGGCAGGTGGCGGTCCCGCCCAAGTCGTCGGCTATCGTCTCAGCCCAGCGTTGGATGAATTTGTCCAGGCCGCCGACCACTGACGTATTGTTGAAGCCGCGGGTTTCTTCGAGCTTCAGGATGTTCAGGAAGGGTCCGACCCAGGAGGCCGGAGTTGTTTGACGGGCAGCCATCAGAGGACGCTTGCTTTACGCCTGGGTCAATGCGACGCCCACGGCGTTGGGGCCGATGTAAGTTCCTAAAGCGGAACCGAAGCGGGCAGTTATGATCTCGCCGTCCGGTAACATATCACCGAAGCCATGCCTTAGCTCGTCCGCCATTTGCGATTCGGTGCTGTAAATCACTGCCAACTGCCTAATTGGTGCCATTTCGGATGCCAGCTCACGCAGCCGTCGGATGCCTCTCTGGCGGGACCGTGGACGTTCCACCGGATGGACTTCCCCGTCCCTCATGCCGAGGATCGGTTTCACGCTTAGCACCCCTCCGAGGAACGCCTGGGCCTTGCCGATTCTTCCGCCCTTCTGTAGATATTCCAACGTATCCAGCAGGAAATAGCAATGGGTATTTGACAGGCTGGCGCGAACCTTCGCCGCCACGTCCGCGGCGGAGTCAGTTTCTCCGGCGATCTGCGCCGCGTTGGCCACAATCAGGCCCTGGGCGATGGACGCCATCCCCGAGTCGATAACGTGGATGTCGGCGTTTGCCAGCGAATCCCTGGCTTGGCTCGCCGAATTCATCGTCCCGCTGACCTTGGCCGAAAGATGCACCGAGACGATGCTATGGCCCTGGTCAGCCAATTCCCGGTATACCGATTGAAAGTCCGCAACGGAAGGTTGGGACGTGGTTGGCAGCCTGGTGTCCGAGACCAACCGCCGGTAGAACTCGTCGGGGCCGATATCAACCCCGTCTTTGTAGTTGACATCTCCGAGAACGACATTGCAGGGAACGACGGTGATGTCCAACTCCCGCGCCAGCTCGGGCGGAAGGTCGGCTGCGCTGTCGGTGACTATCTTTATCGCCATGACTTCTGTCCGGTCCTTAGCTAAGTCTGGGAACGCGGGGGCTGCGAAACTATTCCCGCGAAACTATTCTCGCGAAACTATTCCACGGAGGCCAGGTAATGGTAATACGGTTGGCCCCCATTCACCACGTCGATCTGGATTCCGGGGTATGCCGTTTCCATAGAATTTACTATAGAAGTTGCTATCGCTTCGGCATCCTTCTGCGCCGCGTCCTCACCCAGGTAGAGGGTGACGACTGCATCTGGCGAGAGTCCGGCTGTGTCGAGGGACTGCCCCAACGCCTGCTCCGGAGACTCGGCTGCCACCTTCAGGTCCCCGTCCACCAGTCCGATAAACTGGCCCATCCTAACCGCAACCCCGCCTACGGTGGAGTCCCGCACCGCCCGGGTCACCTCGATTGTGCTCACACCGTCCAGCGCGCCCCGCATGGAGTCAAGATTGGATTCCAGCGAGTCTTCAGGGTTGAACGCCAAGAGAGCCGCAACCCCTTGCGGCACCGTATTGGATGGGATGACATGAAGGTCCGGCTTACCGGCGCATGCCTGCTCGGCGGACACCACGACGTTCTGGTTGTTCGGAAGGATGATCGTTTGCCCGGCGTTGGCGGACTGGACCGCGTCCAATAGTTCCCCGACGCTGGGATTCATGGTCTGGCCTCCGCTGACCACCACCGAACAGCCAGTGTCACGGAAGAGCTGCGCTAGCCCTTCCCCGGACACGACCGCTATCACGGCCAGGGCGGTGGGCGGCTGGACAGCAGGGGCCTGGGCTTCCCGGTGTCCGGACACGAAGTCCACATTCTGATCGGTCATGTTCTGGATTTCGATGTGCGAAAGCTGGCCTATCGATGCCCCGTAGCTCAAAGGCGGTCCCGGGTCCAGGGCGTGGAGGTGTACCCGGACGTTCCGGTCATCGCCCACTATCACCGCAGACTGGTATGTCTCCGTCAAGTGTTGGCGTATGTAGTCTGGGTCCAGCTCTTCCCCGGTTATGATGAATTGGGTGCAGTACCCCCACTGTACTTCTTCGATGACCTCCAGAAATGCCCTGTCCATCTCCACGGCGCCGGTTTGGCCGACCGCTGTGAAACCGTCCAGAGAGGTCTTCAGGGTATCTTCAGCCATCCCGGTCAGGTAGGAAAGCGCACCGCCCCAAAGGACCAAAATGCCCATCCCACCGGAGTCCACAACTCCGGCTTCTCGCAGTACTGGCAGCATCTCGGGCGTTCTAGCCAGGGCTTCCCGTCCGGCGGCGAACGCCGACGACCATAGCTCCCGTGGGTTTATTCCAGCGTTCTGGGCGAGTAGACCATCGGCGCATTCCGACAACGACCGGATGACGGTGAGCATCGTGCCCTCGACCGGCTGGCCGACCGCGCCATATGCGGCTATCCTGGCATTGGAAAGCGCGCGGGCCAGGTCCGTTTCACCGTAAACATCTAGCCCCTTGGACCCTTGCGCGAACCCCCTCAGGAACTGGGACAGGATCACTCCGCCGTTGCCGCGAGCGCCCCAGAACGCGCCGTCGGCCAGGTCGCCGATGGCCTCCCCTGCCGTGGCGTAGCGCTGCCGGGAACAGCGCTCCAGCGCGGCGCGCATGGTCAAGAGCATGTTTGTGCCGGTGTCGCCATCGGGCACCGGGAACACGTTCAGGGAGTTGACCGCGTCCCGGTACCATTCCAGGTATCGGGTCCCGGCAGTGAACGCCTCCCTTATGTCGTCTCCAGTAATGGCAGTCATTTTCATGATAGCTTGGTCTTCCAGGACCCTGGCTCTCTACCGAGCCCTTACGGGATCACAATCTCCCGCGGGCCGATAATGCTTGACACATTCCGGCCTTTACTTTAGCATCAATCGTCGGGAGTTCAAATGGATTACGCAGTATTCAAGACTGGTGGCAAGCAATATCGAGTCCAGCCGGGCGACACTCTGGACGTGGAAAAACTTCCCGTGCCAGTTGGTTCGGTCGCGGAATTCGGCGAAGTTTTGGCGGTTTCCGAGGATGGAGAGGTGACTTTCGGGTCCCCTTATGTACCTGGCGCAAGTGTTCGCGCCCAGGTACAGTCCCACTACCGGGACAAGAAGCTCATGGTGTTTAAGTACAAGGCCAAGACCCGGTACCGCCGTAAGAGAGGCCACCGGCAGAGCTATACACGATTGACCATCGAGGAGATCCGGCCAGGTTAGTCGCGATCCGGAACCAACTTCACCGGGATGTATCAGACACCGGCACTGAAGGAGACAACGGCAATGGCCCACAAGAAGGCTGGCGGGAGCACCAACAACGGCAGAGACAGCAACGCCAAGCGGCTGGGAGTGAAACGTTTCGGAGGCCAGGCGGTCACCAGCGGTTCAATCATCGTCCGCCAAAGGGGGACCCGCATCCGCCCCGGCACCAACGTGGGTCTGGGCCGCGACTACACCCTCTTTGCCAAGGTAGACGGAAAGGTAACGTTCGAATGGGCCTCCAAGGGCAAGCGCCGAGTAAGCGTCTACCCTATCTAGCGGCGGCGAGTAGAAAATGAAAACCGACACTCACCCCAAGTTTTTCCACTCTGTAGTTACTTGCTCTTGTGGCAACGTGTTTCACACCGGAGCCACAAAGCCAGCCATGCGTGTCGAAGTCTGCAGCAAATGCCACCCCTTCTACACCGGGGAGCAGCGCGTTGTGGACACCCAGGGACGGATCGAACGCATGCGTCGGCGCTACAACCTGCAGTAAACCACTGTTTTCTTTCCGGCCCCTACCGGTCCACGGGAGCTTAGTTGGATAACCAACCTAGATTCACCTATGGTGGCCAGGCGGTCATCGAAGGTGTGATGATCCGTGGCCGGACGCACTTCAGCCTCGCGGTCCGCCGCCCCGACGGTTCCATCCATCAGTACCAAGAACGTCTCAGCTCTTGGTCTACAGGCCGCCTCCGCCGGGTCCCCCTCCTCCGAGGCGTGTTGGTGTTGGCCGAGTCCCTGACGTTGGGGGTCAAGGCCCTGCAACGCTCGGCTAATCTGGCCTCCGTTGATCAGTCCAGCGGGACCGCGGAAGAGATTCCGCCCTGGGCAATGGCGGGCACCCTAGCGGTTTCCTTGGTTTTGGGCGTTGCAATCTTCTTTTTGCTCCCCCTGCTCCTGGTGCGGTTCTTGGACCCCATGATCCACTCGGACCTGGCCAGCAATGCGCTGGAAGGGCTGCTGCGTTTGGCTATCCTGGTAGCCTACATCTGGGGAATCGGTCTCTCCGGCGACATCAAGAGGGTATTCGCTTACCACGGCGCGGAGCACATGGCGGTGCACACCTACGAGGCGGGCCTGCCCCTGGAGGTCGCCAACGTCCGCAAGTTTGGCACCCCCCACCCGCGGTGCGGCACGGCGTTCCTCCTCACCGTGATGTTGGTGTCGATCATCGTGTTTGCCTTTCTACAGAGACCTCCCCTGGAATGGCGAATTATCTCCAGGATTGCACTGATTCCGGTAATAGCGGGCATCAGCTACGAAATAATCCGGTTTAGCGGCCAACACCAACGGGCCTGGCTGGGCAGGCAGTTAGCCCGCCCCGGCCTTTTGTTGCAACGCCTCACCACCCGCCAACCCGACGACGGGCAAATCGAAGTGGCCATTACCGCAATGGAAACAGCCATCGCCGCCGACCAGGGGAGGGCATACATCTCCCTGCCTGCGCCCGTGGAAGATATTCTGGAAGAAGATTCCGGAGATGCGCCTGCAGAGGGGTCGTCTTTAGACACCGGGACCCAGGCGCCCGGACCCGGCGACGCCGGGTCCGGGCGTAAAGTTAATCGGATTTCCGGCCAACCGAGAAGAGGTCAGCCCCTAGAAGTCCGGTTCTTCCCCTAGAAACCTCTGGGTGCCCGCAGTGACGTGCAGGAACTGGAAGCCCGCCCGCTCCGAGTAGAACTGGTCCATGTCCGTGTCGCCGATGTGGTAGTACTCGTCTGCCTGGAATTGCTCACGCACTATGCCAATGTCGTGCTTCAAGACAATGAAATCGACGGTGATCCGGCTGGCGTTCCAAATCTGTTGCTGGCTGAGGATGGTGCGGTCCGACGCGCTCCCGATCACATACCCCAAATCCTGCACCCGGCGCACCATTTCCATGGTGATGGTGCCGGGCGGATCTCCCACTTCCAGGGTCCCGTCGATATCGAAACTAATCAGCTTGGGCAAAAATTGTCCTCCAGTCCTCTCAATGGTTTCTGTTGCGTGTGTATTCCTCAGGCCTGGTGGGTCCAGACCGTGCCTCGCGGCGGCTCGTCTATCAACCTGAACTGGGGCAGGCTAAAGCCGTCTTCCCCGTCGTAGAAAACCACCTCGACCCGTTTGCCAATGGCGACGTTTTCCTCTAGTTCGGGGTTCATGTCGGCGTCAACCAGGTTTGCCGTGAATCGCAGGCCGTCGCCGGGGTCGGGTTCGCCGCGCTGCTCGTCTAGCTCCACCAGCACGATGGCAAACGGCGCCCAATCGCGGAAACTCGGGACCACCGTGTGGGCCACGATCTGGTAGCTGTATATCGTCCCTTTGCCGCTAACGTCTTGCCACTCCCACTGGAGCGAGGTGCACCATGGGCAACCGGGTCCCGGCTCGCCCCGCAATAGGCCGCAATCCGAGCATTTCTTGACCACCAGACGATGTTCGCTGGCAGCCTCAAAATAACCCCGGTACTCGCTGTCGGCGTCGGAGATGTTGATGAGCTGTCCCCGGTATTCGTAGGTGGGCATCAGTCTATCTCCTCATGATGAGGGAGCTACCCACCGCCGGGGTGCCCCATCCCATGTTCATGCTTATCTCGGCGTCCCGGACCTGCCGGCAATGTCCCTCGGAGTAGTCGTAGGTATGGATGCCTTCAGCGGCCTGGGGACAGTAATCGTCCACGGCGCCGCGAAGCTGGCGCACGTTCTCGATGACCATGTTCATGCCGTGGGTGTAGCCCTCGCACAGGTGACCGCCGCTGGTGTTGTTGGGACGTTTACCGCCCAGGTTGATGACCCCGCTTTTGACGAAGTCCTTACCCTCCCCCTTTTCGCACCAGCCGTAGTCCTCGAACTGGAGCAGCACGGTATAGGTGAAGGCGTCATAGCAACCGGTGACGTCGACGTCATCGTGAGTCACACCGGCAAGCTCGAACACCCTGGGTCCCACGTAATGCCCGGCCACACGGGTTATGGGTCCGTGTTGATAGTGGAAGTCCCCACCGGGTTTGGTGCCACGTCCCTGGACTCCAAGGATGTAAACGGGCTTGTGCTTGAGGTCTCGCGCGCGCTCGGCGGAGGTCACGATCACACAGGTCGCGTTGTCGGTCTCCAGGCAGCAGTCGAGCAGATGGGCGCAGGGGCGGATGATCCAGCGGGAACTAAGAACGTCATCCACGGTGACCCGCTGCTTCATCAACGCCTTGGGATTATTGCTGGCGTGGTTGCTGTGGGCGACCTTGATGTGGGCCAAGTCCTCGGACGTTACGCCGTACTCCATCATGTGCCGCGTGAATGTAAACGCGAAATTCTGGACGGCGCTAATCAACCCATAAGGGCGCTTCATCAGGTCGGGACCGCCGATGGGCGCGGCTGCCCGCACGCCGGTGCCGCCGATCCGGATTTGAGAGTAGCCGTTCATAGAACGGAAGATCGCGATAGTATCCGCCATTCCGGCCTCGATCGCGCCCATCGCCAGGCCAACCAGGGCCTCGGTGCTAGAGCCTCCGCCGGAGCAGTCCATATAGAAGTTGGGACGGAGCCCGAGATCATACTGAATGGCGGTCGATGGAGTAGAATCGCCGCCGTGGTAGCTCAGCATCCCGTCGATGTCCTGGGGCTTCAGCCCCGCATCGTTCATCGCATTTCGGATGGCCTCCGCGCCCATGGCCCTGGTGGTGCGCCCGGAGCCGCGGCTGTATTCGGTCTCGCCCACGCCGACGATGCAATACTTTCCTCTAAGGTTGCTCTCCACGCTTCCTCCTTGGGCGCAATGTGGCTGGTGATGTGGCGTCGCCGGGGAAATCGAGCGGTTAGGCCGTGTAGCCTCGGCCAGAAGTCGGCCTAACCGCGATACCAGTCCTGGGTGGCCTGATGCTGGCGCTAGAGCAGGTTCCAGCGCGGGTTCTTGGCCTTCTCTTCCGTCAGGTAGTCGACGATCCAGTCCTTGACCGCCGCATCGAGGTAGAAAGTAGGCCGGATCAGCTCACTCTCATCGGTGATGAGACCATCTTCCAGCGCGGTGGCTGCCAAAGGCGTCCCGGGTTGGATCTCAGCGCCAACCCGTAGGTTGACCATAGCCGGATTGATGCTGCGAATGAACTCCAGCTTGTCCTCAACGGACTCACGGGTCTCACCGGGCTCGCCGAAGTTCTGAGAAACTGTATAGTGCAGTCCGCCTTCGTCGCACATGTCACAGGTCTGGCGCATCCTCTCGCGGCTCTCGTTCAACACGTGCCCGCCGTGCCCGTCGCCCCTGGGTGTACCCATGATGACCAAGGCGCAGCCGGCGGACTTCATCAAACCCACTAATTCCTGGTCGCAACTGAAGGGAGCGAGGCAGGTGTTCCAGTGGAGTTTGAGATCGGCTTCGGTTAATGCGTGGCAGAGTGACTTGGCATGTTCGATGGGAACGTTGAATCCATTGTCGATGAAGAACACCTTCTTCAGCCCGAAACGCTCTTCCATGTCTTTGACTTCGCGGACCACTTCTTCTATGGGACGGATGATCCGCCAGCTTCGCGCCTCGGCGGTCTCCGCCGCGTCGCCTGTGGGGTAGGCGAAATCGCCCAACTTGGTCAGGATACCGACACCGAACCCCGCAGCGCGGTATTTCGCCATGTCCAGGTCTTCGAATCTGGGGGGCTTGGCGAATTCGGAGTAACAGCGCATACCGTGATACACGACCTCGCCGCCCTCGCTCCTCACCAGACCGGGCAAGTCATAGTAGGAAGGCTCGCCAACCTCCAGGCGGTTGGCTAGCTCGGCAAAGGCCTCTCCCGCGTCCCCGGCGAGACCCAAGTCTGGCTCCAAGTAGGAGAAACATTCCCTGGGAAGCAGGCTGAACGCCGGGCCGCCGACAACAATGGTCGCCTTGGTGATCGAACGGACCTTGTCTATCACTTCTTTGGTTATCGGCAACGCCCACTGGGGATCGATATAGCTGTGGTTGCTCAGATTCCGGAGGGAGATCCCAATAATGTCGGGGTTGAACTCATTAACCGCGGACTCCACGTCGGCCAAATAATCGTCCGAGAACATCAGGTCCAGGGTCTTCACCGAGTGCCGGTCCTGGTCCAGATAGGCCGCTACGTAGGCCATTCCTATGGGCAGGGGCCTGGCCTCCATCCGGCTCATCAGCCGGTGATGGCGGTTGGTGGCGATCATCAATACTCGCATGTGAGCCTCCGGCGTCTGGTTGGCGGATGCCGAACACATTATGGCTCATAGGGTCGGCTTTGACAAACCGGAAAGGAATATGTAACTGTTCAGAGTTGAGGGGATGGATTAGTTAAAACTTGCTTGGGAAGTTCGGTGCGTCGGGTCGTCGGTTATGTTAAATCAGGAGGATGGAGAACAAGGTAGACCTGAGGACGGCCAGCCGGGAGGCGCTGTTGGCGGTGATTGCGCGGCAGCAGGCGGTCATCGACGAGTTGCAGCGGCGGATAGCGGCGTTGGAAGGGGGTCTCAAGGGCAAAGGGCGGCCCGGAATGCCGGGCAACAAACCGGGTGCAAAGTCAGAGCCGGCCGAGAAGAAGGAGCCAAGAAAGCCCCGGCCCCACGGCTTTAGCCGTCGGCGCACGGTGGCGGCTCACCAGGTGGAACATGTCTTGGACTCCTGTCCGGAGTGTGGCACCGGGTTGGTTGGGGGTTGGCCGCAGCGGACTCGGGAAGTCATCGATATCCCAGTGGCTCCGGTGGAGGTCACGGAGCACGTTTTCGTGACCCGGGTCTGCCCAGTATGTGAACGGCGCCGGACCCCCAAGACGGACTTGGGCGGTGGGGTAATCGGTCGGGGACGGTTGGGAGCCAACTTGGTCTCATTGATCGCTGGCCTGCGGGAAGAGGGCCGGTTGCCCCTTCGGACCATCCAATGGTATCTGGAGACCGTCCACCAGTTGCGCTTGAGCGTTGGGGGAATCACCCAGGTCCTCCACGGCGTGGCCCGGCAAGCCCAACCGGCGGTGGCCGAGGTGCTGGAACTAGTCCGGACCAGCCAGGTGGTGCACGCCGACGAGACCGGCTGGCGCCAGGAGGGGGCCAATGGCTATGTCTGGACCTTCTCCACTCCCACTGAGCGGTACTTCCTGCGCCGAGGCCGGAATAAGGAGGTGGTGGACGAGGCGCTGGGGGAGTCCTTCAGCGGGGTGTTGGTCAGCGATTTCTACGCTGCCTATAACCACTACCCTGGCCTGAAGCAGCGGTGTTGGGCTCATCTGCTCCGGGACATCCATGACCTGAAGGCCCTCTACCCAGCAGACGCCAAGCTGGCCGGATGGGCGGCGGCAGTGCATGACCTCTACGCCCAGGCCAAGCGGTTCTCCCATCCTCAGGCAAGGAAACGCCGTCAGGCCCAACTGGAGTTGGAGCGGAAATTGTTGGCCTGCTGCCGACCCTTCCTTGATGACCCAGGGGCAGTCCAGGCCAAGCTCTGCCGGCGCATCCAGCGCTTCATCAAGGAGTTGTTCGTATTCGTAGCCGAACCGGCCGTCCCCTCGGAGAACAACGCCGCCGAGAGGAGCCTTCGTCACCTGGTGACCAGCCGCAAGATCAGCGGCGGCACCCGCTCAACCCAGGGCACCAACACCAAGATGGCTCTCGCTTCCCTCTTCGGTACCTGGCGCGCCCGAGGATTGAATCCCCTCACCGCATGCCGCCAGTTGCTCACTTCCCCTCAACTCTGAACACTTACAGGAATATGCCTACCCTTATGCTCAAGTGACGGTATCCTTGTTGACAGTGGGCTTTAGCCTCTCTAAACTGCCAATAACAACCGGCGGGAGACCTAAACCGGGTCCCTTTCGAGTGTGAAAAGCCATCCGGCGAGTGGCCGGTCCATGGTTCCGATCTCAGCCTAATGGCCCTCGCCCCAGTCCATATTCCTCGACTTGACCAGCAGGAGGCGACGCATTATGAGCATGCCCCGACCGTTAGAGGGTATCAGGGTGGTCGACTTCACGTGGGTGCGCGCCGGGCCCTGGGCCGCCCGGTGGCTGGGCACCTTCGGCGCGGAAGTGATCAAGGTAGAGTGGCCCGAAAACCTGGATATGCTACGGCAAAACCGGTTCACAGTCCCCCAGGGTGTCGAGCCCGGACCCAACTCAACCGGACAGTTCGCCGACACGAACGCCAACAAGCGTGGCGTCACATTGAATGTCCGAACCGAGAAGGGACTGGACCTGGTCAAGCGCCTGATCTCCGTCTCGGACGTTGTTATCGAGAACTTCAGCTCGCGAATCATGGAACGGTGGGGAATCGGTTACGACGTTCTAAAAGAGATCAAGCCCGACATCGTCTATGTCTCCATGGCCGGATTCGGCCACACGGGCAGGCACCACTACTACGGCACCATGGGACCGGCGGCGCAGGCGTTGTCCGGCCTGACTTTCCTATCTGGTATGCCGGGTCAGCCGCCCGCGGGCTGGGGTTGGTCGTACCTGGACGACACAGGCGGCATGTACGGCGCGATGTGCGCTCTCACCGGCCTGAGAAACCGCAATGCCACCGGAAAGGGCCAACACGTCGATCTGTCGCAGATGATCACGGGAATTACCCTGACAGGCCCGGCCTTCCTGGACAGCACGGTGAATGGCCGCAAAGCCCGGCGCGAAGGTTATCCCCCTGGCAACCGCACTGTATGGCCCGACACTCCGCCCTTGAATAACTACCGGGGCCCCACGGTCGCGCCCCACAACTCCTACAAGACCAAGGGTGGGGGGTATAACGACTGGTGCGTGGTCGCCTGCTTCTCGGACCAGGAATGGAAGAATCTGGTGGAACTGATGGGCAGTCCAGACTGGGCCAAAGACGCTAAGTACGGCACCCTGAAGGGGCGCATCGAACACCAAGAAGATATGGACCAGGGCATCCAACAGTGGACTCAGACCCTGACCAAGTATGAACTGGCCGCAAAGGCCCAGGGGGCGGGGGTCAGGGCGATGCCGGTGCAAAGCTCGGAAGACCGGGTGGAGCACGACCCGCAGCTACGGGAACGGCAGATGTACACTGAGATGGAACACCCCATGCTTGGGACGTGGAAATTCCAGAACGCGCCCTTCAAGCTTTCCAAGTCTCCCGCCCAGATGCACCGGCCACCCCCCATGGTCGGCCAGCACAACATAGAGGTATTCGTCGACTTGCTGGGCATGAGTCCCAGCGAGGTGCGAGAGGCTTACCAGGACGGGACTCTGTGGCCCCCGGAGATGCCCATGTTCCCGTACATGCAAGAGGAGGCCCTGCGATGACCACCGACGGCCATCCAGGCCCGAATTACGATAACCCCGGACCGCTTGCCGGGCTGCGAGTGCTAGAGCTGTCCGACGAAAAGGGCCAGTTTTGCGGCAAGCTGATGGCCGACTTGGGCGCGGACTTGATCAAGATCGAACCCCCCGGAGGCCAGAACACCCGGTATGTGGGGCCGTTTTTGGAAGACAAGCCCCACCCAGAACGCAGCCTGTCTTTCTGGCATTACAACACCTCCAAACGGGCCATCACCCTGAACCTGGAGACCGCCGACGGACGCAGGCTGTTCCGGCAAATGGCGGCCACGGCAGACATCATCCTGGAGACTTTTCCTCCAGGCTACCTGCCAGCCTTGGGCTTGGGCTACAACGATCTGTCCGAGACCAATCCCCGGTTAATCATGTGTTCCCTAACGCCCTTCGGGCAGACGGGGCCTTGGCGGGACTACTTGACCTGCGACATTGCCCACTTGGCCGGCGGCGGTCAGATGGCATCCTCCGGCTATGACCCCGAGGATGTGGACGGCGCCCCGCCCATCGCCCCTGGGGGGGGAAACGCGTGGCACATTGGCGGCCATTACTCTTACATGGGCATCCTTGCCGCCCTTTACTGGCGGGATATGAGCGGCGAAGGGCAGTATATGGACGCCTCGATCCATGAAGCCTGCGCCCTAACCACCGAGGGCGCTATCGCCATCTACCTCTCCACGTCCGAAGTGGTGCGCCGGCATACCGGACGCCACGCTTCCCCAGACAATTCGGTGAAAATCCAGTTGCCTACCCAAGACGGGGGTTGGGTCAACGTGACCCGTTCGGGCAGCGCGTTGAATCCCGTGCGGCTGCGCCGGTTGGCAGAGTGGATGGACCAATACGGACTGGCACAGGACTTGATGGACGAGAAATACAACGACCTGGCCACGGTCCAAGCCGACGCCCAGCACACCACGGATGTATTGGCCGACTTCTTCCTCAACATGCCCCAAGAAGACCTATACCGCGGCGGCCAGGAGCGCGACTTCCCCTGGGGAGCCATCCGCTCCATGGATGAGATAATTGGAGACCCCCACCTGGAAGACCGCGGCTTTTTCGTAGAGGTGGAGCACCCCGAGCTTGGCAGGACCTTCACCTACCCCGGAGCGGCGGCGATCTATAACGGCTCTCCCTGGCGCATCTCCAGGCGTCCTCCCCTCATCGGGGAGCACAACGAGGAAGTCCTCTGTGGAGAGCTTGGAGTCCCGAGACAGCAACTGACAATGCTTGCCGAGTCCGGTGTGATCTAGGGCGCGTCCTTGGACCCAGCCGGACCGAAACCAACCTGACCAGCGGCTAGCCGGGGGCAGACGTATGGACTCGGACATCATCGCAACCAATTTGGCAGCAGTGGAAGCCCATTTCGGCAGCGAGGCATCGGGCCGAATTGAAGACGCACTAGAGCTTTACACGGACGACGTTGTCTGGGAAGCCCCCAGCCGCCACCTAGTCATAGAGGGCAAGGAGGCGGTGGCCGCCAACTACCGGGAGATCTTCTCGGTAATCAACGACGTGGAGTTCCACCTGCTCGACAGATTTGCCACCGAAGACCGGGTGGTCGACGACAGCATAGTAACCTTCACCGTGGCTAGAGAAGGGTTCATACCCCTGCCTCCGGGTTCCAAGGGCCAGATGCGGCTCACCCACATCTTCGAGATGCGGGACGGCAAGATTAGCAAAGAGATCGGGATCGAAGGTCCACCGAGCCCCAGGTAACCGCACCCCTTCGGCTCCTACTTCCCGTGGCTTCCCACGGTCCGGGGGTATCGCTTTGGCATTAACCATCGACGAAATGTTGGACCTCCTTAGCTTTGCCGGGACGGAGCTTGTTAACGGCAACGCGAACCACGGCCCCATGGCCGCCGAGGCTCTATTCACCCTGGGACGGGACGAAGCGGTCCTTCCCTGGGTGGAAGGCTACCGGGGCCGCCTAATAGACCGTCCAACGCCTGGCCTGCCTATTCCCAGGGATGAGTGGCGGGAGTTTTTGGGCAACCGAGATCGTTTGGGGGACTGGATTCAGTTTTTCCAGGATGAACTGACGGAAAACTCCTGGCAGTCGGTGATTTCGGAATGGGTGCCCCATCTCGCGCCGGCCCTCATATCCGCCGCCACTCACGGGTTGATCCGTACCGCCCACGCGGCGCGGAGCCTTGCATCCGGAGAATCGCCGCAGCGCATCTACGAGTTGGCTCAAGGCCTGGGATATTGGGCGGCCCGGTATTACGTTCTTCCCGGCGCTCCATCCTCCGCCAACGCCGGGTATACCCTATCGGACGCGCTGGGCCGGGTCGATCGGCTGCACGGACCAGAGTTCGACGGAAGCGGCCCGATCATCGAACAGCTCGGAGGGCTGGAGGAATACCCAGAGTTCCAAGGAGCCATAGACCTGGTGGATACCGGGGACGATATCTCACGGTTCATCTCAAATATCACCGAGACCTTCGCCGGAGTCTACCTATCAAACCAGAAAAACTTGATTGCGTTCGTTCACTCGGTCACCGCGCCCAGCGCCCTGCGCCTGCTGGCCCCTTACCTGTCGGACTCAGACGCACGGCAGGCCGCGCGTTACGGATGGCAAGCCTGCGCCGCTGCGTACTCCTGGTATTCCGTCTCCCCGCCTCCGGAGCCTTCCCAGTTCGAGGCTCCAGACGGCGACCTTCAAGACCTGATCGACAGAGCTGTCACGGCGGGCGGAGCCCACTCCATCAAGTTCACCGAAGCCTGCCTGCGTGAATACGCCCTTAATCCCAGTCCGGTGTACCTCGCCGCAGCCAGGGACGTGAGTGACCGGGTCGGCCCGATCTGACGTGCGCCCACTATGACCCGCCGATGCTCGATGCCCTATTCCTGGAGGTGAGATGACCGCAGCGGACGCGCCGCTGCCCCGGAGGTTGGGGGAGGTGGTGGAGGCGAATTCCACGTCGTTTGTGGCCCAGAGTTACCAGCTTTACGACACGTCCTCCCTAGGATGCTTGGTTCGCACCGGTTCCCCGGACATCTACGCGGTTGTATACCGGATTGGCACCGAACCCCTCGACCCTAGCCGCCCCGTGTTGGCCAGGGGAGAGGCCGCGGCGACTGAAGAAGAGGTGTTCCAGGAGAACCCTCAACTCAACAGGCTGCTCACCTCCCGGTTCGATGCTTTGATCACCGGCCACGGAAACAGCGAGGCAGTCCGCCCCTACCTCCCGCCTCAGCCTCCCAGGATTCATTCCTTCGTTTACACCTGCACTCCGGAGCAGGTGGAGAAATTTACTTCCAGGCTGGACTGGCTCCGGCTTCTGCTTAACTCCGGCGTGCCCGCAGTCGACGAAGTGGTCTCGGCATTTCTGCGGGAGGCTGCGGCCACCCATTCCGATGCCGCGTCATTCCTGACCCGTGCAGCGAGGACCCTTGCAACCGAGTTGTCCGGCGACCTGCCAAGGCTGAACGCCGTACTCAGGACGGTTACATCATGACCGGCAAATTCCAGCCGCTAAACGGTTCCACCGCCCCTGGTCCGGGAGACGAGACTAACTCTTCGAGCCAGTTCCCAGGCCAATACCTGGGAATGGTGCTGGACGGGTCTCTGAGCCAGGGGCTGGAGGTGCGGCTCGACCCGGATACGCCCGTGGACGATGTCAAGGCGGGCACCCTGGTAACGATGCAGGGAGCCAACCACCGTTTCTTTGGCGTCGTTACCGACGTTTCTCTGGGCAGTTCCGACCCCAGGCTAAAGCAGACTCCCGCCCTGGTGGATGACCCTCTGGTCGCCCAGGTCGTTGCGGGAACGGTGGCCTACGGCGCAATCTCCGTGTTGCCTCAGTTAATCATGCCGAGCGTTGCCGGAGACGAAACCGACGCGCCCACCGCGGCCAAGACCATCCCACCGCACTTCTCGCGGACCCGGGTGGCTTCCCAACGAGACGTGGAGCTAGTGTTCGGCGCGGAAGACCAAAGCCACTTCTGGATCGGCAATCCCCTGGACATGGAACATAAGCTCTGCCTTGACGTGGGGGAGTTGGTGCGGCGTTCCATCGGCGTCTTTGGCAAGAGCGGCACGGGAAAGACCTTCCTCACCCGGTTGCTCCTGGTCGGTATCCTCCAAGGCGGCGAAGCCTCCTCGTTGATCTTCGACATGCACAGCGAATACGGCTGGGGCGCCGCCGATGCCGAGGGTCAACGATTCGTCAAAGGGCTCAAGCAACTGTTCCCATCCCGCGTGTCCACCTTCAGCCTGGACGAGGAAAGCTCCCGCAGGCGCAAGTCGTCCGTAGACGATGTAGTGCGCATTGGTTACGGCGACATAGAGCCCGAAGACATCGAGATGCTGCGCGAGACCCTGAACCTGTCCGACGTTGCCGCGTCCGCCGCGTTCAACCTGCAGCAAAGGTTCGGACAACGCGAGTGGATGCGGACATTCCTGGAGTACGAAGGCAGAGACAGGGTTTTCGAGCTGGCCGCTGAAATACAGGTGCAACCCGCGGCACTGGGAGCCCTGTATAACCGGCTGACCAGGCTCAAACGGTTCGGTTTCCTGGTCGAAAGCGGAGGCGGGGACGCGTCGGAGCGTATCATCGAGCACCTGGAACGTGGTCAGCACGTGGTATTGGAGTTTGGCAGGTATGGCCGCGATCTCACCGCATACATGTTGGTGACCAACCTGCTATCGCGGCGGATCCACGCAAGGTATGTCGAGCGCAAGGAAGAGGCCGAGGGTGGACACGGCCAGGACCCCAGGCCTCTGGTGATTGTCATCGAAGAAGCCCATAAGTTCCTGAGCCCTGCCGTGGCCGGACATACGATCTTCGGCACCATCGCCAGGGAATTGCGTAAGTACAACGTCACGCTCATGGTCATCGACCAGAGGCCCAGCGGCATCGACGCGGAGGTCATGAGCCAGGTCGGTACCAGGCTTACGTGCCTCCTGGACAACGACCGGGACATCGAGGCGGTCCTTTCCGGCACGTCAGGGAGCCGTCAGCTAAGGACCGTATTGTCCAGGCTGGAGGCGAAGCAGCAGGCATTGATTTTCGGCCACGCCGTTCCGATGCCGGTCGTAGTCCGCACTAGGGAATACGGCTCCGCGGAGTCCTACGAGCAGCTTAGCCGGGGACCCGCCACACGGGCATTCCACACGTCAGAGACGCCGGACGAGCAACTGGAACGGGAGATATCCGAGCTTTTCTGACCGCAACCCCGGTTTGGTAAGTTGACCACTCTAAGGAACATCGTCGGCGTAGTCCATACCGATATGACCCTGCTTCTCAAACTCGGCGTATTCTTCGTCAGAATAGTCCAAAAGCGTCTTGTACACGTACTCGTTGTCCTCGCCTAGCCGCACCGGACCGCGCCTGATTCGCATGGGATATTCGGACATCTTATAGGGCGTCCCAGGATACCGATGGGTGCCTGCGTCTTCTTGGGTAACTTCCTCGAAGATCCCTCGGTGGTCCAGATGAGGGTCCGCGTAGGCGTCCCGTTGGTCAAGGACCGGTCCCGCCGCCACTCCCACTTCCTGAAGACGGCGCATTACTTCGTAGTGGTCTAGCTGGCTCGTCCATTCCGCGATCAGGCGGTCAAGGTCCGCCTGATGCTGGTAACGGCTCAGGGAGTCGGTGAATTTCTCGTCCTCCGCCCACTCAGGACTGCCAATGGCCCCGATGAACGCCTCCCAATCATCGTCACCAAAGATGGTGATGGTTACCCAACGGTCCTCACCCTTGGAAGGGTAGCAGCCCTGGACCGCCGAGGGGTGGCGGTTGCCGGTTGCGCTGGCGCTGCGTTGGTTCATCGAGTAATCCAGGAAGGGTTGCCCCATGAAGGGCAGCACGTTCTCCGCCTGGGAAAGCTCGATCAACTGCCCCTTGCCTGTCCGGTTCCGGTAGTGCAAGGCGGCCATGACGGCGAACGCGCCCTGGGTCCCGGCGGTGGCGTCGGACATGAGCACGCTGCTGTTGGCGGTGGCGTCCATGTCCTCGTAGCCGCGCAGCAGGGTATGGCCAACCACACCCTCGATGTGCAGCCCGAACGCCCGGTAGTTCTGATAAACCCCGTCGTTGCTATAGGCGGGCATCCGGAGCATTATGATCTCCGGGTTTTCCTCTTTTAGTAGGGAGTAGGAAATGCCCAATTTTTCCATGGTCTCCGTGGGGTTGTTTTCCACGAAGACGTCGCTGATCTTGACCAGCCGCTTGAATATGTCCATCCCGCCCGGACGCAGAAGGTCCAGCGTCACACTCCTCTTGTTCCGGGCGTGAGCGTTGAAGAGAGGGAAGCGGTTCCAGGGCCGCTTGCCGGGAAGCCGGTCGGGAGTGCCCCCGGCGAAAGAGCCCATCGCCTTGAGCATCGCCTCGGTTGGATGGGCCATGGACCCCCGCCCCAACGGGACGAAAGTGTTGATCGTCTCGACCCGGATTACTTCGGCTCCCAGGTCCGCCAGGAACGACGTGCAGTAGGGGCCCGCCCACACAACGGTTATGTCAAGTATCCGGATGCCTTCCAAGGGGAGGTTAGCCACGCCTGCTCCTTCTTGACTCGCTTCGGGTCATATTACGCCCTGAGCCCTCAACCGGACCACGTCTTCATCGGTGTTGCCGAGTCCGAATAGTGCTTCTCGGTTGTGTTCCCCTAGAAGTGGCGCTGGCCGCCGGACAGTCCAGGGCGACTCGGACATCTCGAAAGGACGTCCGGGGTACTTCAGCCGTCCCGCCGCTGGATGATCGATTTCCTCGAACGCTCCCCGGCGCAAAAACTCCGGGTCGTGGGCCAGGTCTTCCATCGTGTTCAGTGGGGCGCTCAGGACTCTCGATTTCTGGGCGGTGTGCCACGCCTCGTATTTGGTGCGCTCCAATGTCCACATCAGGAAAAGGGGTTCGAATTCTTCCTGAAGGTCGGCGTCCAATTGGGCGTCTGGTTCGTGCCATTTAGGATCGTCGAGGAAGTCAGGATACCCCATCATGGTCACGGCCCTGGGGAAGTAATTCCTTGAGCCGCTGATCTGGAAGTAACCGTCGGAAGACGGGTAAACGCCGTTGGGATAACCGGCAGTCCGCAGCGGCGAGCGCCCGGTGACCTCTCCCGTGTATTGGTAGGTCAGGAGCATACTCATCCTGCGGTCTATGGAACCCACCTGGGTTTCCATCAACGATACGTCGACGTGCTGCCCGAGTCCCTGGAGTCTGGAAGCAAAGAGAGCGCCCATAGTAGCAACCGCCGCCACTCCTCCACCCTGGTACAGGTGGACGTTGACGCCCAGTTTGACGGGTTCCCGCTCATCCAGGCCTGTGGAATACATCTCTCCGCCCATCCCGTAGACCATGATCTCGGCGCTGCGATAATCGCGGTAGGGGCCGGTCTGTCCAAAGTTTGAGATGGAGGTCATTACCAGACCGGGGTTGACGACCCGCAGGGTGTCGTAGCCGAGCCCAAAGCGTTCCATCGTCCCGGGGCGGAAGTTCTCGACCAGAATGTCCACATCCCGGGCGAGTTCCTTGACCACCTTAGCCCCGGCGCGGCTCTTGAGGTCCAAGGTGATGCCCCGTTTGTTGGTGTTCAGGTGGAGAAATATCCCGCTCCTCTCCCGGTGCGGCGCATCTCCGGGGAACGGCCCCATACTTCTGGCGGAGTCTCCCAACCCCGGACGCTCAACCTTGATCACGTCCGCGCCGTAGTCCGCCAACAACTTGGTGCAGTACGGACCTGCGACGTGATGAGTGAGGTCCAGAACTTTGACGTCTTCTAATGCCAGGTCAGGCAAGTGTCCTCGACTGAATTTAGACTGGGTCCGCAAGCAGCGAGATGGGGATCATCTTTAGCATTGCTGCTCCTCGGGCAACCGTAGCCACGAATATAGCGTCGATAGGACAGCGCTGCAACCGGGACGAGAACTTTCTTTTCCAGTTGTAGTCCTGGGGATATAATGCGGCTGACCGGAACACTACAGGCGCGTATGTTCCCTTATACCTCAAATTCGCGCCTCTGGGGATGAGAATATGATCTGGTGCAGGTTTGAGAACGCCGGCAAAACCAGCTTCGGCATCGTCGAGGACGGCAACGTAACCGAAGTTTGGGGTGACCCGCTTACGGACTATGCGGTAACCAACCACGCCTACGCCCTGGCCGATGTAAAGCTCCTGGCTCCAATCAAGCCGGGGATGCTCTACGCCGCCGGTCCCAACTACCGGGGCCACGTGGAGGGCATGGCCGCACGGAGGGGGTCGCCGCCGTCCTACCCAGACCGGCCATCTCCCAACTACCGCTCGGTCCATGCCATCATTGGCTCCGAAGAGAATATTGTCGTGCCCGCGGAGTCCTCCGGAGCAGTACAGCCCGAAGGCCAGCTTGCGGTAGTGATGGGGCGAAAAGCCCGAAACGTTCCTGTCAGCGAGGCCCTAGACTACGTGTTCGGCTACACCATCGGCAACGACATCAGCCAACGGCCCTGGCAGCAAGCCGACCGGACCATGTTCCGGGGCAAGAACTGCGACACTTGGAAGCCCCTGGGTCCGTGGATCGTAACCGGTCTAGACCCGAAGGGCTTCCGCATCATCGTGCGCCATAACGGGGTGGTCTGGGAGGACTTTTCCTCGGCGGACCAAATCTGGGATGCCGCCACCTGGATACACGAGCTGAGCAAGTACGCCACCCTCTATCCGGGCGACGTCCTATGGATGGGCACCCAGGGAGCGGACGGCGACATGTTCCCAGGAGACACCATCGAGGTCGAAATCAGCGGCGTCGGCACCCTGCGCAATTATGTAGTGGCGGAGGAGTAGGTCGGGCAGTGGAGGCGTAATTTTATGGATTTGCCTCGCCAGAGGCTACCTCGCAATTGATCACTCCGACACCGCGGTTCGACAGGTAGTCCACTATCGTCACCGAATAGTCAGTCTCCTCGGCGACTAGCCGCCCACTGGAGGATCTGGAAGCCACCGCGACAAATACATCATCGTCAGGGTCAAAGCGCCGATTCCGTAGGTCGCGTGAGATGCGGTTGGTAAGTCTTCCCGACACGTACCGAACTCGACCGCGACTAGCAAAACTCTGCAAAAATCGGTACACGAGTCCGGAAGAGTCTAGATTCTTGCGATATTCTCGATTGATCATATCGCCGTCGTCTACCGCAATCACGTGGTTCGAAGCCCGGATAGCTCCCAACAATCGTAGTACGTTGAAGCAGTGATCGTGCCGCTCATCGCCCTGTTCCGCCCTTACCAACACGTCAGTATCGATCACCCAATCCATCGCCTCGACTATTTACTGTCTCCGGTCCGGTTTCCTTGTGCCTTTCGAGCGCCTACCGCACTCATGAACTTAAACGTCTCCTCAAACCCTTCCTCGAAGAAACCTTCAGGAGCAGACGGGATTTGGCCGAACTCGTCGATCACCACACGCTCCAAGGACGAGCCGTCCCTGGATGGGGTAACGTAATAGAGGGCCACATCCTCGGGATTTAGTGTCTCTTCAGCTATCCTCCTTTGTAGGCGAGTCATTAGGTGTTCACTATGGGTCTCTACGATCACGCCTACACCGCGTTGACTAACTTCAAGGAGAAAATCGGCCAGGTCGGCCTGAACCTTCGGATGCAGATGAATTTCAGGCTGCTCCAGCAGCAAAGTTGCACCTGGAGGAGCAATCAGTCCTTGAATCAGAATTGGGAGAATCTGACCCATGCCGAAACCGACGTCTGGAAGATTTATGGGCATGGACGTATTAGGGTCAAGTACAAATACTTGGAAGTAGCCTCCATACATTGTGTCTAGCCGGATTTCAGCACCCAAATCCATGTGAGAACACCATCGACATGCCCTGTCTTTCAAGTTCAGTACCCTGTCCCCTGATGCGCTCCAAAGAACTGCCGGTCCTAATTCCCCAGCAATGCCGACCTCCCTCGGCGTTTCTCCAGTAGAGATGTACATCCGCTTCGGGCGCTCTCGCAGAGGCCCGATGTAAATTAGCCCGGACAGTTCTCGAAACACTCGATCCTCCACATCCCGACACATCTGAATACCCATAAGCCTGTTCCTACTCGCTTCATTGTCGAGACGTTTGGTATCACTGACGTGGAACGGAGGCGTAGCGGAGAATTTCGCCGTCGCTGTGTCAACCAGATCAACTTCGAACTCGATTGAGTCCGCGACTCGGGTTCTATACGACCTTCCGATAGCTTTGCCGCGTTTAGTAGTCCTATGGATTCGTACACCTTCCCGTTCTGACTCTATAACCGATTCAACGAGGTATATCCTATCGGAGGAGGACAGATACGCAATCTCTATCGATAGATGAAGGTCGTTCGCTCCCTCACTGATTGTAATTGGAACGCCGAGAATTGGAACCTGGCCCGCATGAACCCTACATCCGACATCGAAACTGACCGACGATTTAATATCACCTCCGAACGCAAACTCCTCGTATGCACCGAGATCGACGTAACTTCCAGAAGGCACGAATGCGGTGGCGGCATCACGGCTCTCGACAGTCTGGCGAAGAGCCATCATCGCCCGGAGAATGGCGCTCTTCCCCGAGCTATTAGGCCCCGTCAAGACGGTCAACGGGGCAATCTCGAGACTGCCCGTATCCTTGAATGCTTTGAAGTTTCGTAGGCGAATGTTCGTGAGCATCAACTTATTATAGCGTAGCGGCAGGGTTCGACCTGGCCACTACTATCCCGTCACGTACCCGTTCCGTAAGTCCCGGTTACGGGCCGACGGGTCACGGTTAGAGGGGTCTCCGTAGCCTCCACCACCGGAGGACAGGCAGACGATCCGGTCGCCGGGATTTACGACCACACCTGTTTCCTTGGAACCCAAAACCCTTTCTGAGCCGTTGATTACGATCTTGTAAGTGTGGGGTAGTCCCGGCTCCGCGCCAAATAAGCCAAACGGCGGCACGACTACGCCGTCGCCGGCCGTGTTAAGCAGCGCAGTCCCCGAACCTTCGTAGACCAGATCGCAGACCGCGCCCAGACCGCCGCGCCACTCCCCGTCCCCGGCCGAGTCGGGCCGCAGCTCGTGGCAGCGAATGAAGAAGGGGAACCGTTCTTCCGTGACCTCGATGCTGGGGGACCGGATTCCTCCTGCCACGTTCACTTCTCCGACTCCCGTCCATCCATCGTTCCCGTAGGACGCACCGCCGCCGCCCCTCGCCAAGAAGAAATGCCAGATGAAGCGCCGCCCTGTGCGGGGGTCAGTACCAGTTATGGCGTACCGGAGCCGCCGGGAGAACCCCGCCGACACGGCATGGGGGATAGCCGGGGCTAGCGCTTGGAACACCGCCTCTACGATCTCTTCGGCACAGTGGTTGGTGCTCATGCACACCGGCGCGGGAGGGTTGGCGTTGACCACCAGCCCACGAGGCGCGATCACCCGCACGGGCCGCATGGAGCCCTCGTTGCGCGCCACGTCCGCGGGGGCAAGATACATGATGGCGGCGTGAGCCAGAGACCTGGTATTCGCGTAGGCGCTGTTGATGAACCCGGTCACCTGCGGACTGGACTCACTAAGGTCGATGGTCATAGAGTCCCCGGCTATTGTGACCTCCGCGCGTATGGGCACCAGCTTGTTGTCGAATCCGTCATCGTCGACCAGAGACTCTCCCCGGTAGACTCCGTCGGGCCAACTGGAAATGAAATTGCGGACTTGGATTTCGGTAGCGGCCAGGATATCGGTCACCGCGGAGAGCAGTCGAGCGGCCCCGTAGCTCTCCAGCAACGACTCAATGCGCTGGGCGGCAATCATCATAGACCCGATCTGGGCGTTCAGGTCGCCCAGGAAGTTCTCAGGTTGGCGGACGTTGGCGGACAGCATTTGAAGCAAGTCGTTTCTGGGCGCCCCTTTGTCGTAAAGTCTCAGCGGGGGAATCCGGAGCCCTTCCTGGAAGATTTCGGTCGCCGCGGGGTTGTATCCGCCGTGAGTGCCGCCGCCCACATCGCTGTGATGGGCCCGGTTGACCCCGAAAAACAGAAGCTTGCCCTCGTGGAACACGGGCCGGATGATGGTTATGTCCGGTAGATGGCTGCCGCCGAAATACGGGTCGTTCAGGATGAAAAGGTCACCGTCCGAGATGTCGTCTCCAAAGTAGTCCCGCACCGCCGCCCCGGCCACCGGCAGGGCGCTAATGTGGACGGGAATTCCCTCGCCCTGGGCCACCAACTGGCAGTCTGCGTCAAGGATGGCGGTGGAGAAGTCCCGGCTGGAGTTGAGTATCTGCGACATGGAAGTGCGGAGCATGACCTCTGTCATCTCCCGGGCAATCGACTCCAACCGGTGCTCTATTACCGCCAGGGTTATGGGGTCGGGGCGTCCGCCTTCCCCGGCTGCCCCAGTGGCAACCGCGCCTAAGTGGTCTGCCCCCACCAGCATCTCGATTCCACCCATCCGGTCCATGGTCGCCCGGTCGCCAGGGTCGAGCGCGACGGTAGTGAAATCGGTCTCCAGGACCGCCGGGCCGTTGATCTCCACTCCGGGCGACAGGGTGTCGATGTCGTAAACCGGAACGTCCAACCATTCGCCGAAGTAGACCCGGCGAGTCTGTTTCACCTTGGCAACGCCACCTCTAGGTAGGGCATCGGGCAGGGACACCCGGGGAAGACGGCCCACGACGGTCACCCGCAGGGTAACAAGCCGCACCTCCTGGTCCTGCTGCCGGTAGGAGTACAACTCCTGGTATCTTTGGTGGAAGTTCGACTCCCACTCCGACAAAAACGGCTCGTCATCCCGTTCCAGGTCTGGCAGCGGGATTGGGACCTCGTATATCTGGTCCAGGTATCGCATGTCCGCCGACGGGAACACCTCCACGTCGTCCACGGTTACCCCCTGCTCCTGCAGCTTCGCACGGCCCTGGGCCTCCAGTTCGGCAACGATTGCCCGGACTTGACCCAGGTCTATCGTGTTGAGGCTCGCGGGATAGGAGCGGGAAAAGTCGTACTTCAAATCTGTGGAAAGCATCCCGAACGCCGATAGCACCGGTGCGGCCGCCGGGATATAGACCTTCTCAACCTGAAGTTGCCGGGCGATCTGGCCCGCCTGAAGTCCCGAGGCTCCGCCGAAGGCCATAATGGCGAATTCCCGGGGGTCCACCCCGCGTTGGACCGACATGAGCCGGATACCCTCGGCTATGGCGGTGGAAACCAACCTGCTCACGCCATAGGCCGCCTCTACGGTGGAGATTCCCAGGGGTCCGGCGATGCTTTCCTCCAAAGCCTTCTCAGCGATCGCGGCGTCCAGCGAAGCCCTCCCACCCAGGAAATTATGCGGGTCCAGGTAGCCCAACACGAGGTTCGCGTCGGTCACCGTTGGGTCGTTGCCGCCTTTCCCGTAGCAAGCCGGGCCAGGCTCCGCCCCGGCGCTGTCCGGCCCAACATGGAGTATCCCGCCCTCGTCCACCCGGGCAATGCTACCCCCTCCGGCTCCGAGGGTGTGGATGTCAATCATAGGCACGGCAATCTTCCATCCGGCCTCGAACTTCTCGGTGGTGAGGTGGGGAACACCGTCTTCGACCAGGGAGATGTCGGTGCTGGTCCCGCCCATGTCAAAGGCGATGGTCTTAGACTGGCCCAATCGTTCTCCCAGCGCGGCCACCGCGTTCACCCCACCCGCGGGGCCGGACAGGATCGCCCTCACCGATTGGCGCATGGACTCTTCGATTGGAGCGACCCCTCCATTGGATTGCATGATCAACACGTCGCGGACCCGCCGGTAAGGGTCAAGCCGCTGCCGCAGCCGGTCCAGGTATTCGCTAAACACCGGGCCAACGTAGGAGTTGATGACCGTGGCGGTAAGCCGGTCGAATTCCTTGATCTGGGGAATTATCTCCTCGGAAAGAGAAGTGTAGATCCCCGGAAACCTGGCGCGGACCCGCTCCGCGGCCATCCTTTCGTGAGCCGGGTTCAGGTACGAAAAGAGGAAGCAGACCGCAAGAGCCTCTACCTCCTCCTTCTCCATAGTATCCAGCGCCCGGTCCAGATCATCCAGGTCCAGGGCCGTGTCGACACTGCCGTCGGCTCGGACACGCTCCGTGACACCGAGGCGAAGATACCGGGGCACCAGGGGCGCAAAGGGGGTCATCCGCAGGTTGTACCGGTCCTCTTTCAACCCCTCCCGCATTTCCAGCAAGTCGCGGAAACCGTCCGTCGTGATCAATCCGACCCTTGACCCCTTACGTTCCACCAGCGTATTCGTTGCCACGGTTGTCCCGTGGATCACCAACTCGGTTGCCTCGAGCAATTCCGGCAAGGGCAATTCGTAGCCCGCGGCCACATCTTCCAGCCCAGCCATAACGCCTTCGGAAGGGTCCTGCGGTGTCGACGGCGTTTTAAAGTACCGCGGAGTTTGACTCTCTTCTACGACTACCAAGTCCGTAAAGGTGCCGCCAACGTCAATGCCGATCTTGAACATGTGAAATATCCTCTCAGTGGCGCGCCATGGAAGGCTGTGGGTTACAGCGTGATGGTGGGGAGGGACGAGACTGCCTTATACTATGCGTTGGCACCCTACATCGCAATGGCCGGCTCTGGACCGGCCCGGAAACGGGGGAGCGTCCTCATGGCCAATCCAAAAGAAGCGCCCTACGGCTCCTGGGAATCGCCCATTACTTCGGACCTAATTGTGTCCGGAACGATCGGTCTCAGCCATCCTGTCCTGGACGGCGCGGACACCTATTGGATCGAGTCGCGCCCTTCCGAGGGTGGCCGGAACGTGATCGTTCGACGGACCCAGGATGGGACCACTTCCGACGTCAATCCCGCGCCCTTTAACGCCCGGACCAGAGTCCACGAGTATGGAGGCGGCGCATATTGGGTTTCCGGGGGCGTGGTCTACTTTTGCAACTTCACCGACCAGCGAGTCTACCGTCAAGATCCGGGTGGCCCGGCCAGTCCCATAACCCTCGACATAGACATGCGCTACGCCGAGGGTGTGGTTGACGCCGCGAGAGACCGGACTATCTGTATCCGTGAAGACCACACCGGAGGCGGAGACCCGGAGAATACCCTGGCCGCAATCCCGATCGACGGCGCGGATGCCGGAACAGTCCTGGTGTCAGGCTCCGATTTCTACGCCTCTCCCAGGATAAGCCCGGACGGTTTGCGTCTGGCTTGGCTTAGCTGGGACCGCCCCAACATGCCCTGGGACGGGACCGAACTCTGGGAGGCTGGCATCAACCCAGACGGAAGTTTGGATCAAGCGGTCCTGGTGGCGGGTGGCCTTGAAGAGTCCATCTTTCAGCCGGAGTGGTCCCCGAATGGGACGCTCTATTTCGCCTCCGACCGCACCGGTTGGTTCAACATTTACCGCTGGAGGGACCAGGTCGTCGAGGCCGTGTGTCCGATGGATGCCGAGTTCGGTAATCCACGGTTTAACTTGGGCAACGCCACCTACGGTTTCGAGTCAGAAGACCGGATCATTTCCTCTTATTCGAGGCACGGCGTATGGGGGCTGGCGTCTATCGACACTGGTTCGGGCGAGTTGGAGGACCTGGGCTCTCCCTATACCGAAATGGGCAGGGGAGGGGACCTGCGGGCCGGAGGCGGCGCAGCCGTGTTTGCCGGTGGGTCTGCCAGCGAACCGATGTCAGTGGTCCGGCTGGACCTGGCCACGGGCCGCATGGAGGTCTTGCGGACGGCTTCCGGTGTCACCGTGGACCCCGGTTACTTGTCGCCCACGCAGCCCGTAGATTTCCCGACGGAAAACGGGCTAATCGCCCACGCATTCTATTACCCTCCCGTAAACCGCGATTTCGTTGCCCCTCCTGGGGAGAAGCCGCCGTTGTTGGTCAAGAGCCACGGAGGCCCCACCGGCGCGACCTCTACCGCGTTGGACCTTCAGATTCAATACTGGACCAGCCGGGGGATCGCGGTAATCGACGTGAATTACGGCGGCAGCACCGGGTACGGCAGGGCGTACAGGGAACGTCTGAATGGCCAATGGGGCATCGTCGACGTGGACGACTGCGTTAACGCCGCCCGGTACCTGGTGGAACAAGGTCTAGCCGACGGTGACCGCCTGGCCATCGATGGAGGCAGCGCCGGCGGGTTCACGACACTGGCGGCGCTGACTTTTCGGGACGTTTTCAGGGCGGGGGCGAGCTATTACGGCGTAAGCGACCTGGAGGGACTGGCGACGGACACCCACAAGTTTGAGTCTCGCTATCTCGACAAGCTCGTGGGCCCCTATCCGGAGCGGCAAGACCTTTACCAGGAACGGTCGCCCATCCATCACACAGAGGGCTTGTCTTGTCCCTTGATCTTCTTTCAGGGGTTGGAGGATAGAATCGTACCGCCAAGCCAGGCGGAGAGGATGTATCAAGCGGTGCTGGCCAAGGGACTGCCAACCGCCTACTTGCCCTTTGAAGGGGAGCAGCACGGATTCCGTAGGGCGGAAAACATCAAGCGGGCGCTGGACGGGGAGCTCTATTTCTTTGCGCGCGTGTTTGGATTCGAGCCCGCCGGTCCGCTGGAGCCCGTGGATATTGAGAATCTGTAGAGGGAAGGGCCGAGTCCTAAGCGGAGGCGGCCTGCGCGTCGGTTAAGGGAGTGCAGCCAGAGCACCAGCCGTAAAAGTCGACACGCTGCGCTGCGACTTCAAAGTCTGACTCGCCCTCCAGGATATTGCGAAGCTCGGCAACCATGTTCTGTCCCACGTCGGCGTCAACCACCGTTCCGCAGCCGACGCAGACCAGATTGGCATGGGGAGACAGGTTCGCGTCGTAGCGTGACTGCCTTTGGAAGGGCAATTCCCTCACGATGGCGGCGCGCTCCAGAACGTCAAGGGTCGAGTAGACCGTGGCCAGCGTGACGTAGGGGAAGAAAGCCTTGACTCGCTCGTATACTTCCTTGACCGACGGATGGTCGCCGGAATTGATCACGACCTCCGCGATGGCCAGACGCTGGGGGGTCAACCGGATTCCCAGTTGCCTCAGGCGGGTTGCCAATTCTCCTTGAGTCGTCAAACCTGTTTTCGTCCTTCGACCGAATTCGACCCAGCGCCCCTCGCCAAGTCGCTTCGGCCCTATGCTGCCGTCGTTCCCCCGTCGATCACAAGCTCGCTGCCCGTTACGAAGGAGGATTCGTCAGATGCCAGATAGAGCACTCCGTAAGCGATGTCTTCGGTCGTGCCCACCCGCCCAAGGGGTAACCGTTGCATTCGCTGCTCCAGCCTGGAGGGATCGTTCAGGGTGTCCTGGATCATAGGAGTGTCTATGGGACCAGGATGCACCGAGTTGCAACGAATGTTTTCCCGTGCGTACTGCACCGCAGTCGCCTTGGTAAGGAGCCGGACCGCGCCTTTGGTGGCCGTGTAACTGGGGGAGCCGTCGGGACTCCCAACCAGCCCGGCGGTGGAGGAGATGTTGACTATGGAACCTCCCCCGGCGCGGCGCATGGCCGGGATGGCGCTCTTGGTCCCAAGGAAAACGCCCTTGGCGTTGACGTCCATGATCCGGTCCCAGTCCTCCACGGTGGTCTCTTCCAGACCCTTGCGTATCAGTATCCCGGCGTTGTTGACCAGAATGTCCAGCTTGCCGTAGCGGTCTTCCGCGGCCTGTACCGCAGCCTGCCACTGGGACTCGTCCGTCACGTCCAGATGAACGAAGGTGACATCGCCGCCGAGTTCCCTGACCTCGGCTTCGAGCTTCATCCCTTCTTCGTCCAGGATATCCCCGAAGACGACCTTGGCCCCCTCCCCGGACAGAAATTTGACCTCGGTGGCTCCTTGCCCGCGGGCTCCTCCGCTGATAATTGCTACTTTACCGTCCAGCCTACCCATGATTTCGCTCCATAGGGCCGTTTGTTCGGATGGGACCAGGCCGATTGAGGCCCGCTATGGCCTGGTCCTCCTGAGCCCTGTGTATGACTCTGCTAGGTGGTGGGGTTGTCGCTGGCCGCCGAACCGGCGGCGATGGACTCGGAGGGTTCAATCATCCATGACAACGGGAATGCCGGCAGCCTCGGCCTTGGCCGCCGCAGCCTCATCTATGACCCCATCCTGCATCCAGATGTACTTGACCCCGACCTCGATGGCCTCGTCCACCACCGGCGCGACCAACTCGGACCGCCGGAAGACGTCCACCATGTCGATGGGTTCGGGCACTGATTTAAGGTCCGGGTAACTCTTCTCTCCCAAGGCTTCTTCGATCATCGGATTTACGGGGATGATCCGGTAACCCTGGGACTGCATGTACTTTGATACACGGTGACTGTCGCGCTCCGGGTTGTTGGATAAGCCCACGACGGCGATGGTCTTGCTATTCCTTAGCTGTTCCTCTACCAGGTCCATAGCTCCCTCCGACTTACCAGGTGACGGCGCGGCCCCAGCCGGTATCGCCGCCCCTACCAGTTCTTGCTCCGGACAAAGTTAAAGGCCGATATCGCGGCGGTAGCTCCGTCTCCCACGGCTGTTGCCAACTGGGATGCGGAATTTTGCCGGATGTCGCCAACGGCATATAGTCCGGCTACCTGAGTCTCCATGGATATGTTCACGGGAATATGTCCAGCGTTGTCCACCTTGACCAGGTTGCTGACCAGGGATGAGTTGGGCTCAAGTCCCACATAGACAAACAACCCTGTGAGACTGACCGTATTCTCAAGGTTGGTGACCACGTTCCTGGTCTTGACCGCCGTCACAGTGCCTTCTCCCAAGACCTCTTCGACCACCGTGTTCCAGACGACCTCGATCTTCCGGTTGTAGTGGACCCGTTCCTCTACGGCGTGGTGCGCCCGCAACTGGTCCCTCCGGTGGAACAGGAGCACTTTGTCCACATACTCGGTCAAGGTTAGGGCTTCGTCCGCTGCCGAATCGCCGCCGCCGACTACGCCAACCACTTCACCCATGTACAGCGGGCCGTCGCAGGTCGCACAGTGGGAAACACCGCGCCCAAACATCTCCTCTTCGCCGGGAATGCCGAGTTGACGCAGGTTGGATCCGGCCGCCACTATCACCGCCTTGGACCGAAAACCACCAGCATCTGTCTCCACCATCTTGAAATCGCCGTCCCTAGAAATCGAGGCCACGTCGCCCATAATGAACTCCGCCCCGGCGTCCATCGCCTGCTCTTGGATCAGCGGGCCAAGCTCTGCTCCCGCGACGCCCTGGGGGAATCCGGGATAATTCTCAATTCTTTCAAGATTGATGATCTGTGCCCCGCCCATCATACGCTCGACGAGGCCGGTCCGCAGACCGTACCGTGATGCGTACATCGCAGCGGTCATTCCGGCCAGTCCCGCGCCAATTACCAATACGTCGTAGTCATTTGCAGCCACAGAGACCTCCTCAACACTACCGTTGCTTCCCGCTAACTATAGTGGTGGGCCGATTTGAGTGTCAACAATGCTGGCCGTCCGGCAACCCGGTATCCGTTATTGCGCCTGTACCCCGCTATGCCTAAAATGGGGCCACCACCGCCGTCCGGCGACAAAACCGTAGTCGGAGAAACATTTGGCGGGGGAGAGGTCTCTATGATTGTTGACCTGGTCGGCGTCACCACTAGCGACGGAATCAAGCTTGACGGGGCCTTCCTGGAGCCCGCCAAACACCAGAAAAGCGGCGCGGCGATTGACGCGGTATTGGTTATTCATGGGTCTACTGGGAATTTCTACACCGCCTCCACCCTGGGAATGGCCGAGGACCTGAGCTTACAGGGATACGCCGCCCTCTCCCTCAACACAACTGCCCATGACACGGTCTGGTATAACCGTAGCGACAACACCTACTATGGCGTGGCGTACGAGATGTTGGACCGGTGCCGCCTAGACCTACGCGCCGGGATCGACGATCTATGGGAGCGCGGGTATCGCCGCATCGCCATCCTCGGCCAGAGCATGGGCGCGGTCAGGGTTGTATATTACGCCGCGAACGAAGAGGACGACCGAGTCAAAGCCGTTATCCCGGTCTCACCCGTAAGGCTGTCTTATTCCTACTACATGGCCTCGGAGGACGCCGCCGAGTTTCAGGGCAACATCGACCGCGCCGACCAGATGGAGGCCGAGGGACGGGCGATGGACCTGTTTACTGTCAACTTCCCTATCCCGCAGATGTTCAGCGCCGCCGCCTACCTGGACAAGCACGGGCCCACGGAACGGTACAACATAATCACCCACGCCCCAAAGGTGAAGGCGCCTATGTTGGCCGTCGCGGGGTCACTGGAAACCCATACCCGTCTGCTGGATGCGGCGAAAGACCTGGCAACGGCAGCGGTCAACTCTCCCCGCTCCGACTACGTCATCATCGAAGGCGGCGACCATTCATTGAACAACCGCAGGCAGGAGGCCGCCGACACCGTCTTGGCCTGGTTGGCCAGTCTCACGCCGCAAACCGCCCTGGTCTAAGAAAAAACGAGCACCAGAGGTAATAATGGCGCAACCGGATAGCTCCTCTCAACAGGAGTACGACGTCCACACCGAGACCAATGTGCCAGTCCTGATGCGGGACGGCATCATCTTGATGGCCGATATACACCGTCCCGCTCGCGGCGGACGCCCTGTGGAAAGCCCGATCCCGGTGCTTCTGGAACGCACGCCCTACAACAAGTCGACCGAAGCGCGGGTGCTAGAGGCCGCCTTCTTTGCAACCAGGGGATATGCCACTGTGGTCCAGGACACCCGGGGCAGGTTCGCCTCCCAGGGTGGGTTCAGCAAGTACGTCAACGAAGGCGAAGACGGATTCGACACCGTGGAATGGATCGGGCAACAGGCGTGGTGCGCCGGAAAGGTCGGGACCTACGGTACGTCCTACGCGGCCCACACTCAGGCGGCGTTGGCCAGCCTGAACCCTTCCCACCTGGGCTGCATGTGGCTCGATTGCGGTGGCTTCTCGAACGCCTTTCTGAGCGGTTGCCGCAACGGCGGCGCGTTCGAACTGCGGCAGGTTACCTGGGCCTACCGGCAGGCCCTCGACAGCCCGGAGGTGCAGGAAGACCCTCTGGTGTTGAAAGCTGCCCTGGAGAACCAACGCATCCAAGACTGGTTCCAGCGGATGCCCTGGCGGCCAGAGCACTCCCCGCTGCAATGGACGCCGGACTACGAAAACTACCTGCTGGAAATATGGCGTCACGAGAACTTCGACGAATATTGGAAACAGGCCGGTTTATGCGCGGAGGCCCACTATTCCGAATTCTCTGATGTGCCACAGGTGCACATGGGTAGCTGGTACGACCCCTACGCCCGCACCACCACCGACAATTACGTCGCGCTCTCCGCGATGAAATAAGGGCCCGTCTCGTTAATCATGGGCCCGTGGACCCACGGTCAGCGTTCGGTTACTCACTCCGGAGACGCGGACTTTGGCCCTCAGTCGACCCTCGATGGGAACCTGGACGAGGACTTCAACCATATCCGCCTCCGGTTCTTCGACCATCATCTCAAGGGCCGGGTAGGTCCCAGGGATGCGGAATATCCCGTCAAGCTGTTCATCATGGGAGGCGGTTCGGGCAAGCGCAACTCGGAGCGGCGTCTGGACCATGGGGGACGTTGGCGGGAAGAGAGGGAATGGCCGCTGGCGCGCGCGCAGGAAACGCCGTTCTACCTGCAGCACGGGGGACGCCTGTCCATCGAGACTCCCGCCGGGGAACACCCGCCCTCGAAGTACCTGTTCGACCCCAACAATCCGGTGCCCACCATTGGGGGCAACATATCCTCTGGGCTGCCCATCATGGGAGCGGGCGGATTCGACCAACGGGAATCGTCGGAATTTTACGGTTCGACGCAGCCCTACCTGCCCCTGGCGTCGCGGCCCGATGTCCTGGTGTTCCAGACCGAGCCACTCGCGGAAGACGTGGAGGTCACAGGTCCTCTAACCGTGGAGCTTTGGGTGTCGTCAACGGCACGTGACACTGACTTCACGGCCAAGCTGATTGATGTTTACCCACCGTCCCCCGACTATCCCGAGGGGTACGCGCTGAACCTGACCGACGGAATACTTAGCCCGAATCCACCGGTGGACACCGATGGACGGCGTGAGGACAGCGGAAGGGGGGTGAGGAAGTTACAGGCGCGATGATCCGGGCTCGAATTTGGGTAGACGGGAGGCTGGCGGCGGTCTGCAGGCGCTTTGGGGGGCGCCGATGGCGGCTTACAGTGGCTGTGGTGAGGGGGATGGCGGGATAGGACACGGCAAGAGGCGCTCGCGGACCGGACTGGCGCGAGTTGGCGGGGCGTTCGGTTGGCCGGATGGCGGGTCAGTAGCGGACAGGAGCAATCAGGCTGGGAGTGGAATGGCTCGCAGTCGGGCCAGGGCGCGACTGAACTGGGTTTCCCATGGCCAGCGCTGGGGAAGATGCAGGGTGATCCGGCGTGCCGAGCGGGTGATCCGTCCGGCCAAGGCAAAGACCCGTCGTCTGAGGGTCTTGGTGGTCACGATCTGCTGACCCAGGCCGATGCGGGCTGTCCAGCGGGCCAGGTTGTGGGCCATCACCTGTACCGCCAGCCAGGCGCCGTTGGCAGCGAAGCGGCCCGAGGGGAGATGGTTCAGCCCCACGCCGTACTTGAGGTCGCGTATCGCATTCTCGATCTCGGCGTGGCGGCGGTGGTCAGCCTCCAGTTCCAGGGTCTCTCCGTCCCGGTCGGTGATGAAGCCGTGATAGCTGTAGGTGGCGAAGAGAGCCAGTTGGGAACCGGGCGCCGGCTTCACCCGCCGGACGATGAGCCGCACCGGCGCGGCGTCGGGCTCACTCTGGAAGGGGGTGTAGGTGGTCTCGGCCACATCGGCGCCGTCCATCCAGTAGGGAATCGGCGTCCAGTCCTCTTCGGGTATCGCCTCGATGAGATTCCGCAGGCGGGTGCGCTGGCGGATGGTGATGGAGAAGCGGACATCCATCCGGCGGCAGACGGCGACCACGGCGTGGGTATAGAAGCCGCTGTCGGCCCGCACCGTGAGTTGGCCCCTGGCTCCGCCGTAGCGCACCCGCCCCACCGTTTCACGCAGGAAGTGGGCGGCGCCGCGGGCGGTGTAGGCCCGGCCCTCGCGCAGGCGGGCCATCAGCACGTCGCCGGTTCCGGCGGCGACGGCCAGCAGCGGGTGATAGCCCCGCGCACCGGTGTAGCCGTGGTGGCGAGCTCCTTCCTTGGCCAGTCCGTAGGTCTCGCAGATGGTGGAGTCCAGGTCGATGGTCAGGGGCCCGTCGCCGGGTCCGGCCCCAGCCTCCCAGGCCCGGGCCAGCAACTGGCGGCTCACCCGGTCCAGTTGGCGGACGTGGCCCCACCGGAAACTGCGCAGGAAGGTGCCCAAGGTGGAGGGCGCCTTGACTACACTGCCCAGGGTGCAGGCTGTCCTGCCGGTGCGCAACACATCGGCATCGTCGATGCAGTCGCCGCCCGCCAGCGCGGAAGCCACCAGCGTCATGATCTTGTCGCCGGTGTTGGCTCGGCCTGGGGCCCAGCCCAGGTCCAAGTGCCGGTCAACCAGTTGGGGCAGGCCCAGGTGCAAGGCCAACGTGGCGGGAAGGATCAGCCCGGCATTGTTGACCAGGCGGTGGTCGTCGAAGGCGATGTGGATGCCGTCGGGGTGGTTGCGTGGTAGCATCTATTGGGTGCTCCTTGTTTCTGGTTGGTTTTCTGTCTCGAAAACCATTATCCCAGATGCACAGGAGCACTTTCTTACCCATTCAACCCGCCGCGACACTCACCTTTTCGGTGGATTCGGGATTAGGGCCAAGTTCAGGGAATCGTGGGAGGAAACCACGTTGATGGAGCCGGACGAGGTGTACCGGGTAACGATCCAGCTATTCCCCACCAGCAACCTGTTCGTGAAGGGACACCGGATCCGGATTGACGTCTCTTCCAGCAATTTCCCCAGGTTCGACGTAAACGGGAATACCGGGGAGAACCCGGCGGTATCCGCGGTCAAGCTGCCGGCGCAAAATAGCGTGTACCATGACGCGGAGCGTCCTTCCAATATCCTGCTGCCGGTAATCCCAGCGTAAAGGCGGACGGGACTAGCTCCGGCGGAAGGTCACCATGTAATGCTCGCCGTTTAGGTCCCGCCACCCCAGGCTCCGGAACCCGGCGTTCGTCGCAAGTTGGACCAACTCTTCCGGATCGATCCTGTGTTCCAGAGGTGGCCCGGATTCGGTCTCTTTCTTGTACCACTCCAAGACTACGCACCAGCCACGGGTCAGGATCAAGTCGCGAACGGCGCTGAGAAACCGCGCCCGGTCCTCGCTGTGGTGGACAACGAAAGCCATGAAAACCCCGTCCAATGAGGCCGGTTCCAGCGGGAAATCGTACTCGCCGCACTGTAGAACTTCCACGTTGCCCATTCGGGCCCGTTCCACCTGTTCCTGACATGCGGCGACCATTTCCTCGTCAATGTCCAACGCATAGAGCTTCCCGTTTATTAATGACTTTGCCAGCGGCACTGTGAAGTAGCCAGGGCCGCAACCGATGTCCGCTACAGTTTCATGAATGTTGATGGGGCAGAAGCTGAAGATCACCAACGGATCAGATATAACGAGCCGGTCTGGGCTCAGCAGCAAGTCTATAAAATCACGAGTGGTCAATGGTTCCTGGTCAGATGACATTCCCTCTCCCCTACTCCATTAATTCAGCTTGAATTCAGCTTGAATTCAGCTTGTGCGAGGCTAGTTCTGGCAGCCTGGACAATTACTTTACATTAGCCGATTATTAGACGCAATTCGTCTCATAACCGGCGGGGTCCTGCTGGCGGGAGTAGTCCCCGCCGGGAACCAATAGTGTCAACTACAGAGCGTCGTTGACACCCCTCCAGGCCGGGGATAAACTAGCTTGGCCGCGACTAATTTCGCCGCTGGTCATGTTTGTTTGCCTTACGTACGCGGCGGGCGGACGACTCTACCGGCGGTTGGAGCGGACCGAGAGGAGGACCCATGTCCCGAGTAGCGGAACAGGACCCGGAGGTCGCCCGGGCTATCGAACAGGAAAACGAACGGCAGCGCAACTGCATCGTGCTGATCGCATCCGAAAACTATGCCAGCATGGCGGTGTTGGAAGCGCAAGCCGGCCTAATGAACAACAAGTACGCTGAAGGTTATCCGGGCCGCCGTTACTACGGGGGTTGCGAATACGTGGACGTGGTGGAAAGGCTGGCCATCCAGCGCGCCCAGGAGGTCTTCGGAGCAGACCACGCCAACGTCCAGCCACACAGCGGAGCCCAGGCCAACATGGCCGTTTACTTCTCCCTGCTGGAACCTGGCGACAAGGTGATGGGGATGCGCCTGGACCACGGCGGCCACCTCACCCACGGAGCTAGCGTGAATTTCTCCGGCAAGCTGTACGATTTCATCTCATACGGCGTCGACCCCGAAACGGAAACTATAGATTACGATGAGGTGGAACGGCTGGCCCTGGAGCACCGTCCCAAGCTGATCGTCACCGGCTGCAGTTCCTACCCGCGGCTCATCGACTTCGCCCGGTTTCGTGAGATCGCCGACATGGTCGAAGCCCCTCTGATGGTCGACATGGCCCACATCGCCGGCCTGGTCGCCGGTGGGGCCCATCCATCTCCCCTGCCCCACGCCCAGGTTGTGACTTCCACGACCCAAAAGAGCCTGCGTGGCCCCAGGGGCGGGTTCATCCTCTCCAACAGCGAGATAGCCCGCGACATCGACTTTGGCGTGTTCCCCTTCACCCAGGGCGGGCCGTTCATGCACGTCATCGCGGCCAAGGCCGTGTGCTTCGGAGAAGCGATGGGCCCGGACTTCGCCAAGTACGCCGGGCAGGTGGTGTCCAACTGCCAGACGCTGGCCCGGGAGCTGTCAGAAGCTGGACTGCGGCTAGTTTCCAACGGCACAGATAATCACCTCTGCCTGGTCGACCTCACACCCCTCGATATTACCGGGCAGCAGGCCGAGACCGCCTTGGAAAAAGTCAATATCGTGGTCAATAAGAACGCCATTCCCTTCGACCCCAAGCCGCCCCGGGTCACCAGCGGCCTGCGTCTGGGCACCCCCGCCATTACCAGCCGGGGTTTTGACGAAGCGGCCGTTCGGGAGACTGCCCGGTTGATCGTGAAGACCCTGACCAACATGGACGACGAGGCCGTGCAACACCAAATAACCCAAGAAGTCGGGGCGTTGGTCTCAGGATATCCGGTACCGGGGCTCGATTCGTAGTTGAGACCCTCAATTCCCGGATGCTATAATCACACCAAATTGACCATGTATCCATCCGCGTAACCGCCGAGGAGCCTCCTTTTGCGCCATTATGAGCTCGTAGTAGTCCTTAGCCCCATGCTAAACCAGGAACAAGCGTCCACCGCATGGGGACGGATTAAGGACTTTATCACCAACCGCAGCGCCGAACTGGACCACGAAGAGACCTGGGGAACTCGCCGCCTCGCCTACGCCATTAAGAAGGGTCCATATCATTTCCTGGAAGGCAGTTATCACCTGACCCGGTTCAGCGCCGACACCCCGTTTAACCAGGAGCTGCTTACCTTCCTGCGCTTGGACGAGCAGGTGCTCCGGTCCCTGTTAACCGTTACCGGTCCTCCGCAGCCAATCCCGGAACCGGCTCCGGTGGCCCAAGTGGCGGTGGCTGAACAGCCTGCCGATGAGACAGTGGACACCGCCTTGGCAGCTGTGGCTACCGAAGCTGTGGCTACCGAAGCTGTGGCTACCGAAGCTGTGGCTACCGAAGCTGTGGCTACCGAGTCGTCCGCTTCGGTGGAAGCAGAACCCGAACCCGTGCCTGCGGCGGTAGCGGTAGCCGAAGCGCCAATCGCCACAGAAGAAGCGGCGGAAGTGCTGGAAGCCGCTGGGGACGAGCCCAGAGGCGGCGAACAAACTCCGGCCTAAAGGGGGTCGAGTTGAACAAGATCATCGTCATCGGCAACCTTGGTAGAGACCCCGAGATGCGGTATCTGGCGAGCGGCCAGAGTGTCACGAGTTTTAGTATTGCTTCAAATCGCCGGTACACCACTGCTAGCGGTGAGCAGCGAGAAGAGACCGAGTGGTTCAACGTCAGCGCTTTCGGAAGGTTAGGCGAAACCTGTAATCAATATCTGACAAAGGGCCAGCAGATTTACGTTGAAGGGCGGCTAAGTAGCCGCACGTACCAGGGAAACGATGGGCAGACCAGATTTTCCAACGACATCACGTTGACCGATATGCAGATGCTTGGGCGCCGTTCTGAAATGGATGAAGGCGGCGCATACGAATATGGAGGAGGGCGCGCGAACGACGGTCCCGGCGTGGACGACGTCGACGACCTCCCCTTCTAGCCTTTATATAAACCCGGAGGACCAGGACTGATATGACTAATGCACCATCTCGCCCACCCCAGGGTAGGCCTCCTGGACGAGGTCCCGGAGGAGGAGGGCGCCGCCCACGTGGAAGGTACGCCCCCCGGCGCAAGGTATGTTCGTTCTGCGTCGAACACGTCAAGGACATCGACTACAAGGACGTCGAACGGATTCGCCGCTACATTTCGGACCGCGCCAAGATTGAGCCCCGCCGCAGGAGCGGTGTCTGCGCCAAGCACCAACGGGCGCTGCGTTTGGCCATCCAACGCGCCCGGCACCTGGCGTTGGTCCCCTTCGTGCCCTTTGTCCCATCCATGAACCGGCTGCGCCGGTAATCTTCCCGGCCCCGGTCTTCGCCCTCAGGGTTAGCTTGAGACTGGACCGGCCAATCACCGGTTAAAGACTATGCCGCAGACCGATTCTCCGGTCTCTTCGAGGCGTTAGGATGGCTTTTCCTTGGAACCGCACCACCGGCACGGAGCAGACCGCGCCCGCTGAAGGACGTAGGCGCTCCAGGGGACGCCGGGCGCGCCGTAGGGATGCGCGCGCCGAGTCCACCCCCGTGAGGCTCACGCGTGAGGCCCGGCACCAGCGTGCCGCTTTCGCAATTGGAATCTTCCTCCTGCTCGTGGTATTCGGAGTCGTCAGCTTCGGCTACTATCAGGAGTTCTTCAGGCCGCCCAGGGTCTGGGCCGGGAGCGTCCGCAACGTCGAATTCACCATGGGCGACCTGGTCCAGCGTATCCGTGTGTTGCAGGGTATAAGCGGAAAGGTCGACCTCAGCATCGTTCCCTTCGAGTACCTTAGCAATCTCTTGGATGCCGAGGTGCTGCGCCAGGCTTCTCCTGGACTGGGCATCAGCATCACCGATGAGGACATCGACCGCGCCCTCAGAGACCAATTCTACCCGACCAAGCCTGTGGGGCAGGAGACCGACCCGGGTCAACTGGACGAGGAGTTCCGCAATACCTACCAAATTTTTCTGGCCAGGACAGGGCTTTCCGAGAAAGATTTCGAAAGGATTCTGGAAGAACAGTTATCGATTGGCTACTTACGGGCGATCCTGAGCTCCACCATCGAGGATAATCAGGAACATGTAGAGGTGCAGTGGATTCGGCTCGAAGTCGAGTCGGGCATCGACTCCTCCGAGGTGAGGGACCGGCTGGACAACGAGGATTTCGCCAAGGTTGCTTCGGAAGTCTCGGCCCCGGGGAACTTCGCCAACGCCAGGGGTTACGTCGGGTGGGTGCCAAAGAAAGCGTTCCCCGGACTGGACAACCTCCTGTTCGGTGATGAAGAGAAGCAAGAGGAGCGCCTGAGACCCGGTGAGACCGGCAACCCCGAATTCAACCAGGACGGTATTTACATCGTTCAAGTTCTCTCTGAGCCGGAAGAACGGGAAATCTCGGACCTGATGCGGGCGAAGCTCAGCCTGGAATTGGTCAAAGAGTGGCAGTCACTGCAGCAACTTCAAGGTGCGGAAGGCGGCTGGCTGAAGATGAACTTCAACAGCGAATACTACGCCTGGGTCGCGGACCAGGTCCATCTCAGCGCATCCAGGGCCGATCTGGGGCAGGGCGGACAGAGGGGAAGGTAGTCCAACCAGGTGAGCGACCCCAATGAAATAGGTATTGGACTGATGGGTCTGGGTGTCGTGGGCGGCGGTGTCGCTTCGGCCCTTCTAGACCCGGACTCGGACATCTCCCGCAAAGTCGGAAGACCGGTCACGCTCAAAAAGGTCCTGGTGAGAGACGCGGCCAAGCCCCGGGACCCGGCCATACCAGGCGACCTCATCACGACCGACCCGGAGGACATCCTAAACGATCCCGCCATTCAGATCGTTACGGAAGTCATCGGCGGCGATCAGCCCGCTACACGGTACCTGAGAGACGCGCTTTCCGGGGGCAAACACGTGGTTACCGCCAACAAAGAGGCGGTGGCCAAGCATGGGCCGGAGTTGATATCGCTGGCCCAACACAACAATGTAAATCTGCTCTTCGAGGCTAGTGTCGGCGGTGGTATTCCCATCGTCGGCTGCTTGATGAGCCAACTCCTGGCCAACGATATCCGCTCCATTCGCGGCATCATCAACGGGACCACCAATTTCATCCTCACCCGCATGGCGCTGGACCACTCCAGCTTCGAACAGGCCCTTTCAGAAGCCCAAGAGCGCGGCTACGCCGAGTCCGACCCCACCAACGACGTAGATGGAATTGACGCCGGATTCAAGCTAGCTATCCTCGCCTCCCTGGCCTACCACTGCCAATTTCAACCCGAGGACATATTCCGGCAGGGTATCTCCTCGCTGGAAGCCAACGACTTCCGCTACGCCGGAGAGTTGGGCTACGCCATTAAGCCCCTTGCCATAGCCAGCGTCTCCGGAGGGGCTGTGCGGGCAAGAGTACACCCGGCATTGATACCCCTGGACCACATGCTGGCCAAAGTGGATGGCGTCTATAACGCCGTAGAAGTCGAGGGAAGCCTCTGCGGGAACGTGCTGTTACATGGGATGGGCGCGGGCAGATTTCCCACAACCAGCGCGGTGGTGGGGGACCTGATCGAGATCGCACGCTCCCTCGCTAACGGGCCTGGCAGTCCGACTAGAACAGTTACCTGGCCGGAGACGGGCAGGGACGGCGTTACTCCTGTGAGTGTTGCGCCGGTCGACGACCTCAATTGCAAGTATTATCTGAGGCTCACCGTCGCCGACCGACCCGGCGTGTTGGCCCAGATCGCCCGTATCCTGGGTGACGGCCATATCAGCATCGCGTCGGTAATTCAGAAGGATAGCGACCCGGCGAATCAGACCGCTGAAATCGTAATCATCACCCATCCCGCTCTGGAGTCGTCGGTCCAGGAATCTCTCCAGCAGGTCAACACGCTCGACGACGTGCGGGATGTCAACAACCTGCTCAGGATCGAGGAATAAGGAAAGGTCCGGAGTATGGGACCAATAGACACGGGCCACAATGCGGCGCACGGGGGCGGACTAAGCTAATGGGTATTGGCGTATTGAACGCTTACGCGGACTTCCTGCCGGTAACCGCCGCCACCCCCATGATCTCGATGGGGGAGGGTGACACACCGTTGGTTAAGTCCAGGCGGCTCGGCGCGACAATCGGCTGCGACGAGCTATATTTCAAGCTGGAAGGCTGCAACCCCACGGGTTCTTTCAAAGACCGTGGGATGGTTGTGACCATTGCCAAAGCCCTGGAAGAGGGCAGCACAGCGGTAATGTGCGCCTCCACGGGCAACACCAGCGCGTCCGCGGCGGCCTACAGCGCCTACTGCGACCTCCCCGCCTTCGTGCTCATTCCCAAGGGAGAGGTGGCCATGGGCAAGCTTGCCCAGGCAATGGCCTACGGGGCGAAGATCCTCATGGTCAAAGGAAACTTTGACTCCGCTCTCAACCTGGTCCGGGACTACACCGAGACTCATCCCGTGACCCTCGTGAACTCCCTAAACCCCCACAGGCTGGAAGGGCAGAAGACGGCCGCCTTCGAGATCGTGGACATCCTGGGTGGCGCGCCAGATTACGTATTCATCCCCGTGGGCAACGCGGGCAACATCACCGCCTATTGGAAGGGGTTCAAAGAATACCGCCGGGTCGGACGCAGCGAGGTCCTCCCGGCCATGATGGGATTTCAGGCCGAAGGGGCCGCGCCGATAGTCCGGGGTGCGCCGGTGGCCAACCCCCAGACTATCGCGTCCGCCATACGCATCGGCAATCCCGCCAGTTGGCAGGGGGCTATAGAGGCCCGGGACGACTCGGGAGGTGTAATCGACATGGTAAGCGACGACGAAATCCTGGATGCTTACCGCATGATAGCCTCTCAGGAAGGCATCTTTTGCGAACCCGCCTCGGCGGTCTCCTTCGCCGGGCTGGCCAAGCTGCACCGGGAAGGTTTGAATCTGTCAGACCGTAGAGTAGTATGTATCCTGACCGGTACTGGACTTAAAGACCCCGACCTGGCCATCAGTAGCGTCCTAAATTTGGCTACGGAAGTTGAACCGAACATCGAAGCCGTCGAAGCCCTGGCGATGGCGGATTCCAATTAGCAAGAAGGCCATTTATCGTACACGAGCAGTTGATTGAGCAGTCGGTGTCCGGCTTTCTGGAGGCCATCGGTGAAGACCCACGGCGGGAAGGTCTCATGGAGACGCCTGCACGGGTGGCGCGCATGTACCGGGAGCTGCTTTCCGGGGTCGGCGTGGACCCGATGACCGAGATCGACACGGTGTTCGAGGCAGACCACCAGGACCCGGTGGTGCTAAGCAACATCCCCTTCCATTCCATGTGCGAGCATCACATCCTCCCCTTTTTCGGCACTGCCGGGATGGCGTACATCCCCAATCAAAAGATCGCCGGGGTTAGCAAGTTGGCCCGCGCGCTCGACGTGGCCGCCCGCAGGCTTCAGGTCCAGGAACGGCTGACCGGCCAGATTGCGGACGCGATCTTTCAGGCCCTGAACCCAGACGGAGTCGCGGTGGAACTCCAGGCGGAGCACATGTGCATGTCCATGCGCGGCGTCCAGAAGCCTGGCAGCCGCGTCGTCACCACGGCGGTGAGGGGTAAATTCCAAAGCAGCGGGGTAAGCAGGGAAGAATTACTCGCGTTGCTTCGGCGGAGGTAGTCTATGGCCCCATCTCCCCTCACATCGTTCCAGGAGATCGAGTCTGAATGGGAGGGCGTACTTTCGGCTTCCCCGGTGAATACCCTTTTCCTGACCCCACAATGGCAACAGGTGTGGTGGGACACTTTCGGGGCGGACAAGGAAATGGCGGGCTTTTACCTCCGCTCACCCGAAGGCGTTACCGCGGTGGCGTCACTCACCCAAACCGGTGACACGCTGGCCCTGCTCGGAAGCCAGGAAACCGTCGATTACAACGATTTCATGGTACGCCCCGGATACGAGGCCTCCTTCTTTGATATCCTCCTGGGACGCCTGGACGAGCGAAGCTGGGACACCCTCCGGCTGGACTCGCTGGTGGAGACTTCTCCCACCCTCTCGTACCTGCCAGACCTCGCCCGGCAGCGCGGTTATTCGGTCCATGTGGAACAGGAGGACACTTCCTCTGGGATTGAGCTTCCCGAAACCTGGGAGGAATACCTCTCCGTTCTTTCCAGGAAGGACCGTCACGAATTGCGCCGCAAATTCAGGCGGCTGGAAGGGCTCCCCAACTGGCGTTGGTACTACGTCTCCGGCCAGGAAGAGGTCATTTCCCGTTTGCCGGAGTTCATCACCCTGATGCGCATGAGCAGCGAGGAAAAGAACGAATACATGACAGGGCGCCGCGAGGTGTTTTTCCACAGCATCACTTCGCGGATGGCCCAATTGGGCCTCCTGCGTCTTTACTTCCTGGAGATCGAGGACGAAGTCGTGGCCACGAGCCTTTGCTTCGACTATGCCTCCTCGCGGCTGTTATACAACAGCGGATACAACCCGGAATTCGGCTACTACAGTGTGGGCTTGCTCTTGAACGCCCTGTGCCTCCGCAGCGCTATTGACGAGGGCATCGGATATTTCGACTTCTTACGAGGCTCCGAGCCGTATAAGCACCACCTGGGCGGCAGGCCGCGCAACCTTTACCAGATGGTGGTGAGGCGGCAGTGAGCCTTGACCGCGTGGCCATGGTCAGCTTCCACGCCTGCCCCCTGGCCGCGCTGGGAGAGGGCAAGGCCGGGGGCATGAACCTCCATGTCCGCCAACTGGCCCGCTCCCTGGGCAACCTCGGGACCAGAGTGGACATCTTCACCCGTGAGCACCCGGAACCCCACGGCGAAACCCATGAAATCTCGCCAATGGTGCGCGTAATCCACCTGCCCGCCGGCAAAGCTGACACTCCCCTTGGCCAGTTATTCGATAGCCTGCCTGAGTTCATACAACGGGTGCTGGAATTCGTGGCGGACAATGGGCTGACCTACCAAGCGGTCCACTCCCACTACTGGCTGTCCGGATGGGTGGGCCGGGAAGCGGCCTCTAGCTGGCGCGTCCCACACGTTATCACCTTCCACACACTAGGGCTTATCAAATTGCAGTCCAGGGCCGGAGAAACGGAACCGGTCCGCAGGCAGGAGACGGAGCGGGACCTGATGGCTTCCGCAACCCGGGTCATCGCCTACAGCCCCCACGAACGCGACTCGATGGTGAGACTCTACGGCGCGGACCCTGAGAAGATCTTGCTGATTCCCTGCGGGGTTGACCTTCAGATGTTTCGCCCCCTGGACCAGCATACGGTCCGGGATAGGCTGGGGTTGGACGGAGAAAAGGTCCTTCTGTTCGTGGGCCGCATCGAACCGCTCAAGGGCCTGGAGTTGCTCATCCACGCCACCGCCCAGATGGACTCCTGCCAACCGTTGCGTCTACTTGTGGTTGGCGGAGGCTTGGAACACGACCCAGAGGTCGAGCGGATGCGGGAACTCGCGCGGCGTCTGGAGATATCGGAGATGGTCGACTTTATCGGCAGAGTCGACCACGAGGAGCTTCCCGTGTACTACAACGCCGCCGACGTTTGCGTGGTGCCTTCGTTTTATGAGAGCTTCGGCCTCGCCGCGTTGGAGTCGATGGCTTGCGGCACTCCGGTGGTGGCGACACGAGTTGGCGGTCTCTCAACCATCATTCAACACGGCCACACCGGCTACCTGAAGTCGTGGCGCTGCCCGGAGGCTTTCGCCGGTTCACTCGAGATGATAATATCCAATAAGAGACTGCAGCAGAGCATGGGCCATGCCGCCCGGCGTAGGGCCGAGGGGATGAGCTGGGACGCCGTTGCCGAGCGGGTGGCTGAAGTCTACGAGTCTAATTTGCCGACGCCCCCTCGGTAAACCGGAGGAGCGCTTGGCCAACCCGCCAGAATCTCCTGGTCCCGCTTTCCGCCTCAACAGACCGGGAGGGTTCCGTTTCCTGCTGCGCCATGTGGAACGTACCCTGGGCGCGGGCATTCTGGTGTTGCTGCCCATCGGCATCACCGTCTTGGTCTTCAAGTTCTTCTTCGATCTCCTGGACCCAGTTCTGAAAAGGCCCCTCGGCTACCTGCCTGGGCCGGAGATTCCCGGGATTGGCTTCGCCGCCTTGGTGTTCCTCGTCTACCTGGCCGGGCTTGTCGCCGCTTTTGTGTTGGGACGCAGGCTTATCGGCCTCATCCACCGTATCCTGGAAGTCATCCCGTTGGTTAAGACCATCTATGGGACCACGCGTAGTGCGGTCGAGCTGCTTTCCTCCAATAACACGTCCCGGTTTAGCAGTGTGGTTCTCGTGGAATTCCCTCGCCCCGGCTCTCAGGCCATTGGGCTGGTGACGTCTACCCTGATCAATACCGATGGGGTGGAAACTCTGGCCATATATGTTCCCACGACACCTCTGCCTTCATCTGGGTTCCTGATAATGGTGCCCAGCAGTGATGTCACGCCCACCGGCATGTCAGTAGACGACGCAATGAAGGTGATCGTATCGGGCGGTATACTGGCGGGCACCTTATTGCAGCAGACGGACCTTGGGCGTCAGGAGATCACCAGCTCGGGTTGATGATCAATCCCCAATATTAACCACCGGCACAGAAACGGCCTTCGGACGCTGGTCCGAAGGCCACTTTCGTTCCTAGAGGCGAGTGCGCCCCTGAAGAGGATCCTAGTTCTAGTTCGGATATTTGCCGAAGGCTATCCAGCCTCCACCCAGCGGAGGACCGAACCCCGAAACGGCTGCCTCGGCCCTTACCGTGACCTGACGCGGGCCTGCCGATCCTCGGAGCTGCTCAATGCTATCGGTCCACATGGCGGTCCGAAGCCGGCCGGTCCCCAGGTTGCCCCCGCTGGAACTGAAGGGATGGGGACCTTCCACACGTATATCATCGGCGTAGAACGGGAATGCGTCGCCCCGTTTCACTCCGTGCCATTGGAACGCCTCCAACCAAAATTGGGTCATTGTGGAGTAACCATCGTAGGGATTGAAGATGTCCACTTCGTCTGCGCTCAGCCCTGAGCCTTCGAACATCATGCGGGCGAGACGGTCGGTTTCCGCCTCGATTTCGTCCAAAACCGCCTGGGTGCTCCGCGTACCCGCGTTGTGCTGGTTGTGGTTGAGAATGTAGACCGGAGGCTGCTTCATGTCCCTGGCCCGTTCGGCGGTTGTGAACAGGTAGGCTCCGGAGGCGTTGACTGGCCTGTCGCAGTCCCACAGCCTCAGGGGTTTCAGGATAAATCGGGAAGAAACGTAGTCTTCCACCGTAAGCTGGGGGATGTCATGAGTCGCGTTGAAACCCCAGGGAGTCATCAGACCGTTCCGGTGTTGGTTCACTACGAATGGGGCCAGGTCGTCGTGGACGCCGCCGTACTTGTGACAGTACTGCTGGTGGGGGAATGCGTTGATGAAGTCATTACCGCCGTGGTTGCCCCAGGGCACGGTCCATTGACGGCCTCCGCGGGCGTGGTCCTCGGCGTTCTCGCCGCCCCGGCGGTAACGCCCTTCAAGGTTTCCGGTAGGATAAATCACCAGGCAGGTGGTACAGAGCCCGTCGGCGATCGCCTGGGAGGCCAAGCCCAACATCTCGCCGATGGCAGGCACACCGGAGGGTGCGAATTTGACGTTGGTTAGGCCCATTTGCTTGGCAAGCCATTCGCCGTTGACCAGAGTTAGGCCCCATTCTGAGTCGTAGGGTGCATCAAAGTACGGGCGTGGCGCCCATCTTCCGGCGGTGCCGCCGCTGGGTCCCGCGATGTGCGAGTCGCAGCAAATCACGCCGTCAATCTGATCGGCGGTAACGCCCGCGTCCTCCATGGCCCGTTGACAAGCCTGTATTGAGAACGCGCCAACGGTCCTGTCCATGGATTCCTCGTCCCAGCGCCGGTCAATTTCGGAATGTCCGAACCCGGCGACGGCCACCTGTCCGCGGTGGTCCCATACCCCAAGTCCTTCGGTGTTTCTCCTCCAGGAATAGTCACTTAACGAAGTCATTTACCGCCCTTTCTCAAGTCCAATCTTACGATTTTGGAATTAGGATAGTTAGGAAACCACGCGCCACTCGTGGATCATTTGCCCCGGCGCTACTTCTTCGAAGTACACCTCCACCGCCGCACCTATAGGCACATCGTCCACCTGAGTGCCGGGGAGGTTGGAGTAAAAGTTGATCCCAGGGTCTTCATCCAAGTGGACCAGCACCAGGTTGTAGGGCTGGTCGGGACGCCGGCGGTCGAGCCGCCCGTCCTCGATGACGATGGCGGAAGAGATATGCCCCTTTCCGCTCACCTGTTTCCATTCCAGATTTTCGGCGGAGCGGCACTTCCCGCAGGTTTCCCTCGGAGGGTATTGGAGCAAGTCACAGCTAGTGCAGTTCTGAATCACGAGCCTACGCTCGTTCACCGCGTCCCAGAACGGCTTGCTCAACTCGTCGGGCACGGGGATGACCTTCGGCATGTTTCTCCTCCCTGATTGGTGTGGTAGTCGGTAGGGCCGCCACAGCCCCCGGAGGCGTGCCGTGGCAACCCTCTGGAGCGTACAGCCTTACTTCGGGAGATGTCAATCACTCCATTTGACCCTCATCCCCGGTTCCTGTAACATTGGGCGTATCTACTCTCCCGACTGATTCGCGATATCCCGTGGGCAACTAACGCTTCCCTTGTTGCCAGATGTTGGGGATACGGACCACGTTTCGCCGGGAATTCGTCGTAGGACTGTTCGCGCGGTGCGGCGTACAGCCAACACAGCCGCCAGCGGTCCGCACATACCTAGGTTGGAGGAAATCTGCGGATGGAGGACACCCCGCAGCGAGTATTAGTGGTAATACCGCACCCCGACGACGCCGAGTTCTGGTGCTCTGGGACCGTGGCTTCGTGGGTGAAAGAGGGAGCGGAGGTGCATTACGTTCTTTGCACCGACGGAGGCAAGGGGACCAGTGACCCGAATGCCAGCGGTCACGAGTTAGGAGTCATCAGGGAGCGAGAGCAAAGAGAAGCCGCCCAGCTCCTAGGGGTCAAAGAGGTGGTGGAGTTACACCATCCTGATGGAGAGCTGGAAGACTCCAGCGATTTCAGGCGGGAGTTGGTTAGGCAAGTCCGGCGGGTTAGACCCGACGTCGTCCTTTGCCCGGAGCCCTACCGCAAGAACCTGGCCTGGCATCGGGACAACCGGGTGGCCGGACAGGTGGCCCTGGATGCCGTGTTCCCCTATTCGAGGGACCATCTCCACTTCGTCGAACTATGGAGAGACGAAGGGCTGGAACCCCATAAGACCGGCGCCGTACTCTTCTGGGGAGCCGAGTCACCCAACGCCTGGTACGACATCGAAGCGTCCCTGGACGCCAAGGTCAAGGCGGTCATGGTCCATCAGAGTCAGATGTTTGGACGCTCCCGCGAAGAGGTGGAGGCGTTCGTCAAAGACACCGCGCGGGAAGCCGCGGCGGAACAGGACTACTCATACGCGGAGGCGTTCCGCGAGGTGACGTTCCGCACCGAGCCCAGGACGCCGGAACCTTCGGACCGGTCCTAGACCGGAGACCCCAATGGGTCCCGCAACATCGCCCGCCGCAACAGGGGCAAGGCCGGAGCCCCATAGGACAACAATCGGTCGTGGAACTCCTTTAGCGAGAAGCCGCTTCCCTGTTCCAGGCGGTAGTCCTCCCTCAGCTTCAGTATCATCAGCTTTCCCAGGGTGTAGTTCAGGTAGCCGGGATCAAAGGTGCCCCGAAGCGCTTCCCGGCGCGCCGGATGCTCCGCCATAAACGCCTTGTCCATGAAGTAGCTCGTTGCTTCGTCCAGCGTCATGCCCTGGGTGTGCATTCCCAGGGAACACATGTAACGGCAGTTCCGCACCAGCGCTTCCAGAAGTTGGGTCAAACGCAACTCCGGCTGCTCCCTGCCGTAACCGCCCTCGATCATCATCGCTTCCGTGTAGTGGGCCCACCCTTCGACGAACGCATAGGAGCTCGCAACACGATTGATCAATGGAAGCGTCCTGCCATAGCGGTTGTGGAGGTGGTGGACGAAGTGTCCTGGGTAAACCTCGTGGATGGACACAATGCGCAGGGTGGCATAGTTGAAGTTCGTCAGCCACTCCTCCTGCTGTTGCGCGGTCCACTCCGCTTCCACGGGAGTCACGTAATAGAAGGACTCAGTGGCCCGTTCCTCCAATGCTCCGGCGCTGTCCATGGCCGCGAACGCGTACCGCATGTAGGTGGGCGTCTCAACAACCTGGCAGCGGTCCTCTGAGGGCACCGAGATCAAGTCCAGGTCAATGACCGACTGCCGGATATCCTCCAGCATATTCCTGGTCTCCGGTATTAGAGCGGATGCCGAAGGGTGGCGGGCGCCGGTCTCCTCTACGATCTCCCTGACGTCTCGTCCCGGACCGATTAAGGAAGCTACCTCACGTAACTCACGAATATTATCCTCCAAGTTCGCCTCACCTAGAGTTATCAATTCCGCAACAGAAACATCCAGCGCCTCACCCGCTTTCAGCATCGACGAATAGAGTCCCCGACCTACGGCAAACTCCTCCGGGGCCCGGTCCCGCCGCTGTTCCAACATGGCGGAGAACTTTTCCAACGCCGCGGTAGCTTGGCCTCTCGCGCGGTCGAATTCGGCCCGAACACTGTGGTCGGAAACTTCTCGTCCGGCCTCACCGAGGTCCAGTCTGTAGAACCGGGCCATCCCGGAATAGCTCTCCACGCTGGAATCCAGGACCGGGCGGCCTATCCCGTCGCTTAAATGGGATGCCAGCACTTCCAGGAACTCCGGCACCTGGTCGAGTACGCGGGTCATCGACCTCACACGGTCCACCAAAGGCGCGTAGTCCCGGTTCAGGTAGCCGCTGACGTCCAGGTATCCGACCTGTCTCATGGGGTTGGTTTCCAGGTTTCGCGCCTGCGTGAGGCTGAATAGTTCCCTTTCCAAGAACAATTCAAGGAGGCTATGGCTGAGTCGGTCTTCCTCGTTCAACGAACTTCCACGGGCGGCTGAGACCGAGGTTAGACCCTCGTTCAGCTCACGGACCCGGCGTTGAAGACTGGACGGGGAGAGGTCGGGCAGGGCGCCATCGTATTCGTGCTTGCCGATGCGAGACCCTGACGTGGGATAGAAACTCCAGTATTGCCGTACGAGCCGTTGGGATAGCTCATCAAGGCCGTCCGTAGACGCGGCGTTTGGCATGGCGGCAGTTGGCCTCACAGTGAGAATTGGTCATCTCAACCAGAGTCACTGGAACAGTAGGTGACCGCACCGGGAACCAACCGAAAGTTGGCCCTGCCGGTGGGGGCCGGACGGAAAGGGGAGGCGCGGCTGACCGCTAGGAGGACACTTCGCTGATCTGGATAGTGGGCCTTATGTCGGTATAGTTTCTCCGGTCCCCCAACACCGGTCCGCCGGCTTCGACGAAGGCCTGATGGACCTCTTCGACGGTGTTGAAGGTCATGTGGGCAATTGCGACCCAAGGGGGAGGGGCGTTGGGGTCGGTGGCGGAGATGCCTTTGTCTTGCTCGAAGCCAACCATTCCCCGGGAGTCCAACTCCCGATGAACGATCTCCCGGTGGCTCCCGACGAAGTAGTCCCAATCGAAGTTCGAGCCTTCATCATTTGCGTAGGCGAAGGTTACTCTAATCATAGTGTCCTCCTGCAAGTGTGTAGCAGCCCGGGAAGGGTCCGGCTAGTGGTGGACTGCCGTACCAGCTCCGCCACCGGCGGCGATGGCCTCACCACTTATCGCGATGGACCTGGGTGACGCGAAGAAGGCTACAACGTAGGCCAATTCGCTGGCGTCGACAATGCGCTTGGTGGAGTTATTTGCCGCCACCCTGGCTTCGACTTCTTCGACCGTAATGCCTTCGCGGCGGGCCTGCTCCTCGTAAGCGGGACCGCTGCGCTCGGTTCTGGTCGCGCCGGGGTGTATCAGATTGACGGTGATACCTGAAACGCCAAGCTCCTGGGCAAGGTACTTGGTCAGGTTTACCAGTCCGGAATTGCGTACCCCCGCGCTAACGTTGGAGCCCGAGGAGTTGCGCGCCGAAAGGCCGCCGATATTGACTATGCGGCCCCAGCCGTTCTCCGTCATGTGGGGCGCAACTGCGCGGGCGCAGCGAAGGTATCCGACGACCTTGGTATTAAGGTCATTCAGCACGTCGTTGTCGGAAATGGTCTCCAGAGGGCCCCGGGCTATTCCGCCAGGGGCGGCGGCGTTGTTGACCAGGATGTCGATGTGGCCGAATTCCTGGGCTGTCTGGGCCACCATGGCCTCAACCTCGGGAGTGCTGGTGGTGTCAGCGGTGATGCCCACCACCCTTCGCCCCGTCTCCTCAGACAGCTCCTTCGCGGTCAGTTCCAGGTCTTCCAGGTTTCGGGCGCAGATAGCCACGTCACATCCGCATAGGGCCAGCTCCCTGGCGATGGCCTTACCGATTCCGCGACTCGCGCCGGTAACGATTGCGGTCTTTCCTTCCAGCTCCAGGTCCATGCACATTCTCCCCAGGGTCACAGGTTTTGGAAAAGGTTTCGCCCATTTTACACGACTGGCGGCATCAATGAGCGGGAGAGGGGCGGGTATTGTGAGATCGCACCAAAGTCTGTGGAGACAAACCCGGCACCCTTCTATCACGCGAAAGAGCCCGAACCGCCTCTGGGACATGAACCCCTGAAACGGGCCGGACCCTTAGTTTGTGTTGGTTCAGCCGCAGGACTGCCGCGCCCTAGATACCAGGAGAAACCGTCGTCGGGTCCTCCTGGCATCTCAAGCACACGAACTCATTCCTGTCGGCCGGAAGAGTGTTGATATCCACGTTCCGTTTTCGGTTGCAGACCGAGCAGGTAATAGACTCCATGACAGGCGTTGGCCTAGCCGGAGCCGTGTTGGCTCCCCGAAACCCGACGTAGTCCGGGTTCTGGGTACGTAACCGTTCGAAACGTTCCGCGTCTTTACGGCGGCTCAAGGAATCTCCTCCAAGACGCTGGGAAGCCGTGGGACTTAAGCGATTTCTACTACCGCGCCGGCGCCTTCCAACTTTCCCTTGATGGTGTCGGCTTCGTCCTTGACGATGCCTTCCTTGACTGCGGCGGGAGCGGATTCCACCAGCTCCTTGGCCTCGCGCAGACCCAGGGAGGTAACTTCACGGACCGCCTTAATGACGTTGACCTTGTTGGGGCCGATCTCCTTGATGCTGACCACGAACTCGGTCTGTTCTTCCTCGGCGTCGGCTTCCGCGGCAAGGACTCCCCCGGCTCCGGGACCCACGGCTACAGCCACAGGAGCCGCGGCGGTGATGCCAAACTCATCTTCCAGGGCCTTGACCATATCGGCCAATTCCAGGACGTTCATCTGCTTGATCGCGGTCAATACTTCGTCTTTGGTCATTAGTCCTCCTCCTCTAGCGCGGTGTGTTCTGGTTAAGATGCGGACTGTTCGGCCTCGAGTTGCTCCATGCGGGCCATGAGTAGGCCTCCCAAGTTCTGCAACGGGCCGTTCATTACACCCAGCAAACGCTGCAGCGGGGCTTGCATTTGCCCAAGGAGCAGCGACACAAGCTGGGAGTGGGAAGGGAGAGTGGCCAATCTGGCGACCTCTTCGGCCGCCAGGGTCTGGTCTTGTCCCAGTAATGCCCCCCGAATAGCCAGCGCGGAGCGGCTGGTCCGGATGTAGTCGGCCAGGGCCTTTGCCACCACTTCCGGCTGGTCGTAACCAAACGCCACTGCGGTCGGCCCTTCCACGATGTCCTTTGCGAAGGGGCGCTCAGCCGCGTCGCAAGCAAGCTTCATCAGGTTGTTCTTGACCACGGTAAACTCGATGGAAGCGTTCCGCATTTGGCGGCGGAGTTCAGTGATCTCGTTCACCGGAAGACCAGTGTAATCTGTGGACACCAGGATGGAGCAGCGTTCCAGTTTCTCCTTGAGCTCGTTGACCCGGTCCACTTTGGCTTGTGTGGGCAATGTATCCCCCAAAAATAAATCTCGCACCCAATACAAGGCGCGAGAACGTCCCGAGAACTCTCTCAGCTACGGTCGCGCCTGAGCGGGCGGTGCTCAACCTTTAGTCCCAAATTACCGGGTACCCGCTGTCTTCGGCGTGATGTTGTGATTCAGTATATCAGATAACGATCAGATTTTATTCCGGTGCGGCAAGAGTTTGCAACGCGGCCAGATCCACGGATACGCTGGGGCCCATGGACGATGTCATGTACGCTGAACGAAGGAAAGCGCCTTTCACCGCGGCAGGTCTGTCCCTGTTAATTGAGTCCATCAAGGACGCCAGGTTGTCCATGAGTTGAGGCGTCTCAAAGCTAACTTTGCCGATGGGGCAGTGAATGATCGCCGTGCGGTCGGTCCTGTACTCCAACCTGCCCGCCTTTGCTTCGCGGATCGCGCGGGGAAGGTCCTGGGGCTGCACCATGGTCCCGGAGCGCGGGTTCGGCATAAGCCCCCGCCGTCCCAACACCCGGCCCAGGCGACCGATTTTGGGCATCACCTGGGGCACCGCCAGGCCAACGTCGAACTCAGCCCAACCGCCTTCTACCTGGGCGATAAGATCATCCTCACCGGCGAAGTCGGCGCCGGCTTCCCGGGCGATTTCGGCGGCCTCGGTATCGGCAAACACCAATACACGGACGGTCTTGCCTAGCCCGTGGGGAAGGGCGGCCACACCCCGGACCATCTGGTCCGCGTGGCGCGGGTCCGCGCCGGTACGAAGGTGAAGCTCCACCGTTTCATCGAACTTGGCGGTGGACAGTTCCTTGACCAGGTCCAAGGCTTCTTCCGGCTGGTAGGTCGCTTCGGGGTCCACCCTCTCGGCGACTGCGGCGTAGCGCCTGCTGTGCTTAACCACGATTAATCTCCAACCACTTCTATGCCCATGCTTCGAGCCGTGCCTTCGATGATATTCATCGCCTCGTCCACCGAAGAAGCATTCAGGTCGGCCAGCTTCAACTGCGCTATGTCACGCAGGGAATCCCGGTCCACGGTGCCTACTCTGGCCTGTCCGGGCTCCGACGCTCCCTTGTCCACCCCCGCCGCCTTTCGGAGCAATTCCGACGCGGGAGGAGTGCGGGTAACGAAGGTGAACGACCTATCCTCGAACACGGAGATATGCACCGGGATAATTGTGCCAGCCTGGTCGGCCGTGCGGGCATTGTATTCTTTGACGAACCCCATGATGTTGACACCGTGGGCGCCCAATGCGGGGCCGACGGGCGGAGCGGGCGTCGCCTTACCCGCGTCCAATTGTAACTTGATGATTGCCCTTAGCTTTTTTGCCACTGAAAGCCCCTAGATCCTTTCCACTTGCAAGAAGTCCAATTCTACGGGGGTCTCCCTTCCGAAGAAGGAGACCAACACGCGGACCTTGCCTTTGGCTTCGTCGACGTCGTTAACCGCGCCGATGAAGTCGACGAACGGCCCTTCGGTAATCCGGACCGTCTCGCCCTGGGCCAGCCCGATCTTGATACGGGTGGGTCCGGCCTCCACCTGGCGGAGAATGTCATCTATTTGTTTATCTTCCAAGGGCACCGGCTTGGGCCGTTTGTCGGACTCGTCTTCGCTGGAGACGAACCCTGTAACTCCCGGTGTATTGCGGACGGCGTACCAGCTTTCATCGTCCATCGTCATCTGGACCAGGATGTAACCGGGGAAGAGCTTACGCTTCTCCGACCGGCGCTTGCCGTCCTTGAAAATTACCTCGTCTTCGGTGGGAACGAGGACTTCGAAAATCCGGTCTTGCATGTCCAGGCTTTGGATACGCAAGTCTAGGTTACGCTTAACCAGGTCTTCCTGCCCCGAGTAGGTATGCACGATATACCACCGGGGGGACTCTTCCTCAGTCTGTAGCTGTCCATCAATAGTCATAGTTATCCTGCCCAAACGGCGGCGTAACCTTCTTCCGGGGTTGAAATCAAGCCAACGGCGGCCGGAACGTCAGAGTACGAAGCGACTGAATGTCTGGCTAAAGAACTGGTCCAGTCCACCCAGGAAGAAGGCGGCGACAATAGACAGAGCAATGACCACCATGGTCAACCGGGCCGTTTCCTCTCGGCTGGGCCAGACCGCCTTGCTAAGCTCTGACACCGTCTCCTGCAGGAACGCGATGGGGCTAACCCTGCCGACGAGCCTGGGGGCCGCCGGACGGGAACCCCGCGTGGAAACCCTTGCCATGGAGCTACCTCACTTCGCGGTGTGCCTTATGGACACGGCAGCGGGGGCAATACTTGCGCAGTTCCATCCGCTGAGGGTCGTTGCGGCGGTTCTTGACGCTCGTGTAATTGCGCTCCCTGCAATCGCCGCACTGCAAGGTAATTATCTGGCGAATATCCGCAGTCTTTCTAGCCATCTCTTAATCCAATACCTTGGTGATTACGCCGGAGCCGACTGTGCGGCCACCCTCGCGGATGGCGAAGCGCATCTGCTCTTCGATGGGTACCGGAGTGATCAGCGAGATGATCAAGGTGATGTTGTCACCAGGCATTACCATCTCCACGCCGTCGGGCAGCACCACCTCGCCGGTGATGTCGCTGGTCCGGATGTAAAACTGGGGCTTGTATCCGCTGAAGAAGGGAGTGTGACGTCCACCCTCTTCACGGCTAAGCACGTAGACTTCGGCCTCGGCGCGGGTGTAGGGGCGCATGGACCCGGGCTTCACCAGCACCTGACCCCGCTCCACTTCGTCGCGGTCCACGCCGCGGAGCAGGACGCCCACAGCGTCGCCAGCCTCAGTGGTGTCGAGCATCTTATGGAACATCTCCAAGCCGGTGGCCACCGTTTCCCGGACATCGCCAAACCGGATAATCTCGACGGGCTCCCCTTGCTTTAGCGAGCCGCGCTCCACCCTGCCGGTTACGACGGTGCCGCGGCCCTTGATGCCGAACACGTCCTCGATGGGCATCAGGAAGGGGCGGTCGGTGATCCTGGTCGGCACCGGAATATAGTCGTCCAGCGCTGCCATCAGGGCCATCACGCTGTCTTCGTATTCCTCTTCGCCTTCCAACGCCTTAAGCCCGCTGACACGGACGATGGGTGTATCGTCTCCGGGGAAGCCGTAGGCGTTGAGAAGGTCACGGACCTCCAACTCCACCAGCTCCAAGAGTTCCTCGTCGTCCATCATGTCGACTTTGTTCAACGCGACGATGATACGGGGCACTTCCACCTGGCGGGCCAGGAGGATATGTTCCCTGGTCTGGGGCATGGGTCCGTCGGGAGCGCTCACGACGAGGATAGCCCCGTCCATCTGGGCGGCGCCTGTGATCATGTTCTTGATGTAGTCGGCGTGACCCGGGCAGTCCACGTGGGCATAGTGACGGTTCTCCGTCTCGTACTCCACGTGCGCGATGGCGATGGTCAGACCGCGGCTCTTCTCTTCGGGAGCGTTGTCGATGCTCTCAAGAGAACGCATGTCGGCCAAGCCCCTCTTGGCCAGTACGTTGGTAATGGCGGCGGTCAGGGTAGTCTTGCCGTGGTCCACGTGGCCGATGGTTCCCACGTTTACGTGGGGCTTGGACCGGTCGAATCGCTGCTTGGCCATTTGGGTCTCTTCTCCTTTGTGTGTACTGGAAGCTTGAGTACCGGGACTCGTATGTTCTGGAGCCCAGAGGCGGGATTGAACCGCCGACCCCGTTCTTACCAAGAACGTGCTCTACCGCTGAGCTATCTGGGCTAAATGACGGTCGGGCCCCTGTGTTTGGTCCTACTCTGTTGAGTGGAGGGGGGAGGATTCGAACCTCCGAAGCCCTTCCGGACGCCAGATTTACAGTCTGGTGGCTTTAACCACTCACCCACCCCTCCAGGTTACACTAGATTGTCTGGTCCAGGTGTGGCGCCCCTCTTCGGCCGGGACCGTCTCTACCCTCTGGAGAGCCCCAGAGGGGATTCGAACCCCTAACCTGTCGATTACAAGTCGACTGCGCTACCATTGCGCCACCGGGGCATCAATAACCCTGGCTGGCGGACGTACATTGACATGGCCCCACTTGCCGAGGCCATATCTACGTGATAGTCCGCGCAAGCTAAAATTATAGAGAATCCAAAAAGGGAAGTCAATCACGAATATCGCCGCGGAGTAGGTGATACATTTAAGTATACAGCGGGCGGGCTCCTACACCCAATCGGAGTTCTTGGACCATAACAATGCCTACCTTAAACGACGTCCAATCCCGGCTAAACACCTCCGAGATGCAGGCCATCGCCCGGCCCCGGGACCCGGTCGAAGTCTCGCGCACCATAGTCGACGCCCGCCAGCGGGGGATATCCCTTTGTCCCGCCGGGGCTCTCCATTCTATGGGAGGGCAGCAATTCCTGGAAGCGGGCGTCTCCTTGAGTTCGGAACGGCTCTCGGGCATCGGACCGCTGGACCGGGAATCCCAGACAGTCTGGGTCCAGTCCGGGGTGACCTGGCCCGGTTTCGTCCGGTGGCTGCGCGAACAACAGCGGGGAGAGACATCGGAACTGTCGATCATCCAGAAGCAGACCGGGGCTGACGAACTAACCCTGGGAGGCGCGCTATCCGCCAATATTCATGGCCGCGTGCTGGGGCGCAAGCCCATAGTGGAGGACATCGAAGCCTTTTATCTGACTGGGCCTGACGGGACGAGGAAGCTCTGCAGCCGGGAAGAAGGCTGGGACCTATTCCGGTTGGCCGTTGGCGGGTATGGCCTGTTCGGGTTCGTTGACTCGATCAAGCTAAGGCTACAGAAACGGCAAAAACTGGTCAGGCGCGTCCGTGAGGTTGCCCTGGATGAGGCGATTCCCGCGCTCGAAGACCAGGCCCGGCGAGGGGCGGCCTACGGCGACTTCCAATATAAGACCGATGAGGCTTCAGTTGGCTTCATGGCCGAGGGCATCATGTCCACCTATACAGCAGAAGAGGGAGGCGACCCGGATTCCGCGTCTCGGGTGGGTCTCTCCGCCGAGGATTGGAGCAGGCTGTACGTGCTGGCCCATACGGACAAGGCCCGGGCATACCAAGAGTACGCCCGCCACTACTTTCAGACCGACGGGCAGGCGTACTGGTCCGATGACCAGCAATTCAGCCCATATCTGCCCGAAGCCGGGGACCTGCTCTATCGCAGGATGGGCTGGAAAACCTATGCGTCGCTCATGATTACCGAGCTGTATATACCCAGGACCAGTTTTGTGAATTTCATGACTGCGGCCAGAAGGCAGGTGCTGGCCACTCACGCTAACCTCGTGTACGGTACCGTCCGGCTAATCGAGGCCGAAAACGAGACCCTGCTACGTTGGGCCTCCCAGGACTACGCCTGCGTTATCTTCAACCTGTTGGTCGAGCATTCACCTGAAGGAGTAGCCCGCGGCCAGGCGCAGTTCCGGGCCCTGATCGACTGCGCGCTGGCCGAAGGGGGCTCCTACTACCTGACCTACCACAGATGGGCCAGGAAGGACCAGGTGGAGCGGGCATACCCGCAGTTCCCGGAGTTCTTGCGGCGAAAACGGCGGTACGACCCGGACGAGGTGTTCACCAGTGACTGGCTCCGTCATTACCAGAACATGTTCGAGTAGGGGTGAGCGATTATCCCTGTATCTTGTCGGGTGTCAACAGCTCCAGGAACTCTATGCGTTGGCTCTCGATAAACTCCCGGGCCTGTCCGCCGACTTCCAGGGCCTCTCTGGGAATATCGTTCCCCGCCCGCATTGGGGACTGGATCGCGCTGTCGGTCCACTCCAGCACGACTATGTCCTGGTCCCCCGGCAGCGTATAGCCGTTGAAGGCGACTCGGAACTCGCCCCGGTGCCCGGCGTCGTGGTAGATTTGAACCTGCTTGTGGACCAGGCTGGCCACCCGGCGGGCCTCTCCGGGTTTGGTCTTGTATACTCGCCGTATCAGGTACATATTCCTCTCCAAAGTTTCGCTTGATTGGGACGGGACTGCCGGGGGACATTGTACAGGCGCCGCCGATAACTTCCGCAAGGGATGACGGCTACGCGGACGATTTAAGAACCGAGGTGTATTAGATGGAATTCAGCGAATACGAGCAGTTCGTGAAGAACAACCACCGGGGAGTGATTACCACATTCCAGCGGAACGGCGCGGGCCATAGCAGCATCGTGGTCTGCGGCGCGTACCAGGGAAAGGCCGCCTTCGTAATTGTCAGAGGCGCCTCGGCGAAAGCGAGAAACCTGCGGCGGGACAACCGCTGTACCGTTATGGCCGTAGGCGACGACTGGCGCAGCTTCGCCGTAGTCGAGGGTGGGGCCGAATTGAAGGACTACCGCAACACCGACAAGGAAGAGATGCGGGTCGAGCTGCGCGAGGTCTTCCGGGCCTGCGGAGACCATGAACATCCCGATTGGGAAGAATACGATGTCGCCATGGTGAGACAGGACGCCGTGATCGTCCTCGTAAACCCGGAGAGAGTCTATGGTCAGATCCGGTCGGGCTAACCCCGGGCGATTCCACATGGATGAGCCTTAAGGTCACTTCTCGTAAAGAAAGTGGCCAGAACATATCAATCCCGGCGGTAACCTGGCTGGCGAGTGTAAGTGTTCAGATTTGATGAGGCGGATTGGCTGAATCTCACATCGGTCATCTCTGTGATAATCCTCTTACGATGTCCCGCCCCCACAATCCGTCATTCCGGCGAAGGGAGACCTTTGAATAATCCCCTCTCCCTCCGGGAGAGGGTAAGGGTGAGGGCGTGCTCCGTATCTGGGCGCACTCTGGATTCTCGCTTTCCCGGGAGTCGCGGAGGGTTACGCAAAGGTCTCCCTGCGTGGGAATCCAGAAATGCCAATGATAGGGACCGTTGCTGGTTGCAAAGGTTTCTGGATTCCGGGTCAAGCCCGGAATGACGGGCCGGGGGTGAGAAAGATACACCAGGTCTGAACAGTTACCGGTGAGTCCCTTTACTTGACACTGGAAGGGGCCTTTGGTACAAGAAGACCCACCGATACACGATGGCCGCGCCGGTAGCACCAGCCCGGGTCACCTCGTGAGTTGGGGTCCCGCGGAGTGCGGCACGAGCCTTGATGGAGGCGAAAGATGGGAGAAATTCTCGGGATCGGACTCACCCACTACCCCGGGCTAATCGGGCCTGACGAGAACCGCGGGTTCCCGCTCACACGCATCTTGAAGAGCGACAGCCTGCCCGCCGACCTCAAGAACCCGGCGAATTGGCCCGAACCCATGCGGATCGAATACGGCGAAGACGAAGGTTTGGCCTCGTCCCGCATCCACCGGCAACGGCTAGTCGACGGCTTCCGCAGACAGCGTGCCGAGTTGGACGCCTTTAACCCGGACTTCGTGGTGATCTGGGGGGATGACCAATACGAGAACTTCAAAGAAGACATCATCCCCCCCTTCTGCGTCCTAGCATACGACGATATCGAATGCCAGCCGATGAAGAACCGGGATGGCAGCCCCAAGGACAACGTCTGGGGCGAAGCGGCGGACACTACGTTCAATTACAGGGGCCATCCCGGAGCCAAGGCTCTGGTGTCCGGCCTGATCGAGCAGGGCATCGACATGGCCTACGCCTACAAGCCCTTGCACGAGCAGGGAGGCCTCGGCCACGCGATCATCAACACTCTGCTGTACCTGGACTACGACCGGAAGGGCTTCGACTACCCCGTCGTTCCGTTCCTGGTCAACTGCTACGGAAGCAAGGTGATCCGCAACCGGGGCGGCGCGGTGGAGTATGAGAAGGAAGACGATCCTCCCGGTCCTTCCCCCAAGCGTTGCATGGAAGTGGGCGCGGCCACCGTCAAGGCGCTCAAAGACTCGCCATACCGGGTTGCGCTCATCGCATCTTCGAGTTGGTCCCACGCCTTCCTAGTGAAGAAGAACAACCTGCTCTACCCCGACATCGAGTCCGACCGGGCCCGGTTCGAGGAGTTGAAGGACGGGGACTACGACGCCTGGAGGCGGATCTCCACGGCCCAGATCGAGGACGCCGGACAACAGGAAATGCTCAACTGGATGTGCCTGGCGGGAGCTATGGCCGAGTTGGACCGGAAACCGGAGATCTTGGACTACATCGAGACCTACGTGTTTAACTCGCAGAAGTGCCTGGCTCTGTTCAAACCGTAACAGAGGGCTTAGAAATACAAGATAAGAACGAGGCCCCGCTGTAAAAAGCGGGGCCTCTTCGGTTTCCGCGGATGCGCCGGTGCGCCTACTCGTAGGGCTTGAGCTGGATTTCGTGCAACGCGGGTATGACTTCCTCACCCATCAATTGGATGGAGCGCATGACGTCCGCGTGGGCCATGTCGCCTTCGTTCCCGTAGATGTGAAGGTAACCTGGGCTCAGGCGCTCGATGACCTCGGTCAGCTTTCTGATCACGGTATCCGGGCTGCCCACGATTATGTTGTTCACGTCCTGCAGCTGTTGGTAGCTAAAGCCAACACCCAGTCCACCGCCGCCGGCCACGTTGCCGGTGGGGCGTTGTGCCTTCACGTTGACAGCCTCGCGGGACTGGTAACCGGGGGGGTCATTGTGCTCCATCGGGCCCCTCTGCCGGTGCCCAATGGTCCACATGAACTTCTCGCCGACTTCGATGGCTTTCTCATCCGTGTCCGCCACGAAGCAGCGGAGGAGGTACCCGAAGTGCTCAGGGCCGGGCTGGTACCCCACGTCGTGTGCCGTCTCGATGTAGACTTGCTTCAGCCACTCAGTAGTGTCCACCAAGGCCCCGAGGTTCATGTAGGGGTGTCCATGCCTGGCGGCCCAGACCACGCTCTCCGGGCTTCCGGTGCCGGGGAACCAGATGTCCGGGTGCGGCTTCTGCATCGGAACAACCCACGGGTTGACCACCCGGTATTGGTAGTACTTGCCTTCGTAGCGGAACGGGCCGGGCTCGGTCCAACACTTGATGATCAGGTCATGCGCTTCCTCAAACCGCTCCCGGTTTTCAGGCGGTGCGATGCCGCCCTGTAGCGTCTCGACAGCGGTCCCGCGCACAAATCCGGAAATGATCCTGCCTCCGGAGTAGCAGTCGAGCATGGCGATCTCTTCTGCCATGCGAATGGGGTCATTCACAGCTATGACATTCCCCAGAATGGCTATCTTAGCCCTCTTCGTCACCTTCGATATCACGGCGGCGTCGAGGTTAACGGAGGGCTTCATGCACCAGTACGAGGCGTGATGCTCGTTGGACATGATGCCGTCGAACCCCACCTCGTCGGCCAGCGCGTACTGTTCGTGGTATTCGTTGTAAAGCACGCTCGCCCTGGCAGGGTCAAAGTAGGAGTTGGGGAAGCCCAGGCGGCCCGACTCGTACTGCTCGAGGTCTTCATTCGTCACGTGGCCGTAGGGCTGTTCGGTAAAGTAGTAAACTTCTACCTTATCTTTGGGCCTGGCTAGCTGGTCAACCATCAGTCCCTCCTTTTAGATGGTGCTGGCGTACCCCATATACGGTTTGGCGGCGTTTTCACGAGCCCGAGTCCTCTACGAGCGTGGCCCTTGTCGCCGCCTTAGGGCCGATATCTCGCTGGTTCGTTATCCGACCCCATTATAGAGGGCAAGGTAGTGTTGCATCAACCGCTACTCGAAGCAGCGGAGCAGTGGCTTTCGTCACGCTGCGTCATTTGTTCACCTTTTTCTATCGCTGGTTTTGGCATTGGCCACTCACCAAAGCCCGGCAGTGTACGCCCGGCGCTACCGTTGTAGAATGGGCTGGACACTTCGGGCTCGACGACTTGACAAGGGAGGAACACTAGATGGCGCGCGAAATTCCATCCGAAGGCCAGGTATTAGTATGGATGACCACCCTCAGCAATTGGGGACGCTGGGGCGCAGACGACCAATTGGGATGCCTGAACCTGATCACACCGGAGAAACGGAAGCAAGCGGCGGCTCTGGTGCGGGACGGGGTGCCCGTTAGCTGTTCCCGCCCTATAGTCTCGGAGATGACGCCCGACGTTACCTACCAGGTGCAACGCTTCATGGTTGACAGCGGCGAGGGCCGGGACACCGACCCGCCAGAACGAAGGATGACCCGCCGGGGCGCCGCCGAATTCATTGGGATGGTGTTCCACGGCCAGACGATCACCCACATCGACGCCCTGTCCCACTACTCCTGGGACGGTAAGATGTACAATGGCGCGCCCGCCAACAGAATCACGTCCAGGGAAGGGGCGCAGACCCATTCCATTGAACCGGCGGCGGCAAACGGCATCGTGACCCGCGGCGTATTGCTGGACATCCCAGCTCTGCGCGGCGTCGACTGGATGGACCCCACCGACCCGGTCCTGCCGGAGGACTTGGAGGCCGCCGAGCAGGCGGAGGGCGTCCGCGTGGAAGAGGGAGACATACTTTTGGTCCGCACGGGCAACTACCGGAAGCGGCTGGACACAGGGCCGGTTCCCGGATCAGAACCAATGACCGCCTGCCAGGTCGCCTGCACTCCATGGTTCAAGGAACGCGGAATAGCGATGCTGGGCACCGACACCTCCAACGACGTCCGGCCCGGGCACTACGCCACCATAGTGTCTCCGCTGCATACCATGTGCCTGGTGACCCTGGGGTTGTGGTTGATTGACAATGCAAACCTGGAAGAGTTGAGCGTGTCCTGCCGCGAACGCGGACGGTACGAGTTTATGTTAACCCTGGGGCCTCTGAAGCTCAGAAACGTCACCGGGTCCCCCGTCAACCCCATCGCCCTGTTCTGAAACTCCGCGCTGCGTGGAGGACTTTAAGGACTCCTGATCTGGAGCGGGCGGGGGCATCGCCCAGGGAAGGACCGAGAGAGTGTATAGGACGGTGCCCACACCCAGAGTGACCACTGACATGGTGGTGTCAACAACCGGCAATTCCCTCACGAATGGGACAGCGATCTCGCTGATCATCCCATTTAGCGACGTCGGGAAGTCGGGGATGCGGCCCGCGGCCATGTCCACCAAAAGGCGGACTCTGCCCGCCAATACGGACGGTGCTAACTTGCCCACGGATAGGCTGATGCCGCCCGCTACCATTAACGTCACCCCCAGCCACCGGACACCGGTGAAAATCCGCGGCCAGTAGACGAGGACCTGCAGGAAGGCGCCGCCGACTACAACCGGCCAACCCACCGTCCGGGCCAGGCCAGTCCCTCGGTTGACCCACTGGCGAGATTCGGACATCACCCGCTGTAAGTCCCTGGCTAGTGGTTCCCCGCCGTATGGGGCGAGTTTCCCTACCAATTCTAGCGTGATACCACTGTCCAATTCCTCTTGGAGCATGAACACGCTGTCATCAATGAAGGGCGAGACCCAAGGCACAACGATAGATTTCATCGCGCCCCGGCTGTCTCCTGCCAGAAACTTTCGCCGGATTTCCGGTCCGTCAGAGGCGATCCACTCCGCCGACCGAGAGTCGAGGCCCCTCCGCTGGACCAAGCCTTCATGCACCAGGAGAAATACGGCTTCCCGGCAACTTGTGGGCAAGGAGTCCAGTGATGGAATCGAGCCGGGCACGTTGCCAACGGCGAACGTAAGGGCCCTTTTGTGAAACTCGTCCGCCAATTCTCGGGCACCGGCTGCGGAACAGTCCGGATCAATGTCCACTGAGATGGGAGAGTCGTCGATCCGGTTGCCGATTAGTCTTAGTACGGTCGGCCCCACCCTCTCCAGGTCGCGCCTAAATTCCAGATAGACCCACAAGTCCCTTGCATCCGAGGTCATGTAATTCGATACCCGGGCTAATGCGTTTTCTGAGTGACGTTGCAGGGAGTCGGGCGGCAGTATGTCCCTGGCCACCCCCACCCATTCCAAGTACGTGCTCTCTTCCGTTCCTGGGAAGAGGTCCGAGGTAACGAATTGGAGCACCCTGTCATCCACAAGCACGCGATCGTAGAGAAGGCGGTACGAGTTGTGCTCGACGAGAAGGTCCGCGTAGAATCTGTCGTTCAACAGCTTGCCCGTCACCGCCCGCTCTACGACTACCAAGAGAAACGCGGTGCAGACCAAGGTTGCCAAGACCAGGGCTGCCGCCGCGCGGACCGCGGGCAACAGTACGGTCGATGCCGGCAACAGGCCTCCTAGAATCTGGACCGCATCTCCCGCAGACGCCTGACCCGTTCCTCGATGGGAGGATGGGTCGAGAAGAGCCGCGACATAGCGCTCGCGTTCAATGGATTGACGATGAACAGGTGGGACGCCGACTCGGATACCTTCATCGGACGGTACTCGCGGCCCATTTCCAGCTTCTCCAACGCGCTGGCCAACGCGTAAGGGTCACCGCAGGTTCTCGCGCCGGTGGCGTCGGCCTGAAACTCCCTTGCCCGGGATATGGCCATCCGGACCAGCGTGGCGGCAATGGGCATGACGATGGCCACCACGAGTAAACTGATGATGTTGCCTCCCCTCTCCCGGTCTCCGCCGAACCCACCAAAGATGGCGGCGAACTGGGCCATGAAGGCCAGCATGGAGACCGCGCCGGCTATCGTGGCCACCACCGCCATGATCAACGTGTCCCGGTTGCCGACATGGGCAAGGACCGCGCCCAACTCGTCGCGGGTGAGGGTCCGCCTGATTCCAGTAGTCACGGCCACCGTCGCGTGCTTGGGGCTGCGGCCTGTGGCGAACGCATTGGGGGAGTCGGAATCAATCTCGTAAACGTTGGGCATCGGAAGTCCGGCCAATTCCGCCTGGTGCGCCACCAGGCCATATAGCCCGGGGTCTTCCTGCTCAGTGACGGGATAAGCGTGGGTCATGCCCAGGGCAATCCGGTCGCTAAACCAGTAGGCGCCGAAATTCATGGCAACCGCCAGGACCAGGGCGATCATGATCCCGGCCTCGCCTCCAATCAGTCCGCCGACCAGCAGCAAGATTCCAGTCAGGACCATGAGGAAGAAGAATGTCTTTATCGTATTCATATCCCTAGTGTCGTCTCCCGATAGTTTTGAATCTCGCCACAAACTCTCCGGCATACCCTCCGTTGCCTATATTAATTATACCATTCATTATGGGGAAATTATGAGCGGACCCCGGTTGGCGACAGGGTCTTTCGATTGTTTGTCTGAATTGTGATTTCTCTGATTCCGGGATTTATATGATTGGAAATCATGCGAATCCCAAGATCCCGTGAATCCCGGTTCAGACAATTGGGCCGATAATCGAATGACCCCCGGTTGGCGGAGCCAGGCCGGGCGCTCCGGTTGCGCCTGCATAATGCGCCATCCGTGCTTGAATTGATTGACACGTCGAGAGGGTTGGTGATATCTTTCACACGGCCTCAGCCAGCCCCATTTTTCTGGAGGATACCCTATGCCGGTGAACATCGCCGTGCTGGCCAAGCAAGTGATTGACCCGGAGATGCCCCTGGCCGCATTCCGCATCGACGACGCCGCCAAAGCGGTTGTCCCGCCCTCCAACATTCCCCCGGTGGTGAACGGGTTCGATGAGAATGCCGTAGAGGCTGCCCTCCAGATTAAAGACTCCCAGGAAGCCACGATAACGGTGCTTTCTATGGGTACTTCCTTCGCCCTGGACGTAATGAAGAAACCCCTCTCCATGGGAGCGGACGAGTTGGTCCTGCTGCAAGACGACTCCTTCCAAAACACCATAGATAGCTTCTTCACCGCCCAGGTCCTGACCACCGCCATCAACAAGCTGGGCGGTTTTGACCTGATAATCTGCGGTCGCCAGGCGTCGGACTGGGACAACGCCCAGGTGCCCCTGGGAGTGGCCGAGATTCTGGGGATTTCGACCGTCGCGCTGGGTAAAAAGGTAGACGTAATCGGTGACAAGGTGTCCGTGGAGCGAGTCACGCCCGACGGCTACGAGGTGGTGGAAGCCCCTCTCCCCGCCCTCGTTACGGTAAGCAATGAACTGGGCCAGCCAAGGTACCCGACCCTGCGAGGTATCATGGCCGCCACACGCAAGCGCCCCACCGTTTGGAGCGCCGCCGACCTGGAGATGGACGCCGGACAACTGGAACCACGGGTGACGCTTCTCAACCTCTTCGTCCCCGTGCGTGAGCAGCAGTGCGAGATCGTCGAAGGTGAAGACGCCGCCGACGCGGGCCGTCAACTCGCCATGAGACTGCGCGAAGCCAAGATAATCTAGCCATACCAACGGAGGCACCATGCCCGAGGCGACTGGCGTACTTGTCCTGGGTGATTCCATAGGTGGTGAGCTTAGCCCCACGTCGCGGGAGTTGCTGGCCGTGGGCCGCAAGGCCGCGGATGACCTGGGAGAAGAGTTGGCCATCAGTCTATTGGGTAGCACCTTGGACGTTCCCTCACAACAGGCCATCGCCTACGGAGCGGACAAAGTCTACGCCGTTACTCATCCGCTGCTCGCCGATTACAACGTGGACCTCTCTCTGACCGCGCTCGATTCTCTGTGCCGCGAAGTCGCCCCTCGCGTCGTTCTAATAGGCAGGACCAACGAAGGCCGGGAGCTTGCCCCCAGGTTGGCGTTCCGTCTGGGAGTCGGCCTGGCCCAAGACTGCCTCGAAGTGTCCGTCGACCCCGCGTCAAAGAGCCTGCTGGCCAACCGGCCGGTATACGGCGGAAACGCGGTAGCCGTGGTTAGCTGCACCTATACCCCACAGATCGCCGCTGTACGGCCCAAGGTCTATGAGCCGCTGGACCCGGATTCCTCGCGTCAAGGCGAGGTCGTCTCTTTCCCCGTGGAGCTTGACTCCTCCCAGGCCAGGAGCCGGGTAGTCAACACAGTCCAGGAAGAGGCGGAAGGGATCAAGCTGGAGGACGCGAAGATAGTGGTCTCCGGAGGGCGCGGCCTTGGCGGTCCTGAACCCTTCGCCAACCTGGAGGAATTGGCCAAGCTTCTGGGCGGAGCGGTAGGCGCATCCCGTGCCGCCGTGGACTCAGGATGGGTCCCCTCCAGCTATCAGGTGGGACTCACCGGCAAGACTATCACACCGGACCTGTACATCACCGTGGCCATCTCCGGGGCCAGCCAGCACCTGGCCGGTTGCTCCGGGGCGAAAGTTATCGTGGCGATTAACAAGGACTCCGAGGCAAACATCTTCAAAGAGGCCAGCTACGGGGTGGTCGGAGACTGGGAACAAGTGGTGCCCGCCTTCGCCGAGGCAGTGAGGGAGCTTACCCAGGACTAACGAAGGGGGAGTTGTCCAGGCCGGTCATCCCAGGACTATGTTGTCTATGAGTCTGGGTCTCCCGATCTGCACGGCCACCGAGACCATCGCTGGCCCATCTACCGTGTCCATCTCTTCTAGGGTCTCAACGCCGGCCACGCTGACGTAATCTATCCGTGCCACCCTGGGTTCCGCGTCCAATACCCTCCGCGCTTCACTACGCAGCATGTCCGCGTCCCTAACGCCACCCTCCCACAATCTCCGCGCCTCACACAGAGATCGGTACACGACAGGCGCGGCGTTCCGTTCTTCATCAGACAGATAAACGTTCCTGCTGCTCAGGGCCAGGCCGTCCGGCTCTCGCACTGTGGGGGCGACCACCACGTCCACGCCCAGGTCCAGGTCCCTGGCCAGCCGGCGAATCACCACAGTTTGTTGCCCATCCTTCTGACCGAAATACGCCCGGTCGGGACGAATAAGGCCAAATAGCTTGGCAACAACGGTGGCGACTCCCCTGAAGTGGCCGGGACGGTGCGCCCCCTCCAAACGGTCACCCAGCCCAGGGACGTCTACCCACGTGTCGAAACCCGGCGGGTACACCTCCTCCACGGGAGGGACATATACCAGGTCGGCATTTTGGGCGAGCAACGCGGCCAGGTCGTCTTCCAGCGGGCGAGGGTATGTGGACAGATCTTCTGTAGCCCCGAACTGCGTCGGGTTGACGAAGATCGTCGCCGCTAACGTCTCGTTCTCCCCACGGGCTTGCCGAACCAGGGACAGATGACCCTCGTGGAGCGCGCCCATCGTTGGCACCAACCCCAGAGGATGGGTTGCGTCGCGGCAAGCCGCCGCCATCTCCCGGGCCGTTCGGATTACCTGCATAAGGACCGCCGCCGGATGGAATTAGGGGTTGACAGCCAGTTCTTCCAGCACCGATTCGTCCATGTTGAAACTCTGCCGGCTTGTGGGAAAGGACCCATCCTCCACCTGTTGCTTGAACACTGTGAACGCCTCTTTCATAGACTCGGCGAGAGTGGCGAACTGCTTGGCATGGCGGGGAACGAACTCGGTGAACAGTCCAAGCATGTCGTGCAGCACCTGGACCTGACCGTCGCATTCGGGACCCGCCCCTATCCCGATGGTGGGGATGGTCAGCCTCCGGGAAATGAGCCCGGCAAGCTGTGTTGGCACCAGCTCAAGGACAACGGCAAACGCTCCCGCCTCTTCCAGCGCCTTTGCATCCTGGAGAAGTTGGGCGGCGGCGCGCCGGTCCCTCCCCTGGACGCGGTACCCGCCGAAGGAGTTGATAGACTGAGGGGTCAGGCCGATGTGACCCATCACCGGAATGCCGCACTGGACAATCCGGGCAACCGTCTCGGCCATCCATTCTCCGCCTTCCAGTTTGACCGACTGGGCCCCCCCTTCTTGGACCAGTCGGGCGGCGTTGGCCATCGCCTGGGCCGGGTCCACCTGGTAGGTCATGAATGGGAGATCGGCTACGATCATGGCTTCTTTCGAGCCGCGCACCACCGCCTTGCAGTGGTGGAGAATGTCTTCCATGGTCACCTGGATAGTCGACTCGTAGCCCAGAACCACCATGCCCAGACTGTCGCCCACCAGCAGTATCGGGACCTCTGCCGCGTCGGCCATCAGGGCCGTCGTGTAATCGTAGGCGGTCAGCATGGGTATCTTCCGCCCGCTGGACTTCATCTCGGCAACGTCTCGAACTGTTACCCGTGGCATAGCTGCAACCTCCAGCGATTATCCGGCGCTCGAGTAATGATCGATCAACTCCTCAATGGCCAAGAGGCCGTCGGGCCCCACTCCCCGGCGCGCCCCCAACGGCAGCGACGCCCTGACAAGGCTGCTGTATAGCGGGACCAAGTCCGGGGCCCTCTGAAACAAGGACTCCAGGTGGGAACGGATTGTCTCAGTATCCCCTCGCGGTACCGGTCCTGTAACGGCCCCAACCAGACCGCTGCGGCCTACGTTTTCCACCGTGGCAAGGGATAGCGGGTACAGGGCCTTGATCGCTTCTTCAGGGGAAAACCCGATTTCTTCCCATAATTCCGCCGCCGCCTGCATCAGGGCGACCATGTAACCGCATACCATGACCGCCGAAGCATGGTACAGAGGCCTGTCTGCGTCGGCTATGGAAATGGGGTGACCCCCCAAGTCATGGGCCAACCGGGAGAGATAGTCGGGTAGCCATCCATTACCGGCAAGCGCGAATGTGACGCCTGACAACCGCTGCACGGTCTCCTCGGGAGTGTCCAGCCCGGCGAATGTCTGGAATGGGTGGAAAGCTCCGGTTACCGCCCCGGAGTCCGCCGCCGAGGCAAGTAGTTCGGAGGATGCTGCCCCGCAGCAATGGACGACAGCCTGGCCAGCACGCCAAACCACTGAGCCCGCTACCTGGGAAATTGCCGAGTCGGGGGTTGTGATGAAAACGAGGTCTACGGCGTCCGCCAACTCTTGCCCCGTGGCGTATGCATGACAACCGGGAATCCGGTCGGCAAGCCATTGGGCCGACTCCAGCCTGCGACTGCTGGCGGCTGCAACGTTGTAGCCGTGTTGCGCCAGGGCCAGCGCTAGTCCCTTGCCCAGCACGCCAGCACCGATGAACCCGATCGTCGCGTCTCGTTCAATCATTGGGCAACTCGCCTATGGCCGGAACACCGCCCAGCCCAGTTGCCGACCGCACGGCCTGAATCACGGCACGAGCCGTAACCTCTGCGGCAGCGGCGCCCAGCGTGGTCAGGTCGAATATCCCCAGGTGGCGGCCCGTTGCCAGGGCAAACATGGTGTCGCCGTCGCGCATCGTATGGCAAGGGCGGACCGTCATGGCTAGCCCGTCGTGGCTCAACATGGCGAGGTAGTTTGCCTCCTCCCTAGTCAAAGGGGCATCGGTGGCAACGATACCGATCGTGGTGTTGGACATACTCTCGCCGGGGGCGTCCTGTACTTGTCCGAGCAACAAGTCCACCGGGTCAGCCATACCGCACCCGTCTTCTGATCTCGGACCGGCAATTACCTGACCCGTCCGGTGGTCCACCACTCCGCCGTAGGCGTTGACCGCGACCAGGGCAGCAACTACCGGTCCTTGAGGCAGGCGTATGCTGGCGGAACCTATCCCTGATTTTAGGGCAAATTCGCGGCCCCTGACCTTGGCAACGGTCGCTCCGGCGCCAGCTCCCACGGTGCCATCGGGTACGGGGGCGTTGCTGGCAGCCCGGCAAGCGGCGCGGCCTTCCTCCGGTCCAGGCCGTATTTCCGAGGAAATAAGTCCCAGGTCGAACAGGATGGCGGCGGACACAATGGGGACGAGCGCGGGTCCTGCCTGGAAACCGACCCCTTCCTCTTCCAAATAGCCTACGACGCCCGAAGCCGAATCGAGCCCGAATGCGCTCCCTCCGCTCAGTACCACGGCATGCACGCGGTCGACCCTGTGAGCGGGACGAAGCAGGTCGGTCTCTCTGGTGCCAGGAGAGCCCCCTCGCACGTCGACGCCGCCTATTGCCCCCTCGCGGCAAATCGCAACCGTGCAACCGGTGGCGTGAGTCAGATCGGTATAGTGTCCAACCTCGATGCCCTCTACAGCGGTCAAAGAGGGATTCACGGGCGGGAATCCAGGGGTAGCGGCGAATTGATAACAGGAGAGCCCCGGGGCGTCGGGGCAAATGGGGGATAGTGATGTAGCACGCCGGCCGTCTGTGTCGTCATAGGATCCCAGCGGCCCAGGGAAACCGAGTGATGTCGGGCGCTTGTGCTAGCCTCCCCGTCAGGGGTAAACTGCGGCCCCATTTTAGGATTGGCGGTTGTGGGTGTCAAGCGAGTTGACCGCAGGTAACTGTTCAGAATCGAGGACGCGGATTGGCTGAATCCCAAATCGGGCATCTCCATGATGATTCTCGAACGATGTCCCTCAGCCGCAACCAGTCATTCCCGCGCAACCAGTCATTCCCGCGCAACCAGTCATTCCCGCGCAGGCGGGAATCCAGAAATGCCAATGACAGTGACCGTTGCTGGTTGCAAAAGTTTCTGGATTCCGGGTCAAGGCCGGAATGACGGGCTGGGAGTAGGAAGGACACATCAAGTCTGAACAGTTACGACCGCGGGTGATAAGCCGTCCGGGGGGTTGAATGCGAGAGAAAGGAGCAAGAACGAAAGGTAGGAGATAGCCCGGATACTCGGTAAAACTTAAGTTGCGAAAAGACTGCCGTCCCCGCGCTACGGAGACGGCAGATTCAGGCGCTTAGGTCAGCCATGAGTCGAAGACGGAGGTTATCAATCCCCGTGTATCTGTTGGTTGAGATAGAGGTCGATCCCGATTATCTTGATCGTCTCAAGTTGGGTCTCGATCCAATCCACGTGCGTCTCTTCTGAGCGCACCATTTCTTCCAACATGTTGCGAGTCGTGAAGTCTTGCACCTGGGCACAGTGGGCTATGGCCTCGGTCAGGGTCTCCACCGCTCCCATCTCCGCCCGGAGGTCCAGTTCCAGGTTCTCCAAAACCGACTCACCCACCATCACCTGGTTCATCCGCTGCAGGTTGGGCACTCCTTCCAGGTAGAGGATATGCTGAATCAATTCCTGGGCATCCTTCATCTCCTCCAGGCTGTTGGAGCGGAGGTTGCCCGCAACACGGTTAAACCCCCAGTTCTTGCACATTTCCGATTGAACGAAGTACTGGTTAATCGCCGTAAGCTCGATGGTGAGAATGTTGTTGAGACGCTCTACGACACCGTCTTTGGCCTTCAATGAAACCCCTCCTATATGGAGACCCATGGCTGGGATACTAGACCAGCGAAGCGCCCATGCGAGGCCGGGCGAAAATAATAGCCCACCGAATTGACCGCGTCAATCGCCGGGCTATTCCAACCAGGGACGTCTGTTTGTGGTGTAGACTAGCTGCCTATCTCGGGACTGCCACTGCTGGTGAGCCGCGCTCTGCCGCAGCCCTGACGTTGACCTTCACCAAGGACTTTTGGAGTTCGTCCGTAACCAAGATCACCAGCGCGTCGATGTCACGCGCGCATCGGCCGCAACACTCGGCGTCTTCGAAGCCGAAATGCTCGATCATGGCCTCAGGAGAAGTGGCGCCAGATCTGGCCGCATCGACGGCCTCAGAGACCCGGATACCCTTGCACATACACAAGAACATAATCTTGATCTCCAGACCCCTGAAGGGTTCATTGGCAAGCGCGCATAGTCTAATCTAAGATCAGAAGTATGTCAACACATTTGTTTCAAGTCAGTTATACTCTGTCCTCTTACGGACTGACCCTATTTTCCTTAGTGCGACCGGACAAGCAACGATATGCTATTGCCCAAGAGTTGTGCACAAGTAGGGCGTGAGGGGATAGCTTAACCGCCATTTCTCGTCCCACCCTTAGCGCCCATTGACACCACCTGTATATGGACAGCGACACCCAAAGAGGCAACATCAACAGGCGAATTCGGACGGAGCGCCGCACGAGTATTGCGCCGGTCAGAAATCTCCTCTGAAATCTCCAATGGAGGTAGACTCAAATGTTATATCAAGGGTTGAATCTGGAGGGCAAAGTTGCGTTGGTCACCGGCTCCGCCAGGGGGATTGGCCGGGCCCTGGCCGTCGGACTGGCCCAGGCCGGAGCGCGGGTTGCCGTCTCCGATATACCCGCGAGTTCAGACCAAACTCGGGAAGCCGCATCTGAGATATCGGCTCTCGGCCGCGACGCCCGTTCCTATTCGCTGGACGTCCTGGACCTCGGCAGCATTCGGGAGACGATCGGCGAGGTGGTACGGAATTTCGGGCGGCTGGACATCCTGGTGAATAACGCGGGGATTCGCAGACGGCAACCCGCGCTGGAAGTAACAGAAGAAGACTGGGACGCGGTCCTCGACACCAACCTAAAGGGCGTGTTCTTCTGTGCCCAGGCGGCGGCACGCCAAATGATTTCTCAGGGCGGAGGGCGGATCATCAATATCGCGTCGCAACTGGCCATTGTTGCCCGTCCCGACCGGGCGGCCTACTGCGCCAGCAAAGGAGGCGTGGCTAACCTGACTCGGGTATTGGCCCTGGAATGGATCAAATATGGGATTACCGTGAACGCCATCGGACCAGGGCCGACGACGACGCCGGGGTTACAGGAAGCGGACACGCGTCCAGAGGCGGAGGTGGAATTGGAGATGGAAGCCCACATGCCCCTCGGGCGGCGCATGGAGCCGGAGGAACTGGTAGGGGCGGCGGTCTACCTTGCCAGTCCGTCCGCCAACGCCACGACCGGCCACCTGTTAATCGTCGATGGCGGTTGGACCGCGTTATGAATTCCCAGGCTTAGCCGCGGTCTCCCCATTGGTTGTAGGAAGTGACTTCGGACGCTGGGCGCCGCGTAGTGGGACCGAAGTTGCCTCTAGGGTATCCAAGGGGGGTCAGGCAGACGGTTTCCACGTAGTCTGGGATACCCAGCAATTCGCGCACTTCGTCCTCGCGCCGGATATGCGTGGTGGTGATGCGGGTGCCAAGCCCTAGAGCCCGGGCGGCCAAGAAGAGGTTTTGCACCGCCAGCCAAATTGACGAAGCTTGCCTCCCCCGCTCGATGGGTTCTCCGGGAGTGTAGTTGCCTCCCCTGGAGTGGTCGACGCAGATCAAGATCATCGCCGGGACCTCGTGAAAGTGGTTGGCCAGGTACCGCGCCGCCCGGTAAACCGAGGTCTCTCCAGGGGCCGGTGTGTCGCCCCGGGCACCCAACCACAACTCGCGGTAGATGGTCCCGATCTTGCTAATCTTGTCCGGGTCGGTGACGACGACGAACTCCCAGGGCTGGCTATTGCCGCCGCTGGGCGCCTTGGTGGCCGCGTCGATGATCTGATCGATGGCTTCCCTGGGCACCGGGTCCGGCTTGAACCGGGTGATCTGGCGCTGGGAGCCCATGGCCTCGAATAGTCCTATCTCTTCCAATTTCGCCCCCGGATTTAGGGTCGGATCGTTGGCATAATTTGAATGTGTAACGGACGTGGTCTGTGGACCCGTAGGCTACGGATGCGGCAACACTTAATCGAGCGGAACGTCGGCGAAAAGGTGCCCGTCTTTCACGGTCACTTCGTAGGCCATCATGCGGGCCATGGGCCCGTTGATGCACTCCCCACCGTCCTGCTCGAAGCGCCAACCATGGCTCGGGCACATGAACGTATTGCCCCAGTCCACAACCTCGCTGCCAGCGTGGGGGCAGATGCTGGAAAAGAGCCTATACTGGCCTTTGCTCTGGACGAGGAAGAACGACCAGTCTCCCATGTGTACGGTCGCCGGGAATTTGCTGAACTTAGTTTCGGGGCCAAGGTCCATATCTTTTGCTCGCTCCAAGCAGATTTCGGAGGTGGATTCTTGGGCGGCCCGCGCCCCTGGATGACCGCCATTAAGTTCTTACGATCAAATTTTTGGTAGTATACTCCGTGCGGGACCACGGCTCAACAACGTCCCTAAACCAACGTCAGTTAACCACGGAGGCCGACATGCCGGACCTATCCAAAGATGAAGTCAAGGCCATGGGCCATGCGGTCGGTCTGGAGATCGATGACCCCGATCTGACCGAAGTCACCTTCAGCCTGAACGCCATGTTGGAGGCCCTGGACGCCATCAATCCGCCGGGGCTAGACGGTGTTGAACCCCTGCCCATCATCATTCCCCCGGCTCAAAACGGCTGACCCTAGTCCGGGCCCGCCATCTCCCGCTCCATCAGAGACTCCGCGCGGCGCAGTATCCTCTCGCGCCGCTGTGGATCTATCTCGCGGCTTTCCAGGTACATGCGGAGCGCTTGCATGGGCTCCAGGTCCCGGGCCGACTCCGGTGAAAGACGGGTGCGGCGGGGACCGTCGGTCGATTCCCTGCTGATGGACGCCACGTAGTGCGCCGCGTGCAAGGCGTCCCTTATCTCCCCGTCTCGTAATCGCGGACCGGCGTCTCCCGGCAGGGCAATGCGCACCCTTACTACCGCGCCGGAGACATCCTTGGACTCGATTGAACGGAGCACCGTGGCGGTCGGGTCGGCGTCACCTGGCTCGATGCTTGCGTCCACCGTGACGAATGGGCGGGCTGCCAACTGGTGGAACTGGAAGTCAATCAACCGCTGGCCCTGGGGCGCAGCCGGGTCCAGGTCTATCACGCAGAAACCCTTGTCGTCTGCTTCTTCAGAAAAGTCCACTCGCTGCAAGCTGCCCGAATAGGCCATCATGGGCTGCTCCCACCGGAGCACCTGGTGCTTGTGGATGTGGCCCAACCCCACGTAGTCCAACTCCGGTCTGGCCAAGTTGCCCCCCATGAGCACATGGTCGTTGCCCAACATCATGGACCGCTCCGTGCCCACAGTCGCGCCGTTGACGGTCACATGGCCCGATAGCACGGCGGGAATGCCCGGGTCCAGGTTTTGACACCGCTCGATGATCGCGGCGGTCATGCGGCGCTGCACCTCTTCCCGCACCTCATCCACCGAGAGACCCCGCGTCTCTTCCCGGCTGAGTATGCCGCTGCGCCGGGGCCAGGGCACTGACACAAGCTGCAGAGGACCCGACTTTGTGGCAATGGTGTTAGTTTCGATGCTACTGCCAACGTAGATATTGGGCACTCCCAGCGTCGGGAATATCTCCACCGCCGTCGCCCGGCTAACCGCGTTGGGCAAGTCATGATTGCCCACTACCAGGAACGTGGGAATCCCGGCGGCGGAGAGCCGCGCCAACCGCCTGGCGAACTCCCGTTGGTGAGTCTGTGACGGGTCACGCCCCTTGTAAGCGTCGCCGGCAAGTAGCACCAGGTCTACGCTTCGTGTCAGAGCGAATTCGACTACTTCGTCCAAAGACTGGAGAAAGTCGTTGAGCCTGGTGGAAAGGCCGGTTGCCGGATCGGTGCGGCCATAGTTTTCCACACCAATATGCAAGTCGGAAAAATGCAAAATGCGCATGGTCTCCGCCTCTATCCCTCCCACAGTCTCCCAGGATGCGCTTACGCCGGGGCGTCGAAAACGGGGTGTCCGGAGCCCACTATACAGGATGCCGGACACGGTCCGGAAGGCTTGTCCTGGTCCTGGGGGCCATCGCCAAGTGTACGCCGCCCAGTGGCCAACACCCGCCGGTCCTCGGCAATCCGGCCTTAAGCCACCCTCAACAACGTTGACAAGGGCCCCGGCTGTTCCTAGAATCACAATCACGATTGGAGCTTGACCCATCAAAGTGGCGAAGCGTAGGCGGAATGACCACAGTCAGACAGCTCTTCTCCCTGCAAGAGGTAGACTTGGACCTGGAACGTCTCGACGGCCAGAAGGCGGAGGCGGAGCGGGAATTAGACCGTGTGCCTGCGTTCGAGTCCATGCAGTCCGCCCTTTCGGAAGAAGAGCAGCGGCTGGAAGAGTTCAAAGGGCTGCACCAGACCAATCGATTGGACGTGGAGACCCTCCGGCAGCGGTCGGTCCACCTGGACCAACAACTCTTTGGCGGCGATGTGGCAAATCCGAGAGACCTGCCTATCCTGGAGCAGGAAGCCGAGAGTGTCCGGGGTCAACTCGAGAAACAGGATGGAGACCTCCTGGAACTGACCGTGCGAATGGAAGAGTCTGACAACAAGTGCTCGGAATTGCGGCAGCGGATTTCCGATACCCAATCAAATTGGGAGAAGCGTCAGACTGAATTGCGCGCCCAGTTGGGAGAAATTTCTTCAGAACGCGAGTCTGGGTCGGCTAAGCGCATAGCCCTGGCCGCCGATGTGGAACCCGAGGCCCTGCAACGCTATGAAGCCCTCCGGCTGGCCAAGAAGGGGCGGGCCGTAGCCAAGGTCGAAAGAGGGCTCTGCCAGGAATGCCGTATGTCCCTACCCACCCAGCAGCAGCAGCGAGTCCGCAGCGGCCGCCAGATCGTCCAATGCAGCACCTGTGGCAGGATGCTGTTCCTCAGCTAGCTACCCCCTACCCCCGGTCCACCACTGGTCTCCGTGTCACGGCTTCCTTGACCCCCCTATACCCTTGTGCTACATTGCCGGTCGGAGAGGGCCAGGCATTCCGGGTGGCCGCCGCGGTGTACCGGTAACACGGTTCGCCGGGGAGGAAAGTCCGGGCTCCGCCGGGCAGGGTGCTGGGTAACTCCCAGGACTCTCCTGTAGCCGTGAGGCTGCCGGAGGGGACGGAAAGTAGCACAGAAACATACCGTCTGCCTCGCGCACTCCTGTGCCGAGGCCGATAAGGGTGAAATCGGGCGGTAAGAGCGTCCGGTCGGCTGCGGTGACGCAGCGACGGCTAAACCCCACCTGGAGCAAGGCCGAATAGGGGGACTATGGGCGCCCGGCCCGTCCCCGGGTTGGCTGCTCGACCCCGATGGCAACATCGTTCCACCCACGTGGGATCCCCTGACCCCACAGGTCAACGGGAGGGCTAGATAGATGGTCACCACCCACTGCTTCCCGCCGCCATGTGCCAAAATAACAGGGCGTTGGAAAGCAGTGGGTACAGAACCCGGCTTACAGGTCTGCCAGGCACTCCCCTCCGTCAACATGTATTTGAACGCGCTAAAACCCAATAGGGAAGGCTGACGCTTGGGCTACGCTGAAGACGCTTGCACCGCTGTTGTGGAAGGGTTGGAGTCCATTGGCCTGGACTACTTCATCCATGTCCCGGACAGCTTTGGCGCCCCGGTTATCTCCCACTTCGAGGATGACCCCGGTGTCCAGTCCTTCCCCGTGGCGCGAGAGGAGGAGGGGGTCGGCATCGCCTCCGGTCTGGCCATGACTGGGAAGAAGGCAGTGCTCTTCTACCAGGACACGGGCCTGGGAAACTCGATAGGCGCCTTGACCACCTACGCGATGGCCTACCATGCCCCAATGCTCTTAATGGCGGTCCGCAGGGGCGGTTTCGGCGAGTTTAACGCCGCAAATTTCAACTTCTCCGAGTCCGCTATCGACATGGTTGAGACCATGAAGCTCAAGGCCTTCGTGCTGGACTACCGGGTGCCCCTCGACGCCTGGCCGCGAGCCATCGAGCAGGCTTTCGAATACGCCCACATGACCAACCGCCCCATCGTGATGTTTTTAAACCTCAAGGAGTGAGCCCTGGAGATGCTGCCCACCAGAATCGATTCCCTTTCGCTCATCTCTCAGCAGTTCCCCGACGATCCCGTGGTGCTCACCTGCGGATCGACCTGCCGGGAAATGGCCGCCGTGGACCGCCGCGAGAACCACTACTACATTGTCGACACCATGGGAATCGTGACCCCGGTGGTCCTGGGGCTCTCCCTCGGAATGGAAGGCGAGCCCGGACGGAAGGTTGTGGGGGTTGAGGGCGACGGCGGGATACTTACCAACCTGAACGCTCTCACTACCGTTGGATTCCTTCAGCCGCTGAATTTTTTGCTTATCGTCCTGGACAACGAGAGCTACGCCTCCACGGGCGGCCAGTACACCTTTTCCACGAAATTGGACCTGGCAGACATCGCCCAGAGTTGCGGCCTCCGGTCCTGGCGTGCGTCCGACCTGGAAGGATTGAAACAGGCAATGACGGAGGCCTCGGAATTCCAGGGCCCCTGCTTTATCCACATGAAGATCGCGCCGGGGAACGCCCGTGTGCCCTTGCTGTTGGACGACCCGGTCACCCTCGGTTTCCGGTTCAATCAATGGTTGGCGGGCCTCGCCTTGGGCGGTTAGAATCTCTGGGTTGGATTGGAATCAGGTAGAGGGTCTGTACGACAGGTCCAATACTGCGGAGTCACGTCCTGACGCGAATTCAAAGCCTGGTCTCGAAGGTTCCAAGAACGTAATCGCCTCATAAAATTCGTCCAAGGCAACGAACACGCCGTTCTCTTCCGCCCATCTTCGCATCCGCTGATTGCAAGAGTGAGCCCAAGACAGAATCTCCACTCGCCAGCCTCGCCGGTGCATCCTCTCCAACGTGCTATGAAAACCCGCTCCTTCGAGGTAACCGGCGCCATCTCCGGTCAGTAGAACCACTATGCCAGGGTCCCCATTGAAGTCTAAGGCATCTTCCAGCATCCGCAGTTGGAGCAAACGGTCCGGCATTTCCTGTTCTCCTCGCTCCGGACTACCTCGATCGAACAATTGGACCTCTACACCGTTGCTCTCCATTCGGTTCCATAGCTGGCGCAGTTCAGGGGGCACCGAGCCTGCAGCTATCGCACGTTCCATTGGCCGGTCCGCGTTGGCCAATCGCAGCAAATTATCGAAGTTTATGCGGACCCGGTAGCGCGCATTCGCGCCTTCGGCTCCCTCTTCCGCAAGACGCTGGGCTTCGTGAAATATGTTGGAATTGTCCCAGTAGATAAACACGCTGTCCATTTTGAATAGCCTCCGGAAATCGAGCATACCATCTTTTTGTTTGTTCATCTGTAGGCCGGCCACCCGCCAACTCTTCAAATCATGACTTGTGTCCCGGTAGGCGAACGTCCGGCCATGTGTCCGGGTTGCGTAAAAGCATCCGATGGCGTCATCGGGACCCATTGCGGCAGTTGATCAATTCATCCCCAGCACGTATTATTGTGCTTGGCGGCTTCTGAGCCGGGTTTTCGCGTGGAAAATCCCCTTGGTGGCTTCCGAGCCTGACCAATAATCACGTCACCAGTCCCGGAGGCAGTGTCTCTTCCATGTACCTAGATCTGCATAGCCATTCCGTGTCCTCGGACGATTCCAGGGCCACCGTGGAGCAATACCTGAAATGGATCACGGTGTTGCGCAAGAGAGGGCACACGGTAGACGGCATAGTGCTGACCGAACACAGGAAATTCGACTACGACCTCGACTACACCACCCTGGCCCAGCAATACGGCGTCATGGTCCTCAAGGGGTCGGAGCTGGACACCCGCTACGGCCACTTCCTTGTCTACGGCGTCACCGGCCCGTTGACCAACGACATCGACTTCGGCGACGTGAGGATGGACTCCAGGGAGCTCATGAAGGCGGCGCGGCAGCACGGAGCCATAGCTATCCCCGCCCATCCGGGCAGGTTCGGCATCGGCCTGACAGAGTATATTCAACAGGGCGAAGTGTTCGAGGACGTTCACATCGTCGAACGCCTGAATGGGGGCAGTAGACAGGGGGAAAACGAGAGGGCCTGGGAGCTGTGCGACTCCCACGGCTTACTGGGAATCGGCGGCAGCGACGCCCACCTGACCAGCCACATAGCCACCTGCCTTACCCATTTCCCACAGACAATAACGAGCGAAGGCGACCTTGTGGAAGCCCTGCTGTCCGGGCAGTTCCACCCAATCTGGTTGGAACAGACCAAGGATGACGCCGCCAAATAGGCGGCTTTATCCCTGGAGCCGGTCCTTCCCGCACCCACCAGCATCACCGTAAAGAAGCGAGGGAACAGACACATGGTAATGGAATTGCAATACGACCGGTCACTGTACGGGGTAGAACATAAGGCTGGTCCATTCGAGATTTCCAGGGACCAGATCAAGGGATTCAGCGGCGGTCTGGGTGAGACCGGACAAATTCACCTTGATGAGTCTGCGGCCCAGGCCGAAGGCTACCGCGACGTGGTCGCGCCTCCCACGTTCTGCACCGTCCTGGTTAACAAGGTCAAATTGCCGGATATCAACCTTCAGTTTGGCCGAACGTCGATGCACGCCGGTCAGCGGGTCCAATACCGTGAGCCCATCGTCGCCGGAGACTCCCTTACGGCCTCCTCTCATCTGAAGGACGTATACGCCAAGACGGGCAGGTCCGGCACCATGGTGTTCGTCGTCTGGGAAACGACCTTCCGGAACCAGGACGGTCAGATAGTTGCCGACGTCCAAGAGTCCTTCGCCCGCCGCGAGTGAGCCGGACCGCCCCTGGCTGCTGATTTTCTCCAGCCAACCTCAGACCCTTCAGGAGTAGGAGAATTGGTCTATTTCGAAGACGTTGACTTGGGGGACGAAATCGGCCCCCTTGAGACCGAGGCCACCGACGACGGCGTGGTCTCCTTTTGCACGGTTTGGCAGAGCCAGGTGCCAAACCGCTTTACCGACCGCGAGATCGCGGAACAGTCCCGCCTTCCGGGGCCCATAGTACCAGGCATTATGTCAATGGGCATCATGGCGCGGTTGCTTACCGACTGGGCGGGTCCCGCCGCGGTTAGAGACCTGGACTTGGTCTTTCGCCAGCCCGTGCCCCACCACCGCACCCTCACCGTTTCGGCCACCGTCACGGACACGCGGCAAGAGGACGGCGAAAACCTGGTGGAGTGCGACATTCTAATGACCGGGACCGAGGGGGAGCGGTACGTTGGCGGCAAAGCCATAGTTGCCCTGCCCTCCAAGGACTAGGAGCGGTCTTTGCTTCACAAGCTGAGGCAAGTAGCCTTCCTCGTGGACGACCTGCCCGGAGCCGCTGGCCTTTACCGGGATATCCTGGGCATGGAGCCATCTGTTTCGGGTGACCTGGCCCAGTATTCCTTGACCAACATGGCGCTCCCCGCCGGCGGTGGGACGTTCGTCGAGCTTCTTCAGCCAACCTCCCCCGACTCAGCAGGAGGACGCTTCCTCACCAGGCGCGGCGAAGCGCCTTACATGCTTATCTTCGAGACCAAGGAATTTGACCTTCTTATCCACCGCCTCAAGTCCATGGGCGTGCGGATCACAGGCGAAACCCGGAGCGAAGACCAAAAGTCCGCATTCATACACCCTTCCTCGGCCAATGGCGCTTTCCTGGAGATCATCGAGGTCAACCATCCAGAGAATCCGTGGCCAGCCGCCGGACCTGATTGGTACAAGAAAGAATGGAATCCCCAGACTCGCCAGCTACGGCAGTCCGCCATTCTGGTCCGAGACTTGGACCAGGCAGTGGGGCGCTGGGAGGAGATGTTCGGACTGCGGGCCACCCAGCGGTTCCAGATCAGTTTCACCGACCTTGAAATAGCGGTGATCCCCCTGGCTGGCCTGGACACTTTCATCGAGTTGGCCCAGCCGACCAGCCACGACACGACCTCAGCCCGCTTCCTCGAAAGGTACGGGGAGGGGATATACCTAACCATCTACCAAATCAACGACTCCCTGGCCTTGGACGACCGCCTCAAGGACCAGGGTGTGCGCTACACGTCGTCCAGGGTAACCGAGAACTACACCAACATGGGCTTCAATAGCATCTGGCTGCACCCTCGGGCCATGCGCGGCGTGTTCACCCAGTTGTCCCAGGTGCTGGACGCCGAAAACCCCTGGCCCCCCGCCGGAGATAGCTGGTACAAATAACACCCATCGGTCTTCGCTCCCCGGCCCGGCGCTACTCCCTACGCCCATTCACGGTCATTAGTTGACCGCCCCAGCCCATGACGGCGCCAGTCTTGTCGGTGTTAAAATCTATGTTGGTAATGTTCCTTCGCCGTCCCGCTCGTTGAAGAACAGGGGAAGGCGTGGAAGTCTAATCCGGAAGTGGAGTATCGGTATGTATGATCTGGACGGTAAAGTCGCGGTGGTTACCGGAGGGGGTGGCCGCCACGGAATCGGCAGGGCCATCGCCCTCCGGTTGGCCCAAGAGGGTGCCGACGTGGTGGTAACCGACATCCAACGAAGCGTCGATCGAATGCGCGAGGAAGACCGCCAGGCTGGATGGAGGGGTTTGCCCAGCGTGATCGAAGAGATCGAGGACATGGGCCGGCAAGGTCTGGGCCTATACTCAGACGTATCCGACAGTGCCCAGGTGGCCGAAATGGTCAACGCCGCCCTGGAACGGTTCGGGCGCATCGACATCCTGGTGAACAACGCCGGGTCACAGCCAGGCCGGGACAGAGTGCTTGTCGTAGACCTGGAAGAAGACGCCTTCGACGAAGTGGTCCGGGTCAACCTGCGCGGCACCTACCTCGTCTCAAAGGCCGTCTCCCAGCACATGATCAACAGAGGGGGCGGAGGCAAGATAATAGTGATCTCCTCCGGGGCCGGACTGCGAGGCCGCTCCCACTTCGCGGCCTACTGCTCTTCAAAGTTCGCCCTAATCGGCTTCACTCAGTCCCTCGCCGAGGAGATGGGTCCGCATAAAGTAAACGTCAACGCCATCTGCCCCGGAATGGTGGACACCGAGCGTTACGACTTCATCGCCGCCGCGCTCGCGCCCGAGGGTCAGTCGGCGGAAGAGCACCGGGCTCTGATGATCCGCGAACGGTCCCAGGCGGCCCCGCTGGGCAGGGTGGCCGTGGGTGACGACATCGCCCGCACGGCCGCGTTCCTGGCGTCGGCGGAGTCGGACTACCTTACCGGCCTCGCCATCAGCGTGTCCGGCGGCTCCCAAATGCACTAGCCCTGGAGTCTGTTATGCCCCTCGACCGCCAACAGGTAGAGCACATCGCGTCGTTGGCCCGGATAGGGCTCACGGACGAGGAGATCGAGCTGTTCCGGCAGCAACTCTCCCTCATCCTAGAACAATTTGAGATTCTGGACGAATTGGATACGGCAGGCATCCAGCCCACGGGCCACGCCGTTGACCTTCATGGCGTTCTCAGAGATGACGAGGCCCATGACTCCCTGGCGTCAGAGGATACCTTGAGCAATGCGCCACGCCGGGAAGGCGATTTTATCCGGGTCAAAGCGGTGTTGGAGGAGTAGTGTGCTTCCTGGACTACCCTTGACCATTCACGACGCTTCGGGAAGGCTGGCCCGCCGGGAGCTAAGCTCGGTTGAGCTAACCGAAGCTTGCCTGGAGGAAATCCAACGGCAGGAAGAGCGGATCAAGGCGTTCGTCACCGTTACTCCCGAACTGGCCCGGAGGCAGGCTGCGGAAGCCGACCGGCGAATAGCCCGGGGAGACGCCGGGCCTCTAACCGGAGTGCCAATGCAGATAAAGGACCTTATCTGCACGAAAGGCGTCGTGACGTCGTGTTCCTCCCGAATGCTGGAGGACTACGTGCCTGTGTATGACGCCACCGTCGCCTCCAGGTTGTTCGAGCAAGGAGCCGTGCTACTCGGCAAGGGCAACATGGACGAATTCGGCATGGGCTCTTCCTGTGAGAACTCGGCCTTTTTCCCTACCCGCAATCCCTGGGACGTGGAGCGGGTTCCCGGCGGCAGCAGCGGCGGCGGCGCGGCGGCGGTCGCGTCCGGGGAAGCGGTGTATGCGCTGGGGTCCGACACCGGAGGCAGCATCCGTCAGCCTTCAGCCATGTGCGGCACGGTTGGCCTCAAACCCACCTACGGGCTCGTCAGCCGCTATGGGCTCATCGCCTACGCCTCCTCCCTGGACCAGATAGGCCCCATCACCCAGGACGTCACCGACAGCGCCCTGGTGTTAAACGCCATCGCCGGGCCCGACCCCAGGGACTCCACGTGCCTAAACCTCCAGGTCCCAGACATGACGTCCGGGCTGGGCGGAGTCTCATCCAACCCACTTGCCGCCTCCGGAGACGAGTCGGCTATACGTTTGGGAGTGCCAGAAGAGTACTTCGTGGATGGAATGGAGGCGGGCGTTAGAGAGGCAGTCCAGAAGGCCATCGACACCCTGGAGAGCCTGGGGGCGGCGGTGGAACCTGTCTCCCTGCCCACCACCCGGTACGCCCTGGCCTGCTACTACATCATCGCCCCATCGGAGTGTTCGGCCAACCTGGCCCGGTACGACGGTGTGAAATACGGGTATTCATTCCAGGACACCGACGACATGTGGGAGGCGATGGAGCAGACCCGCCGCAACGGGTTTGGCCCGGAGGTGAAACGGCGGATCATGCTGGGCGCCTACGCTCTGTCCGCCGGCTACTACGACGCCTACTACCTGAAGGCGCAGCAGGTCAGGACGCTGATCCGTCAAGAGTTCCAACAGGTATTCCAGCACGTGGACGCGTTGGTGACACCCACGTCTCCGGTCGCGGCATTTCCCTTGGGTTCAAAGACGGATAACCCGGTTGAGATGTACCTGATAGACGTCTGCACCCTGCCGGTAAACATCGCGGGGCTTCCCGCCATTTCCGTCCCGTGCGGTTTCTCCCAGGGACTTCCGGTTGGTTTGCAGCTAATCGGCCCGCACTTATCCGAGCCGAAGCTGCTGCGCATCGCCTACGCCTACGAGCAGGCGACCTCTTGGCGCCAGGCGAGACCCGCAGGCTAGGACGCCTGGACAGACCAGACGGAAACATTGTTGCCCAGCTACCCGCCTTGGCCGCTACCGGCGCCGGTGCTAGAATGGTCATAAAGGGGTCGGCCTATGCTGCGCACTAAGATCAAGGATATCCTCCAGCGCGAGTCTGCGGGCGGCGAAGTTTTGGTAAAGGGCTGGGTTAAGACCCGCCGTTCTTCCAGAAACGTTTCCTTCCTACAGATCAACGATGGCTCAACCCTCCAGGACTTGCAGGTCGTTACCGATGAGTCGGTCTCCAACTTCTCCGTCGTAGAGTCTCTGAGCGCCGGCTGCAGCGTCTCCGTGTCCGGCGTACTCGTCGAGTCTCCGGGCAAGGGTCAGCGGTACGAGGTGCAAGCCAAATCGCTCGAAGTCCTGGGGCTGGCCGACCCCGAAACCTACCCCCTGCAGAAGAAACGCCACACCGTGGAATTCCTGCGGGAAATCGCCCATCTCAGGCCGCGCACCAACACCTTCGGGGCGATGGCTAGGGTGAGAAACGCCCTTGCATTCGCCATCCACAGCTTCTTTCAGGAACGCGGCTTCCTATACCTCCAGTCCCCAATGATCACCGCCAGCGACGCTGAAGGCGCGGGCGCCATGTTCCGGGTCACAACCCTGGACTTGGAGCGGCTTCCAATCAAAGACGGAGCGGTGGACTCGGGTGAAGACTTCTTTGGGAAGCCAACGTACCTGACCGTCAGCGGGCAGTTGGAAGCCGAGATATTCGCCCTTGCGCTGTCCGACGTGTATACCTTCGGTCCCACGTTCAGGGCGGAGAACTCGAACACGTCACGCCATCTCGCTGAATTCTGGATGGTCGAACCCGAGGTCGCATTCTGCGAGTTGGACGGTCTGGCGGACCTGGCCGAAGACTTCCTCAAGTACACCCTCGGCTACGTGCTGAAACGATGCCCGGAAGACCTGGCCTTCTTCAACCAGTGGTACGACAAGACCGTCATATCCACGTTGGAGGGAATAGTCGACTCGAGATTCGAGCGCATGACCTACACCGAGGCCGTGAATATCCTGCAGCGGTCGGGAGAGACGTTTGAATATCCGGTCCATTGGGGCGCGGACCTCCAATCCGAACATGAGAGGTTCTTAACGGAAAAGCACGTCGGCAAGCCGGTGATCGTCACCGACTACCCCAAGGAAATCAAGGCCTTCTACATGCGCCTCGGCGATGACGGCGAGACCGTCCGGGCCATGGACGTCTTGGTCCCCAGGATCGGCGAGATTATCGGAGGCAGCCAAAGGGAAGAGCGGCGCGATATCCTCCTTGATCGGATGAGGGAAAGCGGACTCGACGAAGAAAACTACTGGTGGTACCTGGACCTGCGCAGTTACGGCACCGTGCCTCATGCCGGCTTCGGTCTGGGCTTTGAACGCACCGTGCAATTCGCAACCGGAATGCCGAACATCAGAGACGTTATTCCCTTCCCCCGCACTCCCAAGAACGCCGAGTTTTAGGCGGCGCTGGTGGCCTCCGGGTCCGACATCGCTTCCGCCTTTGGCCGTGAAAGCCACACCTATAATCAGGTTTATCCAGGCTTGTTGGACCTGCTCCATCGTTTCGGCGACTCGCCCAGGGTGGCCCTGCGGTATCGGGAATGGCGCTACCAACGCTCCCTCGCGGGCCGGTTGGAAGAAAGCGATCAAGCTGCTTTCGCTCGTCACACCTACCTGGCCGCGCTCTCCCGGCTCTTCGTCCGCCGGTTTCTAGGCGCGCCCCCTCGAGTTCACAACATTCAACAGCTCCACGAAGCATTGGCGGGAGACTTTTTCATCCAGCAAGGTATAGACAACTTCGCCGATCACGATCACTTCGCATGGCCGACATCCCCAGATTTGGCCCATCAATCCCTGGAGGTCCTATCTCCCCTATCCGATGAATTGTCACGCCAACGCGTGTACGCTCCGGGTCCAGACCAGTGGTCCGAGCTGTACTTCCAGATCGGAGAGCCGCCGGACCAACGCGGCGTGTGCGTAGTCCCATCTCCCCCGGCTACGCCTCAACCTCCACAACCCCGCGAACCGCAGAATGAGAGGATATTTCATGGCCAATGCGGCAGCGGCGATGAGATTTTCCGGACTGTTAGCTCGGTCTCCGCGGGCCTGCGCGAACGAGGATTGGACGAATTTGACACCCTGCTATTGGTCCTTGACCGCGTCGCGGCGACCGACATTGACCCCCTTGCCGTCACACTTGCCCGGGCCAACTTCCTATTCGCCCTTGGTGGCCTGATTACCGGCCCCCATCCGCCGGTGGCAATCCCCGTGTACCTGTCAGCCAACCAGGCGGCGGGCCTCGAAGACGCCACCGTCAAACCAAGCGCGGACGCCGTGTATATCTTCCGCGTTGGAGAGCCTCAGTTGGAGTTCAACCTTCCGGCGCAGGTGGCGGAGGACCTCCAGTTGCTAGAGTGGCTAGTCTCGCGGCTGCCGAATTACCTCAACGGAGCCGCGATGCGGAGCATATCGCAGGGCAACCAGGCGGCGACGGAAGCCGTGTTGGTCGCTTTGCACAACTACCTGCTGGCTCCGAAACCCCGCACTCCCGTCCCGGAGCCGCTGACGCCCCAAGCCGCAGTCGTCATGGAACAAACGGCAGCCAGCTTGGTGGACCTCTACCTGGAAAGTGAAGACCTATTCTGGCTGTTCCTACTGAAAAACGTGGCCGCCTCCGCCCTCCTAAAGCGGCAGAATTTCGGACTGACCATCGCCGGTTGACGCTCATTCTGGGCCGCGAATATAATGGGCGCGACTTAAATGGCCCAGTTGAACGCGCGAGGAGACCTCATGACGACGCAAGAAGCAGTCCTGCATCCAACCGCTATTATCGAGGAATTAAAGAAGAATAGCTTCACCCACGTGGTTTGGTTGCCGGACAGTGAGACCAATTTCATGTACCAGTTGCTCACGTCGGAACCCACCTTGGACCTGGTGCCGGTCTGCCGCGAAGGCGAGACCATGGCCATCGCTGCCGGGCTCTGGGTCGGCGGCAAGAAGCCCGTGGTCTTGATCCAGAACACCGGAATATTCGAGGCAGGCGACTCGATCCGAGGGCTGGGTCTCGACGTGAATCAACCTCTGGTGATGCTCGTCGGATATCGAGGCTGGAGCCGCCACGGGGTTACCGGCGACTCGGCTGCCCGATTCATCGAGCATATCCTCCATGCCTGGGGTATCAGCTACTACCTGATCGAGACCGACGACGATGCCGGCCGCATTAGCAACGCCCTGGAAGAGGCCGAGCGGACCCGGAAGCCGGTGGCAGTCCTGGTGGGCACCGAGTTCGGGGCCTAATCGATTCGCGGGAGAATCAACGAATGATCAACAACACCGACGCCGTTAAACTCCTTGACAGTAAACGCGAAGACTCCGTGTTCGTGGCCACGATGAACGCGAACAACGTGAACTTCGGGCTGCCCAGCGTGTCCACCAATCAGGACCTGGACTTTCCCGTCTCCGGGGCAATGGGTAAGGCCTCCTCCCTTGGCCTGGGACTGGCCCTAGCCCAGCCGCAGAGGAAGGTCATGGTGCTGGACGGTGACGGCAGCTTATTAATGAACCTGGGAGCAATGATCACCTTAACCAGCAAGGCGCCTAAGAACGTCTACCATTTCCTCTTCGACAACGGTGTGTACGCCGTCACTGGCGGCCAGCCGGTGCCCGGAGCGGGCACGGCGGACTGGGCCGACATGGCCAGGGCCGCGGGATACGCCGCCACCTTTGACTTTGACAACATCGAAGACCTCACCACTGGTATCGACGAGGCGTTGGCTGCGACAGGACCGGTCTTCGTCCGCCTGGCGATCACTCCAGAGATCGAAAACACGCCGGTCCAATTCAGGGCAAGGCCGGCCCGGTCCGTGCTCACCGCGTTCCGGGATCTGCCCAAAGCGCTGGGAAACGAATAACCTGGGTTCGTTCCGGACCGGGCCAGGCCCTCTTACCAGGCCCTGTGTCCAGGCTCTGGTTGATAATCCGGTCCCGACGATGGCAACTGGCTGTGACCGAGGCGATGACTTGCTAGCCGCCTCGGTCAGCTTTATATTTGGATATCGGACCTGCTGAAGCCGGAGCGGGAATGGTAAAAGGGCTGGGCAAGGGTCTCCTGGCAAGGTTCACCGCGTATGGTGTCCTATTGCTGGGATTCTGGACGCTGTACCAGGGGTTCTTAGGGTCCAAGATCCCTCTGGTCCTTGTGGGCGGAGCCCTGATTCTTGTGGGAATGTGGCTCCTGGTATTTGCCCGCAAAGGTCCTTCGACCGGCGACACGGAGAGTCCGGCCAACACCAAGGAGGATAACCCGGGTGATTCCCTCGATTGAGGCTACCAAGGCAATCAACTTCCACCGGAACGACGCCATCGTCGTCTCCACATCCTCCGCATGCCGTGACTGGAACGTCATATCCGAAAAACGGCATTTGGACGTGGATTTGACCGACTGCATGGACCGGGCCCCGGCGGTGGGCCTGGGCTTGGCCCTTGCCCAACCCGAGCGAAAGGTCCTTGTGTTGGACTGCGACGCCACACTGAGGACGGACCTTGGTGGACTGGCTACGGTCGGCGAGATGCGCCCTCAGAATATGGTCCATTTCGTGTTCGACGACGCCAACCACCTCTCCACTGAAGGGCTCCCGATTCGCGGGATGGACAACCTGAACCTAATGGCCATGGCGGAAGGCGCGGGTTACCCCAAACGCTACGAATTCGACACCGTTGAAGAGCTATTCATCGGCCTGGAAGAGGTCATGGTGCAGGAAGGGCCGGTGTTCGTGATCATCAAGGTGTTCCGCGACGTTGACGAGCCCCCCTTGCCGGAGCGTTCCATGGCCGAGAGTTGGGGGCTGGTGCGTCAGACTTTGCTCTCCGACTACCGGGGCGACGCCGCCTCGGCATACCTCTCCTAGCGGCGTCAGAGAGCCATCGCGGGGTAGGTCCACATGCATCACTGGGAAATCGGCGGCGCGATCAATATCGGCTGGCCGGACTACGGAGTAGAGGAACGTTCCTACACGATTGTCGAATTTCAATCTGAAGGGCAGGTTTTCCGCGCCAGGGTCACCGATGGCAACAAGCGGGGTGGGTTTCTTGTAGTCTACGACTGCCCGGACGTTGTGCTGGAGATGCTGGCTGAAGACGCCACGCGCACGTCCGGCTACAAGATCGTCGTGTCCAACCTCCGTTGCAGCATCGACGGGACCGTACTTCGCAGCTTCGACTACGAATGGTATCCCACCCCGGAATACGAGGACCGTCCTTCCGTATTGACTCGCGCCATCGCTCAATCCCTGGATGCGATGCGAGAGCAAGGGACGAACTAAACAGCCACCCCACCTAATTCCCCCGTTCCACCGACCGTCCCGGCACGTTGGCCCCATCCTGTGACTGGTCAGACTCGATGAGGCGGATTGGCTGAATCTCACATCGGTCATCTCTGTGATAATCCTCTTATCATGTCCCGCCCCCGCAATCCGTCATTCCCGCGCAGGGAGACCTTTGAATAATCCCCTCTCCCTCCGGGAGAGGGTTAGGGTGAGGGCGTCCTCCGTATCTGGGCACACTATGGATTCTCGCTTTCGCGGGAGTCGCGGAGGGTTACGCAAAGGTCTCCGCAGGCGGGAATCCAGAAATGCCCATGATAGTGAAGGTCGCTGGTTGCAAAGGTTTCTGGATTCCAGGTCAAGCCCGGAATAACGAGCTTGGAGTAGGAAGGACACATCAAGTCTGAACAATTACGCCATCCTCCCGGATATGGACTTGCCCTACGCGGCGGGTTATCATTACCCACGGCGTGCGTCCGCCTGTGAAGGTCCACATGAGAGGCACGGACTTCCACTTACTGGGCTGCCGCCCTATTCCCACAACCTACCCACAATATTTTGGTGCGAGGAGGGCGTAATGAAAAAGGTCACGATGGGCAGCGTGCCCAAGACGCCTGCTGAGATGACCGGCGGCCTGATGACCGGCACGCAGGTCTGGCGGCAGGGCATCCTGGAAGCGGAAGACAGCAACAATTTCAACTTTGGCATTGTCAGCTTCGACGCGGGTTCCAGAAACAAGTTCCACATTCACTCCGGTGACCAAATCCTGATCATCACCGAGGGCACCGGCAAAGTGGCGAACGACTCCGAGACCTGGACCGTAAGCGAGGGCGACGTTGTAGTAATCCAGGCGGGTGAAAATCATTGGCACGGAGCCCCCGACGACACCTCCATGGCTCACATCACCATCACCGTCAAGGGAAGCGAGACAACCCAAACCGAGGCATAGACCTATATCCCGGAATCGCCCGTACAAGCTGGCGTATTAAACGGCAGTAAGAAAGAGTCCCGGAACGATTGCTCCGGGACTCTTTGCGTTAGAGCCTATGGAATCATCACGCCGCCAGCAACCGTCGATACGGCGTAAGGCGCGGCGGGAGACTCGCTACGAAGCGGGTTGCCGGGAAACTACAGGGAGGTCTCGGCGGAGTTGCCCTGTACCCATTGCGCCAGGAGTTGCATGGTCTCTTCGAGACTCCGTTCTCGGTCCCTGGACTCCGGAGTCTCTTCCCCAAGCGGCGTCCCGCCAATCAACCGGTACATGTCCGTGACGCCCCGGAAAAGATGGTGGGTCAGGCCAAGGTTGGCGAAGGTAGCCTCGATTTCCTGCATCTCGCTAACCCAGCGGCGGGACCTGGCCGGAATGCCGGGGATTCCCCGCTCCATTCGCTGCATCACCGCCGATTGACTGTGGCGGAACTCCTCCTTCACATGGTCCGAAAGCCCCATAAGCTCGGCGGCCAGCAATAGCTGGGCGTACAGGGCGGATGAACCCTTGGTCATCGCCGCATAGCACATTTTGACCCCGGAAGCCTGCCCCACTTCCGGTCCCACCGGGCGGACGTCCAACCCATAGTCCTTGAGCTGCGCCAACTCCTCCGTATGGTCTCCGGACGTGTAGAAACGCGGACTTGAACCGTTGCGCGGCGGTCCTCCCACGATGGAAGCATCCACGTATCTCGCGCCGGAGCCGGTTATGATCGGCTCCATCTCCTTGGACACCTGGGGGGCGATCGCGTTGCACTCCGCAAACAGAAGGTCGGTCCCCGTCTCTCGCACCGCCGAAGCTATCTCCATGCACAAAGCGGGTACGGCTTCCGAAACGGTTATCGAAAGCAAGATTTGGCTTTGTTCGACCAAATCTTCCATGGTGGGAACGTCCACAATCCCCGCCTTCTCCGACAAAGTCCTCGTCCGCTCGCTCCTCCCATCGAGGCAGGTCAATACTCTCAGCCCTCGCTCTCCCAATAACTCCCCAACCGCGTGGCCCATGTCACCAGGGCTCAGAATCGCAACCGTGTCCAATCCCATATAGAAACCACCTCCATTTAGACGGCTTCGCGAATAATATCATACATGTGTCTGAAGAGCTTAAAGGCTTCTTTAGCAACGAACCACAGGTCCCCCGTATTGGTGGGACGGACGTGATCGAAGGCCAGCACCTCGGTGTAGCGGTAATTCCCCCTGGCCTCCAGCACGTCCGCCATCCGGCGGGATTCCGCCGCCGGCACCAAGTGGTCGTCCCGGGTGTGCATAAGCATTACCCGGGCCCGCAGGTCTCCCACGTATGTGCTGGGAGAGACCGTCGTCATGTCGCTCCGGAAACTCTCAGGCAAAGCCTCGTAAAGGGTCATCGCTTCTTCGAGACTCGCGCCGTCCAGGATCCGGCGGACCGTTTGGGCGTCGGCTGGCAGCGCATCCAGGCCACCCGGCTTTTCCTGGTGGCCCCGAAGGTACCGATTGGCCATCATATCCCTGGTCTGGGGGTCTTCGATGGTCTCGATTAACTCGTTCGCCACGACCAACATGGTCAGCCTATCTGGCTGCCAGGGCTCCGTCTGTCCTTCATAGAATCGGGACCGGCTCGCCACCTGCCTCAACAGATCGGCCGCATCGAAATAGGGGCCAAACGCGTTGACAAACACCACCTCGTTTCGGATACGAGGGTCAGCCGCCGCCACCAACGCGAAAGAGGCGCCAACGCAAAACCCTCCCATACCGACCTTGCCGGAGTCCACGTACTCCCGCGACCTCAAGTATTGGAAAGCGTGCACTAGATTATCGACCTCACGGGGGTCGATGTTGCTCTGCAACGCCATTGTGGGCGACCAGTGGAACATAGTCACGAATCCCGCGCGAGCCAGACTCTCGCCAAGGTTTACGACATCCTTGTCATCCCTGCCCGCTGCGTTCGCCCCCAGGAAAATCAGGACTGCCGCCTGCTCTCCCTTGCCGGTCACCCGGTAGATGTCCGCGACGCCCTCGCCGTCGGCCTGGGAATAGCGCACCTCCTCCCGTACTGGCTCGGCGGTGAACCATGTTTGGGGTTTCACGCCGAGGTCCAGGACTTGCAGCACGAAGAAGGCGGTATGATAGCCTGCCCGTCCTTGAGGGGTCACTATGAGGAAGATGGCCAGCCCGCCAGCCAACGCGAGGAGCGCCAGCGTCGCCCGCCTGAGCCATTTTGCCAGGGACCGTTTCACGGCTTTAGTGCACCAACCGAGTCTTAAACTCTGACCCGAGCGATCATCCCGGCAGACACAACCCTGGTGACTGCCATAGTCAAGAATACCACTGGCCATGGGCTGCCGCTCATGTCCAACACCAGGCTGAACACCATCGCCTGGAGCCCCGCATAGGCGTATCCATGCGCGTCCAGCAGCCCGGAGGAGGTCCCTGACATTCGCCGCCCCGCGATGTCGACAGCAAGGGCCGACATTGGCGACAGCCCCATGGATACCCCGCCCAGCAACAGAAGCGACGCGCCCAGTACCGCATTGGCTGGCGGAGCAAGTGCGATGGCCACCAGCGCGACGGCGCTCAAACCGCAGGAGGCGACTACCATCGGTCTCCTTCGGCTGCCCATGAGCCTGTCCGAAATGAGGCCGGAGATCGGGGGCGCAACCAGGTATCCCAGGGGAAGAAGCAACGTGACTAGCAGGGTGGACTCGATGGAATGGCCGCCCTCGGTGAAGTAGTAGATCGGCACCCACGTAGTCAGCCCATACCGGACCACATTCTCGAGACCCTTGACGTGGCTAGCGAGGTGGAAGCGAGGATTGGACAACAGCTCCTTGTAGGGACCCATGCCCTTGAGCCGGGCGGAGTCCATTGCTTCCGGGGTAGCTGAGACCTCGTCTTCCTCGATGTATTCCGGTAACCCGACATCCGAGGGACGGTCCCGAGTCATCAAGTAAAACAGGACGCCCAATGCGGTAATGATTAGCGGTGGATATCGAAAGGCCGCCCGCCAACCGAACTCGGCTCCCACGGAACCCGCCACCCACCACATCAACAGCATCGCCCCGCCGGTGGCCGTTCCCAGGATTCCCATCGCCATGCCCCGGTCGCGGCGCGGCCACCACTGAGAGATCATACTGATGGCCGGACTCCAGCAGGCGGCGTTGACGAATCCAGCGATTCCCCAGGGAATGGCGAAACCGATGGCGGAGTTGGCAAAACTGGTGACCCAGCTAAAGAGCGTGGTCAGCACCGCCCCGCAAAGCACCCACAGCCGCAGGCCATACGCCTCAGCTAGCCGACCATGGCAGATGTCCCCCAGGCCGAACCCCCAGAGCAAAAAGGCGTTGATCAACCCGATTTCCACGTGGCTCAGAGAGAGGTCTTCTTGCACCAGTGGCGCGGTTGGCCAAAAGCTGAACCGGCCAAGGTAAATGAACAGGTAAAACAGGCAAAATGAAAGGAGGACCCGCCATTTCCACCTATGGTAACTGTCGGGTAAGTCGGAATAGGGGAGGGCTTCAGGTCTGGTGGTGGGTTGTCCGGCCATTCTGACGGACCTGCCAGGAGTTTCCCGCTACTCTAAAGACTCGCGGCGGTCCTGGCAACTACGGTTGCGGTTAAACGGGCCCGGGGGAGCCATCGCTGTTCGTCGGTTTGACTGCCCGGCGGACGATCTGCTCCAACGCCCAGGAAGTCGGAACCGATGAGTCGACGGTCAGGTGCCCCCTGGGAATCGGCTGTTCAAACGGCGCCATCTTGCAATAGACCGTCCAACCCGCTTCAGAGTTGTCCCCAGGGTTGGCCCCCGCCAGTCTGGACTCCAGCCGCTTTCTTACCACTCCCTGGGGAGCGGTAAACCGGACGACAATCAGTGGTGATGAAGTCCGCTCAGCTATGTCGTAAAGGGGCTGCCGGAAATTCTCAGTCAGGTTGGTCGCATCGAAAAGCACCCTGCGTCCCTCACTCAAGAACTCCTCGATCAGTAGATGACAAGCCGAGAACACCCTGCCATGCTCCTCTGGCGTGTACCGCGGTTTCGTGACCATCGTTCGCCGCAGGCGGTCACTCTCCAAGACGACCAGTGGTAGCCGGGCCGTCAGACTCCTGGCGAAATGTGACTTGCCGGTCCCCGGCAAGCCCGAAAGCACGACCAGCAGAGGGTGGCCGCAGGCCAACGCGCCGTTGGCCGTCGCGTCCCGTTCCAATAGTTCCCGCAACGGGGCGGCGACTTCCGAGGCCGTTTCTCGTTGGACACCGCCGAACAAGGGATCTTGCATGTTTCTTACCTACGCGAGAAACCTGTTAATGAATACCGGAAACGGTTGGCGCTCACTATCAAGAGTCCTCGTTCACTGTATGAAACGCGATTCCGAGCAGCCCGGGACCCGTGTGGGCTCCCATCACTGGGGTGAATTGGCTAGTGAATGCTTGCTGGCAGTCGAACTCGGCCTGAATTCGGTGCAGCAGGCCATCGGCGTCCTCGGGGGCGTCGGCCTCCATCACGTTGGCCCGAATCGGTCTTCCCCCCACCCGTTCCCGGAGGAATGCCAACAGGCGTTCCGTGGCTCTGGCCCGCCCTCTGGGCTTAGCGACAAGACTCGTCTTACCCATCTTCAATTCGGCGACGGGCTTGATGTTTAGCAGGCCGCCGGCCCAGGCCGGGACCCTGCCTATTCGTCCACCTCGTTCCAGGTACTCCAGTGTGTCAAGGAACGCGACCAGGTCAATCCGGGGAATCAACGAATGTACTCTCCGGGAGACCTCGTCAACTCCTAGCCCCTGGCAGGCCCAGTCGGCGGCAGCCAACGCCAACAACCCCTCTCCCCCTGCGGCGGTCCCGCTATCGATTACTTCGATCCTGGTATCGTCTAGGTCACCCTGCGCCATACCGCATGCCGTCAACGCCGACTGGTGGGCAACGCTAAAACCGGCGGCGGGCGTGAGGCATACCACATCCTTGCACCCCTGTGCGGCATTGGAAAAAGCTTCCAGGAAATCCCCAGGCGTCGGGCCCGAAGTCGTAGGCGTGCATCCGCCAGCCCGAAGCGTCTTGTAGAAGTCCGCCGGTTGAATGTCCACTCCGTCGCGGTAAGTGTGGCCGTCGAGGACCAGCCGGTGAGGGACCACGGTAATCGCCCATTTGCGCAGCAGTGCGCCGGGAAGACAGCTCCCGCTATCCACCACCACCGCTAGGTCGGGTCGTCGGACCACGCGGTCGCTACCTCACGGCTGGAGATGGAAAATAGCGGTGGATGATCTGCGAATCAAGCGCTGCCGGACTCAGTAGGAAGGACAACGAATGCCGAAGTGGAGATCGAACCCCGTTCATAGTCTGGACACCAGGATCTCCCTGATCGCCCAGAGAATTATAAGGGCAACCATAGGGCTCAAGTCGAACGATCCCACGGTTGGAAGAATGCGCCGGAGGGGAGCCAGCAGCGGTTCAGTAAGTTGGACCACCACGGCCTGAAAGTTCGCCACCAAGGGGTGGGGACGATTGCCAAGTATGGGCACCAAGAAGGACAACAATGCGCGGGTGAAAATAGCTACCGTCAGCAGGGTAATTACCAGGTTCAGGATATTTACCAAGGCAACCCGCTACTGCTGGCCGAGCTTTATCGACTTCAGGTAGGCCGCGTTGACAGCCTCGACTAGGGCGGCGGGAACGCCGGCCCGTTCCAGAGCCTGCAGTCCTTCGGCGGTCGTGCCGCCGGGGGATACAACCATGTCTTTCAGGTCCGCCGGATGCCTGCCGGTGTCCATCACGAGTTTGGTGCTGCCATAGACGGTCTGCAACGCCATCGTTCGGGCCATGTCCCTGGGCAGTCCCACATACACCCCCGCGTCTATCAGCGCCTCCAAAAACAAGAAAACGTAGGCCGGGCCGCTTGCGCTCAGGGCGGTAGCCATGTCCAGGTATTTCTCGTCGTCTACGTAGATTTCCTGGCCAATGGTAGACAGCACAGACTTGGTAAAGTCCCGTTGCGACTCCGCCACCTGCTTGGAGCAGGTCCACATGGTCATTCCCGCGCCGATCTGGGCGGGGGTATTGGGCATCACCCGGATGACAGGCGGATGGGCCATACCGTCTGCCAGGGTCTGCATCTTCGCTCCGGCTACGATAGAGACCACGGCCTGGTTGCCGCTGAGGCGGCTCCCAAGCTGATCGAATACCACGTGCAGGTCCTGTGGCTTGATGGACAGGAATACCAGGTCGGCATCATGGGCCGCTTCCAGATTGTCCTGGTGGGCCGCGACGCCAAACTGCTCGGTCATGTAGTCCCGCCGTTCAGCCCTGGGTTCTCCGATACTCACGTCCCCGGGTTCGGCCACGTGGGCATCTATAACACCTCGCATGATGGCCTCTGCCATCGTGCCTCCGCCTATAAATGCAAGCTTCATCGGCCCCGACCTTTCATTCTCGTCTCAGTAGCCTTTCGGCGGTGATGCGCCATTATAGCACCGGCCGCCATCCACATAGCACCGGCCATCGTCCACGCCTCACGTCAGAAATCGGACATGCCTTCGCCTTTGGCCAGCGAAACGGCTAAACGGATTGACTCCAGCATACTTACTTCGCTGGCGATGCCCTTCCCGGCGATGTCGAAGGCCGTGCCATGGTCGACGGACGTGCGCACAAACGGCAGCCCCAGATTTGCGGTGATGCTTTCCTCGAATCCGTACACCTTCACCGGTATGTGGCCCTGGTCGTGGAACATGGCAAGCACCGCATCGTATCTGCCCTCGATTGCCTGGTGAAAGATCGAGTCCGCGGGCACGGGTCCTGTAACGTCGATACCCCGCTCCCGGGCCTCGGCCACCGCGGGAGCGATCTCATCCGCTTCCTCGTTGCCCAGCAGTCCGCCATCGCTGCCGTGGGGGTTGAGGGCCGCGGCGCCGATTCTGGGATGGGGGAACCCCCACTTTATGAAACTGTCATGGGTCAATTGCAGAAAGTCCAATATGCGCGGTTTCTTGACGTAGTCACACGCCAGCCTAAGAGAGCGGTGTGTAGTCAGGTGGACAACCCGCAGGTTCTTGGCCATCAGCATCGTAGCCACGATCTTGGAGCCAGTTAGCTCCTGAAGCAGTTCCATGTGGCCGATGGACTCATACCCCGCCAGGCTGGCGGCCTCTTTGTTCAACGGCGCCGTGGCTAGTCCCGCCACGTCTCCGGCGACTGCCAACTCCCCGGCCCGCGTCACCCATTCCATGGCTGCCTTGCCGCACGCCGGACTGATCTGGCCAACCGTAATGTCCTCCGGGTTCAGGTTGTGGATGTCCAGCACGTCGACGACTTGCGGGTCCAATCCCGCAGCGGATGGATCATCGGTCTCGCTGATGCGCAGCGACGAGCCGGTCAGCTCCACAGCCCGCTCCATCGCGTAGGTGTTACCCACCACCACCGGCCTGCAGGAGGCATATACCCGAGGGTCCGTGAGGGCTTTGACTACCACTTCAGGACCGATGCCGCATGGGTCTCCCATGGTTATGGCAATGGCCGGTCTGTCGTTAGCTTCCATTTTTCCCGTCTCCTGAGAACTGGACATTGGGATTGACTTCTGTTTGAATAAATCACAAGGATCAGCCACTAAAGCGGCGTGGCGCGATTATAGCACGCAAAAAGGAGAAGCCCCCGGGGCCAGCCGGGGGCTTCAGGGAGGAGGGCAGGCAGGCGCTATACCCTGTTACCCACGAGGCTCAATCGCCTGGATCGCAGAGCAACCACCACCTTCGACCACACGCGCCTGCATGCCTTCTCCGGATCGCAAGAAAACCGCCCTACTCACACTTGTTCCAGCCGCAAGAGACGCACTTGATGCAGCCCTCTTGGAACACGACCGGACCGTTGCAATCAGGGCACTTCTGTATCGCGTGGTAGCCATTCCCATTTCCGTTCGCGCCGGGGTTTGATCCCCCCAGCATTTTCATCTGCACCCCGTTAGAGGGGTAATTCGGCGTGACATCTTCATCGCTGCTGACGTGACGCTCCAACGCCAGGGCAACCGCATCCGGACCCGACCGCACCAGGATGCCCTCATCCCAAGCGGGACAGCAGGTAATCCCCCGAAGTTGCTCTATGACCACTCTGGGGTCGATCCGGGAGCGAAGCGCCAGCGAGACCAGCCTGGAGATGGCCTCCAATTGGGCCGAGTCACAGCCCCCGGCCTTGCCCAGGTTGCCAAACACCTCGAAGGGGTTCTTCTGTTCGTCAAAGTTGATCGTGACGTACATGTTGCCATGCCCGGTACGCACCCGTTCGGTAACTCCGGTGATGGCCTGCGGCCTCTCCCGGGGAGTCTGGTAGGGCCCCGAAGCCTCTAATGCTTCCGCCAAGATGGCCGCGAGGTCGGGGGTTGCGTCGGCCTCGGTCCCGGTCTCTCCGGTGCTGAGCACCTGCCCGGCTTTGCTCCCGTCCCGGTAGACCGTAATCCCCTTGCACCCCAACTCGTGGGCCAGCGTGTAGGCGGTGGCCACATCCTCAACCGTGGCTTCGTGGGGGAAGTTGATGGTCTTGGACACCGAGTTGTCCGTGTACTTCTGGAAGGCCGCTTGCATCCTCACGTGCCATTCCGGGCTAATGTCGTGGGAAGTTCGGAACACGTCTTTGATCCACTGGGGTATCTCAAATTCGGAGTCCAACCGGGACAGGCTGCCCTTCTGAGCAAGCTCTTCCATTAATTCCCGCGAGTAAATCCCTTCTTCCTTCGCCACGGCCTCGAAATAGGGGTTGGCCTCCACCAGCCGGGTGTTGTCCATCACGTTGCGCACGTAGCTAAGCGCGAATAGGGGCTCGATACCGCTGGATGCTCCGGCGATTATGCTAATCGTGCCCGTGGGAGCGATGGTGGTGGGGGCGGAGTTGCGCATGGAGACCGGCTGGTCCTGCGTACCGTAAATGCTGCCGTCCCAGGCGGGGAAGTTTCCCCGGACCTCGGTCAACTTGCGTGACGCTCTATGGGTCTCCTCCTGCACCCGGCGCATAACCTCTTCGGCTAGGTCGACGCCCTCTTCGGAGTCGTAGCCGATCCCTAGCTGGATCAGCAAGTCAGAGAAACCCATCACGCCAAGGCCGATGCGCCGGGTCTTCTTGCTCATCTCCTCGATCTCGGGGATAGGATAATCGTTCCTGTCGATTACGTTGTCCAGCATGTGGACGGTGGTCTTGACCACGCGGGCCAACCGCTCCCAGTCGATCTCAACTGTACCTTCGTCCTCCTGGGAATAGCGGACCATACGCGCCAGGTTCACCGAGGCCAAGTTGCATGACTCATAGGGCAAGAGCGGTTGTTCACCACAGTTGTGAACGACCATCCCGTTGGCAACGAATGAATGGGTTTCCGGCTCGGTCAAGTCATAGACTTGCTCTTCACCTTCCGGCATCAAAGCGCTGAAGGTTGCGGTGAACGACTCCTGGTGCGGTCCGCGGCGATAAGAGGCCAGCCGGGCAAGTAGCGCCGATTGTTTCGCCTCGCTAATGAAACCGATCTCGCTGGCGAACCGGAGCAAGTTGTCTTTGCTAATTACCAGGTCGTGGTAGGCCTGACAGTGGTATTGGGCATAGCCGCCCTTGCCATCGGGCAGAGACCGCAGCCCCTCGACCCGCCGGTCCGAGTATATTACGCTGGCGATAGCAAAGTTGAGAAGCACCCGTTGTACATCGACCAAGAAGGAGCGGTTGATCGAGGTCAGCCGTACGCTGACACCCTTCTCCACCTTTCCGCTAACGTGACCATCAGCGGTGAAGAGGGCTCGAAGGAACCCGGACTGCATCTCCTCGCTGCCTTGGAGAACTGACTCTGGGACCATGTGCTTGTTGCCTGGGACGAGACCATGCCGGGCTGCCAGGTCCAGGAAACGCGATGAGGACACGCGCGACTCATCCCGGTCCTTGACCGCTACGACGCCGATTTCGTACTCAGGGCGGTAGCCAGAAGGGGCGCGTACAGCCGACTGCATCATGGCGGCAAATTGAGGCGCAAGTTCGACTTTCTCATCGCCGAAGAACGACAACACTGCTCGGTCAGACCTCAGCGTTCCATCGCCGACCAGCCAGCCCAGGAGTTGGCCCAACTCCGAGGAGCCCCCGCTGCCAAAGCCACCCTTCTGATTGAGCAGATGGACCTTGTCACCGGACTTTAACTCCGACGACGGCACCCAACCTCGATTGGTCATTACCCGATGATCGCCGGTCAGCCGTACCTCGTAACCCTCCTGGGTCACGAGCCGATTGATCGGCTTGACCCCGGTGGCCATCACGGGTCCCGATTGCTTGAAACGTCCCGCCGTGAACCGTCCATCTACGACCACCTGGGATTCCTTGCGTCCGGCCCAAAGGTCCTGGGCACGTTGCAGCCCTTCATCCGTATAGACCAACGTCTCGCCGGTGATGCACGGATTTGTGCTCTCGATCTTGCCTAGCTGTGGGTTCGGGTTGTCCCGGTTTATCAGGTCCAGGAATATCAGGCCGGGGTCTCCCGTCTGCCACGCCATCTGGGCGATTTGGTCGAAGACGTGGCGGGCGTTCAACTGGCCTGTCACCTCGCCGGTGCGGGGATTGACCAAGTCGTAGTCCTCGTTGGCCCTCAACCGCTCCATGAACTCGGTGGTCACGGCCACGGAGATGTTGAAGTTGTTGAGGTTCTTCCCATCCTTCTTCGACTCGATAAAAGCCAGCACGTCGGGATGGTCAACGTTGAGGATTCCCATATTCGCGCCGCGGCGCGTCCCGCCCTGTTTTACCACGTCGGTGGCCGTGTCGAAGGCGCGGATGAAGCTCACCGGACCGCTGGCAATTCCTCCGGTCGAACCCACGACGTCTCCGGACGGCCGCAACCGGCTGAAGGAAAATCCGGTCCCGCCGCCGCTTTTGTGGATCAACGCGGTCTGCTTGACCCGGTCGAAAATGGAGTCAAGGGCGTCGTCGACTGGCAACACGAAGCAGGCCGATAGCTGTTGTAGCTCCCGCCCCGCGTTCATAAGTGTGGGAGAATTTGGCAAGACCTCCAGGCGGCGCATTGCATGGTAGAACTCATCCTCGGTGGCCTGCCGTTCCTCTTCCGTCGCGCCGTACTCGAAGTCGGCCAGGGAAAGGTCCTTGGCGACGCGGCGGAACATGCCATCGGCATCCTCCAGGATGTTGCCCTCGCGGTCCTTGGAGAGGTATCGGCGTTCGAGCACCACCTTGGCGTTTTCGGTCAATTCGGGTGACTCGGCGTCGATATCTCCGGTGACTCCCGCCTGCCGCAACGCTGAAGTAATCCGGGCAACGGCAGAGGCTTTCTGGCTGCTTACGCTGCTGTCATTGGAGGTCATAACTCGGACATCTCTCTAAAGGGATTGCTATCGCAGGTATTCTGACACCGTTTTAACACTTCCCGCATCGTAATGCGCCATTCAGGTGTCAGTCACCCTCTCTGAGCTGTAGAATTCACCCTTCGTAAACAGGGAGAGCCTGTTGATACTATATATGGTATATCCACTAAAACTACACACAAGGGAAAGTAGGGGGAATATACACCGGGGTTTCGTGAGTGTCAACAGTTCGGTCCGCGTGTTTAGCCCGAAATACCTGGACCCGTTCCGAAGCCCCCTCAGCCTCCCGTCCCTCCCCGCCATCCGGGGATAGGCGGGAGACTAATCTAGGCCCGGACGCCTCTATTCCTGGCCATCCGCATCCGGTTCGCCATCTCCCACCACGCTTCCCTCAGTGGCCTCATTAGCTCCGTTCTCGGCCTGCCTGGAGGCCCGAAGGTTGGTCGCTCCGGCGGGCGCCCTGCGCCGAGTGCGCCGCCTGGCAGGAGGAGCTTCATCCATGAGCGGAAGCTGGGTATTGTCTTCCCGAATATCCTGGACCGCCTGCTCGAAGCTCTCGATGCTCTGGAAGTCCTCGTAAACGCTCGCCCAGCGGATGTACGCCACCCGGTCCAACTGTTTGAGCCGCTCCATCACCATCGTCCCTAGAATCTGTGTGGGTACTTCGACCTGGCCCAGGTGTTGGAGTTCGGCTTCGATATCCTCCACCATCTTTTCGATAGCCCGGGCCGAGATGGGACGCTTGGTGCAGGCTTTGCGTATCCCCCCGATCAGCTTCTCGCGGTCGAATTCCTCCCGCCGGTTGTCTCGCTTGGAGACCATTAGCGAGGTGGACTGAATGCGCTCATAGGTCGTGAAGCGCAGGCCGCATCCCTGGCATTCGCGGCGACGGCGAATGCCGTTTTCCACGACCCGGGAGTCGGTAACCTTGGAATCGACTACGGTGCAGTAGGGGCAGCGCAATTTCTACGTCATTTCCGGGAAATTTTCCAGACTTATTTGAAAACACAACATGATGTGCCAAAGTCCTATGCGTATACCACCAGTAGTACCAATTCTATGCACAGCCCGACAACCAAGTCAACAAGATTGATCCACACCCTCGCCATTCCGATTGTTGGCCGTATTGGGCATTCCCATCATCCCCCCAGCCCGATGGCTTCGCACCCAGACCACCGGTCCGTAGATTCGCCGTTGATGCCAAATATGCCTAAGACAACACAAAGCGAAGAGGCCGCCCTAATATAGGACGGCCTCAAAAAGGGTTCTCGGCGCCCGAGGTTGCTAATTGCGCCAGAGTAGGGTTAGTAGTGCTTTTGGGCTTCCGAGAATATTACTCCCCACGGTGTATCTACCGGAAAAAGCCCCGGTTCCTGCTGAACGATTGCCGGCGCAGGAAGCTGGGTACGTCCAGCTCTTCCTCACTCTCCGGTATCACGTCCTGCAGCAAGCGTTCTAATTCAGCTTCCCTGGCGCCTTGGCTATCCTGCATCACCGGGAAGGCCGCGGCGACCATGGTGATCTTCACTTCGTCATCGAGCTTGGGGTCCCGGGAGGTCCCGAATATAATGTTCGCGTCTGGATCGGACAATTCCTGGATCACGTTGGCAGCGTCCTGGACCTCTTTCAGGCTCAGGGTAGGACCGCCGCTGACGACGAACAGGATCCGCTTGGCGCCGTCCATGGCAATGTCCAACAACGGGCTCTTGGTCGCCATCTTGGCGGCGTCCACAGCCCGGTTTTCCCCCTTGCCCTTTCCGATGGCCAACCACGCGGGGCCGGCGTTACTCAGGATGGTCTTGACGTCCGCGAAGTCAACGTTGATCTCGCCGGGAACGGTCACCACCTCTGCGATAGCCTGGATGCCCTGCTGCAATACCGAGTCGGCCGTGCGCAGCGCATCTTCCCAGGTGAAGGTCTGCTCTGACTGATTGTTCATGTGTAGCAGACGGTCGTTGGGAATTACGATCAGAGTGTCCACGTGGTCCTTGAGCCTGGCGATTCCTTCCTCCGCGTTCTTGCGCCGAGTGTTGGCCTCGAAGGAGAAGGGACGGCTGACGACACCCACGGTCAAAGCGCCGGTCTCCTTGGCGATCTGGGCCACGACGGGCGATGCGCCGGTGCCAGTGCCGCCGCCCATACCGACGGCCAGGAATATCATGTCGGAACCTTTTAGGGCCTGCTCCAACTCCTGCCTGCTCTCCTCGGCAGCCTGCCGGCCAAGGTCAGGTTGTGCCCCGGCGCCCAGGCCGCGAGTCAGGTTGGAACCAATGGCGATCCGGTGGGGAACATCGCACCGGAATAGGTGCTGCGAGTCGGTGTTGACCGCGTAATACTCCACCACAGGCAGCTTTTCTTTGAACATGCGGCTGACCGCGTTGCTGCCACCTCCCCCGATGCCAACGACTTTGATTTGCGGCACTCCACCGCCAACCTCGGGCATTAGGCTCAAAGAATCGGTGGAATCCGCGAGCGGTTCCCAAGACGCTGAGTTCTCAAATACCATATCTTCCTCCTCCACGGCACTTATCTGGTCTGGTTCACGGGCCTCCACCGCCTCTTTGGGCCGGTTTTCGGCCATTCCCGGCTCCGTGACCAGCAGGCTGTCGAGCCCCACCGGAAAGCGCGCCGGGTCTTGGTCCCTAACCTACTGGTACTCTTTGCTCCTCCTTCTTGCGCCCCGTCAGCAGTTCCCGCAGGCTCCTCTTACCGCCGCGGTTCCGCTCATTGTGACCGTATGTCCGCTTCTGGCCGTGGTGCTTGATCCCCCATAGCAACAGGCCCACCGCGGCCGATGCGGCGGGTTTTTGCAACTGTGCAGGGAGCCCGGATATGCCCATGGGATGAGCAATGCGGACCGGTCCGCCCACCGTGTCTAAAGTCAATTGGCGAAGCCCCTGCAATTCAGCGCACCCGCCGGTAATCACAAGCCCCCCGGTGGGAATCTGCCTCAGGCCAGCCTGCCGTACTCGCAGCAGGATCATCTTTAACATCTCCACCGTCCGCTCCTGCAACGGCTCGCACAGGGAACGCCTCTTCACCACCCGGCGCGGCTGTCCCTGGAATCCGGGAACCACCATTTCATCGTCGGGTTTGATCATCTCAGGCAGCGCGCTACCCCACTTGACCTTGATCTCTTCGGCAAGGTAGTAGGGGATGCGCATGGCCACGGCCAAATCCCTGGTCAACTGATTGCCGCCTACCGGTATCACCGAGGAATACCATGGGTTGCCCTGCCGGTAGATGATTAGGTCGGTTGTGCCCCCGCCGATATCAACCAGAATCGCTCCCATCTCTTTTTCATCGGCGGTGAGCGTGGACTCCGCGGAAGCCAGGGAGGACAGGACGAGGCTCCGGACGTTGACCCGGTTTGACTGCAATGCCTTGACTGTGTTCATGAGGGTGGCGGAATCGCCCATGACCACGTGGGACTCAACCTGGACCTGTCTGGCGTGGAGTCCGGCGGGGTTGCGCACGGAGGTCAGACCGTCCACCTCGTAGCCGATGGGAATCATGTGTAGAATTTCCTGGGAAGGACCTGTCGGGGGCGCCGCGGACTGGAGCAGCTTCTCCACCTGGGTCGGGTCCAGATCATTCTCGTCGCTGGGGTTCTCCAGGACGTCTTTGGTATTCAGGCAGGTAATATGGCTGCCGCTGACACCGGCGTACACTCCTGACATAATTCCTCGGCCGATATAGCGCTGGGCTTCCTCGAGGGAGTCCCTCACCGCCACGCGTGCTTCCTCGATGTTCTCGATCCGGCCTTTCTGAACGCCTTGCGATGGGACGATTCCAGTCCCAAGGACCTTCAGTTCGCCCTCGGCGCCGATCCTAGCCACCACGGAGAACACTTTGCTGCTGCCGATGTCTACCGCGGAATAGAACGTTTCTTTACTCAACCTCCCACCATCCTTTCATCCTGATTGGGTCTCTCTAGCGCCGCTCACAGGCGCTCCGAAACTCGCATTTTGGCGCTGCGGCTTCGGGGATTCGCATTCACCTCTTCCGGCGAGGGTCTGATGATCCGGCGGTTCACGGTCCGCATTGTCTGCTCGTGGTCACACACGCAGATGGGGAAGCCCGGAGGGCAAACGCAACTGGCCGCGGCCCGGGCTAGAAAGTTCTTCACGATACGGTCTTCGAGGCTGTGATAGCTGATGACCACCAATCTACCACCCGGAGTCAAGAGCTCTACCGCGGCCTCCAGACCCTCCCTTAATGTGTTCAGCTCGTCGTTCACGGTGATGCGAAGAGCCTGGAAGGTACGCGTGGCCGGGTGGAGCCTCCGCCCCCTTCCAGGCCCGAGGGCGGTCAAGACCACTCTGGCCAAAGCGGCGGTGCTTTCGATGGGCCGGGACCGGACGATGGCCCGGGCGATTCGCCTGGCCCGAGGCTCTTCGCCGTTTTCCCGCAGCAACGACGCAAGCTCCTGTTCGCTAAAGGTGTTGACAACGACGGCGGCCGTCAGTGGAGCCGCCGGGTCGAAGCGCATGTCCAGAGGTTCGTCAGCCTGAAAACTGAGCCCGTACCCGGGGGATTCCAACTGCCGGGAGGAGACGCCCAGGTCCATAAGCACACCGTCGGCGGCCTCAATACCGTGGCTCCTCGCGGCCTCCACCATACCGGCATAGCTGGACCTGACTGAAGTGGACCTGCGCCCGAATTCGCTCAGGCGTTGGTCCGCAATTTCGAGGGTGCGCGGGTCTCGGTCGAGACCCAGCAAAGTTCCGCCGGGTGAGGTGTAGCGAAGGACTGCGGAGGCGTGTCCCGCCTCTCCGAGGGTCGCATCCACATACACACCACCCAGCCGCACGACCAGATGCTGCAACACCTCGGAGAGTAGGACAGGTTCGTGGAAGACGTGGGGGTTGGCATCCTGGCCCACGCCGTCCTGGTCTCCTGAATCCTGGGGTCCAGGGCCGCTTAGGCCGCCGCCTGCTGTCGACACCGCGAGAACCAACGCATCTCCTCACCACCTGGCGCCCGAGTGTTGGGTTGGGCCTTACTGTTTCTGTCCCCAAACTCGATGCAGGCAACTTATCAAGTCCTGGTTATTTATGTCAACATATTTATTAACTTAATTTGAATATTTTCTCGATTTTATGGAAAGTAGGCCTTTGTAAACCCTTGTAAGCCCTTGAATCAAACCGGTCGTAGTAGCCCTCGGAGTCCGCGGCCTCGCCCCACGGGTCCAGTCCTCACCGCACCTGCCGCATCCTGTACCGCTCCTGGCGCCGGGCTAAGTCAAAGTTTCCAACGCAAAGGGGTTATGCTATACTTTTCGTGGTGCCCTAAAAGCAATTTTGTGAAGCTATTTGCCGGTGTTGGCCTCCCAGCCCGGCGGTTTACAAGAACGGAGATATTCTGCGGTGATCGTCACCAAGGTTTCGGAAAGCCCCACCGAAGTTACTCTCAATATCTTAATGGACCTTGAGGACGAAGAGCCCTTTATCGGGCGGTCTTACCGCAGGGTCGTAAGCAGACTACAAATCCCCGGGTTCCGCCGCGGCAAAGCCCCCCGCTCAATCGTGGAGAGTCATGTTGGCCGCATCGGCTTGCTCCAGGAAGCCCTGGAGTTCATGATTCCAGAGACACTGGACACGGTCCTGAAGGACGAGGAACTCCAGGCTTACGCCGAACCCGAATTAGAGCTTCTGGAGATGGAGCCGGTCAGCTTCAAGGCCATAGTCCCACTGGAACCGGTGGTCGAATTGGGAGAATTCCGCGCCTTGCGCGTGGAGCGGGACGAAGTAGAGATCACCGAGGAAGAGGTCGACGAAGTAGTCGAGCAGGTCCGCGTCCAGTCCGCCCCTTGGGAGCCCATTGAGCGTCCGGTACAGTTCGGAGACCTCCTCAACCTGGACGTCACTGGCGCAATCGACGGCGAAGAGGCCATCAACGACCTGGGGATCGACTTTATACCGGAACAAGATGGTCAGTTCCCCATGCCCGGCTTCTCCATCTACCTGGAGGGTATGTCCGAAGGCCAGGAGAAGGACTTTACCCTGAATGTTCCCGAGGAGCACCACCAGGAAGAGTACGCCGGGAAAGCATGTCACTACCACGTAAAGGTAGTCTCCATCAAGGCTAAGGACCTTCCTGACCTGGACGACGAATTCGCCAAGGGCGTTGGCGAAGGATACGAAAGCCTGGAAGCCCTGCGGGAAGACCTCCGGGGCCGCATCTCATCCGACGCCGAAGCGAACGCGGAGCGTCAGCACCACGAGAAGATACTCCAGGAACTGTTGAGCAGCGCGACCATCCAGGCTTCAGAGCTGATCTACCGCCGGGAACTGGAGGGAATGCAGGAAGAGCGGGAACGTTCTCTGCGCAACCAACGGTTGGATATGGAGACCTATCTGCGCTACATCGGCCTGACCGACGAGCAGTGGTTGGAGCAGATGCGTCCCAGGGCCGAGGAACGCCTGAAGACCAACCTCGTACTGGGAAAGGTGGCCGAAGTGGAAGAGATCGAGGTCTCCACCGAAGAGGTCCAGTCAGAGATCGACCAGATGTTGTCCACGGCCGGAGAATCCGAGGCTGCCATGCGTCAGACTCTCTCCACTGAACCTATGCGCGACAATATCAGAGCGTCCCTTCGCAACCGGGAGGTCATGCGCCGGTTGGTGGAGATCATGGCAGGGGATGCCGAGGAATCGGAGAGCCCAGCCGCTGAAGAGTCCGGCATGGCCGAACCCCCGGAGGCTTCTGCTGCCGAGGCGTCCACGGAAGACGAAGGAACGGAAGGACCCCCACAAGGAGCTGAAACCAATGCTGAGTAACCCTCAAGACTCATCGCTGTTCGTGCCCGAGAGCATGGTCCCCATGGTGATCGAGACCAGCCCGCGCGGTGAGCGAGCTTTTGATATCTATTCTCTGCTCTTGAAAGAGCGGATCATTTTCCTTGGTACCCAGATTCACGATCAGATGGCCAACCTGGTAATAGCCCAGCTCCTCTACCTGGAGCGGGAAGACCCGGACAGGGGGATCAGCGTCTATATCAACAGCCCCGGTGGGGTTATCAGCTCCGGACTGGCGATATATGACACGATGGAACTGATCAACCCTGAAGTCTCCACCATCTGTCTGGGCATGACGGCCAGCATGGCCACCATCCTGCTGTCGGGAGGCCAAAAAGGGAAGCGCTACGCCCTCCCCAACTCGACTATCCACATGCACCAGCCCATGGGTGGGGCCCAGGGTCAGGCAAGCGACATCGAGATCGCGGCGCGGGAAATCATTCGGTTGCAGGACAAGATCAGGACCATCCTGTCCGACAACACCGGTCAGACCTACGACAAGATTGCACGGGATACCGACCGGGACTTCTATTTGACTGCGGAACAAGCCGTGGAGTATGGGCTCGTGGATGAGATTCTGGGCGGTAGCGGAAGCGCATCGGCCAACGGGTCCGACTCCGGGGAACAGTCCTCCAGCGCGTAGGTTGCTCTAAACCGCGCCGCCGCCCCTCAAGTGGGGAGCGGCGCGGCGTAACAGCGCTAAGGCTGTTCTCCTGCCCTCTCCGTCAGACGAGAGGCCATAATCAATGATGTGTTGGGTGGGCGATGGGTCGATTAGGCGCCTCGAATGGGATATCACAGGTCCGGGGGTAAGCGGTGGCCGGCAATAGAAACGGGACCAGGGCTATGCAGTGCTCATTTTGCGAGAAAGCCCAAATAAGGTCCAACTTGGTATTGGCCGGTCGTGGACGGGCGGCAGTCTGCTATGATTGCATTAACGTACTGGGCCAACTGGCTGAAGAAGAGACCCCCCAGCCCGCCCCCGTGGCTGACACCCGCGCTCCCATCGTGCCCAGGGAGATCTATTCCAACCTCGATACCTATGTGGTAGGCCAAGAGCGGGCCAAGAAGATCCTGAGCGTCGCGGTCTACAATCACTTCAAGCGCATCTGGAACGGCCGGAACAAGTCGGAAGTCGAACTCCAAAAAGCCAACATTTTGCTGATGGGTCCCACGGGTTGCGGCAAAACCTTGCTGGCGGAGACCCTGGCCCTGACCCTCGATGTCCCCTTTGCGGTTTGCGACGCAACCTCTCTCACCGAATCAGGCTACGTAGGCGAGGACGTCGAGAACATCCTTCTAAGGCTCATACAAGCCGCCGATTGGGATGTCTCCCGCGCCGAGCACGGCATCGTCTACATCGACGAGCTGGACAAGATCGCCCGTAAAGAGGGCGTCAACCGCTCGATCACACGTGACGTTTCTGGCGAGGGCGTTCAGCAAGAACTCCTTAAGATCATCGAAGGCTGCATCGCCAATGTGCCTCCCCAGGGAGGCCGCAAGCACCCTCAAGGAGTCCATCCAGATCAACACCCGCAACATTCTTTTCATCTGCGGCGGCGCGTTCGACGGTCTGGACGAGATCGTGTCCCGGCGTCTCGGCTCCGCATCCCCCAGCCTGGGATTCCTTGCCCCGGCGCGCCCCAAGGACGGAGAGGAGACCAACTCCCTGCACGACGTCACACCGGAAGACCTCCTCCATTTTGGATTCATCCCGGAACTCGTAGGAAGATTGCCGGTTACCGTAGCCCTGGACTGCCTGGAGCGCGAGGCGTTGGTCCAGGTCCTCACACAACCGAAGAACGCCCTCATCAAGCAGTACCAGTACCTATTTAGGATGGACGGCGTGGAGTTGGAATTCACCGAAGACGGCCTCATCGCGGCGGCCGAACGGGCGCTGGAACATCAAACGGGCGCGCGCTGTTTACGCTTCGTCATTGAAGAGACTTTGATGGACGCGATGTATGACCTTCCATCGCTTGGCAACGTGGTCCGCTGCCTTGTCGATAGAGACGCGATAGAGGGCGTTACGACCCCTCAGCTGATAACCAACACCGGAGAGACCATCAGCCTGACCCTGGAACCAGTCCAACAGTCCGCCTAAGCCCCTCCTCCCAGACCATCAGCCTCCATCAACCGCCCCACTTCCTCATCCAGGCAAATCCCCCACGAGTCCTCACCATCGCCCGTTGAACGTTGTCGCGGCAGCCGACTCAGCGCCCCCAGCGATACCTTGCCGTTCGCAACAGCTCTCAACGTCTCGAAAAGAAGGTAAGGTTCCTGTGCGTATTGACGCTGGCGGATCGCCTGGAATAGAGGAGAGTCCTCTCCTTCCGACTCTTTGACGCCGGACACGTCCTGTCCCTCCAACGCGATCCAATGGTGGGCGAACTTATCACCGGTCAGCGGGACGGTGCAGTAGGAGACCACTGGCCCCCGGTCCACTACTTCGGTTGCCAGGTGGACCATAGTGCCCGTTCGGCGCGCCCTGGTCTCTATCAGCTCCCAGACCACCTGTTGCCAGGTGCCGATGGGACCGTCAGGTAAGGCGGGGTGCAGGTTCAAAAACTGATGGCGGCGGGACATTGCGGGCCCAAAGATGAGCATGTAACCCGCCAGCACGCAGATGTCTGGCCGGAACCCGGTGAGCCTTTCAGCCGCCAGGCCGTCAAATTCCTCCCGGTGGTCGGCGAACCTTCCCCTCCTGGACCGGCGGAACTTCGTGGATGAGAGGGTTACCAGGGGGAGGTCGTACGCTCTGACAAGCTCCATGTACTCGTCAGAGCCCTCAGCTTCTCCGGCTTCCCGGTTGCTAAAAACGAACTGAATCCTGGCGTCGACACCTTCCCGGGACAGCCGCTCTTGCACGAAACGAAGCAGCCCACGGGAACCGGAACCGTTACCGGTCGAAAACCACCCGATGTTCAGCGTGCTCACGAATATACTTGGACCTGCGGATTGAGGGACTTGGCCCTTCATCTTGGTGCGAGAACCGAATACCCTAAAAAGGCAGGTCGTCCTCGGAGTCTTCGATGTCCCCACTGGGAGCTGAGGAAGAGTCCCGCAAGTTGGTGATCCTAAGCTCAGCCTCGTCCAACAAACGGTTGCAGAGCCGTACCAGTTCCATTCCTTCTTCAAACCGGGAGATGGCGTCGGACAGGCTGACTCCGCCTTCCTCCAGGGATTCGGCCATTTCGTTAAGACGGCCGTAAGCTTCCTCGAACGAAAGCGATGCAGATTCGAGAGAATCGCTTGAGCCCTCTGGGACAGTCATCTCGGCACCCCCCCTCACAGCAGGCGCTTCATCCCCGGCGCCTGCTTCGCGGCCTTCCTTGTCCTTCGTGGCGGCTTGGACGCGCCGCCTGTGCCCACGGTAGCGGGGATGTCGCCATCGGACACGGTGATCGACAGGGATTCACCGTCCGAAACCTGTTCCGGCGAGGTGACAACCTTGCCGGTCTCCTTTTGCTGGACCACCGAATACCCTCTGCGCAACGTGGCCATGGGATCGAGGGCCCGGACGCGTTCCGCCCGGTTTTCGACGGACAGCCTTGCTACCTTTAGGCGGTTAATTAAAGCGACCCCCGAGGTCCTGGCGAGGTCGTCCACCCTGCGCCGAAGGGAAGAAGTGTCGGGCAGATTCCGTTCCAGCCTCCGCGACAGATCGGCAAGGTCTCTTCTCCTGGCGGCTACTCCGTTGGCGGCATGGCGGAATAGGTAGTCCTCTAGCCTCCTGAGTTGCCGTTTCAGTTCATCTTGGTCCGGGACGACCAATTCGGCGGCAGCCGAAGGAGTCGGCGCGCGGCGGTCCGCAACCCGGTCCGCGATGGTGAAGTCAGTCTCATGGCCCACCGCGCTGACCACCGAAATCCTACTGGCGTAGATAGCGCGGGCAACAGCCTCTTCGTTGAAGGGCCATAGCTCTTCCAGAGACCCGCCGCCGCGGGCTACGATGATTACGTCGGCGCGGCCATCTTGGTTCAATTGGCCAATGGCGTTGACGATGTCCGGCGCGGCGTTGTCGCCTTGCACTAGAGAGGGGGCAATCAACAACTCAGCCAGAGGGTAACGCCGCCGGACCACGTTCTCTATATCGTGGAAAACCGCTCCGGCCATGGAAGTAACCACCCCAATGACCTGGGGAAACTGGGGTAAAGCGCGCTTCCGGCTCTGCTCAAACAATCCCTCGGCCTCTAGCCGCAGAGTCAGGCGTTCCAACTCCAGGGCCAACTCTCCCACGCCGGCGGCCATCGCCATGTCCACCATGTATTCCGTGGAGCCGCGAGGTTCGTAGAACGTGATGTGCCCGTGCGCGAGAACCGCGTCGCCATTGGCCAGCAATTCAGCTCCCGGCCTGCCGCGAAACATCACGCAGTTCAACACGCTCTGATCGTCCTTGAGGGTGAAGTAGGAGTGACCCGCGCCCGAGACCCTCAGGTTTGAGACCTCCGCCTCCACCGTGAGATCTGCCAGCAGAGGGTCACTCTCCAGGGACTCCTTGAGGTACGCGGTTACCTGGCTGACGGAATGGACTGCCACCGGCCTAGCTAACCCGCTCGGTGTAAGCCCCGTTGCGAGTGTCCACCCGGACGATCGTGCCGGGGGTGATGAACATGGGCACGTTGACGCGGAGACCCGTCTCCAAAGTCGCCGGCTTGCTTCCACCCTGGGCGGTGTCTCCCCGGAACGCCGGGGGCGTGTCGGTGACCGCAAGCTCCACATGGGTTGGCAGGCTGATACTGATGGGTGCACCGTTGTAGACCACCACTTCAACCATCATCTGCTCTTTTAGGTAATTCAGCGCGTTCCCGAGGACTTCCTTGCTCAACTCGTACTGGTCGAAGCTTTCCTGGTCGAGGAAATAATAATACTGGCCGTCGGTATAGAGGAACTGGGTCTCGCGGTTGTCTATGTCCGCCACGGCAAACTCGGTGTCGTAACGCTGGAAGGTGCGCTCGACCACGGTGCCATTGATGAGATTTTTCATCTTGATGCGAGTCACCGGGGCGCGCTGTTGCATCTTATGGCGCTCGTAGTCCATGATTTGCCAGGGTTGGGCGTCCAGTTCGATAACCATGCCTCGGCTCAGGTCGCTAAAGTTAATGCTCATAAGACTCTATCTCCAAGACAACTCGGGTGCGCCAACCGCCGGACTACTTGGACGCCTTGCTCAGCGGGTTTGCGCCGTCGTCGCTCAATACGACGATGTCCTCGATTCGCACTCCGCCCCAACCGGATATGTAAATCCCGGGCTCCACGGTAAACACCATCCCTGACCGCAAGGTGTCGGACGAACTCTGGCCCAGGTGCGGTCTCTCATGCACGGCCAGACCCACGCCGTGACCCAAGCTGTGAGAGAAGTTCTCCCCATACCCGGCCTCTTCGATCACCGTACGGGATAGTCCGTCGCCTTCCTCTCCGGTCATGCCAGCGCGGACCGTGCTGATAGCCGTAAGCTGGGACCCCAGCACGATGTCGTAGACCTTTCTGAAGGTCTCGTCGGGCTCGCCAAAAACCACAGTGCGGGTGATGTCCGAGCAATACCCGCCGACTCGCGCTCCCATGTCTATCACGATGGGTTCTCCCGCCAGGACAATCCGGTCCGAAGGTCTGTGGTGGGCCATCGCGCCATTGGGTCCGGCGGCGACAATCGTGCCAAAGCTGGTCCCGTCTGCCTCAAACTCGCGCATGGCCGTTTCCATGCGCCAGGCGATTTCCTTCTCGCTGATGCCATCTGTGATCGTTGGACAGACCGCTTCCATAGCCGCGTCCGAGGCGTCGATCGCTTTTTGGAGGAGGGTCAACTCCTGGGCGTCTTTCAGACTCCGCTGCTCCTCCGCGACGGCTGTGGCGGGAAGGAGAGAGACTTGATCAAGGCTCCCGTCACTCTTCAGGGAGTCGATGAGATCGTTGTAGGCGGCCACCGTCATGTGACGGCTTTCAAAGCCGAGACGCTTGACACCGGACTCTCGCAGGGACTCCAAGAGCCAATTCCAACCGCGCCTAACCTCTTGCACTTCGCAATCGGGGGACTCGGTCGCAGCCTGCTCAGAGTATCGGGCGTCAGTGGCGAGTAGCGCCCGCCCTACGGCAATCAAAAGGAAGCCCGCGGAGCCGGTGAAGCCAGACAAGTACCGGCGGTTCTCAGGCGAAGAGACGAGAACAGCATCCAACTCCTGGTCTGCGAGCCCGCCCATCACGCGCTCCAATCGCGCCCTCATCCCGCTGCTTCCTCTCTCACGATCGAGGATAGAATGCTCAGGGCCGCAGTATAGCCCCTATAACCGAACCCCGCAATCTGACCGCGGGCGATGTCTGTAATGACCGAATGCCTACGCCAGTCTTCCCGTGCATACGGATTGCCCAAGTGTACTTCTATGACTGGCACCCCCGCGTCTATGAGGCCGTCCTTCAGCGAGTACCCGTAGTGCGTGAGCGCTCCGGGGTTGATGATGATGCCGTCTATTGTCCCCCAGTGCTCCTGGATGCAATCGATCAGCGCGCCTTCAAAGTTGGACTGGTAAAACACTACCTCGACGCCCAACTCCTCCGCGGTCTTGAGCGCCTCCTGATTGACCTCTTCCAGAGTTTTCGCCCCGTATATGCCAGGGTTGCGGCGGCCAAGGATGTTGATGTTCGGCCCGTTCATCACCAGGAATCTAGGCATCTTCATCCTCAGAAGCGGCGTCCGCCTCGACCGTGGTCTCGTCGGCCCGCGCCAGCTCCCCCGCGACGGATCTGGGGTGGTGGCTAAGGTAGGAGGCCAATGCTTCCTGTTTGGTCACGTGCGTGTAAATCTGGGTCGTGCTGGGACTGGAATGGCCCAACAATTCTTGTATGACCCGCAGGTCGGCCCCGCCTTCCAGCATGTGGGTGGCAAATGTGTGGCGCAGAGTATGTGGGTGGACCTCGCCGCGTGTGTCGGCCTGCGCGGCGTAGCCCTTGACCAGCTTCTCCATGCTGCGCCTGGAAAGCCTTGCCCCGTAGCGGTTGAGGAAGAGGGCTTGTTCAGAGTTGGCCAAAAGTCTTGGGCGCGATTCTTCCATGTAGTGTTTCAGCGCCGCCGCGGCATGGTCTCCGAACAGGACAACCCGTTCCTTGGAGCCTTTGCCCCGTACACGGATCTCCCGGCGTGTGAAGTCCACGTGCGGCAGGTCGATGCTGTGAATCTCCGCCAGCCGTACCCCGCAGCCGTAAAGGACTTCCAGGATCGCCCGGTCCCGTATGCCGGTAAGGGTCGCGCCGTCCGGAGCTTCCAGAAGCCTGGCGGTCTCTCCTTGCCCAAGGAAAGGAGGAAGAGGTTTATCTACCTTGACCCGGAAGCTGCGGCCCGAGGGTACTGGACTGGAATTGAACATCCCTTCTTGCACAAGGAAGCGATAGAAGGAACGCAAAGCGGCTAATTTCCGGGCGATGCTAACCCGGGCGTACCCGCCTTCTTTGCCCCGGGCCTCGGTGGCGAGCCAAGCCAGGTAGCCCCGGAGCATCTGCCGGTCCATGTCCTTCAGGCCCAGTTCCTGTAACGAAAGATATTCGCGGAACGAACGCAAGTCGTCCAGGTAAATGCGGACCGTGTTCTCGGAGAGACCTCGTTGGCCCCGCAGATAGGCCGGAAACCGGCCCGCGATGGCCGCGAACTGCGTCAATCCCTCCGACTCGCGCTCCGCGGCGGAGGTGTCCGCGCCTGAGCCGGCTGGGGTATCACCCGCCAACAGCCACCTGCTCTTGGGACTGTTCGGCTAGGGGCTCGCTCCAGTCGCAGTTCGTGCAAGCCGCGAGGTCTCGGGACCGTTGGACCATCAGACCGCTGCACTCCGGGCATGGATTGCCCAGCGGCATTTGATTGACCAGGAAGTCGCACTCGGGATAGCGGGAGCACCCATAGAAAGGTCTCCTGCCTCCCCTGGAGCGGCGTTCCACCAAGTCGCCGCCGCACCGGGGGCAATTCACGCCGGTGCGCTTCAATATCTGCTTGGTGTTACGGCAATCGGGGAATCCGGTGCAGGCCATGAAACGGCCAAATCTCCCCGTCTTGATGACCATTGGAAGCCCGCATTCCTCGCAGACCTCGTCGGTCTCCTCTTCGACCTTGGTCCGGGGCATGGACTCCTCAGCAGTCTGGAGAGCCTTTTGGAACGGGTCGTAGAACTCGCCCAGCATGGGCACCCATTCCCGCTCGCCTCGGGACACCTCGTCCAGTTCCTCTTCCATCTTGGCGGTGAAGTCTGGGTCCATTACTCCGGTGAAAAACTGGAGCAGCAATTCCGTGACCGTCGTGCCTAGCACGGTGGGCGTCAGCCGGTTCTGCTCCTTGGCCACGTAGTGGCGGCTCATTAACGTACCAACGGTGGGGGCGTAGGTGCTGGGACGGCCGATCCCCTTCTCCTCCATTGCCTTGATAAGCGTGGCCTCCGTAAAGCGAGGAGGCGGCTTGGTGAAATGTTGAAGGGCCTCCAGTTTTTCGCAGTCCAGCGGGTCATCCGTGGCCAGGACAGGCAACGCCTGGGAGGAATCGTCGTCCGTGTCGTCCTTGCTCTCCAGGTACAGGGCCCGGAATCCGGGGAACACCAGCACCGAACCCGTGGCCCGGAACAAATACACTTTGCCCGAAGTCTTGCAGGTGGCGTCTATGTCTACCGTTGTTGCTTCCGAACGGGCTTCGGCCATCTGGCTGGCAAGCATCCGCGACCAGATTAGCCGGTACAGGTTCAACTGTGTCCTCGATAAATATGACTTAAGCGAGTCAGGCGTCCGGAAGATCGACGTCGGCCGGATGGCCTCGTGGGCTTCCTGCGCCGCTTTAGTCTTCGTGGTGTAGACTCGCGGCTTCTCCGGGACGTAGTCCTTGCCGTATTTCTCGGTGATGTACTGTCGCGCTTCCTGAATGGCCGAAGAAGCTACCTGCACCGAGTCGGTACGCATGTATGTAATCAGGCCGCCGGAGTCTCCGCCGCCTAGCGGCAGGCCCTCGTAAAGTTCCTGGGCGACCCGCATAGTTGTCGTGGGAGTGAGCCTCAGCTTACGTCCCGCTTCTTGCTGCAACGTGCTGGTGGTGAAAGGAGCCGTGGGACGTTGACGCACCTGCCGTTTTCGGACGTCAGCCACGGCGTAGGTCGCGTCCTTTAGCTCGGATTCGCGGCTGCGGGCTTCATCCTCGTTCGGGATGGTCAGCCTGACGCGCTTGCCTTTTTCCGAGTGCAAAACTCCGGTAAACAGATGGGCTTTGTCAGCCGGGTCCGCCTCTTTATGCAACTGGGCTTCCAGCGTCCAAGACTCCACCGGAACGAAAGCTTGAATATCCTTCTCCCGCTCCACGACCATACGGAGGGCCACCGACTGGACCCTGCCGGCGGATAGACCCCGCTGTACCCTGCGCCACAGGAGCGGGCTGATCTGATAACCCACAAGCCGGTCCAAGATGCGGCGGGCCTGCTGGGCGTTCACCAGCTGCATGTCGATCTCGCGGGGGTGCTCGAACGCCTCCTCCACCGCTTGCTTGGTGATCTCGTGGAACACGACGCGCTTGGGCGGGTCGGGCCGCTGGTCCCACTGGGCCGCCTGTTGCAAATGCCAGGAGATCGCCTCGCCCTCGCGGTCAGGGTCGGTGGCCAGGAAGATGCTGGAGGCTTTGTCTCCAGCCTGTTTCAGGTCCTTCAGGATCGAGCGCTTGTCGCGCATGATCACGTAGGACGGCTGAAAGTCGTTTTCGACTTCGACTCCGATCTTGCTCTTGGGCAGGTCACGCAAATGCCCCTGGGAGGCGGCGACAACATATTTGTTGCCCAGGATCTGGCCAACGGTGCGCGCCTTGGCAGGCGACTCCACTATGACCAATTGCTTCCCAGAGCCCTTCCTGGCAGTGGTCTTCTTCGCCGTAGTCTTCTTGGCCGTAGTCTTCTTCGCCGTAGTCGTCTTGGACTTTGGCTTACTCTTGGTGGCCTCGGTGGCCTTGGTGTCTTTGGTGTCTTTGGTGGAAGCGGCCTTTGTCTTGGTTGCCGGTTTAGTCACCATAGATCGCCGCCACCTCCCGCATCCGAACGTAATGCATACAGCCTACTTGCCGCGCCATTCCCTTTAACTCCAACATCGTGAGCATACCGCTAACGGCGGTGATTGGGAGGCCGGCGCTCCTTCTTATGTCGTCTATATGGACCGGCTCGTCGGTCAAGAGACCCAGCAACGATTCTTCATCACCCCCTGACGCGGGCAATTCCGGTCCCGTGGCTAGGGGCATCTCGATCTGCTTGGTCACAGAGGTCAAGTTTAACTCTTCCAGGATATCATCGGCGGTAGCCGCCAGCTTGGCTCCTTCCTGGATGAGCTGGTTGGTTAGTCTGCTGTTCGGTGAAAAAATGCTGCCTGGAACGCAAAAGACCTCCCGGTCCTGTTCCAAGGCATGATACACCGTCCAGCGGGAACCGCTACCCTCACCGGCTTCGATTACCAGAGTGCCAAGACTAATCCCGCTGATCAGCCGGTTCCGCCTTGGGAAGCTGCGGGGGTCGGGCTTGACTCCCAGGGGGTATTCGCTGATTACCGCCCCGTGGGCCTGGGTCTGCCGCGCCAGGTTAGCGTGTTCTCTGGGATAAACCGTGTCCAGGCCGCTGGCCAATACTGCTATGGTGCGGCCACCGGACTCCAGAGCGGTGCGGTGGGCGATACCGTCGATGCCTCTAGCCAGGCCGCTGACGATAGTAATCCCGTTCTCGGAAAGCTCCTTGGTGAGAGCGGCCGCAGCCTCTCTGCCGTAGGTAGTGGGGCCGCGAGTGCCGACCACGGCCACAGCGCGCTCGTCGTCAGTGAGCAGCGCACCCTTAACATATAGTATTGGGGGAGGGTCGGCAATCTCCTTTAGCCTCGCCGGGTAGCCGGCGTGATTCCAGTTTATCGGTGTAACTTCCTCTCGCTCGAGTCGCTGCAATTCGGCGTCGGGAGAGGTCTTGACACGGGCTGTCTGGATCTCCTTGACAACCCGGACGTCCATCCCGGCCCTTTTGAGGTCGTCAGGGCCGGCGTTCCACGCGTGTTCGAGATTGCCGAAGTAAGATTCCAGCCTGCGGAACCTCACCGTACCTAACTGGGGTACCCGGTTGAGGGCCACCCAATATTTGAGATCGTCCATGGCTCGATTCTAGCATACCCCTAAAAGCCGAAACAACGACGTTCGTTCAGTATCATGGTCCGTCTCGTCGAGATGGGCGAAGTTTCAGCCCGTAACGATGGAGTCTCGTTTGACTGAATATTTGCGCTCCGATACACTTCCTCCGCGATGGTCGCCGTGGGACCGGGCCACGTGAATGTTCGAGCGTATGTTCGCCTATGTTAATGTAATTGGGCATCTCCTAATATAAGCGAGAGGACAAGACATGAGCATCCCGCAATTTGACGTTACCGGCCAGAAGGTCCTTTTGGTGGGAGCGGGCCGGGGAATAGGCAAGGGAATCGCCCTCGTTTTCGCCGAGGCTGGGGCCGACGTGGCCATTACCGGACTGACCAACGTGGGCGCTACGAAGGTCGCCGAGGAAGTCCGGGCCATGGGCGGCACGGCAATTGCGCTGAGCGGCGACGCCACCAAGTCGGCGGACATGGAACAGATCGCCCAACAAACTCTCTCCGAGTTCGGGCATGTGGACACGCTGGTCAACTGCGTCGGCGACGCGATCCGGAAACCGGTGGTCAAGCTACCTGGAAGCACACTGGAGGGAATGACCGAGGAAGACTGGCGCCACGTCGTCGACATCAACCTCACCGAAGCTTTTCAGGGCTGCCGCGCCCTCGGGGAGCATTTACTCGAACGAAGACAGGGCAACGTGATCAACATCTCGGGCTGGGCGTCTTTCCGAGGCAGGCCGGAATCCTCCGCCTATGACTCGGCCAAAGCCGGGTTGATGCGCTTCACCGAGTGCCTGGCGCAGGAATGGGCACCGTTCGGAGTGCGTGTGAACTGCATCGCCCCCGGCTCTTTCCCGGACCCGGAACAGATGTCCACCGAAGCCTACGAGTCAAGGCAAGTGGCCGCCGCGGGTTCAGTGCCCTTGGGCCGCACGGGTTACCTTAAGGAGCCCGGTTACCTGGCCGTGTTCCTCGCCTCCCCCGCTGCCGCGTACGTCACCGGTCAGACCTGGGCCGTTGACGGCGGGGTCAGCATCAAGCACCCCTAACTCAGGGACGAGAGCGCAACCTTGGCGAATGTTGCCGCTGACAAAGCCATCTTTGTTCACGGCTTGGAGAAGAGCTACGGCGACATCCCCGTCCTATGGGGCCTGGGCCTGGAAGTGGCCTGGGGCGAGGTGGTGGCCCTCCTGGGAGCCAACGGAGTTGGCAAGTCAACCCTCCTACGGGTCCTGTCCACCCAGGCCAGGGCCGACGCCGGATTCGCTTCGGTAGCTGGGCTGGATGTCCGCCGCCGCGCTGCCGCCGTACGGCGGCAGGTGGGCGTGTTAGCCCATAACAACTTCCTTTATGACGACCTCACCTGCGCGGAGAACCTGGTCTACTATGCCAGGCTATTCCGTCTACGCGACCCCCGGCAGACGGCCATGGATGCCCTATCGATGCTGGGCCTCTCCGACCGCGCCGACCAGCGCACCCGCACACTTTCCCACGGGCTCCAGAAGCGCGTAGCCGTGGCCAGGGCGATTCTCCACAAGCCGCGAGTCCTGCTCATGGATGAGCCGGAGTCGGGACTAGACACCGCCTCTGTAGCCGGCCTGCGGGAGACCTTGCGGCAGTGGACCGCCGCGGGGGGCGCGGTGCTCATGACCACCCACAACTCACACATCGCCTCGGATTGGGCCGACCGGGTCGGGGTCCTAACCAAAGGCAAGATATCCTTTGCCAAGTCCGGAGAGACCACCGGGCTTGACGGGGCCGGGGACCTGACTCCGGCAGTGTCCGTGACCCAGCCATGACCCAATTTCTTGTCCCGTTGCTGGTCGTGGTGTGGAAGGACATCCTGCTTGAGTGGCGCGCAAGAGACCTGGTGATATCGGTCCTGGTGTTCGGCCTGTTGGTGGCTGTGATGTTCAACTTTGCCCTCAACATTGCCCCGCAACGCACCACTACCCTGGCTCCGGGCATATTATGGGTGACTTTCACCTTCGCGGGGACCATGGCGATGAACCGGGCGTTCGTCCGGGACAGTGAACAGGGAGGGTTGAACGGGCTGCTTCTTACCCCCGTGAGCCGGGACGCGATCTTCCTGGGCAAGGCCACGGGGGCCTTCCTCTTCATGCTCCTGGTGGAATTGCTGCTGCTTCCCGTATTCGGAGTCTTCCTTAACTTCTCGGTATGGTCGTTAAGCCTACTGCTCACGGTGGTGTTGGCGACCCTGGGATTCGCCCTGGTGGGCACCCTTTTCTCGGTGATTGCCGTTCAGACACGGTCCCGGGAAATCATGCTGCCGGTCCTATTTTTTCCCGTTATTTTGCCGGTGATAATCGGCGCGGTGGAAGCCTCGGCTGCGTCCCTCGGTATCGAACCTCGCGTCGCCTTGACCAGGTGGTGGCCTTTGCTGGGTGCATTCGACGCTCTTTTCCTGGTAGTATGCCCCTGGGTTTTTGGGGTAGTCGTTGAGGAGTAGACGGTCCACCAGGACCGTTCGGGAGTCCCGGTAGCATGAACATTAGGAACATACTCCTCATATTGTGCGGGCTGATGATGATCGCCGACCTATGGCTGATCTTTCAAGTCGCGCCCACAGACGCCACCCTGGGCAATGTGCAGCGCGTATTCTACTTCCACGTGCCCGTTGCCATCATCTCCTTCCTGGCCTTCTTCGTGGTCTTCGTAGCCAGCATCGGCTACCTGGTCCGCCGTTCTCTTCCCTGGGACCAGGTGGCTTATGCCGCCGCTGAAGTGGGCGTGTTGTTCGTTTCCCTCGCCTTGATTACGGGAATCATCTGGGCCAAGCCAGTCTGGAATACCTGGTGGACCTTCGAACCCCGGCTGACCACCACCCTGATCCTTTGGTTCATCTACGTCGCCTACCTGATGATAGGCTACGCCGCGCCAACACGGGAAAAGGGGGCTCTCTACTCTGCGGTTGTCGGCATCATTGGGTTCATCGACGTTCCTATCGTCTACTATTCCGTGGTCTGGTGGCGGTCCATTCACCCGCCCCAGATGATAGGGCCGATGGCCGAAGGCGGAGCCGTCCAACCGGTAATGATGAACATCCTGATGTTTTCCCTGGTAACCTTCCTTTTGCTGTTCGCTTTCCTGGTCATTCATCGGGCTTCCCTGCGCCGGGCCGAGGATGACTTCCGCGCCATTCGGTTGGAACTCCGCCGGTCCTCCGCCTAGCGGTCCGACGCCGACCAACTCTTGAGACCGGACCGCTCACCCTAACCCCTGAGAAAGATTGGAGCATATGCTTGTAACCCTACTTCAGGCCGCGCCACCATCAAACCTCACCTACCTATTCGCGGCTTTCGCGGTTAGCTGGGTTATCTTCTTCGCCTACGCCTTCTTCGTGTCCAGGAAGCAGCAGGAGATGGAGCGCGAGATTAGACAATTGCGGCGTTCGCTGCAGGACCGGGAAGATCCGGGGGCTGTCTAACGCCTCACCGGTGTATAATTGGTGCGGCGGCCACGCTTGGAGGTAAGCTCTGTTGGCGGACTTGCGATTTCAACAGGATACGGATTCAGACCCTGGCGACAGGGGCAAAATATTGCTCCGATTCGCGGTGCTGGGGGTGGTGGTAGCGCTGGCGCTGGGATACATGGTTTACGCCGCCTTAGCCAACGACCTTTACTCCCTAAGCGTCACCGAGTTTACCAATAAAGAAGAGGTCCAGGACGGCAGGATGGTCCGCGTCTGGGGTAAATTGGTGGAGGGGTCGTTCGACCGGCAGGGCGCCTCCATCACGTCGAACTTCCGGCTACGGGATGATGATTCCGGTGCGCAGCTACCGGCAACCTACGTGGGCATCCTGCCTGACCTATTCTTCAACCCACACTCGGAAATCGTCCTGGAGGGCAGCTACGGTCAAGACCACGTGTTCCAGACGAACAACATCCTGGTCAAATGTCCGTCCAAGTATGAAGGGTTGGACAACGCTTCCCTGTACGAGTACCAGTAATTCGCCGCGAATCCATTCGCTTCCTTGGCCTTCGAGGAACAGGAATGCTTCAGTCCCAGTTCCCCGCTCAGCCTTCCCTCTGGACCCTCCTCATCACCGTTTCCCGGAACCCTTCGGGAACTGTTACCTGCGGAATTCTGGATAGTAGACCGATTGTGGCCGACAGCGTGTCTATGAAAGACCTGCAGGGGCCGCACCCGGCAAGATGGGCCCTGATGGCGGCTAACTTGGCAGAAGGAAGGGACTGCTCCAAGTAATCGGAAGCGTTCTTCCGCACTTCGCCGCAGTCGGCCTCGCCCTTTCCCAGTATTTTTCTGAATAGTCTTAACATGTCGCCGTCGCCGGCCCGCCTAGATTTTCTTCAATGCCCGGTCGATCCAAGTTGCTGAACAACCGCACCGTCTGATGTAGACAGTTACGTCTATTAGATGCACAATTCTGCTCCGGCGTGACATTGCACCAAGAGAACATGTGTCTGAATGGACGATCAGCCGCTACTGGACTTCGAACAGATTGTCGCGCAGTACAGCGATTTTGTATACAACCTCGCCTATCGCATTCTCGGCAATCACGCCGATGCGGATGACGCTGCCCAGGATGCGTTCCTAGCCGCGTACCGGAATTTTGGCCGCTTCCGAGGGGAGTCCAGGGTCAGCACGTGGTTGTACCGCATTGCCACCAACGCCGCATTGATGAAGCTTCGCCGGGAGCGGCCTCGCCGGGCGCTGTCCGACTCCGATTTTGATAGCATCGAGCTTCCCAGCCCGTTGGAGGGGCCGGAAGAACTTGCCCTGAACGCCGAGCTAAGAGACCACATGGAGACCGGACTTGACGGACTGGCGCCCAACCTCAAAGCCGCCGTCGTGCTCAGAGACATTCAGGGCTTGAGCAACGAGGAGGCTGCAGAAGTCCTGAAAATATCCGTATCCGCTCTCAAAGCCCGCTTGCACCGGGGCCGCGTGGTACTCCGCAAGTACCTCCAAGACTACCTTGAGTCCAACCTATGAGTCGATTGGGACGGCTCGTCACCAGGGTCATTCGATTATCGGCCCAATTGTCCGAACCGGGATTCACAGGATTATGGGATTCGCATGATTTCCAATCATGTAAATCCCGGAATCACAGTTCAGACGAACAATCGAAAGACCCTGGCTCGTCACCCCTGACTTGGTTGCGGCTAAGGCTGGAACCCAGGAGTCTCGTGCAATTGGAACTCGGACTTTGGGAAGGATTTCTGGATTCCGGGTCAAGCCCGGAATGACGGGGTGGCGGGATGTTCAGGCGTGGTGGGGTGAAAAAGAAAGACTCCCCGGTGATTCCGGGGAGTCCGGTAATTCTTAGATGAACCGATCGATGGTTCCCCAGACTAGAACTCGAAGGCGTCCATCAGGTCCTGGACGGTCTTCTCGCTGGTCTTTGTCCAGGTATTCTCGACCTGCTGGTCCAGTGATGGACGGGTTTTATCGTGGTACACCACGCCTACCGGGATGCCATCCTGCTGGAGCAGATTGTAGGCCGCGGCGCGGTCACTGGGATCATGCTCGTCAGAAACGGTGAACAGTGTCGGGTCGATCCCTTTCCGGACATTGCCCTTCAGGGCGTCGAAAGTGTCGTTGTACGTTGTACAGGGTGACTGGACATGCACGATGGAGAAACCGGGATGTTCCATCCCTTGGGTGATCAGGTTGGCGAGGGGCCTCGGCTGTCCGGAGAAACCGGACCCGATGAACGATACGCCCAGTGTTAAGTACAACTCCAGTGGATTGATCTCGGCTTCCAGCTTTCCGTATGGGGTGGAACTGGTAATCTCGCCGATCTTGGTGGTAGGCGAGCTTTGTCCCTTGGTCAGGCCGTACACGCCATTATCCATAATGACAGCGCATACGTTGAGGTTTCGGGCTGCCTGGGGTCCGATGTGCTCGCCGCCGATACTCAGGAAGTCGCCGTCTCCGGCCACTACAACCACGTTCAGCTCGGGACGCGCCATCTTGACGCCCAGGGAAATTGGCAGAGATCGGCCGTGAATGCCGTGGAACCCGTAGGGCTGGGACCCTTCGAGCAGGTGCACCAAGTTACCGGAGCAACCAATCCCCGCTACCACGACGTTGTTTTCTATGGGTTCACCACTGGTCTCCAACCGGTCGATCATGGCTATCTCTAAAGCGCGGCGGACTCCGAAGTCGCCGCAACCGGGACACCATTTGAAATCATACTCGGGGTTTTTCTTGCTCATACTCCGGCCATCTCCTTCCTCACGGACTCGGTCATCTCAGTGACGCGATTCACCAGGTCCCGCACCTTGAAGGGGAGCCCGGTGTATTGAGTGATCGCCTCGGCGCGCACGCCTTGAGAGCGAAGGATGCTGGCGAATTGCCCCTGGTAGTTTAGCTCAGGGACGATTACCAACTCCTTTTGCCTCAGTTCTTCCAGCAAAGCCGGGGGCAAAGGATTCAAGAACATGGTGTAGGCCCAGCCTACAGGGACTCCCTGCTCCTTGAGTGTGTTATAGGCTTCCTGGCCCGGGCCTTTGGAGCCTCCCCATGGCATCATAACCACGGGCTCTTCGGCCCGGTCCCGTTCGTACTCGCTCTCTTCGAGAAGCTTGAGCTTGCTGAAACGGCGCTCGGTCATTTGGACGTGGCGCGCCGGCAGGTGCGTCGTATCGCCGATGTCGTCATGTTCGCTGCCGTTGGCCACGTAGGAGCCTGGGCTGCCGGGTAGCGGCATCGGGGAGCGTTCCCATCCCGCATACCGTTTGTAGCCGTTGTTGCCCTGGTAGACTAGGCGGCTCTCCGCTTCGACTTTACTAAGGTCTGGCTTGTGGATGTTTTGCGCCCGCTCAGCCAGGGACATTTCGGTCATTAGGACCACGGGACCCTGGTATCGTTCGGCCCAATTCAAAGCTTTAATAGCCCCGTAGAAACATTCCTCGACGGTTCCCACGGCAATAACGGGGATTTTTACATCTCCGTGGGCCGGGAACATGCAGGCCATCAGGTCTGATTGTTCGGTCTTCGTGGGTAGTCCGGTCGCCGGACCTCCGCGCTGCACGTCGACGACAACCAGGGGAATCTCGGCTATCCAGCCCAAGCCCATGCCCTCGCTCATCAGCGAGAACCCGGGGCCGGCTGTGGCGGTCATCGCTTTCTTACCGGAGAAACCCGCGCCGAGGATGGCGGTGATGGACTCGATCTCCGAACTCACCTGGTAGGCGAATTTGTTCTTGCCGACCAGGTTGCGTTCCATGTAGATAAGAATCGTGGTCGCGGGGGAGATGGGATAGCCGACGTAGAATTCAAGCCCTCCCGCCAGCGCTCCCAGGGACAGGGCCTCGTTGCCCTTGAGCATAAGCTGTGTGTAGTCGGGCATCTGCGGCAATTCGAGGGCTCCCAGCGAGAAGCCGCTGGCCGACATGTGCTCTCGCCCCAGGGAAAGAGCTTGGATGTTGGAGCGGATGATCTCATCGTCGCCTGCCCTGCCCCTGGTGAAGCGCGCGGTCACGAACTCCTCGAGGTAGGACTGGGGCATATCCACCAGGAACGCCAAAGCGCCGATGATAACCATGTTGGCTGCCCGGTTATTGCCCGTGGACCGGGCCAACTCGTCGAATGGCAACGCGAATCCACGGGAGTCGCCTTCCAACTCGAATTCGTCGGAGTTGTATATTATGACGCCGGTGTCCCGCACGTCTTCGGCGTGGGTGTCGAATGCTTCTTGATTGAAGGCCACCAATACGTCCACGTCGTCACCGGGGCTGAGCACCGGGTCAACGGCGATCCGGGCCTGTGTCCATGTCGGGCCGCCCAGAATCTGGGATGGGAATGTGGCGAAAGTGAGGGCGTGGTAGCCGACTTGGGTGGAAGCCTGCGCCAACCCTTCGGCCGAGGTTACCACCCCCTGTCCGCCCTCGCCGGCGAAGCGGACAACAAAGTCACGCATTTGCATAGTGAAGCCTCCCTGCGAAAAACTCGGCGCAGCTTTATCTAGTCTAAGCTCGTCGGGGACTGATAGAGGAGAACCAATGGGGACTAATACCGGAGGAATGGGTCGGGAATGGCGATATCGAGGCTGCTGTCATGGTTATTGGGGAATCTGCTATTCGGTTTACGAGGCCCGCCAACTACTCATCGCTATTCGGGACCCCTGCCCGTTGCAGGCAACAAATTTACGTTGTGAGATCGGACTCAGATGAGCCCGCAACCCGTCACAGGAATATAACATTCGGTATAACCCCTGTCAATTGAGATCTAGCCTTTCTGGACACACTGTGAAGGTGGACTAGCGAACCCCATCCACCACCCCATCTCCTACTTTGACTCGGCTCCGGCAACAGGCGTAATATGCCGTTAAAGTTACGCTTGAGGTAATTAGGCCGTCCCCCGAAGCAACCCCCCGTGCCCCGCTCCGGCGGCGGTCCCAGCATTCATCATGAGGAGGAAGTCGGCAAATGAAGGCCGTTTTCGTTCAGGAACCCGGCGGCCCAGAGGCCTTGGTCCATGGCGACCGGCCCGAGCCCGAAGTTGCTCCAGGCGAGGTCATGCTCCGGGTCGGCGGAAGCGCTCTCAACAGGCTGGACATCGGTATGAGGCAGGGACGCGGCTCCCCCGGCGCTCCGCGCATCATGGGCTGCGACGTGGCCGGCGAAGTCGTCGCCATCAGCCCGGACGCCCAGACCTCCTTGAAAATTGGCGACCGGGTTTTGGTCGACAACCGGGTCAAATGTCTGCAATGCGAGTACTGTGTCACGGGCCTAGACCAGTACTGCACCAACCAGAAAAGGATCGGCGTCGACCTTGACGGAGGCCACGCCGAATACACGACGGCTCCGGCTGGCAACGCCTACACTATCCCCGATTCGATGCTGTTCACCGAAGCTGCCGCCCTCCCCATAGTCGGCCACACGGCCTGGCATTGCATGGTCACATAGGGGCAGGTCAAACCCTGGGATGACGTGTTGGTGCAGGCGGCAGGCAGCGGCGTGGGCAGCATGGCCATCCAAATCGCCAAGATGATGGGAGCGCGCGTAATCACCACAGCGGGAAGCGACTGGAAGCTGGAGAAAGCGAAAGAGTTGGGCGCGGACGAAGTTATCAACTACCGCGAGACCGCCAGCTTCAGCCAACGGGTTAAAGAATTCACCGGCGGTAAGGGCGTGGACCTGGTTTTCGACTGTGTCGGCGCCGACGTCTGGGAAGAAAACCTCCAGTGTCTCAAGCCCGGCGGCAGGCTGGTCATTACCGGCGTCACGTCCGGCGCCCGGGCCAACATGGACCTCTCCATCCTGCAAGGCCGGCCTTTGCAACTGATGGGCAGCGGCGGCCGGAGCAGGCGCACTTTCGCCGACATGATGAAGGTGGTCAACAACGGCGCGCTCCACGGCATCGTCAGTCAGGTGTTCCCCCTGGAAGGAGTGGCTGAGGCCCACCGGACCATGGAGGCGAGCAATTTCTTTGGTAAGCTGGTTATCGAGAGCTGAGGACAAACGCCTCCGTGGCGAGCACGAACTAGCCTGCCAACAATTAAATCTAACAGTCCGATCAAAGAGTAAAGGGAGAAATCACATGAAAATCGCCAGGTATCTGGCCCACGGTAACGAGCATCACGGCGTCGTTGACGGCGACAAGGTCACGGCTATCGACGGTAGCATTTTCGATTCACCTATCAAACTCACAGACCACGTCCACGACCTATCGGACGTGAAGCTGCTGGCCCCCGTACACCCCGGGAAGATCCTGGCAATGGGCCTGAACTACACCAGCCACATCGGTGACCGCCCGGCTCCCCAGTACCCCATGATTTTCCATAAGACCCCCACCAGCGTCATCGGACCCGAGGACTCCATCATTAGGCCCAAAGAGGTGCAGCGGTTCGACGCCGAAGGTGAAATGGTGGTCGTGATTAAGGACACCTGCCGCAACGTGTCCAAGGAAGACGCCCTGAACCACGTCCTGGGTTACACCTGCGGCAACGACGTCAGCGCGCGCGACTGGCAGCAGAAAGACCGCAATGAGAACAACTCGGACTGGTGGCGCGCCAAGTCCGCCGACACCTTCTCCCCCATGGGCCCCTGGATCGAGACCGATACCGACCCCCACGGGCAACACCTGCGGACGCGGGTCAACGGCAACGAGCAACAGAACGAGACCACCAACCATCTGATCTTCGACGTTCCGACCATGATCGAGTTCATCACCCGATACGTCACCCTGGAAGCCGGAGACTGCATCTTCACCGGCACCCCCGGCACCACCCAGGATATGGGTGACGGAGCTATCTGCGAGATCGACATCAGCGGCATCGGAGTGCTGAGGAACCCCGTAAAACTGGAGTCCTAAACTTCAGACTCTGGGTCAAGTTCCCCAGAACCGGAACAGAGTGAGGGGCGCGTCTCCGCTGACGTTGGCAGACGCGCCCCTCACCACGTCAATCACATTTGGATGCAATAGCCCCGTCATTCCCCCTTGCACGGGAATCCATGTCCCTAATCCGAGAGATTAGTTGACTCCCGTGGCAGTTCGCGCACTCTGGACTCCGACTAAGACCGGAGTGCCGATGGCATAGTCCCTCTCCCAATTGCCTGCCCATCTAATCCTGCAAGACCCCTACTCCAACTCCACCCTCCGGATCATAAACGCCTCCGTGGACATGATCCGCTGCACGGTCTCCCCGCTAAAGGGAAAGCCTTCAGAGGTCGCGCTAATCAAGCGCCCGTTTAACTCCCCCAACTCGTCGCTGGCGAGATACACTGCCAACTCGGCCGCCCTGTCGATAGACGCGCCGCCTCCGGTTGTCACCATCTCGCCCCGTTCCCGCAGCTCCTGGTTTCCCGCCGCGGTCCCGCCTTCGAGGATTTCCTCCCACATGCGGGTGTGCACCGACCCCGGGCCCAAGACGTTGACCCTGACGTTGGTTTCAGCCAATTCCAAGGACATCGTTTCCGTCAACCGCACCACCGCCGCCTTGCTGGAGCAGTAGGCCGACATGTCGCGCCAGGCGTTGGTCGCTCCCGCGCCTGACAGGTTCACGATCCGCCCCCGGTCCTGCCCGAGCATCACCGGCAGCACGGCGTGGCAGCACAAGAAGCTCCCGATCAAGTTGACCTGCACGGTGCGGACCCACTCGGACACGTCGTTGGCTTGCACCGGCCCGACGGGACCCGCGATACCGGCGCTGTTGACCAGAATATCGATGGTTTGGAAGCGGGCAAGGGTTTGGTCAACCATAGCCTTAACATCCGACTCGTCGGTGACGTCAACCAGGACCACCAGCGTCTCAGCCCCCGCGTTCTCGACCATCCGGGCGGTCTCATCCAGTTCGGCCCTGGTACGCGCCGCCAGGGCCAACTTCGCCCCTTCGGCGGCGAAAGCCTCGGCAATGGCCCGCCCAATGCCGCGTCCCGCGCCCGTGATCAGCGCCACACGATTTTCAAGCTTCATCAGTCACCTCCAGGGCCGTTCGTTTGTCTGCTTGAAGAAGTCGTTCCCGGCCCCCCTTTCCTCGTATATTAACTGACATCTCCCTCTTCCCACCCACGATGCCACCAGGCTATCATTTCTAACACCGGACTTCGGCCGCGACCCGGAACCCACATCGCCCAGGGAAAATATATGCCCCTAAATGTCACAAATTGCCACAGAATTAAAAACTCCAACTACTGTGGACGCCAGCGAATGAAACATGGTCGGGCAAGTAGACTCCCGGTTATCTCTGGAGGCACAGATTGCGGTGTCAGTGGGAGTTTAGTTGGGCCGTATGCCAGGGATAGAGCAACGGTCCCTCGGCCTGTTCCGGAGGCCAAACGATGACCTTCCGCCCCTGCTGCCACTGGACGAGCGCCACGTCGCGCCCCGTCTGCCGCCCGGTTTCCGGGTCGATTTTGAAGTTTCCGTAGAAGGTCGAGAATTCCAGTCCGGCAGCCGCTTCCCGCAACGCCTTATCTTCAAGCGTTCCTGCTTGCTCCAAGCACCGTTGCGCTACAAGCCCAGCGGCGAAGGCCTGCACCATCGGATAGTCCACCGCGCCTTGACCGTCGTGAGTGAGGTATCCCACCACTTCCGCAGCAGGCGGGCCGTAGTCGTGGGGATGGCTGCCCGACGGCTCCCACTGGCTGGGGCCGATGAAACCCTCTACTGAAGCTCCCAATGTGTCACGGAACTGCTGGATTGGCGCGGCGACTACCGCGGCCGCCTTTAGCTGCTGGGTCTGCTGGGCCAGTTGAGTCGCAAATAACAAGTCATTCTGAATGCGGCCCACACAAAAGAGGAGATCAGGTTCAACGCGAGCCACTTCATCGAGAATTGGCCCGAAATCGCTGATGGAGGCAGGGAATTCCCGGATTAATTCCACTCGAAACCCCAGCTCCCCGGCCCGGCGCTCCACAGACCCGCTGACCGCCCCGGGAAATTCGCCTGTAGAGGCACGGAGGACTACCACGGAAGAGGCTTTGGAGTCTACGCCCCTAACCAGCGGAAGCAGACCCGCCAGGTATTGGGTGGCCGGGGTCAGGATCCCTACAACCAGCCGGTGCCCTCGCCGGTACACCGCGTCCGAGGCCCCGCCCTGGTTCCAAAGGACTCTGCCTTGTTCTTCGGATACCTCGGCGGCGGCATCGATCAGGGCCGCGGAATATGGGCCAAAGATCAGGTCAACTCTGTCTTCGGTGATCAGCCGTTTCGTGACCGCCCGGGCCCCTTCCGAGGCGCTGGCATCGTCATGATGGACGACGGTCACGGGCAAGGGCGGCAAGTCGGAGGCCACTTGGACCCCGCCTCGCTGGTTGATGTATTCAGCCCAGGCGCTTAGGCCAGCCAGGGCTTGCGCTCCCTGGACGCGGAACTGGCCCGAAAGTGAAACGGATATTCCAGCCTTGAGGCTACGAGAAACCACCGCCGCCCCTCGAGCCGGACCGACTCGGCGCTCCGGAAAAGCTCTACCGCTTCGGGTGGAAAATGCCGAACGAGCTTGTGTAGCCGTGGAGGAACGTGGTGCCACTCACGGGTCCGATCTCGCCATTGCAGAAGAAGCCGCCCAGGGGAATCGAGCCCAACTTCTCTTGGAATATGTCGGTGTCGTGGTTGGCCTTGCCGTAAAGGTATTGGCCCCGGCCCAGGCAGGAAAACAGCAGCGCCCCCTCTATCTGGTTCTCCCGGTTGTCCTCCGCGTACCGGTCGAGGACCGCCGTTAGATCGTCGGCGGAGGTTTCGGCGTCGCGCAGATGGAATTGGACCAGTTGCCCTTCCTTGAGAAGTTCTCCCACGGCCAAGGCTCCGCTGCGCTCGTCCATGCCGACCACGTTGCGTATCAGGAAATCGCCCTGCCTTGGTTCTTCCAGGAACTCGTCCATCACCACGCCGAGGAACAAGGAATGCCGGATCAGTCCCCGGTCCCGTTCGTCCAGACTCTCGAACAGGTCGCGAAGTATGGACAGGGGAGGTTGCCCGTCAAGTTGCACCAGCAGGTTCCGCCGGCTCTCGGTGACCCGCATCGTTTTGCCAATGGGACGGCAACCCTGCGCCACCACGGTGTCAACGGTGATGTTACCTTGAAGGGCCAGGCACACCGCGCCCGAACGGTAGGTCTGGTCGCCCAGGAACAGCGCGTTGCCCCCGCTCTGCTGCGCCCCGCTGGCAAGGCCTCCGATCTTCGTGGCGGCGCTAAAGGCGAAGTCCAACCCCAGCAAGAGGTTTTGGACCGGGAAGGAAAACGGGTCGGCAAGTACAACGAATTGCGGGTCGTCGCTGGGAGAGACGTTGACGATCTGTTCCCAGGATGTGGGCCCCGCGTCCAGGTCGGGCAAACCGTCGTTTTCAAAGTAACATTGGACTATCTCGACATCGGGCAAACTGGCGGCGGTTACAGACACCGCTGGCCGCTGCTCCACTTCCTGTCCGTCTCCGATGATCCCGCCCCCTGAGCAGCCGAAAACGGGGACCGAGGGGAATGCCCCCTGGACGAATTCGACAACCTGGTCGTATCCAGCCTGGTGATGGGCGGACACGAAGATTACAGCCAGGTCTGGCGCTTCGCCATCCAGTTGGCGTCGGACCCCGGCGCAGCATTCCTTGATGGCGTCTTCCAATGCCGTGTGTTCGGATATGGCGGAAGCCCATTTCATGTGACACCTCCTAGGGCCGGGGTGCGAATTTTGCCTAAGTATACCAAGGCTACCCGAATATGACATTACCCGGAGTCTCCCGGCAGGCCATCCATGGAGTCCAGCAGGTCCAACACAAGGCTGGCTGTGTCCCCCAGCAAGGAAGGGTCAACAAATTCCAGCGTGTCTTCGGGCGTATGAATCCGGGAGTTGTCGTCCCCGAAAAAGAAAATGACCGGAATTCCGGCTTCACGGAAGCTGGCATGGTCGCTGCTGCCGCCCCGGATCCCACCACTCACACTGACGGCGATACCTTCCCTGTCAGCGGTCTGGGAGACGTAACCTGTCAGCCACGTGTCCCCCGTAATGCGTAGACCCTCACCTGTGCCCACGACGTCGAGGTTAATCATCGCCTTGATCTCGTCCCGCTCGTCCTCGGTTAGCGCGCTTACGTGGTGCTTGCTGCCGTTCAGCCCCGTCTCTTCCGATCCAAAGGCGATGAATCGGAGAGTGAAGGGAAAAGAGCGGTCCGCCAATTCTTCGGCCAGGGTCAGGACTGCCGCGATCCCCGAGGCGTTGTCGTTAGCGCCGTCGACGTCCGGCACAGTGTCATAGTGCCCTCCGACGATGACCACGCCGCCTCCCGTTCCGGGCTTTTCCACAACCACGTTGCGCGACTGTTCTGCCGACTGATTCAACGCCACGCTGGCTTCCACAGGACCGCCGGACATGGCTTCCCGGATTATCGCCCCGTCTTCTTGAGAGATCGCCAGGGCGGGGATTTGGCTCCGCTCTCTCAACGTCCCACGAAACCTCCCAGGCCGGTTGTTGAATATTATGGCCGCCTCCGCCCCAGCTCCTGCGGCCCTGGCTACCTTGTCCTGGAAGGAAACCTCTCCCCGTTCTATCAGCGCGATCTTGCCTTCCAGGTCCAGGGCGTCGAAGTCCGATTCCCTGCCCAGCCCCACGAATTCCAAGGGAGCCGTCGCCGCTCCGGTGGCGGAATGACTCAAGGCCACGGTCCTGACTCCGTCGAACACGGCGGACCCTGGCGCTCTAAACTCCAGACTGCTCTGCAGGGCCTCCACCGAAAACTCCTGCAATTCCGGGGCATACCCCATCGCCCTGAACTGGGCGATCAAGTACTCCGCCGCTGCCAATTCTCCATTGGTGGCGCTGGCCCTCGACCCAATGTCTTCCACCAGCCTGCTCGCGTAGCCGAAAGCGGTGTCCCCTAAACGAGCCCGGTCCGCCGGAACGGCTACGGTGGGCGGAGGCTCGGAAGTTGACGCGGGAGCTTCCGTGGGAGCCTCTGTGGGAGCCTCTGTGGGAGCCTCTGTGGGAACGCTCGTGGCCTCCGGCATGGGAATCGCCGTGGGTTGGTCCAACGTGGCTGTTGGGGATGCCGGCAGGTCCGTGGGCTCTTGCGAAGGCGTTGGAGCCCTGTCCGGGGGCGGCTCCGTTGATTGGGGCGCGGACGTTGGAGAGCCCGCCGGTGTTACCGGAGCATTAGCGGCGCAGGACACGACCAATAAAGAGCCCAGCGCCAGAAGCCCCGCCAAAACCCATGCCAAGACATACACCCTCCCCACCGCCGTCTTTCTGACCACCATCACGCCCCTCACAGTGTCCATACGATTCCGCGGCCCTCCGGGTTCGCCCAGTCTCTCGGACCGCCACGCCTTCTGTTCCTGTGACGGCTCGTCAGGTATTATTACGATTGTAATCCGAAAGAGGGTCTTCCGCCGGTAGCCCCAGGCGTTCCTGGCGGAACACGTACTCCGAGGTCAATATGACGACTTCTCCTGAAGACCGGGTGCGGCTGCTCGCCCGCCTGGCGGGGATTGAAATAGACGAGTCCGAGGTGCCGGAAGTGGCAAACCGGTTTGGGAGCCTAATCGTCGAGTTAGACCGTCTCAAGGACCTGGACCTGTCTGGAATCGACCCGATAGTGGTCTTCCCAGAGCGAGAGTAGAAACGTGCCGCAAGGAATTGAAGGAATTAGTAGATGACCACTGAGAGAATCCACTTGATGTCCGCATCCGAGACCAACGCCGCGGTCGTGAACGGCGACGTCTCTCCCGTGGAGGTCGTGCAAGCCTACCTGGACCGCATCGACCGGTTTGACTCCGGCCTCCGCGCCTACATTACCGTCTGCTCCGAAGAGGCCCTGGCCGCCGCCGGCCACCAGGAGCGGCAACTTGACGATGGAACGGCCTCCGGGCCGCTGTTCGGGGTGCCCATTGCGGTCAAGGACCAATTCTGGACCGAGGGCATTCTCACCACCAACGGTTCACGGGTCTACAGGGACTTCGTGCCCTCGGAAGACGCCACGGTCATTTCCAGGCTGCGGGATTCCGGGGCGATATTGCTTGGAAAATTGAACCTGAGCGAGTTGGCGATGGGCGGCACCCAGGACCCTCCATGGGGCATTCCACGGAACCCATGGGACCTGGAACGCACGCCCGGAGAATCAAGCGCGGGCTCCGGCGTCGCCCTCTCGGCCCACCTCTGCGCCGCATCGGTCGGGGAAGACACCGGTGGCTCGGGACGCGGCCCCGCCTCCTACTGCGGCGTCGTGGGTCTTCGGCCAACCTTTACAAGGGTAAGCCGCTACGGAATGACCCCAATGTGCTGGTTTATGGACGCCGCCGCGCCAATGACCAAAACGGTCCGCGACTGCGCCCTGGTCCTAAGAGCGATCGCGGGATTTGACCCGAAAGACCCCTTCACGAGCGAACTCCCCGTTCCCGACTACGCCGCCAGCCTCGAATCCGGGGTTGGTGGGCTGAGGGTCGGCGTCATCCGCGAGCTTCACGACAGCGAGGACGTACACCCCGAAGTCCGGTCTGCCATCGAAGCTTCGTTGGAGGTGTTCAGGCAACTGGGTGCCACGGTCCAGGAGGTGAGCATTCCCCTGATATCGCTTGCCGGCGCGATTTTCGTGGGCATAGCCGACACCGAGGGTGCTGGTGCGCGCGACGATATCCTGCGCACCCGGCCCGGCGAACTGGACCCAGCCACAAGGACTCGATTGCAATCCGCATCACTGGTCCCGGCCAAAATCTACAACCGGGCTGCCAGGGCCAGAGTATTGCTGAGGCGGCAATTCATGGAAGCGCTGGAGAATGTGGACCTGCTGGTCTCAGCCACCGCCCCTTACCCCGCGCCAAGACACACCGACCTGACTGCCAGCTTCCAGAGCGCGGAGGATGTGCGGGCCAGGTTTTTCTTTCGCCGGGCCTACACCGGCTGCTATGCCCTGACCGCGCTGCCAGCCATTTCCATCCCTGGCGGGTTCACGTCCGATGGCCTGCCCATCGGCCTTCAACTGGGCGCACGCCCCTTTGCCGAGGGGACAATCCTGCAGGCGGCCCATGCCTACGAACAGGCCACGGAGTGGCACAGACGGCTCGCCCCGGCTGCCCAGGAGTGAGCGAGCCGAACGCCTATGCACGCTCTTTTGGAGCATTCATCGGGTCCGGCGCTAGAAAAGCCAGCCAGGACAGGAGATTGACAAGCATCGGACACGTGGCTAACATCCCAGGCAGCAGCCACCCTGAGGCTCCCTCTCCATGCCGCACATGTTGGTAGAATTCGCGGGCCAAGCCAGTCCCAAACTTTCCTTGCCCGCCCGGATTCTCACCAGTTTGCAAAGCTCTCCCGATAGCCCTTGCCCCCGCGCCTCGCGCTTGAACTCCCGGTAACACGCTTATGGCGGATATTCAGCCCACACTGGCCAACCTGCCCCTTACTACCCGAATCCTGGTCCTTTTGAGCCTGGGCGTTTCCCTCAAGCGCTGGCTGGTCATCGGCGGATTTGGCCTTCTGGCCACCGGGCTCGGAATCCTGTACGGCCTTCAGGTTTCCCTGGGACCAAGCCTCGACTCACTGGTCGCGGCCCTCAGTTTGAGGGAAACTCCGAACGAGCTTCGCGGAGGGGTCTTCATCGCCATCGGCCTCGCCCTCTCCGTCCTCGCGGCGTACATGCTCAACAAGACCCTCTCCAGCGCCCGGAGCCGGAGACGGCACGGACCGCTCATCTATTCCCTCTACATCGATCAGGTGCTGGCTACCGGTCCAAAAATAGTCGTCATCGGCGGCGGCAGCGGCCTGCCCAACCTGTTAAGGGGCCTGAAACACTACACCACCAACATCACAGCCGTAGTCACTGTCGCCGACGACGGCGGAAGTTCCGGACGGCTGCGGTCAGAGCTGGACATGCCGCCACCGGGGGACATCCGAAATTGCCTCGTGGCGCTTGCAGACTCGGAAGCGGTTATGCAGGAGTTGATGGACTACCGGTTCTCAACCAACGGCCAGTTGGACGGACACAGCTTCGGCAACATTCTCATCGCCGCGCTGGCGAACATCGGTGGAGACTTTTATAAGGGGGTCGAGATCGCGGGGCAGCTACTGGCGATCCGCGGCAAAGTGGTGCCTTCGACTTCCAGCAATGTCACCCTTGTCGGCAGGACGATTTCGGGCCAAAGGTTGGTCGGGGAGACCGAGGTTGGGACCTCTAAAGAACACTTACGCCTGGTGTCCCTGGCGCCCAGCGACGCCCCACCCCACCCGGAAGCGATTGAGGCTATCGCCGAGGCGGACCTGCTAATACTGGGGCCCGGTAGTCTATTTACTAGCGTGGTACCCAATCTCCTGGTTAACGGTATCGCGTCCGCTGTGGGCTCGACAGGGGCCCTAAAGATGCTTGTATGTAACGTGGCGAGCCAGCCGGGGGAAACCGACGGGTTTGCCGTTCCGGACTATGTGGACGTAATCCGGCATTACGCCGGGCAAACGTCGGTGGACATTGTTGTCGCCAACAATAATCTGCTGGACGGTGAGCGGGAAGAGGCGTTCAAATTGGTCAGGCCCCAACCTGCCTGGAATGACCTGGCGGAGTGCGTCCTAGCGGACGTCATCAACGAAGACCAACCCACCAGGCACGACCCGGGCAAGTTGGCGCTAACTATCACTAAGACCTACCAGAGACGCCGGGGTCACCGCACGCGGATGCCCCGGCGCTTGCACAATCCTCTGGCCTGGGTCTGAGCCGAAGCCCCATTCAGACCCCTGCACCATTCCGGTGCCTATACTACGCCGGTCTAATGATGGCCGTGGCCGTGGCCTTCCTCATGCTCGTGCCCATGGCCGCTCTCGTCTTCATGCTCGTGGCCGTGACCATGACCGTGGTGCCCAGCAGTGGCCGTGCGCTGAGGCGGGGCCAGGGGTATCAGCAACAGCACCACCGTCGCAACCAGGTAAAGCGCGGCAATGTAATAGAACGTTCCGGCCGACCCCACGCTTGAATCGAACAACGCACCGGCGACCAGCGGTGAAGCCGCCGCCAGCGCGAACCGGGAGAACGAGAAGACTCCCAATGTACTGGCCACGACCCCCTCGCCCACCGTGTCCAGGGCGGCGGCGGTCAGAATTGGCTGATCGCTAAAGAAGAACACTCCCATCAGAGCGAGAATGATGATCAGACCTATTCCTTCACCGTAGGGCACGAGAAGATAGGTCAGGGCGCACAACACCAGCAGACCCGGTATCAGCACGATCTTTCTGCCGAACCGGTCGGAAAGATATCCCATGACTGGCGTGGAAACGACCCCCACTCCCACCAACAAGGCCACGTGAAGACCCAGGTTCCACTTCTCCATACCTAGTTCGCTTTCCAATCCCAGGTATAGGGCCAGGAACGGGACAAAGGCCACCGACGCCATCCCGCGCAGCCCGCCCACTACCATGATTCCCCACAAGCGAGGGTGGGTGCGGAAGGACTGGCTAGTCTGGGACAATTGCTCGGTGAACCCGGTGGTCCGCCTGTCCTGGGTGCCCGAATGGCCGATGTCACGAAACGCCCAGTAGACCAGGAAACTGAGCGCCAAGGGCACGACGGTGTATATGCTGAGGATATCTCTCCAAGTCAGTGTGACAATAAGCACGCCGGAGAGCAGTCCGCCAGTCAGCGCCGGTCCAAGCACGTCGCCTATATTCCCGCCGATTCCGTGGAAGGACAGGGCAGAGCCCCGGCGGTGGGAGAAATGGTGGGACAAGGCCGCGGTAGCGGGAAGATGCCACACCGATGCCGCCATCGCCACGATACCCATACCCACCAACAGGACTGGATATACCGGGGCCCGCCCCATTACCAACCAGCCAACCCCGAACAAGGCCATACATACGGCCATGACGATACCCCAGTGCCGCCGCAACATATCCGTTACCACGCCCCCGGGAAGGGCGATGGTGCCGGACACCACCTCCCGGGTAGTGGATATGGCGCCAACCTGAAATCCGCTCAGCCCAAAGGTGGCGACCACCGCTGGCAACATGACGAAGAAGCTCTGGGTAAACCAATGGAAGATTCCGTGGCCGCCGCTCAACCCGCTAAGTATGAAAGGCGCTGTGCCTCGCAATCCTTGCGGCCGATCGGTTACGGCATGGCCCGCTTGCGCTTCCTGCATTTCGATACGTCCCCCGAGTTGATTGAGAAACCGCCGGTGATGGATTTTTCCGTTATTCCCGTGTCAGCCGGAATGATATTATACTTAATACACATTCCAATCAACGGGAGACGCAAAGACTATGGTGGATGTAAACGTCGACCGGCGCGCCGCTGAGTTGCATCGGGAGATCAACCACCATAACTACCGCTACTACGTCCTAGACGACCCTGACGTTACGGACGCCGAATACGACCGCCTCATGACGGAGTTGCGGCGGCTGGAACAGGAGTACCCGCACCTGGTCACTCCCGCCTCCCCCACCCAGCGGGTCGGCGCGGCCCCAGCAGACGGGTTCTCGCAAGTACGGCATTCTCGCCCAATGCTCAGTTTATCCAATGCTTTCGATGACGATGACCTGCAGGCCTGGTACCGCCGGGTCAAGGGGTTGTTGGACGGCGCGGACTTCGACCTGGTTTGCGAGCTGAAGATCGACGGCCTCGCCGTGAGTCTCCGGTATCAGGACGGCCAACTCCAGCAGGGCGCCACCAGAGGAGACGGGTTCACCGGAGAGGACGTAACCCAAAACCTGCGCACCATTCGCAGCATTCCCATCACCCTTAGGGGAGACCCGCCTCCCTACCTTGAGGTCCGTGGTGAGGTCTACCTGCCTGTGGAGGATTTCCGGCGCCTTAACGAAGAGCGGGCCGAGCGCGGGGAACAGTTGTACGCCAACCCCAGGAACACCGGGGCAGGCAGCGTGCGGCAGCTTGACCCCAGAATAACCGCATCAAGAAACCTGCAAATCTGGGTCTACAGCCTGGGGGGAGCCGAAGACCACCCACTGCCCGAGGGCCACTGGGACAGCCTGGAATGGCTGAGCGCCCTGGGATTCCGAATAAATTCCAATAACCGACGGTATCACACCCTGGACGAAGCCAGCGATTATTACCGGTATTGGTTGGAGTCCCGCCACGACCTGCCCTACGAAGTGGACGGGGTCGTGATTAAAGTCGACGCCTTCAGCTACCAATCCACCTTGGGATTCGTTGGCCGGGAGCCCCGCTGGGCCATCGCCTACAAGTTTCCGGCTGAACAGGCCGTCACCAGGCTCATCAATATCGGGATCAATGTGGGGCGCACCGGCAGCCTCAACCCCTATGCGATCCTGGAGCCGGTGATTGTGAGCGGCGCCACTGTGAAACAAGCTTCGTTGCACAACGAAGAAGACATCCATCGGAAAGACATCCGAGTCGGCGACTGGGTGACGGTGGAGCGGGCAGGTGACGTTATTCCCCAGGTAGTGGGCCCCATCGTCGAACGCCGCACAGGCGATGAACAGCCCTTCCTGATGCCGACTCAATGCCCGGTGTGCGGTACTCCGGTGGTAAAACCCGAGTCGGAAGCGATGCACCGCTGCCCTAATTTCGGATGCCCCGTCCAGTTTTTCGAGTTGCTGAAGCACTTCGTCAGCAAGGGCGCCATGGACATCGACGGTCTGGGCGAGCAGTGGTGCGGCACATTGATCGAGAAGGGACTCGTCAACGACCTGTCCGGTCTCTACTACCTCCGCAAGGACAAACTCCTTGAGCTGGACCGGATGGGCGATAAGCTGGCGACGCGAATCCTCGGCAACGTCGAATCCAGCAAGCAACGGTCATTGGTCAGGGTGCTGTTTGCGCTGGGCATATTGCACGTTGGGCCGGAGATCGCCGAACTGCTTACCAACCGCTTCCCCAGCATCGACTCCTTGGCCCAAGCCAGCGAAGAGGAGCTAACCGAAATTCCAGGCATCGGTCCAAAAATCGCCGAAAGCGTGGCCGCCTACTTCGCCGTTCACAGCAACCTTGAGGTTATCGAAAAGCTGCGACAGGCTGGCGTCAAGCTTCACCAGGAAGTTCAGCCGGTTGAGCGGGACAGCCTTCCCCTGTCCGGCCAAAGCTTTGTCGTGACGGGGACCCTGTCGGCGTTCCCTCGCCGCGAGGCCGAATCCCGAATCAAGGCCCTGGGCGGCAGTGTGGGCTCCTCCGTCACCCGCCGCACCAGTTACCTGGTGGCCGGCGAGTCCCCAGGCTCCAAGCTCGACACCGCGCAAAAGCTGGAAACCCCGGTATTGGACGAAGCGGGATTCCTGGAGTTGCTGGAGCGCGCCGAGATTGAGGCCTCCCAGTAATCTATGTGGCTCATCGTCGGACTAGGCAACCCCGGAGACCGCTACCGCAATAGCCGCCACAATCTGGGTTTTTGGTGTATCGACTCCATGGCCAGGCGTTGGGGAATCACGGTGAACGAACGCCGCGCCAAGGCTGTGCTGGGCCGCGGCACACGCGCCGGGCAAGACGTGGTGCTGGCCAAGCCGCGCACCTTCATGAACAACAGCGGGGAGGGAGTCGACTACCTGCTGACCCGGTTCGCGGCGCCGCCCACGAACCTCGTGATCGTCTACGACGAGATGGAACTGCCTGTCGGCACGTTGCGGCTGCGCCCTTCGGGCAGCGACGGCGGGCATAACGGGATTCGTTCCATCATCGCGGCCCTCCATTCCCAAGACTTTCCCCGCCTTCGCGTGGGTATCGGCCATCCGCCGCTCGGCGGAGACCCCATCGCACATGTGCTCGGACCGTTCTCAGCAGATGAGTCGCAGGTCATCGAGGACTCGGTTTCGCGGGCAACCGACGCCGTTGACTGCCTGCTGGAGAATGATATCAACGCGGCGATGAACCTCTTCAACCGGAAGCCGGGTGATTGAGGCAATCTCGCAAGGGAGAGCCCTTGACCTCACTCCAGGCCATCACCCGCCTCGCCGCAGTCCGCATTGAGCGATTTCACCGGTGCATGTTGTTGATACTGTGCGCCGGATTGCTGACGGGATGCAGCGCTCCGGAGGCCCAGCCGAAGCCCTCAATTCCACCCCCTACCCTGGAATATGCCGCCCCTCAATCCGCCGCCTCACCAATTCCGGAGCCGCCTGAGCGGGACGTCTACCGGCTGGCGTCGGAGCTAACTCCCGATGTCACCCAAGACTCCCCCAGAGTAGCTGCCCTTGAGACCGGCGTTCTGCAAGTGGGGCGAGTGGACACCTTCTGGCTTGCGGACCTGGACCAGCTCAACATGTACCAGTCCCAATTTGAACTTGCCCATGTTTCGGACCATGCTTACTGGTACGTGGAGTCCGGCCAACAATTTGACCCAGACGATTTAAGGCGTTCAGCGACAGCCTTCGACCTGCAAGTCTACCCGGTGGTTACCTCGGTTTTCGGCTCTGAATGGTCACCGGGCGTGGATGGTGATGCCCGCCTGACCATCCTGAACGGGCATATCCGGGGAGCGGGAGGGTACTTCAACTCGACTGACGAATACCCCAGGGAAATCTTTGAGTTCAGCAACCAGCGGGAAATGGTCTATGTGAATACCGCGTACATGGGAATAGGGTCCTCCGGCTACCTGGCCACCTTGGCCCACGAACTTCAGCACTTGATCCATTGGCGCCACGACCCATCGGAAGATACCTGGGTCAACGAGGGCCTTTCTGAATTGGCCATCTCCGTCGCCGGATTTAGTTCCAGCAGCATCCTGGCTTACACCGACGGGACCCCTACTTCACTGGTGAACTGGCCTTTAGACTCGGTCCGCATCCGCGCGAGCTACGGTACGGCCGCCCTATTCATGCACTACCTGGCCGAACACTACGGGCCGCTTGAAGAATTGCGCCTGTTACTGGAAACACCCGGAGATGGTGTGGCAGGTATCAAGGAGTACCTCCAGCGCGCTGGCTATGACCGCACCTTTCAAGATGTATTCGCCGACTGGGCCGTGGCCAACTTCCTAGACTTGCCGGAGGGGGTCTATGGATATTCCGGACTCCATGTGCGGGCCAGGACCAACAGGTTCATCGACAGCTTTACGGAGTTCGAGTCGGAAATTCCACAGTATTCGGTTGAGTACGTTGCGTTGGAGGGATTCGAGGGTCCGGTCCGGATCAAATTCCAGGGCTCTCGGAAGACCGGGATAATAGCTGCCGACGTCGGGGCCGAGGGGTGCTGGTGGAGCAACGCCGGAGACGCCATCGACTCTACTCTGACACATGACCTTGACCTTCACGGCATGGACCGTCCGGCCTTGCGGTACGATGTTTGGTATGACCTGGAAGAGAACTGGGACTACGCATACGTTCAGGTTTCCACCGACGGAGGGCACCGCTGGGAGATTTTGAAGGCCCCGGGAACATCTCCGGAAAACCCCATGGGCAACAGCTACGGGGACGGATATACCGGAAACAGCGGCGGGTGGACTACGGAGTCGGTGGACCTATCCCATTACGCAGGTCAACAGTTACAGGTCAGGATCCAATACCTAACTGACGACGCCGTCCACGGGCCTGGTCTGTGCCTACGCGGGATTGGCGTCGTGGCAGGCGGCGAGTTCCGCCCACTCCAGGGCTGGCGGCCACGGGGATTCGTACTGACCAACAATGAATTGGCCCAGACCTACATTGTCCAGCTTATAGAGTCAAACGACCCGCCGAAAGTGACACTGATGGCGCTCGATCAGGACAACTCAGGCTCGTTTGCGGTGCCGGCTCCCGGGGACCTGAAGAGTTTAGTTGTGGTGGTTGCCGCCCTAGCCCCCAAGACCTTTCATTACGCGAAATACAATCTAACGATTGAGTCAGCAGACAAGGGCGCGGACAGGGAAGCCACTCCGTAACGAACAAACGTAGCCCCGGCGCTCAATGGACCAGGAGGCAAACACATGTCGTTTGGCCTGTGCATCGTAGGATGCGGTAGCTTCGCAGGAGCTTTTGCGACGGCGGTGAAGCCGATGCTAGACGAAATTGACCTGTATTTTGCCAGCCGTGAGCCTTCACGGGCCGCGGACTACGCCTCAAAGTTCGGTGGCATAGACTCGTTCGGCTCCTACGAATCTGCCGCTGCGGACCCCCGCGTCGACGCGATGTACATCTGCACTCCACACCACCTGCACCGAGCCCACGTTATGTTGGCGGCGGCGGCGGGCAAACACGTGCTGGTGGAGAAGCCCATGGCTCGGACTCTGGACGAGGCCAAGGCCATGATAGACGCCGCGACAAGAGCGGGTGTCAATCTCATGGTGGCCGAGAACTACCGCTTCATGTCTGGTATCCGCCTAGCGAAACAACTGATCGAGGACGGCTCCATAGGAAACCTGCGAATGGTGCAGATACAAGAAGAAGCCCTATTTCAGCCTGGTGGATGGCGGGACGACCGGGAACTAAACGGCGGCGGGGTGTTCATCGACGGCGGCATCCACAAGGCCGACGGGCTGGTCTATCTTGCCGGAAGACCTGAAACCGTGTTCGCGGCGGCTGTGCCTCCGGGCAACCCCGGCTTGGAAGCCGAGGACGGTCTGGCCATGCTCACCAAGTCGCCGTCCGGGATCGTGGGAATTATCAACCACACCTGGACCCGCGCCAAGCCCTCACCCATCTGGTTGTCGGCACTGGGGACCGGCGGGTCCATCTACTACGAGGCGGGCCAATCGTGGCTGAGGCTGGATGATGGCCGGAGCCCGAAACGCTACGACCTAGAACCCGACGGATTTGGTCAGCGTCCGATGGTGCGGGAATTCAAAAACAGCGTTGAAGAGGGCCGGGACCCCGAAATGTCCGGGGCTGCCGGAATGTTGGACCTGGAAGTCGTGATCGCCGCCTACGAGTCGGTCCAGACCGGGGATGCGGTCACACTGGGTTAGCGCTACTCCGCTGGCGCGGGTTCCATAACCAACGGCGGGCCGATACCCCCCGGCCAGCCCTGCCTAAAGCATAGGCAGGTAGCGGGAGATCTCGTAGTCGGTGACTGTAGCCCGGTACTCTTCCCACTCCATCTTCTTGTTGCGGATGAAGCTGTTGAAGATGTGGTCACCGAGGGCGTCTTTCAGCAAATCGCTTTCTTCGGCCAGGGCTATGGCCTCACCCAAGCTGTTGGGCAGAGACTTGATACCACGGGCCTGCCGCTCCTCGTTGGTCATCATGAACACGTTCCCGTCCACCGGCGGCGGCACGGGGTACTCTTCCTCGATTCCGCGAAGCCCCGCGGCCAGCATGGCGCTGAATGCAAGGTAGGGGTTGCACGCGGGATCCGGCGCGCGGTACTCGATGCGCACCGAGCTTTCGTAACCAGGCTTGTATGCCGGAACGCGGATCAGGTCTGCCCGGTTGACGTGGGCCCAGGAAATGAACACGGGCGCTTCGTAGCCTGGGACGAGACGCTTATAGGAATTGACCCACTGGTTGGTCACCAGCGTGATCTCCGGCGCGTGCCTAATCAGCCCTGCTATGAACTGTTTGCCGATCATGGACAGGTGGTTCTCGTCATCGGGGTCGTGGAACGCGTTGTGATTGCCCCGGAACAGCGATTGGTGAGTGTGCATCCCCGACCCATTCTGGTCCGACAACGGCTTGGGCATGAACGACGCATACGCGCCCTGGAGTTGGGCCAGCTCTTTAATGACCAGCTTGGCGGTCATGACGCTATCGGCCATAGTCAGCGCATCGGTGTATTGCAGGTCGATTTCGTGTTGACTATGAGCTGCCTCGTGGTGGGAATACTTGACCGGGATGCCCATATCGGCCAGGTTCAAGACCGTGTCCCGGCGCAGATCGCCGGAGGGTTGCCCGGTTAGTTGGTCAAAGTAGCCGCTATGGTCCAGCGGTTCCGGAGTATTGGCGTCCTTCAGGTAAAAGAACTCCAACTCGGGTCCCACGTAGTAGGTGAACCCTGCCTTGGCCAGCCGCTCCAGGTTGCGCTTGAGGACGATTCTGGGGTCTCCGGCGAAGGGCTCCCCTTTTGGAGTCCGGATGTCGCAAAACATCCTTGCAACAGCATTCTGCCTGGGACGCCAGGGCAGGAGCGAAAAAGTGGCGGGCTCAGGGAACGCACGCATGTCGCTTTCGTTGACCCGTGCGAACCCTTCGATGGACGCCCCGTCGAAGCCGACTCCCTGTTCGATCGCATCCACCAGGTCGTCAACCATGATGGCGAAGCCCTTCAGGTTGCCCAGGATGTCGGTGAACCAGAGCCGGATAAATTTGACATCGTTCTCCTGAGCGCTTCGCAGCACGAACTCTCGTTCAGCGGTATTCTCCTGGACCATGGTCCCTCCAAACTAAATCCCGGGGTGACGCCCCAGCCTAGAACAGGCAACACTATTTTCGCAGCAATGGAGTGAAAACGCCATCGGATACAGAATCGCCGGCCTCCCTGCCAGGGGAAGGCCGGCGTCGCTTTTGGGGTAGACTCGCCCGAATTTAGGCGTCGAGGTAGAGGTGGAATTCGTAAGGGTGGGGCCGCAGCCGCATGGCGTCCACTTCGTTCCGCTTGTAGTCCAGCCACTTCTCGATCAGGTCCTCGGTGAAGACGCCGCCGCGGAGCAGGAACTCGTAGTCGTTCTCCAAAGCGTCCAGGACCTCTTCCAGGCTTCCCGGCACCTGCTGTATCTTGGCCAACTCGGTCGGGGTCATGTCGTACAGGTTTTCATCCACCGGATCGGGAGGCTCTGTCTCTCCTAGCACGCCGTCCAAGCCAGCCATCAGCATGGCCGCGAATCCCAGGTACGGGTTGCAAGACGGGTCGGGAAGGCGGAACTCGATCCGCCGCGCCGCCGGGGAACTGAAGTAGGTTGGGATGCGAATGCAGGCGCTGCGGTTCCGGGTTGAGTAGACCAGGTTCACCGGAGCCTCGAAGCCCGGCACCAACCGGCGGTAAGAGTTGGTCGTGGGCGCTATGAACGCCAGCAGAGCAGGCGCGTGCTTGAGCAAACCGCCGATGTAGTGGCGGCAGGTGGCGCTGATGAGGCCATAGCTGGAATCCGCGTCGTAGAACAGGTTCACGCCGTCGCGCCACAGGCTTTGGTGAACGTGCATCCCCGAGCCATTGTCGCCAAATATCGGCTTGGGCATGAACGTGGCAACCTTGCCGTGGGCATTGGCCACGTTCTTGACCACGTACTTTTGGATAATCACGTTGTCGGCGGTGGTGGTCAGAGTGTCGTAGCGGATGTCTATCTCCGCCTGGCCCGCGGTCGCAACCTCATGGTGGTGCTTTTCGACCACCATCCCGAAATGCTCCATCTTCTGGACGCACTCCGAGCGAATGTCCTGGAATGTGTCGAAGGGCGGCGTAGGGAAGTACCCCTCCTTGTAGCGGGGCTTGTAAGCCAGGTTATGTCCACCGGCCAGGGAGGTCTCCGCCCCAGAATTCCAGATGCCCTCATCCGAGTCAATGAAGTAGTAGGCGCTGTGTTGGTTTTGATCGAACCGCGCCGAGTCGAAGATGAAATGTTCGGCTTCTGGGCCCCAATAGCTGACGTCCGCCAGTCCGCTTCCCGTCAGGTACTCCTCGGCCTTTTGGGCAACGTAGCGAGGGTCACGGCTGAACAGTTCGCGGGTTACCGGGTCCAGGACGTTGCACAGCATGGTCAGCGTGGGGATCTGCAGGAAGGGGTCAACGACGGCGGTGGTGGTGTCGGGCATCAGGAGCATATCGCTCTCTTCGATGTCCTTGAATCCCCTGATGCTAGAGCCGTCGAAGCCGTAACCGTCGGCCAGGTTCTCTTCGGTAAGCTCGCTGAGGGGGATCGACAAATGCTGCAAGCTGCCCGGCAAGTCGGTGAACTTGAGGTCGATGATGCCTATGCCTCGGGAACGACAAAACTCTACCGTTTCTGCGGGGGTCATATTCGTATCCTCCTAGAGTTTTTTGCTACCGGGAGAGCCTGCGGTGACCGCCCGGTGTTGCGCACGATTTGGAAGTGTTCCTCTGGCCGCTAATATATCAGATGGTATGACAATTGAAATCGGCCCATGCGAAGTGCGATCACGCCGCGTGAGCCGAAGTTTCCGGTTTTGAGGACCCAGGGGATGGGTCAGGGTGTTTGGGCGATCACCTGCGGAGCAACTTGCGCGGTAGCACCACCCAAAGTGTGAACAACCCCACGAACGCTCCCGCTGCAATGATCGCTTCCATTCAACTACCTCAGAATTTAATCTCTATATCCCATTTTACGGATGCGTGTTACATCCACTTTTCTTTATTGTTAACTCTTTGTTACATATCTCGATCCCATACATCCTGGCCCGCGCCGTGGCGGACGATCTCGGAGGGCGCAAAAAAGACCGGGAGACTATCAAGTCTCCCGGCGCATTCTCGATTGAGATAACCTGGACTGAAGGACTACCTGCGGAGCAACTTGCGCGGCAGCACCACCCACAATGTGAACAACCCTACGAACGCTCCCGCTGCAATGATCGCTTCCATCCGTCTCGACTCCCTTAGAATTTAGTGCCTACATCCCATTCTACGGATGTGTGTTACATCCGCTTTTCCTTATTGTTAACTCTTTGTTACATATCTCCGAGCACACTCGACGACAGTGGGCTCCGGAGGGCAAAGAAAAACCGGGAGACTCGAGGGTCTCCCGGTACATTTACCGGCGAGAACTACAGGGTGAGGGACTACCGGCGAAGAAGCTTCCTCGGCAGCACCACCCACAGTGTGAACAACCCTAAGAACGCCCCTGCTGCTATGATCGCTTCCATTCAACTCCCTCGGAAATTACTGTCTACAACCTATTTTACGCAGCGGTGTTACATACTATTTTCCATAGTGTTAACTCTTTGTTACATTCGTGAATTTCCGCACCATTGCTCTTTGAGAGATCATCAAGCGCGAAATTTGATCGCGTCTTCACTCTGGGGGGCGCGGTCCCTGGTCTAGCCGAAGACAGAAAAGGACAAAAAGAAGCCGGGAGACCCTGGAGACTCCCGGCTACTCTTATACCAGTTGTGGCGTGTCTGGGTCAGGGGCTCACCTCGCGCCAGATCACTGGGTTTGGAAACGGAAGCTAGAGCCTAAGCCTCCGCTGGATACGCCTGTAGTCCATGCTCCGAAGCATCCAATCCCTGGAGCTCCTCTTCCTCGCTGGCCCGAACTCCCATGGTGAATTTGAGGAGCAGGAACAGGGCGAAGCCGGTTACCAAGGCCCAAGCCAGGACCACGCCCATGCTGATGAGCTGGGAAACGATCTGCAACGAATTACCGCCTACCAGGCCTGAGATTCCGTTGTTCCCATTGGCGAATATACCCACGGCCAGGATACCCCAAAGGCCGCAGGTGCCGTGGACCGAGATCGCGCCCACCGGGTCGTCAATCTTGAAGACCCGCTCGATGACGCTGACCGACATCAGCATTATCGGCGCGGAGATCGCACCGATTACCACCGCCGACCAGGGCGCCACGTACGCCACTGGAGCGGTGATACCCACCAGGCCAGCCAAAGCGCCGTTACAGGCCACCAAAATGTCCGTCTTGCCCGTGCGCACCAACTGTATGTAAAGGGCTACGACTGCTCCAGTGGCTCCGGATAGCAGGGTATTCATGGCGTTGAGACCGATGGAATTCCCCGAGTTGATGTTGAACCCGAACCAGCCAAAGAACAGGATGAACGTACCGATGACCACGAACGGGATGTTGTGACCTGCAAGGACGTTCGGGACTCCGTTCGTGAATTTGCCGATCCGGGGACCGACGACGACTGCTCCGGCTAGGGCGATGAAGCCGCCGACAGCATGCACGACTCCGGAGCCGGCGTAGTCTGCGGCGGCGGGCAGACCGATCGCAGCCAGATGTGCTACTGCTTCTCCGGCTTCATTCGTATACTCTCCCAGCCATCCGCCGCCCCAGACCCAGTGGCCGTAGAGAGGATAGATTACTGCACCGATGATGAAACTATAGGCCAGATAAGCCTGGGTCTTGGTCCGCTCTGCCACAGCTCCGGCTACTATCGTAGCGGCGGTGGCTGCGAATACCATCTGGAAGACCCATTTCACGTATGTCTGCCCGCCCTGTGCATCCGTAACGAAGAAGTTGTCGGTGCCGACTATACCGAGGGCTGACCCTCCAAACATCAGAGCGAACCCGAAGGCCCAGAATGAGATGGAGGCCATCGCAAAGTCCATGAAACTTTTGGTCATGTAGTTGACCGTTGCCTTGGCCCTGATGAGACCTGCGCCAAGAAAGGCGAATCCCGCCTGCATGAAAAACACCAGGAAAGCACCCATCATCAGGACGAGGTTTCCGAGGTCGTCCTTTAGTGGTGGTGTATCTCCCGTGACGTCCTGCGCGAACGCAACGTTGTATCCTGCCAGAATCCCCGCCGCCAACAACCCAGCAAAGATAACAAGTAGTACCCGACGTAACATAACGACTCACTCCACGGTTAGTATGATTCCAGGTTGTCCCCGACGGTTAGATTATAAGAAGCCTATTTCGCCCGTGTTGCTGATTTGTAAACCATTCTTTGCCAATTTGTAACGAAAAGATTAAATACCTACCATTATCTTATGGAAAGTGGCTGGCATGTTATGGTAATACGGCGACCATTCAGACCCCTCCTCCAGCACCGGTCCTCCCCTTTACCAGGCCAGGTGTTGATGATTCGTTGGCCGGTGGCCACTCACCTACCGGCATGTTGGTTGACAGTGTTCATTGGCACGGGTAGCATAAAAGCGCTTCCACCGCACCGCTCGGAGCGCCTTTTCAACCCCATTGGCGGTGCGCTGTTTTGATGGGTGCGCCCAACACCGACATCTGGGCAGCCGGGAGGTGCCGATGGCACGATATCTGCTAATTGAATCCAGGGACCCTTTCGAATTCGCCGACACGAATTACATGTACGACCTCGCCGGCGACCTATCCGCCAAGGGTAACAACGTCACCCTTTTCCTGGTCCAAAACGGCGTCTTTTGCGCCCGCAGAAACGTGAAGGACAACCCCGTGGACGGACTGCGCCAGAAAGCTCCAGCGGTGCAGGTCCAGGCTGACGACTTCTCCCTGCGTGAGCGGGCGATTTCCGCCGGCGCGCTGACGGAAGGCGTCGCGGTCTCGAATGTGGATGAACTTGTCGACCAACTGGTCCAGAGCGATACAAAGATCGTCTGGCATTAGCCCGTCACCGGGACTAATGCAACCACGGACCAAACTACTTACCTAAATACCTAACCTGAGGAGGGCAACCGTGGCCACGTTAACCATCGCCCTGATGGACTCCCCCTACGAGTCCGGCACCACCACCACCGCCATGCGTATCGCCGACGCCGCCGTGCGGAAGGGTCACACCGTCAATGTGTTCGCCTATGAGGGCGCGGTAAGCCTTACCATCGCCGACCAGGCTCCCCATCCCAACCCTGTCAAAGGCACCACCGTGGAAGAACAGGACCACCCCACCACGGCCAACTTCGTGGCGGGCCTGCTGGCCACCGGCAAGGTTGACTGGATCAACTGCGGGATGTGCGTGGACGAACGCGGCGCGGGGAATTGGATAGAAGGCGCGCGCCGGGGCGGGCCCCCTGACCTGGTTAACTGGTCCAACGAAAGCGATAACACCCTCATTATGGGCACCAGATAGGAGGTAGTCATGGCTAAGATACTCTCCGTAGTCGAACGGGCCTATCACGGGACCATCGAAGAGCAGGACGACACCATCCTCTGGCTAAGTCACATGATTAAGAACGCCGGGACCGACATCTCCATCCTCCTCCGAGGCAACGCGGTCAATTACGGAGTCATGGGCCAGGACGCCAGCGGCTTGAGCTTCGGCGACGTCAAGATGGAAGTCCCGCCCACCCTTGACACCGACGTAGTCAACTTGGTCGCCGCCCAGGTCCCTACCTATATAGTTAGCGAGGACCTGGAAGACCGGGGCATCCAGCGGACCGAGCTGGCCGACGGCTTGAAGATCATCAGCCGCAAGGAACTGGCCGACCTCTTCGACTCTCACGACTCCATCTGGCACTGGTAACCGCCGGGACGAACTTTGGCATAACCCCGGCGACGCCCAGGGCACGAGTCCCCGCCTCACAAGGGTAAATACAGCGAGCGCCGAACACTCGGCGTTCGCCGTATTTTCACGGTGTTCTACTCTTCAGCCTCTATCGGACCACCGCAGGTCCCCATCTCGATCGCCCTTGACTGCGATATCCAGTCCCCCAAAGCTCCCAGACCCATCCGGAAGCATAATGTAACGAGTACATCGACGTAATTGGAGAGAGCATTCCGAAACCCTGTACAAATCCGAAGTCGCCGTCCTCCCCGTATCCTGATCGTGGAGTTCCCGGGATTGGCCACGGAGTCCTTACGCCGGTATAGTCAAGTCAATCGCATTCGGATACCAATTAGCCCCGTCGTTCCCCGGCTTCGTAGTTCCCGTCATTACCGCGAAAGGAGACCTTTGAATAATCCCCTCTCACTCCGGGAGAGGGTTAGGGTGAGGGCGTCCCCCGTATCTGGGCACACTCTGGATTCACGCTTTCGCTGGAATCACGGAAGGTTACGCAAAGGTCTCCGGGAGGATTACATCGTCTCCAGTCACGAAGGTGGTGTATTCGTTATAGATTCCGACGGGACCAAATTGCGGACCCTCTGGCAAGCGCGACGTGACGATAAGGACTGCGTGGCGAGTTCCCCGGACATCTCGCCGGGCGGGTCCAGGATAATATACGCCGCATATCGAAACCGAGCTTTCCTGCCATGGAACGAGAATTACCGTTCTGAGATAATTGTATCCGACCCGGACGGTTCAAACGAGAAGACGCTTATCGAGTCCGGAGGATGGTTCGGGTCTGTCACAATTAGGCAGACCGCTGAGTCTCCCAGCCTGGGCGCCGGACGGAGTCCGAATCGCTTGGATTGGAGTTGAGAGACCGGGAAAACTCGCCGCATATATCAGCAATCTTGAGGATTCGAGTATTTCCAGGCTGCTTGATGGAGACGACCTATTCATCAGCCAGTTCACAGAACTGTCCTGGTCGCCCGATGGGACTCAACTGCTTCTCTCTGGGAGACATATGGTGGCGTTGGTAGACGCGGACGGAACGAATCCCAGAGTATTGACTAGTCTCCGCGTAAAGGCGCCTGGCCTGCGTGCAACCTTCTCTCCGGGCGGTTCCAGGATTGCGGTCTATGTTCCAGCCCTCGATGAGAACCGCGCCGGGAGGTTTCATGGAGGTCTGTTCACCATGCGCCTAGACGGGGAAGACAAGAGAATACTGGCAGCTCACACATTCCAAGCTCACGAAGATACAACCGGCCCGTTACAAGAATCGTACGCTACCCCTTGGCCCTCGTGGCTCCAATTCAAGCCGGGAGTTCAGGAAACGCCTCGACAGAGCGTGCCGCTAGAAACTGGACTGCCACAGCGTCACACGAAGGAACCAACTCTTAGAGAACCCAGGTTCCAGCTTGTGTGATCTCACCCCGATATTTGGATCCTCTTAGACAACCAGACCAGGAACTGCAAGAGGGAAGCGTGGATGTTCTTCTAGACGTCGATCTCGTTCCGACACTCACAAACAATCGACTCTAGATATCCCAGGCGGCGGCGAGTTTAATAACGATAGCGATATCAGGTTCGATAGATCTATAAGGGACGGGATTCCCTCAGTCAACGATCATCGGTTCGACAATTATGCGCTGATGGTCCACGAAGCCGGTCATGCCTTGGGGCTTTCGGAGTTTTCCTACAAGAAGCCCACTTCTTGGAAAGTTGCTCACTCAATGGTCCTTGAATCGGTGATGAATTACGACGGTGAAACCGAGGTTCCGGAACCTGATTGTTCACCTCATCCTCTAGACATCATGGCCATCTACGCTCTGTATCAGACGCTAAGACCATAGGGAGCCGGAACATGAACTCCGAGAACCAACATACAAGACGGCTTAGTAACTATCTCAAAACGAGGCTTCCCCAATGTCTCCCTCTTTGGCAAAAGGGGGATTAAGGGGGATTTTCCCCTCTAACCTAAGCCTGTTCGTTCAGTTTTGAGATAGTTTCTTAGTGGTCCAAAACTCCTCAAGCTTTTAGTCGCCATGACCGTGATCCCCCTAGCCTTGATAATAGGTGGCCAACTCTGGATCGGTTTCGCAGCATGGGGCCAGCTTGGAGAGCGGCCTCAAGCTCACCGACACCTAGTATGGGGTGGTTTCAGCCCCAAAATCCCGAGATGGCCCCCCAATGGGGATTTCATAGTATTTGGTCATATCAATAGTTTATTCCGGGTGACGATTGACGGGGCACATTTGTCAACGCTTTCTGGAAGCGGAACTGATGACCCCCGTGACATTTCCCGGTCGCCCAGTGTTTCTTCCACCAACTCCCTGGTCGCATTCGAGGCTTTCAAACATAAGACAAGCCTCCCCTGGAACACCGATCATCAATGGGACATACTCTCAATCACTTCAGACACGTCCTACATAACACGACTCACCGAATCCCCGGGTTCGACCTCTCGCCGAGATGGTCGCCTGATGGAGCCAGGCTAGCTTTCGTCACTAACCGCTTGTTCGAGGATGAGCGTTACGAAGGCAAGTTCCGGATTTATACAATGGCGCCCGACGGTTCTGATATTAGGAGAGTGGCACAATTTCCCGGTGACAGTTACGTTTCTCCCCCTGTATGGTCCCCCAACGGTCAGCGCATCGCTTTTGTATCAGGCCCAAATCCGCTCCCTGTAGTTGGCCGTTTATACTCAATGCAACTTGATGGACTTGGCCTATCCGAGTTCGGGGAAGCAGTAAGCCAGCCCGCTTGGTCCCCGGACAGCAAACGACTGGCTTTCGTGAGATGGGACGGCCCTATCGCAAATTTGTATGTGACTCCCTCAGACCGTCCTGAGACATCCAAATTGCTCGAGCTAGAACCTGTAGGTCGTTCCAACATCTGGAACGTTGAATGGTCACCTGACGGATCCCAACTTCTTCTCTCAGGTGGCCCTCTCTTAAAGATCGTTAATTCTGACGGAACAGGACTACGGCAGCTAGCGTACCCTCCACTTGGGGCAGGACGGTTACATGCCTCGTGGTCCAGGGATGGGTCCAAGATCGCCGTTTACGCGCCTATCCAGAGACGTGACGTTGCATGGGGTCTTGACGCCGTGCAACGTCACCATGAAACCAGACGGATCAGACAGGCGTATCCTTGCCAAATTCGATCGTTTCAAGATCGATGGAAGCATCGACAAGATCGTGCCTGGGCACGGATCCCCATTCCCTGCGGGGCTTGAGTTTGGCGCCGATGCGACGCCGACAACCGTGACCCACGCTTCAACTTCCCCTCGGACCGTGAAACCTCAGTCGACACCCATTCCAACCACCGTACGAGCTACCGCACAACCGTGCCTTTCCGGCGCAAACGAACCATGCGCGCCCCGCGACATCAGCCACATGAGCTTGTCTCCAAGTATGGGTGGACTCCCTGCCTACGCGCATGACGCGCATAGGTGACATTGGTCGGCTGCCCCGGCCCGGTGGACTCCCTGCCTACGCGCATGACACCGCACCGACTGTAGAGTATATCCTAGACAAGGGGTTGCTTCTTTCAGAGGCGTCTCCCACCCATATTGCAATTCGAGGCTCCGTTTAGACGGATTCAATCCGATGCCAATGGAGAGGAATCGCCCGGACATTGCCTCAGCGAGAAAACGCTGCACGATTCTGATTCGGGATGCATGATACCGATCCCACTCCTTCTCCGCACCCCCGTTACTCCCGCGAAAGGAGACCTTTGAATAATCCCCTCTCCCTCCGGGAGAGGGTTAGGGTGAGGGCGTCCTCCGTATCTGGGCACACTCTGGATTCTCGCTTTCGCGGGAGTCGCGCGAGGTTACGCAAAGGTCCCGCGAAAGCGGGAATCCATGGTCCGAATACGGCAGGTCCGGCAGCTGACATCCCCTTTCCCGGCCCCCGGCCTCTCCTGAAACTCTTGTGTGACGGGCCAGAATGCGGTTCCCGCGCCTGCGTGGCGGTTGATTTTGCAATTTCAGATGCTGTCAATTAAAATTGAGTGCGGAAGTCTCTGTGTTGCTGTAGCAGTAACGGTAAGGTGTCGAAATGGGAAATAACAGGTGGCTACGAAATAGCTTCGTTTATCTCCTGGTGATCATCGGGGTCATCGTGATCTTCTACACTCTGCTGCCAAGCTTCGGCGGCAGGAACGATATTCCCATAACCACCGTCGTGGCTATGGCGGAGAACGGTGAAATCCGCGAGATCATCGCCGACGGTAGAAAGTTGACCGTCATTCCCAAGGTCAGCAGCCGGACTGGGCCGGACCGGTTCACAAGTAAGATCGGTGAAAACAGCGATATCCTCGCCCTGCTGGTCGAGAAGGGAGTCCAGATCGGCCCCCCTAGCGGAGTCGAAGTTACCTTCAAGGGGTCTACCGGTCTAGGTAGCTTCCTGGGTCTGCTACTGAATTTCCTACCGCTAATTTTCTTCGGCGGCCTGATCCTATTCATGATGCGCCAGGCGCAGGGCAGCAACAACCAGACCCTGAGCTTTGGCCGCAGCCGCGCTCGCATGATGCCCTTCAACCGCCCTGGCGTGAGTTTCACCGATGTGGCCGGAGTCGAAGAGGCGAAGGCTGAACTCCAGGAAGTAGTGGAGTTCTTGAAGTTCCCGGAGCGATTTCTTTCGCTGGGCGCCCGCATTCCCAAGGGTGTCCTCCTGGTTGGGCAACCCGGTACCGGGAAGACCCTGCTGGCCCGGGCCGTCGCGGGAGAAGCTGGGGTCCCATTCTTCCACATTAGCGGAAGCGAATTTGTTGAGATGTTCGTGGGAGTTGGCGCGGCCAGAGTCCGCGACCTGTTCGAGCAGGCCAAACGCAACGCCCCTTGTATCGTATTTGTTGACGAAATCGACGCGGTGGGACGTCACCGCGGCGCTGGCCTCGGCGGAGGCCATGACGAGCGGGAGCAGACTCTTAACCAGATCCTGGTTGAGATGGACGGTTTCGAAACCAACACAAACATCATCGTCATCGCGGCAACCAACCGCCCTGACATTCTAGACCCGGCCCTACTCAGGCCAGGCAGGTTTGACCGGCGTGTGACCCTCGATCTTCCCGATATTCAGGGCAGGGTCGCCATCCTTAAGGTACACTCCGCTGGAAAACCCCTCGCACCCGAAGTCACATTGGAGAGTCTCGCGAAGGAAACCCCAGGCTTCAGCGGCGCGGACCTTTCCAACCTGGTGAACGAAGCGGCCATCCTTGCCGCCAGGGGCAACAAGAAGTCAATCCACATGACCGAATTTGAAGAAGCGGTGGACCGGATCATCGCCGGTCCCGAACGCAAGAGCCGGATGATCAGCTCGCGCGAGAAGGAGATGACTGCCTACCATGAGGCCGGTCACGCCCTGGTAGCGCACTTGTTGCCCCATGCCGACCGTGTGCATAAGATATCCATAGTTTCCCGTGGCAACATGGGCGGTCATACCTCGCTTCTGCCTGACGAAGACCGCTATCTGTGGACCAAGAACCAGTTCCACGACATGCTCTCGGTTACCATGGGTGGGCGCGTCGCTGAACAGCTCATCTTCGACGAAGTCACCACCGGCGCAAGCAACGACTTGGAGCGCGCCACCAAGGTGGCCTTGAGCATGATCAAACGGTATGGTATGAGCGAGGCCCTGGGACCGAGGACGTTCGGCAAGAGGGAAGAGCTTGTCTTCCTGGGCCGCGAGATCAGCGAAGAACGGGACTACGGGGACCGGGTGGCTGAAGAGATCGACGAAGAAGTCAAGAATATGATCAGCATGGCCTACGCGCGGGCCAAGGAGATTCTCATAACTAACAAGCCCCGGTTGGTGCAACTATCGGAGTATCTGATCGAGCACGAAACCATCACGGGCGAAAGCCTTGACCGATTGTTCGAAGAAAGCGGCCTGGGCGGAGAGCCTGGCACTCCAGCCATTCCTCCGGAACCGCCTCCCTACGCGCCAGCCCCTCCGCAACCTAGCATCCCGCAGCCAGCGCCAAGCTTGGGCGGCAGTAGCGGCCCATCTCCCGCACCGGCCGACGCAGACGACTGATCGGTCCGAGAAGCAGAAACTCAAGGCCACCTGAGTGACCAGGTGGCCTTTTTATTTAGGCTATCCCAACTTAGGCTCTTCCACCGCCAGCGGTAGCTCACGGTAGTATAGGCCCCATTGCTGCATCAGGTCCTGGACCGCCGGGTGCTTCAGCGCCACCAATTCCCGGAAGAATCCGGCTAGGGCATGGGCCGGGATGCTCTCTTCGGAACAAACCCAGCTTCTCTCAGCCGGCACCACGTAGAGCAAGCCGCTTTGGTGGGAGCATGTGACCTGTATTCGGGTCATCCCCGCTCCTGGGATCACGTTGAGTCCTACAGCGGTCATTGGTTTCACCTCATCCAAATTGGTCGCCGGTGCGTATTATAAATCAAGGAACCCTGGGGCATGGGCTATCACTATGGTCAGGCCCACTCGGCGGCTGAGTGTCGAATCCGGTCAAATCCACGCCATAAAGTGGCTGCGCCCTCAACTATAGTGGTAGAATCTGTCTTGCGCTCTAGGCGGAGTGCGATAGTTGGCAGCACCCAACGAAATTCAACAACTAGGGGAACTGGAATATGTACCCTCCTGGCGGGCCACGGCAACCCGACATGAACTTCGAGCAGATTCTCGGATCGGTACGCGGCAACTTTAGCCGCATATTCGGGCGGTTGGGCGGTGGCGGCCTGGGCGGGGTTATCGTCCTCGGCGTCGCTTTGATTGCGGTGGTCTGGGCAGCTACGGGCGTCTACACCATCAGCCCCGGTCAGCAGGCGGCTCTACGCCTGTTCGGCGCGGTCCAGGGAAACCCCGTCACTCAACAAGGGCTTCATTGGTGGTGGCCCGGACCCGTCGGAAAGAAGGACGTAGTCCTCGTAACACGAACCCGTCGAATGCTGTTAGGGTTCCGCGCCGGAGGCGACCAGGGTGTGGCCGACACACCCGTACCTCAGGAAGCCCTGATGATTAGCGGCGACCTGAACATTGTCGACGTCGAGTTGGCGGTCCAGTACAACATCAAGAACTTGACCGACTTCCTGTTCAAGGTCAACGACCCCGGTCAGCCCGACAGAGATACCCCGCCAGGTCAACCCGACGGACTCACCCTCAAAGATGCCGCCGAAGCGGCCCTGCGTTTGGTCGTGGGACAGAGTTCCATTGATGACGTCATCACCGAACAGAGGACGCGCATAGAAGCTGATACCCAGGACAGACTGCAGCAAATCTTGGATAGCTACGGCACCGGCATCAACGTGGTAAACGTGAAACTGCAGGACGTAAAGGCTCCTGCGGACGTTCAAGACGCATTCCAGGACGTTCTAAGGGCTCGCCAGGAACGGGACACCAAGGAGAACCAGGCCCGCGCTTACCAGAACGATATAATCCCCAGGGCAAGGGGTGAAGCGGAAAAGATCCGGCAGGAGGCCGAAGCATTCAGACGGTCTCGGATAGCAACCTCTCAGGGTGAAGCGGACCAGTTCCTCTCGGTCCTTCGTGAATACCAGAAATCGGAAGAGGTAACTCGCCAACGGCTATACCTGGAGGCGATGGAAGCAGTATTCCCGAGCATGACCAAGATCATAGTATCGCGCGGGGCGGAGACGGTCCTCGTCCTCGGCGGACAGGAGGGGATAACCCCGCTCCCCATGGGTCCCATCGGTCCGCAACCGTAATCCTCGGAAGTAGAGTAGTCGTATGAAAGGTCTCATTGGCCTGGGCGTAATCCTAATCGCGGCCATAATCGTTTTGGTCCAATCGGTTTATATCGTGGACGTCACGGAGCAAGTCGTGATCCTTCGCTTCGGTGAAGTCGTCGGCCTTCGCCCCGATCCTGGCTTGTACGTAAAAGCGCCATTTGTAGACACCGTTATAAGGTACGACAAGCGGGTCCTCCGCATCGACGCTCAGCCAGTCCCCATGCCGGATATTGAAAAAGAGAATCTGGTGATCGACTCTTACGCTCGGTACCGCATCGTGGACCCAGTCCAGTTCCGCAAGACTCTCCAGACGGAGGACAACGCTCGGAGCCGGTTGGGTGACATCGTTACTTCCGGGTTACGCAGCGAAGTAGCCAGGAGAGATCGAATCGAAATCATCGGGGCCCAGCCCCTCTTGGACTTGGGGACGGGGCAGCAGATCGTCGACAGGGGCATCCCGCAGATCGAGGGCACGGAGGCCCGAACCGAGATTCTTGAAAACGTGCTAAACGTGGTCAAGCGGAGCATCGCCGAAGAGGGTGAACCGTTTGGCATCGAGATGATCGACGTTAGGATCAAGCGGGCCGATTTCCCGAACGAGGTCACGCCCAGCATTTACACACGCATGAGGGCGGAACGTAACCGTATCGCCGCTGGTTTCCGCGCCGATGGTGACGAAAAGGAACTGATAATCCGCGCCGACGCAGACCGCGAGGCGGCGGTCATTAGGGCCGAGGCGCAACGGGACAGCAGCCAGATCCGCGGTGAAGGGGAAGCCCAGGCGATCTCCATCTTGGCCGAAGCGCTGAATCAAGACCCGGAGTTCTTCGCCTTCCAGCGGAGCCTGCAGACATATCGGAAGGGCCTGCCGACTGGGACCACAGTAATTCTGACGGACGAGGCTCCCTTCCTCAATTACCTGCTTGGCCCCGACGCGCCCGAGTCAAACGGACAGCCGTAACTCGAACGCCCTCGTTACCCACCCGGGTAAGTCCCTCTCGTGGAGGGACTTACCCGGTCCTCACATTTATCTCCCTGAGATTCTACGGCCTTCCGCTAAGCCCTCCGTGGTGCGCTCCGGCGACGTTATGATGATCCGGAATCCCTGCTCCAGGCGCATTGGGACTTCGGCTGCGGTTGCCCCGGTTGCGCACGGGACTCCGGCGTTCTGACACGCGGTCAGGATCCTAAGCAGGTTCTCCTGAACTTCCGGGTGATTTGACTCCCCGGGGTGCCCCATGGAAACGGACATATCCCCCGGCCCAGCCCAAACCGCACCAATGCCCTTCTCCTCCCGCAGGATATCCGGCAGGTTCTTCACCCCCTCGGGTTCCTCCACAATCGGCATCAAGAGCATATTTCCGTCTGGGTCCAGCGGCCACAGGTCCGCGGCGTCGTAGTATTCCCTTCCGGACAGGCCCCAATACCGGGGAGCTATCCGGCCCCACCACCCCCGTTGACCTTCCGGTTCGAAGTCCGCTGTCCCGGGAATCTGGGGATACCTGGCCGCCACCACCGCCGCACGCGCCTCCTCCACCGTGTTGAGGTGTGGTAGCACGAGCCCGTACACGCCTGTGTCCAACGCCTGCTTCACCACCCACTGATTCTGCTCCCTTGAGTTGGGGGGAATGCGAACAAGGGGCGCCGGATCGGCCTGCAGGCTTCCCCCGTCCGCGATCTTCTTCCGGTTGAGCAAGAATTGGAGCGACGCGCGCAGGTTATTGAAGCTCAGACCTTCATGCTCCATCTCAATGATTACCATGTCGTAGTCCGAGTCGGACACAAACATCAGGTCGTCCAGGTTGCCGTTCCAGACAAGACCGGAACAGAACACGGGCTGGCCCTGCTCCAATAGATCTATAGCTTTGTTGTAGCGAACTTTTCCCGCCATACATATCTCCCCTACGGCTCAGTGTCACGAACGTGACCGTCCTCTAGCCGGTTATGTCTAGTGCCAGGCTAGGATTATGGTACGGTCTCGCCGGGTTGTCTAGCTCGCGGCTCACGCCGGGGTGTGCGTCAGATTTTCGCGCGGGGGCGAGGGGCGAGATTTGGCGATAGAGGTTTTCTTCCAATGATCATACGGCGCCAGGGATGGTCTGGTGCGGGCCGCCGGTGTCCATTGGCAGGCGTCTCGCAGGCTTTGGCGGACTTGGCCTTGGGTTGAACTCCCCGGTGCGATTGGGACGGCGGCGAGGCCGGTTTCCCGATAGAGCAGGTGGCGGCCTCACCAGGCATAGTGGTGTTCTCCGCCTGGGGCGCCCCTCTTTGGGCCGGGAGCTTCTCCGGGTCCTTGCCTAGCCGATGCCTTCCAGAGCGTACCTGGGATCCTTTCCCCAACCTTCGACTGATCTGCGGCCAGACCTCTGCCCACCGGTTATTGCAGACCACCGTTCTCAGGGCTACCATGGGATTTACGTGATCCCTGGCCCAGTGCATCCCTGAGCCTTTGAGCCGGGCCTCCACCACCAATTTGTTGGCGCTCTCCACCGCCCCGCTGCCGATGGGGGATCCTTCTGCTTGAAACTCAGCATACCTGATCTGCTCCCGGCGTTTCTCCAGATACTCCAGGCTGCCTTGGACCACCTTGACCGCCAAGCCGTCGCTCCCTTGTCCCTGCTCTATATCCCGGCACAGCACCCTCAGACTGCCGAGCACCTCGTCTGGCTCTCCCTGTTTCAACCGGTGCAACTGTATTCCTAGCCACTCGCTGGCTGCGGCAGTTCCCGCTCCGAAAGCGGCTTGGCCCGCCTTGGCCAGGTGCTCCGCAGCGTGGCGCCAGTCTAGAATGCGCACCGCGTCCGGGCGGTGCAGGTCGATGAAGCTTTGCTGCCACTCGGCTCCGTCCACCACCGCACACACCTTCCCGGCCCTCTCCGTACCCCGCCGGTGGGTTTCCACCGTGGCCAGCCTACCAAAGCTCTGGTGGTCCGTCATCCGGGAAAAGTAGCTCAGGTCCTGGGCATGCACCTCTCCTTCCGGCGCCGCCTCCTCAATGGTCCCGATGGCCAGGGTCTTCACCTCGCCCCATTCCCCGCCCGTCAAGGGCACCATCGCTCCATCCACACTCAGTTGTTGCAATGCAGGCCCCCTAGCCGCCTCCCCCATCTCCCCTTCCAGCGCTTCCACTTCCTCCCTTTGTAGCTCTACGTAGACTCGCCCGCTCTTCTCCGTAGCCCGGCGTACCGTGGCTTCGGATACTTCTACCTTCCGGAAGTGGCCTACCAGCTTTGCTGCTTGCCTAAAGGGCACCCAACTGCCCAGCAGTGCCAGGTCCTCAACCAAGCTGGGTATGAGAGAACCCGGCAGCAGACCCAGTTCTTCATCCAGGGGGAAAAACCCTCGCTCTACAAGCGAGGCATACCCCGTAACCGCGTCTCAACTCGATCCGTTGCTCATGATGGGCGCTCAGCCTTCGTACCTTCTCCCCCCGGCTCTCCAGTTGGCCTCCACACTCAGGACACCGGGACCAACTCTCCCCACCCTCATGGCTTATAGTTCTCGCCTCGCTGGCCAGGGCTAAGTCTTGTATCAACTGGGCTCGCGCTTTGGCCTAAAGCCCGTCCACCGCCGCTTCAATCTCGGTGAGTGTCGCCCGGGGATGCTCCTTCCGCCATTCCTTTATCTCCAACATCACCCCTTCAACCACTTCGCTCCAATTGCTCTCCGTCCCTTCATCCCACATCACAACCCTTCCTTTTCATTAGTTCCTTTTCTTCTACCACATCCGCCCTTGCCCTAACCCTATCTCCTCTCTTCACCCTTCACCCTTCCGCGAAAATCTGACGCACACCCGCTCACGCCGTGCCCGATTGACGGGCGGGACAAAATCACATAGTCTTAGACCGTCATTTACCGTATTTCAGATCTATAGCCCACCGCGTTCCGGCGGCGGACTATGTGCGGTTTCCACACCTCTGGCGGGTTGGGTTCCTGGGGTAGGGGTCTCCGGGAAGGGTAGCGGTAGAGGAGCGCCGATGAAGGTCCACGAGTACCAGGCTAAGGAGATCTTTTCCCGCTACGGCATTCCCGTGCCGCGTGGATTCATCGCCTCCACCCCCGAACAAGCCAGCCAGTTCGTCCGGGACCTAGGCGGCCGGGCAATCGTCAAAGCTCAGGTGCATGCCGGAGGACGGGGCAGAGGCGGCGGGATCAAGATGGCTAACTCGCCCCAGGATGCGTCTGACATCGCCACTACTCTTCTCGGCTCCAACCTGATTACTCCTCAGACCGGGCCAGAAGGCGTCCCAGTCAACCAGGTGCTCATTGAAGAGCCTGTGGACATCTCCCGGGAGCTGTATCTGGCCACAACCCTAGACCGGACGCTGGCTGCGCCCGTGCTCCTGGCAAGCCCCGCTGGCGGAATGGACATCGAGGAAGTGGCGGCTACCCACCCGGAAGACATCCACTCGGAATCAATCGACCCCTTGCTGGGCCTCATGGAGTACCAGACGCGCCGGTTGGCGAGGCACCTGGGCCTCAGTGGCCCGTTGGCGCGAGCGGCTGGTTCGGTGATGAGCGCCGTTGCCCGAATAAGCTCCGACCTAGACTGCTCTTTAGTTGAGATCAACCCACTGGTCGTTACCAGCGACGACCGGATCGTGGCCCTAGACGCCAAGATCAGCATCGAAGACGATGCCCTGTTCCGCCACACCGAGTTGCTCGAGTTGCGCGACCCCTCCCAGGAAGACCCGCTAGAAGCGGAGGCCGCCGCCCTGGACATTGCCTACGTGAGTCTGGACGGCGATGTGGGTTGCCTGATCAACGGGGCCGGTCTCGCCATGGCAACCCTCGACTTGGCGAAGTCGGTGGGGGCCGCTCCCGCTAACTTCCTTGACGTGGGAGGAGGAGCGACCGAGGAGAAGGTCGCCTCCGCTGTGAAGTTGATTATCTCCGACTCCAAGGTTACCCAGGTGTTGATTAATCTCTTCGGCGGGATTTTGCGCTGTGACGTCGCGGCCAGAGGCGTCGTGCAGGCCTTTGAAGAGACCGGGTCGCGTATGCCGCTAATCGTCCGGTTGCTGGGCACAAACATGGAGGAAGGTCTGTCTATATTCCAGGAGTCAGGACTACCGGTCACTTTCGCGGAAACTCTGGCCGACGTGTCCGAGGCGGTCCGCCCAGCCCGTTAGATTCCTGGTATGCGGACCCGTCGCAACGACTGAGTTCGAGGGACAATATCTAAGATGGGTATCCTCGTAAACGAGGACACAAGGGTAGTCGTTCAGGGCATCACTGGCAGGGAGGGAAGCTTCCATGCCAACGCATGTATTGAATATGGCACCAACGTCGTCGCCGGGGTCACCCCCGGGCGGGGCGGCCAGGTCTTCCAAGAGCAGGTGCCTATATTCGATTCAGTCGAAGAAGCGGTTTCGGAGACCGGGGCGGATGCGTCTCTGATATTCGTGCCGCCGCCGTTTGCTGCTGACGCCATGGTCGAAGCCGCGGATGCGGGCATTCCGTTCATCGTGTGCGTCACCGAGGGTGTCCCAGTGCTAGACATGGTCCGCGTCCACAGGTACTTGCAGGGGAGACCGACGCGGCTGTTGGGTCCCAATTGTCCGGGCGTTATTACCCCGGCGGCGAGTTGCAAGCTTGGCATTATGCCTGGCTCCATCCATCGCCCCGGCCGCGCCGGGGTAGTGTCTCGCAGCGGCACCCTCACCTACGAGGCGGTTGCCCAACTTAGCGACGAGGGAATCGGCCAGTCAAGTTGCGTGGGGATTGGAGGCGATCCTATAATCGGCGTCAGGTTCGTAGAAGTGCTCCGTCTCTTCAACGACGACCCCGAAACTGACCTGGTTGTCCTTATCGGGGAAATCGGCGGCACATTGGAGCAGGAGGCGGCGGCCTATATCCAAGAGTCATTCACCAAACCGGTGTGCGCTCTCGTGGTCGGCAACGCCGCGCCCCCGGGTAAGCGCATGGGCCACGCCGGGGCGATCATTACCGGAGACAGCGCCCGCGCCGACAGCAAACTTCAGGCCCTCGCTGACGCTGGAGCTACCATCATTCCATCCCCGGCCGACATTGGCGTCACCGCCAAGGCCGTCCTGGCTCGGTCTTGATTTTTAGGCCTCAACCTTATCGGAGCCTACATCCCATTCACTAAAATCAACGGTATCAGGGTCCGTTGCCAGACCCGTTGGTCAGGACCTGGCCCGAGGCTGGACCACCCGGTTCCTAGCTGAACTCGCTCCGGCGGAGTAGAGTCCTCAACCTGGCGTAGAGTCGGAAACCTATGGAATACGAACCTGTCATCGGACTGGAAGTCCACGTACAGCTATTGACCCGCAGCAAGATGTTTTGCTCTTGCCGCGCGGACTATCAATCCGCCGCGCCCAACACCCGCGTTTGTCCCGTGTGCCTGGGCCTGCCGGGTAGTCTGCCTTCAATCAACCGTAAGGCCGTGGAGCACACCATCATGACCGGGCTGGCCCTCAATTGCCAAATCCCTTCCTACTCCAAGTTCGACCGGAAGAACTACCCATATCCAGACCTGATGAAGGGTTACCAGATTTCCCAGTACGACTTGCCGCTTGCCGTTGACGGTCACCTCGACCTGGACATGGATGGCTACTCCACACGCGTGGGAATCGACCGCGTCCACCTGGAAGAGGACGTGGCAAAGCTGCAGCACCTCCCATCTCAGACTGGAGAGTCCTACAGCTTGGTGGACGTGAACCGTTCTGGCGTTCCCTTGATGGAGGTAGTCAGCGCGCCGGACATTTCATCCCCGGAAGAGGCCCAGGCATACCTGACCACCCTCCACTCGATCCTGCAATACCTGGGAGTCACCACCGGAAACATGCAGGACGGCAGCTTCAGGTGCGACGCCAACATAAGCATCCGCCCCAGGGGAAGCAAAGAGCTTGGCAAACGGGCTGAAGTAAAGAACATGAATAGCTTCCGCTCGATTTTCCAGGCCCTGAACTACGAGTTTGAACGACAGAGCCGGGTCCTGGATTCTGGCGGGCAGGTGGATCAGGAGACCAGGGGTTGGGTGGAAGAACGAAACGTTACCGTGTCGCAGCGGAGCAAGGAATACGCCCATGACTATCGCTACTTCCCGGAACCCGACCTTCCTCCGCTGGTAATCGATCCAGCCTGGGTTGGGAGTCTGAGAGAACGTTTGCCCGAGTTAGCGGGCCAACGGCGGTCCAGACTCATGAATGAATTCGACCTACCGGAGTACGACGCGGCGCTAATCACTGCTTCCAGGCCGATGGCCGACTATTTCGAATCGGCGTTACGAGAAGGCGCGGCCACCGGAGATGCCCGCAACAGGCTCGCCAAGAGCGTTAGCAATTGGATGCTGGGGGACCTGAGCCGGTTGCTCAATGCCTCCTCGATAGGAATCTCCGACTCACCGGTAACTCCTCCCATGCTGGTGGAGCTAATCGGCCTCGTGGATTCCAACGCCGTGAGCGTCACTTTGGCCAAAACCGTCCTGGAAGAGGCTTTCAATTCGGGCGGGTCCCCTGCTACCATAGTTCGTGACCAGGGGTACACCCAGATCAACGACTCATCGTCGCTGGGTGCGGTGGTGCGGGAGGCGATAGAATCCAACCCCAAAGCCGTGGACGATTTCCTTCAGGGAAGGGACTCGGCGGCCAAATTCCTCGTGGGCCAGGTGATGCGAATCACCCGCGGCCAAGCCAACCCCGAGATGGCAAACCAGCTCATAGCCCTGGAACTGGAGTCCATCAAAAACACTCAATCAACTAAGAGTTAATTTCTTGCTGTATCTGAACATCGTCCAAATCCTAATATCCGTTGTAATCGTGCTCATCATTCTGGCCCAGGTGAAAGAGGCCGGCGCGGGTCTCTTCGGTTCCGCCCAATCGACGGTGAGGACCCGCCGGGGCTTGGAAAAGACCCTTTTCCAGTTCACCATCATACTGGCCGCGGTATTCCTGGGAATCTCCATCCTCAGCGTTCGCGGCGGCGACCGTGTGTGGGAGACCTTGGACACCATCGTCATGGGGGTCGTGGGAGCGGGAGTGCTGGTGATCGCCGTGGTAACCCTGCGATTCATGAAGTAGCCGGCCGGCTCCCGGACCACCCCTTCGATGGACTCTCCGGACTCTCCGCCTATAGTACTCACCACCGACTTCGGCCTAGCCGATCCCTATGTCGGCGTGATGAAGGGAGTCATCCTACGGACCAACCCCAGGGTCACGCTGATCGACCTAACCCATAACATCGCGCCCCAAAACATCCTGCAGGGAGCGTTCGTGCTGGGCGCGAGCCATAGTTTCTTTCCCGACGGGGCTATTCATGTCGCGGTGGTTGACCCGGGAGTCGGCACGGACCGCCGCGCCCTACTCTTGGAAACTCCTTCAGCCAGGTTCGTGGCCCCGGACAACGGACTGCTCAGTTGCATTGTAGCCGGATATCTGGAAAGCCCTCCCACGGGTAGGGGCCTGGTTGACCTGCCTCAAAGCGTCACGGCTTACCACCTCACCGAGCCCGAATACTGGCTGCACCCCCTCAGCAGCACATTCCACGGACGCGACGTGTTCGCGCCTGTGGCCGCCCATCTATCCCTGGGTGTCTCGCCGTCGTTGATGGGAACCCCGGTATCCCGCATGGAATGGCTGCCAATTCCGCAGCCCTACTTGCGAGAATCGGCAATTTCAGGGGAGGTCATCTACGCCGACCACTACGGCAACCTGGTGACCAACATACCCGCCAACTTGTTGGACCACCGAAGCGCCGTGGTCGTTGAGATCGCCGGACACTCGGTGCGGGGGCTGAGTCTCACCTTCCACGATGAGAACGTCTCCGGTGACAGCCCATTGATAGCCTTGGTCGGGAGTCTTGGCTACCTGGAAGTCGCGGTCCGTGACGGGGACGCCGCGTCCACCCTCGGCGTAGGCCCCGGAGAGCCTCTGCTGGTCACTCATCCACCCCGTTCATAGCGCTCCATCCGTGGCGATGGTTACTATTGACTTCCATTTGGGCCATGCTAGTATGGGGAAAATTCCGCGGCTGCCCAGGCCTCGGTCAGCTTTAGGGGGCGCTATGGACCTGACCCGCGACAAGATGCTCGAGATTTACCGGACCATGGCTACCATCAGGCATTTCGAGGAGCGCGGCATTCCCGAGACCGGCCAACGCAGGATGTCGGCTTCGGTGCATTCCTCCGCGGGCCAGGAGGCGGTCCCCACCGGCATTTGCGCCCACCTCACCGATGACGACTACATCGGCAGCACCCACCGTGGACATGGTCACTGCATCGCCAAGGGCGTTGACCCGAAGCTCATGATGGCGGAGTTGTTCGGCCGCGTCACCGGTTCCAACAAGGGCAAGGGCGGCTCCATGCACATTGCCGACATGAGCAAGGGTATGCTGGGAACTAACGGCGTAGTGGCCGCCAGCGTTCCATTGGCCGTGGGAGCGGCCCTGACCTCCAAGCTCAAGAACCTTGGCCGGGTGGCGGTTGCCTTCTTCGGCGACGGCGGGGCCAACCAGGGCGTGCTTCACGAGAGCATGAACCTGGCGTCAGTGTGGAAGCTCCCCGTAATATTCTGCTGCGAGAACAATCAGTACGCGGAGTCCACGCCGGTTGAGTACGCCCTTTCGACGGCGCGGGTTTCAGACCGGGCGGCTGGATACGACATGCCGGGCATCAACGTGGACGGCATGGACGTATTCGCGGTGTACGACGCCGCTGGACAAGCGATTGCCAGGGCCAGGGCCGGAGACGGCCCCTCGCTGTTGGAGTGCATCACCTACCGCTATTACGGTCACACCGTATTCGACAACCCTCTTTCATACCGCACCAAGGAAGAGGAAGACTATTGGCACAGCCGCGACCCGTTGAAGCTGTTCCGAGAGGCGGTCATCCCCCAGGGGGAAATTACCGCCGAAGAGTTGGACCAGATCGACATGGAAGCCGAGGCTCTCATGGAGGAGGCCATCCAGTTCGCCGACTCCAGCCCCATGCCTGAACCCTTCGAGCTTTACGAAGACGTCTACGTGGAATACCCCAACGAGCTGTTGAAACGCGGCTCCAATATGGACATCTAGGCTGGCAGTCAGCCGCGATAAGGAGTCGACAATGACGACCGCCGCGACGAGAGAGATACAGTACCGCGAGGCCATCAACGAGGCGATTCGCCAGGAGATGGAGCGGGACGAGACCGTCATCATCATGGGCGAGGAGATCGCCGGGGGCGCGGGGCGCGAGCACCTGGGCATTGTCGACGCCTGGGGCGGCCCCTTCCGCACCACGGTGGGGCTAATCCAGCAGTTCGGCAACCAGCGAGTGTTGGACACTCCACTGTCTGAAGCCGCCTTCGTAGGCACCGCCATCGGCGCTGCGTCCACCGGCATGCGCACCATCGCCGAGCTGATGTTTGTGGACTTCGTCGGCGTCTGTATGGACCAGCTACTCAACAACGCAGCGAAGATGCGTTACATGTTCGGCGGTCAGGTCAAGGTGCCGTTCACTCTGCTAACGCGCATCGGCGCGGGATTTGGCAGCGCGGCCCAGCACTCCGAATCTTACTACTCCATTTTCAGCCACATTCCCGGTCTCAAGGGTGTCGTTCCCTCGGACCCATACACGGCCAAGGGACTACTCATGGCCGCGATCCGGGACGATGACCCGGTGGTGTACTTCGAACATAAGGGCTTGTACGGAAACACGGGCCACGTGCCGGAAGCGCCGTATACCTTACCGTTGGGCAAGGGCCGGACGGTGCGCCAGGGAACGGATGTAACGCTGGTGGGCATCTCCAAGATGACGCTCGTATGCTTGGAGGCGGCGGAAGAGCTGGCCAAGTCGGGCATCAACGCCGAGGTAATTGACCTTCTCAGCGTGTCCCCCATAGACTACGACCTGATAATCGACTCGGTGCGGCGAACCCACCGGGTGGTAGTGGTGGACGAAGACACACCCATCTGCAGCCTGGCTTCGGAGATCTGCGCCAGGGTTGCCGAAGAGGCCTTCGACTACCTGGACGCTCCTCCGTCACGAGTCACCGCCCCGCACACGCCGGTCCCCTACAGCCGCCCCCTGGAGGATATCTACATCCCCAACCAGGCGAGAGTTATCCGGACCGTCCAGGGGCTGCTGGGGAGGGGATAGCCAGGCTACACTCAGGGAGACGTTAGCTCGAACGTCTCCCGCCGATTCAGGTTCAGGCGCCCTCGTTCCACATCCGGGCGCGCTGCATGAAGATTGACGGGGCTTCCCGCCATTCGCCGTGGCCTATTTCGCGGTTGTCCGTCAGCCAGTTGATCCTCTCGTTAAGGCAGGAGGCTAGTGCCTCGTCTTTCGCGTCAAGCGTAAAGCCGCCGTGTTCGACCGCCTCATCCAGGGCCGTCACCACCAACCGGCTATCGGAAACGCTGGAGGCGTCGCGGTTGCCGATTTCACCCCGGGCCAGTGCGTCTATCGTTCCGTCCGCCAGGGCTTCGAGGAGTTCCGACTCGCCGGCCTCGCCGCCAAGATAGATTACCTGGGGCATATCATCCGAGGGCGGGTAGAGGCGCTGCCTTTCCGCAAGATTCTCCGACTCGCTGGCAGCCGTGATGACGTAGCTGTCGCTGCCGTCGGCAATCGCCGTGCCTTGCGGCGTTTCGACTCGCACGCCGGCGGCCAGAACACCGTTGTTATCTACCAGTCCCGTTATCTCCAACAGGCGGAATTCCCCGGTCGTGCCGGCCAGCGCTCCAACCTTCACGCTGCTGGTCAGGTCCGCATGACTGGACGGACGCTCCTCGTCTCTGGCGCGCACCAGAAGCGACTGGCGAAACGTGATGTGCCCCGACGTGAAGTTGACCACCTTGTTTCCTGACGAATCCTTGGTTCGCGAGTCCAGGACGGTGATGCCGCCTCCAATGAGATCATATTCCGGAGTCGCGGAAAGCAGCCAAATATCGTCCCACTGTGCGATTCCGCGGCGGAAGAAGGACAGTTCCGCGCCTTCCATTGCTTCGAGGGCCGTCAACAGGTCCGACTCATAGCCAAGGTGCGTGTTGAACCCATCGGAAGCCGGGTCAGCGTCTGCGCTGTAGCTGACCGGCTCGAAAAAAGCGTAGAAGCCAACGTTTAGATCGCGGTCCGAACAAGCCTGCTCCTGACCCGCGCCTACCGAGCAGGCCGCGACCAGTGTCCCAGCCATTCCAATCACCATTATCCTTACGAGTATAGATATACTGCACAGCAACATTAAGTAGCCTCAAACTCCAATGTCAAAGATGCTGTCCCAGACCGCGCCGCCTAATGAAACAGCAGACCGCCGTTGACGTTGTAGGCTTGGCCGGTTATGAACGACGCGTCTTCGGACGCGAAGAATGCGACCATGTTGGCTACGTCTTCAGCCTCGGCGATCCGGCCCAAGGGAGTCCGCTCTCCCGCGTCCCGCACAATCACGCCGCGAAACTCTTCCAACGACATTCCCCGGTCCGCCGCCTGGTCCCGCTCCCAATAGCTCATCCTGTCCGTGTTAATCGGACCGGGGCAGACCGCGTTTACCGTGATGTTGTATGGGGCTAGGTCCAGCGCCGAGGCCTGGGTCAAACCCAATACTGCGAACTTGGAAGCGGAATACGCCGCACCCATCGCGCTGGCCTGCTTGGCCGCGTTCGAAGCGACGTTGATGATCCTGCCGCCTTCTCCCCGGCCCACCATCTCCTGTCCCACGAACTTGGTGCAGAGGAACACCGCAGTGCTGTTGATGGCCAGGAAGTGGTCCCACACCTCCCTGGGGAGTTCGGTCACCGAAGTCTTGTCCCGTCCTATGATGGCCCGTGCGTTGTTCACCAGGATATCGATACGGCCGAAGTGGTCTCTCACTTGCCCGACCAGGCCCTCGATCTGTTCCTCAACGCTTAGATCGCAATAGACGGGAAGACAACGGCGTCCCAGGGCCTCAACTTCCTCCGCCACACTCTGGATGCCTCGCCATTCAACGCGCACCTCCCCCGGTGGAAGGTCGGTGGCATCCCGCTGAATGTCCGTGATGGCTATGTCGGCTCCCTGGGAAGCCAGCTTCAGCGCCGAGGCGCGCCCCACGCCTCTCATCCCACCCGCTCCGGTTATCAGGACAACTTTACCTTCGAGTCCTGGCATGGACCACCTCCTGGCATTGTGTTGGGCATTTAGGCCGTAGGGTCAAAGCATTCGAGACCCTCTTCACTCGCTGCATTGAGAAGAGGCCTGTCAGAACAGACAAATACGAAGCCCGGCTCCGCTCCTGACCTGAGCACCAGGCATCCGGCCAATTGCAAGGCATCGAATGCTCTCAAGGCGTGCCGGCCTACCAGCAGACTGGCCAGATCTATCACGATATCCGACACTCCCTGGCGCAGAAAACCTCCTACCAAGTGTTGGTCGAATCCGTCCAATATTTCGGCGGCGACCGAGCTGTCTAGGTCTCCTTGGCGCTCCCGCCGCCGAACGGCAGAATGGAATTCGGTCTTTGTGGATGCCAGCAGGGCAAGCTGATCATTTACGCCTGCTGCTATGAGTTGGATCATCCGGTCTGTTCCGGTTTCCTGAACGTACAGCTTCACCAGAGCGCTGGTGTCCAGGTAATATCTCGCCACGTTTAACCCCTGTCACGCAACACCGTGTCAGATAGGGGTTCACCCCGTATAGGAACGGGCCGGAAATTGAGTGCGAAGCCAGATGACTCACCCAAGACATTGACGACGTCTTGATGCTGCCGGTTTAGACGGATCGCGGTTACTGGAAATTGCGGGCTCCTAGGATTGGTGACCTTGCTCGTCAGCAAGACACCGTCGGAAATAGCGCCCCGAATCATGGCATCCAAGAATCTCGGCATTTTCGCCCAATCGTATTGTTCTCCGGGCAGATAGGTATCGCGAAACCATTTCAGCGAAACGAATTCGAACCCCGGCCTCATTTCAGCATCGTTCACGGCGTTGATCACGTCATCAAAACGGAGATCGGGCGGTCGTCCCGAGGCGCTTCCCTCCGATATGCCAAGGGAAATTTCATTTACTGTTTTTGCGGTTCCAGGGATTGTGTCCGGTTCTGGAATTCCGAATTTGAAGGTAATTTCGCCTAATGCAGGCCGCCAGCTTTCCAACGCCGCATCACGTCGTTTCTTCCGGTTTTTCTCACTAATTATTATCTCAAGAGAGCAGGCTGTGGTTTGAGGGAGAATCTCATGGAGTATAGGCGCAATCTTCGCTAAAAGGTCACTTTGCGCGTCGCCGACTGTAGTCATTCGGGTCACCTCTATAATAATATATGCGTGTACTATATATAACGAGATATTTCTTGTCAACCGGACAATATCTGCAATCCAGAGACGATGCGTTCCCGCCACCGATGTTCGATAGGTCTCACAAGCCCAGATTAGATTATAATCCCCCTCGAATCCGAATTGATGAAGGTGACCATCATGGCAACATCTCTCGTCCACGGAAAATACCTCATCAGCAGCGCAGGGCCCGACGCCGAATCCAGCGTCGTGATCACCGACGGCGCGGTGTTCCAACGTGACGGCGTCATCGAAGCCGTTGGAGACTATCAGACCCTCAAAGCGGCGCACCAAGCCGACGAAGAGATCGGCGGCCCTGGCTTCATCGTCTTCCCAGGCCTGGTCAACGCCCATCACCATGGCCGCGCAGTATCCACGTTCCAGATGGGAGCCTGCGACGACTCGCTGGAAACCTGGATCCTGAGCGGTTGGGGAAGGCGACCCCACGATCATTACCTTATGACGCTCTACACGGCCATGCAGATGATCGAGTCAGGGACGACCACCGTCATGTACAACCATTCCCAGACACCCGTGACAGGCCTGGAAAACGACATCTCTGAAGTGCTCAGGGGCTTTGGCGACGCCGGAATGCGGACCGCATTTTCGGTCTACTTTCGCGGCCAGAACCGAGTGGTCTACGAGGACGACGATAAGTTCCTTTCGGGACTGCCCTCGGATTTGGCGCACGGCGTGCGCCAGTACCTCTCGGCGACTGCCATGACTACGGATGACTACTTTTCAATGGTCGAGACCGCACACCGGAAATACACCTCCGCGCCCGAGGGACTGGTAAGCGTGCTCGTCAGTCCCAGCAACGTTCAATGGGTGTCGGACGAATTCCTCGTCCGGACCAAAGAGCTTGCCCAACGTCTCGACACGGCGATTCACATGCACTTGGTGGAGAGCCCTTACCAGAAGGAATACGGGATACGAAAGTGGGGTAAGACCCCGGTAGCCCACCTAGACGACCTGGGATTCCTTGGCCCGGAAGTCTCGTTCGCCCATTCCGTATGGCTTACGGACCATGATATCCAACTCATGGCCCAAAGCCGCGCAACCGTTTGCCACAACCCCAGTTCCAATTTGCGGTTGAAAAACGGGGTTGCCCCGGTGACGTCAATGCTAACCGGCGGAGTCAACGTGGCGATGGGCACCGACAGCACCGCCATTAACGACGATGACGACATGCTCCAAGAGATGCGTTTGGCTTTGCGATTGCACCGTGAACCAGGCATCGGCAGACCCGCCGTCAACTCCGGTCAGACCCTGGCTATGGCCACGGCCAACGCCGCCCGCCCAACGGGTTTCACCTCCGAAATCGGGGCCATTGAGGTGGGCCGCAGGGCAGACCTCGTGGTCGCGGACCTCTCATCCATCGAAGCCCCCTACCTTGACCCAGCTATCACCCCCGTTGACGCTCTCCTCTACCGTGGCAAACCCCGCGATGTTCACACGGTGATGATAAATGGAAAGGTCGTGTTCCGGGACGGGCGCTTCCCCGGGACACTCAAGGAGGATGTACTGAACGAGCTGCGGGAACGGTTCGCCAGTACGCTTGAACCCGAAGTGGTACAGGTACGAGGCATGGTGGCCCGGTTGATGCCCTACGTTGAACGGTTCTACGAGTCCTGGAGCGCGGGCGAATCGGACCCTCACTACCGCTACAACAGCAAACGTTAGCCGCCCTGGGAACTTCCGTTAGCATCTCAGCCGAACCTGGGATTGCACGAGGGGTCATTCAATAGTCGGCTCACGGCGCCGCACTCCCCCTTTCGCAAAAGGGGGATTAAGGGGGATTTCTCCCTCCTCCCGCCTGAGTTCACGGGGAGCAGGAGCCGCCCAAGCTTTCCTCCAGCACCGTAGCCGGCGTGGGTTAGCTGGGATTGCACGTTCGGCATAACCCCAAGAGGCAACCGTTGTAGTAACATGACACTCTAGCCGATTTAGTCTGGACTCGTTCATGCGGAGTACCGCGCCGGCGTCGCGAGAGTCCAGGGAGGTATGGGACCGATGACCACCGTAGGAACCGGGAAATACACCTACACACTGGTCCAGGACTGGGCCAAGCTACCGGCGGGACAGTCATTTGGTACGGTCAGCGCCGTAGCCACCGACTCTCAGGACCGTGTTTATGTATTCCAGAGGGCGGAGCCCCCTGTAGTGATCTTCGACCGTGACGGCAACTACCTCAGCTCCTGGGGCAACGGTAATTTCGTCAGTCCGCACGGGTTATTCATCGCCGGCGACATAGTTTACTTGACCGACCGGGAAGGTTCGGTGGCGATGAAATACACCCTCGATGGCATACCGCTCCAGATAATCGGGACCCACGGCGTCTACTCCGACACTGGGACCGAGGAGACCGGAACGGTGGTCCCAAGGGCCGCTGGTCCCTTCAACTACGTGACCGAGATGGTCCCCGCGCCGTCTGGAGAACTCTACATCTCCGACGGATACCGAAACGCTAGGGTCCACCGTTTCTCCGCCGCAGGGGAATTGATTGCCTCTTGGGGCCAGCCCGGTAAGGGAGGACCCAACGAATTCCACCTTCCCCATAGCCTGCTGGTTGGGCAGGATGGCCGTGTTTACCTGTGCGACCGGGAGAACAGCCGCATCCAGGTGTTCTCTCAAGAGGGCGAGTACATCACCATGTGGACCGATATGAACCGCCCGCTGGACATCTCCCAGGATAGCGACGGTATGTTCGTTATCAGTGAACGGGCGGAAAACGGTACTCCGCCCCAAATGAGCGTTCTCGATCAGGACGGCGGAGTGCTGGCCCGGTGGCCCTCCAGGTCCGCTCACGGTTCCTGGGTTGACGCCCACGGCGACATTTACCTCGCCCTGACCGCCGAGCAGAGCGTGGACAAATACGTGCGTCAGCGTTAGCCAATATCAGCGGCTCAAACCAGACCGGCTATGCTCACCTGGAGCCACCGGTCCATTCTACCCAGGTCCGGTGCGTATGCGAATTGGATTGTTTTATCAGATGCAGGTCCCAAGGCCGTGGACTCCAGGCAGCGAGTCCCAACGGTTCTTGGACATGCTCGACCAGGTTGCTTTCGCCGAAGAGATGGGTCTAAAAAGCGTCTGGATGGCCGACCACCAGTTTCGGACCGAATGGTCCCATTCCAGCGCGCCTGATGTAACCCTGGGAGCGCTGAGCCAACGCACCACCGAAATGAGACTGGGCATCGCCGTCGTGGTGCCCCCTGTCCAACACCCTCTGCACATCGCGGCCCGCACCGCCACCCTGGACATTCTCTCCAAGGGGAGGGTCGACCTGGGAGTGGGGCGGTCCGGTTACCCCTACCAGATGGCGGCCTTCGGCACCGACTTGAAAGACGCAACCGGAATGGTGGATGAAGCCCTGGAGATCATCCCTAGAGCCTGGACCGAAGGGGAGTTCACCTACGAAGGCGACCATTTCAAGATTCCATTGCGGGAGGTCCACCCCAAGCCGGTCCAGGACCCCCACCCTCCCATCTGGTTGGGATGCAGCCAGGAGGAGACCTTTCGCAAGGCCGGACTGATGGGCCTCGGCTGCCTGGCGATGGCGGGAGGGGGAGCCGGTGGCCTGGCTCCGTTGGTCACCGCCTATCGTGAGGGCATCCGGGACGCGGACCCATTGACCCGGGTGTTGCACAACCAGGTCTCCGTGAGCACTGTGGCCGTCTGCGGCGAAAACCGCCGCAAAGTCCAGGAGCAGGCTGCGGGACTTATAGATTGGTACCGGGACCAGCAGGCGCAGCGAGACGTTCGAGTCTGGAGCGAGCAGGACCCTACCCGTGTGCCCGAAGACTACCGGTGGCACTACACACGCTCCACAGCCACCGATTCACCCAAACGGGTAGATACGTCCTCCTTGGACCAGATCAAAAGCGGCCGCTATTGCATCGGTGATCCTGACGACTGCATCCGCTACCTCGAACAATACGAAGCGGCGGGCGTGGACGAGGTTATGCCCCTCTTCCAGGTTGGGGGAATCAAACATTCGGAAGTGATGGAGACCCTGCGCCTATTCGGAAAGTACATCGTCCCCCATTTCGAGAATAGAACCGCTCCATCCTCCACCGAACGCGGCCACGCCCCCTAAACGTGCTATCCTAGATCAATGCGTTCAGGTTTAACCCGCAGCTCCAACTACAAGTACTGGGGATTCGGCGCAGTCGCCATTGGAACTTTCGCCTCCGTCGCGGACCACGGCAGCGTAAACGTCGCTTTACCCACCATTGCCGGCTACTTCGAGGTCGACCTTCCCACAGTCCAATGGGTGGTCATCTCCTTCTCCCTAACCGTCAGCGCTTTGCTCATGCCCATGGGCCGGTGGTCCGACATCCTCGGACGCAAGGAAGTATTCGTCGTCGGCTCATTGGTCTCCGCTGCGGGCGCGGCTCTGGCGGGGATCTCTCATGTATTCACTCTCCTGGTAATCGCGCGTGTTCTACAGGGTCTAGGCAACGCCATGACCCAGGGAACCGGAATGGCGATCATCACGTCCATCTTCCCGCCTTCGGAGCGGGGCAAAGCCATCGGCATGATAATGACCATCGTTGGCACCGGTTCGGTGGCCGGTCCCGCCGTAGGCGGCATCCTGGTCGACACCCTGGGCTGGAGATGGGCGTTCTATTACACGATACCTCTCGTGCTGATCGGCATGTTGGCGACCATGTTCGTCCTGGAAGGCCGGAAGCAGTCCCAAGAAGGATCGCCACCAAACCAGCGCAGTTTCGACTGGGCAGGTGCGGCGCTTTCCACGGCGGCCCTGGTTACTATCCTGATTACCGTCATGAACATCCACAAGGTCGGCCCCGCATCGCCGTACATCTTTGGCGGGCTCCTGGGATTTGGGGCCCTGTTCGCCGGGTTTATCTGGTGGGAGTTGCGAACGCCATTCCCCATGCTCGACCTCCGATACTTCAAAGAACGGACATACTCATTTGGTGTATCGTCGGCGTTCTTGACATTCTTGGGAAGCTCGGCCGTCCTGTTCTTGACACCCTTCTACCTGCAAAGGGTGCTCGGCTTCGAACCTTTGATGGCCGGACTCATGGTCGTACCCGGCGCGGCCTGCATGGCCGTTTTGGGGCCTGTCTGCGGCCATCTATCCGACCGGTTCGGTTGGCGGAAGTTCACCGTTGGCGGCCTGTGCTTATCGGCCTCCGGTCTGGCAATTCTCTCCAGGGTTTCTGAGGACACCACCGCTTTCATGGTGATTCCAGCTCTAATGCTTCAAAGCAGCGGCATGGGCGTGTTCTACTCCCCCAACACGAGCTCGATCCTCAGCGTGATCAGCCGTGAAAAGTACGGTGTCGTCACGGCGTTCCTAAACTTGGTTCGCAACGGGGCCAACGTGGCAAGCGTGGCCGTAGCCACCGTCATCGTCACGGCAACAATGGCGTTCCACGGGTTTGAGCCGAGTCTCGCCGCTGTGTCGGACGCTGCCGGTGAAGGGGTCAAGACCGCGTTCGTCCTAGGGATGCGGAACGCCTATTTCGCGATGATGTGCCTCCTGCTGGCCGCCATGACAATGTCCGCGTTCAGCTTCCACCGGGTAAAGGAAATGCCGCCGGTGCCCTCCGCCTAGCGTTTCGGGCGCCTGGCCTAGGCCACCGCCTTGACGCCCCATTCCCATCGACTAAAATACCGTTCACCCGGCACGGAGTCGGCCGGAGCACCCTGCACCCGGAGTTGCCCAAATGACCGACCAAGACCAGGGACCGGGCCTGTTCCTAAGTCCATACCGGGTCCTGGACCTCACCGACGACCGGGGCCTGCTTTGCGGCAAGATTCTTGCGGACCTGGGGGCGGACGTTGTGCAGGTCGAACCACCGGGCGGCAGCCCGGCCCGCAACATCGGCCCCTTCTACCACAACGACCCTCACCCGGAGAAGAGCCTCTACTGGTGGGCCTACGCCGCCAACAAGCGGGGAATTACCCTGGACCCGGAGACCAATGACGGCAGGGCGTTGCTTAAGAGGCTGGTGGCCACCGCCGACTTCCTCGTAGAATCCTACGCTCCGGGCTATATGGACAGCCTGTCAATCGGCTACGAAGAACTCTCGCGAATCAACCCGGGCCTGGTAATGGTCTCCATTTCTCCCTTCGGGAAGGACGGTCCCTACGGCGGCTGGAAGGGCCCGGACATTGTGGGAATGGCCCTGGGCGGTTTCATGTACTTGACCGGCGACAGCGACCGGCCTCCCGTCCGTGTCTCCTTCCCCCATCTGTACCTGCACGGCGGAGCCGCCGGGGCAACCGGCGCGATGATGGCCCACACCCACCGGGCCCTAAGCGGCCAGGGCCAGCACGTGGACGTATCCTGCCAACAAGCCGTGGCCAAAACCCTGGCCCACGCCCCCCAAAGCTGGGACCTCGAGGGAGTCATCCTAAAGCGCATGGGAGTGTTCCGCCAGACCTCCGGCGACAACGTGGTCCGCACTAGCTGGGCCTTCAAGGACGGGTTCATCAACTACACGCCTCAGGGAGGCAGCGCGGGAGTCGCAGCCAGCACCCGCACCCTTCTGGCCTGGATGGGTGAAGAAGGGCTCGGTGATGACTACTTGGATTCTATGGACTGGGAGAACATGGGCTACGGGCAAGTACGGGCCGAGGTGATGGCCAGGGTCGTAGAACCCCTCCAGCGTTTCTTTCTGACCAAAACCCGCGATGAACTCGTCCAGGCCAGCATCGAACGCCGCATTTTGCTCTTTCCAGTGGCCACCCAGAAGGACATACTCAACCACCCCCACCTGGAGGCTAGGGACTACTTTCGCCGGGTGACCCATCCTGAGTTGAACGCCGAGGTGACCTACCCGGGAATGTTCGTCAAAGACCGTGAGGGGTCTCGGCTCGGCCTCCGGCGGCGTCCGCCCCTTATCGGCGAGCACAACCTTGAGATATACCAGGGCGAGTTGGGGCTTACCGCCGATGAATTGGCCACTCTCAAAGAAGGGGGCGCCATCTGATGGCACGTAAGCCGCTGGAAGGACTCAAGGTCCTCGATTTCTGCTGGGTGGCCGTGGGCCCCATGACCACGCGTTACCTGGGGGAGCACGGAGCTACGGTCCTTCGTATCGAGTCCTCGAAACGCCCCGAGACATTGCGGCGCGCGGCTCCTTTCGGAGGCGGGATCCAGGGCATCAACCGCAGCGGGTACTTCGCCAGCTACAACCCCAACAAGTACGGCGTATCCATCGACATGGCCCACCCCAGGGCGCGGGACCTCGTTCTCAAGCTGGCGGTATGGGCCGATCTGGTCACCGAGAACTTCACCCCCGGCACCATGGAACGCTGGAACCTCGGTTACCAGGACCTCAGGGAGGTAAACCCGGGCATCGTCATGTTTAGTACGTCGATGCTGGGCCGCGGCGGCCCCGACGAGCGTCAACCCGGTTTCGGCCCGGTCCTCTCCTCGCTGGCCGGACTTTCCAACATCACTGGCTGGCCGGACAGGGACCCCGTGAACCCTTACGGCGCCTACACCGACTTCATCGGCCCCAGGTTCGCCGTCGCCGCAATCCTGTCCGCCTTGGACTACAAGCGGCGCACCGGCGAGGGCGCGCATCTGGACATGTCTCAACTGGAAACGTCCCTGCACTTCTCCGCCCCCTACCTGCTCGACGCGGCGGTCAACGGCCACCAACAAGTCCGCCGAGGTAACGAAGAACCCGGCGCCGCACCCAACGGGGTCTACCCGTGTAAGGGAGACGACCGCTGGATCGCCATCTCCTGTCAGACCGGGGAGGAATGGGAGGCCCTATCCGGACTCATGGATCGCTCGGAATGGGGCCAGGAGCGGGCGGAACAGTTTTCTACTCTACTGGGACGCAAGGCGCACGAAGAGGAACTGAACGACCTGATCGCTAAGTGGACGGCGGACAAGGAACCGCGTCCCCTCATGTTCGCGCTACAGGGCGCCGGAGTGCCCGCGGGGATGGTCAACGACTGCCGCGACCTGTTCGACGATCCGCAACTCACTCACCGTGGCCACTTCACGTTTTTGGACCATCCGGAGATTGGCCCATACCCCAGCGACCGGGCCGAATTCAACCTGTCCGAGACTCCCGGAAGCCTCGACACCCCCGCGCCGCTGCTCGGGCAGCACACGGAAATCGCGCTGCGTGATGTGGTGGGTCTTTCCGAGGAAGAATACCTGTCCCTGAAGGACGACGGGGTGCTGGAGTAGCTACCCCGGCTATCCCCCGGTCTCGAATGCTAGGGTGGCGAACCGCATGAATACCCCTCCCCTGGGGGCGGCCAAGGGCCCATTTGCCACCAGGCACGCGAAAACGTGCTTCGCCCCTGGAGCCGCGCCGCCGGGAACTTCGATACGCTGCTGCGCGTTGATTCCCACGATCACGCCGGTGCTCCGGTCGATCTCCCCATCAATCCATACCTCGCCGTAATTGTCCACGTTGGCCTCAAGATACATCCGGGCGCCGGCCAACTCCATGCCGTCGATGCTGTCGGGCAATTCGACCGCGATCCGGTACCAGGCGAAGGTGAACCCCTCGGAAAGGCTGGCCCGGATGTTGTCGCAGACCTCCCATCCCGAGTCGTCGTAGTCTGGGAGCCGTGCCGGAGACTCTAGCAACCGGGCTGTAAGTCCCTCGTTTGGTTCGCCGGGAACGAAGCCGGGGCCAACCTTCCATTGCCCGTTCACTCTCGCCCGGTCCTGGGCATTGTTCAGGTCCAGCGCTACTCTGGGCATGTTGTTCCTCCCTCAAATTTGTTGGCCGCCCGGGGGCGGCGCAACGCCGCAACAAAGAAAGCTAAGAGCCGATGTCCATTCCTGAAGACCGGCCCTTGGAGCCCTACTTACTGACTGGCTACTCCCCGGTCGCCTCTTTGACCCGGCGAATGGCTTCGATGTGCTGGTCAGGCGTCCCCGATCCACCGGTGCCCACCGACATGTGGGTCGCGCCCAACTCGGACCAGGTCTTGACCTCGGTGATCCAGTCCTCGGGGCCCTGGCCCGTCGCGGTGATCCGGCCTTCGAGACCGATCTCCGACGGGTCTCGCCCGGCGGCTTGGGCAAATTCACGGACCTTTTCGATGGTGGCCCTCCCGGTCTCGTCGGGGGCGAACATGGGCATCCAACCGTCGGCCATGCGCCCCACCCGCCGCAACACCCTGTCGGAGGGGATGGGGCTGGCCGATCCGCCTGCGCCCATCCAGATGGGAATCGGCCTCTGTACCGGCAAAGGTCTGATTCCGGCATGGGTAATCTTATGGAACTTGCCCTCGAAGTTGACAACTTCCTCAGTCCACAGGCGCCGCAACAGGGTTATCTGCTCCGCGCACTTGCGGCCTCGGGTGTGGAAGTCCTCACCCAGGGCTTCGTACTCGACCGGGTTCCAGCCCACACCGATGCCCATCCGCAGCCGTCCATCGCTTAAAACGTCCACCTCCGCAGCCTGCTTGGCCACCAGGGCAGTCTGCCGCTGCGGCAGAATCAGGATGCCTGTCACCAGATTGATCTTCTTGGTTATGGCCGCCAGGTAGGCCATCAGGGTGAAGGGCTCGTGGATGTAACTCTCATGGGTATAGGGGAACCGGGGTACTTCGGGATGGTGTTCGGGGTTTGCGCCCAGAACGTGGTCCAAGATGCGCACATGGCTATAACCCAGGTCTTCCGCCGCCTGTACGTAGTCCCGTACCGCGCCAAGGTCGGAGGCAAACTCAACTATTGGGACCGTAACTCCGATCTGCATGTCAATTCTCCTTCAAGTCTGGGAGATTTCCCGAGGTGCAAGCGCCTATCTGGCCGCCTGATGGGCCAACCGCTCGTCCCAGGGGCCTGGGAAGCGGCCCTTGCCGACGGCGGGGTCGGAGAATAGCTTCTCCTGCTGTGGCCACTGGTCTCTCGGCAATTCGTAAGACACTTCAATGCCGTTGCCGTCAGGGTCCTGGAAGTAGACGCCGATGGAGACCCCGTGGTCTCCCACGCGCATAATATGGATGTCCTTGTCGATGAGACGCTGGTAGAACTCCTTGAGGTCATCGAGACTGTGCATCATCCACGCCATGTGGTTCAGTCCCACCTGACCCGATTCGGGACCCCTGGCGGTCTCGCCCACTTCGACGAGGGCGATCTCGTGGGACTGCTCGATGTCCGCGGACATAAAAGCCGCGCCGGGTCTGAGGTCGTATGTATGGAGACCCAGCACGTCGGAATACCACTGTTGGGAGCGCTCAGAGTTGCGGACGAATATGTTTACATGCCCCAGGAATTTCGGCTTGTAACCCATTCCCAGTCCCTCCTGCGTAGTATCGATTGCGGCCAAAACGTACCACACCCCTCTTGGGGCGCGCAAGACGAAATGCGCCCGGCCCGAAATCTCCAGCCCATCCCTTAAACGTCCGCTCCTCCCCATCGCGCTCCTTCTGTGATTCATGGCTAGGGGCTATAATGTGGGCGAAATTCGGGACGGGAGAAAGGCTATGGAGTCCGGTGACGCTTCGTTACTACCGCACCAATTTGGTCCACTCCAGGGAATTCGTATAATCTCCAGCGGCACCATCATCGCTCAACCGTTCGCCGCGGCGCTGGCTGCGGAAATGGGGGCGGAGGTGGTCCAGGTGGAACGCCCAGGAAGAGGCGACCTCGTCTGGCGGAACATCGAATTCCCCATCACTGGAGACAATGGGCACACGGTCGCGGCTGGTTGGGTGCAGGACCGCCGCAACAGCTTCCACGTAAGCCTGGACATCTCAAAACCCAAGGGCCGCGAGGTGTTTTTGGACCTGCTGCGCCAGGCGGACATCTGGATGGAAAGCTCGATACCCGGCACTTATCCGGAATGGGGTCTGGACGACGCAACGGTCCACGAGGCCAACCCCCGCCTGGTGATTACCCACGTGTCGGGCTATGGCCAAGACGGCCACCCAGACTACCTCACCAGGGCGTCATACGACTTCATCGGCCAGGGTTTCGGTGGCCTGATGAACCTGACAGGCTTCCCCGAGCCGGATTCTCCCGTAAGAGCCGCGCCGTGGACCGGGGATTACATCACAGCCCTGTTCTGCATGTGGTCCACCCTCGCCGGGTATATCCACGCCCAACGCACCGGAAAGGGTCAGGTTATCGACCTTGCCCAGTATGAAGCGATTCACCGGATATTGGCCGGGACGATGGTGGCCTATTACGAGCTGGGCCTCAACCGCGAGCGGTCCGGCAACGCCGGTGGGATCATCCAGCCTTACGACACCTACCAAGCCGCTGATGGCTGGGTCAACATCGCCGCCCTGGGCGGTCCCTTTGAACGGCTCTGTGAGGTGTTGGGTCTCGACGCCTCAGACCCGAAGTGGCACAGCGCCACCATGAACCCGGACACTCCGGAGTGGTACGAACTAGACGCCATCATGCGAGGTTGGGTCGAAGAGCGCACGGTCCAGGAGGTAATGGACACCCTGAACGCCGCCCAGGTGGGTTGCAGCACCATCATGACCCCGAGAGACATGGCCCAGGACCCTCATTACGAAGCCCGGAATGTACACATCGAATGGGAGGACATCGGCCTCGATAAAACCGTAAAGGGCACCGGTGTGTTCCCCAAGTTTTCTGACACCCCAGGCCAGGTGTGGCGCGGCTCCGTGCCCCTGGGCCATGACAACGACCTGGTCCTGCAGACCCTCTTGGGCCTCTCTGCGTCCGATGTCGCCGAGCTTCGGGAGCAGGGTGTCATCTGATGAAGTTTCATATATTCATGCTGCCCACCATTGGCCGCCGGCCCGAATTGGAAGCGGGCATGGCGGGGACCCGGGACGACCTCTATCAAAGGATGCTCCACGAGATCGCCGAACAGTCCCGTTTCGCCGAAGAATTGGGCTACTACGGGGTTGGTTTTACCGAGCACCACTTCCACATTGAAGGGTTCGAGCTTTCCACCAATCCACTGATGCTCGACGCTTACGTTGCGGCCCGCACCGAGAGGATCAAGGTGGGCCAACTGGCCCTAGTGCTACCCACGCACCATCCCCTGCGTGTGGCGGAAGACGTCGCCGTCCTAGACCAGATGACCAAGGGGCGCATGTACGTCGGTTTCGCACGCGGCTACCAGGCCCGGTGGGTCAACACCCTTGGCCAGCCCATTGGGGTCGGAGCGACGTCGTCAGACAAGTCGGACCAGGACGCCCGCAACCGCGCCGCTTTCGAGGAAGCCTGGCAAATCATTAAGCGGGCCTGGACCAGCGACACCTTCTCTTACGACGGCCAGTTCTGGAAGGTGCCGCCGCCCGAAACGGCCTGGGACATGCCGCCGACGCAACAATGGGGCCGGGGCGCGGACCCTGACGGGACGCTTCGAGAGATCGGCATTGTACCCAAGCCTTACCAAAAGCCCTATCCCGGCGTCTACGCCCCGTTTACCTACAGCGCAACTACAGCACGGTTCTGGGCCAGGGAAGGCGGCACGCCGGTGGTACTCTCCGATGACGTGGAGTTCTGTCAGGCCCTTTTCGGCGCTTACCTCAACGAGGCCCGGACCGCCGGAAGGGACCTGAAGCTTGGCCAGGGCATCGCAATGGGCGCGACCCTCTGCATAGGTGAAACCGAGGAGCAGGCGCGAGAATTGAGGGAGCTATTCGACTGGGTGTTCAATACCTGGTTCGGGGCATTCGGTTTTCCGCCCGGCCTGGTGCTTCAGGGGACACCGGATCGGGTTGCGGAGCAGCTAAAGGAATTGCACGGCGCATTGAACTTCGAGGAACTGTTCCTCTGGCTGAACACCGGCCTTTACGATCATCAGGTCATGATGCGGCAGTTGGAGTTGTTCGCCACCAAGGTTATGCCCCGGTTTGAGTGACCTGGGCGTCTCCTAGCCGGTCCTCTGCGCGCCACTCGACGCCTTCCACTCGGCCATCCACTCCAGTACATCGGCCAGGGGCAGTACGTCGGCGTATTTCTGGTCCATGTCGAATAGGTTCATTGCGTGGGCCGCCTCGGTGCGGTCGAACACGCATTCCTCCACGACGACCATCCGGTACCGGTTGGTGCAACCGTCGACCACGCTGGCCCGGACACAACCGCTGGTGCTCTCACCGCAAGTGATGATAGTGTCCACGCCCAGGTAATTTAGGTGACCGGTCAGGGGAGTTCCCCAGAATGCGCTGGGGGAGGACTTTCGCAGCACGGCTTCCCCGTCTATGGGTTCAACCTCGTCGATGATGTCGTACTGGCGCTCTCTGCGCTCCCTTAGTTCCGGCGGCGGGTCGCTCGGACTCAAATAACCTCTCCGCGCCGACCAGCCCTCGATCCCCGCATGGTCCAGCCCAGTCATGTGGACCACGGGAATGCCCGCGTCCCTGGCCGCCTGCAATAGCGTCTGAATATGCGGTACCGCGTCCCAAGCGGCCAGCCCGCAGGTACCGGGCCAATCTTTCATAGCATCCAACAAGGGCTGGGGCTCATCGCCGAAGACCCACCGGTATAGGTCGATCAGCAGCAATGCGGGCCTGGATCCGAATCCGACCGTCCGGTTGTTGCTTAAGGCCAGGTGGGCCTTGTCCTGTTCAGTAAGAAACTGCTCCCATACGCGCTCGGCCATATCTATTTCCCCCTTACGCCCGGACTCCCAATCCTTGGACCAGGGCGGTGGTTTGGGTGAATCTACCATCACACCAAAGGTCCGTCAACGGAATCACCGGCACCGGGACGCGTAACTGTTCAGACGTGATGTGTCCTTACTGCTCCAAGCTCGTCATTCCGGGCTTGACCCGGAATCCAGAAACCTTTGCAACCAGCGACCCTCACTATCATTGGCATTTCTGGATTCCCGCCTGCGGAGACCTTTGAATAATCCCCTCTCCCTCCGGGAGAGGGTTAGGGTGAGGGCGTCCTCCGTATCTGGGCGCACTCTGGATTCTCGCTTTCGCGGGAGTCGCGGAAGGTTACGCAAAGGTCTCCCTGCGCGGGAATGACGGATTGCGGGGGGGACATGAGAAGAGGATTATCACAGAGATGATCGATGTGAGATTCAGCTAATCCGCCTCATCGAGTCTGAGCAGTCACCAGGCCGCACTCAAGTTGACACCAATAGTTCACTCCTTCAAAATGAACCGGACCCATCCGTTAACATGCAGCTAAGGAGGCCTGACTTGACTACGACAGCCGCTTACACGATGGACGGATTCATCGACGACGTTAAAGAAATATTCGCCAATGTCAGCGACCCCAAGGCCCAGGCAGAGGCAGTGTCCTCCCATTTGAAGGACCTGCTGGCGGTCTCTGGTTGGCTTGAAGAACGGCTGGACCTGCCCGAGGAAGGCGGCTACGGCCGCGTGGACCTCCACCTCGAGGAAAATTCCGGCCATCCCGGACCCGGTTGGCTCCTTATGTGCTCCGTGCAGCGCCCAGGTCAGGATAACCTCCCCCACGATCACGGTGCGGCCTGGGTCGTATACGGCGTGTATGACGGCGCGATCGAACAGACCAAGTGGCGCTGGCACTTCCCCGGTGAGGGAGTCAACGAGGCCACCATCAAGGAGACCGGCCGATTTACCCAAAAGAACGGCACAGTAGCCTACTTCCTGCCCGGCGAAATCCACAACACCCGCAACGTCATCGGCACCGAAGGTCGGTCCCTGGTGGTTCGCCTCGAGTCCCAGAAGCTGGACCGGGTGACCAGGTACCAGTACAACCCGGCGGACAATAGCATGCGGGTAATGGACCGGTAATAAGGAGAGTGGCGAGATGATCTCTCAACTTCGTACATATACCGTAAACCGGGGCATGATGGACGACTGGGTAAAGCTCTTTTCCGACCAGTTGGTCCCCATGCAGGAAAAGCACGGCATCCGAATCGACGGCATGTGGGTCAACGAGGCCAAAGACCAATTCATCTGGATACGCAGCTTCAACGACGCCGATGACGTCAAGGCCAAGGAAGCTGCTTTCTATGGCTCAGCCGAGTGGCAGTCCGTGATGGGTAAGGCCCGCGACCACCTTGCCAAGACGGTGGTCGAGACCATGGAACCCGCTGTCTAGCTTGGGCTGGCCCAACACAGGCATCAAAGGGGCGTCACATTGTCTTTAACCCTGGCCAAGCACCCGGTGGACGGGCTGGCGGCAGCCGGCTCCACCGGGTTGCACAGTTCTTCACTCCATGTAAACCTCGACGAGTTGCGGCTCCACTTGCTGGAGGACCGCCGGATCGAAAGCGTAGACCTGGAAATAGTCAATCCTGGCGACTCATGCCGGGCGGGCTACGTCTACGACATTCTGGAACCACGGGCCAAGGCCCTGGGGTCAGGCAATGACTTCCCCGGCATCCTGGGGCCCATCTCAACTGCCGGGCAAGGCACGACCCACGTCCTCACCGGCGCGGTGGTCACCGTCTTGGACGGCGGACAGCCAGGTGGAGATCATGGTTTTGTAACCCGGCGCGGAGGCATGACCAAGATCCTGGAGATGAGCGGCCCGGCCTCCGAGGCGTCGCCCTACGCCTCCAAGAGTCACCTGGTAGTTACGCCGCACGCTCATTCTGAAGTGCCGCGTAACGGCGTCTTAAATGCCCTCCGGATAGCTTCGCTGAAGGCCACGGTTTATCTGGGCCGGACCGGAATCGATCAGCCGCCTTCGTCCACGGAAATTCTGGACCTGGATGACGGGCACGATGATGGCCGCCGGGGGCTCCCAAGAGTTGCCTACATCGGCCAGGTGCATGGCCATCAGCACGGCACGGCCCCCGACGAGCACATTGTTTACGGAGCCAACACGCGGGGGATGCTACCCCTGCCGCTGCACCCCAACGAATGGCTGGACGGCGCGGTCGTAATCTCCTACTCCTGGGCAGCCCGCGGTCTAGAGACCTACTACCATCAGAACCACCCCATCATTTCCGAGCTGTACCGCCTCCACCGGGCAAGGGAACTGACTTTCGCCGGTTGCATCGCCACCGTGGCCTCGGAACTGCAACACGAGCTTAGCCGCAATAGCATGGTGGCGGCCAACCTCGCCAAGTGGGGCCTCGGAGCCGACGGCGCGATTGTCACCAAGTACGCCGGTGGGGATCCCCACTCCGACATGTTCGAGACCGCCCGCTGGTGCGAACAGTTGGGAGTAAAGACTTCAATTCTGGTCAGCGATACCGCTCCCGACAGAAGAGCCGAGTCCGCGGCTCTGATGAACATCCCCGGCGTAGACGCTATCGTCAACCTCAGCGAGGGCTCCGACGTGTCATGGCCCGCGAGTCCCGTCGAACGGGTCATCGCGGGCAATACGGACGTGGCGGACATCCTGGCGAATGCCGAAGTTTTGCTCTCGGGAGACGTTTGCGGCGTGGTGAACAACCAGGGCGCCTCGCGGCTTCAATCCATCGTCTACTAGGCTGAATCCCTAAACGCACGGTCCACGGACCCACCACCGGAGGAACGTCATGCGCGTGGTCCATTACATCAATCAGTTCTTCGGCGGCATCGGCGGCGAGGAGCAGGCCGACGCTCCACTTGAGACGCGCTCTGGCGCCGTAGGGCCGGGTCGGTTGCTGGACCAATTGCTGGGAGACGAGTCACAGGTCGTTACGACGATTATCTGCGGTGACAACCTTGCCGCCGAAAATCTGTCAGAAGTCGCCGCCGAAGTAGTGCGGCAAGTCAAAGGGGCGCAGGCCGACCTATTCGTCGCCGGGCCCTGTTTCCAAGCCGGCCGCTACGGTACTGCTGCAGGCGCGATGTGCGAGGCTGTCCAGGAACAACTGGGCATACCCACAATCACCGCGATGTCCGTGGAAAACCCCGGGGCCGACCTCTACCACGCCAATACCTACATAGTCGACTCCGGCGAGGATGTCTCCCAGATGCAGCCGGTGATGGCCGCACTGACCAGTCTTGGGAAGAAGCTTGTTGCCGGGGACAGCATAGGCAGACCGTCCGACGAAGGCTACATCGCTCAGGGTAAGTTGAAGTCGGAATTCGTGGAAAAGCCCGCCGCCTCCCGCCTGGCGGAGATGCTCCTTGCAAAGCTGAAAGGCGAACCCTTCGAGGCCGAGGTGCCGGCACAGGCTGCCGAACCGGTCCCCGTCCCGCCAGCAATCGCCGACCTATCGAGGGCCACGGTGGCCCTCGTCACCGACGGTGGACTGGTGCCAACAGGCAACCCCGACCGCCTGCCCAGGGCCTTTTCCAGGGTTTGGGGAGCCTACAGTTTCACGGACCAGGACGCGCTAGCAGAGGGAAGCTATGAGGTCGCCCACGGGGGTTATGACAACCGCCACGTAGAGCAGGACCCGCACCGGTTGCTGCCCGTCGACACCCTCCGGGAAATGGAACGCGAGGGCAGGATTGGCAAGCTGCACGAAGAGTTCCTTTCAACTACGGGCAACGGCAATCCCCTGGAAAACAGCCGCCGAATCGGCAGGGAAATGGCCCAAAGGCTCAAGGACTCGGGGGTGGACTCGGTTATCCTGACATCCACTTGAGGGACTAGCACTCGCTGCGGCGCAGCGATCACCAACGAGTTGGAAAAGGCCGGTATCCCGGTGGCCCAGGTTACCCCCATGACCCCGGTGGCCATGGCCTTGGGCGCCAACCGCGTAATCCGCGGTCAAGGAATTGTGTACCCGACCGGCGACTCCGAGCTACCTCCGGCGGAGGAACGCGACCTGCGCCGGAGAATAGTCCAAGAGGCCCTGGACGCTCTGGCAACCGAGGGCCGGACCGAAGCGTAGGACGCGGTCCCGGCTATCCGTCTGCGCGGCGCACGGCGTGGCCGCCGAACCGGTTACGCAAGGCTGCCAGAAGCCTTCCGCCGAATGGTTGCTCCTGCCTCGACCGAAACCGCTGCTGTAATGACGCGGTGATTACCGGGATCGGGACTCCCAGGTCAACCGACTCCTGCACCGTCCACCGCCCTTCCCCGGAATCTTCGACGTAGGCCTGTAGGCTCTCCAATCCTGGCTCTTCCTTCAGCGCCGCGGCCGTCAGGTCGAGCAGGAACGAGCGGACCACGCTTCCGTTCCGCCACGACTCGGCGATCTTTGGCAGGTCAAGGTCGAACTCTTCCTTGGCCGCCATTAGCTCAAAGCCTTCCGCGTAAGCTTGCATCAGCCCGTATTCGATGCCATTGTGCACCATCTTCACGAAGTGCCCCGCGCCAGTGGGTCCGGCGTGGGCATAACCTTTGTCCTTGGCAGGCGCCAGGGAGTGGAAGACCGGCTCCAGCCGCTTCACAGCCTCGGCATTGCCCCCGACCATAAGCGCGTATCCTTCGGTCAGCCCCCATATTCCGCCGCTGGTCCCCACATCTATGAAGTCTATGCCCCGCGAAGCAAGCTTTTCTCCGCGGCGTATGCTGTCTTTATAGAAGGAATTCCCGCCGTCCAACACGGCGTCCCCTGGCTGTAGGAGCGGGGCCAGAGCGTCGATGGTGTCCTCGGTAGGCTGACCCGCCGGGACCATTACCCACACAGCGCGAGGGACCGCGAGGGCGGCGACAAGTTCTTCCAGGGATGTCAGGCCGACCGCGCCCAGATCTTGACTGGCCGCAACCGCCGCCTGTTCCCGGTCATAGGTCAAGACCCGGTGGCCGGCGAGCAGAAGACGATGCGCCATATTCCCGCCCATGCGGCCCAAGCCTACCATCCCGATTTCCATATTCAGCCCCCGGTCTCGCGAAGTCGCGCCATCAAGTCTTTGGACTGGCCTCCGGTGATTGTCCCGCCGCTAACGTGTGCTCGGGCAGTCCGCAACCCCGAGGACCTCAATGCCTCGAGGTCTCCCAAAGCCTGGGCGTCCGCCAGCGCCCCGAAGCTGAAGTCCTGCCCTGGAATCGCCAGGTCGTTTTCGTGGTCAGCGGTAATCTGCAACAACAAGGCTTTGGCCGGTCCTCCCTTGTGTAGTTGACCGGTGGAGTGGAGGAAACGGGGGCCATAACCGACCGTCGTCGCGATGCGGTACTGCCTAATTATCGCCCGCCGGAAGACCTCGAGCGCTTCATTCAACTCCGGAGTCTCTTCCACATAAGCCATGATAGCCAGATAGTCCCCTGGAGACACCTGAGCTAACAGGCCGTCCATGGAGCTGTAATTCTCCATAGCCGGTAGCTTCCCCGATGCCCGGTACTCGGCCAGTACGTTGTCGGTCATGTCTTTGGCAGACTGAACGTTGGGCTGATCGAAAGGATTGATGCCCAGGACCGAACCCGCGATTGCCGTGGCAAACTCCCAGCAGTATGCCTCGGAGAACAGGTCGTATTTCTCCCCCAGTCCCAATCCCACGACAGGTTGGCCCGACTGCTGGAGTGCGCCGAAGGCGTTGTCCACCGACGCGTTGTCGTCGCCTTCCAGCCGGAGGTATAGGAAAAGCCGGTCGTCTCCGTAGCATTCCGGGGACTCAAGCGGTTCCCCGGCCACTGGGATGATGCCCTTCCCTTCCTTACCCGTGCTTTCCGCTAAGAGCTGCTCAGCCCACAGGCCGAAGCTGCTGATCGACGGCGAAGTGACTAGGGTGAGTTTGTCCCGTCCTTCCCGGGCCAAAGACCCTATGATGGCTCCCAACCAGGCCGCCGCCTGTTGCCGGGTTGGAACTCCGGGCGCGGTCGCCGTCCGCATTTCGTCCGCCCGGTCTAGCATTTTGCCGACGTCCATCCCGGTCATGGCCGCCGGGACCAGACCGAAGTATGACAGCAAGGAATACCTGCCTCCGATTTCTGGAGGATTGAGAAACACGCGCCGGAATCCCTCGGCATGCCCCAGAGTCTCCAGCGGGAAGCCTTCGTCGGTCACCGCGATGAAGTTGCGTCCAGCGCTACCCGCGCCAACCGCTTCCTCGACCAAATTGCGGAAATACCAGTAGAACATATTGGGTTCTATGGTCGAGCCTGACTTGGAGGAGACCAGGAACAGCGTACGGCTCGGGTTGATCGCATCGGTGACGGTCTGGATACGCCCCGGAATAGTCGAGTCCAGGACTATCAGCTCCGGATAACCGGATGCGCTGCCGAAGGTCTGCCTCAGCATCTCGGGTCCCAGGCTGCTGCCGCCCATGCCCAAGAGAACTAGGTGACGGTATCCCTCATCCTTGATCTGCCGGGCAAACATTTCCAAGTCTGAGACACTCTCCCGCATCTCGTCCGATATCGTCAGCCATCCCAGCCGGTTGGTGATCTCCGTCGGATCGGGCTTCCAAACGGTGTGGTCTCCCCGCCAAATACGCTCGGCAACGTCATATCTCTCAAGGTCGGCAAGGCAGGCGTCTAAGACCTCCTGGTATGCCCCCAGGCTCGCCTTTGCCTGCCCTTCAAGAGGCATATCCATCGGCTGAGGAATGTCTCGTAATTCAGAGGACAAAGGAAATCAACCTCTCCGGACTAACCGGAAGACTGGCTGCCACACTCGTAATCATGTGCGCGAAACCCTGCGGACGCCGCCCATGTCCGCGCCCGGAAGCGGACTCGTGCCGATGACTTCTGATCTCTCCAGGTCCTGCAAATCATCTACACTCAGGCCCAAGATCTCGCTCAGAACGTAGTTGTTGTGCTCACCCAGGCCCGGAGCAGGCTCATGGCGCGGCTCAGGGTCTCCTGCCATTTTCCACATAGGACCGCTCATCAGGTGGTTACCCGCATCAGGATGGTCCACGACCTGGAAATAGTCCCGTTCCAGCAGGTGCGGGTCGGAGTAGGTGTCCGCTCCACAGTCCAACACGGGGCCGGAAGGTATTCCCGCTTCCTGCATCAACTCCACCGTTTCGTAACGGTCCCGGACTAATGTCCAAGCAGCCACAATATCGTCCAGCGCCCGCCCGTTGGCTACCCTTGCTTCCACATCCAGGAACCGAGGGTCGTCCTCAAGCCCAGGGATTCCGGTGACGCGGCAAAATGCGCGCCACTCGTCCTCGTCACGGACGGCGATGGTCAACCACCTATCCTCGCCCAGTGCGGGATAGCAACCGTGGGGCGACATCAACGGGTGACTGTTTCCGCGCCGCGCCCGCGACTGTCCGGTAAGGCCGTATTCGAGAAACACTTCTCCAATGTGGGGCAGAAACGCCTCCGATTGGGTCAATTCGATGAATTGGCCCTTGCCGGTCCGAGCCCTGTAGTGGAGCGCCGCGCTGATCCCAAACGCCGCCGTGAGTCCCGCAACGGCGTCCGGGTGATGCACCAGCGAAATCTGGGTCAAGTCCATGTCGGGATATCCCCGGAGCGAGGAATGTCCGGTGACCGCGTCAATGGCCATGCCCATGCTGCGGAAGTCTTTGTATGGGCCGCTCTTTCCGTATCCAGGCATCTCAACCACAATCAGGTCGGGCTTCAACGCGAGTAATGCCTCATACCCGATACCGAGCCGGTCGACCACGCCAGGGGCGTAGTTGCTGACCATCACATCGCTCACCGAGATGAGCTTCCTGAAAAGGCCGACTCCCTTTGGGTTGGCCAGGTCCAGGGTGATACTGCGCTTGTTGCGGTTGACAGCGTTGAAGTTCCCGGACCGGTTCCAGGGCCGTTCTCCGGGGTCGCCGTCGGGGTAACCTGATGCTCCGGGAGCGGGGCGCACCTGGCCCCGTGATATCCGCTGGATAGACTCTACCTTGATGACTTCCGCTCCCATATCGGCCAGGGCCGCCCCGCAGAGTGGTCCAGCCCAAATCTCGGCGAGTTCCAGGGCTCTGATTCCGGCGAGGGGGCGATGAATGGGCGGATTAGAGTTCATTAGAATTCATCATCGTTCGGGCCGGTCTGGACCCCGTCATGCCGGCTCCAGCAAGTCTCCGGTACGGCTATCATAGAACACCTTCCGAGCGGAGGTGTTCCAGATCATCTTCGCCCACACGCAAAAGCCCCGAATATACTTCGAGGTTGTGTTGGCCCAGGAGCGGGGCGGGCTTCGGTTCAAACTGGTCCGTAGCGGACAGCCGGAACGGATGTCCGGTGTAGCGGAGTGTACCCGCCCTTGGATGGTCGATCCGGAGGAATGACCCTCTTTCGTTGAAATGGGGGTCCGCCAGTACGTCGGGCGGCGTCAGTACGGGTCCGCAGGGAAGCCCTTCCCGCTGCCCAGCGGCGAACACCTCGGCCCTGGTGTGGGAATCGAACCAGTCCTGGAACAAGGACTCTAGCTCCCCGTTATGCGCGGCTCGGCCTTCTATCGAAGTGAACCTGGCATCATCCAACAGATCGGGCCGGTCTATCATTCTGGCAAGGTTCGGCCACATCCTCGCGCCCAAGGGCAGGAAACTTACGAAACCGTCCTCGCATTTGAAAGTCCCGGAGCCGTAGGTTTCCCGCGTCTCGCTGGTGCCCTGGCGTGGATTGTTCCTGGGGTCAGACTCTCCGGCGTAGACGAAAGGGGCGCGGCGTCCAATCTGGTGAGGATGTCCGGCAATGCACTCCTGGAGCGAGATGTCGATCCATTCGCCCTGTCCGGTCATAAAGGCCCAGAAATATGCCCCCATCGTGGCGGCTGACGCGGCTGTTCCGGCGAAGTATTGGCCCATCTCTCCACCGTACTTCAGGGGCTCGCGGTCGGACCGCCCCTCGCGAAACATAGCTCCGCCAGTGGCGAAAATGGTCAACTCGGTGTACTGATAATCCTTGTGGGGCCCGGTCTGGCCGAAGGGGGTTACCGAGGTCATGACCAGCCCCGGGTTCAACTCTCGCAAGCTCTCGTAACCAAGGCCGATTGAATCCATGTACCCCGGCGCGGAACTCTCGATCAGGACGTCGGCATTCGAAACCAACTGGCGGAAGAGGCTACGCCCGGCGTCAGTTTCCAGGTCCAACGTGACGCCGCGTTTTCCCCGGTTCAGGTGCAAGAACAGCGGGCTCTTTTCGATGTCGCCGCTGTGCGAAGGCCAGGAGCTTCGTCCGCGGCTAGGGTCTCCATCGCCTGGACGCTCTACCTTGATGACGTCGGCGCCGTATTCGGCGAAGAGCTTGCCGCAGTAGGGACCAGAAATCCCCTCCGCGGTCTCTATCACGCGACTCCCCTGTAACGCCAGGAAGGGCAAATTTACTCCGGTCCCAGGGGAGAACGGCTACCGCGGTGGCGGGCGGGAAAGCCGGTTTTCCTCTTTGGTCATAAACTCGATCAGCGCGGGGCGTCCGTCGGCCATCCTTTCCCGCGCCCTGTTGATGGCCGGGACTATCTCCGCCGGGTCTACCACACGCTCGCCGTGGGCTCCCAGAGATTGGGCGAGGTTGGCGTATTCGCCGTACAGGTTGGTAAATGCGTAACGCTCCGCCGCAACCGGATAGTTCCTGGAGTAACCGCTTAGGACTGCGTTATTCAAGACTATGGTAAGTATGGGAATCTTGTGCCGGACCGCGGTCTCGATGTCCATACCCGCCATACCTATCGCGGCGTCACCCATTATGTTAATCACCAACTTGTCCGGCGCTCCAAGCTTCGCGCCCATCGCGATTCCCAGCCCATAGCCCAACTGGGACGAGTTGCCCCAACCCAGGTATCCCCTGGGCACGATGGCCTCGTAGAAAGGAATGGTCTGGTCGCGGGGGTGGCCGGAGTCATGGGTTACGATAGTCTGGGTGCGGTCAACCGTATGCATCATGTCCCAGATGATCCGGTACGGGTTTATGGGCACTTCATCGGACGTGAGCAGCGGCATCCATTCTTCCAGCCACTCGTCCTTGACGCGCTTGATTTCGGCCTCGACCGAACCGTCTCCCCGGCGGCCATCCGCGCCTGCCTGCTTCTTCACCTCGTCGATGAGCTGTTGGATCACCAGCTTGGCATCTCCGATGACGGCGTGATGAATCTGCTCTTCCTTATTCAGGTCCTTCACATCCACCGTGCACTGGACCAACGTCTTGCCCCTGGGGATCCCCACGGATGCGAGGTTGGTGGTGAAGCTGCAACCAATGCCGAAGACCAGGTCTGCCTTGTCCAGAAACTCCCGCGCCATCTTTGTCATGGTTCCCGCGCCCGTGCCTACCGACAGGGCGTGGTTCTCCGGGAAGGCGCTCTTCCCCGTGTTGGTGGTCATCACCGGCGTGTTGGTCAGCTCGGCCAGTTCCACCAGCTCACTGGAGGCTTCGGCCCAAAGCACACCTTGTCCGGCGTAGATCAGGGGGTTCTGGGCGCCCAGCAACGCCCTGACCGCGGCTGCCACGTCCTCGGCGTCGCCGGCGCTCTTGTAACTCTTGACGGTACGATAATCAAACAGCTCCTCGCTGATTTCTTCACTGGCCACGTCTCCCGGCACCTGCACCATCACGGGGCTGCCCCTGCCTGACCGCAATGCCGTATAGGCGCGGCGCATCATCTCCGGGATCCGGTGGGCATGGTTGATCTGGTCCGACCATTTGGTCACCCCGGCATAGGCGCTCATGGCGTCGAAGTCCGGGGATTGGCCCTGGCGGTCCCGCGCCGTCCCGCCGGGTAGAACCAGGATAGGCGTAGATTCCGCGTAGGCGTGGGCGATTCCGGCGAAGGCGTTTTCGATACCTGGGCCGGACTGGGTTACCACCACCCCTGTCTTGCGCCCATTGGTCACACGGGTGTAGCCGTCGGCCATGTTGACCGTGGTGCGCTCGGTCCGGGACATGATGGGCTCGATGCCCGCGATGGCCGCCGCCTCGATCAACGTGTTTGCGGGGAAGCAGAACAGGTAGTCGGTGTTCTCCATCTTCAAAATATTGGCGATTGCCGTGTTACCCTGCATTTCGCTTCTCCTTCTCTAGCTGGTTACCCCGGACCTTGTCTCGAAAGGGGTGAATACCGGACTGAGTTTAACCCACGGGGATTGCGCCTATGGGATGCGGCGGGTCGCTAGGGGGCTGTTCTCGGAATCGTTCCCGTAATCGACGGGTTTCCCAATGTGGAAACCCTCTATTGGAAAGAACTCCCCGGATTTAAGGGCCTCTAGCAGATCGGCCTGGTTGCGAATGTCGCCGGGGAACACAGTTGCCCCCTTGCCCAATCCATTCGTCGAATGAGCGTCGCTTCCGCCTGTTCCCTGGAATCCAAGCAACTCAGCCACGCTCTGGGCGAACCGGTTTTCGTTCTCCAGGTTGCCCCCATTCACTACCTCGATCTCGTCAAGCAGGTCGAAGATCGGGTGAGTGGCGGCCACTTCGGGGGTAGTCGGCACCTCATCCCACCGCTCGAACAGGATGTTTTGGGTGTAGTTCCCCCTGGATTCCAAGAGGTGCCGGAAGGGATGAGCCAAGACCATCACACCTCCGACCCGGTCGACTTCCTTGCGAAGGGTACGGATGGTCTCGATGTCCCCGTTATATCCGGTCACGTATTTGTCCAACCCCAGGGTGATGATATGTCCAAGCGGAGTGTACATCTCCAGCGAGTTGACAAGGACCAATTCCTGGTCCTTCGCAAACTCCTCGAACTCCGGACGGGCCCAACCCGTGTGCTCCGTTATCATGATCCCGGTGAGTCCCAGCCGCGTGGCCTCTGTTACCATTTCTTCGGGAGTCAATGCGCTATCCGCGCTGCCCTGGTTGGTGTGAACGTGCAGGTCGAAAACCGAAGCCAAGCCGCCGCAACCTCCCTGGAGCTGATTTTGGGGCGCAGGAAACGCCCAAGCGGAGCCTTCCTCCGACCGAGGGTTGACCTCGCAGTTATAGCCGAATTCGGTTGACCAGTCAAGAAGAACCAGTCTTCCGCAGGGTCATTCGATTATCGGCCCAATTGTCCGAACCGGGATTCACAGGATTATGGGATTCGCATGATTTCCAATCATATAAATCCCGCAATCGGAGAAATCATAGTTCAGACGAACAATCGAATGACCCTGGGTCTTCCGGCAGGTTCTTTCAATTGTCAGTCTTGCCCCAACTCGTCGTTCCGGCCTTGAGCCGGAATCCAGGAAATCTTCGCTTTAGAACGTCCGCTCATGCGTAGGATTCATAGCTCCCGGCCTTCGCCGGGACTGCGGTCAAGTCTGTATCGTACTCTCGAAAGTACAATTAAAAGACCCTGTATTCGAACGTGACTCATCTTGAATTGCCCTGGGAGATATTGTGAAATCCACCGGGCTTTGGGAGGCCGAGTGTTCAAGACAATTCATTTGAGATCGGGTCTCCCGATGAAAGGGAAGGCAACGACGTGCCCGCCATCGTCAGGAAGGAGCAGCTTTGAAAGTAGGGATGTTGACAATACAAAACACTTATCTCACCCCTGGCAGGTCTTAATTATGAAACGAGTACTCCTGGTTTTGGCGTTACTTCTAATCATCGGTGCTAGCTTCTGGACTGGCGCCGCGCTGGCGACCCTTGCCGATTAGATTACAGGGGGGAGCGGTTATTTCCCCACCAGTGACCTCAATTGGAAGTTTTTTGGGACTGAGTCTGACGCTGGAGGGAGCTACACAACTCCTGCATGGTAAGTGTTCAGAGTTGAGGGGAAGTGAGCAACTGGCGGCATGCGGTGAGGGGATTCAATCCTCGGGCGCGCCAGGTACCGAAGAGGGAAGCGAGAGCCATCTTGGTGTTGGTGCCCTGGGTTGAGCGGGTGCCGCCGCTGATCTTGCGGCTGGTCACCAGGTGACGAAGGCTCCTCTCGGCGGCGTTGTTTTCCGAGGGGACGGCCGGTTCGGCTACGAATACGAACAACTCCTTGATGAAGCGCTGGATGCGCCGGCAGAGCTTGGCCTGGACTGCCCCTGGGTCATCAAGGAAGGGTCGGCAGCAGGCCAACAATTTCCGCTCCAACTCCAGTTGGGCCTGACGGCGTTTCCTTGCCTGAGGATGGGAGAACCGCTTGGCCTGGGCGTAGAGGTCATGCACTGCCGCCGCCCATCCGGCCAGCTTGGCGTCTGCTGGGTAGAGGGCCTTCAGGTCATGGATGTCCCGGAGCAGATGAGCCCAACACCGCTGCTTCAGGCCAGGGTAGTGGTTATAGGCAGCGTAGAAATCGCTGACCAACACCCCGCTGAAGGACTCCCCCAGCGCCTCGTCCACCACCTCCTTATTCCGGCCTCGGCGCAGGAAGTACCGCTCAGTGGGAGTGGAGAAGGTCCAGACATAGCCATTGGCCCCCTCCTGGCGCCAGCCGGTCTCGTCGGCGTGCACCACCTGGCTGGTCCGGACTAGTTCCAGCACCTCGGCCACCGCCGGTTGGGCTTGCCGGGCCACGCCGTGGAGGACCTGGGTGATTCCCCCAACGCTCAAGCGCAACTGGTGGACGGTCTCCAGATACCATTGGATGGTCCGAAGGGGCAACCGGCCCTCTTCCCGCAGGCCAGCGATCAATGAGACCAAGTTGGCTCCCAACCGTCCCCGACCGATTACCCCACCGCCCAAGTCCGTCTTGGGGGTCCGGCGCCGTTCACATACTGGGCAGACCCGGGTCACGAAAACGTGCTCCGTGACCTCCACCGGAGCCACTGGGATATCGATGACTTCCCGAGTCCGCTGCGGCCAACCCCCAACCAACCCGGTGCCACACTCCGGACAGGAGTCCAAGACATGTTCCACCTGGTGAGCCGCCACCGTGCGCCGACGGCTAAAGCCGTGGGGCCGGGGCTTTCTTGGCTCCTTCTTCTCGGCCGGCTCTGACTTTGCACCCGGTTTGTTGCCCGGCATTCCGGGCCGCCCTTTGCCCTTGAGACCCCCTTCCAACGCCGCTATCCGCCGCTGCAACTCGTCGATGACCGCCTGCTGCCGCGCAATCACCGCCAACAGCGCCTCCCGGCTGGCCGTCCTCAGGTCTACCTTGTTCTCCATCCTCCTGATTTAACATAACCGACGACCCGACGCACCGAACTTCCCAAGCAAGTTTTAACTAATCCATCCCCTCAACTCTGAACAGTTACCCTGCATGGAACGCGGTGGCGTCATGGCATAATAACACTGACCTTAACTTGACCCAGGTCTATGGTGTTAGCTGGGACGTTCTGATCTCCGTGCTCAACTACGGGGCTAGTGGATGGAACGGTCAAACTTACATTTGCGCCACAAATGGCGAGTGCGATAACACCTCGGCTTTGAATAATACTTATTCCTATGCTATTACCAGAATCAACCAGCATAATCTTGCCGACGACAATGCAACGGCCCGACACAACACAATTGGTCACGAGCTGGGTCACGCCTGGTCACTTGCCCACCAGAGCTATCACACCAGCTACATGTACCAAGTTCAGACCTCAGTTACTTCGCCCAACGCCCGGGACAGGGGGAATGTCAACACTCGTTATTAGGGAACGAGATCCTATATGAAGTGGCCGTTTATCCTAATCTTCTCGGGAATCGTTAGTTTAGCAGCCGGGTTGATATTCAACTCCCTGGATATGCACGAAGGTAACCCCGATGTCGGGGGCGGCAGTGTCCAGTGGAACTCTTCAGCTCATTCGGTTGCCCAACAAGCTGCGGAAGCAGACGCGATTGTGCGTGTGCAAGTAGATAAAACGCATCCGTCCAGAGCTTTAGTCATTCCACTCCCCCCAGGCACAAGGCGTGAGGAATTGAAAGCTGACGTCGTCCCATTCACTGATTCCGGCATGCGAGTCCAAGATGTGTACAAGGGGTCCGTTACTAAGAAACTATCTCAAAACCGGGTCAAGGCGATGCCTCCCCCTTTCGCAAAAGGGGGATTGAGGGGGATTTCTCTCCCTGCCGGTAGGTTGGTGGAGATTTGAGATAGTCTCTAAGGGCGCGAATATGACGATCATGCAGACTGGTGGTATGTTGGCTGCCACGGATCAATATAAAGCACAAGATGTAACGTTAGCTGATGACCCGCTCCTCGTGAAAGGGGGTGATCACATATTGTTTCTGAAGTCAATCACGGGCGATCCATTGCATGCCCCAAAACGGGACCTCTACCGGGTTGTCAATCCTGCTGGGAGATACGATGTCCACGGCGAGACTTTGGTAACTCATACCCACTTTCACCCAGAACTGCTGCCAAGTAGACTCTCCGATTTGATAGGTCAAATTGAAGAGGCAACTGCAGCAGAGAATGGGTAATTGAGATCAACACGCAATACGACCACTTGGAGGTCCCGTAAGGGAATCGACATTGACCGGTTCCGTTCTCGACTCCTACTATGCTATTCCGGCGTGATAGTGCGACGAATGAGGCAAACCAATATCGAACGGCGTAGTTTAAAGGCAGTCCCAATTGTCGCCGCAATAACTCTGTGTGCAGTCGGCGCGGTTGTGTCGTGCACGGTCAATCACGGCAATTCCACTAATGGTCCGATAGTACCAGTCCAAGGTGATCCTGCGGAAGATATTGGTACTAATCCAGCGACCATATTGGCGGCTTTAACAGCGCTTGGGATTGAGCTAGGGCCGAGAGGAACGAGCCGCGCTGAATTATTGTACCCCACGCCTGGTGAAGCCTACCGTATTGATCCGGCAGCGGTGAAATCAGATGAGAGGTTATATATCCACCGGTATACTAGTGCGAAAGCGGCAAGCGACCATGCCGCCCGAATTCTGGATCAGGATGACCACCGGTTACCTGACGCAATCGACTGGGTCAACTGGCCGCACTTTTTTCGCTGCGATCATCTGGCTGCGATCATCTGATAGTGCTCTATTTGGGCGAACAAGAAAAGGTCTTAAAAGAACTCTCGGCGTTGTGCAGACCCCAATTCGCGGGGAATTGATCCGGCAATCTACAGGGTCTTTTAATTGTGTGGGGATAGGCCGATGAGAGTCAGAGTCTCCCAAGGTTTCCAGGCGCAGGGCCGCCGATATGTTGTTCACTCCGCTGAGGCGTAGCATCCCTATCACCAAGTTTCGCAACGCCGCCAGCAGTTGGGGCGCTGACCCGGTTCGCACCTAACTCCGGTCTTCGCCAAAGACCACGTCCCTCACGCAATGCACCTGGTTTTCAATCCCCCCTGGTTTTCAATCCCCCAATGTCCCCGCCATGTCTCCAGCAGTCGGGCAGCATCCGCCCGGCCCGCTGGCGGGCTGGTGATGGCGTAGGCCCGCTCCACCGACTCCTTACCCTTGTGTCTCTTGGTCCTTGGCAAACTGCTCGAACTCCGGGCGGCCCCATCCCGTGTGCTCCGTTATCATGATCCCTGTGAGTCCCAGCCGCGTGGCCTCCGTTACCATTTCTTCGGGAGTCAATGCGCTATCCGCGCTGCCCTGGTTAGTGTGAACATTCAGGTCGAAAACCGAAGCCAAGCCGCCGCAACCTCCCTGGAGCTGATTTTGGAGCGCAGGAAACGCCCAAGCGGAGCCTTCCTCCGACCGAGTGTTGACCTCGCAGTCATATCCAAATTCAGTTGACCAATCAAGAAGAACCAGTCTTCCGCAGGGTCTTTTAATTGTCCAATCCTCGGCCCGGTGATGGATAGCCCCCCTTTGGCGAAAGGGGGGTTGGGGGGATTTCCCGCTTCAGGCAAGGAACGTTTCGAGCGTAAGGTGGCATCGAGGACATATTACACTACTGGCGAATCAGTAGCCGGGGAGCGGAATAGATTCATCCAGCATGTCTGACCCCGCAAAGAGGGGAAATCCCCCTTAGTCCCCCTTTGGCGAAAGGGGGAGACTTAGGCGCTTCCCTGACAACTAAAAGACCCTGAGTCTTCCGGGACCACTCCCAGCGGGTCTGGGATCTCATGCCCAGCGTCCGTAGTCGTGTAGAATTAGACCAAACTCATCCTCTCGACCGGAATTAGAGCCATGAACATCACCGGCGTCAAGGCCGTATATCCGAAGTATCAACACGTCGCCCCATCCTGGAGAACGCACTTCTGGCAGATAGTCGTCCGAGTGGAATCCGACCGGGGAGTCACCGGGTTCGGCTACGGTGGCGGTGGAGTTGCCTCGGTGGAGGTAGTCAACCGCCACCTGCGGGAGCTATTGGTTGGTCGCCGCATAGACAGTGTCGAAGACATCAAGGACGCCTGGGACGCTCTCTATGCCGAGTCGCTGCCTTACGGGCGAAAAGGCATCGGAGTCATGGCGCTTAGCGGCATCGACCTAGCCCTGTGGGATTTGCTGGGCCGGGCGGAAGGCAAACCTGTATACGAATTGCTGGGCGGCAAGAAGAAGGAGAGGGTCCAGTCTTACGCCACCGGAGACGACCCCGAATGGTACCGGGATATCGGGTTCACCGCTCACAAGTTTCCCCATCGCTGGAACGGCGACAACTCCGGCTTCGACAGCGCTGTTGCCGCGGCGGCCAAAGCCAGGGAGTTGTTCGGTCCCGAAGCCAAGTTGATGATCGACACCTACATGTCTTGGGACTCTCAGGTGACCCTGGAGATGTCCCGCCGATTGTCAGAATTCAACATCTACTGGTTCGAAGATGTCTGCACTCCCGACGACCTTGACGGGCAGGCGGCGCTTCGACCCCTGGTCAAACCAGTGCTGATCTCCGGGGGTGAGCACGAATTCACTCAGCACGGTTTCGCCGAAGTTGCCCGCGCAGGGGCCCTCGACCTGTGGCAACCCGACATCACCTGGTGCGGCGGCATCACCGCGGGGCTCAGGATCCTGGATATCGCGCGGCAGGCTGGGGTCCCGGTAGCTCCCCACCGTGGCGGTGAGGTCTGGGGTTTGCACCTGATCATGGCCACGGAGGAACTCGACCTTGCCGAGCGAAACCCCGGACGGCGCGGCGCTCCGCGTGACGAGCTATGGTTAGGGGAACCACAACCCACCGGAGGTTTCCTGGAACCGTCATACAAGCCAGGGTTCGGAGTTGTACTGAACGAAGCGATGGTCTAGAAGCGGACGTTACGCACAGGAGCGGGACAAGATGTTGGTAGGCGTCGTATCCGACACCCACGGATACCTCGATCCCCGGGTGGCCCCGCTGCTGGAAGGCGTGGACCACATTCTTCACGCCGGAGACATCGGCGACGCGGCCATCATCGACCGGCTTAGCGGCATTGCTCCGGTAACGACGGTGCGTGGCAACAACGACAAGACCGGTCCGGAGTCGCTATTTCCGGAAGAGGTGACCCTGGAGCTGGGCGGCTGCCTCGTGTACCTGACTCACGCGGTTAAGGTACCCAAGAGTGCGCTCGACCCTAAGATGAAGCGTTATACGGACTGTGGCGCCAGGGTGGTGGTCTCCGGCCACAGCCATGTTCCACTACAGAATCAACTTGGATCGGTTTTATTTTTTAACCCTAGAGCGGCGGGTAAACGCCGGTTCAAGCTGTTTCCTTCCATAGGGACGCTGCTGCTACGGCACGGGGAAGCAACTGGGACGATCATCCCGCTGGATGTTTAACCCCGTCTCGTTTACGGCGACGGCTGAGGTGAGGGCCAACGTCTATGACCCGCCGGATGAGCCTCCGTTAACCCGGACCGCTCCAGAACGGGCGCTGGGCAGCCTTGCCTAGCCGGTTGTCTTCGACCATCCGGTTGTAGGAGGCCTGGATGCCCCGCAGCGACCGGTTGAATTGGGGCATTACGTACCGGGCGAACAGCTCCAGAGACCGCTTCCATTTCTCGGTGGAAGTCCACTCCACCGAAACCATCAACAGTCCGCCAAACCCGCCGGTCGATTCTTCCAGTTCCTTTATCCGGCGGACACAGTGATCGGGGTCCCCTATGATCCACTTGCGCTGGTCGATGATCTGATCGACCGTTATCTCTTCGGCGGGTTGTCCTGGGTACGCCTCATAGGTCACCTTGCCCCCGGTCTGGAAGAAGTATTGCCGGGCTTCTTCGATCACCCCTTCGGACACGTCCTTCATGGCTTGTTCGTTGGAGTCGGCCAGGTAAATGCTGGTGGACAGGCGCCAATCGTTCCGGTTGGGAGTGTGACCAGAGGTCTTTGCTAGCTCCTCGTAGGCTCCCCATTGCTGCCCGATGTCCATCGCTCCCGGCTGCGTATACGCCCCGGAGATCACGCCCAATCCACGCTCGGCGGCCATGCGGATGCTGTTGCCGCTGCCGGAGCTGACCGCGTAAATGGGCAGGTGCGGTTCCTGGTAGGGCTTTACCTGGACTTCCATGTCCTTGATCTGCCAATACTTCCCGTCGTAGGAGACAAGCCCATCTTCCCGGTAGAGCTTCAGGATGATGTCCAGTGACTCGTTCATCATTGGTCGAAGCTCGGTGGGCTCCAGCCCAAAGAGTTGGATGTCTGGAGCCAGCACTCCAGGGCCGCAGCCCAGCATCACCCGGCCGTATGCCAGGTGGTCCAGGAACGCCATTCGCTCGGCGATGTCGAAGGGATGGTGGTAGGACAGGTTAATAACGGCTGTCCCCAGCCGGATGCGTTTGGTGCGCGTAGCCGCGGCTGCCAGGAATATATCCGGCGCGGGGATAGTCTCCCACCCGCCGGAATGGTGCTCACCAACCCAAAACTCATCGAATCCCAGACTTTCCGCGTATTCGATTAGCTCCAGGTCCCGCTCGAAGGCGAGGGTGGGGTTTTCGAAGTGGGAATGTGCCGGCATCATGAAAAAACCGAACTTCATGGCGTATCTCCAGTCACTGTTTCTAAACCTACTCTCGGAATCTTGGAAGGGGCTCTATGCCAGCGACCCCATCGGGTCCCAGGGCGGAAGTACGATAGGTTCCTGCTCCAGGGCGGCTTGCAAGTCCGCAGGCAGGTAGTCCTTGGGGCAGGCGATCTCAAACATGTACTCCGCAAACCAGGAGTCGTTCATCATAAAGAACCCTTTGTCCCCGACCTTGTCGTCCCAGCTATTTTCGACGCGCCAGCGGCGGGGCTTGTCGTCCACCACGTCGACCCCGGTGAACATCATGGCGTGAGTCATCCGGGTCTGGTGGTACTCCAGCCGCTCGGCCTTGTCCATCTCGAAATCCGCGCCGTAAACGCTGGGATAATCGAATAGGTCAGCGTCCCAGATCCCCAGGTCCCGGTGCATCTGCTTGCCGGTGTCGCAGCCCATCCAGACGGGTTTGCCGTCCAGCAGCATTTGCATGGCGATGTCCTTCATAAGCTGAATATCGACGTTCAGGTACTTGATGGGCCGGGCGCCCGCCACGTTCCCCAGATAAGCTACGGTGAAGGTCTTACCGAAAGGGCTGGTCTCCCTGGGATCGTGGACCAAAGAAACGTACTCCTCCAGGGGTGTCACGACGTACTTTTCGGCGAACTCCAGAGGAGTCATTCTCCCGTCCCGTTTGAACTCTCCGTCCTTGTCCTTCCACTGCCAATCGAACTCGGCGGGAGGTGTGCCCAGGTGGATGCACAGGACCTGGTAAATAACCTTGAGCGCCTCTTGCTTCTCCCGCCGCATTTCGTCGAGGCCAGCTTCCACTGAGTAGAGCTTACGTATCCGCAACGCGCCCTGCCGCATCTGGTAGTTGAGCATGGAATTCAATCGCATGGAGTTGCTGGAACTCTGAGTCTCCGGCATGACCGTCTTAGGCACCACGCCGTGCTTGTTCACCAGCTCCACGAACATGTCCCACTGGCCGCCGTCTTCAATGCAGCGTTGCAGGAGCCAGGCCACGGTCCGGTCGTCAACGGGACGGTCCGCCGTCTCGATGATTGATTCCAGCAGGAAGTTGGCCCTCTCCATCTTGTCCCAGAACATCACGTAGTTCTGGCTAAACTCGAACTCCTTAAGGTTCAAGACCTTGCGTGACTCGGACCTGAACAGGTTTAACCCGGCGAACATCCAACAGCGGCCGGATCGGGCCTGGTTAGTGACGCCCCATTCGTCGAGGACGGTGGAAAAGCTGTGGGCGGCTTCGGTCACGATTGAGCGGTTCAGGGCTGCATCGTTCACGTCGTGTTGGCTAACAACGTTTTGCATTAGCCGCTTGGAGGGGTCCGAGTCGAAGGCATTACGGAACCTCGCGAGGTCCGCGCCCGTCAAGACGCCTTCGGATGGTCCGCTACTGGTCGCGCTATCTGTACTCATTAATACTCCCAGAGCAATGCCGCATAATGGTAGCCCGCATGATGGTTGAAACCATAATGCTTGATTGTACCGGGGTCACCTGCGCTGTCAACCCGAGACCGCATCGTAGGACCTCATCTCCCCCATCCACGTAGTTCCCCACGAAGCCCGCTTCCGCCCCTCCTCCTTCGGTCCTCGGCCTTGAGGCCAAATACGCCCGTAGAGTGTGGCGCCGTTGGATCGGTTCCTGTGTTTCCCTGAGACCTCGCGAGTGATGCACCGGTTGACGGAATGAAGAGGCAAATATAACATTGTCGCATCCGCTCAATAGGCGTATGTGAATGGTGGACTCGGCAATCGCCTTGACGCCTTGACCCGGAGTGGGCAACCTATTCCGACTACGGAATTAGAGTCACCAATCGAACTATTTGAACAATTCACCATCGGAGGTTTTTCATGGCACACCACCTGCATAGGTACCCGGCATTGGTGCTTCTTACTCTTATTACCATCGCGCTATTGGCCGTCGTCGGCTGCGGCGGGGGGTCCGAGGCGCCAGCAGCCCCGATCGCAGACGTGGCGACAGAACCACCACCACAAGCCGTGGTGGCGGCAGAACCAACCAAGGAAGCAGCTCAAGGGGAGCAAATAGCGGCAACCGCTACTGCGCAACCTGCTCCGGCTTCTTCAACTGGCGACGCCGCCTCATCGCCGATCGTCGGTGGTCACATCCCGTTGCAGGCATACGCGGCGCCGGACCATTGGGGAACTCATTCTTCAGGAACTCTGAACTCCATAATGCATTCCTCCCCCCTGTATAACCAACTCATAGAATACAACGACGAGACCAACGACAATGACGACATCAGAGGAGATATCGCCGTTAGCTGGGAGATCGCGAACAATGGGTTGGCCTATGTTTTTGAAATCAAGGAAGGCATCACATTCCACGACGGAACTCCTCTGGATGCCGAAGATGTCGCTTTTAGCCTGAATCGAATGGTCGAACCAGGTGAAACTCGACCCAGGGCAGGGGAGATCAAGGCTTACATGGAATTTGGCGGCGCTAAGGCGATTGACGCCCGGACGGTCCAGACAGACCTCAAATTCGCGGCTGCCGATTTCATTACTTTCCTGGCGGCGGATGTGATGAAGATTGTGTCCAAGGATCTGGTGGAATCCGGCGCGGACATCACCAAACTCGATAATGTAGTCGGATCGGGTCCCTTCACGGTAAAGGAGCACAAGAGGGACGTGTCCACCGAGTACGAATTCAACCCCAACTACTTCAAGACAGGAATTGGAGGCGCACGAAAGCCTTATCTTGATGGCATGACCTACTTCGTCATTGTCGAAAAGGGCACAATCATCGCTGCCTACAAGACGGGGCAAGTCTTGATGAGCGTGACTGTGACGACCAACTTGTCTCGGGGTGAAAGAGCGAAACTGATAGAGGATATGGGTGGGGACTTACTGGAGCACGGTAGTACATATGGCGGGATCACAGCATTGATGTTCAATACCACCAGGGAGCCATTTGATGACTGGCGCGTCAGGAAAGCTATCTCGCTCGCTATCCATCGGCCCGAGGCCATCGAAATCGGTGCAGATGGTGAAGGCATTCTGGGACTGCCATTACCCCCCGGCACCTGGTTTGGCCGGACTGTCGAAGAGGCGGCCCTAGTCCCCGGCTATCGATCGACGCCGGAAGGAGATAAGCATCCTGACGATATAGCCGAGGCGAAACGCCTCCTCGAAGAGGCTGGGTTCCCCGATGGTTTCGAGACTAAGCTAAGCTATCGTAACGTGGTCGCATACCCGGTGCTGGCTCCAGTCTACAAAGACCACCTTAAGAGGAATCTGAACATCGATGTCACTTTGGAAGCGTTGGAAAGCTCCACCGGATTAAAGCGCTGGAGGGACCGGGATTTCGGTATGGCGGTGCAAGGGCATGCTTTCAGCACATACGCCCCTGATGGGATTTTGGGTGCGTTATACCGCCCGGGTGGCACGAGGAATTACATTGACTACGAGGCGCCCGTCGTGGAAGAACGATTCGGAGAACAAGCGGCGGAATTGGACCAAGAACGACGGAAGGTCATAATTCGCGAGATGGAAGACCACCTAATCGACGTTCCTCCCAATTGGATCGGTGTGTACTGGGGAGTCGGCGCTTCTAAGTTGGCTCACAAGAGTATCAAGAACATCTTTGGAACGCCAAGTACCCAGAATCAGATGAAGCAAGAGAACATCTGGCTCGACCCCAGTGAAGTAAACTAGGTCGGCCGTGGTTCAGGGTCCCGTTGAGCCAATGTTGGTCTTTCTGGCGCTTCTGTCGATCGCCGATCAATGTTGGCTCATGACTTCGCAAGCTATCGTTCCTCGAGCCAATTATCTTTACTGGAGTCCGGTGATCGATATAGGTGGGGGACTCGCCGCACTTGGTTCTTCGAAGAGTCCCCACACCCTTAGTTCCGGTCTAGGCGCGGGGTCCGAAAACGTATGGAATTTCAGTCCGGAGCTTCCTCACGCGGTTCTCTGCAATATCCAGATCGCGGTCTATATCAAAGAACCTACTGGCGAGGAGACGATTTCGGTCTCTTAGATAGTTAGGCATATCTCAGGGCACCAGTTACCCCAGCCGATTCCAGTATCCAAGGGCAAACATGGAGAGACATTCGGTAACCTCCGGTCCTAACCCGGAGTCCTGCGCTCGGTCGGAGCTTTGCCGAAACATGCCACCCGGTCGAGTTGACACCAGACTTGATCAAACGGCGAGCATCTACGTCTCGTAACGCTATCCGCGTAACCGTGAGAGGGCATTTACGCATATTTGGACCCGAGACCGAGTTGGCCCCAATATAACGCTGGCCGACGAGAGTGTTGTTAAGACATGCATGTTTATATAGCCAAACGGATCGCTCTCTTTGTTCCCACGCTGATATTGGTCACTATCTTGTTGTTCCTCCTGCTTCGGCTCATTCCCGGGGACCCCGCTCTGCTCATCCTTCTTGGCCCCGAAGGCGACAATTCCGTTACCCAAGAAGAGCTGGATGCGTTACGAGAGAAACTGGGGACTAACCGTCCGCTGTACGTGGAATACGGCCACTGGGTCTGGAGAATGCTCCAGCTAGACTTCGGGGTGTCCTATTTTTATGATGAACCAATTTCGAAGGACCTTCTGTCCAAGTTTCCCATAACCCTGGAGCTGACCATTCTATCGGTGCTTCTCGCGAGTGTCGTTGCCGTGCCTATGGGGATCATAGCGGCGATAAAGCAGGACACCTGGGGGGATTATGCCTCTCGGATACTCACGTTCGCGGGGCTTTCGATACCAAATTTTTGGGTCGGCATACTAATCATCTATTTCCTCGTTATAGGGTTCGATTGGTTGCCTCCATTGGGTTACGTCAATCTATGGGAGGCCCCGGCCGCGAACCTGCAACAGCTAATCTTCCCCTCGATCGCCTTGGGTACTTCTAACATGGCGTTTATAGCGCGAGTGACCCGTTCCGCCATGTTGGAAGTTCTTAGAGAGGACTTTATTCGGACGGCTCGGTCCAAAGGGCTCACGGAAAGAGTGGTAATTTACCGGCACGCTCTTAAGAACGCTTTGCTGCCGGTGGTGACGGTTTCTGGTTACGAATTCGGCAGGCAGATTTCAGGGACCGTGATAATCGAGACAATATTCCTAGTGCCCGGCATGGGGAGATTTCTGATTGAAGCGATCTTCCACCGCGACTACGCCGTGGTTCAGGCCGTCATCGTACTGATAACCGTGACCGTCCTAGCTGTGAACGTTGTCTTGGATTTGGCCTACGCGTGGCTTAATCCCAGGATTCGCTACACTTAATCGCAAGAATCTTTCACGGGGCGCGACATGCTTCAACATCAACCGGGCGCAACAGGTCTGCCGGCGCGACAAATCCGGGGTCTGCATATCGCCTATCGACAATCGATCAGATTTGCCAGAAACAAACCACTAGGTGGGATTGGGGCGGCGGTAGCTATTGTCCTTATAGTGGTGGCGATTTTCTCATCATTGATCGCGCCGAATGACCCCTACTCTACCTCCGGTAAGTTGAGATTTGCTGATCCGGGTACGCCGGAACGACTATTGGGTGGAGATGAGCTTGGCCGGGACGTATTCAGTAGGTTGGTCTACGGCTCCAGGATATCCCTTTATGTCGGCATTCTTAGCTCATTCGTAGGCTGTGGTATCGGCCTGGTTCTGGGCGTAGCCAGCGCCTATTTCGGAGGGAAGACTGATCTAGCGCTGCAACGGCTCGTGGACGCCATGATGGCCTTCCCAGGACTCATACTAATAATTGCCATTATGGCTGTTCTCGGAGCTTCACTTAATAATGTGGTGATCGCTCTCATCATTGCATACATACCGAGCACCGCCCGGATAGTCCGCTCTCAAGCCTTGGCCATTAATGAGATGGACTATATTTTGGCAGCGCGTGCGATCGGTGTCGGTCACGCTGGCACTATCCTGCGCCATATCGCCCCCAATTGTTTGCCTTTGCTATTAGTGCTCATTACGATCCATTTGGGTGGAGCTATCATTGCGGAGGCTAGCCTCAGCTTCCTAGGGATAGGCGCGCCTCCAGATGTTCCATCCTGGGGAGGCATGTTGCGGGGAGCCGCTCAGAATTACGTGGAAGTTGCCCCTTGGCTCGGCGTATTTCCGGGCCTCGCCATCTCCATCGTCGTGTTTGCCTGGAACCTGCTGGGCGATGCCCTGCGGGACGTCCTCGACCCCCGCCTCAGGGGCACCGGCAGAGGAGGGACCTAGAGCCTCCGAGTCCTATCACTTCCGGTCAACAGCGTATCTTGGGGACGAGCCCGGCCCATTGGACCGGGCTCGTTGCATTCTACGCAGGTGAAATGACATCCTGGCCCCATGACTCCCAGGGAGGTTTACCGAATGACATCCGACGATACCAAATCGCCGTTGCCGCTCGAAGGCATCCGTGTCCTCGACGCGACCCACATAGTAGCGGGTCCTTTCTGCTCCCTAATTCTCGCTGACATGGGGGCGGAGGTCATCAAGATCGAGCGTCCGCGCAACGGAGACCTGTCCCGTGGCCGCGGCCCCTTCATTCAGGACTCAGATGGCCGCAGGGTGAGTTCCCGCTTTTTGGGTGTGAATCGCAACAAGAAGAGCGTGACCCTCGACCTTCGAAACCAGAGATGCAAGGAAGTATTCGAGAACCTCGTCCGGGAATCGGACGTGCTGATCGACAATTGGGGACCGGGGGCGTTCCGGCGGCTGGGGTTGGGTTACGAACATCTCCAGGAAATCAATCCGGGGTTGATATACGCCAGCCTCACCGGCTATGGAGACCCGGACGGTCCGGCGCCGGGCGGTTACGCCCACTGGCCGGCCAACAACTTGAGCATCCAAGGTATGTCCGGCTGGATGGACATCACCGGCGACCCAGACGGTCCGCCTCGTGGAGTGGGAGACAACATCGGAGACTCAGTACCCGGAGTCTGGACCGCTTTGGGCATTGTTCTGGCCCTCGAGTCCCGGCGCAAGACGGGCCGTGGGCAACTGGTGGACATGGCCATGTACGAGTGTATGGTAAGTCACGTGGTCAGCAACATGAACGCCTACCAGGCTACCGGAACAAATCCAGGCCGTTCCCTCGACCAAATGGCATCGGCGGGACTTACGTTGCGCGCCAGTGACGGCTACGTCGTCATGGCGGGGGATAAGTCCGAAAGCCGTATGAGAGCGCTGTGGGAACTGGTGGGCAGAAATGACCTTACTGAAGACGCGCGGTTCCTGGGCCAGGGAACCACCGGCGAGTTCTACCACAACGAGGTCATACCGGCCATCGAGACCTGGTCCGAGCAAAAGCCGAAGTGGGAAGTCGCGGGCAGGCTCACGGAAATCGGATTCAGTATGGGTGTGGCCCAAACCGTGGCGGACCTGGCCAAATGCGAACATTTGCAGAGCCGCGGCATGTTCCTAGATACTGCCGACACCCTGGGCGGCCAATTCCGCTCCCTTCGCACACCGATTCAGCTCACAGGATGCGTTGACCCGGAGTCCCGCACACCACCCCTGTTGGGTGAGCACAATGCCGAAGTCCTATGCCGAATTGGTCGACTGTCCGGTGAGGAATTAGCGATGCTGGAAGCCGAGGGGGCCGTCTAGCCCGCGTAGCCCCTGTCGGCCAATCAAGAGCTTAGGGTGATTCAGTACCCGTGCCCCAATGTTGTTCCTGAATTGAGCCGGAGTCCAGTAAATTACGCTCCAGTTCGGATAGTTGTATTGGGACTTTCTTGGGTTCCAGCCTCTAATGGACCCGTGGAGGTCCAGAGAGCAACTACCCAGGATCCTTTAATTGTCCGCCCAAAAGGACCGATCTCCCCCTTTCGGAAAAGGGGGATTAAGGGGGATTTCCCCCTCCTTGGGTATGAGTTCACGACAATCGAGAAATAATCGGCCCTGTCCAATTCACTAATCGTATGGACAAGTCTCTTTCCAGGCGGACAATGGCTTCGGCGGTCCTGCCCTGCCGCTTTCAAATCGGCTTCGCCTGATGTGACATTTGGCTGGCCGGTTCCTATAATCCAGTCCGAGCAACTAAGCAACGCTACCCTGGAGACGCGCTATGACCGTTCCCCGTCACACCATAAACGACCGGCTGAACGCCTTTTGCACCGACAGCGAGGCCTACCTCGAAGGGTCACCCGGCGGCCCACTCTCGGGGCTGACCTTCGCGGCCAAGGACATCTTCGATGTGGCAGGCCACGTGACCGGCGGCGGCAACCCAGACTGGAAGGCAACCCACGACCCGGCCGAGGCGACAGCGTGGGTAGTCCAGGCCCTCGTAGACTCCGGAGCGACAATGGTAGGCAAGACCATTACCGACGAGCTGACGCGGGGTATCTTCGGGGAAAACATGCACTACGGGACTCCGGTCAACCCCAGAGCGCCGGGAAGGGTTCCCGGCGGCTCTTCCAGCGGGTCCGCCTCCGCTGTCGCGGGAGGCCTGGTTGACTTTGCATTGGGCTCCGACACCGGCGGTTCGGTGAGGGTCCCCTCCAGTTTTTGCGGTCTCTACGGCCTGCGGCCTACCCACGGACGGGTTTCCTTCGAGGGGTTCATGATTCAGGCGTTCAGCTTCGACACTATCGGGTGGTTTGCCCGGGATATGACCACTTTTGCTAGAGTGGCGGAGGCCGTCCTCCAAACTAGCCTTGGCCCTCCAGAGCCAACCGAACTCGTAATCGCCCAAGATGCGTTCAGGTTGGCGGAACCGGACGTGGAGAATTCCTTACGGGCGGCGGTTGATGTCATCGGTCAGATGATCGGTCATGTCAGAACGGAGCGGCTGGCCCCAAACTCGCTCGCCGATTGGTCGGAACAACAACAAGCGTTACAAAGCCGCGAGGCATGGGAGACGGCCAGAGATTGGATTGAAGCCACCAACCCCAGGTTTAGCTTCGAGGTGGCCGAAAGGTATATCACCGCCAGGGTTGTCACCGACGCCCAAGTCGAGGCTGGACAGGAGGCAAGACAGGCGGTGGTCAAACGCATGAACGAAGTGGCCCCGGACGGAGCCATCGTCTGCCTGCCAACAACGGTCGCCCCCGCCCCTCCGTTGGGCCAGGCCATGTCGGACAGAAGGGAATTGCGCGCCAAGAACAGTATGCTAACCAGCATTGCGGGCCTGACCGGACGCCCCCAAATCAACCTGCCCTTGGCCGAGGTGGACAGCCTGCCGGTAGGCCTCTCTCTTATCGGTCCCAGGGGAGGCGACGACCTTCTTGTCTCCTTCGCCCGCGAGGTGGAGTCGGCCCTGAGAGAATGACTACTCTTCTCAGGTAAGAGGCGCAACCGCGAAGATCACCCTAAAGGGCTTGCAGTAAATGACCACGCTCTTGAAGCCTTCGACGTTGGCGTCAGCGGGAATCGGGTAGTTCTGGCTGCCCGCGTTTCCTTTCAACTTGTCTAGCTCGATGTAGCCCGGTTCGTGAACGTCTTCGGAGCTTTCTGGACTCGCCACCGTGGTGAGGATTACTCGCAGGTCGGGACCGTTGGTGACGTTGAATTCTTCAAATCGCAGGACCTTAGAGCCATCGGCCAAGTTGTAGATTAGGGCCTGCCCCCTCCCTTTATGCAATCGGTCGCCGTCTCTGAATTCGCCGCTCTTCAAGCGGACCGGTGAACTCTGCTCTGCGGAAACCGATGGCATCGTCTCCACCACGGTCTCTTCCATCCGGGCCATCCCCGACATAATCATCTCAGCCTCGGCGCGGTCCATACCCTCGGGAATCGTCGCATTGGCCGTTAGCGGAAAGTCCTCATTGACCGTATTGGTGATGAACAAGGGAGCTAATAGCCAGTATGCGAAAACCGCCACCGGCACCGCGATTACGACCCCTAGAATGAAATAGAAGGGCTTTCCACCGGGCATCAACTTTTCCTCGCTAACCAACTTTGGACCAGGGTGGCCAAGGGATTTCGAAGCGCCCGTTTCAGGGCGTCATTCTATAAGGACTTACGTCCCGGCTTCTGTCGTGGATGCGGGGGCGTCGGCCCGACGTTTGTCTAAGGGAGAATCAGGGGCTCGAACTCTCCCGTGTCGGGTTCGTAGCAGTAGAGGTCGGAAGTCCCTGGTTTGGTGGCCATCAGGACATGCACGAAGCGAGTATCTTCCTCGTAGGTGAAGATGTGGGGGTTAACCCAATCTCCCGAAGGCAGAGACTCAAGAATGCGCTGTAGCTGGGCCCGTGTTGGTTCCATAAGCGTTATTTGCGGCGGCGGGGCGGGCTGTAAAAAGTCATCGGACCGGTCCCACCGCTCGACAAATAGTCCCTCTACTTTAGTTGGTAGATCTGGACTCGGTGGCGGTTCGACTCGGGGATGTAGACCCTGCCCTCGTTGTCCAGCCTCACCGAAACCGGTCCCCAGAAATAGGGTTCCGTCTGCGCAGACACGTGCTGAGGAGTGTACAGGTGGGGTGGGAGTTCAGGGACCATGTTGGAAATCTCCCTGGTAGCCCTCTCCTCGAGGTTAACGTTCAGGTAGTCATGAGCCCATCTGGAGAGGGTGGCCTGACCCCGTTCCTTCAACACGAAGCTACCGTCGGGAGCAAAGACCTGCAACCGTTCGTTCCCCCAGTCCGCGACGTAGACGAAACCGTTTTGGTCCACGGCCACGCCGGAGGGGCGGCTCAATTCCCCATCTCCTTCGCCAGACTCTCCAAAGGAGGCCAGGTACACTCCGACGGTGGAGAACTTCTGAATCCGGTCGTTGCGCCAATCGGCTACGTAGACGTTGGCGTCTGCATCAACCGCGATTCCCCACGGGAGGTTGAACTGACCGGGGGCATTTCCAAATTCTCCCCATTCGGCGATGGACTTACCATCATTGGAGAGCTTCTGGACGCGGCTGTTGTGCTGGTCGACGATGTAGATGTTGTCGTTCGAGTCGATGGCAATACCCGCCGGACCGTTGAACTCCCCCGGCCCGCTGCCCTTGGTGTCCCACTTCTCAAGGAAGTTGCCCGACGAGTCGAATATGGTCACCCGGTGATTAAGCTCGTCAGTGATATACAGCCGTTCCTGGCTATCAAACGCCATGGACACCGGAGAGTTGAATTGGTCGTCATTCAACCCCGCGCCTTTGCCGAACTCCCCTAGGTAGTCCTCGTCCATGTTGATGATGCCGATGCGGATCAGGTTCTTGCGAGCTGCGTCGCAGTGGTTTAGGACAAATATGCGTCCATCCTTCCCAACCGCCACATCGTAGGGATTGATGAAGCCGCGCCCGGTCTGGTTGGTGGCCAGGCCAATAGTCTTTACGTATTCCAGGGTCAACTGCTTGGAACCAGCCTGTGTGCTCACTCTATCTACCTCACGTTGATGGGAGTTAGTCCTGCGAAAAGACCTCGGTCTTCGAGAAAATCCACGGGGGCTCAATCTCCGCGATTGAGCCCCCGTTCCGGAAGCAGCGCCAATGAAGGGAACCGGCCCAGGGGTTGTTCAGTTAGGCCAGTTGGAATTCCTTGGTAGCCGCGGCGAGGCTAAGCAGACCGGCGACTCCCTTTTCCGCATCATCACCTTCCTGGTGGTCCTTCAGTGAAATTTCGCCAAGGTGCTCGGCGTATTCGAGCAAAGCAGTCCTGGTGGTATCCGATACCTCCACCGGGCCAATGAGGTCCAGGCATTTCTCCACCAGAGCCTCGGGAGTGAAGCTCCCTCCGTTGTCGTTTGCCAGACGTTCGATGATCCGGCGAACTCCGGGGTTCTGCACGTTGGCAAACTCATGCGCCACGAAATTAACCCGTTCCACCAGCGCGCCGCTATCGACCCATTCGATACCCTCGTGCCAGCCTTCCACCGAAGGGGGCTGGAGGAGGCCCTGTCCCATGTAAACGGCCTGGCGGGCGACCTGCTCGATGCCAGGAGTGGGCTCGCGGTAGCTGCCAGCCAGGCGGACCGCGCCGATGACCAACTCCACCGGACCCTTGACCCTGGCCCACCGGGCGTTCTCCGACTTGAAGTATTCGGAGTTGAACAGCGTCCTCAACACCGAACGCATTTCGTAGCCGGAGTCGAAGTACGACTTGATCATCTCGTCGATGACCTTTTCGCCGTCCTCGTCCACTTCGTCCGCCGCAAAGTACTGGAACATCCTCGTGCTGACAAACCGGGCCGTAGCCTCTTGCTTAGCGATGATACCGACGATGTCCTGCCCGTTGAAGTTGCCGGTCTCGCCGAGGAAGGTCTTCTCGCCATCGTCGTGGTCATAGTCCCGATACTGGAAGTGCCAGTTAATCCGGCTGTAGGGCCAGATTGAGTCCCGGCTAGCTCGGGTGGCCATGTACTCGGCGTTGCCCAGCGTCCAACCGGTGAACGCGCGGGCGCACTCCTTGATGTCTTGCTCGGAGTAATTGCCAATGCCCATGGAGAAGAGCTCAAGCAACTCCCGCCCATAGTTCTCGTTGATGGCCTCTTTATGGTTGTCGTTATTGTCCAGCCAGATGATCATGGCCGGGTCTTTGGACAGTTCCACCAGCAACGTGGCGTAGTTGCCAAGGCCATACTTACGGAACATTTCGATTTGATTGAGAAGTGCGTTGGCCTGGTTCAGCTTGACATATCCGGTGGCGAAGAGGCTATGCCAAAAGAGGGACAGCTTCTCCTCCAGGGGATTCTTGGTCGTGATCATCCGGTACATCCAGTTGGCGGCCGCGCCGTCGGAAAGACGGAGCTCAGCCTGCTCGGTGTGGTACCGGCGAATTACGTCCTGGGGCAGGTCCTCCGGGTCACCGGGGTGGAGCAGTTCCTCAACAGTGGCTTCGTAGCCTTTGGCGAGGGCCGCCTCCAACTCGTCCCGCGTTGCGCCGAATCCGGCACGGCGCATCAGGTGAGCCATAAGTGAAATATCCGCGTTACTCACGGCGTCTTCCTCCTGAGTTCATTGGTCGATTGTTTTCGGGCCAGGAACGGTTACTTGGACAGGAATTCGAACTGCTCGAACTGGCCATTTACGATGGAAGGAGCGTCCAGGCCAAACCAGCGCTCCACGATGGTGCTGTAGGTCTGGCGGAAGTCGTTATTGGCCTTGAGGTCTCCGTCTTGCTGCTCCGCCTCTTCGAGGGAGGGGAACTGGCCATACATGCCACCGTTGACCTGACCGCCGAAGATCATCGAGACGCTGCCGGCGCCGTGGTCGGTGCCGGAGCCATTGTCCTTGATTCGGCGTCCAAACTCGGACCATACGAAGACCAAAGTGTCGTCCTCATAGCCGTGCTCTTCGAGGTCAGCATAGAAGTCGCCGATACCAGCGGAAAGATCGTCCCAGAGACCCGCGTGAACGGACAACTCGCCGCCGTGGGTGTCGAAGCTCCCGAGGGAGGTGTAGAAGACCCTGGTGCCGAGGTCGGCGAACATGACCTGCGCGGCGTTTTTGAGGCTCTGGGCGATGCCGCTTTGGCCGTACTCGATGGAGGAGGAATATTTGGCCGGGGCCGTCCTAAGAATGTCAGCTCCCTTGAGAGCGTCACGGCCGGTCTGGCCCAGAGACTCCAAAATCGGGTCACGGTTCCGGTCAGGACCGTACATCCTGGCGAACGCCTCAATAGTGTACTTCTTCTGCTGGTCGTCCTGGACCTCGGGGAACAGCCCGTAAGTCTCCAGGTTGCCGACAGATGCAACCGGGACGCCCTTGCAGCCCAGGGACCTGGGAAGTCCACGGCCGAAGTTGACGGCGGTCAGCACATTTTCGGCCTGTGGGTCCATATCCCTCACGGCGCGGCCCAGCCACCCTTCGGTAGCGATCTTAGTGGGCTCGGCGGTGTGCCAGATGTCCATCGAGCGGAAGTGGGAACGATTGGGGTTCGCGTAGCCTATCCCGTTGATCAGGGCCAACTTGCCCCGGTCCCACAGCTCTTTGACCGCCGGCGCATGGGGAGTTAGCCCCAATTCGTCATTGAGTGGGAGCAGTTCTTCGACCGCCTGGTTCACGTTCGGGCGGAAATCGTAGTACAGACCGTTGTTGTAGGGGACCAACGTGTTGAGCGGGTCGTTCGCTCCGGTGAGCTGGATAATAACCAGGTTCTTTTCTCTGCGGCTGGCCGCCATATCAGACCTCCACGGAATTGGGTGCCTTCAGGATATGGATATTAGCACGATGGGCGAGACCAACCGTGCGGAAAGCTAGTGTCGTCGAGTGATGGGATAACTTTATTCAAGTATCACCAAATTGTCAATGTAAAGAGACCATGATTACCCTAGCGCGTCCGCGAGTCCCGGCACTTGCTCCGCGCCAGCGGGCGCCTCTATCGTCGATCCTCGAAAGTCGTCTCCGACGGGCTCAAACCGGCCCCCAATGTGCTGTGCCAAAAACGCCTCGCTGATTGCGAAGAAGGACAAATTGTTCTCAGGACGCACGAACCCGTGGCCCTCATCAGGATAAAGCGCATAGGTCACCGCTATTTCCCGGTCTTGCATCGCTTTCACGATCTGGTCGGACTCGGCCTGGTTCACTCTGGGGTCGTTGGCTCCCTGACCGATGAGAAGCGGCCTGGATATTCGGTCAACGTAAGTCAGGGGAGAACGTTCTAACAGGAAGCTGCGCCCCTCTTCTGTGCGGTGGTCGCCCACCCGGGTGGCGAACATCTCTATAGCCGGTTGCCAGTAAGGCGGAAAAGCCTCCATCAACGTGATCAGGTTGGAAGGGCCGACGATATCCACGCCGCACGCGAACACTTCCGGGGTCATTGTCATCCCTACCAAGGTCGCGTAACCGCCGTAGCTGCCGCCCATGATCGCCACCCGTTCCGGGTCCGCTATTCCCATTTCGACCGCCCACTGCACGCCGTCCAGCAAATCGTCGTGCATCCTACCGCCCCATTCCTTGTTTCCCGCGTTGAGAAAGCCCTTGCCGAACCCCGTGGACCCTCTGAAATTGACGCTCAGGGTAGCGTAACCGCGGTTGGACAACATCTGGAGCAGAGAGTTGTACCCCCAGGTGTCCCTGCCCCAGGGACCGCCGTGAACGACAAGCGCCAAAGGCAGGGGTTGGGCTGGGACCAATTCACCTTGCCGTTCGGAGCCCGGCGGCAACGTGTAATAGCTGACCATCTTTAGGCCGTCCCGCGCCTCGATCACCACCGGATGCAGTTTGACCAGGGGCAGCCCTTCCAATTCCTGCCGGTTGGTGAAGAGGAACCGGGCCCTCCCAGCCTCCCGGTCGTAAAGATAATACTTTACTGGCCCATCATCTAGCATGTAGGCCACAACCCAGGTCTGGTCATCAAGGCTGCGGCTTACCACATCCATCTCGCCAGGGGCGACTCCGTTGAGATATGCCATATCGGCCTCAACGGAGGGGTCCAGGACGGTCCATTCCATCTTCTCGTAGGCGAACGCCACAGCCTCGATGGTCTTCTTGGTGGGATGCAGCATTACCCCGCCCACGTCGCAGCGCGAGTCTTCCGCAACGAGATTGGTCTCCGAAGTTGTTAGGTCTACGGTGAATAGCGCCGCCGTGTCCCGCCCCCGGCTATCGAGCATGTAAAGTACGCTCCCCGTGTGGTCGAAATCGGCCAGCATTGTTGTGAGGGCATCCTCCATGTCGATACGGGCAAAGGGTTCCCAGCCATCCCCAACGCCATCCCCAACGCCATCCTCAGAAGTACGTCGCAGGACTTCCGCGCCACCGTCCTCGGTGGGCCTGGTGGCGAACCGAACTTGGAAGTCGTCGTCCGTAGTAATCTCCAAAAAGCCCGGATTCTGCAGCTCTAGAGTCCTTTCCCCTGTACGGACATCCACCCGGTACAGGTCATGGAGCTGAGGGTCTCGGTCGTTAAGCCCAACCAACACCTGGTCCGGGAACTTGTAACTCACCTCTTGCACTTGCGCCTGGACCCCGTCAATGGGAGTGAGGTCCCGTGTCTCCAATAGCTCGAGGTCAACGGCGAACAGACGCCAGTTTTCATCGCCATTCTGGTCCTGGACGTACAGGATATGGCGGTTGTTAAAGGCCCAGAAGTAATCGTGTATTCCCCGCCCCGTGTCCCGCGTCACGGGTTGAGCGGCGTTGGGGTCTTCGGTAGTACCAACCCACACGTTTAGGACCCCTTCGACCGGGGCCAGGAAGCTGAGTCGGGCGCCGTCGGGGCTCAATCTGGCTGAAGCCTTGTCCGGGTTGCCAAAGAGGACTCTCCGGGGAATAAGTGGGACCGAGCCGGATGCGCTCCCGAAATCGGGTGTGCTCATTCTGGAAGGACCTCCTGTGCTACGGCGGACCCGCTGGCCAAGTTGGTCGCGTGTCAGCATTTGGGTGTCGAGGAAGCGGTGCGGCATTCGCGGTCGATCGGTAATGGTCGATTAGTAATTAAGTAACAAGCGGCCACCGGTCTGGTGGCCGCTCACGACATCTGTTCCGACGTCTGTTCAGTGCAAGGCGTCCAATATCTAACCCACGAAGTCGGCGACGCGTTCCCCGATCATTATGGCCGTCGCGTTGGTGTTGGCGCGGACCACGTTGGGGAGAATCGAAGGGTCGGCAACCCGAATACCTTCAAGACCGTGGACCCGGAGGTCCTGGCCGACCACCGCCAACGGGTCGGATGCGGGGCCCATTTTGCAGGTCCCGGAGACATGGCGCGCCGTGCCCACCGTGCGAAGCATATAGGCGTCCAGAAGGTCGTCGTTGGCTAGCTCTTCGTCTGTGGGCGCGGTCCGTGAGGCAACCATGTCTTTGTAGGACTCGCCTTCCAGCAATCGTACGCACAGGCGGATCGCGCCCCGCAGCCGCTCCCGGTCAAAGGCGTCGTCCAGGTAGTGGTAATTGAACTGGGGCTGCACGTGGGGGTCCGCGGAGGAGAGTCGAAGCTCGCCGGCGCTCATGGGCAATTCCAGGGCGCATGAGAACCTGAACCCTTGGTCCGGAATCACCTCGCCGCTGAGGGAAGCGAATACCGAACTGGTGGAGATCATTACGTCGTTGGGGTACTGGGAGCCCTCCGATGTGTAGCGCAGCGCGATTCTCGTTCCAGGATTGTCGGTCACCAGGGTGACCCCTTCCTTCGCCATTAGCTGCACGCCTACGCTGGGATGGTTCCTCAGGTTTTGGCCCACGCCGGGTAGGTCCTTAACCACCGGAATCCCGAAGCTCTGCAGGTGGTCCGATGGCCCGACACCCGATAGCAAGAGCAGGTGGGACGAGCGGAGTCCACCGCTACAGAGGATTATCTGGTCCGATTCCACCGTGAATACCTCACCGCCGCTTTCTACCTCCATGCCGACTGCCCGGTTGCCCTCGAAAACTACCCGCCTGGCAAGCACATTGCCCCGGACGGTCAGATTCAAGCGGTGGCGGGCTTGGCTGAGGTGACTGAGGGCCGTGCTCACCCGAATTCCATCAGGATTGTTCATGGGGATCGCTCCAACCCCCGTGGAGTCAGGGCCGTTCATGTCATGGGTCTCCGGGAAACCGGCGGTAACGCAGGCCTGGTGGAATGCGCCCTGAATCGGCGCCCATTGGTCGCTCTGCCGGCGAAGAACCGGAAGTGGCCCGTCGGTGCCGTGGAAGTCGTCGCGGATATCCAGATCAGTTTCCATCTTCCGGTAGTAGGGGAGAACGTTCACGTAGGACCACTGGTCGTTTCCCAGGGCGGCATAATCGTCGAAGTCTTGGGTTAGACCTCGGAGCAGGACTTGGCCGTTGATGGCCCCGCCGCCCCCGACAACTCTACCCTGGGCCACGTGGATCTCTCCCTGGGTATCGTTGATGGTGCCGGTCAAGGACCAGTTGTGGGTCGCTCCCCGCATCTCCGCATCCCGCGTATGGCCGTATTTCAACTCATCGGGAAGGCGCTCAACCTCCGGGTAATCGGGACCCGCTTCCAACAAAAGGACCGAGCGGGAAGGGTCCTCCGACAGCCTGGTGGCCGCCGTACAGCCCGCCGACCCTGCGCCAACGACTATGACGTCATACTTCATGGCTTCCTCCTATTTCTTCAGCGATTTCCGCCGAGGTTGGGACGCCCCGGCTATTGCGCCGACCGTCGCCAACGCTCCATTTCAACCGCAAACCACAGAGACATGCTGCCAGTACGATCATCGAACCCGAATATTGCCGGCCGGTCCAGGTATTCCTTATGTGTGGTCTGGACTCCTGTGCCGGTACAACCGTCAACCACGTTGCCCGGGTCGTCCACCCTCTCGGAGACCCCTTGCCACGCCAGTTCCAACGCCGGGACGTAGGAATCATCAAGCCAACCCCGCCTCAACCCCCTGGCAAGGGAGTAGCCCAACATGCACGTGGAAGTCAACTCCTGGTACGAACCCGGGTAGTCCAATAGCTGGAGCAGCATTCCGGAAGGTGCCTGGACACCGGTCAGAGCATCCATCAACTTTCGGTACATGCTTAGAATCGCGCTCCTGTCTGAATGGTCTTCAGGGAGATAGGTAAGCGTCTCAGTCAATCCCAACGCCGCAAACCCGTTTCCCCTACCCCAGAAGAATGGGCCGGACCGGCAGTGCCAGAAGAGGCCGTTGTCCTGTTGAATCTCCCCTCCCCTCATGAATTTGACCAATAAATCGAGATAACGGGTCTCTCCGGTGTGGCGGTAAGCGCGGCCGAGCATCGCCCCCGCCATGAACATGTCTTCGGTGCGAAAGTCGGGGTCGCACGGCGGCGGCGCTCCGTCACCCTCCCCCGGCCGGTACCGGTTGGCCACGTCCAGGATGAGCTGGGCGTAGCGGGCGTCGCCGGTTGCCTCCGCAAGCTCACCAGCCCAGATCAGGCCCGCGAGGTTCGCTCCTCCAGGGTTTTCGCCGAACCATGGCGTGTCCCCGGACATCCGGGCCGCGACGGTCTGGACAATGCTGGAGTCGGGAGAGTCGCCTTCCGGGTCCAAGCGCGCCAGGCGAAGCCGCCCGCTGATCCCCACGCCCTGCGTATAGTTCACAGGGTCCAACTCGTGCCCATAGACCGAAGCCAAAACGCGGGCGATTTCGACAGGGCTTCTCTGCCGCCGGGCGTCCAACGCCAACCGGGCCGGCGAGACTCTTTCCGAGTCGCTGAGCGCTCCCACGGCGTTCCAAAGGCGTGTCAATTCGGCGTCGATGGCTCCGGTTGGCGCCGTCAACCGTAGACCCGGTACCGGAGCAAGTCCATCGGGCTGACCCGAGCCGAGGGCGGCGAGCAGCGAGCCGTCTTGCTCTAGCTGCCCGGCTCCGAGTCCAGACCCCATTCCGGAGGCCGCTGCGTTAGCCTCCCAGGCCACGGACTCTCCGGAGCGTACTTCCAGCGCCAAACCGGGTGCCTGGAAACACAGCCACCGCCAAAGGTACCGGCTTTCGGGCTGTTCCGCGTCGAAGAAATAGCCGTCCTGGGGCGGGTAACCCAGGGATTGGTCTCCATTCCCTTCCGGGTTCACGCTGGGGGCTGCGCTCAGGGCGATGCGGTCGGATAGGGAAGAGCCGCCTGACCGGTACGACTCCAAGACTCCCAACGCCAGGGCGGCGTCGGCTTCATTGCCTGACGCGCCGGAAACGAGCAGCACCCTTGTGCGGTGGGATAAGGCCAGGTAGGCGTCCCGGTGCAGGAGCGCGGGGATGTTCTGGCCCCCTTTGGTAACACCCCAGGATCCAGCGTCCCATAGATCGGGGTTGCCTTGCGCGAGGGATCCCAGGGTTTCCGCGAGACCGGTCAGGAATTGTGTCATGTCCCCTCTATATTCAAGTGCTTCGGGTCGCCATTTTACACCCAATTCCGGAGCCGGTGGTAGGTTTCCTCTTTTGCCGCCATCCGGGCTATCGATGAAATCCGAAGTCCCGAACAGGGCCCCACGTTTCTGGTCGATACCGCTTTGGCGTTCGGCCCAACACCGAGGATCACGGCTTTCCCAGCCGGTGCGAAGGGTTGGATTCGGCGTTATACTCATGGCAACCTCCGTCCTGGGCACGGGCGGACTGTAGGAGATACGCAATGGCTCAGAAAGGTAAAAACGCTGTACTCGACGGTGTGCGAATCCTGGAATTGGCCCGCTGGCAGGCCGCGCCGAGGGGTTCCCTGGTCCTGCGGGACATGGGCGCGGAGGTTCTCAAGCTGGAATGGCGCAAGGGGGGTGACCTGCGAAATTCCGGGCCTTTCGTGGGTGAAATGAGCGTCCAGTTCGCCGCTTACAACCGGGGGAAGAAGAGCGTCACCTTAAACACGAGGGAAAAGAAGGGCAAAGACCTATTCTACCGCCTGCTGGAAGTCTCCGATGTCGTGCTGGAAAACTTCCGTCCCGGCACGATGGAGGAGATGGGCTTCGGCTACGAGAAAATGGCGGAGATAAACCCAGGCATCATCCTGGCCTCGGTGTCTGGATTCGGACAGTACGGACCCTACCGGGACCGGCAATGCTTCGACCCCATCATCCAGGCGATGAGCGGTATCGGGGACCAGACTGGCAGGGGGTTCGACCAGCCAATCATGGCCAATGGCCCAATTATGGACCGTACCGCCGCCCTGCACGCCGCCATCGGTATCCTGGGCGCGCTGCGGTACCGCGACCGGACGGGCGAGGGTCAGTGGCTGGAAGTAGCGATGCTGGACGGAGGCATCACCCTGGAAGAAGTGGCCCTGGCGATGTGCTATGAAACCAATACCAACGACTTTGTACGGACCGGCTCATTCTTGAAATGTAAGGACGGCTGGGTCACCACCGGGGCCGCCCGCGCCGGGATGTGGGAGCGGATGCTAAAGGTCATGGGCTACGACGACTTGTCCGACGACCCCGAATACGCCGCGCCCATGTTCGCCACCGACAAAGCCGAGATCCGAATGGAGTTGCTGCATCTGTGGTGCGAGGAGCGGACAGTCAAAGAGGTGGAAGACGCTCTGATATCCGCCGACATACCGATGGGGCCGGTCAAGTCCATCCCGGAGGTGCTGGCGGACAAGCACCTATGGGAGCGGGAAGTGATGATCGAGGCGGAGATACCCGACCCGCCGGGCAAGAAGATGCTGGTGCCCGGTCCGACCATCATCAAGTATTCCAAGACCCCAACCACGGCGGGACCGATTCCCAGGTACGGAGAACACAACCAGGAAATCTACGGCGGTCTCCTGGGGCTCGACGAAGCCCAGCTAGCCGTTTTAGTGGAAGAGGGGATCATAACCTAGCCCATTGCCGGGCCGCGTGGGCCGCGAAGCACATATTAGGGCAGGGCCAGGGTCTTTCGATTGTTCGTCTGAACTGTGAGTTCTCTGATTATGGGATTTATATGATTGGAGATCATGAGAATCCCATAATCCTGTGAATCCCGGCTCGGACAATTGTGCCGATAATCGCAAGACCCCAAGGGCAAGGGCCAGTCCGTTGACTCAAACTGGCCCTTGCGTTTGAAAACCTGGATTAGGACGCGCCTGCCGCTACTTCCATTCCCCGTCGGGAGGCCAAATGTTGGCGCTGCCTCTGCCCGCGCCTTGGATACCCTGCTCCCGCATGTCGGCGGTCGCATCCCTCCACTTGACGAAATGGGGCGCCTGGGTGTGGGCCTGGAAGGCCTCTTCGTCTTCATAGACCTCGTAGAGCCACACACGGTTGGGGTCCCCGGCGTCCTGTATCACGTCGAATCGAAGGCAGCCGGGTTCGTCGTTCACCGAACCCTTGGCGTCGTCGATTATCTCCTTGATGAACTCGTCGATGAAGCCTTCCTTGACCTGGATAGGCGCGATGATCACGTACATGGGGTCCCTCCGTCAGTTCAGATTTCAAGAATGCAAATAGACTGGTAACCACCGCGCATCCTACATTCTTTGGGCTGCCGGGGCAACGAACAGCGTCCTTTAATCAGGGCCTTTCAGGGGCCTTTCAGGGGCCTTTCAGGGGCCTTTCAGGGGCCTTTCAGGGGCCTTTCAGGGGCCTTTCAGGGGCCTTTCAATAGTCGCCTCCCGGCGCCGCACTCTTTCTTCCGCAATTCGAATCCCGGCCCCCAACGCCCATCTCCCCCTTCCGCAATTAGAATCTCCGCCCCCATCAACAATCTCCCCCTTCCGCAATTAGAATCTCCGCCCCCATCAACAATCTCCCCTTCCGCAATTAGAATCTCCGCCCCCAACAACAATCTCCCCCTTTCGCGATTAGAATCTCCGCCCCAACAACATCTCCCCTTCCGCAATTAGAATCTCCGCCCCCAACAACAATCTCCCCTTCCGCAATTAGAATCTCCGCCCCCAACGACAATCTCCCCTTCCGCAATTAGAATCTCCGCCCCCAACAACAATCTCCCCCTTTCGCGAAAGGGGGATTAAGGGGGATTTCTCCCTCGCCCTGGCGCGCTTCACCGGGAGTGGGGAGGCCACCCCTTCCTCCAGTACTCTTGCAGGCGTGGGTTAGCTGGGAGTGTTATTACAAAGCCCGACTGTTCTGCTGGGGAGTAAGGTAATCCCCCCACCCCCTCTCTTTTGCAAAACGGGGATAAATGCTAGCCGAGTGCGCTACTGACCATTGAAAGGCACTGGTCCTCAAATCGGAGCAATCGCATGTAGACCGCAATCGCCCCGCTATACGCCCCCCCGTAATTCCCGCCGCCCCGTCTCTCCCACCCTCCACCACCGTCTTTCCCGCGAAAGGAGACCTTTGAATAATCCCCTCTCCCTCCGGGAGAGGGTTAGTGTGAGGGCGTCCCCCGTATCTGGGCACACTCTGGATTCTCGCTTTCGCTGGAATCACGGAAGGTTACGCAAAGGTCTCCGAAAGCGGGAATCCACTACCCGAACCCGCCACTCCCTGTTCCTCGGAATCGAAGAGCCTTGGCAATCGTCCTAAACCAAAACCCCGCAGGCTATCGCCTCTCCCGCCCATCTGACATTTCCCCCTTCCCATCCCGTGTTTCACCTCTCTACCATTAATTCCACTCGATATCACCCAACATGAGCCCAGACCCAAAACCCGGTCCCCGCAAGGAGGCGCATGTCCCAAAATGTCCCAGTCTGTCTCATTACAAAAAAACTCCAGCCTCTCCGCCCGGCAGCGAAAAACCCTTCCCATGCACGACTTCCCCACACTCGGTGAACTAATGGAATCCCCAAGCCCAGAAGTCCACCTCCGGGCCATCCGCACAGCCCAAATCTATTCCACAAAACTAAACGAACTGCGAAAACTCGGCGATGATGTCCAGGCCCTCAGTGACGCCCTCTACATCATAAACAACCATTAGGAACCACTATTAGGAGATATCTCTATGACTCTCGGCCAAATAAAGTCCGAAATCCGCCGCCTCCAGCGTAAACTGGCCCGCCCCTTGGCCCAGGTCGCAATCCAACGCATGTCCCAGGAGCTGTGCGATGAGTGGTCCTCCGCCCTGCACGATAAGGATCCCCTGCCGGACGCCCAACCCTTCATCCAACGGGTCGTCAACGCGGGTTTCCGTCTCTCCACACTCACCTCAGCTAGACGCTACCTAGATGAATGCCGCAACGACGGAGAGGTCCCGCTACTCAAACCCCTTCTCCGCGCCTTCCTGCCCTGGGCCATGCCCCACCAATTTGACCTGCCAGCCCCATAAAGTCAGTGGCTGGTTCCCACTCCCCATCGAACGACCCGGTTCTCTTGATTGCCCGCCCATAACACCATTCTCCCCCTTTCGCAAAAGGGGGATTAAGGGGGATTTCCCCCACTCGGGTTTGAGTTCACGAGAATCGAGACTAATCGGCCCTGTTCCATTTCATTTATCGTAAGGATGAGTCTCGTTCCAGGCGCACAGTGACTTCGGCGCTCCTACCCGGAGCAGGATAATCCACCCAGCCCACCTTTTCCGAGGGCTCTGTACTCGACCCGCGCGGTACTGATTTGCGGTACTGTTTAGCGGTATTCCCAGCGGTACTTACGATTGAACGGACCTGATCTGATGAAAAACCCTGATCTGAACAGCCCCCCATCGAACGACGGGGCGCGGTTCCCCGCGCCTGGCAACCATGTTATTATCGCAACGGCCATCGCCCTCTCAACCGTCCTTCCCACAAGTGGAGACGGGTCAGGCAACCAGTCGAAGTTGGTAAGCAGATGAAAGCTGTTTGGTACGAACGGAACGGCCCCGCCGACGTCATGCAGATTGGCGAAGAACCCATACCCAGTCCTGCGTCTGGTGAGGTGCTGGTCAAAATTATTTCCTCAGGCATTAACCCCTCAGACTGGAAGCGCAGGGCGGGTCAGACCCGTGGGATGGAGTTCCCCAGGGTGATCCCCCACCAGGACGGCTCGGGAGTGATCGAAGCCGTGGGTGACGGCGTGCCAGGATCACGTATAGGGGAGCAAGTCTGGCTTTACGAAGCCCAATACGGGCGTCCCTTCGGCACCGCGGCGGAGTACTGCTCCATCCCGTCGAACCACGCCATTGCCATGCCTCCGGGCATCAGCTTCCAGCAGGGCGCATGCCTGGGAGTGCCCGCCATGACCGCCCACCGCTGCGTCTTCGCCGACGGCCCGGTAACCGGCAAGACAGTGCTGGTGACCGGCGGCGCGGGCGCGGTGGGCAACTATGCCGTGCAATTGGCGGCCCTGGACGGGGCGGCCGTTATATCCACCGTGAGTTCTGACCACAAGGCGGGGATCGCTCGGGACGCGGGCGCGGCCCATACCGTCAACTACCGCGCCGAAGACACCGCCCAGCGGATCATGGAGTTGACCGGCGGACAGGGCGTCGACCACATTGTTGAGGTCGACTTCGCGGGGAACTTCTCCGTGAGCCGGGAGGTAATCCGCTCCAACGGAGTCATCGCCATCTATGCCCAGGGGACCGTGGCCGCGCCTCCCGTGCCCCTCCAGATCAGGTCCAGCAACGTCACCGTCAGGTCGGTGCTGGTGTATGACATGCCCGAACAGGCCAAGCAAGACGCCTCGGACCAGATCACAACCCTTCTGGAACAGGAGAAGTTGACCCACCTGCTGGGGCCGCGCTTCCCCTTGGAATCTATCGTGGAGGCCCATCAGGCCGTTGAGGCCGGCGCGATCGGCAACGTGACGCTGGACGTTGCGACCGCCGGCTAGCGAAAACCTATCATTCGGTAAGAGAGGTGAATCATGGCACGAACACCGGTAGCAACTAGCGATATGGTGCCCGCCGAGTTCCGGGACGCCTTTGCCGAGCTGACAAGGGACACCGGAGGAACGATCACCGGGGGACCCGGCTCCATCACCATCAACAGCCCGGAAATGTCCCGGCGGCGCAGCCACCTGACCGCCTACCTGCGCTTCGAGAGCACCTTCCCCAAGCGGATACAGGAACTCGCAATCCTGGCCACGGCCCGGGCCATGGACTGCCCCTACATCTGGAACGCCCATGCCCCGGCGGCCCGTCATGAAGGTGTCAGCGACGCCGTGGTCGACGCCTTGCGGGACAGGCAGCCCTTGCCGTCTATGCCAGCGGACGAAGCCGCGATCGTGAAATATTGCACTGAGTTTTACACGAACCACCGCGTAGCGTCTTCCACTTTCCAGGTGGCGAAGGAGCAATTCGGCATCCAACACCTGGTTGAGATAACCGCTCTCATGGGCAACTACGCCCAGACCGCCTTCTTCCTGAACGCCTTCGAGGTGGAATTGCCGGACGAGCGCACCGAAAAGGTATTGCCGGTGGGGTAGGAATCCTGTCGTACACCCGCTTTCTTGGGTGGGCGTGGGTTAGGCTCAGATCTCCCGCTAGCCCTGGGGGGCATAATCAGCCCAGAAGAAACAAATGAGACCGTGCCCGAATGGGCAAGAACGACGGCTGATTGAACTAGAAATCCGGGGAGGGCACAAACGAAGGCACAGAGCGAACCGCATTTGCTCCCTCTGCCAGGCTCTGGGACCCGGTCCCATCAAACCTTCCTCATTTAAGTCTTCTCCGGGTTTACGATACGCCCAAGGAACAGAATGGCCTCTGTCTTCTTATCTCGGATCAAGAAGATAAAAGGTCTATCGACCGTTACCGGAGTCGGCTCTGGCGGTTCTGAGAACACGCGTACGACTAATCCGGTGGCTGCGGCCGCTTCCGTGCCCGCTTCGTCCACCTCGACGAAGCCTTTATGAAACACGTCCGAAACGATCAGACAGGGATGGTCTCCGGCGGTGCAAGACCGGCCGTCCATCCCGGAGAAGTCTGCCGCGTCCCCGAAAGCGTCGGGCATACCCATGCCCTTCAGGGTGTCACGCAGGCTGAACCCTGATTCGAAGCCGAACTTTGGTATGCTCAGTTTGACCCGCTCTACCTGGAGATCCCGTACAATCCGGCCCAACATGGCGGAGTCCAATGAGTCCTCGAACTCTCTGAACGTCCCTTTATCGGGAAGGAGGATTGTCATCGAAATCTCGCCCCCTTCGTACACCAAGTCAACGGCCTGATACCCTTCTCCTTTCGCATAAGCCGACCATAAAGTCTTCAGCATCATTGGCACGCGGACAGTGCTTCCATCAATGAGTTCGAATTGACCAGCCTGGGTCTTCTTTGGATCGAAGGGTTGCAGCCAGGCCGCGTTGAAGTAGATGGCGTTCGTCAATACTAGACGTGTAAACGAGTCAATCGCGCCATCGGGGAGCAAGTCCTTAACCCGAATCCACCGATGGGAGGCGTGAAGGCAGGGCAAATTGGGATGAGGGAGCCTACAAGGGAGAAAGCCTGGGCTCCATTGGGACCGATGTGACACCGCAGAGGGTTTTCAGTAGCCGCACCGGGCCTCGAGAGCGGTCTATGGAGGCTGGGAATCGCGTGATAGTGAGACCGGACGCAACAGGATGCACTCGCGGACCGGGCGGACGCGAGTTTGGATGCGGTGGGTCGGTTGCGGATAGCACCGTCAGGCTGGGAGTGGGATGGCTCGCAGTCGGGCCAGGGCGAGAGTGGCCTGCTCAGCCCAGGGCCAGCCCCGGGGAAGATGCAAAGTGAGTCTGCGCGCCGAGCGGGTAAGCCGTCCGGCCAGGGAGAAGAAGCGTCGCCGCAGGGTCTTGGTGGTCACCAGTTGCTCGCCCAGACCGATGCGCGCCGCCCAACGGGCCAGATTATGCGCCAGCGCCTGGACGGCCAGCCAGGCGGAGTTGGCGGCGAAACGGCCTGACGGGAGATGATTGAGTCCCACGCCGTACTTGAGGTCTCGGATGGCATTTTCGACCTCGGCGTGGCGGCGATGGTCGGCCTCCAGCTCCAGGGTATCCCCGTCCCGGTCGGTGATGAAGCCGTGATAGCTGTAGCTGGCGAAGAGGGCCAGCTGGGAACCGGGCGTGGGCTTCACCCGCCGGACGATGAGCCGCACCGGCGCGGCATCGGGCTTGCTCCTGAAGGGAGTGTAAGCGGTCTCGGCCACGTCGGCGGCACCGTCCATCCAATAAGGGATGGGCGTCCAGTCCGCCTCGGGTATGGCTTCAATGAGATTGCGCAGGCTGGCACGCTGGCGGATGGTGATGGAGAAGCGGACCTTCGTCTTGCGACAGACGGCGACCACGGCGTGGGTGTAGAAGCCGCTGTCGGTCCGCACCGTGAGTTGCCCCTTGGCCCCAGCATGACGCACCCGCCCCACGGTCTCCCGCAGGAAGTGGGCGGCGCCCCGAGCGGTGTTGGCGCGGCCCTCGCGCAGCCGAGACATCAGCACGTCGCCGGTTCCGGCGGCCACGGCCAGCAGCGGGTGATAGCCTCGCTTGCCAGTGTAGCCATGGTGTCGCGCCCCCTCCTTGGCCAGCCCGTAGGTCTCGCAGATGGTGGAGTCCAGGTCGATGGTCAGCGGCCCGTCGCCGGGTCCGGCACCGGCGGCCCAGGCCCGGGCCAGCAGTTCCCGGCTCACCCGGTCCAGCTGGCGGACATGGCCCCACCGGAAGCTGCGCAGGAACGTCCCCAGAGCCTGCCCTCGCGAAAGCGGGGGGTGGAGGGCGCTTTGACCATGCACCCCAGCACCGAGGAGGTCCGCCCCGCACGCAGCGCATCGGCGTCGTCAATGCAATCGCCGCCCGCCAGCGCCGAGGCCACCAGCGTCAGCATCTTGTCTCCCGCGTTCGCCCGCCCCGGCGCATACCCGAGGTCAAGGTGACGGTCAACGAGTTCACGCAGGCCCACGTGCTGGGCCAGGGTGGCCGGAAGAAGCAGCCCGGCATTGTTGACCAGGCGGTGGTCGTCGAAGGCGATTTGGATGCGGTCGGGGTGCTCAAGTGGTAGCATCTGTTGGGTGCTCCTTGTTTCTGGTCGGTTTCCTCTCTCGAAAACCATTATCCCAGATGCAAAGGAGCACTTTCTTACCCATTCACCACGCCGCGACCCTCATCTCTTCGGTGGATTGGGGCTTAATCCTATCTTCCGTCCGCTCCGCAACCCAGTCGTTGATCTTGAGCCGGGACGCGTTGGGTGCCTGGAGGAAATCCACCTGTCTTAGGTCGCCGCCGTAGTTTTCGTCGAGGAGGTCGAGGAATGAATCAAGGAACCCATAGCCTTCCTGGCCCCAAACGGCGTTGGCGATGAATATCTGGAACCCTTCCTGGTCTTGACCCTTCGGCTCGCCGCCACGGGAGGCTAGGTCAAGGTCAAGCGCGTTGAAGGAGGAGTGCAATCTATCCTGTGGCAGACGGTAATGGAGAGTGTCGGCTATTTGTTGCTCCGTCTCACCCCGGGCTCCCGCGTACGCCATGGCCACAGCCATGGAGATACTGTAAGGCGAATAGAACAGGTTGCCATCCTGTTCAGACAGGGCACGGTAAAGGTCGAAGGCGAAGGCGTTGTTTCCGCCGACCAAGTCGGCCATCTCTGAGTTACTGACCGATGGCGCAAGTCGCGTTTTCGTCGGTTGTAACTCAGTCGATGGCGCAAGTCGCGCTTTAGTCGGACGTATTGCAGCAGTCGGACGATCCCCAATGGCGACGGTGGGGCTGTTGGGATCAACCGGCGTCAACGGCATAGGCGACGAGGCCGGGTCGGGCGGAGGGCTGGAGGTACCGCATCCCATCACAACCACGATCGACAAGGCCATCACTCCGACAGCGATAGTCCTTAGCCTGAAAATTTTCATTCTCCAAGTCATGGCCGGCCTCTCCCAATATTGCCCCGTGCATTAAGAGACGCGCCGAACCCCGAAAATGTTCCCGCGTATATCCTGTTCCAGATTTCCCCATCGGATAGCGAACCTGGTCACGGCGGGCGCCCAGACGGGCAATTCTATATTAGAGGGCATGGAAACCGTACAGGGAGTTCCAAGAACGCGGGAGGGCACAGATCTTCCTGTAACTATTCAGACTTGATGTGTCCTTCCTACTCCCAGCCCGTCATTCCGGGCTTGACCTGGAGTCCAGAGACGTTTGCAACCAGCAAAGGTCACTATCATTTGCATTTCTGGATTCCCGCCTTCGCGGGAATGACTGGTTGCAACTGAGGGACATCGTTTGGAAATCAACATGGAGGTGTCCGATGTGGGATTCAGCCAATCCGCGTCATTGAGCCTGGACAGTTCTTCCTAGCCCTCCGACTCCGCCGCCACGGCGCTGTCTACGGCGAACTCGTAGAAGGTGATGGCCTCGGCGGTGCTGAACTGGTCTCGGGCGTAGACGGCGCGGGGTTGCTGGTCTTCGCCGGTCTCGACTTTGACGCCCAAAGTCGGCCAGACGTAGCCCTTGCGGACGGGTGTGCCTGGGGCGCGTTCTAGTTGGATCAAGTCGGGCTGTTTCTGCATCAGCATAAGCAGTGCTTCCACGCTCTTGTGGACCGACGTGGTGGAATCTCCTTCCCGGTAGGCAACCCGCGCCTCGGCGACCAGGCCGCGCACGCCGTCGTCACGTATGTCGTCAACCTTCGCCATGAGTCCCTCCTAACGATGGTGAGTGCTAGATGCTGGAGTTGACCTCGAAGGGGACGCCGTCTAGCTGCTGTTCCCGCCATTTCTGGTGATGCTTGTGCCGGTCCTGGAATTCGGGCATGACTTCCTTGGCGAATAGCTCCAGCGAGGGCATGATGTCCTCGTGCTTGCGGTCGCCGCTCTGGGCGATGAACAAGATCAGGTCGATGTGGGCCTCTTCGTACTGCCGGATCGTTTCGCGGATGAACTCCGGGTTGCCGATGAATCCTCCCCGGCGGCTGGCCCGGTAAAGCGCGCGGGCGCTCTCATCCTCCGGTTCCTCGTCCACGACGTTGAACCCCTGGCGCTGGGCGTAGACCTGCTGCCGTCCCTCTACCGTCAGGGAATCAAACTGGCGGTGGAAGTGGTCGTGGCCGTAGTTGCGCTGCCCACGGCCCAGCAGGAAGCCAAACATCTGGGCCCCACGCAGGCCCTTTTCCACAGCTTCCTCGTTGGTGGGGCAGCACATTAGCGATCCCAGGGCGGTAACCGCCGGGTTGATGGCGTAACCCAGGGGGCTGCACTCTTCCCGCACCAACTCCCAGTAGCGGTCGATACGTTCAGCGGCTTCCTCTGGCGTCTCAAAGCCAAACCCCAACGCGCCTATCCCCATCCGGGCTGCCACGAAGATGGTCTCCCGGCGCGAGGCTGCAGTCCATAACGGGGGATGGGGCTTCTGGAGGGGCTTGGGGACTACGTTGCGCACCGGCACCTTGATGTATTGCCCGTCGTAACCCTCGTAAGGGGTCTGGACCATCATCTTTACGGCTTCCCGGGTCGCCTCTTCCCACATAGCCTTCTTCTGAGTAACGTCGATGCCGTACCCAGTGTTTTCGATCTCACCGCCCTCGCCGGTGCCGAACTCGACCCGTCCTCCGGAGACGATGTCCAGGGTGGAAATGCGTTCGGCCACGCGGATGGGGTGGTTGAAGTTGGGCGGAGCATGGATGATGCCGTGGCCCAGGCGGATGTTCTTGGTCCGCTGGCTGGCGGCGGCCAGGACGACTTCCGGGGCGGATGAATGGGCGTACTCCTCGAGGAAATCGTGCTCGACTTCAAATACGTAGTCGAACCCCAGCTTATCGGCAAACTCGATCTGCTCCAGGGCTTCCATGAAGACTTTCTGTTCGTCTTCGGGACCCCACTGGTCTGCGTCCAAGGGCTTGGGGCACTGTAGTTCGTAAAAGAGTCCGAATTTCATGTTTTCCTCCATAGCCAGTCGACACGGATTACGAGACCCGCGCGACGGGCCGTCAGGATGGAGTTTGGGGGTGTAGGTTGGGCCAATTCTACACGCTTTGGCCGGGCACCGCATTGGGACTGCTGGAAATTGTGCCCTACCCAAACTCTCTCGCAAGGTGAATGGCGCCCCTCGCGTTCATTCTGGCCTGGAGCCGGAAACCAGGAATGCTTGGCGTCGAGAGCGTTCCTGGTGCCGGGGATTTCTGGGTTCCAGTCTTCGCTGGGACGACGGGTTGGGTTTGGCGGATTCAGTCCTTCAGGAGGATGTAGACTGCGCCGGAGGGACTCAGGTCGTTGTGGGTGTGGCCCTTGCCGGTCACGTCTTCCATCAGGCGTATATCGCCCGCCCGGAGGACGACCTTGGATCCGTCGCTGGCGCCAATTTCGACCTCGCCCGAGAGGTGGATGATAAGCCTGCGCTCGGGCAGGGGATGAAAATCCATGTGGCGGGAGCCGTCGAACTCCTGGACCCTCGCCTCAGTCACATCGGCGAGGGCACCCAACTCCGGGTGGTCTTCCAGTTTCATCTCTTCGATGTGGCTTTCGCCGTCGGCGTCGGGAAATACCCGGTAGATCGCCATGTCGTCCCTCCTATGATCTTGGAGTGTTATTGGAGTGTCAATTGAACCGGGGCATCACTTCTTTAGCGAAGAGGTCCATGGAGCGGAGGACCTTGGCGTGTTCCATGCCACCGAAGTCGAAGTTGCAGCCAAAGTACTCGATCCCCTCGTCGCGTAGCTGTTGGATCTTGGCGGCGCACTGATCGGGGGTGCCGATGAAGGCGCGGTTTTCGGCCAGGTAGTCGTAGGTGGCGGGAAGTTCGGAGCGGGTGCTGCGCCAGTCGGCCATCCTTTGGTAAACCTCGCTGCCCTGGCGGAAGTGGTTACGCCACTGCATTATGTCTACCACCCAGTTGAGCCGTTCCATGGTGTTTTGGCGTGCTTCATATTCCGTGTCGGACACGTGGATATAGCGAAAGAAAGGGATGCGGGACTTGGGAACGTTGAAGCCTGCTTCCGCGGACTGTTGGACAAAACGGCGGCAGATGTCCAGGGAGGCGGCGGTATCCTGGACCACCGCGACGCAGAGTGAGTGGCCGGTTGAGACGGCAAAGTCCAGGGTGTCCTGGGTCCGGCTGGCGGCGATATAGACCGGCGGATGCGGTTCCTGGATTACCGTGGGCACCAGGTTGAGGTGGGAGACATCGAAGTAATTGCCGTGGAAGCTGAAGTCCGGGATTGTCCATAAGCCCTGGATAACGTTCAGGGACTCCCGGAACCGTTCCTGGCTCTCCTCCGGGTCCACCCCAAACCCGCCGTACTCGTACCCGTAGGTGCCCCGGCCAAATCCCACGTCCAACCGGCCGCCGCTTACTACGTCCAGCGTCGCCGTGTCCTCGGCCAGCCGAATGGGGTTGTGCAAGGGCGACACCAGCACGGCCGTACCAAGCCTGATTTTGCTGGTCTTGGCCGCGATATGCGTGGCCACGATCAGGGACGATGAACCGATGCTGTAGCGGGTGAAGTGGTGCTCGGCCAACCACGCGCTGTAGAAGCCCAGAGACTCCGCAACCTGGACCTGCTCGGTGACCTCGTCCAGCACCCGCTTGGGGGAGACGCCCTCGGGCCAGGGCATGTGGGTAAAGTAACCAAATTTCATGGTCTTTCCCGTTTTAGCAATGTCAGACGCGCTACCAATAGCCGGGGTTACGTCATGACACGTCGGAAGAAATTCAGGGCGTTGCCGCCGGCGATCTTAGTGATTTCATCGTCCGAATAACCCCGGCGCAGCAAGCCTCGGAGAATGTTCTTTCCGTCGGCGGGTGACTCCAGGCCGTCCAGGTAGGGGGCCGGTGTCTGCGATGGGTCTCGGCCGAGCATCACCTGGTGAAACGCCACGTGATCGCCAACATTGGTGTCGGTGCCGATGCCCACATGGTCAATGCCGACCAGCTTGACCATGTAATCGTAGTGGTCCAGCACGCAGTCGATGTCCTGTTCCGGGTCGTCGCTCAATGAGTTGGGCACTGCGGTAATGGCGATCAAGCCGCCCTTTTCCGCGCAGGCTGTTAGCTCTTCATCTTTGCGAGTCCGGGTAGTGGGCCTAAGGGTGTAGGCGGCGTTGTGGCTAAAGGTTATCGGCGCCAGTGAGAACTGGATGGCGTCCATCGCCGTCCGGTACGAGGCATGGGACACGTCGATAGCCATTCCAAGTTGGTTCATCCGGTCTACGACCTCGATACCGAACTCGCTGAGGCCGCCGTCATTGCGCTCGTTCATACCGTCGCCGATGAAGTTTTTCCGGTTGTAAGTCAACCCAGCCAGCCTTACACCCATCGCATAGAAGGTGTCCACGTGGTCGAGCTCGCTGCCGATAGCCAGGTGCTCCAGGGTAGGCATGAACCCGACCCTGCCCCGCTGCTTGGCGGACTCGATTTGATCGGCGTTGGTCACCAGGTCCACTCTGCCGGAGACGGTCATGTCGGATAACATGAGGGCTACTTCGGCCTGCAGGTCCTCGAAGCGCGAATAGGACATGTCATAGGTGTTCACGAACCCCCGAAAGGCATTGGCGGTGGTCACGGCGGTCCAGCCTCCGTGCTCGACGGCATCGTAGCCCCAGGAGTACTTGTTGCCGCGCAAAAACTCTATGAGCCGGGTCATGTCCTCGGGGCAGACGAAGGGGTGTTGGTGGACGTCGATCATGATGACTTCGTCCGCCAAACGCTGGAACCGCCTCTCCTGTTCCGTATCCAGAGGCACGGTCATGGAAGGGACGCGATCAATCTGCTTGGCCAGTGGGATGTGGGGTGTGACCATGGATACTACTCCTTGAGTAACGGGTAGTTCGATCAAGTACGCGCAGGAAGCGAATTCACGTAATTGATGATGGTCCGGGCCGTGTTCAGCATCCATTGCAAGGTCTGGCCTCTTGGAAGGGTGACCGTCCCGGTCTGATACGTGAGAGCGTTTCGGGAAACTCGAAGCGCGTTCAGAAAGCTCCCCATGTCTTGGTCTATGGCTCTCAAGGCTACCCTCACCCGCCTATGAGCCCTCCCGTCATCGGTGAATCGCGCGTAGTTCTTGCGTGTCAACTGGTCCCGGGTCGTTAAGAAAGCGGCGTAGTACGCCCTGTCGGCCGCGGTCCGGATGTCTGACGGCCTAGCTCGCCCGGCTAACTCTGTGGCCAAGTCAAGCAGGGACATAGGATCAATGGGCAAGTAGGAGTCAGGCTGTCTCGAAACCAAAGCCAACCATCTCTAGAAAGACCTCTCTCTTAGGTTCACTTAGTTGATTCTGAAAATCGTCCACTTGGTCCAAAAAGCTGCTCATGAGCTTCTCCGCATCGTCGAACGAACGCCTGAGCACTGGGATTACATGGATCTCCTCCCAATCGAGAAATTCCAGGTCGCGCTGGTAGCGAATATCAATTTGCTGCAATGGCCAATTGTTCTCTTTGGCGAATTGCTGCAACATTTCGACGACCTCATCCAATACCGGCATTCCAACCTTTCCCAGTAATCGGTCGGCCTCCGAATGATTGGTTTTCCAGACCACGGGCACATGGGACTTTGTAGCGTCTGCCATGATATTCCTCCCGCAACCCATTGTAACCCTCGGGGTGGCCCCTGTGTCGCACTTACCCTGTCTGCCGCCATGTAGGTAAGGCCGCCCTCCTCCGCCTCTGGCTTGACCCTGTTGGGGCCAAGACCTATCATCGTGCGAAGCAGACCCCCGAAACTACTCGCCCCGGACCCGCGCGTCCGAAACCTGACAGTTCTCTGGAGTGTAACGCGATGAACGTTCAAGAAGCCGTAGCGCGTATCCTAAAGCTCGAAGACGTGGAGTGGATCGCCTGCTTCCCATCCAACGAGCTAATCGAAGAGGCGGCCAAGCAGGGCATCCGTACTGTGATGTTCAGGCATGAGCGGGGCGCCCTCATGGCAGCCGACGGCTACAGCCGAATGAACGACCGGGACAAATTCGGAGTCGTAATCACCCAGGGCGGACCCGGTTCCGAGAACTCGATGGGAGGAATCGCCCAGGCTTTCGCCGACAATGTTCCCATCCTCTACTTGCCGGGAGGCCCGGCGTTGAGCCAATACCACGTACGGCCCAACTTCTCGCCGGTACGTACTTACCAATCCGTGTCCAAACACGGCGAGGTCATCTATCAAGCAAACCAGGTGGCCAACGTGATGCGGCGGGCGTTCCACAACCTGCGCAACGGACGCCCGGGGCCGGTTATCGTGGAAATTCCCTCGGATGTGGCCCAGCAGGAAATTCCCGACGACACGTTGGCCTACAATCCACCCAAGCGGATGCCCCAGGCCCCGGCCAACGGCGCGGTCAAGGATGCGGTCCGGCTACTACTAAACGCCAACAAGCCAGTGATTTGGTCCGGCATGGGCGTGATGATGTCCCAGGCCACGGAAGAGCTCAAGGAGTTGGCAGAGCTGACCGAGATCCCGGTCTACTGCACCATGCCTGGCAAGTCGTCCTTCGACGAGCGGCATCCACTGGCCCTTGGCGCGGGCAGCAGCGCCACTACACTGCCCGCCAGGCGTTGGCTCCAGGAGTCGGACGTCCTCTTCGCCGTCGGTTCCAGCATGACCCGGACCGGCTACGGCCAACCCATCCCCGGCGGCAAGGTGATAGTCCACAACGTCGAGAGCATCGAAGACATCAACAAGGACTTCTCGGTGGACGTCGGCCTTCCCGGAGACGCCAAACTCACTCTGCAGGCCATGATCGAGGAGGTCAAGGCCCAGGCGGGAGATGCAGGCCGCAAGGGCAAATCCAACGTTGCTTCGGAGATCGCGGACCTTAAGAGCCAGTGGCTTGGCCAGTGGAGCCCGCTGCTCAACTCCGAAGACGTGCCGATCAACACCTACCGCGTAATCGGGGAATTGGAAAGGAACCTGGACAAGGTCAATAGCGTGGTGACTCACGACGCCGGGGCTCCCCGCGACACCATCATGCCGTTCTACACAGGCACCGTTCCGCACAGCTACATCGGCTGGGGCAAGACGACCCACTTGGGGTACGGAATCCCCCTGATGATAGGGGCCAAGCTGGCCGCGCCGGACCGGTTCTGCCTCAACTTCATGGGAGATGGCGCGTTTGGCATGTCAGGCCTGGACATCGAGACTTCGGTACGGGCGGGAGCGCCAATCACAACGATAGTGCTGAACAACGGCGGCATGGCGACCTACCCGGGCGGTTACCCGACTGCCTCGGAGCTGTTCGGGACGACCCACATGACCGGCGACTACGCGAAGATCGCCGAGGGGCTGGGCGCGGTGGGGATCACGGTGACTGAGCCGGGAGCGGTGGGGGCCGCCCTCAAAAAGGCCCAGGAGTTGAATGCCGAGGGGAAGTCGGTGCTTCTGGACATCCACACCAACCTGGAGGCCGCCCGTTCCAACTTCGCCTAATCGTCCGACACTCCGGATAAGACCGCTTCTTCGGCCGCGACCACGTTGCCGTTTGCGAGGATAATCCCGTCCTCGCAGCGGCACTCGACGCGGCCGCCATCGAACTGCTCCCGGTACAACCTGGAATACAACCCGCCGAGGGCCAGTAGCTCGCTATGCGTCCCATGCTCGACGACCCGCCCCTGATCGATGGCGTAGATTACGTCCGCCCGCAATATGGTCGAGAGGCGGTGGGCTATCACGACGGTGGTCCGGTCCCTCATTAAGGACTCCAGCGCAACCTGGACTGTCCGCTCGCTGGCCGTGTCCAGCGCCGAAGTCGCTTCGTCGAGAATCAATATCTTGGGCTGGTGCAGTATCACCCGTGCGATGGCCAACCGCTGGCGTTCTCCACCTGAGAGCCTGTAACCCCGCTCGCCAACTACCGTGTCGTAGCCGTCGGGGAACTCCATTATTCTGTCGTGTATGTAGGCTGCCTTGGCGGCTTCCTCCATCTCCCGCTGGGTCGCGTCCGGTTTGGCGTACAGGAGATTGTCCCTCAGACTTGAATGGAACAGGAAACTCTCTTGGGTCACGAACCCAACGAGGCCCGCGAGGGAGTCGAGGCGGACTTTCTGCACGTCTGTGCCGTCAATCCGTACTGCGCCCTCGGTGGCGTCGTATAGCCTGGGTATCAGATACGCCAGGGTAGTTTTCCCCGCGCCGCTAGGCCCTACAAACGCGGCCATTTGACCGGGAAGGACTTCCAGGTTAACTCCATTCACGGCCCATCGCTGATTGTCCTCGGGCTGATCGTCGTCCAGCCGTTCTTCGGCGGTAGGGGAGTAGCGGACGCGGACCGAGTCATAGCGAATAGCCCCGGAGATACTGGAAGGTAAGAGAGCGATGGCGTCGGGGGCGTCGACGATCTCTTGCTTCAGGTCCAGGTACCCGAAGATCCGGTCGAAAAGGGCCATCGATGATTGAAGCTCCACCGACACTTCCAACAGACGCCCGATCGGGAAATAGAGCCGGGTTTGCAGGGTGGTGAACGCGATCACGACGCCGGCGGATATTCCTCCAGAGCCGCTCCCCAGGATAAGGTAGCCAGCTAGCAGATAGATGATGGCGGGAGACACCGACAGGAAGGTCATTACCACAGCGAAGAAAGAATGCCCGATCATCTGCTGGCGCACGGCCAAATCCGAGAGTTCTTGGTTGTGCGGGTGGAAATGTTCGATCTCCTGGTTCTGCCTGCCAAAGAGCTTGGCCAGCATGATGCCGGAAACGGAGAGGGTTTCCTGCGTAATCGCGGTCACTTCGGCCATCGCGCTCTGGGACTGGGCCGCGACGCGACGCCGCCGGGCGCCCACCCACCTGGTCAGGACGAAGAACACCGGCGCGGTGGCCACGGCGACCACAGTAAGCTGCCAAGAAAGTATCAACATGGCAACCAGGGTGCTGGTGAGGATCACAACATTGGCGATGGTATCGGAAACGGTGCTGGTAACGACCGTCTGCACGCCGCCCACGTCGTTGGAGATCCGCGACTGGACCTCGCCGGTCCTGGTGCCGGTGAAGAACCCAAGGGACATACCCTGAAGGTGGGCGTACACGGAATCTCGGAGGTCGCGCATGACGCTTTGCCCCACCTTGTTGGTGATGTAGGTCTGAACGATGCCCAGACCGCCGCTGACGACGGCGATGACCGCCATGACAGCGACGATCATCCAAAGGAGCCGCAGGTCCGGCCCGCCTTCCGAAGGGAACAGGGCAGAGTCGAACACCACCTTGATGAGCAGGGGGTTAACGACCCCCAGGCCGGAGGTGATGAGGATCAGCAACCCAACGACGAGTACCCGATACCAGTACGGCCGGAAAAGCCGGAGGATTCGGGAAACGTTGCCGGGCTTAGACTTGGAGGCCGGTCCTGTAGATGAATCGATCATATTTGTTTCCGGCGGCCCGTGAATATGGCTACGAGGCGTGCGCCCCTCACCCCAGCCCTCTCCCGCCGGGAGAGGGGGGAGTTCCGGTGGGAAGGCGACCGACCCCAGCCCTTTTCGGCGAGAGTGGGAGATGATCTAGGGTTATTCGTCTTGGGGGAGGTAAGCGTTGGGAACCACGGCCCTGCCATGGCCTACGCCGGTTGTGTCTCCCCGCTGGTTCTCCGCCTTGATCTCCACAGATACACGGCTGCCGTTTACTTCCCTGGTCACGCCGGTGACAGTTCCGGAGAAAGTGATGGTGTCACCGGGGCGGACGGGCCGCAAGAACCGCAGGTCGACTGTACCCGTATGGTTGAACACGCTGCCGCCGAAGTGCCTGCGCATAAGCTCGATGGCGAATGACAGGGACATTCTCCCCGAAGCCACTGTGCCCTCTGTGCCCAGGGTCTCGCGGGCGGTCTCTTCGTCGGTGAACTGGGAAGGGCCCGACTGCCCGGCGCTGCCCTCGAACAGGTTTATCGCCTCTTGGGTCATCTCCTTGACCAGGGGCGGCAATTCATCGCCGGCTTCGTAGTTCCGGACTAGCCCCCCCATTTCTTACCCACCTCGGTAGGTTGCTTCAGCTCGTGGGTAATTACGCGGTCGATTAACCGCCCATCCTCGTCCACGGAGACCGCCTCGGTGACGATGTAGTTTTTACCGCGGCGCAGGTACTTATCAGCAATCCACGCCCGCACGGTGATCGGCTTGCCGCCGACCGGAGGATTGTAGCAGTAGAAGGCGCACCGGGCGTTGACCGAACCGGCGTCGCGGTACTTGGCGTTGTACTGCTTGACGTCCACCTTGTGAGAGATCGTGGGGAAGCTGGCCTCGGGGTCCATGACTCCCTTGCGGTAGGTGTCGATCATCTCCTGGGTCAGGAGGTATTCGTAGGTGTCGAAGGTCTCGCCAACCTCCAGGGTGTCCCAGTCCAGCAATATTCGCGTGTCCGCTTCAACCATAGCTGCACATCCTTGAAATCAGTTAAGAGCCTGTAGCGGGACGGCAAACGGTCAGATGCCCCGCCAGGAGCGCCGTCCTTCGACTCGGACAAAGTGGCCGAAGCCAGGGTCGGGGAAGTGTCCCGCGGAGACCAGCACCGGTTGATTCTCCAGCATGTCCATAACCGAATGCCTGGTCCGGCGTGACAGGTCCGGCTCAATGTCGAAGATGGGGCACCAATCGGTGTAGTGGGCCTGGGCAGGATTGTGGGCCACGTCGCCCAGGATGTAGCCGCGTTCCCCGGCTGACGCGATCATGATGGAGACGTGGCCGGGGGTGTGGCCTGGCGTGGATACGGTAGTTAACTCGTCGGTTATATTGTAGTCGTCGTCGATCAGGTCGATGAAACCCAGACCTTCCAGGGGGACGACCTGGTCGCGGACGTGGGTAGCCCCCGAGAGGACGTCTGGTTGGGTCCAGTAGTCCCAGTCCTTGCGCGGCACCAGGTAACGGGCATTGGGGAAGTTGGGCTTGCCGCCCGTGAGGTTCCAGCCCACGTGGTCGGGGTGGAGGTGGGTGAAGACCACCAGGTCGACGGCTGCGGGGTCCACGCCCTTGGCCCGCATATCGGTCATGAGGGTACCGTCGGTGGCCTGGAGGCCGGTGTCGACGATGATCAGCTTACCCTGGGAGCGGACGCCGGTGGTCCCGTACCTGCTGCGGATCAACTCGTTGGCGTCCAGCAGCTCGGGGAACTCGCGCCACTGCTCGATGGTGGTGTCCGGGAAGGGGGCGAAGGGGGAGCGGGTGGGCATACCGTCGTTGAGGGAGACCAACTCCACGTTGCCGACGGTGGTGGCGTAGCTGGGCATGGGAGATGTACCTCCTGATTGGATGGGTCCCGTGACGGGGCCGTGCCAGCTATCATCTTACCTCAAGGAGCCGCTGGATGCTTAGTGCGCGGGCCAGGGCTTGCAGGGCAAGACGGGGAATCCTGAGAGGCCCCGGCGTCGTATGGTTTGTTAGGACTTGGCGAGTGGGCCGCTGTCCGGCGGGGCCGTTGTGCGCCCTACGGTCAATCGCCGAATCTGCATCCTGCCAGCCGGTGGCCGGTGGCCGGTGGAATCTGTTACTAATCATGTCAATACATGCCGCATTGGCCGGAACGGTGAAGAATTCCAGCGAGCGCCATGTCAATAGTGTCATTGACCATGCGGTTATGCGACAATTATACTCGCCCGTGGATGAATCTCCCCGCCCTTTGGCTCCGCCAGGGTCGAGTTGGCTGCGTCCATCCCAGGGGCGGCGGATGCCTGATTTACTAAGGATATGTTGACCAGTCCATTGGTTGCAATTTTCCGGTCCCTCAGCCTCAACTGGGCCTGGGTAGCATTCTCAGCCGCCTTCGGAGCGTTTGTACTCTCCGGGATTACGATTTTCTCCCCGCCGCAGCCCGTGGCGGCACAGGAGGGCCGCAGCTACGACTTGACAGTCACATTCGCTGGTGACGGCGCCGGTAGGGTGAGGAGCAGCGACGGAAGCCTTGATTGCCTTTCCGGTCAGATAGAGCTATGCACAGAGGATTATCAACTTTCACAGGGCGCGTCTGCTAAACGCATCACCCTGACCGCTACCCAGTCTACCGGGTCGTCTTTCGAAAGTTGGGGCGGTGATTGCGTCGGCATAACTACCAATGTGTGTCCAATCTTCGTGGGTCTGGGAGACCAGAATGTTGTCGCCAACTTCGACCGTCCCGACCCAACCATAGCCTTGAGCCCAAATAGTGGTCCGCCCTGGACCACCAGCATGAACATATCCGGGTCGAACTTCCCTGCAGACAGATACAGCATCCTTTTCGACGGCAATGTTATCGGCTCAGTAACCGTGGGACAATCCCAACTTTCGTGGTCCAGGAGGTTTCAAGTCCCCCGGTCGGGTCCCGGACCGAAAACGGTCAATGTCGATGGGAGAACCGCCACGTTCACGGTGGAATCCGGGGTTGTTTTGACGCCCACCAGCGGCCCGGTGGGGTCCCAGGTCCAGGTGAGAGGTGAGGGATTCGAGACCAATCAGACAAACATCCAGATTCAGTTCGACACTCAACAGTTGGCTACACTGGCGGGGTCCAGTTCGGAGGGGTCGATAATAGGCAGTTTCAACATTCCGAGTCTCGCAGCCGGTCAACACCGGGTAACGGTTGGCAACGCCGACCCGGTTACCTTCACCATCACTTCGGACCTGGCTCTCAGCGAGACCAGCGGTCCTCCCGGCGCCACGGTGAGTATCACCGGTTCGGGATTTGCGGCCAACTCCTTCTTCAACCTGACCTTCAACGGTCAGACCTTGCGAACGGTCACGGTGGATGGCGGAGGAAGGGTATCCACCTTTTTCCAGGTGCCTGAAGCCCCAGGAGGACCCAATTCAGTGGGACTTGGAGGCAAGTCGTTAAGCTTCGCGGTGACGCCGAGCTTGACCCTGGGAGACGAGACCGCCACCCCCGGAGCCACTGTCAGCGTGAGCGGTTCCGGCTATTACCGGAACGAGCGGGGGATCACCGTCACCGTGGGCGGCTCCGCGGCGGCATCCGGAATCAGGGCCGACGCCAACGGTTCATGGACCTCTCCCATCGTCGTGCCATCCCTCGCCGCCGGCTCACACAGGGTGAGCGCCCACGGGACTTCGACCACCCGGAGCAACGCCCCTTCCGCTTTCCTCGTCCTGGGGTCACAGGTGAGCCTGGACAAATCCAGCGGGCCGCCGGGGAGCAAGCTGAAGGTCAGCGGCTCCGGTTTCACGCCCGGGGAGAGCGTCAGAATAGCCGTCGGCGCCAATCTTGCGCCCAGATCGGTGAGGGCCAACGGCAGGGGGTTCTGGACCGCCGGTCTCGAAGTTCCGGCAAGCCCGGGCGGCCGTCTGGTGGTCTCTGCGACCGGGGCGGGCGGGAAGAGGACCGAGACCGAATTCACGGTCAGCGCACAGGTATCGCTGTCTCACCAGACGGCCCCGCCGGGTTCCCCCGTTACTGCCAGCGGCACGGGGTTTCCGGCGAACGCCGGCGGATTGTCCATCAAATTCGCCGACGCCCCGGTTGCGTCGGCCTCCGCCGATAGCCACGGGTCCTTCTCCCGCCCGTTCACCGTCCCTCAGTCCGCTGCGGGCGTCTATTCGGTGAGCGTTTCAGGGGCCGGCCCTACTGTCAGGGCCCCCCTTTCCGTTACGCCAAAAATCACGGTCAATGACTCCGGCGCAGAACACGGGGGCACCGTCACCGTCCGGGGTTCAGGCTTCGGCGCAAACGAGCAGGGCATCACCGTAACCCTGCAAGAACGGCCGGTGGCCGCGGGCATTGCGGCCGGTGTCCGGGGGTCTTGGACGGACTCGTTCGAAATGCCCTCGCTGCCCTCCGGGGTATATGCGGTGAAAGCATCGGGTCCAATAACTCCGTTCGACAGAGTTCCCGAGGTGACTCTGTCGATTTCGGCCCACATGGTCCTGGACCGGGACAGCGGCCCCCCGGGGGAGGACTTGCAGATTTCCGGAAGAGGGTTCGATTCCAGGGATGGCGTCACGATAACCGTGGGTGACGGCCTGATTCAGGCCACGACGGTCGCCGATAACGCCGGGTCTTGGTCCATCAACATAAAGATTCCCATCGCTCAGGGAGGGCGTCTGGCCATCAGGGCGTCCGGCGCGGGCGGGCAAACGAAAGAGACGGATTTTACCGTCACGCCTGTCGCGTCCCTATCTGAACCCTTCGGCCATCCTGGAAGCGCCATCGAAATTGCCGGGCATGGCTTCGAGGCCGGACAAAGCCTCGCGGTCAGCTTCGAGAACACGTCCATCGCCTCACCGGTCGCTGACTCTCTGGGGTCTTGGACCGCCGACTTCATGGTGCCTCCTTCCCCGGCGGGCAGCTATCTCATGCTCATCAAGGGCGGCGGAATCGAGATAAAGACGCCGTTCCTCGTTACCGCAAGCATCTCCCTCAGCGCCACCCAAGCGGGTCCCACGGAGTTGATTTCGGTAACTGGCTCAGGATTCGGCGCAAGCGAACGTGGGATCAGCATAAGCGTTGACCGGAACACCGAGCAGTCGGGTATTTCAGCCGGCCAGCGGGGTTCATGGACCGCGGAATTCACCGTGCCTTCCCTCCCCAGGGGCGATTACGAAGTCCTGGCCACCGGCCCAACCGCGTCCTCGAGCAGCTCCGCCCAGGAGTTTCTCACGATCATCCCCATGCTGGATATGAGCCCCGCCCAGGGAGGTCCCGGTACGCAGGTCAACGTAACCGGGCGGGGGTTCGCCAAAAACCAACGGGACATCAAGATCAATTTCGACAACAAGTCTGTGGCTGTTGTCCCAACGGCGGACGACACCGGCAGCTTCAAGGCCACCTTCGAGGTCCCCCGGTCCCCGTCCGGCCTTTATCCCGTCAGACACTCCGGCAACACGGCAGCGCAGGACTCGGACCCAGGGACGGGCTTCCAGGTGATTCCCATCATTTCCCTGGACAAACAGAGCGGGCCTCCGGGGACGGTAATCCAGGTAAGCGGAGTGGGGTTTCCCGCAAACCACCCTGGAATCATCATCGCCTACGACGGCACACCGCAGGTCGCCGGCGTTCCCGCCAATGGGCTTGGCTCTTTTACCGCCTCTGTGGAGGCGTCGGCTTCGACAGGTGGTATCCACAAAATCACGGCGGTTGGCACCGGTCTGGCCGGGTTGGCCAACCCGGTGCAGGACTTCGAGGTTACCCAGTCCCTCGACCTCAGTAACGATTCCGGAAACATCGGTGACGAGCTACGGGTGACCGGCTTGGGGTTCGCTCCTGAGTCCACGGTGACCTTGGCTTACGGCGACGGCATCTTGAATGAAACCACCGAGACCAACGCCTCGGGGACCTTCGAATTGGAGTTGATTGTCCCTGCCTCGAGCAGCGGCGAGCACCTGATCATCGCCGGCGACGATCAGGGTTTCAGCGCCGTAGTCACGTTCACGGTGGAAGACACTCCCCCGCCACTGCCGGTCCTGCTCCTGCCGGAGGACAACGCCAGCGGCGGAATGTTCGGCGGGTTCCGCCCCGATCTATCATGGGGGCCGGTCGAAGACCCCAGCGGAGTGACCTACGACCTGCAACTAAGCGACACCCCGGAGTTCACGGCTCCCATCCTGGAAAAGACAGGCCTGGCTACTCCAGAATATTCGCTTACCGACGAGGAAGCCTTGTCTCGCGGCAAATACTACTGGAGGGTGAGAGCCGTAGACCAAGCCGACAATGCAAGCGTCTGGACCGGCGAGTTCGAGGTCAAGTCGGGGATAATCCCGGCCTGGCTGCTGCCAGTCTTGGGCATCCTGCTGGCGGTCCTGGCCGGAGGCGGCGGATACACCAACTACAGGCGCCGGCGGTACCGGTTGGCCAGTAGACCGGCGTTCCCGGAATTGGCGAGGGAGGTCAGGACGGCCCCCGCATTGCCGTCAACTGCGGCGGCCGCCGGGACGGCTCCAGCGCCGCGTCCACAGCCAAGGCTGGCCTTGCCGTCTTCGCCCCTGCGTAGAAGAAGGACTCGCTCCCCGGAGGAGCAGGCTCAACTGCGCATGGTGTACGATTTTCTCCAGTCGATACCTCTGCTTCAGGTCACATCCAACCTGAGTTGGCTGGACGAATTGGTGGAAGCGGCGAGCGGCACGGAATCAGTCGACTTCGAGCGTGTGCTTGAAGGACAGATCGACCTCGGTTATCAACCCACTTGGGTCCGGCACCCAACCTTCCAGACCGTGCAGCAGGTGCTGCAAGGACACCCGTTCCTGCAGGAGTTGGAGGCTTTCGTCGAAGCCGCAGACGGTTCTGCGGTTGATACGGTCGCGCTATTGCGGCAGGTCTACCAGGACGTCGACGATGGCCTTCCGGTGGACACCGCGAAAGTGTACCGGTGGCGGTTCGTCCTGGGCGTGCTCCAGCATTCCCTGGGATGGTTCCGGGGGTCATACCTGCGGGAGCCTTCCGCCAGGGACTATCGGACTGAAGCGTTCGCCGAGGATGCGGAGGAACCCCTGGTCACGCTTGTGGGGGAGCCCTCGACTCCCTTCCCCGGTCCGCTGGTCGAAGGCGTGGTCGAAGCCGACGCATTGGCCTACCGCGACCTGCACCTGTCGCTGCGGGGGACCTATACCACCAGCGAAGACGCCCGGTTCCTGGCGTCCAGACTGACTTCACTGGAAATCATTCGTCAACAATTGACAAGTAGCCTGGAGCAGTTGGGAGACATGTAGGGGGCCTCTCAACTGGAGCCAGGACCGGCCCCACGGTTATACCGTCCACCGCTCGCGGCGCAGTCCCAAACCAAGGTCTTTCAGTTGCCGCGGAAAGTCCCCTCACCCCGGCCCTCTCCCTCGAGGGAGAGGGGGAATGAAAAGACCCTGAGTCCCAACCGGTCCCGCATCGACCTGCGCCCTGTTGAGTGGTAGTATCAGGGCATCCCTTCCAGACAAGGAGCGAGCATGGATATAGGTATTTCAGCAAGGGTGTCGTCCAACTCGTTAGACCCGGCTGCGCTGGCCAAACGCGCCGAGGAACTAGGGTTTGAATCGTTCTGGCTCCCGGAGCACGCCATCTTGCCGGTGAACACCACCTCCAGCTACGGCGGGACCGCCGATGGCTCTATCCCGGACTCCATGGCAGACATAGGAGACCCGCTTATTGGCCTGGCCCAGGCGTCGGCTGTCACTCAGACCATCAAACTGGGTACCGCCATCAGCCTGGTACCGGAGCATAATCCCCTCTTACAGGCCAAGCAGATCGCGACACTGGACCGAATCTCCAATGGCCGGTTCCTGTTTGGCATTGGCGCGGGGTGGCTCCAGGAAGAGACCGAAATCATGGGGGGCGACTTCCGGCACCGCTGGGGGCAAACGAGGGAGGCCATCCTGGCCATGAAGGAGCTGTGGACCAAGGAAGAAGCCGAGTTCCACGGCAGGTTCTTCGACTTTCCAGCCATCAAGTGTTCACCCAAGCCCGTGCAGACGCCCCATCCCCCCGTGTACTTGGGAGGATTCGCTCCGAACGTGTTTAAGCGCGTCGTCGCTTGGGGAGACGGCTGGATGCCCGTCCGTGTTACTGAAGAGCAGGTCAGGGCGGGGCGCGCTACCCTCGATGAGTTAGCAGAAGCCGCGGGCCGGGACCCCAAGTCCATTCGCCTGATGGTCTGTAACGTTCCCGCCGACCCAGACCTGATCGGACGCCTGGAAGCAGCCGGGGCCGACCGGGTCACGGTCTCTTTACCCGCTGAGGCAGCGGAAGAGGCAATAGGTGAAATGGAAGCATTGGCCTCAGCGGTTATGGATTAAGACAGGCAGCGTGGTTAAGGAGGCTGAAATGGCTAGAATACCCGCCCCCCAGTAAAGAGAACGTACCCCAGGACCAACTGGGCGCTTTCGACGAATACGTAGAATCGCGTGGAAGCGTGCCCACCACGGGACCGATGTCGGTGATGCTCCACGTGCCGGAGGTGCTGAAGCGTGGCGAGCACCTCCGCGCCTACCTTCGCGGAGACGGCTCCAGCCTGCCCCGCAACATAATAGAGCTGGGCATGCTGGTTACGGCCCGGGAGAACAACTGCCAGTTCATTTGGAACGCCCACGCCGCCGCGGGCCGGGCAGCGGGCTTGAACGACTCTCTCGTGGACAGCTTGCGGGACAAGAAGGACCTGGGAGCGCTATCGGCCCAGGAACAGGCTGCGGTCGATTACGGCCGGGAGTTCTTCCGGACACGGACGGTTAGCCAGGCAACGTTCGACAACGCCATGGCCCAGTTCGGGACCAGGGGGCTGGCCGAGCTTACGACGCTCATGGGTTATTATGCGCTGCTCGCGTTCAACATAAACGTTTTCGGCGTCGAGATTCCGGAAGAGCGGACCGAACAAGCTCTGCCCGTCTAGTGAGCCCTTGGAGTACCCGTACCCCCTGGGAGTGTAAACCGCTATCCATAGGAGAGAGCACCGATGGAGGCTAAACCCTTCGAAATACACGTCAGCGACGAGGTCCTGGCCGACCTGAAGCAACGTCTAGCCGACACCCGGTGGCCCGACGAGCTTCCCGGTACAGGTTGGGACTACGGGTCCAACCTGTCATACATGAAGGAGCTAGTAGACTACTGGCAAAACGGCTTTGACTGGCGAGCCCAGGAGAGCCTGATTAACTCCTTCCAGCACTTCAAGGCAGACGTGGGCGGCCTGGGAATCCATTTCATCCACGAGCGCGGCAAAGGACCCGGCCCGATGCCCCTGATCATCACACACGGTTGGCCAGGGACGTTCTTCGAAATGCACAAGATCATCCCGTTACTGGCCGATCCCGCCTCACACGGCGGAAACGCGGAGGACTCTTTCGACGTGGTAGCGCCCTCGTTGCCCGGTTTCGGCTTCTCCGGCCACGCCAGGGAACCGGGCATGGAAGTGTCGAAGACCGCCGCAATGTGGGTGGACCTGATGAACGGGCTAGGCTATCCCCGCTTCGCATCCCAGGGAGGGGACATTGGGGCCGGAGTCACGTCACGGTTGGGGTACGGCCACGCCGACAGCTTGATCGGAATCCACCTGACCTCGATCACCAGGCCCACGCCCTATCTAGGACCAGGCTCTAAGCCGCTTACCGATGCTGAAACAACCCTCATCAACGACCGTGAACAGTGGCAGCAGGCCGAAGGTGGCTACGCTCACATTCAGGGCACCAAACCGCAAACCCTGGCTTACGGCTTGAACGACTCCCCGGTCGGTCTCGCAGCCTGGATCGTCGAGAAGTACCGGACCTGGAGCGACTGCGCCGGCGACGTTGAGAAGAGGTTTACCAAGGACGAGCTTCTAACTACCGTGACCATTTACTGGGTAACAGAATCCATAAGCTCGTCCACCCGCATGTACAAAGAGAACCAGAGCTACACTTGGACCATGGCCCAGGACGAGAAGATAAAGGCGCCCACAGGCGTCGCGGCTTTCCCCGCCGAAATCAGCCGTCCCCCCAAGGAATGGGGCGAACGGTCCTACAACCTCCAGCATTGGACGCCGATGCCGCGAGGGGGCCACTTTGCCGCGCTGGAAGAACCCCAACTGCTGGCAGAAGACGTGCGCGAGTTCTTCCGGCCTTTCAGGTCAGCCTAGCAGCCACCCCGGATGTACAGCGCTGGAGATGGGGGATGTGACCGCTAGTCCTCTATCTCCAGACGGGTAGTGCCTGTGGGGATATCTCCGCGGAGTTCCACGCCGGCCCGTCCTTCCTGAAGCAACCGTACGATGTTGGTCGGGTGGTCCCCCCAGCCCCGGTTCACGGCTTCCACCAACTCCTGTTCGGCCAGGTTGGCCAGAGCCATGGGCACGTTCAGCTCCCGTCCCAACTGGGTCGCCAGGCCCACGTCCTTGCGCATCAGTTTTACCGCGAAGAAGCCCTTCTCCCAGTCCGGCTCGAAGTCACCGTTGAACCAACTGCCAGGCAGCCCGTGGATTCCGCCCGCGCCGCGTCCGAAAGCTCCCCGGCGCACCGTTTCCCACATGGGCTTGAGGTCGACGCCTGCCTTCGCGCCCAGGGTGAAACATTCGCTGATCGCCTGGCTCGTGACTGCCGAGATCGTATTGTGCATCACCTTGCACACCGAACCTGCGCCTATGCTCCCGCAGTAGACAACGTTGTCGCCGAAGTCGTCCAAAACCGGCTTCACCTTATTGTAGATAGCCTCATCGCCGCCGACCATGATCGCCAGGCGTCCGCTGCGAGCGCCGGCTACGCCGCCGCTGACAGGAGCGTCAAGCATGTCTACTCCCCTGGCGGTGAAGACCTCCGAGACCCTTTGGACCAAGCTGGCCGAATTGCTGGTGAGGTCGATGTAGATCGAACCGGGTTTCGCGCCCTCCAGGACCCCTCCCTCTCCGAGGGCCACCGCCTCCATGTCCACCGGTGCGGGTAGTGAGGTGAAGATGATGTCGCTGGCTTCGGCCACCTCGCGGGGAGAATCTGCCCAGGTGGCTCCCTGTTCCAATAGCGGAGTTGCCCGCTCCCGGACCAGGTCGTGGACCGTAAGAGAGTGGCCAGCCTTGACCAGGTTGTTGGCCATACCGAAACCCATGTTGCCGACCCCGATAAATCCCAGGTTCACGTTGCACCTCCAGCATGGGCCGCCCAGGATTCCGGGACCGCCCAAGTATTAGAATAGGTAACGCAACCCCGGTCAGGGGGCGCGCTTGTGGAACGGGTCGAGTCTATCACAGCGTCGGTGGGAAGTGTTATTTTTGGTAAGCCATGACCGAACGAAGCGAGATCATTCAACGGGCAATCGACCTCGTATCGAGACTCCGGGACCGGGCGCAGCGGACCGAGAGACTCCGGCGACTGCCGGAAGAGACGGTGCGGGAACTCCACAAAACCGAGGCGGTCCGGGCCGCGCAACCGTCCCGGTTTGGGGGACTGGGCCTTAATTTCGACGCGGTTTTCGACGTGGCAGCCGAGCTTGGCCGCGGCTGCGGCTCAACCGCGTGGTGCTACTCAATTTGGGCCAGCCACAACTGGATCGCCGGGATGTTCCCCGAGCAAGCTCAGGAGGAGTACTGGGCGAAGTCTTATGACACGCTGTCTTCTACCTCATTTAATCCCTCCAGGGGTCAAGTGGTTGCCGACAACGGCGGCTTCCGAGTAACTGGTCGATGGGATTTCGCAAGCGGTGTGGACGCCTCCGAGTGGATGCTTGTGGTCGGGAACGGTCCAGACGGACCCCTAATGTTGATGATTCCCAAGTCAGACTACGTGATCTACGACACATGGTTCGTCTCCGGGCTCCGGGGCACGGGAAGCAAGGACGTCTTGGTCGATGGAGCGTTCGTCCCCGCTTACCGAACAGTCCCTATGCTAGACCTGCGGGAAGCGAGGTCACCGGGGAGGACTGTTCACGCAACCCCGAATTACCGCATTCCCCTCAGGAGTATCCTTTCTTTCACCCTGGCGTCTCCCATCCTGGGCATGGCCCAGGGGGCGGTCGAGGTCTTCGAGCAGGCCAGACATCCAGGGGAGACATCCGGGATTCACCTGCGGTTGGCGGAGTCGGCAGCCGAAGTTGCGGCGGCGCGGGGGCTTATCCTGCGCGACACGAAGGAGATATTCGACCGGGCCGAAGGTGGAGGGATGCCCAGCGTCGATGACCGCGTCCGCTATCGCCGTGACCAGGCATACGCCGCACGGTTAGCTGTCCGCGCCGTGGACAGGTTATTCGAGGCCAGCGGCGGTCATTCGCTATTCGATACGGAGCCGCTGCAGCGATTCCACCGGGATATACACGCCGCGTCTCACCACACTTCCATGACCTGGGACAAAGTGGCGGAGCAATACGGGCGAGTGCGCCTGGGCCTTGAACCCAGCAGCATCGATTTGTGAGAGAAATATCCTGCCGCCCCGCGAGAAGGCGGCAGGGGAGTCATGGGCCGGCTGCGGAAAGGGCTGGGTCCAAGCCTAGGGGTTCCCTCATTCCGGCACGATCAACTGATCGCTGGCGCACCCGCGCGGTTCTGATACAATACTCGCAAATTCCGACTCGCAAATCCAGATCAGCCTACGTTTAGACCGAAGGAGCGAAGGCAATGGCAGTGCAGGACAAACTAAGTCCCGAAGAACTCCGGCAATATTATGACACCTCCGAAGGCATCCGCCTTTCCCCTGGTTGGGTGGGCCGGGACAGGCAAGGTCCACCCGAGATAGAGCCCTTCCTCTGGCGATGGTCGGAGGTCCAGCCGCTGGTCCTCAAGAGCGGCGAGATCGTGACTCCGGACCGCGATGTGGAACGGCGCACCATGCGGTTAGCGACTCCTGGCCTCGACCGGGGCACCACCCATACCATGGTCGCGGCCCTTCAACTTCTGCTCCCAGGCGAGACCGCCCCCGCCCACCGGCACACCCCCACGGCGATACGTTGGATCCTCACCGGTAACGGAGCGTACACGACGGTCGAAGGCGACAAGTGCTACATGGAACCCGGAGACTTGATCCTGACGCCCTCTTGGACGTGGCACGACCATAGTAACGAAGGCACCGAGCCCATGATCTGGCTGGACGGTCTTGACGTCCCTCTCGTCGGTTACCTCCGCGCCAACTTCTACGAGGCGTTTCCCGAAGATACCCAACCAATCACCGGAGTAGGCGACTCCATACGCAAGTACGCTTCCGGGGCGCTCAGGCCGGTTTGGGGTGAGCAAGAACTCCCCTATTCCCCGCTCTGGCATTACAAATGGGACAAGACTTACGACGCTCTCAAGGGATTGTCGGAGCTAGGCTCAGACCCCTTCGACGACGTAGCGATGGAGTTCAGCGACCCGACAACCGGGCGGCCAGTGTTGCGCTCCATGACTTGCTGGGCGCAGCTTCTCCGCCCAGGCATAAACACAAAGGCGCACCGCCACACCAGCAGCAAGGTCTACCAGGTGTTCCAGGGCGAAGGCCATACGGTGATCGACGGAAAGCGGTTCGATTGGACAGAAGGCGACTTCTTCGTCGTACCGTCGTGGGCCTGGCACGAGCACGCCAGCGCTCCGGACACCGAGTCGGTCCTGTTCTCGATCCAAGACACCCCGGTTATGAAGTCCATAGCCGTGTACCGCGAAGAGCCTTACGCGGAACACGCGGGACACCAGCCCATAACCGGGAGTTTCAAGGGTTAACTTTCCGGTTTGCAGGGAGGCTTGCCAACCGTTCGCAATCAGAACCACAATATTAGAATCGACACCGGGAGGGTAAGAAGATGGGTATCAACGTCAAACGCATTGGTCACGTGGGTTTCCTGGTTTCCGACTTCGAAGAGTCCTTCAAGTTCTACACCGAAGCAATCGGTTGCACTATCACGCACCGGACCAAGCGGCCTAATGGCAGCGAGACCGCTTTCTTGCGGTTCGATGAGGACCATCACAACATCGTCATCGCAACCGCTCCTCCGGGAGTGGACGTTAGCGCTGACGGTCAGCCGGTCCGCCTGATCCAGCAGATCGCCCTGGAAGTCGACAACCGCGACGAGTTTTTCCGTGCCTTGGCCCACCTCCGTTCCAAAGGTGTTGAGCCCGTCAGCGGGCCCCTGGTTCACGGAATCGAGGGCGGCGGCAACGCTGGCGGCAGCGGCAGTCGGTCGTTTTACTTCCTGGACCCAGATGGCAACCGGCTGGAGATTTTCTGCGACGGCATGAAGGTACCCAACGGGGAGCAATTCCCCAGGGAAGAGTACGCCGAGGCAGTCAGGGCTTACGAACCTCGGTAGTTGTGAGTGACCGGTGGCCGCTGAGACCTAGCCACCGGTCACTAGCCACTGGTCACTGACCACCGGAGAAATTTATGGGCGTATTGGATGGAGTACGGGTCCTTACTCTGGAGCAGGTACACGCCTTGCCCTGGGGTACATCGTTTTTGGCCGACTTCGGGGCCGAAGTCATCAGGGTCGAGAGCGTTGAACACATGCAAGACCGCCGTTCCGGTCCGTTCCCAGACGGCCAGCCAAGCGAAGAGTGGTGGAACGAAGGCGGGGCGTTGGCCTACTTTGGCGCGCGGAACAAGTCCAGTCTGTGCCTGGAAGTGGTCCACCCCCGGGGTAAAGAACTTTTCCTGAAGCTGGTAGAGTCCAGCGACGTGGTGACCGACAACTTCCGGCCCGGCACCATGGCACGGTTCGGGTTCGACCACGAGTCTCTGGCCAAGATCAACCACCGCATCATTTCCCTTAGCTGCACCGCCTACGGGCACACGGGGCCTTGGCGCAGGGCAGGGTCGCGGGCCCGAACGGTTGACGCCGCGTGCGGATTGTCCTACTTGACCGGGTATGAGGGCGGTCCCTCGCAACGCGCCAGCAGCAACTATATGGACCACTCAGCAGGCGACAACGTGGCCTACTCCATCATGCTCGCCCTTTACAACCGCGAGCGCACAGGCAAAGGTATGCGCATCGACCTGTCCATGCAGGAGACTGGGGTGTCCGCCATCGGCCCGGCGGTGCTGGAGGCCCAGCGGGGCATCACCCGGTCCAGGCTGGGCTGTGGCCACATCTGGAAATCGCCGCACAACATCTACCCGTGCAAAGGCGAAGGCCGTTGGTGCGCCATCGCGGTATCCAACGAGTCCGAATGGCGCAGGTTGAAGCGGGCGATGGGCTCGCCGGATTGGTCCGCTGACAGCCGGTACGACACCCCGGAAGGCCGGTGGCAAGACCGCCACAACCTTGACGAGCAATTAGGCGAGTGGACCCGCGGGTACGGGCCGGAAGAATTGATGCTCCTCCTCCAAGAGTACGGCGTACCCAGCGGCGCGGTGTTCAACGCCGAGGAATTGGCTTCCAGCCCTCACCTTCGGGAACGGGGATACCTGCAGGACTTCTTCAACGAGCACGCTCCCCAGGCCGGGGTTCGCACCTATGCGGGGAGGCCATTCCACGCCCCGCTGATGCCCCTGGAGATCAAGCACGTGCCCACCCTGGGCGAAGACAACTGGCGGATTCTACGCACGCTGGCGGGATTGTCCGAGGAAGAGATCAACGACCTGGCAACCGAAGGGATCATTTCCGACCGTCCCAAGCCAGACGAGCCGGTCCCCTAACCTCGGCCGGATAGGCAGACGAGTAAGGACATGCAGGGTATTCTCGACGACGTAAAAGTGGTGGAGCTTTCCGGCTCCCTCTCCGGCGCGTACTGCGCTAAACTGCTGGCCGACCAGGGCGCGGACACCATCAAGGTGGAGCCTCCCGGCGGCGGTGACCCGGCGCGAAAGGAGCCGCCTTTCGTAGGAGAGGAGCCGGGCCCCAACGGCAGCTCCCTGTTTTTGGCGTTCAACACCAACAAGCGCGGCGTGACAGTGGACGTAAGCAGGCCCGAGGGCAGGCGGCTGTTCCTGCGCCTTGTCCCCACCACTGATGTCATGATCGAGAGTTCCCCACCCGGTTACCTGGAAGACATCGGGCTGGGATATTCCGTGTTGACTGAGGCCAATCCCAGGCTGATCCTCACGTCGATGACCTACTTCGGCCAGACCGGGCCCTACAAGGACTTCAAGGCCAACGACCTGGTCGCGCAAGCGGTGGGGGGTTTCTTGCACTCCGTCACCGGCTCGGCGGACCGTCCGCCAATGGGCACAGTGCTAGAGCAGATGGAAATCACGGCGGCGAGAAACGGCTCCATCGCAACGCTGGCAGCCCTGATGCACCGGAAGCAGACCGGCGAGGGTCAGCATATCGACGTGTCCACCATGGAGTCCACGGTCAGCACACCCTCGGGCCTCATCCACCCCTACAGCTTCACGGGGCGCGGCCCGATTCGGGGCGGGAGCGACGGCAACGTCATGGACGGGATGCACCTGTTCACCAGGGACGGCGAAGTCACCCTCACCACTGCAGGAACCGGTGGACGGCCTATGGAAGCATGGGCCGAGTTCCTGGAAGAGCCGGGATTGCTGGACTCCAAGTTCGCCGGGAGACGCGGGCGGATGGAGAATTGGCAGGAACTATACGACCTGGTGGCCCCGAAACTCGCCGATTGGAACAACCTGGAATTGATGGAAGCGACGATGGCGCGCGGGTTGGTGGTCGGCCTGGTCCAGAACCCCCAACAGGTGGTTGAGTCTCCCCACCTGGCCGAACGGGGCGCGCTGGTGGAGATCAACCACTCCGACACCGGTCCGATGATGTACGCCGGTCCGGGGTTCCTGATGGACGGAGTGAATCCAATGGAGGGCAGTGTCCCGGCTCCACACCTGGGAGAACACAACGAGCAGGTCTTCTGCGAGGAATTGGGTCTGAGCATAGTGGAACTGGAAAACTTGCAGGATGAGGGAATCGTCTAGCACGGCCCGTCATCCCGCCACCGAAGGAGCCAACCTATGACCACCTTCATGTACTTGTCGCTACAGGACGATGACAAGATTCTGGTCTTTACCCAAGACCCGTCCAACGGGGCCCTTAGCCTAAAACATGACGTAGCGGTCTCCGGAGGTCCCGCGGCCCTATGCGTGGACCCCGAACGCAAGCACTTGTACATTGGCCGCCGGGCGGTGCGTGACATCGCCAGCTTCGACATAGACCCAGCTAGCGGGGCCATATCCCAGATCGGGGCCGCTCCCCTGGAAGGAGAACCGGTGGCCCTGGCCACCGACCGTAAAGGGGGGTTCGTCCTGTCGGCCTACTACTACCAGAGCCGAGCTGCGGTCCACCGCATCGACGAAAACGGCGCCGCCGTCGTGCCTCCCGTGGAATGGTTGGAGACCGCAGGCGGCGCGCACTCGATCCAGACCGACCCAACTAACCGCTTCGCCTACGTGCCCCACATCGCCAACCGGGGCCCCAACGAAATCTTCCAATTCAGGTTCGACGAGAACACAGGACACCTGACTCCCAACGACCCTCTGAGGGTCGGGAACGACAACTATCTGGGACCACGGCATTTCTGCTTCAACCCAAACATGGACATGGTCTACGTGTCGGACGAGCAGGGATGCAGCGTAAGCGCCTACCGGATGGACCCGGACGCGGGGACGCTCAGCCTGGTTGACACCGTATCCACCCTACCCGAGGGTTTCGAAGGCGAAAATACCTGCTCCCAAATCCAGATCAGTCCCTCCGGTCGTTTCTTATACGCCCCCAACCGGGGCCACAACAGCGTAGCCAGCTTCACGGTAGACGGGGACACCGGAGAGTTGACTTGCACCGGGACGGTCCCTACGGAACCGGTCCCGAGGGCCTTCAGTCTCGACCCGCGCGGGACATTCCTGTACGCCGCCGGGTTGGACTCGGGCCGCCTGGCCTCCTACCGAGTGGACCAAGACTCAGGGACTCTCGCTCCCCTGGACGTGATTGACGTGGGCCACCGGCCTATGTGGGTACTTCTCACCGACTCCCCGGATAGATTGGTCAAGAAGGACCGGAAGCCTGCTAAAGATCGGCTGAACTGAAAGGTAACGCCATCGACGTTTATACTGAGAGCATCTCTCTAGCGCCGATTAGGTATATCACCGCGGCCCGTCTAACTTCGTTCAGAAGGGCGCTCTTGGCCCTGGTTATCAGGCAAGCCATCGCTTTTCACGAGTTGATGACGGACCCGCCAATGACCGAACGGGACCGGATAAAACGCTCGATCGCCGAAGCCCGCGCCGAAGCGCGCAAGCGGCACCTGCTGCGCCGGTACTAACGCGTTCCTGGACTCGCTCTCATATTCCCAGGTATACGCCCCCTGGAGCATTGTAACTCGACGGGCCGATTTGCTACGATTCGCAGAAATTACCACGAGGCATGCAGTTGGATACTCTCGTTGATTTGCTGGATGAATCAAGACGGAAATTCGGCTCCAACCCCGCCCTGCTTGTAAAGCCAACCTATAAGTACCTGGCCTGGAATTACCAACAGCTCTGGGACGCCTCGGGCCAGGTGGCCAATTGGCTCCAGCAGCAAGGCGTTGGGAAGGGAGACCGAGTTCTGCTCTGGGGGCCTAACATGCCCCAATGGGTGATGGCGTTCTTTGGCGTCGTCCGGGCCGGGGCTGTCGCCGTACCGTTGGATGTAAGGAGCGCCCCCGACTTCGTTTCCCGAGTGTCCCGCTTAACCGAGCCCAGTCTTGCGTTGGCATCCCGCAGGAGCGACACAACACCGATCGGCGAAGTCCCGATGGCCCACCTGGAGGACCTGGACCAACGCGTTGCCGGGTGTCCGAGGGAACCCGCCGCGGTCGACGTGGGACCGGATGATCTGGCAGAGATCATGTTTACATCGGGCACCACGGGCGACCCCAAAGGGGTGATGTTGACTCACCGTAACGTCGTGAGCAACGCCAGGGCCGTATCGACCATATTCGTAGGCCGTGAGACGGACCGCATCCTTTCCCTGCTCCCCCTTAGCCACATGCTGGAGCAATGCGGGGGCATGTTGGTACCGCTACTGTCAGGCGCGCGTCTCGTTTACCCGGTGAGCCGCCAGCCGAACTTTCTATTCAAGGCTTTTCAAGAGAACAAGATCAGCCTGTTGCTGCTGGTTCCCCAGGGGTTGCAGCTTCTTATGAACGGGATCGAGCGTGAGGTGGAGCGTCAGGGCAAATCGGCGGTCTGGGAGAAGCTACACAATATCGCCCCCAAGTTGCCAATGGCAGCCAGGCGCAGGTTGTTCGGCACCGTCCACCGGCGCTTCGGCGGCGGGCTCCGATGCGTGTTCACCGGCGGCTCGTTCCTTGACCCAATCCTGGCCCGAAAGTGGGAAAACCTGGGTATCCCCATCGTGGAAGGGTACGGAGCGACGGAAGCATCGCCGGTCGTCACCTTTAATGCGGTCTCAGAGAGGGTTTTGGGCTCGGTGGGCAAGAACTTGCCAGGACAGAGGGTGAGGATCGCTGAAGACGGCGAGGTCCTTGCCGCGGGTCCAAACATTACTCCGGGCTACTGGAGGAACCAGCAGGCGACCGACGACTCGTTCGAAGGCGAGTGGTACAAAACGGGAGATTTGGGACACCTTGACGAGGCTGGCAGGCTATACCTGCGAGGAAGGAAGAAGGACCTGATCGTCCTGGCCAACGGTCAGAATGTCTATCCGGAAGACATCGAGCAACAACTCGCCGCCCACCCCCAGGTTACAGACGGCGTGGTCGTCGGCATGCCCGGCGACACGGTGGGCGCGGAGACGGTCCATGCCGTTTTGCTTTTGGACGCCGACGGGGCAAAGAGACCCGAGAGAATCCGGGCGATCATTGAAAATGTGAACTCCAAATTAGCGGACCACCAGCGGATCACCAGCCACTCAGTCTGGCCGGACGAAGACTTTCCGAGGACCCATACGCTGAAAGTGAAGAAAGCACTGGTCCTGGACCACATCAAGACCGCCGAGTCGCCTTCCGCTGAGCCATCCCCGACACCAGCGTCCGGCCCGCAGCAGGTCGACCCGTTGGCCCAGTTGGTGGCCCAGGTCGCCCAGTTACCGGAGGCGATGGTTGTGCCGGAACGATCGTTGAGCGGAGACCTGGGTCTTGATTCCCTGGGCCGGGTCGAATTGCTGTCGCTAATCGAGCAGGAGTTAGGGGTCTACATTGACGAGTCTCTGCTCGGCCCTTCGACAACCTTCGCGGAATTGCAGCGATTGGTCGAGGAACGGGCCGGGGCCGGCGGGCACAACATGGAATTTTTCCAGTGGCCCCTTACTCCCTGGTGCACCAACGTGCGCGAAGCCATTCACCACGCCGTCTTGTTCCCCTTTTTGACGAGCAAGTACCGAGCGGACATGTCTGGGCTGGAAGGACTCAATGGGTTGGACGGACCTGTGATATTCGCCATCAACCACAACGCGATCAAGTGGGACAGCATGTTAGTCCTGAAGATGCTCCCACGTTCGTTACGCCGCCGCATGACCTATGCCGCCGCCGCTGAATTCAGTTTCCGCAAGCGTTGGCTGGGTGTTGTAGTGTCGCTCGTTGGCAACGCTTTCCCGCTTTACCGGGAGGGCGGGATCCGGCCCAGCCTGGAACACCTGGGCAGCGTGCTGGACAGGGGTTGGAATGTGGGGATATTTCCCGAGGGAGACCAGCAGGTAGGCCAGCCCATGCTCCCATTCCAGACCGGCGCCGGGTTGCTGGCGGTGGACGGACGGGTGACCGTAGTCCCGCTGTGTCTCGTCAACCACGGGCGAAGCAAGCGCGGCCTGACCGGAAACCGGGAGTCGATTTCGGTGCGGATCGGTAAGCCGCTGCGATTCACGCCAGACACCAGCTACGCCGAGGCGACTCAACGCATCGAGGAAGCGGTACGCGCCCTGTGAGCCCTCGCCGGCAAGCCGGAGAGGCGTAGTCAGCTCTTGGTCGAAGTCGTTGTCCTGGCTGTGGCGGCGGCCGTTGCCGGTGTCGCTATCGCAGGGTGGTTTCTCTCCGAGCAACTGCGAAAGTTGGCCCTTCTACCCGGAGAATACCTCAACCCCTACGACCTCGTCATCGAGGAGATCGGGGACGACCGCTGCACCCTGGGACTAGCCCCATCGGCCAGGCGGGGCAGCCCTCTGATTCACGAGGGATTATGGGGCTTGGAGTGGGAAGGAGGGTACGGCCAAATCGGCCGGTGGCTGGAACATGCCGGGCGCCGGGTGACCTGCGAGTTCTTCCCCCGGTCCCACCTTCCGCGGGCCGGGGACCTGGCCCGAGTCGACTTCTTCACCTTTCCCAAGGACCCGGTCGAGGCGTTCGGCATCCCCTTCCAGGAGGTGACCTTTCCCTCTCGGTTGGGAGAGTTACCGGCCTGGCACATTCCAGGTAGGCGAGACACCTGGGTTGTGATGGTCCACGGCAGGGGCGCGCCACTCCAGGAGTGCTTGAGGGTCCTGCCCGAATTCAACGAGCTTGGGTTTCCGGTCCTCGCCATCACCTACCGGAACGACCCGGGAGTTCCCGCCAGTCCGGACGGGTTTCACCGGTTTGGTGAGACTGAATGGTCAGACCTGGAGAGCGGCGTCGAGTACGCCGTAGGCCAGGGCGCCAGGTCGGTTGTGCTGATGGGCTACAGCATGGGCGGGGGAATCGTGGTCAATTTCATGTTCCAGTCCTTGTTAAAGGAAAGGGTCCGGGGCCTCGTGTTGGATTCGCCGATGCTAGACCTGAACCTGATAGTCAGAAACGGGTCCCGCCAGTTCGGGCCCTTGCACCTGTTGACGCCGGTGGGCAAGCTGGTGTCGTCGCTGCGGTTTGGGTTGGACTGGAAAGCACTCGACTACGTTCGCCAAGCCGACCGCCTGAAAGTGCCGGTTTTGCTATTTCATGGGCGGGACGACGGCATCACACCAATCGAAACCAGTGAGAGATTGCTCAGCCTGCGGCCAGACCTGGTGACCCTTGTATCCTTCGAGGGAGCGATCCATGCCTGCGGCTGGAACAAGGACCCGGAGGGTTACGGGGAGAGACTTCGGGGGTTTCTGAAGTCCGTCGTGGACTAGACTCCCTCTAAGGGATCATACAGGTTGTCGATGAATTCTGAGAAGGCCTCGGTACCCTTCCAGCGGACCTTGCTGCCGCCATCGGCCCACATTGCCACGTCCCCGGCCTCCTGCAGCAACTCCATGTGACTGATGACCTCGGTGAAGGCGGGGTAGAACATGCGGTCATCGAGGCCAATGTGGTCGAAGTGCTTTCGGGTGATGGCCTCCAGGTCAACCATACCCTCCCTGATCAACTTGAGCAGGTCGCCGCAGCGGTCCCGGTGGTGCTCCAGGATCTCGGTGCTACGCTCCAGATTGATAGGGTTGAAATTCCCATGGTAGAAGGCGCGGTGGGCCGGTAGCACGGTGATCTCGTCTCCCAGGCCGGAGACCCTTTTCAGAGACCGGAGATACACGGCCAGCCCGTAGTAACGGTTCCCGCCCTTGTACGAATCGGGAAGGGACTGCTGGAACCGCTGGTAGCTGAGCCCGACGCTGGGATGGGGAGTGATCTGTGGGAGGACATGGTCGCCGGAGAAAAGCATGTCTCCGTAGCGGATGCAAAGCTCATCGGGCGAGTGACCGGGGGTGTAGTAGAAAGTAAGGCCGTTGGCGGTCAGTCCATCGGTGACGGGGTTGGATAGGGTAAGCTGACTGATCTGACGCTCATGCTCCATCACGCGGTCCGTGAACATGTTGTCTTCCCGCACCGGGTAGCCCGGGAAGGTGCGCCGCCAATCGGTCTCGATCTCTCTACGTCCCAGGCGGGCCAACCAGCCGTACACCTCATGGGCCCACAACTCCGCGCCGTTGCGGGAGAGGAGGGGGTAGCAATTGCCGTCGTGGTCCACGTGGCCGTGGGTCACGATGACGCGGCCCACCGACGCGGAGGAATAGCCTATGGTTTGTAGCCCCTGTTCGAGCCTGTCGACGGTGCCATAGCAACCAGGGTCGACGACGGTCAGCCGGTCTGACTCGAAGACGTAACTCCAAGTCGGACCGAGACGCGACGCCCAGGCCTGGGGCACTCCGATTGCGTAGATGGGTGTTGCGTCAGGCCCTTCGTACTTGAGGACCATCCGGTTCCCGGAATCGTCGCCCTTCTTGATGATCTCTGGCTGCATGGTCCTCGCTTCGATGGGGCCGAGGATAGGATGCTCCGCCGCTTAGTGTAACGCGGCGGCCACGTTTCGTACAGTCCGGCCACTATTTGCGGCGGGGCCTTTCGATAGCTATCGTCAGTCATCGTCCCAGCACCCTTCGACTTCGCTCAAGGGGAGCGGGTGAGGCGGCCGGTGAGCCCTGGCAGGGCCAGGTTTGGAAAATCAAAAGGCGTTGAATCCAGAAGTTGGACTGTAACTGTTCAGACTTGGTGTGTCCTTCCTACTCAAAGCTCGTCATTCCGGGCTTGACCCGGAATCCAGAAACCTTTGCAACCAGCAACGGTCCCGATCATTGACATTTCTGGATTCCCGCCTGCGGAGACCTTTGAATAATCCCCTCTCCCTCCGGGAGAGGGTTAGGGTGAGGGCGTCCTCCGTATCTGGGCACACTCTGGATTCTCGCTTTCGCGGGAGTCGCGGAAGGTTACGCAAAGGTCTCCCTGCGCGGGAATGACGGATTGTGGGGGCGGGACATGGTAAGAGGATTATCACAAAGCTCACCGATATGAGATTCAGCCAATCCGCCTCATCAAGTCTGAGCAGTTACGTTGGACTTGAAGGATAGCCAAGAATCGTTATAATCTTAGTAACCATCCGGTTCATGGGACCGGGGCTGGTTGTACTCGCATACCGATAACGCTGCCCGGAGGATTCTGAGCATGAAATCAGACCGCATGGAAGTTGCTCACCTGATGCGGCGCGCGGGCTTTGGCGCCACACCGTCGGAGTTGGACACCCTCACGGCGGAGAAGACCTACGACGAAATCGTCGATGACCTGGTCAACCCCGAACGCTTCGACGAGGTAGAACAAGCATTCATCGAGAGATACATCGGCGGTGAGCCAGTGGCCGTTTACGTGGCCAAGTGGCTCTACCGGATGATCAACACCCCTCGGCCCCTGGAGGAGAAGATGGCCCTCTTCCTCCACCACATCTACCCAGTGGCGTGGGGTAAGAGCGAGCACGGTCCATCCATCTTCCGCCAGATCGACACGTTCCGCAGGGTCGGATTAACCGACTTCAGGACGATCTTGCTGGAGCTTTCCAAGGACCCCGCGATGATCTTCTGGCTGGACAACAACGAGAACCACAAGGACGAGATCAACGAGAACTACGGCAGGGAGTTGCTGGAGCTATTTTCCATGGGAATAGGGGCTTATTCCGAGGACGACATCAAGAGCGCGTCCCGGGCCTTTACGGGCTGGACCTTCCGCCAGCCTCTCTCCCTCTACCCCATGGGACATCACCAGGCCGTGTTCGAGTTCGTACCTGAAGACCACGACTTTGGGGAGAAGACCTTCCTTGGTCACACCGGCAACTTAGATGGTGGGGACATCATCGACATTGTCGTGGACGAGGCGGCCACGGCCCGGTTCATTTCGCGGCACCTTTACAACTTTTTCGTCGAGGACGAAGCCCAGGTCCCATCCTGGTCCATAGAACCACCCAGGAACGAGGACGCCATCGAGCAGTTGGCTACCGTGTTCCTCGAGTCCAACGGCGACATGAGGGCCGTGCTGGCATCGCTATTCAAGTCCCCCTTCTTCAAAAACTCCGCTCAGCGGAAGAAGGTCAAGAGCCCGGCCGAGCTGGTCGCGGGAGTGTTGAAGCAGACCGGGGAGTTCCGTTACCCCAAACCCGGGATGCAAAACTTCGCCGGCGCGTCCACCGTCATGGGCCAAAACCTACTCAACCCGCCCACTGTGGAGGGTTGGCACACGGGGCACGAGTGGATCGACTCCGGCACGCTCAGTGAGCGGGTCAACTTCGCCGAAAAGCAGTTCGCCGATCCCGACAAGCCGGGAATCAAGGAAATCCTGGAACGGGTCGGAGGTCTGGGCGGCGACCCCGAGGAACTGGTGAATAACTGCCTGGAACTGATGGGCGGCCTCCGCGTAAGCGACGAGACCCGCCGCCTGCTGGTGGACTACACCAAGGACCTCAACACGATTAGCCAGACTAACGGCGGCGACAGCGACGAGAAGCAGGTGGACGTTATCAACCTGCTGCAGATGATCGTCTCCACAGTGGACTACCAATTCGCCTAAATAACCGCGCGCACAAACCCGGGCGCGTTAGCCAAACAGGAGAGAGGGTTTTAGCTTTATGAGCACTCAGCAAGATGACCGGGTCCTGGTTGTGGTGCAGATGACCGGAGGAAACGACTTCCTTAACACGGTCGTCCCATTCACCAACGAGCATTACTTCGACGCCCGGAAGAAGATTCGCATCAACCCTGACGAGGTCCTGCCCATCAACGACGAACTGGGCATCAATCAGAACGCCGCGCCCTTCAAGCGTCTCTACGATGAGGGCAGAATGGCCATCGTCCAAGGCGTAGGCTATCCCAACTCCAACCGGTCTCACTTCCGCGGTATGGACATCTGGCACACCTGTGAGCCGGACAAGGTCGGCCTCGAAGGGTGGCTGGGCCAGGCCATAAGGGAGCTTGACCCTCATGCTGAAAACGTGCTGACGGGTGTCAACATCGGGCGCGGTCTACCCCGGGCTATGGCTGTGTCCGGCGTGCCCGTAACCTCTGTGGGTGACCTGGAAGGCTACGGCGTGATGACCGAGGTCGAGCAGGAAGACTTGCGCGACCGCGCCGTCTCCATGTTCCGCAACATTTACGGCGGCGCGATTGGCGCCGGCCCAACGGCTGAGTACATCGGCAAGACCGGTATCGACGTGCTGAAGGGCGCCGACCTGTTGGGTGACGTGGCTTCCAAGTACGAATCGACGGTGGAATACGCAGACAACCCCATAGCCAAGAGCCTCCGCGACGTGGCCCGCATCCACCTGGCCGGTCTCGGCACCCGGGTTTTCTACACCAACCACATTGGCTACGACACCCATGCCAACGAGATGGCCGCCCACCCCAAGCTGATGAACGAGGTGTCCGGGGCCATCGCCGACTTCCTGGACGATCTGGACCAACACGACGCCGGTGACAACGTTACGGTGTTGGCGTTCACCGAGTTCGGACGGCGAATGAGGGACAACGGCAGCGGCACCGATCACGGCTCGGGCGGCGGGGCGTACCTCTTCGGCAAGCCCATCGAAGGAGGCCTCTACTCCGAGTACCCGTCCATCAACCCCAGTGAATGGGAGCACGGCGAGGACCTTCGCCACATGATCGACTTCCGGGGGATTTACGGCACGGTGTTGGAACAGTGGCTCAGCGTCGAGGCTGCCCCCATCGTCAAGGGCCACTACGAGCAGATCCGGCCCTTTAAGAACTAGCTCCTACTGGAGGAAGATGCACAGATGGTACGACCGTACGGACTGCTAAGAGCGGGCTTCCCCTACCACAAGACCCTGGGGATGCGCCGGATTACCAACTTCCCGGTTGACGTGGCCTTTGGCAAAGACGACGTAGTTTACATCCTGCTCAGGTCGGAAGGCGCATCGCTGATCCGGGTCTGGTCCCTCGACGACGCCGAGCAATTATCCGGAGACCTGGTGCAGATCGGCGGATACGGCAGGGCGGATGGACAGTTTGAATGGCCGGTGCAGGTCATCACCGACGACGAGGGGGACCTCTTCGTAAGCGACGAAGCCGTACACCGGATTACCCGGTTCCACCCGGACGGGGAGTTCGTCTCCAAGTTCGGCGAGGAAGGGGAGGGTCCGGAAGAACTGAAGGGTCCCGCCGGGATAGCCTTCGACCCGGAAGGCAACCTGGTGACAGTCGACTCCCAGAACCACAGAGTGCAACGGTTCACCGTTGAAGGCGAGTACCTGGGGGGCTTCGGTTCCCAGGGGCCCGAGCCCGGTCAATTCGAGCTTCCCATGGGTGTCCACGTGGATGAAGTCGGCGACGTGTACGTGGCCGACTGGGGCAACCACAGGGTGCAGAAGCTCAGCCCGTCGGGCGAGCCGCTGATGGTCATTGGTCGAGAGGGCTCCAGTGACGGGGAGTTCAACCGGCCCACCGGGATAGCCGTCGATGGCCACGGCGATATCTACGTGTGCGACTGGGGCAACAACCGGGTGCAACTGTTCAACCAGGAAGGACGCTACATCTGGAAGTTCCTGGGTGACGCTTCCCTCTCCCGGGTTTCCCGCACCTACATGATGACCAACGCAATGCCCAACCGGCTGCGCGAGATGGGGAAGTTGGAGGAGGAGAAATACCTACGCCGGCCCCGTTCGGTGAGGGTGGACGATCAGTTCCGGCTCTTCATTCCCGACTACGAGTCCTACCGGGTCCAGATCTATGAGAAGGACGCAATCCCCTTGGATGAAGAAACCATGGCCGCACCTCCGCGCAATCCGACTCTATCGACCACATAGCCAGCTATCTGGGTAGTCTTTGACGGCCCTCAATCCATGGCCAGGTTAGCGTGAACAAAAGCGCCGCTACCCACCAACCGGGTGAAGCGGCGCTTTCTAATTGGCCCCATATTCTACACCGAGAGGCATTCCCACATGGACCAGTTAGTCCTTAAACCAATCAAGCGGATTCAGGGAACCATCCAGCTTCCCGGTTCCAAGAGCTTGTCCAACCGTATCTTGCTGCTGGCGTCGATGGCCCACGGGATAACCGACGTTTACAACCTGCTGGACAGCGACGATACCAACCACATGTTGGACGCTCTGCGTAGACTGGGTGTGAGGTTCGAGTTGTCCCCGGACAAGACCCGCTGCCGGGTCCACGGGCTCGGTGGGCCATTCCCTCCCCAGGAGACCGAACTCTTTCTTGGTAACGCCGGGACAGCCATTCGCCCGTTGTGCGCCGCCCTTTGCCTCGGACAAGGAGTGTTCGACCTCACGGGAGAGCCCCGGATGCACGAACGCCCCATCAAGGACCTAGTCGACGCCCTGCGGCAGTTGGGTGTCCGCATCGAGTATGTACAACGGGACGGCTATCCACCGCTGCGAATCATTTCCAATGGCATCAAAGGCGGCGAAGTCACCGTCCGCGGCAACATATCCAGCCAATACCTGACCGCGCTCTTGATGGCCGCCCCGCTGGCCCAGCAGGACATGGTCATCAACGTCGAAGGGGACTTGGTATCCAAACCCTACATCGACATGACCGTTGACGTTGTCCGTAGTTTTGGGGCGACTGTCGAGACCTCCGGATACGAGCAATTCCGGGTCCCCGGCGGTCAGATGTACCGGTCACCCGGTACGGCCCTGGTGGAGGGTGACGCTTCCTCGGCTACCTATTTCCTGGCCGCCGCCGCCATCAGGGGCGGGACTGTGCGGGTGAACGGAGTGGGGGCAAACAGCGTTCAGGGCGACGTGGGGCTGGCCAATGTGCTGGAACAGATGGGCGCGGCAGTGTCCCGTGGCCCCGACTGGATCGAGGTCTCCCGCGGGGACTTGCGCGGCGTGGACCTCGACCTGAATCACATCACTGACGCGGCTATGACCGTCGCTACGACCGCCTTATTCGCCCAAGGGAAGACGGCCATTCGAAACGTGGCAAACTGGCGGGTCAAGGAGACAGACCGGTTGGCTGCCATGGCCGCCGAGCTGCGCAAGGTGGGGGCGGAAGTCTACGAAGGGGATGATTACCTTGAGATCACTCCTCCAACGAGAATATCTCCCGCAACCATCGACACCTACAACGATCACCGCATGGCCATGAGCTTTTCCCTGGCCGCACTTGGAGACGCCCCCATAACAATCAACAACCCCGATTGCGTCTCAAAGACCTTCCCGGACTACTTCGAGCAACTGTCCTCGATAACCGAGTAAAGGGCGGATTCCTGAAAGCTGCGGAGGGCTGACCATGGACCTGACAGGACGCACGGCTATCGTCACCGGCGGGGCCAGCGGCATAGGGCATGGGATTTGCCTGGTTCTTGCCGAGAGAGGCGCGGACATCGTGGTGGCGGACCTGAACATTCAGGGGGCGGAAACCGTCGCAGCCGAAGTTGGCGAGATTGGAAGACACTCGATGGCCGCCGAACTGGACGTCACCGACCCATCTTCCATCGACGCGCTTACCGAGTCCGTGTTGGCCAGCTACGGGAAGATCGACATCCTGGTCAACAACGCGGGTGTGGGCGGGGCCGCCGGTTGGGACGAACACCAGAAAGCGCGGGTGGAAGACTGGGACTACACCTACCAAGTGAACCTTCGTGGAGTAGCCTTAACCGCGGACGCCGTAGCGGTCCCGATGATTGAACAGCGCAGCGGTAAGATCATCAACATCGCGTCGATAGCGGGGAGGCAGGGAAGCCCCACCATCACCCATTACAACGCATCAAAAGCCGGGGTTATCAGCCTAACCCAGGGGCTGGCGTTGAGGCTCGCCCCTTTCAACATCAACGTCAACGCCATCTGTCCGGGCCTGCTCTGGACACCCCTTTGGGAAAGGCTGGCGGCGCGCAATCGTAGTAACGACGCTGAACTGGAGGGGCTTACGGAGAGGCAAGTCTTCGAGCAGCGGGTGGCCGCCTCGATACCACTGGGCAGGGAGCAGACCCCGGAGGACATCGGAAAGCTGGCCGCTTTCCTGGCCTCCGAGGACGCTCGCAACATCACCGGCCAGTCCATCAACGTTGACGGTGGGGCCCGCATGAACTAGGCGGGCCGGTTCATTCCCGGACGATTAGCCCTCCGGGTCGATGGGGTAGGCCCTTAGAGCATTGTCCCACAGGAGCTTACGCTTGCTCTCCGGTGACACACCTGGAAGGTCCATCAAGTCCTGCTTGGCCTTGAAGTACTTCCGGCCTTCGGGATGACCGAAGTCGGTGGCCCCAACTATGACGTGATCGCCGATTGATCTGATCAGCGGCTCGATTCCTGGGTCGTCTTGGTCGGCGGCTACGAAGCATTGGCGCTGGAAATACTCTACCGGAGTATGGTTGAGCCCCTGAATCGCCAACCTGCGAGTTCCTCCCTGGATACCCGCTTCCAGCCTGTCCAGCCAGAACGAAGCCCATCCGCAGCCGGACTCCAGGAACACCAGCTTTAGACCGGGATGCCGTTCCAGCACGCCCCCCATGATGAAGCCCGTGCAGGCCAGCATGCTCCCCAGAACGAAAGAGACAGTGGTCCGGCAATTCCGCAGGCCGGGCAGGTAATCGAGCAAGCCTTGGTCGAAGGGGTGGTTGGCGCTGGGATGAAGTCCCACGGGCACGCCAAGCTCGGCGCAGGTTGCCCATAGAACGTCGCATTCTTCGTCAAACATGCGAAGGTTGGGCACCGGTGCAGGATTCATGTGCACAGCCTTGAAGTCGTACTCCTTAACGCAGCGCCGGACCTCCTCGGCTGCCGCCTTTGGGTCGCGCAGGTCGATGGACGCTGCACCGCAGGCTCCGCGTCCGATATCTTGACAGAAATCTCCCAGCCAGCGGTTGTAGGCCCGGCGGATGGCCATGGCGGTCTCACCGTCCATCTCGGCGACTGCAGTCGTCCAGAACCCGGCGGTCGGGTATAGGATCATGTGATCGACGCCGTGGACATCCATCACCTCGCGGTAGGCGCTGGCGGGAAAGTCTTGGTCGGCCCACTTTCCATAGGCGGTGTCCAGCTCGTCCAGGTCTCGGTCCTGGAAATTCCGGGTAGCGGCGTTGGGGTCGCGTTCACCCAGGGGCCGGTGCCCCATGACTTCCAACTCCAACTCGAAAGCCAGCGCGTTCTTTTCGCCGCCGTTTTGGGCCGCTCCGTTAGCGCCGTTGTCACCGTTTTGGCCGGTCCGCACCCAGCGCACATGACCGTTGATTAGGTGGCGGTACTTCTCTTCCAGATACTCTTCCCAGATCGCCTCTGGTTCCAAGACGTGGGAGTCGCCGTCGATGAACCTTAGCCTCTCCATGAACCATCTCCTTCGTTACGGTATGCGTAAGGATTGAACTAGAACGGAAACCTGCATCGCAGATATCCAAGGGTAGGTAAGCACGGAAACGCTAACATTCAGCCACCAAGCTGTCAAACCACTATTGACGACTAACAAGGCATTTGGACGGCGAACATCCTACTTGCCAGAAGTTAACGGGAGTAGAGGATCCGTCCATCCACATAAGTCTGTTCTACGACGATATCCCGGATGAAGTCAGGGTTGGCCGAGGTAGGGTCATGGCTCAACACCACTATGTCCGCCCGCTTGCCCGTTTCCAAGGAGCCGGCCTCACCCTCGCGTGACATGGCATGGGCGGCGTTAATTGTATACATTCGCAGCGCTTCGGCGACACTCACGGCCTCATTCGGAGTCACCGCTTCACCTCCTTGCCGCGTCCGCCGGGTGACGGCGGCAAAGACACCCGCCAAAGGGTTGAGGGGACCGCAGGGGTAGTCGGAGCTTGCCGACACCATGAGCCCTTCATCCAGCATGGTCCGAAGCGGAATGGGGCGGGCGTCTCCGCCCAGTTCCTCCGCCCTATCCCTGTACCTCTCGCCCCCGGTAAAGTGGAACCCCGGTTGCACCACGGCCACCACTCCCAGCGCCTCGGCCCGCTTGATCTGTTGCGGCGAGGTGACCGTAAAATGCTCTATGCGAAACCGCGGGTCGGACACGTTCCGTTGCCTGATCGCGTTTTCGAAAGCTCCCAAAGCGCGGTCCAGGGAACGGTTGCCCAGGCAATGAATGGCTACCTGAATGCCTCTTCCGTGGGCTCCGGCAACTAGGCTGTTGGCTTCTTCCTGAGAGTAGTAAATCTCACCAACATCTTCCGTACCGCCCTCCGCCAGGCACTTCGTATACGCCGACGCGGGGAACACGGGGTCCATGAAAAGCTTCATCGTCCCGCCGCGCAGCCTGTCCGAGATTCTCCCGTCTCCCGACGCACCGGAGGACACACGACGAGGAGGCGCGAAAAATCCCTCGGACCCCAGCATTTGGTGAAGGGTGAAAGGAATCTGGGCGAGGCCATCGGCGGTACGGTATAGTTCCTCGGCGTCAGGCACGACCAGCGCGTCTCCAACGCTGGTGATGCCGAGGGACAGGTGCCGTTGTACGTTCTGGCGCACCAGGTCCGCCACGCTGTCCCCGTAGTGGTCCAAGTATGCCCGCAGGGAAAGGTTGTAGACTATGTCCATCGCACCTTCCCAAAGGGTCCCATCGGGCTCCCCAGAATGGTCTTTGAGAATCCGTCCGTGGGGAGGGTCTGGCGTGTCACGGTCGATGCCCGCCAGGGCCAACGCCGCTGAATTCGCGTAACACGCATGGACCGACCCGTCCATGATACAAACCGGACTGTTTGGGACAACCTCGTCAAGTTCCCACCGCGTTATCGCCCGTTGGTCGCTTAGCGCGGCGCTTCTCAGTCCCCAGCCCCTGAGCCATCTGCCCCTGGGCAGGTCCTTCGCCGCAGCCGCTATACAGTCCTTGATCCCGTTTATAGAATTGTGGGGAGGCACGCTACAGTCGACGGCAACAGGCTCCAAGGTATTGATGCTGAAGTGGTTGTGGGGGTCGATAAATCCAGGGACCACGGTCCGCCCGGCCAGATGGACTAACTTCGTGCTTTCGCTGACCAGTGCGGCCAATTCCGCGTTGGAGCCCACAGCCGCGATTTTCCCGTCCCGTACCGCCAGGGCTTCGGCCCGGCTACTTCGGGAGTCTTGCGTGAGTACATTGCCACCCACTAGTACGAGGTCCATCGGCGCCTCCGTTCGGGTCAAGAGTTGGGTCTAGAAACTGTCTTATGTCTAACGATATTCCCTCAAACGGATGTCAAAGGACCATTCGGAGGTCCTGCCGCAGCGTGTCCACCCCTCGGAAATGAAGGGCGGTAATGCCTAGTTTTTTGGCGGCCTCGACATTGGCTTGGGTGTCGTCGATGAACACACAGTCCTCCGGAGGGACTCCCAGGTCCTCGAGCATTGCTGTGAAGAAGTTGGGGTCTGGCTTGAGCAAGCCCATCTCGCAGGACAGGAAGTACCGTTCAAAGAGAGGAACCGTTTCAACGCAGTCCATTGCTTTAGCAAAGTGAATTCGGTCGGTGTTGGAGGCCAGAGCGAGGTAGTAGCCTTCTTTGAGCAGCTCGGCGATAAGCGAGTCTATTGCTTCGTTGGGCTCGAGGAGACAGTTCCAGATTTCGATGAACTCATCGTAGGTCGTATCCAATCCGAGCTTCCAGCTGAAAGTCTCATAGAACTCGAATGGGCTAAGTTCGCCCCTCATTGACGCTGACACTATGGGGCCATTGGCCGTCTCTGTACGGACCACGTCCTAGTCCCTGGTCGAGCGCTTAGCCAGTGAAGCGCACAACCTGTCCCACTTCAGATGAAGGAGTACGCCGCCCATGTCAAACAGGAGGGTTGTGGGCATCACTCGTTTCTCGGGACCTCCGATAGCTCAGGTTAGCTTCCTGAGTCTAGCCAACAAGGTCCGAATTTCCAAGTGCCGGGTCCAAATCGTCGGCGCGTACTACGCAAGTGGCCGCAACCAGCCCCACGGGCGCGCCTTCTAACTTCCCAGGTTTGGGCAGAATACAAACGTCCTCATACCTTGCATATGCGGCGCTACCACGATTGACAAATCTGCCGCTATACGATGTAATATTCCAGCCAGCCTGTGTGCTCTTAGTCAAATACAATGTACCCGCGAAACCACAGCAAAGCCGAATCGAAGGTCTGGACCAAGTAGCTAGAGACTGATGCAGACAACGGCGGTTACCAGTCCCGAGCAGATCGGAAGTTTCACCCCTCTTCGGGCGGCACGACGCGTCAAGCATGTGCGCCCTCCTCTCTTCATCCTACTTCCGGCAGCCGCGGTTGCAGTGGCGATGGCCCTGCCGCTGGTCTACCTAATACTCAGGGCCGCCGGCGCGGGCGGGGCGGACCTCCTCTTCCATACCACGGTGGTGCAGACCCTTGGAAGGACCCTGCTTCTGATAGTGTCCGTAACCGCGGCGTCCATAGCCATTGCGGTGCCGATTGCCTGGTTGACTGTCCGAACCGACCTGCCTTTCCGTAGATTCTGGGGCGTGGTGACGGTCCTCCCGCTGGTGGTCCCTACGTATGTTGGAGGGTTCATCATCGTCGTCGCTCTAGGGCCGCGCGGGATGCTTCAGGGCCTCCTGGAGAATCTATTCGGTGTCGAGCGGATTCCGGACTTCTACGGGTTCCCCGGCGCCATGCTGACGCTGACGATTCTGAGCTTCCCCTATGTAGTCTTTCCGGTGCGGGCAGCCCTGTGGCGGCTGGACCCGGCATTGGAAGAAACTTCACTTGGCTTGGGGTCCAGCGCGAGGACTACATTCTTCCGGGTCACGCTGCCGCTGCTGCGCCCTGCGATTCTTGCCGGTGGACTGTTGGTGGCTCTGTACACACTGAGCGACTTTGGAGCCGTCTCGCTCCTCCAATACGAAACCTTCACATGGTCGATCTTCGTCCAGTACGAGTCATCCTTGGACCGTTCTTTGGCCTCGTTTTTGTCGCTAATGTTGGTCGTCGTGGCCCTGGGCATCGTGTCCCTTGAGGCCATGAGCCGGGGTAAGTCCAAATACTACCGCAGCACCAACGGAGCTGTACGCCCTGTCTCAATGGTCAGGCTTGGCCTCTGGCGTTGGCCCGCCCTCGCCCTTTGCGCGTCAGTTGGCGTCCTCGCGTTGGCCCTTCCCCTAGGCGTCCTGAGTTATTGGACGGTCCGGGGAGTGCTAGCCGGTGAGCCCTTGCTACTCCTCTGGTCGGCTGCCCAAAACTCGCTGTTTATCTCCGGACTAGCCGCGCTGGTCAGCGTGGCCGCGGCGCTGCCGATAGCTATTTTGGCGGCCAGACATCCCGGTTGGACCACCAGCGTCTTGGAGCGGATGGCCTTTGTAGGGTTCGCGTTGCCCGGTGTTGTAATCGCCCTCGCGCTGGTATATTTTGGCGCGAAATTTGCCTCGCCCTTGTACCAGACTCACGCGCTTCTGGTCCTGGCATACCTGGTGTTGTTCCTGCCCGCGGGACTCAGCGCCACCAAGGCGTCACTTCTTCAGGTGAGCCCGCAGCTGGAAGAAGCGGCGCACAGCCTTGGCAGCTCACCGTTCCGCGTCTTCTCGTCAATCACAGCGCCCTTGGCGCGTCCGGGGATACTGGCGGGGGGTGCCCTTGTGTTCCTGCTAACCATGAAGGAACTGCCAGCCACGCTGATACTTGGCCCCATAGGGTTTGAGACTCTTGCCACGTCTATATGGTCCGCCACCTCCGAGGCGTTTTTCGCCCAAGCCGCAGCCCCGGCTCTACTCCTGGTCCTGGCCGCCTCCATCCCCATGGCGTTCCTCATCCTGAGAGGACACAGGTAATTCCTGGTGGCCACGGCTGTCCGATGTACCGGAGTGACCAAGGGCTTCGGTAAGGTCCAGGCCGTGGACAACCTGGACTTGGAAGTAGTCGAGGGCCAAATATTGGTCCTCCTTGGCCCCAGCGGATGCGGCAAGACCACCACTCTAAGACTCATCGCCGGTTTCGAGCAGCCGGAGGCTGGCGCCGTCTCGGTTGGCGGGACTTTGGTTGCGGGCCCAGACGTTTGGGTGGCCCCGGAACGGCGCAAAGTGGGGATGGTCTTCCAAGACGGCGCACTCTTCCCCCATCTGAGCGTCGAACAGAACGTGGCCTACGGGCTCCGCCAGCGAGATGGGCGCAGGGGGCGGGTTGCCGATGTGTTGCGGTTGGTCGGGATGGATGACCTTTCCACGCGTATGCCCCACGAGCTATCGGGCGGACAACAACAACGGCTGGCCCTTGCCCGCGCCCTCGCGCCCGGCCCCGACGTACTCCTTCTTGACGAACCATTTTCCAACCTGGATCCCCGGCTCCGGGACCAGGTCAGGGGCGACGTTCTCGACATCCTCCATACCAGCAGGGCCACCGCGATCTTCGTGACCCACGACCAGGAGGAAGCCCTGCTTTTGGGTGACCTTGTCGGCGTCATGCAGTACGGGAAACTGGTCCAATTGGGTCCTCCGGAGGAGGTGTTTCACCGGCCCGCCAGCCGCTTCGTTGCTGAATTCATAGGCGTCGCGGACTTTGTCACGGGACAGGTGGACGGCCTCGGCTTGGTCACAGAAATCGGAGTTTTGAACCCTGAAGACCGGTTGCCACACGGGGTCAGCGCGGAGGTGATGCTTAGGCCAAGCGACGTGACAATCACCCAATCAGACAACGGGACGGGCGAGGTTGTGGACCGGGTTTTCAAGGGGACCCACTACCTGTATTCCATCGCGCTTCCTTCGGGAGCCGTGTTGCACAGCCTCCGGGACCACTCAGCCTACTATCGAAAAGGGGACAGGGTGGCGATTTCACTGGAACGCGATCGCACGGTCACCGCTTTCTTGAAGGGTCAAGCGCCCATGTCCGATGGGCTAGGGTATCCCGTGCTTGTCCACACCGAGAAATCCGAGACTCAGACATCATAAGATACCTGGACCGATAACCTGGTTCAATCCATTGCCTTGCCAGGCTGCGCACTCTCGCCAAAAAACAGTAATCACAAAACATTGGTGTATACTCTACCAATGACTCAGGCTGCCCCAAACCGCAGATTGCCGATACGGAAGTAATTAAGATGCCGCGACGCCGAAAGACCGAGACTCTCTCAGAATCCCCGCAGACCAGCGCCGTTTACGAGCGCCTATCTCCGGCCACCGAGAACTATCTCCTGTGCCTTTACAAGCTTTGGGAGGAGACCGGTGAGCCTACGGTAACCGAACTTACCGAGACGTTAAAGGGGTTGCCCCCCACCGAGGGTCTCGGCACGTCTGTCCCTTCAGTTGCCGGTATGATAAGGCGGATGGAAAAGCAGGGACTTGTGGATGTCGGGGCGGACAAACGAATCCGCATGACAATGAAGGGAATGGAAGGCGGCGAGGATATCGCCCGGCGTCACCGGCTGGTTGAATGGATGGTAGTCAAGATTCTGGGGATGGAGCCACACCAAGCCCATATAGAGGCGCACCGCCTGGAACATGGCGTGTCGCCACAACTGGAAGAGCGGCTATTTGAGCTGCTGGGACAGCCTACAAAGTCCCCCTTCGGCAGGGCCATTCCTGGCACGGGTGAGCCTAAGACTCCGCCCAATTCCATCTCTTTAGACCGCGCCGCTACCAACAAAGAGTACGTGGTAGCGCGGATTCCGGAGGAGGACCCCAATTTGCTGCGGTTCCTGGTCGATTCCCAGGTGGTGCCGGACAGCAACATCGAAGTGGCGGAGGCGGCCCCTTATCTGGGAGTCTTAACCGTGGAGACCGGCACAGGCCGAGTGTCGGTTGGCTACAATGTGGCCCAGCAGATCCTCGTCCGCCTCAGAGAAGGCGGCGCATCGATGGAGGGCGCGGTCACCAACGGTTAGGTTTGCTTCACCCTAAATGGCTTCATGGGCGGTGTTGGCCCAGAAATTCCAATACCAACCCGTTCCAGACTTGGGGTCTCTCCCAGAACCCGCCGTGGCCCGCTTCAGGCAAGGACACGAAACGGCTGGCGGGAATGTGCGCCGCCAGCATCCTCATTAGCAGCGGCGGCGAAAGCAGGTCGGCCTCTCCCGAGAGGACCAGCGCAGGGACCCGCATCGTCTCCAACCTGGAGTATGTGATGGGTGTCCGGAGGGGCTGGGTGGGCAATCGTCCATAGGGCCGTGTCGAGTGATCGATGTCCAACCAACGGGCTGCGCCTTCCGGGTCCGCCCCTCTATATGACGGACCCAACTCACGAAGCTCCACCGGGAGTTGTTGGATTTCATCAGGGCGCAACCTGGTCTGCACTTCCAGGTATTCCGGGTCTTGGACACCGCCAATTGTGTTGGCCGCTACAAGACTGATGACGCGCTCCGGATGGTCAAGGCTGTAATCCAACGCGCCGATCCCACCTGCCGCTGTGCCGGCGATATGGAATCGTTCCAGACCTAAATGGACAACAAGTCCATGGAGGTCGTCTCCAACAAAGCCCGGCTGCTCATCGGGGTCTGTTGGTTTCGACCGGCCCCACGTCCGTCGGTCATAGATAACACACCGGTATCCCGCGTTCGTGAATGCGGGCAACTGGTAGACCCAGCTTTCGCACGTCCCGGAAGCCGCGTGCATGAAAAGCACGGGAGTCCCGGAGCCGCCAGTGTCTTCATACCATAGGTCCACGCCAGGCAACGTCAAGGATGGCATAGGGACCACTTCTCCTGCCGTTCGAGCGGGTTCACCACAATATCGGAGATGGAACCGTCCGGCCTTAGGGGTTGATCAAGCCGGACTCACGTCCAACGATGAACGTCTCGCGCCTTTCAATGAAGTCCGACACCGCGCTGATCAGAGCCTCGGGGCGGTCTGCCAGGATGGCGTGTCCAGCATCGTACACGAAAGAGATGTTGCAGTTCGGTATCTTTTCCCGGTAGATACGCGGGGCTTCTGGCGCCACCATCATGTCGTTTTGGCCAAACACCGCCAAGGTCGCGCATGACACTTCGGCCAGGCGGCTTTCCAGCTCTGCGTCGTGGACGCCGCCACCCGTTAGCGCGCTCATCCTGACAGCTTCCTCGGAGGCCAAATGGGACAGGCCTCCTGCGTTTTCGGAGTGCGCGACGAGTTGTTCCGGGGGAGCGGACAAAGGGTTGCCCGTGGGCAGCAGGGCAACGGGTGAAATCAATATGAGCGTATCCACGTCGTCAGGGGCTTGCAAAGCTTGCCAAAGGGCAACGGATGCGGCGGCGGAATCGCCGATTAGACCGTATTTTCCGATAGCCAGTCCGCCGAGGGCAGAAGCCACAAGGTTGGCGGTTTCCTGGGCCGACTTCGGGCGGTTATCTTCGGCCAAATTCCCGAATCCGCCGAGTTCCAGACTCACAGCGCGGTAACGCCGGGACAACGCTTCCCGCAAGGCAGAGATCATCCCTGTGCCGGGGTCCAGGATAACAACCGTGTCTCCGGAACCCATCTCCGAGTAGCGTACGCGCGTTCCTTTAACGTCAACATGCCCATGGGTCGGCGTCATGACAGAATCCCACTCCCTCCATGCGACCTGGCGGATGCGCCCAATAGGGCTAAAGCTCCCTCAAGCGAGGCAGGACCTCCCTGCCGAACAGGTCGATCTCCCGCATAACTTCCTGGTGGTCGACGCCCGGTTGTTGAAAGAATAGGTCCATGACACCCGCGCCGCAGCGGTCGCGGTATTGTTTGATCTGTTCCACAACTGTGTCGGGACCACCCATGAAATTCAAGCCTCGGGCCACGCCTACGACATCTCCCTGGGGACTGCCGGCAAGGACGTTTCGAAGGTCAAACTCCTCCCCGGACCGGGCGGCGCTGATCGCCCTTGAAACCGATGAAGGCATGGCGATGCCGCCGGGCACCGGGCCCGTGCCTGTGCGCTTGGCCAACCAGTCCTCGGCCTGCTTGTCGGTCTCGGCCAGGTAGATGCTGGCCCGGAAGACCACTTGGTCGGGCTCCGGCCGCCAACCAGCGTCGGCGCACCACTGGAAATATTTGTCGGTCACTGCGCCCATTTGCTCCACCGGGACGAAGGACACGCCGAGGCCCAAGCCGTGATCGGCGGCGTATTTCACCGTGTCGTCGCTCCGAGTCGCCACGATCACCGGAGGCAAAGGCTGTTGCACAGGTAGAGGCCAGACCGACACGGTGCGGAACTGGTGATAGCGTCCTTCCCAGGAGAACGGCTGTGGCTCGGTCAGCGCCTTGAGAATGAGGTCCATGCCTTCGAAGAGCCTGCCGCGACCTTCGGCTGGGTTCACGCCGTACGTCTGGTCCTCGTTGGGTGTCCCCCGGAGGAATCCGATGATTAGGCGGCCATTGGTTAAGTTGTCAAGCATGCCCAGTTCTTCGGCGCAACGGACCGGGTTGTTCAGAGGCAAGAGCTGGCCGAGCATGGCGATCTTGACCCTCTTGCACCGTTCTGCGACCGCTGCGGCCATGACCGCGGGCGCTCCCGTTGCGATTCGCCCGGAGTAATGGTGCTCGGAAAAGCTTACCCAGTCGAACCCCATCTCCTCGGCGAACTCGCACTCGTCCATCCCCTCCTGGTAGCTACGCACCGAGGTCTCGGGGTCATGGTAAGCCGGGGGAATCGGCCACGTGGTGGGAAACTTGTGCCGCTGGGAGTAACCCATGGCCCCAAGGTAAGACGCCTTCATAGTATTCCTCCGTCGCCGTCGGGAAGGTCGGATTAGTTCGACTCGAAAGGGTTCAATGCACGCGAGCGATTGGGTTTGGGGCCGGAAACGCTATGCCTAACGCGGGGGTAGATTCCCTCGGCGCTACGGTTGCCAGTGGGGTGGCAGGCTAGGCCCGGGTAGCCCGAACTGGCGAGTTAACCATTCCTCGCTAAACACGCCGTCTCTGTAGCCCGAGTGCTGTGATTTGTGGACCTCGCAGGGTCCCTTCACCGATTCAACAAGGGGTTGAAGGGCAGCCTCGTCCAGAGATTCGCCGTCGGACCCAGCCATAAGCAGGGTTGTCGCGCTTAACCTGGGCGCGAACCATCTGAGGTCGAAGTACGACAGCGTGTTGTGGACATCCTCCCTACGGGAAGGGTGCAACCGCAGGTAGTCGTTGATCTCTTCCAGCGGGTAGGCCTCGGTGCGGGCGGCCAGATCAGCCGTGGCGTAGGAGAGCGAAGGACTGGAAACGAGGTGGGTGATCTGGGAACACAGGGCCGCCGTCGTGAAGGCCAGGTCGGCCCCGATTGCGGCGATACGATTGCCGTCCACCTGCTCCAGTCCCGCCAGATATTCCAGCCCCCGGCAGCAATCAGCCACGATACCCCTATACACGTAGGAAGAGAGATCGGCTATGCCATCGGTCAGTAGGCCAGGGAAGCTGGCGGCGTAGGGTTGGTCCGAGAGGCGCTGCCCCCTCACGCCAATGGCAAACGTGACACACTCCTGCCGTTGGGCATTGGCCGTCCCTTGCGGCACCATGTCTACCACACTCCCATAACGAGGCGGGAAATACCTGCCGGGGAAGGGACCATTCCCCTTCGGAATGCTCAAGTTTCCGGATATGCGGTATGGGCCGATGGAGGTGAGACTCACGCGGTATGCCGTTGCGAAGTCCGTGGAGCGCATCGGCATGTCCGCGACTTCCGGTGCGGCAGGAAGGGTTGCCAGTTCGTCCAAGGTTGCCTGCCAGAAGCTGTCGAATCCAGCGGGCTTTGCGTCACTCAATGTCGTCATATCTCCCTGTCCGCTAGGCCTTCAGATGTTCGGCCAGAAACGCGTCTATTACCGCGCCGTGGTGGCGGCCATTGGCGTCGTGGCCGTGGCCGTCATAAGCGTATATCTTCTTGTCGGCGCTGGCGACTTTGTTGAACATCGCGAAGCCGGTTTCCGGGGGACAGGTGCTGTCCTGAAGGCCCACGCTCACGATCATCGGGCAATTGATCCGATGAGCCAGATTGATGCCATCGAAGTATGCCAGGGTCTCTTCAACTTGACCGCGGCTGCCGGGATTCGCTCTCAGGTAGTCGGTGATCTCTTGGTAGGGGTAGGCGTCGGTCAATTCAATTGCGTCCATGTAGCCGCAAAGATAGGGCGCGCCAGCGGCCGCGGCCTTAATCTCCGGACGCAACGCGGCGGTTGAGACGGTTAGTCCTCCGCCTTGGCTGTGCCCGGTGACACCAATCCGGTCGCTGTTAACTTCGTCGCGGCCCAGCAGAAACTCCACACCCCTGCAGGCATCCATGTAGAAGCCGCGGTAGGAGTATGTGTTGCGGTCCACCATCCCATAGGTGAGCAGGCCGGGGTAGCCGGGGTTGAATTGGCGGTTGCTCCGCAGCTTACCGCGGGGAGCTACGCTGAACGTGGCGTAACCTTTCTTGGCCCAATTCTTGGGGATCGGAGGCTCCATGTTGTAGCCGGGCACCTGCAGCAGGCCCGGCAGGAGGCCGTCCCGTTCCTTGGGCACCGCATACCAACCGGCTATACGCACGTGGTCGAGGCTCGTGTAGAAGACCTCGAACACGTCGATCGCCTCCGAGGACCTCAGTGGATCGTGGTTGACCTCCACGTCCAGCGGAATCTTGGCGGTCTCGGCCAGGACGTCATCCCAGAACTCGTCGATGTCGTCGGGCTTCCGTACTTTGGTAACGTATTTATCCGCTGCTAACCTTGGCATTCCACCCCTCGGGAGACCATCGTCAATTGATTCGGAGAGCGGTCCATCGGGCATTCGCCGTACCGTGCAACGGCTGGACTAAACATCTTCCACGGGCATCGTCGCGATACCGTATGTGCCGTAGAAGAAGTTGGCGTAGTGAGTCGATCCGCCGGTTACGAACAGCAGATACTGTTCCGGACTCTCCAGGGCCGGGATCGTAGCATGGGGGTCATTTTCAAGGTGTTGCAACTCCGGGTGGGTAAGCCACTTCCCGTTGGCATCCTTGGGCATCCCACGCGAACCGAGGACATCGCTCAACGAGATTCGGCAATGCTCGTGCAACCATTCCTGGGTGTCTTGTTTGCTCATCCCTGCCTCCGCCAGTATGACAGCACGTGAGGGGCTCAAGATGATGGGATGGTAGGGGCCCTGATACGGCACACGCTTGTTGGTGTGGCCCACCTGGGCAGACTGCCAACCCCTGAGCCAACCGCCCGCGCCTGAGTACCGGTAGGCCATGTTGGAACCTATGTTATCCAAGGTATCCAGGTGGTTTCTGGAACTGGAGTCCAGAATGTCCGCGGGGCCGGTGACGGTGACCACGGTAACCGCGCTTTCGTCGTGCCGGTAGCCCCTGTCCATGTGATAGGGCTGCCAGGGGCTCAGGTCTTCGTTTTCGGCTATGCACATACCGAACTTGGTCGGCAGACCGATGAAGTTGGGGTCCCCGGCGCCGGCCTTGCAGTACCCAATGTTGATCAGGCACAGCCGTAGCGCCCGTCCAATGGCCGTGTTGGGGCGGTTGATCACACCAGGGCCCATCGCGGTAGTGCCGGAGTTGATCCCCGCCCTCCGGGCGATTGGGCCGTTGACCAGAATCAGCGGAGCTTCGGTGTGTCCGGACACCTGCATGTCCCGGTGGTTCATTTCGGGTTGGGCGATACAATCGATAGCCGCGAGAAGCACGGGGAGTTGTTCCGGCGCGCAGCCCGCCATGACCGCGTTTACCGCGATCTTCTCGACCGTCGCAAGGCCGAAGCCCGGCTCCATGACCATCACGACGTCCTGGGGGTCTCGTTTCGTACCCTTCAACATCGCCTCGACGGCAGCGGGGGTGGGCGGTATCACGGGCATGCCGTCGCTCCAGTCCCGCTCTTCCAGGAAGCGATTGACCGCGTCCAGGCCGAGAGGCGTGTCGTCCATCTCTACGATTAGCGTCTCAGTGGACTCGCCGCCGTTCCTGGCCCGCCCGTTTCCCGCCGGGGTGGCGGTTAACCTGGTCAAGCCCAGGATGATGTCGTCGATCTGCTCATCCACCATCTTTCGGATGTAGTTCGGCTGCTGGCCGGTGGTGGCATGGGGGATGGTGACGAACGCGGTCCCCGGTTGGCCCCAGCCGTCCACGCAGGATTGCCACGCCCTGGCGAAACTGCGGGCGGCGATTGCAACCGCAGGGACGCCGGCCTTTTCCATTGCGACCATGTCATGGGCAAGCCACGACGTGCAGCCGCCTCAATGGGCCGTCGCTCCGATCATCGCATCGACTTCATTTGCGATGTAAGCGGCCTCTTCTTCGTCGATATGGTTCCCCCTGCTGAGGGCGGGACGCCCTGGCCGGAGGTCTCCACCGTAGCGCTGGAACTTCATTCCTGAGAAGCGGTTGGTGAGGTGTTCGGCGACCCTGTCGACTGCGACGTCGGCTCCGCCGGTCATGTTGTTGTACAAGCCGATGGTCTTGCCTTCCAGAGAATCAAGCCGCGGCGCCGGGGGCACCTTGAAATCAACCCTATCGGCGGCGGGGGACATGATTTGAAGCTTCATACCTATTCTCCTATTGGTGTGGACTCGAAGGTATCGCTTGCCGGTAACTCAGTCGTTCGCATGGTGAGTCTCCGATGGAGAAATCCCATGATTACGCACGATGATATGAAGGGAGTCTACGTGGCTGGCAAGTGCTCGTCAACTGGAGGCAAGGTGGGGTACTCCGGCTGCGCCGCAAATCTCATCACCACTATGGTAGGATTGGTTACAACGATATAGATACAGTACTTCCCCGACTTTCGCAGACCACCACGATCCACGAGGGGAGTCGGGTACAAAGGAGCATCTTATGCCCGATGAAATTGGCCTGTTCGAGGCTATTGATACGCAGCGGGGACTGCGCCGGTTTAAGCCCGACCCGGTGCCCGACGAGATGATCTCCCGAATCCTACAGGCTGCGATAAAGGCCCCGTCAGGCGGAGTCCAGCAGGGTTGGAGCTTCATCGTCGTGCGGGACCCAGAAATCCGGCGCAAGATTGGCGACCTTTACCGGACCGGTTCAAGGTTCGATATCCGGGAAGAAGACATGACGGGACAACAGAGGCGAGTTTACCGGTTGGCCCAGGACCTGGAAGACCACCTGGACGACGTGCCGGTGTTGATCATCGCCTGCCTCAAGGGGGGATTAGGCTCGGGGGCATCCATCTACCCGGCGGTGCAGAACATACTGTTGGCGGCGCGGGGGTTGGGATTGGCCAGCGTGTTGACCACCCGCCAATCACGGTTTGAAGCGGACGTCAAACAGCTTCTGGGTATCCCCGATGAGGTCTCCACCGCCGCACTGCTACCGATAGGGTTCCCCGCCGAAGGGACCCGGTACGGTCCAACGAGACGCAGGCCGCTCGATGAGGTGGCCTTCAATGATAGGTGGGGCAACAGTTGGGGAGCTTAGGACTCCAGTACGTCGAGGCTTGACGGGCCCGACCGATTCCGTATATATCGAGGTTGTACACCGATACATCCGTTTGGGGGAGAGACCATGTCACAGAATGGCGGACTAAACCATAGAATCTACGTTGGGATGCACGACGGCGTATGCGCCGTGGTCACTGAGGGCGAAGGCAAGTCCTGGCATCAAGGGCCGGTTACACCACTGCCCCACGCGGCGTCCCGATTGTCGGCCAGCCCCGTTGATCCCAGGCGGGCCTTCCTGGCAGCCTATGAGGCTGGCGTCTACCGCACCGACGATGCCGGGTTAACCTGGCAACACCTGGGTTCCTACCCCACTCCCTACGCCCACAGCGTGTTGGCCCATCCCTCGGACCCCGAGACGGTCTATGTTGGCAGCGAACCGGCGGCCCTGTTCCAGTCCAACGACAGCGGGGCCAGTTGGCAAGAATGCGCCGGTTTTAGGGCGGTCCCTGAATCCAAGGACTGGGGTTTCCACGCGGAGACCCGGGACTCGCATATACGCGACATACGCGTGTCGCCCCTTGGGCCGTCGTGCATGTTCGCCGGTATCGAAGTGGGAGGAATGGTCAGCACTCACGATGGCGGGGCGACCTGGAAGCAGTTACCAGGCCTGAACGACGACATCCACTGCGTGAATCTCAGCCCAAGCAAGCCTAACACGGTCTACGTCGCAACCGCCCGCGCTCCTTACAGAACGGACGACGAGGGAGACAACTGGGAACTCATCAACACGGGTCTGGACCGTCGCTACACGCTGCACATAGCCGCCGACCCGAATGACGCGGACCTGGTGTTAGTCACCGTGTCGGCCAACGCGGGCAGGAAGGACCCTCAGTTCTACCGCTCCACCAACGGAGGGGGTAGTTGGTCCCTGGTGGAAGAGTCGGGACAGGGAGTGGAGCCGTCAGACATGGTGGTGGCCTTCGAATGGGACGTTGACAGTCCAGGCCGCGTCTATGCGGGCACGGACGGAGGCAGGCTGTTTTGCAGTCAAGACCAGGGTGGGAGCTGGCAGGAGTTGCCGGTCAAGCTTCCCACCGTGGCCGTGGGAGCGCTGGCCGTGGGAAAGGGATAAACCGCGACGGCGAAATTCCGTAAACGCGAACCGGGGCCTCGATAGAATCGAGGCCCCGGTTTTTAGTTCCTGCTTGGGCCGGTTTCGGCTAAGCCGAACCTTTCCTAGAGGTTGAACTGGGGGTCCATGTACTCCCGGTCCTTGTAATACACCTGCACGCGGCTGCGCAGGGTGTCGGCTACTAGCAACCTGTCGTTCTGCCGGTCAAATGCGCAAGCGACGGGCATCCGGAAGTAATTCTGGATCTCCGGGTTCTTGACCCGCCTGCGGGCCTTGGCCATGTCGGGGTTCGCGGCTATGGAGAGCTGCGCCCACTTGGACAGACCGGAGGCGTCTCCACGCAGGGTAGCCACCGGCTCGCCAACGCGGTCGAAGATTACTACGCGCTCATTCATCCAGTCGACCACGTAGACGTCGCCATCCCCATCAACCGCAATACCAGTGGGGTGGTTCAAGTCCTTGGGATTGACCTCGGAGCGGGACTGGAAGGTGTGGCTGTAAGGGGTGGCGCCGTCGGGGGTGACGCCGGTCTTCTTGCCCGAGCCGAAGGTCATGATATGGCTGCCATCGGGGCTGAATTTCTGCACGCGGTGGTTGCGCCAGTCGGCGATGTACAGATCGCCCTCGGGGTCTATGGTGATACCCCATGGGAGGTCCAGCTCGCCTTCTTCGCTGCCTTTGGAGCCGAAGCCGCCCAGGTATTCCCCGTCTGTGGAGAACTTCTGGATCCGGCTGTTCAGGCTGTTGACTATCCAAACGTTGTTGTCGGCGTCGAACGCCAGACCGGTGGGGCCGCTCAACTGCCCTTCGCCGTCGCCCTGTTCGCCCCAGGTGTTGACGACATCACCGTCGCTGTTGAAGACGGTGATCCGGTGCAGCCATTCGTCGGCGGCGTAGACGTTCTCGTCCTGGTCCACCGCAATGGCGGACAGCCAGACGAACTTGTCCTCACCGTTGTCCTCGGCCCGTCCGAATTCACGGATGAACTCTTCGCCGACGGTGACCTTGGAGATGCGGCCGTTCCCGCCCCGGTTGGCCACGTACATTACGTCGCCGCTCCCGAGGGCGATGCCGTTGGGCTGGCCAAATCCGGTGCCAGCGCCGCCCTGGCGGCCTACGTAGTGGCTATACTGCCAGCATCGGCCAGGGGCTATCGTTATTTCCGCCATGTCCTATCCTCCATGAATCAGTGCTGATGCGGCTTAAAGGAAGCTATGCTTCTCGAAAGAGCCGTTGACGATGGGCTTGGCGTCGAGGCCGAACCAGTCTTCCAGGATGGTGGTGTAGCCGCCGCGGAAGTCGTAGTTGGGTACCAGGTCGCCCTGTTCCAGGTCCTCGGCCTTGGCCGAGGGGTACCGGCCGTACATGCCGCCCTTGACCGCGTCGCCGATGGCGAAGGCCGCGCCGGCCGCGCCGTGGTCGGTGCCCGATCCGTTGTCGTGGACGCGGCGTCCGAACTCGGTGAAGAGGTACATCAGTACGTTGTCACCCTGGCCGTGGGCGTGGAGGTCTTCGAAGAAGGCGGAGATGCCCTCTGAGACGTCCTTCCACAGGGTGGGATGCGCGCCAGCCTCGCCGGCGTGGGTGTCGAAGGAGCCGTGCTGGGTGTAGAAGATGCGGGTGCCCAGGTCGGCCAAGTAGACCTGAGCGATGTCCTTCAGGTGAGCGGAGATGGGGGAATTGGGGTACTCGACGCTGGAGGAATACATCTCAGGGGCTACTTTGACGATGTCCGCGCCGGTCATGGCTTCCATGCCGGTGGAGCGGAGATAGTCGGTGACCATGCCGGAACCGACGGCGGGGGAGTACATGCGCGCGAAGAGGTCCAGGGCCTTTAGGCGCTGGGACTCGTCACTGATGCCGGTGAGGACGCCGTAGGTCTCGAGATCGGCGATGGCGGCTACGGGGACACCGGGGACCACCAGGGCGCGTGGGAGGCCATGGCCGAAGTTGATGGCGGAGAGTACGTTCTCCTTGTTGGGGTCCAGCTCGCGGGCGAGCCTGCCGGCCCAACCCTCGGTGCCGACCTTGTCCGGCTCGCAGGTGTGCCAGATGTCCATGGAGCGGAAGTGGGACCTGGGGGAGTCGGCGTAGCCTATGCCGTGGAGTACGGCGACCTTACCCTGGTCGTAAAGCTCCTTGATGGGGCCCATGGTGGGAGCGAAGCCGAGTTGGTCGTCGACCTTGATGATGTCTTCCTGCCGGTACTGAACGGCGGGACGGTTGTCGTAGTAGAGAGGGTCGTTGTAGGGAATGACGGTGTTGAAGTAGTCGTTGCCGCCGGTGAGCTGCAAGACTACGATGACTGGGTCTTTCTTCGTAGAGGTCATGCTCTAAACTCCTTTAAGGATTGCTCTAGTTAGCGGGTCCTTCGACTCCGCTGCGCTCCGCTCAGGATGAGCGGGGTTGGGTCTGGCCCAGGATGTCCCTGTTTGGCTTCTGCTCAGGATGGGCGGGGAATTTCCACCCGCTCACCCTGAGCGAAGTCGAAGGGCCGTCCTTAGCGTGGCGAATGTCTAGCCGAACTGGTACTCGGTGGTTGCGCCGACCAAGGCCAGCATCTCACCGACGCGGACGCCGGAGGCTTCCTCGTTGGTCCAGTCCATGTTGCCCTCGGCCTTGGCGTGGTCCATTAGCTGTTGGCGGGTCTCCTCGCCAATTTCCAGGAATCCCATGTGTTCCAAGGAAGACTCGATTAGCTGCTCGGGAGTCGAGATTCCTTCGGTCTTCATGGACTCAATGATCTTCTGTACACCGGGCAAGGACGTGTCGGCGACGCGGTCCGCCACGAAGTTGATCCGTGCCAGGAGCGAGCCGCTGTTGATCCACTCGGAGCCGGTATACCAACCCTCAACACTGGGGGGATCGAGTAATGACTGGCCCATGTAGCCGGCCTGCGGGCCAATGTCGGGTATGCTGGGCTCGGGAGTCCTGTAGGTGCCGACCAGCTTCAGGGTGCTGGCGACCACTTCGGCCGGGCTCTTGATCTTGGCGAACCGGGCGCTCTTGAAGAACTCGGAGTTGAACATGAGCTTGAGAACGGCCTTCATCTCGTAGCCGGACTCTTCGAACGCGGTGCACATCATGTCCAGGGCCTCTTCGTCGCGGGCGGGCTCGATGGTCCACGCTGGGACCTGGACCTCGTCGGCCACGAAGAAGTTGTACAGGTGGCGGCAGATGAAGCGGGCGGTGGCGGGCTCCTTCACGATGATGTCGATGATATCCTCACCGTTGAGGTTGCCGGTATGGCCCAGGAAGGTCTTCTCGCCGTCGTCGTGGTCTTCGCCCAGGTATTCAAACGACCAGGGGAATCGGCCGAAGGGTTGACGCGGCAGCTTGGGCATGATGGTCCAGCCGGTGAAGGCGCGGGAGGCTTCGCGAACGTCAACCTCGGTGTAGTTGCTGACACCCAGGGAGAAGAGCTCCAAAAGCTCGCGTCCCCAGTTCTCGTTGACGGCGTCCCGGTGGTTCTCGTTGTTGTCCAGCCAGTAGATCATGGCCGGGTTCTTGGAGAGCTGCACCAGCATTTCACGGTAATTGCCGGTGCCATAGCGGCGGAACATAACCAGTTGCTCGAGCATCTGGTCGCAGTTGTCCACCTTGGAATTGCCGGTGGCGAAAACGTGGTGCCAGAAGAGGGCGACCTTCTCTTCAAGGGGCCTCTGGGTGGTGATCATGTTGTACATCCAGTTGTACTGTCCCGGGAGAGGCACGCCGCCGGGGAGCAGACAGCCTGGCATGTACCTGAGCAGGAGGGCCATTTCGCCCGCGGGCTGCTCTTCAGGGGGATTAACCAGTTCGTCAACCGTGGCCTCATAGCCTATTGTCTCGAACCGGTCAAGCTCCTCCGTGGTAGCTCCGAACCCTGCGCGGCGCATCAGGTGAGCTAATTCAGCGCGAACTTCCTTGTTTGACATATGCAAGTCTCCTTATAAAGTAACTTTGTTTCAGGGGTACGCACTTTCCTAGATAGGTCCACGTTTCGCGCAACTTGTCAGCTAGACGATACGATACCGGCCATCCTCTGTCAATGGGGGGCCGAGGCGGTATCATTGAAAATCACATATTAGATGATAATAGCTCACCTGAGACCGAGGTGAGTCACAGTTTGACAGCTTCGAAAAAGGCTCCTAGAGTTGTCTTAGGCGCGTGAATTCACCCGGGTCGATAGCGGCCTCTATATATTAGTTGGACGATTAGAGCCCCTATCTCCCGGGGTCTGACCCCTTGGCAACACGGCATTTCGTGGGCTGACGTGTTGGCAAGGGGTATTTCTACGATTCCACACATGTCATTCGGAGCGGGAACATGGCAACCGTAATACTGGAATCCGGCATACAAATGGAAATCGCACAGGTCCTGTATGATTTCGTTCGGGACGAAGCGGTAAAGGGGACCCGTTGGTCAGCGGACAATATCTTCCAGATGCTGGGCAGTCTCGTTGAAGAATTCGCGCCCAGGAACCGTGATCTTCTGGAAAAGAGGTCCGAATTCCAGTCCAATATCGACGAGTATTACACCGAGAAACGCAGCGCGGGCTGGACCCCCAGCGCCGCATCCGCGGACCAGGACGCCAGAGACCTGGCGGAGTTTCTGGTCGAGGTCGGCTATCTGAGTCTGGAAGGCCAGATAGACTTCCGGATGACGGTGCCACAGCTCGACCCCGATATGGACCAGAACGGGCCAGAGTTGGTTACCCCGGTCACCAACGCCAGCATGGCCATCGGCGGGGCCAACGCCCGGTGGGGCAGCCTTTACGACGCCTACTTCCTCAGCGACATTCGTCCCGAGATAAACCGCGACAGCCAACGTCCCCAGCGGCTGAGGATGGTCGTGGAGGACACCAACGCATTCCTCGACAACTACGTCGCCGGATGGGAAGAAGGCGCGGTCTTCGGAGACATCAGGGGGTACTCGCTGAGTCCCAACTCCCAAGATAACCAAGATTTGGTGGGCCACACTTCCGACGGGAAGCAGATCGGCCTGCGGGAACCCAACAAGTTCCTCGGTTACAACCTGGACGAGCAGGGCCAACTCTCCGAGTTCTTCCTGGAAGACAACGGATTAAAAATCCAGTTCCTTCTGTATGAAGGAGGCAAGGTCAACGAAGAAAACGGGCAATTCAAGGACCTCATCGTCGAGTCCGCCATCACCAACATCGTCGACTTCGAAGACGCGGTCGCCATAGTGGACGCGGATGATATGGTCCCTGCGCTACGCAACTACCTGGGACTCATTCGCGGAGACCTTCAGGGTTATGGCTCCAGGGGCAACCTCAAGGCCATCAATTCCGACCTGCCCTACACCGATACCGCGGGCAACCAAAAGCGCTTCAAGGCCACCAGCCTTATGTCGGTGAGAAACGTGTCGCTGCACATGTACACCGACATGGTTACGGTGGGCGGAGCTGAGATACCGGAGCGGATCCTGGGGGTATTCTTAACCACCCTCATCGCCTGTTCTCACGATAAGGGTTCGAACGGAGAGAACGCGGACCCAGGGGGCACAGCCCTGCCGGTGCGGGGTCCCAATAGCGGCAGAGGTTATGTATACCAGGTGGCCCCCAAACTCCAGACCGCGGAAGAGGTGGCGGAGCAGGTCAGACTCTTTCAGGCGATAGAATCCAAGCTAAGCATCCCGGACGGGACCATACTGATCGGGATAATGAACGAAGAACTGGGAATGACGCTTCAGCTACAAGAGGCGCTGAAGGCCAGCCAAAGCCGGACTTTCTTCACCAACACCGGGTTCCTGGACCGCACCGGCTCCCAGATTAGAGTCCAGATGCAAGCCGGACCGGTGGACCTCCGGGACGATCTAACCCAGGGAATATTCAACACCAGTTACGAACGCCACAACGTGGACGTGAGCGTGAGGGCCGGGCTTCACAAACGCGGCAAGATTGGCAAGGGGATGCAGGTGCGCAACCGCGCCATGGCGGAGATGCTGGAAAAGAAGATCGACCACCCGCGCACGGGCGGCAACACGGCCTGGGTGCCCGCGCCGTATCCCAGCGATATACATTCGATGCACTATCACATGGTGGACGTCGACGAGGTGCAACGGTCCATAGAGGACACGCCTCCAGCCAACATTTCCCGGCAATCACTCCTCACATTTCCGCTGCTGGACCCGAACAAGCTCCAGGCCCCGGAGACAGCGCAAGAGCAATTGCTCCGGTACGCTCACAGCATGTTGGCCTACGTAGAGCCTTGGGTGCATCGGGGTATCGGGTGCAGTGGCGTCCCCAACTTCGACCATATCGAGGAGATGAAAGACCGGGCGACGGAGCGCATCGACGGAGCGATTATCGCCAACTGGTTGCTCCACGGAGTCGTCAGCCGCCGAGACATCGAAGAGAGTCTGAAGAAGGCCGCGGAGGTCGTCGACGAACAGAACGCCTCACAACCCGACTACGCGCCCATGATGGACACGGCGGAAAAGAGGGACAACGTCCTGACGAACCCCGCCGTAGCCGCGGTGTTGCAGATAGTCGATGAAGCGTTGACTTCGCCCAGCGCCTACGTGGAACCTCCTCTATTCAAGAACCGCAAGATGGTAAAGGCATCCTGACAGTCCGGAGATATATGAGGTATATATGGAGCTAAACGACAAGATCGCAGTGGTAACCGGCGCGGGGCGGGGCATGGGCCGGGCCATATCCCTGCAACTAGCGGAGGCAGGGGCAAACATCGCAGTGTCGGACATCAACGCAGACTCGCTGGAGGAGACGGCCACCGCAGTCAAGGCGCTGGGCCGGGAAAGCCTGGCGGTGCCCACGGACATGGGGGACGTGAACCAGATCGACCGCATGATATCTCAGGCCAAACAGGCATTTGGCCGCGTTGACATCATTGTCAACAACGCCGGGGTCACCAAGTACCTGGACATCATGGAGGTTGTGGAAGAGGACTGGGACCAGATACACCGGGTGAACGCAAAGGGAGTGTTCTTCGGGATGCAGCGGGCTGCCCGGGAGATGATCGAGCAGGGCGCCGGGGGCCGCATCATCAATATCGCGTCGATCGCTGGCAAGGGTTATTCCGGCACGTCCAACGCGGCCTATGCGGCCAGCAAGGGGGCGGTCTTGGCCATGACGATGATCGCCGCTCATCAACTGGCCAAATACGACATCAACGTCAACGCCATCTGCCCCGGCTCAACGTTGACGGCTATGGGCGTGGAGACGATGGCGGGCCGCGCCGCAACATCGGGCGTTTCGCTCCAGGAGTTGGAACAGGCCCGCGACGCTCGCATCCCAATTGGCCGCCCGAACGACCCCGAGGACATCGCAGCTATGGCCCGCTTTCTGGCGGGGCCCGGAGCGCGAAACATCACCGGCCAGTCCATCAACGTAGATGGCGGCCTGGTGATGCACTAGGAGGTTGGCGGCATTTCAAATGCCCCTTCTCTCCGAGGAGAAGGTTAGGATGAGGGGTGAATGATGGTTTACAAAGTGATATTGCGGGAATCGGAAGAGGGATTCAGCGTGTCGTGCCCGGGCCTGCCCGGATGCTGGTCGCAAGGCTCGATCGAGCAAGAGGCGTTGGAGAATATCAAGGACGCCATCCGGGAATACCTGGCCGCAATTAGAGACGCCCTGGAAGGTGAGCCGGTACGTGAAGTGGAAGTGATGATTTAGGCGATGCCGCGTCTTCCGGGCGTCAACCACCTTCAAGCGGTCAGCGTACTTGAAAAGGCGGGATTCCGGATTATTCGACAGGGAGGGCATATTGTGATGTCCGACGGCGTCCGGTTCGTTACCATCCCGAGGCACAACCCGGTCAGTGCGTTCACGATGGGCGGTATCGCGCAAGACGCCGGCCTCACGGTCGAGGAGTTTCGGGAACTGCTCTCAAGAGACGACGTTACGGGATAAACCATGTTCCGTATCCTGTGACGGCGGGCTGGGGATGCTCTAGGCAGGATTTCCGTCAACAGGTCTCGGACTTCGTGAGCGGCTGCGGAATCCGCAGCCGTGTTGCGCCAGGTAGGTGGATTAGTGGTATGTCCTCGTTGCGACCAAACGCCAGTTGAGGGGGCAGTCTTTTGTAACCACTGCGGGACGAGGCTAGAGTTACGGTGCCAGAACTGTGACACCGCCAACCCCCCGAACAGCCGGTTCTGTCTTTTATGCGGGACCCCGCTGTTTATATCCTCTGGACCACCAGCGCATACGGGGGCCGCCGAACCGTCGTCCTCTCCCTATGTCTACCCCCGCTGCAATAACGTCAACGAACCTGGGACTGCCTACTGCTATTCTTGCGGATTGCCCCTGGATGCAAGCCCTTCAAGAGACCGCCAGACTATCGCCGGAGGCCGGCCCGCTGGATTCTGGATCAGACTTGGCGCCTCCTTGATTGACGGGGTTATTCTATTTACTGTTCAGATATTCCTAGTCGTCCTCTGGCCCGGACTTACCTTGACCGAGTACTTTTCCGATGCGGACGGACCCATCTGGAGGTCGGTAGATTCCCTTGGACTGATTGTAGAACCGCTATATTACGTCGTGGGAGTCTCGGTCTGGTCCACGATAATAGGCAAAAGAGCATTGGGTCTATATGTGCTTCGACCGGATGGCTCCAAGGTCGGTCCAGGGCGTGCATTCGCATGATGGCTTGCCTATTTTCTATCGGCAATCTTGCTGTTCGCGGGTTATCTGATGATCGCCTTCCGGCGGGACAAGCGCGGCCTGCACGACCTTATCTGCGATACTGTAGTGGTCAAGAGATAGAGTCCTGAACTTGCTGTGCAACTGCTGATATTCCCCCTAATCGCCTTCGCTCCCGGCGTTTTTTGGCTGTGGTTCTTCGCAAAACGGCACATTTATCGCCCAGGCCCCAAGCGACTCCTTATCCAAACATTCTTTCTGGGGATGGTTTCGATCATCCCGGCCGCGATTCTCGAGGCCGCATTCTTAGATGATTTGGTCCTCGAGGACTCGGCCAATGCTTCAACGGTCGCCACAAGCATGTTGTTCGTTGTCGGCCCAGTCGAAGAGGCCTCCAAGTTCCTGGCCGTAAGACTCGTGGCGTACCGCTCACTATACTTCGATGAGCCGATGGATGGCCTGGTCTACGCCGCAGCCGCAAGCCTCGGTTTCGCCTCATTGGAAAACCTGTTTTACGTTTTCAGCTTTGGAGCATGGGTGATGATCGGGAGAGCGCCGCTCAGCACGGTGGGCCATGTGATTTTCGGCAGCTTCTGGGGCTACGCCTTAGACAGAGAGTCTCAGGAAGGCTTGCGGCGGTCATGGTTGGCGTTGGCAGCGGGGATTGGCGCTGCCGCGATTTTTCACGGGCTGTTTAACACGGCGATATTCACTCTCTGGCCCATTGGGCTTGTGCTGTTGTGTGTGGGATGTGGTGGACCCTGGGCCGGTTTAGCTGGGCCCAAAGAGTTTCGCATTTTCGATACAAGCGTAACTACCCAAGGGTCCGCTGCGTCAACTGCGGCCAGCTTATCAATATCCTCAACCGTTTCTGCCGGTATTGCGGCTCACCCGCCAACCGCAATTTCCGGGGCCTGTATTGCAGCTATTGCGGCCACGAAAACCGCCCGGATGCCCGCTTCTGCACCGGCTGCGGAGACAGCCTGCTGCGGTAGCCCCTGTCACGGAAGCCACTGCAGTCAATCCGGACCGCCGGGATTGCGTATGGCGTTAAGGCCGCCACTAAGGCGGGGCCAAACGCCTACTCCTCCAACGTCCTGATGTAGTTGATTACGTGCCATATCTCGTCGTCGGTCAGGACGTCTCCCAGGGGGGCCATACCGGTGCCCGGGATGCCGTCGTGGATGTAGCCGAACAGGTCCGCTTCGGGATGGAGCGGTACATGGACCACCAGGTCCGCTGGGGGAGGCTCCAGCCCCACACCCAGCGGACCATCTCCCCTGCCAGTTTCTCCGTGGCAAGTCTGGCATGTCCGGGCATACAGTGTCTCGCCAGCAGTCAGCGATTCAGGGTTGGGAGGGAACGGATTGACCAACTTCGGGCCGCTCTGGGCTAACGGAGCATTCACCAACAAAATCACTCCCACTACGAGCCCCACAATGCCGGGAACCATTACCCCGGCTCCGGCGCGGGTGAACCACCCTCCCATCGGCAGCCCAGCCACCATGAACACCACCCCCAGCACGGCTAGTCCAATCCCAGCAAGCAGGTTTGCCGTCTCAGGGGAGGGAGAAATTGCCCAACTGCCCGACGCGCCGGAAGTGGTCACCTCAAACCGGAAAGCCGCCCTGGAGTCGAAGGCGTCGGGTCTGGTCACCAGCAATTCGGCTTGCCAGACACCGGCGATGCTGAGTGGGACCCCTTCCAGGACATAATTGCCGTCCCCTGTAGCCACAGCGAAGGCGGTGTCCGCTCCCAGGTCGGTATCCAAGTATTTGACCCGGACACGCACGTCAGTGGCGTTCGCAATGGGTGCGCCTAGCCGGTTCTCAAGCTGGACCGTCAACCTGTTTGTCCCGACGGTGGAGGGTTCCACCTTCAAGCCCATCGTTGTTCCTTCGCTCGTGTCTCGAAGCAGCGGGGCATCCGGAACACCAATTCCCTGGCGGGAGGCCACCTGGCGGGCTGGCTCCAGACTCGTCAGGAGCCCCACCGACCCTAGGACCAGGATGGCGATCACAACCTCCGCCGATACGAATCGCTTGAGCCACCGCTCCCGTCCTTCCCGTCTCGCCAGACCCGGCCGCACCCAGACCAGGTTTAACGCACCGAAAAGCAGCAATGCGCCCACGAGAACAACCTTGAGAATAAGCGCCTGGCCATAGGGCGTTTGCAATGCTTGGGGAACCGTGACCTGCGCCCAACTATTGAATGTTCCCGTCACGAGCAGTACCGCGACACTGAGACCGGCCACCAGAGAGAATCTGGGGACCAGTCTAGCCAGAGTATCCCGGCGCTGCCTTGGCGACAGGCCGCGTACCACCGGCGGGATAGCCAGAAAAAGATGGAAGAGAGCCCCCACCCACACCGCCGCGGCAATCAGGTGAACGAAGTCGGAGACCAACGCCGCCGTGCGGATTCCAGTCGTGGCGGCGCCATGGCTGGTAAGGCTTAGCGTCCAAAGGATTCCGCCGCCGATGGCCAGAGCGAGGACTCCCATCCCTGTTCGCACCAAAGTGTTCCCTGAACCGGCAATCGCAAGCGGGCGTGACTGCCTGCCGGAGCGAATCGTCATCGCAACGGCAGCTACCGCGAAAACGAGGGTTAGAAGCATTCGCCACAACCACAACTCCCCCCAAGCGGTTTCCCCCAGCGTGGACCATACACTGGGACCGGCCGCTTCAATTACCGAGACCTCGTGGATCAGGGCGCTCTGGACCAGCAGTTGAAGCGCCGATGCGCCCACAAACACCAGGATCGCGGCCCAGGTTAGTTTGAGAGACCGGGACCTCAGCCGGTCCCGCAGGGTGCGGATAGCGGCCTGGTTTTGCATCCCGGAAAGGACGGGGCCCACTACTATCAGGTCGAACGCAAGTCCTCCCACCATTGCCAGTACGCTGGCCAGGACTAACCAACGGAGGACCGGTTCTGACGGGGACTGGAGAATGGGTTCATCCGACACCTCGACCCCAGCGTCCGAAATCGGCGCACCCACTGAAAATAGGAAGGAACCGCGCACCCGGTGACCGTCGATGGTGGAAACGTTTTTCCAGGCCACGGTATAAGTTCCGTCCGCCGGAGCTCCCATCGCAACTGACATGACCGTCGGGTCATGAGGGTCGAATGAAGGCTCCCCTTCCCCCACCTCCGCGCCTGTGGCGTCGAGGACCCTTATACTGCTCAGGCCGGGCTCGATGGGTTCGGTGAACCAGATGACGATCTGAGAAGGCGTTTCTTGAAGGACGGAGTTGGGTGCAGGGTTGGACCTGACCAAGTTGGCGTGGGCGTACACGCTGGAAGGCAGGACAAGTAAGGCCAACGCGGTCAAGGCCAGGCCCGCAAAAAGGGACAGGGGGAGCGTCCACTGGCCCAAAAGGCTAGATGTGCCGGTTGATAGCATCGGTCCTGACCGCGTCGAAGGCTACCGGTTCCTCATGGCCATCGTCAAGCCGCCTGCCCCGGCCACGAAACCGACCGCGCCGAGGACGATGCCAATGATCCCCACCATGTTAGCCGATGAATTGCCGCCATTGGCCGATGCGCCCTGGGCAGAAAGCGCGGCATCCTGGGCCTTCTGAGCCGTGTCCAACGCACCCCGGACCGCGCCTTCGATTTCTCTGACCTCGGGCAACTGCTCCGGGAAATGCAGGTCACTGGCGGGCAACACGTCGCTGAACCCTCCGCCACCTCCGTAGGAAATGAAGGCCTCGTTGATTGCATCCCCGTCAATGGCCCCGAATACCCGCATCTCGTACACTCCCTGGGCTGTTGGGATGAGGTCCGCCGTGTAATAGCCAGGGCTATCAGCCACGGAACGCAGCTCCAACACGCGGGCTTGCCCCGAAGGGCCGTGTTTGATCTCGACCTGCAGCGTTTCTTCCAAGCCCTCCACCGGACGCTCAACCAATTCGCCGTCGGCGTGGTCCTCCATTGGAGCAAGGCCGCTGGTCAAATTTTGCGGCAATGGCGAACGGTTGGTCCAGGTGATTATCGTGCCTGGCCGGACACTAATTTCGGCGGGCATGTACATCGCGTCGTGAATTTCGACCGCCGCCGTGCCGGATAATTCGGCGTGATGGTCGACCGAGATAGTCCCGGTCATGTCATGATTCAGATGGTTGTGGTAAGGGATGGTCAGTCCTTCCCAATCGTGGCTGATGTCTAGGTCGAAGTTCTCCTCCGGATGCAAGGCGGGGGATACGAAGAGGGAACCATGCCCCTCCACGTCCATCGCCGGTCCGCCCTGGCCCATCGCCATTGGTCCGGCGTGTCCCTGGTCCGAGTCCGCGCCGTGGTTGTGCCCGACCTCCTCCTGCCCCACCTTGGTGACGCGAACTTCCACACCATTGGCCAGTCCTTCGTATGCGGGCTCCACCACGAACCCGACGACGAAGTTGTAGCCTCCCACGTGGCGGTGGTCGTGGGCCTGAACGCCGGTTGCAGTAAGACTCAGGGCAAGCAACGAGACCAACATCAGCAGGGTTTTACTAGCGATTCCAAACGGCATAATCCGCTCCTTTTCAACAGTGGGTATCCCGGTATAGGCCCAGGTCCCAATCGGGGTCCGTCCGGCACGCGAACATTGTCCCTTCGAAGCGTAGCGCTACGCCAGGAAGTGACGGGTTTCGCGCGGGGAACGGGAGGTGAAAAGGAGTTACGGCCGTGGAGGTCTCCAGGGAGGCGAGACCGTGGCAGGGGCCGGGACGGCGAGGCTGCGGGCTAGGGACGGTGCAAACGGGTCGTCGTCGTATCCGGGGGAGACGAGGGATTGCTGGACACCGCGGGTAGTCAGGTCCACGGGCCCCTGTCCCATGCCGACCCCGGATGCCATATAGACGATGCCCTGGGGAGACTGAGGCCCCTGTGCGGCTTCGCCATCCGCATCGGACGCGCCATCGTGGGTATGGGTGTGAGCGGTCCTGTCCTGAAAGAAGTGGTCGTGCTCCGGGGCCGCTGGACCCAGGAACAAGTGGGCGTGGTCAGGACGGCGTTCGGCGAAGTGGTGGTCCAATTGGGGGCCGAGGACAGGCAGGAAGAGAACGACCAGCGACAACGCGGCCATTGCCTGGACCGCCATTCGTCCAAGCGCAGACCGCCATTGTGACTTGGGACGCCGTCCGCATCCCCTGGATGCCGGGGCAACCCCCGTGGTTGCCCTGGTCGTCGGTGACCTCATACGCCGCCGTTGGCCCCGGTTGCCGGGAGTAATTTAACGCCGGAACATGGAAACGAAATTCGCCCAAATCCGAATACTGGAAACGGACGTATATTAGGCGAGCGTATATGATAGGCGGGAAGGGATGCTGCTGACTACCCCGTAGCGGCCCGTCTGTGGCTTGAGAACAACCTCGCAGGCCGCGTTCCTGGCGCTGCGCAAGGAGAGTGCGCGCCGGGATAGGGTTCTTCGTATCCGCGCCCATAATACCAAAAATCAAAACTTAAAGAGGAGAATTAGTACATGCCAGAAGTTACGGCGCATACCCAGGGCGCGCCATCGTGGGCGGACTTGTCCACGACCGACGAGACGGGGGCCATCGCTTTCTACAGCGCCATCTTCGGATGGACGGACGACCCGCAACCCATGGGCGAAGACAGCTTCTACCATATGCAGAGAGTAAACGGCCTGGAAGCGGCAGCCATCTACCAACAGGGCGAGGAAGAGCGCAACATGGGAATCCCCGCCCACTGGAATCTTTACTTCACCGCCGCGGACGTGGACTCGGTCGCGGAGCAAGCCGTCCGGATGGGGGCCACGATCATCTTTGGCCCCACCGAAGTTTTCGACGCCGGCCGCACCGTCGCAATTCAGGACCCCCAGGGAGCGTATTTCTTCGTGTGGCAGCCGAAGCAGCACATCGGGGCCAGGGTGAAGGACGACCCGGGCGCGATGACTTGGCACGAGTTGCTCACCACGAACTCCGGCGACGCCATTGAATTCTATACAACCCTATTGGGTCTGGAGCGGGGCGAGACCATGGCGCCCATGGACTATACTTTGTTGCGGTCGGAAGGGACCGATGTCCTGGGAGTCATGCAGATCACGCCCGATATGGGCGAGGTCCCTCCCAACTGGTCCATCTACTTTGCGGTCAAGGACGTGGATGCAGCGGTCACACAGGCCCAGTCGTTGGGCGGTGGCGTCGTTGTGCCCGCCACAGACATCCCGGACATAGGCAGGTTCTCAGTCCTAACGGACCCCCAGGGAGCTTTCTTCAATATCTTCAAGGGCGCTTAACCCTGTCTGTGACCACCCCTGGCGGGCGGAAACCGCAGCCAGGATAGCGGAATTAGCGCGGCCTGTGATAGACTCTTTTTGCGATTTTACTGGAGGTAGGAAATGAAATTCAGGCTAATTACATTCTTCGTTTGTATGGTCTTGGCGCTCGGCATGTTGGCCGCCTGCGATAGCGGGGACCAGGAAGCCATGCAGCAACAGATTGATGCCAAGGACAAGGAGATCACGGAGCTCAAGACAAAGATGGAGAGTATGGAGCCCATGCCTTCCCAGATGGAAGGGGCCCGGCTTCAAGCGGTGAAGGACAGGGGTACGTTGATCTGCGCCAGCAACAACAGCCTGGCCGGCTTCGGTTTCATCGACGACGGCGGCAACACCGTCGGCTTTGACATTGACCTTTGCCGCGCCGTGGCCGCCGCCGTGTTGGGCGACGCCAACGCCGTAGAGTTCCGTCCCACGACTGCCAGCGAACGCGGCCCGGCGATGCAGTCCGGCGAAGTGGACATCATGTCCCGCAACACTACCTGGACCAGTTCCCGCAACGCCCAGTGGGGCAACTTCGCCCAGACCATGTTCTACGATGGGCAGGGATTCATGGTCCCCAAGAGCCTGGGAGTCTCCGGGATGATGGAATTACAGGGCGCCAAGGTGTGCGTCCAACAAGGCACCACCACCGAGTTGAACTTGCAGGACTTCAGCAACCAGAACAACATGAACCTCGACGTGGTGACGTTCCCCGACAACATTTCCACCAACGCCGCCTACTTGAACGAGCAGTGCGACGCTCTGACCACCGACCGCTCCGGTCTGGTCAGCACCCGGGGCGGCTTCGACAACCCGGACGACCACGTTATTCTGGCAGGCACCATCTCCGAAGAGCCGCTCGGACCGGTCGTCCCCCACGGCGACGAACAGTGGTACGACGCGGTCTACTCGGTGATGGCAATTCTCATCTACGCCGAGGCTTACGGCATAACGTCCGACAACGTGCCAACCGCGGTCACGGGCAACACGTCGGTTGACCGGATGCTCGGGCTGGAAGGCGAGTACGGCCAGGACAGCATGGGCCTGAGCAAGACTGCGGCCCAGGACGTAATTCGCGCCGTCGGCAACTACGGCGAGATATACGACCGCCACCTGACCCCTCTGGGTCTGGCGCGGGAAGGCAGCCGCAACGCCCTTTGGTCCGGCGCTCCCTGCACTGACTGTCCCAAGGGCGGCCAGGTCTATTCGGCCCCGTTGCGATAGCTGGGAGCGGAATCCCACGGCGGACTTATCGAAGGCGGCCCACGCGATGCGGGCCGCCTTTTTCATGCAAGCCTGAATGGAGGAAGAACACGAGGTACACGTGAATGTCGCGGGAAGAAAGGGGATCGTCAACAGAACCTGGGCATGATAGCTAAGCTGCCGAGGGGCCTCACCTATGACGGCATCCCAATTTGGCGGCACGCCAGAATTATCCAGTGGGTCTTGCAGATTGTGTCCGCCGTCCTTGTGGTGACGCTAGTGGTCTGGTTCTTCGCGAACATCGGCAACGCCATAGCCGACCGGGACATCCCTTACGGCTTCACCTTCCTGGGCCGCGAGTACCAGACCCCCATCGGCGAACACTTCATCCCCTACGAGTCGTCGGACACATTCCGTTACGCCCTGATGGTAGGCTACACCAACACGATATTCGTTTCGATTATCGGAGTCATACTGGCAACGGCCCTGGGCATTTTCATCGGAGTGTCCCGGCTTTCCGGGAACTGGATTGTCTCCAAGCTCGCCCTGGCCTACGTCGAGTTTTTCCGCAACGTGCCGCTGCTGGTGCAGTTGCTCTTCTGGCTGTTCATAATCCTGGCGCTGCCCCCGGTGCGCGAAGGCTATGTTATCGCCGGCCTGTTGTACATTAACAACAGCGGCATATCCTTCCCCGGACCGGCCAGCGGCAGCTTTTGGACGCCGGCTGCGTGGGGCGCCCTGGCCACGGTTTCCGTTCTTGCGGGCATAGCCGCCCACAAGTTGCTGGCCCGGCGGGAGGTCGACACGGGAAAGTCGTCCTATCCCCTGCTGACCGGCTGTATCCTCGCCGTGGTCCTTGCCGCAGTGTCCTGGCTGGTTGTGGGCGCGGTGGCGGGCGAGGCCCCTTTCGTAGTCTCGCCGCCGGAACCGCAGGGCAGATTCGGGCACATCGGCGGCGGATTCACCATACGGGCTGGACTGCTGGTGCTGCTCATCGGGCTGGTTATCTATACTGCGGCGTATATCTCCGAAATCGTGCGGGCTGGAATTCAATCGGTGAGCCGGGGACAGGTGGAAGCGGGCCGGGCGTTGGGGCTTTCACCGATGGGCTCCTTGCGCCACGTCATCTTCCCGCAAGCACTCCGCGTAATCATCCCGCCCACGATTAGCCAATGCCTGAACTTGACCAAGAACAGCAGCCTGGGTGTGGCGGTCGGATACTCGGACCTGACCAGCGTGGGACTTACAATGACCCAGACCGCCCCGGCGGTGTCCATCTTCCTCATAATAATGGCGGCGTACCTGGCGCTCAGTCTCACCTACTCGCTGATTGGCAACATCTACAACCGCCGAATCAGCTTCGTCCGGCGGTAAGACATGTCGAGCCAACCCAATGCGTCTCCGGTGTTCGAACACGGCGCTCTGCCTCCGCCGCGCTCCGAGACCGGGGCCGTGGGGTGGGCGCGGGCCAACCTGTTCAGCGCCTGGCACAACAGCGCCCTCACCATATTGGCCGGCGGCGCGGCGTTGCTGGCCCTCTGGTTCGGGCTGAAGTGGGCGTTCTTCGATGCGGACTGGACCGTTGTCGCCACGGTGGGCGGGCGTTTCGTCATCGGCAACTTCAACAGCGACCAGGCTTGCCCGTCCAACAACTGCTTCTGGCGTCCGCAAATCTCACTGATACTGGTGATCGGGCTTCTGGGCATGGCGTGGGGATACACCCGCGCCAGCGTCCCGAGGCTCATCGCCATCCTGACGGCGGTCGCGGCCGCCCTGTTCGCCTTCCTGCCTTACGGCCTCGACCGCATGGGTTGGGACGTGCGGTTGCTGCTGCTGGCAAACCTGCCCGCGCTGGCCGCGGGTTGGGCGTTGGCCCGCTACACCCCGCTCGGCTCCATGAAGTGGATTTCCATACTGAGCGCGGTCTCTTTCCTGGCGACGCTGGCGCTACTGCGGGGAGTTCCGGGAATTCCCGGATTGCAGCCCGTTCCGGTGATTTACTGGGGCGGGTTGACGCTGAACCTGCTGCTGGCCGGGGTCGGCATAGCCCTCAGCCTGCCCCTGGGCATCGCGCTGGCCCTGGGGCGGCGCGGCAACCTTCCGGTAGCGAAACTGCTGTGCATAGTGTTCATCGAAGTCTTCCGGGGAATGCCGCTGATAACCCTGCTGTTCATGTCCCAGGTGCTCGTACCACTGGCCTTCCCCGAAAACTTCCCCCAGAACTCACTGTTCCGCGCCGGCGTAATCATCACCCTGTTCAGCGGGGCCTACATGGCGGAGAACATCCGGGGAGGACTTCAGGCGCTCCACGCCGGTCAAGCGGAGGCCGCCCGTGCCCTGGGATTGCCCGGCTGGCAGACCACCTCGTTCATCCTGCTGCCGCAGGCCATTCGCAGCGTAATACCGGCAATCGTCGGCCAATTCATCGGCCTGTTCAAGGACACCAGCCTGGTATACATCATCGGAATGTTGGACATTGTCGAAATCGGACGCACGATTATCGTAGGCCGCCCGGAATACCAGGGGTCGGCCAAGGAAGTGTTCATATTTCTGGCCGTGGTCTTCTGGATCTTCACCTATGGAATGTCATACGTGAGCCGGAACGTGGAAGAGCAGTTGGGCGTCGGGGTGCGGTAGAGTGGGCGATTCCACCCGTAGGGTCAACCCTCGTGGCTGCCCAGGCACGCCCACCAAAACGGTCGAATCTATCAGGAAGCACAGGGGCTAACATGGCCGAAATCGACAAGAAAGGCGATGCCGAAGACATCATCATCTGCCGGGACGTGCATAAGTGGTTCGGACGGTTTCACGCCCTGCGTGGCGTCACCACGACCATCAAAAAGCAGGAAGTCGTGGTCATCCTGGGTCCGTCCGGCTCCGGAAAATCGACCTTCATACGGACCATCAACCGCCTGGAAGAACACCAGCGCGGGGACATCATCGTCGACGGCATCGAACTCACCAACGACGTGCGCAACATCGACTCCATCCGCCGGGACGTAGGGATGGTCTTCCAGTCATTCAACCTGTTCCCCCATCTCTCCGTGCTGAGCAACATCACGCTAGCGCCCATCAAGGTGCGAAAGATACCGTCCAGTGAAGCCGGAGACCTCGCGATGGAACTGCTGGAGCGGGTGGGCATACCGGAACAGGCGGACAAGTACCCGGGCCAGCTTTCCGGCGGCCAGCAGCAGCGCGTAGCCATCGCCCGGGCGCTGGCGATGCAGCCGAAAATCATGCTGTTCGACGAGCCCACATCGGCGCTGGACCCGGAGATGATCAAGGAAGTGCTGGACGTGATGCAGGAATTGGCGCATTCCGGCATGACCATGCTTGTCGTGACCCACGAAATGGGGTTCGCCAGGGAAGTGGCCGACCGCGTGATGATGTTCGACGAGGGGGCCATCATCGAAGAGGGCGCCCCCAACGAGTTCTTCAACAACCCCCGCCACGAACGCGCCAAAACGTTCCTCTCCCAGATTCTCTCGTGAGACCTGGGAAAGCTGTGACTGACTTCACCGGCGTGCAGGGTGAATAACCTCCAGAATTCTATCGCCGGAACTGCGGTGCGGGGTTGAGAAAACGGCAGAGGGGAGAGGCGTAGCCTGTACCAGTGTGACGGACGCGAAGGTACAAGGACCATAGTGGAGGAGGTGTAGGCGTGAGAATTGGTGAACCGGCCAAAGCCGTAATCATATCCATATTGCTCGCCGCGTTCACAGGTTGCGCTCTATTGGAGTCCCTTACGCCTGAACCCGTTAGAGGGCCAGGCCCGGCGGTCCCACAGTCCCAGCCGCAAGCCCCGACAATCACATCCAGGCCACAACCCACCAATCGTCCGGGGCTTGCCAACGTGGACCTTATGGTGACAGTGGCCCCAGTGGATGACGATCTCCCCGAGTACAACCGCCGGGAATGGAGCCACTGGAAGGATGAGGACCGCGACTGCCAAAACGCTCGTCAAGAAGCGTTGATCGTCGAGTCCACCATACCAGTGACGTTTAAAGGCGAAGACGAGTGCCGCGTCGCTTCCGGAAGGTGGACGGGACCTTACACCGGGACAGTCGTTGAGGACCCGGCCAAGCTGGACATCGACCATATGGTGCCCCTGGCAAACGCTCACCGCTCAGGCGGGTGGTCCTGGGACCGGGACCGAAAAGCGGCATTTGCGAACGATCTGGAATACGACGGCCACCTGGTCGCGACGATAGCCTCCGCGAACAGGGCGAAGGGAAGTAAGGGGCCGGAGGACTGGCGCCCTCCTGAACAGGGCTATTGGTGCGAATACGCCATCGACTGGGCAACAATCAAGTCCTCGTGGGAATTAACGGTAACTCCGCGAGAGTTTGACGCGCTTCGGGACATGCTGGAGACCTGCGACGAAGTTGTGGCAATTCGGCCGTCGGGAAGGTAACGCTGATCCATCTGTACGCGGGTGTTGCCACGCCCACTCGCCAGGAGAGTGTAAGACTTATCCCCAATTCGTTGAATCCCGGCCCCGATATTATTGAAAACTCATCCCATCTGTTAATACCATGGATCAACTGATCGAACAGTAAAGGGGTGTCCTACTAGATCTCTCACCGGTCCGAAGAGTGTTAAGCCGATATTCGGAGGCTTCACCAGGGAGGCACACTATGGCGGATGCGAACGCCACACCGATTCGGTTCTCCGTAGAGTATCCCGAACGGCTCTCCAGGCTCCACTTGCTTCTCAAGAGCTTCCTCGGGTGGCTGTACGTATTGATTCCCCATGGAGTCGCGCTCTTCCTTTACGCTCTCGTGGCGATGGTCGCCAGCTTCATCGCGTTTGTCGCCATCTTGTTCACCGGCAGATACCCGCGAGGCCTGTTCGATCTCGTGGTGGGATACCACAGATGGGCAGCAAGGGTAGAGGTCTACATGTGGCACCTGATGACCGACCGCTATCCGCCATTTTCATCGGGCACTGGCTCCAATCCGGTTAATCTGGAAGTGGACTACCCGGAACGGCTCTCACGTGGGATGGCCCTCCTCAAATTCTTCTTCGCGTGGCTGTACGTGGGCATCCCTCACGGGATAGCGCTCTTCATCTACGGAATACTGGTGTTCTTCGTCCTCTTCGTCTCCTGGTGGGCCATCCTTATTCTAGGGCGCTTCCCCCGGGGACTCTTCGACTTCGTCTTGGGCTACGTGAGATGGAGTACTCGGGTCAGCCTCTATTTCAGCCTGCTCAGGGATGAATACCCGCCATTCAGCGGGAGACCTTAGCGTTACATCGGAAGGGCAGAATGAGCACTCAAAGACAGGGGAAGTTAGACCTTTCACATTACCAAGACCTCTACGTATGCCAGCAAGTGGAGCAAATAGAAGCCCTTTTCGGCTTTGAGACCGCCAACCAATACGCGGTGTTCACCCCGGATGGAGATGAGGTCCTCTATGCGTTCGAAGAGTCGGGCGCGATTAGCCGACAGTTCTTGGGCTCCCACCGTCCACTGGACATTCACCTAGTCGACAATCGGGGAGACCTGGTGTTGACCGAACCCGTCCCTTCTATTGGGTCCACTCGAACCTTCAGGTAACCGACCCGGATGGAACCATGATCGGCGCACTATACGGTCGGTTCGGGCTGTTGAAGAGAAAGTTTGCGCTAATGGATTACCGGGGGCATCAGATTGCAGCCATCAAGGGCAGCCTGCTTCACCGGTACACCTTCACCGTGGAAGACTCCCAAGGAGCAGAGCTGGGACGCATTACCAAAGAGTGGAGCGGTTTCATCCAGGAGTCCATGTCCGACGCCGATACTTTTCGTATCAGCTATTCCAAGCGTGAGCAGAGCAACGAATTCCGGCTGTTAATGTTGGCTTCCGCGTTCACAATAGACCTGGACTTCTTCGAGAGTAAGGGGAGGGCGGGCATCAATTGACTCCCGTAACTCCCGGCTGAGTCACCGCTGAATCAAGCAGTAAGCTACGTTCGTCACCGTCTTGATGCTGGCGTTGCCCTGAAGCCCAAATTTTCGCCGAAAACGTAAATCCCCAGAGTTTCCAGGTCGGATTGGCCGAGGCAGAGTAGGCCTTCAGGGACTAGTACCGCGTCCGGCTGAAACCGATGTATAAATGTGCCGAAGCATGACCGGGGCACGGGTGGTAGAGAATCTCCAGTCGATAGTTGCCACAGCCTGATTTGGTTCGGTCATTGATCAAAAATAGCCGGACGCGGTACTAGGGTCCCCGCTCCAGACAGGGTTCGCGCTACCCACTCTTCCGAATCCAGCGGTCCGCGTTCTACTAAGCGAGTATTGGGGCCTTCCCCAAGCAGCCTGCCCGAGGCCAAGCGCGGAGAACGGGTGTAGTCAATTCCACGACGCTTCACGCCTCCAGTGGATAGTCCCTGCAACACGTGGCCGCCCCGCTCTCAGTGTTCCCCCACCACAAGCGCGTGAATGGGCAAGTTCATCAATTCTTTGGGGTCGATGCGCGACGCTTGCTCCTGACATGGTAGGTTACGCCTAGAATGCGCCTTGGTCTTGTACGAACATCCCCACACCATCCCGGGAGACCCAAATCACTTGACGGATACTCTGAGGTGAACCAACTGTAACCTCGTACTTATTCCGATTTCGGTTATGCTTGACGTAAAATAGTTGAGGCGCACCACACCATCGCGAGGTCAACGGTATTGACCTTTTTTAGCGAATCGGAAATCCTCGAATGGCTCATCAGGCACGGGTACCTCCTGATGTTCTTGGTGATGCTAATCGAAGGTCCTGCCATCACCGCCATCGGGGCTCTCGGCGCGGCCCTTGGCCACTTCAACGTATTCATCGTCTTCGTTCTCTCCTTCTTCGCCAACTTCCTCCCTGACGTTCTTTACTACTCGCTGGGTCACTGGGGAGGGCAATGGGTATTGGACAGGTTCGGGGCCCGCATCGGCATTCCGATTAATCGACGGGAAAGAGCGGGAGTCTTTATCACCAATCACCTGGGAAAGTGGCTGCTGTTCATCAAGACGATCCCCTTCATCAGCCCACCGGGGCTGGCGGTCATGGGTGCGTTGGGGGTCTCGATCAAGCGCTTCATCTGGTGGGACATTGCAATCGTGGCCCTGACTTCGCTTTTCTTCACCGCCCTGGGGTACTACTCCGGACAGGGTTACGGACTCCTCCAGCGTGCGTTTGGTTACGGGGCGTTATGGTTGGCTGGGTTCTTCATCTTGTTTCTTCTGATGACGTTCCTTTACAACCGCATCGCTCAACGATTCACCCGAAGAATGCGGCAACACACCGATGAAGAGAGCCCGGTGCAACAATGACAACCGCTGCGCTGAGACCGGAATCGCGCAGGCTCGGACTGATGTGCAGGGAGAAGAAGCGTTGAAGGTGTTGATAGCCAACGATACCTACCCACCACAGTTGAACGGAGCGGCGGTGGCGACTCACCGGCTGGTGCATGGTCTAGCTGAAAGAGGGCATTTCGTGTCCGTAGTTGCGCCCAGCATGGCATACCGGGATGAGGAACAATCCGACGCTTCCAGTCCCAATGTGACGGTCCACCGTATCAAGTCCATACCTACGAAGCCGCTCCATCCGGAATTTCGCATCACGTCATGGGCCAAAATCGACGGGAAACTAGACCGAATTGTCCAGAGTTTCGGACCGGACATCGTTCATATACAGAACCATTTCGTCATCGGCCACGGTTGTTTGAAGCAGGCCCGAAAACACGGAATCCCCATTGTGGGAACCAACCACTTCATGCCGGAGAACCTAATTCAATACTTTCCCAAGCCACTGCGTCCGGCGATTTCCGCCGTGATGTGGAAACACTGCATGCGGGTATACAACCGCTTGGACTGCGTCCTCGCTCCGTCGAACGCCTGCCTGCATCTGCTGAGGGATGCCGGGTTGAATGCGCCCGCGCGGGTGGTCTCAAATGGAATAGACCTGCGGAGATTCTCCCGGTTTCCCGCCTCACGAGACATTCATGAAAAGTATGGAATCAGGCGGGATGTCCCCACATTTCTGGTGGTTGGGCGGTTGGAAAAAGACAAGAAGACAGACTTGGTCATCCGTGCAACCGCCGCCGCAGCCACCACCACCGAATTGCAAACGGTGATAGTTGGGAAGGGCAAAGACGAAAGAGAATTTCGCGAGTTGGCCAGACGCCTCGGCCTCGACGGCGTGGCGGTGTTCACAGGATATGTGCCGGAAGAGGACTTGCCAGGACTCTACAATCTCTCAGACGTGTACATCGGGGCGGGCGCCGCCGAATTGCAAGGTCTCGCCGTAATGGAAGCCATGGCCACCGGACTTCCAATTCTGGTTGCGAATTTGGTTGCGCTGCCCGAGCTAGTCGAGGACGGGGAAAACGGCTTCTTGTTTGAACCGACAGTTGAAGACCTGTCGGACAAGATGCTCGCAATGTTGGAACACCGGGACCGTTGGGAAGCCATGGGAAGGCGTGGACTTGCGGACATGCAGCCCCATGACATGCCGGCGATCCTTGCCCAGATCGAGGAGCTTTACCGGGAGATGGTGGAGACGAAGAGAGGTAGCCTGGTTACCGGGCCTACCGAGTAAGAGGGGACATCGGTCACTCCCGGTTTTCCGCCGGATCCTGGACCGGATGAAGCAAGACCCCTCTGTCCAGTCCCCGGCGCAGGCGTCCGTATTCCGAGCTGAGCTCGGCGCCGAAGATGAGGATCAGCCCGCTTACGTAGGTCCAGAGGGAAAGCACAATAACCGGCGTGAGCGCACCGTAAACGTTCTCGAAATTGGCGAACGTGCCCAGATAGAGGACGAACAGGTTTTTTGCCAGCTCGAAGAGCAGGGCAGCCCCCACCGCGCCAGGCCAGATGTAATGCCAGTAGGTCCTGGTGTTAGGCATGTACTTGTACATCAACATGAACATCGCGGTAGTCAGGAACAAGGAGCTTATCTGAAGAATCGCGGGTGCGAGCCAGCTAAGCATGGAAGAGCTTCCATCGGCGTTCACACCGATAAAACGGTCGGCGGCCCGCGCCAGCGCAACCACACTCAAGGACACGAGGAACAATAGCCCAACCCCCGCGGCCATCGCCAGTTGCCGAGGTTTGCTGATGAAGAAAGGCCGGTCAACGTGAACGTCCCATGCCCGGTTGACCGCCCTGCTAACCCCACCGAACACCGCGCTCCCCGACCAGAGGAGTCCCAGCACACCGAAGACTCCCAGCGCGCCCCTCACCTTCAATACAGCTTCTAGGTTAGCGTTGATGAGTTGATCTGACCCCGGGAAGTAACCAGAGAAGGCGTCGATTAGCCTCAATCGGATCTCGTCGGTTTCCAGCACCAGACTGAGAGCGGCGATCAAGAATAGGAACAGAGGGAACAAGGAGAACAGAGCGTAGTAAGAGACGCCTGCCGCCATGTGAGTTGCATCGTCGGCCGACATCTCCTTGATGGTGCGTACCAGTAACCGCACCGCGAAACTCGCCTCCAGGCGATTCCGCGCGGGCCGGGTGGCGTTCTCCAGCGAGGTAACCACCGCGGCAACGATTCTGGACTGTTGGAGCCCCTTCAGCATCGGAGATCGGTCGGGGACGGGCTGGGAACATGCCGCGGAGCAACGAAGGGCACGGGCGCTCGCATTGTCAATCCGCCGCGAATGCCATGGCAGTAGTTGGCTTCCCCGACCTATGAAACATTAAGAACATGCCCGTAATTCTATACTATGCGAATCGCGTTATCCCGCCAAATCAATGATGGACACCCAGGCAGGGCGGTTGCCTAGCGCGTAGGTCTCGAGCGGGCTCAATTCGCCGGAGTCAGCGTTGATGCTAAAGGTGGCCATCCTGCCCGACTCCTGGCCTGCGGAGAAAGCAAACTTTCCTTGGGGGTCCAGCCCCAGGGCGTTGGGTACCGCCTCAGACGCGACCCTTCCCGCGGAGGTCAATCCGCCGGTAGCCGAGTCTATCGAAAAACACGCGATGCTGTTGTGGCCGCGGTTCGGGGCGTAGAGGAACTTCCCAGTTGCGGTGACCTGTATCTGGGAGCACGTGTTCCGCTCGGTGTAGTCATCCGGGATAGTGGGGACGGTCTGGAAGGGCGATAGGGTTCCCGCGGCCGTGTCCAGATTATAGGCGGTCACGCTGCAGCCCTGCTCGTTCGAAAAGTAGAGCACGTCCAGCGAGGGATGGAAGCAAAAGTGGCGGGGTCCCAAGAACTCCTCCAGGTCTACCCTGGGTGGGGAATTTGGAGTGATGTGTCCGGTGTTTTCGTCGAACCGGAATTGGAAGATGGCGTTGGGGCCGTTACCGGCGATATGCGGCACAAATGCGTAGCTATTGGTCGGGTCGGTCTGCATGGCATGAGCGCCTGTCGCCGTCTCAAGCCATTCTATCGGCGCCTCGCCCACAGACCCGTCGCCGCCAATGGGATGTACTCCCACGTGGGCGCCCTGGTAGTAGGCCGACAGTACGAACTTTCCTTTCCGGTCGGTTGCGATGTATGTGGGGTTGAATTCCAAGGCTACCGACCCGTTCTGTGTGAGCCCTCCCGTAGCCTGGTCGATCTGGTAGCTGTTGATTTGAGGCACGTCTCTACATCCGGCGTACAGGAACTTCCTGTCCGGGCTGATTGCGAGGGTGAACGGTCCGCCAGGCACCGATACCTCTAGCTGAGGAGTCAACTTGCCGGAGTCGGGGTCTACGGTAAAGACCGAAATCTTGTTGTCTTCTTGCAGGGCCACGTACATGTGGTAAGGCATTGTATTCTCCTCGGGACGAATGCTGTCTGGTCATGAAATTATCAGGATGAACCGGGCCGGTCGCTAGTCTGGGACCCGGGCTTAAGGCTCCGTGAGGGCCACAAATTCCCGGACCTGTTGGGTACACCACTCAGGGTAGATCGCGTTCACGCCATGTCCAAGCTCAGGGTAGACCACCAACCGGGCATTTGGTAGCTGAGCGGCCATAAACTGTTGCTGTTCCAAAGTGGAAGTGGGGGATTCCTCCCCGGTCAAGAGCAAAGTGGGAGTTTCCACCTCGCTTAAATGCGGGCTAAAGTCAAGGGTGTCCAGGTAACCCTGAAGCTTACGTCCGATAGAGGAAGGGGTCCGGTCCATTTCGGAGATGTACCAGTCCTTCAGTCCATTTGGGGCGACACGAGTGTCCAGACGCATGTCAATTGTGGCGGTAGACCAGGTCCCGACACTCTGCCTCATGGCGGTGTCCCAGTCGCCGTCGGGGTCGGTGCGGCCTCTGCGGGGCAAACGGCATGGCGTGTTGCACAATACCAGGGCGCGAGTCCGCTGCGGATACGTGTGGGCGAATTTGAGCCCGACGATGCCTCCGAAGGATTCCCCTACGTACACAATGCGGTCGATCCCCAGTTGGTCGAGAATTGCACGGAGATCTTCGACAAAGAGGTCCAGGGAAGGGTCATATTTTTCTTCCGGCAATAACGACTCTCCCATACCCCGCATGTCGGGCCGAAGAACGCGAAATTCGCGAGCGAGCAGAGGCACCCAGTTGTACCAGAATTTGCCGTTGCGGGAAAACCCGTGCTGCAAGAGTATAGCCGGGGCTGGCCGCCAAGGGTCGGTGAAATCATCGTCGTAGTAGTGTAATTCTACGTCAGGACCCACGCGAAGAGTGGCCATGATTTAACCTCGGATGCCCGGCATGACGGCCCTAGGAATTTCGCAGCCATCATCGAGGACTCGTGTCACCCTCCGATGGCTGCCGGGGTCAGATTAGTAATGGCCCCAGGGACCAACTCACGGACCAGGGTGCTGGATTAAAGGTTGCTTAATTAAACGGAAGGGCCGTACCCCGGAAGTCTGTCCCAGGTCAACCCTTTGGGATCGTGCGCCACCGCCACCTTGTCTCCTTTCGAATCCTTGAGACCCAGCGGGTGTTGCACCAATTCGATCATGTTCCCATCGGGATCGTGGATGTAGGTGGAATGTCCGTTGCTATATTCCCGAACGGTGGGCGGAGTATACGAGACTCCGAGGGCGTCCATGTTGGCGATCATCTCATCCCAGTCGTGAATCTCCAATGCGAAGTGGCCCGAAGGGGCAGGGGTGGGAGTATGCGTGCTGTGGATCTCTCCGCTTCCGATCCTCAACTGGAGTTGCCGTTTGTTTAGCTCTGGACCCCGGTCCAAGTATTCCGCGCCCAGGACCTTCTCGTACCACTCACGGGTCCGGTCCTTGTCGCTGATCTGGATATTGATATGTTGGATCATCGAGACCCTGGACATGGTTGCACCTCCTGCAAACTTGGTTCCGCATCCCTTGACTGATTGCCCGGCCAAGTTACCCGGCCAAGTTACCCGGCCAAGATGTGTAGAGCAGAGTATAGCACCGGGGAGTTGGGCCGTCAGCCGCGGCAAGGGTCTGTCACCGAGTCGCGTGGGACTGGATGTCACGTTTACACATACGTAGTGACTGCTTGTTGTGGTAGTAGATTCTGGTATTCGTCGTAGGAAATCCGAACCTTGCAATTATGAGATTATTTCTGATCGCAATAGTCACCAATTGCCTACATCATAAAATTCGTCTTGACATCCGATATGCAGATACTTTAGATTCTCTCAACACATACGCGGCTTCCGTGCCGGAGAATGCTTCGGGAGCCGAAAAAAATTAGGCCCCGGGTGGACTCGCCTCGCAAACCAGTCACCCAGGGCGGTGGTGGAACGTGAACGAAGCACGCTCCTTTTTCGATATTAACACATCTTCCCAGGGCGCTTCCAGGCTGGACACCTTCGGCTGTCCGTCCAGAGCTTCACCTCAAAAACGGCTGTCTTGGACGTGTTCACGGACTTGGCAGGGCCCCGTTCTATTCTCCGTTACTTTCCAGCGCATTGATCACTGGAAGAGGACACGGTCCCACAAACATGGATTAACCCAATACCCAAGGGCGCAATGAGAACAATCTGGAGGTTTGTATTATGACATGGCGTATCCCCCTAGGCGCAAGAGCTCTAATTCTTCCCATCCTGTTGCTATCCCTGGCCCTCGTAGTGGCCTGCGGCCAGTCCGCGCCGGCGACCACTGCGCCCGGAGCCGCATCCGGGGCCACCACTGGGCCGGGCGCGGACCAAAAGACCGACTCGGCGTCCCAGACCGGCGCAGCGGAACCTACGCCCACCCTGTTTATCGAAGTCGTGAAGCGGGAGGCCACGCCTACCTCGGTGGCGGGCGCCACGGCAACACCGATGCCAACCCAGCCGCCCCTTGCCGAGGGTATCTACGGCGGAGTAATCCCCATGCATACTTACTCCGCACCCGTGACATCCCGGCCGTTGCCCGAAGCCACCTATAGCCACATGATCGCCATAGCTCCACTGTACAACCAGATAATGGAATACAACCCGGAAACCATCGACTCCACCGACATCCGGTGCGACCTGTGTACAACATGGGAGCTGTCAGACGACGGTCTCACCTACACCTACCGCTTCCATGAGGATGCCCGCTGGTCGGATGGACAGCCCATCACGTCCAAGGACATCATCTTTAGCCTGGAAAGCATCCATGATCCCAACATGCCGAAATTCGGGAACCTTTGGGAGGGGCACAAGACACGCTCCCGCTCCGGGTTATGGAAGCCTTACTACGAGAGTGCCCGGGCCCTCGACGACTACACGGTTGAAGTCAAGCTGAAGTATCCGGCCTCGGCGTGGCACCCCGCCCTTGCGGTAGAGCCCGCCAAGATGATGCCCGAGCATGTGGTGTCCCAGGGAAAGTTGCAGGGTTTTGCCGAGACCGAGAACCTGGTCACGTCCGCCGCGTTCCGGTTCAAGGACTTCTCCAAGGACGTCTCCTGGGAGTACGTCAAGAATCCAGACTATTTCAAGGAAGGGCGCCCCTATATCGATGGGATGATCGCCTACATCATCGTAGACCCCGGCTCTATCATCGCCGCCTTCGTGGCTGAGCAGGTCTTGATGACCAACGGCACCGTAAACAACTTGAGCAGCATCGAAGCCAAGCAATTCAAGGAGGACCACTCCGACACACACGACGTCTTCTTCGCCGGGCCCGGCGGCAGCTACGTGTTAATGATGAACACGGAAAAAGCGCCTTTCAACGATGCTCGCGTGCGGAGGGCGATCTCGCTCGCCATAAACCGCCAGGAGATAATCGAGACCATCAGTGTGGGGGACTTCCAAGTAGGCCATCCGTTCCCGCCCGGCACCTGGTTCGGCCCTACTCTGGAGGAGGCCGAGCAGGCTCCCGGTATGAGACTGCTTAACGGAGAGAAGCACCCGGAGGACATCGCCTTAGCCAAGGAGTTGCTGGCCGAAGCGGGCCTGGCGGACGGTTTCGATAGCGAAATTATGCTCCGCAGGGCTCTCTTGTACGTGGACGTGGGCACGATCGTAGCGCAGCAGCTAAAGCGGTACTTGAACGTAAACCTGGAAATCCGGGTTGTTGAGAGCGCTGCGGGACAGCAGGAGTACAAGGCTAGCACCTTTACCACGGCAGTCCAGGGCAAGTCGCTCCCGTTTATGGATCCCGACGCTGCCTTCGTGGAGTACAAGACAGGCGGACTGATCGGCGAATCATGGGCCCGGGCCCAAAACCAAGTCAACTGGGACAAGCTGAACGAGATTTTCCCCCGTATGTCTGCCGAGACGGACCCGGAGAAGAGGAGAGCCTTGATCAGGGAAGCCGGAGATTCTCTAATCGATGAGGACAATGCCGCGCCGGCCATCTTCTACGCAACGGCCACCTTCCTGGTGCACAAGAAGATTCAGAACTTCAATCCCGCGCCCGGAGGATATACCTCCGGACAGAAGTGGGAGCACATCTGGTGCGAACCCGCCTGTTAACGGCGCGCCAATCCCGCCGGGCCAGTTCACAGGGGTGATTTGGCCCGGCGGGGATACCTCGTTACGGCACATCAGTATTCGTTCTTGACCACGACAGAGCTACCTCGATCAAGAGAAGGGCGGAGAGATGCAGGCTTACATAGCCAAGAGGACCCTTTCGTTCATCCCAACATTCTTATTCGTCACCGTTGTGGTGTTCATCATCCTGCGCATCGTTCCAGGAGACCCGGCCCTCATGCTCATCACGGAGGGCGGCCTCGCAGAGGGGCCCACCGAATTTTCAGAACAGGAACTCCAGGAACTCCGGGTGAAGTTGGGGACCGACCGGCCCATTTACATCCAATACGTAAAGTGGGTCTGGGGGATGATGCGCCTGGACTTCGGCATGTCCTACTGGTGGGATACCCCGGTAGCAGAGGACCTAGTCGAGCGTTTCCCGATCACCCTCGAGCTGACCATCCTTGCCCTGCTTTGGGCTACGGTATTGGCAGTACCCATAGGCGTACTCTCGGCAATCAAACAAGACAGTTGGGGAGACTACCTGGGAAGGCTCATTACGATCGCCGGTATCGCCTTGCCCAACTTCTGGATTGCCATATTGATGGTGTTTTTCCTTATTCTCTTCTTCCAGTGGATACCGCCGCTGGGCTATGAGAACGTTTGGGAGGACCCCTGGACGAACCTGCAGCAACTCGTTTTTCCCGCCCTGGCCCTGGGGTTCTCCAACATGGCCTTCGTCGCCAGGGTCACCCGTTCCGCCATGCTGGACGTGTTCCGTGAGGACTACATCCGCACGGCACGGTCCAAGGGTCTGCACGAGCCGACCGTTGTGGGGCGGCATGCGTTGAAGAACGCCCTCCTGCCTGTGGTCACCGTATCCGGTTACGAGTTTGGGAGGCTCCTTGCTGGTACCGTGGTAATCGAAGTGATCTTCATGGTGCCGGGCGTGGGCAGGTTCCTGGTTGATTCCATATTTCACCGGGATTTCCCGGCAGTCCAGGCGGTGATAGTGATCCTGGCGGTAATAGTGCTGGTGTTGAACCTAGTCCTTGACGTGATGTACGCGTGGCTGGACCCCAGAATTCGGTACAGATAAGCAGTAAGGGAAGATACGGGGAAGAGAGATGAGTCAACAGACCTTTATTACGGAGGCAGCCGCAGAGCAAGCCGGCTCAAGCTCCTTGAGGCCGAAGCGTGCCGCCCTCGACCATGTCCGTTCCTTCGTCATACGGAAACCCCTGGGCGCTGTGGGGGCATTAGTGGCCGCGGTGCTGGTGCTGGTCGCAATTTTTGCTCCCGTCATATCCAATCACGATCCCTATGAGGTGAACCCCAAGATTAGGTTCAACGCACCGAGCGCCGAGACGTACTTCGGCGGAGACCACCTGGGGCGCGATGTCTTTAGCCGGGTGGTTTACGGGGCCAGGATCTCACTGTACGTCGGCATCCTTAGTTCATTCATAGGCAGCACAATCGGCATGTTAGTCGGGGTGGCGAGTGTCCACTACGGTGGACTGACCGACATGACAGTTCAGAGAGTCGTTGACGGCATGATGGCGTTTCCGGCCCTGCTCCTGGCGATTGCGATCATGGCCGCCCTGGGCACGTCGGTCAACAACGTGGTGATCGCCCTGAGCATCATCTACATACCGAGCACGGCCCGCATTCTCCGCGCCCAATCCCTGGCGATTAAGGAAATGGACTACATTCTGGCGGCCCGTGCCGTGGGTGTCGGGGACTGGCGAGTGGTAACACGGCACATGATTCCCAACTGCTTCGCTGTGTTCATAGTCATCGTGACCTTCCACCTGGGCGGGGCCATCATCGCCGAGGCATCTCTCAGTTTCCTGGGCCTGGGCGCTCCTCCCAACATCCCCGCTTGGGGAGGGATGTTGACCGGGGCCGCTAACTGGATAAGGGTAGCCTGGTGGGTGGCCATCTTCCCCGGCGCGGCCATTGCGATAGTGGTTTTTGCCTGGAACCTACTAGGTGATTCGCTCAGGGACGTCCTGGATCCGCGCTTGAGAGGAAGCACTTAGCGTATTCGAGATTATCTCGGAGAAGAATATTGATGTAAATCGAACATCATGAAAGTCGTCTTGACACTTTGCGTGCTGGTAAATTAGATTCCTTTCACTTTTGAAGGCGATTGGATACCGGGCAATATGGACTCTGGGTGAATTCGCTTATCAGCCAAGTCACCCGAGGTCGTGGAGGAACGTGGCGCCAGCACGCTCCGTCGGTGGTCATAGCACGGCGACTAAGGGCGCTTCCAGGCTGGACACGATGGGAAGTCCGTCAAGGGCCTCGCCCGTTGACTGGTTATTCCCCGGGAGTCCATGACTGGCGAAGTGTCCTTTTTTATTTTATGACGCCGGCTTTGGGGATGATTTTCTCAGGCCCCGAGCCAGCGGGTTAGCTATCTTAGATCCGAGACAAATTTGGAGGTTCGTTTTATGGAACGGCGTTTGGCGCCAGGACCGAAAGCCCTGATACTTACACTAATGTTGCTGTCCTTAATACTCATCATCGCCTGCGGACGGGCGACGGAGCCCGCCGCAGGCGATGCGGCTGCGGCGCCAGATTCGGGCTCCGCTCCTCTCGCAGTGGCCGCTGCTCCCCAGAGCGAACCATTAGTAGCAACCGTGGCGCCCACGGCCGTCACAGAAATACAAAGCTTCCCAACCCTCCCACCGACGAGGAAAGCAGGGGAAGCGCCAGCCCCAACCGTCGCTCCCCAACCTACCGCGGCGCCAGTGGTTGCTGCGGGAATTAAGTTCGGCGGCCATATCCCAATGGTCCAATACGCAGCCACGGATACCAAAGCCGTACATCAGTGGGCAGGTCCCTCGTCACAGACCTACTCCCCATTGTTTAACCAGATACTGGAGTTTGACCCCGAGACACCGGTGAATAACGACATCAGGTGCGATCTGTGCACAAGCTGGGAGCTGGGAGCTGGCCGAGGATGGCACCACCTATACCTTCCATTTGGTCGACAACGCTCGCTCGTGGGACGGCTCGCCCGTTACCATCGAGGACGTGATCTTCAGCCTGGAGTCAATCGTAGATACGGAGTTCACCAAGGGATTACAGGGAGGGACGAGGTCTTCCACGGTCATGATCAAACCCATCTACGAGAGTTCCCGCGCTGTCGACCCCCACACCCTGGAGGTACGGACCAATTTCCCTTCACCTACGTTTATTCCCAAACTTGCCATAGACACCCTTAAGGTCATAAAGAAATTTGACCCCGATACCGAACCGCACATGGCTCAGACAATCGTGCATCCGGAGAACCTGCACGGTTCGGGCCCATTCAAACTCGAAGAGTTCGAAGAGGATGTAAAGAACGTATTCGTAAAGAACGATGATTACTTCAAGGAAGGGTACCCCCGCATCGATGGAATGACCCATTTCGTTATCCTGGACCCCGGCACGACCATAGCGGCCTTTCTGACCGAAAAAGTCTTGATGCAGAATATGCGGGCGAGCAATCTGACCGTAACGCAACAAGTGCAGCTTGCCGAAGACGGAAAAGACATACTAAAGGCGTTTTTCCCTGGTCCGGGTGGTCAAATGGGTGTGATGCTGAATACGCGGAAGGCCCCCTTTGATGATGTGAGAGTGAGAAGGGCAATCATGTTGGCTATCCACCGCCAGCCTCTGATCGAGACCTTCAATCTCGGAAATGCTACTCTCGGCCTGCCCATGCCGCCGGGTACCTGGTATGGCCTGAGTCCGGAGGAGGCAGCCCAAGCGCCCGGCTTCCGCGAACTGAATGGCGAAAAGCACCCCGACGACATCGCCGAGGCCAAGAGGTTGCTTACCGAGGCCGGGTACCCCGACGGGTTTACCGCCGAAATGACCGCCCGGACGGCGTTGGGATACCCCGACGTAGCTGTGGTCGTCACGGCCCAGCTCAAGAAGTTCTTGAACATCGAGGCTACAGTCAAGACAATGGAGCCAGTTGCCGGCTTTGCCGCCTATGAAGCGGGCGACTACATTTGGGCGTTACAGGCCTCCTCCTACGCTATTCCCGACCCTGACGCCGTGTTCGCCCGCTGGAGAGACGGCGGCACCCCAACGAGGTGGGCCGACTGGCTGAATACCCCACAGGGTCCCATCGTCCAGGACCTCTACCTTAAGGAAGCATCGGAGTTGAACCAGGAACAGCGGAGGGTCATCATCCGGGAGGCGGCGGATATCCTCCTTAATGTAGACAACACCTACATCGGCCTCTACTGGTACATGGGAGGCCATATAGTTAACAACAAGATCCAGAATTACCACCCCGTGGCCAGCAGCCACATCGCTCTGAAACATGAGCACATCTGGTGCGACCCAGCCTGTTAGTTGGCCCTTCGAATTTCGCGAACGGGGACAGGTCTACAGCGTTCGGCCTGTCCCCGTTCGTTCAGCGGTAGATCACCTATAGGTTACGGGGGCGTTGCCTTGCTTCTGTGTACTAGGGACGGAGAGACATGCAGGCTTATGTGATCAAAAGAGTCCTTCTTTTGATTCCCACATTGTTGTTGGCCACCATGGTGGTGTTTGTAATTCTACGCATCGTCCCTGGTGACCCGGCCCTCGCGATCCTCTTGTCCGAAGCGCAGGAGGGAGATGTAAAGTTCGCCCAGGAAGACCTTGACGAGCTTAGGAAGAAGCTCGGAACTGACAAACCCATTCATATCCAGTACGGTATCTGGTTCTGGAACATGCTCCAACTGGACTTTGGGTTATCGTTCTGGGACTCGAAACCGATCACGGACCGGGTGCTCAAGAAGTTTCCAATCACCTTGGAGCTGACGATCCTAGCCGTCCTTCTCGCTAGCTTATTAGCGGTGCCGCTAGGGGTGATATCCGCCATCCGGCAGGACACATTGGGCGATTACGCCGGCAGAATCATAAGCATCGCCGGGATAGCGCTACCCAACTTTTGGGTCGCCATCATGATAATTTTCTTTCTGGTGATGTGGTTCAACTGGATACCTCCGTTAGGCTATGTCGACCTCTGGGAAAATCCTTGGACCAACGTGCAACAGTTGTTCTTTCCCGCCGTTGCTCTTGGTTTTTCCAATATGGCTTTCATATCCCGAGTGACCAGGTCCGCCATGTTGGAGGTGTTAAGGGAGGACTATATTCGGACCGCCCGATCCAAGGGCCTTCAAGAACGCGTCGTGATTTCGCGGCATGCCCTCAAGAACGCGCTTTTGCCTGTGGTTACCGTTTCCGGCTATGAGTTTGGGAGACTCATCGCTGGCACGGTGATAATAGAGGTAATTTTCCTGGTGCCTGGGATGGGCCGGCTCCTGGTGGATGCGGTCTTTCACCGGGACTTCGCCATGGTCCAGGCTATCATCGTGATGATTACGGTGGTAGTAGTGCTACTGAATGTGGCCATGGACCTGCTATACGCCTGGTTGAATCCGCGGATCCGTTACACCTAATCGAATATCGCGGTCACGGGGGAGAGAATGAGTCTAAACCGAGCTGGCGCGACAGCTCTTCCGGAGCAAACGATCGGTGGCCTGAGGCCCAGGCGCACCGCCTGGCAGCAGGTGGGCGCCTTTTTCCGGCACATAAGCCTCTGGGCGCTTTCGGCGCCGTGGTTTTCTTGATCCTACTATTTGTCGCTATTTTCACTCAATTTGGCGGGTTCGCTATCGAAGACCCATACGATCCTGTTGTTGAGCGTATATTCGACCCACCAAGCCGTGAGGCATGGTTCGGGGGCGACCACATAGGCCGCGATGTCTTTAGCAGGGTCGTCCACGGCTCGTGGATCTCCCTGTATGTGGGCATTCTCAGTTCGTTTATTGGCTCCACGATAGGCATGATGGTAGGCGTGGCCAGTGTCCATTTTGGAGGGAAGACGGACCTTATAGTCCAAAGAGTCGTCGATAGCATGATGGCCTTTCCCGCGCTTATTCTGGCGATCGCCATCATGGCCGCCCTTGGGGGCTCCTTAAACAACGTGGTCATCGCGCTAAGCATAGTCTACATACCCAGCACCGCCCGAGTGCTCCGCAGTCAAGCCCTGGGTATCAAGGAGATGGACTACATCTTAGCAGCCAGAGCGGTCGGGGCTGGGGACTGGCGTGTAATGCTACTCCACATGATTCCGAATTGCCTGGCTGTATACATCGTGATCGTCACTTTCCATCTGGGCGGAGCGATCATCGCGGAGGCCTCGCTCAGTTTTCTGGGAGTAGGAGTACCACCGAGCGAACCATCCTGGGGTGGTATGTTGACGGCTGGAGCCCAGAACATAAGGCAATCGCCCTGGGTAGTCGTATTCCCTGGCGCCGCCATAGCCATAGTTGTGTTCGCCTGGAACCTACTGGGCGATTCGCTGCGGGACGTGCTGGACCCGCGCTTGAGGGGAACAACTTAAGGAACGCGGGTTTACCCTGAAGAGGTGGCCGGAAGCGAACCGACGCTACGGACCGCCGAGTCGCTGGTCTGGATCTGACAACATAAGCGGCCCCGGATCCTTTAACACAGGATCCGGGGCCGCTTTCTATTCGTTTTAGCAAGGAGGCGCGAGTGAGTGTTGCCTCGCCGCCTATCGCCTTAGGCCTATTGGGACCCTCTGAGTCTAGGGTCCAGGACGTCGCGGAGGGAGTCTCCCAAGACGTTCCAGGAGAAGACAACGACGGCGATCGCCAGGCCCGGCACCACCGGGAGCCAGGGTCCAATCCCTATGTAGTTCTTGGTGGCGCTCCTGAGCATTCCGCCCCAGGAGCGCACGTCTGGCCCGACCCCCAAACCCAGGAAGCTCAGGGAAGCCTCGGCAATCACCGCGACCCCCATTAGGAACGTGAAGGTGACGAACCATATCGCCACCAGGTTAGGGACCATGTGGCGAACGATGATGCGAACACTATTGGCCCCAACGGCGTGAGCAGCCAGCACATAGTCCATCTCGTTGATGGCCAAGGCCTGGGAGCGAATGATTCGCGCCGTGAACCTTTTGAACCCGGGCTTGAGGGGAACAACTCGAGGAAAGAGAGTTTACCCAGCGAACGACCGCAGGCGGAGTTTCAGACTGCCGAATCCCTGGTCTGGACCTGTATCACCAGAGAGACTGGGGAGTGTGGCCTCGCGCCGCCTATTGGGACCCTCTGAGTCTGGGGTCCAAGACGTCACGGAGAGAGTCTCCGAGGACATTCCAAGAGAAAACAACGATGAATATGGCCAGTCCCGGGACCACCGGCAGCCAGGGTCCAATACCAACGTAGTTCTTGGTAGCGCCCCTGAGCATCCCGCCCCAAGAGGGCACGTCGGGCCCAACACCGAGGCCGAGGAAGCTTAAAGAAGCCTCGGCGATAATCGCGGTGCCCATAAGGAATGTGAAGGCAACGATCCAGATGGCCAACACATTTGGAATCATATGGCGAAATATTATTCGTAGGCTGTGCGCCCCCACCGCGTGGGCTGCCAGCACGTAATCCATCTCTTTGACAGCCAGCGCCTGAGAGCGAATGAGTCTCACCGTGGTTGGCATGAAAGAGATCGACAGCGCGATGATTACGTTGTTTATTGAAGAGCCCAATGCCGCCATCAGCGCCAATGCCAAGACGAGGCCAGGGAAAGCTATCACGGAGTCGATCACCCTCTGTAGCACCAAGTCGTATATCCCGCCGAAGTAGGCACTAGACACCCCTACGATTAGGCCGATGGTGCATCCTAGCAGGGCGCTAATCAGGCCCACCCGAATGGAGATTCGACTTCCCGCCACCAATCGGCTGAACATGTCCCTTCCCAAATGATCGCCGCCGAGAAGCATTTCGCTGCTGGGTGTTGCGTACAATTTGGTATGATCGGTGAGGTTAATCGCCCGAGTCTGTATCGCCGGGGCAAAAATGGCTACGATCAGAATAAGGAGCGCCATGGTTGCCCCTAGGCCACCCAGAGGCTTCTTTCTGAAGAAGAGCAGGACCTGGCTCCAGAGGCTCCGCCTGGCCCGCAATCCGACTATAGCCTGCCCCTCCTGGGACGGAAGGCTAACTTCTCGCTGTTGGCTCATAATTCACAACCGCATGCCAGTGTAGATACCCCAAGTTTAGCTATACCTAATGCGTGGATTCAACCATGCGTAGGCCAAGTCCACGACCAAGTTGAGGATCAGGACCAAGAACGTAATCATTATAACGATGCCCTGCACCATGGGGAAATCGCGATGTTGAATCCCCTTAATTAGCAATTGGCCAATGCCCGGCACGTTGAATATAGTCTCGATCAGGACCGTACCGCCCATCAGGCGCCCCACCTCGAAGCCTGCGACGGTAATTACCGGGAGCAAGGCGTTCTTGAGGAGGTGCCTGCCAATTACGACCGTCTCAGTCAGCCCCTTGGACCGGGCGGTCCGGATGTAGTCCTCTCGGGACACCTCCAGGGCCGCCGATCTGGTCACGCGAGCAACGAAGGCCATGTGAGTAAGCGCCAATGCAAAGGCGGGAAAGACAAGCTGTTGAAGGTTGTCCAGTGGGGCATCCCAGACGTCTTTGTAGCCCAGGGGAGGCAACCAGTCGAACACGTTGGCGAGCATATATACCAACAGGATGCCTATCCAGAAGTTGGGAACCGCTATACCTCCAATGGTTATGATCCTGCCTACGTAGTCGGGCCATGAATCCTGTTTGATGGCGGATATAACTCCCAGAGGAATGGCTACGACTCCAGCCATCAGAAGCGCCATGACCGCCAGTTCGAAAGTTATAGGGAACCGCTTTTTTATGTCGTCCCAGACGGGCTGGTCGTAGAAGAAGGAAGTACCGAAATCAAGCTGTATTACGCCCCATACCCATTTGCTGTACTGGATATAAATCGGCCGGTCGGTGCCCAGCTTCGCTCGCAACCTCTGGAGATCTTCTTCGGTGAAATCCGTTTCCGTCTGCGCTCCCCCCGCCAGAAGACTTATTGCGGGGTCTCCGGGTACCAACCGGAGGATCCCGAACACCAGCGTAGCCACCAGCAGCATGGTCGGTATGAATAAGAAGGTGCGCTTGATCATGTAGATTTGCACAGTTTGATATCCTACCGTAGTTTAATGGTGTCCGTTTTCGCCCTGTGGTTACAGGTGGACGTAGAGACGGCGCCGCCCATTCTGGGTGAAGAGTCCCACATCCCGCTGTCTGTCCTTTGCCCAACGCCATTGGGGAGAGCGGTGCGTGATTTGCGCCCACGGGTAATCTTTCGGTGATGCAGGTATCCGCTCAGCAACTACACCTAATGGGATGTCGCCGACGCAGTGCATAGATTATCGGAGGCGCCAAAATATGTCAAATGTGCCAACAATTGACTCCTAAACGAATCCGGTTCTATAATGCCGTGGCCCCATCGCTTGGTGCCAATACTACCTATGGCCCGGCCACGAAATCGTGGGAATGCCAACCAAAACCTTAGGAGGTTGTGATGCGCAATCATCTATCCAAACGACCCAGAGTTTCGATGCCGTTGGTGATGGCATTCGTGCTGGTCGTGGCCTTGGCCTGTGGGGGTGCCGCTACAGCCACAATACCTGCTCCCACGGCCACTTCGCCAGCGCCCGAGGTGCCAACGGCCACCTCATCCCCGACCACCCCGGCGGTGCCCGGGGTCGCCCCCACCGCAACAGCCCTGCCGGTTGCGACCGATCCGATACCAGGGTTCGGCGAGGACCCCGTTCGTGGAGGCATCGTGGACATGCAGGCTTTCGAGCCTCCAGGGTCCGACACCTACTACGGCGGGAGCAACGCGGACAACACCATGACCCATGTGGGCCCTATATTCAACCAGATCGTTGAGTTCGACCCGGACACCCGCGAGGGACTTGACTTGAGGGGAGGTGTCGCCGAGAGTTGGGAAGTCGTCGACGGAGGCCTCACCTACAACTTCAAGCTCCGGAATGATATGAAGTTCCACGACGGCACAACCCTGGAGATGGCTGACGTCCTCCACACCCTCACAACCGCCTTTACTCCCGATGCGATTGAATTCCCAGAGGTTAAAGACGAGCTACAGGGCCGTACTCTCGGCAACGCACAGACGGTTCAAGTCTATATGAAAGACTGGGACGCGGTGGACGAGGGGACACTAGCGATGCACCTCAACTTTCCCAGCATCGCCTTCCTGACCACGTTCGCCACATACCGCTTCCCCATTCTCTCCAAGGATGCGATAGCCGAGCACGGCACCTTCAAGGTACCAAACGAAGGTACCCTCGTTGGCACAGGACCCTACATGTTCGTTGAGTATGACAAGGACATCGTCACCGAGCTGGAGAGGAACCCGGACTACCACCTCCAGGGGAGGCCATACCTCGACGGTGTCCGCTTCTATTCCATAATCGACATAGGCACCATCATAGCCGCCTATAAGACGGAGCAGGTGCTCATGAGCGCCGACTTCGTGACCAACCTGAACATTCCGGACGTTGTGAAACTTCAGGAAGAGATGGGCGACAAGCTGAGGCTCATCACTACGACCGTGCCCGACAACCCCAGGGGCGTTATGATGAACACCAAAAAGAAGCCTTTCGATGATCCTCGCGTGAGAAAGGCCATGAACCTGATTCTACACCGGCAGCCCGTAATCGAGACCATCACCGCGGGCAGAGGCTTCATGGGGACACCGATACCCTGCGGTTTCGGCTGGAGCTTCCCCTGCGAGGAGGCTTTGCAGATGCCCGGCATGCGTGAGCTGAACGGGGAGAAGCACCCCGACGACATTGCAGAGGCGCAGAGACTGATGCTGGAGGCGGGCGCCGGCCCCGGGACCCAGGTCCAGCTCACTTGCCGACTAGTGGTAGAGTACTGTGACATAATGCTGATCGTCCAGTCCCAGCTAGAGCGGTGGCTGGAGTGGGAGATAACCACCAGGTCCCTGGAGAGCACTGCGGGTTACGACGAATACAGGGCGGGGAATTACCAGTTCGCGGTGCAGGCTGTCGGCTTCAGCTTCCCGGACCCGGACGCGTCTGCTGCTTCCTACAGGAAGGGAAGCACATCGCACACCCAGAGGACCTTCTACTACAACGAGGAGGCCGAGCCCCTCTGGGAAATCATTAACACAGAGACCGACTTTGCGAAGCGGCGCGATGCGGTGCTCAAGGTCAACCAATTGCTCATGGAGGACCACTCGTGGGCCAACGTGTATTTCTCGGTTCGCGCATGGCCCGTTAACACCAAGGTTAAGAACTTCATAGACCCCCCCGGACGTGGCGCGTACATACAGTGGGACCAGATCTGGTGCGACACCTGCTAGACCACTAACCTAGGACCACTCCTCCTGATACGGTTCACAGACAGAGGCACCCGCGTGGGCGGGTGCCTCTGTCTGTTCCAGCCTCGCGGCGATGCGGTACTCATGGTGTCCAGGCTCCAGGTCTCAGGAATTAGAGCCGTGCCTTGCCATTAAGAACCCTTGACGATTTAGGACCTCAATACGTCACTCGACTCCGCCTCCTCGATGTACTTCCGAACATCAGCGCGAAGAAGAAACCTTTGCTTTTCGAGCTGGTGGCACGCCTTTTCGACGGCCTCCACATAGCCCGCGTGGTCCTTGTATGGCTCCTCAAGGGAAAGACGCGGGTCGCCCGATGCCAGTCGCTCCGCCTTGGTCGTCTTAAACGGAATGTATTGGCCGTCCGCTTCACCGCCCTCGTTCTCGCCGAAGCCATCACGTCGCAGCCCCCAACCGGTCGTGGTAGCAATCGGGGCGGCCACCGGAGGCAGACGGACGCCAGCCACTTCGTTCCCGTCTTCGTCCACCTTGGACACGAATATGGGATAGCCGGGACGCCCAGAGACTGATGGCAGGTAATTGGAAATCATGCCCCGGTCGAATTCCGGGCCAAAGTCCAGGTGGTAGCGGGTCGTGATCAGTCCCGTGTATGACACGCCCGGGATGTCGGGCCAGCCCAAGTCTTCTTGCGGCACGACTCCGGTCAGAAAACCGGGACGAGTCACGGCCATGACCGAGTTTTCGGCGCCCCGCGGCACCTTGCTCTCGGGAGGAGCAATTCCCTTACTCACCCACTCATCGAGGGCCACCAGGAGCGCCCGATGAGCGGCGTAAGGACTGACTCCGTTGGTAACCTGCTGGAGATTCTTCCTGTTAGTTATGTCACCTACGAGGTGGGACAGTCCGGACAACAAGTAGAATCGCACGTGTTCCGGGTCGTCGAGGTCATTACTCTGGGTATCGGTGTGCAGGAGTGAATTGGCCTTGCACCAGTATTCGTTTGCCGAATTGACGTCGAAACGCTTGGGGCAGGTGTCGGTTGCCATGCAACGCTCACTGCGCCCGCCGGTCTGGCCGCTCAGGTGACCGGTCAACACCTGGTGGGCAAATGGGAAGAGCCCCTCCGAGTACAGGTGGTTCTGGCGGTTGCGCTCGGTCCTGCCCGGCTGGCCAAACCGGAAGTTGATCTGGTCTCCACTGCCACCGCCAACGTGGCTAAGTATGCCGTCGAAGACGGGGCGGCCGTGCTCATCTTCGTTGAACCCCAGTGCCTGGAAGTCGTTCAAGGCCCGGGAGGGCTGGGATATGGAGTAGCTGAAGGCGCATTCCACATCGCCGGCCAGCGGGTTATCCTCATCGCTCCCACTATTACGCAGGAAGGAGACGAAATCGCGCGTTGCCGCCAGGCCGATTCCTGAGACCAGAGGGTCTTTAGCGGTGTAGGTAAATTCGTAGATGAAGCTCTGCCGAAAAGGCGTGCCTTCCGGTAGCAGGCGGATAGCGTCACCGCCGGTTGACGTGTAGTCCCAGCCAGACGCGGGGACCGTGGTTGGCTCGTCATCCAGGCGCGCTCGCACAGTTAGCTTCGCCAAGGCCTTATCCGTTGAGGCTGCCGGGAAAGCCAGTTCGCTGCTCAGAGTGTTGTCATTGTCGAAGGAAATATATTCGTAGGAGGGACCGGTGATGGAATCACCACCATTGCTGACTACGGGGATGGAGAGCTTCATCGAGTCGAAGCCTCTCGCACCCCAGTCCCACCCATTGGATAACACAGTGTACCCCAACTCCATGATGAATCCCGTTCCGGCGTCCGCGGCGGTCGTTGGATCGTTGGTGGGGATCGCGTCATTAAGAAAGCCCATTCGCATTTGGCCGCGGTTGTTAATATCGTAAAGAAGGCGATGATTGCCCGGGCCAAGGTTGATGGGCTTGAGGATGAAGATATCCATGGAATATTCGACCATGCCTCGGTCATTCACCGGCGCCAATTCGATGTCGGTGATCACCTCGATCCGCCGGTCCCCGGGGTCTATCTCGCCATAGGCGGTGCCGCGGAGTTTCTCATACTGGCCGACAGAGCCGAAGGACAACCCGCCGAACGTGGGAGACTGCGACCGGCCACGGTCTATGACAATACGTCTAATGCCCTGCTTGGCGACGGGTGCCCTTGTGAGCTGGGGATCCCTCATATCTGCCCTCCCGGGGCGGCGGCCACCGTCAAGATTTGCATTGCTTGCCGGGAACATCCAGAGAATGGACGGCCATCAATTACGCCGATAGTACAAACACGGAGCGACGCCGTCAAACGCCGGAAGCGTATGGCTCCCTCATCATAGAGGGCAGAGGCTTTCGATCGTCTAGATTGCGGCTCAGCACGGCTATCAGCCTTGCGGTCCTTGACCGAGAATACTCAAAGACCCTGCGGTCCCAGCCGCGAGGGTCCAACGATATTGCTGGCCGCGGGAGGATAAAGGTTAGACTCCCAGAGCATAGAGCCCCGATGTTGGGAGTCATGCGGCCTCGACAGCGCGGAGACCGTATCCATACTCGTCGAAACGCGGCTTCTACAGCCCTACCACTCTCACACGATTGTTGTGCGTGTCGGCTATGTAGAGGTTGCCTGCGGCGTCCAGGCCGCAGCCGTGGGGCCGGGCCAACCCCGCCTCGGTGGCGGGTCCTCCGTCGCCGTCATTACCCCAGTGACCGCCGGCGATGGTATTGACGATACCGGTATTGGCGTCTATACGCCGCACCGCGTTGTTCTCCGTGTCCACCACGATTATGTTGTTTTGGGCGTCGCAGCGGATCGCTTTAGGCGCGCCCCAGGTGGCGTCCATCGCGAGACCGCCGTCACCCGAATACCCGCTTATCGCCTGCGCCCCCGCCACGGTGGTTAGCAGTCCCACCGGGTCAATCTTCCTCACGCCATTGCCTTCCCGCTCACAGACGTAGGTATTTCCCAACCTATCGATGCACACTCCCCGGGGTCCCATGAGGCTGGCCTCAATGGCCCGTTTGCCATCCCCGTCCCGAGATTTTTCCCCGGTGCCCGCAAAAGTCGTGACAATGCCGGTGGCCAAGTCCACACGCCGGATGCGCTGGTCCCGAATGTCGGCGATCAACAGCCCTCCCTTACCATCCAGGAACACATCATTGGGTTCCCGCATCATAGCCAGGTAGCCGAGTCCGCCATCGCCGCCGTAACCCTCTTCCCCATTGCCCGCGACGGTGGACACAATGCCCGTTTTGCCGTCTATTTTCCGGACCACGAAATTGAACCGTTCCGCCAGATAGATATCCCCATTCGTGTCGACGGCGATGGCGTAGGGCATGTTGAACCCGGCCTCAAGGGCGTCCCCGCCGTCGCCAGAGTAGTCAGACTTCCCGCTGCCGGCAAGCCGCGTGATAACCCCGCTCTCGGCGGCGACCCGGCGGACGAGATGGGTGCGGCCCATACAAACGAACATGTTCCCCTGGGTATCGAAATCGCACATGTACGGCAGTTCGCAGGCGGCCTGAGTGGCGGGACCGCCGTCGCCTTGAAACCCCTCTTCCCCGTTCCCAACAACAGTCTGGATGACACCTTTTGCAATAGACATACTCACTTCTCCTTGGAGGGTCATGCGTGTGACCCTGGCCAGCCGGGAAGAAGCACCCTCCCGCCGCCTCTACCCACTATCCATGCCCCCTCTGTAATAAATCTGCGATAGGCTGGTATTCCTCTCTCTCCTCTATTCGCTGAGTTGACAACTCTCCAGCCCGCTTGAGGAGTTTGTATGCCCCCGCATCAGGCTGTGAGGTAATCACTCTGTAGGTATCATCGACGACTTCTATCGCACAGTCGTCGTCGAGAGCCAACCCCAGATCTGGGCGCTTTCGCATCATCCCTTGAAAGTCCTGCATCCGCTTGACACCGTTGGCTTCACTGTCGAAGTGTGGACAGCAAAAAGCGTCGATTAGCCCCATCCCTTTCACTCTGATGTACTTCCAGTCTTCGGGATGGTAAAAAGCCATGGAGTCACTATGACCCCAGCTAAACCAGCAGATACATCCCGCGCTCAGCCCTGAGAGGACGATCCCTCTCAGGTATGCATCTTCCAGGACCTTGTCCACCCCCAACCTACGCCAGCGTCTCATCATCTTCAGCGTGTTTCCGCCGCCGACGTATATCAGGTCGGACGAGAGAATCTTGTCTTCAAGCTCCATCATGGCCGGATGGACCCCGAGCAGATAAAGCACGCCGGTCTCGCAGCCTAACTGTGATCCATATACCTCTTGGAATGTTTGCCATCGCTCAGGCGAGTCGCTGCTTGCTGTCGGGACAAACAGGGCCCGGGGACGGCTCTTGCCGGTGAGTAAGACGATCTCCCTGTCGATGGCAAGCGTTTCACCCTCGGCCATTCGACCTCCGCCTATAGCAACCAACTTGCCCATCTCTAATTCAACTCCCTCCGCCGTGAGTATAGAAACTACATTGATCAAAGCCAAGTCCGACGGTGCAGGGTCGGCGCCCTATACTTCCATAAGAGAGAACGACGTACAAGTCAGGCGCCCAAGGACTTGGCTCGGTCCTGGGACGCGGGGACTCTAATTCGAACCACCGCCGATTCGAGCCAATATTGGCATTTCTTAGTTATAATGCCCCTCATGGCAATCAGTTTGATCCAAGAGATGGAGATTTAGGGAGGGACCATGAAATACGATGTCATCGTCGTTGGAGGAGGAGCGGCTGGGTCGGTGTTGGCCAGCAGATTAGCTGAAGACCCGAATACGTCTGTCCTGTTGTTAGAAGCCGGGAATGATTACCCTGATTACGCCAACTTGCCGGATGAGATAAAGTTCGGCGGGACCAGATTCGCGGAATCCCCAGACTCGGAACACAACTGGGCCCTCAGGGGAACAATCACCGACGAACAAGGGGAGATTCACGTAGCCCAGGGGAAAGTGATCGGTGGGGGGTCATCCATCAACGGTCAGGCGATGCAAAGGGGATTCCCAGAGGACTTCGACTCTTGGTCTGCCCTCGGCAACGACGAATGGTCTTATGACAAGGTATTGCCCTTCTACAGAAAGATGGAGCATGACCTGGACATCCAGGACGATTTCCATGGATCGGAAGGGCCGATGCCGGTGAGACGAAAGCAGTCCGGCGAGATGTCGGATGTTCAAAATGCCTTCTATGCCGCCTGTGTGCGGGCGGGGTACGGCGCGACCGAGGATACGAACGGCGCAAACCCATCGGGCCTTGGCATCTCCGCCACCAACCAACTGGACGGCGTGAGGATGAGCGCCGCCATAACCCATCTCAATCCGATGCGCCACAGGCTCAATCTCACGGTGAGGGGAGGGGTCCACGTCCAGAAGGTATTGTTCGAAGGTTCGAAGGCCGTCGGCGTGCAAGCACAGAGCGGGGGCGAAGTCTTTACCCTCGAAGCAGACCGTGTTGTCCTGAGCGCGGGGGCCATCCGGTCGCCCCAGTTGCTCATGTTATCGGGGATCGGCCCTAGGGACCAACTTGAGCAATTCGGAATACCGTTGGTCCAAGAAGCGCCCGGTGTAGGCCAGAGCCTCTGGAATCACCTTAGCGCACAGATTACCTTCAAGGTTAAGGACGGGATCACTCTCACTTCTGACGAAGAGTCGCCCCATTTTGGTCTGCATTACACGTCAGAAGGGTGGAACGAGGTCAATGACATGGTGCTGAGAGCCAGCACCGTCGTCGACGCACGGGCGGAGCGAGTTCCGGGGATACGGACCAGGTACCTGACCGGAGACGTTCCTCCTGACCGCGCAGGCCGCATATCGTGCACTCTAGGGTTGCCCGAAGGTTCAGGATACGTCAGGTTGGCGTCTGCCGACCCGGGCGTACAGCCGACCTTTAACTATCGATATCTCCATCATCCTGACGACAGCCGGAGGGTGAGGGAGGGCCTGAGATTCGGGCTTAGGCTCCTGGAATCCGACGCATTTAGGGACGTCTTCGACTACCGGATTCAACCAACAGATGACGTTCTAGCCGACGACGACGCTTTCGACACGTGGATACGCCAGACCGTCGGGACCTCCCGGCACGTGTCCGGTACCTGCAAGATGGGTCCCGATTCAGACCCGATGGCGGTGGTCGATCAGTACTGCCGGGTCAAGGGAGTCAGCGGGCTGTGGGTGGCGGATTCGTCGGTCGTGCCTAGGATTCCCAGGTCCGGAGGTCTCCATCCCACCGCCCTAATGATCGGGGAACGTGTTGTAGAGTGGGTTGCTGCGGGTTAAGCAAGCACTTCCAAACATCGGTTTGTTGGGCAGGGTGCCGATATGACAAGCACGTGGTTAAAGGCGGACCTGGTCGTCCGCAACGCCAATATCATCACCATGGACCCAGGCCAGCCCCGCGCCCAGGCGGCAGCCATGCTGGACGGCAAGTTCATAGGTGTGGGCAGCGCCGCGGAGCTTACCAACCTGGTTGGTCCCAACACAAGGGTCCTGGACCTGACCGGCAAGACGGTGCTGCCCGGTTTCATTGACGCGCATATCCACGTGTTGAACAGCGGCATCCGTCACGTGATGGCCGCCGACTGCGACCTGCCAACCATCACGGCCATCCAGACCGCGCTTAGGGAACGAGTGGAGACCACCGCCCCGGGGCAGTGGGTGCAGGGCTTCAAGTTCGACGACACCAAGACGGTGGAAAACCGCTTCCTTTTCCGTGAGGACCTGGACGCGGTGAGCACCTTCCATCCCATCATGGTGTCCCACCGTGCGGGGCACATCTACTACCTGAACACCGTGGCGCTGGAAGCAGCAGGTTTTACCCGGGATACCCCTGATCCCTTCGGGGGACGCCTGGGCCGGGACCCGGATACCGGCGAGCTGAACGGGGTGGTCTATGAGCGTGCCATCGAGCCGGTGCGCTTCGGACTCATCCCCTCGGACACGCCGGAAATCCGGCGGGAAGGGCTGCGCACCATTTGCCGAATGCTGACGCGGGCGGGGCTGACCAGCGTCCACGACGCCCGGGTGGTCCGGGATGAGTTCGTCACATATCAGGAGGGGCGGGACGCCGGAGAGCTGTCGATGCGGGTCTATGCCCTGATGTACCATCAGCACTTCCAGGGGCTGCGGGACGCCGGGCTCAAGACCGGGTTCGGAGATGACATGCTGCGTATGGGCGGCATTAAGATGGTAGCTGACGGAGCCATCGCCGCCCGCACCGCCTATCTGTCGGAGCCCTATGTCGGCAGCGATTGCGACCACGGCATACTGGCGATGAGCGCCGAGGAAATTGAAGAGAATGTTATGGAGATGCACCGGGCAGGGTTCCAAGTGTGCATCCACGCCAACGGCGACCTGACCATCGACATGGTGCTGAACGCCTACGAGAAAGCCCAGGCGGCCGACCCCCGGCCCAACCCCCGGCACCGGGTGGAACACTGCACCCTGGTGAACCCGGAGATACTTACCAAGATGCACCGGCTGGGCACGATCGCCACTCCATTCTGCACCTACGTATACCACCACGGCGAGAAGATGCACTTCTATGGCGAGGAGCGCCTGCAATGGATGTTCGCGCAGCGGTCCTTCCTCGACTATGGGGTGGTGGCCACTGGCGCGACGGACTATCCCCCCGGTCCCTTCGAGCCGCTGCTGGGCATCCAAAGCTGCGTCACCCGGACCGACAGCCGGGGCAACGAGTGGGGGCCCAACCAGAAGGTCACGGTGGAAGAGGCCCTGCGCATTTACACGCGCCACAGCGCCTACGCCTCATTCGAGGAACGCACCAAGGGCTCCATCGAGACGGGGAAGCTGGCCGACCTGGTGGTGTTGGGAGCCGACCCCACACAAGTGGACCCCATGACCATCAAGGACATTCCCGTGGAGCGGACTATCGTCGGGGGAAAGACAGTATACGAGGGCTAGGCGAGCCCGCGGCCGCGTCCTGGGGTCCGAGGAAACCGTGCCTGCCCGAGCGGCTGCCTGGGATGACCGACATCCGCCCGACTTTTCCGATGCCATTACTCTGGTGCGCCAACACCTGCGGAACGGGTCAAGGAGTTTCCGCATGTCCCATCTACCAACGGATATGGTGTATATCCCATGGTCATGACGCTCCGGTCTGGTTGAATCGGAATATTTTTCCGCCTCTATCCTCGAAGTCCCGCATAGGGTGTGTACGGGATTTACGTATCTGTTGACACCAACAATTCAGGTGGTATACTCACGCACCAGACGATCTCGTCTTGCCACTATGCAGTAGATGGCGGGCATGACGTGTTGCACTCAATCCCTTTCATATACCACAATTTTATGATTCTGTGCAGAAATATCAGGGTAATGAATCTGCACTCTCGAGACAATATCTACAGGAGGGCATAACAATGGCGCGATTGGACCTTAGAGCAATATTTTTTACTCCGGTAATGCTGCTCCTGATGGTGGTCGTTGCATGCAGTGGAACAGCCACTGCCACACCTGAGACCCAGCCGGAGGCTACAACGGGGATGGCGTCGGCAGACGCGACCACGCCACCAACCCTTGCGCAGCCAGGTATGGCTGCGACGCCTACCGCGGTCCTCCAGGCAGTCCCTCCAACGGCGATAGCTACGCCTACGGCGGAAGTACGGGCGGAAAAGGTGACCAGCACCACCAAGCGCCTGATAGCCACCGTAGGGGGAATAGGGTTGGAGACCAACCTGCCTTGGGCGGCGCCTTCTGTAGGGTTTGACAAGCGGACCATCTACGAAAACTTGATCGGCGTCAGACGTAGCACCGGTGAGTTGATACCGGAAATCGCCAAGGAATGGTCTGCTACTGCCGACGGTTTAACTTGGTCGTTCCTCTTGCGCGATGATGTTCCCTTCCATGGTAACTGGGGCAACGTCACCAGCAGGGACGTAAAGCATATGTTTGAGATGGTAGCGGAGGGAGAGGGAGGCCGGGGGGAAGATAGGTTTCCCTACCAGAGTACGATCGCTGATGTCGAGATTGTTAGTGACACTGAAGTCAAGATACACCAGACCAAGCCGGACAGCTTCACCGTTATTTTCTTTAACCACGGAGGGCATGGGACGTCTAATTTGATCAGCAAAGCGCAGTGGGACGCGGAAGGTATCGAGGGCTATCAAGAACATCCCATTGGGACCGGGGCATACCAATACGTCAACCGCGTGCCCGCCACCTCGTTACTGATGGAGCGAGTCGAAGACCACTGGCGGCACACCGCAGAGTTTGAAGAGTTCGAAAAGAGATTCATAGTCGAAGAGGCTACCCGTTTGGCCGCTCTTCTGGCGGGCGAAATTCATCTTGTGGCCCTTCCACGAGACCTTCGGAAGACGGCAGTAGACCGGGGCATGGTGGAATGGAACAGCGTGCTTCCGTCGGTGCAATCCATGTGGTGGCTGGGCGGGCAATACTACACCACGCCGGAGATCATGGGAACCGACCCATGGGTCGGGGAAAATGAGAACGCTATGAAAGTCCGTCAAGCGATGAACAAGGCGATCAACCGAAAAGAGATCAACGAAGAGCTCTTCGGCGGGGTAGGCGAGGAGATCAAGGTCTGGGGATTCCACAGCACGCTCCCGGGCTGGAACCCAGATTGGGACGCCAGGTGGGAGGAGATGTATGGCTATGACCCGGCGAGGGCCAAGGAATTACTCGCCGAAGCCGGATACCCCAACGGTTTCAAGGTGAGAGTAAATCTGAGTACGAGCTCCAGCGTGCCCGAGCAAGTCCAGGTGGGAGAGGCCATCGGCCTCTACTTCCAGGCCATCGGGCTGGATGTTGAGCACACTCAAATTACCGGAGCCGAGAGTTCGAATAGGCGGAGGAACAAGGAATACCAAGGGCACGTAATCGCCATCTCCGGGACATACCGGGACCCCCAATTCACGATCCGCACCTACTACGACCCGGTGGAGGGAATTGTCCACGCCTATGAGAACGATTGGCTCCGCGAAAGGTATCTGGAGCTGACCAGCGCCACCACCCAGGAGGCAAGGCACGCCAAAGAGCAAGAGATGGGGGACTATCTGTTCGAGCGGTTCCCAGTACTACCCATGATCTGGTTCCCCGGTACCGCTGTGGTGAACCCGGACGTAGTTTCCGAGTACGTCTTTCCAGGGAATCGTAGGCAAATCTTCACTCACATGGAGTGGATAAAGGCGGCCGATACACAATAAAGAGCGCCTGGCCAGTTCTCTTGACTTAGTGGGGGGACCAACCGTGATGGGTTGGTTTCCCCTAATCAGTCTCTCGGATATACAGAAGTAGAGCGAATGCAACGTTTCATACTGATTAGGCTTGCTCACTCACTAATCGCACTGTGGATCATCAGTGTTGTGGTTTTCCTGTTGATACACATAAGTGGAAACCCGGCGGATGCCGGTCTCTTGCCCGAGGATGCCTCCAAAGAGTCCATCGAGGAGCTGGAAGAATACTGGGGAATCAACGATCCCCTGCATGTGCAGTACTTTAGCTACATGGGCAATATGGCGCGCGGCGACTTTGGTCAGTCCATCCGATGGGAAGGAACTTCCAGTGCAGAGCTGATAGCCCAACGGTTCCCCGCCACACTGCAACTGGCCAGTCTTGCGATGGTAGTCAGCGTGATAATCGCGGTGCCCCTTGGCGTGCTCTCGGCGGTGAAGAAGGATACGCCAGCCGACCTTGCTGGTAAAATCATCGCCTTGCTTGGCCAGTCGGTTCCCGGTTTTTGGCTGGCCATTGTGCTGATTTGGATCTTCGCGGTAAATTTGGGCTGGCTTCCCACCTCGGGTAAGGGGGGTATAAGCCACATTATTCTTCCTACCATTACACTGGGTATATTTCCCGTGGCTGCGATCATGCGGTTGGTCCGTTCTTCGATGCTGGAGGTCCTGGACAGCGAGTATGTCAAACTAGCACGCATCAAGGGGATCCGGGAAGGGAAGGTAATTTGGAAGCACTGCCTTCGTAACGCTGCGATCACCCCGCTGACCTATTTCGCGGTGGTTGGCGCGTCGGTGCTCACCGGGTCGGTGATCACGGAGACCGTGTTCTTCTGGCCAGGGATTGGGCAGTTGGCTTTACAAGCCGTGCAAGGCCGCGACTATTTTGTGGTGCAGACGGTGCTGCTGTTCTTCGCGACTTTGTACATCGGGGCCAATTTGATCGCGGACATCCTTTACGCTTACCTGGACCCCCGTATCCGCTATTCCTGAGCGACAGCTTACCTGCATTCATCGATCAGCGCTAAATGTCCTAGCCGCGTCCCGGTAGGCGTGGTAATTAGCTCGGGACGCCTACATGTCGAACATCTGGAAAGGTGAGAAAGTCAGTGGCTGTTAACACCCAGCTTCTCGGGCGGTGGCGCGCAGGCCGTGCGTTAAAAGCCGCCAGGCAGTACCCGCTAATACCCATTGCCATTCTCATTCTCGTCCTGGTCATTCCAGGCATTTTTGCCAATCAAGTCGCACCCCATGATCCGATCCACGGAAGTATACCCGACCGCCTGACACCCCCGGTGTGGCTAGACGGCGGCACGTGGGACCACATATTGGGCACTGACAAAATTGGCCGGGACATGTTGAGCCGTATTATCCACGGCGCCCGAATCTCGTTGACTGTCGCAATGGTGTCCATTCTCCTTGGAGCATCCGTAGGAGTTAGTCTGGGCTTAGTCGCCGGATATTTTGGTGGGACTGTCGACCACCTAATCATGCGGCTAGTGGACGTGAAGCTGGCACTGCCCTCCATCCTTCTGGCCCTGGTGCTGGCAACTGTTATGGACGCCGGCTTTACTGCTGTTATTATCATTATCTCCGTTGTCATCTGGGCCCGATATGCCCGCATGGTACGAGGGGAGACCCTGCGGGTCCGGGAATTGGACTTCATAGCACGGGCCAAGGTAGCCGGTGCTTCAGACATGCGGATTATGATTCACCACGTTTTCCCGAATGTGGCGAACAGCATCATCGTATTGGCTACGCTGGAGATAGGGCAGGTCATCCTTTTCGAAGCCGCCCTCAGCTTTCTGGGCGTGGGTATTCCACCGCCCAATCCGGCCTGGGGGCTGATGGTAGCCGATGGTCGCGTACTCGTCGTCACCGCCTGGTGGGTCGCATTCTTTCCTGGCCTTGCGATTCTGCTCACCGTGCTCTCGATGAACCTGTTCGGGGACTGGCTGCGGGACAAGCTGGACCCGAAACTCCGGAACATTTAGGTCAAAGACCGTGGATACGGGCGACGTCATCCTAGAGGTCAACGACCTTCGCACTTACTTTTTCACCCGTACCGCCGAGGTGAAGGCGGTGGACGGGGTTTCCTTCAAGCTTCGTCAGGGTGAAACATTGGGTATCGTGGGGGAGTCGGGGTGCGGCAAGACCATGACCGCACTTTCTCTGTTGCGCTTGGTCCCTAAGCCTGCCGGCCGCATTGTGGGCGGGGAGATCTTGCTAAACGGGGAGGACCTGCTACAGAAATCGGATGAAGAGATGCGCCATATCCGGGGTCGGCAGATCTCTATGATTCTGCAGGATCCCCAGACTTCGCTCAATCCCGTGTTTACCATCGGAAACCAACTGATAGAATCCCTAAGCCTGGCGCGCAGCGAATCAAAAAGAAATCTAATTCGGAGAGCCATAGAAGCCCTCCGCAGGGTCAACGTCGCGGCTCCGGAGCGGCGTCTGGAAGACTTCCCCCACCAGATGAGCGGTGGGATGAAGCAGCGAGTCGTCGGTGCGATCGCGATGGCCCTGGAGCCCGGCGTTATCATAGCGGACGAGCCTACTACTGCCTTAGACGTAACCATTCAACTCCAGTACCTGAGATTGTTGAAAGAACTCCAGGCAAGCACCGGGCTGGCGATTATATTCATTACCCACGATTTCGGCGTGGTGGCCCGAATGTGTGATCGAGTGGCCGTGATGTACGCTGGCCGAATAGTGGAGCAGGGCGGCGTGAGGGACCTTTTTAACAATGCCTCACATCCGTACACTCAGGCTTTGATTGAGTCCGTGCCAAAGCTAGAGGAGCGAGTAGATCGACTGTACTCTATCGAAGGACAACCACCGTTGCTGTGGGACCTGCCGGTGGGATGTAGGTTCGCCGACCGCTGCCAATATGCCCGGGACCGCTGCATTGGAGAGCACCCGCCTTCCTATTCGGTGAAGGAAGGTCATAGCGCCGACTGTTGGAGGCTTGACCCGTCATGGTAGAGGAGCCTCTGCTCTGGGTTAAGGACCTCAAGAAGTATTTTCCGGTGACCGAAGGGCTGGTCTTGATGAAGACCGTCGGCCAGGTTCAGGCGGTGGATGGTATCAACTTTTCCATCAAGCAAGGGGAAACGCTAGGATTGGTGGGAGAATCTGGGTGCGGTAAGACCACGACAAGCAAACTTATCCTAAGACTTGAAGAGCCCACTGAGGGCCAGATACTGTTGGATGGACGGGATATACAGACTTTCAAAGGGCAGGAATTGAAGAATTTTCGGACTACGGTGCAGGCCGTATTCCAAGACCCGTGGTCCTCGTTGAGTCCCCGTATGCGGGTCAGAGACATCGTGGCCGAGTCTTTGACCGTCAACCGTGAAATATCTCGGGGTGAGGTGCGGGAGCGCGTAGCCGAGGTTTTGGAACAAGTTGGGCTGCATCCCGAACAGGCCAAAAACTATCCCCACGAGTTCAGCGGCGGTCAGCGGCAGCGAATTGCCGTAGCCAGCGCTCTGGCGTCCTATCCTAAACTGATCATCTTGGACGAGCCGGTGTCGGCGTTGGACGTGTCGATACGCGCCCAGGTGATGAACTTGCTGAAGGACCTTCAGGGACAGTACAACGTTGCTTATCTCCTGATTGCTCACAATCTGGCCACTGTTCGGTACATGGCGCATGAGACTGCAGTCATGTATCTTGGGCAGATCGTAGAGCATGCGGAGACCGAGGAACTCTACCAGAATCCCTTGCACCCGTACACGAAAGGCCTTTTTTCAGCAGCCTTGCCGTCGCACCCAGATTTGGTTCAGGAGGACATTGTGTTGACCGGAGAGGTCCCTTCTCCCATCGATCCACCCAGCGGATGTCGGTTCCATCCCCGGTGCCCCTTCGCCATGGACAAGTGTTCGGTGGAGATGCCGGTGCACCAGGAAGTGTCCCCGGGGCATTTGGTATCTTGCCACCTTTACTGAGCGCGTGGTTAGACCCCGGGTGACGGGCTCCGCCGTCATTCCCGATCAATTCATCCTCGTTAGTTACCTCATCGACCTTCATCGTCTGTGCCCGTGCACGCAAACGCGATAACCTTCGGCCAATGAGGCGTCTAGATAAGGAAAAACCCGGGCCCGTTAACCTGGTCACATGTGATTGGTGCGGGGCAGAGGAGCAGGTGGCCGGGCACGCCTGCTGGGCCTGTGGTCGCTACTCAGTAGTCCTGCCCCATTGGGCAGAGGCAGGCCGAAGACGGAAGTGGATTACGGGTCGGCGCCTGGCCGTGTATGCCGTGTTGCTAGGGCTGCTGGGTTATATTGTATGGGCCAATTACCCGTTTCTGCCCGATCCTGTTGTTCTATTGTTTCATAGGCCAGCTACGCAGGCCACCTCCGACTCGATGCCTGGTGACTGGTCCATGGGGGGGCGAGACCTCCAGCTCACCAGGAATCTACCAAATATTAGCCGGCATCCCTTGGGGACACTTTTGTGGACCCAGGACCTGGGCCAGCCTACCCGTTCGCCGCCCACGGTGGCCGGCGGGGTGATCTACATCGGGGGCAACTTCAAAGTCCTGGCCTTGGACACGGAAACAGGAGGGCCCATCTGGGAGTTGCAAACTAGCGGCCCGATACAGCACTCCTTGGCGGTGGCGGGGACGCTTCTTTACGTTGGTCTGCAGGACCACCGGCTTCTAGCTCTCGACCGGAGATCAGGTGAAATCCGCTGGGCATTTAGCGCGCAAGGCCCGGTTACCACGTCGCCCTTGGTGAGCGATGGCATAGTGTATTTCGGCGCAGCAGACCAATTTATTTACGCCCTCGATGCTTCAGACGGCGATGTAATCTGGAAAGAGGAGATTGAGGGGACCGTACGCTCGTCGGTTGCCATATATGACGGAAAGCTCTTTGCCGGTGATAGCGAAGGGAACCTCCACATCCTAAATGCAAGAACCGGCCAGGAGCTCCTCAGATTTCGCACATCCGATCCCGCATCATCCGCTCCTGTGATCGGGAACGGGCTGGCGTACTTCGCAAGTGGGGGCCAACTCTACGCCGTTGACGCTGGCGCCCGAGAGATACCTGGTCAGTACCAAATTAAGACAGTGTGGTCCCAGTTCTGGGTCTGGAGGATGCCAGGAATACCACGGCCGCCAGCCCAAAAGGGAGGGATGTGGCGCTTCTCCACCGTCAAATCCGCGGGAATTGTCGCCGCCCCCGCGGTTAATACGGACGCATTCTACGTTGGCGATTCCGAAGGCAACTTCTATGCAGCGGATGCCCTCAAGGGCGACAAACTATGGCGGTTCCAGGCCGGCATGGGAATCCTGGGGTCACCGGTAACCCTGGGCGACCGCGTATACTTCGGGGATGAGAACGGCGTCTTCTATTCCCTTGACCGACACACAGGGAATGTCGTGTGGCAGCTTTCTTTGGGCGCAGCCATAGATGTTGCGCCGATTTTCGCCGACGACCGCCTTTACGTCCGGTCCAGCGACGGTAAGGTGCACGCCATAGAGTAGACCGGGCGTTTAGACTCGGAATCGGCCTCACAGTTGGCTCTGGAATGAGGCAAGGCCGACCTGGGCCAACGGCATCTTCCATGTGCTGCTTATCTTTAGCTAGTGGAATGAACCGGATTCGACGCGTATTCGCTCCGGCACCACGACCATTTAGGCTTGCAGGAGTAGTCAGCCGCCGACATGCTCCTGTACCCATGGCAGATGGTTCTGGAACGTACCCTAGAACTTACAACCTGGACTGGAGTTGGCGGACCATGGGCGAGGCCATGGCCAAAACCCAAATCGGCGAACGGACTCATCGGCTCAAACCTCGCGGATCAAGCTAAGACCAGCGTCAAACGCAGTCTGTTGACCGAAGCCCGAGATATTTTGAAGGGGCTGAAGCGGGACGGCTCCGACTCTTAGGGGCGAACAAATTGCACGAGACAACGCCTCAAGTCCCCGCCGAACCGTAACCAATCCAGCAAACTTGAGTTCGGAGATCGATCAATGGCAAACCACAGAAGATACCGCGGATGTTGCCGACGCGAAGGAGTTAGCAACATTACTCCAAGCCTACCCCTCCGCAGGCGCTCGCTCATTCGGAAGAAACTGTCCAGGACTCTTCCGAGATCCTGGACAGACTCGCAAACGCGGTTGGAGAGTTCCGATCTGGAGCGTCCTCATTACGGCTGGAACTGCTATGGGCAGATTCCCCGAGAGACCTTTCACCCGAGCAGGGACATGGTTCGGGAAAAGGAATTAAGCAGAGGAGGTAACCAAACCGCGAGCATCGGCCTTCGGCCCGCCGCTGCAAGCTATATCCCGTTTGTCAGTTTTAGTCTCGATTATAACATGCATTGCTAATTCATGGCCGAGCGCCCATTTCCTGGGGCATGAATGCCTAAACCTTCGTTGAAATATGTAAAACTAACCCTTGTCGATGCCCCGTTTCCCTTGGGCCCGCTAGAGCGGCCAGGGCGGCCGGTTCCCCGAACCCTATGGCCAAATCAGTTTTTCTCAGCGATAAGAAAAACGAGATCCCACAGAGTTTGACCCCGCCGCCCTGGTACCTGGACACATTACCCAACCGTGTCAGCGGGTGGCTGTGGCGGGTTGATGCGACTTAAGGAATTCGCGGACCTGGATGATGGTCTTGGCGAACAGCTCCTGGTCTTCTTTCCACGGATAGGCCGTAACCTCGGCCTTGGGAGCCAACTCCGCCAGGTCCATTGCTGCCTCCAGGGAGTGGGAAGGCGTATTGTCGGGCATGACCAGCATGGGAGTCTGGCATGAGCGCGCGAAGTCTCGCGACACGCTGTACATGAAGTCGGGCTGCACCCGGTAGAGGTTGTGCAGGTACTGTGCGATGGTCTCCATTGTGAGCCCCGGGCGGCGCGAGATCAGCTCGGGTCCCCAGGAGTCGTGCCCGGAGTCGTACATAGAGTCGGGAAACTCGGTATTGTGACCCACGGGTTGGCAGAAGACAGCGCCTAGGACCCGTTCAGGAGCCCGGTCAATGAGCTTAAGAGCGAATGGGCCGCCTATGCAGTAGCCAATAAAGAAGAACTCCTGGATGCCGAGATGGTCCATCAGTCCGAGTTGATCGTCGGCGAAAGCGCCCCAGGGGTCTTCGACCTGGACAGGCCCGGTGGACTCTCCGCCAATGGCGTTGCGTTGGTCCATGGTGATGCACCGGAAGTCGTCCTTGAACACTTCCATGGCGTTGAATACTTGCCGCGGCCAGCCGTCGGCTATGGAGTTCAGGCCGCCGCCCGGCGTGGCCAGGAGCGGGAAGCCGGAGCCGACCTCTTCGTAATGGATGCGGACATCGCCTCTCTCGTAGAAGGGCATTGCAGTTTCTCCTTATTGACCAAATTACTGGGGTTTCGAGGCAATTGTAGCTTGGGAGACCGGGTTGTCAAGGCAGGATTCGGAGATTGATAGCATACGACAGGACGCTTTCACTGGGAGTCGCGACGAAAGCGGCAATATTAAAAGTTGGTGTAGACCGTAAGGGCACGGCATCCGGGAAAAGCGCCAAGACCTCACCCCAAGCCGAGCGCGAGTGGCGGAAAGCATCGACGTCGACACCTTAACCGTCAAGAGCTGAGAGCCTGTCTAACAGTCGCCGCAATTCAGCAACGGGGACCGGCTTGCGGAAATACAGGCAGAGGAAGTATGCCGGTAGGTGATTAGGATGCTACTCCGGATAGGCTCCGCGTAGGAGGACCACGGTCAATTGCCTCTGCCCTTCACGTGCCATGCCGATCAGATGCCGGACTTCGTCCTAGGAGTAGGCAGCAATAACTTTAGTGCCCTGTGGACCCTCGCATCTATGTCCCGCCGCAATCGGGTCCCGCAGGTTAAGCTAAACCGGATTTAACTGAACCTCGAGAGACACAAAGTGGTCGGTGATGGGCCGAGGAAGGGGTTGCTTACCGTCGTTTTAGCGATGGCTTCATGTGGCGGTTGACGCCAAGGTAGATATGGTTTCAGTGGGGATGGTGGAGACGGGGGAGAGTCGAACTCCCCGTCCAGAAGGTGCCGCAGGAGGATGTGCTACAGGCTTATCCGGCGCTTTGTTGTCGCCCCTGCCAGCTTTCGCCGGCTAAATCTCGCAAGGGCCAGCCGATAATCTTGAGCCCCGCCCTATCGGCGTCAGGGGAGCAGCATCCCGGAGCTTTGGCGCCCGCATCCCCACTTCCGGGACTAACAGGGAGCGGACGTAGCCACGGTTAGGCGGCTAGTGCGAATTCACGGTTGTCAGTTGTTGTTTGCCACCTGTTTAACGAGAGAGATGGCATCTCGGCCTGCAATCCACTGTAGAACGCTCCTGTCGAACCCGCGCGTCCCCGTGTAGCTGCTAATTATACCTGGCCTCATGGGACACTGTCGAGACCGCACGCGAAGTTGGGCTCCGGTCAATCCGACGGTGCGTGGCTTCTATATCGGGAATAGCCGGACAGCCTATCGTACATTTCTCGTTTGATATGATTAGAGTGTCCACAGTGCGTCCCAATAGCTCAGGTGGACACAGCGGCTGCCTTATAAGCACCGGGTCGCGGGTTCGCATCCTGCCCGGGACCCCAATCCCTACTGTCCCGCACCACCCCCTCCAACGCGAACCACTCTACCTCAATACCTTCCTCAAGGAATCTGTCCCGCGACCCAGTCAACACAAAGTTAGAGAGGATGTGATTGCTCCATCTCTCATGACTTGGAGGACGCTAACGCGGATTAAAGGCACACCCCTTACACCCCGTTAACACAGGGTTTCCAGGAATATTTACACGTTTGTCATTTCCTTGTAAAACCCCGCGTCTAATCTGGTGGTTGTCACTCAGACGAGATATTGCAACCAGCCGATGCAGCCAAATACAGACAATTCATCCACACTAACCCACTGTCCTTACTGCGCCTTTCAGTGCGGTATGCGGTTGGCGGGCCCGCCTGGGGAAACCCAGGTCAAGGCAGACCCAGTTTTTCCCGTCAACAAGGGCGCCCTTTGCAGCGAGGGTTGGACCTCGGCTGAGACCCTCCCCCACCCGGAACCTCTGCTGACCCCGTTGGTGGGCAATCAGGCCGGAGAGCTGGCCCCGGCGAGTTGGGATGAAGCCCTTTCCCGGGTGGTGGACGCCTTCCATCTGGCCCAGTCCAGCCACGGACGAGATGCCGTGGGCGTCTTCGGCGGCGGGTCGCTGACCAACGAGAAGGCGTGCCTGCTGGGCAAGTTCGCCCGAGTCGCCCTGGGCACCGCCAATATCGACTACAACGGACGCTTCTGTATGTCCTCGGCGGCGGCGGCCAGCATTCGCGCCTTCGGAATGGACCGGGGCCCTCCCTTCCCTTTGGAGGACATTCCCCAAGCCCAGTTAGTCCTTTTGGTTGGGGGAACATTGCCGAGACCTTGCCGCCAATCATGCAATACTTCGAGGAGAACCGAAACAACGGCGGGCAACTCATTGTGGTGGACCCCCGCCGTTCCCCCACCTCCGACGCCGCCCATCTGCACCTAGCCCTCACTCCAGGCACCGACTCGGCCCTGGCCAACGGACCGCTGCATGTCCTGATACGTGATGGCCTGATTGACACCGATTATATACGGGAACCCACGGAGGGTTTTGAGCAGGTGAGAAGCCTGATGGCCGCCTTCTGGCCCGAGCGGGTGGAGCGGATTACCGGCGTGCCCGAGGCGCAACTGGTGCAGGCCGCCCGTATGTTGGGCCTGGCCTAGTCAGCAATGGTTTTGACCGGACGGGGGGCCGAGCCGCAGTCCAACGGGGTCAATAATGTTCTGTCCCTTATCAACATCGCCTTGGCCCTGGGTAAGGTGGGCCGGCCCCACTCCGGCTACGGCTGCCTCACCGGGCAGGGAAACGGCCAGGGGGGAGAAGGAAACCCGGCCAAAAGGCGGACCAGCTCCCCGGGTACCGGCTGATTACCGACCCAATGGCGCGGAAGCATGTTGCCGCCGTTTGGGGGGTGCCCCCGGAGTATCTGCCCGGTCCAGGCAAGTCGGCCTACGAGATGTTGGACAGCCTCGGCGAGGAAGGCGCAATTAAGGCGCAGCTTGTGTTGGGGTCCAACTTAGTGATTTCAGCCCCCAACGCCCAACATGTGGAACAGCGGCTACAAGCCCTGGACTTCCTGGTGGTGGCCGACTTCCTTCTTTCGGAGACTGCCCGATTGGCCGACGTGGTACTTCCGACGGCCCAGTGGGCCGAGGAAGAGGGTACCATGACCAACCTGGAAGGCCTGGTAATTCGGCGGCGGGCCGCCCTCGCACCGCCCCCAGGAGTGTCCACCGACCTTGACCTCATCTGCGAGTTGGCGGGCCGCTTCGGCCAGGGCACCTATTTCGTCTACGGCAGCCCTGAGGGAGTGTTCGTAGAACTGGGCCGGGCCAGCACCGGTAGTGCGGCAGACTACTCCGGGATTAGCTACCGGAAGATCGAAGAAAGCCACGGCGGGTTCTGGCCCTGCCCCTCGGAAGACCACCCGGCTACCCCTCGGATGTTCCAGGACGGGTTCCCATTGCCAGCGGTAAAGCCAGGTTTCACCCAGTGGGTTTCCATGGGCCCGCCGAGGAACCGGACAAAGACTATCCCCTATACCTGACCACCGGAAGGACGCTGGCCCACTACCAATCCGGCGCCCAGACCCGTCGGGTGACCCAACTGGCGGAGATGGTCCCCGAGGCCCATGTGTAGATGCACGGCACGACTGGTAGCCAACACCGGCTGGAAGACGGCGACCGGGTGACGCTGACCACGCCCTGGGGATCGGCCAATTTTTGGGAAAAGATTCCCCCGGGAATCCGCCCGGATACTCTGTTCACGTCCTTCCACTGGGGAGGGAGCCAATCGGCCAACCGCTTGACCAATCCGGCGTTGGACCCCACCAGCCGTATGCCCGAGTTCAAGGTCTGTGCCGTCCGCATCGAGCGGGTGCGGCAATAGTTGAGGTAATCGACCGTGGAAAAGCAGAAGTTGGTTGTAATCGGCAATAGCATGGCGGGAGCCAGATTCGTGGAGGAGACGCTGGCCAGAGGTGGCGCCGACCGCTTCGACATCACGATGTTCGGCGACGAGCCTTGTGGGAACTACAACCGTATCCTGCTTTCCAACGTTCTGGTCGGCTCCCACGACCCCGACGACATCTTCATCAATCTCGTTTCCTGGTATGAGCGAAACGGCGCAAAACTCCACGCCGGTGTGCGAGCGGGTTGGATCGATCGCATCAGTAAGGCCGTCTACGCCGCCGCCGGCATCTCGGAGTCCTACGACAAGCTGGTCATCGCCACCGGCAGTACTCCTTACATCCCCCCGCTGGGCGACCTATACGACGACGACGGAGAGTTGAAGGAAGGAGTATTCGCTTTCCGTACTCTGGAGGACTGCCGCAAGCTGACCGACTACGCGGGCACCGCCCGCAAGGTAACCGTAATCGGCGGATGCCTGTTGGGGCTGGAGGCGGCACGGGGCCTGTTGGCCCGGGGCTTGGAAGTCCACGTAGTACACATCAACCCTTATCTGATGGACACCCAGCTCGACCGGGAATCCGGCAGGATGCTCAAGTCCACCATGGAGGACCTGGGAGTGATCATTCACCTGGAGCGTTGGACCGTCAACGTGCTTGGGGAACCAACGGGTGAGCGGACTGGCTTTCCGGGAGGGAGCCCCCCTGGACTGCGACATGGTGGTTGTGGCGGCGGGCGTGCGGCCCAACGTGGACCTGGCCAAACAGGCCGGACTACAGGTGCAACACGGCATCATCGTCAAGGATGACCTGTCCTGCCGTAACAATCCGGACGTCTACGCCATCGGGGAATGCGCCCAGCACCGGAGGCAGCTCTACGGCGTGGTGGCTCCCCTGTGGGACCAGGCGGAAATATTGGCCCGGCGGTTGACCGAGGAGAACCCCGACGCAACTTTTCGGGGCGCGAAGGTCTCCACCAAGCTGAAGGTCATGGGGGTGGAGCTGGCGGTCATGGGGGATAACGAACCTCTCTCGGAAGAAGATGAGCTGGTGCACTACAGCGAGCCCAGCCGGGGCGTCTACAAGAAGCCCATCATCCGGGAGGGACGCCTGGCTGGGGCAATCCTGTTGGGCGACGGCATGGCGACTCCCGGAGTGCTCCAGAGTTTTGATTGAGGGCAGGTACTGCCGCGGAACCGGGCGGAGCTCCTGTTCCCACCTCCGCCGCGGCCAAGGTGATGGACCCCGCCGACCTGCCGGCCACGGCCCAGATTCGCGCCTGCAACGGGGTGTTCAAGGGACGAATAGCCGAGGCTGTGCAGAACGGCCAGGACATCTTCAAGGCGGTGTGCGAGGCCACCCGGCCAGGCAGCGGTTGCGGGACCCGCAAGGGCCAAGTGCAGGCGGTCCTGGACGACGCCCTCAGCGCCCTCGTGGCCGACAGTTCCCCCGCGCTTGCTCTGACCCTCCTTGAACTAGCCTTGCCGGGGCCGACTGAGGAGGCTAGCCAATAAGGGACATTAGCGAAATTACTTCACTCATCGGGAGCCACCTTGAACAAGATAGAAGAGTACAAGAAAGAGAAGGACGGCCTGAACGCAGTGGACGACCTGCCCCGCTATGCCCGGGAGGGTTGGGAAGGTATTTCCGAGGGTGATAGAGAACACCTAAAGTGGTTGGGCGTGTTCTTCCGCCGCCAGATACCGGGCCACTTTATGATGCGAGTCCGCATCTCCAACGGCAAGAGCAACTCGGCCCAATTGCGCGCCCCGGCGCACATTGGACAGGAGTACGGGACGGGGTTTGTTGACCTAAGCACGCGGCAGCAGATACAGCTACGCTGGTTCACCCTCGACCACGTTCAGCAGATATGGGACCGCCTGGAAGAAGTGTGACTGGTCTCTTTGCAGACGGGAATGGACAACATCAGGAACGTGGTGGCCTGCCCGCTAGCCGGACTCACACCCAATGAGCTGTTGGACGCCTCCCCGGTCGTCGAGGAATACACTGACATTTTCCTGGGAGACAAGGCTTATACCAACCTGCCCCGCAAATTTAACGTCACCATTACTGGCTGCCTGGATACCTGCACCCACGCCGTCACTCAGGACATCGCGCTGACCGCGGCCATCAGAATTGAGGATGGATCGGAGATCAATGGGTTCAACGTAGCCGTTGGCGGCAAGAAGGGCTCCGGAGGATTCCGGGCGGCTTCCCCCCAGATGTTTTCGTAACCTCGGGGATTGCCGCCACCGTTTGCAGCCTTATTACCCTCATGTCCCTTGACCACGGACCACGGGAGGCCCGCAACAAGGCGCGGCTGGCTATCCTCGTGGATGAGTGGGGAGGGGAAACACTCCGCCAGGAACTGGAGCGGAAATTCGGCGGCGCCCTGCCTCCCGCGGGTCAAGACTTGGTACGCGAGGCCCACGGCGACCACGTGGGCATATTTCCTCAGAAGCAGCCCGGCCTAAATTGGCTGGGACTGGCAGTGCCGGCGGGCCGGGTGAGCGCCGGCTAGTTGCTGGAAGTAGCCCGTTTGGCCGATGCCTACGGCAATGGCAAGATCAGGTTGACCCCGGCGCAGAACCTGATTATTCACAACGTGCCCGATTCAGCGGTTGACGCCCTGAGAGCGGAACCTCTGCTGCGGGAATTCCGGTCCGACCCGTCGGAGGTCGTTCGGGGCCTGGTTAGCTGCACCGGTAACGACTACCGCCACTTCGCCCTCATCGACACCGAAGGCCTGGCCTTCAAGACCGCTCGGATTCTGGAGCAGCGGCTAGGACCCACAGACCCCTTCACCATGCACTGGTCGGGGTGTCCCAACGCCTGCGGCAACCACACCATGGCCGACAATGGCTTGTTGAGTAAGAGGACCAGAATCGACGGCGAAATGGTCGACGCCGTGGACATCTTCCTGGCCTTCTTTGGTTGGTTTGGCATCGCGCCGCTGATGGCCTTGGTGCGCGACGACTTGGAACTGACCAAGCCCCAGATTGGCAATACCATTATTGCTTCAGTAGCTATCACCATCGTGGCGCGCTTGATAATCGGTTGGCTGTGCGACCGGGGGGCCCTCGCCTGGCCTATTCAGCCTTGCTGGTCATTGGCTACATCCCTGTGATGTGCATCGGCTTGGCCCAGAGTTATGAGAGCTTTCTGCTCTTCCGCCTAATCATCGGCATCGTTGGCGTTTCCTTTGTAATCACCCAAGTACCACACCTCGGTAATCACCCAGTACCACACCTCGGTGATGTTCGCCCCCAACGTGGTGGGTACGGCCAACGCCACCACCGCCGGATGGGGAAACCTGGGCGGCGGCATCACCCAGATGGTGATGCCCCTGGTCGTGGTAGCGGTGATAATGCTTAGGGTCAACGAAGCCGCCGGAAGGCGGGTGGCAATGGTTGTTCTCGGGGTGGCCCTGTTTTTCACCGGAATTGCCTACTACTTTCTGACCCAGGATGTTTCCAAAGGCAATTACCGGCAGCTCAGGTTGGCCGGGGAAATGGCGCCGTCTTCTTCAGTCAACGGTTCCTTCTTGGCGGCAGCCAAGAACCATCGGGTCTGGGCGCTCTTCATCATCTACGGCGCGTGTTTTGGGATTGAGCTTACCATTAACAACGTGGCGGCCCTGTATTACCACGATAGGTTTGGGTTGAGCATTGGCGTAGCTGGATTGATAGCCTGCCTGTTTGGCATGATGAACATCTTCGCCCGAACCTTGGGTGGGGTGTTTGGCGACAAAGCTGGGATCAAGTTCGGCCTGAGGGGCCGGGCGATGTTCATGGGATACGTGTTGCTGTTGGAAGGGCTGGCCCTAGTACTGTTCTCGCAGATGGCCTCCCTCTTCCTAGCGGTCGGGGCCATGATTTTCTTCAGCCTCTTCGTCCAGATGTCCGAGGGGGCCACCTATTCCGTGGCGCCCTTCATCAACCGGAATGCTCTGGGATCGGTAGCCGGCATCGTGGGTGCTGGCGGCAATGCCGGAGCGGTGGCCACTGGGTTCCTGTTCCGGGTGGAAAGCCTTAATACGGAACAGGCGCCGCTAATTCTGGGCGTGGGCGTGGCCCTCGTCGCGCCCCTGGCCTTCCTGGTGCGCTTCACCGTCAGGAACGAAGCCTATGAAAGACACGCCAGGAGCATGCCTTGGCGGAGCGTGCAACCGCCTCTGCTATCCCGGCGCCGGTTGCAGGAGACTGAGGGCAGTATCGGCCTGCCCCTTATTTTCGTTCCTCTAGATGGTCCAACATTAGCCGAAGGCGACTGGTCCTCCCTTCAGTCGCCGCTGGGGCTCCTTTATGGGGAGACGCTACGCTCGACGCCTGAAACCTTCTGATATAATCACGCTGTAGCGTCCGTAACATCGAGGCGCGGGCCAACCGTAGGACCGAGAGTACCGAACAAGCGGAAACCTCACACTTATTTAACGCCCAAGTCCCAGTAGCTCAGTGGATAGAGCGGCTGCCTTCTAAGCAGCGGGTCGCGGGTTCGAATCCTGCCTGGGACGCCAATTCAGCTACAAATAGGCTCAAATCGAGCGCGTAAGGCCGCCATCCTGGCGGCTTTTTCTTTGCCCAAACCGCCTATCCGATACGCTGCCTTTTTTCGGTCCCGCGGCACCGGCCCGTTTGCTTGTCTCCCGGACACTATCGAACGAGGAGGCAAGTACCTACCATGGCAAGTACACGGAGAGTACGGAGACGTGGCGTGAACAGAAACCAACCGGAGCTTTCAACACTGGCCCGGCACTTCGAGGTCCACAACCGGTCGGAGGGCAAGTCCGGGAGGACGGTGGAGTGGTACAACGAGGTCCTTACGCTATTTCACGATTGGCTTGAGGGTGAGGGACTTCCCACCAGCCTGGACCACATCTGGGAGGAGGAAGTCAGGGAGTTCATTCTCCATCTTCAGACGAGGAAAGGACTGTGGGGAGACGCCTCAAGCCATACGGTGAACAACCGGGTGAGAGCCATCCGGGCATTCTTCGCATGGCTCCACCGCCAGGGGTATACCGAAGACCACCGGCTCAAGGACTTGAGGCCCCCCAAAGTCACCGAGAAGGTGATCGAGCCCCTGACGCCTGACGAGATCAAGAGGATGTTCACCAGCATCAATCCGAAGACCCTGCTGGGAGCGCGGAACACCGCCATATACTCCCTGATGTTGGACACCGGGCTTCGGCTCTCCGAGGTCGTGACCATGAAATACGAGGATGTCCATCTAGAGGACAGGTACATCAAGGTCTTGGGCAAAGGCAACAAGGAACGCATCGTGGCCTTCGGCGCAACCTGCCAGCGGTGGCTCATTCACTATGCCTTTCATTTCCGGGTTCAGCCGGTACGCCCGGAAATGAATATCTTCTTCCTGTCCATCGACGGGTTCCCCATGTCGCCCTCGGCCTTGCGCTCACTCACGGAGAGGCTCTCCAAGACCGCCGGGGTGCCCAGGCTGCATCCCCACCTCCTGAGGCACACCTACGCCACCCAATTCCTGCTGAATGGTGGTGACGTATTCCTGCTCAAACTAAATCTTGGGCACACGACCCTGGTGATGGTTGAAAATTACGTCCACATTGCAAGCCGGATGGCAGCCCTGAGGAGCGAGGGTTTCTCGCCTCTTGACAGGTTCGACGTGCAGGGTGCCAGGCGGTTCCGGCACGGGTTCAACCCCGAATATCCGAAAGGGAGAGTGTACCCCAATGCACACGGGTCTTCCCGGGGTGAGCGGTCGCGGCGCAAACGGTCCCCGACCGAGCGGTAAACCGAGCCCCGGGTCAGTCGACGGCGAGGGCCTCGCCACGCCCCCTGAGCGGCGCATAGCCTCCTGCCAGAAGCAGCTGGTTGACGTCGTGGATGGATACCGTGGTCGACTCGGCCACCAGGGCGAGCGCCAGCTTCATCACCGTGTCCCTCGACGGATTCTGGCGCTCACCGGATTCCAGCCTCCCGACGTAGGCCTCGTCGAGACCACTGTAGTGGGCCAGCCGGTAACGACTCTTTCCCGACTGGGCTCTCAATTTCTTGAGAGTTCCAGAAAACTCCGTGTTCCTGTTCGACAGTGTGCTCACTTCTGCCCTCCGCGCGGCTCATCTCTCACATTCAGTGTCCCACGGGTTTGAGGCGTTGTCGCCGAGGTTTATCACGAGAGAGAGCGCGGGGACCCGAAATGTAGGGTTACCAGATACGCTACCTGTGCATTTTTTTTGCGGGGCGTTCCGGCCGCCCCAGGTCGGTTTCAAGCGGAGACGCGGCCGGATTCACGGTACCTGACCGAGTCACCCTTTGCAGCCGCATCACCAGCGGAGAACCGGTGGGAACGCACCGGAGAGACTGCCGGGAGGCGTTGTCATGAAACAGCGATGCGAGATAAGAAGCGAGTGGCTTTCGGCCTGCGGGATTGCCTGGAGTCGGGCGTCCCGCGCAGTTGGGGTCCAGAATGGCTGAGAAACGGCTGTATCCCGGATTCGGCGAATGTTATTCACGACGGCGACGGGGCCACAAGTGGTTTTCAACGTTGGCGTGAAAACGCGAGTCAATAGGCGTGGTCTAAGATTTCCTACAGACAAGGTTGACAATGAAGCCAATGTGAGGTGAGAGATGGCCACTCTTGGAGACATGCGGCAGCGCGCCGCACAGCAGCGGCAGCGGCGGATGGCCCGGCGGGTCTGCGGCCACTGCGGCGGACAGGCGGAAAAAATGATTGACTGGGGCAGACAGCAAATCCCGATCTGCCTTGTGTGCTGGGACCGGATAACAGGCATACACCCGACCTGCCTTACTGGCGCCTCTTCGACCACCCGCAGGGTATCCGGTGCCCCATCGACACACCGCGCCCGTTTTATGACTGCATCCGCGAGGCCCCTGCAGCAGAGGCGGACCAGCCCAAACCTCCCCGCTGCTCGCTCAGTTTCCTCTTCGGGCCGCGGCGTCGACTCGGCGAGGCCTGCCAGCCCATTCGTTCCTCGTTCCCCTGCCATGAGCGGAACATAACCGATGGGCGCACTTCCACATTGGTGTCGCCGAGGGTTTACTGCCAACTCGTCAAAACGCGGCCCCACCCGGACTTGATAGGCTCGGATGGGACCAGAATTCTCAATTGGAAAGAGTACATAGGAGTACATATGGAAACGTCCTCACGACTCTGCAGATGCCCAGGGCATCCGCTATTCGTCCGGCACGGGTGATGCCGGTGTCCAGGGCGGTCGCGACACGCCAGTTGGCAGATTTGAGGAGGGAAAGGCTATGGAAGTCCTGAGGTGGCTGAGCATGATGCCGTGGACGGCTGCGGAGGACCTAGTACTACAGCCGCAGATGGTCGTATGGGGTGCCGGACGATCCTGAAATCGCAATGTCTAGCTACGGCCAACTTCTCCGATCCGGATGATATGACCACGACCGACCGGCCATTCAGCATATCGCAGAAGGGCAGCCCTAGTTCGGCAAGATCGTTATTCGCTGCGCTTCGCAGGGTCGCAGGAACGCATCCGCTCAATTGGTTGCCGCCGAGACCCAAAGTTCTCAGGTTGGTGAGGTCACCCAGTTCCGCCGGTATCTCCCCGGTCAATTGGTTATCGTCGAGGTGCAGCTCGTACAGGTTGGTCAGGTCGCCCAGTTCCTCCGGTATCTCCCCGCTTAACTGGTTCAGCTCGAGGTACAGTCCGGCAACCCGTCCAGTGCTGTCGGTCTCTACACCGTACCACTGGCTCAGGGGTGCGTCAGTCAGCCAGCCGGAGTTCTTCCGCCATTTCTCGCCAGCCGTGGCGTTGTAGAGGGCTACCAGCGCGGCCCTGTCTCCCGCAACGCTGCCGGCGCCGAGGAAATCAAGAACCTTGAAGTTGGCGCTGGCCGTGATGCCGCCGACCTGAACCTCGACGGAATAGGTGCCTTTGGTCAGGTTGGGCACCAGGATGGTGGCGGTGAACTCTCCGTTCCGGTCGGTGGCCGGCCTGGGCGCAGGGGTCACCTCGATCCCGTCAATCCTCACGTACTCCACCAAGGCAGAGGCCCTGAACCCGTCGCCGGTTACGGTCAGGCTGTCCCCGGGCTTCCCTTCGTCCATGGACAGCTTGATCCGCGCCCCGGGGACCTCGTGGTTGACGGACACCTCTACCGGGGCAGCGCCGCTGGGTGCACCGGGGATCATGTACCTGGCTTCCACCCGGTTGGTGGACGATATGGTCGCGTCCAGAGGGACCCGGAAGCTGAGCATGATGTTTCCGTCCCTGTCCGGAATGGATGTGCCCACGAGGTCATTATCGTAATAGACCTGGATGGACGGAGTGTTCTGCTCCTTGGCCCTGGTGTTGGTGGCGGGGAAACCGGAGCCGCTGAGGGTAACTGTTTCGCCCGGCCTGGCCTCCGCCGGATCGATGGTCAGGGTGCGTGGGGGAATCGTAATTCCCACCGTGCCCTCGTGGTCTCCCGAATCCTTGACCGTCAGCGCGTGTACCCAGGCGGTCGTGGTTACTCTGGTGATCGGGACGATGATGGTGGCGGACCAACTCCCGCCGCTGTCCACTGTCACCGCTTGACCATTGTTGAAGTTCCTGAAGCCGCCTGCGCTCCCAGACAGGGCATACTGGTCCCGCCCTATCGACACCATGCTGCCGTCACCTGCGGCGTTGATCGTGGCGTGGCGGGCGAAGCCTTGTCCCGTGACGGTGATGGCCTGGTTCGGCACCGCGGTGGCGGGCGAAGCTTCAAGTATCGCGCCGAAGATGGTGATCTTCTTGTGGTCGCTCTCGCCGTTGGCCGTCACCCTGATCTCATTGGCGCCGGGAGGCGTGTCGGTCCCGATCTCAATGCCGAAGCTCGCGCTGTTGCCGCTTACGGAAGGCGAACCTATGATCCTCTGAGTGACGCCCGCTATGGTGACCGCACCTGCCGGGATGGGGCCGTTTGGCCAGTCCTCAAGGGTAATGTCGACCTCATCGCCGACTGCCGCCGACGCGGGAGAAACTGTCAACAAGCCTTCGAGATCGAAGCCAACCGGACCCGCCGTGAATGGCGGTTCATTCCCGTCCTCGGCATAGATGAAGTTTCCCTTACCGGGGACAAAGGGCGGGACGGTCACGGTGAATACGGCCTGGAAGGTATCGTCGTTGGCTGCGGTCACGTACACCAGTGCCACGCGATTGCCGTTTGCGTTAGCCAGGTAGACGGTGGCCGTGGTCCCGTTCTGGAACCCCTTGCCGATAACGGTCAAGGATTTGTTCCGGTTGGAGCCGTAGTCGCTCAGGGCAATGTACAAGACGACTGTCACCGTTGAGTACACCAAGTACAGTTGCTTGCTGGTGTAGACTCCGAGCGGCCCTTTGTTTCCAGCCTCGGTGGCGTTGGTGATCCCGGCGGCGGGAGATATGACCAGGGCAACCGTGGCTCCCGCCGCGATGCCGGGCACGCCGTCCTCGGCACCGTTCATGTCGGGCACCGGGATACTGTACTCGATATTGTTCAAGACAGCGGAATTGGTGAGTGGCATAGGTGAGGCTTGAAGATGATGTACCGGGTGTGCGGTACCCAACCGGTCAAGCGTGGCGTCGGTGTTCGGGATGTAAGCTCCGGTCTGCATGATGTTGGCGTTGTCGCCGGTGGTGGCGTCAATGGCGTGAGACGCGGACACGGTCACGTGATTCCTCGACAGGTTGGTCCCGTGCCCCTTGAAGTCCTTGTCGAAGTGGACGGTGATGGTGTCCTGGTTCGCCACGAGGTCCTCCGCAGTTGTGAAGGTGAACCGGTACCCGGACACGTCCCCGGGACGCTTGACGGTGTTGTCCACCATGAAGTCTGCGACCATCGTGGACTGGAAGTCCACTGCTTGACCATTATCGTCAATGGGATGGTCAGTGCCCTGGACTCCCAGGGGGGAGATGGCGCCAAGGGCAAGCATGGCGGTGAAGAGGCCGATGAATATCACCAATGCCAGCCCTGCGAGTATTCCGAACCTGGTGTTCACCTAACTTTCCTCCGAAAAAGAGTAGAAGGCGCCCAGCGCGGCCCCACCTCCCCTGACGTGCCACGCGACAAAGAAACGTCGTTGCCTTAACCACGCTGCCATTCCAGGACGTCTCATTCATCGACGGGGACCGGCAGGTCCTCGACCTGCCGGTGGTGACCAAGTACGAGATCAGCCAGCGCATCCTCGACCGGGTGTACCGGTTGTTCCCGGCGTGAGAGGCTGTCCTTGAGCGTGCCGCTGTTGAGCGCCGGGGCGTTCGCCGCGATGCTCACTCCGTCCTGGTCGTTGTCGGCCGCGACCACCGTGTAGCGGAACACCAGCTCGTCGCTGCCGCTGGTGTAGGCGGCCTGGCGGGTGGCGCCGCCAATGGTCAGGGCGATCTGCGGCGTGCCGGTGACGGTGACGGCGTAGCCGAAGTCTGCCGTGACCTCGATGTGGTCGCCGGTCTCGTACTTGTTGTCGTCGCCGGCGCTGTTGAGGGTGAGGTCCGGACCCGGGTAGGTGAGGGGGCCTTCCCCGTCGCTGTTGCGCTCGAGGCTGTTGGGGGTGTTGGCACCGTGGATACAGAGGTACTTCCCGGCGTTGCCGGTGATGACGCCGCTATAGGTCTGCCCGCCTTCTGTAAAGGTTTTCTCTCCTGTTAGGTTATGGGTCTCGGCACAGTTCGGCGGGGTGCCATCCACCACTGAGTCAGCCAGGGAGTAGTACATGGCGTCAAAGTAGGCGGAGGCGGGAAGGTCATAGGAGTTGTCGGACACGCTGAAGCTGTAGGTGTTGGCCCCCGCACGGGTCAGCGTGAAGCCTGCGATCTGCCCTGATTGCTTCGCCGAAGCGGTGTCCGGCACCGCAAGCGCTGTCAGGGCGCGAGCAGGAGGAGCGCGGCGAGCAGGCGAGGGCCAGGGTGTGAAGCGGTGCGCCGTCGGCGCGGGGACGGAAGGTCAGGCGGAGAGGCGGCTCCGGTTGCCGCCGCCCGCAGCCGGGCGAGGGCGCGCCAAGCCCCACGGGCGGCGCCAGCGGCGACGCCCCTCACATGAGGCGTACGCTGGGCCGCTGGGCCGCTGTATCCGGAGCGTCAACCCCGGATGTCAACCCCCTGAAGGGTATGTAACGGCTCAAATCGGGTTTGGACGCAGCTTGGGAAGACGCCGGGGAATCCGGCATCTTGGCAGCCGGGACGAAACCGGACGCCGGAGGTCTCCCATGCAACTTCCCTGGGAAGCCTGTCAGATTCAGCAGGTGATTGAAAAGCATCTACCTCACCTCACCGGATACATTCGACCGGCCTGCACGTCACGGACTCCGGCGGCGGAGCTGTTCCTCCAACTCGCGGACGCGGGCCTCGGCCGTGTCGGCGCGGGCTTCGGCCGTGTCGGCGCGGGTCTCGGCGACGGCGCGGGTCTCCCGCTCGGCATTGCGTTCCGCCTCGGCGGTGTCGGCGCGGGTCTCGGCGACAGCGCGGGTCTCCCGCTCATCCGCCAGGGTGGCGATGGGCCGCCCCGTGGCCGGGTCGTAAAACACCAACTCGCCCCCTTCCCAGCGCAGGTTCAGGTCCAGGACGGGGCTGTATCCCTGCAAGCTCCCGTCCGGCAGCTCCTCGATCTCAATGGCAACGTACACCCCGTCCACCAACCGCTCCCCGGCCAGCCGCGCCCCATGATGCCGCCCCGTCTCGTCGAACCGCCAGTACTCCCCGATGCCCAAAGCAGCGTAGTCCCGCCGCTTCTCCGTCACGTCGATTCGCCCGGTGCGCCGGGAGGCGATCTCCAGCGCGAAGTCCGGCGGCTTCCCCTGCTCCGATACGACGTAGGCGTTGCTCCGCCGGTAGGCCGCCGGGTCCACGCCGAAGGCCACGAACAGGTCGGGATACCTCACCCCGGCCAGCCTCCGCGTGGGCGCCGCCGCCAGGTAATGCTCCCCCGCCACCAGGGTGGTCTCCGGATGGCCCAGGTGAACGGCCAGATAGTGGGCGTTGCCGTTGGCGGCCAGGCGGTCAAAACTGGTCATCTTGTCTTCCGGATGTTCCGGCGGGTCCGGGAACACGAAGGGACTCTGGACTTGAGCAGTCTTGGCGAAGGTGTCTGGTGTGGTCATGTTACACCTGGCGGTTGGCGGCAACCCCAGCCGGCTCCCCGGCGGGCTGGCATCGCCACTCCTTTGATTCCCCCTCAAAGGCATTATTCTACGCGTGATATTCTACACCGCCGGGCGGTTTCCCGACAAACGAAAAGGGCCGCGCATACGGGCGGTCCGGGGCGGACCGCTATATCAGCGGCCCACCCCTTGTTCGCACGGCCCGGCAGCCCACGCCCACCGGCTCCGAAGGGTATCCTCAGTATCTCCGGCTGCTGGCCGTTGCCGCTGTCCCCTGTCCGGTAGGAAGCAGATTGTTGGCACGGGGATCGCTGCGCTAAACGCCGCCCGGCTCACCCTGCTTCAACAAGGCCGAGCAGCCCCGTTGGTCAACGAGGTGATTCACAAACACCCGGCCCCGGCTGTCGTACCCGGCGCGGTAGGCGAACTCCACCTCGGCGCCCCAGGGCACCCGCCCGCCGACGCGGATGCTGTCGCCGCCCGGCCCGCCGGCACCGCGCACTACCAATCCGTTGCGCCCGCCCTTCTTCCAGGCCAGCACCTTCAACTCCACGGGCGCCACCAGTTCCGCCGTCGTCGGCTGGAACAGCACCGTGTGCAGGTTCCTTAGCACCCTGCCCGAGGGGGTGGCCTTGCCGTTCATGATGTTGGAGAGATGGGCCGAGCTTATGCCCGCCAGCCGGGCCGTCTCGTTCTGGCTCAGATGATGAGCGTCCATCCGCTCCCATAGGGCGCGTGGGTCCACCGCGGGGATTTGGGCCTCCTCGACCTTCACCGGAGCCTCCAGGACCGCCTCCACCTGCTTCTGGAGGTTGGGGCTCATGTTCCTCTGGCCCCGGGCCACCTGGGTCATGTATCCCTTGGACACTCCTACTCGTTCCTCCAGTTCCCCCATGCTCAGGCCCTTCTCACGAGCGCGCTCTCGGATGAAGCTGCTCTCGCTGGTTACCCTGCCGCCCTGGCGGTATACCACGCCCGGCCCGGGGACTTCACCCAGCACCACCATGGCCCGTTCCCGCAGCATCGGAGTCCAAGGCCTGCGCCCGGCGCTGACCTATTGGGTAGGGACAGCGCCGCCTATGGCCGGATTGCTCCGGCTGGTTTGCGCCATCCCTCCCACCGAACCGGACGTGCCACTTTCGCGGCATCCGGCTCTCCATTAGACGGTTTGTAGTTGGCTCGAACGGTGTACGGCCTCATGGCACGTCCGGCAGAGCGTGACCAGGGTGTGGAGCGCGTGGGACTTCATGCCTCTGGTGTGGTGGACGTGTAAGTCCGTCCGTGTGCCACACTGTTGACACTTCATACCGTCACGCACTTTGGCCCTGAGTTTCCGTTCGACGATTTCCAGAGGTTCGCCGCGAGTACCGCTGCTAACCCTGATTGTCGCCGTGTAGATGCTCTCGTCTGGGCCGGTTTCTCCCCGTGGGTAGTCGCCTGCCGCTGTTGCGTGGCCGAACAGGTAGAGGTGCGGGAATCCCGCTGCGCCTTTCCGTCGGTAGCGTTGGCGGTCAAGCTCCTGCCTGGTGGGGAGCCATTGGTACATTTCCAGCGTGTTGCCGCCTTCGTGCACCTCTGCGTGCCAGCGGGTGCTGCCATGGAGCATTCTGGTCTTTTCACGGATGAGTTGTCCCTTGCGACTTCCCTTGTGCTTCTTTAGCAGCCAGTGGAGGTAGCGGAACCAGGTGAACCGCGTGATCTCCCCAATGTCCGCCAGGAGACTGGTGTACCGATAGTATTCGGCCCAACCCCGCACGATAGCGTTCAGGGACTTCAGTCGGGTGTACTCGTCCATCCAAGTCCAGTTGCTGGAAGTCAGGTCTTTGAGCCTCCGCTTCACTCGCTCCTTGGCCTTGGCCGTCGGTCGAAGATGCACCGCCCACCTGCCATTGACCCGCTTGCGCTGGATGTGGAAACCCAGGAAGTCGAAGCCGTCGTTGACGTGGGTGATGACCGTCTTTTCTTCCGATAGCGTCAGGTGGAGTTCGTTTTCCAGAAACTGCTGTATGGCCTGCTTGGTGGCCCTGACCTCGGCGATGGGGCCGTTGCTGACGACCACGAAGTCGTCGGCGTAGCGCACCATCATATAGTTGCCGAGACCTGCCTGCCTTCGCCGTCGTCGAGCGTTGCGGTCGAGGTCCCACTGCGCCGGCGCCCACTGGTCAAACTCGTTGAGGTAGACATTGGCTAGCAGCGGGGAGATGACCCCTCCCTGTGGCACACCGGAGTCGGTGCGCCCGAAGAGGCCCCCTTCCATCACGCCCGATTTCAGGAACTTCCAGAGCAAGTCCAGTAGCGCCCTGTCCTTCAGCCGCCTCCGCAGCAGCTTCATTAGCGTCCGATGGTGGACGGTGTCGAAGTAGCTTTGGAGGTCGCCTTCAATCACGTAGTAGTGCTTCACGCTGCTGTTGAACAGGGGCATGAGGGCTGCGATTGCGTCCATGGTGCGACGACCTTTGCGGAAGCCGTAGGAGTGCGGATGGAAGTCCGACTCGTAAATCGGGTCGAGGATGGCCCGAAGTGCTTCCTGCACGATGCGGTCCCGCAGGGCGGGGATGCCCAGCGGGCGCTTCATAAGCGCTAGGTCATTCCCCACCCTGAACTAATGAGTCACAGGCATTCCCGTCTGTGATGTTCAGGATCTTGTTGGTTGAAAGCTCTCCCTCAGAACCTGCCGGTCCTAGCAACACTTCCGGCGTCGCATACCGTCGGGGACCACTGCATCACGACGGGGCCAAACCTCTTGTTGGCGGCGCTTCGTGTCGTCTTCATTCCGGACCTGTCTTCTGGTTCTCTGCGAAACACCGAGCAACCCGGGAGGCGGTTCTGCATTGTTGGCTCGTGACTGGTAGTGCTCCGTCCAAGTGGCGTCGTTGGTTTTCTTGAAGGCTGGAGGTTTATCGGATTCGGGGGTCGGTCATCAGCGACGATCTACCCCTTGGGCAGTGCTAAGGTAGTTCCCGGTGATCCGCTAAAGGTGTAGGGAAGACCCCGAGGCACCCGGTCCGCAACCAAAGTCGGCGCTCAGATGGTAGTGACAATATCATCAACACGACATCGAGCGATGGGACTCGAAAGAGCCACATAACGCCGGGCGATCATCGGAACTCGCGCCTGGCAGGCGGGCATTGCCAAAGCGGAATGCTCCCGCGGGCACAAACTCTCCCTGAGATTAATGCAGGGACCAGACCAAACTCTTTAGTCCTCCACAAACTTCGTACCGCCCCGCTTAAGCTCACACCACTTGCATTATCGAGATGCAATTGACCCCTGTGTTCAGATGCTGCCTCGGTCCTGCTTAGTCCGGGCACCGGTTCAGCGAATGAGCTGAATGGACGGATGCTGCGGCGTCGACCATGCTTCCTCTCACCCTGTTGGCCTTTCAACCCTTCTTCAAGCCTCCGCGCTCCCGCCTTGACGGTCTCCTGTGCCTCCTGTTCCATCTTCAGGTTGCCGTCGGCTGCTCTCGTTTCGGAGGTGAAGAACGTCAGCATCTTGACCGCCGTCACAGGTTCAGGCGCAACACGGGACTGGATCACCTGAGCAATACCTGGGGTTCCGTACCGAATTCCCTGCTCTTGCAAACCCTGTTCACATTTTAGGAGCCAGCCGGCGGGATTCTCGCCTCGAACGATCAGATCTTGCAGGTGGGATTTGGGCGCTGTGCAGAAGGGGTCTTCCTGCTCAGGGCGATCTTTGAAGGCGGGTTCTCCCGGACATCGATTTCCTTCCGGACCTCTACTCCGCGTCCGACCTGCACGATGAACCCCGGGCCTGGTTTCGGCAGGCGTCCTGCCGTGTTTGCCGGCGATTCTGCTCCCCGGTGCAGGCGCTGCGCCAGAGCAGCGTGCCCTCTCCGCGCTTAATGACGAACCGCAAGTTGACACGCATCTGTTACGTTGTACCTATGGAGACGACTTCGCCAACGGCCTGCGGTATCGCATCCGGTTCGTGTTCACGCCGGATGGGACAGGGTCGGCCGTCTCCGGCGCCCTGCTTAGAGGCGTGCTGCCCGGGGCCAGGACCGGAGCGTGCGGCGCCGTTCCTTGAAATGTCGCGGCACGCTGACCTCCGAGAGCCTCCTTGCCGGAGCGGCAAGTCGGGACTCCGTGCAAACGTGGCGGGAGAACGACGTGCGGTCCCGCATGGCGCCACTGAGGACGCCACGGGCACAGATATCCATCATCCCGGTGCGACACCATGCCTCCGCCGCGGCGGTACGTGTTGCCGCCCCCGCAGTTAATGACAAAACGCGAGTTTGGGTCGTTCAGCTACCATTAATTTAGGTACACATTTGGGACGCCACATCCGGAAGGCCACGCTGTCGGGTGCAACATGCCCATCACGCCGGAAGACTTGCAAATTTTTCTGGAAGAGCTCTGCGGTACCAGCTCCGTTCCCCTTCTCATGGTCCGTGACCCTGACGATCCCATAGGATGGCGACACTGGACTAGCGAGGATGGGGAGGCGCTGTGCGCCTGGGTTTCGGCCAAGGCGGAGGATGGCACCGCCGATGAACATGGCATTTCTTGTTACAACGCGAAAGAAGCCGCCAAGGCGCTCAATATTTCGGTGCCAACCCTGAATGTCTGGCTTCGGAGACGAGAAGATCCCATTCCACATCTCAAAGATGGTCGCAAAATCACTATCCCAATTTTCCTTCTGCGGGAGTGGCTACGGTCGGAGGCTAGGAAACATATCGAGCATCGCCCCTAATCCTGGTAGTTCCCCAGGACGGCCATGGACATGACCGAGAGCATCAGTGAGGCACACCCGGGACACCCGGGACACCCGGGTCCGTCACGGTCCCACCTGGGCAGGGTTGCTTTCAGGCACGATGTCAACACGGAGGCGACGATGGCAATACCCGGCGCGATGGGAACGCTGAGCTTCCTGATGACACTACGTCAAGTGGAGGTGCCAGGTCTAACTTGCTACAACCGGGTCAATTCCTGCTTGCCATGGACACCAGGGACGGCGCCATACGGCGGCGTCCCCACCCGCCATCGGAACGCGCCCGGCACGGTCCATTCCGCACCCGGCGCCTAGCGGTGCGCTTCCCGCCCGGCGACCCTTCAGGCGCTTGGCCCGGACACCTCCCGGAGACCAATCGCCGTCTCCCGGGCCGTGCCCGGATTCTCCCGCCGACGTCGGCGCGGGGCCCTGTCATGATTGCATTGCACGAGTGCGGCTTCCCACTGGGCCCCATTGGACGGGCTGCAGCGGAGGACGACGGGGCAGTGATCGCAATCACCGGCGGCACGGGCTCCGGCAAGACCAACGCCATCGCCGCGGGGGCAGCCCATGCCCTGGATACAGGAACCCTGCCCGGGCGCGGCGTCTGCCTGACCATCACGAGCGAGGGCACGACGGACCCCCGGTTGGAGGCGGAGAGCCATCACCGTACTGGGATTCTCCCCGCAGCCAGGGCAATCGTGCACTGGTTCCCATATTGCACTTTTGTTGTCCAGATCATCGAAGAGACACTCAGGCACAACAGCAAGCTCAATATTGGCTATTTTGTTGTCCAGTCCAAAAGAGGAGGTCCACTCGTGAATCGCGCCTTAGAAGGGGTATTTCTGTTGTCCAATACTGCCAAGGCGTCCGACGGTGGGGAGGTTATTACAGACCTGAGGGTAATGCCCCTCTGCATGGGGAAAATCTCTTGTCCGGCCACAACTGTCCCGGTCGGACCGTTTGGAGCCGTCTCTCCGGCCGTCCCGGGCCGGTGTATCACGAGTCTCTGGCAGGAGGCATTGCCATGATGGCGCACACCGGTCCCCCGGATACCTGGCCCGACCCCATGACGCAGCTGGCCGGCGATCTGGGCCTGTCCAGGGGCATCACAAACGTCCTCCGGCTGCTCCTCTGGCTCCCCCTGGCGTCCGCCGATGACATAGCCGGAATCCTGTGCCGCCCCGTGTCCAGCGTGCTGAAGAGCCTGCGTCATCTGCGGGGGGCCCGCCTGGTGGAGTGGTCCCAGCTCGGTTGCACCATGGGCCAGTGCCGGCGCTGGCACCTCAGCTACGAGTGCCTGGCCCGGGCCGGCCTTTCCGGCGTCACCTGGCATGACGAGGCCGCCCGGTGCCGGCTGCTGGAGATGCTCCCGGCGCTGGAGCAGTTCTATCAGGCCATTGGCTCCGTGCGGACGATGGGAAACTGTTGCGAGTTCCAGTGGCTCGACGCCCTGGGCATCGACGGCCCGAGCTGTGACGCGGTGTGTCGCTTCCAGCGCGGCTGGGTCGCGCTGTTCTGGTGCGGCTCCCTCTTGTCCGAGAGGATTCTCACCGAGCGCCTGCTCCGCCTCCCCCTGGACTGCCAGGCGCTGGCCGTGGGGTCGCCCCGGCCCTGGCCCGACCTTCTGCTCCTGGTGGTGGCGGACGAGTGGGAGAGGGAACTGGCAGGCCGGGTCCTGGAGGACCTGGGGTTGGAGGGGCAGGCGTCAATACATTGCATGGCCGACGGCTCGGTCACGGGTCCCGCCCAGCCCGGCAAAGGCACGGGCTGGGTGTACCAGCCGCTGCGGAAGAGGTCCGGGGAGGTTTCCTGGGAGAGTACGCTGGCGGCCTCTCCGTGGTCGGGGGCCGGCGGCCTCGAATCGGCCAGGGTCCTGGAGGCGATGGTGCAGTGGCCCGGCAGCCGGCTCCGGTTTCTCAAGGCCGTCCTGAAGGAGAAAGAGGACCAGAACCGGGCCCGGGAGACCCTCCGCCGGTTGGTCCCTTCCGGGTTGGTCCTGCAGGCCGGAGAGGGGCGCGATGCCCGCTATTTCGCGGCCACCAGGGGCCTGGGGTTGCGGGCCGGCCAGGACCGGGTACGCCCCGCGGACGCCAGGACTCGGACCGGCCTATCCCAGTGGCAGGAAGCGTCGCCCAGACTGCTGGGGCACACGGTGTCAGCTGCCCATGAGGACGGCCTGAGGGAGGACCTCCTGGGCCACTTCATCGCCAACGGCTGCCCCGTGGCCAACGGCCCCAGGCATACGGAGCACCTCGGCGCGCACGGAGGCATAGCCCCGGACGCCATGCTCCATCTGACGGAGAGCCCCTACGGCTCGGGGTGGCACTACGTGGAATACGAGCGCAGCGCACGGGGGAGGTCAAGGGTGGAGGAAAAGCTGCGGGGGTACGGGTCCATGAGGCGCCGGGACCGCTACCCGGTGGTCCTGGTCTGCTGGGACGACCGGGCCGAGGCCCATTTCCAGGATCTGGGCCGCGAGCTCGGCCTGGCGCTGGTGACCACCACCCTTGGGCGCCTCAAGAAGGACCGTCCCGGCGGGTGCTGGTCGATGTACGGGGAGCCGGTCCGGCTTGGCTAGGGCGCCGGCAGGCGGTATCCGGTCCCCGCCATGTCCCGGAGGTCCGCGTGCGGCGCCGGGGTGTGGCGCGGCCTGCCCTGGCCCGGCCTCAGGGTATGATCAGGGAGTCCAGGGACCCCCGGTCCATTTGCAAAAGAGGTGCCGTATTATGATGACGCCCCCCAGGCCTCCGGTGACGCCGCTGCGTCCGGACCAGCTGGAGCCCGCCACCGCCCCCGTCGGGCCGGTGCTCATCCGGGGTGGTGCGGGCAGCGGGCTGACCCACACCATTGCCGCCCGCATCGCGGTCTGGCTGAAACAGGGCGTGATTCCATTGGACATCGCCTGCCTGACCCACAGCGCGGGGGGCGGAAATGACATCAGGCGACGGGTCCGGGAATTCCTGCCGGAGGAGGACCCCTTCCTGGGGATCTACACCGGCACTCCCCGGCAGCTGGCCCTGTACCTGCTCAGGCTGAGGGGGATGGAGGTCTTGGGCCGGTCTGCCGGCTTCACGGTCTGGCAGCGTGACGAGGCCCGGGCGTCCCTGGCCGAGCTGCTGGCCGCGAACGGAAGGGAGCGCAGGGGGTGCGACGCCGAGGCCGCCCGGCTCCTGGACTGGCGCCGGCTCAACCGGGCGGGTTTCCCCGGTGATCGCATCCCTCCCGGTTCACCGGACTGGCCCGACCTGGTCGCGACGTACCAGGCGGAGAAGGAGCGCCGGAATGTCGTGGACTGCGGTGACCTGGTCGCCCTGGTCACCCTGGCCCTGGAGCGGGACGACGACTTCCGGGAAGAGACCGCATCGAGCACATCTCGGCATCTCCTCATCGACGGGCTCCAGGACCTTGCCCCGGCCGAGTACGGGATGGCGAGGCTGCTGATCGGTCCGGAGCGGTCCATCACCGTCGCCGCCAATCCCAACGCGGTCGTTTGCACCGGCGTCGATTACAGGGTCCTGGAGGCCTTCCGGGCCGATTTCCCGGAAGCGGAGAGAGGCGCCTACGTGCTCAAGATGAACCTCCGCAGCACGGCGGCCATCGGGGAAGCGGTCAACCGCATCAGCCGCGACCCGGCCATGGGACACCTCTCTGGGGAGCAGCACCGGTATTTCCGGGCGAACCGCCGGGTGGGCACGACATCCATGCCCATGGTCCCTCCAAAACTGCTGGTGTTCGAAGGCCGGCCCGCCGACATGTACCGGTACGTCGTTGACCGGACCCAGGAGTTCGTCGCACAGGGATATGCTCTCGAGGACATCGCGTGCATCTACCAGGACGCCTCCATCCTGGACCACCTGCGGTTGCTGGCCGTCAGCCGCGGCCTGCCCTACACCGTACTGGGAGGCGGGTCCAGGGCGTGGGACAGGGACGCCAGGCGCATCACCGGGCTCCTGGCGACCCTTCTGAACCCCCACGACGCCGGCGCCTTCCGCATCGCTGCGAGCCCCGACCCACGCCTCGAACCCCCGTGGCTGGACCCGATGGCTGCGGTGCGGATCGCCGGCATGGCCAGGGAGCTGGGCGCCGACCTGGTCCAGGCGGCCGGAAGGTATTGCCGCAATCCTCTGATCGATGCCGGCCTGCGCCGCGGCCTCGAGTGGTTTGTCGACGCATGGCGGAACCTGGACCGGATGCTGGGCGAGCCGTTCACCGGTGTCCATGACATCTGCCGCCGGGCCGTCTTTCTCCTGGAGGAGGCCCAGGGTGCGGCCCACCCGGTGCGGTCCAAATATCAGGTGCAGCGGCTGCTGGTCCTGGCCGAGCGGGAACCCCGCCTGTCCGACCCACAGCCGGGGCGGCAGGAGGCCAGGGAGGCGCTGCGCGAGTTCCTGGACACCATCCACCCGGAAATCAACGGCGACCCGCTCTCCGCGGAAAACACCGACCCCTTCAGCCCCACCCGCGGGCTGACCCTCGCCACCGTCGCCGCCTCCCAGGGGCTCGAGTGGCCGGTCGTCTGGGCGGTGGGCGCCAGCGACCACATCCTGCCCGGCGGCGTACCCGCCACGGACCAGCGCCGTATGCGGGCGGCGCAGCACCTCTTCTATGTGTGGTCCACCCGGGCCCGGGACGTGCTGAACTACTGCCACGCCACCCGGAGCGGGCCCGAGCGGGACGCCCGCCCGTCCCGGTTTCTGGAACCGGTCGGCGGTCTGTTCACGCCTGAGGTGGTGCACCCCCTGAATCCGCGGCGCTAGCGTTCAGTCGAAGTGGGAAATGACGGAAGCACATCGTGGTCCGGGACCCGAGGCCCACCGGGGTGCCTCTGCTGTCAGGTGGGTCAATTTAAGCCTGCTACTGTCAGGCAGGTCACCCTGGACTTGTTATTGCCACGCCAATATGGGATGACTGACGGGACTCAGAGCGTCGAGGGATGGAGTGAGAGATGGAAGAGCAGCCGCCCGTGTGGGTAAATCCGGGAAGAGTCATCGACATCGAGACGACCCCGGAGGGCCGGGCCCGCGTGATGATCAACGTACAGGGACTCAGTTTTTCCGCCCGCAACCTGGGCCGGCGGGGAGTAATCCGGGACCTGATCGTGTACAGCATGATATCAGACATGGATTCCGCAGACGTCACCTGCATGGTGGAACCGGAGTCGCTGCCGGACCGGGTCCGGGTGGGCCGACCGGTGATGGTCGAGGTGGATGCGGAGGATGAGGATGAGCATGTCATCCACCTGCATCTGGACACCCTATGTATGGATTCAGACCTTCCTGCCGTCATGCACCTGTTCTGGCCGGAGGAGCGGCGGGGCCGGTGGTTCAGACGGGCCGATGGCCCGGTCTATAGGTGCCCATGCGGCGCGGCCAGCTGCGACGTGCTCCCGGAGTGACCGGCGGGTATGAGAGGCACTCGGGCCGCACCGGGGCCGGAGACACAGCCGCGGGTCAGCGTGACCCGGGACGATAACCGTTCAGGACCCGGTATATGGTCCGGACCGACACGCCGAAGCGTTCTGCGGCCTCGGTGGCGGACAGCCCGTCATACACGATTACCCTGAGCCAGTCCCGGTACTTCTTCCGGCCCTCCCCGCTCCGGGGTCTCCAGGCGCTGCCCGGCCTGTGCCTCCTGGTGGCCGGAGGATTGTCCGGCGTCTCCGCGGGAGCGTCCTGGTAGAGCACCGTCCCGCAGTTCATGCAGTCCAGATAGGGTCCGTACTGGTCCTGGATCAACACCAGCATCCCCCGGCACCTGGGGCCGGGGCCGGGACTGGGACTGGGTCCATGGGGTTTTGAAGTCATGCGATAGCTCCGGGTCTGTGACCTGGGTGTTGGGGTTGGCGGAGAATCGGGGCGGACGACCGCTCGTTGGCCGGGGCCTGGACATAGCTCTGGAGAGGATGACAGCCATGGGTGACGGCGGATGACGGTCCTGCTGTCTGGACCCCTTCCACCATTGGGGGCATCCGCGGGGTGGCCGGGCGGCCGTCCAGCCCCGACCCTCGCCCATGAAGAGGGGTTGACGCTATCCGTGGCCGGAGGTTTCCCGGTAGGGCTGTACGCTCAAGGGTCTCTGGGAAGCGCTGGCGCCGGCCGGGAGGCAGGGACGGCGGTGTGAGCACGGTTGCTGCCGGGCAATTGAGGTCATGGCGATGGGGGGTGAAGTTTGTCCGGCCCAGGAGGGCCTGGGTAACAGGCGCAGGGTGTTGCATCACCCGGTCTGATACCCGCACCGCGCGGGGGACGCAAAAGCCGGCGCCCTTGCCGCTGAGATAGCGGGCGCCGGCTCTCTGAATTCAGCTCCATGCCGGGTCTCTCCCGTCCCTGGCATGGGCGGTTGCCCTGGTGGGACACTCCCAGGACTGCGGCGTTGCCGCCATCCCCGCCAAACAGGGCAACCGCCCTCTGTGCAAACATGGTCTGCCCGACGGACGGCACGAAGGTGGAGAGCGAGGCCGGGGTTGGCACGGGATGCGCCTGCCGCACTTGCCGCCATCCCGGTAGACATACTCCAAACCCGAGCCAGCGAGGCCCAACTGCATCGGGGGACGGGGTGAGCGCCCAACACCTGGGGCCAAGCCGATAATTGTGCAGATTTGCACAATTATCGTGGGCTGGACACCCCTCACCCCGGCGCCCTGCGGCACACCCGGACTGCTGCCGGGTCGGGAAAAGCCCTACGGCCGATGTTTGAAGCGGCGCCCAGGGCTCTCATTCCGGGATGTCCATGCCGGATGAAGCCGCAACGCCCTCCTCGTGGACCACCCGCCTTGAGACGGGAAGCCGGCCCGCCGGATGCTCAGGGGAGACGTGACCGAGAGACCTCCCGGTTTCAGACCGGACCCGCGCCTTCAACCTCGGAGAGGAAACTCCGGGTGCGGTCGACGCAGAACCGGTCTCCGTCGGCGCCGATGAAGGCGCAGCCGTTTTCCCCGGCTCCCAGCGCGGCGCCTCGCCTGCCCAGGAGGCACGGGTCGCATACGACCCGGCCGGGGCGGGTGAACCGCTCGACTATCATAGCCATCGCGACGTCCATGGGATGCCACCCGCTCCGACCCTCGCTGAGTTCCCCGGGGGACGGCACGGCAATCACGTCGGCGCCGCCGTCAAGTGAGAAGCCCGGCTTGGCGTAGACCAGCAGGGGCCGCCGGTGCATACTGATGAAGTGGGGCCGGCCCGACCGTCCCTGCGCCCGGTTGAACTGAACGTCGAACTCCATAACCCACCTCAGGTCCTGATGGCCCATGCGCTCAATCATCTGGGGCAAGAGCTGTGCGTTTCCCATCACCGCCATCACGCCGCCGGGCCCGAGCGCGTGGGCCGCGAACGAGGCCAGGTCGCGGAGCAAAGGCAGCGACTCCAGCCCGCCAGGCGGGTGGGTGACGATGGCATCGACGCTGCCCGCCTCCACCAGGGTATGCAGGCCGGCCACCGCGGAGTGGTGCAGGGTCACGGCCTTCCCGATGGGCCTGGCCAGCGCGGCCTCGAGGGCCTGCGCGTCCTCCTGCCGGGCCATTTCCCGATTCACTTCCCTGACCGCGCCGGCGATGGTGCCCTGTTTCCTCTTGAGAACCCGGGCCAGGACCTCACGCTGGACCTCCGGCGGCTCCTCAAGGACTGACCCGGCGTCGTTTACGGTGATGCGGCCCAATTCAACTGCCCGGCGCACCGCCGGGTGTGCCGGACTGTCCGGCCCAAGGACCCTGGCGGCGTAGCCGACCAGCCGCCTGCTCACGCCCAACCTCTTGGCGGCTTCCCCCTGGGTGTAGCGCCGGCTTGCCTGGTCACCGGTTCCGTCCTCTTTCCGTGGCCGCCCCCGCGTGGACCACATCGAGAGCCGGTAGGCGCTCACCGCCCTCTGGCTGATGCTCATGTCCCGGCGGTCCCCGTTTTTGGCCAGGACGAACTCCAGGGGGTCGGCGTCATCGGGCAGGACCCGGTAGGCCGGCTCCACTCCGGCCTTGAGGCAGGCGAGGGCGCGGTGGCGCCCATCGATGATCTCGTCTCGCCAGACCACGATGGCCTCCAGCAGGCCGCGTTCCCTGATGCTGGTGACAAGCGCGTCGAACTCCTGCGGGCTCATACAGGGGAAGAGATATACCAGGCTGCTGAACGGATACTTGAGGAATGTCGTAATCATGGTGGGGCCGTCACCTCCTCGGTAGGTTCCGTCCATCATAGGAGGTGACGGCCGGCCCGCGTTTTAACGTTTCGTTGCAACGCTCGTGTTGTGGACTCGAGAGGTACCCATGGGTCCCCCATGGCCCGAGACTCAATCGGAGAACAGAAACCACTGTGCAATTGGGACCGCACTTGGACCGGTTGATCCACCGGCGAAGTGCGGAGCTTCCTGGAGTGGGATCCGGTTCCCGGTGGCTGCCGTGTCGCAAACACCGGGTATGCCCTCACCGGACTACGCCCCGCCGGAAAGGCCCTCGGCGGTCTGGACGTGGGAGATGGTGGCCCTAGAAGTCTGGCCGGAAACTGTCCATTTTGATGCCAGGGGTTATACTCCGGGGTATCAAAGATAGCGGAGCAAGGGAATGCTGGGAGAGCGATCGGATCAGAGGGGCTTCTGGGAGGCGGACCGGCTGTATCTGGACCACGTGGGTAAGGACACTTTCTACGGCCTGTTGGCATCGTTGAGAGGCCAACTATTCCGGGACTCCGACTTCGCCGAGTTCTACTGCGCCGACAACGGCCGGGACAGCGTGCCGCCCAGCCTGCTGGCCACGGCGCTGCTGCTGCAGACCCACGACAAGGTGAGCGACGCCGAGGCCAAGGCCAGAGCCGACTTCGACATCCGCTGGAAAGTGGCGTTGGGAATTGAGGTGGAGGACAGGCCCTTCGCCAAGAGCACGCTCCAGGTGTTCCGCGCCCAGTTGATTCTCCACGACAAGGTGCGGGCGGTGTTCGAGTCCAGCCTGCGGCTGGCCCGGGAGTCGGGCTACCTAAAAAAGCGCGGCATGCGGGTGGCGCTGGACACCACGAACATCCTGGGGCGGGGCGCCGTGAGGGACACCTTCAACCTGCTGGCGGACGGGATTGTGAAGCTGCTGCGGGCGCTGGCAGCCGTGGAGAGGTCCAATGTCAAAGGATGGGCCGAGGCCCAGGGGTACGGGCGGTACCTTGCATCCAGCATCAAGGGAGAGTCGGCCATCGACTGGTCCGACAAGGGGGCACGGGCGGGGTTGCTGGCCACGATTGTGGCTGACGCCGACCGTCTGTTGGAAGCAGGGCGGCAGGCGCAGGAGGCTCTGCCGGAGGGCAGCCCTGAGCGGCAGGGCATCGTCGCGGCGGCGGAGTTGCTGGGGCAGTTGCTGCTCCAGGATGTGGAGCGCACCGGCGACGGTATTGGTCTCAAGGACGGGGTGAGCAAGGACCGGATGGTGTCGGTGCATGACCCGGAGATGCGCCACGGCCACAAGAGCAGCAGCCGTCGCTTCGACGGGCACAAGGCGGCGATTGTGGTGGACACCGATACCCAGCTCATTACTGCTGTGGAAGTATTGCCCGGCAACGCTCCGGACAACCTGGGGGCCTTGGAACTGGTGGAACGGAGCGAGGCCAATACCGGTGTGCCGGTGGAGGAGGCGCTGGGCGATGCCGCTTATGGCGACGGCGATACCAGGCAGGCCTTCGCCGACGCGGGACGGACCCTGATTGCCCGGGTGCCGGGCCGTCCGAACCGGAAACACTTCCCGAAGGATGACTTCCGGATTGACCTGGCGGCGGGAACCTGCACCTGTCCGGCGGGTCAGGTCACCCGGAAGCTGCTGCCGGCGGGGAAGCGGACCGGTTCCACGGGACGGACTCACCGGCTGCAAGCCTTCCGGTTCGATGCGGCGGTGTGCGGAGCCTGCCCGCTGCGCTCTCAATGCGTGGCCGGGTCATCGGGATTGGGGCGAACGGTCCAACTGCACCCGCAGGAGGCTTTGTTGCAGCAGGCCCGGGCCCTGCAGCAGAGCGAAGCCTTTGCCGGGTATTGTCAACGCCGGGTGGTGGTGGAGCACCGGCTGGCCCGGCTGGTGCAGCTGGGGATTCGCCAGGCCCGCTACTTCGGTCGGACCAAAACCCGGTTCCAGCTGTACCTGGCAGCCACGGTGGCCAACCTGACCCTGCTGGCGGGCAAAACCGGTTTGACAGGCGATATTGGTGGCGCTGCCATCGGCTACCGTGACGCCTGGGCCGGCGCCGACAGTGCTACAGCAACATTTGGTGCAATCCGGCTCGGTCTGATTTGGCCGCTGGCGTTGCTGACGCCGGCCTTTCTGCCTAAAGCCCTCTTCTCAACCAAGGCTTTTCATCCGCATTTCTAGTGCGGTCCACCATCTCCCGCCCCGGTCTGCGGTTGCCGCCGCAGAAGCGGTTGCCGTGCGGCAGCGCCGCCCGGTGTTCACCGGACCCGGAAGGCGTCGAAGGCCGGGTTCCGGACGCTCAACCCCAAGAGGGCGGAGCGTACGCTCCCATGGACAGACTGCCGCCGTCCGTCAGTCGCCGGCCCGGAAACGGGGCAGGTACTCGGCGGCCTCGCGGTAGCCCTTCTCGAATCCCAGGTTGAAAGCCTGGTCCCAGCAGCCGACGACGCCCTCCCCGGCGTAGCAGCAGGCACAGGGAGAGGGGCGGTCCCCCTCCTCAACCAGGTCGGGGTCCTCCGGGCAACGGAGGGAGTCTAGGGCCTTCTCCAGGAACTCCACCGCCCGGCGCAGGTGGAACTCCTGCCGCCTCCCGGTGGGGAGGTCCGCGAGCTTGGCCATCTCGAAGAGCGCCTGATAGATGCCCTCGGTGACCCCGTTCGGGATCGGGCTGGGTAGGATGCTGCGGATGTGCTCCGCGAGCGGGAGTTGGTTGCCATCATGGTCCTTCATTTTGATACTCCTTGCCGCGGCCGCGTGTCCGGCCTGCGGCGGGGCGCCGTACTGCGCCAACGCGCCGGCGCCCTCTTTCCATGATTCAAACCCGCCAGGCAGAAGCGGCCGGCTGGTGGGTGTTCAACCCGTTGCCACCAGTCGCCCGAATCGGCGTCTTCCGGTACGCGCAGGTTGCGCATCGCGCCTGGCGGCGGTGTGTCCCGGCCCGGTGTGCGCACACCGGGCCGCCGGTCCGTGAGGCGTGCCCCCGTCCGTGCGGGGCGGTGCGCTCGGCCAGCTTGGAAGCGCAGAGTGAAGCCGGTGAACCCCCGTCTGGCGGGGAAGTCAGGAAGCAAAACATCCGTTTGTCCTTGCAAGCGGGCGGACCCCCGTCGTGCGGGGCTTGTGTGTCCGTCCTACCCCTCTCGTCGCGCCGCGGGGGCTGTGCCCCCCGCCGCGGCGCGGACCCGAGGCTGCTGAAAAGTCCTGGGCTTGAGCCTGGCCGCGCACACGGGCGAGGAGGGCGCGGCGGTGATGGACGGCTCTCGAAGCAGGACGGAGCGTCGTTAAGCCAGGGATTTTCACGGCCACCAGTTCACCCTGGGCGCGGGTCTGGTACTCGTATCGGGTAGCAATAGGCGAGCCAATCACCTCCTTTTCCCTCATCAGCTTCCGGTGGGGCGCCAGCCTTTCCCGGCAGATAGTCCCCCGATGATGAACCGGTGGCCAGTGCTGGCCAACCGGTTCAGAGCACCGTCCCCCTTGAACTGGACCCCGACGAACTGGACCCCGACCCTCGGGCCATGGTCGCGGCGGGGAGACTGATCCCATCCGAATCGTCGGCGCCCCGTCAGGCCGCGGGGCCTCCTGATCGCGAATCATCATCCAGGAGACCTTCCTGTTCCCTCTCCGCCCTGGTCAGGTCAACGGAAGATTGCAATCCCCTGGCGCCGGCGAAGATGCAGCTTGGTCCTCTGTCAACGCCGCGCCGGCCCGGGTCCGGAATGACGGAGTCGCACACCGTCTGGCCCGGCCGGACGAACCAGTCCAGCGGCAGGACCATGGCCGTCTTATCCCGAATCCACCGAAAGGGGTTTTGGTGGTGCTGGAGCGGGACGCAAGGGAGTTGGAGACGCGATGGTCCGGGCGGATTTCGGGTGAATGAAGCCGGTGGTTGGCCGCTGGTCAGCAACCGGCAGGGGTGGGGAGCCGTCAAGGGAGGGCCGGAGGCGACAGGGAACCCTCGCTGGTCCATCCGGCGCGAGTTGGGGAGACCTTTGATTGGCTGTCGGAGGATGATGGAGCAGGCGGTTCGGTTGCCGGCGCCACTTTCAGGAAGGGAGTGGCAGGGCGCGCAACCTGGCCAGGGCGTTACTGAACTGGGTTTCCCAGGGCCAGCCTTGGGGAAGATGCAGGGTGAGGTGCCGGGCCTTGCGGGTGAGCCGTCCTGCCAGGGAGAAAAAGCGCCGCCTGAGGGACTTGGTGGCCACCACCTGCTCTCCCAGAGCGATGCGCGAGGTCCAGCGGGCCAGGTTGTGGGCGATGACCTAGACGGCCAGCCAGGCGGCGTTGGCGCTGAAGCGTCCCGAGGGCAGATGGTTGAGCCCCACGCCGTACTTCAGGTCTCGGATGGCGTTCTCGATCTCGGCGTGGCGTCGATGGTCGGCCTCCAGTTCCAGGGTGTCCCCCTCCCGGTCGGTGATGAAGGCGTGATAGCTGTAGTTGACGAGGAGGGCCAGTTGCGAGCCTGGGGAGGGCTTCACCCTGCGGACGATAAGCCGCACCGGTGCGACGCCGGGCTCGCTCTGGAAGGGGGTGTAGCTGATCTCGGCCACGTCGGCGGCACCGTCCATCCAGTAGGGGATGGGCGTCCAGTCCGCCTCGGGTATCGCCTCGATGAGATTGCGCAAGCTGGCGTGCTGCCGGATGGTGATGGAGAAGCGCACCACCAGCTTGCGGCAGGCGGACACCAAGGCGTGGGTATAGAAGCCACTGTCGGCCCGCACCGTGAGTTGTCCTCTGGCCCCGGCATGGCGTACCCGTCCCACCGTCTCCCGCAGGAAGTGGGCGGCCCCGCGAGCGGTGATGGCCCGGCCCTCTCTGAGCCGTGCCATCAGCGCGTCGCCGGTGCCGGCGGCGACGGCGACGTGCGGGTGATAGCCCCGCTGGCCGGTGTAGCCGTGTCGGCGGGCTCCCTTCTTGGCCAGGCCGTAGGTCTCGCGGATGGTGGAATTGAGGTCAATGGTCAGGGGGCCGTCGCCGGGTCCGGCCCCGGCGGCCCAGGCCCGGGCCAGCAACTCCCGGCTCACCCGGTCCAGTTGGCGCACATGGCCCCACCGGAAGCTGCGCAGGAAGGTCCCCAAAGTGGACGGCGCCTTCACCACGCACCCCAGCACCCGCGCCGTCCTGCCAGCACGCAACACGTCGGCGTCGTCAATGCAGTCGCCACCGGCCAGGGCCGACGCCACCAGGGTCAGCATCTTGTCTCCCGCGTTGACCCGGCCAGGGGCACGGCCCAGGTCAACGTGCTTGTCCGCCAGTTCACCCAGTCCCAGGTGCCGGGCCAGGGTGACCGGCAGGATCAGCCCTGCATTGGCCACCAGGCGGTGGTCGTCGAAGGCGATTTGGATGCGGTCAGGGCGCTCAGGTGGTAGCATCTGTTGGGTGCTCCTAGTCCAGGGTCGGTCTCCCGTTTCAGAAACCATTATCCCCGAAGCCGTGAACACTTTCTTGCCTCTTCAGCACGCCGACACACTCACCTTTTCGGTGGATTGGGGCTTAGACTAAACAAACGGAACCCTTGATTACCCAAATACAAGCAGGAGGAGCCGATGACAACCCTAGACGACGTAGTAAACGCCCTGATCGACCAGACCAAAGCCGGCGCAGTTGAATGGAAACCCAACAATTGGGAGGACGACGGAAACCCCCGAAGATGGTCCGGCCATGCGCCAGCAACCGGCTGTACCTTCGACCTTATGGGAAGCCACGCAACGCTCAATATGCTCGACGGTCAACGCTGGATCACCCTCGGCAGCGGATACCCCGTCGACCAACTCGTCAGCATCGTCGCATCAACTTCAAGCCAAAAGGGTACAACCAGGGAAGAAGCCCTCCAAAAAGCTCTTTCGTGCCTGACCCCCAAAAGCTCCCAATAGAATGACGATCCAAATCGACACCACCATCCTAATGGGTACAGTCGTCGTGATAACGACTATCGCAATAGCCACCATAACCGCCGTAGCGAAACTGTTTTCACGAATCGGAACCCTCGAAGGCAAAATTGAAACCCTCACCTCACTGGTCAACGATCTCAACGCCAACAGGCAGTAGGAAAGGGTTCCGTTGGTTCCGTTTGCCTCCGGCAACTACCCGGGGCCCACCGATCACACCACCTTGACGGTCATCTGCCGCATCCGGTCGGGAAAAGAATCTCCACGGTCTCGATGGGAGACTCGGCGATGAAGGTGTCGCGCAGCCCTTCCCTGGGGACGGAGAAGGTGGCCGTCTCCAGGCCGTTGACCAGCACCCGGTAGGTTTGTCCGGCTCCCAGCAGGGCCCGGATGGGCAGGACGGCGTCCAACTCCACCACGTTTTCGTCACAGGGGATGGCCCAGGGAGTGGAGGGCGGCTGCATCAGCGTCACCCGGGCGACGATATCGTTGCCTGCGAGTTCCAGTCCCTCGTTGCCGGGGCGGGCGCAGCCCTCGGTGGTGGACTGGTAGTACCCGACGTGCAGTAGGGGTTCGGGTTCATTGCGCATCAGGTTGGCCCGGGCGATCCTGGCCGGGGCTTCAACCCAGGTGCGCCAGTCCGGCCCAGCCTCTTCCGCCATTTCTGGGGGCGGCTGCACCAGGGCGAGGACCATATCGACCCTGCGGGGGTTGCCGTGGGTGACGACCTCGTGCGCGTATCGTTGGTGAAGGCCAGGCGCCCGTCCGATTCCACGATGTCCGCCTGGACCGAGTAGGTGTTGCGCGGGCTGATGTCGTCCCGGTTGTATTCGACCTTGAACCTGATGGGAACCTGGCCGGGGTTGGGGATGGTTTGACGGGCGATGAGGGGGGCTGGGGCATCGGCGAGGGACACGTCCCGCAGGTCCACAACGAGCTGGGCTCCGGGAGTGAGAGCGATCCCTTCCCGGTAGGTCACGGTACCGGAAACCGATGCGTTGGGTTTCCGGCCGGACGGGAGTTCGAGGGTGGCGTCGGGACTGGGGGAACCCCCGAGGCATCCGCCGGTCAGCAGACCAAGAACGGCCAGGATTACCATCAGTCCGGCTTTAAAGCCCATCTTCATTCAACCACCCTCCGACCTGCCGGCAGTGCTTGGCTTCTCCAAAGCATCACCATTGTACAGACCGTAAAACGGCACGTGGAGGGAACCGGTTTCCGGTTTCTCCCACTCCGCTGCCCGGACGAATCCGGCGTTGTTGAATTGGCTGGACCGCAGCCTGTTGAGGGAGTAAGGGCAGATGGAGCAGCCGGCGTTTGCAGATCTGGAATACCGGGGCAAGAGGCGGAGGACCCGCCGTGGACCGTTCCTGGAAGGGCAAGGACCTGTGCAATCGGGTGGAACGGGTCCTGAGCTACAGCTGCGCCGGCGCCAGCTACAGAAACAGGGCGATTCAGCCCGGGGCGGGGGAGTTCGCCGGGTTTCGCCGATGGTTCGACAAGAAGGCGTTCCCATCGCCGATGCCCCAAGTCCCATGCAAGGAATTGATTCCCTTTACCGATGGACCTGAACACACCATTATCAGGGCCTGAACAAACCGTTTCCGGCCACCTGATTAACGACAATTAGATCTGCCGGTCAAGACGACTATTTTTGCCGGTCGAGGTGAAGTAAATCATCCGGCACGGAGGTGCCGGATTGATCACAGACCGACAAGTCGCATTGTTGAGGCAGAGACGTATGGAAGGAAAGACTCAGGAAACGGCGGCGGCAATGTCCGGGATGAGTGTGCGGTCGGCACGGAAGTGGGAGAGGGGACCGTCCCCCAGGACAACGGAGGTGCGGAGATGGCGCGGCGGGAACCACTGAACGACGAGCAGCGACGGCTGCTGAGGATTACCGCCAGGATGCCCCTGGCCAGCGTGGCCAACCTGGCGTCCACCCTGGGAGCCACCGAGGACCGGGTCCGGGCCATGCTGGGCCGACTGCGCAGCGGCGGCTGGGTGTCATCAGTAATGCCGGGCATGACCGAGCGTCGCCAGCACCGCTTCTTCCTGACCAGCAAGGCCGTGGACCTGCTCTACGCCACCGACCACCAGCACCCCAGCCCCAGGGAAGAAGCCCGCGCCTCGGGCCTGGCCGCCTTCCATCCGGAGGCAGAGCTTCCGGCGGACTTCCGGGAGCGGTTCGCCCTGGACCACGACCACCCGCCCCACCTGGAAGCGCCGCAGGATTCCCCTTTCGCCGCAGGCGGGGATGCCGGGGACGGCGGCGAGAGCCACGAGCACCCGCCCTGGACCGCCACCTCCCGGGGCGTGGAGATGTCCCTGCGCCGGTTGTCCATGCTGGAGCCGGTCTACCGCCTGGCCCCCGACCTGCTGCACAGCGGGCGGGTCAACCGGCCCTTTGACGATACTGCGGCTTCAAGAGAAGTCAGGATGACCGACTTCCGGCTGCTGCGCCATGGCGGTTTCTACCACGCCGTGGCCCGCTACGGCCAGGACGTCTGGACCCCCTTCACCTACGCAGGACTCCACGACACCGAGACGGTGCTCCGGCGCAAGGAGCAGCACCGCTTCTGGGGCGTTGACTGCTACTCCAGCGAGGAGGACCGCTACCTGAGAATCGGCAACCGCACCTTCTTCGAGGACCCGGACGAGCAGGTCTCGTCCTCGGCCCAGGTGGTGGTGGCCGTCGACGCCTGGGCCCGGGAACGGGCCCGCAATACTTTGAGCGATTCCGCACCCACCATCTTCTGCACCCCGGACGGGCGGTACACCCCGGCGGTGGAACTGCGCCCCTCCAGGGACCTGGTGTCCGACCCCTCGGGCATCCCTCAGTAGGCAGGCCCGAAACTGCGGAAATCTGGTTACAACAGAACTCGGACGCGGCGGCCATCGACGGCAGGCTGGCCCACCGGCTGTTCCTGGCCATCTGCTAGTTCCCCGCCATGCGCGCCTCCTGGCTGAGGGAGGTCGTGGGCGGGTCCTCCGGCGAGGTCTACCGCCACCTGGGCCGGTTCGTGGACACCGGGCTGGTGGCGGTGTTCGACGGGAGGCACTACCTATCCGAACTGGGCATGAGGCGAGCGGCCAATATGAGCCGGGTGCTGCCCTCGGTGATCCACAGCCGCCACGGGGCCTACCTGGACCGCTGGTACCGGGAGCACGAGGAGCGCCACAACGACGGGGTGAACCGGCTGGTGGTGCGGTTCGCCAGGGAGGGAGTTGAGGCGGTAGCTGGCTGGCGGGGCGAGATCAACGTGCCCGGCCTGACCCAGGTCAGGCCCGACCTGCTGGTGCAGGTGAGCGAGGGCGCCCTGGGAGCGGGCGTCCACTGCATCGAGTTCGAGCGGACGGCGGTGGCGCCCCAGGACGTGGAGCACAAGCTGGGTCCCTACCGGCGGATGGCGGCAGCGGGCAGGCCCCTGCCCCTGCTGATGGTCTGCGAGACGGCGCGGGGCCGACGCAACTTCCGGGCCGCCGCCGGTGCGCTGCCGATGCTGACCACCACCCTGGAGCGGGCGCTGGCCGGTCCGGTGACCGGAGCGGTTACGGTGTGGAGCAGGGACGGCGTCCCGGCGGCGCTCCACTGCCGGTAGGGATTGGACGATTGCAAAGTCCTTAGACGGCGGCATTGCAGAGTTGAAAGGCCACTTGGCATGAGACTCGCCAAAGCTAAGGGCAGGTTCTTGAATACCAACGTGAAGGTTCCTAGAGCGACTTTGCAATCGTCCTGCTGTTTGTGGGCTGGCTATCCGACGGTCACCCTCACTGCGTCCGAGCAATTGTTGTCGGTATTGGATTCCCCGATCTTCGTTTCCACGCAGGCGCCATAGTAGTAGGTCCCCGCATTCATCGGCGCGGTCAGGTCGATGGACTTCGCAATGCCCCCGGACGGGGCCAGAACGTCCACCGTCTCCGTGCCCACCTGCGTGTCGCTCGACCTGATGGTCGAGTCGGTGGATTGGAAGTAGCGCAGCGTCGTCGATACCGAGGAACTGCTGCCCCGGTTGAGCACCTTGACGCTCAACGTGAAGGACCCTCCGGTTTCCGGGCTAGGATTGTCGACTGAGGGTGGCTCAACAACCAGGTCGGGACGCCCCACCACCTCAACCTGCACCGCATCCGAGCAGTTGTTGCCGGTGCTGGCCTCACCGGACACCGGCTCCACGCACGCGCCGTAGTGGTAGGTCCCCGCCTCCAGCGGCGCGTTTAGTTGAATGGACAATGGACGGCTCCCCGATGCGGCGATGCCATCCACATAACTATCGCCCACCTTCGTGTCGCTCAACGTGATGGTCGAGTCGGCCGAACGGTGGTAGGTCAGCTCCGTCGGTGCCGAAGAACCGATGCCCTGGTTACGCACCGTGGAGTTCAGGATGAAGGGCGCTCCGGCATCTGGTCTGCTGTTGCTGACCGAAAGCTGTTCAACAACCAGGTCGGGACGCTCCACCACCTTAACCTGCACCGCGTCCGAGCAGTTGTTGCCGGTGCTGTCCTCGCCGGACACCGGCTCCACGCACGCGCCGTAATAGTACGTCCCAGCGCTCGACGGCGCGGTTAGTTCAATGGACTCGTTGCTGGTCCCAGACGCGGCCAGGCCGCCCACCGAATCCGTGCCCACCTTCGTGTCGCTCAACGTGATGGTCGAGTCGGTGGAGCGGTAGTAGGTCAGCGTCGTCGATCCCGACGAACCGTCGCCCCCGTTGCGCACCGTGGCGCTCAGGGTGAAGGACGCTCCGGCATCCGGGCTGCTGTTGCTGACCGAAAGCTGTTGAACAACCAGGTCGGGACGCTCCACCACCTTAACCTGCACCGCGTCCGAGCAGTTGTTGCCGGTGCTGTTCTCGCCGGACACCGGCTCCACGCACGCGCCGTAGTAGTACGTCCCAGCGCTCGACGGCGCGTTCAAGCTGATGGACTGGTTCCTAGTCCCAGCCGCGGCCAGACCGCCCACCAAATCCATGCCCATCTGCGTGTCGTCCGACGTGATGGTCGAGTCGGTGGAGTGGTAGTAGCGCAGCGTCGTCGATACCGAAGAACTGCTGCCCCGGTTGCGCACCGTGGCGCTCAGGGTGAAGGACGCTCCGGCATCCGGGCTGCTGTTGCTGACCGAAAGCTGTTCAACAACCAGGTCGGGACGCTCCACCACCTTGACCTGCACCGCGTCCGAGCAGTTGTTGCCGGTGCTGTCCTCGCCGGACACCGGCTCCACGCACGCGCCGTAATAGTACGTCCCAGCGCTCGACGGCGCGGTTAGTTCAATGGACTCGTTGCTGGTCCCAGACGCGGCCAGGCCGCCCACCGAATCCGTGCCCACCTTCGTGTCGCTCAACGTGATGGTCGAGTCGGTGGAGCGGTAGTAGGTCAGCGTCGTCGACCCCGACGAACCGTCGCCCCCGTTGCGCACCGTGGCGCTCAACGTGAAGAATGCCCCGGCATCCGGGCTGTTACCGGTGACAGTGGGCGGATCGACGACCAGGTCAGGGGCCTGGGCCGTAGTGTCGGTGGTGGCCGTGGCGACGTTGGACGCCGGGCCCGTGCCTGCCGAGTTGATGGCCGACACCCGGTAGTGGCGGGCGCTCCCTGCCGTCAGCCCGGTGTGGGGGTAGCGGGTGGCGGTGGAGCCGGTGTTGGCATTGAGGGTTATCCAAATGAGTAACGATGGTTACGCCGCCAACCTGAGTTGCGGTGCAACCGTCATCGCCTGCTTGGTTCTCCCTTCCTCCGGGCCGGTTTCACCGATGACGGAACCGCCGTCGGCCAGCGCCTTCCCGTCCGGGAGCATTACATCCTCGCCTACCGCGAGTAGCGCAAGTTTTAGCAGATTGCGAGCTGCGTTTTCGTTCCTATCGTGATCGGAGCAGCATTCAGGGCAGTCCCAATCCGGTTCTCGCTGAAGATCTCCGTTCACCGCTCCGCAGACGGAGCAGGTCTTGCTGCTGGGAAACCACTGGCCGGCTTCCACGATCTGTGTACCGTACCACCGGGCCTTGTAGCGGACCTGGTGGAGCAGGCCGGACATTCCGGCGTCGGCCAGGGCCTTGGACTGCAGGCCAGCCCGGATCATGCCGGAGACGTTCAGTGTCTCGATGCCCAGGGTGTGGTACTTCCGGACCAACGCCCGGCTCACGTGGTGGTGGGCGTTGTCGCGCAGCCCCTTTGCCCGGCGGTGGGCACGGTCAATGCGGCGTTGCGCCTGCCACCAGCCCCGGCTGCCCGGCGTCCGGCGGGCTTGGGCCCGCTGCCAGCGGGTCAGCCCCTTGAGGGCCTTGGCGTATCCCCTCGGGTTGGGGTAGCGCCACTGGCCGTTGTCCGTCTGGACCGGCTGATAGTGGGCCTTGGGGTTGGGATGCGCTCCGCCGCTGTCCACGGCCAGGGGACTGATGCCCACGTCCACGCCGCCCACCGATTGGGTTTCTCGTTGGGGCGGTAACGCAGGCGTTTTCCAGTAGGCGACGCTGGCGTACCAGCGTCCGTTTTGTCTCTTAACGCTCACCTCGCAGGGGGTGCCGTCCGGCAATTTGCGGGTCATCCTGACGCTGCCCAGGTAGGGCAACCGGATGCGCCGGTGCCCGTCGTACTGGATGCAGGCTACTCCCGACGCGGCCAGGAAGGATCCCGTGCCGGTGCGGTTCTTCTTGTGGAAGACGGGTTTGCGGGCCTTGATCTCCGGGTTCAGCCAGCGGGAACGGGCGCTCCGGTAGCTGCGGCACGCGCCCTGGGCCACGAACTTGCTGACCTCGGTGATGAAGGCGAGGTATGTGTTGACCCGCTTGGCGGCGTTGAACTCCTTCTCCAGTTCGTGGGGCGTGAGCCACAGTCCGGCGTCACGTCCAGCCTGGTCATTGGCCACTAGGCGGTTGTATACGAAACGGGTGATGCCCACGCAGCGCCGGGCATAGTGTTCCTGCCGGCGGGTGAGTTCCAGTTGGACCACGACGGCGCCGGGCGCCCAACCTTCAGGGCATGAACTGGGTTGCTTGCGCTTCTTGCCCTTCAGCTCAGCCACTGACGGACTCCATGGCCCTCCGGGCCCGGTTGGCGACGGAGCGTTTGCCGTACAGACGGGCACAGAAGCAGGTCAGGATCTCGGTCATGTCCCGCACCAGGTCGTCGGGGACATCTTTGTTTTCGATCACTATGAGCGTGCCCCCGCGTGCTTGAAGCATTGTTTCTACCATGCCCACGCCGAACCGGGCTAGGCGGTCACGACGTTCGACTATCAATGTAGATATTGTGGGGTCTCCCAGCAGCTTGCGCAACTTGGGCCTGCCGTCGTTGAGCCCGCTGGCGACCTCGGATACTACCTGGTCCAGCGGTATGCGATTCTGGCCGGCACAGGCCCACAGCCGGTTGGCCTGATTCTCCAGGTGAGGTTTCCGCTCGGCGCTGCTCACCCGGGCGTATCCGGCGATGCGGCCGGGCGGAGTCCCGGGATGGGCGAGGACGTAGATGATGTTGCCGATCTTCTTGGGTTGTAATTCGGCCGGGAGGGTTCCGGCGTTGTAGTGGCGCCACGCAGTCATGCGGTGCATACCATGCAGGGTGGCCCACTGGGACAAACGCATGTAATTGTTGTTAACCATTATTATTTGATATTCCTTGTATTATCAACTTATTGCAAGGCCCGTGGTATCCGGGGTCGAGGCGGGGCGGAGGAGAATCCTTGCCGGGAGATTGAAGGCGCACTCTCTGAACTTTACGGGGTCAATGTCCCGTGTCTGATGGGAGAGTCAGTGGAGGATGAAATAAGTGACGGGGTCAAACTCGCTGCTTAACAGTTGGACAATCCGGGCGATGAGGGTCCTGATCGCCTTCGGCTCCTGATTGAGTCTCTCAAATCCTGGGAACGATGCTATTGCCAAGCATCAAATATTGGGATAACTGACTCATTGGGCGTCAATCGCCGGGAGAAGCATATTTGGATGGTGCGTGGGTGGTCGGCGAATTTTCACGTCGTGTGCCGCGGGAGTTCATTGTCGCTCTGGTTAGAGGCGTAGCACGTTCGTCGGTATGAGGCGCCCGGCCACGGGGTCCACTGCCAGGAGTGCCTCCTCCAGGGTGACCACACCCAGGAGGCTGGCTTCGCCTTCTTCCGCGAATATCACGGGTGTGGGGAATTGCTGTCCCTCGAGTCTTATGACGGTTCTTCCTATTTCCACCGGGGCGTTGCTCCCGTCTGCCAGTTCGGACTGGGCTAAACGTAGCACCGGCACTCCCAGTCTCCTGAGCAGTTCTCCGGGCACTGCCGTGAAGGTTGAGCCGGTGTCCACTGTAACCTCAAGGTCCTCGAACATCTGCCCCTGTGGGTCTCCGACTGATATGGTCACTCTTACCGTTCCCACTGCGTTTCTCCTGAGCTTGCATCCATTGGTTCCTTGCTGCCATGGCAGGTTGAGTTGGGTTCCGGGGTGACTCCAGTCTTGCGGCTTTTGTCCATTCCGGGTGTCCTGTTGGATGGAGTGAGGGTCACGGCTGGGCCCATTTTTTGTGCAAAGCATCCATTATTCCTCTCTTCCGTCCCTCTCCCGCCATGCCTTGACGAACCCGGCGAGGTCCCCGGCCATGCGGGCGGTGAACGCGGACGTGACCCTGCCGTGGGCTGATTTCTTCCCCAACTCTCTGGGTTCCGGCCCGGGGGCGGTGAACTGGACTACAGTCTCCCGGGAGACTGTTTCCAGGTCACGGCCCGGCTGCGGCGACGGCCCCCGTCCAGTGCGGCGTGGAAGCCCTGTGTACCGGACGTTCCCCTGCTCACACCAGGGACTCCGGGTCCAGCAGCTTTCTGGCCTCCTCCAGATCGTGGGCGCTGAGGGCGACCAACGCCTGCCCTGCCCGGCGGTCCAGGATGTGGAGGCTCTGGATGTTCACGCCTGCGGCCCTGAACCGCTCCGCCACCCTGGCCAGTGCGCCCGGCTCGTCGGGTAGCCGGAACACCAGGGAGTCGTCCGTGGCGGCCCGGAACCCAGCCCCGGCCAGGGCCCGGAGCGCCGTGTCCGTGTCGTTGGTGGTGAGTGTGATGATGCCCTGCTCCCCGGCCCTTTCGGTGTCCAGGGACTCGATGTTGACTCCCCGGTCCGCCAGGGCCCGGGCGACGCCGGCGATCACTCCAACCTCGTCCCTGACGATTATTATGATTCTCTCCATTACCCTATTCCTCCCGCCTTGTGCAGTCCCGGACCAGCTCGTCGACCATCTCCCTGTTCACGTGGGGCATGGCGATAATGTGGGCGATGTCGTCCTGCGGCGCTATCTGCCATTTGCGGAAGACCTCCGGGCCGGGGCGGGGGAAGACCACGGTGGCTCCGTTCCTGTTCCGCCAGGCGGGTATGCCGGCCTCGTTGAAGCGCCTGACGGCGTACTCGGCGGTGTCCATCATCCCGGCCACGATGTCCCGGAAACCCTCCAGCCCGTGCTTCTGGAGAGCGTGCCAGATGATGAGGGGGGCGATCGCGCTCCGGGACCCGGGGATGGTGGTGTCCATGACGCCCACGACCTCGATGGAGCGGGCGATTTTCGCCACGTACTCTCTCTTCGTGAGCACGACTCCGCAGGGCAGGGGTGAGCCTATCAGCTTGTGTCCGCTTATGGACATGCTGTCTATGCCGGCGTCGAACCCGTGGGGCTGGGGGTCTGGGACGAAGGGCAGTATCATGCCGCTCAGGGCGGCGTCGGCGTGGATGTAGAAGTCCCGGACCTGCAGGCCGTTCATCACGTCCCGGACGGCGACGAGGTCATCCACCGCGCCCTTCATCGTGGTGCCGATGTTGGCGACGATTATGGGGGGAGTGTCCGGGTTCCGCCGCACGGTCTCCCGCAGGTCCAGGTAGTCCATCTCGCCGTTGTCCTGGCTTCTGATCATGACGTTCCGGATGTTCAGGAGCCGGAGCAGCTTGACCACGCTGTAGTGGGTGTCCTGGGAGAAGTAGACCGTGCCTTCCGGGAACGTCTCCCGTCCCATGTAGAGGCCGTACATGTTGCCCTCGGTGCCCCCCGAGGTGACGTAGCCCCACGCTTCCTCCCGGTCCAGGCGCATGAGGTCTGCGAACCGGGTGATGACCTCCTGCTCGATCTCGTGGGTGTTGAGCCGGTAGTTGCTGCCCTGGAAGGGGTCGCCGACGTTGTTCGCGCTGTACTGGAGGAACGGCAGCAGTTCGGTGTAGTCGTAGTCCTGGTTGGAGGGGTAGCCGACCTGCACCGCCGCCTCGGCCTCGAAGGTCCGGAGGAGCTCGTCCAGCCTGGCCTGCGCCTGTTCGGGTATTTTCTTCATGGTTTCCCTGGCCTCCTTGGCATCCTTTCCGAGTGTTCCGCCTTGCCGTTCGTCTTGGCTCCCCACTAACTCTCGCGGCGCACCCACGCCAGTTAGTGGCCTCTGCACGGCCCGGGCCCGGGCATAAGGGTGCTATCGACTAACTGAGGTTGTCATGCGCCAGTGGGGACTTGTGCTTGGGAGGCACTCGATGCCTGGCCCTGACCATCGGACACAGGCACCAGCTGGTAGCCCAGTTGCGCCGCTCTCTGCTTCGCGGCCCGGAGCGCCCTTTGGCGGTACTGACTCTCGTAGTACTGGGCTCCGGCATCCACATATCCCTGCCCATAGCGCAGCATGGAGTAGATGATCCTGGCCAGCTTGTGCGCCGTGGCCGTGATGGCCTTGGGCGCTCCCAAATGGGCCTTCTTCCGGCGCAGGAAGGCACCGAGGGCGCTGTTGGAGCGATGCAGGGCATTGGCCGCCAGCCGCAATGCCGCAGCCGCCCGGTTGGCGTTGGCCTTGGTCCGGGAGCTGATGACCTTCCCTCCCGTGATGCGGTTGTTGGGGCTCAGTCCCAGCCAGGAGGCGAAGTGCTTGGCGCTGGGCCACCGGGTCATGTCCGTGCCGATTTCGCCGACCACTTTCAGTGCGGTGAAAGCGTCCACTCCGTCAATGCGGGTAAGATCCACTCCCGTCATCCGGTGCAGGTGGTTCCGAAGGTCGAAGCGGGGTGCGTTCCCCTGGCTGCGCTTGCCGGCATCCCCAGCTGGCGGTTCGCCATTGCCGCGGTCCTCAAACCGCCCCAATTGCCTTTCTATCTCCCGGTCGCACTGGGCGATCTTGTCCTGATAGGTCCGGTACAGTTCCAGGGCCTGGGTCAGTTCAAAGATGTGCTCCTCCCGCCAGTGTCCCTGGAGCGACCGGGCGATGGTTTCCTCGTTCGCCCTGGTCCTGGGGTCGCGCAGCGCGGCCAGCTTCCGCGGATTCCGTTCGCCGCCCACGATAGCTTCGATGATGGTCATCCCGGTCTTGCCCGTGATGTTGCTGATGACGTGCTGCAGCTTGACGTTCATCTGGGTCAGCGCCTTCTGCATGTGCTGGACGTGGTGGGAAGCATACTCCACCAGCATGGCCCGCTGCCTCAGGTAGCTGCGCAGGCAGCGTATCTCACCCTCCGGCCGGAAGCTTCCCGACAGCAGCCCGTAGGTGTGCAACTGCTGCAGCCACTGACAGTCCAGCACGTCCGTCTTGCGGCCGGGCACGTTCTTGATGCGGCTGGGGTCCACCAGGATCACCTCAAACCCCCGCTCCTCCAGCACCCCAAACAGGGGTATCCAGTAAACCCCGGTGGACTCCATCGCCACGGTCTCCTCCAGGCACTCGGCCAGCCAGTCGGCCAGGCGGTACAGGTCCGCCGTGAAGGCTTCGAACTCGCGCACCGGTTGATCCCAACGGTCTTCGGGCACCGCCACGAAGTGGCTGCTGGCGCCCACGTCGATGCCGGCGGCGTTCAGGCTTACCCGGGACAACTCTGCCGGCAGGCGCTCATCGCCCCTGACCTTCTTCGCCCCCGGCTTTTCACTCTTCTGTCTCATGTTCATCATTCCGCCCCTCGTTGCTGCATAGGCGCGCCGCCGGAGGGAGCTACTGAAAGCGCACAATCTATCGAACGGGAACGTCCTGCTGGAGGCGTCACCAATGATGCAGCCGTAAGGCTCCCGGACCATGCTTTGCACCGGGCGTTACGCACCAATGCCCCGTCGGCCTTGGTCCGCCGGCACGCCACCCCCGATCTTACACCTCCCCAACGTCCACGCCAGTTGGTCGCTGTTGCACGGCCCTAAAGCGGGCATAGATATGCTTTGCACCAAAATGATTTTAATTCCCCATTTTTTGTGCAGGTTTGATCCGAATTGCTGGTGGTTTCGGTGATCCGTTCTTCCTGTCCGGCGGGTTGCAGCTTCGCGGTTTCCGTCTTCGGGTGTCTGCTCACAGCACCCTGAGGAGTTCCCGGGCCGCCTCCGCGGTGCGCCGTTTGTGAGTCCGCATCTCATCGTCAGGCAGGTCCCCGTGATAGAAGTGGAAGTGCAGTTGTTCGGCCGAACCGAAGCGGGAGCGCCATCTGTTGCTGCCCTGTGCGGCGTCCATGCGCCGGGCGATTTTCCTGAATGCTCCGTGGCTGTCGTGGGGCAATCCAGCCTTCAGGGCGACGGTGATCAGGCAGTGGGCAAAGGTCCCCCACAAGAGTTCGGCGGCAACCATCTCGTTGCCGCCGTCCCTCGTCTCTTCGTCGGCCCGCCTGGCGAGTTCCCGGGCCATGCTGACGTGTTCTTCCTGGTTCATGAGGCCGCCTGTCCGGCCAGCCGGTTGGCCAGTTCTATGGTCGTTGTGGCGAAGAGGACCCCGTCCTCCTCCGGCCCCTCCGGGTCTTCCGCGTAGGTCCCGAACTTGAGGCTTCGTGGCCGTCCCATGCTGGCTCCCAGCGCGGTGCCCAGGTCCCTGCCCTCTTCGGAGGCGTTGTCCAGAGCCCGGTCGAATTCCTCCGTCGTATCGGGCCATCCGCTGGCGCTTCCCAGCGCTGCGGCTATCCTGTACAGGTCGTCGTGGGTGCCGTGAGGCCAGTTGCGGACGGCGGCTATGTGGCCCAGCGTCGCTCTCACCGCGTCGGTGAGGGTTTCCACTCCTTCAAGGGGTTCTCCCGTCTCGAAACTGTGCCGAGAGGCCTTGAAGTATTCCCCGACGATCTCCTCCACTGCTGGCTGCCAGGCATGGGACACGGTGGTTTTCCAACTCTCCTCATCCTGGCCGGTGCAGCTGCTGGCTGCTTGGGCAGCAGCGTGGACGGCGTCGTTCATGGGCTTCCTGCTGTTTGGAGTTGGCCATTTTGCCTGGAAGGCCTCTTTGAGCGTCTCTGGTTGCAGGGGAGGGTCCGTGCCGCAGTCGGCCTTCCGGAGAACCGTCAGGGCGACGTCTTTCGCCACCTTCTCCATTCTGGTGGTCATATCTCTGCTCCAGCCTATCTGCTTGATTGGATGTTATTTTACTGTACCTGCGTGGTCAAGCGCAGGGGTGTTGCTGGTTGGTTGCTCTCACCACCTTGCGCTGGGCGCGCGTTAGGACATTTTTTATGCAGGAAGAATTTTATTTTGTTCTAAATTCCATTTTTGTGCAAAGCATTTCTATGCCCGTATCCGGGCCGTGCAGAGGGGACTAACTGAAGCTTGTTAGTCGATAGCAGAGTTATGGCCGTGGCCGGGCCGTGCAGAGGCGACTAACTGGTGAGTCCGCCCAAGAATGTATACTCCATGGTAAGGCCTGTCGTCCGGATTAAGGCCGGATGGACACTGGTGCCTATGGCCCGTTCGATAGCATGGTCTGGGAGCCCTGCGGCTGCATCATTGGCGACGCCTCGGCCGGGGCGATCCCGTTGGGGAGATTGTCCACAGTCCGCGACTCCCTCCGGCGATGCGCCTACACGGCAATCCTGGAGGCGGTGATGAGAAGAGGCAAGAGCGGCGCAGAACCGGCGGGACTGTCCCAGCTGAACCTGAACGCGGCGGGCATCGACGTGGGCGCCACCAGCCATTTCGTGGCGGTTCCCGCCGACCGGGCGGAGCAGCCGGTGCGAGAGTTTGAGGCCTTCACGGCGGACCTGTACCGCCTGGCCGACTGGCTGACGGAGTGCCGGGTGGAGACCGTGGTCATGGAGTCGACCGGAGTTTACTGGATACCCCTGTTCGGGGTGCTGGAGGAGCGGGGGTTTGAGGTGATGCTGGTGGACCCGAGCCGCATCAAGAACGTGCCCGGCCGCAAGACCGACGTGCTGGACTGCCAGTGGCTGCAGCAACTGCACACCTATGGTCTGCTCTCCGGAGCCTTCCGGCCTGACGAGAACATCCGGAGGCTGCGCAGCTACCTGCGGCAGCGGGCCATGCTGGTGGAGTACGCTTCCCACCACGTCCAGCACCTGCAGAAGGCGCTGACCCAGATGAACGTGAAGCTCCAGCACGTCATCAGCGACCTCACCGGCAAGACCGGCATGGACATCATCGAGGCCATAGTGAGGGGCGAGCGGAATCCCCGCAAGCTGGCCCGGCTGCGGGATCCCAGGACCAAGGCCGACGAGAAGACCATCGCCAAGTCGCTGCGGGGACACTGGCGGCAGGAGCACATCTTTGAGCTGAGCCAAGCCCTGGAACTGTACCGAGTTTATCAGGCCAAGATTGCCGAGTGCGACCGGGAAATTGAGACCCAGTTGGAACGGTTTGAGGACGTCACCGACGGCGGGCCTCCGGCCCCCAATGGAAAGAAGCGCAATCAGAAGAATGCGCCCCGCTTCGATGTCCAGAGCCAATTGTACCGGATGACGGGAGTGGACCTGACCCGCATTGACGGGGTGGACGGTTTCACGGCCCTGAAGGTGATCAGCGAGATTGGCGCCGACATGACGAAATGGCCCACGGCCAAGCACTTCGCCTCGTGGCCGGGTCTGAGCCCCAACAACCGCATCATCGGCGGCAGGGTCATGAGCTCAAAGACCAAGGCCAGCAGCAACCGGGCCGCGGCGGCGCTGCGACTGGCGGCCAACGCGCTGCATCGCTCCGACAGTGCCCTGGGCGCCTTCCTGCGCCGGAAGAAAGCCCATCTGGGAGCGCCCAAGGCCATTACGGCCACGGCCCACAAGCTGGCCAGGATCATCTACTCCATGCTCCGGTACGGCCAGGGATACGTCGATGCCGGAGCCCAGTACTACGAGAGTCAGTACCGGGAAAGGGCGTTGCGGGCCGCGAAGCAAAGAGCGGCGCAACTGGGCTACCAGCTGGTGCCCCTATCAGAAGCCTTGGCATCTCCTGTGCCTCACGCACCAGTGGCGGCGTCGGCATGACACTTTTGGTTAGTGGGGAGCTCTCTTTCACCGATACATTTTTGCTAACGAACGTTAACAACGTTCCTTGCGTAAGCGTCCCACGCAATTTGCGAGGGCGGGGGTATCTCCCAAAGCGCGGAGGAACACTCCGCGCGCTCCGTTGATGTCGCGGTCGAGGGTGATGCCGTCCTTGCCGGTGATTTGTTTGGCTCCTCCCAGGTCCGGCGCTATTTCTCCGCTCCAGCTGCAGGTCTTGCTTGTATACGCTTCGTTGACCAGCAGCGCCTTGGCGCCGGTCTGCCACGCTTTCCACAGCAGGAACCTCTGGAAACGGTAGTGAGCAAAGGTGAGGAGCGAGCGTACGCTCTTGCTTCTGAGCTTTCGTCCCCCTTTCTTGGACATGTCCTGGGTTTCGAAGGTGGGCAGCAGGATCAGGTCGAACCGGTCGACCAGGAACCTTGCCGTTTGGTGGTGGAGTTCCTGAATGAGGTTTTGGATGCGGTTGCGCATTCTCTGGGCGGCTTTCCGCATGTTGGGGCGTTTGCTCCGTGGAGCTTTGGCGGTCCTGCTGATAAGGTCGTCGAGGTGTTGACAGAGCCGTTGGATTCTGCCGAAGGCGCCCCTGCCGATATGGCCGGTGTCGGTTTCGGAGTACCAGGTCATGAAGGACCGGATGCCGGGGTCGAGGGCGGCTACGCGGGCTTGGCGGCGGTCTGGTATGTCTTCAACATCGCAGGCAGCTGGGGTGGAGATTGAGAGGTGGTAGTTGCCGTTGTGAAGGGTCAGCCTGGAATCCCGGTGAATCTCCGGCGTCGCCTCCGCCATTTTGAGGGTGCCCAGCAGCTTGGGGTAAGGTCCTCCCGGGAATACTGCCTTGGCTGGGATGAAGGAGTTCTGGTGGGGGGTCTTTCCGGCTTCAGAAGCCGGGTTCCGCGAAGGTTTCGTCCAGTCTGATGCCTGCTGCCTGGTCCTTCTTCAGTCCGATATTGAAGATCTTGGCGTTGCTGACGGCCTTGCAGGCGTCCCGGACGGCGATGCTTTTCACCTGGTATGGAGCAGGAGCGAGATGGGAGTCTTGATCTTCTTCCAGTCGGCGGTGGTATCCGGCTGTCTCAGCGTTTCGATGGTCTGGTTGTAGCACCATCGGGCGGCGTCAAACCACAGTTTGACGGTTTTCCTCTGTTCCCTGTTGGGATAGACCCGGATCCTTTTCGATAGCCGAGCGGTAGCGGCGGAGTCCGTGGAGTCGGCAAGAGAAAGTATGGAGGATGGCGAGAATATCTTCGGTGAGTTCTGATTCGGGGCTTGCGTCCTGTTGATTGAGAACCAGGACAGCGCCCCCGTTGCGCTCCACGAGCCACTGGATGAGTTCGAAGCCGAACCTGGCGAGGCGGTCTCGATGGGCAACCACAATCTGGAGCTTATCTCCCTGGTGTAGTCGTTCCAGTATGGAGACAAGTCCTTTTCTCTGCCAGTTGAGTCCGCCGGCGACGTCGGTGATGATGGTGGCATGGGGGAATTGCTCCTGCATGGATCGAACCTGTCTTTGCAGGTCGTCCTTTTGCTGGTTAGAGCTGACGCGGCAGTAGCAGACGGTTTGGATATCCGGTTGTTGGTTGAGGTAGGCATCGACGTCGTAGCGCCTTTGTCCGGAGGCGGTCTTGAATGACGGGATGATACCGCGGTCGGCGTATTTGCGGAGAGTGTTCTGGTGCATGCCCAGGAGTGCTGAGGCCTTCTTTCCAGGGATGTATTTCATATTTGTTATTATACAATATTTGTCAGCGTAGGTTAATGTTCTGGCTTCTAGACTTTAACCTTCCACCTTTACGTCATAAAGGCAGTCAACGACTCCGCCGGCCCCCCGCAGTTCCCCACCGAAGAGATCTCGAGGAGCGTGGCCGAGAACACCTCGCCCGGGGAGAACGTCGGTGAGCCGGTCACGGCCACCGACATGGCCGGCGCCCACGCCTCCATCGATGTGACAATCATGGTCACCAACGTGGACGAGGAGGGAACGGTAAACCTGGATTCGGACCGGCCCGTGGTCGGCACGAAGCTGAAGGCCATCCTGACCGACCCGGATGGCACGGTAAGCGGCGGCGAGTGGCAGTGGGCCAAGACCATGGACATGAGCGCTACGGACAGTTGGATGGACATCGCCGGGGCAACGTCGATGGTTTACACGCCGTCTGCGGATGACGATGGCTACTACCTGCGGGCCACGGCGATGTACGCCGACGGCCACGGCCCGGAAAAGACGGCGATGGAGATGTCGGCGAACATGGTGTCCCAGGACCCGCTGATTGCCCGGTACGACGCCAACAACAACGGGGCGATTGAGAAGAGCGAGGTCATAAAGGCCATTAACGACTACCTCTTTGGTGGAGGAGATCCCACCACCAAGGCCGACGTGATCAAGCTCATAAACCTCTACCTCTTCGGCTAGGGCCTGTATACATTCACGCTCGGTATTCGTCCGCGGCCAGGGGTTGCCAACTGTTCATAATATAGTATGTATTAGTAATGTATGGACGTTACCAGCAAACGAATCAGCCTGACCGCCTGGGGCCGCCTCTACGGCTTCAACAAGGCCACCACCTCCCGTCTGCACCGGCAGGGCAAATTGCCTCCGGAGTTGGAAATCGAGCGGCTGCCCAACGCCCGGTATTACGTCGTCGTTCCTCCCGGGAGCGGATCGCGTTGCGTGCTTTACGCCAGGGTCTCCTCCGCGGACCAGCGCGGCGGTCTCGACCGGCAGGCCGGCAGGCTGGCCGAGTGGGCCACTCAGCATGATTACCGTCCCGATGAGGTCGTCAAGGAGGTGGGTTCCGGCCTTAACGGCAACCGCCGGCAGTTGCGCCGCCTCATTGGGGATGCTTCGGTCGGCACGATCATAGTGGAGCACGGGGAGCGGCTCTGCCGTTTCGGGTTCGAGTACATCGAGGCCGCCCTGTCTGCCCGGGGCGCCCGCATCCTGGTCGTGGATGACGGTGAAGTCGAGGACGACCTGGTCCGGGACGTGACCGAAGTGATGACATCCCCGCGCGCCAGGCTGTACGGGAGGCGTTCCGCTAGAAGAAGGGCCGAGCGGGCCGTTGCCGCGGCCCGGGAGCTCTGATGCAGGCCACCTATCAGACGCGCATTTCGGTCTACGGCTGGACTGACCGGGCCAGCGGAGATGTTGCGCTGGCAGCCTGCGCCAAGCTGTATGGCCGAGTGCAGAGGAAGCTGTTCGCCGAAGTCTCGACGGGTCGCTCTGCCGCCTCGCTGAAAGCCGCTTATCTGAAGTGGTACGGCATACCGGCCCGCATGTTCAACGCCGTCCGGGTGTCGCTGGAGGGCAAGATGGCCTCGGTCAGGGAGCAGCGGAAGCTGCGTGTGGACAGTCTGAAGCGTCGCATCGCTCGGGCTGGGCGGCAGATTGCAGCGGCGGTTGAACGGCGACAATCTGACCGGGTCCACCAGAAGCGGCGGCGATTGGCCAACCTGCGGCATCGCTTGGCGGAGCTGGAAGCAGACTCGGCAGCAGGCCGTGTGAGGTTGTGCTATGGGTCAAAGCGGCTGTGGCGGAAGCAACATCACCTTGAGGCTAACGGCTACGTGAGCCACGAGGAGTGGCTCAGCGACTGGCAGGGTGCCCGCAGCGGCGAGTTCTTCGTGCTGGGAAGCCGGGACGAGACAACGGGTTGCCAGCTCTGCGTGGCCAGCATCGCCGATGATGGTTCCCTGACCCTCAGGCTGCGGATGCCGGACTGCCTGGCCGGGGCCAAGCCCAGCACCCCGCCGAGAACTGCCTCGGCCGATGGCAAGGACAAGGACGGCTACGAATACCGGAGAGAGCGAATCCATGAATAAGTCTCACCGCATAGCGCTGAAGCCGACACCGGAGCAGGAATCGGTGTTCGGGCAACACGCTGGCTACGCCCGCTTCGCCTACAACTGGGCCGTTGGCGAGTGGCTGTCGGAAAGGACTCTCCGGCCCAGGTGGAACATCGTCAAGGCGATGATCGCTCCCTGGGCGGCGGCGCTGTCCCAGAACGCGGCCAGGTACGCGGTCATCGACTTCGGCCAGGCGGCGAAAGCCTGGGGCGCTTACCGCAAGCGGCTGAAGACCGGCGTTCCTGCCGGACGCCGCGTGGGATTCCCCAGGTTCAAACGCCGGAAGCATGAACAGGGATTCCGCGCCGACAACGGCCCCGATACCGTGCGGACGGACGGCAAGGCCGTCATTCTGCCGAAGATCGGGAGAGTGGCGATGGTCGAGCGGCTGCGCTTCTCCGGCTCGATCCTGGAGGTCACGGTTAACCGGACGGCTGGCAGGTGGTTTGCCTGCTTCTCAGTGGACACCGGCGAGGCGTTCCCCCCCAGTCAAGGCCGGCGATACCGTGGGCGTGGATGTTGGCGTTGGGACGCTGGCGGTGTGCTCCAATGGCGTGAAGGTCGAGAATACCAAGGCGCTGAAAGCCGGACTGCGGCAGTTGCGGCGAGCGGACAAGGCCATTGCCCGCTCCAGGAATGTCCACGGCAAGGCGAATCACAGCAACCGGCAGGAGCGACTGTACGCCAGGCGGCGGAAACTCCATGCCCGGACAGTCAACGTGCGGAACGACTGCCATCACAAGGCGGCGACGGCGATAGCCAAGTCTGCGGGCCGCGTGGTGGTTGAGACGCTGAATGTGGCTGGCATGATTCGCAACCGGAGACTCGCCCGGTCCATTACCGATGCCGGAATGTCCGGCTTCCTGGCCAAGCTGGAATACAAGTGCCTGTGGTACGGCGCTGAGATGGTGAAGGCGGACAGGTTCTTTCCGTCCTCGAAGCTATGCGCTGACTGCGGCTGGAAGAATGAGGACCGGACGCTCAGCGTCAGGTCCTGGCGGTGCGGAGGTTGCGGCGCACTCAACGACCGCGACGGCAACGCCTCGGTCAACCTGGAACGATGGCCGGGTTCGAGCTTCCCGGTTGCAGGACGTGGAGACTGTGTAAGTCCGGCTGTGCCGGCAGTGGTCCGTGAAGCGTCAAAAGGACCTGCTGATGAACCTCAATCTGACCCAATCACAGATTAGGCCAGATTGAGAAGATTAGCACAGGTTTTTAATAGCGGCAAACGGGATGACCGGGCGACCGGGCGGGGTGTGACTGAAAGTGGCTGGAAACCGAGGCAGTTTACAGGAGGGGAAATGGATGGCAATCTCCCGCATAGATGAATAGTGGCGGCGTGGGCAGCGCCGGCGAGGAGAGCGCCATGAAGCGGGAGCGGGCACTGCGGGAGATAATGGAACAGGCCATTGGAGAAATGCGGGAAGTCCTGAGCCGGGAAACGGAGGAGGATGGTACGGAGCAGTGGGACCCGGACGCTTGGGAGGAAGAGCTTATCCGGTTTTCCCGTGAGTTGAACCGGAAGATGTTGCAAACCTGGGGTGAGGTGAAGGCTGAGCAAGCAAAAGCTCAGGCCCCTTTTGCACCTGCTGCCAGGGAAGACGCCAACTGCACCGGTGGCAGTCCCTGAGCTGGCTAAGCAGCTTTGGCCAGATAAGGGTCCCAGCGCCGTATCTGCGTTGTCCCAAGGGCCATAGCGGCCCGCAGCCTTTCCAAGGGTTGACCGGTTTGAAGCCGCAAGGCAAGTGGTTGGCCTTGCAGCGGGCGATGACGGACTTTGGCGCGGAGAAGTCATTTGAGCAGGCCGGCAGGCAACAGAAGGAACACTACGGAGTGGAGTTGCACCGCAGCAGCATCAGGGAAGCGGTGCTGCAACAGGCGGAGAGAGCGGCTGGATTGGTCGAGGAGGAGGAGCGGGAGGCCGTCTCCGGCTATGAGAAGCAACGGAACCGTCTGCTGGGCAAGCCGTGGCTGATCGTGGAGACTGACGGCAGCATGGTGCGCACCGGGAACTTGGAGCCGGACCCGGCCGGGGGAATGAGTCCTGGCGGGCGCCCCAAGCGCATCAGGAAAACCCGGTGGCGGGAAGCGCGGCTGAGCGTGGCGGCGGCGCCTGGAGGAGGGGAACGGCGGTACGCTGCGGGGTTGGGTACTCCCAGGAGAACGGGAGAGCGGATGTTTGCCCTGGCGCTGGGGTGCGGGTATGGGGACAACACCTGGGTGCATGGCGTGGGAGACGGGGCGCCCTGGATCGCGCAGCAGATGGCGGCGGTCTTCCCCAGACAGCGCTTTCTGCTGGACCGCTATCACCTTTTGGAACACCTGCATGAAGGGGCGCCGGCGTCGGCGCAAGGCGGCGCTGCCAAGGCATGGGTGGAGGAGCAGGCGGGCCTCATTGACGCGGGGAACGCAGCCGTAGTAGTGGCTGAATGCCTGGTCTTGGCGGGAGCTGACAAGGAGCATCCTCTGCACCGGTTGGCCGGATACTTGGAGGACCGGCAAGGACAGCTGGACTATGCCAGCGCCGGTGCGGAAGGTTTGTCCATCGGCAGCGGCCTGGTGGTAGGGGGCCACCGCACCATAATCCAAGCCCGGTTGAAGTTGCCCGGAGCATGGTGGAAGGAGGAGACCGTCAACCCCATGCTGGCCCTGAGAACCTTGCGGGCCAACGGCCAGTGGGAAGCCTTTTGGCATTGACCCCAACTGGTTTCAGTCACACCCGACCGGGCGCGCCCAATGCGCGGTTGACGACCTGCACTTCGTTTTTACCGGCGGCAAGTGCGGCGCGGCGGAGTTCGGCCAACGCTTCCGTGCGGTCTTCTGGGTTGGCCGCATCGTAGACATCCCACGCATCACTATATGCCGTGAAAAGGGGCAGACCCGACTGACAGAGGGGCCTTGAAAATGCCCGGCCAAGAAAATAAGCGGCCCAGGAGAGTGAGACTCTCCTGGGCCGCGCACCGCTGCCGGGCGTGAATCTCGGCAGGTCCTAGGGGAAGAGGTAGAGGTTTATGAGCCTGATCACCTCGGCCTTGCTGATGGGGTCAACTCCCGCCTGAGGGAAGAGGTAGTCGTTGATGGCCTTTATGACCTCGCTCTTCTGGATCTCCCCGTCCCCGTTGGCGTCATACCTGACAACCAAGAGGTCTCCGGCGGTCACCGCGTTGGCCGACGTCTCCATCGCCATCTTGTCGCTGCCGTGGCCGTCCGTGTACATCACCTTGGCCAACAGGTAGTAGTTTTCGTCCGCGGTCATCGGCGTGTAGCTCGCCATATTCGCACCGGAGATTGGCGTCTCGGTCCCGTCCATGAAGGTCATGTCCATGGACTTGTACCACATCCACGTCTCCCCGGTTACGTCGCCGTCGGGGTCCGTCAGGGTAGCGGTCAGCATGGCGTCAACCACCGGGGTCATCGACGACAGAGTTACCGTCCCCGGCCGGTCCTGGACCGTGGTTACCATCCCGGTCGTCGTCGCCATCTGTTCCTTGCCGGCGCCGTGGCCGTCGGTGTACATCACCTTGACCATCAGGTAGTAGCCTTCGTCCGCAGCCATCGGCGTGTAGCTCGCCATAGTCGCACCGGCGATTTCCATCTCGGTCCCGTCCATGAAGGTACTGTCCATGGACTTGTACCACATCCACGTCTCCCCGGTTACGTCGCCATCCGGGTCCGTCAGGGTGGCGGTCAGCTCCGTGCCAACCACCGGGGTCATCGACGATAGGTTTAGCGTGCCCGGCTGGTCCGGAACCGTGGTTACCATCCCGGTCGTCGCCATCTCAGAGTCTTTGCCGGTGCCGTGGCCGTCGGTGTACGTAACCTCAACCATCAGGTAGTCGCTGTCGTCCGCGGCCTTCGGCGTGTAGCTCGCCATATTCGCACTGGGGATCTGCGTGAAGACCCCGTTCATGGTGCTGGACCTGGACCACTGCCACGTCTCCCCGGTTATGCTGCCGTCTGGGTCCGTCAGGGTGGCGGTCAATTCGACGTCAACCACCGGGGTCAACGACGACAGCTCCACCATGCCCTTCTCCTCTTCGTTTTCGACCCTGACGGTCACAGTCTTCGTAGCTTCAGACGCGCCGTCGTTAGCCTTGACGATGACACTGTAAATGTTGTTCATGTCTGCGTCCGCCGGGTCCTCGTAGTCAGGCGCCCTCATGAAGGTGAGCGTGCCACCCATGATATCGAAGTCGTCGGCGTCATCGCCCTGCAAGGACCAGGTAGCATTGGCTGCGTTCATGCCGGTTAAAGTGTAGGTGGCCACGGTCTCCGTGCTGTTCTCGGTGTGCTTGGCGTCGGCTGGACCGGACATCGTCAGGCTGCCTACCTGCATAACCGGCTTCTCGTCCAGGTCTTTCACCTCTATGGTTACCGTGATGCTGTCGCTGTCGTTGGGCTCGTTGGAGCTGTCCTCCACCGTGACGACGACGGTGTAGGCGCTCTTGGTCTCGTGGTCCAGCGCATCCCTGGTCCTCAGCTGGCCGTTGGCCGGGTCGATGTCGAAGGAAGCCGCGTCAGCCCGCCCAGCGTCCAGGTGTGCAAGCCGGGACCCTCGCCGTTGGCGTCATCGATCGCCAGCCGGGCTCCGATATTCTCGACGACTGCTCTGCCGGGCCTCTCGGCGTCAGAGTTCTCCTCCACGTACCTTGTCGTACTTGCACCCTCGACGAACTCCGGCGGATTGTTTACCAGGGCGGAGACGACTTGCACCGTCCTTGACGTCGCCGTGTTATAGAACCTGATGTTCATATGTCCGCTGGTCTCTTCGATTGTTTGACCAGAGACAAGGTCGTTTGCGACAGGTTCAGGGGCGTTGTTCTCGTCTTCGGTCCGGTCCGTGTACGTGGCCGTAACCCTCAAATACTTGTTGATCTGATTAGACGTGGGGGTGAAGGAGTACATCATGCCACCGGAACCGGTAGTCACGTCCTTGCCTACAGTGGGCATAGCATCCGCAGTGTCCAAGACGTACAACTTCCAGGAGACGTTTATGACCTGGCCGTCCGAGTCTTCAAGCGTGGCCGTTACCGGCGTGCCTGCCTCCGGATTCTCACTCGACAGCCTGATCATCCCGGCTTCGTCGCTGTCGGTTATCTTGACGCTCACCTCCCGCTTCGCCCTCTGCTCCACGTCGGAGGCCACCACCGTCACCTCGTAGATGTTGTCCCCATTTGAGTCCCTGGGAGTCTCGAAGTCGGCCTGTCCTATGAACCTAAGCCTCTTGACATTATCTTCGTCTAGGGTGAGCGTGAACAGGGCCGCGTCCGCTCCCTCCAGGCTCCACTTGTCCCCTTTGATAACGACCCCTTCCGGGTCGTAGACCGTGTAGTCGGAAACCACGGCGTTCCAGGCGCGTTCATTTTCGGTGGTGCCGGTATCTGGGTCAGCGCCTTCCTCGAATTTGTCAGCCGCCCTCCCTTTGACGTTGTCGGGGACTCTATCATCACGATCAGTGTCAGGCTCAACGAACTCAGGCGGCTCGTTGACGTTCACCAGGGTGATGGTCACCACCGCGTTTGAGCCGTCTGGCGGGGCGTCTAGGTTGTTTGGGGCCACTTCCACCGTCTCGCCGCCGGCGGAGTCCGTGGCATTGACCACGACGGTGAATGCCCGGGGCGGCACCGTCGTGCTGGCCAAGCCAGTGTCTGCATCGTAGACATGGTCGAAGTTCAGTTTGGCGTTGGTCATTATCTGACCCGTAGCCGGGTCAATATTGAAGGGAAGGTCTGTTGTTATTGCTGTTCGTGTTCCATCGGCAGCAACACTGTACTGAGCCGCCAGCGTGTAGTTGAGCACGTCGCGGTCGACGTCTGTAGCCGTCACCGGCGCGCCGACGTCGCTGCCAACCTTCAGGGCCTCCTGTACTCTCCTTTGGTGTTCGTGCGGGGCGAACTCGGGCATCGAGTTCGCCTCCTGTTTGGCTTCCTTCACCGGGTGGGGCGAGATGAATTCGGCAGTCTCGCTGCCGCCGCGCCTGTCGACGTAGTCCGCCACCACCCGCAGGTACATGCCAACGTCGTAGCTGTCCCCATCATCCGACGCGGTGTACACTGCGGTTGCCGCGTCCGCCGTGTCGTGATCACTGGCGTCTTCTACGAAGATATTGTGCCATGGCCCAGACCTGCTCGGCGACCTGTACCACCTCCATGTGATGACGCTGTCGTCTATTGCGCCATCTGTGTCGGCGCTTGTGACATTGTCCGGGTCGGTAAGGGCGGCAGTTACAACGGCGCCGGCTTGGAACTCCAGCAGATCCTGTCCAGCACCTTCTGAGCTCACGCCGTCCGGGTCGACGGTCCACTCCACTTTCCCATCTTCAGGCGAGTCCAGGACCTCGACCGTCAACTTGAAGTATTGCACCCACGTATCGCTCCCGCCGTCCGAGGCCACCACCACCACCTTGTAGGTGTTCAAGCCGGTGGCTGGGTCCATCTCAGCGGTTTCGAGCTGACCGCCATGCGGCATCTCGTAGTCGGGCTTATCCTTGAAACTCACTACGCCGTTCTCCACGGTGAAGTCACCGTGGTCGGCGATGTCGATATCAGCTATCTCATCCGCCGGAGTGACGGTGATTACGCCAGTGGTGCCATCGACAGCGACAGCGCGCACTTCGCCGCCGGGCAGGTCAGCGGCAACATCTGTGTCCAGGATTGCCCAGTGGATGGGGGTCACGCGCTCCGGGTCCCACGCCGTCAGCGTCACTACCGAGCCTGTTTTGGCTTCGGGGTGTTGGATGTTATCTTCCCCCCCCATAACCGGCTTCTCGTCCAGGTCTTTCACCTCGATGGTTACCGTGATGCTGTCGCTGTCGTTGGTCTGGCCAGACCCGTCCTGCACCGTGACGACGACGGTGTAGGCGCTCTTGGTCTCGTGGTCCAGCGCATCCCTGGTCCTCAGCTGGCCGTTGGCCGGGTCGATGTCGAAGGAAGCCGCGTCAGGCCCGCCCAGCGTCCAGGTGTGCGAGTCTTGGGGCCGGTCAGCGTCATCGATCGCCAGCCGGGCTCCGATATTCTCGACGACTGCTCTGCCGGGCCTCTCGGCGTCAGAGTTCTCCTCCACGTACCTTGTCGTACTTGCACCCTCGACGAACTCCGGCGGATTGTTTACCAGGGCGGAGACGACTTGCACCGTCCTTGACGTCGCCGTGTTATAGAACCTGATGTTCATATGTCCGCTGGTCTCTTCGATTGTTTGACCAGAGACAAGGTCGTTTGCGACAGGTTCAGGGGCGTTGTTCTCGTCTTCGGTCCGGTCCGTGTACGTGGCCGTAACCCTCAAATACTTGTTGATCTGATTAGACGTGGGGGTGAAGGAGTACATCATGCCACCGGAACCGGTAGTCACGTCCTTGCCTACAGTGGGCATAGCATCCGCAGTGTCCAAGACGTACAACTTCCAGGAGACGTTTATGACCTGGCCGTCCGAGTCTTCAAGCGTGGCCGTTACCGGCGTGCCTGCCTCCGGATTCTCACTCGACAGCCTGATCATCCCGGCTTCGTCGCTGTCGGTTATCTTGACGCTCACCTCCCGCTTCGCCCTCTGCTCCACGTCGGAGGCCACCACCGTCACCTCGTAGATGTTGTCCCCATTTGAGTCCCTGGGAGTCTCGAAGTCGGCCTGTCCTATGAACCTAAGCCTCTTGACATTATCTTCGTCTAGGGTGAGCGTGAACAGGGCCGCGTCCGCTCCCTCCAGGCTCCACTTGTCCCCTTTGATAACGACCCCTTCCGGGTCGTAGACCGTGTAGTCGGAAACCACGGCGTTCCAGGCGCGTTCATTTTCGGTGGTGCCGGTATCTGGGTCAGCGCCTTCCTCGAATTTGTCAGCCGCCCTCCCTTTGACGTTGTCGGGGACTCTATCATCACGATCAGTGTCAGGCTCAACGAACTCAGGCGGCTCGTTGACGTTCACCAGGGTGATGGTCACCACCGCGTTTGAGCCGTCTGGCGGGGCGTCTAGGTTGTTTGGGGCCACTTCCACCGTCTCGCCGCCGGCGGAGTCCGTGGCATTGACCACGACGGTGAATGCCCGGGGCGGCACCGTCGTGCTGGCCAAGCCAGTGTCTGCATCGTAGACATGGTCGAAGTTCAGTTTGGCGTTGGTCATTATCTGACCCGTAGCCGGGTCAATATTGAAGGGAAGGTCTGTTGTTATTGCTGTTCGTGTTCCATCGGCAGCAACACTGTACTGAGCCGCCAGCGTGTAGTTGAGCACGTCGCGGTCGACGTCTGTAGCCGTCACCGGCGCGCCGACGTCGCTGCCAACCTTCAGGGCCTCCTGTACATCCCTTGCTGTGGCGGTGGTGGCGAACTCGGGCATCGAGTTCGCCTCCTGTTTGGCTTCCTTCACCGGGTGGGGCGAGATGAATTCGGCAGTCACTCTGCTCTCGCGCCTGTCGACGTAGTCCGCCACCACCCGCAGGTACATGCCAACGTCGTAGCTGTCCCCATCATCCGACGCGGTGTACACTGCGGTTGCCGCGTCCGCCGTGTCGTGATCACTGGCGTCTTCTACGAAGATATTGTGCCATGGCCCAGACCTGCTCGGCGACCTGTACCACCTCCATGTGATGACGCTGTCGTCTATTGCGCCATCTGTGTCGGCGCTTGTGACATTGTCCGGGTCGGTAAGGGCGGCAGTTACAACGGCGCCGGCTTGGAACTCCAGCAGATCCTGTCCAGCACCTTCTGAGCTCACGCCGTCCGGGTCGACGGTCCACTCCACTTTCCCATCTTCAGGCGAGTCCAGGACCTCGACCGTCAACTTGAAGTATTGCACCCACGTATCGCTCCCGCCGTCCGAGGCCACCACCACCACCTTGTAGGTGTTCAAGCCGGTGGCTGGGTCCATCTCAGCGGTTTCGAGCTGACCGCCATGCGGCATCTCGTAGTCGGGCTTATCCTTGAAACTCACTACGCCGTTCTCCACGGTGAAGTCACCGTGGTCGGCGATGTCGATATCAGCTATCTCATCCGCCGGAGTGACGGTGATTACGCCAGTGGTGCCATCGACAGCGACAGCGCGCACTTCGCCGCCGGGCAGGTCAGCGGCAACATCTGTGTCCAGGATTGCCCAGTGGATGGGGGTCACGCGCTCCGGGTCCCACGCCGTCAGCGTCACTACCAGGTCCCCGCTGTTCTCGTAAAAGGTAATGCTCTCGGCTGTCTCTTGCGCCTGGAGCAAGCCGCCGGGCATCAGGAACAGCAGGCCCGCGGCCAGCACCGCAACAAACGCCAGGAAAGGAAGGGTGAGGCGTTTGTTCAATACGAGAGAGGCGGCCGGGCCGCCGGGGGAGCGAGTCTCGGAGCGATTGCGGTAGCGGCCACCCGTCAGCCCATGGCCTGACGGGTCCCGTTGCTCTGTTCCGGACGCTAAAACTTGGGGAGGATTGGTCCTATAAAATGCTCTCACCTTGCTAATCAGTCCTTCCACGATACTCCTCTCACCGGCCGCAACCTAGTCTTTGTCTGGCATGGCGCCCGCGATATGTGATTAGGAATTAAAGTCTATGTCGGCAGAATACCGCTGACAAGCTCATTCGCATTGCGCGATTGCTAATCTATCACAACAATTAGCAATGATTCAAGGGTTTCAGACCGGGAAACCAGGGCATGTGCAAAGTCGGGTCATCAGAGGGATGTGATGAGTGTGAGAGCCTCGTCCCATCTGGCGGCGTACCTGCGGCGTTGCCGGGGCACGTTTCTGACTCCGCGACGCAGCAACAGCCCCAGGACCAGGTTGTTGAGCGCCGCCATCATGTGTTGGGCGTGTCCCAAACGTAGATGACACCAGTCCTCCCGCAGGGTCTCATCGCGGCGGTAGTGCAGGCCATTCTCGATGTTCCAATGGCCCCGGGCAATTTCCAGAAGACCTTCGGGACTGGCCTGGTCCGGCCCCAGGCTGGTTATTCCGTAGACGCTCTCGTGGGTTATCTTGCCCTCTTCGACGTATTCGAAGCGCCGCTCCAGCTTGAAGACCTGTTGGACATAGGGCCAGTCCAGATAGTCATTCAGGCCGCAACTTGCGCTCAGAACCCGTTTCTCGATACGCCCATGCCCTTTGTCCAGCGTGGTGGCTGAGAACGGCTCTCCAACCCCGCTCTCCAACGCTGGTCCCCTGGCCAGACCGCTTTCAAAGAAGGCGCCAATGTCATGGTGCAGTCGGGGCTGGTTCTTCTTGACGGTCCAGACGTACTCTCCCCCGGCATCCACGATTTCCCTTGAAAGTTGACGCTGCGCCAGCATGGCGTCCCCACTGACCACCTTGCCGCGCAAGTCGATGGCCTCAAGGAGGCGCGGGGCCGCTTTGATTTCGTTTTCCTTGCCATCCACCTCCGTCTGAGCCAGCACTACCCCTTCCCCGGGGATATAGGCTGCCATCAGATGCACTCCCCGGTTCTGACCCGCTGGTATGCTGCCGCGCAGGGTCTTGCCGTCTATTGTCACCTGGACCAGTTGCCCACCCCCTGGGACGCCGGCGAAGAAGCTGCCCATCGCTTCCTCGAACTCCCCCACGTCCAGTCTTTCTCCAAATATCCGGCTGTAAGTGGTCCGGTGCGGCGCTTGAGGGCGCTCCAACCCCAACGCCTTGGCTAATGCTTCCTTCCTATGCCACACCCATTCCGAAATGCCGGTCAGCCTGTCTTCGCCCGCCAGTTTGGCCAGCACAATAAATACCAGGATGTGGACCAGCTTGTAGCGTATTCCACGAGCGTCCCTACGGTCTTTGAGACGCCCCAGACAGTCATACAGGCTGCCCACATCAACCATGAATCCCTGGGCGTCGACATTGAAATCAAACCCTGCCCGTCTACCCCATTGTGACCTTCCTCCATCAGATAGGTGGTCGTTGTTCCTATCTATGAGGGAAGGTCTTCCTTTGTCAACCGACTTTGCACATGCCCTGCCGGGAAACCAGGGCCTGTGCAAAGTCGAATCAGACGGATGTGATGAAATCGACCCGCGCATCCCCCGGCTGGCAGGCAGGCCGTGTTGCCTATACCATCCGACTCTTCTATGATGACCTGCGTGGAACAACTGATTCGAGGGACCAGGGGGCTTACCAGGCTACCCACCCAGTTGAAACGCGGTACTGCGTACAGTCCTCTCAGGCCCACCTAACTGGTCAAAATCAAGAAACTTTCTGTTGAGGTTCCTTCTGGACCTGTAATCAAAGGTTATCCAAATGAGTAACGATGGTTACGCCGCCAGCGTGAGTTGCGGTGCAACCGTCATCGCCCGCTTGGTTCTCCCTTCCTCCGGGCCGGTTTCACCGATGACGGAACCGCCGTCGGCCAGCGCCTTCCCGTCCGGGAGCATTGCATCCTCGCCTACCGCGAGTAGCGCAAGTTTTAGCAGATTGCGAGCTGCGTTTTCGTTCCTATCGTGATGGGAGCCGCATTCAGGGCAGTCCCAATCCGGTTCTCGCTGAAGATCTCCGTTCACCGCTCCGCAGACGGAGCAGGTCTTGCTGCTGGGAAACCACTGGTCGGCTTCCACGACGCGGGTGCCGTACCACTGGGCCTTGTAGCGGACCTGGTGGAGCAGGCCGGACATTCCGGCGTCGGCCAGGGCCTTGGACTGCAGGCCAGCCCGGATCATGCCGGAGACGTTCAGTGTCTCGATGCCCAGAGTGTGGTACTTCCGGACCAACGCCCGGCTCACGTGGTGGTGGGCGTTGTCGCGCAGCCCCTTGGCCCGGCGGTGGGCACGGTCAATGCGGCGTTGCGCCTCCCACCAGCCCCGGCTGCCCGGCGTCCGGCGGGCTTGGGCCCGCTGCCGGCGGGTCAGCGCCTTGAGGGCCTTGGCGTAGCCCCTTGGGTTGGGGTATTCCCAGTGGCCGTTGTCCGTCTGGACTGGCTGATAATGGGCCTTGGGATTGGGATGCGCTCCGCCGCTGTCCATCGCCAGGGGGTTTATACCGACGTCGACTCCGCCCACGGATTGAGTTTCTCTGTTGGGCGGGGTGACCGGTGGTTTCCAGTAGGCGATGCTGGCGTACCAGCGTCCGTTTTGTCTCTTAACGCTCACCTCGTAGGGGATGCCGTCCGGCAGTTTGCGGGTCATCCTGACGCTGCCCAGGTAGGGCAACCGGATGCGCCGGTGGCCATCGTAGCGGATACGGTTCACTCCCGACGCGGCCAGGAAGGATCCGGCGCCGGTGCGGTTCTTGTTGTGGAAGACGGGCCTTCGGGCTTGCAACTCTTTGTTCAGCCAGCGGGAGCGGGCGTTGCGGTAGTTGCGGCACGCGCCCTGGGCCACGAACTTGCTGACCTCGGTGATGAAGGCGAGGTATGTGTTGACCTGCTTGGCGGCGTTGAACTCCTTCTCCAGTTCGTGGGGCGTGAGCCACAGGCCGGTGTCTCTTCCGCCCTGGTCGTTGGCCACGAGCCGGTTGTAGACGAAGCGGGAGATGCCGACGCAACGCCGGGCATAGCGTTCCTGCCGGCGGGTGAGTTCCAGTTGGACCACCACGGCGCCGGGCGCCCAACCTTCAGGGCATGAACTGGGTTGCTTGCGCTTCTTGCCCGACAACTCAGCCACTGACCACCTCCATCGCCCTCCGGGCCCTGTCGGCGGCAGAGCGTTTGCCGTACAGACGGGCGCAGAAGCAGGTCAGGATCTCGGTCATGTCCCGCACCAGGTCGTCGGGGACCTCGGCGTCGTCGATGACAACCAGCGAGCCGCCCCTGGCCTGGAGCATGGTCTCCACCATGCCTACTCCGAACCGGGCCAAGCGTTCCCGGCGCTCGATTATGACTGTGTGGACTGTGGGGTCTCCCAGCAGCTTGGGCCTGCCGTCGTTGAGCCCGCTGGCGACCTCGGATACTACCTGGTCCAGCGGTATGCGGTTCTGGCCGGCATGGGCCCACAGCCGGTTGGCCTGGTTCTCCAGGTGAGGTTTCTGCTCGGCGCTGCTCACCCGGGCGTATCCGGCGATGCGGCCGGGTGGAGTCCCGGGATGGGCCAGGACGTAGATGATGTTGCCGATCTTCTTGGGTTGTAATTCGGTCGGGAGGGTTCCGGCGTTGTAGTGGCGCCACGCAGTCATGCGGTGCATACCATGCAGGGCGGCCCACTGGGACAACCGCATGTAATTGTTGTTAACCATTATTCCTTGTATTATCAACTTATTCCAAGGCTCCGTTGGCCAAGGTCGCCCGGCTTGGACCCAGGAATGGCAATTGCAGCTCCGCGACTGTCGCTGTCGGCAGGGTGAGAAAGCCGTTGTAGCCGGTGTCTATCACGGCTTCGATTTCCCGTGTCTGCCCCGCCGGGCCGTGCAAGGAAAAAGAGACGACCGCTTCGTAGGCAGCGTTCACTACCCCCTCTATCACCCCATCCTCCGCGAAGACCCGCCGCCGAAGCGCCGCAGCGTCGGGTATCCAACCCGCATCAACCAGACGGAAGCGTCCGGGCGCCGCTCTCGCAGGCCCCTGGCTGCGGAACGAGCGGTGTCGGCAACGGCGTAGTCCCCACTGTCCACGTCAATGGCGATGACTTCCCCGAAGTGGGCCGCTTCGACCTTTGGCCGGATGTCCCTTTCGTACATCTCGTCGCCGAGACGTCCGGTCTCCTCGGTGGTACGTCGGACTGGCATAGTCACCTCTGCTCCGCGCGCTCGCAGGCATTCTGTCACAGTTGATATTCTACACGGCCTGGCGATTTTCGGACAAACAGCATCGCCAATCTCATACACCGGCACTGACAGGCGCCTGCTGACCGCCGGGCCTGTCATCTGCTACGCTCGATAAATGAGCGTCTCCGACCAGGAGCTGCTGGACCACCTGAGCCGGATGCCCTTCGTGGACACGGCGGAACTGGCGATGATCACCGGGGAGGCCCACGTTGCCATCCACCGGGGCTTGACCGGCCTGCTGTCCGAGGGCATCGCCGGGCGCGTCAGCCACGGCACGGCCCATCTGCCGTCCAGCAGGCGGTACTACCTGACGGCGAAGGGCGTCGGGCGAAGCCGCCGGAGTCCTGGGCTACGACACGCCCTCGGACTACGTGCGGGCCTACCCGGTGTCCCGGGAGTGGCTCACCTTGCTCATCCGCCGGATGGACGCGGCAGCCTCCATCTACCGCCTGGCGGCGTCCCTCTCCCCAGGCATCGACGGGCTGCGTACGCAGGTGGATTTCCACCGCCGGGGCCGGTTCGACGCCGTTATCACCCGGCACGACGGGCGCAGCTTCGGCGTGGTGTGCCAGGGTCCGGCCCTGCGCCGCCGCTCCCTCTACGACCGGCTGCGGGCCATCGCGGAGTACGAGTACCGGCGCCGCCCCGGCACGGTCCTGGTCCTGACCCCCAGCGCCTGGGAACAGAGGTTGACGACCCGGTTCTGCGAGAACGTCAACCTGGAAGAGACCACGTCGCCGTGGAGTCCCGGGAGGCGCTGGAAGACTGGAACAGCAATGCCTGGCGCTATGCCTCGTAGGTGTTCGGCAGCCTGCCCTACTCGCTGGAATTCATCAGCACTCGGGGAAGCCCGAACCGGGGACGGTTCACCGAGCCGCCCGACTTCTCAGGCCTCCAGTCTCCCAGGCCGATGCGCTGCCCCGCGATGTCCAGCCACGTCTCCAGTTGCTGCTGGTCAATGAGTCCGTCATCGCAGTCCAGGGCGAACCGGCAGCCCCAGGGTTGCAAACGGCTGGTGATGTAGTATATTATAGGTAATTATGGATGTTGTAAGTCGGCGTATCAGCCTCACGGCCTGGGGCCGTCTTTACGGGTTTGACAAGGCCACCACTGCTCGCATGCACCATGCCGGCAAGTTGCCTCCCGAGCTCCAGATCGAGCAGTTGCCCAACAGGCGGTACTACGTAGTGGTCCCTGCAGAGAACGATGGTCGTTGCGTAGTGTACGCCCGGGTTTCCTCTGGCGATCAGAAGGAAGATCTGGACCGGCAGGTGGGCCGGGTTGTGGAATGGGCCACACAGCAGGGCTATCGGCCGGACGAAGTGGTGAAGGAGATTGGTTCCGGTCTGAACGGGAACCGCCGTTGGTTAAGGCGCGTGATAGCGGACCCCACGGTGAAGGTCATAGTGGCGGAGCATCGGGAACGTTTGTGTCGTTTCGGCTTTGAGTACCTGGAAGCGGCGCTGGCCGGACGTGGGGCCCGCATTGTGGTGATGGACCAGGATGAGGTGGAAGATGACCTGGTCCGGGACGTGACCGAGGTGATGACGTCCCTGTGCGCCCGTCTGTACGGGAAGCGTTCCGCCCGGAGGAGGGCCGAGCGGGCCGTCGCCGCGGCCAGGGAGATCTGATGCAGGCCACGTACCAGACGCGAATAGAGGGCAATGATGAAGCTTTGTCCGCGTATGCCGTACTGTACGGCAGGGTGCAGAGGCGTCTTTTTGCCGGTGTTTCTTCCGGCAGGTCCGCCGCATCCGGGTCCGCCGCGTCGATGAAGCGGGGCTACGTCAGGGAATTCGGCATACCGGCCCGGATGTTCAACGCGGTGCGGGTATCCCTGGAGGGGAAGGCCTCGGGGGCGCGGGAGTCCCAACTTCTGCACGCCGAGACCCTGAAGGGCCTGGTCCGCAGGGCCGGCAGGGAGTTGGCAAACGCGGGGAAGAAGGGTGACCGGCACAGGGTCCATCAGAAGATGCGCAGGCTGGACAACCTGCGGTCCAGGTTGGCGCGCGTCGAGGCCGATATGGCGGCGGGCCTGGTCCGGCTGTGCTTCGGCGGCAGGAAGCTCTGGCGCGGCCGGTACAACCTGGAGGCCAACGGGTATACCAGCCATGCCGAGTGGTTGGCCGGTTGGCGGGATGCCCGCAGCGGCGAGTTCTTCGTGCTGGGCAGCCGGGACGAGACCGGCGGCTGCCAGCTGTGCGGGGCCGGGGTTGCTGACGACGGTTCCCTGACCCTGCGGCTTCGGATGCCGGATTGCCTGGCCGGGGAGCATGGCAAATACGTGGTCATCGAAGGGGTGAGGTTCGCCTACGGCCACGGCCAGGTGCTGGCGGCCCTGCAGGCCAACCTGGAGTTCGCAGAGTGCAGGCGGAAACACGGCGATAAGGCTGTCCGCGCGACCTCTCTGGGACAGGCAATATCGTACCGCTTCAAGCGGGATGAGAAGGGATGGCGGGTGTTCGTCACCACGAAGATGGCCCCGTGCCCGCGGTGACGGACCGGAGGCGCGGCGCGATTGGCGTGGACCTGAATGCCGACCACCTGGCGGTAACGGAGACGGACTCTTCCGGGAACTGGCTCCGCTCCTGGCGGGTCCCGCTGGTGACCTACGGCCGGTCTAGCCATCAGGCTGAGGCACTGATCGGGGACTCGGTGGCCGGGGTGGTGGAGCATGCCCGGCAGGCGGGCAAGCCCGTCGTGATTGAGCGGCTGGACTTCAAGCAGAAGAAGGCCCAACTGGAAGGCGAGTCCCGCAGGTACAGCCGGATGCTGTCTTCATTCAGCTACGGCAAGGTCAAGGCTTACTTCATCTCTCGCGGCCACCGGAATGGAGTAGAGGTATTCAGGTCAACCCGGCCTACAGTTCGGTTATAGGCCGGGTGAAGTTCATGGAGAGGTACGGGCTGAGCGTCCACCAAGCTGCGGCCTTGGTGCTGGCCCGACGCCCGACGCCTGCTCGGCTGCTCGGAGCGCATCCCCCGCCGGCGGATTTGTCCCGGTGGCAACGGCGTCCAGGTCGCCTTCACCGTACCTGCAAGGAAGCGGGTGAAGCACGTGTGGACGTACTGGGCTGCGATCTCCGGGCAGTTGAGACCGGCGCTTGCAGCGCAGCACCGGCGGGGTAGTCCCCATCCGGTCCGGGCTGTCCCGGAGGGCTGTTCCTCCGGGGCGGCTTCAACGCGGACCCGTTCGGTGTTCCCGGGTGAGATTCCCGGGCGGAGCCGTCCTGAACTGTTGGGGCGGCGGCGCTTCCCCCTTCGGCCAGCTTCTCAGGAAAGGCCGACATTGGTCTTGTTACCAAAGTCAACCTTTTTTACAACGGTATCGCCGTAGCGTTCCCTGTCATAGAAGAAGTCCCGGACCTCGCTGACGATCAGCGCCTCCCGCACCTGCGGCCCCTGCTTCAGCTTTCGGGCCGCGGTCTCAATGCAGCTGCGCAGCGCAGCCCCCGGGATCGTAGGCTTCCCGTCCCCGTCCATCCGGAGGGAGAGCTGGCATTCCAGTTCGGCGGTCCGGGCCTCGTCGGCCTCGGTCCGGTTGCTTCCCCGCTTGCGGGTCAGGTCCGGCTTCTCGATGTTGGCGGGGTGTTTGGGGTTCAATCCTGCGCCGGAGTGATAGATGATGGGACGCACTCCCCGGATTTCGACGTTGAACATCATGGCTCGCCTCACCGATACATTTTTGCTAACGAACGTTAACCACGTTCCTTGCGTAAGCGTCCCACGCAATTTGCGAGGGCGGGGGTTTACAAGGGTGGAAAGGGATGGCAATCTTCTGGCTTCTGGATAGATAGTAACGGCGCGGGCAGCGTCGGCGAGGAGAGGGCCATGAAGCGGGAGAGGGAACTGCGGGAGAGGGAACTGCGGGAGATAATGGAACAGGCCATTGAAGAAATGCGGGAAGTCCTGAGCCAGGAAACGGAGGAGGACGGAGCGGAGCAGTGGGACCCGGACGCCTGGGAGGAAGAGGTGGTCCGGTTTACCCGGCGGTTGGGCCAACGGATGGTGCAAACTTGGGGTGAGGTGAAGAGTGAGCAAGCCAAAGCTCAGGCCCCTTTTGCGCCTGTTGCGGGGGAAGACGCCACCTGCACCGGTGGCAGTCCTTATGGTGGTTGAGCGTCTTTGGCCGGATTGAGGTCCAGGCGCCGTACCTGCGTTGCCCCCGGGACTACATCAGCCACCGGCCCTTTCAGGGGTTGACCGGGTTGAAATGCCAAAGCAAGTCTTTAGCCTTGCAGCGGGCATTGACCGATTTTGGTGCGGAGAAATCATTCGAGCAGGCCAGCAAGCAACTTAAGGAACACTACGGAGTGGAGTTGCACCGCAGCAGCGTAAGAGAAGTAGTGCTGAAACAGGCGGAAAGAGCCGCCGCATTTGTGGACCGTGGGGACCGGGAAACCATAGACGGGTACGAGAATCAGCGCAGCAACCGGTCTGGGGAACCGTGGCTGATAGTGGAGAGCGACGGTTACATGGTGCGTACCGGGGAACTGGAGCGGGACCAGGAAGGAGGGGTGAGTCCCAGAATGGGGCGGCCCAAGCTGAGGAGACGGACCCGGTGGCGGGAAGTGCGCCTTAGTGTGGCGGAGGCGCCGGGAGGGACGGAGCGGCAATACGGCGCAGTATTGGGTTCTCCCCAAAGGGTGGGAGAGCAGATGTTTGCCTTGGCGCTGCGGTCCGGCTATGGGGAGAATACCCGGCTGCATGGTGTGGGGGATGGCGCACCTTGGATTGCCCAGCAGATGGCGGTGGTCTTTCCCGGGCAAAGCTTTCTGCTGGACCGCTATCATCTTTTGGAACATCCGCACGAGGGGGCATCCCTCCTGGTGGAGGGCGCCAAGACCTGCCCCCGGCTTGACCGGGAGGCTTGGGTAAACGAGCAGGTGAGCCGCATTGACCAAGGCCGGGCATCCGAGGTGGTGGCTGAATGCCGGAGCCAGCCCGGAGTTGGCGGGGAGCATCCCTTGGAGCAGTTGGATTACGCTGCGGCCCGGAAGGAAGGTCCGCCCTTGGGAAGCGGCGCAGTGGAAGGGGGTCATCGCCACGTGATTCAAGCCAGGTTGAAGTTGCCTGGGGCCTGGTGGAAGGAGGAGACGCTAAACCCCATGCTGGCCTTGAGAACCCTGCGGTCCAACGGCCAATGGGAATCCTTCTGGAATTAACCCCAACTACTTTTAGTCACACCCTACTGACAGGCCCCGGTCGGGACACTGCTATCCCGGACCGAGGCCGCCGCAGGAGGAAACCGTGCGGCTATTGGGGCGTTAGCCGTCGGAAGGGGGGAAGAGGTAGAGGTTTATGAGCTTGATCACGTCGGCCTTGGTGATGATCTCAACTCCCCCCGGGGGGAAGAGGTAGTCGTTGATGGCCTTTATGACCTCGCTCTTCTCAATGGTCCCGTTCCCGTTGGCGTCGTACCTTTCCACCACCCCATCTACCACGTCGGAAGAGGGGAAGAGGTAGAGGTTTATGAGCTTGATCACGTCGGCCTTGGTGATGATCTCAACTCCCCCCGGGGGGAAGAGGTAGTCGTTGATGGCCTTTATGACCTCGCTCTTCTCAATGGTCCCGTTCCCGTTGGCGTCGTACCTGGCGACTAAGGGGTCCCCGGTGGTCACCACCGCGGCGGTCGTCGTCTCCATCGCATCCTTGCCGGAGCCGTGGCCGTCGGTATACATGCCCGTGGCGCGTAAGTAGTAACCTACGTCACCCGCAACTGGGGTGTAGCTCATCGAAGTTGCCCCGTCGATGTTCTCGAAGGTCCCATCCATTCTCATGGACCTGGTCCACTGCCACGTCACGCTGCCTTCCACGACCACATCCGGGTCCGTCAGAGTGGCGGTCAGATCAACTCCGACCATCGGGGTCATCGACGACAGTGCCACCATACCCATCTCGTTCACGTTGGTGACCATGATTGTCACCATGATGCTGTCGCTGTCGCTGTCCGGGTCGGTGGCCGCAACCGTGACCATGTAGGTGCTCTTGGTCTCGTAGTCCAGCATAGCGTCCGCATCGACCTTGATCTGCCCCATGTTGTCGATGGTGAAGTACATTTCGTCGTCACCGGACAGGGCGTAGGTCAGAGTATCGCCGTCGGCATCGGTGGCCCTGACCGCGGCGCCAACGTTTGCGCCGGATGCCGAGTTTTCATTGATGGACCGCGTGGTCGAGCTGCCAGGGAATGCGGGAGCCCGGTTTACCTGGGGCTCCGGTTGAGGAGCAACAACCCTAACGGTTACGCTGGAAGCGCCGCCGACGGCATAATCATCCCTCTCAAAATCCCTCAAAATGCCGGAGAAACGATGGGAACCCGTCGTTCTGGACGCGGTAACGGTGTACGTAAAGGAAGTAGTCCCTTGCAGGATGAAGCTGACGTTCTGGCCGGTGACCTCGATATCGCTGGCGGCCAGACTGCTGGATTCGTAGGTGAACCCCCCGGGCAGGGTCTCGGTTACTCCGCCGCCCTGACCGTAGTTGGCAACCGCAATGGTCACCACCACCACCCCGCCCGGCTCCACTGTTGTCTTATCAAAGGACCTGGTGGCACTGGGCGCCGGTTCGGCGGTAGCCTCAACGGTTACGCTGGAAGGGCCGCCGACGGCATAATCATCCCTCTCAAAATCCCTCAAAATGCCGGAGAAACGATGGGAACCCGTCGTTCTGGACGCGGTAACGGTGTACGTAAAGGAAGTAGTCCCTTGCAGGATGAAGCTGACGTTCTGACCGGTGACCTCGATATCGCTGGCGGCCAGACTGCTGGATTCGTAGGTGAACCCCCCGGGCAGGGTCTCGGTTACTCCGCCGCCCTGACCGTAGTTGGCAACCGCAATGGTCACCACCACCACCCCGCCCGGCTCCACTGTTGTCTTATCAAAGGACCTGGTGGCACTGGGCGCCGGTTCGGCGGTAGCCTCAACGGTTACGCTGGAAGGGCCGCCGACGGCATAATCATCCCTCTCAAAATCCCTCAAAATGCCGGAGAAACGATGGGGACCCGTCGTTCTGGACGCGGTAACGGTGTACCTAAAGGAAGTAGTCCCTTGCAGGATGAAGCTGACGTTCTGGCCGGCGACCTCGATATCGCTGGCGGCCAGACTGCTGGATTCGTAGGTGAACCCCCCGGGCAGGGTCTCGGTTACTCCGCCGCCCTGACCGTAGTTGGCAACCGCAATGGTCACCACCACCACCCCGCCCGGCTCCACTGTTGTCTTATCAAAGGACCTGGTGGCACTGGGCGCCGGTTCGGCGGTAGCCTCAACGGTTACGCTGGAAGGGCCGCCGACGGCATAATCATCCCCCTCAAAATCCCTCAAAATGCCGGAGAAACGATGGGAACCCGTCGTGCTGGACGCGGTAACGGTGTACCTAAAGGAAGTAGTCCCTATCAAGAAGAAACTGATCTCCTGGCCGGTGACCCCGATTTCGCTGGCGGCCAGACTGCTGGATTCGTAGGTGAACCCGCTGGGCAGGGTCTCGGTTACTAAGCCGGCCAAACCGTAGTTGGCAACCTCAATGGTCACCACCACCACCCCGCCCGGCTCCACTGTTGTCTTATCAAAGGACCTGGTGGCACTGGGCCCATCCTGCGCAGACACGAGAGGCAGGACCAACAACCCCACCACGCCCACCATCGCAGCAACCATCACTACCGCTAACACTATTCTGACCAAAGCTTTCTTTCCCTCCCTTGGTTGCGTTGAAAGGTTCCGTTTGTTCTCTCGGCTTCGTGGAGACGCCCTCCGTATGGTCTGCTGCTGAACAAACGTAACCTCCCGCCCCTTACTTGTACGATCCTATATGCCCCTTGAATTACCCAAAGAGGTAGAGACGCAAGAGCGTTACGATGTCTTCCCTGGTGATGGTTTCATTGACGAGGTAGTCTCTTAGGGCATCCACCATCTCGACCCGATCAATACTACCGTTGCCATTCGCGTCATACCTACTGAGCAGGGTGTCCTCGGCCTCGGCGCCCACCATCATGGTCGGCATCGAGTACTCCATGGCCATGCCCGCCGCGTCCGTGTACGTCGCCATCACCCGCAGGTAGTAGCCCGTGTCGCCTGCCGTCACCATGTAGGCGGCGTTGGTTTCACCTGCGATGTCCATCCAACTGGCCATCATGTCCGGCGTCATGGTCTTGGCCCACTGCCAAGTCTCGCCGGTTACGCCGCCGTCCGGGTCCATCACAGCCCCCGTGATTGTGTCGCCAACCTGCGGCGCCATCGTGAGGGCATCCGACCCCGCCCACAGGGTCACCATTCCCGGCTCTTCCACGTTGGTGACCGTAACGGTCACCGTGATCATGTCGCTTGCGCCTTCTGGGTCGGTGGCCGTGACCATGACCTCGTAGCTGTCCTTAGTCTCGTAGTCCAAGGCCACCTTGGTCATCAGCTGGCCGGTGGCCGGGCCGATGTCGAAGCTGGCCGCGTCTGTACCGCCCAGGCTGTAGGTCAGCGTGTCATTGTCGGCGTCCATGGCCGTGACCGGGGCGCCCACGTTCTCACCTGCCGCCATGTTCTCCGCGACTTCTCTTGTGCCGGTCTCGGAGTCGAACATGGGGGCGGCGTTCATGGTCACCATCATGGTCACCATCATGGTCGGCATCGAGTACTCCATGGCCATGTCCGTGCCCGACGCGTCCGTGTACGTCGCCATCACCCGAAGGTAGTAGCCCGTGTCGTCTGCCGTCACCATGTAGGCGGCGTTGGTTTCGCCTTCGATGTCCATCCAACTGCTCATGTTAGCCGTGTCCATGGTCCTGGACCACTGCCAAGTCTCGCCGGTTACGCCGCCGTCCGGGTCCATCACAGCCCCCGTGATTGTGTCGCCAACCTGCGGCGCCATCGTGAGGGCATCCGACCCCGCCCACAGGGTCACCTCGCCCATCTCTTCATCGTTGGTGACGGTTACGGCCACGTCCATCATGTCCATTTCGCCGCCAGCGGTGGCTTCCACCGTTACCTCGTAGATGTTGTCAGTGTCGGCGTCCGTAGGCGTCTCGAAGTCCGGTGACGCCTTGAAGGTGAGCATCCCGGCGTTGATGTCGAAGTCGCCCATGTCGGCACCCGACACCGACCAAGCGGCCGTAACCGGGCCGTCCGCGGTGTAGGTCTCTACGGCATCCATGCCATTCTCCGCGTAGTCGGCGGTAGCATCGCCTGACACCATCCCAAGCTCGGCTACGTTGGTGACGGTTACGGTCACGTCATGTGTGTCCATGTAGGTCCCGTCATCGGCCTCCAGGGTTACCTCGTACATGTTGTCCATGTCGGCGTCCGCCTTGGCCTCGTAGTCTGGCGACGCATTGAAGGTCAGCATTCCATTGTTGAAGCTGAAGTCGTCAGCGTCGGCCCCCGTCAGCGTCCAGACGGCAGTGGCCGCATCCGGGCCGGACGCCGTGTAGGTCGCCACCGGGGCCGTGTCGTTCTCCGGGTAACTGGGGCTGACCGGCCCCGATATCGCCAGGCCGCCCTCTCTTATTACGGGCGCTTCGTCCTCGTTGTTGACCATGATGGCAACCATGGTGGTGGAGTTTAAGCCGTAGGAGTCGGTGGCCGTGACGGAGACCGTATAGGTATCCCTGGTCTCCTTGTCCAGCTTGGTCCCGGCTCCCACCCTGATCTGACCACCTACCTTCGCGGGCGAAGCGGTGGGGTCGTCTTGGTCAACCTTGAACAGCGCCGCGTCGGCACCGCCCAGCGTGTAGGTCAGGCTGTCTCCGTTGGGGTCCGTGGCACTGACCGGCTCGCCCACAACGTCACCGTTATCAGCCGCCCCCGCCTCCGTGTTTTCCTTCACGCTTCTTTCTCTGCCCTCGTCCTGCATCCCTTCGGTGTCAGGATCCGTGTCAGGGAAATACGGCGCCTTGTTCGTGGTGTCTGGCAGAACCTGATTGACCGATGTCATTTCCGCACTCTGGCCGGAATCCTCTCCGTCGGTGTAGCTCGCCGTCGCCTTTAGGTACATCCGGGCTTCGTTCCCCTCATCATCAACCGCGTCACCAGCAACCGGGGTGTAGGTCGCGGACGTGGCATCCTCAATGTCTTCGTAATCGCCGTCGGCGGTTGTTGACCGCGACCATTGCCAGGTAACCCCGGACAGGCTGCCGTCGGGGTCAGTCAGCGTCGCCGTCAGCGCCACCACAACCCGCGGCTGCACCGACGAAAGGGCTACGCTACCAGGCTCGTTTACGTTGGTGACCTTGACCGTCACGCTCGTCATGCCAGTCGCGCCCTCGTTGTCGGTGGCCACCACCATTATTTCGTATACGTTGTCGCTGTTTGCATCCCCCGGCATCTCGTAGTTGGGATTGGCCATGAAGGCCAGCAGACCGTCGGTGTCGATCTCGAACTTGCCACGATCCGCCCCAGACACGGACCACGCAACGGTTGAACCGGTATCAGGGTCCGTCTCAGCGTAGTCCGCGGGGTCTGCATTGTCGTTGGTCAGGTCGGTATCCAGAACGGTGCCGCCCTCCAGATGTTCTATCGACGCAGCGCCCGACACCGTCGGAGCTTCGTTAATGTCCTCGACGGTGATGGTCACCACTACGGTGTCACTTAGCCCGAACGGGTCAGTGGCCCTGACCGTGACGCTATAGCTCTCCTCGTCCTCTTTGTTCAGCGCGGCCTTCGTCATCACCTGCCCGTTGGTCACGTCAATGGCGAATGAATCTGCACCATTGCCTTCCAGCGTGTAGGTCAGTATGTCGCCGGCGTTTTCTTCCGTGGCCGTGACCGGATCCCCAACGGGCTGCCCGGCGGGCGTGTTCTCGCGCACCATTCGAGTGTCGGTGGTTAATGGTTGGTCATTCTCGTCCTGGAACTCCGGGGCTGTGTTCCCAACATCACTCTCCGCCTGTGCCGCATTGGCCGATACCACCCGCGCCATCTTCGTGTTCTCAGTGCTCTCCGGGTCCTTGTATTCAGCCGTAATTCGCAGGTAGTAGCCCGCATCCGTATTTAGAGGTGTGTAGGTCATTGAGGTTTCGTCTTTGATTGCGGTCCAAGACCCCGACCTACGGGAGGACCTCTCCCACTGCAACTCGGTGCCGGATGTTTCGCCGTCAGGGTCGGTCAGAACAGCGGTTAATACCACCCCGGCCTGGGGCCGCAACGACGACAGAGTTATCGTCCCCGGTTCGTCAACGTTGGTCACCTTCACTGTTACTTCTTCGGTGTCCATCATGGTTCCGCCGTCGGAGGCTTCCACCGTTACCGAGTATGAGGCGGAGTTATTCCCTGGGCCGCCCGTAGGAGCTTCGAAGTTGGGCGGACTCTTGAACGTCAACACCCCGTTCTCGATGGAAAAGTCCCCGGCGTCGGTCCCCGTCACCGACCACACGATATCAGCCCCCTCGGGGTCAACCGCAGTGTACGTCGCAACCGGGCCCTCGCCGTTCTCCGCGTAGTCCTCCGGGGCTTCTCCGGTCAGCTCCGGCGCTTCGTCCTCGTTGGTAACCGTGATGGTTACCATGGTGGTGGCGCTTAAGCCGTAGGAGTCGGTGGCCGTGACGGAGGCCGTATAGGTATCCCTGGTCTCCTTGTCCAGCTTGGTCCCGGTTCCCACCCTGATCTGACCGCTTTCGTTGGCGTTTTCAGTGTCGATGTCGTCTTGGTCAACCTTGAACAGCGCCGCGTCGGCACCGCCCAGCGTGTAGGTCAGGCTGTCTCCGTTGGGGTCCGTGGCACTGACCGGCTCGCCCACAACGTCACCGTTATCAGCCGCCCCCGCCTCCGTGTTTTCCTTCACGCTTCTTTCTCTGCCCTCGTCCTGCATCCCTTCGGTGTCAGGATCCGTGTCAGGGAAATACGGCGCCTTGTTCGTGGTGTCTGGCAGAACCTGATTGACCGATGTCATTTCCGCACTCCGGCCGGAATCCTCTCCGTCGGTGTAGCTCGCCGTCGCCTTTAGATAGTAACTGGGATCGCCGTCACCAGCGACCGGGGTGTAGGTCGCCGATGTGGCATCCTCAATGTCAGCATAAGTGCCTCCCATGGACGTAGACCGCGACCATTGCCAGGTGACGCCGGACACGCTGCCGTCAGGGTCGGTCAGCCTGGCCGTCAGCGCAACCCCGACCCGCGGCTGCACCGACGAAAGGGCTACGTTACCAGGCTCGTTCACGTTGGTCACCTTGACGGTCACGCTCATCATGCCAGTCGCGCGCTCGTTGTCGGTGGCCACCACCGTTATTTCGTATACGTTGTCACCGTTTGCGTCCCCCGGCATCTCGTAGTCGGGCGCGGCCTCAAAGGAGAGCAGGCCGTTTTCGATCATGAACTTGCCAGCGTCCGCCCCCGACACGGACAACGTAGTGGTTACACCGTCATCAGGGTCCGTTGCTGTGTACTGCGCGGGGTCTGCATTGCCGTTGGTCAGGTTGGTGTCCAGAACAGTGCCACCCTCCGGATGTTCTATTGACGAAGCTCCGCTCGACACCGTCGGCGCTTCGTTAATGCCCTCGACAGTAATGGTCACCGTGATTTCGCCGTTTGCCCCGAACGGGTCAGTGGCCGTGACCGTGACGGTATAGCTGGGAATGCCCCCTGCGTCAGCGTCCAGCGCCGCTTTCGTCATCACCTGCCCGTTGGTTACGTCAATGGCGAACGAATCTGCACCATTGCCTGTCAGCGTGTAGGTCAATATGTCGCCGGCGTCTTCGTCAGTGGCCGTGACCGGGTCCCCAACGGGCTGCCCGGCGGGCGTGTTCTCAGGCACCGTTCGAATGTCGGTGGTTACTACTTCGTTACTATCGTCTAAGAACGCAGGAACTGAGTTCCCCACTGAACTCCCCGTCCGCACTGGATTGGCCGATACCTCCTGCGCCATCTTCGTGATCTCGGCACTCTCCGGGTCCTTGTATTCAGCCGTCAGCCGCAGGTAGAAGTCCGCATCCTCATTTTCAGGTGTGTATGTCAATACGGTGGCTGCCGGTTCTATCGGCGTCCAAGGCCCTTCCAAGCTGGAGGCCCTCTCCCACTGCAAATCGGTGCCGGATGTTGCACCGTCAGGGTCGGTCAGAACAGCGGTTAATACCAACCCGGCCTGGGGCTGCAACGACGACAGAGTTATCGTCCCCGGTTCGTCAACGTTGGTGACGGACACTGTTACTTCTTCGGTGTCCATCATGGTTCCGCCGTCGGAGGCTTCCACCGTTACCGAGTATGAGGCGGAGTTATTCCCTGAGCCGCCCGTAGGAGCTTCGAAGTTGGGCGGACTCTTGAACGTCAACACCCCGTTCTCGATGGAAAAGTCCCCGGCGTCGGTCCCCGTCACCGACCACACGATATCAGCCCCCTCGGGGTCAACCGCAGTGTACGTCGCAACCGGGCCCTCGCCGTTCTCCGCGTACTCTATGGTCCCGTCGTCTTGCGCAAATGCCGAATTGTATAAGGGGATCGCCAGCATTGAAACCGCCAGCAGGATGCCGGCGAACAGGATAACCCGTGGTAGTACTGCGGTTAACGGCCGATACGACATGCAACTCCTCACTTCGCCAATCTCGGTTGGCATGATTGTTTGAACAACGCCCAAGCGTCGAACAATCAAAACGCTGGTAAAGGTAGCATTTTGCCACGATGGTGTCAATGGATTCGGCAGTCCCGTCAGGACGATTGCAAAGTTGGTGGATAAAAGTTTATAAGGTATAGGGAAGCGGGAGATGGGAGTGTGTGGATATGGGTGCTGCGGAATCTCTGTTCGAGTGCTTGGAACAGGTGCCGGATCCCAGGAGGGCCAGGGGAGTTCGTCATCCCTTTCAAGCCATTCTTCGCCTGACCCTGCTGGGCTTGGTCTGCGGTCAGACAACCATGGCCCACATCGCCCTCTTCGCCAGGATGCACTGGCCGGAACTTAAAGAACCCTTGGGGTTTCACCGGGACCATCCGCCTCACGCCACCACCATCTCGCGCACCTTGGCGGGGTCCCGTATGAGCAGTTGCAGGGGTCCCTGACCGAATGGGTGGCCCGGGTGGTGGCGGACCAGGAACTGAACGCCTCGGTGGACGGCAAATGGGCCAAGCAGTCGAAAGATGCCCAAGGCAATCCCCTGATGATGGTGAACGTACTGGCCCACGACCTGAAGCGGTGTCTGGCCCAGTGGCCGGCGACGGAGAAGCGGTACGAGCCGGGGGTGTTGCGGGAGAAGTTGGGCCGGCTGTTCGAGGACTACCCCGGCCTGCGGCTGCTGACTATGGACGCCCTGTATGCGGAGCGGGACCTGTGCCGAGCCATAGTCAGCCACGGACGGGACTACCTGGTGCGGGTCAAGGGGAACCAGCCGACGGTGCTGTCCGCCCTGGTGGAGGGGTTTGCCGGAGCGGAACTGGGAGAGCCTGCGGGGGAGACCGTAGAAAAAAAGCGGGGATGATTGAAAGGCGGCGGATTTGGGCCGATGCCGAATTGGCTGATTATATCCGGGAGGAGTTGGGATACCCTGGGGCGAGGCAGGGGGCAATGGTGGAGAAGCAGAAAGTGGATATAACCACTGGGGAGGTGAGCCGGGAGCTCTGGTATCTGCTGACCAGCCTAAGCTCAGGTCAGTGTGGGCCCCGAGGGTTGCTCAAGCTGTTCCGCGACCACTGGAGCATTGAGAACAGCCGGCATCATGTGAAGGACCGCAGCTGGGATGAGGACATTCACACCCTGCGCCGACCCGGTCTGGGCGAGGCATTCGCCACCCTGGTCAACACGGCATTGAATGCCCTGCGCCTCCAAGGATGGTTTCCTGCCCAGATGTCCATGCCCCTGCGAGCCAAAAGCTGCGCCTTCCGCCCAATGCAGACCATCGCCCGGCTCTACGGACGAACTTCCTGACTTCGCAATCGTCCTGGCAGTCCCGTAACGGCGTCTTTTCTGCTTTTTAACTGACCTTACGCAGCCTTGAGGAGTTGAAGTTCGTCAAAGGCATGGCGAACAGCCTTGAGATATATCCGGGTTCTCAAGGCAAGCAGGTCGGGCAAGGAACTGGCCGGGGCCAGGAAAAGGGATGACCGGCACCGGGTCCATCAGAAGATGCGCCGGCGGCGCAACCTGGAGCGCAGGCTGACGCGCGTTGAGGCTGACGTGGCGGCGGGCCTGGTCCGGCTGTGCTTCGGCGGCAGGAAGCTGTGGCGCGGGCAGTATCACCTGGAGGCCAACGGCTACGGCAGTCATGAGGAGTGGTTGGCTGACTGGAGGGCGGCGCGCAACGGCGAGTTCTTCGTGCTGGGGAGCCGGGACGAGACCGGCGGGTGCCAGTTGTGCGTGGCCGGGATTGTCGGCGACGGCTCCCTGACCCTGCGGCTGCGGATGCCTGACTGTCTTGCCGGACTGCACGGCAAGTACGTGTTCATAGAGGAAGTGAGGTTTGCCTACGGTCACGGCCAGGTGCTCGCGGCCCTGCAGGCCAACCTGGAGTTCGCCGAGCGCCGGCGGAAACACGGGGAGAAGGCTGCCCGCACGACCTCCCTGGGTCAGGCAATATCTTACCGGTTCAAGCGGGATGAGAAGGGATGGCGGGTGTTCGTCACCACGGACCTGGCTCCCGTGCCCGCGGCGGCGGACCGGAGGCGGGGCGCCATCGGCGTGGACCTCAACGCCGACCACCTTGCGGTGACGGAGACGGACTCTTCCGGCAACTGGCTCCGCTCCTGGCGCGTTCCCCTGGTGACCTACGGCAAGAGCGGCCATCAGTCCGAGGCCCTGATTGGAGATGCGGTTGTGGTTGAACATGCCATTCAGGCGGGCAAGCCCATCGTGATCGAGCGGCTGGACTTCAGCCGGAAGAAGGCCCAACTGGAGGGGGAGTCCCGGAAGTACGCCAGGATGCTGTCGTCCTTCAGTTACGGGAGGATGAAGGCGTATTTCATATCCCGGGGTCATAGAAAGGGAGTGGAGGTGGCCCAGGTCAACCCGGCTTTCAGTTCCGTCATAGGCCGGGTGAAGTTCATGGAGCGTTACGGGCTAACGGTGCATCAGGCTGCGGCGCTGGTGCTGGCCCGGCGTTTTCTTGGCTGTTCCGAGCGCGTTCCGCGCCGGCGGACCTGTCCGCTGGACAATGGCGTCCGTGTCGCCTTCAGCGTACCCGCGAGGAAGCGCGTGAAGCACGTATGGACGTACTGGGGCGCGATCTTGGGGCAGTTGGGACCGGCGCTTGCAGCGCAACACCGGCGGGGTAGTCCCCATCCGGTCCGGGCTGTCCCGGAGGGCTGTTCCTCCGGGGTGGCTTGAACGCGGACCCGTTCGGTGTTCCCGAGTGAGATTCCCGGGCGGAGCCGTCCTGAACTGTTGGGGCGGCGGCGCTTCCCCCTTCGGGCAGCGTCTCAGGAAAGGCCGACATTGGTCTTGTTACCAAAGTCAACCTTTTTTATAACGGTTGATGGCACGGCATACCTGAGCCTCGCCGACACCGCTCACCCGGCGTTGGGTGCATCCATATTGGGCCGGCTGCATCACCAGAGCTTTGTTCACCGAGGGGATGGCCAGGAAGCCGAAGGTGTCCAGGCTCTTCACGGCGGGCGGCGCGGATCCGCCGGTCCGCCATGCGCTGGTGGCGGTCGATGAGTTCCAGTTCGGCCAACCCTTTTTAAGAATAGGGGTGGGCGAAACTCCCGGGCGCTATCAGGTCGTGTTTGCCGATACCTTTTCGCTAACTAACGCTATCTGCGTAGTTGCCGATGCGTCCCTGCGAGAAATCGCACAGGACGGGCGTATCTGCCAAAGCCCGAAGGAAAATCCCGCGGGCGCCATTTATATCCCTGTTCACCCGCACCCCGTCGGAACCGGCTACTACCCGGCGGCCGCCCAGGTTCGGGATGATCTCGCCATTCCAGCTGCACGTCTTGCTGGTGTAGGCTTCGTTGACCAGAATCACGTCTTTGCCCGACTGCCAGGCTTTCCAGGCCAGGAATTGCTGGAACCTGTAATGCGCGTAGGTCAACAGAGAACGGGCGGACCTGGAGCGCAGCTTTCGCGCTCCACGCTGGACCATATCCGAGGTCTCAAAGGCCGGGAGCAGGATGATGTCGAAGTTGTCCACCAGCCACCGGGCGGCCTGATGGTGAAGCTCGTCAACCAGGTTTCCGATTCGCACTCGCATTCGGTTGACGGCTTGGTACTTGTGGCGTTTCGCAAACCGGCGGCGTTCCAGCTTTGCGCGGGATAGCAGGGCGTCCAGGTGGGCGCAAAGGCGTTGAATTTTGCCGAAGGCTCCGGGAGCGATGTGGCCGGCGTCGGTTTCAGAGAGCCAGGTCAGGAATGACCGGATGCCCGGGTCCAGCGCAACGACGCGCGCTTGGGTCTCGCTAACACGCCGTTGGGCCGGACTAGTGACGACTAGGTGATATTGGCCGTTGTGCAGGGTTAAGCGACTGTCGCCGTGGTCGGCGGGCAGCCGCTCGGCCATCCGCAGCTTGCCCAGTTTGGTGTAATATGCGCCATTTTCACTGGTTGCGGTAGCCGGAACGAAACATCCTTGCTTGGGAGCTTTCCGGCTTCGGAAGTTCACTTCGTGCCAGCCCTCTTCGAGGCGCGAGCCCCGGGCTTTGGCTGCTTTCAGTTGCAGGTTGCGGCGCTTGACTTCGGACATAGCCCGGCAGGCGTCACGGACCCCAATGCTGCGAACCTGATACGGGGCAGCTTTCAGGCGGTCAGGGACGGCGTGGATGATGTCTGTTTTGATTGCTTTCCAGTTGGCGGCTTCCCCGGTCCGCTTCAGCCGGGCTATGGTCTCGTTGTAACACCACCGGGCGGCGTCAAACCACAACCTGAGTGTCCGGCGTTGCGCCTTCGCCGGATAAACCCGAATCCGCCTTGATCGCGTTTTCGTACCGGCGCAGGCCGTGAAGTCGGCAACTGAAAGTGTGGAGGATGGCGAGAATATCTTGGGTGAGTTCCTGTTCGGGCTGTAATCCGCGTTGTTGAGAACCAGGATCCCGCCGCCGTTCTGTTCGGCAAGCCACTGGATGAGCTCGAATCCGAATCGGGCAAGCCTGTCTCGATGGGCAACCACAATTCGGAGCTTATCGCCGCGGTGAAGTCGCTCCAGTATGGAAACAAGTCCTTTTCGCCGGAAGTTGAGTCCTCCGCCGATGTCGGACACGATTTCGGCGTTGGGGTATCTTTCTCGCATGAATGCGACTTGCCGGACCAAGTCTTCCCTTTGCTTGGCGCTGCTGACCCGGCAGTAACAGACGACGACAGCGTCGGCGGATTTGCGCACGAAGGCGTCAACGTCGTACAGGCGTTGTCCCGATGCTGTCCTGATTGTCTGTATCCGGCCTTCATCCGAGTACCGCCTCAGAGTGTTTTGGTGGATCCCAAGTTGTACCGCGGCCTTGCGGCCTGGTATGTATGGCATAGTACGTATTGCAACATATGTTCGCGTTTGTTGACGAATAAGCCTCTAGTTGTCAGCCCTCCGGCAATTTGCGGGTCATCCTGACGCTGCCCAGGTAGGGCAACCGGATGCGCCGGTGGCCATCGCAGCGGATACGGTCCACTCCCGACGCGGCCAGGAAGGACCCGGCGCCGGTGCGGTTTTTCTTGTGGAAGACGGGCCTGCGGGCTTGCAACTCTTTGTTCAGCCAGCGGGAGCGGGCGCTCCGGTAGCTGCGGCACGCGCCCTGGGCCACGAACTTGCTGACCTCGGTCACGAAGGCAAGCGACGGATTTAGCCGCTTGGCGGCGTTGAACTCCTTCTCCAGTTCGTGGGGCGTGAGCCAGAGGTCCACAGCCCGGCCGGCTTGGTCGTTGGCCACCATGCGGTTGTAGACGAAGCGGGCGGTGCCCACGCAGCGCTGGGCATGGTATTCCTGCCGGCGGGTGAGTTCCAGTTGGACCACGACGGCGCCGGGCGCCCAACCTTCAGGGCATGAACTGGGTTGCTTGCGCTTCTTGCCCTTCAGCTCAGCCACTGACGGACTCCATCGCCCTCCGGGCCCTGTCGGCGGCGGAGCGTTTGCCGTAAAGACGGTCGCAGAAGCAGGTCAGTATCCCGGTCATGTCCCCCACCGGATTGTCGGGGACCTCGGCGTCGTGAATCACCATCAGCGCGCCTCCGCGCGCCTGCGGCATTACGTCCACCACGCCGGCACCAAACCGGGCCAATCGTTCCCGATGCTCTACGATCACGGTATGCACTGTGGCGTCCCCCAGCAGCTTGCGCAGCTTGGGCCTGCGGTCGTTGAGCCCGCTGGCGATATCAGAAACCACTTCGCCAAGCGGGATGCCGTTCTGTCCGGCATGGGCACACAGTCGGTTGGCCTGGTTCTCCAGGTGTGGCTTCCGCTCGGCGCTGCTCACCCGGGCATAGCCCACGGTCCGTCCAGCCGGAGCATCGGGATTGGTAAGGACGTAGATGATGTTGCCGGTCTTCTTGGGCTGGAGTTCGGCCGGGAGGGTTCCGGCGTTGTAGTGGCGCCACGCAGTCATGCGGTGCATGCCATGCTGGGCCGCCCATTGCGACAGGCGTATGTAATTGCTATTGACCACTGTTATCATTTGTTACTCAGATTACCGGTTCAATCCAAGGCCTTCGGCCGTTCGGGAGCCGCTTCGGGAAGCCGAGACGCGGGACAGCTGTCACCGATTGTGGAGTGGCGCGGGTCCGGATCCGAAGATTTCCATACTCATCACCGTGGTCCCGTGAACGCGGCGGCGCTGCTGAGGCGGCCCATGTCTCCCTTGGTGTCGATGCCGTTCGCCTAGCCGGGTTTCCACGGCTGACCGGGCTCGGGCTTGTACCGGTGGAGGATCCGGTAGATGGTGCCATAGCTGACGCCGAACCTCTCCGCAGCCTGGCTGACCGTCAGACCCTCCTTCCGGATGACGGCGCACCACTCCCGGTACATCTCCCGGCGTTCCCGGGTCATGCGCCCGGTCAGCCTGCCCCGGTTTCGCACCTCCGGTGATGGAGGGCAGTCCGGTTCCTCCGCGGGCACGTCATGCGGGGCAGCCAGCAGGTCGAAGAGTATTCCGCAGTGCAGGCACGTGACGTAGGGGCCGTACCGGTCCTCCCCGCAGGCCAGGGTTCCGCGGCACTTGGGGCAGGGACCGGGTTTCCCGGTCGGTTGTTCTGGTTCCAAGTCGTATCTCCGGGTAACTGTGTCTTGACCGTTGGGTCTGGGGATTCCGGCCGTTGCTCCGCGGCAATGGGCCGGGTGATGGCGCCCACTGTGAGGGACGCCACCATGAGGGATGGGGCCAGCCCGGCCCTTGGTCCCGGACGCCGGAGGGCAGGGACGGCGTCGTGGGCACGGCTGCAGGCCGGGGATGTGGTCAGGCGGCGATGACTGCCGTGTCCCCGGCCTGTATGGGACTGGTCAACAACCGGCGGGGGGTCCACCGCCAGGTCTGAAACCGTCTGTTCGACGGGGATGCAAAGGCCGGCGCCCACCGTCTCAGGGACAGGGGCGCCGGCTGGTTGGGGTCATTCCGATTTGCGCTGACGCGCACGGTCTGAGCTCTCCGGTCACGGACGCGGGAGGTTGGCCCGGTCAGAATCTTCCCGTGACCTGTGAAGTTGCCGCCGTCCCCGCCGGGGGCGGTTCTCCCCTGTGCAACCCAGGCCCACTGACGGACCGCGCACGACCGGAAAGGAGTGGCTGGGGCCGGTACGGGTGGGCTTGGTTGTCACCATTGACCACCTACTTTGAAGTAGCGCATCTACTTTATTGAATCGAGAGAGCAAAATGGAGAAATCCATCAGAAAGATGCCCTTGCTTCTGGTCATCGCCCTGCTGGTGCTCATCTCTTCCGTGACATCGGCCCAGTCGTCCTCCTGTGCCACCGGGACCGCGGTGACCGATCCAGACAACAACCCGGGCCTGGTGGACGACTGCGATGTGCTGCTGGCGGCGCGAGACACCCTGGCGGGCGACACGACGCTGAACTGGTCGGCTGACCTGGCGATTGGAGCCTGTGACGGTGGGACGGTGGGAGGAACGCCGCTGCGGGTACGAGGGTTGGAAACAGTTGGTGATATGATGTATAATAGTGCATTATGGATGTTGTTAGTAGGCGCGTCAGCCTGACGGCCTGGGGCAGCCTTTACGGGTTCGACAAGGCCACCACTTCTCGTTTGCATCGCACTGGCAGACTTCCTCCTGAGCTTCAGATTGAGCAGTTGCCCAACGGACGCTACTACGTGGTGGTGCCGCCTGAGAATGACGGTCGCTGCGTGGTGTACGCCCGGGTTTCCTCCAGTGACCAGAGGGAAGACCTGGACCGGCAGGTGGGCCGGGTTGTCGAGTGGGCAACGCAGCAGGGTTACCGGACGGACGAGATCGTCAAGGAGGTCGGTTCCGGCCTGAACGGCAACCGGCGCGGCCTGCGGCGGCTCGTGTCGGACCATACGGTCAGCATGATAGTGGTGGAGCACCGGGAGCGGTTCTGCCGTTTTGGGTTCGAGTATGTCGAGGCCGCGTTGTCCGCTCGTGGGGCCCGCATCCTGGTGATGGAGGAAGGTGAACTGGAGGATGACCTGGTGAGGGATGTCACCGAGGTGATGACGTCGTTGTGTGCCCGACTCTAAGGGAGACGTTCCGCCCGACGGCGGGCCGAGAGGGCCCTGGCCGCGGCTGGCGAGAGTCCATGAAGTCCACCTTCCAGTCCCGCATCTCGGAGTACGTGGGCATTGGTCGTGGGGCGGGAGATGCCGCGTTTGCTGCCTACGCCGAGCTGTACGGCCGCGTGGAGCGCAGGCTTTTCTCGGATGTCGCCGCAGGCAGGTCAGCTGGGTCTTTGAAGAGCGCGTACCTGCGGGGGTACGGGATACCGGCGCGGATGTTCAACGGGGTGAGGGTGTCGCTGGAGGGCAAGATTGCGTCGGTCCGGGAGCAGCAGAAGCTGCGGGCCGACGGCCTGGAGCGGCGCATCCGCCGGGCGGCGCGGCAGATTGCCTTGGCGGTTGAGCGTGGGCAATCTGACCAGGTCCATCAGAAGCGGCGGCGGCTGGGCAATTTGAAGACCAGGCTGGCAGCCCTGGAAGCCGACATTGCGGCTGACCGGGTGCGTCTCTGCTTTGGTTCCAAGGAACTGTGGCGTAAGCAATACCATCTGGGAGCAAACGGCTATTCGATCCACTCAGAGTGGCTCAGAGACTGGCGGGATGCCCGTAGCGGCGAGTTCTTTGTGCTGGGCAGCCGGGATGAGACGGCGGGCTGCCAGTTGTGCGTGGCGAGTGTAGCCGATGACGGTACTCTTACACTCAAGTTACGCCTGCCCGATTGTCTGGCCGGGCAGCATGGCAAGTACCTGGTCATTCAGGGCGTGCGGTTCGCCTATGGGCATGAGCAGGTTCTGGCGACGCTGGAGAGCAATGCCGAGTACGCGGCCTATCGGCGGAAGCACGGCGAGAAGGCGGCTCGCCAGACTGGACTGGGTCAGGCGGTCTGCTACCGTTTCAAGCGGGATGCCAAGGGCTGGCGGGTTTTCGTTACGACCGATCTGCCCAGCGTTCCGGTGGTGACGGACCGGATGCGCGGCGCCATCGGCGTGGACATCAACGCGGACCATCTGGCGGTGGCGGAGACCGATGCCTCGGGCAACTACGTTAATGCCTGGCGGGCGCCGCTGGTGACCTACGGGAAGTCCAGCCATCAGGCGGAGTCCCTAATTGGGGATGCCGTGGCCGAAGTGGTGCAGTACGCCCGCGGGGCCGGCAAGCCCATCGTCATCGAGCGGCTGGACTTCCGGCAGAAGAAGTCATTGCTGGAGGGCGAGTCCCGCCGGTACAGCCGGATGCTGTCCAGTTTCAGCTACGGAAGAATCAAGGCGTACTTCCTTTCCCGTGGCTACCGACAGGGAGTGGAGATTAATCAGGTGAACCCGGCCTACAGTTCGGTCATCGGCCGGGTGAAGTTCATGGAGCGGTACGGGCTCACGGTGCACCAGGCAGCGGCCCTGGTGCTGGCCCGACGCTTGCTTGGCTGTTCCGAGCGCATCCCGCGCCAGCGGGTCTGTCCCGCCGGCCATGGCGTTCATGTCGCCTTCACCGTACCTGCAAGGAAGCGGGTGAAGCACGTGTGGACGTACTGGGGTGCGGTCTCGGGGCAGCTGAGACCGGCGCTTGCAGCGCAACACCGGCTGGGGAAGCGGAGACGCGGACCCAATCCGGCTCGGGCTGCCATTGCGGGCCGAAGCCCGCGGAGCGGCTTGAGCGGGGACCAGATCGGTGTTCCCGGGTGAGATTCCCGGGCGGAGCCGCCCTGAACTGTTGGGGCGGCGGCGCGGCCTGGACCGCGTCTTCAGGAAAGGCTAACCATGGTCTTGCGACTATAGTCAACCTTTTTTACAACGGCGCATGGTGCTCCAACCATAAGCGCGGTCACGCCCGGAATGGGCTCGCTCACCGTGGCCTGGGCCGCGCCGGGCCGGACCGGCGGCTCGCCCATCATCGCATACGATCTGCGGCATATCGACAGCGCCGCCACCGACAAGTCCGACGCCAACTGCACCATGGTGGAGGATATCTGGACCACCGGCTCCGGCTCCCTGAATTATCGAATAACCGGTCTCACCGACGGGACCCAATACGACGTACAGGTGCGGGTAGTCGACGCCGCCAGCGGCGGCCCCTGGTCGGCTACCGCCACCGGAACGCCGGCAACCTGGTGGGCCATCCGGTCCTTCTCCCCGGTGTCCGTGTACCCGGGAGGCGCGGTGGAGGCAACAATCACCGCTGGCGGATTTGGCTTCTTTGGTCGGGTAGCGGAAGCACTGCCCCCCGGGTTCAGATATGTGTCCAGCAGTCTGTCGGATGGTGCGGTTACGGTCGAAGGCCGGGAGGTCAGTTTCGTCCTGTTTGGGGAAACCGATTTTACTTATACGGTTACCGCATCCAGCGAGGCGGGTTCCTATTCTTTATCCGGCGTTCTGACGAACTTCGACGGAGAGGAAGTCCCGGTTGGCGGCGCTCTCATCATAACGGTCGGGGATCCCCCGAGCGTAGATGTCGCCTATGCCGCCGGAAGCGCCGCACTCCCGGTGAGGATCAATTCACCTGTCTCATTGACGGTCGCCTTCAGCGAGCCGGTTTCCGGCTTTACCTTCGGCGACATCATAGTAGGCAACGGCACCGCGGGCAGCTTTACCGACGGCGACGCCGTCTATACGTTTGAAGTAACGCCGAACTCCGTCGGCGAGGTAACGGTGGACATTGCCGCCGCCGTGGCGGAAGATGCCGAAGGCAATGGCAACACGATGGCGCCCCAATTTTCGTTGGGCATCCCATATGACGACGACGGCAACGGCGGGATCAGCAAGGATGAGGCCATCGCGGCAGTACGCGACTACTTCGCCGGGAAACTGACCAAGGACCAGACGATAGCGGTCATCCGGCTCTATTTCTCCGGTTGATCGGGCGGGCTGAGGAAGGATGGGGCCGCCCGGAATAGAGAGGATAGTAGGCAGCCAAGGACCCGCTAAACGTTAAAACGCTTGGTGTGAAATAAGTGATGTTGCCAAGTAAGCCGGCGATGGGCGGCCCGGTTGCCGGTCCAACCAGATACGGAAATCATGCAAGGCGGCCTTGGCCGCCACCCTGGTTTGAAAGCCCTCCAGTTGGCGCGGGCGCTCCGGTCCAGCCTGAAGGCACGGTGTAGCTTGCCGGAGACTGTCTCCACGGTCTGGCGTATCCCGGCCAGTCACCGGCGCAATTCTTTGGGCCAGTAATTCCTGCTGTTGCCTTTGGGCGGACGGATTACCCAGGCTCCATAGCAGTCTCGCCACCGCTGTCCCTCGAAGCCTTTGTCCGCTACATACCAGCCCCGGGCTGGCTCCCCCAATGTGGGCAGCCTGGGATGGGGAGTGGGCCGGAAGGCGAAGAAGTCTTCGGCCAGGGTCTAGTCTTTGACGCTGGCCGGGGCAAAGCTGAAGCCGGTGATGACGCCCTCGGGACTGACCGGAAGCAGCAAGTGGAAGCCTTCATACCAGCCAGGGCGGTTGCTCCAGCCAATGTCAGCCTGCCCGGCCGGCCAACCGGCGGCCCCGGCGTTTGGCGGACCTGGCGGGGACACTGGCACTGTCCAGGGCTTCGCAGAGGCTGACAACTAGAGGTTTATTCGTTAACAAACGCCAATATATGTTACAATACCTACTATGCCATACATACCAGGCCGCAAGGCCGCGGTACAACTTGGGATCCACCAAAACACTCTGAGGCGGTACTCGGATGAAGGCCGGATACAGACAATCAGAACAGCATCGGGACAACGCCGGTATGACGTTGACGCCTTCCTGCGCGAATCCACCGGCGCTGTCCTTGTCTGTTACTGCCGGGTCAGCAGCGCCAAGCAAAGGGAAGACTTGGTCCGGCAAGTCGCATTCATGCGAGAAAGATACCCCAACGCCAAAATCGTGTCCGACATCGGCGGAGGACTCAACTTCCGGCGAAAAGGACTTGTTTCCATACTGGAGCGACTTCACCGCGGCGATAAGCTCCGAATTGTGGTTGCCCATCGAGACAGGCTTGCCCGATTCGGATTCGAGCTCATCCAGTGGCTTGCCGAACAGAACGGCGGCGGGATCCTGGTTCTCAACAACGCGGATTACAGCCCCGAACAGGAACTCACCCAAGATATTCTCGCCATCCTCCACACTTTCAGTTGCCGACTTCACGGCCTGCGCCGGTACGAAAACGCGATCAAGGCGGATTCGGGTTTATCCGGCGAAGGCGCAACGCCAGACACTCAGGTTGTGGTTTGACGCCGCCCGGTGGTGTTACAACGAGACCATAGCCCGGCTGAAGCGGACCTGGGAAGCCGCCAACTGGAAAGCAATCAAAACAGACATCATCCACGCCGTCCCTGACCGCCTGAAAGCTGCCCCGTATCAGGTTCGCAGTATTGGGGTCCGTGACGCCTGCCGGGCTATGTCCGAAGTCAAGCGCCGCAACCTGCAACTGAAAGCAGCCAAAGCCCGGGGCTCGCGCCTCGAAGAGGGCTGGCACGAAGTGAACTTCCGAAGCCGGAAAGCTCCCAAGCAAGGATGTTTCGTTCCGGCTACCGCAACCAGTGAAAATGGCGCATATTACACCAAACTGGGCAAGCTGCGGATGGCCGAGCGGCTGCCCGCCGACCACGGCGACAGTCGCTTAACCCTGCACAACGGCCAATATCACCTGGTCGTCACTTGTCCGGCCCAACGGCGTGTTGGCGAGACCCAAGCGCGTGTCGTTGCGCTGGACCCGGGTATCCGGTCATTCCTGACTTGGCTCTCGGAAACCGACGCCGGCCACATCGCTCCCGGAGCCTTCGGCAAGATTCAACGCCTCTGCGCCCACCTGGACGCCCTGCTATCCCGCGCAAAGCTGGAACGCCGCCGGTTAGCTAAGCGCAACAAGTACCAAGCCGTCAACCGAATGCGAGTGCGAATCGGAAACCTGGTTGACGAGCTTCACCATCAGGCTGCCCGGTGGCTGGTAGACAACTTCGACATCATCCTGCTCCCGGCCTTTGAGACCTCGGATATGGTCCAGCGTGGAGCGCGAAAGCTGCGCTCGAAGTCCGCCCGTTCTCTGTTGACCTACGCGCATTACAGGTTCCAGCAATTCCTGGCTTGGAAAGCCTGGCAGTCGGGCAAAGACGTGATTCTGGTCAACGAAGCCTACACCAGCAAGACGTGTAGCTGGAACGGCGAAATCATCCCGAACCTGGGTGGTCGCCGGGTAGTAGCTGGTTCCGACGGCGTGCGGGTGAACAGGGATATAAATGGCGCCCGTGGGATTTTCCTTCGGGCTTTGGCAGATACGCCCGTCCTGTGCGATTTCTCGCAGGGACGCATCGGCAACTACGCAGATAGCGTTAGTTAGCGAAAAGGTATCGGTAAACCGCCCTGCCGATTCTGTACTGGGCCTGATCCCGGTGGAGACGGCAGCATCAGGCCAGAGCCCGACGCTGCCATTACAAACGTCGGCAATCGCTACTGGTATCAGTAGTGCGGCTGTAGTATTAGGCTGCACAACTCCGCCGGTATCGTCCCGGTTAACTGTTAGTATCGAAGCGCCAACCCCTACCCCTTCGATTCCAGTGATGATTTACCACGAGGTCCTTGCCGAACACCTCGGTCCCCCTTCCCTGGTGGGCCGCATCTCGCCCAATTCCCGCCGCGCTAACGTCGAGCAGACGTGCCGGTTCAAGTATCTCGATTCCACCTGCCCCACGAGCAGCAGAGCTTCCCGGGAAATCTTCCTGGCCCGCCCCTCTACCGGATAGGCCCACCGCTTTGTCGGCATCAACATACCCACCTGCCTGGCCTGGGTCCGCGGTTTTAAGGGTCGATGCCCATATTTCTCCACACACTTGCGAGCGGGATTGCGAGGTCTTCTAGGCTCGGTGACAATCGGACTCGTCAAGGATATACTGGCGCAAGGGTGCATTACCACAAGCCTGACGGTGGGTGAAACGACAGGGTGCCCGAGAGGTGGAAAGGGCAGGGATACCGCTGAACATTTGAGGCAGCACGGGTCCGGCGAGTTGAGGACTGGCATCGTCGGACCAAGGGAAGCATAGGAATGCGGCGAACAGGTCGGCCGGGCCTCAATTTTGTCATCACGCTATTTTCTCGTTGGCGCTCCAGGGGCGGTTACCCCACGCTAGCCCTGAGTGCGGCGGTCGCCTTGGCGGCCCTTTTAGCTTATCAATGGCTGGTGGCTCCGCCCCCTGCGTTGGCCGCGACTCCGGGACTTGTATATTCCTCCGAGGACCCGCCTGATGAGATTGAACTCGGCGAGTCCTTCGACCTGGAAATCTCAGTCGCTGAGTATTCCGGGCAGGGCGACCGCGGCGGCATTTCCGTTTCCTTCCCCGGTCTAACCGCCACCGGCGGGAATTCGCCACCCTACGACTCCACCCAGGGGAAGGTCGAAACCATCAGCTATACGAATGGCGTCTCAATGGTCAGGTATTACGTCAAGGGGGACCAGATATACAAGGGAACCGACACCAGTACCAGTGCGGCTGATTATCTTTTAGTCGAGAGCGACGATGGTAACTGGCCGAGTCGGACCGGCGATGACTATGAGTGGCGGATCTTGAAACTTAGGGTTACGCCCAAACAAACGGGAGAATTTAAGGTCTACTATCGTGTCTGGCTGTGCGGGGATGGCTACCAGGAGTGCGACCGCCGTCCGCGGTCGGAGCATTCTGACCAGGAGGACCAGCAGAGACGGGCCGTTAACGTTATCACCGTCGACGTCACCAATCCAGTTTCGCCAACTGGCGATTTTGCCCGGGACCCGGATGAAGATTTCGATACCCTGGACGCTGCCGGAAACGACAGCCCGAGAGGCATCTGGTCCGACGGTGCGACCATGTGGGTGGTGGACGATGGAGACCGCAAGATTTACGGATACATCCTGAACACCAAGGCGCGGGACTCAGCCAAGGATTTCAATACCCTCGATGCCGCTGGAAACGACAGTCCTACAGGAATCTGGTCCGACGGCACGACCATGTGGGTGGCGGACGACTCGGACGACAAGATTTACGCCTACAACATGGCGACCAAGGCGCGGGTCTCCAGCAAGGACTTCAATACCCTAGACGATGCAGAAAACGAAAGGCCTACAGGAATCTGGTCCGACGGCACGACGATGTGGGTAGCGGACTACTCGGACGACAAGATTTACGCCTACAACATGGATTCCAAGGCGAGGGTGTCCAGCAAGGACTTCAATTCCCTGGAAGATGCAGAAAACGAAGGCCCGGAAGGCATCTGGTCCGACAGCGCGACGATGTGGGTGGTGGACTACTCTGACGAGAAGATTTACGCCTACAACTTGAACACCAAGGCGAGGGTGTACAGCAAGGACTTCGATACCCTTGAGGACGCAGACAACGAAAGCCCGGCGGGCCTCTGGTCAGACAGAACGACGATGTGGGTCGCGGACTATTCCGACGACAAGATTTACGCCTACAACGCCCCCGAAACGGCGGTTTCCGGCGCAAACCGCGCCCCCTCGGTTACGCGTGTCTCGCCTTCTACGGAATCGGTGTCTCTGGAAACGGGGGACCGCCAGACTTTCCGAGCAAGCGCCACTGACCCCGACAATAACCTCAAGAGGTACGAATGGTTCGTAGACGGCCAGTCGGAAGACAGCGGGGTATGGAGGCTTATCCTGCCCACCGGCTCCGTCACCAAGGACTTCAGCCACACCTTTTCGACCGCCGGCACCTGGACAGTCACGGCCACCTTCACCGACACGGCGGGGGAGTCCGATTCCGTCTCCTGGACGGTACCGGTCAAGGACCCGAACCGCGCCCCCTCAGTTGTCCGGGGCTCGCCTTTTACGGAATCGGTGTCTCTGGAGACGGGCGACCGCCAGGCGTTCACAGCAAACGCCAGTGACCCCGATAACAACCTCCGAGGGTACGAATGGTTCGTAGGTGACGTCTTCGGAGATGCCTTCGTGTGGCAGACCCCGCCCACCAGCTTCGTCTCTGGGAGCTTCAGCCACACCTTTTCGACCGAGGGCACCTTCATAGTCGAGGCCAGCTTCACCGATACGGAGGGACTGTCCGGCTCCGTCACCTGGACGGTAACGGTCACCACTTCAAACCGCGCCCCTTCGGTTACGCCCGTCTCGCCTGCATCGCCGGTGTCCCTGATGACGGGTGACAGCCAGGCCTTTAGCGTGAGCGCCACCGACCCGGACAGCAACATGACCAAATGGAAGTGGGAGGTGGACAAGCGCTTCAGCCTGCTGCATGGCCACCAGGAGCCGGAGGAGACGTTCACCGCCACCGGCAGCATAACCAAGAGCTTCTCGCACACGTTCCCGCACAACGGCACGTACACCGTGGAGGTTACCTTCACCGACTCTGAGGGAGATTCCGGCACCACGGAATGGAGAGTGGAGGTCGTAGACCCGCCGAACCGTGCTCCCTCGGTCAGCAGGGTGTCGCCCGGTGCGTTTGATTATCTACCCACCGGCGATGTGACATTCACCGCAAACGCCAACGACCCCGACAACAACCTCAAGAGGTACGAGTGGTTTGTCTACGATACGTCCGAGGATGACGGATCGTGGCTGCTGGTTCTGCCGACCGGCACCGTGACCAAGAGCTATACGCATACCTTCTCCACGGCGGGGAAGTACACGGTGAAGGTGACGTTCACCGACGATGAGAGGCTGTCCAGTTCCGTCTCCTGGACGATTACGGCGGTGGACCCGATCACAATGGAGCTTGGCGCGGCTGAATATACGGTGAACGAAGACGGTGGAGAGGTGGACATCACGGTGACGCTGAGCGCCAGTCCCCCACAATACTTGTCGGCGCGCTTGAGAACATACGACGGCACAGCGGAGTCCTCATCCGACTATAGATACTTGTTTGGATCAGCCATTTTCACGAGTGGCACGACAGCCCTGACGCAGACGTTCTCCGTGACGGTCATTGATGATCACATCGTTGAGGCCACCGAGGCCTTCACAGTGGAGTTGGAGCCGGGCATCGTGGGTCTACCGTCCTACGTGAGTTTGGGTCGCTCGGAAGCAACGGTAAAGGTGGTGGACGACGATGAAGCGACCGTGAGCTTCGAACACAACAGCTTGAATGTGAGAGAGGCTCATGCACTATTCGCGGCAGAGGTTGAAGTTGAATCAGATACTCCGTCCGTCTGCCCGGTTGCCGCCCCGTTCGAAGTGCATATGTCCCACACGGCTCCGGACGGTACGTCGTCCTCAGGGTCGTCGGTCCCATCCTCGGTGACGTTCCAGACATGTCAAACGAGGCTGGCCTTCAACGTCGACATCGACGATCTATCAGGGACAGGGCCTGGCCTACTTACGGGAACGACCGAGGCCGTGTTCACCCTGAACAGGGTAACCTCTGCCGGTCACGGCGTCGCCAGCCGAGTGAAGATCGGTGAGACATCGACGATGACGGTTACCATACAGGACGACGATGTGGTGGAGGTGCGAGTCAAGTCTTCCTATCGCATCACACTTGAGCGTGAACAGGTCGATCTGTGTGTAGTGACTGGTGGATATCGTTTAGCCAGGATCGGCAGTCCGTTCACCGTGCACTTTTCCCACACGGACCCGGACGGTGCATTGTCAACAGGCTCGACGGTCCCGTCGTCGGTGACGTTCAATGCCGGAGACACCGAACAATGCGTCATTATCGCTCTCGGCGATGTCGCGCCCGATCCGGGCTACGCAACGGTGACCTTTACCCTGGACAAGGTGACCTCTACCGGTTCAGACGTCGAGAGCGGGGTGAGTATCTCGAGTTTTCAATCGGAGATGAAGGTTGAAGTTATCGACCGGGATGGCCCTCCATCAGGAAACCGCACTCCGACCATCACGGCCGTCTCGCCGCCGACTTCAAGGCCGGTCACCCTGACCACAGGTTCCAGACAGACCTTCGAGGCGACGGCCAGCGACCCCGACGACAACCTCAAGCGGTTCGAGTGGTTCGTAAAGGGCCAGTCGAGACACTCAGGGGCCCTTTCACTCACCGGTCCTGCGACAAGATACTACACCTACACCTTTCCGACAGCCGGCAACTACACCGTTAAGTCGACCTTCACCGACGCCGACGGGGAGTCGGTTTCCGCCACCTGGTCTGTGCAGGTCAGCGGCCAATCAGCGGACTCCGTCAGCGTGACGGTGGAGTCCAGCCCGGCGGGGCGCACGGTGACGGTGGATGGGACCGACCATACAACGCCCTATACCGGGGCCTGGATTTCCGGCTCCTCCCACACCCTGGACGCACCGTCCCCCCAGAATGCGCTGGGGAACAGGCGCTACGTCTTCTCCAGATGGGACCACGGCGGCGCTCAGAGCCAAACGGTGTCGCCGGCCAGCGATACGACCTACACGGCAAACTTCACCCTTCAACATTTCATGTCGACCCGGACCGATCCCGGGGGAATCGGGGTACCAGGAGGAGGACAGTGGTACGCCCATATCTCCCAAGCGGCGGTGGGGCCCGCTCCCAGCATAGACGGGTATGAGTTCAGCCACTGGCGGAAGGGCGGACGGAACATCGGCACCGACCCGGCCGGCGTGTCGGTAACCGTCGATGCCTCCTTCCTAGTGGAGGCGGTTTACACAGTCTCCAGCACAGACCGTCCACCCTCCGTGTCGGTCGTCGCGCCCCTGGCGTCACCCATCGTGGACACCGGCGACAGCCAGACTTTCGAGGTGAGGGCCACCGACCCCGACGGAAACATCTCGGAGTGGGCGTGGTCCGTGAACGGACAGATGCAGGGCGGAGAATCTCTTGCGCTCACCGGTGACATCACCAGGACATTCACCCACACCTTCTCGACCGCGGGCGTCCATACGGTCAGGGCCATCTTCACCGATACGGAGGAAAACTCCGATTCCGTCTTCTGGACCGTACAGGCCGACGACCCGCCGCCGCCATCGGTTTCCATCGTATCGCCGCTGAAAACGGTGTCCCTGAAGCCGGGCGACAGCCAGACGTTTGAAGTGAAGGCTACCGACTCAGACAACAACCTCTCCCGCTGGGAATGGTCGGTGAACGGCGAACCGGGAGGTGGACAGTCCCTCCTTCCAACCGGCTCCGTCACCAGGCGGTTTACCCACACATTCCCGGACGCAGGGAACCACACGGTGGAGGCCACCTTCACCGACAGGAGGAGGGAGGCCGATTCGGTCGCCTGGTCGGTGGAGGTCGATGACCCAATCACGGCCAACAGAGCCCCTTCGGTTCACATCGTCTCACCCTCGGTCGTCGTCACAAACTATCTCGACTCCTTCATCCTGTTCGAGGGGAACAGCCAAACATTTGAAGCGCGTGCCGAGGACCCCGACGACAACCTCTCGGGGTGGGAATGGCGGGTGGATGGGCAAATGGAAGACTGCGGCGGGCAGGTTCACCTGCTGCAACTGTGCGATCAAGATGATGAATTGTCCAGCCCGGCAGCCCGGTCGTTCACGCACACCTTCGACACACCCGGCGACCACGAGGTCGAGGCCATATTCACCGACACGGAAGGGGCGACTGGGTCGGTGTCATGGCCAGTAACGGTCATTGGCCTGGACGAGATTCCGGTACCGGAACCTCCCCAACCCTCGGTGGGTCCTGGCGAGACTGATGACGGCAAGGTGGCGTACATATCGGGGGTGGAGGCAAATCGGGCCACCGAAGCGGGTCGAGACTACGTCACGACTTCCCTGTGGGCGATCAACAAGACATCGTGCGATTACTTCACGGCTGGAAGACCAGCCGAGGAGAACCCGTTCATGAGCGTGAAGGAAGGGTTGTGGGTCCGTCTGACCATCACCAATCCGTCCAACTTCCCCAGGGAAAGCCCCGTAATCATGAAGGTAACGTACCGCAATTATGCCCTGAACATACAACGGACTAGGGAGGCCAGTCGGCTGTACCCGGGCTGTGCGGGTCTGGATTCATACGATGTGGAAATGGAACCCGGAACCACCCGGGATGTCTACTTCCGGCTGCCGGGCCCGTGGTTCTATCGCGGGCCCGGCAGCCAGACCGGAGGGGAGGGCCGCTATGAATACTATCTCCGGTTCCAAGAGCCCTTCAAGGAGAGCCCGGACCTGGTTGTCGAGGTCGTGGGCGACGATGTTGAGATCCCGGCTCCAACATTGAGTGGGACCGCCGGCTCCGGCACGCTGGTGTTCTGGAAGTTGCCCAGAAACGATGTTGAGGTTTCCGATTGGCTCGACGAATACAACGGGGCTGTAGCTCTGTTCAATGTGGTCTGCACGTTTGTTCCGCATTGCCAGTCGCCCTTCTTTTTCATCCCAGACCCAGAAGATCTCGACTTCTACCGCAACCGGCGGAGGGCGCTTCTCCCAACGGCAGATGCGAACATCGAAGTGGCAAGCGCCGGAAACAACCTTACCGATGTTCGGACTGAGTGGCGGAATAGGTACACCAACGCGCGTGTATGCGCGCCCGCTACCTTTGGTGCGCCGCAGGCTTGCTATGACGAGTCCGTCAAGATGGCATATGACCGCGCTACCGCGGTCATGGAGATAAAGGCGCCTGGTTCTGACGCTTGCCCGACAATAGAGAGCGCTTCTTCAGACATATCAATCACGTCCTGCGAGTCAAGGGACGGGCATAGTGTCACCGGCGCCTTGTGGCATGTGCACGGGGTCGGCAACAAGATAGTTGTCAATGATTGGTATGACCGGGACATTCGAATTCGGCACCAGACCGACATTGAGGTGACGTTCCAGGTCTACCTGCAGTTGGGTCCGTACCGAGGGAGACCCCAGGTGGATCCGGACGGCGGCGTCATCGACTACAGCGCCTGGCGTTCCGATCCCGACAGCGTGTATTGGCTCGTAATCGGTGCGGACGGTGACGCCGCGCAGGTGGCGGGCGGGGGGATTCAGGGCGTCTATGCGGAGGATATGGAGATCCACGAGTGCGGCCAGGGCAACGTCAAAGTGGATGTCGTTGCTCCAACTGGCGGAGACTACTACGTGGAAGTGTTCGACGACTACCTTGGAAGGCTCGGTTTGGACTGGGATTGGGACTCCACCAGGTCTCAGACCCATACCCTTGCTGCCGGACAGGCAGCGACAATGGGCTTTGACGTTTGCCCGGACTCCATGCTGGGTATCTTTGAGTTCCGGCTGTATCGGCAACCCCCCGGGTCCGGGGATTTCTCGGTCGTCGACAAGGTCAAGCAGTCGTTAAGTCCTTACGACGATAACAACGACGTTGCGATCAGCCGGCCTGAAGTGATCTCGGGCATCCGGGATTACTTCAGCGAAAATCTCACCAAGGCTGAGGCGATAGCCCTCATCAGGCTCTATTTCGGTTCATAGCGCTATTGCCGCTCGGTAATCCTGCGTGAAGCTCGGGACGGACACACCCTGCTATGGTGGATGAGGGTCTGCAAGGTGGGGTCGCTTACCCGGAAGGTCTTGGCTACCGCTCCGATGGACCCGCCGTTTGCCAAGAATTCCAAGATGGGTGGCAACTTCTTGGAGTCCAGAGCCGGGGACCTGCCCTTGGTCCTCCCTTCGTCTGCGGCGGGGTCCACGCCAGCCTGGACCTGGTCTGGATAGTCTCCTTCTCCTACCTGCCCGGGGAAAGAGAAGTGTGGGAGGTAGTGGACTCGGGAGAACTAAACTAAAGCCAAGGTGGGATGTGCATTTGCCGGGGGTTGGCAACGGGGCCGGGAGTCTCACGGTAGCCTTTCAGCCTGCGATTGCAGGACGGTGCGGCGGCGGTGTTTGACCTCCTCCTTCCGGCTGCCTGGCAATGGCGGAGGTTTTCCGACGGCCCCAAGGGTGTCCTACCCGTGTACAGAGATCGGGACTTGATTGCAGAAATGCAATCGGGGGCGGTTTCGTATTTGGAAACGGGGTGAATAGTGGCCGTCAGCTACTTCGCAGCGAGCAGTTTCATTCCAGGGCAGCTTCCATTCCTATTGGACAGTGCCAGCTTTGGAAATTGCAGAAATGCAATCGGCGTCAGCGGGCGGTTTTGGACAGCGCCCCGCTGGGGAATTGCACTTTTGCAACCCCGGGCGGACCTGGCCGGGAGTTGGTTCCGGCGGCCCGGCCTGCCTGCGGTGGGAGGCGCAGCCCGGCGGGTCGGGGCAGGCAGTGGGGGCGCGGACAGCGGCGGAATCGACCAGGGCGCATGGGACTCCCGCAGCCTTTCCCAGCGTCGTTGATGCGCCAGGGGAGTAGGTGAGCGGAAGCAACTCCCCGACAGCGGGAGCGAGGTTCAGGAGCACGGCGGTACGGACAAGCTGGCAGAGGGGAGCGGGGACGGGGTGAGGCTCAAAGTAGCGGCGCATCCATACGTCATCATGGGTCAAACCTGACACGTCAAGCGCGTCATAGGCGTGTTGGCGGTGAACGTCGTGCGGCTCCTGCGGCCTGCGCCGGCCAGGCCGGGGCGCGGGTTCTGCAACAAAATGCGCCCCTTTTCGTCTTTTTGGGTCTGACAGCGTTGGGACACCGGCAATCGAGTTTATGGGAAGGATCCCTACAGAAAGTGCCGGGAACGGGTTATTGCACTTTGGCAACTATGGCCGGAGATACCAACGGCAGCCGGTCGCAGGGTTTAGGTAGCGTCAGACGCCCATACGTCACGCGACACTTCACGCGCTTCGGGCGGGCGCAGGCGGATACCGGAACCGGCGCGGTGGGTGACGGCGGGAATATGGCCGATGACCAGGGCGGAGAATAGCGTGAGTACCAGCCGGAGAAAGACCGGGAGTAGGCCGGGATGCGGTGTGGCAGGCGGCAGCGGCGCTGGCCCCGGGGTAAAGCCCCCTTCCCGCCGAATGCCCCGTGGCGGGGTAGAAAAGGAAAATGGAAACGGCAAAGCGTGGGGCACGGGGGATGTCCCGTTGGCTGACGCCGGGGGCGGGCTGGCGCCGGGTCCCGCGCGGGTAGGCTGGCCGTCGGAGCGGCTCCGGTATATCCGGCGGGCCTTGGCGTGAAGGTTGGTCTTGGCGCTGAGTCCTTGAGTAGCTCCGTTGTTGGTGCCTCGGGGCAAGTGGCTGCGGTGGCCACCGGGTTGGCAGGGCGTGGGTACGGCGCCGCGCCTGACGCGCCGCACTACAATCCTTCTTGGTCGGTTTTCACAGTGGCCGGGCTGTAAGGGAATCTGAACTGCATTGCAGAATGCAATCAGGGGTCGTTTCGAACGTAAATCGGGGGTGATTTGGGGTGCGGGATGGCGATTCGGGCGGTGAGTTTTTCGCGGCTCCATGTCAACGTCATTGCAGTGATTGTATTGTAGAACTTGCAGTGAGGAGACGTTGGTAGCGTGTGCTGGGGCTGCTGCGCCGTGCGCGGCGGGTGCTGACCATGGGGCCGTGGCGGAGGTGGGCGGCGCCGGTCCCGGAACCGCGATTAGATTTTTGTGCAAAAAAGGGAACGCTTTGGGCGCCGGGTCGGTGGAAGTCTTGCCAACCCCTCGCGCTATGCCGGATACTAGATTGCGTTGTCAGGCTTTCTCCAGTGTTTCCTGCCGAGAGAACTTGGGGGCCCCCGTCCTTGGACCCGGGATCGGTCGCATAGGATCGAGCCCTGCATTCCGAACGGCCGCCCGCGTTGGATTGACTCAAAAGTATTGAGCCTTGCTCTCCCGATGGGCGTCTGCGAGGGACTTTGTTGGGGGATTGGCGCAGTTGACGCCTTCGTTTCAGCCGGTCATTCCTAACCCACCGAAGCGCCGGTGCGCTTCACCAGGTATCCCAACCCAAGGCGGAACCCTTTCCCGCGGACTGAAGCAAGGAGGTGGCAACCAGGCCCAGCGCGGCGTCCCCGGCATCCCTTTCCCCTTCGGTTCAACGGGCGGAGCAGATGACTCGCTTCGCATTCTTCACAGTGCGGTTGAAGTGGACAACAAGCTCCGGCCGTCCTGCCACGACTGCGGCGTAGCTACGGTTCAAGAGTAGCCGGTCCGCTGAATCGACACGCGCCGGTTGGCAATTGGCTACAGACCGAACGCTTACTGTTGCAACGCAGTTTTCACATGGCTGGTCGCTTGCGGCGTAGCCACTGGCCGCACTGCGTTCCTCTCCTTTTCCCTCACAGCAGCAGCTTCCCAAGAATGACACCCTGGTCGAACTGCGTCTTTCGCCTACCCCCAACCGGCGTTCTCCGTTGCGGTCGCCAGACCCAGGGCGTAGTGCGTCCTACGCCGGTCGGCAAACCCGTTCCCCAACGTCATTCACAAAACTAAGGAGGTGCGTATGCGCATCAATGACAGGCTCGCGCTGCTCAAGGCCGTCGCGGTCAACGTCGTCGGATTCATCAAGCGGCACAAGCGGCTGTCGGTTGCGGCTGTCGTGGCCCTGCTCATCGCCGGGCCGTTGCTGACCGGCGCCGGCGGCGAGACCTTCTTCCTTAACTTGGTGGGCCTGGGCGTCGTCGCCTTGGTGGTGCGGCGGATACTGCGGGCCAACCAAAGGCGGCAGGCGCGGCAGCCCCATTGCCGGTGCCACTGCCTCCGGCAGCAACCACGTCAGCAACACGCGGCGAATCAACGAGAACAACAAAGAGGTACTCCATGACGACGATCACCCGGAATCCCCTTCTACTACAGGCCGGTTGGAGGAACCGGTGAACTAGCGGGAACCCAAGGCCCGTCACCCCCCTGGGGTGACGGGGTGGAAACCAAAGCGGCCGCATGGGCCGCCACTGACAACTGAATATCTACAGCTTGAAAACGAGCGGGGTCGTCCCTTCTTCGGGGGGCGGCCCCGCTTTCTGTGTTTTGGAGGAAACGACATGACGGCTACAAGTATTGCAAACATCGACCAGGTGGAGGCCCACTCCCGCCCCGAGGCAAAGTTCGACGGCGACGCAAACCCCGTACCGGGTGCGGGTCAGGCTACGGAGATACAGGCCGAGGCGGCGAGAGCCGAAACGGGCATAGGCAAGCCCGAGAGTGAACTCGGGGCTGAGGGCAGGCGTCACGGCCTCACCTTAAAGGAACTGGCGGCCAGGATGGGCGTGTCTGCGGGCTACCTGTCGATGGTTTCCAACGGGCGCAGGCCCTGGACCCAGGGTATGCAGGAAAAGGTTGCGGCGGTCCTGGGAGAGGTCCCCGGACAGGGAGTTGTCTACCGGCAGGGAGGCGTGGTCAGCGGAGAGAGCAGCTATATCCGGGAGCAGGCCCGCACCCTCGGTATGAGCATGCGGGACCTGGCGGAACGGGCAGGGGTGGGTTGCGGCTACATGTCCGACGTATCCCGTGGCCGCCGGAACATGGGCGTGGCGGTCCAGGCGCGGGTCGAGGCGGCGTTGGAGGCTCCGGCCAAGGTCGCGCCCGCCCAGCGCGCCAGCGTTGACCCGGAAGCCCTGTGGGACCGGATGGAAGCCCACGGCATCAGGTGCGCAATGTCACTCGGTAGTTTAATCCTCGCCTAAAGCGAGAGAGGCTCGGGAAGATACCTCTGGGTCAGCCCACTTACTTGGCGGCGAAAGCCAAAGGGGACCGTAGCATGTGGGACAAGCGGAGGCAGGCTGAAGGTGTTTAGGCCGGTGCTCCGCAAGACCCGCGCGATGTGGTGAAGGCTATACTGCTTGAACCTGAGTTCTCGGTGATGAGACGTGACGTCCTTCGCTTACAACACCTATAACGCGAAGCTACCTGTTCATCGGCCATTGGCTGATTGTGGTTGGGAATTCCCGGCAGGTAGACGGTGGGGAATGAACCCACTTAAGAGAACGAAGGAGGCGCCTAAGTCGTGCTATTACGTTTGCTATCGAGGAACATTGGATTGCCTACGGGACGCGAGTCCTATGGTAACGGAGCCTCCGTAGTAGTCTGAGCCAGAGAAAGCCTGGTACGTGGCGAAGGGAGGCAGGTGCTTTGGAGACCCAGTATGGGGGGTGTGCGAGAAGCGCTTTGCCATAACCGGATGGGGTCTCCTTCGCTCACTTCGGGCGAAGAACAAGGCGCTGGAAAGCCGGATGCGGTGAAAGTCGCACGTCCGGTTCGGAAGGGGGTCGAAGGAAAAGTGCTTCGTTCATCGGAGTACCTCGCCGGCGGCCTACCTTACCCAGAACGAGGTTGCCCGCCGGGCCGGCGTCAGCTCCGCTCACCTCTCCAACATCATCAACGGCAAGGCCACCCCGTCAGGTGAAGTCCTGAAGAAGCTGCACGGGGTCCTGTTCCAGCCGTCGAGGGAGGAGCTGGTCGTGCCCGCCGAGGTAAAGGTGATGGCCTGGAAGAAGGGCGGGCGGAACGGGGTGGTGGTGCGCGGCGCCGGTGGGCCGGGGGGTGGTGGCAAGGTTGGCGGCGGTACGGTTCGGATCGGCGGTCGAGTGCCCTGGGGCGCCGAGGTGGAGTACGTCTATCGCGCCGTGTACGACAGCCGGGGCCGGGTGTCGGTGACTCAAGTTGTAGACGAGAGGGGCTATTCCGTCATGCTGACCCAACCGGAGACAGACGACGATTAGTCAAGTGTGACAAAAATGCGGCAACCGGCGCCGATTTTCGTGGGATGATTTGGTTCCGGGCACGGACGCTAGGTCCCGGAACCAAATCAGGAGGCGGATGATGACTCAAGCAGAGTACCGGTTGCAGGGTGCCGAAATCCAGGAGGTCGAGCTGGGCCTGCTCGCTGGGCGTGGCGAGCAGGCCCAGCTCGGAGAGGGCGGAGAGGTGTTCGCCAGGTGCTACGGGATGGCCAGGTCGCGGGGCCTAGTGGCCTTCGAGGTGGACCTGCCCGTGGAGTTCAGCCCGGCGCTGCTCCAGGTTGGTGTGAGGCAGCGTGCCCTGGTGAGCTGGGCACCGGTCCCGGTGGACGGGCTTCCGCAGTTGGGGCTACGCGTTGTTGACGTTGTGGGGACGCTGTGATGGAGGCTGGGAGTGGCTTCGAGTTCGGGCCTGGGGCCGTCCCGTCTGCGGTCTGAGTTCGGATATAGCGGCAATGACCTGTCCCTTACTGGATACGGGGGCATCGGGCCGACGGTCGTGCGGGTTCCGGGCAACGGTCACCAGGAGAAACCCGCGGAAGGGAGCAGTCCCTCTTCTCCTGGACCGAGTTCCTGGCCGGGGAACCGGCGCAGTCCCAGGGACGGAACGGCCAGCCTCAGCCCTCGTCGCTCTCCCTCTTCGAGTGGGCGCTCAGGGCGGAGCAGGAACGGGAGGCGGAGCAGGAACGGGAGGCGGAGCCGGAACGGGAGGCGGAGCAGGAACGGGAGGCGGAGCCGGAACGGGAGGCGGAGCAGGAACGGGAGGCGGAGCAGGAACGGGAGGCGGAGCCGGAACGGGAGGCGGAGCAGGAACGGGAGGCGGAGCCGGAACGGGAGGCGGAGCCGGTCGGCGCTGGACGCTGACCGCAAGAAACAAGGGTAAGGCCTTACGGGACGACCCCGGCGATGACGGCAAGGATCGCAAGGGTGGCCGGGATACTGTCCACCCGTCCATCCTTGCCGAATATGCGGCCAGCATCCTCGCCGTGCCTGTCTTTCCTGCGCACCCTGGTTGCCTACCTTCTCTCTATCCCATGCGGCTCCATCCTTCCTCAGCCTACGCGATCAACTGGAGAAATAGAGCCGGATGACTGCTATCGTCTGGGCCCTGGTGATGCCGCTGCTGAAGTAGTCCCTTATGGCCGCGATGACCTCGGGCCTGCTGATCGCGCCGTCGCCGTCATCGTCATAGGGGATGCCCAAGGAAAATTGGGGCGCCGCTGTGTTGCCAATGCCGCCGGCATCCTCTGCCACGTCGGCGGCAATGTTCACCGTTATCTCACCGATGTCGTTGGGAGTCACGTCAAACGTATAGACGGCCCCGCCGCCGGCAAAGTTATCGGCAGTGCCGTTGACTACTACAATGTCGTCTACGGTAAAGCCGGAGACCGGCTCGCTGAAAGTGGCCGTCAAAGAGACCGGAGAATTGATCCTCACCGGGAGCGCGGCGCTTCCGGCGGCATAGGCGACATCGACGCTCGGGGGATCCCCGACCGTTATGGTGAGAGCGCCGCCAACCGGGACTTCCTCTCCGTTGGAGTTCGTCAGAATGCCGGAGAAAGAATAGAAACCCGCCGTGCTGGATGCGGTAACCGTATAAGTAAAACTGGTTTCCCCAATCAGGATGAAACTCACCTCTTGGTCGTCGACCGTAGCCGTGCTATCTGACAGGCTGCTGGGCACATAGCTGAATCCGGGTGGCAGTGTCTCCACCACCTGACCAAACGAGCCGTATCCGGTGGCGTCGACCGTTACCTCCACCTCGCCTTCCGGGTTCACAGACGCCGGGGAGAAGGACCGGATGGCCCACCAGGTTGCCGGCGTTCCGGTGGCGGCGGCTGACCAGGGGCCGTCGCCGGCGGCGGTGACCGCCCTGACCTGCACGTGGTATTGGGTCCCGTCGGTGAGTCCGGCGATTTGATAATTCGAAGCGCCGGAGCCGGTGGTCCACGCGTTATCCACAACGGTCCATTTGACGTCGGACTTATCGCCGGCGGCGCTTTCGATATGCCGCAGGTCGTAGGCGATGATGGCCGACTCACTGGCCCCGCCCGGCGCGGCCCAGGCGACGGTGAGCGATCTCATTCCGGGCGTGACCGCGCTTATTGTTGGAGCCACGCGCACCCCCGTGCAGAACGGCAGGCCAAGCTGATTGAGGTCATTGTTCGCCACGTCCGCAATCCCCGCCGGGATGCACCCGGTCAACTGGTTCCCGCTGAGGAACAGTTCCTCCAGGTTGGCGAGGCTGCCCAGTCCTGTTGGTATCGGCCCGGTCAATTGGTTGTCGTTGAGCCACAACTCCTGCAGGTTGGCGAGGCTACCCAACTCCGGCGATATAGGCCCGCTCAACCAGTTCCCCCACAGGTACAGTTCTTGCAGGTTGGCGAGTCCGCCCAGCCACGTCGGAATTGGTCCAGTCAACTGGTTCCCACCAAGTGCCAGTATCCCCAGGTTGGTGAGTCTACCCAACTCCGGTGGTATGGTCCCGGTCACCTGGTTACGTGTAAGTGACAGATATTCCAGGTTGGCGAGTCCGCCCAGCCATGACGGGATCGTCCCGCTCAACCGGTTGTCGGAGAGGGATAACCGTTGCAGGTTGGTGAGGCTGGCCAACTGGGAAGGTATCGTTCCGCTCAACTGGTTCTGCGAGAGGTTCAGCCGTTCCAAGTTGGTGAGATTCCCCAACCATAACGGAATCGGTCCGGTTAACTGGTTGTCGGAGAGCTCCAGCTTCACTAGGTTGGTGAGTCGGCCCAACTCCGGCGGTATAGGCCCGCTCAACTGGTTCCCCCATAGATACAGTTCTTGCAGGCCGGTGAGATCCCCCAGTTGGCTGGGTATCACACCGGTTAACTGGTTTTCGTTGAGGTACAGCCTTTCCAGGTTGGTGAGGCCACCCAGTTCAGTGGGAATCTCTCCGGTCAACTGGTTCCCGTAGAGGCCCAGTACAACAAGATCGGCAAGGCTTCCTAACTCCTTCGGTATCGGTCCGGTCAACTCGTTCTCGTAGAGGTACAGACTTCCCAGGTTAGTCAGGTTGCCTAGCTGGATCGGAATCGTCCCGGTCAACTGGTTGCCGCGGAGGTTCAGATAGGTAAGGTTGGTCATGCTGCCCAGTTCCGTTGGTATCTCCCCGGTCAACTGGTTGCCGCGGAGGTCCAGTATTTCCAGGTTGGCGAGCCCCCCCAACTCTGGCGGTATGGTCCCGGTCAATTGGCTCTCACGCAAGGTCAAACGGGTAACCCGCAGCGGCGACCCACCCATTGTCACGCCATCCCAGTCCGCGATGGGAAGAGTTGCCGACCAGTTCAGCGTTGCGCTCCCCGCCAGGACGTCCCGCGCGGCCACCAGCGCGTCGCAGTTAGATGCCAGCCCCCGGTTGTTGGCCGCATTGGTCACCGCGCCTCGGGTGGCACAGGGACTTACCTGAATGGTGTAGATGAGGGATCCTAGACCGTCCGGGGAAATGACCCTGATCCTGATGGTGGCGATGCCAGCGTCGAGATCGACCTGAAGGCCTTCCAGCGAGCCGTCGGCGTCCGTTATTTCACCCCGGTTCTGGTCGATGAACTGGAAGGCGGCGTTGTGATCGTTGGCGGGAGCCGCCGTTACCCGCGACACCTCCACCGCCGCAGTGTAGTCGGTGTGGTAGGGGTCGAACGGCGGGGTCAGTGCCCCCGGGCTTATGGTCAGGCTGCTAAGCAACAAGTCGCAGAACGGCAGGCCAAGGTCATCAAAGTCATTGTCCGCCACGTCTCGCAATCCCTGGGGAACGCACCCGTCCAATTGGTTCTGCTGGAGGGACAGAACTTGCAGGTTGGAGAGGCTGCCCAGGTGCGGCGGGATCGTCCCGGTCAACTCGTTCCTACTGAGGGACAGAACTTGCAGGTTGCCGAGGTTTCCCAGTTGCGACGGGATCGTCCCGGTCAATTCGTTCCTACTGAGGGACAGAACTTGCAGGTTGCCGAGGCTGCCCAGATGCGGCGGGATCGCTCCAGACAACTCGTTCCCCCATAGGTACAGCTCTTGCAGGTTGCCGAGGTTTCCTAGTTGCGCCGGTATCGTCCCGGTTAGCTTGTTCCCACTGAGGTACAGATCTCGCAAGTTGTAGAGGCTGCCCAGTTCCGCCGGGATCGTCCCGGTCAACTCATTTCCCCAGAGGTACAACTCTTGCAGGTTGTAGAAGCTGTCCAGTTGCGGCGGTATAGTCCCGCTCAACTCATTCCCGCCGAGGGACAGAACTTGCAGGTTGTAGAGGCTGTCCAGTTGCGGCGGTATAGTCCCGCTCAACTCATTCCCATGTAGGTACAGCTCTTGCAGGTTGCCGAGGTTTCCCAGTTGCGGCGGGATCGTCCCGCTCAACTGGTTCCCCGGGAGGGAAAGAATTTCCAAGTTGGAGAGGGTGCCTAGTTCCGGCGGTATCGTGCCGGACAACTCGTTCCCCCAGAGGACCAGCTTTTCCAGGTAGTAGAGGCTACCCAGCCACGGCGGTATGGTCCCGGTCAACTGGTTATCGGAGAGGTACAGCCATTGCAGGTAGTAGAGGCTGCGCAGTTCCGGCGGTATGGTCCCGGTCAACTCATTCTCCGCGAGTATCAGATATTGCAGATTGGAGAGGCGTCCCAGCCAGGCCGGTACCGGTCCGGTCAACCGGTTCTCCGCGAGTGACAGAAATCGCAGGTTCGAGAGGCCGCCCAACGAGGCCGGTATCGGCCCGGTCAACTCGTTCCCCCAAAGGTACAGCACTTGCAGGTTGACGAGCCGGCCCAGCGAGGCCGGTATTGGTCCGGTCAACCGGTTCTGCGAGAGGTACAGCGCTTGCAGGTTGACGAGCCGGCCCAGTTCGGCGGGTATCGCACCGGTCAACTGTCTATCATCGAGGTCCAACCCCGTAACCCGCTGCGGTGTTCCGTCGACGGTGACGCCATCCCAGTCTACGATGGATCTACTTGCCGACCAGTTCAGCGTCCCACTCCCCGCCAGGGCGTCCCGCGCCGCCAGAAGCGCATTGCAGTCCGCCACCATCCCTGGATTGTTGGCCGGATTGAGCACCGCGGCTCCGGTGTCACAGGCGTTGGTAGTTACCTTTGTTGGCGTTCCGGTGACGGTTGCGGACCAGGGGCCTGCGCTTGCGCCACTGACCGCCCTCACCTGCACGTCGTATTGCGCGCCGCCGACCAGTGCGGGGATGACATACTCCAGGTTCCCGCTAGGGGCGGCGGTCCATACGTCTTCCACCACGGTCCAGTGGAGTCCACCGTCTCGTCGACAACGGTCTGAATATAGCGCAGGTCGTAGGCGGTGACCGCCGGACCCCCGGTCCGTCCGGGAGCCCTCCAGGCAACGGTCAAGGAACCCGCGCCGGGCGTGACCGAGTCCACGGCGGCAGGGCCGGGCGTGGGTCCGTGCCCATAGACGGTGACGCCCCATGAATCGAGGGTCCCATCCTCAATCCAAAAACGGTCGGTGACCCGCAACTTCCACACGCCGTTGGGGTTTTCGCCCAGGTGTCTTGCCGACCCGAAGCGGAACGGACCGCGCAACGGCACAAAGTCGACATAGGGGTCATCGTCGCTATAAGTATCGAATGGGACGGCCAGTTTGGAAACGGCCCCGGACGGCGACTCCAGCTCCACATCCAAGTCCCGGAAAGAACCGTGCCGGAAGGAGACATTGATCTCGACAAACTCGGTGAACTCTATGCCGGTATCCAGCGTTAGGGTTTGGGTGACCGTGGTGGGGTGGCCGGTGGCCGGGGAGTCGGGAATCCGCACATCCAGCTCACCGGAGCCCGCGCTTGAACTTGTCAGCGGCGGGAGGTTGGTCCATGTCTTGGCGAGGTCGACTGCGGCCCAGGTGTCAACCATTCCGAACCCGTACTCGTGGTTGAAGTGATAGCGGTCGGCGGCGGAACCGGACCCGTACTTGCGGGCGCCGTCTTCCCAGCCGGGGTTTCCGGCGTCGTTCTTCCGCGCGGAAGCGGCGAGAATCAGTTTCAGGTCCCGCCACGTCAGGTCCGGGTTGGCGCTGCGCAGCAAGGCGGCCACACCTGAGACAACCGGAGTTGCCGCGGAGGTCCCGCTGAAATCGTCCACGTAGCGGTCGGAGTTTTCGGTGGTTACGATGCCCCGGTAGCCCTTTCCACGGTCTCTTGAGGGGCCGCAGACCCACAGGTTGGCGCCCATTTCCGAATAAGCGCTTCTGGTGTCCTGGTCATTCACGGCGCAGACGGCGGTCACCGCATAGTAATTGGCGAGTTCGTTGAGGTTGGAGTTGTCGCCTTCCAGATGACTATTGCCGGCGCCAAACGCATAGAAGGTCCCCTTGCCGTCGTAGCCCGTCCTGGTCCCGGCATTCACCGCCAGTTCCCAGAACGAGTTGGCGCGGCCTAGTCCGGGACCACCGGTTGGACCCCAGCTGTTGTTGGACACGGCGGTTTCAACCCCATTGCGGGTCATGGCGTCCGCACGGTTCAGGTCCGTCGATACGGCCAGGAAGTTGTGCCCGTAGATGGTGGCTCTTGGGGCCACGCCGCGCACTCCGATGGCGTTGTCCCGGGCCGCGATGATGCCGGCCACTTTCGTGCCGTGGTGTTCGAAGGGGTGATGTATGTCGCCGCTGCCGGTGTAGTCGTGATTGCGGGAGGCGTCGACGTTGCCGGCCAGGTCCCCCGTGGGTGTAGTCCATCCCGTCGTCAACCACGGCTATGTTGACGCCTTCTCCCTTGTTACCATCCGCCCATACAGAGTCGACGTTGACGTCCTCTCCGTCACGATTGTTCAGGTGCCACTGGCATCCATATAGAGAGTCGATAATCTGAGGGTCGTTCAATGAACGGGTCTTGGCTCCGCACTCTTCAATAAAATCGGGGTAATCGGTATCCTCAAAGGCGTGGAGGGTGTAGGGCACGGGGTGGGAAGAGATACCATCAGGAGTGGTCACTTTGATGTGGTAGGCGCCCGGGCCGAAGTCGTCCTGAATCTTGAAACCATGCCTTTCCTCGTCGCCATCGATTTCGTGAAATAAGGGATAGATGTTAACCGAAATTTCGGCGTCCCCGGTGTCAAGCACGTGCCCGTCGATAGGCGCAGAATTCACACTTCTGGCATAGAGGACCAAATTTGTGGATTCGGTGAAGTTCAGCCTGAAATAATCTGCGTCGCCAGCCGTGTCGACCGTTCCCGCGGCTGGAGAATCGAGATTCAAGAGCGGCGCCGTGCCGGTCGCGCTTCCGGAGTCCGTTACCGCCTCAGCGTGCAGCGTGTAATCTCCGGTTTCAGTGCGGTCGCCTCTGACGGATACGTAGTAGACTCCGCTCGGGAGAATCGCCCGGAGATGAAAATTGTTCTCCCTGCCCCTGGTGAGGTCGTCATTGTACACAAGCAGTCCGCCGTTGCTGTCATACAACGATCCAGCAGTATCGAAATCGCCGGTGGTGTATATCCACACGTCGGTGATTACGGATGCACCGGACAGGTCCAGCTTGAAGACGTCCCCATCGTTGCCGGGGTCGATGCGTCCGGCTACCGAGGAGCCCAGCGGCAGAGGCGTGGCTGTGGGGAACGTGCCGCCGTGGTCGTCAACCGTCTGCGCCCCGGCTCCGCCCGCGCTCAGGATGAAACACAAGGAGACTGATACCGCCAGGAGGAGCATCTTCCCAACTGACGGCAACGGGGAAGCGCGCTGCGCTGACATGAAGCGCATGCAAATCTCTCGCGAGGGCTGATGTGGGCCGGGCGGTGGACGGCGCCCCGTTCAGGGGGCGGCGCCCTCACTTCGCCTCTACTTCTCTCCACCAGTTCGGGCTGGAAATCACGACGCCATCCTGGGCGGCCAGCGCGTTGGCCAGTTCCAGCGACGGAAGTCCCGGCTCGGTATCCAACAGGAAGCCGTTCTCCAGGAAACCCAATTCAGATACCCGGTCTAACGGAATATTGTTCTCGGAGAAGAAGCTTTCGACCTTTGCCTGGTTCCAACCGGGGTCCAAGGACAGCAGGACGCCACCGGGTAGCGTCATCAGCCCGCCTCCCGATTCCGACCGGAACACCGTCTGGGAGTCGACGCCGTGTTTGTCCTGTTTCCTGACGACGCTATCCCTGGTTCCCTTCGCAACCACAACGTCCTCGGGTGTGATGGCGGAGGTTTCCTGGACGACCATGCCGGTCTGTGGTACGACCCTCAGGGTCCTATCGCCGTCCTCCCAGGTGTAGATTGTTCCCTGGTCCCGGACCGCCTGTTCTGAACGGGTCCCTTTTGTGGAACGTTCCGTTGGTAAGGAGGCCGGCGGCTGCGATTTGTCCGGCGGTTCGGGGAGGTCGAGGGGTACAAGCGTAGGTATGGGTATGGGCTCAGGCGTGGGTGCGGGAGTTGGCGCCGGTGTGTGCTCAGCCGCGGGTTCCGAACCCAGGATCGCCCTGACGGTGACCAATCCTGCCGTGACCGCACCCGACAGCACCACGGCAACGATGACTATTGTTAGAATGCCAAGTTTTCCAAGCTTCATGTCCATCGCCTCTGTTCTCTCAACCGGCCAGCGTTTCCCGCTCCCCTGGTCCTGTCAGAAACGCCCCGCCGAGACCGCCTGCTACGAGATCGATAACAAAGAACTGACTTAATCGGCAAACCCGCTCCGGAAAATGGGGCCGTCCTCTGCCCGGTAGAATATTAACGTGATTTATGGATAAAAAGGGACACCAATGGTTGAGAAGAGGTATTCCTCTCAATGCTAATCCATTGAGAGGCGTCCCAGGATGAGTCTACTAAACCTACTTTGCGATGTCGATGATCTTTGGCAATGGTTCCAGCCCCACTGGGAACAAGACCTGCTTCAAAGGGGCTCACGCCAAAGGCGGCGCCCGGGCCAACTGTCAGTCAGCGAATCAATGACCATCATGATTCATTTCCATCAGAGCCGCTATCGCCACTTCAAGGCCTACTACACCGAGTACGTGCAGGAGCATTTGCGCTCCGAGTTTCCCGAGTTGGTCAGCTATGGACGCTTCGTCGGACCGATGCCCGGGTTCCTGGTCCCCCTATGCGCCTACCTGATGAACTGTTACGGACGCTGCACCGGGACCAGCTTCATCGACTCAACTCCAATGACTCAACAGCTCCAATAGCCGTCTGCCACAACCGGCGCATTTCCAGCCACCGGGTCTTTGCGGGTATAGCCCAAAGGGGCAAGACCTCGGTGGGCTGGTTCTTCGGGTTCAAGCTGCACCTGGTGGTCAACGACCGGGGCGAGTTGTTGGCTTGTCGTATCACCCTGGGTAATGTTGATGACCGGAAGCCGGTCCCCCACTTGACCCAGAGCCTATTTGGCCGGTTGTTTGGCGACCGGGGTTATATCTCCAAAAAGCTGGTCTCCCAACTGTTTGAGCGGGGTTAGTAGCAGCTGATATATCAGTGAAAAATAGCTGATTATGGATGTGTGAGCCGCCGTATCAGCCTGACCGCCTGGGGCCGGCTCTACGGATTCGACAAAGCCACCACATCCCGGCTCCACCGTACAGGCAAGCTTCCCCCCGAGCTCGATATCGAACGGCTTCCCAATGGACGCTACTACGGGTGGTCCCTCCCGAAAACGACGGCCGGTGCATCGTCTACGCCAGTGTGTCCTCCAGCGGCCAGCGCGAGGATTTGGACCGGCAGGTGGGCAGGGTCGTGGAGTGGGACATGGAGCGTGGACATCGTCCCGATGAGGTGGTCAAGGAGACCGGCTGCGGTCTGAACGGGAACCGCCGGCGGCTGTGCCGCATCATCGGGGACCATACGGTCAGCACAATAATCGTGGAACACCGGGACCGGCTGTGCCGCTTCGGATTTGAGTACGTGGAAGCTGCGCTGGCGGGACGGGGCGCCCGTATCGTGGTGATGGAAGACAGGGAACTTGAGGACAACCTAGTACCGAGTCAAACTGGTAATGACAGGCATGTCATCTGTTGAAAGGTGATGCTACCGTTGGCGGAGAAGCTGTGTTGTGTGAGGTGTGGCGTTCATGGTTCAGGAAAAGTATGAGGTCCAGCTGTCCTCGCAGGAGAAGGGACGGCTGCGCAGGATGATGCGGTCGGGCAGGAGATCGGCCCAGGCAATCACCCGGGCCCGCATTCTGCTCAAGATAGACGAGGGCTGGACTGCGCCTCAGGTGGCAGCTGCCCTGGACGTGTCGGAGCGCACGGTGTTCCGCGCCAAGCGGAGATACGCCGAGGAGGGATTGAATGAGGTGCTGAGGACAGCTTGAACCGGGCGGTCAACGTCTGCGTCTCAGAACGCAACACTGCCGCGGCCACCATCGACTGGCGGTTCACTGCCAAGGACGCCAGGGCCAAACTCCACCAACTCTATCCTGACACTTCAGCTTTGACCGAGTACTAGGGCTGGGCACGACATGCCCGCATCCGTGGCAGGAGTTGGCTTGAGGGGCCAACCGGATTCCGCACCGGGTGCAGTAGTTTCGTGCAACCACCCCAGGATTATAACTTCGCAGGTGAAGGACCTGGCTGGACGACCGGAAGCTCCTTTCGAAGGGAATGCGATGATTGGGCCAGGGTATGACACTGCGTGGTTGCGAGGCCACGGAGCACATCCGCAGACTAGAAGCTCGCCGAGTCCGACTCGAGGTCCACATGATCGAGTACAGGCCCATCCGCCACCACATCACCGGGCGCGACGACCCGGTGCGCCTTTGCGACGGCCAACCGGCAGACGACGAAGACATCCTCATTGGCAGCATGGAGGCACTGCGGGAGGCCCGGGGCGAGGCTACCCTCTGCCCCATGTGCCAGCAGAATTCCGGCCACCAACCCTTCAAGCTCAGGCCGACCCGCGCGGTCTACGGCGAGCAGACGCTCGCGTACCTCAATACCCTACCGGTGCAGGACGGCTTCGACGACGTGCGCAACTGCCCCCACTGCCGGGACAACCCTGGCAGGCGGACCTGCAGGGAGTGGCGGAACCTGGCAAAGAGCGTGCGGGTGCTGCAACAGGAGGCCCGTCTCACCGCCAAGGAGGTGACGGAGCTAATGGATGTGACCGGAGGCCAGCCGGCGACCCTGTACCGGTTCCTGGACGGCTCGGTGGGCTACCTGGCTCCGGAAGCGCCTGCGTGGTTGGAAGCAGGCGAGATTGCCGGTGCGGGGCTGAGGAGGGAGATGGCTATTCTGGAGGATAGCGGGAAGTCACGCTGATACCGAGGCGGTGAAGGCCGGCCTTGGGGCTCGAACCTACCACCCCTGAAGAGACCCACCGAAGCATGTCTGACCCTACCGGACTAAGTCCCTCTATTCCGCCGCGCTAGGCCACGACCAGCCCAACCTGCCGCATGGTATAGTCCAGAAAGTTGCACCAGAGTGGAACCGGACGTGGCAGGTTGCCGGTCTGGTCTATGCACCTGGCAGGGAGGCGAAGATGGCCTATCTGCACCAGGCCCTGTCGTTCTTGGTGGCGCGCCACCTTCAGAAGCCGTGCCGCGGCCTACCCTGGAAGACTGGCTAAGGCGCGACACGCCCACGCCCAGGATGCGGGAGGCCATAGAGCGAGTTGTCCTGGAGATGGGGGAACTGCCGGAGGGCGTACACGCGGACCGCTTGGAAGAGACCGCGCAGGCAGTCGAGCAACTGAAGAGACAGGTCAGCGACTTGGCCGAGCGGCTGAAGAAGCTGGAGGGCAGCAAACCGCGGTGGTGCCAGTGAACAAGGTGGCCGAAGCTCCGGATACCGGGCCGTCGCTGAGACGGTGGGTTCGTGGGCTTTTCGGCGCTGGGAGAACCTGAGAAAATGGAGGTGATTCACCTCCGTCAATCTGGACCACTCACTCGGCAAGCCACTTGAAGAGTTGAAAGAAAGGAGCGTTCAAGTGCATATCTCAGTTCAGCCGAGTGACTCAGGCGGTGCTCATATACCTTCAATCGAAGCATTGCTCAGAGACACCGCTATTCACTTGAACAAGTATCTCAGAAGACCCTTCGGAGGGGTAATCGAAGTCCAAATTGCATCGAACTACCCGAGGGCCCCTATTACTCTCGACCGCCTTAACCGTAATGATCCAATCAAGGTTCTCCTTAGTGCGCGTGAGAGTTTCTGGTGCCAGTACGTTTTTCAGTTCGCCCATGAATTCTGCCATGTCCTAACCAATCACTATGAACAATTGTTAGGAAATCCGAACGGGTGGCTGCAAGAAGCAATCTGCGAGACCGCTTCCATCTTCGCTCTCCAGTGTATGGCTCGCCAATGGTGCCAAAATCCCAGTATCCCTGGGCAGCATAGCTACTCGAAGCAGTTTCAAATCTACGCAGACGACAGACTCGGACAGGATGAAGCAAAGCTGCCTGCAGGAATGGATCTCCCTGGATGGCTAATTTCTCATGAAGAGGAGCTAAGGACCTCCGATGTGAATGAGCACCACCAAAGGGTTAAGCAATCATTGATTGCATATGTTCTCCTCCCGATTTTCGAGAATAACCCCGAAGGGTGGAATGCCATTACGAAGTTCCCGACAACTACCGGAAGGTTGCGGGAGTACCTATCAGATTGGCACTCATCAGTTGATGCCTATGACAAGGACTTTGTAGCCACGGTATCAGACATACTTGGGCATAAGCCCGAATCCACCGAAAAGGTGAGTGTCGCGGCGGGTTGAATGGGTAAGAAAGTGCTCCTGTGCATCTGGGATAATGGTTTTCGAGACAGAAAACCAACCAGAAACAAGGAGCACCCAATAGATGCTACCACGCAACCACCCCGACGGCATCCACATCGCCTTCGACGACCACCGCCTGGTCAACAATGCCGGGCTGATCCTTCCCGCCACGTTGGCCTTGCACCTGGGCCTGCCCCAACTGGTTGACCGGCACTTGGACCTGGGCTGGGCCCCAGGCCGAGCCAACACCGGCGACAAGATCATGACGCTGGTGGCTTCCGCGCTGGCGGGCGGCGACTGCATCGACGATGCCGATGTGTTGCGCACCGGCAGGACAGCCTGCACCCTGGGCAGTGTAGTCAAGGCGCCCTCCACCTTGGGCACCTTCCTGCGCAGTTTCCGGTGGGGCCACGTCCGCCAACTGGACCGGGTGAGCCGCCAGTTGCTGGCCCGGGCCTGGGAGGCTGGGGCCGGACCCGGCGACGGGCCCCTGACCATCGACCTGGACTCCACCATCTGCGAGACCTACGGACTGGCCAAGGAAGGAGCTCGCCACCACGGCTACACCGGTGCGCGGGGCTATCACCCGCTGCTGGCCGTCGCCGCCGGAACCGGCGACGTGCTGATGGCCCGCCTGCGCGAGGGCCGGGCCTACACCGCCCGCGGCGCCGCCCACTTCCTGCGTGAAACGGTGGGGCGGGTGCGCTACGGCGGAGCCAGGGGCCAACTCACGGTGCGGGCCGACAGCGGCTTCTATACCCACGCCGTGGTCGCCGTCTGCCGCCGGATGGATGTCCGCTTCTCCATCACCATCCGCCAGCGCACCCGCCTGCGGAATCTCATCGAGGCGATACCCGAAGAGGACTGGACGCCGATTCCCTACTGGATGGACGGCGCCGATGTGGCCGAGACCACCTACACCCCCTTCCAGAGTGAGCCCGACGCCGCGCCGGTGCGGCTCATCGTCCGGCGGGTGAAGCCGGCGCCCGGTTCCCAACTGGCTCTCTTCGCCACCTACAGCTATCACGGCTTCATCACCGACCGGGACGGAGAGACCCTGGAACTGGAGGCTGACCACCGCCGCCACGCCGAGATCGAGAATGCGATACGCGACCTCAAGTACGGCGTGGGGCTGAACCATCTCCCCTCGGGCCGCTTCGCTGCCAACGGCGCCTGGCTGGCGGTACAGGTGATGGCCCACAACCTGGCCCGCTGGACAGCCCGCATCGGCCTGGGTCAGCAGATCGTGACCACCAAGACCCTCAGACGACGGGTCTTTGCCTTGGCCGGACGGATCACCCGCTCGGCACGCCGGATCACCCTGCATCTTCCCCAGCGCTGGCCATGGGAAACCCAGTTCAGTCGCGCCCTGGCCCGACTGCGAGCCATTCCACTCCCAGCCTGATTGCTCCTGTCCGCTACTGACCCGCCATCCGGCCAACCGAACGCCCCGCCAACTCGCGCCAGTCCGGTCCGCGAGCGCCTCTTGCCGTGTCCTATCCCGCCATCCCCCTCACCACAGCCACTGTAAGCCGCCATCGGCGCCCCCCAAAGCGCCTGCAGACCGCCGCCAGCCTCCCGTCTACCCAAATTCGAGCCCGGATCATCGCGCCTGTAACTTCCTCACCCCCCTTCCGCTGTCCTCACGCCGTCCATCGGTGTCCACCGGTGGATTCGGGATAAGGTCGGCGATCGATTCACCCGATAAGGCAAAACACCATATTCAGGTAGACAGCGAGTGGAAACCACAGGAAGCCGTGGACACATCGGCCCTGGCAGGACCAACCCGGGTTGGTCCCCAGTGCGATGACCGGCGGTGAGGAACTTGGGGAAGTGATTTACTGGGAACGCTCCCTGAGAGAGACACGGTGATCACATGGAAAAACCCAGGAGAACACAAGTGACAAGGAAGCACGTGATCATCGACGGGGAGGACTTCTTCCTCGAACCCCTCTCTCCGTCGGTGGTGAAAGTGGAGTACAAGGACCAGGTGGGGTGGATCGGTGTTAGCAAGGAGTGCGACGTCGACCGAGCCTTCGCCTACCAGACCTGGCCACTCGAGTCTCTGGATGAGGGTATTGGAAATAGCATGACAATCACCTCCACTCCCCAGAGCGCGTTGAGATGTCTGACCTACGGCTTGATCGAAGCCCAACGCAAGGAGGACTCCCAGCGCATCAATCCGAAGGCACGCAGGGGAATGGCCCAATGGACGCTACAGGAGTACCTGGATGGACTCCCCGACGGAGGCGAGCAATCACTCCGCTTGGGCTAATACTACAGTCGCACATGACCGCCCAGAGGGTCGGGCGGGATTGAAAATCGCAATGTCCATCTATGGCGTACTGGCTTTGCTCTTAAGTGAGCAAAGCTAAATCCAGTGATGGATCGAGGCTAAGAGTAGCGAGTTAGTGTTTGTGCGGCTGTAGTACTAAACCAAAGCCAAGGTGGGATGTGCATTTACAATATATCGGTGATTGGGCTGGGATTCTCGCAGAAATCCTTCGGCCTTTGATTGCAGGACGGTGCGGCAGCGGCCCTTGACCTCGTCTTTCCGGATGGACAGCCCGCAGAGGAAATTCCCGACTCTCTCCTTTACCAGGGCCTTGGTTCCCAAGCACAGGTTTCCGGTGGCTTCCTCTCTCGCCCAGCCCCAGATGGCCTCATCGGCGCCTCCGTCCGGGCTGTAGCCCGGCAGAGCCTGCCCTCGTGAAAACGGGGGTTCATCACCCGCAGCCCCAAGCCCGGCGTCCGCAGATACTCACGCACCGCCTCGCCGCGGTGCGCCGGCGCGTTGTCCCAGATCACGCCCAGCGGCCCGGAGTGCCTCTGCCGCAACCGCTCCAGGAAGGCAGCCGAGGTTCCGGAGTTGCTGTTCCCCTCCAGGTCCATCCACTCCACCTCACCGGTCTCCAGGCACACTGCCGAGTAGTAGCCGGCCTTTTCGCCATAGCTCGGGCTGGTCGAGTCCACCAAAGCCTGCCCTCGTGGAAACGGGGGGCCGGCTCTCCCTTTAGCACCCATTTGCCTCTCAGTTCGGCATCGGCCCGGAAATGGGCCTCGTCGGCGAAGAATATCTTCGCTCCCGTACGCCACGCCTCGTCCGACAGGGTGGCGTACTCCGCCACGAAGGCCTCCCGCTTCTGCTCATCTGCCTTGACCAGACGCTTCTTGGGACGCTTCAGGACAAACCCCAAGCGGTGCAGATAGTTCAGGCAAGTGCTGCGGCTCAGGCCAATGCCGAAACGCTTCGAGACAAACTGCCGCACCACTTTCCTCCTGAGCCTGCCGAAGGGTCCAGTTGGCCATTTCTATGCCCGACATCTCGGGCAACTCCCGCACTGCCCCCGTCAACTCCGCCTGTTGCGTCTCGCCAAGTGCGGGGGGAACCCCCGGTCTGCTCGAATATCAAGGCTGCGGGCCCTCCCTCGCCGAAGGCGGCGGCCCATCTGCCGATGGTGTGAGCATCCCGGCCCAGTGCCTGGGCGGTGCCCGAGGCGGTCAGGCCCCGGCACTGGAGCCACAGTGCGTGCCACCGTTCTCTCTCCCGGGGTGTCGGCGCTGGGTACATCCTGCTGCGCACACCAGCCAAGTCCAACTGCCACCCCTCCAAGTCCGGCCTTATCCCCCTCATACCCATCACCATCCCCACTCAGTCTGCTCCCAGTCCTGACGCTATGCTTCCCTGATTCTAGCCGACGCAAATGCGGGTTTCACCTTGGCTTTGGTTTAACATTCCCTGGCTAACCTGGCAAGCAGCGGACTGCCGGCCCTCCTACCCGCCCCGGACCCGGAGGATGACAATTCCTGCGCCCGCCAGAACGGCGGCGACGCCCACGATTATCACCACGATCAGCCACAGCGGGAATCCTTCGTCCTCCTCCACAGCGGGTGGAGCAACCGGGGCCGTCGTAACTGTGGGCTCAGGCATGGCGGTAGGCAATGGTTCCGGCGCTACCATCACTGCCACAGGAGCCGTCGTTGGCGTGGCCGTCGGCACGGGTGCTGCCGGGACCGTTGCCACTGGTGTCGGCCGGGGCCTCGGCGGCCTGGGTGTTGGCGTCGGGGTTGCTACGACCATGGGCGTCGGGGTCGCTTCGACCGTGGGCGCCGGGGTGGGTGTCGGCGGGACCGTGGGCACTGGTGTCGGCCGGGCTGTCGGCACTGGTGTCGGCGCGACCGTTGGCGTCGGGGGCGGCGCGGCCTGCTTGGGGGAGCGGAACTCCCAGACGCCGTCCTCCGACGTGAGAACCTTCACTACCACCGTGGTCCCGGCCTTGCCCCGGCTGGACACGCACGGGTCCGGCGAAGCCCGGCCCGATGCGCCGCGGCAGTCCCCGGCCGTCACGCCGTCTTTGAGCACGATGAGGTCTCCGGAGGCGGTCTGGGTCCTGACCAGGAAGATCAGTTCCAGCGGCTCCTCCACCGACGCCTGGGGCGCGGTTATGTCAAAGACCGTCCCCGCCACATTCAACCCCTGGACCAGGGGCGTCGATTTCCCCGGCGCGATGGTTATCCGCACCACTCCCGCGTTGGGCGTCCGCACCCTGGCCTGGACGGGGACCGTCTCGCTGGGCGCCGGGCTGCTGACCACGGCCCCGGCGGCAACCGTGCCCGCCGGGAGGGCCGGGATGCCACCACCTCCGCCTCCGCCTCCGCGACGCCTTGGTGGCTGCGAGATACGCGTAGGGGCGGGTGTCGGCGTGGGCGTGGGCGTCACCCTCGGTGGCGCGGGGCTTCCGACCGTTATGCGGGAATCGCCGCCGATACCCCGTTCCTGTAGGTCCTCGTTAAGCGCAATGCCTCTGAAAGTGAATCGGTAATCCCTGTCGGGGGCCGTGACCGTATAGGTGAAGCTCGATTCCTCATCGATCGGGGTGAACGTCACCTTCTGGCCATCTGCCACTGCCGATTCGCCCAGGTTGCTCGACACGTAGGTGAAGCCTTCGGGCAACGTTTCGACCACCTGGCCCACTGCGCCGTACCCGCTGACTTCAATCGTAACCACGACCTGCCCGCCCCGGTCCACCGACGCCGGGGCGAAGGAACGACTTGCGCTGAATCCCGCAGGGGGAGCAGCCGCCTCAACCGTCACGGCCATATCTCCGCCGACATCCGCAGTCGTGCCGTCCTCGTCCATCAGGACGCCCATGAAGGGATGGCCTCGCGCCGTGTCCGAGGCGGTGACCGTGTAGGTGAAGCTCGTTTCACCCGTCAGGGTGAAGGTGACCGTCTGGCCAGATACCGCGACCGAAGTAACGTCCAGGTCGCTGGACCCGTCCACGTAGCTGAATCCTGCGGGCAGGGTTTCCTCCACGGAGCCGGAATCGCCGTACCCGCTGACCACGATGGTCACCACCACATCTCCGCCCGGGTCCACCGACGCCGGGGAGAAGGACCGGGTGGCGGCGGCGGCAGGTGCGGCCACGACTGTCACCGTGGTAGGGCCGTCCACAACAACCGGGTCATCTATGCTAAGGCCATCCAAAGTGCCGGAGAAAATGTGAGGACCCGCCGCGCTGGAGGCTACCGCAACCGTATAGGTGAAGTTGTTATCCAACCCCGCCAGCAGGGTAAAGGTGACGATCATTCCGTCACCAGCCGGCCCCGCAGCGCCGCACGGGTCTTTCCCGGCCTCGTCGCACAAACTGCTTGACACATAGGTAAACCCGTCGGGCAGTGTTTCCACGATCTGGCCGAAGCCTCCGAAGTTGCTGGCGGTCATGGTTACCGTCAACTGACCGCCAGCGTCCACTGTCATTGAGGAGAAGGACCTGGTGGCAGTGGGCTCCTGCTGCGCGTCCACGAGGCTCGGCCTCGCCACCCATACCACTCCCAAAGCTGCACCCAGAACGGCAACGACCACCAACAATGTCAACGCTTTTCTCACCAAGCTTCCTCCTCCTCTTTCGTTCAACGCCCTACGCCCTCATGTCCCAACCGGAATTAGGAGCGGCTGGCGAAATAGAGCGCTATGATCCCTATCGCATCATCCTTGGTAATCTGGCGCCTGAAGTAAGCACGCACAGCGGCGAGGGCCTCGCTCTTGCTGATCTCCTCGTTATGGTCGGCGTCATAGGTGTCGCCCAAGGTCCCCAGGCTCTTGTCGGTGACGGTTATGGTCACCGTGATTGTGTCGTCGTCGGCGGCGTCGGTGGCCGTGACGGTGACCATGTAGGTGGTCCTCGTCTCGTAGTCCAGCACCGTCCCGGCGCCGACCGTGATCTGGCCCGTCGCGCCGTCGATGGCGAACAAGGCCGCGTCCGTGCCGCCCAGCGTGTAGGTCAGGGTGTCGCCGTCGGCGTCGTTGGCCGTTACCGGGCTGCCCACGGGTGCATCGGCGGCTGTGTTCTCCGCCACTTCCCTCGTGCCGTCCTCAGTGTCGGGGAACGCCGGGGCGTTGTTTGTGCTTGCCATAATCACCATGTTGTCCGACACGGCCATCTTCATCTTGCCGGAGCCGTGGCCGTCGGTGTAGCTGGCCGTGGCCCGCAGGTACATGCCAACGTCGGCCTCCACCGGGGTGTAGGCGGCGTTCGTGGCGCCCGTGATGGTTGCGAAGGTCCCGTCGGCGGTAGCGGAACTGGCCCACTGCCAGGTGACGTCGGTTATGCCGTCCGGGGAGTCGGGGTCGGTAAGGCTGGCCGTTATCGCGGTGCCGGCTACAGGTTGCCCCAGGTTCAGGGTTACCGCGCCGTCCTCGTCCTCGTTCGTGACCGTGACGGTGACGTTCCGCATTGCCATGTAGGTCCCGTCATCGGCCATGATGGTTACCATGTACGTGTTGTCCATGCCCATGTCGGTCGGGTTCTCGTAGTCGGGCGAGCTACTGAAGGTGAGCATCCCGCCGCTGATCATGAAGTAGGCGGCGTCGTCTCCCGACAGCGACCATATTGCATTGGCCGACTCAGGACCCGAGGCCCTGTAGGTCTCTACCGCGCCGCTGGCATTCTCCTCGTACCTGATGTTGCTGTTACCGATACCTTTTCGCTAACTAACGCTATCTGCGTAGTTGCCGATGCGTCCCTGCGAGAAATCGCACAGGACGGGCGTATCTGCCAAAGCCCGCAGGAAAATCCCACGGGCGCCATTGATATCCCTGTTCACCCGCACGCCGTCGGAACCAGCTACTACCCGGCGACCACCCAGGTTCGGGATGATTTCGCCATTCCAGCTACACGTCTTGCTGGTGTAGGCTTCGTTGACCAGAATCACGTCTTTGCCCGACTGCCAGGCTTTCCAAGCCAGGAATTGTTGGAACCTGCAATGCCCGTAGGTCAACAGAGAACGGGCGGACCTGGAGCGCAGCTTTCGCGCTCCACGCTGGACCATATCCGAGGTCTCAAAGGTGGGCAACAGGATGATGTCGAAGTTGTCTACCAGCCACCGGGCTGTCTGATGGTGAAGCTCGTCAACCAGGTTTCCGATTCGCACTCGCATTCGGTTGGCGGCTTGGTACTTGTGGCGTTTCGCAAACCGGCGGCGTTCCAGCTTGGCGCGGGATAGCAGGGCGTCCAGGTGGGCGCAGAGGCGTTGAATTTTGCCGAAGGCTCCGGGAGCGATGTGGCCGGCGTCGGTTTCCGAGAGCCAAGTAAAGAATGACCGGATACCCGGGTCCAGCGCAACGACGCGCGCTTGGGTCTCGCTAACACGCCGTTGGGCCGGACAAGTGACGACTAGGTGATATTGGCCGTTGTGCAGGGTTAAGCGACTGTCGCCGTGGTCGGCGGGCAGCCGCTCGGCCATCCGCAGCTTGCCCAGTTTGGTGTAATATGCGCCATTTTCACTGGTTGCGGTAGCCGGAACGAAACATCCTTGCTTGGGAGCTTTCCGGCTTCGGAAGTTCACTTCGTGCCAGCCCTCTTCGAGGCGCGAGCCCCGGGCTTTGGCTGCTTTCAGTTGCAGGTTGCGGCGCTTGACTTCGGACATAGCCCGGCAGGCGTCACGGACCCCAATACTGCGAACCTGATACGGGGCAGCTTTCAGGCGGTCAGGGACGGCGTGGATGATGTCTGTTTTGATTGCTTTCCAGTTGGCGGCTTCCCCGGTCCGCTTCAGCCGGGCTATGGTCTCGTTGTAACACCACCGGGCGGCGTCAAACCACAACCTGAGTGTCTGGCGTTGCGCCTTCGCCGGATAAACCCGAATCCGCCTTGTTCGCGTTTTTGCACCGGCGCAGGCCGTGAAGCCGGCAACTGAAAGTATGGAGGATGGCGGGAATATCTTGGGTGAGTTCCTGTTCGGGGCTGTAATCCGCGTTGTTGAGAACCAGGATCCCGCCGCCGTTCTGTTCGGCAAGCCACTGGATAAGCTCGAATCCGAACCGGGCAAGCCTGTCTCGATAGGCAACCACAATTCGGAGCTTATCGCAGCGGTGAAGTCGCTCCAGTATGGAAACAAGTCCTTTTCGCCGGAAGTTGAGTCCTCCGCCGATGTCGGACACGATTTCGGCGTTGGGGTATCTTTCTCGCATGAAGCAGACTTGCCGGACCAAGTCTTCCCTTTGCTTGGCGCTGCTGACCCGGCAGCAACAGACGACGGCAGCGTCGGCGGATTCGCGCACGAAGGCGTCAACGTCGGACCGGCGTTGTCCCGATGCTGTTCTGATTGTCTGTATCCGGCCTTCATCCGAGTACCGCCTCAGAATGTTTTGGTGGATCCCAAGTTGTACCGCGGCCTTGCGGCCTGGTATGTATGGCATAGTCGGTGTTGTAACATATGTTGGCGTTTGTTAACGAATAAGCCTCTAGTTGTCAGCCGCTCAGGGTCAGGTGGTCGAAGCTGGTCATGTCCTCTGGCTCGCGCTCGGGCGGGTCGGGGAGTACGAAGCGCCTGCGGCGTTTCTGCCTGTTTGCCTCTGGATGTCGGGGGGTCATGTCGGTCCTCTTGGGCTTGGCGGTCCGGGTTCCGGTCCCGTTCCCGCTCCGGTGGTCTTGGCCTTCCGGCCCGGGTGGGTGCTTGGCGCCAGCTTACTCTGGGTCCGGGGTCCGGTCCTCCGGCGGGTGCCGGCAGGGGGCCTCGGACTCCACCGGGCCCGTGTCCTCCTGGTGGACCGGGCGTTCAGCCGGCCGTTCATGGGCCGGATTATACCGCTATTCAGAATCCGTTGAAATCTGATACTCCAGTTGTAACTGTTCAGACCTGATGTGTCCTTCCTGCTTCCAGCCCGTCATTCTGGGCGTGACCCGGAATCCAGAAACCGTTGCAACCAGCAACGGTCACTATCATTCGCATTTCTGGATTCCCGTCCCCGATCGAGCCGGGGCAGGCTCTTCGCGGAAATCGTGGATGGCCTTGCCGAGGCCATGTATGAATATGAAAATTGCCTATTTTCATCGTAATGACTGGTTGCGGCTGAGGGACATCGTTTGAGAATCATCATGGAGAAGACCAATGTGGGATTTAGCCAATCCGCGTCATCGAGTCTGAACAGTTACTAACTCAGTTACAGGGTTATCCAAATGAGTAACGATGGTTACGCCGCCAGCGTGAGTTGCGGTGCAACCGTCATCGCCTGCTTGGTTCTCCCTTCCTCCGGGCCGGTTTCACCGATGACGGAATCGCCGTCGGCCAGCGCCTTCCCGTCCGGGAGCATTACATCCTCGCCTACCGCGAGTAGCGCAAGTTTTAGCAGATTGCGAGCTGCGTTTTCGTTCCGGTCCTGGTGGGTGCCGCAGTCGGAACAATCCCAGTCCGGTTCTCGCTGAAGATCTCCGTTCACCGCTCCGCAGACGGAGCAGGTCTTGCTGCTGGGAAACCACTGGCCGGCTTCCACGATCTGTGTACCGTACCACCGGGCCTTGTAGCGGACCTGGTGGAGCAGGCCGGACATCCCGGCGTCGGCCAGGGCCTTGGACTGCAGGCCAGCCCGGATCATGCCGGAGACGTTCAGTGTCTCGATGCCCAGAGTGTGGTACTTCCGGACCAACGCCCGGCTCACGTGGTGGTGGGCGTTCTCGCGCAGCCCCTTTGCCCGGCGGTGGGCACGGTCAATGCGGCGTTGCGCCTCCCACCAGCCCCGGCTGCCCGGCGTCCGGCGGGCTTGGGCCCGCTGCCGGCGGGTCAGCGCCTTGAGGGCCTTGGCGTAGCCCCTTGGGTTGGGGTAGCGCCACTGGTCGTTGTCCGTCTGGACCGGCTGATAGTGGGCCTTGGGGTTGGGATGCGCTCCGCCGCTGTCCACTGCCAGGGGACTGATGCCCACGTCCACGCCGCCCACCGATTGGGTTTCTCGTTGGGGCGGTAACGCAGGCGTTTTCCAGTAGGCGACGCTGGCGTACCAGCGTCCATTTTGTCTCTTAACGCTCACCTCGTAGGGGATGCCGTCCGGCAGTTTGCGGGTCATCCTGACGCTGCCCAGGTAGGGCAACCGGATGCGCCGGTGGCCATCGTAGCGGATACGGTTCACTCCCGACGCGGCCAGGAAGGATCCGGCGCCGGTGCGGTTCTTCTTGTGGAAGACGGGCCTTCGGGCCTTGATCTCCGGGTTCAGCCAGCGGGAGCGGGCGTTGCGGTAGTTGCGGCATGCGCCCTGGGCCACGAACTTGCTGACCTCGGTGATGAAGGCCAGGGCCGGGTTGCCCTGCTTGGCGGCGTTGAACTCCTTCTCCAGTTCGTGGGGCGTGAGCCAGAGGCCGGTGTCTCTTCCGGCCTGGTCGTTGGCCACGAGCCGGTTGTAGACGAAGCGGGCGATGCCGGCGCAGCGCCGGGCATGGTGTTCCTGCCGGCGGGTGAGTTCCAGTTGGACCACCACGGCGCCGGGCGCCCAACCTTCAGGGCATGAACTGGGTTGCTTGCGCTTCTTGCCCTTCAGCTCAGCCACTGACCACCTCCATGGCCCTCCGGGCCCGGTTGACGGCGGAGCGTTTGCCGTACAGACGCGCGCAGAAGCAGGTCAGGATCTCGGTCATGTCCCGCACCAGGTCGTCGGGGACCTCGGCGTCGTCGATGACAATCAGCGAGCCGCCCCTGGCCTGGAGCATAGTCTCCACCATGCCTACTCCGAACCGGGCCAAGCGTTCCCGGCGCTCGATTATGACTGTGTGGACTGTGGGGTCTCCCAGCAGCTTGCGCAGCTTGGGCCTGCGGTCGTTGAGCCCGCTGGCGACCTCGGATACTACCTGGTCCAGCGGTATGCGGTTCTGGCCGGCATAGGCCCACAGCCGGTTGGCCTGGTTCTCCAGGTGAGGTTTCCGCTCGGCGCTGCTCACCCGGGCGTATCCGGCGCTGCGGCCGGGTGGAGTCCCGGGATGGGCGAGGACGTAGATGATGTTGCCGATCTTCTTGGGTTGTAATTCGGCCGGGAGGGTTCCGGCGTTGTAGTGGCGCCACGCAGTCATGCGGTGCATACCATGCAGGGCGGCCCACTGGGACAAACGCATGTAATTGTTGTTAACCATTATGATTTGATATTCCTTGTATTATCAACTTATTCCACGGCTCCGATACCTGGCCTTGCATACACGCCCCGGCACGTCCATCTATGTGGTCTGCCCTCGAAGGTTGATAAGGATGTGGCCGCGTGTAAACAGCATGGACAAACGGAGTAGCGCAGGCCAATAAGGTGGGGAAAAGCCCGAATCCCGTTCCGAAACAAGCATAGATGAGAAAGCCGAATGTGATACGGTCTGCTCGTGGTGATGCATATTCTCAGCGGCGGAGTGCAGGGGCGGGTCTGAGACCCGGTATGGCGGGAAGCTGGACCCCTGCGTTATCACCACTCCTGCGGCTCGCAGGAGCCGTTGGGATCAGTCCGGTTACAGGAATATCCCATTCGGCGCCGGGTTGCCGATTACCGAGAGTCCCGCAGTGTCCAGGCTGGGAAATCACCCTCCATCCTCCCTTTGCGAAGGGGGGCGGGGACTTAGTCCTCCATTTGGGAAAAGGGTGGGGCGTTTACCGTCTGACTGATTCGTTTGGTCCTGTGCAGCGGGAAGGAGTGAGGTGGTGTCCATGAGTCATAGAACGTTCCTTGCGGCGGTTGCCGTTTTTTCCGTTATAGTCTTTGTTGCCCTATCCGCGGTCTTCCCCATTTCCGCCCAGACGAACAACGCCCCTGAGTTCCCTCCTGGGACCGCCACCCGAAGTGTCAACGAGAACTCTCCCGCGTTTCACAACCTCGGCGGCCCGGTGACGGCCACCGATTCCGACAACAACAGATTGGTCTATACCCTGGAAAACGCCCGCACATCCCCCTTCACCATCGTCAGGGCCACCGGTCAATTGCAGGTCGGCGAACCCCTGGACTACGAGACCAAGAGTTCCTACACGGTGAAGGTAATCGCTACCGACACATCCGAAGCCAAAGACACCATCGCGGTTGCCATCACCGTCAACGACGTGGAGGAGCCAGGGAGAGTGTCCCTGTCGTGGACCCGGCCGCGGGTCCACACGGCTTTAGAGGCCACCCTGACCGACCCCGACGGCAGCATTTCCGGCAGGACATGGCTATGGGAGAGGTCTAATAACCAGAGCAACTGGTCCAACATCACCGGGGCCACGTCAGCCAGCTACACACCGGTCGACGACGACGAGGGCAAATTCCTGCGGGCCACGGCGTCCTACACCGACGGTGAGGATTCCGGCAAGACCGCGCAGGCGGTATCGGCTACGCCGGTGCGGGCAGTGCCGGGCGACAACCGGCTGCCGGTCTTCCAGGTGCATACCGGTGGCGGTTACACATGCACCAATGGTGAGGCAGATGTTTGCCTGCACGTCAGGAGGAGTGCCCCTGCCGGCTCCGACATCTACTATCCAGCCAGTGCCACTGATCCCAACGGAGACGAGCTACGCTACTCACTTGGCGGGTCGGATAAGGGGTTGTTCAGCATAGACCTGTCGAGGGGCACACTGTTTACCACTAAGGCCCACGCCTACGACGCCCCGGGAGCAGATGGCAAATTCGAGATAACCATAATTGCCACCGACCCATCCGGCTTAAACGCCAGCATCACCGTGGCCCTCCGGCCCTCCGGCTCATCAGGGGCCCCTGTCGTAAAGGGCCCCGAGGACATCACACATCCCGAGAACGGCACCTGGCCGTTAGCGACCTACTCCGCCACTGTCCCCGACTCGGACGGCGAGAGCCGCGAGATCCGTGGCTGGATAATCGCCGTTCAGCCCGGCGGCGGGGACGGCGACTTTTTCGACATCGATGACGACGGCAACCTTACCTTCACGCAGCCGCCGGACTACGAGGACCCGGCTGACAACAACGGAGACAACACATACTCTTTCAGCCTCCATGTCTACGACACCAATCCTACCAATGGGGGAAGACCCGGCCAGACTTTCTTCAGCGTGAGCGTCACGGTCACCAACGTGGATGAACCGCTGGAGGTACGCGGCCCGACTGCCGTCGATTACGCTGAGAACAGGACCGATGCCGTGGCCACTTACGAACTTACTGGCACCAGTCCACCGGTCGAATGGTCGTTGTCGGGGGCTGACGGGGGAGAATTCTCCATCGACGCCAGCGGGGTACTGACCTTCAACCGGCAGCCGGACTACGAGAACCCGACGGATGCCGCCAATGAGAACGCCTATCTGGTGACCATCACGGCCTATGCCGGGACAGAGTCGAAAACCGAATTCGTCCGGGTCAGGGTCACCGACGTGAACGAACCTCCGGCGTTTGATGAGGGTGAGACAGCTATCCGCGAAGTGGGCCATGATGCCCAACTTAACTCACTTATCGGCGAACCGGTTACAGCCACCGACCCGGACAAAGGGGCCAGCCTGACCTACACCCTGCCGGACGCCGACACCCTGCCCTTCAGCATCAGCGAATATACCGGCCAATTGTCGGTCAGCGGCACGCTGGCGCAGAACAGGCCCAGTTACACAGTTGCAGTGTTGGTCACCGACAGTGAGGACGCCGACGGCAATGCCGACACCAGTGCGGATGACAGAATCACGGTGACCATCAACGTCGCCGGAGCAGGAAACGACGCCCCGGAGTTTCCGTCCACCGAGACCGGCGCTCGTTCCTTCCCCGAGAATACCACAGGGGTCCAGAACGTCGGTGTCCCGGTAGCGGCCACTGACGCAGATGATGACACGTTGACCTACATCCTTGGCGGGACCGATGCGAGTTCCTTCCAGATTGTTTCCACCAGCGGCCAGATTCAGACGACATCTGGAGTGACCTACGACCACGAGGACAAGTCCAGCTACTCGGTGACGGTGACGGCAGATGACAGCAACAATGGCACCGACACTAAGGACGTGACCATCACCGTCACCAACCTGGAAGAACCGGGGACGGTAACTCTCTCCACCAACCAGCCGTCGGTCCGCTCTGCGGTCACTGCCACCCTGACTGACCCCGACGGGGGCGTCATTGGCACGACTTGGCAGTGGCAGAAGTCCAGTGATGGAAGCACCAATTGGACCGACGTAGGGACGGACTCCAGTTCCTACACCCCCACCGACACAGACATGGGATCTTCCCTCCGGGCTACGGCGTCCTACACCGACGGCCACGGCCCGAACAAGAGCGCCCAGGCAACAACAACTCAGGCGGTCCAGACCGGGTCAAACCGCGCGCCGGAGTTCGACGCGGCTACCGCCACCCGTTCTTTCCCTGAAAACACGGGGCCGGGTGAGAACATCGGCGACCCGGTCACGGCCACCGACCCAGACACCGGCAATACCTTGACCTACTCTCTGGATGCCACGGGCGCAGTGTCGTTCGACATTGACAGCACTAGCGGCCAAATCAAGACAAAGTCCGGCGTGACCTACGACCACGAGACAGGCCCAACATACTCTGTAACGGTAACGGCGACGGACAACCACGGGGACAGTGACACCATCGCCGTAACCATCACCGTCACCGACGCGAATGACCCGCCGACGGTAACCGGGGACTCAACCGTTAGCTATGCGGAAAACCGTGCCGATACGGTGGCCACCTACACTGCATCTGACCCTGATGGGACCAGTATTACCTGGTCGTTGTCTGGAGACGACGCCGAGGACTTCGTCATCAATGAGGGAGTGCTGACTTTCGGGGCAACGCCCAATTTCGAGGACGCGGCGGACGCCAACACCGACAACGTGTACCTGGTAACGGTCGAAGCCTCGGACGGGTCGGTGAAAGGTACGCTGCATGTGACGGTCACCGTCTCCGGCGTTAACGAAGCGCCGGAGTTTCCTGCTACGGAGACCGGCGCCCGCGCCATCGCCGAAAACACGGAGGCAGGTCAGCCCATAGGCGACCCGGTAGAAGCCGAGGACCCGGACGTCGGCGACTCGCTTACCTATACTCTGAGCGGCGCCGATGCAGCGTCCTTTGACATCGTCACAACGTCCGGGCAGTTGCAGACCAGGGCTGTGTTGGACAAAGAGACCAGGAGTAGCTACACCGTGACGGTTACTGCCTCAGATGGGAGTCTCTCGGACACTCAGGAAGTAATTATCACCGTCACCGACGCGAATGACCCGCCGACGGTAACCGGGAACTCAACCGTTAGCTATGCGGAAAACCGTACCGATACGGTGGCCACCTACACTGCAACCGATCCCGAGGGAGTCACCACCTTCACTTGGTCCCTGTCGGGAGACGACGCCAGCGGCTTCATCATAAGCGCCGCGGGAGTGCTGACTTTCAACGCACCGCCGGACTATGAAGCCCCGGCAGACGCCAACACTGACAAGGTGTATCTGGTAACGGTTGAAGCCTCAGACGGGGAGATCAAAGGTACGCTGGACGTGACCGTCACCGTTACTAACGTTAACGAACTGCCGGAGTTTCCGGCCACCGAGACCGGCGCTCGCAGCGTGCCCGAGAACACGGCGGCGGGCGTGAACATCGGCTTGCCGGTGTCGGCCACCGACCCGGACGCCGGCGACACGCTGACCTACGCCCTGAGCGGGACCGACGCGTCCTCCTTCGACATCGTCGCTACGTCCGGGCAGTTGCAGACCAAAGACGCCGTGGACCATGAGGGCAAGAACAGCTACGAGGTCACCGTGTCAGTCCGCGACAGCAAGGACGCCAGCGGCGGCGCTGACACAGCGACCGACGCCACCGTCACGGTAACCATCACGGTCACCGGCGAAAATGACCCCCCGGAAGTTACGGGCCACTCCAGCGTCGACTACGCCGAGAACGGCACCGGGGACGTAGCCGCCTACACCGCCGCCGACCCGGAGGGCGTCAGCATTACCTGGTCCCTGTCGGGAAACGACTCCGGCGACTTCTCAATCAGTGGCGGCGTCCTCACCTTCTCCACATCGCCCGACTACGAAGACCCGGCGGACGCCGACACCAATAACGTATATCTCGTAACCATCGAAGCCTTCGACGGGAACACCTCCGGTACGCTGGACGTAACGGTCACCGTCACCAACGAGAATGAACCACCGGCCTTCGCCGCGGGGACTGATACTCGCGCCATCGCCGAAAACACGGAGGCAGGTCAGCCCATAGGCGACCCGGTAGAAGCCGAGGACCCGGACGCCGGCGAAACGCTGACCTACACGCTGAGCGTGACCGACGCGGCCTCCTTCGACATCGTCGCCGGGTCCGGCCAGTTGCAGACCAAAGCCGCCCTGGACCATGAGGGCAAGGCCAGCTACGAGGTCACAGTGTCGGTCCACGACGGCAAGGATGGCAGCGGCAATGCCGACACAGCGACCGACGCCACCGTCACGGTAACCATCACCGTCACCAACGTGAACGAACCGCCGGAGTTTCCGTCCACCGAGACCGGCGCTCGCAGCGTGGCCGAGAACACCCCTGCCGGCCGGGCCATCGGCCTTCCGGTGGCGGCCACAGACCCGGAGGGCGGGACGCTGACCTACACCCTGGGTGGGGCCGATGCGGCCTCCTTCGACATCGTTGCCACGTCCGGCCAGTTGCAGACCAAAACCGGCTTGGACTTGGAGACCCAGCCCAGTTACACGGTCATCGTGTCGGTCCACGACGGCAAGGACGCCAGCGGCGGCGCTGACACGACGACGGATGATACTATAGCCGTAACCATCACCGTCACCGGCGTAAATGACCCCCCGGAAGTTACGGGCCAGTCCAGCGTCGACTACGCCGAGAACGACACCGGGGACGTAGCCGCCTACACCGCCACAGACCCGGAGGACGCCAGCATTACCTGGGGCCTGGTGGGCGACGACAACTCCTTCTTCTCCATCAGCACCTCGGGGGTGCTGACCTTCAAGACAGCACCGGACTTTGAGGCCCGAGCGGACGCCGACAACGACAACGAATATCTGGTTACGGTGCGGGCTTCCGACGGGGCCAACACCGTTACGCTGGCCGTAACGGTCACCGTCACCGACGAGAATGAACCACCGGCCTTCGCCGCGGAGACCGATGCTCGCACCATTGCCGAGAACACGGCGGCGGACCGGAACATCGGGACCCCGGTGTCGGCCACCGACCCGGACGCCGGCGACACCACCCTGACCTACACGCTGGGAGGCGCAGACGCGGCCTCCTTCAGCATCGTCGCCGCGTCCGGCCAGTTGAAGACCAAAGCCGCCCTGGACCATGAGGGCAAGGCCAGGTACTCGGTGACGGTAACCGCCAGCGACCCGTCCCACGCCTCCGCCACTATCGCAGTGGCCATCATTGTCACCGACGGGAACGAACCGCCGGAGTTTCCGTCCACCGAGACCGGCGAGCGGAGCGTGGCCGAGAACACCCCTGCCAGCCAGGACATCGGCCTTCCGGTGGCGGCCACCGACCCGGACGATGGCGACACGCTGACCCACGCCCTGAGCGGGGCCGATGCGGCCTCCTTCGACATCGTCGCCACATCCGGGCAGTTGCAGACCAAAGCCGATCTGGACCATGAGGGCAAGGCCAGCTACACGGTGACGGTAACCGCCACCGACCGGTCCAACGCCTCCGACACCATCACGGCGACCATCACCGTTACCAACGTGAACGAAGGCCCGGAGGTATCGGGACCGCCCACAAGAGACTACGCCGAGAACGGCACTGACCCGGTGGCCACCTACACCGTCACGAACCCGGAGAACGGCCAAATTACCTGGTCCCTGTCGGGAGCCGACTCCGGTGACTTCTCCATCAATGGCGGTGTCCTCGCCTTCAACACGCCGCCCGACCACGAAGCTCCGGCGGACGCCGACACAAACAACGTATACCTCGTGACCATCAAAGCCTCCGACGGGAACAACACTGATACGCTGGACTTAACGGTCACCGTCACCAACGTGGACGAAACGCCGGAGGTAACGGGGGATTCCAGCATAAATTATGCCGAGAACGGAATTGAGACCGTAGCCACCTACACCGCCGCCGACCCGGAGGGAGCCACAGTTGCTTGGTCCCTGTCGGGAGCCGACTCCGGCGAGTTCTCCATCAGCATCACGGGGGAACTCACCTTCACCACGTCGCCCGACTACGAAGCCCCGGCCAACGCCGACACGAATAACGTATACCAGGTGACCATCGAAGCCTCCGACGGGACCAACACCGGTACGTTGGGCGCAACGGTCACCGTCACCAACGTGAATGAACAACCGGCCTTCGCCGTGGAGACTGATGCTCGCAGCATCGCCGAAAGCCCGGTTGCGGGCCGGAACGTCGGCACCCCGGTGTCGGCCACCGACTCGGACGCCGGCGACATCCTGACCTACGAGCTAGGCGGCGCGGATGCCCCGTCCTTCGACATCATCCCGCGGTCCGGCCAGTTGAAGACCAAAGCCGCCCTGGACTATGAAGCCAAGAAAGAGCACAGGGTCACCGTGTCGGTCCGCGACAGCGATGACACGACGACCGACGGCACCATCTCGGTAACCATCTTCGTCACCAACGTGGACGAGCCCCCGGAAGTTACGGGCCTGCCCAGCGTCAACTACGCGGAGAACGGAGTTGGGAGCGTAGCCACCTTCACCGCTGACGACCCCGAGGGAAACCCCACAGTTGATTGGACCCTGGGGGGAGCCGACTACGACGACTTCTCCATCAGCAACGGGGGAGTGCTCACCTTCAAAACGTCGCCCAACTACGAAGCCCCGGCGGACGCCGACACGAATAACGTATACCAGGTGACCGTCAAAGCCTCCGACGGGGCCAAGACCGGTAATCTGGAAGTAACGGTCACCGTCACCAACGTGAATGAAAAACCGGCCTTCGCCTCCGAGACTGATGCCCGCACCATTGCCGAAAACACGGCGGCGGGCCAGGACGTCGGAACCCCGGTGTCGGCAACCGACCCGGACGCCGGCGAAACGCTGACCTACACGCTGGACGGTACCGATGCGGCCTCCTTCGACATCATGGCCGCCTCCGGCCAGTTGCAGACCAAAGCCGCCCTGAACCATGAGAGCAAGGCCAGCTATGAGGTCACCGTGTCGGTCCGCGACGGCAAGGACGCCAGCGGCAATGCTGACACGACGACCGACGACACCATCACGGTGACCATCACCGTCACCAACGTCAACGAACCGCCGGAGTTCCCGTCCGAGACCGGCGCCCGGCAGGTGGACGAGAACACGGCGGCGAGCCAGGACATCGGAGCCGCATTCTCGGCCACCGACCCGGACGCCGGCGAAACCCCGACCTACAGCTTGGGCGGGACCGATGCGGCCTCCTTCGACATCGTGGCAACGTCCGGCCAGTTGCGGACCAAAGACGCCCTGAACTATGAGATCAAGTCCACCTACACGGTGACGGTAACCGCCACCGACCGGGAGGACGTCTCCGACACTATCGAGGTGACCATCACCGTCACCGACGTGGACGAACCGCCGGTGGTAACGGGGAAGTCCAGCATAAATTACACCGAGAACGGAGCTGGGACCGTGGCCGCCTACACCGCGGCCGACCCGGAAAAGGTCCTAATTACCTGGTCCCTGTCGGGAGACGACTCCGGCGACTTCTCCATCAGCAGCGCGGGGTTGCTTACCTTTAGCACGTCTAGCTCGCCGCCCGACTACGAGGCCCCAAAGGATACGGACCTTGACAACGAATATCTGGTAACGGTGCAGGCCTCCGACAGTGCCAACACCGTCTCGCTGGAGGTTACCGTTACCGTCACCGACGAGAACGAAACGCCGGTGGTAACGGGGAATTCTCTAATGAACTACCCGGAGAACGGCGCTGGCCCGGTGGACACCTACACCGCCGACGACCCGGAGAACGGCCAGATTACCTGGTCCCTGTCGGTGGGAGATGACTCCCGCCACTTCTCCATCAGCAACACGGGGGAGCTTACCTTTGACTCGCCGCCCGACTACGAGGCGCCGGCGAGCGACGTCACGGATAACGTGTACCTAGTGGAAGTGCGAGCTTCTGACGGGACCTACACCGGTACGCTGCCCGTAGTGGTCACCGTCACCAACGTGAATGAACCACCGGCCTTCGCCGCGGAGACTGCTACTCGCACCATTGCCGAAAACCCGGAAGCGGGCGAGAACATCGGAATGCCGGTGTCGGCCACCGACCCGGACGCTGGCGCCAACCTGACCTACGCCTTGGCCGGGACCGATGCCGAGTCCTTCCACATCATCCCCACGTCCGGCCAGTTGCAGACCAAAGCCGCCCTGGACTCCGACTTCAAAGCCAGATACACGGTCACCGTGTCGGTCCACGACGGCAAGGACGCCAGCGGCACCGTTGACACGACGACCGACGACACCATCACGGTAACCATCGACGTCACCGACGAGAACGAACCGCCGGCGGTAACGGGGGTGTCCCGCATAAATTACGCCGAGAACGGAGCTGAGACCGTAGCGACCTACACCGCCGCCGACCCGGAGAACAGCCCAATTACCTGGTCCCTGTCAGGAAACGACATGAGCGCCTTCTCCATCGGTGACGGTGTGCTCACCTTCGCCGCGTCGCCCGACTACGAAGCCCCCGCGGACGCCGACACGAATAACATATATCTCGTGACTATCGAAGCCTCCGACGGGAACAATACCGGTACGCTGGGCGTAACGGTTACCGTCACCGACGAGAACGAACCACCGGCCTTCACCGAGAAGACCGCTGCTCGCACCATCGCCGAAAACACGGCGGCGGACCGGAACATCGGAACCCCGGTCCCGGCCACCGACCCGGACGATGGCGACACGCTGACCTACACGCTGGGCGGGACGGACGCGGCCTCCTTCGACATCGTCGACACATCCGGCCAGTTGCAGACCAAGGCCGCCCTGGACCATGAGACCGAGGACAGCTACACGGTAACGGTCACCGCCACCGACTCGTCAAATGCCTTCGACACTATCACGGTGACCATCACCGTCACCGACGAGAACGAAACGCCGGTGTTCCCGTCCAGCGAGACCGGCGACCGGCAGGTGGCGGAGAACACCGTCGCCGGGGAAGACATCGGAGCGGCGGTTGCCGCCATCGACCCGGACGCTGGCGCCACGCTGACCTACACGCTGGGCGGCGCAGACGCGGACTCCTTCAGCATCGTCGCCACGTCCGGCCAGTTGCAGACCAAAGCCTCCCTGGATTATGAGGAAAAAGTCAGCTACGTGGTCACCGTGTCGGTCCGCGACGGCAGGGACGCCAGCGGCGGCCCTGACACGACGACCGACGCCACCATCACGGTGACCATCACCGTCACCAACATAGACGAAACCGGAACGGTAACCTTGTCGTCGGCGCAGCCGCAGGTCTATGCCGCGTTTACCGCAACCCTGACCGACCCCGACGGCAGCATTTCCGGCGTCACCTGGCAATGGGAGAGTTCCTCGGATGGGTCGACCAGCTGGACCGCAATCGGCGGCGCAACGGCAGCGACCTACGCACCGGCGGCCAGCTACGCGGGCAACTATCTGTGGGCCACAGCGTCCTACACCGACGGAGAGGGTCCCGGCAAGAGCGCCGAGGAGGCATCGGCCCACCCAGTGCGGCGTCCGCCACCAAGCAACAGGGCGCCGGTGTTCCCGTCCAGCGAGACCGGCGTCCGGCAAGTGGACGAGAACACGGTTGCGGGAACCGACATCGGCAGACGGGTGGGGGCCGTTGACCGCAACCCCCTGACCTACACGCTGGGAGGCCCAGACGCCTCTTCGTTCGGCATCATCGCCACGTCCGGCCAGCTGCAGACCAAAGCCCCCCTGGACTATGAGAGCAAGGCCAGCTACACGGTGACGGTTACCGCCACCGACCCTTCCAACGCCAAGGATGTCATCACTATAACCATCACGGTCACCAACGTGGACGAAACCCCGGTGGTAACGGTGGGTCCCAGCATAAAATACGCTGAGAACGGAATTGGGACCGTAGCCACCTACACCGCCATCGACCCGGAGGGAACCGCGATCATCTGGTCCCTGTCGGGAGTCGACTCTGGCCCATTCTCCATCAGCAGCGCGGGAGCCCTCACCTTCAACACGCCGCCCGACTACGAAGCCCCGGCGGACGCCGACATGGACAACGTATATCTCGTGACCGTCGAAGCTTCCGACGGGACCGTCACCGGTGCGCTGGAAGTAACGGTCACCGTCACCGACGAGATCGAAACGTCGGAGTTGCCGTCCACCGAGACCGGAGGCTGGAGCGTGGAGGAGAACACGGATGCGGGAACCGACATCGGCAGTCCGGTCGTGGTCATGGACGACGCCGAAGACACCCTGACCTACACGCTGGGCGGCGATGATGCGGATTCCTTCGGCATCATCGCATCGTCCGGCCAGTTGCAGACCAAAGCCTCCTTGGACTATGAGACCAAGGCCAGCTACAGCGTCGAGGTTACAGCCACGCCCCCGTCCGGCGTCAGCGAAACCATCCCAGTGACCATCATGGTGGAGGACGTGTCCTTGGGTGAGGTGGGTGACCGCTATGACACCGACCACAACGAGAAGATCAACAAGCAAGAGGCCATCGAGGCCGTGCGTGATTACTTTAAGGACCGTCTCTCCAAAGAGGACACGATAGGGGTCATCAGGCTCTATTTTAAGAGTTAGTTCAATTGGCTGGGTGTGGCCGTTGTAAAAAAGGTTGACTTTAACGCCTGGTGTGAAAGAGGTGATATTACCAAGCAAGCAAGTCGGCAAAAGCCAGCGATGGGCGGCCCGGTTGGCGGTTCAACCAGGTACAGAAATTGTGCCAGGCGGCTTGGGCCGCCACCCCTGGTTTGACAGCCCTCCAGTTGATGCGGGCGCTCCCGGTCCAGCCTGGAGGCATGGTGGAGCTTGCCGAAGACGGTCTCCACCAGCTGGCGTATCCCAGCCAGCCAACGGCGCAATTCTTCGGGCCAGGGATTCCTGCCGTTGCCCTTGGGCGGACCGATTACCCGGGCTCCATAGCGGTCCCGCCGCCTGGCCCGCTAGGAGTCTGTCCGATATTTAATGATGGCAACGCATATCGGCTATTATGGCTTTCACAGCAACGCTATTAGTTCATGTATAGGTCTATCTAGTAAACATCAAACCGATTACCAACGATTATAGTATTCGAGATCGAATCTTTGGACAGGCTCCTAGGGGACCATTCTGAAGCTGTGGCGGGCCAGGTCAGGGTCCGGCTATCTTGAGCGCCAGCCCCTGTTCGGAGTCGGAGCCAAACCGGCTTTCCCGGTATTGTCAGGAAATCGCCGGACCCAACTGACAGACCACTCCTAAGAACCTTTGGACGGACTCCTGGCGGCTCCGGCTACCGGTGTGTTCCGGACCCAAGCGGGCTATCTCCGCCGTCAAGCGCATTGCACAGATTACGTCCGGCATGGACCGTGCATTAACTACTGGAAGCGAAATAGAGCCGGATGATCGCTATCGTCTCCTCCTTGCTGAGACCGTCGTTGAAGTAATCGCGCACGGCCTCGATGGCCTTCCTCTTGTCGGTCACCCGGTCGTTGTCGGTGTCGTACCGGCTTCCCAACTCACCCAAGACCTCGTCGGTCACCATGATTTCCGCGCTGGCCCCCGGCGGGTCCGTGGCCGTAACCACCCTGTAGGTATTCCGGTCCTCCTTTTTAACATCAGTTAACGATTGTGAACAAATATACGTCCAGTTTTCCACCGCCGCTCAGGACCCGGACAGACCCGTGGAAATACCACCGGGAGATATACGAGAGGCGCTACGAAATTAAGAGGCAGTTCCGTCGGCTGAAGGGATTTCGCCGTATCTTCTTCCGGATTGAGAAGCCGGACGCTCTCTTTCTCGGGTTCATCTTGTTCGTATTCGCGCTCATATTCGATACATTACGGTTGTATTAAGGATAATATGAACAACTGTGGTGGGATTGTGGCGTACTGATGCGGAGGAGCAACCGGCGGGGCTTGCGGCCGGTTCCGCTGCTGCTCTGGTCCGCAGCGCGGCCGCTTTGCCACTGGTCAAGATGGGCCTTACAATCCTGGTGAATCCAATGCACACGCTCCAGCGCCTGGCAGGGGGACGAACATGACCACCAAACCCACCACCGGGGGCGGCGATGGGCCAGCGTCCGTTCCGGACTGGGCCCATTTGCCGTCCCTGCCCGACCGTCCCGAGGAAGACCACGATATGCGGGAAGCACTCCACTACGGCTACTTCACTGCCATGATGCGGGCTTATTTCAACCGGTACGGCATCGACGCGTTTGTGGGGAACCACGTGCGGGTGCAGCAGAGTGTGGGCGCCAGATATTTCTATGCGGATTGCGCCATCATATTCAACGCCGACTCTGAGCGCATCCACCGCCGCAACGGGTACGTCATCGAGGAGTTCGGCCTGCCGCCGGACTTCCTGCTTGAAACTGCGTCGGAAACCACGGGGGAGCTGGATTCCACCGGCAAGCGGAAGGGGTATGAGGCGCTGCAGGTGCGGGAGTACTGGCGGTTCGACCACACGGGTGGAACCTACTCCAACGGTGAGGCCCTCGCGGGAGACCGGCTGGTGGAGGGACGGTACGAGCCGGCGCCCCTAACCACCGAGGGAGACGGGCTAATATGGGGCCACTGCCAGGTGTTGGGGTTGGACCTATGCTGGCAGGAAGGCAGGCTGCGGGTCTGGGATCCAGTTCACCAGGAGTACCTGAAGGACCCCGAAGAATCGGAAGAGGGCCGTCTGGCTGCTGAAGCTCTAGCAGTTGAACACTTGGAAGCGCGGCGTGCGGCGGAAGAAGGTCGGCTGGACGAACAGCGTGCCCGTCTGGCTGCTGAGGCTGAAATTCAACGGCTTCGTGCCCAACTGGAGCGACGCGGATGAACCCCGGAGCAAAGCCTCCCGGTTCCGCGTGTTCCGGGTAGTCTGCGGCGTCGGCCGTTGCCCGTGCCGGCGGCACTCGAGAAAGGGTCCCTCAGCCGATGCAGCGCAGCAGGTGTTCACAAAAGGGTCTGTTGGAGGAGATCAACCATCATGTGGCGTCGCGGAGATTGCGGCTTCAGGAGGGAACGATAGTGGATGCCAGCGTCATTGAGGCGCCGTCGTGGACCAAGAACCGGGCCGGGACACGGAGATGCGCCAGACGAAGAAGGGAAACCAGTGGCATTTTGGGATGAAAGTACATATAAAAGTACATATGAAGGAGTGGATGCGCAGACGGGTGCGGCGCACAGCATGGTTACGACGGCGGTCAACGTGCGTGATGCGACCGAAGCGCACCGGTTGCTGCGCTGCGGAGAGTCGCGAGTGTGGGGATATGCGGGGTGTCAGGGAGTCCAGCAACGGGAGGGGAATCGGGAGCGGCGGGTAGTATGGCAGGTGGCGATGAGACCCAGCCGGCGCCGGAAACTTGACTCAGAGAGTGAGGAAGCCTTTGACCTCAACTATTCTTGCCGTAATTCCGTCGATTATTATTGCCGGTTCACCTCCTGGATGCTCTTGCCATCGTCCTAGTTGGACCACTATGTGCCTGCTTCCGATGAATGGGCCACGGGAAATGTCCTGTTGCGATTCCTATTCGGCTTGGAACAGGAGGATGGCGCCGTCTTCGGTATGGACGACAAGCAGGTCCCCGTAAATGCGGTAACGCTCGAACTTCGGAAGAAGTTCCACGTAACGTTCCTCCTGCTCCGCTACGCCGGCAGGATGAGTGCATCCCGCTAAAGTCGTGAGGAAATCATCGTATATATCAATGGAGCCGTCACCGTTGTAAAAAAGGTTGACTATAGTCGCAAGACCATGGTCAGCCTTTTCTGAAGACGCGGTCCAGGCCGCGCCGCCGCCCCAACAGTTCAGGGCGGCTCCGCCCGGGAATCTCACCAGGGAACACCGATCTGGTCCCTGTTCCGGCCACCCCGCGAGCCGAAGCCCGCAATGACAGCCTGGACCGGATTGGGTCTGCGTCTCCGCTTCCCCAGCCGATGTTGCGCTGCAAGCGCCGGTCCCAACTGTCCCGAGATCGCACCCCAGTGCGTCCACACGTGCTTCACGCGTTTCCTTGCAGGTACGGTGAAGGAGACATGAATGCCATTGCCGACGGGTGCCACCCATCGGCGGGGAATGCGCTCGGAGCAGCCGAGCAGACGACGGGCCAGCGCCAGAGCGGCTGCCTGGTGGACGCTGAGCCCGTACCTCTCCATGAATTTGACCCGGCCGATCACAGAACTGAAGGCCGGGTTCACCTGATGTACCTCCACTCCTTCCCGGTAGCCCCGGGAGAGGAAGTACGCCTTGAGCTTGCCGTAGCTGAAACTGGACAGCATCCTGGAGTATCCGGGAGACTGACCTTCCAGAGATGCCTTCTTATGCCGGAAGTCCAACCTCTCCATGACGATGGGTTTGCATGCCTGGCGGGCGTACTCGACCACACTGGCCACGGCGTCGCCGATGATGGCCTCTGCTTGATGGGCGGACTTGCCGTAGGTAACCAGCGGCACGCTGAATGCCTTGATGAAGTTGCCACTGGCGTCGGTCTCGGCCACCGCCAGGTGGTCCGCGTTCAGATCCACCCCGATGACGCCCCACCGTTGGTCCGTCACCACCGGTACGTCCATCATCCCGGTGGTGGCAAATACCCGCCACCCCTTCCCATCCCGCTTGAACCGGTAGCTGATGGCCTGACCCAGTTCAGTGCCCCGAACTGCCTTCTCACCATGTTGTCGTCGATACCGGGTGTACTCGACATTGCTCTCCAACGCTGCCGCAACCTGCTCCTGGCCGTAGGCGAAGTTCACACCTTCCATCGTTACGTACTTGCCATGCCGGTCCGCCAGGCAGTCCGGCATCCGCAGCCTCAGGGTCAGGGAGCCATCCTCGGCGATTCCGGCCACACAGAGCTGGCAACCCCCCGTCTCATCCCGGCTTCCCAACACGAAGAACTCATCGCTGCGGGCACCCTGCCAGTCCCTGAGCCACTCGTCGTGGCTCGCGTAACCGTTGGCCTCAAGGTGGTGTTGCTTCCGCCACAACCGCTTGGATCCAAAGCACAACCTCACCCGGCCTGCTGCCGAGTCCGCTTCCAGCGTCGCCAGGCGATGCCTCAGGTTGGCCAATCGCCGCCGCTTCTGATGCGCCTGATCCAGTCGTCCTTGCCCCTCCGCATCGGCAATCTGCAACTCAGCACGGGCAATCCGGCCGGTCAGGCCGTCCACCCGCAGCTTCTGTTGCTCCCGCACCGACTCCACCTTCCCTTCCAGCGACACCCTCACCGCGTTGAACATCCGCGCCAGTATCCCGTACCGCTTCAGGTACGCGCTCTTCAACGCCGTTGCCGACCGGCCCGCGGCAACCTCGGCGAACAGCTTCCGCTCCACCCGTCCGTAAAGCTCGCCGTAGGCGGACAGCGCCGCATCACCCGCTGCGCGATCTACGCCGGAATACTCCAGGATGCGGGTCTGGTAAGTGGCAATCATCCCTCCTCCCGAGCCGCCGCCAACGCCCTTTCCGCACGACGCCGGGCCGAACGCCGCCCATACAACCGGGCACACAGCGACGTCATCACCTCGGTGACGTCCCGCACCAGGTCATCCTCAAGCTCGCCGTCTTCCATCACCAGGATACGCGCTCCCCGCCCGGCCAGCGCTGCTTCAACATACTCAAAGCCGAAGCGGCACAGCCGTTCACGATGCTCCACCATTATCATGTTCACCGTAGGGTCTGCGATCACGCGCCGCAACGAACGACGGTTGCCGTTCAGGCCGGAACCGATCTCCTTGACGACCTGGTCCGGCCGGCAGCCTTGCTGCGTCGCCCACTCGACGACCCGGCCCACCTGGCGGTCCAAGTCTTCCCTCTGGTCACCGGAGGAAACCCGAGCGTATACCACGCAACGTCCATCGTTCTCCGGGGGCACGACCACGTAGTACCGTCCGTTGGGCAGTTGCTCTATCTGAAGATCGGGCGGCAACTTGCCAGTGTGATGCAATCGAGAAGTGGTGGCCTTGTCGAACCCGTAAAGGCGTCCCCAAGCCGTCAGACTGATGCGCCGACTAACAACATCCATAATGTACTATTATACACCCTATCATCAACAGTTCCCAACCCATCGGGCAGCCGCCCGAATCCGGCTGCGAAGCGTATGGGTTGCAGCCCCCATATCCCCCGACACCGTCCTCGCCGAACCCAAGCGTGACCTCCGTTCCCTGAACCAGCCTCGTTACTCTCAGCAGCCCCGTGCCGGATTCCGTCTGACCCACATTTAGGAAGGCCTTCAGGCGCCATTCCACGTCAAACACACTATCGACCCCAGTGGCCAGCAGCTCGAACGTCGCGGTCCCCCCCCCGGCTCGTGCGGATCCTGAGCCGCCTCGTCCCCTCCTCTTCACTGACGGAGTACTCGGTTGCCCGCGACAGGTCGTCGGTGAACCGGCCTTCGTGTTCGCGTAACTTTTCGGGACACGACGATCGCTAGTACCTGTCCAACGCCCCCGAAGACACGGCCTTGGAGACGCTGGCCCACGTGGGAGGGTCCCGCTGGCGCATCGAAACCGAATTCGAGACGGAGAAGAGCGACGTGGGACTGGACGAGTACGAGACCCGCACCTGGGCCGACTGGCATCGCCACATGGCAATGTGCCTGCTGGGCGGAGCCTTTTTGTTGAGTCTGCAACAGAACTGGGGGAAGAGATGCCCCTGCTCACCCGGCCCCAAAGCCTGCCCTCGTGTAAACGGGGGTGTACCGTGTGGTGCGTGAGATGCTGCCCCAGGAGAGCTTCGGGCCGAATGAGTTGCTGCAATGACTGGAGGTAACGCAGCTACGCGACAAACGGGCGAGCCTCTCCCACCAAAGACGACGCTACAGACTTCGCCGGCAGACCTCAGGCGCCCCTCCCTCAATCCGCCGTTGTAATACCAAATTAAAGCAAAGGTGGGATCTACATTTGTGGGGCGATGAAGATTGGCTTAGGCACCCCGGTGAAGCTCTTCCAAATGTACCTGAAGGACGGACCGACACCGCCGCTTGACCCCCCATATGCACATCTCACCTTGGTATCAGTTTAGTGGTAGGGAGCCGCAGTGGTAGCCCGTGCTTGGTCCGTTTCGAATGCCGGTTCGGACTCTGGCGCTGCGTTGCCGGGCGGTACCGTCGCCATGAGGAAATCGACTGCCCGTTGCGAGGCGGTGCGGTAGATGTCCTGCATGGCTGGAACGAATTCCCGGCTGCCCTGCCAGAGCGGGAACCGGCCCAGCTGCTGGGGCAGGGCGGCAGCCAGCTCGGGTATGATGGCCGGACCGGCATCGTCCTTTTCCGGCAGCGCCGTGAGCGGGTTGGACCAGAAGTCCCCGGGTTCCGGGGGTAGGGGCTCGGCGGGCAGCGCGGGTCCCTCCAGGGTCTGGGCGGAGCGGCGGAACTCCGGGCCCAGCAGGTCCTCTCGGTCCATGCCCCGCATCCGGAAGATCAGGAAGGGGTCCCGGTCGAACTCCTCGCCCAGCAGCAGGTACACGGCGGCGACGTGCTTGCAGGGGTTGGACCAGTCGGGACACGAGCAGTCCGTCTCCAGGTCGTCCTGCCGGTCGGGGAACATGGACAGGCCGAAGGCCCGGAAGGTGTCCTCGATGTTGTCCGGCATGCGGCCCGACAGCAGGCTGGCGGCGATGATGGGCTGTTCCGCCATGGCCGCCTGGAGGCGTTCCCAGTCCGGCGGGCTGATGGTCCGGACCTTGACGCTCACGTCGTAGGGCCGCTTGCGGGAGCCCTGCACCTTGGCCGTGACGCCGCCGGGTTGGACTTCGACGGACATCACCTGTCCCCGGCGGGCGTAGGAGCGGCCCCGGTCGAGGCGGGTTCCAATCCGGAACTCTTCCAGGGTCTGGGTCCATCGCTTGGCCCACCAGTTGGAGCCGAAGGCACCGCGTTTTGACCCGGCCCTGATGCCGCCTCTGACTTCGATTGGCTTGGTGTATATGTAGTCCCGGTTACTCATCGTCGTTCCTGCGTGGGGGAGGAGCTCGGACTGCCTTCCATCAGTCCGCCGGGGTCGCGCTGAGGGCCAGTACGTCCCGGAGTTCGGTGTTGGACAGTTCGGTGAGCCACCGTTCCGAGGTGGTTCCCACCACCTGGTCGGCGGTTTCCTGCTTCATTTCGATCATGTGGTCGATGCGGTCCTCCAGCGTGCCGACGCAGATCAGCTTGTGGACGTGGACGTCCTTGGTCTGGCCGATGCGGAAGGCCCGGTCGGTGGCCTGGTTCTCCACGGCTGGGTTCCACCACCGGTCGTAATGGACCACGTGGTTGGCCCGGGGCAGGTTGAGGCCGGAGCCGCCGGCCTTGAGGGACAGGACGAACACCTGCGGGCCGTCGGAGTCGTTCTCGAAGCGCTGCACCATCCGGTCCCGCTGTTTCCGGGTGACGCCGCCGTGGAGGAAGGGGGTTTCCAGGCCGTAGGTCTCCTGCACGTGCCGTTGCAGGATCGCTCCCATCTCGGCGAACTGGCTGAACACCAGCACTCGGTCGCCGGCGGGCAGAATCTCATCGAAGAGTTCCTGCAGGCGGGCCAGCTTGCCGGAGCGGCCGGTGATGGCGGAGTTGTCGCCCAGCAGCTGGCGGGGGTGGTTGCAGGCCTGCTTGAGCTTGGTCAGGGTGTCCAGGATGGACCCCCGGCGTTCCATGCCCTCGGCGGACTCCAGGCGGGTCTCCGCCTCACGCAACACGGCCTCGTAGAGCGTTGCCTGCTCCCTGGTGAGGTTGCAGTACTGCTTGGTCTCGTTCTTGTCGGGCAGGTCGTCGATGATGGACCGGTCGGTCTTGAGGCGGCGCAGGATGAAGGGCCCGGTGGCCTTCTGGAGACGGGCCGCCGCTGTTCCGTCCCGGCCGGCCTGGATGGGTTGGAAGTAGTTGCGCCGGAACTCGGCTTGGGTACCCAGGAGTCCCGGGTTCAGGAACTGCATGATGGACCAGAGGTCGCCCACATGGTTCTCCACCGGCGTGCCGGTGAGGGCGATCCGGTAGTCGGCCCGGAGTCCCCGGGCTGTCCGGGCCTGCTGGGACGCCGGGTTCTTGATGTTCTGGGCCTCATCCAGGATGACCGCCCGCCAGGGAACAGAGGCGAGCAGTTCCCGGTCGCGGTTCATTGTGCCGTAGCTGGTGATGACCACCTGGTGGCCTTCGGCCTGCTTCCGTAGGGCAGGTCCGAGATGGCGGTTCGGGCCGTGGTGTACGAGCAGTGGCAGGTTCGGCGTGAACTTGGCAGCCTCCCGCTGCCAGTTGTTGATCACGGATGTTGGGCAGACCAGCAGGTTGGGCCGGTCGTTCCCCTGCTGGCGGTCCAGCTGCAGGGCGGCCAGGGTCTGGACGGTCTTCCCCAGGCCCATGTCGTCGGCCAGGCAGGCTCCCAACCCCCAGTTCCTCACGAAAGCCAGCCACGAGTAACCCAGTTGCTGGTAGGGCCGGAGCTGGCCGGCAAAGTCCTCGGGGGCGTCCATCTGCTCAATCCGGCCCTTCTGCTGCAGGCGTTCCAGGAGCTCCAGGAGCCAATCGTCGGCCGTCAGAGAGACGTTGTCGTCCTGGGCCTGCTGGTCGGCGCCCAGCCCGATCTGCACGACTTCCCGCAGGCTGATCTGCTGGCGGTTGCGCCAGAAATCGGCAGCGGTCCGGATGTCGTCGGCGTTGATCTCCACCCACTGGCCCCGGAACCGCACCAACGGCACCTTCAGGTCGGCCAGTTTCTCCAGTTCCTGCACCGATATGGGATCGTCGCCCAGGGCCACCCCGACGTCGAGGTCCAGCAGGGAGGTCATGGTCATGCCTGAGCCGCCCTGCATGGCCGGGGCCTTGGCCCGGGCCCGGATGGCGGGCCTGACCTTGGCGCCCTGCCGGGTCCACCAGGCGGGCAGCAGCACGCCGAAGCCGGCTTGCTGCAACGCGGCGGCCTGGCGCTCCAGGAAACCGTGGGCCTCCTCGGTGTTGAGCCAGGACCCGGCAGGTTGCCTGCGCTTCAGGCTGCCGGTGATGGGCGGGCACACCGAGCCGGCCTGGGCCAGGGAACTCAACAGGAACTCGGCGGGGTTGAAGTCCGGGTGGGGTCCATTGACGCGATTTTTCCACACAGCCTCGGCGGGGAGCAGGAGGCTCTGGTCGTTGTGGGGCTGGAGCAGGTAGCGCAGGTACCAGTCATCCTGCCGGATGATCGGCGTCTCGTCCTCTGGGCCGGGTTCGGGCGGCTCCTCCAGCCTGAGGCAGAGCCGGTATGGAGAGTTGGCGGCGATGGCCAGGGGCCTTTGCCATTCGGCGACCTGGCGGCGGAGTTGCTGGAGCTGTGCCGGGTTGCTCCGGACCACCGGGTTTGCATGGCCCAGGGCGGACAGCCATGCGTCGTGGGCGGAGTCGAACTGCGGTTGCGTCAGGTTTTCGGGTTCAGTGCCGGCGCGTGCCAGGTGGTCGACCTGGGCCGTTATGAACTCCCGGAGGACGGCTTGGGCCGGGATGGCTGGCGGTTCGGTGGCTCCTGTGCCGGTGAGCGCTCTGGCCGGCGCCGGCATCAGTCCGGCCAGCTCCGCCAGGCGGCGTGCATCTTCGCCGATGAACACCGGAATCCATGCCGCCAGGGTCTGCCCGCCCCGTTGGGACAGGCCGGGCAGGAATAGTTGGCGGGCCGTCAGGGAGACTGCCAGCCGCAGGGCGTGTGTCCAGTAGGCCAGGTCTGTTCCGATGGCGACGCCGGGTTTCAGGACCTGCCGCTGGTGGCACGTCCGCAGCAGCGACACGGCTTGCTCCGGCCTCAGCCGGAGTGCTGCTACGGTCCATGGCCTAGTGTGCGGCTTGGCTCGGGAACTGGGCATGGGACCGGCCATGGGGCTGGACGGCACGGGTGCGTCGCCCCGGCTGGGCAGCCAGGCGATTGCGCTGGCGAAGCTATTGCCCCCCGTTTCGAGGCCGAGCGCTTCGGCCAGGAACTGGGCTTGGGCGCAGTAGGGGTGTTTTCCAGCCGTCTGATGGGCGGGCGGCGCAGGGTGTGGCTCGGAGTCCTCGCCCCAGAGGACGAGGTTTCCATTGACCTGAGCGGCGTGCAGGATGAGCATGGCGTTGTCCGATGCTGTGTGGGGTCGATTGTGGGTTATGGTGACGGTGTTTGGCAAGGGCTGGCCGGATGTTAAGAACGGGTCTTTTAATTGTGGAACAAGCTTGGTGGGTAGTGGATAATTGAGGGCGAGTTCAGGGAGTGCGGGAGGAGAAGTTGGGGGAGTTGGGCTCAAGGTTGGTCGAGGCATTGAGCCGGGTGGAGGGTCCCAGAAAACCCCGTGGGATTCGTCATCCCCTGCCGGCGATATTGGCCTTGGCGGTATGTGCCATGCTGGGAGGGGCGCGCAGTCTGTACACCATCGCCCAATGGGGCCGGGGACATCCCGAATTGGCCCAATCTCTGGGGATGTCAATGGCGGAGACAAATTGGGCCACCGATCCTCCCGGCTTCGTCAGAACGAGCCGTTCATCAAATCTCGGGACCACTCCCGCGCCAAGCACTGCCACGGTGTCGTTCAAGTCCAACCTACGGGTCGCCACGTAAAGCGTGTTCTTTGGGTCACCCGACCAACTGAAGTGACAGTGATAAGTCGCCCAATCGAACTTCTCATCATGCCTTATATCATCGATCTTGCAAACCTGTTCAATCTGAAGGTAACTGTTCAGACTGGGCTTAATCCGCGTTGAGCCCACGAATGGAAGAAGATACTACGCGGGTAGACTGAAGGCATGAGTTTGCCTGAGGAATTGGCCGGGTTCTCCCGGGAGGAGTTGATTGAGCTGGTTGGTCGGCTCTTTGGTCATATCCAAGTTCTGGAAGCCCGGATCGCCGTCTTGGGTCAAGGCCAACAAAAGCCGCCACCCGATGCCGGGAAGGAGCGGAAGCCGCCGTCTTGGGTCAAGGCCAACCGGCCCGCCCGCTCCAAGGGAGAACGGCGGAAGTGGCCCCACGGCTTTGCCCGGCGACGAGACGAGCCCACCCACCGGGTGGAACACGCCACGGCCAGTTGCCCCGACTGCCGGGTTCCTCTGATAGGCGGGAGGGTGCGCGGAAGCCGCCAGGTGATTACCCTGCCCCGGGTACGGGCGCGGGTAACCGAACACGTGGCGCTCGAACGCGCCTGCCCCAAGTGCCGGAAAAGGTGGGCGCCCGAACCGGATTGGGGCGCCTTGAGCGTGGGCCGCCAACGGTTCGGCGTTTCGGTGCAGAGTGAAGTAAGCATGCTGAGGGAGGAGCGCCGGCTCCCTTTCAGGATGATTCAGCGCTACCTGAAGTGGCGCTTTGGCCTGCGGCTCAGCGTGGGGGAACTGGTGGCTTTGGTCCGTGGGGCGGCGGAGCATGGCCAAGAAGAATACACCCGGTTACGCCAAGAGATTCGGGCCAGCCCGGTGGTGTACGGGGACGCGGAACGGGCTGGCGTCAAGATGGCCGTAATGGCTACCTCTGGAGCTTCAGCACTCCCAAGGTGCGCTACTTCCTCCACCGGCCGGGCCGGAGCAAGAGGGTGGTGGAGGAGGTGTTGGGGGATGAGTTCGAGGGGGTGTTGGTCAGCGACTTCTACGGCACCTACAACGTGTACCAGGGACCGCACCAGAGGTGCTGGACCCACCTGTTGCGTGACATCCACCAACTGAAGGAGCAACACCCTCAAGACCTGGTCCTAGCCAGGTGGGCCCACGCGGTGCGTGAGGTGTACGACCATGCTCAGGCCTACCCCGAACCTGGTCCTAACCTGCCCGAAACGGTGCAACGGGCCCAGCGGGTAGAGCGGCAACAACGCTACCAGCAGTGGCTATGGTTCATCTGTAAGCCTTACTTGGGCAGCGATGCGCCCATGAGGGTGCTGTGCCAGCGGGTGGAACGCTTCCTGCCGGAGCTATTCACCTTCGTCGCCGAGCCCCGGGCCGGCGCGGACAACAACGCGGCGGAGCGTAGTCTGCGCCCGCCGGTGGTGAGCCGGAAGATCAGCGGCGGCACCCGTTCGGAGCGGGGGAGCGAGACCAAGAGCATCCTGGCTTCCTTGTTCGGTACCTGGCTCCCGCAAGAACGCAACCCCTACCTAGCCCTACAATCCATCCATCCTCTCCAAACCCCATCTCGCCCCAGTCTGAACAGTTACCGTCAAGCGTTCAGGATGATTGCAAAGTGAGGGAGGGGAGTTGTATAAAGATAGGGAAGCGCGAGATATGGGAGTGTGAGGATATGGAGGCGTCGGATTCTCTGGTCGAGTGCTTGGAGCAGGTGGCGGACCCCAGGAGGGCCAGGGGAGTCCGGCATCCCTTTCAAGCCATCCCCCGTTTTCACGAGGGCAGGCTCTGCGGCTGACCCTGCTGGGCTTGGTCTGTGGTCAGACCACCATGGCCCACATCGCCATGTTCGCCAGGATGCACTGGCCGATGCTGAAGGAGCCTCTGGGGTTTATTCGGGACCATCCGCCCCACGCCACCACTATCTCCCGAACCCTGGCAGGGGTCTCGTATGAGCAGTTGCAGGGGGCCCTGACCGGCTGGGTGACCCGCGTGGTGGCGGAGCAGGAGCTGAATGCCTCGGTGGACGGCAAGTGGGCCAAGCAGCCGGAGGATGCTGGTGGGAATCCCCTGATGATGGTGAATGTGCTGGCCCATGACCTGAAGCTGTGCCTGGCCCAGTGGCCGACGGTGGAGAAGCAGTATGAACCCGGGGTGTTGCGGGAGCAACTGGGCCAACTGTTCGAGGATTATCCCGGCCTGCGGCTGCTGACCATAGGATGCTCTGTATGCGGAGCGGGACCTGTGCCAGGCCATAGTCAGCCACGGACGGGACTACCTGGTGCGAATCAAGGGAAACCAGCCTGAAGCGCTGGCCGCTTTAGCAGACGGGTTTGCCCCGGAGGAACTGGGGGAGCCTAAGGCGGAGACCCTGGGGAAAAAGCGGGTGTAATCGAAAGGCGGCGGATTTGGGCCGATGACCTGCTGGCCGGCTATATCCGGGATGATTTGGGATTTCCTGGGGCGCGGCAAGGGGCCATGGTAGAGAAGGAGACGGTGGATATAGCCACTGGGGAGGTGGGGAGAGAGCGCTGGTATCTGCTGACCAGCCTGAGTTCGCGCCAGTGCGGCCCGGAAGAGTTGCTTCGGCTCTTGCGCAACCACTGGAGCATTGAGAACAGCCAATATCACGTGAAGGACCGCAGCTGGGATGAGGACGTGCACACGCTGCGCCGTCCGGGGTTGGGGGAGGTATTCGCCACCCTGGTCAACACCGAACTGAACGCCCTGCGCCTGGAAGGATGGTTCCCTCCCCGGATGTCCATGCCCTTGCGAGCCAAGACCTGCGTCTTCCGCCCAACGCAGACCATCGACCGCCTCTACGGTCGAGCCTCCTGACTTTGCAATCGTCCTGGGGCCAATGGTGTCCCGGTGGCAAAGGCGGGATTGGCGGAGCGCGGGGCAACGCTGAAGGTGTGGGTGGATGCTTGGCCCAAGCAGCGTCACGGGTGCCTGGAGCGGCGGGAACAGTGGGCCCTGGCCGACCCGGAGTTGAACAGCTATGCGGGCAGCGCCGGAACGGTGGGGGAAGGGTGGCCGCACCTGCAACAGAGCCTGCCCTCGTGAAAACGAGGGTACACGGACATAGGCTGGCCACTATGGATGCGGCTAGTCTACAGCGGTCAGGAATCCCGCTGCGCCTGGCGGCCGGGACCAGGCAAAGGCTGGAGCCGGTGCAAGGCGCAGCGGCTGCACGCCCGCGCCGCAGAGGTCCTGCTCATCGGCAAGATGCTGCAAACGGTCCTGACCGGCGAGAAGATCTCCAGGGTGCTAGACGTGGCAAACGACCCCCACCGCTACGATGAAGCATGCGAACACAGGCTGACCGGGCAGGAGCTCATGGAAAACCCAGAGCGCCTTGTACTGGCAGCGGGCAGAACCGCGGAGAGCAGGGAATTCCTGGGCAGGTTCATCGCCGGGATACAGGTCCACGGCGAAAAGGCTGTCATCGGCTACTCCATCCCGCTGCCGGAGGACAGTCCCCTGGCGGGCATGCGCCGGCAGGAAATAGACCTGCCGGCGGAAATACTCGCCTGGTGGACAACCACGGGGACCTGACCGCCGCCTATGGCAACTCATGTGAGGCATCCCCGATACTTGCAGAGACCCCGAGCGCGTGGGTAACATTGTCCCATCGCTCCTGATGAATACTGTTCGGGCAGGCCCGTATCCGAAATTCGGGAACCTGGAACAGTACAAAACCCATCCCGACGGGGACACGGCAAGTTTCGTCATCCACCAAAGGCGCTAGCCTGAGAGGTCAGACATGACCACCAAGCCTCAAACGCTCCTTCCACTCCCGGACCCGCCGGAGCGCGAGCCAGACGATATGACCAGCGTCCAACATCTCGGCGAGAACGGCAATCTGCACCACCTGATTCAGTATCTCGGCAACTCCGAAACCACCATCGTGTCGGGGGAAAGATACATCGTTCCTGTGCCGGGAACGCCGTCCAACCAGCGAATCGCGCCCGACATGCTCATCTCCTTCAACTCGGACCCGGCGCTATACCGGCAGGACAACGGCTACGTCATATCCAGGCAGGGCAAGCCTCCGGACCTGGTAATGGAGATAGCCTCGGAGAGAACCGGCAAGAACGATGTTGAAGACAAACCGGCCCGATACGCGGCGCTGGGCATCCCGGAATATTGGCGGTTCGACGAAACCGGCGACTTCCACGGGAGCAGGCTGGCCGGGGACAGGCTGGTGGACGGCCAATACGAGCCAATCGCCGTCGAGGAGGTCGAGGTCGGAGTCCTACAGGGCTACAGCGCCGCGTTGGGTCTCCTGGTCCGGTGGGAACACGGCGAACTCCGTTGGCGCGACCCACGGACAGAGCGGGAAATACCCACCTTCGAGCAGGAGAGGGAAGCCAGGCTGGCCGAACAGGAAGCCAGGCTAGCCGAACAGGAAGCCAGGCTGGCAGCCGAGGCCCGGGTCAGGGAGCTGGAGGCAGAACTGGCGCGAAGGGACGAAGAAGGATAAACGGAGGCCGTGTCCATCTCAGACCTCAGGCGATATGCTGATGAGGGCAGAATACGGACAATCAGGACAGCCTTCCAGTTGGCAGCTTCTCCGGTCCGCTTCAGCCGGGCTATCGTTTCGTTGTAACAACACCGGGCGGTGTCGAACCTCAGCCTGAGCGTCCGGCGCTGTGCCTTCGCAGGATAAACCCGGATCCGCCCTGATTGCGTTTCGGTACCGGCGCAGGCCGTGGAGTCGGCAACTGAAGGTGTGGAGGATGGCGAGAATATCTTGAGTGAGTTCCTGCTCGGGGCGGGGAGCTCGAGAGTCGCAAATGCGGCGGAGGAATGGCCTGACTGCGCCGGGGACGTTGCGATAGGGTTATCCAAATGGGCAACAACGGTTACACCGCCAACGTGAACTGTGGTGTAACCGTCATCGCCTGCTTGGTTCTCCCTTCCTCCGGGCCGGTTTCACCGATGACGAAATCGCCGTCGGCCAGCGCCTTCCCGTCCGGGAGCATTACATCCTCGCCTACCGCGAGTAGCGCAAGTTTTAGCAGATTGCGAGCTGCGTTTTCGTTCCGGTCGTGATGGGAGCCGCATTCAGGGCAGTCCCAATCCGGTTCTCGCTGAAGATCTCCGTTCACCGCTCCGCAGACGGAGCAGGTCTTGCTGCTGGGAAACCACTGGTCGGCTTCCACCATCTGTGTACCGTACCACTGGGCCTTGTAGCGGACCTGGTGGAGCAGGCCGGACATTCCGGCGTCGGCCAGGGCCTTGGACTGCAGGCCAGCCCGGATCATGCCGGAGACGTTGAGTGTCTCGATGCCCAGGGTGTGGTACTTCCGGACCAACGCCCGGCTCACGTGGTGGTGGGCGTTGTCGCGCAGCCCCTTTGCCCGGCGGTGGGCACGGTTTTTCCCTGACCTCCTGTAGGTCCTGCCTGGTCAGTCTATGTGCGCGTGCTTCGTCGTACCGCTGGGGGTCGTTTGCCACGGACAGCACCCTGGAGATGTTCTCGTCGGTCAGGACCGTTTGCAGCAGTTTGCCGACGAGCAGGACCTCTGTCCGGCGGCGATGGACCCCTCAAAAACACACACCTTTTACCAGACCATCCTGTTGCCGGAGCCTATACGCAGGGGCAAGAAGGCCAAAACCCGACCGCGTCCTGAGATAGTCAAACAGCCAGCCCGGAAAGCGCAAAAGGCGAAAGAGCCTCCCAAACCCTACACAAAACCCTCTCTCAAGAAGCAGAAACCGGACCACTCGCCGCAGCCCGATGAGAACAGGCGGGAAACCAGCAGCAGTGGCCCGGCAACGCAGGAGGCCAAGCTACTGCAACGCCGGGGGTGCGAACAGGCCAGGAACAGGACCCCGGAGCGCAGGGAGTACCACCGGCGCCGCGCCCAGGAAGAGCGGCAGAAAGCTAGGGAGACGGGCAAGTGCCGGAACTGCAGCAAGCCCGCCATACTTGGCGAGACCCGCTGCCCAGACTGCGCTGAGGCCCACCGGCAGTCCCGCAGACGCAGCGACGACAAGAGAAGGGCCGCGGCCACAGGGAATCCACCAAGTGTACCAGGAGGCACTACTGGCCAGGCAGGCCAGCCGGGTGAGAACGGGGTATAATCCGCGCCATGACGACCATCAACAACCAGGACGACTTCCTTGAGGCGCTCAGGAACAACCCGGCCTAGCGGGAAGCTGTGCGCACCCAGATCCTAGGGGACGAACTGCTGCAACTCCCGGTGAAGTTCGACGCCTTCGTGGAGGAGCAGAGAACGAGGCATGCGAAAATAGATGCCCGGCTGGACCGCATAGATATCCGGCTGGACCGCATGGAGGGCGACAGCGGCACCATGCAGGGAGACTTCGCTAGGACCCGCACGGTCCAGGACGCCCAGGGGATAGCCTCCGACATGGGCCTGGAGTTCGTCCGGACCCTGAGTGCCGGTGACCTGAGCGACATGGCAGGAAACACCCTTCCCAGGGACGTAGGACGCAGCTTCAGGAACGCCGACCTGGTGATCGAAGCGACGGACGGGACCGACACCAAGTACATAGCGATGGAGGTCTCCTTCACGGCCGACCGCAGGGACTGCAACCGGGCCGTCCGGAACGCCGGACTCATCACCCGGTTCACCGGGAAGGCGGCGCAGGCCGCCGTGGCCAGCGTCAGGAACGACAGGGAGGCGACGGAGGCGGTGGAGTCCGGGGCGGTGTACTGGCATCCGCTGGAAGACCGGACGCCAAGTCCTGAGTGAACCAACGACGCATCCTGTGTAGCCAACAGAGCTTGGCTGGCACGGTAGCCCGTCAAGTCATACCTTCTCCTGATCGGATACATGCAGTCCGGGCCCCTCGTAAGTGGTTCGACCGCGGGTTGGCAATGTTGGCAACTGTTCCAGTTCACCCACGGTCCCTATGAGATCACGTTTGAAAAAACATTCAGACCTCGAGCAGCGTAGAGGCAGGGTCAGAAACCTGGACCAACTCTGACAAGGAAGTGTAAGAATGATCGACTGGAGCACCTGCCCCGGCGTCGAAAGTATCCCGGGTATGCACAGCGGCGATTGGCTGTTCACCGGAACCCGGCTCCCGGTGTATTCCCTCTTCGATAACCCGGAGAGCGGCGCTACCGTGGAAGAATTCATGGAATGGTTCCACCCCGTGGATAAATGGAAGGTCAAGGCCGTACTGCAACACGTGGCCGACTCCCTGAAAACATCCGCACCGGTGAACAGCATTGAAAATCCTGTTTGACCATGGAACGCTGCGGCCCCTCAGACAGCATCTCACCGGTCATGCCTGCGACACAGTGGCGGATAGAGAATGGGAAACTCTCAGAAACGGAGAACTCATCGACAGGGCAGAACGTGAAGGGTATTCCAAATGAGTAACGATGGTTACGCCGCCAGCGTGAGTTGCGGTGCAACCGTCATCGCCTGCTTGGTTCTCCCTTCCTCCGGGCCGGTTTCACCGATGACGGAATCGCCGTCGGCCAGCGCCTTCCCGTCCGGGAGCATTACATCCTCGCCTACCGCGAGTAGCGCAAGTTTTAGCAGATTGCGAGCTGCGTTTTCGTTCCTATCGTGATGGGAGCCGCATTCAGGGCAGTCCCAATCCGGTTCTCGCTGAAGATCTCCGTTCACCGCTCCGCAGACCGAGCAGGTCTTGCTGCCGGGATACCACTGGACGGCTTCCACGGTCTGTGTACCGTACCACTGGGCCTTGTAGCGGACCTGGTGGAGCAGGCCGGACATTCCGGCGTCGGCCAGGGCCTTGGACCGCAGACCAGCCCGGATCATGCCGGAGACGTTGAGGGTCTCGATGCCCAGGGTGTGGTACTTCCGGACCAACGCCCGGCTCACGTGGTGGTGGGCGTTGTCGCGCAGCCCCTTGGCCCGGCGGTGGGCACGGTCAATGCGGCGTTGCGCCTCCCACCAGCCCCGGCTGCCCGGCGTCCGGCGGGCTTGGGCCCGCTGCCAGCGGGTCAGCGCCTTGAGGGCCTTGGCGTAGCCCCTTGGGTTGGGGTAGCGCCACTGGCCGTTGGCAGTCCGGACCGGCTGATAGTGGGCTTTGGGGTCGGGATGCGCTCCGCCGCTGTCCACTGCCAGGGGACTGATGCCCACGTCCACGCCGCCCACCGATTGGGTTTCTCGTTGGGGCGGTAACGCAGGCGTTTTCCAGTAGGCGACGCTGACGTACCAGCGTCCGTTTTGTCTCTTAACGCTCACCTCGTAGGGGATGCCGTCCGGCAATTTGCGGGTCATCCTGACGCTGCCCAGGTAGGGTAACCGGATGCGCCGGTGGCCATCGCAGCGGATACGGTTCACTCCCGACGCGGCCAGGAATGATCCGGCGCCGGTGCGGTTCTTCTTGTGGAAGACCGGTCGGCGGGCTTGCAACTCTTTGTTCAGCCAGCGGGAACGGGCGTTCCGGTAGCTGCGCCACGCGCCCTGGGCCACGAACTTGCCGACCTCGGTCACGAAGGCAAGCGACGGATTTAGCCGCTTGGCGGCGTTGAACTCCTTCTCCAGTTCGTGGGGCGTGAGCCATACGTCCACAGCACGGCTGGCTTGGTCGTTGGCCACCATGCGGTTGTACACGAAGCGGGCGATGCCCACGCAGCGCCGGGCGTGCCGTTCCTGCCGGTGGGTGAGTTCCGCTTGCACCACGATGGCGGCCGGCACCCAACCTTCAGGGCATGAACTGGGTTGCTTGCGCTTCTTGCCCGGCAACTCAGCCACTGACCACCTCCATCGCCCTCCGCTCCCGGTTGGCGGCGGAGCGTTTGCCGTACAGACGGGCGCAGAAGCAGGTCAGGATCCCGGTCATGTCCCGCACCGGATCGTCGGGCGCCTCGGCGTCGTCAATCACTATCAGCGCGCCTCCGCGCGCCTGCAGCATTACGTCTACCGTGCCGGCACCAAATCGGGCCAATCGTTCCCGATGCTCTACGACCACAGTATGCACTGCGGGGGCCCCCAGCAGCTTGGGCAGCTTGGGCCTGCGGTCGTTCAGCCCGCTGGCGATATCAGAAACCACTTCGTCAAGCGGGATGCCGTTCTCTCCGGCATGGGCCCACAGGCGGTTGGCCTGGTTCTCCAGGTGTGGCTTCCGCTCGGCGCTGCTCACCCGGGCATAGCCCACGGTCCGTCCAGCCGGAGCATCGGGATTGGTAAGGACGTAGATGATGTTGCCGGTCTTCTTGGGCTGGAGTTCCCGCGGCAGGGCGCCGGCGCTGTAGTGTCGCCACGCCGTCATGCGGTGCATGCCATGCTGGGCCGCCCATTGCGACAGGCGTATGTAATTGCTACTTGCCACTGTTATCATTTGTTACTCAGATTACCGGTTCAATCCAAGGCCTTCGGGCGTTCGGGGGCCGCTTCGGGAAGCCGTGACGCGGGGACACGGCGCCGTCACCGATTGTGGAGTAGCGTGGGCCCGGATCCGAAGATTTCCAAACTCATCATCGTGGTCTGTGAACGCGGCGACGCTGCTGAGGCAGCCCATGTCTCTTCCGGTGTCGATGCCGTTCGCCTAGCCGGGTTCCCAGGGTTGACCGGGCTCGGGCTTGTACCGGTGGAGGATCCGGTAGATAGTGCCATAGCTGACGCCGAACCGCTCTGCAGCCTGGTTGACCGTCAGTCCCTCCTTCCGGATGACGGCGCACCACTCCCGGTACATCTCCCGGCGGTCCCGGGTCATGGGCCCGGTCAGCCTCCCGCGGTTTCGCACCGTGCGGGATGGAGGGAAGTCCGGTTTCTCCGGGGGCACGCCATGCGGGGCAGCCAGCAGGTCGAAGAGTTTTCCGCAGTGCAGGCACGTGACGTAGGGGCCGTACCGGTCCTCCCCGCAGGCCAGGGTTCCGCCGCACTTGGGGCAGGGGCCGAGTTTCCCGGTCGGTTGTTCTGGTTCCATGTCGTATCTCCGGGTATCTGTGTCTTGACCGTTGGGTCCGGGGGAAGCGGCCGTTGCTCCGCGGCAATGGGCCGGGTGATGGCGGCCAGGGTGAGGGATGCCGGCTGCAGGCCGGGAATGTGATTAAGTGTCGATGACTGCCGTGTCCCCCGGCACGCATGGGACGTGTCAACACCCGGCGGGGGGTCCACCGCCAGGTCTGAAACCGTCTGCTCGACGGGGACGCAAAGGCCGGCGCCCACCGTCTCAGGGACAAGGGCGCCGGCTGGATGGGGTCATTCCGATGTGCGCTGACGCGCACGGTCTGAGGTCTCCGGCCACGGACGTGGGCAGTTGGTCCGGTCAGAATCTTACCGGACCTGAGGGAGTTGCCGCCGTGCCCGCCGGGGGCGGTTCCCCCTGTGCAACCCAGGATGCCTGACAGATGGCACACGATCAGAAAGGCGTTGCTGGGGCCGGCACAGTGGGACTATAACGATTGCCACCCAGGCCGGTTGCCGTGGGTCATGCCCCGCCGGCTCGGAGCGGCCACCCTGGAGAACTGGTACGGAAGGGCCTGACTCGACCCGGCGGAGACTGTCCAAATCTGGAGAATTCCCGTGTGCTACAGCCGTGGAGCGTCAACAGTAGCTTTGCTCACTCTTGCATAAGCGGCAACGCTCGCCGAACAGAAGGACGGAAGGTGGCGACCAGGAGCCCATGTCAATTCCAAGCCAGAAATGAGCCGAAAATTATGTTGACGCTCTACGATACTGTCAGCAACTAACGGGCCAGGGAAAATGTCTGTCCCATGAAGGACGTGACATTGAACCAACGAGAACAGGCAAGACTTCAGGTGTTGAACAACGTTCTGGAACACCAATTACCGATTACCCAGGCAGCCGAAATTCTGGGAGTGACCGAGCGCCATGCCTGGCGCATCCTGGCGGCCTACCGTAATGAGGGCGCCCCCGCCCTGGCCTATGGGAACCGGGGCCACCGTCCCACCAACACCGTTTCTGATGCCACCGTGGCTGCCGTCGTGACCCTGGCCGGAACCCGTTATTCCGGAGCCAATCACACCCACCTGGCCGAGTTGCTGCGTGAACTGGAAGGCATGAACGTCAGCCGCCAGACGGTGCGCCGGATCCTGACCAAGGCCGGCTTGCCCAGCCCCCACCAGCGGCGTCCGCCCAAACACCGGGTCCGCCGGGAACGAATACCCCAGGAGGGTATGCTGGTCCAGATCGACGGTAGCCGTCACCCATGGCTGGAGGACAAGGGACCGCGGTTCGTGCTGCTCCTGGGCGGTGGATGACGCCACGGGCGTCGTGGCCAACGCCGTATTCCGGCAATCGGAAGACACCCGGGGCTATTTCATCTTCATGGAAGGCCTGACCCGGCACTGGGGGATTCCCCTGGCTCTCCACAGCGACCGCCACGGCGTCTTCAAGTTCTCGGGGCATCCCAGGCACGTACCTCAGCCAACCGAGTCCACCCATTTCACCCGTGCCATGCAGAAGCTGGGCATCCGGCAGGTCTTCGCCCGCTCACCCCAGGCCAAGGGCCGCGTGGAGCGGGTGGCGGGGACCTTCCAGGACCGTCCGGTGACCGAACTGCGCTTGGCAGGCACCGTCACCATCCAGGAGGCCAACGAAGTGCTCCGGGAGTTCCTGCCCAGATTCAACGCCCGGTTCGGCATATCGCCAGAGCAGCCCGAGGCAGCCTACCGGCCGGTGGGCCCCGGCGTGAACATCGCCGATATTCTCTGCTTCAAGCACACCCGCCGGGTGGCCCGGGACAACACCGTGAAGTACCAGTGGCGTACCTTACAACTGCTGCCCGGGGAGGACAGGCCCACCTATGCCGGCACTCGGATCGAGGTCCTGGAGTTGCCTGACGGCCGGCTTCGAGCACAGCATTCGGGCAAAACTATCCCCTTCCGGTAGGCGCCAAAGAGGCCGGGAACGCTGCGGGCAGCTTCCGGCAGTCTTGCATCCACCCCCGAACTCGGACAGACCTTGGACCGTCTGGTGAAGCACTGACTCACCCGGCCTCAATTGCAGAAACTGGCATCCCTGGAAACGTCCTGGGACTACGACAGGGACACCGATTTAACGCTTGAAACGGCACCCACTCAACCCAGGAAGCCCGTGCCGACGCCGCGTCAGCAGGCCCTCTGGAAGGCGGTGCAACACGCCAAGCTGCAGGGCACTTCCTTGCGCGGCATCGCCCGGGAACTGGGCATCTCCAGGAACAAAGTGCGCCGGTATGCTCATGCTCTGAGCCCACCGGCCAATCGCCCTCGCCTCAAGCCGGAAGAACCAGCGGCTGAACCCATCCCGGAGAGCGCCGATGGACATTTTCCCTGGTCAATTAACGCTGACCTATTCGCCGGACAACGACAGATGTTGCACTATCCGCCCGGTGGCGGCGCGTCCCGGCACGGTGTATGCACATGGGGCACCGGCCTTAGGTCCTGGTCCCCGTCCATGCGGGGCGGTGGTGCCGGTGCGAGTGGTGAGCGTAGTCCACCGGTGGATCCCGCCTGTTGGTGCTGTGTGGGTTTCCTACCTCTCCCGGCAGGCCGTGGAGAGGGGCACCGCCCGTGCGGCGAGGACCACCCAATGGGGCTGTCCCTTTGTCCCGTTGTCCCCCAGAACTCGACATGGGCTTTATTCCACTCCTGGGTGCGGCGTCCGTTGGATGCTATAGACCGTCCCCGTCTGGGTCACAGAGATAGTAACCGTCAAAAAAGACAGTCTTGTGCCGCCGCGCACCGGCCTCCACGGCGATTTTCCCCTCACGCGCCACATCACCGAGTCCCCGGTAGTGGTGGGGCAGGGCATCGGTGACGGCCCGCCTAGTCGCAGGGGGGCCGTCACCATTGGCTTCGTGCCAGACCAGGTAGGATTGGTACACGCTGTAGGTATCGGCACGACGGAGGACACCCTGACCCTCCTCCGAATCCTCCAAGATCGCCCTCTTGGGGTCCGTGGTCAGAATGAATGGCACGAACTCCCTGACCCAAAGGGGACGCTCGGCGGATACCTGATGGCCTTGGTCCCTCACCATTTCCGGCGTGGGGTCCGGCGGGTCCGGCGGGTCCGGCGGGTCCATCATCACCACCGCCCATTCCACCAGCCTGGCAAGGGCAGCCTCCCGGAAGGTTTTCGTCCGGGTGAGCGGGTGGGCAGCGCCAGCCAGTTCCCCGTTGTCCGGAGGGCTATCCTCACCCGCCCCGCGGCGCGGCAGCCTGACGATCCGCGCCCGGTCTCGCAGGGCGGCCGAGACCTCGTCATCGCCGCCGATGCCCAGGACCGCTCCTGTGCTCTGCCCCGCGCCGGGGCGATTACCGACTATGGCGAGGCCGGCGGTGACGGTGACCTGTACGGCGGCGCGGCGAATTGGGCGGGTGGGGAAGGGGTCGCCGCCGGTTGCCCGATTGAGCAACTCCCGGGAGCTGCGCCTCGCCTCCATTACGACCACGAGACGGCGACCTCCGCCAAAGCGTAGGAGTTCGTCATTATGGGCACCCGGATGCCCACTGCCGGTATCCCGGCCGGCGGCCAGCGCCTCGGGGCGGATGACCTGTACGTAGTCCCCCAGCCCGGCCAGGATGGCGTTTATGAGCGTGGTCTTTCCGGAGTTCCCCTCTGAGATCAAGCCCAGGAAGTCGCGCTTGGGCGGATGGGTGATGTGCCAGCCCAACCACCTCATGATGAATGCAACCCGACTCTGGTGGTCCACCTCCGATGGCGAGGGAAGGATCCGGTCCACGTGAGGGTCCCTTGCATCCCTATGGTATTCCACCCCGGTGCTCCGGCTGATGAAACGTGTGCCTCCTTCTCCAGGTGTTAGAATCCGAAGGGACCGGATGTCAAGGACGCCCTGAGGAGTGCCGATGACTGACATGTCTGCGTCCAATGCCTCGTGCGGCAGCACCGTCAGCCGGGATGCCAGGCTCCCTCCAGTCCGCAGGTCGTGCTCCACGACGCCCCCGGCCACCTTCTGGTGCCGGTCCGCCGCCCGGGCCGAGCGCAGGCCCCGGGCGTGGTTGATGATGGCTGTTTTCGATGGCAACACTGGCGGGTTATCCAGCGCATGGGTTTCGGCTTCCGCCGGCTGTCCTGCTTCCACAAGATGGCCGTAGTTGACCACCAAATCGTCAGCGACCTGCATTGACAGGGCCTGCATTTGGCTGCGGGCAGAGCTTACCAGGCCGGTGGCAGGGTCCACTACGTAGAGCAGTGGGTCGGCGCCAGCGCCTGGGGTGTCGGCCACGACCAGGCAGTCGGCAAAGGTGGAAAGCAACCGGGCACAGGAGTGGGTGTCGGTCAGCGTGTGCTCGGCCAGTGGCGGCATCCCCCGTCCGTCGTAGCTGTTGAACTCTCCCATGCCAGCTTGGGCTGTAGTCTCATGTCGTGGGTTCGTGGAGTCACCGTCGGTGGGAAGGACTGGCTCGAGGGGCTGGACATCGACAGTTTCAGGTGCAGCAGGTCGATCTCCGGGGAACATGGCGGTCTGTGGAGGTGAATGGGGCGTCGTACTCATGACGTTCTCCTTTGGTAGGCCCGGCCTGGGGCCTCGTTCTTTCTTATATTGTCCACCTCCTACTTTCAGTCGGGTTTTGTCATTTCGGTAGAAGCACCGTGTACGTTGGGGAGCGTGGCGAATTTGCGGGCTGGACCGATGCGGCAGGCGCTCCCATTGGCAAAGACGGCTGCACCGGTCAGGGACATGGCCGGTTGGCCCGGTCAGGAATTTCCTGAGACCCGGGGATTTCCCGCCGTTCCCGTTAGAGGGGTCAGCTGCCATCCGTGCAACCCGGTTTCCCTGACGGGCAGCAGGCCACCGGAGAGGCGCGGCCGGGGCCGGTCAGGGTAAATCGGGGAGTCTTCGTCAATGTCAAATTGGAATTGACCCGGCCATAGTGTTGATGCACTGCGATGTGGTTATTCTGGGCAGTTGTCGCCGGCCTTCTTCGGTGCTGAGTTGGAGTTGTTGCTGAGACGGGAACATCTCCGCCCGCCTCTCTCCGTGAGCCGGTAGCTCTGGCTGCGGATGTCCAGCACGTGGCTGTGGCGCCGCAACCGGTCGAGAATAGCCGGGGCGATGTAGGTATCCCTCAGGAGTTCTCCCTGCTCCCCCAAGCCGTTGTAAAAATGGTTGACTTTGGTTACAAGACCACCATCATCCATTCCGGAAGACGCGGTCAGTGCCGCGCCGCCGCCCCAACAGTGCAAGACGGCTCCGCCCGGGAATCTCACCCGGGAACACCGAGCAGGTCCCCGCTCAAGCCACTCCGCGGGCCTCAACCCGCAAGATAGCCTGAACCGGATTGGTTCTGCGTCGCCGCTTTCCCAGCCAGTGCTGCGCTGCAAGCGCCGGTCTCAGCTGCCCGGAGATCGCTCCCCAGTACGTCCACACGTGCTTCACTCGCTTCCTTGCAGGTACGGTGAAGGCGACGTGGACGCCATTGCCGACAGGACACACCTGCCGGCGCGGGATGCGCTCGGAACAGCCGAGCAAACGCCGGGCCAGCACCAGGGCCGCCGCCTGGTGGACGCTGAGCCCGTAACGCTCCATGAACTTCACCCGGCCGATCACCGAACTGAAGGCCGGGTTGACCTGATGTACCTCAACTCCCTCCCGGTAGCCGCGAGAGAGGAAGAACGCCTTGATCTTCCCGTAGCTGAAGCTGGACAGCATCCGGCTGTACCTGCGGCTCTCGCCCTCCAGGACGGCCTTCTTCTGCCGAAAATCGAGCTGCTCAATCAAGATGGGCTTGCCCACTTCGCGGGCGTAGGCCACCACGCTGGCGACTGCGTCTCCAATCAATGCCTCCGCCTGGCGCCGGGACTTCCCGTAGGTCACCAGCGGCACGCTGAAAGACTTGACCGGGTTGCTCGAGACGTCGGTCTCGGCCACCGCCAGGTGGCCGGCATTGAGGTCCACGCCGATGGCGCCGCGACCTTTGTCCGTAACCACCGGCACGTCCATCATGCCGGTGGTGGCGAACACCCGCCAGCCTTTGCCGTCCCGCTTGAACCGGTAGCTGATGGCCTGACCCAGAGAGGTCGCCCTGGCCGCCTTCTCCCCATGCTCACGCCGGTAACGAGCGTACTCAACATTGCTGTCCAAGGCCGCCAGCAAGTGCTCATGGCCGTAGGCAAACCGCACGCCTCCGATGGTCAGATACTTCCCATGCTCACCCAGTAAGGAATAGGGCATCCGGAGCCTGAGGGTAAGGGTCCCGTCGTCAGCGACGCTGGCAACGCACAGCTGGCACCCGGCAGTCTCATCCCTGCTGCCCAGCACGAAGAACTCATCGCTGCGGGCTTCCTGCCAATCCTTGAGCCATTCCTGATGGCTGGCGTAGCCGTTGGCCCCAAGATTGTGCTGCTTCCGCCACAACCGCTTCGACCCGAAGCACAGCCGCACTCGGCCCGCCGTAATGTCAGCTTCCAATGCCACCAGCCTGTGCCGCAGATTGGCCAACCGCCGTTTCTTCTGATGAACCTGATCGAGCCAACCATGTTCGGCGACATCGGCGATCTGCTGCTCGGCCCGTGCAATCCGCCGTTGCAGGCCGTCCAGCCGCAGCTTCTGCTGCTCCCTGACGGACGCCACCTTGCCCTCCAGCGACACCCGCACCCCGTTGAACATACGAGCAGGTATCCTGTACCGCTCCAGATACCCTGTCTTCAACGAGGCCGCTGATTTTCCAGCCGCGACATTAGAGAACAGCTTCCGCTGCACTCGGCCGTACAGCTCGGTATATGCCGACAGCGCAGCATCCCCTGACCCCCGATCACGGCACTCGTAACCGGAAATGCGCGTCTGATATCTGATATGTGCCAGGGTGCCGCATCAGCCCTCCTGCGCTGCCGCCAGGGCCCGCTCCGCACGGCGACGGGCCGAACCTCTCCCGTAAAGCCGGGCACAAAGCGAGGTCATCACCTCGGTCACGTCCCTCACCAGATCATCCTCCAGTTCACCTTCTTCCATCACCAGAATGCGGGCTCCACGACCGGCCAGCGCCGCTTCCACGTACTCAAAACCGAAACGGCTCAATCGCTCACGGTGCTCCACCACTATCGTCCCTACCGTGTGGTCCGACACCAGCCGCCGCAAGCCGCGCCGGTTGCCATTGAGGCCGGCCCCGATCTCCTTGACCACCTCGTCCGGACGATAACCCTGCTGGGTCGCCCATTCCACGACCCGGCCCACCTGCCGGTCCAGGTCATCTTTCTGGTCCCCAGAGGAGACCCGGGCATACACCACGCAACGCCCATCGTTTGCAGGAGGCACCACCACGTAGTAGCGTCCGCTGGGCAACTGCTCTACCTGTAGTTCCGGAGGCAGCTTCCCGGCATGGTGCATTCGAGCCGTGGTGGCCTTGTCAAAACCGTAAAGGCGGCCCCAAGCGGTGAGACTGATGCGACGACTAACCACGTCCATAATCAACTACTATATGCTAAATTGTCAGCAGTTGCCAACCCCTTTCGCTCATTGTAGAGTGAAGTCCGGAAAACCAGGATGTAGAACACGCAGACGTCGTAAGGTGTGGCAACCGTCCCGGCGGTTCCAGTCAATAGTTGATAGCGGATGCCTGCGAACTTGGACGAGCATGGCAAGTCCTCGACCGAGAAATAATTGGACAGCAGACCTTTCACTCTCTCCGGCGCGTTTGTGTTCTTCCCGGCCTCCCGTGTCTTCATGGCCGAGGAGTATCTGCTCTTCACCGTACCCCCGAATGTTTCATCTACCTTGGCCTCCACGCCTACAAACAGACCTTCCTTGAGAGAAGACCGCTTCAAATAGCCGGTAATCCCGAGGTCCAGATTGCTGGGGTTTCCCGGATAGGAGTCGAATCTTGCCAGATACTCCGGCGTGGCCTGCTCCAATATCACCTGTCCCGACAGCACCACGGACATACGCTTTTCCAAGTATGAGGCTCCGATACTTTTTCGCTAACTAACGCTATCTGCGTAGTTGCCGATGCGTTCCTGTGCAGCTTCGCGCAGGACGGGCATATCTGCCAAAGCCCGCAGGAAGATCCCGCGGGCGCCGTTTATATCCCGGTTCACCCGGACGCCATCGGAACCGGCCACTACCCGGCGGCCGCCCAGGTTCGGGATGATCTCGCCATTCCAGCTGCACGTCTTGCTGGTGTAGGCTTCGTTGACCAGCAGCACGTCTTTGCCCGACTGCCAGGCTTTCCAAGCCAGGAATTGCTGGAACCTGTAGTGCGCGTAGGTCAACAGAGAACGGGCGGACTTCGAGCGCAGCTTTCGCGCTCCACGCTGGACCATATCCGAGGTCTCAAAGGTGGGCAACAGGATGATGTCGAAGTTGTCTACCAGCCACCGGGCAGCCTGATGGTGAAGCTCGTCAACCAGGTTTCCGATTCGCACTCGCATTCGGTTGACGGCTTGGTACTTGTTGCGCTTAGCTAACCGGCGCCGTTCCAGCTTTGCGCGGGATAGCAGGGCGTCCAGGTGGGCGCAGAGGCGTTGAATTTTGCCGAAGGCTCCGGGAGCTATGTGGCCGGCGTCGGTTTCAGAGAGCCAGGTCAGGAATGACCGGATGCCCGGGTCCAGCGCAACGACGCGCGCTTGGGTCTCGCTAACGCATCGTTGCGCCGGACAGGTGACTACCAGGTGATACTGGCCGTTGTGCCGGGTTAAGCGGCTGTCGCCATGGCCTGCAGGCAACCTCTCGGACATTCTCAGCTTGCCCAGAAGAGTGTAATACGCGCCGAACTCTGTGACGGCGCTGGCCGGAATGAAACAGCCCTGGCGGGGAGCCTTCCGACTGCGAAATTTGGCTTGGTGCCAGTCATCCTCGAGGCGGAGGCCGTGGTCCTTGGCTGCTTTCAGTTGCAGGTTGCGGCGCTTGACTTCGGACATAGCCCGGCAGGCGTCACGGACCCCAATACTGCGAACCTGATACGGGGCAGCTTTCAGGCGGTCAGGGACGGCGTGGATGATGTCTGTTTTGATTGCTTTCCAGTTGGCGGCTTCCCCGGTCCGCTTCAGCCGGGCTATGGTCTCGTTGTAACACCACCGGGCGGCGTCAAACCACAGCCTGAGTGTCTCGCGTTGCGCTTTCGCCGGATAAACCCGAATCCGCCTTGATCGCGTTTTTGCACCGGCGCAGGCCGTGAAGCCGGCAACTGAAAGTGTGGAGGATGGCGAGAATATCCTGGGTGAGTTCCTGTTCGGGGCTGTAATCCGCGTTGTTGAGAACCAGGATCCCGCCGCCGTTCTGTTCGGCAAGCCACTGGATGAGCTCGAATCCGAACCGGGCAAGCCTGTCTCGATGGGCAACCACAATTCGGAGCTTATCGCCTCGGTGAAGTCGCTCCAGTATGGAAACAAGTCCTTTTCGACGGAAGTTGAGTCCTCCGCCGATGTCGGACACGATTTCGGCGTTGGGGTATCTTTCTCGCATGAAGCAGACTTGCCGGACCAAGTCTTCCTTTTGCTTGGCGCTGCTGACCCGGCAGTAACAGACGACGACAGCGTCGGCGGATTCGCGCACGAAGGCGTCAACGTCGTACCGGCGTTGTCCCGATGCTGTTCTGATTGTCTGTATCCGGCCTTCATCCGAGTACCGCCTCAGAGTGTTTTGGTGGATCCCAAGTTGTACCGCGGCCTTGCGGCCTGGTATGTATGGCATAGAACGTATTGTAGTATTAGGCCGTGTTGACATTTCAGCGTAGCCAAATGAGAGCAGCGGTGAAATGAAGGAAGCCCGGATATCTGATGTCCAGCTTCTCAAACCGGGAGAATATCCGGCGATAGTGTTTTATCTTGTTGATGAAGCATTCGACCAGATGACGCTCCCGGTATAGGTGGGCATCGTAGGCTTGGGGTTCTTTCCGGTTGGAGCGCGGAGGAATGACCGGACTCATGTTCCGGTCCGGGATGTGCTGACGGAACCCTTGGGAATCATATCCCTTGTCGGCAATCACGTACCCACCAGCATAATCGGCTATCAGCCCCTTGGCCTGGGTGACGTCGTGCTCTTGGCCCCCGGTCAGGATGAACCGCAAGGGATTGCCCAGGCTATCCACTGTCACATGGACCTTAGTGCTGAACCCGCCCCGGCTCCGTCCCAAGGCCTGAGACTCCCGGCCACCTTTTTGGGGGGTGCTCCGGCGGCACAGGGATGGGCCCGAACCACTGTGCCGTCTATGATAAGGTACTCCATATCCGGGTCGCCGGCCAAATGCCGATGCAACAGTTCCCGGATTCCCCGGTCGGCCCAACGGGCGAATCTCTTGTAGACGCTGTTCCAATTTCCATACTCGGAGGGGAGGAGCCTCCATTGGGCGCCGGAACGGTCCACCCACGGAACGGCTTCTATGAAACGCCGGCATTCCGCTTCCTGACCGACGTACAAATCAGTGCGGCCACGCAAGAACTGGAGAATCTTGGTCCACTGGTCTTCAGAGAGTTCAAGTCTTGACATATTTCCATTGTATCCAAATGTCAACATGCCCTAGTACTCAGTCAACTTGGTTTCAGCAATTGTTTAATAAATCGACCAATTAAGCAATCGTGCCTGGTGGAAAGTGTTGATGGCGGGGGTGGCAGTGATGGTCAGGGACAAGTACGCAGTGCGGCTGCAGCCGGAACAACGGGAAGAACTCCAGCATTTGATTCGGGTGGGGAAAAGCTCCGCCCGAGTGACCGCCCGAGCGCGGATTCTGCTCAAGAGCGACGATGGTTGGGCAGCTCCCCAGGTGGCGGAAGCCCTGGATGTGGCGCTGGGCACCGTGTATCGGATCAAGCAGCGCTTTGCTGGGGAGGGGTTGGCGAGGGCCCTGCGGGACCGGCCCCAGGCCAACCGGCATCGGAAGTTGGATGACCGGGGCGAGGCGCACCTGGTCGCCCCCCGGTCGTGGCCGGGGGCAGGCTTTGGCCTGCAGCCCAGCGCCGGAGGGCCATGACCACTGGACCCTGCGCCTGCTGGCCGGGAAGGTGGTGGAATTGGGGTTGGCGTCCTCCATGTCCCATGAGGGAGTGCGTAAGCGGCTCAAAAAAACGCTCTTAAGCCGTGGCAGAAGAAGGAGTGGTGCATCCCCAAGGTGAGCGCGGAATTTGTGGCTAACATGGAGGACACGCTGGACCTGTACGCCGAACCGTATGACCCCCAGAGGCCGGTAGTCTGCTTTGATGAGACCTCCACCCAGTTGTTGGCGGAGACCCGCCCCTCTCTGCCGCCCCGGCCGGGACTTCCGCTGCGGCAGGACTACGAGTACCGCAGGGAGGGTACCCGCAACCTGTTCCTGGCCTGTGAGCCGTTGACGGGCTGGCGGCAGGTGGCGGTGACCCAGCGGCGCACCATGCAAGACTTCGCCCATCAGATGCGGTGGCTGGTGGACGAAGCTTACCCGGAGACCCCGGTGGTGCGGGTGGTCATGGACAACCTGAACACTCATCGTCCGGCGTCCCTGTACGAGACGTTCCCGGCGGCAGAGGCCCGGCGGATTGCCAAGCGGCTGGAGTTCCACTATACCCCCAAGCATGGAAGTTGGTTGAACATGGCCGAGATTGAGTTCAGTGTACTGTCCTGCTCCTGCTTGAAACAGCGGCTCCCCGACCAGGAGGCGCTCCAACGGGAAGTCCAAGCTCTGGTTAAGGAACGCAACGCCGCCCGAGCCACCATCAACTGGCGGTTCAACACCGGGACGCCCGAACCAAACTTCACCGCCTTTACCCTTTTGATTCCACCGTTGACTGACTACTAGTACTCAGTCAACTTAGGCTTGGGATTTGTTTAAGAAAGGGGCCAATTGAGCTATCTTGGCTGGTGGGAAGTGTTGATGGCGGGGGTAGAAGTGATGGTCAAGGACAAATACGCGGTGCGGCTGGCACAGGAACAACGGGAAGAGCTCCAACGACTGGTCCGGGTTGGCAAAAACTCAGCCCGAGTGACCGCTAGAGCGCGGATTCTCCTAAAGAGCGGCGACGGTTGGGCCGCGCCCCAAGTGGCCGAAGCTTTGGATGTGGCCCTGAGCACGGTATACCGGGTCAAGCAGCGCTTTGCCGAAGAAGGGTTGGAGAAGGTTTTGCGGGACCGTCCCCAGGCCAACCGGCCCCGGAAGCTGGACGACCGGGGCGAAGCCCACCTCATCGCCCTGGCCTGCAGCCCGCCGCCGGAAGGGCACAGCCACTGGACTTTGCGCCTGTTGGCCGGGAAGGTGGTGGAGTTGGGGCTGGCGTCCTCCATGTCCCATGAGGGAATCCGAAAGCGTCTCAAAAAAACACTCTCAAGCCGTGGCAGAAGAAGGAGTGGTGCATTCCCAAGGTGAGCGCGGAATTTGTGGCTAACATGGAGGATGTCCTGGATCTCTACGCCGAACCTCCTGATCCCCAACGTCCGGTGGTCTGCTTTGACGAGACATCCACCCAGTTGCTGGCCGAGACCCGGCCGCCGCTCCCGCCCCGGCCGGGACGTCCGCTGCGCCAGGACTACGAATACCGCAGGGAGGGTACCCGCAACCTCTTCTTGGCCTGTGAGCCGTTGGCGGGCTGGCGGCATGTGGCAGTGACCGAGCGGCGCACGATGCAAGACTTCGCCCACCGGATGCGCTGGCTGGTGGATGAAGCCTACCCCGAAGCCGAGGTGGTAAGGGTCGTCTTGGACAATCTGAACACCCATCGCCGGGCATCGCTGTACGAGACTTTCCCGGCTGAGGAAGCCCGGAGGATTGCCAGGCGGCTGGAGTTCCACTACACCCCCAAGCACGGGAGTTGGCTGAATCCTGTCCTGAGCTTGTCGAAGGGATGGCGGAGATCGAGTTCAGCGTGCTGTCCCGCTCCTGCCTGAAGCAGCGGCTCTCCGGCGAGGAGGCCTTAAGGAGGGAAGTAGACGCCCTGGTCACGGAGCGCAACAACGCCAGAGCCACCATCAACTGGCGCTTCAACACCCGGGACGCACGAACCAAACTACACCGCCTTTACCCTTCCGATTTTACCGTTGACTGAGTACTAGTTAATGTTTATTAGCAAAACTATGTCTAGTCGTTAACCTCCGCCCCTTGCATTCTCAGTATCCTGTGGCCTACAATTGGGGTGATGATTGAGATTCGCCAGACCGAAGTCTACGCCCGTTGGTTCAGGGGTCTTAGGGACCGGCACGCAAGGGCGCGAATCGACAACCGCATCCGGCGGCTCTCCCTGGGTAATCCTGGGGACGTGAGGCCGGTGGGCGAAGGAGTGTCCGAGATCCGTATCGACTACGGGCCGGGATACCGGGTCTACTTTGTACAACGAGGCGAGGCCCTGATCGTTCTCCTGGCCGGAGGCGACAAGGACAGCCAGGAGCGGGACATACGAAGGGCTCTGCAACTGGCCCGGGGATTGTAGGAGGGGCGAACATGGAAAAGACGCCGACGAGACCGTGGGACCCGGCGGAGCATCTGGAAACCGAGGAGGACATGGCCGCCTACCTCAGCGCAGCGCTGGAGGAGGGCGACCTGGGTCTGATCATGGCGACCTTGGGGGATATCGCCCGGGCCCGGAGAATGGCGTTGGTGGCCCAGGAGACGGGTCTGGGAAGGGAGAGCCTTTACAAGTCTCTGTCCGCCGACGGCAATCCAGAGTTCGCCACCGTTCTGAAGGTGGTGCATGCTCTGGGGCTGCGGCTTCAGGCCACCGTCGCGCCTGAGGTGGGCGTCGAATGAACCGCGCATCTTCAGAGCGCCCCCATCGGGTGCCGGCGACAGGCGGCGTCATCGCCATAGTCTCCGACTACCCGGAAAGATCGATAGCGATGAGATAGATTGAGTTATCCCCTTAAATGTCACCGGTTCGTCACATGGAGTTGGGAAAATGGCTGACTCAACAGCAGGTCTTGGCGGCTTTAGCCCGAATCCACCGATGGGAGGCGTGAAGGCAGGGCAAATTGGGATGAGGGAGCCTACAAGGGAGAAAGCCTGGGCTCCATTGGGACCGATGTGACGCCGCAGAGGGTTTTCAGTAGCCGCACCGGGCCTCGAGAGCGGTCTATGGAGGCTGGGAATCGCGTGATAGTGAGACCGGACGCAACAGGATGCACTCGCGGACCGGGCGGACGCGAGTTTGGATGCGGTGGGTCGGTTGCGGATAGCGCCGTCAGGCTGGGAGTGGGATGGCTCGCAGTCGGGCCAGGGCGAGAGTGGCCTGCTCAGCCCAGGGCCAGCCCCGGGGAAGATGCAAAGTGAGTCTGCGCGCCGAGCGGGTAAGCCGTCCGGCCAGGGAGAAGAAGCGTCGCCGCAGGGTCTTGGTGGTCACCAGTTGCCCGCCCAGACCGATGCGCGCCGCCCAACGGGCCAGATTATGCGCCAGCACCTGGACGGCCAGCCAGGCGGCGTTGGCGGCGAAACGGCCTGACGGGAGATGATTGAGTCCCACGCCGTACTTGAGGTCTCGGATGGCATTTTCGACCTCGGCGTGGCGGCGGTGGTCGGCCTCCAGCTCCAGGGTATCCCCGTCCCGGTCGGTGATGAAGCCGTGATAGCTGTAGCTGGCGAAGAGGGCCAGCTGGGAACCGGGCGTGGGCTTCACCCGCCGGACGATGAGCCGCACCGGCGCGGCATCGGGCTTGCTCCTGAAGGGAGTGTAAGCGGTCTCGGCCACGTCGGCGGCGCCGTCCATCCAATAAGGGATGGGCGTCCAGTCCGCCTCGGGTATGGCTTCTCGGGTATGGCTTCAATGAGATTGCGCAGGTTGGCACGCTGGCGGATGGTGATGGAGAAGCGGACCTTCGTCTTGCGAAAGACGGCGACCACGGCGTGGGTGTAGAAGCCGCTGTCGGTCCGCACCGTGAGTTGCCCCTTGGCCCCGGCATGGCGCACCCGCCCCACGGTCTCCCGCAGGAAGTGGGCGGCGCCCCGAGCGGTGTTGGCGCGGCCCTCGCGCAGCCGGGACATCAGCACGTCGCCGGTTCCGGCGGCCACGGCCAGCAGCGGGTGATAGCCTCGCTTGCCAGTGTAGCCATGGTGTCGCGCCCCCTCCTTGGCCAGCCCGTAGGTCTCGCAGATGGTGGAGTCCAGGTCGATGGTCAGCGGCCCGTCGCCGGGTCCGGCGCCGGCGGCCCAGGCCCGGGCCGGCAGTTCCCGGCTCACCCGGTCCAGCTGGCGGACATGGCCCCACCGGAAGCTGCGCGGGAACGTCCCCAGAGCCTGCCCTCGCGAAAGCGGGGGGTGGAGGGCGCTTTGACCATGCACCCCAGCACCGAGGAGGTCCGCCCCGCACGCAGCGCATCGGCGTCGTCAATGCAATCGCCGCCCGCCGGCGCCGAGGCCACCAGCGTCAGCATCTTGTCTCCCGCGTTCGCCCGCCCCGGCGCATACCCGAGGTCAAGGTGACGGTCAACGAGTTCACGCAGGCCCACGTGCTGGGCCAGGGTGGCCGGAAGAAGCAGCCCGGCATTGTTGACCAAGCGGTGGTCGTCGAAGGCGATTTGGATGCGGTCGGGGTGCTCAAGTGGTGGCATCTGTTGGGTGCTCCTTGTTTCTGGTCGGTTTCCTCTCTCGAAAACCATTATCCCAGATGCAAAGGAGCACTTTCTTACCCATTCACCACGCCGCGACCCTCATCTCTTCGGTGGATTGGGGCTAAACCTATCACTGCCTTATACTGGACTCTAAAGCTTCGGGGGCGCAGCTATGGCCTTTCTGGGCGTCGGCCCCGGCGTGGAACTCCACTATTACGACGACGATTTCACCGATCCGTGGCGGTCCGCGCCGACGATGCTGTTGCAGCATGGGTTCTCCCGGAGCGGCAAGTTCTGGTGCAACTGGGTGCCATTGCTGTCCCGTGAATTTCGCATCCTGCGTCCCGACATGAGGGGAATGGGCGAGTCCATCATTGACGAGGACCAATACGAGCCTTCCCTGGACACCTTCGTTGATGACCTGGTAAGCATCCTGGACCACCTGGGGATAGACGATGTGGTGTATGTGGGAGAATCCTTCGGGGGCATCCTTGGGCTGAATTTCGCCCACAAATACCCCCGGCGGACCCGGGCGCTGGTGCTGTGCAACACCCCCCGCCGCTTGCCTCGCAGGGAACGCTCCGGCAGGGGAGGGGACTGGGACGCCGCACTGAGCCGGAGTGTAGGAGCCTGGTCCACCGCAACCATCAACAACAGTCTGGACACCCGAGTAGCGCCACAGGGCCTGGTCGAGTGGTACATCGCTGAAATGGACCGCACTTCTTCCACCATCGGACGGAGTCTCCAGGCATACCTTGACACCTTGGACTTCAGCCCCTACTTGAAGGAGGTCGAAACCCCAACGCTGCTCCTGGTGGGAGAGGAATCGCCCACCTCAACCTTGGAGCAACAGCGGTTTATGGCCGAGCAGTTGCCGGACTCCCGGTTGGTGGTCTATCCCGGCCTCGGCCACGGCATCAATGCCATATACCCGGAATGGTGTACCCAACAGGTGCGGGAGTTTCTCGCTTCGCGCACCGATTAAGGAGGGAGCTATGCCCTATTACATGTATGTTGCCGTCCAGGAGGACAATAAAATCTCGGTCTTTACCGTGGACCCCGATACCGGAGGTCTCGCTCATCAGCACGACGTGTCCGTGCCCGGCGGGCCGTTTACCCTGGCGATCAGCCCCGACCACAATCACCTGTATTGCGGCACCCGGGAAACCACTGGATTGACCAGCTTTCGGATTGACCAGTCCGGCGGAGGCCTCACGCAGACGGGGTCGGTGCCGCTGGATTCGTGGCCGGTCTACGTAGCCACGGACCGCCGAGGCAGGTTCGTGCTGTCGTCCTATTACCAGGGCGCGCGCGTGGCGGTGCACCCCATAGGGGATGACGGGTCGGTGGGAGATCCACCCGTCGTATCGTTGGAAACGGCGACCGGGGCCCACGCGATGCAGACCGACCCGACCAACAGCTATGCTTTCGTGCCTCACATCGCGGGAAACGGCCCCAACCAGATCTGGCAATTCAGGTTTGACGAGGACACGGGCCACATTACCCCCAACTCTCCGGCCATAGTGGAACCGGAGGAATTCCTGGGGCCTCGTCACTTCTGCTTTCATCCCTCCCTGGACGTCCTCTATTTTTCCAACGAGCAGGGGTGCAGCGTGAGCGGCTACCGCCTGGACACCGCTGCGGGAACGCTGTCGCTCTTCCAGACCATCACGACCCTTCCCCCGGAAGGGTTTGCCGAGAGGAACACCTGTTCCCAGATTCAGATCGCCGGGTCGGGAAGGTTTCTGTACGCGCCGAACAGGGGCCACGACAGCATCGCCTGCTACACGGTGGACACTGGCACCGGCGAATTGGCCTCCAACGGCATCGTTGCCTCTGAAGCCAGACCAAACGCGCTATGCCTGGGGCCTCACGACCGGTATATCTACTCGGCCGGCCAAGACTCGGGCCAAATGGCCATCTTCAGCATCAATCCTGATTCCGGCGTGCTGACCCTGTCCGAGACAGTCCCATTGGGCAACGGGCCTGGCTGGATATCGATCACGGAGTTGCCGGGATAGGCCGGATAGGGCTCCGCGTCACTGGCAACGACGAAAAACTTCAACGGGGGTTTCGATTATGGCCTCACCAGAATTGGACCGGGCAATCGCCATGTTCCGGGCAGGCAAGGCGGAGACCCAGGCCTTTACCACCGTCGAGGAGTTCCGAGTCTGGTACGAACAGTTCACCGCCCAATTTGAACTGCCGAAAGACGCCGTTTTCGAGCAGGTGGGAGCGGGAGGTGTCTCCGCCGAGTGGATTTCCACTCCCGGAGTGGCGGAAGACCGGGTGGTCATGTACCTGCACGGCGGGGGCTACATGATCGGTTCAATGCGGACCCACCGGTCGCCACTGTCCTATCTGTCCCGGGTGTCCGACGCCCGGGTGCTGGGGCTCAACTACCGGCTGGCCCCGGAACACCCCTTCCCGGCCGCAGTCGAGGATTCGGTGGCGGCCTACCGCTGGCTGCTGGCGGAAGGCGTCTCTCCCCACCGCATCGCCATCGGTGGCGACTCGTGCGGTGGCGGCTTGACTATCGCCACGTTGGTCGCTTTGAAGTACTTCGGCGACCCCCTCCCGGCAGCCGGAATATCCCATTCCGGCTGGACCGATCTGGCCCACACCGGGGACACCTTTGAAACTAAGGCGGAAGAGGACCCGCTCATCGACAAGGAGATGCTCGAAGGGATGGCAGCGGCTTACCTCGGCGACCGGAGCCGCACCACCCCCTTGGCATCTCCCTACTACGCCGACCTGCAGGGGTTGCCGCCATTGCTGGTGCAAGTGGGCACCGCTGAAGTCCTGTTGGACGACTCGCTCCGGTTAGCCGACCGGGCCAAGGAGGCCGGCGTGGACGTTACCCTGGAAGTCTGGGACGACATGCCCCACGTCTGGCAGGCATTCGCATCTTTCCTTCCCGAGGCAAGGGAAGCCCTCGACCACTGCGGTCAATTCGTCCAGAAACACACTGTCTGAGCGACCCGTAAGTAGTATGACGCCATAATCCCCGGTGTCGGGTTCGCTGGCTGCGTCCTGGGTCTGCCATCGGCACTCCCGGACGTAGTCCTTGACGATGGTGTGCTGGCCTTCAAACCCGTATTCGTCGCGCAGCCGCTCAAAGATGCGTTTGGCAGTATGGCTCTGCTTCCTGGCGATGCCGACCGGACCCCAGAATCCGGTCGATCACGCCGTGAAGGGCTCCAGCTTGGGGCGCCGGGGCGGGGTCTGTCGCCGGTAGCCCAGCGGGATGGAGTAGGCCAGAATCTTGCGCACGGTGTCCCGGTGAAGCTCGAACGTCCGCGCAGCCTCCCGGATGCTCACGACCTCCACCATCACCGCCCGGCGAACCCGCAGATATAAGTCCACCTGGTACATCCATCGCTCCATCCATGGGCTCGACTTCGAATCTATGGATGGATAGTGGTGGACAGTGCAATTTTCAACCGCCAAATGTCAGCAGATCGATCCCCCCACGTGGTCCACTTTACCTCCGCCGTTTACACAATTAGCGACAATCCGGCGCGACCTAAACTTAACCCGAATCCACCGATGGGAGGCGTGAAGGCAGGGCAAATTGGGATGAGGGAGCCTACAAGGGAGAAAGCCTGGGCTCCATTGGGACCGATGTGACGCCGCAGAGGGTTTTCAGTAGCCGCACCGGGCCTCGAGAGCGGTCTATGGAGGCTGGGAATCGCGTGATAGTGAGACCGGACGCAACAGGATGCACTCGCGGACCGGGCGGACGCGAGTTTGGATGCGGTGGGTCGGTTGCGGATAGCGCCGTCAGGCTGGGAGTGGGATGGCTCGCAGTCGGGCCAGGGCGAGAGTGGCCTGCTCAGCCCAGGGCCAGCCCCGGGGAAGATGCAAAGTGAGTCTGCGCGCCGAGCGGGTGAGCCGTCCGGCCAGGGAGAAGAAGCGTCGCCGCAGGGTCTTGGTGGTCACCAGTTGCTCGCCCAGACCGATGCGCGCCGCCCAACGGGCCAGATTATGCGCCAGCGCCTGGACGGCCAGCCAGGCGGCGTTGGCGGCGAAACGGCCTGACGGGAGATGATTGAGTCCCACGCCGTACTTGAGGTCTCGGATGGCATTTTCGACCTCGGCGTGGCGGCGGTGGTCGGCCTCCAGCTCCAGGGTATCCCCGTCCCGGTCGGTGATGAAGCCGTGATAGCTGTAGCTGGCGAAGAGGGCCAGCTGGGAACCGGGCGTGGGCTTCACCCGCCGGACGATGAGCCGCACCGGCGCGGCATCGGGCTTGCTCCTGAAGGGAGTGTAAGCGGTCTCGGCCACGTCGGCGGCGCCGTCCATCCAGTAGGGGATGGGCGTCCAGTCCTCCTCGGGTATGGCTTCAATGAGATTGCGCAGGCTGGCACGCTGGCGGATGGTGATGGAGAAGCGGACCTTCGTCTTGCGGCAGACGGCGACCACGGCGTGGGTGTAGAAGCCGCTGTCGGCCCGCACCGTGAGTTGCCCCTTGGCCCCAGCATGGCGCACCCGCCCCACGGTCTCCCGCAGGAAGTGGGCGGCGCCCCGAGCGGTGTTGGCGCGGCCCTCCCTGAGCCGTGCCATCAGCACGTCGCCGGTTCCGGCGGCGACGGCCAGCAGCGGGTGATAGCCCCGCTGGCCGGTGTAGCCGTGTTGGCGGGCGCCCTCCTTGGCCAGCCCGTAGGTCTCGCAGATGGTGGAGTCCAGGTCGATGGTCAACGGCCCGGGGCCGGGTCCTGCACCAGCCGGCCAGGCCCGGGACAGCAACTCCCGGCTCACCCGGTCCAGCTGGCGGACATGGCCCCACCGGAAGCTGCGCAGGAACGTCCCCAGAGCCTGCCCTCGCGAAAGCGGGGGGTGGAGGGCGCTTTGACCATGCACCCCGGCACCGAGGAGGTCCGCCCCGCACGCAGCGCATCGGCGTCGTCAATGCAATCGCCGCCCGCCGGCGCCGAGGCCACCAGCGTCAGCATCTTGTCTCCCGCGTTCGCCCGCCCCGGCGCATACCCGAGGTCAAGGTGACGGTCAACGAGTTCACGCAGGCCCACGTGCTGGGCCAGGGTGGCCGGAAGAAGCAGCCCGGCATTGTTGACCAGGCGGTGGTCGTCGAAGGCGATTTGGATGCGGTCGGGGTGCTCAAGTGGTGGCATCTGTTGGGTGCTCCTTGTTTCTGGTCGGTTTCCTCTCTCGAAAACCATTATCCCAGATGCAAAGGAGCACTTTCTTACCCATTCACCACGCCGCGACCCTCATCTCTTCGGTGGATTGGGGCTTAGACCAGAACCCGGCATCGAAATTCTCCCCTTCCGCCAGAAGCCAAGAGTAACGCCCGTTCATTTGCTCCGGTGTCATTACAAACCATCCTTAGAAACCAAATGCGGCAGGTCCTCGCTCAGTCATGCCCGTCCTCCGGCTTTGCACCCAAAGTCGCCTTACCATCCCAAGCTACTCCACGACGGGCCGGGTTGTGTGGTCGGCGCACCCCGGCTCCGGCGCGAACAACTCTCCCATAGGAACTCCCAACGCTGCGGCGATTGCGCGGATGTTCTTGAGGGAGGGATTTCGCACGCCTCTCTCTATACCGGAGAGGTAAGTCACATGGACGCCCGCACGGTGCGCCACTTCTTCCTGCGTGAGAGAACGCAGCCTTCTGAGATACCGGATGTGTTGTCCGAAGGTTACTTGGTAATCAGACATTTGCGAAACTCTCCGTGAACCTTGCCCCACTTCACCCATCATTGGTGACTGCTGAAGCGCGGCAGGCCCAGACCAGGGCCACGACCCATCCAATTACGGTCCATCCAACCAACACGTTGAACACGACAATTGGCAGCTTACGCCGGACTTCCCGGTCCAACGCGACGCCGGTGGGGAGGAATTAGGCGGAAACCAGGGCCAACGCGAGACCGATCCAGGGCATAGTTTCAGACAGGAAATCAGTCAAGTCTGCTCACAGTAAGGCCGCGCCGCTACCGACTCAAGCAGGACCTTCCGGACCGCCCAACTCCAAGCTTGGCTTTCCGGCTTAGCCGTCTTCAGGTACGTCTCGGCCAGCAGATCAACTTAACTTGCGTTGACTCTCCGAGCCGCTGACCAGATCGAATACCAGCAAGAGGTACGGCAAAAACATGATTGCGAGCGCCCCTACAGATACGCCGGCAGCAATCATCCACAGAGCGATTCCATTGAGGGCATAGGGACCCCACAGCAACTCAAGCCGGACCCCCAACAATGTCAGTGTTATGCAGAAGCCGAGGCAACTCCATAAGATTGTCGACACAAAAGGGCCTCCGCCGGACCGTTTGGCGGAGGCCATGGATATTGATAAATTTTAACTAGGGCTGGTAGTATGGGCTTGCATTTGAAGCTTGACTACCTGGCTGGACGCGACTCCGAAAAGTGCGACAACACTTTCGGAGCCGTTTTCATTTGGCGTCCACAGTCTACCACTCACGCACCTTCACCGCCATAGTCCCATCCTGGCCACATCCCCGGCCTACAGTCGCGCCAGGGCCGCAACCTGGTAGGTCACAAGTCAGCGTCGATGAAAGCAATCCATTTCCGTACACAGCCTGTTAGCCTCCGCAATGGTTATACCGCAAAAGCACGTTGGCTTCCGCGTCTCCGCCGATGGCACCCCTTCGGGAGATTCCCCGATCCGGTATATCTTCCCTCCGCAGGCAGGGCAGTCCCCGCGTGTCGCGGGTTTGTCGTTATTCAAGGTGATCGCTCGCGGATTCTGTATCTCCCGGTCTGCTTGACAGGTTTGACAGTAGGCGTCCATAAGCCTCCCCCAAGGTACCCAGCCCCGGCGGGATCCCGCCGAGGCTGGCGTGTTGCCTGGGTCATTTACCGCATGGCCCTTGAAAACGGGTCGTTCGGCCTTCTGGCGGGTTTCTTCTTTGCAGGCGCGGCCTTCTTCGCCGCTGCCTTGGGCTTGGGCTTGGTAGCTGCTTGACTGCCCTTAACGATCCCTTTCTCCACTGACCGCTTCTTGAGTTGGGCCTGGGTCCCGTCGCCTTTGGTGGAGTTACAGGAGTTGCACAGCAGTTGCAGGTTCGACGGCTTATCGCTCCCTCCCTTTGAGAAAGGCTTGATGTGGTCCACCGTGGTGGACTCGAACCACCAACCCCACCGAGTAGTCGTTTGTCACTAAGTGTCTGCAACACCATTCACTCTCCGGCCACGGATGGCTCCGAGCTGACGCGGCAGATCATCCCAGGCGATGGAACCGCCACCCGCAGGCGGTCGTATCCATAACTTACCCGGGTGATATTTCAACGGGATGGGGACACCTCACGCTCGACAGCCGATGTGCTCCTGTCACCACTTCCTGGTATCATGCGAACGGTCGGCAGGGTTCCGATTAGCTTCTAATCCATCCCTGCCGATCGACGGGGTCTGACTCATGGTCCCGCAACCACCGGGTTGGGCTACATGCCTGGGGGACAAGGGACCATGGTCGGACAAGCAAACGGCGGAGGTCGCCTCAAACCGAATCACTGCCTGGTAGCGAACGTAGGCGGTTGTGCATCGATAGCCGTAGCTGGAATGTCTCTCGGGCAGGTAAATCGTGAGTCCTGCCTTCTAAGCAGCGGGTCGCGGGTTCGAATCCTGCCTGGGACGCCAATCTTCCCCCAATTTAGCTACGAATTGGCCCATTTTGGGCGCGATATTCCGCCCCCACGGGCGGTTTTTTCATGCCAAAAACGCATATCCGATACTCTGCCTTTTTTGCACATCGCGGTTCCTCCTTCGGTTGCTTGCCTACCAGACAGCTCTCGTGAAGAAGGCAAGGAGTACCCCGAGAAAATACCAAGTGATCGGCTACAAATTCAAGGCCCATAACCAGACAGTGGGCAGGTCCCCGAAGACGGCGCAGCAATACAACGAATCGTTAAACCCTGCTACGGATGGTTGCAGGGCGGAGGGATGTCCACCCACTTGGACTACCAGGGGGGAGGACGAGGTCCGAGAGTTCATCCTATACAATCAAGATAGGAGGGGACTTTGGAGGGAAATCGTCTTACACATTAGAGAATCGGAGGAGCGCGCTTCGGGCCGTTTTCACCTGGATGTACCCCCGGAGCAACATCGAGAGGCGCCCCCTCCAAGAACTGGAGCCTCCGGTCGTTATCGAAAAGGTGATCGAACGCTTAACCCACGAGCAAATCGCTAAGATTTTCGACAGCATGAATCCCAACGCGGTGTTGGGCGCACGGACACGGCCATTTACTCCCTGATGCTGACACCGGCCTCCGGTTATTCGAAGTCGCTCGCCCGAAAGACGTTGACGTTCACCTAGAGGACCGGTACTGCCGGTCGATCATACCCATCAGGGACAAGTCCTCTTCCCGAGTCCTTTTGGGCCGGTGGAATTGACTGGAGCGGCTGATGCCTGACACGGCGCAAGGGCGTACTGCCTATAGGGAAGGATGCCTCAGCTCCACCGTCTCCCGCCGCTTGGCCCGGCTGTGCTTCCTCCGTTTCTTCATGTCCGACTCTTCTTGACAGCCAACGCTGCATCTAATTTAAGAGCGGCACCCTCACTTGACCACCTGTCCAATTTCCTGGGTCCACCTCAGGGAGACAGTGTCCCTTGTTTTAGCTCACCAGCCAGGCTGGCCAGCAAGATGTCCAGCATTGGGAAATCCCATTCTGTGACGAATGTAATGGCTGTCCCGTCGCGTCCCATGCGGGCAGTTCTGCCGATTCGGTGAACGTACTCTTCCAAGCTCTGAGGCATGTCGTAGTTGACAACGTGGGAGACCTCCGGGATATCCAGGCCTCGAGCAGCCACATTGGTAGCCACTAGCACCTTTAGTCCCCCGGCGTGAAAGGACCGCATCGCTGCGTTTCGTTGCGCCTGGACCATCCCACCGTGGATCCCTGCCACGGCAACGCCCTGCCGCTGCAGGGCTAAAACCAACTTATCCACTCCAACTTTGGTCCTTCGGAACATAAGGGCCTTCCCTCCGTTCACCTGGGTTGTTAGCAGCCTAACGAGCGTACGCACCCGGTCTTGTTCCGGTACCTCGTAGTACAGTTGGGATACGTGGGGAGCAGTCTCAATCTCACCCCCTATTCGTATCCACATAGGGGACTGCATATGACGAACGACAACACCCCGGATAGGGGAGGGTATGGTGGCGGAGAAGAGGGCGGTCTGCCGTTTCTTGGGCGTTTGGGCCAGAATCCGCTCAATATCCGGCAGGAAGCCGATGTCTAGCATCTCATCGGCCTCGTCCAATACCACTGTGCGAAGAGTTTCCAATCGCAAGGTTCCTCGCCTCAGATGGTCCAGCACCCGGCCGGGGGTACCCACAACTATGTGAGTCCCACGGGCAAGCGCGCCAATCTGCTTGGATATGGGCTGTCCTCCGTAGCAAGCCAGGACTCCTATGCGCCGGAACCGGGCCAGACGAATCAGTTCATCGCAGACCTGCCTCGCCAACTCTCGGGTCGGGACCAGGACCAACGCTTGAACGAAGGTTTGGGACGGGTCCGCCTGTTCCACCAAGGGAATCCCGAAAGCGGCCGTTTTCCCGGTGCCGGTTAGGGCTTGGCCCACCACATCCCGGCCGGCCAAGAGGGGCGAAATGCACTCTTGCTGAATGGGTGTGGGTTCCTCATAGCCAATTGCGCTTAGGGCCCGGGCGACATCGGAGCTCACCTCCTGAGTGCCAAACCAGTGCGTGCCCGTCTCTCCGGGGCCGGAAGTTACTTGAGGGCTTTGATTGACTTGGGGTGGAGAAGTGGGTCCGGAGTCTTGATGCTTGGGCCCGGTCCTGCGCCACCACCACCACCAGGACCGGCGTTTCGGAGGCGACGCCGCCTGTGATATCAGGGGTTCTGTTTTTGATGTATTCGGTACGATGCTCTCTTCCTTTGTTGCGTAGCTTGCCTCAAGCCGATTGATGAAATTTTGTTCCTTGAAGCTCCGTGTCGCTGTTATTTTACCGACCAGGCTTGGAATAGTCGACACTTGTCTCCTCTACCCGCGGCGCCCTCTGGGACGCTTGAGTAGCTTGGGCCTATCAACCGTTGGGCTCGGTCGGTGGCCGCCTTTTTCGGCATTGCGGCCTTCTTCAGGATGGGCTTCAGGATGGGCTTCATTGACAGTGAGGGTGCGCGTCGGTTGGTGAAAAATCTGTCCGTTGAGCGCTTTGATGGCTGCTTTTGCTTGAACACCCAAAGGCATTTCGACAAAGGCGAAGCCTTTCGAACGGCGGGTGTCACGGTCACGGATTATGGAAACTGAACCCACTTGGCCGTGACTGCTGAAGAGCTCCCTGACATCTCCCTCGTTCAATTCGCGCTGGAGATTTCCCACGTATATCCTCAAAAATCCTTCCTCTTGGTCCCCGCACTGTGAGTGTCACCGTGGGGGACGATTGTTCTCGTTGATTCCGTTATTAGGCCGGGTTGGCAACCCTAGTCCTTCGTCCTACGGCAGGTAGAAACCCAACCCACAACGCCGCGCCCCCTTGGTGGGGAAGTTGCCAACCGACCCCAGCCGGCCTAGCTAGGCCACAGTAAGATCTAATCGCCCGTCGCCGCCGGGGCTCCAATAGGCACAAAGGCCGTGATCGGCTAGCGCCGGTCGAATAGGACGACTTGACCATCTATATCGATAAGTCCTTCGAAGAGAAGGGCCTTGCGATCGCCTGCGAGCTGGAATTGGTGATATTTCGCTATTGCCGTGGGCCCGCTCGAGAACGTCGCCGGATCGAAAATTCGGATGCGTCGCACTTTCTTACCACCGAAACGTCCAGGTTGCTCCGAATAGCGCATTAGGTCCACGCTCTGGGAGGCCAGGTCAAACTGAGACATCACGGTTGTCTTGACTGGGAGCGGCAATTCCTGGGAAACGGGTTGCTGCCAGAATTTCCAATGCATGGTGTTCTCATTCAATTTAGACTGTCCCATGCTGCCTGAGGGTATGAGCCATGAGGCAACATTGGTGATCTGGCGTTTTAATAATCCATTCCCGGCGTTATGTAGATTATGTTTAGACTTGGGTTGCACCTGGTCGCTCGTGGAGCCCGGTACTTCTCTGGGGTTGGTAGCGACCCTCGCGGCGTCGATCTTGCGGATAGACCGTGCCAACCATTTCAACGAGTCTTCAGGAGACGGCCGATTTGCCGCTCCACTCGTCCAGCCAATTAACGCCTTTTCGTCAGTTCCTCGATTTCCCTTTCAAGTAGGGTGGAATCAAAGCCCAGTTCCACTGCGCGCGCTGCGTCCTGCCTGGCCTCTTGGTCCCTGGTCAGCAGGGTGTAGGCAAATGCCCGGCCGACATAAGAATCGACAAACTGGGGAGCGAGACGGATAGCCTCCTCGTAGTCTTTGATGGCCAAATAGTATTGGCCTTGACGCCGGTATGCGTTACCCCGAAGGGTGTAGGCCCATTCGCTCAGAGGGTCAGTTTTGACCGCCTGATTGTATGCAGCCATCGCCTCTTTCATCATTTCTCCTCCCGGGCGCCCTTGCGAGTTACTCGCCTCTGATTGAGCGAACGAGGTAACAGAATGGGTCTACCGATGCGCTTTCAACCACTACGGGTAGGAGTAGTAACGGACTCCCGCAGCTGGCACTCGATAAGCCCAGCCGGTGACCTTTGTTCCGCTGTCGGGTTCATTTTGGACCCCGACTCGGTGGACAAGGTCAATCTACTCCTTCACCACTTGGTCGCTCAGTTCTTCGGAGCCACGCTCCAAAACTTGAACTTTATCCGCTAGGCCGATTACTTTTTTGGTCCATTGAACTATCTCCTCTAGTTGCATCTTCTGGTCATCTCCAGCCCTGGTTCTCTTCGATCCATCCCAAGGCCCGCCACACTAATCGCAGGGGAGCCCCAGCCTAAACCTCGTTTCTGGGATATTCATCGACGACTCCTCGGCGTTCAAGTCCGCTGCCCAGTAGATTCAAGAGACGCAGCAGCTCTCTCTGATCAGCGTCGGACAGGTCAGAGAACAGCTCCCCAACAGCTTCAATATGCTCGGTATACATGACGTCGCAGGTTTCAACGCCCTGCGGGGTTAGTTCGACGAGCATGGCTCGGCGATCGGTAGGGTGGGCGCGGCGTCGTACTAGGCCATTGGCTTCCAAGGCGTCCACCAGCACGGTGACATTGCGGGGGCTCACAACGAGCTCATCACTGAGCGCGCTCATGATTCGCGGCCCACTGCGGTCAAGGACCCTCAACAAGCGAATACGAGCATAAGTAAGACCGGTGTTTCGGAGAGGCGACTTCACCCACCTGGCGTAGGCACGCTCGAAGCTGGCAAGCGCCTCCACCAGCCTCGGACTCAGATCTTCAACCTTCGGTGCCGATGTTAATCTGCACATTAATATTAGCTGCTTATATTATACATATGTAAATTATGCGTCATGGTATTATATATGAGTATATAATACAAGGATCCAATAAAAACGCAGATTGCCGACCGGCCTGTGAGGTCAGTATTTGAGACGGGTCCTGATAAGCCAAATTGCCTTGTCGGACCTCAGGCCGCCGGAATTCGGCACAAACTCCTATGAAGGAGCTTTCTGGGCGCGGCTAAGCGGCTAAATGGTGGGGTTCAAGAACCTGGTCACGGTCGCGAGGCTAAATTGGATCAACACGAATCCGGCGTGGTAGATGGCGCGGGCATAGATTACCACAGATTTTTGGGGCACCGCGGTACCGGGTAGGAAGTACCAGAAGTAATCAGCCAGATGCCACCATTCGCCTATGATGGACCCGATCAGCAGAGTTCCCAACCTACCGGGGGCTATCGCCGTGGCGGCCGCCCAAGTCACGGGGCGGCGGCGCACCTCTCGCAACCAGGAAGCATAGGCCAACTATGTGCCATGACAGACAGACCGCCTTCCGAGTCAAAGTAACTTCCTTTAATTCTCAGGACACCATCCGGAAATTTGTTACGGCTTGTAGAAGCATGCTTAAAAGAGATGCTCTGCTAAACATGCTTTATGCTATGATGCCTTCCGCCGTATATTGAGGAGTACGGGGAAATGGGGACCATGCCATCCTGGAGCTTTTTGTCCAACCACGGAGCCGTCCTGTTACTGGTAGCCACCGTACCGCAGATCACTGCCACCCAAATTGGGGCTCAGCTCGGTATTACCGAGAGGCCGGTGCGCCGGATCATCTCGAAGCTGGAGTCGGCGGGATACATACGTAGAATTCGAGAAGGCCGCAGAAATCGCTACGAGGCGAATTCGGATCAACCCCTTCCCGGGCCAGTGGTACGGGACCTGACTGTGGGAGACTTGCTTGGTATTTTGCGCGTCCGGTCAGGCGGCACGGTGGGAATCGAAGAACAGACTGACGCTGGAGGTTGCTGACCACTTGGAAGAGTGGGACGACCTAAGGAATGTTTACTAATTGTTCCTACTGAAAAATCTCGGCTAAGAAGTGAAAAACTAGATGGTCTCACCTGAAAGCAGCCCTGAATACGAAGGTAAAGATTCAACTGGCGCCAGAGAGAGCACCCAGGTTCGCGGGCTACTCATGGAGATTCAGAGCCAGGTCGCCGACCCACAGAGTAATGGGTTGAGAGACCTCTCCAACAACGAGAAGGGCACAGAGGAACAACCAGACCGGGAGGTAGGGACGGAAAGCCCGGAAATACCGGAGGACCCGGTCAGGGCGTATCTGCGGGAGATTGCGCGGACTGACCTGCTAACCTTCCAGGAAGAGCGCGATTTGGCCCGTAAGCTGGAAGGAAAGAACTACCTTCTGAAGTTGGAAGAGGAATTCAACGAAAAAGGGGGGCGTGCTCCGCTACCTTGGGAGATCGCCGGTGTGTTGCTGCGTCGGCTGGCAGACTCCGGGCCTGTGTTGGAAGCCTTGGAGGAGCAGTTAGGATTGCCCCGACACCTCACCCTGTCCCAAATATCCAGCCACCCTGAATTGCGGGTCGAAATAGATGCCAAATTATCTCAAAATGCAATGTCCGGCCTGGCCGATGCTTTAGATCTAGATGAGGAAGAAATCCATTCGAGGGTAGTTGGACTGTCTCTCAATAGCTGGCTTATCCCCTTAGAAGCTGTCCACGTCATGAGAGACTGTACCCTGGCCGAACTGAAATTAGCATTACGACAACCAGGACTTTTCGCTGAATTATCGGAGATGGACACCGAGTTCCAGCGCTACTTCGACCATATCAAAAAAGAAGGCGCCCGAGCCCAGTCCCACCTTACAGAAGCCAACTTGCGGTTGGTCGTCAGTATTGCCAAGAAATACCTCGGCCGGGGCATGGACATGATGGACCTGATCCAAGAGGGTAATATCGGATTGATGCGAGGGGTGGATAAATTCGATTATCGTAAGGGGTTCAAGTTCAGCACCTATGCGCACTGGTGGATTCGGCAGGCCGTCACCCGGGCAATTGCGGACCAGGGCCGGACCATACGTTTACCAGTGCATGTGGTGGAGACCGTTAACAAACTGATGCGAGAGCAGCGACGGTTGCTCCAGAAACATGGCCGGGAACCGACCGTAGCGGAAATCAGCCAGGCTATGGACATTGGACCGGAGAGGCTGGAGGAAATCTTGAAAATCTCCCGGGGGCCAGTATCCCTGGAAACACCCATCGGAGACGAAGCCGATGCTTGCCTTGGGGATTTCCTCGAAGATCGGGACCTGCCTTCCACAGAGGAGAAAGCAATATCTCAAGTCTTGAAGGACCACATGGAGGATGTGCTGGATACCCTAACCGATCGGGAGGGTCTAGTTTTGCGTCTACGGTTTGGCATGTTGGGGGAGCGGACCCACACCCTTGAAGAAGTAGGCCAGGAATTTGGGGTTACTCGGGAACGAATCCGCCAAATAGAGGCCAAGGCCCTGAAGAAGCTGCGGGAACCCAGCCGTTCTAGCGTGCTTCGGGATTACCTGGATTAGCTGCGGGGACCGCGTTGACCTTGATGATTGCCAATTGCCGGCTTACCGGCCAGTCTCGGGCCCGACAAAAATCGATTTGTTCCGTAGGCTAACAATACGCCTGAATCGGGAGTACACTGTAGGCAGGTTAAAGTTTAGGTTGCTCTTTGTAGAAACCCTTCGATGGTAACACTGGATGACCTCGACAAGACCAAGATTTTAGGAGGTTGTCCAAGTGGCACTTTCAGATAAGGCCCTTACTTGCGTGGAATGCGCGTCGGAGTTCACCTTCACAGTTGGTGAGCAAGAGTTTTTCGCTTCTCGTGGGTATACCAACGAGCCAAAACGGTGTACTCAATGCCGTGGGGCGCGCAAGAGCCAGCAGGGCGGATATGGAAACTCCTACGGGTCGTCAGATCGGGAAATGCATCCGGCCGTCTGCGCCCAGTGTGGCAAAGACACGACGGTCCCCTTCAGACCCCGTGGTGACAGACCAGTGTATTGCAGCGATTGCTTTAGCGGAACGAGGAATCCAAACTACCGCTAAAAACTAGCAGCAATCGCGGAAGTATGAGTCGGTCCGAATTTCGGTAACTTGCCAAAACTCGTACACAGAACCCTGCAAGAAATGACCCCTTCAGGTGGCTTGGAATCGCGAAAACGCCAACCGCCGGGAGGGGTCTTCTTAGTATCAAACCAAGACTGCGTCGACAAGCCCAAAAATGGCATAACCTGTACGGCGCTCTGGCGCAACAAGGGCACGGGGCCTTGTACCTCCTGCCGTCACTGTTGACCGCTGTTGCCGTCGCCACGCTTTCCAAACCCCTCTCCTCTTACCCCACTTATCCCACTTCCCGGGACTCTACTGGAATCGGCATCTTAGACTCAGGCAACGCGTTGAGTGCGATCGGGGTTGATCCCGTTTCAGGGGGCAAGCAGCGTGTCAATGGAAAAACCACCACTGCCGAGGAAGACGTTCAGAATTACTGGGAAACCAGACGCACCGAACGCAGCTAACGACTTGTCGCTTGAACGAAGACCGTCGTCCAATGGAGGTCATCTTGATGTGGAGGCGGAGGAATTTGATACTGGGTCTGGGAACTTGAACTTGGCCCAGACGAAGGTGCCTAATACCGGGTCGGCCGGGACGCCAATCTTCCTAGTATTGAGCAACCCTTTCCTGTCGATATGCTCATTGCCGCGACGGACTCCATCTCCGCCACCAACCCATGAATCGGCCCCGCGTTCATTGTCAGGCCAGAGGGTTTCGTGGCTTCGGCCAACGCCCCTTCCTCTCATCCAGCGTCCGCCGCTCGGTAGGATGCTCCTTCGGCCAGGGAGCGAGTGCTGCGGGAAGCCGAAAGACCACTCCCTCTAACTCTACTTGACGGTGGAGGAGTTCCAGGCGGGGCCCTTGGCGTTCGCGGCGGGCCTCGTTCTAGGTAGACTGCCCGGGTAGCATAGCGAAGGACGTCTTCGGGCTTGTAGAATGCCTACGCGATTATCGCGGCTGCATCTTACCAGTCCGCATAAATCCAGATTCGCGCTCCTTTACCAAATGAGACCTCGCCCTTCTCCGATCAACTCTGTGCAGGAGATGAACATGCCATGACTCGCGACAAGGCTGGACCAAAGGACACGCTGGCGGCCCGTTCAAACTCGGCAATCGAAGCCTCGAAGGAAGAGTTATTCGCACTATCCAGAGACGTGCATGCCCATCCTGAGTTGAACTACGAAGAATACTACTCATCCGACGTCTTGGCCGGGTTCCTTGAGAAGCAGCGCCTCAAGGTGGAAAGGGGCATCGGCGGAGTGGAAACGGCGTTTCGGGCCACGATCCCCGGCGGCGCGGGAGATGGTCCAACGATCGCAATCCTTGCCGAATACGACGCCCTACCGGAGATCGGTCACGGTTGCGGGCATAATCTCATAGCCATGGCGGCTATGGGCGCCGGGCTGGGGCTTCAGGCGAATGCTCAGCAGTTGCCTGGGCAGATCGTAGTTATCGGGACGCCCGCGGAAGAGGGTGGGGGCGGGAAGATACGCCTTTTGGAAGCGGGGGTGTTCGACGGCGTGGACGCCACTCTTTCGTCCCATCCGTTCTCCAACCGCACCATAATACCCACCGCCGCTCCCATGGGTGAAAGCTGGAGCCTGGCCATGGTGGGCTACCGCTACATGTACCACGGCAAGGCCGCCCATGCCGCCGCCGCGCCCGAGGCGGGGATCAACGCGTTAAACGCCGTTATCCACCTGTTCACCGGCATCGACGCGTTGCGTCAGCACCTCCGGGACGATGTTCGCATTCACGGAGTGATCACCGACGGGGGGATGGCGCCGAACGTGGTGCCGGAATTCGCCGCCGCCAACTTCATGCTGCGCTGCCGGGACCGGAATTACTTGAGCGACGTGGTGGTGGGAAAGGTGAAGCAGGTAGCCGAAGGAGCGGCGTCCATGACGGGAGCCCGTTTGGAGGTCCAAGAATTCTATCCGTTCTACGAGAACGTCCAGCCCAACGTGGTGTTGGCCCAAGCGCTGCGAGCCAACGCCCAGACGCTGGGAATCAAGCTAGATGAGCCTGTTTCGGGACGTGCGGGGAGCGGGGCGTCCACGGATTTCGGCAACGTGAGCCAGGTGATGCCGGCATTCGAGTTGAGGTACGCGGTTAGCGAGGAACCCGTTCCATCCCATACGAGGGAGATGTGCGAGACCGCCGTCACCGGGTTGGCCCTCTTCAACGCTCTGTCAGTGGCCAAGGCGTTGAGCATGACGGCATGTGACCTGCTGCTGGACCCGCCATTGGTAGACGCCGCGAAGGCGGAGTTCGCCGTCCGAAGTAGCTAGTTGGTGTGAATAGCTGACACTCCCAAAATTGCGACGGCCGCCTGCCCTCAAAGCGGGAAGTCTCCCACCTCGATATGGCTAGCGGCGTCGCGTGGGACCTCCGGACCACTGAGCCTGAATCAGGTATGACAATGGCCGTTGGCGTGATCTGAAGGCGGCACGTCCAAAGCCGGGTTCCGGTCGAAGAAACCCACGGGCATGAGCTTGAAGCCCGTGTACATCGCTGGCATTACCGGCCAGTCCTCGGGCCTGGGAACGTGGTGGCTGCCAAAGGTATACCAGACCACGATATCGGTGTTTTCTACGCCCCTGTCAGACTTTGTCCATTCCGGCAGTCCCGACCCTCCGGGGTGTTGGTTTGGATAGGGGCCGGTGGGGGCCATTTCATCGTGGTGATACGGGGTGACCCACAGGTGTTTATTCATGAAGCCGGCCCGCTTCGAAACGCTGGCCTCCGGGTCCGCAAAGGGTAGGATGTTGTCGCCGGGGACCAGTTTGTAGCTTACGGGCTGGCCGATATAGTTGTGGGCCGAAGGATTGGAGACCAGCCAATACCGGCCAGCCATCGGATCTACGGTGCGCTGGGCTTGGGACTCGGTGCCAAGAAGGGTCTTCTCAGCGTAGAAGGCGTTACGCTGGGGATTGCCGGGCCCGATTGGCGCAGCCTTGGTATTGACTTCGTAGACCGTATTGTTGGGTCCGTCGACGGCCATGTCCAAGCGCACATTGAAGAAGTGCTGGTGGATGTGCGCCCCCAACTGCGGGGCGATCAAAGAGCCATACTCGGGCAATTCGCCGGGAGCCAAGGCCATGTTATTCACGACGCCGGTCAACTTCACCTCGAACTCGATAGTCCCGTCCTGGTACAGATACCAGAAAAAACCGTACTCGTAGTTGCCGACTGTCGCGATGAACGAAATCACCAGGCGCCTGGAACGGCGCACTTCAGCCTGACCGGTCCGCCAGTCGGTATGTTTCCAGAGTATCCCGAAGTCTTCTTCGTGCAAGCAGACGGCATTTGGAATTTCCACCGCCTCGCCGCGGCTGTTGTTCAGGACGGCATGGAAATAGTGGATCTGGCCGAGACAGTCACATCCCAATGTCAATGAGTTGGCCAGGCTCCCTATGCCAGCTTCCCCTACGTCGAAGGCGTTCTTCCGGAAGTTGTTCTCCGCAGGGTCGCCGTAGGGCACCACCAGTTCGGCCAGAGAAGCCCGGTAGATGATGGGGCGTTTCCGGCCCTGGTCGTCATAGCTTATGGTGTGTAGGACCAGTCCTTCGCGCCGGGTGAATCCGACCCTGAACTCCCATTTTTGCCACGAGACCCGGTTTCCTTCCACAGTAAAACTGGGGCCTTCCGGTTGGATGATGTCCAGCGGTTTCAAGCCGGTGCGGAATTCATGGACAAATTCGGCGGCGTAGTTGCCGTCATTGGGCGGCATGGAGACCACACCGTGGTCCTCAATCTTGATGACCTCCATCTTATTGAGATCCACGACCGCGATCACACCCTCGATAGGACGCGCATACCCGTTGTCGGTCGGGCTGGCGCGGAGCCAGCTACGGGCGAAAGAAAGGCGAAGGCCGTTTTCCTCTTCGACGCCATAGTTGCCCGCGGGCCATGGGTCTACCATGACCAGGCTGGTGTCGGTGATCCCTCGCTTTTCCAATGCTGCCCGAAAACCGGGGCTATCCTTAACAGCCTGCTCACACTCGAAGAACTCGTCCATCATCAATCTTGGCTGCACGTCCGGGATATGGGTCCAAGACTTTACGGCGTCCTCGTCCAGGGACACCACGGCTTCGTACGTCGCTCCGGTCTCGTTGTCCAGCAGAATGATAAAGGCTTCCCGGCCAATGGGGTCGTTGCCGTTGGGGTCGTTGCCGTTGGGGTCGCTGCAGTTGGGGTCGCTGCCGTTGGAATTGAGTACGTTCTCTTTCGGCGGCTCGTTGAGCACGACGGACTCGAACCTGACTTTTCCCCCCAACCCCCGTTGGGCTCGGAGAATGGCTACGGCACTTTCGATCTCGCTCGAGCTTAGCGGGTCCAGGGGATGTGCGGATGGAGACTGGACCCGGGTGGACCGGTCAACGGTTGCCATGGCGGACCTCCTGTTTCCCAACCTTCTGGAATCCAATGTGTTGAACCAGCGTGGGATTCCCGGTGAAGTATAGGTCAAGTTGGCCGGCCGTAACAGGCTGGATGGCGGCCAGTGGTTGGTGGGCCCTACTCACGGACCGTTGGAAGCGGAGCACCGGCCATAGGGCACCGGCCGCAGAACACCGGCCACCGGCAACTGACTTTATGGGGCTGGCAGGTCAAATTCGTGGGGCATGGCCCAGGGCAGGAAGGCGCGGAGAAGGGGTTTGAGTAGCGGGACCTCTCCGTTGTCGCGGCATTCATCTAGGTAGCGTCTAGCTGAGGTGAGTGTGGAGAGACGGAAACCCGCGTTGACGACCCGTTGGATGAAGGGTTGGGCGTCCGGCAGGGGATCCTTATCGTGCAGGGCGGAGGACCACTCATCGCACAGCTCCTGGGACATGCGTTGGATGGCGACCTGGGCCAAGGGGCGGGCCAGTTTACGCTGGAGGCGGCGGATTTCGGACTTTATTTGGCCGAGAGTCATAGGGATTTCTCCTAATAGTGGTTCCTAATGGTTGTTGATGTAGAGGGCGTCACTGAGGGCCTGGACATCATCGCCGAGTTTTCGGAGTTCGTTTAGTTTTGTGGAGCAGCTGAGGGCTGTGCGGATGGCCCGGAGCCGGATATCCGGGTTTGGGGATTCTAAGAGTTCAGCAAGGGCGCGCACGGCATGGAGCGCGATGCCCTGGAGTTGGACACTGGCGAGTTCGGTTGCTTGTTGATGGAATTGGGCGAGTCCGGCGCGGAAGTCCTCGTCCTGGAGCCAACGGTGCAAGGTGCGGCGGTCCACCTTGGAGAGGCGAGCGGCTTCAGATATGGAGGCGGCTGCGCCGAGTATGGTAAGAGCTTTTCGTTGGCGGGCGGAGAGGTTGGAGTTTTTTTGTTCTGAGTCAGAGTGGGACATTTAGGGACATGCGCCTCCTTTTGGACTGGGGGATTGGGTCCGGGCTCATGTTGGGTGATATCGAGTGGAATTGATGGTAGAGAGGTGCAATCCGGGATGGGAAGGGGGAAATGTCAGTTGGGAGGGGAGAGGCGGTAGCCTGCGGGGTTTTGGATTAGGGAGATTGCGAAGGTCCTTTGGTTCCGAGGAACAGGCAGTAGCGGGTTCGGGCAGTGGATTCCCGCTTTCGGAGACCTTTGCGTAACCTTCCGCGACTCCCGCGAAAGCGAGAATCCAGAGTGCGCCCAGATACGGAGGACGCCCTCACCCTAACCCTCTCCCGGAGGGAGAGGGGATTATTCAAAGGTCTCCTTTCGCGGGAATGACTGGGGCGGGGTGGCGACTGGAGTGACTGGGGTGGCGGTGATGATCGGGCTGTTGCAGTCTAAATGGGATTGGCGATAAGGGAGATGTCAGTTAGGAGTCGCACAAGGGCGTTTCGCAATGGAGATTTGGCGGCGGGCCGTGCTAGGCGGGCTCGTAACGAGGCAGCTCGATTTCATCGGCGCGGGCACGCATTTCGACGGCTTGCCGCCAAGCCTGCATCCGTAGCAGCATCTCCATGCTCACACCAAAGGCCTTCTCGATTCGCAGGGCCATTTCCGGGGACAGTGCGGCGTGACTATTCAGAAAATCTGAAAGGGTGGCCCGGCGCACTCCAAGAATCTCAGCCGCCCGCTTGACGCTCAAACCCAATTCATCGAGGACTTCAGTTCGGACGAAGTCGCAGGGACGAGCTGGAGTCATACCCACATTGATTTCTGAATCCGCCATTAATGGTAGTCCTCCAAATCCAAGCGGGCCACCGTGCCCTCATGATCTTCGAACGTGACGCGCCAATTTCCGGAGACCGACACGCTCCACGTATTCCGGCAGTTGCCCGCCAATTGATGAACTCTCCAGCCGCGCGGCGCGGAGGCGACAAAGCTTTCAATGTCGTCCGCGAGAACTAAGAGACTATCTCAAATCTCCACCAACCTACTGGCAGGGAGAGAAATCCCCCTCGATCCCCCTTTTGCGAAAGGGGGAGGCATCGCCTTGACTCGGTTTTGAGATAGTTACTAAGACCGTTAGAATGTTGCGCATCCTGGTCATCAAGGCTGGGTGCAATAGGCGGGGATCGTCGCTGAAGAGGCCAAGGGACCGGCTTGACTGGCGATTTTGCTGTGTCTTTACCGGTGATGTAATTCCCGCATAACCGAATTCGCTGTGTTTTGGCTCTGGGAGAGCCTCACACCTGCACCGGGTTGTCACTGTCCATCCACTCGGCGTAGGAGCCGTCGTAGAGGCGGACGTTGTAGCCGGCTTGTTTCATGGCCAGGTAGGTGAGAGAGGCGCGGACGCCGCTGCGGCAATAGGTGACCACCTGGTCCTGGGGAGTTATGCCGGCGTCAGCTAGGCGTTGGCTAAGCACGGTGGAATCGATGAGCAAGTTGCCATCGGAGCCGGCGGCTTGGGAGTGGGGGAGGTTGACCGCGCCGGGGATATGACCGGGGCGGTGGTCCATCTCCACCTCGCCCCGGAATTCCTGGGAGGTGCGGGTGTCGAGAAGTTTGGCGGCTCCTGAACTGGACACATCGCTCAGGGTAGCGCGGACGGACGGGTTAAGGCGCAACGTAAAGGGCTTTGCCGCGCCGGAGACAGGGCGGTAAAGGACTTCGCGGCCCTGCTCCTTCCACGACTCGTACCGCAGGTCCATGACGTGGACGTCGTTTCGGCCCAGGTATTCCAACACCCAAGCGGCCATAGCGGCGTTCCGGCCGTCTTGATGGTCGTAGAGGACCGGGGTCACGTCGTCGCCCAAGCCTGCCCCGGCGAAGGCGGCGACGAGCTGGTCCGCCGACCCCAGACGTCCGTCTTCGCCCTGCAGCTTCTTGAAAGGGACGCTGACCGCCCCCTTCAGGTGACCCATCAAGTAGCGCATGGCCGACCGGGGGTCAATTATCAAGTAACCAGGCTGTCCTATACGCTCAGACACCCAGTCGGCGGAGACAAAGGTGGCCATTAGCCGACCATTTCGAAGTCGGTCTCAACCGAGGTGGGGTGGGCGACTGACTGGGTGACCGGGGAGCCCTCCACGGCCAGACGCCAGATCTCCCGCAGGGTGTCTTCGTCGGCGTCGGCCCGCACGAAGCACTTGGCGGATATCTTTCCATAACCCGGGTTGCCCTCGTCTTCGACGCCGGCCCATTTGCGGATGTTATCGAAATACCCTTCAACCGCGATTTCCAGGTCGTGGATGCGAACGCCCTGTTTGGTGGCGTTGACCACGAACCCGACAGTCATGCAACTGCCGATGGCGGACAGCAATTGTTCATGGGCGCTGGCGGCGACATCGGTGGCGGTGAGGTCGCCGGGTTCGTCCATGTCCACCTGGTGGTTGCGCATGTATGCGCGCGCCCGCATTCCATCCTGCCAGACTACCCGAGACTTCCAGGGTCCGGTTACGGCGTTGAAGACATCCGGGTCCCGGAAGGACTCAAGCACTTCGGCCAGTTTCTCTCGTGGCAGCCCGTTGAGGTTACCTTCTTGCGTCATGTCCAGCTCCTATTTGGTGTTTGGCGCTGATTAAGCCAGGTTATCAAGCCAGATTATCGATGGCCATGGATTATCGGTACTCGGCCCGCAGTTTTTCGGCGGCTTCCGCGATGACTTTCATCTTTTTGGCGGCCATGTCATGGGTATTGACGTTCCGTTCGGCGAAGGTGCCGAAGCCGCAGTCCGGGTTGAGGTATATCTTGTCAGGGTCGAAGTACTGCAACAGTTCTTTCACCCGGTCGACGATCTGCTCAGCGGGTTCGATGTCGTCGGTGCGGGGATTCACAACTCCGAGTCCGATTTCCTTTTCGTTACTGTATTCTTTGAAGACTTCCATCTCACCGGCGCGGGGAGTGGCGCACTCAAGGACTAGTTGGTCGATGTTCATTTGGGTCAAGTAGGGGAGCATTGGCCCATAGTTGCCAGTCAGGAGGACTTCCTCTTTGCGGCTCCAGTTACCCCGGCAGATGTGGACCCCGGTCCTGATGCCTGTGATGCCTTCCAGGGTCTGGTTCATCAACCGTACCGCCATTTCGAGTTCGTCGGTAGGGTCGCGGCGGTTGGGTAGGGCAGCGCACATGAAAGTCTCGGTGCTCTCTTCGCCGAACACCACCTGACTCAGGATGGGTTCGTCCAACTGGACAAAGTCGCATCCCTGGTCGCGCAGGGCGATGATCTCTTCGCGGAGAATGGCAACCACGTCTTTGGCCAGGTCTTCGGGATCGGGGTAAACATGGTCGGACAGACCCTCGAACCAACTGGAGCGGGTCAGCATGTAGGGACCCGGTAGCGGAACCTTGATCTGCCGGTCGGTATGTTCCCGCATAAACGCCAGTTCGTCCAATGCCAGACCGTGCCGCTTGCCGATGCGGTCGATCACAATGGGGCTTTTGATGGCGAATGACGGCACGTCGAGCGCGCGCAACACTTCTTCCATGCGGGCGCGGTCCCTGGAGTAGTCCAACAACTCAGAGACCTTCATCAATTTCATTCCGGTCAGTTTGTCGACGGCGAATGAGTAGAAGTTATCCCGGCGCTGCTCCCCGTCGCTAATGATATCCACCCCAGCATCTTCCTGTGCCCGGATGCAGGCCAAGACTTCACCGTCGGCAACGGCATTGAACTCGTCCAGGGTCATTTCCCCGGCTTCTTTTCGGCGCAAGGCCCGGACTAAATCGGTGGAGCGGGGCCAGCTTCCGACGACGGTGACCGGGAACAAGGGCGTATCCGGCATTTGGTTTCCTCCTCGGGTTAGGCGTTGTCGCGGTTGCCGCCCGCGCACCCGCCACACACTGGATTTTCCGCATCTAATGTATCCAAAATCCGTGGTAAGCACAAATGGCGGCGGGTGGTCCGAGGTTCGCGGGGCTGGGTTATGATGTTAGAGTTGAAGCAATCGTTCCCCTTGGGAGGAGTCTGATGCGCATAGGTCTGTTCCCCGGCAGCGTCCCGGGGCAATTGAAGAGCTTGGCCGAGGTGATCGACCAGGTGGTCAAGGCGGAAAACGATGGGTTCGACGGGTATTGGACTCCACATCTTTCGGGGCGGGGATTCGATGCGTTGACCGTCTTGGCGCTGGCGGGGGGGCGTACCAGCCGCATCGAACTTGGAACGGCGGTTGTTCCGACTTATCCGAGACATCCGACAGCCATAGCCCAACAAGCCATGACCGTGCAGGTTGCTTCGGGGGGCCGCCTAGTCCTGGGAATCGGCCCGTCGCACCGGCCCGCGGTGGAGGACTCTTGGGGGCTCTCCTATGACAGGGCGGCGTTGCATACTCGCGAGTACGTATCGGTGCTCAACCAGTTGGTAACCGATGGGGCGGCCAGCTATTCGGGGGAAATGTACTGCGTCGAGGCCCGGGCCGAGATGGCCGGAGTGTCGGCCTTTCCGGTCCTGATATCGGCCCTCGCGCCCGCTATGTTGCGAGTGGCGGGAGAACTTACCGGCGGGACGATCACCTGGATGTGCGGAATCAATACCATCGGCGACCATGTTGTCCCCAGAATAAATCAGGCTGCGGAAAGGGCAGGGCGTCCCGCTCCCAGGGTATGCGTGGGGCTACCGGTTGCGGTGACCGATGACAAGGCTGCGGCGTTCGAGCAGGCCGCCAGCCTCTTTGGACGGTACGGAGGTCTGGTGAATTACCGCCGGATGCTGAACATAGAGTCGGTGGACGGCCCAGCGGACATAGCCGTCATCGGCGACGAGGATGAAGTCGCGAGCCAAATTCGCGCGTTCGCGGAAGCTGGGACGACGGACTTCCTTGCTTCTCCTTTCCCAGTTGGCGACGACCCCGACGGCTCATTGGCAAGGACAGAAAGTCTACTGGCTAGCCTGGTAGGCAAGCCGTAGCGTATGTGCCTCTCCGCGAGGTCTTGACGCGGACGCGGCAACTGGGAAGGGGGGACAAGACCGAATGACGACCGCCAGAAACCGGGTCCGCATCGGTGATTTGGACATCGAGTTTGAGGTCCGCCGAAGCGCACGCCGCAAGAAGACCGTTCAGACGACGGTGAAGGATGGCAGGGTCCTGGTTTCCGCGCCTGTAGCGGCGAAAGACGCGGAGATTGAGGAGATAATTCGCAAGCAAGCCACTTGGATCATTGAGCGTCAATCCGAAGTTGCCCTTCCTGCGCCTCCCCACAAGTTTGTGACCGGAGCGGAATTCCCGTATTTGGGTCGAGCCGTCAGGATGGAGATCACAGAACGCGATATTCCCTCACCGACGCTGCGCTTCAGCCGGCAACGATTTCAGGTCGCAACACCCTCTAATATCGAAGACGGCCAGACGCAGGAACGAATTAGGGACGCCATGGCCTCCTGGTACCGGGGCCGTGCGTCCGAAAAGTTGCCTGCCCTGGTGGAACAGTGGAGCCATTCCTTCCATTACCTGGAGCAGCCACCGGTCCTAATTGGGTCCCAAAGGAGTTTTTGGGGAAGCTGTTCACCCAAAGGGGCGCTGAGGTTTTCCTGGCGGGTCATGATGCTCGAACCCTCGCTCATCGAGTACATTGTGGTCCATGAACTTGCACACCTAAAGATCATGGACCACTCAAAGGGTTTCTGGAATTTGGTGGCGAGCGTGCTTCCGGACGTACAGCAGCGACGGCGCAGCCTAAAAACCGCTGAGAAAGGGCTTCCACTGTAGCCGTTGGAACCGGGCAGATGCTCCGTCTCCTGGTTCACAGGACGCACGATCAGGGGCTAATGAGTACATATTGAATTCCATGTATGCCAGCAATAACTCCGCCCTGGTGTTATCATGGATGCAAGGGTGAACAAACTTGAACAGTTACCAGAACAACGGCATTCGCAACTTGGCCATCATTGCCCACGTCGATCATGGCAAAACGACGCTGGTTGACGCTCTATTGAAGCAGGGTCAGGTCCTCCGAGCCCACCAGCAGGTCGGCGCCTTGATTATGGACACCAATCCGTTGGAACGGGAGCGCGGCATTACGATCCTGGCCAAGAACGCATCGGTTAATTACGGCGGGGTGAGGATCAACATCATCGACACGCCGGGCCATGCCGACTTCAGCGGCGAGGTTGAACGCGTCATGAACATGGCCGACGGCTGTTTGCTGCTGGTGGACGCGGTAGATGGGCCCATGCCGCAGACCACCTACGTGTTGCGTCAGGCCCTGCAACAAAACGTTACCCCCATGGTGGTCATTAACAAGATAGACCGGCCCGAGGCGCGGGTGGCCGAGGTTGAAGATATGGTCCAGGACCTGTTCCTGGAACTGGCCACCAGTTCCGACCAGCTCGATTATCCGGTGCTGTATGCGTCGGCGAGGCAGGGATACGCGATCGCCGACCGTGAAGCGCCGGGGCTGGACATGAAACCCCTTTTTGAAGCCATTCTTGACTCCGTGCCTCCACCCACCGGAGACCCGGCCGCGCCGGTACAGTTGTTGGTCGCGGCGCTAGATTACGATAATTACCTCGGACAAGTGGCGATAGGCCGTCTCACCAACGGTACGCTCCGGCTGAGGGATGACGTCGCCCTGTTGTCCCACGGCTCCGAGGTTTCGATCCACAACTTGGAACGCATTTTCGTGTTCCGGGGTATGGAACGGGTGGAAGTTTCCGAAGCGCACGCGGGGGACATTGTGGCGGTAACCGGACCCGAAGGCGTGTCGATCGGGGACACCATCGCCTGTCCTGAAAACCCGGAAGCCCTACCACCCATTGACATCAACGAGCCGACGGTGCGGATGACTTTCGGAGTCAGCAACTCCCCTTTCATGGGCCGGGAGGGAGTGCATTGCACGTCGCGAAACCTTCATGAACGGTTGATGCGGGAATTGCGGACCAACGTCAGCCTCAGAGTGGAACCCACCGCCAGCCCTGATTTATTCGACGTTGCCGGGCGGGGCGAGCTGCACCTTTCCATCCTGGTGGAGACGATGCGCCGCGAACAGTTCGAGTTCCAAGTATCCCGCCCCGCGCCCGTGACCAAACTCATCGACGGCAAGATCTACGAGCCCTACGAGATTCTGAACATCAGCGCCAGCGAGGAGTACGTCGGGGTTTTAACTGAATACCTCTCGACTCACCTGGCCCAGCTCCGGGACATGCGTTACGACGAGAACGGCTATGTTCACCTGGAGTACAAAATTCCGACGCGCGGTCTGATCGGGTTCAACGGATTCTTCCTCCGCACAACCAAGGGCGATGGGGTCAAAAGCAGTCTCTTCTGTTCCTACGAGCCGATGGAAGGAGAGATTAAGTCCCAACGTAGGGCAGCCCTTGTGGCGTCCGAAGGCGGGGTGGCCGTAACCTATGGTTTACTCAATGCGCAAGGAAGGGGAGACACATTCATAGACCCGGGGACCATGGTCTACGAAGGCATGATTGTAGGGTCCCACCGCCGGGACGGAGACATTGAGATCAACGTCTGCAAAGAAAAGAAGCTGACCAACATGCGCTCATCCACCGCGGACGTCGCCAAGCGGCTGAACGCGACCATACAGATGAGCCTCGAAGAATCGTTGGAGTTCATCGCCGACGATGAATTGGTGGAGGTCACTCCCCAGAACCTGCGCCTGCGAAAGATGGATCTCTCCGCCCTGGACCGAAAGCGCAAACGGCGCGACGGAGTCCGCCCCAGGGACTAGGGCTGCCTCACAGGGTACGGCTAATCGGCAGCAACAACCGGGGTGTGGCCGCCCGGCGCTAGCCCCCTTCTTAGCCTTCTGGACTACTTTGCTACATTACTACACTGCGGGTGTGCGCTATCGGGCGAATCAAGATGAGGGTCTCCTTGCGCACCCGCCACAGGGTGGTCTGCTCTCCGGAATGTCTTCCCGTGGTCCGGATAGCGCCTAGCCGGGGATCGCCACCTTGCTACCAACCCGCGATCTGTATGTGGACCGTCCCACCGCACAAATTAGGGTTCACGCAACCCGATTCTCCCCTAACCTTTTCGCCCACTTCTAGGCTGCTTTCGCCTTTGATTCCCCTGTGCGTCCGGCGCAAGGCTCTGCGCAATTCGTAAGGCCATACCCGGTCTCGCTGCTCCTTCAGTATTGACAATGCCCGATAACGAGAGTACACCTACTCGAAATGACGGGACTCTAGGTGGGTTTCCGCTTGGCTTGGACCGTGAGTAGCCCGGAAATCAGCAGGAAGTCCCGGCAAGAACGACTATTCGAGGTTTGAAATGGCCAATGTTTCGAGGGTGAGCCGAAGACCCATAATCATGTCCCTGGTGACTCTGCTGCTTCTCGGGCTGGCGGCCTGCGGCGGCACCGCCGAGCCGGTGGTCATCAGAGAGGAAGTAATCAAAGAAGTCCCGAAAGAGGTGTTGGTAGAAAAGCAGGTAGTGAAAGAGGTTGTTCGGGACGTCCCAGTGGATAGGGAAGTGGTAAAGGAGGTCGTAAAGGAGGTTGTGAGGGAAGTCCAGGTGGAGGTTACTCCAACCGTTACCTTGAAGCCGGTGTACGGCGGGACCCTGGCCCTGGCGCAGCGTTCCGACCCACCGACGTTCGATCCTCATGCGACCAGCTTCTCGCTGCTGACCAACCATGTTCACCTGACCCACAACAGGGTGATCAGATACAAGTCGTTGGCCTGGCCGGAAGAGGCGCGGTACGGCGACCTGATATTTTTCCCCGACCTGGCCGAGACATGGGACATCGACGATACTGGTACCAAGTTCACGTTCCACCTGAGAAAAGGCGTGAAATGGCACGACCGGGAACCCCTGAACGGGCGGGAGCTTAATTCTGAAGACATCAGGCTGGCCTGGAAACGGATGCACGAAGATTCGTCGCGGTTTGCGGGCTTTTACGATGGTCTGGTGAGCGTGGAGACTCCCGACCAGTACACGGTGGTGCAGACCATCGACCGTCCGCTGGCTTCCTGGCTTTACAGGGTTGCCGACGGTGAGGCGGCGTGGATCACCAACCAGGAGTTCGTGGACCACAAGGGGGCGGACTTCGGCGTGGCGCAGGATAGCCTCGTGGGCACCGGTCCGTTCCTATACGAGAGGGAGGAACCGGGCAGCCGTTACACCTACGTCAGGAACCCGGATTACTTCGAGCAGCCATACCCATATCTGGACGAGGTGCAATGGTATATAATCCCGGACCGCTCCGCGCAGGAGGCGGCCTTCGTTTCCCGTCAGATTGATTTCTACCAACCCAGGCGTCCCCAGGACCTGGACCGGATCAGGCAGGCCCTCCCCGACGTTAGCATCCGGGAGACCACGGGACTGGCGAATACCACCAGCGGACTGATGCTCAACATGGAAAACCCCAAGTGGCAGGACGTGAGGGTCAGGCAGGCCGTCCAGTTGGCCGTCAACAACGACCGGGTGATCCAGGACCTGTATCACGGCCGGGGCAAGTACAACGCCTGTATTCCGAGCGCACTCCGCGGCTACTCTCTGGAGCAGGACGAGTTAAGGCAACTCTATCCGTACAACTCGGAAAAGGCGAAGGCGCTGCTGGCTGAAGCGGGGTTCGGTCCGGGAGAGTTCAAGTTCGAGATCATGACCTTCACCGGATACAGCCAGGACAACCAGGACATAGCGGTGATGCGCCAGGCCGACCTTCAGGCGGCGGGCTTCGATGTCACTATCAACCCGGTCCCGGTGGGTGAAGGCCGCGCCACCGTGATCGAAGGCAACTTCGATACGGTGCAGCAGCCCCATAGCACGGGTGTGGAGCCAGACGAGATGCTGGGCGGTTACGTCCCGGGCGGCCCTCGAAACTTCATGCGGGTCAACGACCCGAAAGTTATTGCCTGGATGGCCGAGCAGGAGGTCGAATTCGACCGGAACAGGCGTGGGGCGATCCTTCAGGACTTCTCCCGCTACTGCGCCGACCAGGCCCTGGGGATTATCCCCAACCCCTCCCGGGTTGTACAACAGCTAGTGCAGAGCTGGGTTAAGAACGCGGCCATCGCGGACGTGGCGTCCGACGAACCTGACGAGAAGTACATCTGGTTCGACAAATAGGGAAGGTCCCCGGTCCAGGCTTTCCAATTTGCTCAAGGCCTCGGCGGCGCTCCGGGCGTTTCCCGCTTCGGGCCACGCCGCCGGACAACTGAGGAGCCACTAGGATGACAGGCTACATCGTCCAAAGGGTCTTGCTGATGGTCCCTACCATCATCCTGGTGGTGACCCTCACTTTCGGCCTCATGCACATCGTGCCGGGCGACGCCGTACTGGCGCAGATCGAAGAGGGGACCAACCTCCGGCCTGAGCAGATGGACCTGATGCGGGAGAGGCTTGGGCTGGACAAGCCTCTTTACGTTCAGTACGGGGAGTGGCTGTGGGGACTCCTCAAATTTGACGCCGGTGTCTCCCTGTTTACCGGACGTCCCGTCATGGACCAACTGCTTCGGGCGATACCAATCAGCATCGAGCTGATTCTATTCAGCCAGATCCTCTCCATCAGCATAGCCATACCGATTGGGGTACTCTCGGCCGTGCGGCAGGACACCTGGTTGGACTACCTGCTGCGGACCGGCAGCATCGGCATGTTGGCCGCGCCCTCATTCTGGATCGCGACACTGGTGATTATTTTCGGGGCGTACTGGTTCTTATGGGCCCCGCCCATCGGATACGTTCCCTTCTGGGAAGACCCCATCACCAACCTGAAGCAGCTCTTCCTGCCCTCGGCGATCATTGGGCTCAACGGCTCGGCCACGAAGATGCGGATGACGCGTTCCACGGTGCTAGAGGTGCTGCGACAGGACTATGTTCGCACGGCCAGGGCCAAGGGGCTGTCGGAAACCATGGTGCTGATACGCCATGTACTCAAGAACGCGCTGATTCCCGTGATCACCATCTGGGGAGCGAGCATCGCCGGTCTGGTCAACGGGAGCATCATCATCGAGAACATCTTTGGTCTGCCAGGGGTTGGAAGGTCCATGATCACCGCGATCAATAACTCCGACATGACCCAGCTCCAGATTAACGTTCTCTTCTACGGCCTGGCGATCATGCTAATCAATTTGATCGTGGACATCAGCTATACATGGTTCGATCCACGGGTGCGGTACAGCTAGCCGCCAGGACATCGAATGCTGGAACAACAGACAGGACAATCCGGGGCGACGCTTGGTCAATTGTTGACCCGGCCCATCAGCCGGGCGGCAATCACCAGCGGCAATTTCATCAGGCGCCGGCCACTGGGCGGAGTGTCCGGGATCGTGATTTTGCTGATGTTTGCCGCTGCCATATTTGCGCCCTGGATTTCCCGGGCCGACCCCTTGTTTCAGCACGCGGGAAGAATCCTGGAGGGGCCAAGTTGGGATTTCTGGATGGGCACGGACCACCTGGGGCGGGATATCTACAGCCGCATCGTCCACGGGGCGAAGGTATCCATCACCGTCGGCTTCGTCGCCGTGGCGATAGGCACCGGCGCCGGGTCGGTAATCGGGCTGGTGTCGGGCTTCCAAGGCGGTAAGCTGGACCTCTACGTTCAACGGTTCATTGACGCCTGGATCGCGTTTCCGGGGCTGGTGCTGATCCTCGTTTTGGTGTCGATGCTGGGGCCCAGCCTGTTGAACGTTTCAATCGCGATCGGCATCGGGGCGATACCGGGGACCTCGCGTTTGGTGCGGAGCGCGGTGCTGTCCACCAAAGAGAACGAATACATCGTGGCGGCCCAGGCGATTGGCGCGACTAGGATTCGCGTCGGCACGAGGCATATTTTGCCGAACGTCATGGCCCCCATCATTATCGTTTCGACCGTCTCGTTGGGCGGGGCTATCCTGGCGGAGTCGTCTCTGAGCTTCCTTGGCCTGGGAGTGCCGCCTCCGGCGCCGACATGGGGCGGGATGCTATCGCGGGAGGGACGCGAGTTCATGATCGTGCAGCCTTTGTTGGGCCTCTGGCCGGGCATCGCCATTACGGCGGTGGTGATGGCCTTCAACCTTTTCGGGGACGCCCTGCGCGACGTTTGGGACCCACGGTTGAGGGGGGCGCACTAGTATTACAACGACGCTTCCTCAATTTGCCCAGTTCTTGGTCGGAAATGGCTCCGCGGGAGGAAAGGCCACAAGGTTGGCAGGCGCGTGGTCAGGTAGCCATGGAGATGTGCTCAAGATCCTTTTATTGCGTACCGTCATTGTAATACTAGCACCTCAGGCTCTAACCGTTGTTCCAGCGAAACCTGGAACCCAGGAGTGGTCCGGCGCTGGGGCGCTGTTTGGGGCAGGAGGTCCTGGATTCCGGGTCAAGCACGGAATGCCGGCTGCCCCTTCGACTGCGCTACGATCAGGGTGAGCGGAGCTTTTCTCTCTACTCCTCCGGGTCGGGGGTGTCTCCGGTGATGCCCCGGTCAATCAGGCTGGCGATCCCCTTTTCTGGGATGCCGAGCAGGTCGCGGAAGACCTGGACGCTGTGTTGGCCCAGCATTGGGGACGGGCCGCGGGGCTTGCGGGGGAGTGGATGAGTCTCCAGGGCGTCCCTGCGTGGCGGTAAGCGCCGGTCAGCGGGTGGGTCACATCGTCGAAGAAAGCCCTCCCGTTTAGCTGGGGGTTCTACAGGACCTGTGCTGCGTTGGCTACCGGAGCGGAGGGGATGCCAACGGCCCGCAGCTTCTCCGTCACCGTGTCAGCCTCCTGATCGGATGTCCATTCCTCGACCGATAGTTCCAATAGGTTGATGTGCTCCGTCCGCCCGTAGAGGGTTGAATATCGGGGGTCAGAAGCAAGGTCGGGGCGGTCCATAACCTCGCAGAGACGGCGCCATTCGGCGTTGGAACGAACGGCAATCGCAACCCAGGAATCTTGGCCCCGGCGCGGAAAGCTACAGCACGGTGGCGCCCACGGAAATGTAGCCAATGCCGCCCATGCCCACGAACAGTGGTATGGCCCAGGACACCCAGAACCAGTGGAACCAAGCGAAGGCGAACAGGGCCGCTTCTAACAACAGGAGAGCACGAATAAGCAGCAGGTTTTTCTTTGTGCCGACCGAGGAAGAGTTGGGCGGCCACCCGAACATCTGGATTACGAAACCCACCGACAATCCGGGTGGCCGACCGCGCCCCAGTTAGCGTGAGTGGCAGGGAGGGGCGTACGTGACCACTTTACCGCGCGATCTGTTGCCTGGCGTCCTTGATACGGATCTCCTTCACGAAGAGCACGTCGCCCACCCGTAGCGGAATACCCCGGGCGTCGTCCACGTACACGACCTCGGCTCCGTTGGCCATCCTGTGCAGCAGGCCCGCGGCGTTTTCGGTGCATTCGTCGTTGAAGCACACCTTCGCGCTGGTCACGGCAGGCTCAGTCTCAACGCCCGATTCCTCGAGGGAGAACGGTAGCGGCAGGGAGCCAGCTAGCCTAGTTTCGTTCTCCTCAAGCGTTTCCGCATACGTCAATTCGCCAGAGGAGTCGTACTCGGTGTAGGAGTCTCCGTCAACCCGTGTGGAGACCCCCTCCCTGCTGGACCATCCCACCGGGTAGGTGATGGTGGGGGCCTCGACGACGGTGTCGGTCCACTGGCTCCGGGACTGATACTCCGGCCGCCGCACCTCTCTGGTGGTCACGGATGGGGACGACCCCATCGAATACACGGCCCCATCGGTCTCGTACACCATCGTGAACGGGGGCCATGTCGGGATGACCCGGCCAGGAGGTCCATCGGCCCAGACCGACATCGCGACGACGACGCTCGTAGCGGCCACCGTGGCGATGAGCAATACTAGGCCCAACCTTAGCGTTTGGCTACTAGCCATTTGATACCTCCCTTCTATTCAAGAAAATGCCTGTGCCATTGTCCGGACCAACTAACTTTCTGCGAATCGAAGGCCAGGGCCGCGTAGTAGGCGTACCTGAGTCGCTGGTCCACGCGGGCGGAGCCTTCCAGCGTCACGTCGTTATTCAGATTCCACCAGCACAGGCCATTAACCGAACTTCCGCAGGACCGCCAAGGCCCGTCGTTCACCGATGCTTCCGTTTCCCACGAATTGCCGTCCCATGCCTTATATAGGGTTGTGTCTCGCTTCCACTGGGGCCCGAACTCGTTCCAATTAAGGTCCTCTGCCGGCCGGGCGCCCCAGTACACCTTGTCCACGTAGGCGACAAACGGGTTGGTGTCCTTGTCGTAGTATACCGTACTGCTGTGGGTTATCCCCTGGTCGCCGGTAGCCACACGGGCGTCCGCGCTGGTCTCCGGCCCGTCGGAGAGCGCCAGAAAGGTCAAAGCCACCAACCCGATAACTAGGACGGTTGCTAACTTGGGAACCAATGATAGATCTACGTGATCCTCCTTGTTTCTAACTCGTGAATTCGGGGATTACCGGTTGTGTCTACATCTCCCACCCCCCGTTCTCTTATTCCCTCGCACGATGACGGGAAACAAAAGGGGAGTATCGGATGGGTCAACCACCGGAACGCGACGATGCGTCACCACATCCCGCGCCAAGATATCAGCAGAAGGATCATCCATAGCCGACGATTACAGAATCGTACACAGGTGTGCGTTGATCCCAATTACCAAACGACGGAATGTCATGTCCAAAATACTCATGCGGAGAGTTGGACCTTGGACAAAGGCCGGTGCGCAGCGGCAGGGGTGCCGGAGGAGAGACGGAGCTACCGGTCGAAGACCGGGTTGGCCTTGGAGCTGCTGGAGCGGGCCTTGGAGCGCGGCCACCTCAGGGCCAAGTGGGTTGCTGGGGACGACACCTTCGGGATGTCCCCGTCCTTCCGGGACGGGTTGGCGGTGCTGGGGACGCACTACGTGCTGGACGTCCCCGGCGGCAGCACGGTGTGGCTGGTGGAGCCGGCTTGCACCAGTGCGGGGTATCAGGGATTCGGGCGTCCCCGCAAACCCAAGTTGCGAGACGGTCAGCGCCGGACTATGGACCAGCGCAGCGATGAATTGCCGGGGGATGCCTGGCGGGAGATAACGGTGGCCGAGGGAAGCCAGGGTCCCTGCAGCTACCAGTTCAGTGCCCAGCGGGTGCGGCCAACCAGCAAGCGGAAGCCCGGCGAAATCCACTGGGGCATCTACCGCCGGAACCTGGACGGCAGCGAGCCCCGCTACTATCTGTCCAATGCTCCCGAGGACACTCCCCTGGAGACGCTGGCCTACGTGGGCGGTTCCAGGTAGCGCATTGAAACGGAGTTCGAGACGGAGAAGAGCGACGTGGGACTGGACGAGTACGAGACCCGGACCTGGCCTGGCTGGCATCACCACGTTGCCCTGTGCCTGCTGGGCGGAGCTTTTCTGCTGAGCCTGCAACAGGCTTGGGGGGGAAAAGATGCCCCGGATCACGAGGCCTCAGGTCTACCGGGTGGTGCGGGAAGTGCTTCCCAGGGAACGGTTCGGGCCGGATGAGCTGCTGCGGTGGCTCGAGGAGACGCAGGATAGTAACGAACGAGCCACGCGCCGAGCCGCACTTCGTACATCCCTCCTTGAACCGTCGTGGTAATACTAGGCGGGTGTCGGGGAATCACGCTTTCATGTTCACCTGCCTCCTTGTATGTTTCCTGGTAATCACGTTGGCCTGCAGCCAGCCGCGAACCACACCCGCGCCGCCGACGGCTGCTGCTACCGTTGCGGCTAACGTCTCGGCTACCCCAACTCAGGCCGCCACCCCTATAGCGACGCCCAATCGGACTCCACGTCGCGCCGATACGCCGACGGTTGGAATTCCTCCCACGGCGCAGCCCACGTCCGGTCCCGCGTCTAGTCCCGAGCCATCACCGATGCCTGATCCGTCTCCGACACCTGTCCCAACCCCTGCGTCTACCCCGCGTCCGACACCGACGGCCGCGCCGAGTCCCACGGCTACGCCAGTCCCTACAGTGACGCCGATTCCGCAACCCACGCCGACAGCTACTCCGACTCCAACTGCACAACCAACCCCAATGCCGACTCCGGAGCCTACGGCTATGCCCACTCCTATCCCGCCCGTGGAGAAAATTCTTTCGATGGTTGGGCCGTCGATGGTTGAGGTTGAAGGGACCGGCGGCAGGTCCCTCGGGTTCTTCGTGGCCGTTGGCCGTCCCAACCCTAACTCCCGGTACGTGGCGACGACATACTCTGCGGTCCAAACCGGTTGCCGCGTCGCAGTGCGATTAGCGAACAAGCCTATGTCCACTCGCCCTGCCTGGGGCTATGTACACGCCATCGACTCCGACGTTGACCTCGCCATCTTGGAACTCCCCGGCTCCTTCCATAGTCCATTACACGTCACCGGTCAGAACGGGGCGGACGTCTCCGGGCTCGAATTCACTGTCGGTCTTGACGCAAACCGGAGGCCGGTGGTTGCGCCCTTGGACCGGAATAGACCGAGCGCATTCCAGGTATTTGGAGGCGGACCGGTGGTCAGCTCGGCAGGTGAGGGGGTAGGGATGATGATTTCGGGTTTCAGGTCAGCAGAGGCGGCGACCCAGCAGCCTGGAACCATTACCTTGTCTCAAGAAATCATAGACCGGACAATAGCCCGTTACCGTTCGCAGCCAAATTCCATACGCACCTCTCCAGAAGAGCCTATTGCCGGTCGAGAAGTCATGTTCGAACTTCAAGCCCGACCCAACCAGATTGTTGAGATTTCGCACCATAATCCCGAGGGGGAGAAAGTGGACTGGACGTTCCCCGACGGAAGCACCGGCACCGACGACGGCGAGCCCATCACATCGAAGAAACTGGGAGCTGACCCCTGCGGGAGAGTGTCTTGGAAGCGCCCGGGCACTTTGGACGTTGAAGGTGAGTGGGTGGCAAAAGTGACCTTCGACCCGTATTCTGAGAAACCGGAGGCCACGAAGTTCCGATACTTGATGCACCAGTTAGAGTTGGAGGGACAAGGCAGCCTCAATCTCTGGGCCGAGCTCGCGAGCATTGAGAGTGCAGAGTCCACCGTCTACTACTCCGGATCGGTCCCGACCGCCCTGGCCCTGGACCTCCAGTCCCGGACCGTTCAGGTCGCGAACCTGATGCAAGACCGTCTTGGCCTGGTGGGGAGCGGCGTGCCGGACTTGTACTTGCTGGGCAACAGGACTGAATACGACCAGGTCAAGCGGTACCTTGGCAGCGAACCCGGTTGGGAAGACGGGTTTCACCGTCCGCCCTGCCCTCAGTGCTCCAGGGACCGACCTGGCGTCTATCTACGTCTCTACGTACTTGATTCCAGATCGAGCCTGCATAATCTCCTGACACATGAATACTTCCATGCCCTAATTAACCAGGCCACCGATGGCAGGGGCGAGGTGCTGACGGCATGGATCAACGAAGGACTGGCGGAATGGTCTAGTCACGAGTTCCTGCTGGCCGACGATGACACAACCGGCCGTGATTTTTTGCGGGCAACTCGGATGGAAGAGGTCCGGGCAGCAGCCGCGTCTGGCACGTTGTTCCGGTTAACCGCCCTCGAAAGCCGCCATTCGTGGGGGAATCAGGCCGACAACAAGGTGGACTTGCAGTACGCCCAGTCCTACATGGCCATGCGCTACTTGATCGAAACTCATGGAGTCAAGGCCGCCTCAGATTTGGCCGTAGCCAGAGCCCGAGGATCGTCCTGGAGCCTCGCAATGGGTGAAGCGTTGGACATTGGGTACTCGCGGTTCGAGTCTGACTTCGCCGCCTGGACAAAGTCCAAAGGCCCGAGCGAGCCGTATTACGATAGGGGAATTCAGCACTTCAATAAGGGAGAATACAGCGACGCAATAGCTCAATTTTCATCGGCCATAGGCCTCAACCCTCACCGGTATTTGTACTTCACCAGCCTGGGGTGGGCATACTACCATCTAGGACAATCGAGAGCCGCCTTGGAACACGCCAACCACGCCGTGGGAATGCTGCCCGGAGACCCGTGGAACCACAACCTCCGGGGACGGGCTTTCTACGGTCTCCATCGATATCAGGACGCCATCGCGGCCTTTACCCGGGCGATACAACTGGACCCGCACCAACTCCATTACACCGGACGGGGAATCGCTCATTTTCGCCTCGGCGAATTCCACCGCGCCCTCGAAGACCTTGACCGGGCAGTCCTGATTGACTCGGACCTCGCCTCAGCCTACGATTTTCGAGCCGCTACCCACGGCAAGCTGGGCAACGAAGCACGGCAGCGGTCCGACCAGCGGAAGGCCTGCTCTCTGGACAATACCCTGTCGTTTTGTTAAATCGCCGATTTTCAGCCTGGATGGACTAAAATGCCAAGACCAGACCTTAACATTGTCGTTTGCGTAGACCGGCGCAAGTGCCTGTGGGCTGAGGTTAATGGAAAGAACGGGCCGGCCCTTCTGGAAGAGTTGGAGGACCGGGTCCGGCAGTCCGGCCTTGAAGACCGGGTGCAGGTCACGGCCTGCCGTTGCATTCTAGGCTGCACCTACGGGCCGAGGATCGACGTTGCCCGGCGGTGGTCGGGGGAGAAGAAGCTCTACGGCGCGATCGAAGGTAGGGCGAATATCTCCATTAGGGGAAGGGTCGAGTTCTCACGGCTTCCGGAGGACTTGCGGTACCTAATCACCGACAACCTGCCCGGCGAGTAACCTCCGGCGCCGCGCCCCCTCAGACTCGTAAATTACTCCCTGTTCCGCCAGCGCCTCGACCTCGGCGGACGTAAGACCAAGGTACTCAATCAGGACCTGGTGGTTGTGCTCGCCGAGTTGGGGCGCGGGTCCCCTGACGCTGGCCGGGGTCTCGGAGAATTTGTAGGGTGGGGACACCACGCCTGTCGGCCCCAATTCCGGGTATTCGATCTCCTGGAACGCGCCCCGGTCCCGGTAGTGGGGGTGCTTCCAAATCTCTTCCTGAGATAGGACCGGGCCAGACGAGATTCGAGCCTCGGCGAGGACTGTCAGTGCGGCTTCGTCGTCGCTCATGGTTTGGAGCCAGGCTTCTACTATGCCCACCACCTCGTCGCGCCGCTCAAGGCGGTCGTCATCGGTCAGGTATCTGGGATCGTCGATCATGTCTTCCCGGTCCATACAGGCGCAGAGCCTTCCCCATGCGCTGTTGGCCCCCTGTCCCGGTGCCTGGAGCGATATGTAACCTTCTTTGGCTTTCAGGATTCCCATGGGAAAGGTATAGGTGTTCTGCTTGCCGTTCCGATAATGCAGTGGGACCCCATGGTTGGCGGCGGTGTGGGGCATCCCCAGGGAGTCCAGGAAGAGCAGGCTTTCGATCATGGAAAGGTCGATGTATTGGCCCACGCCCGTCCTCTGGCGGTGGAACAGTGCGTACCCGACCGCCAACGCTCCGGTCATTCCGGTGATGGTGTCTCCGACCCCGCCGCCTATGGTGTAGGGCGCTCCGTCCTTTTCCCCGGTTATCCAGTTCAACCCGCTCACAGCCTGGGCCACCGGGTCGGTGCAGACGTGTTCGGGGTTATGGGCAAAACCTTCCTGGCCGTAGCCGGTCATGGACACCATGATGATCCCTGGGTTCAGGGCGGTTAGGTTGGAGTAGTCGAGGCCGTAGCTCTTCACGACGTGGGGCGTGTAGTTCTCCACGAACACGTCGGCCTGTTTCACCAGAGACCGGACTATCTCCAGTCCTTTTGGATGTTTCAAGTCGACGCAAAGGCTTTTCTTGCCGCCGTTTAGGTGGAGAAAGGGCACGCCGTTGCGGGTTGGCAGTGATTCGGGGGTGAAGCGTTCTTCCTGATTGTCCACCGGGCGTTCGATCTTGATGACATCCGCGCCCATATCGGCCATGATGCGGCTGCAAAATGGACCGACAAAGGCCGCCGTAAAGTCCAACACTTTGATGCCCGACAGTAGATTCGTCGCCATCGGCGCGCACCTCCGAGCAATTGCCATTTCCGGGAACTAGCCCCTGTTAATCCGAGACGGTACGGGGGATTACCCTGATTGTACACTGGCTGGCGTAACTGTTCAGACTTGATGTGGCCTTCCTACTCCCAGCCCGTCATTCCGGGCTTGACCCGGAATCCAGAAACCTTTATAACCAGCAACGGTCACTGTCATTGGCATTTCTGGATTCCCGCCTGCGCGGGACCTTTGCGTAGCCTTCCGTGATTCCAGCGAAAGCGAGAATCGAGAGTGTGCCCAGATACGGGGGACGCCCTCACCCTAACCCTCTCCCTCCGGGAGAGGGGATTATTCAAAGGTCTCCCTGCGCGGGAATGACGGGTTGCGCGGGAATGACTGGTCGCGGCTGAGGGACATCGTTCGAGAATCATCATGGAGATGACCGATGCGGGATTCAGCCAATCCGCGTCCTCGATTCTGAACAGTTACCTGGCCGGCGGCGAGGTGGACAACCAGCCTGACCGGACGTACTATTCCCAGGATGCACAGTGGCTGTTGGTTAGTGGGACGGCAGGCCGCCACTACTCACTGACCACCGGAAACCGGGCACTAAGCACCTTTAGACAGCATGAAGCATAGGAGGGCCGATGCAGACACGACAGATGACGGCCAACGCCTCGAACTTGATAATCGAGCAACTGGCGGCGTCGGGAGTAAAGTACGTCTTCAACAACTCCGGGTCGCGGGAAGCGCTGTTCTTCAATGAACTCCACTCCCGCTCCGACATCAACGGCATACTGGGGCTCCACGAAGGCGCGGTGACCGCCATGGCCGGGGGATATTCCCAGGCCAACCTGCAGCCCGCGGTGATGGTAGTCCACCTGGGCGCGGGGTTAGCCCAGTGTATGGGGCAGCTAATCAACATCTGGACCGGCAGCCTGCCAGTGGTGGTGATCACGTTTGCCGGAGACACCGGCAGTTTCGCCGACTTCATCAGCCTGGACGTCAGCCATAACGCGGGCCCAACGGCCATCAGCGCGCCGCTGACCAAGGCCAACTGGACGGTCATCGAGCCCGAGGGTCTCCCCGCCGCGGTTGACCGGGCCCTGCGCGTTGCCATGACCCCGCCGGTAGGTCCGGTGCACCTGGCGGTATACGACCGGCTGCTTGGGCCGTCAGAGTTTACGGCCAATATTATCGACGGCGGTCTGCCGGAGGTACGCATGGGCTACCCGGCGGACAGCGACGTGGAAGCCATCGCCCAGGCGTTGCGCAACGCCAAACGGCCTCTGCTCTACACGGGAGACGGAATCTGGAAGAGCGGGGCCGACGCCGAAGTAACAGCCATCGCGGAACGGTTCGGAATTCCGGTGGTGGGGGACCTGCGCGGGGTGCCCATCAAGCATCCCCTGCACTGCGGCGGACGGCGGCTGGAACAAGCGCCGGACATCGACCCAGACCTGATCTTGTGCTGGGGCGTGCGTCACAACGGGGCGGGAACACCCGACGATTACGCCGCCTTCTTCAACGCGGAACGGACCATCGCCGTTGGGTCCGACGTCGAGAACCTGGAAAACATTCCCGGCCTGGACCTGGCAGTCTTGGCCGACGAAAAGCGGACGGCCCAGCGTCTTCTTGAGCTGACCGAATCCTCCCAGGACGAGTTGGCTGGCCGCCGCGCCTGGGCCAGGGAAGAGGCCGCCGCCCTGCGCGCCCGCAGGAGAGACGCGGCCCAGCGAGTTGCCCAGCAGCAGGGAAAAGTCCGTGCGGTCGCTCTGGCCGACGCACTAGACAAAACCCTTGAGCGGCACGGCGGAGGCCTAGTGACCATTGAACAGTTCGCCGTCGGACAGGACCTCCTTGAGAACTCGGGGGGTGTGGGCAATAACGAATACATCCGGCCCGCAGGGGGTTCTGAGGGTTACGGGGTAGGCGCGGCCATCGGCGCGAAGCTGGGCGCTCCCGACAAGACTGTAGTTGGCCTGGTCGGAGACGGCTCGCTTTACTACTCTGACTCGGCCCTTTGGACCGCCGCAAGCCACAACATTCCCGTGCTATATGTCATCTCAAACAACGGGGCCTACGGCATCGTGGCCGGAGCGTTTGCCAACGCCAACGCCAACATGAAGCAGACCGGCGATTACAGGGGAGTGGTGCTGGACAACATCGATCCGGTGAAGCTAGCCGAGGGCTTCGGCGTCGAGGCCATGGACGCCACGGACGAGGCCACCATCGCCGACGCCATTGAACAGGGGCTCAGGACGGTGGAAGAGGAGAAGCGCCCCTTCCTGCTGAACGTTCATCTGCCGCTGGGCCTCCCGGAAGGTGGGCGTCCCGGCGCGATTTACAGTCTTAATGACGAAACCCGCTAGAGACCCCCGGTCTCGAAGGCTAATCCAACGTCTGATGCCGGCTGTACTTTATTCCGGTGGAACGGGTTGGTATCATTAACACCGACACCTGAGACATAATCCGAAGAGGGAGGAGATCATGGGCTATACACCGAGACAGCTAGGCCACGTGAACATTTTCGTGCGCAACGCGGAGAAGGCCCGCGAGTGGTATGAGGACCTGCTGGGTCTTCACACCTATGGTTTCACCCCTGGCCGCGCCGCATTTATGAGCGCGGACCTGGGCAACTCCCACGATGTCGCCCTGACCGAGGTCGGGGAGAACGCCGCCGGCCCGATGGCGGGCCAGGTCGGCTTGAACCACATGGCCTGGTACATGCACAACCTCGATGACCTCAAGGAACTCTACTACCGGGTCAAGGACAGGGGCATCAAGATCGACCGGGTATCCGATCACGGCCATGCCATAGGGATTTACATCCGCGACCCGGACGGCAACGGTATCGAGCTTTCCTACGAGATGCCCGCGGAACAGTGGGGGCGTGACGAACAGGGTCACATGATCGGGAAGACCGAAAAGGGCCAACTATCCGGACCTTGGGATGAAGAACTGGCCCGCCAGGCCGCCCACGTTTAGTTTTACCACTAACGGGTCCCATCTAACGGGTCCCATCGGAATGGGGGTGCGGATATGCACCCCCATTTCAGATTAACGGAAAGGATTCTCCGGCTATGGCAACATTGGACGTGCTCACCTACGGGTTCGCGCTGAACACCGACCAGGGTTCCTTCGGCTACTCCACCAACTCGTTGCTACGTGTTGGGAACCACAACATTCTGATCGACACCGGCCCGTCGTCGAGGCGGGCGTTTTTGTACAAGGCGCTGGAGGGCAGGGACCTGACTCCGGACGACATTGACATCATTATCCTGACCCACATGCACTGGGACCACTGCCAGAACACCGACTTGTTCAAGAACGCCAGGGTGGTGGTTAACCCGACGGAGATTGACTACGCCCGCAACCCCAATCCCTGGGACATGGCCGTGGCCGCCGGCATGGCCGACCTCATGCGCAACATGAAGATCGACATCGTGTCGGAGGGCGATACTATCGTCGATGGCGTTACCGTGCTGGAAACGCCGGGCCACACCAAGGGTCACATGAGCGTATTGGCCGAAGTCGACGGGGAGAAGGTCCTGCTGGCTGGGGACGCGATGCCCGAAAGCGGGACCGTCGCCCGGGGGATGCCCTATAACATATTCTGGGACCTGGAAGACGCCAAGGAGAGCGTGGAGAAGATGGTCTCCTCCTCCAACGTGTTTTACCCAGGTCACGACAGGCCCTTCCGTGTGCAGGACGATAAGATTCTGTACCTCCACGGCCCGGACAATATCCACGTGATGGACAGCACCGAGGGCGGCGGGACCGCCTCGCTAACCTTCACGGTCCACGCCGAACGGTCCGTGAACATCGACATAGTACAAAAGTAAGCGGGCCACCATTTCCAACTAATTTGATCCTGCTGAAAGGGTCCAGGAGACGCCATGTTCCAGAAGATTCAACACATTGGGTACTACACGCCAGACCTGGCGGCGACCGTGGAGTGGTTCGAACGGTCGTTCAGAGCGGTAAACGCAGGGGGAGGCCCGTTGCCGAAGAGCGCGGCGGTTCCCAGCGGCGGCATCAACGCGTACGTCCGGTTTGGCCGGGTGGAGGCGGAGCTAATCGAGCCTGAAGACAAGACGGGACTGGAGACGGGGCGGCTGACGATGCACCACGTGGGCTACGTGGTGGAGAACATAGACCAGAGCGTCGCCGACCTACGGGCGAAGGGTTTCAATTTCGCGGCTGACGCGCCCTTCACCAATGTGATGGGACAACAGGTGTTGTATTTCGATTCAGCCAGCACCAACGGCGTTCGGGTCCACCTGACGCAGCTACCCGCCGATGCCCCTTCAGATTCCGGGGAGGGGTTGGAGGTCAGCTCCATAGTCCACGCTGGATACCGGGTCAAGGACTTGGACAGGGCGATCGCCTGGTACGTGGACAATTTCCAGGGGGAGCATATTGGCGGAGGGGCTTCCCGGGCCGGCGGACGCAACGCCTTCGTGAACTTCGGCCAGGTGCAGGTGGAGTTGATCGAGCCGGGAGACACTTCAGGCATGTCGGACGATGTACACGACATGGACCATGTGGGTTACGTTGTAGGGGACATCCCTTCTTGCATGGGGGCTTGTCAGGACTGCGGACTGGTTTTCGTGGCCGACTCCCCGGCTACGAACTCGGTACGCCAGCAGGTCCTTTACTTCGACACCGAAACTACGCTGGGCTCGCGGATGCATTTAACGATGCTACCTGACTAATCGGGTACGGCCATGAAATTCAAGATTCGCCCAGACCCGGCGCCCTTGGCCGTGGACCGGTACGGAGCAGTACGTGTCGACCACTCCGCTGATGGGTGATGATGCATGAGCGCCCATCATCACCCATTGAGGCCGACATCCACGCGATTTCTCTAATTCACCAGCACTATCATCGCCACGAACAAGGTGATGAACCCCGCCATCATGGTCCCTATCATGGCCACGAACATCGTGGTCACCCGGTTTTCAAGGCTGGATATGCGCCTGTCGAGACTGTCAAGGGTGCGAAGAATCTGAGCGTTCGTCTCTTCCAGCCGACCGATACGTTCCTCGTTCGTCATCATAGTCGCGGCTCCCCACTTTAATCACCGGTCTGAGCTACGGCGGCCCGCTGCAGACCCAATTCTTCGACACGTTTCATCAGCGCGGCCCGCTGTTCGGGGGCAAGGGGTTGGCCGGGGGCTCTGGGGTCGCCGCAGTCAATTCCAAGCCTCTCGCTGATGACGGCCTTGGCGGTGGCGTGTAGGCCAAACTGACGGACCAACCCGGTGACCTCGCTGGCCTTGTCCTGGGCTGCCTCGGCGCGGGCGATGTCCCCGTCGTTGTAAGCGTTCCAGATCTCGACCCAGAGTTCCGGGGGCCATGTTCGGCGGGCCGTCGACGCACCCGGTAGCGCCGATGGTCAGGGCAGGCAACATTAACATGCTGTTGCCGATCAAACAGTGCAGCCCCATCTTGGCGAATGCGCGGACGTTGGTGAAAGTCACCGCCGAGTGCTTGAGGCCCTTAAGCTGGGGCACTCCATCTTGAATCTTCCGCATGAGCTCGGGAGTGACTTCGACGCCGGTAGACTGGGGAAGATTGTAGACGAACAGGGGCAGGTCAGCGGCTGCGCCCACTGCCCGGTAGTGTTCGACGATAGCCTCGTCGCTTTGGCGGTAGAAGAATGGAGGCACGCAACAGATGGACTCAACGCCGGCCTTGGCGGCGTGTTCAGCCAGCTTGACGGCCCGCGCCGTGGTGGCCGCGCCGACGTGCATGATATTTTCGATGCGGCCCCGGGACTGGTCCGCGGCGATCTCGGCGATGCGCATGTTCTCTTCGTCGTCGAGCAACACGCTCTCACCGGTGCCACCGGCCACCCAGAAGCCATGCACGCCTGCTTGGATGTTGAACTCCATGACCTCTCGAAACGCGGCTTCGTTGAGGTCGCCTTCGGCGGTCATTGGCGTGATTATCGCGGGATAAACTCCGTGGAACCCAGACATATCCAGTCCTCCTTAGAATGCTGTGTGTCAGTTTACCATGCGCGATTAGGTAGCTGGACCACGAAACTCGTTCGCAACGTCGATAAACGAATCAGAGGCAAGACGCAATTCTCCCCTATCAGGGAAGGGGTATTTGAACCCGTAGTTCCAGCGAGGACCCAGACCAGGCCAGGCTAGCTGGAATAGAGGCGATTTAGGTTGGCGTGGCGGGCTGGATCGAGGTCTTTTCCCTGGAGCCCGGGGTGGTCAGGGCCGTACCGATGGGCGCGGAACATGGAATTGGAGCGGGTGCCACCGGCCCCCCGGGACGCCGGTCCGAATATCGGGTTGACGTATTCCCAGACTATCTCCTTGCCCTGGGTCACCTCGAACACGCGGCCTGGCGCGCCCTCGCAGACCAGCGTATTGCCGTTGGGAAGCCGCTCCGCCCCACTGATATGAAAGCTGTAGAAGGAGATGGGGGGGTCACCCCGGTACTCCCAAACGATCTCGCTAGTCTCAGGATCAACCTCTACCACCCGTGAGTAAGTAAACCCTGGCCGGTGCGGCCCGTTGTCAAACAGCAGGACATGGCCGTTGTCCAAATAGGTGGGGTGGTGTTGATGGGATATCACTCCTGGCCCCCACTTCCATTTGAAATTCCCGGTTTCCCGGTCCACGATGCCCACGGTGTCAATACGCCTGAAGCTGACCACCAGGTCACCGTTTGGGGTGACTTTGAGTGAGTTTTGGTGCGTCCACTCTTCACGGCTTTCGAGTTGGCAGATTACGTCTTCTTCCGGGTCCAGATGTTCCCAGGAAGGCCAAGAATATACTACATCTCCAGCAGGCGTCACCTCGTGGACCAGGTCGCCGAGAATTTCCTCGGGACCTTCGCCCGTCCTGAACCCTCCCTGGATCCGGGCCGTCAACTCTTCGGCCAAAGGCTCAAATAGCAGGACCAAGGTATTGCCGTTGGGAAGCCGCTCGAAATCATGGTGGAGCATGGGCGCCTGGTACTCCCAGACTTCGTTGCCATCCCAGTCAAGTTCCACGATGGCCCCCGCTCCCGCGCCGCCCACCGGGGGCTGGCTCCGCACCCCGGCTCCGGTGGTCCCAGAAGTGCGGAGGAGAAGGTGTCCATTCGGGAGCAGGTAAGAATAACCGATGCCATCGGCCAGATACCACCGGTGACAAACGCGGCCATCCATGTCGATAAGGTAAGTGTAGTTGCCGCTAGTGGGGGTGAAGAGCGTATAGCCTCGGTAGCTGTGCTGTGGGGCGTAGTGGATCAGCCCCACAGCATGATGTTGCGACCATCCCATTGTGTCCTCCGTACGGCCATAGGTTGCCAAGGCTGTTGGGAGATATTAGCAGGTGGTCAGGACGGAGTCGAACCCAGGCCAGCCAACACCTGGCGCCAGGTGTCTATGCCTCCCTGCCCGAAACTGTCCCGGTAGGTGATGACGCCATTGGCGTCCAGGGCGATCTTGGTCGATTGATTGATCACTTTGAGGTCTCGCAATCCATTCCCCGCGATCTCGGCCACCGGCCAGGGGTAGCCCTCCTTCTCCCGGTCCTTTTCAAGGACATCCACAGTCTGACCCGGGCTCGACCCAACGATGTAGAAATTGACGTTTTCCGTGTACTTGGTGTCCAGTCCCTTTATGCTCCGCAACTCGGAGCGGCAGACGGGTCAAAATGTGGCGTGGAAGAACAGGAATGCCGGACGTGTCTGGTCCCGCAACTCAGCGGAGGTCATCGAACCGCCTCCAACCAGGTTCAATGTGAATTCCGGCACAAGGTCTCCCACCTGCGTACCGACGGGCGGAAGCACCTGGGCTGGAGCTTCCGGCCCGGCGGGAGCGGAAGGCGCTTGCTTTCCCAGGACGGCGGTTGGCTGCTGGTGCTGCGCCGCGGGTTTTTCAGGCATAGCCGCCGGTTTCGTCTCAGTCTTAGTGACCGGCTCCCGGTGCGTCGTGGCCGGCTTCTCTGCCATCGCCGCCGGCTGCTTCTCCATCCTCGTGGCCGCAGGCTTGCTCTCGGTCATCGCCTTTTCCTGCTTGACCCCCACGGCGGGAGAGGACACGCCGCTTTCCAAGGTGGTGGCCTGGCCCGCCTCCGGTTGGGCGGGCGTGCTGGCTCCGCCACATGCGGCCGCCAGCAGCATCCCAACCACGGCCAACGCCACCGGAATTGTGGTCCAACTACGCGTGGAGAGTTTCATACACTGCCCTCCGGAAGATCTAGTCTCCGTCGAAGAACCGGCGGGGGTTCTCCACCATGATCTGCTGGATGTCCTGGTCGGACGCTCCCAATTCCTTGAGCCTGGGGAGCACGTGCCGGGTGATGAAAAGGTAGCCATCTGGGTTGGTCCTCCGGCGTTCCTCCTGCACTTCGGCCCCGTGGCGCGCCTTTGGCACCGAATAATCGTGTGAAAGCATGATTCGGTTGGTATGGCCCGCGTCTATCAACTTCTTGACCACCTCGGTGCGCCCTTCCCAGTCCGGGGTTCCGGGTGTGCGCCCTCCGGGATACCGGTCCAAGCCCAGCCAGACTCCTTCATCCAGCAGACCAAGAAGGTAGTCCATGTCGGTGTCGTCGTTGCTATGCCCGACATACACCAGGTTCATGTCCACCCCTTCTTCCTTTAGGATGCGGACCTGTTGCTCTCCGATGCGCTCCGGAGACCAGGTGTGCGTTGAAATCCGGGCTCCGGTCTGATTGGATGTTCGGCCCGCTGCGCGAAGGACCACTTCCTGCGGCGGGGTTATTCCGCCGCGGTCGCTGGCCACCTTGATGATGCCAGCCTTGATACCGGTCCCCTCGATCCCTTCTTCGAGTTCCCGGACGTAGAGGGACGCGATGACGTCCGGCGATACATCTCCGAAGGGCCGTGGCACCGCCAGATGGCTGCCCGTGGCGGCTACGATCTGGACTCCGGATGCGCGGGACACTTCCTCCATCAGGAGGACATCACGGCCAAGGTCGATAGTGCTTACGTCGAGAATCGTCCGCACGCCCTCGTTGTATGCCTCCGTCAGTTCCGCTATGGCTTGCTCCTTGACACCTTCGCGGTCAAAGAATTCAGGGTAGGTCTGGCGGATGCCCGCGGCGCTGGTCCCAAGGTGTTCGTGGCTCAGGGTGAATCCCAGGTCTGCCGAATCTACCGGGCCCAAAACGGTGTTTACGGCTGCCATGACGTTACCTCCTGGCGTGATTTTGGCCCAGTTATTCTACCTTGGATTGGATGGCTTCGGTAAGAGTACGTCTGAGAGGTAAGTGTTCAGAGTTGAGGGGGACCAGTCCTTCGACTCCGCTCCGCTGCGCTCAGGATGAGCGGTTTCGTGTCAATGCGGTCCCTAACTCTGACGAGTTACTATGAGAGGGCCGATGCGTCGCCGGACGCGGCCCGTGGCAACTGTTCAGACTTGATGTGTCCTTCTTATTCCAAGCTCGTCCTCCAAGCTCGTCATTCCGGGCTTGACGCGGAATCCAGAAACCTTTACAACCAGCAACAGTCCATATCATCGGCATTTCTGGATTCCCGCCTGCGGAGACCTTTGCGTAACCTTCCGCGACTCCCGCGAAAGCGAGAATCCAGAGTGCGCCCAGATACGGGGGACGCCCCCACCCTAACCCTAACCCTCTCCCGGAGGGAGAGGGGATTATTCAAAGGTCTCCGAAGGCGGGAATGACGGATTGCGGGGGCGGGAGATGAGGGGCGGGACATGATAAGAGGATTATCACAGAGATGGCCGATGTGAGATTCAGCCAATCCGCCTCATCGAGTCTGAACAGTTGCGGCCCGTGCGTTGCCTGGACAATAAGCGGCAGGCGGGTTTACTATCGCCTAGCCCGGAAATTCAAGGCCGCCACCGAACGAACTAGGGTCCGCCAAAGACCAGACGAACAATTCACAACAATCCAACGGAGGTCCAACACGAGATGACCACGCCATCGGAGCGGCCCAGCGATTGGGTACAACAGCACATGAACGCCTATCTGTCGACCAACGGGGAAGAAGGGCATATCTGGAATGGCGTACCCACCGCGCTGCTCACCACCATAGGCCGCGTGACCGGGATCCCCAACACCACCCCTTTGATCTACGGCCAAGACGGTGACCGCTACCTACTGGTGGGGTCCCGTGGCGGGGCACCACGGCATCCGGGCTGGTACCGAAACCTGGCCAAGAACCCGAACGTGGAGCTACAGGTGATGGGGGACAAATTCGCGGCGACGGCCCGGACCGCCACGCCTGACGAGAAGCCGGCCCTATGGGCAATTATGGCCAAGATCTTCCCGAACTACGACGAGTACCAGGCCCGCACGGAAAGGGACATTCCAGTCATTGTAATAGAACGGAAGCCGTAGTCCTGGCAGGAACCCGGACCGCTGCGGACGCCGTGCATGGCGTAACGCTCCCGTGTACTATGTTTCCGGTACATTCAGCACGGTAGCTTTAGTACGGTAGCTTTAGTACGGTAGCTTTAGTACGGTAGCTTTAGTCCGGTAGCTCTAGTCCGGTAGATTACAGGAGCGCCGCGCCATCAATCTGATTCGACTCCCCCGGCTGCACACATTTGACTCCCTCATCGCCTATCGGAACTACCGTCTCCTTTGGACTGGCAACTTCTTCTGCAACAGCGCCTTATGGCTGCAGATGCTCACCATCGGCTGGTTGGTCCGTGACCTAACGGAAGGGTCGGCCACTTCCGCCCTGCAAGTGGTTACCGTGGGCGGCCTCAGCACGTTACCGGTGCTGCTGGTGGGACCCTGGGGCGGGGTGCTGGGCGACCGCGTAGACCGCCGCAGGCTTCTGATGCGGATTCAGGCCTTCATGGCCTGCCTCGCCGTCCTGTTCGCGGTGGTCATCGTGTCGGATTACGGGATTGAGCTTTCCAACACCGCCAAAGTATGGACCTCCTACGGGTACGTAATCATCAGCGGTAGCTGCCTGTGCATCGCCCAACCGATGCGGCAGGCCCTTATCGCCAACACCGTACCTCCGGAAGCCTTCGGCAACGCCTTCGCGACCAACTCCCTTACCATCACCGGCACCCGAATATTCGGGCCATTTATCGGCGGCATTTTGATCGCCAACCTTGGGTTCACGGCCAACTTCCTGATGGAGGGAGCCTTTTACGCCGCAATGGTCCTGGTGTTTATCCCCCTGCGGACTCCATATCAGCTCACGGCCACGCGGAGGCGGGTCTCGCCGGTCAACGCGTTCGGTGAGGGGATCAGGTTCATCCGCCGGGAGCAGCCGATTATCCTGACAATGATCCTGCTGGGGCTGATACCCAACATGATCCTGCACCAGGTGTGGTTCCTGTTACCCGTGTTCACCGCCGATTCTCTGCTACGGGAGGCGGACGTTGGCGGGTTCCTGCTGTCCGCAACCGGTATCGGGGGGTTTGCATCGGCGGCTTCAATCGCTTCGATAGGGTTCGTCTTCAAGAAGGGGATGGTGTCCCTCTGCTCGATTATGTTCAGTGCGATATTCGTGCTGCTATTCGCTTATTCACCATTTATAGCTCCCCTTTTCCCACTGATCCCGGCCCTCGTATTCATTGGCCTCAATGCAGCCGCCCAGGCGCACTTCCGGACAACAAGCAGCACCCTGGTCCAGCTCATCACTCCAGACCGTTTCCGGGGCAGGGTGACCAGCCTGGCCAGCTACGGGCAGGGGTTCGTGTTCCCATTCAGCATAGTCGTGGGCCTCCTGACAGACTTTACCAACGTGGTAACCGCAATCACCATCCTGGGGGCCGCCGGTCTGGCGCTGTCCCTGTTTTTCCTGGTGAGCCTTCGCGACGTGCGCAACCATGCTTAGCGTAAGTCAGGAATTATGGCGAGTAGGCGGAGGTGTGCGGACTGGACAAGCGCAGGGATATAATCGGGTAGGCCACGCGGAAATATAACCAAGACTGGCGAGGGAGCTTGATGACCGACCACGAGGCTTTCCAACTAGGAGACGTCGACCTGCAATGCGGGTTGCGCCTTCGGAACGCATGGCTCGCATATAAGACCTACGGGAACCTGAATGCGGCCAAAGACAACGTTATCGTGTTCCCCACCTTTTTCGGTTCCCAGCACCCCGCCAACGAGCCGATGATCGGGCCGGGGATGGCCCTGGACCCGGAAAAGTTCTTCATAGTTATTCCAAATATGTTCGGCAATGGACTGTCGCCATCCCCCAGCAACACACCCCCGCCATACGATAGGGCGCGGTTCCCCGCAGTTACCTATTACGACAACATCACGTTCCAACACCGCCTGGTTACGGAGAAGTTCGGCATCGACCGCATCTTCCTGGTTTGCGGGTTTTCGATGGGAGCGCAGCAGACCTTCCATTGGGGCGCACTGTACCCCGACATGGTCGAGCGGATCGCGCCCTGGTGCGGGTCGGCGAAGACGTCGCGGCACAACTTCGTTTTTCTGGAGGGGGTCAAGGCGGCCCTGCGAGCGGACGACGCCTGGAACAACGGCTGGTACGAGAATCCGCCGCTCAAGGGACTGCGGGCCATGGCCAGGGTCTATGCCGGTTGGGCCCCATCCCAGGCGTTCTACCGGGAGAAAGTGTTCTTGGACCTGGGGTTTTCTTCCCTGGAAGACTATCTGATTACGGCCTGGGAAGGCAGGTACATCCAGCTTGACGCCAACGACATTCTGGCGATGGCCTCAACCTGGCAGGCGGGAGACATAAGCGATAATCCTCTGTACGGCGGCGACTTCGAAAAGGCCCTGGGATCGATCAAAGCCCGAGCCTTCGTGATGCCCTCCAAAACCGATCAATACTTTCCTCCCGAAGACAACGAGATCGAGGTTGGACTCATGCCCAACGCCGAGCTGCGGACTATACCCACCATTTGGGGGCACACCGGCGGCGGGCCGGGGCGCAACCCGGTGGACACGGGGTTTATAGATGCGCAGCTAAAGGAACTATTGGCAAGTTGACGCCGATACTGCAAGGAATAGGTTACGGCATTGGCTGACGAGAGGGCCTGGTGGTTGGAGTTCTTTGCCGGTCAGACGTTGAATTTCGTGTCGTCTTCGCGGGACGCTGAGCAGACCCACAGGGAGACAGGGTTCATCCAGCAGGCGATGGACCTGCCGTTAGGCGCGAAGGTGTTGGACGTTCCGTGCGGGTCGGGCCGGCTGGCACTGGAGTTGGCTGCGTGGGGTTATGAGATGACCGGGGTGGACATCAGCGGGCCACTCCTGGAAGAAGCCGGGGCTAGCGCGGTGACACGCGGAGTCCAAGTTCGGTGGGAAAACCGGGACATGCGCGGCCTGCCCTGGCAAGAGGAATTCGATGGCGCATTCTGTGCTTGGAGCAGCTTTGGATACTTTGACGAGGGGGGAAACGCCGACTTCTTGCAGGCGGTATCCCGGTCGCTGAAGCGGGGTGCGCCCTTCGTCCTGGATACTCCCCTCATCGAGACCCGTCTACCCGAGATCGCCGCCGAGCCCAGGGTGTGGTGGCGAGTAGGAGACCTGCTAGCCCTGGAAGAACGGGACTTCGACCATGAGACCAGCCGTGTGGAGTCGCAGTGGACGTTTATTCAGGACGGGAAGACGGAATCCAAGCGCCTTTCCCTAAGGCTATACACCCTTAGAGAATTGGCGCTGCTACTTGAGGAAGCCGGGTTTGGTGACCATGAGGCCTATGGCGGAACAAACTTCGAGCCATTCGGATTGGGTTCCGAATGGCTCTACATGGTTACCAGGAAATTGTAGCATCGCTCCGCCGGTCCCATTGCTCCGGCGGACGAAAGACCGGGCTACAGGCCCATTGCATCCAGGCCGACGCGGGCGAGGTCCTCATCGCGTTGGCCGCTGGGGTAACCGCCGACTCCGATACCCCCCAGAATGACCCCATCCTTCCTGATGACGAGACCTCCTTGGTTTGGGGTCAACATCGGGTCTCCCATGTCCGCAACTATTCTGCCGCCGGCCCGGACGTTGTCCCCGTGGGCCCCTGAGTCCTGGCCCATCATGGCCGAGGTATAAGCCTTGCGGATGGAGTGGCGGCGGCTAAACATACGCAGGTTGTCCATCTTGGCGTAAGCCACCATGTTGCCGGTGTCGTCCACGATGGCCATTGCCACCGGTTCGTTGGGCAACTCCAACGCCTTTTCGGTCATGGCGTTCATTGCCGCCCGCACTTGTTCGAAGCTCAGGTATGGGTTCTCTGCCATGATGCCTACCCTCATATAGGGGTCCGTTTTTAGGGGCTGTTTTGGTTAGGCGTATTTCCCGGAAATTTGGGGAGTGGTCCCGTCCAGACCCTTCTCTTGCCTATCCAGCCTGGTTTCCCGAAGCCAGGTGCGCTTGAGATCGTCTCTCACGTTGAACCGGAGCGTGCCAAGGCCCTCGCACTCCAGGTCCACCAGGTCGCCGTCCATGAACGAGCTGAGGCCCCGGTGGTTGGTGCCGGTGGCCACGACGTCGCCGGGCTCCAGGGGGTGAATCGAGCTTACCCATTCAATGACCCTGGGAATATGGTGGGCCATGTCATTGGTGTTGAAGTTCTGCTTCAACTCCTCGTTGACCCACAACCTGACCTGGAGGTTCTGAGGGTCGGCGATCTCGTCCGCGGTGACGAGCCAGGGCCCCATGGGCGCGAAGGTCTCCCTGGACTTCATCTGGTAGAAGGTGTTGCCCGCCGGGGGCAGACCGCGGGCCGAGCCGTCAATGAAGTTGACGTACCCGAAAATGTAGTCGAAGGCGTCCTCTGCGCTAACGTTCGATGCCCGTTTGCCGATGACCAAGGCCATCTCAGCTTCGCCCTCGAAGATCGAGGCCGGGACATCGGGCAAGACCATGACGTCGCCGGGGCCAATCACAGCGTTGGCAGACTTATGGAAGGCGTTGATGGGGGCCGGAGCGTCCCTGGTGCCGTCCTCCATATAGTTGACCGCCATCGCCACGATGTTGTTGGGCTTGGGCAACGGCGACCGGAGGCTCACCTGATCTATGGGGGTCCCTGAGCCCTGGCTGATCGCGCGGTCAAGGGCCGGCCGGTGGGTTGAGAAGTCTTCGATAATTCGGTTGAGCAAGTCCTGGGGTGAGCTATGGGCAATGCCGCTGACCGCGCCTGATAGGTCAACGACGTTGTTCCCGCTGATCGCGCCAAGCTTGAAGTCATCGTAAAAGACTAGCTTCATGTCTCCTCCAAAAATGCTGGCTCAAGGTGAGGGCGTTCGGTCTGGGCGTCTTGGGACGTCTCGGCGTCTAGTTGAGCAAGTCCTGGGGTGAGCTATGGGCAATGCCGCTGACCGCGCCTGATAGGTCAACGACGTTGTTCCCGCTGATCGCGCCAAGCTTGAAGTCATCGTAAAAGACTAGCTTCATGTCTCCTCCAAAAATGCTGGCTCAAGGTGAGGGCGTTCGGTCTGGGCGTCTTGGGACGTCTCGGACGATGGAATGATAACCATTCCGGTGGGGGCTATCAAGGTATTCTGTACGGGCGGTGATTGTTTGAGGGAAGAGTTACGCGCCGGACTGACGCTTAATTCCGGACCAGACGATGTTCACCGTATGTTCGACCCAGCCGTCGGGAATCTCTCTACCCGTGATGTATTCCGCGTAGTAGGAACCAATCAACATGCTAACGGCGATATCGACGTCCACGTCTTCATTAATATCGCCCTGGGATGCGGCCTTCTCCAGCACCCTGCGGATCAACGCCCGGCGCGGAAGCAACACTCTCTCCCGGAATAGGTCCAGAAGCTCCGGGGTGTGGGTCTGTTCGGCCACCAGCGCCCCGATAATGCCCATGCCCCGGTTATGTTCGATTCGGTGGCGGAGGGTCTCAAGGTAGGCTACCAGGTCTCCCCAGGCGCTCCCGGTGTTAGGGGGCTCTTCTTCCTCGATCAGGGCGGACACGGCGGCGGTGGCAAGGTCGGCCTTGCTGGCCCAGCGCTTGTAGATCGTGGCCTTGGTGGTGCCCGCAGCCGCCGCGATGGTATCGATGGACATACGGTGGTATCCGCTGGAGGCCAACTGGGTCTGGGTGGCCTGTATCACGGCCTCGGCGATGCCGGGATCACGCGGCCTTCCCCTGGCGTTCCACGGCGGGGAATCCGATGCCTGAGTCATAGCCATCTCCAAATTCTGGGGCGTTGGTCCGGGGCGTTGGGTCGATTGGCCGGATGAGCCAGTCCTTGACAGGCCAACGCCTATTTAGCATACTATACGGTATAGTGAACTATTTCAATACTCACAGGGCCAAGTAACCCTTGGCCCGCGAACCCGCAGGGGCTGCTCCGACGCCGGTCCGACCCAGGCCTAGAAGGCGCGGCCCACAGACCTTTTCGTCCTTAAGGAACCGCGATTACCGTTTCCTATGGACAGGCAACCTCTTCAACAACGGAGCGAACTGGCTCCAGCAGTTGACCGTCGGCTGGTTGGTCTGGGACCTGTCGGAGTCGCCTTTCCTGGTGGGGACGGTCGGCGGCTTCCGGGCATTGCCGTTTCTGCTCATCGGACCGATGGCCGGAGTGCTGGCGGACCGGCTGGACCGCCGAAAACTTGTACTGCTCAGCCAGACCATGTTGGCGACGGCCGCGATCGTATTCGCCCTGGTGGTGGCGTCCGGTCAGGTACAGGTCTGGCACTGCTTCGCCTACATCGCATTGTCCGGCGTCGCCCATTCCATATTGCAACCGGTGCGAAGCGCCCTTGTAGCCAATACCGTGCCCAGGGAAGACCTGCCCAACGCCTTCGCCCTCCACGCCATGACAATCACGTCTTCCAGGCTGGTATGGCCCGCCATAGGCGGCTTGTTGGTAGGGGAGTACGGGTTTACGGTCAACTTCCTGGTTGAAAGCGTTCTATACATCATCCTCGCGGTGATGATTATCCCCATGCGGACCCCTTACCGTGAGAATAACCTGCGCCATCACAACTCTCCCTGGACCGACCTGAAGGATGGCGTCAAGTACGTGGCGAAGGACAAGCCTATCTTGCAGCTAATTTTGATGAGCTTGGTCCCGAATTTCTTCATTCAACCCTGCATTCACCTGTTGCCAGCCTTCGTAGGCGCGGTGCTCAACAGAGGCCCTAAGATTCTCGGCGCGCTGCTTTCGGTGAACGGCGGGTTTGGGTTCGCGGCCACGGTGGTCATAGCCACTTTCGGCTACACGCTGGGCAAAGGAAAGACCTGCCTGCTCGCCCTTATCCTGGGTTCAATCGGCGTCATCATCCTGGGCCAGTCTCATTGGCTCCCGGTAACGATGGTCGCAGTCTCCCTGCTAGGTTACGGGTTGAGCACGTTTAGGACCGGGACTGGGACCCTGATTCAAACGCTGGCCCCAGACGATTTGAGGGGCCGCATCCAGAGCATCTACCATCTCGACCACGGACTCACACCGTTGGCCAGCTTTATCATTGGAGCGTTCGCCGAATTCTACACACCGACGGGAGCGGTGACCGCTGTGGGCATTATGGCCTTAGTTGTATCGATATACTTCCTCGTGTTCTTCCGCAACATACGGAGGCTGGACTAGCCTCATACAATAGCCTTCGACTAATATCACCCTTTAGCATCATTTTTGTCCGGCCACGGGGAATGTCCGGACGAGGGTAGGCGCCATACAGGAGGTAACTCTACGAACATTCCAGGCCAACTCAAGAAACTGTTAATCGCGGGCGTCGTCGTAGGCCTTATCGCGGTCTTGGCCGGCGGAGGCATCGTCGGCTTCGATCAGTGGTTGAAATCTGACTTTTCGGGACGTTTCGTAAGCACCGACAGCGCCGAAGTCATGGCCGACCTCGTGAAGGTTGGCCCCCTCACCGCAGGGCGTATTAGCTCCATGGAAGTGGACGTTGGAGACCCGGTGCTGAAGGGCCAGGTGTTGGCGGTACTGGACATGCCAAGCCTCATCTCCAGGTCGGACATCACGGACACCGCCAAGCTGGGCTTCAGGGGAGTACAGGACCAACGCGCCGAAGTAGTCGCTCCCAGATCGGGTGTGGTCGCCTCGCGGACCGCAAAAGAGGGCGACACAGTGCCGGCGGGTCAGACCATAGTGACCCTGATGGACCCACGCACGCTGTGGATCGTGGCCAACGTGGAGGAGGGGAAGATCGGCAGAGTGCAGCCCGGCCAAGAGGTGGAAATAGAACTCAAGAGCGTAGAACGGCTCCTGGCCGGGAGGGTCGGAACGCTGTCTCCAGTGACCGCCGCGTCGTTAATTGCCCAACAGAACGGTGGGAACAACGCGCGGCGCACGGAACAGGTGGTCCCCGTGGAAATTTTGTTGGACAACTTCGACCCATCCCTGATACCGGGTTCCTCGGCAAGCATCAAGATCAGGACCCCCTAAATGACGATCACCGGCCTACTGATTGCCGCCTGCGGGTTTCTGCTGATCAGCGTGGTCAGCATACCCGTAATAACCCGTCTGCTCTGGAATTACAGAAGCTCGGGGCAGAAGCTCACGGAGCTTGACAACTACAAGTGGTGGGTGTTTGCGACGATAGCCACGGGTGTTTTCATGTCTGTGTGCGGGCACGGCAGCATCCTGATAGCGTTGCCCTCGATAGCTGGCCACTTCGGCGCAAGCCTGGAGACGGTCCTGTGGATCGCAATCAGCGAGACCCTGGCCATCTCATCTCTGCTCCTGCCTATGGGACGGGTTTCAGACATCCTGGGCAGGAAACAGGTCTACATCACCGGATTCACCATCTTCATCCTCGCCTCCGCCGCAGCGGGCATGGCGGGAAGCCTGGCGGTCCTGTTGGTGGCGCGGGTCATCCAGGGCGTAAGCTCGGCGATGGTGCAGGCCAACGGGCAAGCGATGGTGCTCTCGGTGTTCCCAGGTTCGGAGCGCGGCAAGGCCCTGGGTTCTCAGTTCAGCGTAGTTGGTGTGGGTTCCATGAGCGGCATGGCCCTGGGCGGGATTCTGGTGAACACCCTGGGTTGGCGGTCCGTGTTTCTGGTCAACGTCCCCGTGGGTATTCTTGTCCTTGCCGTGGCGTTTATCGTCCTCGAAGGAAGCCGGTTCAGCCAGGACAGGCAGGGAGCAGGGCGTCCTCCCTTCGACTGGATAGGGTCAACGTTGAGCGCGACCGCCCTGTTGACGATCCTACTGGCCATGACCCTGGGCAACCGCATTGGTTGGATCTCACCCGGGGTAGTGTCTTGTGTTCTGGCCTTCGTGGTGTCGATTACCGGGTTCGTTTGGTGGGAACTTCGAACGCCGTCACCGATGCTCGACCTGCGGCTGTTTCAACGGAAGCTGGTGGCGTTGGGAATTACGGCGGGGTGGCTGTCATTCCTGGGGAGCTCGGGGGTCCGCTTCCTGATGGCCCTGTACCTTCAGAGCGCGCTGGGGTTTAGCCCGAGGGACGCCGGGTTGATTACCCTTCCAATGGCAGTCACCATGACCATCATGGGGCCCATTGCGGGCCGGCTTTCCGACCGTTACGGCTGGTTGATGCTCAACGTAGGTGGGTTGACACTTGCCTCGGCGGCGTTGTTCATGTTGGGCGGTGTGGTTGGGGTAAACACGTCGATAAATGTGATAATCCCGCTGCTCGTACTTCAGAGCCTTGGGACGGGTCTGTTCGGCTCTCCCAACAATAGCTCGATAGTTAGCGCGGTGGAACGCTCCAGGTACGGGATCGTGTCCGCGTTGACGTCTTTGACGCGAAACTCGGCCAACATCGTCAGCAACGCCATGGTGACGGCCATCGTGGTGGCCACGATGGCGGCGATGGGGACGGAGTCCAGTTTGGAGCACGTAGCCCGGGAACCCGAGGCCTTTGTTGAGGGTGTCCGGCGGGCGTTTTTCATCGCCGGCTGCATGTGTTCCATTGGGATAGTAATCTCCTACCTGAAGGGAGACCGGCCCAAAGTGGTTGCTGAAACTCCCTCGCAGGCCCCGGCCCGCGCCGGAGCACCGGACTAGCGCGTTTGGCTAGCGGCCCCGTCGTGCGGACGCTGACTACTGGAGACTGACCATTGGGCACAGGCCTAATGGGTGGGCTTCTGACCCAATAGCGCGGTGATTTCGGACACGTCGGCGACGTTCTCCAGATCGTCCAACATGCTCAAGAGCCGTTCCGCGTCCTGCTCCGAGAGGACGAACCGGGCGCAGTCCCACAACTTCTTGCGGCGCTGGTCCCGGCCCATGGGATTGGCCGCTGAGCCGGTGAAGTTGGCGCAGTCCGCGGAAACGGTCCGGCCATCGACCAGTTGGGCGGTGGCAGTCGCTCCGTTCCCCGGTTGCGTTCCGGGCCCCACGCTGACCTTGCCCAATAACTCCTCCATGTCCGGTGCGAACCTTCTTTCGTCGGAAAAGGTCTCGATGCCCACATGCCCGTCAAGAAGCGCGGCGGCGGCGCAGTATTCGATGCTGAACTTTCCGTCCAGCCCGCTCCTTGGCACCGGACCCGAGTGACCCCGGCCCTGGGTCTGTACTACCAGACTGGAAACCATACCTGCCCGCAATCCGAATTCCTCCCGCAAATTCAGCACCGACTCGATCGGGCTTTGCATGTGAATTTGGGCTGGGAAGCGTTTGATATCGTAGCCGGGGTCGACGAGCCTGAATGACGCGCCGAGGTCCGCGGTGATCACATCCCAGTCCATTTGGCCCTGGAAGAGGGCCTCCGCGTAGCCGTTGGCCCTCTCGAAGATATCCTCGCTGCTGGTGAAGCCAGCTTCGGCCAAGAGGGCGGATTCGGCACCCATACGCGCCGCGTTGCCAGGGTGGGTAGACTTGACCATGGTCCCGGTGTTGGCGGTGAGCCCTCCGGTGCGGGACGCGGCGATGCCCAGGGCCATTTCCGTCTGCTCCGGGCTGAGGCCCAACACTTTTGCGCTGGCCGCAGCTCCGCCCAGGGGTCCGACCAGGCCTGGAGGATGGTAGGCGGGGTTCGTGGCGCGGGAGGAAGCGGCCCGCAACCGGCCCTGGACTTCCCAGCCAAGGGTGTATGCCTCAATGATGGTCTTACCCGACGCCCCTCGGTCCTCGGCCAGGGCAAACGCCGCCGGTAGGCAGGAAGACGTGCCGTGGGTCGGTGGGAATCCTTGAATTTCGAAGTCCAGGCAGTGTCCGAACACGCCATTGGCGAAGGCGGCGAAGGGAGGGTTAGTCTTGAAGCCCCACCCAACTACTGTCGAAAGGGCAGCTCCGCCCATAGTCTCGACGTAACGCCCGATGGTGGTGGCGAGTTCCTGGGTGGACCCGGCCAACATGTTGGCCACGCCGTCGGCTATCGCGATTTTGGCGGCGGTTACGACCTCCGAGGAAAGGTCGTCGTAACTAATTTCCGAGATAAATCGGGCCAGGGTCTTGGTTGCGCTCATATCGGTCCTTGGGCCTAGCAGATTGATTGGGAGTATCCGGGCGTATTTAAGCACAAATCGGTTGCCTTCCGCTCATAGTGAGCGCAGGGACTTTCGGTCCCTTATCTGAACTGTGATTCAAATGATTGAAGGATTTCCATGATTTTCCAGACCTGCATATCACGAATTCACACGAATCCCGGAATCAGAGAAATCACGGTTGAGACGAACAAATAGAAGGCCCTGCCCGAAACACGATGAAAATTGCCGCCCTGTCGCGTGTTGTGTAAAATGACGCACGATTGGAGCTACAGTAAAGACAAGGAAGCAGAGTAAAAGGAGGCAGCCGAAATGGACTTTGGACTGCAAGACAAGAAGGCCCTGGTAACCGGAGGCAGCCGCGGCATCGGCAAGGCGATCGCGCGGGAGTTGGCGCGAGAGGGCGCGGATGTGGTTATCGTGGCCCGCACCATGTCCGACCTGCAGGCGTCGGCCCGCGAGATCGAGGACGAGACCGGACGACGCTGCATTCCCATGCAGATGGATGTCACCAACAAGGACCAGGTGGACCAGGTGACCGCGGCGGCGGCGCGAGAGCTTGGAGGGCTGCATATCCTGGTCAATAGCGGCTCCTACCCCGGCGGATCTCCCGGCGCGACGGGGCCGATAGAAGGACTGGTGGACGAAGACCTGCTGTCGGACTTCGACGTGAAGTTCGTCGGGGCGCTCCGGTGCGCCCGGGCCGCGATACCATTCTTGAAGGAACAAGGCTGGGGGCGGATCATCAACATCAGCGGCGGCAATGCCCGCAACGCCGGGAATCTGAGCGGCGGGGCGCGCAACGTGTCTTTGGTCCATGCCACCAAGACCCTGTCAAACCACCTGGGCCGCTACGGCATTACGGTCAACTGCATACACCCGGGCACGACCAGGACCGAACGCACCTCCGGAATGCTGGAGGCGAGGGCCACTCAACAGGGCGTGAGCTCGGACGAAGTGGAGCAGGGCGACTTCGCTCCCGGATCGTCCAGGGGCAACGCTATCTGCAGGATGGTTGACGCGTCCGAAATCGGATTCCTGTCCGCCTACCTGTGCTCAGACAAAGCCTGGGCCGTGACTGGCGAGGTGATCGGGGCCGGAGGCGGCACGGGCACCGCCGTCTATTACTAGGTCTGGAGCGTGACCGAGGACCCACGACCCCAGGAGCGAGGATAGGCTCCGGGGGTTACCACCCCTTGGGCAGGTGGCACGTCAGCTTGTACCGCTCCACTGTCAGTGAAGCGGAACTGCGGTACGGCGTCGAGATACCGCCGGCAGAAGCAGGGCGAGACAGACTGCTCGACGAGGTGGAGGGGAAGCTCAGAGAGGACTTTGTCGGCCGCGTTCTTCCCTTTGACAGCGCCGCAGCCCAAGCCTACGCCGTGATAGCCGCCGCTCGGCGCATTGCTGGGCGTCCCATCAACCATGCCGACCGACAGATAGCGGCCACAGCCCGCTGCCGAGGAGCGTCAGCGGCGACAAGAGATGTGGATCACTTTGAGAGGAGCGGGATTGAAGTGATCAATCCCTGGCCAGATGTATGATAACGGGCGGCACCGGGAAAGTGGTCAACCTTGAGCGGCCTAGACCAAATTGGAGCGACACACATCTGGCATGACAATCAACTCGCCTAACGACCGCAGCCACGAAAGCATCATCAACGATACGCTAGCCAGGTTCCTTCGAGAACGAGCAAACCTGGCGGCGGTTGCGGAGACGTTGCACAACGGTAAGCGGCCAGACATCATCGCCCGTTTGTCCGCAGGTCCTGTGATCTTGGAAACCGAGCTTGAACCGGCCTTGACGGTGGAAGCGGATGCCCTCTCTCGCCTGGGTATGGAGATTGATGGCCAGCGGGTGCAGAACGTCTTCGCCGTCACAATCCCGGGCAGGCTACGCTCGACGAGCCAGCGGTACCTCTATGAACGCACGGCGACTGCAACGCTTCAGTGGCACGAATGGCGCATCGATGGCACTTCTGGCCCCAAGCTCAGCGGGACTGTGATAGAGCTTGGAAACGCGGTCCAACGGACAACCCCGCCAGCTGGCGACCTCGACGAAGCGGTTGACGTCCTCGACGAGGGAGCGAAGCGAGCCGGTTCCCGGCTCTACTCCTCTCCCGGGACGTTGGGCCGGGTCTCGAAGATTTTTGGCGCCGACCCCGGCGACGAAGCGGCAAACATGGCCGCACTGGTCATCATCAACACGATGGTCTTCCAGGAAAGGCTAGCTAGTAGCGCGTAAGTGTGAAACCGGAGGATAGATACGGCGAAGCTTATGCCGGGCATCGGTGGTAGAGAATCTCCAGTCGATGGTTGCCTCAGCCTGATTCCGCTCGGTCTCTAGCGCCGCGATTTCTCGTTTGAGCGATACTTCATCGGCAATGCGGCGATTCAAGCATTGGTTGGTGAAGACGCTGAACTCGATCTCCGCCATCCCTTCGACAAGCTCAGGACGGGGTTGAGCCAACTCCCATGTTTGGGAGTATAGTGAAACTCCAGCCGTTGGATCACCCGTCTGGCCTCCTTTGGCTCGAAGGCCTCGTACAGGGAGGCGGGTCTATGGGTGTTCAGGTTGTCCAGCACCACTCGGATCTTCTCCGCTTCCGGGTAAGCAGTATCCGCCAGCCAGCGCATCTGGTGGGCGAAGTCGGTCATTGTGCGACGCTCGGTCACTGCGACGTGCCTCCAGCCGGCCAGCGGCTCACAAATCATGAACAAGTTCCGGGTTCCGTTGCGTTGGTACTCGTAATCAAACCGCTCCCGCCGTCCCTCCCTGGCCGGAATGGGTTCCCGCTTCTCCGACACCAACTGCTTGGAGGTCTCGTCGAAACAGACTACGGGCCGGTTGGGGTCATAAGGTTCCGCGTAGAGGTCAAGCACGTCCTCCATGCAGGCTGCGAACTCGGCGCTCACCTTAGGGATGCACCACTCCTTCTTCCGCCACGGCTTGAGTTCGTTTTTTTCAGCACCTGCCTGACCGTCTCCCGGGAGATGGAGTCGGTCAGCTCCAGCTTCACCGCTTGGCCGGCAAGCAATCGCAGGGTCCAGCGGGTATGCCCTTCCGGGGGCGCGCTGCAGGCCACGGCCACCAGGCGGGCTTCCTGCTTTCCATCAAGTTTGCGCCGTTGTCCCGGTCGCGGCAGGTCATTGAGGGCCCGCTCCAACCCGCCTTCTACGAAGCGCTGCCGCACCCGGCCGACCGTGGAGACCCCCACCATCAGAGCTTCGGCCACCTGCTGGTCGCTAAGGCCTTCATCAGCTTTGCACAAGATCAAAGCCCGCTTCAATTTACGCCCCGAGGATTGGCCGCGCCGGGTGATACCCAACAAATGTTCCCGCTCATCCTGGGTCAAGTTCACTCGATATAACTTGGCCGGCATTCCCACACCTCTCCACAATCAAAGAATGCCTCCATTATATCAATTCTTATATTTGTCAAAAATAGCCGGACGCGGTACTAGCAATGAGGTGGCCTTCCAGCCGGTGAGCGTGGCGATGCGAGACGGACGCTTCTCACGCATGATGCTGTTGCAGGTATGGGAGCACATCCTTAGCATCGACTACTACCCCATATTCAGCATGGCTAGGGATGTAGTACAGGAGCTTTCCGAAGTCGAAGCGACGGCGGTGCTGGGCGAGTGCGCCAGGACGGCCGCCACGTTGCTGGGCATGGGCGCCGTCGGACGCCACGACCTGGCCGGAAGGATCTTCAACCGGCTGATCTCGGAGAGGAAGCTGCTGGCTGCATTCTATACGAGCATCCCGGCGTCCACTCTTCTTGCGGGACTGGCTCTGTCTCCAGACAGATTGTCGCACGTTGATTGGAGCAACGCAGAGGGAATCTCCCAACTGCGTGTGGTTGACCCAGCCTGCGGGACCGGGACCCTGCTCATGGCTGCGTACCGGCAGATAGTCCAGAACCACTCGGCTACGACTTCCAACGTTTCCGATGATCCGTTTCTCCATCAGGCTCTGGTCGAAAAGGTCATTACGGGGGCTGACGTAGTGCAAGCTGCCATCCACCTGACTGCGTCAACTCTCGCGGCGATGTCCCCATCGGTGAGATTCGAGCAGATGCAGTTGCACACTCTGAGATTGGGCAGGGACTCATCGAAGAAGATATGGCTCGGCTCTCTGGACTGGCTGGAAGCTCCCGAAACCCAATCTTTCTTCTCCACAACAGAAGAACAGATAGGGGCGGCAAGCGGCACCGGAGGTATCGTCCAACGTCCGATGGCCGATCTGGTCATCAGCAATCCTCCCTTTACTCGGCGGGGCAGCGACGGAGGGAAAGAGGAAGCTTTGTCCCGCGTGTTCTCCCTACCGGAGGGCGACCTGGAATCCCAGCAGGCCATAGCGAAGCGGACATCTGCTCTGCTGAAGGGGACGTCCGCTAACCAGATGGCCGGACATGCTTCGTCCTTCACGGTCTTGGCGGACCGAATGGTTAACCCCGGAGGGCGCATCGCACTGGTGCTGCCGGTGACGGCATTGTTCGGCGAGTCTTGGCGTGAGGTCCGCCGGATGCTGTCCTCCAAATATGAAATCGAGTTCGTGGTCTCATCCCACGACCCTGCGCTCCTCTCTATGTCCTACGACACAGCCATAGCCGAGGCGCTGCTTGTCGCCCGTCGGCTCAGGGAAGGTGAGCACCCGTCCGGGCGCGGGAGATTCGTCAACCTCTGGCGTGCGCCTTACCAGGAGACGGACGCCTTGGCTCTGGTCCGTGCTGTGAACGCGGCGGCCTCAATGCCTCTGCTCCGGTCCGACGGGCCGCCTGTGGGTGGCAATCCGTTGGTTGTCGGTGGAGAGCAGTGGGGCGAGGTCGTGGACGGCCCTGTAGGGGAGGGACCTTGGACGGCCGCCCGGTGGAGGCGAGTCGTAACGGGCCAGTTCGCGTCCGCCCTTGAACGAGGGGAGCTTTGGACGGAAGACGGCACTCAGGTTGCAGGACACATTCCGGTTTCCGTTATGGGAGATGTCTGTAACGTGGGACCGCAACACCGGAGAATTCGAGGGTCGCTTGGGGTATTTGATGGGTATCACGGGTGGAATGAGCAGGCTCAGTTTCCTGCGATTTGGAGCCTAGACTCATCAGTTCATCAAGCAATGCTTGCGGAGCCGAACGCTTGGCTCGTCCCTAAGCCTGACATTGACCACATGCCCATATGGTCGCAATCGGGCACGCTTCACATCACCGTGGACGTTAGGTACAACTCACAACCAGTCATGGCGGTTCGCACAGAACTACGGACACTGGGTGTGAGAGCGTGGCACACATTGTCCGTACACGAGGATGATCCTGTGATTAGGCCTCGGCTAGAGATTGCTTTGGCCCTCTGGTGTAACTCCACCCTCGGAATGCTGCTCCATGCTGATCATTCCAACAGTGCCCAAGAAGGTAGAGGACAAGGCAACAAGGGAATGTTGGAAAGCCTGACAACGCTTGATGTCCGCGAGCTTCAATCCTGGCAACTCGACGAGGCCCAAGCAATCTGGCGAGATTTCAGCGACCGGAAGTTTCAGTCCTTCCATCGGTTCGCCGTAGATACCGCGCGGATTGAGTTGGATGAGCGCGTCGTGCGAGACCTGCTCGGTCTCGGCGAAGACGCCGTGACTACCGTAGCCCGGCTGCGGATGCTGCTGGCCAGCGACCCATCAATTCACGGGTCCAAAAAGCCAGAGTTGCCTAACTGAGGGGCCAAGCAGATAGTGGAGATTCTAATGAATCCCGAGGTGGTGGGGAGATGTCTTTAGATTCGAAACTCTTGGAGGATCTGCTGCATGAGGGGGAGGGAACTGCTCTCGATTTCAAATCGGCTCAGTATCCCTTCGACAATGCCAATGTCGGCGAGAAAGCTGAATTAATAAAGGACATCTTGGCTTTCGCGAATTCGTGGCGTCGAACGACCGCGTACATCTTGATAGGGGTAGAGGAAGTAAAAGGAGGACGCAGCGAGGTAGTTGGCATAGAAAATCATTTGGACGACGCCAGCCTCCACCAGTTCGTGAATGAGAAGACCCAGCGCCCTGTCGATTTTTCCTACCAGATAGTTCCAACTGAGGGCACGACTATTGGATCCATTGAGATACCTTTGCAGGAGCGTCCTACATATCTGAAGAAGCGGTTTGGGCCATTGCGCGAGCTTGATGTCTTCATAAGGGATGGTAGTTCCACTAGAGTTGCTGCACCTGGCGAGATTGCGAAAATGGGTGCCGCCGAGGTCCTCAGTGGAACTCCCCAACTCACCCTTCAGTGGGCAGTCCTCGATGATCGTGCTGTTCTTCCGTCGCCGTACTCCGTGCGCTCTTTGGTCCTTGAGCCGCTGCTCCCCCCTGATACGTTTGCACGACCGCAGCCCCGTCTCCTGGTCACGGACCCTTTCTCCAACCCCGATTATTCTCGCGAAGTCATCGCTTACTCGGCAAAGAGGGCATTCTTGGCTGGTCTGGGCCTGCGACTCCAGAACAAGAGCGGTGTGGTGGGAAAGCGAATTCGCTTCATAGGACATATAGTCAAGTCGGCAGGGATGTTCATTCAGGATTGGATTGACGACCCTCCCTCAAGAGACCGACTCATTGCACACCGCTTCTCAGAGTCGATGTTCCGTAATCCTAGCGACATTGATCTAAGCGCAAGGGAGTACGGCGACAGGTGGGAGATTGAAATCGGCTTCGGAGATGTGCGTCCTTGTGACGAAGCCTGGACGACCAATGAGTTGTTCATCGGTGCAATCAACTCCGGAGTTGTAAGCTTGCAGGGGGAGCTCAGAGGGGACAACCTGCCAGAGCCCTTAAAGTGCGAACTGGAGGTTCAGGTTGCAGTGGAGCGCAGACCTATGGAAATGGCAGATATTGCACCATATTGGGACCAAGGGTAACGAAGGAGCAGGACAGGGGCATCTCCAAGGGACGACTGGACGACCTCAGCCAGAGACACATCAGATGACTACCCGGATACAACACTATGTATGGCGCCACTATCTTGAAGCATGGCAAAACGAAGATGGATTCGTTCATTGTTCGAGATATGGCACAATGCTTCCTGCCACTAATCCCAGAAATATAATGGCTGAACGAGACTTCTACAAATTGCCTCACATTACAAAGGCCGATGTAAACTTTCTCAAGGTCTTTATTGGATCAACCGGGGTGGCGGTGTTAAGAGGATCTCACCGGAATCTCGTCGGTGAATTGGCGTATGTCGCTCGCGCGAACGAGCTAATTCAGAGTAGTGACAGAACTTCGACTGTAGAGAAGCGTTATGCTCAAGATGTTGTCATTGAAATAGAAGAAAAGCTACAAGGGCAGATAGAACAAGACGCTCTGCCACTTCTTGAAGAGTTGCGCAAGAAGCGGAGTGGATTTGTCAACGTTGATGAAATGGCAATCACATTCTTCCACTTCCTTGCTCATCAGTATTTCCGGACGAAGCGCATTCGGGCAGCCATTGCAGAGGAATTTTCAAAAATAGGCCCCGATCACGATTGGGCTCGACTTACAAACATAGTCTGCCATATTGGTGCCGTTAATGTTGGAGCTAGTACCGCGTCCGGCTATTTTTGACAAATATAAGAATTGATATAATGGAGGCATTCTTTGATTGTGGAGAGGTGTGGGAATGCCGGCCAAGTTATATCGAGTGAACTTGACCCGGGATGAGCGGGAACATTTGTTGGGTATCACCCGGCGCGGCCAATCCTCGGGGCGTAAATTGAAGCGGGCTTTGATCTTGTGCAAAGCCGATGAAGGCCTTAGCGACCAGCAGGTGGCCGAAGCTCTGATGGTGGGGGCCTCCACGGTCGGCCGGGTGCGGCAGCGCTTCGTAGAAGGCGGGTTGGAGCGGGCCCTCAATGACCTGCCGCGACCGGGACAACGGCGCAAACTTGATGGAAAGCAGGAAGCCCGCCTGGTGGCCGTGGCCTGCAGCGCGCCCCCGGAAGAGCATACCCGCTGGACCCTGCGATTGCTTGCCGGCCAAGCGGTGAAGCTGGAGCTGACCGACTCCATCTCCCGGGAGACGGTCAGGCAGGTGCTGAAAAAAACGAACTCAAGCCGTGGCGGAAGAAGGAGTGGTGCATCCCTAAGGTGAGCGCCGAGTTCGCAGCCTGCATGGAGGACGTGCTTGACCTCTACGCGGAACCTTATGACCCCAACCGGCCCGTAGTCTGTTTCGACGAGACCTCCAAGCAGTTGGTGTCGGAGAAGCGGGAACCCATTCCGGCCAGGGAGGGACGGCGGGAGCGGTTTGATTACGAGTACCAACGCAACGGAACCCGGAACTTGTTCATGATTTGTGAGCCGCTGGCCGGCTGGAGGCACGTCGCAGTGACCGAGCGTCGCACAATGACCGACTTCGCCCACCAGATGCGCTGGCTGGCGGATACTGCTTACCCGGAAGCGGAGAAGATCCGAGTGGTGCTGGACAACCTGAACACCCATAAACCCGCCTCCCTGTACGAGGCCTTCGAGCCAAAGGAGGCCAGACGGGTGATCCAACGGCTGGAGTTTCACTATACTCCCAAACATGGGAGTTGGCTCAACCCCGTCCTGAGCTTGTCGAAGGGATGGCGGAGATCGAGTTCAGCGTCTTCGCCAACCAATGCTTGAATCGCCGCATTGCCGATGAAGTATCGCTCAAACGAGAAATCGCGGCGCTAGAGACCGAGCGGAATCAGGCTGAGGCAACCATCGACTGGAGATTCTCTACCACCGATGCCCGGCATAAGCTTCGCCGTATCTATCCTCCGGTTTCACACTTACGCGCTACTAGTCTTTTTGTGGATAGAAACGAATTTGACATTATTTTCTTGGACGATAGAGATGATGTCGGATTTATTACGGGAGATCAGCCGGTAGTGAACCTCATGGATACTGGAGATAGTAGGAAAACCACAGAACTAGCGTTGTATTATCCCCTCGCTCCAGACCTCTCATGCTTGGTGGTGCCCAGAGAGCGCAAGCGACATTCCCTAGACATCCCCGGTGCAATCGTCGAGGAACTAAATGACTTGGTAGCGTGGGAATCAAGCAGCTTCCTGGTTGCGAGCTCAAATGGGATTCTTGAGCGCATCGGCAGCAGACCATCGTTAACAAGACCGCTAGGCTGCCGCATTCTTGATTCCCTCGTCAAGGCAACCCGATGCAGCCGGTTTGCCTAGCTACACCACTACACCAGAAATAGGAGCTGGTGCTCGGCAGTTGGGCAGACGTGGTCCCGAAAGATGCCCTACCGATCAAAACCTTTGAACAAAGGGTGACTGTGGCTGGCCACGCCGTGTAGGGTGACTACCACGGAGCACAAGTTCCTTACGCGATCTGTCGGTCAACGCGTGGCGGGTGCTGACGCACGACTATTTGGTGCAACGGGTCTAGTAGTCCAACAGCTTTGAATTGAGGACTAACCCAAGTTGGCGGGACTGCCCGCCAATGCTTGGGGCAGGTCGCTTCCCAGTAAGGGTGCAAAACCCATAACCATCAATACAAAAAGGTTCGACTACAAGGGACCTTGTGAGCGCCGTCGAGACCGCCCGCGTCTTCGTGTAGAGGCTCCGACACAAATTGTGAGACGACGCGATCAGCCCATGTGCGTCTTCGCTGAAGCCCGCGCCGGATACCAAAGAGTGAGATGCCCGGGACCGGTGGATACCGAACAAAATATGGTCGGGAACTATGACACAGCCTTGGAAACCGCCTTGTTGCCGGGACAGATAGCGACGGCCCAATGGGACCACCTGGTCGAAGAACCGGGCAATTACCTGGTCCAATTCGGCGTCTGGGAACGCCTCCACGATGGGCTAGTCTTCAGAGCGCCCTGCCCCATGGAGCGGCTGATCTTGGCCCACCCTCCCGGGATGCCCCTGGTAGATGTTGTGGGCCTAGAGGTCCCTACCCGTGGGCCCGGTGACCAATGGATAACGATAACCGGTGAGAATTTCGAACCCCACTCCGCTGTTATCCTAAAATTCATCGCGACTGAATACGCCATCGATGCGGAGCGAGTCAAATACGAAAATCCGAACACGATCAAAGTTTGGGAATCATTGACTGTGGCCGGGACCTGGCAAGTGCAGGTCGTAAACTCCGCTGACGAAAGCTCGAACTGGCTGGACTTCCGGGTACTACCTTAGATATTTCAGAGTATAGAGCACCACCGCTACGGCGGTGGCCAGATTCAAGCTGGACACACCCTCCGCCATGGGGATGGATATGCAGGCGTAGGCGGACGACTTTAGCTCCCGGCTAAGTCCCGCGCGCTCGGAGCCGAAGGCGAGGATGCTTCTTGGCGGGATTCCCGCTAAGTGTAACGGCCTGCCCTCTGGGTCCACGGCCACCAGAGGACGTTCATTCCTTGGAAGTCCCTCGGCGCGGCACACAGGGAGCGCGTATTGAAGTCCCGCGCCGCCTACCAGGGCCGCAGGACTCCACGGGTCCTGTGGGCCGGTGGTTATCACCCCCGCCGCCCCAGCCGCCGCGGCCACTCTGACCACCGCTCCGATGTTCCCCAGGTTTCGCGGTTGTTCAAGGAAAATTACCGGGGCCGGTGAGGGATCGGTCAGCAAGGCGGCTAATGATATTTCCGGACGGCTGGCGATGGCGATTACGCCGGTGGGGATGGAAACGGGGGACAGCTTGCCGAATACTTCGAGAGGAGCCGTGGCGGTCTTTTCCAACAGCGCGGCGGAGACGTCCGGGGCGTAGCCCGCCGCCAGTTCAGCCAGTTTAACGGGATCGGCGCATACCGCTTCCACCAAGGACGCCCCGAAGCGGAGCGCGTGCTTGATTGGATGCAACCCTTCCAGGACCGCCAAGGACCGGTCCGTTCTCGCCGCCCGGTACCGGTCGATTAGTAGCTGGTAGCTCATCCGGGCGAAGCGTCAGCCGCTCACTTCGACAACGCAGTCCACGATTACAGCCGTGCCTCCGGGGAGGGCGCCCATGCCCGGGGCCGACCTGGCGTGACGGCCCTGGTCTCCAAACAACGCCACGAAGAGATCGGAGGCCCCATCGACGACTCTTGCCTGCTCGCCGAATCCAGGGGCGCTGTTGACCATGCCCACGACCTTGAGCACACGAGTCACCTTGTCCAGGTCCCCCAGCTCAGCCTTCATGCGGGAAAGCAGATTCAGGGCGCACCACCGGGCGGCTTCGTAGCCCTGCTCCACGGTCAGTTCATCGCCCAGCTTGCCGGTGATCCTGGAGCCATCGGGCCGCCCCGATCCCACCCCGGCCATCCACATGACGTTGCCGCTTCGCGCCGCGGGCAGGTAATTGCCAACGGGAGGCGGAGGCGGGGGGAGTTCGTAGCCCAATTCGGTGAGCCTTGATTCTACAACCGACATTTCAAATGCTCCCGGCGACTCAGGCCGATTCCCTTACACACTCTTCCAACAGTTGCAGGGCCGCCTTGGTAAAGGACCACATGTTCATCTCGCGGTCGGAGTTTCGGGTCTCAATGGTGAGGGAACGTTCCACGGGGCCGGACACGGCAATGCACGCATGGCCAGCGGAATCCCCGTAGCGGTTCCCGGTGGGACCGCTCGCGCCGGTCTCGCTTACGGCCCAGGTTGTGCCCAACGCCTCCCGCACGGTGCGGGCGTTCAGCAGGGCGTAGGGCTCGCTGCTTGCCCTAATTCCCTCCATTGCCTCCTCGGGGACCTGAAGCAGTCCACGTTGGGAGGTGCGTGTATAGACCACCGCGCCGCCCACGTAATAGGCCGATGCTCCCGGCACCGCCACGAGCGACGCGGAGATCAGGCCAGCGCAGGAAGATTCAGAAACGGCTACGGATTGTTCCTTCTCCTTGAGCAGGGCGCCTACCGACGCCGCCATAGAGCTGAGATCAGGCATGACCGCCTCCTGAAGTTTGCACCGGGCCATCGGAACGTCCGGTCGTTGAATGACGATGGTCCGGCGCTTAATTGCCGCCAGGGAAACTTATTCCCGGTCGAAACGCTCCATTTGGTCCACGATATCCATCCCTACCGACTCGCTCCAGGCGGCTAACAATTGCTGGACGATGGGGCCGGGCTTTCCGTCACCCACGTCCCGCTTGTCGACCACCGTAACAGGGAGGACGCAAGGAGTGGTGCTGGAAAAGAAGGCTTCGTCGGCGGTGTACATGTCGTATGGCTGGAGGTCTTCTTCCACCAAGGGTATTTCGAGCTGTTCGGCCAGGTCGAAGACCATGCCCCTGGAAATCCCCTGAAGTATATTCTTGTCTCCGGGCGTTCGAATCACGCCATTCGTGACGAGGAACACATTGTACCCTGTGCCTTCGGTGAGGTTTCCATCGGCGTCGGTGAGGATGGGCCATCCTTCGGGGTCGACGTCCGCCGCTTCCAGGTCGGCCAGGTTGAAGTTCATACGGCTGTAGTGCTTCACCTTGGGGTCAAGAGCGTCCACGGGATAGCTACGGGTACGCGTGATTACCCCGTGAGCGCCGTCCTTGAACAGCCTGGCGTACCGGCTAAAGGCCGCGGGGGCGATCTTGACGCACACCGCCGGGGGACCCGCATCACGTGACCAGGAGCCGGGGCCACGGGTTATGAATTGGGTAATCGTGAAGTCGCCTACTCCATCGCGCAGGCCCTCGTTGCGAGTGATGGCTTCCTCGCTGATGTCGTGCATCTCCCGCGGGGAGAGGCCCGGATCGAGGCGGACGTACTTCAGGGAGCGGTAGAGCCTGTCGATATGCTCGTCCATGCGGAAGCTCTTGCCGTTGAAAGTCCGTGCTACGTCGAAGATCACGTCGCCGACGAGGAACCCTCGGTCCATAGGGTCGATCTTGACCTCGCTGAAGGGCATCCACTCGCCATTGAAGTATGCGGTGTAGTCTGCCATGTTCCCCTCCTTGGGTCCTCTCCGGACGTTGTATGTGCTTCGGAACAAGCTCCAGGCTCGCCTAGCCGTAGAACGCGTCCACAGTATAGCAATTTAGCGGTCAGTAGCCAGTCATCAGTTGTTCGTGGCCCTGCGGGCCGCCATTACTTACTTAACATTTACTTACTATTGGAAACCGGCCGCTGACGACTCACTATAGCAAACCAAGAGTTTCCAGCCTAGCAATCAGGAATCCCTTCCCCCGCTCGTCGTTGCGGGGGAGGCTGGGGCCTACGGTTTCAGAAGCACGATTCGCCCTGAAACGCCAACTCACGGTGACCATCCTCGTGGTCGTGGAAGCTGTTAGGGACGGGGGAATGGGCATCCAACGAAGCTGGATTATCCGGAGGGAGTCCATCGGAACCGAGGGTCTCCACATCCAGGTAATAGGCGTCCCGTCCCGTGTTGACTCCGAATCCGACCACCATGACGTACCACGTACCCGGTTCAGGGGAGGATAGCGTCATGCGCTCAGGCGAGTTGATCGACGCGCCCCGGAAGTCGAAGTAGGGCAGGAACCCGGGTCTACAAAGGTACATGTCCAAGTCGTTGGTCGGGAAACGGGACCAATTGTGGTCCCATCCCAACTCCAGCCGGACAGTCCTGGTCCCCGGAGACACCTGAAAGGGGAGTAACACTGTGTCGCCCTGCGCCAGCCCTGGGCCTGTGGGAGTGGGGATTATTCCTTCAAGCCGCCGAATGGTGACGGTGGCGCCCACATTGCCGTTGTTGGTCCAGTCGCCTTGAATCGTCAGCTTCATCAGTCCCGGTTCCAGCGGACTCCGCCCAACGGTGAAGGGGAAAATGGGCCCGTACAGACCGAGTTCGCCGTCACCTATGACGATTCTCGATCCTCCAAAGACGTTCGCGCTGTACAGGATGTAGGAAGTACCGCCGCGCTTGGAACCTTTCAGATACAACTCGATGGAATTGGGTATCGCCGTTGGCGCCGGGTCGGGGTCGATTAGGACCTGCTCGAGGTCAATGACTAGCAACCTGGTGGAAGGAGTGACCTCGAAAACGAAGTCGGTGGTTCTCGCCGGGGCCAGGCCGGTCACATCCGAGGTGAAGCTTCCAGCCTCGAAGTGGACGTTCGGGACCGGCTCATCCGGTGGAGGAAACTTGAGAGAGTTGTCGATGCGCCCGCTTTTCAACAGATTTAGAGCGTTGGCCACGTTGATGTAGCCTCCGCCCTGGGCACGCCGCCTCCAGTCTGGCCCCATCGAGACTGCGCCGTCCATGATCGCGTTGCGGATGGCCAGCGGACCGGCCTGGGGTTCGTTGGCCTTGGCCCATGCGGTGAGCAACGCCGCGCCTCCGGCTACCGCGGGCGTGGAAAAAGACGTTCCCGACGACCAGCCGATTCCGCCCCCGGAGGTTAGAGAAATGTTGAACACTCCGGTTGCCACCACATCCGGACCTGCCCGCCGGTCGGCAAGGGGTCCGCGGGCGCTGAAGTCGGCAGCCCGGAAGTCGTCTTCCGCGTACAGGACGTGCCCCATGCCCGGACCCAACAACATGTCCCAGAAAATCCGTGTATGGGCCGGATCACTGGCGGCCCCGGCGGTGAGCGCGGTGTAAGCCGTGCCGGGGGAGGATACAGAGACCGGCGCGGGCCCCTCGTTGCCCGCCGCCACGACGACAAGCATCCCGGCCTTAGTCGCCTGGTCCACCAACCTCTCTTCCAGGGTCAGTCCGTCGGACAGGGAAGCCCCGCCCAGGCTCATGTTGATGATGTCCACATCCAACCCACCGGCGGCCCCAGCGTTGGACAGCTTCTTACGCGTGATGATGTGGTCGATGGCGGACTCGATTCTCGAATGTGATGCCCCGGAGCCTGTGTGGGGGAAGACTTTTACCGCGTAAATGCTGGCGGCCGGGGCCAACCCGACCAGGGGTACCATCAAGTTATGCCCGGCCCCAAAGATGGTCCCAGGAGGGAGGTGCGCCTCGAATATGGACGCGAGGTCCGCGTCTTCCGGGACTCTCTTGTCCAACACCATGAAGCAGTTGGAGGCTACCATCCCCGCGGCGAAGGTGCCGTGATAGTTGTTGGTAGGCGCGGTGGACCCCTCGAACCCGGTGCCACGGTCGGTGGACAGGTCCGGGCCCGCAATTACCCGTGTCGAAGGAAGGCCCGCCGCGTTGCGCCCGGCCAGACACGGATGGCTTGCGTCAGTGCCGGTGTCTATCACCGCGACCATCGTTCCAGCGCCGAAATTGGTCTCGCCCCAGACTTCGCTTGCGCCGGTGATTTCCGCGAGGTAGCTCCGATAATTACGCGGCGCCTCTCCGATTTGGGATGACAGGGCGGCGGGGGAGATCAGTTGTCCGTTGGCCAGACCCAACGGCTTCATCTCCACCATATCCATGATCTCCATCATCTCTCCGGGAGGAGTGGGCAGGGGGACGATACGGTCCTTCTCAACTCCGAGAACATCCGGCGAAGCGAGCAGGCGGGCGAGGCGGTGGGCGGGTACGGTTACGGCAATGGCGTCTACGTTCTGGAACCTGACGGTCACCGAGCCGCCGATGTCCTCGATCCAGCCAGCCAAGTCCGCATAGGGCTTCGGGGTATGAACTATCAGGCTAATAGTCCTAGCGGAGTTGGATGGCGGTGAGTGCGAGGCGCTCAGAGAGGGTCCCTGGGTCGAGACCAGGAGCAGGCAGGCGGAGATAACCAGAACGAATTTAGCCGGGGCAGGGAGGCGCATCAGACCTGGCTAAACAGCGCCGTCGATCACAACATCCAACAGGGCGGGGCGGCCGGAGGCAAGGGCCGTCTCAATGGCAGGGGCGATTTCCTGCGGGTCTTCTATCGTCCGGCCAAACACCCCGCAAGCGTTGGCCATCGCGGCCAGATCCAAGGGAATCGGAAAGTCCATACCCACGTAGCTATCCGGGGCGACCTCGTCCAGGACCTCGCTTTTGTAGATGTTCATATTGAGCTTGAGAATCCGGTAGGACCGGTTGTTGCAGACCACGTAGACCACCGGGATATTGGAGTTAGCGGCGGTCCACAGACCCTGCACCGTCATCATCGCGCTGCCGTCGCCGACCACGCCTATGACCGGACGGTTAGGGTGGGCCAACTTGACCCCCAAGGCCGCGCCCATACCCCAACCGATGGCCCCGATGCGTTCGCCGAAAATGGAGTCGGGGCGGCTGAATTCGATAGCGCCGTGCAGGGCGTCCTTGGAGCTGATGGAATCGTCAACCACGATGGCGTCGGAAGGGATGGCCTTGCCCACCTCGGTCATCATTCGTTCCGTCGACATGGGCCGATTATTCCAGGTTTGCTTAAGGCGGATATCCCATAGGTCCTTGAGCGCCGACTTGCGGCCCGACAGGTCTTTTGCCCGTTGCCGCGCAGACTCCCGCTGGGCTCCGGACATTCGCTGTTGGACGGCGTCGTGAAGATTCTCCAGGGCCGAGCGTGGGTCGGCAATGATGCCAACGCGGGTTGGTTCGCTGCGCCCCACGGCCCTGGGAGCGGAATCCACATGCACCAAGCTGGTCTCACTGGCGAGCACGCTGCCGGGAAAGTAGAAGAAGCCGGGAAACACGTCCGTACCAACGGCCAGGACGACGTCGGCCTTCGCCAATTCGGCCCGCCACACGGGCAACGCGGGGTTGATGCGTCCCATGAATTGAGGATGGCGCGGGGGGAAGTTCATCCTGGCGTAAGAAGTTGTGTAGACCGTTGCGCCGGACAACTCGGCAAGACGGACGGCGGCGTCGGTCCCTCCCGACTGGGCCAATCTGTCTCCCGTAAACATGACCGGGTGGGCCGCGTTGGCCAGAAGCTCAGCGGCGGCCTCGACTCCCACGGGGTCCGGGAGAGTCCGGTGATACCCAGGCCTGGAAGCCGCGATTTCCACGTCTGCCGAGTCCTCCAACGCATTGGCGGCGAAAGCGACGTAGGTTGGCCCGGTTGGAGGCGTCTGCGCCTCGGTGAACGCCCGGCGAATCACTCCTGGGACCTGCTCGGGGTGGGTCACTTCCGCGCTCCACTTGGTGAACTGGCGCACCATCTCCACCAGGTCGGACCTTCCCTCGGCCAACTTGCGGATGTCCTTGTTGCCGGAGGTCAGGACCACGGGTGTTCCGCCGTCCATGGCGTGGTGGAGCAGGCTAATGCCGTTGGCCAAGCCGGTCTCAATATGCAGATTGACGAGGGCCGCCGCGCCCCGGGCGGTTGCGTAGCCGTCGGCCATGCCCATGGCCACGCCTTCCTGGGTCACCAGCATGTATTCGAGGTCCGGGTAGTCGGGAAGGGAGGACATTATGGCGCTCTCGCTGGTGCCAGGATTGCCGAAGATGTACCTCACGCCTTCGGCCCTGAGCATTTCCATCAGCGCACGCTTACCGGTCATCAAAGGCATCGCCATATCTCCATTCGAGATGAGGGCCGAAACGGGCCGGCCCCAGGCCCGAAAGCGCGGCCAAGGGCCTTCGGTGGATGGCCGCTTTCGGTGGATGGCCGCTTTCGGTGGATGTCGGCTTTCGGTGGATGGCATTGTAAGCAGGGGTCCAGGCCATGACAAGCGTCGAAGGGGAACGCCGTGAGGTTGCCCTCGGTAGATGTCGACGGACTCTCGCTATTGACTCTGCGGGTCTGGCCACTAAAATCGTGTCATACTCGGAAACTGGAGGCAGGCGGATGCGGCTGGAGAACAAAGTTGCCCTTATCAGCGGTGGAGCAAGGGGCATGGGGGCCGTGGAGGCCAAGCTCTTCGCTCAAGAAGGCGCGAAGGTGGTCATAGGCGACGTGTTGACCGAGGAAGGCCGGCAGACGGAAGCGCAGATCAACGAGACCGGGGCCGAGTGCCTGTTCGTCCAGCTTGATGTCACAAGTGAGGCCGATTGGAAGGACGCGGTGGCCGCAGCGGTAGCCCACTTCGGCAAACTGGATATACTCGTGAACAACGCGGGGATTTCCATTTCCGGCGGACTGGAAGAATTCACCGAGGAGCAATGGGACCGCACCATGGATATCAATTCCAAGGGTGTGTTCCTCGGGACCCGTGAGGCGATCCCGGCCATGAGGCAGGCGGGAGGCGGCTCGATCATCAACATCTCCTCGGGCGCGGGCATCGCCCCGGCTCCGGGGACCTCGGCAGCCTACGCCGCCAGCAAGGGCGCAGTCCGAATTTTCAGCAAGGCGGCCGCGGTCCAGTACGCGAGGGAAGGCATACGCTGCAATTCAGTCCACCCAGGACCCGTACAAACTCCCATGCTCCGGGCAGCCCGCTCCGATGAACAGAGCCGAGCGGACCAGTTGAGCCGTGTCCCTCTCGGCCGGGTCGGTGAACCGATCGAGATTGCCTACGGAGTGCTTTACCTGGCCAGCGACGAGTCCTCTTTCGTTACCGGTTCCGAGTTGGTCATCGACGGCGGACGGACCGCCCAATAACGCTTGAAAGCCAATACCTGGCCGGGACCGATATGACCGAAGAAGCCGTCCTGGGCGACATAAGAGTACTCGACCTGAGCGAGGACATAGCCGGACCGTTTTGCACCAAGTTGCTAGCCGGTCTCGGAGCCGAGGTTGTCAAAGTCGAGCGGCCAGGCACGGGAGACGTGGCCCGGATAGCCCCGCCTTTCTTAGGGGACCCGTCCTCTCTTGAAGCGAGCGGGCTATTCCTGTACCTGAATACGGGCAAGAAGAGCATCACCCTGGACATCGCAAATGCCGAGGGAGCTTCGGTCCTACGCCGGTTGGCGGAAGGTTGCGACGTTCTGGTCGAGTCCCATCCACCGGGGCGCATGGACAGCCTGGGGTTGGGATACGATGCGTTGTCAGGAGAAAACCCAGGGCTGATTTACACCTCGATCACCCCCTTCGGCCAGACCGGACCGTACCGGGACTACAAAGGGTCAGACATAGTCGCACAGGCGATCGGGGCCCTCATGTGCGTCATTGGCCTTCCGGACCGTGAACCGCTGAAGGTCGGCGGCAACCCCCTCCTATGCACCACCGGAATGGCCGCTTTCTCGGCAACCATGCTGGCCCTCTACGTCCGAGACATCGAAGGCTACGGTCAACACGTTGACATCTCCGAAATGGAGACCACCGCTGTCGCACAGATCCATACGTCGATCCATTACCAGTTTGGCCGCAACCCGGAGCGCCGGCCTAGCAACCTGACCCGCGCCAGGGATGGGTGGGTGAGTCCTGGTCTGGAAACGGGGGTTCAGGAGGAGACGTGGCCCCGCGTGTGCGAGCTACTGGGCGTCCCTGAATTGGCGGACGACCCGCGTTTCAACACCGGCCCGGCGCGGCGGGAGAATTCTCAGGAACTTCTAGCCGTCGTTGGAAAGTGGGCAGCCGATAGGCCCAAGGAAGAGATCTACCACACTCTCCAGGGCCTCCGCAGCATCGCGGGTTACGTAGCCACGGTGGAGGACCTGCTAGCCTCGCGCCAGTTGGCGGACCGGGAGTTTTTCCAGCCCGTCGTTCATCCCGCCACAGGGGAGCTAATGTACCCCGGCCCCGCGTTCCGCATCGAAGGCGAGACCTGGAAGCACGAGCGGGCCCCGCAACTTGGCGAGCACAACGCCCACATTTACGGCGGAGCGCTGGGTTACACGGCAACTCAACTGGAACAACTCCAGAAAAACGGCGTTGTCTAGCGGGCACGGACTCCAGGAAACCAAAACGGACCGCACCAGCTTGCGCGCACCGGGGGGCTATTGGCAAACCTAGCATTGGACGGACTGCGAATCCTGGACCTGACCCAGGTCGCGGTCGGCCCGTATACGACCTTCATGCTCGGCTACATGGGAGCGCAGATTATCAAGGTCGAGTCTTGCTCCCGCATGGACATCAGCCGGGGGCAAGCCCGTCCCACGCCTGGCGCGGGCAGGGTGTACCCTGGCGGTGACCCGGGGGAGAGGCCTTGGAACCGGGCAGGGCATCACGTCCACCGCAACGTGAACAAGCTAAGCCTGACCCTAGACCTGGCCACTCCCAGGGGCAAGGAACTCTTCCTCACCCTCGCGGGGATCTGCGACGTGTTGGCCGAGAACTACCGGGCTTCCGTGATGGACCGCCTGGGTCTCGGCTACGAAGACGTCTCCAGGGTCAATCCTCAGATAATCTACCTGAAGATCAGCAGCCAGGGGGCGACCGGTCCCGAGAGGGACTACGGCTCGCTGGGCTCAACCCTGGAGCAGACCGCGGGACTGGCAGCCGTCACCGGGTACATAGACGGCGCGCCTCTGATGACCAACGAGACCTTCCCGGACCCAGTGGTAGGCATTCTGGGTGTGGGAGCGTTGATGGCCGCCCTCCGACGGCGGCGGCGCACAGGCAAGGGAGGCCTGGTCGACCTGGCCCAGCGGGAGGTGACCGTGGGGATGCAGGGAGAAGCGTTTCTCGATCTTCAAGTCAACCACAGGGTGGCGGGCCTTACGGGGAACAGGCATAAGGCCAGGAACCCGCAGGGCGTGTACCAGTGCTTGGGTGAGGACAATTGGTTAGCCGTGTCGGTCGGGTCGGACGAGGAATGGATGGGGTTATGCCGGGCCATTAACAGCCCGGAATGGTCCCAAGACCACCGCCTTCTCACGGCGGAAGGCAGAGGACATCACCACGACGAGCTTGATCGACTCTTGACCGAGTGGACCAGGGAACGGGACCACTACCAGGCAATGCATATCCTACAAGCCCACGGCGTGCCTGCCGGAGCGGTACTCAAGGGTCGCGAGGTGATTTCCGACCCACACCTGGAAGCCCGTGGGTTCTGGGACTGGGTGGACCACCCGGAGGCGGGCGGCTACAAACAGGTCACCATACCCTGGAAGCTCTCTCGCAATCCCAGAAAGGAAACGACTCCAGCCCCCGGCCTTGGCGAACACAATGGTTGGGTGTTGGGCGAGTTATTGGGACTGCCCCAAGTCGATATTGACGAGTTGATGGAGCAAGGAATCATCGGGGTCAGACCCGTAGGAGCGGACTAAGCAAGGCATCACGGCGAGTAAAATCAGAAAGGAGACAGCAATGGCACCAGATCTAGTACCTTACCTGCTCTACGAGCCCGAAGAGTCGGGGATTTTGTGGATTAAGTTCAACCGCCCAGAGCGCATGAACGCCCTAATCGGTTCATCCGAGGAAAGCGGCACCGTGGCCAAGGTCGGGGAGTACATGAGGGCCGGAGACGACGACCCGAACGTGCGGGTTATGGTCCTTACAGGAATTGGGCGCGGTTTTTGCTCCGGAGCGGATATGCGCAGAGACACCCCCGACGAACTAAAAGGCGAGAATTTCGTTGGAAACCGGAGCCCACATGAGGGTCCCGATGGTTCCAGGGAACACTTCTTCCACGGGTTCACCAAGCTGCACCGGGACATCTCCCAGGTCCGGAAACCGACCATCGCCATGATTAACGGGCCGGCGGTGGGCTCAGGAATGGACATGGCCCTCCACTGCGACATCCGCCTGGGCTGTGAGAACACACGTTTCATCGGCTACCAGCAGTTGGGCCAAATCATCGAGAACGGCGGCAGTTACTACCTACCGAAGATGGTTGGACTGGGACGGGCGCTGGAGTTCGCCTACACCGGGCACCTGGACGCGCAGAGAGCATACGACTGGGGGATGCTGAATTACCTGGTCTCGTCGGACGAGCTAGAAGAAACGACCCGCGCCCTATGCGACCGAATCATGCGTACCCCTCCGATGGTCCAGTGGATAAGCAAGCGGATCATGCGCTCCGCCCTGGACAACTCGCTGGAGACCACGATGGTGTTGACCTCCAACGCCGGGGGAATCCTGAACGGGTCAGAGGACGCCAGGGAGGCGCGGCAGGCATTCTTGGAGAAGCGTTCCCCTCAGTTCAATGGCCGGTAAGAATTCCCCTGACAGTTTCGGATTGCGGGGGTAGAGCCCACGGCGTTACCATCAACTCGCAAAACTCAAGGTGATTTCCGGAGGACTTATGCCCCAACCAATCACGCATTTTGAGATCAACGCCCGGGACTCGGTGAAAATTAGCAACTTCTATTCTGGGCTGTTCGGCTGGAACATTGACGCCAACAACCCGATGAATTACGGGTTGGTCAGCGCCAAAGATGGAGACCTGGGGATCGACGGCGGCATTTACCAGCAGCAAGACGCCGCCGACGCGGTGCGGGTGCGCATCTATGCCCAGGTGGACGACGCCCAGGCCTACCTGAACAAGGCGGAGGAACTGGGAGGAAACATCGTCGGCCAGGCCATGGAAGTGCCGGGAGCGGGGATAATCGTGGGCATGTTTACCGACCCCGAGGGGAACCTGTTCGGGGTGGTCCAGCACGTGGGACAGAATTAAGCCCCTAAGTGGGAGCCGGGGCAATCACGAGTTCCAGTCTTCCACTCGAATCCCTTGAAAGCCAGAGAAATCGGTGAAATTCGCCGTAACAAGCGTGAGGTCGTTCACGAACGCAACGGCGGCGATCTGCCCGTCCGCGAACGGTGGAGTGCGGCCGATGCCCTCCAACCTGACGCGCTCCGATGCGTGCCACTCGGCGGCCCGGTCGTCGTAAGGCAGCACGGTCAAGGTTGGGGCAAGCGTCTCAAATAAGTAACGCTCTAGATCTGCTTTTCGTCTGGATTCGACCATTCTGTAGTAGCCATACAGCACTTCGTTCCAAACCGTTGCGGACGTTGCAATTTGAGGTAGGTTAGCTTGGATTCGTTCGACTACCCTAAGATCGGGCACTGGTCTGATAGGCTCCGAGAGAACATTGGCGTCCGCCAAGTACCGAAGGGTCAATGCCTTACGTTCCGTCCGGTGACCTGTCACGGACGTTCTTGTAAACGCTATCAATGTCGAGTTCTTCGAGATTTGTCTCTGCTTTGAACCTCTCGATGGCCTCCCACAAGTCAGGCTTCGGGCCGAGTTTCCGGCCGGACAGCCACTCATAGTCCCTGGCGGACACCAGCACGGCCACGGGTTTGCCTTCCTGAGTTAGCTCCACGCAACGCCCGTCTTCCATCTCATTGATGATGCTCGGAAGATTGTCTTGCGCTTCCGAGATCGAGTATTTTTTGGGTGTACAAGTCCTGCACATACGCAAGTCCTCCTCCAAAATGAGTACTGCCCCGGCGGTGGAGACCCGTCAGTCCGGCATCGCCGGTATCACACTATTCAATGCCAAGGCTCTGGCCGAACCTCTCTCCATGAGCGATCTCGGACATGGGCTTGCGCGGCGTGCCTTGTCCCCTAGGGCGTTCGATTCGGTAGCCGAAGGGTAGAATGGTAATCAACTCCAAGTCGGCCGGGATGCCAAGAAGAGCCTTGACTTCCTGCTGCTGTTCCTCGGCCCTCATGCCGACGAAGCAGGTGCCCAGTCCTTCAGACCAAGCCACAAGTTCCATTTGCTGCAAAGCCCGGCCAGCATCCAACTGAGGCCTACGGGTGTCTCCCATGACAACTGCGATGGCCAGCGGGGCTTGCGCGATGAAGGTCCCCTGGGTGCAGATCCGGCCCAACTCCTTGATGGTATCCTGGTTCTTCACCACGATAAAATGCCAGGGCTGGGTGTTGCTTGAACTTGGCGCCCAGCGGGCCGCCTGAAGGATTCTATAAATGACGTCATCGGGCACCGGCTCGGGTTTGAAGTCGCGCAAGGTCCTGCGCCTCCTGATGCAATCGAAGACTTCCATGACCAGACCTCCTGAGAACGGTAGATTGAGAACAGTAGCTTGAAAACGCAAGACCACTGTACCTCCTGACCAAACACCGGGCAAGACCAACCAAGAAAGGAGAGACGCATGGCGAGAATCAACCCACCAACCAGGGACCAGATCGGGGAAGGGCTTCGTGACCTCTCCGACGAGGTTTCGGCGCCGCCGGGCGGGGTAGGCACAGGGCCGTTGTCGGTGCTGAAGCATAGCCCGGAGATGTCACGACGGGCCGTGCCCTTGTTCAATTACGTGCGCAACGAATCGACATTGCCAGCGCGCATACGGGAACTGGCGATGATCGTCGTTGCCCGCGCCACCGATTGCCAGTACATCTGGAACGTCCACGCCCCCACGGGAAGGAGCGAGGGGCTGAGCGACGCCTTGGTGGATGCGCTGAAGAACCGGCAGCCGTTGCCACCGATGGCTCCTGACGAAGAGGCGGTCATCAACCTGGGAATGGAACTTCTGTCAACCCATCGCGTGAGCCAGGACAACTTCCAGCGTGCGCGGGACCAGTTCGGAACTCAGGGATTGGTGGAGTTGACCACGCTGATGGGGTTCTTCGCCATGCTGGCCCTCAACGCGAACACGGTGGAGTTGGACCCACCGACGGAACCAACGGAGCCGCTGATGCCGATCTAGTCCGTCGAATCGGACTAAATCCCCAGAAGTTGCTCCAGGTTTCGATGGGCGATTTTCTCCTTTTCTTCCTGAGAGAGGGATTGCAGTCCGTCGAGCCAACCGCCAGGGGAGGGGTCCCATTCCACAAATGGCCAGTCGCTGCCGATTACGACCCTGTCCGATCCCACCGAGTCGATGAGGAACCTCAGGGCAGGTTCACTGCTGGTCAAGAAATCGTAGTAGAGACGCTTTTGGTAGAAGCTCGGGGGCATGGTTATGTTGACCCGCGCCTCGGAACGCACGGTCCAACCGTGGTCCATGCGGCCCATGCCGAAACAAGCGGGGCCGCCGCCATGGGCGATGCAGGCCCGGAGGTTGGGGCATTGTTCCAAAATCCCGCCGAAGATCAGGGTCGCAACCACCAGCGCGTCTTCAAGGGGGACACCGATGCTGTTGGGCATCGCATATTTTTGGGAACGCTCGAGGGCCACGATGTTGGCCTGGGGCTGGGGGTGGAAGAACAGCAGGGCGTCCAGCGACTCGGCGGCCTTGAACAGCGGGAGGAAACGCGGCTCGTCCCAATTCTCGCCGTTGACCACCGAGTCAAGCTCCGCCCCCTTCAGGCCAAGTTCTTTGACGGCCCGTTCCAATTCCTGGATGGAAGCATCTACGTCCTGGACCGGCAGGGTAGCCATGCCAACGAACCGTTCGGGGTGTTGGCGGGCGAGGGTTGAGATTTCGTCGTTGACCTCACGGGCCATCTGGAGGGTCTGGGAGGGCTCCCAGCTATAACCGAAGAACGGTGTATGAATCGAGACCACCTGCATGTCGGTCCCGCTGGCGTCCATGTCGGCGATCCGCTCTTGGGGGGTGAAGCGGAGCTTGGGGCTGTTGATCCCAACTGTCCGGCCGTTAGGGTCTCTGAACCCAGCGCCCTGACCAGACGTGTAGCTGAGTCCGTACCAGTCCTCGCCGTTATCCGCCGCGTGGACCACGCTTCTGGGAATATAGTGGGAGTGTACGTCGATCTTTCTCAAGAAATTCCTCCACGGAGTAACCTGGGCGGTCTCGGGGTCCTAGAGACCCAGGACGCGCTCCAGGTTCTTCCAGAGAATCGCCTCTTTCTCGTCCTGGGTGAGGCTCTCCATGCTCAGGACCCAGGATACCGGCCAGTCCTGGGCCATGTCGTAGGGCCAGTCGGTGCCAAAGAGGACCCGGTCGATCCCGACAGTGTCGATCAAGAAACGCAGGGCCGATTCCGTATAGACGATGCTGTCGTAGTAGAACCGTTTGAGATAGGCGCTGGGGGGTTCGGGGTTGTGGCGTTCGTGCTCGGCGAGGCCGCCCCAGCCCCTGTCCATCCGCGCCGCGCCCCAGCACGCATAGCCGCCGCCGTGGGAGAAGCAGACCTTCAGGCCGGGACAGGCGTCCATTACTCCGCCAAACACCAACGATGCAAAGGTCAGGGTCCGGTCGGCCAGGTTGCCAATGGAATTCGGCAGGTGGTAACGCCGAATTCGAGGGCTAACTACTGTGTCCCCGCCCTGGTGAAACAGGATGAGAGCGCCCAGTTGTTCGGCGGCCTTCCAGAAGGGAAGAAACTCCGGCTCATCAAGCAGCTTGCCATTGATCTTGTCGTCGATCATCGCGCCTTTAAAGCCGAGTTCGACCATCACTCGTTCTAGCTCGGCGACGGTGGCGGCGACGTCCTGCATCGGCAGCGTGGCCAGTCCGGCGAAACGGTCGGGCCAGGACTTGCACATCTGGGAAATCTCGTCGTTGGACTCCCTGGATGTGGCGACGGCCACCGAGGTGTCGAGGTGGTAGTTGTAGAACCCGGCGTAGGGCGACACCACGTGAACGTCCACGCCCAGGGAATCCATATCGGCGAGACGTTGCTCGGGAGTCCAGCTCGACATGGGCGGGAGTTGGCCACGTTCGTCGCCGGAAACCAGGACTTCCCGTCCCCTGGGGTCTTGCTCCCGTCTCAGGCCGTGCCAATCCCCACCATCCCGGGTCGCGTGCCAAAAACACTGGGGGGTTAGGTGGGCATGGATGTCGATCGCGCGCATTTCGGACTCCAGTCCAAGAATATAAGGCCCGGGATTTCCGGGGTGGGTCCCACAGGCGCGTTGGCTGTCCCGGACATTGGCGGAAAGGTAGCACCGCACCGGCTCGTCTGTCAATTTGGAATTCGAAGCGCGTAACTGTTCAGAGATGATGACGCGGAATGGCTGAATCCCACTTCGGTCATCTCTATGATAATCCTCTTGAGATGTCTCGCCGCAACCCGTCATTCCCGCGAAGGGAGACCTTTGCGTAACCTTCCGTGACTCCCGCGAAAGCGAGAACCCAGAGTGCGCCCAGATACGGAGGACGCCCTCACCCTAACCCTCTCCCGGAGGGAGAGGGGATTATGCAAAGGTCTCCGAAGGCGGGAATCCAGATATGGTAATGATAGGAACCTTTGTTGGTTGCGAAGGTTTCTGGATTCCGGGTCAAGCCCGGAATGACGGGCTGGGAATAGGAAGGACACATCAAGTCTGAACAGTTACTGTTGCGCCTCTTCTCGGTTTGCGGGGCGTTCCATGTTTGACATACGAAGCGGGTGGGGCCTAGAGTTAAATCTGCGGCATACACCATCACAGGCCGCCCGTCGTCCCCATATAACCTCGGCTGTGGAGAGTCCTGAATGTCCCTACAATTTGGCGTATTCGATCACATTGAACAAGTCCCCGGCGTGTCGCTGGACCAGATATACCGCGACCGGCTGGTCCAAATCGAGCAATTGGAAGCGGCGGGGTTCTATTCATACCACCTCGCGGAACACCACACACCGGCGGTACACAGCCTGGCCCCGTCCCAAAACGTCTTTTTAGCGGCGGCGGCGCAGCGGACCAGCACCATGCGCCTCGGGCCATGTGTTTACGTGCTGCCCTTGCACCATCCCATCCGCCTCATCGAAGAGATATGTATGCTGGACAACCTTACGGACGGGCGCATGGATATAGGTGTGGGCAGGGGCGGCGTGATCGAAGCGTACTTCTGGGGCCAGGAATCCGACGTCGAGATGAACTACGCCCGATATCTTGAGACATTGGCCGTTATCAAGGAGGGGCTTAGCCACGAATCGCTGAACTATCAGGGCGAGTTCTATAACTTCGACGACCTGCCCATGCGGCTGCGGCCCAAGCAGGACCCGCACCCTCCTTTGTGGTACATGCGAAACGTCGAAACCGCCGCGGTCAACGGGATGCACACCATCATAGTGGGCAGCCTGGACGGGTTTGAAGCCAACGTATCACGCTACTTCCAGCTTTGGGACGAACATCAGGGTCCGGGCGCGCTGAACGTGCAGGGCGAGGAGCCGAAGATCGGCCTAGTGGTGCATCTGTACGTCGCAGAGACCGACGAAGAGGCGGTAGCCATAGCCACACCCGCCTGGGACCAATACAAGTGGAACCTGGGCACACCCCGCCGACTGGAGGTGGAAAAGCGGGGGCTGACGCAGTTCACCGGCGCCAACGCGGGGGTGAGGCCGTCCAATTTGCCGGAGCGGGAAGCCCGCCGCGACCTGTTCTCAGAGCTTGAGGCAGCGCAGGTCAGCAGCCGGAGGGAGAACCCTGGCGGCCTGGAACAGCACACAGGCGGGGGCGGCGGCGCGGGTTTCGGGGTAATGGCGGGTTCTCCGGACTCAGTCCGGGCATACATGGACGAGTACGTGAGGACCGGGGCCAATTACTTTGTCGCCTCGTTCCAATGGGGTGACTTAACCCACGACCAGACAATGCGCTCACTCGACCTGTTCGTAGACGAAGTGATGCCCCATTACACAGATTAGAGCAAACGGCATAAGGGTTGATCCTTCAGTTTTGATGAATCGGTCCACGGCTTAGCGGAATTGGCCCCACGAGCTGGGCAGATCAATCGTAGGAGACTCGGGCGCGGGCAAAGGCGGCTTCGATGTCGCCGGCCATTGCCTCTACGTCGGCGCAAACAGCGTAGCGGACGTATCCTGGGAAATGGACCCCAACGACCCCAGTCTCTTCGATCATCATGAAATTGAAGTGCTCGGCGCTTTCCACCCTGCGCCCGAAAGCCTTGCTGGGCGCCAACCATAGGGTGAAGAAGCCCGCCGCCGGTTCCAGCGCGAGTCTCATTCCCTGTCCGCTCAACACCCGTATCAGAGCTCCCAACCGGGACCGGTACATCTCCCGGTAGAGGTCGATATTTTCCTGATCGTCCTCGAAGGCCGCGACCACGCCTGCGGCCATGGGCGCGACGAATCCGGCGTCGGTCTTGCCTTTGACCTCCTTGATATCCCCGATGAAGTCTGGTGAGCCAACCATGGCCCCTACGTGCCACCCGGTGCCGTTGCCGATCAGCTTGGCTGCCGTGAACGCTTCGGCCCAGGAGAGTTCCGGGTAGTCGGGGGCTACCTGGGACAGGCAGACGCTATCCGGTCCATGGCTGAGGATGATATATGCGGCGTCGTTGAACAGGCGAATGTCGTTGTCACTGCAATGCTGGCAGACCTGGCGCAGCCATTGTTCCGATGCGACCTGGCCGGAAGGGTTGTGGGGATAGTTCATCATGATGAGCCCGGTGCCGGGAGCGATGGCCTGTGGTGGGAAGCGAAATTGGTTCTCGGTGTTCATCAACAGGGCGTATTGGTCAACCAATGGATGATAGCCGCACCAGTCGGCGGGGATGGGATATCCGGGGCTGGTGGTGGTGGCCACTGTCACACGGCGTTCAGCGCAGCCACAGGCCAAAGGTAGAAGTCCCAGCATCGGCTTGATGCCGGGAATGGGCAGGTAATCGACTTCCGCAGCGGGGAGTTCGCGGTCCACGTGCGCTTGGATGAAACGCTCGGTGAAGCCGGGGACGCCGGGGCTGGCGTTGTACTGGTAGGCGTGCATCGCCTCTTCGTCGCTCATGACGGCGTTGGCGGCGGCCTTCCGGGCACTGAACAAGGCCGGACCCTTGGGCTCGCCGATGGAGAGGTCCAGTAACGTCACGCCCGACGCTTCCGCCGAGGCGCGTTTGGCGCGGACTGTTTGCAAGACGTTCTCTCCGCCCTGGGGAAGTCGTGAACCCCTCATGAATTACTGCCTCCTGTGCCGCGAGCCGTCGCGGAATTGCCATCTGCCCGGAAATACAGTTAGTGGCAATCATGGCGACGGTCAGGCTCGGTGTCAATCAGACGCGCAAGTTGGTAACTGTTCAGAGTTGAGGGGATGGATTAGTTAAAACTTGCTTGGGAAGTTCGGTGCGTCGGGTCGTCGGTTATGTTAAATCAGGAGGATGGAGAACAAGGTAGACCTGAGGACGGCCAGCCGGGAGGCGCTGTTGGCGGTGATTGCGCGGCAGCAGGCGGTCATCGACGAGTTGCAGCGGCGGATAGCGGCGTTGGAAGGGGGTCTCAAGGGCAAAGGGCGGCCCGGAATGCCGGGCAACAAACCGGGTGCAAAGTCAGAGCCGGCCGAGAAGAAGGAGCCAAGAAAGCCCCGGCCCCACGGCTTTAGCCGTCGGCGCACGGTGGCGGCTCACCAGGTGGAACATGTCTTGGACTCCTGTCCGGAGTGTGGCACCGGGTTGGTTGGGGGTTGGCCGCAGCGGACTCGGGAAGTCATCGATATCCCAGTGGCTCCGGTGGAGGTCACGGAGCACGTTTTCGTGACCCGGGTCTGCCCAGTATGTGAACGGCGCCGGACCCCCAAGACGGACTTGGGCGGTGGGGTAATCGGTCGGGGACGGTTGGGAGCCAACTTGGTCTCATTGATCGCTGGCCTGCGGGAAGAGGGCCGGTTGCCCCTTCGGACCATCCAATGGTATCTGGAGACCGTCCACCAGTTGCGCTTGAGCGTTGGGGGAATCACCCAGGTCCTCCACGGCGTGGCCCGGCAAGCCCAACCGGCGGTGGCCGAGGTGCTGGAACTAGTCCGGACCAGCCAGGTGGTGCACGCCGACGAGACCGGCTGGCGCCAGGAGGGGGCCAATGGCTATGTCTGGACCTTCTCCACTCCCACTGAGCGGTACTTCCTGCGCCGAGGCCGGAATAAGGAGGTGGTGGACGAGGCGCTGGGGGAGTCCTTCAGCGGGGTGTTGGTCAGCGATTTCTACGCTGCCTATAACCACTACCCTGGCCTGAAGCAGCGGTGTTGGGCTCATCTGCTCCGGGACATCCATGACCTGAAGGCCCTCTACCCAGCAGACGCCAAGCTGGCCGGATGGGCGGCGGCAGTGCATGACCTCTACGCCCAGGCCAAGCGGTTCTCCCATCCTCAGGCAAGGAAACGCCGTCAGGCCCAACTGGAGTTGGAGCGGAAATTGTTGGCCTGCTGCCGACCCTTCCTTGATGACCCAGGGGCAGTCCAGGCCAAGCTCTGCCGGCGCATCCAGCGCTTCATCAAGGAGTTGTTCGTATTCGTAGCCGAACCGGCCGTCCCCTCGGAGAACAACGCCGCCGAGAGGAGCCTTCGTCACCTGGTGACCAGCCGCAAGATCAGCGGCGGCACCCGCTCAACCCAGGGCACCAACACCAAGATGGCTCTCGCTTCCCTCTTCGGTACCTGGCGCGCCCGAGGATTGAATCCCCTCACCGCATGCCGCCAGTTGCTCACTTCCCCTCAACTCTGAACACTTACGCAAGTTGGACGGAATCGCAAGTCCAACGATGGACCTTGGTGAACTTCGTGAACCTCGTAGGAGAGGGGAACGTTACGTGCTGTGTCAACAAGATTTTGCCCAGGGGCACAGACCTAACATCCGGTCTAAAATATGGGCAGGAGATTGAAGACGACGAGAAGACTCATCACCGCCCCGTTAACTCTGGCCCTATTGGCGACAGTGACTATAGGCTGCTTCAACGTTACGGGCAGCCGCGATGTGCCCATGATGATGCTGGTGTACATGGTCTATGGATTTGACGAGGAGACCGGCGAGTGCAAGGGAGGGGTTGATTCCGTGGGCTGGAACCGGGCGCAAGAGAGGGGGTTCTTGCCGGCAGAGGGCTATTACTGTACCGGGGACGACGACTACATGAAAAAGGCGATCGCCCAGATGAAGGAGATTGGTGTGAACGCAGTGCTTTTTTCCTGGAACGGATGGGGGGATGTGGATTTCGACGGCGAAATGAAGGCGAGGGATTTTGAGGCTGCCAACGAGGCGATCGTCAAGTGGTTCGCTTATCTGAGCCAGCACGAGGCCAGGATCAAGGCTGCGGTCGTGGCAGAACGCTTCTTCGAGGTCGGGGACTTGTCCATGAGTTCTGAGGATGTGACGAGCGCTCAGAAACAACAGGTGCGCAATTATATCTGGGACAACATCTACAGGGTCCATCCTTCCGCCGTGTTCCATTGGGAAGGGAAGCCTCTGCTGGTGAGTTATGGACGATGGCTCTTTGACGATAACCCCGACTCCAGATTTACGCTTCAGGAATGGGGGGTGATCCATGAAGGAGGGGACTGGGAGTTCACGGCACACTTGGGCCTCGACGGGATGAAGATCGGCAGGGACGGGGCCATTTGGATCGCGCCGAGGTTCGACCAATTCTACATCTGGGCCACGTGTAGCGGCTTCAAGGATAAAGAGCCTAACACTGTGGTACGGTTCGACATCGATCTGTCGGAAGGCGTATACGACCGGGCCTGGAAGAAGGTGTTTGAAAACCGCAACCAGGTCAAGATGATCATCCTCTACGGCTGGAACCCCTGGGCGGAAGCCTCGTCCATCGAACCGGCCGCGCCTTATGGTGACCTGTTACTCAGAAAGACGGCCTGGTACCACACGCTATTCGATGCGGGCCAACCCTTCGTGCCATATCCTCAGGAATCGTCCCAGGCGCGGGAGTCCGCTCGTCTCGCCGCCCTAATGTACCTTTGGTACGGGTTCAACCTAACCCCGGACTGGAACGGGGCAAAGAAACTGGGAGACAGTACGGGAGGGCTCGGCTCCTCCCACTGGAACACTCCGGGAAGGAATAGCGCTCATAGACGAGGCGTTACGGACGAGCCCGTATACGGGTTTTACCCCTCGGATGACCCCGACGTGATAGCGCAGCAACTCAGCGACATGGAAAAGGCGGGCATCAGCGTAATCTTTATCTCCTGGTGGGGCAGCGGTGACACGAATCTCGATGGCGTCATCGAGGAGCAGCCACTAGAGCCCAATTCGGAGAAGCTTGCTTTGTCGATTCAGGAACAAGAGGCGAAAGCGATGGCACGGGCCGCCCGGGTCCTGCTCGACTTTATTCGTGTACATTCCTCACCCTTTCAGGTGGCATTCCTGGTGGAGCCGTACATGCCTCACCCGCCGGATATGACCCCGGAACAAAAGCAGGAAATTCTGGACGAGCTGTGGGATACGGTATACATCGCTTATCCGGACTTGGTGTTCCATTGGGAAGGGAAGCCGTTGGTTGTGACCTGGTCGCCTGTGGACTTGAAGGAGACGGTTGACCCAAGGTACACGATTAAGACCTGGGGGAGTTACTTCGACGGCCCGGATTGGAAGTCGGAAAGCGGCCAGGACTGGAATTGGTACCCGGAGCCAGCCTGGCAGGAGCGCATGATATCCGACGACGGTGTTTATGTTGTGTATCCAAGGTTTGACGAGTATTGGCTGAACTTGCAAGGGAGAAAGTTTGAGTATCCCTACCGTCGTGTTGACCCGTGGCTGACTCAAGGAGTCTACGAATGGACCTGGCAGGTTGCGGTGGACAACAGTGACAAGATTGGGCTGATCGTGTTGAATTCATGGAACGAGCATAAGGAGCACACCGCCATCGAACCGGACAAAGGTGAGTCCCACATGGGCCACGGAGACAGGCTGCTGCACCGGACTGCCGCTTACTATGGTCAGTTCAAGTCCGGGTTGCCAATCGTGATCGACAAGGATTCCTGGACAGAGGCTTGGGAGCGGCATGAAAAACAGTTTTCAGCCTCAAGATGCCCCGAGAACAAGTGAGATTGGCCACGTGAAGGTAGTAGGAATGGCGGCGGTGATCGTGGCCCTAGCATTGGCTTCCGCGGCTGGACTCTGGCTCAACAGGGCCGGGGGATTCGGAGCCGAGCCGAGACAAGCCTCCGTAGATATCCCGGTGGCGACCATCTATTACCAATGGTTCGGGTACGAACACGACCACCGAAATGGGTGGGCGGCGACCGGCGGTCTGGGGACCTTCCACTGGAACGATATCGTTTCGAACCAGGCTATCACGGGTTTCGTGGTGAACCGGCCTGAAATCGGGCACTACCCCAGCGATGACGAAGAGACGATCGCGTGGCAACTAGAGAAGATGGAGGAGGCGGGGATTAACACGATAATCGTGTCTTGGTGGGGTTGGGGCGACTCCAACCTGGATGGTGAGTTGGACTGGTTCGACGAGGAGATAGAGGGTGGAAACGATGGGTACGGGTACATCGAACAGCGGAGTCACGACGCTCTTATTCGGCTGCTGGAATACATCAAACAGCATGACAAGCCATTCAAAGTGGCTTTGATGGTGGAACCATGGCCAGACGTGGTTAGACCCATCGGATGGCCCGAGCCGCAGCCGGGCACGACCAAGAATCTCTCGGCGCATCAGAAACGATTGGTCCTGGACTATGTCTGGGACAATATTTATCGACCATACATGGACCTGATATTCCATTGGGAGGGGAAGCCACTATTGGCAGGGGTCGCCGAGTTTTCGTTCAGTCCCGAAGATGATCCGGATGACCGGTTTACGCTGCGGAGTTTCAGATTGAAGGAAGTGGACGTTGATCCCGGCAACGCCTGGAATTGGGACATTACCAAACCTCTCCCCTACTTTCAGGAAGTGGACAACACGGTGATACTCTCCCCTCGTTATGACGAATGGTTTCTTTGCATGGCCCATCCCGAGTGGTGGGTAAAGGGGGCGTGGGGGCGGACCGAGGCGGTGCGGCATGACCCGCAGTTGACGGGCAACCTGTACGACTATCAGTGGCGGCAGGTGTATGAGAGGCGGGACGACGTGGACCTGATTATCATCTGGGCGTGGAACTCCTGGATGGAGCAGCTTTACATCGAGCCAGACGATGGGCAAGGGGCGGCCCCCGCTGGCGAGTCGCTGCTGCGCAAGACGGCCTGGTACGGGAAGCGGTTCAGGGATGGGGAGACGTTTGAACCGTTCTCTCCCGACTTGAAGATCACGGATGATCCCCGGCCGGTCCTGGTTAACTGTTGCGCCCTCAGCCAGCCAGAAAACCATGAGAGAAAGTCTTCATCCGGTGGGGAATCTCGAGGCATACAGTTGGGTGTGGCTATGAGCCTTTGGTATGGCTTTGGACACGAAGGAGATGACGCCAGGAGGGGGATTGGAGGGCTGGGAAGCGATCATTGGAATTCCGGCGCTATAGCGGGGAGGGCGATTCACGATCCGGTTGTAGTGGTCCCGGAGTTGGGGTTTTATGCTTCCGACGACCGGGAGGTGATCGCGAAGCAGGTGTCTCAAATGGAAGAGGTAGGGGTGACCTGGATTATGACCCATTGGTGGGGGTGGGGGGATGGGAACGAGGGACGCAAATTCGATGGGAAAACCGATGAGGGTATGGAGCCGCGAGCAGGGATCGACCGGGCGCACCGGCATCTATTCGAACACCTGGAGACGCGGAGAGGGACATCATGGCGTTCCTCGCGATGGACAATTGGATGATCAGCCATGAAAGGTGGGACAGGGGATGCGGAGTTGAGAAGATCGGCCCGCAGCGGTCGCAGGTGATCTGGGACCGGATTTACGAAGAGTTCGTGGAGAAGTACCCCAAGAGCTACTTTGGGTGGGACGGCAAACCTATTGTCGTATCCTGGGCACCTCACCGGTTGCACCCTGACGGGGAGGAGCGTTTCACCTACCGGAGTATGTGGCCCTACACGTTCTGGGACGGGCGTGACCATGGGTATATGGACTGGTCGTGGCTTTCGCCGGTTACCGATGAAGAGCACTACAGGGACATCATCATATCTCCTGACGGGATGGTTAAGGTTGACGCGAGGTTCGACCAATACTGGCGGTGGCTGCTGGGTTACCTGCCAGGGACCCCGCATCGGCTTGACCCTTTCCTCAAAGACGGGGCCTACGATAAGAACTGGGAACTGGTCTATAAGGCAATGGGGGAAGATGAAAACCACGTAAAGCTCGTCCTGATCGGCACTTGGAACGACTACCACGAGCAATCTCAGATCGAGCCTTCATACAATGGCCCATTGGGGAATGGACACCTGCTGCTGGACAAGACCAAGCATTATTGGTTTAGGTTGAAGGATGGTCAGCCATACGAAGAATACCCCAAACCCTGGACCGTACCGACCGCTGCACCTGATAGGTGATCGCCGACCCAGAGGGAAACCTTAGTAACTTATTCCAGCCCAGGGTCATTCGATTATCGGCCCAATTGTCCGAACCGGGATTCACAGGATCATGGGATTCGCATGATTTCCAATCATATAAATCCCGGAATCGGAGAAATCACAGTTCAGATGAACAATCGAATGACCCTGATTCCAACCGGCCTGGCTTGACCATGCCCTATGAATGGCAATAATATTTATTATGAACCGGGCAATTCTTGATAGGAAGAATTCGGGAGGCGTGTCATGGAAATAATACTTGACCATACCATAGTTCCTTCCCAGGACAAGGTTGCGGCGGCAATGTGGTTCGCAGAGATATTCGGGCTTAGCTACGACGGCGCGGCGGGGCATTTCGCGCCGGTCAAGATCAACAGCACCCTGACCCTGGACTTCGACGACCGAGAGGGGTTCCAGCCCCACCATTACGCTTTCCACGTTAGCGAGGAGGACTTCGACTCCATATTCGGCCGGATCAAGGGGAAGGGGATTACCTACGGCAGCGGGCCCCGGAGCCTGGACGACATGGACATCAACCACCGGCGGGGAGGCCGGGGAGTTTACTTCCTGGACCTGGACGAGCACGTGTTGGAGTTGCTGACCCAGCCTTAGGTTAGTGGCCGGTGGTTGGTGAGGTACGCATCCTCATCCCCGGAGCGAGTCCGGGGCAGGATCTGCCTTCTCCCTCGAAGTAGAAGGGAGTGGTCCTAGCGGGGGAGAGTTCCTCGCCGTCCTCCTCAGGAACCGGAGTGTAAGTGTTCAGAGTTGAGGGGGACCAGTCCTTCGACTCCGATGCGTTCAGGATGAGCGGTTTCGTGTCAATGCGGTCACTAACTCTGAACAATTACACCGGACTGGGTCACGGAGGATTAGTGTCCCCGGCTTGATCGCCTGTGAGGGGCTCAGGGTTCCGTGACGCGCGGTTGTGGCCGGTGAAGCGGCGCCGGAGGTAGGTTAGGCCTGCGACTACGGCGGCTATCAGGACCAGGACCGGGCTGAACACGGCCAGCCAGATGACGAGTGTTGCCAGGGCCTGGACTACGACGGAAAGGGTCCGCACGGCGGTCTTGCCGGTGTCGCCCAAGCTCCAGCCACCGATGATAAAGCCCCTGGACTCGGTGACCCGGACGTCGAAGCCGCCCGAAGCTGTAACTTTCCCGGCATCGCTCATGGCGATCATGGTAAAGGTCACGGTGTAGGGCCTGGGCCGGAAGTCAGCGAACTGGTGTACCGTGTTGACGATGGTTGAGCCTTCGGGCGGGTTGCCTGTCTCGGTGGGGGTGCCGTCGCCGAAGTCCCACTTGTACTGGTAGTCCCATAGCTCTTCGGGGCGGGTGAACGTGGCGCGAAGGTCGAGTTCCTGGTCCTCCTCCACGGTCAAGCTTTCCCCGGCGAACACGTCGATGGTTGGGACCTGGGTGACGGTGACGAGGACGGTGTCGGAGCCTTCGACCAGCCCGGCGTCACCGGAGCCTTTGAGGATTATCTCGGCGATATATTCGCCTTCAGTCTCGTAACGGTGGGTGACCGGGGCCGTGATGCGTTCGCCCTGTTGCGACGCAACGGGAGCGGTGCCGCCCCCCTCCTGTTCGGAGCCGTCGCCGAAGTCCCAGAAACATTGGAAATCATCTATACCGGCGGGGGGCGTGAAGTTGGCTCGGAACTGGGCGTTTTGGGCGACTTTGAAGGCGGTGTCGGGGCCTGCGTCCACTGGCATGAGCGCGGTGGCCAGCTCCAGTTGGACGTTGACCAGGGAGAAGGCGGCGATCTCAGAAAGGTAGTTGATGCGGCCCTGAAGCGCCTCGATGTCCGATTGGATCGCGGAAATCCTGTCCTGGACCATGAGGGCCTCTTCGACGTTGCGGACGTTGGACAGCATGTCCAGATGGACTTGTTCCGATGCACGAAGGCTCTTGAGACGGGACTGAGTATCGACAAATTCGTCGGTAACGTCCTGGCTGGTGAGGGAACGGCTCTTGACGTCGATGGCCAGGTCTTCCAGTTCCCTGAGGACCTGTAGAAGGGAACTGGCGGGGATGCGGATGGAGACCTGGCCGCTGTGGCGTGAGGCGCGGTTGGAACCGACGACCCAGCCGCGGTGCTTCGCGGCCAGGGCGGCGACTTGGTCTATGGCCGAGGCGATGTCTTCAACGACCAGGGACATGTCTCCGGTGTGGACGATGATACGTTCCCGGGTGAGCATCGACGGTTGGATTTTGGAGGCGACGCCGGGGCCGCTGCTGTCGGGCTCTGTTAGGGCGACCTCCTTCATCACCTCGACCGGGACCTCGCGGACGACTTCCTTTTCTACGATTACTTCGCGGGCGGCCGCGGGCATTGAAGTTGGGGCAGGCAGCCAGGCCGCTGAATCCGGGGACATCAGTGCCTCCGAAGCTGCCCCACCGCAAGCGAGGAGGGTCAAAGTCAGCGCCAGGATACCCAGCAAGAGGCCAGGGCTCCGGATATGTGCGGCCAACCTGAGAGGCCCTGTGTTCCATGCGCTCATCGCACCTCAATCAAGTGGTGAATCCCTGGATGGGTCGAAGTCCGGCCGGGGCGGTTTGCGAACAATAGTCTAACCAATCCGGCCATACCGCAACTACGGGAACTATGTGCCATCGGATTGGCCCGTTCCGGCGGCGAAAGAGGAGGCGACGGGACGGTTGGTTAAAGCACCCGCCGGACGATTAGATCCGGCGGGCTGAGTTCTAGCCGGCGCCGACCCCGTCCATCAGGATGATGTCCCGCTTGAGGAGGTCGTCGAACCGGTCTCCCAGGCCGGCTTCCCTCATGATTTCCGGGGCGTGCTTGCCGGGCCTTGGCGCGGCGTAGCCGGAGTTGACTGGGGTGCGGGAGAGGCGGGGGGCCGGGCCGCAGGTGGTTACGAGGCCGATGTCGTCGTGCTGGCGAATCAGGCTAAGTTCGTGGCCGGTGACCCAGGGGTCGTTCATAAGCTCTTCGACGTCGGCTACGACCCGGTGCGCGCCGATGTCCGCCGAGACCAGGCGATGCACCCACGCATCCACGGTCTGGGACTGGAAGCGTTCCTCAAGGGACTGGAAGCGTTCCTCAAGGGACTGGGCCAAGGCCTCGCCTTGCAAAGAAGCTATTCCGGACAGTCCCCCGACTCTGCTCAGGCGGTCCAGGTCAGCTTCGTCCGCTCCCAGGAAGAACCAACCGTCGCTGGCCTTATAAGCCCGGTGGAGGGGGCCATCGCCGACGGCGTCCTGGCCTCGGGTCTCATCCCAGTTCTTACCATCATAGAGGTTGTTGTAGGCCGACTGGAGGGTCATCGCGGTGTAGGCGAGCGCGGCGTCCACGTGCTGCCCTTGTCCGGTGCGCTGGCGGTGCAAGAGGGCGAGGGCGGTTGCGTAGGCGCCCATGAAGCCCGTTCCGTAGTCGTTCACCGCGTTGGGCTGGGTGGTGGGCGCGCCGTCGCCTCCGAACCGGCGGTCCATGCCCGTGGCGGCTTGGGCAAATTGCTCGTGGCCCGGGCGGTGGGCCCAGGGGCCGATGTGACCGAAAGCATTCAGGGACGCATATACGATGTCGGGCTTACGCTCGCGCACCCGCTCGTAGTCCAGTCCGAGCTTTGCCAGTTTTCCGGCCCGATAGTTCTGGGCCACCACGTCGGCATCTTCGAGCAGCCGCCAGAAGACATCCCTGCCTTCTTCCGACTTGAGATCGAGCAGGATGCTGCGCTTCCCCCGGTTGATATCGTTGTGGCGGGCCACCGTCCGGCCCCTGGCGGGGTTGTCGATCTTAATCACGTCCGCGCCGAACTCGGCCATCGTGCGTCCCAGGGTCGGCCCGGCGAGGATGATACACAGGTCGAGCACCTTGACGCCTTGCAGGGCGGAGCGCAGGGTCGCTTCCACGGACATTGGGGGCCGGGGAGTGCGGGCCGTCTTCAGTTCGGCCAGAATCTCGTCACGGTGTTGGTTGGGGGTGGGAGCCGCGGAGCGGACCGAGCCGGGGGTTGCCGACATGCGGGCGGCGACACCCGGTTGGAGCATCTTTCCATAGGTGGGGTCTTCAACCTCGATCACCATATTGGACTCGCGGGCGTGGGGGTGATCGAACCATTCCGTGGCGGTGCGGCACATAGTGCATTCGCTGCCAGCTTCGGCCACCAGGTCTTCCCATTCCTGGGCGGTGCAGGTCTTGAACAACTCCTTGGAACGGCGGTCAGCCTCTGCCGCAAGGGCGGGGTCCTCCAGCAGACGGTCAAAGTCGGTCAGCCCATCCTCCCCCCAAGATGCGATCCCGGCAGCCTCACAGAATTCCTGGAAATTCTGGTTGCCGGACCCGCTGAACCTAACCCAGCGACCGTCTTTGCATTCGAAGTGGCCGCCCCAGAGGCCCCTGGCGGAAGGCGGGTCCATGGCCGGGTCATGCACTTTCATCCCGCGTCCGCCGATGGACGGGAACATGGCGTCAAATAGGGGGACTTCGATGTGTTGGCCCTGTCCGTCACGCTCCCGAGCGTTCAGCGCCATGGTAATGCTGACCACGGACTGAAAGGCGGCATAGCTGGAGGCGATGGGAATGGCAGTATAGATGGGTTGGCTGGGGTCGGTCCCCTCACCGCGAGGGACGTAGGTGGCCGCCGCCGCTCCCACGACTCCCTCGAAGGCCCGAAGGTTGACCCTGGGGTCGTCGGTGGCGAATCCCGGGATCGAGCAGTAGACCAACTGGGGATGGGATTTGCAAATCTCCTCGGGGCCGAGGCCCAACCGCGCCATAACGCCGGGCCGGAAGTTCTCGACCACGACATCCGCTCCGGCGATGAGCCCGCGAGCGGTTTCGAGGTCGGCAGGGTCCTTCAAGTCCAGGTGGATGCTGCGCTTGCCACGGTTCCAGGTGGCGTTGGCAGGAGTCTTGAGCCGTGGGCCACCGGGCGGGTCGACCTTGATTACGTCGGCTCCCTGGTCTGCCAGGAGCATCCCCGCCAAGGGTCCAGCTACGTATTGGCCAAAGTCGATCACGCGAATTCCATCTAGTGCGCCAGGCATGTTCTGTCTCCTAAGATAGATTATTGGCGTAGTGATGCGGGCCTATTGGCAGGCCTGAAAGGCCCGGTGAGGAGTCCTGCCAGGCCCGGTGAGCAGTCTGAATTGGTCTCGAAGTATAGATGCGCCCCCTTGGCAGGGTCAACTGTCATGACCGAGTGGTAGCTGTTCAGACTTGATGTGTCTTTCCTACTCCAAGCCCGTCATTCCGGGCATGACCCGGAATCCAGAAACCTTTGCAACCAGCGACCTTCACTATCATTGGCATTTCTGGATTCCCGCCTGCGGAGACCTTTGCGTAACCTTCCACGACTCCCGCGAAAGCGAAAATCCATAGTGTGCCCAGATACGGAGGACACCCTCACCCTAACCCTCTCCCGGAGGGAGAGGGGATTATTCAAAGGTCTCCCTTCGCGGGAATTGTCCATGGCCTTGCCGAGGCCACGTATGAAGATGAAAATGGGGATACGCCAGCCGGTAGAAGGGCCGTAGTCATTGGTGTCGCGAACCCGTGCGGGAATTTGTGGGTGACTGACAGGCACGTATGAATGTCGCCCCGCCTCGGCGGTGAGCACGAATAGCAATGTCTTTAGCCCGAATCCACCGGTGGACACCGATGGACGGCGTGAGGACAGCGGAAGGGGGGTGAGGAAGTTACAGGCGCGATGATCCGGGCTCGAATTTGGGTAGACGGGAGGCTGGCGGCGGTCTGCAGGCGCTTTGGGGGGCGCCGATGGCGGCTTACAGTGGCTGTGGTGAGGGGGATGGCGGGATAGGACACGGCAAGAGGCGCTCGCGGACCGGACTGGCGCGAGTTGGCGGGGCGTTCGGTTGGCCGGATGGCGGGTCAGTAGCGGACAGGAGCAATCAGGCTGGGAGTGGAATGGCTCGCAGTCGGGCCAGGGCGCGACTGAACTGGGTTTCCCATGGCCAGCGCTGGGGAAGATGCAGGGTGATCCGGCGTGCCGAGCGGGTGATCCGTCCGGCCAAGGCAAAGACCCGTCGTCTGAGGGTCTTGGTGGTCACGATCTGCTGACCCAGGCCGATGCGGGCTGTCCAGCGGGCCAGGTTGTGGGCCATCACCTGTACCGCCAGCCAGGCGCCGTTGGCAGCGAAGCGGCCCGAGGGGAGATGGTTCAGCCCCACGCCGTACTTGAGGTCGCGTATCGCATTCTCGATCTCGGCGTGGCGGCGGTGGTCAGCCTCCAGTTCCAGGGTCTCTCCGTCCCGGTCGGTGATGAAGCCGTGATAGCTGTAGGTGGCGAAGAGAGCCAGTTGGGAACCGGGCGCCGGCTTCACCCGCCGGACGATGAGCCGCACCGGCGCGGCGTCGGGCTCACTCTGGAAGGGGGTGTAGGTGGTCTCGGCCACATCGGCGCCGTCCATCCAGTAGGGAATCGGCGTCCAGTCCTCTTCGGGTATCGCCTCGATGAGATTCCGCAGGCGGGTGCGCTGGCGGATGGTGATGGAGAAGCGGACATCCATCCGGCGGCAGACGGCGACCACGGCGTGGGTATAGAAGCCGCTGTCGGCCCGCACCGTGAGTTGGCCCCTGGCTCCGCCGTAGCGCACCCGCCCCACCGTTTCACGCAGGAAGTGGGCGGCGCCGCGGGCGGTGTAGGCCCGGCCCTCGCGCAGGCGGGCCATCAGCACGTCGCCGGTTCCGGCGGCGACGGCCAGCAGCGGGTGATAGCCCCGCGCACCGGTGTAGCCGTGGTGGCGAGCTCCTTCCTTGGCCAGTCCGTAGGTCTCGCAGATGGTGGAGTCCAGGTCGATGGTCAGGGGCCCGTCGCCGGGTCCGGCCCCAGCCTCCCAGGCCCGGGCCAGCAACTGGCGGCTCACCCGGTCCAGTTGGCGGACGTGGCCCCACCGGAAACTGCGCAGGAAGGTGCCCAAGGTGGAGGGCGCCTTGACTACACTGCCCAGGGTGCAGGCTGTCCTGCCGGTGCGCAACACATCGGCATCGTCGATGCAGTCGCCGCCCGCCAGCGCGGAAGCCACCAGCGTCATGATCTTGTCGCCGGTGTTGGCTCGGCCTGGGGCCCAGCCCAGGTCCAAGTGCCGGTCAACCAGTTGGGGCAGGCCCAGGTGCAAGGCCAACGTGGCGGGAAGGATCAGCCCGGCATTGTTGACCAGGCGGTGGTCGTCGAAGGCGATGTGGATGCCGTCGGGGTGGTTGCGTGGTAGCATCTATTGGGTGCTCCTTGTTTCTGGTTGGTTTTCTGTCTCGAAAACCATTATCCCAGATGCACAGGAGCACTTTCTTACCCATTCAACCCGCCGCGACACTCACCTTTTCGGTGGATTCGGGTTTAGTCTTATAGTCACCCACCGGTCGGCGATACTTCAGGCGATACTTCAGGCGATACTTCATGGGAGGGGTCCGATGGATACTCTTTGCGAGCGGTGTTGTGGCCTGGATGTGCACAAGAAGTCGGTGGTGGCCTGCGTCATAACCCCCGAGGGTCGTGAGGCTCGCACCTTCCGCACCCTCACCGGGGAGTTGCTGGCCTTGGCCGACTGGCTCAGGCAACGGGAGGTCAGCCATGTAGCCATGGAGAGCACCGGTGTCTACTGGAAACCGGTGTACAACCTGCTGGAGGACGAGTTCACCGTGATGGTGGTCAACGCAGCCCACATCAAGACGGTGCCGGGGCGCAAGACCGATGTGAAGGACGCCGAGTGGATTGCCGAACTGCTGCGCCACGGCCTGTTGCGCCCCAGCTTCATCCCCGGTCGGCCCCAAAGGGAGTTGCGGGAATTGACCCGCTACCGGCGCAGCCTGGTCGAGGAGCGCAGCCGGGAGGCCAACCGCATTCAGAAGCTGCTGGAAGGGGCCAACATCAAGCTAGCCTCGGTGGCCACCGACGTGCTGGGGGTTTCGGGCCGGGCAATGCTGTTCGCCATGGCCAGGGGTGAGGAAGACCCCAAGGCCCTGGCTGGCTTGGCCAAAGGCCAGCTGCGAGGGAAGATGGAAGAACTGGAGCAGGCTTTGCGGGGCTTGATGGGACGCCACCAGCGGTTCATGCTCACCAGGCAGCTGAGGCATCTGAGCTACCTGGACGGGGAAATCGCTGATGTGGACCAGGAAGTGGCCCTGCGGTTGAGCCCTTTTGAAGAAACGGTGTTGGCGGTGGACACCATTCCGGGCATAGGGCGGCGCACTGCGGAGGTCATCGTGGCGGAGATGGGGGTAGAGATGGAGCGGTTCCCCACGCCGGGCCACTTGGCGTCGTGGGCTGGGGTGTGTCCGGGCAACCGCCAGAGCGGGGAAAAGCGCCAGCGCAGTCCGGTACGGAAAGGGAACAATTGGCTGAAGCCAGCCTTGGTGGAGGCAGCCAGATCGGCAGGCCGCACCAAAACCTACCTCGGGGCCCAATATCAGCGACTGGCCCGTCGCATCGGGGCCAACCGGGCCGCCATGGCCGTGGCCCACAGCATCGTCGTCATACTCCACCATGTCATCAGCACCGGACAGCCCTTCGTCGACTTGGGGCAACGATACTTTGAAGAGCGCGACCGGGCCGCCATCACCCGCCAAGCGGTGGGCCGACTGGAACGCTTGGGCCACAAAGTTGTCTTGGCGGCTGCCTGAACCACTTATTTTCATAGCAATGACTGGGGCGGGGGGCGGGACATGATAAGAGGATTATCACAGAGATGACCGATGTGAGATTCAGCCAATCCGCCTCATCGAGTCTGACCAGTCACACCGAGTGAAGGCCGGCTTAGCAATTGGTTTATAATCCTTGGGTGAACAGACGCGAGATGGCTCTCAGGCTATGCCGGTGATGGGTCACGCTGAAATCGAGAACCGCATTCAGGCTTTCCGAAGAGACCTTGAGACGCTGACTGACAAGATCATGGTCCAGAAGCACATTACATCCGGGAGAGTTTTGTCCTTGCGGAAGACCAATACCTTTCACTGAAGTACGATGTCTCGGAACAATTCGATCTTCACCCCAGCCAGATAATAGTGGTCGGGTCCGGCAAACTCGGATTCAGCATTGTGCCACGAAAGCGCTACAGACCATTTGGTGACGAAACTGACTTAGATGTGGCGATAGTGTCGGATGATCTTTTCCACGTCCTCTGGGCAGAAGTGTTTGAATATTGGAACGATCGAGGCTACTGGGAACGCGAAGCCCCGTTCAAGAATTACTTGTTTAGGGGATGGTTACGACCGGACCATCTCCCTCCCTCCGTTCAACGCTCTGTCCAGTGGTTTGAGTACTTTCGCAGATTGACCGCAAGTGGCAAGTATGGACCATACAAAATAAGCGCGGGAATCTATAAGTCATGGTCCTATCTCGAGAAATACCAGGAGATCGCTGTCGCTCAATGCAGGCAACAGCCAGAGGTTTGAAATGAAGACCACGGCCACTAACCGTAAGATTCGCGAGTTGTTAACCGCGGTCCGGAATGAAACTTTGATAATTAAGCCGCCGTTCCAGAGGCGTCTCGTCTGGAAAAACAGGGACAAATGTAGTTTCTTACAGACAATTTTGGATGAGTACCCTTTCCCTGAGATTTATGTGGCGACTGGAGAGGTTGACTTAGACCCAGGGCAAGGAACGGAGTTGCTAAACCAAAGCTAAGGTGAAATGCGCAGAGTCATGGGGTAAATTTGTGGGGAGAACCGAGTTAACTGGTCTTTGAAGATGCGAGGGGTTGGTGATGGGCGTGAGGGAGATGGAGCGGTTTCTGGAACAATGGCAGATGGATGCCAAGGGCTTGCGCCGCCGGATGATTCTGGCGCCAACGCCCAGGGAACGGGAGCGGTGGTACGCCATCTTGCTGCTGGCACAGGGCTGGACAGCATCAGGGACGGCGGAGGCGCTGGAACGGGACCCACACACCATAGGACGGTGGGCCGCCGCCTTCGGCGAGGGAGGGCCTGCAGCCTTGATATTCGAGCAGACCGGTGGTTCCCCCCCGCCCTTGGTGAGACGCAACAGGCGGAGTTGAAGGCAGCGGTGGAGGAGTTACCGGAGCAGGCGGGCATCGAACTGTCCAACTGGTATTGGAAGGTGGTGCGGCAGTTCGTTTCGGAGCGGTTTGACGTCAGTTTGAGCCGCAGCAGTTGCCTGAACTATCTGCACCGCTTGGGATTTGCCTTCAAGCGCCCCAAGAAGCATCTGCTCAAGGCGGATGAGGCCAAGCGGGAGGCTTTCGTAGCGCAGTACGCCGCCCTGTCGGAGGAGGCCATACGGTCCGGGGCCAAGATATTCTTCGCCGACGAGGCCCACTTCCGGGCGGACGCCGAACTGCGGGGCAAATGGGTGCTCAGGGGAGAGTCGGCCTTGGTGGACTCCAGCAGCCCACGCTATGGGGAGAAGGCCAGCTACTACTCGGCGGTTTGCCTGGAGACCGGCGAGGTGGAATGGATGGAACTGGAGGGGAACAGCAACTCCGGAACCTCAGCCGTCTTCCTGGCACAACTGAGGGAGAGGCACTCTGGGCCGCTCAACGTGATCTGGGACAACGCGCCGGCACACCGTGGCGAGGCGGTGAGGGAGTATCTGCGGACGCCGGGGCTGGCGTTGAGGCTGGTGAATCTGCCGGGCTACAGTCCGGACTTCAACGCCGATGAGGCCATCTGGGGCTGGGCCAGAGAGGAGGCGACGGGAAACCTGTGCTTGGGCAGCAAGGTCAAGGTGCAGGAGAGGGTCGATCACTTCCTCGATGGGCTAGCCAAGCGGAAGGATGAGGTGAAGCGGCGCTGCCGCACCGTCCTGCAATCATGGGCCGAAAGTCTCCCGCGACACTCGCAGCCCGATTCCGGGCTCACCCTAATTGCACATCCCACCTTGGCTTTAGTTTAGTAGATGGCCAACAGCGTGTGACCACTTTGTACCAATATTTCAATGGCTCTGACGACCTCAAGTTGGGAGGCCAAATACCGAGTTATGCGGACCTCTCAGAGCACGCGAAAGAGAATTTCTTGCAGTATGATGTTGTAGTAAGAGACTTAGGGACCTTGCATGACAAAGACATTCGAAGTGTATTCGAGAGAATCAACTCCACCGGCTATTCTTTAAGTGCGATTGAGCTACACAATTCGCGATTCGACGGGGAGTTTAAGTCAACTGCCGAGCAAATCGCCGAAGACGAATTCTTCGCGAAACATAGGGTATTTACTGCGAATGAAATTAGGAGTATGGAAGATACTAGGTTCGTCCTTGGTTACGTCACGACCGTGATGTCTACCTACTTCCATCGCGATAGCGAGCTCGAGACCTTCCTTGAAATGTACAACGAAGACTTCCCTCATGCCGGTAAAGTGAGAGCCGAAACAAAAAGGGTCTTGGGTTTCGTAGACGAGTGCGGGTTCCAGCCGTCGTCTCGCGTATGGAAGCACGCGGATGTGTTTACATTGTTGGTAGAAACACACCGGGCAGTTGAGAAGGACGGTTTACAACTGAACACCAAAGAAGTTGGGCAAAGGCTCACGGATTTTTACCTACGCGTGAATTCCTCTGATCAGAATTCCCAGGTCGAACAAGAGGCGGCCGCCTATCAGAAGGCTGCTTTACAAGCTACAAATGACCGATCTAACAGGCAAAAACGGGGAGATATTGTCGCGAATCTACTTAGGGGCTAAGTTCGAGCCATAGCGCTAAACGTCCTTACCGGCCTCCGGAGATGGCTTGTCGGCCAAGTTGGGGCCAGGCTATGGGTGCGCCCGCTTTCTCCAGCCGCTCTTCGATGGAAAGTTCTTGGTCCCAGAAGTAGCCGATGATTCGTCTACCTGTAAGTTCCGACGATTCATCCGACGCCAGCCAGACCACCGGCGCTTGCATAACGTTGGGCTGGATGAGGGCCGAACGGTCCAGGTCCGGATCAGGGGCGATGAGGTTGGTGTTGGTCCCGCCGCCCGGCACCAACACATTCACGGTTACACCGGTGCCCTCCAACTCCTGGGCCATCACGGCCATTAGCGCCTCGTGCCCGGCCTTGGACGGGCCGTAGGGGGAGGCCTGCCTGCGCCACATGGTATCCATGCTGGTTGTTACGCCGATGATCCGGCCCCATTTCTGGGCTATCAGGTGGCCGACGGCTGCCCTGGCCATATAAAACGGGCCGCTAAAATTTACCGCCACAACCCGGCTCCAGGCTTCGGGAGAGGTCTCCCAGAAGTTAGTTCTCGCGCCCGATCCCAGCCCAGCCGCCCTCGGGTTGGTACCCGCGTTGTTGACCAGAATGTGCAAGCCGCCTAGCTCGGAAATAGTCTGGCTGATCGCGGATTCGGCGTCCTCCGAGCTGGTCACGTCGGCGCGGATAGAAATGACACAATCGTCGCCTCCGATCTCCCGCATGTCGTTGGAAGTCTCGTCCAGCCAGTCCTGGTTTATGTCCAGCATAGCGACGCGAGCGCCAGCCCTTACCAGGGCCTCGGTCATGTTGCGCCCGAGGCCAATTGGACTGGCGGCGCCGGTGACTATGGCGACTTTCCCCTGTAGCGAATTGTCGGGCATGACTCCTCCCGTTCTTGAATTTTGATTCGGGGTGTTGTCGTGTCGGCCAATCAAATGGCGAACGCGGAATGATGCAGGTAGGGGATCAAGACAACTGTTGCAAGATGGAGTCCACCAGGTAACTGTTCAGAGTTGAGGGGATGGATTAGTTAAAACTTGCTTGGGAAGTTCGGTGCGTCGGGTCGTCGGTTATGTTAAATCAGGAGGATGGAGAACAAGGTAGACCTGAGGACGGCCAGCCGGGAGGCGCTGTTGGCGGTGATTGCGCGGCAGCAGGCGGTCATCGACGAGTTGCAGCGGCGGATAGCGGCGTTGGAAGGGGGTCTCAAGGGCAAAGGGCGGCCCGGAATGCCGGGCAACAAACCGGGTGCAAAGTCAGAGCCGGCCGAGAAGAAGGAGCCAAGAAAGCCCCGGCCCCACGGCTTTAGCCGTCGGCGCACGGTGGCGGCTCACCAGGTGGAACATGTCTTGGACTCCTGTCCGGAGTGTGGCACCGGGTTGGTTGGGGGTTGGCCGCAGCGGACTCGGGAAGTCATCGATATCCCAGTGGCTCCGGTGGAGGTCACGGAGCACGTTTTCGTGACCCGGGTCTGCCCAGTATGTGAACGGCGCCGGACCCCCAAGACGGACTTGGGCGGTGGGGTAATCGGTCGGGGACGGTTGGGAGCCAACTTGGTCTCATTGATCGCTGGCCTGCGGGAAGAGGGCCGGTTGCCCCTTCGGACCATCCAATGGTATCTGGAGACCGTCCACCAGTTGCGCTTGAGCGTTGGGGGAATCACCCAGGTCCTCCACGGCGTGGCCCGGCAAGCCCAACCGGCGGTGGCCGAGGTGCTGGAACTAGTCCGGACCAGCCAGGTGGTGCACGCCGACGAGACCGGCTGGCGCCAGGAGGGGGCCAATGGCTATGTCTGGACCTTCTCCACTCCCACTGAGCGGTACTTCCTGCGCCGAGGCCGGAATAAGGAGGTGGTGGACGAGGCGCTGGGGGAGTCCTTCAGCGGGGTGTTGGTCAGCGATTTCTACGCTGCCTATAACCACTACCCTGGCCTGAAGCAGCGGTGTTGGGCTCATCTGCTCCGGGACATCCATGACCTGAAGGCCCTCTACCCAGCAGACGCCAAGCTGGCCGGATGGGCGGCGGCAGTGCATGACCTCTACGCCCAGGCCAAGCGGTTCTCCCATCCTCAGGCAAGGAAACGCCGTCAGGCCCAACTGGAGTTGGAGCGGAAATTGTTGGCCTGCTGCCGACCCTTCCTTGATGACCCAGGGGCAGTCCAGGCCAAGCTCTGCCGGCGCATCCAGCGCTTCATCAAGGAGTTGTTCGTATTCGTAGCCGAACCGGCCGTCCCCTCGGAAAACAACGCCGCCGAGAGGAGCCTTCGTCACCTGGTGACCAGCCGCAAGATCAGCGGCGGCACCCGCTCAACCCAGGGCACCAACACCAAGATGGCTCTCGCTTCCCTCTTCGGTACCTGGCGCGCCCGAGGATTGAATCCCCTCACCGCATGCCGCCAGTTGCTCACTTCCCCTCAACTCTGAACACTTACTCCACCAGACGTTGCACCGGCGCATGTTGCGGGCCGGAAGGGGTAGATCCCAGGTAGAACCGAAGGTCCTCCAGGGCCTCTTCCAAATGGTCCAATTGATAGTGGATCAGGCCGCGGTCACGCCTTTCCCCCGGAGCTTCGGGAGCCAGAGCGACCAGGAAATCAATGATTGAAAGGACCCGTGGGTGGTCGCGGCGTTGAAGGTATATGCCCTTGAGGTTGCGCAGCATTCTGGCCAGAAACTCGCGGTTGCTCACTGGGTCCAAATAGCCGGCGTCCCATTCCGCGTTGGCCCCGGCTACTTGTTGAAGCCGTTCGGCGCATTCTTCCTCGGAGACCATGATTCCACGGTGAAAGGGGTCGATTACAAGGCCGGCTTCGTTCCTGTGTGACACCAGGAAATGGCCCGGCATTCCCACGCCCTGCAATGGGATGCCGGCCCGGTCTCCCACCAGGACACATACGAGGGATAACGTGATCGGGATGCCGACGCGCCTGGTGAGCACGTCGTTGAGATAACTGTTGCGGGGATCGTAATAGTCGTCGTCGTTGCCGGACAGTCCAACTTCGTCGAATAGATACTCACTCAGTTTGTTGACGCCGTAGAAGGGGTCCCGGTCATTGCCTATTCGCGCCGAGGCGGCGGCGGCCAAGGAGTCGAGAGCGGCCAACTGAGCGTCAACGTCCAGGTCTGGATACTCTGAGGCGGCGATGAGCAGCGACGCTCTGGCGAGGTTGATATCTTCGTCAGGCGGTCCGGTGGCGGCCAGGAACTGGCGGTATGCTTCCTGGTGGTCCATGGGGCTGAGCTCTCCAATTTGCGGCATGGCGGCGGCCATGCGCCCCTGCGCGATGTAGGTGTGACTCGAATGCGATGTCATTCTACCAAACGCGAGAGCTGGCAAACACGGGAGCCGATCGCGGACAGGGATGTCGCCCAGATTGATTCGCCCATCATGATTCACCCAGGCAGGTCCGCGAAACATGAGGCCGAGGGCCTGGGGCCATATCAGCGGGGTTGACTGCGGGACTACCCGGCACCATATTGGGGCGAGCGGCCGGTGAATGCAGGGCCTTTCGATTGTTCGTCTGAACTATGATTTCTTTGATGCCATGATTTACATGATTGGAGAATCATGGCAATCACCTAATCATTCGAATCACAGTTCAAACAATTGTGCCGATAACCGAAAGACCCTAGGGTAAATGCCAGACACTCACACATCAGGAGAAGATGGTCAAAATGGTCTCTCAGCTTGACGACACGATGCGCCAGACGGCGATCGCCAACCGAATCCTTTCCGACGTGGGGCTGGCTGTGGGCGTTACGGCTGCCCTGGGCCACGTCAGCATCAGGGTCCCCGGAGACCCGGACAAGTTTGTGGTGAAGGGCCGTCAATACGCGGTGGACGCGCTGGCCGTGATGCGGCCCGAAGACATGGTAGTGTGCGACCTCGAGGGATACTTGGTGCAGGCGCGGCCCGGCCTAAGCCAATGCTCCGAAGTCAAAATCCACTCCTGCATCTATAAGACCAGGCCGGAAGTCCATTCGGTGGTCCATGTCCACCCCAGGTACACCGTGCTGATGAGCGCGTTGGGGCAGACCCTGGTCCCAATGTGCCAGGAAGGGGCGCAGCTTGTCCGCCTCCCTTTGCCGGTCTTCCCCCATACCAAGACGATCCAGAGCGACGAAGAGGGGATGGAGATGGTGGGTTACCTGGGGAGTGAGGACATAGTCCTGCTCCAGGGCCACGGCGCGGTAACGACTGGAGCCACCGCCGCCGAGTCCGTGACAAGCATGATGCAGTTGGAGGAACAGGCCAGAATGAACTACCTGGCCTACTGCGCCGAGGGACCGGACCACTCCCGTCTGCCCGATGAGCTGGTGGAGGAGATGGGCAACCGCATTCCCCTCCACGAGCTACCCCATTTCTCGGAAGTGCTACAGGGCAGGGAGCCCCAACGCGACGGGATATGGAATTACTGGGTGGTCTCCGCGTCCCGCGACCTGTGATTCGTGGCCAGTTTCCAGTGGCCGGTGGTTAGCCGTTAATGACCGGGACCGGCTGGTTATGACCAGATGGCGAAGCCCATGGCGCAGCCGGTGCCGGCTGGGGACCGGTAGCAAGGTACGTAATCGACCAGTTCCATGTCCAGGTGTTCGGTCGCTCCGGTAGCCGCGATCCAGTTCCTGATCTCAGAATTCCCCGAGTGCATCTTCTCCCGGGGGAGCCTGCCCAGTTTGGCCACGCTTCTGTCCTTCATGCCATCCAGGGCCATCTCGTCCAGTTCTTCATCCACCACGAAATGGCTGAGACCGCCGCTGGCCAATACGCCTACCCGCGCCTTGGTGGGCCAAGCCTCAATAGCGCTTCTCACAGTGCGCCCAAGATCGTAGCAGCGTTTGGGGGTCGGCTGGTTGGGCGGGTAGTAGGTGTTGACCATTATGGGCACGGCGGGAATGATCTTGTCGGTCATGATCCGGTGGTATACATAGCCGAAGGCGTGGCCGATGCCTCCCCGCGCCCTTCCACCCTTGTTGGGGTCGAGGAACTTGGAGCTTCCGATGTCGAATTCAGCCTCGACCAGGTATTCGATCAGGTGGCGGCCCAGGTCTGACTTGGCCGGGACCACGCTGTCCTCGATAGAGTAGCCGATCAAGGGGTTGTTGTTCGTTCCCGCGTCGCCTTCCCTTCCGGGAACGCTGAACTGGTCACCCCAGTAAACGCATATCATGGGCATGTTGTCGTCCAGGAGGTATTCCTGTTGATCGTCGCCCAACATCACCAGGACGTCCAGGTCGGCCTCGTAGAGAGCCTTGGTCAACCGGGTGATGCTCTTCTGGTTGCGCTCGTGGCGTTGGAGCATTTTCTCCGGGGTGATCTCCTTGGCGATACGGTCCAGATCTGCCCGTTCGAGCAGCCCTTCGAAGTCGGAGACGATTCCGTCGGTGCCCACCAACTGTTGGTGACGCCGGTCGTTTTCGCCCCTGGCGAGCCAGCCCTCGGAAGGGGTGCTAAGTTGCGGACTGTGGGAGCTGCCAAGTCCCAATACTATTTGGGCCATAGTCGGCCTCCTGGATTTCGGATTGAAGGGTTGGGTATGGTAGCGCCGTATGCGGCGTAAATCCTCAAGTATTTGAAATTAGACTCCGGACGGCGTTACGTGTCAACACGTGAGGGTTGCCGCTTATCTGCGGTAACTGTTCAGACTTGATGTGTCCTTCCTACTCCCAGCCCGTCTTTCCGGGCTTGACCCGGAATCCAGAAACCCTTGCAACCAGCAACTGTCCATATCATCGGCATTTCTGGATTCCCGCCTTCGGAGACCTTTGCGTAACCTTCCGCGGCTCCCGCGAAAGCGAGAATCCAGAGTGTGCCCAGATACGGAGGACGCCCTCACCCTAACCCTCTCCCGGAGGGAGAGGGGATTATTCAAAGGTCTCCCTGCGCGGGAATGACTGGTTGCGGCGAGACATCTTGTTAATAGGATTATCATAGAGATGACCGACGTAGGATTCAGCCAATCCGCGTCGTCATCTCTGAGCAGCTACTACCTGCGGGATAGGTTGACCACCGTGGCTCCGCTGGCCTCCACGAGCAGGGCCGGGGTAATCATGATCTCTTCCCCCCAGACCCCGCCGCCGACTCCCAGCACGTCTTCTTGCATCAATACTTCGTCGACGAAGCTCCGGAAACCGGTGGGTTGCCAGTGAAAGGGAGGGATCGATCCGATCTGGTAGCCGGTCACGTTGTAGACCGTCTCGGGGGCTGCCAACCGGATATTCCGGTTGCCGATGGCCCGCTTTAGGTGGCCGGAGACGGCGTTTTTGTCACCTCCCAGCATCACCAACACACATTCTCCCGCGCCTGACTCGAAGATCAGGGTCTTGACCATCTGCTCGGGTTGGTACCCCAGGGCACCGGCCACACTGGCCGCCCCTTTTGACGTTTCCGGGGAGAAGCTGAGCTTCTGGTAGGGAATCCCGCGCTGGTCCAAGTATTCATGTGCGGGGAGGTCCATTAGGAAATCTCCTTAGGAAATGGGTCAGCCTATAATGCCAACCTGCGCAACGTGGGGCGCAATATACCCAAAATCAGGCCAGCAATCAGACAGATGGCGGAGCCCCCGGCGAATGCGGTGGGCCAGTTCGCATAGTCCGCCACCAGGGCCATCGGGAATGAGCCGATCATAGAAAACGCCACGGTCATGATCCACAGGCTCATCACCCTGCCCCTCAACTCGGGTGGAACGGATAGCTGCAACACGGTGGTGCCCATCGGGAAGATGTCACTCAACCCAAGGAACAACAGTATTACCCAGGAGAGCCAAAACCAGGGAGACAAAGCGAGGCAGAATAGGGATATTCCGAAGAGGAACATGCAAATTAGCAAAAGCCAGTTCTTATGGCGGAAATCACCCAATGACGCGAGGAATAGAGTGCCCACCAAGGATCCGATCCCGGCACCGGACATAAGGACCCCCACGTGACTGGCGTCCGCTTCCAGGACCTGACTGGCGAAAGCGGGCATTACCAGGATATACGGCAACCCGAAAAAGCCGAAGATAAACCCGATGGCGATTACGGTGAAGGTCACGGGATTAGACCAACAGTACCGAATACCCGTCAGAAGGTCCGCTAAGAAGGATGTGTTCCTGACCGGAACGGTCCTGGGCACACGGCGCACCATCAGCAGGGTCAGACTCGCGATGCCGTAAAGACCGGCAGCCATATAGAGGGCGGGACCGATGCCCGCGAACTCGATCACCGCACCCCCGACGAGGGGACCGATTACCCTCCCGGCATTCATCACCGCGGCGTTCAACACCACCGCGTTCATTACATCCCCCCGGTCCACGAGGTCGGGGACCAGGGCCGCCCGGGCGGGCGCGTTGAATGCCGAGGAACTTGCCATGAGCACGACGCCAACGTAGAGGTGCCAGAGGGCGATACGGTCGGTGGACCCCAAGACCGCCAGGCAGGTCAGGAAAAGACCAACTAAGGCCTGCGTAAAAATGCACACGTTCCGGCGGTCGAACCGGTCCGCAAACGTCCCCGTGAACGAGACCACCACGAGGCCGGTCATGCCAAAAAGGAAGATCGCGAATCCCATGCGCGAGGCCGAGTCCGTAAGTTCTAAGACGAACCAACTCAGTATGAGGAACTGGGTCCCCATGCCCGTGGACTGAGCGACGGCGCCGAGCCAAAACCATCTGAAATCGCGGTGGCGAAACGCTCGGAATGCCTGGACCTTGCGGCCCAGGGTCATGACCAGCGTCAATCGTTACTCCAACAGCCAGCGAGGCTCTGGCTCACCAAAGGCCCGGCCTACACTTCCATCCGGCGCAGGGTGGGGCGGACTATCCCCAGGATGAACGCAATGACCAAGTATATCGCGGCCCCTCCGGCGAAGGCGGCGGTCCAGCCCAGGGTGTCGGCGACGATGGTCATGGGGAAAGAGCCGATGAACATGAACGCCGCCGAAACGTACCAGATGCTCATGACCCTGCCCTGTAGTTCGGATGGGATGGAGAGCTGAAGGACTGTCGTGCCCATGGGGACGATGCTACCCATTCCCACGAAGAACAGTATCACCCATGAGACCCAGAACGAGGATGACCAAGCCAGCATGAACAGGGCGACCCCGAACATGAAGATGCAGGTCAGCAAGATCCAGTTCTTGCGCCGGAAGTTTCCGAGAGACGCCATGACAAACGTCCCCGACAAAGAGCCGATTCCCGCGCCCGTCATCAAGAGTCCGGCTTGACCTGCTCCCGCGTCCAGGACCAGTTTTGCGAACGCGGGCAAGACCTGGGCATAGGGCATCGCGAAGAACCCGAAGGCAAACCCGATGCCGATCACGGTGAACGTGACAGGGTTGGACCAACAATAGCGAAGACCGGCGACCAGGTCTGAGAGCATGTTGGGGCGCCCGGGCCGGGCAATCTGTGGCACACGCCGCACCATCAATAGTGTCGCCGTGCCCACGGAGAAAAGTAGGGCGGCAACGAAGAGGGCCGTGTGGATTCCCGCCAGGTCAATGACTACCCCCGCCACGGCCGGACCAAGGATTCGTCCAGAGTTCATGACCGCCGAGTTCAGGACCACCGCGTTCATCAGGTCTTCCCGGTCCACCAGGTCGGACACAATGGCCAAACGGGCAGGGGTATTGATCGCTTGCAGTAACCCGAGGACGAAGGAAGCAGTGTATATGTGCCAGAGCGAAACAAGTCCGGCGGTCTGCAGCACAGCCAAACCCAGGACCAGGACTCCCACCAGCGTCTGGGTCAACATCAGCAGGGCGCGCCGGTCGAAACGGTCGGCGAAAATCCCACCGAACAGGACGAAACCGAGGGTGGGCATCCCATAGAGGAAGACCATGAAACCCATGTGCGAGGCGGAGTCGGTCAGCTCCAGCACCATCCACCCCAGGATGAGAAACTGCATGCCCCGGCCCGCCGCCTGTGCAACAGTACCGGTCCAGAACCAGCGAAAGTCGCGGTGGCGCAGGGCGCGAAAGGTCTGGAGTTTGCGGCCTATGGTAAGGACCTGGGCCAACTATTCCACCTGTTTGTCCGGGATTCCCATGATACGCGGAGCCGAAGACATCATTTAAGAACACGCACGGTCGCTAATGCGGATCAGATCTGTTGCCAGGGATTGAAAATATCCAGGCCCAGGCCGTCGAAGTCTCGAACGTTGTGGGTAACGATAGCAAGGTCCTGTGCCGCCGCAGTCCCGGCGATCAGGGCATCGCCCAAACCCAGAACTCGACCCCTTCGATGGGACTGAGCCCTCAGTTGTCCGGCCCACTCCGCTTCTACTCGGCCTAGTGGGAGAATACGCTCCTCATATTCCTCGACTATCGCTTCCAAGGTCTCACGCAACCGTTCCCGCCGCCTTCCTTCCGGTAACAGATTCAAACCGAAGTCCAATTCGTGAATGACTATGGCTGAGAGCCATAGATCGTTCTGCCCGGTCAGGAACGAAACGACTCCTGGTTCAGGTGACGGTCTTGTGAGTTCAGAGATTACGTTCGTATCGAGGAGGTAGCCGCTCATTCACCGGGCTCAGAGAAAGGAATTTCTCTGCCGCGTTCCTCCCTGCCCGGGATTTCCAGTTCCACTCCCCGAGGCATATTCTCGACGAGCCATTGACCGAGTGGCTTCCGGGCAGGACTTTTCCGGTACCATACGTCTGCAGGCACCACCACAAACGACCGCCTTGTACCAATATGCTGCGGCCCTTCTTGTTCAGCGAGCCTCAGAATCTCCGATAGGCGGGATTTTGCCTCAGCGACCGTCCATACCCGTCGCGGCTGTGATTGGTCCACGGCAGATACCCCCTTTGACGATATCTGGTCTAATATAGACCATATGCGCTCCCCGCGCCAATAACCGCCTGGGCACGCCGCCCGGGGCCGTCGGATACCCCTTCACCTCTCTGATGCTATAGTAGGGATACTCGGCGAATGCTGACGGAGGACTGAGGAGAAGACGTCGTGAAGATTACTGATCTCAAGGTGATAATGGTCAACTGGAACTCCGGTCCGTGGGCCACGGCCACCGCGTCATTCGGCGGTACGCGTCAACTGGGGGTCGTGACCATATCCACCGACGAAGGGGTGGAGGGCCACGCGTTTTTGGGCTCCTCCAGGCAGGGAGCGGACGCCTACGTGGGACCGATGATGGAGTTCATTAAGCCCGCGATCATGGGCCGCAATCCGCTGGACATCGGCTCCATCTGGGCCGGTATGTGGAAGAACAACCGCAATGTGTCCACCAACGCAATTGGAGCTATCGACGTTGCCCTGTGGGATATCGCGGGCAAGGTTGCGGGGTTGCCGATCCACCGGCTCTTGGGGTCCTGCCGGGACCGGGTGCCGGCCTACGCCAGTTCCGGGTACTTGACCACTCCCGAGGACTACGCCGAGGAAGCCCTCCACTTCAAGGACCTGGGATGGCCCGCGTACAAGATTCATCCTCACGCGGTACCCAAAGAGGACATAGAAATCTGCAGGGTGACCCGCAACGCCGTGGGAGCCCAGTACGATCTCATGCTCGACTCGATGTGGGCCTACTGCTACGAGGACGCGCTTCGTGTGGGCCGCGCCGCCGAGGAGTATGACTTTCTCTGGTATGAAGACCCGTTGGCGGAGGAAGACATCTACAACTACGTCAAGCTGAAGAGCAAGCTAGACATCCCCATCATGTCCACCGAGTACGCGCCTGGCCGCCTGTACGGCATGGCACAGTGGATTCAGTTACAAGCTACGGACATGCTCCGGGGCGACGTGGCCGTTTCCGGCGGGATCACGCCATTACTGAAGATCGCCCACACAGCCGAGGCGTTTAAGATGAAGTGCGAGGTCCATCACGGCGGTAATTCGCTGAACAACGTGGCGAACCTTCACGTCATATTGGCGGTCAACAACTGCGATTATTATGAGGTATTCCCGGCCAACGGGGCCAACAAGTTCGGCCTGGTGGAAGACGTGGAAGTCGATAGCCAGGGCCTCGTTTACGCCCCGGAAGCGCCAGGGCTGGGCTATGAAATCGACTGGGACCTGGTCCAGCGGGAGAAGTCAGGGGAGGTGCGTTAGCCTCTATTCGGCGGGTTTGTGGGCTAGGACCATCAGAGCAAAGTTGGAATCGGGGAACCTGTCCCGCATGAATTCGGTCTCAAATCCGCCTGGAATATCCTTGGTGGAAACCTCCACGACTGAAGACACGGCTAGCCCTGTGCCTTGTACGGCCTCCACGTAATCACGACGGGAGTGGGGTTCGTTGGGAAGATGGTAGGTTATCCCGTTATCAACGAATTGGATCGGCATCCCCGCTGAGACGAAATCAGGGTGAACGCCGGTTACTAGCAGATGCCCGCCGGGCACCAAACCCTGTGAAACTCGGCCATCGCGCCCTGGAGATCGGCAACATGGCAAAGGGTTAACGCGCAGATCACCAGGTCGAAAGCGCTGGAACCTGCCGGGAGGCCATCTTCGATTGATGCCTGGCGGAACCGCATTGGCATCCCTTCGTCACCGGCCACACTCCTTGCGACTCCCAACATTGCAGATTAGCGTCTACGGCGGTTACGTCCCACCCGTTCCTGGCGAGTTTCAGGGCGTAGCTCCCGGTCCCCGCGCCAACATCAAGGGCAGTCGTTCCAGTCAAACTATCCAGAAACCCGAGGGAATATAGCTCCGCGGTGGCTATCAGGGTGTTCCAGGTCGAGTCGTAGGTCTTGGCCCAAATGGTATACCCTTCGGACACACTGACACGCACGGGGTTTCCCTCTGTCATCGGTCCTCAAGAGTTGCGTCTAGACGTATTTTCCGCGCGTCGGACCCTGGCAATGTTGACTCAAGTCCCACCGATTAAGACGAGCGCGTAAACCTTCCGGGGTCGACTTCGAAGGGGGGCGAGGTGGAGGAGACGTAGATTAGCTTCTCCTCGCCGACGTTCTTGATGGAGTGGTCCGTCCCTGGGGGCACGAAGACCAGACTGCCAGCAACCACTTCTTCCACTTCGCCGCCGACACGCATCGCGCCTTTGCCCTGGACGATGACGTAGACCTGTTCCCTTCCTTCGTGGGAATGCACGGCTTGTTCGCTGCCCGGCTCGCCTTCCACCCAGGTAACGTTGAGGTTCTGGACGCCAAACTGGCCCTGGGCCAACAGCAGATGCGAGACTTGCCCGCCTCGGTGGTTTTGAGGGCTCTGGTCGAGCGTGTTGATGTTCATAAATCATAACTCCTGAAAGGCAGAGAGAAGTGGATGTCGAGGACTTGGAGTGGCGACCCGGAGCGGATTCGAACCGCCGATCTCTGGCTTGACAGGCCAGTATGTTAGCCGCTACACCACCGGGCCGCGAGAGGAAGGCCGGACATTCGTCCGAACGCTGCATTCGAGTGTATGAGGTTATGAATTTGGTGTCAAGCTGAAGACGGTCACTGACGGGGTCTTTTGTTTGTCGGCGCATAGGACCATTCTCCCCGTTTCGGGAAAGGGGGATTAAGGGGGATTTCACCCTTGCTCCGGAGTGAGTTCACGAGAATCGAGGAATAATTGGCCTTGTTCCATCCCACTAATCGTAAGGACTGGTCTCTTTCCGGACGCGCAATGACTTCGGTGACTTCGGCGGTACTGACCGGTGCCGGGAAATCCCCCCAACCCCCCTTTTCCGAAAGGGGGGCTTGTGTACTTAACCGGTGTGATGCTGATTGGTGGTACTTAAAATAAATGGACCCTGCGCAGACTGACGGGGCAATCGCATTCTGGGCTGGCTCCAACGTAAGTCTGGACCTTGGCGGGGTTCGGGATGCGTGGAGTGCCATGTCCGTTGAGGAGAATGCTTGATTCGGATCGTGGATTCCCGTTTTGGTGGAAATGATGGAGGTGTGGGGGTCGGTGGGGCAGTAATCAGCCGGTGGTTGGCTTGAGTTTACTGACCCTGCACGGTAGCCACGAGGTCGTTGCTCCCGTGGGGCAGACCCAGCAAGAACGCCGCGTGGTGGTTCGCGGAGGGGCCCGACTCGCTTTCCAGGGTTAATTCTCCGTGCCAACGGTTGGCCAGGGTCCGGGCGATGAAGAGGCCCAGACCGGAACTGGACTTTTCCTCTCTACGCGCCACCGCCGGAGTCCAACCGTGGTCGAATACGTGCTGAACGTATTGGGGGGACACACCTGGCCCATCGTCCCAGACCCGGACGAAGAAGTGGGTCGGGTTTCTGGTCAGCTTGATCTCGATATGGGACGAGGCAAACCGCACGGCGTTATCCACCAGATTGGTCACGATGTGCTCGATGGCTGAGCTATCGGAGTAGACGATCCCGAACTCGGAAGGTTCCGACCACCAGGTAATCTCCTTCAGGGTCTGCTCGGCCACCGGCGTGTACCGGTCGACGATTCTCCGCACCACTTCCGAGGGTTCCACCGGTTGAGGACGCACCCGCCCGTCTGGTCCCTGTAGGTCCACCAACACCTGGATGTTGGATAACATCAGCCGGAAGTTGGTGGTCTGCATCTCTATTTCGTCTAGCAGAGACAATACGCTGGGGTCGGTGTCCTCTCCCGAAGAGCGCAACACCGCCCGAAGTTCACGTTCTTTCCCTGATATCCGCCTCAATGGCCTGCCCAGGTCGTGATCGAACAGGTCGAAATACTGCTGGGTGAGCTGCCTCCACTGCTCCACGACGTCACCGGCGGGCGCCGGCCCTCGGCTGGACCTACGGATGGCGGCAAGAGCGTAAGCCAGGGACACTATCCCCAGTCCCATCGCGACCATGCCTCCACCGATGTAGGTAAGGGGTTCGACGCTCCAGAGAGAGTGAAACACCCTGCTCCCAACGAGAGGCGCGAGCAGCAGCGAGACGACGCCGACCGCGAAAACCACGACGCCGGCTATGATGGACCAGGTCTGCATCTATAACCTAACCACCGGCGGCTTATAGCGAAGGGGGAAGTAGCCTATATCCCTGGTCCCGAGCATTGATGATTAGCTCTCCTGCCGAGAATCGGACTCCAAGGGACGTTCCGAGGGCGACTTTGATCTCCCTGATCCTAACTCTCAAGGAAGACCGTGGGTCTTCTCCATCGGAGTAACGTTCGAGCCTGCCAAACGAGACCAATTCTCCGGGGCTGCGGTACCAGGCCTCGGCCAACTCCCGGAGGATCTCGAATTTCATACCTTGTATCTCGTTTACCGGCTCGAACCGTTCGCCCTTGTTTACGTAGACCAGACGGTTGTCCTTGTTGACCAGGATATTATTTCCTATTGCGATAGCCCCCGGTGACACGCCAATGAGACGCCGGAGCCGCAGGACCACTTCGCCGGGACTGGCCAGCTTATCTATAAAGTCGACTGAAGCTTCCCTGGTCAAGGCTCCTCGCACGGCGGTATCCCTGTCTGGACCCTGGGTGTACTGGGTGAACATCAGGACCGGGAGTTTCGGGAACTGTTCGACGATACTCTGCAGGATGTCCAGGCCCTTAAATCGGTCGTCGGCCTGGTCGCCGAATCGGACGTCAAGGAGTACCCCATCGGGCTGAGATTCTTCGATGGCGTAGAGCGTGGCGTCTTCGAACTCGTCCGCCGTCGACCAGTTGCCCTCTGGACGGACCACCACCGGGCGCCATCCTTCTTCGTCCAGGCTGCGGCGGACCGCCATCACGATGGCGGAATCGAACTCGTCGTCGACTATCAGTATCGTACCCTGCCGCGTCATCACGTCCGTCCCGTTTAGCTGGCGGGCGAATGTCCGCCATACCTGAAGAAATTCCGCCCGTTTTCGATTCCAGCCCTTTCCGATTCTAGACCCTTGCTAGAGACCATTTTACCAGAGGGTTGCGGACTCGGTTGGACATCCGCGTCATCGCATCCGGCGAGGAACGGACCCGCAGGGAGACACCCTTGGGTTGACAGGGTGTCCCACCGGTCTAAAATGTCCTCTGAATGCTGGGAATACACCGGGTAAGGAGTTAGTTCATGATAAACAAATTCGGAAGCTTGTTCGCCGGACACGTGGACCTGGACAACATCGGTTGGACGGGCACGCCGGTCAACGACCGGTGGCTGTCGGATGAGCATCTGGCCAGCGTGTTCGATAAGACCGAAGCCATCGTGATGAAAATGGAAGAGCACGGCTACGACACCTTCTGGGCCGCCGAGCACCACTTTCAGCGCGAAGGGTACGAGTGCATCCCCAATTTGCTGCTGCTGTTCGTACACCTGGCCCATATCACCAAGAACCTCAAGTTCGGCTGCGGCTTCAACATCAACCCCATGTGGCATCCGCTGCGGCTGGCCGAGGACTTCGCCACCGCCGACCACCTCACCAATGGCCGGGTTATCTTCGGCGTTGGGCGAGGCTACCACTCCCGCGAAGTCGAGACGTTCGGCAATCCCAGCACGGCCATCGACAACGATGCCAACCGTCAGCTTTTCGAGGAGCAGACAGAGCTGTTGATGAAGGCTTTCAACCAGCGGTCGTTCTCGCACCACGGCGAATACTACGACATACCGCCCCACGTCCCTTACCGAGGCTATGAGCTGGAGGAGATCACCCTGGTCCCACGCCCCAAGACCCTTCCGGTGGAGACCTGGCAGCCTATCGTCAGCGCGAGCCAGCGGGCCATGGACTTCATGGTCAAACACGGGATGAAAGGCATCATCGGCGGAGGCGCTGCGGCGGGAGGCACCACCGACCGGGTGATGGAACAGTGGCGGGACACCCTGGCCGCCTCCGGCAGGGAGACCGAGCTTGGGACCGACCTGGCCATCGGGTACACCATTCACATCGCCGAGACCCCGGAGAAGGCCATCGAAGAAGCTCGGGGATACTTTGAAGAGAACATGAAGATGTTCGCTCCCCTGGGGTTCGTGCGCGGACTCACCAGCCAACAGATGTCCGATCTGGCAGACCCGGCCAAGGCCCCGTTCGCTGGGTTGCCCACCATTGAGCAAGCCGTCGAGGCGGGGTCCTGGCTCGTCGGCCCCCCTGAGCGGATTCTCGAACAACTCAAGGACGTACAGGAGAGGTTCCCCGGACTGGAGTCCGTGAATGTGGGCTCCGTAATCGGCACGCCACAGGATGTCATAGTCGAGCAGTTGGACATCTTCGGCAGAGAGATCATGCCGGAGTTCACCAACCAGGGCTAAGGAGAAGTCCAAGGCCTTGGCTGATCAGTGGACCGAGGAATCGCTGCTTTCCCTGGCGGAACGGTTTAGCTTCCGCAGCCGAATGGACCGGAGCGCCGTCGCCGGACCGATACTGGTCTGGGGACGAGGCTCCGTGGTGCGGGACATAAACGGCAAGGAGTACCTGGACTTCAACTCCGGGCAGATGTGCGCCGCGCTGGGGCACAACCATCCTCGAATCGTCCAGGCTCTTCAGGAAAGCTGCGACACCCTGCTCCACAGCCACATGAGCCTTTTCAACGACCGGGAGATCATTCTGGCGAGCCGGCTGGCCGAGATCACTCCCCCGGGACTGACACGGAGCATGTTCCTCACCTCCGGCAGCGACTCCAACGAAGCGGCCATGTCCATCGCCAAGCGATATACCGGCGGCTACGAAGTTGCCAGCCCGGTGGTCAGCTTCCACGGCCAGAGCGAGGCGGCTAGGGCGGTAACCTTCTCTGGCTGGCGGCAAGGCTACGGCCCATACGCCCCCGGCAACTATCCCATACTTGCGCCTTATCGCTACCGCTGCGCGTTCTGCAAGGACAAGTCCGGCTGCGACTACACTTGCCTCGACACCAGTTTCGACCTGCTGGACGCCCAGGCCGACGGGCAGATGGCCGCGGTAATAACCGAGCCTCTGTTCAGCGCGGGCGGCGTGATTGACCTGCCTCCGGGCTGGCTCCAAGAGCTTCAATACAGGTGTCACCAGCGGGGGATGCTGCTGATACTGGACGAGGCGCAGACAGGGTTGGCCAAGCTGGGCTCGATGTGGGGCGGGGAGCAAGAAGGCGTGGTCCCGGACATACTCACGATTTCCAAGCACTTCGGCGGTGGAGTGGCGGTCAGCGCCGCCATAACCACTGACGAGATAGAAGAAAAGGTGGCGGGAACGGGAATCGTGGTAGCCCACTCTCATTCCAACGACCCCATGACCTGCAACGCGGCAATCGCCAGCCTGGACATCATCCTGGAAGAGGGACTGGTGGATGTTGCCGCGAGTATCGGCGAGTATTGGTCCGGACATTTACGCGCCCTGGCGGAGCGTCACCCGATCATTGGCGACATCCGGGGCCGGGGGCTGTTACAGGGCATCGAGTTTGTCATGGACCGGGAAACGCGGGAGCCGGCGTTTCAGCAGGGGCGGGAGATCGGGCGGGTTTGCCTTGAGAACGGCCTCATATGCAGCGTGAGGCGGAACGGTTCTGTGCTACGCTTCGTCCCTCCGTTCACCACGACCAGGGAGCAGATGGACCTGGCGGCTGAGATATTGGATCACGCCATCTCCTCGGTGACTTAGTGCTCCGGATTGCTTCGAGGCGCGCATCGACCTACCCCGACCCCGTGTGAACGACGCCGGTTTGGGATATTGGATGCCTTTCCTGGTATGGCGCTTTGGTTGATGCGGTTGGTACGGTGGCAAGGCTGCCTTAGCACGGCAACCCGGGCGCTGCTATTGGCGGGCAACACTGGGTATGCGCGTCCTGTGTGCGGGCCACCGATTCACGGGATAGCCTCCAACCCGCGGCTTAACAGGGGACCGGAACCGATATGGCGCGGCGCACTATCCAAGAGACCGTGGGGTAATTCGTCGGAGGGCGCCGGCTCGTTGCGAGGTCTGGTCCACGTCGACAATCCACCGTTTTCCCGCTGGCCTGATTCTGGCCGCTGCGATAAGCTCTTATCCAGATACCATATTCGCCTCACCACTTCCCCCTTTCCTAGGTGGAACGCGAAACCGAATTGCCAGAATCCGAAACGACCCACCGGACGTAGGTACTCATTGACCGTCGAACGCCGATCACTCATAGGGTTGGCCGGCGCGGCGCACTCTGTGCCCGGTCTCACCTCCAGGAACATAAGGAGACTGCCCTTTGAGCTTCGTTACAAGCCTCGCCCTCCGACGCCCCGCGGTTACGGTCTTGGTGATTGCCCTTGTTATGATCGGCGGGGTGGTTAGCTACCAGAACCTCCAGCGTGAGTTGTTTCCGGAAATCGAATTCCCCAACATTACGGTCCGCACTATTTACCCTTCCGCCAACCCCCAAGCCGTTGCCCGTGACGTATCCGAGCCCATAGAAGACGCGATTCTCGGAATGGAAGGGCTCAAGGACATCCAATCGGTCTCCTCCGAGAACCTGTCGATGGTCATTGCAACTTTCGAGTTTGGTGACGACATGGAGGAGGTGGAGCGGACCATCGAAGGCAACATCAACGGCCTGACCTTCCCGGATGGAGTGGAAGACCCTTCAGTCAGCCGCATCGCCTCCGATGTATTTCCGGTGATGCAGCTCAGCGTCCTTGGCGACCGGGATATTCCTTCGCTACAGCGGGTGGTGGACGACCTCATCTCACCGCGAATCGAGCGGGTGGATGGAGTATTCGCCGCCATAGTCCTCGGCAGGTCAGACGAGCAGGTATTGGTATCGATCGACGCGGAGCGGCTGGAGGAACTTGGGATATCGTTCAACCAGGTCGCCGACGCGATTCGTGAGAACAACGTCAGCTTCCCAGCAGGGGCCATAGACAGCGGCGACGCCGTGTTCCCGGTCCGCACTTCCCACGAGTTCGGTTCTCTGGACGACATCAAGGGTCTGGTCGTGGGTTTCGAACAGGTCCCGGAAGGTCGGCGAGGCCAGCGGCCGGTGACTCTGTCCCAGGTGGCAGAGGTGGAGTTCGGCACGGCCAAAGCCACGACCATATCCCGCACCAACGGAAAACCCAGCCTGGGCATAGCTGTCGTAAAGGACCCCGACTCCAACACGGTGGACGTCACCTCGCAAGTCTTGGCCGCGATCACCGGCATCTCGGGGCTGCCTGAAGACGTGGAAATCGTCACGATCACCAACAGCGGCCCCGAGGTCCAAAAGTCCCTCAGTTCATTGCTGAACGAAGGAATGTGGGGGCTGCTATTCGCCGTTAGCGTGGTGTTCCTGTTCCTATTGAACCTGAGACCCACGCTTCTCCAGGGGATTGCCATAAGCCTGCGGCCCACACTGATAATCGGGCTTTCCATACCGCTCAGCATTTTGACTGCGGTAATCGTCATGGCTTTGGTCGGGGTAAACCTCAACTTTATGAGCCTGGCGGGCCTGGCCATAGCCGTCGGCAGAGTGGTTGACGACAGCATCGTGGTCCTGGAGAACATCTACCGGCACATCCAGGCGGGTGAAGAGCGCCGCATCGCGGCCATAGAGGCTACAAGAGAAGTGGGGGCGGCGATCATCTCCTCCACGCTGACGACAGTGGTGGTGTTTGTACCGCTAGGGTTCATTCAGGGGTTGGTGGGCTCCTTCTTCACTCCCTTTGCCATGACCGTCAGTTTTGCGCTGTTGGCTTCGACCCTGGTCGCGCTGACCGCGGTGCCGGTGCTGGGCATGCTCATTCTGCGGCGCGGCGACTTTTCCGATGACGACACAATCGGCTCCAGGGCCAGCGACCATGACACGCTGATCGTTCGTATCTACTTGCCCGTGTTGCGGTGGGCATTGGGGCACAAGATCGCGACCTTGCTGATCGCGGGCATCGTAACGGGCGGCAGCCTGGCGCTGATAACGGTGATACCGGTTACGCTGTTTCCGTCGGACGCTCCCGAATATCTGTTAATTGACGTAGAGTTGCCCACCGGAAGTTCCGTCGGCGAGACCTTCGAAGTGGTCCGGCAGATCGAACTCGCGCTGGAGGAGTTCCAGAGCGGCCAGGTGATTGACACATACCAGGCCACGTTGTTTGCCCGCTCCGACGACTTTGGATCGGGGGCCGGAGCCGGAGGTCACAACATCGCTGGGTTCCTGGTGACCATGGTGGAGGACCCACCGCCGGACGTAGTGGAGCAAGTCCGCGCCAGGATGCCCGATGTCGAGGATACGGATGTCACGGTCACCGGAGTGCAGGATGGCCCGCCGACGGACCAGTTGGAAGTCACCGTGACCGGGAGCAATTACTCGGACATTTCCGCCCATGCCAAACGGCTCGAAGCCGAGATAGGCGGAATGGACGGCATCATCAACCTGGCCAGTGACGTATCCGATGCGCGCAACGAGGTTGTCATACAGATAGACCCGCGCAGGGCTGGTCAATATGGCATCGACGCCGCCTCCGCCGGGCGGCAGGTCAACCGCTATTTGGTCGGGCAGACTGTTTCCGAGGCGGACTTGCAAGAAGCCACCATGGACATCGTGGTCAGGGGCGACCCGGACGACGTGAATGAAGTCGACAAGCTCAAGTCGCTGCTGATCGAAGGCCCAATGGGGACTGTGAGGTTGGGTGCGATCAGCGATCTCGCGGTGGAAAAGGCGCCTGTCAGCATTTCCAGGTTCGATGGCGAACGCTCGGCCAGCATTACAGCCGAAATCACGGCGACGGACACCCAGGCCGTGGGCACTGAATTGCAAGCCCGGATCGACGCCCTGGAAAGCGAGAAGCCGCCGGGAGTGGAGGTCAGGACGGGAGGGATATTCAGTCAGATCGCCGAGGGATTCGCGGATGTGTTCACGGCGATGGCCGTCGGGATAGCCCTGGTGTACCTGGTGATGGTGGCCAGCCTGGGATCCCTGAGAAACCCGTTCGTGATTGTCATGAGCCTGCCTTTGGCCCTGGTGGGGGCTCTCGTGGCTCTTGCCCTAACCGGCCGCACACTCAGCCTGTCGGCGCTCATGGGGATTCTATTGCTGATCGGGGTGGTAGTCACCAACGCCATCGTTTTGATCACGTTCGTCGAGCAATTGCGGGAACGGGGGATGGGAGTCTACGAAGGGCTAATCGAAGGCAGCCGGGTGAGGTTGCGGCCCATTCTCATGACCGCGTTTACCACCACATTCGCCCTGCTGCCCCTGGCGACCTTCGCAGGGGAAGCGGGCGGGATCATTGGAGCGGAGCTTGCCACGGTCGTTATTGGAGGCCTGATAAGCTCGACATTCCTTACCTTGATCGTAGTCCCGGTGATATACACCATCATGCACTCAAGTATCCCGCTCATGTTTCAGGCGATCCGGTCCATGTTGGGAGGACGGCGGACAGCGGAAGAGGTAGGCGAGCCGGAATGAAGTGGCCGCGCTGACGATCCTTAACATTACTGATTCACATTGATGCGGATCACACCGGACTCGGACCAATATTCTCCCGTCTTAAATGCCAATAACTCAAGCCAAGGGGTGGGACCTCATGAATACTTTGTGGGCAGCAGTCAGTAGTGGCAAACGCCGGATCATATTGCTTTACCCTGCCCTGGCTTTAGCCGCGGTCGCGTCGATCTGGGCTACATTGGGGGCGGCGTTCGGACCGGAACCACCATCTCAGGACGGGGGCGGCCTGCCTGCGCCGTCATACGGGAGACAGGCGGGCGAGCTATCCATCGACGGAAGGCTGGCCTTTCCCAGGACCGCTGACCTGAAATTTAACACTCGGGGAACCGTTGGCGAAATTTTGGTGGAGAATGGACGCCGCGTCGAACAAGGCCAGGTGTTGGCCAGGATGGACTCGATGACGATGGCGCGCTTGGAAAGCAACACCGCCGGGGCCATAGTCAACGTCCGGCGGGCCAAAGAGACGCTCGACACCGTGAACGCCGCAACACCGGTGGAACTAGCCCAAGCGGAATCCATGGTGGCCGGCGCCAAAGTGTCCGTGGACAACGCGCAGGATGCCTTAGACAATCTCGTCCTCCCGGAGGACACGGCTGTTGCCAACGCGGAAGCTGCCGTAGCCAGGGCAAGGCTTGCCCTGAAGTCCACCGAGGAAGGCTTGGACGACCTGGAGCGTGACCACGCGCAGCGCCTGTCCCTGAGTGTGCGCGCTCTCGCCGCGGCCAGCGTTGCCCTGGACCAAGCATGGGACGCCCTGGCGGACCTGGACCTGCACCAGGAGCAGAGGCTCGGACAAGCCCTTCAAGGGTATGCTTCCGCAGAACTGGCGTTGGACCAGGCACAGGAGATGTTGGATGAATTCGACCTTAACCACGCCCGGTCGCTGGCCGGAGCCCAGCAGACCTCGGCGGGGGCCGGTATCGCCCTCGATGTGGCGGAGGACGCTTTGGCCGACTTCTTGATCGACCACTCGCAGAGACTAGCGGAAGCACAGGCAGGGAAGACCGCGGCTGAGCTAGCCCTGGACCAGGCCAGGACGGCCCTGGCCGACTTCGACCCACAACACGCCCAGAGGCTGGCGGCGGCGTTGCTGACGAAGTCCAGCGCGGAATCCGCCCTCGACCGTGCCGAAGACAACCTGGCCAACTTCGACCTTGACTACGCGGAGAGGCTTGCAACGGCCCAACTGGCCCACACCCGCGCCAAGCTCGATCTGGATGCCGCGGACGACACGGTTAGTAGGCACATATTTACGGCAGGGGTGTCCAAGGCGTTCGACGAGGACTTCATAGAAGAACTTCGGGCGCTCCAGGCCGCCGCCGCTCTTGCCCTGGCCAACTTCAACACAGCAGGGGACCGTCTGACCGAACTTGAAACGGGGCCAGACCCGCTCGTCAAGCAGGAACTGGAGTCCGCCGTAGAACTGGCGCGGACCAGTCTGGAAGTTGCAGAACAGGCCCTAGCGACACTAGAAAGAGGTCAAGAACTGCTACTGGCCCGTCAGCTCAGCGCCGCGGTTTCCGTGGCGGAATCCGATTTTAGGAAGATCACCCAGGTTGTCGCCCGCCTTGAAGAAGGTCCCGACGCCCTGGAAAAGCTGCGGCTTGAAGCCGCAGTTGCCCTCGCCAAGGTTACTTTAACCGACGCGCAAGGTGAACTAGAGGAGTCGGAGGAAGGACCAGACATGCTGCTCCGCGCTCAACTGGAGGCCGACGTGACTGCCGCGCGAGCCGCGTTGGCCACGTCGGCGCAATCCCTCGATAAGGTCCAGCGGGACGCGGAGGACTTGAAGATTTTCGCCGAAACTGGAGTTTTGGAGTCGGTGGAGGGTATGTTGGACGCCCAATCGCGGGAATCTCAGGGTCCGGGCCCGCGGGTTTTGATCGCGGAAGCTGGGGCGGCGCAACTCATTCTGATGGAAGCCAGGGATGCCCTGGCCGCGGGCGCGGACCCGCTGGAAGTTGCGCTTCGAGTCTCTCAGCTTGACGGTGCCCTCGCTGATTTGGAGCAAGCCCGAGACGCCCTGGTGGACTTGGGACTCGAACCGGACTCGAGGGACAGTGGTCTACTGGAAAGTCAGGTCGAGGCCGCCCGCGCCAACTTGGACCAAGCCATCGAAGACCTGGAGGAACTGACCATCAACATCGACCCGCTGCTGGTGGGCGCGGCGACCAGGGACCTCGGAGTTGCGGAGGCGCGGTTGGGGGAGGCCGAGATTCGGCTAGAGTCCCTGCGCGGCAGACTTGACCTGGACAGGGCCCACCGCCAGGCGGACCTCTCCCTCGCCGAGGAAGCAGCCAAGGATGCCGAGAGTGATCTGGCAGGGGCAACAATTACCGCTCCATTTGAAGGAGTCGTTTACCTGGTGAATGCGGACACCGATGACGAGGTGGATAAGGACTCCCTCATTCTGAGGCTGGTGGACCCAACCCTGGTGGACGTCGCCGGCTTCGTCAATGGTTCCGACGTTGGACGGGTGCGAGTCGGCGCAGGGGCCGAGATAACCCTGGACAGCATGCCGGAATCACCACTAACAGGGAACGTTACAGCCGTGGCGGACAGCCCCAGGACCGACAGGGGTATACTGACCTATGAAGTATCGATTCGCGCCGACGCGCCTCAGGGTATCGACGTAAGGTTGACGGGGGTGTCCGTGACCATAACCGCCGATGGGTCGGCGCAATGAGAATCATACCCTTACTGGCGCTCAGGGAGCGACATCAGTCCTTCAGGCGCGTTTCCATCGACTTGGCAGGTTGATCGATCGAAGACCCTCTAGGGGTGATAGCCCGCAAAGCAATCCTGAATCGGGAGGCTTCCATGATTAGATTGGGCGGTACCGCATCCTTACCACACATGAAAGTTTTTCAGGGACTTGAGACTCTGTTCAAGCGCCGGGGCATCGAGATGGACTGGGTCCTGTACTCAGATTACGACGCAATGGTGAACGACTTTGTGGACGGAAAGATAGACCTGGCCTGGAACGGTCCCCTGGGTTACGTCAAAATCAAGAAACTCCTGTCCGAACCGTGCCAGGTAATCGCCATGCGGGACGTCGACTTCGACTGCTCGATCTGTCTAATATCCAGAGGCGATTCGGACATACTGACGGTGGAAGACCTCAGAGGCAGGAGTCTGGCGGTCGGGAGCCGCGCCTCGGAGCAACCGCTTTTGACCTTCCACTTTCTGCGCCAACTGGGAATCGACCCGAGGTCCGGCCTGGCCTCGGTCTCGTTTTACGAGGACCGCGTTCCCAGCGGCTTGAGCGGGGAAAGGGACGTTGTCGACCGGGTGGTAACGGGAGAATTAGACGCCGGGTCCATCACCCGCCGGACGTTGGAGAGCTTGTTGGAGACTGGAAGCCTCGCAACCGGAGCGGTGCGGACCATTTGGTCAAGCCCCGGATACAGCCACTGTTGCTTCACGGCCCAACGCAGCCTGAGTGCTGGGGTAACGAAGGAATTGGAAGAGGCCTTCCTCGCGGTGGAGTACAGCGACCCGTTAGGCAAAGATGTACTAGACGCGGAGGGCTGCAACAGCTTCGCCCTCGGCATTACGGAAGGTTGGGAAGCCTTGGAAGAAGCAGCCGCGGCCGAGGGTCTGGTCTGACTAGCCCGGTTCCTGTTCTGGGGGCGATTCGGGCATGTTGTTGATTATATCTTCCAGGGTCCGGTCCAAGGCGGGGTCCAGGTCAACCGGCTCCACAAATGGGCTGAGGTTGTAGTCGGCGCGGGCGCGGTCGATAAGCTCCTTGGCCTTAGGATTGGAAGACGCGATCCTCTCCAGGCTTTCCTGCAATTGGCGGCCTTCGTTGTCCGCGAGAGTGAGAAGCTCGGACAGGTCTATGTCCAGGTCGAACATGGATTTGAGCCTTCGCATGATGTCGTAAAAGGCCCGGTGGTCCCTGGTGATACCAACCGGCTCGTTGTTCGAGCTTAGGAACGGGAACATGGGGGCCATAGCGCCCAAGCGGAACATCTCCAAGCCAGGATGCTCGTCGTGGGCGATGGAGATGAGGGCCATACCAATGGTCGGGCCGCTCCTTCCCCGGCTGCCGTAATTGGAAAACCGCAAGGCGTATCGGTCCAGCTCCTCTTTCATGTGAGGTTGGCTGTAAACGCAGCTTACGTTCCGTTCCATATCAGGCGGGGCTGCGCCGTTGTAGCCTTCAACGGCCACTGTCTTCCGCACCCCTAGTTGTTCCACCGCCGAGAAGAAGGCTTGCCCGTAGATGTCCAACCGCATCCACGGCTCTTCCCCCAAGAAGATAATCAGACCGTTGCCGGCGTCGAAGAAGTAGTTCCTCCGATGCATGGCCTTGGTGGGAAGACCGTCTTCGTAGGCGACCCTTGGGCGGTAAGCGCCGTGGGTGCCGGGGACCTGGAAGGGGAAGCACAACTTACCCACTTCGAGGCCAAACTCACCGATTTCGCGGGCGCCCAGCTTATCGATCAGGTACCGGGGCAGCCCACTGGAAATCTCACCGCCGTCGGACCATTGCCGCCGCCAGCCAGCGATCAGATACTTGGCTTCGGGTTTTTCTCGGAGAATCACCAAATCGTCGCTCATGGCTCTTGCTCCCTATACGCATTACTTATATTAACATTTATCACAGGCTGGTGGGAGCGGGGCGTCTCTTCTGGGGCAGGATGAATTGGTTTTAACGCTTGGCCAATTGACCGCGTCGCTCTCGTCATACTGCGTTGGCCTTCTTTCCGTCCTTGAGCCGGAGGCCGGGAATTCTTGGACCGGGTTACGCTTCTGGAGACGGGCATGTCTGGATTCCCGCTTTCGGAGACCTTTGCGTTACCTTCCGCGACTCCCGCGAGAGTGAGAATCCAGAGTGTGTCCTGATACGGAGGACGCCCTCACCCTAACCCTCCCCCTCCGGGAGAGGGGATTATTCAAAGGTCTCCTTTCGCGGGAATGACGGGTGGGGGAGTGACGTGGATTGGGGAGACGAGTGCGTCCCGACTCCGATTGGGGGAGGGAATGTTTCGATTACGAAGATCGGCGGCTCACGGTCGAACGTAGCAAGCATTCCGGTCACGTATCCACTTCCTTAATATAAAACGCCAATAACAATCATTGCCTTTTGGACTGACACCTTCGTGGGCGTTCGCTACGATTGGCCACGATTTCAGGGCTGGCGTATGCCGCAGCCTACAAGGGAGCCTATAGCGATAACCAATTGTCCCTATATTCCTACATTCGATTCCGGTACTCAAACGTTCAGCAGATGGAGGATTTGCCTCGAACGCGCAATGGTCGTTTAAGCCAAGATTTTTATTGCTCACGCCTCTGGTTCTGGCCCTTGTGTTGGTGATTGCCTGCGGTTCAACTGCCGCTCCGGAGCAAGTGGTGGTTGAAAAGGAAGTGACCAAAGAGGTCCCTAAAGAGGTCGAAGTCACAAGGGAGGTCGTAGTCGTCAAGGAAGTCCCAGCGGAGATCAAGGTGCTGCCCACGGTGGAGGCCATCGTACAGGCTCAGCCCACCGCGCCTCCGGTAGAGGTGATGGCCAAAAAGGGCATCCAGGGCGGCCGAATGCCCCAGCTAGACTATGCCGACGTAAGGCAGCGGACCTTGATGGCCTCCAGCATCAACAACAAGAACGTGGCGATGATCTTCAACGGCCTGGTCGAGTACAACCCTGAGACTGAAGACCAGACCGATCTGCGGTGCGACCTCTGCACCAGTTGGGAACTGGCTGAAGACGGGGTTACATACACATTCCACCTGCACCCGGACGCCAAGTTCTCAGACGGCCACCCGGTGACTTCTGAAGACGTGGCCTACAGCTTCCTGGCATCAGCCTGCCCTGAGTGCATACCCATCAGGGACGGCGAGACGGTATCGTCGACGATCCAGGTAAAGGCTTACTTCGACGACTCCAAGATCATCGACGACTATACAATCCAGATCAAGACGCTAAACCCTACCCCAGCTTTCTTGCTGGCCCTTGGTTCGGAGACCTGGAGGGTATTGCCCAAGCACGTGGAAGACGCGGGGCAACTCCAGACAACTGTGAACATGCAGGACCTGGTCGGTTCCGGTCCGTTCGTTCACATGAGGCAAGTCAAGGCGGTCTCCAACCATTACGACAGGAACCCACTCTATTTTAAGGAAGGTCGGCCTTACCTAGACGGATTGGACCAATACATCATCACCGACACAGGAGCGGGGATTGCTGCGTTCAAGGCGGAGCAGGTGTTGATGACCAACGGCGCGGACAACTTCAGCGACACCGAGGCCGAGAAGTTGGCCGAGGAAGAAACCGACAGGCTGGTTATTCACTGGGGTGGGCTTCCCAGCGTTCAGTACATCTTCTTCAACATTCAGAAGAAGCCCTTTGACGACGTGCGAGTGAGGCAGGCCGTCAACCTGGCCATGCACCGACAGCCATTGAACCAGACCTTTACCGCAGGCAGGGGTTTCGCCTGCGGTTCGGTATTCCCTCCCGGCGCGGGATACACCTTTACTTTGGATGAATGCATAGAACGGCCCGGAATGCGGGAGTTGAACGGGGAAAAGCACCCCGACGACCTGGCTGAAGCCCGAAGGCTTCTCGACGAAGCCGGGATACCCGCCGAGGGGTTCAAGATTCAGCTGTCGACCAGGAACTGCTGCTCCTACCCGGACATCGCCGTGGTGGTCATGGAGCAACTGAAAGAATTCCTGGGTTGGGACGTGGAACTGAAGGTCTGGGAGTCAAGCGCGGGCTACAACGCCTACCGTGACCACGAATATACCTTCGCGGTGCAACGGGGCGGGGCCAACTTCTTTGACCCCGATGCGTTCCTGGACCGCTTCAAGGAAGGGCGTCTCTACTTCCGTTGGACTGGCTACGTGATCCCTCAGATTCCGGAACTCTTCGAGAGACAGTCCGGAGAACTGGACATAGAGCAAAGGAGATTAATCCTGAGGGAGATCGAGGACGTGATATGGAACGAGGCGCAGGCCTCATACCTCTACTACCGTGTCAAACATCAACTGGTCAACCAGAAGGTCAAGAACTTCCTGCTTCAGGAACACATGAGGAAATACGAGCATATCTGGTGTGACCCAGCCTGCTAGACGGGTCCTGTACACCGGACATAGGGCCGGGCCTGGATGGGCCCGGCCCTTCACGGACTGCGTTCATGTCCCCAGATCGCGTTCATGGCTCTGACTCACCGCACGGCCCGACAGGGAACGCTCGCCGACTAACCGCCGCTAATTCTAGGCAGTCGTAAGGGTTACAACTTGAAAGCCTACGTGATCAAGCGCACTCTCATGTTCATCCCCACGATGATCCTCCTTACGATTATCGTGTTCACCATCTTGCGCATCGTGCCCGGAGACCCTGCGTTGGTAATCCTCGGGGGAGAGGAAGGCGAGGAAGACTTTACCGACGAAGAACTAAGGAAGCTCCAAGCCAAGCTGGGCACCGACCGGCACATCGCTATCCAGTACGCTGACTGGGTGATCTCCATGGCCCGGTTGGACTTTGGAGACTCCTACCACTACAACAACCCTGTAAAGGAAGACCTGGCGCAGCGCGTTCCGATCAGCCTGCAGCTCACCTTGATGTCGTTGATTATCTCCGGCGTGGTGGCGCTCCCCCTCGGCGTCGTTTCAGCCATCAGGCAAGACACCTGGGGAGACTACATATCCCGGATGATCACCCTTATCGGACTGGCTACGCCCAATTTCTATGTCGGCATTATGACCATATTCTTATTGGTCCTGATCTTCGGTTGGATACCTCCTTTAGGGTACGTCAACGTGTGGGAAAACCCCTGGACGAACATGCAGCAGCTCATCTTCCCGGCCATAGCCCTGGGTACTTCGGGGATGGCGTTCTTGGCGAGGGTAACCCGCTCCGCCATGCTGGAAGTGCTCAACGAAGACTATATCCGCACGGCAAGGTCCAAGGGCCTCGCGGAAAAGATCGTGATCTACAGGCACGCTCTTAAAAACGCGGTGCTGCCGGTAATCACCATCTTCGGCTTGGCGCTGGGCAACGCGGCTTCAGGCTCCGTGGTCACCGAGATCGTATTTTCCGTGCCCGGCATGGGGCGGTTGCTGATCGAAGGAGTCCAACACCGGGACTACCCAATGATCCAAGCCATCATCGTGATATTCGGCGTCATGGTGCTGGTGGCCAACCTGATGACCGACCTGACCTACGCCTGGCTAAACCCCAGGATCCGGTACAACTAGACCTAAAGACCCGGTCTGTATAAGGGGTAAGAGAAACTCATGGTCCAGCGGCAAGAAATTGCTATAGCTAGCTCGCCGGATACACTGCTGGCACAACTGCCAAAACGGGGCGTGACGTACAACGTCATGCGGTTCTTGAAGACCAAGCCGTTGGGGACGCTAGGAGCCACCATCGCCGCCTTACTCATCATCATGGCGGTATACGTCAAGTTCGTAGAACCGACCGTCGGCCTCATAGCGGACCCCTACAAGCCAATAGTATCCCGCATCAACGTCGCGCCAGGCGCGGAGGCGTGGTTCGGTGGAGACAAGATTGGCCGCGACGTCTTCGCCCGATTGCTCAACGGCGCTTGGATTTCAATTTACGTGGGAATTTTGGCGTCTTTCATCGGCACTACAATCGGTATGGGAGTGGGAATCGCCAGCGCTTACTGGGGCGGCAAGTTCGACCTTGTGGTCCAACGATTCATGGACGCTATGATCGCGTTCCCCGGGATCATCTTAGCAATAGCCATCATGGCGGCCCTGGGGGCCTCCATCAACAACGTCGTGTTCGCGCTTTCCGTGTCGTACATTCCCAGCGCCGCACGGATCATCCGGTCCCAGGCGTTGGCCATCAACGAGATGGACTACATCCTGGCGGCCCAGGCGGTAGGTGTGGGAACCGTGCGCACTATGATTAAGTACATAGTACCCAACGTGTTCGCCATCTATATCGTAATCACTACCTTCCACCTGGGAGGGGCGATTATATCCGAAGCCAGCTTGAGCTTCCTGGGCGTTGGGACACCACCAAATGAGCCTTCATGGGGCGGAATGCTCAACAGTTCCTCATCGCAGTACATCGCCGTTGCCTGGTGGCAGCCTATATTCCCTGGCGCCGCTATTATCATCGTGGTGTTTGCGTGGAACTTGTTGGGAGACGCCCTTCGGGATGTCCTCGATCCACGGCTGCGGGGAACCGGCGTACGGGGCTAAACGAGACCATGAGAAGCGTAACTGCGCTCTTGCTCATCATCCTCCTAGCGGCTCTGGTTGGCGTGTGTTGGGACCGCGCCCTCGGGCGAGGACAAGGGTGCGGGTGGTGGAGCAGAGTCCCGTGAGGCTCCGAAGTTGCTGATCACGCCGGGGTCGCCGCGGGCTCGCGCCGGAGAGACCGGCCAAAGGGTGCGCCCTCCTAGCGAGTTGGAAGTTACGATCGGTAGCTGCACGTGGCAACCAGTGGAATCGGGTGGCCCCGTGGTTCTCAATGTCACGTTTACGATCCAGAACAATGCCCCCGAATCGCTGTATGCCACTTATAGGGTGCAAAATCAAGCCAGGACGACGTTCTTTAGGCCAAAGGGATTCGAGCAATCCATCACCATCTACACCAAAGAATCCGACAGCCGGACCATCAACACCGACAAATTCGAGGTGGGCGCGGACGATCTGGAGTTGGTCATTGCCGGCCAGAGACGCACCACCGACATAATCCCACTGGATAACTGCACCGGACCGTAGAACGACCCGCTCCATCCGCCCCAAGGAATGGACGGCTTTCTTGTTGCAGCGACAGGCTTTCCGACAGTGCTCGGTGGACCGTATCCGCCTGTATGCTACAATGCCGGAGACCAGTCCCCATGTCTGTTTTTCCGCGTCAGTCATCGTCTGAGAGGTCGCCAATGCCAAGAATGAGCGCCGGGCAAGCCATCATCGAAGGTCTGCGGGCCGAGGGCGTCGAGTACATTTTCGGTCTCGTCGGGACCACCACGAACAGCATCGTCACCGAGCTTCCCGGCAGGTCAGACATCCAGTTCGTGGACACGCGCCACGAAGAGGGCGCGGCCTTCATGGCCTATGGCTATGCCAGGGCGTCCGGCAAGCCTGTGGCCTGCGTCACGACCTCCGGGCCAGGGACGATCAACCTCCTAACCGGCATCTCACTTGCATACAAGGGACACGCGCCGGTGATGGTTATCGCGGGAGACACCGCGCAGGACTACATCTACCGGGACGGCTCGCAGGCATTCGACCTGGTGAGCCTGTTCGAGCCGGTCACCAACCTGGCGCTTCAGGTCAACAAAACGGAGCGAATCCCGGAACTCATGCAGCACGCCTTCCGCACGGCCCTTACCGCCAAACGGGGCCCTGTGTTTCTAGATATACCCCGGGACCTTATCGACGGTCAGACTTTGGAATTCGACCCGCCAGCCGCCGGCTCGTATCGCGCGGTCAACACCAGGGTCGAGGGAGACGCAGCGGCGATACAGCAGGCGGCGTCACTGCTTCGCAATGCCCAGCGGCCCTTGCTCTTGGCCGGGGGCGGAGTCGTCGACTCGGAGGCCAGCGCTGACGCGGTTGCCCTGGCGGAACTGCTGGACATGGCGTTGGTGCCGTCCTACGGTCACAATGATGCCGTTCCAAACAGTCACCGGCTGTATGTGGGTCCTCCGGGAGGGCGCGGCTCGGGAGAAGCCCTAGAGGCGATGAACCGGGCAGACGTGATACTGGCTTTGGGCACAAGAATAAACCAGTCCACAACCTCCTGGAACAACAGCGTGCTGGACCCGCAGACCCACATTATTCAAGTCGATATCAACCCAGCCGAGATTGGGCGCAATCACCCTGTTGCCACGGGTATGATCGGCGATGCGGGGGCGGTGGCCCAGCAGTTGTTGCGGACCCTGAAGGAAGAGTTCCCTGAAGGTCGGCCCAACCCTGAATGGCGCGGAAAGATAGAGGAGCTTAAGGGCAACCGCAGGACACGTCTCCAAGCCGAGGCTGAGCTTGGCGGGGACCCTATGATGCCCCAGCGGGTCTATTCAGAGTTGGCCAAGGTGATGCCCAGGGACTGTATGGTCACCATAGACGCGGGAGTATCGGCGGGTCTGGCCTACGACCGTGTCCAGTTCGAGGAGCCGCGCACCATGTTCAACTACGCCGGGCAGGGAGGATTGGGCATGGGGTTGAGCGTGGGGCTGGGAACCAAGCTGGGCAGGCCGGATAGACCGGCGATTAGCATTCAGGGCGACGGCGGGTTCCTCTACACTTCCCAGGAGCTCAACACCGCTGTGCGTTGGGGCATTCCGCTGGTCAGCATAGTCCTGAATAATAGCTGCCACGGCGCGGAGAAGGCGCAACAGCAGCGGTTCTTCGAGGAAAAGTACATCGGCGTCGACCTGGAAAACCCGAGGTTCGACAAGCTGGCCGAGGTCTACGGGGCTAGGGGCTTCTACGTGGAAAGGCCGGAAGATATCGGGGACGCGGTGCAGGCCGCCTTGGCGGAGGACGGTCCAAGTGTAATCGAGGTTCCCATCGAGGAATACTTCCCACCGTCAGCCCCAAACCCAACTCGAGGCAACCGGGGTTAGCGCTCCTCATAATCGGTCTTTCCAATCAACTTTTGAGATCAGGCTTTCAGATTAGGCTTTAAGATTAGGCTTTCACGGAACGAGTCACAGCGCGGCTTGCGGGAACCCGGTGGGTGTTTCGAGGAGTAGAAGATGCCAGGAATATTTGACGAACTCGGTGTCAGACCGGTCTTAAACGCACAAGGGAACAGGACGATGCTCGGCGGGGCCACGCCGTCAGCTGAAGTCAGGGCTCTGATGGACTCCGCGGAAGAGTATTACGTCGACCTGAGCGAACTCATGGACAACGTGGCCGAAAGGATCGCAGCCATGCTGGACGTTGAGGCCGCCCTGGTGACGTCCGGATGCTCCGCAGCCCTGGCCGTGGGAGCGGCGGCCTGCATGACCGGAGACGACCAGGAGAAGATCGACCTTATCCCAGATACGACGGGGATGCCATACGAGTTCATCATCCAGCGCCAGCTACGGGTCCGGTACGACCGGTGCGTCACCATCCCGGGCGGCAAACTGGTTGAAGTTGGCGACCTGGAAGAGACCAGGCCGGAACAGATCGAGGAAGCCATCGGTCCGAACACGGCGGGGATCCACTACCTTGCTCCCGGTGACCGCCTGCCCGGCGCGCTCCCCCTGGAAGACGTGATCCGTATTGGCCACTCCCGCAACATCCCCATAATTGTAGACGCCGCCGGAGAGGTCTACCCCACCGACAAACTAAGCCGGTACGTGAAGATGGGCGCGGACCTGGTGGCCTACGGAGCAAAGTATTTCGGGGCCGTGAATTCCAGCGGCCTGCTCACGGGAAGAAGGGACCTTCTGGACGTCGCCAGAAAGCATAGTTTCATAGGGTTCGAGGCCACCGAATCCCGCGCGTTCGGTAGGCCAATGAAGGTGGACCGGCAGGAAGTAGTTGCCGTCTACGGCGCGCTGCGCGAGTGGCTATCCATGAACCACGAAGACAGGTTCGCGGCGTATGAGGTTAGGATTTCCAACCTGCGGGAGGACCTTCGGGACCTCGAAAACGTAGAACTGTTGGACTCCCCCGAGGAAGGTCCGATTGACGGTCTGACGATAAAGTTGGACGTCGCCAGGATTGGAAAATCCGCCGGCGAAGTAGTTGATGAGTTGAAAGCGGGAAACCCGAGCATCTGGGTCCGCTCCCCCTACGGACGCCCGGACTACTACCCACCGGACGCGGACTCTTTCACGGTGCGGATGCCGCAGTTGAAAGAGGGAGGGGAGCACACGGTGGCGGCGCGGATCAGGGAGATTCTTGGTTCGTAGCGGAGGAGCGCCGGATGAGCTCGACATTCCGGAGCCTGCCTGTAGTCGCTGGCGTTACAGTCGCCCTGGCCCTGGCAGCGGCCGGAATCTTTGCGCCGTTCCTGGTGACACATGATCCTAATGCGGTGAACGCAGCCGCGCTTTTAGTCCCTCCCGTTTGGTATGCCGATGGCGGCTGGAATCATCCCCTGGGAGCGGACCAACTTGGCCGGGACGTACTGAGCCGCACTGTCACAAGTCTGAGAATCTGTTCGTACATTGGGGTCGTGGGGGCGCTTTTTGGTATCCTGGCCGCGTGGCTGTTGGTCATTGGACGCGGCGTTAGAGGCGCTGCCGTTGCTCCGGATATGGTGCGTCCCCTGTTCGGTGTCTCGTTCCCCGTGCTGGCCATCATCACGTTTATCGCCGGCTTTTTTTGTCCATTCCACTGGGGGTTGTCTCGGGGGCGTCGCTTCCGTTCATAATCGTATGCGCAGGGGTGTTTTCGTCCCTTCTGCCAATGAACCTTGTTTACGAGTCCGTCAGAGGAGATGGCACATCGTCGAGCCCGATTCGGTTTGCTTTCCGCCGAGGGATTACGCTATCTCCGGTAGGCTTCAGCCTGGCCTTGCTGATGGGCCTCTTCCTCGAGTCTTCTTTGTCGTTTCTAGGGGTAAGTGTGCCGCCCTCAATTCCGTCTTTGGGCAACATGCTCTTAGGGATCGGAAACCTCGGGCTATGGTGGGTATGGAGCTTCCCGTTGGGGATTCTGTTGGTGGCTGTGGGCGCTTTCTCAGCCATCGCCATACCGGTTGGCAAGGGTCTTAATTCGGTAAGCCGGAGCAACCCGATCGGAGCCCTAGCGACCCAGGCCGGCACGCCGGCGGGGTTATGGATAAGACTGGCAGCCTTCTTGATTGACTTTGCCGCGCATGTTGGGATGGTTATCCTCTTATTCATCTTACTCAACCTCTATGAGGCGATCATGGGCCCGCCATCCGCATTTGCGCGAGCCGTTCTAATAATCGCGTATTTCACGGCCTTGGTCTGGATCGAGGTGACCTCCCCTGGGAAACGCGCCCTTGGCTTGCAGATCTTGAGACCGAACGGTTCCAGAGTGGGGCTGGGCCGGAAATTCTGTCGCTTCCTGGCGTATACCCTTTCGGTGCTGACGCTTTACATCGGCTTCTTGATGATTGCTTTCCGGAAAGACAAACGCGGGCTGCACGACCTGATTTGCGATACGGTTGTAGTCCACCGGTAGAGGCCGCAGGTGGTCCGTGATTTAGACAAGGTCAGGGGAAATCCCCATTTCGCCAAACGGGGGGACTATGGCCGAACCGGAACCATTAGATGACCCTGCGCCAATACGCGCTTGACATGCACCTACCCCAAACGTAGGATTGAGATAATCGGCTCAGGATTCAATCACTCGCTTTAGAAAGTGCAACATCAGGGTCCGGTCTGTGGGAATAGGAGGAGAATGATGCCCAGTCGAGACGAGATAGCGCTAATGGGCCACTTGATGCGCCGGGCAGGTTTCGGGGCGTCTTACGACGAACTGGAACGGCGGGCAGCGGCAGGGTACGAAGCCACCGTGGAAGACTTGCTCAACCCCGAAGCTCACCCACCTGTAGACGAGAACGTCCTTTACAGATACTTCCCGGGAATGGAAGGCGCTCTTGCGCCCCCGGTGAATCAGGCGGACTGGGTGTACCGCATGATAAACACTCACCGCCCCTTGGAAGAGAAGATAGCCCTCTTCTGGCATCAACTCTTCGCCACCGGAAACTCCAAGGTGGATAACCCACCGGAACTTACGCAGCAGATCAAGATGTTCAGGGAGCACGGCTTGGGCCGGTTCCCGGACCTGCTGATCGAACTAGCCAAGAACCCCGCGATGATCTATTGGCTCGACAACAACGGCAACCACCGTGGGGCAATTAATGAGAACTGGGGTCGGGAGCTTCTGGAATTGTTCTCCATGGGTGTCGGCAACTATTCCGAGGACGACATCAAGGAAGCGTCCAGGGCCTTCACCGGATGGACCATCGCGCCAAAGATTCCCAGGAATCCCCTGGGACGGTTCTACTGGAACTTCGAGTATAGGCCCGAGGACCACGACGACGGTGAAAAGACCTTCCTGGGGCACGACGGCAACCTAGACGGCGACGACATCATTCAGATCGTCGTGCGGCAGCCAGCGACGGCTAAATTCCTCGCCCGTCATCTCTACAATTTCTTCGTGGCGGACGAACCTCAGGTGCCTAGCTGGAACATCACGCCGCCGAGAGACCCGGAAGCTATCGACACACTGGTCCAAGCCTACGAGGACTCAGACTTCGATATCCGAGCCGTGCTTAGCGTGCTGTTCACGTCCGATTTCTTCAAAGAGGCGCAGTTTGAACACGTGAAGAGTCCCGCCGAGTTGGTGGTTAGCACCGCCCGGCTGGCCGGCAGCTACAACAAACCGAGACCCGGCTTCCCTGCCCTCGCCTTCGAGTGCGCGTATCAGGGCCAGGAACTCCTGAACCCGCCCAGCGTCGAGAGTTGGCACACGGGATCGGAGTGGATCGACGGCGGTTCCCTGGTGCGCCGGGTGAATTTTGCCGCGAACCTCATGGGCAACACCTCTCTGCCCGGTATCAAGTCCATCGTTGACGGACTCCGGGAGAGGAATGCCGCCACCGCGGCCGAGTTCGTGGAAACCTGCCTGGAGTTGGTGGGACCCATCGAAGTCAGCGAGATCACCAGGCGTGAGCTCATTGAACAGGCGGAAGAAGGCGGAGACCTCCACTGGGACTCGGACGAGAACGCTAGAGAGTCGGAACAGCGCATCGGCGTTATGTTGGCCCTGATCGCCGCCTCCAGAGACTTTCAGTTTGCCTAGACTCTGATCCGGAACACAGACAACGATACGTCGTGGGAGAGTGACCAATGACAACGACTAAGAAAGACCCGGTGGTCGTAGTTTTCCAACTCACGGGAGCAAACGACTACCTCAACACGATTATCCCCTACACCGATCCCCACTACCGGGACGCACGTCCCCGGGTGGGTATCCCAGAAGACCAGGTGCTGCCCATCGACGACCAACTTGCCTTCAACCCAAACATGGGTCCGGTGAAGGAGCTGTACGACCAGGGGAAGGTCGCGATAATCCATGGCATCGGGTACGAGAATTCTCCTCGTTCCCACTTCCGGTCAATGGACATCTGGCACACCTGCGAGCCTGATAAGGTTGGCACCGAAGGCTGGGCAGGTAAAGTGATCCGGGACTTGGACCCCACCGGGGACAACGTGCTGAAGGGTATCAACTTCGGACAGGGATTGCCCCGGGCCCTGGCCTTGCGGGGAGTGCCGGTGACGTCCGTGTCCAATCTGGAGTCCTACGGAGTCATGTCCGACGTTCCGGGCATGGCGGGGGACCGGGACAAGCTACTTGAACGGTTCGCCCGCATGTACGCCCCTGCCGTCGGCACCGGACCCACTATGGACTACCTTGGGCAGACCGGCCGGGACGCTCTGAGGGGCGCGGACATTCTGAAGGTCGCGCCGGAAAAGTATTCCTCCACGGTGGAGTACGCCGATACCCCCATCGCCAAGAACCTCAGGAGCATAGCCCAGGTGTACCTGGCGGACCTGGGGACGCAGCTTTTTTACACGGCGCACGGCAGCTTCGACACGCATTTCAACCAGCCGCCGATGCATACCAACCTGTGGATCGATACGTCCAGGGCCATCAGCGACTTTTTCCTCGACCTTCAGGAGCACAACGCCGGCGAGAACCTGATCATGGTCATGTTCACCGAGTTCGGCCGCCGCGTCCGCGACAACGGCACCGGCACCGACCACGGCGCAGGCGGAGTTGCCTTCGTCATCGGCGATCAGGTCAACGGCGGCATGTACAGCAACTACCCGTCGCTGAAACCCGAAGACCTGCAGCAGGGGGACCTCGCCCCCAACTACGATTTCAGGGGCTTCTACGCCACCGTCGTAGACAAATGGCTGGGGCTGGACCCCGCGCCGATAGTTGGCGGCAATTTCGAGCAACTGGACTTCATCTAGCCGGTCGCTTCGCGCCACCGGTTTATTCGTAACGGTCAAGGGGAGGTAGCCATGCTGACAACGGTTGCGGCAGGGCGGGTCTTCGACTACAGCTATTGCATCGGAATGTACGCCATGGCGGGTCAGGGATTCTGGTCGCCCCAGGACTTTGTCCTGGGGCCGGACGGGGTCATATTCGTCCTGAGCCGGGGCATGGAAGAGATAGGCCAGCGTATTACAAGGGTAACCCTGACCCACGACTTCCAGGGGCAATTCGGCGGCTTCGGCGCGGGTGATGGACAGTTCATTTGGCCCCGCTCTATCACCAAGGACAGCGCGGAGAACCTCTACGTCTCCGACGAGCAATTGCATCGCATCTCCGTATTCGATGCGTCGGGCACGTTCGTGACCAGTTGGGGCAGCCCAGGGACGGGCGACGGAGAGTTGAATGGCCCTTCGGGGTTAGCCTTCGATGCTGACGACAATCTCTACGTCGTGAACAGCCTGGACCACCAGGTAAAGAAATTCACCAAAGAGGGCGCTTTCCTGGGGTCTTTCGGCAGCCACGGGAGCGGGGAAGGCCAGTTGGACATGCCCTGGGGAATCACCGTTGACCGGGACGGCGGCGTCTACGTGGCCGACTGGCAAAACGACCGCATCCAGAAGTTCTCCTCCACGGGGCAGTATCTCCGGCAGTTCGGAGGCTCTGACCTGCGGGTGGGAGACCTGAACAGGCCCTCGGGAGTTGCGGTTGACTCGGACGGCGACGTGTTTGTCACCGACTGGGGGAATCACCGGGTGCAGGTGTACGGCCCCGACGGGGCGTTCATAGCCACACTGGTCGGAGACGCCCAGGAGCCCTCTCCTTGGACCCAAACGTACATCGACGCCAACCCTGATATCGTAAAGGCGAGGCGCAGGGCCAACATGGAGCCCGAATGGCGGTTCCGGCGTCCCGTGGCGGTGAAGGTGGACGAAAACGACAGACTCTTCGTACTAGAGTCGGCACGCCACCGCATTCAGGTCTACAACAAGGAAAAGGACTACGAGGAGCATCCGATTAACCTATAGTACCGAAGGGGGATGGTCCAGACCATCCCCCTTCCCTTATTCTCAACTTCCGAAAGTCCTCAGAAATGCTTCGATTCTCCCCACGCACTCGCGCTTGAAGGCGTCCGACCTCGCCGTTGTGAGAAACTCCAGGTGGCTGGTCAGGTCGACCAACCGGGCACGGCGTAGCCAGTCTTCGGGTAAGTTCATTCCCCCCACGCTGAGACCCTGCTCGATGAGCGGATGGTAGCTCTCCCTGGTATGCCGAATCAGGTTGCCGACGTCCATGAACGGCGTCCCGGAATGCGAGTATTCCCAGTCTAGGACCCCGCTCACCTCCCCATCCTTGATGAGGATATTGGTTGGGTTGAAGTCGCCGTGGACCAGACAGCTTTGAGCGTCAAGCTCGGCGATCAGATCCGGCGCATCCGAGACCGTCTTCGCGACGGCTTCCGCGATTTCCCGCCCGGTCCAACGGAGCACCTCTTCTCGGTCCAACATGCCGCTCACGTAGCCGCCTATTCCGTTAAAGGGAAACGGGGAAACCGTCCCGTCTGGATTGATCCAGCCGGGCGAATCAAGCGCCACCGAAGCGATCCGCGCCAGCGCCTCAGCAGCCTTTCCCGAATGCTCCGGCCTCCGTTCCAGGATATCTCCATCCAGGAAAGTAGTGAGTGACCACGTGTCCCCTCGGCCGAGTTCGGCGGGGACTGGCACAAAATCTCGTACCAAATCCATGATCTTCGCCTCTCGCGCCGGACTTCCTTGGCTGTAGAGCCTGAGCACGTAGGCCGCGCCATTGTCGGCCAGCACTTTGTAGCTGGTGTTGCTCTTGCCGTTTCCCAGCAACTCAACGGACAACAGCCGCTTGGGGCCAAGGACACCCCGGACCAATGCTGGATCGAAGGGTTGGCGGGGGTGACGCCGGTCTTCATCCAGCGCGTCGTTATCGTTGGAACCGGATGCTGGGTTGATGATGGCCCACTCTCATGGTCGTGGATTTGGGCAAGTATAACCCACTACGGCGACCTCCATTTGCGTCAGTGGCCGGTGGTTAGTGGCTATTGTCCAGTGGACCCTGTCCCCATGCGTTGTTGACACGATGGTAGCTTCCCTTTACGCTACCATCGGTTGGCAATCCCGTGGAATTGGCTACGGGAATGGGCCTTTCTCGCTCCGGTCAGCCCATGCGAGAGTCGAAACACATTAGGAGTGAATCATGAAGGTGCAAGTCTACACCAACCCTGGTTGATTTAGCTGCAGGACGCTGGAGGAGTTCCTCACGTCCAACGGTGTTCAGTTCGAGCACCACGACCTGGCAACCGACCCCGAAGCAGTGGAATACCTCAGGAGCCGCGACATCAAGTCGGTCCCTGTTACCATCATCGACGATGACGATGTTATCATCGGCTACTACCCGAAGAAGCTGGTTCCAGCCCTGAAGCTGGACATTCAGGTGGACCTGTCTGGGAAAACTGATTGGCTTTCTGAGAAATACACGGGGATCCTGGGGGCGGCCATGCGGGCCACTTGCCAGCTATCTGAAGACCAACTTTCCGGGATGATTCCCTGGCGGCCTCAGTCGGCCCGGGACCTGATCGTCCACGTAGTGTCCTTCCCAGAACTAGCATACCTCAGTCACGAACACGGCAGCATGAGCACCGAGGACATGGCGGCCTCCAACCAGCGGTTGAAGAGCGTGGTTTCCGCTGACGCCATCGTCAACTACGGCGAAGGTGTGCTGAAGGACATCCGGGAGTTCCTGGCCAGCGGCAACGAGGAGGGCTTCGACCGCGTGGTCCCGGCGCACTACGGCGGCGAGGTAACCGTGCTGGAGTTGTTGAACATTATCCTTAGCCACAGCACGCACCACCTCAAACAGGTCTACTACTTCATGCAGGAAGACCTGGGGCTGACCCTGGAAAACCCGGCCACCGAGGCGGACATGGAAGGGATCGTGACGCCCGAAGCGTTGATCTAGACTCTAGATACAACTCCACTTGGAGGAACCATGAAATACGACAAAATCGTCATAGGCGCGGGATCGGCTGGGTCGATCCTCGCAACCCGTCTGTCCGAGGACCCTAACCGGTCGGTGTTGTTGTTGGAAGCAGGCCATGACTACCCCAACTTCGAACACCTCCCAGAAGAGGTAAAGTTCGGCTACGCCACCGAAGCCGATGTCATGACCAGCGACCATAATTGGCAGTTTGTCGGTAAGGGTACTGAAGACGCCCCGCTGATGATGGTGCCCAGGGGCAAGGTCACCGGCGGCTCCAGCGCCATCAACGGCCAGGTGTTCCTACGCGGCGTCCCCGAAGACTACGACACCTGGGCCTCCTTCGGCAACGACGAATGGGAGTTCCAAAAACTGATCCCCTATTTCCGCAAGATCGAGACCGACACCGACTTCGGCACCGACGACTTCCACAACTCAGACGGTCCAATCGTGATGCACCGTTTCAAGAGAGAGACCTGGCTCCCGGCACAGGTAGCCTTCCATGAGGCGGCAACCGCGGCGGGCTACCCCGACTGCCCTGACCACAATCACCCAGACTCCTGGGGGGTGGGCCCGACCCCGCTCAACAACCCCAATGGCATTCGTATGAGCACCGCGCTGGGTTACCTGGACCAGGCCAGGCACCGCCTCAACCTGACGATCCGGCCCGACTGCACGGTCCACCGGATTGTATTCGAGGGCAATCAGGCAACCGGCGTGGAGTTGGAGAGCGGAGGAGAGAGATTCGTCGTAGAGGGTGACGAGATCATCCTGTCAGCCGGCGCAATCGGCTCTCCCCAGATTCTGATGCTCTCAGGGGTCGGCCCCGCCGGCCACCTGCGCGGCCTGGGCATTCCCGTCATTTCAGACAAGCCTGGCATCGGCCAGAACATGCGCGACCACCCCGGCGTTTGGGTCACCTGGCGCACCAAGCCCGAGGTGGACCTCGACGGTCTGGCCCCCAGGATGCAACTCACGCTGCGCTACACGGCGGCAGACTCTGACCTGCGCAACGACATGAAGATATCCATGCAGTCATACGCCACAGAGCGGGTGAACCGGGGCGGCAACCGCATGGAGCCACTGGGCATCCGCATGACCGCCGGCATATACCTGGCAGTGGGCGCCGGAGAGCTGCGGCTCGCCTCCACCGACCCATCCGATCAGCCGATTCTGGAATACCACTACCTGGAAGAGGAGTTCGACCGGAAGCGGCTACGGGAATCGGTGAGAATCTGCGTGGGCCTGGGCGAGCACGAGTCGTTCAAAGACATCATCCAAGAGCGTGTGGACCCGACCGACACGGATCTGGCCTCAGATGAGGCCCTCGACACGTGGATGAGGAAGGAAGTTACCACCTCTCAACACATCTCCTGCACCTGTAAGATGGGACCCGCATCCGACCCTATGGCGGTGGTTGACCAATACGGAAAGGTCCACGGACTGGAGGGGATTCGCGTAGTCGACGCCTCCATCATGCCGGACTGCATCCGGGCCAACACCAACGTTACCACCATGATGATCGGGGAGCGCATCTCCGAATTTATCATTCAGGGTTCCTAAGCGCCGACGGCGCGGCGGTAATACTCCGCCGTTAGGCCCTACCAACCGGCACATAGCAACGCCCCCGGTTCCCCTCCAAAGGGGTCCGGGGGCGTTCTATTCGACTAGGTTGTGGGCTTGCCCGAAAGCGGGCGGTCTAGAACCAGTTGGCCTTGTCCACAACGTTCCGCAGGTCCCTGCCTTCGTCGAACCGCTTGCAGTTATCGATAAACAGCTCGGTGCGCCGGTCGTCAAGATAAGGACCATCACCGGCAACGTGAGGCGTAATCAGGACACCAGGCATGGACCAGAGGGGGTGTTCCGCAGGCAACGGTTCAACCTGGAACACGTCTAGGCCCGCTCCAGCGATCTCGCCCCCTCTTAGCGCATCCACCAGGTCGTCGAGAATTACCGTGGCTCCGCGGCCTATATTGATAAAGAACCCACTGTTCTTCATCGCCTGAAATTGGGTGGACCCGAACATCCCCTGGGTCTCAGGTGTCTCAGGGACGGTCACGATGACGAAGTCGCCTCGGGGCAGTACGTCTAACAAAGAGTCTGGGCGGTGCAACTCGGCCACCCCCTGAGTGGGAGTGGGCAGCCTGGGATCGACGGCCAGGACCGTCATGCCGAATTCGGAGCATAATCGCGCCGTTTCCCCGCCAATGCCGCCGACACCAACCACAACCGCGGTGGCCTCCGGCAAGTATATGGAGTCGTAGCCCTGCCGCCACGTGCCCTCTACCTGCTGAGGGATATACACTTGCAAACCTCGCGCGAACGCCAACAGTAGCGACATGATGTGGGCGCTTATGTGGTCGTTATATATTTCCCGGGTGTTGGTTACCACGACCTCGCTTTCGATTAGCGATTCATGGTAATAGCCTGCCCTGGGACCGGCCTGGGGACAGGCAATCCACTTGAGGTTATGCGCGCGCTCCAGCAATTCGGGAACGATATCTCCGAATGCGGCGTCAGCGTCTCCGATCACTTCCATGGCCTCTCCCACGGTGGGGCAGAGGTGGACCTCAACGTCGGGTATCTCCTCACGCAGCCGGTCCGGCCAGTGCTCTTGATAGTTAGGAGGGCAGATTACAAGTTTGAATCCCATCGGCTCAATCCCCCAAAGACTCGCTGACCGCGAAGCTAATACCAAATGGCATGAGTTGGAACCAACCTCTGATTCAAGGGGTCTACAGCTAGGAGTAACCCTTCCAAAGTATAAGCTCCCAGTAACGGCGACGTTTCGTCCTCACCGAAAACTACCTGGGTGATGACGCTCTCTCCGTTAATGGAGACCCATGCTTGCCCAATGTCCAATTCAGCAAGCCTTCGATTCGCAAATTCGAACTCGGCTTTTCGCGTAGCTTCGATCCCTATCTCCGCTAAAAGCGCGGAAGGCAAGACTGTGTAGGTAGCGCCAGTATCCACCATCGCTTCGATCTCTCGGATACTGGACCGGTCCAGATTTCCAACTACAATTGGCCAGTGAAATGTACCCATAGCAAAACTCCTCCCACTCATTCTACCCGATCCTCGATGATGATATCCGGATTGCCGGGTGATTAGCGACCGTTCGTTGACACCAAGTGCCCGCCAAACTTACACTTCCCTCGAACCAGAAACATCCGAGCCACCCGTTCACACATGAATATTTCGCTAGGAGTAAGACGATGCCAAACGGCGCAAGGATGAATGACCGCTTCGGGCTGCCCATCAGCACCAGTTCCAGCGCCGCCGCCGACCATTACCTGGAGGGCCTGGACCTGCTGCTGTCCCAGAACTTTGGACCCGAGGAACGGTTTCAACAGTCAATAGAAGCTGACGAGGGCTTTGCGATGGCCCACGCCGGAATGGCCTGGGTAGCCATGATGCGGGGCACGGCCTCGGAGGCCAAGGAGGGCATCGCCAACGCTCAGTCCCTGTCTGTCGGCATTTCCAGCCGGGAAAAGGCGGACATCGAAGCCATCGACCTATGGATCAACAACAAGGGCATCCAGTCCCTCGGGGTGATACGCGACCATTTGAAAGAATACCCCAAAGACGTGCTGATGCTCCGGTTGGCCCAGAGACTATTCATGCAGGGCTGTCACAGCGCCGGGGTCCCCAATTTCCCCGACGAGCTATTCACCCTGTGCCAGAGCATCGCCAAGCATTGTGAAGATGATTGGGCTTTCCTGGGTAGCTACGCCTTCGCCCACCATGAGACGGGCCGGTTGGACGAAGCGTTCAAGCTGGCAAGCAAGTCTCTGGAGATGTACCCCCTCAACGCGGTCGCCTCACACTCGGTCACCCACGTCTACTTCGAGAAGGGCGACGCCTCATCGGGAGGCGGTTTCCTGGGAAACTGGCTGGAAGGGTTCGACAAACGAGCTTCCTATCATGTACACCTGTCCTGGCACCTGGCCCTGTTCGAACTGGCTATGGGCCGGTACAAGAACGCCCTGGCCCTGTACGAGACCGACATACGCCCATCTGTAGTGTCTAAGAGCGCCGCATCACTGGCCGACAGCGCCTCCCTAATGTGGCGGTTGACGATTTACGGCGGAACACCCCCGCCCAAGCCCTGGGAGGAGGTGCGAGACCAGGCCCTTCCCGCTGCCGGAAACCCCGGACCCCCCTTCCGCGATGCTCACGCCGCCCTGGCCTTCGCAGCGGCAGGCGACCAGGAGGCCTTGGAGAAGACTATCGACGCCATACGGACGGCAGCCGAGGGGGGCAACGTTCTCGTCCAGGAAATGACCTTGCCAATGATTCAGGGGATCGCCGCCTTCGCCGAGGGCAACTACGGTGAGACTGTACGTCTGATGGAGCAGCCAATCCGGGACCTTGCCCGCATCGGCGGCAGCCATGCTCAACGCGAAGTGTTTGAGGACACGTTGCTGGAAGCGTACATCCGAGCCGAGCAGTTCGAGAACGCGGAAGCGATGCTCACGGAGCGCCTCAACCGCAGGGCGTCAGTCCGTGACGAGTTCTGGATGGGCCGGACGCAGGCCGGAAGCGGAGAAGTGAGCGCCGCCGCGTCGACTCTCAAGGAAGCCGCGGGCGGCTGGCCTACGGCTGACCTCGACTCTCCGGAGATGGCCAACCTGGAGCGGCTGACCAGTAACGTCGCATAGCCAGTCCCATACGAGGGGTTAAACAGCTACCTAGGCGGACACGAAGACGACCACCAACCGGGGTGAATGATATGCCTCTTCCACCAGACCGAGTGGACTACAGTCCCATTATAGACAGGCCCGCGATTAAGTGGCCCAACGACGCAAGGGTCGCTCTGTGGATCGCTCCCAACGTGGAGCATTACGAGTACGAGCCCGAATTCGACGGACACCGTGACCCCTGGCCGCGCACGCCCTATCCCGACGTGCAAGGGTATTCCCACCGCGACTACGGGAACCGGGTGGGTTTCTGGCGAATGCTGGACGTGTTGGACAAACACAACATTCGTTGCTGCGTATCCCTAAACATGGCCGTGTTGGAACACTTCCCCGAGATCGGAGAGGCCATGGTCCAGCGCGACTACGATTTCATGAGCCACGGGATTTACAACACCCGCTACCTGAACACCTACACTGAAGACCAGGAGCGGGAATTTTACCGAGACACCATCGACACCCTCAAACTCCACACCGGGAAGCAATTGAAGGGGATGCTGGGACCAGCCATCTCCGGCACCGAACGGACTCCCGATCTGATGGCCGAGGCCGGTCTCATTTATCACACCGATTGGATGCACGACGACCAGCCAGTGCCGATCAAAGTGAAGAGCGGCAAGCTGGTGTCGGTGCCCTATTCAATCGAGTTGAACGACGCTCCCCTCTTCCGGCAGCACTACGAGGGGGACTACTTCGCCGAGATCTGCAAGGCCCAGTTCGACCAGCTTTACCTGGAGGGGGCTCAAAGCGGCCGGGTGATGTGCATCGCGCTGCATCCCTATCTGACGGGCCAACCCCACCGGGCCAAGTACCTGGACGACATACTGGGCTACATCATGTCCCATGACGGCGTTTGGCAGACTACCGCCGACGACATCGCCGACTACTACGTAGCCAACTATTACGACGAGGCCGTCGCCCACGCCTCCCAGGTCAACCGCTAACCCGACGCCCGGGAGGCCCACCGTCCACCTATTTAACCTCGCTCCCGCCGAGGAGGGGAAAATATGCCAGCAGAACGGCGATTCGGGATGGACCATGAGCACTACGATTGGTCCCCCCTCAGCAAACGAGGAATTCTACGATGGCCGGACGGCGCGCGGGTTGCCTTATGCGTGATCGTCGACCTGGACCATCCGGAATGGCAGCCGCCGGAAGATAGTTTTACGACGCCATTCGCCGGAGGCTTGAGCGCAAGGTCGCACCCCGACTACGCCAGGCTGGGACACCGGGAATACGGGCACCGCGTGGGGATTTTCAGGGTGTTGGACACCCTGGAGAAACACGGCATCAAAGCCACCGTGGCAATGGACGCCATGACCGCCGAAAATTACCCGTTCCTCGTCCGCCATTGCCAGGAGCGGGGCGCGGAGATCATCGGCCACGGCGTCGCGTTGACCCGAATGATTACCAGCAACATGACGGAGGACGCGGAGAGGGAATATATCGGACAGTCTGTTTCGGCCCTGACTCAAGCCACCGGAAACGCGCCTACTGGATGGTTGGGACCCGAATACGGCGAGTCCTCCCGTACTCCGCAACTACTCTCCGAGGCGGGCATCAGCTACGTCTGCGACTGGGTGAACGACGAACAGCCCTACCCCCTTAAGAGCCCGCACGGAGAGATATTCGCTTTGCCGGTAATGGTGGAGTTGGACGACGTGGTGGCACTTTGGGACCGTAGGGTCGAAGTTGGCCGGTACCAGCAGCTAATCGAAGACGGGTTCGACACTCTCTACCAGGACGGGCAGCAGAATGGGCGGACGATGGTCTTGAACCTGCATCCGTGGCTCATCGGCCAGCCGTTCCGCATCGGATACCTGGACCGGGCCCTGGGGCACATCATGCGCCGAGGTGGAGTATGGGCCGCCACAGGTTCCGAGATAGTGGACTGGTACCGGAACAACCCCCCAACCGCGTAGCGCTCTCCCCCACTCTGCGCCGGTAGGCCAGGAGGTCACTCCATGCCCAGTCCCATCCGGGTTGTTCACTACCTGAACCAGGTCTACGCGGGTATAGGGCGGGAGGAGAAAGCGGACTTGCCCATCGAGGTCCGTGACAGGCCAATCGGTCCCGCCCGGCTGCTGAACTTCCTGCTGGGGGACCAAGGGGACGTGGTGGCCACAATCATCTGCGGTGACGTCTACTTTGCTCGACAGCAGAGCGAAAGCCTGGCTCTAGTTGATTCGCAATTGCGAGAATATATGCCCGATGTGATGGTGGCCGGCCCGGCATTTGACCTGGGACCCTATGGACTTGCCTGCGTTTCCGTGTGCCTCGCGGCCCTCGAGGTGGGAGTCCCGCCCGTGACCGCCTTGGCGGCGGACAATCCAGCCCACGCGGAACGCGGACCGGACCTGACTATAGTGCCCACCGGCCCAGCACCCGGAGACATGATGGAGACCATCTCTTTACTAATCCCCACCGTCCTCAGCCTGGCAAACCGATAGGGATATCATCGGGGAGAGGCTAGGGGAAGGGTCGTAGGCGAAAGCCCTGACCAGGATCCCTCAACGGTGCCTGCGGAACAGTCTCCAAACCGGTGAACTGAACCCTGGTAAGAGTTCCCCGCCGTCGAGGTCTTCATTTTCGGTCAAGGTTAGGGGAGGCACGCCCAGACGGTGCACTGTAACGGTGATCCGCTCGGGGTCGGCTATCCATACTACTCGAGTGCCGTAGCTAAGCCACATCTCGGCTTTAGCGGTGATTTGCGGATAAGACTCACTGGGCGACTTGACCTCTACTGCCAGGTCCGGAGCGAGATTGGGATACCCCTGAGTTCCGGGAGGAATTCGACCCGTGGCGATCCAAACAACGTCCGGGGCTCTTACTGTATCGGGGCCGATTTCCAGCAAATAGCCCGGTTCACCCGCGCCCGACGAGCCATAATCGTTCTGGTCGGAATAGTTGCCGAGCGCCGTGTCGATCCGTCCTACGGTCTCGCGATGCGGGTTGCCGGTAGGGGCCATCTCGGTCAGTACTCCCCGCACTAGTTCGTACCGCTTGCCATGACGGGGCATGCGCAACAACTCTTCAGCGGTGACCGATTTACGTGTGGTGCTCATTTCGCACGATGTAGCATGAATTGGGATTCTGTCTACCGGATGACAGATTGTAGCATTTTCCCCGATCGGGCTTCAGGCCCGGCGAACTTCCGAAAGAGCCTTTACGATCTCGTCCGAGTCCAACACCAGCTCCGCAAGCCCTACCTCGGCCCTCTACTCGGCGACATGATGGACACAATCTCTCCGTTACGTCTCGAAGTCCTCAACTTTGGGATCGGCCATTGAATCGAGGTATGACCGTCAAAGGGTTCGCCGCGGATAGAAACCGGTCCGGTCTCAGCCTGGATCTTTAGGGGTCCATCCTGAAAAGCCGCCAAACTGGGGAGGTGAATCCGGGCAGCAGGTCCCCGCCGTCGAGATCGGCACTTTCATTCAAGGTCAAGGGGTACTGCCCAGCACGATAAACAGTGATACTGACGCTTTCCGGGTCGGCGACCCAAACCTCCCGTGAGCCGTAGCTAAGCCACAACTCTGCCTTGGCGCCCAACGTGGACCGAGACTCGCTCGGAGATTTTACCTCGACAGCCAGGTCTGGCGCCAAGTTGGGATAACCCTGTATCCCCGGAGGAATACGCCCCGGCGCTACCCAGGCCACATCAGCGGCACGGACTGTATCGGGATCACTTTCGAGCCGGTAACCCGTCTCACCCACGCGAATATCCCCGTGGCGGGTCTGTTCTACGTAATGTGCCAGAGCGTAGTGAATTCTACTCACAACGATTCCGTGCGGGTCACCCGTAGGAGCCAATTCAATCAGGTCTCCCCGGACAAGTTCGTACCGATTGCTGCCGCTCGGCATCCGCAGCAACTCCTCGGCCGTCACCAGTTTTCGTTCGGTAGTCATTTCCCGTACAAAAGGCCCCACTCAGGTGCGATACGAGGCCAGGGAAAGTGTATCACAATGAAATAATCAGACCCACCACGGACAACGGGTCACTTCCGGCGAACTTCCGAAAGAGCCTTAACGATTTCGTCCGTGTCCAAGACTATCTCTGCAAGCCCTACCTCGGCCTCGTAAGTAGAGGGATCGATCTGGTCTTTGATCTCCTGCTCTATGATGTGGTAAGCGGGCAGGCCGAGGGCGGACCCGGCCAGTGCCCCGGCCCAGGACGGGTCTCCCTGGTCTACGGTCATTGCGTACAACCTGGTGCTCTCCGGAGTGGGAGTGCCCAGCAACACCATCACGTTTTCCGGGCCGATGCGGTCCACGGTCCGCTTGATTTCTTCTTGACCCTCCAGGTCAAGGGCGCCCGAGGCCGTTCAAACGAAGCAATAGGTCACCTCTAGAAGTCTGGCCGGAAACTGTCCATTTTGATGCCAGGGGTTATACTCCGGGGTATCAAAGATAGCGGAGCAAGGGAATGCTGGGAGAGCGATCGGATCAGAGGGGCTTCTGGGAGGCGGACCGGCTGTATCTGGACCACGTGGGTAAGGACACTTTCTACGGCCTGTTGGCATCGTTGAGAGGCCAACTATTCCGGGACTCCGACTTCGCCGAGTTCTACTGCGCCGACAACGGCCGGGACAGCGTGCCGCCCAGCCTGCTGGCCACGGCGCTGCTGCTGCAGACCCACGACAAGGTGAGCGACGCCGAGGCCAAGGCCAGAGCCGACTTCGACATCCGCTGGAAAGTGGCGTTGGGAATTGAGGTGGAGGACAGGCCCTTCGCCAAGAGCACGCTCCAGGTGTTCCGCGCCCAGTTGATTCTCCACGACAAGGTGCGGGCGGTGTTCGAGTCCAGCCTGCGGCTGGCCCGGGAGTCGGGCTACCTAAAAAAGCGCGGCATGCGGGTGGCGCTGGACACCACGAACATCCTGGGGCGGGGCGCCGTGAGGGACACCTTCAACCTGCTGGCGGACGGGATTGTGAAGCTGCTGCGGGCGCTGGCAGCCGTGGAGAGGTCCAATGTCAAAGGATGGGCCGAGGCCCAGGGGTACGGGCGGTACCTTGCATCCAGCATCAAGGGAGAGTCGGCCATCGACTGGTCCGACAAGGGGGCACGGGCGGGGTTGCTGGCCACGATTGTGGCTGACGCCGACCGTCTGTTGGAAGCAGGGCGGCAGGCGCAGGAGGCTCTGCCGGAGGGCAGCCCTGAGCGGCAGGGCATCGTCGCGGCGGCGGAGTTGCTGGGGCAGTTGCTGCTCCAGGATGTGGAGCGCACCGGCGACGGTATTGGTCTCAAGGACGGGGTGAGCAAGGACCGGATGGTGTCGGTGCATGACCCGGAGATGCGCCACGGCCACAAGAGCAGCAGCCGTCGCTTCGACGGGCACAAGGCGGCGATTGTGGTGGACACCGATACCCAGCTCATTACTGCTGTGGAAGTATTGCCCGGCAACGCTCCGGACAACCTGGGGGCCTTGGAACTGGTGGAACGGAGCGAGGCCAATACCGGTGTGCCGGTGGAGGAGGCGCTGGGCGATGCCGCTTATGGCGACGGCGATACCAGGCAGGCCTTCGCCGACGCGGGACGGACCCTGATTGCCCGGGTGCCGGGCCGTCCGAACCGGAAACACTTCCCGAAGGATGACTTCCGGATTGACCTGGCGGCGGGAACCTGCACCTGTCCGGCGGGTCAGGTCACCCGGAAGCTGCTGCCGGCGGGGAAGCGGACCGGTTCCACGGGACGGACTCACCGGCTGCAAGCCTTCCGGTTCGATGCGGCGGTGTGCGGAGCCTGCCCGCTGCGCTCTCAATGCGTGGCCGGGTCATCGGGATTGGGGCGAACGGTCCAACTGCACCCGCAGGAGGCTTTGTTGCAGCAGGCCCGGGCCCTGCAGCAGAGCGAAGCCTTTGCCGGGTATTGTCAACGCCGGGTGGTGGTGGAGCACCGGCTGGCCCGGCTGGTGCAGCTGGGGATTCGCCAGGCCCGCTACTTCGGTCGGACCAAAACCCGGTTCCAGCTGTACCTGGCAGCCACGGTGGCCAACCTGACCCTGCTGGCGGGCAAAACCGGTTTGACAGGCGATATTGGTGGCGCTGCCATCGGCTACCGTGACGCCTGGGCCGGCGCCGACAGTGCTACAGCAACATTTGGTGCAATCCGGCTCGGTCTGATTTGGCCGCTGGCGTTGCTGACGCCGGCCTTTCTGCCTAAAGCCCTCTTCTCAACCAAGGCTTTTCATCCGCATTTCTAGGACCACCTCAGCCCCGGAACTGCGGGCGCAGTTGGCAATTGCGGCGCCCTGGACCCCGTCGCGCTCGCCAAGCGCGATTACTCGCTTACCTTCTAGCTGCATGTTATGTTCTCCAAGATTGAAATGCGGTACGAGTGCACATAGAATCGCCCTGCTTTATCCCTGGAACCGGAACGACCCCTGTATGGCGTTGTGGTCTTTGAGATCGACGTCCAGCCCTACGGCCGCGTTCTTGACTCGATAGGTCGAAGCCTTGGCCACATAAGCGGGGCTGCCGGGAATGGTCGAAAATATACTCTCGTTGAGGGTCGTCACGTTTCCGCTGGGGCTGCGGTAGGGTTCCATCACGGCCTCCGCGTCGGTCCCAATCCGAAGGACGCCCTTCCCTCCCTGCACGTCGAAGGTAATAGCCGACCGTTCCACTCCCACCATCTCGCCGACCAGATTAGCCAGGTCTGACAATGGCCCACCCAGCTTCCCGCTAAACGCCTTTAAGAGCGCGGCTTCCTGTTCGTTGCTGGCACGGTCGTCTACGAACGTCATGGTGCGAAAGTTGCCTTTCAAGACGTTGCCGGGGATATGTGCCACCATCGCCATCGTCAGTCCGGATACATCGACGCCTTCGATTTCTCCGCTATCGACGTGGTAGGCGATCACGGAGTCGCACGTTCCGTTGTCAGGGTCTTCGCCAATCCAACAGGGACAGAGTACGTTGCAATCGCAGACTTCGAGGATGCTTCCTTCGAGTATATATGCCATTTGAGGCCCCCCGTCCAGGGTTGGGCAGGGCGCGGGAACCGCACGAACACCGGGAGACGGCATCCTAGCCGCCGGGGTTAGTTCCCATTATGAAGGACATACCGTCGGACATTTGGGTCATCCGTCCCAGAAACAGACTGCCCTTGGCCAGGAACATAACCCGTTCCATCTTGCCGTCCAGTATCTGCTCGAATGCGTGTCCCAGATATGGCACCGCCGACGCGATATGTCCCTGGGTCGGGGAAAAGCCCGGCATTCCATGATTCTCGGCGAACCCGGGGAGGTCGTCGCGGCCTATTTCGCCCTTGAGCACCGCCAACGCGCCTATGAGACGATAATTTAGGCGGGGAACGTCGCCGCTGCCCGCCGGTTCGGTGAGTTCCGGGTTGTGCAGTTCGGTGGCATACTTGTCGATACCCCCAAAACTCAGTCCCAAGCGTTCCAACGGCGAGGTTACGAGTTCGGTGAAAATCGCCTGCTGGCTGGAACCCGCGCCAACGGTGTGCTTCCCCACCGAGTCCATCCGCAGAACCGGGCTGACGCCGTCGTCCTCGCTGACCAGGACCGCGACCGAAGCCAGAGTATCTTCCAGAATAGGTTGGTCATGGTGCAGGTGTCCCTGGAATTTCATCCCCAGCTTGGCCAAGGAACAGCCACCCACAACCGCGACTTGCCGGTAGAGGCCCGAACTCACCAGGGCGCCAGCCATGACCAACGCATGGACGGGTCCGCAGCAAAAAGCCTTGACGTCCGCGCCGGAAGCGTTGGACAGGCCGCACATTTCCGCCACGGCTTTCGCCAAGTTGCCCCCGCCCCGCTGGTACCGCTCTCCCACCGCCTCTTCTCCGGTGTTCAGGACATACTCGATGTCTGACGGACCAATCTGCTGATCGGCAAGTAGCGTCCGCAGGGCCATCGCCGCGGTAGCCTTGCAAGCGAGGTTTTCCAACACGACGTCGGCGGTTAGAGAGGCGTCTTCTTCATGAGCTCGGTTGACATAGCCCACAAGGCGTCCGTCGCGGAGGTATAAAGGAATGGCTACGTCGGTGTCGGCGGCCTGTTTCTCTATAGTGGAATAGGGTTGACCTTCGTTTAGGCGTTTGAGGTCTTCCTCTTGTATGAGCTTGTGCTCCGATAGGGCGTTTCGGACTTGTGCCGCAAACCCCTCTTCCAAGGTAACGAGGTCGAATGCGTCGGCAATCTTGAGCAGTCCGTACAGCTCTTCTTCAGGCATGATCTCGCCAAATGGGGACCAGCGCTGGCCTCCACTGTTGGCCTGGAACCAGGGACGTTCGATAAGTGAGAGGGAGTCGGGGTGCATCCCGCCGAGAAACGCCTGGTTCGGGGGGTAGGCCACCGCTTCCTCGTAGGAACGTAGATGGGAGGCAATTTCGCCGAGCAAATCCGCGCGCTTGGCGATCTCTCGAGCCGGTTTGGAACCGTGCCGCACAAGCCCTGGAGTGTGGGCCAACTGGTACCTGACAGCCTTGATTACGGGTCTCGTGGATACGTTCACCATGGTGACCCATGTTAAACCCGGTTTGCCCCGATTGTCGAGCCAGCGACGGTTGCGGCTAGGCTGTCCATCCCCAGTATGTTACGCTTGCGGCCTAACGTGAGAGTCCAAGGATTACCAATGCGCCAGGGCAATCACTAATGTGGCCGTCCCACCGTCACTCTGGCCTTTGCCGGAGGCGAGAGGTCGGATACTGTCACATCCGGACGCGGACATGGCGGATTCGGGCCATGGATTCCCGCTTTCGGGAGAATGACGGGGCTTTTGTGGTCTAAATGCGAACGCCTGACCAGGGAGTATTACCCTGAGACCGTCTAAGTTGGTCAAGAGTATGAGATGGAACCTCGTGGCCGCGCTTGCGCTGGCTATCGGGGTCAGCTTGGCGAGTCCAGGAGAAGTCGCCCACGCGCAGGTCAATTGCACCGGATCTGGGTTCCGGCAGATGGGGTTTGCGATTTACGGTTCTCCGGGTGGTGACCTGATCGACTGCGTTGGCTCGACTGCCGACCTGGTAATTTTCGGGATGGACGGCAACGATGTGATTGTCGGCGGCAGCGGAAGGGACATCCTCATTGGAGGCAACGGGCTGGACTTCATGTTCAGCCGCGGGGGGAACGACTTCCTCAACGGTGGGGAAGATAGCGACTTCCTATTCGGCTCCAACGGCGAAGACTACCTCTCAGGCGGAAACGCCAACGACCTGCTGGTCGGCGGCAACGGAAATGACGTGCTCCAAGGAGGTCCCGGAGACGACATTTTGATCGGCGGAAACGGGAGAGATCTGTGCGACGGCCAGGAGGGCGACTACGATTTGGCTGCCGTAGATTGCGAAGCTCCCATCAACATCAACTTCTACTAAGTTGACAGCCAACGTGGGTAAACGTATGATTGCGCGGCCCTGTTCCGGCGGGGTATTTGGCGGGGTTATGTGCTTGAGGAGACATATTTAGATGCGGCGGGCCATCGCCAACTGGTACGTTGGCACGGTTGTCCTGGTGGTCTTGGGCGTGGCCATCGGCGGACTGGTTTTCAGCTACGTCTGGCCCGGTAAGCCCAAGATCGGCGTCATCGACATCCCCTTCACCATCATCAACGACAACTCGGCCTTCGTCATCGGCTCCTTCCTCGACTACGCCCGCAGGGACCCTTCCATCAAGGGCGTGATGATCCGGCTCAACTCCCCCGGCGGCGGCGCGGCGGCTTCGGAGCAGCTCTACTACCAGACCCGCAAGCTGCGGGAGAAGAAGCCGGTGGTCATCGTGATGAACGACATCGTGGCCAGCGGCGGCTACATGATGTCGATGGGCGCCACCTACACCTACGCCAAACCAAGTTCTTTTGTCGGCAACGTGGGGGTCATCCTCTACTTCCCGGGAGCCCTCATCCCCAACCCCCCCGGCGAGCAGATCATGCCCACCGGCCCCAACAAGCTGAACGGCGGCGGCAGGCGCTACTTCGTGGGCGTCACCGACCAGCTAAAGCAGGCCTTCGCCTACATCGTGACCAGCGAACGTGGCGGCAAGCTGAGGATGTCCCGGAACGAACTGTTGCAGGGGAAGATCTACACCGGGGTAGAAAGCGCCAACACCGGGCTGGTCGACGCCGTTGGCGGTGACGCCGACGCGATCGAAAAGGCTGCCCAGCTTGCGGGAGTCTCCAACTACGGGTTGGTGGACGTCAACACCGAGGTGTTCCGGGCCTTCAATCAGCGCTTCAAGCGGATCATAGAGCCGCTGCAGAGCGGGGGGGACAGTGACCAGTGGCCAGTGGTTAGCGGCCAGTGGACGGCTGCCGGCGACCAATCATTGGATACTGGACACCAGCCACTAGCCGGCGGCCGCCAACCACTGGACTACGTCCGCCGCTACATGCTCCCGTCTGGGATGGGTGAGGAGCAGGAGGGGGCCTTGCCCGGCTTCCCGATGAAGGTGAACGGGCCCAAAGTCTACTACCTCTACGTGGGGCCACAGCAGTAATATGTGGCGTCTTATCATCGTCCCGGTCCTGGCCGTCATCGTATTCGCGGCGTCTTATTTCTACTTCTACACCGGCAGCGGCTACAGCGCCCCGCCGTCCCCGGAGGCCCCGGTGGCCCACCTGACCGCCCCGGTTTCAACGGTCGGGGTCTTCGAGGACCGTCCCCGGGTCAGCAGAGGGACCCTGGTGGTGGACGGGCTCCACGGCAACAACACCTCCAGGGCGGAGCTTTCAGCCTTCCTCTCCCTGGTCGCCGACCGGGGCTACGACGTGAAGATACTGGGGGAGTCGGCCCGGTTCGGCGGCTTCCTCAGCTCCAAACCCTCCGTCAGCTTCAAACGACTGGAGGAGGAGTTGCGCGGGGCCGACAGCCTGTTGGTCGCCGTGCCCCAGGACCGCTACAGCCCAGATGAGGTAGACCTGGTGGAGGAGTTCGTCGCCCGCAAGGGCGGAAAGCTACTCCTGATCGGGGACACCACCCGGAGAAACGAACTCAACACCCTGGCGGGCCGCTTCGGGGTGTCATTTCAGCCCGATTACCTGTTCAACACCGTCGAGTACGACCTGAACTTCCAAAACGTGATCGTGAGGGATTTCCTGCCCAGCGAGATCACAAGGGGCGTGGGACAAATTTCCCTCTATTCCACAACCTCCATCAAGGGACCCAAGCCGGGCCTGGCGGTGGCCGACGGCAACACCCGATCCTCCATGTCCGAGTCGCCGGGACCCTTTTACCCCCTGGTTCAGGCCGGAGACGGCCGGGCGCTGGCCCTTGGCGACCTGACATTCATGGTCCCGCCGAGGAACTCGGTGCTGGACAACAACCGGCTCCTGGCCAACATAGCCGATTTCCTCACCGAGTCGGAGAGGGAGTTCACGCTGTCGGACTTCCCCCACTTCTTCAGGGGCGGGGTGGACATACTGCTGGGAAGTCCCGAGCTTCTGGACCTGGCGTCCAGCCTGGGGAAGAGCATCCCAGGTTCCACGGTGTCCCCGGCGGAGGACATTTCCAGGGACGCGGTGTTCCTTGGCCTCTACGAGGACGCGGCGGAGGTGGCCCAATACCTACAGTTGGCCGGGGTCCAGGTAGATGGGATAGAAGGCAGCCTACGCACCCCATTCACCGTCGACATGGACACCGGGGGGACGGGAGTGGCGCTGCTGCACGGGACCGATGACCGGAGTGTCCTCGTGGTGTTGGCCGACTCCCAGAAGTCTCTTGGGAAACTGGTCGATCAGCTACAGTTTGGCGGCTTCCGTGACGGCCTGGTGGGCGATCTTGTAGGAGTGTATCGTTTCGAATGATGATCACTAAACGGCTCACCGGCTTGTTGGCCCTGGGCTTTGTCCTGCTTCTGGCCCTGGCGTGCACGGCCCAGCAGAGGGCGGAGCCCTTCACACCGCCGGAGCCCACCGCCGCGCCGGACATAGCGGCCACAGTCACGGCCCGGGACCGGGCCCTGCCCCAGGGAGGCCCGGAGCCCACGCCTGTGCCCGCGAGCGTTGGCCAGGCGGCCAGTGAGTTCGCATCTTCTTACGCCGCGCTCTCCCAAGAGTGGGACGGCGTACACCGGGACCTGGACACCTGGCGGCAGGGTCTCACCTCCTGCGACGCAAGCTCGGTGCGGGTGGCCTTGCGGGGTTTCTCCGGCGATTTCAACGCCGTTTCCCGTGCCGCCGCCGACCTCTCCCGGCACCCGTCGGTCAGAGGCATGTCAGACCAGCTAATCGAGGCCGCCCGGCAGGAAGAAGCCTCCCTGCGCCGCCTGCGGGACACCTGGCAGCCGGGTCAGGCCGGCCCCGCTCTGGAGCCCGAGGCAGCGTCCTCTTCGTTCGGCATCAACGGAAGCAAGGGGAAGGCGGACAAGGATAACGGCCCTGGCAACGCGGTGGCCGCGCCCATACTTCAACCCGGGTTTGAGGGCGTGGCCCAGGCCCGGGCCAACGCCCTGGCACTCAGGCAAAGCGTTGCGGACCAGCTAAGCGACCTGCAAGATATGACCGGCGTGGACGCCGAGGCCCAGGTTGCGGCCTTCGTCACCGCCCACAGCGCCCTTGGTGAACAGTGGGACCAGTTCCAAGCCGGCTACGACTCTTTCCACGCCGCCCAACTGGGTCAGACCCCCGAGGAGAGCCTGAAGAGGCTCAACAGCCTGGTCGGCCAGCACCGGGAGATCGTGCTGGCCCAGCGCGCCCTGCCGCCGGGGGCCAACACCCGCTACGTGTCCGACGTGCTGGCTATTGCCGCACAGGATGAGGATTCGGCCTTGCGAAGACTGCGCGGTTCCTTCCAGCAGGACGGTGAGGGTGACGCGGGGGAGCCCTCCTCCGGGCTGTTCCCCGGTCTGTTCGGTCTGCCGCCCAATGGTGATAAGAAGGAAGACGGCGAGAACGGGGAGCGTGGTATGGAAGAGCCTCCCGCACCCACCCCCGCGCCCGAAGGCAACGGCCCCCCGGAGGTAGAGGTGAGCATCCAGGCTGGGGACCCCGGACTGTTCGCCGCCTTTGACGAGCAGTTGGGGTTGACCAACCAGGCCCGCCGGGAAGCGGGCCTCGCCCTGGCCGGAGCGGTGTCCGCCGCTTCCGCCGACAGCCGGGCGGCGGTGACCAGCTTCACCATCGGCCATGATGGCTTGGTGCGTAGTTGGGACGGGTTCCACGGTGACTACGATAGTTGGATGGCCACCGAGGGCGGCTGCGGCCGCGCCGCCGCGACCGCCGCCATCGGCGGGTTCGCCCTGCGCCTGGGGGAGATCGCCGCCTCCGCCAGGCAGTTGCCCCAGGCCCAGCCGCTACGTTCCCTGGGAGAGTTGACGGTTGAAGCCGCCCGGCGGGAAGAGGAAGCCCTGAGGGACCTGCGCGCCAACTGGAGCCCCTTCGACGCCTCGGTCTACCAGGCGTTGGACGCCGAACTCGCCGCCTCCGGCAAGATGCGGCGCCAGGTCTTCCTAGCCATCCTGGTGCTTCTCGACCGCTACGGCATCGCCGGGTCGTAGACCGACAGAGGCGGACCAAGCTTGGGGTTCGAGGATTCCCTCACACTTGCGCTATAAGGTGAAGACCTTGTCACGACGGAACGCGGTGCGTATCATCGTTCTATCGAACCCTGTTGTGAACGTTCTTGTGAACGTTGTTGACCTGTTCACGGTGGGATCAAGCAACAGATAACCCGGTCTGATTCGCCAAAACCCCTCATCGAGGGTTGGCCATTAGCGCAAGAGGTCAATCTACTATTTTCCACAGGGAGGATGTGATGTCTCGTGGCGTTTCCCTTAACAATCCGCTGATCGTTTTGGTAGGGCTGCTGGCCTTGCTGACCCTCGTAGCCTGCACCAGAGAGGTAATCAAGGAAGTCGAAAAAGAGGTGCCGGTTGATAGGGTAGTCGAAAAGGAAGTGCCCGTAGACCGGGTTGTTGAGAAAGAAGTTCGGGTCGAAGTGCCCAAAGAGGTAGTCAAGGAGGTCATCCGCGAAGTGGCGGTCCAACCGGCGACCCCTTCCCAGCCCTCCGCCAGCAGTTCGACTGGCCCCCAAGTGTACCAGTTGGGAATCTTCGAGGACCTGACCACCACCAACTACTGGGCGTACCTTGGCCCCGACACCACGATCTGGAATTCCTATGTCCTTGGTGGAGGTAAGCCCGCCCTGTACGGTCTATCCGTTCAGCGGTTCGACTGGATACCTTCGGCGGCGGCGGACTTCCCAACAGACTTGGTCGAGGAGACCGCCGGCGACACGACTCTCTGGGTCACGGAAGTCGACCTAAAGCAGGGAATCATGTGGAGCGACGGCAACGAGGTGACGGCGGAAGACTGGGTGTTCACCGCACATGCGGTGCGCGACCTGCAGCTAACGGGGAATTGGTCATCCATCGTGGATAACGACTTCTTCGACCACGCCGAGGCCCTGGGTACACACAAGCTCAAGATTTTCTTCAAGAAGAAGCCGGGTCTTTCAAGGTGGCAATTTGGCCTGGCTTATCTGCCCATGATATCCAGAGCCTATTGGGGCCCAATCGTCGAGCAGGCGAAGCAGCAGTCCGACATCGTGGAGCAACAGAAGGCGCTCTATGGGCACGTGCCCGAAAACGAGCCCAGCGCCGGGGGGTTCGTATTTGGCAAGTGGGAGAAGGGCGCGTTTGCCGAAAAGACCAAGAATCCCCGTCATTTCTTCTCCGACGTGACCACCACCCATTACGCAAATGGGGCCTTTGCCGAGAGCAAGCCGGGAGTCTATGACTTCTCGGCCTACGGCAACCCCTCTGGTGAGAAATCGTTAGAGTACTCCACAGGCCCCTTTGTGGACAGCTCCATTTACAGCATACACGGCAACCAGGAAACGGCCGTGCTGGCCCTGAAGAAGGGCGACATCGACTTCATGCTAAATCCCCTGGGGCTGCAGCGGGGCCTACAAGAACAACTCGTAGGGGAGAGCAACTTGGCCAACCTGGAAAACCCCAGCAACGGGTTCCGGTATCTGGGGTTCAACTTCCGTAAGCCACCGATGGACAACAAGGCCTTCCGTCACGCGGTCGCGACCCTCATAGACAAGGAATTTCTTAGCAGCACCGTTCTCCAGGGGGTGGCCTTGCCCATGTACACCACGGTCCCAGAAGGCAACGGCTTCTGGTACAACCCCGACGTTGCTCTGATTGGCAAAGGACTCAGCCGGTCCGAGCGCAACGCCGAGGTAGTCCGCATCCTCAAGGACGCGGGCTTCACCTGGGAGCAAGAACCCGTAGTCAGCGCCAACGGGACAGTCGAAAAGGAAGGAAAGGGTCTCAGGCTGCCCAACGGCGACCCCATGCCGGACCTGGAAATCCTTTCCCCATCGCCAGGTTACGATCCGCTGCGGTCGACTTTCGCAATCTGGATCGAGCGGTGGCTGAATGACATTGGCGTGCCCGCCAAGGCCAGGCTCACCGATTTCAACGTGATCGTGGAGAAGATCAAGGACCCGGAAGGGTTTGACATCTGGATTCTTGGTTGGCGGCTTTCCACCTTCCCCGACTACCTGGAAGCGTTCTTCCACTCCAGGCATGCTGAGGGGGACGGCCTCAATCGAGGAGGATACTCCAACCCCGAGTTCGACAAGCTGGCGGACGCCCTCCTGGTCGAAACGGACCTGAACGCCGCCAGGGACCAGGTCTTCAAAATGCAAGAGTTCCTGGCCGACGACCTACCATACGTGGTGCTGTTCACCACGCCAATCCTGGAGACCTACCGCAGCGACCGCCTCGAGTTTCCATACACGTCCACGCTGAGCGGTCTACAGGGAGCGAGCGGACTGCCCGGAACCGTGTCCATCAAGTAGCTCTTGACCCAATGATGCGAGTCGGGAAGCCGAACGAGTCCGGGACCGGGAGATAGGCGCAGATGCTGGCCTACATCTCCCGGCGTCTGGGACAAAACCTGGTTACCCTATTCCTTATCGTCACACTGGCCTTTTTCTTGGTGCAGGCCCAGCCCGGCGACTATACGTCCGTCTACGCCCAGGACCCCAAACTGCCCCCTGAAGTCCGGGCCCAGATTCAGGCCAATTTCGGCTTGGACAAACCCCTAGGAGAACAGTACCTGGTCCACCTGCGCAACTCATTTACCGGCAACTTCGGGGTCTCCTTCGGCCACTACCCGCGGTCCGTGATGGAGATCATCATTGAGCGGTTGCCCCGGACTGCGGTCCTCTTCCTCACGGCCACGGTCATATCGTTTTACATTGGGTTCGTTCAGGGGAAGACCCTGGCCTGGCGGCGGGGAGGGTTCCTGGAATACAGTATGACCATCTCCGGGGCGACCCTTTCCACCGTATTCACCCCGTGGTATGCCCTGATGATGATCTGGCTCTTCGCCTTCCAGATGGAATGGTTCCCCCTGGGCAAATTCCTTGATCCGTTGCTGTGGCGGGAAGCGCCGGTAAGCGCGGACTTCATCTTCAACCGAATGTTGATCACGGGAGGGGCTTTCGGGGGATTCGTGCTGTTGGTCATCTTGGGATGGCAGCAGGCTGGCGCGCGAGGTCTGCGGGGCATATCGATTCCCGGCCTGCCAATCCCAGCCTGGTGGCTACCGGTCTTGCTGGTGGGAGGGGTGGTCATTCCGGTGGCATGGGCCATGTCGGGCGTCGGGTACCTGGCCTGGGATATCGTGAAGCACATGGTGTTGCCCATCGCGACCCTTACATCGATCTCCTTCGCGGGAACCATGCTACTGACCCGCAACAGTATGCTGGAGACGCTGCGCGAGGACTTCGTCATGGCGGCCAGGGCCAAGGGCCTGCCGGAGAAGGTCGTGCGGGACAAGCACGCTGCCCGGAACGCCCTGCTGCCGGTGGTGACGAGCCTGGTCTACAGCCTGGCATTCGCCATCGACGGAAGCGTCATCATAGAGAGCATCTTTTCCTGGCCCGGCCTGGGCCTCACGCTATTGCAGGCCGTTCGGGGGCAGGACTTGCCGCTGGTGATGGCTGCCTTTGTGTTCATTGGAATATTCGCCCTCACCGCCCACCTGGTGGCGGACATCCTCTATGCCTACCTGGACCCGAGGATTAGGTACCGTTGATCCAGCAACCAGACCTGCAGTCTTCGCAGCAGTCCTTTGGCGAGGAAAACAGTCCCTCGGGAATCCGAAGGGCCAAGATGCGCCTGGCGCTTCGCGGTTTTCGCGAGAGTTGGACCATCTTCGTGGAGAGCCGGATCGGAGTCATTGGACTGGCGGTAATAGTCATATTCGCCCTTATGGCAGTGTCTCACCCGATTCTGATGGCCACCATCTGGGACGCCACCACCTACGATCCCGTCACGGGTTACGCTTTCGACCAAACCGAGCAGCCCGCCCCGCCGTCATGGGCACACCCGCTGGGCACCGACCCCCTGGGCCGGGACGTCCTGAGTCAGCTCCTGTCAAGTACGTCGTCTGAGTTCATCTTGGGCATTGTCGCGGCGTTAGTGACCGTGACCATCGCGACGACGGTGGGAGCGGCCGCTGCCTACTACGGCGGCATCGTGGACACCCTGTTCATGCGGCTGGCCGACCTAGTGGTGTCGCTGCCCGGACTGTCGCTGCTGATCGTGCTGAGCGCACTGTTCGACCTGAACTTGTTCATGCTCGCGCTGCTAATAGGAATTCTGGGAGGTTTCGGCGGGTCGTCGATTATCTTCAAGTCCCAGGCCCTGGCCGTCAGCGTCAAGCCCTACATAGAGGCCGCCAGAGTGGCGGGAGGGAGCCGTTTCCACATAATTTTCGTCCACATTATCCCGAATCTGTTGCCCCTATCCTTCCTGTACATGATGTTCACAGTTACAGGAGCGATATTTTCCGAGGCGGTACTCTCTTACTTTGGGTTGCTCAATATCCGCATGAGCTGGGGAATCATGATCCACACCTCCAGCACGGCCGGGTACCTGCTGGGCGGGACCAAGTATTGGTGGTTGATCGTGCCCGCCGGGGCGTCGATCACGTTGCTGTGCAGCACCTTTTACCTGGTGGGGCGGGCGTTGGATGAGGTTGCCAACCCCAGGTTGCGGCGGCGATAGGACGATCGAGAGATGGCGGGACCGGTCCTACAAGTATCCGGGCTGACTATGCGCTACGAGACCCGCCAGGGCGAGGTTAAGGCGGTGGACGACGTTAGCTTCGACCTGCAGCCGGGACAGGTGATGGGTCTGGTTGGCGAGTCGGGCTCCGGGAAGACGTCCATAGCCATCTCCCTGATGAGGCTCCTGCCGGACAACGCCCGGATCGTCAGCGGGGAAGTGCTTCTGGACGGTCATGACCTTCTTGTTATGGGAGCAGAGCGGATACGGGACTTCCGCTGGCGCAGGATTTCAATGATATTCCAGGCCGCGATGAACTCCCTGGACCCTGTGTACCGAGTCGGAGACCAAATCATGGAGGCCCTTGAAGCACACGAGCCGGACCTACGGTTGCAGGCCGCCCGGCAACGGGTCACGGAGTTGTTTGAACTCGTGGGGCTGGACCCGCAGTTGACCCAACGCTATCCCCATGAGTACAGCGGCGGCATGAGGCAACGGGCGGTTATCGCCATGGCCCTGGCGTGCCAACCGGACGTGGTGATCGCCGACGAGCCCACCACGGCCCTGGACGTGATTGTCCAGGACCGCATCCTTCGCAGGCTTAAGGAGATTCAACGAGACCTTCAGATGAGCATGGTCTACATCACGCACGACATCGCGGTGGTTGCGGAAGTAACCGACCGCATCGGGGTTATGTACGCGGGCAAGTTGGTCGAACTGGGACAAACTGAGGATGTCTTCAACAGCCCCATACATCCCTATACCTCGGCTCTTTTGTCCGTATCTCCCAGTATCAGGGGTCCGAAACGGGAACTGGTCACTCTACCGGGGGAGCCGCCAAACTTGATCGACCCTCCCGATGGTTGCCGGTTCCATCCTCGCTGTCCCTACGCCACGGATTCATGCCGGACTGAAGAGCCTCCGATAGTGGAACGCGGCACTCACTGGGCGGCTTGTTGGAATCCTCTCCCGGTCTCCCACGGTCCCGCAAACTCCGCGATCATCGAGGAGGGCCAGGGATGACCACCGTCTCGAACACTCCTGACCCGGGCATTCCCCCGGCGACAGGAGGACGCGGGAAACCGCTTGTCCGGGTGGAGGGATTGACCAAGCTGTTCCCGGTGTCGAAGGGCATGTTCCGAGGCCCATCCGCCCACGTCCATGCCGTCGATGGCGTGAGCTTCGACCTGTTTGAGGGTGAAAGTTTCGGGCTCGTGGGCGAGTCGGGATGCGGCAAGACCACCATCGGTAAGATGTTGGTTAAACTGCTGGACCCATCGGAAGGAAGGGTCCTGTTCCGGGATAGAGACGGGAGTTTGGGCGGCGGAAACGACGATTTCACGGACATAGTCAATACCAAGGGAAGGGGCCTCAAGGCGTTCCGGCGCAGGGTCCAGATGATATTCCAGGACCCCTACGAGTCAATGAATCCCCGGCGGACCATATTCGACACCATAGCCGAGCCGCTGTCGGTGCAGGGGATCGGAAATTCCCTGCAACGGTTGGAGCGTGTTCGCCAACTGCTCGAACTGGTCGGGCTTACGCCGGCCTCCAGTATGCTGTTCCGTTACCCGCACGAGCTATCCGGCGGGCAACGGCAACGGGTGGCCATCGCAAGGGCGCTGGTCGTCGAGCCGTCCTTCGTAGTCGCTGACGAGCCGACCTCGATGCTGGACGTGTCCTTCAGCACTAGCATCATGAACCTGATGTCGGGACTGGCTGACCAGTTGGGTGTAACCTACCTGTACATCACCCATGACCTGGCGGTGGCAAGATACATGTGCCAACGGATAGCGGTCATGTACCTGGGGAAGATCGTGGAGTTGGCGGAGACCGAGGAACTATTGTCCAATCCGCTGCACCCCTACACGCGGGCGTTGCTATCGGCGGTGCCTGTCCCATCACCGGCGTTTCAACGTGACCCGGTGAACATATTGGGAGATGTGTCCACGCCCGTGGACCCTCACCCCCGGTGCCGGTTCCACGACCGCTGCCCGATGGCCGACCGGCGCTGCTACGACGAAGACCACCCACCGATGGAGGACCACGGAGGAGGACACCTGGTTGCCTGCTACCGTGTTTAGGCTATCTGGCCCCCTTTCGCGAAAGGGGAGGGTGACGGGCTGAATGGACAAGCTAAAGACCCTGGGATGGAACACTTAACGTTGACGGTCTATCTGCTCGCTGGTAGATTGTTAGCGGATTAGCCACTTCGCATCGACGAAATCCAGCCTCTTTCGCGGGAGCCTCCTATTTTGGCCCAACAGTACGACGCGCATGAAGAGACGACTTCCGCTGGCGGGGATGACTCGCCGCGCACTTGGTATTCGTCCAGCATCTGGGGCAAGAGGCAACAAGACGACGACTCCCTGTTTGAGGTGATGAGCCTGCAGGTATTCCAGGCGGGGTTAACCTGGAACATGGTGCTGCAGCGGCGGGATGCCTTCAGGCAGGCTTTCCGGGGTTGGAAAATTGACGCGGTGGCCGGGATGGGTCCTGGGGACATTGACCTATTGGTAAGCGACTCCTCGATAATTCGCAATCGCAAGAAAATCGAAGCCTGTGTGGCCAACGCACGGACCGTCCAATCGCTGCGCGACGAACACGGATCGTTCTGCAACTGGTTCTACGACGTGCTACCTGAGAACGACCTCGCGGGCCTTCAAGGGGCGTTGCGCAAGACGTTCAAGTTCATGGGGCCGGAGATCGCAAGAATGTGGCTGCTGGCCTCCGGCCGATTGCCCGACGAACGCAGGGGAGATTAGACCGAAGCGCTAATTCGGCCAACGGCAAACTCTGTTGCACAACCAAGGGGAGGCGCATGGTATCTCCAACGGTAGTCCCGGCGGACATGGTCCATATGGACCCTGAAGGCATAACGCGAGTAGAGGACCTGTTCCGAGAGCAGATTTCCGGCGGAAAGCACCCCGGCGCTTTGCTGGCGGTGTACCGGCATGGCAAGTTGGTCTTGGACTTACACGGCGGCATGGCGGACGCCGACGCCGGCAAGCCGGTGGAGAGCGACACCATGTTCGTTCTGTTTTCGTCCACCAAACCGCTTACGGCCTCGTGTGTGCATGTCCTCTGGGAGCGCGGCAAACTGGACTGGGACGACCCGATCGCCAAGCACTGGCCCGAGTTCGCGAGAAACGGCAAGGAAGACGTCACCGTTAGGCATGTGCTGACCCACCAGGGCGGCTTCCCCGACACCCCGCCGGAACTTACCTGGGACACCTGGCAGGACTGGGAAACTGTGGTGAAGGGGATGGAAGACATCAGGCCGGACTACCCCGCCGGGAAAGTGCTGGCCTATCACCCACGCAATTTCGGCTGGGTTATGGGCGAACTGGTGCGCCGGGTCGATGGCCGTCCCATCAGCCGGTTCCTACGTGAAGAAGTTACCGGGCCGCTTGGGATGGAAGACACATTCCTGGGCATTCCGCCCTCGCTGGAGGAACGGGTATCCAGGTTACACGCTATGGAAGACTGCGATCAGCCCTCGCAGGTCATCAACTACAACAGGCCCGAGGTGCATCAATCGGTGTTGCCCGCTGGCGGAGGCATCGCGACGGCCCGGGACGTGGCGAAGTTCTACGCCATGATGGAAGGCCGGGGAGAGTTGGACGGGGTGCGGGTGTTGGCGGCCGACACGGTGGCCGAGGTGACCAAGGTCCAGGTAGAGGGGATGGACTCGAACAACGGGCGCTCTTCCCGCCGGTCGTTAGGGCTTTCCCTGGGAGACCCCAGAATGGCCCCGCCAACGAACCACGACACTCGCACCTTCGGGCACGGAGGAGCGGGGACTTCCGTCTGCTGGACCGACCCAGACCTCGGCCTTTCGATGGCCTACATCACCAACGGGTTCCGTGACGATCTGACCAACTACCCCAGGCTGGCGGCCATCTCCAGGGCCGTCCGGGAAGCTTGCCGGTAGCGTCATCACCGCCATTGGTGGGGAGAGTCCGCCAGGGCTGTAAACCCTAACTCGGCGCAGAGAGCTTGGTACTCGTGTTTGGGGGCGCCCTGCCATTCCAGGCGCTCCAGGTCCTCCGATAGGGGTACATCCAGGCGCAGGGTTGCCAATTCTTTGTAGAGCATTGCGTCGCCACGCCTTTCGGCCAAGCTGGCGGCAACGGCCTTGCCACCCCTTGGGCTCACTTCCCAATCGTTCCAATCGTCGGGGACCTGTTCTATGTGATGATAGCGGTCCAAGACCAACGCGGTTGTCTTCGCGCCCCACCGTGGGATTCCGGGAATTCCGTCGGCGGAGTCGCCCACCAGGGCCAGATAATCGGGAATGGACGCGGGCCAGACGCCGAACTTCTCGTGGACACCGGCCTCTTCCATGACGGTCCTGCGCCTGCGGTCGAGGCAGACTACGCGATCTCCCCGGACCAATTGGGTCATGTCCTTATCCGGCGAACAGATCACTACCTGTTCCATACCTGGCGCATCGCCCCAACGCGCGGTTGCGGTGGCGATGGCGTCGTCGGCCTCGAATTCCACCATGGGCCAGACCACCACTCCCAGTGCGGACATCGCCCGTTCGGCCAGATCGAACTGGACTCTCAGGTCATCTGGCACACCTTCGCCGGTCTTGTATTCGGGGAAAAGCCCGTTCCGGAAAGACTCGACTACGTGGTCGAAGGCGCAGGCAAGATGCGTGACGGCGTCTTCCCGGAGCAGGGACAGCATGGTCTGGACCAGGCCCCTGACCGCGGCCACGGGACGTCCGTCAGGAGCCTCGGTATAAGGCATTGCGAAGTGGGCGCGGAACAACTCGTAAGTCCCGTCAACCAGGTGGAGTTTCATCGTGATTCCCCTTCGTGGGTTTCCAGGAAAGTCTCCACTTAGGATATCACGGTGAAACTATTGGAGAGTGGGTGTCTGGTGGGGTATTGGCCCCCTTTTCCGAAAGAGGGCGGATAGCGCGTGAAGCGGGGTGAGCGAAATCCCCCTCGATCCCCCTTTTGCGAAAGGGGGCGGATAGCGCGTGAAGCGGGGAGACCAAAACCCCCCTCAATCCCCCTCAGAGTTCTCTAAAAGAATTACCCTCCACCACACGTTCCCCCTGCCACGCAAACCCCGGTCTGCCCTGGCATCACCCAAACGGGCCCTGAAGAAGAAAGCGCGCCTCAGGGTTGAACACCCAAGGAAACCTGTCGTACAGGACAGACCCGAAGAGAAAGAAACGGCCAAGCAACCCCAAGCTAAACAGACACCCGAACAGCGCCAGGAGTACGAGCGGGCGAGAAACCAAACGCCCGAACGCATGGAGTACAACCGGCACTTTGCCCAAGAGCAGCGCCGTAAGGCCAAGGACAGCGGCAAATGCCGGAACTGCCCCGCACCGGCCATCAAGGGGCAAACAAGATGCCCGACGTGTGCTGAGCACCACCGGCAGTCCCGCAGGCGCAGCGACGCCGGACGGAAGGCCGCAGCCAAAGGGGAAATGGCAGCAGAAAAATAGGCCACATCGCCGCCTCCCCACGCGACACGGGAAATGACCAGATGGACAGAGTCCAGAGATGCCACTGACCGCTCAAGCCAACCTGACGGGAACGGGGTATAATCCGCAACATGACGACCATCAACAACCAGGACGACTTCCTCGAGGCACTCCGGAACAACCCGGCCTGGCGGGAAGCCGTGCGCGCCCAGATCCTTGGGGACGAACTGCTGCAGCTCCCGGTCAAGTTCGACGCCTTCGTCGAAGAGCACAGGACAACGCACATCAACATAGACGCGCGACTGGACCGCATAGAGGGCGACACCGGCGCCCTGAAAGGGGACTTCGCCAGGACCCGTACCGTCCAGGACGCGGCGGGTATAGCGTCCGACATGGGACTGGAGTTCGTCCGGACCCTCAGCGCCAGGGACCTGAGCGATACGGCAGCGGACGCCCTGCCCAGGGACACCGGACGCAGCTTCCGGAACGCCGGCCTGGTGTCCCTGGCGACGGACGGGACCGACACCAGGTACATAGCGATGGAGGTCTCCTTCACGGCGGACCGCAGGGACTGCGACCGGGCCGTCCGGAACGCCGGGCTCATCACCCGGTTCACCGGGGAAGCGGCGGAGACGGTGGAGTCCGGGACGGTGTACTGGCACCCGCTGGAAGACCGGACGCCGACTCCCGAGTAACTCTCACCTGACCTCTGAATGTCAGGCCAATACGTCAGGCTCAACGAGACCTCGTCCCAGGGAAATGCAAAACTCGCCGGAATCCGACGCTGGAGCAACCCCGCAATCCAGCGTCAGGGCTTCCCCTCAGCATCCCCGCGAACATCCCTTGAACTGTCTGCTATACTCCCGGCATCAACCACCCCACCGCCGGAGCGGGCCATGCCCAACCAGACCGAACCCAACGCTAACAACGTCCTCGGCGACCTCCTCCGCGCCATGATGCCCGGCAGCAGGGTCCTCTCCGAGAACACCCAGACCTTTCCCGCCCAGCACGCCGACGTGCTCATAACCGCGCCGGGCCGCCCCCCCGTGGTCGTCGAAGCCGAGTACGAACCCGCCCCCGAGGCGGAGCAGGACGCGGCCCAACGCCTGGGGCTTCCAGGTAGCAGGCGAGTCCCGCACCATCGAGGCGACCATAGCCCTGCGCTACCCTGTGTCAGTCCGTGACTCCTACAACGTATCGCAGGCCGTCGCCGACGCCCGCCTCTCCTACTGTGTCCTCTACGAGGACGGCAGCAGCTTCCCCGAATCGGGCTGGTTGGAAGGATCCGCCACCGACCTCGCTGACCTTGTCCGCCTCGTCTCCGTCCCCCAGAAGGAGGTGGACCTCGCCGCCGACACCCTGCAGGACGGCCACGCCGGAGATGAAGGCGGCGGCCGAGCGGGCGATGAAGAGAATGCTGGGCTGACCCGTTGGCGGCCTGGTCGGGACCACATGTTCTCCAGCATCGGTTTAGGTGTCTCCCGGCCGCAGTCCCTGTCCCTCCTCCTGGAATGTGGACCCGGGAGCATTCGCATCCCTGGTCCCAAAGATATTGATGAGACAGTACTGATGGGGATAAGTCGAGTAAAAAGGTATGTCGCCCAGCGGTCCTTCCACATTGAACAAAAGAAACGCACCACGCCTGCCAGAACAAAGCAGACGGCAAAACCACCACGCCCCAAGCGTCATAACAACCCCACCCCCACTCCAAAGCCACGAGTGAGGCACGAAGCCGCCACGGAGACCCAGAGGGAGGAAAAGCCTAGCGCGATTCTCCAAGAACAGGTGAACCCCACCACACAAACAAAGTCAACCCTTACCCGCAAAGTCAAGAAAACGCCCACAAAGCGCGAGGAATACGACCGAGCCAGAAACCAGACCCCGGAACGGAAGGAATACCGACGGCAACATCGCCGGAAACTAGATAAAATCGCTAAGGAAACGAGCAAGTGCGTGAGCTGCCCCAACCTGGCCATAAAGGACCAGACCAGGTGCGAAAATTGCGCTGAGAACCACAGGCAATCCCGCAGACGCAGCGAGGAAAAGAAGAAGGCCGCAGATCAGGCCAAATAGCCGACGACTCCGGCACCACCAAGCCTCCGGCCTCCATGCGAGGGCGGGGGCTTTTCATTTTCCGCCAGCGGACCAGCGCCTATGACAGAAGCCCCTTCGGGAAACCCCAACCGACCCGTACCATGGAATCAGCACCGCCAACCTCTAGGAGCATCACAGGATGCCAACCACAGCACCCGTCCGCGCCGTCATCTACGTCAAGGAAGCAGCCGGCTACCCCGACGGCGAAAACTCCAAGGAACTCCAGATCGAAGCTGGACTTTACGTAAAAGTTAGGAAAACTAAAAAGACAGGGTAAGCTGGCCTAAACCCACTTCTCACGGAAGGTCCAGCCATGCTCACCCTGCCCGATGCCATTTTACCCGTACTCCATCCCTTCGCCACGCTGTTTCGCAGCCCGACCTGGCTGAAAGCCCAAATCCTGCTGGCCGGCGCGATACTGGCCCCCGGCCAACGCACCGTGGCCGTGGCGCTGCGCATCATGGGCCGCAGCGACCACCTCGACTACGCCCGCTACCATGAGGTGCTCAATCGGGCGGTGTGGCCGCCCCGCCAGGCGGCCCGCATCCTGCTCATGCTGCTGCTCCAACACCTGGATCAGGGCGATGGTCCCTTGGTCTTCGGCATCGACGAAACCCTGGAACGGCACCGCGGCCCTAAAATCAAATCCCTGGGCATCTACCGCGATGCGGTGCGTTCCAGCCGGAGCCACCTAGTCAAGGCCAGTGGCCTGCGCTGGGTCTCCCTGATGTGGGTGGGCCATGTCCCCTGGGCGGGACGCTATTGGGCCTTGCCCTTTCTCACCGTGCCGGCGCCCTCGGAACGCTACTACCGGCAGCGCGGACGCCGCCACAAAAAGCTCACTGACTGGGCCCGCCAGATGATCCTGCAACTGCGCCGCTGGCTACCCCACCGCCCCCTGGCGCTGGTGCGCGACAGCGGCTACGCCGTCCTGGACCTGCTCCACTGCTGCCAATCGTTGGCTCAACCCGTCACCCTCATCGCCCGCCTGCGCCTAGACGCCGCCCTTTATGCGCCAGCGCCACCCCGTCAGACGGGCCAGAACGGTCGGCCTCCGCTGAAAGGCCGGCGGCTGCCCGCGCTGAAGGCACTCCTGGACTTGCCCGCCGTGTCATGGACCGAGGTGTCGGCAGCCTGGTGCGACGGCACTACCCGCACGGTGGAACTCAGACCGCAAACGGCGGTCTGGTACCGCTCGGGCAAGCCGCCTGCGCCCCTGCGCTGGATCTTGGTTCGGGACCCACAGGGCGAATTCACTCTCCAGGCCTTGCTCTGCACCGATCCGTCGGCGGACCCGGCGCAGATCCTGGAATGGTTTGTGCTGCGCCGGCGACTGGAGGTCACCTTTCAGGAGGTGCGGGCTCACCTGGGCGTGGAGACCCAACGCCAGTGGCCGGATCGAGCCATTGCCCGTACTACGCCAATCCTGATGGGGCTCTTCTCCTGGACCACCCTGGCGGCCCATCTTCTGCGGCAACAACGACCCTCGGCCCATCGCACAGCGGCTTGGTACGCCAAGCCGTCGCCGACCTTCGTGGATGCCATCGCTCTGGTGCGCCGCCACCTGTGGCTGGCGTCTGAGGGTTTTTCACTGTCCGCCGCAGACCCTGATATACGGAAAGTCCCGGCCACTCTCTACCACCGACTTGTCGATTCCCTTGCTTACGCCGCTTGATTTGCGCAAACTCCAGGTTATAATCTCTGAAACGCGACGAGTAGGGGAAATGGATTACAACCAAGAATGCGGTAGGGTCATTGACTTATTCGAAGTGCAACTCCGCGAGTTCGTGCAAGACGAAATGCGCAAACATTGCGGTGAGCAATGGTGGAACCAGAACGTTCCCAACCAGATTAAGGTCAGCTGTAGAGAGAGGCAGGAACAGGAACAATCGAGGCGCTTCCCCCGGTTGCAACCAGCAGAGCATCCAATCCACTACACCTACTTAGGCGAGCTCAAGGATATTATCTGCAGGAACGACAACTTTAACCAGATCTTCAAGGCATTCTTTGGGAATCCCAATGGCATCTCGACTCGAATCGAGGAGCTGATTGTATTCCGAAATCCGGCTGCCCATAATCGCCCCATTTTTGGCCCATCGGAGTTCCAGGACATTGTCGTAGCTTGCCGAAGCATCTTCCAAGCGATGGAGATCGAGTTGCCGATCTTGTTCCAATCATGGTCGGCTGGTGAACCTATTGTTGAAGATGATGGGGAGCTGGAAAACTTAGTCGACGAAGTATTCGTACCTGGCCCAAGATGCATAGATAACCTCCCAAGACCTGATTACGCCGACTTTTTCGGGCGTGAACAGGAACGGAAGGAGCTGTTAGACCACCTCGAACATCGGCGAGCTTGGATTACGGTGATTGATGGTATCGGTGGGGTTGGTAAGACTGCCTTAGCTCTGAACTGTGCGGAATGGGTCAGGGATAAGTCCCTTTCGAACCAAGCAGATTTTGAGTACGTAATTTGGGCAAGTGCCAAGACAGAAAAGCTGAATCCTCAGGGCATCGCTCAACTTCAACCCAATTTCTCCGATCTCCCGTCTTTGCTAAATACCATTTTGGAAGTCACCGGATTCGAAGGTGGCGAATCTCAGAACAACCTTGCATTGATCAAAGAGATTCTTGCCATAGGCAAGACCCTTTTGGTCTTGGATAACCTTGAAACGGTTTATGATCCCGACCTATACGATTTCTTGCAAGATATCCCTACTCCAAGCAAGGTATTGGCAACTACCCGAACCCGCTTGGAAGGCAGCCATAGAAACCTCCGGCTCACCGCATTACCGATGCAAGATGCATTGCAGATGGTACGCCAACTAGCTTCTGACCTTGATGCGGCCGAATTGTCAAACGAGTCCGACGAAACCCTGGGCGGATTGATCCAACGGTTGGGGGGGATTCCGCTGGCGATGAAACTCGCCGTCGGAAGAATTGCTACGGGAATGCCACTGGCTTCGTATTTTGACAAACTTGATTCGGGAGACGCGCAACGTGATCTCTTGGAATTCTGCTTCACCGAGTCTTGGAATGGTAAGTGTTCAGAGTTGAGGGGAAGTGAGCAACTGGCGGCATGCGGTGAGGGGATTCAATCCTCGGGCGCGCCAGGTACCGAAGAGGGAAGCGAGAGCCATCTTGGTGTTGGTGCCCTGGGTTGAGCGGGTGCCGCCGCTGATCTTGCGGCTGGTCACCAGGTGACGAAGGCTCCTCTCGGCGGCGTTGTTCTCCGAGGGGACGGCCGGTTCGGCTACGAATACGAACAACTCCTTGATGAAGCGCTGGATGCGCCGGCAGAGCTTGGCCTGGACTGCCCCTGGGTCATCAAGGAAGGGTCGGCAGCAGGCCAACAATTTCCGCTCCAACTCCAGTTGGGCCTGACGGCGTTTCCTTGCCTGAGGATGGGAGAACCGCTTGGCCTGGGCGTAGAGGTCATGCACTGCCGCCGCCCATCCGGCCAGCTTGGCGTCTGCTGGGTAGAGGGCCTTCAGGTCATGGATGTCCCGGAGCAGATGAGCCCAACACCGCTGCTTCAGGCCAGGGTAGTGGTTATAGGCAGCGTAGAAATCGCTGACCAACACCCCGCTGAAGGACTCCCCCAGCGCCTCGTCCACCACCTCCTTATTCCGGCCTCGGCGCAGGAAGTACCGCTCAGTGGGAGTGGAGAAGGTCCAGACATAGCCATTGGCCCCCTCCTGGCGCCAGCCGGTCTCGTCGGCGTGCACCACCTGGCTGGTCCGGACTAGTTCCAGCACCTCGGCCACCGCCGGTTGGGCTTGCCGGGCCACGCCGTGGAGGACCTGGGTGATTCCCCCAACGCTCAAGCGCAACTGGTGGACGGTCTCCAGATACCATTGGATGGTCCGAAGGGGCAACCGGCCCTCTTCCCGCAGGCCAGCGATCAATGAGACCAAGTTGGCTCCCAACCGTCCCCGACCGATTACCCCACCGCCCAAGTCCGTCTTGGGGGTCCGGCGCCGTTCACATACTGGGCAGACCCGGGTCACGAAAACGTGCTCCGTGACCTCCACCGGAGCCACTGGGATATCGATGACTTCCCGAGTCCGCTGCGGCCAACCCCCAACCAACCCGGTGCCACACTCCGGACAGGAGTCCAAGACATGTTCCACCTGGTGAGCCGCCACCGTGCGCCGACGGCTAAAGCCGTGGGGCCGGGGCTTTCTTGGCTCCTTCTTCTCGGCCGGCTCTGACTTTGCACCCGGTTTGTTGCCCGGCATTCCGGGCCGCCCTTTGCCCTTGAGACCCCCTTCCAACGCCGCTATCCGCCGCTGCAACTCGTCGATGACCGCCTGCTGCCGCGCAATCACCGCCAACAGCGCCTCCCGGCTGGCCGTCCTCAGGTCTACCTTGTTCTCCATCCTCCTGATTTAACATAACCGACGACCCGACGCACCGAACTTCCCAAGCAAGTTTTAACTAATCCATCCCCTCAACTCTGAACAGTTACTTGGAATGGTCTCGATAACGATTGCAAGCTAACGCTGTTGGCTGTCACTTTGTTTTCCGAAGAGCCATCTCATGCAGAATTGCGACGGGTGATCGGAATACCCGAGATGCGGATTGACGACGCTATTGGAACCCTCATCCAGCGGGCGTTCCTCAATCGAACATACGACAGGGAACGAGAAACCAACCGCTATTCGTTGTTGCCGCTTACGACGGACTTCGTTCAAGAGGAGTCAGCGAAGGACCCTGACTTCCACGCTCAGCTCCAAGAGAACTTTAGTTCGTACCTACTGGAAAAGGGACGGATTGAGGAAGCCCTGGGCCAAGTAACCCATTTCATACCAACGTCGGGGTCTATGCCCGAAGAAGAAAAGTTGTCCACGATGCTCGTAGAATCTGCATGGAGGTCGTACCAAGGAGGCAACTATGGCGAAGCGCTGAGCAGATTGCAAACCGCCAGCTCATACAAGGAAACCGCTTTCCTCAACCATACTTGGGGTGTGATAGAGAGAGACGAAAACAGATTCGGTACGGCAAGAGAAAAATTCCGGCGAGCATTGGACTTAGATGAAACCAGGCTGCCAACCTGGAGAAGTTTAGCCAAGATGGAACAACGGCTCGAGAATTGGGAACGAGCCGTACATTGCTTTAAGAAAGCATCTGAGCACCCCAAGTCAGACGCTCAAGATTTCCACGGGTTGGGTCTTTGCTTATCTAGATTAACAACAAAATCTAGCCGTTCTATTCAGCATGACCTGCTAACCAAGGCAGAGGAAGCGTTGCGAAAAGGTTTTTTTGAACATCCAGTTGGATATCGTGAGACGCACCATAACGTAGTGAATTGTCATTCGTTAGCGGTTGTGTTGGATCGTTTGGGAAAATCTAGCGAAGCTTTAACTCAATGCGAGCACGGGCTGCAATTGGAGCCCCATAATGACCGACTTGTCCGATTGAAACGGTCCATCGCACCTACTTAAAGGTAGCAGAGGCACTGCCATACGTGTCGGCGTCATGCGTTCAGGGAGGTCCGCAGGGCTAGCCCCGCCCACCGCCACTACGCCCGCCAAGACAATCGCAAGGCGAATGTTTTCATAACGGCCTCGACGCCTCCATGGAGACATGGACCACCAGACCCGCGAGACTTAGCGGCGACAATCCCCTTTGTATATAGCAGCGGGGGCTAGGGTCAACACCGCCCAGTTGTGGACAGGCCTACCGCAGCGAATCGCCTTGAAGCTGAGAGGGGTTCAGAATGGGATCATCCGGTTGTGACCCTTTTCGGATATATCCGAGGCCGGGGATGCTGCCCAGCAGGTCCGGTTCACGCTGGGAGAGTTAACCCGTGGCAGCTTTGGATCGGCCCAGATGGTTGCAGAAACCCACAGAAATGGGGAGAGCCCGGTGCAAATTCTGGGCTACTCTCGTCTTCGCCGCTGCCGAGCACGGATCTCATCCCATGTCGCCGGTGCTGCCACGATGGCAAACAAAGCCGCTCCCAAAGCTAACACCACGTAGAGATACAGGCCTGGGCTCCCGTCCGTTTCGGACAGCAGCCAATGGAGACCAACTAAACCAAAGCCAAGGTGAAATGCGCAGATGGTGGGGGTCAAACGACGGAGCCGGGGCATTCCCCAAGTACGGACGACAAGGATTCACCAGCGTAACCCAGCTGATCATCATCGCCACTTAAATGTACATCCCACCTTGGCTTTGGTTTAGGAATGTGGCTGCAGCACCACCCGCAAGAGGCATGCGGTTGACCAACTTGGTCCGATGGTCGGTGTGTTCCGCGTCATCGCTTGCACCCGCGACGTTACTCTCAGCATCACGTCTCCCCGACAGGACGGCTGAGTCAATCATGGCTATGAACAGGAATAGTGCTCCCAACAATGTGTAGATCGCTGCCCTGACTCCATGGCCATCTTCCAGCTTCCCGATCCCCCACATTTCATCGACCGCGACGGGGTCGACCGCTTGGTTCGCGACTCCGAGGGAGAAAACGACCATGGATAGCCAGAACTTCCATGTCAGAGGGTTGTTCATGGGGGAATATCTCCTCCAACAGAAAGGCCCAGCTGTTCAGGACTGGGCCATGCTTCTCAATTGGGAGTGTAGGCGGGTTATTCTGGGTCTTCGAACCAGTCTTCCGGCCGTATAGCCTCTTGGGTTTCCAAATATTCGAGGATGGGCCAGCCATGGCGTTGCCCTTAAAAGAAATACTCTAAGCAACCACCAGTAGAACATTCGGCGACGGTAACCCTCCACAGTTCGTGAGCAGACGTTAGCCCCAGATATGGGCGGAGTTCCGGACAAGCACCATCATCCCATCCGTGAGACTTACAATGCCCCTCGTGTATTGTCGTCAAGGGACCATAGAGCGTGAAATGAGCTTCATGGATTTTGCATGGCCCCAAAAGCTCTTGAACCTGAGCATAGCTGTTGGGCGTTTCTACCTCGGTTAAAAAAGTCCAGATTCCCTAAACCTGAGTTCTAAACTTAAACGCTTGGTGTGAATTATAAAGCGGTATTTGCCAAGGAAGGCATCCATGGCCGATAGTCAGCTTCTAACCGGCACAGAAATATGGCGGGTGAAATGCAGGGTTGCTCGGCAAATTTCTGCGTGCGCCCAGTAGGTCAGGGCAGAGCCCCAGTACCAATCAACTCATCATTACAAAGATTTCGGACTACTAGGGATACTCTGAACAAGGGGCGGCTCTGCCGGTCTTTTGGTTGTTGGGGCGGTCTTCTGGTATGTGAGGCATCTATTGCCCGGACTACTGTTGGTTTTGCCCTGTGATTTCGCCCCCGGCAGGGCTGTAGCGATTCCGGACGCGCCCTACCGAAGGGTTTGGGCCTGCTGGCCTCCGCATCAGCACGCCAGTTGACCCTCCCCTGTCATCAGGTTGCCCAGCCCCAGCAACAATGCCAGCCGCTGCGTGTTCTTCGCCAATCCACGGTAGCGCACTTTCCCATAGTCGAATATCCGCTTAACCTTCAGAAAAGGATGCTCCACCTTGGCCCTCACCGACGCCTTCTCCTTCTCCGCCACCGCCTCATCGCTCCCAGGTTCCAGTTTCCGGCGTTTCCCGGGTCTCATTGCCACCTGCCAGTCCACCTTCAACTCCCGGTTCTCCTCCCGCTTATGCACTCCCTGATACCCGGCGTCGCACCACACCATCGTCTCCCCGCGGTGCAACAGATTTCGGGCCTCGGTGACGTCATGGACGTTGGCCGCTGTGGCGCTCATGCTGTGCACCAGACCCGTGTCCGCGTCCACCCCGATGTGAACTTTCATTCCGAAATGCCACTGGTTCCCCTTCTTCGTCTGATGCATCGCCGGATCCCGTTCCCCGGCACGGTTCTTGGTGGACGACGGGGCCTCGATGATGCTGGCGTCCACGATAGTTCCCTCCCTGAGCCGCAGCCCCTACGACTCCAGGTGGGCGTTGATCTCCTGCAACAGGCCCTCTCCCAGGCTGTGCCTTTCCAGAAGATGGCGGAAATTGAGAACGGTGGTCTCGTCGGGCAGCGCTTCCGACAGATTCAGACCCACGAACCGCCTGACCGACTCGGCCTCGTAGAGCAGATCCTCCATTCCGGGGTCGCTGAGATTGTAGAAGAGTTGCACACAGTGAATTCTCAGCATCACGGCCAGTGGATAGGCTCGGCGGCCCTTGCCAGCCTTGGGGTACACGGGCCTGATTCGCTCCTCCAGACGCTGCCAGGGGATCAGGCCGTCCATCCGTTCCAGGAACAGCTCCCGCCGGGTCTTGCGCTTCTTGCCCTGGAATTACAGTTCGGCAAATGTCGGCTGGTCCATCACAATCTACCCCCAACAGGCATCGGCTTATCCACCAGTACTATGCCACATCGCCCCAGACTTGTTCAGAGGGTTCCTAAACCGAAGCTAAGGTGAAATGCGCAGAGTCATGGGGTAAATTTGTGGGGAGAACCGAGTTAGCTGGTCTTTGAAGATGCGAGGGGTTGGTGATGGGGTGAGGGAGATGGAGCGGTTTCTGGAACAATGGCAGATGGATGCCAAGGCCTTGCGCCGCCGGATGATTCTGGCGCCAACGCCCAGGGAACGGGAGCGGTGGTACGCCATCTTGCTGCTGGCACAGGGCTGGACAGCATCAGGGACGGCGGAGGCGCTGGAACGGGACCCACACACCATAGGACGGTTGGCCGCCGCCTTCGGCGAGGGAGGGCCTGCAGCCTTGATATTCGAGCAGACCGGTGGTTCCCCCCCCCCGCCCTTGGTGAGACGCAACAGGCGGAGTTGAAGGCAGCGGTGGAGGAGTTACCGGAGCAGGCGGGCATCGAACTGTCCAACTGGTATTGGAAGGTGGTGCGGCAGTTCGTTTCGGAGCGGTTTGACGTCAGTTTGAGCCGCAGCAGTTGCCTGAACTATCTGCACCGCTTGGGATTTGCCTTCAAGCGCCCCAAGAAGCATCTGCTCAAGGCGGATGAGGCCAAGCGGGAGGCTTTCGTAGCGCAGTACGCCGCCCTGTCGGAGGAGGCAATACGGTCCGGGGCCAAGATATTCTTCGCCAACGAGGCCCACTTCCGGGCGGACGCCGAACTGCGGGGCAAATGGGTGCTCAGGGGAGAGCCGGCCTTGGTGGACTCCAGCAGCCCGCGCTATGGGGAGAAGGCCAGCTACTACTCGGCGGTTTGCCTGGAGACCGGCGAGGTGGAATGGATGGAACTGGAGGGGAACAGCAACTCCGGAACCTCAGCCGTCTTCCTGGCACAACTGAGGGAGAGGCACTCTGGGCCGCTCAACGTGATCTGGGACAACGCGCCGGCACACCGTGGTGAGGCGGTGAGGGAGTATCTGCGGACGCCGGGGCTGGCGTTGAGGCTGGTGAATCTGCCGGGCTACAGCCCGGACTTCAACGCCGATGAGGCCATCTGGGGCTGGGCCAGAGAGGAGGCGACGGGAAACCTGTGCTTGGGCAGCAAGGTCAAGGTGCAGGAGAGGGTCAATCACTTCCTCGATGGGCTAGCCAAGCGGAAGGATGAGGTGAAGCGGCGCTGCCACACCGTCCTGCAATCATGGGCCGAAAGTCTCCCGCGACACTCGCAGCCCGATTCCGGGCTCACCCTAATTGCACATCCCACCTTGGCTTTAGTTTAGTAGTTCAACTACTTTGAAATGATGGATTGCTTTTCCAGCCGGGTTCTCAGTCTGATGCTAGTCCACGTAATGCCGCCAACCAAATCACCCATCATTACAAAGATTTCGCACCACTACGCATGTCCCGGAAAAACCCGGCGCGCCGGAGCGGGCTGTCCTCGGGATACCTTTCCCAATTGATGAACGGCAAGAGCAACCCCTCGCCGTATGCCCGGCGAAGGTTGCAGCAGACTCTGGGCGTGGAGGGCCTGGGCCCGTTCCTGCCCACGTGCCCCGCCCCGGCCGGCGCTGATCTTGCGTAAAATGGACCTGAAGCATACTGGCGGCATCCCGGGTATCTGCGCAACCTCCGGGCCTGTGGGCAACATCGTCCCACCATCCCAATGCAACCGGCGTCACAACCCAATTCTGCACAGCCGCCAACACAGGGGTAACACCCTGCCGCAGTCCCGAGAATATGCCCCGAGCGTCTACGTGAAGGAGAAAATCCCTGATGGACAGGCCCAGAAGAACTGCCCTGTACGCCAGGGCTCTGACTGACGACCCGGAAGACGGACTCTCCTGGGACAGCCAGCTATCCTGCCTCAGGGAATATGCCGAGGTCCCGGGAGTGGAGGTGTACGCGGAGTACGTGGACATCGGCCCCTCTAAAACACATTCTTTCACGGTAACGCTGACCATCCCGGAAACTTCCAACCGTCGCAAGCACAAGGTCAAGGCTCGCAGGCCCAAAAAGACTCCAGATCCGAAGCCTACAAAGAAACCGACGAGAAACGCACTTGCCAACCCCAATGCCAAGAAGAATATAACGCCCCCCGACCGAGGAAGAAAAGCGGGAAGCCCCGATCGCGTATGAGAGGGAAAGGAACAAACGCCCAGAGCGACGGGAGAACAACCGGCGGTACTCTCGGCAGTGGACCACCTTGGCCAAGGAGTTAGGGCTCTGCGTAGGTTGCCACGGCATCCCGCTCCCAAACAGGACCCGGTGCTCCGTCTGCACCGAGAACCACCGAAAATCTCGCCAGCGCGCTAAAGAAAGAGCGGCACAGGCAGGGGACTAGCGCCAACCCCGAGATCCCAGGGACTGCCCCACGTGCGCCGGTCGACACGGTGTCGCTCGGCGCACGTGGGGCAGTCCCAGCGGAGGGGTAAGGACAGGTGGAGTTGACGAACTTGGACTGACAGGCTCCACTGGCCCCAAACTTATGGAGGTCGGTATAATCACGTGAAACGTCGAAGACCATGGGAAATAGAGGTAACGATGCCGGAACCCATCGACACTCTCATTCCGATAGACCACTCCGAGGTCTACGAAGGAAACTGCACCAGCCTGATCCCGAATCTGCCGGACGAAAGTATCGACATTGTGGTAACTAGCCCACCGTACTGGGGGCAGAGGAAATCGGCGGGCCTAGGAACGGAGCAAGATCCCAGAGATTACCTAGCTTTTCTGGAAAAGGTCTTCCTTGCCATTCATCCAAAGCTGAAAAAGCAGGGAATCGTGTGGCTGAACATGGGCGACTCCTACAACACCCCGGTTAACTGGACCGAGAGCGACTATAAGTACAGCACGCTGGGAGCCGACCAAAACGGGTTCAGTCCGGAAAACGCAGCTTACACCAAGCCAAGATTCAACCGGAAGGCATTCATAGAGAAGGGCACTACCTGGCTTCAGTACGGGAACCTTCTTATGTTACCAGCCCGGCTTGTCATCGCCCTGACTGAATCGAAATACTTGTACCGGGGGGAAGTAATCTGGGCAAAGAAAAACCCAATGCCCGAGGGAGTGTGCAGGAGGCCGCACCGGAAACACGAACCCATCTACCTATTGGCCAAGGACGAACAACACCAGTTCAGGCAGAAACCTCCAGTACCAAGTATTTGGAATTTCTCCAACGAGCACATAGAGGGACTCCAGCACAGATCCAGGTTCCCAACAGAGTTGCCTCGCCTATGCATTGAAGCATACGGCATCAAGGGATCGGAAGTCGTAGTACTCGACCCGTTCTCAGGTTCGGGGTCTACAGGAATCGCTGCTGTGGAACTGGGATGCACTTACATCGGGTTTGAAATAGACGGGACTCAAGCTGAAGAATCGAGGAAAAGAATAGCCACCGCAGCCCGGCAGGCAGAACTGCCTGAGACTCAGGCATGAGCCAACAAGAACTGAGAAAAAGCATCATTCGGATCACTGAAATCACAGATATGGATCCGAGAAACAGCGTCCGGAGAGATCGTTTCCACAGTGTTCCGGTTGTAGGAGAAACAGGCTGAAAAGTATCCATGTTGCTCGACATCCCCGCGCTTATCGTTCACATTGCCTTCCGTAACATGGCCATACTCGCCCAAGTTGACCGGCCACTCGCTCGGAAAGCTTTTGCAATCAAAGGTCCAAAATGCTGCGAGATACCCGTTTTCGAGAAGACGGTCACTTAGCGGAATGTCATCTGTGCGGCGCTCCGCTATGCTGGTCTTCACGTGAACCACTCCCATCAACTCTTCCTCCGAACCACCTGCTCGAACACGCGTAACGACCACGTCAGCCTTATCGGGGATAAGGCGCGGATCATCGATAGCCCCCTGCAACAATGTTGCTGTTTCGCTACGCGTTCGTTTCCGCACTGAAACGCCTCTCTCAGCAAGAAATGGGCCATAGTGGTTTCGCAAGATCGCTTCCAACGCATACCCCCCAGTCCTTTTCCAACTCTGCGATATATCGCCCGGAGCTCGTCCCGGGGGATGATTGGCAGGGTCACAATAGGCGCGGTCCAACAAGAAAAGCCAGAGATCCGAAGGGTTTGCATCCGGCCACACTTGAACAGCAAGGAAGAAACAATCCACTACCGCACGGGTTGGGCCTTGGTTAGAAGCAAGACCCTCCCGGAGGTTCCCAAGAACCAGCGCCAAATCCTCTTGGGTTGCACCGTTCAAAAAGTAACGAGCGTCAAAGCCCCCATGCTTGAACAACAAATTGATGCCGCGGTCCACTGGCTCAGAGTCGAAAGGCAAATAGCGAGTCCCGCCGAACAAGTAAGGAATATCGACACGCAAAGCGCCGCAGATTGGCACGAACAAGGAATACGGAGGGTCTAGCTCACCTCTCTCCAACCGTTCCAGATCCGACACCGGAACACCGAGCATCCCGGCCAAGTCGTCAAGCTCGAAACCCCTCTGGAGACGCAACCTCCGCACGGTGGAGCCCAAGGACTGCAACTGAAAATTAAGCATCACGTCACCTGCAAACCATATTTGGGGAACAGCTTAACCATCTCACAACAAGGGTAAGTGTAATCGGCGGAGGTAAATTGGACCACGCAGGCGGATTAACCGACTGACATTCGGCTGTCTCTGTTCAGGATAAATGTCCGTCTAAGTGTTCGGCAGAAATGTCACTCGGTTGGTCTGCGATGGTATCAGATGGCGAGGTTGTGGATGCGATCGGCGCGTCGGCGGGCTTTCCGCATCAATGTATCTTCTCACCGTGTCTCTGTGAATTCCCAACTCCCTCGCCATCCTTCGAATGGACAATCCCTGGAGCTTGGCCTGCTGCACCGCCTTCCATCTCTCCCTCTGCAGGATTGTCGGCTTCCTCGGTGATGTGGTTACCTGCAACTCTGTGATTGTAGCATCGCCAACTGCAGCACTGTGGTCATCTTCTGGACCGGCCTGGGAGTTCAGCAGTTCGCGAGCGCTCGCCGAAGCTGTTGACGAGAGCCCGGGATCGGAAATCAGGATAGGTGCGGTTGGGAGAGTCCCTTCGGCCTTGCGGAGAGTTCCCGGACTGGGCGGCACCTCCTGGGCAGCAATGATGCGTCTCTCATGCTGCACTGACAGCCGGCCGTCCAGTCCTTCCAGCACCACCACAACCGCCCCAGCATAGTTGCGGCGCTTTGGATCGGGAAGCAGCTGCAGGGTGTGCCTCTGGTACTTCACGGTGTTGTCCCTGGCTACTCTCCTGCGGTGCTTGAAGCACAGGAGTTGTTCCAAGGGCAGGTCCACCTGCAGGGGCCGGAATGCGGGCTCGGGACACTGGGCCGGAACTCCAAAACGCCGGTTGAACCTGGGCAGGAACTGCTTCAACACGGCCCTGGCCTGCTCAAAGGTGGTTGCTCCCGAGAGCCGCAGTTCCGTGATCAGCCGGTCCTGGAAGGTTCCGGCCGCCCGCTCGACTCGGCCCTTGGCCTGGGGCGACAGGGCGAATATCACTTGAACCCCCAGTTCCTCCATTGCCCGTCCGAACTGGGTGGGCGTGCCGGCGGGGTGATATTCCGACTTGTGCTTGAAGACCGGGCGCCGGTCGGTGTACAGGGCGAGGGGAACGCCGAGGCGCCGGAGCAGGCCCTGCATCAGCCGGAAGTAGCTGCTGGTATCCTCATGCTCGCAGAACAGGGCGTCGACCACCGTACCGGTGGCATCGTCCACCGCGAACAGTATCGTGAACTGAGGTCCGTCATCACCCAGCCACCGGTGATAGCTACCGTCCAACTGGATCAGCATACCCTCCCGGGGCATCCGCTGCCGACGCACCCGGTGCTTGGATGGGCGCCTTCGCCGCGGACTGTTCAGTCCGGCGTTCACCAGGATGCGAGGCCAGGTTGGCCGCCACCTCAGTCCGGGACGGGGACGGCCACCTCAGGGACCTGGAAGACGCCCTGCAGGAAGCCCGCCTGGACTTCCACCAGCGAAGAAGGATCCTCATCCGCGCCTGGGAGGCCGCCGTCGAGGGAACCCTGGAGGACGGACTGCTATCCCTCGACGAACAAAACGCCCTGGAGAAATACGCCGGTCACTTCGGCCTGACCCAGCAGGACCTGGACCGGAACGGCGTCCAGACCAGCCTCGTACAGGCCGCAGTGATCCGGGACGTAACCCGGGGCGTCATCCCCCAAAGGCAGCGGGTGAACGGCCCCGTACCCTTCAACCTCATGAAGTCCGAGCAACTCCTCTGGGTAATCCAGGACGTGGACTACCTGGAGACGGTGGTGCGCCGGGAACGCCGCGGCGCCTCCCACGGAGTCAGCATCCGGGTGGCCCGTGGCCTCCACTACCGGCCCAGCACCTTCCGGAGCAGGCCCACCCCTGTGGGAGGAGACAGTCCACACCGACACTGGTCTGCTGGGCCTTACGACCAGGCATATCTACTTCGCCGGCAGCAAGAAGCGGTCCTGGGTTCGCTATGACAAGATAGTCGCCTTCGACCCCTACGAGGACGGATCCGGGATCATGCGGGACACCCAGACTGCGAAGCCCCGGACCTTCCGGACCAAGGGCGGCTGGTCCGCCTACAACCTAGCCGCAAACCTGGCTCAGATCCAGGGATGAGCCGCCGACCTCACTCCGCGCCGCGACGTCTGCCCCGGGCAACCCCAGGCGGCCCGCGCCTCTCCCCCCGCCGCGGGCCGGGCAGTGCCAGAGGAAGGCCGTCATGCGGCAGAACCGGCCACCCCCCGAAGACGGAAAAAGCCCCTGGAGCCTGACACGGGGCGAAGCAGCCCCGGGGTTGGGCATCTTCATCCTCATGTACACCACACGAGCCGGCCGCCTGGTCTGGAACGGGGCTTTCCTGAATAAGGGAGACTTCGCAAGGCAGGTGGAGAAAAGGCGCCCAAAGATCAAAACGCGGGAGTGAATCCACCCGGTAAAATAAAGAAGACTTCAGCTACGCTGACGCCCACCCGGCGACCGGCGCTAGGACAAACAAGAACGCCCCAAAAAGACAAGGAGGTAAAGATGAGAGGGAAAACAAAACTAATCGGGATAGCGGCAATATCGCTGCTGGTGGCCGCCGTGACGGCACTGGCAGCATTCGGACCAGCGCCCGGCGCGCAGGCTCAGTCGTCCGGCCGCTCGGTGACGGACGTGAGCCTGGCCCACAACGACAGCCATCACCTGACCATCAAGTGGGAAGAGCCGGAACTCAGGCCCAAGGACTACCGGGTATCGTGGGCCAGGACATCAGAAACATACAAGACGTGGTCCGACAGCAGCGGGAATGCCTTCCCCACCGAGACGTTCCACGCGGTATCGGACGTCCAGCGGGGCGAGGAATACAAGGTCAGGGTCAGGGCCCGCTACGAAGACAGCCCCGGGCCCTGGAGCAGCGAGGTAACCTACACCATCCCCGCCGACCCCCCGGCGAATGACGACCCGCCGGAGGATGATAGCAACGCTCCCACCAACGAGGCCGGCAGGATGCCCGAGCACATCGGCTTCCTCGACTGGACGGACGTCGATGGCGCCGTGCGGTACGAGCTTGAGGTCGGCACCGGCGGCGCAAACCCCGGTTGGGACGACATCACCGGCCCAGACTCCTCCTACGGCATCAGGGCCTTCGTCAACGGGTCAACGGCCATCATTGCCGTGGGAGTGCAACACGAGTACACGGTTCGGGTGCGGGGCGTCTTCGAAGATGGCTCCGCCAGCGGGTGGATGGCGGCAACCCTGAGAGTTGACTGAGGAACCCTGAACCAACGTGGAAAAAGCCCGGCCGCCACGGTGACCGGGCTTTCGTCCTGCTGAGCAGCCAGGACAACAGCCTTGAGGGACCCCGGGAAAAATGACTAGCGGTGATACCAACGCCGCTCAGCCTCTCCAAGAGCCTCCGGCATGTGGGCAAAGGCAGCTCTCACGTCCTCAAGCCCCAGGGGCGGGTACGCCCTGGCCTGGGCAGATGCCGCCAACGCGCCGGCGCCGCGGCGAAACGCCTCAGGGCCTCCCTCATCGTAAAGAGTGAGCATGAACAGCTCTCCCAGATTATAGGTGCACCAGTCAGCCACCGAACCCCGAGGGGTGGCGCCGATGGTATCCACAATCTTCCCACCGCCGCTGCACGGACGGCTGCGAGGAGAGGGTGTAACCCCCGACCCGTCCGCTTCCATCAAACTGGTCAGCGCCTGGGCCAGCCCCTCGTCGATCCAGCCCTCGTTCCCTATGAACCAGTAGTGGACCAGCTCGTGCTGGGTCCAGTGGAAATTCGCCGGCGCCGCGTACCCCGGCGGGTGGATGATGCTCACGCCCACGTTGCCGCCCGTAGCCGGCGATGGAAGCCCATGGCCATAGTGGACCAGCACATTGGCAGTGGGCAGGGGAGTTTCAAGGTACTCCTCAAGCCAGCCCAGCCATTTTTCAATGGAGGGCTGGAGATGGCCGGTCTCCGCCGGACTTTCCGTCGCCACCGTGATGCTGACGGGCCCAGAGAGGGGCAACCGGCCCTTCAAACTGGTTACCCGCAACAGCCCGGGCTCCAGCGTCCTGGCGGCGCTGCCTCCGAAGGACACGCTGCCGTAGGCCAGGGCCACCGCGTGAGTCTGCCCGTCAGTTATCCCGCCGGCCAGGGACGAATGGGCCATGATGGAGTCAACCAACGCCGGGTCCCGGATGCTGAGGTACGCCAGGGCGGCGACGGCGCCGGTGTCGGCCGGCTCGTGGCTGGCCATGAAGGGCATCTCCATAATGCGGCCCACCAGAGCGGGATTGTAGGCCCACAGCTGGCTCAGACGGTCCGCCGTCTCCCGGCGGGCCCTGGCGGGGTCCTCCCCCAACCACTCCCGGACCGGTGAGGACGCCGCCGCCTCCCCTCCGTAGAGCGGCTCTCCAAAAACGCCGCCGCCCGATTCCCAACACTCCTCTATTCCAAGGACTGCCTTCCCAAAACCCCCAGCAACACCGGAACTCATGGCATCGACCAACGCCGCGGAGCCCCCGGCTCCTTCAAGAACGCAGAGCATCGTATCGTAGTCCCAGACGGCGGAAAGGCCCATCGCCCGGTACTCGCCGGGGGTGAGACACTCGCCAACCGTAAAGCTGGTGGACAGCAGAATTCCCAAGACACGGTCCGGTGGTGCCCCAGGGGCATCGCCGCCAGGAGACTCGCTCAAAACTCCACGGAGCGCAGGCCCAACGGGGGATTCGTCCAGGCAATCCACGGCTCCCAACAGGATGCCGGAAGAGTCCACCTGCGGGTCAAAGTAGACCATGCGGTTCAGACTACGGTCAGAGAGACAGGGCAAAACGCCGGCTGCGCCCGGGGCGCCGGCGGCCAGCCAACCCACGCCAAGGGAGATGTCCTGTCCACCCAGGCAGTCGCGCTCCGCATCGCTCAAATACGATGGCAACCCGTGCCCGCCCAGGGGCAGGCTGGCGGACTCAGCCGCCGCCGCCTCCAGCGTGGGACTCACAGGCAGTCCCGCCGTAGCCGGCGGGACTGGGGAAGCCGCCGCCAGCGCCGGGGTCTTCAGGGGAGAGCGGCCGGGAACAACGCTATCGAGCGAGACCGCCGCAGGAGGTCCCAGACCTCCGGCGCCAACAGCCGGCGCTGGTTGAGACGTTGGCTGAAGCGCCGCCCGGGGCGCCTCCTGAACCTCCCGGGCCGCTCCGCCGCCGCAGGCCAGACCCGAAACCAACAAGAACAATCCCAAAACCAAGGCAGTCTTCCAGAAGAACATGCCGGCGCCTCCATATGGTCATTTGCCTTTTCCACATTCCCATTCTATGCCGGCATCCCTGGGTTTCGGTTGGTTGCCGGAGTTTCGCCATTTTCTCCGGATGCGGACAACCCCATCAGGGGACGGAAAAGATATAAAAGAGCCAGCCCGCCGGAAAACCACGACTGCGCGGCCAACCGGCCGCCCAGGACCCCCATACTCCACGCCGGTTGGCTTTTGGCCAACCATCACGTTCCACAACCGACTCAGGGCCCGGTGCAGTCAGGTGGACCCTTCAATACGAAGCCTCGTTGGAAGAGGGTCCGCCGCCATCGTCCACCAGGCCGATGCGCACCGCCCAGAGCACCAGCTGATGCCGGGTCTTGAATCCCAGCTTCCTCTGGACGGCGGAGACGGCGTTGCGCACCGTCAACCCGCTGTTGTCCCTTATCTCACCGATCTCCTGATAGGTCAGACCCCCGGCAAACAATCTCAGGATCTCCCTCTCACGGTCCGTCAGGGTCTCCAGCAACCGGGAGCCGGCGTCAGTCGATGGGCTCCGCACCGCCCGGGCCAATCGCCTGGCCGCGCTCCCCGGAATGCGGAACTCGCCCAGAGCGACCTCCCGCAGCGTCGCCAGGAGCTGTTCCTTGCCGGAATACTTCTGAAGATACCCGGTGGCGCCGGCGGCTATGGCCCTGACGATGGCATCCTTCTCGTTGGAAGCGGTCAGCATCAGCACCCTGGTCTCGGGCAACAGGTCCGTAATCCGCCGGCAGGCCTCGATGCCGTCCATCACGGGCATGATCACATCCATCACGATCACGTCAGGGGAGACTTCCACCACCTTGCTCAGAGCCTCCTCTCCGTCCGCCGCCTGGGCCACCACCTCGAACTCCCCGGTGTGCTCCAGGGCGTCCCGAAGCAGGTCGCGCATGATGGAGTGATCGTCAACCAGCATCACCCGGGTCCGAGCAGCAGTCATTCACGTTCCTCCATTGAATGCGGGGTGCGGGATCACACAGACCACGGTCGTTCCCCCGCCGACTCCATCCGATGTGACCTCAAGGCTCCCGCCCATCCTCTCGGCGTCAGCCCGCATGTTCCTGAACCCATGCCCACGGGTTGCAAAGTCCGGCGGAAGCCCGATGCCGTCGTCCGAGACGGCGAGGCTCAGATGATCCTCAGCGCAATCGAGCCTGATGACCACGCTCCGGGCCTGCGCGTGCCGTATCACGTTCGTCAGCGCATTGTGGGCGATGGAGAAGAGCAGGCTCTTGGTGATGGTGGACAGCGGAGGCTCCCGTCCCCGCTGGACCAGCTCCGCCGGTACCGAGGATATGGCGGTGAAGGTCGCGGCGTGAGCCTCCAGGACCTCGCCCAGCAGATCCCCCCGAAATAACTGTCCGCCGTCAATCGGGAGCCTCAAATCCCACATGGCCGACCTCGAGAGATCCGCCACCAGCCTCAACCTGTCCCTCAAGGGCTCATTGGACTCGTCCACCAGGTCAATCGCCCCCTCAACGCCCAATCCGACCATGTAGGCCCACTGGGCAGTCGTGTCATGGATGTTCTGGGAGATCTCGACGCGCTGGCGGTGAAGTTCCCGCTCCCGCTCCAACCCCCGCTGTCCCCGGCCCCGCTCAAAACCGGCGATGAGGCCCATCGCGGCGGAAACCGCATACAGCGACAGGACCCGGTAGAAGAGGCCCTGTTCCTCCTTGGCGGAGAAGTCGATCCCCGGTTCAACCGCCACGCTGAGCGCCGAATAGATGACGGCCGCCATGGTGGTCCAGACCATGACCAGCCGGGGGGCCGTGAACACCCAGGCAAACACCGCCACCGCGAAGTAGTACATCGGGAAGTAGGGACTGCTGAAACCGCCGGAAAGGGAGACGCTGAAGGAAATCGAGGCAACGTCCATGGCGCTCAGGGCCAGCATCCAGACCGGCTTCACGGTCCCGCTGCGGCGGACCAGGAGGTAAACGTACCCGTTGACGGCCATCAGGCCCAGAGCATAGAGGGTGTTCAGGATATGGCTGAGAGCGCCGTAGTCGATGCGGTACTGGACTTCCACCAGGCAGAAGGCCAGCGCAGACCACCGGATCCACATCGACACCCTGGCGGCGTGCATCAGTTCCTCGGGAACGCTCCCTTCGACACCTCCGAACAGCACCAGGAATCTTCTGGCGGCAATGTGGACCGCACTCATCACAGGATTTTTCCAGCCCCCTTGTACATGAAAGTTTTGGGCGTTTTCCCGGTAGCTCCAAGCGGATAGCGAGACACTGCAATCAATCTACTGCGGGATGGCGGAGCCAACAAGATGTCAAAACAACCGCCTAGATGTGTGTTTACCACACAGCGGAATACCCTCGCCAGGGTGCGGGAGCTCCCAGGGTGGACCGGCAGGAGCGATGGGAGGGGGAGATCTCACAGGGGCGGGACAAGTGCGGCGGGCGGTGGCTTGAGGGGCCCCGGGCCGCCCGCGCCAGACCGGAGTGTCCCACACGACCCCGCGTGACTTCAAGGCTGTCTGAGAGCACGGCCAGCAGGGCGCCCAGGAGCCGTACCAGGACGGGGAGGGTTCCCCTTCGGCATGGACCAGACGCACTGCATTGCCTGCGCCTTGTAAACGCACAATGACGATGATATAAACACACTCACCCCTAAGATTAAACACACACTTGGCCCAGGGGAGTCACGGGGGCCCGTCCGTGAGCCCACGCCCAGGACGCCCCCGGGCCTCTCGTCCGTGATGGCGGAGACCGGGCTCTGGCATGGAACCCGGAGTTGCCACTGGAGCAAAACGGGGACCGGGCAGCGGGAGGCAGAATAGAGGCGATTTCAAAGTCAAAAGCCGCTCTCCATCAGGCCCAGGCTGGAGCACAGGTCCGCCCCGCAAGGCCGCACCTTCATGGCGGTCCCCGCTCCTCACACAAGCCTGACCCGCGGGAACCGGGACCAGCTCAACCGGAACATCTTCGGGTGCACAGCCTATGGCCACACCGCGGACGCGGAGGTCAACGCAGCGGAGAACATCCGGCGCCAGGGTCTTGCGGACCCCCCGGGCGTGCCGCCGGAGGGCTCCAGGTGAGCCAGCAAGCGAAACCGTCTCCAGCCCCAGGGCAGGTAGCCGGGACGGCCCTGAACACTGGAACGCAGGTCCAGTCCCTGGCCTGAATCCTGCAATCGACTCTTCTCAAATACAGCGCCGGTTACGAGGAATATGCAAAAACTACGGAGCAACCCCAACAAGCTGCTAAAGGCTGCCGCCGCGGCATTGGTCCTGCTGGCAATCGCCGTCAGCCTGACCGCGTACCCCCTGCCCACCCAGGCCCAGGCCTCCACCGACGCCACCCTGTCAGCCCTGACCGTCAGCCCGAAGAATATCATCGGGTTCGACGCAGACCGCACCTCCTACCAGGTGGGCGTGGCCAGCACCGTGGCCATAGCCACGGTGACTCCAACCGTCAACCATCCAGGCGCCGGCGTGGCTTACACGCCTGATGACGCCGACGACGTGACCCCAGGCCACCAGGTGGCCCTCTCGGAGGGCCGGAACGCGGTAACCATCACGGTCACCGCCGAGGACAGCAGCACCCAGGACTACACGGTCAGCATCAACCGGGGCGTGACCACGCCCTCCGGCTGGAAGGCATCCGACGACCTGGATGGGCTGATCGCCGCGGGAATTAACTTTCCTGCCGGCATCTACGCCAACGACACCACCGCATGGGTGCTAAACCAAGCTAGGCCAAAGAAGATCTTCGGATACAGCCGGAGCACCGGAGCCAGGGACACCACCAAGGACTTCGACATCGACCTCGCCAATCCAGTCGACATGTGGTCCGACGGCACAACCCTTTGGGCGACGGAATCCACATCCATCGCTGCCGCCCTCAGGGCGTACACCCTGGCCACCGGTACCCCATTGCCCAGCGAGGACTTCGAGAACCTGACTGCGGCAGGCAACTTAAGTCCATTCGGCATGTGGTCTGACGGGACCACGATGTGGGTTGCAAACTCCGAGAACAGCCACCTTTACGCTTATGACCGCGTCACCAAGCTCCGCCAGATGGACAAGGAACTTTCCCTTTCAGGCTTCGCATGGAATGACAATGACACCAACCCCGCTGGGTTCTGGATGGACGACACCACCATCTGGGTCGCGGCACCCGGAGTCGGTGATGACTTCATCACCCTGGTTCGGGCCATAAAGCGCTCCGACGGCTCCCGAGATACTTCGAGGGACATCCCGGTGGTCGCCGCCGGCAGCGATGGAGCCCACGGCATCTGGGCCGACGATGAGACCATGCTGATAGTGGACGGGACCGACGACAAGGTCTATTCGTTCAACCTGCCGGAAGCCCCCAGCACCGACGCCACCCTCTCCGCCCTGACGGTCAGCCCCAGGGACATCATCGGGTTTGACGCCGAGCGGACCAGCTACGAGGTGGGAGTGGCCAGCGACGTGGCCGAAGCCACGGTAAGCGCCACCCCCAACGACCCCAATGCCACCGTGGCCTACAGCGGCACCGACGCTGACCTTGTCACCGACGGCCACCAGGTGGCCCTCTCGGAGGGCCGGAACCCCGTAACCATCACGGTGACCGCCGAGGACGGCAGCACGCAGGACTACACGGTCAATGTGAACCAAGGCGTCAAAGCCCAGTACGGCTGGAAGGCCGGGGACGACCTGGACGGCCTCATCGCCGCCGACAACCGGGGCCCCCGGGGCATTTGGGGCAACAGCAGCACCTTCTACATATCCGATTTTGACGACGACAAGGTCTATGCCTACAACCGGGACGGGACCCGGGACGACACCAAGGACTTCGACACCACCGGCTCCACCTTCCCCAACGGCATCTGGTCAGACGGAACGACCCTCTGGGTGGCGGACAGCGCCAGCACGACCCTCTTTGCCTACACCCTGTCCAACGGAAACCGGAACACCGGCGCCGACATCACCCTGGCCAACTCGGCCCGGGGCGTGTGGGGCAACTCGACGACCTTCTGGGCCGTCAACGACACCACCGACAAGCTGGAGGCATACCAGAGGTCCGACGGAACCGATGACAACGACAAGGACATCACCCTCGACTCAGCCAACGCCGACCCGGCCGGCATCTGGTCCGACGACACCACCATCTGGGTGGCCGACCACGCGGACGATAAGCTCTACGCCTACACCCTCTCCAACGGGGACCGGGACTCCTCAAAGGACATAGATACCAGCGGTTCGGGTAACGAGAACCCCCGGGGTCTCTGGGGAGAGGGAGACACCATCTGGGTGACCGACGAGGACGACGACCGGGTCTATTCCTACAACCTGCAGGACCAGCGCAACAGCGACGCCACCCTGTCGGCCCTCATCACCAGCCCCAGGAACATACTCAGGTTCGATGCCGGCCGCACAGCCTACGAGGTGGGCGTGGCCAGCACGGTTGCCCAGGCCACCGTCACGGCGACCGCCAACGACGCCAACGCCAGGGTCTCCTACAGCGGCACCGACGCCGACCCGGTGGCCGTCGGCCACCAGGTGGACCTGTCGGCGGGCCGGAACCAGGTTACGGTAACGGTCACCGCCGAGGACGAAAGCACCAAGAGCTACCGGGTCAGGATCAACCGGGGGGTGGACACACCCTTCGGCTGGAAGGCAGAAGGCGACCTGGACGGGCTGGTGCTGGGGGTCGTCGCCGGTTTGGGAGACACGCCCACAGGTATCGCCGAAAGCGGCGGCATCTTCTGGATCTCGTCCGCCTTTTCCCGAAATATCCTCGCCTACGAACAGGACGGGTCCCGCCTCCCCGCCCGCGACATCAGCACACACAGCAGCAACGGCCAACCGATATACCTGTGGACAAACGGCGAGACGCTCTGGTCCACCGACGGCGAAGACACCAGGCTGTACGCTTACCAGCTCTCCGACGGCAGCCGCCAAAACTCCAAGGAGTTCGACCTGCATACCAACAACGGCAGACCCAGCGGTATCTGGTCCGATGGGGAAACGATGTGGGTCGTCGACCGTACCGACGCCAAGGTCTACGCATACACCCTGGAAGGTGGGACCCGTCAGGAAACTAAGGAGTTCGACCTGCATTCCAGCAACGACCATTCCACAGGGATTTGGTCCGATGGATACACCATCTGGGTAGGCGACGGCACCGACTCGAAGATTTACGCCTACTACCTGCAAACCGGAGACCAACAGCCGAGCCGCGACTTCAACACGCCGCCTGCGGCGGAGAACCGGCATGCTGTCGGCATCACATCCGACGGCCGCACCATGTGGGTCGTAGACTCGAGCGACAGGAAGGTCTACGCCTACAACATGCCGCCCAGCAACGACCACAGGCTCTCCGACCTGACGGTCAGCCCTAAGAACATCATCGGCTTTGCAACCGACCGGACCTCCTACGAGGTCGGCGTTGCCAGCACGGTCGCCCAGGCGACGGTCACGGGAACTCCCGCCAACGCCAATGCCAGGGTGGACTACAGCGGCACCGACGCCTCCTCCAGCGCCGGCCACCAGGTCAACCTGTCCGCCGGACGGAACGATGTCACCGTCACAGTCACCGCCGAGGACGGCAACAACACCCAAGAATATGCGGTCAGCATCAACCGGGGCGTCGCCGCCGACTTCGGCTGGAAGGCGTCCGACGACCTGGACGGGTTCATCACCCACGAGCTGTTCGTCCCGACCGGCATCGCCAGCGACGGCTCCAGGTTCTGGTTAACCACCGAGAACGACCTCGACATATTCGCCTTCAACTACCTGGGTCTCCCCGACGCGACCCGGAACATCACGCCCGACAGCGACAACGGCAACCCCACCTACATGTGGGCCGACGCCACCACCCTCTTCGTGGTGGACCCGGTTGACCTCCTGGTCTACGCCTACCGGCTCAGCGACGGCGCCGTGCAGAACTCCAGGGAATTCGCTCTCCTGAGCACCAACAGCGATCCCACCGGCATCTGGTCCGACGGCGTCACCGCCTGGGTCGCGGACTCCGCCGACCACCAGCTCTACTCATACAACCTGGCCCTCAGGCAACCCGACGACGACAAGAACATCGACCTGGACGGCGACAACACGGACCCCGCCGGCATCGCGTCCAACGGCGCCACCATCTGGGTGACCGACGCCACCGACCACAAGGTGTACGCCTACGAACTGCAGGACGGCGGCCGGGTGGTCACCAAGGAGATCAACACGCTGGTCAACGCCGGGAACACCGCGCCCTCCGGCATGTGGGCCAGCCAGGAAACCATCTGGATCAACGACGCGGGCGACAGCAAGACCTACACCTACAACCTTCCGGCTGCAAGGACACCCCAGCAGGTGGCGGCCGACGCCACCCTCAGCGCCCTGACGGTGGCCCCCAAGAACATCGTCAGGTTCGACCCGGAAGAGAAGTTCTACGAGGTCGGCGTCGCCAGCACGGTAACGGAGGCCACGGTGGCGGCAACCCCCAACGCCCCCAACGCCATGGCATTTATCACTCCGACAGACTCCAACGCCGTGACCGAGGGGCACCAGGTCAACCTGTCGGCGGGCAGAAACCCCGTCACGATCAGGGTCACCTCCCAGGACGGCACCATCCAGACCTACACGGTCAGCATCAACCGGGGCGTCACCGACAATTTGGGCTGGAAGGCCGACTAGGACCTGGACGGGCTGCCGCAACTGGCATTAGGCGACCGATCCAGAGGCATCGCCGAACACAACGGCATCTTCTGGATCTCGTCCACCGGCTCCCGAACACTTTCCGCATACCAGCAGGACGGGTCACCCCTCTCCTCGCGCGACATCAGCCTGGACAGCGACGACCCCTAGCCATCATATCTCTGGACGAACGGGACGACCATCTGGGTCAGCGACCCAATACGAAACAAGCTGTTCGCCTACCGGCTCTCCGACGGCAACCGCCAGGACTCCAGGGACATCACACTGCACGCCGACAACATCGCTGCCGCCGGAATCTGGTCGGACGGGACGACCATCTGGGTGCTCGACGGGAACCAGACCAGGCTCTACGCCTACGCCCTCGCCGGCGGGGCCCGCCAGGAGTCCAACGAGTTCGACCTCCATTCCAGCAACGACCACCCCACGGGAATCTGGTCCGACGGGTACACCATGTGGGTCAACGACCTGTTTGACGACAAGCTCTACGCCTACTTCTTGGAAACCGGACAGCGGAGGGGCAGGCTGGACTTCAACACGCTCCGTGGAATCGGAAATAATGCCGGTGCCGGCATCACGTCCAAGGGGACCACCATGTGGGTCCTGGACCATGCTGACCGCAAGGTCTACTCCTACAACCTGCTGCTCAGCGACGACAGCACCCTCAGCGCCCTGACCGTCAGCCCGAAGGACATCATCGGGTTCGACGCGGAGCGGGATTCCTACCAGTTGGGCGTCGACAGCACGGTCACACGAGCCACCGTCACGGGGACCACCAACGACGCCAACGCCATCGTGTCCTACAGCGGCACCGACGCCAGCAGCGGGACCCGAGGCCACCAGGTGGACCTGTCCGTCGGCCGGAACCCTGTCACCGTCACGGTCACCGCCGAGGACGGGACCACCCAGGACTACACCGTCAGCATCAACCGGGGCGTCGCCGACGACTATGGCTGGAACGCCGGGAACGACCTGGACGGGCTGGCCACCACGACTGATGACCCACCCACAGGCATCGCCGAGCACAACGGCATCTTCTGGGTGTCATCCCTTTTCTCCACGAACGTCCTGGCATACCGGCGGGACGGCTCACGCCTCCCCAGCCGGGACTTCACCTCTAGTGCAAACTTGGACCGATACTATCTGTGGACTGATGGCCAGACCATCTGGGTCACCGACTTCGGCACCCACAGGCTGTACGCCTACCGGCTCTCCGACGGCATGCGCCAGGAGTCGAAGGACATCGAACCGCACGCAGACAACGCAAACCTAGGCGGAATCTGGTCGGACGGGGCCACCATGTGGGTGGCTGACAACATCGACCACAAGCTCTACGCCTACAGCCTCGATGGCGAAGTCCGCCAGGAATCCCAGGAATTCGACCTGGCCTCCAGCAACACTGAGTCCAGGGGCATCTGGTCCGACGGGAACACCGTCTGGGTCGTCGACTCCGACGACAACAAGCTGTACGCCTACGCCCTGCAGAACGGCGACCGACAGGCCGGCCGGGACTTCAACACACTCAACGCGGCAGGGAACAGCAACCCCCAAGACATCACATCGGGAAGCAACATCATGTGGGTCACGGACGCCGTCGCCAACAAGGTCTACTCCTACAACATGCCGCTGGTGCCGCCGGCCAACGTCCAGCCCGCCATCGGCGACCGGCGGATAGCCATCACCTGGGACGACCCGCAGCGAAGCGCCATCACCGGCTACCAGTACCGGGTCAGCAGCGACGACGCCGTCTCCTGGAACCCGGACTGGACCACCATGCCAGGCAGCAACGCCCGCACCACCACCTTCACCGTCAGGAACCTGGCCAACACCTTCGAGCACGTCATCGAGGTCCGCGCCCTGGAGGGCGCCAAACAATCCGAGGCGGCCAGGTTCACCGCCACACCCATGGGCCCGCCCTCCATGCCCCTGATGCCCGAAAACCTGGACACGGTGGCAGGGGACCAAACCATCTACCTGAGCTGGCACAAGCCCGTCGAGGACCCCCGGGCCCCCGTCACCTCCTTCGACGCCAGGTACCGCCCCTACGGGTCCTCCCGCTCCTGGCGGAACGCGACCAGCGTCAGCGTGGAACAGACCCCCAGGATCCTCTACAACCAGACCATCGAGGGGCTGGACAACCGCCAGCCCTACGAGGTCCAGGCGGCCGCCGTCAACAGCGTCGGCAGGAGTGAATGGGCCACCGCCAGCGCAGTGCCCCAGGCAGACTTCAGGTACGGACCGCCCTCCGACGACGGCAACGAGACCCTGGACCTGGGCCCGCTCCACGCCTCCTGGACCGACCGCCTGAACTCGGTCGCCTTCCACCCGGACCAGAAGCATCTCAACATCAACGTCATCGAGAACTCCTGCATGGCCCCCGCCACCTTCAGGATCTTCTGGGACGTCCAGGATAAAGCCGCAAGGGAGTACCAGGCCGACATCCAGACCCGGGAGGGCGCCGGCGAGTTCACCCACCAGTTCGGCGCCGAGACCGTAGAGCGCAGGACGCAGGGCTACATATACGGGACCGCCCAGCTGCACAAGAGTTCCACGCTGTCGGTGCGGGTGAGAGCCCGTTTCAACCCCGAGGGATGGAGCACCTGGTCGGAACCGGTGGACCTCTTCTGCTTCGTGACGGACACCCCGGCCACCAGCCAGCAACTGGCCGAGGGCGACAACAGCCCGGCCACCGGCAGGCCGGCCATTGCCGGCGCCGCCAGGGTGGGAGAGACCCTGAGCGCCACCACGTCGGACATCGCCGACCCCGACGGGCTGACCAGCGCCACCTTCTCCTACCAGTGGAACCGGGGTGACGGCTCCACCAACACGGACATCACTGACGCCACGGCCGCAACCTACACCCTGCAGGAGGAGGACCTGGACTACCAGGTCTCAGTGACCGTAGCCCTCACCGACGACGAGGGCAACGACGAAACCCTCACCAGCGCCGCGGTCCTGGTGCTGGCGGCCACCCCCCTCAGCGGGGCCTTCGACAGCGCAACGCTGCCCGGCCAGCACGACGGCTCCAGCACCTTCAGCTTCGAAATCTACTTCAGCGAGGAACCGGTCCTGGGCTTCGAGGACGTGCGGGACCACGTTCTGGACGTGACCAACGGCGACGTCGTCAGCGTCAGACGCACCACCCCGGGCTCCAACCTCCGCTGGGAGATCACCGTCCAGCCCGACGGCAACGACGAGGTGGCCCTGCTGCTGCCGGTCGCGGACAACTGCGGCGACGACGGCGCCGTCTGCACCGCCTCCGAGAAAAAGCTCCTGATCGGAGCGGCGGTATTCGTGCGCGGCCCCGCAGCAATCCAGGAACAGACCGCCGCCAACACGGCGGCCACCGGAACGCCTGCCATCACCGGCACGGCCCAGGTCGGCGAGACGCTGAGCGCCGACACGTCGGGAATCGCCGACGCCGACGGGCTGCAGAACGCGACCTTCAGCCACCAGTGGGTGTCCATCGACGGAACCACGGATTCGGACATCCCGGGAGCAACCGGCGCCGCCTACGTGGTCCAGCCAGGCGACGCGGGCAGGACGATCAAGGTGCGGGTTTCATTCACCGACGATGCGGGCAACGAGGAGACGCTGACCAGCGCGGCCACGGCCGCCGTAGCGGCGACCTTCCCGGGAACGCCCGGCTCCCTGCAGGTGCAGACCGGGGGCACCGGCGAACTGGCCGCCACCTGGCAGCAGCCCGAATCCAACGGCGGCTCCGAGGTGACGGGATACCGGGTCCAGTGGAAGCTGGTCACCGGCAGATGGGACACCGAGGCCGACGTCTCCTCCGCCACCACCACCGGGACGTCGTACACCATCACCAGCCTGGCGCTGGACACCGAGTACGCGGTCCGCGTCATCGCCGCCAACGGGGCCGGGGAAGGCCCGGCATCCGCCGAGCGGACGGAGACCGCCCGGGCCCGGGCGTCAGAGCAACAGGACAGTGCGCCCAACACGGCTGCCACCGGAGCGCCCACCATCAGCGGCGCCGCCCACGCGGAGGAGACACTGACGGCGGACACCTCGGACATTGCCGACGAGAACGGCCTGGAGGACGCCAGCTTCAGCTACCAGTGGGTGTCGTACGACGGAAACGCCGACACGGATATCCCGGGCGCAACCGGCTCCACCTATACCCTGGTTCCCGCCGACGAGGGCCGGGCCTTCAGGGTGAGGGTGTCCTTCACCGACGACGACGGCCACCGGGAATCGCTGACCAGCGCGCTGGCCCGCTTGGAGCGGCCCTATGCACTGAGCGCATCCGCATCGGACGGCGCGGTGGCGCTGACCTGGAAGCTGCCGGTGGGCTGGCCCTACTCGTCAACCTTCCAGATACTGCGCAACCGTCCCGAGCTGGGCGAGGCCGAGCCCCTGGTGCTCGTCAAATACCTTCAGGCCCCGGGGAACACCTACTCCGACACGGAGGTAGAGGCTGGAGTGCTGTACGTGTACCGGGTGAAGGGGGTGGACCCCTTCGGCTACCCCCTTGAGGCGTCCCAGCCGGTTGAGATTCGAGCTGAGGCGGCGGCGCCGGCTGAGAACAACCCGGCCTCCGGCGCCCCAACCATCGGCGGCACGGCGCAGGCGGGGGAGACGCTGACGGCGGACACCTCCGGCATCGCCGACGAGGACGGCCTGGACAACGCGGCCTTCAGCTACCAGTGGCTGGCCGACGACACGGCAATATCCGGCGCCACCGGCTCCACCTACACCCTGGCGGCCGCCGACGAGGGCAAGGTCATCAAGGTGAGGGTGTCCTTCACCGACGACGGGGGGAACGACGAGTCTCTGACCAGCGACGCGACAGCGACAGTATCGGCGGCTCCTGCTGCCAACACTCCGGCAACCGGCGCGCCCACGCTCAGCGGCACCGTGCGGGTGGGCGAGACGCTCGCGGCCTCAACGTCGGGGATATCCGACGCCGACGGCCTTACCGGAGTTTCCTACACCTACCAGTGGGTGCGGAACGATGGGAACTCTGACTCCGACATTCAGGGCGCCACGGGCTCTACCTACACCTTGGGCACCGCCGACGAGGGCAAGACCATAAAAGTGAGGGCGACCTTCACCGACGACGCCAATAACGAGGAGACGCTGACCAGCCAAGCCACGGAGGCGGTGGCGGCCCCGCCGACCCTGACCGTCAGCGTAACCACCGCCGCACCGGCAACCCACGACGGCTCGGCTGAGTTCACCTTCGAGATCCGGTTCAGCGAGGAGCCCCATGCCGACTTCAGCTACCGGACCCTGCGGGATCACGCCTTCACCGTGACGGGCGGGGCCGTCAAGAAGGCGCAGCGACTCCAGACGGACCCCGAGAGCAACATCCCCTGGCGGATCACGGTGCAGCCCGACGGCAACGGGGACGTGACCGTGGCGCTGCCGGTGACCACCGACTGCGGCGACCAGGGGGCCATCTGCACCGGGGACGGCCGGAAGCTGTCCAACGGGCTGGAGTTCACCGTCTCCGGGCTGGGCGGGTAGGTGGGCGGGAAAGTCCCCATACACGGAAGTTCGGGCGGGGCGGCGGCTCCGCCCGGAACCGGCGGGCCCGTATGGGAGAGTCCCAATGCGTCCTGTGGGAGGACCGGCACAGTGCCGAGACAACACACTGACCACAGCAGAATCACCTACCCAGTTCCCCAGCGACTTCCCGGAGCGCCTGGCGCGCTTCCAGCGGGAGTCGGGGCTGACGTGGGCGGAACTGCACCGCCGTCTCGGGACCGGTCCCGAGACCATGACGACGACGTCAGCGACCTGAGGTGGGAGATTACCGTCCAGCCCGACGGCCATGGCGACGTCACCGTCACCCTGCCCAGGACCACCGGCTGCGCCGACCCGGGGGCGGTCTGCACCCGGCACGGCCAGATGCTCTCCAACAAGATCTCAACCACCATCAGCGGCCCGGAGCCGCCGCCAGCGCCCACCGGCCTGACCGGGACCATCAACGACAACGGGACCATCACGCTCAGCTGGACCGCCCCGGCGGACGAATCGGTGACCGGCTACCAGGTGCTGCGCCGGAGGCCGCAGTGGGGGGAGGGCGACCTGGAGGTGTACGTGGATGACACGGGCAGCCCCGCCGCCACCTACACGGACACCAACACGGTGGAGGACACCCGCTACGTCTACCGGGTGAAGGCCCGGAACGCCGCCGGCCTGAGCGAATGGTCCAACTTCGTGAAGATCGACAAGGCGAACCACGGCTGAGGCGGGCCCCAACAATGCTGGCGGTGGCCGATCGGCCAAACCACAGTTGAAAAATCACACGGCCCCAGGCCGAGGCCGAACCCGATCCACACAGAAGCGAGGAACAAATCCCGTGCAGACGAAGAGACTCATCGACATCCCGCGCCGGCTCAGCCGCAAAGCATTCGCCGCCGGGCTGGCGGCAACGCTGCTCACCCTATCCGCGGCCCTGGCCTTCAACCTGCTGCCCGCGCAGGCGCAGGCCGCCGATCCACCGGCCGCGCCCACCGGACTCTCCGCCTCCGGGGTGTCCAGCGACAGTGTCACGCTGAATTGGGACGATCCGGGCGACAGCTCCATCACCGGCCACCAGGTGCTGAGACGCTTCCGGGACGGCAGCGAGTACGAGGACGGAGAGGGCGCAGCCGAGTTTGCCGCAATCGCAGACGACACCGGCTCCGCCGCCGCCACCTACACCGACGCGTCCGTTACGCCCAGAACCCGGTATGTCTACCGCGTGAAGGCCATCAACCCGGCGGGAACGAGCGGGCAGTCGAGCTACCTCAACGTCGAGACTCTGGCAGTTGCCGAAGTCCCCGAGGCTCCCACGGGCCTCTCAGCCTCATCGGCGACCCGTGAGAGCGTGACGCTGACCTGGGACGACCCGGGCGACAGCTCCATCACCGGCCACCAGGTACTGAGACGCTTCCGGGACGGCGACGAGTACGGGGATGGTGAGGGAACCGCCGAGTTCGCCGTGATCGAGGAGAACACCGGCTCCGCTGCCGTCACCCACACCGACAGTTCCGTCACCGCGAGGACCCGGTACGCCTACAGCGTGAAGGCCATCAGCCCGGCGGGAACAAGCGGGCAGTCAGGCTACCTCAACGTCGATACCCCGGAGGCCCCGCCCGAGAGGCCCCTGTCGCCGGCGCGGGGCTCCCGCCCCAACGTCGTGCTCATCCTCGCCGACGACCTCGGCTGGGGCGATGTCGAAACGAACAACCCGGACTCGGCCATGACGACTCCCCGCATCGACGGCATCGCCGCGGCGGGCGTCAACTTCACCGACGCCCATTCGCCGTCGTCCAACTGCACGGGGACGCGCTATGGGCTGCTTACAGGGCGCTACTCGTGGCGCTCGTGGATGGGTCCGGGCGTTCTCAACGGCTACGACCGGCCGTTGATTGGCCCGGACCGCTCCACGCTTGGCACGCTGCTCCAGGGTCACGGGTACCGCACCGCGGCGATCGGCAAATGGCACCTCGGCATGGACTTCGCCCGCCTATCTGACGTCAATGCGCTCACGCAAGTCAACCGGGGCATCGACTTCGCAGCCAATATAGTGGACAGTCCCATCGACCACGGGTTCGACGAGTTCTTCGGGACGAGCGCCAACCTCACCTGGCCTGTTCCCGTCTATATCCGTAACAACCGCTTTACCGCCATTCCGGACGGATCACGCCAGCCCGCTACCGGCAACATAAGGGCTAACGAGGTCCTAGACCGGCTAACCGATGAGGCGGTCTCCTTCATCGAGCGTGAGGGGCAGACCGAGGAGCCGTTCTTCCTCTACCTTCCCTTGAACGCCCCACATGTGCCGCTGGCCCCGAACGATCACTTCGAGGGCCTGACCGGTCTCGGCGCCTACGGCGACTTCGTGGCGCAGGTGGACTGGACGGTCGGCCAGGTACTGGCCGCACTGGAGCGAGTCGGCGTCCACGACGACACGCTCGTGATCTTCACCTCGGACAACGGTTCCTTCAAGCAAGACATTCCCATTCCCAACCATGACGGCGGGGTACACCGGTCCAGCGGCGGGTGGAGCGCCTACAAGGGCTCACTCCGTGAGGGCGGCCACCGCATACCGTTTCTGTTGCAATGGCCAGCGGTTATCCAGGCGGGTTCGACCGTCGACGCCACCGTCTCGCTGACCGATCTGTACGCGACCCTGGCTGAGATTGTGGGGGAAGAGCCAGCCCCCGGCGAAGCTCTCGACAGCGTGTCCCTGCTGCCCATTCTGCTCGGCAACGCCGACACGCGCGGGATACCCGTTCTCCACTATTCCACCGGTGGGAAATTCGCGATCCGGGATGGCCGGTGGAAGCTACTCCTTACCGACTCCTTGAAACTCTTTGACCTAGAGCAGGATCCTGGGGAAGATGAAAATGTCGCCGGGGCCTACCCGGCGGTAGTGGAGCGGCTCAAGGACAGGATGGCCGGCATCCGCTCAACGGAGGACGGGATGTTGTCGGGCGATGCCACATTGCGTTCGCTGCGGCTAGCCGGCATCGACCTCGGGCCGTTCGACGCTGACGTGCGGACCTATACGGCGACCGTGGGACGCGAACTCGCGACCGTCGAGGTGCTTGCGATTCCAACGGAGACGGATGCCCGCACAGGCATCTCGACTCCCGAGGGGCGGCTCCTGTACGGCAAGCCCCTGCGCGGGCGGGTGGAGGTAGAGCTGGCCGATACCACCACCATTACGGTGAGGGTCGTAGCCCCGGACAAGAGCGCGACTGCGACCTACACGGTGACCGTCACGCGTGCCGACGAAGCGCTGGATGGACCGACAATTACCGGAACGGTAAAGGTTGGGGAGATGCTGGCGGTGGACACCTCAGGCATCGCCGACGCCGACGGCCTGGACAACGCGTCCTTCAACTACCAGTGGGTCTGCCATATTGGAAGCACGGACACGGACATCCAGGATGCGACTGCCGCAACCTACACTCTGGTCGAATCCCAGGTCGGCAAGGCCATCAAAGTACGGGTGAGCTTCACCGACGACGCGGGCCACGAGGAGACGCTGACCAGCCCGGCCACCGCCACGGTCCGCCATCCGGGGGATGTCGTTGCCTGGGAGGCCGAACTCACGGCGGGGCAGGACGCCGGCATCATCCCGGTCATGTCGGGGTACTCAAGCGTTGGAGACCCCGGCGGGACCCTGTCCCCCGACACATTCGCGGTTGACGAGACAACCTACAGAGTCCAGTTCCTGGTGCACGCGGGCGGGGGGCTCTGGCTGGGTATGACCGGCGAGATGCCGGTGGACTTCACGATGAGCGTGGGCAATTCCCGATATCGCGGCAGCGAGAGCAAGGTGCCTTTCACCATCAGCCAGGGGGCCTACTGGTGGGCTTCGGCGCCCCCAGGCTGGCTTGCAGACGGCCCGGTCCAGGTGAGCCTGACCGTCCACCCGGATGTCCCGTTGGGAGACCGGGAGAAGGCGCCGGTGGCCGGCTATTTCCGGGACATCCCCCCGGAGCACGGCGGGGATGAGGATTTCTCGTTCAGGATCCACTTCACCGAGCTGGTCGACACGTCGGCTGAGGCGCTGCGGGACCATGTCATGGCGGTCACGGGCGGGAAGGTGTCGAGCGTCGAGGCGGCGGATGACCATGGCAGGGCATGGGCCGTCTCGGTAACGCCGGAATCCGCCGATGCGGTGACGATAGAGATCGAGGCCGACCTGGACTGTGCACTGTCCGGCGCGGTCTGCACGGCGGACGGCAGGCGGCTGTTCAACCGGATGGAGCTGCGGGTGGAACCCATGGAGAAGAATCCGCCCACGGGAGCCCCCATCATCAGAGGGACGGTGGAGGCGGGGCAGACACTCACGGCTGACACATCGGGGATAGCCGACGCAGACGGGCTGACCGGTGCTACGTTCAGTTACCAGTGGGTGTCGTACGACGGAAACGCCGACACGGATATCCCGGGTGCGACCGGCTCCACCTATACCCTGGTTCCCGCCGACGAGGGAAAGTCCTTCAGGGTGAGGGTGTCGTTCACCGACGACGCCGGCTTCGAGGAATCGCTGACCAGCGCGCTGTTCGGCTCGGAGCAGCCGTATGGACTGAACGCATCGGCATCGGACGGCGCGGTGGCGCTGACCTGGAAGCTGCCGGTGGGCTGGCCCTACTCGTCAACCTTCCAGATACTGCGCAACCGTCCCGAGCTGGGCGAGGCCGAGCCCCTGGTGCTCGTCAAATACCTTCAGAGCCCGGGGAATACCTACACCGACACGGACGTGGAGTCTGGAGTGCTGTACGTGTACCGGGTGAGGGGGGTGGACCCCTTCGGCTATACCGGAGAGGCATCCGAGCTGGTTGAGATTCGAGCTGAGGCGCCAGTTGAGAACACCCCGGCCACCGGCGCCCCAACCATCAGCGGCACGGCGCAGGCGGGGGAGACGCTGACGGCGGACACGTCGGACATCACCGACGAGGACGGACTGAGCGGCGCCGTCTTCGCCTACCAGTGGCTCGCTGATGACGCGGAGATCCAGGGCGCTACGGACTCGACCCATGCCGTGGACGCCGTCCATGAAGGCAAGACCATCTGGGTGAGGGTGAGCTTCACCGACGACGCGGGCAACGAGGAAATCCTGACCAGCGCGGCGACGGCGGCGGTTGCGGCAGCGCCCCCCTTCCAACAGCCCGGCCACCGGAGCGCCCACCATCAGTGGAACAGCAGAGGTGGGGGAGACGCTGACGGCGGGCATCACCGGCATCTCCGACCCTGACGGGCTGGACAACGCGCAGTTCGACTACCAGTGGCTGGCCGACGACACGGCTATTTCAGGCGCTATCAGCTCGACCTATACCCTGGTGGCCGCCGACGAGGGCAAGGCCATCAAGGTAGAGGTCAGCTTCACCGACGACGGGGGCAACGACGAGTCCGTTACCAGCGCGGCGACGGCGCAGCAGGGAACGTGTTCGGGAGGTGGATATGACCCGATGCCTGTGGAGGTGGACGTAACGGCTGTTCCCATAGTGGTCGAGTCCACTACTGACGAATACTTCGTGCTCTATGTGCGGCACGAACTGGATGCAGACACCACGGTGGAATGGCCGGTCGCGGTGTCGTTAGGCGAGGAGGGCACAACCACGCTGGCCGAGAACGTGGCGGCACTGCCCAAGGAGCACTACCGGGTAGAGAAGTACCTCATCGCCGACCCGGCGGACGTCGACGGAGATTGCATTGACGACATCACCGAACTGGCCAACCCGGTGGGCCAGAACCCGGTGAATCCCGCCGCCGCCGTTGAACTCAGCGACGGCGCCGTGGCCGTTCCCGATCAGGAAACATTTGAGACAATCTCGTTCGGCAAGCATCACCTCAAGTTTATTCTGTTCGGCATAGACACAGACAGTCCGAGTCTCTACTTCCTAAACACCAAGACGCACCGGACCCATCATGACTTCTTGCGAGCCACAGGCCTCGAGCTGAGCCTAGACGGGTTGATCAGCGGTGATATCTTCTATCATTCGACGCTCTTTGCCACGGATGACAGTCCAGGAGGCTACCGTTTCTTATTAAAGTTTTCATCCCCTATCAGTGTTGTAGCGCGCTCCTATACGGCGCTCGCCGCCAGCATGCCGCTGCTCAAGGACAACTTGGCCTTCCACATGACCAAGCATGAACTTCCGGATTTACAGCCCGAATTGCCGTTGTACAGGGCATCTCGCATCAACCTCGTGTTCGACGAGGACGTCTGGGGCGATACGGACTTCCTCGCCCTGAACCCAGGAGAAGGGTACGGCCGGCTGCAAGCCCTGGAGCCGGACGACCGTCCACACCCCCGCGACGTGGTGCTCTACGAGGCGCTGCCCAACGAGCTGCCCCGCGTGGCCGGCATCATCAGCGCCGTGCCCCAGACCCCGCTGTCGCACGTCAACCTCCGCGCGGTGCAGGACGGCGTTCCCAACGCCTTTATCCTCGGCGCCCTCGACGAGCCGGATATCAATGCGCTCATCGGCAGCTACGTCCACTACACGGTAACCTCGGACGGGTACACCATCCGGGCAGCCACCAGGAAGGAAATCGAAGACCACTACGCGTCGTCTCGACCCACCGAGGCACAGACGCCGGAACGGGACCTCTCGGTCAGGGAGATCACACCTCTCGGTGAGATCGGATTCGACGACTGGAAGGCGTTCGGCGTCAAGGCGGCCAACGTGGCCGTGTTGGGGACGCTGGGGTTCCCGGAAGGGACCGTGCCCGGCGGGTTCGCCGTGCCCTTCTACTTCTACGACGAGTTCATGAAGGCCAGCGGGTTGTATGACGACATCGAAGAGATGCTGGCCGATCCCGACTTCCAGACGGACTTCGACACCCAGGAGTCCGAGCTCAAGAAGCTGCGCAAGAAGATCAAGAAGGCGGAGACGCCCCAGTGGATCATCGACGCGCTGACCCAAATGCACGAGACCTTTCCCGAGGGGACCTCCCTTCGCTACCGCTCCAGCACCAACAACGAGGACCTGCCCGGCTTCAGCGGCGCGGGACTGTACGACTCGAAGACCCAGGACCCGGAGGAGACCGAGGACGACGGCATCGACAAGTCCATCAAAGGGGTGTGGGTGAGTTTGTGGAACTTCCGGGCTTTCGTCGAACGCGACTTCCACCGCATCGACCACACCAAGGCCGCGATGGGAGTCCTGGTGCACCCCAACTACTCCGGAGAGCTGGTGAACGGCGTGGCCGTCAGCTTCGACCCCGTCTCCGGTAGAGACGGGACCTACTACGTCAACTCGCAGATTGGCGAGGACCTGGTAACCAACCCGGAGGCCCATTCGGTGCCTGAGGAGGTCCTGCTGTACCCGGACGGTACACGCAGGATCCTTGCGCTCTCCAACCAGATCCTGCGGGGGCAACTGCTCATGACCAAAGACCAGCTGCGGCAACTCCGCCGGCATCTCGCCACCATACACGAGAGGTTCGGGGAACTGTACGGCATTGAGGACGATGAGCAGTTCGCCATGGAGATCGAGTTCAAGATCACCAGCGACAACGTCCTGGCAATCAAGCAGGCCCGGCCCTGGGTCTTCGGCGCGCCCAACCAGCCGCAGTCCAACCAGCCACCGGCGTTCCCAGCCACGGAGAGGGGCGTCCGCAGCGTCGCCGGGAACATGGCAGCGGGGCAGGCCATCGGCGCGCCGGTCGCGGCCGTGGACCCCAACGCCGATGACACGCTGACCTACTCGCTCTCTGGAGACGACGATGCGTCCTTCGACATCGTCGCCTCGACCGGCCAGCTACAGGCCAGAGCCGCCTTGGACTACGAAACCGGGGAGAGCTACACGGTGACGGTTTCGGTCCACGACGGCAAGGACGCCAACGGTGACACGGATACGGCCATTGACGATTCCATCGCGGTCACGATCCTGGTCAACCGTCCGGCCACCGGCGCTCCGGCCATCAGTGGAACGGCACAGGTGGGGGAGACGCTGACGGCGGGCATCACCGGCATCTCCGACCCTGACGGGCTGGACAACGCGCAGTTCGACTACCAGTGGCTGGCCGACGACGCGGCTATTTCAGGCGCTATCAGCTCGACCTATACCCTGGTTGCCGCCGACGAGGGAAGGGCCATCAGGGTGCGGGTCAGCTTCACCGACGACGGGGGCCACTCGGAGTCGCTGACAAGCGGTCCCACGGGCGCGGTGACGGCCGGCCTGGAACTCCGGTCTGCCACCGTGGACGGCCTCACCCTGACCCTGACCTACAGCGAGGTCCTGGACACGGGCTTCACGCTCCCCGTCACCGCCTTCATAGTGAACGTCAACGGGTCGCCGCGGTCCCTGGACTCCGTGTCGGTGGAGGATTCGGCGGTAACGCTGACCCTCTCCCAGGCGGTGGAGGAGGGCGACCCGTTGACGGTGGACTACACCGCGCCCGACGGCCCCGGCTCCATCCGGGACACCCGGGGCAGGGAGGCGGAGTCCTTCAGCGGTCGGGAGGTGACGAACAACACCCCAGCTGACGGACCCGAGGAACCCTCGGAACCGGCCGGCCAGCTGACCGCAGAGTTTCTGGATACCCCCGAGTCCCATGACGGGAGCGCCGTATTCACCTTCGAGCTGCGCCTCAGCGTGGAGCCCAAATCGGACTTCAGCTATACCACCCTGCGGGACCACGCCCTCACGGTGACCGGAGGCGAGATCTCCGGTGTGGGCCGGCTGGAGCCCCCCGGCAACGTCAGGTGGCAGATAGAGGTTACCCCGAGCTCCGACGCCTCAGTGACCATCGTGCTGCCCGTCACCACGGACTGCGCCGCCGACGGGGCCGTCTGCACCGATGACGGCAGGATGCTGTCCAACCGCTTGGAGTTCACCGTCCCCGGCCCACCCCAGAATACGGCTGCGGAGGGCGGGCCTGCCATCAGCGGCACGCCGACGGTGGGCCAGACGCTGTCCGCAGTCACCACCGGCATCAGCGACGCCGACGGCCTTGCAAATGCCGTCTTCAACTATCAGTGGCTGGCCGGCGACGCGGAAATCGCCGGAGCCACCAATGCCGGCTACACGGTCGCAGAGACCGACCTGGGTGAAGCCATCAGCGTGAGGGTAACCTTCATCGACGATGCGGGCAACGAAGAGACGCTGACCAGCGCCGCAACGGAGGCCGTAGCTGCGGCACGGCCGCAGCTGACCGCCAGATTCCTGGACGCCCCCGAGTCCCATGACGGGAGCGCCGTATTCACCTTCGAGCTGCGCCTCAGCGAGGAGCCCAAATCGGACTTCAGCTACAGGACCTTGCTGGACCATGCGTTCACGGTGACCGGAGGCGAGATCTCCGGTGTGGGCCGGCTGGAGCCCCCCGGGAACATCCGGTGGGAGATCCAGGTCAGACCCAACTCGGGGAGCAACCTGGAGATTGTCCTGCCCGTCACCACGGACTGCGCCGCCGACGGGGCCGTCTGCACCGGGGACGGCAGGATGCTGTCCAACCGGCCGGAAATCACCGTCCCCGGACCCGGCGGGTAACCCGCGACATGGAAAGACCCGGAACGCCGGCAGACAACGCCGATGGGAAAGACCGGATGGACCATAACCGGGCAGCTTCCCACATCCGGGTGTTCCCAGGCGATGCCCTGACGGCCGCCCGCCAGGCCGAGTCCATCCGGCGGTTTGCGGACGCCCTGGGCATGACCATCGTCCGGGAATACGAGGACGAGGAGTACGGCTCAGGCCCAGGCGGCCGGCCCCAGTTCCATCGGACGATGGACGAGGCCAGGCCGGAAGGCAGACCCTTCGGCGCGGTAATCGCCTACGACCGCTGGCCGTTCGCCCCGTGCGCGGCAGACCCGGCGAAGTACGTGAGGGAGCTCCAGGACGCCGGAGTCGAGCTGCTCTGCGCGTGGGGCAAGCCGCCAAGGAGCGCCGCAAGGGTACAGGGCCCGGCGGTCCGGCGGCGGAGGGCGGCCTGAGGGCCCAGGGGAACCGGCGCCGGCTGACCCTCCTGCAATATGGCCGCCAACCCAGCCCAGCTCCAGGGCTAAGCAACCGGCTCCACCCAACGCACCACCCCTGCCACACCGGGTAGCCTCCCTGCACCGCGGAGACGGACGGGTCCGTCACCCGTGCCCGCAGAACACCCGGCCCTTCCCTGCCCTCCGGCCCGGGGAAACGAGACTGCCGGAACGGGCAAAGGAGCAGGTAGTGCAGGCGAACGGCATCAACGGAGGCCACCAGCACGAGGTCTCAGAAAAGCGAGTGAACCCCGCCACCTTTATGCCCAGGTTCGACACGGAGTTCTGCGCCTGCGGGGCGAAGCGGTGGGTGACTCTACAGGGCAGACCGGCCACACCGTGGCAGTTCCTCATCCTGAGGCAGACGGGGAAAAGTGAGGAACTTGAGGACACAGGAGGCCCAAGCAAACGGTAAACGGAGTATCCCAAGTCCAAGTCCGTCATCAGCATCATTGTGAACATGGACCACTGAGGCTTTGCACGAATAATCGAATAAAAACAAATCCTGCACGAAAATACCGGGAACCCGACCCTCCTCAGGCCGCCCGACGGAGGAGAGCTTCGACCATTTCCCGGACCACATCCTCAAGAAGAGGAATCTTCGAGGGGAAGTCCGTCCCGTTCCCATGCATCCCCGGCGCGTAATAGAAGTAGCGATACTCCATTCGTTGCCTCACGAGCGCCGAACCTGCCAGGGTCACATCTTTTCCTGGAATCAAGACTGCAACCTCGCTCCGGACGCCCCAAGGACGTGGGGCTCAACGGCTTGGGCGCCAGGTACACACGGTCGCTAACCTCTGGTCTCCGGGATCCTGGGCCGGAAGGCTATCACGCCAACCAGCACCACCACCTCGACGAGGACGATCCAGATGAACGAGTCCGTGCCCCAGACGTCAATGGTCCAACCCCAATAGAGCCCCAGGGATCTGCCCAGCAGCACTAGGGAACTGCCCAGCGAACCCACCCAGGTGCACACCAAGGCCAGCTTCGCAAAGTGCCTTATCGGAAGATAGTCCGCCATCAGCACCCAGGGAAGGCTGATCAGGCCGCCCCGGACCACCAAGAGGATCAGCACATCCGTGCCATCACCACCGGGCAGCCACAGGGATACCGCCGCCAGCAAGGAAAGGCCCGCCAGCGCAGTCAGTAGCCAGCGCACGGGAAAGTAGTCGGCGGCTATCCCCCAGAGCAAGGCGCCGATACCGCCGGCAAAGGCAATGAACCGGACATCGGACTCCAGACTGGCCCCATCCTGCACCAGCTTGGAAGTCACCCACCCGAGACGGGTCGCCCCCGCAGTGACCATGAGGGACGCCACTAGGTAAACGGCCGCCACCCAGGCGGCGCTGAGCTTGGCCCTTGGAACAGCCAGGGTCTCCCTGAGGGTCAACCCAGGCCCATAGTGGCCCGTGAACCAGCGGGGGAGAAGCAGAAAGAGCAATGCCCCTCCCGCGACGACCATAGCGACGGCCCACCACCCAAGGGGAATGCTGATCCCCCATGCGGCGACCGCTCCAGTCCCCCACCTCATGTTGAACAACAGACCCAGGGAGCCGATCAACGTCCCCTTGAACCGGGCGCACCCCTTCACGGTCACCGCGTAGAAAATCAAGGACCCGACGAAAGCGCCGCCGACCCCGGCGAAGAAAACGCGGGTGACGGCGAACGCGAAGCTGTCCGAGAGAGCCAGGAACACGGCTCCGGCCGCCATCATCCCGTGGGGCGGCCACCGGTCCACCCAGATGGCTGCTGCTACAACGAACAGCGCTCCCAAGCCGCCCGCCGCCATGCGCAGACCGCGCTGCACAGGCGTAAGGTCAAGCAGGCCGGAAGAAGTCTCAGCCCAGAAGTTGCTGGTGGAACCGGCATTCAGGAACAGGGCGGCAACCACCAGCAGAAGCCCGAACCTGAAGTCGGGGTGCAAGGTGGAAATCGACATGCCAGCCATTATAACCATCCTGGTCAGTGGCTTCCGCCTCTGCAGAATGTCTCCTCCAAAACGAGCGCTCCCGCCAACCTGATAACCCTCCCGGCAACCAGCAGTGAAGGGACAACTCAGGAAAAGCCCCGGGGCCAGGAACGGGAATTAAAACCAAATTTGCATGAAATATCGGAACAAAAATTATTTTTCGTGCAACGCCGACCACTGACACAGACCACCTGGACAACAGGGGCGAGCCACATCAGGCTCGCCCTTTCCATTTCCAGAACCGACCACTCCTCGGCCACCGCCAGCACCGATCCCGACCCGGTTGCAAACCCCAGACCCATGCCTCTATGCCAGCCAACAGGAGACGTAATGGCCAGACCGTACATCATGCCCCTGGGATTCATCGACCGGACCACCGACAACGGCGCCGTATTCGTACTCAACAACCCGGGGGACTCGGCAGAGCTCAAGCCGGGCACCCCCGTAACCGTGTGGCGATACTCGCCCGACCAACTGGCGCTCGCCAAAATCCGTGGACTCATAAGCAACATAGGATATGTGACGGCGAGATTCAGAACCGTCGAGTCCATAATGGACGACAGATGGCCCGGGGAAGAGGAGGTCCTGCGCAAGAGGACCCCGGTCTACCTGGCCCTGGAAGACAGCTTCGAACCGGACCCAGGACGCATGTTGACGCAGGAACAGACCGACAGGATGGAGAGAATCACCCAGAACTACAGGATACTGAGGAGCGGACGCGCCCTTAGCCAGGGCCGGGCCCACGGCGTCGAAGAGGACAAATAGGCCGGAGTGGCAACACCGCCCCCGTCAAAGACTTGACGAATATCGTTCATTCTGAAAAACTATGAAGCGACGAAGGCCAGAGGAACAGCATGTTCAAAAAGGCAACCCTTCCCGGACCCCAGAATCCGCTGAAAGCCCAGGTCAACTGCGCCAACTGCGGAACACCCATGACCGCAACCGGAGACAACTATGTCTGCCCGGTAAACGACGAACGCGGGCCGGACCACTGCCCCACCATGCCAGCCGGCATTGGGAGGCTCACCATCCAGGTCGCAACCCGGCTCCTGAAGCGGGTCATGAACGACAGCGCCATTGCGGCGCTGACCGCGGATGTACGGCAGGCGTCCTCGGAGATCTCGCGCACGCAAGAGAAACGGCTGCGGCGCAGCGAATCATCCATTGAGGAACTGGACGCTCTCAAGGCGAGGGTGCTTCAGCCGGTCGAGCAGAACCTCGCCACCTACCAGGAGGTGGCCGAGGCGGTCCACCGTATAAACGTCGCCAAGACAGGTCTGGCCTACGAGTCCCAGGTAGCCCAAGAAGAGATCGACAAGCTCGCCTTCATCGGAGACTCTGACGGGCTCAGGGAGGACGCCCGGGACATGGCAGCCCACCTGGAAGACGCGGACGCCGAGGAAGTCAGAGGACTGCTCAACCTTTTCGTGCGGGAAATCCGAGTGGGACCCAGGTGGGCCGAGGTCATCTACTCCCACCCTCTGCCGGACGGGCAGAACCGCGCCACGGCAGCATCCGACCACATAGCCCTGAACCCGTAATCCGGCCGGAACTACCGGGAAGAGCCGCGGGCACAGATCCAGTTCCCGGCCCCGTCTTCCCCAGGGGCCAGCCCTCAGATACCCGGAGTTAATCGCTTGGGGGGCGCCCAGCTAGCAGGCCGGGATCCCTCCCAAGTCCTCAAGCTCAGTATCCCCAACCTCGGGAGCCTCTCGCTCCGCGAAGGCAACCTCCGGACCAGCATCCCCCTCGAAGGCAACGACGTCAGCATCCGCCGTCTCGTGTACCTTCACGCCGTCCCCCGGCGAGGATGAATGGAAGTCCCTGGCGACACCAGGCATCTGCTGCAAGCCGCCCCCTCCTTCCAGCTCCTTCATCCGCTGGTACTTCTTCAACCTCTTGGCAAAAAGCCAGGCGCTCAGCATCTCCCTGGCCTCTTCAGGCAGAGAATATATGCTGTCCGAGGCTTGAATTCCGCTGTCATCCCCACCCCGCCGGGCAGGAGTTCCCTTTTCATCGCCCATCCGCTACAATACTGTTGCTGGTAACCCAGTCCCCTTTGCTCAATATCAGGCCTCAGGCCCGCAAGTATTATAACACTTTTGCAGCAGCCGCCGGCATGTCCAGCCGCCCATTCCCAAAGGAGGACATCATGCAGCACACAGACCGCATGGCCGAATCCAGTCAAGCGGTTATGGGCCCGCCTGCCAGTGACGGCGAGGATGAAGAAAACCCGTCATCCACCAGGGAGAAACTCCCGATCACTTCTCTGCTGAGGCGGCTGAGGGGCACACGAACCCTGCGACAAGTGGAGGCGGATACCGGCATATCAAACTCCTACCTTTCGAACCTGGAGTCCGGCGCAAAGCGGCCGGGGGTCAAAATCCTCTCCAGGCTTGCGGCGTACTACCGCGTCCGGCCGCGGGACCTGCTACAGGCCGCCGGCCTGCCCTTCGACGAGAACGCCGCAGTGCTCGCGGACTCCGTGTCCGAACTGCAGAGGATATACGAATTCGTAATCGCTGACCCCAACTTCTCCCACTACGGGAAGCCGGCTGGAACACCGCCAGTCGATGTGCAGAAGTTCGTTGTTCACATGTACGAGCACTACACCGGAAAGCGGCTGATATAGACTCCGCTCACGCGAGGCACAAATGACAAGAGAAATGACCAACAGGGCAGTGACAGTAGCCAGAATGTCAGGAGGACCTGGCCAGGACAGGGAACTGTCCCACGGCAGGCAGGACAACCTCATGTTCGGATACTGCAAGAAAATCGGATTGGACGTCATCAAGCCCTTCTACGAAGTCGCCAGCGGTCTGGACGCGAGCAAACGCCCCACACTCCTCGAGGTGATGGAATTCGTCCTAGACCCGGCGAACGAGATCTCCCACGTCGTCTTTCCTGACCTCTCCCGCTTCTCCAGGTCGAAGTCCGACCCCCAGACATACCTGAAACTTCTCGACGAGAACGACATTATCATCCACTCAGCAGTGGATGGAACCACGTCGGACGACGACAACGAGCTGTATTGGGATGTGAGCTTCCTCTTCAACCACGAATACTCCAAAACCATATCCCGACTTACGATCGGGGGACAATCCCAGTCCGTGAGGAATGGGAACGACATAAGCCCCGTGGTGGCATATGGATACGAAAAATACTACGTGGTGGAAAAAGCGAACGAAGGGAAGGAAGGGAAAGAAGTCGCCAGGCAGCGTCCCCGTTGGAGGCCTCACCCCAAACATTCGGAGGTGGTCCTGCTCATCTTCACGATGCGGGACCAGAAATATCTCCCAATGGCCATCTGCAACCACCTGAACGGCCTGGGAATTAAAGCGCCGAGGGGTGGGCTGTGGACCACCAAAACCATCAGCAGAATGCTCAGAAACCTCGCGTACATCGGCTACTCCCAGGTCGGGAAGAAGTCCCTCTCCCAGTTCCCCAAACACCGGAGGAAGCGGGAACTGGTCCAAAACCCCAACGCCCACGAGGCCATAGTCGAGAAGGACCTTTTCAACAGGGTGCAGGCCCTCATGCCGAAGAAACCCAGGGCGCAGCGGGAACCCCCCAGGTCCCACGCCAGCCCCAACCCGCTGAGCGACCGGGTGAAGTGCGGCAAATGCGGTCACAACGCCAACATGATTATCGCCAACTCGGGGAGCGACGGCGGCAAGAAGCTAATGTGTTCCGTCAAGAAGAACTCCGGGGTCGCTTACTGCGACATCGAAGACATAGAGCTTGACGATTTCCTGAAGACCGTGGGCGAGTCCCTGAAGGAAAGACTCTCCGCTCCGTCAATCATCCAGGAGCAGCTGGAAACCCTGGCCAAGAACAGCGAAGAACACGTCGCAAGGGAAAAGGACCGGCAGGCCCTCAAAGCAAAGCGGCTGAAAGAGATCGATCAGGAAAAGGCCAACCTGATGAGGGGACTCGCCAGGGCTGAAGAGGAATTCCCCGAGAACGTCCAGGACTTCAATCAGTCCCTCAGCCGTCTGAACAAAGAGAAGGAGCAGATTAACCAGCAGCGACAGGACATGGACGAAGAAACCAGTGAGCTGATGGCGTTCCTCGCCGATCCCGAGGGTGTGCTGGAGGCACTCCAGGAACTGGGAGACAGAATCGACCCTGACGACCTGGAGGTAACGTCCAGACTTCTGAAGAGCATCGTCAACCTTGTGGAAGTCTCGGACGACGATGCTGAGATGTACTACAGCGTGCCTCTCCCCAACACGGTCGAGACGACAGCGGGCTACAAGGCCTCCACGCGCATCAAGCGCGCGGGCCATCCGCTTCTTTTAGGGATATCTGACCCCTTTCGAAAGGGGGAGGGTAGTGCGTTACGGGCGAGATTAAACGATCTTGGCGGGTCTAAGCCGGACCATTGGCAAGGTTGGAAATTGAAAGGGGGACCGCCGGAGACAGCGCGATTTGAGAGGTGATAACCGAGGCAATTAGAGGGGGAGGTTGCCCCGCTTACCGCCCCCACGGGCATCAGGTAAGCGGGGCATCTGGTGGCGTTTAGTTGACGAAGTTCAAGCCGGGGGACGTAACCTCGAGTCCGTCAACGACGAACTCTCCTTGACTGGTCTCGGCCAGCAAGTCCAGGAGGGAAGCCGCGTCGTGGGCATACACGTTTTGTATTTCCAGCGGACCCTCTGTGACTTCTGAATCCAGTATGTCGAAGGTGAAAACGGCCACAGCGCCATTGCCTGTAATACCCTCGGTGTTAATCAGCGCGGTCCAGACACGCCCCGGCGTCCGGGATCCGGAGTCGATCAGGGATTCTCCAGCCAGGTCCCCTTTCTTGACTTCCACGAGCTTTAGCATCTGCGGTTCATAGACCAGGACAAATTCCAGGCTGCCCACATTCTGGGCGCGTGACAGTAGCACCGGGACCTCGATCCTTGATGGGGCGGCCGCGGTGGGCGGCGGAACTGGCGTCGGTTCAGGCGCGGCGGTGGGATTGGGAGTGGGCGCAACCGCCGGGGCCTGGGTTGGGATGATCACCGGCGCTTTTGTCGGTTCAACCTTGGCCACCACTGGCGCAATAGTCGGCTCGACAATCCGCATTGGGGCCTTGGTGGATACCACCGGGTCCTTGTCCTTAGAAGACACCACCGGGGCTTTGGCTTTGGCCGGTTCAACCTTGGCTACCGTCTGCGGCTCCGGTGTCGACTGGGCAGCCTCAACGGGGTCGGACGCGCGCCCCACGAACATGACCAGGACCAAGATACCGACGGCCATGATCGCCGACACTCCCCCGAATAGAAGGATGCGCCTCCAATAGGTACCCACGAAATAGAGTGCAATAGTTAGCCACCACTTCATATTACTTCACCTACCCACGCCTGGCCAGATTGAGTACTTGCATTGAGTCGACCGGGGTTACACGGCCATCCCCGTTCACGTCCATAACTAGGTCTTCGTTCACCAGTCCGGTGAACATCCTCATGGCTATCAGGGCGTCTACGGCCGTTATTCTGCCGTCGCCGTTACCGTCCCCCACTCCGGCGGCATCCACGGTCAACGATCCGTGGTGCACGTCGATGGACCGGCGTGCGCCGCTGAAGTCGCTGACTTCCATGTCGGTGAGGGTGATATCGCTATAGCTGCCTCGCTCTCCGATGATTCGGAATTCGATGACGGCGGCAGAACCATCACCGCTGACTGCATCGTGGGCGGCTGCCCCGATGCGGATCAGGCCCGGCGTGGCGGCGTTGAAGCTAAAGGTTGCGGGGGACATTCGAGCGCCCCGGTATACCCTGACCGCTCGAGCCACGGCGGGATTGTAGTTGAGGTTAAAGCCGAGGCTGCCTACCTGCTCGGCCTGTTCCAGCCGGATGGGCACCAAAACCGTCGCCCCCGGCGCGGCTATCCTTGAGCCGACCCTGAGCGCTGCCCCGGATGGTACTGCGGGGGGCTCGGGTTGGGTCTGGGTTTCGGGAGTCTGGACGGGAGTTTCCGTGGAACCGACCGGCGTCACGGGTTGAGTTTCCGGCTGGGCTGCCGGGAGTTCCGGAAGTTCGCCGCGTCTCATGGTGATCCTGTAAGTGCCCACCGGTTCTTCGACCAGGGCCGCGCCGGTGACCAGCACGATGTAATCGCCCTTGGTCGGAGCCGTCCACTGGAGACTGTCACCGGACCCGTAGTTCGTCTTGGTGAACCCGGAGTCAAAGTGAGAAATGGTCATAATGACCGATTCGGCCGTGCCCAGTTCTACGATCAGGGAATATGTTGCGTCCTTTTCAGCCGCGAACAGGAAGTAGTCCTGATCGTCTGCGGGGCTGATGGCCGCTGAGATCGCGCTACCGGCGCCGATCTTGGTGGCGAAGCGGTAGTCTTCTGGATGACGGTCCTCCAGTGAGGTGTCGGCGGAGATCTCCAGGGTATAGGCGCCGGCGCCTTCGATTACCATGGGAGACTTGGATACAACGAGGTAGTATTCCCCGTTATCGGGCGCTACCCAGACCAACTCCGAACCCTGTCCGAAATTGGTGGCCAGGACGCCTGAGTGGTCCCCTTCGCCCTCTACGGCTAGGGACACGGCGTCGATCCCGTCATAGGCGAGTATGAAGGTGTACTGGACCCCGCGAGTGGCGTGGAAGGAAAAGTAGTCCTGGTCTTCATCTGGGCTGATTGCGCCCGACACGAGATTGCCGTAACCGACCATGGTTGCTCCGGAGCGGTCGTCGCCATGTCTATCTTGGAGGGAGTGGTCACCGTCGATCCTTATGTTATAGGCGCCAACGGAGTCGTCCCGCTGGGATAGGCCCGAAACGATCAAGTAATAGGCGCCGTCTTCAGGAGCGGTCCACGTCAGGTCTTCCGCGATGCTGTCGGAGCTGATCTCGATGTCCTGGTCGGAACTGGCGATCTGGACTCTAAGCCCGGGAGCTGTGCCCAGGCTTACTTGAAGTGTGTAACTGACGCCCCGCTGAGCCGTGAACTCGAAATAGTCTTTGTCACCAGGGGGGCTTATTGACGCGGCCATGCCGATTCCCAGATTGATTGGGGTTGCATTGTTCCGGTTGTCGGCATGACGGTCTAGCAGGGAATTGTCGTCGTCCACCTGAATGTTGTAGGTTCCAACCGCGTTGTCATCCGCGGACCTCCCCGAGACTATGACGTAATAGGTCCCATCTGCCGGGGCGATCCATTCAAGCCCGCTCCCAACGTCGTCCGCGCTTGCTACGATGCCTTCATCAGGTTGGTATATCTGAACATTCATCCCGCGCATAGATCCCGGGGAGGCATTCACTATGTACTTAACGCCGCGCTGGGCTACAAACTCGAAATAGTCTTTCTCACCAGGGGGGCTTATGGACGCAGCCACGCCGATTCCCAGGTTGATTCGTGTCGCGTTGCTCTCAGTATCGGCATGGCGGTCCTGCATGGTGTTGTCGCCGGTGATCCTGAAGTTGTAAGCCACGACCGGGTCCTTCAGCCGGAGGGAGGCCGAGATCACGATGTACATCTCGCCCTCGCTTGAGACTGTCCACTCCAACTTGGAGCCCATGCCCCTGTTGGTGGCTTCGATTCTGTCTGACCGGTCGCGGACCTCGATGTGGACCGCGCCGTCCTGGGCCAGGTCCATGTCGATGGCGTATTTAACGCCCCTCTGGACCGAGAGCGAGAAGTAGTCTTTGTCCTCCCGGGGGCTGACGGCGCCTTGTATGAAATTGCCCAGGGTGACCGGCTGAGCGCTGCCCTGGCTTTCGGGGTACCGGTCTCTCAGCGTGGTGTCCTGGTCTACCTGAAGGGTGTAAGCTCCGACAGGCTGTCTTGCCAGGGGGCTACCGGTCAGGGTGACGTAATAGAGACCCTCTGTCGAGGCGACCCATTCCAGGGTATTACCCTGTCGCTTGTTGTCAGCTAGGGATTTCCCTCCGGTATCGGTGACCTCTAAACTAAGTCCGTCCATCCCGTCAAGGGTGGCGGTGAAAGAATACTTCACGCCGCGAACAGCGTCGAAGTTGAAGAAGTCGTAGTCGTCCCCGCCGTGGACGGTGCCCGAGAAACCTGGCTGGTTGGACCACGGGCTAATCGCTCCCTGGTATTGGCTGCCGAAGGTGATTCTTTCCGATTGGTCCCGCGCGTCGAGGTGGAAGTCTTCCAGGTTGGCCTCTTCGTGGACCGTGAGCCTGTATTGACCGAGGTATGGATTGGTGTTTCCTGTCGCATACGCTGTTGAGACTGTAAAGAAGTAGGTGTCGGCGGTCCGCGCAACCCATGTGACGGTCTTCGTCCCTTCCGTTCGGGATTCCACCTGTCCGTCAGAGATAGTGGAGCCGCGAGCAGTGGAATTGATGACCTTGATTTGGGCGTCTTTGAGGGTTTTTTCCCCTCGATTTATGAACTCCAATTCGAAGGTGTAACGGATGCCCCGCCGACTTCCGAACTTGAAATAGTCGACGTCCAGCAAGTCCGTATCGCTGTTGATGGTCCCGAGCCTGGGGGTGCCGTCAGTCCTGAGGAGAGTGGCTTCGGACTTCTTGTCGCTGTAGTCGTCTGACGACTGGGCCTGAATAGGCGAGGCAGGAGGCAAGGTCAGTAGGGCAACGACGAAGATCGAAAGTATTAGGACTTTGGTTAGGGCTCCGCGCAGCTTTGATCGGTACCGCATCTCCATTCACCCCTCCCGCTCCGTTGGCTGCGGGTCCATTCGATTTGAGGTCTAGGTATCTCTTACCTGCGCGTGTCGTTTATCTTAGTGCAATCGATGGTTGCGCAGGGTGGTGACCCGTGTTGGTTTGAATTTGAAATTATTATAAGAACCTCTCTTTTGGCCAGTCAATTGAATGATTGACGGGTATCAAGCAGTTTTCGCGTTTGGGTATCCCACCGGTCATTGCGATGAAAATCCCAACCCCGTCTTTCCGGGCTTGACCCGGAATCCAGGAATTCTCGAGCTATACCATATTCCGGGTGGGGCGGGTTCTGGATTCCAGCTTTCGCTGGAACGACGGATAGGGCTATTGCCAGCTCTTGGCTTTGGGCATGTTTCGCATTTCGTGAGCGCCTACCACGTGGTGCACCGCGATGTTCATGGTGCCTTCCCGGCGGGAGATTTCTCCACGCACGACCAATACCGGCTCCCGGATGGCCAGCCTGTACCGTTGATAGACCTTGGGCCAGACGACCAGGGGAACGTGGCCGAACTCGTCTTCCAGGGTGATGAACACTGCCTTGGCCAGGGGGCGTTGGCGGCGGATCACCAGGCCGGAAACAGTCACTTCCATGCCGTCTTCCAGGTCGACGATGTCCTGGCTGCTCAGCACTTCTTCGCCCAGGTAGGGACGCAGCATAGCCATGAAATGTCCGCTGGGATGGAGGCCCAGGGTACGGTATTCCTCCAGCATGATGTCCCAGGGGCTCTGGGTGGGAAGCTGGGCCATGTCCTGCTCCACCGGGAAAGGCAGCGCCATTTGGTAACCGACGGGGCGATAGCGCAACCCCACCTCCCAAAGGGCTGCCCGGCGGTCAGGTCCTTCGACTGAGTTCAGAATAGGCGGCGGTCCTTCGACTGCGCTCCGTTTCGCCTGCGGCTCCACTCCGCTTCGCTCAGGATGAGCGGTGGAGACGCTATTCCATCCACGCTGAGATGTGGAGTCCCTATTCCCTTCAAGATGAGAGGAGCCGTCCTCACCCCGCTCAGGATGAGCGGTGGAGACGCTATTCCATCCATGCTGAGATGTGGAGTTCCTATTCCCTTCAAGATGAGAGGAGCCGTCCTCACTCCGCTCAGGATGAGCGGATGGCAATCTAACCCGCTCATCCTGAGCGGAGCGCAGCGGAGTCGAAGGGCCGGGTTGCAGAGAATCGAACGCACCGGCGCTTACCAGGTTCTCCAGGGCCTCACGCTGCAACCCGGTGCGTTCCATAGTGTCGGCGAGGCTGGCGAAGGGGCCGCCCCGGTCCCTGGCTTCAACGATTGCCGACGCCGCGGCCTCTCCCACCAGCTTCACGTACCGGAATCCCAGCAATAGGGACTCATTCTTAATGGTGCATAGTTCCCGGCTATCGTTGATGTCCGGGTTGAGCACGGTTATTCCGTGGCGGCGGGCATCTTCCTTCAGGGTCTCGGTGTTGTAGAACCCCATGGGCTGCTGGTTGAAGATGGCGACGGAAAACTCCAGGGGATAGTAATGTTTTAGCCAGGCCATGTGGTAGGCCGTGACACCGAAGGCAAATGCGTGGGACTCGGGGAACATGTAGTGACCGTTGAACTTCTTGAAAATCCGTTCGGCGGCGTCCTCCGGCACGCCCAGTTCTCCGGCGCCCTGCCGGAACTTTTCCCAGTAGAATGCGATGAGTTCCTTGTTGTTTCGGCGGATGAAGGCCCGGCGAAGCTGGTCGGCCTCGACGGCGCTGAACCCGGCTACGTCCATGGCCACCTGGTTCACCTGGTCCTGAAAGAGAATGATCCCCAGGGTCCGTTCCAGGGCGCGCTGCTCCAGGGGGTGGTCATAGTCCCAGGCGGCGCCCTGGCTGCGCCGCTGTATGAACAGGCTTACACCGTCGTTGACCCCCACGCCGGGGCGTACCGCGCCGACTTCGTAGGCCATGTCGGTCAGGTTCACCGGCTTAATGCGCGGCGTGGTCTGCATCTGGGCGGCCGATTCCACCTGGAACACCCCGATGGTGTCGGCCTGGTGAATCATCCGGTAGACGGTCTGGTCGTCGAAATCGATGCGGCTCAGGTCTATGTAGTATCCTTTCCGCTCCTCGATAAGCTGTAGGCATTCCTGCATCTGGGACAGGGCTCCCAGGGCCAGGAAGTCGATCTTGACGAAACCGGCCTGGTCGATGCTGTCCTTGTCCCAGTGGCAGATGTAGCGGTCGTCGATGGCGCTCTGCTGCACCGGCACGACGTCTATGAGGGGCGAGGAACTGATAATCATTCCGCCGGGGTGTTGGGCCAGGTATTTGGGGAAGCCGTCCAACTGGGCCGACAGGTCGATGAGGTCCCGCCACACCGGGGCGTCCACCCGGTCCCGGAACTCTGGAAGTCCCAGCATCTCGGCCTGCAGGTCACCGGCGTGGAGGAAGTCCACCCTCTTGGCCAGCTTGTCCACGTCCTGGACGGGAAGCCCCAGGGCCTTGCCCAGGTCCCGGATGGCCCCCTTCAGCTTGTAGGTACTGATCATTCCGGTGAGGGCGGCATGGTCCCAGCCCCACTTCTCATGGACTCGCTTAATCAGCTCCTCCCGGATGTTGCGGGGGAAGTCCAGATCTATGTCCGGCACCGAGCCCATGTCGTCGGAGAGGAACCGGTCGAGGGAGAGATTGAACTCCAGAGGGTCTATGTGGGACAAGCCGATGAGATAGCCCACCAGCATGGCCACCGACGACCCCCTGCCACGGCCCGGCGGACGCTCCTCCAGGGGTATCTCCACGTCGCTCAGGCCCAGTTCGATCATAATCTCCCGGGCCATCTGGATGATGTCGTAATAGATGAGAAGAAACCCGGCCAGGTTGTGCCGCTCCAGCAACCGGAACTCCTTCTCCAAGCGGGCCTCCACCTGCGGGGTGATGCTGCCGTACCGGCGCACCGCCGCCTCTCGGCACAGGCGCTCCAGGTAGGTCTGGGGCGTGTGGTCCTGGGGCACCGGGTAATCGGGAAACCGGTAGTTCAGATCGTGGGTGAGGTCGAAGTTGCACCGTTCTGCGATCCGCAGGGTGTTTTCGATAGCCTCTGGGCACTCGCGGAACAGCTCCGCCATCTCTTGAGGGGACTTGAGGTAAAACTGGCCGTTGGGACGCCGTTCCCGGTGGGTCTCCTCCAGGCTCCGGTTGTGTTGAATGGCGACCAGGGCGTCCTGGAGCCGGTGCCGCCCCGGCGCGTGGTAGTGGACGTTGTTTGTGGCGACCACCCCTACATCGTACTTGCGGGCCAACTCCACCAGCCGCCGGTTGCGCTGGGTGTCGCCCCGGACCAGGTTTTGTTGCAGCTCCACGAAAACGTTGGCCTTTCCGAACCAATCCAGGTATTGTTCCAGTTGCTCCTCGGCGTCGCGGGCACGCTCTTCCGACAGAAGTTGGGGGATTCGCCCCTTTCGGCAGCCGGTGAGAAGGACGACGCCTTCGGCCAGGTCTGGCAAATGTCCGGGGTCCAGGCCCGGGTCCCTGCGCTCTCCGGTGATGTAGGAGTAGGAGACGGCGTTGCACAGGTTGGAATACCCCTGGCGCGTCTGGGCCAGCAGGGTCAGGTGGGACCCGTCCTTGAGGGTGGCTTCCACCCCGGTGATGGCCTGCATCTCAAGGGTTCTGGCCACCTGGGCGAAGTGCATGGCTCCGCACAGGTTATCATGGTCGGTGAGGGCTAGGGCCCGGTAGCCCAACTCCGTTGAGCGCACCAGAAGGTCTTCGACGGAGGATGCCCCCTCTTGAAAGGAGTAGTTGCTGTGGCAGTGAAGCTCGGCGTACATGCGGTTATCGGTTAGCCTCCAGGTCCTTTTAACTACCGGCGCACCTCACACCCTCCCCCTTTCGTAAAAGCGCTTCGTCACTCTCCCCCTTTCGCAAAAGGGGGATTAAGGGGGATTTCCCCCCCGCTCCAGCCCAAGTTTGACAGAAGGTATAGACGTTAACCCTGGTCTACCCCTCTGGCTGGGGGGACGGGGGAAATCCCCCCAGACCCCCCTTTCCCGAAAGGGGGAGGGTGTGATGGTTTCTTTTGGGTAAGAGGGCATCTGTACTCCTGTACGGAATGGATATTCGTTCGACGTCTTCGCTAGTCTCTTTGGAGACTCCAGGCTCCGGTGAGGCGGTCTTGAAATAGGGTGATGGACCTGCCGTCTTCGGTGGTTACCTGGTAGTACATCCTGACGATGGGCGTTTCCCGCCACCACTCCTCGTCGATCTCCCACAGGTCGTCTATGGACGTCACTTCCACTCGGCGTCCCCTCAGGGTAAGGGCCAGGGGCCGCTGGCGTTCGTCTTCTTCGACGGTAACCGCCACGGGCATATTCAGGGGTCGAAGGGCGCCAGGGCCCGGCGTCTCTCCGGAATTCTCGACCATGGCTCCACATCCTTCATCTGGAATATAGGCGGCCTGCGGCCCATGAGGGCTTCTAGCTGGCGCATCATCTCCCTTAGTTGTTCCCGTTTGCGAACGTCGGAGAAGAGGCTGGACTGGATGCCCGATTCACCGGTGAGCCCGGTCAGGGTCAGCTTCATGTCTTCCAGGGGGCCGGGCAGAGAGATGGTGTCCAGCCGGCTCTTCAGGGCGAACAGCGCCTTCTCCTTGCTGCCTACGGCGTCCTTGAACGAAAACCGCCTGACCCAGGGCGGGTGTCGTACAATGTGGCTTTCTATGGTGGCGACGCGGACGTACTTGCCCTTGACCTCCGGGCGAATGAAGGCCCGGCCCAACAGGGTGTCAAGGGCCGTCAGCACAGCGTATTGAGTGATGGTCGGCGACGGGAAGGTGAGGGATTCGGTGATCACCTCTTCGGGCCGGTAGGGCACAAGGGGGCTGGAGTCCACACCGGAGGCCAGTTCCCACGCCCGCTTGCCGTCGGAGCGTAGCTGGGCCTGGACCGCGCCCACCGGGAGGGCGGCCAACTGGCCAAGGGTATGCAGTCCGAAGCGGTGCAGCCGGGTCTTCTGGTCCCATGACAGGGGCAATATGTCCACGGAGACTTCTTTCAAGAACCCGGCCAGACCCCCGGAAGCTGGGTCGGGCGCTTTGGTGGCCCGGCCTCCGCTGCTAGTTACCGCGGCGACGTAGGCCGGAAACTTGCCCATTGCCACACCGATACGGGGGTTGAACTGTTGGGGTACAGCCTGGAGCAGGGAGGCTATCAGCCTGGGCTCGCCGCCGTACATGGCTTCCAGGCCATCCAGCCCCACATAGGCGCAGCCCAGGTCAGCCTTTTCCACCAGGGGGCTTCTGCCTTCCAGGGCGTCGATCATCTCGGCAAACACCGAGTCATAGTGAGGCTGGTCCGCCTCCAGCAGCGCGGTGTCCTTGCACCGGGATATAGCCTCCTGAAGGGACATGCCGGCGGCGACTCCCCTGGCCTCGGGAGAGCTGTCCAAGACCACATCCTTAGAGCCGTAGCTCTCGGTTATGACCACCGGTTTGCGCTGGAGTTCGGGGCGGCGGCGCAGTTCGGCTTTCAAGGGAAGGTGGGTGACCAGTACACAGGCGATCTTCATGACAACCGTCGGGTTTTGGCCTCCGCCTCAGCGGGTCTCGGATTATATAGAACGTATATACTGCTATCAACAGCCTGTGGTCAGCATTTTTCGTATTATGCTTAGTATTAGTTTCATAATTCGTATAACAGAACGTCACCGGTGGCAATTGTGCGGAAAATCGTCGAAATAAATTCCAGAACAACGGAATAGTTTCAAAAGATTGCCAAAATGCCCCCTCTCAGCAAGAGGGATATAATAGTTGGGACATGCCAGCCATTTCGTTGATACCAGCCACTTCGTTGATAAAAGAATGTATCGCCGGGCTGCGCCGCCGATACCGGTTAAGGCAACGCCGGGCTGCGCCGGCAGCGGTCCTCGCGGCGTTGATGCTGATTTCCCTGGCGGCTGGGCCTTATCAGTCTGCCTTGACCCAGATCAGGGTGGTCTCGGATACGTGGGACGTGGACTTTCCCAGCCACGTGGCCTTCAATCTGACGGCTGAGGCCCCAGGCGATATCGTAGAAGTACGGTTGCGTTACCGCCTGGCGGGAGGCGGCGTCTGGTCGTACGCTTACCCGGCATTCACACCGGGCCAAGACATTGCGGCACACTACTATCTCAAGACAGCCAGGGCCAACTACGTGCCTCCGGGCACGGAGATCGAGTATTACTACCAACTCCGGGACTCTCAGGGCCATCAGACCGAGACGGCGGCAAAGGTGTTGGAATACGAGGACACCCGTTTTCGCTGGGAGCAGACGCGTATCGGACCGCTGCTGCTCAAGCACCACGACACATCAAAGTACAGGGTCGACCGGACCGCCGGCGAAGTGGAAGCCGGACTGGAGCGCGTGCAAACGCTGCTGGGCCTGGAGGGACCGCAGCCCATTAAGGGGACCATCTACAATAGGCGTGCCGACTCCCTGGGTGCGTTTCCCCACCAGAGCAAGACCATTACGAAACAGCACGTCTTCGCCGGGTTTGCATTTCCGGAAAAAGGAGTGTTCCTGGGGCTGGGACTTGATCCCGGACTGATCGTCCACGAGTCGGCCCATTTGCTGTTGCATCAGTCCCTCGGCGTCGCCGGCAACAGCTTGCCGGACTGGTTGGACGAAGGGTTCGCCAGCTATGTAGAACCGGGCAGCCGGTCGTACAGCGGGCGTAGTCTCAGTTCCGGTGGGGAGCCTCTCAAAGCAATGGGCAGTTCCGCCGGGAAGCCCGCGGACATCGGCTTTTTCTACCTCAAGGCCGAGAGCGTCGTCGCCTACCTGGTCGAGGAACACGGAGAGGAGCAGTTCCGGCAGTTCCTCGGTGAGTTGCGCCGTGGGCGCACCGTGGACGGGGCGTTGACCGCGACCTACGGTTTCGACACCGGCGGCTTGGAATTTAAGTGGGCCACATGGGATGGGGGCTTTGACGGCGCTCCCCCGGGGTCTCCAACCCGCGCTTCACCCCTGGTCTATCTGGACGTGTGGTTATTTGGCGGTCTGTTTCTGGTGGTTATGTTGGTGGTAACCGTCCGCTATTTCATACGCAGACTCCGCGCGGACGATAATCCCGAAGACAGGCTCCAGCCCTGGGAAGACCCCGACCTGGTAGACCGGACTTGAGATGATTGTCGGGTAAGGATATGATTCCTCCTACGGCCTTGTCTCGAGGTCAATGGCGGTATGTTTGCGCGCCGAAGTTGGATTTTCGCGAGAAGCGATAGGAGCCGCATTGGTGGACTTGGACTTGTCGCCCGAAATACCTCCGATAACTGTAGATTTGGACGGTGTTGCCCGTGTCGGGGACACTCGAGTTACTCTAAAGACAGTCGTAGAAGCCTTTGAGATGCGTTTAGAGACCCCGGAACGCATAGCTGAAGGATTTAGGCTGCGCTTAGGCGATGTCTATTCGGTCATCGGGTTTTGGCTCCGTCATCAATCCGAAGTGGACGCCTATTTGGACGAATTGTGTCGAAGAGAGGAAAATTGGCGGACGGAGTTGGAGGCCACGGGCCGCTCGTCTCCGAAATGGCGGGAGCGTCTGAGGGAGCGGGCAGCGTCACAACCCGGGGACTAGGCTAATTTGCCTGGTTTCCTAGCCGACGAGAATATAGAGTCGTATTTGGTCGAGGCCTTGGTCCAGCGTGTCCCGTCCATTGATATTGTTTCCGTCCACGAGGAAGAGTTAGTGGCGACGGATGACCGAGTGATACTTCAATGGGCAGCGGACAATGAACGGATGGTAATCACGCGGGATATCTCAACCATGAGGGCTATCGCCGACTTCCGAGTCCGAAATAGGATGGGAATGCCCGGTCTGATAGTTATCCAGTCGTCGGCTTCCACTGGGCGGATTTTGGACTCGCTAGAGGATATAGCTCTCTACAGTCTAGAAGGTGAGTGGGAGGGTTGGGTAATTTTCGTCGGACCGCCTCTCATTACATAATAACGAGGCTGAAAATAGATATGATTACTTCCACGGCCAGAGCGCTAATACTTCTATTACTTGTCACCGGCTCGGTAACTTTAGGCTGTGGGACTTCCGCGCCCGAGGAGTCCGCGGGGGCTGAAAGCGGGGGTGGGAGGTCCGAGGCTAAGAAGGAGCCTGCCAAGCAGGAGCAGCCCAAAGCCACATCCGCCCCTATGCAGGACGTCAGGCCCACGTCCGTACCTGCGGAAGAAGCCAAGCCGACGCAGGAATCCATGGCCCAGGAAACACCCGTATCTCAGCCAGATACTTCCGGCGGCCCCGCCTTCACGATGCAAGAGTACAAAGGGTTGAAGTTCAAACAGTTCGCCGAGCCGCCGCCACTGACCATCGATCCCAATTCCAAATACACGGCGACCCTCACCACGAACCTGGGCACCATCGAAATCGACCTGTTCGCCGAGTCCGCCCCCAAGACCGTGAACAACTTTGTGTTCCTGGCAGATGACGGGTTTTATGACGGGCTCATATTCCACCGGGTCATCGAGGACTTCATGATCCAGGGCGGCGACCCTACGGGCACAGGCGGCGCGGGTCCGGGTTACAAATTCGAGGATGAGACGAGCCCCACTGACTCATTCGACAGGCCGGGTCTGCTGGCCATGGCCAACGCCGGTCCCAACACCAACGGCAGCCAATTCTTCATCACCACCGTGCCGACGCCTCACTTGAGCGGCAATCACACCATCTTTGGCGAGGTGGTCCAGGGGCAGGACGTCGCTCTCGCCATTTCCAAGGTTGCCAAAGACGGCCAGGGGCGGCCGGAAGAAACTGTGACCATCGAGAGTATTAAGATCGCCAAGTCCGGCTGACTCCGGCAGCGCGAGGAGATATCCCTTGGACTTTCAGTGCCTGACCTACGAGGTTTCCGAAGGCATCTGCTACCTGACGCTCAACCGGCCCGAGAAGCTCAATGCCCTGAGCCCGCTGTTGATGGCGGAGTTGCGCGAGGCGTTGGAAGTGATCGAGGTGGACCCGGAAATCCGGGTGGTGATCCTCACGGGTGCGGGGCGGGCCTTTTCCGCGGGGTTCGACCTTGACCCTGGTTCTCCGGAGCCGGACGAACCTCACGCCAGCGCCCCCGACGACCGGCGGTCTCGGCTGAAGAGCCACATCGATACGTTCTTGATGGTCTGGAACCTGAGCAAACCGGTCATAGCCGCGGTGAACGGCTACGCTCTAGCCGGGGGCTGCGAGTTGGTGCAGGTGTGCGACGTCAAGATCGCGTCGGACCGGGCCGTATTGGGGGAACCGGAGATACGCGTCGGGCTAGGAGCCCCCTTTCTGATAACGCCTTTTAGCGTCGGGTTGGCTCGGGCCAAGGAACTGCTGCTTACCGGGGATACCATCGACGCTCACGAGGCTGCCCGGCTGGGGATGGTGAGCCGGGTTGTGCCCCACGACGATTTAATGGCGGAATGCGAGAAGGTCGCCCGGAAGATCACGTTGATTTCCCGAGTTGGCATCAAGAACACCAAGATATCAGTGAACCGGGCGCTGGAAGCGATGGGGATGCTAACGGCAATCCAGCACAACCTGGAATTAATGACTCAGTTTGATATCAGCGCCGAGCCGGAGCAGCAAGGGTTTAGCGAAGCCGTTCGAGATGGCGGCCTGCGGGCCGGCCTCGCCTGGCGCGACGCCCGGTTCAAGGACCTCTGATTAAGGCTAAGGCGCTTAGCCGCCCCGCTTGACCTCTACCTTTGCCATTCCCTCCAGGAAGTGAAGGATGGCCGCGTGGTCGTTGTCCGCCTCGCCGTCGTTGACCAGGGACCCGAGTATCTGTTGAAGCAGTGCCGTCACCGGCAGGGGTACGTTCAACTCCTGTCCGGTCTGGAGCACGTTTCGAAGGTCCTTTTGGTGCAGGCGGATGCGGAACCCTGGGCGGAAGTTGCGGTCCAGCATCATGGGTCCTTTGGCCTCCATGACCGCGCTGCCCGCCAGTCCGCCTCGGATCGCATTGAACACCTTCTCGGGATCGACCCCCGCCTTTTGCGCCAGCACCATCGCTTCGCTCAGACCCTCGATGTTGGCGGCGACGCATATCTGGTTGGCCAGCTTGGTCACCCCGCCGGCCCCGACATCGCCGGTCAGCACCACGTTGGCTCCCATGGTCTTGAGGAGGTCGAAGTGCTTGTCGAAGACCTCTTGCTTGCCGCCAACCATGATAGCCAGAGTGGCGTTGATAGCCCCTGGTTCACCGCCGCTGACTGGGGCGTCCAGCATCTCCACGCCCTTCTTCCCGCATTCGGCCGCGATCTTCTGGGAGACCAGCGGGGCGATTGAGCTCATGTCGATGACCACCGAGCCGGGACGCGCGCCCTCCAGCACTCCATTGGCCCCAAGGATGGCCGCTTCTGAATCGGCTGAATCAGGAACCATCGTAATGATGGTATTGGCGCTCTCCGCAACTTCCTTGTTGGACGATGCGCCGGTGGCCCCTTCGGTGACCAGTTCCTCGACGGGTTCACCCACGATGTCGTAGACGGTCAGCGAGTAACCGGCCTTGAGCAGGTTCTTCGCCATCGGTTTTCCCATAATTCCCAGGCCGATAAATCCTATCTGTTCGGGCATGTTCTCTTCTCCTTGAGATGGTCAAGAAACGACCGGTGCGGTCGGATGCCACTCTATCATACAAGGAGCACAGGGGCCAGACGGCCCCATTGTGCAATGGTGGACATGGGCTTATGATGTCGGATAACTCGATTGACGGACCGCCAAAGGAAGACGAGGATTGTCTGAGGGAGAGGGCAGGACTGCTCTGGTCACAGGGGGAGCGGGATTTATCGGCTCGCATCTGGTCGACCGGTTACTTGCGCTTGGCTACCGTGTGGTCGTAATCGACAACCTGAGTACCGGCAAGCTGAGACATGTGAATCCGGCGGCCAAATTTCACCACGGGGATATCACCGACCGCTCGGTCACCGAGGTGATCCACCGGGAGCAACCGGAGTTAGTTTTTCACCTCGCGGCCCAGGCCAGCGTACCCGCCTCCACCAAGGACCCCATACTGGACGCAAACGTCAATGTTGGGGGAACGCTCCGGCTGCTAGAGGCGGCGCGTCTTTACGGCATCGACAAGTTCATCTACTCATCCACCGGCGGCGCGCTCTACGGCGATCCGGAGTACAACCCATGCCCTGAGGACCATCCCATAGAACCCATTTCGCCCTATGGCACATCCAAGTATGTGGCGGAACTCTACCTGGAGCTTTATCACAGGCTCTACCAGCTAAACTACACCGTACTGCGCTACGGCAACGTTTACGGGCCGCGCCAGGACCCCAGCGGCGAGTCGGGCGTTGTGGCAATTTTCTCTCAGACTATGCTGGAGGGAAGACAGCCCACCATTTTCGGCGACGGCGCCCAGGCACGCGATTACGTGTATGTGGACGACGTGGTCGACGCCAACCTTTGCGCCATAGAACGGGGTGACTCCCAGGCGTTTAACATCGGCTCCGGGGAAATGACCAGCGTAAACCAGGTCTTTGAGTCGCTGAAGAGCATAATTGGCTACCGGTGGGGGCCGGAACATGGCCCATCGAGGCCAGGGGACGTGTTCGGGATCAGTCTCGATTCAGCCAGAGCGGCCAAAGAGTTGGGTTGGCGGCCATTGACGAGTCTGGACGACGGGTTGCGCCAGACAGTAGAATACTTCCGTAGTGGGGTCCGGGCGGGAGGATAGACGACACCTAAGCATACAGGGGGCGTCCTTTCAATATGGAAGCGGAATTCGACACGATTATCCTCGGCGCGGGGGCCGCTGGCCTCGCTGCCGGGCTTTATACCACTCGGGCAATGCTCAAGACTCTTATCCTCGAGAGCCTGGGGCCTGGCGGGCAGTTGCTGATCACAGACGAGATCGAGAACTACCCCGGATTCCCCAAAGGGGTGAAGGGTCCTGAGTTGGCCGTCGATATGGAAGCCCAGACCGTTCGCTTCGGGGCCCAGATCGAATATACCGAGGTGGAGAGCCTGGACGCCCTGGACCAGCCGGTGAAGCTGGTCCGCACTGACGACGGGGAATTTACGACCCGTTCCATCATCATCGCCACCGGCGGCGCCCACAACAAGCTGGGCGCACCCGGTGAAGACGAATATGCCGGTCGGGGCGTCTCCTACTGCGCCGTTTGCGATGGGAACTTCTTCCGCGGGCAGGATGTGGTGGTCATCGGTGGCGGCGACTCGGCGATCGACGAAGGTCTGTACCTTAGCGGCATCGTCAACTCGGTCACCGTGATCCACCGCCGTGATGAGTTGCGGGCTACGAAAGTGCTCCAGGAGCGCGCTTTTGCCAGACCCAATTTCAAGTTCCTCTGGAGCCACGTCGTTGAGGAGTTCGTTGGCAACGAAGCCTTGGAAGCCACGCGAGTCAAGGACCTCAAGAGCGAGGAGGTCTACGATTATCCTACAGCCGGAGCATTCGTCTACGTGGGCTTCCATCCCCAGACCGACTATTTGAAGGGTCTGGTGGAGTTGGACCCGCTGGGCCACGTCTACACTGACATCCACATGCGGACGAAAGTCCCAGGGCTCTACGCCTGCGGCGACGCCAGGGCCGACTCCACCCGGCAGTTGGGCGCGGCCGTCGGTGACGGAATCACCGCGGCGTTGGCCGCCTACCACGACCTGAGCGAGTAGACGGGCCGGATACTATCCGATAAGCTCCCGCCCCAGCAGCGACATGCTGCCTGCGATGACCAGGGTCACGACCGCATAGCGGAACACGCGCTGGTCTATGAGCCGCACCAGGAAATGCGCCACGACTAACCCCACGGCCAACGCGGGAGCCAACACGCCGATGTTTGCCACCGTTTGCAGGTCCACGAGCCCCGACCACGCATAGAAGACGAACCCGGTCAGGTACGAGACTAGGAAGAAGAAGGCGAGCGTGGTGCGGACCGTTTGGGCGGGCCACTCCTGGGCAACGGCGTAAATCGCAACCACCGGACCCCCGATGCTCAACGTTGTAATGGACAGCGACGTGAGGAACCCGATCACCGGACCGGCAAACCGGCGCCTCACCATCGGGAGTTCTATGTTGAATAGGGTGAGTACGCCAACCGTGAGGATCAATAACCCGATCAAGATGCGCAGTGCGGTGGGAGCAACGTTGGCCAGCATCAGCACGCCGAAGGGTACTCCTACCATTCCCGCTATGGACATCGGCCCCACCAACTTCATCTGTAAGTGTTTACGAGTGCGGACTACGATGATCCCCACCAGGACGCCGATCAGCCCGTTGACGATCACCACCCCCTCTTGAGGCTCCACGAATAGCAATAACACCGGAGCTACGACCAGGCCGCAGCCGAATCCCAGGGTGCCCATGACCGTCGCGCCCATGAACACGATGAACAGGACGATGGCAAGTTCCATGCCACTAAGCAAACATTTCTCCAGGGGGCTTCCTTAGCTGAATGGAGGGGAGGAAGGTCGAGTCTAAGAGCCGAAGTTGAAGACTCCCCTTTGGGCGGCGAGCGTTAACGCCGCGTCAACCTGGACCACAGGAGGCCCGCTGCGCTGGACCTCGATCTCGATGGTCTGACCCGTGTTGACACTGAAGGCGCGTTCGCCGTCCAGAGCCACCGTGCAGTTGCGCGACTCTACGGATACGCGCTCCCCCGTCTCCAGCGTACGCCAGTTGGCTATCGGGACGCGCGATATGATCCCCGGAGCTATGGGCGCCAGTACCAAAGTGGCGGTAGAGTCTCTAGCGGCGTCCTCCGTGCCCGAGCCTATGCAGTAATAAAGGCCGCCTTCATCGGCCAGTGACAAGGGCTGGAGGCGCGCGCCAACCGACGATAGTCCGATGGAACTCGGCTCGGCCCTGGTCAAGAAGACCTCGAAAATGGTGCTCATGTCCCAGATGGCCCGCGTTGCGACAAACCGCTCCCTGGAAAGGGCCACGTCCACCAGCGCCATATCGCGGAACTCACCATCGACGTAAACATGCACCGTTTTACTGGTCTGAGCTACGTGTTCCAGAGGAACTTCCCCCCGCGCCACGAGTCCGGCTGCTAGCCCGGCCAGAGTGCCTTCAATCATCACGGGGAAAACATTGTTGGTGCCGGTGGAGATGGCTACCATGGGTATAGAGCAGCTTCCGCTGGCCACTGCCCGGTTGGTCCCGTCGCCTCCCAGGGTAATCAATGCACCGACACCCGCCTCCTCCATGAGCCCCGCGGCGCGGACCGTATCCCCTTCGGTGTAATAGGCGGGCATTTCCAGTAGGTCCAGTTTCAGGCTGAGTTGCCGGTCGTCCCTGGCCCGCATCACCAGTTGGGAACTGTCTGGCATCGCAACCACGTGGTCGATCCCCACGGCTTCCAGGCCCAGCAGCGCCCTTTTTACGATGTTTACCTTTTCCCAGTCGGGCACGACGCGGCCTTGGGCTACCAGCCTGCGGATATCCTTACTGGCCGCGGGGTTGGCGATGATTCCGACTAGCGGCAACTGTATACTCCCATGGGCGGTGGTGGACCGCCGTGCCGGCGGATACCGGCTGATATAATAAGCGGGATTCTAGACAGGGAGACGACAACCGTCAATGGAGACTGAACTTGCTTTCGCCTCCGCCACCGAGCTGAGGCGGCTTATCGACACCAAAGTAGTGTCCATCGTGGAGTTGGTGGAGCTTTTCTACCGCCGGATAGAAGAACATAACCCCAAGTTGAACGCCTATCTCGCATTGTGCGCCGACCAAGCAATGGCACAAGCCAGGACGGCCCAGGAAGCGGTCCAGAAAGGGGAGTCCCTGGGGCCCCTGCACGGCATTCCAATCTCAATCAAAGACCTTGAGATGACCAAGGGAATCCCGACCACGCTGGGGTCGGCGGTGTTTGCGGACCGGACGCCAGATGTTGATTCGGTGGTGGTCGAACGGGTCCGGAATGCCGGGGCGATCGTGCTGGGTAAGACCAACACTCCCGAATTCGGACTTTCGGGCACCACTGAGAACAAGCTGGGAGACGCCTGCCGAAACCCCTGGAACACAGAGCGCACGCCAGGCGGTTCCAGCGGCGGCGCGGCGGCGGCTCTCGCGTCGGGGCTCTGCACCCTGGCCACCGGCAGCGACGGAGGCGGGTCCATCAGGATACCAGCCAGCTTCAGCGGAATATTCGGCATCAAGCCGTCCCAGGGCCGAGTGCCCCGCTACGGTGGATATGGCCGTCCTTCCGCCAACCACTTCTCCCAGTCGGGACCCATGTCGCGCACGGTGGCCGACACCGCGTTGTTGCTTCAAGCGCTCGCCGGGCCGGACGCCAGGGATGTGACATCCATTAAGAGCGCGCCACCGGACTTTTCCAGCGGCCTGAGTGATGGGGTTGCCGGGATGCGGATTGGCTGGAGTCCGGACCTGGGGTATGCCGGTGTGGACCCCGATGTCCTCAACGTTACTCAGGGCGCAGTGCAGGTCTTTCAGGAGTTAGGAGCCCAGGTGGAGGAAGCCGGGCTGGTCATCGAGGACCCATTCGAGGCTTTTTGGACCGTGTTCTCCACGGCGTCATACACTTCTTACGGCCATTTGATTGAGGAACGGTGGGAGGACTTCACCTATTACGGGCAGCGGACATTCGAGTACGGCGCGACGGTTACCGGTCCGGACCTTTCCAGGGCGTTGTTGAGAGTGGACCAGCTACGACGGCAGATGGAATATCTCTTCGACGAGTTCGACCTATTGGTCACACCCACTATGGCGGTGCCGGCGTTCCCCATCGAACAGCGGCCATCGGTCATCGGAGGTAAGGAAGTTGACCCCTTCTGGGGATTCCTGCCGTTCACTTTCCCGATCAACATGACGGGGCAGACGGCGTCCAGCGTACCGTGCGGGTTTTCGGCGGATGGTATGCCCATCGGCCTGCACATAATCGGACCGCACGGTTCGGAAGCGCGGATCTTACAGGCGTCGGCGGCGTTTGAGGGGGCGAGGCCATGGGCGCACCACCGGCCGCCGGTGTCATAAGGCGAGAATCGAGACCCGGAATGGTCCTATCAAAGTGTCAACGACGCGAACGCCGAGACGCGAACCCCGAAAGAAGATGGTTTAACCGGCCCCGTTCTGTTCTATGCGCTCTTGTGACGGGGGAGGCTCGTTGAATGGAAGGCTGTTCGATATCGCTACTTCGCGCCTCCTGTTCCACGACTCCCACGCCGTTTGCACCTCCTGTCGGCCTTCCTGTCGGCCTTCCTGTCGGCCTTCCTGTCGGCCTTCCTGTCGGCCTTCCTCTCGGCCTTCCTCTCGAAGCTCATTCAAACGGGTTTCCGCCGCAATCCTTCTTTGTCGGGCCTCCTCCTCGAGTTTCCGTTTCAACATTGCCGCAAGTACCATAACATACCGTCCTATCTCCCATGTGAGCGCCGCCGAAAGGCCAATTCCGATGGAACCATTCGTGACGTTGGCCAACATGGGAATTACGATCTTAGCCTTCCAGCCCTCCAGACTCCAAACTGCAGTTATACACAGAACAGCGAATGCACAGACGTAGAATGCGCAGTATAGGATCCATGTGCTGAAGGTGTGTCCGGGTACGTTCACGCTTGTCGCGGGGTTAAATCGCGCGGCTAATTATAATGTTTAGGAGGCTGCATCATAGTTTATCTACGATGAACAGTATACTTCATCCAGGCGTTTCGGCGAGTGTCGGGCGTTAGGCTAACAGTCGAAAGGAGGCCGTAGAATGATGGAACGCGACGTCGTTGGTTATGGTAAGAACGTGCCGCAGGTACGATGGCCCGGTGATGCCCGGATCGCCGTATCCATGGTGGTGAACTACGAGGAAGGGGCGGAGTACTCCACATTGGATGGCGACTCGCACCACGAAACAAACGGCGAAGTCCCATCTCCGGTGCCTTCGGGCGACCGAGACCTGAATAACGAGTCCTTCTTCGAGTACGGCAGCCGGGTGGGGGTCTGGCGTTTAATGGACCTTCTGGACCGGCATGAGGTACCTGCCACGTTCTTCTGCTGTGCCCTGGCCATGGAGCGCAACCCGGAGGTGGCAGGTGAGATCGTATCCCGAGGGCACGAAGTCTGCGGCCACGGCTACCGTTGGGAAGAGTCCCATTTGATGGACCGGGAGGCGGAGCGCGATTCCATCGCCAAGACCATCGCCTCCCTGAAGGAGACCACCGGGGTCCGGCCCCTGGGCTGGTTCACCCGGTACGGACCCAGCGTCAACACCAGGGAGCTTGTGGTAGAGGAGGGAGGATTCGTTTACGACAGCGCCGGGTTAAACGATGACTTGCCCTACTACGTGACAGTCCAAGAGAAGCCGTGGCTGGTGGTGCCATACAGCATGGAGACCAACGACGCCAGATTTTGGCGCGGCGGGTTGGTCAGCGTCGGCGATTTCTACGAATACTTGAAGGAGACGTTCGACTGCCTATATGAAGAAGGCGAGACTCACCCCAAGATGATGTCGGTGGGGCTGCATTGCCGAATCGCGGGTCGTCCCGCGCGTTCCAGGGCGGTTGCGCGATTTCTGGAATATGCGAAGGGGCACGAGCGGGTCTGGTTCCCACGCAGGATAGACATCGCCCGCTGGTGGTTGACCCATTATGGTGTCGAAGGATCGGCGGAGCCGCCGCCCGAGGGATAACGCAGGTCTGGCTAGGAACCCCCGGCCTTCTGCCGGACAGCGCCGATCAGTCTGTCGACTTCGTCTTCGGTGTTGAAGAAATGCAGCGATGCGCGTACCCCGGGGGGATACGCGACCCGGCGGGCCGCGATGCGGTGTTCATCCCACAGATAGGACACCACTTCGGCGGGCTCGATGCCGTCTATGGAGAAGGAGACCAGTCCCGACGAGCCTTGCCGGTCCAGAGGTGAGAGTACGGTGACCCCGGGGGTCTCGTTCAAGGCTTCCTTCAGGGAAGTCGCTAGGTCAAGGTTGCGTTGCTCGATTGAATCCACACCCACGCTCTGGATGAATGAGACCGCCGCGAGTAGCCCCGCTTGCAGGGCGGAACTGCTGGAACTCACGTTGAACTTGTCCATCGACGTGGTGTTGGGCTCGAACTGGTCTGGCGCGTCATGGGGGAGCACCGCACCGCCGGAGACCGCCAACGGCTCAACCTGAGGGATTAACTCTTGCCGAATGTACAGGGCTCCCACACCCTCGGAGCCAAGCAACCATTTCTGCCCGGGTATGGAATAGAAGTCGCAGTCGATCGCCTTCATGTCCAGTTGAATGTGGCCGGCGGTCTGCGCTCCGTCCAATAGCATCATGATGCCGCGGTCCTTGGTCATTCGGCGGATCTCTTCCACGGGTTGCCGCAGTCCAGATGAGTACTCGATGTGGCTGAGAAATACCAGCCGGGTTCGGTCGGTCAGCGCGTCTTCCAGCTTGGCCAGGATGTTCTCCCGGGGCTCGTTGGGCTCCAGATGGACTACCTTCAGAACCGCCCCGTTTCGGAGCTGCTTGAAGAAGCTTGGCACTAGGACCGAGCTGTGCTCCAAGTCGCATGAGACGATCTCGTCTCCGGCGTGCCAGGAGAGGCCGTTCATCACCATGTTCAGGCCGTCGGTGGTGTTCTTGGTCAGGCAGAGTTCATCGGGAGAGGCGTTCAGTAGACCCGCCACGGCCTGCCGCGCCTCAAGACGCAATGTGCGGCCACTTTCCGCTACGTCCGGACTTGCCCCGCCCCAGACCATCTCCAAGTCCAGCCGTCTCTTGATAGCGTCAACTACCGAGACCGGTGACGGGCCTGACCATCCCGTGTTCAGGTATGTCATGCGCTGGCATACTGGAATCTGTTGCCTGATTTCTGAAATTTCCATCGACGGCGCCGCTCCCGTGAAGTGTTGCATAAGGGGGAGGCCAGTGTCCCGGCCTCCCCCGATATCGATTTGGCTGCCTAACGGCTAGCTGTTATGGGGAATACTGTGTCGGGCGCAAGATGCTGCTCTGGGACATTCTGACCAGTGGGCCGTTCTCTTCCGAGGCGGCTCGCGCCTTCTGCCAGTCTGGGTCCGATTGGAAGCTGCCCCAGCTCTTTTCCCGGTTGCCCAGGCCGTCATAGCCCAACATATAGACCAACTGATTGCTGGTGCCGACATCTTCGGTCCAGTAGCCGACGTTGCTTATGCCGTGCTTCTCAAAGAGGCGCATCGTGTGGTTCTCGAACCTGGCGTTCAGGCTCGGCAACATGCCGGGCATGGCATGGTAAACGCGCATCTCTTGGACGTTGGTTGTGACCTGCGGTTCCGGGGAGTAGGGAGTCGTGCGGAGGAAGGCATTGGTGATGTGGGTAAGGAACGGGCCGTCCTTTTCCGTCTCCGCCCGTACTTCCTGCCACCGTGGGTCGGCGCCGAAGGACGCCCACTTCTCTTCACGGTCCGCCATGCTGTCGAAGCTGAGAATGTAGGTCAGCTTGTTGCTCGTGCCGATCTCGTCGGTCCAGAAGCCCAGCATCCCTATGCCATGCTCGCCAAAAAAACCGCAGGTGTGGTTCTCGAACCGGGCATTGAGAAGGGGCAATTTGCCAGGGTTCGTGTAATAGACCCTTAACTCGTGAAGCATAAGTTAACTCCGTACTATGAGGCTGATAGCGAGTTAGTCGGCGACTTCCAGAAATTCCAGGTGGACGCCGTCGGGACCCTCAAAGAAGCAGACTTTCCGTCCGTTGCCCACGGTGGTCTCTTCCAGGATTTTGGCTCCGCTGGCCTTCAGTTTGTCGACCAAGGCCGGCATATCGTCGGTGTTGATCGCTATGTGCTCGATCCCGTATTTCTGCTCGTGGGCCTGCGACTCAATGAACGTCGTCACGTTGATCGTGAGGCCGTGGAGGTCCAGCCGGACGCCGTTGCCGCCGGCTTGTCCGACGATCTTCGCGCCAAGGTTGTCCACGTAGAACTGGGCTGTCTTCTCAGGGTCGGGAGTCTTGAGATGGACGTGATTAAGAGTGAACGCCATGACAGGCCTCCTCGTATTGGGCCAGGCGCTTCCCATTCCGTTTTGATGGGGCGCCTGGCCGGTCTGGTCTTATATGCGTGGCCCGAATGTGGGGCCGGGTTCCGCTACTCGTAGGGTTGCAGTTTGATCTCGTGTAGCGCGGGAATGACCTCTTTGCCCATCAGCTCGATGGAGCGCATCACGTCCTCATGGGGCATGGCGCCCTCGTTGCCGTAGATGTGCAGGTAGCCGGGGTTAAGCTCGCTGATGGTCTCGGACAGCTTGCGGGTAACGGTCTCGGGGCTGCCCACGATCACGATGTTGATGTCCTGCTGCTGTTCGTAGGTCATGCGGTTGGTCACGCCGCCGAACTGGCCAACAGGGCGCTGTTGCTTGACCTGAAGGGCCTGGCGCGACTGGTAACCCGGCGGATCGTTGTGTTCGCGGGGACCCTTCATCCGGTTTTGCTCGGTCCACATGTATTGACGGCCGATTTCCTGTGCCTTCTCGTCGGTGTCGGCGACGAAAGCCTTGAGCAAGTAACCGAAGTGCTCCGGGGCAGGCTTGAACCCGGCTTCCTTAGCGGTATCAATGTAGATGTCCTTCAGCCACATCGTCACGTCCAGGGCCGCGCCGAGGTTCATGTATGGGTGGCCGTGCTGGGCGGCCCAAACAACGCTTTCCGGGCTGCCGGTGCCGGGGAACCAGATGTCCGGGTGGGGCTTCTGCATGGGAAGCACCCAGGGGTTTACCACGCGGTGGTGATAGTGGTTGCCCTCGTAACGGAAGGGGCCCGGTTGGGTCCAGCACTTGAGGATCAGGTCGTGGGCCTCTTCAAACCGGGAGCGGTTTTCCGTGGGGTCGATACCGCCCTGCAGGCTCTCGACCGCGCCGCCGCGCACAAACCCGGAAATGATTCGGCCGCCGGAGTAGCAGTCGAGCATGGCGATTTCTTCCGCCATCCTGATGGGATCGTTGATGGCTATGACGTTGCCCAGGATAGCGATCTTGACGTTCTTCGTGAGCTTGGATATCACGGCGGCGTCAAGGTTCACGGCGGGCTTCATGCACCAGTAGGCGGAATGGTGCTCGTTGGACATGATGCCGTCGAAGCCCACCTCGTCGGCCAAGGCATATTGTTCATGGTACTGGTTGTACAGCACGTGTGCCTTTTCCGGGTCGAAGTGGGAATTGGGGAAGCCGAGACGTCCTGAATCGTACTGGTCGAGTATCTCGTCGTCGATGTACCCGTTGGGTTGCTCCGAGAACCAGTATACTTCTACCTTGTCTGTGGGTCGGGCCAACTGTTGGACCATGGTCTCCTCCTTACGGTGCTCTGGCTAGGATCAGGCTAGTTAGTCCTTCTCGTGAACGATGACGCAGACGGCTTAGGGCTGCGAAATCGGTCTGATTGGCGGCGGGGCACGCCACAGGCGTTCGCAGATGGCGCGCAGGTAGCCGTCAACAAGTGCTGCCATTATATTGACTGCTCATAATCGTGGCAAGTTGGTGTTGACCACGGACATTTGCTTGGACTCTCCTACAGACACTCCTCCGCCATGATAAGGATAAACGGAGTGTGTGAGGCAGGGTTTAAGGGTCATTGACTGCTCCCTGGCCCCGGATTCGTACTATAATTTCAAACGTACGAAAGCCCATTGAACCAGAAGGAGGCGGAGATGCCCATCGAGCAGCACGCACCGGAGTTGGAGCAGATAGTCGCGTTGGACCAGGCAACCCAGGAGTTGGGCGACGGTTTCGGGGGAGACCAGGGTCCAGCGGAGGGCCCACTGTGGTGGAAGGAGGGCGGGTTCTTGCTCTTCAGTGACATTCACAACAACCGCAGAATGAAGTGGTCTGCGGGCGAAGGGATGTCGGTATATCACGAACCGACCAACCGGGCCAACGGCCTTACCCGAGACCTCCAGGGCCGTCTGCTAGCCTCCGAGCATGACAGCCGCCGGGTCACCCGGCGAGAACCTGACGACACTATTACCGTGGTTGCCAGTTCCTACCAGGGGAGGCCCCTCAACCGCCCCAACGACGTGGTGGTGAAGTCCGACGGCTGCATCTATTTCACCGACCCGTGGACTAGTCCTTTGGCCCAGACCCAATTCGACCAGGGTTTCTCCGGCGTATACCGGGTCACCCCGGATCTGGGTACTCTGACGCTGCTAGTTGGGGATTTCATCGTACCCAATGGTCTGGCTTATTCGCCGGATGAGAGCATCCTATACGTCAACGACTCGCGGCGCGGTCACATCCGGGCGTTCGACATGCAGCCCAACGGGACCCTAGCCCTTGCATCGGACCGGGTATTCGCCGACCTGCGGGGTGAGCGTCCCGGAGTGCCCGACGGCATGAAAATAGACGTGGATGGCAACGTCTATTGCGGAGGTTCGGGGGGCGTGTGGGTACTTGACCCCAGCGGCAAGCACCTGGGGACGATCGTCCACGGCGCGCCGGCCACCACCAACGTCGGCTTCGGCGGCGACGACTGGAAGACCCTGTTCATCACTACGCGCACGTCGGTTAGTTCGATCCAGCTAAAGAAGGCGGGCATCCCCGTGCCGGTTGGCGGGTAGGGAGCGACGCCGGTATCCAATTGACCGGCCCACGAGACGAGGAGCTCCGTTTGACGGGCGGCTAAACATAGTAGTATTGAGCCCGGGAGGAAAGGAGCTCCCCACTTTCCGAGCAATGGGAGCCGAGATGCCCGCGTTACCCCTGACACAATTGTGGTCAGCCCGGGATTTGCTCGAAGGAAAACGATGGGATCGTCATCCGGTCGCTGGCGTGCTCAATCGTGATGGCGCATAGACGCCCGTCGCGGTCGAGGTCCAGCAATGTGTTTTCGTCCAGGTCTCGGGTCTCATCAATCTGAGCGCCGCAGAACTCAATGTAGAGGGTATCTGTTTCCTGAAAATACTTGATCTTCATACCGCGAATGACCTGTCGAAGAACGCGTTGTGCACTGTCTGCCCATCTGGCAAGAGGACGACCCTGAGATACATTCCACCCATTTCCGCTATCTGACCCCAACGCCGGATGCGCCCATCGAATTGCATATGTTCTCTAACGGGATTATCCATTACTCGTCTGATCCAGTCCAATTCAATAAATGAACGGTCGGGTCTCCGGCGCGTACGGTGGAAGTACTCGGTGAACTTCACCTAGTCGACTGACGCTCCGAGGGCTACCGGGGGATTTTACGCCAAACAGTCCCGCAACACTTCGGCTAGGTGCCGGGCTGGGCGGTTGGCGCCGTGCTCGATTTGCTGGCGGCAGGACACGCCCATGACTGCAACTTCCCAGTCCGCGCCTTTGGCATTGACGGCGGGGAACAACGACTCGTTGCCGATGGTCATCGAGATGTCGTAGTGCTCCTTTTCGAAGCCGAAACTCCCAGCCATCCCGCAGCAGCCAGCGGCCACAAGCTCAACTTGGTTACCCGGGGGTAGCCGCAAGGCCCCCAAGGACGCGCCGGTCCCTACCAATGCCTTCTGGTGGCAATGGCCGTGGAATAGGACTTTCTTCGGTTCGTCGCGGAACTTCAGGTCCAACTCGCCCTTGGACTGGAGCATCATGAGGAACTCATCGATCAGATAGGAGTGCTCCGCAACCTTCTTGGAGCGGTCGTCTTTCAGAAGCTCAGGGTATTCGTCCCGGAAACTCAGGAGGCAGCTCGGCTCGCAGCCGATTATGGGGATGCCCTGGTCCGCATAAGCGTGGAGCAGGTCCACGTTGTAACGGGCCGCGGCCACGGCCTCGTTCATCATCCCCTTGGACAGCATGGGCCGTCCGCAGCAACCGGCGTCGGCCAGCACGACGTTGAAGCCCGCGGCCTCCAGCAACTCGGTGGCCGCTATGCCAACCTGCGGATAGTTGTAGCTCATAAACGTGTCGTTGAAGAGCGCCACGGTCCCCTTCGCGGTCACGCCGTTGGATGCCGGGGCGCCCCGCATGGAGTTTCTGCGCCGTCGCTGGAACCACTTGGGCAGGGTTTCGCCCGCGAAGGAAGGAAGCGAGCGTTTCGGATGCACGCCGAGGATAGCGGTAGCCACCAGCTTGCCGATGGGACTCTTGGCCGCCCAGTTGGAGAGAGGGGCGAACCTGGAGCCCAGCCGGTTGATACGGTTGATGTTGCCGAAGAACTTGTTCCTGATAGGGAGGCCGTTAGCCTGGTGGTAGTTCGACAAGAACTCGTACTTGAGCTTGGCCATGTCCACGCCGGAGTCGCATTCGGCTTTACACCCCTTGCACTCAAGGCACAGGTCCAGGGCGTCATAGAGCCGTTGACCGGTGATCGTGCCTTCGGGCAGCCTGCCGGACAGGGCGGCGCGGAGGAGGTTGGCCCTCCCTCTTGTCGAATGCTCCTCGTCGCGGGTGGCGATGTAAGAGGGGCACATGGTCCCGTCCAGCTTACGGCACGCGCCCATTCCGTTGCACATCTCCACCGCCCCGGCGTAGTTGGTGTCCAGGGAGAAATCCAGATGTACCGGCAGGATGCTGGCGTTGTACTCCGGGCCGTAGCGAAGGTTCTCGGTCATGGGCGGGCAGTCGATGATCTTGCCGGGGTTCATAATGCCGTCGGGGTCGAAGGTCCGCTTGATGTCACGGAAGAGCCCTGCAATGTGGGGGCCGAACATCTTTTCGGTCCAGACGCCGCGGACGATGCCGTCGCCGTGCTCCCCGCTCATCGAGCCCCCGTATTCCTTGACTAGGTCGCTGATCTCGTCGGCGATGGAGACCATGGTTTCAACGCCCTGGGCGTCTTTCAGGCTGACCAACGGACGGATGTGAAGGCAGCCGACGCTGGCATGGCCATAGTAGGCGGCCTGGGTGCCGTGGTTGCGGACGATTTCGTCGAACCGCGCGACGAATGGCCCTAAGGTCTCGGGGTCTACGGCAGTGTCCTCGACGAACGGCAGGGGCTTGGCATCGCCGTGGATACTCATGAGCAACCCCAACCCGGCCTTGCGCACGTTCCAAACCGTCCCCTGGGACGCTCGGTCGAGCAGGTTCACGCAGGCATAGGCGAGCCGGCGTTGGGTCATGTCCCGTTCCAGCTCGTCCAATTTGGACTTCAGTTCGGCCTCGGACTCGCCGTAGAACTCGACCGCCAGGAGCGCGCCCGGGTCTCCGACGATGAAGTCCAGGTCCCTGGCGTGTCCCAGGGATTCGCGGGAGCGGTCCAGCAGGATCTTGTCCATCACCTCTATAGATGAAGGGCCGTGCTTCAGGACCTCTCTCGTCGCTTCGCTGGCGCGGACTATGTCCACGAAGTGCAGGACGGAAACCGCGGTCATGGTGGGGCGGGGCACCAGGTTGAGCTTGGCTTCACTGACCACGCACAGGGTCCCTTCTGAGCCGACGACCATGCGGGTCAGGTTGAAAGGGTCGTCGGTCATGAATTCGTCGATGTTGTAACCGCTGACCCGGCGGGGAATCTGCGGGTATCGGGCGGTAATCTCGGCCAGGTTCTCCTGGGCAATGGAGCGGATACCCCGGTAAATGTCGGACTCCAGCCCGGTGCCGCTGAGTTTGGCCTCAAGCTCGTGAGCCTCCAGCGGACCGAAATGGGTCCGGGAGGCGTCGGAGAGGATGGTGTCCACTTCCAACACGTGGTCGAGGGTCTTTCCGTATAGCACCGAATGGGCGCCGCAGGTGTTGTTCCCGATGCCGCCGCCAACGCAGGCCCGGTTGGACGTAGTGGGATCGGGGGCGTACTGGAGTCCGTAGCTGGCGAGTTGCCGGTTTAGCTGGTCGAGAATAATCCCCGGCTGCACGCGGACCCAGCCTTCCTCCTGGTTTACTTCCAATACCTGGTTCAGGTACTTGCTGAAGTCCACTACGATGGCGTGGTTTACCGTCTGCCCCGCCAGGCTGGTGCCGCCGGCGCGGGGCAGCACCGGGACGTTGGTATCACGCGCGATCTCCATCACCGCCTGTACGTCTTCCACGTTGCGCGGAATCACCACCCCCACCGGCTCCATCTGGTAGATGCTGGCGTCGGTGCTGTAGAGCACTCTGGAGAAGGGGTCGAATTTGACCTCTCCGCTGACCCGCTGCCGTAGCAGGTTGGCCAACTCCTCCCGTTCCCTGCCTCTAATTCGTGATGCCGTCGCGGTTTGGGTGGCCATGGTCTGCTCTCCTCGGAGATTGGGTGTGGTCCGTTCGTGTTTCGTCGACAGCTTAACTGATACGGGAATGGGCTTCAACCGAACCCCGGCGCGCCGGTCTTCTACAGTCGGGAAGACTCGCGTTCAGGGCGTCCCGGCCGCTGGTGGAATTGTGGCGCATGGGGGCTAATGATACACTGGGCTCGCCTAGTAATTCCCGGCATGATACGCGAGCCAACGCGAGGTCGAACGATGGATTTTGGGTTCTCCCTCTCCAACAATCAGGGCATGGAGGACGTGCAGGACGTCTTGACACTGGCCAAGCAGGCCGAGGAATTTGGCTTCGACTCGGTCTGGGCCAGCGAGCACGTGTTTAACACCAGCTACGTCTACGATAGGATCGGCGACCGGCCCTATTACGAGCCGCTGGCGATCTTGAGCTACGTCGCGGCCACGACTTCCAAGGTTCTGCTCGGCACCAGCGTCCTGGTGATCCCCTATCACAACCCCATCAGGCTGGCCAAGACCGCCGCTACTCTGGACGCCATGTCCGGTGGCAGGTTGATGCTGGGTATCGGCGTTGGGGTCATCGAACAAGAGATGGAGGCCATGGGTGTCCCGTTCGCCGAGAGAGGCGCATACACTGACGAAGCCATCGCGGTGATGCGGGAACTGTGGACCCAGGAAGACCCCAGCTTCGAGGGCCGCTTCAGCAGCTTTTCGGGGATGAAGTTCTCGCCCAAACCGGCGCAGCAGTCCGGAGTCCCGCTGATCATCGGCGGAACCAGCCGGGCGGCCATTCGCCGGGCCGGACGGGTGGGAGACGGTTGGCACCCGACCGCGCTGCCGCCCGAGGAACTTAGCCAGGCCATGCGTTATCTGCGGGAGCGGACCGAAGCCGCGGGCAGAGACCCTTCTGCGGTGCCGGTGTCCGTCAGCATCCCGATGGGAGAGGGGCGGGAAGGAAGATTTTCTCTGGGGGACAACGCAGCGGAGATACTCCAGAAAGCCCGGGCGTTTGAAGACCTGGGCGTCCGCCGCATCGTCGTTTCTCCCAACACCCGGGACGCCGCCGAAATGTTGCCCGCGATGGATATGCTGGCGAGTGATGTCTTACCGGCGTTTCGTTAGGAGCCCGTTAGGAGTCCCTTCTCCCTTGAGGGAGAAGGCTAGGATGAGGGCGAGCGTCCGGCGAAAGCCAAGTTGGCACACAGTGGGGACGGCCCTCACCCTATCCCTCTCCCCGTGGGAGAGGGGACTTAGAAACTATCTCAAAACTGAACGAACAGCCTTAGGTTAGAGGGAAAATCCCCCTTAATCCCCCTTTTGCCAAAGGGGGAGACATTGGGGAAGCCTCGTTTTGAGATGGGGACTTAATGTTAAGTGCGTGTGAACTATCCATTCCAAATCACAAAGGAGAAATCATGGCCACCCACACGGCTACCGAGGTCCAACAACTACAAGAGTCGGCGCTGGAGCACCTATGGGTATATATGAGAGAGCCCAGCGACATGGCGGAGAAGGGAGAGCCCCAGATATTCACCGGCGGAAAGGGTGTCGATGTAACTGATGCCCTGGGCAACAGCTACATCGACGCCATGTCTGGCCTGTGGCTCAAGAACGTTGGCTATGGCCGCACCGAGATCGCTGACGCCGCATACGAGCAGATGTTGAAACTGACGTACATGCCCGCCGGCACGACTACTGAACCGGCGATCAAACTGGCTGAAAAGATCGCTTCGATTACTCCGGGAGACTTATCCCGCTCCTTTTTCACCAGCGGCGGGTCGGAGTCGGTGGAGACGGCGATGAAGCTGGCCCGCGCCTATTTCAAGCGCGTGGGCGAGCCGGGAAGGTGCAAATTCATCAGCCGCAAGGGTTCCTACCACGGCGCGACCTTCGCTACTCTTTCCCTTGGCGGCACGCCCCTCTTTCCCAAGACCGACTACGAGCCTTTGCTTGGCGGGGTATTCCACGGCCCGCAGCCCAATCCGTACCGGTGCGAGTATGGTGGCACGACGCCCGAGGAATGCGCTGAGAAGTGCGTCAACGCCATTGAAGACATCATCAAGTTCCAGGGACCTGACTCGGTTGCCGCTGTAGTCGCCGAACCCATAGCCAGCCCCTATGGGGCGGTGGTGCCGGGCGACAACTATTGGCCGATGCTGAGGGAGGTGTGCGACCGCCACGGTTGTTTGCTGATCGCCGACGAGGTGATCACTGGCTTTGGACGCACCGGGAAGATGTTCGCCTGCGAGCACTGGGGAGTTACGCCAGACATCATGACCGTGGCCAAGGGAATCACCAGCGGTTACATTCCCATGGGAGCGGCGATCACCCGCAAGCCCATCTCCGACGCCTTCATCGGCAGCCAGCGGGCCGCGTTCCGCCACGTCATTACCTTCGGCGGACATCCTGTTGCCGCTGCGGCGTCGTTGAGGAACATCCAGATCATGGAAGATGAGGGTCTGGTGGAAAACTCGGCCCGCATGGGGACCTACCTGCTGGACGGGCTGAACGAGCTGAAGGAGAAGCACTCCATCATTGGTGACGCCCGGGGGTTGGGCCTCTTCTGCGCCCTTGAGTTGGTCAAGGACCGGGAGACAAAAGAGCAGTTCCCTCCGGAAGCGGAATTGGGCTCCCGCATCACACAGGCCCTGGCCGAAAACGGAATTCTGCTCCGGGGCGGTGAGATCACCAACATAGCCCCGCCCCTCTGCGTAACGGCGGGAGAGATCGACGACATAGTTTCGGCGCTGGACCGGGTCATCGGCGCCGCGGCCCACGAGTTGGGGATGGAGTAGGGGTCGCAGGTGGCCGTCCCTCGACGGATGACCAACGTCATTACCATGAAACCCCCAGCCCCGCGTTCCGGGCTTGACCCGGAATCAAGAACGGCTTGCCACCCAACAACTCGAGCGCGCCCGGTATGCGCCTTGGGGACTGAATCGTGAAAGTCTATACATACTCCGAAGCCAGGCTGGACCTGGCCTCCGTTCTGGATACCGCGCAGCGGGATGGCGCAGTGACGATTCGCCGCGAAGACGGCCGAGTGTACGTATTGAGACCTGATTATTCCACAGGGTCCCCGATGGACGCTGACACGGTCGAGCTAGGAATTACCAGTGCGGAGATAGTCCAGATTGTGCGTGAGGGAAGGGGCCCTTAAGGTCGAAGTTGCGCAGACCCTTAGGCCCTTTCCATCCCCTGCATAGAAGCCTGCTGGCCCTGGGAGCGGCGCACCCGTTGAGCGGGCTGGTAGGCCGCCGGACGGGGCGGCAGGTCGAATCCCTTGCCAGCAAGCATTTCCGATATGGTCCGCAACTGGATCTTCGGGAACTCCCTCTGCCACAGGTCGGAATGGAAGAGACCTCCGCCGGCGGCTTCGCTGCGCATGGGGCCGGTGGGCTCGGCCAAGGAGATGAACAGTCCCATCGCCGCTTTCTCCCGCTCCACTACGCCTTTCAGGTCCCGCACCTGGGGCACTGAGACGTTTCCTCCCTTCACCTGGACGACGATCTTATGGGCAGTGCGCTTCGGGCCATCGATGAAATAGATTAGTCCGTCGATGCCACCATCCGCGCCTCTCTTTCGCTCCTGCTGGGGTTGCGCCTCCAGCAGCGAGACGGCCCAAAACTGGAACTGGTAGGGGTCCTGCTCCCATAGGGCGCGGGCGCTCCCCTCGTCTTGGGGCTCCCCGATCACGTCATAGTCCTTGACCGGGTCCAAATCGAAGGCAGTCTTTAGGCGGCTCTTCATGAGCGCGACGGCCAGGTGGGTAACGTCGATGCCGATCCATTTGCGGTCTAGCTTTTGGGCCGCGGCGACGGCGGTGCCGCAGCCGCAGAACGGGTCGAGGATGATGTCGCCTACATTAGACGAAGCTTGGATGATGCGTTCCAGGAGTGCTTCGGGTTTCTGGGTGGGGTATCCTAGGCGTTCCTTGGGGTTGACATGAACCGGGGATAAATCATCCCAGATGTCCTGGATATGTCTCCCAAGACTGTCCTCGAAGTATATTTTGTACCGAGGTGTCCCGGTTCTGCTATAAGTAATTCGCCCTTCTGATTCGAGACGTTCCATGTTCTCCTTGGAATAAGCCCAATACCGGCCGGGTGGAGGGAGTTTCCCCTTCCACTCATACCGGGTATCACCTCCCGGTTTGGCCGCGTGGAGAGGCTGCGTCTGATAACGCCGACCTGATTCGTCGATGTATCGATATACAGAAGTAACATATTGTTGGTCATATGGGACATATACTGCATTCCAATGTGGGGTCGCTCCTCGAGAATATCTTAGGATCGCATCGTGGATGCGACCCATGTGCCTAGCTCCCTGAGAGACGTCGCTGTGTGCGCTGGTTCGTCTCCAAACGATCTCGTTCCTGAAATTCTGCCTTCCAAAAACCGTGTCCAACAGGATTTTCAGGTAATCGCTAGCCGTAGGGTCGCAGTGGAGGTACAGGCTGCCGGTAGGCTTCAAGACCCGGTGCAATTCAACCAACCGGGGGGCCATCATCACCAGATAGGCCATCATGGCGTTCTGTCCGTTGAACTGGCGGAACGCTCCGATCATTTCCTTGACGGCAGATTGGACTACCGGGCTCTGGATGATGTCCACGCCGAAGGTGTACTCCGTCTCCGAGGTCTACTCCCAGGTGTCGGTAAACGCCTTGATCTGGGCCGGAGATTCCTCGCCCGTCTTTTCTTTGAAGAGAACATTGTAGGAGGCGTTGGAGTTGAACGGCGGGTCCAGGTAGATTAGGTCCACCGACTGGTCAGGGATGTGGTCCCGCAGGACCTGGAGATTGTCGCGTAGTAGAGGGTGTTTCGCATCGAAGTCTCCGAGTGGGATGGCAATGTCGTAGCTAAGGGCTTGTAGCTCAAAGCTACCTCCGTACTTTCGGTGTGGGACGTCGCTAGCTAAAGAAAATTCTCGCTGCTGCACCAAGTAAATTGCCAGATGCTGTCGCCAATTTATTTAGCCAGGAATCGCTCCCTTCATCGGACGGAGTATCAAGGGTATCTGGATCTATTTGTCGCCCTTGTGAAATATCATACATGGCATTCATTGTGCGTATGCCCTCGGACAACCACTCCTGAGACCGATTGATTTCTCCGTAATCGGAAGGCCTTGCTAAGTATGTCTCGGTGTCGTTGTCCCAAAAGACCCTAAGCCTGTACCTGGGGTTGCTTATCAAGCAAGGGAAACTATCAGGTGTAGGCTGGTAGATCATCTTGATTTCGTATGTCGCGATACCTTCCCCAACAAAGGCAATGCTGGGAGCAGGTTCAGGTCCAGTAGCAGGGTCATACGGCGTTCTTTCCAATTTAATTATGTTCGAATTGTCACTTTCCCAGGTTATCCGCCCGTGTGTAAGTTTTTGTGAAGCTCTTTGTGTCGGAGTGAAAGTAGGATCCCCCATCGGTCTCCACCTCATTCGCCTGAAGTCCAAATATATCCACTCGTTACGGCTCCGACCTATGTCACCTTAGTCAGTGTGTGGGCCTGTCTTTGTTTAGTGAGGACATCGCGCACTACCACTGGGGTTAACCCCTCCGCGTCCCTGGTATAGTCCCCCGTCTCCCGCACCTCCCGGGCCATCACATCCTCCGGCTCGCAATTATCCGTCGTAAAAGCAGTCCCCGTGCTGTTCGGCGATTCGGGAGACGTAACGAGACGTTTACGACTCGAACGCCTCACCCTCCCGGCTCAAGTGCCGGATGCCAGCCGAAGTCTATCCCCTCCTCCGGGGCCGTGGCCCTTCCCGTCAGGTCCTCCCAATTGGTACCTATAGGCGATGGCTGGATATGCCAGACTCGGGAGCTAATTCCACCTGAGCTTGGTCTTTAGCCCGTTGAGCTGATTCCAACCTATGTGGCCTTCGTGCTGCAATCGGCCGACAACGAGACTGGGAGCGATCTCCTGGGCCTCGGCAAATTGGCGGACTGTCGACGCGGTAAATTTCGAAGAAGAAATGAACCTCTCCCAGCGAGGATTCGAGATTAGGAATTCCCTCACCCAGGCGTCCGCTTCTCCATCGGCTTCGGTTATGAAGCTGCTATTGTCACGGCTTTGGACCAAGTCTATGAAGACATCCCGCTTGCTATGAAGCAGGATGTGGGCTGCTTCATGGAAGAAACTAAACCATAGATGATCGTCGCTTAGGTGGCGGGCGCTCAACTGTACTACCGCTTTGCGCGACGATACCCACCAGGCGGCCCCACTCAACGCCGTCTTTGGGAACGGCTTGATCACTGTTAATACGACCCCCGATTGATGACAGAGTTTCTGCGCCTCTTGGAAACTCGGATTGAACTTACCGCGAGTAAGGCCGCGAATCGCCCGCAGACCAGCGCGAAACGCCGATTCACTATAAGTTGCGCATTCGGCCTGTTCCGACTCCAGTTCTCCGAGCCGTAGCCACGTTGCCAGGACTGCTTCGTCGCTCTCAAAGGCCGGCGAATGGCGGTATGACACATTGGTGGACGCATACTTTACCCGCCATGCTCCTACCGACCCAGTTCCGAAAAATGATAGTAACTTCGCGACAGCATCGGGGCCACTATCAACGGCAGGGATTAGGTTACGGGCTACGAGCTCTTTGATCGGAAACGCCTCGGCCCAATCCGTGAATTGAGCTAGTCTCTCAACTTCGGCCAGCCTAGCGAGCCGTAGCCGATAGTTTGCCTCAATTCCAAGCCAAACCCCTGCGTCGATGCCTAATACTTGCTGAAAGCGGATGGCCGTGTCCGGCGCGACAGGGGCCTTTCCCGAAATGATCTCACTGATGTGCTTAGCCGAATAGCCGCATCTTCGAGCAAACTCGGCTTGCGAAATCTCCCTGGCCTCAAGTTCGTCTTCCAGGACTTGTCCCGGCGACACAGCGTAATCCGGGTCAAAAGCAAATCTAGTAGCTGTCATCTCAAATGCTCGATCAGTGGTAGTCTAAAATATCCCAGACCGCGACCGATGTCACTTGCCTTCTATCGATCCCTCCGCCCTCATTCAACGGGATGGGATCGTGGTCCGGTTTTAGGATAAGTCGATATGGGTGGACCAGATCTACGGCGAATTGGCCCCGTCTCCTCCCGCTGAGCTCATGTAATCGCAATGACCGAAAAGTAGATATGGACTCCAGATTCGGAGCGCCCGCCAGGATGCCCAAGCTAGCCTGAATGGACCTGGTCATTCGGGCCCCGTATTGTCTTTGCAGCCGTTGCTCGGAATTGAGGACCCGGTGAAAGGCCCTGTTCCTAAAGGAAATCTCCACCCACACAACCCATGATATAATGTTACCGCATCGGTAACATTATATCATCTCTTAGGATGATGGCTGGGACCGCCGCGCCAAGCATTCGTTCCGGTGCTAAAATGGGGGCAGAAGCAATTGTGTGGCAGGTGGGTCTGTATGCCCCAGGAATTCATTCACGTCAAGGGCGCACGGGAGCACAACCTAAAGAACGTCGACGTGACCATCCCCAGGGAGAAGCTGGTGGTCATTACCGGCGTTTCCGGCTCGGGGAAGAGCTCGCTGGCCTTCGACACCATTTACGCCGAAGGGCAACGCCGCTACGTCGAGTCGCTGTCGGCCTACGCCCGCCAGTTCCTCGGCAGGATGGACAAACCGGACGTTGACTACATCGAAGGGTTGTCCCCCGCCATCTCCATCGACCAAAAGGGCGTCTCCCATAACCCCCGTTCCACTGTGGGCACCGTCACCGAGATTTACGACTACCTGCGCTTGCTCTTTGCCCGCGTCGGCACCCCCCACTGCCCCAAGTGCGGCCGGCCGGTGGAGCGGCAGACTATCCAACAGATCGTCGACGCGATAATGGCGTTGCCCGAAGGCAGCCGCCTTTTGCTTCTGGCCCCCAAAATCCGGCGCAAGAAGGGCGAGCACAAGGATGTCTTCGAGACCGCGCGGAGCGGGGGGTTCGTCCGAGTCCGGGTTAACGGCGAAGTCCATGTGCTGGACGAGATGGGCGACCTCAACCTCAACCGGCAAAAGTGGCACTACATAGAGATCGTAGTAGACCGGCTCATCATACGGGAAGACACCGAGATGACCAGGGTCGCCGAGTCGGTGGAGACCGCCCTTAGAGAGGGCGATGGCGTGTTGCAGGTCCACGTGGAAGACGGCGAAGAACTGGTCTTCTCGGAGCAATTCGCCTGCGTGCGCTGCGGGACCAGCCTGCCGGAGATCGAGCCCAGGACCTTCAGTTTCAACAGCCCCCACGGAGCGTGTAGCGATTGCACCGGCCTGGGCTACAAGCTGGAGATTGACCCTGAACTTGTGGTCCACAACAAGAACCTGTCGTTGACCGAGGGAGCCATCGCCCCCTGGTCTCGGAGCGGCCCCGCCAGTAGTTGGTATGTAAGCGTGCTGGAGTCCATCGCCACCGCCAACGGCTTCTCGGCCAAATCCCCTGTGAAAGACCTGACCAAAGAGCAGCTAGACCTGGTCCTTTACGGCAACGGCACCAAGAAGGTGACTGTTTCCCACCGCACCCACCGGGGACGCACCTACAGTTGGGACACGTCCTTCGAGGGTGTGATTCCCAACCTCGAGAGGCGTTACAAGCAGACGGAGTCGGACCATACCCGCCAGGACATCGAACGTTACATGGCGGCGCGGAGTTGCCGGGCCTGCGGTGGCAAACGGTTGCGGCCAGAGGCGTTGGCGGTAAAGGTCTGCGAGTCCGGAATCATGGATGTCTGCGCCAAAAACATCGGTCATGCCTTGGATTGGGTCCAGGACATCGATCCCGACGCCCCGGTCAAACATTCCGGCTCCACATTGACTGTTCGCCAGAAGACCATCGGCAATCAGATCCTCAAGGAAATCGAAGGGCGGCTGCGGTTCCTGGAAAACATCGGTTTGGACTACGTGACCCTGGACCGCACGGCCCGCACCCTCTCAGGTGGCGAGGCGCAACGGGTCCGGCTTGCTACCCAGATAGGCTCCGGGCTCACCGGAGTGCTCTATGTCTGCGATGAGCCCACAGTGGGGTTGCACCCCGCCGACGACTACCGGCTCATCGGCACGTTGAGCAGCCTGCGGGACATGGGGAATACCGTGGTCGTGGTGGAGCATGATGAAGCGATGATGCGCGCCGCCGACTTCATCGCCGACCTCGGCCCCGGCGCGGGAGAGCACGGCGGAAAGGTGGTGGTGGCAGGCACTCTCCAGGACGTAATGGACTCCCCAGAGTCGGTTACCGGCGCATACCTGAGCGGCCGGAAGAAGGTGGCTGTTCCGGAGGAGCGGAGGCCAGGAAACGGCCAGACCATGTCCATCCTCGGCGGGCGTGAGAATAACCTAAAGGGTATCGACGTTGAGTTTCCACTGGGCCAGCTTGTATGCGTCACCGGAGTGTCTGGGTCTGGCAAGAGCACCTTGATCTACGATATCCTCTTCAAGAGGCTGGCCCAGATTCTCTATCGCGCACGAGACCTGCCCGGGAAACACGACGAAATCGTTGGAATCGAAAATGTTGACAAGGTGGTCAACATCGACCAATCGCCCATTGGCCGCACCCCGCGCAGCAATCCCGCGACCTACACGGGGGCATTCACGCCCATCCGGGAGCTGTTCTCCAACCTGCCCGAGGCCAGGGTAAGGGGATACAAGCCGGGCCGGTTCTCCTTCAACGTCAAGGGAGGCCGCTGCGAGGCATGCCGGGGCGAGGGCTACAACCAGATCGAGATGCAATTTCTCCCCGACGTGACCGTTCCCTGCGAAATCTGCCACGGCAGCCGCTACAATCGGGAGGCGTTGGAGGTCACACTTCGGGGTCAGAGCATCGCCGACGTATTGAACATGACCGTCGCCCAGGCATTGGAGTTCTTCGAGAACTTCCCGCGCATCCGTCCCAAGCTGGAAACGCTGCGGGACGTCGGGCTGGGCTACATCCGGTTGGGCCAGCCCGCGACCACGCTGTCGGGCGGCGAGGCGCAGCGGGTGAAGCTATCCACCGAGCTTTCCCGCCGGGCCACGGGCAAGACCCTCTACCTGCTGGACGAGCCAACCACGGGCCTGTCCTTCGAAGACTGCGCCGCCCTGTTGCGGGTGCTGCACCGGCTGGTTGATGCGGGCAACACCGTGATCTTGATCGAGCACAATCTGGACGTGATCAAGAACGCGGACTGGATCATCGACCTAGGACCAGGCGCGGGAGACCTGGGAGGCGAACTCATCGCCAAGGGCACGCCGGAGGAGTTGGCTGGGATGCCCGAATCGGTCACCGGACGCTACATTCAAGACCTGGTCAACGGCAGCCACGCGGAGAAGCTAGCAGTCGGTGTCGCGGACGACGCCTGAGGCCAATCGCGATAGGAACGGTGGTCCGCTGTGGGTAACTGCAAGTATTGCGGCGACAAGGCCGGGTTTCTGCGTAACAAGCACGGCATATGCGAGGTGAATTACCGGGAAGGACTGCGCGACATGCGGGCCCTCGCTTCCAGGGCGGCGGCGTCTACCGGTTTCAACCGGGCAACGCTCTATGAGAGCCTTTCCGCGATAGCTCAACGCTCGTGGGCCGGCGAATCCGACATCCATGCGGCCATAGTCGCGGGTTGGAACCAGGCGGTGAGCGAAAGCCTGGCCGATGGTGTCCTGACCCATGACGAGGAGACCCGCCTTCGCGAGTTCCGTGACGGTCTGGCCCTGACCTGGGAGGATACCCGCGCCTCGGACGCCAGGCTGGAAGGGGCCTTCCGCGACCGGTTGACGCTGGACGCCCGGTTGGCGGCGCTGGCCGTTTCCGACGCCGAGACCCATCTCCATGAATTGGCCCAAATGCTAGAAGGGTCCGGGTTATCCCCCGGCGACCAACGCAGCCTGCTGGTGCGGGCATGGGAAGCGGCGGTGGAGGGCACGCTGGAAGACGGGATGCTCACCCTGGACGAGGAAGCGGCCCTGGTCCGGTTCCTGCACCACTTCGATATATCCGCCAGGGGGGCCGACTCCAACGGGGCGCACCGGAACATGATCGAGGCGGCGGTCATCCGCGAGGCCGCCGAAGGGTTGGTCCCCAGCCGGTTGGACCCCAATATCCAGACGCCGTTCAATCTGATGAAGTCGGAGCAATTGGTCTGGGTGTTCGACGAAGTGAAATACTTCGAGAACCGGACCCAGCGGGAGCGGCGCGGGTCGAGCCAAGGACTTAGCATCCGTGTGGCCAAGGGCTTGTATTACCGTCCCAGTACCTTCCGCAGCCAAGCCGTGGAATGGGAGGAGACGGTCCAAGCCGATACGGGGCTGATGGGCGTCACGACGAAACACATCTACTTTCACGGGCCGCGAAAACGCTTCCGCGTCCGCTTCGACAAGATCGTCTCCTTCGAGCCATACACCGACGGCATTGGCATCATGCGCGACGCCCAGACGGCCAAGCCCCAGTCATTCGCCACCGGCGACGGCTGGTTCATTTACAACCTGGTAACCAACCTGGCCCGGCTCTGAAGGGCGCCAGGGGGATATGAACTCTAGTCTCAACATTTCGCCCGGGCTTCCCCGCATGTCCCCGGAACAATTCGTCGCCAAGTGGCGCGGTGTAGAGTTCGGCGAGAAGCAGGCTTCCCAGGAGCTGTTCCGGGATATCTGCGATTTGGTCGGGCATCCCACTCCGGTCGACTACGGAGACAAAGAGGTTTTCACCCTTGAAAAATGGGTGCCCGGCGGCTTCGCCGACGCCTATTTGGAAGGCTCATTCGGCTGGGAATTCAAGGGCAGTGATGCCGATCTACCCAACGCCCTGCTCCAGTTGCTCCGTTACCAGGTGCATTTGAAGACGCCTCCGCTGCTAATCGTCTCCTCGTTCAAAACTGTATGGATACAGACCAACTTTCCGGGCATGGAGACGGTGCGGCACGAATTTGCGGTCGTTGAGTTAGACCAACCCGCTAACCTGGACAAGCTCCGGTATGCTTTCTTTTCGCCGGCGGAGTTGCGTCCAGACCGCTCGGTGGACACGGTGACCAAGGAGACTGCGGACCTCTTTCAGGCCATCGTTGAAGATATGGAGCAGCACACCGAAGACCCGGAAAAACTCGCCAGGTACCTCAACCAGATAGTGTTTTGCCTCTACGCCGAAGATGCTGGGTTGCTCTCCGGGTCCCCTTTTTCCCAGATCGTGCGCACCTACTTCCGCGACCCCGCGCATTTCGACCAGGCTGTTCGGAACCTATTCGGGCTAATGGCCCAGGGCGGTCTGTTCGGCACCACTCAGATCGCGTACTTCAACGGCGACCTGTTCAGCGACTCGGACCCGGTGGAGTTGAGCGAGTTGGCATTGTTCCGGCTCGTCGAAGCTACGAGGAAGAACTGGCGGAACATCGAGCCGTCGATATTCGGCACCCTGTTCGAACGGGCGCTGGATGCTTCCAAACGCGCGCATCTGGGCGCCCATTACACCAGCGCCGAGGATATCATGCTGGTGGTGGAGCCGGTGGTGATCGCCCCGTTGAGAGCCGAATGGGAGGCCGTTCAACAGGAGGTTGGCAACCTTCTTATCGAAGACGAGGTGGATGCGGCGCGGGTGAGACTCGGCGCATTTCAACAGCGGCTCTTCGAGGTTGAAGTGCTGGACCCGGCCTGCGGCAGCGGGAACTTCCTGTATCTGGCCCTGCGGTCGCTGTTGGACCTGGAGAAACAGGTCATCGACTTCGCGGCCGCCAAGGGGTGGCCCGGGTTGGCGCCCACGGTGAAGCCAGACCAGATGCTGGGTCTGGAGATCAACCCATACGCCGCTGAGTTGGCCCGCACCGCGCTTTGGATCGGTTACATCCAATGGCATCAGAACAACGGCTTCCCCTACGACCACAGCCCGATCCTGACTCCGCTCGTTTCCATCTCAAAGACCGATGCGGTCCTGGATCTAGCGGATGAGGAAAATCCCACAGAGCCAGAGTGGCCTCCTGCCGAGTTCATCATCGGAAACCCACCGTTCTTGGGCCATGTTCCCTTCCGAGAGCAACTTGGCGATGACTACGTCGACGCATTGTATTCACTTTACGGCGACCGAATCCCTAATTCCAGTGACCTTTGCTGCTACTGGTTTGAAAAGGCCCGTGCCCAGATCGAAGGCGGAAGCTCTAAACGCGTCGGCCTGCTGGGAACCCAAGCTATTCGCTTCCAGTCCAACCGGGCGATCCTTTCACGAATCAAGGATTCAGGGGACATCTTCGAGGCTACGTCAGATCAGGATTGGGTATTAGATGGTGCCACAGTACACATCTCGATCATTTGCTTCGACGACGGGAGTGCAACTGATCGAATCCTTGACGGGGAAACGGTAACCGGCATCAACGCCGACTTAACAGCCGGTCTCGATCTCACACAGGCAAGAGCACTTGAAAAGAACCTGAACCTAGCATTCCAAGGCGTGGGCAAAGTAGGTGATTTCGATATGCCCGAGGCCACCGCGTCCAGCATGCTGATTGACCCAAACCCCCACGGAAAGCCCAACGGGGACGTGCTCAAGCGGTGGATTAATGGGATTGATATTGCACGTCGCGCGCGCAACGTTTGGGTCGTTGACTTTGGTGTCGATATGCCAGAGGCGGAGGCCGCACTCTACGAGGCTCCCTTCGAATATGTCAAGAAGTGGGTGAAGCCAAAGCGAATCACCAATAATATGCCCTGGCGTGCACAGAATTGGTGGTTACATGGTTATCCAGCCATTTCGATGCGTCGCGCCTTATCAAATAAATCACGATATATTGGGACTCCGAAGGTTTCTAAGCATCGTTTCTTCGTTTGGTTGACACAGGAAATGCTGGCCTCCAACCTGGTCATCGCAATAGCCAGCGATGAGGATTACATGCTCGGTATATTGTCGTCATCGATCCACGAATCCTGGGCCAGAAGATTGGGCAGCCAATTGCGCGAATCTCGTAGCGGAGGAACCTATACGCCCACGACCTGCTTCGAGACGTTCCCGTTTCCGGGACCGACAGAAGAGCAACGTGCGGCCATAGCCAAGGAAGCGGAAGAGTTAAACCGGCTGCGGGAAGGCTGGCTTAATCCTCCCGGCGCCTCAGAGTCGGAGCTGAAGAAGCGGACGTTGACCAACCTCTACAACTCCCGCCCCACGTGGTTGCAGATGGTTCACGAGCGGTTGGACAATGCGGTGTTGGACGCCTACGGCTGGCCCCACGACATCACGGATTCTGAGATTCTGGAGCGGTTGTTGGCCCTGAACCTGGATAGAGCCGCCGCCTCGTAGCAGGTCGATGTATAATTGATGCCCACGGCGTGTCGTCGCCGTGTCTTGGAGAGGAGAGACAACCAGGAATGCAAGTACAGCATTATCGAGAATCCAGCAGGCCGTTGTTGGCCCAAGGCATGGAGGAATGGGAAGCTGGGGACTTGCGGCAGGCCTCGGAAAAGGGCTGGGGCGCGGCGGCACAAATGGTCAAGGCCGTGGCAGAGCAACGGGGCTGGCAGCACAATAATCACCGATTACTCTACCAAATTATGGGCCGAATTGTAAACGAGACTGGTGACCAGGAAATTTCCACGCTTTTCCTCGCCACGAGCGGACTGCATACCAATTTCTACGAGGATGCGTTTCCCAGCCAAATGGTCAGAGATGGGCTTCAGGACGTAGGGCGGTTGTTGGACAAGCTGGATACTCTGTTTAGGTGGGTGGCGCCTACCTCGTCACCCCGCGCCCGACAAGTCCCGTTGCCTTCCCCCTACCTCGCCAGGCCGTAGGGAATGGCCTTGACCTCCGGGTCGTCGGACTCTCCCATTTTGGTAGCCAGGCTTACGATTAGCTGACCCATGGCGGTCTCGCCCCAGAACCATTCGTGTATCCCCTCGCCCGCGGCGCCGGGGCGTTGAGCCATCCTGGCCTCGTAGTAGAAGGCTTTCAGGTCGTCCACGCAGTAGCGTATGTACTGGGGAAGCCCCACATCCTCGGGGCGGTCCGGCGCGGCCTGCTGCTCGCCGGTGACGTAGCCTTCCAAGAACCGGACTACGCCGCGAAACCGGCGTTGGGGCACCCCGCACAGGCCTACGTTGGTGCGCCCGCCGTGCTTCTCTACCCACCGCTCGTAATAGGAACGCAGCGAGGTCAATTCGTCCGCTGGGCTGAGGCTCGCAGCGCCGTTGGAACGGCCCGCCGCCGACGCCTGAAGCAGCGCCTCCGGGGCCGTGTCGTCGGGGTATTCTTCAAGGACTGGCCCCTGTTTCCGGTCCAACAGGTCCAATGCGGCCCGCAAAACTTGGTGTTGCTGTTTGGTGTCGCCAGCCTCTCCCATGGCGTTGCCGAAGGCGAAAGGGACCCACAACATGCGCGGGGGCTTCACCCTTTCGGCGTGCTCTTTCACGAACACGGTCCCTGTGGTGGAGATCCCCGCCTCTTCGAAGCACCTGGCAAGCACGCTGACCGCGTGCGAGCAGAGGGGTCAAGTGGGGGTCAGAAAGGCGACCTCCACTCCCTCATTGACCAGCTTCCGGGCCACTTCCGGCCCGGTCTGCTCCACCACTTCGGAGGTGTCGCGAAGCGCGCCCATAAAGGAGTAGTTGTTTTCCCCCAGGGAACCTATGACGCCCTGGTCTGCCAGCTCTCGCACCCGGTCTACCGGGTAGGTGACATTGATATCACGGTAGATGCCCGTGTGGTCGAATCCGATGCTGGCGTGACTCTGCAGGATATCCTCAACCGGCGTCGAACTGGGGAGCACACGGTAGGAAGAGTCTCCTCCCATGACGAATGGCTTATCGTCTCTCAAATGTAGCCCGGCGGAGGTCACGAGCGCCACCTTACTCTCCGACAGGGGCTTGCCCATGGGAGTCCAGGGAGTGCCGTCGTGCTCCATGCAGGGAAACATCTGGAGCATACTGCGTTGTACTTCGCTGAGCAGTTCTAGCCTGGGCATCAGTCCTACCTCGATATCAAATGTTGGCCGACCGGCATGGTCTGGCGCTTCGGCCTAAGTTAGGCTCCGGCGGTGGCCTTGTCAAGCGACGCAGGGCGTGTGCCATCCTCTTCGTTCAGAGCCTGGTATGTAACATATCGATAGACAACTGGTCCATGTCCATCGGCAATCATCCCCCAATCACTCAGATACACATACCCTAACCGATCAATGGAGGTGTCCAATTGGTCTCCGATCACGTTAGGCATGGTTGTCTCGTATCTAAGCGCTCCACTCGCCCGCTACATCGGTATGTCAGACTCCCATGATATGATGCTTGTTAAATATTTGCCAATAGGGTGTCGTTTGCGCCGATACTCATAGGTGCGCACACTGGGTATGTGTTATCCACATCATGTTGACATCTCGAGCTCTTCCTTGCTACGATAGACGCATCATGATTAGAGGTGAATGTGCTGTGGCTGAAACCAAAGACCAACTCTTCGCCTTCTTGAACTGGGCGGGCGATAAAGGAATGATGAAGAAGTCCTCGGCCCGGGCGTTAAGGTCCGCATGCAACGCTGTGCTGGCGGTCCTAGACGATTCAGAAGCTCAAGATGTATTGGCGATTGATCTGCAGGCAGTCGTACACCGCTACGAAAATGTCCATGGTCTTGAAATCAGTTCGAGCACGATGCGCGCCTATAAACAGCGCGTGACGTACGCATTGGAGGAATTCAAGAGGTACAATGAAGACAAGGCAGGGTGGAAACCATCTGGGAGCCAATATTTAAACTCATCAACTCAACGTTCAAGCAAAGGCAGAAACGAAGGTAGAAGACCACGCGAGGGCAGCCACATTACAGAACATACTCAGATGCACATCGACGATGCATCGCAGATCACTCACCACTTTCCGATGAGAATCGACACTGTGGTTACCATCTCGGGTATTCCTTTTGATGTAAAAAGGGGTGAGATGTCCAGACTCAACGCCTTCTTGTCTAATCTCGTCTCAGACCTGGAATTGGATGATCGCTTTCCACCTATGCTCAATCCTTCAAATGAGTTGAGCAAAGATCAGTCGCACGCTCCATAACCATCGGATCTTTTCAGGTTTTGCCTACCTCTTAGGATATCTGCACCCATAGTATCCACAAATCTCGGGTGTGAACCAATATGTGAATAGCTGTAGGAAAGGTGAGATATGACCCTGATGAAGACCTTCGACAGCACTGACGAACCGTTGCCCGATTTGCTCAAACATATAGACGAGAACCGGTTGCAGTTGCCCGATTTTCAAAGAGGCTGGGTCTGGGACGACGATAGGATTCGGAGCCTCCTCGCCAGTGTCTCTCTAACGTACCCCATTGGCGCCGTCATGCTTTTGGAAACTCGTGAAAACAGTGCCGGTTTCCAAGCCCGTCCTGTCGAAGGTGCAAGCCAGGAATCGACCATCGACCCGGAAGAGCTCATTCTCGACGGTCAGCAACGCCTCACGTCCCTCTACCAGACCCTCGTGAGAAAGAGCCCCGTTGACACGACCGATAGTAGACGCAAGAAAATCCAGCGGCTCTACTTCCTTGATTGCAACAAGGCCTTGGACCCGAATTCAGACCGGGAGGAGTCAATCGTAAGTGTGCCCCATGATGGGATCATCAAGACATTCAGGGGCGAAACAGATAAGGACTATTCGAGTCTGGAGAAGCAATGTCAAGCCGAAATGTTCCCACTCACCGCACTGTTGGACGAGATTGAACGAAACAACTGGCAGAAGGAATACCTCCGACAGGCGGGTGACGCCGAGGCCGTAATGGAGCGTCTCGAGAGGTGGAACAGCTTCTACGAGTTGGTAGTACGGCGATTTCAAGAATACAGAGTACCAGTAATCAGGATGAGTGCAGCAACCCCAAGGGAGGCAGTCTGCCAGGTTTTTGAAAAGGTGAACACCGGTGGCGTGCCATTGAATGTGTTCGAAATTCTGACCGCCATATATGCCTCTAAGAAATTCAGACTTGGAGACGACTGGAAGGCCCGGATCACGAGATTGAAGGAGAACCGTATACTCGACGAAGTGAAGAGCACAGAATTTCTACAGGCTGTCGCCTTAGTGGTCACCTGGTCTAAGGTAAACCGAGGTGATGTCACGGCTGGGATCGGATGCAAGCGAAAAGATATCCTCGAACGGGTCACTCTCGAAGACTATGGTGAGTGGGCTGACAGAGTCACTGGCGGCTTCGAGAGAGCGGGGAAGTTACTGCATGCACTGAAGATTTTTTCTGCTAAGGACGTTCCATACGGTACACAGTTAGTGCCATTATCGGCGACTATGGCTCTATTGGGGGAAAAGGCAGACAATGAAGGAACACGGAGCAAGTTGTCTCGGTGGCTCTGGTGTGGTGTTTTCGGGGAACTTTATAGTGGCACCACGGAAACCAGGTTTGCACGGGATTTGCCGGAACTCCTCAGCTGGATAGAAGGCGGATCCGAGCCCAGCACCGTATCAGAAGCGTATTTTGATAGGAATCGATTGGTTACCCTTAGGACTAGGAACAGCGCCGCATACAAAGGGCTACATGCCCTTACTATCCAGGATGGAGCTCAAGATTTTCGGACTGGTATCACCATTGACGACCAAGTCTACTTCGATGAAAGTATCGACATTCACCACATATTTCCCCAGAAGTGGTGTAGGGATCACGGTATTCCAGCCGTCAGATGTGACAGCATTGTCAATAAAGCTCCTCTGTCAGCAAGGACCAATAGAATCATAGGGCGTAATGCTCCAAGTGCATACCTTTCCAGTATTCAAAGGACGGCCAAGATCACTGATCAACGCATGGACGCAATCTTGCGTTCCCAAGCGGTGGATCCCGAAGCTCTTCGGTCCAATGATTTCGATAGGTTCTATTCGGCAAGGGAAGACGAGCTATTGAGGAGGATCGAATACGCGATGGGAAAGCCTGTCGTGCGTGATGCGGTGGATGACGGAATTGAGCCGGTAATCGACTATGAAGATATTCCGGTAAGCGATTCTGATACGATTCTGACGATTGGTAGTCTAGGGAAGGAGGTCTGGGAAGGAATTGATCCCGGCGAATACGTTAATCGGGAACGAGAATCTTGGAATGGATAAATCGTCTAGAAGGGACAATCGTCGGCCTCGATACCAGCCCTTTGATCTACTTCGTCGAAGAACATCCAAGATACATGGATGTGGTTCAGCCGTTCTTCGAGTCGGTTCATGATGGTGGAATCACGGTAGTTACTTCTGTGATCACGTTGCTAGAAATCCTGGTTCACCCGTTGAGAGAAGGCGCTACGGGCCTGGCAAACCAATATCGCCAAATTCTACTAGATTCAACTGACATCCAATGTATCCCAGTTACACATGAAATCGCTTCATCTGCCGCTCAACTGAGAGCTGAATACAACTTCAGAACCCCGGATGCCATCCAGCTCTCGACAGCAATCACGGCTGGCGCCACGGCGTTTTTGACCAACGACGCGAGACTCTCAAATATTCCAGGGATCACTATCCTGGTGATCGACCACCTCTAGCTATCGTTGATGTTTCCTCTGTCTTTGTCAGCCCAACCCCTGTTTGGTAGAATTAGGCCAGTATTCAGATAGCATTGGGAGGAAGAGAATGGCCCTCCACTTTGACGGCGAAGTCAAGATCACCAAGATCAATATGGGTCCCTTCGACAACAACGGCTACATCATTACCTGCCCGGACACCAACGAGGGAATCATCATCGATACCCCCGCAGAGCCTGAAAAGTTGCTGGGCGCTGTCGGAGACGTCAGCATCAAGTACGTCCTTATCACCCACAACCACCAGGACCACCTGCTGGGCTTTGACGAGATTACCGGCGCGGTCGAGGCGCCGGTTGGCATCGGCGGCCCGGACGCCCATGCCCTGCCCAAGAGCCCCGACGTAAATCTCGCAGACGGCCAGGTAATCAAGTTCGGGAACCAGGAAATAACCATGCTGGCGACGCCGGGCCATACGGACGGCGCAACTTGCATGTTGATAGGGAAGCACCTTTTCTCCGGCGACACCCTGTTTCCAGGCGGACCCGGCAAGACCCGCAGCCCCGAGGCTCTGACCCAGATCATCGACAGCATCACCCGCAAGCTGCTGACGCTGCCCGATGACACCGCCGTTTACCCTGGTCACGGCATCGACACCAGCATCGACGAGGCTCGCCGTCAGTACCATGACTTCGCCTCACGGTCCCACCCCGCGGACCTGTGCGGTGACGTCGAATGGCTTAAGAGCTAGGCCATTTCACCACCGGGCGATAATCGGATTCATCGGATTCAACCGGACACCGGGGAGTGGTTCGCCGCTCCCCGGTTTAGGCGTTTAAGGGGCGTCTCGGCTCCCGGCGCGGTCCCCGCATTGAGGTAGGAATGTTCCAGCGTTCCGTTTTGGACAACCAACTCCGCATCCTTAGCTCCCAAATGTCCCATACCCAGTCGGTGTCTATTACCATCTGCGTGGGCGCGGGCTCGCGTTACGAGTCTTCGGACCTGGCCGGTGTGTCTCATTTCATCGAGCACCTGCCGTTCAAGGGTACGAAGTCCTGGCCAACCGCGAGAGATGTCAGCGAGGCCATCGAAGGAGTGGGCGGCGTGATGAACGCCAGCACCGACCGGGAGATGACGGTTTTCTGGTGCAAGGTGGCGCGTCCCCACTTCAAGACTGCGATGGGCGTGATGCTGGATATGCTTCTAAACCCCATTCTCGACGCCGAGGAACTGGAGAAGGAGCGGGAGATCATCCAGGAAGAGTTGCGGATGACCTATGACCACCCGACCTACCGGGTCGACCTGCTGATCGACGAGGCTCTGTGGCCCGACCAGGCCATGGGCCGTGATGTGGGTGGGACGCCAGAGACGGTCGAACAGATCTCCAGGGACAGCATTTGGGAGTACATGCAGCAGCAATACAACCCCGCCAATACGGTGGTCGCGGTTGCGGGCAACATCGACCACGAGGAAGTTGTGGACCAGGTCGGCAAGGCAACCGGGGCCTGGCAGCCCAGGGAGATCCTGGACTGGGAGCGGGCGACCGGCGAACAGACCGAGCCGGTGGTGAAAGTTGAGAACCGGCGCACCGATCAGACCCACTTGTGCCTGGCCCTGCCGGGAGTTGCCTTGGAGGACCCAGACAGGTTCAATCTTGCCCTCCTGAACGTGATCCTGGGAGACGGGATGAGCAGCCGGTTATTCCTGACCCTGCGTGAGGAGATGGGCCTGGCTTACGACGTCAACAGCACCATCCATCATTTCCGGGACTGCGGGTCGTTGATTGTGTACTGCGGAGTAGAGCCGAAGAAGAGCCGGGAAACGCTCAAAAGCGTGCTCCACGAACTCCACAGCATGTACGCCGCGCCCCCGGAGCAGGAGCTTTCCAAGGCCAAGGAGTACACCAAGGGCCGGCTGCTGCTGCGGATGGAGGACTCCCGCGCAGTCTCGGGATGGCTTGCCAGCCAGGAGATGTTGCAGGGGAGCGTTGCGACCCCCGACCAGGTGGTGGCGAAGATCGACGCGGTCACCCCTGACGACGTGGCCCGCGTGGCCCATCGCCTCTTCCAGCCGGAACAGCTCCGGCTCGCGGTAGTCGGCCCCCACCGCAGCGAACAGCAGTTCTTGAAGCTGATGCACTTCTGACCGGGACTTCGCGCGCCTACCCGCGGAGGACGCACAGTAGTCTCTTAATTAATCTAGCGGGAGGGATTTAGTTCTTGGTTGCGTCAGATGACCGGCTAAACAGGATAGAGACGGAGATTTCCGAAGTCTCCCACCGGATCTCCAGCGTCGAGAAAACGGTGTCAGGACTATCTGACCGGGTATCCGGGCTAGAAGGCACTGTGTCGAAACTGTCCAGCCGAATGACCGGGCTGGAAACTCGAATGACCGGGCTGGAAACCAGAATGACCGGGCTGGAAACCAGATTGACAAGCATGGAGGCCACCATGGGCGGCATGGCCACGATGCTCGCGAGCATCGACAACAGGCTCACTGGCCTAGAATCCCGGACAATGCTCCTGTGGATGTCAGTGGCCGGGATGTGGGCTACGACTATGCTCGCGGTGCTTGCTGGCCTCTTCTTCAAGTAGTTCTGGGTAGCGTTCCTGCGAAAGACCATGGCCCCGCTCTTACCCCTCTGAGAGTCCAAGGAGGATAGATGGACCCTACTCAGGCGATTGAAGTAGACAACTTGGAAGAAGCCCACGAGGCGATGTACCGGCTGGGCTGGACCGACGGGCTGCCGGTTATTCCGCCTACGCCGAGGCTGGTGGAGGCGGGTCTGAAGTACTTGCAAAGGGACCCGGAGGAAGTAATCGGCGAGGTGCCGCCCAAGAACCGCATGGCCACCGTGGAAAAGGTGGTGGTCAACTCGGTTATGGCCGGGTGCCTGCCCGAATACATCCCGGTGGTCATAGCCGCCCTGGAAGGAATGTTGGATGACTCCTTCAACTTGAACGGCATCCAGGCGACCACCAACTGTATCAGCCCACTGGCCATCGTCACCGGCCCCGTGGTGGACAAGCTGGGTTTCAACGCCGGGGACAACACCTTCGGCGGAGGTTCCAGGGCCAACGCCGCCGTGGGCCGGGCGATTCGGCTGATCCTGTGGAACATCGGCGGGGGATATGCCGGCGAGATCGACCGGGCCACCCTGGGACATCCGGGCAAGTACACTTACTGCATCGCCGAGAACAGCCAGGACAGCCCCTGGGATGCGATTCACGAGGAACGCGGATTCCCGGCGGACACTTCGTGTGTAACCGTGTTCGCTTGCGAAGCGCCCCACCACATCGCCACAGGCTCAGGCTACGTGCTGACGGGAGGGGATATCCTTGCCGTGCTGGCCGATTCCACCGCGACCGCCGGAGCCGCGACCATGAACGGCGGCGGCCAGGCGCTCCTCATTCTCGGCCCGATGACAGCCCAAAAGCTGGCCTCTGACGGTTACGGCAAGCGGGAAATTCGGGAAGAGATGCAGCGGCTTGCCACCAAGCCGGTCAAACTCATGAACTCCAATAAGTTCCTGAACCCGGAACACCCGTTTCACTGGGCGAGGTTGGTTGATCCCACCGACGAAGACGCGCTGATTCCCGTAATTCGGGAGCCGGAAGACCTGCTGTTGATGGTCGCCGGGGGCTGGGGCTCAGGCTCCGGATTTAACGCCGTCTGCCACGGCTGGATGCAGGCGGGAGGGTTGGCCCAGACCAGACCCATCAGTTGGCCGGGAGGGCATGAGCCTACGTTGTAGTCCCGTAATCCCGAGTACGGGCGGGCGGGTCCCGGCCCGCAGCCGCCGTGTCGAGTCCCTATTCGCTGAGACCCGCTTAAGGAGTTTCCAATGGCCAAGATCAAACTTTACAGCCCCATCGGCGAGGAAGCGCCACATGCCGAAGGGATCGTGCTACTCAAGGACCCCCGAGGAAGCCGGGTAGCTTTCCTGTTCAACGGGCACGTGTCCGTGATCCCGTTCTGGCGACACCTGGAGGAAGAGCTGAAGCTCGCCTGTGAGCCCGCCGAGACCACTACTTTCGTCAAACCCAACACCTTCGCCCCGGCTGGCGCGTCGACCATCCAGGAATTGTCTCAGGCGGATTTGGCCCTGGTTGGCGTCTGCGCTTGAGGCTCCTGCACTTCCGGCTCCGTGCGAGACGGGATAAACCTGGAGCGCTCGGGAGTCCCCGCGGTGGTGATCTCCCACGATGTGTTTGAAAGGGCTGCCAGGGCCCAGTCCAACGCCCTTGGGCTTCCCGAACTGCGGCTCATCGTCTACTCGCAGCCAAAGGGCGAAGAGGAAGAGTTGGAGGGCGCGGAATCCGCCCGGCAGGTGGTCAGTCAATTGGTGGACATGGTCCGGGAGACCGACGTTTAGCGTACTGGGTGCGTCCGATGCCTGTTTGGTATACGGGGTTCTTGGGCCCTTGTCTACAGGGCTGAAGCGTCGAATTCGGGCACCACGGGATTAGCGAGCACGCCGATTGCGGGGATGTGGACCTCCACGAGGTCGCCGGGCTTCATAGCTCTGGTCACGCCGGTGGTCCCTGAAAATACCAGGTCCCCAGGCCGAAGGGTCACCTGCTGGCTGATGTAGCTGACTATCTCCGCGAAGGAAAACAGCATATCCGCGGTATGGGCGCGTTGCACTTCCTCACCGTTGAGACAGACCATGACTTCCAGGTTTTGCGGGTCCAGGTCGGTCTCGATCCAGGGGCCGACGGGGGCGAACGAATCTGACCCTTTGGCCCGCCAGAAGGTGGAGTCCTTCCCCTGCCAGGTGCGGTCGCTGACGTCGTTGCCACAGGTGTACCCCAGGATCATTCGGGGAGCCTGGGCGGGAGTAACCCTGCGGCAGTTCTTGCCGATCACCGCCACGGCCTCGCCTTCGTAGTGCACGTCCCCATTGGAGTCCCTGGGGATAATGATGGGGTCCTGGTGGCCTGTGAGGGCGTTCCGGCTCTTGTGCCACGGCTCGGGGTGATTGGGAGTGGAAGGGTTGCTTTCGCCCAGGACAGAGGCGGCGAATTGGGCATGGTCGGCGAAGTTAAGGCCCGGTCCCCACATGTTGGCGGGGTCCGTTGGCGGCAGTAATTTGACATCTCCCAGGGGATACCGGATGTCGGTCAACCGGAACCGGGTATAGATGCTGCCTCTGATTTCGACCATTTCTTCCCCCATAACCACGCCGTAGGCGGTCCGCCGGGCCACACGAAAACGAGCGATCTTCATTCCACACTTCTCCAGGGACATGGTTTTGGGGACATTTGGCCGCGATTGTAACCGGTCTCCCGACCTCCCGCAATGGCAATTCGCATAAGACCCACGGTTGTTCTGAACTTGTTATAGGGGATAGTATTAGGGGGCTCGCCAGACTTGAAACCGTCCCATGAACGAAGGAGTTAGCCTGTGAAACTCGGACTATTCATCAACAACCAATACCTGCCCGGAGAGTCTATGTCCGGGAAGATTCAGAACAGCGTCGAGCAGGTGCGGGCGGCCCGCGAGGCGGGTTTCGATCTGATTTGTACGGGGCAACATTACCTGGCGACTCCCTTCCAGATGAGTACGACCCTGCCGCTGTTGGCCAGGCTCGCCGCCGAGGCCGGAGAGATGCAGGTCGCCGCTACGGTGATTCTGGTGCCCCTGCACAACCCGGTGGATATGGCGGAGAGCATAGCTACTATGGACGCGATCTGCGGCGGCAGGTTCGTGTTTGGCATAGGACTGGGTTACCGTGACGAAGAATATACTGCCTTCGGAATGCACCGCAGGGAACGGGTGGGCCGTCTAAGGGAGGCGCTCGAGGTAATGAAGCTCCTGTGGACCGGCGAAGAAGTGGAGTTCAAGGGGAAATACTACGAGGTGCCGCGCATCAGGCCCTCAACGCTGCCGGTGCAAAAGCCGCACCCGCCTATCTGGGTTGCCGCCAATGGCGACATCGCCATCCGCCGCGCCGCCCGTTGGGGCTACCCGTGGCTGATAAACCCCCACGCCACGGTCCCGATGGTGGCGGAACAGTTCTCCCGCTACCAGGAAGAGTTGGTCCGGGCAGGCCAGCCCACACCTCCGGCGCTGCCCATGATGCGCGAGGTATATGTTGCCCAGGACAGAGAGCAGGCGTTTGTGGAGAGCCAGCCATATCTGGATGGAAAGTACGCGGCCTATGCGGCCTGGGGCCAGGACAAGGAGTTGCCTGGAGAGGAGTCTTTCAGTGTGCCGTATGCTGACCTGGCTAGGGACAGGTTCATTCTCGGATCAGCGGAGGACCTCGTTCAGGAGATCAGGCGTTACGAGGACCAACTGGGCGTCAATCAGCTTATCTTTCGCATGCAGTGGCCGGGCATGGAACACGAGAAGCTGATGCGTGAGATCGACATCATGGGCCGGGACGTGATCCCTCAAATCAAGGCGGAGTCCTCTTAACCCTAAGCGCCTCGACGGACAAGAAACACCCCTCGCGGATGATATGCCATGCGATGCGACGACCGGGAATAGGGCCGGTCACCTGAATTGTGTGTCAGCAGGGGCTTTCAGGTCCAAGTACGGCCAATCAGTACCGCACTGGTCAAGTACATAAGCCCCCCTTTCGGAAAAGGGGGGTCTGGGGGGATTTCCCCGGTGCCGGGTAGGACCGCTGAAGTGAACGTGCGCCTGGAAAGAGACCAGTCCTTACGATTCGTGAAATAGAACAGGGATAATTATTCTCGATTCTCGTGAACTCAGACCCGAGCAAGGGATAAATCCCCCTTAATCCCCCTTTCCCGAAAGGGGGAGAATGGTCTTATGGGCGGACAATTAAAAGACCCTGTGCGTGGCGGGAAGTCCGGTGGATGACGTGGTAAACTATGGGCTGCTCAGCGGGCTGCTCAGCGGGCTGCTCAGCGGGCTGCTCAGCGGGCTGCTCAGCGGGCTGCTCAGCGGGCTGCTCAGCGGGCTGCTCAGCGGGCTGCTCGACGATAGGAGAAGGCGAATACCATGGTCTCTCCCGGAGACATCGGCCCGATACCAATCTGGATTGTTGTTTATCTCGGCCTCCTGGTTGCGGGCGCAATAGCCAGTTACGTCCTATACCGCCGGGTGGTCTGGTTGGTCCTGCAGGGGCGGTCCGCCCCCCGCTTCGACCGGCCCTTCGAGCGGCTAAAAGGCGCGGCCCTGATAGTCTTGGGCCAACGCCGAGTCCTTCAGCGCGTACCCCAAAGGGACTGGGCTGGAATAGGGCACGCCCTGATATTTTGGGGGTTTCTCTCGTTCACACTTAGCTACGTTATCTTCATCTTCGGAGCCTCGATCTGGTCCCATTTCCCGGAATGGCTGCTGACCCCCCTGGGAGTAAGGGTCTATAGCACCTACCTCGACCTGCTGGCCGCGCTGCTTCTAGTTCTGCTGGCCTGGGCGCTTCTCCGCCGCTGGGTGGTGCGGCCGCACCGGCTCAGCTTCGATCTTACCCGCAATCTAGACTCGGTTATCATCGTTGCCATGATCGCCGGGCTGATGGTGTCCACGCTTCTGACTCACGCGTTTCACGTGGCTGAAGGAGGCGCCGGGCCGGAGGCGAAAGTATTCATCGGCCAGGCCCTAGGGAACCTGTTCTCGGGTATTGGCGTCAGCCAAGGGGCGGCCAGCATCCTCCAGGGCGTTTTCTGGTGGCTACACGTGGCCATCATCCTGGGGTTCACGGTATACATCCCCTTCTCCAAGCACATGCACATGATTGCCGCGCCGGCGAACGCCTTCTTCCGGAACCTGGATAGCCGTGGGGCGCTCGAACCCATCGAACTGGAGACGGCGGAACGATTCGGAGCGGGCCGGGTCCAGGACCTTACCTGGAAGCAGCTTCTCGACGGCTACGCCTGCGCCGTGTGCGGCCGCTGCACCGATGCCTGTCCCGCCAACTTGACCGGGAAAGTCCTTTCCCCGATGCACATCGTGGAAAACCTCAAAGACCACATGATCGCCATCGGCCATCAGGGCGAGCGCAACCCGGAACACGTGGAGCCAAGCCCGCTGATCGGCGGGGCGATTCCGGAGCAGGCTATCTGGGACTGCCTTTCCTGCGGTGCGTGCATGGAAGAATGCCCGGTCGTCGTGGAGCATGTCCCGACGATTCTGGATATGCGCCGGTATCTGGTGCTGGAAGAATCCAGGATTCCCGAGACTGCGATGAATGCCCTACTCAGCCTGGAGCAGCGGGGGCACCCGTGGCGGGGCACCCAGTATTCCCGTACCGACTGGGCCGAGGGTCTCAATGTTCCGACGTTGGCTGAAAAGCCCGATGCCGAAGTGTTGTTCTGGGTGGGCTGCACCGGAGCCCTGGAGCAGCGCAGCCAGGGCGTGGCCCGCTCAATGGTGAAGGTGCTCAAGTCCGCGGGTGTGGACTTCGCCATCCTGGGTGATGAGGAGTCCTGCACCGGGGATCCGGCGCGGCGGATGGGCAACGAATACCTGTTCCAGATACTGGCGGGGCAGGCGATCGAAACTCTGAACACCTACGGCGTCAAGAAGATCGTTACTATTTGCCCGCATTGCTTCAACACGATGCGCAACGAGTACCCGCAGTTCGGCGGCGACTACGAAGTCCTGCACTATAGCCAGTTCGTGGACGAGTTGGTGTCCCAGGGCAAGGTCAAGCCCGTGAAGATGATGAACGTCTCAGTCGCGTATCACGACTCCTGTTACTTGGGGCGGCACAACGGCATTTACGACCAGCCGCGGAATATTGCCCGGGCGGTCCCTGGGCTCACCCTGGTGGAGATGGAGCCTCGGTGCCGGGAACGCGGCTTCTGCTGCGGAGCCGGCGGAGGACACATGTGGGTGGAAGAGAGCGGAGGGACGCGGGTCAACCACGTGCGGACCGGCCACTTCCTGGAAACCGGCGCGAACACAGTTGGCGTCTCCTGTCCCTTCTGCCTTCAGATGTTGACCGAGGGCATCCAGGCCAGAGGGAAAGACGGGGAAAACGATGCCCGAGACTTGCTGGAAATCCTGGCGGACAGTCTGGAAGACTAAGGGGGCGAGACGATGCCGGCGGATGAACTGACCGTCGCACAGAAGTGCGGTGCCTGCGGCGCGGAAGTGGGCACATTCACCGTGAAAAAAGACAACATGATGCTCATGACAAGCGATACGGTATGGTGCCCGGCGTGCCAGGCGGATAGACCGGAAGTCAGAGAACTGGCAGGGCGTTTGCGGGCCATCGAGGATGAGATTAAAACCTACGCCGCCAACTTACCGGTGGATGCGTCAGCCTGACCAAGGCTTAGTTGTGCTGGCCCCCTCATTCCGTTCCTCAGAACTATCATTTGACTGATCCAAAGTGGAAGTCCAGAGCCTGCGCCGCGTGCTCATCGTTGTCGGGGCCGTCGCGCTCATCCTCGGGGCAGTTGTGTCGGTCTCCCGTAAACTACCTCTCCAGCTACCTGTCTTGGGGAGGCTTCCGGGTGATCAGCCGCTCAAAAGGAACGGGTATACGCTGTTCCTTCCGATAGCCACGATGGCGCTACGGAGCCTGGTCATTACGGTGGTGGCGAATCTGGTCTGGCGGTTCTTGCGCTGATCCATAGGACTCACCGCGGTTTTTATGCACATCGAGATCAACGGCTTCCTCTCCGCCGCCAAGGAAAAATCATGGCGGATTGGGCGCTCCCGGATAGCAGTAGGGAGCCGCGTATTCCTTGTTTTCTTGATAGTGTTGGTGGTGGTCTCGTTGGTGTTCTGGGCACAAATCGAAAAGCGGTTCGTCTTCTATCCCGATTCCCATCTTGTGGCCTCGCCGGGCCAGTTGGGTTTGGCGTACGAGGAAGTGTTCTTCGAGACTGAAGACGGCCTGACCCTTCACGGATGGTTCGTACCGGGATCAGGGGAGGTCACTTGGCTGTGGTTTCACGGCAACGGAGGCAATATCAGTCACCGCCTGGATGAGGTTGCACTGTTTCACCACCGGCTGGGCGTTAGCCAGTTCATCTTTGATTACCGGGGTTATGGCAAGAGCGAGGGGAAGCCCACTGAGCGGGGTACCTACACCGATGCCAGGGCCGCCTTGTCTTACCTGCAGGCGCGGGGCGGCTTGGACAGGGACAAGATGGTGTTCTTCGGCAGGTCGTTAGGCACGGCGGTCGCGGTGGAGTTGGCCACGGCGCAAGAGCCGATGGCCCTGGTCCTGGTTGCCCCATTCACGTCGGTAAGCAACATGGCCCGTATCCTCTTCCCGATTGCGCCGCTCCACCGTCTTGTCAGGGGCAGGTACGATTCCCTGGAGCGCATAGCGGGCATCAGGGCTCCGTTGCTTGTCGTGCACGGGGACAGGGACCAGACGATCCCGCTAACGGAGGCCCGCCGCTTGTTCGACGCCGCCAACGAGCCCAAGCGATTCCTGGTCTTGCCTGGCTCTGGACACAACGATACCTACATTGCGGGAGGGCGCGTCTACTGGGATGCGATGGAAGACTTCCTGAATTTCGTATCCAATGGCGACGTGCCGAGTTACGACCTGCCAAGCCGGTAGGCTAAACACCGGAAATCATCTCTATTTGGTAATCGAGAAGCTGGATGTCGGGCCGGCTGCCTTCGATGAAATCGGCGACCCTAGATATGGTCTGTTCCACGTGGCCGGGGTCACTGCTGAGGCAGCAAATGCCAAGAGTGAGCCTTTGCCACATGTCTCCGTCGTCCACCTCGGCCACGGCGACGTTGAACTGGTTGCGGACTCGCGCCGCCACCGACCGGGCCACTTGCCGCCTACCCTTCAGGCTGTGGCTGTCCGGCAGGTACAGTTCCATACGGCAGAACCCGATATGCATCCTACGGCTCCGGATGGGCCAAGTTGGTCAGCCCCCCAAGTGGCTGCGGTTGAGACAGCATGGTTACGATTTCCTCAGTATGTTCTAATGCGGGAGGGCTGTTCTTGAAGGTCGGAGGGTTTCAGATTCATAACTCGCGAATATTTTCACGATTCCCTTGACGCATCAACCTGCTCATTATAGATTATAGGCGCCACTGGTCGATACGTAACATTCACATACCCATGGTCTGGCGCTTCAGCCTTTGAGTGTGGCTGGGATGCGGGCTCCCCACAAGGACCGTGTCCGTGTACTACCAGGAGTTTATGGCTTCTGACTCTTACCCACCTCCACAGGACCGGTCCGAGGCGCCGGAAGTGGTTGTCGCGCGTCTCCCGCAATACGTACGCATCCTCAGCCGCCTGATGCAGGAAGGCGCTCAGGTAGTTAGCTCGCAGCAACTCGGCGAAAAACTCCAGGTCACTCCGGCCCAAATCAGGAAGGACCTCAGCTATTTTGGCCGATTTGGGAAGCAGGGCAGAGGTTATAGCGTTACGCACCTGTTGGGCCGCCTCAAGCAAATCCTCGGCCTGAACTCCTATTGGAACGTAGCAGTGGTGGGTGTGGGACGCCTTGGCCGGGCGATTCTCAGCTACCCCGGTTTCACGCCCGATGGGTTCCACCTTGTGGCGGCATTTGATTCCAACCCCACCGTTGTTGGACAAGAGGTTGCCGGTTTAGAGGTTCTTCCCATGAAGCAGCTCGACCAAGAGGTGCGCGGGCGGAACATCTCGATCGCAATCGTGGCGGTCCCAACCGACCACACCCAGGAAGTGGTCGACCGTTTGGTGGAATGTGGGGTGAGGGCGATCTTGAACTACGCTCCGATCAGTCCTCAGGTCACCGAGGGTGTGAAGATCCGGAACATCGATCCCGTACTGTCCCTGCAGTCGATGACCTACTACTTGACGGATGGCATCGAAGAATAGCGCTTCAGTCCATGTGGGTTAGGCGGTGGTTCCAGCCCCTGGAGCCTGCTGTTGGCCCCGCGTCCTGCGTCTCCGAGAAACGTTTAAGCGCACCTGCGCCCGCCGCATAGACGTCACAGCCCGCTCCAACTGCATATCTGTCGGGTGGCTAGAGATTCGCTCCTGGGCCCGCGCCACTGCTTCCTGGGCTCGCGCCTCATCGATCTCGTCCGAACGTTCGCATGCGTCGGCAAGGATGGTCACCTTGTTGCCCATGACCTCCATGAACCCGCCGGTGACGGCCAGGAAAGTCTCCTCGCCGTCCTTTCGTACCAGCACTTCACCGGGCTGCAGGACCGTCATCAGTGGGGCGTGATGAGGGAGAATACCTAGCTGGCCGTCTACGCCAGGGGCCACGACCACATCAACCTCGTCGTTGTAGACCTGCCTCTCGGCGCTGATTATCTCCAACTGCATCGTCGCCAATGGTAATACTCCTCAGTTAAGCCGCGACTGCGGTCTGGGCGGCCTTCTCTATCGCTTCGTCGATGCTTCCGACCATGTAGAAGGCTTGCTCCGGCAGATCGTCGTACTTGCCGTCCAGAATTTCGCTGAACCCGCGGACCGTCTCCCGCACCGGTACGTACTTACCCTCTTGGTTCGTGAACGCCTGGGCGACGAAGAAGGGCTGGGTGAGGAAACGCTGTATCTTCCTCGCCCGGAAAACGACCAACTTGTCCTCCTCGGACAGCTCTTCGATTCCCAGAATGGCGATGATGTCCTGGAGGTCCTTGTACCTCTGTAGCACCTGCTGCACGCCCCGCGCTACTTGGTAGTGCTCATCGCCCACGATTCCAGGCTCAAGGATCCGGGAGTAAGATGCCAGGGGGTCAACCGCCGGGTACAGGCCCTGGGCCGACAGAGCGCGTTCTAGCGACACCACACCGTCCAGGTGGCCGAAGGTGGTGACGATCCCGGGGTCGGTGTAGTCGTCCGCCGGCACGTAAATAGCCTGGAAGGAAGTGATGGAGCCGGACTTGGTGGAGGTGATCCGCTCTTGCAGCGCGCCCATCTCGGTACCCAGCGTGGGCTGGTAACCCACCGCCGACGGCATCCGCCCCAGAAGCGCGGACACTTCCATACCGGCGAGGATGTAGCGGTATATGTTGTCCACGAAGAGCAGCACGTCCTGATGCTCCACGTCGCGGAAGTATTCACACATGGTCAGGCCGGTCAGACCTATCCTGGCGCGAACGCCGGGGGTCTCGTTCATCTGGCCGAATACCAGCACGGTGCTGGACAACACGCCCGAGTCCTGCATCTCGTGCCATAGGTCGTTGCCCTCGCGGGAACGCTCACCCACACCGGCAAACACCGATACTCCTTGGTGTTCCGCTCCGATGTTGCGGATAAGCTCCTGAATGATTACGGTCTTGCCGACTCCGGCCCCGCCATAAGCCCCGATCTTCCCGCCCTTCATGAACGGGGTGATGAGGTCGAAGACCTTGATCCCGGTCTCCAGAATTTCGATAGAGGGGTTCTGGTCGTCGAAGGCGGGAGGGTCTCTGTGTATCGGCCAATGCTCACCTGCTTCAACCGGGCCGAGGTTATCCAGGGGGGCCCCCGACACGTCGAACAGGCGGCCCAGGGTTTCCTGACCGACGGGGACCGACACTTTTTGCCCGGTGTCTTCAACGTCAACACCGCGGGCCAGACCCTCTGTCGCGCCCAGAGCCAGGCAGCGCACCCAGTTGTTTCCGATGTGCTGTTGTACTTCAAGTACCAGCTTCTCGCCGCTGTTGTCCAGCTCCAGGGCGTCAAACAGGTTGGGGAGCTCGTTCGGCGCAAACTCTACGTCGACTACGGTACCGATTATCTGTACTACTTTTCCGGTGCCCATATTCCTCTCCTGAAACCAGATAAGCGCCGGGGGTTGGGCGCTACGCTCGCATGTAAAGGGCGCGGGGGTCGATGGATATATCCTCGTTTTCGGGTTCGAGCTTGATTTTCCAACGCTGCATCATGTCTACTCCAATAATCATCTCTTCAGCAAGTCTATCCACAACCAGGAAATTGAACCTCAGCGGCCGCACGTCACCTATGGCGACCCGAAGGGAAACTTCCTTGTCAGCGGACAGCGAGAAAGTCTCATCGGCCATAGTAAATTGCTCAGGCCCACCGGGAACGTCCACGACGTGTCCTATCGGTTCGGCAATGTCCTGCCTTATGAAAGATGCCCCCGCACCGGTGTCGAAGAGCACCTGCACCACAGCGTTTCCCTTCCCGCCAGTGACGTTGCAGCTTTTGATAATGAAGCCCATGGGCCACCTCTCCAGTGCCGTCTGGACGCGCATTACAGCCCTGAACCTTTAGACGCAAAGCGAGGGGTCAATAGATACTTCCGCCAGGCGTTTTCTCTACCACGCGGAATATGGGCGAATTAATTCTGAACGCCCGCTCCACGGCCCCGGGATCAGCCGCAACCTTTTTGTATTTGAAGTCCAGGCCCATCCTATACTTGCGGATCATGTCCTGACCGATGATTATCTCATCTGACAGGGCTTCCACAACGTAGAAGTGATGCAATAGCGAATACGCGCCCACGGCTACAATGAGACTTATAGTATTGTCAACCTTTAATCTCTTTCGTCCTTCCGAAGTTCTGACATGAGATGGAGGTGTGGGCATGAGAGCCAAGCCGCCCAAGAGTCCGGCGATGTCCCGCCTGACCAAGGAGTCTCGCGCATGGGGGTCGTAGACTGCCCGCACCGTCGCGCTACCCTTGTTCCCAGTGACCGTGTAATCTTTGATGATCATGCCCATCGCGGCCTACCCCCCCTGGGCTACCTGGCCGCCGATGAGGTCCAGAAGCTCGTTGGTGATGCTATCTTGGCGAATCTTGTTCATCGCCAGGGTTAGTTCGCCGCCGAGTTCCTCGGCATTGTCCGTGGCATTGCGCATGGCAACCATGCGGGCAGACTGTTCACTGGCGATGGCTTCGAGCAGTGAGTGGTAAACCTCCATCTCGACGAAGCGGGGTAGGAGGCTGGCAAGCACTCCCAGGGTATCGGGCTCGTAGATGTATCCCACCCGCTCCGTGGCGGTAAGCTCCGCCGGAGTGATGGGCAGGAGCCTGTCTATAGTTGGGACCTGGGAGACGGTGGAGACGAACCGCGTATAGGCTAGGTAGACCTCGTCCACGTCGCCGTCGGCGTAGTCGTCGATTACCAAGCTGGAAATCGCGGTTGTGTCCGCCAGTTCCGGCCTCTCGGGCAGGTCGGTGAAGACGGCCTGGAGGTCCTGACCATACCGGGCTAGGAAGTCCCTGCCCTTCCTGCCGACGGCGATAGCCGTGACCGGCGCTTCCCGCTCCAGCATAAACTGGCCCACGCGGCGGTTCAGGTTGGAGTGGAGGCCGCCGCAAAGCCCCCGGTCTGGCGTGATTACCAGTACGCCGATCTTCTGGACGGGCCTAACCTGCAGGAGGGGATGCAAGCCGCCTTCTCCATCCATTGGCTGGGCGGCCAAGTGGGAGATGACCTCTTGAATCTTCTGGGCGAAGGGCCGGCCCTGGGTGACCGCGTTTTGGGCTCGGCGCATCTTCGAAGCGGCGATCAACGACATCGCGTTGGTCACTTTGCCGGTGTTCTGTATGCTTCGGATGCGGCGTCGTATGTCTCTTACGCTGGGCATTTATCTCTTTCCTGCAGCATCCATGTTAACAGGGCGATTGCGCCCCGCCTATGCCGACAGAGCTACGCCATGAAAGTGGCTTTGAAATTGTTGATCGCTTCGGTGAGCGCGGTATCGGTCTCCGGCGTGATGTCCCTGTCCCGCGTGATGGCGTCGACCAAGTCAGCATGTCCCGCCGAGATGAACCGGAGCAGCTCATCCTGGAAGGCGGAGCAGCGCTCTATGGGCAGGTCCACGATGAGACCTTCGTTGACCGCGAATAGGATGATTACTTCCTCCGCCAGGGTCAACGGCTGGTACTGGGGCTGCTTGAGCATTTCCGTGGCAAGCTGGCCCCTCGCCAACTGCGCCCTGGTGGCGGGGTCGAGGTCGGCGGTCCCGAACTGGGCGAAGGTCGCCAGTTCGCGGTACTGGGCTAGGTCCAACCGCAACCGGCCCGCCACGCGCCGGATGGCCCTGGTCTGGGCCGCGCCACCCACTCGGGAGACCGACAGCCCCACGTTCACCGCTGGGCGTATTCCGGCGTTGAACAACTCCGGCTCCAGGTATATCTGGCCATCGGTGATGGAGATGACGTTGGTGGGAATGTATGCTGACACGTCTCCAGCCTGAGTCTCGATGATGGGCAGGGCCGTAATGGAGCCTCCGCCCAGTTCGGCGTTGAGACGGGCGGCCCGTTCCAGCAACCGGCTGTGAAGGTAGAAGATGTCTCCGGGATAGGCCTCGCGTCCAGCCGGGCGGCGCAGCAAGAGGGACATTTGCCGGTAGGCCCAGGCGTGCTTGGTGAGGTCGTCGTAGACGATTAGAACGTCCCGGCCCTGCGCCATGAACTCTTCGGCCATCGAGCAACCGGCGTAGGGGGCGATGTACTGGAGGGGGGCGGAATCCGAGGCGCCGGCGTTTACCACGATGGTATGGGCCATGGCGTCGTTCTCTTCCAGGGTCGTGACCACCTGCGCCACCTTGCCCTGCTTCTGGCCTATGGCGACGTAGATGCAGATGAGGTCCCCGCCGCGCTGGTTGATAATGGAGTCCAACGCAATGGCGGTCTTTCCGGTGGATCGGTCTCCGATAATCAATTCCCGCTGGCCGCGGCCGATGGGGATCATGGAGTCGATTGCCTTGATTCCAGTCTGCACCGGGGTATCCACCGATTGGCGGACCACCACGTTGGGGGCGGTCCGTTCCACGGGGCGGGTGGCGGTGGAATTGATAGGACCCTTCCCGTCCAACGGGCGTCCCACCGGGTCCACAACCCTGCCGATCAGCCCGTCGCCTACGGGCACCTCGATGATGCGTCCCGTGGAACGCACCCGGTCTCCCTCTTTGACCGCGTTGGGGTCGCCGAGGATGGCTGCGCCCACTAGGTCGGATTCCAGGTTGAGCGCCAGTCCCACGACATCGTTGCCGAAGTCCAGGAGTTCGTTGGACCGGACGCCTTGCAACCCTTGGATGCTGGCGATACCGTCGCCCACCTGGACCACGGTGCCCACGTCAACCAGGGTGAGGTCCCCGGCGAAACCCTCGATCTGCTGCTTGATCAGCGATACGATCTCTTGTCCTCTAATCGCCATCGGTTTCTCCCTCTTGCCCGGCTGAGTGTCCGGGCCCAATCACCGCCGAATGCATTTGGTTGCGCAGCGATTCCAAACGGGACCGCGTGCTGCCGTCCAAAAGTTGGTCTCCGATCTGGATAACGATTCCACCCATGATGGACTCGTCCACCTGGGTGGAGATTACGACTTCCCGCCGGGTGATGTCGGAGATGAACTGGGTAATGCGCGCCAGTTGGTCATCTTCCAGGGGCACGGCGGAGGTGACTCCCACGCGTTGACGCCCATGATGGACGTCCAGAAGCTCAGTGTAGGCGTCCCGCAGGCCTATGGCCAGGTCGGCAAGGCCCCTGGCGACCAGAACCTGGACCAAGTTACGGACCGTGGGATGAACGTCTCGCAGGACGGCATCAATGGACTGCCTCTTCTGTTCATGGGGCACATCGGCGTGGTTCAGGAAGACGCGGAACTCCGGGTCCTGAACAACCTGGTCCACTAGTTCGAGGTCAGTCGCCCATTGGTCGATTTGGTCCTGCTCACGGGCCAACTCGAATATAGCCTGGGCGTAGCGTTTACCGGAGACGCGGCCTGCCATCGGCTATTAATTCCTCCGAAGGTCTGCGCCTTCTTCCAGGACCTGGGCGATCAAGTCCTCGTGAGCCTGGCGATCGAGGGAGCGGCCAATCACACGCTCGGCGGCGGTGATGGCCAGGTCGCCGAAGTTGGAACGGACCTCTTCGATGGCGGCATCCCGTTCCCGCTGTATGTCAGCCCGGGCTCGAAGGACGAAGTTTTCCGCCTCCTGCCGTGCCCGGTCCATCTCCTCGGCGCGGTACCTTTCGGCCGCTTCCCTGGTCTGGTCCAACAATCGCTGTCCCTGTTGGCGCGCCTCGTTCAGAGCCTCTTCGACGGCTTCCCTGGAGGTGGCGGCTTCCTGCCTGGCCTGGTCTGCGGCCTCTAGGCTCTCACGGATACGCTCGGCACGCTGGTCCATGAGCCGGACCAGCGGCTTGTACGCGAAGAGGAAAAGAATCCCCAGCAAGATCAGGAAATTGACCAGATACGCGATCAGGCTGGGAAGGTTGAATCCTAATTGCGTCATATTAGACCACGAACAACAGGATTACGGCCACGATCAAGGCGTAAATACCCAACGCCTCGGCGAAGGCGATCGCAAGGATCATGTTGGTGGTTATCGCACCGGCTGCTTCGGGGTTCCGGCCGATCGCGTTCATGGCGCCGGAGCCCAAAATGCCGATACCCACGCCGGGTCCGATTACCCCAAGGCCTATGGCAATTCCGGCCGCGATGTATTTGGCTGCCTCCGCGCTGAGCGCCTGCAAAAGGAGCAAATCCATGCCCGTTAGTCCTCCTTGTGTTCTAATCTGTTTCGGAGCGTTCGATGGCTCCGGCTAACCCCGCTGTCTTGACGGCCCGCACTTCCCGGACCGATCGCCTTTTTCGATTTAAGCTGCTACCGGATTTAATGCTCCTCGTGGCTGATAGCCACGGATAGGAACACCAAAGTCAACGCCGCGAAGATGATGGACTGGATTAGTCCGACCAACAGCTCAAGCCCGAAGACGAACTCCGCCGCGACGAAGGGTACCAAGAAGGTAATCATCACCACCAGAATCTCGCCGGCGGTCATGTTGCCGAAGAGCCGGAAAGTGAAGCTCACTATCCGCACGAACTCGCTTATGAGCTCAAGGAACCCGACGAAGGCTTCGATCAAGCCCGAAGGCCGTAGCCGGAATAAGTTGCCCAAGGCAAAGAACTTTTTCAGATACCCGAAACCGTGGGCCCGGAACCCCCAGTACTCCACAAACACGAAGGAGATCAGGGCCAGGGCAAGCGGCATATTGAGATCGGTCCCGGCGGACCTGAGCAGGTGGGCCTTCAACTCCCCGTCCAACACGAAGCCCGCGAATTGGTAGAAGGGAAGCAGCGCCAACCAGGCGTTGAACAGCACGAAGAAGAAGATGGTGGCCACCACCGGAAAGACCTTGCGGCCCATGTCCCGGCCCACCACGTTTTCGCAGAAGTTCAGGGCGGCCTCGAACAGGGTCTCCACCAGCGCCTGGAACCTTCCCGGGATAATGCGCTTCTTACCAGCCCCGGCGACGAAGAAGATGATGATGACTATGGTGGCGATCCAGGAGGATAGGAGGGTGTTGGTGACGGCGAATTGGGTAAGGCCCAAGGGCTTGCTGTGGTGGGCTTCCTCGCCCTCGGCGGCGTGCCCGGCGTCCGTCGACTTGGTGTCGGCGGTTTTGTCTGCCGACTCGGCCTTGGCGCTGTGTCCCGCGGCATCGGTCAAGCCGAGATGATAATCGCGAGTGGAAGCGGGGAAGATGGGTTGGGGAGGGAGGTGTATCTCAGGCTTGGAGAGGAAACCATCGCCGAGGCCGAACATTTTGGAGCCGATAGCCCCGAAAACGAAGCCTACGACCAAGAGGACCAATAAGCCCACTCCGGCTGCCATGAGGAACCGTTTTGCTCCGGCGCCCGCAGGCACTAATACTCCTCCCGCCTTCCGCTAGAGCCGCCGGGCCTACTGCCGTACAGTAGAGGTAGTACCATCTTATAGAGACCCCAAAACGCTACGATACTGCCCAGCACGACCCCTACCAGTAGGAACAGAGGGGTTGTACCTATGACTTTGTCCAAGGCGACTCCGCCCGCGACCCCGCCCACTATGCACAGGGCAACGTACCAACCCAACCCGGTTAGACGAAGGGCCAGCACCCACCAATTCATGCTTGTCGCCAAACGTTTCGCATCTTAGCATCGACAATTGCAAAAGTCAAACGCCATTATGGCTACGAAACCCGGACATCCGGGAACGTGAAACGGCCCCGGCGATGGTTGCGCCGGGGCCGTTCAACCTTTCGAGCTTCAGGGCGGTACTTAACGTCCGCCTTGCTGTTTTCCGAAGTCTTCCAGGTCCAGAGAGTCTATAAAATCCGTGAAAGCTGACATACGGCGGAGGTCTTCCTCCTTGACTTCGGGCGGCTTCTCCTCCGTCGAGCTTTGAGTCTCATCTGCGGTAATGGGTTTTCCGGTTTCCTTGTCCAGAAGAATTCCCGCCTTGTCCATCACCGATTCTTCGGCGTAGATGGGCACCTTGGCCCTGACGGCCAGGGCTACGGCGTCGCTGGGGCGGCAGTCGATTTCCTTGGACTCGCCGTTGGTCTGGATGGTGATCTTGGCGTAGAACGTGTCGTTTTGCAGATCGCTGACCAGGATGTGGTTGAGCGATCCACCCAAGGTGTCGATGACCGTCCTCAGCAGGTCGTGGGTGAGGGGCCGGGGCACGCTCAGATCCTGGAGTTTGACCGCGATAGCGTCAGCCTCAGCCGGTCCGATCCAGATGGGCAAATACCGGTCGGCGTCCTTCTCCTTAAGAAGCACCACTCGTTGGTAGTTCATAGGGCTAACCCGGATGCTATCTATCGACATCTCGAGCATTGAGGACGCCTCCATAGGATACTGTGGAGATTTGAGCAATTGTATTCCGCGCGGAAATTCTATGTCAACCCAAATTGGGGCTGCTTACGCTCCGACGAAGGGCCCCTTGGCATACGGATTCGTCGTGGAGCGGGCTCCGAAACACTCACGGAACGCAGGCTAAAGCCAAAAACCCGCGCCAGGTCCCGTCCCTCTTAGGGAGACGGACAGGGTGATAGTTGCGGCAGGGGACCCCGGTGAGGATACCGCCTCAGCTCCACCCTCGCCTTCTACCGCGATGACGCATGGATACAGGCCCCAACGCGAACGCGATTCTTCCAGCGGCCCGGGCGTGAGGTTTCCTGGGCTTTGTATAGTGGAGGGGTTCCGGGCCTAGTCGCCGCCGTGGTACCCATTTGTCGGGACTGCGGTGTCCTGGACCAACTGGTCGATCCCCTTGCGCACCGAGCCGGAGATGCTGTTGAGCTGCTTTTCCAGGGCGCGGAGGCTGCGCAAGGCGTAGGCGTCAGCTTCTGTCAGGCGAGCCTTGGCCTCTTGCTCGCACTGCATGAGCATTCGGTTCGCCCGTTCATCGGCATCGGACAGGGTCTCCTCGGCCTTTTGCTGGGCCCGGCCCGTGATCTCGCTGGTGTTGACCCGGTCCCGGTAATCGTCCTCGGCTTGAGCCTTGGTGCGCCGGGCGTCTGAGAGGGCCTGATTCAGGATGTGGTCCTTCTGCGCCAGCACTTCTTCGGAGGCCTTGACCTCCTGGGGTATGGCCAACCGGAGTTGGTCCACCAGTTCCAGGGTCTTTTTCTTGTCGAGCAGGACATTCCCACCCACTGGCATGACCTTACTGGTCTCGATTAGGGACTCCAAACGATCGATAATATTAATGATATCTATGATGACACCTCTTCCCAGGTCCCTTGTTTCCTAGACCCGTGATGAAAATTTGGAGTTGACTGCCTCGATAACGTGAGGAGGCACCATGCCGGTAATGTCGCCGCCAAGCATGGCTACCTCTTTTATCAGACTGGAACTTAGAAACATGTAGTCGAGAGACGTCATGAAGGAGACCAAGTCGACGTTCGGCGCCAGTCTCCGGTTCATGAACGCCATGTCGAATTCGTACTCGAAGTCGGAGCCGCTGCGCAGCCCCCGGACGATGGTGTTCGCGCCGATCTCCTGTGCGTAGCGCACTACTAACCCCTGGAAGCTGGTGACTTCCACGTTCGGTATGTCTGTCACGGATCTGCGGAACAGGTCCATCCGTTCGTCGGTATCGAACATCAGCGACTTGGAGGGTGTGTCGTAGACGCCGATTACTATTTTGTCGAACAACCTAGCCGCCCGCCGAGTCACATCGACGTGACCGAGAGTGACCGGGTCGAAACTTCCTGGATAAAGTACGGTCAAATCCATCTTCCTTCGTGCCGGTAGAAGTCTACTGCGTTATCGCCGTACCGGCGTTGGGACACCATCTCCAGTGGCCCGTAGTCCTGCTTCAAACTCAGCCGCTTCGAGTGGCCTACGACCACCGTTGCACCTGATTCCAACAGCCCGGCCGTGGTTGCGATGGCCTCAAGCGCCCCGTCCAGGCTGGTGAGCTTGTAGGGAGGGTCCATGAGCACCAGTCGATACCCCCCCGGCAGGGTTGCCAACGCGGCTTCGACGGTGTTGCAATACACCCCCGCCGCCCGCTGGAACCCAGCGCTGTCCAGGTTAGCCCGAACTACTTGGCATTGACGCTGATTCCGCTCCACGAAATCGGCCCAGCCCGCGCCCATGCTCAGGGCTTCGATTCCCAGGCTGCCGGAGCCCGCGTACAGGTCCAACACCCGGTGGTCTTCGTACTGCTCGGGGCCCAGGATATTGAATATCGCCGCCCTAACTCTCTCTGTCGTTGGCCTGGCCTCTGGGGAGAGAGTCCCCTTCAGGCGGCGCCCTTTGGCTGTACCGGCAACCACGCGCATCCGGCTACCTGCGCCATATTTAAGCATAGTGTCAAGCTTCTTTGCTATGAAATGAAAGTTGGGTTTTCGCCACTTTGAAGCAGGTCGGTTATGGTCCAAGACCAAGGTATAGGGGTCATCATCAACATCCTACACCATTGGGGGAAGGCGGGCCGTTATTTGACTGCCCTAGCTTGCTATGCTACCATCCGAGCGCAAAGAATCCCCACTTTGCTTCGCCGATTCATCACCCTGGATGGGACGACACGGGGAGAGGGCGCCAGAGGAAACAGAGCCGGCATGAACCTCCGCCAGCGTTTGGCCAGCATCGACCCGGGCCGGGATACTGTCCTGACTATCGGGGTCTTCGACGGAGTTCACCGGGGGCATCGGCGCCTCCTAAGCCGGTTGGTTGAGTTGGCCGGCGCGACCTATGCTCCCGCGGTTATCACTTTCACCAACCACCCCATCACTGTTCTTCGCCCTGGGACCCACGTCGGCTACATCACCTCGCCCGAGACCAAGGTACGGCTTCTGAAAGAGCAGGGTATCGACCTTGTAATTAGCCTGGACTTCACACCCGAGCTTTCCCAGGTGTCCGCTGAAGACTTCACCTCGATTTTGGTGGAAGAGCTGCGCTTGAAGGGTCTGGTGACCGGCCCGGACTCGGCCATCGGGCGCGACCGGCGCGGCGACATCGACTTTCTCAAGCAGCGGGGAACAGAACTCGGTTTTTGGGTAGAGTCGGTGGAACCGCTGGAACTGGACGGCACACCAGTCAAGAGCCGCCGCATACGGTCCGCCCTCACCGAGGGAGACGTATCGGGGGGCGCGCGGCTGATGGGACGCAAATACTCTCTCAATGGGACTGTCGTGACCGGTCACCGGCGGGGCAACACCCTCGGATTTCCCACCGCCAATCTGGACCTTCCCGCTGGACTGGCGCTTCCCGGCGACGGTATCTACGCGACATGGGCGGTCATCGACGGGGAGCGGTTCCCATCGGCGACAAGCATCGGGGTCCGTCCCACCTTCGATCTGACCGAGCGGCTGGTGGAGGTCTTCATCATAGATTTCGACGCCGACCTGTATGGGAAATTCATGGAGGTGGAGTTCGTTACCAAGGTGCGCGGCCAGGAAGCCTTTTCCAGTGTTGAGACCCTTATTGAACAGATGGGCAGGGACGTGGAAAATTGCCGCTCCGCACTGCGGGAAGACGTGGAGAACACTGGTTTGGAGGTCCAGGTTGACTAGCGGACCGGCTATCGAGGACATCACCCGCCGAGGCGTCCAGGAGATAATCTCTCACGAGGAATTTGTCCGGATGCTGGGTGAGGACAAGCCCCTGCGTCTAAAGATGGGATTCGATCCCAGCCGGCCCGACATTCATCTTGGCCACGTGGTTGGACTCAGAAAGCTACACCAGCTACAGCAGTTGGGCCACCAGGTCATATTGATTGTCGGCGATTGGACGGCCCAGATCGGCGACCCCAGCGGCCAAACAGTTACCCGCCCCGCGTTGACCCACGAAGAGGTCATTTCCAACGCCGAGTCCTATCAGCGCCAGTTCTTCAAGGTCGTGGACCGGGACCGGACCCAGGTTGTGTGGCAGAGCGAGTGGTTCGGCAAGTTCACCCTGGCTGACGTGATCGGGCTCACCGGCAGGTTCACCGTGGCGCAATTCTTGGAACGGGACGACTTCGCCAAGCGGTTTAGCGAGCACCGTCCCATCGCGATTACCGAGTTCCTCTACCCGTTGCTACAGGCCTACGATTCGGTGGCCATCGAGTCTGACGTCGAGTTCGGCGGCACGGACCAGCGGTTCAACCTGCTGGTGGGCCGGGAGCTTCAGGGCATGATGGGGCAACGTCCTCAACAGTGTTTCCTGATGCCCATGCTGGTCGGCACCGACGGCGTGCAGAAGATGAGCAAGAGCCTGGGCAACTACGTGGCCTTGGAAGAACCTCCCGAGGACATGTACGGCAAAATCATGTCCCTGCCCGATGACCTGATCGGCCCGTACTTTGAGTATCTGACCGACGTGCCCAGCGAAGAGCTGGCCGAGATGGACCAGAATAGGGGTGAGACCAACCCCATTGAGTTGAAAAAGAGACTGGCCCTGGAGATTACCAGCCAGTTTCACGAACGCGCCGCGGCCAACGCGGCCCAGACCCAGTTCGAAAACGTGGTCCAGCGGCGCGGCCTCCCCGACGAGATACCCGAGTTCGCCGAGCCGTCCCTCACCGGTCAGTCCGAAGACGAAGGACGCCGTTTGAGCAACATAATCTTCGACGGGGGCCTGGCTGCGAGCGTAAGTGAAGCCAAGCGCCTCATCAACCAGGGCGCCATCGAGCTAATTGACAACACCACCGGAGACGCCACCCGCCTCACCAGGGACGACCGGGCGACAAGCCTCGACCTCCAAGACCGCGCCGTCCTGAAGCGCGGGAACCGCCGCTTTGTGCGGTTGGTCAAGGTGTAGGAGCACTACCCTTCCCGTAGTCGATGCCCTCTATGGCGATGGGTGAGTCTTCCATGGGCTGAGCCGACCTCAGCCCAATCATTCACCGCCGAACAGTGGTAGATACCCCATTCGTTGACACTCTGACGGACCCAATTTAGACTTCAACCTGCTTGGAGGGAGCGTCAACCCTCAATGCACCTTCCTCCAGGCTAACCCTATACCGCCGGAGGTAATCTCTTTGTTTTCCACTGAGGAAATGGAACGCTGGCGCAATCAGGGAGCCGGTTGGCGGCAGAAGAACGCTTCGGCCGTTCAACGCCGCGCCGCTTTCAAGACTCCATCCCAGGTGCCAGTCCAGGAGGTCTACACTCCGGAAGACATCCCGGAGATGGACTACCTTCGTGACATTGGCCTGCCGGGGGAATATCCCTACCTGAGGGGGATTCACCCCACCGGGTACCGGGGCCGCCTGTGGACCATGCGGATGTTTGCCGGGTTTGGACTGGCAGAAGAGACCAACGAGCGGTTCAAGCTGCTCATGAACAACGGTCAGACGGGGTTGAGTGTGGCCTTCGACATGCCCACGCTTTACGGGCTGGACACCGACGATCCCAGGGGAGCCGGGGAATTCGGCACCTGCGGCGTGGCGATCTCTTCATTGGCGGATATGGAAACTCTGTTCCAAAGTATCGCCTTGGACCAGGTCACGACGTCCATGACCATCAACAGCCCGGCGGCCATCATCTGGGCTATGTTCATCGCGGTGGCGGAGAAGCAGGGCGCGGACCTAAAGAACGTCGGCGGCACCCTTCAGAACGACATACTGAAGGAGTATATAGCCCAGAACGAGTACATATTCCCACCTGAGCCCTCCATGCGGCTGGTAGTGGATACGGTGGAATTCGCCACCCACCACATGCCCAAATGGAATCCGATCAGCATCAGCGGTTATCATATCCGCGAGGCGGGGGCCAACGCGGTGCAGGAGTTGGCCTTCACGCTGGCCGACGGGTTCGAGTACGTCCGCCATTGTCTTGACCGGGGCCTGGACATCGACGAGTTTGTTCCGAGGCTCAGCTTTTTCTTCAATGTCCACAACAACTTTTTCGAGGAAATCGCCAAGTTCCGGGCCGCCCGGCGTATCTGGGCCAGGGAGATGACGGAGACTTACAAGGTAAAGAACCCTCGGTCTGCCTGGTTGCGGTTCCACGCCCAGACTTCGGGCGCGACGCTGACCGCGCAGCAGCCGGAGAACAATGCGGCCCGGGTGTCGCTGCAGGCATTGGCCGCCGTGTTGGGGGGTTGCCAGTCGTTGCACACAAACGCCAAGGACGAGGCATGGGCTCTTCCATCGGCGGAAACCGCGCTACAGGCGCTCCGCACCCAGCAGATCATCGCCCATGAAACTGGAGTTACCGACACGGTGGACCCGCTGGGCGGTAGCTTCTTCCTGGAATCGCTGACCAATCAGCTTGAGAGCCAGGCTTATGACTACTTCCGGAAGGTTGACGACATCGGAGGAGTGATCCCCGCCCTGGAGACCGGGTACCTGCAGCGGGAGATCGCGGACGCCGCGTATACCTACCAGATAGAGGAAGACCGGAAGGAGCGCATCACCGTCGGGGTTAATGATTACATAACCGGTGAAGAACAGGAAATGCCTCTGCTGCGTGTCGACCGGGAAGGCGAACACCGCCAGGTCCAGAAGTTGAACGACCTGCGCCGCCGAAGGGACAACCGGGAAGTGGCGGAGAAACTGCGGAACCTGGAACAAGCGGCCAGGGGTTCCGAAAACCTGATGCCGCCGCTGCTGGAAGCGGTGAAGGCGTATGCCACCCTGGGAGAGATGATGGATGTCTTCCGGGACGTGTTCGGGGAGTACCAGCCCTCCTGGAACTTCTAACCCCGCAGGTCACCCAACCAGCGCCACAAGCTCCATTGACCGTCAAATATACCGGCGGCCTATGTAATCTCCCCCTTTCGAAAAAGGGGGACTAAGGGGGATTTCCACTCCGCGCCCAACCGAATTCCCCAGAGGTTGCTAACTACCCCGAAAATATTAGGCCCCGCCACATTGCCGTGGCGGGGCCTCTTGGTTAGGGCTGTACGGGCCTGGAAGGGATTTACACCCTTTCCTCTTCGCGGGCGCGCTTGGCTTCCTCAATCACCCTGGGCTCAAGGTTGGCCGGCACCTGTTCGTAGCGGTCGAAGACCAAGCTGTATTCGCCGCGGCCCTGGCTCACCGAGCGCAGGTCCTGGGCGTACCGCTGGACCTCCGATAGGGGTATCTCGGCTTCGACCCGCGTCGTGCCTTCCATGGGAGTCATGCCCAGGATGCGGCCACGTTTGCCGTTAAGGTCGCTCATCACCTCACCGGTGTAGGCGTCTGGGACGATGACATCCAGCTTCATGATGGGCTCAAGCAGGATCGGCGCGGCATCGGAAACTCCCTTGCGCAGGGCCTGAGAGCTTGCGATTTCGAAGGACATCCCGGAAGAGTCCACGTCGTGGAAGCTTCCATCGTATAGGACGGCCTTCAGGTCCACCATGGGATAACCGGCCAGGACTCCTTCGTCCATGGCCTTGACGATCCCCTTTTCCACCGAGGGGAAGTACTCCTTGGGCACCTTACCGCCCACGACTTCGCTGCCAAACTCGAAGCCCAGCGTCCGGTCCCTCGGTTCGAGTCTCAGTAGCACGTGACCGTATTGGCCGTGGCCGCCAGACTGTTTCTTGTGCCGGTACTCTGTCTGGGTAACCCTGGTGATGGTCTCTTTGTAGGCCACTCGGGGAAGCTTGGTTTTCAAGTCCGCGCCGAACTTCCGGCGGATCTTGTCCATGGCCACGTCGATTTGGGCCTCACCGATGCCGGTGATCAGGGTTTCGGTGGTGTCGTAGTCCCGAGACATCCGCAGCGTGGGGTCTTCCTCGACGATCCTGGCTAGGGACTGAGACATCTTGTCCAAGTCTGCCTTGCTCGCGGGGGCGACGGCCACACGGTAGTATCCGACGGGGAATTTGATGGGCTCGAACCGCACCTGGTTGTCACGGGTGCAGAGAGTATCGCCGGTCAGGGTTTCGGAGAGCTTCCCGATGGCCCCGATATCACCGGCGGTTACCTCGGCCACGTTCTCCTGGTTCTTGCCCCTGGGCAGGTAGAGTTGTCCGATGCGCTCCGAAGACCCGCGCACGCTGTTCCAGACTTCCGAGTTGCTCTTGATGCTGCCCTGATAGACTCGGAACACGGACAGCTTGCCGACGAAGGGGTCTGCGGTGGTCTTGAAGACCTGGGCGGCCAACGGGCCGTCGGCGTCGACTTGGATGTCTGAGTCGTCGGACAACTGAGGTCCTACGCCATCAACTGGAGAGGGCAGGAAGTCCAGCACCATCTGCGCGAATTCGTCCACGCCCAGGTTCTGAGTGGCCGAGCTGGCCAGTATAGGCACGAGAGCTCCGCTCCAGACGCCGTTGCGGACGCCGTTGATGATCTCCTCGGGGGTCAGTTCCTCGCCTTCCAGGTATTTGTCGGCGAGTTCGTCGTCGCTTTCCGCGGCGGCTTCGATCAGCCGTTCCCGAGCCGCTTCCAGGTCCGCGGCCATTTCGGCTGGGACATCGGCGGGCGGGTTGACCACGCTAACGACTCCGGTGAAGTCCTGGGCTTCGCCGATGGGCAACTGAAGGGGGACACATTGGCTGCCGAAAGAAGCCTGGATGTCAGCCACGCACCGGGAGAAACTGGCGTTCTCCCGGTCCATCTTGTTGATTAGGACCATCCGGGGCAGGCCCATGTCCTTGGACATGTTCCAAGCTCGCTCGGTGCCCACGTCTATACTGGACTGGGCCGCCACCAGCACAACCGCCGCTTCGGACACCCGCAGGGCCGCGGAGACCTCCCCGAGGAAGTCATCGTAGCCCGGTGTGTCCAGGAAGTTGATCTTATTAGGTCCGGAGGCCCATGCGGCCAGGGTGGTTTGGATGCTGCTGGCGCGTTTTACTTCTTCGGGCTCGTAGTCGGAGACGGTGTTCCCGTCTTCGACCCGGCCTATGCGCGTGGTTACCTTCGAGTTGAACAGAAGGGTCTCAGCGATTGAGGTCTTGCCCGCGCCGCTGTGGGAAACGAGCGCGACGTTACGGATATTCTTAGGATCAATGCTGGGCATCTAGTATCTCCCTTCCAATTAGGGTGTTGGTTGTGTGACACGTCCCAACGTATTGGTTTCGATCAGCTTGCGCTTCGATCATTTTGAGCCTCGATTCGATGCGCACACGGATGAAACACTCCTAGAGGTATGAGTTATTTTAGCCGGATAGACCCCTCTGGCGCAATATGTTCCAGCTACGGTGAGCCGCGGTCAAGGAATGCGCAAGAACTTCGCATTGATGGGACTGGAAGGCGGGCCGCATCAACGCCGCTCGCCCCCTGAAAGCCGCTCCGGGGGCATCGACGGGCGGTTTGACACGCTTGGGGCCGAGTCTATAATGTGACTGGCCCAGAAACGAAATCAGACTGGCATCGGGGACCTGGCGAGATTAATTGTAATGGGGTCCGGTGCGGCGAGAGGGAGTTAAATCATGTCCCAGAAAGAGATCATCACCAGCGATAAATTAGCTCCCGGACGCGGGCTCTTGTCCCAGGCTACCCGCTTCGGCAACCTGGTGTACGTGCAGGGCTGCACCGGCCGGCACCCAAGTACGGGAAAGGTGGGCAAGGACATCCGCGAGCAGACGCGGTACACGTTGGAGCGGATCAAGCTGATCCTTGAAGCCGCGGGAACGTCGCTGGACAATGTGCTGACCAACACCTGTTACGTGTCCAAGGCGGAAGACCTGGAAGGGTTCAACGAAGTTTACGGCGAATTCTTCACGGATGACCGCCCGGCGCGCACCGCGATCATCGTGCAGTTCGGCGCGGCGGACAACCTGGTGGAAGTGACCTCCACCGCCTGCATATCCGACTAAGCCGCACCCCCCGAGGAATCACCCAACATCTCCGGCAGGCGGACCGGTGTTGCAAGACGTAACCGAAGCGGGCGGGCCAACGCCGCCAGGAGCAACCTTTGGGCACCAGCGCCTACATTCTTATTGAGGTCCAGGTGGGCCGGACTATCGACGTACTCCGGTCACTGAGGCGGCTCGACGGAGTTGTGTCCGCGGACGTCGTGACGGGCCCCTACGACGTCATCGCCCTGATATCCGCTCCGAATATGGCCGCCGTCGCCGATCTGGTGACTGGCCTGGTGCAGGGTGTTCCAGGGGTGCTAAAAACCATCACCTGCGTCACGGCGGGATAGGGGATTTGGGCAACACCAGTCCATTTGCCCTCGAAGGAGATGGATGGGGCAAGCATTTTTACCCCGGCAAGCTGAGGATGGGCGACGGGATAGTGCGCGTGTCCAGAGTCTGTTCTGGAGGACTGCGTTCGGCCCAGGATGAGCGGGGGTATGAGCCTTGGAGACAAACGGTGGTGGAAGCTAAAAGGCCTTGGCGGAATCGCTTGGTGGATTGACCTAGGTACTTCCTGAGGATTACTATTAACTCCTCAGCGACCGGTAGTGTGCCGCTCCCTCAGCGGCTCCTCCCTTTTCGGGGCCGGCCGCTCCTTTTTGCCCGCCCTGCTCCGAGCGCGGTCCCCTAGTTTTGGCATGTGGAATGCTGAACAGCATCCCGTTCAGCTCCACCTTTGAGTAAAAGCAGGAGAAGTCCGGCCTTTGCGGCGCCCCAGGCTGTTGTTAGCCCCCGGGGGCTAAGCCGGTCTGGTAGCTCAGGGCTGAGCTGGTGCCATCAGGGAGTTCTACTTCAAGGGCTTGGAGGGCGTGGGCCAGGGTGTGGTAATAGCCGCTGACTACAAGCACGTCCACGACGCCAGCGTCCCCAATCTGGGAGCGGAGGGCGTTGAAGGTGGCGTCGGAGACACGGTGCTGGCGCAGCAATTCCATGACGAATTGGACTACATTGGCGTCGTCGGGCGCAAGTCCCACCGGAGCGCGGAACTCATGAATCGCGGCCACCACGTCGTCGCCGATGCCAGCTTCCTGGGCCGCCCGCTGGTTGACGGTCCACACGTAGTGACCGTGGGCTTCTCGGGCCGCCGTTAGCACGGCCAGGGCTTTGATGCGCGGGTCCAGCGGCGTTTCAAACCTGGCATAACCTCCCAACCCCGCCAGGCTGCCCGCCGCGGCTGGGTTGTTCAACAGCGCGGCGTAATTCCGGGCTACACCGCCACGGCTGGTCTCGATCTCGTCCCAGACCTTCTGGCCGTCGGGAGTCATGCTTTCCCTGGTGGCGAACGGTACTCTGGCCATAGCGTCTGTTCCTCATTGGTTGGTGGTTAGTGACTGGTGGTCGGTGGTCAGTGGTTCGTGGCCAGCAGCGGGGATTGGAACGTCCCCGGCTACTGGCCACTTGCGTTTCGGCGATTAGTTGGCGGGCTGGCCGTCCTTCTCCAAGATGGCCTCCAGCACGGCACCGGGGGTCATGGGCAATCTTTGCATTCGCACACCCACGGCGTCGTAGATGGCATTGGCGACGGCGGCCATCGGCGGGACGATGGGCACTTCACCCACGCCGCGTACCCCGTAGGGATGGCCGGGGTTGGCAACCTCGACAATAACCGTGCCGATCATGGGCAGGTCGAGGCTGGTGGGCATACGGTAGTCGAGGAAGCTGGAGTTGGCCATGGAGCCCTCTCTGTCGAAGAAGTACTCTTCGTTCAACGCCCAGCCTATCCCCTGGACGACGCCGCCCTGTATCTGCCCCTCCACGTAGCTGGGATGGATGGCCTTGCCTGCATCCTGCACTGCCGTATAGTCGAGGATGGTGACCTTACCTGTCTCGGGGTCGACCTCGACGTCAACGATGTGGGTGGCGAAAGCGCCTCCCGCGCCCCTGGGGTCCACGCTGACCTGGCTGGAGATCGGGCCGCCGGACCCGGCAAGGCGTCCCGAAAGCTCCTTGAAGGTCATCTTCAGATCGGGGTCCGACCTGTGCTGGAACGTGCCGTCCACCAGGTCTACGTCATCCTTATCCACTTCCCAGATGGTGGCCGCGCGTTCGATCATCTTGGTCTTGATCTCCTGGGCGCACTCGTAGGCGGCCCAGCCGGTTGCGAAAGTGGTGCGGCTACCGCCGGTGAGGAACGTATAACCCACCGAATCGGTGTCTCCGACGCTGGGGTGCACGTCTTCGGCCGCTATGCCGAGTACTTCCGCGGCCTGCATGGCGATGGAGGCGCGGGTGCCGCCGATGTCGGTGGACCCCTCGACCAGGGTGATCGTGCCGTCTGCGTTCACGGCGATAGACGCGCTGGATGCCAAACCGATGTTAAACCAGAAGCCAGAGGCGACGCCACGGCCACGGTTGGGGCCCTCCAATTTGGTCTTGTACAGCTCCGAATCGCGGGCGGCCTCCAGGCATTCGATGTTTCCTATCCGAGGGAACACGGGGCCATCCACGCGGCGCGTGCCCTCCTTGGAGGCGTTTAGCAGCCGGAACTCCACCGGGTCGATTCCCAATTTACTGGCGATCTCGTCAACCACCGCTTCGCCTGCGAAAGCGGCGATGGGCGCGCCGGGGGCGCGGTAAGCGGAGGTCTTGGGCTTGTTGACCACCACGTCGAAGCCGTCGACGCGCATATTTTCGATCACGTATGGGGCGAAAATGCACTGGGAACCCATGGGCACCGCCGAACCTGGATATGCCCCTGCGTCGAAGGCCAGGTAGGCTTCGGCGGCGGTAAGTGTACCGTCGTTCTTGGCGCCCATCTTGACCTTGACGTAGGCGCCGGAGGTCGGGCCAGTGCTTTCGAAGACTTCGGACCTGCTCATCAACATCTTGACTGGCTGGCCGGTCTTCCTGGAGAGCAGCGCGGCCAGGGGCTCCAGGTATATGGGAATCTTGCCACCGAAACCGCCACCGATTTCCATCGGCACGACCTTGATCCGGGACACCGGAACGTCCAACGCGCCGGCGATGGCCTCACGCACGGCAAACGCGCCCTGGGTGCTGGTCCAGATGGTAATCTGCCCGTCGGCGTTCCACATGGCTGCGCCGTTTTGGGGCTCGATGTAGCCCTGATGCACCGTTGCTGTGTTGAATTCCCGTTCCACAACCACGTCGGCTTCGGCGAAACCCTTGCCAGGATCCCCCATCTCGTGCCTGAAGTGGGAGACAATGTTGCTGGGCTTGCCGGTGTCCTCACCCAGTTCGGTGGTGGTCATTTCCTCGTGGACCAGGGGAGCGCTGTCTTCCATTGCTTCCCGGACTTCCATGGCCGGGGGCAGGACCTCGTACTCCACCTGGATCAAGGAAGCGGCGATCTCGGCGATGTGGGCGCTGGTTGCGGCAACCGCGGCGATGGCATGGCCCCGGTACAACGCCTTGGCGTTTGCCAGGATGTTCTCGCTGGCGAACCTTGTGTTCCGGTCCGCGTCCGCATTCTTGGCCGCGGGCATATCCTGACCGGTAATGACCGCCTTGACACCAGGGTAGGCTTCGGCCTTGCTGGTGTCGATAGACTTGATCCTGGCGTGCGCATGTGGACTTCGAAGCACCTTGCCGTGGAGCAGACCCGAAGCCTGGAAGTCTCCGCCATATTTGGCTCTTCCCGTGACTTTGTCGGTGCCGTCATGCCTGATCGGGCGTGTGCCGACAACGTTATAGTCCGTGTTGGATAACACAACATTCTGGGCCATTACAGCTACCTCATTAAAGGGAATAGTTTCGAATTCGAGATGGCTGGATTGTACCATATATCCTTTCTAGCCGATCATGCCTCGGGACCGGGCGCGGGCAATTTTCCAGGCGACGCCGATGCTATAATGAGGCCAATTCCATGTGAGTCTGGCGGGGGCGGGGTGTGCCGTATTCGCAGTCTGGGAATTGGAGGGTAAGGTGACTGGAAGCGAGGGGCGATTTGTCCCCTTAGAAGGTTGTTTCAATTTCCGGGACCTGGGCGGTTACCGTGCCCGGGATGGGCGTACCGTCACATCCGGGCGCCTCTTCCGATCGGACGCGCTACACCACTTGACCACTGAAGACATGTCATACGTACAATCTTCGTTGGGAGTGTCCATGGTCGTTGACCTGCGAAACCCCGACGAGGCAGAAGGAGCGGGACGCTGGCCGACCGGCGGTTCCACGGTGCGTTACCACAATGTCCCGTACTTGGAAGGCCGCGATGTATCCCACCCCGCCCCCGGAATCGACCCCGTGGTCAGACTGACGGAGATTTACACTTGGATCATCTCCAACGCGGGCGCAAGGGTTGCCGAGTCTCTAAACGCTCTGGCCGGGGAGTCGAGTCTGCCCGCTGTGTTTCATTGCACCGCCGGCAAGGACCGTACCGGGGTCCTCTCAGCCATAGTCCTCGGTCTATTGGGAGTAGACGACGAGCAGATCATGGCCGACTATTGTCTGACCAACCAGATTATCGGTTCCCTGGGGCCAAGGCTGCGCCAACGCCCGGGGAATGAAGACCGGCCCCTGACGGCGTTCGAGGCCCAACCCGAGGCGATGGAACGCGTGCTGTCCGACTTGAATCGCAATTGGGGAGGGGCTGAAGAGTATGTGTTGTCTCAGGGCGTATCCGCCGAAGCGTTGACGCGGCTCCGGGGTGCGCTGCTGGATTGATGAATATGCTGTTGCCGGACTGTTTGTCATGACCTACGATTTGCTGGCCGACGTTAGAGTTCTGGAGATCGGCAACGGCATCTCCGCGCCCTACTGCGGCAAGTTGCTGGCCGACATGGGCGCACGAGTAACGAAGATCGAGCCTCCGGCTACCGGCGACAGCTCCCGGGGCTACGGCCCGTTCCTGAACGACGACCCCCACCAGGAACGGAGCGGTCTCTTCCTGTACCTCAACTCCAATAAGAAGGGTCTGACCCTGGACCTCGCCACCCCCACGGGCAAGGGAATTCTTGAAGACCTGGTGGCCCGGTCCGACGCGGTGGTCCACAACCTGCACCCCCGGGAGATGGACCGGGTAGGTCAGACCTACGAGGCTCTTGGTCTAATTAACCCCGGCCTGGTCATGGCCTCTATAACACCGTTCGGACTCACCGGCCCCTACAAATACTACAAGGCTTACGACATCAACCTGGCCGCCGCCGGAGGAATTTGTCAGGGTCTCGGGTCGGCTGGCAGGCCGCCGCTGACCTTCGGGACTGCCCAGGTCGGTTACTTCGCCGGCATGGCTGCGGCGTCCTCGGTGTTGATGGCGCTTTTGGCGCGCGACACTTCCGGTACCGACGGGCAACACATTGACATCGCTGAAGTCGAGACCATGTCCGGTGTCTACAACGGCCCCGAGGCGTTGATGGCGGTTTACGAGTGGCGCGTGACCCGCCGCACCGGGCACCACTCCATGGACTTCCCGTATCCCAACTGCATTCTGCGGTGCAAGGACGGCTACATCTTCGCCGGTTCGCCGGAGGGGAGACAGTGGCGCAAGCTACTGGAATTGATGGATAGCCCCGAGTGGTCCAGGGACCCGCGCTTCACCAATCGAACGGTGATGAACAACGAGTACGCCGACGAGATTGACGGCTACATGGAAGAGTGGTTGCTGGAGCACACCAAGGCCGAGCTTCTGGAGATGGCCATGGAGCACCGCATCCCTCTGGGACCGGTGCGGGGCTTCGACGAAGTGCGGAACGATCCCAGCCTGGAGGGCTGGTTCGAGGAGATCGATAAGGAACACACCGGGCCGATGTCGTTTCCCGGTCCGCCTTACACGTTGGCAGATGCAACTGCATACTCGGCCTCACCCGCTCCTCATCTCGGCCAGCACAACGAAGAGATTTATACCGGTGAGTTGGGGTTCACCCGCGAGCAACTGGTCGCCCTTTACCAGACCGGAATCATCTAAGCTTCCCTGATAAGCCAAGTTGTCCCTCGCATAGGACGAAATCTCTTGCAAGAACAGCCGCAAAATAGGGGGCCATTGGCCGGTTACCGGGTATTGGACTTCGGCTGGGTGCTGGCCGGGGCCATACCGGGCATGGTGCTAGCTGATATGGGGGCCGAGGTCATCAAGGTGGAGACCCGGCAACGGCTGGACTACATGCGCCAGGGACGCCCCATCATCGGCACGGAACGCGACCCAGAGCAGCACCCCATGTTTCACAACGTGAACCGGGGTAAGCTCAGTGTCACGCTAAACACCAACCACGAAGAGGCGGTGGAACTGGCAAAGAGGTTGGCCGCGCATTGCGACGTGGTGCTGGAGAACTTCTCCCCTGGAGTGATGGCCCGCTTGGGGCTGGGCTACCAAGACCTTAAGGCAATCAAGGAGGACATCGTCATGGTGTCCATCTCCTCCCACGGCCAAACCGGGCCCCTGCGTGATCTGCGGGCCTATGCTCCGTCGATCGGCGCGATGGCAGGCTTGGACAGCACCCTTGGCTACGAAGGAGAACGGCCCCTGGGACTGAAACACGCTTACGCCGATATCAGCGGCGCGTTGCACGCGGTCTTCGCAACGGTTGCGGCCCTGCACCAGCGGCGAAGAACAGGACGCGGCCAGTACGTCGACCTGTCCATGCTGCGGGCGACCGTCGCCACCATGGGCGCGGGTCTCATGGAGTACGAGGCAACCGGCCGTGTATTGGGCCCCAGGGGCAACTACGACCCGACGATGGCCCCTTACGGCAACTATCTTTGTCAGGGCGAAGACCGGTGGGTGTCCATTGCGGTTGCGAACGATGAGGAGTGGAGGGGTCTGGCGATGGCAATGGGGTCGCCGGATTGGACTACCGAAGACCGGTTCGCCAGCCGCTACCAGAGGCACCGGCACCGGCAAGAATTGGACGTCCAATTGTCAGAATGGACTTCCCAGCGCGACGCCTGGGAGATCACCGAGTTATTGCAATCCCACGGCGTGGCGGCGATTCCCGTAATGGACGCCGAAGAACGCCTCTATGACCGGCACAACCAGGAACGGGGACTTTACCATGAGATCGAGCATCCTTCCCTGGGGGTGGAGCCGATCTTCAACCTGATGTGGAACCTGGAGAAGACGCCCCCGGCGATACGCAGCCATGCTCCTACGCTGGGGCAGCATAACGAGCAGGTGTTTGGCGGGCTACTAGGCTTGGCCGAAGATGAAATCAAGCGTTTGGAAGACGCCCAAATACTCTGGTAACGTAAGAGAGGGGGCAGGAATGACCGATGTCAACAGGCGACGCCTCGAACCTTCATGTCCGATCCCCGGGCCAACGACAGTGCTTCGGAGGTGCCAATCTTGAGACAGATCATGTGCAAGAAAAGTATCAAAGTCAATCCGGGCAGAGTTTATCGGAGAGCAATCTTGATCACATACGCGGTTTTGACCTTTGCCATTATCTGGTCGGTGGCGTTGTTGCCCCAGTGGGGTAATATTGCGCCTGAGAGCTATTTGTTGGCTATAATGATCAGTCTGTTCTTCGTCGCGTTAGGATTCGTAATTTGGATATCGACCCGACAGAGCGGTTGGCGGGGATGAATTCAAACCGTCAAAACCAATCCCTCGTAATTTTCACCTTGGCGACGGCCACCCTTGCTGTCGTGCTCTTTCAGGCCGATCTTCGACTTAGTATTGACTTCTTTTCCAAGCTCTGGCTATCTAGCGTTCAAGGATCTAAGGTGGACCTCTTGACATTCCTTCAGGGCCTAAAATTAGTCATGGTTGGGATCGTATTTGGCCATTACTGGGCAGTGTTTGTCGGCGTGGTGAGAATTATACGGCAGACCACTTATGTTAGCGGTAGACAATTGGCTGACGGACCGCTGTTTAATCTAGGCGCTCAGATGTGGTTCTTGATGCCAGTGTTTGTGATAAACGTTCTAGACCCTTTGACCAATTCACCGTGAGGTCTATGCCCATGACACAGCAGAACGAACGAGAACAAGTAACCGACACCCTCCCCGAAGTGGAAGACATATCGCAGGAGTCCATCGACAAGGCCAAGGCGATGATCGGGATGAGGCTGCGGACGGAGCAGTTCACCCGGGACGCCTCCCTGGGCGCGCTGATCAACTTCGCTAACGGCATCGGCGACGCCAATCCCCTGTTCCGGGACCTGGAGTACGCGGCCTATTCCAAGTACGGCTCCGTGATAGGCCACCCCTGTGCGCCATACATGCGCCACTGGTCGGGCAGGACTCGTTGGGGTCTGCCCGGTGTCCACGGCTTCTTTGCGGGGAATGACTGGGAGTTCTTCCGTGTGCTTCGCCCCGGCGATGCGGTGAACTGCGTGGAGAGGGTCTTGGACGTACAGGAGAAGCAAAGCCGTTACTCCGCCACGTTGGTCATCCAATACGTGGAGACGATCTACACCAACCAGCGGGACGAGACGCTTGCCCGTGTTGTTGGGTGGTGCACACGCCACCAGCGGCGCGCCTCCAGAGAGAGTGGAAAGTACGCCGATGTGCCTCGCCGCCACCACTACGAACCCGACGAGCTTGAGGCCATCGACCAACAGGTGTTAAACGAAACGGCGCGAGGCGGCCAACCGCGCTACTGGGAAGATACCCTGGTGGGAGAGGAGATCGAGCCCATAGTCCGCGGTCCCCTGTCCTTGCAAGACGTTAGCGCTTTCCTGGTTGGCACCGGCAGGTCCAGCGCCCACGGGGTCTTGTTGCGGGAGGCCATGCGACACCCGGACCACTTTTTCCGCAACCCGGAGGCCGGCGGCGGGCTGGAATACACCGGCATCGGCCATCTGCGCGACTCGGTGGCCGAGGCTGTCGGCGTTCCCGGAGCGTATGACTACGGGCCGCAGAGAGTATCCTGGATGGGGACGCTCCTGACCAACTGGATGGGTGACGACGCGTTCCTGAAGCGTCTCCGTGTCGAGTGCCGCCGATTCAACGTGTACGGGGACACTCAGTGGTGCAAGGGGAAGGTGGTGCGCAAATACCTAAGCGGCGACGCTCCATTGGTTGACCTGGAGATCTGGGCTGAAAACCAGCGGGGGGAGGTAACCGCCCCAGGTTACGCGACGGTCATGTTGCCCTCCCGAGACCCGAGGATTCCCTGGTTCACCGACGGCAGCGGTAATTTCCTCCGGGACGCCCCCGGAGACGAGAACGCCCCGCCGATCTTGCCGGTGTAACCCGGAGGGGACGGGATATGGGACGGACATTCGTAGATGGGACTATCTTCGGGCCGTTGGGCACGAAGCAATACACGTTTTTTGTTGATACGGGAGCTGCCCTCATGGGTCTCCCAATGGAGGAGATAGAGACACTAGGGCTGGAGACGATTATCGATGGGAAGAGGACCTTTATGACCGCCACAGGGCGAGTGGAACTGGACACTTATCTCATCAGGGGAAATATTCGTGGAAGAGGATTCGCGGGGATGGTTGCCTCGTCCCCTATCCCGCTGGTGGGCTACGAAATGCTCCAAGACATGCGTCTCAAGGTGAACCCTGTCACGGAGGAATTGGAGGAAGTACTGGAAGAAGACCTCGGTCCACCGTACATGCTGACTATGGTGGAGGAAACTCCGTCTGGACCTGATCGCCCATGACCCTCGATGCGACCAACAATAGCCGACGTCCCTTGGACGGGCTGTCCGTTCTGGAAGTGGCCGACAACGTGGCGGGGCCTTATTGCGGCAAGCTGTTGGCGTCGCTGGGCGCGGACGTGGTCAAGGTGGAACCCCCACGTTCCGGCGATTCGTCCAGGAGGCAAGGGCCTTTCCCAGGGGACTCGCCTCATTCCGAACGCAGCGGGTTGTTCCTGTATCTCAACACCGGCAAACGCGGAACTACACTGAACCTGGAAGACCCTCAGGGCAGAGCGCTGCTGGGTCAACTTGCAGCCAACGCCGGCGTGGTGATCCATGACCGCCAGACTCCAGACTTGGAGGCTCAGGGGTTGGGATCAAGCACGTTGACCAGCGGCAATCCGGCGCTCATTATTGCCTCAGTCACTCCCTACGGAAGTTGGGGGCCGTATGCCGGCTACCGTGCTTACGACGTGAACGTGTTTCATGCAGGAGGTGAGGGTTACCTGCTGCCCAACGGCCTGGCTCTGGACACCTTCCCGGACCGCGCGCCGTTGGCCGCGGGTGGCCAGATGGGGTCGTATCAGGGCGGACTCACCGCCGCTTTGGGAATCGTTGCGGCGGTATTTGCCCGCAACAACGGAGCGTCCGGCCAGGTAGTAGACTGCTCTATGCAAGAAGCCCAACTCTCTCTTGGCTATGTGCCCATCCAACGTCTCGAAGCCGAAGGGATCGTCGAGGACCGGTCCTCCCGCTATTTCCGCGTCGGAGGCACCCTGCCGGCCCAGGACGGCTACGTGGAACTTCTAACCCTGGAACCACGCCAGTGGGAGAGCCTTGCGCGGATGTTGGACTACCCGGATTGGGCGACCGCCGAGAGATTTCAGAATCCCGGAGAATACGGCCCAGAGATCAACGCCCACCTGCGGGAGTGGTCCAGCGCGCATACGAAGGAATGGTTATACCGCGAAGCCCAATCCCATGGTGTCCCCTTCGCCCCCTATTTAACGCCCGGTGAGGTCTTTCACAGCGAGCAACAGCGGCAGCGGGGCTTATACGTGGAGGTCGATCACCCATCCGCGGGCCGTTTGGAGTATGTCGGCCCGCCGTTCCGGTTTGGCGACGGCCCTGACCTACTGGGGAGGGCTCCACTTCTGGGGGAACACAACCGGGCGGTCTACGAAGGACTGGGATATTCCCCGATGGACATCGTCGAATTGGCCCGTGCAGGAGTGGTCTAACGGTCATGGCTGGAGAGAAGACAGGTCCATTGTCAGGGGTTAGAGTGGCGGACTTCTCAGTCCACGCAGCAGGTCCCTTTGCCGGGCTAATGCTGGCCGAACTTGGCGCGCAGGTAATCAAGATTGAAAGCTCCGCCCGGTTGGATATAACCCGCCGCCCCCACACCATGTACGGCAAGCCCCCATCCAGCTTCGAACAGGTCAACGCCAGTAAACTTTCGGTGACGCTGAACCTTAAGGAACCCAGAGCCGTGGAGCTTGCACTTGATCTCGTAAGAGTCAGCGATTTGGTGCTGGAGAATTTCCGTCCTGGCGTCCTGGAACGGCTGGGACTAGGTTTCGACCGGCTTCGCGAGGTCAAGGAAGACTTGCTGATGCTGTCCCTATCATCCAACGGGCAGACCGGTCCGGAGAGGGGATATTCCGGATACGCGCCCATGTTCGCCGCGGCGGGCGGGCTGGGATACCTGACGGGCTACCCCGACGGCCCACCTGTGGAGCTGCGGCACGCCATGGACCATACCGGAGGGTTGATGGGTGCGTTGTGCGCGGTGGCGGCACTGTGTGGCAAGGTCCCGTTCTCCAAGGAACGTGCTGGTAACGGGAAAGCTGGCGAAGCCGGGGAAGACCGAGGTATCCACCTTGACGTTTCAGTGCGGGACGTGGCAACCGCTTTTATAGGTCCGGCCCTCATGGATTTCGCCATGAATGGGCGAGAACAGACGCCCCAGGGAAACGGAAACGGCGCGGCTGCCCCCCACGGAGTCTACCGTTGCGCCGGAGAGGATGCCTGGGTCAGCATCGCCATAACCACCGAGCGCGAATGGCAATGCCTGCGCCGGGCTCTGGCAGACCCCGCCTGGGCAAATGAGCCATCCTTTGGCGATGGCTATCAACGCTGGCTCCACCGGGAAGAACTTGACCGGAAGGTCGAGGCGTGGACGCTGGAGCGGACGCCCTGGGAAGCTACCAACTTGCTTCAAGCCGAGGGCGTGGCGGCGTTCCCTTCACTGTCCGCCGACCAACTGATGGCCGATCCGCATCTGGCGGCCCGTGGCGCGTTCCCGGAGATAACCCATCCTGAGAAGGGGCGGCAGCGAGGTGTCGCTCCGCCGTGGCGTTTCACCGAGACCCCGGCGCGTCTGGATGGCTGGACACCATCTCTGGGAGAAGACAACGACGCTGTGTTCCATGGCATCCTGGGCGTACCATTGGAAGAGGTCAGGGCGCTTCAGGAAGCTAAAGTGATCTGGTAGACTGGCGAATCCAAGTCAAAGAATCAGACAGGAGGAAGCTATGGCTAACAAGAAGGGCACCGCTCTAATGATGGTCTGGGCAGACATCCCGGCGGACAAGGAAGACGACTTCAACGCCTGGTACAACGAGGAACACCTGAAAGAGTTGGTATCGGTCCCCGGAATACTGAACGCCGCCCGCTATGAGGCAGTCCGCAGCGGCCCGAAGCACCTGGCCTGCTACGAACTGGAAAGCCCCGCCGTGATTGAGACCGACGCCTTCAAGAACCGTCCGCGCACCGAATGGGGATCGCGCGTCAGCCCCAGCATCATCGGGACCAACTTCATCAACAACATCTACGAGATGATCCACCCTTCGTCGCTGAACGATAATGTCGCGGGCGCCGATATGGCGCCGGCGCTCCAGATCGGGCGGATGGACATCTCCCCGGAGAACGAAGACGAGTGGAACCGCTGGTACAGCGGAGTCTACGTACCCAACTACGAAAAGGTGCCCGGCTGCATACGGGGCCGCCGCTGGAAGGTAGTCCGGGGGCAGCCCAAATACGCGGTGGTCTACGAATTTGAGCACGAGGGTGTGTCGGATACGGATCCCTGGCAAGCCCAGCGAGACATCAACCCGGACAACCCCCGGATGCGCGACCTGATGACCCACGCCGAAGGCTCGCCCGGTATCTGGAAGAAGACTTTCCAGCTATAGGCGGCCCATCAAAAGACTTCCTTCACAGGAGTGAGTCTCGCGGAAGCCGCTTGGGTAGCTGTTGGTGGTGACGGACATCGAGGGTCCAACCGGACATGCACATAGCCGCGCGGTCAGCCGGCGCCAGCTTACCATCACCCTTGGACTCCTGGTTGGATACATGGTGGTCGAGGTGGTGGGAGGCTTGCTGGCCAACAGTTTGTCGTTGTTGGCCGACGCTGGCCACATGCTGACGGACGCGGGCGCGGTAGGCTTGGCGCTGCTGGCGATATGGGTGGCTGGCAAGCCGCCGTCGGTGGAACGGACCTTCGGTTTTCACCGCACCGAGGTCCTGGCGGCGCTGGCCAACGCGTTGAGCCTCTGGCTGATCGCCGGGGTTATCCTGTTCGAGGCGTATCGCCGCTTCCTCGAGCCGCAAGAGGTGACAGGCGCCCTCATGCTTGGAGTGGGCGCCGTGGGGCTGCTGGTGAATCTGGCCGCCGCGGCCTTGCTCCATAGGTCAGCCGTGGAGAGCCTGAACGTCGAAGGCGCGTTCCTGCATGTCCTGGGCGATCTCTTGGGCTCGGTCGCTGTAGTCTGCGCAAGTATATTGGTCCTCACCACCGGATGGGCCGCTGCGGACCCGGTCTTCGCCGCCGTCATCGGTGCGCTGATTTTGATCAGTTCGGCCCGGCTCCTGTGGAAGGTGCTGCATGTTTTGATGGAAGGAACACCGCCCAACGTGGATCTCCACGGATTATGCCAACGGATGGAGCAGCTTGACGGAATCACCGGGGTCCATGACATCCATGCCTGGACCATTACAACCGGGTACGACGCCTTTAGCGCACACGTTACCGCAGACCATGACGTCCTGCTCAACCGGTCACCGCTGCTGCGGGAGCTGCGCAATATCGCTGCCCTGGAGTTCGGGATATCCCATGTGACCATCCAGCTTGAATACTCCCGAGACCAATGCTCCGAGGACCACCACATAGACCATCCTGTGGCCCCAGCCCAATAGGTATCGCCGTCCACCGGCAAATTTAGAGACTCTGAAGGGTAGACAGATATGACCAATCCCATCTCGCCCGATGTCATCTACAAGCTCAGGAACGTAGGGGACCCTGCCCTCTCCCCCGATGGAGGGACCCTGGCCTATACCCTGTCCTGGGTCGATGCCCAGGAGATGGAAGGCCGTTCCCGAATCATGTTGATGACGCTGGACTCGGGGCAGACCATGGAGTTTACCCAGGGAACCAGGGACAGCGCACCGAAATTCTCACCCGACGGAAACACCCTGGGGATTCTCAGGCCCGACGGCGACGGCAAACGGCAGGTCTGGCTCATGGGCGCAGGCGGCGGCGAGGCGGTGCAACTTACCAGGTTAAAGGGCGGAGTCTCGGACTTTTCTTGGTCTCCGGAAGGCAGCCGGTTGTTGGTCTGCGCCGATGTGCCGGAGGAATTGCCGGACTCGGAAGACATCCCGGCGTCTGTGCCCCGCGTCACCGAAGTGAGCCGCATCAGGTACCGCTACGACACTCTGGGCTGGCGCGGAAACGCGCACTTCCACCTGTTCACGGTTGACGTCAAAAATGGGGCAACTGCCCAGCTAACCGACGGAGACTGGGACGACTTTGCCGCAGCCTGGTCACCCGATGGGGCTCGCGTCGCGTTTATCTCCGGGAGGCGGGAAGACCGGGACATTCGCGCGCTGACCGAGGCGTACGTCGTCTCCGCTTACGGCGGCGGGCCAGAGTTGTGGTCCGACGGGCTGAACGGCGTGGGAACGCTTACATGGTCGCCAGACGGCCAACGCCTGCTGGCCGCCGGCGCCGAAGCCCCGCTCGGTATGGTGGCCTGGCAGTCATGGCTTTACGTACTTCAACCGGGGCACTCCCCCAGGCTGATCACCGAAGACTCCATCAAACCCTTCGTGAGCTTCCCTGCCATGAACCCCGGCCCTGCCATGCGGTGGACCGAAGACGACCGCATCCTGTTCCTAGGGGAGCGGCGTGGTGAATCGTTCTTGTGCGAGGCCGATGCCAACGGAGGCGGAGTCAAGACCCTCTTCGGCGGCGACCGGCAGGCAACTGGCCTTACCCTGGACCGCAAGGCGATTCGGGCGGTGGAACTCTCCTCGTCCCCCACCATACCGGGCGACCTGTTCCAGGTGGAGCTTGAGCCCGGCACGAGCAAGCGGTTGACCGACGTCAATCACGACTACCTGTCGGTGAGCCCGCCCGCGACTATGGAGAAGTTCGACTATGAACGGGCCGGGCTCGCTATCGAGTGCCGGTTGTGGTTTCCGCCGGACTTTGATGCTTCCAAGCGATATCCGCTCGTTATGGACGTCCACGGTGGACCCAACGGAGCGTTCTATGACTCCTTCGCCACCGTTCAGCAGGTCTTGGCCACGGCGGGTTACCTGGTGTTGGCGGTCAATCCCAGGGGTTCTTCCACATACGGCGATGATTTCATGACCGCTGTCTTGGAGGACTGGGGCGGGGAGGACTACCTGGACCTTATGGGCGCGTTGGACCAGGCAATCGACCGGCCATACGTCGATGCCGGCCGGCTGGGTGTTCACGGCTACAGCTACGGCGGGTTCATGGCGACCTGGATTCTGGGACACAACGACCGTTTTTCCGTCGGTGTGGTGGGCGCGCCCTGCACCGACCTCTACAGCATGTACGGCACGTCCGACATTGGCGCCAGCTTCGGCGAAGTGCAGTGGGGTGGGTCGGTGATGGACGCCGCGGAAGAATTGCTGAGGCGCTCGCCAATCACCTACGCGGTCAACGTCAACGCCCCTGTACTGCTGCTGCACGGGGAGTCGGACTACCGCTGCCCAATCTCCCAGAGCGAAGAATATTTCATCGTGCTCAAACGGCTGGGGAAAGAAGTGGAGTTCGTGCGCTTCCCCGGCAGCGCTCACTCCTTCACCCGTCTGGGCCACCCGAAGATGCGGGAGGAATACCTCGCCCGCACCCTCACCTGGTTCCAAAAATATTTGGGCTGAGGGGCCGGGGTAACTGTTCAGAGTAAGTGACCGCATTGACACAAAACCGCTCATCCTGAGCGCAGCAGAACGGAGTCGAAGGACTGGTTCCTCTTAACCCTGAATGCTTACTTACTAAGGTGTCACTTGCCGTTTTGATTGCGAAACGGAGGGGGCTCATTGAAATTCTCATTGTTGGCGATGGCCTGTTCACGCCTTATATTCCACGCTTCCCACTCCCTGCGCTCTTCTGCCCGTCCTTCTGCCCGTCCTTCTGCCTGTCCTTCTGCGCGTGCCTCTTGCCGCAACCTCTCTCGCCTTTTCTCTCTTTGCTCTAGTGCCCACCAAACCATATTGCTTCCTCTCTCAACCAACACGGCAACTGCTGAATAGATAAGCGCCCCCAAATCAACGAATGGCGCTGTCAGATATACAATGTTAGACCATCGCCACGGTTCTGTGCTTACCGAATACGCCAACCCCATCGTAACCAAGAATATTCCGAACGGGGCTGCTGTCACATGATGGCGCAACCACCGGGGTTCCAGATTGCCTCTTTCGGTCTGTTCTCTCAACGCGGAATGACTTCAATACTAACTCGGGAAGACCGGAGCCATATTGGCCCGTGGTTCTCACACGCTAGAATTCCTTCCTAAAGCGATTTTACACTTAATCTCTGGGAAATGAATGAGATTGTCAATGGCTACGTGTCATGACGGGACTATCACCATAGACTAACCCCCCTTTGGGGTAGGAGGGAAATATCAATAGGCTCCCACCTACGAAAGAAGGAGGCCGGTGCTCTCCGGGGCGAGTTTCGACAGCTCCGCCGGGGAATTTTGAGGAGCCGGTTGGGGCGCAGGCGTGGGACGCGGAGCCCTGGCCCAGGTATCTCCCCAAGGAACGTCGGGGAGGTTGCGGGAACGGCGCACCTCGTTGATCGTCAGGACGCCCCGGTCCAATAGCTGGGCCTCCCGGCTGACGCGGCTATTCTCATCCTCCCGCAGCGCCTCTATGCCGCTGAGGTCGAACTTGATTTCAAGACCGGTGTACCCCAGGCGCGGCAGCAACATCCCGTTGATCTGCTCTTCCAGGAAGCCGGTCTGGGGAATCATCGTGTTGCGCCAGAACATCCGCTCAGACGCGTTGATATTGGCGAATGTGGCCCGCTCGAGGTCCGATAGCAGGGGCTTGGGCACGCCAAACACGCGGCTCACGTCCTCCAGGCTCCACCGCAGCCCCTGGATGAACTCCATATCCCTGTGGCTGAACCCCAGGGTCTTGATGTCGCGGACGAAGCTGGCGATGGCCGGACGGTTGGGGTTGGACGGCCCACGGTGCCGGGCTTCCCAACGCCGGTAGAACTCCTCGACCTCCACGTCGTTCATGCTTTCGTTGGTCAACAGGACGAAGTCGGGGCGGGCCGAGTTTCTGAGGAAGGAGCGGTTGAAACGCAGCCCGTCCCTGCCCATGTCCACCGCCATCCGCGCCGGGGCCAGTGGGGATAGCCCGGCGAATTCGTCCAACGGGTTGAAGTAACGCAGCCAGACCATCTCGTCCGGCGTGTAGGCCACCGGACCTGTGCGGCCCTGGTACACGAAGCCCCGGATGTAGCGGTTGGCGTCGGGCAGCACCTTCACCCGGTCGGGGCGCAGGGCCCAAATCTCCCAATCGCCGTCCTGGTCCCGTTCCAACGCCCAGAACGCCGCGCCCCACAGGTTCAGGTAAATCTCAGTCGCCCGCCACAGGTCGCCGCGCGTGTACCAGGGGTTTACCCTGTCCAGGAGCCGTTGCACGGGATGGTACGGCCCCACCGGCAGTCCAACCCCTTCAGGCGTTGACCGGTGCACCACCACGGGCGCGCGGGTGATGGCGTCCGCCCTGAGCTTGACGGCGGCATAGACCGGAGCCGAACCGGCATAGTAGTGGCCATACTCGCTCCTGGCCCAATCTCCGCCCTCAGCCGTGTAGCTGTCCAGCCAGTCTACATCCCGCCCGGCGGCGCGGTTGGCCCGCTGCTGTGTTGCCGACGGCGGCATGGTGTGGGGCCTGGACAAGATGTTGTCCAGCAAACGCCGGACATAACCTGGAATCCTCAAATTCTCGATAGCGTGTTCAGGCATGTTCACGTCCTGGTCTGCGTTAGATCCACAACTTGACCTGACTGGCGGGTTCCAGAAAGGCTAGCATCAAAGCGTCAGCCTTGTCCGGAGAGGGCAGGCCCCGCCGGCGCATTTCATCCTTGCTCTCTATCTTGACTCTACCCTGGCTGTCGTAGCTGTAGCGCATCGCCGAAAGCTCTCCCATAAGCTGGCCGTCAGAGGGAATGCTGATTCTCCCGGAGGCGAACAGCTCCCGCAGACGCCAATAGCCCTCCGCCCGCAGGTTGACGAACAGCTTGTCCTGCCGGGCGCTTCTTGCCACGTTTACCCCGCGCACGCTGTAACCCTGCTCGTTCAGCCGGTCCACCACGCCAGCCCCCACGCCGATCTCGTCCACGTGGACCCGATTGGGCGACCACTCCCGGACCGTCGCCGCCACCCAGCCGGAAAGCTGCATGGTGTCCATACCATGAAAGGTCTTAATCTCTTCAACCCGGTCTCCCCGGCGGCATAGTATGACGCTTCGGTCCGAGCCAAAACGGGCCACGTCTACGGCCAACACAACGTCTCCCCCATTCTGTAGGTTGTCACCGACAGCGGATATGATGACACTGCCCTCCCAGACCGCCGCCTCGATATCCGATAGTTTGATCAAGGTGTCTTCCTCCTGGTCGGGGAACTCGCCCAGCACGCGGGAGCGGTAGATGGGGTCTTTCTCGCCCCAGGTCTCCTTCCGTTCCCGCACCCATTCGGCCGTGGTGAGCCCGGGTATGACCACCTTGCCCAGTTTCACGTTGGGGCTGTCCAGGGCGGAGATGCTGACCGTGTAATAGAGGCGGCGTTCCTGGTAGAAAGCGCGGCGGAACGCCCCGGTTACAGTGGTGGGGTTGCCGATCAAGAGCAGCCGTGGGGAGGCAGAGGTCATCACCGCTTCGATCGCCTCGTAAATCTCCTCGCTGACCCCTTCGGCCTCGTCCACCACGACGAACATATTCTCGCTATGGAAGCCCTGGAATTGGTCCGCCCCGTCGGCGGAAAGACCGATAGCATACCGTTCGTCGGAGATCTCCCAGCGGGTGTCCAGCATCTTGCCGCCCAGGACATCGGCGGCCCCCCGGTAGAGGCGGTGTACCTGCCGCCACAGGACATGACGGACCTGCCGGAAGGTTGGCGCGGTGCTCAAAACGATGGCCGGGTCGTGGTAGTACAGGAACCACAGCACGGCGACGGCGGCGCAGTAACCCTTGCCCAGCCCGTTCCCGGACTTGACGGCCACGCGGCGGCGGGACGGCAGGGCGGTCAACACTTCTTTTTGCTTGCTCCAAAGCTGGACCCGAAGCACGTCGTTGGCGAATGGCAATGGCATTAGTTTTTCGTCCGTCAGAGTATCGGGCATACCCGGCTATTTAACTCTGGACCGGGCGGCGACGCCTTGGTCCGGCGGACTGAAGAGGAACCCGCAATCCCGGCAGCGAAGTACGAGGTTGTCCCCGGGGACTCGTTTTTCGAGAGCGAGCAAATTAGAGGAAAAGCATCTTCGGCAACGCATTGGCGATCACCTCCAGGAAAAGTGGAGGGACGGTCCGGCCAGTCACCGGGTCCGTCCCCGCAATCTCAAACTAAACTCCGGTAATCCGGGCTGTCAACAACCGGCCTGTCATAGGGGCTTTTCAATAGTCCGATTGGCCTGGGATGTAAGCACCAGTCCCTTCTCCCTTGAGGGAGAAGGTTAGGATGAGGGTGAGATGGTTGGCAACTTCCCACCCACAGATAGAGGGCAGCACGCCCCTCACCCTAACCCTCTCCCGCCGGGAGAGGGGACTCTCCGCGACAACTAAAAGGCCCTGCTGTCATGAGCACGCCACGAAACTCCCCATCGCATACCCCACTTCCCACCGTCCCCTCCCCTTTTGCGAAGGGGGGGCTTTGGACGCGGCTGAGGTCAGGGCAAAAAGAAAAGGGCGCCTCCAGCGGAGACGCCCTTAAGTGGTTACGAAGTAACCGGGCTCTGGCTAGGAGCTTCGTCCCATCACGATGGCCGCGCCGCCAATGACGACTGCCACGATCGCGACGATCAGCGCGATGATTCCGAGGGCTCCTCCACCAGCGAGACCCGCTGCGCCGGCGGGACCCCGGGCGCCATCAGCGCCGTCAGCGCCGGAGGCTCCAGCAGAGCCAGCAGAGCCAGCAGAGCCAGCGGGACCAGCAGAGCCGGCAGAGCCGGCGGGACCAGCAGATCCAGCAGCGCCGGCCTCGCCCTGGTCACCTTTGGCTCCGGTCCCACCACGGGGACCGATGGCGCCGGTAGCGCCCTTGTCACCCGTCTCGCCTGCCGCGCCGTCAGCCCCGGCCATCATGGCGGGCATTGCGGCCATGCCGTCGGCGTCCGGGACCGCTCCGCAGACGGTGTGGACGGTGGCGTCGCTAGCCGAGTGAACGTTGATTACGTGGTTGCCATCCTGCAGCGAGGAGAGGGAGGCCGCGACCATGGTCATGGACATGCCGTCTTCCACGCTGGTCAGGTCGTGAACAATGTCGCCCAGGCCCTCTCCACAGGAACCGTTATGGATGTGGGCCGCTCCGCTCATCGTTGCGCCGGGGTTGACCGAAAACTCGACACGGGTCTCTTCGCCTATTTCGGTCAGCGTGGCCATTCCGGACGAGCCGGAGTGCCCGATCTCGTACAGGGAGGCCATGACGGCCGGACCTTCGGGGACCGCCATGGCGGTGAGGTCCAGGGGTTCGCTCAGTCCGGCGGCCCAGGTGGGGCTTTCGCCGGCCATCATGTCACCGATCATGAACATGATGACCGCCCCGGTGAAGTCTTGTCCCGGGGGCTGTACGATTTGCAGCAGGTATTTGCCGTCGGACACGGTGTCCGAGACAACCACATCGCCGATCATGGCGGAGACCATGGTGCCATCCGGCGCCGCCGCATCGTCGACCATGGCCGTTCCGGCAAACCTCGCCAGGGGCGGGGCTTGGGCCAGCGCCACGGCCGGTATGGCCAGGAACAGCGCCACGATCGTGAGTAGCACTAGGATTTTGGGTTTCTTCATTGATAACTCCTCGTGACTTTAGGGGGCAATAGGGTCCCGGAATTCCGGGACCCTATGCAGACTTAAGTTCTAAGCCTTACCACCGAATCGGGGTGAATGGGGCGTACAGGTCCACGGTCTGACTGCCGAGGGTCACGCCCATCTGGTCCTCAGACACCTGTACGGTGTAGAACTCTCCGGGCTCGATCGAATCGAGATTGTTGCCGCTCATAAAGAGTGGCCGCGCGTCGTAGATAGTATAACCGTAGTTGGGAGCCTCGTTCTGAGTCGCGGGATCGAAGTGGTAAACCGCGATCAGGTTGTCCTCGGCGATGACGGCGGCGAAGGCAACGTCGGGCGTTGCCGCTTCAGCCATCATAACCCCGGGCATCATGGTGGTGGTCTCTTCGACGACCCTGAACACGGCGCTGGCTACGGTGTCGCTGATCTCGACTTCGATGCTATGGGTGCCCAGGTCTATGCCGGGAATCAGGACCGAAGTCGTGAAGGTCCCTTCCCTGCTCGTGCTGGGCTTGGGGGACGGGAGTATGTCGATCGTGCCGATAGACATACTGGAGACGGAGGCGTGCTGCGCGAAACCCTCGCCGGTTACCGTGATGGTATCGCCGGGCTTGCCCTCGGACGCCGAGAGGGAGATGGTCGCGCCGGGCACCTCGTGGGTGAAGTGCTCGATCACGTCAAAGTTCGCATTGTTCTGCGTGTAGGTGAACTTGACCGTGACCGTGTTGCTGGAGGGAATGCTGGCGTCGAAGGGGACCCGGAAGGAGGTAGCGATGTTGCCCGAGGAGTCCGGGTTGACGGTGCCGACGAGGTCGTCACCGTATTCAATCGACACCGGCGGCGCGGTCTGCTCGGACCGTCTGTTGGAAGCCGGGAACCCGGAGCCGGTGAGCTGGACTATCACCCCGGGCCTGGCCGTGGGCGGGTCCAGCGTGACCTTGCGCTCGGCGATGACGACTTCCGCGGACCCGGAACGGCCGGAGTTGTCCTTCACGTCCAGCGTGTGAGTCCCCTCGGTAGTGGAAGCGCCCGTAATGGGGATCACGATGGAGGCGTTCCAGTTCCCGCCGCTGTCGGTGGTGATGCCCTCGCCGTTGTTGAAGTTGTCGGAGTCGACTCCCAGATGGGCAGGATCTCCCCCGAACTCCACGTTGCTCGTGTCGCCATCGTCACCAGTGTTGATCTTGGCGCGATCTCCGAAGCCTTGGCCCACGGCCGTCACGTTTTGGTTCGGAACGACGGTCATCGGCGTTACAGTAAGATCAGCGCCGGAGATAACGACGTTGGTCGCGTCTGACTCGCCCGCTGCGTCGACCTGCAACTCCTCGGTGCCCGAGGGGACGCTGTTGCCTATCTCTATTTGGAAGGTGGCCTTGCCATTCGACACAGCCATAGAGCCGATGACCGTCTGTGGGATGCCCGCAATCTTGACGGTGGCTTCGCTCGAAGGATTATCATCCGTGTAGTCTGGCCAGTCTACGAGGGATATCTGAATTTTGTCGCCGATGGCGGCCGTCTTGGGCGAGGCGGTCAGCAGGCCCTCGACCTCGAACGCCACGGCCGTATCCGTGCGGTTTGGCGGCGTCTCGCCGTCTTTGGCCTTGATCATGTTGCCCTTGCCAGCCTTGAATGGAGGGACGGTCACATTGAAGGTGGCTTCGAAGGTGTCGTCGCTGCCGACCAGGATGCTAATCAAATCCGTCTCTTTGGGTTCGCCGTTGACCATCTCTTCCAGGTAAACTATCGCGGTGGTCCCGTTCTTGAACCCCTTCCCGGTGACCGTCAGCGGTTTGTTCCGGTTGTCGGCCTTGTCGTCGGAGAAGAGCTCCAACGGGGTTAAAATATAGAAGCTGACTCCCTCCCTCTGCTTGCTGGTGCTCACCTTGAAGTCGTCGCCGCCAGATTCGCGAGTGACTCCATCATCTTCGAAGACCACTACGTTGGCCTCGGTGGGGTTGGTGAACCCGGAGCTGGACAGCAGGGTCAGCGTGACGGTTGCGCCCGCCGAGATGCTGGCCACCGCATTTTCCGGAACGCCGTCCATGTTGGGGATTCGGATCTTGTACTCCTTGCGACCGTCGGTGCCGGGGATCACCCTGTAAACAGGAGACAAGTCCAGGGGCCTGTTCTGGTTGGCCACCCCAGCAGTAGTAATATCGTTGGCGCGAACCCGCACCGCGCTGGGAGCCAAGGACGTGGGCACGCCAATCGAGGAATCGATGTTCAGGATGATCTGAGCGGTCCCCGCCTCTAGCTCCGCTTCCGTTTGGAATGTGATCGTATACTCGGCGGCTGCGCCAGGGCTGGTAGGGTCGGCCATCGCAGATACGCCTAGCAGAATGTCCTTGGTGGTTGCGAGATCCACTGAGCGGCCCGTCACATTGATGGAGCTTGTCATCGCGGTGGCCGAATTCCGTATGCCCATCGTGGTGGTGGGGGGGGGGTGAACGTTATCGTAAATTCTGTGTCTGTCGCTATAGCCAACGTGGCGGTCACAATTCTTACTGTCTTTGTGTCCGAGTCCACCGACACCGAAGCGACAGTAGCGATGTCGCCAGCGGCTTCGGGGTCGGGGCCGATTGCCCAGTTGGCCTCGGTGCATACTGCGGTAGTATCAGCGTTAGCGGCGCAGTCTGCACCCACGTCCTGGTCGGTGAACACGATTACGATCGTATCGCCAATACTGATTGGGTTGGTGTCGTCTGTCGTGGCGGTGATGGTCCACGTGGCGTAGGCTCCCAGGCGGTTGTCGGACCTTTCCACCGTGGGCGCGGGGTCATCGGCGATGGTGGCCCCTGCTACGAAGGTGGTGATGGAGAACGCCGTTCCCGCTACTGTGATATCACCAGCACCGTCGCTGGTTGGGTTCGTTATGCCCTGAATGGGGATCCCTCCGGATTTGAAGGGCATGAACTTTATCGTAAACATCCTGTTCATCGGTATCTCTGTGCCGACCATAATGGTGGCAATAACACTGCTAGTCGCCACACTGTCGACATCAACAGAGATGGCCGGTTCCGTCCCAGCCGCGGCGACGTCAATCTGCCATTGGCCCTCGGCACATACGGCGTGGAGGTTCTGAGTGGCGTCGCAGTCCGGTCCCAAGCTATGGTCAGTGAACTCGATGGCGATCGTATCGCCATCCGCGATTGCGGCGGTGCCGTTTGTCGCGGTGATGGTCCAGTCGGCAATTGCGCTAACTGTGTCGTTGCTCCTAACCACCTCGAGGTCGGTACCGGAGATGACGGCGGCCGTCTGCGCCTCCGCCGGCTGGGGGTTAATGGTCCCGAGGGCCAGCATGGTGGTGAAGACGCCGATGAACACCACCAAGGCAAGCCCGAAAGGTAGTCCGATCTTGGTTTTCATCTACTCTTTTCTCCTGATTTTGGTCTTTCCAGGGATACTTGGTCCGGTCCCTTCCCTGGGGCCGCAGCCCCTCCGGGGCCCCGATCCAATCGGGGGCCGGTGGGCTAGGGTGGACCTCCCCTGGGTATCATTGACGGGTCGCGGAGCGGAAAAGCTATGTTGATTCCGTTACGTGCCATGCCGATTACCCCCTCCTTTACTTAGTCTCTGCTTGGAGTTAAAACGATTGCGCACTAGTTGTAGCACCTGCTTGGAACGCTTTTTGACTGTCAAGAGATTCTGTTGCGGTGAAATATAAAAATGTTACCGAATTTTGAAAAACACGTTATGTTCAGTGTACCGATTGCCTGCCTGGGTATCCGGTGATCCGTGGTTAGTGGCCGGTTGCGACCGGCCATGACCTACAATACCAGCCCCAACATTACCGCAGTATTACGGGGACTGTCTGAACTGTGATTCGTGTGATTAGGGGATGACCATGATGTTCTTATCACGGCCATCATTCAATCAGGGAAATCACAGTTCAGATGAAACCCTGGCGGGCGTGGAATGACGGGGACTGTCTGAACTATGATTCGTGTGACTAGGGGATGACCATGATGTTCTTATCAAGGCCATCATTCAATCAGAGAAATCACAGTTCAGACGAAACCCCGGGGGGCCGCCCTGTGACCATAGGCCATTCCTTCCCGGAGGATAGTGTATTATAGTTATCCCACTCACTGGTCGACACGGCACACAATCCAGCCGTCGGCCAGAGACAGAGTAGGGTTATGGTCTCACCTGTTTTCGACACCTACCGTGCGGTAAACGCCCTAAAGGAATCCGGTTTTCCCGACGAGCAGGCCGTGGCCGTCGTGGACACCATCGGCGGAGCCATGACCGGAGGTCTGGCTACCAAGGCCGACTTGGCCGAGGTCAAGGCCGAGCTGAAGTCGGATATAGCCGAATTCAAGTCCGAACTGTACCGTCACCTTTGGCTGATGGGTATGGGACTGGTCACCCTGAACGTAGGCCTCACCGTCGCGCTGATCAAGCTGCTGCCCTAACGGGCCTCCCGGCCCGCCGGAGGACAGGGACACAACAAATGGTTCCACCATTGTTCGACACCTACCGGCCGGTAAGCGCCCTGAAGGAAGCGGGTTTTCCAGACGAACAGGCTGTTGCGGTGGTCGACGCCATCGGGGGAGCCTTGACCGGTGGGTTGGCAGCGAAGGCCGATCTGGCCGAAGTCAAAGCGGACCTGGCTGAAATGAAGGCGGACCTGGCCGACGTGAAGGCGCAACCAAAGGGTGACGTTGCTGTGGTGAAAGCCGAAGTCGCAAAGCCCAAAGCAGAGTTGTACCGCCCCATGTGGTTGATCGTAATGGGGATTGCGGGCCTGACTGTCGGCTTGACGGTGGCGTTAATCAAGCTGTTGCCTTAATCCCGACTTAAACCTCTTTGTTCAGGTTGGCCAGGAATTCCTTGTTGTCGTTGGTCTTGGCGAGGCGCTCCAGGACTCGCTCGGTGGCGCTGGCGGAGCCGTCGTTGGAGACCAGGCTGACCATGCGCCGCAAGAGCCAGATTTGCTTCATGGTCTCTTCGCTGAACAGCAATTCCTCGCGCCGGGTGCCGCTGCGCAGGATGTCCACCGCCGGGAAATAGCGGCGCTCGGCCAACCGGCGGTCCAAGTGCAGCTCCATGTTGCCGGTACCCTTGAACTCCTCGAAGATCACCTCGTCCATCCGGCTGCCGGTGTCGACTAGGCAGTTGGCGATGATGGTCAGGCTGCCGCCCTCTTCGATGTTGCGGGCCGCGCCGATGAACTTCTTGGGCGGATAGAGGGCCACCGGGTCTATGCCGCCGGATAGCGTGCGCCCGCTGGACGGTACGGCCAGGTTGTAGGCACGGGTCAAACGGGTGATGCTGTCCAGCAGTATCACCACGTCGTTGCCGAACTCCACCAGCCGCTTCGCCCTCTCCAGGGCCAACTCTCCAACGCGGCACTGGTCCTCCACATTGTCATCGAAGGTGGACGCGAAAACGTCGCCCTTGACAGCCCGGCGCATGTCGGTGACTTCCTCGGGCCGCTCGCCGATCAGCACCACCATCAGGATGGCCTCGGGACAGTTGACCGACACACCGTGGGCAATGTGCTTGAGCATGGTGGTCTTGCCCGCCTTGGGCGGCGAGACGATGAGGCCCCGCTGTCCCAGGCCGATGGGGGCGAACAGGTCGACCATGCGCGAGGCCAGGTTGGTCCGCTCGGTCTCCAGAATGATCTGTTTCTCGGGGTGGATGGGCGTCAGGTGTTCGAACTGGGAGCGGTAGCGGGCGTGGACCTGGTCGGTGGCAAGCCCGTTGACCCTCTCCACCCGCACAAGGCCGAAGTACCTCTCCCCTTCCTTGGGGGGGCGCACCTGTCCCGTGACGGTATCGCCGGTGCGGAGTCCGAACCGGCGTATCTGGGACTGGGAGATGTAGACGTCTCCCGTTGGCGGGTGGGAGGCTACCTGGCGCAAGAAGCCGTAGCCTTCGTCCATGGTCTCCAGGATGCCCGAAGAGACCAGCGACTGCTGAGCCGAAGCCACCTGGAATAGGCGGGAAAGCAGCTCCTCCCGGCGCAGTTGGTCTAATGCCGCCCCGTCGGGAATACCTATGTCGTGGGCCACCACCAAGAGCTCGTCTTTGGTCTTTGCGCCCAACTCTTTGACGTCCATGATCTGCTGCGTTGTCGCCATGATCTCCTCGAAGGTCTTGTTTCCCCTCAACATGGAGAGGGTTAGGATAGGGTTTCGGTTAGCCGCCGCCGGCCTTTTGCCAGTCGGATATGAACCGGGACAGTCCGGCGTCGGTTAACGGGTGTTGCACCATTTGGAGCAGCACCTTGTAGGGCACCGTGGCAATGTGCGCGCCGACCCGGGCCGCCATGGTGCAGTGCAGGGTGTGGCGGATGCTGGCCGCCAACACTTGGGTCTCGATCTGGTGCTTGTCGAATAGGTCCACGATGCCGGCCACCAGGTCGATGCCCTCTTGTCCAATGTCGTCCAGCCGGCCCACGAAGGGGCTGACCACGTGGGAGCCGGCCTGGGCTCCCAGAAGGGCTTGATTCACCGAGAAGCAAAGGGTCTGGTTGACCTTGATGCCGTCCCGCGACAGGGTGGCGATGGCCTCGAAACCGTCTGGGGTGGAAGGTATCTTCACCCACGGGTTGGGAATCCACTCGGCGATCTCCCGCCCCTCGTCGATCATGCCCTCGGCGTCAAGGCTAACCACTTCGACGGAAATGGGGCCGTCAACGATGTCGGCGATTTCCTGCACCGCGTTCCTATAGCTCTGGCGGTCGCCTATGCCTTCTGTGGCGGCCAGGGAAGGGTTCGTCGTGACGCCGCTAATAACGCCGAGCCGCGCGCCGTCCCGGATTTCCTGGATGTTCGCAGTATCCAAGAAAAGCTTCACCTCATCACCACCTTTTGTTTATATCCCCTCTCCCTCTGGGAGAGGGTTAGGGAGAGGGCCGTTCCAGCAACTTCCGATGAATTACGTCCTTGACCGCATTCAGTTCTTCAAGCACGTCGTTATTCCAAAACCGAACGACTCTATATCCCAACTCGCTCAAAATTGCCGTTCGCCAAGTGTCATATTCGGTGGGCGATTGGTGTTGCCCGCCGTCAACTTCGACAATCAATGACTTCTCGACGCACAGGAAGTCCGCTATGAAGTCTCCTATCGAATGCTGGCGGCGGAATTTGAAACCATCCAATCGTCTGTCTCGAAGATGCGCCCAGAGCAACCTCTCAGCAGGCGTAGAGTTGCGTCTCAGTTCTCGCGGTCTCGATGTAGGCAGTCTGGATTTGGGCATAATTGGCGCTTGTTGGTTACCTCTCGCGTTCTATTCTCCGGGCGGACCCCCCTCACCCCAGCCCTCTCCCAGAGGGAGCGGGAGCATTTATCCCCTCTCCCAGAGGGAGAGGGTTAGGGCGCTCATAGGGGCAGGGGGCGTTGTACGCCTTCGCGGATCGTCTGCTTGGCCACTCCAATGAACTGGTCGAAGAGCGGATGGGGCCGGTTGGGCCGGGAGCGGAACTCAGGGTGGAACTGGACTCCAACCATAAATGGATGGTCCCTCACTTCCCCGGCTTCCACCAACGCGCCGTCGGGGGAGAGGCCTCCAACGATGAGTCCTGAGTTTTCCAGCGACTCCCGGTAGGCGTTATTAAGCTCGAACCGGTGGCGGTGCCGCTCGTTAACCATCGGGGCCTGGTAAGCCGACATAGTCCAAGTGTTTTCCACGGGACGGCACGGGTAGCACCCCAGCCGCATGGTGCCGCCCTTGGCGGTTATAGCCCGCTGCTCGGGCATGATGTCGATGACCGGATGCGGGGTGTCCGGGTCGAGCTCTGAAGAGTTGGCCCCTTGAAGCCCCATGACGTGACGCGCCCACTCAATAACCATGACCTGAAGGCCCAGGCACAGGCCGAGGTAGGGGACCTGGTGCTCGCGGGCGTACTGTACCGTGTCGACCATGCCTTCGACGCCTCGGGGTCCGAACCCGCCGGGCACTACGATTCCGCAAGCGGTGGAGAGCAGGCCCTCGGGGCCGTATTTTTCGATGTCTTCGGAGTGGACCCACTGTAGGTCCACGTCCAACCCATGTTTGAGCCCTGCATGGCGCAGCGCCTCACGCACCGAGATGTAGGAGTCTGGGTACTCGACGTACTTGCCAACCAGTGCGATAGACACCGTGTCGTCAAGCGCCTTCATCCGGTTGACCATCGCGGCCCAGTCCGCCATGTCTCGCGGCGTGCCCACCAGACCCAGGGCATCGGTGATGATGTCCCCCAGCCCTGCATCCTCCAATATCAATGGCACCTCATACACGTTGTCCACCGTGATGAGTGGTATCACGGCCCGCTCAGGAACGTCGCAAAAGAGGGAGACCTTCTGGCGAATCGAGTCGGGCACCGGGTGTTCGCTGCGGCAAAGAATAGCGTCGGGTTGTATGCCGATGGAACGCAACTCTTTGACGCTATGCTGGGTGGGCTTGGTCTTAAGCTCCTGGGCCGCCGTCAGGTATGGCAGCAGTGTCAGATGGACGTAGAAAACGTTGTCTCGGCCGACGTCGTTGCGTATCTGGCGTATTGCTTCCAGGAAGGGCAGGCCCTCGATGTCGCCAACGGTGCCGCCCACCTCGACGACCACCACGTCGACACCCTGCTCGTCGCCGAGGCTGGTGATGCGCTGCTTGATGTCGGTGGTCACGTGGGGTACGGCCTGGATGGTGCCTCCCAGGAAGTCGCCCCGGCGCTCCTTGGCTATCAGATTGGAGTAAACGTTTCCGGCGGTCAGATTAGATGAACGGGTAAGCTCGACGTCTATGAACCGCTCGTAGTGTCCCAGGTCCAGGTCGGTCTCACCTCCGTCGCTGGTGACGAAGACCTCGCCGTGCTGGTAGGGGGACATGGTTCCGGGGTCGACGTTGAGGTAAGGGTCGAGTTTTACTACGGAGACGGAGAGGCCGCGGCTTTTGAGGATGCGCCCGATGGAGGCGACTGCAATCCCTTTGCCGATAGAACTGACCACTCCGCCGGTGACGAAGATGTATTTAGTGGCCATGTGCCAGCGCCAAAACTAACCGTCCGGCAGTCTGAGTGCGCCTTGAAGCGAATGGGGATGCCTAAAAGTGGTAAAGAAGGCGGGAGTCGATGAGAAGCCGTAGCCAGAATTAAGTGGTCTACAAATTATAGGCATTTCCAATAGTTAGTGTCAACCCTGTAGAGGTAGACGCACAGGGCCATTTAATAGCCGGACTTGTCTGGGATCTAAGCACGAGTCCCTTCTCCCTTGAGGGAGAAGGTTAGCATGGGGGTGAGATGGTTTGCATCTTCCAGCGCCCGATTTGAAGGCAGCATGCCCCTCACCCTAGCCCTCTCCCGCCGGGAGAGGGGACTCTCCGCGACAATTGAAAGGCCCTGGGGTGGTGCACCGGCTACCATGAGGTCTGGGAGATTAAGTATGGTACTATCCAAAGATCGATGTGACTGGCGCTGAATAGCAACCTGAGGCCGAAAATGACCACCTCCCTTCCAGACCCCGGACAATCGGGTCCTGACCAACATGCCGCAATCAGCCGGCGTTTCTTGGAGCAGGCGCGGGAGGAATTGGAGGCGGAGGACCGGCTCCAGGCTTCGGAGAAGACTTGGGGTGCGGCGGCCCATGCGCTAAAAGCTGTCGCAGAGGAGCGAGGTTGGAACCACGGTCATCATGCCCTCGTGGTTGCTGTGGCCGAGCAACTGGCGGAGGAATTCGGGCGACCGGAGTTCAATTCTTTGATCGGGATCGCCCAATCGATGCATATGAATTTCTATGAGAATCACCGAGGCACAAATGCTGTGAGACAAGCCGTTGACGACATCGAAGGCTTCGTGGACGAGCTAGAACGCCTGCGTACAGTTCCCCCGCGGCCTTACGTCATCCGGGATACGGATGCTCGCAGCAGATTGAGGGGACTCACCGGCTTGCGGCTGGAGCTCGGAGACCAATCTGCAATTGGGTTTTCCCAACCGGACGGATCGGGATAGAAAAAAGAATACGCCCCGGATGAAATAGCCGGGACGTACTCCGTGGCCAACCTCAGGCGGCTCTCGCCGCAAACAAAAACCTTATAGTAGCAGTCCCTGGAATACGGCGGACTGCTTTTGGAAGACCTGGACCCGGTGGCGGGCAATCTCCACGACGTATAGGCGGTTCTCGTCGTCAACGTCCACCGCGACTGGACCGGCGAAGAGCCTTTCCCGCTCGGCCAGGTTCTGGGCCATCTCGCGGCCCTTGACGATGGTGGGGTCTAGCTCGACCCGTTCCCGGCCCCACTTGGACAGGGTCGCTTCGCCGTGGAGCTTGGTGGCGAAGGAGCCGTCGGGGTGGAATATCTGAACACGGTCGTTCTTCCAGTCGGCAACGTAGATGACGCCGTCCTTATCGACTGCCACGCCGGTGGGACGATTGAACTGGCCGTCGCCGTCTCCCGAAGCCCCGAACTTCATCAGGAACTGGCCTTCGGAGCTGAACTTCTGGACCCGGTCGTTCCGCCAGTCGGCCACGTAAACGTCCCCGTTATGGTCGATTTCGATTCCCCAGGGCATGTCGAACTGGCCGTCGCCGCTGCCGTAGGTACCCCACTTGCGGATAAACTTACCGTCCTTGGTGAACACCTGGACGCGGCTGTTTCGACTGTCCACCATGTATAGGTTGTCGTCTTTGTCGAACGCCAGCCCGGAGGGGCGGTCGAACTCGCCGTCGGCGCTGCCTTCCTTGCCCCAGCTTCCCTGGCAATTGCCGTCCTTGTCGAAGAACGTGATGCGCTGCATCCATTCGTCGGCTACGTAGGCGTTGCCCTGGCTATCCAGCGCCACCGAAGTGGGCCACATGAAGCCGCCGTCGGGAGCGCCGGGTATGGCCTCTTCGGGGTGGTACTTGTGACCGAAGTCCCAGACCATGTCCTCGTCCAACGTAAACACCGTCACCCGCTTGCAGGGATAAAAAGCCGGGGTCTCGGTGCCACGGCTCAGCACGTAGAGCCGGTCCTCCGCGTCGTGGGTTATGGCTACGGGGTTGAAGAAACCGTTGCCGGAGCGGGATTCCGACCTGCCGATGGTGTGGCTGTATTGGAACGTTACAGGCGCGATCTCAGTAACCATAATTCCTCACAAAGGGCGCCTGTGGACAAGGCGCCCTATATAGATAGTTGGATTTTGCCGTCCCTCGGGCTTATTGGCGGCCTTACTTGATGAAGTCGAACTGCTCGAAGTTGCCACCCAAGATCGACTGGGCGTCCAGCCCCATCCACTGGTCCAGCAGGGAGGCGTAGGTGCTGCGGAAGTCATTGTTCCACCGCAGGTCGCCCTCGTCCTGCTTGCTGGGGTCGAGGGATGGGTATTCGCCGTAGGTGCCGCCCTTGACCGCGTCGCCGATTACGAAGGCCACGCTCCCCGAGCCGTGGTCGGTACCGGAGCCATTATCCTTTATCCGGCGTCCGAACTCGGTGAACATGAGAATGACGACTTCCTCGTTCTTGTGGTGCTCTTTCAGGTCCTCGTAGAGGTCGCTGACTGCGTTGGTCACATCGCCCCAGAGCTTGGGGAAAGCGATGTTCTGGTTGGCGTGGGTGTCGAACGCCCCGGGGTTCAGGCCGGTATAGAGCACGCGGGTCCCGAACTCGGCCAGATGGACCTGGGAGATGCTCTTTACCCACTGGGAGAACACGTCGCCGCCGTATTCGACGCTGGAGGAGTAGGTAAGGGGAGCGGTGTTCAGGATGTCCGCGCCCTTGAGGGCGTCCAAGCCGGTCTGGGAGAGGTAATCATTGGCTGGGCCGGAGCCGATCAGCGGGGAGTACATGCGGGCGAAGATGTCCAGGGCTTCCGAGCGCTGGTCTTCGCCGTCGATCCCGGTCAGCACGCCGTAGGTGTCCAGGTTGCCGACGGAGGCCACCGAGACGCCGGGGGAGGCCAGGGCCCGAGGGAGGCCGCGGCCGAAGCTGACGGCGGTTAGGACGTTTTCCTTGTTCGGGTCCAGGTCGCGAACGGCCTTGCCCAGCCAGCCCTCGGTTCCCATCTTGTCCGGCTCGGCCGTGTGCCAGATGTCCATGGACCGGAAGTGGGAGCGGATGGGGTTGGGATAGCCGATCCCCTGGATGACGGCGACCTTGCCCTGGTCATACAGGTCCTTGACCGGCTTCATCGCTGGATGGAACCCAACTTGGTCGTTGATATGCAGGACCTCTTCCGGGGCCACCTTCAACACAGGGCGGTAGTCCGCGTAACGAGGGTCGTTGTAGGGGATGATGGTGTTTACCGCGTCGTAGGCTCCAGACATCTGCAGCACCACCAGCACCGGGTCTTTCTTATTGGACGTCATGGTCATCTCCTTCCAAATTGGGGTTCGCGGTCCGGCCTGCTGGTTGGCAGACCCCCGGGGCCGGACTGTCCGGCTTAGGCGTATAGATACTCTTTGGTTGAGACGATCATCTGCATCGTCTTGGTGACCTGTTCGGGGAATTCCTCCGAACTGGTGTTTAGGTCGCCGCTCTGGCCCGCCTGGTCGATCAGCATGTTCCGGGTGTCGTCGGCCAGTTCGTAATGACCCATGTATTGGAGGCAGCCGTCGACCAACTGGTCCGGCGTGATCACCGGCGTGGCATGGGCCAGCCTGGCGATGATCGACTGGATGCCGGGGTGGCTCAGGTCGGCCACGAACTCGGCGGTGAAATTTATCCGGTGTACCAGAGTGCCGCCATCGATCCATTCCTGGCCGGTGTGCCAGCCTTCAACCGAGGGAGGGTTTAATATCTCCTGCCCCATGAACTTCATTTCATCGAAGATCCACTCGAAACCGGGCTTGGGGGATGTCCAGTCTCCCGCTAACCGCAGAGTGCCTATGACGGTCTCGATTGGGCTCTTGATCCGGGAGAACCGAGCGTTCATGAATGCGTCCGAGTGGAACAGCACCCGGAGCATGGACCGGATGTCGTAGTTGGACCGGAAGTATTCGTCTTCCAGCATCTTGATAGTTTCCGGGTCTACGGGAGGTGTGTCCATCCAGGACGGCACCTGAGCATCATCGGCGATGAAATACCGGTACAGGTGCCTCGAAAGGAACCGGGCCGCTGACGGTTGTTTGCAGATGATGTCTATGATGTCCTCGCCGTTGAAGTCGCCCGTCTCTCCCAGGAACGTCTTCTCGCCGTCATCATGGTCGGCGGGGTTGTAGACGAACCGGCCTTCGTATCGGCCGTAAGGCTGACCGGGGATCCCGTTGGCGATGGTCCATCCGGTGAAGGCCCGGGCGCATTCCTTGACGTCATCCTCGGTGTAGTTGAACTTGCCGTCCATTCCCACGCCCATGGAGAACAATTCAAGGAGTTCTCTTCCGTAGTTCTCGTTGATCGCGCCCTTGTGACTGAGGCAGTTGTCGAGGTAGTAGATCATCGCCGGGTCCTTGGAGATCTCCAACAACATGTCCCGGAAACTGCCCATCCCAGAGCGGCGGAACATTTCCAATTCGACGTAGGACGTGATGTAGCTCTGAGTCTTGCTATCGGCAGTGCACAGAATGCCGTGCCAGAAAAGTGTCATCTTCTCAGCCAGGGCCGCCCGGGAGTTGATCATGCGCCACGCGGTGTATTCCGGCAGGCCCCTGGTGTGGTGGTTCCACTCTATAAAATAGCGTTCGGCCAGGTCCATTTCCAAGCCGTCCGGGTTGTCTTCGGGATGAAGAAGCTCTTCAACCGTGGCTTCGTAGCCTTTGGCTGCCCGCTCCTCCAGTTCTTCGTACCTGGCCCCAAAGCCAGCCCTACGCATCAGGTGCGCCATTAATGCGATGTCGTTATTCGCCATACGAACTCCTTCTTTGTCTGAGCACGCCAAAGGTCGGCATGGTCCTCAAGTATCCGCCCTATGGTAGCATTTCCTGGCCGGAGTATGTCAACCTCAAAGACGACTCGAGAGCGTATTTGGGAATATTTAGTCCCGGCGAGTATCTGAGTTTAACTCTGTTAGACTTCGCGGAATTCAGGCTCTGGGTCTTCCAGGTAGAAGCCGTTGTCCCAAAGTTCGTCCAGGTATTGCTGTTCGGCGTCGGTAAGGGGAGGCGTTTCCACTGCCGCGGTGTACTCTTTCAGCTCCTCAAGGGTTGTGAAGTTGGGCAAGACCGAGATGATCTCGGACTTCTTCAGGCAAAACTGGATGGCCGACTGGGCCAGCGTCCGGGTGTCTTCCAATTCGAGGAAGCGGACCCGGTCCACCTTCTGCAACGCCTCCGTCAGCCATTCGGCGCGCCGGTGGGCCCGGTGGTCGCCCTCCGCGAAGGTTGGTATCTCTATGAACTCTCCCGTCAGGGTGTTGGATGCGTGAGGGACCCGCGAGATGAGGCCCACCTCGCGTTCGCGGGCGATGGGGAAGAAGTCTTTGGCCGGTTCCTGCTCCAGGATGCTGTAAATGATCTGCAGGCTGCCCACGTGGCGGTCAGTCATCGAAGTCTGGCCTTCCTCTAACCAGCCGATATCCGGCCCGAGGGCCACTCCGTAGTAGCGGATCTTGCCGTCGAACTGTAACTGTTCTAGCGTCTCGAACAGTTCGTCCCGTTCCAGGGCGTCCAATCTGGGGTTGTGGACCTGGTAGATGTCAATGTAATCGGTGCCCAGCCGCTTCAGGCTTTGCTCGCAGGCGAAAGTCACGAACTCGCGGTCGAACCGTTGTATCCGCTCCTGATGGCCAATTCTAGGAGTCGTCTTATCGTAGAAGTCGTAGCCGAACTTGGTGGCGATGACAAGGTCGGTGCGGCGATGTCCCAGCACTTTGGCCAGCAACTCTTCACCGTAACCCTCGCCGTAGGTGTCGGCGGTGTCAAAGAAATTTATGCCCTCTTCGACCGCGTTCTCCAACAGGGCCACGCGTTCGTTGTCCTCCAACTTGCCCCACCAGTCGGTGGCGACGGTCCACACGCCGAAGCCAACTTCGGACAGGTTAAGTTCGGTGCGGGGTAGCTGGCGGTACTCCATGTCTCAACTCCTCAAGTCTAGCCTGCGGTGGCAACCAGCCCCAGACTTCCCTTGATTTCATCCACTTTGCGGCGGAATTCCTCGTCGGTCAACACAGGTTCCAGGGCTCCGAGGGCTACCTGGTCCAGAATTTCGACCCAGGAGGTGCAGCCGCTGTATTCCTTGTAATAGGGCACGGCCGCAGGCTGGCCCAACCGGTAAACCCGGAGCAGCATAATCGTCAGGGGAAGCATCGGCTTCCAATGCAAGCGCGATTGGGCGTATTCCTTGGTCCAGATGTGATGCGGCTGGAGATCGTCCACCTTTTCCTGGTCTAAGACCTCCAGCACCTCTTCCGCCCGGGCGAAGTGGGTGAAGGCGATCTTTTCCGGGTCCCTGGACGTTGCAACAATGCTTCGAGGGCTGGTTGGTGTTCGGGTTGAAGTAACTCAGCCTTTTGGTGCTCGTAGGTGGGATAGAGGACGAATTCCCGGTGAATCACCCGGAAGTCTTTGCCGTCCTCGTGGATGCCTCCCTTGCGCAGCAGCAAGATCTGGTCACCATTGGAAAGGGCTTCCACGGTAATGGCCCATTCCTTGAGAGCCATATGGCAGGTGTCGGAAGCGGTCATATCGTCAACCTCCCGGTGTGTGCCGTGTGCAGGTGAATTGCGCTGGGTTACCCAGTTGAAATGTTATCACAGGTTATTGGTTGCGGTTGCAAAACTCACCGTAATCGGGGACGTCTTCCCCTAATACGTAGAGCCAATAGTAGGTTCCCGTGTCCCCCATGTACTTGAACTGCTTGCGCACGTCCTTGAGCAGTGCGTAGAAGTCCCCTTGAGAGCGCAAGTAGTTCCGCATGGCCCCGTACTCGTCGGAAAGTTCGATGAGACGTTGGGCGTTGTGTACGGTGGCCGCTACCTTCCTGCGGTTGCGAACGATGGCGGGATCGGCGGCGAGCGAATCTATCTCCGACTCGTTCATTGTGGCAACGGCGCCAACGTCAAATCCCTTAAATCCTTCCCGGAAACCGGGCCATTTGTTGCTGACTACCTTCCAGGAGAGACCGCTTTGAAAGACGGCCTTGGTCATGACTTCCAAATAATCGCTCAAGCTCTTGGGGACGATCTTCTCCGGGGCTACGTGGTCGGGCCGATGTTCGTGTTGCGTGCTCACCTATAGGGCTCCTATTCTGACAACCTAGCGGCTGGACGGGACCAGGCGCTCCAACTTCAGTAGGCGGGTAATGTTGCGGCTGGTGACTTCCGCCACTTCTTCCAGGCTAATTCCCTTTAGCTCGGCCAACTTCTGGGCAACGGTGTTGACGTGGCGCGGTTCAGTCCAATTGTGCCGGTATTTCTTGAACGGCTGGGGGGAGGCGTCTGTCTCCAAAACGATGTTCTCGAGAGGAATTACCGTCGCCACTTCCTGCAACTCGGGCAGCCGGAGCAGCGGCCTCGCCAGGGAAATGAAAAAGCCGGAGTCGACGCACTCCCGCGCCGTCGCCTCATCGCCCTGGAAGTAGTGCATCACCCCGCCGACATCGCCTGCTCCTTCCTCGCGCAACGTCTGAAACACTTCGGGATGGGACTCCCTTGAATGGAAGATGATGGGAAGGGAGAGGCTGCGGGCCAGTCTAATCTGTTCCCGGAATACCTGGTACTGGATCTCGTGGTCTGGGGAGTCGGGCAGGAAATCCAGGCCGATTTCGCTGATGGTCACGACTTTCTCCGAGTCCTCGGCGAGGGACTTCAGCTCTTCGTAGATCGCCCCGTCGATCCGGTTGTATGCCTGCATTGGGTGGATGCCGACGCCCGCGTACAGAATTTCGTACTGGTTCGAAAGGGCGATGCACTTCTTTGTTGATTCAACCGTCGTGCCCGCCAGTACCACGAAGCCGACCCCGGCTTCCTCGGCCCGTTGCAGGATCGCCGGCATCTCTTGGGCCGGGTAGTTGTCGATGTGGGTATGACAGTCGCCGAGAAACAGGTCTTGAGGCATGGGTCTAGCTCCTGGTTAAACGTTGGGCACAGGGTGAGATGGCGGCTAACTGGTCCGGCTTCGGTGTCCGTTATACGTGTTCATCAAGGTGTTCGTTAAATGGATACCGCAGTTGCGATTTGCGTGGAACAAAGTATACACCAAGCTCCAGATCAGTTGGCTCTCGACTAGAAAATTCGAGCGACGGAGGAACAGGGCGCGGCTCGGCGGGGCGGGGACAGATGCGTTGAGAGTAACTGTTCAGACTTGATGTGTCCTTCCTACTCCAAGCTCGTCATTCCGGGCTTGACCCGGAATCCAGAAACCTTTGCAACTAGCGACCTTCACTATCATTGGCATTTCTGGATTCCCGCGAAAGCGAGAATCCAGAGTGCGCCCAGATACGGAGGACGCCCTCACCCTAACCCTCTCCCGAAGGGCGAGGGGATTATTCAAAGGTCTCCCCGCGCGGGAATGACGGATTGCGGTGGCGGGACATGATAACGGGACATGATAAGAGGATTATCACAGAGATGACCGATGTGAGATTCAGCCAATCCGCCTCATCGAGTCTGAACGGTCACCGCTGTGAATTTGACTAGGATTCACGCATGTTCCAGGTTACGATTATCGTTGACAGTAGCTACGCGGAATGCTAGCATAATTGTCGACCTAGACAGTCAACAATTGTCCTGTTATCCTGACAATCCCCATTGGAAAGCTAGGGATATCCGCAGGGCTTGATCCACTTGGAGGATGACTAAATGACCACTCAGAGGGTCATCTCCCGTACCGACACCAGTTCCAGTGATCTGCATACCGATTACAAATGGGGATTCACGATCGACATCGACTCGGAGGTCGCGCCCAAGGGCCTTAGCGAGGATATCGTCCGGCTGATCTCGGCCAAGAAGGGCGAGCCCGAATGGATGCTGGAATGGCGCCTTAAGGCTTACCGTCATTGGCTGCGTCTGAACTACGAGGAGCCCGCTTGGGCCAACATCCAGCACCCCAAGATAGATTTCCAGGACATCTACTACTACGCCGCTCCTTCCTCCGGTAAGGACGCTCCCAAGAGCCTGGACGAAGTTGATCCGGAGATACTGGAAGCCTTCGACAAGCTGGGAATTCCTCTGGCCGAGCGGGAGAAGCTGGCCGGCGTGGCCGTGGACGCGGTGCTGGACAGCGTTTCCGTCGCTACCACCTACCAGGAAACGTTGGAAAAGCAAGGAATCATCTTCTGCTCTATGAGCGAAGCAATCCGCAACCACCCGGACCTGGTGCGGAAGTACCTAGGCTCGGTGGTCCCCTACGGCGACAACTTTTACGCCAGCCTCAATTCGGCGGTGTTCAGCGACGGTTCATTCGCCTACATTCCCAAGGGAGTCCGCTGCCCCATGGAGCTGATGACCTACTTCAGGATAAACCAGGCCGACTCGGGCCAATTCGAGCGGACCCTGATCGTCGCTGAAGAAGGCAGCTACGTCAGCTATCTCGAGGGTTGTACGGCCCCCGCCCGCAAGACCCACCAGCTTCACGCGGCGGTGGTTGAGTTGGTCGCGTTGGACGACGCCGAGATCAAGTACTCCACTCTGCAAAACTGGTTCCCTGGGGACCGGGACGGCAACGGCGGCGTTTACAACTTCGTCACCAAGCGCGGCAAGTGCGCGGGCAAGAACTCGAAGATCTCCTGGACCCAGGTGGAGACCGGCTCGGCCATTACCTGGAAGTACCCCAGCGTAATCCTGCAGGGTGACAACTCTGTCGGTGAGTTCTACTCGGTGGCTCTGGTCAACAACCACCAGCAGGCCGACACCGGCACCAAGATGATCCACATGGGCAAAAACACCAAGAGCACCATCGTGGCCAAGGGAATCTCGGCGGGCCAGGGCAACTCCACCTACCGGGGATTGGTCAAGATCATGCCCTCGGCGGACAATGCCAAGAACTTCACCCAGTGCGACTCCCTACTAATCGGAGACAAGTGTGGGGCGCATACGGTGCCTTACATCGAAGTGCGCAACCCCACCGCCCAGATGGAGCACGAGGCTTCCACTTCCAAGGTCAGCGATGACCAGCTCTTTTACTGTCAGCAGCGGGGGATTGGGGTCGAAGACGCTCACTACATGATCATCAACGGCTTCTGCCGTGGAATTTTCCAAGAACTTCCCTTCGAGTTCGCCATGGAAGCGTCTCAACTGCTCAAGGTCAGCCTGGAAGGCGCTGTGGGATAAGAGACGGATGGCCTTGGAAGAACGAGTAAGCCGGTTGGAAGGGGCGTTCGAACAGTTTCCAGGCCGGTTAGACGCCCTGGAAAACAGTCTGAGGTCTGAAATCAGATCATCAATCGCTGCGTCTGAGAACGGGTTACGAGCTGAGATAAAGGCAGCCGAACTTCGCATCACACTCTGGCTCGGCGGCTTTATATTCGCCGCGGCCGGACTCTCGGTCGCCGGGGTAAAATTGCTCCCGTAGCCAAGATTAGCTACGTTGGAATAGAGTCGCAGATAACGATGAACAAAATCGAGCCTATGTTAACGGTTAGCGACCTTCACGTTAAGGTTGCCGACTCGGACATCCTGAACGGGATAGACTTCTCGGTCAACGCCGGTGAAGTCCACGCCATCATGGGCCCCAACGGCTCGGGAAAGAGCACGTTGGCCAACGTGCTGGCTGGCCGTCCGGAGTACCAAATCACCCAAGGGCAGGTGACCTACCAGGGTAAGGACTTGCTGGCGATGGAACCAGAACAACGCGCCCGCGAAGGTGTGTTCCTCGCGTTCCAATACCCGGTGGAGCTTCCTGGTGTCCGGGCCTGGCAGTTCCTGAAAGCCGCGGTAGATGCGCTCCGCGAACACAAGGGCGAGGAAGAATTGAGCGCCCGGGAGTTCGACCGGATGCTCAGGGACAAAATCCAAATGGTGGAGATCGACCCCGATCTTGCCCGCCGCGCGGTCAATGAAGGCTTTTCCGGCGGCGAGAAGAAGCGGAACGAGATTCTTCAAATGGCGATGCTTGAGCCCACTCTCGCCGTCCTGGACGAGACTGACTCCGGGCTGGACATCGATGCCCTGCGCATCGTGGCCGATGGAGTGAACAAGCTGCGCAACGAGTCCAACGCAATCGTCCTGGTGACCCACTACCAACGGATGCTCAACCACATCACGCCCGACTTCGTCCACGTGCTCATGGATGGCCGAATCGTCCGTTCCGGAGGCCCAGAGTTGGCCCACGAACTGGAGGATAAGGGCTACGACTGGATCAGGGAAGCCGTGGAAGCAGAGGCTTAAGGGCTGGCCGAGTCAGGCCGCGCCCTCAACACATCATGACCCAAACACTGGATAGGCTAGAAACATACCGCAACGGGTTCCAGGCCTTGCTTGAGGGCCCGGCTGCAAGCGAACCCGCCTGGCTCCGGGAACTGCGCATGGAAGCCTGGGCGCGGTTCAACGAGACTGGTTTCCCCACCGCCCGGCGGGGCAACGAACGTTGGAAGTACACAAACCTCCGCCCATTGGCGGCGATTCTCTTCGAATACTCACTTGCCGGAGATGCGGCGAGTGGTGTCGAGATAGAGACTGTCCGCGCTCTGGTTCCCTGGCACGATGACTGGGCCAACCTGGTTTTCGTGGACGGCAGATTCTCGGAAGTCTTGTCATCCACACCCACGGCGCAGGACGGCGTGGTCTCCGGCAGCCTGGCGTCGGTCATCGCCCGCGGCGCGGAATCTCTCCAGCCGCACCTAGGTAAAGTGGCCGCATCTGACGACGATGCCTTCACCGCGCTGAATACCGCGTTTCTCTTCGACGGCGCGGTGGTTAGCGTTCCCGACGGTGTAACGGTCTCGACACCCATCAACCTGGTGTTTATTTCCTCCGACCGGTCCACCCCCCAAGCAACCCACCCACGCATACTTGTCCAGGTGGGCAACAACGCCAGGGTTACATTAGTGGAAAGCTATGCGAGCCTGGACCGTTCGCAGTATTTCACAAACTCGGTCATGGAAATGGCCGTCGGCGATGGGGCTCAAGTCGACCACTACCGGTTGTTGATGGATACCCCGGACGCCTTCCACGTAGGGACGAGCAGGGTGCTGCAAGGCCAGGACAGTTCGGTGACTTCTTCCTCGTTCACGACAGGCACGGCGATGGCCAGGAACGACCTCTTAATCACTCTCGACGCCCCAGGCGCAGTCTGCGACCTAAAGGGCCTTTACGCGACGACAGGCAATCAGCACATAGACAACCTGATCAACATCGACCACGCCAAGCCCCATACCACCAGCAGGCTGTTCTACAAGGGAATCCTGGCTGGGAAGTCCCGGGCCGTGTTCGGGGGCACTGTGTTGGTGCGAAAAGACGCCCAAAAGGCCGACTCCCGTCAGACCGATAAGAACCTGGTCCTTTCCCACGAGGCGGAAGTCGATAGCAAGCCTGCCCTCCTGATCTACGCCGACGACGTCCAGTGCGGTCACGGCGCCACCGCCGGACACATCGATCAGGACACTCTCTTTTACATGCAAAGCCGGGGGTTGGACAGACCCACCGCCACCAAAATGTTGATTCAAGCATTCGCCGCCGAAATCGTCGATAGCGTGAGGGTCGAGGCGGTGCATAGTTTCCTAGAAAGGGTTTTCTCAGCAGCCATCCCTACCGACACGGTCATATTCGGGGGCAAACCATGACCACTGGCAACCATTCGCGAGGTTCTTCAGTCGTCGGCCCCGGCATAGACGTCAAGAAGGTGCGCGCTGATTTCCCAGTCCTCCACCAGACCGTCAACGGCAAGCCGCTGGTCTACCTTGATAACGCCTCCACCAGTCAGAAACCCCAGGCGGTTATCGACTCGCTGGTGCAGTATTACAGCGCGGACAACTCCAACGTCCACAGGGGCGTTCATACGCTCAGTCAACGGGCGACGGACCACTATGAGGAGGCCCGGACCAAGGTCCGGAACTTCCTGAATGCCGAATCAGACCACGAAATCATCTACGTCCGCGGCACGACTGAAGGGATCAACCTGGTGGCCCACTCTTTCGGCAGGCAAAACATCGGGGAAGGCGACGAGATCATCGTCACCGCGATGGAGCACCACTCCAACATCGTCCCCTGGCAGATCCTATGCCAGGAAAAGGGCGCTTACCTGAAGGTGATTCCTATCAACGACCAGGGCGAGTTGTTGATGGACGAGTACGAAAAGCTGTTGAACCCCAGGACCAAGCTGGTGTCCATAGTCCACCAGTCCAACGCCCTTGGCACCATAAATCCAGCCAAGGAGATCATCGACTTGGCCCACAGCCGGGGGGTCCCCGTGCTGCTGGATGGCGCCCAGTCGGTGCAGCACATGACCATCGACGTGCGGGAGTTGGGATGTGACTTCTTCGCGTTCTCCGGTCATAAACTGTACGGCCCGACCGGCATTGGCGTCCTGTACGGCAGGGCAGAATTGCTCGACTCGATGCCCCCCTACCAGGGCGGCGGAGAGATGATTAAGTCGGTGACTTTTGAGAAGACAATCTACAACGACCTGCCCCACAAGTTCGAGGCCGGGACCCCCGACATCGCCGGAGCCATCGGGCTGGGAGCGGCGATTGACTACGTCTCCAACCTTGGGATGGGCAACATCCAGGCCTACGAGCACGAACTCTTGGAATACGGTACGGAGTGCCTTTCAAGCATTGAAGGTCTGAGTATAATAGGAACGGCCAAAGAGAAGGGCGCGGTGCTTTCCTTCGTGATGGAGGGTATCCACCCACACGACATCGGGACTATTCTGGACATGGAAGGCATCGCCGTCCGGACCGGCCATCATTGCGCCCAGCCAGTCATGGACCGGTTTGGGATTCCCGCCACGGCCAGAGCATCCCTGGGACTTTACAACACAAAGGAAGAGATAGATGCCTTGGTCAAGGGCATCGACCGGGCAATCGAGGTCTTCAGCTAATGTCCGATCTGAGCGAGCTTTACCAGGAAATTCTTCTGGAGCACAACAGCAAGCCACGCAACTTCCACAAGTTGGAAGACGCGGACCGCTCCGCCGACGGGTATAACCCGTTGTGCGGGGACAAGGTTGCGTTGTACCTAAAGCTGGACGGCGACGTCATCAGCGACGTCGGATTTCAGGGCTCCGGGTGCGCTATTTCCAGGGCTTCCGCGTCCATGCTGACCCAGAGCATCAAGGGACACAGCGTCGAACGGGCCGAAGAGATATTTGACGCATTCCACCGGATGCTCACCCAGCCCGGCGAAGAACCCGACTACGATACGCTGGACGACCTGGAGAGCTTGGCCGGAGTCGCCGAGTTCCCCACTCGGATCAAATGCGCGATCCTTGCCTGGCACACGCTCAAGGCCGCCCTGAAAGGCGGCGCCGACTCCGACTCCGTCACCACGGAGTAAACACCTCCCCCGCCGCCCCTCGGCTGAGGTTGCCCGCAGAACCATGCCTGACGTTCCGGACGTAACGCTCGACGGCCTCTATGGCCAGATGGTCCTCGACCATTACCGAAACCCCAGAAACCGCCAGCCTCTCGAAGCCCCGGACGTTGAGGCCGAGGAGTTCAATCCCTTCTGCGGAGACCGGGTGGTCTATCAACTTGAGCTTGACACCGAAGGGCGAGTGACCAACTCCAGCGCCCGGTCGGAAGGTTGCACCATCATACAGGCTTCCGCATCCATGATGGCCCAACTCTCCACGGGCAAAACCCTTCTTGAGTTACAGGAGCTGTCGGACCAGGTCAGAAGCATGATGCAGGGGCGGCTATCCGACCATGAGGCCGCCGAAATGGGCGACCTTCTGGCGCTTCAAGCCGTCAGGCAATACCCGGTGCGGATAAAGTGCGCCCTGCTGCCCTGGACGGCCCTGGAAGTCGGTGTTGAGGAGTTTATCTCCAAGCGAGGCGCATAGAGGCGCATAAAAGAAACGCCCTAACCGTACCCTTCTCCTTTAGGGTAATAACTCTCCTACAATCTGGCCTTTAAGATTACCGGGCGCTTACCCCTGTCCGGCGCGTAGCAATCCTTTCAGGTATGCAATGTGGCCGACGTGTTGGTAGACCTCCCCGATGATCTGGCGGCAGATCGCTCCGATGGACATCTCAGGACGCTGCTCCCTCGGTACTACCGGGTAATCATCGTCAGTCAGCGTTATGAGGTATTCGAGCGTCGCGGCGCGGACGGCCTCGCCGTAGTTTAGAAGCTCTGCCAGGTCCAGGGCGGGGAATTGGGCCACCTGCTCCTGGGTGTGGCCGAAACCATTGTCCCGAGGGGGAAGTCCAAACTTTTCGTTCCAGCCATCCCGTTCCCAAATCTCCGTCTGCCGCTGGATGAAGAACTGGAACCACATGTCCTCCACACGCAGCATGTGCCATAGGATCCAGCCGATGGGATTCGCTTCCGGTCCAGCCCGCCAGCCCATTTCCTCGGCGGTCAAGTCCTGCACCGCTTCCAACAGGAACTCCCGCTCCTTGTCCAACGCATCCGCCACGAATTCGTTAAGCTCCATCATGTCCTCCGCTGTCCCGTTTGCTCACGGCCATTATATAAGAGCCGGACGTACTATAGGCGGCCAGCCTTGTGCTAAACTGCACTGGCCCTGGCTGGATGGACCTACACCGGCTGGCGCGATTGACAATAAATACCTCTGCCGAAGGAGCCCAGCACATGGCCGAATCCCTGATTACGGACGAGGTCCGAGCCCTGATCGGTCGAGAGACCGAGCCGGAGCGTAACCGCTTCTCGATCAGCGACGAGATGGCTTTCGACGTAGCCGATGCGATTCAAGACCCCAACCCGCTCTACGTGGACACGGACCACGCCGGGCGCAGCCGTTTCGGGGCGCTACTCTGCCCGCCGTTGGCTACCTGGAAGGACATCGCCCCTCCCGTGGGTTACTTCGGAGCGGGCCAAGAGTCCCATTTTCAAGTGCCGCTGCCCTTCAACAGCTACGGGCTAAACGGCGGCGCGGACTGGCAATTTTTGGCTCCGCCATTCGTCGGCCTGTGGATCACCCGGAAGTTCCGTATCCTGGACATCTACGAGAAGCAGGGGCGCTCCGGTCCGCTGGTGTTCGTCGTGCGCCAGGAAATCCAGACCGACCAGAACGACAATGTGGTGAACCAGGCCCACCGGGTAAGTATTCACCGCGCCCTCCCAGCGGGCGAAGACCCCGATGAGGCGGTCAACGCCACCGATGGTCTGGTTACCGTCGACGTTTCTCCTCCCAGCCCGGTTGAGGTCTTTACCCGGCCAGAAGCCACCACGACGACCCAGCGCCACTTTGAGGATGTCGACCTGGGGATGGAAGTGCCCCCGGTCGTGAAAGGCCCTCTGACGACCACCCACCTAGTGCGTTGGGCTGCGGCCAACGGCAACTACGCCAGGATTCACTGGGACCTTCCCTTTGCACAGTTACGCCAGGGGCTGGCCAACGTGGTGGTCAACGGCTCCCTCAAGAATCAATACCTGGGCCAGTTGATGACCGATTTCGCCGGTGAAGACGGCTGGTTCAAGCGTTTCTATGTCGAACACCGGGGCATGGACTACCCCGGCGACGTGATAACCGCCTCCGGCCACGTCACGGGCAAGGAAGAGAAGGACGGTTTTGGCTACGTCCATTGCCAGGTGAGGTTGCGCAACAGCCGCGGAGAGCAGACCGCCTCGGGGACCGGGACCGTCGTTCTCCCTAAGCGCGGCCAAACCCTGCCGTTGACGTGGGAGGTGGAGAAGTAATGCCCCTCGGCCTCCTCGAAGGGATCAGGGTGCTCGACCTGGGCCCGGAGATAGCCGCCCCATTCTGTTCCCGGCTTCTCGCGGACTACGGGGCCGACGTGGTGAAGGTGGAACCGCCGAACGTGGGGGACCCGGCTAGGCACATGGGCCCCTTCGCGGGAGATGAGCCCCATCTCGAAAAGAGCATCCCGTTTCTCTACCTGAACACCAACAAGCGGGGAATCACGCTGGACATCGGTTCCGCCGCTGGCAGGGGAGTGTTGTCCGACTTGGTGGGAAGCGTGGACGTCGTCGTCCAGGGGTTTCCGCCCAATGAGTCGGAGGCCCTGGGACTGGACTTCAAGACCCTGGGCGAGTCCAATCCGGGTGTGGTGGTCACTTCCATTACCCCCTTCGGCCTCAGCGGCCCCTACCGCGATTTTTCGGCGACCGACATCGTAACCTGCGCCATCAGCGGCCTCATGTACCATTCCGGGGACTCGGACCGCGAGCCGCTGCGCAACGCCTTGAGCCAATCTCTCTACGTTGCCGGAGCCAATGCAGCCGTCGCAACCGTCGCGGCCCTGTTCCACAGAATGGCCACCGGACAAGGACAGCAGGTGGACGTGTCTGTGGTGGAGTGCCTGGCAACCCACTTGGTGCAGGCCGCGCCGTTTTACGACTACATGGGCGCGATTAAAGGCCGCCGCCAGGTCCGAGGATCGGGATTCGAGGAGCTTATGCCCGCCCGCGACGGCTACGTGGTGCCTTCGATTCAGGGTTCCCAACCCTGGCCGGTGGTGGCGGAGCTTATCGGTGAGGAGGCATTGCTCGAAGAGAGGTTCGGCTCCGGAGCGGGAAGGCTTGAATTCGGAGAAGAGCTTAAGGCGCTGCTGGTTGAGGGTTTGGCCCAATGGGACCGCAAGCCGTTGTTTCAGGCGTCCGGCGAAAGGCGGCTCGTCTTCGGCATGGCCCAGGACGCCGGAGACCTGTTCGACTGTCCCCACCTGCGGGAGCGAGGCTTCTTCGTGGAAGTGGACCATCCGGCGGCGGGTAAAGTCGAATATCCGGGTATGGGGCCTCGGCTGTCCGAAGGCAGCTTCGACGTTCGATACCCCGCTCCTCTCCTCGGGCAGCACAACCGGGAGGTCTACCGGGAGGACTTGGGGTACGGAGTCGGACTACTTGCCAGCTTGCTGGGAGCGGAGGTCATCTGATGGACGATGCGCCCCTGGCGGGAATCCGCGTCATTGACCTGAGCCGGGTCTTCGCCATGCCCTTCGCGGCCTCCTATCTGGCCGACCTGGGAGCGGAGGTCATCAAGGTAGACACCTGCGACACCCGGTTCATGGACACAACCCGCATACTTAATGGACCCTACCCGGACAACGATCCCGGAGAGCTGTATTGGGAACGGGGCGGTACTTTTCAAACCCTGAACCGGGGCAAGCGCAGCCTGACCCTGGACCTGCGCTCCGAAGCGGCCATCGAAGTGCTGAAGAGGCTTGTGCGCCTCAGTGACGTGGTCATGGAAAACTTCACGCCCAGGGTGATGGGACGCTTTGGCCTGGACTACGCGAACCTGAAAGCGGTCAAGCCGGACCTGATAATGGTGTCGAACACGGGTTATGGACACTCCGGCCCATGGTCCAATTTTGGGGCGATGGCATCGGCCCTGGAACCCACCCACGGCACCGGCGCATTCATGGGCTACATCACGACTGATGGCGAAGGCGCACCACCGACGGCGAACGTCCCAAACAAGATCGGCAATTCATACTCCGACTTCCTCGCCAGTCTGACCGCGGAGTTGGCCGTGCTGGCATCGTTGATGCACCGCTCCCGTACCGGCAAGGGGATGTGGATAGACCTGGCCATGTACCAGGTGGGAGTCTCCTTTGTCGGCGAAGGCGTTCTCGACTACGCTTTCAACGGGAGGCGCACCCGCCGCATGGGAAACCGGCATGAGTCGATGGCCCCCCACGGTTGCTATCCCTGCGTGGGCGACGACGAATGGGTAGCTATCGCCGTGCGGACCGATTCAGACTGGGCTGCCATGTGTCAAGCGATGGAGAATCCTTCATTAGCCGTGGACACCAGGTTTGCCGATGCCAAATCACGCCTGCAACGCCAAAGGGAGTTGGACGCCATAGTCTCGGCGTGGACCGCAACCCAGGACCAATATCAGGTGATGGAGCGTTTGCAGGGTGTCGGCGTCCCCGCCGGCCCCGTGTTAAACGCCAGGGGCCTTCTCACCGACCCGCACATTCGGGAGCGGCGGCTCTTTGAGCCTGCCGACCATCCTGAGGTAACCGGGCTGGGCAGGCGGGAGTACCTGGGGCGCGGATGGAAGCTGTCCGGCTCCGAAGTCAAGGTGCGCGGCCCCGCTCCTATGCTGGGGGAGGGTAACGAATACGTGCTGGGCGAGGTAATGGGCCTGGATGCTGCCGAGATTCAAGCCCTCGCGGATGAAGGCGCAATCGGCGAACAGCCCATAGGAGCCACAACGCCCGGCGCGGTCTCGCTGGAGCGCCAGGTAGAGTTGGGCTGGACCGTCTCCTACGACCCCGGATTCCGGCAGATTTTGAGTGACGCGGGATAGCCCTCCGGTAGCCGAACCACGCCGTATGATATTCCTGGTCGCGTTTCCCGCTCTGATAGCGGGACTCTATTTGGGCGAATATTTCCCAGACATCGACCAAAGGGTTGGCTTTCTGCGGCACCGGTCCATCCTGACCCATGGCCTGCTGGCCCCCGTTGCCCTCTACCTGGCCGCCTCGAACACCCATTCCATACCGTTCCGTTGGTTCGCAATGGGCGTATTCCTTGGAGTGGCGGTCCATCTGGCTTTCGACCTGTTCCCGAGGGCGTGGACGGGGTTCGCTTTGGTCAGCATCCCGATTTATGGCTGGATTCCCGCACCGCTGTCGTGGAGTTGGATAGCGTTGAGCGGCCTTGCCTGCTTGTATCTGGGGGCCAGATTGGTCCTGGGATTCAGGGAGGCCAGCTTGTGGGCATTTGGGTTAATCGGTGTCTTCGTGTATGCGGCCCAAGGAGAGGACGCTCTGTGGATGCCGATGGCGGCCATCGCTGGGGGACTCGTCATAGCGGCGGCCGCTGCGGTTTTTGCACCCGCGTCAACCGACTGATCGGCCTGATCGGCGGATTCCGGACTAGCTACGGACCAACTCGAAACTCCAGCAATTCCTCCAGCAATTCAAAGAACCGCCCTGAGTCTACCCGGCCGCTAACCGCCACGGGAGGGTTGCCGCTCTCCGGAACAGTGGCCCCCAACAGCTCCTCGTCCTTCCACTCGACTCTTAACCCGGTGTGGCGCGTTGTCATAACTTCAGGATCGAGTGCCGCCGCGACCGTCAGAGGGTCGTAGAACTCGAATCTCTCGCGGTCGGGACGCCGGCTAAACCAGTTGGCGAGGATCTGCGAGGCCAGTCTGCCCAGACGGTGCGTGGGTTTGATCCGTCCCGCATCCTCACGGTTGATCGCCACCTGGCGGCAGGCCCCAAGATCGACCAGGGTAACCGGAGACAGCCGGGATAGCACCAAGTCGGCGGCGTATGGATCGCTCCAGATGTTGAACTCCGCACGGGTCGTGACGTTGCCCGGGACATCGACCGCCCCACCCATGACCACCAGCGATTTCAGACCTTCCAGCGACGCGGCGTGTCTCTCCAACAGCATGGCCAGGTTGGTTAGAGGGCCCAGCGCGATGACAGTGAGTCCGTCCGTGACCGTCGTTAGCGTCTCGGCCAGGAAGTCGGCGGCCCCGGCCTCGATTGGCCGGGTGACCGGGTTGGGCAGTCTCCGTCCGAGCCCGTTCCGTCCGTGAAACCCGTAAGAGTAGCGGTACCGACCCCGGTACGGGCGCGCCGCTCCGGCGGCCACGGGCACTCCGGTGCGTCCCGCATACTCCAGCAGCGCGAGGGCATTACGTGTTCCGCGGGCCAGCGGCACGTTGCCTCCGACGGTGGTCATTCCCACCAGGTCGATGGATGGGCAAGCAAGCGCCATCAGGATCGCAATGGCGTCGTCCACACCCGGGTCGGTGTCGATGATTACTTTAGGATTTGGCAATTGACTAAGCCAAGCGTTCTTCGGGCATTCGGTAATTCGCGAAAGCCCTCAGAGCGTCCAGTGACGTGTTCCGGAACCGGTACCCGGTGGCGTCTTGAAGCTTCGCCGTACTCATAATGATTGGGTATCGCACCATGTTCAGCCCAACTGATGGCGCGTCCCGCTGGACTCCCATGACCCACGATAGCTGGACCAACGGATAGGCCAAGAATGCCGGCAGACGAATGAGGTTGCTCTCCAGGATATTGGCCATCTCCTCATAGTAGACTACTCCATCCGCGGCAACGTTAAAGACCCCAGGCAGTCTTTGTTTGATGAACATGGTCATCACCCTTGCCAGGTCGTCTTCATACACAAACTGCATCGGCGGGTTGTCGTGGGAGACGCCAAGCAACCACTTGCGGAAGAGCCCTTCGGCCATGCGGTTGTCGGTGGACGGTCCCAGGACTACGCAAGAGCGCAGCACGGACACAACCTTGTCCTGGTGTTGGACGGCAAATTCCTCCAGAAGCTGTTCTGAAAGGTACTTATCGTAACCGTAGGGAAAATCGGCCAAGGGGCGCGTGAGTGCGTCGCCGGTCAAGGGAATTGGGTTGTCGGGGCGGGCTCCATATACGGTGTGGGAGCTCAGGTAGATTATGTGGTCAACGCCCGCTTTGACGCAGGCGTCCAACACGTGCCCCAAGGCATCCAAATTGGCTTGCCTAACGGCGTTGATCTCCCGACGGGTTCTACCTCGGCCGTACATGAAGGCCAGGTGGACCATGGTGGACACACGGTGGCGGACCAGTATTTCGGCGATGGGACCTGTGACGTCCATTCGGAACGCCGCCATGTTATGTACCGGGGCCGGTGGCGGCAGGGAGTCTATCGCCACCAGTTTTCCGATTTCTTCCTCGTCCTCCAGGGTGCGTAGTAGCCGTGCGCCGACGAAGCCCGACGAACCGGTTACGGCCACAGCCTTGGGAGGCTCGTTCATCCAGCCAGCCCCGGTTCCCCCTGCTGGGCGGCGAGGTCCTCGAAGTCGAACCGGAGCACTCCCAGTCCAGGGACTCGGAAGCCCAATTCTAGGCGGTGGGCGCCGTCGGACAGTGAGACGTTTTCCGCCATCACCGATGTCTCGCAGTGGAGCACCAGGCAGAAGGGGTCCTGTTTGGTTACCTGGTCAAAGCGCCGGGTCTCTTCCTGTGTGGAGAAGAAGCAAGACTCCAGGGGCAGTTCTTGACCATCCAAGGTCAGGGGGACCATCTCCTCTGCGTAGCCCGAACCCAGGTCGTTGCGCAGCCGAAATTCGAACCCGGCGGCCGTGTTTCGCAAGGTGCCTCGCATGTAGAGTTTCCGCAGCAAAAAGGTGGGGACCGATAGCATCCGCCGCTCCCGGACGTAGGACCGTCCTAATTAAGGTTGTAGAAGACTGGGCCTGCGCGTCAGAGACGGATGTAGGCCAGTCCTGTAGTCTAGGCGCTAACCGCCGGAAGCCCGGCGGCGCATCCTAAATAGTTCCTGCTCTACCGCTATTATATCCGGTGGCAGCGGGTTTGCCCCACCCGGACCGAACGCCTGGGCCAGTACAAAGATTTGGGCTACCCTTTCCACAAGGTCGCATATTTCCAGGGCGTCCCAAATCCCGCCGCCCACTCCCACTACCCCGTGATTGCGCAGCAATACGGCGTTTCGTTCTCCCATGGTGCGGGCGGCGATTAGCGCCAGCTCAGGGGAGCCGGGGAAGGCGTAATCCCCGATGGGAATCCCGCCGCCAATGTGAAAGACCATCTCATCAACGATCGGTGGGACTTCGCGGCCGGCTACCGCGGCGGCTGAGGCGCAGAGTGAGTGGGTGTGGACCACGGCATCAACATCTTCCCTGGTGCGGTAAATCTCCAGATGCAATGCGGTCTCGGAGGAAGGCGCGAGACCGTCGGACACAGGTTCCCCGGAGAGGTCTACTACCACCAGATCTTCGGGCCGCAGCCGGTAATAGGGACGCTGGGTAGGCGTCACCAGCAGCAACCCTTCCTCCAAGTCGCCTTCAAGCCGGAGACTAGCGTTGCCGCTGTAAGCCCCCACCAGCCCGCGCCGGTACATTTCTTCGCAGGCCGCGTGCAGCTCCAGCCGCTGGTCTTCCCATCCGTCCAATCTTGTCTCCTTAGCCCGAAGTCAATCGGTCGTGAAGATCCAATTTCAACAGTCCTGCCCGTTGCTCTCGCAGCATCGTTTTGAGGGAGGGGGATGGTCTGAGAATATTGGCGAACAGGGCTCCACCTGTTCAAGGTCTAGTTTAATATACGCCCCATTTGGGTTCAGCGCGGGGGAGAGACCTGGGCGTAGATGTCGAGCCATCTCCGGTAGTGCTGCCGGTATTCCACCGTCAGCGCGGGGTCGGGCTCAAACACATCGAACTCAGGCCGCCGGGACCTCACAGCCTCGCAGATATCCCGGTACCGGTCCGCGGCGGCCCAGGCCGCGCCACAAGCGCCCAGCGCGCTGACTTGGGGGTTGACGCTCCGGTAGATGGGCGTTTCCAGCAGCGAACAAAGGGTTTCCGCCAGCACGTCGCTGCGGCTGAGCGCGCCTCCCAGGTAGACCCTGGGAGCGTCATGCCCAGATACTTGTGATGCGGTCTCCAGGTTCGCTTTTGCGCTGTAGGCAACGCTTTCTAGGTAGCTGCGGATAATCTGGCCGGTGTCCGCCTCTTGAAATGTCAACGGAGTGGGAAATATGATCCCTCCGAGTCTCAGCCCGGCGTTGGGCGCCGTAAGCGGGCCGGGGCCCAAGATGGTGACCACCCCATCGCTCCCAGGGGATGCCTGGGCGGCCAGTACCTCGGCCTCGGCGTAGGTGAGCCCACCGCCGATGGTGCGCAGTAGCCAGCTATAACCCCGCCCCACGTCTCCAAGGTTCGCCTGGACGGTGCGGAGGCCGCGCAACGGGTAGGGGTCTACCCAAGTGCGCTTAAGTTCAGTGTCCAACTTGGCCGACTCGGTCAAAATCTGGACGCTGCCGCTCCAGCCCAAAAGTATCCCCGTCTCTCCGGGGGAGGCCAGCCCCATCCCCATGATGCCCGCCAAATTATCCGCGTCCGCCAGGGTAACGGGCGTGCCTCCGGGTATGCCCCAATCTTCGCCAATCCCCGGCGTCAGGGCGGCGAAGGGAGCCCCGGCTTCGGTCTGATGCGGCAACAACTCGCCCGGAAATCCCAACCTTTGGAGCAACGGCGCGATATCACCGTGTCCATCGAGTCCTGAAATGCCGAGGCCGCAACCGAGTCCGGGAGAGCCTCGGCCCTGTCCCGTCATTCGCCGCGCCATCCAGCCAGCTATTGGTAGGACCGCGCCCGCGGCTTCAACCGCGCCCGGTTGGTGTGCCTGTAACCATCTCAACCTGGCAGGGGCCGTGAGCATCGAACGAGAGTGCCCCGTTAGACGGTAGATTTCTTCTCCGGCCTGCTCGTCCAGACTTGCCCCTTCAAACACAGCGCGAAGGTCGATATTCGGGCCGCAGTACAATTCCTTACCATTCTTGTCCAGCAGCACCGTTCCCTGACCCTGGCTTGTAAGACCGATGGCCGAGACCTGCCTGGCGTTCACTTTGCCTGCGCCGCATACCTGCCGCACTAGCGAGCCCAACGCCGCCCAGACTCTTTCAGGGTCAAACTCGCGGGCCAGCGGCGGTCCGCCTTCGGGGCAAAAGTAGTCCAGGGGCGCTTCAGCCTGGGCGACGACCCGTTCCCGGTCGTCTTCCAGTAGACAATGGAGGGTCGAGGTGCCGAAGTCGAGACCCAGGACGTATTTAGCCAAAGTTGTTCCAGACCGTTGGATTCACCAGGTTTTGCGGCCTGTCTCCTCGAAGGAACCGGGCGATGTCATCCAATATCATCCGCGAGTGGCGGGCAACCGTCTCCTGGGTCGCGCCGCCCACATGCGGGGTCAGCGCCACGTTTTCCAGGCCTAGGAGTGGGCTGTTTGGGGCGACGGGATGAGTCTCAAACACGTCCAGGGCAAGGCCTCCCAGGTGACCGGAACGCAGGGCATCCACTAGAGCCCTCTCGTCGAACACCGAGTAGGCGCTGGTATTCACGATGCGGCAGCCTGATTTCATGGCCTCAATTGCCTCCCGGCCCAACAACCCTCGAGTGGCTGGGCCGCCGGGGACGTTGACTGAGATGTAGTCTGACTCGCGGGTCAACTCCGCCAAGGTGGCCACCAGCTTGGCCGACAGTGTGTCCGACGCCTCTTCGAGGTAGGGGTCGTATGCCAACACGCTCATGTCGAAGGCCTCGGCCAGCCTCGCGACTCTGCGGCCCACCGACCCCAGGCCCAGGACACCCAGAGTCTTCCCTCCAAGTTCCCGCTCGCAGGTCTGCATGGCAATGTAAGGAGCGACGGGCGACCGCCAGCGGCCCGCCTTGATCTTGGCGTCCATGCTGGGGATCTTCCTCGCCAAAGCCAGCATCAGACCAATCGTCAATTCCGCGACAGCCTGGGCGTTCCTTCCCGGGGCGTTGATCACCGCCACGCGGCACCTGGAGGCCGCCGCCAGGTCCACGTGGGCCACGTCGGTGCGGGTGACCGCGACTAGCCGCAGATTGGGAGCTTGTTGGAAAAGCTCCTGGGGCAAAAAGTCGGCCTCTACGACCAGGACCGATACGCCTTCGGCCTCGATTCGCGCGGCGAGTTCTTCAGGGTCGGCCAGCTGCTGAGTATCGGTCCAACTTTCGTAGGTCACCGGAAGCAGCTCATTCAATGCGTCCAACGAGTCTGGGGTCATGGGGGCGAGGACCAGCGCTCGCATCTCAGGCTCTGCTCCCGGAGATGGACCAGAACGTAAGGCAGGGGAAAACGCCGCCGGTCACGGCTACCTGTTGCCAAGGGGGAGGATGGTGGTCAACCAGGTCTGGGCCAGGACACGCACCTTGACCGGCGTGGTCAGGGAGATCCGCCGATGCAGCACGTCGAACCCGGAAGCCTCGATGTGTTCGAGCAGTTTGCTGTAGACCTGACCCAGGACGGCGGGACAGGCCCGGGTCCGGGGTGGCAGGTAGGGCAGGAGTTCGAAGCCGCTCTTGTAATAGCTCCTGGCACGTTGGGCTTGGAAGGTCATCAGATTGAAGAAGGCCTCGTTCAGGATACCCTGCGTCATCTCCTCTTCCGAGTACCCGAAGCGGGCGATTTCGTCCTGGGGCAAATAGATTCTGCCAAATTCCAGGTCTTCGCCCACGTCCCGGGCGATGTTGGTCAACTGCATGGCGATTCCCAGGTCTATCGCGTGAGCCTTCGCGCCGGGGTCCTTGTATCCGAATATTTGGAGGCATATCAGGCCCACCACTGAGGCCACTTGGTAGCAGTATTCGCGGAGGTCTTCGAAGTCCCGGTAACGGTATTGCACCAGGTCCCGCTCCATGCCCCGGAGCAGTTCGTTGAAATATTCTTGAGGTACGTCGTAGGTCCTGGCAACGTCCGCCAATGCCAGAGACAGGGAGGTGTCGGACTCGCCGGAATATGCTCCGTCGAGGCTTCTTTGGAGCTGGGCAAGCCGGGACAGCTTCTCTTCGGTGGAAGTCTCGGCGTCTACGGCGTCGTCGCAATAGCGGCAGAAGGCATAGGCCACGCAGATGGCGCGGCGTTGCGCGGCGGGCAAGGTCAATATCGCGTAGTAAAAATTCTTGGCTTCGCGGCGGGTTACGGCCCGGCCTTCTTCGTAGCCTAGCTCAAGGTCGGTCACGACACCGCCCTCTCCTGCCACATGAGGTTGTTCTATTCGCCGACTACCTGGGCCATCACTTCCCTGGCCCGCGGATGGTCCAACTCGACGAAGAAGACGCTTTGCCAGGGTCCGAACTGCATCATACCATCGATGATCGGTACGGTCTCGCTGGTGCCCATGATTAGATGCTGAAGGTGGGCGTGACCGTTGGACGACTCCTCTTCGGTCATGTTGACCGTCCGGACGCTGAAATCGTTGTGCCGGTACCCCGCGTGGCGCGGGGAGATTTTCTCCAGGAAGTTCTTCATGTCCTCCAGAAGCAGCGGCTCGTTTTCGTTGATTTTGACCGCCGCCGTGGTGTGTTTAGAATACACGACGACGAACCCGTGGCAGACTCCCGACTCTGACACGCTTTCGGACACCCAGTCGGTGATGTCTATGAACTGTGGGGCCTGCTCGGTGTTTATCTGGAGGCAAAAAGACTTCGTTTTCATATCAATGGATTCCCTTCGTTGGCGAGGCTATTCCCTGATTCTTGCCCGCGCCATGGGCCCGACGAGGGCCGTCCTGGGAACGCAACAACCTGGAGTAGCGCCCCAGCGCCATCAGCGGCCAATAGTTACGGTACATGTGGTAATTGATCATGAACCCGGCGGGCATATCCAGCCCTTGAAACCCGAATTCACCAGGCCCCGGCATTCGCTTCGGCGGCTCCCCTTGCCGGTAGCCCGGAAACCCAGTCCCCGTGAAGTAGGGTTCGTCCCAAGAGCCGTCTTGGTTCTGGGTCTGTGTGAGGTAACCCGCCCCCCGGTGGAGAGCCGGATGTTCGTGTTCTCCCGCAGCCATCAATGCCATGAGCGCCCAAGCGGTCTGAGAGGCTGTGCTGGGTCCCACCCCCCGCAGCGAAGGGTCCACGTAGGAGCCGCAGCTCTCTCCCCAGCCGCCGTCGTCGTTTTGGTGGGACAGCAACCAGTCCACGGCGCGGCGGATGTAGGGCTGGCCGGTCTGCTCGTTCACGGCGGCAAGCGCAGGCAAGACCGCGCCCACGCCGTAGACGTGATTGACTCCCCAACGGCCAAACCACGATCCGTCTTCTTCCTGCTCCCGCCGGATGTATTCGTATGCCCGGCGGGCCGCCGGGAAGTCCCGCTGATATCCCAGCTTTCCAAGCATCTCCAGGATGTGGGCCGTTACGTCAACGCTGCTGGGGTCCAACACCTCGCCAAAATCGGAGAAAGGGAGCCTGCTAATGTATGTGTGGTTGTTGTTTTTGTCGAACGCGCCCCATCCTCCGTTGTTGCTCTGGAGGGCCAACACCCAGTTCACGCCCCTCCTAATGGATTCCTCCCGGCGGGGCTCCTCTTCGGGTCCCAACCGGGCCATATCCAGGGCCATGATGACTTCGGCGGTATCGTCGATGTCGGGGTACTGGTCGTTGTTAAACTCGAAGGCCCATCCGCCCGGTTCGACGTGTTTGGCCCGGACCTGCCAGTCGCCCGGCTCCAGAATTTGTTGGTCCATCAACCAGCGGGTCGACTTCTGGACCATAGGATCGTCGGGGTTGATTCCCGAGGCCAGCAAAGCAATCTGGGCAAGGCATGTATCCCACACCGGGGAGATGCAGCCTTGGAGGAACAGGGTCTCCGCGTCCTCAACGACGTGGTCGTTCAGCCCGTTGAACCCTTTTTCAATTACCTCATGGTCGGAAGAGAATCCCATGTGGTGCAGGGCGATCAGGGAGTAGACCCACGGCGGTTGAATACCGGCCCAACCTCCGTTGGCCTCCTGGTGAGAAAGAATCCAGTCCACGACCTTGCGTTCAGCGGTCCGGCGGAAGGGATGGATCGGGAGCTGTTGGTATAACCCCAGGGCCCGGTTGAGGAGATAGAGGCACTTGGCCCAACCCCAGCCGCAACGGGGTTTTGGCAGAGAGTAGTCTGTCTCCTGGCGGGGTTGTGGGAACAACTCGTCCAGGTTGGCCCATTCCGGGACCGGGCAGGTTGGGTGACGGCTCAGAAGGATGAGCATCGGCACTACCGTGGGCCGAGCCCAACTGGCGAAGTCATAGACGCTAAAGGGCAAATAGGGCGGCACCAGGATCATTTCCGGAGGCATGTGGGGTAGGCCCCTCCAGTCCCATTGACCGAAAAGGGCCAGCCAAATTTTTGTAAAAACCCGCGCGCTGGGAACACCTCCCCTGGACAGGATGAACTCCCGGGCCCGGGTCATTTCGTCAGAGTCCGCGGGGACACCAGCCAGCTTCAGCGCGTAATAGCATTCTACCGACGTGCTCAGGTCTCCCGGAGCGCCGTAGTAAAGGCCCCAGGAGCCGTCTTCCCGCTGGGCGTTCAGAATGGAGCGCCGGATCTTGTCCCACCGTTCCGTATTCTTCTTGCCGAGGAACAGGGACAACATCAGGTATTCGGCTTCCATCGTGGGGTTCGACTCCAGCCGCCCCCACCAATAGCCGTCGCCATACTGGTTGGCGCGGAAGAACCCCTGCGACCGGCTGATAGCGCCGCGCAGCGCATCCCGCAACTTGTCCCTGGCAGGAGCAGGGCTGCTATCGTGCTGGCTGCCGTTCAATTTCACGCGACCCGCGCCGGGGCGTAACCATAGTCACGGAACCACTTGACCGCGTTCTCCAACGCGGCCTCAAGCGGACTCTGGGGCTGGCCCAATTCCCTGACGGCTTTACCGCAATCGACATACATAGGCTCTTTCGCGATTCTCACCCCTTCCAAGGGGACCCGTGGTTCCCGCCCCATTAGCTTGCCTTCGACCGCCTGGTCCACGTATCCGGCGGTGACGGCCAACCAGTAGGGAATCTTGAACCAGGGGGCCTTGAGTCCGGTGACGCGCTGGAGGATTGCAAACAGCTCCTTCAGGCTCACGTTCCGATTGCCAAGCAGGTAACGGTGACCCGGTTTCCCTTTCTCCATTGCGAGTATGTGTCCGGCGGTGACGTCTCTCACGTCCACCAGGTTTAGCCCGGTTTCCAGGTACGCCGGCATCTGTCTCTTGAGAAAATCGACCAACACTCTACCTGTAGGCGTGGGTTTCACGTCCCAGGGCCCCACCGGCGCGGTTGGATTCACTATAACCACGGGAAATCCCTGGGCGGCCATGTCCAAAGCCACCTGTTCGGCCTGGTATTTCGACCGTTTGTAATGACCCACCAGGTGGCCTTGATTCACCGGGGACTGCTCGTTTGCCAGCCCCGATCCCGAATACCCAACGGTGGAAACGGTGCTGGTGTATACGGTCCGGGACACTTGCTCCCTGGCTGCCGCCTCTAACACGTTGCGCGTCCCTTCAACGTTGGTCCTGTAGACCATTCCTGGGTCCCGCGTCCAGAAGGTGTACGAGGCGGCACAGTGAAATACGGCCTCGCAGCCTCGCACGGCCCTGCGCACTGAGTCCGGGTCGAGAATGTCCCCGGAAGTCTGCTCGACCCCTGTGCCGTCGATTGCTAATGTGTTGCTGCCAGGCCGGACCAACGCCCTAACCTCGTATCCGCGTTTGCTGAGCAGCCTGGCCAGGTTGCCCCCGATGAACCCCGTTGCGCCGGTAACCAGGACCTTCATCCGATTCTCAGGAGTTACCGCACGGCTCCGGCGATTTCGGTCCCCCGGCCCCGAGTCGTGTTCCGGTCCCACAGGTCGAGGTAGGATATCGCGAACCGTGTCAGGACTCTCTGGCATTGGCGCATTTGACGGGCGATCCGAATCAGCGCCGGGACCCTCCAGGGTTTGGAGAGAGCCCCGAGGACCGCCCTGCTACGGGAACGTGAAAACGTCGACAGGTAACCGGGAAGGTCCTGTCCAGCCACGTCGAGAATCACGCGGGCCGACAGGAATGGCACTCTAGCTTCAGCGGCGGCCTCGGCGACCCAATAGTCTTCCATGTTGACCGAAGCCACTGGGTAGCGGTGCGCCAACTCCAATTTCTCCGGGGAGGCCGCAATTAGTCTATCGACGGTCAACGAGCCGCCCTGGGAGGCTTCCATCCCCAATGCGGAGGCGCATCTTAGACCCAGGTCAAGCATCAGACTGCTAGCGGACCTGGATTCGGTGGGAGGGTCGATGTCGAGATGGAATTGACTCGGAAGCGCCAAGCGTCCCGTCTCCAAGGAGGGGTCAACCGCTCCAGCGAAGCCCAATAAGAGCAGTCCATCGACGTTTCCTGACTCACCTTCCGGGGAATGACGGTCCAAAACGGCCCTGATGTTGCTTTGGCTGTTGGCTTTCCCGATCCCTATCACATCAAGGTCGGGACGGTCCCAACTGGCGCCGTCCTGCCGGGTTAGCAAAGCGCGCAATCTGGCCAGTTCGCGCTCCATGCTGGCGACAATTGCTAACACGGGGTGTCAGACCTTACCCGGCGGTGATCCCACCCTTATGGGCGGCGCCGGACTTGATAAGGGTGGCCCAGTCCTTGGGAGTGGTCACGGCCTGGAAGATGGTGGCCGACTCGAACCCACAGTGCATCATGCAGTTGGCGCAGCGAGGGTCTTTGCCGACACCGAAGCGGTCCCACAGGCCAGCGTCGTATAGCTCGTTTACGTCCTGCACATGCTCGTCGGCCAGCGGGTAGCAAGGCTTACGCCACCCCATCACCGTGTAGGTCGGGTTTGACCAGGCGGTGCATTGGTATTCCCTGTCACCCTTCAGGAAATTGAGGTAGAGAGGGTTGTTGTAGAACTTGATACCTTCTGTGTGGGCCGGGTCCAGCAAGTTCTGGAAGATGGTCCGCGACTCGCGGCGGGTCAGGAAAAGGTCCTGGTCCGGCGCGTCCTCGAAATCGTAGCCCGGCGAGATCATCGAGCCTTCGACTCCTATCTCACCGACCATGCGGAACATCTCTCGTAGGTCTTCCACGTCACTGTTGCGGAATATCGTGGTGTTTGTGCAGACCCGGTAGCCTCGCTCAAGGGCCAGGCCGATACCCTCAACGGCGCGCTTGAACACGCCCTTTCTGGCAACCGACTCGTCGTGTTTTTCCTCCATGCCGTCCATGTGTACAACCCAGCAGAAGTACTTGGAGGGGGGAATCTTATCGAGCATACGCTCCAACAAGAGCCCGTTGGTGCAGCAGAAGACAAAGTATTTCTGCGCCACCAACTTATTGATGATTTCGTCGATGCGGGGGTGAATCGTGGGCTCTCCTCCCGCGATTGACACAATCGGCGCTCCCGACTCCCGGACGGCGCTCAACGCCTCGTCCACGGGCATCATTTTGTCCAAGACGGACTTGTATTCCCGGATGCGCCCGCAGCCGATACAGGCCAGGTTGCACATCTCCAGGGGCTCGAGCATGGTTACCAGCGGGAACCGCTTGCGGCCCTTCACCCGGTTTTTCAAGATGTACCAGGCGAGCCGTACCGATAGCTCCAGGGGCCGTTGGGCGCGACCGGCCTGAATAGGTCCGTTATCCGAGTTTGGCCTAGTCTTCAATTTTGCCATCAGTATTGCCTGCGAGAGAGAAAATCGACCAAGTCTTCGGCTTCCTTCCTGGCCCAGTCCGGCAGCGGCACGGGTCTAAGGGCCTCAAGAGCATCTTCGGCGCTGGCTTCGGTCAGGACCTGCGACTGCTCCCTCGCTCCCACTTCCTCCAACACTTCCAGCACCCGCTCCACGTCCCGGTCGTCCAGCTCCTCTTGGCTATAAATTCGGTTCAGGTCGGCCAGCGACTGCCCCCTGGCCTCGCTGAAGGCATACACCACCGGAAAAGATTTTTTCCTTCTGCGGATGTCGTTTCCCGTCGCCTTGCCGGTGGTGGACTCGTTCCCCCAAATCCCAAGGTAGTCATCCCTGATCTGAAACGCCCGGCCCAGGCCGTTACCGAACCTGGAGAAGGCATCGTAGACCTCGGCATCGTCGGTTGCCAGGATCGCCCCGATCTGCAGGCCGCTGCGAATCAGCGCGCCAGTTTTGTAGGCGATCATCTGGAGATAGTCTTCAGTGTAGATCTTGGTGCTGGTCTCGAACTCCAGGTCGAGACATTGGCCCTGGATCATCTCCAGGTAGCTGTCGGTCAAAATCTGGGAAACCCTGAGCACTGTGTCCGCCGGGACTTCGTTCCGGGAAGTGCCGAGCAGGGCGGTGTCTCCTATGGTGTGCAGAGCGTTGCCCGCGACCAGGGCTTTGGGTATTCCCCAGATGGACCAGACCGTCGCTTGATGGCGGCGTTCCACATCCATGTCCTGGATGTCGTCATGGATCAGGGAAAAGTTGTGGATCAGCTCCAACGCCGCCGCCGCCGGCAACGCCCTGGTGGGGTCTTCCTGGAGGGCTTCACACGCGAACAGGCAGAGGGTTGGCCGCAGCGCTTTCCCTTGGGAGAGAGGAGTCGCGGCCGGGATGCCGTCACTGCCGACCCAGCCGAGATGGTAGCGGAGCAGGAGGTAGGGTCCGGCCTCGTCCGTACCGGGCACGCAGCGGGTAAGTTCATCTTCGACCAGGCCTTTGTACCTGTCGAACATCTCCGGTAGTGTGGGCCCAGGGTCCATGTTGACCATGGAATTCTCTACGGGACCTCTAGTCTCTCAACTCCCAGTGGCTAGCGGGAATCGAGCGGACGCTTACTCCGCAGCGTGGTTCTTGAGATACATCGCCTCACGACGCGGCGAATGCTAGCAAAAGCCCGTGATGAGTGTCAAGCAATATAGCCTTCGTTGCCGGGGTCTTTGCTGGGGTCTTTAAGGGGTTAGGGGGAACTGACCGCCGGGCACGGACCACTAGCGAAAGTGGCGCTCCGCTTGCCCCATTTACACGCCCTGGGTATCATGGATTCTGGCGACTGGCAGACGAAAATCAACGCTGCGATTTCACGTCCCGGGAGGAATGCCATGGGTGACAAACTACAACAGGGTGAAAGGTTTCCTTCTTTGACCTTCAACCTGATCGACGGCGGGCAGATCACATTGCCCGAACAGGCTCCGTCGCGGTATACCGCGCTACTCTTCTACCGGGGACATTGGTGACCGTATTGTGTTCGGCAGTTGGCCGAATGGGAGGCTTCCAAGTCTCAACTCACCGAGTTGGGGGTCACCGTCTTGGCGGCCAGCGTCGACGACCTCGACCACGCCAAGGAGATGGCCGGGAAGGGCCTGAGCTATCCTGTCGGATACGGTGTGACCAAAGAGGAAGCCGGCTCCATGGGCGCGTGGTGGTCCGACGACCGTGGCGGGTTCATCCAACCGGCCGAATTTCTTCTGGGCAGGGGAGGCGTCGTACTGGGGGCAATGTACGCCTCGGGACCGGTGGGCCGCATGAGCGTGGACGAAGCGACACATTTGATTACCGGCCGGGAAACACGTCGGCGGCAAGAAGAACAGGGGACCGCATAGGAGCCGTCTAGAAACCGGGAAGAGGAACATTTGACGATGAGCGATCAGCAGTTGGTAGACACCATGGAGGCGGCGTGGCGGTCCATTGATGCACTTTGCTCCGGGTTCAGTGAGATTCAGTGGAAGACCGTGACTGATTGCCCTGGGTGGTCGGTCCAGGACCAGCTTTCCCACCTGGCGGGCAGCGAAAACGGGCTGTTGGGCCGTCCCAAGCCAGACCACACAGTCCCTGAGCTGCCCCACATCAAGAACGAGGTAGGGGCGAATAACGAGGTCGTCATCGACTACCGGCGTTCCTGGTCCGGAGCGGAGGTGCTGGACGACTTCCGGGAAGTCACCGGGGAACGGTTGAAAGTCCTGAAGGCAATGGAGCCGAGTGACTTTGACGCCGCGGCACAAACGCCCATCGGTCCCGGCACTCAGAGGGACTATTTGGCGATCCGAATCTTCGACGCCTGGGTCCACGAGCAGGACATGCGCCGCGCCGTTGGCATCTCCGGCGATCTGGAAGGGCCGGTTGCCGAGCATTCGGTGGGCAGGATGGCGATGGCCGTCCCGTACATCGTCGGCAGAAGAGTCCAGCCGCCCGACGGGACTACCGTTGTCGTAGAGGTTACCGGAGCGGCGGGCCGGGTACTGCCCATCGCCATGCAGGGAGCCAGAGCCAACCCTCTGCCAACGGCCCCGGACTCGCCCAACACGGCGCTGATAATGGACGTGGAGACCTTTCTCTGTCTCTGCTGCGGCCGTTGGGATCCTGCGGACACCATCGCGATAGGCAAGGTGGAGATTTCAGGGGACCGCGCCCTTGGCGAGACCATAGCCCGCGAAATGAACATCATGATCTAACCTGCCAGTCGCAGAAACGCCCGGACCCCTTCTCTGTGGACGGGGACTCGACCTACTTCGACGGGAACCGGGCGATCAGCATATCCAGGATCAGCCTGGCTGCCACCTGCACCGTAAGCTCCGACGAATCGTAGGGCGGGGCAACCTCCACCATGTCGAAGGCCACCAGCGGATTACGCGCGTCTCCACCGCCGTTAGAAACTCCGGGCTTGCGTAGTAGCGCCGTCACGCAGTCCCTGGCCTCTTGATACAACAGGCCGCCGGTCTCCGGGGTGCCCGTCCCTGGAGCAAGGCTTGGGTCCATCACGTCGATATCGAAGGTAATGTACAGGTTCTCGGCGGGCGGAATCAGATCGGCCACGCCCTGTGGACCCAATTCCCGGAACCTGTTGCTGCTGATAATTAGAGAACCGTCGTTGATGGCTTCTTCGTAGGGTTTTCTCCGGGCCGCACGAATTCCAATCGACGTTATGTGGTTAACGAAAGGCAACTCGTGGCAGCGGCGTATCGGGCTGCCATGTGTGTAGAGGACACCCTGGACGTCGTGGGTGTAGTCGAGATGGGCGTCGAAGTGGACGATGTTCAGCGGCCCGAAATTGCTCAATCCCCGGACCACCGGAAAGGTAATCGCGTGGTCACCACCAACCACCACGGGGAAAGCGCCCCGTTCCACCACTTGCTCTACCGCCTTGGTCAACTTGGCGAAGTTTCGCACCACGTCGGAAGGGACGACCGTGATGTTGCCGCAGTCGGCCATGCTCACGCCGCGAAGTAGTTCATCCTGGGCGTCAACGTCAAAGAACCCCTCGGCCTGGCTCTGCCGTCCGTAGGGGTCGGCGTAGGAGTAGGTGCGTGGAGCGTCCCGGATGGCGTCGGGGCCGTACCGCGCCCCCGGCCTACCCAGAGTTCCCTGGTCGAATGGAACGCCGATGATCGCCACGTCGGCGTCAAGCTGGCTCAGGTCATCGCAGAGCGGAGCCTTGAAGAAGCTCCTAGGCTGCGCCCGGATAATGGGCCACTCCTCTTCCGAGGATTCAGTGTATTGAGCGTCAGGGTCGTGTTGCGTCATGGCTCTTTTCCGCCTTTATGATACTGGCTCGTCCGCCCAACGGGTCTAATGAATCATACGGTGTGCCTTTTCTGATCCGCATTGCCGCTTCTGCTACAATCAGGTAAGCAGACCAGAGAAGAACGGTTATGGTCGGTGACGCGTCACCCAACAAGTATACAGAAATCAGCCAACGCCTCATTCAGCAGGCCGAAGAGGAACTGCAAAAGGGCGACCCTTTGCAGGCGTCGGAGAAAGCTTGGGGCGCGGTGGCCCATGCCGTCAAGTCCATCGCGGAGCAGCGAGGATGGAGACACAACAGCCACGACATTCTTTATGCTGTTTCCGGACAGATCGCTGATGAATTGGGCCGGCCGGATTTGCGGGCTATGTTCAGAAGCGCGAACTCAATGCACACCAACTATTATGAAAACTGGATGGCGGCGGATGAAGTGCAGAGCGGGATAGACGAAGCCAGGACCTACTTAAGGGAATTGGCGGCCGTCCGCGCCGCACCAACACCGGACTTCATTCCCCAAACACTGGAGCAAGCTGCCCGGCTCCGCAGGCTCACCACACCCTAGAAAGGCGGTTTGAAACCATCCTTCCCCTCCCCCAACTCCGGGAGAGTGTCCTTCAAGACCTCAAACACCATCTTGTAGCGCTCCAAATACTCTGCGCGGAATGCCTTGCGGTCACAACCCAATTTTTCGGTCATCAGGTCGAATGCATGGTCTCGCGTACCGGCCAAGAACTTCCCACGCTGGAAATGGAAGGGCTGGGCGATGAACCTTTGGACGCCCGTTTCACGGAGACTGTCGGCAAACGCGTAAGGGCTACTTACCAGCAGCAGCGGAGTCATGCTGATGCACGTGTCGATTCCGGCTGACTGCACTTCCGAGATTGCGCGAAGACGCACAGGGTTGGAAGGACAAAACGGTTCGAAGGTGCGTCGTATGTCCTCGTCATCGGTGGTGGCGGTCATGTTGACCTGCACGCGGCCACCGTTCTCTTCAATCCTACTGAAAAGGTCGCAGTCGCGGACTACGTCGGGACTTCGAGTCTGCACCACCAGCTTGGGCGTATGCCCATCCGCCATCACTTCCAGCAAACGGCGGGTCAACTTCAACTCCCGCTCCACCGGCTGGTAGGGGTCGGTAACGCTGCTCATGTAAATCAGCTTACCGTCCAGCGACTCCGGGTGCCTTTTCAGCCGCTTCTCCAGCAACTCGACGGCGTTCTCCTTGACGCTGACCCAGTAGCCCCAACTGTCCCGCTTCTCAACATCGCGGCTGAAAAAGGCGGCGTAGCAGTAGGTACATCCGAAGGAGCAGCCGCTATAGGGGTTCAGCGTGAAGTCGTATGCGTCCATGAACCCGATGGCTCTGGTTAAAATTTCCATGGCCGGGGCATAGTGGGTCCGGGAATCATGTATGTGAATGCCCGCACTACCTGATATGAGCCGCATGTCCCTACGTCACTGTGTCCTCATAGTCCATCATTGGTGCGAGATACGCAGGGCAAACGCATTTTAACTCCTGGGAACCAAGCTTCGACCCAAGAAAGAGTGTTATGACTACCATGAAACGAGACATTTGAGGACATCGTTGGTTGAGGGGGGATGCCACACATCCGGGTGTCTTGAGGCTGAGGTTTTTTATTGTGTGTCATCCTGTGTCATTGTGTTGCACTGAGCCTGAGTGACGGCTTGGGGATCTGGAAAGAGACTGAATTTTGACAATGATTATTGTAATGGGTGGTTACCGCAGGTGGGAAGGGCGGGGTGTCAGGGTCTTTCAATTTTTGGAATACTACCCCTTCTCCCTTGAGGGAGAAGGACGGGATGAGGGTGAAATCCCATGCACCAGCCAGGTTGCCCCTCGCCACATGCCCCTCACCCCAACCCCTCTCCCAGAGGGCGAGGGGCTGTCGCGGAGAACTGAAAGACCCTGGGCGGGGTGTCAGGGACCTAATTCAATACGCGATTGCCCTGGCCAGACACCGCTTGCAGGGATTGACGTTGATTATTCGTCATCGATTGGCCTCTCACAGCTTATCGCGTGGGTAGTTAAATACTTAATGCCTCTAACCATACGTTACCCCGTTTGGAGAGACAAGCAGAGTTTGTCAGCCGTTCTGGTCCTTCCGGTTCTTTGTCTGGACTGGGATTTCTCTGATTCAGGGATTTGCATGATTCTGTAATCATGCAAATCCTCTAATCCTATGAATCCCGGTTCTGACAATTGTGCCAAGAACCGAAAGAGCCTCGTCGCCCCCTACCGCGCCGGCATATACTCTCCGAACCACGCCAACGTCTCCGCCATTACTTCGGAGAAGGCGGGTTCAGCGTAGACTTCGTAGTGGCCGTAGCCTTTGAGCACCACCAACTTCTTGGGCTCCTTGGCGTGGGCGTAAAGCTGTTCCGATTCTTCGGGCAGGACGAGGCGGTCGTTGTCGCTGGTGATGAACAGGATGGGGCGCGGGGAAATCTTGTCTACGATCCATTCGGGGTTGAAGCCGATCGTGTCGTCAACGTATTCGATGGGGATCGTGCCAACGGCTGCGGGGTTGTTCCGCCTGGCCGCTGCTGCAAGTTCCGCAGACTGCCGGTCTGGGAGCAAGATGTCGCTCCGGTCCACGTATTCCAGTTCTCCGGTGGTGGCGCGCTTGACCCGGTCTTCGGCGAACGCTCCAGCAAATCGAACCACTCATCGACGCGCCGGACCCGGCTCATCCAGCGCGCGCCGTGGCCGACTCCCACAACGCTGACTATGCATTTGGCCCGTTGGTCCACCGCTCCGACCCAGGAGACCGTCGCGCCGCCGTAGCTGGTCCCGTAAAGCCCGATTCGGTCCTCGTCCACCTCCGGCTGGCAGCCGAGGAAGGTCATCGCGGCCTGCACGTCCATAACGCGGCTGTAGGGCGCCAAACGGTTCCGCGTACCCTGGCTTTCCCCCCAACCCTTGTAGTCGAAGGTCATGGCCACGTACCCGGCCTGATTCAAGGATGCGGCGTTGTCGGGAAGGTAAAGGTCCTTGACTCCGGTGTAGCCGTGGCACAAGAGCACGGCGGCCCGCTGTTCTCCCTGGGACAGATCGTCCGGCGTGTACACATCCCCACAGAGCTTGAACCCTTCGCTATAGAACTCTACAGGCCTTTTCATGACTTGAGCTCCCGCTGGTCAGCTTTCGCCGGATTATAGCACTCGCGCAGGTCCGCATCCCGCACCGGTACGGTCCAACGGCAGATGCGTGGAACATCAAGCCCGGACGTCGACGCGCTTAAAGCCACCATTTCGGGAAAGGGGGACCTTGGTAATTCTTTGTGGGGGTGTTCGGGGTTGCAGGAGTACGGCCGGGGTTGCTTATACCGTTATGCCGGTGAAGTTGAAACCGGTAATCTTCAGCGTGGGCACGCGGGTCGTGAAGCCCACTTCGTTGAGACAGAGCCTGGTCCTGGCGCCCACCGCCTCTACGTTGGCCAGGGCTTCCACCAAGGACTGGGTGAACCGAAGGTCCTTTATCGGACGAGTGATACGCCCCTCGTCGATCAGGAACGTGCCGTCCCGGGTCATTCCCGTAACCACGCAACCCCGGTTGTGCACCTGGCGGATGTAATGGAACCGGGTGATGTAGATCCCCAGCCGCGTGGAGGAGATCATCTCCGCTTCCGAGACGGTTCCCGGCTTCACAAATAGGTTACTGGCCAGAGGGCCGCCGCCGAAGGAAAACTGGTGCCCGGTGGACTCGGCTAGTTGCTTCCCGGCGGTATAGGAGTTGTGTACTGGTGACCCTACAACCCCTTCCCGAACGATATGGGTTAGCCGCCTGGGCACTCCCTCGGCGTCGAACGGGTTGGGCCATCCGTTCATGTCGGTCCCGTCGTCCCAGATGGACACCAGGGGACTCATGGCCTTGGTGTCTTGCAGCCCGCTCATCCAGCTACGCCCGTCTTGGACCGCCTGCGCCCCCATCCCGTATTGGCTAAGAGCGCTTATCAGGTCGTCAACGGCATAGGGATGCAGCACTACGGCGTAGTTGCGGGGTTCCACCAATGCGGGATTGCGTCCGCGAACCGCCCTGGCAACCGCCTCACCTGTTAGGCTCACCGGGTCAACGTCCGAGACCCGCCAGGAGCCGCCCTTCGACCAACTGGCCGAGTCACCGCTCATCACGGTGACCAGGAAGCCAGCGAAGGTCGTAGCGTGGTAACCTCGTGCTCCCCGTGTGCTCATGGCTGCCGTTTCCTGGACCCCTGAGCGGCAGAACCCCGAGGATTCCAGTCCTTCAGCCTCCCCTAACCGGCAGGCCATGGCTACAACCTCGGCGCGGGCGGCGGGGCTGAACGACGCTGTATTTTCGTCGAAGGTTTGCACCTGGGGCGGGACCCCCGGGGTAGGCAGCCCCTTGAAGTGTGGGTCTTCCGGCATAAGGAGAGCGTTTCTGCGGGCGCTTCGGGCTGCCTTGGTTATCCCCGCGTCGCTCAAGTCGTTGGTGGTGGCCCGTCCCTGACGCCGCCCTTCCACAGCGCGAATGTGGAGTTGGGCGTTGCCGTGGGAAACGTTCTGGTGGATGGTGTTCGCCGCGAACCGGGTCAACCCCAGGTCTTGGACTACCAAGTAGGCGTCGGCGTCCTCCGCTTCGCTGGCGTCCAATGCCCTGCGGAGGACGGACTCGCACCGGTCCCGGCCGATCATCGCAGCACGCCAACCCGCACGTTGCGGAACCGCGCCGGGGACGCGCCGTGCCCCGTGTGTCCGAGCTGTCCCGGTTGCCCCTTCCCGCAATGGGGTTCGCCCCACATCCGCCAGTGGTCCGAGTTGCATACGGCGTCGCAAGAGTTCCAGAACTCGGGAGTGATGCCGGTGTAGGTGCAGTTGCGCAGCGTCCGGCCCAGTTTGCCCTTCTTGATCTCACGACCCATTTCGGCGCCAAACTGGAAGTTGTAACGCCGGTCGTCGATCGACCAGGAACGGTTCATCTCCATGAAGATTCCATCGTCGGTGTCAGCGATCAGGTCGTCGAGATTCCACTCTCCGGGTTCCAGGCTGACGTTGGTCATCCTGACCAGGGGGATGCGGTTCCATGAGGCTGCCCGCATACAACCGTTGGAGGCCAAGCCCAGTCTGCCCGCGGTTTCCCGCGACATCAGGTACCCGGTGAACTCCCCATTTCGCACAATGGGCGTTGACTGGGCGGGGACTCCCTCATCGTCCCAGCCGAACGTTCCCAGGCCGGGCAGGCGGACGCTTTCCGCTGTGATGTTGACCGCATCAGATGCGTAGCGGAAGTTGTTAAGCTTTTCCGGCGTCAGAAATGAGGTTCCCGCGAAGGCCGCCTCGGCCCCCAATACCCGGTCAAGTTCTATTGCGTGGCCGCAGGACTCGTGTATCTGAAGGGCGAGTTGGGCGGCTCCGATGATGGCCGTGGTGGTCTTGCCGGTAGGACACGGGTCGGCGGTCAAAAGCTCCACCGCCTCTGAGGCCACGCGCTCGGCGTGCCTAGGCAGTTCCATGGCCTGGATGTATTCCCAGCCCGCACACCCTTGCTGCCGGCCCGGCGACTGGGGGTAGGAACGGCGTTGCACTTCCCCTTGTCCCACAGCCGTGACCTGGATGCCGCCTCCAGCCTCGAATATCGTCTGCTCTACAAACGCCCCTTCCGTGTTGGCAAAGCTCTTGTGCTCCCGAATGAATATCAGGTTGCCCTGACGGGAGCGGACGCCCTTCACGAACCCCATCATTGCGTCGGCTTCCATAAGAAGGGCGAGCTTGTCCTCAGGAGGCACGGTAAATGGGTCCACCCGCACCGGCGTGATGTATGCGCCTCGGCTGGTGACCGGAGGACCGAGATTGACGGGCTCACCGCCCAGGCGCGAGGAGGCTTTGCCGATCTGGATAGCTAAGCCGGTTATCCGGTCGATCTCGGTAGGGTTGACATCGTTGCTGGAGGCGAACCCCCAACAACCGTCCACCAACACCCGAACCCCGAACCCGAAAGACTCGTCGACGGCAACGGTCTCCACGACGCCGTTTCGCACTCCGTACCGCTCCTGGTCGGTGCGGACCACGCGAATGTCAGCGTAACTGGCCCCCCTGACCTGGGCCGAGTTCAAAGCACGGGATAGAAGATCCAACATAGCAAGTTTCCAGTGGCCGGTTGTCAGTTACTAGTGGCCGGTGGCCGGTTTCCAGTAGCTAGTTTCCAGCGGCCTCGACTGACCACTGACCACTGACCACTAGCCACCGGCCACTCCTCGCCTAACTGTGCGGCAACAGGCCTTCGTCGATCATCGCTTTGATCGCGCCATCGGCGGCTTCGAGACTTTCGTCGATGTCGGCCTCGGTGTGGACGCCGGAAAGGACGCCGCTGGTCCGGGACATGAGGTCCACGCCGCGGACTTGCAACGCCTGGCGGAACGCGCTCTGTATCGCGGGAGGAGCGCTCTTCAACGTGTTGGCGTCCAGGCCATCGATGGCGCTGCCGCCGAAGTACACGTGGAAGGTCGACGACTCCCCGTAAACCGTGGCGGCTACCTCGTAGCGGGCCATGATCTCCCGCAGTCCGACCCGCAGTCGCTCGGCCATCCGGTCGGCGTTGTGTTGCATCTCGCCGGTGGCGGCGATCTCCAGGGCCGCGTTGCCCGTGGCGGCGCAGTAGGGGTTCGCGTTGAACGTGCCGCCATGGAGGACGCGCTCGTACCTGTCATGTTCGCTGTCGCCGGTCTGCTCCATCACCTGCATGATGTCGCCGCGCCCGGCCACCGCCCCTCCAGGAAGGCCGCCGGTAAGAATCTTGGCCAAAGTGCATAGGTCGGCATCGATGCCCAACCTTTGCTGCAACCCGCCGGGGCTCCAGCGGAACCCGGTGATGACCTCATCTAGGATCATCACTACGCCATACTGGCGGGTGAGATTGCGGACACCTTCCAGGAATCCGGACTGGAGGGGAACGGTGCCGTAGGAGGCCCCGGACCCTTCGGTGATCACGCCTGCTATGTCGTTCCTGGACGCTAGGGTCTGTTCCAGCAATTCCAGGTCCGGCGGCAGCACGATCACGGAATCAATAGTCCCCTGGGGGATGCCGATGGAAGCGGGCACGTCGAAGGGCGACAGGTTTCCCGGCATTGCGTAGTCGTGCCAGCCATGGTAATGGGACTCCCACCGGATGATCTTCTCCTTGCCGGTGTACGCCCTGGCCACGCGCATTGCGAGCATGGTGGACTCCGCGCCGGAACCCACGAACCGGACCTTGTCGGCGCAGGGGATGAGGTTGCGGACCTTTTCTCCCCATTCCAGCATGGCCTCGACGGGTGCGCCGTAGTGCGACCCGTTGGGCAGGGCCCTTTGGAGCGCTTCCACGACCGCGGGGTGAGAGTGACCCAGGAGCAACGACGCTGAGCCTAGCCCATAATCGACGTATTCGTTGCCGTCCACGTCCCACTTGCGGGGGCCCTGGCCCCTGGCAATGGCGATGGGGAAGGGCTCGGCGACGTAGCCGTCGTGTCCCGCGCCGCCGGATGGGAATACGTCCCGGAATTTGGGGTACAGTTCAGCGGATCTCGGGTTTTTCGCGATGTATTCTTCTCTAATTGATCCGGGCATGACGTCCTCCTCTCCACGAAGTGGTTGAGTCTGGCTCGAATTCCCTGGGGTCTGTTGGGTAATGTACATCAATGGTCACGTCCACGCCAGCATCGGGCAGGTTCAGGGTCGTGCCAAGGTCGGCGCAGCGCATCACTCTCCCCCTTTCCCGAAGGGGTTATAAATCGACAGGCAACTGCGGTAGGCAATGAAATACCACTCCCAAACCCTGTAGGCCGGCAGCCCGCGTTGACTCCCCAAGAAGCCCGGTGCTACGGTGGCCGGACCGAGTCCGGGAGAGAAGTTTGCGGCGGATAGGTTATAGCTGGGCGGTCCTGTCCATAGGATTCATGGTCCTATTTTTCGGCGGCGGGTCCCGTCACGCCCTGGGGCTCATGCTGAAGCCCATGAGTGATGACCTGGAATGGAGCCGCTCCACCCTCTCTATGGCCATAACCTGCTTTATGCTCGTTTCCGCGTTTGCCATGCCGTTTGTGGGGCGGTTATCCGACCGCTATGAGCTGCGTTGGATCATGGCGGCTGGCGCGGCCATTGGTGGCCTTGGAATCGGGCTAATGGCGGTCATATCCGCGCCGTGGCAACTGTTTCTGGTATATGGCCTCGTGTTCGCCCTGGGCGCCGCGGGGGTATCCAATCCCATAGTGGGCGTAATGATCAGCCGCTGGTTCCCGGGGCGGCGTGGAATAGCCAATAGCGCCGCCGTGAGCGGCAACGCCACCGGCCAGCTTTTTATCGTCGGGCTACTCACCGAGGGACTGGTCCGCTTCGGATGGAGGGCGGGTTTTGCGGCGCTCGGTGTCATAAACGTGCTGGTTATTGTGCCCTTGGTGCTCGCTGTGGTTAGGTCGGCGCCCCCGCCTGCCCCGGAGTCAGATGTGGCTAATTCCCCAGCATTGGCAGACGACCGGCCGCCGCCACCCGAGGAGTGGCAGCAACGTCTTCTGGGCTCCGGACAACTCTGGCTCCTGTGCGGCGTCTACGCCATCTGCGGCTTTCAGGACTTCTTCGTCGCCACCCACGTCGTCGCGTTTTCCCTGGACGAGGGCATGGGCCCGGTGTTCGCGGGAAACCTGCTGGCCCTCATGGGGCTTATGGGCCTGGTGGGAGTGCTGGCTTCCGGCCTACTATCCGACGCATACGGCCCAGGACGTCCCACGATGGTCTGCTTTCTAATGCGGATCGGAATCTTCGGCCTGGTCTTGATCTCCCACGCCACTCCGGCGGTGGTGATATTCGCCCTGTTATACGGGTTCACCTTCTTAATGACCGCCCCGCTCACCGTGGTCTTTTCCGGAAACATATTTGGGCCAGCCAGGTTGGGTACTGTTAGCGGCACCATCTCCATGGTCCATCAGGTTACCGGAGGGCTTGGCGCGTTGGCCGGAGCGGTGATATTCGACCAGTGGAACAGTTATCAGCCTATGTTCGCGCTGCTGCTCGTTTTGGCTGTGGCCGCGTCCGCCGGGACCTACTTGGTCAAGGACCGTCACAGAGCCGTCTAACGCCTTGGCGCGGACTCGTTGCTTCCGGTCAAATCCCGCTTCCATCTCCCTTGACACCCCTAAGCCGTTGTGATAATTTTCACTCTGCTTTTGACCGGCCCTGGTTAGAGCGTCGGGGGTAAGAGGACCACCAACTTATGTTTGATGACCCCAAAGGACTTACCACTGCCAATTGGCAAGATATCCATTTCTTCCTACAGTGGTTTTGGATATACCTACCGGTTCTGGTAACGTTCGCGTTCACGATGTTGATTGCTCACGCGGTAATTCCCTCGTTGGTCATTACCGGGCACCTACCTCCAGGTACCCATCGCCTTCGGATACCGCTGACCGTCTTTGCCCTGACCGTGCTGGCCGCCGCCGTGGTATTGATGGTGTTGGTAATCACCAACGCGCTTCACGTTAATAACGTTTATGACCGGCTGCTCTTTTAGGCCGGTCTCTTTTTGACTTCCGAACTTGTCACACACTAACACTCCGCTTGTCACCAGCCCTTGCCGGGCTAAAGAAAAACGACTCGGGAACCGACGCAAATGAACGCAAAAATCGTAACCCTCGGGCTTGTTGGCCTTCTCGGCCTCGCCGTTGTGGGCTTCGTGTTGGCGGTCCTGATTATCTCCTGGTTCTCCAATCCACCCTTCGGGCTCGGAAACGCTCCACCGCAACCTGTGGCATTTCCGCACACCGTCCACGCTGGGACGCCCGCGGAGGGCGGTATGGGCATCCAGTGCGAGTTCTGCCACCGGAACGTAACCCGTGGCGCGGAGGCTACCGTGCCCGCCGTGGAGCAGTGCCTCTTCTGTCACAAGCAGGTAACTGGCAGGACCGAGACCGCCAGGATGGAGATCGCCAAGTTCGCGGACAACCCGGATGGGACCCAGCCAATTAACTGGGAACGTGTTCACCGGCTCCCGGACCACGTGAGATTTATCCACGAAGCGCACGTCCGCTTCTTCACCCAGGGAGACACGCCGGACAGACAGCTAGAGGTGGCCCAGGTATGCTCCAAGTGCCACGGAGACGTGGCGAGCATGACCGAGGTGCAGCCCATGAAAGGCCAGTCCTTGAAGATGGGTACATGCCTGGACTGTCACCGGGAGAACAACGTCGCGACCGATTGTACGGTCTGTCACAAGTAATCATGGCCTGTTCTGAGCAACTCAGATGGGAGCAGGGTACTCTCTAACCATGAAATTAACACGGCGCAACTTTCTAGCCTGGGCTGGCCTCTCCGCGGTGGGCGCGGTGGCCTGCGAAGGCTTTGGCATCCGCGAGGGTGAGTTCAGCCTCCAAAGTCCGCCGGAACTCCCGGAGGATTTGGTCAGAGGCAAGGACAACTGGTACACCAGCCTTTGCCGCACTTGCCCTTCTTGCGAGGGGATCATCGTCCGGGTTATGGAAGGGCGGGCGAAGAAGGTCCAGGGCAACCCACTCTACCCCACCAACCTGGGAAAGCAGAGCGCGCGTTGCGAAGCCACGCTCCAGGCCGCCTACCACCCCGACCGTATAACCGGTCCCATGCGCCGCACCGGTCCCCGTGGTTCGGGTCAGTATGAGCCCATCGACTGGAATACCGCCCTGGACAGCCTGCGGTCCCGAATTCAAACCGCCGCGGGCAGGGTAGCGGTCGTGACCGGGCCTATGCGTGGTCACATGGGGATGCTGGTTCCCAGGTTCGCCGAAGCCGTCGGCGGCTCTCACCTGGCATTCGAGGCCGTGGACAACGTTACCTACAGAACGGCTTTGAAGAATGTATTCCGGCAAGACCTGATGCCGGACTTCGACCTGGCCCGCGCCGAGGTTGTAATTTCCTTTGGAGCCGACTTTCTCTCCACCTGGGGCTCGCCCACTCGTTACAGTGTCGGTTTCGGGGAGTTCAGAAATTCAGAAGGCAAGAAACGGGGCACCCTTTACCACGTGGACTCCAGATTCTCCATGACCGCCGCCAACGCGGACCGGTGGATTCCGGTGAAGCCCGGCTGGGAAGGGTACCTGGCCATGAGCCTGGCCTACGTGATCTTGAGGGACAACCTGCAGGGTCCGGGCGTTGACGTAGCGGCCTTGACCGGCGGTAGAGGCGCAGACGCGCTTATAGGGTTCCGCCCCGAGTCCATCTCAGCCATACTCCCTTCAGCCGACGAATTGGGAGAAGACCCGGCGCACCTGATCGAGGAGTTGGCCCACACACTGGCCGAGGCCAAACCGGGCTTGGTCATTGGCGGCGGCTCCGCTGGCGCCCATAGCAACGGGCTTTTCAATCTGGAAGCGATCTACGCCCTCAATTACCTGATCGGCAGCGTTGGAGTCCCGGGTGGAGTCCGGTTCAACCCGGCCAGCCCGCTAGAAAACATTCCCGCTTCCGCCGAGGAAGCCTCCCTCGCCCAGTGGGAGCAATTGGTCTCCGATATCCGCAGCGACGAGACGAATCTGCTGCTGGTCCACGGCGTTGACCCAGTCCATGGGCTTCCCGGTTCGCTGGGCTTCGGCGATGCGCTGAATAGCGGAAGCCTGAACATCATCAGCTTCTCTCCGTTCTTCGACGATACCACGATCATGGCCGACCTGGTGTTGCCCGACCGCGCTTCCCTGGAAGACTGGGGCAGCGATATCCCGGAGCCGGGCCCAGGCCATCAGATCATCGGTTTCCAACAGCCCGTCATCAACCCCCTGAGCTCGTTGGACCCGCGCAGTTTCCCCGACATTCTTCTGTCAATCGCGTCCGACTTGGGAGTCCAGGACAACCTTCCTTGGAACAAGTATGAAGACCTGTTAAAGGAGAGCGGCGAACAGCTATTCGCGCTCAACCGCGGCTCTGTGTCGGCGGGGTCGGCTGGCGAATTTTGGAACCGGTTACTTGCCCAGGGCGGTTGGTGGGACGAGGGTTCCACCGGTCCCACGGATGTCCCGCCTCCCGATGGCCTATTGTCCAACCTGGCCAGCAAGAACTCCGGGCCGCAGTTCGCTGGGGAAGGCGACTTCACCCTAATTCCCTTCTCCCACAATACCCTGTTGGAAGGCCGCAATGCCCACCTGCCCTGGTTGCAGGCCGCTCCAGACCCCCTCACCACGATTGCCTGGCAGTCCTGGGTGGAGATGAACGACCACGACGCCCGGGTGCTTGGAGTGGTTGAAGGGGACCTGGTCAGAATCGAGTCGGATGAGGGTTCGATCCAGGTGCCGGTGTACCTGACCCCGGCGGTGCCGCCCCGCATACTTTCGATCCCAATGGGGCATGGCCGCAGCGGGGGTCCGGAAACCGCGACAGGCCGTCCGGCAACCGAGTCTCAAAACGTGATGGACGTGCTTTCCCCCCGGCAGGTTGATGGCACTGGTTCCTTTGCCTGGGCCAGCACACGGGTGCGAGTGAGCCGTACCCCAAGCAGCATCAAGGTCTCAAAGTTCGAGGGAATCGTCCGCGCCGTCGAGGTGGGAATCCTGCCGGGCGAGCGGATAATCCAGACAATATCACCTGACGAATTGTAAGGTTTAATCACCAGCCGCCGGTATAAGCGCCGGATGGCTTGGTAGCCAATCGCTGAGGGTCAGAATGGTAACTAACCGCACCGATCACAAATGGGGAATGGTTGTTGACCTGGACCGTTGTACCGGGTGCCAGGCATGTGTCGTCGCCTGTCAGTCGGAGAACAACATCCCGATCAACACCAAGAATCTTTTCCTGGAACGCCGGGCCTACGAGTGGATCAGGATCGAGCGCTACTGGGAAGGCGAATTCCCCAACGTCAAAGCCCGGTTCATTCCAATCATGTGCCAGCATTGCGAAAACGCCCCGTGCGAGCCGGTCTGCCCGGTCTACGCCACCTACCACAACGACGAGGGACTGAACGTACAGGTCTACAACCGCTGCGTTGGCACCCGGTATTGCGCCAACAACTGCCCCTACCAGGTACGGTTCTTCAACTACTGGGAACCGGTCTGGCCGGAGAGTTTGAGGAACCATCTCAACACCGACGTTACTGTCCGCAGCCGCGGCGTCATGGAACGCTGCTCCTTCTGCATCCAGCGGATTCGCAGGGCCGAGACCACCATTGAACGGCGGGAGCGCAGCACGCTGGACCACGCGGCGATGAAGAAGCGGAACTTCCTGCCCGCGTGCGTGCAAGCCTGCCCGACCAACGCCCTGACCTTCGCGGACCAGGCGGACACCACCGGACCGGTGGAACGCTACTTCAAGGACCTGAACGAGCACGAACACCTTGAAGAACGTTCGACACGCGGTTACCGGCTCCTGGAAGAGATGGGCACCAAGCCCAACGTGATTTACCTGAAGAAGGTGGAGAAGTATCCCGTGGGCAACGGTGGCGGGCATGGCTGAGAACGCCCACTACTCTGAAGAAATGTGGGTCTTTCCCCCGGCTCGGGAAGTCACGGAGTTTGTGACCCAAAAAACTTTCTCCATGCCCGGAGCCCTGACGCTGGCTATCGTTGGGTCCGGCGCTTTGCTGGTCCTCGGCGTCATCGGATTCATTATGAAGGCGGCCCAGGCCGGATTTAGCGACCACAGCCCCTGGGGCTACTACGCCGCCATGTTCTCATTCGTGTTCATGGTCACCAGCACGGGGCCACTCGCCGCCGCGGCTTTCCGGATTACCAAGAGCCACTGGAGGCGCCCCCTGTCGCGGGTCTCCGAGATATTCGGAATAGTCGGCGTCTTCAACATCCTGCTTTACATACCCCTGGCCATCGTCCTGCCGTCGCTCAACAACCCTGAGATTGTGGGTCATGAGTTGGACGTCCGCCGGAGCATCTGGTTCGAAGGCCCGATAGGCTCTCCCTTCTGGTGGGACCTGTTCGGGATCATATTCCTGGCCGTAAACGCGGTTGCCCTGCTATGGGTGTCGGCCCTGCCGGACATGGCCGAGGCCCGGCAAAAGGCCACCGGAGCCCGTCGGGCAATATACGGCTTGTTGGCCGGGTGCTGGCATGGCACCAAGCGGCAATGGGTGATACAGAAAGGCATCTTGGCTCTCCTAGGGGCCTGGTACTTCATGCTCCTGATATTCATCCATTTCACCATTAGTTCGGACTACGCCCAGAGCCTCATACCGGGATGGAAGGACTCGATATTCCCGGTGCTCTACAGCCTGAACGGTTTCCAAGCCGCCCTGGGTCTCATACTCATCGTCATGTTCATCCTGCGCCGGTTTGGCGGATACAGGGAGTACATAGGGATTTCGCCCTTCTGGTCTGCCAGCAAACTGCTGTTGGCTTTCACCCTGTTGTGGGCCTACCACATGTTTGCCTTTGGCATTACGTTTTGGTATGGCCGCCTGGAGGTGGAGCAGAATATCATGAAATACCTGCTCTTCGAGTCATACGGGGGCGTTTTTGCCGCGAACTTCCTATTCACCTTCGTCACGCCGTTTTTGATCCTGCTCTGGAACCCCGTGCGCAAAACCGATTGGGGTCCCGCCCTGGCGGGGGCCTCCGCGCTAATCGGGGCCTTTCTGTTCAATATCAGGATCTTCGTGGGCTCCTTCAACGCGGGTCACCTCTATGGTGAGTTCCTGGATACAGTGCCGCCGCCGGTGTATCCAGGCCTGAGCGACATCCTCATGGTCATCGGAGGGATCGGGGGCGCGGCGTTTGTATACTTGTTGGCCACCCGGCTGATACCGGTAATCTCCCTCTGGGAGCTGAAGGAAGGTCTGTTGTATCAACGAATGGGGACCTTCATCCGGGGCCGCTACCTGATTCTGGCAAAACCTGAGTGACGTATCGAGCCGAACTAAACCGTATGTCGTGTGTAATCATAGAAATGTATCCCCAGCCGGCCTCCGGGCCGCTGATGGCAGGCGCAGGAGCTTAGATGCAGGAAGGTAGAGTACTCCCGGCGAGCGTGGTCAACCGTGACCTATTAGGCTCGATTCTCACCTCGCCTCGGTGGTTCTGGTTCGCCTTGTTAGTTTTGGGTCTGATCGTGCTGGGCGGCTTCAGCGCCGCGGGACTGATGGTCAATAAGGGCTTGGGCGTCACCGGGTTGAACCGCCCGGTGATGTGGGGCTTCTTCATCGTCAATTTCGTGTTCTGGATCGGCATAAGCCACGCGGGGGTCATGCTTTCGGCAATTCTCCGCTTATCCAAGGCTGAGTGGCGCAGGCCAGCCACACGCGCCGCGGAAGTGCTGACGGTCTTCTCCCTCATGACGGCCATGCTCATGCCCCTGATCCACACTGGCAGGCCGTGGCGGCTGGTCTACTGGATTTACACCATTCCGTTCATTCCCTACGACTTCGCGAGGGGCATCTGGCCGAACATCAGGTCTCCCTTAGTCTGGGACCCCAGCGCGGTCTACACTTACCTAACGTCGAGTATTCTGTTCGTTTTGGTCGCCCTGATTCCCGATATGGCGGTGCTCCGTGACCGCACGACGGGAATTCCACACAAGATATATGCCGCGATGTCCATGGGCTGGCAGGGCAACCCCCGCCAGTGGAAACTGCAGATCATTGCCGGTGTGTTACTTTCGGCCCTGATCCTGCCGGTGTTCGTCTCGGTCCATAGCATAGTGTCCTGGGATTTCGGTATGGCGGTGGCGGTCAAGTCTTGGCACTCGACGATATTCGCACCCTACTTCGTCGTGGGTGCGGTTCACTCCGGCGTGTCAGCGGTGGCTTTTGTAATGATAATCCTGCGCTGGATTTACGGCTGGCAGGACTATATCCGGCACGAGCACATCGACGCCCTGGGCCGGCTGCTGATAGTGGTGGCGACCGGGTGGTTCTACTTCTTCGTGATGGAAGTGATCTTCGGGTTCTATGGACGGGAGGCTGACGAAATCGCCGTCCGGGAGCTCCAGTTCACCAAACCACCCTGGAACCTCTGGTTCATGTTCTTTACCGGATTGACCTACTTCTTGCCGGTGGCCATGTGGCTCGCCAGCAGTTGGAGGCGCAACCTGTGGTTAATGTCAATCGCGTGTATATCGGTGAACATCGGCATGTGGTTGGAGCGTTTCCTGATAATCGTGCCCGGCCTGGCGCAGAAGCAGTTGTTCACGTTCTCCTGGTACACCTACGCGCCCAGCGCGGTTGAGATCACCATCATCGGGGCAACCTTCGCCTTGGTGGCCATGTTGATGATCCTGTTTGCCAGGGTGCTGCCCTTAATTCCCCTGTACGACATCAAAGAGGGCGAGATTCTGAAGACCGAGATCAGGATTGGCCGGCGCATAGTCCCGGCCACATTTAGAGAGGACTAGACGAGGGGCCGGTGACCAGTGGTCAGTGGCAAGTATGATGCTGACCACCGGCCGCCAACCACTGGTCACCGAAAGCTGGAGACGGAGAAAATGGCTAGACGTCCGATACTAGGACTATTCGAGGACGCCGACTACGCCGCCGAAGCGGGGGACGCCCTCAAGGCGGCGGACATCTCGGAAGAGGACTACGATTTCCTGACCGACGCCCCCTATCCGGAGGGCGCTTTCGGGGAGCGTGAAGAGCGGCACCGGCTTTACGTCTTTCCGCTGGTCGGCGCGTTGATCGGACTCACCATAGGCATCCTGATGACGTCGATGACACAGATGGCCTACCCGATGGTCCAGGGCGGTAAGCCGATCATGGGCTTGCCCCCGATGGCGGTCGTCACCTACGAGAGCACCATGCTGACGGCCATCGTCTTCACCATCATCGGAATCATCTTTGAATCCAGGCTACCCAAGACGAAGAAGGGCCTCTACGATACGCGGATTACAGAGGGTTACATCGGCGTATTGGTCAACGTTGAAGAGGACCAACTTTCCAGGGTAAATAGCATCTTGACCCAGGCCGGCGCCATCGACGTCGTGAGGGAGAGCTAGGGATGGGCCGGGTGCGCAGCATGACGCATATTCGGGCTTGGCTTTTCGGGGCCGTTTTGGTCGCCGCGTTGGCTGCTATGGCCTGCGGCCAGGGGGCTTACCCGCTGGACATCTTCTACGAAATGCACTATCAGCAGAGCTACAAATCCGGAGAACCTCCCAGGTTGCCCGGCGTGGAAGGGGCAGTGCCCGTGGACTGGATTCCCGCGCCCAAGTCCACTTCCTTTACCACCGGAAAGCACCTGTTTGAGGTCAACTGCCTGCAGTGCCACGGCGCTCAGGGCAAGGGCGACGGTCCAGTACTTACTCTGATGCAGGAACAGTACGGTTACGTGCCTTCGGTTACGCCCGACCTTACTTCGACTACGGTCATGGAACTGGGCATGATCGGCATGAAGCCATTTATGAGTTCCGGCCTGATCGTTATGCCGGCATTCGGGAAACTTCTCACGGACGAAGAGATCGATCTTATCTCCGGCTATGTCGTGGGCTGCCTACAGGGAATGGGAGAAAAGCCCACTGACTGCTAGTTAATACCAGGGAGCCATCCCGTTCGGCCCGCTTTCGTCACCCGTCACCGTCCTGAGCCTTTCGATCCTTGGCGGCCGCGGTTGGGCCTTCGTCCATCGCCTCACGCTGGTACAATAATGGCCAGGAACCACCAAACTTCTTCCGGGCTTGGAATGCCCGACGTTAGGATGAGGCGTCCCGTCCACATGTTAGGCCCTATTTCATCCAGGAAGTTTACGCTAACGTTAGCTGTCCTATCGTTCGTCTTGTCGATTCTGGCCGTGTGGCCTTCGGTCTCCTTTGCCCAAGCCGCAGACCCTCCGCCTGTCCCACCTATCACCGGCTCCTTTGATGAGAAAGAAGCCCAGAGCATCGACCGCATGCTGATGTGCCCCGTCTGTCCGGCGGAGTCCATCGACCAGGCCCAGGTGGAATTGGCCCGGCAGATGAGGGAGCAGGTACGGTTGCTACTGGCTCAGGGACAGTCCCGCGAGGAGGTCTTGGACTATTTTGTCCAGCGGTACGGCAAACAGGTGTTGGCCGCTCCTCCCTTCGCCGGAATCAGCCTGTTGGCCTGGGTAGTCCCCATAGGATCGGTGTTGCTGGGAATCGGCGCCGGGTTCGTAATCCTCCGTTCCATGAGCCGCAATCGAGGCGCAAACACGGTGTTGGACGCCGAGGAGGAGTTGGAGCCTTACATGGAAGCCGTCGACCGCGGCCTCTCCCTGGAAGATGCTCCACGAACGACCGAAGAGGCCCGTCCAGGACCTGTGCAAGACAGTCCCGGTTCCCAGGGGCGGCATGGCTGACCTCGGCTCCATGTGCGTTTGGATAGCCCTGGCCCTGGCCTCCTACGGGGCTGTGGGGTCAGTGGTCGGCAAGCTGCGTGGCTCCCCGGAGCTGGTTGCAAGCTCCCAGCGGGCCGTCCCGTTGACCGTGTTAGCTCTGACCGTGGCGACGTTGAGCCTGGTTACCCTGTTCATAAACCGCGACTTCGAGGTGGCCTACGTCGCGGCGCACAGCGACCTGGCCATGGAAGATCACTTCACTTGGGTCTCCTTCTACGCGGGCAATGAAGGCTCCTTGCTGTACATCGCCTTCGTCCTGTCCATCATGTCGGCGATTGCGGTCTGGCGCGCTCCGGCGGCGGTGCGGGACACCCTCCCCTACACCACGGGCGTCCTGATGTTGGTGTTGACCTTCTTCGTTGCCGTCATAGGCTTCATGGCCAACCCCTTCGACAAACTACCCTTCGTGCCCCTGGATGGCGAAGGGATAAACCCTCTACTGACCCACTTCGGCATGTTCTTTCACCCTCCCGCGTTGATGGCTGGATTGATCGCCGCGTCCATACCATTCGCTTTTGCCTTGGGGTCCTTATTGGGTGGCAAGACCGCCGACGAGTGGGTGGACGCCGGCCGGGTCTGGGGACTATTCTCCTGGGCGCTCCTGGCGGGCGGGCTGCTGTTGGGCTCCTGGTGGGCGTACACGATTTTGGGATGGGGGGGGTTTTGGTTCTGGGACCCGGTGGAGAACGCGGCCCTGATGCCCTGGCTGGGACTAACCGCCTTCATTCACTCGGTCATGGTGCAAAAACGCCGGGGCATGTTCCGCATGTGGAACATCGTGCTTATCAATGTGGCCTTTGGACTGGCGTTGTACGGCATGTTTATGAACCGGGGAGGCTCCGTGCCGTCGGTACACTCTTTCGGGGCTTCGTCCCTGGGATGGGTGTTCCTGCTGTTCCTGGGTGTTGGGGTGATAGTGCCGTTCGCGGTGTTCTTCTGGAGATACAACCTGCTCAAGAGCGCGCAGAACTTGGACTCCATGCTTTCCAGGGAGGCGGCTTTCCTGATCAACAACCTGCTTCTGCTGGGCGTGGCCTTCGTCACCTTATGGGGCACGGTGTATCCCCTTCTCTCTCAGCTATTCGCCGGGGAAGAGATAACGCTGGCAAGACCATTTTACGACCGGGTAAACGGCCCTATATTCTTGGCCCTGATATTCCTGATGGGAGTGGGTCCGTTGCTGCCGTGGAGGCGCGCCACCTGGGCTACCGTGCGCCGAACCCTGATCGCTCCCGCGGCTGCGGGTGTGTGCGTAATCGTGGTCCTCATCGCACTTGGCGTATGGAAACCATACGCCTTGGCCGCGTTCGGTCTCGGGGGAATGGTGGCGGCGGGAATACTACAGGAATGGGTCCGGGGAACAGGCTCTGTGGCCCGTGCCAAGGGCGAGATATACCCATTGGCGTTCGGACATCTGATATGGGCCAACCGGCCCCGCTACGGCGGTTACATAGTCCACCTGGCCGTGGTAATGGTGGCCCTGGGTGTGGTGGGGACCGGCTTCTTCAATGAGCAGAAAGACGCGGTACTCTCCCCTGGGGAGAGTGTGACCGTGCGAGATTATGAAGTCCGTTACCTGGGCACTACCGAGGAGTTCAAGGGCAACCGCACCGAATACGTGACACGGGTCGAGGTATACAGGGACGGCGTTCTCAAGTACAGGCTCGAACCGGACCGGGCATTCTACCCCGCGTTTAACATGGCCTCGACCCGCGCCGCCATCCGCTCCACGCCCGTAGAGGACCTTTACATCGTACCCAGCGAGAACTTGGATGACGGCAGTGTGGGGCTGCGAATATTGGTCAACCCTCTGATTTGGTGGATGTGGGTCGCGGGGCCCGTGATGGTTCTGGGAACCCTGATCGCTCTCTGGCCGCAGACCAGCCCGGTCCCGGTTAGGGCGGTTTCGCCGGGAGTCCGGAGCAACACCGGTAGTCAAACCGCTGGTCGCCAAACCACGGTACCGGGTGCGGACTAGCGCACCCGCCATTGTGAAGTCTGGGTAACCCTATGATGCTCCTGGTTGCTGGACTCTTGGCCTTTCTCTGCGTTATAGCGGTCTTGTACCCGTTTCTCAGACGCGAAGGGACTGAAATAGGCGGAGAGGGCTATTCCGGGGACGCTGTGGAGGACGCCGGGCTGGAATCTGTCCTTGACTCGATACGGACCTTGCGATTGGAACGGCAGCTAAACCGCGTCACTGAGCAAGCATACGAGGAGCAACTAATGGAATATCGTCTGAAAGCGGCGTCGCTGCTCCGCCGCAAGGACCGTGCCCTGGAATCAGGTGCGGAGCGCAACCTGGAGCGAAACGTGCTGTTGGCCCGACTTGCCGCCAACGGCATCGCCGGAGACGGACCGGTCTGCGCGGTTTGTGGAACGCCCATGCCTCTGGAATCCGAAAGCTGTCCCGCATGCGGTGGCCAGCCTTCCCATGCAGGGACAGATTCGAGCGAGGCTACCCAGGGATGATCTGGCGTTTTCGTTGGCTTGCGGTCGTGGTCCTGGTGTTGGGTATCGCTCTGCCCGGAGCTGAGGGAGGCTACGCCCAGGAAACATTGACCCTACGTGGTTCCATCGTTAATGGCACTGTGGGCGCTCCCCTCCCCGACGAAATCCAGGTGCTCATGCTGGTTACCGGCGCTGACGGTAAAACAGTGACCACAGCCCAGACCTTAACCGGCGAGGACGGGCGATTTGAATTCAGTGACCTTCCGTCCATTCCTGATGGCAGGTACGCTCTGGGGGCAAACCACGCCGGCACGCTATATACCCTGGGGCTCACACTGACCGAACTGTCAGAGGAAGTGGAGTTGGCGGTCTACGAGACTACAACCGACGCATCAGTAGTCCGCGTTACGCATCACCTGGCGGTCCTGGCGGACGTGGACGCCACGGAACGGGAGATAACCTTCATAGACTTCGTGACCCTGGTCAACGACAGCGACCGCACCCTTCAACCGGACCTCTCCGTGCCCGCCCAAATGAGTTTCCTCCGGTTTTCCCTGCCGCCTCTTGCTGAAACCATCGGAATGCAATCGGACCTTCCCGGCGGCGATATCGTGTCTGTTGGTACGGGGTTCGCGGTAACCTCCCAGGTGCCCCCGGGCCTGCACAACATGGAGTTTTCCTATAAATTACCCTACCAGTCAGACTCCATCACCTACCGCCAAGCTTTTCACCAGGGCGCGGGCATCTTCCAGGTACTGGTCCCGGAACGGTTCTCCGGACTCAAAGTGTCCCCTTTGGAACCGGTGTCATCTCCAAACCTGGACGGGACCCTCTACAACGCTTGGGAGGCGCGGGACCTGGGACGTAGCCAGGAATTGATGTTGACTCTTTCGCACCTTCCCCAGCCGGGTCTGGCTCTCCGCCTGGAGAAGTCACTGGCTAACGGAGTCTTTTGGCAGGTTGCCATACCCAGCTCCCTGGGCCTCGTCTTGGCCGCGCTTATAGTCTGGGGCGGACTCCGGCCTTCCAGGGCCCGGCCAGCGCCGGCTCAACCCGTCCCAAGCATGATGTCCGACCAGGAAGGGATCATACGCGAGATGGCCCTATTGGACGAACGGTTCCGGCGGGGTGAACTGGAGGAGTCTCTGTACCAGACCCTCCGGGACACACTGAAGGGGCGCATCCTTACTCCAACCGACTCGGCTGAACAGCAGCCCGCCACCCGCACCGCCGAAGCGTCAGAAGAATAGGCGCCGCACGGGGACATGAGTAAGCGGGGTTGGATTTTGGTGGCGTCGGGCGTTCCAGTCTTGGGCTTGCTGGCTCTTTTGGCATGGGCTTCTATCAGCACAGGCGGGACTCCCGGCGGATTCGGGGTCAACACTGAATTCGGTACAGCGGAGGTGTCGTCGGACACGCCCAGGGATTTCTCGCTGGAGCTGTTGAATGGCAACTCCCTCGCCCTCTCCGGCTTGCGTGGTAAGGTGGTCATGCTGGACTTTTGGTCCTCGTGGTGCCCGCCCTGCCGAAGAGAAGCTCCGGCCTTGTCACAGGTCTATCAGGAATACAGGGACCGGTCCGTGGAATTCATCGGGATAGCCATGTGGGACGAGGAGAAATCCGTTTTGGACCACGTAAACGAATACCAGGTGCCTTACCCTAACGGCATAGACGGCAACGGCAAGATAGCGATAGATTACGGTGTGACTGGCATACCGGAGAAATTCTTCATCGGGCCGGACGGCACAACGTTGAAACGGTTCGTGGGACCCATGGACGCCGACCGCCTCCGGTCCACGTTGGATGAAATGCTGGCCGAAACCACACCAAGGGCGTCGAATTAAAATGGCACAAGACTCGCGAGTCGCGGTTGCAATGGACTGGGGCGGCACCTGGAACAGGGTGGCTGTGGTGGACGAGGACGGCCAGGTCCAATGGCAAACGCGGGCCGCCAACAGCCTTTCGCACGACAAGGAACAGCTCCTGGCAACCGGCGAGGGCGCCCTTCGGGAGGCCATTGCCTGGTGCGGTGATCGCCCGGTGGCTGGAATCGGATTGGCGCTGGCAGGCCCGGTAGACCCGGAAACCGGCATCCTGGACCAGCCTCCCAACCTACCCATGCTGGACGGTATCTCCCCTAAAGCGATATGGGCCGACAAACTGGGGCTTCCCACCTGGGTGGGGAACGACGCGGACCTGGCCGCCCTGGGCGAATATTACTACGGCGCGGGCCGGGGCGATGGCGGGACCGGCGAGCTTCCCCGCACCCTGGTTTACCTTACCCTCAGCACCGGGATCGGCGGCGGGGTCGTGTACCGGGGGCAGGTCTTTCTCGGCGCTAACGGGCTGGCCGCGGAGATCGGCCACATGGTCATCGACGCGGGGCCGAGCGCCCCCATTTGCAACTGCGGCAGCCGAGGGTGTCTCGAGGCCCTGGCTTCGGGTACTGCGGTTGCCAGAATCGCTAAAGAGCGGCTAAACGGAGTCGGCGGCACAACCTCCGTTCTGTCCGGGGACCCTCTGGAGGATGTCACATCAGAGCGGGTATTCCAGGCGGCGGGACAGGGAGACGCGCTGGCAATGAGCATTGTTGATGGCGTCGTTGCCGCGCTGGGAGTGGGCCTCACCAACACCCTCCACCTGTACAACCCGGACGTTGTGGTATTGGGAGGCGGGGTCTCTACGGGAATCGAAAAATTGGACCTGATGCCCAGGATTTACAACATCATGCTGGAGCGGGCGATGAGCGGACGCCACACTCGGTTCCGCTTCGAACTCAGCAAGCTCAAGGACTCGGCCGGCATTCTGGGCGCGGCCACGCTGGTCTGGCTCAACAGCCCTTAAGCCGAATAATTTCCCTCATTGGAACAGAACTTCACAGATAACTTGTGAGGAGGGTCGTGGTGGACGACCGGAACAGGGAGTACACGGTCATCATTAGAGCTGCTGAAGAAGGCGGGTACTGGGCCGAAGTCGAGGAGTTGCCCGGTTGTGTCAGTCAAGCCGAGACCAAGGATGACCTGCTGATCAACATCATCGAAGCGATTGAAGCCTGCCTGGATGCCGGGGCATCGCCGATAGACTTGGCGGACAGTCTGACGCCGGAAGTCCGCAAGGTCCAACTGGCCGCCTAAGGGAACCCCTGCGCGGAAACGGTAAGCTCAGTCAGCTTAGTCCCTATCTCGTATCGGTTGGAGATGTTAAACATGCAATTCCCGTTCAAAAGGGCGCCGGAGTTGACCTCCGACTGCAGCGCCTTCTCATTCTCCCTCTCCTTGGAGGGAGAGGGCCGGGGTGAGGGGGGTGCTCCGGGCAACCATGCTTGCAAGAGTAAGACGTCCCTCACCCCCATCCCCTCTCCTGTGGGGAGAGGGGATGGGGGTGAGGGACCCTGCTCCGACTGCAGCGCTCCCTTGACCGTCATTCCGGTAGGTGTGAGAATTGAGGCGGTTAACACCATGCCAAACACAGATTAGGAGCGTAGGTTATGAAGTGGTGCAGATTTCAGTCCGGCGGCAACGCGGCCTACGGTATCATCGAAGGCGATAACGTAATCGAAGTTGAAGGAACCCCGTTTGGCGATCATTCCAGGACCTCCAAGTCACATCCCCTCAGCTCGGCGAAACTGCTGGTCCCAGTGATCCCTCCAACCTTCTATGCGGCGGGGATCAACTACCCGGAGCATGTGACCTGGGCCGCCAACATGCGGGGTGAGGAACCCAACCTGCCACAAAAGGCCGACGTTGGCTACCGGGCCATCAACGCCCTGGTCGCCCAAGACGAGCCCATAGTTGTGCCCAAGGACGCCACCGAGCAGGTGCAGTACGAGGGTGAATTGGTCGTGGTCATTGGCAAGGAATGCAAGAATGTCAGCCAGGACGAGGCCCTCGACTACGTTCTCGGCTACACCATCGGCAACGACGTCAGCGAGCGGACCTGGCAGCGGGGCGACCGCACCCTCTGGCGGGCCAAGAACACCGACACCTTCAAGCCCATGGGACCGTGGATCGTCACCGGCCTCGAACCCGACGACCTGCACGTCAGGATCGTCCTCAGTGGGCGGGTGGTCGGCGAGTACGACATCAAGAGCGCCATCTTCGGCGTCCGGGAATACATCAGCGACATGAGCAAGTACATGACCCTGGTCCCCGGCGACGTCCTCTGGATGGGCACTGACGGCGCGACGGAGAACATGGTCGACGGCGACGTGGTAGAGATAGAGATCAGCGAGATCGGCACCCTTCGCAACCCCGTAGCCTGGGAGACATAACTCCTCCCGGCTAACCAAAATTAATCCCCTCTCCGTCTGGGAGAGGGTCGGGGTGAGGGGCATTCTGGCAGGCCAACGCCTCAAGGCTTGGACAGCTTTCCCCTCATCTTAGTCTTCTCCCCTCCGGGGAGAAGAGACCTGTTCCCCATCCCAATACCCGGCAAAACAAAAGGACCGGGGGTCGTGATCGCGGCCCCCGGTCCTCTTTTGCGTCCCTTATCTCAGGCCCTGTCTACTGTTGCATCCTCGCCCTGACGATGATGATTACCCCGGCGACGATGATCACCAGCCCGATGATAATTACGACGATCAGCCATGCCGGGAATCCGCCCTCCTCCGGGGCCACCGGAGTAGGCGGCGCCTCGGTGGGAGTCACCTCCGACGTTATGGCAGTTGGCGTAGGAGGCGCGTCCGTGGGCGGCGGCGTGGGCAGCATCGTTGCCGTCGGAGTCGGCGCCGTCGGTGTTGGCGGCGCCACCGTGGGAATAAGCGTCGGTACCGGGGGCGTATCCGTCGGCCTGACCGGCAACACCACCCGTGGAGTAGGCGTCGGCGTGGGAGCGGGCCTCGTCGGCGTGGGTGTTGGGGTTATTATCTCCACCGGCGCAGCCACGGTCCCGGTGGTCGCACTCACCAGGCTGACCCTCGCCGCGACCGCGTCGCTGTAGCTGACGTTGGCGCGCAGCATCATCCCAACGTCGGCCTCGACTGGCGTGTAGCTCGCCGCCGTTGCGCCGTCGATGGCGGTCCAGGTCACCCCGTCGGCGGACCGCTGCCACTGCCACGTCTCGCCGGTAACTCCGCCATCAGGGTCGGTGAGGGTGGCGGTAATTTCAGTGCCAACCTCTGGAGTTCCCTCGGGGGAGAGGGCGATGCTACCCGGCCGGTCAGCGGGCAGGGGTGGAGGCGGCATCGGTACGGGCCCGATGGCCATGCTTTCCAGGCTGATCGCGGGCGCAGCGGCGTCGTTGTAGCTGACGCTGGCCCGCAGCATCAACCCACGGTCGGCTTCGGTGGGAGTGTAATTGGCCGAGATTGCGCCTGGTATGTCGTTCCACGTCCTACCATCGGAGGACCGCTGCCACTGCCAACTTACTCCGTTGATGCCGCCGTCTGGGTCGGACAGGGCCGCTGTAATCTCTGCGTCAACCTCCGGCGGCGTATCGGGCGACAAGGTGATTCTGCCCGGTTCGGCAACGTTCTGCACCACTATGGTAACCGCGATTCTGCCAGGCCCGCCTACACCGGTGTTGCCGATCACCTCGATGAGGTAAGTTTTCCTGCTGGACTCAAAGTCGAGGATAGTGCCTCTCTTAACGAATATCTGGCCAGTCTGGGAAGCCACATCGAACAGGGCCGCGTCCGGTCCCGCTTTCGTATAGGTAACCTTGCGTCCTAGAGGGTCCCTTGCGAGCAACGGGTTACCTATTCGAGTCCCACGAGATGCGTTCTCGACGATATGCCGTGTGGCCGTGTTCCCCTCATCGAACGTGGGTGGCACATGCGCCGAGACGGCTCCTCCACCCACCCTGCGGCCACCAGAATCCCTTGAGGTGCTCCTCGGCCGCACGTTGACGATGTTGGATGCAGGGCCAGCACCGGCGCCGTTCACGGCACGCACCGCGAAGGAATACAAGGTCCCGTTTCTCAATGGGCGCACAACATGGCTGGTCGTATCGGCGTCGCTGCCCGGAACGTCGTTCCAAGTGCTGCCTCCATCCAGAGAGAATTGGTATCTAAGGATCACCGAACTGCCCCGATTGCTAGGGGCTGTCCAGGATAGCGTGACGCGCTGATTTCCTGATACAGCTTGCAGGTCTCTGGGCGCACTGGGCGGCCTTGCCGTGGGCCTGCCCATGAACCCGTATTGGCTGAAGCTGCTGATCCCTCCTATATTTATGAAGGTGCTCCGGTCTGGGTCGGGGTTGTAACACTCGGCGTTGGGGGCGCTGGTGTCCCGGCAATTGGGAATCTCCACCCAAGGTTGGCCTGGACTGCTTCGCTTGAAGACCCTGAAGCTGTCCTGGTTGGAGAAACCCAGGTCGATGGATATGGTGGCATCTTCATCGATGGTGGCAGGGTCTATAGGCTCGCCATCCAGGTCGTACAGGTTAACGTCGGCGCACACACGCAACTCCTGGCCGGGGGCGTCTGGCCTGGGGGTGCAGTCGCGGTTATTGGAGTCAACGCTGATCAGGTAGCCTTCATCCCTGGCGTTTGCGGGGATGGTCACGGTTACCTTTCCATCCGGTGTCTCGACCGTGATCTCCTCGTCCGCCTCTGCCCGGCGGACGGTCTCCTTCCCAGGGGAGTCGTCCATGATGGGGTCTGCTTGGAACACGTAGACTTTCTCGGCCCCGATTTGCACGAATTTGAGGTCAGCGTCGAAGCCGTAGCCGGTAGCGCCGACGGCCAGCCAGTCACCGGCCAAGGCCACCGACGCTCCGTAGAAGTGGTTCTCTGCACCGTCGGAGGCTGTGAGCACCAGCGGCGTGCCCCCGTTGACTCTGAACACTTGGACCGACCCAGCAAGGTCGTTGTCTGCCTGGTTGCCCCGGGAAACGGCGAGCCGGTCACCATCGATGGCCACGGCATGGCCAAACTGGTCTCCAGAGTCGGACCCCAGGCCAGTGAGCTTGGTCCTTTGGCTCCAACTACTACCGGAACCGGTGAACACGTACGCGGCGCCGGCTCCTTCACCGGGAGCCCCGATTACCAAGTTACGGCCGTCGATAGCTATCGACGAGCCGAAAGCGCTGCCCTCAGGCCCGGAGAGTTCACGGGTGGGAGTATCGGTGTCGGTCCAGCCGCCAGGAGGTTTGGCGAAGACGTAGACTTTGTCCTCACCCGGAGCGCCGACGATTACGTTGTCGCCGGAGACTACCGCCGCCGAGCCGAGAGCGGCTATGGCTGGCCGCCCCGCGACTTCCAGCTTGGCGGTTGGAGTCGTAGGCCAGCCGGATTCGCGCTTCTGGAAGATGTAGGCGATGCCGCCCAACGGTGTCGGCAACGGCGGGAATCCTGACCCAGGGATGTTATGGGTGGGGGCGCCCACGACGATGGTGTCTCCGTCGATATCTACAGCTTTACCAAAGCTATCGGTAGGGTTAGTGCCGCCGGTGGTTAACACCACCGGGTCCCCTAACCCCCCGTTCCACCTGTACGCCGAATGGTCGAGTCCCTCCGCTGGGGGAGTATAGACGTAAACTTGGCCGGGAGATCCAGTAGCCGCGTTCCCGCCAACTACCAAGGTATCCTCTTGGATAGCCACGGCATGACCGAACCGTTCATTCGCGGTGGGGGTTGGAGCGGACTGTACATGGACGATGCCGCCTTCGGGTTCATCCACATGCACGCGGACGCGCCCCTTTTCACCATCGAATCCGGGTGAGGTCACGACTACCAGCCGCAGCCCCGCCGTCGTCGTAACGTCACTTACGGTCTCGTCGAAAGGTTCCCGGCTGATTACGTCCACGGCGAAGCCGAACTCGCTCCCCGAAACGGGCGCGGGCATAATCTCCATCTCGTACCAGGGGCCGGTGGAGGTTACGTTGATGGTGATGGGCTGTTCGTGGCGGTCTGCTTGGCCGATGGTCCCGGGTTTCCTGATGTCGGCCACTACGGTCACAGGGTAAGCCCTAGCGGTGATGGTGCCGGCCACGGATATCTGTCCTTCCTGGTCGATGGCGAACAAGTTGCTGCCCCGCATGGAGTAGGTGACGTCGTATCCTTCGATCACCCTGGCGGTCACAGGCTTGCCGACGTTCGCTCCCTCACCGGCCCACTGGTCAACCTCGCGGGTGGCGTTGCTCCCTTCGATGAACGGGCCAACCGTCCTGGTCTTGCTGACCGAGGTGGACCACGGGCCGTAGTTGTGGCGGCCTCGTATCTTGATGGTGTAGCGGCCGAAGTCCGCGCCCACCAGGATTTCCGCCTCGGTGGCGGGCAGGAAGAGCGGCGGTGGACTGGAATTTGTTTCCGGGGCGACGATCATACTCCCCGAGTTATGGGGCGAAGTCCAGGACACCTCGAATTCGGCCCCTGGGTATAGGGATTCGCCCAGGTCGTTGGTGTACTCGTCCCAGAAAACTGTCAGAATTCCCTGGGATGGTTTCCAGGAAGTGTTGCCGAAGCCCACGGGGGCGTCCAGCGGGAAACCGGGGTTGGCCTGGACTGTTTCCGAGGCATCGCTGAATTGGTCGACCGGCGCGTCGGCTCCGGTTTCGCCAGGCTTCTGGTTAACCGCCCGCACCTGGAAGGCGTAGACGACTTCCACCTGCTCTTCGCCGCGGTCGTTGTCCAACCCGGATACGGTGTAGCTGGTCGTGGTTGCTCCGCTGCCGGGGATATCGGTCCACGTTCCAACCGTCTTTGTATTGTCGTCTGGATCAGTTTCCGTGGGCCAGACCGGCACGCGAGTGTTGACGCCGTCGATCTCCACGACCTCGTAGCTGTCACCTTGCCGGTACTGGTACTTCGTGATGGACGAGTCGCCGGGGTTGTCCCACTCAAGGGTCACCTGGCCGTTGGCCGGCTCCGCCGTCAACCCCGTGGGCGCGGCGGGCGCGCCCAGGACGGTGGTAGCGCTGGCGGTGTTGGAGGGGCCGCTGGCGCCGCCGTCGGTGACGGCGAAGATGCGGAAGTAGTAGGTCACGCCGTTGCCGAGGCCGGTGACGTCGTAGGAGAGGGCGTTGGCCTCACCGGGGGCACTGTCAGGGATGGTCTGCGAGGACGCTCCCTGGAAATTGTCTACATGTAGCGGGTTTTGGTCTACCGGGCCGCGGTCCGGCAGCCCCGTAGCCCGGACCTCAAAGCCATGGGAAGTGCTCAGGTCCAGTCCGTCAACCGTGTGGGTAATGGTGGTGGCGCTGCTGCCTGAGATGTCAATCCAGTCTCCCCAAGTGGTGGCGCCATCGGTGCTTTGGCGATACTGGTAGCCCGTAATGTCGCTGTCACCGGGGTCGGCCCAGGTCAAGGCTGCGCTGGCCACGGTGGTGAAGCTGACGGCGTCCTTGGCCTCGGTGGTGAACGGCCTTACCTCCCAGTGGTTGGGAGTACTGAGGTCCACGCTAGTGGGCGTGAATGTCGTTGTGCTGGAGTCGCTGGACGGGAAATCGGTCCAGTCTAGCCCGTCGGCCTGGAAGTCTCCGTCCGTGCTGTGTCGGTACTGGTACTTGCTGATAGTCTCACCGGGGAGGTCCGGCGTAGTCCAGCTCAGGGTCACGCTGGGGGTCGTGTCCGTGAGGGGTGTCGCGCCGCTGACCGGTCGGACTTCGAACCAATGGGGGATGCGAATGTCGAAGCCGGTCACCTTGTATGTGGTTTTGGCGGCGGTGCTGTCGGGAATGTCATCCCAGTCTAAAGCATCGCTGACGAAGTTCACGGTCTCTTTCGTCGGTATCACCGCGTCTTCGGAGCCACCGTCAACAATTGTCCGGACCTCGAAGTAGTTATCGCCGTAGAGGTCCAGTCCGGGGATATCGTCGGCGGTAATCTTGGACTCGGCCATCTCGGGACTACCCTCGACGGCGAAACTGGGAACGTTTGTCCATCCCGCATTCTGCGTCGGGAAGCCTTGGGCTGTTTGGCCCGGGGTTACGGCGTCTCCGGGTGTACCACCGGTGTCCGGCCGGACCTCGAAGTAGTGGGTCTTGTCAAGGACCAACCCGGTCACCTTGTAGCTGCCCCGGTTAGCTCCGCCGTCCCCGCTGTCGGGAACATCTTGCCAGCTGTCCGGGAAGTCTGGGACGGGATTGTCTGGGTCAGTTGCATCGACAGCCGTAGTGTGCCGGTACTCGTACTTTGTGACGGAGCTGTCGCTGGCGTCCCAAGTCAGAGTGATCCCAGGTTCCGTAGTGGTATGCCGGTACTGATATCCCTCTGCGCCCGCCGTGTGGGGCCAGCTCAGGACGATCCCCGGCTCCACCGTGGTCTTCCGGTACTGCCAGTTGGCGATGGTGTCATCGCTGGAGCCGGTCCAACTCAGGGTAATGCCGGGTTGGGTGGTGGTCTGCTGGTACTCGTAGCCGGTGATGTTGGGGTTTTTGGGGTCTTCCCAGGTAAGGGTCGTCCGGGTGTGTTCGTCGTCGCTGGCCAAGAGGTTCTTCGGCGCAGGAGGCGGGCCGGGGATGACTTCCAATTGCAGAACAATGTCGTGATCGTCCGAGTCCTCCGCGGCAACCGCAAACGCCGTTGTGTGCTCCGCCGTGGTCGCCTGGGCGGTGAGGACGAAGTCGGTCAGAGTGATAGTCAGTTCGTAGCTACCGGGGGTTGCGTTGGCCGCTGCAAACAGCTTGTTTCCTTCAAGGACGTCGAGAATACACTCGATCTGCCGATTGTTGTCGGATATCTCGCAGTCATCGTTGGATATGTCGTGGCTGTCCGCAGTAGTCCATGAACCCTGGTTTGCCAGCGTATCGCCGACCCCCACCCGGCCATCATCGTTGGAGCCAGTCAATTGGGCGCCAACCAACTTGGTGACGCCACCGACATGTAAGCTGAGTTCTTCCGGATCGCCCCTGGTGACGTCAAAGGTGGCGGTGAAAGTCACCTTGGAGCCGTCGGTGTTGCCGCTTTCCAAGGGATTGGGGTCGATTGCGGCCTCAAATTTCCACTCACCCATGACCGGGGGCCAGGTGGCGGGGATGGCCTGTGATACGTGCGAAGATACGGGCCCGAAGCATTCGCCTGGGAACCAGGCCTGGAGCACGACGTCTAGATCGCCTGAGACGCTCTCCAGATATTCGACTCGCCACCACTGGGAACCGTCGGTGGCGTCGATGCCCTTTTCGAAGATGTCGAAGGCGTAGAACACGCTATTGTCGATCGTGACGTCGGTCCCGAAGCCAGCGCCGTCGGACTTGCCCGTGCACGAGGATGTCGCTTGGGCAAAGCCCAACACCAAGCCGCGAGGCCGGGCCGTTACGGTTACTCCGGCGGCAGGTCCCGGGCCAACATCGTTGACCGCCCTTAGTTGGTAACTGTACTCGGTGTGGAATACAAGGCTCTCTTCGAATGCCTCAGTGTCGCCGGGGCCGAAAATAAGGACTCTCAATATTGCCGGCCAGTCTGGGTCCCAGGTCTGGCCGCCGTCGGCGCTCCTGCGCCACTGGTAGCCGGTGAGCGACGCCTGTGCCCGCGGCTCATCCCATGTCAGCTTGACATTCCGGCTTTGGGTTTCCGCCTTCAGGTTACGCGGCGCCGAAGGCCTGGGGTTGGGGGTCTCCCTGACCACGTTGGAGGGATAGCTCTGAGTGGTCCCGGTTTCCGACTGGAGGTTGACCGCCCGAATGCGGAAATGGTACCGGTTGTTGTTGGTCAGCCCACGGACCGTGTACCCCTCGGTGTCGGCGTTGCTGGGGGACATGCGCGACCAGGAACTGGGCCAGACCGGATCATCGTTGGAGTCGGTGTTAAATGTGGTCTGGTACTCGTAGCGGTCGATGGTCGGGTTGCCAGGGTTGTCCCAGGCGAGGGTGACCTGGCGGTTATCCCGCGATGTTACCCGGAGGCGGGTGGGGGGCCTCGGTTCGGCCTCTTTCACCAGTCTGAGTGAGCCGGCCGGGTCGCTGGCGGGCGTGTTGGCGGTGGTAGCGACGCCGTTGACCACGGCGGTCATGGAGAAGTCGGTGCTCAATCTCGCCTTCACATCATTGGGAACGGGCTTAGCGGGCGCGGCCGCGAACAGGGCTCGGGAACCGCTGGTCAGCTCAATTGTGCATTTGATCTCGCCCTTGTCCGTGTCGCTTTCGCAGGAGCCCGGAGCCGCAACGTTGCTTCCCGAATCGGCGCTCAGGTCGCCGGTGCTGCTGATGCCGAAGCCGACCAGTTGCGGGCTGGCAGATTCGACCTCGGCCTGGACGCTGCCGGTGCCATTGACCGCCAGGCTCACGATGTTGCCCCGGTCGGCGGAGTCCGCCGTCCAGGTCGCGACCAAGGTCACCCGGGCGCCTTCGGTGCTGCCCGCGGTAAATGCGCCGGGTCTTACGTCAACCCGGTAGCTCCAGGTCCCATCCCCGGCTGCCTGCGACGTGGCAGACACGGCGTCGGATTCGGGACCGTCGCCCTTGGCGTTGGCCGCCAGGATTTGGAAGTAATACGTGGTCCCGGCGGTCAGGCGGGTTATGATGTACTCGGTGAGCTCGGGGTCGTTGGAGAACGGCGTCCAGGATGCCATGGCCAGACCGGCTTCAGAGGTGGCCTGCCGGTAGCGATAAATCGTGATGGTGTCGTCGTTGGGGTTGGTCCAGGTGAGCTTCACGCCGTTGGCCACCCCGGCGGCAGACAGACCCGAAGGCTTGCGGGGCGGCGGCGGGCTGGCGGTGGTCCCCGAGGCGATGTTGGAGGCGGGTCCGCCTATCGTCTCGGCGGCCATGGCGCGGACCTGGAAGTCGTAGGACGTTCCGGCGGAAAGGTCCGTGGCGGTGTGGCTGGTTGTGGAATCGTCGCTCCCCGCCACTTCTTCCCACTCCCCCCATTCCGTATCGGCGGTGGCCCGCTTCCGGTACTCGTAGCCGCCGACGGCCACGCCAGTGACGGCAGTGGGCGCGGCCCAGGACAGGTAAAGGCTGGTTTCAGTGGGAGCTTCATTCACACTGCCTGTTGCAGTATCGTCCTCCGTTGCCACCGCGAGCCCGGTGGGGACGCCTGGGGCGCCGGGGGTAACAGGGCCCACGCTCGCGGCAGCGCCGTGGATGTCGTCGTCGGTATCCTCAGCGGTGCCCTTGTTGTTGGTGGCCCGCACCTCGAAGGTGTAGGTGATGCCGTCGGTGATGCTAGTCAGGGTGTGGGCGGCAGTCGCGGAATCACTGTCGGAAATGTCGGTCCAGTCCGGGTCCCAGACAGCGTTGCCGTTATCGTCTTGGCTGCTGCTCTGGCGGTACTGGTAGCCGGTTACGCTAGCCGTGCCAGACGGGACGGTCCAGGTCAAAGCCACCTGGTTAGGTGTGGGCGCGGCGGTCAGACCGGTCGGTGCCCCTGGCGGCTCAGTGGAAATGCCGGGGGTGTTGGTGCGGCTGACGGTTATGGCCGTCGCGGGGCCCTCCAGGTCGGGCTCGGGACTAGTGTTGACCGCCCGCAGCTCGTAGAAGACATGCACCGACGAGCCGGGGATGCTTTCGGTCCCGTCAGTGGAGGTGGGGTAGGAGGTCGTGGTGGCGATACTGCTTGGAACCGGCGTCCAGTCCAGGTCCCAATTGCCTTCGCCGGGATTACTGGACCCGCCGTTATAGCGGTACTGGTATTGGTTGATAAAGCTTTCACTGGGGTCGTCCCAGGTGAACCTCACCTTCCCTCCAGCGCCGCTGCTTACGCCGGTTACGGTGTGGGACACGTTGGACATCTGGGAGGGCGCACGTGGACTGCTCGTAGGCGTGGCTGTGGCCGAGGAAGCGTCGGAGCTGCCTCCGTCGCTTATCGCGCGCACCTGGAATTCGTACTCGGCGCCGTTGGTCAGGTTTGAGAGGGTGATTTCGAACTTCAGAGTGCCGTCAGCATTCTTGGGCACGTCGGTCCATAACGGCTCCCACACGGTCTCTGAGCCTGTGACCACAAGACCGTACTGGTACTGGTACTTGGTGATGGTCGAATCCAGGGGGTCGGTCCAGAACAACCGGACTTTCCCGTTTTGAGGGGTGGCCCTAAGGTCGGCGGGAGCGGCGGGAGGGCCTGAAGGGGTGGCGGTGACGGTGTCGCCGTCCGGCCCATACTTGGTATCGTCGGTTGCGCCATCACCGTCAGGTATGATGTTGGTGCCCCGCACCTGAAACGAGTAGGCGACGCCGTTGGTTAAGCTGTCAAGCTCAAGACTGAAGGTGTCCGGGTCGGTGGAGGTGTCCTCGGTATAGGAGGTCGTGGGGGTCCAAGAATCCCAGACGCTGCCATTATACTGCCGGTATTCGTAGCTGGTGAGGTAGTAGTCGTTGTCGTAATCGTTCCAGGTCAGGGTTACCGTGCCGTCCCCCCCCCCCGCGGCCTTCAGACCCAGTACCGCCGGGGGCGTGGCTCGCTGGATGGCGTTTACAGTGTCTGACTCGGGGCCAGCATTGTTGCTGCTGTCCTTGCCCCGGACCTGGAAGTAGTACGTTGTGCCGACGGTTAGCTTATGCTCCTCCCCCAACGGGAGCGTGACCTTAGAAACTATCTCAAAACTGAACGAATAGGCTTAGGTTAGAGGGGAAATCCCCCTTAATCCCCCTTTTGCCAAAGGGGGAGACATTGGGGAAGCCTCGTTTTGAGATAGTTACTTAGTGGTAATTTCGTCGTTGTCGCCCGGAACATCGTGCCAGGTGGCCGTAAATAGGGCTGCCACATTACCCGCGTAGCGGAAGTCATACCCGCCGCCCGCCCCGGTCAAGGTGCCCCAACTCAGCTTCATCGTGCCGTCGCCGCTGGTGGCCTTTAGGCCGGACGGCGCGTCCTCCGGCGCCGCAGCCAATATCACCGCCGGGACCAGCACCAGCGCGGCCAGGGCCAGCACCAGCGCGAGAATCGAAAGGCGGCCTCGACGGCTCGAAGGCAGGCCAATCCCGCCCGAAGACCTGGCAGGCGTTTTGCCTCCTGTCTTTGCCCCGGCCGGTCTGAGCCTGGATTGTCGCTGCGGCTGGGATAGTTTGCTCATCGGACCCTCTCCGTTATCCTGTGCATTTCATGTGCTGGCGCGCCACTGACGGGGCGTTGGTGGTTGGCTGGTCAAGGGGGCGGCTATATCCTGACATGAGTGGTAGGTATTCGACGCATTGAGAGAACCGTAGGTTTGTAACAGAGACCCACCGCCCTTCCGCCTTGTGTAAACCGTCTGATGCCTTCTCGATAATATCAATCGACATCGTATCGATTAGATGGGTAAATTGCAACGAGAGTGGATACCCTTTAGAACGAATTTTAGGAAAAGGTCAGGCCTGTTCCGCGGCAAATTAGGTTGGCGAGCGGATGTGGTGAGTTACGGCTGACGGGTTAGGTATCCCGCCTCGCCTCCGCCAATCCTCCTATTCCGGGAGCGTGGGGAAAGCGAGTATTTTGAATAGTTCTACGGCGTTGACAATCCCATGGATTTGGCGGTGGTTGATGTACAATTCCGGCGTGTTCCACCGGTGGTTGGCGAAACTTCCGACAGGGGTATGGCAGTGGCAACGGGATTCAGGGTCGTGGCCCATGTATTGCTCTTTTTGCTGGCCATCGGGATATTTTACGCAGGGTTAGGAGTCGGGTTGAGCGTCAACCCCACCCTCGGGACCGCCATGTGGGGGGTTGCGGCGGTGATAGCGGCGATGAATCTATGGTGGCTGATAAGGTGGCGGCGGTGAGCCGGCCTGTTTGTCTCACTTCCCAACTTGGAGGGATCTCCCCCGTCCCGGCCTTGATCCCAGGGAGAGGGAGCTCTGATGCCCTGGCATCTTGGAGGTATTTCTGGCGCAACACGGCTCCAGTTTTATTGATTCCCACAAAGCTGGTTTCCTACAATGGCGTCAGGCTGCACCAACAGACAAAAGGGGGCTTGGAATGAGACTGGACGTCACCGGGGACGAGCTGCGGGATTTTCTGACCTTCCGCAGGATGATTACCCCACTCCTGATTCAGGCGTTGTTCTGGATTCTTTCCGCGACCGTGATGATCATCGGGGTTGTGCTGCTCATTGTTGGCGATGGACCGGGGCAAAGGGTCGCGGGGTTCTTGATGATTTTTCTCGGGCCTCTGGCGGTCCGGGTGTACCTGGAGATTTTCATGGTGGCCTTCCGCATCAATGAGACCCTGACCGACATCCGGGCCAACACGATGCGCGAGTAGTCCCTGACCCCAATTCCTGCCGGACACTGGGAAACCGCCCAGCCGCCTACTCGTTGGACGCGAGCATGATCGGTAGCTCCAAGAGGCGAGGTCCGTACCACAGGAGCGTGAACGGCCCATCCGGGAACCCCGTTACATCATTAGCGGGGCGGAAGTAGACGAAACCCTCCCTGGACTCGCTCCGGCTCAGGGTTATGCCGTCCACTGAGTCCGGGAATGTGGCCGCAGCGTCGCGCCATGCTTCCCAGAGGTGGTGTATTCTGCCGTGGGCGTCCGCACTAGTGGAGAGTTGCAGCGGCAAATAGCGGTACTGCTCCCGTCCACTGGCTCTCGCGGTCAGGCTCCCGGTGCGCCTGACCGCAGTTGTCCCTTCGGCCTCCGGAGGCCCCAGGACGGTGAGGTTTAGCCAATCCGTTCCGGGGTCGTGGGTCAGGCTCACGGTATCGCCGATTCCGGCTGTTGACGGTTCCGCCTCGTCCCCGATGTCGCTTCCGTGCTTCCTTAGTCGCTCGATTACGTCCGCAGTGACGCCGGTCCCGTGTAACACGCCATTTTCGAAGGCTGGGCGGCCAGCCAAGGGGACGCTGCGGCTGAGGTCGACGAAGATGACCGTTTCCGTGAAGTCCTGGTAGTGAAGCTGGGTGAACGGACGGCCCGGGATTTCGTTGTTGCCCCCGGGATCATCCGCCTTGAAGTAGATAAAGTCCTCGTGGGTCCCGCCCAACGCTAGCGTAACGCCCTCGAAGGCTGCCTCCCGGGCGGGAGGAGAGGTGGAGTAATCGTTCCACGGAGAGTTGTTCCATTCCGAAAAGTCTCCGTTCTCATCCGGCGCGGTCTGAAGGGATGCGATAAATCCTCCAACGTCGTCATAGGACCATCTGGGCACGATGCTGGTGATGCGGACGGGCACTCGGAGGGTTGTGGCGTCTTCGGTCTGTGGAGGCCCCAGCACGGTAACCGCGAAGGGAGGCTCCTTCCAATCGGTCTGGAGCGCTACCGGCTCTCCGATGGCAACGATCGTGTCGGCCTCGGCTTCGGCGCTCTCGTCCTCAAGTCCCATGAACCGCCACTGGCCGTCTTCGAACTCGCAGAATACCCGGAGCATATCCGGTGGCAATGGGTCTTCGTCCATCTGCCGGCGGGCCCGTTCGACGTCATGCGCCAGGTTCTGGCGGGTCCCGAGGAGCAGGGCGCGGGCCACGTCCGGGACCTCGCCGCCTTCAACACTGGGCCGCACCACCGCGGTTACTTTGTCCCGGTCCAGCCGTTGCACTGAATCGACCTCGATCTTGGTCCGGCCCAGGGCCTCGGCCTCATCGGACTTCAGATAGGGCCTGAGCAGCCGGTGGTGGTCCCCGGCCGTCCGGTCCCAGGACGCTTCGATGCCGCGGGCGATTTGCTCGTCAGACAGCCCGCCAGGTAGGGCATGATCGGACCTATCCGAGTCGGAAGACCGTTGGGAGTTCTTCCATACAAGGAAAACGACACCCAACAAGAGGACGATGACCAGCAGAATGGGGACGGGACCCATGTTCAATCACCTCGCAGACCGGGGCGCGTGCTGCGCCGCGCAGAGGATATGGGATTACCGGCGGCAACCAGCGCTGTCCGGGATGCCACTTGCCACGTTATCGCATGATGGGCGAGATGGCGAAGGATGGTCGCTGCTATCGCGGCAGTAGCCGCCGCATTAGCAGCCGAAGTCATTGTGCGCCCGGAAAAAGACTCGTCCTTACAATTGGTGAAATGGAACAAGGCCAATTACTCTCCATTCTCGTGAACTTAGGCCCGAGCAGGGGAGAAATCCCCCTTAATCCCCCTTTTGCGAAGGGGGGAGAATGGACTTATGGGATCCCCTGTTGCCAAAGGGGGAGAATGGTCTAATGGCCGGTCAATTAAAAGACCCCGACATTCGACCCCGAACGCTCGCCCAAGTGTGGCGAGATATGGAAAAATCTCTCGGACCGGTTCATGGCTCATGTATACTTGTCTGGCTGGGATGGGAGTGTAACTGTGAAGAGACCCGCGGCCCATAGGAGGTCCTGACATTGGTTAGAGGCGACGGCAGGCGTTGGGACGAGGCCAGGCCAACCACCATCACGCCGGGGTTCCAGAGGTACGCCGAAGGCTCGGCCCTTATAGAGGTAGGCAACACCCGAGTCCTCTGCGCGGCCTCGCTGGAAGAGCGGGTGCCCGCCTTCCTCCGGGGCCAGGGCAAGGGCTGGGTTACCGCCGAATATTCGATGCTGCCCCGCTCCACCAACACCCGCACTTCCAGGGACAGGGACGCGGGCCGTATCAACGGACGGTCCCAGGAGATTCAACGCCTCATCGGGCGTTCCCTCCGGGCGGTGACCGACCTGGAATCGCTGGGGGAGCGCACGGTTTACCTTGACTGCGACGTGCTCCAGGCCGACGGCGGCACCCGCACGGCGTCAATCACCGGGGCCTACGTCGCCCTGCACCAGGCCCTCAAGGTGCTGGTAACTCACCAGGTCTTGCCCCGAATTCCACTTCGCGATATAGTCGCCGCCGTCAGTGTGGGGATCCTGAACGGCGACCTGTTGTTGGACCTTTGCTACGAGGAAGACTTCCGGGCGCAGGTGGATTTCAATCTGGTTCTGACCAAGACCGGCGAGCTTGTGGAGATGCAGGGCGCCACCGAGGGCGCGCCCTTCGCCCGCGACCGGGTGAGCGACGTGGTGGAGTTGGCATACCAGGGGATGCAACCCCTGTTCGCCGCCCAGCAAGAGGCCATCCGGCGGCTGTGAAACGGGAGCCCTGCGACACGGACCACTCCCAATGTGCTAGGGGAGCATTCGGGCCTTCCGTTGCGTTGGCCGCGTTGGCTGCGGGTTTTGTAATGTTGCTGGCGGGGGCTATCGGGTGTACACCCGCGAGTCCGGCGGCGACCCCTGAACAGGTCGCAGCGGAAGCGCCGACGCAGACCCTCGTTCCCACGCCCGCGCCCCGGTATGTGGTGGTGGAAGTAACCGCCACGCCGCCTCCTGAGCCGGTCCCCCCTGCCGAGGCTACGCCTCCTTCCCTGTTGCCGACGCCCGTTTCGCCGGGAATCTCGGCGGGAGTCTCGCCGGGAACTACCGCCACACACGCCCCGACCCCTTTGGCCCAACCGACTCCGGTCGTCCTGATGGTCGTCCCCAATGTGGCCGACGTGGTGGAGCGGGTGCGGCCCGCCGTGGTCTCTGTGTTGGTTGAGGTCGTGGAGCGGGACTTCTTCGGCGCGACACGGGCCAGGTTCGGCAGCGGCACCGGGGTAATCATCACTTCCGATGGATACGTGATTACCAACAACCACGTTATTGAAGGAGCGAACAAGATCACAGTCACGCTGGATGACAGCAGCCAGGTGGAGGCTAAGTTGGTGGGCGCGGACGCGCTATCAGACCTGGCCGTGCTGCGAATCTTGGGGTCCGGCCATCCATATTTGTCGCTCAACGACGGTGCGCCGCCCCGGGTTGGCGAGTGGGTGATCGCCATCGGCAACGCGCTCGACCTGCCGGGCGGGCCCACGGTGACCGTGGGTGTCGTCTCAGCCCTGGGACGAACCATAAGCGCGGGCGGCGGCGCAGAGCTTTACGACCTGGTGCAGACCGACACGGTGATCAACCCCGGCAACAGCGGCGGGCCGTTAATCAGCGTGTCGGGCGAACTGGTTGGCATCAACACCGTAGTGCTCCGGGGCGGCTCCAGGACCGGGACTCCCATTGAAGGAATAGGTTTCGCCATCAACATGGAGACGGCCCGTCTGGTGTCGGAACAGATAATCCGGGAAGGGCGGGTGAAGTGGGCCTGGTTGGGCGTGTTCCTGGCGGACTTGACGCCCGAATTGGCCGCCGAGTTCGGCCTGCCGATTCGGGAGGGAGTCATCATACGGCACGTGATGGAGGGCTCACCCGCGTTCGACGCCGGGATAGTGCCTGGGGACATAGTCATGTCCATGGGCGGGCTGGAGACCCCCGCGGTCGTGGACCTGCTGCGGTTGCTACGCACCGAGTTCCGGGTCGGCGAAGAGGTCGAGGCGGAGATATTCAGAGACGGCTCGCGCCGCCCTGTACGGATCACAATGGGCGAGAGGCCGTCGAGTTAGGTTCCCCTCATTCCTGGCCTTCTCCCCTTAGGGGAGAAGGGACTCTGCCCCTCTCCTTAGGGGAGAGGGCTGGGGTGAGGGCGTCTACCCCAGCCGGTTACCGGACGGGTCCAGTAGGACCAAGGGAAAATCCAATTCCCGCAGACCCTGCTCAATCACTTCGCGGTCGCCCACGACGAGGAGTTGGAGCGCGCCGGGCTGGACCCATTCGTTTCCGATGCGGCGGGCGTCCTCTAGGGTCACCGACTCTATCGAGGGTTTCACGCTTTGGAAGTAGTCGTCGGGTAGGCCGAATACCAGCAGTTGCATCAAGTGGTTTAGGATCATGCCCGACCGTTCGAAGCTGGAGGGGTAGCCTCGGAGCATTCCTTCCTTGGCCGACAGCAGCTCTTCCTCGCTAATGGGGTTGGACTGGTTGATGCCAGCGAACTCCTTTAGCGTCTCCTGCACCGATTCCTTGGTTACCTCAGTCTGGACACTGCCCCCGGCAGAGAACAAGGAAGGACCCCGGTACCAATTGACCGAAGAATGATAGCCGTAGCTATATCCCTTGTCCTGCCGCAGGTTTTGGTTTAGCCTCGCGGCAAACTGGCCTCCGAAGGCGTGATTGACGAGGGACATTCCGAAGTAGTCCGGGTGACTGCGAGACAGTGTCGGATGGACGCCTCGGATGACCGACTGGGCCGCGCCGGGCCGGTCCACCAGGTAGATCGCGGCGCCCTCCACCAAGTTGGGCTCCGCGCCGGAGTGTGAGCCGATGCCGGACGGACCCCCACTCCACTCGCCCAGGTGTTTTTCGGCCTGGGTCACGACTTCGTCAATGGAAACGTCACCGACCACGACGAGGGTCGCGTTCTGGGGCCCGTAGGCTTTTTTGAAGTGGGTCACAATGTCGTCACGGGTCAGGGCCAGGGTTGCGGCCTCGGTGCCCAGGATGTAATGGCCGTAGCCGGAGTCCTTCTTGAACACCAGGCCGGAGATCAGTTGCTCCGCGATGGCGTTACCATCGTCCTTGCTTCGCCGGAGGTCGGTCAGGTGCTCTCGCCGGACCCTATCCAACTCGTGCTGAGGGAAGGAAGGGTTCCTGACCAGGTCGGCGATCAGCTCCAACGCGGTGCTCCAGTGGCGGGACATGACCTCGGTGGAGACCAAGGTCGACTCGCGCCGGGCGTCGGTGGAGACCCTGGAGCCGAGGAATTCGAAAGCGGAGGCGATGTCCTGGCTGCCGCGGGTTTCTGTGCCGCCTTCGGACAGCATCTGGGCCGTGAAGCTGGCCAGGCCGGGCAGCGCCTCGGGGTCGTGGGTTGCGCCGCCGTCAAACAGCAGTCCCATGGAGACCAGGGGCAGGGCACGCCGCTCAACCACCATCAGGCCCATGCCGTTATTCAGCTTGTGGCGTTGGGGAACGGGAGGCGTGAATTCGGGTTCGGCGGCGGCGGTAGGCATGATGGAACGGTCCACCGCCACGGTCGCGGGCTTTAGGGTCTGCTCGGGGAACACCCGGAGCCGTACTTGCCGGTTGTCCAACACTATCTCATGGGCGTGGATGACCTCGTCCCGCTGCACCGCCAGGTAGCGTTCCAGGCTGGTGTTGACCAGGTCGGGGTTGCCGGCCATTACGTTGTAGTGGTTCAACTGGTCGGCGCGCCCGCCGAATCCCCCGATGCGGGTCAACTGGCGGTAATAGGCGGACTCGATGCGGTTCTTGACCCTTTGGACTTCCTCTTCCGTGGGAGGCTCTTCCCGCAGCTTCTGCAACTCTTCGTCCACGGCGGCTTCGACTTCGGACAGGTCCCGGTCGGCAGCGGCGGTGACCATTATCATGAACTCCCCGGCAATTTCGCCGGGGTGGTAGCGCACTCCAGCGCTCTGGGCTATCTGCTTTTCGTAGACCAGGCTGCGGTGCAGGCGGGAGGTGAGACCATCACCCAACACTCCCTGCAACACGTCCAGTGGCGCGTCGTAGGTGTCCATGTCTGGAGGCGTAGGCCAGGAGATGTATAGCCGTGGCAGAGAGACCTTGTCCCGCATCTCCAGTTCCACCCGCCCGGCCAAGGAGGAGTCGTGGCGGCCCATGCGCGGCAGCGGCGGGCCGGGGGGCAGGTCGCCGAAGTAGCGGTTGACCATGTCCAGGGCTTCGTCCCGCTGGAAGTCACCGGCCAGGGCGAGGCTGGCGTTGGAGGGGCCGTAGAAGCGGCGGAAGAAGTTCTGCACGTCTTCCAGGGAGGCGGCGTCAAGGTCTTCCTGGGAGCCAATGGTCATCCAATGGTAGGGATGGGGCATCGGATAGAGGGCTTCCTGAATGTGCCAGGAGGCCATGCCGTAGGGGCGGTTCTCGTAGCTCTGACGTCGTTCGTTTTTGACCACGTCCCGTTGGATGTCGAACCGCTGCTGGTCCAGAGCGTCCAGGAGGAAGCCCATCCTGTCGGCCTCCAACCACAGGGCTAGCTCCAGGTAGTTGGAGGGGATGTCCTCCCAGTAGTTGGTGCGGTCGGGAGTGGTGGAGCCGTTGAGGTTGGCCCCGGCCTTCTGGAGGGGGTCGAAGTGGCTGTGGTTATGGTGGCCTGAACCCTCGAACATCATGTGTTCGAACAGGTGGGCAAAGCCGGTGCGGCCTACTTCCTCATCCTTGGACCCGACGTGGTACCACACGTTGACCGCCACCAGCGGAATCGAGTGGTCTTCGTGGAGGATGACGTCGAGCCCGTTGGAGAGGGTGAGCTTTTCAAAAGGTATGGAGACCATAATCGAGTCCTTTAGTTAGGATTGCTTTCGCCGGCGATAGCGCCGGCCTGATGGAGTCACGGGCGGAAGGACATAGCTCTACATCAACAGCGCTTCAGTCGGGACCAATCGCTCGTTTATCGGGTCTGGTACCAGTATCAAATCCTCAAGGGTGGTTGCGCCTAGCAGATATTGGTCTTCAGGACCGAAGATGACCCGAGCCATCCCTGACCGGCCTGCTGCCGAAAAGGTCGCCCAGGCCGTCGGGTATTCGACCGTTTCGCCATTCGCGATGCGAAAGGTCACAATCATGAAGGGCTCAAGGCCCAGTCTACGCAATAGCGATGAGGGGACCATTGAGAACGTGGCCCCGGTATCGACGAGCGCATCCACGGTCCGGGCTACCTGCGTAGACGGGTTGCCGATTTCCAGGGGGACTCGGAATGTTCCCACGGGGGATGTCCTCCCAGTAGTTGGTGCGGTCGGGAGTGGTGGAGCCGTTCAGGTTTGCTCCGGCCTTCTGGAGAGGGTCGAAGTGGCTGTGGTTGTGGTGACCCGAGCCCTCGAACATCATGTGTTCGAAGAGGTGGGCAAAGCCGGTGCGGCCTACTTCCTCATCCTTGGAGCCGACATGGTACCAGACGTTGACCGCCACCAGCGGAATCGAGTGGTCTTCGTGGAGGATGACGTCGAGGCCGTTGGACAGAGTGAGCTTTTCAAAAGGAATGGACACCATTTCAGGTTCCTTCAAGTCTGTTAGCGCGATAGGGCGGTATCAGACTGGGGAGTAAAGGTTCTGGGAACCAGGGCTGCAAGGCTAGAGTAGGGGAGTTTCCCCAGGCACAAGGCGCTGGTTCATCGGGTCCGGGATCAACCTCAGGTCTTCGAGAGTGGTTGCACCGAGAAGGTATCTGTTCTCTGGACCGAAGATTACGCGGGCCATGCCTCGTCGTCCTGCCGCCCTAAAAGCGGCCCAAGCGGTCGGGTAATCAACTGTCCTGCCATCCGCGACGTTAAATGTAATGGTTTCGATGGGTTCGATCCCCAGACCGGAGAGCAGAGATGATGGCGCCATCGAGTAAATAGCGCCGGTGTCGACCAGTGCCTCTACCGTTTCTGTAAACTGGTTAAGAGGATTCCCGATTTCGAGTGGAACGAGGAAAACACCCATGGCGGAACGGCTAGGCCCCGCCGGGATGCTTGAAGTAGTTCTCGTCGGTCCGGTTGGGGATGGGGGAGTCTTCCTGGTTCTTGGCTATCTCGGCGGGGTCCCAGAGCTTGGAGAACTTCAGCGCGCGGGGACAATGGCTATAGGCTTCGTCCACCTCAATAAGCATTCCCTGCAGGTGCTTGGAATTGTCGTCCAACTCGTAGAGGGAAAGCTCCACGCTCTGCCGGTCAAGCTCGTCTTTGGTAACGATGCTCGCCTTGCCATTGACGCGCACGGTGTCGTTGACTCCAGGGATGAAGAAGATAAGTCCTACGTGGGGGTTGGCTTCAACGTTCTGGTAAGACTGGAAGAGCCTATTGCCGGCTACGTCTGGAAACAGGAGATGGGTCTCGTCCAAGACGCGAACGAAACCGGGCTTGCCGCCCTTGGGGGAGGCGTCGCAGTTCCCATCGCCGTCGGTGGTGGCCATTACGGCGAATGGGGCGTTGCGGACGAATTCCTGGACCCACGGAGTAAGGTGACCCTTGAGTTTGGTGACGGCCCGGTCCGAGGGCGCGCCGAATGCGCTGTTAAACTTGCTGGTTGCCTCAACCTCTCTGGTAGCCATGTCGCCTCCTTGCGGGCCAGGATTTACCCATTCTAACCGCCGGTATGGGGTACAGCAAGGGGACCCAAGGCGGGTGTAGGAGGGCAGAGCCTGGTTGTCGCGGGGCCTGCGCAATCAGTTTCCCGCAAGCTCCGTCATCGCGTTCGCCAAGCGTTGGCAATCTGGCAGTGCGCGAATTCCGACCCGGATGCAACTGGGCAAGCCGAAGGAGGCGCAATCGCGGACGAACAGGCCCCGGCGCGTGAGCCGGTCCCGCCACTGGGCGGCGTCGCCAACGTCGATCAACAAGTAATTCGCGTGTGATGGATGGACCGTAAAGCCCAGCCTCCCCAGCCGGTCCCGTAGAAGACTTTTCCCTTTGTCCACCTCCGTCCTGGCCCGGTCCAAGTAGTCTGAGTCCGACAGGGCAACCAACCCCGCCGCCTGAGCCAAACCGTTGACACTCCAGTCCGGCTGCAGGGCCGCGATGGTCTCGATCACTTCCTCGGATGCCACGATGTAGCCCAACCTAAGGGCGGTCAGTGCGTAGTCCTTGGTCATAGAGCGGAGCAGGGCCACGTTTCCGCCGTCGAGCAATCGTAGGCTGTTCCAAGAATCGGCTACGAAGGACAGGTAGGCCTCGTCCAAGACGAGAAGGCCGCCGGTTGCCGTCACGGCCTTGGCCAGGAATTGCACGTCTTCATCACCCAGGTAGACCCCGGTGGGATTGTTCGGATTGCAGAGGAACACCAGACTGGGTCGTTGTTGGTCGATCAGACGCGCCGCATCCTGGAGGTCCCAGCCAAAAGGCGGCGAGCCGGAAGCGGTTAGGTCCAAAACTTGCGCTCCCGCCAACCGCGACGCGCCGGAATACTCTCCGTAGGTGGGGGTGAACTGCAACACGGTGTTGGGACCGCCACGCCTCTGCGGCAGAAATGACCGGGTCAGCAGGTGAATCAATTCCGTGGAACCGTTGCCGACCCATATCCGGTCTATCGGGACTGCGCGCGCATCGACCCCAACCGGCGAAAGGTGACTGGACAGGGCTTCCCTTAACTCAAGACACTCTGGGTCCGGGTAGGCCGACAGGTCCACTTCCATAATGGCTTGCCAGAGGCCGGACGGTGGACCAATAGGGCTGACGCTGGCGCTAAAGTCGAGGACGTCTTCGGGCTTCAACCCTAGGGCGCGCAAGTCGCCGGGCCTCACTCCACCGTGAACCGGCCGGACGGAGGTCTGGGAGGGTCCGATGTTCGTTTCGCTGGTTTGTTCGGTCATTTTCCGTTGGGAGGTCAGATGTCTTGGGTCTGCCAGGTCCGGCCGGAATTCGGTCGGAATTCAGAAGATGAACGTCCTCAGTAGGGTTACGCCCAACCCCAACATAAGTCCCAATGCCGCCACTAGGTACATGGACTGCACCGCTCTGGTGATGTCCTCTGGTTCCAGGGTCCGGACCGGGTCACCCAGGCGGTAATGGCCGAGCTTCTCAAGTTCCACTCCCAACGCTCCGGCCATGCTGCTCATGCTCCATCCGGCGTTTGGGCTCTCGGTCCTTCCGTGGTCCCGAAGCATGATCCGCCACGCCCCAGAGGCCCGCTGTCCGGGCAGGGCCAGTCCGCCGATAACCAGAAGCAGACCAGTCAATCGGGACGGGACCAGGTTCACGACGTCATCCAGTTTGGCCGACGCTTTGCCCAGGTACTCGTAAACGCCATGATAACCGATCATGCTGTCGAGAGTGTTGATGGCCCGGTAAGCAACAGCCCCCGGCAGGCCGAACAACGCGAAAGCCAGCCAAGGCCCGATAAAGCTGTCTGAAATGTTCTCGGACACCGATTCCACCGTGGCCGCCGTTGCTTGTTCAGCCGAAAGCTGGGAAGGGTCGCGGCTGACCAGGGAACCCATCAAAGCCCGTACCTGGACAATGTCGCCGGACATTAGGGCGGAGCGCACCTGGACCGCCACCTGTTGAAGCATCTTCACCGAAAACGTGGTCTTGAGCAAAACCGCCCCCACCAAGACATAGGCCGCTCCGTGGATCTCCCGGACCCCCACGACCACCAGATATGCCGCCACTGCCCAGAGGGCGGGTACGACCAGGGCGACGGCCGCGCCGGCAATGGTCCCTGCCACGGGAGTCCTTGGGGCCAACCTGTCCGCCAAGGCGACGGTCTTCCCGATCCAGACCGTGGGATGCAAGCGGTAGTGTGGCTCACCCAACACCAAGTCCAATACTACCGCCAGCGCCAGCGCCGCAAGGTCGAGGGGGTCTCCCCAGACCATCGTTTAGTTCCCCGTCTCCGTGTCTGTGTTTGTGTCCATCGTAGTTGGCGCCTACAATACTATCCGGTGAATGGGCTCTAGGAAGCCGTATGGAGCGATCGCCACCGCCGCTATCAGGACCAGGACCTCGGTCATCTCGTTCGCGGCCCCGTAGACGTCCCCGGTCAGACCGCCCAGCAGCTTGACCACTACCTTCCCCATCAGTAGCGCCAGGACCGACGCCCCCACGAGTATCGAAACCCCGCCGACACCGGCGATCAACACCGCCGCCGCCGTCGCGGTCACCGCCGCTGCCGTGGTCGCCACCCCACCTCCGCCTTGATGGAAGGGAGAGCCCAGGCCAGATCCCCGCGCGTAGGGGAAAGCCCCTAGCAACAGGACCATCGTCCACCTGGAGATAACGGGGAACATAAGCAGGACCGGTAGCTTCCCCTGCCACGGCAGCGATATCAAAGACAGCAACGCGCCGTACTTCAGAAGCAACACCCCTAAAGCGCCGGCCACCGCGAAGGCCCCGACGTTCGAGTCTCGCATGATCTCCAGGCGGCGTTCACGAGTGTACCCACCGAACAGCCCGTCGCACACGTCCATCAGGCCGTCCAGGTGGAGGCCCCGTGTCATCACTATCAAGAAGACGATCAGAATCGCGGGGGTCAGAAAGGGGAGCAGAAACAACTCGTCGCTTCCCCATTCCAAGGCGGCCACGACTCCACCAAGCAGCAGTCCTATCAGAGGGTAATAGGCCCGAGAGTTGCTGATGTCTCCTTGGACCAGGGTCCCCCTGGAAGGAGTGGGAAACACGGTGAGGAAGCTAAGAGCAACGAGGAAGGGCGTCAGGACGAAGTACCGTCGCCGTCTTCGTCTTCAATCCTCTCCGAAACCCCCGCGTCCGAGAAGGTCGCCATCTCAGCCAGGCACTTGGCGGCAGCCTCGATGATCGGCATGGCCAACACCGCTCCCGTGCCTTCTCCCAGACGCATACCCAGGTCCAGCAAGGGCCAGACGCCCATCTTGTCCAGAGCGATCCGGTGCCCAGGCTCCACCGATTGATGGGAAGCGAGCATGTATTGCCCGGCCTGTGGGCTAAGCGTCCAGGCAATCAGCGCGGCCGCGCCCGAAATAAAGCCGTCAACGATGACCGGACGCCTTCCCGCGGCGGTCGCAAGCATCGCCCCCGCCAGGACACCGATTTCGAATCCTCCCACCTTGGTGAGTATGTCCAAACCGTCGTTGGCGTTGGGACGGTTCAATTCTAATGAGGTCCGCACTACCTGGACCTTGTGCTCAAGGCCAGGATCGTCCAGCCCGGTCCCGCGCCCCGTGGTCAACGAGGGGTCCGCGCCCGTCACGACGGATGTTATGGCGCTGGAGGATGTCGTATTTCCGATGCCCATATCGCCGAATGCGATGATGTCGGCTCCCTCGGCGATCTGCTCGTTGGCGGCTTCAATGCCGGTCTCCAAGCACTGGACTGCTTGATCGCGGGTCATGGCGGGGCCCTTGGCCATATTCGCCGTGCCGTAACCTATCTTGACGGAACGGAGCGCCGGGTCGGGTTCGAGGTCGGCGGCAACTCCAGCGTCAAGGATCAGGATTTCGGCGCCCACGTGTCGGGCCAGCACATTGATCGCCGCGCCGCCCCGCAAGAAGTTGAGCACCATCTGCGGAGTCACAGCCTGGGGATAGGCGCTGACGCCCTCCTCCACCACTCCGTGGTCCCCCGCGGCCAGAATCGTGGTCTTCCTCCCGATGCTGGGGATTGCCTGCCCGAACATTCCGGCAAGCAGTATGGATATTTCCTCCAGCCGTCCCAGGCTCCCCAGCGGCTTTGTCAGGATGTTTTGGCGGGCGCGGGCCGCGTCCATCGCTTCCTGGTCCAGCGGACCGATCTGTGCAAGGGTCTCGTCAACTAGCGTAGAAATCGGCATGACTAAAACTCTATCCCCGGCTGCGCTTTGATTCCCTGCTGGTACGGGTGTTTTACCACGTTCATTTCGGTGACCAGGTCGGCGTATTCGACGAGGGCTTCCGGCGCGTGGCGGCCGGTAATGATTATGTGCTGCATCTCCGGACGGTTTTGCAGGACTTCCAGGACTTCCTCGACGGGGATCCAGCCGTAGTGCATGGGGTAGGTGAACTCGTCCAGGATAACCACGTCGTGCTTCCCGGCGGCGATGATCTCCTTGCAGTCCTCCCAATGAGCCCTGGCAAGGTCGGCGGTCTGGTCCAGGTCCCGTGAACGCCAGGTGAACCCGTCGCCCATAGCCCGCATTTCGACGCCGATTTTCTTGGCAGCCCTTTGCTCGCCGAAATTAGCGGTGGAGTGTTTTATAAACTGGAGCATGATCACGTTGAGGTCCCGCCCCCAGGACCGGAACAATACGCCCATGGCCGCGGTGGTCTTGCCTTTGCCGTTCCCCGTATTGACGATTGTCAGGCCCTTGTTGATTCGCGGGCCCTTAACCGATTGTGGTTCCTCCTTTTCGCTGGCGTCAGTGGCGCTCGCATCCGTACTCATGGCGGATAGACCTCCGGAAACTGGTTAGGGACTGGTGACAACATCCGAATGGGGAGAGCAGGCGTCAACGAACCGCTTAGGCAATGATGGGTCGCTACCCAGGTGGATATGGATATACGACGCCCAAACGCTGCCTGCCTGGAAACCGTCAGGGCGGCCATCCTGGTTTACCACCCGGTAAACCGACTCCCGCGGTTCGGGTTCTTGATCTAGGGTTGACCAGTGGAACTCGTGCCCCCTGATGCGCTGGCCCTCCCGAAGCAAGGGGCCATCCGAGAGGGCTTCGACCTCACGGTAACCAAGGGTCAATCTGGCGTTGGACATGGAAGACGCGGCGGGGATAAGCCCGATCATCGGGTAGTCTATCCCGTCCTGCCCTGTCAGGTTGCTGCCCAAATACATCAGTCCGCCGCATTCGGCATAGACCGGCACCCCCCGGTTGACGGCGTCGCGTATGGAGGAGTGCATAGACCCGTTGGACGCCAATTCCCGGGCGAAAAGCTCCGGGAAGCCTCCCCCGAGGTAGAGACCGCCAACTCCCGGGGGCAGGCTCTCATCTTCAATGGGGCTGAAGGGTACAATCTCCGCGCCCCATGCTTCCAGCAAATCCAAGGAGTCCTGGTAGTAGAAGCTAAACGCCTTGTCCTGCGCGACTCCAATACGCGCCCGTTTCGGGACACGTTCGACCGGGTAAACGTTAGGAGTGGCGGGGGACGGGCGGGCGGTGGCGGCAAGGCCCAGAATGGCTTCCAGGTCGATGGTCTCCTCCACCTGGTCGATAAGCGTGTCGTACCACTGGCGGGCCACGGTGCCTTCGACGGTGGGTATGAGACCCAGGTGGCGTTCGGGCTGGACCAATTCCTGGCGGCGGGGAAGGTAGCCCAGGACCGGAAGTCCGGTGGTGGCCTCGATCTGCGGTTGGCAAAACTCCATGTGCCTCGGGCCGCCCACGCCGTTAAGAATTACTCCTGAGATTCGAAGGTCCGGGTCGAACTGCTGGTACCCCAGGACCTCCGCCGCCACGCTTCGGGCGACCTTGGAGGCGTCGGCGATCAACACGACGGGAGCGTCGATCAATTTGGCTAACTCGGCGGTGGAGCCGTCTTCGGTCAGGCTGGAGTGACCGTCGAACACGCCCATCACGCCTTCCACTACACAAACATCGCTGTCGGACCCGGCCCGTTGGAAAAGCTCCTGGACCGTGGGGTGGGGTAAAAGCCATGTATCCAGGTTGCGGGAAGGCACTCCGCAAGCCAACTGATGGTACGACGGGTCGATATAGTCCGGTCCAGCCTTGAACGGCTGCACGCGGAGCCCCCGGCGCGTTAGAGCCCCCATAATTCCGGTGGCGATGGTGGTCTTGCCCACCCCGCTTCGAACGCCGGCGATCACGACCGTTGGGGTCAAAACGGAATCTCCTTATCGTCTTACGGGCGTCTTGGGTTAACCGGCGGTGACGGCCGCATTGCGATTTCCTTCGGCTTCCTTCCGCTTCTTGTAAGCTTCGATACCGCGGCCTACGGCGTCGTGGGCCGTGGCGGCCACCAGCCAACCCACGATGGTTGGTGAGCCGGCATAATCGAAGTGGACGCCCCTGCCTGAGTGTCCTACGACGGTGGCATCGGTAGAGGTCCCTGTGGCAACGCTGCCGTTCCGGGTGGTGACTCCCGCCTCCAGAAGCGCCAACGTCTTGGCCTCGGTTGCAATGGTCGAAGCCCTGACCAGGGCGCCCGGCGAGAGGTCCGCGTCGACCAATGTTACCAGGTTGATTGTCCCCGGCGAGGGAGCTAATCCCTGGCTCTGAGGGCGCTCTTCACCATGCCCCGCGTCCTTCTGCCGGGGACTGGACGCGTTGGAGACACCGGCGGTTGCCAGAGTCGCGACGGTTACCCCTGCTTCCGACCGGATGCGGACTTGAAGGTCGCGGTGGCGGACTGCTGTAAGCAGCCCGATCAACGGGCCGCAGGATGGCGCGCCGAACCCTCCAGACCTTTCCCGGATGTACCCTTCCGGGTATGGGATGTCCGCATCTGGTGTCACTTCCAAACTTATCACCCACCTGCTGTCCAGGTACCCTTCTCCCAGAGGCGCGGAAGAGAGAAACGAATAAGGCCTCTCCAGGCGCAAGACATAATGGTGGTCCCCCCGGTCCAGCCTGGCCCCAAAGACTTCCAGGCCCTCGAATCCGGGTTGCGCCGTGTCAATCTTGCCCGCCATAAAATTACTATTCACTAACCATCGGCCACTAACCATCGGCCACTAACCACCGGCTACGCCACTGGCAGAGACTCCCCATACTTTTCGATCAGCCCCATGAACAGGTCATGACGCGGCTGGTTGGTCTCATCGATATCTGACTTACGCAAATAAACCCGGAGCATGGGCTCCTGGTTTTCGTCGATGAACCACACCGAGTAGCTGGGCAGGCCCTGCTGGTTGGTGGTGTGGAGGAACTTCACTTCCTTCACGTCGTCCATCTGCAGGTGGAGGTGAGTCCCTTCGGAGGCCGAAAACGTGACGATCTTTCCGTCGTCGGTAAACTCAAGGTCCTGGAACATCGTATAGACTTCCGCGGTGGCGCTGGCGTTGGCCAGCATGATCACGACCTCTGCAAAACCCGGTTGGCAGTCGTCGAGGATCTGCCGGACCATGTTGTTCTCTTCCACGTTGTCCTCCTGCGTAAAGGCGATTCCCGGAACGAGAAAGGCCCGGCATCACGGCCGGGCCAATATTCAGAGAGACCCATACCCTTTTTCCGCGAAGTGTATCAAGTCGGGCCTGGGGCAGGTCTCCTGGCTCCCGGATGCGGAGCCTCCCCTGGCCGTGTTTGGGGCATGCCGCACCAGTTACAGTGGCGGGACCGCGCCGGACTTTCACCGGCTTCCCCTTTGAGCCCCATGTTCGGGGCCACCACCAGGCTGAGATCGGTCTTATTAAGGAACCTCCGTGGAACTGTGGACACACTTTCCACGGTTTCCCGCTATTGTATGCGGGGGAGGGCCCGGCGTCAATCTCTATGGAGTTGAGCGGAGCTTCCCAGTTGCTTGACGGTGCATAGGGGCATTGATAGACTGAAGCCCCATGGGCGGCTAGCTCAGCTGGTTAGAGTACTTGCTCGACACGTAAGGACTCTGAATCGGGGGCAGCGAAACGCCTGCCATTCACCCACCGCTTAATGTTGGCGGCAGAGTTTAAGGTACCTTCGATGGTGGAAACGGTTCCCCGAAACGGGGTGTCCAAACACCCCACGCTAGATGCCCTGAACGCGGCGCTCACAGACGCGCTGGGATTGGGCGTGACCCCGAGAGACATTCTGACTATGCTCAGTACCGCAGTCGCCGAACAAGAGACGGAACAAGGTCCCCTTCCGGGGTTCCCCGGGGACGGCCAGGACTTCGTTTACGACGAACTGCCGGATGGATATATTGACATTCCGACTGCGGCGAATAAGTACAACGTGCCAAGGCCAAACCTCCACGCATGGCTGTACCGCGGGCGTCTACGCTCCTACGGTCGGTTGCGAGGGTCGTCACCGGGAGGTGGTTCACACATCGTCTACGAAGCCGACCTGAAGGCCGAGCTTGAGAAGCCGGTGAGAAAGGGAGGAAGACGCCCGAAGGGTCCCGAACCATTAACGGTCCATTGCCCTAATTGTGGAGCAGTATCAACAGTGGATTGACAACTGTTGATACTCCCGCATACAATGGCCCCCGTGCTGCAGTGAGTGTGCGCGGGGGTCATTCAATTTCAGGGGATTAGCACCACGCCCCAGTGCCCTCAAACTTCAGGCTGACCGGTCTCCAAAGGACAGTCGAATCATGGGCATAGACCCTAAGAGCACTTTGCCAAAAATCAGCCCCTTCCAGAAAGCGCTGGAGCCTGGGTCCCAGGACGACCTGCGGGCCTCTCTCGCGCGCGAAGATGATCTTTTTGATGATATCAATGATGATGATGGACATCCATCATCATCATCATCAAAACCATCATGGAAGAAGGGGGGTTCCAGGGGGGAGGAAGGGCGCCGCCAAGCCCGGGCAACCGAGGTCTGTAACCCCACCGATCCCGACTTCTACGGCCATCGGCACCGCGATCCCGTCGCCCTGGCCGAACATTTGGACTATCTGGGGCATGATCAGGGGCCAAAGCTCATCCGAGATTGCGGGATTGCCGGCGTCAACGCCGCACTTCGGGATCTGGAAGATGCTACTGAGCCAATCAGGAGCGACGCGGCGTTCGTTACCGCCTTGGCCCGAAACCATGCTAGGGATGCGCACTCGAACACGCCCCGCGCCAAACGTGAGGAGTTCGCCCGCCAACGGCGGGAAGCCCAAGGCCGGAGAGACCCCCAAGAATCCTCAGTTCCTACCGTGAGCGGTGACCCCGATCCGGTGGCAGTGGAGCTGTGGGACGCGGCGATTGACCGTTTGCTGCCCAGACTCCAAACCCCTATCGCCAGGACCAGGCTGGAGCGGACCCGAGGCCACGCCCTCTTTGACGACGTCTTGTTCGTCACGGTCGAGGACTCCTACGTAGCTGGGTATCTGAACCGTAGTTTGTATCTGCTGATCGAGGAGGCCGTCACCCTGGAGAGGGGCCGCGAGACCGAAGTGACCTTCGCGGTCGCGGACCCGGACTCAAGGCCAACGTATGAAGCCTCTGAGGACCTATCCCCCGCCGTCGTAGACCACGCCACAGCCGACGACTGGGGCTACGCCGAATCGGTCAATACCCCAATGGACGTGCCCACAACCCGCGAGGAAAGCCCCCGCAGGCTACGGCCCGTTCTCAATCCGGGCCGCCGTTGAATGGTCCATTACACGAGACCTGCAGATCCGCGGTCGGACTGGTTATGGCCCAATCCGGTGCGCCGGCGCCGATCGCGGCGGCTCTGGAATGCGCCAAACCCAAACGAGAGGTGGCAGCCATGTCCAAGAAACCGACGAAGAGAAAGTCCCCAGCCCCGCGTCAAAACCGCCGGAGGAACCTGTTGCCCGACGAGTACAAGCGCGAGGGCCTGGTCACCGTCGAGATGGACGACCTTCAAGCGGCGCTGTTTGCGCCACGCAAATTGGAACAACTGACGAAAGACCGGCCCGGAGTCCTGGCCCAACGACGCGGGGCAGTGATCTCGGAGAAATACATCGTCACCGTCCACCGGGTCAGTGGTGAATGGGAGTTCACCGTCGAACACGACGGAGAGACCTTCAGGGTGCCGGGAGCCGTGTTCGGGCGGATGGCCTCCTACCGGGCGGCCATCATCAAAGAACACCGGAAGCTCCAAGCCCTGAACCGGATGCGCAAGGTCGCGGAGGCCGACCAGGCGGAAGGCGAAGCAGACCTGATGGAAGCCGAGGAAGAAGAGGGCGTTGTCCCCTACTGGATCAACGACGATTAGGGACCCGATAAGGTGTGAGCTATGAGCGAAATCACATACGCATACACTAGCCAGTGGGGAAGGGATTCCAAGTGCGGGTTGGAGATCCTGAACCACGAGGGATTTACCCTGGTCATTGCGTCGGAGTTGGACGACAACCCCGGAGTCTCCGTAACCAACTTCGCCGAACACCTGGCGACCCAGGTGTGCCTGGACTGCCGGATCGACCCCATGAAACTGGTCTGGGTGGAACACTACCCGGAAGCTGGTAAGAGGCTCTACTTCGATCCAGAGCATTGGGACGCCGCGACCTTCACCTTCGACATCATGCACGGACACTTCCTAAGTCCGGCGTGGTTTCAGGTTACCGAATCCCAACTTCAGGCGATGCGGCAGGGCGAGCTGCCGGACCTGCCCGCCGGGTTGTCCGCCTGGGCGGCGAGGCGGTTATCTACAACCGGCCCGGTAACCAAATGCCACATATGCGGGTTTGGGATCGGGAGCGCCTCCCTCTTCCCGGACCTGGAGAGGTTCTACAGTGCCGGGGTAAATCGAAGGCACTCCCAGGAGTTCGACTACGGCGTCCATTGGCGGCAGGGAACGGATACGTCCGACCGTTGGCGGGTGTCATACATCCAGGCCACCGGCGAAGTCTACGCCCGGCGTGAGTATCGCCCCCTGGTCGTGGTCGTGGGAGTCGTGCCTACCGACGATGCGGAGGGAGGCCCCTGGTACCGGACTCTGGAACGCATCCTGGAAGGCTGGGAGCACCGCAGCGGAAAACCCGGCGGCCTGGAGTGGGTAAGGGACCGGCTGGCGATGTACCCGCCCGGGATCGCAGAGGAGGTGAGTAATGCAAACAACCAGTGAACGACAGCTGGTCATCAAGGAGGCCAGAAAACTCCTGGAATCGGACGTGGTGATCTTCGACACCGAGACCACCGGGTTGGGACCTGACGCCGAAATCGTGGAGATCGCCGCCCTGAAGGTGGACGGGACCGTGCTCCTGGACACCCTGGTCAAGCCAAGGCAACCCATCCCATCGGACGCCACGGCGATACACGGGATTACCGATGAAGACGTCGCCGGGTGCCCGCGTATCGAATCCGTGCTGCCCCGGATAAGCGGTCGTGACCAGCGCCTGGCGTCATACAACTTAGCGTTCGACGAACGGCTCATCCGGCGGAGCCTCGACCGTGGCGGCCCCCTCGCCGCCGGTTCCTGGCGCCTGCCGGTGGAGCAGTCCCATTGCATCATGCAGATGTACGCCCGCTATCACGGGGCCTGGAGCGACTACCACCATAGCTATACCTTGCAGAGTCTAGGCAACGCCCTGGCGCAATGCGGGCTGGAGTTCGAAGGCCGGGCCCACCGTGCCGTGACCGACGCCAGGGCCGCCGCCGCGCTGCTCCGGTACATGGCCTACGGGTGGGCGTAGGAGGAGCCGCCATGAAAGTACGCAGATCGGGGTCTCCCGATCTGGTCCGGGCATGGGCCGCACAATTTGAAACCCACCTCGGGATCAAGGGGCGTGAGTACCCCAACCGGAATAGCGCCGACATTCGCTATTTCCTGGACCTGGGGAATAGGGGAAGTGGTTGGGGCGGAAGCAAGTGGAGATTGACCTATGGGGCCTGCCGGAACATGACTACCTGCCGGGCGATTGGCCCAACCTGACCGTCGAGCGTTTAAGAGTGTACTTGGGGGAATTCGGGGAACCATCGCCTTGGTGGCGTGGTAGCCCGCGGATGGAGTCATCGGTTGGAATTGAGGGGGGAGAAATGGGAGAGACTTGGAAATCAGGCGATACGTGCATCTGGCGGGGGACCTACGGGACCATCAGTTACATCGTCCAGGGCACGGCCCTGGTGGAGTTCGAGGATTACGTTCGGGTGAACATCCGCCTGGACCAACTCACCCGCCCGCCGCGTCTCTCTGGCCACCGGCCAACCGGCAGATGGGATTCGGGAGAGCGCCTGGCCCCAACCACCAGAAAGCCCAGCAACGGGGCTGTAGGCGGTTCTCTCACGGGCGAAAAGCAGCCCAAAGACGGACATGGTGGGAGGTGAATATGCCCTTAGCTCCTTGTACCCATTGCGGCCACCCGCTCGAATTACACTCGACGGCCGATGGAGTTTGCTTCACTTGCTCGTTGGCAGAGGGTCCTTGCGCGGTGGTCGTGGGAATAATCTCCGACGACGACTCGATAAATCGGAGGATTGGAGTCTATGCCGGCGAGGCGCCCAGTGCGTCCATCGGAGCGCCTGGGGATACCGAGACCGGCCTAAACTGATACCAAGGTGAAATGTGCATATGGAGGGGGGTCAAGTGGCGGTGTCGGTCCGCCCTTCAGGTACATTTGAAAGAGCTTCACTGTTGCGCCTAAGCGAATCTTCATCGCCCCACAAATGTAGATCCCACCTTGGCTTTAGTTTAGTTTGCTGCCTGTTGATGTTGCCCGGCAAGTCGACAATCGACCGGGCCATAGAACACCTGCGGTCAGTCTTAGAGTTGCCTGCGTACCAGGCCCTCTCGCTCATCGATCCAGTTTCAGACGCCCAGGTCCCAGGACAAAGGGCTGTGGGCCCGTGGGACAACCAGGTATTGGTTCTGAGAACAGAGCGGCGAAATGGCTAAGCCGGAGGGGAAACCCCAGTCCGACGTGGACCCACGAAGAATCGTCTTCGTGGATGGACACCCGTACCTGCTCGACATCCGCTTCCGGATGCTGCAAAACCCCGAGCTGGCGCGGGCCATGGGGTTCGAGGACGACGAGACTTCATACGAGTTCGTAGGAAACGTCACTGAGGTCACCAAGCAGATCGGCAACGCGGTGCCGGTGAACCTAGCTGCCGCGCTCGTGAAGGCGGCCCTGGGGCGGACATGAGCGACAGGGCGACAATCGAGCGGGCGGCGGTTCAAGGGCAGTGGCTATGAATCCCACCTGGGACATCCGCCATGGCGACGCCATCGACCAACTGCGGCTAATCGACGCGCAGAGCGTCCACTGCGTGGTTACCTCGCCTCCGTACTGGGGTCTGCGCGACTACAGCGTCGCCGGTGCTTATGGTTTAGAACCGACGTTGGAGGAGTACATCGAGCGGATGGTTGAGGTGTTCCGCGAGGTGCGGCGGGTACTCAGGTCCGATGGGACCTGTTGGTTGAATCTGGGAGACAGTTACTCCGCATCGCCCGGTCAGCGCGGGTCAAGAGGCACCCGCGGTGAGGACCCCAAGTTTGGTGACCGAAACGGGCGCATCAATGGACCTAACCGCCCCAGGATGTCCGGCATCAAGGCCAAAGACATTGTGGGGGTCCCCTGGTTGGTAGCCTTCGCGTTGCAAGCGGACGGCTGGTGGTTCAGGTCGGACATAGTGTGGCATAAACCGAACCCGATGCCCGAGAGCGTCCGCGACCGCCCTACCCGGGCGCATGAGTTTCTGTTTCTGCTGGCTCAGTCGGGAGCGCCCACTTACTGGACGCATCGTGACGGCCCAGGCTCACGGACGAAGCCGAAAGCCGACTACCGCTACGTCCATCGGGAGACGGGTGAGGAAGTGGGGGACCCACCGGATGGATGGGGCGACGGCAGGTCACCCTGGCGCCGGCTCAACCTCTGGCGCGGACATCACTATTTCTACGACGCCGAGGCCATTCGAGAGCCGCTGGCGGAATCGAGCATCGCCCGGATCTCGCAGCCTTCCTTCTGGGACCAGGAAGGCGGGGCGAAGGACCATCGGAACGGAGTGAATCCGAACCGCTCAGCCCGCCAGTCCCTTGAGAACCTGGCCCGGCGTACACCTGCCGGATGGAACGTCAACCACGACGAGTCAGACTTCAAGGGCCGCTATCCCCAGAAGAAGGACAAGCAAAGCGGCCACTCACGCCGTCACGACGGTTTCAATGACCGTTGGGACGACATGAGCAAGGAAGCGCAGCAGGCGGTGGGCGCGAATAAACGGGACGTCTGGACGATAGCTACGCAGTCCTACGCCGGTGAACACTTCGCTACGTTCCCGGAGAAACTGGTGGAGCCGTGCATCCGGGCTGGAACGTCGGCACACGGGGTATGTGCGGAATGCGGGGCGCCGTGGGCGCGGGTATTGGAACGGTCGATTGTCCCCCATGACGCCCCGAACGACTACGGCAGTAAGAATGGGCAGCGGTTGGGGCAAGCTCGTAACGCACTGCGGGAGCGCGGAGGTGCTAACGGCAACCCTTTCGACGCCGGGACTACCAGGGGGTGGCGGCCCACCTGCGCCCACGACGCGGACGTAGTCCCCGCGACCGTCCTCGACCCCTTCTGTGGCTCAGGTACGACGGGCGTTGTCGCACTGCGGCAGGGGCGCTCATTCTCAGGGATCGAGTTGAACCCGGAATATGTCCGGCTGGGGCGTCAGCGGATATTCGAGGATGCGCCGCTCTTGAATGGCCAACACGGATAGCGTTACACCTGCGGCCGGCGATCACAAGCAGAGACGGAAATGAGTGAAAAGACGGCCATCGAGTGGACCGACACTACCTGGAACCCCTGGACCGGCTGCGCCAAGGTCTCGCCGGGGTGTGACCATTGCTACGCGGAAACCGCCGCCGAGCGGTGGCGCGGCGAGAAGGCGTTTCCCGAAGGCTTCGACCTAACCCTGCGCCGCCACAAACTCTACGCGCCGCTTGGTTGGAAGCGCCCGCGGCGCATCTTCACCCATTCCATGTCCGACCCGTTTCTCGGCACCGTGCCGGTCAACGACTTCCTGGCCTTCTGGAAGGCGATGTTGATGGCCGGCCGGCACATCTTCCAGGTCTTGACCAAGAGACCGGGACGGGCTCGGTGGGTCATCGACCATTACAAGCTGCCGTTGCCGCCCCACATCTGGCTGGGGGTGTCGGTCGAGAACCAGGAGATGGCCGGCTTCCGCATCCCGGTCCTACAACACATCCCGACCACCCAAAGGTTTCTCTCCTGCGAGCCGCTTCTGGGGCCCCTTGACCTGACGCCCTGTCTGGAGGTCGGGGACATCCGGTGGGTCATCGACGGCGGCGAGTCCGGTCCAGGTCGGCGGGGCGGGGACCCGGACTGGTTCCTGCGCATCCGGGACGCCTGCCAGACCCACGGAGTGCCCTACTTCCACAAGCAGGGGTTCGCATTCAGGCCGGGCCAGGACCGGGCGCTGGACGGCGACACCTGGGGCCAGGCCCCGGAGGAAATGATGGCGGTGGCATGGCGGGCGGCTGACAGTCGCAAAGGGCAAGGGGAGGCGTAGATGCCGGAAATCACGTATTTGTCACTGGGTTGGGGCGTCCAGTCCTGGACCATCGCAGCGATGGTCGCGTTGGGAGAGCTGCCGCCTATCGACTTGGCCATCCACGCGGACACCGGGCATGAGGCGCAAAAGACCTACGAACACGCAGAACGGAGGCGAGGCGCTCTAATGGCACGTGGACGAGAAAGGGAAATGAACCGGTTCCGACACGGCTCCGACACAACGAGAATCCTGACCTATGTGCAACCAACGCGCGTATTTAGTGCTGAATGTAAGCGTCATGGATGCCTCGGTGTGGGAAGATCCCGGAAAGACATGGAAAAAATTGTTGCATCCCACATCTTGGCAAGCCCCGAATGTGGTGACGCTACGCAGCACGGAGGCAAGGCGCTGTGACATACCAAGTCGACGACACCGAACGGCAGGCTCTCGAAGCCGCCGGGTGGTTGTACTGCTATACCTGTCTGGGCTGGTACGACGACACCTATTGCTGGCCGAAGGACCATTCGCACCAGTGCGGGCATTTGCTCAAGCCCACGGGCGATGATTGGATTCCAGGCGCCACGACGGTTCTCGTGTGTCGGGACGGAGGGAGATCGTAGTGAGTGACCAGTTGGAATTGCGGCCAACAGTGCAGTGGTTCGCTGAGCAGATGGAACTCAAACTCCGAGCCAACGACCACAAGGACGGGTGGTCCGATGAGCGGATACGGTCCCTAATGAAACGACTCTACGGCGAAGCGTGGGAGTTGAGTCTGGTCTTGGAGAGATGCCAAGCAGACACCATCCATGAGTCCCTTGACCCTCGAATCATAGCTGAAGCGGCCGACGTAGCAAACTTCGCCATGATGGTTGCCGACAACGCACGTCGGCAGGGAGGCAAGGCGCGGTGAAGAAGCGTGGTAAGCGGGAGATTATTCAAGAGGCGAAGGACTATGTGTTGCTGGCGCTGACATCCGCTCCGGAGTACGCCGGGGAATATACAAAGGGGAGCGACGACTGGACTGAGAAAGACCGGGATGCCCTATCAGATGAGGTTCAGGCCAAGGTGGAGCGAGTCGAGCGGTTCCTGCTCGGAGGCAGGGCCAGTGGAGAGGTGCGCTAGGCCAATACGGCTACGGCTTGTCTTGAAGCATTGGATTACCACGGGGCCGACGAGTTCACCGAAAGGGACTGATGCCTCCCTACCAACCACATGGATTAAGAATGGACCATACCGACCCTCCCCCGGCCGCCGGCAAGCGCAGCGTCGGTACAATGGCCCATTCCCACGGGTGCCGGCGTCTCGATCGGGCCGAGCTGGTCCGGGCATTGGCCCATTAATCCCGGCTGCAGCTCCGGACCTGGACCTGGTTATGGGCCAAAGGGTGACCTGAGAGATCCGGGATCGCGGATTATCTACTTGGGAGCACGGTCCATTCAGAGAAAGGACAATGACGATGAGTATATCCATGATCAAGCGTACAGAGGCGTGTTTGCACCTGCTTCGCAAGGACTTTGATATCGACGGGACCATCGAATGGATGCTGAATGAGTACGCCGACGACCCCACCATCCAACGAGCGGCCAACAAGGGAAAGCTGTGCCGCAACATCATCACTATCGGCGGCACCGGCGAGCATAAGGATCTCAACCTTGTAGCGTTTCAGCAGGCTTTGGTCATCTTCAGCCAAGATGTCCGAAGGAATTGGGCCGCCGCGCACGAGATCAGGATTAGCAAGCTGAAGGACCAGTTGCGGGAATCGCACCGGAAAGAGCAGATGTACAGGGAACTCTATGATGAGAAAGCCGAAGAGTTTCAAGACTCGAGTGACCAGTTGCTTGGTGCCACGAACAAGCAGTCGGAAATCACCGGGGTATGAACGGCAAATTCATGACAATGAGCCCATTCGCGGGCCTGGTCGACGTGGCCATGGTGATGGTAATGGACACATGCCAACCATCGGGGGCGGCCTACGTGGGCCGAGCTCGGCGAACGCTTGGCCCATTAACCCCGACTTCAGCTCCGGCCGCGGGCCTGGTTATGGGCCAAAAGGTAGCAGAAGAGATCCGGGATCGCCGCGGGGAAGCGCCCGAGACTGGCCCATTACTCGACCGGTGGCGACGTCGCCAGGGCCAAGGAATGGACACATGACACACTGAGGAGAGGGCGGAAATGAGTGAGGAAACTCCCAAGTATCGAAAACCGGACGTGAGCGCGTCGTATGTGCCCCGTAACCTAGATGGTACGGACTTCCTGGAGGTCCGGCTGGACTCCATTGGGGTATTCGAATGGCACCCGCTACCCGAGGGCCGGGGAAAGCCGACCCAGGTCCACCTGGTGATGAACCTGGAAGGGACGGACGATGTCTCTCTCATCATCCGGTTCAAGGGACCCGGGACGATTGACGCGGTCATCGCGGCGCTGGCGACCCACCGATTCAACGTCTGGCCCAACGAAAACGAGTAGCGCCATAAGAGTTGCCCCATTAACCCCGGCTGCAGCTCCGGACCTGGAACTCGTAATGGACCACAACGAAGGGGGGCAACATGCCGAGACGTCAGACCGAGACCTGTTCCATCTGCTCCAAGCTGTTCCAGGAGACCGGTCGGCCTCCGGGCCCGGAGGCGCGTCGATGGGGTTATGCCAGCCTCCCGGTCCTCGGCTCCCTTGCGCCGCAGCCCATGAAGCGCCTCTACGTCAGGGGGGAGGCAACGTCCTACAAGGCCATCGGCTATATCTGTGACAAGGGCCATGTGGTCCTGGACGAGCCGGGGGAGGAGGCACAACACCTGGTGACACACACCATTCCCCCAGCCGTGATCTGCGTGGCTACTGGGGAAAAGGTGTCAATCCCAACATGATCCTGGTTCCCGCCTGTCCTGACCTCCACCAAGGAGCGGTCGAGCGCAGTCCTGGCAAATGGGTCTGCCGAAGGTGCGGCGCTTCGCTCCACGTCCGGGGCGGCGGCCAAGGTGATGGGCCCATAACCCGGACGATGGCCACAGAGCCAGGGCCTCGGAATGGGCCAAAACAACGGGGAGCTTGGCGGGGACCGCCGCCACCGGCCCAGAGGGTATGAGCCATTAAGAGATGAGCGAGGCGTTGCGATGAGCGGATTCAACATCTCCAACCGTCAGATAGCCTTATTCCTAATGGCGGTGGCGGTTCTGTGGGCGCTGGCCGAAGGTGTCCCTGTCTGGCTTATCGCGGTCCTCGCCCTTCCGCCCCTTCTCTTCGCAGCCTTCGCCTGGTGGACTGAGAGTAGACCGCCAAGGAAAGGTGATGAGTGATGCCCGAAGCGCCCGTCCATAGCCGCGCTGACTGGCCCCATCACTTCGCCTGGGTCCGCCTGGGCGGGGAGGCCCACGCCCAGGCTCACGATTTGGCTCACTCGGACTACAGCGTCGCCTACAAACAGGGCCGGGGCCCCGACGCCACCAAAGGCGCCCACTCCCATTACACCCCTCCGCTGGTCTGCCGGTGGTGCGGCGGCCACGCCCCACAGGAGATCGAGCAGTGGCGAAGCCGGTCCTGCCCCTGGTGCGGACAGGCCAATGACTGGCCGCTGGACCTGCAGCCCGACGCCCAGCAGACGGACCGTGTTTGAACCTCGGATTGGCCACCTGTCCTGGCGTGTAGTGGCTCCGTCGCCGCCTGACGACGTGACTCCCGGCCAGGTGCGCCAGGCCGTTGCCGGGTCCTCTGACACCGTGTCGGCCGTGGAGTTGTCGGCTGCGTTCCTCTCCAGGCGAACGGGGAGCGACGTCGGGGAGTGGCGGCGGCTTGACCAGGAGCTTGAAGCCACCGGGATTGACGTCTACTTCGCGCCCGGGGGCTGCGCGTCCTGGGAGATTAAAGTGTCTATCGCGCAGCGGGTCCCCATCACCGTCGCAACCGCCGTTAATACGCCTCAGAGCCGAAAAGAGGCTGTAACACCGGCGTTCCCCATTTCCGGAACGGGTGGGCGGGTGTTACAGTCCGAATCGACAGCCGAGATGGAAGGGGAGACCATCCCAATGACAACCCGCATCGCGGAGCTGGCGGGGCAGGGCCTCAGCACCCGGCGGATCGCTGCCACGTTGGAGTGTGAGGGCTACCCGGCGGTGTCCCATATGCGGGTTGCGCGGACGCTGCGGCGAGAGGCACAGTTGCCCCCTCCATAGTGCAGGTGAAAACGTCTAAGTTGAGGGACTCCAATCCTGGCACAGACAAGCTCGAATTGTCGTCCGGGCTGTGGGGTGTGAATCCACTAACCATGCGGAGGACCTGACGCCGGAGCCTCATAATGGACCAGACTCTCACTAAGACTGAAGGTAGCCACCTCGACCCAGGAGCGATAATGCGTACATTAGCTCGACGTCCCGGCGACGTTATAGCCTGGCAATGGACACATCTGGGCCTTCTGCAATGTTTACTGACAGATGCCCGTTGAATCGCCGATTTTAGTTCACGTACCATGAAAGTCCGACACTTGAAGCCACAGTGTCCTCACGATGGGTCGACCACTCCGATTGTCTGTCGGACGGGCGAGACCTGGGGGTTCGAGGCTGGACTGTCGGGCGGGTAGGAGGAGGAGTAGGTCATGCCTGATCGGACAGCTATCGAATGGACGGATGCGACATGGAATCCCGTCACTGGATGCACGAAAATCAGCCCGGGCTGTGCTAGGTGCTATGCTGAAGCCATCACGCTGCGGTTCGGTAAGGGCGGTCCCTTCCTACCCGGTAAAGCCACTATCACCCTCCATCCTGACCGCCTGGGAATTCCGGGGACTTGGAAAGCTCCCCGTAGAATATTTGTCGACAGTATGAGCGACCTTTTCCATGAAGAGGTTCCCACGGAGTTCATACAGCGGGTATTTCGAGTGATGGCCGAAGCCCCCCGCCACACCTTCCAGGTTCTCACCAAGCGGGAAAAGAGGCTGGAATCCCTGGCCCGAGTGTTGGACTGGCCGGGGAACGTCTGGATGGGTGTATCAGTCGAGAATCAATATTGGGCTGATCAAAGAGTGCCCGTTCTGACGCAGGTGCCATCTTCGGTACGGTTCTTGTCTGTAGAGCCTCTATTGGGACCCGTCAATCTGGTAGCCTATATGGACGCTTTAGAATGGGTAATCGTAGGGGGAGAGAGTGGCCCAAGGGCGCGGACTTTGAATGGTGATTGGGTTCGCCGCATACGGGAAGACTGCCGTATGGCGGGAATCCCTTTCTTCTTCAAACAGTGGGGAGGCAGGACCAGTAAAGCGGGCGGACGGAGCCTCGACGGGAGAACTCACGATGATCTGCCTTGTAGAGGCGGGCCTATTATAATCGGGGACACTGGCGACCCTATGAATCGAGCAGTTGGAGGCGTTAGTTGGCCGCTCCGACCACCACAATATGGGACCTCGAACCCCATTCTCGTGCCAAGCATGAAATCCTAAAGAGATACCTACAGGCCTGGGTGCCGATCCTTAGCCAAGGTGGTTTTCCTGAGATCGGATACGTCGATGGGTTCGCTGGACCGGGGAGATATTCCAAGGGAGAAGACGGGTCACCCATCATCGCCCTAAAAGCGGCGTTGGAGCAACGATCGAGGGATAAGGGACGCGTGTCGTTTCTGTTCATTGAGGAAAGAACAGATCGGGCTGAAATGCTCAAGCAAGTCCTGGACCATATCGAAACACCGGCCAACTTTCGCGTAAGGGTCGCAGGCGGAACCACGTTTGAGTCGGAGGTGACTTCCCTCCTGGACATTAGGGAAAAAGCAGGTCGCGTCCCTCCCATGTTCGCCCTGATCGACCCCTTCGGTTGGAGCGGAGTACCTTTTGAATTGGTACACCGACTTCTCTCACACCGTAGTTGCGAAGTCCTGGTCACATTTATGTATGAAGAGATCAACCGATTCCTTAGCCTCTCGGCCCAGGTCGAGAATTTCAATGGGTTCTTCGGGACGGATGCATGGGAACAGGTTTCGTCGATGACCGACCCTTTAGAACGTAATCGGATGCTGCACGGCATCTATCTGAGACAACTCAGAGAGTCAGCTGGAGCCCGATTCGTCCGGTCCTTCGAAATGCGCAATGATCGGGACCTCACGGACTATTATCTCTTCTACGCCAGCAACAATTTACTTGGCCTCAAGAAGATGAAGGAGTCCATGTGGCGGGTCGACCAGTCAGGAGAGTTCCGATTTTCAGATGCGACCGACCCCAACCAGTTGGTGTTGTTCGGGCGGGAACCACAATTTGACGTTCTGCGGCAACAGGTGGTACACCAGTTCTCTGGCCAGGAAACCACGGTGAGGGAGATTGAGGAGTTCGTCCTAGTTGAGACCGCATTTCGAGAAACTCATTACAAGACCCAAGTCCTAAGGCCCCTGGAGACCGCCGATCCACCTCTTCTGATCCCGATAGATCCGCCTGCAAATCGACGTCCATGGACCTACGTAGATTCGTCGATGCGGATCAGGTTCAACTAAACGGTCCGGTGTCTATGACCTGTACTTTTTCCCCGGAGGCGCCCGGGCGTGGGAGCTCAAGATTTCTACCGGGGCGGATCAGGCTCTCAACCCCGCCGTTGATACCGCTCAAATCCGAAAAGAGGCTGTCACACCGGCGTTCCCTACCTCTGGCACGGGTGGGCAGGTGTTACAGTCCGAATCGATAGCCGAGATGGAAGGGGAGACCATCCCAATGGCGACCCGCATCGCGGACCTGGCGGGGCAGGGCCTCAGCACCCGGGCTATCGCAGTCACGTCTGGGACTGCGGCCCGGAAGCGGCCAGCCTGCTTAACCTGGCGGCTTTGTGCCAGCGGTGCCATAACGGCGACGACGCAAAGGACCGGCTCCAGGGCCGCCATGACGGCGCCCGGCGCGACTAGGGGAGGTTATTCTAAAAAGTCCGAGAGAACTCCACGGCCACGAATACGCCCCAACGCCAGGCGGACGGCCTCACGGCTGAACTATGGAGAAAATTTGGATAGGATACATAGAGGCAAAATTGGGTGACAGACTTGAAGGTAAGTGTTCAGAGTTGAGGGGAAGTGAGCAACTGGCGGCATGCGGTGAGGGGATTCAATCCTCGGGCGCGCCAGGTACCGAAGAGGGAAGCGAGAGCCATCTTGGTGTTGGTGCCCTGGGTTGAGCGGGTGCCGCCGCTGATCTTGCGGCTGGTCACCAGGTGACGAAGGCTCCTCTCGGCGGCGTTGTTCTCCGAGGGGACGGCCGGTTCGGCTACGAATACGAACAACTCCTTGATGAAGCGCTGGATGCGCCGGCAGAGCTTGGCCTGGACTGCCCCTGGGTCATCAAGGAAGGGTCGGCAGCAGGCCAACAATTTCCGCTCCAACTCCAGTTGGGCCTGACGGCGTTTCCTTGCCTGAGGATGGGAGAACCGCTTGGCCTGGGCGTAGAGGTCATGCACTGCCGCCGCCCATCCGGCCAGCTTGGCGTCTGCTGGGTAGAGGGCCTTCAGGTCATGGATGTCCCGGAGCAGATGAGCCCAACACCGCTGCTTCAGGCCAGGGTAGTGGTTATAGGCAGCGTAGAAATCGCTGACCAACACCCCGCTGAAGGACTCCCCCAGCGCCTCGTCCACCACCTCCTTATTCCGGCCTCGGCGCAGGAAGTACCGCTCAGTGGGAGTGGAGAAGGTCCAGACATAGCCATTGGCCGCCTCCTGGCGCCAGCCGGTCTCGTCGGCGTGCACCACCTGGCTGGTCCGGACTAGTTCCAGCACCTCGGCCACCGCCGGTTGGGCTTGCCGGGCCACGCCGTGGAGGACCTGGGTGATTCCCCCAACGCTCAAGCGCAACTGGTGGACGGTCTCCAGATACCATTGGATGGTCCGAAGGGGCAACCGGCCCTCTTCCCGCAGGCCAGCGATCAATGAGACCAAGTTGGCTCCCAACCGTCCCCGACCGATTACCCCACCGCCCAAGTCCGTCTTGGGGGTCCGGCGCCGTTCACATACTGGGCAGACCCGGGTCACGAAAACGTGCTCCGTGACCTCCACCGGAGCCACTGGGATATCGATGACTTCCCGAGTCCGCTGCGGCCAACCCCCAACCAACCCGGTGCCACACTCCGGACAGGAGTCCAAGACATGTTCCACCTGGTGAGCCGCCACCGTGCGCCGACGGCTAAAGCCGTGGGGCCGAGGCTTTCTTGGCTCCTTCTTCTCGGCCGGCTCTGACTTTGCACCCGGTTTGTTGCCCGGCATTCCGGGCCGCCCTTTGCCCTTGAGACCCCCTTCCAACGCCGCTATCCGCCGCTGCAACTCGTCGATGACCGCCTGCTGCCGCGCAATCACCGCCAACAGCGCCTCCCGGCTGGCCGTCCTCAGGTCTACCTTGTTCTCCATCCTCCTGATTTAACATAACCGACGACCCGACGCACCGAACTTCCCAAGCAAGTTTTAACTAATCCATCCCCTCAACTCTGAACAGTTACACTTGAAGAAAACCCTTGGTAATGTCACGGCATAATTGGTAGTATACGGGGGCTGCCGAATTCGGCAGCCCCCGGGTCATATGACGACGATGACGAGGGTCAGAAGCCCCCGCACCGTCGTGATGACCAAGACGACCGTGATTGGTCGTGCGGTCATTGTGACCTCCTTCGGGCCCTAGGGAGTAGGCGGTGAAACTTAAGCCCTAGGGCCCATGGTATTTCCAGGGACTCACTCCGGCGCGCCCCAAGCAATTTATTCTCCTCCGGTGTACGACCTCAAACAACCGGTCCACGCATGAGTTTTTGGGAAATCTTTTTCACATTAATGGACATCATGCCTGCATATCTCTGGGGGCTCGAGTGAGGTCGAAGGCAACCCGCTTAAGTCGACAGGACTCCAGATCGCACGTTCCCTCGAAAGGGGACAAATCCTGGAGCGGAAGCCGGTCGGTTATGGTACCAAGGCAAGGCGGCCAGCCGGGTCCGGGACTAATTCCAAATGGACAAACGTTGTTTGAATGGACTGGTGCCCAACCACCTCGACAGGTAACTGATCGGGACGCCGTGCAAGAATAGGTGCCCCACGTAGGAATGACCCAACGAATGGATGCCAACCCCAACCTATACAAAAGGACCGCTACAAAAAGGACCGCTTTGTATAGGACTGTCCGGCAATCCCCCTGTGGTTCTCTGCCTGGCGCGGCGGTTAGTACGCGCTTGGCTCCATCCGGTAAGAACCTATACACTTGGACACAATAGTCAGCTGGGGAGGATCAAGCGCTACCAGGCGGCGATTATGAGGGTGAAACCGGGACCGCGCCGGTTGGCCGCGACCCCGCTAGTAAGGAATAATCATTGCTTGGAAATAAACTACATTGACACCGAAGTTTGACTTTGATCTCCAGGAGGCCCTAGTGGTCGAAAGTGGTTGGTCTCGTATCGGAGGCTATAACTACTCTAGCGAAGACATGGGAGGAGTCCCGGATTGGGTCAAAACGGCCATGTCACAAATGTCGATGGCCGACGCCGCAGCGGATGGCAAATCCTACGAACTGAAGGGAAAGAACTTCCGGTATCGCATCGTGCGTCGAGGCCACGGTGGGCCGATTGTGGATGTCTACCGTCGACTGCGAGGGGGGAAGTCAAACTCAGACGGTCACCACAGTACGGCGAAACGCCGAAGAGCTACTGCCCTCGTGATTCACCGCGGAAAGTATCTTCTCGTGCGGGACAAGGGGAAGCATCAATACTCCCTCCCAGGAGGAGGGATAAACCACGGTGAACCTGCGGTAGCGGCAGCCGTTCGGGAGGTCTACGAAGAGACTCGGCTCGTGGGGTTAAGTGCGGAGTACCTATTTGAGCACCGGGGTAAAGTCAATAACCATGACGTGGTTAGGGTCGAGATCGCCCCCGACACCAAGGTAAAGCTGCAGCGAAGCGAGCTGGACGACTACAAATGGTGGAACGGCTGGGACGATCTGCCGGTGGACGCGCATGTCCAAGATATCGTTAAGAGGGCCAACGATATGGGGATTAAGCCCTGAACCTAAGCCCGAATCCACCGAAAAGGTGAGTGTCGCGGCGGGTTGAATGGGTAAGAAAGTGCTCCTGTGCATCTGGGATAATGGTTTTCGAGACAGAAAACCAACCAGAAACAAGGAGCACCCAATAGATGCTACCACGCAACCACCCCGACGGCATCCACATCGCCTTCGACGACCACCGCCTGGTCAACAATGCCGGGCTGATCCTTCCCGCCACGTTGGCCTTGCACCTGGGCCTGCCCCAACTGGTTGACCGGCACTTGGACCTGGGCTGGGCCCCAGGCCGAGCCAACACCGGCGACAAGATCATGACGCTGGTGGCTTCCGCGCTGGCGGGCGGCGACTGCATCGACGATGCCGATGTGTTGCGCACCGGCAGGACAGCCTGCACCCTGGGCAGTGTAGTCAAGGCGCCCTCCACCTTGGGCACCTTCCTGCGCAGTTTCCGGTGGGGCCACGTCCGCCAACTGGACCGGGTGAGCCGCCAGTTGCTGGCCCGGGCCTGGGAGGCTGGGGCCGGACCCGGCGACGGGCCCCTGACCATCGACCTGGACTCCACCATCTGCGAGACCTACGGACTGGCCAAGGAAGGAGCTCGCCACCACGGCTACACCGGTGCGCGGGGCTATCACCCGCTGCTGGCCGTCGCCGCCGGAACCGGCGACGTGCTGATGGCCCGCCTGCGCGAGGGCCGGGCCTACACCGCCCGCGGCGCCGCCCACTTCCTGCGTGAAACGGTGGGGCGGGTGCGCTACGGCGGAGCCAGGGGCCAACTCACGGTGCGGGCCGACAGCGGCTTCTATACCCACGCCGTGGTCGCCGTCTGCCGCCGGATGGATGTCCGCTTCTCCATCACCATCCGCCAGCGCACCCGCCTGCGGAATCTCATCGAGGCGATACCCGAAGAGGACTGGACGCCGATTCCCTACTGGATGGACGGCGCCGATGTGGCCGAGACCACCTACACCCCCTTCCAGAGTGAGCCCGACGCCGCGCCGGTGCGGCTCATCGTCCGGCGGGTGAAGCCGGCGCCCGGTTCCCAACTGGCTCTCTTCGCCACCTACAGCTATCACGGCTTCATCACCGACCGGGACGGAGAGACCCTGGAACTGGAGGCTGACCACCGCCGCCACGCCGAGATCGAGAATGCGATACGCGACCTCAAGTACGGCGTGGGGCTGAACCATCTCCCCTCGGGCCGCTTCGCTGCCAACGGCGCCTGGCTGGCGGTACAGGTGATGGCCCACAACCTGGCCCGCTGGACAGCCCGCATCGGCCTGGGTCAGCAGATCGTGACCACCAAGACCCTCAGACGACGGGTCTTTGCCTTGGCCGGACGGATCACCCGCTCGGCACGCCGGATCACCCTGCATCTTCCCCAGCGCTGGCCATGGGAAACCCAGTTCAGTCGCGCCCTGGCCCGACTGCGAGCCATTCCACTCCCAGCCTGATTGCTCCTGTCCGCTACTGACCCGCCATCCGGCCAACCGAACGCCCCGCCAACTCGCGCCAGTCCGGTCCGCGAGCGCCTCTTGCCGTGTCCTATCCCGCCATCCCCCTCACCACAGCCACTGTAAGCCGCCATCGGCGCCCCCCAAAGCGCCTGCAGACCGCCGCCAGCCTCCCGTCTACCCAAATTCGAGCCCGGATCATCGCGCCTGTAACTTCCTCACCCCCCTTCCGCTGTCCTCACGCCGTCCATCGGTGTCCACCGGTGGATTCGGGCTAAGTAGATTGAGGTGCGGGTATCGGGGTAGGAATCTAAACCCCAGCTCTAGGCATGTCAAAGTTTGGCTCTACCGAATCCTTTCTAACCATATTCTAGGACCAGATCATGAAGAGACCACCGTAAAGACGTCGGTTACGGATTTAAGGAGGTCCTCGTAGGTCTCCGTGGCTTCGTTGCGAAGTCGGACTCGAAGCTAAAATTCCCAAGAACCTCTGACCGGAAACTCAGATGAACTTTGCGCCGAGCACAGTTCGGGGTTCCGAGACAGCCTCCGATTGGCGAACGTCAAACGCCCCAGCCCTAAGACGTGTCGCGCCCGAACAGGCCGCGAATCCAGCGTCGGAGCGGCTGCTGCGGGCCTGGGGCTTCGGCAGCTACAATCACCGGGACCACCGCGGTCTGTTGAGTCTCCAGGGCATCCAGACGTCCTCCCAAGTCGGCCAGATGACAGGCCAGGGCCGCGACCTCTTCAGCTATCTCCTCGACCCGCTCCGCAAGGGCGGATTCCGGGAGTTCCCCCATCTCCCTCACCGCTTGCTCGACGGCCTCCTTCATCCTCGGCGTCGGAGTGATTCGGTGGGACCACTCCTCCAGGGTGGGCCGGGTCACGCGAAGCATCCGCGCCGCGCCCCGTTTCCCGTAGCGAGCCACCAGGAATACCAGGGCCTGGTGCAGCCAGGCCATCTCGACTTCGTGCTGGACCATCTCCTCCCCTCTCCCCTTCCATGTGCATAGACCAATGCGGTAACTTGCAACGTGCCGCTCAATTCTTTGGCATAGATGGGGACTATACCAGATGGTAGGTATGCCTGGTTATGGTCTAAACTAAAGCCAAGGTGGGATGTACATTCGAGGGGCGATGAAGATTGGCTGGGTTGCGCCAATGAAGCCCTCTCATCCGTACTTGGAGAATGATCCGGCACCGCTGTTTGACCTCCACTATCTGCGCATTTCACCTTGGCTTTGGTTTAGTTTGGCGGCAATGGCGAGGACTTGCATTCGTTTTGGGGGCAAGTTGCGGCAGGTGTTGCCCCCGGGCTAAGTTTCTTCGCGTGCTTGGAACTCGTCGTTGGTAGCGCCTAACTCTGGCCCGGGTATCTCCCGTCCCGGACGGCGCGGACGACGGGCCGGCTCACCGCGAAGGTCCTGGCGGCCGCGCTGACCGTCCCTCCGCCGGCCAGGAACGCCTCGACGGCCCGCCGCTTCTCGCTGGGCAATGCCGGCGGCCTGCCCCCGGTCCTCCCCTCCGTGGCGGCGCGGTCCACGCCGGCCTTGATCCGGTCTCGAATGGTGTCCCGCTCCCACTCGGCCAGAGAGAGCAGCAGGTGGAGCATGAGGCGGGAGGTTGGACTGTCGTCGGCCGTATCCAGGGCCTCGGCCAGGGCGCGAATGCTGATCCCCTGGTTGTGCAGCTCCTCGACGGTCCTCAGCCCCTCGGAGAGGTTCCGTGCCAGCCGGTCCAGGCGCGGCACCACGACCACATCTCCGGAGTGGAGCAGTTCGCGGAGCGTGGTCCAGGACGGACGCCGCATGGTCCTGCCCGAGGCTATGTCGGTGAAGATGCGGTCGTCTCTTAGCCCGAACTCGTTGAGAATCCGGCGTTGGGTGGCCAGCCCGCTCTCCCCCTCGACCTGGGAGACCCGGACGTAACCGAAGACTGCGGGGTCCATGTTGCCCACCTCGTCAGAGTTAGGCGCTACCGTACCAGGGCGGTGAGCGTTGGTGTCAAGGGCCAGATGTCAATGGGCAGGCTACACAGTTGGGAAATTAAGGCCGCACATTGGGGGGCGAACTCACGGCGCCAATTAGTCTAAGGCAGTCACCAGGATATCGCCGCGGGGTGGGTCACCCCGCAGGACCTGACGCAGCCAGGACTCGGCGGCGCCCATCGCTTCTTCGGCGCTGGCGAAGGTTTCCCCGGTGAACATCTCATAGACAGTGGAGCGTGGCCGCCTACGCGCCAGGAAGCGGAAGAGCCCGCTCCTGGAAGGTAGGCCCGTCAGCACCGCATGGCCGTTAATCTGCCACCTTTCAGGATTCTGAATCGAGGGGCGGGTAAACAGGGAGTAATCGAGGATTCCAGAGGACGTGGCAAACCCGTCGATGTCCTCTTTCCCGCCGTAGCTGATGCGTTCCACCGGGGTTGATTCCCAGAGGAGGGCCACGTCTGGGGTCTCAGCGCCAAGAGATGATTGGTCTGTTTCGAGAATCTCTCTAACTATCACGGTGTTCATCCCTAGCCTGTCCTACGATTTAGTCCTGAGAAGGGGGGATCAGGCGGCGATCGCGCTGTAGTAGAGGGCCACCGGCCCCCGGGCCGCTACCAGGTCCTGGGCCATGCCCAGCCTCGGGGAATCGCCGCTGAAGTATCCGGGGAGCCCGGCGGCCTGGGCGGCGGCCCGAATCCGGCGGGTGATCTGGTAGGGGGATAAGTTGAACACGAAATCCCGGGGGGCCGGTCTGAGTGGGGAGATCGCGTTCAGGGCCTGCATGGTCGGAGGGCCGAGATAGAGGTCCTGGCCGGCCGGGTCCCGGACCCTCTGGATGTACACCGTGCCGCTCCCGTCCGGGTCGCGGCCAACGTTCCCCCAGGTGATAGTAGCCGTTTCCGCGGGCCTGAGCATCGCGTCCCGCATCACCGCCACCAGGGCCACGTCGACCTGCGCCCTGACCCGGGCGTGGGCGGGAGATTCCCCCTTGCCCAGGAGAGCGGACCTGGGTCTGTGGGCGGTTTTCTGGATCAGCTCCAGGCCGTCTTTGGTAATGCCGGCGGGCCTCTCCCGGATGGACTCCATCCGGTCCCGGTAGACCGCCAGAACGCCGGCGCGGGCCTGCTTGATAGCCGACATGCTAGCCCCTCCCCTCTTCATCTCCTCCAGGTACTCGTCCAGGCGGGACAGTTCGGCGGATTTCGCTCCATGAGTAGCCGCCCAGGTCTCCCACCTCTGCCACTGGGCCGCATAGGGCCGTGCCGTCGTGGCCTTCTGGTCGGCCGCCGCCTGTTCTCTGATGGTAATGGCCAGTGAAGTCATGGTCGGAATTCTAATGGCCTCGGGACTACAAAAATGTCCGTTTATCGTGATAACTTCGCCAATTATTGCCAGAAACTAGCTATTCCTGCAAACGCTCCCATATCATGCCGTCACTTTTCAAACAGGAGGACCACCCATGGGCGACATGTTCGGAGGCAAACTCACAGGAGGGATTTTCGCCATCATCTCCATCATCATGGTGGGGATACTCGCCGGGCCATTCGGTTCGCTGGTGTCTTACTTCTCACCGGCGGCCGAGGCCCAGGAGGGGAGCCGGTTCAACCGGGCCTACGTCGCGGTATCGGGGAACACCGCACCGGGCAAATGCCAGATTAACACCGATACCAACCGGGCGGGCGGGGCTGGCCTGGCCCTCACCGGGACTCCGGGGGCGGCCCCCACCCTCAGCCCCAGCACCGGCTTCGTCGCCGCCAATTGCGACAACGCGGTCACCGCCATCTCGACCATCTACAACGAGCAGGGGGAAGTGATCGGGGCAACCGCGGCCGACGGGACTCTCGGTAGCATCACCTCGGGCATCAAGTGGAAACAGCCGCCCAGGGCGTTCAGCCAGCTCAACTTCCTCAACCGCATCTTGGCCACCCTTTTGGCCCTGGTGGCGGCCATCGGCCTGATTATGAAAACCAAGTCCGCCTACGATGCCTTCTCCAAGGGGGGTGGCGGCGACCTGGGGAAGATCGTGATGGTGGAGGTCACGTCCCTCGTCCTGGGGGTGGTCGGCGTCTACCTGGCCCCCACCTTGCTCAACATCTTGGGCGACACGGCCTTCGTCTACACCAGCGGTCAGTATGACTTCTACTTCGTGGCGCTGATCCTGAAGATCGTCTTCGCGGTGGTGCCGACGATGGTCCTGATCGGCATCATGGGCCTGATCAGCGGGTTGCAGGTCCAGAAGGCCGTGATGGGAGGCATGGGCAACATGGTCGGGCGGGTCCGGACCCAAAGCCGGCGGCGGCGGCCGGCGATGATGTTCGGGCGTTAGGCCCTCTCCATGTCCGGAGGAAGCGTTTTGGCCATAGCGCTGGGAGTGGTGGTAATCGCCACCCTCCTGGCGCTCCTGGTGGCCCGCAACGTAACCGTACAGGTCAACCCGGAAGAAGACTACGCCAACCTGGTCCCGGCGCCCGACTCGGTGGAGTGGCGCGTGGGAGACCAGCGGACCGTATGGCTCTCCACCAACCGCCGCTACGTCGACATGCGTGTGGACAGCATCGGCCTGGGCCCCGGGACCATGCGCGGGCGGGGTGGCGGGCAGATTCTCGACCTTGGACACTCAATTGGCTGCGTTAACGCCGTCGTATCGGGGATCGCCATTACCAACCTCAGCGCGGACTCCGGGCTTGCGGCGATCAGCGTGGACTACGGCAGCTACAGCCCAGGCGACACGCTCCGGATCTACTACCGGATTTACAGGACGATGGAGACCCGGCGCACCGCCAACATCCTGGGCGCCCTGGTGACGGTGCCTTCATCCGGCGCCCTGACCTACACCATCAACCTCTCCGCCGCCGATGGGCCAGGACGATACTACATAGACGCCTCCCTGGACGGCCACTTCCCGGCCATCACCACACAGAGGGTCTATTTCCTCCACCGCGATGGGGAGGACCCTTCCGTAACCGTGAGCCGGGAGGATGAGATGCACCTGCTGAAGGACACGGGGATTGAATTGGCAGGCTGCCACGAACGCGGGGAGGTGCTGGTCACCCTTCACGGTGACGGCGGCGGGGAGCTGAACCGCTACTTCGTTGACGTGCTGGAGGCGGCCACGCCCACGCCCGTCCCGACAGCGGTCGTGCCCCCGGACTTCGGAGCGGACTATGCGGCTCTCCGTTTCTGCGCCGACGCCGCGACGCCCAGGGGGTCGGTCCTGAGCGGCGGCGAGGAGGTGGGGACCCTGACGGGTTCGGGAGGCCCCGGCCTGGTCTACTCCCTGGGCGGAGCCGGAGACGACCGGGACTATGCGTTCTTTGAGATCGACGCCTCAACGGGCAGCATCACCGTGTCGGACTTGGGCGCAGACGACACCACGGGCATGGACGGGACCAGGCTCTACTCTTTTTCCGTCCAGGCAACGGACGACGGCGGCCTAACCGGAGAAGCGACCGTAGCGGCGCAGCTCAACCTTACGTCCATTTCCACCGGTGGCGATGGGAGCTGCCCATGATGTACCGCCGACGCTACCCATCCCGTTTCATAGTCCTGGCCCTGCTCCTTGCGGTCCTGGCGGCAACCGCCACGGTCAACATCGCGTTCAACAACACGAACGACGCCCCCGAGTTCTCCTCCGATACACTTGACAGGTCCATCAACGAAAACTCCGCCGCCGGGTCCAACGTGGGAGAGCCGGTGACGGCCACTGACGGCAACCTCGACACCCTGACCTACACCCTGAGCGGCACCGACGTAGCCAGTTTCACGATCAACGGCAGCTCCGGCCAGATACTGGTGGGCCAGGGTGTCAGCCTGGACCACGAGACCAAGGACTCCTACTCCGTAACGGTTACCGCCACCGACACCTCGGACGCCACCGACACCGTGACGGTCAACATCGCGGTCAACGACGTGAACGAGGCCCCTGAGTTCACCACCGGCCCGCTTAGCAGGTCCATTGACGAAAACTCCGCCGCGGGGACCAACGTGGGGGTGCCGGTGGCGGCCACCGACGAAGACACCGACACCCTGACCTACACCCTGGGCGGCGTCGACGCATCCAACTTCGCCATTGAAGGCAGCACCGGGCAAATACAGGTGGACCAGGATGTCAGCCTCGACCACGAGACCAGGGACTCCTACTCCGTGACGGTCACCGCCACCGACACCTCGGACGCCACCGACACCGTGACGGTCAACATCGCGGTCAACGACGTGAACGAAGCCCCTGAGTTCCCCTCTGCAACCATGTCTTTCTCGGTTTTCGACAACACTCCCGGCGGCGGCAACGTGGGAAGCCGGGTGACAGCCACGGACCCGGACGGCGACCCTCCAAGTTATGACCTGGACGGAGCCGACGCCGCGGCGTTCACCATCGGAAGTTCCGACGGACAGCTTTCGGTGGCCACCGGGACTACCATCGGCGCAGCCGGCAGTTCCTACAGCTTCATCATTACGGCAAGGGACCCTTCTGGAGCCACGGGGACCACGTCCGCCATCGTCAACGTCGCTCTATCTGTGCGTCCGGACCTGGACGGCCCTCCCACCAGGAGTTTCGGGGCCATGCTTTGCATGGGCTTCCCCGGCTGCCCCGACTCGTACCTGTTCCTTTTCCCCACCCTGGCGGTACTGGGGGTGTCGGGGCTGTCCTGGAAGATGTCCAGAAAGGGGCGGGGGCGGCTGCCCAACGTCTACGCGCTCCTTGGAGTCTGGGGCGGCAGCGTGCTCTTCACCGCCGTCCTGGTCAAGGCCAACCCCCTATTGGCCGTCGCGTTCATCATCGTCCCGGTCATGGTGGGAGTGGTCTGGCTGGCCTTCGGGGGGGCCCGGCGATGAGGCGGAGGGGGGCGGCCTGCCTGGTAATCGCCCTGGCGGTTGTCGCGGCAACGGTCATGCGGCCGTCTGAGGCCCGCGCCGGTTCGATCGGCAGTCTCTCAGTAGGAAGCATCACCGGCACCACGGCCACCCTTTCGATGGGGTCGGTATCCCTAGACGAGGACGAGTCCACGGGTTCCTCGACTGTGTACTTCAAATATCGCCTGAGCGGGGCCTCATCGTGGACCTTAGCCGGAAATTGTCTCACAACTCACCGCCAGGGTTGCGGTAAGGCCATCAGTGGTTTGACGCCTGGGACAAGATATCAAGCATGGTCATCGATCTCTTACGAAGGCTTGGCAGGACACCGGAGGACCAAGAACTTCACCACGCTGGCTACCGCCGTAACCGGCCTCAGCTTCCCGAGCATCACAACATCGTCAGCGGAGTTGCAGGTTGACCTGGCCAACCCGAATAGCGTCTCGCTCACCGTCTACTACCGCTACCGGTCCGCCAGCGTCAACGGCGTCTACAGCGCATACACAAGCGGGAGCGGCACAACAACAGGCACGTCCCTATCCCCCTCTTTGAGCGGCCTCAGCTCAGGGACGCGGCACTCCGTCGAAGCCAGCCTGTACTCGGGCTACTACCCATCGAAGACCCAGACCCTTAACACGCGCACGGGGGCGTCGCTGTCTTCGGTTGCGGCCAGCGACGTCACGGGCGTCTCGGCCACCGCCACGGTGACCCTGGCCAGCAACCCGGACACGTTGCCGGTTCCCATATACCTGCGCTACAAGCACGCCGACGAAGCGGCCTGGACCACGACGAGCGGCAGCACCGCCAGCACCTCGGTCCAGTTCAGCCTCACCGGGCTGGAATACGGCAGGGACTACGAGGTCCAGGCAAGCCTCTCCAGCGATTACAGCGGCGCCACATCCACGACCCTTAGGACCAATCTAATCGCCCTGGAGTGTACTGACGCCAACAACCCGCCGGTGGAACTAGGGGAGATCGGCATCGCCGGCGGAGCTACCCTCACTCACCAGGGCAGCGTGCCGGGGACCGTCGCTGACGCTCCTTGCGTGGACTGGGACTCGCGCAGCGGGGTCTACTTCCGGTTCAGTGTGGCAACCGGCGAGGCAGGGGCGGTGAAAGTGGAGGCCCGGCGGGGCACCTCCACAATGACGCCGGACCTGTTGGTGCGCAGCGGTGATGCCTACACCGGCGTCCCGCTGTTCCAAGACACCAGGGCCGGGGTAGAGGACGCCCTGGCCGCCGGACTGGTGGACGCCGGGGCCTACACCCTGCAATTGAGGTCGGGAGCCCGCCTGGCCGATACCGACGCCGAGGCCGGGGGACCCTACACCGTGGCCGTAACCAGGCTCCAACCCGAGGTGACCTCAGCATCCCCGGAGCCCACTTCAGTCACCATCATCTGGAATCTGGGAGCGGCCAATTCGGCGGACGTTAATAACGGAGTGGAACTGAGCGTTAAGACCGAATACCGGGAGGACTCCGAGACCATGTGGACCGCGGCAGGGGCGTCCCTAAGCCCGCAGGAGGCGGAGGAATCGGTGACCGACACCATTTCCGGCTTGAGCTTTGGCGGTACCTACTATGTCCGGGCCGCCTACACCAACGCGGACCATTACGTCGAGAGCCAGGGAATACTGACCAGGGCCAGGATTCTGCTGTCGGGCGCGCCGTATGGGGTTGAGGCCACTGCCGGGCTGGTCGACGAGGCCACGCGCAAGTACCAGGTCCGGGCGGCCTGGGAGACGCCCGAAATAGTGGCCGATGACAACATCCACTGGGGTTACGCTTCGCGGGTGGACGGCGGGATTGCCTACCGCAACGAGAGTGGGCGGGAGCACATTCAGGAGACGGTGTTCCTCTACGGCGCGGACGCCGTCAGGGGCGGTGTGCTGGCTATCGAAGTCAACAACTCCTTCGAGTGCGCTGCGCCGGCAGAGTCCGAGACCAACCCCTGGACCACCTGCAGCCTGAAATACAACGGGCGGGACTACACCCTGCCCGTGGGGTCCTATTGGTCCACTCCCTGGTCGGCGCCGGCCCTAGTCCAGATAGCGGACCAGGGATTCACCGCCGGCACCACCGCGGTCGACCGTCCCCCAGACGATGCCGTGGTGCAGTTGATAGACCTGGGCTTCGAGGTTGGGGGAGTGGCCCAGGAGGACCGTCCCTCCCACGCGCTGTCCGTGGTCCTGTGCGCCGCCATCGCCCTGACGGCCGGGGTGGGAATCGCGCTCAGGACCGGGGGGATGAAGCTGGCCCCGGTGACCCTGGGGTCCGGGCTTTTCTACTCCATCTTCGCCGGGCTCGGGCCCTTCCTGTTCGGCGTGCCGGCAGCCCTGGTGGTGGTAACGGTGGCGGCGCCCGTAGGCCTGGGAGGCGCCTGGCTGATGCGGAAGTTTACGCTGTGACGGCCAAGGTGATGGTGGGAATCCTGTTGCTGCATTTGTCCACGACCTTCGGGGCCGTGGCGGCCTCGGCGCAGCCCACCGCCTGCGAGAGGTCCATGGACTTCCTCTGCGGCACCCCTCTGGAGGGGCTCTTTGGGCGGGCGGATGAGGTGGAGGTATCGGCCAACCCTTTCAAGTTCGCTGGGTCTGTGCTGACCTTGATCCGGGTCATGGAGGGGCTCACCTGGTATGACTACGAGGTCCTGAACGAGTCGACGAATGTCATTGTCGGGCTCTGGGTCTTCATGGTGAAGGGCTTTTTCCTCTGCTTCCGGCTCTACCTCTTCTGGCGGGCCCTGGGCATCATCTCCCAGGCGGTGGGACGGTTCTTCGGACGGTAATTGGACCGTCAGGGTAGCGCCTAACTCTTGGAGAAGTGCGACATGAAAGAGAAAGATTACAAGGATCAGACATTCCGGGTCACCGGCAGGGACCTATGGGTCTACGGACGCTGGTTCTTCTCGATGGGCATGGCCCTATTCGTGATTGGGATGTTCGCCCTGGCGTCGAGTGAGGCCCTGTTCGGCCCCATTGAAGGCTGGGGACCCTGGGCCATCATGGGGGCTATCGGTACGATGACGGCCGTCATAGGGGCAACGGCCTGGTTAATCTGGCGCATCTCCATGCCCTGCCTGAACCTCTGGCTGGACGAGAGAATAGTCCCGGTTGAAGACGAAGCGCGGGAGAGGAGTGAGACCAGGTAATGCTCAACCTGGGAGAGGAGTGCGACATGAAAGAGAAAGATTACAAGGATAAGACATTCCGGGTCACCGGCAGGGACCTGGGGACCTACGTATGCTACGGCTTTTTGATGGGCATGTTCCTACTCTTGATTGGGATGTTCGCCCAGGCGTCGATTGAGGGCCTTTTCCGCGACACCGAAGGCGGGGGATTTTGGGCCAGCATGGGGGCCATCGGAACCGCTGCTACGGTCATGGCGGCGACGGCCTGGTTAATTTGGCGCATCTCCATGCCCCGCCTGAACCGCTGGCTGGACGAGAGAATAGTCCCGGTTGAAGACGAAGCGCGGGGGAGGGGTGAGACCAGGTAATGCTCAGCCTGGGAATGGTCAGGTGCGTGATCCTGTTGGTTATCGCCCTACTGGGGGTGCTGGGCCGCATGGCCGCGCCCGACACCGGCGCGGCGCTGCCCGATCTGTCTGGGCAGCCCCTGGTCAGGGAATGGGGCCTGTTCTACTCCGCGGTCCGGCAGACCGGCATCCTGGCGGCCATCGTCGCGGTCCTGGCGGCCTGCGTCCAGCAGTGCCGGGAGGAGGTGGCGCCGGGTACCCTGGTGTTGGCGCCTCTGGCCGTCCTGGCCTATTTGGCGCTGCCCGCCGTACTTCCGGCGGACTCGGGCGCTATGGGGGCGCTCCTGGCGATGATGGCGCTGTTGGCCATTTGCCTCGGGGCCTGGGCCGACCTCCAACCCGATGACCCGGGGCGTCCGGCCTTCTACAGCGCCCTGGGGGTGGTCCTGGCCCTGGTGGTCTACGTAGGGGGGTTGGAGCAGGCGGTGTCGGTCCCAAGCTTGGTGATGGGGGCCAACGCCGACCCACGCGCCCTTTGGGGGCTGGAGCTGCTGGCCGTCCTGGTGGTTCCGGCGGCCCTGACGCTGCTTCCCGGCTTCAAGCTGGCGTGGCACCGTCCGGCCCGAGGTCTGTGGTGGACCTGAAGCGTCATATACGCGTGTGCAATCAATTTTATCTGATAGCGAATTCATTACACAGTTTCTCTCCAGATAGGAGCAAAGGAGGCGAAGACGGCGATGACCCTTACCACCGTCCTGGACGGCAACAACGGCCACTCGGACCAAGACCCCACACAGGCCCTGGACCTGGCTCACCGCCCGGACCCCGGTCTAGACCCCGCCGAGGCCCTGGCCAACGGCTACGGCCCGGAGCGTGTCCATCCTCTGATGGTGTCCCGGGACTCCCGGCCCGGAGCTTACGACGCCTACTACTCGATGGTTCGGTCCACGATGGACCGGGAGATGCGGACCCTGGGCAACTACATCCAGTCGGGGTACTATCCCGACCCCAGGCTCCGCAACCTGGTCAGCCGGTATTACCAGTTGGCCCTCTGGCAGGTCACATCCCCGGCGGGGCTACTCAACCACCGCCGCACCGAGCTCGTGCGGGAACGGGCCAACCTGCACGAGATTCTCCAGGGGCTGAAATGCCCCCTGGAGCCCGACGACGTGCGGGCAATGGAAGAAGAGGAGGCCGAACAGCTCTACCGGACCTCCCTGACCTTCGGGGCGGATACCCTGGGCCGGTTCCAGGGGACTCCCTGGCTGGTCCCTCTTACCCTGCGGGACTGCTACGACCGGCTGAACGAGATCACGGCCCTGGTGCGCGGGCTAAGCGCCCAGATACAGCAGGCCCAACGGAAAGGGACCTACTGGGACTGCGGCCCGCTGATCGAGTATTTCAAGACCCCATACGCCAAGCGGGGAGAGATCGACCTGATGGCGATCGCGCCGCCCTTTCTGCTGAAGCTGCAGCCCTATATCGACGTGTCCATTGCCGACGTCTGGCGCGACCACGCCCAGAGGATCATCGCCCAGAGTTACGCCGACGGTTCCGCTGCCACGGGCGCCGGTCCCGAAGGCGACGGCCAAGGAAGCAAGAAGCGGAGCCTGCTCGGGAGGGTGATGAAGCGATGACAACTCCAGGAATAGGACGCAAGCCCAGGGTACAGAAGGACCCGCTGTCCACCGAGCAGGTGGTCATTGAGCACCAGGACGGCAGGCTGGAGCTGCTGGAGAACTGCACCAGGGCCCGGGGTCTGTTCCTCCACGAGGATACCCGTCAGGCGTTTCCGGAACGGGAGGAGGTGGCCCAGTACATGCTTAGCCTGGATGGGGACTACGCCGAACTGGCCGGCTCCGTGGACTATTACGATGACGAGCTCACCAACCCCGCCGACGACCCCAGCTTCGTCTTCGGGGCGACGGTGGCCGCCTGCGAGGCGGCGGAAAACGGGGAGATGGAGGAGCCCGAGTCATTCAAGTCCCACGCCAAGCTGCAACTGATAGCCGCCATAGGCGGGGTGGTGTTCGCACTGGGGGCCCTTCTGGTCTCGGTGACCCTATACGGCGGTATGCCATGGTTGGGAGGGTAGGCCATGTCCCGCAGTCCGCAAATCGACTGGATTCACCTCTCCGCCGTAGGTCTGCTGGTCCTGGCCGCCGCCGGCGCCTACGCCGGGCATGAGGCCTCGGGGGCGTTGGGCCTCCGCGGCGGCCTGCCTGACGCCGCCTACGTCCCCCTGACCGGCGCCATGGTGGGCGCGGCCCTGGGCGTCGCGGCGTTCTTCCTTGCCCTGGCGGCCCGTGAAAGGCGGCAGGCGGCGTCTCAGCCGGCGTCTCAGCTCCGATGGCCGTCCGTGGACTGGCGGGAGCTCCACGACCCGGTCGCCACCGCGGCGGCGGCTGTCATGCGGCCCAAAGCGCTGGCTGTCTGCGGCCTGTGCTATTCGACCGGCAGTTGCGAGTGCCCAAGGTGCGATTTCTGCGGCGAGACCGGAAACCCCGGCTGCTACGCCTCGGGCGCCCGGCTCAACCACGGGCTCCATGTCTCTCAGGCCTTCCTGGACCGGCGGGACAGGCTGGTTTCGGTGGGGGTGTCGCTGGTCTGTAGCCTGTGCCGGTCGAGGCGCGGATGCGAATGCCCCCGGTGCGACGTATGCGGCGAGACGGGAAACCTGGCTTGCTATTCCTCGGCCGGGAGGGTCAACCACGGGCTGAACCATTGGACCGGGCCGGGCGAAGAGCGGCGAACAACAACCCTGCCCTCCATTGACTGGCAGCAGATACACGACCCGGCGGATGCCCCCAAGCAGCGGCCGCAGGGCGGGCAGTGGGAGGAGCCCTCTGGTCTCAGGGCGAGGTTCATTAAGCTGTTCCAACCGCCGCCGCCAGGTCCGAGCTCCTCGAAGTTCATCGGCCCCCGCCTGCCGATGACCCTGGAGATGGCCGCACAGCAGGCCCGCAACGACGATATGCCCCTCCGGGCGCCCAGCGGCGGGCGTCTCACCGCCGCGGAATATCCCGGCGTCCTAGAACGGCAATGGCATGAATGGCGGCAGATGTTCGGAGGGAGCGGGGCCAGCCTCATCTCCAGTCCCATCCTCATTGCCGTCCTGTTGGCCGGGACATTGGCCCTCGCGGTGGGAGGCTATGCGTTCGGACCCCGGACCCTGGGATTCCAGGGCGGGTCGGTCGCCGGGACTGTCTCCACGTTCCAGGCCCTGGCGCCCTATCTGGGCCTGTTGGCCGGCTTGGCGGCGGGTTTGGGAGCCTCCTGGTGGGTCATGTTCAGATGGTCCGGAGGGAAGAACGGCGGCGAGACGGGGTCAAGGTGGGACCAGGTCTACGCCCCGGCCCGCATCGCCCAGGTCGAGTACCGTGATGACGCCGGCCGGGTTGTGGCGGAGGACGCCCCGGACTCCCGCCGCTACGTGGTGCGCCGGATGAACACCCACCTCCAGCGGGCCGCGTTCGCCGACCGCCAAGAGGGGGTGTTCGTGAGCGGCGCGAAGATGTCCAAGGAGATGTCCAAAGAGCAACGGTTCCGCAGGGGTGAGATACGGCTGGAGACCACCAAGGACCTCTCGAAGTTGACCAGGCCCCAGGAGCTCTACGACGCCCGGCCCCTTACCGGCAGGTGGCGGGGAGTCTCCAGCGTGCGCTGGTACGTGGGTCTGCGCAACCCGATAGAGACGGGCATAGCGGCCCGTGAATGGGACCTGTCGGTCGACAAGTCGGCATGGGCACGGCGCTTCATCGCGGCCACCTACGGCTGGTGGATACTGCTGGCCTGCATCGCAGGAGGCATCATCCTGGTGACCATCGTCCTGGACGCCAAGTCGGACTCGGACCAGGAGGCCCGCGAGGTGGTGGACCGGACGCCCAGGGCCGTCCAGCAGGCGCCGGTGAAGAATGCGGGCGGGCGCCGTTAATTTGTGCCGGCCCGGCCGGAGACAACAACCTCTGCAGCGAAAGGAGGGGCGGCTACGGGACCGGGGCTCTTCTGGGTCCCCGGCAGGTAGCGCCTAACAACGAATGGTCAAGATAGCGTGGAAGGTGATCAACGGGTACGGACCCTACGCCTACCTCCAAAACAGCGTGAAGAGCGGGGGCAAGGTGACATCGAAGCACCTGGCGTACCTGGGCAGGGCCGGCGCCGGGGGGTTGGTCCCTGGCAAACACTTCAAGGTCGCGGCGGCCCCGGGTTTCAAAGGCGGCCCGATACTGGTCCCCATGGTCCCGGACGAGACCCTCAACTCTCTCAAGGCCAACCCGAAGGCGGCCGTGGAGTATATGGCCGTCCAGGTCCTCCAGGGGGTTCCCCGCAAGGAGATCATCGTCAAGCCCCCCGGGAAGACGGGACCGGCCCAGGGGAAGCCGGCGGAGTGGAAGCCGCGGGTGCCGTCCCCGTTCAAGGACCTGACGCTCTCCGAGGGCCACGAGGATGAGAAGGGGCAGCCCGCGATCAGCGCACCGGAGGTCGAGAAACTGGAGAAGGCCGCAGCCTCCGGAGACCCAAAGAAGCTGAAGGACGCCATCAAGGAGATGGCGGACGGGGTCAGGCACCTCCAGAAGAAGGCGGCGATCTTCAACGCGGGCTCCGAGCTCCTATCCCAGGTCCAGAACCATGTGAAAACGAAGGAGATGGAACCGCCGGAGTGGATGCCGGAAATCTCATTTCAGACCAAGGGGGTCCCGAAGGGCCAGGGCGGCGCCCCGGTGGAGGTAGCGCCTAACTTCAAGGTCAAGGAGGTCCCGAAGGACGCCAATGGCAAGCCTCTGGTCAGCAAAGTCAACCTCAAGAAGCTGGAGGAAGCCGCGGCGTCCGGAAACCTCAAGCATCTCCTGGCCACCGTGGGTCAGATAGCGGCCCCGATGGAAAACCCTGGGAAGAACGTCCTCGCAGACGTGGGCAACGACCTGTTCAACCAGGTCCTGGAACATGCGAAAGCGACCCATGAGCCGCCGGCGGGACCGCCGAAGGTAGCGCCTAATTCCAAGGTGAAGACGGTCCCGAAGGTCAAGACGGTCACGAAGGACGACAAGGGTGAGCCTTTGATCAGCGATTCCAACCTGGCGACGCTGGAGACGGCGGCAGCGTCCGGAGACCCGTTGGAGTTACAGCTCTCCGTCTCTCAAATCGCAGTCATGGCGCCCGGTGAAGAGAAGACGCAATCGGTATACGCCGCCGGAGGGCAGCTGCTGGACCAGATGCAGGGGACGGCCGCCCCCGCGCCGGCCCAGGAGCGGCTGGCAACGGCGCCTAAACCGCAGCCGCCCGTGTACAAGATTAAAGATGTCCTGAAGGACGCGAAGGGCAAGCCTCTGATCAGCAAAGCCAACGTCAAGAAGTTGGAGGAGGCCGCGGCGTCCGGGTCCCTCGCACAGCTCCACCTAATTGCCGTGGGCTTGGCCGACATGACGAAGTCGCCGGCCAAGAAGAAAGCCATTGGTGAGGCTTTCGGGGACCTGAAGGACCAGCATTATGACCATGAGAACCAGCTTTATGCTCCTGCGCAGGCGAAGCCGAAGGGCGCGGAAGTTGCGGCGGAAGCGGCCCGTCAGGCGCCCGGCACGGCCGGGGTTGGCGAGGAGGCGGTAGCGCCTAACTTCAAGGTCACTAAAGTCCCCACGTCACCCTCGGGCAAACCCCTCATCACCAAGGCAAATATCGCCACATTGGAAGAGGCCGCCGCTACCGGGGAACCGGGAAAGGTGATAACGGCCGTCGTAAACCTGATGGCCAACACCAAGCTGCCAGCGCGGAAAAAGGCGCTATTTGCGGTCGAACAGGACCTGTTGGTCCAAATCAAGGCGCACAAGCAGGCCGAGCAGGGGAAACTGGCCGGCCTGCTGGCCCAGCTTCAGGCCCAGAAGGCGGCTGGGAAGCCTGCCTGGACCAAGCTGGAGGACGCCAAGGGCTCCACCAAGGGCGGGGTGTACGAGGACGCCAACGGTGAAAAGTTCTATCTCAAATGCCCACCGACGCCGAAGCACGTCCAGAACGAGCTCCTGGCCCGGGACCTCTACAAGCTGGCCGGCCTGATGGTCCTGGACGGCGAGGCCACCGAGCTGGAGGGCGAGGTGTGCCTCGCCTCGAAGTGGAACGACAAGCTGACCGGAAGCGGGACCAATCCCAAGGACCTTGATGGGACAAAGAAGGGGTTTGTGGCCGACGCCTGGCTGGCCAACTGGGACAGTGTGGGCGTTGGGGGCAGCAAGTACGACAACATCCTTAATCTGAACGGTTATGCGGTCCGGGTCGACACCGGCGGCGCCCTGCTCTACCAGGGGACCGGCGCGCCCAAGGGCGAGAAGTTCGGCCTCGAAGTAACCGAGCTGGACGGCTTGCGGGACCCCGCCCTGAACCCAGTGGCCGCCACGGTCTACGGGGATATGACCCTCGGCGAAATCGAGCAAAGCGCTCAAAGAATCCTGGCGATCGACGCCGACGACATCGTCAAGGCGGTCCACAACCGTTTCTCCGGCGACCCCGAGGCTTCCAACCTGGCGACCCAGCTACTGGTCCGCCGGAACCACATTCTCGCCTGGCTGGCCAAGGAGACCATCCAGGCCCAGATCGCCGAGGAGAAGGATGTCCCGGTCGAAGAGGTGAAGGAAGAGTCGGTAGCGCCTAACCCCGAGCCGCTTTCGATTGCCCCCAAGGTGGGCGCGGTGGCCAAGGACAACAAGGACAAGGCCCTGGTAAGCGCCGCCAACGTCAAGAAGCTGGAGAAGGCCGCGGCCACCGGCAACATCGACACCCTGAACGGGATGGCGGAGGGTCTGGCCGGAAAGATGAAGTCGCCGGCCAAGAAGGCCGCCATCCTCAACGCCTGCGCCGAGCTCAAGGCCCAGCTGCAGGGTACGCCGGTGATGGAGGGAGACGGCGGCTCCGGCCTATCCGAGACGATGGAGAAGGTCGAGTCCGGCGAGGTGGAGCTGCCCGGGCAGTCCGTTCCCAAAGCCAAGGTCGTGGAGCAGCAGAGCAAGGTCCTGCAGCAGGGCAACAAGCACTACGACGCCGACCTGGAGCAGGTCTCCGGCAAGAAGGGCTCCAACGAAGGGGGGCTGTTCAAGGACAAGAAGCTGGAGACACTCCACTACATCAAGTGGCCCAACTCCCCGGTGCGCGCCAAGGTGGAGGCCCTGACGGCCCTGCTCTACGGCTACGCCCAGGTCCCGGTCCCGCTGGTGCGCACCATCGAGTTCCAGAACAAGGACGCCGTGATGTCCGACTGGATCGACGAGGCCGCCCCAATGACTGAGGCCCAGATGAAGCAGCACAAAGACGTTCGGGAGGGCTTTGCCGCCGACGCCTGGCTGGCCAACTGGGACGTGGTGGGGCTCTCGGGAGACAACATCGTGGCCGGCCCGGGAAACACCGCGTACCGCATCGACCTGGGCGGGTCCATGCTCTTCCGCGCCCAGGGGAAGCCCAAGGCGTTCTCCGACGACGTGGGGGAGCTGGAGTCCCTGCGGGACCCGGGCGTCAACACGGAGGCCGCCAAGGTGTTCGCGGGGATGACACAGAAGGAGCTGAAGGCGTCCGCCGCGAAGGTGGAGGCCATAACCGACCTCCAGATTGACCAGGCCGTGGACTCGGTGGAGCTACCCAAGACCTCCAAGGACTACCCCGTGTCCCAGTTCGGCGCGGTCGCCGGGGACCTGCCCAAGATGCTGAAGACACGGCTGAAAGACCGCCGGGACTTCATCGTCGAGGAGCTTCTGAGCAGCACCGAGGAGCAGGAGAAGACCGCCAAGGAGTTCCAGGCAGCCACCGCATTGAAAGGCGACAGCGTGGACCATCTGACGGCGGCGCTGCCCAAGTACAGCGGCCAATCTCCCAGCTCGGCCGCCAAGTGGGAGAACACCAGGGAGGTGATGGTCAATGAGCTGGGCAAGACAAAGGGCGCCTCGGCCAACTCCCAGACCAAGACCCACTACACGGGTTGGAAGGGGTCGTCATACTCTCCCAAGGGACAGGTCCTCCGCTGGGCGGCCGGTGCGATGCAGGGTGAGGGCCGCAGGGAGATGGCCCGCCTGCTCAAGTTCAATGCCTTCCTGGTCACGAAGGGGACGCTGGGAAAGACCACCGCCGAGATCCTGAACAAGGACCTTGAGGCGGAGACCAATAAGAAGACCGCGCAGAACCTGGTGTCCGGGCTGAAGGTCACCAACAAGCAGAATGAGATCGGACACTCGATTCATAACCCGGGTAAGAAGACCATCACCGTATACCGGGGTTGGAAGGCCGACCAACTGGAATACCTGAAGGCCAAGAACCTGAAGGTCGGAGATGCCTGGGAGCTGGAAGACCCGCCCCTATACTCCTGGTCCACCTCCCCCAACGTGGCCAAGAGCTTCTCCGGCCACCACGGGTCTAAAATCACCAAAGCGCAGGTCCCGGTGGACGTCATCGTCCTCAGCGACCTGATCAACTCCATTGGCAGCTATGAGACCGAGACGGAAGTGGTATTTAAGGGAGTCCCCAAACTGAAGACGGAGGTTACCCACACTTTCTGATGAGTAAAGAGCCGATTACACGCATCGTCGACAACGGAGACGGGACCCGGACCTTCTACACCAGCGCCGACGCCCTGGCCGCGGCGGAGATGCTTGACTACGAGGACGCCCCCGAGCTGAGCGAGGATGAGTTCGAGGAGCTCACCGATGAGATGCGCAAGGCCCGGGAAGCGGCCGAGCAAGAAGACGCTGAGACCGGGTAGCGCCTAACAACCGTGGCCTGGTGCAATCAGCAGCGCCAGAGCTGGTTCCCGCAGCGGAAGAATGCGCCAGTATACGGCGCCAGGCAGGCGGATCGGGAAAGAAGCCGGTCCGGGAAAAGGACAGGTGAATTGTGGAAATGAAATGGCCGGGTGAGACTGGCTTCCCGCATTTTTGGAAGCTGAGAGGCTACTGGGGAGCCTGCCGCTTCGCGCAGAAGGACTCCGACGGCGACGGGATTTCCGACCAGGCCGAGGCATATTACGAGGAACACCCCGAGGAATGGGAAGAGCGCAGTGATTTCCTGGAATCCCAGGGGTTCGGCCCCCGTGACTACGACGACTACATCGGAGACGGCGCCGACGGTCCTGAGACGCCGGAGGGCGCAGTTAGCGGCGGTGGCGATCCCGATGATCCCAACGTCAACGAATACGGGTACAACCATGACGACTGGGACGAGATGAGTCAGGACCAGCAAGCGTCGATAGCCAATTCGCACGGCGACTATTGGCATGGTCAGCCGCCGCCGGATACCAGTGAGGACGATGATGATGGGGACCCGGTGCCTATGTCCGGCGGCGGCGATCCCGATGATCCCAACGTCAATGAATACGGGTACGACCACGACGATTGGGACCAGATGGGGCAGAACCAACAAGCGTCGATAGCCAATTCGCACGGCGACTATTGGCATGGCCAGCCGCCGCCGGACACCAGTGGGGACGATGATGATGGGGACCCGGTGCCTATGTCCGGCGGCGGCCAGGACTCGGATGTCTACCACACCTTGGAAAAGCTCGCTTCAAGTGCGGTCTGGTTCCCCGACTCCAGGGGCGGGGTGCCCCGGCTCACGCCCCAAGAGTTCATCGAGCAACAAGCCGAGTCCCTGGGTTGGGACCCCGACGCCGGAGGCGGGAGCCCCCAGCTGACGGTCTGGGAGTTCATCGAGCAGCACAACGAAGAGGTGGAGCAGCACAACCAGAACCTGGCCGAGTCCCTGGGCTGGAACCCCGATGCCGGGAATGGACTAACCCCTGGGGAGTACATTCAGCAGCACAACCGGGACTTGGCCGAATCCCTGGGCTGGGACCCCGATGCCAGGGACGGACTGACCCCCAGGGAGTTCATTGGGCAGCACAACGAGCGGGTCACGCGGGAGCTGGCCGAATCCCTGGGCTGGGCCCCCGACGCCAGGGGCGGGCGGCCTGAGCTGACGCCCCGCGAATTCATTGAGCGGCACGATGCGGTAGTTGGCCAGGAGGTCCGGGCCCTCGCCGAGTCCCTGGGCTGGGACCCCAACGCCAGGGGCGGGCGGCCCGAGCTCACACCCCGAGAATTCATTGAGCGGCACGATGCGGTAGTTGACCAGGAGGTCCGGGCCCTCGCCGAGTCCCTGGGCTGGGACCCCAACGCCAGGGGCGGGCGGCCTGAGCTGACGCCCCGAGAATTCATTGAGCGGCACGATGCGGTAGTTGACCAGGAGGTGCGGGACCTGGCCGCGTCCCTGGGCTGGGACCCCAACGCCAGGGGCGGGTGGCCCGAGCTCACACCCCGAGAATTCATCGAGCAGCATAACGAAGAGGCCGTACAGCACAACCGGGACCTGGCCGAGTCCCTGGGCTGGGACCCCGACGCCAGAGGCGGGCGGCCCGAGCTTACGCCCAGGGAGTACATCGAGCAGCACAACGAGGGAGTTGAGGCTAGTGCTAGGAACTGGCGCGAGTCCCAGCGGCAGCTTGAGGCGCTGGACGAATTGGAACCGGAGCGGTGGGCCCAGGAAACCCTACAGCGCCAGCAGGCCGCGCAGTTTCGGGAAGACATGTTCGCGGAACTACGGAGCCGGGGCGTTAGCGATGAGGAACTGGCCGACCTGACACCCGGCCAGCTTGACGCGGCATTGGCCGCAACCGCCGCCGACCTGACGAGAGAATACCAGGAATGGCGCGAGTCCCAGCGGCAGCTTGAGGCGCTGGACGAATTGGAACCGGAGCGGTTGGCCCAGGAAACCCTACAGCGTTCCGAGTTGCACGCTGCCATGCAAGCGTTATTTGCCCATTCAGGCGGGGATGAAATCGCGCTCGATGAGTCGGAGCAGGCTGCCCGTGCAGCCGCGTTATGGCAGCGGCCTGGCGACTGGCCCCAGGCTTTGCGGGATGCGTACCAAGCGGGCGGATGGGCTGGGTTGAGAGGGACCCTTACCGACGATGAGATTGACGCGCGCAAGGCCGCGTTGAGCGCCGAGCTATACGGAGAGGGGGTAACCCCCGCCGACTGGTGGGATGACCGCACCGGCGACCTGGCGTTGGACTTGCCCGAGCTGGGCGAGGCGGGGATTGACGTCAGCCCCGGCAACATCGACAAGCTATCGGCTGGGGAAATCGACAAGACAATTCGGATCGCCAGCGGCGAGAGGCTCCCGCCCATCCGCCTGCAGGACGCATGGGGGCGGGAAATCGTTCTCGACCCGATGGCTCCCTTCGACCGGGAATCATACGAGATCGCGGCCCTCTTGGCCAGGGGAGACGCGGCGCTCGACCGGCAGGTCCGCGAGTATGCCCAGGGGTACGGGATGTACCGGCTGGAGCTACCGGACTCCGAGATGAACGCCAGGCGGCTGCGGTTACTGGAAGCACTGTCATACGCCGCCCCTCTTCCCGGGATAGCCCTGGGGGGGAAGTTTGTCACTTTTGCCGCTCGTCCGTTTGCCAAGGGAGTCAGCAAGGGCGTTTCCCTGTTGGTGCGGTCCGGCAACAAGGTCCCCCTGACCAATGTGGCGGACGATGCGGCCGCGACGGTGGCGAAGAATGCGGCCGACTTCACCCGGTTGCTGGACGCCGGGAAAATCGGAGAAGCCAGGCGGGTCTTGCTGAAGAACAAGACTTTCCGGGACTGGGCCACGGGAGGCGGCCTGGACAAAGCCGATATTCAGAAGGCCGGCATGGGCCATTGGATGGAAGAAGCCGTCACGCTGCCCCCCAACGTCCTGCAACGCGCCCTGGGGAATCCGGCGGTCAATGTGGTGGCGCAGACCGGCAAATCGGCGGTGATCGGTTCGGGGTTCAGCGGGGCCATCTCGACCGGCATCGCCGTGGCCCCCCTTGGCGGTCAGGGGTTGGGGGAAATCAGCGGGAACGAGGGCAAGGGCATCATCGACTCCCTGTGGCAGGGCGGGATCGGTGGCGCTACGGGGGGCCTGAGTCACCGCGGCGTCAACGCCTGGCGGCGAGGCGTAAGGAAAGAGGAGCTCGGCAGAGTTGGCGGGTACAAGCTTTCCGCCATCGAGGGAGCGAGCACCGATACCGGGCTGGCGCTGGTGCCGGGATTCGAGGACCCTACCTTTGGGCGGATTACGCGGGACGAGACCCTGGGGATCGGGCTGTCCACGGTAGCCGACCCCGCCCTTGATGGAGTCAAAGGGGTATACGGTCTGCTTCGTCACCCGCGCAGCCTTTCGCCCAGCACCGTATCGGCTGGCGGCTTGGGCAGCGGGACCCAGAAGATGCATTACTCGCAGGTAGCGGCCGGCGACGACGTGGAACTGCGCGAGGTAACGTCGCTGGCGGAAGATGGGATTACCCCGGTGGCGACACTCCATCCCGAGGCCAACATCCGCGAGGAAATCGAGCGGCGCTTGAAAGACCATCCGCAGCGAATACGACCGGGAGACGAGTCAGGCTTGGGCTACGACCGGATAATGAGCGAGGGGCTGGACCCGATAAGCGGCCTACGGCTGAAAGAAGAGATACTGGACGCCCTGGCGCGGGGAGAGACCGATATCCGGGGCGTGACTTCCAGCGGCATACCCTACCGCTTCACGCCCCCGGCGGCCTACCGGACGGGGGTGTTCGACCCAGGAGCGGCGGCCCACCTGTCCCCGAACGCATCATTCGCATTGCAGGCCAGAGGAGACGCCGCCGACGCGACCTATAGGAGCCGCAGCACCAACCCCAACTCGGTGGAGGAAGTCCTGTACTACCAGCCCGGCGCGATGGCGCTGAGGTACTTCGACACGTCCGCCATGGGCAACACCGGGGCGGACGCCGCCAGGGAACCGTTGCGGGAGACGGCCGCGCAATTCCTGGGCATCCCCAATGTCGCCCGAAGAGCAATCGGACTGCCGCCGGTAAACCCGGCGGCCATCGTGCTAGACGCCGATGAAGTCAAGCGCCTGACCGCCCGCAACGTCGTGGACGGCGGGCCGGACGAGCTGCCCGAAAAGGCGTTCCATGGCGCAGCGGACACCAAGGGACGAGACCTCTTACCGCGTGAAGTGTTCGGGCGCATGGGGGCTGAGGCTGAAGTTGTCACATCGCCAGGCGTGGACACAGCAAAGCGTAGAGTCGTAATGCACGTCCTGGGGGGCGGGCCGGTCGCTGTCGGCCCCGACGCAGACGTGCCCAGTTTCGGGGAGATATGGCGGACCAACGTGCGCGGCGTATCTGACCTGCTTCCGTTCGGATCGCGGGTCGGGTTGCGCCTAGACAAGTCCCCCGAACAACTGACCATAGCGCGGGACTTCTTCGACGCGGGCGGTGTGAGCCGAAAGCGCGACGGCACAGGGAAATTCGAGGTCGACGTGGTCGTGGGCGGTGTGAGATACCGCATACGCACTGATGACGACCCGGCGGCATTGCTGGCCTATGTGCGGGCCGGTCGAAGCGGAGGCGTTACAAACGTCATTGTCCGTGATACGGAGACCGGGCGGGTTGACCAGTCCACCACTCCGGATGGAGCCGCAGTTGAGACCGGAGCCACCCGGGCCCTGAGGGACACCGGCGACCCTCTGACCGTCCGCCAAGAACTCCAGGCATCCCCCCGTCAGGACAGGGCTTTGGCGGGGGCCGGCATCCGCCCGGACGTGGGCGGCCTGGGCGTAGACCGGGCAGACCTAGACCGGGTGGACGTTGACCGGGTGGACGCCGCCAGGGCCGACAGGGTCGATGCCGACCGGGTGGACACCGCCAGGGCCGCCAGGGTCGATGCCGACCGGGTGGACACCGCCAGGGCCGACAGGGTCGATGCCGACCGGGTGGACACCGCCAGGGCCGATAGGGTCGATGCCGACCGGGTGGACACCGCCAGGGCCGATAGGGTCGATGCCGACCGGGTGGACACCGCCAGGGCCGATAGGGTCGATGCCGACCGGGTGGACACCGCCAGGGCCGATAGGGTCGATGCCGACCGGGTGGACACCGCCAAGGCCGACAGGGTGGACGCTGACCGGGTGGACACCGCCAGGGCGGACAGGGTGGACGCCGACCGGGTGGACACCGCCAGGGCCGACAGGGTGGACGCTGACCGGGTGGACACCGCCAGGGCGGACAGGGTGGACGCCGCCAGGGTGAACACCGCCAAGGCAGCAAAGTCTCCTCTCCGGCGCATGAAACCCAAGGAGGATGATCAGGAGGAACCCAAGAAACACCCCCTCCCTCTCAGGTTCCCGAAGAAAGTACGCTTTCAGACGGTCGAGGAGGTCGAGGTCGACCTGGAGAGCGGAGAAACGACCCGGACGCCGGTCGGCAACAGTCCGGCAAAAACTCTCAAGGTGGTGGAGCACGGTGAACTGCCCCACTCGGACCAACACTATACCGGCCGCATTACCGACGTGCTCACTGACGACGAGGGCCACCCCTACGTCGCACAGAACACCGACTACCAGGGGCGGCGGCCAAGGCGCCTCCCAACTTCGTCTGAGCTGGCCCAGAAGGGCGAGAGCAAAATCAAGGAGCGGCTTGAAGAGGCGCTGGCACGTGGGAATAGTCAGGGACCGCCTTCGCAGGCACGTGGCAGGGGGCGCCGCCGCGTCAAGGGTGGAGGGAGAGTCACTCCGGCCCCAGGCCCGAGTTCGACCGGACGCAGGCCCCGCCGGGGCATGACCGCTCTGGAGCGTACCAGGCTCAAGAATTTTGCCCCCAGGTAAGGGGCGGACAGGAGGAACCATGACTGTATTGGCAGTGACCCCGGACATCCTGCGCCAAGGACGCGAGACCCTGGATGGCGCCTTCAAGATCATGCGCACACAGGACTCCCGCTACGGACCGCCCCAGCCGCCGCTGGATGAGCTTTACGGGACCACCTTCACCCCCGAGATGGTCGGGGATATGGGGCGGGAGCCCTTCGGGGAGGACGTGTTCTCCATAGACCAGCGGGTCCGGGCGGCCAAATGGCTCCTTGCCGCCTACGAGACGAACCGCAAGCGGCCTGTCTATCCTCCAGTCTGGTTCAAGCCGGGGCTATACGTCCTCTCCGGAGACATGGGAGACGGCAAGACCCTGGGGGCCGTGTCCTTCGCCGTGCTGTGGATGATGTGCGGCTGGCCTTCATTCAGCGCCAACGGCGGTCTCTGTTTCGGAAAGTCCCTGATCCCGGCCCAGGTCTACGTCTTCCCCGAGTTCCTCACGCGGGGCAGCATTTGCGTAGCCGACGAGCTCCACGCCATTTACGGCCGCTACGAAGGCCAGTCGGTAAGGGGCCGGACTATGGCCCAGGGGACCGCAGCTTTCCGCAAGGAGCGGATATACGCATTCGGCGCCACCGCCCGGGAGTGGATGCTGGGAGGAGACCTGAAGGCGGCGGTCCGGGGAATCGGCTATCCTTTCGAGATGCACCCCAGGAGCAAGCGCATCGCTCCACCGTGGGCCTACAAAGGGATCAAATGGTACTATCCCGACCCCTGGCGAGGCACTCAGTACCGGGAGCTGCACGACAAGGAGGACCAACACCGAGAGCCTTGCGAGAGGTACACCCAGACGCTGCACCCTTACTCGCTTTTCGCATCCGCCGCGCATTACAACAGTTGGGAGAAGATCACGCTGGACTACGGCGGCGACCTGGGCGCGAGTAAGTTCCGGAATGCCCTCTCGGGGAGAGACGGGGATGCGGCTGAAACTCCATCGCAGCTTGACAGTTACCGCGGCGGACCCACGGACGAGGCCATCGGGCTGGCTATTCTGCGCTGGTATGAGGAAGGAGTCTTCGATGCCGAGACCGACGCCTACAATCAAACCCTGGCCGCAGGCCGGGCGACCGACCGGGGGGAGATGCTCCTCACCATCGACAGCCTGGCGGCGCGTTTCACCCAGGAAAGCGGCTTCAAGTTGGGTGCATCCCGGCTGCGGCGCGGCCTGGCCTCAGCCGGAGTAAAACACTCCTCCCGCAACGTCAACGTGGAGGCCCTGGCCGAGGCTTATGGGCGCCAGTCCGTGGCGTTCGGCGAAGCCGCCCTGGACGGAGTCTACGATGATGGTCAAGAAGTGTGATAACGTGGCCTGGGGGTCCGTCGACTAACTTCGGGGAGCAAACAAGGTATGAGTATTACGTCTAGTACCGCGTCAGTCTAAAACCGATGGATAAATACGCTGGAGCTTGTGCCGGGCGTCGGTGGTAGTGAACCTCCACTCGATAGTTGCCCCAGCCTGATTTCGTTCGGTCTCCAAGGCGGCAATCTCGCGTTTTAAGGACACCTCATCTTCAATCCGGCGATTCAAACATTGGTTGCTGAAGACGCTGAACTCAATCTCCGCCATGTTGAGCCAGCTTCCATGCTTGGGAGTATAGTGAAACTCCAGCCGTTGGATCACCCGTCTGGCCTCCTTCGGCTCGAAGGCCTCGTACAGGGAGGCGGGTCTATGAGTGTTCAGGTTATCGAGCACCACCCGGACCTTCTCTACTTCAGGGTAGGCGGCATCCGACAACCAGCGCATCTGATGGGCGAAGTCTTCCATAGTGCGACGCCCAGTCACTTCCACGTGCCTCCAGCCCGCCAGTGGCTCGCAAGTCATGAACAAGTTCCGGGTCCCGTTGCGCTGGTACTCATAATCAAATCGCTCCCGCCGTCCCGCCTTGGCCGGGATGGGAGCCCGCTTCTCGGCCACCAACTGCTTGGAGGTCTCGTCGAAACAGACTACGGGCCGCTTGGGGTCATAGGGTTCGGCGTAGAGGTCCAGCACGTCCTCCATGCAGGCTACGAACTCGGCGCTCACCTTGGGGATGCACCACTCCTTCTTCCGCCACGGCTTGAGTTCGTTTTTTCAGCACCTGTCTGACCGTCTCCCGGGAGATGGAGCCGGTCAACTCCAGCTTCACCGCTTGGTCGGCCAGCAATCGCAACGTCCAGCGAGTGTGCCCTTCCGGGGCCGCGCTGCAGGCCACGGCCACCAGGTGGGCTTCCTGCTTACCATCAAGTTTGCGCCGTTGTCCCGGCCGCGGCAGGTCATTGAGGGCCCGCTCCAACCCGCCTTCCACGAAGCGCTGCCGCACCCGGCCCACCGTGGAGGGGCCGACCATCAGGGCTTCGGCCACCTGTTGGTCGGTAAGGCCTTCATCGGCCTTACACAAAATCAAAGCCCGTTTCACTTTACGCCCCGAGGATTTGCCGCGCCGGGTAATACCCGACAAATGTTCCCGCTCATCCTGGGTCAAGTTGACTCGATATAGCTTGGCCGGCATTCCCCACACCTCTCCACAATCAAAGAATGCCTCCATTATATCAATTCTTATATTTGTCAAAAATAGCCGGACGCGCTACTAAACCAATACCAAGGTGGGATGTGCATTTCGGGGACATTGACGATGACCGCAAGCACTCCACGGCACCTCATATCACCTTTAGGCCCCAACTGGGTGGGCACCGATAGTGCGGTCTAGCGATATGTACATTTCACCTTGGCTTTAGTTTAGGTGGCTGCTACTACTTTGCGCCGTTGGCCTGTTGGTCGCGGGTTGCGCTCTTGGGACTGCCCCTGCCTTGACGCCGGAGCCCACTCCGCTTCCCACCGCCACGCCGGAGCCGACATTCGCCCCAGGTGAACGTGCATATCGGCTCAAGTTCATCAAGGACCTGATGTCCGATACATTGACGGAGAGAGGCGGCTACGCGGCCGTGACCTACTCAGAGCTCCGAACAGCGTGCGGGATCCTGAGAAGGAACGATTGGGACCTGCCATCGGTCTTTGCAGACCCGGAGGCCAACGAAAGGTTGAGCATGATTGCTGGATCGGCCGCTGGCGGACTCAAAGCGTTGGAACAGCTGTTGGAAGAAAAAGGATGGCCAAAGTATACTCTGGTTCACTTCTGCGATGATGCGGAGAAATCGCGGGCGAAGTGAAGCCAGACCCCAGGCAACCAGAGAATTCCCAAGGTCCCGGCCGAGCAGCTCGTCGCAAGTGCCATTGCCAGGCCCTCGCCGTTCGCGGCCGCAACCCCCAGTACACCGCCCAACCACCAGGTCGACGTCGGCGGCGTGTCGATGGCCATTCACTAGGTTACCCTCGTAGACCGCTGAGCTGGGAATGCTCCAACTCCTAGCATCGAATCGTCTTCCTGACATCATTGCATTTGCTCTAGCAATGAGTCAAAAAAGAACGTTTGATGTCTGAGCACGCGGTCTTCCAGTAGAATATGCGTAGGATGGAACGTCGGTCTGCGTGCAGGGGGCACTCAAAGGTGGTTGAAATAGCCTCTTCTCATTGACCTGTGAGTTATAGTCAGTAGGCCAAAAATTGTAAGTTTTTTCATCCGCTTTCAAGGGCGAGGGATAATTTATGAACAAATCAGGGGTTGGCAAGTGGGTGCGGTCTATGTTGAATCGCAACCCAGTAGTTGGACGATGGAGTGATACACCCGATGGGCTGAGCATCGAAGAATGCGCACGTAAAGGAGTAGAAGCAGTTGGTGGGATGTTAATCAATGTGGACTCTTTCGGAATCAGAGGAATGCCTCTAGAATACTCGTTTCAAGTCTGCGCGGAGATTTACTATTCAGGTGGAGATGGAGGCGGAGACTTCATCGGGGTATATTTTAGACCTGTCCATTTTGACGAAGATGAGAACTTGGCAGTGGTACCAAAGTTAGGGACAGAGCTCACGAAAATGATATTACAGCCTTTGTCCGACGGCTCATGCTTTGCCCGGTGGGGCCCGTTAGACCGTAGCCGCGCTGCCGAATCGGATCATGATGTGGGCATGATAGACCCCAACAACATGAAGGAGGCGGTATCCCGTCCGTTTCCTGTGGGAGCGATTCCTGCCCAACCACACGAGGACTCCAATGTTCCTTCGTTCCTATTCCTCAAAGCACCGAATGAATCTACAAAAGGAAATTGGCTAATCCAACGCCGTTTCGGACCGTACCCGATGGTCGACGGGACTAAACAAGAAGATTATGTGGCAATTTATCCCGCCTACGAACCTGAGAAACTTCGAGGATTTCGCACAAACCAGGATGGCACGGTAGTGGAAGTCCAGCCGGTCATAGGTCTTACCGATTGAGGGTGCGAGTCCAGGTAACTAATGACACCTGAGAGAATATGTACGACTACCTGTCTGGGGTTATCGGCCTCTCAACTGTCCCTCTTGTCATTGCGAGACTTGTATGAGACGTGATGGGACAGAACGATGACTCGGCCACCTGTGCGACTAAGCGGAGGCCCGCCGCGATGGGGCCGGTTAACCTGCGGGCCCAGCCGACCCCCGGAATCAACCCTCTCCCCAGGGTTTCTTCCATCTCCTCGTTCTCTCCATGATTAATTTCCACCTGTCCGTGATACAGCCGTCCGGCCGGGGGGAGCGTGGCAATCAACCATCTGTTTGATTGACACATCGGACGGGGCCGCGAGACGGGCTCCGTTGATGTCGCCTGGCGCCTTGGCCCAGGTAGCGCCTAACTTCCGACTTTAGCTGGTGAGTCCTCACAATCCCGTCTACACAATGCGTCAGGCATCCAAAAGGTCCTGGGGCATCGGGCAGAAACACCCCTTTCAGGTGGTTTCGTGGTCTACCGGAAACCCCTTGGCCCCCGTCCCAACAACCCCAGAGAACTTCACGATCCACCGGTTGATCCCTCATGGGCGGGCGAATAGACTTTCGTTGGCGGGGCGACCGCATCAAGGCCCGATTCAGGACCCCGGAGTTTGGGCAGAACCCGCGAAACGTAGCCTCGTTGGAATGGAGTAGGTGTAGGTCCGTGAGTGCGAAAAACCGACCAATCTTATTACTGTGGTCCTCCGCCGTTTTGCTTGCGGCGTTGGCCTGTGCCGGTAACCAGCAGGCAACATCGCTTCCGACGACGGTCCAGTCGCCGACACCCGTCCCAACCGTCCAGTCGCCAGAGGGCGTGATGTGGATACTCGACGTCCTGGACGGCCGTCCGGTTTTGTCGGGCGCCACGCCGACTCTGGTCATCAACGGCAGCAGATACGGCGGGGGGGACGGCTGCAACAGCGGAGGACGCCGGTCCGATAACGGGCCTCCCGTTGCAAAACCGGATGGGGCCATCTCGTTCGACTTCAGTTCGTATTTCCAGACGCTGGTTCTCTGCGTTGATCCCGAAGGAGTTATGGACCAAGCCGACCGGTACCAATCCGCACTCAAGGACGCCAGACGTTATGAGGTCAGGGACGGACGCCTGATGATCATGGACGAAGGTGGGGCCGTTCGTATGGTCTTTTCCCCCAAACCAGCCCTGCCGGGCGAGTCCGAGAGCCTGGTCGGTACCACCTGGCGCTTCCTGCCCGGGGAGAGCGAGGCCGGAGGGGATGACTCCTTCGTCCTGTCTTTCCTGGACCCGGACCTTGCCCTGGCGAAGACGTCGTGTGGCAACTACATCATACGTCACGGCACGGACGATGGGCGTAGAACCGTGTTTCAGGCCGGACCGAAAGTGGAGGCCAGGCCTCACTGTCCAACCGACCATGGTTATGGTCAAGATCCATCGCTGCGTTCCCTCAGCCGCCTTCGGGAGTTCGCCGTCCAGAGGGGAGGCGAAGCGCCCAGACTCATGATGCAGACCTATCTCGGGAAGTTCGCGGCGTTCGAACCTGTGCACCGGGACACGGTGGGCATATTTGATGGGGAATGGACCCTGTGGGCTTTCGGTGAGCTTGACGTGGATTACCCTGGTAGGATTCTCGCCATGGACATCTCGCCCGTGGTGTCCGGGACGGAGATCACGGCCAACTTCAGTCCGGTAGGCATAGAGGGCGAGACTTTCTGCGGACCCTATGACTACGTAAACCCGTGGGAGAATATGATAACCGCTGACGGTCAGCTCGCCACGCTCGGACTGCCGCCCCACGACCGCCACGACTGCTCGGACTCCCTGGACGTTTCCGAACAGGAGGAGCTTTTCTTCGAGATCTTATCCAGACTGAAAACGTTCCGGGCGTCCCAAGGGTACCTGATCGTCTACGACCGAGAGGACAGATTGCTCATATTCAGGTCCCGTTAAGACCGGGGGAGGCCATACGGAAGCGGGGGCGGCGTTTTCCGCATCCCTCTATTCTCGGCCCGGTCCTGAGGGCCGCTGGCCCCACCGCCTCGGGAACCCAGTTCTTGAGGAGTGGTCTCATTCAGGAAACTTGGTGGAGGACCGCTTTGCTAGGTCCAGTAACCCCAGCTTGGGTTTCCGTATTTTCGTTGCCTGGTCGTCCAACGCCTCCTCCCCATCCCAGGGTATGCTTGAACACAACGGTCTAAGGGCGTCAGATTTGGTCTTGGCTGATACAGTTCATTCATAATTGCGACTCGGCAGCTGGCCCACAGGCCGAATCGGCCTCTAATCGCGATAGCTTCAAACCCCGGGCAAGTCGGAGGCAGATGACGAATTACATCCTAAAAAGGCTAGCCCAGTCCGCAGCAGCCTTCGCCATCATCGCCGTGGTGGTCCTGGCCGTCGCCCAGTTCGCTGAACCTCCCATTGGCTTCCCCACAAGAGTCCGGGAACAAAACGCCCTGGCCCTTGTCCTCAAGAGCCTTCCCGCCACTCTCTTCCTGGCAGCGTTCGCCGCAGCCCTGGCCTTACTCATTGGAGTCTTCCTCGGTATCCTCAGTGCCGCCTACCGAGCCACCTCTATTGACGCCGCCATCCGCGTTCTAGCCACCTTCGCCCGTTCCCTGCCCAATTTCGCCCTCCCCTTGGGCCTGATCTGGCTTCTTGTGCTCAAAGCTGAGTGGCGCTTTATGTTCCCTCGAGATGGCAGCTTGTTCCAAATGCTCTTTGCGGGCCTGACCCTGTCTCTCTTCCACATCGCCCCCGTCCTTCTCTACGTTCGAACCCTGGCTCTCGACACGCTCCGATCCTCAAGCGCGCCGTCCAAACGCCCAGGCGTGATTCCGGTGTGCCACGCCTTCTTGAAGACTCTTCGCCGCAACCCAATCCTGGCCCTCTCAACTTACTTCGGAACTGTCGCCGGAGTCCTTCTGGTGGGCTCCGTGATCGTGGAAGTCACCTTCGGGTGGCCTGGCGCCGCCAGACTTGCCATCGAGGCCGTATACTTTTACGACTTCAAATTAGCCGGCACCGTGGTCCTGACCTTCGCCGCCCTCTTTATCACCGCCCGTTTCCTCTTAGACGCTCTAAACGCCTACTTGTCCCGCCGGACCGCCGGCCCACTTCAGGAAAGTCACAACCCCTTAAGCCTTGCTCCCGATGCCGAGGTCTTGTCTGGCCTATCCATACCGGCCTATCCTCCCCATACTTCATCAAACCCAATAACGCCTTCAACCTCACCGGTCCAATTTTTCCCAGCAGTCCTGGCATTCTTACTACTGCTCGTCGTCCTGTTTTTAGCGCTCGCTCCTTCCCAAATCGCCCCTGCAGATCCCATAAAACAGTCCCTGGGCGATCGTCACTTGCGCCCCTTTGCCTGGGCCATGTTCGGGGCCTTGAGCCCAGGCAAGCGAGTTAACTTTCCTTCTTACCCGGCTTGGAAGCATATCCTTGGCACCGACACCCTGGGCCGCGACGTACTGAGCCGCGTCATACACGGGCTCCGGATCGCAATCGCATCCGCAGCATTGTCCGTCGCCGTCGCCGCCATTGCCGGGGTTTCCCTTGGGTTCGTCGCCGGTTACTGGGGCGGCTGGCTGGAAGCCGCCATCTCCGGGCTGGCCAACGCCACACGCTCCATCCCCGCCGCCGCCCTGATATGCTTAACTGCCCCGGCCCAGTCCCCCACGGCAACCCTGCTGACCGCCGCGGCCGTGGTACTCTGGGCGACCTATTTCCACCACGTCCGCGGCCAAACTACGGCAACCCATCAACAGACTATGGCGGATGGGAATAGCGCAGAAGTCTTAGGATTCTCCAGAACAATCCGGCGGCTGGCCCCCACGGTTGCCAGGACTATCGCAGTCCTTGCCGCTATGCAAGCCGGGTTTGTAATCCTGCTCCAAGCTGGGATCGACTTCGTCCTCAGCCCTGTCCCCGCCGCAGTACACCAGGGCCCAACCCCGTTTCTCGGTTTAATGGTGTCCGAAGGCTACCAGTCCATACGTGACGTCGACGCTTGGTGGGAGCTTCTGTTCCCATCGCTTGCCATTGTGCTGCTGGTATTCTGTTTCAACCTGCTGGGCAATTGGCTCCGAGACCGCTGGGCTCCAACCTTATCCCATCCTTCGCGATAAGCCACTCAAACCACCTTGGCGCCCATCCCGCCGGGAACGTTTAGTCGTGCGCTGCGGCCGTGGCCGGCCCTCCCCTGATTCAGGCGGAGAATGCTCCTAACTGCCGGTTGAACTCGATTGACCGCTCAGAGTGTGTCGAGTGCGCCGGCTCGGACACTACTTCAGTTCTGCCCCGAATGCTGCAATTGGGTGGACTGCATAGGGACCGAGAACTGCACGGCGATGATGCGCCCATCTAAGCCCTGACGGAAGCCGGTTGACCGTGCAACAAAACACAGGTTAATGTTGCACCCATGACGACATCTTCCTCCACCACAATCGTGCGCCGGGGCCGGGGCCTTCATCCTCGAAAGCCCCCTGTGCAACAAAACTCCGGGGGCAAAGGTTCCACGCTCCCTGAGTACCTGGAGGCGCACGAGGTCCAGGCCGTCCTGGCAGCCGCGCCCAACCCACGAGCCCGGCTGCTCATGCTGTTGCAGTGGAGAGCTGGCCTGCGGGTGTCCGAAGCCCTGGCGCTGGAGCCCGCAGACCTATCGCTTGACTCCCACCAGCCCACCATCAGGGTCCGCCAGGGGAAAGGGGGGCGGAGCCGGATCGTGCCGGTACATCCTGAGCTGGTAAACGCCCTGGCCGCCGTGTTGCAATTCTCTCAGATTGGCCGGGGCCGGATCATTCCAGTTAGCCGCTCTACCGCGTGGCGGTGGGTCCAGGCGGCGGTTGATCGCGCGATTGAGCTGGGCGCGTTACCGGATGGCAAACAGGTTGGCACTCACACTTTCCGCCACTCCTACGCCCGCCATTTGCTCCTCCATGGCGTGCCTATCAACTACCTGTCCCGGTGGCTGGGCCACCGGTCCATTCAGACCACGTTGGGCTATCTGGAGTTAATCCCGGACCCAGTGGGTAAGTTGGCGACTGTGCCATAGGATGAGGTTCCGAAGGAGTTTTAATCGTGGTCCTAACCAAGGGCAAAATGCCACTTTCCCGCGTCGAAGACGACGAACTAGAGGCGTTACTAGTGAGAGTCTCAAAGGAGATTGGACAGTATAGCTACAACGATATCAATGAAGAATTGCGCTACCGGCAACAGTATCAGCAAGAACAGATTCAACTCGATTTACTGAAGCGCCAGACCGAATTGGCCCTGCAGCAGGCGAGGGTCGCAGATGCCCAGGAAAGAACTGCCAGATTCCAGAAGTGGACTGCTGTAGCGGTTGCGATCTTGATCGCCTCGACCGTGATCATAAGTGCGTTGGAGTTGTTCGGCGCCGGTGTTGACCGGACCATTCTAGTCATCGAGCAATTGCCCCCAAGCTAGCGGAGAGTCCATTGCGAAATACCCCGCCGATTGCGAAAACTGTGAACGCACTGAAGTCGGTTAGCGGCCCGGGGCTGGGGTCCAGATTCGCCCGGGTTTGGGCGGCCTCGGCCAGGCGCTCCCGCATGGTTTGAATCTTGTCTTGGGTCATGCGTATTCCCCATCCTTGCGGCGTGGTTGCACCCACTGTGAACTGTTATAACAGTGGATACGTCGGGTTCGCGCCGCGCCCGTTAATGCCATTTATCGCGCACGGTGGCCATGTACCTCTTGGCTCCGCGCAATACCTGAATCGGGACCCTTAGGAACAGTTGGAACCAAGTGTATAGGTCGGGGCCGGGTTGGGAAAAGGCCCCGTGGCTACGCCACGACTGGCTGGTGGGGTCACGGGATTAGAACAGCCGACGGACCTATACAGATGGGTCCCTTTTGTATAGGCGACTTACGAGGAGGAGCGTGCCCGATTTAGTCACTGAACCTTTGGATGGGCCTGCCATGGATCGGTCGACCACATGACTAAGTCTCTTGATACACTAATATCGCTTGCCTCGCCAACTTCTTCCTTATGCTCATTCTGCCCTCCCCGATGACCTCTGAATGCGCCGGGTTATCTGTCAAGGGAACGCATTCAATAGTCTGGCCTAATTCCCAACAGGTTTTGGCAGATATTGCTGCCACTCCCTTCCGATTCGGAGACCGGCTCATAGTCTGTTTCGGGGTTGACATCTCCGCCCAATCTACTGACATACGATCGGTTCCCGTAGTCTTACAGAAAGCACCGGGGCTTATCTTTCCGTTGTCCTTGATCCAATCCTGCAAAAGTCCTCGATAGAATAGGTCGCCATCGGTGAGAGAACGAGGGAAGTTCTGGCTGCGCGAACCCTGGAGCAACTGGATGACTTAACCCATTAATGCTTTCAGAAGGTCTTCTATGCTAGAGTCTCCAGGAATATTTCCTTCAAGTTCAAGCTCATTACCAGCCAAGTCTAATGTCGTCAGTAAGTACTCTACGGGCGCGCCTCCCGGATGCACAACGATCATGAGTTCGTTTCCGTGGGAAGTTTCCCACTCCAACTCCAATCCCCCGTCTGACAAGGGCGCGATAAATGGCTGCTTCGATTGTGGTTCGCTAATCTGATTCACTTGAACCAATAGTTTGACGCATTCGTTTATAGAGTCTTGAGAAATGACAGGAGCCCCGTATCCATCCCAATCAACTTCCAATTTGCGAAGTCGGTCTAATCGTTGAGCCCACCCAGGGTTCAACAGCGCTGATGCCTCCAACCCGCTCGATTGAGTTGGGCGTGGTCGGACCCCGGTTCCCTCTGACCGATAGAGTTTTCCGGTTGCCCTGCGTAAAGAGGCGCGGAGAAAAAAACTGGCTAGGTCGGCGGAAATACCGGTATTAGACCCTCCCGACCAATACCACGTGTCAGCAGAGACCTTCTCCGGGACCCCAAGCGTAGCTTGAGCTGTTGGGTTATCGGGTTGGAAATAGTTTGACCCATCGCGCCAGGGATCAGGCACCAAGGAACGGCTCGCCCTTGCTTCAAGAGGTCTAACCAATTGACCCACTTATCCACCTGCCTGAGTAAACTGGTGTCTGAGTTCGTCTTTCAAGCAACCCTCGAACGTGTGTTGAATGTGATGGTGGGCCTCATCGACCCATCCAATCGCATCATCAAATGACACGGTTCCCGGTTGAGTCAAGAAATAGTCCAAGTCCAATATGACGCGTAACGCGTTGGGTTGGTCACTATGCTCTGGCGTCATTTGGAGTCGGAGGACGTCTCTTTCCGAATTGAAAGAGTACTGCACTCCTACAATGAAGGAGAAGTAGGTCTGCGGTAATTCGCTCCCCAAAAAAGGACTAAAGTCAAGATAATCGCCCAGTTCGACTTCTCCAGTATCGGATTGGAGTATGATTTCGTTGATATATCTTAGACCAATTCGCTCGATTCCCGTCGGATGACCGACCTCTCTATACACGCCGAGAACCTGCTTGATGATTGGTAGGTACTGGTCCCAAGACGGGTATGGACGGTAATGAGTCACTGACAGTAAATTGGGCCTTAGGACAATGGCCCCCGTGCCGTCGTCCCGCCAGAACCGTAGTTCATCGACTGGTTGAACCTGTTGGGTTGCACCTTGTGGTCCTACCGCGATACTGGCTGAAAAGACCGGATTCCGACTAGGTAATCGCTGCGGGAAGTCATTGCTAAGCTCGGAATAGATGAGGCCAGGCACGGCTAAGTCCCAGGGTGAATCTGACTCAAAGCGAAATTCGCAGACAGCTTCCCTGAGCGGTGGGTTCTCATAACGTGGATTCATTGCTCACCCTGTCGGCAAATTGGGTAACGTTCGACACGGGCACATTATAGACATGAGCGTCAATATCTAAGCAAGGACTGCCGCGGTGACATGAAGGTGCGTGGACGGCTGAGTACTTAGCGCAATCCCCAGTTAGCTTCTAGGCGAAGAAAGTTACCACAACTGCCGCCCAAGCTGCTCCTCGATTCCCCCCTTACGAGTCTTGGTTGTCGTTCCATTTGCCGTGTGCCCGTCGGATCATCACGACTGAAATGCCCACGACAACAGGGGTAAGGACTGCTTCTTTGAGACCGAGAGTCGTTTCGCCGGTGACGGCCTCGTACCCCAATGTGCAAAGGGCAATCAGCAGCAAGAACCCGGAAAAATAAAGGAATCCTGCCCAACAACGCCTGGATTGTCTGCCAACGTTTCTCATTGAGCACCTCCCGTCCGAAGATGTCTGATCCTACCTTCGCAGGCTAAGTATACCTGCTCGACGCTCCTATATTATCACAACAATCATGGGAACCCTTTGCCCGAATGCCTTTGGGTGGCCCCGGTCACTCGTTTCCCAGTAGTGGGATGTCGGGCGAAGGGTTAATCACTCTCCGCGTTGCGCGGCTAGCCCGGGTGGTTGAAGCACCTACGTTACTCGCGAGCCAGCGCTTCGCAGTTTTCAAGTCGTTTGTCATTACTCGCCCACATGCCATAGTCATTGGAAAACCAGTGATAGACCTACTGAGGTGTGTGTGGTGAGCCGGTTGAGTAAAGTTGATGCGGCGGCCTACTTTGGGGTGTCGGTCTCTACGATTGGTCGATGGATAGCCAGCCAAGAATTGAAGACCGAGCGTGATTCCCCACGCGGCAAAGTCTGGGTCATAGTTGATGGACCTGATGGGTCACCGGATGGCAAAGACGGTGCATCAGGTGATGGAGCACCTGAGACTGAAATAGTCCTTCTCCGCCGACAGATTCAGAGCCTCTAAACGGACCTGGAGGACCGCAAAGAGCGGCAAGTCGAATCTGACGCAGTGATCCAACAGCTCCTCCAAGAGCTTCACGCCGCTCACCAGATTGCGGATTCACTCGCAGCGCGGGCGCTGCCGGGAGCTTCAGCAGACCGCCGCCGCTGGTGGTGGCCGTTCGGAAGCTAAGTTCACTCGCGAAGCAAGCCCATCGTGGCGATGGGCGAAAACCTTGCATGGTCGGCGCACACCTGGGTCTGTGCGAGGGTGATGTACCGCTGGGTGGTCGCCAGCTTCCTATGGCCCATGATGGCCTGTAGAGCCGCGAGGTTCCCCCCGGCAGCGATATAGGCCGTGGCGAACGTGTGGCGGAGGCAGTGAGGTCCCGCCTTTCGCGTGCCGATGTTGGCCCGGTCAAACAGCCTCCGAAAGACCATTTTGATACCCGACCGGGTTAAGGGGCCTCGGCGTCCCATCCAGACATGATACCCGTCGCCCTGCCCTTCCAGCTCACCGCGCATTACCTGGCTAATGGGCACCAACCTGTCACCCACTTTCCCGTTGAGCACCAGGTGGTCGTCCCTTACATCCGTCCACCGCAAGGCCGACAGCTCCCCCAGGCGTAACCCACAGTCCATAACCAGTAAGACCATGGTGTGGTCCCTTTCGCTGTCTGCTACCGCGAGGAGGCGGCGCACCTCTTGGGACGTGAGTACCCTGGGCAATTTCTGTTTCCTGGGCAAATTGTCTAGCTCATCTACCGGGTTGGTACGGTTGGGGTAATTTCGCCCGTACCAGTTGAAAAATGTGCGCCAGCACTTCCGCAGGTCCTTCCGGCTCTCCAATGACAGCGAACTACCGCCCCACGCGACCAAAAGGCGCTTCCCGGTCCTCGGGATCCCCCCGCAATTAGCTACCATCCGCCCCAGCGCCCACCGGTATTGTTCGATGGTCGATTCCGCCAAGCCCCGCGCCACACACTCCACAAGGTATTCAGACACAGCCTTGGACGTTTTCAACGGACACCTCCGAATTCAAGATTCGGAGATTGTAGGGAGAACCTGCGGATACTGCATTCGACGCGCCGAGCGAGTTCTGCAGTCTTGAACCATGAGCCCTCCGCAGAGGGAGAAAGCCGGTGACCGTAAGTGTTCAGAGTTGAGGGGAAGTGAGCAACTGGCGGCATGCGGTGAGGGGATTCAATCCTCGGGCGCGCCAGGTACCGAAGAGGGAAGCGAGAGCCATCTTGGTGTTGGTGCCCTGGGTTGAGCGGGTGCCGCCGCTGATCTTGCGGCTGGTCACCAGGTGACGAAGGCTCCTCTCGGCGGCGTTGTTCTCCGAGGGGACGGCCGGTTCGGCTACGAATACGAACAACTCCTTGATGAAGCGCTGGATGCGCCGGCAGAGCTTGGCCTGGACTGCCCCTGGGTCATCAAGGAAGGGTCGGCAGCAGGCCAACAATTTCCGCTCCAACTCCAGTTGGGCCTGACGGCGTTTCCTTGCCTGAGGATGGGAGAACCGCTTGGCCTGGGCGTAGAGGTCATGCACTGCCGCCGCCCATCCGGCCAGCTTGGCGTCTGCTGGGTAGAGGGCCTTCAGGTCATGGATGTCCCGGAGCAGATGAGCCCAACACCGCTGCTTCAGGCCAGGGTAGTGGTTATAGGCAGCGTAGAAATCGCTGACCAACACCCCGCTGAAGGACTCCCCCAGCGCCTCGTCCACCACCTCCTTATTCCGGCCTCGGCGCAGGAAGTACCGCTCAGTGGGAGTGGAGAAGGTCCAGACATAGCCATTGGCCCCCTCCTGGCGCCAGCCGGTCTCGTCGGCGTGCACCACCTGGCTGGTCCGGACTAGTTCCAGCACCTCGGCCACCGCCGGTTGGGCTTGCCGGGCCACGCCGTGGAGGACCTGGGTGATTCCCCCAACGCTCAAGCGCAACTGGTGGACGGTCTCCAGATACCATTGGATGGTCCGAAGGGGCAACCGGCCCTCTTCCCGCAGGCCAGCGATCAATGAGACCAAGTTGGCTCCCAACCGTCCCCGACCGATTACCCCACCGCCCAAGTCCGTCTTGGGGGTCCGGCGCCGTTCACATACTGGGCAGACCCGGGTCACGAAAACGTGCTCCGTGACCTCCACCGGAGCCACTGGGATATCGATGACTTCCCGAGTCCGCTGCGGCCAACCCCCAACCAACCCGGTGCCACACTCCGGACAGGAGTCCAAGACATGTTCCACCTGGTGAGCCGCCACCGTGCGCCGACGGCTAAAGCCGTGGGGCCGGGGCTTTCTTGGCTCCTTCTTCTCGGCCGGCTCTGACTTTGCACCCGGTTTGTTGCCCGGCATTCCGGGCCGCCCTTTGCCCTTGAGACCCCCTTCCAACGCCGCTATCCGCCGCTGCAACTCGTCGATGACCGCCTGCTGCCGCGCAATCACCGCCAACAGCGCCTCCCGGCTGGCCGTCCTCAGGTCTACCTTGTTCTCCATCCTCCTGATTTAACATAACCGACGACCCGACGCACCGAACTTCCCAAGCAAGTTTTAACTAATCCATCCCCTCAACTCTGAACAGTTACCGGTGACCGTGCGTTGTTGCTGCCGGTTTGCAAACAGGGTAAGATGAGTCAGTTTCCACATCGAAAACCCCCTCTCGTGGGCGGCTAGCTCAGCTGGTTAGAGTACTTGCTCGACACGCAAGAGGTCAGTGGTTCGAGTCCACTGCCGCCCACCATACTGGACTAGAACAAGTTTGATCGGTGAAGTGTCCAAGGCGGCTGGCCGGGGCGCTCCTAGGCGGCAACGTAGCTCAGCGGCAGAGCGGGCGCTTCATAAACGCTGACTCGCCGGAAGGGTAGAAGCGTCGCCACCGGACTCCGGCCGTGAGGCAAGGAGGCACGGGATGCTCGAACAACAGGCTTCCAGCACCGCGGCGTTTGCCGTTCCCCGGCCCCCTGTGTCCTCTTCCCAGGTCGCCTCGCCCTTTCGACACGCGTTCCCCGCCGGTAGGGCCTCATGCCCTGGCGGGGATGTTTGTTGTCTTGCACTAGCTGCCAGGCGGTGAACGGAAAATCCCCGCCCCGGGCCAGGTCACCGGAGCGGGGTCTAGCAAATCGCCCCGATCGGAGGCCTGAAATGCCTTACCGGGACACGCTGAATCTAGCAAATCGCGTTTCCCCACGCAAGGAGGCCTGGAATGCCCCGCACCAAGGAACTATCGGATCTTAAGGACATGCTAACGTTTGCACCTTGGGCTGGCGTCGTTGGACTTATCGCCTACTTCGGGTTCGGAGTAGACATCGAACCATTGTGGCCCTTCGGACTAGCGGCGATAGCTGCGCCGTTCGTGACGTTGGTATGGTTCTCCAATCGACGTCGCCGGACCCGTGGTTGGTATTAGGGAACAGGCAAGTCCGAGTCTAGGTTGTTCTGGCTCCCGCGATTCCGTCCTGAGTGCTCCTCCGGATGGAACCTACACGTTAGGTCACTGCGATGCGTAAGTTCAGCCCCCGGTGATGAGCGGGCTTGTTTATTGGGAGATTCACGCTATGGTAGAGTTGGATACGAGGAAGGACGCGCCGCCCCTGGCCCAGAAGAACGGAGCTTCGCAGGAGCTATTGGTTCAGGCCGGCGACGCGATCGAGGACGCCCTCGAGTCTGGGATCCCAGTGGAGGAGATTCGGAAGCTTCTATCTATGCTGGAATTGAAAGTCACCGAGCACGAAGTCGCCTACCAGGACACCCTGCCCGCGTTCCCGGAGGACGACCAGGACACGGTCTACGCCGAGTTGCCTCCGGGGCTGATTGACCTGCCGTCTGCGGTCAAGAAGTACAAGCTCAGGCCTCGAACCGCACAGAATTGGGTCAAGTTCGGTCGTATCACACTACGCGGTCGTCTAAGGGCATCCGCGAGGGGCGGCGGCTACCTCTTGGTACGTGAAGATGAATTGGTCGCGTACATCGCGGGTCCGCGAGACAAGGGAGGGAGACCCAGAAAAACACCGGACAATTAACCTTAGCGCTCTGATTGACAACCTTGGCATTCTGAGGTAATATCCCCGGCGTACTGAATGAGTACGCCGGGGTTTTTCTTTTCGTGGCCCCGGTTCCCTCGCCCCAAATGGGCAGGAGTGATGACCATGGCCATGGACTGGTTCGAGGAGTTCCTCAGGCATCCCGACGTAGTCAAGCAACCCCGGAGCGGCAACGATGAGGCGGAGGCCTGGTGCCCCTGGCACCCGGACCGGGAGGGCGGCAACCCCAGCCTCAAGATCAACGTCAAGAAACGGATCGTCAAGTGCTTCTCCGCCGCCTGCGGCAAGGGTGGCGCCAAGGCCCTGGCCGAGGTTTGGGGCATAGCGCAGGACAAGCCCCCTTCCCACAAGGAGGTCGAGCAGACCTACGACTACCACGGGGCCGACGGGAAGGTGCTCTTCCAAGTGGTCCGGTACCGCCCCAAGAGTTTCCGCCAACGCCGTCCTGACCCTGGCCACCCGGGCGAGTGGATATGGGACCTCAAGGGAGTGCGGACCGTCCTCTACCGCCTGCCTGAACTGAGACGAGCAGACTCAGAGCAGTGGGTGTGGCTGGTTGAGGGCGAGAAGGACTCCGACCGTCTCGCGTCCCTCGGCTTGGTGGCCACCACGTGTCCGATGGGTGCGGGCAAGTGGAAGCGCGCTTACAGCAGGGAGCTGCGCGGCCGCAAGGTCGCGTTAATCCCGGATAATGACTCCGCGGGCATCGACCACACCGTGAAGGTTGCCTCTGGCATCCACGCCCAGGCCGAGGAAGTCCGCATCATCCACCTCCCGGACCTGCCGAACAAGGGAGACGTCAGTGACTACCTGGACCAGGGCCACACGGTGGACGACCTCCAAGACCTGCTGGCCGGGGCCCTGCCGTTCGAGCCTCAGGACGATGACCAGGGCGAGGGAACGGCAGACGCCGGCCGTCCTGACTGGAAAGTTTCGCCGCTCTTGGGCGACGCGATCAAGATCACCGGGATTCTGAACGAAGCCGGCTACTTCGTCCATTCCGGGGAAGAGAGTTATTTCTTCCACCAGGAGTCGCGGCAGCTGATGCTGCTGACCGAAGACGACCTGAATCTGCGGCTCCTGCTCGGGGAACAGTTCAGCATCAACTCCAGGGACCAGCTCTACGGCTATCTCCTGGACCACCTCTACAGGGAAGCCCTGGTGCGGGGCAGGGAGGCCCTCATCAGGCGCTTCTCCTACTACGACGAGGACTCGCACGCCGTCTTCCTGGACATGGGCGATGGCCGCGTCCTCAAGATCACCGCCGACGCCATAGTGGTCCGCGACAACGGCGCCGACGCCCTGCTCTTTCGCCGCATGTGGAAGCACCAGCCATGGACCTACGTCCCTCCCTCGGAGCGCCCCCAGCAGCTGCTCTATCAGCAGTACATCAAGCAGGCCAACTTCACCGACGAGGACAGCGAGCTTGGGGTCCAGGACCAGCAGGCCCTGTTCCTGTGCTGGCTGCTCTCCTTTGCCTTCGAGTCCATCATGCCGACGAAAGTGGTTGCCGCGGCGGTGGGTCCGTCGGGCAGCGGGAAGTCCAGCCTGTTCCGGAACGCGGGACGCATCCTGGTGGGGCCCAGGTTCGAGGTCTCCTCTCTGAGCAAGGAGAGCGAAGGAGAAAAAGATTTCTGGGTGGCGCTCAAGCACAGCTTCTTCCGTTGCTACGACAACTTGGACGAGACCGTGCGCTGGCTCCCCGACGCACTAGCGCAGATTGCCACCGGAGCGGAACGCCCGGGCCGGAAGAAATACACGGACGAGGACCTGCTGGAGACGGAGGTCTCCTGCATGTTGGCCCTGACCACGCGGACGCCCAGGGCTTCCCTGCGCCGGGAGGACGTGGCGACCAGGACATTGCTCTTCAAGCTCAAGAAGCTGGAGGAGGTCACCCCCGAGTACAAGATCCTCGCGGAGATAGACAGTTTGCGCGGCCAGTACCTGTCGGACTACGCGAGCATGCTGCAGAAGGTCCTGGCCACGCCTCTGGAGGGCGTGGAGCCGGTCGACCCCAGCATACGCATGGCCGACTTTGCGCGGGTCGCCACGTGGATAGGGCGGGGGCTCAGCGATGAGATGGGCAAGATCGTGGACGAGGCGTTGACCCATCTGACAGCGTCGCAGAACCGGTTCGCGGTGGAGGAGGACCCGGTGGCGTCGGCGCTGGAGATCTGGCTGGGACGCTCGGAGCCGCCGCCTCCCGGCAGCATGGAGATGGGGGGCGAAGGTGCATCCAATGAGGGCCGGCCGGTGGTCACCAGCACCCTGCTCAGCGAGCTGAACGCCATCGCGAAGGAGTTCGGGATGCGTCTGGGTATCGGGTCGCCGGAGGCCCTGGGGCGGTATCTGCGCAACCACCAGCAGGCTCTGGCCGAGGAGTTCATCATCCACCGTCCCGAGTCGCGCAGCAGCCGCGGCAAAAAGTGGCTTTTCCACTTCAAGAACAGGGACCGCGCGACGGACGCGGAAAACTGACGCGCTGGGAAACCTTTCCCTCCGCAACCGGCACAACCGGCACGTTCTAATTTCTCACCAATGCGTTGTTGGACTCCAGGCATGAAACACAGCGGAAGAATGGAGATTCCACAGTGCCTGTTCTAATCCTGGAACCGGCACCAACCGGCACGGTTTGGAGTTTCAACCGGCACGGTTAATCCGGAATTACTCCCTGGAGGGTGTGCCGGTTGTGCCGGTTAGTGCCGGATGGAAAAGTAGAACAGGCACTGGAAGAACGCTCAGATTCAAGGCTGAAACGGAACCCACTTATTAGAACGTGCCGGTTAGTGCCGGATGAATTGGGAAACCGCTAGAGGAGGTGGAGACCATGTGCACGGGACACGAAGGACTGCACTACCGAGGCGTCGGGGTCGTGGGGGACACCGGCTGCGACAAAGCCCCGTCCTGCCTGAACTGCCACCTGCCTCTTTGCTGGCAGGACATGACCCCGAAACAGAGGCGCGCCTGGCTCCGGAGCCAGAGTGAAGGAGACGCGCCGACCGAGCCCGCGAAGACCAGGAGAGGCGCATGGACGACCTAGCGTGGGATGACCAGGACGATCCGGAGATCGACGCCGGTCTGTCCGGGATGCAGCCGCACGAGTACATGCTGGCCCGGCTGCGCACCGTCGCCACCCGCCTGGACCGAGTGTACGAGGGCAAGGCGGCGACGGTCCTCGCGGAGTGGGCGGCCACAAAGCGGCTGCCAGGGTGCCAGATGACCGCGTATCCCGGGCAGGACTGACGACAAGGAAGAGGAGGATACATGACTGAGTTGAAGACCAGCGACGGGCGGTATGCCTGTGTCATCTGCGCGACCGAGGACGGCACGCCGGTCCTGAGGGTGGCCAAGCGCGTTCCCGGAGGGTCCGGGGAATACCGGGGCCTGTGCACCATCGGGCCGGACGTGCTGGTCGAGACCCTGGGCTACGCCGGTTTCCTGGTCGATGCAGCATCGGCGGAGGACCCGGGCCCCGAAGGCGAGCCAGGCTACCTGCCGTTCTAGGGGCGCGAGACCGCGGTGACGGGTGAAAGTCATATGGACGCCGGAAGCAGCGGTTCCCGCAGGAGCCGGCACCGCGGGACGGAAGAGGAGCATGACCTGCTCCGAAGGGAGTACCGCGGCACGGCCCAGAGCCTCAGCGACCTGGCCGAGAGGCTGGGAGTGAGCGAGTACTCGGTGCGCAACCAGCTCAGCAAGCTGGGCCTGGGCAGGACCCGCCTGATGCCCTACCACCGCTGGATGCAAGAGGAACGTGAGCTCCTGCGGCGGGAGCGCCCCCGGCGCACCGGCAGGGAGCTGGCCGGCATGCTGGGCGTGACCGGAGCCGCCCTGCGCAACCAGGTCGCCAAGATGGGGCTGGACCGGAAGCGCCGGAGGCCCTACCACCGGTGGACGGATGATGAGAGGAACCTCATTCGCCGTGAATACGACGAGACCCTTCAGAGCCGCCAGGACCTGGCACTGAAGCTGGGCGTGAGCGAGGGCGCCGTGGCCGGCCAGGTCGGCAAGTTGGGCTTGGGACGACGGACCGGCCGGAACCCCTGGACGCCGGATGAAGAGGAGTTGCTGAGGGAACTGGTCTCTCAGATGCCCGTGGATGAAGTCGCCGGCACATTGCACAGGTCCAGGTACGCCGTGATCGCCAAGGCCAGGCAGCTCGGCGTCTCTCCGAGAGACCGGGACGGTTGGTATACGCGCCAGGAGGTCTGCGAGCTCCTTGGCGTGGACGCCCAGTGGTTGCAGCGCCGCATCGACGGCGGGGCTTTGAAGGCAAGCCGCTTTCACGGGGACGGCCCTGATCCTTGGGGCAGAACCTGGCGCATCGAGGCCAGGGACCTGCGCAGGTTCATCCGGCGGTTCTGCCACGAACTGACCGGCCGGAACGTGGACCTGGAGCAGATCGTCGAGCTGCTGGCGGGGCGTGGCCGGGTATCACCGGGTGTGGAACGGCAATGGCCGCGAGCTCCAGCCGGCCGGAACTGAACCAGTGCTGGGAATGCACCCATTCCAGGACGCTGGGCGCCAAATGCAGCCAGTCGAAATGCACCCATAACCGGCGGCTGCAGCGGAGTTTCGAGGCCCGGATATGCACCCGTTACTGGAACAGGAGGCTGGGAATGACGTTCGAGGCGCACATCCTGCTCAAAGCCTTCCTCGCCGCGGTCGGCGAGCTGCACTACTACCCTGAGTCCGGAGACACTCCCGAGAACCTCGAGGATGACTTCCAGCGTTGGTACAGGGTGCGTGAGCAGACCGCCTCCGGAGAACGCTTCTACAAGACCCTCCTGGGAGTGGCGAAGACGTGGGCCCGTGACCGCTGGTATGAGGCTCCGGGAAATCACGGCGGCCTGTGGGACGAAGATGTCCTCCTGGCGGCCGGCCAGGACCCTTTCATCCTGACGGGCCGGGAGCGCGAGCTTATCGAAGAGGCGCGGGCCGCCGGGCGGAGGCTGGAGCGTTAATGGCCAGCATCCGGGAGCGCCTCCGGACAGGACCTGGCCGGGAACGCACCCATAACGGGCGGTCAGGCATCAGCTTCGAGGCCCGGAAATTCGCCCATTAGGAGAGAGACGATGCCGCGGTCCGCAACGCGGAACATGAGGATGGGCCTGGGATGAGTGACGGTGAGTTCAGCCGCCAGGAGATTTACCAGATGTTCGATAGGTCCCGGCCGGGAGTGGAGGACGCCGTTCCTGGAGCAGAGAGCGCAGAGACCTCCCTACGGCGGCAGACGCCTGCATTGCCGGCGCTGGATCTATGCCGGCGCCATGACGGAGTGGAGCCGCAAGGTAAAGGAGCCGAGCCCCCACTGCGGCAAGCCGGGTTGGTGAAGGAGGAGACGCATATGGAAGCCTATTGTTTCAAGTGCCGCGGCAAGCGGGAGATCGAGGCCCCGGAGCGGGTGACCCTGAAGAACGGCAACCCGGCCATGACCGGCAGGTGCCCCTCGTGCGGGACAAAAGTCTTCCGCATGGTGGCCAGAGGGGGTTCCGGCCCCGGCAAGGACTCAAGGTCCCCGGCGTAATGGCCAGCTCCCATGACCGGCTCCGGACAAGACGGGGCAGGGAATGCACCCATAACCGGCGCCGCCAGCCGAGCTTCGAGGCCCTGATATGCATCCATTAGGAGCAGGACGATGCCGCGATCCACAGCGATGAACTGCCCGGTATGCACCAGTCTCCACCGGTTGGACGAGGAGTACGGCCCCAAGCGGCGGCGATACGAAGAGGAGGCCAGGGGAGGCTGGAGGCGTGCCACCAGCTTCACCTACGGCGGGCGGAGCGCCTCGGTTCCTCCAGGCCTGAGCCGATGAAGCAGCTCTACGTGCTGGAGGGCGGGGTCAACCGGCCCGTGGGATACATATGCGATCGGGGCCACGTGGTCCTGGACGAGCCGCCGGAGGGGGCCGCCCAAGTGGTGACGAGAACCTGGCCACCGTCAGTCATCTGCACCGCCACGGGAGAGGTCGTGCCAACGAGGGAATGAACCCATTACCAGGTCCAGGGACTGGGCGCCGGCGGCGGGTTATGTACCAGTGGGCCGGAGACCCCTAACTGATGGAGGCGGAGCGATGGAAATCGAAGTCACGGGCAGCATCAAGGACGTCAAGCAGAAGATCCTCAGCGTCAGCGAGGACCTGGAGATCGAGGCCTCCTACAGCCTCATCCTGGCGGTGCAGCTGGACCAGAGAAGCTACCTGGCGCTCAAGCGCATGGAACTCCTCGAGGAGGCCGTGTGCATTCACCTCAGGGCTGCACAGCTGGAGCTTTCGGGGGAGATGCACGAAGCGCCGCGCTCTCTCGGCATATTCAGCTCCCCTGCGCCCAGGGATGCCCAGGATTCAGATGGGCCCGGCGCCGATATGGGAGGCCTGGACCAAGCCGGGTACATTGCTCAGACATGAACAGGAGACCGCCAGGACGTGCGCACGACCCGGCGGCCGGGCCCGCAGGCCAGGGGGGGAACGGCCGGGCGAGAAGATTGTAGCAGATGGCGAAGCAGCTATTGCCCAACGAGTTCCGAAGGAGCGGGCTAGTCACCATCGAGATGAACCGCCTGGAGGCCTCGCTGTTCGCCCGAAAGAAGCTGGCCGCGCTCGACGCCGACGCGCCGGGGCGTGCTATGCGAGACTCGGTGGCCATCGAGGACCGCTGGATCGCGCCGGCCCACCGGATTGACGACGTGTGGGAGTACGAGATGGAGCACGACGGGATCACGACGAAAATCCCGGGGGCCGCGTTCGAGAAGTTCATGGACTACCGGGCCGCGATCATCAGGGAGGGCCGAAGGCGGTGGGGCAAGGCCCAGGCGGAGTCCCGTAAGAACGGCGCCAGAGCCGAGGACCTGGACGCGGACCCGGACTTCGCGGCGATCCAGGCGGCGGAGTGATGACTGTCCCCTACAGGTCCATAATCCGCGCCAGGAGGACGTCGCCGGCGGCGAAGAAATGGCCAGCGGGAGCGCCCTGCGGAGCTGCGCCTGGGGAGAGTTATGGGTACATACCGGGCGATCGACGGCGCGGCCGGAGGCCCGGTAATGGCCACCCGGCGGAAGCAGCTCGCGCAGGACCTGGTCAGGGAATGGGCCACACGGAGAAATCAACCGGAGGAGATTCAACCGATGTTCACTGAGAAGCAGGTCATTGCCCTGGCGAGGTCGGTCCGCCAGGCCTGGGAGCAGGCGGACTCTCTCGTGGCCTCGGCGCACGATCCTACCGCACCAGGGGACTCCCGGGATGTACGCGGGGAGGTCGAGAGAGTGCGGCAGGCGTTGGAGGACCTGCAGGCCAGGGTCTATGCCCTGGGCGTGCGCGCAAGGACGGAGGACCCGAGGGAGGCCGAGCTTAGGGGCCTGCTCAACATGCCCCCGGACCGTGCAGTCCTGGCCAGGCTCAGGGAGCTGATGGAAGACCCGGGGCTCCGGGACATGGCCAGGCAGATCGTGGCCTCGCGCATCCCTGGCGTGAGGGCGGGAATCGACCGGGAGGTAGTCGCGGATAGCGTTGCCCGGTCCCGGCGCAAGACTAAGTAGATGCGGGCGGCGCAGTGCCTGCTGAGATCTTCGAGGATAAAGAGGACCGCCCGGGAGTCGTCTCCCCAGCGGTCCGGCCCGCAGGCTGAAGAAGCAGCCGGGGCAAGGAGATCCTACTATGGGAACCAATCATGACGAAAGCGGCCCCGGTCAGTACCGCTGCCCCCATGCGGACCGCCCCGAAGGCGAGGACTGCCGGTGCTATGACTCCGGCTACGAAGAGGGGAAGAGCAAGATGCACCTGGAGCTCCGCGGCTGGCGGCCCGGTGACCACCTCGCCGGCTGTGGCTGCGACGTTTGCCTGACGACCCGAGAGGTCCTCGGCGCAGTCATGGAAGCCATGCCCGGCGACGCCCTCCTGATGGTGGTCCCCGCCGACGGGGGCACGTCCTCCGTCCGGGCTGCCTCCTCCCCTGGAGAGCCGGAGGACCACTCCGGTTCCTACCAGATCCTGCACCGCTGGATCACACCCGGCCCGGAGGAAGGTGCGTAGGGCGGTATGCCCAGCGTCCCGGAGGACGTTGGACGGTAACCTGCTGACTGGAAGGCCCGGAGCCGTTTCGTCCGGGTCTTCCGGAGCAGGGGCCGGTGCGGGTGGCGCGGCGCGAGAAACGGCGAACCGCATCCTGTCAGCCGCCGTCCTATTCATCTCGTCGTAACATCAGGATGAGGTTCCCTAGGCGCTCCTCCCTGTGCCGTTCATTGCGGCGGTTACGTTCATATTCCACGAAGACGCCAACTACGATTAGTGCGATACCAATGGCAGGGTAGTATGAGTACGTGACTGATGCTATGCCTCCTATAACGAAGACGAGCCCACGCATCGAGATGGCGATCACTGCGGTCCCCAACAGTGTTCCCATCAGGGCTATTAGCAACCCCAGTAATACTAGGTGGGATGCAAATATGATGATGCCTCCTACCCTCGAAAGGGTCCATGTCGTTAACCATAAGGCTATTGCCACTGGAGCGATGACTCCGTACAACAACAGTCGGCCAATGGATATCCCTACCGCCACAGATGTGCCGTTGGTTGTCCCGATCCTGGCAAGTATTTGCGCCTTGTAAGATGTGCGGAGCAACTGGAAGCAAATCCAAATCACAGGTGGTAGGACCCAGATTAATGAGTAGAGAGGGCGGAAAACGGGAAAGAGGAAACGCGTTTCGATTAGGAGTTTCGGGTTGAAGTAATCCCACCAATTCACCGTGCTGACCCTGTCGTACCATACTTCGCCGCATCCGCACTTGCATCGGTTGGGTACTCCACGCCAGTTGAAGTACATCCGGCCAGGTGAGCCAAATGTTTCGTGATACGCTCGGCGAGAGAGCCATTTCTGGTGGTTGGTCATGATTCCCCTCGTAAAGAGCTTCGAGTCTCGAGTTTAGCAGGCTGCTGAAGAAAGGAGTTCACGTCCGGAATATGCGGTTCAGCTCGTTGAAGCCTTGGTCCTGTTGGAAGAGATTGTGCCGTTCACATGGGACTTTCAGCCCCTTCGGTTTCGCGGACCGGCGTTTTGGGGGCACCGAGCATCGGTAGCCCATTGCCAGGTCATGTCATCCGGGCTTCCGGAGTTGCTGTTGCCTGACCCAGCAGCTTGGACATCCGAACCAAGTTGTAGGCCGTGGCCACCAAGTGCCCCGCCAGACCAGTCCGGTCTAGCCCCCGATACCGGGTCCGCCGGAACCCGCCCACCGTCTTCATCCACCCAAATATCTCCTCAACCCGTTTCCGAATCCGCTGGCTGACCGCGTACCCCGGATGCCGGGTGGTCCGTCCGTCAATGGCGCTGGACCGCCCCTTGGTGTTCTGCGCCGACGTGGGGCGTCACCCCACGTCGGCGCAGGTCCGCCACGCAGTCCCGAGTGTCGTAGCCCTTGTCCCCGCCCAGCGTTTGGGGATGAAAGCCTCGCTCCCGGGCTTGCGCCAACAGCTCCGGCACAATATCCCGCTCCGCCGTACCCGTCGCTGAGGTGGTCTGAAAGTCGACCAGCATCCCATGCCGGTTTTCCATCAGGGCGTGGGCCATGAAGACCAGCTTGGCTTCCTTGCCTTTACCCTTGCGCAGCAACCGGGCCTCCGGGTCCGTAGCGCTCTGATGGGTGGCATTGCTACGTCGTTCCCCATGAAAGTCCACCGATGGGTTGCCCGGGTCAGCATCGGTTGTCCGGGGCGGGTCACCGTCCCGAGGGTTGAAGCTCCTCAGGCTGGCTGCCGCCTCAATCAGGGTTCCGTCCACCGTGAAGTGCTCGTCCGACAGCAGGCCTTGCCTGTCCGCTTCCAGTACCACTTCGCCGAACAAAGCCTGGCCCACTCCATGCTTCAGCAGCCGCTCCCGATTCTTGGTGAAGGTGGTGGCATCGAAGCTGGGCTCAATGAGGTTCATCCCCAGAAACCACCGGAAGAGGAGGTTGTAGTCCAATCGCTCGCAGAATGCCCGTTCACTGCGCACCGAATACAGGGCAATCAGTAATGAAGACTTCAGCAGCCGCTCCGGCGGGATCGACGGCCGGCCCACCTTAGCGTACATCCGGTCCAGGTCCGGGATAGTGCCTTCAGGGCTCGATCCGCCAGCTTCTTGATAACCCGCAGGGGATGGTCCGATGGTACTCGTGTTTCCAGGTCGTTTCCAGGTCAATGAAGGCCAGCAGAGTCACCTGTGGATCTTGTCTTCCGCGCATCGGTTCAACCTCCGCCCAAGGTTGTCCTATTTTAACCCCTTCTCTCTCCGCTGTCGGGCCACGCCGAGTTTTTCAGCAGCCTAGCCGAGTTTTTCAGCAGCCTGTTAGTACTACAACGACGCGTTGTCCTACAAGGTAACTCGTGGGCGGATTTTGAAGCTGGCAACGAACGAGTGCGAGTCTCCCATGATGAACGGTCCGTAGCTGAAGAAGATCTGAGCGTGTTTTCTCATAACGCGTCGTTGTAGTATTAGGGTGAAGTGTGAGAGAACAGGCAACCTGTGCATTATGTTTGTACCACACGGAATGTTACTCCGCCAAACTCTAGGTCCAAGGCATCGGAACCCAGCTCTAAGGTGGGCGGTGTAACAACGACGAGTTCCAGCCATAGGGTCTGAGGACTGACAACTAAACCAAAGCCAATGTGAAACCTACATAGGTGTTCCGGTAAAATCCAGGGATTCGCACGGTCGTCAAGTTGATAAGAAGCGGGGAAGGTGTTGGGTATGGGAGAGACAAAGGAGTTTCTCGAACGATGGGAAATGGATGTGCCGGGCGTGCGCAGGCGGATGATTCTGTCGCCGGTGCCCCGGGAACGAGAACGGTAGTACGCCCTGTGGCTCCTGACCCAAGGCTGGACTGCTCAGGCCACCGCCGAAGCGCTGGAGCGGGATTCCCACACCATAGGAAGATGGTTGGCCGCCTTCGGCGAGGTCGGCCCGGCAGCCCTGATCTTCGAGGAGTCCGGGGGTTCCCCCGCCCTCGAAGAGGGCAGCATGCGGAGTTGAAGGCGGCGGTGTAGGAACCGCCCACCATGTCGGGCATCAGCCCGGCCAACTGGAACTGGAAAGCCGTGTGGCAGTTTGTCCAAGAACGCTTCGGCATCAGCCTGAGCCGCAGCAGTTGCCTGAACTGCCCCCGTCTCCACGAGGGCAGGCTCTGCACCGGCTGGGATTCGCGTTCGAGCGCCCCAAGAAACGGCTGCTCAAGGCTGATGCGGAGAAACGGGATGCCTTCGTGGCGGAGTACGCCTCACTGAAATCTCAGGCGCAAGAATTTGGGGCCAAGATATTCTTAGTTGACGAGGCCCACTTCCGGGCGGACGCCGAGTTGCGGTGCAAGTGGATCTTGAAGGGAGAACCGGCACTGGTGGACTCGACCAGCCCTCGGTACGGCGAGAAGGCCAGCTACTACTCTGCGGTGTGCCTGGAGACCGGTGAGGTGGAGTGGATGGAGCTGGAGGGTAACAGCAATAGCGAAACGTCGGCAGGTTTCCTGGAGCAGTTGCGGGAGAGGCACAGCGGGAGGCTGAACGTGATCTGGGACAACGCGCCAGCCCACCGGGATGAGGCGGTGAGAGAGTGGCTGAGAAAGCCCGGAGTGAACCTGCGGCTGGTGAACCCCCGTTTTCACGAGGGCAGGCTCTGCCGGGGTACAGCCCGGACTTCAACGCCGGCGAGGCCATCTGGGGCTGGGTGAGGGAGGAGGCGACCGGGAACCTGTGCCTGGGAACCAGGGCCTTGGTGCGGGAGACGGTGAGCGGCTTTCTCGCCAGCCTGTCCAAGAGGAAAGAAGAGGTCAAACGGCGTTGCCGGACCGTCCTGCAATCAAAGGCTGGGGAGCACCTGCGAAACTCCCAGTCCGCATCCCAGCACCATACCAATGCACATCCCACCTTGGCTTTGGTTTAGGTGCACATCTCTCCACATTCGAGGAGGCTGTCGGGCTCGGATATGGGACCCTTATTCGTTGCTTTAGGGGTACGCCGACCCTGTATCTGGCTGATGGTCCGGGCCGTGACGCACAGCAGCGCGCAGGAGCAGAGGGGCGCGGCTGTGATGTTTTGGCGCCGCCATGTCCTGCCGGTGCCTCAGACGCAGTGAATGGATACATTGCCGACGGGGCGCGTCCTCCGTCCGGGCCGCCTCCTCGCCGGAGGACCGGATGCCTACTCCGGCTCATACCCCGTCCTGCACCGCTGGGTCACACGCGGCCCGGTAAAAGGCGCGTAAGGCGATAGGCCCATCAGCCCGGAGAACCTTGGGCGGCACCCCGCTGACTGGAAGGCCCGGAGCCGGTGCGCCCGGGTCTTCCGAACCAGGGGCCGGTGCGAGTGGTGCCGTACCAAGAACGTCGAACCGCACCCCGTCACCGGCTCAAGGGTGGTCCTGACGGCCGCCCACGTGCACGACCGCAGGCCTGAAGCCGCGGGCCGACTCAACCTAGAAATCTGGCCGGAAAGTGGTGTGGGTCGGGTGAGCGGGTATACTTGGAGTCATCGAGCATAGCGAGGGATAGCAGTGCTGGGAGAGCGATCGGACCAGCGGGGCCTGTGGGAAGCGGACCGCTTGTACTTGGACCATGTGGGTAAGGACACTTTCTACGGCCTGTTGGCATCCCTGCGGGGGCAACTATTCCGGGACTCCGACTTCGCCGAGTTCTACTGCGTCGACAATGGGCGGGACAGCGTGCCGCCCAGCCTGCTGGCGACGGCATTACTGCTGCAGACCCACGACAAGGTGAGCGACGCCGAGGCCAAGGCCAGAGCCGACTTCGACATCCGCTGGAAAGTGGCTCTGGGAATCGAGATTGAAGACCGTCCCTTCGCCAAGAGCACGCTCCAGGTGTTCCGGGCCCAGTTGATTCTCCACGACAAGGTGCGGGCGGTGTTCGAGTCCAGCCTGCGCCTGGCTCGGGAGTCGGGCTACCTGAAAAAACGTGGGATGGGGGTGGCGCTGGACACGACGAATATCCTGGGGCGGGGCGCGGTGAGGGACACCTGCAACCTGCTGGCGGACGGGATTGTGAAGCTGTTGCGGGCGTTGGCAGCCGTGGAGGGGTCCGATGTCAAAGGATGGGCCAAGGCCCAAGGGTACGAGCGGTACCTAGGCTCCAGCATCAAGGGAGAGTCGGCCATCGACTGGTCCGACAAGCGGGCACGGGCGGGGCTGCTGGCCACGATTGTGGCCGACGCGGACCGTTTGCTGGAGTTGTCGCGGCAGGAGCAGGAGGCTCTGCCGGAGGGCAGTCCTGAGCGGCAGGGCATCGTCGCGGCGGCGGAGTTGCTGGGGCAGTTGCTGCTCCAGAGCCTGCCCCCGGCCCCGAACGGGGGACGTGGAGCGCACCGGCGAGGGTATTGGCCTCAAGGACGGGGTGAGCAAGGACCGAATGATGTCGGTGCATGACCCGGAGATGCGCCACGGCCACAAGAGCAGCAGTCGGCGGTTCGACGGGCACAAGGCGGCGATTGTGGTGGACACCGACTCCCAATTGATCACGGCCGTGGAGGTATTGCCCGGCAACGCTCCGGACAACCTGGGGGCCTTGGAACTGGTGGAACGGAGTGAAGCCAATACCGGTGTGCCGGTGGAGGAGGCGCTGGGCGACGCCGCTTATGGCGACGGCGATACCAGGCAGGCCTTCGCCGACGCGGGACGCACCCTGATTGCCCGGGTGCCGGGGCGCCCCAACCGCAAGCACTTCCCGAAAGAAGACTTCCGGATTGACCTGGAGGAGGTAACCTGTACCTGTCCGGCGGGTCAGGTTACCCGGAAGCTGCTGCCGGCGGGGAAGCGGACCAGGTCCACGGGACGGACTCACAGGTTGCAAGCCTTCCAGTTCGACGCAACAGTGTGTGGGGCCTGCTCGCTGCGCCCTCAATGCGTGGCCGGGTCCTCGGGAATGGGGCGAACGGTGCAACTGCACCCGCAGAGCCTGCCCCCGACCCTGATCGGGGGAGGCCCTGTTGCAGCAGGCCCGCGCCCTGCAGCAGAGCGAGGCCTTTGCCTGGTACCGTAAGCGCCGGGTGGTGGTGGAGCACCGTCTGGCCCGGCTGGTGCAGCTGGGAATTCGGCAGGCCCGCTACTTCGGGCGGGTCAAGACTAAATTCCAGTTGTACCTGGCAGCCACGGTCGCCAACCTGACACTGGTGGCGGCCAAGGCCGGTTTGACGGGCGATATTGGTAACGCTGCCAGCGGAGACCGTGCCGCCAACGCCGACACCAGCGGTGTTGCAGCCATTTTTGGCGCAATCCGGCTCGGTCAGATTTGGTCGCTGGCGTTGCTGACGCCAACCTTTCTGCCTAAAGCCCTCTTCTCAACCAAGGCTTTTCATCCGCATTTCTAGCGGCCCTTTCCGGGCGGCCACGGCCGTTGCTCGAGGCATTGGAACTGGCCCCTTGTCGCGACCAGGTCGCGCGGGACCTGCGTCTTGACTGGTACATTCAACGCGCCGGCGAGGTCGGCCAGGACCCCGGTTATGGGTGCATTCCCCAGCTCAGTGAGCTACCAACTCCTACGACCTACTGGCCACTACAGGGCCTGCTGACGCACACCATAGCCGGCAGTTATGGGCCTATTCATCGCGGGGAGGCGGCCGGCGAAGCGGCGACTGGACGTTGTAGAGGAAAAGTGGGCTTCATGTCGACATGCCCACGTGCATATCGAGTTCAAGGGCGGACACTGCGGGTTCCCCACAAATACCGCACCCTACTAGCCCTGAACGCAGACTGCCGGTGATTTCCGTATGGAACATCGTGCGGACTGGTACATTCAGCGAGCCGTCGATACCGGAGCTGCCGGAGACCACAGGGTTGGGCTGACCATTTCTCGTCCTCGAGGGTCGGCCCGAGGGGCCCGAAGGTTGCCATTACCGGACTTCGGCTGCCCGGTCCTGGCGCTGCTTATGGGCACATTCCCCCGAAGTCCAGGCTGGGTCGTGCGCATAGCACCAAAAAGATACCAAGGTGGGATGTGCATTTCGGGCGCCTTCAAGAAGCCGGAAAGGACTCCACGGCACCTTATATCAACTTTGGGCCCCGGCTGGGTAGCCACTGACGCTGTGGTCTAGCGACAGGTACATTTCAACTTGGCTATAATTTAGGTGTCCCAAAGAAGGCGGTTGAGATTGAGACTGGGACGCGACAACGGCACCAATACCGAGGACCATCCTTGAATTCCTTGTACACGTTTTTGACGTCCAACCCCAGGTTCCAAGCATTTCTATTGTGTGCGACCTCACTATCCTTCGCGATTAGTTTGGGAATCGTGGCGGAGGATCAATTAGTCAAACACGGCGTATCTTTGACTGGTTTAGGCCCGTATGTTACGGCGGGCACCGTAGCGGTCAGTGCGGACGCACTCATCAAGTTCCACATAATCGTCGGCTGGATCGCCCGCATACCGACTGAGGTGTCTACTGGGGACGAGGTGTTTAGGGCTCACGAATATCTTGCACAATTGGAAGAGGCCAGCAATAGCTCAAACAAAACCTTCAGTGCGCAGATTAAGGCGGCGGGCATGGTTCTCCTAGCTGCCACCTATCTGATCACCACCAAAATCCCAGAACTAGCAAATGCGCTCACTATCCCGTTCGCCGACAAGTACCCGCTCGTCACATTGTCCACAGTAGTTACGGTAGCTATCCTATTCACGAACTCAAGGACCGTTTGGTACCTGATAGGCGATGGCTTAGTGAAGAGAATCGCCAGGGTCTTTGGGTTACTCAACTTTGCTCTCGTATCGGGCGTAGTTACGGGATTTTTGATTATTTCGGCAATGGGCGTAGTGATCGATCGGTGCGGACACGAGGATGCGAGCAATCCCGGAGCAAGTACTCCATCGCCGGCACAAGAGTCGGCACCACCACCCGGGGATCAAACGTCGGCACCCACCACTACGCCTCATAATCCGAAAAACGGCGATGGCCTAACTGGAGAGGTGTACGCCCACAGGCCCATTGCACGGGCGGGAATTCCGCGATCCCCGGGCCGGGCGCCGGCGCAATGGGTACATTTCTCCGATGGCCACCGGCGCCTGGAGCCCGTGACTGGCCATTAACCCGCCCACGTCGGCCGCAACCTGGCGGCAGGAACTGGTGCATTCTTGACGCCGGCAACGCCGGGGCTGCCGGCGATCGCAGGCCCTCTGTGGCCCATTGCCGTCCTCGAAGACCGGCCCGGGTGTCCCGCAGGCTGCCATTACCGGGCCTCCGGCCGCGCGCCCTGGCGCGGGTTATGGGTGCATTTCAGGGACTCTAAGCTCCGCGGACGCCGGCGTGTATGGGCTGCATTCCCCGGCGGTTCCTATGCGAAGGGCTTGGCTTCGCGCCGGAACGCGATTGGCAGGGCCCAATTGATGCTCCGGTCAGACCTGCACTCCGGGCAGGTGGTTTCCGAGGGAATGCAAGTGACCCTGAGCGGGGACCGTTCCTCCGGCGCCCGTCCGCAGAGAGGTCTAGGGCTGGCGGTCCCGGCGATCTTAAAATGGACAACAGGCGCCACCTGTGAATCTCCTCGAAATGACATCCCGCAATGCGCCTCTCTTTCACCTGTCAATTCCCGCGCGCCCTAACCTCCTCGCCAGGGCAGCCCGCCGGTGATGCCCGCCGCCACCGCCAGAGCCAGCAGCGGGAACGCGACGCCGCCGATGCAGGCGATCAACTGCAGCCTGGCGTGGCACTTCTGGGTCTCGGTCTCTCCCATCTCGCCGTTCTCCGCCGCCTCGCGGGCGGCCACGGACGCCCCGAAGACGAAGTCGGGGTCATCGACCGGGTCTTTGAGCTCGTCGTCGTAGTAGTCCACCGGGCTGTCCAGCTCGGCATAGTCCCCGTCCAGGCTCAGGGTGTAGCGGGGCACCTCCCCCGGCTCCGGGAACACCTGCCGGGTCTCCGCGTGGATGATCAGCCCCAGCTTCCGCTCGCAGTCCTCCAGGACCTCCAGCCTGCCGTTCTCGTGCTCGATCACCACCTGGTCCGCTTTCTGCCCGTCCTTCGGGGGTTTGGCCTTCCCTCCCACGGCTATGGTCGTCATCTTCCGGTGAACCTCCCGAACAGGCTTCTCTTCCTGGGAGCCGCCGCTTCAATGTTCGGCTGCAGCGAGGACCCGTCGTCCCCGTCGGCCGTCTGGGAGACGATGCGCTGCCCCTGGTGGCGCCAGACCTCGGCGATGGACACGTCGATGTAGGTCTGGAGCTTGAGCAGGAAGGGGGGCGCGACGGCCATCAGGTTGATCTCCCCCCGGTCCTTGTAGGGCGTCTTGAAGTACCCGATCAGGGGGCCGCAGTCCCAGTAGGAGCCCTTGCGCTGGGCCTGCTGGATCTGGGCGCTCGGCCCCGCACCAGGGCGGTGATGTCGTCGAGGCGAGCGTAGCAGTCCCGCAAGGTCAGGGGCACCAGCCGGGCCGAACCGGTGAACCGCACCAGGGCGTCGCTGCCGAAGGTCAGGGAGGAGCCGTAGATGGCCTCGGCCTTGCTCTCCTCCATGGCCCGACCTCGTCGGGATCCAGCGGGACCCCCAACCCGGCCATGATCTCGTGCAGGTTGGTCCGCTCCCTCACCATCTCGGTGCGCCGGTGGTTCAGGAGTCCGGCCGGTGAGGTGATCTGCCAGAGGGAGAGGTGGTAGTAGCGGGTGCCCAGGGAGCGCAGGGCGGGCGACCGGTAATAGCCCGATGAGATGTAGTTGCCCAGGGTGCGCATCTCCCGGTCGAACATCGACTTGACCATGCCCATGTAGGCGTCGTAGTTCCCGGGCCGGGAGTCGAGCCTCAGGGCCAGCGGGTGGGCGCTGGCCGGATTGTAGGGGTTGGCCCCAGCCTGGTCGGGGCCGGACGCGCCGTTGGCCATCTCCATAGCGGTGGAAAGGGTCATCAGGCCTCCTTCAGAAGGGATAGTGTCAGGAAAAAGTGTTCAAAAAACCTATATAAATAAAATTATGACGCTTTCGCGCGAGGGCGGCGCCCTCTGCTCCATATCAGGACCACCACGCCCCGCGGGCGGGGCGCTGCCAGGCCAGCTTCAGCCCGGGCAGGAACGTCAGGGTCACCGGGACCACCAGGACCGCCAGCAGCTCCAGCCCCCACCGGACCCGGGGGTCGGGGTCCTCGCCCATGACCAGCCCGGGCACCGCCGCCGCCTGCTCCATCCCGCCGACGTAGATGACCATAGCCAGCACCATCCCCAGGGCGCTGTAGTAGGCGGGACGGACCCGCTCCTCGGGCTGCAGATCCGCCCACGCCCCAAGGCAGATGGCCAGCAGGCCCGCCATCACCAGGAGGGAGCCGGTGTAGCCCGAGTCCTCCGGCAGAATCTCCGGCAGCGCCAGGTAGACCAGGACGGCGATGGGCACCAGCACCAAGGTGCACGGGGCCACCTCTTCCCGGACCTGCTGCACGCAGGCGGCCAGGACCGCCGCGATGGCGCCCAGGATGCAGAACTGGCGGACCACGTCGTAGAGCATGCCCCACTCCTCGATCAGGGGCTGGTCCGCCAGGTCGGGCAGGGACCCGTCGGCTTCCTGCGCAAACGCCCTGCCCAGCACCCGCAGCAGGGCGATGACGAAGAGGCTGACGCACCGGGCCGCTCCCAGGCTGAGCATTACTCGGCCTCGGCGCGGGCGAGGGCCTGTTCCTCGCCGTCTGCAGGAGCCTCGCCGTCTGCGGAGGGGAACTCCCGGGCCTTGAACCACCGGCCCACTGGTTTGCGAATCAGGAACACTGCGCCGAAGGTCAGGGCGCCCCATGGGACAAAGACCGCCAGGAGCGCCAGCAAGAGCGCCAACCCCGAGAGGGCGTCCTCGATGACTTCCACGGTCCCGGCCGCGACCATCGCCATCCCCACAATCACGAGTATGGCGGCAGACACGGCTATGGCCATGATCCATGCATCATCCTCGCTTACCAGGAACCTGATCTCCTCGCAGCCCTCCGCTTCAGGCGCCTCCGGACCGTCTTCACCAGGCGGGTGGCGCCTGGCCAGCCACCACTGCGCCGCCTTTTGCATCCGGGTCACCAGGAAAAAGGTCGCCGCAATGAACGCGATACAGGCCAGGACCGTGACGCCCGATCCCATGGCCTCGTTTTCCAGGCTGGCTCCCAGACTCCCGCCCCCGTACAGGCTCAGGAACACGCATGCCACTGTGACCAGCCCGGTCCCGGTTCGGACCAATGCGGACGGCCAGTCGAAACGTTTTTCCTTCATGAGTCGCTCCTTTCCGCTGGACATTTCATGGCGCGTACCACGCCCGAAGGCTGCAGCCCAACGCCGCCAATGTGATCAGGGTTATGAGAGTGCGAGTCCTAAACCTCGGTTTATCCCAGCGGTTCTTGAAGGTCCCCAGGATGTCCAACGCGAAGAACGATGCAACAGCGGCCAACGTCAGTATGAGTAGCGCCGGAAGAAAGGGCATGAACTCATCCGGCGCCAGGCCGGTGGTCCCCCTCAGCGCGATGATGCCGGCAGTGGGCACTTCCAGGCCGACGCCCAACCGGAAGGCCACCCCCTCCGCCACCCTGACCCACAGGGGGTCCCATGCCGGGGGCTGCCCATCGATGTCATCCGACGGCGCTGTCCAACGCCCTACCCACCAGTCGAGGAATCCCCGCACACCACTGATCATCCGGCCACTCCTCCCGTGTCCTTCGGGTGTCGTCCCCGTGAACGCCTGCCACTTACGTCATGTAAGCTACCGGTGCGATAATCGCACATCCCGGCCGGCCCGGCAGGAGCAGATGGCACAACGGGAACTGGCGATCCCTCCGTACCCCGACGACGGCTGCCGCATGGCCCCGTCCTGCCTGGACTGCCCCCTGCCCGCGTGCTGGTTCGAGATGACCGATGGGGAGAAGGACGCGTACGGCCGCCAGAAGGACAAGGAGAACGAGGAAAGCCGAGACCAAGGCGGCTGCTCAACCCGGGTGGGTGATTGACTAGCAGAAGGCGGTGGAGCTTCTCAGGCCTGACCCTGAGACATTGGACGATAATTCCAGTTATCGAACACTTGGGCGGCAATCCGAGGGCCACGGTATTTCCGCAGATCCGGCACAGGTCCCCGTCAGCGGTCCCCCGGTCCTCTCAGACGATGACAGGGCGAGGATCGAGGCTGCCCTGGTCCCAAAGGCCGGTTCCCCAACACGAGGCGGGTCTACCGCGGCATGTGGAGCCGCTGGACGTCCTGGGCTGCGGACAGGGGAGTGAGCTGCATGCCGGCCACCCCCCAGCACATCGCGGCGTTCCTGACGGACATGGCCGAGGCGGGGGCCAGCATCTCGAGCGTCAAGGCTGCCCACTCGGCCACCGCCACAGCCCACCGGGAGACCGGGGAGATCGCCCCCACCGCCAACAAGGAGGTCAGCCGGGTCTTAACCCGCTCGGGAGCGCCTCCGAAGCAGGTCCCGGGCATCACCTGGGACCGCCTGGTCTCCATCGCCGCGGTGGCGGACTTCCCGCGTCTCCTCCCCGGCGGAAGCCGGGAGAGCCAGGCCCGCGCCAGGGCCCGGGTGGACCTGGCCCTGATAACCGTGATGCGCGACGGGATGCTGCGGCGCTCAGAAGCCGCGGCCATCACCTGGGAGAACGTGGGTTGGGCCCCTGACGGGAGCGGCCGGCTGAGGGTGCTCCCGTCAGGGGCGGGAGGGGGATGGGATGTCCTGTACCTGGGGCGCGCGGCCGCATCGGCCCTGGCCGCGGTTCGGCCTCAGGGCGCCGCGCCCCAGGACCTGGTGTTCCAACTGTCGAAAGTCCAGATCCACCGCCGGATCCGGGATGCGGCCAGGGCGGCCGGCCTGGACGGCGCGTTCAGCGGGGACTCGCCCCGGGCAGGCATGGCCATGGACGTGGCGGCGGCGGGCTTCACCATGCATGATTTGATGATTGCGGGCAGGTGGAGCTCCACGGCGATGGCGGCGCGGTTCACCAGGTCCCTGGCCAAAGCCGGAGGGCCGGTGAACCGCTACTATTCCCGCGCCGGCGCCGCGTTGGCCTGATGGCCCGTTCCCCTCCGGTGTCACGAAATGGGCCCATGCCGTGACTATCACATCATGACCGTCGCCGGGTATGCTCAGGGCGTGCGAGAGGGGACTGTCGCCAGTGGTAATCGGTCCGCACCGGGGCCGCCATTGGGCCAGACCACCTGCCGAGAGCGGCAACATCGACGTCGTTTCCAGGAGCCCCCGCGACGCCCCGCGAGGGACGTTCCAGGACCGGCGAATTTGGGGCCCAAGACCCTCATTTTGGTCACAAAAAACGTGACATTCGGGCAGTCCGGAATCGCGACAAGAAAGTGCACAGGATTATAGCTAAATCCACCTCATTTTCTAAGATAAGTACCCCCCCTGCACCCCCCGTGACGGGCGCCCAGGAAAATTATGGCACAGGATCCGTAGCTGGTCCCTAGCTGCAGATTTTGCAAAACAGCACGTCCGTTCCGAACAAAGTTTCATAGCACAGGTCCAGGCGTGAAAACCGCACAACCCGTGCCTGGATACCCCCCCGCAATAAAAAAGCACAGGTGCGTCCGGCCCGCATTGAGAAAAATGCAATGCAAAATGGGGCCCCGGCGAGGCTTGCACGGGAGCAGAACGGGGGGTGAAAAGGCCCTGGTCCGGCCTCGAGAGCCCCGTTCTACCCCTTCTCACGCTCCCTGATTTTCCGCAGCACCCTGGCCCCGATCTCCCTCCACTGTTCCGCCAGGTCCTGGACGCGCTCCGCCTCCTGACGGTTCCTCCTGGTATGCACCGCCTCCCTGGGACCGGCTGTCCGGCTCAGCATGATCTCCCCCAGGTTCCGGTGGACCTCGGGGAAACTCCGGTACCGGATGGTGCGCCCGTCAGGGAAGGTGAGGCTCCAGTCCCCGGTGTCCAGGTCGGCCCACCGGTGGAACCCCCGGGGTATGTCCTTTTCCTCTTCCACGTAGCCGAAGTTGGGCAGGTCATTTTCCTGGACAATGTGGATTATCATGCCGGCGCCCCGGTCAGGGAATCACTCGCCTGTGCCTGTTCCAGGTAGCGGGCAACGGTGACGTGGCTTACGCCCAGGGAGTGGCCGATCGGCCTGAGGCTCCAGCCCTGGCGGCGCTGCAAGGTATTCTGTGGTTCCGGGTTGTGCGGAACTGCCGTGCTCATTCCCTGTTCGCCAGGTAGCGGTCCACCGTGGCCCGGCCGACGTGAAACACACCCGCGAGCTCCCGCTTGCTCTTGCCCTGTCGCCGCAGTTCCCACATGGCGTCCACCTGCTCATCGGTGAGAACGCGGGGAGCGCCCAGCTTCTTGCCGGCGACGGTCCTCTCCCGGATGCGGCGGAGTTCCTGCTCCGCGTTCTAGGAACAGAAACTCGCGAGCACGTCCGCCAGCAGGGCCTCGGGGCTTCCGGGGTCCGCGTCCAGGTACACCGCCCAGGCTGACTCAGCGGGGGATAGTGATCGGATTCTCACACTCCTGCCGACGAGATCGCGGATGCTGGACATGATGTTCAGCCGGTTGCGCCCGATCCGGTCGATGGAGACGATGACGAGGGTGTCGCCCTTCGCCAATCTGCGGTCCAGGGCATGCCAGCCCTGGCGGCTCGGGGTGGCGGTGGCGCCCGACACGCCCACGTCGCGGTAGACGTGCTCCTCGTCTACGCCGGCGTCGAGGATGGCCAGAAGCTGGGACTCCGGATGATTTCCGGGCACATCGCCCACCGGCTTCCGGCTGGTGCGGATGTAGCCGTAGAGGGTCATGTCCGGAGTGTACCGTTTATGGGCCACTCGGTTTCAAGCTGCTGGAGTCAGCCTGTGGGTAATGCCGGATAACGGGCGTTCCTGTGCCGCCAATTGCTAATGCCTGCCGGGTGCTGGGAGTCTCCTGCCATTCCCGTCTACTACACGCTTGCCGAACCAGCCGCCAGGGGTGCGGTGGCCCGCTATTACCAGCTCTTCTCCGGATAGGCCATGCCTTCACCTCTTCCACTAGCGCCCGGCCTCCCGCTCCCACTGACGCGAGATTCCCCAGTCGTCAATCTACACGGCCGGTTCGTGCGTGGTCCCGGCTTTTGGTGCCCGCCGGTTGCTGACAGGCTGGCCTCTCCGGTCGACTTATACCAAAACGCTAAAACGAAATATCAAGGGTGTCTGGGACAATAGATTCGAGGCGAGCGACACGGCAAGACCGCGCGCACCGGAGGGGGAGATACCGGGAGAATCGGGCAAAGGAGTCCAGGCGGGGCCGGGGGGACTGGCGGAACCCACCCTCTGGGACCACTTCGACCGGTACCTGAGGCGCCTCAACATACAGGAGTGCACGCCTGCGACCCTTCACCACAAGACAAAGGAGATCGGCCTTTTTCTTCGATTTCTGGCCGGGGCCGGACACTCCATGATGGCAGGCGATGTGACCGATGATCACATCCTGCTTCACCTTGAAGACATGAAAGAGCGGAAGCTAAAACCCATCACCAGGGAGACCAGGTACCGTGCTCTGCACGCGTGGTGGAACTGGATGGTGGACACGAAAATTGCCGATACTAACGTGGTGAGTCTGGCGCCGCGTCCCAAGGTCCGGAGGGAGGACAAGGCATTTATGACATCGGATGAATTCAAGAAGATCCTGCTCGAGTGCGACCTCAAGACCATGCTGGGCTGCCGCAGGGCTGCAATGATGTTGGTCCTGCACACCGTGGCGATGAGACGGAACGAGCTGCTCCATCTGGAACTGACTGACCTGGATTGGAGAGAGGGCAGGATCCTGATCAGACACGGGAAGGGAGGGAAACAAAAGATGGTCCCTTTCCAGCTCGAGGTGAAGGAGGCCGTCAGACGCTACCTCATGCAACGGGAGTCGGTGATTGGGAAGAAGAAGGCGGACCGCCATTCACGCCTGTGGATCACCAGGTCGGGAGGGGCGATGAAGTATGACGGAATAGGGCTGGATCTGAGCCGGCTGTACCAGCGGGCGGGAGTGAAGGTGCAGAACTGCACACACGTCTATCGCAGGACGTTTACCAAGGGGGCCGTGCTGCAACAGGTGCCACCCGCCTACATCATGCAGAACAACGCGTGGTCCTCGGAGAGCATAATCTACTAATACACGGCCGACATGACGGACCAGGACGAGGCTATCCAATTCTTCCAAGAGAAGCGGTTCAAACCTTACCAGGACCAGTAGCTGTGGAGAGGCCGTCGGTTCGTTCGGGATTGGATCGGCCTAGGTGTGCGGCCTGCAACGTGTCTACAGTCTTCGCAGCCCTCTCATCTCTTCGGGCTCGGCGAAATCGCATCTTCTCTCAGCTTGAGTACAAACTTAGGAACTCAATAGCCCGTTCCTTGTCATGGAATGTACCCCGGATATCGTCTCCGTTCGAATACCGAACGTTTAATTCATACTTCACAAATTCTGAGGAAGATGTGAATTGGTCGTGGCTGGAGATATAGTGAACCGCTTCCAAAATTGTGTCGAAGCGGTGCTGAGTACCTGCAAGGGGTAAGACAATGACGTACTCAACTCCACGTGTCAACGAGCGACGCAGACTTTGAAAGAACTCCTCAAATTGCTCAGAGTGAAGGATCCTGATTTGTTCAGCAATTTGCTCGCGCTGACTCGAACTTAGCTGTCCAAAAGAATCCACCTTCTCCTGCAAAGCTTCGTCACTGGTGTCCTCTTCGGATGAAACATCGACTCCCTCGCTCGCGAATGCCTTGAGAATTGTCTGGTAAGGACAGTGGATTAGCTTGAAGCTGTGAGATTGAAATTGTTCCAACGAGGGCTCGGTAAACTCGCCGGCAAGTACCGCTCCAAGGAATGGGTGTGAGTTCTGGTATGTTTCGGCTAGGGGTATGATAGCACCCTGGATCTCCTGAGTCTTGTTTTTGGAATGTTTTGTGTACCTTCGCCAAGCAATCTCTATGAATGCCCGGGGGCGGCCTTGGACAGTCTCGGATCCGCCCTCTTCGATCACATAATCCAGATTGTGAGTGTTCTCCTGTTTATCCTTCCACGCAACTCTTCTCTTTCCTCCACGAACCGCTCTCGGATGATGGAAGTCCAAGTAGAGATTGAACTCCTGCGCGATTGCCGCCAATGGCTCTCGAACCGATGCTTCAAGCTGCTCTCCGATTATCTGCCCAAGCCTGTGAGCTGGCGACAGAGCCATGACCCTTGCGTTACCCCTTCACCCAGAGTTGCCCTTCGCACAGTGGGACCCGATGTTTACGGTTCTTCCACTTAATGTTGCGGTCTCGTGTTTTTGTGAACGCGAACGATTGAAATCCGGCGGCGACCGCAAGTTTGCCAAGCCAATCAATTGTGGGAACGTATGTGCCGTACGGGGCCGAGTCACCGATCACAAAACATACATCGGACGGCGACTTGCAAACCCGGCGTAAAGCCAACCATACTTGAGCAAGGTCAAGAAAATAGCAGGCTATCATGTTGTGGTACGTTTTCTTGCCGCCTCGACTTAGCCTGACTAGGCTAAGTTGCTCGCAAACGGATTGGATTTCGTTCCTAATCGGGGCGAGTTCAGGACTCGCCAATATGCCTGGAAGATCAACTGATTTGTCGGGAACGTGCTGTGTACAAGACCTAATTAAATGTCTTCGGATCTGTGATTGCAGGTCTCCCCAGCCGTCAATCTCACCAAAGAACGTGAGTTCTAGCCGAGTAGCGTCCGCGTAGTCATAATTGTTCGCGTAGGGTGGCGAAGTAACTACCAGAGTGACTGCATCGTCGGGCACTGTGCTGCATGAGCGGGCGTCACCTAGGTCAAAGATTGCTCGTGGGCCAGACAGCCCGTTCGTTGCGCACATGTCATGATAAAAGACGTTGACCATCGCTTCAAAAGCTTCGAACGGTTGTTTGACGGACGACTTGCGTCGGCTTGGTAGAAGGTATTGCCAACTAGCGGTCCCAACTTGAGACGTAGGACGCAGAATCGAGACGAGAGTCATCCATACTAGCAAGGAGGACTCTGAATCATCGCGACCAGCCTCGACTGCAGTTCTCAGGCAATCTAGTTGTTCCAAAGCGTTGTCGGAATAGCACTTGCGTATCAAGGGAGCATAGGAGTCCAATGTCGGCGTGCGCCGTTGGGCATCTCTCAGGACGGCACCAGCTCTCCTCAGATACTCTCCCGGTGAAGAACGATAGGCCAGCTTTGCCTTGGCAACTCGCGCTACAAACGGATGGGAATCTATTCCCCAGGATGCGACACCACACTCCTCTGCAGCGATGAGAGCCGTACCACTACCAGCGAAGGGATCAAGTACGAGTGGCAACTCGGGATCACGAACCTCCCGTGAGATCACTTCCTTGGCCCATTGTCCGCCAAAACCTGCGCTATAACGGTACCACCGATGAATCGGTAGGCTCATATTGTCCACGAAGGTCCCTGGCAGGTGGTCAGAAGATCGAGTCACTATCGCGCTATCCCTCCCCAGACTCGCTTCATCTTAGCACAGATGCAGAGCGGCGATGATCGGACTGCAGCCTTACCCCTTCAACCCGCCCCAGCACTCCTCTTTTCGGTGGATTGGGGTTTAGAGCGAATATGCGGAGATTGAAAGATAACGTTTTTTATCTTTCGCGAATCCGCACCCTGGAATCATATAATCACGCCATGTCAACAGCGGTTGTTATAACTGAACGCCCACACTTCCCCGGCCTCTCTCTGGCCGACGCCGAAAGGGTGTACGAGGCATTCGCCAATTCCAGGGCCGCCAACACACGCAGGGCCTACGCCATGCACTGGGCCAAGTGGCGGCGGTGGGCGGAGCGCCGGCACGTCCAGGAGTTGCCGGCCAACCCCGCGCAAGTGGCCGCCTTCCTGGCAGACCTGTCCGTGGCCGGAGCCAGCATATCGGCCGTTCGCCTGGCGCGGGCCGCCGTCGCCGCGATACACCGGAGCGCCGGTGTCGCCGACCCGACGGTGACCGAAGGCGTGAAACGGGTCGTGTCCGGCCTGGCGCGCATGGACGGGCGCCCTCAGAAGCAAGCAACGGGCCTGACCCGGGACGGCCTGGCCGCGATCAAGGCCACCGCTCTTCTGCCACGGTCAAGCGCCGGAGGCCGGAGGGAGTCACCCTGGCGGGCTAAAGACCGAGGGCTGGTGGACATCGGGCTCGTGTCGGTGATGCGGGACGGGCTGCTTCGGGCGTCTGAAGCCGCCGAGATCGCCTGGCGCGACGTCGAGTGGGCGTCCGACGGCAGCGGCCGCATAACAGTCCGTCGGTCCAAGACCGACCAGACAGGCAACGGCGCGGTCCTCTACCTGGGCATGCCGACCATGCAGTCCCTGGCTGCAATCCGGAAGTGGCACCCCGACCCCAGGGACCTGGTCTTCCAACTTTCGTCCGTTCAGATATGGCGGCGCATCAAGGCGGCTGCCAAAGCCGCCGGTCTTGAGGGACACTACTCTGGCCACTCCCCCAGGGTGGGGATGGCCCAGGATCTGTCCGCGGCCGGCTGTGAGCTGCCGGCTCTGATGACGGCCGGGCGCTGGGAATCTCCTTCCATGCCGGCGCGTTACACCAGGGGTGAAACCGCCGGCAGGGGCGCGGTGGCCCGTTACTACTCCCGCGCCGGCGGCCTGTCGGTCTAACGGGCCAGAACACCTCCCTCATCAGGACCATCTCGGCTCCTCGGTCCCTCCTCCCATTGTTCCGTGCATTTTGCCTGCGCTGGCTCGCATTTATTTTTTCCCGTCAAAACGCGAGTCAACCCCCATTTGGTACGGTTATTTCATGCGCCAGCAGACCCGAGAATTCCGGCGCCGCATAGGGGGACCACGACATGGCCAAGCCGATCCTACACGCCCATCTCATCCGGTATCTGAAGTACTCCAGAACACAATGTACGCACCGGTGGCCGACACGGACATACAAGCGCACAGGGAGGGGGACATGCTGGAATCGCCGGACGATGTGACCCTGACTCAGCGTTTCCAACGACTTTTACCAGCGCCAATCGGAGGGGCTGGAATGAAGACATCCGATACCGTGAAGGAGTTTCTGCAGGAGTGCACGGCACGGGCTCTGGCGCCAGCGACCATCGAACAATATCGCTGGTCGCTTAAGCGGCTGGATGCTGAGTGTTCCGATGTCCCGCACAGAGGAAGGGACCTGTTGCCGGTACTGGGAGACCCAGTACTAGCGCCTGAAAGCCGCAAGGACCTCGCCAAGTGCCTGAAGACCTTCTTCCGATGGTGTGTGCGGAGGGGCTACCTGGGCTTCGACCCCCTCACGGAATTGGGTCCGCTGCCAAGCAGAAGGAACTTACCTAGAGTCCTCACAAAGGAGGAGCTCCGCAGCCTACTGTCAGCAGCCAAGTCAAAGAGAGACCGCCTTATGGTCCTCTTGATCATGGACTGCGGGATCCGAGTGGGGGAACTGTCGAATCTCCGATGGGCATCAGTCCGGGAGAATAGCCTGGTGGTCAGCGGAAAAGTGGGCGATAGAGTGGTTCCCATTAGCCAGACAATCAGAGATCAACTGGAAGGCCTGGGTGACGGTGTTCATATTTGGATGGGTCAAAGAGGACCAATGAGCAGGTCGGGGATTCAGGGCGTTTTCAAGAGGCTCTTCAAAAGGGCTCGTATCGGGACTAGAAAAGCCGGGCCCCACACTCTCAGACATACTTTTGGGACATTTTACATCGTGGGTGGGGGCTCCGTTTTCGCCCTCCAGCAGATCATGGGACATACACGCCTCGCCACTACCCAGATATACGTCACCCTAGCTCAGGTTCATGTTATCTCTGACCATGAGCGATACTCGCCTATCTGTACCATGGATCTGACTAGTGACCTCAAGACCTAAACCGAAGCTAAGGTGAAATGTACATATTGCTAGACCGCACTGCAGGTGGCGACCCAGATAGGGCTGAGGGTGATATGAGGAACTGTGGAATCCCTTCTGCCGGCTTCAAAATCCCGAAATGCACATCCCACCTTGGTATTGGTTTAGTAGTCAGCATTGTTATGCCCGAGTGCGGGCCGTGCAGAGGAGAGTAACTGGAGAGGACGCCAGACATATACGATCATGGCGAGGAGTGTCGTCTAGGATAAGACCGAATCTGTTCCCAGCAACGGCCGCGACCGGCGTGTGAAAACCTGAGTTACTCGATAGTCAAACTAGTTTTAGATGGGTAACAGTTCAGACTGGGGCGGGCTTTTGATTGGAGAGGATGGGGTGAAGGGCGTGGTAGGGATTTTGTCCGCGCAAGCGCCAAGTGCCGAACAGGGAAGCGAGGATGCTCTTGGTCTCGCTTCCCTGGCCCGAACGGGTGCCGCCGCTGATCTTCCGGCTCACCACCGGCGGACGTAGACTGCGCTCGGCCGCGTTGTTGTCCGCGCTGGCCAGAGGCTCAGCGATGAAGGTAAAGAGCTCCGGCAAGAAGCGTTCCACCCGCTGGCACAACACCTTCATGGGAGCGTCGCCACCCAAGTAAGGCTTGCATACAGACAGTAGCTGCCGCTGGTACTCTTGTTGCTGCTTTAGTCGCTGGGCTTGGCGCACCGTGTCTGGCAGTCCCGGATCAGGGCTAGGGTAGGCTTGGGCCCGGTCATATACTTCCCGCACCTGCCGGGACCATTGGGCCAGCCCCTGGTGTTGAGGAAAACGCTCCTTCAGCTCGTGTATGTCCCGCAACAGAGCCTGCCCCGTACTTGATACGGGGTGGGTCCAACACCGCTGATGGGGCCCCTGATACACGTTGTAGGCTCCATAGAAGTCGCTGACCAGCACCCCTTCGAACTCGTCCCCCAACACCTCTTTCACCACCGTGTTCGCCCGGCTGAGCCGGTGGACGAAGTAACGCACTTTGGGTGTGCTGAAGCTCCAGAGATACCCATTTCGCCCGTCTTCCCGCCAGCCTGTCTCATCGCCGTACACCACGAGAGAGGCTCGTATCGCTTCTCTTAACCGGTTGTATTCCTCCCGGCCCCGCTCCGCTGCTCCCCGGAGCAGCCCCACCAGCTTGCCTAGGCTCAGGCCCAGTCCGTAGCGCCACTTCAAGTAGCGCCGAATCACCTCACAGGGGAGCCGGCACTCTTCCCTGAGCACACTTACTTCGCTTTGCACCGAGATGCCAATCCGTTGCCGGCCCACGGCGATGGACCTCCGCACCGGATTGGAAGTCCATCTCTTCTTGCCCTTCCGGCAGGTCCGTTCCAACACCAAGTGCTCGGTGACCCGCGCCCGTACCCGGGGTATGGATATCACCTGGCGGCGCTCAATCACCTTCCCGCCCGCCAAAGGGATGGCACAGTCGGGACAACTGGCTGCGGCGTGTTCCATCCTATGGGTCGGCTCCTCACGCCGCCGGGCGAAGCCGTGGACCCGCTTTTTGCGCTCCTTCTTGCCACGGGGTGGCCGGTTGGCCTTGACCCACGATGGTGGCTTCTTCGCCTCTTTAAGGCCATCTGCCGGACCGTCAGTGGGCCGCTTCTGCTGTCCCTCCAATGCCGTAATCCGCGCTTGGAGCGCACTATTCTCGCTTCTCAGGACCTCGATATAGCTTAGAAGTTGACCAATGACCTCAATCAACTCCTCACGGGAGGCAGTGCCTACGTCCACAGGTAGCTTCATCCTTGAGGTCTACCTGCGCCTTCTCTAGTTTCACTCGTGGCCACAACGCAGATTTGGGCCAGTCTGAACTGTTACTTAGATGGTGATTTGAAGGGTGGACGGAAGATGCTAATCTAAGCGGTAAACGGGGTTGATGTGAAGTGCCGGTATGGTCAGAGAGAGGTACGGAGTCCGGTTAACGGGAGAGCAGCGGGACCATCTGGAACACCTGGTTCGGGCTGGTAAAGGTACAGCCCGAGTCACCACCCGGGCCCGGATTCTACTGAAGACCGATGCGGGCTGGCCCGCTCCCAGGGTGGCGCAAGCCCTGGATGTGTCCGAAGGCACGGTGTACCGGATCAAAAGGCGTTTTGCCGAGGATGGTCTGGAAGAAGTGCCGCGGGACCGGCCCCAGTCCCACCGGTACCGGAAGCTGGACGACCGGGGGGAAGCCCACCTCATCGCGCTGACCTGCAGCCCAGCGCCGGCGGGGCATGACCACTGGACCCTGCGCCTGTTGGCTGGCAAGGTGGTGGAATTGGGGCTGGCGTCTTCCATGTCCCACGAGGGAGTGCGCCACCGGCTCAAAAAAACGCTCTCAAGCCGTGGCAGAAGCAGGAATGGTGCATCCCCAAGGTGGGCGCCGACTTCGTGGCCCACATGGAGGATGTCCTGGACCTGTACGCCGAACCCCATGACCCCCACCGGCCGGTGGGCTGTTTCGACGAGACCTCCACCCAGTTGCTGGCCGAGACCCGGCCACCCATAACACCCCAGCCGGGGCGACCCAGGCGTGAGGACTACGAGTACCGGAGGGAAGGCACCCGCAACCTGTTCCTGGCCTGTGAACCGCTGGTGGGCTGGCGGCACGTGGCGGTGACTGAGCGGCGCACCATGCAGGACTTCGCCCATCAGATGCGCTGGCTGGTGGATGAACCCTACCCGGAGGTCGGGGTGGTGCGGGTGGTCCTGGACAATCTGAACACGCATCGCATGGCGTCCTTGTACGAGACCTTTCCTGCCCCGGAGGCCCGGCGGATTGCAAGGCGGCTGGAGTTCCACTACACTCCCAAGCACGGGAGTTGGCTGAACATGGCGGAAATCGAGTTCAGCGTGCTGTCCCGCTGCTGTTTGAGGCAGAGGCTCCCCGGCGAGGATGCTCTCCGGCGGGAGGTTCAGGCCTTGGTCACCGAGCGCAATGCCGCCCAAGCCATCATCAACTGGCGGTTCAACACCACAGATGCCCGAACCAAACTCCACCGCCTCTATCCCTTCGATTCCAAACATGGCTATCGAGTAACTCAGGTTTTCACGCGCCGGTCGCGGCCGTTGCTGGGAACAGATTCGGTCTTATCCTAGATGACACTCCTCGCCATGATCGTATATGTCTGGCGTCCTCTCCAGTTACTCTCCTCTGCACGGCCCGGATTCGGGCATAACAATGCTGACTACTAGGTCTTGAGCAATTGGGGTAGGTCTACCGACCTTCTCTTCGGGTATTTGATGTTCCTGATACAGGTCACGGCCCAACCGGGGGGGCCGGATGCGCTGGCCCTGAGAGCCTTGCTCGACACGCAAGAGGTCAGTGGTTCGAGTCCACTGCCGCCCACCACACTTCCCAACATTTATTCCCTTCGCACCTCGGTCCTGGTTGGTTCTCCAGGTATGTCCTCTTGGTTGTGCAGCCAGATGCGGTGGGGCAGGGTCTCAGTGTACTATTGTCTTGTGAGCAGGCTGGCGTAGCCTTTTAGACATTATGCTGATGCCTCGACAATCGCCGCCTACTCCTCCCTGGACATGACGCTCCTGGGCGGAATGGCCAAATCAGCGGAGCTTATCTTTCGGCTATGGTGAAAAGTCGACATCAAGAGGAGAGGAATTGAACATGAACACGACCAATAAACCGGTCGCCGTCGTAGTGGGCGCGACATCCAAGTGGCAAGCAGATGGCCGCAATACCAAACTTGTGCACGGTGAGGCGCTAGACGACAGCCACCTTCCCGTCGGTGTGCGCTGGGGCGTAGGAGGCGCGATCTCCCAAAAGTTTGCTAAAGAGGGCTTCTTCGTCGTGCTTACGACGCGCAACGCCGACAATGCGTCCGCGTTGGAGATCGCGATTCGGGAGCAAGGCGGCGAAGGCATGATCGTCGAGCTGGACCTAGCGTCCCGAGACTCCATATCTAATGCCTTCTCGCAGATTCGAGACCAAGCTGGTGACCCAGATGTCTTGGTCTACAACGCGGGCTACCTGGAGGGGCGCGACCTTCCGCCGGAGAAAGAGTTGCTAGAACACATACCGTTCGAAATGTTCGAAACCGCGCAGCATATCTCGAGCAGCGGACCGTTCCTGGTCGCCAAGGAAGTATTGCCCGCCATGCGAGAGCGCGGCGAGGGCTCTTTCCTCATTTCCAATAACTCGTCGTCCTTGCGCGGAAAAAAGCGGTACACCGGGCAGTCTCTGTACTATCCCAGGGTCATGATGCGCACTCTCGCTCAGGCGCTGACGGAGGAATATTCCGAGTTCGGCGTCCACGTCGCCAACGTCGTGATCGACGGCACCATTGACTCTCCAGGAACCCGGGCTCTACCGCGCTCCCAACAGCACCCTGAATTGGTGATTAATCCCGTCAAAATCGCCGAGGCTTTCTATTACCTGCATACCCAAGACAAGTCCTGTTGGACCCACGAAATCCAACTGACTCCATTTTCGACCAAGCCGAGCTTTTAGGGGCGTCGCCAGCGCGTTGACAACACAGGCATCCCAATTTTCTTATCGGCCTGGTCTACCGGTTGGCCGGTCCCGTTCCTCTGAGACTGCCGTCTGATTGGCAAGGTCTCCTGTATATCCTGTGTGCTTGATTGAGTACGGTCAGGTGTGCTCCAGGATAAATGACGCGCACGGAGGCAGATGACTGGGGAGGGGCTGGCATTCCTCTACTTGTACGCTCGCAAACCGGAAATTCCCCTGCGATGGTGGGCTACTTCAATTTATCGGAAGGAGTGTTGAGATGGATGTCGGAATGATGATGATCTTCTCTAGTTACGGCTGGGAAGAGGGGTCGGACGGGCAGATGTGGGAAGAGGAGCTGCTCCTTGGGGAAATCGCCGCAGATTTGGGGTTCGATTGCCTTTGGTCCGCAGAGCATCATTTCAACGATTATTCCTTCGTGCCTGACAATCTCCAGGTAATGACCCACCTGGCGGCGAAGCATCCAGATATCGATGTGGGGACAGCCGCCGTGATCCTTCCCTGGCACGACCCGTTACGTGTGGCCGAAAATGCGGCTGTTCTCGACTTGTTGAGTAATGGCCGGCTTCGGCTCGGGCTCGGGCGGGGTCTTGCGAGGCGTGAATTCGAGGTCTTCGGGATCAGCATGGACGAATCGCGGGAGCGTTTCGACGAATCGGCCCCGATGATTGTCGAGGCTCTCAAGACAGGGTTCATAGAGGGCAACGGGGCATACTACAAGCAGCCCCGCACGGAAATTAGGCCCCGGCCTCAGCATTCCTTCGACGGCCGCATCTACGCCGTCGCCGCTAGCGAGGACTCCGTCGCCTCCGCGGCTAAACTGGGCGCTCATATCATTATGTTCGCGGACCGCCCCTGGGAAATGCGGATGCCAGGGATCGAGCGGGGCCGCGCCTTACACCGTGAATGTCACGGCACTGAGCCACCCAATCTGATGCTCACAGAATTCGTCGTCTGCGGCACTGATATTGGCCAGTGTGAAGAAGAGGCGCGCCAATATCAAGGTAAATTTGTCGAAAGCAACTTTTATCACTATGAATTTCTCGGCGATCATTTCAAATCGGTGAAAGGTTACGACGCCTATCAACAGAAGGCCGAAATCGCGCGCGCCGCTGGCTTCGACGGGGCGGTCGACGGTTTCATGAAGGCGGCAAGCTGGGGCACACCCGACAAGATTCTGCGGGGGCTTGAGGAACGCCGGGACTTACTCGGCAATTTCGAGTTGAACGTCGCCTTCCGCTTCGGTGGCACGCCTTTTCATGTTGCGGAGCGGGGCTTGAAGCTCTTCGCTAAAGAGGTGCTGCCAGTCCTGAAATCCTGGTAATAGCCGAGGTTGCTAATTGACGATGTGCCGGCGTTCAGACAATACGATTCTACAGCCCACCGCTGTGCGTTAATTCCCGTTTATCAGATTTGGTCTTATCTTCTATCCCTAGATACTTCCTTCCCGCCCAACGCTTCCCGAGGAGTCATGGACCATGGAGATAATAATCGGAGTATGCGTTGCAATCGTGGTCCTCTTTGTTTTGGGCAAAGCACTCGCCGGGGACGCGCCCAAGGACTATCTGGATACCAGGGGACGGTCCCGGTGCGGTAGGTGCAAGAAAATATCCTTCCACGATGGTCCCAACGCACAGAGCGCAGCGGAGAACGCCGTCGCGCGAGGCACCTACCTTCGTGCATATCACGAACGCCGGTGTGGACGTTGGCATCTGACCTCCCAGCAGCCCCGTTCCCGGCGCTTCTAGCCCCTCGCGGCGTGACCACGCGACAGCCTTGAAGGCAACAGCCGGGTCCCAAATGCGGGACTCGACCTCATGTTCCATCGGAAGTGGTAACCTGTACCTCTGGACTGTTCGCCCCAAGCATGTCTTAACCGGCGCCGCCATCGCGTGGTGAAGGGTGAGCCCTATGGTGGAATCTCTTATAATCCAATATATTGGCCGGGACTGATTGAGACACAGGGAGCAATCTCGATGCTAGAGATGAGGAACATCACCTCCGAGGAGTTCATCGAGTGGGTCAGAGTCGAGGCCCGCGCGTATGGAAACCGGCTTGACCACGACCCGGAACTCCTGCGCCCTCACTTTGACTTGGACCGTTCTATCGCGGTGTTCGACCAGGGTGATATCGTCGGCGGCGCTCATTCACACAGGGTCCAGATGTCCGTGCCCGGAGGCTCAACCTTCGTGGCCGGGGTCGCCAATGTCGAGGTTCAGCCCACCCACCGGCGGCAAGGCATCATGACCATGATGATGCGCCACCAAATCAACGACGTTTACAAGCGCGGCGAACCCATGACTGCCCTGTTCGCCTCGGAAAGCATTATCTACGGCAGGTTTGGGTATGGCGTCGCGTCTATGTACGAACGCTGGGAGATCGACCGACAACATACCGCTTATGTACAACCGTACGACAGTCCTGGACGCATCTCATTTGTCGAACCGGAAGATATTGCCGGGGAATTCGCCGGAGTCTTCAAAAGGGCGATCAATGACCGTCCCGGAGTATTTGAGTCTGCGGCTCTGGTCCGTTGGGAACGGGAAGCCCGCGCTCCTGAACTCACGCAAGGTGGGAGGGGCGGACTGTTTTTCATAGTTTACAGGGCAGAGGGAACGACGGACGGCTACGCGATTTACCGCACATCCGGCAATCGGGTTGTCGTAACCGAGTTGATCGCGGCGACGAGGGAGGCGAATACGGCTCTCTGGCGCTTCTGCTTCGACGTGGACCTGATGCATAGCACCGAGGCTCTGAGACGCCCCGTGGACGACCCCTTGCCCTGGATGCTTGCCGACCCTCGGCGGCTTCAACGCTCCCCACGGGATGGAATGTGGCTGCGGCTCGTCGACGCGGCCGCCTCTCTGGGTCTTCGGAGTTATATGGAGAGCGGACGTCTGGTGATGGGGGTGAGTGATGGGCTCTGTCCGTGGAACGACCAAACGTTCGAGCTGGAGGGTTCCCCCGAAGGTTCCTATTGCCGCCCAACTAGCTCAGCCCCCGACCTGGTCCTCGGAGTCTCAAATCTTGCGGCGGCCTACTTGGGAGCCGTTGGTTTCACGACCCTCTCCAGAGCGGGCCTCGTGGAGGAGCGTACTCCCGGGGCGCTGCTGCGGGCCGATCGAATGTTCGCCGTTCAGAACCAGGCATGGACTCCGCATGGGTTCTAGCGGGTAGCGCGGGCTACCCTTCTGAGCCCGGACTTGCTGGCTTGCCTACTCTCGCCGCCGTAGGCATAATGTCCGAAAATCTCCAGACCGGGCGTTAGCCGGGGGAATCCAGCTCGGCACGGGATACGCCGTAACTACAGCCGTAACTACATTGGGAGGTCTTCCATGGGCGGACCGTTGCAAGATGTTAAGGTGGTGGATTTCACCGAGATTATCGCCGGACCCCTGGCCGGAAGGCTGCTTTCCGATATGGGAGCCGACGTAATCAAGATCGAACCACCTTGGGGCGAACCCTGGAGGACTCAGCAACGTTTCACTCCCACTGAAAGCCGCGGATTCATGGAATACAACCGGGGTAAGCGCAGTCTGCCCCTGGACTTGACCAAGCCGGAAGCCCAGGAAATTATCGGTCAACTTATCCGGGAGACCGATGTTGTCCTGGTCAACTTTCGGCCGGACGTCGCGGTCAAGTTGGGCGTGGACTACGAGAAGTTGAGCGAGATTAACCCCCGCCTGGTCTACTGCGAAGTCACGGCTTACGGACGCGAAGGCCCCGACGCCCACCGTCCGGGGTACGACATGGTTTTGCAGGCCATGTCCGGCTTGATGGCATGCGAGACCAAGATCGAAAATGGAGTCCCCCAGCAGATCTGGGCCAGTCCACTGATCGACACTACTGCCGGGTTCTGCCTGGCCTGGTGCGTGTGCGGAGCCCTGTATTCCAGGGAGCGTACCGGAACGGGCCAAAAGGTCGAGACCAGCTTGCTGGGAGCATCGTTGGCTCTTCTGGGGACCCGGTTCCTTCAGGTGGAGTCCTTGGACCGCGACACCAGGGTCAAAGCGTTGGAGGATATCCAGGAAAAGCGCTCGGAGTCGGCGGAATATGACGACATGCTGGCTGCGTCTCCGGCCAGCCGGAGGCAGAGGCACCACGCCAACATATACTACCGGGTCTATCTCACCATGGACCTGCCCATCAGCGTGGGTTGTCTCAGCGACCCGCTGAGACGCCGTCTCCTCGAAGTCCTGGGGCTGACCGACGACGCCATGGAACCCGGTTACAACCCGAACACTCCCGAGGCGATGGAATACGCCCGCGGTCTGGAGGCTGAGGCTGAAAAGATATTCCGCCGCAAATCATCCGCCGAATGGTTGGAGACCTTGGAGCAGCGGGGCATTCCGGCGGGCCCGGTGCGGTTTGTGGAAGAGCTCTTCGACGACCCGCAGATCAAGGCCAACGGCCTCGTAACTGAGGTAGAGCACAAGGAAGCGGGAGCCGTGAAGATGATCGGGCCCTTGGCCAAGTTCCGGGGCACCCCTATGGAGGCGAAAACACCGTCTCCAGCCCTGGGCCAGCACAGCTCCGAGATTCTAAAGGAGCTGGGTTTCTCTGGTGAGGACATTGCGCGGTGGAAAGAGGCGGGGATACTCGTGTAGCCGCGTTCGTTATAAGTGGCTCGATAGCTGGCTTGGCGAAACGAGTTGGCCGCACCTGTGGAGTGCGGCCAACTGCTTTAGTCGATGGATGCAGGTGGAGTGGGTTAGCTCAGGCCGGACAGGAACCCATCCACAGCCGCAGCGAACTCCTGGGGCCTCTCGACCTGAGGAGAGTGTCCGCAATTATCTATGATGCTCACCCTGGAGTTCGGGATCGCTTCGTTGAACAGCGCCGCGCATTCGACGGGGATGATTGCGTCCTGCCGCCCCCACACGATGAGAGCGGGGGTCTGGACCTTGGCCAGGTAGTGAGAGAGATTGGGATTGTGCAGGTAGGGCTTCCAGCAAAGACGCGATGCCATCTCACGGTTCGCGTGGTCGGTGGCCACTTCCTCGGGAGTCATCTCCCTTGTGAGTTCCTCAATGTTGGCGACCTGGGATGGGTCATGGAATCGCATCCCGGCCCGAGTCTGCCCCGACACCATGAATATCTCGGCGATTTCTCCCGCCTTCGGGCGGATGCCCGCCGGATCGATCAAGACGAGACCTTTGATGTTATGATCGCCCATGGCCGCGATTTCAGCCGCCAGCCAGCCGCCCATGGATGAGCCCATTAGAATGTAGTCGTTCAGCCCCAGCGTCTGGCCCATCCGCAGGGTGAAATGGGCCAGGTCGGGGATGGTGGAGACCCATTCAGGACGTGGTGTGCCGTTGAATCCCGGTAGAGAAGGCACGTAGACAGTGTATTTCTGGGATAGAGTCTCGTGGAAACCCTGCCAACCTGCGTTCCCCCCCGCACCGTGTAAGTAGAGAAGGGGAGGCCCGGAGCCACCGGAGAACATCTGGACCTCGGTGCCTCCAACTGTGATCTTTGACTCGTTACCCGCCGTTGTTGTTGTCATCTAACGTACCCCAAGTCAAACGTTTTGTTCTCTGCGGCATTTCTAGCCGCTACCCCAACACCGCCACCGGGGACACCTGGATAGCTTCAATTGCATGGGGATTCTGGTACAAAAGGCCAATGTTGTCAAGGCAAATCGAGAGACTGCGGGCGCGGGCATGTGCTTAGCAATTCGCTTCCTGTTGCATTCATAATCCGGCAGAGATAGTATTTCAATAATTGTTGAATTAAATTGCGGCCACTCCAGGACCGGTTTTACGCAAAGCCATGACTACTATCATCCCGTTAACCCTCCTGGATCCTCCCAAATTCCCGGCGATTGATACCGGCACAATTGCCGACGACGCCCGCATCGCAGGATACTTCTCCGTATTGGGCCAACCCAACCGGCTGAGAATTTTCCGGCTTCTCATGGACAACGAGCTATGCGTCTGCGAACTAGAAGCGCAACTGGGAGTCTCACCCAGCCTGTTGGCGCACCACCTTCGCAAGCTCCGTGAATCAGGCCTCATCCAAGTGCGCCGGGGCTTGCGCGACGCCCGGTGGCTCTACTACTCCATCAACCCACCTGTGTTCGCAATTCTCCAATCGTTCTTGACCGACATGTCCAACCGCCGAGACCTGCCCGCAAAAGCGATGTGCGGGAGTAGTTGTAGCTGTGGCTGACCGGGCCACAACCAACCCACGACCCAACCCGGAGCCCAAGTCTGTCCCAACCCCGCACTTAACGGTTTCCCCCGCCGGACATCCCCGCACCAGGGCCACTCGTCCCATCATACGGCTGCTCCAATCTTGCATTGCCGAGATTGTCGGGGCCTACTTGATGGTCACTATAGGCACCGGGGTAGTGGCCGCAGCGGTGCTCTCCGGCGCCCAGGTTGGTCTATGGCAGGTGGCGGTAGTCTGGTGGATTGGCGTTACCCTGGCAATCTACGTCACCGCCGCAATCTCGGGAGCGCACCTCAACCCCGCAGTATCCTTGGCCTTCGCCATATTTCGGCGCGACGAGTTCCCGTTTTCCAGGATTCCCGCCTACTGGGCCTCCCAGTTAACCGGGTCGGCGCTGGCGGGGCTTACCGTTCTTACTTTTTACGGCAGGTTAATAGCGCGGTTCGAGTCGGAAAACGGGTTAGTCCGGGGCGGACCGGGGAGCCAGCGTTCCGGAATGCTGTTCGGAGAGTATTTTCCCAACCCGGCTATCATCGGCACGGATGAATCTGCCCGCGCATTGGTTTCAGCCCCGATGGCGGCGTTGGTGGAGGGGGTTGGCGCCGCGGTGTTGGTCCTGGTGATCTTCGCCCTGGTGGACCGCAGAAACGGGAGCCGGCCGGCGAATTTCCTGAGCCCGGTACTCATCGGAGCCACCGTCGCGGCCATAATCAGCGTGTTTGCACCCCTGACCATGGGCGGCTGGAACCCTGCACGGGATTTCGGCCCCCGCTTGCTTGGTGGCCTTCTTCGCTGGCTGGGGAGAGATAGCGATCCCCGGGCCGTCTTCGGGGTTCTGGGCGTACATAGTTGGTCCGTTGATCGGCGGGCCGGTGGGGGCAGCCCTCTATGACATTCTACTCCGCCCAGCCTTTCGAGGCACGCCGTCGTCCCAGGAGGCGAAGGGGGTCCCCGCCGAGCCAGGTTAGTAACAGCCGCTTAGCCTATTTGCCGGGGCTCTCGGCGAATCCGTAAACCCTGGGCAGCCACACCGCCAACAATGGCGGTCAACCCTGGAATCCCGCTCTTGACACGGTAGCAGCCTGGTATCTACCATTAAAGAAGACAACAATGTAAAGAGTCGCCAAGCTTCCAGCTTCACCCCAAATTCTCGGCCTACGCCTCTCACTTTTCGCTGGGGATTAGTCTAGTGGTAAGACGCCTGACTCTGGCTCAGGTATCCGAGGTTCGAATCCTCGATCCCCAGCCAAATCTAGGAATCGGATGGCTGGTGTACCCGACGGGGCCTAGAACGCGCGCCGGAGTTGCTGTTAGCCTGGGGACCGACTTCGGACAAGGGTACTGAAACTATCAGGAAATCTCTGATCAAGAACTCCACAGCCTGACATTTCGACGATAGAAACCGCTGGGACTGCCTCTTCGATGCCGCTTCCGGATTGAAGCTCCATCGCTCAACCACGCACCGCCTCTGGTCCAAACCATGTCCGGTATGTCGGGTTCTTCGAATGACCTGAAAGTCCGTCTTTGAGTTGGAAGGCAAGCCGGTGATGCTCCTACGGAGCCCAGGGCGTCGGGGCAAGGCTGTCTAGCTGGTCGGTAACCACGTCCACCACTGCGGGCCGTCCCGATGCGAAGGCCTGTTCCAACGCGCTCTGGATGTCGCCGGGGCGTTCTACCCGGATGCCGAAGCAACCGATGGACTCCGCCACCTTGGAGAAGTCGGTGTTGCTGAACCGCCAGAGTTCTTCCGGCGCGCCGCCGTCCATGCCCTCATAGGCCCTGTGGTCGCCCCGTTGGTCCTGACTCAGGGCGCTGTTGTTATTGATTACCGTGACCACGTTTATGTTGTTCCGGGCCGCGGTCTCCAACTCAGCGATGTGGTACCAGAACCCTCCGTCGCCGCTGAAGCACAGCACGGGCCGGTCGGGCACGGCGCATTTGGCGCCCATCGCCGCCGACAACCCCCAACCAAGGGAACCGGCGCAGCGAATGTAGCTCTGGCTGGGTTGGTTCAGATCGATCATGCTGCCGGTCCAGATGCCCGCATGGCCGGTGTCGGCAACCAGCATAGCGTCGGAGGGCAGGAAGTTGGTGATCTCGGTGCATAGGCGCTCCGGGATAATGGGCACCGCTTCGGAATTGGCCCTGGGAGCAACATCCTCGCGCCATTCCCGCACCAACTGTTGAGCCCGGTCAGTCCAGTCCGGGCGTCCGATGGGTTCTAGAGCCTCTATCAGCCGCCGCATGGTTGCCTTGGCGTCACCGTGTAGCGCCACCTGCGCGGGGTAGCTGCGACCCAACTCCGACGGGTCGATGTCGATCTGGATCACGGGCGTACCGGGAGCCGGAATCCGCCATTCGTTGGTGACCTGGCTGCCGGTATGGCTGCCGACGAACACCACCAGGTCGGCCTCGTGTACAACCCGGTTGGCGCACCAGCGAGAATAAGACCCGACCACGCCCACCGCAAGCGGGTGGTCGTCGGGGATGGCGCCCTTAGCGTTGAGGGAGGTAGCGACGGGGATGGAGAGCATCTCAGCAAGTTCGACGACCTCTCGCTCTGCCTGGGATGAGGTAACGCCGCCTCCGGCCACAATGACCGGCCGTTGCGCTCCTGACAGCACCCGCGCCGCTTGACGCACGCTCTCCGGGTCTGCCTCGGGCCGGAAGGCGGGACGCTGCATAAACGAGTCTTCGATGATGAATTCCAGGTCAGCTTCGGCCTCGGTGGCTATGTCACCGGACATGCCCTGGATGTCCAAGTGGACCGGGGCTGGCGCTCCGGTTGTAGCCTCGCGGAAAGCTTGCCGCAGCAACCGCGGCAGTTGCTCCACGTTCTCCACCACGGCGCTGAACTTGGTCACCGAAGCGAAAGGATTGGAGTGATCGATTTCCTGGTAGGCGTTCCGGTACTGCTCGTCTTGGCGTTTGTGGCCGGTGAGGGCGATGACGGGAGCCAAGCCAAGGTAGGCGTCCTGCATTCCCGCCGCCAAATTCGCCGCTCCGACCGACTGGGCCATGCAAATCCCAGGCCGGTTGGAGGCTCGGGCGTAGCCGTCCGCCATGTAGGCGGCGGCCTTTTCGCCGTGAGTGATTACTCTCTTGATTCCGATGAGGTCCATCTCAGCCAGGGCCCGGCGAAGGATGGCGGGAACCAGAAACACATGTGTAACTCCGTAAGCCTTCAGGGTATCAGCCATGAATTTGGCGCCTGTCATCCGTGCCATCTGTATCCTCCTTGGATTCTGCGATCCTTGTGCACATCCAGTACCACCCACGCAGCTTTGCCTGACGTGGGTCCGCCGGTGGACCCGGCCCAGTTGACCGTGCAACTGAGCGTTGCTCCTCACCCCAAAGTTATCCTCGGAGAGCTATGGGGGATAGGTTTAACTCATTATCGACATCGACGTTGGCCGAATCGCAAGCGGTAACGGTTGCTCGCAAATCCAGCTCTCCTGTCGAGGGCTCGCTCGACGGAATGCCACCAAAGGATAGATAGAGTTGGGCGCAGCGTCAAGAAAGGGAGACCACGTGCAGGTCTCCGCGTTGGCCTCGCCAGTAATGGTGATCTGTCCGCTCTCGACGGGTGACGCGGAATCCAGGAGGTGACCTGCTCCGGGGTTAACCGGCGGAAGCCACTTGTGGGCCGCGTGGTATTATTGGGCCGCCAAACACCCGTCAAACACCTAAGGTCAAATACTCAGATGGAGGGCGCCATGGTTTCCGGAGGCCCCGACTGGCTCGCCAAGACCCCTGAAAATACCCTTGAGCCCGATATACCGATCTGCGACCCCCACCACCATTTTTGGGTTTCCCGTCCCGAACCTGTCCACTACCAAAGTTACCTGCTGCAGGAACTGGCTGCCGACGTCAACAGCGGCCACAATGTGCGTTCCACGGTGTTCATCGAGGCGCGGTCCGAATACCGCCAGACGGGCCCCGAGGAAATGAGGCCGGTGGGAGAGGTTGAGTTCATCGAGACCATAGCAAGTGAAAGCGCCACCGGCAGTCATGGACCCACCCGCGCCGCCGCGGCCATCGTTGGTCATGCCGATCTAAAACTTGGAGCCGCGGCACGCCCAGTGTTGGAAGCCTTGCAGGCCGCCAGCCCAGACCGCTTTCGAGGCGTGCGTCACGCGGTTGGTTGGGACGAAAACCCGGAGTTGGCCAACCGGGATATCCGGGGAGTCCTGTCTACCGACGGTTACCGCGCCGGGGCCAGGGTACTGGCCGAAATGGGGCTGCTGCTGGAGAACTCGCTCTACTTCCACCAGCTATCTGAGTTGGCCGAGTTTTCCCGCGCCGTGCCTGAGCTGACTATAGTCCTGAACCACATCGGCGGGCTGGTCCGGGTCGGCCCTTACGCTAACCGGGACGGCGAAGTCCTCCCCGCATGGAGGAGAGGCGTGGAGGCAGTGGCCCAGTGTCCCAACATCGTGATGAAATTGGGAGGCGTTGGCCAACTTCGCTATGGCTACTACTGGCACGACCGCGAAACCCCCATCGGATCGGAAGAATTGGCCGGGGCGCTAGGTCCCCTCATGGAGCATTGCATCCAGCAGTTCGGACCGGATAGGTGCATGTTTGAAAGCAACTTCCCCGTGGACAAGCCTTCTTACTCCTACAATGTGCTGTTTAACGCCTTCAAACGCCTTTCCAACGGATACTCGGCATCAGAACGCGCCGCCATGTTTCACGACACCGCAGCCCGTGTCTACAACATAAGCGTGTGAGAAAGGCGCGGGAGTACGCCGACGGGCTCTTTCAGCCGCAAACGCCCCGAGGACCCGCGACATCACCTGGGTGTACGGCCCCGGCCCTGAGACTCTAAGCTCCGGTCGCATTCGCCCGCGAGCCGCCAACGATATGTAACTCAAACCTGGCTGGTAGCCTCCCAGGGTTTCCTTTGGTAATATTCGGTCTAAGAGGCATTCGGTTCTTCCGGCGATTGGCGTTGTTTTAGGTCATCCGGCTGGGGATCGAATGATTAGCTTGGCCTCAGGGCCAGCGTAGTGAGGGTGTGGGGAGTTGGGAAGCAGCTTGGGTAAAACCGCTATCTTCGCCGTGGCAGGCCTCGCAGTACTGGCGGGCGGGTTAGTGCTAACGGCGGCAGGTCTATTGGTGTCGGGTTCCGACGATAACTCTGCTATAGAGATCAAAATACCCACGCCCCCGCCTGACCCCGAGCCCGCCGCTTCGGTTGAACAACTCTCCGCGGGTCCGGTCTCCACAGGTGGGCCAATCAAGGTCTACGTTAGCGGGGCAGTACGGCGCCCCGGTGTCTACGAGCTTAACAAGGGAGACCGCCTCGAAGACGCCCTGTCCGCCGCTGGCGGTGTGGTCGAAGGCGCGGACCTGGAAACCATCGACCTGGCCAACAAGGTGCGCGACGAAGGGTACTACCATGTTTCGAGGTTGGGTGAGACCCCCCGGCCCGAGGTGGTCGAGGCCGCTGTACCCCTGAACCCCTCCCTCCCCGGGGAATCTGAGTCCTCGTCCGAGTCTCCGTTAATTGATCTCAATACCGCCACCTTGGACTCGCTCGATTCCCTGCCCGGAATCGGCCCTGTGCGAGCCCAGGCTATCGTTGATTTCCGCCAGCGCAACGGCCCGTTCGCCTCAGTGGAGGATATCCTCGATGTGCAGGGGATAGCCGACGGTATTTACGAGCAACTTCGCGGCCTTGTCACGGTAGGCCCTCCCCGGTAGAAGGCGTCTAAGCGGCAATAGCCTGCCAATGTTCGGGTTAGCCAACGATACGCCCCATACGCCGGTGTTACGCCGGACCACCGAATCGAGACAGTTGAAGTCTTTGACCCGGCGCAGTCTCGAAGTTGGTTGGCCCCGATGAAACTGGCTCTGCTGACGGCGGCTTGGCTGGCCGGACTCGGTCTTGGCCTCCGTCTGGACGCACCCGCATTACCGTTTTTGCTCCTCCTTTTAGCCTGTCCGCCCGTTGGGTTTATGCTCAGGCTTCTGCATAGACCTGTAACGCCCGCCCTGTTGGCCGCGGTAGGCCTCCTGGGACTGCTGCACGTCGGAGCCTCGTCCGGCCCGGTGGACCTGTTCCCTGTTCGAGACGGTCAAAACGTCACGCTCACAGGCAGAATAGTCGACGACCCCATAACCCTCGACCGGCATACCAGGTTCAAGCTGGCCGTCGACTCCATTGCCTTCATTGAGTCCTCTGAGTCCTCCATGCGTCCTGTTCCCGCCTCCGGCAAGGTGCTCGCCTACGTGTCCACACCTTATCCCCAAACGGCGGGTCAAGGTACGGACCCAATTCGTTACGGTACCTTGGTCCGGATTCGAGGGACGTTTGAGCGTCCGGCACCATTGGAAGATTTCGATTACTCGGCTTTCCTCTCGAGCCAGGGAATATCCGGGCTCCTGTGGGTGCGGGAGACCGAATTGTTGCCACTCCAGCGCCGCCCGCCGGTCACACGGGCGATGGCTTGGATATTCGACGTGAGGGGCAGACTGTCGGCCAGTCTCGATCAAGGACTGGTCCAACCGCAATCCGCGCTGGCCAACGCGTTTCTATTGGGTCGCAGAGAGTCCCTTCCTGAGGACGTCACCGGGAACTTTCGCGCCACCGGCGCGGCTCACCTCTTAGCCATCTCCGGTTTGCACGTTGGGATTTTGTTGGTGATGACCCTGACGCTTGGAGGGCTGGCTCTGGGACGCCGCCGGGGTGCGTACCTCCTTGTACCGTTGTTGGCCATCTGGCTGTACGCCCTGATAAGCGGGCTTCCACTGTCGGTCGTGCGGGCGACGGTAATGGGCAGCGTGTATTTGGCTGCCCTAGCGTTGGGGCGGCCCCGGAGCATCCTTCCCGCGTTGGCCCTCTCCGCCGGTGTGATGGCTGCCATAGACCCTAAAGTCCTAGGACAGATTTCTTTCCAACTTAGTTTCACGGCAATGGCCGGAATCGCACTGGCGCTTCCCTACCAGGCCAGGGCCGCCGAGAGGATGGAAGAGCGCGTGAGGCTGGCGGACCCGTGGCGGCAGTGGATTTGGCAAACGGCCCGCTGGCTGGCCCCGGCCCTGATAATCTCTGTGGCGGCAACTCTGGCAACCTGGCCGCTGATCGCCTTCAACTTCAACCGCGTGCCGCTCCTCGGGATCGTGACCACGCTGCTGGCGATGCCCGCATTGCCATTCATCCTGATCGGTTCGGTGGCAACGGCTATCGGGGGCCTTGTCCACCCGATCATAGGCCAGGGTCTCGGCTGGATTGCCTGGCTGCCCATCTCCTACTTGCTGTCTTTGACTTCGAATATGCCCGCAGTGACGGCTCCGGTCTCATGGGCGGGTACTTCTCTGATCTGGGTCTGGTACGCGGCGCTTGCCGGGTTGTTGCTCCTTCCCGGTCGTCTGGCCAATTGGAAACTGAGGGCCACGGTCCCGGACCCTACCGAGCTAATGGCGGAGGATGGACAGCGTCCGGTCAGGCGGGCGGCTCCGCCAGCAGGCCTGATGCTCCTGTCGGTTGCCCTTGTGGTGGGCGCGTCCGTCCTGTGGTCGCAGCTACTATCAAGGCCAGACGGCAACCTCCGGGTGTACTTCCTCGACGTGGGACAGGGGGATAGCACGCTGATCGTAACTCCCAGCGGAAAACAGGTTCTGGTTGATGGCGGGCCGGGTGCGGAGTCCGCGGCTGAGTCCTTGAGTGGGAAGCTGCCCTTGGGTGACCGGAGCCTGGACTTGGTAGTCTTAACTCACCTGGACGACGACCATAGCAGAGGGTTGTTTGCAATCCTGGAGCGGTACTCCGTCGGCGCTCTAATGGTAGGCCATCGGATGGCCGATAGCCCCAGGTTCACACCGTGGCAGGCCGTTCTTGACCGGCGGGGTATCCCAAGAATCGATGTCGAAAGCGGTTTCCAAGTTGAATTGGAACCAGGGGTGGCAATCGATGTGCTGAACCCCCAACGCGTGGAAGGTATCCGGCCCCCCAAAGACCGCAACAATGATTCCGTAGTGCTGCGATTGTCCTACGACCGGGCCCGATTCTTGCTCGCCGCGGACATCGAGGCAGAGGCGGAAGGCTTCCTTGCGCGGAACTCGCTTGACCTGGACAGCGCGGTGTTGAAAGTCTCCCATCACGGCAGCGGGACGTCAACCACTCAGCTTTTTCTAGACCGGGTTTCACCACTGGTTGCGGTGGTCTCCGCCGGTGAAGACAACAGCTTCGGGCACCCGGCCTCCAACGTAATTGATCGGCTCGAAGGTTCGGTCGGGGCCGAAGGAGTATACCGGACAGACCAACACGGCACGGTGGAGATCATCACCGATGGGTCCACTCTTTGGGTCCGGCCCGAGAAGCAATTGCCATCAGGCAGTCCGGAATAACGAAGGCCCCGGGAACCGCCCTAGGGCCGTCCAGACAGCCAAGTACGCCTGGAACTGTTAGTTGGTCTCGAAATACACGAACCGGAACTTCGGGATGGTCATCGGCACGAGGAAGTAGTCCCTGACCTCCGGTTTGATTAGCACCTTGCGTTCGCGGCTGTGCCACAGGGGCACCCACGGAGCTTCGTCGACGATCTTCTGTTCGATGGTGTTATAGAGCTCGAACCGCCTGGTCTGGTCTGGCTCGACCCTGGCCTGCTCCAGCAGCGAGTCCACTTCCGGGTTGTTGTAGCCGGTATGGTTGTTCTCGCTCTCGCTGTGGAACAGGATGTCCAGGAAGTTTTCCGGGTCCGGGTAGTCCGCCCCCCAGGCTACTGCGAAGAACTGGAACCTCCGTTGGTTCAGGTCTTGCAGGAAAGTCGCCCATTCCGTGTGCTCGATGTCGACGCGAATCCCCAGATTGACTTCCCACGCCTTCAACATTGCCTCGGTGCTTGGACCGACCGTGGCCCCGAAACTCCCGGGGATCGAAAGCACAATCGGAGGGAGGGAGTCCACGTCGGAGTAGCGGGACTCTGAAAGAAGCTGCTTGGCTTTCACCGGGTCGAAGTCGTACCCTCGGAGGTCGGGATTATAAGAGGGAAACCTCGGGGGGATGACACCCTTGGCAGGCAGGTTGAGGTCCTGCAAAACGGCCGTGGCGATCTCCTGTTTGTTGACGGCGTAGTTGATGGCCTGCCGGAACTTCAGGTCGTCAAAGGGAGGTTCGTTGACGTTCATCCCATAGTATGAGGTGCTGAAGGAAGAGGGAGCGGTGACTAGTTGGGCATTAAGTGGATCAGACGTGTCCTGGAGGCGTTCCAGGTCTGAAAGGGCAACGCCGGTGACGTGGATTTCATCGTTCTCATACATCAACATGTAGTCGCCGCCGCTCAGGATCAGTTCCACTTCGTCGACGAAGGGAGGACCTGGGTGATAGTGATCGTTTCGGCCCAGTATCATCACCTCGCCCTGCTCATACCGGTCCAGCCTGAATGGACCGGAACCGTTTGGACTGAACAGCCAATCTTCGGGGTTGGCCTCAACGTGATCCCGGTCCAGGACGAAGGCGGTCGGGTAGGTGAGCTTGGCGATGAAATAGGCTTTTGGCGCGTCTATGGTAATCGCGATGGTCGAATCATCAACTACGCTGAGACCGGAAATCGATGTTGCTTCCCCCCTGACCTTGCCAGAGACCCCCACGATGTCGCTCAGGTACTGCTCGGCGACCGGAGACTCGGTAGCCGGGTCGGCGGCACGCTCCAGAGACCAACGGAAGTCCTCAGCCGTGACGGGAGTCCCGTCATGGAATTTGGCTTCCGGGTGCATGTGGAAGGTGTACCTCAGCCCGTCGGAAGTGATTTCCCAGTCTTCCGCCATGTCGGGTACGATTTCGATATCGGGGCTGATGGTGACCAGCCCTGCGAATACTTCCTGGACATACTCGCCGGAAACGTTGTCGGTGGTCAGATGAGGGTCCAGGGTCGGCGGGTCGGAGAAACGCAGGACAAGGCGTCCCCCGCGACGTCCATCGGAGGTCCGCGGACTGGCCATGGACTGTTCCTCGGGGGTAGGGGCGGTCTGCTCCGGGGCGCTGGCATCCGGTGCAACGGACGCGTTCGACTGGTCTGAAGAGGGCGGCTGGACTCCTCCGTCCGCCGGATCATCGGTGGAGGAGCAGGCCGGAAACGACGCCAGAGCCACGCAGGCTAGTATCAACGTCAGCCCGTAGAGTGACCGAAATGAACGCTTAATCATGCTATCCGCCTTCTTGTTGCCCGGAGAATGACTGGGCCGCGAGTAGCGGCAGGGAAGATCGTCTACCACGTTAATTCTAGTTAGTCGCGGGCACAAGTTGCAACGCAATTCGCCGGTTAATGGGAGGCATCTCAATGACAGGAGATGTTTTGACACGCCCGGAATCCCCCCGCGCTGGTGCAACGCTTACCCTCATGACGACTGGAATTGCCGTGCGGCTGATTAAACGGTGCAATATACTCTGATAATCCCTCGGCCCTGTTATCACCAAGTAGGTCGGTATTGACTTGGTGACAAGTGATAGTATATATTTCGGCAGATTCAAGGCCGGGCGAATGCGCCCGGACAACATTGATTACCTTGGTCCCCAAACAGGTTTCCGATACCCAACACGAAAAAGAAGGGCGGCGAGGTCCCGCGAGGAGGTCTAGTTGGCAGAGCTGCTAGAGGTAAGAGACCTTAGGACCTACTTTTACACCTTTGAGGGTGTGGTGAAGGCGGTAGACGGGGTCTCGTATGAGCTTGAAGAGGGCGAGACCCTTGGGCTGGTGGGGGAGAGCGGCTGCGGCAAGAGCGTAAGCGCCTTGTCGGTGATGCGGCTGATCCCGGACCCGCCGGGGAGGATCGTCGACGGGGAGATACTCTTCCAAAACGAAGACATCTTGAAGATCGACATGGACGACATGCGGCAGATCAGAGGCGGGAAGATCTCGATGGTCTTCCAGGAGCCGATGACGTCGCTAAATCCGGTGTTGACGGTGGAGAAGCAGCTAACTGAGACGCTGCAACTGCACATGGGGATGAACCGTGACGAGTCGCGCCGTGAGGGGGTTGACCTGCTGGCGCGGGTGGGCATTCCCGACCCTGAGCGTCGAATCAAGCAGTACCCGCACCAATTCAGCGGGGGGATGCGCCAGCGCGTGATGATCGCGATGGCATTGAGTTGCAACCCAAAGCTGATCATCGCCGACGAGCCGACGACGGCGTTGGACGTGACGATTCAGGCGCAGATTCTGGAGCTGATGAAGTCACTGACCAGCGAGTTTGGGGTGGCGCTGATAGTGATCACCCACAACCTGGGAGTGGTGGCCCGGTACGCGGACCGTGTGAACATCATGTACGCCGGTAAGATCATCGAGCGGGGGACGGCGCAGGAGATCTACTCGAAGCCGATGCACCCGTACACGGTGGGGCTGCTGAACTCAGTGCCGAGGCTGGACCAGCCTAGGCGGGCCAAGCTGGACCCGATCGAAGGGCAGCCGCCGGACCTGGTGAACCTGGCTCCTGGGTGCTCCTTCCGTGGCCGGTGCCGGTGGGCGGTGGACCAGTGCTCGCAGGAGATACCGCCGTTGATGGTGGCGGGAGACGGGCACTGGTCGGCGTGCTGGCGGATCGAGGAGATGGACGCGCTGGTGGAAGAGTACCGCAGGGAGCGGGGCTTGGTAGTGGAAGAAGAGACGGCGGCGATGGAAGCCGCTGAGATGCAAGCTGCGGAAATGCAAGCCGCGGCAGCGGCTGAACAGCAGGCAGGGGAGAACGATTAGCGATGACGACGACGCCAGAGACCCAGGCGCAGGGAGCAGCGGCAAGCACGGACGATGAGGTTCTGCTGGAAGTAAGAGATCTGAAGATGTACTTCCCGGTGAGTTCGGGATTGGTGTTCCAGAAGACGGTGGCGTACATCAAGGCTGTGGACGGCATCAGTTTCACGGTGAAGCGCGGAGAGACGTTGGGGCTGGTGGGAGAGAGCGGCTGCGGGAAGACGACGACAGGGCGGTGCATCCTGCAGCTATACAAGCCAACGGAAGGGCAGGTGCTGTTCGAAGGGCAGGACCTGACGAGCCTGTCGACGCGGCAGATGCGGGAGAAGCGGCGTGAGATGCAGGTGATCTTCCAGGACCCGTACAGCTCGCTGAACCCGAGGATGACGGCGGGGAACATCATCGGAGAGCCGTTGATCGTTCACGGCCTAGTGCGGGGGAAGGCCGAATACAGAGAACGGGTTGCGGACCTGTTGCAGAACGTGGGACTGAACCCGTACATGGCCGACAGGTTCCCCCACGAGTTCAGCGGGGGGCAGAGGCAGAGGATCGGGGTTGCGCGCGCGTTGTCAGTGGGGCCGAAGTTCATCGTGGCGGACGAGCCGGTGTCGGCGTTGGACGTGTCGATTCAGGCGCAGATCATCAACCTGCTGGAAGACCTGCAGGAGCAGTTCGGGCTTACGTACCTCTTCATCGCCCACGACCTGTCGGTGGTGAGGCACATCAGCGACCGGGTGGGGGTGATGTACCTCGGACGGCTGATGGAGGTGGCGGAGCGGAACGAGATTTACGTGAACCCGGTCCACCCGTACACGCGGGCATTGCTCTCGGCGGTGCCGATACCTGACCCGGTCATCGACGCGCAAAGGGAGCGGATCCTGCTGACGGGAGAGGTGCCGAGCCCGCTGAACCCGCCGAGCGGGTGTGTGTTCCACCCCAGGTGTCCGATAGCCAACGACGACTGTCAGAGGTACCTACCGGAGCTGAGGGAAGTGGCGTCCAACCACTGGGCGGCCTGTATCCGGGCGGACGGCTACGGCGCGTTCTAAGCCCGCAACCCAACGGAGTTAGGCCATTTGCAGACGCCCCGGTTTTGCCGGGGCGTCTGCATTTTTCAATACCTCTGCCCAACCAGAAACCCCACTCCACCCCCGCAATCAATCCCAGGATGGGGCCAAGACCCTTTACCCCACCTTTCATCAGGGAAGAGGAATCCCCCTTTCGCCAAAGGGGGGCTTTAGATTCCTCTCCCGTTCGGGAAAGTGCGGCCATTCCCGCGTCTCCCCCTTTCGCGAAAGGGGGATTAAGGGGGATATCTCCCGCTCCCTGGAAACAGCGCGGAATGGATATGGGCCAAACCCGTCTAAAGCGCCCTGACGGAAACCTTCAGGGAGTCCTGCGCCGTGTCAGGACCACGGTGGCCTCTCCCTGAGCGGTCCGCTGGCCGCGCTGGTTCTCGCACCACACCGACAGGTCGGCCAGGTGACGTCCGCCCTCGCGGCGCAGCCCTTCCACCCTTCCAAGACACCATGTCACGTCGCCGTAGATGTTGGGCAGGACCAAAGACACTCTCAAAGAGGACAGGAAGCCCTGATCGCCCATCCAGTTGGTCAACAGGTTGCCTACCCAGGAAACCCTGTCGATTCCCGCATCGTGCGCCGCCGGGAAGCCGAAAGCCTGTGCCACGTCGTCCCGCACCATGGATGATTCCCAACTCTCCCATGAGCCGGTCGAGGGGTCCGGAAACGCCGCATCAGGATGATGCCGCCGGTGGCGCAAGAACTGCTTGAAACCAAGGGCCGGCCTGGTGGCGCAAATGAACTGGATCACTTCTTCCGAGGTCAGCGGACCGCGGACGATTGCGGGCAAGGTGTCGCCCGGACTGAGGCGGTCCCAATATCTCGGCACAGGTCCCCGGACCCCTTCCGAGTCGTAAGCGTCTTCCACCGCTCTGGCCTCTTCCGGGCTGAACACGTATTTTTGAACTTCGCTGTACTTGCCTGCATGGACCGCGGCGTTGCGAAGGGTCCGAATGATGGTGGACTCGGCTCTCGCAACGGGCTTGCCAGCGCCGTCGGAATAGGCGGTCTCGAAGGTCTGTAGGAACATTGGGCCACAGAACCGGCCATGTTTTTCCTCTACGTTCAGGAGGCGCGATTCGGCGGAAACCCTTTCGCCAGGGGTGAGCCACCTTCGAAACTCCCAGGAGACTCCACCGTATAGAACGTGGAGCCCCGGAAGTTTCAAAGACGGAGCGGTGTCGTCAACGGAGTACAACCAAAGGGGCGGGGCAGCCGTCCTGCCCAGCACGCTTGTAGCAGCATAGATGGGGTCCAACCACAGGGGATTCCGGTCTCCGATGCTCTTGACCCACCGGTTGATAGCCGGATGGCTGACCAGCGTGTTGTGCGGGACTCGGCGCAGGGGAACGCCGATCATCGACCGGGCTTCGGCCAACTCGGCGGGACCGATGGGCGGGTCCGCCCCAGGGGAGAGGGTCATCGGCCGGCCCGGGAGGGCAGGGAGATCACCGCATTTCCGGGCATGGTGATCTCATCCCTTTGGTTGACGGCCCACGCGCCGCACTCTACAAGGTGGCGTCCTGCCTCAACCCACTTGCGTTCTACACGGCCCCTGATCCGGGTAACGTCGCCGACGACGTTGGGCTTTCGCAGGAAGGCCGAAAGGCGGGTCAGGAATGCGTCGTCTCCCATCCAATCGGTGAAGTAGCGGCAGAGCCAGGAAGCCCGTTGCGGCCCCATGTCATACACTCCGGGCATCCCGACCTCCCTGGCCATGTACCCTTCCCAGTGGCCCCGGTGGGGATGGTCTTGCATTCCGGTCTCGGGGTTGACATAGGTGTCCGCCGGGTGCCTGCGCCGGTTGTGGAGTTGGTACACGTGGGCGCCGTTGTGGGCCACGGCCTCCGCGTTGAGGGCCCCGGAATCGGTGAAGCTGCCCGTGAATGCGATATCCGATATCCGTAGGGGGCCGTAGACTACCGGGGCCATCTCGTCTCCCTCGGCTAGGTCTTCCCAATACCGGGGAAGGTTGCCCCGGACCTTTTCAGCTAGCTGCTCTTGCTCGACGGCGGCCAATTGTTCCGGTGACCAGCGTTGGGGCTGGGCCTCGTAGTTCATGCCTCCGCTCGCCCTGCGGCGCGGAGTCCTCATGTGATGTGGGCGGGAACGGGCTACCACGAACCCGTCCTGGCGAGTGCAGGTCACGTCGCTAATCTGAAGGATCATCCGAGGCACGGCGCGGCCTCGTTTTTCCACGGCATCGGCCAGTTGGCCCCGCTGGGTAATTACGTCGCCGGGGCGCATGACGTCGAAGAACTCCCACTCGATTCCGGCGTAAATCCACTGGATGCCCCGCAGTCCGGGGGCGATGATGGCCTGGCCGACCATTGCGGGCGGGGCGACAATTCCTCCCCATCTGCTGCCGGCAGCGTGGGCGGAGTCGAGAAACAGCGGGTTTTCGCTGCCCATGTAGTTGCAAAAGTCGCGGATGTTGTCCTCGGTAATCTCTATCGTAGCACGGGCGCCGCGGTAGTCGACGCCGATGAGCCTGCGGGCCTCTTCCAGACTGTTTTCGTCCAGGCCCGGAGCTTGGGTCTCCACGCTGTACGCCTGGTCCTTTAGCTGGACCACACTGTCTGGCTCGGCCATGCGGTTTTACCTTCGCTTCACGCGCGGAAGAATTGATTGGGGAAAACTCCGGCCAGAATTATAGCAGACGACGGCGTGTCTTCCGGCATTTCGCGGCTCGAAGGCTGGTTCAATAGCATTTTGAGCGGTCCCATAGTCACTCCGGTTAAGGCCGGGGTGCAGAGCTCACGGACTGCCTTGCCGGGTGACGGAACTTCTCACTGGCCGTTGGGAACCGCCCTCTTGCGGTCCGGGGCTTTAGGGCGCTGGCAGGTTTAATTCGTGGGGCGCCCAGGGCAGGAGGGCGCGGAGAAGGGGTTTGAGGAGAGGGGCCTCTCCGTTGTTGCGGCATCCATTCAGGTAACTGCTAACTGAGGTGAATGTGGAGAGACGGTAGCCCGCTTTGACGACCCGTTGGATGAAGGGTTGGGCGTCCGGCAGGGGCTCCTTTTCGATCAAGGCGCAGGACCACTCGTCGCAAAGTTCCTGAGACATGCGTTGGATGGCGACTTGAGCCAAGGGGCGGGCCAGTTTACGCTGGAGGCGGCGGATTTCGGACTTTATTTGGCCGAGAGTCATAGTTACTCCTCCTGATGAGTCCCGATGGGTAGGGCGTTACTGAGGGCTTGGATATCATCGCCGAGTTTTCGAAGTTCGTTTAGTTTTGTGGAATAGTTTAGGGCTGTGCGGATGACGGGGAGCCGGAATTCCGGGCTGAAGGATTCCATGAGTTCACCGAGCGTGCGGACGGCTAGGCTGGGAAGGGTTTTTCGCTGCCGGGCGGAGAGGCTGGAGTTTTTGTTTTGAGTCAGACTGGGACATTTAGGGACATAACCTCCTTGCGGGAACCGGGTTTTGCGTGCGAGCTAATGTTGGGTGATATCGAGTGGAATTGATGGTAGAGAGGTGTAACGCGGAATGGGAAGGGGGAAAAGTCAGTTGGGGGCGCAAGGCGGGAATGAGAAATACGAGATGGCCAACTCCCCACCCAGTCCTACGGATCGTGACCCTGGTCCTGGCAACCGTTCTAATCGGTTGCCAGGATGGGCCCGGCGAACCCCCCGAACTTCCGGAGCTTCCTGCTAATCCGGGATACCTTCGGGCGGCACATCCAAATGGCGGGCCGCCGGATATCGGAGCGGCATTACCTGGCTAGACCCGGCAACCAGAGTGGAGACCTTCGTTCCCACTCCTGATTTTGGCAGGATTCGAGGGATGGGCGTTTACCGGGGGCGGCTTTGTCTGGCCGGTACGCGGATAGAATTCATCGAAATAACTCCTCAAGCTGACGCAGATGCCGATCTGGCCCGTAAGCGGACAGAAGAAGGCCGTATGCGTGCGAGAGCCAGTGGGCTGTGGCGCCTGACCGACGAGGGAGAGATGGAGTTGAATATCCCTCATCAGTCCGCTGTTGGGGTCGCGTTTGTGGATCCGAAGCCCGGAGGATGAGGGAGCGGGTGGATTCCGGGCTGCCGGCAAGGTTTTTGTTTCAGAGTCAGAGTGGGCCATTTTGGGCGGTTCACTCCATTGGGGGTTGTGGGAAATGGTCCATGAATCGGTCCAGTGACTAGGTCACAGAGGCGGCGCCGGATTTGGGACTGGGGAAGTGCCGGTGGTGAGGGCTTCTAGGCGCCGGCGGGCTTTTCGCCCAGTCCGCCCAATGACGGACGACTCGCCCCTCCCTCATGTCCCCCAATTTGACCCTTTTAGCGAATATCCGCAACATATAAATGACGGGTTGCGGCAGCGGGACATCGATACGGGATTATCCACGGGGATTGGCTGAATCCCACATCGGTCAACTCCATGATGATTCTCAAACGATGTCCCTCAGCCTCAACCAGTCATTCCCCGCAACCCGTCATTCCCGCGAAGGGAGACCTTTGCGTAACCTTCCGCGACTCCCGCGAAAGCGAGAATCCAGAGTGCGCCCAGATACGGAGGACGCCCTCACCCTAACCCTCTCCCTCCGGGAGAGGGGATTATTCAAAGGTCTCCGAAGGCGGGAATTCAGAAATGCCAATGATAGTGACCGTTGCTGGTTGCAAAGGTTTCTGGATTCCGGGTCAAGCCCGGAATGACGGGCTGGGAGTAGGAAGGACACATCAAGTCTGAACAGTTACCGCGGATGTAAGTGTTCAGAGTTGAGGGGGACCAGCCCTTCGACTCCGCTCCGCTCAGGATGAGCGGTTTCGTGTCAATGCGGCCACCAAGTCTGAACAGTTACCGCGGATGTTGGCAGGTGTGACCAGGCCCCACACGTGGTATAATTGGTGCCTCGCCGATAGGCCGAGGTGGTGGAATTGGTAGACACGCGGTCTTGAGGGGGCCGTGGGCATTCGCCTGTGTGGGTTCAAATCCCGCCCTCGGCACCAAAACTATCAAGCCGGGGTCTCTGAAATCGGGGCGACGTAGCCAAGCGGTTAAGGCGGAGGTCTGCAAAACCTCTATTCGGCGGTTCGAATCCGCCCGTCGCCTCCAAATCAACCCCAGCCCACTCCTACGAATGTCCGGTGGCCCTTATAACCCGATTCAAACCCTCGTATCGACGCCTTTCGGTCCTGTGGCTTTCCAGTAATTTCCCCCAACCAGACTGCCGGGGTGGCGGAACGGTAGACGCGGCGGACTTAAAATCCGCTACCTTCGCGGGTGTGTGGGTTCGAGTCCCTCCCCCGGCACCAACTCACCCTCACTAGCTCCCCGTCTCTATGGGCTCCCCAGGGATCATGCCTTGGACCAGCGGGGCCAGCAATTCGGCAATGCGCCTTGGGGCGAAAACCTCCTTGCTCGATGATAGCTCGTCCAGGGACCACCAGCGGTGAGCGCTGGCCTCCTCCCGCTCCGCCGGTTCCATCCCTTCGGAAGACACCTGGAAATGTGGAGTGCGCAGCAGGAAAAACCGCTCCCTGGCTTCATACAGCATTTCGTTCCAGCGAAACACGTGGCTTCTCGACCAGACCCAGGGGCCCAATGCTGAGACAACGAGGCCTGTCTCTTCCCGGAGTTCCCGAAGTGCGGCTTCTTCGTAGGTCTCGCCCGGTTTTAGGCCTCCTCCCGGCGTGATCCATACGTTCAGGGTCTCCCACTTGAACAAGAGGACGCGGTCTTGCTCGTCGATCAGCGCCACACGGCCAGACGGGCGTGGCCTGGGAGTTTGCTCTGGTGTTCTGGACGCGCACATGTCTATCTTCCTGTCATGGGTCCGAGAACAAGGAATGCGGAACGCGCATAGAGATGAACTGGGCGCGCAATGAGGTGTCGGGCGGGGAGCAATCGGGAGCGCGGGCGACATTGACCGCGTGATTAGGCGGACGGCCCGCCTCCGTTGCGTGTTAGCCGAGGGCTGGCCGCGGTTATGCTAGGCAGATTGATGAGGACCTAAGTGAGGGCTCACGGCCCTACTCTTCGTTCACTCAAGCCTGCAGCACGGTCTTAGCGCCGTCACCAGGGCTGGCGTAGACCGGCGGCAAAATGGTCGCAAGTGAAACCATAACAACGAACAAAAGCGGGACTACTAATCTACGCATTGGTCACCTCTCATGTGTCTATATACTATATTCCCTGGCCCAGCATGGCAACAGAGATGTGGTAGCTGTTCAGACTTGATGAGGCGGATTGGTTGAATCCCACATCGGTCATCTCTGTGATAATCCTCTTTTCATGTCCCGTCCCCCAGTCCATCATTCCCGCCTGCGGAGACCTTTGCGTAACCTTCCGCGACTCCCGCGAAAGCGAGAATCCAGAGTGCGCCCAGATACGGAGGACGCCCTCACCCTAACCCTCTCCCGGAGGGAGAGGGGATTATTCAAAGGTCTCCGCAGGCGGGAATCCAGATATGCCAATGATAGTGAAGGTCGCTGGTTGCGAAGGTTTCTGGATTCCGGGTCAAGCCCGGAAAGACGGGCTGGGGTCGGGAAAGATCCATCGAGTCTGAACAGTTACGAGAAATGTTGGCAGTTTCAAACCCCTTCCGCCGCCGCGCCATGAGGTCCGCCCGTAGAAAATCCCAAGTCGCGGACAGCCGTAACCACTGGTCATGTGGTTTAATAAGAACTGTGGACGGCCGCGTACACAGGCCATTTGGAATAGGAGGTAGACGGCAATGAGCAATTGGTTTGTATCGGGACTCATCGCGGGTGCGGTAGCGGGCGCAGCCGCCGGGCTGATAATCGCGCCGAAGCCTGGAAAGGTGACTCGCCGTTACATGGGAATGCGCACACGCCAGACCAATCGCTACCTGGAGAACTTGCGCGAAAAGAGCCGGGTCTACGTGACCATATTACGGCAGAAGGTGGGCATGGACGACTCTCAATCCCAGGAAGACCACTCCGACAACCACGTTGGGGCTACGGGTTAGCTGGTCCGAGGGTCGGCTTCTCGTGGGTTAAGTCCACTGGCGATCTGGTCGAACCGGAAGCAGGACGTCAGATGGTCGTTCACCAGGCCGGTCGACTGAAGGTATGCGTAGCAAATCGTCGAGCCGACGAACTTGAAGCCGCGTTTCCGGAGGTCCTTGCTTAGCCGGCCCGAAAGGCTGGTGTTGGCGGGCACCAGCTCCAGGCTGGTCCAACCGTTGACCACCGGCTTCCCGTCGACGAAATCCCAAAGGTAGGCCGAGAAGCTGCCCCGCTCTTCCTGTATCTTCAGGAATTCCTGGGCGTTGCGAACGCACGATTCGACTTTTCGGCGGTTCCGCACGATGCCGGGGTCCAATAGAAGTTGCTCCAGCTTGTCTGGGCCGTATGTTGCTATCAGGCCGGGATCAAAGTTGTCAAAGGCGTTGCGGTAACCCTCGCGCTTACGCAGCACCGTCTCCCAGCTTAACCCCGCCTGCGCCCCCTCCAAGACCAGCATCTCGAACAGCTTCCGGTCGTCATACACCGGAACTCCCCAGTCATGGTCGTGGTATTCGATCATGGGGCCGCTCTTGGCCCAGTCACACCGCATGACCAACCCTATCCTCCGGCGGTCTCTGCGGGGCTGGGAATGGAGCGCGGCAATTCCAGCCCCGACCTACCAGTCGATCCAAGTCAGAGCCGCGTATAAGGCTCTGTCGCGCCCATTCAAGACAGCGTTTTGAGATTCTTCCACAATCACTTGATAGAGTACACCCGCCTCCAATTCAGTGATGGTGTTGTAGGGGGCGAGTTCGGGACTAGGGTCGAAGAACATCCACGACTGGGTGGGGGGGTAAAATCGCCAGACGCGGATAAGATTGTCTCCCAGAGGAGCGAGGGCCTGCGCGGTCCCCCCGGTGTCGCCGGGCGTTGCGTCTGGCGTCGGCACAATCGCTCCCTCTGCTCCGGGTACTGCTTCGCCGTCGACCCACGCGCTGACAACCGTGCCCTCGGGAACTCCGGCGCCGTTGACCGTGGCAGTACCCACGAATATTTGGGGCGGGGCCGGTTGCATTAGTGGCCTAGCCAGCAGTCCCGATGTGCGTATTAGAGGCAATGCCGCGCTGGCGGTGAACGCCGGAGTCACTGGTGTGACCCTGCCGAGGTTACCAGACGCGGTGAGAGCCAACCGGGTTACTCCGCCTTCCGCCCAAGACGAGGTTTCCGCCGCGGTTAGACCGCCGATGCGAAATTCCACGGTCTTCCCGGTGAAGCTCTTCCCTTGGGGCTGCGCCACCGTGAGGACAAATACTCCGTCAAAGGATGGAAGAGGCTCCGGTGTCGGTGTGTTTGTTGGCGGGGGGCTCGGCGGAGGCTCCGCGGGGACCGGAGTATTGGTGGGGACCGGAGTATCCGTGGGCGTGGGCGTATCCGTTGGACTTGGCGGAGCCGTTATCGGAGCTTCCGTGGCCTGTGGCGCCGCTGTGGCTGGAGGTGCAGAGGTTGGCTCGGCAGACCCCTCGCAGGCGATGAGCACCGCCCCGATCAACAATATGAAGCCCATGACCCACAGAGACCGATTGTGTAATGACTTGCGCATACTTCCAGTCCTGTATATTTCGAGACGTTAGCGAACGGGAGGGGTCTAAATGAGTAGACGATCGCAGGCCATATACTGCGGGTATCATCCTAATTCAACCGCGACAAACATAGCAATCGCACCGTGACTGTTCAGACTCGATGAGGCGGATTGGCTGAATCTCACATCGGTCATCTCTGTGATAATCCTCTTTTCATGTCCCGCCCCCGCAATCCGTCATTCCCGCGCAGGGAGACCTTTGCGTAACCTTCCGCGACTCCCGCGAAAGCGAGAATCCAGAGTGTGCCCAGATACGGGAGACGCCCTCACCCTAGCCCTCTCCCTCCGGGAGAGGGGATTATTCAAAGTCTCCGCAGGCGGGAATCCAGAAATGCCAATGATAGTGAAGGTCGCTGGTTGCAAAGGTTTCTGGATTCCGGGTGAAGCCCGGAATGACGAGCTTGGAGTAGGCAGGACACATCAAGTCTGACCAGTCACACCGCACCAACTACCTACCACCGCCCAACATGCCATTCTCCCCAGCCTGTGGTAACATTGTCAACGTTTCGTGCGCCGCCCCCCGGTGGCCGAGGAGGTCCGCACCCAACGCGGTGGTCTCCGACGGAATAGACCTGAACAGAAGAGATTTCGCTGTACTCACCAGGGGCGTCCCGACACCTCTGGGGGAACCGAGGAGCGGTAGTAATGAAGGCGCTTGAAGGTATCCGCGTGCTCGACCTCACCAGGGCTCTGGCGGGTCCGTTTTGCACCCTGATGCTGGGAGACAACGGGGCGGACGTGATAAAAATCGAGATCCCGGGCACGGGTGACGACACCCGCCATTGGGGACCGCCGTTCATCCAAGAGGAGAGCGCCTACTTTCTTTCCATCAACCGCAACAAGCGCAGCCTCACCCTCAATCTCCGGGACCCACAGGCAAAGGAAGTCTTCCTCAAGCTGGCCAAGGACGCCGACGTTGTGGTGGAGAACTTCACGCCCGGAGTCATGGAACGGTTTGGGCTGGGCTACGACGACGTGAAGGCCGCCAACCCTAACATCATCTACTGCTCAATATCCGGGTTCGGACAGGGCGGCCCGTACAGTGGACGTTCGGCCTATGACCAGATCATGCAGGGCATGGGCGGGCTGATGAGCATTACCGGGGAACCCGACGGCGAACCGCAGAAGGTTGGCATTGCCGTCACCGACATAGGCGCGGGCATGTGGTCGGCGTTTGCCATCATGGCCGCGATTCACCACCGGCACGAACACGGCGAGGGGCAGTACATTGACGTCTCCATGCTGGACGCCCAGGTGGCATGGCTCACCTACCAGGCGGCCACCTACTTCGCCAACGGGGAGCCTCCCAAGCGGCTGGGTGCGGCGCATCCCACCCTTGTTCCATACCAGGCGTTCCTATGCCAGGATGGCAAGTTGCTGAATCTGGCCGTAGGCTCCGAACGGATATGGGAACGGTTCTGCGAAGCCATCGAACGGGAAGACCTCAAGGACAATCCGGACTTTGCCACCAATGCCGACCGGGTCCGCAACCGGGGAACATTGGCGCCATTGCTCCAGGAAATATTCAACAAACGACCTGTGCTGGAGTGGGTAGACTCGCTAAACGCCGCCAGCGTGCCGGCTGGCCCGATCAACGATCTGGCCGACGTGTTCTCCGATCCGCAGGTCCTCTCCAGGGACATGTACCAGGAGATCCCCCACCCGACGCTTGGCACCATCAAGCAGACCGGGTTGCCCATCAAGTTCTCACGCACCCCAGGCGGACTTGACCGGCATCCCCCGCTTTTGGGGGAACACAACGGAGAGATCCTGGGCGAGTTGGGGTTTTCTGAAGAAGAGATCGCGGAGATGCTAGAGAAGTCTGTCATCTAAACTGGGCCTTATATCCTTCCGATCAGGTATTTGGACCGCGATCAGGGGACTCGAAACGTAATACGGGCGTAGCCTCGGAAGGGGAGTGTTGGGGACCATGGATTTGGGTCTGAGGGACCGGGTTGCTATTGTAGGTGGTTCCACCAGGGGGGTCGGCCGCGCCATCGCAACAGCCCTGGTGCGGGAGGGCGCGAGTGTTACCATCTGCGGCAGGAATGAACACGACCTGCGCCACACCGAGATCGAGTTGGCCCGCATCGCCTCGCAGCACCACGTATTGGCTATACCGGCGGACCTTTCCGAGCCCAGGGCGGCAAGGCGGGTGGTGCGCGACACCGTCAACCGTTTTGGCCAGGTCGGAATACTGGTGGGACACGTCTGGTACGGCTCATCGGAGCGCCCTTCAGAGCTCAGCGACGAGACGATGCGCGAGTCCTTCGAGCAGAATTACATGAGCGCGGTCCGCCTCAGCCGTGAAGTCGTCCCCTACATGAAGCAGCAGCGATGGGGAAGGATCATCCATTGGCTGCCCACTGACGTAAAGCAACCCTCCGAAGACGCCGCCCTTTCCGCCTCCAGTCAGGTGGGGTTGGTCGCTTACCTGAAGGTGCTGTCTTCGGAGTTGGCCCGGTTTAACATCACAGTCAACAACGTCGTGTCAGGACCAATCGAGACCGAATGGTTCGCCTCGTCGCTGGAGGCCGAGTCCGAGCAACAGAGCCGCAGCTCCGACGACGTACTCAAGGAAAAAGTCGACGATATCCCCATGGGGCGCCTGGGCCGTCCCGAAGAAATCGGGGACTTGGTGACCTTCTTGGCTTCTGACCGCGCCGGATACATGACCGGGACCAACGTGGTCATAGACGGTGGGATGCTCCGCACGTTGAATTAGGATGTCTTTACCCTGCCCTCTGTCCCCGGAGAAAGCGTAGATGCCCTTCGATTACGCCGGTCTTCCGTCCTGACGCCCCTAGGGTCATTCGATTATCGGCCCAATTGTCCAAACCGGGATTCACAAGATTATGGGATGCGCATGATTTCCAATCATGTAAATCCCGGAATCAGAGAAATCACAGTTCAGACGAACAATCGAAAGACCCTGCGACGCCCCTCCCTCGGTTGCCCGCCCCCTGGATTGCCGATAGAATGGCCGCAATCACAGCGAGAGCCTGACCCGATACTGTCTGGGGGTACTTATGGAATTTTCACTGGCCTATGAAATGCAACGGCCAACGTTGGACGACCACGCGGTCATCGAGGAGACTATCGAACAGTGTATTTTGGCCGATGAAATGGGGTTCGACGCGGTGTGGTTCGTCGAGCATCACTTCCTCACGACCTTTTCCTCATCTCCTTGCCCGGAGGTCATCTTCGGTGCGCTAAGCCGGTTGACCAAGCGCATCAGACTCGGATTCGGCGTGGTCATCCTACCTTATCACCACCCCATTCGTGTCGCTGAACGTGTGGCCATGGTCGACCATCTGTCCCACGGACGGGTGGACTTCGGCACGGGCCGCTCCGCCCCCTACGAGCAGACCGGGATGGGCATCGATCCCAGGAACACACGGGAGATGTGGGACGAGTCCCTTACGATGATCCCCAAGATATGGGAGTCCGACACCTTTGAATGGGAGGGCCAGTTCTGGAATGTACCGCCCCGGCAGGTGCTTCCCAAGCCCTTCCAAAAACCCCACCCTCCCATCTGGGTAGCGGCCCTCCAGCCCGCCACGTACGAGTTGGCGGCGCAGAAGGGCATTGGCGTCATGGCTTTGGGAGTAAACGCTCCCGCCGTTCTGGAGCCTCATATCAAGGCTTATAGGGAAGCCATCAAGGACGCCGAACCGGTGGGGAACTTCGTCAACAACCGCTGGCTAAGCTCCTGCTTCGGCCTGTGCGGAGAAGACAGCGCCAAGACCAAGGAGCTGTGTGCCCAGTCATTGAAGACCTTCTTCGGGCCGGGTCGACCCTACGTCCAGGACCAGAAAGACGTCTACTCGAAGTTGCTGGACCAGTGGGGCGGCGTCCCGGAGCACCTAGCCCAGAACTTCTCCCGCTACGTGGACGTCACGGCGGACTCAGGGACCAACGGCTCGGTTGACCTCTCCGGCGGTACTGCCCTCGCCCAGAAGATTTGGGAAGAGTTCGATGCCGACACCCTGGCTCAGCGGGGAGTCATCGTAGCCGGTGATCCCGATAGCTGTATCGAGGCGGTCAAGCTCCACGAGGCTACCGGTGTGGACCAGCTACAGTTTTTGATGGCCACGGAGACCGTCGGGCATGAAGACGTTATGAAGTCCATCGAGATGTTCGGCAAGCACGTGATACCGGCCTTCAAGAAGTCCCAGAACCCGGCGGGGTAGACCGGGCATCCCCGCGACGGCTTTCGACCGTCGCCGTCGCCCCGCGTGATAACCCGGAGGGCCTGCTCTTTTCAGAAGAGCGGGCCTTTCGTTTGGGGTCAATTGCCCCTTTCTCTGAACGGTCCGCGGTAGATGGTTTCTCCCACGGTTCTTCGATTGTTGGAGGTACTCTGGATACCAGATTTCGGGAGAATTGCAGGGCTGGGGAAATGGCGCCCCTGGAAGCATGGCGAGACGCCCGCGATCAATTGGCCGACAGTGACAATCGAATGACCCTGATGGCCCAGGCAATCGCGTCTTAGAAGGAGAGGACTTTAATTCAGTAGTCTTCGCGCAGCGGAGGCGGGCGGACGTCGAATCCTTCCCGAACACCGGGCAGGATTATCCCGCTGTCCCGAGTGGAGAGCCAGGCAGCGTGAGCCTAGGAGGTCTGATCACTCATATCATCAATGCCCGCCGATGGTCAGGGTGCATGCGCCGGTCTCGTAATCGCCCTAGGTAGTGGCGGCTCTGGTGTAGGCGCCGGGGACTAGAGTTCTGGTGATCCGTGAGTTATAACCCTCTCCTCCACCGCCAGAGTGTTGAGACGACGATCCCCAGTCGGGGCGCGATGGCGACGTCGGCCCATCCGGGACCGCGGGCGGCACACAGACGTCTCTGAATGTCATAACCAGCGTTCATAGTTCTACCTTCTGCCTAAACTAGCTGCGTTCGACCGCGTTGACCTGCTGTACAAAAGCCTGTAACCATCCCGCATAGTGCTGGCGATCCAGGTTCGCATGGACGCGATCATAATGTAGGACGACACTGGACTCAGTTGGCCCAGCAAATGGCTAGCGGCAGAGGTCACAGTCAGACCTGTATTGAGTTTCTGGGACAATGGAACCACCTTCAGGAGTATGGCCGCGACATACAACAGCGCCCGGTCGATATAGAATCCATAAATTATCAGACCCATGAATCGATTCCAGATTGGCAGCTCTTCCAACCCTCGCTCAGTGATAATCGCTATTGGATAGCCATGAACTGGAATATATCAACCAATGACTACGTAAGATGGATACATATCGTCCGAAACCGTCAATTGATCCATCGGTCCAACCCACATAGTCTGCATGATTGGCGCACATGAGCGTACACGTTATGAAGAGGGAAACTGGTGCGATCAATGAGAAGACACACAAAGAGCCTGACAATTCGGATATACGGGAGGGTCGATGTTTAAACCGTTAATTATTGCGGGTCTGATTGTATCCGTACTCTTGCTGGCCTGCGGCCCAACCGCCAACCCCGTAAGTGGAGAAGGATCCTCGAAGTCCGCAGGTGTGGAACCAACTTCAACTCCCACACCCCAGCCCACGAAGCCGGCCTCGACTCCCACACCACTGCCCACGAAACCAACTTCAACTCCCACACCCCTGCCCACGAAACCGGCCTCGACTCCAAAACCGGCACAGCCGACCAAACCTCCGCTCGCGACCCCGACTCCAGAACCACCCTACGAGCCCCCCACCGCGCACCCGGGCGGACTTGACGGGTGCAAGGCATTCGGACTATTCGGCCCTCCAGATGAAATTGCGTATTTCGAGTGGTGTAGTGAGCAGGTTACTGCGGAGGTCAAGAGCGGCTGTCCCGACCTTGACACAGAGGACGCCCAACTTGCCTGCGGCGAGGAGATTGTAGCGGAGTACAAGTCCTTTTCCGTTCGAGAGGGTCCATTCAAGTGCAAAGGTCTGTCCTCTGGGTCTGAGCGTCTGGAGCAATGCCTGTTGACGTCCGTAGACGACGTAAATAAAGCGTACATCGCCTTACACGAGGCTTGGGGGAAAGTCCGAGCTAGGGCGTGTCGTCAAAACAGGAACAAGATGGTAGATTATTTCGGAGAGTGTGAGTGTGTGGAGTTGAAGTATGGCGGCAGCGCATCGGCGTCACGACCTTTCGGACAAGGTTTGGGAACAATTGAGACCTTACTTGCCTGGTGGAGCAGGCAAAAGGGGGCGTCCAGCCCGGGATAACCGGCTTTTCTTGAACGCGGTGTTTTGGATCCTGCGTACTGGGGCGCCCTGGCGGGACCTGCCGCCGGATTACGGGGACTGGAAGAACACCCATAGACGCTTTTGCCGGTGGCGAGACCGCGGTGTCTGGGACCAACTGCTGGAGCGGGTCATCGAAGATCCGGACTTTGAGTGGTTGATGGTCGACGCAAGCCACATCAAGGTTCACCCTCATGGCACTGGGGCCCGAGGAGGCAATCAAGCCATAGGCCGCACAAAAGGGGGCTAAACAGCAAACTGCACCTGGCGGTGGACTCCCACGGCATGCCGGTACGTATGATCTTGACCGAGGGTACGGTGGCGGATTGCACGCAGGCTCATTCGCTGATCGCCGACATCCCAGCTGAATATCTGCTGGCAGACCGAGGCTACGACACCAACGGCATCGTGGCCGAAGCCGAGGGCCAGGGGATGGAACCGGTGATACCACCCAGGAGCCATCGCAAGGAACAACGGTACTACGACCGGGCACTGTACAAACTGCGGCACTTGGTCGAGAACTCATTCCTGGACTTCAAGCAATGGCGGGGGGTTGCCACCCGATATGCCAAAAACGCAGCGTCTTTCCTGGCAATTTGCCAAATCCGAGCGCTGGTCATCTGGACCAAGTTATTTTGACGACACCCCCTAGGGGAGATGCTGACGCTGAGGTAGTAAGGGCCGTGAAGGATACGATTACGTGTCTTGATGACATGGGGCACGAAAACGTCGACGCTGATCTTCTGTTCGGGTGGCAGAGGTTTGAGCATCCGGATGAATGGAAAGCACGGGAGGAGGCTCTTACCCAAGAGGACAAAGACAGCATCGCCGAATTGCACGAGCCTTCTAGGGATTGTGCTAAGAAGAACGGCCTGTTTACCGCACAGGACACCGCTTGGATAGCGGAACTGGAGAGGCTGGACCAAGACGAACCAGAGACGGTGGACATCCTCATCCAAGAGGGCTTGCTGGAGGCTCTGAGAAAACCAGGTGTCGAGGCGTTTCTGACGGGAGATCGCCCGTCGTAGGCAAAGAGGCGTCCCACGACACCATCAAAACAATTTGGAGTCAAACAAAGCCTGACAAGCTACATCGGCAGATGCGCAGGCCATACCCCGTTGGTTGGAACTCCTGGACCTCCACTGGGGTATCGAGAACTCGCTGCACTGGACCCTCGACGTCGCCTTTCGGGAAGACCAATGCCGGGTGCGTAAGGACCACGCACCGCAGAACATGGCCCTGCTGCGGCAGATTTCCCACAATCTGCTCAAAAACGAAACCAGCCTGAAAGTGGGCATCCAGGGCAAACGACTACAAGCCGGTTGGTGGGAAGACTACCTGTTGAAAATTCCCCTCGGTTAACACGCGACGGCCCTGCCCTGACGTCTCCCCCCGTTGAGAGGGTGAGCCTTGTGTTATGATTCGGCCAATCCGATAGGTACGCAAGGAGCCGAAACAGGCCATGATTAGCTCTCAAGACTTGAAAAACGCTCTGCCCAACGTAACGGGCAAGGTGAGCCTCAAGGGGTTGGGCGCATCGGTGGACGTTTACCGGGACGGTTACGGCATTCCCCATATCCAGGCGGCCAGCGAACGCGACGCATTTTTCGCTCAGGGTTTCGTGTCCGCCCAGGACCGGCTCTGGCACATGGACTACGACCGGCGCCGGGGGATGGGCAGATGGGCTGAGGTCGTGGGACCGTCGGCGCTGGAGCAGGACAAGCTCATGCGCCGGTTCCGGCTGGAGGCCAGCGCCCGCGCCGACTACGGAGCCGTCAGCACCCGCACCCGGAAGATGTTCGACGCCTACGCCGAGGGTGTCAACGCCTTCATCGAGACGACCGATACCCTTCCCGTGGAGTACAGCATCACGGGCCTGTCTCCGGAACCTTGGCAGCCCTGGGACGGGTTGGTGGCATACAAGGTCCGCCACATCCTAATGGGGGTCTTCGAGTCCAAGGTATGGCGCGCCCAGGTTGTCCAGAAGTTGGGGCCGGAGAAAGCGGCCAGCCTCATTCCCGGCTACGAACCCGGCCAACTGGTGATCCTGCCCCCTGGCGAGTCCTACGACGGCCCGTTGGCGGACTGTTTTGAAGAGTTAAAAGAAGGCGCGGCGGCCCTGAGCCACTTATCCGCCGGCGGCAGCAATAGCTGGGTGATCTCCGGCAGCCGCACCGCATCGGGCAAGCCCATCCTGGCGGGAGACTCCCACCGGGCTCTTGACACTCCAAACGTCTACTACCAGAACCACGTTACCTGTCCTGAGTTCGATGCGGTTGGACTGTCATTCCCCGGAGTCCCGGGGTTCCCCCATTTCGGACACAACTCCTGGGTCTCCTGGTGCGTCACCCACCTGGGCGCTGATTACCAGGACCTGTACATCGAGCGGTTCAAGCCAGGTGACCCGGACTACTACCTGTACAAGGGCCAGTGGCTCAGGGCCGAGGTGCATCAGGAGACCATCAAGGTGCGCGGCGGAGAAGACGTCACCATCCAGGTCCCGGTCACCCACCACGGACCCTTGATCTCCGGGAGTCCTGAGAAGGGTTCCGGCATCGCCTTCAAGTACACGGCAACGGATGGACCCTCGGAGTGGCCCGATACGCTGTGGCAGATGCTGTTGGCCAAAGACAACGACGAGCTTATCGAGTCGATGCGGGAGTGGGTGGACCCGTGCAACAACTTCGTCATCGCGGATGTCCACGGCAATATCGGATACTTGAGCAGGGGAAGGATTCCGGTTAGGTCCAAGGCCAACGCCTGGCTGCCCGTCCCTGGTTGGACCGGTGAGCACGAATGGCAGGGAGACATCCCCTTTGAGGAGTTGCCCCGCTCCGTCAATCCGGAACAGGGGTACATCGCCACCGCCAACAACAAGCCGGTAGGCGACGACTACCCCCATTACATATCCGTCGACTTTACTCCCGCCTTCCGCGCCCAACGGGTCACCGACGTCCTCCTCCCGTTGGAGAGGCCGTCGGCCAAGGACATGGCCAAAGTGCACGGAGAAAGGCTATCGATTCCCGCCCGAGCTTATTCCGGGTTCCTGGAGACGGTGGAGCCGAAGGATGCGCTCTCAGCCGAGGCCAAGGCCAAACTCACTTCCTGGGACGGGAGGATGGAAGCGGACCGCGTAGAGCCGACCATCTACAGCGCCTTCCGCGACGCGCTGCTCAAGGACTTGCTCGAACACAATCTGGGCGAGGAGCTTGCCGCTGTGGCATGGAACCCCGAAGGACGCGGCCTTGGGCAGTTCATGGCCCGCCTCAAGGTCCGGCTCATCGGAATGGTTGGCGAGGACGACCGCAGCCTGTTGCCGCCGGGGGAGGACTGGCAGGGTGTTATGGCCAGGGCCCTTTCCGCGAGCGTGAAGGGGCTGGAAAAGAGCCTGGGCGGGAACATGGACGAATGGCGGTGGGACCGGATACATCAGGCCAGGCCCAAGCACACCCTGTCCGGGGCGTACCCGGACGCGGCGGACCTGCTGAACCCGCCTCCGATTCCCACCAGCGGGGACGGCGACACCCCTTTGGCAGGGTCCTATTCGGTGTCGGACCCGGCGACGGTGACCGGGCTTTCGGTGGTACGCTACGTCTTCGACACCTCGGACAACTGGAGCCATTCGCTGTGGGCCGTACCCCTGGGAAGCTCCGGCCATCCGGGCAGCCCCCACTACCACGACCAGTCCGAGACCTGGCGCAAGGTGCAGCTAATTCCCATGCAGTACGACTGGGTGACCATCAAAGCCGACAGCGAGACCCAGCAAAAGTTGCACCCCATCTAGCCCCGAGACCGGCCCGGGGATAGGCACTTGACGGCGGTGGTCGAAGGACGCGGCGGGCGAGCGTTTACGGCTGACCTCCGTTTCTCTGGTTAGGCGATTTCGGGGCATTGAATATCGGAGCCTCGCAGGTCGCGGTATCTTGGGACGCGACCGCAGAATGTTCACTCCAAACCGCAGTGTACGTCGCGCCGCTACCATACGCGGTTACCCGGAATTGGCAGGTGGTGTCGCATAGCAGACCGTCAACTTGGTGCGACGTTCCCGTAAGCGTGTCGGATTCGATGGTCCAATCATTTTTCCATAAAGACGGTACTCCACTCTGTATTTGCTAGTGTTGGAGACCGGGTCCCGCCGCTGCAAGGAGGGGTGGTTGGTTCTCTTCCCTCTGGACCCACTGAAGATGGAAGTCCTGACTCCAGCGTGAGCGGAGGCGGACTATTGGTGACGATCTCTGGAGGGCTCTGGCGACCAAAGACCCAAGGATTACTCCTAGCAACAGGAACGTAGCGAGAACTCTCGCAGGAGTCATAATGTTACTTCACAGGTGTTCTCCGTGAATGGGACATCTGTAGAAGACTGCCTAGATAGTCAACTGGTTGCAGGAAATATACATCCGCAACAACGGGCCATTATCGCCGATATGCGTTGCCATCATTAAATATCGGACAGACTCCTAGTGTTCGCGAACGACGGAGCCCTCCCCACACGACAATAGGTCATTGTGTGACTCCCGCCAATTTGAATTCTCAGCGACTAAGCCGCCAATGCCCACGCGCATCAAAATACGCATGTCCGACCCGTCAGAGGCAATCGTGTAAAGCAATTCGTTTGAGTCAGGACAGGATCCCCTGGCGGTATTCCTGGAATGGACGAATATGGCTATTCTGGAATCGTCGGGGGACCACGCTATCGACGAGGGCCCAGGGAGTTTGGCGAGGATTCGTCCGCTAGACCCATCTGCTTCAATCACATGTATGCTCTTGAATGCTTCTCCAGGGCCGTCGCGAGGCGGATTTACTCGCGTTGCCACGAATCGAATCTCAGAGCCATCGGGGGGCCAAGACAGATCATAGATACGGGTGTATCTAGCTGATTTCGTCACCTCCCGGGTGTTCAACCGGTCAAGCCGTGCGACATAGACTCGGGCGGATTGGAGTATTTGTACTCTAAACGCGATGCTGGCGCCGTCTGTCGACCACGCTGGGCGAAGTGTAGATTCCGATATCCTCCGCAGGTCCGTGCCGTCTACACGAACTGTGTGAAGCACCTTCGTGGCAGGCGCCGCTATCTCTGTTGGTTCCACTTCGGCCAGAAAAGCCAACCGTTGCCCGTCGGGTGACCAGACCGGAGAATCGAAAGTTGATTCTACGGGACTTGTAACTACCTTAGGTTAGGAACCGTTAGCAGTCATCACATAGATATTCACGTGCCTACGCGGGTAGGCGCTTTCAGGAGGGTCCTGGTCCAAGTGGGCGGGTATCCGAGTAGAGACGAACGCGATGTATTTGCCGTCGGACGACCAAACAGGGTTCGAGTCCAAACCGATTCGTTTGGTCAAGCTTCGAACATCGGTCCCGTCCGTAGAGACTGTTGCGATCTCGAAGTTCCGGGAATCACCCGACAAGACGCGTGGAGTGAATCTATAGGTCGAAAGAGCTATCCGAGTCCCGTCTGGAGAGATGTTAGGCGCGAAATCGCCGCACACATGACCGTCGGGCGCTGGGTCGGACAATGGTTGCAACTGCCCGCCACTTGAAGCGACTGAGTATATGTTTATGCCATCGTTGAAAACTATCCTGGCTCCGTCCTGGGACCAGACAGGATTTCTCGGGGCATGGTCTCCGGCTCTGACAGAGTCCAAGGCGCGCTTAAGTCATCTCCCAGGCAAACGACTAAGAAACTATCTCAAAACTGAACGAATAGGCTTAGGTTAGAGGGGAAATCCCCCTTAATCCCCCTTTTGCCAAAGGGGGAGACATTGGGGAAGCCTCGTTTTGAGATAGTTACTAAGAATGACGCGAGCAGGCCGAGACCGAAGGGCAAGCAAAAAAGAATCCTAATGACTAGGCGCAGCCTGATGTTTCAGCCCCCATTACCATGACCAGTCCGAGACCTGGCGCAAGGTGCAGCTAATTCCCATGCAATACGACTGGGAGGCCATCAAAGCCGACAGCGAGACCCAGCAGAAGTTGCAACCCGCCTAGCCCGGCCCCAATCCCGGGGATAGGCACTTGACGGTGGCGGTCGAAGGACGCGGCAGACGAGCGTTTACAAAATTGGCATACCCAGCAGGCCCGCGAACCGGAGCCCCCAGATGGTCCCAGCCAGCAGGGTAGAGCCTATGAGCACCAGCCCCGGCATCCTGCGCCAGACAGGAGGCCCGCCCTGGTTGCCGGACAATTCCAACCGCCACCCTCTGCCAAGGAGCAGAATGGTCAGGACCAGCAGCGGCCACGTGAGCACCCGCAAAGCGGGCGCCAGGGCCAACCCGGCTCCAGCATCACTGAGGAGGCCGAGCAAGCCCGGTATGATTCATCACCAGGGGAGAGACAGCACCGGGCTCAGTACGGCGATGATCGGTTTTTCAATGTGGAAGACTTTTAGCATGTAATCCTCCCTTATCCCTTGAGGTGGCGGCCCAACAGATCGATCGCAGCCTGGGCCGCGCCGTGCTTGGTGGCGTCACGGTCTCCGTCGACGTGGATTTCAACAGCCGAGTCTTCGCCGTCTTTGACCGACAGTCCGACCCAGAACGTGCCAATGGCCAGACCCGACCGGCCCCCCGCCGGTCCCGTGACCCCGGTGGTGGAAACCGCGAAGTCGGTGCCCGTTAGCTCTCGCACTCCCTTGGCCATCGCGATGGCCATCTCTTCGCTAACGCTGCCGTAGGTGGCATAGTATTCGTCGGGCACTCCCAATATCTTCTCTTTAAGCCCGCCGGTGTAGGCGACGACCCCGCCGGGATAGTATCGGGAGCTTCCGGGAACCGTGCCCAGCAAGTATCCAATCAACCCGCAGGTGCACGCCTCCGCCGTCGAAACCGTCTTGCCCTGGGCGGTCAAGATTTCGGCCAGTTCTGTTACTTCCATCGAATACAACTCCTTATCTCGTCCAGGCTGCTTCTGCCTGCTTAAGCCGGTTCTCTGGGTCTCCTGGTCAGCCGCGCCACGACGATTCCGGCCACCAACCCGCATAGGTGTCCTTCCCACGACACGAACCCGCCCGTCGGCAACACCCCGAACAGTATCCCCCATCCGAACACCGCCATCACGGCCACGGCGATCAGAATGGAAAGGATGCGCTTATCGTACCAGCCCCTGGCAACAAGGTAGCCGAAGTAGCCGAAGACAAGCCCGCTGGCCCCGATGTGAACGGCGGTCCTTCCCATTGCCCAGACTCCCGCACCCCCGGCGATGATTATAAACAAGGATACCCACACAAAGCGGCTTCCGCTTCTCATCGCCGACAGCCCGCCCAACATCAGCAGAGGGACGGTGTTGGACAGCAGGTGCCACATGTTCCCGTGGAGAAGGGGGCTCAGGGGGATGCCGCGTAGTCCGTCCATTGTGCGCGGCAGGATGCCATAGGCGTTGAGCCGGTGGCCGGTAAAAGTGTTCACCAGTTCCACAACCCAGATCGTCGCGACGAACGCCACCAGCAGGACCAGGCTTGCAAGCATGTCCTAGCTGGGTTTCCGCAGGAGCAAGAAAAACTCCCGGTTGCCCGCGTCGCCAAGAATCGGTGATGGGCACAGGTTGCGCACCCGCAGCCCCTCGTTTACCGCCCAGACGATGGTCCGGCCCAGGATGGCGGCGTGGAGGGATGCGTCACGAATTACTCCGCCCTTACCAACCTCCCCCTTGCGAGCCTCGAACTGGGGTTTGACGAGGACCACCAGGTAGCAGCCCTGTCTTAGATGCTCCACTACCGTGGGTATGACCAGGCGCAACGATATAAATGAAACGTCCATTGAGATTAGGTCCACGGGCCCAGGTAGCTCGAAGGGGTAACGGGCGTTGAGCCGTTCCATGACGGCCACTCGCGGGTCCTGCCTCAGCTTGTAGCTCAATTGACCGTAACCTACGTCCACGGCGTAGATATGGCTCGCTCCCCGTTGGAGCATACAGTCGGTGAAGCCGCCGGTGGACGCGCCGACGTCCAGGACCGTCAATCCGTCCACCTGGACGCCGAAGGCGTCCAGGGCATGGGCCAGCTTCAGTCCTCCCCGGCTTACGTAGGGAAGGCCGCCCTTGACGTCGATGGCCGCGTCGCCGGCCAACAGGGCGCTTGACTTGAGGACCCGTCCCGACCTGGAGAAAACCAACCCCTCCGCGATCAGGGTCTGGGCTTGCTCCCGGCTTTCGGCCAAACCCTTCTCCACTAGAAGAAGGTCGGCCCGCTTCCTGCCTACGGTCTTAGCCATTAGGGGCCTGCGTGGCCATCGCACTGCTTGGCGTGGGTGGGGGAAATCCCCCCAGACCTCTGTTTTTCGAAAGGGAGGCTATGGACGTTAGTCCCTGTGGTCCGTCGGGTTGTCTGTTGAGGGGCGGGCCAAATCCCCCCAGACCCCCCTTTTTCGAAAGGGGGGCCGACCCGCTCCTCTCCCCATTTGGCGAAAGGAGGATTGAGGGGGATTTCTCCCACCGTTCCCGCTGGTGAGTCGAGAGGGACCGGTGTCCCCCGCCGCTCATGACCGGAACTGGTCCACTCCCACGGTGGCGGGGCTGGGTCCGCTGGGATGCACCAGGGACTTGGCCCGGTCCGCTCCAACAACCACTATGAAGTAGCGGTTGGCGTTGTCCAGCACGGGCACGGTGATGTTCAACCGTTGCTCTTCGGTCAGGTTCTCCAGCCACTTCCAGTTGGCGGCTACCCGCGCCTCACCCTTCAGCGGCATGTACTGAATCATCTTGCCCAGGCTGGTGTTGGCGTGGAAATGGATGAACTCCTTGGCTGCCTGCTTGGAGAAGTTCTCCGCGCCCACGACCCGCGCCACGTCCGGAGGCATCAGGATCAACCGCTCCGACGTGTGCCGCTCCCCAAGACTGCGAGTCCCGAAGGTGGCCCCGTAGGCGATGGTCTTGAGCAGTCCCTCGGCGGTGGTGTTGCCCTGGTCCTGCGTGTCCAACTCGCCGTCGGTGGTGAATACACTGACCGCGCTTTCCTGGTCGTTGAATCCCTGGTTGACGTGGAATGGCTCCCAGGGGCTCATGTCCTCGTTTTCGGCGATGCAGTGGACGAACTTCCGGGTCGTGCCCACCGTGTCCATGTCCATCTGGTTGGGATACCAGTAGCCCAGGTTCCGCAGGCACAGGGAGAACGCCCGGCCGATGACGATGTTGACCCGGTTGTCGCGTCCGGGACCCAGGGCGGACCTGGGGTTGATGTCCAGCTCCTTGGCTATTGGACCGTTTACGATCAGCAGCGGCGCGTGGGCGCTGGTAGACATCAGGAGGGATTTGCCGCCGTAGCCGCCAACTTTGGACAGGGCCTGCACCGCGCCGATTATGACGGGCATGTGCTCGGGCTTGGCTCCTGCCATTGCGGCATTGATGGCAATCTTCTCGACCGTGGCCAGGCCGAACCCCGGAGGCATGTCGCAGACCAGGTGGTCCGCGGGCAGGCAGGTGCCCTCGATGAGGGCGTCAACGGCTTCACGGGTAGCCGGCAGCAACGGCATGCCGTCGGCCCAGTCCCGGTTGATGAAGTCCTCGTTCATCCGGAGGACCGCGTCGAACCGGTCGTCGCCCTCGAAACGCTGGACTCCCACGGTGTCGATGGCGTGGGAACCGGCCGACGCGGTTTCCGGGGAGGTTATGACCTCCACCAGATCGTCAAAGGCCAGTTCTGTTTGCCTGACGCATTCGTCGTTTGGCAGGTTGCGGTAGATGCGGGGCACTAACACGAAGCGCAGGTCTGGCATGGCAAACGCCCGGGAGCTTGAAATGGCGTCTCCCTCGAACCGGCCTGACACGATGGGAACTGCTGGCTTGCCCATCTTCTCGATCTCAATCATGTCGTGGACCATCCACGAACAGCATGTCCCTCAATCGGCAGTCGCGCCGATGACGACGTCGCACTCCTCGGCGGCCTGCCGCACCAACGGCGGGGAGATGGGGTAACCCGAACCCGCGTAGAACCTGGTCTCGCAGTTCTGGAACCTTTGTTCCAGCAACTCGCCGACTCGCTTTAACGCCAGGTCGCCTCCGTGGGTGCCGCTCCAGAGCAGCCCGACGGTAAGGTTTTCCAGTGTGGCGGGCCTGGGGTTAATCGGCCTTGCGGTAACCACTCCCCGTTGTTCAGCGATGGGGTTCAGGACTTCAAGCAAGTGCATCGTCAAGCCTCCAAAAACTTCCACGAATGGTCTATGCCCAAGACAACCACCGTCAATGAATTCCGCGGCGATTATCACCGTATCGCATTAGTCTAATTTCCGCTTCGGGGGGACGGCGGCCGTGGTGGTGGTTCGTCAAAAGGCTCACCAGCGGCCTCTGCCGCGATTCTCCGGTTATTCCACTCGACCCATCTTTGATGTTGGGCGGCCTGTCCATCCCTGAACCGCTTCTCCAGGTACCTCTCGGAAATCATCACGGCAACCTCGGTTAGGATAAAGCTTTCTGCTGCAATCAGGATGACAAACGGGGAAGCGCCCCGCCCAATTGCAAGGATGGTTTCAGGCCAAGAATCCGCCGCATTGAGGAACGCCTCGTACCATACAACAAAGCCTATCAGACTCAGGAGCTGAACGGAAAACAGGATAAAGAACCACGTCTGCCAACCTTCCGGCACACTCCAAATCGCTGTTCGTTCCGTCCGCATTCAGTAGTCTCATAAGCATACAACCTACGGCCACATGATCCAGCCGGTGCGGCCGGTGCGGGCGCGGAAGAGATGGCCCCCGCCAGTGGTCACGTAGAGGGACCGCATATCCGCGTCGCCGAAACAGCAGTTGGTGGGACGGTCGACGCGCATTGGGTGGGTTTCCAGCACTCTTCCCGTGGGTGAAAATACGTAGATCATCGGGCCGGGGCCGCTTTCCTCGAAACCCGCACAGGCCACGATGTTGCCGTCGACATCCAGGGTCATGCCGTCTACGCCCCGGTGGACTCCCCTATGGTCGATGCCGAAGGTGTGCAGGGTCGTGTAGCTGTCCAGGGAGCCGTCATCATTGATGGGGTAGGCGCGAAGTTGGCGAGGTTGGTCCTCCGAATAGTCGCTTTGGGCGACGTAGAGGGTCTTTTGGTCCCGGGATATGAGCACGCCGTTGGGACGGCTCACATCGAAGGTGGCGCGATTGAGTTCCCACCGGCCGTTCCCCTGGGGGTCCAGGCGCAGGACCGACATGTGGTCCAACTCCTGGTCTCCAGCCGAGCCGTTAAAGGGGTCGGTGAACCAGATGCGTCCCAGTTTGTCGACGGCCAGGTCGTTGGGGTTGTTGTGCTGGTGGCCGTCCAGCCGGCGTGGAAGGGAGCTGATGGTGGAGCCGTCCTTCTCGAAGCGCACGATGCGCCTCCCGCCGCTCTGGCAACCGTAGAGGTTGCCCTGCGCGTCGAAGCACAGCCCATTGGTGTTGTAGGTGTTGGTGAAATACTCGGTGTTGTCTCCGGTGCGCGGGTCGTAGCGCATGATCCGGCTGCCTGGGATATGGGTGTAGAGCAGAGCTTCCCCGTCCCAGACCGGACCCTCGGTGGTGCCGCCCAGGGGACCCGCCACAAGCTCGAAATCCCAACTCATGGTAATGCCCTCCCGCCACGGATAGGGGTTGGTCAAGTCAGTATATCCGGGAGGGCATGGGGATGTCACTAACGGAGGTTTTTAGTAACTGTTCAGACTTGATGTGTCCTTCCTACTCCCAACCCGACATACCGGGCTTGACCCGGAATACAGAAACCTTTACAACCAGCTACGGTCACTATCATTGGCATTTCTGGATTCCAGCCTTCGTAGACCTTTGCGTGACCTTCCGTGATTCCGGCGAATGCGAGAATCCAGAGTGTGCCCAGATACGGGGGACGCCCTCACCCTAACCCTCTCCCGGAGTGAGAGGGGATTATTCGAAGGTCTCCCTGCGCGGGAATGCCTGGTTGGGGCTGAGGGTCATAGTTTGAGAATCATCATGGAGTTGACCGATGTGGGATTCAGCCAATCCGCATCATCGAGTCTGAACAGTTACAAAAGCCAGTCCCAGTTGACACCGCTTCCCATTTGCCCCTACATTGCAGTGCCCGCGTTGACCGATTTCCCAATTCCTATCTAATTAAGGAGGTATTACCATGTTTATTAGGCGAACTTCCATCTAAGGAAGCGTTACTATGTTCCTTAGGCGAATTCCCATCCTCGTGGTTGCCATGACCATGCTCCTGGGACTGATTATGGCGGCTACCGTGGTGGCCCAGGAAGGCGACGGCGGTGTGGACCTGGACGATATCAAGGAGGACGTGGTCCGGGACCTGTTCGACGAAAACGGCCAGATGGTGGACACCGACCAGCGCTTGGCCCGGATCGCCCAGGAACACGCGGGCGGATTCGGCGGGTACTACTTCCACAGCACCGACAAGACCACGGTCTACGTCTACATGCAGGACCTCGGCGAGACCGAAGCGGCGAGGGACGCCTTCCGGGCGGCCTACCGAGGCAAACGACAGGTCACTCGGGTAATTCCGGTGCAGGGCGACTACGCTTTCGACGCCCTATTGGAGTGGTTCTACGCCCTCGACACGGCCATGGTGCAAGGTGGTATCTACCCGAAGACCGGCGCGGTGCTTGAGATTGCCAACCGCATCGAATTCGGATTGTCGGATTGGATGACATAGGACAGGCCGAGGACGCGCGCGGCATTATGGACGAGTTGGGAATCCCCCGGGGGGCCGTGATCTTCGAGCAGGTAGAGGGCGGGCTGCTGGCCAACGGAGATAGCGTGCGCGCCAAGTGGCGTCCCGTGGTGGGAGGCGATCAGTTTCAGATCAAATTCGGGCGGGGGTATTGCAGCATCGGCTTCGTTACGGAGCGGGACGACGTGGGTGGAATGGTGGTGGCCTCGCACTGCACCAACGCCCACCGAGACATCGGCGGGCTTGACGACGCGGACATCTACCAGCCAAACAAGAACCTGTTCCAAAACAATAAGGTCGCGGTGGAGGCAATCGACCCCCACCTGCACTCGATCTCCGACTCGCAATGTCCGTACAACTACGTGTGCCGGTACTCGGACTCGGCCTTCGCGGAAGCGGAGTCCGGGACGAGCTTAGACTTGGGCCATGTGGCCCAGCCTGAGGCCGTTCTCGAGATCGACGTGAACCCGGTCGGCTCCACATTCGAAATCACGGGGGAGGAGTCGAGCATCAGCATAGGCGACGAGGTCTACTACATTGGCGCGAGGACCGGGTGGCGGACCGCCACGGTCACTGACGACAACACGTACTTCGAGATCAAAAGGCCGTGGCCCCCCTCGGAGAGGGACGGCGTTCGGATCATCCACGTGGCACGCGCCGTCATAGACGACGGTGGCCAGGTCCCAACCCCCGGTGACAGTGGTGCGCCGGTGGTCGCCCCCAATACCGGAGACGATGTGGACCTGGTGGGCACGGTATTTGCAAACCTCGGAAACCAAATCGACCTTTCAAAGATTGGCTACATCTACATGGATCTGGGAAACTCGGTCACCTGGGACTCGTGCGTCTCGGGATGTTAGCTCCGCAGGAGACCCGGGCATGGAGACGGGGAAGGAAGTGAACCTCGGACCTATCGTCCAAGAGATCGCAGAGCAGCGACTTCACCCTCGGTAATTCCGGCCCCGTCCAGTATCAATGGTCGGTGCCGGACTCGACGGGTAACTTCATCCTTGAAGTCTACCTGCGCCTCCTGTAGTTTCACTCGTGGCCACAACGCAGATTTGCCCCAGTCTGAACAGTTACGGTTTTTAAGTCCTACCGTATTGGCTAGGGCTGGGTGGAGGCCGGGTGCGGGAGTCGAAGGGTCCGGGGGTTCTGGCGGGCAGGGGAAAATCCCCCTCAGTCCCCCTTTCGCCAAAGGGGGAGGCACCGAGGAGTGCGGCGGAGGTTAACTTTCGCGACTGGTCGAGGGGCGGGAAGCCGCAATGGTAGCCCCACTTTCGGAAAGGGGGGTTGGGGGGATTTCACCTACTCCTGGCGAGGGCAGCGGACGGGCCTGATAGAATTCTGAGTAATGTCGTCAGTTACCCCGCCAACTTCCTGTAGGGCTCTAGGAGCAGCCGGACGTCGGTGTCCAATTCCGAGTCGACGAAGAAGGGTTCGAAGTCTGCGGCGCGGGTCCAGATGCGGGCCGCCTGGATAAGTGTGGCCCGTTCCACCGCAGGGGGCCATCTTAGAATGAAAACCCCGGCGCCCGAGGCGTGGCCGCTGGAGACGGTCCCGTTAAGCCCACGGGTTACGGTCATCATGTTGTCCTCGATGCCGGTAACCAACATCTGCTCCGTCCCGGCCATTAACGTTTGGCCGATCTGGAATTGCGTCCCGTCGGTTACGGTCAGGGCGCCGTCAGCTTCCGCCGCCGCGCCATCCAGGGTTGCGCCGCCGGTTTCTTTGAACTGCCGGTACCCCCAGGTCCCCGATACCTCGTAGCGTTGTTCCCCGGCGGTGAAACACGACCTGCGCCCTCCACTCCGCACCCGGACCGCCGAATATGGGACGCCCCAATGGGTGGAGGGCGAGGCGTTGTAGGGTTCGAGCAGGTAGTCTGTCGCGGCCCACATGTCTTCGAAGCTCCCCTCGCCGTTGGGGTTCTCCTTCACCGTATCCAGCGACACCAGGTCAGGGACCAACAGCCTGGGCGACCCGGAGCCATCGAGACGCAGCGTTTGAGTTCGGGGGTAGAAGTGGCGGTTGCAGTAGTGGTCGGTCCAGTCGGACATGGCCAGAAGTAGTTGAAACAGCTCGTCGTCGTCATCGGCCCCAGCCGCCGGGTCCTTGAGAAGGCTGTCGTCTTTGAGCTTGGTCAGGTCTCCGTAAACCGACCGGTATGCTTCACGGCCCATGGTTAAGGCTCCTCGCTGTATTCGATGATGATGCGGTGGGCGTGAGCCGGCGCGGTTCCCCGCCATCGGCCGCTAAGAACCTCGTCGCGCAGCCCACGGGGGCCTTCCCCACGAAGGTATGTCCGGGTAGAGTCCGACCCATTGTTCGGGATGCTTAAGATGTCTATCCCTTTCTTCAGGTCCGCGATTAAAGACGCGCTTTCGCCGAAATACAGCTCCCAGAGATGGCGTCCGTCTGGTTTTTCCTGGACCACTCTGACCCGGACCAGCCGGATGCGGAATCCCTTGCTCGGCGTCAGCACAGTGTCACGGCCGGTCCCGGTGGATGAGCTGATGTCCCGCACCTTTAATACGTAGGCGCGGCGGCGGACGTTGGGCATCAGCTCTCCTCCGTGTACTCGACCAGGACCTCATGGGCGATATACGCAGCGGCGCCCGCCCATCTGCCGCTAAGAACTTCGTCCCGCTCACCCCGGGGTCCTTCATCTCTGAGGAAGACGCGGGTGGACCCCTGGCCGCCGTCAGGAATCTCCAGGGTGTCCACGGCCTTGCTGGGAACGGTGTCGATGTTGGCTCCGGCCCCAAAGTAGACCTCGTACAGGCGGCGCCCCTCGGCGTATTCCTGGATGGCCCGCACGCGCAGCACTCTGATCCGCTTTCCTTTGGCCGGAGCCGCGATGGTCTCCCTGAGCCTCGTACAGGCGGATTGGACGTGTTGGTGTCGTGAGCATTGAACAACACGTCGTAGGGCCTTCGGCGTCTGAGAGCCCGGCGGGACCTGACGGTGGTCATTTCAATAGCCGTCCCAGGCCCGCTCCGCCCAGGGCCGCGATGGCCGTGAGGGCCGCGGTCAAGGCGGTGCCGTTGATGCCCCGGTTGAGCGCATATCCCTCCACGGCAGTGATGGCCAGGATGCCGACGATCGGGAGGGCCGCGCCCCGGACCGGGACCTTGTCCTTGGGGACAGGAAGGGTAATTGACTTGAACCTGGTAAAGATATCCGCACCTCCTGGTTGTGTTGTGAATTCGGTCAGCCGGTCCGGGTTTTCGGAAACGGACCGGCCTCCGCCGCTAGACTCCCGTGATGTCGTACTGGAGCGCCGTGTGGGTCGCGCTGGACCGGGACCCGCTGCGCTCCTGGAGGCCAATGCGGAAACTGACGACCATGATATTCTGCCGCTTCTGGGCGTCCCGCACTGTCTCGATGGCCAGCTCCCTCTTGAATCCGACGCGCCACTGACTGCGGTTGACGATGAGCAGCCTGCCGGTATTGGCGGTGTTTCCGCCGCCGGTGACCTTCCCGTCGGCGTCGGCCAGCTTCATTTGCTCGGAGACGATTACCGGAATGCCCTCCACCGCGCCCAGTTGGCCGGTTAGCACCGTAGCCTGGGGGCCGAACTTGTCCAGCGTTCGGAAGCTGTCTATGCTCAACGACCGGATGAAAGTGTTCACGTCGCAGATGTAGACCAACTCTGAAGGCCGGACGCCGTACTTGCCCAGCTTTGCCCGGACCTGGTTGAACATGCTGTCGGACACCGCGCCGGAGTGGTCGTTGGCCTGGGAAGTGTTGTCAACCAGCGGGAGATGGAGTATTCCATCGAACCCCAGGAGCCAGTGGCCCTTGCCCGCGTCGCTGGTGGCGACGGCCGCTTCGTCGGCGTTGATGTTGTCCGTGGTAGTCGTGTCGGCGTTTAGTAAGACGTCGTCGATCACCTCCCGGGCGTTCCGGAGTAGCCCGCGCCGCAGTTCCTCCATCATTGCTATTACCGCGTCTTCGTCCAGGTCATAGGACCAGGGCACCTCGGCCACCAACTCGTAGGCGGTGAGGGTCTGCCGCGCCGTTGTCAGGGCGGTGCCGGTCACGGCGGAATTCTCCGTTCCGGGATACCAGTTGACGTCTCCCATCTGGAGCGGTATCTGGAAGGGGTTGCTGGGCATCTGGATGGTGTTGAACAACGGCGCGACTGCGGTCTCCAGGTTCACGTCATCCCAAAGGGCGCGGGCTTCCTGAGTGTCCACCAGTTCGTCCCCGGAACCCGCCGTTGTGGAGTCCATGGCGGCCTTGACGTTGGTCTGCCAATCTTCGAGCATTCTGGGGTTGAGACCCGAGGGTTCGCGAAACTGGGCGGTCAATAGGCTGCGCACGCAGGCGAGGTCCAGCATATCCAGCCCCTCGTATTTGCCGTAGGGCACCCTGGTCCGGTCTCCACCGGAAAATCGGGAGAGGATGGCCCGCTTCTCGCCCTCGCGCCACGTCTCTTGCACGCGGGATAGCTGGGAGGCTATGCGGCCCACTTCTCCCTTAAGAGGGGGAATCTCGGCGTCCATCTTCGACTGGTAATATTCCTTGATGGAGCCGATCTCGTCCTTGATGAATTCCATGTCTTGCGTGCCAATAGTCATGCAAATCTCCTCGCGCATTTTTGCGAATATTTGCGCATGTTTACGAACGTAAGTTGGGGTATCGCTCCAGGTTTCGCGCAGTGCGGAACGGCCGTCACCACCGCAGGCCGCGCAGCAGGCTAAGCACCTTGGCCAATTGGTCCTGAGACAGACCATCTGCCGTATCGCTCCGCCGCAAGTACTCCGCCACCCTTGGAGCGGTGTCCAGGGCCTTCCGCAATGCGTTTCGGTTTGCCGGAACGGGGACCGCGCTGACCTCCAGTAGCTCCTGTTCCAGGAACCGGATTCCCAGGAAAGCGCCGGTCTTTTCGTCGCGCCGCTGCTCGTAGCGCAGAGGCTTGAAACCCACGGACACTCCCCGCTGGTAGCCCTGGTTGTAGAGCATGGCAACTTCCTGGGCGAAGTCTGTGGGAGCCCATTCCATCTGTGCCAAAAGCTCGTGCCCACCCTTCCAGACCCGGGCCGCTCGTCCGATGACCGGACGAGCGTAATCGTGGGCCCAGAGGAATACCGGGTTCCGGGCGTAGTGGTCCAGCCGCCATCCGCCGGTCATGATTACGTCGCCGTGACGGTCCACGTCCTCGGTGGAAATCGCGAAGGTCATGCTCTGGTTCCCATCGGTGACCGGTTCCGGCGGCGGCAACTCGGTGCGCTTCCGGACGATGGGAGGCTCCACGAGTCCCCGGCTATGTGCATCGAGGGCTTCCAGCAGCCTCTCCCGCTGCCAGGCCGGGCGCGTTGCATCTTGCAATCTACACCTCCTATTCGCAAGTTGGGTCCGGACCAGGGATGGGAAAGGGACCCACCCCGGCGAGAGTGCGTCCCTCACGTACTATGACCCGTGGCCCCCGTGGCCTGACCCCTTGCTGGTCTACTGGAATCGAGGTTAGAGAGCGGGCTTCCGGCGTGTCAACCGCCATGTGACACTGCCAGGATGATTGCAAGGTCCGCAAAGACGCTTGTCGCAATTCTCGCGAATAGGGGACGTAACTGTTCAGAGTTAGAGACCGCATTGGCTCGAAACCGCTCATCCTGAGCGCAGCAGAGCGGAGTCGAAGGACTGGTTCCCCTCAACACTGAACACTTACTGGGGGACTCCAAGTTGGACATGGGCTGGCTATATCTCTTCCCATCAAGACTGAGCAACTTTGCAACCGCCCTGAAACGGCTCCACACTGGGTATACACGGCAGCGAGTAAATGCTTCAATGTGACTGGCTCCAAGAAGCTATTGCGTGTACAACTCTGGTCGGCACGCAGGACATTGCGGAGGCTCGCCCCTTCCCCCCTGAGAACCTCATTGATGACAATCGCTACGGCTGCCTTGCGACGGTCCAATGGCCCCACGGATCCCTAGGTGATCCTGGGGACGGGCACATTAACGCCAAGTCGTACATCGTCTGTCCAATAAGCACGCCTGTACATGCGGAGACTATAACCACCACTCTGTACCAGAAAGAGGGCAGCGGTTGGTTCAGGACCAAGAAGGTCTCAGAAGGCTTCTGCCCAGGCAACATTGCGGCGGCGCCTAGTTCAACAAAATGCCGGCCTAACCAGACTGGGAATGTCTTTCAAAATTATTTGATGAGGCACATTCTCACCTGGAAGTGCGAGGAGGGGACCACCCACACATACAAATCCGTGAGCCTCTTTGAGATGCGGATCGGCGATGTAAAATACGTAGCCAGATTCGGCGCTCAGAAACCTGATGTTGAGTGTAGGCCAAGGAGTTAATCCGCTGCTATGTGGGAGACAGACAAAAGGGTTGAGACCATTCTGAACTCACCCGTAGGTTGTGAGTTCCTGCTTTCCATAGAGGCCGCAGGGCTTACGCCTGAAACTGTAGCCGTACCCCGTCATTCTTTCTGCCTTGCCGCTTCCGTCGTGGAAGGGATGACCGTGTGGGATCCATACCACGCCTTGGCGGTAGGCGAGGCGCTGAGCCAGGCCGAACGATTGGCTCCCCTAGCTCGGAGACTCCTGAAACACGCCGCAACGTCTTGGTGGTTTGAGTCCCTCGATCTGGACCACCAGGTCTGGATTGAGCACGGGAAGGAGCCTTTCTGCGTGGAACCCTTGGATGGCCCTTTGGATACTACCACGTGGCAGCTCCCCCGGACCCCCCCGGACTGGTGGGAGCGGTACGCTCAGAAGCCCCATACCCTCCAGTATACTTCCACTCTTCATGGGGAGGATGCTTCACTCCTCGTGGGCTACGACCACGGTGTGGGGGACCTCATTTCCTACTTTCCCATCAAATGTTGGCTTATGGAGATCACACCTGGCGTCAGGGTCTATGAAATACATGGACCGAAGGACTGGCATGACCTGTGCGTCTGTTATCCGGCCAAGGGGGGACAGGGTAACGGACAAGACGGCGAGTGGCTTGTACCGGACTGGGGAGCGGCGGCCAGGGATTGGGACGGAGTACACCTGAGCCTTGGCGGACTCCTGACAGCGGAGCAGGTCCGGCACGAGTCGCCGGCAGGATGGTCAAAGCTTGACGCCTGGCACGCTGAGCAGACCTTTTGGTTGGGACCTATTGCCGCAAGGACCATGCGCCTCCCCGATCATGAAAGTGGCGACTGGCCCTGATCTTCTGTGAGTCCTTTGCCCCTGGCAAGACACGAATCCGGGCTTACAGATTCATGCCCGTCATTGACCGGGAGTTCTCACTTGTGTTAGTCTCACGCCAATACACGACAGCAATTACGGCTGCTTGGTCAATCGACAAGGAGGGTTACGATAATGCAGGTAACCGATCTGGCCATCGAAAAGCTCAGGGACGTCATGGAAGAGCAGGGTGAGACTGAAAGCTCGCTCCGCGTGATTGCCATGCCCGCAGACCATGGCGGAGTCCAGTACATGCTTACCATGGAAAAGGAGACCCAGTCCGACGACACCGTGCTTAGCCTGGAAGGCGTGAACTTCCTGATGGATTCCGACAGCGCGCCCTTCCTGGAGGAAGCTACCATCGACTACGTCGAGAATTTCGGAGGCCAGGTAGGCTTCGTGATCAACAACCCCATGTTCTCTGGCGGCGGATGCGGAAGCGGGGGGTGTGGTTGTGGAGGCGGCGGTGGCGGAGGATGCGGCGGTGGTGGCTGCGGTTGCGGCGGTGGTGGCTGCGGTTGCGGCGGCCACTAGGCCGACACCCTTACTGAAGCGAGATTCGGAGAGGCCCCAATATCTGGGGCCTCTCTTGATTTTGGAGTCCTTTTCCGCGAAACGAAGGCCATTCTTGACGCATCATGCGTCGCTACGCATAATCCCCAGCAGCCAACTTGACGGCTAATTCCCCACCCATCTAGCCATTATCGCTAATACCATGACAAAGATATCGGTGGAAAACCTGGGGCCAATCGTCAAGGGGGAAGTAGAGCTCAAACCCCTGACCATCTTCATCGGTCCCAGCAACACGGGCAAGTCGTACATGGCGACGGCCATTTATGCTGTGATGAGCGCGTTTGAAGGATTCTTGCCTCGACTACGGACGGGGCCTCTACGACCGCACGGCAGAACGGTTCACAGTAGATTTTCATACCCTTCGGATTTGCCGTCGCTAGATGAGGAATCCGGAGTGACCTGGGATTTCAGTGAGTGGGTGAGCCAGCGAGCCGAGGACGTATTGGACCGAGGGGCGCTCACAGTATCACATCTACCTGCGGTAGTCCGGCCGACGCTTGAGCGGGTCACCCGTGAATTCCTCGGCCTTCTCCAGAATGAGGCCCTCAATCAATTGCACCAGGCATTTGGACGTACTTCCGATTTAAGCAACCGCCGAAACAGTACTGAAGGCTTCAGCCTGACAGTTCGCCGAAACAGCCCGCATCTGACGTTGGACATCAGGTCTCTCGGCGAAATAAAGTCCGCGACCGAATTCGACATTTCTCAGGCTAGGGCACCTACTCCAGGTGACGACCTTCGGACCTCTATTCGACCTTATCAAGATGCCTGTCGCTGGCTATGGGATGAGTTCATTTACGGGATGAGGGATTCAGTGGCGGAATCACTCCTGGGAGGTCTGCCATCCCGGATTTTCTACATGCCTGCGACCAGGTCCGGTATTGCCCAAGGTCACAGAATCCTTGCCGCTGCCCTGGTTAGGCAGTCTTCGCGAAGAGGCTTCGAACCAGTTAACATTCCGTCCCTGCCTGGAATCACCACGGATTTTCTGAGCAATTACATAAGCGTGGATAGTCGTATGGGACGTCGGAATAGCTCTGATGAGTTGGTGAAATCGATTAGCTTCATCGAGAACGATGTATTACATGGCAAGATTGACCTCGATGATGCTGGCGAGTTGCCCTATCCGGGAATAGTCTACGAACCCATAGGTTCAGCGTCGAATATCGGTAGATTCAACCTCGACCAAACCTCCTCGATGGTCTCTGAACTGGCTCCCGTTATCCTGTTCCTCAGATACCTGGTAAGCGAAGGTGACCTACTCATCTTGGAAGAGCCGGAGGCACACCTGCACCCGGCGGCCCAAAGGCAGATGGCTCGCGCGATAGTCCGGCTCGTCAACGCGGGCGTCAAAGTCCTAATAACTACCCATAGTGATCTGCTGCTGGCAGCGATAAACAACCTGATGAGGCTTAGCTTCGCGGGTGAGGACAAGCTCTCCGGCCTGGGCTTCGAGCGCGAAGACCGCTTGAGCCACGATGATGTCTCGGCGTATCGCTTCGCCATAGACGAGACCCAAGGTGGCAGTCTCGTCCATGAGCTCGAAATCAGGCGCGATGTAGGAATCGATGACGCCGAGTTTGGAAAGGTTGTGAACGAACTCTATGATGAGACCATCGCGGTAGAGCAGATTCCGATCAAGTGACCAACTCTCAGTTCCTCGACGATGTCCGAGGCAGGCATCACGATTGCTGTCTCGTGGACGAATGCGAAGACCAGGGTTGCGAACTGGCGCTCGATGGGTTTGACTCAGACCAGATTTCTGCAATCGGAGGTACGAATTACCAACAGCGACACCGGTTCACCGGCAGACTTGGTGACTTCATTGTTTTCGGCGACGACGGTCAGCGCTTTATCTGCGTAGCCGAGATGAAGGGAGGAGGAAATTTCGGGCCGAGGCTAGCTTTCGATCAAATTCAGAATGGCCTGACCGTCGCTGATGATAACTCTGGAGAGCACACCGTAGATTTTTGGTTTCCGCTTCTTCTCTACGCCGGGCCAATCCTTCCATCGCGGAAGCTCCGATTTTTCCTGGCCAATCAGGTTGAGTTCCGAGGAGAGAGGAAAACGATTCAAGTAGAGCCCTGTGGTAGCCAACTGAAACCACTTGTTAGACCCGAATAGGAATACGCGGACCATCTGCAATCGGACCAGACCAGGAGGCAACCCAATGACCACCACACCCCACGGCATCAACTACGAGTCCAACCGCCCCGTCGTTATGGGGCGCAACGGAATGGTCTCATCCGGCCACCCCCTCGCTTCCCAGGCCGGGATCCACATGCTCCAGCTAGGGGGGAACGCGGTTGACGCCGCCATTGCCACCGCCGCGGCCCTGAATGTCGTCGAACCCCTTATGTCCGGCGTCGGCGGCGACGGTTTCATCATGATTTACCGGAAGGATGAGGACAGAATAGACATCTGTAACGGCACCGGCGCGGCCCCCTACGCCGCCACCCGGGAACGTTACCTGCCCCAGGGCATCCCGGCCAAAGGCATCCTTTCAGTCTCCGTGCCAGGGCTCTTGGATAGCTGGCTCTCCGCCCATCAAAAGCACGGGCTGCTGTCGTTGGGTCAAGTCCTCGCGCCCGCCATCGATCTGGCCGCCAATGGGTTCCCCACCAGCCACGTCCTGGCTAGGTCCATCGCGTTGGACCCGTTGCTATGCTCCTTCCCCACTTCGAAAGCGGTGTTTACCAGGGACGGCCGCCCGCTGCGTGGAGGAGAAATGCTCTTCCAGAAGGACCTTGCCCGCACCTTTGAGGCCATCGTCAATGGCGGGACCGACGCCTTTTACCGGGGGAAAATTGCCCGCTCCATCGTGAAGTTTAGCGAGGAGCAGGGCGGCATCCTAACCCTGCGAGACCTGGACGACTTCCATGCCAGGTGGCAGGAGCCCATATCCACCACATACCGGGGTTATGGCGTATATGAGGCCCCGCCCAACTCCAGCGGGCATATCTTGCTCCAGGAACTCAACATGGTCGAGCAATTTGACATGGCGTCGCTGGGCTGCAACTCGGCCGAGGCCATTCACCTGATGGTGGAGGCCAAGAAGCTGGCCTTCGCCGACCGGGAAGCCTACGTCGCCGACCCCGATTACGTCGATGTTCCTGTTGCCGGTCTATTGGACAAGGAATACGCAAAGCAGCGGGCGCGGCTAATCGCTCCGGACCGCGCCGCTATCGACGTCCCTGCCGGAGACCCCTGGCCGTTCCAGGAAGGCGCAGCGGGCAGACGGGCGGCTGCCGGGACAGGTGTGGCCCGCGAAGAAGAGGACACTACCTGTTTCGCCGTGGTGGACCACTGGGGCAACGCGGTCTGCCAGCTACAGAGCATTCAAAGCGCTTGGGGTTCTAGCATCATCGCCGGTGACACAGGCGTCCTGCTCAACAACCGGATGACGTATTGGCACCTGGAGGCGGACCACGTGGACTGCCTCCAGCCTGGGAAGCGCGTCCGCCACACCATGAACCCGGTGATGGTCTTTAAGGAGGGACCCCAGCGTCAACTAATACTGGTCTGCGGCACACCCGGCGCGGATACACAGGTTCAGACCAACCTTCAGATCATAACCCACGTGTTGGACTTCGGGATGACGGTGGCCGAGGCAGTGGAAGCTCCTCGTTGGCGCAACACCCACAGCCCCACCGAGTCCAATTTCCCTCACGTATGCGAGAATGAATTGCACGTGGAGAGCCGGTTTTCCCCTGAGGTGCGGGCGGAGTTGGCTTCCCGAGGTCACCAACTGAATGTGATGGGTCCCTGGGCCGCCTCCGGCAGCGAGGTGATGATTCAGGTGGACCCTGAAACCAGAGCACTCCACGGAGCAGCCGACCCACGTCGCGACGGGTATGCGGTAGGATATTAACTGGCGCGAGTGTGCCTGATGAACTACCGTAGAATTCCAGAGCGCACTGATTCAGGTCTGAGTGAAGGAATCCATGACACCGGAATTGATTGGCATTCTCACCGTAGGCATCGCAGTAGTGGCCGTGCTTTTGGTCCTGGCCCGCATGGTCATGGACATGTCCAATCGCCTGGAACAGCGATTCAACCGGCTCGAAACTCGAATGGACGGGTTGGAAACCCGACTGAACGAGTTGGAAACCCGGATGACGATTCTGGAGCAACGGCAAGCCGCTCTGGAGGTTCGGATGGAGCGCATGGAGACCCAAATGACGGCGCAGGGAGAACGGCTAGCCCGGCTGGAGGGTATGCTGGACGGTCTGCGAGAGGCGATGTTCGGACGCGCCTCTCAGGCGTAGTCAGCCGCGCCTGGGTTGGTCATACTAGGGCATGCCGTTCACGGGGTACTCATAAAGTAAGAGCCGACGGCCGGGGGCCTGAAGCCAGGAAGGGTTCATCCATGCAGATACCGGGTCACAAACGAAGCCAGCAACCCGACGATTGCGGCAACCGTGGCGGCGTTTTCGCCGAGGCCGTTAGGGACGGTCAGATGGAGCTGGCTTGGTCGATGCTCTCCAAGGAGACCCGCGGAATGCGGATTGGAGTCTGGGCCACCCGTAACGACATAGATATGCAGGTTGCCTACCGGGCCGCTTATGATTCCGGCCATCCCAGCAGGTCCGACCTGTTGGAGGACTTCCGCACCACAGTGCTTCGGCTATGGCCGCTGGAAGACCTGACCGACCTGGGAGTTGCCCCGACGAATTACGTCGACGACCAACACGCCTTCGTATTCCTGCCCTTCGGGGTTACCAACGACGTGGCCAGGGTCGCCCGCCGGAGGCTCATGTCCGGCCTGATTATCCCGATGTTGCTGGAAGAAGGGGAGTGGCGGGTCGACTTGCCCGGCTGGCGTTACCTGGAAGTGAAGAACTGAGGTTAGCCCTCCTTGCCCAGAAACCGCACCCGCAAAGATTCTCCGCCTCTGTCATCAGAGGAGCCGCAGTCCTGTGAAATGTGCCTGAGGGAGGCGCAGCGGTACACGGTCCACCACCTGGTGCCCAGGGCGGAGGGTGGAAAGTTTGGCCCCAGGGCCAGACTCTGCGCCACGTGTCACCGTCAGCTTCATGCGATGTTCACGGAAGCGACTCTGGCCAAAGAATTCAACTCCCTGGACTCGATACGCAACCACCCCGAAATGCTCAGGTATCTCAGGTGGGTGCGAAAGCAGAAAGACGGCGCGTCCTTCAGAGTCCGCCGAGCCAACGGCCGCCGCTGATAATAAGCGCCGTCTTTACTTAAATCTCCCCTGCTCCCCGGCTAGACCGGTGGCCTTTGGTCGAACCAACGGGCGTGCTGTTCGTAGGTGTAAGCGGCCCGGATTACTCCCGGCTCATCAAAAGGCTTACCCGCGAGTTGCATCCCCACCGGCAATCCCGCCTCGGTGAAACCGCAGGGCACCGAAATGGCTGGCAGGCCGGTTAGGTTGTAGGGCGCGGTGAAACTCGGCCCCCGCACCGTGCTGGTGGAGTCATAACCTTCGAACGCCGCCGCGGGCTGGGTCATGGTCGGCGAGACCAGCAGGTCGACCCGTTCCATGGTCTCGGCAACCTCCCGCTTTACCAGCTTCCGCGTCCTTTGGGCTTGAACGTAGTCGCTGGCGCTGAACATCCCGCCAATGCGGAACCTAGCCCGCACCATCTCGCCAAAGTCCTGTGGCCTGGCCTTCAAGTTGGGCTCATGATAGGCGTAAGCCTCGCTCAGCATGATGACGACGTTGGCCGGGCGGACGTATTCAAGGCTCGGGATGGTCACCTCTTCAAGCTCCGCGCCCAACTCCTGCAACACTGCAAGTTGCTTATCGACTATGGCGACTACTTCCTGGTTGACTCCGGGCTCGTCACTGAAGAAAAAGTGGCGAGGCACCCCGATCCTCATGCCGCGAATGTCCTCCCGCAGGGACAATGAGTAGTCAGGTACCGGCGCTCTGCTGGTGGTGGGGTCCTTTGGGTCGTAACCGGCGATGGCCTGGAGCATGTATGCGGTGTCTTCCACCGTCCAGGTCATGGGCCCGCAATGGTCCTGGGACCAGCTAAGGGTGACAACTCCCGCCCGGCTGACCCGACCATAGGTTGCCTTGAGGCCCACGATTCCGCAGAGAGAGGCGGGGCCGCGAATCGAACCGCCGGTGCAGGAGCCAAGAGCCCCCATGCACTGGCCCGACGCAACCGCCGAACCCGAGCCGCTGCTGGACCCGCCGGTGACGTGCGCCATGTTCCACGGGTTGCGGGCCGGGGCGAAGGGAGTGGTGAAATCGGGGCCGCCCAGGGCGAATTCGTGCATCGCCAGCTTGCCCAGCAGAATTCCTCCCGCCGCCTTCAACCCGGCGGTGGTGGTGGCATCTTCGGTGGGCACCCGGTCGATGTCCACCCTTGAGCCGGAAGTCGTACGGACCCCGGCGGTGTCGTAAAGGTCTTTCAGCGCGAAGGGAATCCCGTGCATCGGACCCTTGTATTCGCCCCGGAGGATTTCAGATTCGGCTATCCTTGCGGCGGCCAAGGCTTGCTCTTCCAGCACCAACAGAAAGGAGTGAAGCTGGTCGTCCGTGGCCTCGATCCGGCGCAAAAACGCCTGGACCAACTCCACGGGAGAAAGCTGTTGAGTGCGCAGTAGCTCGGCGGCTCGGCCTATGGTCAAAAAGTGAAGGTCTGTATTGGTGGCGGCCATTTTTTGCCTTCCTCCGCTATCCGAATTTGGTGTCTAGGCCCCGTCGGGTTTCTGGCATCCCGGCAATCAGGCGGAAGGCCAGTCGGGATGGAAGGTCAAGGCGATCTCTTCGGGTCCAAATTCGATGGAATGGAGCGTCTTGACGTACTCAGCGTGGAGGTCATACAGGGGTTTGAGTTCAGCCAATTCTTCATCGGTCATTCCCAGACCTGCCAATTCGGCCAACGTCTTGAACGTCTCGGCGGATACGGGTCCTTGTCCTGAAGTAGACATGGCGCTGCGTCCTCCTGAATGTGCGGCGGCTCGCGATCAATCCCGCCGGAGAGCCGCCCTTGGACTTCACTGGTCGCGGCAAATTATACACCGTGCTAAACATAATGAGCACATCTGGCATTTGTTGCGGCCCCGGCCAACTTCTCGTCGTTCCAGCGAAGGCCGGAACCCGGAGATGTCTGCGGGCCAGGACCAGTCCTGGTCTGCGGCGTTCCTTGATTCCGGCTCAGGGCCGTAATGACGGGGAGAAGCGTAATGCGGTGGGATTGACTGCCCGCCACGCTGGGCGCCGAGGATTTGAGCCGGAACGGGACTCCAATTACCCGCATTCGCTATAGACTGCGTCCACATAGCCCTATGGTATACTCTCGCCATGTCTTCTGAGTCTAATCAGGCTAAGACGGGTCTATCACGGAAGGATTCCGCCGCCGCTGGCATCTCTCAAGCGCAAACATCGTGCATAGTCTTGGCCGGGGGCAAGAGCCGCAGATTGGGACGCGACAAGGCGGTCGAACCCATCGGAGGTCAACCGCTCATCAAGAGAGTGTTCCAACGGGCAGGATCGCTTTGCGAAGAAGTGCTGGTCGTCGTGGCCGACGAAGCCCGCGGAGGAGCCCTTCCCCTGGAAGCGGGATGCCGCGTGGTCTTGGACCGCTATCCAGGGACGGGTTCCCTGGGCGGAATATTCTCCGGCCTTTCCGCCGCAGACCAACCCTGGGCGCTGGCTGTGGCTTGCGATATGCCGTTTCTCAACCTGGCCTTGCTCCGGCGGATGATCTCGTTGCGGGAAGACTATGACGCCGTGGTCCCGGTGATCGATGGCAGGCCCGAACCGACACACTCCCTCTACTCCAAGTCGTGCCTCCCTTTCATCGAACCCCGGTTGATATCCGGCGATTTGAAAATATCCGGTTTCTACGACGAGGTCCGCGTCAGGTACCTCCCCCAGGAGGAAGTCCAGCCATTGGACCCGGATTACCTGAGCTTCTTCAACGTCAACACTCCTCAGGACCTGGACAAAGCCATAGCCCTTGCCGCCAGGGGACTGTAGGCGCAAAAATGTCCCACGCGCCAGCGACTCTCCAAGTCCCCATTGAACTGTTCGGCACGGCACGCATTCGCGGCGGGACACCGATGGTGACTCTGGCATTGCCCCTTGATGTAGAACTCAGTCAGATTGTCCGGGCTCTGGCCTCTGAATGCCCGGAGTTGGTGGGAAACGTCATCCGCCAGGACCTGTCCGGACTGGAAGATGGCTACGCTTTTAACCGAAGCGGAGTTGCCTTTCTCGGGGGCGGCACCGTCTCCCTTAAGCCCGGTGACTCCCTGCTCGTGCTCTCCAGCCAGGCGGGAGGCTAGCCGCCATGTACGGTTACCACGGCAAAGCCCTGGTGGTTGACCTTACTCACCGTACCCACCGTTGGGACTCGGTCCCTGAAGACGTACTGCGCGGATTCATCGGCGGCATCGGCCTTGGGACCTACCTACTCTGGACCTATTGTCCTCCAGGGGCCGACCCCCTTGGACCGGATAATCCACTGATATTTGTCGGCAGCCCCCTCGTGGGGTCGCGCCTTACCACTTCCAGCAAATTCGCTGTGCTGACCAAGTCGCCGCTGACCGGATTCATCGGGGATTCCCTGTCGTCCAGCTTTCTGGCCACCGAACTCAAGAAGGCTTGCGGCGACGCGCTGATCGTGACCGGACATGCCGATTCGCCGACTCTGCTGTTCGTGCATGAAGGCAAACCCCAATTCCTCGATGCCAACGGCTTGTTGGGAATGGGCACTACGGAAACGGAACGCGCGGTTAAGGACCGGCTGGGGGACAAGCGCGTCAGGGTGGCGAGCATCGGTCCCGCCGGTGAGAACCTGGTGAAATACGCCAGCATCGCCAACGACGGAGGCCGCCAAGCTGGCCGCTGCGGTCCCGGAGCCGTCATGGGCTCCAAGAATTTGAAAGCCATCGCCCTGCGGGGAGCGGAATCACCCCGCATCGCCGATCCAGCCGCTACCCACGGATACAGCTTGGACCTGAGCCGCCGCAGTCTGGGAGCCGCCACGGAAAAATACCGCGACCTGGGCACGATGGCGAATGTGTCCGTGTTCAACCGCCTGGCTGCCCTCCCGACTCGAAACTTTCGCGAGTCTACGTTCGAGGGTGCGGACAGAGTTAGCGGAGAGCAACTTCACGAGGAGCACCTGGATAAAAACGCCAACTGCGCCAACTGCACCATCGGCTGCGAAAAGATACTGGTCACCAACGACTCGGGGACCAAGACGAAGGGCCGGATGGAGTACGAAAGCCTTTTCGCCCTCGGCCCTCTGTGCGGGATCGACGACCCGAACACGGTGATTCGCGCCGCCGGTCTTTGCGACGAGCTGGGGATGGACACAATCAGCGCTGGCGTAACCGCGGCCTGGGCGATGGAATGCTTCGACCGCGGTCTCATCACCACCGAGGATACAGGCGGCATCGATCTCACGTTCGGAAACGGCGATGCCTTACTCAGGCTCTTGGAACAGACCGGTAACCGGCAAGGCATAGGCGACCTGTTGGCAGAGGGTACACGCAGGGCCGCCGAGCGCGTGGGCCATGGCTCCCATGCCTGGGCGATGCAGGTCAAGGGATTGGAAATGCCCGGCTATGAGCCCCGCAGCCTGAAGACTATGGCCCTTGGACTGGCCGTGACACCACGCGGGGCCTGCCACAATCGCTCCTCCGCCTACGAAGCCGACTTTTCCGACCGCGTCGACCGGTTCAGCGTCGACGAACACCGGGGACGCATCGCGGCCGAAAGCGAAGACTACTCCGCCGTTTTGGACTCCCTCATCTGGTGCAAGTTCCTGCGCAAGGCCTTCAGCGACTTCTACGAGGAGTCGGCCATGGTTTACACCATGATTACTGGCTGGGAGATGTCAGCGGATGATCTAAGAATGGCCGGGGAGCGGATCAACAACCTGAAAAAGCTGTTCAATATACGTGAGGGCTGGCGGCGCGCCGACGATACCCTTCCCCCGAGAGTCCTCCAGGAGACGCTGCCTTCTGGCGTCGCCGCTGGTGTGGGTCTCACGCCTCAAGAGCTGGACTACATGATAAGCGGCTATTACCGCGCCCGTGGATGGTCCGAAGACGGTATGGTTCCCCGGTCCAAGCAAGAGGAACTGGGCTTGACCGCCCTATTGGGTGACCCCGCTAAATCGCCGGCGCTCAACTAGGCCGGCGGACTCGTATGGATGTATTCGAACTGGCAGACGTGGTAACCGCCCACCAAGAGGGTGGAGCCGCCTATCATGAGTTCTTCGTGGCTTCCAGGTTGAGCATGGGCCTTTACGTCCTTCCCGCCGGACAGCCCGACCCCCAATCTCCCCACACCGAGGACGAAGTCTACTACGTGGTCCAAGGGCGGGGGAGCGTCCGGGTCGATGGTGAGGACCGCCCCGTGGGCCCAGGGTCCATTATCTACGTTGGTGAGTCTGTGGAACACCACTTCCATTCCATAACAGAGGAACTATCACTCTTGGTCGTGTTCGCGCCTCCCCGCAGGTCACGGGCCAGGCCAGCCAACGAGTCCTGAACCCGGCGCGAGCTTACCGGAACGAATTTCCAGGAGCAAACTTACAGGACCAATATCCCAGGAGTAATCTTCCAGTGGAACGCAACCGACTCCGGCCAACCCTCCGAGACATGTTCCCCAGGGAGCGCACATACCTTCTACCCGCGCTCCACTTCCTCCAGCACGAGTTTGGTTACCTTCCTGGCTGGGCGTTGCAAATCGTAAGTTGGCACCTGCGCGTCCCGGCCAGCGAAGTCTACGGAGCGGCCACCAGCTACACCGAACTACGCCTGGATGACCCCGGCGAGCACCTGGTAAGGGTCTGTGCGGGGTTGAGTTGCTGGCATTCCGGGGGGCGCGAATTGCTTCGCCTCATATCGGACCGGTTGGCCCAAGCTCAAGCAGACTCCCCCCAGGAAGCTGGGACCACCCTGGAAGAAACCGCCTGCGGTTACATTTGCGCCATGGCTCCCGCCGTGGAAGTCGACGGACAGTGGTATGGCCGGGTCTCGGCCCAGGACCTCCCAGACCTGGTTGGCGGGTTGGCCTGACATGACCGCCTATTCAGACCTGGCGGGGTCTGCCCGGAGGCGGCTGGACGTCCGCGCCGCCGGCAAGACCAGGGCGCTGGTCCAGGTGGGCCAATGCAGCCGGGCCGTTGGCGCGGGCGCGGTGGCCGATGCGTTGGCCCTTGCCATAATGGGTCGCACCGACGCTTATCTGACAATCGCAGGATGCGACGGCTCGTGCTTCGCGGCGCCGCAGGTCATCGTTACCGGACCTTCCGGGCAGTCCCGCCGTTACCAACATCTATCCCCGGCCGACGTTCCCGCCCTGGCCCGGACCCTGGACATCTGGTCCGTCCAACCCCGTGAAGCTAGGTCTTCACCCGACCTGCCCGACGATCTATCGGACTTCTTCGCGCCTCAAACCCGGCTGCTGCTGAGCCGCTGCGGCCAAGCCGGGCCGGAAAGCGCCGACGAATACCTGGCAGCCGGTGGTTACTCCGGCCTCGATAGAGCGTTATCCTCCCCGCCCGAGGATGTAATTCAAACCGTCCTGGACGCGGGACTTCTTGGGAGGGGTGGGGCATTCTTCCCCGCCGCACTCAAGTGGAGGGCCGCTAGGAACGCGAAAGGGCCTTCTCCCTACCTGGTGGTCAACGCGGAAGAGGGCGAGCCCGGGATATTCAAGGACCGGCATATTCTGGAGGGGGACCCGCACCTGCTCCTGGAAGGAATGCTCATTGCCGCCTACGCCACTGGAACTGGGTCAGGCTACATCTACGTCAACGCCGAAGCGAACTTGTCCGCCGAAAGGCTGGAAGGCGCCATCGCGGAGGCCCGAAACTGTGGACTGATTGGGAAGGATATCCTCGGCTCTGGGTTCGATTTCCAGGTGACGGTCCGCCGGGGTGCGGGCGGTTACGTCTGCGGCGAAGAGACGACGCTACTGGATACGATCCAGGGAAACCGCCGGGAACCCCGGTTGCGCCCCCCGTTCCCCACCGAATCGGGCCTCTTCCAACAGCCGACGGTGATAAACAACGTCGAGACGTTGTCCAACGTTCCCCTCATTTTCGCTGATTCAGCTAGGGAAGGGGATGAGGAAGCGTCCTACAGCTTTTCCAGCCTGGGCCTGGAAAACGCCAGGGGAACAAAACTCGTGTGTCTCAGCGGGGTGGTGATGCGGCCCGGAATGGCCGAAGTCCCCATGGGGACGACCATCCGGGACGTGGTGTACAAGATTGGAGGCGGGCCGCCACCGGGCAGGCGCATTGGCTTGGTCGCGGTCGGCGGACCCTCCAGCGGCGTCATCCCGGTAACTGAGTTGGACCTGCCCTTGCAACCTGGGATGCTCCATCCTTCGGGCGTGGTGATGGGCGCAGGGGGCATCATGGTGTTGGACGACACTGTGCCGGTAATAGACGTCGTGCGCCGTTTGGCCGCCTACAACGCCGCCGAGTCGTGCGGAAAATGCACACCCTGCCGGGAAGGGACGCCCAGGATCGTGGAAGCCCTCGACCGTCTCAACTCCAATGCCGGGATCGGCGCGGACATCGAGGAGTTGAAATCTCTGGCCGAAATAGTTGGCAGCGCATCGCTATGCGGTCTGGGCCAAATGGCGGGCGGCCCCATCAACAGCGCCCTTCATTTCTTTCCCGATGATCTGACCGCCTTGGCTAGGATAAACTGATTGGTGAGGCGGGCATTATCTCGATTCGCGAGATCATCATTGGTTAGGAGTATTTGGATGACTAGAGAGGTCAAGGGAAGATTCTCGGGTGGAGTGATCGAACTCCTGGAGCCGGTGGAGCTTGAAGAAGGCGAGGAAATCACCCTCGTTATCAACAGGAAGACCCATAAAAAGATAGATCTCGAAGCCTTCCTCGCTTCCGCAGGTGGGTGGAAGGGCACTCACGACCCGGAGGAACTGAAGCGGATGATTTATGAGAGCAGGCTGTATAACTCGCGGCCTCTACCCGATCTATGAGTTACTTGGTGGACACCGATTGGGTTATAGACCATCTACATGATGTATCAGATAAGCTCGCTGAATTGGCTCCGGACGGGCTCGCAATCAGCATTATCTCGCTGGTGGAACTGTATTAAGGAGTCATTTATTCTGGCAATCCCGAAGGCAATGAACGAACTCTTCTGGACTTCGTAGGAGGTATCCCTTTAATAATATTGGACGACGAGACTTGCCGCATATTTGGCAGGGAGAGAGAACGACTCCGAAGAGCGGGGAGAATGATCGGAGACTTCGATCTGATGATCGCCGCGACATCCGTAAGGCACAACTTGACCTTGCTTACCAATAATCGGCGCCATTTCGAGCAAGTCGAGGGATTGACTATCATATCTGCTTAATCAGCGGAGATATTCGCCGCATCCAGGGAGGCCCACCCCATGCCCTTGACCCTAACCATCAACGACAATCCCGTCACCGTCCCAGAAGGTTCCTCCGTGCTGGACGCCGTCAACTCTTCCGGCACATCCATCTCCCAGCTATGCAAAGATCCCGACATGAAGCCCATCGGGGCTTGCCGGACCTGCTTGGTGCAAATTACTGGTATGCGTGGCTTCCCGGCCTCCTGCTCAGTGCCCGCCCAGGAAGGTATGAAGGTCCAAACCGACTCCGCTGACGTTGAGCGCATCCGGCGCGGCGTCATTGAACTGACCCTCGGGATGGTCCCTGGGAAGACGGACAGCTTCCGCCAACTAACCACTGCCGCCCAACATCTCGGTGTCGACGCATCCCGCTGGACCCCGCGCGACAGGGAGAAGACCGACGAGTCCAATCCGGTGTTCAACATCGCTATGGACTCGTGCATCCTGTGTGGCCGTTGCGCCCAGGCGTGCCAGGACTCCCATCAATTCATCGGCGCTATCGACTTCCTGGGCGCGGGGCGGAACTCCCGTATCGGCACTTTTTTGGACCAACCCCTTGCCGAGTCCATCTGCACCACCTGCGGGCAATGCCTGTCGGTGTGTCCCACCGGCGCAATCTCCGTGAAGGAGCCGGAGGCCGTTAAACCCCAGACCTCAGTCAAGTCCACCTGCCCATACTGCGGGGTGGGTTGCGGCATCCAGCTTCAGGTCGACGCCGCCAACGAGATTGTGGAAGTGTTGGACGACCCGGACAATCTCTCCAGCGCCGGGATGCTCTGCGTCAAGGGCCGCTTCGGCTCCGGGTTCGTTCACAGCCCCGACCGCCTGACCACGCCGCTAATCAAAGAAGGAGGCGAGTTCCGGCCCGCCAGTTGGGACGAGGCCCTGGACCTGATCGTGGACCGGTTTGCCGGTTACCTGGGCAATTCCTTTGCTACCCTCTGTTCAGCCAAGGCCACCAACGAAGACGGCTACATCCAGCAGAAGTTTGCCCGGCTGCTGATGCAGTCGAACAACATCGACCACTGCACCCGGCTATGCCACTCTCCATCTGTCGAGGCGATGTTGACCTCGTTGGGCAGCGGCGCAACCAGCAACTCTTACACCGATTATGAAGACGCCGGATGCCTGGTCGTCATAGGTTGCGACCCGACTTCCAACCATCCGGTCGCCGCCTCCCGTATGCGCCGGGGTGTGGTGGAACGCGGGGCGAAGCTGATCGTCATCAACCCTCGACGCATTGACATGTGTGACTATGCCGACATCTGGCTGCGTCCCTATCCCGGCTCCGACGTCGCCCTGCTCAACGGTATCGCAAAGGTGATATTGGAAGAGGGATTGGACGACCAGGAATTCATCACCAGCCGAACCGAGGGATTCGAGGAGTGGGCCGCCGTGATCGACTCCTACACGCCGGAACGGGTGGAGGATATTACCGGCGTCCCCGCCGGCGACATTCGCCAGGCTGCCAGAATCTACGCCCGTCCTCCGGTCCCGGCCTTCGCCACCAACCCCGAAGCGACGGCCCCGCCCGGCTCATGCCTCATTTGGGGTATGGGCATCACCCAGCACACCAACGGCACCGCCAACGCCCACGGCCTCTTGAACCTCGCACTGGCCGCCGGTCAACTTGGGCGGCCGGGCTCGGGCGTATCTCCCCTCCGGGGTCAGAACAACGTCCAGGGTTGCGGCGACGCGGGTTGCCTGCCCAACTCACTACCCGGTTACCAGGGTATCGGAGAAATGACCGTTGCCAAGTTCCAGGGCGAATGGGGTGGACACGACCTCCCAACCTCCACTGGACTCGTCGTCACCGAAATGGTCGATTCCATGAAGGACAAAAACGGCGTCAAGGCCATGTACATCACAGGGGAAAATCCGCTGTTAAGCGAGCCGGACTTGCACCACGCCGAGGAGCTGTTCAAGAGCCTGGAGTTCCTGGTTGTGCAGGACATATTCATGCACGAGACCGCCCAGGTCGCCGACGTGGTCTTGCCCGCCACCAGCTTCGCGGAAAAGGACGGCACCTTTACCAACAGTGAACGCCGGGTGCAGCGGATCAGGCGCGCCGTCCCTCCCATCGGCGAAAGCCGTCCCGACTGGGAGATAGTGGGTGACCTCGGACGCCGCTTGAGCCGCAAGCTGGGTCTGGACCTGGAAGAGCAGTTTTCCTACGCCCACCCATCGGAGATTTTCGACGAGATGGCCCGCCTGACTCCCATCATCGGGGGAATCAACTACCAGAGGTTGGAGCGTGAGGGGGGCATTCAATGGCCTTGCCCCACCGAGGACCATCCGGGCACTGAATTCCTGTATGGTGACACCTTCCCCCGCGGTCCTCGGGCGCGGTTCGTGCCCTTCGAGCAGGGTCCACTGGCCGCCGAAACTCCCAACCGCCGCTTCCCCCTGGTGCTGAACACCGGGAGGCTGCTCTACCACTGGCACGGAGGGACCATCACCCGGCGCGTCGCCAACCTGATGGCCCGCTCGCCGGAGTTGCAGGTGGCCATGAGCGCGCAGGACGGTACTAAATACGGCATTATGGACGGCCAGACGGTCCGCGTCTCATCCCGCCGGGGCGAGCTAACCGGCAAGGCCCTGTTCACCGACCGGATGCGGGAAGGCGAAATCTTCATCCCATTCGTGAAACTGTCCGAGTCGGCGGCCAACTTCCTGACCAACGCCGCCTACGACCCCGAGTCCAAGATCCCCGAGTACAAAGTCTGCGCGGTAAGGGTAGAGGCTGTGGGGGAGCAATAGGTTAGAAGAGGTTCCTCAGAGCAGCGAGGATTTGGGACTGTTTCGTTACTGAGAGAGTGCAGATAGTTCGCCTGAATATTTGCTGGTTCAAAGTGTGCAGTCGGTCAGGACGGACTTGACTCGCGAACTGTATCCTTCCGGTCTGCATGTCCTGCTGCGTGATAGCTATAGTGCCTGGGCGGTTCTGGGGACTGCTGGTAATTTCACATAGGACCCAATCGCCTGCCCCTACGTCGGCGACAACTACAGCCGGACGTATTTTGGAAGCGCTGAGGTCGGTGTATGGAAACGGAGTTAGGACTATATCTCCAACCACGAGGCCAGCCACTCCTCGTCCTCATCCCGCCCAAACCAGTCTGACAGGGACAGCATCGCCATTTCGTGCTTGTCCCGGTCGCCGAATACGATAAGCTCATCACCCTCCCAATACGCCATTCCATCAACAATCCGCATGGTATTCACGCTGACCGTGCAGACCCGCATCAGGAGGTCGATCACCCGCTTCTTGTAGTCGGCGAAGCGGTAGGTATTGAATTTCTCGGCGATGGTCGGGTCTCTCGGCTTGCGCTCCTTGTACTGGTCAAGCACCCATTCCAGCGCTGACCGGTTGCCGAGTTGGTAGCGCCAGGCGTCGGGCGGCAGCCCGGTCAGCGTGGTCTTGTCGTCCAGGGTGATGATGCCGCGCTCTTTGTCGGCGCGCAGGATGGTCCGTGTCGCGTCCCCCTCCTGGTCGTTTCGTTGTAGGGGATAAGGCTCGGCGGACTCGAAGCCGATATGCAGGTCCAGCAACTCTTGGCCCATCCGCGCCCAAACGTCAAAGTCATGGTAGAGGGGCAGCCTCGGGAATTCCCGCAAGAGGTCTACGGCATAATCGTGGCGGTAAACCGGGTCGTGCAGCACGGCATAGGTATAGGCGAAGATTTCCTCCGCCGTGATCCCATCCTCCCCCGCCACGTTGTCCAAATCTTTCCCCCACTCCTTGCGGTAGTGCTCGTTGATGAGCTGCAGCCCCCACTCGGTGATGTTGCTGACCCGCTCGCCATCGGGGGTGTAGCGGTAGAGCGGGAGGCATTGGGTGTCTCCTGTCAAGTGGAAGTCAGCTAATTTATCGGTTACCAGTACGTAAAAGTCCTTGCCGTTGACACACAAGCAGAGTACCTTGTTGCGCTGCTTCAAGTCCTGCCCGTACGTTTCATAGTGGTTTCGGGTAAGTCTGTCGCTCATTATGGCATCAGCAAAGTAATGTTTCTTTGCGAATGGACGGTAAAGCGAAGATACGAGGTGACGCTCCTGGTAAGTTATGGGCTGACGGCGCTGGAAATGAGCCCGCAAACTTTCGCTCCATTTTATTGCTGGGTCATACGATTCGTCGTGCTTGTCAAGCAGTCCGTTGTAAGTGTCGGAGAAGAACACGATCTTGCCTCGGAGATTAGCCGCACTAAAGTCGTACACCCAATCATCCCGATTCGACTTTATGGCATTGCTGGCCATACCAAAAAGCGCCTGTTCGTCGTTCACCGGCCTAGAAGATCTGGTCTGCCGGTGGGCCAAAGAAATTAGACTCTCAAACTCCGTATTGGCATGGTTGAGCCAATTCCCTTTCTTGTCTAGCGAAACGTTTTCAAAGGCAATGGCGTCTATCTTAGCCTCGCGCAAATAGGCCAATTTATCTCGGGCAACCTCAGTGTCCTCGCGGCGAGCGTAGTGAATTGAACGTTCGCCGATTTTGGTTCTGTCTCTCACGAAGAACCCGATGGCGACTCCGGTCTGAATGCCAAAGACATTGTGTGTCGTCCCGGAGATTTTCGGATTGCGACGGACGTCAGAACCCAAGTCCAATACGTAAATGTCCGTGAACTCCTGCGTGGCAACCTGCCTGAACCCATCATCCTGTCGAGAGTCGATATACGCCCGGTTCGTGATGAATGCGATAACCCCATCATCCGCTAGCCGGTCCGAAGCCCATCGGATGAACCGCTTGTACATATCATACTGGTGCGTCTTTTGCGCGTTGCTTTCGGCCACATAAGTGTCCCTGATGCGGCTGTCAATCTCACGATACTGACGGTTTGGGTTGAATTCATTCCAGTTGGTTTGACTATCGTTATAGGGCGGGTTGCCGATGATGACGCTGATGGGCTTTTCGTTCTGCTCCTGGACCCTCACCCAGTTCTCGGCAGACAGGCCGCCGAGGTTGAATGCGCCTTGCCTTTCAACCGCTCCAGCGGTGGCTCCTACCTGCTGCCAGTCCATATTGTCCAGCGTGTCGACGAAACACAGGTTGGGAAACCCCCTGTAGGTCCCGGTGCGCTCCTTGTAGCTGTATTCGATGTTCAGGTTGGCGATGTAGTAAGGGAGGATCGCCAACTCGTTGGCGTGTATCTCGTTGAGGTACTTGTACTCCAGCCGGTCCAGGGGGAGGTAATTGATCAGGTTTGTGATAAACGTCCCCGTGCCCGTCGCCGGATCGAGTATCTGCACGTTTTCGTCCGCCAGGCTCCGCCCAAAATGCTTTTGCAGCAGGTGGTCGGTACCTCGGATGATGAAGTCCACTACTTCGTTAGGCGTGTAGACTACCCCCAGCCGGTCTGCGGCAGCCGGGTTGTAGGCTTTGTAGAAGTCCTCGTAGATCGCCTTCAGGAACTGCTGTTTCTCGGCGTAGTCGGCGATCTCGTCCGCCGCACGCCCGATGGCCCCATAGTAGGCCCTGAGCCGTTCGATGGCGTTCCGGCGCAGGTCTCCCGTGAAGAATGTCCCTTCCAGCGCTTCCAGCCGCTGGGCGATGTTGTTCTCCCGGTGGAACTGGTCTTCGCCGAATACCCGTAGGAAGATATCCTTGGTCAGGATGTGCTGTAGCAGCATCTCTCGGACGTCTGAAATATTGACGCCGGGTCCGATGGACTGTTGGCAGACCTCCAGGAAACCCGCCGCCGCAGTCTGATAGTCGACGTTGGACTCCTGGGCCTCGTCGATGGCTTCCCGTAGGTTTGCCAGCACCGCCGGAAGGTTGGCCTTGAACTCCGACTGGGCCTTGCGAAAATCCTCGATCTGCGGCAGTTCGTAGTCAAGGAAGTTGCGGATCAGCCGGTGCAGTTCGCCAGGCCGGGCCATGTCCACCCGCATCGCTTCTTCCCGGTTCTGGAACAGCACTGCGGTCTGGGAGTCCTCGAAGATGATGTTGTCGCGAGGATAGCCCCGATTGAACTTGCGCTGAATTTCGCTGTCGAGGTCATCGTGGGAGTCCTTCGCTTCCCAGTAGCCCCGGGGCATCCGAAGGGTATCCTTTACCGTGCCGTCGGGAACGTTGCGATGGCTTGCGTCAAGCTCCGCTATCAGGGCCAAGCGCTCCCGGTGGTCCCGGCAATAGGAGTCCAGGCAGTTCTCGAAGGCCCGGCGTATGCTCCGCTCGTTGTCCGACCCGCCGAAGTCTTTGAGCCGCTGAAGCTCCTCGTGGTAGCGGTCTATGTGCGGGTAGTTCGGCATGGCTGTCCTTGATACTATACCATCCCCCCGGCCTGACTAAGACGCCGTCGGGCACATGACCCAACCCCACCTGACATCTCCCCCTTCCCAATTACGGTAACCACTCCCTACTATCAATATCAACAACCCCAGACCGGCGCCCGATTCCCATCCACATCGGACGAGAATGTCCCGAAATGTCTCACTTTGACCCGGATACAAAATTTCCCATTCCCGTCACACCCTCCCGCCCTACCTATTTTCCGCTCACCCTGAGCGCAACGGAGTGGAGTCGAAGGGCCCGCCCCACCTCCGTCATTCCGGGCTCGACCCAGAATCCAGAAACTCTTGCCTTCTGCTACGGACCTGCACCCGGGGATTTCTAGATTCCAGCGGCCGCTGGAATGACGGTTAGTGGCTACCCACCCATATCGATCAACAACCGCCAGGTCCTGCCACCCACTCACCGCCGCTTGTCACTCGCCGCGTATCGGCGTATAACAGAACCAATCCGCCCCGATTGGGAGTGTAGCTATGCCGTCCGAAAACCGCCGTCATACCAGGGGTAGCCAGGGGGAATATTCCCATAGGCCCATCGTCTGGGGCACCCGGGGAATGGTGGGCGGGGGGACCCAGCTTACCGCCCAGGCCGGAATGCGTATTCTGTGGCAGGGCGGCAACGCCGTCGACGCCGCTGTAGCCTCGGCCCTCGCCGCCGGGGTGATGGAGCCCACCGCCCATTATTCCCTGGGCGGCGAGGTGGCCATGCTCTTCTACGACGCCTCCACCAAGAAGGTGCGCTCGGTGGTTGGACAGGGCTGGGCAGCTAGTTCCGCAACCGTCGACCATTACATGGAGAGCTGGGGAGAGATTCCCCCTGGAATCCTCAGCAGCACCGTTCCCGGTGTGGTCTCCGCTCTCCTGGCCATGCTCGCCAAATACGGCACCATGAGCTTCAGCCGCGTGGCCGAAAGCGCGTTGGTATTCGCCCGCAGCGGCTTCCCCGCCTACCAATTGCTTTGCCAGGCCATCGGCAGTAACGAGCGTCTGGAGAACTTGCGGAAATATCCCGACTCCGAGCGTATATACCTGCCCGGCGGCCAACCCCCGGTCCTGGGCAGTTTGTTCAAACAAGAGGACCTGGGCCGGACACTGTCGATGATGGTCTCGGCGGAGCAGCAGGCTCTCAGCCGGGGTAGAGGCCGGGAGGCGGCTATAGTCGCCGCCAGGGAAGTTTTCTACATTGGCGACGTTGCCCGGCGCATGTGGGAAGCCACCCGCGACCTGGGAGGGCTCTATTCGTTCAAGGACTTCGCCGAATTCGAGACCCCGCCGGAGGAGCCCATCTCCACCACCTACCGGGGGTTGCAGATTTTCACCAACCAGACCTGGACCCAGGGCATCACCCTTTTGCAAACGCTGAACATCCTGGAAGGCTTCGACCTGGCTGCGATGGGCCACAACAGCGCCCAGGCGGTCCACCTTCAGGTCGAAGCTTTGAAGTTGGCATTCGCCGACCGGGAACGGTACGTTGGCGATCCCGCCTTCGTGGATGTTCCGGTAAAAGGGCTTCTGTCCAAGGAATACGCCGCGTTGCGCCGGGGCCTCATTAACCCGGAAAAGGCCGAGGCCGACTACCCGCCCGGAGACCCCGTAGGCATGAAGGCGGCCGCTCCCGGCCACCAGACCCGGCAAGCCACGCCCGCCGCCGAAGCCGTCGCGGGAGACCAGGACGGGACCACCTACCTGGCCACCGTGGACGCCCAGGGCAACATGGTGTCGGTCACTCCCAGCAGCTTCGCCGCCCTGGCCAAGGGCATGATTCTTGGCGACACCGGTATCCTGCTCAACACCCGTGGCTGCTATTTCTGGCTTGACGAGGACAACCCCAACGCCATTGCTCCCAGGAAGCGCCCCAGGACTACCCCTTGCACGTTCATCATTTTGAAGGACGGCAAGCCGTTTATGACCCTGGGCACCCCCGGCGGGGATAGCCAGCCCCAGAGCAACCTGCAAGTCTTGAACAACGTGGTCGATTTCGGCCTGAACATCCAGGAAGCGGTGGAGGCCCCCCGGTTCTGCGGTTACAGCTTCCCGCGTTCGCCGTGGCCGCACACCTCTTACCCCAACCTGCTGGAGCTTGAAAACAGGATACCCTCTAATGTAGGCGATTCGTTGCGGGACAAGGGACACGATGTCCGCGAAATCGACGCCTGGGGTGTTTCAAACGGGTTCACACCGATCATGGTCGACACCGACGCCGGTGTTTACCGGGGTGGGGCCGATCCACGCAAGGAGTCGGTGATGCTGGGGTGGTAATCCCCGCCATCGCCTCGGTATTCGGTCCGGTCCTTGACCCTTTACCTCGCGATTTGCTGACAACTCTCCGGCGGTGGACGGCTTCTCATCGCCGGGGCCAGACTACCAAACCACACAACCAAGGAGTACGACGTGACCACAGCGACCCCTGAAGAAGCCCGCTCTCAGATTGTTAGCATGGTGCGCGAGTTCGTGCGCCGCGACGTGGAGCCGGTGGCCGACAAGCTGGACCGGGAAGACATCGTTCCCCACGACCTGATCGACAAGATGAAGGGGTTGGGCCTCTTCGGGATCACCGTCCCCGAGGAATACGGTGGATTGGGTCTGGACTACACTACGTTTGCCTCGATTTTTGAAGAGCTTAGCAAGGGTCTGATGAGCATCACGGGGGCCATCGGCACCCATCACATTCTCACCTACGTCCTCACCCACTACGGCACCGAGGAGCAGAGGCGTCAATTCTTGCCCGACCTGGCTTCGGGCAAGAAACGCGGCGGTCTCGCGCTGACCGAACCGGGAGGCGGCAGCGACGTAGCCGGGATGCAGACCACCGCCACTAAGGACGGCGAGGAATACGTCATCAACGGCTCGAAGATGTTCATCACCAATGGCCGCTACGGTGACGCTTTTTGCCTGCTTGCCAAGACCGACCGTAACGCCGACCCTCCCCACCGGGGGATAAGCTGCTTCGTCGCGGAAAAAGGAAGCCCCGGCTTCAGGGTGGGACGCGACCTGGACAAGTTAGGATACAGAGGGCTTGACACCTGCGAACTGATTTTTGAGGACTACCGTATCCCCGCCGAAAACCTGGTTGGCGGCGAGGAGGGCAACGGCTTCGGCCAGGTGATGAGCGGTCTGGAGACCGGCCGCATCAACGTGGCCGCCCGCGCCGTCGGGGTGGCCCAGGCCGCCTTCGAGGCCGCGATACGCTACTCGCAGCAGAGGGAGACCTTCGGCGTGCCCATCTCCCAACACCAGGCCATTCAACTCAAGCTGGCCGACATGGCCACCAAGATTCAGGCGGCGCGCCTGCTCACCTACGACGCCGCGGCCAAGAAGGATGCGGGAGAGCGGGTTGACCTTGAATCGGGTATGGCCAAGCTCTTCGCCAGCGAGGTCTGCGGCGAAGTTACCATGGAGGCCATGCGCGTGCATGGTGGCTACGGCTTCATCAAAGAGTCGCCCGTGGAGCGTTACTATAGGGACGCTCCTTTGATGATTATCGGGGAAGGCACAAACGAGGTGATGCGCCTGCTCATCGCCCGCCAACTCCTGCGCCGCCCCGAGTATCAGCTCTAATTCAGGCAAGTTGGTCCTACTTTAGGCGTCTGGAGGTTTCCGTTGGCCATAGGCTGGGGATTTATAGGGACGGGCAGATATCCTGAGCGGGCTGGAGCGCCCGCGATGGCGATGGCTGATAATACCGAGCTAATCGCGACATATAGCAGGGACATGGCGCGGGCGGAGTCCTTCGCCAGCAATCATGGTTTTCGCCAAGCCTATGATTCCCTTGAGGAGTTGCTTGGCGACTCCAGGGTGGATGCCGTCTACATCTGTTCACCGAACCATTTGCACGCGCCATTTACGGTGATGGCGGCCAACGCCGGAAAGCACGTACTCGTGGAGAAACCCATGGCCCTGGATGTCGACGAAGGACTGGAGATGGTCCAGACCTGCCGCGACCGGGACGTGAGGCTGGGAGTCGGCTTTCAGTTGCGCCACCATCCCGGACACGCTGAGGCGCGCCGATTGGTCAGGGAGGGGGCTTTGGGCGGCATCGCATTGGCCCAGGTGCAGATAGGCGGTGGCACGAGGGGCGAGACCCACAGGGCGGCGCGTACCGGTTTGAGCGCATGGTGGGACCAACCAGACCTGGTCGGCGGCGCTTCCACCATGATGGGCACCGGCACCCATGCCGTGGACGACCTGCACTTCGTTCTGGACCAGACGGTGACTGCAGTCGCGGCCATCACCGACGGACAGACGGAGGAAAACCCGCTGGAAAACCTGGCGTCGATGTGTCTGAGGTTCGACGGCGGGGCCATCGCCACCTTGTGTTGCAGCAACCGGGTGCCAGACCTCAAATGCGACGTGACGGTCTACGGCAGCGAAGGACATCTGGTGCTCCGGGACGCCTCCCGGCCCAACTTCTCCGGCGGTCTCGAAGTGTCGAGCGAAACGGTGAACATGGAGGAGTCCTACGGTCCCGATTCACTGGCGCTGTTCAAGTGGCAGACAGAGGCGTTCAACCGAGCCATCGAGACCGGAGAGGACCCCTCTGCATCGGGTGTAGACGGCCTTAAAGTAATCCAGGTCACCATAGCCATGATAGAGTCGGCTGCGACAGGGCGCACGGTGAAGCTGGAGACTCTGCCGGTTTACTAGGCGCCTTCAAGATCTAGGGAGATCCCGGTTACCGGCGGCAACGGGCTGTGTTGGGCGGGCGTTATCCAGACCTTCCGAGACGTCGCGGCCATGTCCCGCGGTCCGAATCGCGGGTCCGTTAGTCACCTTCAGACCGAAACCCTTCTCGCACAATATCCGGCGGGAACAGCGCCGGTACCTGGCCCGTTGCCGCGAACATGTACAAGGCCGCCTTGTAGATTCCGTCCAAAGCCGTGAACACCAATGCAACCGTTCCCAACGTCAACACCGCGATCAAGACCCATAACCCGATTCCAACCCCTCCGAGGCCTGAAAGCAATAAGAACAAGCCAGCCAGGACCAACCCGGCCACCAAGAACGCCGCCAATGACGCGAGTCCCAGGCCAAAGTTCCCCACAACCTGCTCGCCCCATGTACGACGGAACAGCGCCAGCGAGCCGCCGAACGATTGCCGGAATCCAAGGCCCTCGACCACGATCAGCGGCACCACGAAGTAGGTCATCATCGTCCACGCCGCACCCAGTATCATCACCAGCAGTTGCGCGACCATTCCCAACAGTCCGCCGCGCCCGCGTGCCCGGTTGCCCAAAACCTGGAGGATTAGGCCCACCACCGCCGAGACCATCGCCCACATCAGGATTGCCGGGATGTGCTTCATCGCGCCGTTCAGTCCGGTCCGAACGTTCGGGTCCCCGCCTGCCAGCCTGAAATGCGCCGCGTATACCAGGGCGCTGTTGAAGAAGATGATCACGGAGTACAAAATCAGGTAGAACCCGAACGCCACCACGTAGTCCATCAGGGTTAGGCCACCGGTCCCGACCCGTTCTAATGAACCAATCCCGATTCCCACTCCCGAGAAGCTGAGCAGCACTACTCCGCTGGCCAGGAAGGACAGCAGCGGGAAAACCAGCAACTCCTTGTCCACCGCCAGCACATGCAGACACACTTTCACCAACTGGAAACTTCTACGTATCGACCCGAACATGGGTACAACTCCTATATCTTGGACGCCTCGATAAACCCCTCGATAGAGGCATGGCGCGGGTCCTTTGGCGACAGGCGGATAGGGTTCAGGGGATTTGCGCTGACGTGGGGGCAGGCCTACGGAATGGATTGGGCGAGGCCGTCGCAGTATCTTCTACGGGGCCCTTGCCCTCCCTCTCGTTGTCCGGAGCACGTGTGGACCCAATATAACTTGTAACCAGACCGGGGCGGTCGAGCCTCCCAACCCCAGCGCAGCGCGGGCATGGGGAATTTAGTTATCGGTCGCGTCCGAAACGGCCCGCGGTGTCCATCTGTGTTCGGCCGATGTAGACCGAACACCTGTACACCTATCCCGGGATAGGTGTATGCAAGCCCTTTCGAGGGTTGCCGTTGTCCTTGGTTAAGTTGTGATCAATGGCGCCATTGATCACTGTGAGGGAGCTTGTTACCCCTCTGCGTGCTCCGACGCCAGTGGGTTGAAGGTCACCCGCGTCATCGGCGCGTCGCTGTGGTTGCGCCATTGGTGGAAGGTGTTGGGCGGCACCAACACCGCATCTCCCGCCGTCACCGGAAACTCAGTGCCCTCGCAGGCGATCACGGCGCTACCTTCAAGTACGTATACGACGTGCTCCCATGGATGCACGTGGCCTCCGCCGTCGGGGTGGCTGACGCTGCCGGGGGCCATCGCGCCGTTGTAGAGCATCAGGTAGGTGGGTGCGCCGTCTGCCGACCCTATGATCCGGCTGCCTGTCTCAGCGTTTAGGTCGCGGTGGTTGCGGATCATCGGCGGCTTTCCGGAGCCGGTCTCACCGCCGGACCGGGCGCCTCCCTGTTGGGCCGCCATCAAGGGGTTGATCTCGATGCGCTTCATGTTGCCCTGCCCGCCGTCGTTCAGGGTGTAGTGGTCCACTTCACCCGGAATTAAGATGGCGTCTCCCCCTTTGACCGGGTAATTGTTGCCGTCGCACACCAGCGTGCCAGAGCCCTCGATGATATAGATCTCGTGTTCCCAGGGATGGATGTGGTGGGAACTGGTCTCACCGGGTTTGATCTCTGAATAGGTCATGGTACAGGTGGGCGGATTGTCGTCCAGAGTGACCAGCCGTCCCGGAGACCCCTCCGGCGAGAACACGTCCTTAACATTTCGAATTATCGGGTCCAACTTTCGTTCCTCCTAGCGGGCGAATAGGTAACTGACTAACGGCCCTGCCATCTGGGCTTGCGCTTTTCGGCAAAGGCCAGCGGCCCCTCTTTTGAGTCCTCGGTCGTGAGTAGTTGGTCGTACATGTGGTAGGTTAGAGACGAGATGTCCTGGGTCGACATGTTCAGTCCCCGATAGGCCAGTTCCTTGAAATACTGCACGGCAAGGGGAGCGTTCTCGGCTATCTTTTGGGCCAGGGCCATCGCCTCGTCCATAAGCTCGCCGCCGGGCACCACCTTATTCAGGAACCCGATGTCGTATGCCCTTTGCGCGGTGATAGGTTCGGCGGTGAACACCAACTCCAGAACCGCCGACAGGGGGACCATCTTGGGGAGGATCGTCCCGAAGGGCGGCATGAGGCTCCACTTGGTCTCTGTAATACCGAGCTTGGCGTCTTCCGAGGCCAACCGGAGGTCGCACATCTGGGCGATGGACCAGCCTCCAGCCAGCGCGAAGCCGTTGACCGCGGCGATCATGGGTTTCCATGTCCGCGGCCACATGTAGGGACTTTCCGGAGTCATGCTGGCGGACGCCCGGGCCTGGATTCCCTCGGCGTTGTCTGAAGCCCGTTCCTTCAGGTCTCGACCAGCGCAAAAGGCCCTTCCGGCCCCGGTTATTATGGCCACGAACGAGTCATCCTCGCCGTCGAATTGGTCGATGGCCTCGCCCAACTCCCGGCGCAACTGCCGGTTGATGGAGTTCAGGGCGTCGGGCCGGTTCAGGGTGATGATTACGACGTTGTCTAGCTTTTCGTATAGAATTGTCTCGGCCAAGGTTCTACTGCTCCTCGTTGGCTATCGCGAGTAGGGTCGCGTGTATGTCTGGAGATGCGGTGGATTGGGCTAGGCGTATGGTCCCAGATGGGTGCCGCCAATCACGTGCAGATGCCCGTGGCTCTGACTCTGCATACCGTCCCGGCCAAAGTTGGATAGGATTCGAAACCCGTCGGGAGCGAAAACACAGCCCATCTCAACCGCCACGTCGCCCAGCTTCTGCATCAGCGGAGTGGACCACATCTGCACCTGGCTCAGGTGTTCCTTGGGCATGACCAAGAGCATCAATGGGACCCATGTAAGCCGGTTGACGATGACAATGATATCGTCGTCGACGTAACGGTATCTGGCGGGCTCTCGGTAGGCGGCGATCTCGCAAAAGACGCAGCCGGTGGATTGACTCAACGGTCTTGGACCTCGTCGGGCAGATGGCTAGGTGTGAATATATAGACCGCCCTAAGGCTTGTCAATTTCAATGCGGCACGAGTCTGAGACCAGGACTCTTAGGGTTTTCAATAGTCCGGCCACAGCGAGAATCTCCCCCTTTCGCTAAATGGGGGCTTTGCTAGCCAAATGAGCTATGGACTTTTGAAATACCCTGCCGGGACTCTGGCGTTTATCGGAAATGCTGGCGGCCTATGGTATGATTTCTAGCGGAGGTGACCATGTTTCGGTTAGCCGTTTTGACGATCAGTACATCGGGCTCTCAAGGTCAGCGAAAGGACACGAGTGGACAGGCAATCCAGGAAGCGTTGGCTCCGCCCGACTACGAGGTCGCCCGGTATGAGATAGTTCCTGACGACCACGATACGATCGCGAACAAGCTGGCGGAATGGGCCGACGCGCCCGACGTAGATCTGATCGTCTCGACCGGCGGCACCGGCCTGGGCCGCCACGACGTAACCCCCGAAGCCTGCCTCTCCATCATCGATAGAGAAGTCCCAGGGTTGGCGGAAACCATGCGCGCCCAGACTCTGCAGTTCACTCCCATGGCCATGCTGAGCCGTTCGGTCGCGGGCATCCGAGGCAACACGCTTATCATCACACTCCCCGGCAGCCCAAGGGGTGTGCGTGAATGCCTGGACGTAGTTAACCCTGTCCTGGGGCATGCCCTGGAACTGCTGAAGACCGAAACGGTCAGCGATCACCCCCGGTAGGCACGGTACTAATTGAGCACTAATCCATCTAACGATACTCCGATCTATTGGCCCAGGGTCAAGGAACTCCTGGACGGCGTCATGGACCGTTGGAGGACGCGGTGGGAGCGGGAACCACTGCCTGGGATTCACCAGTACTCATGGGACTCGCCCCAGGACTTGGCGCAGAGCGTTCTTTCAGGAGTCAGGGCGATTGAGCCCGGTTTGCCGGGAAGGGAGACTCAGTTGGCGCGTTCTCTCGCCCGGACCGTTCTCACCTTCGGACGGATGCCCCTCCACGGCCCCTTCCTGAGCCGGGACGAAGTAAACGAGATCGCCGCCTGGATCGACGCCGGTATGCCGGAGGGTCCTCCAGAGTAGATGGACGTTAACAAACCGCATCAACAGCTTTTGCCATGACTACTATTAACACGATAGAAGACTTGATTCGTCTACTGGACGAGAATCCCCAGTGGGCAGACGCCCTGCGCGTGCGTCTGCTGACGCGGGAACTCATCGAGCTACCCGCGAGGTTTGCCAGCTTCGCTGCCGAGACTAATGAGCGGTTTGCCCAGGTAGACCAGCGGTTTGCCCAAATAGACCAGCGGTTTGCCCAGGTAGACCAACGGTTTGACCGGATTGATTCGGTCCTTGAACGTATTCAAACGGACCTGGGGTACATGAGGGGCGCCCACGCGAGGAACGCCGCAATGGAGAACGCCTCCGCGATAGCGCGCGCTATGGGATTGCAGAGGGTCAGGACTCTCAATAGAGATGAGTTGTGGGAGATGACGGACCAGGCCGACACGTCGGGCTTGGGCGCGGGGGAGTTGGACAGTTTCCATAGAGCCGATCTAGTTATGGAGGCGGTCAGTGCGGCAGGAGTGTCCTGCTATGTCGCGGTGGAAGTGTCGTTCACCGTGAATGGCAGGGACACCACCAGGGCGGCGCGCAACGCCGAATTATTGACCTCTTTCACAGGCAGACCCGCGTATGCCGCGGTGGCAGGCCTGCGAACGGACAATCGAGTGCAGGCTACGCTCGATTCGGGATCGGTGTTTTGGTATGAAATTGATGCTTCCGACCTCCAGGCTGAATGAACCGGCCAGTTCCGCCCCGTCTTGTCCGTGAAAAGTAATCGCCGGAGCGGTAGTCCGCTCCGGCGATTTTGTGTCTGGGTTGGCCCGGGGCTGGGTTAGACCAGTACAGGGTCGTTGGACTTGGAGTAGACCTGGATGCGTCCCCTGGTATGGTCCAGAATCCCGATGCGTCCCTGCTGGTCTACCTTGACCGCGCAGGGGTGAGTTAGCTCTTTCTCGTACCCCGGGTTGGCTGCCATTGCCAGAGCCCTCTGGCGGACCATGTCCGGGTTGGAGAGCAACTTATCCCGGCCCCATTGAGACAGGGTGTGGTCGCCCTTGAGTTCGGTGACGAAGCGCCCCTCGGGGCTCAGTACCTGTACCCGGTTGTTTAGCCAGTCAGCCACGTAGATGTCGCCATCCGCGTCCACGCACACGCTGTTGGGGCGGTTGAACTGGCCCACGCCCGTGCCGGGCTGGCCGAAGGTGGCTCGCCACTCGCCGTCAGCGCTGAACTCCTGGACCCGGTCGTTGCGCCAGTCGGCGACGTAGACGTTGCCGTCCTTGTCGACTCCGATGCCCCAGGGCATGTTCAACTCGCCATTCCCGGAACCGAAGCTGCCGAATTGGCCTAGAAAGTCGCCATTGAGGGTGAACTTTTGAATCCGGTGGTTCCGGCTATCGCTGACGAACATCACGTCGCCGTTGATCGCGATGCCTGCCGGGCGGTCCATTTCGCCCTTGCCGGCGCCGGTCTTGCCCCAGCTACGGAGGAACTCGCCGTCGCCGTTGAAGATAGAGATCCGGTTGAGCCATTCGTCCGCGACGTATACGTTGCCCTGGCTGTCGATTGCGATGGAGGTGGGCCAAACGAACTCGCCGTTGCCTTCACCATAGGCGCCAAACTCGGAGATGTACTCCTCGTCCATGGTTACCACGCTGATCCGCGTACCGTCCGGCCGGTTCTCGTAGGACCGGTTGATTACATAAACGACGTTGTCTTCACCCACCGCCATGTCCACCGGGTTCCTGAAGCCGGTACCGGCGAACTCGTTGCGGCCAATCGAATGGCTGTAGGCGAACATGCGGTCGGAAAGCCCGAAGAAATGGGTGCTCATTAATCTTACCTCCCTGGCATTCCGCTAAGGGGTTGCTCGTATCCGCATCCCACTGAGAAGCAACCCCCTGCTTTCAAGTTGGTCTTAGGGCGTCGGCCTAGAGGAATCCCGGCTTCTCGAAGTTGCCTCCTACGATAGGAGCCGCTTCCAATTTCAGCCAGTTCTCCAGAATGTCGGTGTAGACGGAACGGAAGTCCAAGTTGAACTTCAGGTTTCCGCCCTCTTCTTGCTGTCCTGGCTCCAAAGAGGGATACGCGCCGTAAACGCCTCCCTTGACGTGCTCGCCCACTGCGAAGGCGACTCCACCCGCGCCGTGGTCGGTGCCGGAGCCGTTATCGGCGATGCGGCGGCCGAACTCGGTGAACAGGAACAGGGTGACATTGTCGCTGGCATCGTGGCTACGAAGGTCTGAGAAGAAAGTCTCCACGGTGTTGGACACATCGCCCCACAGGCCGGCGTGCAGTGCGGCCTGGTTGGCGTGCGTGTCAAAGCCGTTGTACGGAGAGGTCGTGTACAGGATGCGGGTGCCGAAACCGGCCAGGTGGGTCTGGGCGATGTTCTTCATGTACTGCCCGACCACACTGTTGGAGTACTCGACATCGGAGCTGTACATCTGCGGCGCGGTAGCCAGTATGTCTGCGCCCTTGAGGGCGTCGGTGCCGGTCGCCTTGATGTAGTCCATGACGGCGCCCCTGCCGATGGCGGGGGAGTACATGCGGCCGAAGACGTCGAGGGCCTCTGAGCGTTGGTCTTCACCATCGATACCGGTCAGCAGGCCGTAGGTCTCCAGGTCGCCTACGGAGGCGACGGGAACCCCGTCCTTGGCCAGCGCGCGGGGTAGACCGCGCCCGAAGTTGACCCCGGTCAATACGTTCTCACTGTTGGGGTCCATCTCTTTGATCGCCCGGCCCAGCCAACCTTCGGCGCCCTGGGTATCCGGCTCGCAGGTATGCCAAATGTCCATGGATCGGAAGTGGGAGTAGCTGGCGTTGGGGTAGCCGATTCCCAGGAAGACTGCCAGCTTGCCTTCGTCCCAGAACCTCTTCAAGGGCGCCATGGCCGGGTGGAAACCCAACTCGTCGTTGATAGGGATGATCTGGTTTTCGGCAATGGAAAGACTGGGCCGGTAGTCCCGGTACAGTCCGTTGGTCCGGGGAATCACGGTGTTCAGCCCGTCGTTTCCACCGGAGAGGGACAGCACCGCGAAGACCGGGTCTTTGCTGGTAGAAACCATCTTACTTCCTCCTTAAATTTGGGCTTGAGTATCTCTATTCGAACTGGAATTCGGCGGTCGAGGCGATCATCTGGAACATCTCGCCGGTGCGGCGGGTGAAGTCGGCCTGCTCGGCTCCGGAACTCCTCAAGAGGGCTCCGCTCTTGCCGACGTGGTCGATCAACTCGTCGCGGGTGGCGTTGTCTAACGTGATGGGACCGATCAGGTCCAAACAGCCGTCGACGAACCCCTCTGGAGACTGAGCTTCGTCCCTGGCCATCAGGCGGGCAACCAACGACCTAACGCCGGGGGTCTCGGTGTTCCCCAGCCACTCGGAGGCGAAATTAATCCGCTCGACCAGCGTGCCGCTGTCGATCCACTCGCGGCCGGTGTGCCAACCCTCAACAGTGGGGGGATTCATCAGATCCATGCCCATGTACTTGGGCTCCTGGGACAGCTCGAACAGTCCGGGCTTGATCTCCTGGTGCTCCTGGACCATGCGAAGGGTGCTTGCGACGACCTCAGCCGGGCTCTTCACCTTGGCGTAGCGGACGTCCTCAGACTTGAAGGAATCGGAGGTGAACAACACCCGCAGCATGGCGGTGATGTTGTAGCCGGAGTCGAAATACGCCTTCTCCAAGGCGTCGATCAGCCCTTGGTCGCGAGGCGGGGTCAAGCGCCAGGCAGGGATCTGGGGCTCGTCAGCCAGGAAGAAGTTGCATAGGTGCCTCGCGATGAAGCGGGCGGTGGCCGGCTGCTTGGAGATAAGGTCCAGAATGTCGTCGCCGTTCCAGGGGCCGGTCTCGCCCAGGAATGTCTTCTCGGTCTCATCGTGGTCGGCTGGGTCGAACCGGAACTCCCAAGGGCTCCTGCCATAGGGGAAGGGCGGGTGAGCCGGGGCGATGTTCCAACCGGTGAACGCCCGGGCGCAAGCCTTGACGTCGTCCTCGGAGTAGTTGAACCCCCCGTCCTTGCCAACGCCCAGGGAGAATAGCTCGAGCAATTCCCGGCCGTAGTTCTCGTTGAGGGCTACCTTGTGGCTCTCGGAGTTATCCAGGTAGTAGATCATGCCGGGACTGGTGGACAGCTTGTAGAGCAGGTCCCGGAAGTTGCCCATCCCCGACTCGCGGAACATCTCGACCATCGCGCCCATTTCAAAGCCACTGTCGATCTTGCTGTGGCCGGCGCAGAAGATCATGTGCCAGAAGAGGGCCATCTTCTCCTCGAGCTGCCTGGGGGTATTGATCATCCGGTATATCCAGGACTGCACGTTGACCTCGATGGCCCCAGCCTGGTAGTACGAGGGGTGCATTCGGAGCATAAGGTCGTGCTCGACGTCCGGTTGGTCCTGGGGGTTTAGAAGTTCTTCCACCGTCCGGTCGTATCCCCGGGCCACCCTGGCTTCGATCTCGTCTCGGCTCGCCCCGAAAGCGGCTCGTCGCATCAAGTGGGCCATCAGCCCGACATCTTGGTCAGCCATCTTCTCCTCCTAGTTTTTTGGTCTTAAACTACGTGGGCGGGATGGAATTTCCCCGCTCCTTCGAAGATACGACAAAGTAGCGCTGCTTACGCCTGGAAACGCAGTTCCCACGCCTCGAGCGCCACTCTTTCGTAACAACGGTTACAAGGTGATAAGATCATATCCCTCACGCTTGGGAGTGTCAACACAAACTGGGCGGGAAAGACGCCCAGGGAGGAATCGTTGACCTCCACCCCAACATTTTCCCCGGGGAGAGTGAGAATAAGGAGGACTGGAAAGATGGCTATCTATCGGATGTATACCGGCGATGACAATGAGACCCACATCGAGGAACTGCCCCTGTCAGGCCACCCTGAGCTGACCGAGATGCAGTCGGTGAAAGGCGTGCAGGTCCAGCACAACGCGGGAGGCCGCTTCATGGACTTTCACCAGGCCCCGAACCGGCGCTGGATGATCACTCTCTCGGGAGACCTGGAGATTGGCCTGGGCGACGGGACCGTCCACCGCTTTGGCGCTGGCGACGTGCGCCTCATCGAAGACGTTACCGGCCACGGCCACACCACCCGCTACGTGACAGATCACACGTCGGTGCTTTTGCCTTTGCCCGACTAGGTCTCGACAACTCCGGCGACCGAGTTGACCGGCCCGAGACTGTCCCCAGCCGAATTGCCGCCTTCCGCCGTTTCGATGGCTGTCGGCGGTTTCCCCATGGAGGCGAACGATGCAGATTAGCCCCCACCTATTCAGCACGCACATCATTGAAGACCAGAACACCTTCGGCGCCATGCACCCCGGCGGCACACAGATATACTTCGTGGGAGACCCCAACGACCACATGGTGATGGTTGATACGGGTGAGCCCTACCGCCACTGGACCCGGCAGATCCTCGACTATTACGAGGAACTGGGAAGGCCGCGCATGTCCTCGATCATGATTACTCACGGCCACGGCGACCACATCGGCGGGTTGGACCGGATACAGGACGTGCTGTCCTGCCCGGTGCGATGTCATCCCAAGCTGGAGCCAACGCTCACTCACCGGCTGGGGGAAGGCTGCGTCGTCCCCCTCCGGTCACGTGAGGTGGTGCGGACCGGGGGCGGCATGGGCCTGCGGGCACTGTTCACTCCAGGCCACGAGGACGACCACATTTGCTATTACATGAGCGGCGAGAAAGTCCTGTTCAGCGGAGATACTATCCTGGGAAATTCGTCCTCCAGCGTACGCAACCTCAAGCAGTACATGTCATCCCTTGAGCTTCTTGCCAGGCAGCGCCCCGCCATGATCTGCCCCGGTCACGGGCAGACTATCCATAACGGGACTGCACGTATCGAGTGGTACCTAAACCACCGGCAAGACAGGGAAAACCAGGTCGTGGCGGCGTTGGAAGCTGGAGCGAATTCCGTCGACGACATAGTTCGCCACGTCTATCCTCGCAACCTGCGCAAGAATCTACGCGGGGGCGCGGCGCGCAACACTCGCACCCATCTTGAAAAGCTAAGGGAAGAGGGCCGCGTCAGCGAGGATTCTGCCACGTACCTGTTGGGCGCCTAGTCGAGCGTACGGTTTGGCGAGCTTTCCCTCGCCTTACTCCGCAGCCTCCGGCGGGCGTAGATTGCTCCCCAGTTGCCGGACCAAAGTGGCCAAGAACACCCCAATGACCAGGGCCGCGATCGCTACGACCGTAGGCAACAGCCAGGGGTAGCGTTCGGTGAAGGGCACCGGCGGTGTCTCGGGCACTGTGAAAGCCGGGTTCAGGGTGTGGACACCCAACCGGGCGACCGGCAGGTCCTCCGTTACCAGGTAGGGGAATATTCGCTCCAACTCATAGGACGGCGCGACCGACTCCGGGTGTCCGTAGTACAGCCGGTACGGTTTCCCGGCTTCGGCTGAAAAGATCAGCTTCCTCAAAAATCCGCTAGCCCGAGCACCGTCCACGGGCAGAGGAGGGTTGTCTTCATTCTGAATCGTGAGCCGGTAATACCTGTACCTCGACTCCCCGAACCGTATTGTCAGATCGTTTCCGACAAATTTTGGCGTATCGAAGTCGAAGATTGACTCTGCGGTCTGTACCGTAAACCAGTTCAGGCTGTCGTAGCTGCCTTTCAGTGACACCTGGCGGTAAAAGTTCCTTCGCGGAGTCTCCAGGCTAATTCTATTGGACGGGGACCCGGCGCTGCCCACATCCAGGTTCAGCACGGTCCGTTTGTTCAGCGCGTCCTCTTCCCGCCCGGTGATAAGCAGGGGAATTTCAGCGCGCCGGGGCTCGAGTTGCCGGGCAAAGAAGACCACGCCGCCCTGAATGGTCAGAGGTTCTTCGCCATCGTCAAGGACTCGGACCCTCAAGAACCGTGCAGTGCTGGCGGGATACGTCACCCTGGTGTCCCGGGTCGTGAAGTGTCGTTCCCTTATGGTGAAGGCGAAGATGGAGCCATCCTGTTTCAAGATGCGCCAGGTCTTTTCGTCGTCGCTGCCAGCTATCTCAACGCGCCTCTGGAAATTGGCGGACGAGGTTTGAATTTCCAATTCGTTGTGTAGCGTACCTTCGGATTCCAGGTCGAGAATGAAACTGGTGTGTAGTCCCACGACATGCCCGAGGTCCCGCATCTTTACGGCGACTGCCGAACGACGGTGGTCTCCAGATTCCACCAACATCTTGTAAGGGATTTCCCGCCCTCCATCCTGCTCCGTAACACGGATATCTCCGAGGCCCGGAGACGCATGGGCGTACACTTCGCGGTCCATTTCAACCTCTACGAGGCCTGTGCCGGTAAGGCTACCCGGTAGCTCCACCGGCTTATAGAAGGGCCATTCCCCTTCCATGATGCTGGCCAACGCCGGAAGCGCGGTTAGGACCACCGTCACGACGACCGCCGAGGCCAATGCGAGCCGGACGGCCATCTTTCTAAGACCGCCGGCCAAAAAGGAATCCTCTCATCGCTTGACTATAACCCTGGTACGCCAGACCCGTGCCCAGCAACAGGACACCCAGGGTTATGAAAGCCGCCACTCTATAGCCCAGTTCCAGCAGGAACACATCGAACACGAACAGCTTGATCACTGGTACCGCGAGAAACGCCATTCCACCCAACCTGATCTTGCTGGACCGGGTAGCAATGCCCACTCCGATGACTCCGATTGCGTACACTGCCCACAGGACAGTCAGCGAGAGATGCTTGCCGCTGACATAGTCCACTGAAGCCGCAAACGTGGTGTAGTCGAAATAATGGATGACCTCCAGGCTTAACGACCACACGGCAACCACGTTGGCCACGATTAGCAAGGCAATAAAAGTGTGCGCCTCGGTGCCCGGCAGGTCATCTCTCCAGAGACGCGTCCAGCATGCCGCCGCCGACAGGAGCGCCAAAACTATGACGAAGGTCAGGAATTGCACGTTGAGGAATGGGACGTAGGTAGTTGGTTCCAGGCGCACCCACGGCGTGTCGAACACGAGAAGCTTCGCCACCACCAGCCCCATCAGGGCAAGGCCGCCCCACCTCGCCTGGAACGAACGGAAAACCATCCCGACACCCAGGAGTATGAAGCCATATATCGCCCACATGGCCGTCAATGTTAAGAGAGTGCCGTTAACCGCGCTCCGCTCACCCGGATTGTTCCCTGCTTCGACTGCCTGGTTGCCGAAGTAACCGATGACTTCCAGGCTGAGCAGCCCGACGGTCAGCAGATTGGCCACGGTCAATAGGACCGGGACGGTCGGCGGCTCCCATGTCTTCCATGATTCCCGGTTTCGCCAGAACAGGTACCCGGAGACGTAAAACGCGGCGATGACCGCAAGGAACACCGGGAACCGGTCGTTCAGGAGGGGAGTGAATCCTTCCAGTTCCACCCAAGAATCGAACACCAGCAGGTGTCCCACCGCCAACGCCAAGACGCCCAGCCCGAAGGGGCGCATCTGCCATCGATCGAGGAGGAATCCCACCCACACCAAGATGGTTCCCTGGGCAGCCCAGGCGACCGTTACCCATACGCCGCTTAGCTGCAGGGGCATGGCAACAGTCAGGAACACCAGAGCCATGGGGAGCGCGATCAAGGCTACGTGGGGGTGGGCTCCGGAGCGTTTGATCGCCGCCAAGGCTATTAACCCGTAGAACAGGGCCAACGCGAGCGAGATCAGTCCGAACCATATTTCGTAGTCCCGCCGCATGATGGCCACCGTGAGAGCAAAGAAGGCCGCGCCGTTGATGGCCATGAGGCCCATGTCCAGGGGGCCGGGGACGCGCCTCCACAGGATATGGAACAGGGTGGAAGCCCCGGCGAATATCACAAAAACGCCGGTAAGGGCAAGCTGTATCAGGATGGCATCGAAGCCAGGGAATCGGGCCAACCAGTAGACGAATAGGCCGTATGATCCGACCCATGCCAGCATGGTGAACCAGCGCCAATTTCGAAAAGTTGAGACCCCCAGGACCCCCAGGTCGACCACTAGGATATAAAGCAGCACCAACCTGACGTCGGGAAGGCTCGGCCCAAGAAGAACCGGCGCGAGGAATGCCCCAACGATCCCGAGGACCGCAATCACGATTGACTCGTACCGCAGGGCCAATAGTCCCGCCAACGCGACGACCATCGCCAGGAACAAGAACGCAACATCGGGGCGGATGAGTTGGTATAGGCCGAACGCCGCGTAGATGGACAGGTAGAGAATCGCGGCCCCGCCCGCGGTTACGGGCTGGGACCAGATGGGAACGCGGCGTCGGGCGAATTCGCCGATACCCAGCAAGGCGAGTCCCAGGACGACACCCAAGACCACCCTGCCGGTATCGCCAATCCAATTGTTGTCGAAGGCCAGCTTGAGGAAGAATCCGATCCCCAGCACCAAGGTCACAGCCCCGATGATGGCGAACCAATTCCTTCCTAAGATTTGCTCCCAGTCGATGGTGAACCCGGCAGGACGTAAACTCTCCCCTGCGCCGCCACCGCCCGCACTCGGGCCGGGAGGGATTGGCGGGGGAGCTTGGCTGGCGCTCGCGGTCACGGGCTCGAGAGCGTCGTATTCCGACAACCGAGGGGAGAGGGGCTCGTGGGATGCGGGTTCCCGTACCGGGGACTCACTCGCCTGAGAACTTCCAGTCTCTGTTTGGAGGTCTGGCGTATCGGGTCGAACGTCGTCTACAGTGGTAAGGGGTTGGACGGGCGCGCTCAGTCCGCGTTCGAGTTGGAAGATGCGTGTCTGAAGGTGGTTGAGTAGGGTTCCGGTGTCACGGAGTTGGTTTCTGACGGCGGCAATCTCGGCGCGAAACTCTTGCATCTGCCGCTCTGCAGCAGCGTCGCCTTGCATTTCGCCGGCCGGGACCTCGCCGGTCGTTAATCCGGTGCCGCATCCGGTACAGAAGGCGTTGGAAGCCCGGTTTACCCGCTGGCAATTGGGGCAGGTAACTTCACTCACCGTCAACCCCTCAACACTTCCAAGCTAATATCTTGAGGCTAAGACTATAGCACCCCGGGTCTCAACATCTCCGAATAGATTCAGACGGATTGCGCCAATTTAGCCGCTGGGTGTGGAGACAGAGAGGAGACCGGCTCAGGACCGCCTCAGCCATAAAACGAGGGGAAGCCGCGAATGCGAGAGAAATCCCCACCGTCAGCCCGGCCATGAGCCGGGCTCCATGGAACTCTCGGACTCTAGCTTCGTTCCAGAAGCTCGATCCTGACATCTCCTGGAGCGCGGACGAACGCGATCTTCACGCCAGGGCGTAGGTCTCTCGGCTCGGTGGAGAATTCCGCTCCTTTCGCCTTGAGGTCTGCGGCAGCCTCCGCCAGATTGTCGACGCGCAGCCCGAAGTGGTCCAGGCCGAGATGGGGGTCGGCCGGACCTTCCGGCGTAGTGTTGTCGGCCTGGGCGATGAAAATGGTCAGGCCATTCAGGTCCAGGTCAATTCGGGGTTGGCCGTCTGACTGAATCGACTCCACGATCCGGGCGTCGAACATCTGGTTGAAGTATTGGGCGGTCTCCATGGGCTGGCGGCTCCGCAGGTGGATGTGGTCGTATGAATAGGTCGGCATTTCATTTCTCCCGGTTGTTCAATTTTCTAGTCTGGGCTGTTTTCAGTCTGGGCCGTGGGAATAGTCTCTTCCGTGGCCTCGTTGTCTAGGCGCCTATTACCTGGAGCAGATCCTTTAGGTAGCCGCACTGTCGGCAACCCCTGCGGCCCGTTGGCGCCGCTGGGGAGTCGCAAATCTGCTTGGCCTTCACCAGCAGTGGCTGGACCATTTCCGGTTTCAGGTCCACTTTCACTATGTTCGCCGAGAAACCCATGGCGAACCCATGCCATTCCGGCATGGATTCCGTCTCCGGCGGGGCTCGGTCGGTTACCGGCTCGGTGTATACCAGGGCCAGGTCCGACACCGGCGCGAGACCACACTGAGCGCCGATCAGGGCATAGGCGTTTAGCTGCGCTTCGTACCCCGGAAACGACCGGCTTTGGTGCGGCGTGTACCTGGAGGTCTTGTAGTCGACGATGACGTGGGAACCGTCTGCCCGGAGAAAGACACCGTCGGGAGTCCCGGACAGCAAGATGCCGGTCTCTTGGTCCAACACCTTGAACTTCGAGTGGTGGGGCGGTTGCTTGTAGCCCACCAACTCGCCCAGGGGGGCCAACCATGACGGCGGTCCCTCTGTCCGGTCAAACCAGCCATGCACCAAGCGTTTACTGTAGGAGTCGATGGAGCTGAAGATGGCCGGGAAGGATTGGTAGGGTAGCTGCTTGGGGACTCGTTGCTTGATCCAGAAGCACCGGGCGCAGTAGGCGGGCATAGCTAGTTCAGCCAGCCGGGTGGCCGAGATTCTGAGACCCTGATCGCCCGCGGTCTCCGTAGTCACTCCTGGCCTCGGCCTCCGAGAAGGGATATTCGCGCCGCTGTGCTGGGGACTAGACGCAGCCCTAAGGTATGCTGGCGGGGTGTGCTTGTCAACCGGAAACCGCCTGCCGGGGACCCTTCCAATAGCCCATGAAGAAGATGCCGCCGCTTACCGCCGTCAGCGCCGCTCCCAACCAAAACAACGCTCGGAATGCCAGCATAAACACATCGGTCTCCGTGGCCCCGGCGGACACCCCTTCACCCCCAAAGCCAGACCGGTAATAGCTCTGAAACAGTGCGAACACTCCGCCCATCACCGCGACGGACAGTACTGTTCCAGAGGACTGGCAAAGAGATAGCGCCGACGCCGCCGTGCTCAGCCGTTCTATTGCAACACTGCTCATCATGTAGGTATAGGCGGCAGCTTGAAACGATCCCATCCCCGCCCCAATTATCGCTATTCCCAGTCCGACCACCAGGAGAGTCGAGGTGGCTGTGAGGAACCCCAGGTACACCATACCCAGCGTTATCACCGTGACACCTGTCGTTCCCACCCAGATTGGGCCGACCCGGTCGCATAACCAACCTCCTCCGCTGGCAGACGCCATCTGGAGGACAGCCATCACCGCGAACAACGTTCCCATGGACACGGCGTCACGGCCAATTACATCCCCGATGTAAAACGGAAAGATAAACCATATGACGAACACGCCGAGTTGGGCCGTGAACGAAGCGGCGCTGGGGATTACGAAACCCGGCACCCGCAGCAAACCTCGCGGCAGTACGGGCCAGGGCGCCCGGCCCTCGATCCTCCAGAACAGAGTCAGCAGAACAGGCGCCAGCACGAGGAGCGCCAAAACAACGGGCGACAGCCACCCCACCGAGCGTCCTAGCCTGAGGCCCACAACCAGGCACAGCAACGCGACTCCCAGGGTCACTGCTCCCAGTATGTCGAAGGAACTGCCTCTCTGGGACCTGGGATCGCGGGACATCCACCAGACTCCCAACACCAACGCCAGTAAGATAAACGGCACCCTCCCCAGGAAGATGGTCTCCCAACCACCCCATTTGACCAGCAGCCCGGCTCCAACTGTTCCCGCAACCGCTCCCAGAGCCTGGCACCCGGTGGTGAAACCCATGGCCATCCCTCGGCGGGACACCGGGAAGAGGCGTGCTGCGATAGCCGGAGAGACGGCGAACAGGGAGCCGCTGCCCAGGGCTTGCAACGCGCGGAAACCAACCACCATCCAGAGGTTGGGAGAGACCCCAATGCAGACCATGGCTACCAGGTACATTACAGCCCCGAAGATGTACACCCGGCGCAACCCAAACCGGTCGGCGAAGCTCCCTGCGCTCATCACCAATGCGGCGCGGGAGGCTACATAGACCACGATAATCCACTGGACGGTCTGCAGGTCGGTGTTTAGGTCCCTGGTCAGGTTCGGAAGCGCAACGTTTACCGAGATGTCCAACGCCGACAGGAACATGCCCAGCCCGGCGGCGACGGCAACCATCTGCCGGGCCCACACCCGATTCGTGATGGGCAGAGGGACTACTGAAGGAGTTTCCGCGGAAGACGCCACGGTAACCGATTGTACGCTAAAGGCACAGGTAGCGCCGCATCATCTTACTGGAGAGAGAGCTGGGATGAGGGGGCGAAGACTCGGTAGCCGGGACAGACGGTCCCGCTAGACCATAAACACCGGGCTGGCGTCGCGGTTGATGCGCTCTTCCGCGGCGATGCCTTCACGCAGGAAGCGGGGGAGGGAGAACATGTTCAGGTGGGTCTCGCCGTCGTAGAAGGTGAGGTCCTTGTTGAGCCTTTCAGATACGAGGCGGTCCACCCGCTCTGGAGTTAGCCTTGGCAAAGGAGAGTCAGAGGCGATGACCATGCCCCACAAAGTTGCGAAGGCCGGTATATGCACCTGGGTGGGAGCGATGTGGTTAAAAGTATTGGACAGCGTGTTGCTGATGGTGGTGAAGCACTCCTGGTAACTGAGTAGACCCGCGGGGCCGGACTGAGTGACCATGATCCCCCCGGGGTTCAGCCTGGCCTTGACCAACCCGTAATATTCTTCGGTGTAGAGTTGGTAGGCCGTGCCTCCTTCCAGCGGGTCGACCAGATCCATGACCATCACGTCGAATTTCTCGGAGGTATCGGCGAGATATTGCCTGGCGTCCTGGTGGAGCAATTCCAGCCGGGGGTCATCGAAGCTCCCCTGGTGGTGCTGGGGCAGGAACTCCCGGCAAATATCGACCACAGTCTTGTCCAAGTCCAACATAACCACGCGTTCAACCGACCGGTGCGATAGCGCTTCCCTGAGAGTGCCGCCCTCACCGCCGCCGCCAATGAACACACGGCGGGGGCCTGGGTGCATGAGCATGGCCGGATGCACCAGCGCCTCGTGGTAGAGATGCTCGTCGCGTTCGGTAGACTGGGTCTTACCGTCGAGCACTAAACTCCGGCCGTAGACGTCGGACTCCAGGACTTCGACTTTTTGGAAGCCCGTGTCGCCGGAGTAGAGTACCTGCCGCACCTTGAGCATTATCGCCAGGTCCGGGAAAACTGTCTCCAGGAACCATTTGCCGGATATGTCCATAAACCTCGCGAGCCCCGTCTATCTGGGGGCTACGGCTAACGGGACGACCCCTCTTGGGACCTCGATGATGTCCGGGTCCTTGACCTCCAGTTTCTCTACCAGAAACTCGGCGGCCTTTCGGGGCTCAAAAGAGGAACCGCAAGCGAAGATGTCGGCTGCCGCGTACCGGTATTCCGGCCACGTGTGTATGGAGATGTGAGACTCGGCTATGGCCAGGATTCCGGTGACGCCCTGGGGGCTGAAGCGGTGGAAAGACTCACCAATGATGTGAGCGCCTACTTCGTGGGCTGCCTGTAGCATTGCGCCGCGGATGAACTCGAGGTCATTGAGAAGTTCGGGGTTACAGTCTTTCAGTTCCAACAGGAGATGCATACCTAGTCCATTCAACCACCTGTCCTCCGAACATTAAACTAGCCGCCTAAGCGGCAGACCGTTATTCTATATGTAACCAGGCTCGTAGTTCAATACCCGTAACCTGGGTAGGGGGTTGCCGTGGAGGGACCGACCAAGCACGGGCCGGACCGCAAGGGTTGGGGAAAACGAACCGTTTCTTCGACCGATATCCTGATGTTTGGGGCCATAGTTGCCGTTGCGGCAATCATGGTTCCCCTCATAATAAGGTTTGCGGGCCTATAGACAACGGCGGCGGCCCCATACTTGAAGCTGCGGCCGTTGGTTTCTTCCGTGAGGGACTGGTAGCCGAGGCCAGCTAGCAACTCTGGCGCGGGGTCCTATTCGTTCTCATCCCAGTCCGATTCAATCTCGTCTTCCTCGATTACTCCCTCGTCATCGTCGTCGTCCAGGTCTTCGTCACGGGTGAACCGCGCCAGGCTTTCGTTCAGATAGGCGCGGCGCTCCCCCTTGGTCTTCGACGGGAATGAGCAGACGTTTTGCAGGTTCCGGTGGCGCAGGGTCTCCCAGATGATGACTGAGACCGCCTGCCCGCTGACGCCGACGATGGCGCATTCGTACTTATTGCCTCCCTGCATCAGGCGTATAAGCCTTCGGCCCAGTTTGGGTTCGATCTGGCCCAGGTACTCGTCCTCCCGGGTGTAAACCTTGATCGTGTCGTTTTCCGCCACCAGGTCCACCGGGTCGGTCGGCGCGGCACGGGCAACCACATGAGAAGCGGCGGGTTTTTGCAGCGCCGTCTTGCCGGACTTGCCGCTCTCCTCGATGAAGCGTTGGGGCGCTCTCGCAGCCTTGCGCACTGATTTATTGAGCGCCGGGGCGCGTTCGAGCTGCCCCAGTCTGGCCAGGTTTTTCTTGGCTATGGTGTTGTACGGAGCGATCCGGGCTACATTTTCCAGCACCTCCTTGGCTTCGGAGTACTGGTCAAGCTCCATCAATGCTTTGCCCAGACGGTTCATAGCGTCTACGTCTTGTTCGAACGATTCCAATATTTCCCGATTCACCCTGGCCGCCTTCTCCCACTCCCCATTCAAGGCCAGTGCGATGGCGTCGCGGCTAAGCTCTCGCTTCAGCTTCGGGCTCCCGGCTGATCGTGTCAGCTCCGTGCTCATCCTCTCTCCAACGGTTTACGTGTACTCTCACGCGGGCCAAGACTAGCTAACTACTCCGAACCCGCGCGGCTTATGTCATTTGGAATACCTTGTTACACCATGGACGCGCCACGGGTCAAGGCTTTTTCCGCGGTGTTTTTCGAGAAGATTTACGCCTGGGGGCCACGGTTGGACTCCAGGCGTGGTGCGCGGCGCGCTACTTTCGCAACCGGCGCCAGGACGTGTTTGCGCTTCGGTGCCGCCACCGCATCCGCAACAGGTCCATGCCCATTGCGATTGCGTCGCGAAGGGGGCGCACCTTGCTGTGTTCCCGGTAGTACCAGTCAACGCCTACCTCTCGGACGCTCATACCCGATTTGCGGGCAACGAACAGGACTTCCACGTCGAAGCCGAAACCGTCCAGGGTCTGCGCATCGAAGAGGCGCTCCACGACCCCGCTCTTGAAACACTTGAACCCGCACTGGGTGTCCTTGAAGCCAGGGAGGGCCAGAGCCCGGACCAGGGCGTTGTAGACCCTACCCAGGGCGTGGCGGCTGCCGGGTTCGCCGACGCGCCTGGAACCCTCAGCTTCCCTGGATCCGAGGACGACGTCCACTCCCTCCAACTGTGGGGGCAACAGCCGTTCCACCTGCTCTATGGGCACGGAGAGGTCGGCGTCGCATAGGAGACGGTATTCTCCCTTGGCAGCCAGCATCCCGCGCTTGACCGCCCAGCCTTTGCCTTTGTGGAGGAGGCTCAGAAGACGCACGTTCGCGGAGCGGTGGAGGTAAGGAGCAACCAGCGCCTTCGAGGAGTCGGCGCTGCCGTCGTCGGAGACGATTATTTCCCAGGAATGGGGAAAAGTTTCCAGGAAGACCAGAATCCCATCCAGGGTGTCCTGAATTCGAGGTTCTTCGTTGAAAACGGGAATGACGATGGAAAGATAGACGGCTTCGTCCGCCAAAGTCTTGTTAGCGGTCCTCTTCTAGCTGAAAACCCCGGTGGAGCAGTTGGACCGCCTCCCCTACCTGGTCCTCTCTGATGATGCAGGAGATTCGTATTTCAGAGGTAGTAATCATGTCGATATTGATCCCGCCGTCGGCGAGTGTGCGGAACATCCTGGATGCGTATCCCGGCGTGTTCTGCATCCCCGAGCCAACGATGCTAACCGACGCCAGGGATGCATCGGATAGCACGGTGGTGGCTCCCACCTCCCCCAATATGCCCTCCACCTGGCGGAGCGCGCCCGGCAAGTCGGTCCGGCTGACCGTGAAGCTGATATCGGTGGTGCGTTCGGCGCTGGCGTTCTGGACTATTGTGTCCACGTTCACGCCCACCTCGGCCAGCGGCTCGAACAGGGCGGCGGCCACGCCGGGGCGGTCCGGGACCCCGCGTACCGTGATCTTCGCAACGTTGGTGGTGCAGGCTATGCCGGTGACTTTAATTCTATCTTCCACTGGGTATTCATCCGGTCCTAGATGGATAAGGGTTCCTGGCGCGTCGTTGAAGCTGGACGCCACGTATATTGGGACGCCGTAGACCATTCCGAGTTCGATAGACCGGGGGTGCATCTTGGCCCCATAGCTGGCTAGTTCAAGCATTTCCTGGTAGCCGATCTCTTCCAGTTTTCGCGCGTCAGGGGCCAACCGCGGATCGGCGGTGTAGATCCCGTCCACGTCGGTGTAAATCTCGCACCGCTCTGCGTTCATCGCGGCGGCGATGGCGACCGCGGTGGTGTCCGAGCCCCCGCGTCCCAGGGTTGTAACGTCTAGGTCTTCCGTCACGCCCTGAAAACCGGCCACGACGATGAGCTGACCTTTTTCCAGCTCCTGCCGGACTCTGGCGGTGTCTATTCGGCTAATCCGGGCACTGCCGTAGGTGGTGTCCGTATGAATTCCCGCCTGCTCTCCGCTGAGGCTTATGGCCGGGTAACCCATCGTGCGCAAGGCCATGGTCAGCAGCGTGCAGGACACTAACTCCCCGGTGGAAAGCAACAGGTCCAACTCTCTGGGATCGGGTTGAGGCGCGACGGACTGGGCGAGGCCGATTAGCTCGTCGGTGGTGTCGCCCATGGCCGAGACCACGGCCACGATATCGACTCCGGCGTCCCTGGAGCGGGCGATACGCGACGCCACGTTCTTGATCTTATCGGCGTCGGCAACGGAACTTCCTCCGTATTTTTGCACGATCAGGGGCAAACCGGGTGTCTCCTATGCCACCGGAGGTGGTAGGGAAGATTGATCGTAGCCCGCTGGCCCCGTTTGGTCGAAGTCCGGTGGCGATTCGTCAAAGGGTTCGCCGTTGGCCTCAGCTTCTAGCCGGCGACGGTTCCACTCAGACCATGATTGATGGACTTTCGCGGTCACCTCCTCGGTCACTTCTTTGACTCTCTGTTCCATCCTTGCGCGTTCTCTTTTTTGGAGCCAAGCTTCCAAACTTGCCGCTATAACCATGATTGACCTCGCTGTCTCTATGACGGTTATGGCCGTTGTGGCCGACGACACACCTATCAGTCCTATTCCCTTGATGACGGCCAGGGTGGTCCCGGCGGCGCTGTCCTGAGCCCTTTGCGTGATCTCGTACCAACATAGCAGAGAAATGCCCGCTATGTTCTGGATGGCGAACAGAGCAAAGTATGCGGTCCGCCACCGGGATAATATGCTCCAGACGGACTCTCTTGTGTCCTCTGCAAGATGTTCCGGTTGATCCAATATACCGGTTCCAGCAGCGCTATGCCGCTTGGACCGAATCCACGATGTGGGCTCCCAATATCGCAGGCTGGACCACCTGTAGTTTCCCTTCCACGTTTGCCTGCCGGGCCGCCTCGGCCATTTCGTAGGCTACAGTCATCTCTCTGCCCTTGGTCAGAGCCAGCACCGTGGAACCGCTGCCGGAGAGGAACACTCCCAGGGCCCCGGCATCTCTGGCAGCCTGAAACAGCAGCTTCATGGGTGGGAACAGCTTCTGCCGGTAGGGTTGATGCAACCGGTCATCGGTGGCGACGGAAAGATATTCGGGGTGGTTGGTCGCCATTCCGGCCACCAGTAAGGCGGTGCGGCCAACGTTGCGCACGGCGTCGCCCAGGGGCACCGTCTCGGGCAACGCGGCCCTAGCGTCGGCGGTGGCGATGCGGTAATTGGGGATGAACAATACCGCGTGAAGCTCCGTGGGCAACGCTATAGGCGCGGTGTAGAGCTGCCGCTCTTCCGCGACCACCAATTGCAGGCCGCCCAGGACAGCCGCGGCAACGTTGTCCGGGTGGCCTTCGATGGTTGCCGCCATTTCCAACAGTTCTTTGGCGTTGAACAGGCGGGAACACATGGCATTAGCCGCAACCAACCCCCCTGCGATGGCGGCGGCGCTGCTGCCCAGGCCACGCGCCAGGGGGATGTCGTTGTGGCATACGAGTCTGACTGGGGGCATCTCCCGTGACGCCTCATGGAACAGGAAGTCCATTGACCGGTAGACCAGGTTCGTGTCGTCCCCAGCAAGCTCGCCCACGCCTTCACCAATGATTTGGACCAACGGCTCTACGCCTGGCGCGGAGGATGCCGGGATTACTTCCAGAGTGTTCCAGAGGTCTAAAGCCATGCCCAGGCAGTCGAATCCCGGCCCCATGTTGGCGGTGGTCGCCGGGGCCCTGACCCGAATTGTGCTATCCGTGGGAGTTGCGCTTGCCATCGGCGTTAGTCCCGCTGTGTCGATGTGCGGGCCGGATTCTCCCCGAGAACCCTCTCGAACACGAAGCGGCCCAGGTCCCGGTTTTCACGGAATTCGAATCCCACGAAGCTGTTTCCGTAGGCGATGATCGGCACGCGGTCTTCGTACAAAGAGCCGTGAGAGCGCAATGACGGGGGCATGGTGACCTGTTCGGGGTCCCCAAAGACCACGTCGGGAGCGCCTAATACCATGAGGTCACCGGTCCGTTCCGTCATCAGATTGAACTCCGAGGCGGCCGCCTCCCTGGGCAAGGCCCGGTCGACGCCGTCCAGCGCGTTTAGTATCCGCACCGCGTCATCCCGGAACTGGTCGGCGACGTAGACGTAGATGCACCCTCCCAAATTGGAGTGATGGACGGTGTACATGTCCTTGATGATCGGCACAACCTGGGATGGGATGCCGTTTCGCTCAAGCTCGGCGTGAAGGTCGATCATCCGGCTCTTGGCGGACATTCCGTGGTCGGCCGTGAGCATAAGATCAACGTCGGACAACGTGTCGACGACTCGTCCGATGGCTCCGTCGATCAGGCCAAGGTGTCTGAACGACTCGGGATGCTCCGGCGCGTAGGTGTGCATGGCGTAGTCGGTGGTGGCCAGGTACACCAAATCGTAATGCTCCCGCTCCAAAATGCGGTTCGCGGTGTCGATTACCCACTGGTTGACTTCCAGGGAGTAGATGGGAGGAGGTTCTCCCGACAGGGCCACCACCCAGTCCGGGGCCTGCTCTGAAGATATTCCCAGGGATGCGCCATCACCCAGGAGCCGCCTGAGCTTGTCTTTGGCCGTCACAAGCAGGCTGCGGGCGCCCTGTTTCGAGGCGCGTTGGAAAATGGTCTCAGCCTCGATGTACTCGCCGGACTCCATGTACAGCTCTTCGCTCGTGCCCCTGTTGTACCAATAGTTGGACGTGATGCCGTGGGCAGTAGGGTAGCGGGCTGTGACCATGGAGACGTTGTTTACATTGGTGACCGAAGGCATCATTCCCTTGCCTTCGGTCTTCAACCCCTTAGACGCCAACTCCTGAAGGTTGGGCATGGGACAGGTGGCGAAATATTCAGGGCCGAAGCCGTCGATCATCATCAGGACCGTTGTCTTTGCCATTCCACGCTCCGCGGACCGGTTGTTATTGTCCACCCGGGTTATATCGACGCCAACCGGCGCGCCTTCGATAAATATCGATCTAGACTCTAACCCAAGTCGTAACTGTAGGCAAGAACGGGCCTGTGTCGTAACTGTTCAGAGTTGAGGGGATGGATTAGTTAAAACTTGCTTGGGAAGTTCGGTGCGTCGGGTCGTCGGTTATGTTAAATCAGGAGGATGGAGAACAAGGTAGACCTGAGGACGGCCAGCCGGGAGGCGCTGTTGGCGGTGATTGCGCGGCAGCAGGCGGTCATCGACGAGTTGCAGCGGCGGATAGCGGCGTTGGAAGGGGGTCTCAAGGGCAAAGGGCGGCCCGGAATGCCGGGCAACAAACCGGGTGCAAAGTCAGAGCCGGCCGAGAAGAAGGAGCCAAGAAAGCCCCGGCCCCACGGCTTTAGCCGTCGGCGCACGGTGGCGGCTCACCAGGTGGAACATGTCTTGGACTCCTGTCCGGAGTGTGGCACCGGGTTGGTTGGGGGTTGGCCGCAGCGGACTCGGGAAGTCATCGATATCCCAGTGGCTCCGGTGGAGGTCACGGAGCACGTTTTCGTGACCCGGGTCTGCCCAGTATGTGAACGGCGCCGGACCCCCAAGACGGACTTGGGCGGTGGGGTAATCGGTCGGGGACGGTTGGGAGCCAACTTGGTCTCATTGATCGCTGGCCTGCGGGAAGAGGGCCGGTTGCCCCTTCGGACCATCCAATGGTATCTGGAGACCGTCCACCAGTTGCGCTTGAGCGTTGGGGGAATCACCCAGGTCCTCCACGGCGTGGCCCGGCAAGCCCAACCGGCGGTGGCCGAGGTGCTGGAACTAGTCCGGACCAGCCAGGTGGTGCACGCCGACGAGACCGGCTGGCGCCAGGAGGGGGCCAATGGCTATGTCTGGACCTTCTCCACTCCCACTGAGCGGTACTTCCTGCGCCGAGGCCGGAATAAGGAGGTGGTGGACGAGGCGCTGGGGGAGTCCTTCAGCGGGGTGTTGGTCAGCGATTTCTACGCTGCCTATAACCACTACCCTGGCCTGAAGCAGCGGTGTTGGGCTCATCTGCTCCGGGACATCCATGACCTGAAGGCCCTCTACCCAGCAGACGCCAAGCTGGCCGGATGGGCGGCGGCAGTGCATGACCTCTACGCCCAGGCCAAGCGGTTCTCCCATCCTCAGGCAAGGAAACGCCGTCAGGCCCAACTGGAGTTGGAGCGGAAATTGTTGGCCTGCTGCCGACCCTTCCTTGATGACCCAGGGGCAGTCCAGGCCAAGCTCTGCCGGCGCATCCAGCGCTTCATCAAGGAGTTGTTCGTATTCGTAGCCGAACCGGCCGTCCCCTCGGAGAACAACGCCGCCGAGAGGAGCCTTCGTCACCTGGTGACCAGCCGCAAGATCAGCGGCGGCACCCGCTCAACCCAGGGCACCAACACCAAGATGGCTCTCGCTTCCCTCTTCGGTACCTGGCGCGCCCGAGGATTGAATCCCCTCACCGCATGCCGCCAGTTGCTCACTTCCCCTCAACTCTGAACACTTACCCTGTGTCCTGTAACAGTTCAGACTTGATGTGTCCTGCCTACTCCTAGCTCGTCATTCCGGGCTTGACCCGGAATCCAGAAACCTTTGCAACCAGCGACCTTCACTATCATTGGCATTTCTGGATTCCCGCCTGCGGAGACCTTTGCGCAACCTTCCGCGATTCCAGCGAAAGCGAGAATCCAGAGTGTGCCCAGATACGGGGGACGCCCTCACCCTAACCCTCTCCCGGAGGGAGAGGGGATTATTCAAAGGTCTCCCTGGGGGAATCGTTACTTCAGCCGGTGTCCGGGGCTGTTGCCCGCTGGGATCAGCCCGCGGCGGCCTGGCCCTGATGCCACTTTTCCATCTGGCTGGCGCGGGCGGCCCTGAGGTAGTCCAGGGTGAGCCTGGGCAGCAGGTAGTTTCGCCGGACGCTATCCCGTGCGGCCTGGCCCAGGCGAGAATTGAGTTCCGGGTCCCGCAACAGTTCCCCGATGCGGACGCCGCACTGTTCCGGCGAGTCCACGAGGTAGCCGTTGACCCCGTCCTGAATCTGAATTCGGATGCCGCCGACGTTTCCGCCGATCATGGCCTTGGCCTTCCACATCGCTTCGGTAACGGTGAGGCCGAATCCTTCTCTTTTAGACTTCTGGATGACCACGCGGGACGCGGTCTGGAAGGCGTTGACCAGCATGTCGACGGAACAGGGCAGATTGTCGGCACGGGCGAAAAGGTGAATGTCCGGGTCTCCGCCGGCATACTCGGTAACGTTGTTCACCATCGTAAAGGCTTCAGGGTCGTCGGTGGCCTGGATGATTCCCAGCATGGCCAACTGGAGGCCCGGTGCGTCTACGCGGGCCTGGCGGAAGGCGTCGATCACGCCCCAGGGGTCTTTCCAGGCATCGAACCGTGACACCTGGGTGACCACTGGCCGCGCCCGGTCGAGCCCCATCGCGCTCACGATGTCCCACGCCTCCCGTTCCCCCATGGCGACGTTTTTTTCACTCAGGGGGTCGATTCCAGGCGGCGCTATCACGACGGGTTTGACGCCTCGCACCTCGTCGGGGACGTAGGTATCCAGGGAAAACACCAACCGGTCGTAATGCGAGAAGAAAGGCAGCAGGGAGTCCATCAGTCCATTGTTCGGGGATGTCAGGTCGATGTGGCCGATCCAGACCCACGTGGAGCCGGGGTCCCTGGGCAGATGATGGGCCAGGGGCAGGACCTGAGGGTCGTGGACGAACCAAACGTCGTTACGCAGTTGGTCACGTTGGAAGGCCGCGGCCACCTGTTTGATCGCTCCCTGGTATGTGTCCCACTCTTCGGCAGAAAGAGAACCGGGGGCTCCCTGAAGCATGTTATGAATCTGCTTGGTCACGTCAAAGAATTCGGGAGGAGGGTCGATGACTATGCGTTCGGTCTCGATCCCGAGAGAGTTCATCAACGGGACCATGGATTGCAGGATTTCCGCCACACCGCCGCCGGTGGCCGTGCTGTTGAGGTGGGCGATGGTCATGCCCCGTAGCTCTTCGGCTATGGCGGTCAGTTCGTCCGCCATGTCCGGCGGTATTAACGGCAAATAATCGCTAAACTCGACTGAAGGGTGGTCCATTCTGAAGTACATCCGGGCGGAAATCCCCTCTCGTCAAGAATGAAAAGAATGAACAATGAGCAGGCTTTACACCTGACTCATCACTTTACATATCTTTGCATCATTGGACCGCTTATTCAACGAATCCATGAGCGGCGTTGGATGGACTTGGAGCGGCGCGGAGGGGAATTGAGACCGGCTGGCGGCTGGAAGGGGCTCAGTCGAATCAACCCGGTCGAAGTTGTCGAGCCGCAATGGATCAATGTTGAGCCATAGCGGGTCAAGGTGACAGGGTGAAAAAGGGAGGGTTACTCGGTGACTACCGGTTGTGGACGGTCCCGCTGTTCCACTGAAGGCCCACGCTTAGCAAGATTCTGACGCAAGCACGTGTCCCGGTGCAAGAATTCCCGAGGCCGGAATGACGGGTACGGAAGCGTAGCCCGAAACCTACGATCAACTGGCTGAATGCAGCAATCGCAAGAGGCGGATGAGTGGGGTCACTCCACCGTTACCGACTTGGCCAGGTTGCGGGGCTGGTCCACGTCGCAACCGCGCAGGACGGCGATGTGGTAGGCCAAGAGTTGCATCGGAATCGTGGCCAGCAAGGGGTCCAATAGCTCACCGCATTGGGGGATGTAGACCACTTCATCCACCTGGGAAGCGATTTCCTTGTCCCCTTCCGTGGCCAGGGCCAAGACCACACCGTCCCGGGCCTTCACTTCCTGGATGTTGTTGACCATCTTGTCGTAAAGGCTGTTCTTGGGCGCCACTGCCAGGGTCGCCATCCGCTGGTCTATCAGAGCGATGGGGCCATGCTTCATCTCTCCCGCGGCGTAGCCCTCGGCGTGGACGTAACTGATCTCCTTCAGTTTCAGGGCTCCCTCCATGGCTATGGAGGCATTGATTCCGCGCCCCAGGTAGAGGAAGTTTTCGAAGTGGTTGAACCGGCGGGCGAGGCGGGCGTAGGTCGTTGTGTCGGTGAGCATGTCTCCCATGAGCCTAGGACACTGCGCCAGGTCGTCTACGATCCTGCGAACATCCTGGGCGCTCAGGAATTCCCTTGTCTGCCCCAGATAAGCTCCAAGCAGACTCAGCACGGTGAGAGATGCGATAAACGTCTTGGTGCTGGCAACTCCAATCTCGATGCCCGAACGCATGTAGAGAGTGCCCTCGGCCAACCGGGTGGTCTGGCTGCCTTCGACATTGCAGATGGTTACCAGTCTGGCCCCCGTGCCCCTCACCATCTCCATCGCGGCAACTGTGTCCGCCGTTTCGCCCGACTGGGCGATGGAGACCACCAGCGTGTGTTCGTCCAGGAAGGGTTCCCGGTAGCGGTATTCGGAAGCGCTTTCAGCCTCGGCGGGGATTCCTCCAAGCTGCTCCACCAGGTGCCTGCCTACTTGAGCGGCGTGGAGGCTGGTGCCGCAGCCGATTAGCACCACCCGTCGGAAGCCCCTGATCTCCTCTTCCGAGAAGGGCATCTCGGACAGGTCTACCCGCCCATGCTGGAAATTGATCCGGTTCCGCAACACGCTTGCCACAACCTGCGGCTGCTCGTGGATCTCCTTCAGCATGAAATGCCTGTAGCCGCCCTTGTCTATCAGCACATCTTCCGGAGAGACCACCTGAAGCCGCTTGTCCACCGCGCGGCCTTCTAGGTCCAGATATTTGACACCTTCCCGGGTGACTTCGGCCATCTCCCCCGAGTCGAGGAACCCGACACGTCCTCCAACGTTGGACTGACGGAGGATGGGCAACACGGCGGGGAGGTCGCTGCCCACGATGCCTTGCCCGTCCTGATGGGCCACCACGATCCCTCCGGCGTGACCCAGCCGCATGGCCCAGATGGTGTTCAGGCATTCCTTGCAGGTGGCGGTAATGGCCTGGGAGCCCTTCACAGTGCGTCCCATTCTCAGGAACGCCTCTACAAAACTCAGGCCCTGGTCCATGCCTTCCTCGATGATATGAGGAATGACCTCGGTGTCTGTTTCGGATATGAACCGATGACCCGCGTCTTGAAGGCGGGCCTTGAGTTCGGTGAAGTTCTCCACGATGCCGTTATGGACCACCGCGATTTGCCCGTGGCAATCGGTATGAGGATGGCCGTTATCGAAGGACGGTCGACCGTGCGTAGCCCAACGGGTATGGCCCAGCCCCATTGTCCCCCGGGGCATTCCCGTTCCGTTGCCGGTGTTGAGTCCGCCGACCTTGCCCACGGTCTTGCGGACTTGCATTTCTCCCCTGGCGTCTACGACAGCGATGCCCGCGCTGTCGTAACCCCGGTACTCCAGCCGTTGAAGTCCTTCCAGGATAATCGGCCAGGCCTGGTGGTCACCTACATATCCGACGATTCCGCACACGTTCCCTCGAGCTCAATTGGCTGTTGAGATGAAGATTCACTTACTTCGTGGAACCGTGTCGCTCATACCGCGAACCCGCCATGCCCTCCCACAACCTCTTGGTCCCAGGCTACATTCTAACAAGAAGCAAGCGCAACGGCGATGCCAATTTGTCGCTGTCAGCCCCATTCCTTGATCGATGACGCGGTTATTGGGTAAGAATCCGTATCTCGAAAGGGGTGGTGGTCCGATTTCGGAATACGGTCGTGCGGAACAGTCCGACGAAAACCGAAGGTGGACTAGATGGGACGAGAAACCAGAATCGAGCGAATAGGCGAATCTGGCTCAAACTCCGGGGCTGGCTACCTGCTTTGAGAGGTTGCGGGCGAAGTCCTGCAATGTGGAGGCGGCCTTGCGGCGTATCAGGGGTTGACCCAATTCGCCTAGTTTGCCCATGAATGCAACGTCGGTGGCGATGGATACCCCGGTCTGCTCCTGGGACTGTTGCTCCAACTGCATTATCAGGTCTGCCCGGAGGGACCCTCCCAACTGACGGTCCGCCGCCTCGACGCGGAACTTGGCTTCGCCCTTTGCCCGGTCCTGTTCCTGAAGATGGATCAGGCCGGAGAAGGTGAGCCGCATGGGGCCAACGCGCACCTGCATTCTGGCCTGGTACCGACCTTCATCTTCTGGGGTGACTTCCTCGACACCGGGCACCAGGGCCGCGGCTCCGGGGATGTCCATCAGCAACTCCCAGGTCTGGTCCCAGCCCGCGGGTACGACGCATTGGTTCTCGAGTTTCAATCTAGGGCTCTCCGGTGATATTTATCCTGCTGACGCCAACGCCTGGGTTATAGCTCGCCGCGTGAACACCGCCGCCATGTCGGTCTTGTATTCGGGCGAACCCCGGAAGTCCTCCAGGGGGTCGACCGCATCCTTTACGGCCTCGGCACAGGCGCGGATGTTGTCCTCGTTGAGTTGCTGACCCCGTAGCAACTCTTCCGCGTCAAGGGCGCGAATCGGCGTCACTCCCACGGAGCCAAGGACTATGCGCACGTCCCGGCAGATGTTGTCCTCCACGGCTTGGACCATCGCGGCCACGGAGACCGTAGCGTAATCGTCGGCGGTCCGAGGCAGGAACTTCAAGTAGCTGGTCCCGGAACCGGGCGGGGCGGGGGGAATCAACACGCTGGTAAGCACTTCCCCTTGCTGGACGTCGGTGTCGTAGTAGTCGAGGAAGAACTCCTCAACGGGCACGGTCCGGTCTCCGCCGGTTGAGGTCAGGACGATGGATGCGCCAAGAGCGATGAGTGAGGGCGGAGGGTCCTGGTTCGGGTCGCCATGCACCAGGCCGCCGCCGATGGTGCCCATGTTGCGAATTCTGGGTGTGGCGACACGGCGGAACGTCTCGGCCACCAAGGGCACGGTTTCGGCAATCAATGGGTCGGTCTCGATACGCCGCTGAGTGCATAGGGCGCCCACCCGCACAACACCCGCGTCTCCGTTTCGTTCGTGGATGATGGAGTCCAGCCCTGGAACCTTTCGCAGCCCGATCACGTGGGCGGGCTGTGCGAACCGGTGCTTCATCTGGATGACCAGAGCGGTGCCGCCCGCCATCACCCGGGCGTCTTCGCCGTACCGGTCCAATAGTTCGAAGGTCTGATCCAGGCTGACGGGACTGTGATATTCGAAGTCTATCACCGGCCCTGCTCCTGAACGGTCCGGGCCGCGTTGATCACCGATTCGAGAATCCCGTAGTAGCCGGTGCAGCGGCAGAGGTTGCCCATCATCCACTCTCGGATTTCGTCCTCGGTTGGCGACGGGTTGATGTCCAACAGCGACTTGGCGGCGATGACCTGGCCGGGGGTGCAGATCCCGCATTGGAAACCGCCGTGGTCGATGAACGCCTGTTGCACGGGGTGGAGGTGGCCGCCCTCGGCGATCCCCTCGATGGTGGTTATCTCCACACCGTCCGCCGCCACGGCAAGGGTGATGCAAGAGGCTATCATCTGGCCGTCCATGAGCACCGCGCACGCGCCGCAGACACCGACGCTGCAACCCTCTTTGGTGCCGGTTAGGCCAAGGTCGTAGCGGAGAAAGTCCACCAACAGCCGCCGCGCCGGTATTCGGCGCTCGTAGTCCGTGCCATTGATCTTCAGACTGATATCCTGGTCCATATCGGAGGTAGCACCTGACGCGCAAAATACGAGGGGAGGAAATCGCCCCAATGGTATACTACGCCGTACTCGGTGACAAGCGAGCGGTGACAAGCGCGCGCCGAGCCTTAAAACTTTGGGAGGTCAGCTATGCCAGACCAAAACGGCAGTCATTCAGCCCAACACACCGGCAACACGATTCTGATGGTGATGATGGACATAGACCCGGAGGACGAGGAGGAATTCCACCGCTGGTACAACGAGCAGCACATTCCCGAGCGGCTGGAAATTCCCGGTTACGTTAGCGCCCGGCGGTTCAAGCTGGAGGACGGCAGCGACGGGATGCTGAAATACCTTTGCATCTGGGAAATGGAAGACGTCAGGGCTATGGAACACGACATGTACAAAGCTCAAAGCGCGGACCCCACCGCGCTATATGAGCGGGTGACTAAGACGGTTAAAGCCAGGTCCCGGGCCGTGTACCGGCAGATATTCCCCGAATCCGGGGCCTACGAAGACAAGTCGGGCTTCCATCCCCGCCACCAGGAGATCTCCGCCTAAGCCGAGGTGACGCGCCATGGCAACAATGACCGATGTTCTGGCCAAGTTGTTGGACCGGACTCGCGCCGGTAAGGTGCCCTGGAAACCCACGAACCACGACGACACTTTCGTGGCTATGGTGGGCCAGGTTTCCGTCGTGATCGACATGGACTGGAGGGGCATCGGCTCGGAAATGCCGACGCTCCGGATCCTCGACTCCAACGGGCGGCTCGTTGATTGGATCAATGTCGACACAGGGGATGGGTCGGTCCACAAGCGGGACCTGGACGAGCTGTACCAAATGGCCCGCCGGGACGCGCTGGTTACCGGCACCGAATTGGACGACCTGCTGGCCGCCCTCGATTTGGAGCAGGACTGAAGCGGACTGGGTTTAGCCTACCGGGCGCGAGTCCAGCCCAACAGCCCGGTTATATCCGTAACCTTGTCCAGTTCCCACAGGTGAGCCAAAAGGCCGTTGGTCCGGTTGTCTGGCAGCACCCCCTGTGCCAGGCTGCGGAACTTGTCTTCTAGCTCGCTGTCCGACAGGGGGTTCTTGTAGTGGCCCTTGTGGTAGGCCACTCTTGACCCATACTTCTGTCCGGAATGGGTGACCACCTCCAGGTCGCAGAGCATCGCTTCCGGCGCGCGCTGGTTGGCCTCCCCGGACACCTCCACGTTGACCCTGCCCACCAGGTCGAGCAACGCCGGATCGCGCAGGTACTCGTCGTCGAAATGGGTCTGGCCCACCTGCCCGTATTTCAGGGCTACCGCCGCGGTATACGGCATGGAGTGGTCGGCGGTCTCCCGGTTGGCCGGACGCCATTTCTCCGGGTCCCCGGCCATGATGTTGACCGCCGTTTGCAGGGTTTTGACCGTTACCGACGCGATGTCCCCAGGGTCGGCCAACTGGTCCCGCACTTCCAACGCCGCCTGGACTACGGTCTGGGAGTATTGGCCCAGGAGGAACCGTTTGATGCTGCATTCCGTGATCTTGAAGGGCTCCCCGTCACCCCCGAGAACAGGTATCTCAAAGGGTTGGCGGGTAACGGCTTTGAAGTAACCGCCATCTCCCTCGAAAATAGGCGACGGACCGGTGAGGCCTTTCTGGGCCAGCATTGCCGCGAACACCGCGTTGCGGCTTGCGTTGGCGTAGGCGCATCCCTTCCACATGGAGACGTCGCCAATTCTGGTCTGGTAGAGGGCCAGGTTGGGCGCGATGCCCAGGTTTAAGGCCTGGACCATCTGTTCCCTGGTGAGGCCCAGCGCATGGGAAACGCCGAGAATGCTGGCGATGCAGCCTACGGTCACGTGGTCGAACCCGGTGGGTTTGATGTCCACCGTGTCGCAGATGCGGCAGAAGGCTTCGTAGGCCAGAACGGTGGACGTAATCAACCCCTTGCCTCCCGAGCCTCCCACCTCAGCCCCCGTGATGGTGGCCGCGATGCTATCGCTGGGGTGTCCCGACTCTTTGCTGGTGTACCCGTCGTTGAAGTCCAGGTAGCGGACCATGACTCCATTGGCGAAAGTGGCAAGGTCCGGGCTGGTGGTCTGCCCACTGACCAACACGGTGGCGGGCTGGCTGCTGGTGACCGTGGAGGCGATTCCTCTGGCTATCCTGGCGGGCTCGCTGGAGTAACCGCCCAAAGCGCAGCCCACGGTGTCGATTATCATCCGCTTGGCTTGATGGACGATTTCGTCCGGAAGATCTTCGTACCTCAAGGAAGAGGCGTAGTCGCTTAGCTGTTCCGCAATAGTAGGCAAAAGACAGCCTCGACGCGAATGGCGATTCCGCGTGGCTTCCGAATGGTTTCCAGATGGCTTCCCGTCCCTACTCGAAGTGGGGCATTACCTCTTTGGCGAATAACTCCATGCAACGCATCAGCATAGAGTGGTCCATGCTGCCGAACGAGAAATTGCAGCCAAAGTATTCAACTCCCTCCGCTTGCAACGCTCTGATCTGCGCCACGCATTGTTCCGGGGTGCCAATGACCGCCCGGTGGTCGTAAAGGTATTCGTAGGCCGGGGGAGCGTCGGTGCGCGAGGCCCGGAAGGAATCTAGACTTTGGTAGACCTCGCTACCCACCTCAAAGGTGCGCCGCCATTGGATCATGTCCTGAGTCCAGTTCATCCCCGCCCTGGCGCCTTCACGGGCCTCCTCTTCCGTCTCCGCGACGTAGCAGTACCGGAAGAATGGGATATCCGAGACCGGCACGTTGAAACCGGCGGCTTTGGAAAGGTCCGCGTACCGGCGGCATAGGTCCAGGGCGTCCGCCGTGTCCAGGACGACACCAACCATCATTGGGTGCCCCGTCGATGCGGCGAACTCCAGGGTCTCCAACGTCCGGGTGGAGGCCAGGTAGACCGGTGGATGGGGTTGCTGGACCGGCGGCGGGGTGAGGTTTGCCCTGTATACCCGGTAATACGTTCCCTCGTGGGAGAAATCCGGAGTAGTCCAGAGCCCCTTCATCACCCTCAGGCTTTCCTGAAACCGCCCCTGGCTCTCCTCGCGGTCAACGTTGAACCCTGCGTACTCATAGCCCGCTGTTCCCCGTCCCAGGCCTACATCAAGGCGTCCGCCGCTAATGGCGTCCACCGTGGCGGTATCCTCCGCGAGGCGAATGGGGTTCTGCAAGGGCGGGACCAGGACGGCGGTGCCCAACCGGATGGCGCTGGTCATCGCGGCGAGGTGGCCCGCCAGAACCAGCGAGGAAGACCCGAGTCCGTACCGGGAGAAATGGTGCTCCGCAAGCCATGCGCTGTGGTACCCAAGCTCTTCTCCCCGGACGACTTCCTCTGTGGTTTCGTGGAACACCTGGCCAGGGTCGGACCCTTCCGGCCATGGGATGTGGGTAAAGAGGGCGAATTTCATTGGCGATACTCCCTGAGTCATTGCCCGGCGAAAGGCGTTGTGAGCCCGTGTTAGGACTCGAAACTCCGAGCCATTATTCCATAGAAATCCGGCCTCAACCAGTGGAGCATCAGCCTCCGGTGCTATAATCCAGGCGCGAACGAAGGCCACAAAGCCGCTCTGTTTCCTTACCCCTCCGAGGAGTATCCCTTGTCAGCACACTTGCTCTACGGCGATAGCTACCTGGTGCCCAGGGCGTTGGCCCGGTTGGAAGAAGCCGAGGAGACCGAAGACCTTTTCGAGTCCAACCGGCACCGTCTTCAGGGAGGCCAGATCGAGCTGGCCGAGTTGACTAACGTTTGCTTTGCGCTTCCATTCATGGATGGGAAACGGTTGGTGCTGGTGGAAGGGTTGCTGGACACGTTTGAGGGCCGACGGACAGGCAGGGGAAGGCAGCGCGGAGGCGGCTCGGCCTCGGCCTCATTGGGGGGCTGGGAAGGTCTGGCCGCATCGATACCCGAGATGCCGGAGACCACCGTGCTGGTGTTCACCGACGGCAACCTCGCGAACGGCAATACTCTACTGAAGACGCTGACCCCGGTGGCCCAGGCGCAGCCGTTACCCACGCCCAACGGCGAAAGGCTGGCGCGGTGGGTGAAGTCTTCCGTGGAGGAAAAGGGCGGAAATATCAGTCCCACGGCTATCCGGAGCTTGACCGACATGGTGGGGCAGGACCTGTGGGCCATGGACCGGGAGATCGAGAAGCTATGCCTCTACACCGGGGGACAGCGCATCGAAGAACAGCACGTAACCGAGATGGTCCACCAGGCCAGAGAGGCAAGCATCTTTACCGCCGTAGACGCGATGATCGACGGGCGTCAACGGGTGGCGTTGGAACTGCTGCAACAGCTTAGGCAAGATGGGCGAGACGCCTCGTATGTGGTGGCGATGGTGGAGAGGCAACTCCGGCTCCTGGCCCTTGCCCGAAACGCGATGGATGAAGGCGTCCGGCAAAACGACCTCGGACGCAGGATCGGCGTGACCAACGACTTCGTGCTGAGGAAGACCGTCGACCAGGCCCGGCGTCATTCTTTCGCCGATATCTCGTACAGGTATGAGCGACTTTTGGAAGCCGACCTGGCAATTAAGACCGGGCGCATGGAGCCGGACCTCGCCTTGGAGCTGCTTGCCGCGGACCAGCCCGGAAGCTGAGGGTCTGCCAGGGTCGTTACTAGCAGGTTTCAGGCAGCACCGGGTTGTAGCAGGCGGCGAAGTGGTTTGGCTGCGTTTCTTCCAGCGGCGGACGGGGTTCCTGCCGGCAACGGTTAATGGCTTTGTTGCAGCGGGGCAGGAACGGGCATTCCTCTGGCAGCTTGGTCATGTCGGGAGGTGTGCCCCGCAGCGGCTCTAGCCTGGAATCTGGCCGGTCCAGCCGGGGCAGGGTCCTCAAGAGTGAGGAAGTGTAGGGGTGCTGGGGTTCCTTGAACAGCGGGATCACTTCGCTGGACTCCACCATGGTCCCGGCATATATCACGCCCACCTTGTTGGCCATGCTGGCCACCACCCCCATGTCATGGGTGATGAGCAGGATGGACGAGCCCTGCTCCCTGGAAAGGGAGCGGATTCGCTCCAGGATCTGGGCTTGCAACGTTACGTCCAGTCCTGAAGTGGGCTCGTCGGCTATCAAAAGGCGTGGCTTCAACACCAGGGCGATGGCCAGCATAATACGTTGGCACATCCCGCCGCTGAGGCTGAAGGGGTACTGGCCCATGATGCGTTTGGGTTCCGGCATGCCCATCTCGCCCAGCATGTCCAGGGCCATTTGGTTGGCGATGCGGGGCGACACGTCGGTATGGGCCATGATGACCTCTTCAACCTGGGGGCCGACCAGTTGCACGGGGTTGAGGGCTGCTTGGGCATCCTGGAAAACCATTGATATTTCGTTGCCGCGAATGTGGCGCATCTCTTCCGGGCTCGCCCTCAGGAGGTCGTGACCCTCGAAGTAGATGCTACCTTCCGGGACGGAGGCCGAGATGGGCAGCAACCCCATGATCGCCAGGGCAACTGTGCTTTTCCCCGCTCCGCTCTCCCCGACCAGGCAGAAAATCTGCCCCTGGTCCTGGGCGAAGCTGACACCATTAAGGGCTTTCACCTCACCTGTGGAGGTGCCAAATCGGACGTACAGGTTTTCAACCCTTAACGTCTCGGCCATTATTGCCTCTCCCGGCCGCCGAAGGCGAGGCTCCTTCGGCATCGACTCGGATATTGGTCGCACAGACCGCCGTATGAGCTGGAGCTAGGCCCGCTCACGCGCCGCCTCCTACCGCTGGGGTAGAGCTTCGCAACTGTTCAGCATGGAACCTTCCCGACGTCAGTTCCTCGATTAAGTCATCCAGGCTGGAGATATCCCGGTCGAACCTGGTGGCTGCTGTGCCCATCTGCTCCGCCCTGTGGGCGTCGCTGCCTCCCGTCATGGGAATGCCGAGCATTTGACATAAGTCCTGCGAGAAACTGTTTTGAACGTCGGTCCCCCGGCCGTTGATACCTTCGATGGCGGCGCAACACTGAAAGAACGGGTCCTGGCTTGCGCGTTCGAGCATCTCCGCCCGAATGACGGGGTCGCGCCCCGGATCTTCGAGAAACCTGCGCCGGTAGGGATGGGCCGCGATGGCGACACCCTGGCGGCGGCCAATCTCTTTCCAAAGAAAATCGGGTTTATGCAGGCCAAATATATACCTCTCCAGCCCGAAGACGATCACGTGGCCCATGTCCGTGTTGATCTCGGAGCCCGGCAGCAGCAGAAATTGGTGCTTGCGGGATAGGTCTCGCACCCGGTCCATGGACCAGAAAAAGTCATGGTCGGTAAGGCACATCCCGTCCAGTCCGAAGCCCTTGGCCCGTTCTATAAGGTCATCGATTCCAACGAAGCTGTCATCAGAGCTGGGGTAGGTATGGGTGTGCAGGTCAATCAGCAAGGGCCTGGTACCAAAGACGTGGATTCTGCTCTAAAACGGGGCGTTGGGCTCCGGGCCATCCGAAATTCACCTGCCTGGCGAGTCAATCAGCGCGATTGAGGAACGGAATGGGAGGGCCGGGCGTCGAGCATACGCCATGATAACAAAGTCCTAGCCCGCACGGAAAGGGGGCACGTCTGGGCGTAACCGTTCAGACTTGATGTGTCCTTCCTACTCCAAGTTCGTCATTCCGGGCTTGACCCGGAATCCAGAAACCTTTGCAACCAGCGACCTTCACTATCATGGGCATTTCTGGATTCCCGCCTGCGGAGACCCTTGCGTAACCTTCCGTGATTCCCGCGAAAGCGACAATCCATAGTGTGCCCAGATACGGAGGACGCCCTCACCCTAACCCTCTCCCGGAGTGAGAGGGGATTCTTCAAAGGTCTCCCTGCGCGGGAATGACGGATTGCGGGGGCGGGACATGATATGAGGATTATCACAGAGATGACCGATGTGAGATTCAGCCAATCCGCCTCATCGAGTCTGAACAGTCACGTCTGGGCGAGCGTCTACCTCATCGTTTCCCAGAAGCAGAGGGGAGAATAGGCCGCTAACGCGGGATTACCAACCCCTCTTCCTCCAGGGCCTCCATGATTTGGGCGGCGCGCTGTTCGCCTACCTTGAACCTGCGCGACATGTAGGAGGAGGACACGTGGGGGTTGCGGAGGGCAACTTCCCGCGCCTGCTCCAACATCCGGTCGTCCAGGTCGCCGTCGTCTTCGTCGTCGTCCTGGGCTTCTTCCATGGGAATCTCAGGCAGGGGCGGCCCTTCCTGCTCGCGCCAGAACTTGACCATTTCGTCGATCTCGTCGTCGTAGACCAGCGTTCCTTGCACGCGGCGGGGCTTGGGCGAATCGGAATTCAACAGGAGCCCGTCGCCCTTTCCCAGCAGCTTTTCCGCGCCGACCATGTCCAGGATGACCCGAGAGTCAACTTGAGAGGCGACGGCGAAGGCGACACGAGCCGGGATATTGGCCTTGAGCAGCCCGGTCACTACCTGTACGGAAGGGCGTTGAGTAGCGAGTACCAGGTGGATGCCAGCGGCCCTGCCTAACTGGGCCAACCTCACCAGGCTTTGCTCCACCTCGAACCCACCTGCGATCATCAGATCGGCTAATTCGTCCACGATAACCACCAGATAGGGCATGGGTTCCGCGGCCTTGTCGTTGTAACCTGCGATATTGCGCGTCCCGGCCTCTTCCATCTGCTTGTAACGCCTGTACATCTCCCTCAGCACGGCGCGCAGGGCGGGGTTCACCTCATCGACATCGACGATGACCGGAGCCATCAGATGAGGAATCTTGTTGAAGGGCGTCAATTCGACCCGCTTTGGGTCCACCATCAGCATCCTTAGCTGGTCCGGCGGCTTGGTCAGAAGCAACGAGGCCACGATGGAGTTGATGCAAACGCTCTTCCCGCTGCCGGTAGCTCCGGCGATGAGCAGGTGCGGCAGGGCCGCCAGGTCCATCGCCACGGAAACTCCGCCGGTGTCCTGGCCAACGGCGACGGGCAATCCCCCTTTGTCCGTAATCTTGGTGAAGGCCGGGCTTTCTATTACCTCGCGCAGGTGTACCTTGCTTTGGGAAGGGGCCGGTACTTCCAACCCCACCAGAGCTTCGCCGGGCACCGGGGCTTCGATTCTGAGATAAGGGGTCTTTAGGGCCAAGGCAAGGTCCTTTTCCCGCGATAGGATGCTCTGGACCTTCACGCGGTTATCGGGCCTGGACTTGGCAGCATCCTCCTTGCCGGATTCACCCCTTCGGCCCACCCATCCGGGGACCAGTCCGAATTGGACTATCCTGGGGCCGGACTTAATGTTCTTTACCTCCACGAATACTCCGTGTTCCGCCAGGGAAGCCTCTACGTGGCGGGCCATCTGCTCCAGGGGCCCCTGTGCCTGATCGTGGACCACGGGAGGCGATAGACAGTCGATTGAGGGAAGCGCCCATTTGGACTTCGCCGCCTTGACCGGCCTGATTTCGGGCTTCTCAGCCTCCTCCACCTGCTCGTCCTCGGAGGTGTCGGCGGGGACTGTTTCCACCTCCGCCTCCGCTTGAGCCCAAAAGGCTGAAACGGCTTTGTCGGGATCTATGGGGGCTGAGCGGTCTTCCTTACCAGCGGCGTCGGCGGACCGGTTGACTGACTTGCGCCAAGGCATTGCAGAAGCCAGTACGGTGGCTAGGCGCCAGGCATGGGCGCACCCTCTGCCGGTATATTGCAACGAACTCCACAACACTGAGACGGTATAGGATGCGCCTTTATGCGCATACTCGGCAGTTGACCGTAGACCGGTCCCCAGGTGGGCGAGGAATCTCAGATAGGCCGAGCCGATTATCCGAGGATAGAGAAGCGGTGGGAGCAGGATAATTGGTATTCCCAGCTTGACTACTGCAACGGCCAACGGTTGCCCGACAACTACCTTGCCCCATTCTCCGCCCAGGCTGGCGTAAAACAACGTGCCTTCTCTGGCGTGGAATAGAGAGAGAACCCCTACGGAAATGGCCGCCAGCGCGGCTGCGCCGACCCAGACCCGCCAGTGAACCAAGACGGTGCGGGGCCGGTACCGGAGGCAGACCACTACGGCGATTAGCCAGAGGGAGACCGGGATTAGCCCGAAGCCCAGGGATTCAACCGCGTAGGACCTAGCGGCGGGAGTGAAGCCGAAGAAATAACCTAGCCCCAGAAAAAGGGCGACTATAACCAGGCCATCAAGGGCGGCAGGCACTCTTGAGAGCAGGCCTGTCTTGATCGAAGGTGTTGCTTTGTTCTTGCTGCGAGTCGCTTGCCGGGCCATTGGGACCCCCGTTACCGGAGGCCAAACAAACGATGGCCGCCGGAGAGTATTACCTCACACCTCCAACACCACGGGAATTATTATAGGACGCCTCCGAGTTTCCACGAATATGAATTCGCGGGCAGTTTCACGCACTTTGGCCCTTAGCTTGTCGGGCTGGCCGTTCAGGTCGCGCTCTCCGTTCAGTGATTCGGAGACCTTTACCGCCAGGTCTTCAAACAGCGGCTTGGTCTCGGAGGCCTCCATGAACCCGGTGGCCACGGTTTTTAGGTCTCCCACAGGTTGACCGCTCTCCCGGTCGGTGGACAGCACGACGACTACCACGCCGTCCTTTGAAAGGTCCTTCCTCTGGCTTAGCACCTGGCTGCGGTGGTCACGGGTGCTGGGCCCGTCGATGTAGATTGGCCCGGCGGAGACTTTCTCGGCCACCTCGCCGCCGAACTCGGAAAGCTCCAACACGTCGCCGTCTTCCAGCACGAAGATTCCTGATTCCGCCACGCCTAGGTCCCAAGCCAACTGAGCATGGGCCATCAAGTGACGGTACTCCCCGTGGACCGGCACGAAGTAACGTGGCCGCACCAGGTTGAGCACCATCTTCAATTCTTCCTGGCTGGCGTGACCGTGAACGTGGACCGTGGTTATCCGGTCATAGAGCACGGTGGCTTCTTGGCGCAGCAGGTTATCTATGGTGCGGCTGACGGGCAATTCATTGCCGGGGATCGGTGTGGCCGAGATGATTACGGTATCGCCGGGCATCACCCTGACGTCACGGTGGTCTTTGTTCGCGATTCGGACCAGGGCGGAGGTTGGTTCACCCTGGCTGCCCGTGGTGAGCAACACGACCTGTTCAGGGGGTAGACGGCGAATCTCGGCCAGGGAAAGGAGGATGCCGGGAGGCAGGGTCAGGTAGCCCATTTCAGAGGCTACATGAACGTTGTCAACCATGCTGCGGCCCACGATACCGACCTTGCGGCCAGACCTGTCCGCCGCGTCGACCACCTGTTGCACCCGCGAGATGAGGGAAGCGAAGGTGGCAACCATCACCCTGCCGGGCGCGTCCCGGATAGCCCGGTCAAGCGCCTCTCCCACCAACCGTTCCGATGGAGTGTACCCGGGCATCTCGGCGTAGGTGGAGTCCGACAGCAGAAGAAGCACGCCTTCGTTGCCGTATGCGGCCAGTGACGCCAGGTCGAAGGTGCGTCCGTCAACCGGAGTGTGGTCGATCTTGAAGTCTCCGGTGTGGATTACCGTTCCCATCGGAGTCTTGATGGCGATCCCCATGGCGTCGGGGATGCTGTGACAGACCCGGAACCAGTTGGCAATCAAGTTGCCGCCGAACGAGTAGTCTATTCCGGGCTCGATCACCTCGACCGTGGCGTCACGGGTAACACGGCGCTCCTTGAGCTTGGCCGAGATGAAACCGTGGGCCAGTTTGGGGGCATATACCGGCACGTCTAGCCGCTGCAATATGAAGGGCAAAGCGCCGATGTGGTCTTCGTGGCCGTGGGTAATTAGGATGGCCCGGACGTGGTCGGCGCGTTCGACGAGATATGTAACGTCGGGAATAATCAGGTCGACGCCCAACATACCCTCTTCGGGGAACTGCACACCGCAGTCCACCACGATGATGTCCTCTCCGTATTCCAGGGCCATCATGTTCTTGCCGATCTCCCCCAGACCGCCCAGGGGAATGACTCGTAAAGGTGGATTCAACCTGACGAAACTCCTATCAGAAGAGGTTTAGCTGTTGGGTGGGTGGCTTTTGGGGCTCATCTTGGGCTTCATTCCGGGGTTCTTCCACCGGGCCGGGGCCGTCGGCAACCGGGGCGCGGTAGGCTTGGTCCAGGACGTCTGGTATAGCCTTGAAGTCTTGAATGATCGAGGCGCGCAGCTCCTGGCGGCGAAGACCCGCCGCAGGGTGCATTACCGGATAGATGAGGCGGCCGTCTTTCTCGCGAGGTTTGCCCCGCGACCTGCCGATGCTCTCGCCGGGAAAGAACCTTCCCAGGGAGAACCGTCCCAGGGTGACGATCAGCCTGGGGTCTATGAGTTCGATTTGCCGGTCCAGATATTTGCCGCAGGCCGACATTTCCGCAGGTTGAGGGTCTCTGTTCTGCGGGGGGCGGCACTTGATCATGTTGGCGATGAAGACCTCCTCCCGCCGCATCCCTATCGAGGCCAACAGCCCGTCCAGGAATTGGCCCGCTGGACCCACGAAGGGCCTGCCCTGACGGTCTTCCTGAAACCCTGGGCCCTCTCCTATGAACATGATTTCCGCGTCTGGAGGACCCTCACCGGGAACGGCGTGGGTGCGGCCCATGCCAAGGGGGCAGTCGTTGCAGTTCCGGACCAGTCCAGCAATCTCTTCCAAGCTTTCCATCAAACACCCCTCCCTGTCCGGATTTTTGGTAAACCGGGGAAGTGGCGCCGCCGCGGTGGCCTTCTCACACGGCGGGCGTCCGCACGGCAACGAGTCCAATCCTGGATCTACGGAGACAACGTTGTACTATGTTGGGCCTAAGACTCTGCGCTGGAGAAATGGTCTTAGCAAAGCATTTGCAACGGAACACAACAGATTATGGCACTAGGCAGTAGCTGGCGGTGGGTTGAAACGCGGAAACCGTGGGAACGCCCCGCTGGAGCTGCACGCGGGTGAGTTGCTACCAGAGTTGGGGCCGAGCGGTTTTTAGCTATCTTCGATGCCGTGGGTCTGTAGGTAGGTGACCGCATCCTTGACGGTGAGGATGTTCCCGGCTTCTTCGTCGGAAATTTCCACGGGGTTGTCATCGGAGGAGAACTCCTCTTCGATGGCCATGATCAATTCGACCAAGTCCAAAGAATCGGCGTTGAGGTTTTCGACGAAGGAAGCGCTTTCCGTGACTTCTTCCTCTTCAACCCCCAACTTGTCAACTACGATAACCTTTACGCGCTCATATACGCTGGCCAATGGGTCATCTCCCTTGGTGTGGGGTCAGGCGGATGCCAAGCGGGCAGATTCCATCTCTGCCATGACGGACCCGAGAACTCCATTGACGAACCTCGCGGAACTCTCGCTGCCGAATTCCTTGGCCAGATCGACCGCCTCGTTTACTGCTGTTTTCGGGGGTGTTTCCGGACTGTGCAACAACTCAAAAATCGCGATTCTCAGAGCGTTGCGGTCCAGCGGAGATATCTGGGAAACCGGCCACGTAGGGGCGTACCTCTGGATCAGGTCGTCTAGGTCCGGACGATGGTCTGTCACGCCCTGCAGGATTTGCCGAGCGAATTCTAACACACGCGCCGGTAGCTGGTCTTCTTCAGCCAACCAGTCCAGGGACTCGTCCCGGGCGGCGTCTCCGAAGTCGGACGCGAACAGACACTGGAGGGCCGCCACCCTTCCCCTACGCCGCATGTCCGTGGATTTTACCCTGGGCATAGGCTACCCACCAATCCTAATGACTCCGGAGCTATGCCCCACTCCCAGCTTGCTTTTCTATGGAGGCCGGGTTGGACAGGGCCACGGCGTGGACGGCCCGGTCGATTCGCCGGATCAGGCCGGACAAAACGTTGGAGGGCCCCAACTCGACGAACTCGTTGATGCCGGAGTCGACCATTCTTCGGACGGACTGCTTCCAGCGCACGCACTGGCACAGTCCCTTAATCAGTTCTTCCTTGACTTCCGCACCGCTCTGCAGAGTGGCGCAGTCGGAGTTTGCGATTATCGGTGTGGCGGGGTCGCTGAAATCGAGTGACGCCATTGCCTCCGCCAGTCCTTCCCTCGCCTGTTCCATCAACGACGAGTGGAACGCGCCGCTGACTGGGAGAGGAATGGCCCTCCGCGCGCCCCTTGCCGAGGCGAGGTCCATGGCCTGAGCCACGGCCATCCGGTCCCCGCTAATGACGATCTGGTCGTCGGAGTTGATGTTGGCCAACTCGACACCGGTCTCGGCGCAAATCTGTGTCAGGGCCAATTCTTCGAGACCGAGAATGGCGGCCATGCTGCCAGGCCGGTCGATGGAGGCCTGTTGCATGAGTCGGCCCCGCTCCCGGACCAGACGGACACCGTCAGAGAAACTAATCACCCCGGCGACGACCATCGAGGTATATTCGCCGAGGCTGTGACCGGCCAATGCCGAAGGTCTTGGGGCTTGGCGGCCGAGAAATTCTTCCCAGGCTTTCCAGCAGGCAATGCTAACCGTCATAATCGCTGGCTGGGAATTCAGAGTGTCTTGGAGATCGCTGGCGGGGCCCTGGAACATCAGCTTGGTCAGGGATGTACCCAGGCTATCGTCCGCCTCCTTGAATATGTCCCGCGCCGCCGGCGAAGACTGGTAGAGCTCTTCCCCCATGCCGACAGTCTGGGAACCCTGCCCTGGAAATACGTAAGCCCATTTGGTAGGTGATTCAGATTCGGTGACTGCATTCATCTCTCGAGCCCAAACAAACATAAGATTTGTTTCTGTGAGGGCATGTCAGCCATAATCAACCGGCTTGATCTATCGACAATGATGGCGCCGTGGCAGGCCAAGACGACCGCGTCCCTTTCGGGGACGGTCCTCCTAAGACACGGGACCTGGGCATTATCGGGCTATCCTCCGCTACCCCTCTACTCCAACCACTTGCATACCCCGGTAATAGCCACATTGTGGACAAGCCGTATGTGGCATTTTGGCGCTGCGGCAACGCGAGCAGAATGCCGGATTGAGAGGCCGCAGCTTGTGTGACGCCAGCCGCCGCCGCTTGCGCGCTCTTGTTAGCTTCTTGTTCGGTACTGCACCCATAGTCGCTTCTTCTTGGACCGCCGTTCAATTGGCTCCGGCTGGCCCAATTCGTCCTTCTTTCTCTATCTAGGCCGATTTCAGCCGATTTCACGGCCCGGTTATTCTTGCCTTGCGTCGATCAGCCCGGCCAACGCTCCCCACCGGGGGTCAATGGGAGGGCTGTCGCAGCCGCAGGCGGACTGGTTAAGGTTGGCCCCACACTCCAGGCAGAGCCCCAGGCAATCAGCGCGGCACAAGGGCTTCATCGGTTGGTCGGAAATCGCGTATTGCCTGGTCACTTCGGTGAGGTCAAGGAGATGCTCTTCATCTATCCGCAGCTCCTCCTCTTCTTCCTCGGAAGGATCCGCCCTGCGTCCGGTGTGGAGGTCAATTATCGGAATGAACTCCTCTTCGATGTGTAGGGTGGACGCCCTTCGGAAATCGTCCACGCAACGGCTGCACGTCAGAGCCGTATTTATTTCCAAGCTGGCGTTCACCAGCACTCCCTGGTGAGTCCTCAGGACCCGGACGTCGCCCGATAGGCTCACGACGGCCGGCAAGTCTATCGCTGGTCCCTCTTCCACGCGGAAGCTGCGGGTTGCGCCCATGGGCTCCTTCAGCAACTGCGCGATGTTATATTGCATATTGTGGATTTACAACCAGGTAATAATCGTCGGTTATTATAAACGCGGGGAAGCTATCGATGTCAATAGCTCTAAATTCGAGAATCGTTATGTTTCCCCGTAGGCACGGGATGATTTTCGGCAAGGCGCGGGTCACTAGACCAGCCGGCGCTCAGGCAAATTGGAGTGAATGAACTCCACAATCTCGCCGGTGGACGTTCCGGGGCCGAACACTGCGGACACTCCCATTTCGGCCAGAGTCTGGCGGTCAGCCTCCGGGACGATACCCCCCAGAATAACCAGCACGTCATCGAGGCCGTTTTCCCGCATAAGGTCCATGATTCCAGGCAGTATCTCCAGGTGGGCTCCGGAAAGAATGCTGATTCCCAGCACCTCCACATCTTCCTGGATCGCCGCTTGAATTATCATCTGGGGAGTCTGGCGGATGCCGGTGTAGATCACCTCCATCCCGGCGTCCCGAAGCGCCCGTGCGATCACCTTGGCGCCCCGGTCGTGGCCGTCCAAGCCTGGCTTGGCCACCAACACCCGGACGGGGTTTTGACGCTGAGTCATACGTTAAGTCCCTGCCTTTCTATTCCTGAGAGCCGGTCCTGACGGCCGGTCCCGAGAGCCGGCCTCTTGGCGTCTGCCCGGATTTCGTGTCTACGGGTCAACGCTTTCCACCAACTCCGTGAGCACGCCGAACACCGACCTGGGGTGGATGAACGCTATGGAGCCCGAAAGCCCCTCTCGCGGTTTCTCGTCCACCAATTGGATGCCCCGGCCCGCCAAAATGGCAAGCTTCCCCTGGATGTCGTCCACGTTGAGGGCCAAGTGATGCAGCCCTTCCCCCCGGCGTTCGATGAATCGCCCAACCGCCGATTCCGGCGACAGGGGTTCCAGCAATTCCAACCGGTCTCCCCCACCTGGATTAGAGTGGCCCGGACCCCCTGATCGGCGAGTTCCTCCACGGCGGCAGGGGGAGTCTGGAACACGTCCCCAAAGAATTTCAGGGCGGCGTTGATATCGTTTACCGCGATACCCACGTGGTCTATGTAATTCACCGTACAGACGTCTGCGTCGCTCATCTGTCAGTCCCTTAGATCGCGTACTGGGATAGGAGTTGCCGGGCTATGACCAGGCGTTGTATCTCTGATGTGCCCTCGTAGATCGTGGTAACTCGGGCATCCCGGAAGATCCGTTCCACGCCCGCTTCCCGGAAATAGCCGATACCGCCGTGTATCTGGATCGCTTTGTTGGCTACGTCGACGCACATCTCAGAGGCGATCACCTTGGCCATCGACGCTTCGGTGACGAAGGGGAGCCCGGCGTCCTTCAAGGTTGCGGCGTTCATTGTCGCAACCCGCGCCGCATAGACCTGGGTGGCCATTTCCGCCAGCATAAACTGGATGGCCTGGTGGTGGGCGATGGGTTTGCCGAAGGTTTCCCGCTGCTGCGCGTAACGGATGGCGACTTCCAACGCCGACTGGCCGATGCCCACACACTGGGCCGCGATGATTATGCGGCTGGAGTCGAGAATCTCCATGGCGTGGTTGAACCCTCGCCGATTTTCACCCAGCACGTTGTCCGCCCGTACCGGAGTGTCCTCGAATACAACTTCGTCCGTCGTGGAGCCGCGCATACCCATCTTACCGTGAAGCGGGTTGACCTTGAGCCCGGGAGAATCCCGGTCAACCACGAACGCGCTGATTCCTTTGTACCCCAGGGAGCGGTCTTCGTTGGCGAACACGACAATGGACTCGGCCACCGATGCGTTGGTGATGAACGTCTTGCTACCGTTGAGGAAGAAGGTGCCGTCGCGTTCCGTGGCGGTGGTGCGCATTGCCGCCGCGTCGGAACCGCTGCCGGGTTCGGTCAACGCCCAGGCCGCGACCCCATCACCCCGCGCCAGAGGCGGCACGAGGCGCGACTTCTGTTCTTCGTTGCCGAACTTGTAGATGGTAGTGGTCCCCAGAGAGAGGTGGGCGAGCATAGTGACGCTGGCCGCCGCGTCCCCGCGGGCAACCTCTTCCGCGGCGATGGCGACCTTGCGGTAGCCTTCCAAGCCACTGCCGCCGTACTTGGCGTCGATACCCAGGCCCATGAGTCCAATATTGGCCATGCCGCGCCAGTTCTCCCAGGAGAACTCGCCGCTTTCGTCCACTTCCCGGGCACGGGGGATCAGCTCACGGTCGGCGAATTGGCGGACCGTGTTTTTCAATAGTTGCTCCTCTTCGCTAAGTATCAGGTCAGCCACGGTATTCCTCCTCGATTGAAAAGGCTTTGTAACGATCTGTTGACAACGGTCCGTATGTCAATGGCTAAATCAGGGAGCGCATGGTCTTTAGCTTAATCGGGCTAGAACGCCGCCATCTCTTCCTGTTCGCCGAATATGTCCCTAAACACCTGGCATATCTCGCCCAGGGTGGCGTAGGACTCGACGCATTCCAGGATGGCCGGCACGGTATTATCCGGGCCTCTCGCGGTTTCGGCCAGCTTGGAGAGAGAGGCTTCGACCATGGCGCTGTCCCGCTCGGAGCGCAGCTTTTCCAGGTTCCTGATCTGCTGCCGTTCGGCCTCGGCGTCGACGCGCAGCAGCCCCTCGATGGGCGGGGTCTCGGATACATACCGGTTTACACCCACTATCGTTCGGGACCCGGTCTCGACCTCGACTCTGTGTTGGTACGCGGAGTTGCCGATTTCCTGCATCTGAAATCCTTGTTCGATGGCGGATACGGAACCGCCCATCTGGTCGATGCGGTCAATGTAGTCGAAGGCCGCTTGTTCCAACTGGTTGGTCAGGCTCTCCACGTAGTAGGAACCTCCCAGGGGGTCCACCACGTCGGCGGCGCCGCTTTCGTAGGCCAGTATCTGCTGCGTCCGCAGGGATAGTTGGGCGGATTCCTCGGTTGGAAGGGCCAAAGCCTCGTCTCTGGAGTTTACGTGCAGGGACTGGGACCCGCCAAGCACCGCCGCAAGTGCCTGAATCGTGCAACGTATCACGTTATTGTCCGGTTGCTGAGCGGTAAGGCTGACGCCGGCGGTCTGGGTATGGAAACGGAGCATCATGGACCGAGGGTCCTTCGCTCCGAACCGTTCTTTCATTATTTTTGCCCACATGCGGCGCGCGGCCCGGAACTTGGCCACCTCTTCAAATAGGTTGTTTTGGGAAACGAAGAAGAAGGACAGCCGCGGCCCAAACTCGTCCACCTCCAGTCCTGCGTCGATCGCCGCCTGCACGTACGCGATGCCGTTGGCGAAGGTGAAGGCCAACTCCTGCACGGCGGTCGCTCCGGCCTCCCGCATGTGGTAGCCACTGACACTGATGGTATTCCAGCGCGGAACGTTTTCGGCGCAGTATTTGAACACGTCCACCACCAAGCGCATAGAGGGGCGGGGCGGGTAGGCATAGGTTCCCCTGGCGATGTACTCCTTCAGGATATCGTTTTGGATGGTGCCATTTAGCTGGCCGGGCTCCACTCCCTGCTTCTTAGCCGCGGCGATGTAGAGGCACAGCAGAATTGAAGCCGTGGCATTGATGGTCATGGACGTGCTGACCTTATCCAGCGGGATGCCGTCGAAGAGAGTCTCCATGTCATGCAGGCTGCAGATGGGGACGCCGACCTTGCCGGTCTCTCCCCTGGCCAGGGGGTGGTCGGAGTCGTATCCGATCTGGGTGGGGAGGTCGAAGGCGACTGAAAGGCCAGTTTGGCCCTGTTCCAGCAGGTATTTGTACCGGCGGTTGGTTTCGGCGGCGGTGGCGTACCCGGAATATTGGCGCATGGTCCAGACCCGCCCTCGGTAGGTGTTGGGCTGCACTCCCCGCGTGTAGGGGTATTCGCCGGGATAGCCCAGGTCGCGCAGAGCGTCATGACGCTGGCCGGCCAGGTTTTCGGCGTCGTAGAGGGGGTCGATGGTTATCCCGCTGTCGGTAACAAACTCCTCCTGGCGCTCCGGAAAACGCTGCACCAAACGGGACAGGGTTTCCTTCCGCCATTGGTCCTTGCTTTCGCTGGGCATCATACCCCTCCGGGGTGTATTCGCGGATGCGGGTTTTCTGAGGCGGCCGCCGGGAAGAAAGATTACGGCAATTGTACTTCCTTGGTGGCAAATGCCTCAACCGGGGCCTCCGGCGGGGCGCAGGGTCTTTTAGTTGTCAGGGAAGCGCATGATTCTCTCCTTTTCGCAAAAGGCGGACTAAGGGGGACTAAGGTGGATTCCCCCTCTTTTCGGGGTCAGACATGCTGGATGAATCTATTCCGCTCCCCGGCTACTGATTCGACAGTCGTGTAAATATGTTCTCGAGGCCAACTTACGCTCGAAACGTTCCTTGCCTGAAGCGGGAAATCCCCCCAACCCCCTTTCGCCAAAGGGGGGCTATCCATCACCGGGCCGAGGATTGGACATTTGAAAGACCCTGCCGACGGGGCAGTCGCAACCTGTCGTGGCGATTGCCGGTGTGGTAGAATTGACGGGTGGAACAGCCCCCGAATCAGCCGATACATTGGGACCAACACAAAGGCTCGATCAACCTCACCTTGATCCTGTCCGCCGCGGTCGTCGTCCTGGGGGCTTACCAGTTGATGCAGGGTGGTGACTTTCTATTGTTGTTGGTTGGACTGGCGGTCCTTGCATTCACCTGGCTCACTAACCCCCGCCAATACTGGATCTACCCCGACGCGCTCGTTGTCGTGTATGGCCGTCCACGTGTCAGGACTATTCCGTTCACACAAGTGTCCCACGTGGACCTGTTAAGCTTGCCCATCGGAGACCGCCTGAGGGTCCAGCTAGTAACCGGGAAACGGGTCATGCTGCAAGCCCGGGATGTCGAGACCTTCCAGGACAGGCTTGAAGGGGCTCTAAACTCCTACCGGGGCGGGTTTGACGAGGAGTTCTACGCCGACGACAGGACTATTGACGAGGAACGGGGATAACCCGCCGCAACGCGGCCTAGTAGATCACTTGCTCTTCCACCAGCTTTTCTATCTCCGGCTCGGACAAACCCAGCAACTCCCCGAACACGTAGCTGTTGTGCTCGCCTCTCAGGGGTTGGGCCGCCATCTCCCCTTCTAGCTGTCCATCAAACCGCCACGGCGCTCCAGGGAGTTCATAGCTCGTTCCATCGTGGTCCCTGAAGTCGCGGAAGAACCCTCTTGCCCGTAAATGCGGGTTATCCCATAGCTGGGTAATCGAAAGGGAGGGGGCTGCCGGGGTCCCGCGTCTCTGAAGGGCTTCGGCCAATTGCGCCGCGTCACAATTGCATGTTGCCGCGCCCAGAAGCTCGTCCAGCGTTTCCCGGTTCCGCCAACGGCTCAGGCTGGTCTCGAACCTGGGGTCTTCCAGCCACTCGGGGTGGCCTAGCGTCTCGCACAGGCCACGCCATTGGCCGTCATTTTCCACCGCAATTCCTATCCACTGGTCGTCACCCTGGCAGGGATAGTTGCCGTGGGGAGCTGCGCTGTCGTGGGTGTTCCCCTTGGGCTCCTGGACCCGGCCATTCATCCCGTATTCCAGCACCGCTTCCGGGAGCAGCATGGTGGTGGCTTCGGCCATGGACAGGTCGATGTACTGGCCGTCGCCGCGCTCCCAGCGGCGGTGCAGCGCCGCGTTGACCAGGAACACTTCCAGCATCCCAACCATGGGGTCGGTCCAGATGCCGCCTATTTCCGGTCCTCGACCCGGATAGCCTTGCAGGGCGCTCCAGCCGGTGAAGCATTGAACCAGGGTCCCGTAGGCCACCTGGTTCAAGTCGGGCCCCGTGTGGCCCAGCCCCGCCGAGGATACCATGATGATATCGGGGTTCTCCTGGGCCAATTCCTCGAACCCCAGCCCCAACCGTTCGATGACTCCCGGAGCAAAGTTCTCAATGACCACATCGCTCAAGGAGGCAATATGTTTGGCGAGGCTGACCGCTTCCGGATGAGAGAGGTTGAGTGTGATGCTCTTTTTGTTCTGATTTATCAGATGGCTGATCGTCCGCTCCCGGTATGGGTCGGGCCGTCGGCTGCTCTCCACGCGGATGACTTCCGCTCCCATCAGACCCAGGTAGCGGGTGCAGGTCGGTCCGGCAATCTGCCAGGTAAAGTCCGCTATCCGGACGTTACCTAAGGGAGCGTTAGTCATTGTCAGCCGCTTCCGGGACAGGCTCCGGCTGGTACACCGGCCGTACCATTTCATAGGTGTCGGCGGTGAAGCAGTACATGTTCCCGGCGAGCCTCCCGGTGGGCTTCAACCTCTGGTGGTTGATCCGGTGGCCGTCGATGATGTCGTCCCGGATGTGCATCAGAACAATCTCGCCGATGACCAGCCCGTGTTGGTGCCCCTCTCTGCCCAGGGTCACTACCTGGTTCAAACGGCATTCCATGTTCACGGGAGATTCGGCGACGCGGGGGGCGCGCACGATTTCAGAAGGTATTGCGGTCAAGCCCGCGACCTGGAATTCGTCGACGTCAGCCGGGAACTCGGCGGCAGTGGAATTCATCGCATGGGCAATGTCGTCCACCACCACGTTGACTACGAACTCGCCGGTTGCCTCGATGTTGGCCAGGGTGTCTTTGGCCTTGCGCTCGGTGTGCCTGGACGAGGAGAAAACGATGGTCGGCGGGTCGTAGGACACGGCGTTGAAGAAGGAGTATGGGGCCAGGTTGGCCACGCCGCCGGCTGACACTGTCGAGACGAAGGCTATGGGGCGGGGCACGACCACGCCCGTTAGCACCGCGTTGAACCGTTCGAAGGTTTTGGGATCTATTTTCACCTGTGGGACCTCCACTGGCTGAAGATTATTGACTATATGATTCCCTGAGACCTCAGAGTCACAACTTCATCGTCGCTCAAGCCGAGGCCCGATTCGCCGAATACATCCTGATTGTCTTTGCCCAGAGACGGGGCGGGAGTCATTTCCAACCGCTTGCCTGACGCGAACTTGGCCGGGAATCCCGGAAAACGAAGGTTGCCCGTTTTCGGATGGTCAACTTCGATGAAGAACTCCCTTGCCTTCAATTGAGCTGAGGTAAATAGGTCCGCCGCTGTGTTCAACGGGAAGGATGGGATACGGCTGCCTTGGGCCATCCGGTAAACCTCTTCCTTGCTCCGTTCCTGGGTCCACGCAGTCAGCAGGGGTTCCAATTCCCCCCAATTTGCCAGCCTGCTGTCGGTGGTGGCGAACTTTTCGTTGCCGGCCCATTCGGGACTGTCCATCAATTCGACGAACCGCTCCCACTGGTCCTGTTGCCGTGGTGAAATGCCAACATATCCGTCCCGGCAGGGTAGAAGCACTAGAAGGGCCTGTCTCCTAGCCCCTTCACGCAACCGGCTCCGGGGAGGTCTGCCCAGGGAGAATTCGGCCAGGGTGGTCTGGGACAGAAGGGCCAACGCTTCCATGCCCGAAACGTCGACATGGCAGCCCTCCCCATGCAGCCTACGGCGATTTAACGCCAGGACGGACGCCGACGCCCCGGCCAGCCCGGCCAGAAACTCGCCTTGATGGGCCGCCAATTGCAAAGGCGGTTGTTCCGCAGGTTCGTCCACCGGGCCGGGGTGTTCTCTGGAATGGCCGCTTAGGTCGGAGAGCAGAAGGTTGTTGGCGTTGAACTCGGCCCAGGGCCCGGATTGGCCCAGTGGCGTGACCGAGGTCATTATAAGCCGTGGATTGCGGGCGTGGAAAGTTTGGAAGTCCAGGCCAATCCCGGGAAGATATGACGGATGATAGCTCTCTACCAGCAAGTCCGCCTGTTCGGCCAACCGGAGAAGCAGGTCCTTTCCGGTCGGCGACTCAACGTCGAGGGTGACGCCCAATTTGTTGGCGTTCAGGGCGAGGAAGAGGCCGCTGGCTTCCTGGTCCGGGTCGCCGCCGGGGAATGGTCCCGCACGCCGGGACGGATCGCCGCTGCTGGGCTCCACCTTGACCACACGCGCGCCGAGGTCGGCAAAGAGCTTGGCGCAGAACGGCCCGCTGATCCCTCGACCGAGATCAAGCACATTTAATCCATCAAAGAGGTCGAGCGCCATAGGCGGAGTCTCCCTTGGAGTCCCGGCATACGCAACGGCGGCCACGGGCCGTCTCCGCCGTCTCCGGCCGTCTCCGGCCGTCTCCGGTAGGTAGTTATATACCCGCTGTGCTCCAGCCGCAACTTTGAAGCGCGTCACGGCGGGCCTGTTCCATTCGAATTTCCCTTTGACATTCCAATAGGCCGCTGATATGGTTTAGGCTGCTTTCGGACAGGGGGTTGGCCGTTGGCTCCTCCCGTTCCCGGAAGACGAAAATCACCCGGACTCTCCTGACGGAGGAGCGCGAACCAATGAACTGGGCTGAAACCATAGTCCAGGCGCTTAAGGACTGGGACACTTCCCTGATTGCTTATGTGCCGGACATCTCCATCCACCAGGTAACCAGGCTGATCGAGGAAGACCCCTTCTTTCACCTGGTCTCGGCCTCTCGGGAAGAGGAGGCTATTGGTATCGCTGTGGGGGGTTACGCGGTTGGGCGGAACGCCGCTGTATTTATGCAGTCCAGCGGTTTCGGCAACTCAGTCAACGCTCTGGCCAGCCTGTGCATCCCCGCTCGGACGCCTATTCCCCTTTTTATCAACCTCCGTGGTGGCCCCGGCGAGTTCAACATCGCGCAGGTGGCGATGGGACGCACCACCCGGCCGATTTTGGACCTTCTAGGACTGGTCCACTTCACCCTGGAGGACGAATACAAGATGGACAGGGTGGTGGACGGGGCGCTGAAGCTATGCCACGCCAACCGGCAACCCGTTGCGATTTGCCTCACCCAGCTATTGCACGGGGGTAAGCTTGCTTAGGTTCGACGCGACCAAGCTGATAGTGTCCCTTGCGGGCGACAGGGCAATAGTCTCCAACCTTGGCCCTACCACCGACGAGCTATGGCACGTTGGCCACCGGGACAAGAATTTCTACACCTACGGCAGCATGGGTCTCTGCTCTTCCATTGCGTTGGGCATGGCAGTGTCCACCGACGAGCAGGTCATTTCACTGGACGGTGATGGGTCTCTCCTGATGAACCTGGGCACGATTGCGACAATAGGGAGAGAACAGCCGCAGAACCTGATAGTAGTCGTCTGGGACAACGAGGAGTGGGGGCAGACGGGTCACCAGCCCAGCCACACAGCCAAAGGGACCGACCTGGCCCAGGTGGCGGAGAGTTGCAACATACCCCGGACCGCGACGGTATCCGACCTGGAAGAGCTGGGAACGGTTTTCCAGACCGCGTTGGAGGAACCGGGGCCCTGGTTTATTGTGGCGAAGATCGAAGAGGCCGGTTACATGCCGGTGGCGCCCATCGAGCCGGAGCTGACCATCTACAGGATGCGCGACGCGTTTTTGGATTAACCCCGGTCCAGTCCCAAACGCCAAAGTCCCGGTCAACGGATTATCGCCGACCGGGACCTTATCTTTCCGGCCATTGGCGGGAGGGCTGCCCCCGCCTCAGTTGGGACTGGTTAGCTCTTCAGGTATTGGTTGAACCACGCAAGCGTGCGGTCAAGGGCGTCATTTGCCGCGGCTTCGTTGTAGCTGTCGCGCTCGTCGCAGTTGAACCCGTGACCGGCGCCGTCATACATTTTGAAGTCGTGGGTTACCCCGGCCGCTTGCAGGGCGGCCTCTATTTGGGCCACGTCATCGGGTGACGGGTTGGCATCGTCCGCGCCGAAGTTGCCCATCACGGGAATCGAGATCCGGTTGGTGAGGTCCACGGGAGCGGGGCCGTCCCCAAACGGGACCAATATGCGACCGCCGTAGTACACGGAAGCCGCGCTGAGCCCCGCGCAACTGGTGGCGGCTAGATAGGTAATGCGCCCGCCGACGCAGTAGCCGACGATCCCGATTTTCTGGCCGTTGGTCCGCCGGAACTGGTCTGACTGGCTGTACTTTATGACCTCGTTGATGTCCTCGACCAATTCTTCATCGTTCAAGTTGCCCATGAGCCGCTGTACGGCAGGCATCTCGTTATATCCCAATTTGGGGTTGGGTTCCTCGCGGTGGTACAGCGCCGGGGCGAATGCAACGTAACCCTCTTGGGCGAAGCGATCGCAGACTTTCTCCATGTGGCGGGTGACCCCGAAGGCCTCTTGCACCACAACGATCCCAGGGAATGAATTGCCGGCTGACGGCAGGGGATGGCTCACGTAGCAGGGCATGTCCTGCCCTTGATAGCCGTGCAAGTCGTCTTGCTCGCGTTCTCCAGCGAATCGCAGGTTCTCCCAGAATGAAGGCATCTCGTGACCTCCTAATCGCATTTTAGCTCGATACCGGTTTTGCCGAGGGTCTACGACTCGACTTTACGGCCCAATTAAATGGCCGCGGCGTCTGCTCTTTGCCGTAGACGGCGCAGCGCAGATTGTAGCAGAGGGATGGGCTGCGCACAAGCAAAACCGCAAGGTTCCAAGTACGAGCCGTATTCCCCGAATAGGAAGCGGGGCGGAGTTGGCCCTAGCTGCGGCCAGCTCTTTGCTCCATTCGCAAAAAGGAGCGGCGCCCCGTCGAGGGCGCCGCTCGAGGACCAACTCTATTTGCCCCCGTGGGACGTGTTAGCGTTTCCGTTGTTCTTCGATCTGGTCCACCAGTTGCCTGATTTCGTGGAGCGCGTTGCCCACCTCAACAGGCGCCTGCTTCTCGAATACCATCTCTTCGCTGTCGGATAGGCCGCTCACATCGAGATGGAGTTCAACTATGGTGTCCCCGGCCTGGTCCCGTAGCTCCATGCCGTAAAACACCAACTCCCGGCGCAGCGGCGGTGAAAACACACTTGGGCCAAAGGGCAAGTTGTAGTGCTGAACTAGCCTGATGGTGCCGTCGGCGTTGTTCAGGGATATGATCCGCTCGGAACCGTCAGAGTAATAAAGGGTGATGTCCGCATTCTGCAGTTCCTCGCCCTGGGCGTAATTGGCCACCTTCAACGTGGTCAAGATGGACTCCAGAGCGGAGTCGAACTGGGCCATGTATATCGTTATGTTTCCGTTTCGGGTGTCGACTTGGAAGGTGTACCAGGTATCCACCAGTTCGCCGCCCGGCAGTTTCAGGTAACCGAAGCCTTCTTCCAGCACCTCCCCGAATTCCACGTCGGGCAACAATTCCATCGCCGCGGCACGCTTCTCCTCGAGGGTAGGCTCGGGGGCGACTTCGGGAACGACCTCCGTGGCTTGCTGGGGAGTCTGGTCGATCTGCGCCGGCTGTTCCACCGGCGCTTGGGGAACCGCTTCCGGCAACTGAGTGGGCTCGGGAGTCGCCGTCGGTTCCGGACTGAGAGCCTGGGACGCCGTCTCGTTTACCACGGGTTCTACCGCTGGGACCAAAGCCGGTTCTTGGGCCTTGACTGGGGCCTCGGCCTGGATGGACTGGGGTTCGACCGGAGTGTCCTTGGCTGCCAGCGGGCCGAATCCTTGCACAAAGTAAGCCACGCCGATGCCGGCCGCCACGACCAACACCAACATCAGGGTGAGATACAGCGGTTTGCGCGAGCCTCTGCGCTTTTCGCGGGTCCTGGAGCTTCTCATAGCCTCCTCCTGTTATCGCACATCATGTATGTCGAGCAGACACTCGCTCGACAAAAGAAACGGGGCCTAGAGATCGGGCAACAGGGCCGCGGCCTGGTTGGCCTCTTGCCATTGCTTCTTTCGTCCTTCCCGCTTGGTCTGGACTTCGGACATCATTTTGGTGGCTTCGGTATAGAAGAACTCCACCTTGTCCATGGCCGCGCCTCTGCCGATATTGGAGATAAGTACGGTGAAACTGATGGTGTCAGATACCCGGCCTGGGTACGTGCCTTTGCGGCGGCCCGCGCCGGGGACCAATTCGGAGAGGTTGTTGTCCATCATTTCCACGATTTCTTCTGTGGCTTCACCCGGAGGGCCGCTGAACAGGCCGAGGACATTATGGGCGTCATAGTAGGCGCGTCCGTTGTCCCACAATTCGCAGTCAACGGAAAGCTCTCCCAAAGCTTGATGCAATACGTTTTGCGCCCGCTCGATCTGAATCTTGCCCACGGAGAAATGGTTTGCCTTATCCTTATCGCCGCGTAGCCGGGACATGAACCCACCGGTCTTCTTGGGAATCGCGGTGCTGCTGACCCCGATGGCGGTAGGTCCTTTCAGTATTCGGATTACGTCGTTGGCGTCCAGCACCTCGCCGATATACCGGCGGTCGGTTTCCTCGCCCACGCATAGAATGTCCATGAAGGAATCGGCGATCTTGCGATTGATCTGGGAGTAGTTGTAAGTCATCGACTGGTTGCCCTGGGCGAACTTCTGGTTATCCACCAAGAATACGGCGTCGGCGGATGACTTTTCCAAGACCTTCTTCAGGCAGGTGGCCGTGTTAATCATGCTGTCAGGGTCGTCGTACTGGTTCATAAACGGCAGCACCAACATGGCGTAGACGGGTTTCTTGAACGCCTCTTTGAGCATGTCTACGATGACACTCACCGACCCGGAACCGGTGCCGCCAGCGGTTGTGGCCGTTACCAAGATGGCGTCGGCGGATGCCACGTCCCCGTTGTCGCGGACCGTTGAGACGATCTTATGTCCGCCCCGGCGGGCCTGCTCCGCGCCGTCGGCATTGATCTTGCCCGCGCCCCGGCCCCGGAACTCGTCTGTGGTGCCGAGCAGGATGGTGTGATTGTCGGTTTGCGGGATGTGCTGCAACCCGTAGAGGTCGCCCGCTCCCAGGTTCACGGCGAACACACCCTTGTAAATGGGTTCACTTTCCTCGCCGGTAAAGATTCTGATGTTACGGTTTTTCCAGATCCAATTCCCCATCGCCACGAATTCATCGGCGATATTCGACCCACCTTGGCCGGCTCCCACCACTACTAATCTCATAACTCACTCCTCGTCGATCATTAGACGGTCGGCCCCCTCACAGGTGCGGAATGCCCCGCCTGAAATGCCTCGCCTGATTTGAAGCGTTCCCACGGCTTGCCGGACTGACGATGTCCGGTGTAAGCGGGTGAGAGGCTTTGATGCCCTATATTTTATGTGACCGGGCGGAAGTGTTAGCCGTGAGTTTTATACGAAGTTTAAGATTTTCGGCAAGTGGTTTCGCCTTGGAGCGGGACATTTAAGTGAGTGTCGACCTGAGGTAGGCGGAACGGGAACGAGCATTACCGGTTGAGGGGAACGACCGTGGCTACTGATCGCAATACGGGGAGGTAAGCGTACCGATGATTCTGGTTCCGAGTAGAGTCAGCGTGATTAGATGTATCTGATCAGTACGGAGGCCAAGGAAGGCCAACCTTATCCGCTATCTTTTTGGCCAAGTCTCGAAAATCGTCATAGGCGCCCCGCACCGAAGCGGCGTGTCCTCCGAATGCGCCATCGGCGGTGGTGAGGTGAAATACGGGTTTTCGCGCTTCTTGAGCCATCGCTACCAGGCTGCGGTGATGCTTGACAGTGGCGAGGCAATTTGGGTCGCTGATCGGGGTGGGAGCGAAAGGCCCCTTCTGATCAGCCAGCAGGTTTGCCGCGTATTCTTTAGGCATGCGGTTAATCCAACGATCATAGGCCTGTACCGGCCGGTTCAGACGAACTCCATGCTGCTGTACGACGTATCCCACTGGGTCCATTCCACCCGCTGGGATAGGAAACTGGGGATTAATCCAGTTGGCCTTCCGCTTTTTCCAGTCATCCCGCCACGTTCGGAGGGTAGGTCCCAGATTGCGCAGACCTTGGAGTGAAAATAAATCGGCGCCAAGTGGCACGATAACGCAGTCGGTTGCGATCAGAGCCGAACGGTTGATGGCGCCGAGATTTGGTCCCACGTCGGCTAGGATTACCGTTGCGTCCATCTGCCGCGCGCCTTGCTGCATGATCGTGGAAAAAGCAGTGAGAACTCTGAAAGGGCGATATAAATTGGAGGAACCCAAAGCACCGGGCCATTCCGTAGATAGGTTGTCTTCGAATCCGGCTAGGGACAGATCTCCTGGAATCAGACTGAGATGTTCGGTTATGTGTAACAGATCCGGGTGCTGAAGGTCCCCGACTTCAGTTAAGGGCCGAACGCAGCGATAAATCGTAGAGGCGGAACATGGGTTATCTTCCATGGGATCGAAGAGGGACTCTAGCCTGTCCTCGTCGAGAAACGCGGCGGAAAGGTTTGCCTGGGGATCCAAGTCACACGCGAGTACACGATAACCCAATTCGGACAACATCCACGCCATGTGATACACGAGTGAAGTTTTGCCGACTCCGCCCTTGTTGTTGAAAAAAGTAACAACAGGAATGGACATTGTGGAAAACTCCTATGCCCGCGATTCTATACGCACAAAGATGAAATGATCGCGGATTGTGAATTCGGGATCGGGATGGCCGGCCTCCCTTAGTAGACGTCGGGCGATCGGAATGCCAACTCCAAATCTTTGAACGAAGCCCAGGGTCTTCATCGCGTCGGCCAAGTTCGGGTTACGGTAATCTACGACGCCAGGGAGGCCGAAATTGTCCGCGGTTACTGTCCCAAACGGCTCTCCTGGGTTGCTAATTTCTATGCGGTCGCTAAACCACGTGACTCTGACGGGAGCGTTGGTTGACTCGTAGGTCCGGTGCAACACAGCGTTATGGGTGATTTGTTGGATGGCCGGAATCGGAAAGAGGCTAGTTCGCCGTTCCACGGGTCCCGACGTGAGGTCGACGGCTACGTAATTGTGGGCGCTTAGCTTCTCATTCAACCGCAATAATACGTCTGGGACTGGCCCACGAATTTCTTGGTCGTCGATGATGTCGTTGGTGAGTTCAGTCCCTTCCACTCTGAGGAATTGTACATAAGCCCCAGGAAGAAAGTCTTGGGGGTTTTTCCCTAACACCAGGATTCCAAGCACGGTTGGCGTAGTGTCTTCTCCCGAAACTATCATTTTAGTGACTGCTAGTTGCTCATGGACGCTGCGTTCATTGGATTCCAGCACCTCGGATTCCAGCACCTCGCGAGCGAAAGCCCGAGCCAAGTATTCGTTCTCGAATCGGCTTAAGTCGAGGTCGGCCACTGTCGCTGATGGAACCGGATGTATGTCAAAAGGGATGTCCCTATATCGGCGTTTCTCATTCAGAATGCGTTCATCTTGGATAGAGGCAATCCCTCTCCTGGTACCGATCTTGATTTGCACCGTCCCTCTGAAACGGACCGGTGGAGAATCGGATGGCTGAACTGTAACCAATGCCACATCATTCCCCCGGAGAGTACGTTTCTCGACCGTCATGGAAGGCGGCGGTAAGATGTTCCCGTCGGTTTTCATGTCCGCCAGTTGCCTGAGTAACTCGTCCGTTATCTCCAAGTCTCTGAGAGTACCGTTGTCTTCTACGCCCACTAGAATCAAACCGGGTTTCTGGTGGTCAGGCAGATCATTGGAGAATGCGCATATCGCCTCTCGAATCCTGGTAGGCGCTTGGCCGCTCAGAGACTCTTTGAATTCGACGCGGTCTGATTCTCCAGCGTCCAACCACTGAAGGATTTCGTAATCGTTCAATGATGTCACGGTGGGTCCTGAGCTTGGAAGGATATGTACAAATTTCTATTCAGACCAGTCTGGTGTCGGTACCTGGCCACTCCGTCGAGTCCGTCACGGCCCACCCTATTTCCGGCTTCGCAAAGAGTTCCGGCCGGCCGATCGCCGGCTGGCTGGCTAAAGCACGTGGTACAAAAGAAGGTGGTCTCTCAGCACGTTGCTGGCGAAGTCGTTCTCGACTTGACGCCACACCGAGTGGATGTGGTTCGCGCCGTCCTGACGATTGTCGAACTCGACCACGAAGTCGCCTCCGTGCAGCCGGTAGTAGTGCGCTTTGGTCCGGTCCACTGGCCCGGCCCAGGCGAGATGGATGTTGTCTATCCCCTGCTCGCGGAAGGCGTCCAACTTCCCCTGGGCCACGTCGCCACGCACCTGGCTTACGTATTCGGTAATCAGGGACATCATCATCTCTTGCTGTGTTCCCGACATCCGGGACGCTGGCAGACCCTCTTCCCTGGGCAGCGACACCTTGGAGCTGTTGTAGGTGAGGATGTCCAGCGGGGCTTCGTCATAGATGATGGCTCGGCTCTGCTGGCCGGCGTCCAGGCTCTCCATCAACTCGAAGGCCAGGTCTTCCCTGGTCCCGAGAATTCGCAGCCCCGACTTGGGCCCCTTTCGCACCTCGGCGGGGTTAGCTCCGAAGAAGAAGGGAGTGACCGAGATCACCTGGTCGCCCCAGATGCTGTAGTTGAGACACACGTGATGACCCTCGAATCGCCAACCCCACGGTTCTTCATTGCCGGGTTCACCGAAAACGGTGAAGTAATAAAGCTCCGGGTCTCTGACGAATGTGACCATCCCCTGCTCTTTTTCCAGAGGGCCGAGAACGTTTTCGTGTTCGATAATCATCTTGGCCTGCTCGTATGACTGGTCGGTCAGGCCGCTGGCCATTAGGGCGAAAGCCAGAGTCCTCTGCTCCTGGGTCATGTCTCGCAGGGCGAGGCCGTGGCGGTTAAGGGGCGGGTAATACCAGAAGACCCGCTCGCCGTCCATGTAGTGGTAGGTGGCCCTGGCGCGTTGTTCAGCGTTTAGGCTGGCAAGGAGCTTGGAGCAGGCAGCGGCCATCTGCGCAGCGGCTTCGGGGTGCGTGGTCGGTGTGGTCATATCGTCATCTCCTTAGAGTAGTGTGTCCCCTCACTTGGTGGTCCTAGCATCTGGCTACGCTCACGGTCTCGCTTTAGCGCCATTGACTTTCGGCGCGATATTGGAAGTTTGAGGGGTTAAGACAGAGCGAATACCAGGGCCGGGACTGGCCAGCCAGTGGCTCCGGCGGGGCCGAATTTGCGAGACCAAACTCGGATTAGGATAGCCCAAGGCCGCATACGCGGCAAGTCGAGAGACCTAAGATGGCAGGGTCTTTTAATTGTCCAATCCTCGGCCCAGTGATGGATAGCCCCCCCTGGCGAAGGGGGGATTTCCCGCTTCAGGCAAGGAACGTTTCGAGCGCAAGTTGGCATCGAGAGAATATTACACGACTGGCGAATCAGCAGCCGGGGAGCGGAATAGATTCATCCAGCATGTCTGACCCCGAGAAGAGGGGAAATCCCCCTTAGTCCCCCTTTTGCGAAAGGGGGAGACTTATGCGCTTCCCTGACAACTAAAAGACCCTGCGAAAGATGGGGGAGCATCCAGTGCGGGGGGTTGCCTCGGGCGAGACTAACCCGGAAGCAGCACGGGTTCCAGCGCGGCCTTCAGTTCGTCAAGGGTGGCGAAACCCTCAAACCGTTGGGCTATTTTGCCGTCGCCACGCAATATGAACGTCCAGGACTCGTTGAACCAATCGGGGATCAGGCTGATTCCCCAGTCGGCCAGGGGCTGGGAAATCTGGGCCTTGCTCAGGTCTCCTTGAATCTCGTCCGGGTTGTCGTAGATTTCCACATGTATGAAGTTGGCTCGGCCCTTGTAACTCTCCTTGAGCTCTGAAACGGTGTCCGTTTGGGGGCCGCAAGTGGGACTCGTGCAGAAGGCGGGCGAAGCGAAAACCACCACAGTGGGCAGTCCGGAGGCCACCGCTTCGGCCACGGTTAGCTGGTACAGGTCCGGGTCTGGGGAGTAGTCGGTGGTGACTTTTTCGATGCTGGCCGAAGTCCGGAGGGTCTTGTTTTCACTGAGTGGAGGCACCGCGCCGATCTGGGGGACGTGACCCGCATCCGAGACGTCCAGGCTTACCGAAGCAACTACGGGCTTGTTCTCCCGCTCTACTTCGATATCCAGCCGCCATTTCCCGGGCCGGTCGAAGGTCATCTCGGTGACATAGGAGCCGCGCACCCCGTAGGGCCAGGGGTGAAACGCGGCGACTCTCGACTCGCCGGACCCTGCAACGCTACTCGCGTGATGGGACGTGACCCGCACTTCCGGTATCGTAATCAGGGCCTTGGGGCTGGTAAGAAGGAAAGCCACCCGTTGCGTTCCGACGCCAAGCTCTTTGGTCGCCAGGATCGTTGTCAGCCCCGAGGTGGACTCAGCCGCCGGTGGGACAGTTGGCAGGCCGGTGGGTTCTACTGGCGCGGCGCTGGCGCAGGCAACGAAAAGGACCACGGCCAGTCCGGCCAGCGCCGAATAGATTATTCGGGGTCTTGGAATCAAAGCGTTCATCAACACGGCTAAGGTCCTTCTGGGTACGCTCCAAAAGTAAAAGCGAAAAGGGAGAAGTCGTCGGAGTTGGAACTGAGCTTTAACTCGTGGACGCCGTATTCGGGCAGAGCGACCACTTCGTACAGCCGGCCTTCGTCCACCCTAAAGTAACTCCTGTCACCGGTAATGACCATGTCTATTCCGGCTTCCTCTGACCGGAGCGGACGACCGTCCAAGGTTACTTGGACCTCGAAGGACTCGGTGCGTTCCGGGTTCACGACGGCGTTGACAGATGTGCCTGAAAACTCGAGGCCAATGTAGTCTTCGTAATTCTCCGTTGCGCGTGCATGTCTCAACTCCTCCTGGCCGTTGAACCAAAGCCCTTGCAAGTACATGTGCTGGTTGACGTAGTCTCCGGGGTCCGCGTACTCGACTATCCGGTCGGGGCCCTCGTAATATTCGGGTTGAATGACGTAGAGGCCAACCATCGACCGATTGCGCCGGTAACCGCCGTAAAGCTCCCGGGTGACGCCGCCGGACATGCCCCTTGCAGCCGAAACAAACTTCGGTTCCGCCGCGTCGCTGGCTGGAATCCCAGAGAGGTCGGCTCCCGCCTTCTCCAGCAGCTTTCGTATGACTTTCTCGGTTGCGCCGTAAGCGCCCTCTCCGAGGTGTTTGTAGCTGACCACGCCGTCCTTGTCGATGATGTATTTCGCTGGCCAGGCATTATTTGAGTAAGCCCGCCAGGTGGCAAAGTCGTTGTCCTGGGCGATGGCGTATTCCAAGCCGAACGAATTGCTGGCCTGGACGACGTTCTCGGTCACCTTTTCGAACTCGAATTCCGGCGAGTGGACTCCCACGATGACCAGGCCCTTGTCAGCGTATTTTGCGTGCCATTCCTTCAGGTAGGGCAGGGTGCGTATGCAATTGACGCAGGTATAGGTCCAGAAGTCTACCAGGACCACCTTGCCTTGGAGGCCGTTCAGGGTCAAAGGCTCGGAGTTAATCCAATTGGAGATGCCCTGGAAATCCGCGGCCCAACCGCCCACTGCGCCTCCGGCCTGGACCACGGGCTCGACCCTGGTCTCGGCATCGGTCTGCGGGTTGCTGGCGGCAGCGGCGCAACCCAAGGCGGCGACAATCACCAGCGCTCCCAGCAGGGATAGCCACCCTCCGAGTTTTGCCTTAGCTCCTTGCAACATTGCGCACCGCTCTCGGGAACATCACGCCCCGCTCTCGTAGACTCCGAATGTAAAGGCAAACAGGCCGAAGTTTTCTGAGTCCGAGGCCATACGCAGATTCCGTTCTTCAACGTAGGTCGGGTTTTCAATCACCCGGTACATCTTGGGTTCGGTCACCAGTATATAGCTCTCTCCGTCTTCCCCGATGATAACGTCCGCGCCTTTGTTATCTTCGGTGAGGAATTCGCCATCCTGGGTGATCTGAACCCTGTACGGTTCACCGGAATCCGACGTAAGGACAGCGTTTACGCTGCGCGCCGAATAGACTACTTCCAGGAAGTCCTCGTAGTCCTGTGATGCCCTAGCGTGCTTCGCGTTCTCCGATTCACTCGTCCAGAGTCCGTTGAGGTACATCTTGTGCGGTTGAACTTCGTCTGGAATCATCAGTTCGGTGGGTTCATCCGGTGTCCGGTAGTATTCGAGCTGTCCAACGTAAACACCATGTCCGGCGCGGTATGAGCTGAGCGCTCTCTTGTAACCCGCGTATAGCTCGCGGGTCACCCTGGCCCCCCTGCTATTCAAGTAAGTCTGGTCCCGGTTCTGGTCAAGGGGCACGTTAAAGGGATCGGCAGCCAGGTCGGTGCCTGCCTCTTCCAGCAGTTCCCGAATCTTCAGTTCAGTTTCGGCGTATTCGCCTTCACCGAAGTGGGTATAGCGGACAATTCCCTCGTGGTCGATCAGGTATTTGGCGGGCCAGTAACGGTTGGAATACGCCCGCCAGGTCCTGAAGTCATTGTCCTGGGCAACGGCCCATTCGACGCCGTAGTCGCGGGTGGCCTTCACCACGTTGTCCAAGTCTTTCTCGAACTCGAACTCCGGGGTGTGGACTCCGATGATGACCAACCCGTCGTCCTGGTACTTGGCGTGCCACTCTTTCAGATAGGGCAGCGTGCGTATGCAGTTGATGCAGGTATAGGTCCAGAAGTCGATCAGGACCACTTTACCCTGCAAACCGTCTATGGTCAGCGGGTCGCTGTTAATCCAAGCTTGAATTCCCTTCAGCTCGGCGGCCAGACCGCCCTTTGTGCCTCCGCCTGAAGGACGGGGCGTGGAGGTTGGCGGCATAGTTGGCGTCGGAGCGGCGGTTGCCGCCGGTTCCGGAGGCGCCGTTGGTGCGGGAGCCGCCGTAGCTTCGGGAGGCGCCGTTGGCGAAGGAGCCACCGTAGCTTCAGCCACTTCTGGAACGCTGGTTGAACTCGGTGAGAAGACCGCCGCCAGTTCTGCCTTGGACGGCCTTCCGTCGTCGGGTTGGGGGACCACGATGGGCGTCGGGTCGGTCACGCTTTCGGACTGGTTGGTGGTGGTGTCGGTCGATGTGTTGGTCGATGCGTCGCTCGTGGGGGCGGCATCGGCCTGGCTGGCCGGAGCGGCTGTTTCTGATGGAGATTGGGGCGCGGCTGTGCCGCACGCCAAGAGCAACGAGCCTAAAATCAGCGCAAATACGAGCGGCATCCATGCCCGGTTGAAAATCCGCGTCGGCGCATTCGCTATATGCCCCACAGGTTGACGGGCGTGGTGATTAATTATCTTTTCCACTTCGGCATATACCTCTGCTCTTAATTGCTTTCAGGAAATACGGGTGTACGCCATGGTTGCGTCTTGGCAATATCTACGGTCTCTCTTGTCCATTGGATGCCAAATGGCTCCGGAGGGTGCGCCAGTGGTCCGCGACAGGGGCAAACGAGCTGGTGTTCAGTAGCCAGAGGTGAGTGGCTAGTGGCCCCGCCGGCCGCCACTACTCAGTGACCATTTGAATCCGCGCACTGACCACCGGGAACCGGCCACTGACCACCGAACACTGGACACTTACCCAAACTACGCGCAGGTTGCGCCCACGTGGTTCGGCTGTGGTAAACTCAAGGTTACGCGTTGGCCTCGATGGAGGCCAAATCCAGGAGGGAACCTTTGCAGGAAACCGCCTCCCCAACTCTCATAGCGCGGCGAATCATAGACAATGTATCCAGGGTGATCGTGGGCAAGACCGCGGTCATCGAGCAAGCCCTAGCCGCCCTCATGGCCAGAGGTCACCTATTGGTCGAGGACGTGCCCGGCGTGGGCAAGACGATGCTGGCCAAGAGCTTGGCTACGTCCATCGGCTGCCAGTTCCGGCGCATCCAGTTCACTCCCGACCTGCTGCCCAGTGACATCGCCGGGCTTTCCGTCTACAACCAGGCTACCGGGCAATTTGAGTTCCGTCCCGGCCCGATCATGTCCGAAGTGGTGCTGGCCGACGAGATCAACCGGGCCACTCCCAAGACTCAATCGGCTCTGCTGGAAGCCATGGAGGAATTGCAAGTCACCGTAGACGGCGCGACCCACTACCTGCAACACCCCTTCGTTGTGATCGCAACACAGAATCCCATCGAGTACGAAGGCACATTCCCTCTTCCCGAAGCCCAGCTAGACCGGTTTCTGATGCGTATCAGTATCGGTTACCCGGCCTTCGACGAAGAGATTTCGGTGATCGACCAACAGGAGCAGGTGCACCCCATCGAAAACCTGGAAGCCGCCGCGACTCCCCAGGATATTATCAGCCTCCAGAACGCTTGCTCAGAAGTGTACGTCGACCGGGCCGTCCGCGAGTACATCGTTAGCCTGACGGAGGCAACCCGCAACCATCGTGACGTGGCCTTGGGCGCGTCTCCCAGGGCATCGCTCGGACTATTCCGCGCCGCCCGGGCCACCGCCCTTCTGCTGGAACGGGACTACGTAATCCCCGATGATGTCAAAGCCTTGGGGATCCCTGTTATCGCTCACCGGATAATTCTCTCCCCCTCCGCCAGGATGCGGGGCGTCAGGACCACGGACGTCGTGGCTGACCTGCTCAATACCGTAGCGGTGCCCGGGGCAACCCGCTAGCGCACCCTCTGGGGACCACGGAAGCGATGAGCAAGAGAGCGATCGGTGTTCTAGCTCTGTTGGCGGTGGTGACCTTCTACACCTTCGGCACGGGGTTTGAGTTCTTCTTCCGGTTCCTGTATGCGATCCTGCTCCTCATCGCCATCGGGTTCGCCTGGGCCTGGGTCAGCCTGCGCGGCCTCGAACTGCAACTGACCCGCACGGCCACCAGGGGACAGGTAGGCGATTATCTGGAAGGCAGGGTCACCATCCTCAACCGAAACCGCCTTCCCAAGTCGTGGTTGGAGGTCGTGGAGTACACGGACCTACCCGGGCCTACCACTGGCCGCGGCCTGGCGTTGGTCAGAGACCAAAGCCGTACCTGGCGCACTGAAACGTACCTCAACAGGCGCGGGTTGTATCACGTTGGGGAAGTCGAAGTCACAAGCCAAGACCCATTGGGAGTTTTCAAGCTGAGACGCCGTTTCCTTGAGCCGCAACCGTTCATGGTATTGCCCGCCTCCGAGCCATTGCCGGACCTCGACGTCCGCTTCGCTGGACTGCCCAGCGACAGCCGCGCCACCAGGCACGTGAACCAGATCACGACCGACGTTTCTTCGGTGAGGGAGTACGCACACGGCGACAGTCTCCGGCGGATTCATTGGCCCTACACTGCGCGGATGAACACATTGATGGTCAAGGAATTTGATCTGGGTATGTCCGCCGATGCCTGGGTGGTCATGGACATGAACGCGGGTTCCCACGTTCCCGGCGGCGAGGACGGCGACAATACCGAGGAGCTATCGGTGACCGTCGCGGCGTCGCTCGTTCAACGGCTTGTAGACCTCGACATGCCCGTGGGCCTGGCCACCAACGGAGACAGCCATCATGTCCTCCGCCCCGACAGCAACCCCGAACACCTGGGCCGGCTCATGGAAGCCTTGGCTGCGGTCCGGGCCCAGGGCAACACGCTGCTGGAGCGGTTTCTCTACGACCTCCAGCCTCATCTGAGCCGGTTCAACACCGTGACCGTGGTCACGTCTTCCGCCCGTTCCGACTGGATATCCGCTCTGGCCAACCTGAGGCGTCATGGAGTGGCCGTGTCGGTGGTGATGATCGACCGGGAGGACTTCGGAGCCCCCACCGGGATAGGCGTGGCGCTGGACTTTCTGTTTGCCAACGAGATACCCACCTATGCCGTGCGCAGGGGGCAGCCTCTCAACGAGGCTCTGCGTTTCCCGTTGGGCCGGGCCGAACCCGACCCGCGCCTAGCCCAGGCAGGGCGGCCTGAGGAGGCGGTACGATGACGCCCAACGGCGTAATCGCGCCAGCCGCGGAGGGTCAGCGGGTCAACGTTGAGGGCCTGGGCAATGCCGCTCTCGGAGTGATCAGGTATTTCCGCCCGTCCGACGGCTGGGCCGCGCTGGTGCTTCTGACGCTGAATCTGTTGGTAGTCATCTACTCGGTTGAGCAGGCCGACTGGGTGGACACGCCCAACTTGGCCGGAGTGCTCCTCATCGCGATGGTGGCGGGCCTGTTCCTGGCCCGGGTGCCGCTCTGGGCCGTGTTGGTCTTGCCTTTAGGGCTGGCCCTGGGTCTGCTGGTGATCGTGTGGCGGCTAACCGACCTGGTGTCCCGGTCGGTGCAGGTCACGAGCGCGGACCAGCTTTGGGACCGGTTGCTACTCTGGTACGAGGCGGCGAAGACGGGGTCTATCAACATCGACGCCGTGCCCTTCGCTTTCGGTCTCCTGGTGGCGACCTGGCTTTGCGGTTACCTGGCAACCTGGGTCTTCGTCCGGTACCGGAACTTCTGGGGCGTGTTTATCCTTGGCGGGGCGGGGATCATGTCCAATCTGACCTACCTTCCCCCCAATGCCAGTGTGCAGCTTGGTCTTTTCTTGTTCACAGCCTTTTTGCTGGTGGCTCGGGTCCAGTCGGTGCGGCGGCGCCGTGAGTGGGAGGCCCGCCAGGTGTCTTATGACGGCCATTTGAGCGCCCTGTCATTGAGCGACAGTTTTATCCTGGCCATGGCCGTCCTGCTTATCGCCTTTCTGTTGCCGGTAGGGGGAAAGTACGGGCCAGCGAACGACGCTTACGAATTGTTCCGAACTCCCATCAGAGGCTGGGAGGACGATTTCAACCGCCTGTTTGCCGGCCTTCCCGCCCGTAAGCCTCTGGGCTACCGGATCTGGGGCGATGTAATGGCTTTCCAGGGCACGATTCACCCCACCAAGGCCCAGGTATTGTTCGTCGAGTCGGAAGTCCCCCTCTATTGGAAAGCCCGGTCCTATAGCACATACACGCCGAAGGGATGGATCTCCGACGAGACCACGTTGAAACCCAACGATTGGACGCCAGCGGTATCTGTCCCGCAGCCCTACCTTAGCCGTTTCGATATCAGCTACACGGTTACACCCAACTATGACTCCAGGACCCTCTTCGCAGGCGACCAAGTGATCGGAATCGATCGTGACGTGCGTCTGGAGACTTACGACTCCCCAACCTACACACTGGACATGCAAGGCGCGGGAAATGGAAGGGCCCTGTCTCCAAAGTTGGCGGATACGGCAGCGACGCTGCGGCAGACCCTAGCCCTGGGTGGCGAATCGGTCAGCGACTCGTCCCTGGCGTCCCGGCTGCCTGCCGAGTTCCGGTTGGTGGAAAGCGTCCGAAGCCGAGGGAGCGTGGACAGCGTGGAACTTGCCGAGGTCCTGCCCGCGAGGCCCGACATCCTGTCCGTCCAAAGCACGGGACGCGAAATTAAGGCTCTGGACAGCTACGAGATCACGTCCTCCGTGTCGATAGCCACCGCGAGCGAGCTTAGACGCGCCGGGACCGAGTATCCCACTTACGTCGTGGAACGGTACACCCAGCTCGACGATGAGCTACCGGACCGGGTCAGGGAACTGGCCCTGCAATTGACTGCCGGCGCGGATACCCCTTACGACAAGGCTAAAGCCCTGGAGTTTTACCTATCCGGTCTTCCCTATACTCTGGAGGTTGAGCCTCCCCCGTTCGATGCTGACGGAGTGGACCATTTTCTGTTCACCCTGGGCGAAGGTTATAGCGAGTATTTCTCCTCCGCCATGACCGTGATGCTGCGTTCGATAGACATTCCCGCCCGGTTCGTTACGGGGTACACCACCGGCGACAAGGTGGAGGAAGGGAACATATACGTGGTCACCGACAGCCACAGCCACGGTTGGCTGGAAGTCTATATGCCGGACTACGGCTGGATTCCATTCGAGCCGACTCCCGGCAGGTCGCTCCCTGTTCCGGCTCCGCCAGTGCCTCAGGAAGTATTGGCCGGGGAAGTTGGTGAGGGGGAAGCGTTGGACGACGAAGAATGCTTGGAAGAGCTCGAGGAGTGCGACGAGACCCTCCTGGACACTTCGGGCAACAGTCCTGGCACGGTGCCCCTCCCCTGGGGCGGTCGACTTGCCGCCGTGTTCTTGTGGATCGCCGGCGGTATTGCCGGGGCCGGCCTGCTGGGCTTCGTGGTCTGGTTGGCCTGGCGAAAGTTCATGACCCCGTCCGACGACCCTCAGACCGCATTCCGGCGAATGGCGGCCCTGGGGAGGTTGGCGTCGGTCGGTCCGGCCTCGCACCAGACCCCGTTCCAGTACCGCCAGCGGTTGTCTAACACCATTCCGGACCACCGTGGCGCGGTCTCGGTGGTCATCGATTACTATGTGCGCAGCATCTACGGGCGCAAAGAGTTGGACGAACGGCAGCGAGAGGAGCTGACCCAAGCGTGGCTTAGCCTCCGCATGGCGCTCTTGCTGCGAATTTTGCGGCCCAGGAATATTTGACGAGGTTGGGGTGATGGAATACAGCTACCAAATATTGCCTATGGGCATGGGCTGGATCGGACTGCTGGGGAGCGGCAAGGGGTTGAGAAGGCTAAGTTTCAAACCCACTCCCGATGAAGCCTTGGAAGACTTGGGTCCGGAGTTAGAGGGCGCAACCGAAGACTCCTCGGTGTTTACCGATGTCCGGGACTGCCTGGAACGGTACTTCGAGGGAGAAATACGGGCCCTGGAGTCCGTAAAGCTGGACATGACGGATGTTCCCGAGTTCTACCGGGCCGCTTGGACGGCGTGCAGGGAGATCCCACCCGGCGAGACTAGGAGTTATTCATGGCTGGCCGAGGCCGCTGGCAGTCCCAGGGGAGCGCGGGCCGCGGGGCAGGCCATGGCCAAAAACCGCTACGCTCTGATTATTCCCTGTCACCGGGTCATCGCCAGCAACGGTGACCTCCGGGGTTACGGCGCTGGCGGCCTGACAGTCAAGGCCCGGCTGTTGGATATGGAGCAGGCGGGAAGCGTGGGGACCACGACCTCATGACCTCACCGATATTCCGGCCCACCGAGGCATGGGTTGAGCTTGGCGACATCAACATGAGATACCTGGACTGGGGAGGGGACGGCCCCCCGGTGATGGTGCTGCATGGCTTGGCTTCCTCGGCCCACTGGTACGACATCGTCGCTCCGCTTCTTCGCAACGACTTCCGCATCGTCGCGCCCGACCAACGGGGCCACGGGCAGACTACCCAGGCTCCATCTGGGTACGATTGGGCCACCTTGTCCAAAGACGTGAGCGGACTCATGGACCATCTGGGAATTCCGCAGGCGGCAGTCCTGGGACATTCCTGGGGAGGCCACGTTGCCAGCGGGCTGGCGGCCTATTCCCCGGAGCGCGTCAGCCGGGTCGTGATGATCGACGGCGGGTTCTTAAACGGCCACCTCTGGCCCACCGGGACATGGGAAGAGTTCTCCGAGACTCTTCGGCCTAGGAATGTCACGGGCGACCGTGAAGAATTCCTGGATAGGCTGCGGACCCAGCTCGCCGATTGCTGGTCGGACGAATTGGAGCGAGTCGTCCAGACCATGGTCTACGAGGACGAGGACGGCCAGATTCAAGATATCCTACGCCCGGACAACCACTACCAGGTGCTACAGTCAATGTGGAACGAGCCTCCCTCGGCCATCCTGCCCAGGATGTCATGCCCCTCGCTCATCGTGGCCGCCGGACCCAGGCCCGACCGGGCGAACTCCGAATTCTCGCGGCGCAGGGAGATTATGGTTGCCGCCGCGGAAAAAGGCCTCAAGAATGGGCGTGTTCATTGGGTGCCGGACACCATTCACGACATCGGGTACCACAAACCCCAGGAGTTGGCCCGATTGATCTCGGAGTTCCTGCGCGAGAGCTAGTCCGAGTCGCCATTGACAGCCGGGACCTTCAGCGCGAAGAACACGCAGTGGTCCACGGGCTTGGGGTCGGTGAAGTACATGAGTCCGCCTAGTTGGTCCTGGGAACGGGGTTGGACCAGCTCCATCCCCCGCGCTTGCAGCGACTTCAATACTTCCTCTTCCTCGTAAAGTTGAAAGCTGCGTTCCGTGCCGTAGTCCCTGTCAAATAGCGTGACGACGCCGTTCCCGTTCTTGAACATGATCTGGAGCGCCCCTCCGTCACGGAGGACACGGACCAACTCCGGCAATACGGTGGCATACACGATTTCTGGCGCGATGTGCTGGATTACCGCGTTGCAAGCCACAAAGTCGAAAGTCTCGTCTGGGAAGGGAAGCGGCCGTTCCAGGTCCGCCACCAACACCCTGTCGGCGATCTCTGGGTGTAGGTCGCGGGCCGCTTGGATATTTTCTTCAATGGAGTCGACTCCGGTCACGTCGTAGCCTAAGGACCAGGCATGTATCACGTCGCGGGCTCCCGCGCCGCAGCCAGCGTCCAGCCCGCGCATTCCAGGCGCAAGCTCGAAGAGCCTGTCCCACAGGTCCCAGTCGTGCTTCAACTTCGGGTGGGAGCTTTTAACGTAAACGGACTGGCGGAACTCCTCGGCAACCTGGGCGTACTGTCGCGCGTATTCCCGGTAAAATCCTGGCGAGTAATCTCCCGATGTCATGCCCCATCCTCAACTTTAGTCCGTGTAGCCCGCCCATTGGCGTGAGGAGCCAGTATAGCGGGGATGCCGAAGCATAGAAATGGGGCTTGTTTACCAGCCCGATTACCGTGACAATCAGGATGGGCAACCGACACGCCTTATCCTCCGGTCAGCTTTCCCGAAAATCAGGCCAGTGAGGTCGAACATGACAACCTATGTGTATGTGGCAGCCCAGGATGACAACAAGGTATCCGTTTTCACCATGGACGAGAACACCGGCAATCTGGACTTGCGGAGCGAAATCGCGGCTCCGGGAGGCCCGTCATTGCTAGCGATAAGCCCGGACCGAGGCGCGCTTTACATTGGACACAGGGAGGCCCCCGAGATTACCAGCCACAGGATAGACGACAGTACCGGGGGACTCACTCAGAACGGTTCCGTCACGCCGGACGGCGCTGCCGCCTTCCTGGCCACGGACCGCACCGGCAAATTCCTGCTGTCCGCTTATTACCAGGGCGGCCACGTCGCGGTGCATCCCATTGGCGGTGACGGCAGTCTTGGCGGCGCTCCCACGGCTTGGCTGGACACCGAAGTGGGAGCCCACGCGGTGCAGACCGACCGCTCAAACCGGTTTGCGTTCGTGCCCCACATTGCCCGGCAAAACGACAACGTACTGGAACCGCCCAAGAACATCCCCGGCCCGAACCGCATCTACCAGTTCCGGTTCGACGAGGCCACCGGCAGCCTGACCGCCAACTCGCCGCTGCAGTTGGAGCAGGACGACATGACCGGACCGCGCCATTACTGCTTCCATCCCAGCCTGGATGTCGTTTACTTCTCCAACGAGCAGGGATGCAGCGTGTCCGCGTATCAGATCGGTCCGTCTGGAACCTTGGCGGCCATCCAAACCGTATCCACGCTGCCAGCGGGGGTCACGGCCCGCAACACCTGTTCCCAGATACAGTTTTCGCCTTCCGGCGACTTCCTGTTCGTTCCCAACCGGGGCCACAATAGCATTGCCAGCTTTACCGTCGACGCCGAGGGCCGTCTGACACCGGCGGGACATGCGGCGACCGAAGCGGTACCCAGCGCATTCAGCCTTGACCCCCAGGGCAAGTTCGTGTTCGCCGCGGGGTCGGCAACGGGCAAGCTGGCTGCCTACAGCATCGACTCCCAGACCGGCGGTCTCACGCCCTTGCAGACCTATTCCGTGGGTGCAAGGCCTATGTCGGTGCTGACCGCCACGCTCTGAAGCTTGCCCCGCCGACATACTCTGGGACCAGGCGGCTTGTTGCCTCGAAATCCGGCTTCCGCTACAATCCCAATCGCTCACTGGGCCGCGCCAGGGTAGGATTGGATCCCACCGCAGCGGCCCCTTAAACTCCTGGTCCAAACACCTGGTCCCAACGCCCGGACTAATGTAGGGGAAAGACTATGCCCGATGGTGTCCTGACAGGTGTGAAAGTCCTCGACCTCAGCGAGGACATCGCCGGTTCCTTCTGCGCCCGCCTTCTGGCCGACTACGGGGCGGATGTCCTCAAGGTCGAGCCGCCGAGAGGCGCTTTGCTGCGCCGTATGGGCCCCTTCCACCAAGACGACCCCCATCCCGAAAAAAGCCTCTTCTTTTTGGCCCTGAACCTCAACAAGAAGGGGGCTACCCTCAACCTTGAGACCTCCACCGGACGCGCCTTGCTGAAGGAGATGGTCCAGCACGTCGACGTTGTCGTCGAGAGCTACAAACCAGGTTATCTGGCGGGGCTGGGTCTGTCCCACGCGGATCTGGAAGAGATCAACCCGTCCTTGGTCATGACCTCCATCACCCCATTTGGGCAGGACGGCCCGTACAGCCAATACGAGGGCGAAGAGATCGTCAATTATGCCATGGGCATGATTATGAGCATCAGCGGCATCCAGGGCCGGGAACCGCTGAAGCATGGAGGGTTCCAGGCCCAATACGAGGGCGGCCTCAACGCCGCGGCCGCCACCGCCGTATCGCTCTTTTACCAGGGCAACACCGGTCTGGGCCAGCATATCGACGTATCGGTGACGGAGGTCGTCGCTTCGACGATGATGGCCACCCAGACCATGTACCCATTTATGGGCGGCACGCAACCCAGGCGCCGGGCGTCGGGAGGAGAATTTACCCATCCAATGCCATGCGCCGATGGATGGATCATCGTGCAGACGGGAGGCGGGGCCTCGTGGGAGGACATCGCCAACTTCTTTGAATCGGAAGAGATGCTAGAGCCCCGGTTTGCCGACGCCGGACAGCGCCCGCAACACGGCGAGGAGTTGGACGCGCTTATCCTGGATTCGATCAAGGACAAGGCCAAATGGGACCTGTTCCGCCGTGCCGCCGAAACCCGGATGCTCTTCGGGGTAGTACAGACTCCCACCGAGCTAGCCGAGTGCCCCCAGCTCGAGTCCCGCGGCTTCTACCGGGAAGTGGACCACCCGGTAATTGGCAGGATCAAGGTGCCGGCGGCGCTTTTTAACTTCGACCTTTGCCCCTACCGGCTCCTCGGGCCTGCCCCAACCCTCGGCCAGCACAACCGGGAAATTTACGTTGAGGGGCTGGGATACTCGCCAGAAGACTTCACCCGCCTACGCCAGCTCAACGCGGTTTAGTGGCTAGTGGTCAGCGCCGACGGGCAATCAACCACCAGTTACTAACCACGGCCACCGGCCGCTAACCGACGGTCACTAACCCACAGGGAGGTAACCTTAGATGCCCCAACCGCCTGGACCTCAACTGCCGCTGGAAGGGATTCGGGTCCTGGATTCCACATACATCTTCGCCCTTCCCTATGCTGGGGGCCTGCTCACAGATTTTGGGGCCGAGGTCATAAAGGTGGAGGGGCCGGGGCACCCCGACCCGACGCGCAACTCCGGGTTGGCCGGCAGTTTCCCCGACAACGTCCTGGGCGAGGACTGGTGGAACCGGTCGTCAACCTACAACCTCATGCACCGGGGCAAGCGTTCCCTGACGTTGGACCTCACCGACGAGCGGGGCCGCGAGCTATTCATCGAATTGGTGAAGATCAGCGACGTGGTCATGGAGAACTTCACTCCCCGGGTAATGCGGCGGTGGGAGTTGGACTATCCCAACCTGCGCAAGATCAAACCCGACATAGTCATGGTGTCCAACACGGGATACGGTCACAGCCTGGGCCCCTACGCCAACTACCCGGCCCAGGCAACCACTCAGGAAGGGACCCACGGACATTGCTGGGTCACTGGGTACCCCGGCGAGGCCCCATCCAAGGCCGGGGCGTCCTTCGTGGATTTCCTATCGACGTGGACGACCCTGTTCGCCATCGGCAGCGCGTTGCGGTACCGCAACCAGACGGGGAAGGGCCAATGGGTGGACATCGGTATGTATCAAGCAGGGGTGATGTTCCTCTCTGAATTCATCATGGACGGCGTTGCAAACGGGCGTGACAACGACCGCATCGGCAACCGGCATCCCTACCGCGCTCCCCAGGGTTGTTACCCGGCGTTGGGCCACGATGAATGGATCACTCTTTCGGTGGGCAGCGACGAGCAGTGGCAAGACATGTGCCGCGAGATGGGCAGGGAAGAGTTGGCCGCCGACCCGCGTTTCTCCGACCTTCTCGCGCGCCGGCGCAACCATGACGAATTGGACGGAATTATCTCCGAGTGGACAGCGGGGCTGGACAAGTATGACGCGATGCACCGTTTGCAGGCGTTGGGCATACCGTCGGGCCCGGTGCTGACGGGAAAGGACGTCCATTTCGACCCTCACTACCAGAGCCGGGGCTTCTTCGAGCGCGTAACCTACCCGGAAGACCGGAACATCGGCACCAGGCCGTTCATCAGCCGGCCCTACAAATTCTCCCGAACCCCCCTTCAAATTCGCGGCCCAGCCCCCACGTTCGGCCAGGACAACGAACATGTGCTACAGCAATTGTTGGGCCTGGGGGGACCCGACTACGAGCAACTGGTCCAAGACGCAATAGTAGGCGCCGTGCCGACCAGGGGAGATGCGGTGCGGCGGCTGCCCCAAGAGCAACTTGTGGAACTGGGCCTGCTGGCCGCCTACGACCCCGAATACCGTCAGCGCCTGGGTATAGGCTAGAAGGGTTTCGCGTCCATGTTCTGCCCCCCTCAGGCCGAGGTCGTTCGGTCCTAGGCGCAAATGTCTGAACCGGGATTCATAAGATTATTGGATTCGCATGGCTCTTTAATCCTGTAAATCCTGAAATCAGAGAAATCACCGTTTAGACGGCCATTCTTGACACCGTCAAAAGCCTGGGCATAAGCTGGAAAGGTGGGGCCCGTAGCTCAGCGGTAGAGCGGCCGGCTCATAACCGGTAGGTTGCAGGTTCGACACCTGCCGGGCCCACTTCTTTCCCTTCCAGTGCCACGTGTCTTTTAGTCCCACTCCCGCGCTACATCAACACGAGGCTAGTCTACGATGTATTGGTGTATTCTACGCAGGGAGGGAACGGGATGAAGAACATCACGTTGAACGCCGACGAGGACTTGATTGAAGCGGCTCGCAGGCGCGCGTTGGCGGAGCGAACTACCTTGAACGCTCAATATCGCCTGTGGCTCCAAAGCTATATGGGCCGAGAACAACAGGCCGATGTGGGCCTCGCCGCTATTCACAAATTGAGGGGCGAGATAAGAACAGGGGGCCAGACCTTCACCCGGGATCAGAAGAATGAGCGCTTCGGTGGACCATAGTGCGTCCGGCGCTGGTTACAAATACTCCGGGAATGATTTAAGGGACATGGAACTTGACTGATAGGCGGATGTGCAAGGTGACCAGCGAAACGCGGTAGGGATTTATACTTGGTTCACCAGTTGACCGCCAGCGAAAAAGTTCTCCCTATAGTCTCCATGGATCCACCTGTTCTGACGACTCACGTCATGTTATAAATTCTTCTTTAATTCTGTATTTGCGCTAGGATGGCTCTCAGTCGATCGTGGCATGGAGCTTTCACTATGGAAGTCAACAAAAAGCGCCTTACCCTGGACTTGGACGTTGCCTTGAAACGACGGTTGAAAGCCGTGGCCGCGCTCAAAGGGGTAAGCATGCGCAAGTATTGCCAGGATGCCATTAGCAAGGAATTGGCCAGGGACGAGGTTCAAGGCGTGGAGAATCTGCCCTTCGGCCCCGAGGCTATAAACCGGTTTGTCGCGCTCCAAGATGAGATTTTTGGCGAACAAAAGCTCTCTGGAGATTCCGCTGACCTAATCCAGGAGGCCCGAACCTCCCGAGAGCGATCTTGGCTGGGCTAGTTGTTGTCGACGCCAGCCTGGCTTTCAAATGGTTGGTCAAGGAGAATTATTCGGACGAAGCAATTGCCTTGGCAAGGTCTTGGGATGAGGCGGAGGTGACCCCGGCAGCCCCCTACCTGATGCCGGTAGAGGTTGCCAACGCATTACACCGCCGGGTGGTGCGCGGGGAATTGAACGTCGACACAGCCACTCGCCTCATCGAAATCTTGCTGGCATCCGGTATCGAATTAAGCGAGACCTCCCACCTTCATCAATTGGCTCTGGAGTTGGCGGGCCGCCTACGGCAAGAAGCGGTATACGACTCCCATTATCTGGCTCTGTCGGAAACGCTACACTGCGACCTGTGGACTGCCGACGAGAGATTCTACCGCGCAGCGAGCCCCACCTACGTCAATGTGCACTGGATAGGCGAGGTACCCGGAGCTTAGGACCAACTGGCGTTTCAACTCTTGGTCCCAAACCATCGAGTACCGCGCCTATAACAGTTTCATTTCGGCGCGGCTGGAATTGATACTTGGCCTGGAAACTCGCACATGGGCCATACGTAGATACGTATTTCCGGGAGGGTCAGGACGCGAAAGGTCCTCCATGTAGCTACGAATCACCCAAAATAAGGCTCGAGATTCCGCCCTCCAGGACGGTTTCTTCATACCAAAAACCCACATCCGGAACGCCGCCTTGTCACGTGCCCCGGTCCCCACGGTCTTTTGATTGACTGCTCCTTGGGATCGTTGCTGGCTCCGCTCATCCTTGTACATTTACTGCCATTTCCCCCTTCCCACTCTCGGTTGCATCTCTGTACCATGACTATCACCAGGCGCCAGCTAAGACCCAAACCCCTAGCCCACCAGGAGGATCAAAGAAACAGAATGACACACAATGTAACTGTTCAGAGTTGAGGGGATGGATTAGTTAAAACTTGCTTGGGAAGTTCGGTGCGTCGGGTCGTCGGTTATGTTAAATCAGGAGGATGGAGAACAAGGTAGACCTGAGGACGGCCAGCCGGGAGGCGCTGTTGGCGGTGATTGCGCGGCAGCAGGCGGTCATCGACGAGTTGCAGCGGCGGATAGCGGCGTTGGAAGGGGGTCTCAAGGGCAAAGGGCGGCCCGGAATGCCGGGCAACAAACCGGGTGCAAAGTCAGAGCCGGCCGAGAAGAAGGAGCCAAGAAAGCCCCGGCCCCACGGCTTTAGCCGTCGGCGCACGGTGGCGGCTCACCAGGTGGAACATGTCTTGGACTCCTGTCCGGAGTGTGGCACCGGGTTGGTTGGGGGTTGGCCGCAGCGGACTCGGGAAGTCATCGATATCCCAGTGGCTCCGGTGGAGGTCACGGAGCACGTTTTCGTGACCCGGGTCTGCCCAGTATGTGAACGGCGCCGGACCCCCAAGACGGACTTGGGCGGTGGGGTAATCGGTCGGGGACGGTTGGGAGCCAACTTGGTCTCATTGATCGCTGGCCTGCGGGAAGAGGGCCGGTTGCCCCTTCGGACCATCCAATGGTATCTGGAGACCGTCCACCAGTTGCGCTTGAGCGTTGGGGGAATCACCCAGGTCCTCCACGGCGTGGCCCGGCAAGCCCAACCGGCGGTGGCCGAGGTGCTGGAACTAGTCCGGACCAGCCAGGTGGTGCACGCCGACGAGACCGGCTGGCGCCAGGAGGGGGCCAATGGCTATGTCTGGACCTTCTCCACTCCCACTGAGCGGTACTTCCTGCGCCGAGGCCGGAATAAGGAGGTGGTGGACGAGGCGCTGGGGGAGTCCTTCAGCGGGGTGTTGGTCAGCGATTTCTACGCTGCCTATAACCACTACCCTGGCCTGAAGCAGCGGTGTTGGGCTCATCTGCTCCGGGACATCCATGACCTGAAGGCCCTCTACCCAGCAGACGCCAAGCTGGCCGGATGGGCGGCGGCAGTGCATGACCTCTACGCCCAGGCCAAGCGGTTCTCCCATCCTCAGGCAAGGAAACGCCGTCAGGCCCAACTGGAGTTGGAGCGGAAATTGTTGGCCTGCTGCCGACCCTTCCTTGATGACCCAGGGGCAGTCCAGGCCAAGCTCTGCCGGCGCATCCAGCGCTTCATCAAGGAGTTGTTCGTATTCGTAGCCGAACCGGCCGTCCCCTCGGAAAACAACGCCGCCGAGAGGAGCCTTCGTCACCTGGTGACCAGCCGCAAGATCAGCGGCGGCACCCGCTCAACCCAGGGCACCAACACCAAGATGGCTCTCGCTTCCCTCTTCGGTACCTGGCGCGCCCGAGGATTGAATCCCCTCACCGCATGCCGCCAGTTGCTCACTTCCCCTCAACTCTGAACACTTACCACACAATGACCCCGATAAAAAAACGCCGAGCAGTCCACCCGTTTGCAGATGGAGCTCCCCGTACTCCCCAATGCTCCTCAGTGGGCTAACCCGAGCGCCTTTCTAAATTGGGTCGCCGCATTGCGTGGCCACGCCCCAATCGATTTCTACAGATGACCTTGGTCGGCGTTTCCATCGGACAATCGAATGACCCTGTCCCGGACCCGCCCTCAATTGCTTGTCTCCCGGACAATCTTCGTGAAGGAGGCAAGCACTTATACCGGCTTCCCGACCCGGTTGATAGGCGAGTTGTTGCGGGCGTCCAATCTGACCTCTGTCGATAAGGTGTTGAGGGCAGGGGCTAACTATGACCAGGTAGGCTCATACAGTAAGGTGATGATCAGGAAAACGACACTATATACGGTCTACCCGGCCCCTTATACTACGACTGGAACCGGTCCGGTTGAGAGACAAGAATGCGGCGCACCTGCCACCTTCAGGGATGCCTAATCGAGCCTCGGGTCCCAGGTTCTAGAGAGATGGCTATGCAGAGATTGGTCCTGTTCGACATAGACCAGACCTTGGTCAGCATCGGAGGGGGGGCAACCGCCCACAGCGACAGGCCCTAAACAGCGCCTTTGAACAGGTCCACGGGGTCCCCCGGGCCTTCGAATATGTTGCGTTCACCGGGGGAATGGACTTGCCGTTGATGGTCGAGGTTTACCGTAAGTGGGGCCTCATGTCCGGAGGCTTGGAAGACCTACCCGGTCTATCCGATTTCAAAGTGGCCTATTTCGATCATTTCACTACGGACCTGGATAGCTGGACCGGAGGGGAGATATGCCGGGGAGTACCTGAACGCCTCGAGACTCTAGCTTCAGACTCCAGGGTCCAACTGGGGTTGGAGACAGGCAACTTCAGAGAGGCGGCGTTTATCAAACTTCGCAGGTATGGCCTGGACCACTTCTTTCATGCCGGAGGGTTTGGAGGAGATTACACCGATAGGGGGCAGGTTGTTGCCGGTGCAATTGCCAGTTGCCAGGAGGAGTCTGGACAGACCTATAGTCCAGGAGAGGTGTGGCTGATCGGGGACTCGTCCTCGGATATAGAGGCTGGCAAAGTTAATGGGGTCCGGACATTGGCTGTAAGCACGGGATTTTATTCCGCGGCAGACCTGGCAAAGCTGAATCCTAGCCATGTTCTGCAGGACCTGTCCGATACCAAAGAGGTGTTAGCTCTTTTGCTCGGGCCCTAGCGGCCAACGTACGTTCGGTGATGCTTGGGCAGGTTTACTGCTGGCAAACTCTTCCAAGTTTCGGCTGGGACCGCCCGGAGAGGCATAGGCCATCAACCCGCCCTCGCCGAACCCCTAGCCATCCTCACACCACCCCGGGGATTATCCCGCCCCCGACGAACGTTCGGATCAATGACGCTACGGCGTCGGGGCGCTCCATGTACATGTTGTGGCCGGTATCTTGGACCTTTGTGAAGTGAAAGCTTGGGACCCTGGCGGGCAGGTCTTGAACGTCACGAAACCTCTGAGTTCGTTCGCCGCTTACTATGAACTGAATCGGCAAGCCCGCATTCTGGAAGAAGGGCCGAAGGTCGAAATATTCTCCTTGCCGCTCCTCCAGGTTCACCGTGTCGGGCGACCACTTCATGTCTATCCTGCCGTCGGGCAACTCCATCGTCTCGTGGTTGACCACGTCGAGGATCACGTCCTCCCGCCATTTTCCGGCGGCCCGATGCTGCTTCAAGTAAGTATGCAACTCTTCCCGGCTGCTCCAGGTCCTCCGGGGACGGTTGGAACGGCGGGGCGGCGCCTCTGCTGGAGCTTCCACGAACAGCATCGGCTCCAGAAGAACGAGTCTGCTGAAGAGTTCGGGACGCTTCGCAGCAAGCATCGCGAAAACCACCGCACCGTTGGAATGCCCCACCGCAGTTACATCCTCACGGCCAACGTCCAGCCCGATCAGGTCGCAAAAAGCGCTGACGTCCCGCAACCGGTTGGAGAACCTGTAACCTCTTGCGGTCCAATCGCTGTCCCCATGCCCCCTGGCGTCCAGGGAGATTATGTGGAAGTCAGGGCGGAGACTCCGCGCTAAGGCGTCCCAGCTCCGCGACGTGCGCATCGCCCCGTGCAAAAGCAGCAGCAATGGTCCGTTGTCTCCCCAATCGACGTACCTGAGAGTAACATCGCGGACCTTAACGAAGTGGTCTTGAGGCTGTGATTCAGTCAATTCTCTTCTAACGTTCCGGGCGATAATAGCCGGGAATTCATGGGTTGTTGGTCTGCCGTCCAGGAGCTTAGCACCCAGGCTTACAGGTGTCGAGTATGGCGGGAATTCCGTCACTGTTCGGACTTGATGTGTCCTTCCCAATCCCAGCCCGTCTTTCCGGGCTTGACCCGGAATCCAGAAACCCTCGCAACCAGCAACGGTCCCTATCATTGCCATATCTGGATTCCCGCCTTCGGAGACCTTTGCGTAACCTCCCGCGACTCCCGCGAAAGCGAGAATCCAGAGTGCGCCCAGATACGGGGGACGCCCTCACCCTAACCCTCTCCCGGAGGGAGAGGGGATTATTCAAAGGTCTCCCTTCGCGGGAATGAAGGGTTGCGGCGAGACATCTTAAGAGGATTATCATAGAGGTGACCGACGTGGGATTCAGCCATTCCGCGTCATCATCTCTGAACAGTTACGGAAAGCCCAGTATTACCCCTAAAGACTTGTGTGCGTGCGCGCTGTTTTGACTGCGACATGTTCTCTGGCAGTTGCCAGGTCCCGTATCTTAGGGATTGAAATATAGCTGATTTCAGCGCAGGTAGCATGGCTTTTCGTGATAACGCCTAATCCTGAAGATATGAGGCCCGCTTGACGCCAGACATCATGGGGACATGGTTTCGTTATGGATTACGGTTGTCGCAGAAGAAACCGCCGTTGGGGACATCCAGACTTCACGCGGTTGTTGACAGCACTCGGTGACGCGGGTATCGTCTTGTGAACACTCAGGCGGATACGGGCCAACATCCCCGGTGCGGTTCCCTGACGTGCCATTATCGACCGAATGGTCAACGAAGAGTTGGAGGCCTAACGTGACATTTTTCAAAGGGTTGTTGTTCGCAGCAATATTCGGTCTTGTGTTTGTCATAGCGTGCGGTGGGTCTGAAGATCCAGGCGCTCCAGCGGTGCCATCCGACGCTCCCCCCGCCGCCCAGGCGACCGCCATGCCCGATGCAGCGGCCCCGGCGGTCCAAGCCACCGAGGCGCCCAAGGTCCAACCGACTGAGGAGTTAAAGACCGCGCCTACCATACAACCGATGGTTGCTCCAACCGCCGCGCCGGAAACCGCTGGAAGGCCCCCGATCGTTCCGCCTTTGGCCAAGCGTGACGACGCCCAGTACGGCGGCACGATGAAGATCGGCTACTTCCGGAAAGCCGCCAACATGGACGGAATCAGGAGCAGCGGTAGTTTTGACCGTATCTACCTGCATCTTTCCAACGAGTACATGGTGACCCTGGGCCGGCAGGCTGAGTACGAACCACAGGAGTCGCTGGCCTACGCCTTCGAGATTCTTGATGAAGGGCTTCGGGTCCGGTTCCACATTCGCGAGGGAGTCCAATTCCATCGCGGCGCGGGGGAGTTGAAGGCCAAAGATGTGGCCTTCAGTCTGAACCGTGTGCGCGACCCGGACTCCGGCGAGGGGGGCCAAAAGTTCTGGGCAGGCGTGAAGAATGCCGAGGCCGTGGATGATTACACGATGGACCTGCACCTGAACAAGTTCGACGGCCTGATTCTCGCTAAGCACCTGTTCACATACACTGACTACGTACACTCCGAGTCGTATTGGAACGAGGTTGGCGCCGACGCCCACGTCAGTCTCCCCGCCGCCACCGGTCCCTTCGTAGTCGAATCCTGGCAGCCAGGGGTGGGAATCGACCTGGTCAAACACACAGACTACTGGAAGGAAGGAAGGCCCTACGCCGACGCTGCGGAGATGAGGGTCATCACCGAGACCCGCACCCGGCTGGCAGCCATCCAGACCGGCGCGCTAAACGCGGCATGGCTCCAGGCTGAGATGGTGTCAGCGGCTACCGAGGATCCCGACATTCAGGTATGGTCCAGGGCGGGAATGGGCTGGGACGGTTGGTATTGGAGTACCGGACTGCCTCCCTACGACGACATCCGCATCAGGAAGGCCCAGATCAAGGCTGTTGACCGGAAGGCGGTCAACAACTCGATTTACCTGAACACCATGAATAACCACAATGCACACGCCTATGACCCCGCTTCCTCCCCGTTCGGAGTAGACCTTTCCGACCTGTGGGAAGGTGAGATGAAGTACGATCCACCGGCGGCAAAGGCGCTTGTGGAAGACTACGCCAATGAGAAGGGCCTAACCTTGCCGCTGACCATCAAGGGAGTCTGCGAGCGCAGACCCGACCGGCAGCAGTACTGCGAGTTCTTGCAGGCCGCCTGGGCTGATATCGGGATAAAGTTCGATTTCTACATCGTACCCGCCGCGGCAGACCGGGGCAGGGTGATGCGGGAGTGCCAGACCCATGTCACCCAGACCGGCTCCACGATGAACCCCCTGGGCACCTCGTTGGAAGCCCTCGCGTCGTGGCACACCAATAACTACGCGGCTAACACATGCAAGGACCAGGGACACGGACACGGTCCGGAGGGCCAGGCCATCCAGGACGCCCTTGATGAACAGTTCTTGGCGGCGCAGCAGACCACCGATCCGGTAAAGCAGGCCGAGGCCTACAAGATGGCCCAGAGAATCGCCCTGCAGAACGCCTGGATCTACAACCCGTCCATGCACAGGGTCAACTACATGGGCTGCTATATTCCCACCACCGGCGGGTGCGACGAGAACCCCTTCTGGGCCCACGGCTTCTGGCACAGCCAGGACTTCTGGATAAAGCAGTAAACAGCTAGCCTTGGGGCGCCGGGGTTTCAAAGCCCCGGTGATTCATATATGAAGACCTACATGATCCGGCGCACCCTCAACCTGATACCGACGCTGGTCATCGTGAGCATGATCGTGTTTGCGATGATCCGCATTCTGCCGGGCGATCCCATCTACACCCTGGCGGCGGTGGAAGAGTCGGAGGGAACCGAGATCGACCCGGAACTCTACGCCCGGCTGCTGAAAGAGTACGACCTGGACAAGCCCATAATTGTCCAATATGGGCTGTGGATATGGGGCGTCTTCCAGGGGGACTGGGGCTCTTCCCTCTTCAGTCGACAAGCAGTCCTGCCCCAGATCGTCCCGCGCCTGGGATTCACCCTGCAACTGGCGTTCCTTTCCTGGATCTTCGGCATCTTGATGGGAGTGTCCCTGGGGATCGTCTCCGCACTGAAACGCAACACGGCCCCGGATGTCGCGGCCACTACGTTCGCCATGACCGGCGTGGCCTTACCCAACTTCTGGCTGGGGTTGGTGCTGATCGTCGTGTTCGGGGTATGGCTGGGTTGGCTCCCTATCTTCGGTCACGTGAGCATCGTAGACGGGCTCTGGGAATGGTTCTCGCGTATGATCATGCCTGTGATTACCCTGGGCACGGCCCTGGCCGCCACCCTCATGCGCCAGACCCGGTCCGCCATGCTCGAGGTGCTGGAGGAGGACTATATCCGCACCGCCCGGTCCAAGGGGCTCCAGGAACGGAGTGTCATCGGGGTGCATGCTCTTAAGAATGCGCTCCTGCCCGTGGTTACGGTAACAAGTTTGCAACTCGGCGGCCTGATAGGCGGGACGCTCATTACCGAGTCGGTGTTCGCCCTGCCCGGCATTGGGAAGTTCATCCTTGACGCTATCATCGAGCAAGACTACCAGGTCTTTCAGATGGGTATGCTCGTTATAGTCTCGGGGGTGGTCCTGGCAAACTTCATGGCAGACATATTGTATGCGTACCTTGATCCCAGGATCCGTTACGAGTGATCCAGTCCGCCCGTACATCCGGCTTCGGCCCCGTGGCCACGGGTGACATCCTGGGACTAACGGAGAAGCCGGTGTACCGTGGGAGGCCCCATGGACTTCAATTCTACGCCGGGTGTTCGTTGAGTAGCAGGAGGACATAAGTGGAGGACCTAAGTCTGCGCCAGGTGGACGTCCTGCGGGGTGCGGCCCGGGAGTGGGGGCCCGTAGTTATCCTGCGGGAAATGCTGAAGATTCGCCTGGCCAAGTTTGCCTTCTTGATCATCGCCATAACGGTGCTGGCAGCCGTCTTCTCACCCCTGCTAGCGCGCCATGACCCGGTCAAGATGGACCCTATGAACAACCTCTCCGCCCCGACCTCCAAGTTTTGGATTGGCTCAGACCGCCTGGGACGCGACCAACTGAGCCGACTCATCTACGGCGCGCGCATCTCATTGATAATCGGTGTATCTAGCGTTGCCCTCTCCGTGCTCGCAGGCGTCGCGATAGGCACGATGGCCGGATATTTCGGCCGCTGGTGGGACGAGGTGTTGATGCGGTTCATAGATGGCCTGGCGTCGATCCCGGGGTTGCTGTTAGCCCTGGGGCTGGTGGCCGTCACCGGCGGGGCCGTTCTCAACGTGATCCTGGCCATCGCCATCACCGCGACTCCTGCCAAGGCGCGCCTCATTCGCGCCCAGGTGTTGTCAATCAGGGAGCGTGACTACGTTATGGCTGCCCGGTCCATTGGGGCATCGAATTTGCGTATGATTCTCGGGCATATACTGCCGAACTCCTTCGCACCCATCATCGTGGCGGCTACGTTGAGCCTGGGCGCGGCGATCATCGCCGAGGCCTCCTTGAGCTTCCTGGGCGTTGGCGTGAAGCCCCCGACACCGACGTGGGGAGGTATGCTGCGCCACGCATTCGAGACTGTAGAACGTGCGCCATGGCTGACCTTCACCCCAGGGGCCGCGATCTTCCTGCTGGTATTGGCCTTCAACTTCGCCGGCGACGCGCTACGGGACGTTCTGGACCCACGACTCAGGAACACCCGGTAGGGAGGGGACCCTCACTCCTTGTTGGTCATCCTCGCACGATTGTTGTTGGGCATCGTCCTGGGCACGCTGCTGGCCATCGGGGGATACTTCGTCGGCTGGTACATCGTCTTCTCCTTGCCAGCAGGTGTTCCCCGGATGCCATTCTTGATCGCTCCAGCCGGTATCGGAGGCGGAGTAGGCACGTTCCTCGCCTGGTGGCTGGACCTGGAAGGCGGCTCGGACGGGAATAGACTGCTTGTCCTCGCCCCCCTCGCGCTGGCCGTCGTATTCGCCCTGGGAGGCGCCTGGGGAGGCTTCTGGTACGGCGAGGACATCGAGGGGACGCGAGTCTGGCGGCACCCCACCACCCAAGCCATCCTCAACGGGACGGTAATCGCCAGCAACATGGCGCTGCTGGTCTGGCATGTGGGGATAAGACTGCTGCACCGCCCCACACCCCCGGAAACGAGCGTGTCTCTCCTGCGGTCCTTGAGATCAGAGCGGCCTGGTTCCGGAGGCTCTGACGGCGAGGGCTTCGCCGGGAAGGAATAGCCATGAAGGATGCCGACTCGCTATTGGACCGTCGCAACCGCGCGTTGGTCCGGCTGGACCAGGGACACCGTGCCCTCATGGACTCCCTTGCGGGCCTCGACGCGGAGGAGGCCTTCCTCGGCTCCCGATGGTCTGTGAGGGAAGTTCTGCTTCACGTGGACTCTGTGAGCTTCGTCGACGCCCTGGAAAAGATTGCCCGGGGTGACCAGGACATGCTTCCCCCCTTCTCATCCAGGGAAGAACAGCTTCAAAAAGAAATAGATCACCTGGGAGATACTCACCGCCGGTTCCGAAACCTGGTCTCGGGACTTACCGCGGAACAGCTTAGCAAGCCCGTAACGCCGCCCAACCCCATCAACTCTTTTCCCGGGCTGACGCTGCTGGAGTTGGTAGAGCGGGTTTCCGGCCACGAAGCCACCCACTCCAGCCAGATCGAATTGACCCGCAAGTATGTGGAGGCATTCCGGTCCAAAGAGCGCGCCGTGAGCGTCATCACCCTGGGAGACGGGTCTCCGGAACGGCTCTCAGAGGGCGTTAGGGGCCTGCTCAATCAGGCTGACTACGTCGGCGGAAGGTCCGATGCACTGTCCGCCATCCGCCAAATGGTGCGGGGTGTGGAGTTGACCATCACCGACGAGAACACAGAAGAGATCGTCTCCCGGCTGGCCCGGGAAGCCCGCGCCGGTATATGGGGAGCACTGGTCTCCCTGGGCGACTCTGATGGAGACGCAAGCCGGTTGATCGAGCTGGCCAGGCAACACGCCGACTCGGTTGCCGTTTACTGAGAGACTAGGCCAAGGGCGGCCCGAAAACCCACTCGCCCAATGGTTGATGGCTAGAACCCACCGGTATTTCTTGCCGTGGGAGATGTGGCTGTTGAACCCTCAACGTCCCACCGTGGCGGCTGTATTTTCACGCCCGTATTTGGCTCGGCTGTCTGCGTGTACGGATTTCGAAAACAGCAGTGTATGTTTTAGGATTGGCGGGTTGCCAAAGTCAAGTGATCGGAACAGGCCAAACTATCCCGCATATCCACAATGCGGAGTGAAGAGCCTCTGAATCTAAGTTAGAACGTACAGTTAAGATGATTATTATCCGCCGGGCGAAAATGGAGGACGCCCACGCTATCGCATCGGTCTGGGCGGAGAGCTGGCGCGCTGCCTACAGGGGTATAGTTCCGGACGACTACCTGGACTCGATCGATGTGGAGCGGTGGGCTGACCGGCAACGCCGGTACATGGGGGAGGCCAACGGCGCAGCAGCCACGTTCGTCGCGGAAGTTGATGGGCGTATCGTCGGCTGGACCTCCTGTGGATCCAACCGAGATACAACCTTGCCTTTTGCGGGCGAACTCTACACCCTTTACATCTCCCCGGGGCATCAGCGACAGGGAATCGGGCGCAGGCTCATGGGGGTAGCCGCCGAGAGCCTCGTCGAGGCTGGAATGGCGTCTATGCTGTTATGGGTCTTGGCCGACAATCGGAACGCCCGCAGGTTCTATGAAGCGGCCGGAGGGCGGGTCGCCGACGAGCAAAATGTAACATTCGGCGGAGCGTCGCTGCGGGAAGTTGCCTATGGCTGGGAGGAACTGACAAACCTGGCGGCCCCGTAGACTGCCCACGGGGCGCCTGGTTGACGCTGATTCCGCAGCTTCTGCCCGGCCCTACCGCCGGTAGATGTTCCCGGCGGCGGTCCTCTCACAGTTCAGGCGGCGGTTGAGGTGCAGCCCTTCCAGCACGAATTCCACCGCCGATGCGACGGCTTCATCCCGGTCGTCGCCGGTCAGCCGCTTGACCGCTGTGGCGAGTCCGTCAATCTGACCAAGTAGCTGTGGGTAGGCTGAAGCCCTTGTTTCGCTGCCGACTTCGGCGGTCTGGCCCAGGTCGAAGGCTGTCACGATGTCCTCCAAATCGGCCACGTCAAAGTAGCTTCCGAAGACCCGCAGGACCGCCCGCCGGGTCAGGTCGTCGGTGACGCGGCTCTCCCGGCCCTCTTCGAAGGTCTCCAACTCGATCTTGCCAGTGAACGACGCGACTATGTAGGGCAGGTCGCTGGACCTGGGGCAGACCCACTCGTCCCCGTGCAGGATGGCCCGCCGCACCGCGTTGCCCAACAACGTCTCGAAATTGGAAATGGACACCCGGACGCTTACTCCGGATCGCTGGTTGATCTCGCTGCTCTGCCGGGCTTGGCTGGTCACCTCCGCCAGAATTTCCTTCATGTAGTCGGGGATAATCAGCTTGTCTTCATCCGGGAAGCGGCGGCGCTCCTGCTCCATGATGGCGATTTCGTCTCTGGGGTCCTTCGGGTAGTGGGTGTGTATCTGGGAGCCGTAGCGGTCCTTCAGGGGCGTAACGATGCGGCCCCGGTTGGTATAGTCCTCCGGGTTGGCGGTGGACACTACGTACACGTCCAGGGGCAGGCGGATGCGGTAACCCTTGATCTGAACGTCCCGCTCTTCCATCAAATTGAACAACCCCACCTGAATGCGCTCGGCAAGGTCAGGCAGTTCGTTGATGCAGAAGATGCCCCGGTTGGTCCTGGGAACTAGACCGTAGTGGATCACAAGCTCGTCGGAGAGGTAATGGCCTTCGGCGACCTTGATGGGGTCGATCTCCCCGATCAGGTCGGCGATTGAGATGTCCGGAGTGGCTAGCTTTTCGGAATAACGTTCGTCCCTGGATATCCATTCGATAGGCGTGTTGTCGCCCAGGTCTGCCACCTTGTCCAGGCAGGGGCGGCAAACCGGGTCATAGGGATTGTCGTTGATCTCACAGCCCGAGACCTTGGGCACGCTTTCGTCCAGCAAGTTCACCATGCTGCGAATCAAACGGGACTTGGCTTGGCCGCGTTCACCCAACAGAATGACGTCTTGACCGGCGAGGATGGCGTTCTCCAACTGGGGGATCACCGTTTCATCGAACCCGATGATGCCGGGGAAGACGATCTCCTCGGCCCTCATCCTGGATATCAGATTCTTGCGGATCTCTTCGCGGACCGGCAGCACCTCGTATTGGCTGGCCCGCAACTCTCCGATGGTGGTGGCCCTTGTACCAAGCGTCATTCCAACCGCTCCATTTTGAAATGAAAGATGATGCCTTGCCGGGACTCGGTTCTCCGTGCGACCGGGGTCACGCGATTGCCGAGGATGCCACAGTATAACCCAATCGGCGTCAGCGGCAATAGCGGACCGAAACGGCCGCAGTGGTCTTTCGATTCTCCTGCTTGGTCAATCAGGGTGTCCTCTCGCATTGCTGCGCTGCCCGTCATTCCGGCCTTGAGCCGAAACCTGGATTTTATGCACCGGGTTGCGGTACTGGGCCTGAACATCTCTGGATTCCCGCTTTCGCGGGAAAGACGGTGGTTGGGGGGAACCACGAGTCTGCGCAATATAGCCGATTATCGAAAAATCATGGGCGCGGAACAGGCGTGATTCCCACTCAACATCACATTGGTTTATAATTAGAATACGCCACAGGAATTTTAGGTCCCTGGAGACCGTTGGGCTGCCATGCTGTTTCGCATAGCGATGCCAATTATCATGATGCTGGGGCCCCGCCTGCTGCCGCCCCTACTGAAGTACGTTCTTTTGGTATGGAGGTTGACATTCGACCGGCGCGTCCCTTTGGTGTTGCGCGCGCTGGTCCCCCTCGCCCTGCTCTACTTCCTGTCCCCCTGGGACCTGGTCCCCGACCGGTTCGGCATCATCAGCAAGGTCGACGACTTTTTGGTCCTGGGAATGGCCCTGTTGCTATTGCTCAAACTCTCTCCTCGGCACGTCATCAACGAGCACCTGGGAATCCAGCCCCCGGACAATCCTCCACAGGAAAAAGACCCTGACAAGGTTGTGGACGGTTCCTCCAGGCCGATTGACGAGAGTTAACCGCTTCCCCTGCGATGGCGGTCAGGATATGACTGGCAACTCCCAGGGCGATTCTAGCGTCGTTCCCGGCTCTGGCATGTCTCTATACGTGCATGTCCCGTTTTGCAAGACCAAGTGCCCTTATTGCGATTTCAACACCTACCAGGGCATCGAAAATCTTATGGGGCCGTACCTCAATGCGCTTACCCTCGAATTGGACCTATGGGGAGAGACGCTGGGACATCCCCTGGTCAACACCGTCTTCTTTGGCGGCGGGACACCCTCTTACCTGCCGACCGGACAAATCCAACACATTTTGGCGAAAATCGCCTCGTCCTATACCGTGTCCGACGCCGCCGAGATCACCATCGAAGCCAACCCCGGCGACCTCGATCAGAGGGCGTGTGAGGCCCTGTTGCGGCAAGGGGTGAACCGGCTGAGCATCGGCGTCCAGAGCTTGGACAACGACCTTCTGTCCCTGCTCGGGCGGCGGCACTCCGCGGACCAGGCGCTGGAGGCGTTCGGAGCCGCTCGGAGCGCCGGGTTCTCCAACGTAAACCTGGACCTGATGTACGGCCTTCCCCGGCAGACCTACCTCCAGTGGGTAGACACAATGGGGCTGATGCTTTCCCAAATGCCCTCCCACATCTCTCTGTATTGCCTAACTCTGGAGGAAGGGACACCCTTCCACCGGTGGGTAGAACAGGGAAAGTTGCCCACGCCCGACCCCGACCTCGCCGCCGACATGTACCACCACGCCGAATCTGTCCTGGAGAGTGCGGGCTACCACCATTACGAAATCTCCAACTGGTGCCTGCCCGGACTGGAGAGCCGCCACAACATGGCCTACTGGCTCAACCAAACCTACCTTGGCGTTGGTCCTGGCGCCCATTCCAGCCTGTCGCGGCACCGTTTCTGGGACGTCTCCTCTCCCGTGAAGTACCTGGCGGAAGTGGAGCGGTGGGCCAAGGCGGAGGCGCGTCCGGTTGGTGAAATCACTGGAGACCTCCTGGAAACCATTCCCCCGGTGGGAGGATACGAATATTGCGGAGGGGATACTTCCTTTGCCGAGGCCATGATCCTCGGGCTCCGGCTGCTGGACGGAATGGACCTTGAAGCTGAGTCAGTCCGTGTCGGTGAGGACCTGGCGGCCCGGTTCGACACGGAGATAGGTGACCTCGTAGACCTGGGGTTGCTGCACCTTAGAGGCAGCGAGCTTTGTCTCACTAAGCCCGCATACCTGATCGCCAACCAGGTGTTCAACAGGTTCGTGTAGTACACTCCCTACGTCCCTTTGTGTAAAATCACCCCATCCCCACCCTGGCTCAGGGAGAACGTCCTTCCGCTATGTATGTAATCGGAACCGCGGGCCACGTCGACCACGGCAAGTCCACCTTGGTCAAAGCCCTGACCAACATCGACCCAGACCGGCTTCCCGAAGAGAAGGAACGGGAGATGACCGTTGACCTGGGCTTTGCTTGGATGGAGCTACCCAGCGGCCGGGAGGTGAGCATCGTCGATGTGCCCGGCCACGAGCGTTTCATTAAGAACATGGTTGCCGGAGTGGGCGCCATAGACCTGGCCATGCTCATCGTCGCCGCCGATGAAAGCATCATGCCCCAGACCAGGGAACACCTGGCGATTTTGGACATCTTGCAAATACGCAAGGGCATGGTCGTTGTCACCAAGACTGACCTGGTGGACGAGGAATTGGTGGAGCTGGTCAAAGCGGAAGTGGAAGACGTGCTGGAAGGGACCTCTTTCGAGGGATGTCCCATGGTCGGCGTGTCCGCCTACACCGGCGACGGGCTGGACGATCTACGGGCCACAATCGACCAAGTCTTAGACGACACTGAAGTGAGACGGGACGTGGGCCGGCCCCGGCTGCCCATCGACCGTTGCTTCTCGATTTCCGGCTTCGGCACGGTGGTTACAGGCACCCTGATCGACGGTTCGTTGGCTGTGGGGCAGGAAGTCGAACTGGCTGGTTCCGGGCGCAAAGGCCGCATCCGAGGGCTGCAGAGCCACCAGTCCAAGGTGGAAGAGGCCCAGCCAGGGGTCCGCCTGGCGGTGAACCTCTCCGGTCTCTCCCGCAGCGACATCGAGCGGGGCCAGGTGTTGACCCCCGCTGGTTGGCTCCCGACCACCATGAGGGTGGATGCCCGGTTTCGGATGGTGAAAAACGCTCCCCATCCCCTACGCCACAACGAAGGCGTAACCTTCCACATCTTCACCAGCGAGTCGCCAGCCAGGGTGAGGCTCCTGGACGCCGACCGGCTTACTCCGGGCAACGAAGGCTGGGTGCAGGTGCTACTGTCCAACCCATTGCCGATGGTCAAGGGAGATTTCTTTGTCATTCGCTCCGCCGAAGATACGTTGGGCGGCGGGCAGGTCGTCGATCCGAATCCAAGGCGCCGGCACCGCCGATTCTCCAACGAAGTCGTCGAAAGACTGATGACCCTCGATGAGGGCACCGGAGAAGACATCCTGCTCAGCGTGGCGGACCAATGGGGACCATGCGGCGCGACGGCGCTGTCCCGGCGGTCCAACTTGCCGGTCGAAGAGGTAATGGAACGTGTCGGGAAGTTGGAGGAGGACGGTGACGTGGTGGTCCTGGGAGACCTGGCAAACGACTCCGACGCTGTAGTCTACTCGATCCAGGGTTGGAACATCCTCAAGAGCAAGGTGGCGTTGGCGTTGCAGCGTCATCACAACCAGTTTCCGCTTCGCCGCGGAGCGCCTACCCAGGAAATCCGCTCCCGGTTGGAAGTGCCCCAACCCGTGTTCTTGAAAGTCGTGGCTAGGCTTACATCAGAGGGATTCCTCGCGGAGGACCGGACTTCCATACGGCTGCCCGATCACGAAGTGTCGCTGACGCCACAAATGGAACAACAGGCAGCGGCTTACGTCAAGTCGCTCGAAGATGAACCCTACTCGCCCCCCAGCGACCAACGCCTGGACCCGGAACTACTGACGGTGCTCGTCGAAGACGGGAAAGTCGTAAAAGTGAACGAGTCCATCGTATTCTCCTCATCCGCCTACCGGGACATGTCCAATAGGGTGGTTGAGCGCCTGAAGTCCAACGGCAGCATTACCGTGGCCGAAGCTCGGACAATGTTCAACACCAGCCGCAAGTACATCCTCCCATTCCTGGAATACCTGGACCAGCAGCAAATAACCCGCCGCGTCGGCGACGACCGGGTTTTGCGGTAGGGGTTCGCTCGCCGCATTCGGCAAGCCTTGGCCAATGTTATAATCGTGGAAGGTGACGAGCCATCGAGCCCGGCGCATTTTTCAACATAGAGGGAGCCCCTCAAAAAATCATCAGATGCGCAAAGTCACCGTAGAAAACTACCGATGCTTTCGTGAGGAACAGACGGCGCGTCTTGCTCCTCTGACTCTTCTCGTCGGAGAAAACAGCACCGGGAAGACATCCTTCCTAGCGATGATACGCGCGCTATGGCAGGTTGCGGTCGAATCAAGGGTTCCTGATTTCCAGGAACCCCCATACGACATGGGTACATTCAGTGAGATTGCCCACAACCGCGGCCGAGGGAGTGCCACCTCTTTTAGAGCTAGCTTCGAAAGGAGCGAAAAAGCAAGTCGAAGCCGGAGTCCACGCCCAGAGCAAATAAATACCTTTGCAGTAACCTTTGAACGGAAGGACGGGGTTCCATACCCAACCACTCGTCGGCTCATTGGTGGCACACGGTCCCTCGAAGTTGCCGGAGACAAGGTTTATTTGAAGGTGTCTGACCGCGAACTCTCCACCGAAGTCCGAGGATCTAGACTCTCGGATGATAATGAGTTAGTTTCTTTTCGGAATTTGGTCATGCGTTCACGCTGGTCAGATTCGACCGAAGATCCCCGCAGCTCGGGAGAGGGAAAGCCCGAGGATTCGTTGGTCGACGGAGACATGGAGCAGTTGTATGAGTTGGCGGCCTCTTTCGAGCGTAGGCTTAGTCGTCGTCGAAACTCCAATCCACCGTTCGCCGGAGCGCCGGTGAGGTCAACTCCCAAACGCACCTACGATCCGGCTCGTCCCTTCCAAGACCCGAGCGGCGAGTACATCCCGACGCTTCTTGTGAATATATCCCGGCGGGACCAACAGGAATGGGAACGGCTGAAAGGAGCTCTGGAAGAATTCGGCAAGGGCTCGGGCTTGTTCGACGAGATTTCCATCGAACTGCTTGGCAAGACAGAAGGATCTCCATTCCAATTGCACGTCAGGAAATCCGGGGGGAAGTTAAAGGGTAGGAAAAGAAACTTGATCGACGTCGGTTATGGAGTAAGTCAGGCTCTGCCGATCTTGACGGAACTGATGCGCAAGGATCAACCTTCAATGTTCCTGCTGCAGCAGCCAGAAGTGCACTTGCACCCTAGCGCTCAAGCGGCACTCGGAAGCCTGTTTTGTGAAATCACGAGTTGGGAAAGACAGCTAATAGTTGAGACTCACAGCGATCACCTACTCGATCGCGTCCGTATGGACGTACGTGACCGTAAAACTGACCTAAAGCCTGACGATGTTTCAATTCTATATTTTGAACCTGAAGGTCTAGACGTGAAGATCCATTCTCTGACACTGGACGAAGACGGGAATGTAATGAATGCCCCGCTCACTTATCGCCAATTTTTCATGGAAGAAATGAGTCGGTCCATCGGGTTCTAAGTGTGCGCGATTGTAGACGCAAATGTCCGAGATCAGGTGTTCGGAAATGCCGAATCGCCCGCGGGCAAATTCTTCTTCGATTGGTTAACCAAAGGGAGAGGTAAGCTAGTCGTTGGTGGTAGACTCCGCATTGAGCTTTCGGAAAACACGAACTTCGCACGATGGCTCCACCAAGCCGTGCTGGCGGGACGGGTGGTGGACATCAGGGACAAAGAAGTTGAGTCCGCCGTGGGGGACATTTTGAAAGAGCAGAGTTGCCAGTCCGATGACCCTCACATAATCGCTTTAGCAATAATCAGCGGTACTCGGTTGCTGTTCACCAACGACATCGCGCTGGAAAGTGATTTCAAGAATATTATAGAACAAGGCTTGATCTATACGATAAAGAAAAGTTTTAGCATCACGAGAGCGCACAAGAGCCTACTCAGTCCGCGTCGGAAACTCTGTAGCTGCTAGCTGACTCCTTCTCTCAACCAAGCACCCGGAAATACTCCATGCCCCTTGATCTTGGCAATACCTTCCTCCAACTGGACCGCGTCAGCGAGGAGCTTGGACGGTCACGGGAAGACCGGCTTGGAAGGCTTCGCGGCTTTATCGGCGCGGCGCAAGACGTCAGCCGGGAGACGGCCAGTGCGAAGACCGCCTTCGACCCGGAGCGTCCTTTTCTGGCGGCGCAGGTCCAAGACCGGCTGCTGGGTAGCTACGGGCCGTCAGACACTCCCCGCGATTGGTGCGTCGTGGCGGTGGACGGGTCTCACATCGACGTTGACCGCCATTTGCCAGTGGCTACATATCTGGTCAATCTGGGCGGTTGCCAATTGACCTACGGCTCTCAGCCCAACGCCCAACTCTTTAGCCAACCAGACCTGGCCTATGAGCGTGACGACCTCTACATAGCCAACCCCTCCAACCGTGCCCAGGAAGAGCCTGTGACGGGAGCTTTGCTGGGTCTCATCAGGACGGTGCGGGAATTGGAGCGGCTGGCCGACGTGGTGGAAGATTGTCCTCCCGGACTGCCTACGCTGGCCCTGGTGGACGGGTCGCTGGTGTTGTGGGGGTTGGCGGGCCGCGGGTATCCCCCATTTGTCCGGGACACCATTATCCGGGGCCGGATGCTTCCCGCGTTGGACCGGCTTAGGGAACAGGCCCGGTTGCGGCCCCTGAGCGTGGCGGCCTACGTGTCCCTGCCCAGAAGCGCGGAGGTCGTCAACGCAGCCAGGTCCACCCTCTGCCCCTTTGAGTTCTCCCAATGCAGCCGCTCCTGCAGCAACCGCCGGTCGATAGTCTCACCTTGCGACCAGGCCAACGACTTTCTTGACCGGGACATTTTCCAGGAAACCCTTGACCCTGGCTGGCGTTCTCCGGTTTACCGCACCAACTCTTCGGTGCCTCGGGAGAGCTATGGGGAGCACCAGGTCGATTTCTATTACCTCCACTGCGGTGAAGAGATCGCCAGGGTGGAGACCCCGTCCTGGACCGCAGAGGACGAGGGCTTGTTGGCTCTGGGCCATAGTCTGATCTTGGACCAATGCCGGAGGGGTCAGGGCTACCCGGTGGCGATCTCAGAGGCCCACGAGCAAGCCGTGATAAGCGGCAAGGACCGGGAGCTATTCAAGCGGATGGTGGCGGAGAGCCTTGAGCGCAGGGGGATGCGCGCCTACACTTCGGAGAAGGACCGCTCCAAGCGCACACCCTGGGTCTAAGCGGGGACTATAAGTACTACCATCGGGGCCGCGGCCCCAGTACCCGTCCGTGCGTTTCTCGGCTGTGTCACCCCGCCTCCAGATGTGCCTGAAACTCCTCGTAGCTGCTGAACTGAGCCACCGTGTGCAGGAAGTCGCTCAACGATCCGCTCCTCCGCCGCAACTCCTGTAGCTGTCCAAGCGCCGGACTGACCGACGCTGGGCTGGTCGCGTAGGAACCGTGGAAGGCGAAGTAGGCCTGGTTTATCTTCCGGATGAAATAACCGTGCCGCACGAATAGAAGCCTTCGCTCCTCCATGTAGGCTTCGGCTTCCTCGATTTTGCCCTGGGTCAACAATTCCTCGGTGCGGACCCGGGTCTCCCGCATCTCTTTCCTGAAGTCGAAGCCAGCGCCGCCTGCTGCCCCCGCCGCCGGGGTTTCCGAGGCTATTGCCTCCCCGGTGATAGCGGTGAAGGCCCGGTCTCCCAACTCCTGCCCGGCCAGCGTCGCCACCGTCTCGTTCAGGGTGGTCATCTCCGGGTTGTCCCAGAAGTGTTGGCCGAGAGGCTGGAGGAAGAACCAATGGTGAAGCCACTCGTGCGCCGCCGTGACCACCGCGTGGCGCATTCCCCCTGCATCGGACACCACACTTGGATATACGGCGACCCCTCCGGTACGGGCCACGAGGGCGGACAGGTCCTTTTCCTGGAGGAATTCCGCTTCGATCCTTTCCCTTACCACGTCTCCAAGTCCGGGTTTTAGGAGCACGGTATCCTGCCGATAGATGCGGTCCCTAGGAGAAAGCACCAGCACTCGGGGCGACCTGGCGAACACGGTATCGACTGGCGGAAAGATGAGGCCGATTCGGGAAGCGAACCCCTCCACGGCCAGGACCGCGCTTATCTCGGCCTCCACGGCTTCTTCCACCTGGGGAAGGATATCATCGCGCCGTTCCCGGATTTGTTCGATTCTGGGGGTTGGCGGACTCGGTCCTCGGGGAAGCATTCCTCCGCTTGAAGTTCCGGGGAATCTGGCCCGCCTTTCCAACTGCCGCATCTCCCTGCCCAGGGAGAAGAATTCACGGACCAGGGCGTTACGCGTTTCGCGGTCGGGCTCGACGGCCCATGGCAACTGGTCCCACGACTTCCGGGCCCACTTGTCCAGGAAGTTGGACACTTCCCAATCAAGCAGGCTGTAGCGATATGGAGTTAGCAGAAGGTCCAGCTTGTCGGGGCGGTAGGAGCTGTTGCCGGCGGCCAGCAACAGGAAGGCCAGCGCGAGGGCCAGCACACCCCTGGGCCACCGTTTCAACAAGGCGGAGTCACGCCAGGACCCGGTACCGATAGCTGGACCCCAGCAGGTCGTTTTCTTCGAAGCGGGAGTAACGGAGAGGAGAGATGTCTAGGGAAGTGGACGCTCCTTGGGCGATCAACTCGGCCATTGTCACACCGATCATCGGCGACAGTTTGAACCCATGCCCGCTAAACCCAACGGCGCAATAGAGACCTTCTATGCCCGGCGCCTTGTCCAAGATGGGGTGCCAGTCTGGCGTGGTGGTAAATAGGCCGGACCATCCGCCGCGGAAGTACGCCCCCGCCATGTCCGGCAGCCTCCGCTGCAACCGACTTGCGGCGTCGGCCATGACGTCCATGTCCACCGCCTCGTTGTAGTTGTCCAGTTCGACCTCTTCGTCGTCCCCGAACCCCATCAAAGTGAAGGACGTTCCGTCGGGCCGGAAGGAGAAGGACTGGGCGATGTCGCCCACCGTAGGATGGAAGGGCAACAGGTCCACGGGCCGGACCAGATAAGCCGCCTGGTGACGAACGGGCACGAGAGGCACGTCAACCCCAACTTTGGCCAATTCACGCTTGGACCACGGCCCGGCGGCGACCACGGCTACTGGAGTCTCCACGCGGCCCTGGGGGGTGTTTACAGCCCGCACGCGACCGCCTTCGACCTCGATCCCCAGGGCCGGAGTCTGTGGCAAAATTTCAGCTCCCATCTCAGTGGCGCCGTTGGCGAAGGAGGAAGTGACCAGGTATGGGTCGGCATAACCCGACTGGGGTTCCCAACCCATCGCCTCGTCCTCGCCCACGCTGATCATAGGCGCGATGTCCCGCAGGTCGTCGGCGGTGACCACCATCGTGTCGATGCCCAGGTCGAGTTGCATCGCAACGTTTTTATCCAGCCCTGGCCGGTCCTCGTTTTCGACGATCACCAGGTAACCCGTCTCGACGAATCCTGACGGGCCGCCAACCAGCTCTTCGAAGTTGGCGAATATGCGGCGACTTTCCCAGGCCATTAAAGCTGTTACCGGATTGGAGTAGTGCATCCGGCAGATGGCCGCAGTCCGCCCCGTAGACCCGGAGTTGAGGACATCCCGCTCCAGCAATAGAGTGTCGGTGATCCCCAGGCGTCCCAGGTTATACAGGATGCTGCATCCTATGACGCCCCCTCCGATGATTACTACGTCTGCCGAATCCTTCATGGTTTGACTTCCTCCGGTCGCTGGATGTTTGCAATTGGGACACTTTGAAGAGGTTGGCCCTTGCCGGAAATATCTTAGCTTATCCCAGAGGTTGCGGTCAGCCCGGCAGGGTTGGCCCCCCTTTCGGAAAAGGGGGGTCTGGGGGGATTTCCTGGTATCGGGCAGGACGGCCGAAGTTGCCAAAGTTATTGTGCGCATGGAACGAGACTCGTCCTAACGATTAGTGAATTGGAATAGGGCCAATTACTCTCGATTCTCGTGAACTCGGACCCGAGCAGGGGGAAATCCCCCTTAATCCCCCTTTTCCGAAAGGGGGAGAATGGCCCCTGAGGCCGCAATAATCGCGGGTTGACCCCAATCCACAGTACTATCGATGATTCTGATAATACAAGACTCCGTTGTTGACAATTGTTGATTAACTGAGTAGACTTTTCCCCTAATGAGAACGGTGTCCTTGATCTGCTGCGCCTGTACATGTCCCCCCACATAGGGGGCAGGTTAGTCGCGCACGACATCCGCCAGACCAGCCTGCGTCCACCCAAGTCTACGAAAGAGGGTGGGCGTTTTATTTTGCCCGACGTAGGAGGAGATAGGTGACGAGTCCGAGTAGCACAACCCAGTCTGTGAACCAGACGGAGATTCATCAGAGAAGCAGGGAATTGGCCCCGTCTTCTCTGGGTATTATCCCTTTCCTGGATGATGAGGTGCAGAGGCTCGAAGCCGAATCTGGGCGGTTCGAAAGCGGTGAGTTGGACAACGCGGCGTTCACCCCGTTCCGCCTCCGGCAAGGCGTCTATGGGCAGCGTCAGGCGGACGTGCAGATGATCCGGATCAAAATCCCCGGAGGCATCCTCACCCCCGAGTCGCTGGATGGGATGGGTGAAATCGCCGAGCGGTACGCGCCCCTCAAGAAGGGGCATATCACTACTCGCGAAAACATCCAGATGCACCACATTCCCTTGGCCGACTGCCCCGCCGTGCTGCGGACGTTGGGCAACGTGGGGTTGACCAGCAGGGAGGCCTGCGGGAACACGGTGCGGAACGTGGTCGGACCGGCGTCCGCCGGGGTCTGCCCCGACGAGATATTCGACCCGACGCCCTACCTGACCGCTTACGTCCGGTTCGGCGTTAGGCATCCCATCACCCAGAATTTCCCACGGAAGTTCAAGACGGCTTTCACCGGCTGCGACTCCCACGACGCGGTGGCTGCCGCTATTCAAGACCTGACCTACGTCTCCCAGGTCCGTGAAGAAAACGGCGTGACCCAGAAGGGGTTCAGGGTCTTCGTGGGCGGCGGCACATCGATCATGCCGCGGCTGGCCAAGCCCCTGTACGAGTTCGTGCCTGAGAGCGAATACCTCCGGGTCGCGCTAGCCATCTGGACGGTGTTCAACAACGCGGACATCCTGCGGAAGAACCGCATGATGGCCCGGATCAAGGTGCTCATCGACAAGATCGGCGTTGACGCCTTCCGGGAAATGGTGGACGCCGAGCTGGAGAATATCGGTCCCATCGACCCCACCGCTTTGATGGAAGCGGAAGAGATTCAACGGGAAATACCTCCGGCCCTGGACGCGAGTCCGGTCCAGTCCAACGGCTCAAGCAGCAACGGCAGCGGCGAGGCATACTCCCGGTGGCTGGAGACAAACGTAGAAGTCCAGAAGCAAGATGGCTACCATCTGGTTTACGTGAAGCCGGACCGGGGCGACATTAGCCCCGAGCAGTTCCACGGCCTCGCGGATATCGTCCGGCGCTACACTGGCGGACGCGCCCGCACCACCCAGGAGCAGAACTTGGCCCTCCGGTGGGTGCCGGGCAACACGCTCCACGAGCTTTGGGAAGCCCTGAACGCCATCGGTCTCGCCGAGAGCGGAGCCCACCACATCACCAACGTGGTCTCCTGCCCTGGCACCGATAGCTGCAAACTGGGCATTACATCGTCAATGGGCTTGGCTAAGGCCGTCCGGGAGGAGCTTTCCACCTGGAACGGCCTCCTGGAGGACGAGGGCGTCCAGAAAATCCGCATTAAGATGAGCGGTTGCCCCAACGGTTGCGGCCTGCACCACATCGCCAATATCGGTTTCCACGGCGCAGCGGTGAAGGGCCCCGACGGGCAGCAAATACCGGCCTACGAGCTTTTCCTCGGCGGAAACTACGGCGACAACCGGGTGGAAGACTCCCGCATCGGCACACGCATCCCCAAGATCAAGATTCCGGCCAAGGTTGCCCCGAAGATCGTCAAGGAGATCGCCTCCTACTACAAGGAACACCGTCAGGACAAAGAGGACTTCAACCAATTCCTCGACCGGGTGGGCCTGGAAGAGCTCACCGCCGTCGCATCCGAGGCCCAGAAGGCCGCCGAGACCGCCGATGAAGGCTCCGACCTCTACTTCGACTGGGAACGGACCAACATCTACAAGCTGGAGCGGGGTGAAGGTGAGTGCATGGTTTAGGGGAGCGCGTTGGTAGCCTCCCTGGGCGGCAGGGTTGTCGCCTTCGTCGAAGCGAGAATGCAATCGGAAATGGCCGGGCTTATTGAGCGTCATGGCGGGACGCCATACCCGGCCCCGGTCCTCCAGGAACTTTATCTGGAGGACGACCCCCACGTACAGAAGTTGGTGCGAGACGTCTGTGACGGCAGCTTGGACGTCGTCGTCCTGCTAACCGGTGTCGGTACCCGCGCCCTTATAGACGCCGCCGATTCCATGGGGATGAAGGATGACTTCCTGACCGCCCTGAACGGCCTTACGGTCTTCGCCAGAAGCCCGAAACCGGCGCGGGTCCTACGCCAGAACGACATCCACATCGACGTTATGCCTCCCGAGCCCTACACCTCGGCCGACCTCCTTGAGTCCATCAAGGAATACGATCTTCAGGGAAGAGACCTTGCGGTCCAGGCTTACGGGTCGCCCAACGGTTTCCTCACCCAGGGATTGGAGGACAGGGGAGCGAACGTCAGGGAGGTAACCCTCTACACCTGGGGGCTGCCCGATGACACGTCCCCCGTGATCCGCATGATCGACGATTTGGGGAACGGGGCCGTGGATGCCCTGGCGTTCACCAGCCAGCCACAGGTACGGAATCTCCTCACAATCGCCGGCCAGGCCAACAAAGAGCGGCAGTTTCGGGAGAGTCTTGAGATACTTCCGGTGGCGGTTGCTTCCGTGGGGCCGGTGTGCAGCCGGAGACTACGGGAGATGGGCTTGCGAGTGGATGTTGAGCCGGAGCATGTTCACATGGGCAATATGATTATCGCCCTCGCGGAACACTTCAGCGAAGGCCCAGCCCTGGAGAACTAGGCTGGGTCCCAATCCCCCTGGTTCAGCGCGACAGCCAACGCTTGAGTCTCTGCCACGGGGAATCGTATTCCTCTACCACCTGGCCCCTCCACCTCTTTTCATAGGATATGGAGTGGGGAGACACAAAGAACAGCAGGTACCCCAGGGCCACCATGCCCAACCCTACCCAAACCAACGGGCGGAACCACAGGGCCCCGGCCACGAACAGGACCAGGCCGGCCAGCATCAATTTGCCCGGAGTAAACCGCAGCCACCGCCGGCCTCGAGGCGGCGGCGCGGCGGGAGCCCGGTCAGGGGCGTGAACAGGAACGACAACTTGGTCATCGGCTCGAGGGCGTTCCCTTGATGCGTTATCGGGGGCGGGTTCGCCCGCCTCTCGCAGGATCTCCTCTATCTCGTCCTGGTACCTCTCAGGCATAACTCCTCCGGCCCAAAAGCTATCAGTTCGCAACTGAGCGCATCTCGCCTGTGATCGCGACTGCTCCCGCAGCGTTAGGCACGGATTATACCCCAAGAAACATGGTCCGCGTAAGGGTGTGCAATCGCCCTATCCGAAACGGCCCGTGATGTAGGCCTCGGTCCGTTCATCCGCGGGGTTGGTGAAGATCTGGCGGCTCTCACCGTACTCCACCAGCAGGCCAATGCTATGTTCCTCTGTCATCAGGAATGCGGTGTAGTGAGACACACGGGCGGCCTGTTGCATGTTATGGGTCACTATTACAATGGTGTACTCTTGGGCCAACTCCCGCATTACCTCTTCTATGGCAAGCGTGGCGATAGGGTCCAGGGCGGAGCATGGCTCATCCATCAAGATAACCTGTGGTTCCACGGCCAGGGTGCGGGCGATGCAGAGCCGCTGCTGTTGACCGCCGGAAAGGCCCAGGGCGCTGGCATTCATCCGGTCCTTCACCTCATCCCACAGGGCAGCCCGAATGAGGGACGTCTCGACCAGCTCGTCCATGTTGCCCTTGAAACCGTTGATCTTGGGTCCGAAGGCCACATTGTCGTAAATCGACTTTGGAAAGGGATTGGGACGTTGAAAAACCATGCCTATTCGATACCGGATCTCCGCCGGATCGATGTGACGCGCGTAGAGGTCTTCACCTTCGAAATACACCCTGCCGGTGATGCTCGCCGTGGGGATCAACTCGTTCATGCGGTTGAAGCAGCGCAATAGGGTGCTCTTTCCGCAGCCTGAAGGTCCGATAATCGCGGTGATCCGGTTCCGGGGCACGTCGAGAGAAACCTCGGTGACCACGCGCTTGTCGCCGTAATATACGCTCAGTCCCTCGGTCCTGATGATGTTATCCGCCGATTGCATGTCTTACGTCCTAGTTCCGAACTTATACCGCAGAAATACCGCCGCGGCGTTCATGATAAGCAGCAATGTGAGCAGGACGATGATGCCCGCCGCCGCCGCCTCGTGGAACCCGGCCTGGGGCCTGGAAGTCCAGTTGAAGATCTGGATTGGCAGGACGGTGAACCGGCTCAAGGGGCCATCCGGAGCGAAGGGGACGAAGGTTAGCGCGCCCATCACGATGAGCGGAGCCGTCTCACCCATCGCCCGGCTTACCGCTAGGATCACGCCGGTCAAGATTCCGGGAAACGCCTGCGGCAAGACCAGGTGCCAGACCGTTTGCCAACGGCTTGCGCCCAGAGCGTACCCCCCTTCCCGGATGGAAGGAGGCACCGCGCGAATCGCTTCCTGGGACGCGATGATTATTACAGGGAGCACCAGTAGAGCCAGGGTGAATCCTCCGGCCAGCACGCTCTTTCCCAAGGTCATGATCCGCACGAAGATCTCCAGCCCGAGGATTCCGTACACGATGGATGGGACGCCCGCCAGGTTTGCGATGTTAACCTGAATGATCTTGGTCAACCTGTGGCGGTGGGCATATTCTTCGAGATAGATGGCCGAGCCAACGCCAATAACGAAGGACGCCACCGCCGCGATGGCGATCACGTAGATGCTGCCGATTATCGCCGCTTGGATTCCTGCCCTCTCCGGGAAGCGGGACGGAAAGCTGCTCAGGAAAGACCAGTCAACTCTGGCGTAGCCTTGCGCGATGATGTAAATGAGCAATACTGCCAGCATACCCAGAGCGATAGCGATTGCCGCCATGCATAACCCGGCGAAGATGGCGTTCTTGCGTTTGCGGTGAGCCAGGCGCCTTTGTAGCCGTGCGCGTTGTGCGACATCCATTACTCGTACTGTTCCCGGAATCTGCGGACGACCCACTGGCTCAGCAAGTTCATTATTAGGGTCATGCAGAATAGCGTCAAAGCAACCGCGAAAATCGTCTTAAATTCCAGGGTCCCCGCCGGGGCGTCTCCCAGGCTTACCTGCACTATGTAGGCGGTCATGGTTTCTATGGGCACGAATGGGTTAAGGGTGAAATTCGGGTTCTGCCCGGCGGCCACGGTCACGATCATGGTCTCGCCGATGGCCCGAGAGGTGGCCAGAATGAAGGAGGCGGCGATGCCTGAGAGGGCGGATGGGACCACCACTCGAAGGGAAACTTCCAGCTTGGTGGCCCCCAGCGCATAAGCCGCTTCTCTCAGCGAATTGGGAACGGCCGACATCGCATCCTCGCTCAGGCTGGACACCATCGGGAGGATCATTATGCCCATGACTATCGAGGCGCTGAGGGCGTTGAACACCGCAATCTCGTCGGAGATCGTGCGGAGTAAAGGAGTAACGAATAACAGCGCGAAATACCCATATACCACTGTTGGGATGCCCGCCAGAATCTCTAAGATTGGCTTGATGACCTGACGAATCTTTTCAGGAGCGTATTCGCTGAGGTAGATGGCGCTCAGGAGACCCAGGGGCAGCGCCACGAACATCGATAGAACGGCGACCAAAAGCGTACCAGCCACCAGGGGCAATACCCCGAAGTGCTTGGACGCGAATAGCGGGGTCCACCGCGTTCCGGTGAGGAACTCGACGGGGGAAACTTCCTGGAAAAACTGTATAGCCTCAAATAAGAGGACTGAGACGATACCAGCGGTGGTGAGAACGGAGACGGCGCTTAAGCTGAAGAGGACCCATTTGGCGATACGTTCATGGAGGTTTCTTGACCGTATTCTTCGCTGGGTTGCGCTTTCATTATTCAAGGGCGCCGAGCCTGAAACAACTTCTTCCCTAGCCACCCCTTGAACCGACTTCATAGAACCGGGAGTTGTGCGTGGGACCGTGGTGGGTCCGAGACCGCATAACAGCATAATCGGGCTCCCCGGCCATTACAACCACTAATGCGGAAGGTTATGTTTCCGAAGTGTTAAACAAATGCGCCGAGGCCCATAGGCTCGGTTTTCCTGGCCTTCATATACAGCCGATGACAAATGAAGGGGGAGGGATAGTCCCCCTCCTCCGCAAGTTGGACCTGCTCACTGGTTGGATGCCAGGACCGTTGCGACGGGACCCTTCTGGGCGTTGTCGCCTCCGAACAATGTGCCGGCCAAACCGCGCTCCACCCGCTCTTGAGCCAGCGTATATACCTCACTGGGATAAGGCAGGTAGCCCACGTCGCGGACCAGTTGCTGGCCGCCCTCGGGACTCAGGTGGAACTTGGCGAAGGCCTCCAGGTGGGGCTTGGCCAGTGATTCTTTCTTGATGTAGATGAACAGAGGCCGGGCCAAGGGCTGGTAGCTGCCGTCTTCTATGGTGGCGTCGCTGGGGGTTAGGCACCCCTCGCCGCCGTCCACGCCGACCAGCTTCAGCTTGTCCGCATTCTCGATGTAGTATGCGTAGCCGAAGAAGCCGAGGCTGTGCTCGTCACCGGAGATGCCCTGGACCAGGACGTTGTCGTCCTCGCTCGCGGTGAAGTCGCCGCGGGAAGACTGGGACTCGCCGTTGACCACCTCGGTGAAGTAGTCGAAGGTGCCGGAGTCGACGCCAGGACCGTAGAGCCTGATGTCCTCGTTGGGCCAATCGGGGCGCACCTGGTCCCACTTGGTGATTTTGTCTTCAGCGTCGGGACCCCAGACTAGTTTGAGTTCTTCAAGGGTCAGGCAGTCGATGTAGGTGTTGGCTGGGTTGGTCATTACGCTTAGGCCGTCGATAGCCACGGGGACTTCGACGTACTCGATGCCGGAGTTAGCGCAGAGGTCTACTTCCTTCTGCTTGATCGGGCGCGAGGCATTGGTGATATCGGACTCACCGGAGCAGAACTTCTTGAAACCGCCGCCTGAGCCTGAGAGTCCCACGGTGACCCTGACTTTGCCGTTGGTCAGGATGCCGAACTCTTCGGATACCGCCTCACTGATCGGAAACACGGTGCTCGAACCGTCGATGGTGATGTCCCCGGATAAGTGGCTGAGTTCCGCCTTCATGACCTCAGCGGACTCCCGCGGATTAAAGGCCGATTGCGGTGGCTGGGCGCTTTGCTCAGCTTCTGGGCCGGCGCAGGCAGACGTGAATAGCGCCATCATGAGCAAAATCGGTACAACGGTGACTACAGCCAGGGGGCGTTTGTCGTGGTTGGTTCTCACGGAAGTACTACCTCAGATTCTCGAGTTTGGTTTACTGGGAATATCCACAAAGACCGGTGGCAATAGCCGTTGGCATGGAAGTGGCCGCGCCGTTCAGGGTGGAGAGTGGGTGGAGAATAGATGCGATATTTCGTACTGGCGGCATAGACACCAACTCTCACTGGGGACTTCTCGTGGGACCGTTGGCTGGGGTGGACCGTTCGGATGGACCGGAGGAGGCGACTGGGGTTGGGGAGGTGGCGCCGGTGTGGGAGTGCTGCCGGGTTGTCTCGCCGAGAGGGGATGGGTTACCATTCGTGTGCTCGACACGGGCGGTCTCGCCGCAGGAGAGTTGTAACGATACCCGGCTATCGTTTATTAGGAAAGCGTTGCTAATGGGAATTGATAGGGAATCCAGGGGAGTGATCATCGAGGAAAAAACTGGGGAGGGGACTAGATGGTGTGGTGGAATTGGCTCTCTCGGCCTCGGAAACAGCGAGGACGATGGCATCCGGGCCGCTGACTTGCGGGTACATATCCAGTTGATGGACACTTTCCCTATCAGTCCTTACGATATTCGTTGAGATAATTATGAAAGTACAATATCAGCCTGTCAAGTGTGAATCCCGTCGAATTCGGCATCGCGTGGGAGTGAATTAACCGTGGCTATGAAACTGCTCTTAGGAGTCGTCGACCAGTCGCCAGTTCGAGACGGAGGGACTGCGGGCGATGCCCTTCGCGAGACCATCGAACTTGCGGTGGCCGTCGAGCGGTTCGGTTACCACCGTTATTGGTTGGCGGAGCACCACAGCATTCCCAATTTTGCCGGCACCAGCCCGGAGTTGATGATCGGCCAGGTCGCGGCGCGAACTAATACGATCCGGGTCGGCAGCGGCGGGGTTATGCTTTCCCATTACAGCTCGTTCAAAGTAGCCGAGCAGTTCCGCTTGCTGGAATCACTCTACCCTGGGCGCATCGACTTGGGCATCGGTCGAGCGCCGGGCAGCGACCAGATCACCGCGGCGGCCCTGTCTTTTCCCAGGCCCAGCTCGGACATTCGCCACTTTCCCCAGCAAGTCCTGGACCTGCTGGGTCACCTGGAAGGAAATCTTGAGTCCAGCCACATATTTGCCGGTATACAGGCAGGCCCGGGGGAGGGTACTGCCCCTGACGTCTGGCTTCTGGGATCCAGGTATGAGAGTGCGATCATGGCGGCCCACTACGGTCTGCCGTTCGCCTACGCTCACTTCTTTGGGCTCGGAGTGGAGGAAGGACCGGCAATCGTCGAGGGCTACCGGAAGAACTTCCGTCCCTCGGCGTACCTAACAGAACCGAAGGTCAACGTGGGTGTCCAAGTGCTCTGTGCTGAGACTGAGGAGGAGGCACACCGGATAGCGGCAAGCCGGAACCTGGCCCGGTTGAAGTCGGTTACGGGGAGAGCGAGGGGAATCCCAAGTCTGGAAGAGGCGGGGGCCTACGAATATGCGGCCAACGAATGGGCTTACACCCAGCAATACTTGGGCCGCTGTGTGGACGGCGACCCCCATCAGGTGAAGGAGAGGCTGGAAGAGCTGGCGGAGACATACCAGACCCCCGACCTCAGCATCGTCACGATCTGCTACAACTTCGCCGACCGTGTCCACTCCTACGAGCTGGTTGCCCAGGCCTGCGGCCTAAAGCCGGTGGAGTAGTCTATCACCCGCCAAACGCGGCGATGGCTCTTTCGTGGGACGCCAAGCTATCGCCTACGGGGAAAGGGGCCACGACGGGCTGCCGAAGACCCATTGACCGCATCGCTTCCAGTTGTTCCCTGCACTCGCCTGGAGTCCCTATAACTGCCAACGCCCTCTGCATCTCCGGGCTGACCGCCTCGGCTGCGGCGTCGACGTCTCCTCGGGCAAATGCTTGTTCTATGGCGGCGATCTCTTGGTCGTAACCGCATTGCCTGAAGAAAGCCCGGTAATAGGGATTGCGAGTGTAGCGGGATATTTGACGCCGTAGGCCGGATACGGCTGCCTGGGGATCGTCTACAACCGCCACGCGCACATAACCGGCGATGTCGATTTCAGAAGGGTCTCGTCCGGCCCGCTTGGCTCCGACGTATACTCGTTCGATTGACTGCTCCAGATGATCGCCGCCAGTCCAACTTAGCAGGACGCCGTCGGCCATCTCTCCGGCCAACTCCAGCATCCGCGGCCCCAGCGCGGCGATGTATATCGGCACCGGCTCGTCTGGGATAACTTCGCCCAGGCTGGCTCCCTCCATCTCGAATACGCGGCCCTGGTGGTCCACGGTCTCGCCTGCTAGCAATCGCCGGGAAATGGAGATGGTCTCCCGCAGCCGGTCTAGGGGCCTACGGTATGGGACGCCATGCGCAGACTCTACGGCGTGTCTATTGCCCACGCCGAGGCCCAGGATGAACCGTCCCTCGGAGACCGCAGCCAGTCCCGCCGCCGACATGGCTGTCATCATCGGTGTCCGGCCAAAGATAGGCAGGATGCCGGGGGCGACGTTGATCCGGGAGGTGGCGCAAGCGATGGCGGTGAGCTGGGTTATGGTGTCCCTTCCGCCGGAACCCTCGGTCATCCACAGCGTCTCGTAGCCGCGCTCCTCGGCCATGAGGGCCAGAGAACGAAAGTCCCCGGCCCCAAGGTCAGGGTCGTTGCCGATTCTGATGCTCAGCCGCGCCATGTTAAGTCCTTTTCGCGGAAACTTACGACCCTAGCTGGTCTGCCAGGTCCACGAAGTCCCTGGCCACGATGGCGAAGGACGGGTCTGGCGTAGGGTCGGGCGGCACCGCCGGGTTGGGGCCGCGTTCCATGGGACGGGGGACGAATGCCGAAGGCAGCCCCACCTTCTGGGCGTTGAGCAAGTCGCCCTGGTGAGCGGCGACCATCATCACCTCGGATGGGTCCAACATCAGCAGGTCGCAAGCCGTCTGGTAGCTTTCCGGGTCGGGCTTGTAGTGCCTGGCAACTTCGGCGCCCAGGATGCAGTCCCAGGGCATCCCGCCGTTCTTGGCCATGTTGGTCATGAGGGCGATGTTTCCGTTGGACATCGGAGAGAGGATGAATTTCCTCTTCAGCCTATACAGGCCAGGGACCGTGTCCGGCCACGGGTCCAGGTGGTGCCAGGCCTTGTTGAACTCGTCCTTGACCTCTTCGCTGATCCCTTCGATGTGGAACTCTTCCAGCACGACGTCCAGAGACATCCGGTGGAGGCGGTCCAGGTTGGTCCAGGGAAGCTCCCCGGTCCTCACCTTGTTCATGTAAGGGCCGTACTTGCCGCGCCAGGCTTCGGCGAAGGCTTCCCAATCGGCCTCCACTCCGTTGTCCTTGCCGAATTGGCGCGCCTGCCTGATGATAGAGGTGCGCCAGTCTACGACAGTGCCGAATACGTCGAAGATACATGCTTTGACGTTAGAAATGTCCATATCAACACTCCTTAATCCATGGCTTGGAGTCCCAAGAGGGACTGGGGGGCAATGGCAGGATATCGCCGGGTGATTGGGTTGTCAAATGAGAAAATCCCGGCCAACCGCAAGGTCCCAATCCACGCAGCGCGAGGCAGAGATTGAAGAGAGTCATCATAGATACAGACCCCGGCGTAGACGATGCCGCGGCCATATTCCTGGCCCTCGCCAGCCCCGAATTGTCGGTGGAGGCCTTAACGACGGTTTACGGCAACGGTCCGGTGGAGGCTTCGACGGACAACGCCCGCAGGATTCTGCACGCCGCCGGACGCGCTGACATTCCCATCTACCAGGGTGTGGGCAAACCCCTTCTGCGTCCCCCAAACCAGGGATGGGCCTCACATATTCATGGGCAGGACGCACTGGGAGACAGCGGTATCCCCTTGCCTCCGGAAGGACACCCTCGCATTGAGGAGCGGCAAGCGGCGGTGGAGATAATTGAGAGGATGATGGCAAGCCCAGGGGAGATCACCTTCTTGGCGCTGGGGAGGCTGACTAACCTGGCGCTGGCGATAAGCATCGAGCCGAGATTGGCCGAATCCATAGCGGAAGTGGTCGTAATGGGCGGAGCTGTCTTAGTGCCGGGAAATGTATCGCCGGTGGCCTCGGCTAACGTTTATGAAGACCCAGAGGCGGCGGCGATCGTGTACGCCTCGGGCGTCCCCGTGGCGCAAGTGGGGTTGGACGTGTGCAACCTGGTGACCATCAGCGAACTCCAACTGGAACGCATAGCGGAGGTTGATACCCCTTCGGCCCGGTTGCTGTGCGGCGCGACCAAGTTCCTACAGAGGTCATACGTCAGCCGGGGGTTGTTGCCGGAGTCTGGAGGTGTACGCTACAACGACATGCCCGCGGTGGCTTACGCCATAGACTCGGGATTGTTCGTCTACAACGACTACTACATTGAGATCGAGACCATGAGCCCTGTCACCAGAGGCCAAACGGTGGCCCACCAGCCTGCGCCGGGTGGCCACCGCGCTAATGCGAAGGTGTGTGTCGAGGTTGATGCCCAACGGCTGTCCGAGATGTTCACCCGGAGGATCTCCGGTCTCGGAAGAGTGTGAAGGCAACGCCGGTCGACGCGAGTGGTTAGAGTCCTGAGATGAGCTGCTTGACCTCGTCGTAGTCGGGCTCGACCCCGGGGTTCGGGCCGATCCACTTGAAACGGATGACGCCTCCCTTATCCACGACAACCACGGCCCGCTTGGAAGCCGTGTAGCCGTCCATTCCGGCGAAATTATCCAACGCGACGTCATACAGGTTGACGACCTGGCGAGCGAAGTCGCTCAGCAGCGGGAAGTTCAAGTTGTTCTGGTCGCTGAAGACTTTCTGGGAAAACGCCCCGTCCACACTAATACCCAATACCTGGGCGTCCAGCGAGTTGAATTGGTCCATCTGGTCTCGGAAAGTACACATTTCGGTGGTGCAGACACCGGTGAAGGCGCCGGGATAGAACGCCAGGACAACGTTCTTACCCTGGAAACTGCTCAGGGTTTGGGGCTGGCGGTCGGCATCATAAAGGGTAAAGTCAGGCGCGTTCTGTCCTACTTCAGCAGCCATATAAGTCCCTCCCAAAAATATAACCACCGGTCCGAGTTTGGGCGTCGCAGCGGTTCTCCACGCTCGGGCGGGGGGTCGAGGGTATCTTAACACAGCAGCGCGATTTCGGGTCATGGACGCAGCCTCCCGGAGGGCCCTTCGGTAGGTGCCGTATCCGCCCACACTGAGCGTAGACGAAGTGCCGTCCCCGACGTGCAGTCTCCGGTGAGTCATGTCCTTCGACCGCGTTGCGCTCTGCTCAGGATGAGCGGCGTTGGCTGCTTGATCGGTTATTGGCCGTGAAATTTGGAGGACCCCGCAGCCCGGTCCGGCACGAGGGGAGAACCCGGTCCGTCACGGGGCGGGAACTCCTAACAAATCGCACCATGTTACAATACCGCCGCACGGAAAGGAGGGCTTTTCCTCCCAATAACGACCACTGGAGTAAGGCTGAAATGCACTTTGATTCTCGGCGTTCGACAGTCCTGGCCAAACACGGGATGGTGGCTACCAGTCAACCGCTGGCCGCGGTTGCGGGAATGCGCGTCCTAATGCAGGGAGGGAACGCCGTCGATGCGGCCATCGCCAGCGCCGCCGTGCTAAATGTGGTGGAGCCGGTATCCACCGGGGTTGGCGGGGACATGTTCGCCCTGGTCTGGAACAACCGGGAGAAGTCTGTCCGGGCGATCAACGGCAGCGGGAGATCTCCGATGGGCCAGACCATCGACTCTCTGGAGGCCGAGGGACACCGGACCATGCCTCAGAGCGGGGTCCATTCGGTTACGGTCCCTGGAGCGGTCCACGGTTGGGAAACCCTGCTGGAAGAGTGCGGCACCTTGCCCCTGTCCACGCTGTTGGAACCCGCGATCCAATACGCTGACGAAGGGTTCCCCGTGTCGGACATCATCGCGTTTCAGTGGTCCGGGCAAGAGGAGAAGCTGGGCCGGTTGCCCTCGGGACAGGAGATGTTGTTGAACGGGCGCGCCCCCAAGCACGGCGAGATAATGCGGATCCCCACCTTGGCCCGGACACTGCAGACGATTGCCGAGGGCGGCTCGGAGGCGTTTTACAACGGTGATATTGCGGCGAAAATGGCGGCCTTCATCCAGGAGCAGGGCGGTTGCATGGAGACGGGCGACCTGTCCAGCCATACGTCGGACTGGGAGGAACCCATATCCATCGACTACCGGGGGGTCAAGTGCTGGGAATGTCCGCCCAACGGCCAGGGAGTGGCAGCCCTTGAAGCATTGAATATCATCGAGGGCTTCGACATCGCGGCGATGGGAGCGCAGACGCCCGATGCCTATCACCATCTGATCGAGGCCATGCGACTTGCTTTCGCCGACGCCTTTCAATACGTGGCCGATCCAGCCCACTCCTGGGTCCCAACCGAAGAGCTTCTTTCGAAGGATTTCGCCGGACAACGCCGCGGCCTGATCGACCCGCAGCGGGCTATGGCGACCGTACCCTACGGCAAGGTCCACGGTGGGAGCGACACTGTCTACATTAGCGCGGTGGATGAGGAAGGCAACGCCTGTTCCTTCATCTACAGCATCTATTCGAACTTCGGGTCTGGCCTGGTCGTACCGGGAACGGGCATCGTTTTGCACAACCGCGGCGGCCTATTCTCAATGGAGCGGGGACACGCCAACGCATTGACTGGGGGCAAGCGTCCCTACCACACGATAATTCCCGGCCTGGCCACCAAGGACGACGAACTGTACCTTTGCTACGGAGTTATGGGCGCGTTCATGCAGCCTCAGGGACATTTGCAGGTCATCAGCAACTTGGTAGACCACGGTATGGACCCGCAACGGGCGCTAAACGCCCTAAGGTTCATCGTGACGGAACACGACGTAGCCCTGGAAGAGGGGCTATCCAAGGATGTCGCGCGAGACCTTCAGCAACGGGGGCACAACGCCAGGACCATCGACGGTTACTGGCGCGGACTATCCGGTGGGTTCGGCGGAGCCCAGCTAATCCAGCGTGACGCCGATACCGGGGTGCTGCGAGGCGCGTCGGAGCCGCGTAAAGACGGCTGCGCCGTTGGGTGGTAGGGACGCTGGTGGAACGGGACTATTCCATGGGGCCTAGCGGTCTGTCGGCTTGATTGCCTAGAGTCTAACTGCGACGATGTCCGTCTGCGCGAAGTCCTCGCCTTTGAACAGCAACGGCAAGCCGCGAGTCGCCGCCAGTGCATAGGAAAAAGTATCTCCGAAATTCAGGCGCGTTGCTCCACGACCTCTTCCATAACGCCGAGACGCTTCTCCCGCTGCCCACATTTGAGACTCGTCGAAGGGGACTAACCGGATCAAGGGACTGCGTAAAAACTCGAGCGCCCCCATAAAGTTCATCGCTTCTTTGTAAAGTCACGACAAGAAGCTCTACGACGCTGGCCGTTGACATCAATACTTCACCGTCTTCCGCCATCGCTTCGTTGATGATGAGACGCTCTGGTTCGTCCAACAGAATCGCCATGACGGCCGAGGTGTCAGCCACCATCATTTCGGCAGACCATTTTCGTCGTATAGCTCATCTTGCCACGCTTTTGACGGTGGATTATTCTCGTCATATTGATCGGGATGGCGTTCCCTCCAGCTTCTCCCGACCTCGCTTAATTTGTTCAGTTTTTCTAGTTCCTTCCGTTTGGCCTCGGGCGTCAATTTTGGGCGGGCGGGAGGGGTTTTCGCATCGAGATCGTCCAGTGCAACCTTGAGGACATGCTCCTGGGCTTCCGGGCCGCCGTATCCCAATCGCTTCGCCAAATCAGCGATGCGCTCTACGGTTTCCGCGCTAAGTTCGGGCGCCATCTTGGCTCCTGGGTCTCCTTTCAAGTCTCATCGGTTCCTCGTGGAGTTTGCAATGGTATACCCCTGACGCCCGGTTGTCCTCAGGTCAATTAGGCTTGCCCAATAAGTTCCACCGTTCCCACGATCGAGAGCTCAATAAGGTCGGATCAAACCCCGCTGCTGAAACTCCGTGGCCGGGTGAGAAGTCTGATCCTCAGAAACATCAGCCCACTAAACCGACACGTCATCAGCCGAACCGCAACTCTAGGGCGTCTATCTCCACGCCGCATCGTTTAAGCAGGAGCTGGGAAAGGTTAACGCAATCCCGGGAACTGAAATTCATCTCAAGAAACAAACCGTTCGAAGTCGAATGAGAACGCTTGAATGCCGTACCGTGGCGGTGCACGGGCGCTGCGGCGACCAGGTTTCGGGTCTTCCCTATCTCGATCGGACAGTCTCGGCTCGTTAATCTCCCTTGCCTACAAAGCCACTCTGTAGTCTCGATCAGGACCCGCACCCACGAGTTGATTTCAATCGCGGGGCCTTGATCAATCTTGATTCCCTTCGGCGGGACATCGCCTCTTGCGGGGTCAACTCGCGACAGCGGTGTCCAGGCTGGGTCAATTGCATTAGGGGGTGTCGTCAAAATAACTTGGTCCAGATGACCAGCGCTCGGATTTGGCAAATTGCCAGGAAAGACGCTGCGTTTTTGGCATATCGGGTGGCAACCCCCCGCCATTGCTTGAAGTCCAGGAATGAGTTCTCGACCAAGTGCCGCAGTTTGTACAGTGCCCGGTCGTAGTACCGTTGTTCCTTGCGATGGCTCCTGGGTGGTATCACCGGTTCCATCCCCTGGCCCTCGGCTTCGGCCATGATGCCGTTGGTGTCGTAGCCTCGGTCTGCCAGCAGATATTCAGCTGGGATGTCGGCGATCAGCGAATGAGCCTGCGTGCAATCCGCCACCGTACCCTCGGTCAAGATCATACGTACCGGCATGCCGTGGGAGTCCACCGCCAGGTGCAGTTTGCTGTTTAGCCCCCTTTTGTGCGGCCTATGGCTTGATTGCCTCCTCGGGCCCCAGTGCCATGAGGGTGAACCTTGATGTGGCTTGCGTCGACCATCAACCACTCAAAGTCCGGATCTTCGATGACCCGCTCCAGCAGTTGGTCCCAGACACCGCGGTCTCGCCACCGGCAAAAGCGTCTATGGGTGTTCTTCCAGTCCCCGTAATCCGGCGGCAGGTCCCGCCAGGGCGCCCCAGTACGCAGGATCCAAAACACCGCGTTCAAGAAAAGCCGGTTATCCCGGGCTGGACGCCCCCTTTTGCCTGCTCCACCAGGCAAGTAAGGTCTCAATTGTTCCCAAACCTTGTCCGAAAGGTCGTGACGCCGATGCGCTGCCGCCATACTTCAACTCCACACACTCACACTCTCCGAAATAATCTACCATCTTGTTCCTGTTTTGACGACACGCCCTAGAGCTCATTGCAGAATGGGTTTGAGAGAGACTATGTTCACCGCGAGGTGGCGATGGTGTATCAACAGGTAAAGGAGCTAACGCCGGAACTGGCGCTTTTGTGGGGTCGCCACTGGCGAGGTTAGGGCGCCAAAGTAGAAGAAACCCGAGCGCGCAGTGATAGGGGTTAGCAGAAACGATGTTGGTTTGTAGGAGCAGTCGTTGGTCCAGGGTGCCGCGCTCGAACACGGAGTAGAATTCCCACTGGTTTCCATTGGTCAAGCCGGCGTAGTCGACACCCGCGGCGTTGGAGTAGTTGAGCATCTGCATACGATGCTGCTCCAGGGGCTCGCCCAATTTCTTTGCTTCTATAAACGCTGCTGGTCTCCCATCTGGCTTCAATAGGGCGTAGTCTGCCCGGCCACTAACGGTATACTCGGGGAGCACCAACTCAGGGTCCGAAGTGTCCCATCCTAGGATGGAAAGAAGTGGGTCGATCAGGGCCATGCGAGTACGTATTTCGTTTTCGCGCAGGGAGGTTTCATGCGCTTCTATGAAACGCTGCTGGTCTCCCATCTGGCTTCAATAGGGCGTAGTCTGCCCGGCCACTAACGGTATACTCGGGGAGCACCAACTCAGGGTCCGAAGTGTCCCATCCTAGGATGGAAAGAAGTGGGTCGATCAGGGCCATGCGAGTACGTATTTCGTTTTCGCGCAGGGAGGTTTCATGCGCTTCTATGCTTCGCTTTAGGTTCTGAATTGTAGCCACCAATGGTTCGAGCAACATCCCGTTCTTCTCTCTATCTTGGACTTTCCAGTTCACCCCAATAGATCGTCTAAGACGAGCTCAATATAAGGGAAGTTCACGGGTGACGCTGTCCCGCCCCTTCGTAACTGTGTGATCTCCCGGTAGGAGCTGCCTTCCGGGTTGCGGTGTACGTCAATCGCCTCGTCTCGCAGATTAACTATCCAGACCTCCGGAATGCCATTTAAGGCGTAAAGTGGGACCTTTACGTTTCGGTCGTACCGTAGCGTCGTATCCGACACCTCAACAAGCAAGTAAATATTAGATGAGGTCGGAAGGCTTTCCCGGTAGTAGTCATGCCTCGATTCGGCGAGCGCAATGTCCGGCTCAGGCTCAGCGTTGCCCTGGAACCGGATTGGGCACTGCACCCACACGACTGCTAGATCCTCGGAAAAACGTCCGGTAAAAAGTCGAAGGATACGGTTCACTGTTGAAGCGTGCGAGCTTAGCATTGGCGGCATCTGGACAATCTCCCCGTCGATCAACTCCACCCGGTCGTCTTTGGTCAGGATGCCGGCCTTGCCCATCTCTTGGTATTCGTCCGCCGTGTATTTGTGTATGCGTCCTTCGAATTCCTCCGGCGTTCCTTCGAGTTCGTCCAGGAAACGGGTTACTCCGCCCTTCAGCAGTGGGTGGCAGCGGTTTCGGACCAGGGGCGCTGGGTCCAGCACAACACCCCTGATCAGCTCTTCCCGGTTTCCCCAGGCGAGGATACCCACCTCGGCCATTTTGTAGTATTGCTCGGCGGTAAATTTGTACCGCCGAATCTCGGTCTGATCGGTCACTTCGTCCACGTAGTCCTTCGCCCCGGTGGTTTGGGGCGGGAAAGGTCACTCCTCAAGGGTTGTGATGTCGCCCGGGTCGAGACCCAGTTCCTGTGCCTTGAGCAGGCGGCGCATGATCTTCCCGGAACGGGTCTTGGGCAGGGTCGGTGTGAATTCAATCTCCGACGGTACCGCGATGGGGCCCAACTCCTGCCGGACGTGAATCATCAAGTCTCTGATCATCTGGTCGGAGGGATCGTTGCCAACCCGAAGGGTTACAAACCCCTTGATGGACTCGCCGCGCAACTCGTCCGGTTTGCCGATCACGGCCGCTTCCGCCACCGCGGGGTGAGACACCAGGGCGCTTTCCACCTCGGCGGAGCCGATACGGTGACCGGCCACGTTTAGCACGTCGTCGGCGCGGCCCACGACCATGTAATAGCCTTCCGAGTCTCGCAGGGCCACGTCGCCGGTGAAGTAAACGCCGGGGATGGTATTCCAGCTTTCCGTGTACCGGTCGGGGTCCCCGTAGACCGTGCGGAAGAAGTGGGGGAAGGGTTTCTTGATGACTAGGAGTCCACCTTTGTTCGGCTCCTCGATGGGTTGACCCTCCCTATCGACGATGTCCAGTTCCGCTCCCGGCAGAGGCTTGCCGACCCGTCCGGGCTTGGATGTCATGTTCGCCAGTGTGCCGAGACAGGGGCCGCCGGTCTCAGTTTGCCACCAGTTGTCCACCAGATACGCCCATTCGCCGTTCCCGCAGATGTGCTCGTAGGCCCATTTCTGAGCTTCGGGGTTAAGGGGTTCGCCGGCGCAGGTGAGGAAACGCAAAGAACGCAAGTTGTACTGCTGGGGGTGTTCCTCGCCGTAGCGCATCAGCATACGCACCAGGGTGGGCGCGGTGAATATCACGTTAACGCCGTATTTTTCGATTACCTCGTAGAAGACATGGGGTCCGGGGTAGTCGGGAGCGCCCTCGCGGAAGACCGTCGTGGCCCCGGCGATCAAGGGTGCGTAGACGATGTAGCTATGGCCCACCACCCAGCCGATGTCGGATGTACACCAGAACACGTCGTCATCCTTGACGTCCCAGAACGTCTTGAAGTGATAGTAGGTGCCAACCATGTAGCCGCCATGGACATGCTGCACGCCCTTGGGCTTGCCAGTCGTCCCACTGGTGTAGAGGATATACAGCGGGTCCTCCGCCTCCAGCACTTCGGCGGGGCATTCGATATCTCCTTCGTTGATTAGCGTGTCGAAGTCCACTTCCTTGGGACCAAGGGGCGGCTTTTCGTCCTCGCGGCGCCAGACGACGATGTGTTGGAGAAAGTCCAGGCCCGGTACGGCCGCGTCGGCGATTCCCTTGAGGTCCACGCGATTGCCGCGACGATAACCCGCGTCGCCGGTGATCAGAACCTTGGCCTGGGCGTCGACGATCCGGTCGCGCAGGGAGCCAATGCTGAAACCTGCGTAGACGACGCTGTGCACAGCTCCGATGCGGGCGCAGGCGAGCATGGCGATTGCCCCCTCGGGAGTCAGGGGCATATAGATGACCACTCTGTCGCCCCGGCCAACTCCCAGCGACTTGAGCCCGTTGGCGAATCGGTTGACCAGTTGGGCCAGGCGGCCATAGGTAAATACCCGCTCCTCGCCGTTTTCCCCCAGCCAGATGAACGCCGCCTTGTTCTTGGTGGGGGTGTTCAGGTGGCGGTCAAGGCAGTTGTAGGTGATGTTGCATTGTCCACCCAGGAACCACTGAAACGTAGGGTAGTCCCACTGGAACACCTGGTCCCACGGCTTGAACCATTCCAGCTCCGACGCCACCTCCGCCCAGAACCCTTCCGGGTCCTCCGCCGCGCGCCGGTACGCCTCTTCGTAGTCTTGCAGGGTGGCCTGGCTCGCCACGTGAGCCGGTGGCGGTATCGTGCCGGTCTCCTGGAGCAAGTGATCGATCTGTCCTTGCTGTACCATCGTTGTTCTCCTTATTCCCTTCCGATTTGTGGGATGGATAAGGTGCGGCAGATTTTACGGGCCAGCACATTGTCTATCTCAGAGTGCCTAGGGATAGTCTCGGAGACGCCGTTGTTCGGGTTTATCCAGATAGAATGGGACCGGCCCTCGCGTTTGAGGCGGCAACCGTGTATTCGGAGATGTCTGAGCAGCGCATTAAGCCTCAATGACGACAATCGTCTCTTGCTCGACTCCCGGGGGGACTCCGCGCATTCCATCTTCCCGCCTGTCCTCAAGTATCAAGAGGATGGCGTCGGCCAGATTCTCGCGGGCCTCGTCTTTGGTCTTGCCTTGCCCGTTGGCGCCGGGGATTTCGAGGCAGTAGGCTATGTACCAGTCGTCGCCTTGTTCATAAATCGCAGTGAATTCGTTGTGCATTGACGGGACCTCCTGCGCTCGCTCGAGTCTAGCCCGATTGAGAATCCTACTTTTATCCCTATTGCCTTTAATCTCGCCAGCTACCAATCCCGGATTACAGGCAGCACTTCTTTCCCGAAAAACCCGATGTTGGCCATCGTCGCCTCGTGGGACATGCGCGATTCCTGACCGTACATGATTAGGTGGTCCATGCCGAGCCGGTCGTGGAGATACTTGAGCTTCTCAGGCACCGTGTCGGGTGTGCCGCAGCCTGGTTCCGGTAATTGTCGAACAGCACCTCGGTCACGTCCAGGGGAGTCAGGAAGGCTACGTAGGTGTAGCAGCGCCTGGCCGCCCACTCGGCGGTCTCCGGGCTGGCCGTGCCGGGCACCCAAACAGGCGGATGCGGCTTCTGGACCGGCGCCATCCACGGGTTCACTACACCGTACTGGTAATGCTTGCCCTCCCAGCGGAAGGGGCCAGGTGTGGTCCAAGTCTTGATAACCAGGTCGTGGCACTCCTCGAACCGCTCCTGGTTGTCCACCGGGTTGACGTTGGTGGCGACGGTCTCGACGCCCACGCCCCGGACCATGCCAGAGATTACGCGGCCTCCGGAAATGACGTCGATCATGGCCACTTCTTAGGCCAGCCTGACCGGGTTCTCGTGGATGGGCAGGATGTTGCCCAGCAACCGAATCTTGGCTTGCTTGGTAATCTGGGCCAACACCGCCGCGCTAAGGTTGCACGATGCGTTCATGCAAGAGGGTGTCGTGTGGTGCTCTTTGATCATTATGCCGTCGTAACCCAGTTCGTCTACGAACTGGGTTACGACGAAGTAGCGTTGGAACAGGCCCGTGGCCAGGTCGGGTTTAAAGAAGCTATTGGGAAAGGTCAGCCGCAAGGAGGGGTATTTTTCTCCCTCTTCGTCGGGGTATTCCTGATAAGGGAATTGGCTGAAGTAATAGACTTTCATTAAGTGGTAACCTTTCCGGTCCCGCCTCCGTGAAATTCTAGAAGATATGATCGACCTACTGCCCACGTGACCTTCCCCCTATTTTAACCCCGCCTCCAGGCAGCAACAAGGAAGCCTTGCCCGGTCCGGTTGACCCTCCAATGGGGGTAACTTACAATCTTCGCGAGCCACGGCAGGCTCCGCTCCACTACCGTAAGACCGTCAAACAAGATCGGGAGGCGCAATGACAACGCAAGGTTACACTCATCCGGAGTTTCTGGTCGACGCCGGCTGGATGGAAGAACACCTGGACGACCCCAACGTGGTAATCGTAGACACCGACCTGGACCCGGCTTACACCCGCGGGCACATCCCAGGCGCGGTCCTGGTGCCCGACAACTTCGAGAAGAACCCCGACAGCGGGCGGGTACACATCATGGACCCGGAACAGTTCGCTGCGATGTGCCAGGGCCTCGGCATCGGTGACGACACCCACGTCATCACTTACGACAACTCTCAGAGCCTCTATGCCGCCCGGCTCTGGTGGGCGCTCAATTACTACGGACATACCAACGTCCAGGTGCTCAACGGAGGCTGGAGGCGGTGGGTGAACGAGGGACGCCGGATCGAATTGACGCGGGGCAGGGCCGCTTCTGGAAAGACATTTACACCCCAGGCCAATGAAGCGATTATGTGCCGCCTGGACGAATTGAAGGTCAGCTATAACAGTCCCGACGTCGCCGTTTGGGACGTCCGCAGTGATGGCGAATGGGACGGCTCAGGCGACCGGGGGAACCTTCAGAAGGGCCATGTTCCAGGCGCGGTCCACCTGGAATGGTTCAACATGCTCGAACGGGACAGCCACCAATTCAAGTCCGCCGAGGAGATTCGCGGTATCCTCGCAGGCCTGGGCATTACGCCGGACAAGACCGTTCACACGTATTGACAGGGTGGGATCCGTTCGGCGAACGGAAACTTTGTCCTACAACTGGTGGGCTACCAGAAAGCCAAGAACTACGATGGTTCGATGGGCGAGTGGGCCAACCAGCCCGACACGCCTCTGGAGTTATAGCTATCAGTTCAGGAGCAAGGGAGGGACGGGAATATGTTAGCGGCAGAACACATTCGGACTGTCCGCGAATTTCTGGAAAAGGCGGATCTTGAGTTCGCCGCAGGAGAATCCCTGCAGGCTTCGGAGAAGCTATGGGGAGCGGCATCTCACGCCGTGATCGCGGTCACGCAACAACGGGGCTGGGAACGAAATAACCACGGCGCTTTACGCAGCGCGGTGCGCCGCCTGGCCCGGGAATACAACGAACCAGTCTTTGTTGCCGGGTTCGCCGTGGCCGAGAAGTTTCACGCTAATTTCTACCACGGGTTCATGGGGGACGATGAGATCGAATTCTCTCGTCCCCCGGTAGTAGACTTCGTCGAGCGGGTCCTGGCAATCTAGGCGGGCAGCTTTACCCCGTTGGACAGCGCGTCGTAGAGTTCCCTGGCCTGTTCCTCGAATATGTTCAGGTCCTCGTCCAGGGCGTACCCCTGGTCCACGAGGGTCTGGCCCGCTTGTTTCACCCTTGCCGCATAGTCGTCCCCGGAACTGTACCGCTCCTGTATCGAAGGCCTCGGGTCGCCCGTGGACTCCCGGTCCTGCCGCGTCGCCGGGAACGGTATGGTGGAACCCTTCAAGGTGCCTCCCGACGCGCCGCCGGAAGACAATACCTGGTCGTCTCCCCCGATGAGTGAGTGGCGCATGTTCCAGCCGGTGTAAGTCGCCAGCGGCACCGACAGGAAGGGCAGCGGCACTCCGGCCACTTCGTTGCCATCCTGGTCAACTTTAGAAACCAACCTGGGATAGGCCCCCCCGATCTTCGCCGGGATGACCGTTGGCACCCTGGGGTCAGGGCCGAAATCCAAGCGGGTGAACTTGCGTAGCTGGCCTGGGAAGTCGACTCCCGGTATCGACCGGAACGTCTCCATAACCGACTCGGGAGACACGGCCGTCCCACGGGATAGAGATGGATAGGCGCTGGGCGGCGGAGCTTCGCCCGACGTGGCCCAGCGGTCCAGGTTCACCAGGGCCGCCCGGAGAAGAGGCCGGTAGTCCAGGCAATTGAATAGCTGCTGTCCGCGATACTCGTTGGACGCATCCCTGTCCGCCAGGGGGAGTCCGTCAACCGCGTGCTGAGTTCCGCCCAACATGTAGACCCGTACCGAATCCAGCGGCGTCATATCCCTTTCGCCGTTGATCTCGGTGTGGACCAAAGCCCCGTGTCCTCCCCAATACTCTGACGGTGTGTTGACGTACATGATTTTCGGGAAGTTTCCCGCCTCGGTCAGCCGGGTAAGCAACCCATCTGTGAGACCCGTTTCCGGATCGGTCTGGCCGTCGTCGCTAAATGGGAACAGGCTGTTCGTGCTGCGGCTGGCCTGGCTGGAAGGCTGCGCGAAGCGGTGGTTGAACTCCCCCCGTTTTCCTCCGGCTACGTGGGGTATGAATCCGTCGAACACGTTCCGTCCTTCTTCGTCCAGGTTCAGGCCCAGGTAGAGGAAATGGCGCAGGAACCTGCCGCTCTGGGACACGCCGAAGCTATAAGCGGCGTCGATTCCTTCGGCGCAGGGGTTCCCCTCATCCGCCGCTGCGTAACGCAGGAACGACGCGATGTCCCTCGTCGCAAGCAGTCCCGCCCCTGCTATAGGCGCGCCCGTGGTGGTGTAGATGACCTGGTAGACCTTGCCCGGCTGAAACCCCGATGCCATATACACGTTCCGCGCATCCGGTACGACCCGGTCGCCTTCCAGGCGGGCGAAAGACCACTGGTCCCGGGGAATTATCTCCTCAGCCGCGTCTTCGTGCTCCTGCACCGTCAAAACCGAGTTCCAGTCCTCCAGGTTGTTCGAAGGGTAGGGCAAGTGTGCCCTGTCCGACAGGTATTGGACCTTTGTGACGCTGTTTGGCAGAAAGGTGACAACCACCTGGCCGGACACGGGGCCGTCATCGGTCATGGCCTGGGGAGCATCGATGCGCAACATACCCGGTCCTTCGGGCACGTCATGCTGCCATCCGCAAAAGACCAGGGTGTAGCCGTAGCGCATGAGAAATCCCGTCCCGGGGCCTTGCTGTTCACCGGGCAGGGCGTCGGGGGAGCTGTTCAGGTTTTTGAGGGCGAGGGGCCTGCCACGGTTCGGGACATCCAACAGAAGCCGGCGGCTTCCCTTCTTCGGGTCCGCCGGGGCCAATAGCCGAAAGTCAGAAGAGAAGGTGACCCTCCCGTCCGCGTTCCTGGGCGCAAGCTCTATGTCCGCAACGGTCTCATTCGCTGGATGTACCGGGTCCACGGAGAAGTGGACCTTGCCTTCGATCTGCTCGTACGCTCCGGCGTCGCCAAAAGTCTGACCTCCGGCATAGGGCTCCCGGGACGTGATTTCCATCTTCGTTACAGGCATTTTTCACCTCTCGTAGCCATCGGGCCTTTTTTCTGTGGCTGGGCGGCCGGTCATCGGCTATAGGGCTGTCAACCGCATCATAGCCGGGGGAACCCTCGTGAGCAAGCTCTACGTTTACGTGTCCGTAACCGGCTGTTCAAACTGTGTTTCAAGGGCAGTTCCGCGAAGGTTACACCCTTGTCATTTGCTTGAAAGGGCGGGGGTCTATGCTCGTTACGGACCGATCAACCCCGCCCAGTCGTGCGAGGACAAGCGAATCAAGCTTCACCAGGGAGTCCGGGCTTGTTGGATAGGCCGAATCGCTGAGCAAGTCTACGCTACGGGCGGCCCACAAATGTCCCACTTGATACTCTCCTGTGCAACCGCCAAAATGCCAGGTGGAGCGCACCAAGGAGCACCTATTACCGGCATGGAGGACCGCGATGACGACTCGCACCGACCCAAACGACATACGGCTCACAGGAGAGAACAATTACATGCGGCTGCACCAGGAGGAAGGAGGCCCGATGACCACCAGGGCCAGCCATTGGCGGGTCCTGTACTCTCCCGGCGGGCCGGGGCATGTGCTGTTTCTTCGCAGCGATGTCACCGGCGAGGAACCCCGCATCTACTCCGACAACATCTCCCTGGTCCGTTGGATACAGGAAGAGATTTCCAACACCGGAGAGTTCGCCAGCCAGGAGCTACCCGTCATTCAGGCCGTGTTCTCCAGGACGGGCGACACGACCTATTTCTGGACCGAGCACATCGACACCGATGAAGAGTCCATCGCAATGACCTGGTACGATTTCGGGGAGCCCTTTGGCATCGGCGTGGAAGCCGGCAGCAACCCGGAGCGGCCCATGGGTTGGACCAGCGTATTTATCCCGGCCCGCAAGGCCCAACTGACCCTCGACGGTCAGGTCGCCGCCGGACGGCCTTTTCCTGAGCCCAGGGCGGACAAGATGAGCAGCACCGCGGGGTTGGCCCTTTCCGAGACCTGGGTCAGGCCCTAGACCCAGCGTAGCCGCCGCCGCTTATCCCAGCAGTTCGACGTTCACCAGCGGACTTCCCGCAATCCAGGCGTCCGTGTCCCGGTCTCCGCCTAGTTTCTGGTGGATACCGGATATGGTTTCGCGGCGCTGGGCCGGGTCCACGATAGGAGTAGCCCGCGCCGGAATGTCCGCCTGGGCGCTCTGTTTGAGGTGGAAGGTGAAATCCGGGTTGGCCACCATGTTCAAATACCAGTCCCTCGGTCCTGGCCTGCCGGTGATATAGAGCCGCCCATCCAGGTTGTGGAACCAGATCTCTTTGCGCCTCGGTCTGCCGCTCTTTCGGCCCGTAGTCGTGATGTCTATCACCCGGTCCTGCTGAAGGGCCGCTTCCACTTTCTGCTCCATGCTACGCATCTCCCCTGCTGTCTTGGAGTGTGTTCCCTTCCACAGTCACATCCAACCCAGCCTCTACCGAGATTCCGGCCTCCCTGGAATTCGACACCGAATTTCCGGACACGGTGTACTTTCTTGGCATTTCGTCACTTCCGTCCTGTCTCCAAGGCTTGCCCCAAAGCCTCACCCCGTTGCGGTTCCCGTTTATCGTATTTCCCCGCAGGTGGTTGCTCTGGCCGCTGTCGATGGCGATACCGTCGAACCTGTTGAAGTTGATTTCGTTGTCCAGGACGTCGGTGTCGGATGAGTAGCCGAGCCAAAAACCGTGGTTGCAGTAGTTGGCCACGTTGGCTTCAAATACGTTTCCACAGGAGAAAACCGCCTCGAAGCCGTTGTTGGGTGAAAAGCTGCCGTCGTTCCCCTTGATGAAATTACGGTCCGAGGAGTGTTGGCGGTTTGCCCTGATGAAGAAGCCGTCCCCGCTGTAGCGCAGGCTGTTGCCGATGATGCGGTTGTGGTTGGACTCCTTTTCCAGGAGGATTCCGGCGGAGTCGGCGGTGTCGCACCAGAATCGGTCCGTGTAGCGGATGCAATGCTCCGTCAGGTTGTGCAGGACCTCGTTCTGGCTTGACATGAGAAGGTAGATTCCCACGTTGCCGCAGTATGAGGCGTGGTTGCCTCCGATGACATTGTGGTCTGACCGCACCAGGCTTATGCCGTTGAAGTTGTTGTTGACCTGGTTGTTTTCTATAACGCTGTGAGAGACCCGGTACAGGTATATTCCACCGCCGAACCCTTCTTCAACCGGCTCTTCGGTGTCCGGAAGCCAACCGGTTTCAATTGGGTTGGTATTGTCGGAAACGACACAACCCTGGATGTTAAGGTTGGTCACGTTGGAGGCGTGGATGCCGTAGTGAAACCCCTTGATGACTCCGTTGGCGATGGTGACGTTCTCGCAGTCGTGGACCCGTACCCCGAGGCCGCCATAACCTTCACCGTCCAGCACAACGCCCGAGAGGTCGAGGACGAGGTCATCCACCGAAATGTCGATGATGCAGTCGTCAGACGATGAAGGCGCGAGGCCGGCGAATCGCGACGCATCGAAGGTCTGCTTGGTGTAGCGACCCGGTGTCACGAAGACTGGGCCCATGACGACCCGTAGGCGCTTAAGGATGAGTCGCGCCCGCCCTTCCCGTTCAGCGCGATGGCTGGTTTAGTTGTCACCCGCCGAGGCAGGACTCGGCCCCTGCTGCGCCTGAGGCGCCGGCGGAGCGTCCTCGGGAGGCCGGGAACGATGGAAGATGGCTATGAAGGCCCCGGTCAGCATAATCAGGACCACGGCGAGGGCTGAGGTCTGGAAACCCCGCATGTAGTACCACTGGGACTGGGCGTCGGACATTAACGCAATAGACGCCGGCAACGCCATCCCTACCACGAGCGCGGAGATTGTCGCGCCGAAGGCGTGGCCCAAGTCCCGAGTCGTCTCCAGCATTCCGGAGGCGAATCCCCGGTTCGCCGTGGGCAGGGTGTTCATGACGATGGCGTTGTTGACGGTGTTGAAGATATTCGTTCCGACCGAAATAGGCAGGAGAAGGAACGGGATGAGAAACCACGATAGCTGGCCCGCGAACAGCCCCAACAGTACGAAACCGCAGGCAATGGACGTCATACATGCCGAACGCAGCAACCTGGGGTTCCACTTGTCCTGCATGGCCCCGGCGAGCACAGGCATGAACAGCCCAAAGGACTGGTGGGGGAAAAGCACGTAGGTTACATAGATCGGATCCAGGCCCTTGCCTTCTTCGATCATCAGCGGGACCAACGTAAAGACGGCCAACATCGACAGATGGAAAGTCACGTTGGACACCAAGGACATGGAGAAGTACTTCTCTTTGAAGTGCTCAAACTGCATAAACGGGTTTTGGACCCGCCGCTCGACGATGATGAACAACCCCAAGAGCGCCCAGAAAAGGAAATGCATCGGCAGGTGGTACGACAGGGCGTCCGGGCTGGTGAACGACTCATCGCCCCCGTGGGCGTGGACGCTGGAGAGCAGGAACACGGAAGCGGTGGCCATCAGCAGAATCGCACCGATGTAGTCGATGGGACCCTTGTCCCGCACCGAATCTTCCTTTTGGCGCAAAGCCGGCATACAACCCTTGATTGCCAGCAACCCAATGGGGAGCATGGCCAAGAAAACCAGGCGCCAACTTAGCCACTGCAGAAATATTCCGAATACGACGAGACCTATCAGCGTTCCGAAGCGCGAACCGGTGATCGGGAAAGCGTAAGCGCGTCCCCGCTCGTTGGCCGGGAAGGCAAAGGCGAGCATCGCGTTCCCATTCCCGTGAATCAACCCGGCTCCAAGGCCTTGCACACCTCGGAAGATGATCACTTGCTCCAGGTTCTGGGCCGCGGCAATGAGGACCGCCCCTATGGTGACGATGATTGCGCCGATCAGGAAGAGCTTGGTATGACCGAACCGGTCACCCAGGCGGGCCCCGAGAAAAACAGTGGTGCCCAGCACCAGCAGGTTGGCTATTACGATCCAGGCTGCGTCGTTGATAGAGGCGTCGAAATGGCGGGCGATGCTGGGGAGAGAGAGGGTAACGGGCATACTCGAGAGCTGTACCAGCAGTTGCCCGCCGGTCATCGCAACAAGGATCTCACGCCGCTGAGGGGTGTTTAATACTTCCTTGTAGTTGCTCAGGATGCCCATAAAGTGTCTAGTCCGACGCGGGTTGAGCGCTGGTCTCGGGCAGTATCACTCCGGTCCCAGGGGGCAGGTCCCAAGTCTGGTCCTGAAGTCCCCGGATATAGTCTATCTGCCCGTGGTGGTTGTTCTTGTGAGTGATGGCGTGTCGGAGGGAGTTAGCCAACTTGCGTTGTGGGTTCGCGGGGTCGACCGGCCGGTCCAATGCCGCCGGGTCAAGCCCTTTCAGCAACTCCTGAGTCCAGCGGTCTACGGCAGCGGAATAGCCTAGCAGGACATCCAAGTCCGGGATGGGCAGAGATTGCAGCCCCATCTTGTCGCCGGGGTCGGGCGATTCGATCGGCTGGTCGAACTTCTCGTACCACTTCTCTGTTTCCCAAAGGCCCGGAACGCCGCCGGCCACTTGGCGCGCCACGTTGTCGTTCGCCCAGCTCATGTGCCAGAGTATGAAACCGATGTTGTTGGTTCCGGGGACGGGACGCCATACGACCTGCTCTTGGGTGAGCCCCTTGCAGGTTTCCATTAGCCTGAATTGCACCTGGGCCAGGCTATCAGAAATGAACGTAATCACATCCATGCCGCTAAATCGCACTCCCGCCGCCCCGTTTCAGGAGCGACGCAACGATTATACCAGAAGCTGTGCGCAATCACGCTCCGCCTTCGGACTGGAGAAACGCCCTTGCGCCGTCAAGGAACAACCTGGCCGCGCCAACCGCTACCAATACGTCGGAGGTCATCTTCTTACCGGCGGCATGGACTCTGCCCACGACTTCCGCCTCGAACTCCTTGACCCTTGGGTGGTTGGGCTGGCCCTGCAGTCCCATCGACTGGGCGATGTCCTGGGCCCCGGAGCTATAGAGATCAATGCCGTCGACAGCCAGAATTTCATCAAGGTGGTCCAAGACCTCGATGTCTTCTAGCTGGGCCATAACCAGTATGTTGGCGTTGGTGTGCTCCATGTATTGCTCGCCGGAGTCGAACTCGCCGAAATATGCGCCGCGCCCAGAGCCGAAACTGCGCTTGCCCCGAGGCACGTAACGGCAAGCGTCGGCCAACTGTTGGGCACGGTCCGGGTTCGTGATGTGAGGTCCTGTGATGCCCATGACTCCCCGGTCCAGGAACCGCAAGATCGTGGAAGGGTCGATGTTTGGCACCCGGGCCATCGGGGTCAGACCGGCCATGTCCGCAACACGGCACAGATCGTCCAGGCTCTCGGGGGTGAACGGCCCATGTTCCGAATCAAACGAGACATGGTCCAGCCCGGCGATTCCCATCAATTCCACCAGGGCGGTGGAAGGAAACGTGAGGCTGCATCCGTAAGCCATCTGACCCGATTGCATCTTGGTAACGACGTTGTTTACGCGCATAGCGCCTCCCTCTTACTGGTCTCTGAAACCCTTCGCCATTGGAAGATATATAGGCTTAAATGTCTACTGGCCTTATACCATCACGGCCAGTCTCCGTCTATCCCTGGGTGACCTGGGCGCACGGTCAATGATTAGTGGCCAGTGGCCGCTCTCGACGGGTCAGGCCGAAGCTGATATCGTAGTGTGCGCCAATCGAGCGAGTCCCCCATTGAATTCCTGTAGGAGGCCCCCGGACTATGACCCAGGAAGGTTACCGCAAGCCCATACCTATCCCCACCCCCGAGACCCAGTTCTTCTGGGATAAGTGCAAAGAGCATGAATTGTGGGTGCAGCGTTGCAACGCCTGCACCCACCCGTTTTTCTACCCCAGATTCCATTGTCCCGAATGTCTCTCGTCCGACCTTTCATGGTTCCAAACGTCGGGCAAGGCGACCCTATGGACGTACATGATTAACCACCGGGCCATCCCCGGCTTCGAAGAGGACACCCCTTACGCCATAGCGGTGGTCAAACTGGAAGAAGGGCCGCGAATGATGACCAACATCGTCGGCATAGAGAACACACCGGAAAACCTGGTGTTGGACATGCCCCTAGAGGTTGTCTTCGAGGACGCCACCGACGAAGTCGCCATCCCCAAGTTCCGGCCAGCCGGTTAACCCCCGCTCGTACGGCAGGAAGAGGACGTTATGCCAGACTCTTTACGTTACAAGGTTGCCATCGTCGGAGCCTCTGAGACCACCAATCTTGGTGTGATTCCAGAACTCTCGACCACTCAGTTGCACATCGACGCCGCCGTCAACGCTATCAGAGATTGCGGAATAGACAAAAACCAGATCGACGGTATAGCCACTACGATGAGCCCCGCCACGCTGGCCCACTATCTGGGGATAGTCCCCCGGTGGCTGGACAACACCTCGGTGGGTGGGACTTCGTTCTTGATTCAGGTCCGGCACGCAGCGGCGGCCATCGCCATGGGGATGTGCGAAACCGCGTTGGTTGTGATGGGACAAAGCGGCCGGAGCCGCGTCGGCGAGACCAGCGAACGCATCGGGGCGACCTCCGCCGCCGGGGGGCCGAGGGGAGATATCTCATACCCTGGTCAGTTCGAGTCTATCTATGGCACGTCGGGACCGACAACCCAGTTCGGCATGGGCGTGCTGCGCTACATGAAGGAGACGGGGACCACCCACGAACAACTGGCGTCGGTGGCCGTGGCGCAGCGGAAATGGGCCAACCAGGTGCCGCGGGCCATGTTCCGCGACCTTATCACAATCGACGACGTGTTCAACAGCCGGATGGTCTGCTATCCTTTCCACCTATTCGAGTGCTGCCTGGTCACCGACGGCGGCGGAGCGTTGATCTTGACCAGCGCGGAGCGGGCTAAAGACTTCCCGACCAACCCCGTCTACATCCTGGGCACCGGCGAGTCCACCGAGACCCCCGTCGTCAGCCAGATGTACGACATGACCTCGTCAGCCGCGTTTAAGGTTTCCAGCCGTCAGGCCTTCCAAGAGGCCGGGATCACTCACGACGACGTGGACCACCTGATGATTTACGACGCATTCGCCCACTTGCCCATATACGGCCTGGAGGACTTGGGATTCGTGGGCCGGGGGGAGGCGGGGGCGTTCATAGAGGAGGGCAACACATCCCCCGGCGGCAAGCTGCCGTTGAACACCAATGGGGGCGGCCTGTCTTACACGCATACGGGAATGTACGGCATGTTCGCAATGCAGGAAGCGGTCCGCCAGGTCAGGGGAGAGGCATCGCACCAGGTCCCAGACGTGAAGGTTTCCTTCTGCCAGGGTGTGGGAGGAATGTTCATGGCCGCGGGCAGCCTGGTGTTCACCAACGAGGCGTCCCACTAGGGAAGAGGCCGGGAGAGGGCCGGCAAGTGGTCGGTGGTGGCGGTTGACGGGGCCAATAACCGCTGGTTACTGAACACCAACAGGCTCCGTCCTCACTTGAAGCTGGCCGAACCGCTATGATAAGCTAAGTCCATCGGGGCGTAGCGCAGCCAGGTAGCGCACCTGCATGGGGTGTAGGGAGTCCCCAGTTCAAATCTGGGCGCCCCGACCACAGTAGTCCAAAAAAATCAAGGCCGCCGAATTCGGTGGCCTTTTTCATTGTCCTCCCACAGAGGTTGCGACGTAGGCCGGGCCGTCCTGAAACAGCGATGGGGGAAGACGGTCCGGCTCGGACTCGATCCGCGGCCAAAAGGTCATGGACCTGATTCCGGGACCCCAGCTTACCGAAGCAGCCCCCAACTCCTCCGAGGCCTAGTCTCCGCCCGTAACCACCGAGAATCTGAGCTAGCCTGGCGCCTGCGCACAACTAGGCTCCGCCTGATCGACTGAGGAGCCCCCCATTTGTAATCTTGGCCCGGTTGGCCAAGGTCGGGCCGCCTCTACGGGCTATCCATGCCCAGTCGTTCCTTGGCTGAAGTGCGATCATACGCGCGCCTTAAGTATCTTTGCGTCTCGCATATTCTTGTCGATGGTTGACGATATCTCTACTTATAGTATATTGATGGCCACAGTAGCGATTCGATATTGCTGAGTTGTATGGGAATCGTTGAAAGATCGCGGCTATTACATGGAATAGGAGATCAATCTTTGACTCTTCGGAGGTAAATGGATGATGTCTCGGTTAGGCAGCTACAGAACACTTGTGGTATATACGTTCCTGATATCGTCGTTAGTATTCGTACTGGCTTGCGGCGGAGCCGCACCTGAAACGACTTTCGTTGATAGGGAAGTAATACGAGAAGTACCCAAAGAGGTCATTATAGAGAAAGAGGTGATCAGAGAAGTCCCGAAGGAGATAGTCGTAGAAAAAGAGGTTGTGAAGGAAGTGGTCCGAGAGGTGGTGGTCACGGTGACCCCGAAACCCGTTGCCGTACAACGCCCCTGGGAACGTTGGGCGGACCAAGGGAAGTACGGCGGAGGAGAAATTCCTTTCGTTGCCGCTCGTGACCCGGGCTTCTGGGACCTTCACTACGCGTCCAGCCTGAACACGGCCCTAATTCCTTCAGGGGTACGATTCAACCAACTTCTGGAGTACGACCCGATCAATCCCGACGAGGTGATCGGTGACCTGGCCGAGAGTTGGGATGTTAACCCCGCGGGCGATGTCTACACATTCAGGCTACACGAAGCCAGGTTCACAGATGGCACTCCGGTAACCGCGCAAGACGTGGTGTACAGCGTGGACCGCTGGGTGGAGCCTGGTGCTATTAGGTCCCGGACTGGCGTGATGCGAAGTTTCTACGAACCTGGAAACGCCAGAGCCATCGACAGCACGACGGTGGAAATCAAGCTGAAAATCCCTGCCGGAACGTTCACCAGATGGATGGCCAGCGACTGGATGAAGATTTACCCGCAGCATGTGGTTGAAGGGCAGTCACAGGATGACTTGAACTGCTGCCCGGAAAACCTGATAGGCTCGGGACCGTTTATCTTCAAGTCATGGGAGCGGGGGGATTCCTACTCCCACGAGAAGAACCCGGACTACTTTAAGCCGGGCCTACCCTATCTGGACGGTTTCAAGGTGTTCCTAATTAAGGACTATCAGCGGAGAGTCGCATCAATAAAGACTGAACAGGTCATGGGTGATTACCGGTTGAGCAGCGGGGTACGTGTCGACGATCTGAAGACTCTTGAAGAAGAGACGGAGGGGAGGGTTCGCGGAATCGTCTCGCCGAATACATTCATATCCGGTTATATGCAGTCGGTGAACAAGCCTCCGCTCGACGATCCCCGGGTCCGGAGGGCCATATACCTGGTTACGGACCGGGTGGAGCTAAACAAGTCGGCCCACCGGGGCGTCTATAACATGGGTCAATGGTTCCACCCTGGCCACGCGTTCACCTCCGACGAGGCCTCTCAATGGCCCGGATTCCGCTACGTCGATCCTCAAGGAAACGTGGTGCAGAACCCCTGGGGCCGCGACGACATCGTCAAGCATCCGGATGATATTGCGGAGGCAAAGAGGCTGGTCAAAGAGGCGGGCGCCGAGGGGTTCAAAGGGACGTTCGCCGGCACCAACGCCCAGGCGAATATCGACGCCAGGGCGGTGCTAAAGCAACAGCTAGAGAACGCCTTTGGCTGGGAGTTGACTTTGGACTCCAAGCCACTTGCGACATTTTACGTGGACTTGAGGGAGAATACCCATCCGCTGTGGTATTTCGGAGGTCACGGGGCGGCTGTGGCCCTTCCCGACGACCTCTTGTTCCAATTCTATATGCCAGAAGGGGCCAGGAACCCGGCCCAATGGTCGCATCCCAGAATACTGGAGCTCAACGCCAACCTTGCCATGGAGTTCGAGCCGCAACAGCGCCAGGTCATTCTTCGCGAGATGATCGAAGATGTGTTCTTGACGGGAGAGGGTCAGTGGATTCCATTGATTTGGATCGTGTCCGGGTCGGCTTTGAACGTCAAGATAAGGAACTATCACACCCCCAAAGCCAACTTCACGACTCATATCGTTCATAAGATGGAGCATCTGTGGTTTGACCCGGATGCTACCCCCGATACGCCACTCCCTTAATCTCTCCAGGCTTTAACAGTCCCGCCGCCGAACCCGATGGGCAGCGGGACTCCCTGATCCTGGTCTTCCCTTTCAGGAGGAATAATGGGGGGCTATGCCATAAGAAGAGTGTTGCTCTTCATTCCTACGGTCGTAGTTCTGACGATGATCGTGTATTTCGTCATGTGGATCATTCCCGGAGACCCGGCCTTGTTCATATTGACGGGTGGAGGGGAAGACGACGGCGGTACAGGTGTCAGGGAGGAGGACCTACAGCTCCTTAGGCATGAATTGGGCATCGACCGGCCCATATACATCAGGTATGCGGACTGGATGTGGCACCTGATACGGGGTGACTTCGGGGAATCGATCTGGTACAAGATCCCGGTCATGGATGAGCTGAAAAACCGGTTCCCGGTTAGCATTCAGCTCGCGGTTATGGCGATTGTGATTTCCGTGGCGCTGGCCGTGCCCCTGGGTGTGTTGTCCGCGGTAAAACAGGACACCCCCATAGACTATATGGCCCGGTTGTTCACCATCTCTGGGGTAGCCCTTCCCACCTTCTGGATTGGGATTTTAATCGTGTTCATCCTGGCGTTCTGGTTTAACTGGTTGCCTCCCTTGGGGTACGCCAAGGTGTGGGAAGAGCCACTGAAGAATCTTCAACAGTTAATCTTCCCAGCGCTGGCCCTTGGGTTCCATGACTTGGCTGCGATTACTCGATTGACCCGCTCGTCCATGCTCGAAGTATTGAAAGACGACTACATCCGGACTGCGCGTTCCAAGGGACTCAGGGAGGGGTCGGTCCTCTATAGGCATGCGTTGAAGAATGCTATCTTGCCTGTCCTCACCGTCTCCGGGTTGCGGTTCGCGGGCCTACTCGGCGGAGTCGTGATCATCGAGAACATCTTTGTGGTGCCGGGCATCGGCAATCTTCTGATCGACGCGATAATCCACCAGGACTTCATTGTGATCCAGGCTGTAGTTGTCCTGACCGCGGTGATAGTCGTGTGCCTTAACCTGGTGGTGGACCTGCTCTATGGCGTTATTGATCCCAGAATACGCTACAACTAGAAAACCCGGCTACTGGAGTCGCCATGATCGTTGGGAACAGGACAGAAGAGGGTCTTTCAGAGCTAGAGGCAGTTAGGCCGCCCCACCGGCTCTGGCAGACGGTACTCACCTTCTCAAAAAGAAAACCAATAGGGGCAGCAGGTGGAGCGATTCTGCTGATCCTGGTGGTGATTGCTCTATTTGCTCCATGGATTTCTCCATACGATCCTTATGAAATTTTTGCGGACAACCGGAAAGCGCCTCCCCAATTGTCCTATCCACTGGGTACCGATCAGCTCGGAAGGGATGTCATGAGCCGGGTCTTCTACGGCGCTCGAATCTCGCTATATGTCGGGCTGCTCAGCGTAGCGGCGGGGATTACCCTGGGGTTCGTGCTCGGCAGCGTAAGCGCCTACATTGGCGGAACCTTCGACCTGGTCTTCCAGCGTCTGGTCGATGCAATGATCGCGTTCCCTGGAATCATCCTGGCTTTGACCCTGATCGCTGTCCTGGGTTCCTCCGTAAATAATGTTATATACGCCCTTATTGCTGTTCTGTGGCCGGGCGCTTCTCGGACCATTCGCTCCCAGGTCCTAAGTTTGAAAGAGATGGACTATATCCTGGCTGCCCGCGCCATCGGGATGTCTCCGACACGCATCGTCTTCCGACATATCATGCCCAATTGCTTTGCCCTGTACATAATCCTCGCGACAATCACGTTGGGGACGGCAATCATCACTGAGGCGTCACTCAGCTTTTTGGGGCTAGGCATTCCTGGGGACGTCCCCAGCTGGGGCGGTATGTTGGCCAGGGCATCCCAAGAATTTATCAAGTCGGCTCCCTGGATTGCGCTCTCATCGGGCATCGCGATCGCACTGGCGGTGTTTGGCGTTAACTTGCTCGGAGATGCGTTGCGGGACGTACTGGACCCCAAGCTGAGGGGTCGTTAACCTGGCTAATGACTTATTGCGGAGCTGCGGGCCCAGTTTGCCGGGGCTATTCCTCTGATCTACTGACCGAATGGTCAAAGACTCCGTAACCGATGATGCCTCGGTGCAAGGAGCGGACCGAGTATTAGTCTGCTCAGTGTGTTGGACCACCAACCCCGCGAAGGCCCGTGCCTGCCGAAAATGCTGGCGTCCTCTCACGGGTGTTGTCCCGGTGACAGCCGACGAAGGTGAGCTACTATCGCGGCGCAGGCGCAGGATAAGGCGCGTCGCTGGCCGAGGCCCAATCCTGCTGGCAATCGCAGCGCTCGTGTTCTTGATGGTGTGGCGGATATTCGTGCTTTACGATCTCACACCTCTGATTTTCCCTCCGCCTAAAGCTTCAACGAATATGGTTGCCGACTCAGGAGTTGACGCCTGGGCACAGCAAGGCAGGGACTCCGGCAACACGAGCTTCACTCCTCAGAATCCCCCTGTGCCTACCAGGGTTAAGTGGAGCTTTTCCACTGGCATGGACTGGGAGTATGAAACTCGATCCCCACTTGTCTCTCCTCCCGCCGTGTCCGAAGGCCACGTGTACGTCTCCACCGAAGATGGACGAATCTTGTCGCTCGACGCCGACACGGGCCGGACCGTCTGGCAATATTCAGGCGATTCCCCATCCAGGGTTTCCCCCGTGGTTGCCGGGAACTTGGTGATCGGAGCGCTTCGGTCGGGTGACTTAATCGCCTTGGACAGGGGGACTGGAACACCCGCTTGGCAGGAGAAATTGGGCGGTCTGATCTACGCTGCTCCTGTGGTTGCGGATGGAACGGTTTTTGCCGCCACGTTGAACGGATTATTGGCTGCGATGGATGTATCCGATGGAACGAGACGCTGGTCCTTCCAGACTGGAGAAGGCATCGTTTCCAGAGTGGCCTATCAGGACGGCGTCGTGGTGGTTGTGTCGGAAGGCAGCGTGGTCTACGTGCTGGATGCGGCCACTGGAAGGAGGAGGTTGATCTTTGATACGGAGCGGCGAAGGAACAGTTTCGGAAGCGCGGCGGTTGCAGGGGATAGAGTGTACTTCAACTCCGACGGTGGGATCATCTGGGCGATAGATCGTCAGGCCATCACGCGGCCGCTGGGAAGGTCCGCCTTCTACTGGGAAGTCAAGCTCTACGAGGCCCGGGTATATTCCGAGGTGCCGATCCAAAAGGGCACTGTATGGGTCTGGCGAGTCGGCGGGGACCTGGTGCAGACACCAGCCATCGGTCCCTCTGGTGTGTACTCGACCACCGCTCAAGGCATGGTTCTGGCCCGAGACGTCGCTACAGGAGAACGGCTGTGGAACACTGACTTGGGGCGGGAAATTACGTCTCCTGCGAGCGTTGCCGGAGACACGGTCCTTGTAGGGACCAATTCAGGCGAGGTCTTGGGTTTGGATGCCGACGGCGGAACTGTGAGATGGGAGTTTTACGTCGGTAACGGGAGCATATTCGATGCCCCCGTTACCGTCGGAGACACGATCTACGTGGTCTCACAAGACGGAAATCTATACGCTCTTTCAGAATAGAAGGCCAGGATCGCCGGGTTAGTGGACGTGAAGCTTTCCCTCTACGCCCTATCCAACCCAAACGCCCCATTCAGCCTTGCCATCATTTCGTAGTAGGTGGTGGTTAGGGCTAGGGCTGTGGCCCCGGTGTCGCCTGCCAGGTGGGTTACGGCGGCCCAGGTGGAGTCTCGCACCTCACCCCGCAGGATTTCCAGGGCGAACTGGACCCAAATGCCGTCTTTGGGCAAGAGCCTGCGAGGGGCGGTGCCCGCGGAGATTCCGTCGATGACCGCCTCATTCACTCCAGCCTGGCGGGCTTGAGGTTCGAACGCCTCCCAAAGGGGTTGGTTGCCGCGTTCGTGGGCCACGGTAAGCGCCACGGTGAGGCGTATCCAATCTTCCAGCCCCGACCTGTCCTGGACCCACTGGTCCAGACCGGCGACGGTCTGAGCGGCGTCCGGGCTGTTGAATAACGCGCTGAATGTGGCGGCAAGGCCCGACCCCGGGCCGGTTACCTTGCCGTACACGGATTGCATTTGCGGTGGAAGCTGGGAAGCCGGGATATCCGGCAGGCGGGCCACTGGATTTACTCTTTCCGCCAAAGGGCTTCAAGGATGCGTCCAGGGTTCATGGGTAGCTGGTTAAGTCGGACTCCCAGAGCGTCGTGGAGGGCGTTGGAAATGGCGGCCATGGGCGGGACTATGGGGACCTCCCCCACACCCCTTACGCCGTAGGGATGGGCCGGGTTTGCCTGCTCAACGATCACGGTGTCGATCATCGGCAGGTCCAGCGAAATGGGCATCCGGTAGTCCAGGAAGCTGGAATTGAGCATGTGACCTTGGTCGTTCACAAAGTATTCTTCGTTCAAAGCCCAGCCGATCCCTTGGGCCACGCCGCCTTGAATCTGTCCTTCAACGTAGCTGGGATGAATGGCTTTGCCCGCGTCCTGGACCGCCGTGTACCGGAGGATTTCCACTTTGCCTGTCTCCGGGTCGACTTCAAGGTCTACGATGTGGGTGGCGATGGCTGGTCCGGCTCCTCCGGGGTTAACTCCCGCCCGTCCAACAATGGGACCGCCGGTGGGGTTCTGCCTGGCCGCCATCTGGCGGAAGGTCAGTTGCAGTTCCGGGTCGGACTTGTGCTGGAGAACCCCGCCTTCGTACTCTACGTCCTCCGGTGAGACCTCCCAGATCTTGGCCGCTCGGGCGATCATCTGCTGCTTGATGTCCAGGGCCGCTTCGTAGGACGCCCAACCCGTCTTAAAAGTAACACCGCTGCCGCCGGTGTTGGAAGTGAAGCCGATGGTGTCGGTGTCTCCTACCTGGGGTTTGACGTTTTCGGCGGGAATTCCCAGGACCTCGGCGAGTTGCTGGGACACAGAGGCCCGCGTGCCTCCGATGTCGGGAGAGCCCTCGATCAGGTTGACCGTTCCATCAGGGTTCACGGTTGCCGTGGCGCAGGAAGGGCCGGTGCCGTTGCCCCAGAAGCCGGTGGCCACGCCCCTGCCCCGGAACGGCCCGTCCAACGGAGTGTTGTAGTGGGGATGAGACTTGGCGGCTTCCAGGGTTTCCACGAACCCGACCAACGGCATCAAGGGCCCGGTGACCCGGCGCGTGCCTTCCTTGGCGCTGTTGAGCAGGCGGAATTCGAGTGGGTCCATCTCCAGCTTCTCGCAAAGCTCGTCGATGGCCGTTTCCATGGCGAAGGCCGCGGCGGGTGAACCGGGCGCGCGGTAGGCGGATGTCTTGGGCCGGTTTACGACCACGTCGAATCCTTCGATGTAGGCGTTTGGAATGTCGTAGGCGGCCATCATGCACTGAGCGCCGCCCGGCACGGGCGACCCGGGGAACGCGCCAGCCTCGAAATAAAGGTGGGCCTCGCCGGCGACCAGCCGTCCGTCGCGGGTTGCGCCTAGCTTGACCTTGATGTGCGTTCCGGATGTGGGTCCTGTGCCCTCGAACACCTCGGTCCGGCTCATGGTGACCTTCACTGGGTTTCCGGCTTTACGGGCGAGCAGGGCCGCAACAGGCTCCAGGTAAACGGCCAGCTTGGCCCCAAACCCGCCGCCGATCTCCATGGGTATGGCCTTGACCTTGGACACCGGGATGTCCAACATGCGGGCCGTATTCTCGCGCACAGAAAAGTGTCCCTGGCTGCTGGACCAGACTGTCAGGTTGCCATCCTGGTGCCACATGGCGGTGGCGGAATGGGGCTCGATGTAACCCTGATGGACGGCGACCGTTGAAACCTCTTTCTCGACAATCACGTCGGCTTCCTGGAAACCCTTCTCCAGGTCGCCCAACTTATGCTCGAACCGGTTGGCGATGTTGGTGCTTGCCTCGTCGTCTTCCGGTGACCGCGTGCCTCCGGCCCGGGAGGACGCGTTGTATTGGTTGGCAAGCCGCTCATGGACCAATGGCGCGCCGTCCTTGACAGCGTCCATCACGTCCAAGATCGGGGGAAGCGCCTCGTATTCGACGTCGATCAGCGCTAACGCCTGCTCTGCCACGTGGGAGTTGGTGGCGGCCACACCGGCCACGGCATGGCCCTTGTAGAGAACTTTGTCTTTGGCCAGAATGTTGTTACTCATGAAGCGGGCGTTGGCCAGTGAGCCTTCTGCCAGGTCGGCGATGTTGCCTGAAGGTTGGGCCATCTCGTCGGAGGTTACGACGGCCTTGACTCCGGGAAGCGCCTCCGCGCGACTGGTGTCGATGGACTTGATCCTCGCGTGGGCGTGGGGGCTGCGGAGTATCTTGCCGTAGAGCATTCCGGGCAGGGATATGTCAGCCCCGTACCTGGCGCGCCCGGTGACTTTATCCGCTCCATCGTGCCGTATGGGACGGGAACCCACCACGTTGTATTCTCTGTTCGAAAGAACGATGTTGGGTTTGTAATCGAGCATTTTCTGCCTCCGAGCAATAGTCCAGTTGTGGTCGCTGAGGGGAATGCGCGGTCATAGTATCATACTGGCGACGGGGTGACACGTCTTCGTCGGTGATGGCCCAGTCCCGCGATTCCATCAGCACAAAACCACGAGGGGAGGTCGAGTCTTGAGTTGCAGGAAGCTATTCTTGTTGGTTGCGTCCGGCTGCCTTTTGAGTTTGGCGGCGTGCGGCGGGACCGCCGCTCCGGCGGGGGATGAAGGCAAGCGAGACACACAGGCCACGCAACTTCCCATGGAGAACGCGACGGGCGTAGTACGGGAAGGCGCCGGGCAGACGACGCGAGGCAGAGGGCGTTCAGCCAGCGGCCTAGACGTGGTCATCGCAAGTTGCGAGTGGCAAGCCGGCGGCCAGCTCGACCTCACCTTCACTATCGAGAACACTGAAGACGTGCTGAGGTTTGGCAACTTCCGGCTCAAGAGCGAGTCCGGCGCCATCTACAGGCCTCCGGGGGTCAAGTCCGACATATCCGTCCCACCCGGGGAGACCAGGGAGTATTCCGCGAGCGCCGACAAGTTCCCCGCTGGGTCCGAAGTTTCCCTGGTGGTGTCTGACTCCAGGCGGGAGAGCCACACCGTTCCAGTTGAGGGGTGCAAATAGCCTTGATGAGCATCGCCGCCGCTACTGAATTCCGTCGGCAGGATGGTAAGGTCTCCGCGAATACCGAATCTACTGACCGTTACGGGGACGTTCGCCAATCATCTTCTGGCATGATACGCAGCATAAAATCGTCAAACATCGGAACGGTAAACGCGGTGTCCCCATGCCTCGGACTCCAAATCATGCCTTTGTTGATCAGTTGGCTCCTCGTCGGGGCCAAAGAGCTAACGGCGCGATCCAACTCATTGGCTATATCACCAGAACGGTGAGGCCCCGCTCCGAGCTGTGCCATGGCCCGCACATACCGCCGTTCTGAGGGGGTAAGCCTGTCGAGCCTAACCAAGAAAAAGCTCTCGTCGAGTGTGCTTATGGCGTGTTTGGAGGCGACTTCAACATTGGAAGTTGTGATCGGGGTAACTTCAGCGACATCCCATACATGCTTCCCCCATTCCTGCAGAAAGTAGGGATAGCATTGAGTCTGGGATATGATGGCATCGAGAGCGTCCGCTTCTATCTCCACTCCTTGGTCATTCGCGGGTTTGGCTATGGCAAGCCTCGCGTCTTCGGGGGTTAAAGGTCCGATTTCGGGGAACTCGAAAAGTCTCTCGGCATAGGACTTCGCTTTTCCCATGCGGCCCCGGACCTGGGGTAGGCCAGCCCCGAGCATGACCACCGGGAGTTGCTGCTGAGATGTGCGGTGCAGTGCGGTGATCAGCGCGGCAAGTTCGTCCTCCTTAACGTATTGGAGTTCGTCAACGAAGAGAGCGACGCATGTCTTGGCTTCTTTGGCAGCCGCACCGACAGCCTGGAACAGTTCCTGAAGGTCGGACTCCAAGTCACCGTTGTCCGCCAATCCTGGCTCGGCATCGAAGTCGAGACCTACCTCGATATCCTGGTACTTCACCTTAAGAGCCCGAACAAACCCCGCAAGTCCTCGAAGAGCCCGATTCGCCAACTGCTTCGCGGCCTCCCTGTTCGAGAGTTTTAGTAAGGCGGTTCGCAAATTGGGGCGCCAGAGTTGCGGGGAGCGAACGGTTTTCAGGCGCCTCGATTCGCAACGCAACGACCCCACGAGCTTCCGCCTCCTGCCGAATGCGGTCTAGCAGTACAGTTTTTCCGACGCCACGCAAGCCTACCATCAGGATGCTCTTGCTGGGTCGCCCGAGTATTATCCGCGCTATAGCAATCCGCGCATTCTCACGAATAACATCACGCCCGGCCAATTCCGGAGGCGGAGTGCCCGCTCCAGGCGCATACGAGTTGCTTATGGGGTCCATGACATGAGTTTATAGCAAAGTTATCTTTAGAATTGCCTCCACCGGCAGGCCTGAAATACCTACATGGCCTCTTCTCAGGCCGAAGGAAGTAGGCATGGTTGACGAAGAAACTCTCTCACTTATGAGCATAAAGCAAGATTAGAAAAGGCCCCGCTAATGCAGGGCCTTCTCGCATGGGCACTTTCGGGCCGGATGGCCGGCGGGTGTGCTAGATGTAGTCGGCGTCGATGTCCAGGTTCTCCATCATGCGGTTCTGGGTCTCGACGTCTATGCTCTTGGAGCGTTCAATGTCGGCCTTTAGCTCCTCGAGCATTTCGATCGTGATCTCGCCCTGCTCCGCGGACTGAGACTTCAGCCGCGCCATGGCGTACTCTTCGATGGTGCCGGTTGGCATGTCGAAGAAATCGCGGTCGAATACCGGCATTTCGCCGGGGCCGAAGTAACCCTTGCCCTCGAGGGTGTAGCCTTCGAGGTCGTGGGAACCCTTACCCAACACCTGGCCGGTCTGGGCGTAGTGGTCCATGACCCTCTGCAAGCCGTACTTCTGGATTGGGCAGACCTTCATGCAGACACCGCAGCCCAGGTAGCGGGCCATTACGGGGCGGCAGCGCTTGAAGTAAAGCTTGTTCTTCTCTAGACCGCGCCACCAGATCTTGTCGCGCATGAGGGCGCGGCCCGGGCAGCGGTTGACGCACACCTGACAGACCTGACAGAAGGCGTGAATCCCGTAGTCGACAGGCTCGTCGTAGCTGACGTTGGCGTCGGTGGTGACCATCATCAGGCGGCAGCGATTGCCCTCGTGAGGGGTCAGCAGGTAGCCGCATGCGCCGAGCTGGCCAAGACCGGCCTCTACGTGCATGGGAATCATCGGGCCAGTGGCGTCGCCCGAGTGAATTACGTGGGCCATGTAACCCAGCGACCGGATGAAGTCTCCCAGCTCCAGGCCAGCGGCGGCCTGGGTCCGGTAGGTGCTGGAGTGGACAATCTCAGCGTCGACGCTGGGGATGGTCTGGGTGGGCTCGAAGTCCTGCTCGTAAGCCAAGCAGATGGCATGGGGCAAGTCGTTGAACCCCTTGCGGCTCTGGAACTCGTAGCGGTGGTCGTAAGCTGTGATGCCGACTTCCAGGAATCCCAGATCGCGGGCTTTGTCCTTGATCTGCTGGGAGACCTCTTCGCCGCTGGGCTCTACTGTGGGCTCCATGCGCTTGGTGGCCCGGCCAGCCAACACCAGGCCGCGGTTCAGCTTCTCGTGCTCTTTGCGAATCTCCCGCATCTCGGCGTGGGTGTCCCTGAGGGCATTTGCCCAGTCACGGGACGCGCGTTCGGTGAAGTTGATCGATTCCAGAGGGTACTCACGGGCGTACCAGTCGACCTCCCGGTTGTTAAGGGGAATGCCGGGTACGGTTTCTAGCTCTTCTGGTACGGGAATGGTGACAGGCACGTCACCGAGATGTTTTCCAGGACGGACGACCTCATGGCCGATTTTTAACATTGGAACTCCTTGCGTGGTGTGAATTCGTATGTGTCCAACAAAGCTCGGGTCGAAACAAACATACGCGGGGCGGCAGCCCTTGTCAACACGAGCCGCCGGTCTATGTATCCTAACCCCGGGTGGTAAACTTTTCCGCGAAAGAGAGGCTACTGATTGGACCACAGGTTCATCTTAATCAGACTCCTGGTGATCCTGGTATTGGTGTATATGTTCGTGGTTGGCATCGGGGCGATGGGACACTCATTTATGCTACTTGGTCAGTCGTTCGCCGACTCGGTGATAAAAGCAACGGCCTCGCCTATCATCGCTCTGTTCGTTGGAATCCTGGCCACATCTTTGGTCCAGCCGAATGCGGTCCTCACCACCTGAGTCCCGGCTCCCGTTCCTGCAGGACCTCGCCGAAAAGGGTCAACACCTGGTCTATGTGAAGGATGACGGCGGCGCCGGAGTGGGCCCCGCCCACCCCTGCCTCTACCAGCCTTTGTTCCACCCGTTCCAGGTCCGGACCTTCCCGATGTACGGTGGCGGTGCAGCGGAATTTCCAGCCCAGTTCACGGGCGGAGTCCCGGTAGAGGATTATGACCTTGGGGTTCTCCTCAAGGTGCACCAACGAGCCTCCGCCTCCCCGGTCCCTGAAGGCCAGCGACGAATCGTCAAGAGCCATCATTGTGCCTATGTACCCTGAATTGGGCACTCCGTCCTTAGATGCGGTGGAAACTATGCAGGGGTAGCCGCTAGTGCGGGCAGTGTTGATGCAGTCTTTCATCTCTTCAGTCATCTGGATCATTCGACCTCTCCTGGGCAAACATTTCAGGTCGTAAGGTTCGCGCTCATTGGGCTAGAGTGTGGAAAGACCGGCACGCGGCCCATTCTAGCATGGGGATGAGCGAAGTAGAGGGAGACCCAGATAGCGCGGGACTGGTGGCGCTACCCGTCGTTGGCCAGGACGTAGTGGATGGCGGCATCCTGCTCTTCGCGGGAGAGCAGGATGCAATTGGAGCAGTATTCGTTGTTGGGCTGCGCTTTCCACCAGAGGCAACAACCAGCCCTCCTGGAGAAGAACCCTCGATTGCCTCCGCACTCGAACTCTTCCATGGCGACCTGCCGGTAAACAAGGGAGTGCGGGTCTGTGAAGAACCTGTCGGCCTCCCGCATGACTCGATGCGGGTCACCAGCGCGGTCGTAAAGCTCCCGGAACACCTGGCTGCACGAAGCTCCGACGGCATTCTCCGAGACTTTGATGCTCGCCCGCGCCGCCTTTCGCAAGGCCGCTATGACCACTCTCAGGTTTGCATCGAACAGCCAGTCCTTGAGACTGGCGTACAGGGCGTCTACGTCGGGAACGACCTCAGTATCGGCATGTCCGGTTGCGGTGTCGCCTGCCAGCGCCGCGAACGAAGGCCGTATCAGTCCCGTGGCGTCAATCCCTTGTCCGCGGCGGTGAAACGCGATGTTGTCCAGCGAAACGTTGGGGACTCGCCGGTGCATGATGTACTGCCCCAACACGGGCCAGACCAGCCGTGTCAAATAGGCGATCATGAACGACGACCCGGCTACATGCGGGTCGCTAGAGCCCCACGAGTAGGCCCCGTAGGCCCTGACCAGGTCTCTCAGGGCGTCGTCATTTCCCAGAAACAGGTCCGTCGCCGGTGTCCAGCCGTCCTCTTCCTTCCCGGCAATGGGAAAGTCAAAGAGCTGATTCACGCGGGCCGCATTATCCAAGCTACCCGTCAACGGATGCCCGGCTTTTCCCTGCATTGACCCCCCTGCTGGCTATTTCCAGACGGCCAGAGTGCGTTCGACGTTACTTCAAGATGCTGACGTAAGGCTTGGTGAAGACGTCCCACTTGTTGCTGCCAGCGTCGAACTTGGAATTCACGAACACGCGCCAGTTGGTGTCGTCAAGGTCGGGGAAGTCGGACCGGTAGTAGTAGCCCGGCCAGCGAGTTTCCTGACGGTGCAACAGGTGGCGCATGTGAGCTTCCCCGACCCACACGCGGTGGGCCAGTTCCCAGCACCGCAACAGCTCATGCAGGTTGTGCGCGCCCAGGTGTGCCAGGTCCTCACGCAGTGTCTCTATCAGAGCGATTCCCCGCTCCAACATGGGGGCGTTGGTCGTGTAGGATGCCGAGGTCCCTCCAGCGTATTCGTCCATGATCTTTTGCAGCCTGGCGAGTCCCTGTCTGGCAGTGATGAAATGGGGGTTTATCTGGTCAGAGGTCGACGCGCCGCTGAAACGTTCGACGGTCTCGAGGGGCGCCCAAATGCTCTCTTGAAGTTGGCTCACCTGCCCCGTGTTTAGGGTTGGGGCCTGAGGGTTATCGGTCACGTAGTTGACGGCGGACTTGCCTGCCAACCGTCCTTCGGTAAAGGAGCCGGAGGAGAACTTATGCGGGGCCGCGCCCACTCCGTCTCCCGCGGCGAACAACCCCCTGACGGTGGTCATCTTGTTGTAACCCCAGAAGTATTCCGGAGGCGACAGGTCCTCGGGACCGCTGACCCAGGCCCCGGCCTCGCCGGAGTGGGACCCCATGATGTAGGGCTCTGCCAGGACTACTTCGGAAGGTGTCTCTTCGGGGGCGATGTTCTGAGACGCCCACGTTAGCGCCTGGGAGATGGTCATGTCCAGGAAATCTTCCCAGGCTTCGTTGCGCACCTGGTCCATCTTGGCCGGGTCTCCCTCGGCCAGTTTCTCCATGGCCTCTTCGGTCCGCATGTACATCGGGCCGAGGCCGTCCTTGATGTCCAAGAACATTTGGTGGTTGCGCAGTGGTGTCGGTGTGGGGATGGCGGAGCCATAGGGCTCGTATTTCTCCAATTCGGCCGCACGGGTAATCGTGTAGTCCTCGCCCAGGGCGTTGGTAACCCTGGCGTGGAAGTACTGGAACCACATGCCCACTGGCCCATAACCGTCCTTGAACCGGGTCGGTACGAAGCGGTGCTCCATCTGGGTCATTTCCACGCCTGCCGGAATCATCAGCCCGTAGGCCGATCCGGTGGCGAACACCGAATACCAGGTCCGTCCCAGCCCCTCGTTGACGGACCGGGGGCGGAACACGTTGGACGCCCCTCCGGTCGTCACGATCACGGCTTTGGCCCTGAAGACGTAGAACTTGTTTTCCCGCACGGAGAACCCTATCGCGCCCGCGATCTTTTCGGGATCGTTGGCGTCGGTGAGCAGGTGGGTCACCGAGACCCGCTCGTACAGATTACCCTCGCCCAGGGCCTTGCGCGCAGGCTCGGCGGCGATGGGTTTGATGGACTCGCCGTGGATGGGGATTTGCCAACGGCCAATGCGCTCGTACTCCCCGTTCTCTTTCTTCCAGATGGGCAGGCCCCACTCTTCCAGGAGGTGGACCGTGGAGTCGACGTGACGGCCCACGTCGTAGACCAAGTCTTCGCGGGCTAGGCCCATCATGTCGTTGACGACGTACTGAACGAAGTCTTCCGGGGTATTCCAGCCATACCGCTGGCCCATGTAGCAGTTGATGGCGGAGAGGCCCTCGCCGGTGGCGCCGCTGCGCTCGATGGCGGCCTTCTCGACCATTACCACCCGCAGCTTATCGCCCCAGTAGTTGGCTTCGAAGGCCGCGCCGCAGCCGGACATGCCGCCCCCGATGATTAGGATGTCGCACTCAACGGTCTCGGTCGTTGGTAAAGCCATGAAATCGCACTCCAGGTAAGGGTTTGGGTAGGGATGTCTCGTTGTCCGGCGTTTATCCGCCGACGAAGAAGTCGAATACGTTGCCCAGCGTATTGGTGTCTCCCCGGTAAAGCTCCGTGTAGCCGCATTCACTGCAGGAGACCGTGGTGAATTTCTTGTTCTGCACGTCGAAGAACTTCGCTAAGTTTCCGCCTGTGGCACGGAACTCATCGGTCACGAATTGGGTATTTCCGCACTTGACGCATTGCATCGCGTGTCCCGCCCGGTCTCTCAGCTCGTGAAGCTCTGGCGTTCTTCTTCCGAACACTCTATAGCCTCCTGGCGCTGGCCAGGTGTTGGCCGGTACTTTCGGTAGTGGTCATCGATGGACCGGAATGGACGGTTACGCCAGGCTGGGGAGCTGGTCTACACCTAGCCAGCGGGACTCACCGGCCAGGCTCTGGGACTTGAGGTCGGATACCCGGTCCTCGGTGAACTCTTCGTAGGGCGTCACCGAGCCCGCGGGCCGTGTGCGGGAAGGATAAGTGAACTGGAATTCCCGCCCATCACGGAACCGCACGTCCCAGGTCAGACCATCATCGACCCGGTGGGGTTGCACCACGGCTCCCAGGGGAACGAAGTCGGCATAGCCCCTGACGTGAATTGCTTCCTGGGGACATAGCTTGACGCACGCGTAGCACTCGGAGCACATTTCCGGTTCTTGATTGAACCCCTTGTTCATTGAGGAGTCCAGCACCATGAGGTCATTGGGGCAGATGTACACGCACAACGGCCCTTCGTGCACTCCTTCGCAGGCGTTACAGGTATTTGGGTCTACATACGTGGGCATGATTCCTCCTAACTTCTCGAAGAAAAGCCCCCGCCGTATTGGAGCGGGGGCTAATGCGCAAAGTCCTCAATTGGCGTCCGTACACCTACAGGACATGTCACGCATGGACATTACCGGCGTGCGGCTTTCCAGGTATTTTTCCGTCACGAAAGGCGACCCAAACCCATAGGAGTCCGCGCACTCCCGCACCACTTCCAGTACTTCCGGGCGGAGCGTTAGGGGGGCGGGCTCGGTCCCACCCTGGATGATGCTGCGGATGAACGTGCCGGAAAGGTCCTGTTTGCTCTCCCGGTGTCCGCAAAGCCCTTCGTAAGCCACCCCGGCGCAGACGGGGCAGTACCACCATTCCAGGGTCAACACAGGCTTGATCCCCAGGTCTGGAAGTTGTTGAAATATCTCATGGGCCGCGTAGGTGCCGTAGTAGCTTCCCACTCCGGCATGGTCCCTGCCGAACATGTGGTGAGTGCAGCCAAGGTTCTTGCGCACCAGGGCATGAAACACCGCCTCCCGTGGCCCGGCGTACCGCATATCCCACAGCAGAATCGAGGTTTGGTGGACATCCTCGCGGAAGAATCCGCCTTCACGAAGCCGGTGGTGGGCCAGAACAATGGCTTCGTCGATGTAGTCACCGGATTTCTTCTCGCCCACTACGGCGCTGACTAGCACCCCCTGGGCCTCCGACGCCAGCCATGCGCCCTTCATTAGCCATTCGTGGCCGCTATGGGGAACGTTTCGGCTCTGGTGGGCCACCGCCCGGTCCCAGCCCAGTCCCGCGATGGTCTGGCGAAGTTGACGCGGTGTCTGCCAAAACTTGTCGAAGGGAGGGTTGATAACCGGTGGGTTCACCAGGGTTATTGGACCGGCAACGAAGCGGTCTTCCAATGAATAGGTGCGCGCGACTCCGGGATGATCCACGTCGGCGGTGGCGTAGACCTGCTGGGCCATGAACTCTTTGTCGTAGGAGAAGACCTCCTCGACGTCCATCACGGCCAGGGGTTGGTCCTGGTAGGTCAGGAGCAGGGAGCCGCCGGTGTCAATCCCCATATCTGCGAGTGTCCGAGGGGAAACGTCCAGCAATAGAGGGATACTCCAGATGTAGCCGTTTGCCAGGGTCATGTTGCGGACAACCGAGTCCACATCTGCGCTTCCCATGAAGCCTTCCAGGGGCGAAAAGAACCCGTAGGCGATGTTGACGCACTCCCGCGCAATCTGCTCCCGCACAGGCAGCCTGGGGAGTCCCCAGACCATCTCCGCCGCGTCGCGGGGGTCTGCGATGCGCTCTACGAGAACGCCGCCGTGGGGTGAAAGTGAGTTATCGACCACTTTTTAGGACCAGCTCCATTGTGACTGCATGACAGGCTCGACAGAGGGAATTCAGAGGCCCTTCCGTACCCTTCAAGTCTTCCCATTCTGATACCGCAGTCCCACAGTGTCAACCGAGTGCAGTCCATAGTTTATATTTGGCACAGCAAATATTTGCCGCCGAGCAGGGTCGTTAGGACCAAGAGTCTATCATCGCGGCATGGGTTATAATACCGCGCGCACCCAGACCGCCTCATCCGCCACATTAAGGATTGAGGCCGACCGAGGGCTGTCCATGCCCGAGTTCTTCAATGTCCTACCCCCGCAACAGGCCCTCGACCTACTGTTGGAACATCTGGCCAAAACACTCCCCGAAGCCGGGGAGGTTGTCTCAACCAGGGACGCCCTGGGCCGGGTGACGATTGCCCCGGTCCACTCCGCCGAGCAGCTTCCCTCCTTCCCACGGTCCGCCATGGACGGTTACTCCGTCAGGGCCGCCGATACCTTTGGGGCGACCGAGGGTCTTCCCGCCTACTTCAACACCGTGGGCGAAGTCCCCATGGGGATGCCCCCTTCGGTCTCCGTGGGGGTTGGCGAGGCCGCCGTAGCCCATACCGGAGGAATGCTGGCCAGGGGCGCAGACGCCGTGGTGATGGTGGAAAACACCCAACGGGTGGACGAGGAGACCATCGAAGTGGTGCGGCCCGTCGCACCGGGGGAAAACGTGGTGCAACCCGGCGAAGATTTGGAAGAAGGGGACTTGCTTCTCCCCGCCGGGCACCTGTTGAGGCCGCAGGACCTGGGCGGGCTCATGGCTGCCGGAGTCACCAAAGTGCGGGTGTCCCGCCGGCCCACGGTTGGCATATTGTCGATTGGTGACGAGGTTGTCCCGCCGGACACGCCTCCCGGCGAAGGGCAGGTCAGAGACGTAAACACCTATACGATATCGGCGTTGGTCGAACAGGCGGGCGGCATTGCACTCCCTCTAGGGATCGCCAGGGATGACTACGCGGCAATTCTCGCAGCGGCGCGGCTGGGGCTTGAAGCCTCCGACGTGCTGGTCCTGTCCGCGGGTAGCTCGGTGAGCATCAGGGACTTTACCGCCGAGGTGGTCCGAGCCTTGGGGGAGCCGGGAGTCTTGGTGCATGGGATAGCCCTACGGCCGGGGAAACCGACGATCGTCGGGCTCGTGGGAGGCAAGGCCGTGTTCGGGCTGCCGGGCAACCCGGTGTCCGCCATGGTGGTGTTCGAGCTATTGGTCCGGCCTACGGTCCAATTCCTGCTGGGCTGCGCCGGCGCCCCCGAGCGTCCTGTAGTCCAGGCGAGGTTAGCCCAAGATATCCCATCTGTTCCCGGCAGGGAGGACTACGTGCCGGTGAGGTTGGAAAGGGGCGAGCCATGCACCGCCGAGCCGGTTTTCGGGAAGTCCAACCTGATATTCACCATGGTCCGGGCGGACGGAGTCTTGCGGGTGCCCCTGGACCGCAGCGGCCTCTACGCGGGTGAGGACGTCCCGGTGACCCTGTTTTCGGCATGAGCAGTCACCACGGGGACCACTCCCACTCCCACGGCCGCAGGCAGCGCCGCTACTTTCTCAACGACGTACCTCTGGACCAGGCGCTAGAGGGTTTCTTTACCGCTCTCCACGAGATAGGCGCATTGGACCCGAAGCCAGGGGTAGAGTTGCCGTTGAGCCAGGCGCAGGGACGCATCACAGCCAGACCCGTTTGGGCTCTGACGTCTTCCCCGCATTACGACGCCGCCGCGATGGACGGGGCCGCGGTCCGGGCTGCCGACACTTTAGGAGCCACCGAGACCTCTCCGGTCAATCTGACGATCAGCACCCAAGCCATATTGGTTGATACAGGGGACCCAATGCCGGCCGGGTACAACGCCGTGGTAATGATAGAACATCTCCACCGCGTCGACGACAACACCCTGCAGGTGTCGGCCCCTGTCCCTCCCTGGCAGCATGTTCGCCCCCTCGGGGAAGACCTGGTGGCCACGGAATTGGTGCTGCCGGAGAATCACCAGATCAGACCGGTTGACCTGGGAGCGTGCGCCGCCGCCGGTGTGACCCAACTCCACGTGAGAAGGCGCCCAAAAGTCGCCGTGTTACCCACCGGAAACGAACTGGTGCCCCCGGGTACCGCGCCGCTGAAGCCGGGCGACGTTGTGGAGTTCAACTCCCTAATGATCTCCGGAATGATCGATTCATGGGGTGGGGAAGGGGTAGTCCTGCCTTCCGCGCCGGACGAATACGAGACCATCAAGTCTGCCGTCCGCTCGGGCCTGTCCGAGTTCGACATGGTGATCGTCAACGCCGGGTCCTCGGCGGGCACAGAGGACTACACGGCTTCCGTGGTCGAGGACCTGGGGCGATTGTTGGTCCATGGCGTGGCCGTCCGTCCGGGTCATCCGGTTGTGCTGGGTATGGCGGAGGGTAAGCCAATAATCGGGCTCCCCGGATACCCTGTATCCGCCGTGCTCACCGCCGAACTCTTCGTTAAGCCCCTGATCGAGAGATGGCTGGGACGCCCTACCGAAGCCAGGCCTACGGTAACCGCCGAAATGACCAGGAAGGTCCTATCTCCCCTTGGTGAGGACGAATACCTGAGAGTGAAACTGGGGCGTGTGGGTGACCGCATGGTGGCTACCCCCCTTCAACGTGGCGCGGGAGTAATTATGTCGCTGGTCCGGGCCGACGGGATCGCTCAGATTCCCAGGTTCTCGGAAGGTCTCGACACCGGTTCTCGGGTCGAGGTCCAGTTGCTGAGGCCCCTGGGGGAGGTGCAGCGCACCATCGTGGCCATCGGCAGTCATGACCTCACCCTCGACCTGATCGCGAGCCATTTAAGCCGTAGGCAACCGGGCTTGGGACTCTCCTCCTCCCATGTGGGCAGTTTGGGGGGTCTTATCGCCCTCAGACGAGGAGAGGCCCACATCGCGGGTTGTCACCTCTTGGACGAGGCCACAGGGGAATACAACGTCTCCTATATCCAACGCTACCTGCCTTCTGTACCCCTGGTATTGATGAACCTTGTCGGCCGGGTCCAGGGGTTGATCGTGCCGACTGGCAACCCTAAAGGCATACGCTCGCTGGAAGACCTCGGAAGACCCGACGTGGTCTTTGTCAACCGCCAACGGGGTTCGGGCACCAGGGTTCTGCTGGACTATAAGCTGGCGGGAATGTCCCTGGACGCGGAGAGCATCAGTGGTTACGACCGGGAAGAATACAGCCATCTGGCGGTGGCGGCTGCGGTGGCCGGCGGGTCGGCGGACACCGCTCTCGGCATTCTGAGCGCGGCCAGGGCGTTGGGCCTGGACTTCCTTCCGCTCCTCACCGAACGGTACGATCTGGTGGTCCCCAGGGAACACTTCGGCAGCGAATTGCTCCAGCCACTAATCAACTTACTTCAAGATTCCGAATTTCGCCGGGAGGTGGAGTCGCTGGGAGGCTATGAGACTGGGGACATGGGTAAGATCATGTGGGAAACAGGGAATGCTGGGTGGGACTAAGGCCTGGACTCCCGGAGGTGCGCTATGACTATTGAAGAAAAGCTGGCGGAGATGGGCCTGGACCTGGTCCCGCAGAGTCCTACCATTGGCAATTTCGTTCCATCTGTGCGAGTTGGGGACCTTCTTTTCGTGGCGGGACACTTGCCGCGCCAGCCAGACGGCATGCTGCTGAACTCCGGCAAGGTGGGCCGTGATGTGACCATCGAGCAGGGATATGAGTCGGCTCGGTTGGCGATGATTAACTGCCTCACCAGTGTGAAAGAGGCTGTAGGGGACCTGGAGAAGGTCAAACGGGTGGTCAAGCTGCTCGTGATGGTCAACGCAACCGAGGACTTCGACCGGCAGTTCCTGGTCGGCAACGGCGCGTCCGACCTGTTGGTTGAGCTATTCGGGGAGCAAGGCCGGCACGCCCGGTCCGCCGTGGGGATGGGAAGCCTGCCGCTCAACTGCTGCGTGGAGATCGAGATGATCGTCCAAGTGGTGGACTAGCCCCCGGCATCAGGTCTGCCGGTAGCGGTTGACGATGGGCAGACGCGGAACCGGCGGCTACTTGCGGATTCGCGTGGCCCAGAGCGCCGCGTTGCGGCCCGTCACGAGGGATGGCACAGTATCCCAGCACAATTTCTGGCGGTAGAACCGCGTGGGATGGGAAAGCAACTGCCCCAACATTGTCTCGTGGACCAGCATTCCCCCCACGGCGAGGACCCTCGCAATCTCCTTCAACGCTCGGTGGGGATTCGAAGTGTGGTAGCTTGTTCCAAAATCGATTGCTATGTCGAAAGATTGGTTCTGGAACGGCATGTCCCGCACATCTGCGCGGACTAGCTCGGTGTTAACGCTCCCGGCTCCCAACAGTTGCGCCGCATCCGCCAAGGCATCTCCGTCAATGTCGATCCCCGTGAGATTTGTGGGGCGGCATAGATCTGTCAAAGATGGGAGAGCGGTACCCCTTCCACACCCGATCTGGAGAATTCTCTTGCCCACCGGAATGGCCAGCAGCTTGACCATAACGGGGACTTCCAATGCGGCGTGCAGAGCGTTTCGCCAGCGGACATTGGGAAACTGGGCGGATAATCCATCCACGTTGCAGGCGGGGAGCCGAGGCATTCTCTACGTCTGCCGGTAGCGGTTGACGATAGGCAGCCTACGATCTTTGCCGAAAGCCCGCGGGGTGATCTTCACGCCGGGCGGCGCTTGGCGGCGCTTGTATTCGTTCCGGTCCACAAAAGAGATGACCTGGCGTACCGATGCCTCATCGTGGCCCATTGCGACCATCTCCGGCAGGCTGTAGTCTTCTTCCACGTAGGCTTTGACGATCGGGTCCAACGTCTCGTAGGGAGGCAGGGTGTCCTGGTCGGTCTGATCGGGACGCAACTCGGCGCTGGGCGGCTTGTCGATAATGGATTCGGGAATAACCGGGTGGGGGTCCCCATGTTGGTTCCGCCATCGGCACAACTGGTAAACCAGGGTCTTGGGCACGTCCTTGATGACGGCAAACCCACCTGCCATATCGCCGTATAGAGTGGCGTAACCCATGGCCATCTCACTCTTGTTCCCGGTGGTCAGCACGATCCAGCCGAATTTGTTGGAGATGGTCATAATCACGTTGCCCCGTATCCGGGCTTGAACGTTTTCCTCCGCCACATTGGACTCGGTCCCTTCGAAGCGCTTCTCCAGCATTCCCGTGAAGGCCAGGTGTGCCGGTTCTATCGGGACCACCCAGAAGTCTATTCCCAGACGGTCGGCCAACTCCTTGGAGTCGCTAATGCTGCCTTCCGAGGAGTATCGGGACGGCATACCCACCCCCACCACATTGTCAGGTCCCAGAGCGTCGGCTGCCACCACCGCGGTCAAAGCGGAGTCGATCCCTCCCGATAGCCCGATAACGGCCTTGGTGAATCCCGACTTCCTGACATAGTCCCGCGTTCCCAGCACGAGGGCCCGGTAAACTTCCTCCACGTAGTCCAGCTCTTCGCAAAGTGAAGACGATGCACAGTCCTCTTTCGCAGTTGGTTCAAAGGACGACACGTGGAAGGTACGTGGCTCGCCGATTTCACGGAGGATTGTAGGGTTTTCCTTGCGGGGACGCGGGTCACGCAGCCGGGACCGGAACACAGATTCGATGTCAAGGTCGGTGACCATCAGAGTCTCTTCAAAGGCGGGGCCGCGGGCTATCAGTTCGCCGGCCGCGTCGCATACCAGGCTGGACCCGTCGAATATCAGTTCGTCTTGGCCGCCCACCAGGTTCAGATACGCCACGATCAGCTCGTTGTCCGACGCGCGAGTGGCGATCATCTTCTCCCGGTACACTCGTTTACCCGCATGGAACGGCGACCCGTTGATGTTGACGATGAGTTCGGCTCCGGCCTCTCTTTGAACGGCAATCGGCCCGACCGGGTACCATATGTCCTCGCAGATGCTCACACCAACCCCGGCGCCGCTGATGGTGTAGACCGGGCAGGTCTCGCCCCTACGGAAGTACCGGTCTTCGTCGAACACTCCGTAATTCGGCAGGTACATCTTTCGGTAGCTGTCGATCAACCGGCCGTCGTACCCAACTGCGGCGGCGTTGGCGATGTCCGGACCCACCTGTACGTAGCCCACCACCACCGCGATCCCCTTTGCCGCCGCGATCACCTGCTTCATAGCCTCTTCGTTCGCCTGTAGGAAAGAGGTCTTGAATAGCAAGTCTTCCGGCGGATAGCCGGTAATGGCAAGCTCAGGGAAAGCCACCAGGTCGGCCTGGGCTTCCCGGGCGCGCTCCACGTAGTCGATGATCTTGGCTGTATTCCCCGGTATGTCCCCAACGGTGGTGTTGATTTGGGCCAGGGCCAGGCGAAACGTCCTTGCCATCTCTACACCAGGCTATCGGACGCTTTTTTCGCGATTACCATGAAAATCGGGTCTCCCGGCGGGCTTTCATCCGGGTTTGCAAAACCGCCTCGAATCTCCTCGAAGTTCCCGGCCTGGTCCATGTAAGAGGCGACTACCTCCATGCGGCCCCGGTCGCTGGAGGCCCTCCAAATACGGACCGCCTTGGTGGGGAACATGCGGTTGGAAAATGTCACGATGAAAATTCCGCCCGGCTTCAGGACCCTGTTCACGTGTGCGAAGGTTTCCACAGGTTTTATCAGGTATTGGGCCGACACGGTAATAACAGCTGCGTCGAATGTGTCGTCGTCGAAAGGAAGGGCCGGATTGCGGTTCACGTCGTGGACCACGTAATCATTCAGATCGGGGTTGTCCTGCATTTCCACGGCGTTTAGACCCAGGCCAATCAGCCTCCTCTTGGAGTGGCCCTCGGGCCAATGGGAGCGCCAGCTACTCATCAGATCGAGCACGACGGAGTTCACGGGGATGTAGTCGCGGAAAATCTTGCTCACCGTGGCGATGGCGACTTCGTCGATGTGCACGACCAACCTGGGCTGGGTGTAGAAGACGGCGTCGTTACCTTCGTCCTCTCGTTGGAAAGCGTCTGGCGGGTAGGACCTTGTCGTGGCGGGCCTCCTGGAGAGGTGACTGGGGAGACGCCGGGGGCCACATGGGCGGGAGTCTCCTGGTGAGATAAATTGTACCATGCTGGCGGGTCGCCAGAAGGTGGGGATACAATTGTCCCGGAAGAGTCCTTACGTATACCGAATATCTCTACGAGGCAGGCGGAATGACACAACAGGCAGAGGCGCGGCAAGGGCATCCCTACTTCATGCACGACGCCATCGTTGCCCAACCCCAGGCAATCCAGGACATGTTGGGCAAGCACGCAGACCAGACGGAAGAGGTAGCGGCAATGGCCGCCGGGAAACGAAGGTTGCACCTGGTCGGAATTGGCACTTCGTGGCATGCTGCCCTGGTGGCGGAAACATGGTTCCGCCGCTTGGTGGGGGAGTCCATGCAAGTCCAGGCCTGGCACTCCTTCGAGTTCTACTCTTCTCCTCCCAGGCTAACCGGCAACGACGCGGTTGTAATCATCAGCCACCGCGGGACCAAGACCTACTCGTTCCTGGCCCTGGAGATGGCGAAGGCCGCGGGGGCGTTTGTCGTCTGCGTCACCTCCACCGGCCCTGGACCGAGGGTGCAAACCGCCGACGTGATGCTCCAGACGGTCGAACCCGAGCGTTCCGCCGCGTTTACGATCAGCTACACGACAGCATTGTCCGTGCTGGCCATGCTGGCTCTGGCGATGGGTGAACGTACCGGCGACGAGGAAGCGTTGCCATTGCTAAGGGCGTCGCTAGGCGAAGTCCCCGGCAAGATCGCGGAAGTACTGGCACGCTCAAATGAAGTAGACCAGGCGGCGGTCCGCTTTCAAGCTCAAAGGCGCTTCATCTGCGCCGGATGGGGCGGCAATGCCGCCAACTCCTATGAGGTGGCGCTGAAAATCAAGGAGACCAGCGGTTGCGATACCGAGGGACTTCAAATTGAGCAACTACTTCACGGGCCGTTCTGTTCCGTCAACTCGGAGTGCTTGGTTACCCTGGTGTCTCCGCCGGGAGCAGGTTACGAACGGGCAAAGAACATAGCCAGGGCTTCGGCTGAGGTGGGCGCGCCGGTCTGGGCATTGGTGCAGCGGGGAGACTCGGACCTGACGGCATTGGCTACCGAGACTTTCACCTTGCCTGAGGAGGACGAATTCTGGAGCCCGTTGGTCTACGTCGCGCCGTTGCAGCTATTCACATACTATCTCGCGCTGGCCAGGGGAAGGCACCCCGACCTGTTCCAGCAGGACAACCCGGCCCAGGCCGCCGCCCGAAAGCATTACGATCTATAGGCGAATCCCAACATTAGAACACGAGGAGCGCACAGTATGTCTACCGACGAAGCACAGGCCTTCCTTCAGCGCACCCAACAAGACCGGGGCTACACCCTGGAGATGCACCGCATCATGGCGGTGGCGGACCTGGAATGGGCCAAGAAGTACAATGAATTCATCGATGCCACGTACACCGGCCAGCGCACATTGGACCGGAAGACGAAAGAGCTTCTACAGATAGCGGTGGAGGCTGCGTTGCGGGCCGACGTCGAGCAGATACAAGCTCATGTCCGCGTGGCCCTGCAGGAGGGCGCGACCCCGCAAGAGATCCTGGAAGCCCTGCAAGCCGTGATTATGCCCATGGGCGCGCTGGCCTTCCGGCGAGGCGTCCAAGCCTGGGCAGCGGAGACGGGTTTCGACGCCGGGTAGACAAGGTAAAGTATGATCGGCGCGTCCTATTTTCCTTTCGGGTTTAATGCAAGGACCAACCTGGAAGGTAACGTCTGCCCATCCGATACCGCCACGCTTGGAGAACCCTGAGTGGTTTTGATCGTTCAAGCGCTAATACCCGAGCTTGGAGAATTATGCCGTCTTTACGGGGTCCTTCGGCTCGAAGCCTTTGGGTCCACGTTCACCTCAAGGTATATTCCTGGGGAGAGCGACATGAACTTTCTTGTGGAGTTCCATCCATTTGATGCGGGTGGGTATGCTGACGCCTACTTCGGGCTTTTGGAAGGGCTGGAGGGACTGTTCGGGGTGCCGGTGGACCTAGTCGTAGATTCCGCTATCAAGAATCCCTATTTCAGGGAGTCGGTACAGCGGAGCAAGACGCTGATATATGCAGCTTGAATCACGGAAACTCCTCCACGACATGTGGCGTGCTGTCTCGCTGTCAGCCGACTTCACCAATGGTAAGCAATTCCTGGACTATCAACAGGACGCGATGTTACGAGCCGCGGTAGAGCGTGAGTTCGAAATCATCGGTGAGGCCGTGGGGCGGTTGGCACGGACCGACCCGGACTTGGTAGGCTGCATCACGGAGCATGGAAGAATTATCGCCTTTCACAACATCCTGATTCATGGCTACGCCGACGTGGACGACCGTCTAGTATGGGACGTGGTCCAAACCAGATTGCCGGTGCTGCAGTCCGAAATTGGGAGGCTTCTCCAGCCGCCCTCTAGCCCGGGAACGTAACTCCGGAACCGCGGCCTGACGCCGGGTAGGAGAAACTTCCTACTCGGCGTCCCCGTGGCTTACCTGCCATTTGATGCCGAACTTGTCCTTGAGCGATCCGAAGTAAGCCCCCCAAAACATGTCCTGCATCTCCATCTCCACCTCGCCGCCCTGGGACAGCTTCGCAAAACGGGCATCGGCCTCTTCCCGGGTTTCCGCCGAGAAAGAGATGTAGAAGTTGTTCCCGGCCACCGGAGGGGGACCGAAGGCGGAGGAACTGTCGCTACCCATGAGCGCGCTGGAACCGATGGGCAACGTAACGTGCATGATCCGGTCCAGTTCTTCTTCCGGAATGCCCATTCTGGAGGACCCTCCCGGAAGGTAACCATGTTGGCGAACTCGCCTCCGAAGACGGAGCGGTAGAACTCGAACACCTCGCGGCAGTTGCTTTCAAAGGTGAGATAAGTATTCAGTGACATTGCGCCTCCAGACTGAAATGCATTTTCAATAAAGACACTTCGAGCGTACAACCGGGGTCTGGCGAGGTCAATAAGGCACTGTCAGCCAACAGAAAAGCCGGGCAGAATCTCTCTCCCGGCTATTCTTTATCTTGACACGTCTGGACTTGGCCCGGTACGTCACTCCAATTGGCGCAACCTTGGGTCCAGAGCGTCCCGCAGCCAGTCACCGAACAGGTTCAAAGACAACACGGTGACAAAGATGGCCAACCCCGGAAGTGAAGATATCCACCATGCAATTGCGATACGGTCCCGCCCCTCTGAGAGCATGGAGCCCCATGCCGGCGTGGGAGGTGGAACGCCTGCGCCCAGGAAGCTAAGCGCGGCCTCCAGGAGGATCACAACGCCCACCAGCAGAGTTGCGACGACGATCACACTATTCGCTATGCCAGGAAGGATGTGGATAAACATTATGCGCAAGGTTCCCGCCCCCGCCACACGGGCCAAGGCGACATAGTCCGCCGTCTTGACGCGCAGCACCTCGCCCCGGACGACGCGGGTAAAGAGAGGCCAGATCGCTATCGCCATAATGACGATGATTAGCTGGAAGGACGAGCCCAGAGATACTACGAGTACCAGGGCAATCAGGATGAGGGGTAGAGCCAAGATGATGTCCACCAGGCGCATAACCATTTCGTCAATCCAGCCCCCGTACCAGCCCGCGGTGAGTCCGAGCACGGTCCCCATAGTGCCACCCACTAGCAGGGTCAACGCGGCCATCACTAGAGAAACGCGGGCCCCGTAAATGATACGGGTCAAGAGGTCCCTGCCCAGATGATCGGTGCCCAGCAGGTACTTAGCGCTGCCGCCTTGCCGGGTTACGACATCAACTTGGTCTCCCAAAACCGCGTCGGGGTTTAACTTCAGGGCGTCAAACTCCGAAATCTGCTTGTGGCCGAGCCCGATCTCCACCGCCGCCACTACCGTCTTGGTGGTGATCTCCTCCGTTCCCCAGAATCCTGGTAGGAGCCGGTCTCTAAGGTTGTTTGTGTTGGGGTCATGGGGCGCGATCCAGTCTGCGGTGATCCCCGCGACCACTACAGACGTCAGCACAATTACCGGGATGATAAGAACTGGCCGACGCCAGCGCAGGACAGCCCTGAGCACCCGCTCCAAGAACGGCCGTGTCGGCACAAATGTGGTAGCGTCGGCCATCTATCTTCTCCTGGCCGTTTACGAATACCGTATTCTTGGGTCTATATAGGCATAGAGTATGTCGATCAACAACGCGATAAACACATACCCCAGAGTGAACATGATGGTCAGTCCCTGAAGCAAGGCGTAGTCAGAGGAGAAGAGTGCTTGGACTGCCAATTGGCCCATGCCAGGCCACGCGAAGACCAATTCTGTTGTAATCGAGCCGGTGAGGATGGCGGGCATGGAGACGCCTGCCAAAGTCAGCGGCGGGATCAAGGCATTGCGAAAGGCGTGTTTCCAAACTATAGCCCTAGTCGGTAGCCCTTTGGCCCTGGCTAACTTTATGTACTCCGAGTCCATCACATCCAGCATCGCTGAGCGCATGAGTCGCAGACTGCCCGCCAGGAACCCCCCCCATGCCAGGGTGACCATGGGAAGAATGATGTTATTCCACTCCCCTTTTCCAGACGGAGGCACCCATCCCAACTTTACGGCGAAAAAGAACATGAACATGATGCCCAGCCAGAAGGAAGGGGCTGCTTGGCCTATCAAGGCTATCCCCCTACCTAGCTGGTCTAGGGCAGTCCCACGCATCACTGCGGAAAGAACGCCTAGGGGAATTCCGACCAACAAGGCCAATAAGAAGGCGCCTCCACCGAGCTGTATGGTTGGCCATATACGTGTTGAGATTACACTCATCACGTCCTGTGTTTGATGGACTCGCCAAAGTCCCCTCTAAAGACATCGCCTATAAAGACAGCGTACTGGTGGTAGTAGGGCTTGTCCAAACCCAGCTCTTTACCAAGCCGCTCCCATTGGTCTTTGGAAGCATGGTCGTCTAGAAGCAGCACTCTGGGGTCTCCGCCTACGCGGGCCATAATGAAGATAATCATTGATACGGCAATCAGCGTAATTATCATCATGATGAATCGGCGTATCAGAAACCGTTGCATATTACAGACCCACCATCAAATCTCGAGTTCGCCTTGATAAGAGCCTAACCGCCTTCTGGTGGTTATTTCCCTTGGAATACCGAGGAGCAGGACCATCCCGTTGGCCGCCAAGGTGGCTCCGAAGGCTGCGTAGGAAAAGGTGCCGATTGCAGGTTTGGCGCAACACTCAATCTCTCTGTTCACTCCATACCCATACCCAGCCCATGCTCCGCCCACGCCCACTAGAGCGGCCACCAGCATGATGGGTATCAATGTTGAACGCTGATTACCGTCAACTCGCAGCCATGCCAACATTCCGCCGAGACCAGCCCCCAAGCCGGCCCCCCCAATAAACATGGCTTCGAGCGTTATCCTGGCGACCGCTCCGGAGAAGACGTAAAGCCCCCAGGCTATCCCTATTCCCGTCATGCTGAGCACGAGGGCAAGGAGGACTCCAAGCCCGACGCGCGCGGCAATGGTGAGGATCACCGCTATCAAGCTAACGTTACTGCTTGATGCAAATGCGATCTACTCTCTACCTGTGTCAACTCCCTACTGGGCGAGGTTGGGAGCCCACTCATACATAGTTAAATCTCGTGTTTCGGCGAAGTTCAGATGCTCGTACCAGGAGGCTGTGTCGGAACTCAAAGGATATACGATATTTTGGGCGTAGAGCCCGACGGCCAGGGCGTTTTCATACAAGAAACTGGCGGCCTCCACCATCACCGCATAGCGCTCTTCGTCGTCTACTATGCCTTGGGCTTCAGCCAGCAGTTCCTCCAAGACCGGGTGGTCCACGCCAAAATTCCAGGCAGTTGTACTGTTGAATGCTACGGCCCAACGGTCAAGGGGATCGGCTGCCACATGGGAGTGCTGATACGCTTGATTGTAAGTGCGAGTCACGATACCCGGCCGGAAGGTGGCGTAGGGCATATTCTGCTGGACGGCGCTCACACCTACCACCTCCCACATCTGGGCGATGGCCGCGGTGACCTCAGGATACGAATAGCCACCGATGGGCGTAAGGTCGATGCTGAACCCATCCGGATAGCCCGCCTCGGTCAGGAGTTGCTTGGCTTTCTCCGGGTTGTACTCCCACTGCCTCAACTCAGGGGGAAGCTTGTCAAGATGGAACGCCCACGCTGGTAGGGGGTCTGGAACTGCCTCACCCCGAAGGAGCGTGTCAGTTAAGAGCTGGCGGTCTATGGCAATGGACAGAGCGGTGCGGACCTTGGCGGCCGTTTTCCATTCCTCAGATTCCGGGTCCGCGTTGCCGGATACCCATGGCAATGAAGGGTCCCAGCCAGGCACTCGCTCTGTGTGCTCCGGGGTGCCAAGGCCCGTATAGTAGTTGCCATAGAAGCTCAAGCTTATTGCGGTGCCGCCCGGTACGCGGAAGAGACTGGAGTTTTCCACTTTCTCGACGGCGGGGATAGAGTCCAGGTCCATTTGCATGGTGGTTAGCTTGCCCGTCTGGAAATTGGCTATCCTTGTGGACTCTTCGGGTATGTGCCTCATAACCAACTCGGCGAACTCAGGCGTCTTCCGCCAGTGGTTCTCCACGGCCTTAAATTTCGTGAACTGGTCTTGTTCGGCGTCCAAGTACTCCCAGGGTCCAGTAAGGGCGAGGGTCTTGCTGGCCACCAGTACTCCTACATCCTCTACCTGCGCCCGGCTAAAAATATTTATGTGTGGGAACGCGAGGACGCTCAACGTGTCATACTGGGGTGTGATGGTGTTTACCTCAATCGTGTAGCGGTCCAACGCCTTGGTCCGCCCTTCATCAATCTCCCCGGTAACGGTCGACCCTTTAGCAATATCGCCCCCAATCCCCCAAAGTCGCCTGATATGGGAGTTGTAGGCTACTCTGGAACTTTCGCCCCCACTTATCTTAATGCTCCAGATGACGCCCTCGGCGGTCATCTCCCCGTAGCCCTGATGGAACTGGACGCCTTCCTGGAGCCTGAATGTCCACGTCACGCCATCCGGGGCAACGCTCCACTCTTTTATCAGGTTTGGTATGATTTCCTTTTGCGGGTTCATGAAAGTCAGCGTTTCACCACTGAAACGGCCGATCCATCCATACGCACCACCTTCAGTCACCGTGGGGAATACATTCATGGGGAACAGATTCTTATAAGCATAAGTAAAAGTGCCCCTGGGTGTCATTTTCCCTGTAACCACCGGTGCGGTTGTAGCCTCCGGGATGGCGGTAGATTGGGCAACCTCTGTCTTGCCAGCTCCGGTTGTCGGCTGTATGGCTGATCCGGGATCCGTTGCCGATGTCCCACAAGCCATGGCCATGATGAGAACTAATGCCAGGAGAACAAATGCTAGCCCTTGGGGCCTCATCAACCAACGATGCGCCATGATCACTCCTCCATATTTTGGGTTGATTATCTGCTCGCACGGCATCTTGTCTCAAGGATGGTGGCATACCTCTCTCTCACCCTTGAGGAAGTCCCCGAACACTATTTGTCTCTGGTGACCTGTTTGTTCCGAATGGGCGACGAGGGTTAGAGCACCTTGGGAATCCTGAACCATCGGGGTCTGGCTTATCCTACTTCGCTAGGCGAGTCTGCGTAGGCGGATACTTCTGACGGCCTATACGGCTAATTCCTCATAATGTTATGGATCACTTCTATACCACTCGGCCAGAATTATTTCATCGTGCCCATATCGTGACGGTAATTCCGGACGATATGCTTTTGTTCCGTAATCGAGCCCGGATAATATAGACTATCAATCTTCACTATGTCAATACAGCACGATTTCGTGGTTTCCTAACGCCCGGACGGTAGCTATGAATCCTAAACCAATAAAGACACGATAACCCGCCCCAATCTTGGGGCGGGTTATCGTGTCTTTGGTGGATCTCGGGATAATGGGATGTGATCGACACTTGTCCCGCGTCTAGGCCAAGAAATCCTCAGCTTTGCGAGGATTCGAGTACACCGTACACTTGCGACCTTGACGATATAAAGCCCTGTCTACTACATTTACGTCGCTCCTAACGGCCTCTTCCGAGCAACATTGTTACTGCTCCTTCCGGAGGCGGTAACAATCTGCCTACTCCATCCCAGAGGATTGCTACCGGGAGGGCTATTGCGTACCGACGCGCTTCAGATGGCGGATAGTAAGTATAACTAGCTATCCCCTTCTAGACGTACATAATATTCCCAACTATGGAACCCTAGGCAAACAACTTGGGCAATTTAATCGACAACCCAGTAGCCCTCGCCGATTTCACCGTAAAGTGCACTAAACCGCACATCGCACGGGAGATATGGCGTACATGGTCTAGAGCAGGGCGATGGGATTTACCGGTGAGCCGGTGCCGCCCACGACCCGCAGCGGATTGACGGTGAGCATGAATTCCCAGCGGTTTTCTTCGGCGCAGACCTGGGCCAGCGGTTCCAACAGGGCATTGTCCAGCAGCCCAATGCCGTAGGCAAAGATGGAGCCGTGGACCGACCAGGGCAGGTCGTAGCCGTTAGGCTGGTAGTCCATCATGTCCCAGACCAGCAGGCAACAGTCTGACTCGCGTAGGAACTTCAGGCAGGACGCGTGCAACCCGGCGCGGTGGCCGTTGGGGTCCGAACCCCACAGGGGGTTGACCCGGTTCCAGGCCTCACGCCCTCCGTAAACGCAGATGGCGTCTCCGGGCGATAGGGTTATTCCCTCGGCCTTGGCAACATCCTCAAGCTCCCAGCCGTGGATGGGCTCCTCATGAGTTACGAAGTCCGTTCCTCTGAACCGGGGCACGTCCAGGAGCACTCCCCGGGTGATGATCCCTTCCTTCCAATGTTCCACGGAGCCCCACTTCGCGCCGTCAAACTCAATAACGTCGTCGGCGTTCCTCCCGTTCCACATGCCGTTACCGTCCCAAACGTGGCAAAGGGCGTCGAGATGAGTTGTGGCCTGGCCGTGGTAGGAGATGCCGTAAAAGTCAGTTGCCGAGCCGCCGCCGTTGGGCCGGGTGCCCCGGCGCATGTAGTGGAGCGCCGGCGTTGGGTTGTTGGCCGCGGGGGTGACCGGGAACTCCCTGCTCAACGTTACCGCCCGGCCCTTCTGGACCAGCCTGGCCGCCCCGGCGCGCTTGTCATCGGTCACCATGTTAACCGCGCCTACCTGGTCATCGTTTCCCCACCGGCCCCAGTTCCGGTCATCCTTCAGGTATCCCAGGACCTCTTCCTTGGTAGGTATTCTTCGCTCCATGGGTCATTCTCCTTTCGTGGCTAGGCTGCCTTGTCTCTTAGACAACTGAACAATTGGTCCATCATCATCTTGGCCACACTACCCATGAGCCGCTGCCCGACCCGCGCCACTGTGCCTCCCACCTGGGCGTCACTGTCCACCGCTACAATGGTTTGGTCGCCTTGGGCCGACAGCCTGATGGTAGCCTCTCCGCTGGCGAACCCCGAGGGGCCGTTGCCTTCCACCACCAGCCTGTAGGAGTCGTGAGGGACCATGTCCCGTATGGCCACCTTTGCGTTGTAGTTGCCCCGGACAGGCCCAATCCCGACCAGCAACGAGGCCTGGTATTCATTCTCCCCCAACGGCTCCAGCCCCGAACAGCCGGGGATGCAGCCGGACAAGACGGAGGGGTCGGTCAATACGTCCCAAACCTTCTGGACCGGAGCATTGAACGTGTAGCTGCCTGAGACCTTCATGGACCTACTCCCTGTGGGTTGCCGCTATCTCTGGTCTGCCAGGAGCGCTAGGTTCAATAGGACCTGCGTTCCATTGGCGCAGGCTTCGGGGGTAGAGTATTCCTCCGGAGCATGGCTGATGCCGTCAATGCTGGGCACGAACACCATTGCCATATCCGTGATTGCGGCGATCGCCTGGGCGTCATGGCCCGCCCCGGACGGCACACGCTGCGAGGCAAACCCGGATATCCGGGCTGCTTCTTCAACCAATGCCTGCATTTCTGGCGTGATGGGGACTCCCTCGGTGTGCCGCTGCCGGTGTATTTCCACGGAGACCTGATCGTCCGACGCGATGGAGTCCGCCGCCCTGCGCAACTCAGCTTCAGCCGCGTCCAGGGCGGAAATCTGGATGTCGCGGAACTCCACTCCGACGCGCACGTGACCTGGGATTACGTTGACCGCGTTGGGATGCGCGTGAATCGCGCCCGCGGTCGCCACCCGGCAAACTTCCGAGTCCGCCGCGATCCGTTGGACTTCCAGGACTAACCTGGACGCGCTGACCAGGGCATCCCGGCGTGAGGGCATGGGTGTCGTTCCGGCGTGGTTGGATATACCCTGAAACTCCACCTCAAACATGCCTCTGCCGGTGATGCCGGTTACGATGCCTATGGGCACGCCGGACTGGTGCAGTTCCGGACCCTGCTCTATGTGCAGTTCGAAGTATGCCGCCAACTCATCTCTGGTCCTGCGGGCTTCTTCAACCCTGGATAGGTCGCCGCCAATGTCGGCCATCCGGCTGGCCAGGCTCACCCCTTCGTCGTCAACCGCCGCCAGGTCTTCCTCCGATAACTGGCCCGCCATCGCCCTGCTGCCGATGAGCCAGCGATGGAACCGTGTGCCCTCTTCATTGGTGAAGACGATCACCTCGACGGGGTGCCGAAGAGATTGCCCGGCGTCTACCAGTGTTTGTACGCACTCGATCCCTCCCATGACCCCAAGGGCTCCGTCGTACTTCCCTCCGCTGGGAACGGTGTCGGTGTGGGAGCCCATCGCAATGGCGGGCAGCCCCGGAACGGAGCCTTCCTTTCTGCCGATGATGTTTCCCGCGGCGTCTATCCGGGTCTTCAGTCTGGCATTGCGCATTAAGGAAATGGTGTACTCGCGCCCGGCGATGTCCTCTGGAGAAAAGGCTATCCGCTGCATTCCCAGTGGCGAGTCCCCGATCTGGCCCAACTCCTGGAGAGTCCGGTTGAGGCGGTCGCCGTCGATGGTCGGTTGCGTCACGTTGGGCATTCCTATCGAGAATTCGGGTTGCTGGAGAGCCCGAACATCATACCACGTGAGGAGGCGGGAACGGGCCTGCTGGCGCCCCGTGCATCGCTCCGGCGCGAGGGTCTAATCGGGACTCGCAACCGGATATCGGCGGTTAATCTCCCGGTTATTCTCTGACGAGGCCGTAGAGGAATTCGTCGGCGGTTCTGCCGTCCTTGACCGCGCTCTTGCGCATCCTGGCCTCGCAAGAAAACCCGGCCTTTTCCAGGACACGTGTGGACGGGATGTTCCACTCAAACACGATTGCATAGAGGCGCGTTAGGTTAAACTTCTCGAAGGCGTACTCCGAGAATGCTTTCAACGCCTTGGTGGCGATTCCCTGGCCCCAAAAGGGTTCAGCCAGCCAGTATCCGACCTCGGCGGACCGGGAATGTATACCCTCTTGCAACGTTAGACCTATGCTGCCGATGGCTTCGTCCTGGGTGGAAATGGCGAGATTTGTCAGTGGGTCTTGGTGGCTGGCGAACCGAATCCAGTATTCGGCGTCCTCTTCTGTATAAGGGTAGGGGAACCTATCGGTGAGATTAATCCAGATAGCGCGGTTGTTGGCGTACTTGACGAGCGCGGCCACATCCGCTTGGCGCCAGGGCCGGAGCACACACGGGTCTATGGCAATTTCCATAACTAAGAAACTATCTCAAAACCGAGTCAAGGCCATGCCTCCCCCTTTCGCAAAAGGGGGATTGAGGGGGATTTTTCTCCCTGCCGGTAGGTTGGTGGAGATTTGAGATAGTCTCTAAGCTGGACTTTGTACAAAAGCTAGACAAGATAAAAGAACAGGGTAAGCTAACTTGGTCTACTCCTTATGAAAGGACAAGTTATGCTCACCCTGCCGAATACCATTATATCTCTACTCACACCCTTTTCGACGCTGTTCCATCGCAGAACCTGGTTGAAATCCCAACTGCTGCTGGTTGGCGCCATCCTATCCCCTGGCAAGCGAACCGTGACATCGGCGTTGCGCGTGATGGGACTGGAGGATGACCGGAACTTTGCAAGGTACCATCATGTACTCAGCCGGGCGGTGTGGCAGCCTCTGCAATTGGGCCGGACCCTGCTGTGGCTCTTGCTCCAACACTTGGACCAAGGGGATGGCCCCTTAGTGTTCGGCATCGATGAGACTCTGGAGCGGCGGCGGGGCGGGCGTATCAAGGCAAAAGGAATTTATCGCGACGGAGTGCGCTCCAGCGGTAGCCATTTCGTGAAAGCCAGCGGTCTGCGCTGGATAAGCTTGATGTGGCTGACCACGATACCCTGGGCCCGCCGGACTTGGGCGTTGCCTTTTCTGACGGTTCTGGCGCCCTCGGAACGATACTACCGGAAAAGGGGGCGCACTCCCAAGAAGCTCACCGACTGGGCTCGCCAGATCATCCTCCAACTGCGCCGGTGGCTGCCCCACCGGCCCCTGGTGCTGGTGGCTGACAGCAGCTACGCCGTCTTGGACTTGCTCCACTTCTGCCAAGCCCTGGCTCAACCCGTTACCTTAATCACCAGGTTGCGGCTGGATGCCGCGCTCTATGAGCCGGCGCCGCCTCGCCAGCCCGGTCAGAACGGCCGCCCCAGGGTCAAGGGTAAACGGTTGCCCACGCTGAAGGAACTCCTTGACTCTCCGGATACGTGCTGGGCCGAGGCCTCGCCAGCTTGGTATGACGGTACCGTCCGTACCGTGGAAGTCGCTTCCCAAACCGCCCTCTGGTACCACTCGGGCAAGCATCCAGTGCCTATTCGATGGGTCCTGATTCGAGACCCCTTGGGGCAATTCCGTCCCCAAGCGTTGCTGTCCACCGACCTCGCGGCCACCCCGGTCCAGATCGTGGAGTGGTTCGTGTTGCGCTGGCAATTGGAGGTGACATTCCAAGAAGTACGCGCTCATTTGGGAGTGGAGACCCAGCGTCAGTGGTCCGATCGGGCCATCGCCCGTACAACACCGGCGCTTTTTGGACTCTTCTCCTGGGTGTCTCTGGCAGGACACCTGTCTCAGAAAGAACGCCCGGCCATTCCCCGGACGGCAGCTTGGTATGCCAAGCCGCTCCCCACCTTTGCCGATGCCATCGCCTTGGTCCGAAGGGACCTGTGGCAGGCCTCCGGAAGTTTTTCCATGTCGGATCGCGAACCTGATATCACAAAAGTCCCCACGCCATTGTTCAACCGCCTTATCGGCTCGCTCGCCTACGCCGCCTGAATGTACAAAGTCCAGCTAAGGCCTGTGTTCAGGGATTCCGAGGTCACGGCATATCTATCGGACCAGGAATTCGTCGATCTCGTTGTGCCTGGGTACCGCCGTTCGGCGATTATTCTGTGGATTTCCCCACCAGGAGTGCCTACGACCTTCTCTAACCAACTCGCAACCATGAGATCTGAGATAGGCAAGGACACTACGGCGCCTCACACCTGTAGGGCGACCTCTTCGTAGCCGCTTTCGGCGGCTATTAGCGCATCGGCCCGGTTCATTTCTTAGGCTTCGGTGAGGGCTGATCGCAGGTCTTCCATTAACTCTTCCTTGGTGGCGGCCTGCGCGTTCACGCCGGGGACTTCTTCCACCCAACCGATCCACCAATCGGCATTCTGTTTGATTACCGCCATGTACGTCGAGTTCATTGGGTGCACTCCGATGGTCTGGGCGGAGCTCTCGGCCCCTTCAACTTGGCCACAAGCTTAACTGGGATTAGCGCAATTTAGCAAATTCCCCGCGCTTGTGCTACCGGCAACCGGGGCATATACTCAGCGTATTATGTCTTCCCCTGAAGATATGCGCGCCGGAGAACTTGTTCGCATCCCGCTGTTCCCGTTAAACGTGGTGCTGTTCCCCGGCATGCCCATGCCGCTTCACATCTTCGAGGAGCGGTACAAGGCCATGATCGGGGGGTGTCTGGAGCGCGGGGAGCCATTCGGCATCGTTCTAATCAAAGAGGGGCGTGAAGTCGGCGATCCGGCGGAGCCCGTCAGGATTGGCACCACCGCGCGGATCGTCCAGTCTGAGACCCTCGAAGAAGGCCACCTGAATATCATGACCCGGGGTGAACGCCGGTTCGAGGTGGTGGACATCTTTCAGCGCGTCCCCCACGTGGCCGCGGAGATCAGGTACGTGGAGGAAGAGGCCGGGGATGACCCATCGAGCGTGATCGCTGAAATCAGCCCCGAGTACGCCGAGTTCCTGAGGATGCTGACTGCCCTGTCCGGCGGTTGGACCGCCCAACCCGATGTCCCTGCAGAGCCGGTCGAGCTTTCTTTCTCAGTGGCGTCGGCTCTAGTCACCAGCATCCCCCTGCCGACGGATATCAAACAACAACTCCTAGAATCCTCCACCGCCAAGGAAAGGCTCGAACGCCTTGTCCCCTTGATAAAACGCGGCAACAAAGCCCTGCGGGAAGAGGTGGCGAAGCGGAACCCGTTCAAGGGGCCGCGCCTCAACTAGTAGCGCGTCAGTGTGAAACCGAGGGATAGATACGGCGAAGCTTTTGCCGTGCATCGGTGGTAGAGAATCTCCAGTCGATGGTTGCCTCAGCCTGATTCCGCTCGGTCTCTAGCCCCGCGATTTCTCGTTTGAGCGAAACTTCATCGGCAATGCGGCGATTCAAGCATTGGTTGGCGAAGACGCTGAACTCGATCTCCGCCATGTTGAGCCAGCTTCCGTGCTTGGGAGTATAGTGAAATTCCAGCCGTTGGATCACCCGTCTGGCCTCCTTTGGCTCGAAGGCCTCGTACAGGGAGGCGGGTCTATGAGTGTTCAGGTTGTCCAGCACCACTCGGACTTTCTCCGCTTCCGGGTAAGCGGCATCCGCCAGCCAGCGCATCTGATGGGCGAAGTCTTCCATGGTGCGACGCCGGTGCGACGCCCGGTCACTGCCACGTGCCTCCAGCCCGCCAATGGCTCACAAGTCATGAATAAGTTCCGGGTCCCGTTGCGCTGGTACTCGTAATCAAACCTCTCCCGCCGTCCCGCCTTGGCCGGGATAGGAGACCGCTTCTCCGACACCAACTGCTTGGGAGTCTCATCGAAACAGGCTACGGGCCGCTTGGGGTCATAGGGTTCCGCATAGAGGTCCAGCACGTCCTCCATGCGGGCTACGAACTCGGCGCTCACCTTGGGGATGCACCACTCCTTCTTCCGCCACGGCTTGAGTTCGTTTTTTTCAGCACCTGCCTGACCGTCTCCCGGGAGATGGAGCCGGTCAACTCCAGTTCCACCGCTTGGCCGGCAAGCAATCGCAAGGTCCAGCGGGTGTGCCCTTCCGGGGGCGCGCTGCAGGCCACGGCCACCAGGTGGGCTTCCTGCTTTCCATCAAGTTTGCGCCGTTGCCCCGGCCGCGGCAGGTCATCAAGGGCGCGCTTCAACCCGCCTTCTACGAAACGCTGCCGCACCCGGCCCACCGTGGAGGGGCCCACCATCAGAGCTTCCGCCACCTGCTGGTCGGTAAGGCCTTCATCGGCTTTACACAAAATCAAGGCCCGCTTCACCTTGCGTCCCGAGGATTTGCCGCGCCGGGTGATACCCAACAAATATTCCCGCTCTTCTTGGGTCAAGTTCACTCGATATAACTTGGCAGGCATTCCCCCCACTCCCCACAATGAAAGAATGCCTCAATTATATCCTTCCTTATATTTGTCAAAAATAGCCGGACACGGTACTTGTATTACAACGACGGATTGCCAAATATGGTGCCTGATCCTTCGTATTCGGCCACGAGCGAGAAATCGCGGTAAGCTCATGGCAGTACGGTTCAGGTCCAAATGGGTCGCTCCACAATGATGTCAGGCGCCGGCATGTCTTCTTCTTCAAGTTTGGCCAGGTCCAAGCGGGTGAAGAACGCATAATCAACGCGGTCTCCGTTTTCAGATCGAGGGTATTCGGGATAGCATTCCTTCGGATCAGCTGTGTCCCAGCCCAAAGCACGAATTGTGGGATCGATGATGCCGTAACGCGTCAGGTCCTCACGCCAACCGGGGAGCCCCATTTCCTGCCACTCGGAAATCCTCTTTTGACCTCAGGAATAAAGCAACCTACTTATTGCTGGGATACGCGGCATTCGCCATGCCGATAAGTTCGCTAATGGTGTTACAACGATCCTCGTCTTCCAAGTCTGACTGTTTGAGCCCGATGCGATAGTATCTCCATTGCTTATCGTAGGCCAGAAGGTTGAGGTTGCTCTCGCTCAACCGTGAGGACAACTCGTCGTCTTGTGCAATGCGGAATTGGACGATCAAATGGGCTTTTCGAGGGACAAAGGAGACGAAATTCTGCGCGGTGCTGCCTGGCATGGCGAGGCCGATGTAATGCTTGTTGAACTTCGGTCCTATTCCCGGGACCACAACACGGATCATCTCGACCAGGCGATCAACCAGGGATAGGGTTGCAGCCGATGCCTTACGCTCCCAAGAAACTCTATCGAAGACCTCACCCTCGTCCTCTTCATCAGCGCCCAACGACATCACATCGAGGACTCTGGTAGCAATCAGGGTAAACGCCCCGCTCACTTCCATTCCCCTCAACTGGATAGCCATCAGCTGAATAAAGCCGTTGAACAGGGAAATCACATTGAGGAACTGGCTGGTGATATCTTCGGCAATTATTACTGCCGTGTGCTCGTACTGGGGATAGCGCCGTCGTTCTATATCCCAGTACTCGATGGTTCGTACAAGGTGGGTTTCGTCGGTGGCGCCTAATTGAATCTCTACCTCGTACCGGGCAAGACTCTCCGGGTCTCGCAATAAGAGGTCAACCCGCCCACCGCTTGGTTGCCTCCGCTCGGAGTCGATGGCTTGTAAGTCTCCCAGTCCGAGCAACGACGGATCGTCCTGCAATCGTTGATGTAACCAACGCTCGTCGAGGGTCGGGTGACCCTTTAGGGTTATAAACTTTGGCGGTACCAAATCAAGCATCGACAAAGTTCCACCTCCTTGTGGTCTCGGATTTCGGGTTCAGTACATTGCGACCAATTGACACTTTGTTCCACACTGGTCGGAACAGTTCAGGGGCTCGCTAAAGCTCAGGCGAGATTGGTACCATTCTCAGAAGTCGTTCGTAAAACAGCAGTTGGCCAGCGTATCCCGCGTGGGAACCAAAGTATTCCTTGGCCCACTCCAGGAGCCTCATGTTCTTCGCGCCGGAAGTGTATTTCTTCCCGTAATGCTCCCACAACGCGACGGCAATGTGCCTGTCAACCGGGAAAGCCTCGGCCTTGTCCAGGGAGAACAGGCAGACGCAGTCGGCGATCTTCGGCCCAATGCCGTTGTAGGACATCAGCAGTCCCTTGGCCTGTGTGTAGGGCAGGTGCCGGAGCGCGTCTAGGTCGAGTTCGCCTTGGACTATATCCCTGGCGACGGCGTGAATTCGACCGCCGCGATTCAGACCGAGACTCAAGCTGTTCAACTCGGTTTCGCCTACATCCAGCAGGCGGTGGGGAGTGGGAAAGGAATTGAGCTTGACCCCTTCCAGCGCCTGCGGGACTCCGTACCTGTCGGCCAGCACCTCGACAATTCTGGCGATTCGGTCGATGTTGTTGTTTTGAGAACAGATGTAGGAGACAAGGCACTCCCAGGGGTCCTGACGCAGGATGCGCATCCCACCGAAACATTCCACCAACCCGGCCATTTTGGTGTCAACGCGGCGGAGCGCTTCGTGGACGGTCAGAATGTCGCTATTCAAGCCGAGGTAGGATTCGATCTGGCGCTCGATAGACTCCTCTGTCACACTACTGCGAAACTCAATCCCGTCTCCGGACTGGCGGACCTTCACCGGGCAACCGTTGACCACACCGAAGTACCAGCCCTCCCGCTCAACCCAGCGAAAAGCCTGGGATCGGAGCCACAGGAGTTCCAGTTTGAACGGTAGTCGGGCGCGAAGATACATGTGCTATGTCTCGGGAAGCTGAATACCGTCGGTTCCCTCTTGGCGGGTTCTTCATACAGTATTTTGGACGCCGGGACTCCCGTAGTCAATTTGCCCTTGCTGATTTACTCCGAGTTTGCATTGCAGCTTCTGCTAGTAGCGCGTAAGTGTGAAACCGAAGGATAGATACGGCGAAGCTTATGCCGGGCATCGGTGGTAGAGAATCTCCAGTCGATGGTTGCCTCAGCCTGATTCCGCTCGGTCTCTAGCGCCGCGATTTCTCGTTTGAGCGATACTTCATCGGCAATGCGGCGATTCAAGCATTGGTTGGCGAAGACGCTGAACTCGATCTCCGCCATCCCTTCGACAAGCTCAGGACGGGGTTGAGCCAACTCCCATGTTTGGGAGTATAGTGAAACTCCAGCCGTTGGATCACCCGTCTGGCCTCCTTTGGCTCGAAGGCCTCGTACAGGGAGGCGGGTTTATGGGTGTTCAGGTTGTCCAGCACCACTCGGATCTTCTCCGCTTCCGGGTAAGCAGTATCCGCCAGCCAGCGCATCTGGTGGGCGAAGTCGGTCATTGTGCGACGCTCGGTCACTGCGACGTGCCTCCAGCCGGCCAGCGGCTCACAAATCATGAACAAGTTCCGGGTTCCGTTGCGTTGGTACTCGTAATCAAACCGCTCCCGCCGTCCCTCCCTGGCCGGAATGGGTTCCCGCTTCTCCGACACCAACTGCTTGGAGGTCTCGTCGAAACAGACTACGGGCCGGTTGGGGTCATAAGGTTCCGCGTAGAGGTCAAGCACGTGCTCCATGCAGGCTGCGAACTCGGCGCTCACCTTAGGGATGCACCACTCCTTCTTCCGCCACGGCTTGAGTTCGTTTTTTTCAGCACCTGCCTGACCGTCTCCCGGGAGATGGAGTCGGTCAGCTCCAGCTTCACCGCTTGGCCGGCAAGCAATCGCAGGGTCCAGCGGGTATGCTCTTCCGGGGGCGCGCTGCAGGCCACGGCCACCAGGCGGGCTTCCTGCTTTCCATCAAGTTTGCGCCGTTGTCCCGGTCGCGGCAGGTCATTGAGGGCCCGCTCCAACCCGCCTTCTACGAAGCGCTGCCGCACCCGGCCGACCGTGGAGGCCCCCACCATCAGAGCTTCGGCCACCTGCTGGTCGCTAAGGCCTTCATCGGCTTTGCACAAGATCAAAGCCCGCTTCAATTTACGCCCCGAGGATTGGCCGCGCCGGGTGATACCCAACAAATGTTCCCGCTCATCCCGGGTCAAGTTCACTCGATATAACTTGGCCGGCATTCCCCACACCTCTCCACAATCAAAGAATGCCTCCATTATATCAATTCTTATATTTATCAAAAATAGCCGGACGCGGTACTAGGCCTATCAGCCCGGGCTAACGGCTCCGGTCTAGACCTTCACCAGTGACCCGTAAATCTTGGCCGCTCCAAACTCCGGCACCATCCCCGAGAACAGCTCCGGATGAATCATCTCCGCCATTATTTCCAGCCCGGTCACCAAACGGGGTCCCGACCGGCTGGTATAAGCGCTCGCGTCGATCACATACACCCTCTGGTTCTTAACCGCGGGCAGTGTGTCCCACCCCTCACGAGCGGTCAGGATGGGCACGTCCTGCAGAGCGCGTTTTACGTCAAAACCGCAGGGCATGAAGATGATGACCTCGGGTTGGCTTTCCACAATCGCGTCCCATTCCATTTGGAACGAGCCCGTTTCCTTGTCCCCGAAGCAGTTTTCCCCTCCGGCTATCTCCACCATCTCGGGCACCCAGTGACCGCCGCAGAACAGGGGATCGACCCATTCCACGTGTAGGACACGGGGAGTGTTGCTCGCCAGGGCGGCCCGGTTGGCCACGGCGTCAATGCGTTGTTGCATCCGGGCGGTGATGAGTTCGCCCCTCTCCTCGGTGCCGGTGGCGTGGGCAACGCCGCGAATGTCCGAAAGCACGTCGCCCAGGTATTGTGGGTCCAGAGAGAGGACTTGGGGCTCTTTGGGAAGGCTGACGCTTACCTCGGCTACCTGCCGAGTGGAGATGGCTCAAACCTCGCAGATGGCCTGGGTCAGGAGCAGGTCGGGCTCGGCGGCCTTCATTATTGCCTGGTCGATGTCGTAGATGCCGAGTCCCTGCTGCAGGCGCTCGGATATCACCCGGTTGATCTCCGCGCTGGTTGGCTCCATGCCGTCAAACACGCTATGGACCACATGGGGCTTGCGTGCCGCGTCGGGCGGGAAGTCACATTCGTGGGTTACGCCGAAAAGTTGTTCTTCTAGGCCCAGTTCGTAGACAATTTCGGTCGCGCTGGGGAGGAATGAGCAGATGCGCATGGAAAACCTCCGGTGGCCGTTGGGCTATTCTAACATTCGCGCTCTTCGACGACCAATGCTAACCGCCTTCGTCGTCCCCCATCGAAAGTTCCGCCGACGGTTCGGCGTCGATGCTGTAGGTGTATTCCGGGGAGACTTGGTCGTCGATATATACGTACTGGTCGTCGTCGACGTAGTGAGGGTCGGGCTCGTCGCGGTATTCCAACTCATCTGGCCCCAGGAAGGTGTGAATGAAGGTGCGCTCCAGTAGGTGATGGATTTGAAACGCGGCGATGGCCAGGCCAGCGACCAAGCCCGCCGCCATCGCGATTGCCAGCGGCGTTACCAGTATGCCCATTGAGAGCAATCGCGAAACAAGGGGGATGCTCCAGATCGCGGGCAGCAGAAGGAGCGGAATCGCGATGCTGTCACGCAAGATCACGTGCATGTTCCGCCCCCGCAGGATCTCGGAGGCGCGGAGCCGTCTCGGCAAGACGTAACCTACTATGCCGTCGCTGAGCGTCCGCAGCGACTTCCAGACCTGTAGCGCGGGAGGCACGGAAAAAGCCAGGGCGGTGCCTCCAATAGCCAGCCCGACGACGTTTTCCCGCAAATGAAAAAAGTGGGCCAACTGAGGCGTGAAGTGCAGGCTACCCGTGCCAATGGCGATGAAAAGGCTGATTATTCCCATGTTCAGCAAGATAAGCCGGTTGCTGCGTTGAATCCGGCGCGCTCTCGGACTATGGAAATGAAAAGCGCTTCTTAGCGCAGCCAGGGCCAGAACCAGGCCGCTCCCGTATAGCTTGAGCAACCTGGGCGAACGCCGGTCCAGGAAACCGGCTATCAGATTTGTCCCGCGAAATAGGAACGGGTAGACCAGCGCGGTAATTGCGGTTGCGCCGGTCATCACGGGATAGAGGAAGCTGCCGATGGCCGCGGTTTCGACTCCGACCCGCACCATGGCCAACGAGAACTCTCCCACCTGGGGCATACCCAGTCCCACGTCCAGCGACTCCTTGCCGCTGTGTCCCGCAAGTAACGTGCCCAGGGTGTCGGCAAGCACCTTCCCCACGATGAATACCGCCGCCACGATCAGGGTTGGAAGGATGAAGTCCGCCGCCACGGAGAGGTCCATCAGAAGTCCAATGGAGACGAAGAAGATGGCGGCGAACATGTCCCGGACCGGTCCCATGATCCGGTCCATCTCCTCGGCGTGATCGGTGTCGCCAAGCACCGCTCCAATCAGGAACGCCCCAACGGCGGGGGAAAGCCCGAGCTGACCCGCGATTAGCGCCAGGCCGAAGCACATTGCAAGTCCGGTTATGAGCAGGGCCTCTTGCGATTGGAACCCGTTCACGAATCCCACGACCCGCGGAGCAACCAAAGCCCCGACTACCAGGGCAACGGCCCCGAATGTGGCCAGCTTCACCGCCAGCACGACTATGGAGCCGGGGTCGGTTTCGCCGCTGGTGGCCACGCCCGTGAGGACCGTCAGCAATATCACCGCGGCGATGTCTTCGATGACCAGGATTCCGATGATCAATTGCCCGCGGGTCTGTAGCAATTCCCCGGATTCCCGAAGCATGGTCATCAAGATGGCCGAACTGCTGATTGACAACGCCGCTCCCAAGAAGACGCCCTCGGTCTTGGACCAGCCCAGCAGGTTGGCCATCTCGAAGCCCAGCGCGAACATGATGGTCATCTCCACAAGTCCGATGATGACCACGCTGCTGCCCACGCTCCGGATGCGTTGCCACCCCACGCCGAGCCCTATGCCGAAGAGGAGCAGCACCAGCCCGAGGTCGGCAAGCAGACGGATGGTGTCCAGGTCCTCGACCAACGGACTCCACACGGTGAAGGGGCCAATGAGAGTCCCAGCGGCGAGGTAGCCGAGGACTGGGGGCATTCGGACAAGACGGAAGATGACCAGGGCGACCCCGGCCACGGCCATTATCACGGCCAGGTCTCGGACCAACCCTGTGTCTTCGTTGCCCAGTGCGAGAAGAGGTATGGAGGTTGTAGGATCTATGGGGCCAATGCCTCCAGCAACGGCTTACGGGTAGTGTCGGCCTAGTATACCGCTGGCCATCCAAGGACGCCTTCCGCCATCATGCCGGGCGCCCATTCGCAAAACGACGGGAGCCCGCCGAATCAAGGATCGGCGGGCTCCGAGTCTTGGCCGAGGTGTTACAGCTTACCCTGCCGGTAGGTCCCGCGTCCTGCCGGGGACCACGGCCGAAGGGGTCATCGCCCCTGCCGCTCTGTTACCGGTGGGGTTCGTTGTGGGAGACCAAGTCTACGGTGGTATCAGGGGTCGCCACGGCGACCGAACCGTAGAGGGGTCAACGCCGTTTCCAGGTCTCAACCAACTCGTTGGCCTGGTCCGCGGCCACTCCCCACATCTCGAAGTTCACGCGAATGGCGTCGTATAGTGAGATGTCTCCGGGGGTCTTTTCCGGGTCGCGGTAGGACTCCACGCTGACGTCCATCCATTCCAGGGGAATCTCTTCGTCGCTGGCTATCCTCTCGACCATGTTGACCGCGCAGGCGGTGATGCCGGACAGGAAGAGCTCTCCCGCGCCAACTTCGTCACCGTTGGTGCCGTCGGCAACCCAGTGGTGGGTCCGCGCGTTACAGATCGCCCTTCCCAGGGTGCCAGTGCTGTAGCTCCGAACCTTGTAGGCCAGGGCTAGTTCCGCCATAACATCCCTCCTCAAGTTTGGTTGTTGCCAGGGATTCCAGCTTACATCCTGGAGTCCCTTTGGGCGACTCCTTGCACCGGGAATATTCGACTCGTTTTTAGTCGCGCACCCGGTATGCGATGCACTCGACGATCTCGATGGCCAGGGGCGGTTGCGCCAGTCCGGTGGTGCCTATGACGGCGCGGCACGGAGGGTTGGGCACAAATTCCCGGTAAATCTCGTTCAGCAGCGGCCAGTTGTCCATGTCAGTCAAGAATATGACCAGGCTCACAACCCGGCTGAAGCTGGAGCCAGCGGCCTCCAGATGAGTCTGTACGTGCCGGAATCCGGCCCGGTATTGGTCGGCGTCTGTCTCGCCCACGACCATTCCGTCAAATCCGGAGGAGGTTGTTCCACGGCAATGGATTTTGATCGCGTCGACCTTGTACATGCGTAGAAGGTCTTCTTCAAAGTAATCGCAGTAGAGGCCCACACGGTAGGAGTGTATCTCGGTCGATTGATGACGTCCCGCGGCGATAACCAGGTCCAGAAGTTGGTCCCGGTCCACGAAGGGCAGGGCGTGCGCCTGCTCCAACGCCATCTCATCCAGTTCGGCTAACGTGTAGGGCATAAAGCCATGCTCGCGTACTATATCTAGTCGGACCGTCTTGGTCCCGTCAGCGAATCATCGGACCCGCTCAAGGTAACGAGATACTACCTTCATTCGCTCGTTTAAGCAAACACCCCATTTGTAACTGTTCAGAGTCGAGGACGCGGATTGGCTTAATCCCAAATCGGGCATCTCCATGATGATTCTCAAACGATGTTCCTCAGCCGCAACCAGTCATTCCCCCGCAATTCGTCATTCCCGCGCAGGGAGACCTGTGAATAATCCCCTCTCCCTCCGTCGGCGCATTCCCCCGCAATTCGTCATTCCCGCGCAGGGAGACCTGTGAATAATCCCCTCTCCGGGAGAGGGTTAGGGTGAGGGCGTCCTCCGTATCTGGGCGCACTCTGGATTCTCGCTTTCGCCGGAATCACGGAAGGTTACGCAAAGGTCTCCGCAGGCGGGAATCCAGAAATGCCAATGATAGTGACCGTTGCTGGTTGCATAGGTTTCTGGATTCCGGGTTAAGCCCGGAAAGACGGGCTGGGAATAGGAAGGACACATCAAGTCTGAACAGTTACCTCCATTTGTCCTGAGGCGGTCAGCACCCGGCTTCCCCAACGTGAGCCGTTTGGTGCCGAGTACTGGGAGCTTTTTTTCCTTCTGGGCACCCATTACAATTAATGAGGCAGCCTGTCGGCCCTTGATACGACCGCTTGTCACGAAGCCACGGAGCCCATGAGGGGGACCCAATGACTACCATCCCGGAACTTAAAGAGCAATACGAGAGCCTGGACCATCGGCTGTCCATCAGAGACGAAGGCTCCATTGACACCGAGTGTCTCATGGCTTTCGCCTACGATTACCCGGAGCAGCACGCGGTCGTCCAGGTGGACACGGACGAGTTCACCGCCGTTTGCCCTTGGACCGGACTCCCAGACGTCGGGACAGTGCAAATCTCCTACGTTCCTTACGAGAGTTGTATTGAGCTCAAATCGCTGAAGTATTATCTCCTGTCATTCCGAGACGTGGGCGTTGTTCAGGAACACGCGGCCAATCGAATCCTCAAGGACCTGGTGGCGCTATGCAGCCCCAGGAGCATGAACGTGATCCTCGATTACAAGGTGCGCGGCGGTATTCATTGCTCCGTGTCGGTCAATTACCCGGTCAACGGATAGCCGGATGTACCTGGTAAGGATCGAGGCCACTTTCGATAGCGGCCACAGGCTACTGGACTACGATGGGAAATGCGCCTACCCACATGGGCACACCTACCGGGCCGAGGTGTTTCTTGGAGGCGAGGCCCTGGACCCACAGGGACTGGTGTTCGACTTCACCGACCTGAAACGCCGGGTGAAGGATTGGATCGACGACAACTGGGACCACGCCTTCCTTGTCAATAGCCGCGACACGGAGCTTGTCCGGGCCCTCGCCACACTCACCAAGGGCAGGGTGTACCAATTTAGCGACGAGAACCCGTCCTGCGAAGTAATCAGCCGGGTTTTGTACGACACCGTGGCCGAAATTTGCGGGACCACGCCGGTCAAAGTCCGGGTCTGGGAGTCGCTGGACCAATACGCCGAGTTTTCCCGGGATGCCGCTCCCGATGGTTAGCTATGGCGTAACCCTACTCTCCGGCGGACTAGACTCCACTACCGTCGCCGCCCTTGCCCGCAGCCAGACCGACCACCTGACCGCCCTCACTTTTCACTACGGGCAGGCCCACAGCAAAGAAGTTGAGTGCGCGGTTGAGATCGCCGGAATGATGGGCATCCCGATGGAGCTATTGGATATCTCCTTTTTTGGCCGCGTGGCGTGGTATTCCGCGCTCACCAACCCGGAGCGATTCCCGATTCCCGGCGACCGGACCACGGAGCAGATGGGAGCCAGCATTCCCATTACATACGTTCCCCTGAGAAACACTTTCTTCCTGGCCCTGGCCGCTTCCTATCTGGAAAGCCAGGTCTTGTATTCGATAGAACACGAAGGGCTGGACCCCGCTGGGCTCAAGGCGGATATCTATATGGCCCCCAACGCGATTGACTACAGCGGGTATCCCGACTGCCGGCCCGAGTATTTTCAGAAGATCGCCGAGGGCCTCGCCTATGGGAGCAAGCTCTGGGCCGAGTATGGCGTTGCGTTCTCAGTGGAAACCCCCATCATTCACATGTCCAAGCGTGAGATCGTTCAGCTAGGCGTTGAACTTAACGCGCCCCTGGAATCCACATGGAGTTGCTACGAAGGCGGCGACTACCCCTGTGGTAGCTGCGACAGTTGTCTACTCCGGGCCAAGGGCTTCGCCGAAGCGGGCGTGTCCGACCCCGCCCTGGTCAGGTTGGGGAGGTTCTGAGCTTGTTGCGCGTCAGCCGGCAGTCTGGGGGAGTCCCCGAAATCTTCCACTCTCTCCAAGGAGAGGGCGCGAACATCGGCACGGCCACCGTGTTCCTGCGCCTTGCCCAATGCAACCTGGCGTGTTCTTGGTGTGACACCAAGTACACCTGGGACTGGGACAACTACAGCTACGAAGACGAGGTGATGACCCTAAGCGTGGAAGAGGTGAGGGACGCGGTATTGGCCTACGGTTGTCCCCACCTGGTGGTCACGGGTGGCGAACCTCTCTTGCAGCAGCGCGATCTTGCATCGCTGGGGGTGGGACTGAAAGACGCGGGGTTTTACTGCGAGGTTGAGACCAACGGGACCATCCTGCCCATCCCGGAACTTGCCCGCAGCATCGACCAATGGAACGTGTCCCCTAAACTTGCCAACTCCGGCAATCCATTGGCGCGCAGGATTCTACCTGAGGTGTTGGAAGGCTTCTCCAGGTTGCCCAACGCGCTCTTCAAATTCGTAATTGCGAGGCCCGCCGACCTGGACGAGGTACTCGGACTGCGCGACAGGTTCCAAATCCCCAGCGAACGCATAATCCTCATGCCCGAAGGCGCCTCGGCGGCTGCGCTCCGGGACCGTAGTCCATGGGTCTCCGACGCCTGCGTCAAGGAAGGGTTCCGCTTTTCCACCAGGCTTCATATCCTGCTCTGGGCTGACCAGAGGGGGCGTTGAAGTTGGGCGGCAAGCTGCTACTTCCCGGTTAATAGAATCGTGAGCTCGTTCACGTCTTCGACAAGGTCGAGGCGGGACACCACATCGATTACGGCGCCGGCGGTCTCCTCGCCAAGGGTTTCACGGGTCAACGACCTGAACTTGTCCAGCAATTCCTCGTAGGGCGCGGGATTCTGGGCGTCGCCTCTCTGGGCTACTACCTCATGGCGCAGGGTGCGTCCGTCTTTCAACTCTACCGACACGCGGGCCGAAGGGTAATCGTAGCGGCGGAAGTTCATCTCCGGGTCCGCCGCGATCTCCACCCGTTGCGCCAATGATCGTATCGCGGGGTTGGCGATTGGCTCGGCATAGAACGCCGTAACGTCCGTTCGTCCGGTCTCGATGGACGCGGCTACCGCGTATGGGATTGAGAATTTGGCGGCCAACATGTTCTCCGGTTCCGGGTCTGCCATGATTAACGCGAGCGACGGAGCCTCCACCCGGATCCGGTTGACCTGCTGGGATGCGAAGCTCTCCTGTCGGACTATCGCCTGTACCGCGTCCAACACGGGATGGTTGTACAGGCAGCACGCATGGAATTTGAAATAGTTGTGTTGAATCCGGTAGGAACCCGGCTCTCCCAGCCCTTCCACAACCGCATCCGTATCGAAGCCGTCCCCGAGAAGACCGCCGTACAGGTCTGAGGGAGCGTCTTCCACCGCGGTAAATCCGCATCTAGTCAGGTGAGCCGCGAGTATCCCCTGGAACCCGGACCGCCCTGGGTAGAGGTTGCGGACCGTTGCCCCTTCCAGGCAGGGGGTCCAGGTGTTGGCCGGGCTCATCGAGGTGGACAGGTTCATGGTGGTCTTCATTTCGGCGGCGTCGTACCCGAGCAGTCGGGCCGTGGCAACGGCCGTTCCAATGGTCCCCCAGGTGCCGTGGGAGTGGACCTCCGCTTTTGCCGCGGTGCCTGACCCGATACGAGACGTCACCTCGTATCCGGCGACGATGGCCTCCAGGAGTGTTTTACCGCTGGCGCGGTGGTCTTCGGCTACGGCTATTGCGCCGGGAGTCACATGAATGGATGGATGCCCGCCGCCCAACCTGGTGCCCTCGTCCATCTCCAGCCCCACACCGGCGGTGGCGTTGACCAGCGCGGCGTATGGAGACTGCACCTTACCCGCGTGACCCATAAGGGTGGATGCTCCGCCCGGGCCCAAAGTCTTGGCAAGACCCGCGAAGTTCGCGTTTTCCGGCAGCCTGCTTCCGGCCAAAATCGCGCCGATGGTGTCAAGGACGACGTGCTTGGCCGCCTGTACGGTGGATCCCTCCAGGTCTTCGAGACGTAGGCCCGACGCGAAGCTGGATATCCGGTCCAGATATTCGGTTGACATGGTCCCTCCTTAATACTGAGCGCGCTCCAAAGCGGCCGGGTTAGCTGGAGCCAAGGTGCAGCGATGCCGGCCTATTGGCGCTGTAGCTCCGCGTGTACAAAGCCCTGAGACGCTGCCATAATTGCCGAACTATGGGGAATGGTCAAGACCAGTTCACATTCATGCGAAATCTCAGAGAGCCGATGCCGCTGTGGCGCAAGGTGCGGCTGGTCTTGTCAAACAATCTGACAAAGATTCGTTCGGGGCAAAGTTGCTGCGGCAATCTGGGTCAGCCCGGTTGTTGAAGGCCCCTGCCCGATGCTCCCCGTGGGGGAGACTGACCTACTCCCGCCAACCCAGGCTAGCCCTGCTGGCCCTCCGCGCCCAAGCCTTCCCACCAGTGGCGGCCCCGCCCTCTGCGCCGCCGGGTGAATCCCAGCCCCGTCAGACCCATCCCGAAGCTCCTTTGCGTCATGGGAGTTTGCTGGGTTTCCTGGCACCAGTCCACGTAGGCGGCATACAGTCCCGACGCGATGGTCCGCACGTCCGGTCCCACGATGCAGCGTTCCGTCACGAACCGGGTGACCGAATCCTGGCCGTCTACCTCAGCCACCGGCTCGCCGTCGTCCTCCGCTGGGTCAATCTCGACCGGGTCACTCCCGGTCGGTACGCTTTCGGTCGGTACGCTTTCGGTCGGTACGCTTTCGGTCGGTACGCTTTCGGTCAGTACGCTTTCAACACGGGCGGCTTCCGGTGGGGGGGCCGGGGATTGGGCGGGTTGGTCTCCGGCGCTGGCGTCCTCGGACTCGTCTAGGGTTGGGGTTTCAACCCTGGGCATCCGCTCTACGAAACTGGCGCAATATTCCAGTAGACCTAAGTACTTGTCCAGTCCTCCGAAATCGCTCCAGGCTATGGGTTGCCTGTCGATCTGCGAGGCGTCCAGCGCAAACGATATCGAGTTAACCGCAAATCGTTGGCGGTATTCGGGGGGACATGACCACACGGGCGTCAACATGCCCAGCCTGAATGACCGGTCCAGTAGGTAGATGCAAGCACGGGCGGACCGAAGGCCCGGTTCGGTTTCTGACAGAGGGCTACCGGAGCAGACCGACTCGAGGGTGCGATGGCTCTGCATCGCGGAGAATGCGAAAGCGCCGCGAACTTGGTTGGTGGCGCACCGGGCCAACTCAGCCTGGCCCCTTATCCTGAGAGGGTTGAACACCTCGACCACGCGGCCGGTCTCCGTGGTCACGACGTCCCGCTGGGCGGGCAGGTGCGCCGGGGTTATCTGGCCCTTTCTGACCGCCGTCCAATAGGAGATGGCCAGGGCCAAATTCTCCCTGACCATCTGAATCTCCAACTCCGGCCCAAAGGTGCCGCTGGTTACCATGTCCCTCGCCCTGGAGTGGGATGCCTACTCGTTGATGTTCATCACTACTTTGATGACGTTGTCGGTCCGCTGCTCGTACATGTCGTAGGCTTGCTGCACCTGGGAGAACCCAATCTGGTGGGTGACGAGCTGGCCCGGGTCGCACCAACCCCGTTGGCGCAAAGCCACAATGTCCGCAATCTGGGAGATCGGGTCGCCGCTGCGGGCCCCGGTGGTGGGGATAATGGTGGGCTGCTTGTCCATCAACAAGTTGTGCTCCAATGGCACGAAGTCATCGCTCTGAATGCCGAAGATGATCGCGGTCCCGAATTGGCGCACCTGTCGAAACACCTCGTTGAAGGTGTCCGGGTAGCCGGCGGCCTCCACGGCGATGTCCGCGCCCTCGCCCCGCGTAATTTCCTGCACCGCTTCCGTGACGCTCTGCTTGTCTGGATTGACCGTGTGGGTCGCGCCCAACTGCTTCGCCTTCTCCAGCCGGTAGTCCAAAGGGTCTACGGCGATTACGTTGCGCGCTCCCATGCGTGAAGTGATCATGGTGAAGCTGAGGCCGATGCTGCCCTGGCCGAAGATGACCACGTTCTTGCTCAACACGCTGCCCATTTGCCGGCATGAGTACAGCACCGTGCCCGAGGGCTGGCACATCACCCATTCGGCCAGGCTGCCCTCATCGGGCAGTAGAATCATGCGCCCCGGGTCGGACACCGCGTATTCGCACAACCCTCCTAGGCCCCGGGAAGGGATGACGATTACCCTCTGGCCCTCATGGTAGGCGTCGGTGCGGCTATCCACGATGACTCCCGCCAACTCGTGGCAGGGCCGGCCGGGGTCCATTGGGTAATGTTCCTCCGGTTCAATGGGCCCGTAGCCGTGCCGGATGTCGCTGCCGCATACCGAGACCCGTTCCAGCTTGACCAGGCACTCCCCGTCAACCGGAGCCGGCGTGTCGATGTCGATGAATTCGAAGTTCTTCGGGCTGGACAGTCTGGCTGCTTTCATATCCTTACGTTACCCCCTTCGGGCACAGAATCCATGTGGTCAAATCCCGGTGTATCTTAATATGAGACCGTCGCTTCGGCAAGGAGCGCGGTCTCGTCGGGCTCCTGACAGCACGCCCTTTTGGTCAGATTCCTCAGTCAAATACGAAGACACACTTACCCGTCGTCGCTCCGTCAAATGTTTGGAAAGCCTCGATGGCCTGGTCCAGGGTGTAGCGGTGGGTGATGTGCCGGTCCAGCGGCGCTCGGGTCTCCACGAAGAATCGGGCGATCTCGATCAATTCCGACTTGCTGAAAGTCCACGAACCGAAGATCGTTATCACCTTGAATATAACGTCGCGGCTGAAATCGATCTCGGCGGGAGGACCCACGCCCACGTAGCAGCAGCGGGCGAACGGCGCCAGGCAGGTCAATACCTGCTGCCGGGCAGTGGGGTTTCCGGATGTCTCCAGCGAGGCCGAAGCCCCCGCGCCGCCGGTCAGGTCGCGGATGGCCTGCACCGGGTCCGTTTCCGATGGGTTGATGACGTAATCGGCTCCCAGGTCCCTTGCCAATGCCAGCCGCTCCGGGACGACGTCGACCGCGATCACCCGCGCGCCCATGGCCTTGGCGGAAAGGGTGCCGCTCAGACCTACCGGACCCTGACCGAATACTACAACGGTGTCTTTCCCATTTATGTCCATTTTGTTCAGACCGTTCCAGGCGGTGCCGGTCCCGCACGAAATGGCCGCTCCCTCTTCGAAGGAAAGCTCCTCCGGCAGTTGCACCAGGGTCCGTGAGGGCACCAGGATGTAATCGGCATTGGCCCCGTGGCCGGTGCCTCCGCCGTAAGTAACGCGCCCCTGGGGGCAAAGCTGCTCGTAACCCATGGCGCAGATCTCGCACACGCCGCATCCCGCGTAGTGATGGCACATCACCCTGTCGCCGACCTTCAGGCCTGGAGGCGCTCCGGGGCCCAACTCTTCGATGACTCCGCAAGGTTCGTGGCCGGTGATCATCACCGTTGGTTCGGAGCCGCGATACCGGTGCAGGTCGGAGCCGCATAAGCCCGACGCGCGGACTCGCAAAACAGCCTCCCCCGGCCCCGCGTGAGGGTCTGGAAACTCCACGATCTCAGCCTCTCGATTACCCTTAAACGTGACGCCGCGCATCGCTCCCTCCGCATTTCGGTGTATCAAATTAGTTGGGGGTATGATACTCCCCGGAGGGAGGGATGGGGAGTGGAGGAAGGGGGCTACTTGCACAACCAGTCGTAAGCGTCAGTGATGGCCAAGGCATCGTTGTTTTCCATCAAGAGTTGGCACGCGGTTTTACCTGAGTTGGTTCTTGCCCGATGGTTCGCGCCTCGGTCTAGCAACAACTTAATCACCGCCGGTTCCTCATTATTTCGCGCCGCACTGTGCAGAGGCGTCCCGCCGCTATCGCTCTTAGCCTTGAGGTCCGCGCCGCGATTCAGCAATAACCGGGTAACCGCCGGCTCTTCATTCCATGCTGCCATGTGCAATGGTGTCCAGCCGTCATCCTTCCTCGCTCTGAAGTTTGCGCCGCGGTCCAGCAATAACCGGGTAACCGCAGGGTTTTCATTGAACGCCGCAGCATGCAGTGGTGTCCATCCCTCATCGTTTCTGTCGTTGATGTCTGCGCCAGCGGTCAGGAGGAGTTCAGTGACCGCCGGTTCTTGATTATATGCCGCCGCATAGTGCAGCGGTGTCGTTCCTTCATAGTTTCTGTCATTGATGTCCCCGCCGGCGATTAGTAGAAGTTCGATTACCGCCGGTTCTTCATTATTTCGCGCGGCTAGTTGCAGTGGTGTCCTTCCTTTGTTGTCCCTGGCTTTGATGTCCGCGCTGCGGTCCAGCAGCAACATTACTTCCGCCACATTAGCACTGAGCCAGAAATCTTTGTCCAACCAGTCGTCGAGAGTAACCACCCGGGTAGGTGTGGGAGTGGGCCTCGGCGTTGCCGTTGGGGTTGGCGTGGGAGTGGGCCGCGGTGTTGCCGTCGGGTAAGGGGTGTATGTTGGCAGGAGGGTGTACGTTGGTTGGGGGGTGGCTGTTGGCTCAGGAGCCGGAGTGGGCGTCGGCACAGGGGGGCGGCAGTCGTGGATGTGGGTGCAGGCGTGGACTCAGGCGTGGGCGTAGGGGCGGGAGTGATGGTCTGGATTGTGGCGCATCCTGTCCCTAGAGTTAGCAAGAGGGCAAGGGCAAGTATGCCTAATGCCAGCAGAGAACGCGGGTGGAGGGGCATTATTTATGGCTCCTGCAATCCAGTTGTGTTGGGTTGTGGGTTGATTGTAACTTGTTGCTTGCCACCTTGCGGTATTGGCGTATATGCTCTTGCCCATGAAAACGACGATAGACATTGACGACCGGCTTTACCAGGCGGCCATGAAGAGGGCGGAGCAGGGCGGCAGGTCCATCTCCGAGCTGGTTGAGGCTGCCTTGCGGGTGTATCTGCGCGATTCCTTACCCTTCGAGCTATGGTGGATAACCACACGCGGTAAACTCAAGCCAGGCATAAACATCGACAGCCGGGAGTCTCTGTATGACGCAATGGACGGCATACCCCCCGTTCGCGATTGATACGAATGTGCTGGTCCATGCGCAGCGTCCGGATATGCAAAAGCACGATGCTGCGCAGACGTTGATTGGTCGGCTCGTCGCCGGAGACACTCCCTGGGCAATCCCGGTGTTTTGCATTGGCGAGTTCCTGCGTGTGGTTACGCATCGTGGTGTGTTTGATTCGCCCACGCCATTGGACGAAGCTTTGGAAGTTATTGACTCGCTTCTGCAAAGTCCCAGCGTCCGCCTGTTGCGGCCCGAAGACAGGTATTGGAAGATTTTCAACCGCGTGGCGCTTCAAGCTGGCGTGTCGGGAAACCTAGCGTTCGATGCCCAAATTGCGGCTGTTTGCTTGGAGCACGGTTTCCGGACCATTGTGTCAGATGACAGGGACATGCGGCGATTTGAAGGCATAGAAGCAGTCCCCATAGCTTAGCTCCCATCCAACAATTCTTAACGGGCGATTGCCTGCGGAGGTTTACCATGTCTGACCCTTACGATGTCATTGTAGTGGGCGCCGGTAACGCGGCCTTGTGCGCGGCCATCGCGGCCAAGGAACGGTGCGAGTCCGTTCTCGTGGTGGAGAAGGCCCCGGAATACTTCCGCGGCGGCAACACCTACTTCACCGGCGGCATCATCCGGTTCGCCTTCGACGGTCTGGAGGACATCAAGACCGTGATCCCCGATATGTCTCCCACCGAGGAAGGTTCCATTGAGGTGGGCAGTTATAACCAGGACCAATTCTACGACGACATGATGCGGGTCACCCAGGGTCTAACAGACCCCGACCTGGCGCAGATTCTGGTCAGCCAGTCCCTGCCGACCATGCAGTGGCTTCAGAGCAAGGGCGTGCGTTTCGTCCTGTCTTACGGAAGGCAGGCGTTCAAGGACGGCGATAAGTTCCGCTTCTGGGGCGGCCTTTTGGTGGAGGCTGTGGGCGCGGGCAAGGGCCTGTCCGATCAGCAATTCGAAGCGGCCGAGAAGGACGGAATAGACATCCGGTACTCTACCCAGGGCATGAGTCTGCTGCAGGACGATATGGGGCGGGTGTCGGGCCTTCGCGTGCTGGGCCCGGACGGCTTCGAGGACATATCCGGCAGGACCGTGGTATTGGCTGCGGGCGGCTTCGAGGCCAACGCCGAGATGCGCTGCCGCTATCTCGGCCCAGGCTGGGAGTTGGTCAAGGTCCGTGGGATCCCCTACAACACCGGCGACGGAATCAAGATGGCGCTGGACATCGGCGCTCAGGCCCACGGGCACTGGAGTAGCTGTCACGCGGTTGCCTGGGACATGAACGCTCCCGCATTTGGCGACCGGGTGATCACCGAACTGTTCCAGAAACACTCCTATCCCTTCGGGATCATAGTCAACCTGGAGGGCAACCGGTTCCTGGACGAAGGGGCGGACTTCCGCAACTACACCTATGTGACCTACGGGCGCGCTCTTTTGACCCAGACCCAGGGGCTCGGCTTCCAAATCTTCGACGACAAGGTCAAGCACCTCCTGCGCGACGAGTACCACATCCCCCAGGTCACCATGGCCGAGGCCAACACCATCGAGGAACTGGCCACCCGGCTGGATATCGACCCCGAAGGTCTGACCAGGACGATCAGCGAGTACAACGCGGCGGTGCAACAAGATGTTCCATACAATCCTACCGTAAAAGATGGCCGGGGTACCGTGGGAATCACTCCCCCTAAGACCAACTGGGCACAGCCCATAGACACACCTCCATACCTGGGTTACGCGGTCACCTGCGGCATCACGTTTACCTTCGGTGGGGTGAAGATCGACACTCGCGGCCAGGTGGTAACCAACGGCCAGGACCCCATACCGGGCCTGTATGCGGCCGGAGAGATGGTGGGCGGCCTCTTCTACTACAATTATCCCGGAGGCTCCGGGCTGTCCTCGGGCATGGTGTTTGGCCGTCTGGCCGGTACCAGCGCGGCGCAAGACGCCATGGCCCTGAAGGACTCTTAGGGATAGAGAGACGGTTACGTAACTGTTCAGACCTGGTGTATCTTTCTTACCCCCAGCCCGTCATTCCGGGCTTGACCCGGAATCCAGAAGCCTTTACAACCAGCAACTGTCACTATCATTGGCATTTCTGGATTCCCGCCTGCGGAGACCTTTGAATAATCCCCTCTCACTCCGGGAGAGGGTTAGGGTGAGGGCGTCCTACGTATCTGGGCGCACTCTGGAATCTCGCTTTCGCGGGAGTCGCGGAAGGTTACGCAAAGGTCTCCCTGCGCGGGAATGACGGATGGCGGGGGCGGGACATGTCAAGAGGATTATCACAGAGATGCCCGATGTGAGATTCAGCCAATCCGCCTCATCGAGTCTGAACAGTTACGCGGTTACGCCGCGCTGGTACTGTGACTTGGGAACGTGTTAGCATAGCCGCGACAGTCAAACCGTCATTCGCAGCCCACGTTTCCGGCGGCGCCGGGACCGCAAAACCGCCCCTATTGAGGCGTTCTTGAGCACAACGGGCCAATCATCCAGCGGAAAACGGGGTATCTACTACGGTTGGTACATCGTCGCCGCGGTGTTCTTCGTAGCTCTGGTATCCACCGGCGCCCGCAGCGCAATGGGGAATTTCATTGTCCCCATGAGCGACGAGTTTGGCTGGAGCCGCACAACCATCTCGCTGGCCGGGGTGATGGGAGCGCTGGTCAACGGCTTCTCACAGCCTTTCCTGGGCCGTCTGTTCGACATGACGGGTGGACGCAGGGTGATACTCTGCGGAATCGTTGTTATCGGGCTCTCGACCGCCCTGCTAAGCCTCACCTTCCACATTCTCTTCCTGGTCTTCATGTTCGGGATAGTGGCATCCATCGCCTCCAGCGCATCGGGCCTGAACAACGCCGGCGCGCTGCTGGCCAGGTGGTTCCGCCGCCGCCGCGCCACGGTTATGGGCATCAGCTCGGCGGGAGCCTCGATGGGCGGCCTGCTGTTGGTCCCCTTTGCCATGTACCTCCTAAACGCCACCAATTGGAGGTTTACCTGGGTTGTACTTGGGCTGGCTATACTGCTGCTGGCTTTCCCGGTGGCGTACATGTTTCTCAAAGAAAATCCCGCAGACATGGGGCTTCAGCCCGATGGTGATGATGCGCCGCCTACGGACTCGCAGGGCGCCCCCGTGACACGGCCCTCCGGGCCTCTGGAGGCCCAAAAGTGGAGCCAGTCCTTCCGTTCCATGCCCATCTGGCAGATGTCCGCCGCCTACTTCGTTTGCGGGGCAACTACCTTCTTGCTTTCGTTCCATTTTGTTCCCTTTGCCCTGGACCGAGGCGTTGAACCGAACACGGCGGCTACCGTGTTCGGCGTGATGCTTGGGTTGAATGTATTCGGGTCCGTAGGGTCAGGGATGTTATCGGACAGGTTTGGACGGAAAAACCTGCTGGGGCTGGTGTATTTCCTGCGGGGTTGTGGGTACATGCTTCTTCTCTTCGTGCCCGGAGACGCCGCCCTGTGGATGTTCGCGGTCGTGGCGGGGTTCTCCTGGTTTGCGACTCCCACGCTTACGACATCCTTGACCGCCGACATCTACGGCTTGCGGGTGCTAGGGACGGTCGCCGGTGTGTCCTTCCTCTTCCACCAACTGGGCGGGGCCGCCAGCGTATTGTTGGCGGGGGTGCTTTACGACCACTACGGTTCCTACCAGGTCCCGTTCTTCATCGCGGGCGCGCTCCTCTTCCCTGCCGCCATCGCGTCTGTCACCATCAAGGAGAAGAAATACTCCGCCCGGTACCAGGCTCCAGCGATGGCCGCTGCCCCAGCGAGTGGTTGATCCGGGCCTCGGTTTGCCCATTCGACATAGGATGGCCAATGCGCCATGACTCAACCCAGCGCTCAGCCTAAAACGGTCTTCCACGGCTGGTACATCCTGGCCGCCATCTTCTTCGTCTCTGTCGTCAGCAACGGAGCGCGGACCAGCTTTGGCGCGTTCGTCCTTCCCATGGAGGCGGAATTCGACTGGAACCGCAGCACCATCTCGGCGGCTGGGTTCGTCGGGTTTCTGGTGGGCGGTCTATCCCAACCGTTCATGGGGCGCGTGCTGGACATCCTCGGCGGGCGCAGGGTCATCGGAATCAGCCTGGTGGTTCTCGGAGTTACCACCGCGCTGCTGAGCTTCACGTTCCACTTCTTCTTCCTGGTCTTCATGTTTGGCCTAGTCTCTTCCATTGCTCTCAGCGGGGCATCCACCACGAATACCGGGGCGCTCTTGGCCAGGTGGTTCCGGCGCAGGCGCGCCACCGTGATGGGGTTGAACACCGGCGGAGTCTCCCTGGGCGGCCTTATTATGGTGCCCTTCGCCGTCTACCTGATCCAAGCCGCGGACTGGCGTTGGGCCTGGGCGGCCATGGGGCTGATTATCCTGGTCTTGGCCGCGCCTCTCGCACTACTTGTCCTGCGCGACGACCCTGGGGAAATGGGACTGCAACCCGACGGTGACCCCGACCCTCCAGAGCGTGCCCAGGCCGACGCCGGAGCCCGAAAGAAAGGGCCGCTTGAGGTCGAAAAGTGGTCCGAGTCGCTCCATTCCCCGCCTTTCTGGCAACTGAGCGGGGCCCTGACGGTCTGTGGCACCACCACCGCCATAATCTCCTTCCATTTCATCGCCTTCTCCGCCGACCAGGGCATCCCCGGCTCAAAAGCGGCTCTGATTTTCGGCGTCATGATGTTCATGAACACCATTGGCAGCGTTAGCGTCGGGTTCTTGTCGGACCGTTTTAGCGCCAAGAACCTGCTGGCGGGGACCTACTTCACGAGGGGGCTGGCTTACGTAATCCTGTTGACGGTGCCGGGAGAAGTGGGGCTTTGGATTTTCGCGGTGGTGGCCGGCACGTCCTGGATCGCCACCAACCCTCCCACCACCACACTCACGGCGGATATCTACGGCTTGCGGGCCCTCGGGACCATCGGCGGCATTTCGTTCTTGTTCCACCAGCTAGGCGGTGCGTCCAGCATTCTGCTGGCCGGTATCCTCTACGATGTGACAGGTTCTTACACCCTGCCCTTCGCCATCGCAGGATCGTTGCTGTTCCCGGCCGCTTTCGCCGCCTTTACGATTAAGGAGCGAAAGTACTCGGTGCGCTACCAAACGGCGGCGTACGCGGCCGCGGCGCCGGGCTGACCGCGAGTCTGCCATGTGGGTATTTCTAACTTCGGTGGCGGGCCACCACGCGGACGCGGCCAGTCCCGACCTTCTGATCTGGATCAAGGACCTCATCGACCACATGTTTGGCGTGGGCCCGTGGACAATCGTATTGACTCTCGCCGTATTGATATTGGCGATGCCCTTGGGCCTGATGCTATTCTATTTCGGCCAGAGAAGGCGAATTGAGCAACATATCCGGAGCAATTCAATAACTAAGCGTTAACACTTGGCGCGGATATGCCCCATTCTGAGACGGCGCAAAAGTTGGTCTTAGACTTGCCCTCAGCTTCGGAAGATAGTAGACTATTTCTCGCCTCAGATGGTGATGTCATCCCAGCGTTGGAGAGGCCAGCCGCTTCTCCAAGCCTGCCAGGAAGACGTGGACCGAGGCCAGTAAGTCGGACTACAAACCCATCCCAATCACGGAGGTTCAGAAATACCGCCATGTTCGATCGAGACTCCTTAGAAGCATTACTCGAAGAGCTACGGGACGAATGGGAACTTGAGCCGGACTGGGAGGAGATCCAGAGAGCGGCCCATCTGGGCGTCGCCCGCGCCGACGCCGGCGTGGAGTTGGGCGATTTGGACTCCCGAGTGGTTGCGCTGATCGACAAGCACAATCCCGGCTAACTCCCCGAAGCGGGCCGGAGAGCGTCGGGGAGGTTGATTCCGTCCTGTTCGCGGCCACCGGCCTTTATATCCGGAGCCCCATGTTTGAGGATAGGCGTTGTCTCAACACCTATCCTCAAATTGCGCTTTGCGGCATGTCCGGCTCTTACGCCCGCCGCTAGGGCGAACGTTTCCCGCCGCCTGTCCGGCATTTGGCCTTTCCACGCCTTTGACTGTTGCATAGAAGACCGGGCGCTAAGTGGCGCGCGCCCTGGGTGACAGGACCACAACGCGCATGTCCGCGGGCAGATTTGAATTGGTGACTACTAACCTGGGCTGTGGGCTCACGTCGTCCAGGCCCATCCTCCGCACGAACGCCTCCATTCCCTGGGGCTGCGCCGAGGCCTCTCCCGCTACCGCGGGGACGTTGTCTCCCATGGGAATGACGATTTTGGGTGACAGGTCCTGCATGGTCTGGAACACTTGCTCCACTCCCATCGTGCCTCCACCGCCGGCGGGGATCAGCAGCACGTCTACCGGGGATAGCTCGTCAATCTGAGATGGCGTGGGAGGGGAGTTGACGCTCCCCATGTGGCAAACGGTCACGCCGCCGATCTCGATTGCGAATGCAACCCTTCGGTCCTCTTGGGGGGTGTCGGCTGGCAGAGGGGTCATAACCCCCCGTACCCCGATCCCTCTGTATTCGTACTCCCCCGGAGCGGCGAACACTTTGGGATTGCCGGGCACATCCTTCCAATTGCTACGGTTGGGGTCCCGGTGGCTGACTGTGACCACAGTTGCCGGTCTCATGTCGGGCCGCAACCCCACCGATTCGGGAAAAGGGTCGGTCACGACAACCACGTCGTCAGCCGACAATCGAAAACAAGCGTTACCCAGCCAAGTGATGTCCATTCATTCCTCCCGTCCACCCATGCGCGGCTCGTATCACGCGCCCTCACCCAACCCTTTCCTATCCCGAGAGGGCGCCAAATTCCTTCATCCGCGCGGTGGAAAGCTGGGATGAAGGTAAATTCCGTGGAGTTTCATCAGTACAGCTATCGTGTATTGCAGGTATTGGACCCCTGTTATAGTAGTATAATAATGGGTAGAAGTTAGGGTCAACGAGTGTAAGATCGTTTTTGTCCAGGCTTGATGCCGGACGAGCGAGGGTATCAGCTCGGTCCGATGGTGGGTCTATGCTGTCGCAAAGAGCAACGTCCGTTCTGAAGATACTGGTCGGTCAATACGTCCAGACCGCCAGCCCGGTGGCCTCGGAAGACATCGCCCGTCTCTCGTCGTCCAAGGTCAGCCCGGCTACGGTCCGGAACGCCATGTCCCAGTTGACTGAGGAAGGCTATATCTCCCGGCCTCACGTGTCGTCGGGCGGCATACCATCCGACATGGGTTACCGCCACTACGTGGAGTCTTTGGGCGGCGTGCCGGAGTTGCCGGCCGGAGTCCGCCGGCAGATCCACGCAGGTTTCGACCGGACAGAGCCGGACACAGACGCCTGGTGCCAACAGTGCGCCTCGATGCTATCCAGGATCACCGGAAACCTCTGTATCGTAACCATCCCCATGGCGCAATCTCCCCGGCTCAAGCAGATTCAGCTTGTCTACGTCAAGGAGTTCCTGGGGTTGTTGATCGTGGTCCTGCAGGAAGCCCGCCTGCTCCGCCGGTTGCTTCCCCTGGACGAAGGCATGGGGCAGGATGAACTGGACCGGTCCGCGAACAAGCTGAACGAAACCCTGGCAGGGCTCAGCTATCACGACATAGAGGCCAATCCCCTGGAACTGACCTCCCTGGAAGAGCGGGTCAAGCGGGACACGGGCGCGATGATGCGTGAGGCGGCTACCGGCAGCTTGCAAGAGCACCACATGGACGGGTTGCGCCGCCTGCTCAATCAACCCGAGTTTTCCCAAAGCGGCCGGGCCGGGGAACTGGTTGAGATGTTGGAAGAGCGCGTTTTGCAGCAAACCTTGATATCCGAAGCCCCTCGCGAAGACGATGTGGCCATATACATTGGGGCTGAGAACCGTAACGAGGCTCTACACTCCTTTGGGGTTATTCTCTGCCGGTATGGTCTCCTGGACGAGTTGAAGGGTACTATCTGCGTGGTTGGCCCCACCCGAATGGGATACCCCGAGGCGATCAGCGGCGCGTCCTACCTGTCTTCCGTGATGAGCCACCTGGTGGAAGAACTCCAGGGCGAAGGAAGTGTGGAAATCACCGAACACACCTCCTCCACGCGGTGAGAGCGAAAGCGGTATCCAGGCCCGAACAATGCCCGTAAGCAACGATGAAATAGCCGGTCTATTCGAGAACATGGCAGTCCTCCTGGAAATGCAGGGCGACTCCATATTCAAGATTCGGGCTTACCAGAGGGCAGCGCGCACCATCGAACACCTCCCCTTTTCCCTAGAATCCGCGGTGCTCGAAGGTACGGACCTCAAAAAGGTCCCCGGAATCGGCAAGGCGATTAGCGACAAGATTCGCGAGCTGCTGGACACCGGCCACGTTTCCACCTATGACAAATTGGTGGCCTCTTCACCCCACGGCGTCCTCGACCTGATGGACATCCCCGGAATAGGACCCAAGACCGCTATGCTCCTGGCCCAAGAATTGGGCGTTAGCACTGTTGAACAGGTTGAACAGGCCGTGGTGGATGGCCGGGTCGCCACCCTGCCCAGGATGGGCAAGAAGGCTGCCGATTCTCTCCTCCGGCACATCCAGGCCATGAGGACCAAGGACGAACGCACGCCCATCGGGCAGGCTTTGGAGGTGGCCGAAGAGGTCGCCGCAGCCCTCCACGCCCAATGCCCCCAGCTCGGGGGCGGGCTGTACCCCGCCGGCAGCTTGCGACGGTGGGAGGAGACCATCGGGGACATCGACCTCATTGGGCCGTCCGGAGATCACGAGCAAGTTGGTGCGGCGTTGGCCGCTCTGCCCCAGGTCCGTGAAGTGCTGGTCAACGGCTCGAAGAAGACCAGCGTTGTGGTGGAGCCGGGAATCCAGGTGGACCTGAGGATCGGAGAACCCGGATCCTTCGGCGCGATGCTCCAGTATTTCACCGGCAGCCAGCAACACAACCTCCGCCTCCGCGATTTCGCCAACCACATGGGGCTGTCCCTGAATGAATACGGGATCACCGATGTTGCCACAGGCCGGGTCGAGTATTTCCACGATGAAGAGTCCTTCTACGCTAGGTTGGGACTGCCGTACATTCCACCCGAGCTCCGGCTGGGGGTCTGGGAGTTGGACGCGGCCCTGTCCGCGTCCCTGCCTGACCTGGTGGAGGAAAAGCACCTCCGCGGAGACCTGCACTTACACAGCGATTGGAGCGACGGGAACGACCCCATCGAGGTCATGGTTGAAGCGGCGGCGGCCCAGGGCTACGAATACATGGCCCTTACCGACCATTCCTCCGGCCTGAGAATCGCCAATGGTTTGTCCAACGAGAGGTTGGCCCAGCAAACGGAAATCTTGCGGTCGCTGGATGGCCGCTACCCGATTACCGCGCTCTGCGGTTCCGAGGTGGACATCCGCGCCGACGGCACGCTAGACTACCCCGACGACTTGTTGGCCCAGCTCGATGTTGTGGTGGCCTCGGTACATTCGGCTATGGGCCAGGATGAGCAGACCATGACCCGGCGAATCATCCAGGCCATGCAGCATCCGTCGGTTACCATTATCGGCCATCTATCCACCCGGTTGCTGGGTTCAAGATCACCCATCCAATTCGATCCGGAGGCTGTGCTGAAGGCAGCGCGAGATACCGGCACCGCCTTGGAAATAAACTCCGCGCCGGAACGGCTGGACCTCAAGGACACTCATTCGTACCGGGCTCGGGAGTTGGGAGTGCCCCTGGTAATCAGTACCGACTCGCACCGGCATACCCAGTTGGCTAACCGCAGGTTCGGGGTCGCCGTTGCCCGCCGCGCCTGGTGCGGACCAGGAAACATCCTGAACACCCTCCCCCTCGACCGGTTCCTCTCCTTCATACGTACACCCAAACCACACCGCCTCTCCGTGTTTGACGGCGCGGCCCCGGTGGACGCCACCTGATGGACCCGAAAGCGGAGGTCATAGACCCCTCCCATACGGACCTCTCGGAGAGCGTTCCCGAGGCAATTCTGCACTTCAGGAAGGCCGTGCGAGACGGCGCTCCGTGGTATGAGGCGATTCTTGAAGCCATGGCCCTCTGGACGCTGCCTCGAGAGATCTACGGGGACCGCACCTACGACTACCTGATTCTTGGGGAAGCCTTCGATTGGCTGGTGTTGGCGGAGAGGCTATTCGATGACCTGGGCTCTTCGGTCCCGTGGATTGTTATTGGTCCGGAAGACCGGGAGCGGTTGCTCTTCGAAGGCAGATTGCCTGTTGAAATCGACCCGGAACGGTTCAAGGAACTTCTGGGTTCCAGCAAGTACCCGGCCTACCTGAACTACTGGTACGGTGTCGTCGTCGAAGAAGCCCTGCAACTCGCGGTGGAGGAGGAGGTGCGGAAGCGGCACCTGGCCCGGTGTTATGCCGACAGTGAAGACCTGGTGGAAGAGGCCTTCGCCCACTTGTACGGGGACACCAGGACCAATCTCCTGAACGAGTTTCGCCGTCTGCAACACCTGGGGCGCGAACGCAAGTACTCCCTCTCCACCATGAAGCAATTCACTTACTGGCTTTTCAAACGCAGGGTCGACATGTGGGACCCCGCCAGGGTTGCCAGCGACACCAGAAAAGGCATCCAGCGTTTGCACGAGCTGGAGCAAGTGCGGGACCCTGGGCTCGAATACATCGAAGCATGAGGGCTCGTACGTAGAATATTCAAGAATATCCAAAGCGATTCCACGCCGGCCGGGTTCCCAGTGCAGGATAGACTAGCGCCTTTTGGCCGGCGCCATTGAGCAACTCCCCAAAAGTCGTGTGGGTGGTAAGGAGTGTGTGCGGCTGTGCAAGAAGTTGACGCCGAGACCCTTTCTCAGATGTCGGATATCGCCGAGGAGGAATTGGCCCCTCGGACCTATCGTCGAGGTGACGTTGTTTTAGGCGAGGTAGTCCGGCGGGACGACGAAGGGATCGTCGTTAGCGTCGGCCAAAAGATGGAAGGAATGGTCCTCTCCCAGGAAATGCGCCTCTTGGACCCGGCGGAACGCGAAGGTCTAACGCCGGGCCAAAGCGTCTCCGTCGCCATTCTGGGCGGGCTCGGACCGGACGGAATGCTCCTCCTCTCGGTGGACGAGGCCTTGGAGGAACAGCGGTGGGAGGAACTACAACAGCTATTTGCCGACGGCGCTACGGTAACGGGCCGGGTTACGGGACAAAATCGCGGCGGCCTGGTGGTGGACTGGCAAGGCATTCGGGGTTTCGCGCCGTTCTCCCAGTTGGCTCCGGTGCAAGGCGTGGACCGGGAAGAGGCGGTGGCAAGCCGCCTCGATCAGGAAGCCGAATTCAATATTCTGGAATTGGACCGCGACGGCGACCGTTTGATCTTCTCGGAACGGGCCATCTGGCAGCGTCGCCGCGCCGATGCCCAGGCGCGTATGCTCGCGAACCTGGAAGAAGGGCAACTCCTTTCCGGCACCGTCTCGTCGATACGGGAGTTTGGCGCGTTCGTCAACCTGGGCGACATAGACGGCCTGATCCCCATCTCGGAACTCTCCTGGACCATGATCGGCACGCCTGACGAAATCGTAAGCGTGGGCGAGACCGTCGAAGTCGCCGTGTTGCGCGTAGACCAAGAAAGGCAACGGCTGACGCTAAGCCTGAAGCGGACGAAACCTGAACCCTGGGACACGGTCCACGACCGTTACCGGGCCGGCCAGTTGGTTGAAGGCACGGTCACCAACATCGTTCCTTTCGGCGCGTTCGTAAGACTGGATGAGGGAATCGAAGGGCTTGTTCACATCTCAGAGTTGTCTCAGCGCCGGGTGGAGAACCCGAGAGAGTGCGTTTATTCCGGGCAACAGATAAGCGTCCTGATCTTGAACATCAACTCAGAGACCCGCCGCATGAGTCTCAGCTACAAGCAGGCTTTCGGCCTATAGGTCTCTTCGCGGGCCCGGGTGTCCGGCTTACAATTGCTCATAGACTCCCGGAGTCAGCGGGTGGTATGTGGTATATTGAATAAAAGGCGAATTTCGTAGTGATCTGCCGGTAAGTCGATATCCTCCCCGCCGGACGCAAGGAGCCCTCATGACCGCCTCCCCCTCTTCCAAGATTCCCAGCGCATACAACCCCGCGGCGGTGGAGCGCCGAGTCTACGATAACTGGTTGTCCAGCGGTTATTTTACTGCGGAAATAACGCCCGGTTCCCAGCCGTTTACCATCATCATGCCCCCGCCCAACGTTACCGGGGAACTCCACCTGGGGCACGCCCTTACCGCCGCGCTGCAAGACATCCTCACCCGATGGCACCGTATGCTTGGTGAACCCACACTGTGGCTGCCGGGTAAGGACCACGCCGGCATTGCAACCCAGTGGGTGGTCGAACGGTTGCTCGCCAGCGAGGGGACCAGCAGGCACGAGATCGGCAGGGAAAAGTTTCAGGAAAGGGTCTGGGAATGGGTTGAGACTTACGGGAACACCATTGACGAGCAGCACAAGCGGCTCGGAGCCTCGTGCGACTGGTCGCGACTTAGATTCACCCTGGACCCCGGTCCCGTCGAAGCGGTCCGCACTACCTTCGTCAACCTTTTCAACAAGGGTCTCATCTATCGCCACCAACGGATCATCAACTGGTGTCCTCGCTGCGCCACCGCCCTGTCCGACCTAGAGGTCGAATATCAAGAGCAAGATGGGCTCCTATATTACATCCACTATCCATTGAGCGATGCTTCAACCGGTGGCGGCGACTCCTACATCACCGTGGCCACGACCCGCCCGGAAACCATGCTGGGCGACACCGCGGTAGCCGTTCACCCCGAAGATGAACGCTACAAGCATCTTGTTGGGAAGAGCGTAACCCTTCCCATTATGGGGCGCATTATCCCCATCGTTGGCGATGAGGGAATTACCCCTGAGTTTGGGTCCGGCGCACTGAAGGTTACTCCGTCCCACGACGCGATGGACTTCGAGGTAGGGATTAGGCATAACCTGGAATTCATCAATGTGGTCGGTTTTGACGGCAACATGACCGAAGAGGCCGGGAAATACCAGGGCTTCGAGCGGTTCCAGGCCAGGGAAGACGTGGCGGCGGAGCTAGATGCCCTGGGGCTGCTGGAGAAAGTCGAACATCACAGCAACGCCATTGGCACATGCCAGCGTTGCAGTACCGTCGTGGAACCGTTGATTAGCCTGCAGTGGTTCGTAAACGTGGGCCATCACGACGAACCGGACAGCATCGCGGGACGGGCATACGCCGCCGTCGCCAACGGGGATATCAACATCGTCCCCGAACGATTCACCCGCGTTTACCTCAATTGGCTGGAAAACATACGGGACTGGTGCATCAGCCGCCAGCTCTGGTGGGGGCACCGGATCCCGGTCTGGTACTGCGCCGCCTGCGGGCAGCAGACCTCGGCCATGGAAGACCCGTCAAGCTGCGCCTCCTGCGGCTCGGTGGACATACATCAGGACCCCGACGTCCTGGACACCTGGTTTAGCTCTGGCCTATGGCCCCACTCCACCCTCGGTTGGCCCGCCAAGACCGACGACCTCGACTATTTCTACCCTACGGCGGTGATGGAAACCGGGTACGACATCCTTTTCTTCTGGGTCGCCCGGATGATAATGATGGGGCTGGAAAACACGGGACAAGTCCCCTTCCGCACGGTGTTCTTGCATGGAATGGTCCGGGACGGCTCGGGCGCGAAGATGAGCAAGACCAGGGGCAACGTTTTGGACCCCCTGGAACTCATCGACAAGTACGGCACCGATGCCCTGCGGTTCGCGTTGACCACCGGCACCGCGCCCGGCAACGACTTGCGTCTCACCGAAGGCAAGTTGGAATCGGCGCGCAATTTCGCAAACAAGGTCTGGAACGCGGCGCGGTTCGTCATGACCAGCGTTGACGGCCAGACCGGTATGGGGCCGTGGTCAGATGGCTACCGGCCGGAGCACCGGGAGGACCGGTGGATCGTCGGAAGGCTCAACCGCACTATTGAAGGGGTGAGCCGTTCCCTGGAGACCTTCGAGCTAGGAGAGGCCCAGCAGCAGCTTTACGACTTCATCTGGAACGATTTCTGCGATTGGTACATCGAGATGGCCAAAATCCGCACTCGCTCCGGTGTGGCTCCCTCCCCGCTGCCCACACTGGCTCATGTGCTCGAACGTACACTTAGACTACTCCATCCATTTATGCCGTTTATCACCGAAGAGATATGGCAGAATCTGGTGGACCTATTGCCTTCGGAGGGTGAACTTTCGCCGTCGATAATGGTCTCCACCTACCCCGAGGTGACCGAGGGTTACGAGGACAGCCAGGCCGAAAGCGAAATTTCCCTGGTGATGCAGACCGTGAGGGCGGTCCGGAACACCCGTGCCCAATTACGAATTCCCCCCGGCCAATACCTGGAAGCGGTTGTGGAAGCGGACGGTCTTCAGAACGCCATTGAGGAAGAGGCGGAAGTCATCCGCAGCCTGACGAGAATCGAGCCGTTGAGCATCGTTTCCGCCGGCTCCACGAGTACCGGCCAGCCGAAAGGGATTACCCTCCTAATCAACCCCCTGGTGGTGCGCCTTCCCCTGGAGGGCGTGGTTGACCTGCCTACCGAAGCTCAGCGGCTGCGCAAGGAGCTTGAAGACTGCCAGCGAAACCTGGACCGGGTATCCAACCTGGTCTCAAAACCCGAATTCCTGGCCAAGGCGCGTCCCGACGTCGTGGCGACCGAACAGGAACGATTGAAGTCTCTCCAAGAAACGAGCCAGCGGCTTGGTGAAATCCTGGCCCAGCTAGAGAGCTAACCAGTCCGCTCATGGATGTGGGACCCCGTGGATAGCAATCTGGGGATAATCGGTGACCCTATAGGACACTCCATATCGCCACTGTTCCAGCAGGCGGCGTTGGACCATCTGGGTATCGATGCTTCGTACCGCGCCTACCAGGTCGCGCCCGAGGACGTGGGAGAATTCGTCCGGCAGCTTCGTTCACCTGGCGTCCTTGGCATAAACGTCACCGTTCCTCATAAAGAAGCGGTTGTCGTGCATCTGGACCATGTGGATGAATGGGCCTCCAGCGCCGGGGCGGTGAACACCATCGTCAATCGCGACGGAATGCTCACGGGTCACAACACTGACGGCTCCGGCTTTTTGCGGGCGCTCCGGGAGGTCGGCGGGTTGGATCCAGCCGGACGCCGGGTCCTCATTCTCGGAGCGGGCGGCGCGGCTCGAGGCGTTGTCCTCGCCCTCGTCAGGCAGGGTGTGGGACACCTGACCATTGCGAACCGCACGTTGGCAAGGGCCCAACGGCTGGCCGAGCTAGCCTTGGCCGGTGGCGTTCAGGCCAACGCCATTGAATTAACCGGTCCCGGTCTGGATGTTGGCGCATCGGCGGCCGCGCTAATCGTCAACTGTACTTCCGTCGGCATGAGCCACGGCCCCGACGAGGCGGGCTCCCCCCTCTCCCGCGAGCAAATTCCTTCCACGGCCCTGGTCAACGACCTGGTATATAATCCCCTGGACACCCCCCTCTTGCGAGAGGCCAACGCCGCGGGCGCGAAGTGCCTGGGCGGGATTCATATGTTGGTGTACCAGGGTGCGGATTCCTTCGAGATGTGGACCGGTCAGCCCGCCCCAGTGGATGTGATGCTGGAAGCGGCAACCCGGGCTATGGCGTCCCGCTGAGGACTGCCGGGCACCGCCGTACTATGTCTAGGGTCATTCGATTGTCGGCCCAATTGTCCGAACCAGGATTCACAGGATTTTGGGATTCGGATGATTTCCAATCATATAAATCCCGGAATCAGAGAAATCACAGTTCAGACGGACAATCGAACGACCCTGGTACTATGTCCCGTTCCCCTATCTGGTGTTTGGAGAACACGATATGATCCGTTGGTTCACGGCTGGCGAGTCTCATGGACAGGGCCTGGTAATAATCGTCGAAGGTGTCCCGGCTGCATTGCCAATTAGCGAAGACTATATCGGAGTCCAGTTAGCTCGCAGGCAGCGGGGTTATGGCCGGGGCGGCCGGATGCTCATCGAGCAGGACCGGGCAAGCATAATTTCCGGCGTGCGCCACGGGTACACCCTAGGGAGTCCCATCGGCATGACTATGGAAAACAAGGACTGGGTCAACTGGCAAGAAGCTATGGCCGTCGAATACGTGGAGAACCCATCTCAGGAAGGCCGGAATGCCCGCGTCACCCGAATTCGACCCGGCCATGCCGACCTGCCAGGCACCATGAAGTACGGTTTCGACGACGTGCGCAACTCCCTGGAGCGGGCCAGCGCCCGGGAGACGGCCGCCAGGGTAGCCGCGGGATCGATATCCATGCGTTTGCTGGAGGAATTCGGAATCAAGTTGCACAGCCATGCCATCTCAATCGGACCGGTCTGGGCGGAGCCCCAGGGGACCGTTGATTGGGACGAGGTGGAGGAATCGCCGGTTCGCTGCGCCGATGCGGAAGCCGCTACCCGCATGATGGTCGAAATCGACGAGGCGAAGGAAGCCGGGGATACTGTCGGTGGTACGGTGGAAGTAGTGGCCGAAGGCGTGCCCATAGGTCTTGGTTCCCACGTTCACTGGGACCGCAAAATCGACGCCCGCATCGCACAGGCTCTCATGTCCATTAACGCCGTAAAGGCCGTTTCCATCGGTGAAGGCTGGGCGGCCATCAGCAGGCGCGGCTCTGAGTTTCAGGACGTCATCGAGCCGGTGACCGACCCGGACAACCCCTGGCAACGCAATACTAACCGTTCCGGAGGTACCGAAGGCGGGATGACCACGGGGATGCCCGTCATAGCCAGGTTCGCAATCAAACCCATCGCCACTCTGCGCAACCCGTTGCCCTCGGTCGACCTGGACACGGGGGAACCGGTGCAGGCCCACTTTGAGCGTTCCGACGTTTGCCAGGTGCCCCCTGCCGGAGTCATTGGCGAGGCGATGGTTGCGATGGTGCTGGCCGACGCATTTATGGAGAAGTTCGGCGGCGACTCCATCCCTGAGACACGCCGCAACTATGAAGGTTACATGAAGACCGTCGGGCCCAGAAAGGTCTACCGCTAACCTCCGCGAACCCGGCCGACCCTTACCTAACCCCCGCCAACCCGCCCGACTCTACCCCAGCACCGGTCCGGGAGTCAGCGATAGTCCCCTCTCCCCTCGGGAGAGGGCTAGGGTGAGGGCGGACCCCCGTACCGCTCCAGCAGCTCCAGGATTCCCAGGGAGACTTGGCGTCTCATCTTGCCCGAGGCGGTGATCTCACGGTCCAGCCCCTGGTAGACCGAGGCGTCGAAGGGGCTCCAGCCGCCGCGCAACCCTCTCAGGGCTTCTTCCTCGCGCTGGGCGGCTTCGACCGTCAGTTCCCCCAGGGGGCGCAGCGGCGCTGCCTTGGGCAGTTGCCTTGCCGACGCGGCGATCTCCCCCATTCGCAGGGCGAACCCGCCGATGGCGGCGGTCGCGGCGGCCCGGTCGCAGCCACCCTCGGCGGCAATCCAACTATCGTAATCGCCGTGGAACCCGTCCCAACTGCGCACCAAGCCGTCATGCCCGATGGTGAAGCTGGTCACCTCCGCCCGGCTGTCGGCGGAAGCGGCGGACACCGCTCCGGCCAGGGCGAGGCCCGCTTCCCGGCGGGCTTGGTTGCTAAGGCCCAACTGCTCGTCAAAGGCGTCGAACAGGCCGGGGTCCCCAGCCTGGATGCTCACCTTTACGTCCGGGGGGCCGTTGCCTTCGGGCGCTGGGGTGGGCGTGGGAGTCTCTTCCATACCACCCTCCCCATTCTCCGGCGTTTCTGCCACCGCGTCTCCCGGAACAGGCAGTCCGAACAGGCCCGAGAACAACCCAGACGCGGAGTCTCCGCCGGCCTTGCCCTCGGCGTCCCCTCCCTGCTGGAAGGAACCGCGCAACCGGCGCAGGGCCGAGTCCTCATCCTGCACCGCGCCGGCCAGCACGTCGGACACGTAGCGGGTATTGGCCCCGGAGGGCACGGACCTGTGGAGCAAGACCAGCTCACGGTGTTGGTCCACCAATTGGTTCAAGCCTTCCAGGCTCCCTTCGGGCGTCATCGACGGCTGGGTGGCCCGGAAGGTGTCGTAGTCCTCGTGGAACCGGTCCCACTGGCTGTTGAGGGAGTCGAAAGCGGTGGCGAAGGCCACTACCTGGGCCTCGGCGTCCGCGCCGGTCATGTCTTGCAGGTCGCTTAGCTGGTCCGCCACACCCTGCCTGAGAGACAGCGCGTTGGCGCGGGCCTGGGCCACACCCTCGAATCCGGGTTGGAGCGCGGGCAAGGCCGTTCCGTTGGCGTCATCCTTGTCCGGGTCTCCCTTGCCATCGCCGTTACCGCCATTCCCAAACGAAGAAGACGCGGGTTCCGGCGCGGGTCCCGACTCTCCGGGTTGCCAGGTGTCCCGCAACCGGCGAAGGGCGGTTTCTTCCTGCCGGGCGGCTTCAATTAGCTGGTCTGACATACCCCTGACCGACGGGTGGCGGGAGAGGCTGGCGGCGGCGCGGGAAACGGCGCTGAAATCGCCGGAGAAACCTCGCAAGGCCACCTGCACCGAGCTTGCGTCGCAGGAAGTGAGACCCTGCCGCCATGTGTCCAGGTCCCGGTGTACCCCGTCCCATTCTTGGGAGAGCGCGGCGTAGGACGCGGCGAACTCGCTGGCAGCCTGGCTAACGCTGGCGGGCACCGGCTTGGGCTCCGGGCCTCCCTGGGGCAGGGCCCGGTCCCGGGCCGTGACGGTGGCCGCGATGTCCGGCGCGGCGGTGGGCTCCGGCGGCAAAAACGGCTCCGCCCTCTGCTGGGCCGTGCAGGCCAAGGCCAGGAGCAGGATTGAGCACACAGCGAACAAGCGGGTGACCCGCCTGGTGATTATCATTTGAAACGGTACACTCCTACAAAATCACCCACCAGCCCCGCGCGGAAGCCGCCGGACCTGAGTTGGGACACCAACTCGTCCAGGGACTCCTGGGAGTCGGCCAGCGCCACCAAGACGCGGCGCTCATCGGTTGCGTGCAGCAGAATGACCCCGGTGTCCGGGGTGTCCATGTCGGCGGTGAAGGGGGTGCGCAGGCTGCCTTCTATCCCATCTACCTGGACCCCGGCCAACTGAAGGTACTGGGCCACCTCCGCCGCGTCCTCGTAGAGGCCAAGGAACACCGCCTCCCGGGAAATGTCCTCCGCCGTGGCCACCTTGGCCGTAGCCGCCGTGGCATCGGAGATGTCCTCCCCCAGGCCGGAGGACAGGTCCAGAAGCTCGGGCCTCCCCAGTAGTATGTCCACGCCGCCCCTGAAGAAGTGGGGGAAGTCCGACAGCGTGAACTCCCTCTCCGACTCGGTAAGGAAATCGGCTATGTTGGCCAGGAGCCGGTTGTTGTCCAGCACCGAGTTCCTCGGCGGGACCATGAATGTCAGGTCGCCCAGGGCCAGCACCCGGTCATCCCCGGCCTGCACCAGGGGATAGAAGGGTCCCGGCGACTCGGACATGGAGGAACGCGTGTTGCCGTCGGCCACCGCCAGGCCCGGCTTGGGTCCCTTGATGGAGCTTGTGGAATAGAGGGAAATCTGTCCCACGCCCCTTGTGATCTCGCTGGGCAGGAAGTCCCTCACGATGACGTTTTGGAAATTCAGGTCGTACTCGACGGTGTTGAACAGGTAGTCGGGTTGGAATGACACCCCGAAGCGGCCCGCCAGGGTGTTGACCTCGTTTCTCCGGGTGGTGTCCCCGATCATGAGCAGCTTCCCGCCCTTGCGGGCGACGAACTCCTCCACCAGGTCTATCTCACCGGGGCTGTAGCGGTCCTGGGGCACGGCCACCAGCAGGCTGTCGGCCCCGCGCAACTCCTCCTCCAGCCGCTTGAAGCTCACCGAAGGGTCGGAACTCAGGAACCCGCCGAACCGGGCCGACTCCCCCAGCACCTTCACTTCATAGCCGCGGTCGGAGACAAGGGATAGGAAGGCTGAAAGCTCCGCCCTGGACATGTTGTTGCCGTGGAGCCCGTCCACCACCAGGGTGCCGACACTGGCCTTGGGGTCGTCCTCGAAGTCCCCAACCGTGGAAACCGGGGCGGTCAGGTGGGCCTCCGGGGCCTCCGGGGACGGCGGCGCGCTGTAGCCGCTGCCGGTGTAGAAGTAGAAATATGACGCCGCGAATACGATGACGGCCAGGACCGGGACGATGATGAGACGCCACATATTACTGCTCGGGCCCCACGTAGAGGTAGTAGACTTTGGGCCCGTTCACCTTCATCGGGAAGCCGGGCAGGGCCCGCTCCTGCTCCTCGCCCATCCCAGACGGGAGCATGTAGCGGCGCATGTAGTCCAGTGGCTGGCGGCCGCCGGCTAGTGGCTGGTGTCCAGTATCCAATGATTGGTCGCCGGCAGCCATCCACTGGCCGCTTACCACCGGCCACTGGTCACTGTCCCCCCCGCTCTGCAGCGGCTCGATGATCCTCTTGAACCGCTGGTTGAAGGCCCGGAACACCTCGGTGTTCACGTCCACCAACCCGTAGTTGGAGACTCCCGCAAGCTGGGCGGCCTTCTCGATGGCGTCGGCGTCACCGCCAACGGCGTCGACCAGCCCGGTGTTCGCGCTCTCGACCCCGGTGTAGATCTTACCCTGCAACAGCTCGTTCCGGGACATCCTCAGCTTGCCGCCCCGTTCGCTGGTCACGATGTAGGCGAAGGCCTGCTTTAGCTGGTCGGTGACGCCCACGAAGTAGCGCCTGCCGCCGCCGTTGAGCTTGTTGGGTCCGGTGGGCATGATCTGCTCGCCGGGAGGGTTGGGGATGAGGGCTCCTGGGAAGTAAAGGATGACCCCCACGTTGCCGACAAAAGAACTTGGTTTGGCGTAGGTGTAGGTCGCGCCCATGGACATCATGTAGCCGCCGCTGGCCACGATGTCGTTCATGACGATGACCACCGGCTTCTTCTCCCGCAGCTTGCGGGTCTGGTAGTAGAGCTGTTCCGAAGCCGCCGCGCCGCCGCCGGGGGTGTTGAGCCGGATGACCACGCCCTTGATGGATGGGTCCCTGCGGGCGTAGTCGAGAAAGGAGCCGATGACGAAGGCCGAGTTGTCATTGATGATGGTGAAGGGGATGTCGATGACGCCGATCTTGGGCTTGCCGGGCCAGACGTAGCCGAAGACCAGTCCGCCGATGGCCACGCCCAAGACCACTAGGACAACCGTGCCAACCCACCAGTTGGCGATGGCCCGCCGCATCTAAGTATGTCTCCTCAAGTCCATACCCCAGCCCAATACCCCGCCGGAACAGGGTCGCGCCATCATACGTTTACCCACGTTGGCTGTCAACGTGCCAAGACAGTTCGCTCGCCTCGCGAAAAAAGCCCATGTGAGCGGCGAAAGCGAGACGGCCGCTACCAGCAATATGTCCATTGTAACCAGGAACTACGCCGGTCGAAGCGTTTTGGATGGCATGTTGATTGGCCGAGAGTCAGTGCAAGTGGGCCATAGCCGCGAGTCTCGCCCTACTGTGCCGTGTAACCGCCGTCTATTACCAACTCGCTGCCCGTCATAAAGGACGCCTCATCCGATGCCAAGAACAAGACCCCATTGGCGATGTCATCCACCGTGCCGATACGCCCCAAGGGAGTAGCGTCGATCCGGTGTTGCCTCATGCCCGGCTCGGACATCATCCGCGCAGTCATTGCCGTGTCTATGTAACCGGGGTGGACCGAATTGCACCGGATTCCCTCACCCGCATATTGCACCGCCGTGGACTTGGTCAACAGCCTCACTGCCCCCTTGGAGCTTGCGTAAGCTGAACCCGCCCCCGAGCCTGGATTTAAGCCAACCATCCCCGCAATGGACGAGATGTTGATAATGGACCCTCCACCAGCGTCAAGCATGGCCGGGATCGCGGCGCGAGTGCCCAAAAACACACCCTTGCCGTTGACGTCCATGATCTGGTCCCACACCTCTTCCGGGGCCTCGTGGAGGCGCGGGGCCTGGACGCCGCCGATGTTGGTGCTGCCGATGCCCGCGTTGTTGACCAGCACGTCCAGCTTGCCGTATCTGGTAACAGCCTCGTTAACCGCGGAGGTCCACTGCGCGGAGTCGGTAACGTCCAAATGGACGAAGGTGGCTTGCCCGCCTAGCTCCCGTATTTCCGCCTCCAGCTTGAGCCCGTCGTCGTCAAGAATGTCCCCGATGACTACTGCGGCCCCTTCCTGAACGAAAAGCTTCGCCTCGGCTGCGCCCTGACCGCGCGCGCCTCCGCTGATGAGGGCCACCTTTCCTTCCAATCGCATCATCGCCTCCTACAGTCGTCTGTTGGTCGGCCGTCGGTCGTCCTTTTCCTGTCCTTCATAAGGAAGGGCACGCGCTGGGCCGCGCGCCGGTCGCCGCCCTAGAACATCCCACCCGGCTCTAGCCCCAAGAAGAACTGCCCGGCGGTCTCGTAGTGGGCCATGCGGCCCTGGGCATGTTGGGTTATGACGTGGATATCCTGGAAACGCCTCTGTATAGGGTTAGACGCGAATATCGCGCTGGACCCGCAGAGGTTGTAGCAGATATCGACCACTTCCGCCGACATACGGATCGCGTGGGTGGTAGCCACCCTCAAGCGGACCCGTTCTTCCGTGTCAAGGGCATGTTCCCGGCATGCGCGTTCCCACACCGCCGCCGCGCTCTCCTGCTGGAAAGCACGCGCCGAATTCCAAATTGCTTCCGCCTGTCCGATCATCCTGTGAGTGGTAACCTGGTCCTGGAGCAAGTTGCGGCTTCGACCTGGAGTTTTCCGGCCCGCCAGGTCGATGGTCGTCTCCAGGCTGCCCCTCGCAACACCCAGGGCGACAGTCGAAAATCCGGTGGCAAAAAGCAGACCTCGGGGGATGAGATAGAGCGGTCCATCGCTCCATGACGGATCAGCCTGGGAATAGGTGCGATAAGCCGGCACGAACAGGTCATCCGCCTGGAAGCTAAAGCTGCCAGTGCCGCGAAGCCCGCTGGCCGACCAGGTATCCACCATCTTAACCTGGTCCCGTGGGATGAGCATAAGCCGGGCGTTATTGACGTCTCCCGTGGCTCCGGGAGCGGGAGAAGCGGGCTCCATCGGGGCAAGCGCGGCAACCCAGGTAGCATGGTCGATTCCACTGCTGAAGTCCCACCGTCCGCTGATTCTGTAACCCCCCTCTACCCGTACCGCTCGGGCCGAGGAAGAAGGCGGACCATTGGTCACTACCGCCATTTTGTCGTCCCAGACTTCGTGCGCGGCCTCCTTGTTCATGGTGGATGCGGCGGTGGTGAAAACGTTGTTCTGGTTGACGCACCACGCGGCGCTGGCGTCCACTGCGGCGAAAATTCGGAGTATGCGCAGAAAGTCGGGATGGTCCAGCTCCGCCCCGCCCAATTCACGGGGAAGCAGCAACCGGAACAGACCTCTTTCCGCCATCTCACTGGAGATATCAGCGGGTAACTGCCTATCGGCGTCGATGCGGTCCGCGGCGGCTTCTATCTTGGAGCTTAGCTCGCGGGCTACGTCCAGGTAATTCTTTATATCGGTCCGTGTCTTTGGTATCAAATCAGTCCGGTCCAGGTCAGGCTATCGCGGCCTTGATATTGGTCATCGTGTCGAGTTCTGGGGTATTGGAAACGCCGGGGTCCCATCCACGCGCCACCGCTTCAAAGCTGGACTGCGCATCCTCGCTCTGTCCCTGTGACGCTTGCACACGGCCAGACCAGAACGTATCCCGGACCGAGTCCCGCCGCTGCAGGCGTTCGCTGAGCATCGATTCCGCCTTTTCCCACTGCTCGGCGCGAATGAACGCTTCGAGGAAAGTATCCTCGAACACCTCACGCTGGGCGTGGCTGCCGCCGACGCGGACCAACTGGGGAAAAACCGGGTCGAAATAGCGGACGGCGTCGGTATAGTCCTCCCTGCCGAACGCATCTATTCCCTGGGCTAGAGGCAACACTACATCTTTAATGAACAGATCGCCCCCGTCGGCGGCCTTTTGCAGCCGGTCTATCATCTGCTCCATTAGGTCGAAATTCCCGCTGCCGGCGAAGGCCAGGGCCGCGTGGGCGTCTCGGAACGCCGCTCCCGGACGTTGGGCGGCGGGCGCGGCCAACACCAGGACTTCCTCCCAAGGCTTGTCCGGGGGCATCCCGCCGTAGATCTGCAATCGCCACATGAGCGACGCGCTGTCGTTCAAGGTAGACATCGCCTTGGAAACTACCGACGGGCGGATGAAGTTCTCGTACCGGTCCAGCGTCTCCCTGTACTTGCCCAGTGCCAGCTCGAAAAGGGCGAGGTGCCACGAAAGATGCACGTAAGAAGAGGCCGGGGAGTCGAAGCCGCGCAGCCACCCCCCAAGGAAGTCTTCCCCGGACGCCGCATCGCCCCGCTCGAAGTGTACATGGGTCATCGAATGGCTGGCCACAGCGTTAACCGGGTTCATGTCCAGAGAGGTCTGGGCGTACTGCCAGGCTGCGTCCAGATGACCCGTCTCATGGTGGGCGAAGGCGTATTCCGCAAGGAAAGCCCAGTCGTCCATGCAGTGCGCGGACACGCTGTTGAGCAGGGCCAGGTATTCCGGGGGAAAGTTGGGCGCCCCCGCGCCGCTGCATCCCAGCATGTACAGCCGGTGGGCGAGGCGCATCAGCAACCCGTCGCGCGGGAATTCCCCCAGGTGTTCCTTGATAAGGGCGATGGAGTCTCTACCCTTGCCGTTGATCCAGTGGGCCACCGCCTCTATCTGCTGACGCTCTCTCCGGGTGATCCCATCGCTCAGACTCAAAGCCCGCTCCATGCCCATCTTGGCGTCGTCGGGCCGGGCCTTCTGCATATCGAAGTAGGCCAAACAGGCGTGGGCGAAGGAAAACCCTTCGTCCAGGTCGATCGCCTCTTGAAACTTCAGGTCCGGACCGTGGTTCTGGGAAAGCATCCGATCGACGCCCTCCACCACCGCCTCTGCCGCGGCCACCGAGTTGGTGGTCAGAGTCATTCCAAACCGGTCTTCGATCTTACTAGGCATTCGATACTCCCTCTTGGACAGAGTTTCCGATTAGGACTGCTCTTCGGACTTGGCCAAGTCCGCGAAAACCTGGCGCCAAGTCTCCGGGTCACCCTTGCCCATCCCGTTCCTATGGACTATGGTCCCACTGGCGTCGAAGGCTATCTTGGTCGACTGGATAGTTACCTTCAGGTCCGCGAGAATCCCGTTCACGGGCACGGCAACAGGAAAAGTATAGCCTCTTTCGCTTCCAAACTCGTCAAAGAGCGCCACGTCCGTGCCAGGGAACATTCCTACAGCGTAAAAGTCCACGTCCTCCGAGTACTGCGGGTAGATCTCCTTTAGTTGCTGCAACTCAGCCGTGCAGACCGGTCAAGTGGTGGCCCAGAAAAAGAGGAACGCCGGTTGCGAGGTGTCCAAGAGTTCCTCTGAAGTAATAATCGAGCCGTCCGCGAGACCCAGACTGAACGGAGGGACATGTTTACCTACTTCGACACCAATATTCTCTCCGAGGACCGGGAGGCCATGTATCTCGTCCGAAGACCGCTGCCAAGTCGCGCTAGAGGTCGCCGGCGCCGGTGTAGCTTTTGAAATCGACGGTAGATTGAAAGCCCCGCAACCAACGGCAAGAACCATCAAACCGGCGGCCAACGCCGGCGGAACCACCCATCCTATCCTGTTTGAGGGGCGAACAAGGTGCATTTGGTCACCTCCTCGGGTAACTGATCTGGGGCCGATGCAAGGCGGGCGCTTTCCCCGCACATCTACTACGCGCCTTCGGGCGGAAACGCCTGCTCCGCTTCTCCGATGGCTCTGTCCAAGATGTCGATGGTTTCATCGATCAATTCTCTCGTAAACGTCAAGGGAGGGGACAGTGTGATCGACTCACCGGCGCGGGTGGCCAGACCATAACCGCGAATCTTCTCCGTCAGGAACTTGGCAAATTCCCCCTGCGGCCCACCGGCGTAGGGTTCCTTGGTCCTGCGGTTTTTCACCAGTTCGATGTTCATCAGGAGGCCCAGACCGCCGCCGACAAACCCCACCGATGGATGGTTTTCTTGCAGCACGGCCATGGCCCGTTCGTACAGATAGCGGCCCATTGCGTCGGAGTTCTCAACCAGGTTCTCTTGCTCCAGGATCTCCAGGTTCTTTAGCGCCGCCGCCATCACCGCCGGGTGTCCGCCGTAGGTGACGCCGTGCTGGAACGCTCCGTTGGGGCCTTCGGTGTTGGCGAATGCCTCGGCTATCTCCTTGCTTGCCATCACGCCGCCGACGGGGAGCTCTCCACCTGTAAGCGCCTTGGCAACGGTCATGATGTCGGCGTTAGCCCCGAACCGCTCCATGCCGAACCAGGTCCCGAGCCTGCCGAAACCGCAGATGATCTCGTCGGCGATCAGCGTCACGTTATAGCGGTCGCAGATCTCCCGGACCTCCGGCCAATACTCGTCCGCCGGGATCTGGGAACCGTTGGGTATGGGAGTGGCGATGAAGGCCGCCACCGTGTCCGGCCCTTCGCCCTTGATGATGTTCTCCAAGGCCCTGGGACTCTGCATGCAACAGTCCTGGTTGGTTCGGTCGTGGAACCCCCAGGGGCACCGGTAGCAGTAGGGAGGGTCGACCTGGGTCGTGTTGGCCGGGAGCATGGAGTCGAATATTCCGGAGCCTCGGCGTCCGCCGGTACCCACGCTCATGGGACCAGGCGTAGAGCCGTGGTACTGCCCCCGGCGTGAGATGAACTTGGTCTTCTGGGTGTTGCCCGAAATGAACTGGTACTGGCGGGCCATTTTCAGAGCGATCTCCACCGCCTCGGAGCCGCCGCCGCAGAAGAAGGTGCGGGTTAGGTCGCCGGGGGCCAGGTCGGCTAACTTCTTGGACAGGAGGATCCCTGGAACGCTGCTGTAAGCGCCGGAATTCGTATAGGCCAGGGTGGTCATCTGCTCTGCCACGGCACGAGCAACCTCGGGCCGGTTGTGCCCGATGTTCTTTAGGAACAGCCCGGCCATGGCGTCGATATACCGGTTCCCCTCGATATCGTAAACGTGGCAGCCGTCGCCCCGGACCATGATGTTGTAGCCGCCGGGGGCTACCAGGTCGGCCATCTGGTGGTTCTGGGTCCAGAAATGGTCCAGCCCCCATTGGACGAGCTGGTCGATTTCCTGGCGGGAGTAGTTGTCCTTGATCCACCAGGCGTTAAGGTCGGGGTTGGGGCTAACCATAGAAGGCTCCTTTCCGGCGAGAAGATACGTCGGAGCTGCGGGGTTAGTGGTGAGGCTAAGCCTGCCGCCAACGCTGCCACGAGCGGAAATAGTATCAGTTACCAAGGCATGGTAAGACGGAGGAGGCGGAATGTCCACACCGGAGCACGCAGAGCGGAACCAGATGTTGCCTCGGTCGGTAGCCTGCCTTGGACTGGAGAGCTAGTTAAGATGTTACGATATAAACGACGACAGCCTACTGATTGGACAGACAGAAATAAGGAGGGGCAGAGGCGAATGGGAACGTTTACAGTCCAGATCGCAATAGGGGACCAAGACAAGAGACGTTGGACGACGTTGGATGCCCTGGTAGATACCGGCGCGTCGATTATCCCAGTACCCGCATCGGTGCTACGCGAGCTTGGCGTCGAGCCTATAACTCAGGAGCGGTTCCGGTTCGGTCAAGGCGAGACTCGGGTGATGGACGTCGGCCAGACCTGGGTGCGGGTTGAAGGCAGGGAGAGAATTACGCTCGTGCTCTTCAACGAGGAAGGAGCGCCTCCGCTGCTAGGAGCGTTGGCGTTGGAAGGGGTATTCATGGAGGTTGACCCCGTTGGCCAGAAGTTGGTTCCGGTGGAGGGGTGGCTGGCGTAACTTCAGTCCAGAGACCAGACCGTGAACTCCCTGAACCGGGTACTATACCCACGGACTCCGTCCCCCTCGTAGAAGCTCGCCCCCGCCCAAATATCTCCACTTCCAGAGCTAAGGCCTAGGTCCAATTCAGCGACGAATGTCCCGTTAACACTGAAGAGACCTACCCTCCCCACAGCCAACAGAAGGAGTCGGTTTGTACCGTTAGAAGCAAGATTTAGTGGGGTCCGGCCAGATTGCTCGTGGACAGAAGCGACGGTCCCTTGTCGAACAAAATGCTCCCACCACCCCTCGCTGCTAACCGTGACCGCTTGGAACTGATTCCACCCTAAATGCTAGTCCATAGCTCCAACGTCCAACACTTGGCGAATACGGGTTCGTAAAGGTGACTGCGGTTATGAAGTCTTCCACGTTGGTGACCAAAGAAAAGCTGTCGATCTGATCATCGCTGTCGTAATCCAATTGACCAGTTTCGTCCCCAACAAATAGAGGCGCACTCACTCTGAAACCCTGGAAAGGAGTTGAATGACCGGGTATCTCATGACCGGCAAAGTAACCCGTAATAATAGACACATCCCCGGGAGTTTGAGAGTCCGGTAAATCGAGAGTAGAAACCAGTTTCCCGTTCAAAAAGAAAGAGCCTGACAGACCTAGCGCAATAAGCCGTACCTAGTTCGATTGCCCTGGGCCCACATTGAGGCCAGCGAGCCCCCCGCTATCGAGGAGACGCTCGTTCTCAACAGAGCCCTGTCTCCGATAGTGGTACCACCTGCTCTCCCCGGTCACCAACAAGATGTCAAAGTGGTCCTTTTCAGTAATGTTAAACAGGAAACCGTGATCCCAATTCCTTCCAGGTCCGCGGGATGGATTCTGGAATGTAACGACTGCGGCAAACTCATCTAGAGCCAAACCTGCGCGGAACTCCTCAATGAACCCATCATTATCATGTTCAAGAGACCCATCGACAGGTCCGAATCGCGTCCTGGGCCGCGGAGTAGGCACTGGCGTAGCCGTAGGCCGCGGAGGCGGGCCGATGGTCCCAGCCTTGAGTGCAGGAAGCACGTGCAGGACCGTCCGCGCCGACACGGCGAATCCGAACCCTTCGACTGCTCTTCCTGTTGATGATTTTCGAACAACAGAGGTGTTGATTCCGATGACCTCCCCATCCAGCGTAAACAATGGGCCACCGCTGTTACCTGGGTTGATTGGGGCGTCAGTCTGCACCATCCAGCGCTCGCTCATTCGATCGTAGGTCACGCGGGAAACTATGCCGCTGGTGACGGAAGCCTGGTCGATTCCGAGGGGATATCCCATCGCGAAAACCGATTCACCAGGACTTACCCTGCGGACCGACAAAGGAGACGCCTGTAGACTTCCGTCGCAACAGACTCTCAGCACGGCAAGGTCTCTCAGCGCGTCATACCCGAGGAAGACGGCCGACAGGGTCTTGGAGTCGTTCACTCGCACCGTGACCCCGTCACCCTGGTCCACGACATGCAGATTGGTCACCACGATGGCCGCCCCTCGCGGCTGGGTTTCCACGATCACACCGGAGCCCGACCCCGTCCCGGACACCACTTTGACCACGCTTGCTCGAACCCTGGCGGACACGGACGCTATGTCCCTGGCGGGCGTGGGGGTGGGCGTGCGTGTGGCAGTAGGAGCCGGCACTGGAGTAGGCGTGGGTCGAGGTGTCGGGGTAGGCGTAGGCGTCGGGGTGGGAGTTGGTACAGGAGTGGGTGTGGGTGTAGGGGCCGGAGTCGGTGTTGGCGTGGGTATAGGAGTTGGCGTCGGCGTTGGGGTTGCAGTGGGTACGGGGGTTGGGGTTGGGGTCAATGTCGGGGTTACCGTCGGAGTGGCAGCAGGATAAGCGGTTATAGTGGCCGCCATCCTGGCCGATACTGTGGCGTCTATGTCGGGTGTATGCGTGGGCGTCGCGGTGGGTATGGCTGCGCGTACCGCCGCTTGGATGGTGGCGTCTATATTGGGCGTCGGGGTTTGCTGGCAAGCGATCAAAGACCCGGCCGTCAATCCGAATATCAATATAGTGATTAGTAAGCGCATCCACGCATTCTAACCGATCGCAGAGAATCGATTGACTGAGGGGAACGTAGGATTCCTGCGAATGTGCGGGTGCTGGGCACCGGCTGGCCCAGACTGTCACCGCTCCTGAGAAGCAGCCCCCTCCCCCCCCCCGCAAATCTCTCCGACGCGATCCGCGATCGGCGCTAGAGCGTGGTTTAGTTCGCGAGCGCGGGTGATTGGCGGCTGATAGCTCACATATCAGGGTGCCCATAGCTCAGCTTTCCGGTCTGGTGTACCTTTCGCCGCGTCCGTCCCAACGGCACGCAGGCCTGGAAGAGGTTGCGTCTTCGGTATGCGCCGGGTCAGTAGCCGGTTCCCGGCGGTCAGTGAGTGGTAACGGCCGCCGGGGCCAGGCAGCGCTAGCAGGATTAGTTCCCCGGATTCCCGTGGGACTCGTAGACCTGCCGGTTGGAATGCAGTCCAGGTTGACCCCTTCAGTGGGCGAAAGCGCCCCTGTAGGTGGAGTTAGCGCCGGGCGGGAGCATCTTCCTGAAAGGCGGATTCGGCCTCCTGGACGAGTCCCGTCAGCCGTCGGAGGTCCCGGCTAAACAGGGGCGCGGCCACGGCGAATACGACGACGGCAAGACCACCAATGGCCACCGCGAAGGGGGCGGTAATCAAACCGGCGAGGGCTCCAGCCTGCATTCCTCCCAAGGGCCGAATATTGTAGGTCATTCCATAGAGGCCCATCACCCGTCCCCGGATGTGGTCCGGCACCAGGATTTGGATCGACGCCTGGAGCGAGGTGTTCTGCATGGTGTTGAACACCCCCAATACGAACATCAGCGCCAGGGCCAAGACGAAGCTTCCAACCCAAACCGAGGTGAGGGCAAAGGCCGCCACCGACAGTCCGCTCAGAATTCCGCCGCCGATAATCAGGAAGGTCTTAGATACACGGCCTCCTTTGGCGGCAAACCAGATGCTGGTCATCAGAGAGCCCACGCCGCCGACTCCCATGAGCCATCCCTGACCGTCGGCGCCGACCTTCAGCACGTCCACGGCGAAGATGGGCATAAGCGGTATGTAGGCCATCCCGAAAAAGCTGTTGAAGAAGGTGAAGGCAATCAGACAGGAAAATATGGAATTTCTTCCCACAAAGCTGAGTCCTTCCTTCAGATCCTGCAAAGTGCTGCTGTTCGAGCGCGCAGTGATGGGGGGGACCTTTAGGAAATAGACCACCACCGCCATAACCAGAAACCCCAGACCGGACACGTAAAAGGCGGTGGCCGTATTGGATAGGGCAATGATAACGCCGGCCACCGCCGGGGCCATGATGCGGGTGCCCGGCCAGACCGCCGAGTTCATGGCCACGGCGCTCATCATGTCGCGCCGGTCTATCAAGTGAGGAAACAGGGCGCGACGGGCCGGCTGGTCGAAGGCCTCGATAGCTCCAGCGAGGAAGGCCATCGTCAAGAGGTGCCAGACCCGGACCATTTCCAGCAGGGTGAGGGTAGCTAAACCGAAGATTAGGAGTCCGATCACTGCCTGAGCCACCATAATCAAACGCCGTTGGTCCAACCGGTCAGCGGCCACGCCTCCAAAGAGATTGAGGACAATGGCGGGAACGCCGTTGGCCAGACCCACGTAGCCGAGGGCCAGGGGTGAGCCGGTAATTTCAAAGATTAGCCAGAATTGGGCGAAGCGGAGAATCTGGAACCCGCTCACCGATGCCACCATACCGAACCAAAAGGCCCGGAAGGACGGGTAGCGCATGGCCGGGGGAGGGGTGATGGATATTTTTCGCAATGTTGCCCTCATCGAAGGGGCACCTCTATGTAGCCTGTTAACAGACCCAACCCGCCGTCCGAAGGCCCGCCGGAATCTAGGGGCTTGGATACCAGGATTCTAATGCGCTCTGTCATGTCGGCTTGGTCAAAGCTCCGCAGTAGGATTATCCAGTCCCGGTTGGGGTCGCCGCCGTGTCGGTACTCTTACACTTCCTGGCGCATTCTATAAGAAGACATCGGTGGAGAATCGGCCATTTTCTCACGGCGATACAGCTTCGAATGGGATTAGGGAGAGTTGCCGCCAACCGCCGGTCATGGACGGGGTTGGGCAAGTTAAACTTGAAGAAGTGGGGGCCAATGACTAGGGCCTCCCCGAAGGGAAGCCCTAGAAAAGTGACTGCGACTCGGCGCGCCGGTCAATCGTCGGCGGAGACGGGCTCGGCTATGCGGTTGTCCACCAGTTCTGCAGAGCAGGCCGCGTCGGTGATCAATCCCCACCGGGTCATCCAATTGTAGGTGTCTTCCACGATTTCATCGGTGTAGGGGATAGGCTTAACGTACCTCAGGCGGCCCAGTTGGAAGTCCTCTGGGGTCAGGCCGCCATAATGCCGCAGCGTTTCGGCATGGCGTGGGTCATCAATCATATAGTGCAGGTACTTGCGCTTGTCGGCATCGAGCAGGTCGACGGCCTTTTCCACCGCCCGGTTTATGGCGGCGAAGGTTTCTTCGTCCATGTCATCGCTGGCGTTTTCGGCGCCCAGGTAGTGCCCTTCGCAAAGAATCTTGCAGCCCAGCTTTTCCGCCAGACTAATCCAAGGTTCCATGACCAAGGCTGCGTCCACTTCTCCGGTCCACATGGCCTCGAAGCGGTCTTTGGGCGACCCACAATGGACCAGCTTGATCTTCTCCGTTGGCAGGTAACCTTCCAAAAGCCGCAGGGCGACGTAGTGAGAGCCGGCATGGAATTGGACAGCGATGGGGCGGTTGCCCAGGGTTCCGGGGTAATTGTGAGGTGAATCGGGGCGCACGACCACCGCTTGGCTAACAACGGCGGAACGCAGCGCGATTACCTTGGCTCCCTGTTTACTTTCATAGGCCCGACGGACCTGACCCTCTTCTCAAGCCCGGTAGATGGATACCCGCGCTTCCTCGAAGGCCGTATGCTGCAGGATGGGGTTAATGTCGGCAGGGTTTTCAGTCCGGGTCGCCTTTCCGGCGGGAACGGTGTTGACGAACTCCATGTCGATGCCCTCGGCTTCAAAGAGGCCGTTGTCTTTGGCAATCAACCATGGAAGGCTGAATACGGCGCCGCTAATTTCACTAACCACTTTTTTCATAACGCCTCCTGCGCGCGGTAAACGGGGGACTTGGGAAATGGAATCCGCAGCCATTCTAGCACGGCCGTTGGAGGGGGTTCCACCGGGCCCGAGCCCTACTCTGCCAGGCCAATCGCAGCGGCCAGTGACTGGCTTACCTTCTTAACCCTGGAGGGGATGGTCTTCCACGGCTGTCACCGATTGTGGCTTGCCGTAGACTCGCTGTGACTCCAACGTTTGTCGCATTTGTCGTCCTCAGGAGCGGGTTGTACTGCCTCCTGACACCTGCGAAAAAGGCTGTCCCAACTCGGCGCTAGCTGCGTCGTCTCACAGACCTTCCGCTTTCCTCATTCGTAGGGTTTCCAATCCATTCGGGCCTACGCCCGTGGTGAGAGTGGCCTTAGCTATTCACTACAGGACCGCTAAGCTCGCTCCCGGCGGGAACGCATGGCCAACACAATGACACCCCCCAGAAGGATAGCGGCTATCCCTCCCGATCCCCCGGCGATCACCCATTTCGAGGTCCCAGAATTCGCCCCAACGCGGTCAGTTCTTGCGACACCCGCCGCCGGCGTAGGAGCCCCCCTTTCGTCAAGAGCTTCCGAGGGCTTCTCAGGACGGGAGACGGCCTGCTTATCGCGACCATCTGGGATCACTGAAGACCCCTGCGCAGCGTCAGACCGGAGTGGGATTTGCTTCCCCTGGTCTTCCTTTGCCTGTTCCTCTTCTCGATCTGATAGGTTAAGGGCAAATGACCGCCTGGGAGGCCTAGGATCATCGGCAATTATCAACCCAACGGCGTCGGTCGGAATGCCCAGTTGTGGCAGCAGGACGGGTAGAGCGTCGGAGACCACCTGGGGCTGGTACGCGAACAGAGCCAGAATTGTGAGGTAGGTCTCAGAGGGGAAGTCCCAAGGGCGTCCAGAGCGGTCGGGTCCAACTCGCTCGGTGGGCCACACCACATCCCGCCTTCCGGACACTCTATTTTTTCTCATCATCGCGGCAGTAATTCCGATTGTATTCCCCGGAGACTCGGCGAACCGGTTCAGGATCACACCCCAGCGCGCCATCTCCCCGAAATCGTATTTGACCGGGACCTCCACGACTTCGAGACCAGCGAGTTCTCCTATCGGCAGTCGTTCCTTAATGTATTCCAATTGCTCTGGGTCCTTGGGCGGGAGCTTAACTTGCAGGAATATCTTCGAGTTGCTGTCGTCGTCCAGTGGGACACCTACATGCCAATCCACAATGCCGCTGTCAGAAAATCGCTCCCAGCCACCGCAGATTTTCGACGACCAAGTGGTGCAATTGAACTCATGGTCGGCGGGCAAATCCGTGAGTTGGACCAATGAGACATCGAATTTTCCCGAATAAGTGAACACGGGTAACGACTTGTGGGCCACAGGTGGCCACAACTGGTCCCAAGAAGCCCAACCTCTCCGTCTGAGGCGCGACTTTGCTCCCCCGGCCCACATTTCCGCCACGGAATACTCGGCCGGAAACGGAAGATACATAACTATGTCGCCCTGACGGAACCAAGAATCCCCTAACAGGCACCAACGGTCATCTCCATCTCCCCTACAGGAGTCGTACGCCGGCCCTCGGGGCGCCAGCCTCCACCATTCATCATAGAATTTCGTCGCCGCTTGTTTTAATCCCTCTCCGGTCTGGGCGCCGAATGTACCTGTTTGACCCGTATAGATGTAGAGTCTCCCCTCCGCATCGTATATCCCCTCGACATCGATCAAGCCCCGAGCCTCGGCGCTTTCTAGAATGTAACAGTGCATCGGTTCCTGAAGCAACGCGCCCCCATAGCAGTCCCCTAACGGTGGGGATAACATGATCGCCCCAGGAGTGGGCGGTGGGGGTGACATGATCGCCCCAGAAGTGGGCCCCGAGGCCTGGTCTGCGGCGCAAGCAGTCATGACGGTGATCAACAGTGCGGTGGCTGCAAAAGCGGCCACCATGTGCCTAACCCGCGGAGTTGAGTGCATTGGCCTCCGTGGGTTGGTCATAGGAATCTGCATTTGACTCCTCCGTGACCTCAAACTGAGGGATCACTCTTGCTTGCTGACCTAGGGAACCAATCAACCGGTCCTACCACTTATACGTCTATCCTCAAGGATGGGTTCCCTAAACGGCGGCGAATCCGCTCCAATTAGCCCGAATCCACCGAAAAGGTGAGTGTCGCGGCGGGTTGAATGGGTAAGAAAGTGCTCCTGTGCATCTGGGATAATGGTTTTCGAGACAGAAAACCAACCAGAAACAAGGAGCACCCAATAGATGCTACCACGCAACCACCCCGACGGCATCCACATCGCCTTCGACGACCACCGCCTGGTCAACAATGCCGGGCTGATCCTTCCCGCCACGTTGGCCTTGCACCTGGGCCTGCCCCAACTGGTTGACCGGCACTTGGACCTGGGCTGGGCCCCAGGCCGAGCCAACACCGGCGACAAGATCATGACGCTGGTGGCTTCCGCGCTGGCGGGCGGCGACTGCATCGACGATGCCGATGTGTTGCGCACCGGCAGGACAGCCTGCACCCTGGGCAGTGTAGTCAAGGCGCCCTCCACCTTGGGCACCTTCCTGCGCAGTTTCCGGTGGGGCCACGTCCGCCAACTGGACCGGGTGAGCCGCCAGTTGCTGGCCCGGGCCTGGGAGGCTGGGGCCGGACCCGGCGACGGGCCCCTGACCATCGACCTGGACTCCACCATCTGCGAGACCTACGGACTGGCCAAGGAAGGAGCTCGCCACCACGGCTACACCGGTGCGCGGGGCTATCACCCGCTGCTGGCCGTCGCCGCCGGAACCGGCGACGTGCTGATGGCCCGCCTGCGCGAGGGCCGGGCCTACACCGCCCGCGGCGCCGCCCACTTCCTGCGTGAAACGGTGGGGCGGGTGCGCTACGGCGGAGCCAGGGGCCAACTCACGGTGCGGGCCGACAGCGGCTTCTATACCCACGCCGTGGTCGCCGTCTGCCGCCGGATGGATGTCCGCTTCTCCATCACCATCCGCCAGCGCACCCGCCTGCGGAATCTCATCGAGGCGATACCCGAAGAGGACTGGACGCCGATTCCCTACTGGATGGACGGCGCCGATGTGGCCGAGACCACCTACACCCCCTTCCAGAGTGAGCCCGACGCCGCGCCGGTGCGGCTCATCGTCCGGCGGGTGAAGCCGGCGCCCGGTTCCCAACTGGCTCTCTTCGCCACCTACAGCTATCACGGCTTCATCACCGACCGGGACGGAGAGACCCTGGAACTGGAGGCTGACCACCGCCGCCACGCCGAGATCGAGAATGCGATACGCGACCTCAAGTACGGCGTGGGGCTGAACCATCTCCCCTCGGGCCGCTTCGCTGCCAACGGCGCCTGGCTGGCGGTACAGGTGATGGCCCACAACCTGGCCCGCTGGACAGCCCGCATCGGCCTGGGTCAGCAGATCGTGACCACCAAGACCCTCAGACGACGGGTCTTTGCCTTGGCCGGACGGATCACCCGCTCGGCACGCCGGATCACCCTGCATCTTCCCCAGCGCTGGCCATGGGAAACCCAGTTCAGTCGCGCCCTGGCCCGACTGCGAGCCATTCCACTCCCAGCCTGATTGCTCCTGTCCGCTACTGACCCGCCATCCGGCCAACCGAACGCCCCGCCAACTCGCGCCAGTCCGGTCCGCGAGCGCCTCTTGCCGTGTCCTATCCCGCCATCCCCCTCACCACAGCCACTGTAAGCCGCCATCGGCGCCCCCCAAAGCGCCTGCAGACCGCCGCCAGCCTCCCGTCTACCCAAATTCGAGCCCGGATCATCGCGCCTGTAACTTCCTCACCCCCCTTCCGCTGTCCTCACGCCGTCCATCGGTGTCCACCGGTGGATTCGGGATTAGAACCCCGTGGGATCAATCTCGGGACCGCCACGCAGAGAGCGCCTCTACGCAATATGTGTATGAAGCGTCAGGTCCGACGTTCCTGCCACTAATCGAGGCCGTGGGTTCACTCCCCGCGTATCCATAGAGAATCGGCTATTGGGTTGACTCCACCTGCCTCCGAAAAACCTGTTGGACGGCCACGAGCCCCGGATTGGCGGGATATCTATCCAAAGACGTCGATTTGTAATTCTCTGCATTATCCGTGAATCGTAGTTAGGTCGTAACGGGTCTCGACGTCGAAATCAACGTCTGCAAGGAAACTAACCAACATGAGCTCCTCAACAGCTGACGCGGGCAGACGCTTGAACGCCACCGCAAGATTTAGTCTAGAGGAAGCCCTGGAATTCGTCTCTGACGATGAACTGGTGGAGGTCACTTCCCAAAACTTACGGTACCGCGAGATGGAACTCTCGGCGCTGGCCCGAAAGCGCCAACACCGAGACGGGGCACGAGCCCGAGACCAAGGATGCTTCACGGCAGAAGTCGCCTCTCCAATCCCCACTCGAAAGACTCCCCGGTGGCCCCTTGACCACCCTTTCACTTGAGTCATAATTACAGTTTGCCGGCGTGAGCTATTCCTAAGACCTGAGTAGCGCTCTCGATAGCATTCGATGAGGCGCAGGTTGGACTTCCCAAAGGACATTAGCAGAGGTGAGTGTGGATGCGAGAGCCAACGACTCCAGCACAGAATACCCGTTGTCATCGTTGCGGAGGACTGTTGGGCTTTGGTAGAGCCATGCTGACTGCTATAGAGCCAGCATCAGCAGAATTATTGTCGAATAGCCCGCACAGGGTCCTCGAATTTGGCTGGCGCCAATTCGACAATTGGCCCGATAATCCTCAGATGTTCTGTAGAAAGTGCGGGGAACACTCTTTTGGAGTGAGGGAAGGTCCCGCCCCCCATCGGCGCGGTTCACCCTACCAAGACGCCGAAGGCCGCATCAATCTGGCGAGCTTGCTGGCAGATGTGAACTTCTCGGTCTACGGGCTCGCGGCGCGCCCCTTGGGACTGAGGCTGAACGACCTGGGATGGTCGGGTGAAAGAGAACGAGGCAGACCTGAAAGCGTTCGATTCCGCTACGTTGGTGAGGGACCTGCACGGACCACAATGGCGCTCGAACTGCGTCAGAGCGCCGGTGGCGTTGGAGAACCTACGCTGGAACAAGTCTACTCCGAGTTGGATGCTATCGTCGCTATTGTGAGAAGGCACGGCCCAGAGGAACTGAGGCGTCAGTATGCGCTGAAGGGCAACATCCACCGCGATTGGAACCTGGGCCAGATCAGCCGTGCGGACCGGCGTCGGATTAATGTCGGAATAGAAGGGTCCCGGGCGGAAGTAGAATTGGCCTACTGGTGGAATCCAGCTCCGGTGGCGCTGGCCAATGTCATATTCGATGGTCAACGGATGCTTGCGGCGTCAGTTGGTTTAACGCACGTACAAATGCTTGTCCTGCTCAAGAGTATGGTTATTCTCCAGGGGCGTCAGGAGACTGTAGCCGGACATCAGCGAGAGTACGAAGAAGCCCGCAGAACTCGGCTGAGCTAGTGGGCATCCCAATTTCCCATCCTGTCACATTCCTGCGAAGCATCGGCGTCACGCACGCCTGAGAGCAATAGGCCCGGGCTCCTTACCCCCACATCGGCCCCACCCGGCCTCCGACGCCAGACCTTGGATGGGTCAACTGGCTCGTCGGCCGTCCACACAGCAGCCCATCTCCGGCAATTTGTATCCAGTGTGACAAATTTGCTCCGAATATTCAGGCCAGTGTTACATCTTTGAATCTTGAAGTGTAACGTCTCTTCGCCATCATGGCGGCAGGGCCGCTGGACGGTGGGGCCGTCGAAGGAAGACACCGGCCGCAGGCCCAGTTCTCGATCCGAGAAATTATAGCTTGGAAGAGGGTTAGCCATGAATGTTCGACTTCTCCGGTCCCTGGTCTTGGTTATTGCGGCCGTCCTGGCGGCGGTTGCTTGCAACAATCCGACACCCGAGGGTCCCGAAAGCGCACCTCCGACTCCAGACCCGTCGACGTATTCCCGGCAGATCGACAGTTATGTCGCTGTGGCGCCAAGGGTCTTGCGCTCGGGGCAAACGCAATACATCACCGCATCTTTATTCCAAGGCAAGGAACCGGCGCAGGGTTCCGTGTATCTCACGCTCTCCAAGCCAGAGACTGGCCGAGTGATCGCCGAGGCTACCGGATTCGTTCAAGGCAGCGGGCCGGTGCCGCTATCGGTGCCGGAGTTGTCAGAAGGCGGATATACACTGACTGTAGCCGGCGAAGGCGCCGATGGCGGGACTTTCTTTGAATCTGCCGAGGTGCAGGTGAGGGCGGCGTCGACCATCCTTTTCCTGGAGACTGACAAACCCATCTATAAGCCTGGCCAGCAAGTGAATATTCGGGCTTTGCGGCTGGACCAAGACCTGAAGCCACTGCCCGGTCCGCTGACCGTGGAGGTCCAGGACGCTAAGGGTATCAAAGTGTACAAACGCATGATTGACGTTGACCGGTTCGGCATGGCCAACGCCACCCTGCCCCTATCCACCGAGCCCAACCTTGGGGTCTGGAAACTTTCCGCGGATTCAGGCGACAGGACCACTCAACTAGATGTCCGCGTGGAAGAGTATGTGCTGCCCAAGTACGAGATCACGCTCGACTTGCCCAGGGATTGGGTCCTTGCCAACGAGGCCGTCGTCGGAACGGTGTCCGCCGAATATAGCTTCGGTAAACCGGTGCGCGGAGAGGTAGACATCATAGCCTCTCGCTACGTGGGTGTCTGGGAGGAGTATGCGAGCTTTACCAAAGAGATTGACGGCGAAACGTCCTTCGAATTGCCCGCGCCAGGCTACGTGGCCGGGACACCCGCCGCCGCAGGTCAGGGCAACTTGCTTTTGGACGTCGCGGTACGAGAACCATCCACCGGCTACGTCGAGCAGACCAGTCATCTGATGACCGTGGCAGACTCTCCGGTCAACCTGCAGCTGATCCCCGAGAGCATCTCCTTCAAGCCCGGCCTGCCCTTCTCCCTGCTGCTGGTGGCCGAAACGCCCGGCCACGATCCGGTCGACACCAAGGTGTCCATATTGATCAGCTATTTCGACGAAGAGTTTGAACTCCTTGGAAAGGATGAGTCAGATTTAGAGACCCTTGACGGCAAGGCGCTGATTGAATCGGAGTCCCCCGAAGAGGCGGTGGCGCTGACCGTCTTCGCCCAGACCGACGACAGCGAGGAGCGGTTGGCTCTGGAAGCCAAATACTCGCCGTCGGCCAACTTTATCCATGTGGAGCAGCAGGGAAACCTGCTGCTGAAGGTGGGAGACCAAGCCTCTTTCATAACGCATTCGACAGCCGAAGCCCAGAATTTCTACTACGAGGTGATGGCCCGGGACCGGGTTGTTTTCTCGGATGTGACCCAAACGCCGGACCTCTCTTTTGTTGTCACGCCTGAAATGGCGCCGTCTGGCCGTTTGGTGGTTTACCAGGTGCTTCCCAACAATGAGGTAGCCGCCGACTACCTACCCTTCGACGTGTCAGCCAGCTATCCGATGGAGGTTGACGTCCACTTCAGCGCCAATCAGGCGATCCCGGGAGAAGCGGTGGACATCCGCGTGAATACGGAAGGACCGGCCAAAGTCGGCCTGGTGTCGGTGGACAGGTCGGTGTTCATCCTGGCCGAGAACCGCCTCAACCTGCAGCAGGTGTTTGCCGACTTGGAACGCCTCTATGCGACGCCACAGGTTGAAGTCCTACCCAATACCGTTTCAACGCAGGGTGCCGCCGATACGTTCCGAGAAGCCGGGCTAGTGGTGTTAAGCGACAAACCTGTTCCGGAAGGAGCGGAATTTGCCCGCCCTAGAGCACGGCGCGGCTTCTCGTACGATTGGACCCTGGTCCTAGTCTTAGTTTTTATGGCGGTGATGTTCATCGCCTTCGTTGTCGCGGTGCTAATAGCCGTGATCGCCGGTATTGTGGGACTAGTCCGGCGCCTTACCATCGGCCTATTCATGACCATGATGGTAGTGAGTGGTGTCTGGGTCGGCTGCGGCGGAGGCTGGGAAGAAGGTGGCCTGGCAGTGCTCTCTGAGAGACAGGGTTCCGGGGCATCCGACGTCGCCCAGGCTTCCGAGTTGGCCGAAGTGCAGCGCGTGCGCCAGTTCTTTCCCGAAACCTGGTTGTGGGCCGATGTGATGACCGACGAAGCGGGCAACGCCACCCTCCCCGCAACGACCCCGGACAGCATCACGACCTGGAACCTACGCGCCGTGGGAATGTCGCCCGAACACGGATTGGGTGTCGGCGACGCCGAGCTCGTCGTCTTCCAGCCCTTCTTCCTGCAGGTGGACCTGCCCTATGCCGCAGTCCGAGGAGAGGAGTTTCCCGTGAGAGTTGCGCTGTACAACTACCTGGACACGGAGCAGGAATTCCTAGTCGAGTTGGAAGTATCACGAGGCTTCACTCTCCAGGGTGACTACGTCAAGACGGTTGTCGTGGAGCCAAACGAGGTGGGCGGGGTCAGTTTCGACATACGCCTGACCGGTCTGGGAAGACTACCAATTAAGGTATCGGCCCGCAGCGGTGAAGCTGCCGATGCAGTCATTGAAACGCTGCTGGTCGAGCCCGAGGGTGTGGAGGAAGAAACCGTTGATAACGCGATACTGTCCGACGGTGACCGGTTGGAATTCAACATTGGCGCGCCGCAAGGAGCGATACCCGGTTCCGATCGCACTTACGTGTCGCTCACGGGGAGCTACCTGGCGCAGACACTAAACGGCCTGGAAAGCCTGTTGCGAATGCCCTACGGCTGCGGCGAGCAGAACATGATTCTCTTCGCGCCCAACATTTACGTGGCCCGTTACCTGGAGGCGACAGGCCAGCTTAAGCCGGAGGTGATGGCCAAAGCTGAACACCTGATGACCACCGGGTACCAACGGGAGTTGACATACCGCCGCGACGACGGCAGCTTTTCCGCCTTCGGCCAAAGCGATAGTGAAGGCAGCCTGTGGCTCACCGCTTTCGTGCTCAAGTCTTTCGCCCAGGCCGACGGCTTGATATATGTGGACGAGACCGTGCTTCACGACGCCCAGGACTGGATTCGCCGCCACCAGCATGGCGACGGCTCTTTCGAGCGGGTCGGCTTTGTGCATCATCAGGAGCTGTTGGGTGGACTTGCAGGCAAGACCGCGCTCACCGCCTACGTCGCCATCTCCCTATTGGAAGCCGGCGATTTCGATGGAGCGGACCGTGCGCTGACTTTCCTAGAAGGGCGGCTTGATGAGATTAACGACCCCTATACCACGTCCATCGTTGTGTACGCATTGGCGCTAGGCGCCCGTCCCAGCGCCGCCGGCGTTCATGAGCGGCTATTGGAATTGGCGGTTTCCGGCGAGGACCTGCATTGGGGAGGTCCAGCTGCGGTGGAGGCCACGGGCTACGCTACCCTGGCCCTGTTGGAACTTGGCGATAGCCTCAACGCTTCACGGGCCGCCCGTTGGCTAGTGGGTCAACGCAACCCCTTCGGTGGCTATGGCTCCACCCAGGATACCGTGGTGGGTCTGCAGGCGCTCATCGAATTCGCCACTTCAGCAAAATTCGATGTGGGAATGACCGTGGAATTGGTGGTGGGTGACTGGCGTTACGAGGTAACCATCGACGAAGCTAATGCTGACGTGGTGCAGATCGTGGAGTTACCCGCCGGCGCCGACTTGCGGATAGACGCCACTGGCGCCGGCCGGGTCGTCGCCCAGGTCGTGCACCGGTCCAATATGCCCGAGGTGCAGCGCCTGCCGGTTGACATGTTCCAGATCGAAGTCGATTACAGCACCGACCACGTGGCCGTGGACGACATAATTGACATTACTGCCAGCCTCATGTTCAACCCGCCCGAGAATCAGGCGGCGGACGCGGGCATGATTGTGCTGGATGTGGCGGTCCCGACTGGTTTTGCCCCTGTTGACGAGACACTGCGGACACTGGTGCAGGAGGTCCCCCAGGTCAAGCGCCGCGAGGTCGCTGGCCGCAAGGTGGTCCTATACATCGAAGACCTTGGCCCCGGCGAGTCACTGGTCTTGCCATTCAAGGCACGAGCCCAATACCCGGTACGCGCCCAGCCGGTAACCTCCCAGGTCTATTCGTACTACAACCCGGACTGGCGCGCCGAAACGCTTGGCAGCAGGGTAACCGTGACTGGCAATTAGGGACCGTCGGGACTGGACTTTCCGGGCTCGCTGCTCGTCGGCTGTCACCGCCGCGACGTTGACATCGAAATCAACGTCTGCAAGGAAAAGGAACTGACCAACATGCGCTCCTCAACGGCCGACACGGCCAGACGCCTGAACGCCATCGTGAGGTTTAGTCTCGAGGAAGCCCTAGAATTCGTCTCTGAAGACGAACTGGTGGGCCAAGCCTACCGGCTACCCAGAGCGCCCAGGGAATTGCTCCCCGCCGGGCATTTAGCCTTAACCCGAATCCACCGGTGGACACCGATGGACGGCGTGAGGACAGCGGAAGGGGGGTGAGGAAGTTACAGGCGCGATGATCCGGGCTCGAATTTGGGTAGACGGGAGGCTGGCGGCGGTCTGCAGGCGCTTTGGGGGGCGCCGATGGCGGCTTACAGTGGCTGTGGTGAGGGGGATGGCGGGATAGGACACGGCAAGAGGCGCTCGCGGACCGGACTGGCGCGAGTTGGCGGGGCGTTCGGTTGGCCGGATGGCGGGTCAGTAGCGGACAGGAGCAATCAGGCTGGGAGTGGAATGGCTCGCAGTCGGGCCAGGGCGCGACTGAACTGGGTTTCCCATGGCCAGCGCTGGGGAAGATGCAGGGTGATCCGGCGTGCCGAGCGGGTGATCCGTCCGGCCAAGGCAAAGACCCGTCGTCTGAGGGTCTTGGTGGTCACGATCTGCTGACCCAGGCCGATGCGGGCTGTCCAGCGGGCCAGGTTGTGGGCCATCACCTGTACCGCCAGCCAGGCGCCGTTGGCAGCGAAGCGGCCCGAGGGGAGATGGTTCAGCCCCACGCCGTACTTGAGGTCGCGTATCGCATTCTCGATCTCGGCGTGGCGGCGGTGGTCAGCCTCCAGTTCCAGGGTCTCTCCGTCCCGGTCGGTGATGAAGCCGTGATAGCTGTAGGTGGCGAAGAGAGCCAGTTGGGAACCGGGCGCCGGCTTCACCCGCCGGACGATGAGCCGCACCGGCGCGGCGTCGGGCTCACTCTGGAAGGGGGTGTAGGTGGTCTCGGCCACATCGGCGCCGTCCATCCAGTAGGGAATCGGCGTCCAGTCCTCTTCGGGTATCGCCTCGATGAGATTCCGCAGGCGGGTGCGCTGGCGGATGGTGATGGAGAAGCGGACATCCATCCGGCGGCAGACGGCGACCACGGCGTGGGTATAGAAGCCGCTGTCGGCCCGCACCGTGAGTTGGCCCCTGGCTCCGCCGTAGCGCACCCGCCCCACCGTTTCACGCAGGAAGTGGGCGGCGCCGCGGGCGGTGTAGGCCCGGCCCTCGCGCAGGCGGGCCATCAGCACGTCGCCGGTTCCGGCGGCGACGGCCAGCAGCGGGTGATAGCCCCGCGCACCGGTGTAGCCGTGGTGGCGAGCTCCTTCCTTGGCCAGTCCGTAGGTCTCGCAGATGGTGGAGTCCAGGTCGATGGTCAGGGGCCCGTCGCCGGGTCCGGCCCCAGCCTCCCAGGCCCGGGCCAGCAACTGGCGGCTCACCCGGTCCAGTTGGCGGACGTGGCCCCACCGGAAACTGCGCAGGAAGGTGCCCAAGGTGGAGGGCGCCTTGACTACACTGCCCAGGGTGCAGGCTGTCCTGCCGGTGCGCAACACATCGGCATCGTCGATGCAGTCGCCGCCCGCCAGCGCGGAAGCCACCAGCGTCATGATCTTGTCGCCGGTGTTGGCTCGGCCTGGGGCCCAGCCCAGGTCCAAGTGCCGGTCAACCAGTTGGGGCAGGCCCAGGTGCAAGGCCAACGTGGCGGGAAGGATCAGCCCGGCATTGTTGACCAGGCGGTGGTCGTCGAAGGCGATGTGGATGCCGTCGGGGTGGTTGCGTGGTAGCATCTATTGGGTGCTCCTTGTTTCTGGTTGGTTTTCTGTCTCGAAAACCATTATCCCAGATGCACAGGAGCACTTTCTTACCCATTCAACCCGCCGCGACACTCACCTTTTCGGTGGATTCGGGCTTAAGTCCGAAAGACGCGGTCAGCCTGCTTGATCTGGGGGAGATCACCAACAGGTACCGGAGGGGGCGCGGTCCCCGGGCTTATCATATCCGGATGCTGCTGCCCCTGCTGCTTTACGCCTACCGCCTCGTGTACGGTCGCTTCAGGCGGGCGCAAATCCGCGTGACGGCGCGGTGAGACGGGAGTCGTTTGAGACTGGTCCATAACAAAGGGTCCGGGGAGTGATTAGGAGAGAAGAAGGCGGTCGTTGACAACTCCGGTCGTTAAGAACCATTTTGCCAGTGAGATGCTCAAGAGGGCTTGCGTTAACCCACGGCGATTCCCCTTCTTGTTGGGCAAGGCGTTAGGGGTCGGGCCGTCGGTCTTCAGCGAATCCATACGGGTTAAGCGGCCGGTTGGGCCAAACGGTCCCCTGACATCGGCAACACCCAGAAGACTACCGCCGCGAGAGCAAACACCCCCGCAATGTAATATGCCGTTGCGTCAAACCCCATCGCTTCGTAAAGGGCCCCGGCGATTAGCGGGGACACAGCACCCATAAAGAAGCTTGCGCACGCCACAACGCCCAAGCCGGTGGATGCGACCTCGCGCCCCACGACATCAAACACAGCGGCGGTCAATATAGGCTGATCGGGATAAAGGAACAACCCCAACAACGCCAGGGTGATGGTCAGCAAAGTACCCGATCCGAAGGCAGTTAGCGCCAACGCTACCAAGCAAGACCACAACAAACCGGGCACGAGCACCTGTTTCCGGCCCAAACGGTCTGACAAATGGCCGGCCACCGGCTTGGCAATCAGCCCGATGGCGATCAACAGCCCAATGTGGAACCCTCGGGACACCGTGGACAGTTCCAGATCGTTGGCCAAGTAGAGGGGTAAGATTGTAACCAACGCCACCAAGGCCATACCTCGGAACCCCCGCACCAGCGTCAGCCCCCAAAGCGCCGGACTCTTCAGCAGTTGCCTGGTCACCTCTACCCTATCGGACAGCCCAACGTTACTCTGTTGTTCCCTCACTTGGCCGATGTTGCGGAAGGACCAAATAGCCACTATCCCCAAGAAGAATGGGACCACCGCGTAAACGCTCAGCAACCCCTGCCAACTCAGGTATACCAACAACGCCCCGGTTGCCAAGGGCCCCACAACGTCGCCTACGCTGCCGCCCACCCCGTGGAAGGCCAAGGCCATGCCCCGGCGTTTTGAGAAATGATAGGAAAGGGACGCCGACGCCGGCAGATGCCAAATGGAATGAGAGATGGCGACAACGGCCATACCCACCAACAGCAGTGGGTATACCGGAGAGACGCCCATCACCAGAGACCCCAATGCCGAAGCGGCCAAGCACCCAGCCAACAGCAGCCCCCAATATTTGCGTATCACGTCTACCGCTATCCCGCCAGGCAATGACACCAGCGCCGACGCCACCTCTCGCGCGGTGAGGATTCCGCCGACCCCTACGCTGTTCAATGGAAGCGTCTGAAACGTCGCTTGAATCTCGGGCAACACCACCACGAAGCTCAGTAGGATTCAAATGCCTTCGACGATTGCGGGGTTTCTCCCCGTCACCAGGAAATCCCGCCAGACTCCCCTTTCCGAAGGAGGGTTATGTACCGCACCGGCGCGGTGCTGATTGGCGGTACTTACAGGGGTACTTACAACCAAAGGGCCCTGGAGGTTGCCCCCTTCCTCCGGACAAGATAAAGACCGAATTAGGTTAGAGTCCCGATGCCCCGGCATCAAGTGTATCCACTTGGTCTCCCAACCATCTCCCATGGGGCATCTCTTCACCTGGCGCTTCATATCGATGCTGATACACCTCAGCCAGTGGGCGGTATCCCAAGGCATGATGGGGCCTCTGAGTGTCGTACAAACGGAAGTAAACGTCCAGCTCTCTCCCGGCTTCATCTAAACTGGCGGAAACTTTCAAGCATACTCCCGACCTCCCCTTGGCCGGACATCCTTTTTGACAAGATATGGGCCGGGGCTTAGTATTGGCCGCACCAGCCGGGGCGTCGCGGCTGGCGAGATTTTAGGTGAAGTTAGGGCTTCGACGGTCCCGAGGTTCCATCCGTTGGCATCTGTGTCTGGGACCAGGACACACCGCTGGAGTTTGATCGGCGCGTTTAGGGGATGATTGCCCAAGCGGACCGGATGCAGGATACCCCCACCGGCGGCTTGCCCTAAATTTACAAACACACGCGCCTGACTCCGGGTCTGGCACGTGTGGCCTTTGACGAGACAGTCAATCAAACGCTGACGATGACCAGTCGCCCGGTGGAGAAACCGGACGGAGAGCCCATCAAGCTCGACCAGATCGGAATAAGCCGCATTCCTTCATCGTACCCGGCGTGAAAGGATTGGTGGAGGAGCTTATGTCCAAGGGCGTGAACCTAGCGGGACGGCTGGAGGGGTTGTCCAACGCCCAGAGGAACATGGGGAGCTTCTACGTGTATGACCCGGACGAAATACTGGTCTAGTTTGACGCCGGACGCGGCGGTCAGCGGCGGTCAGCGGCGGTCAGCGGCGGTCAGCGGCGGTCAAAAGAAGTCTAGGAAGTGATAATGCCTGGGTCCTCCGCACTGGGGTTGGGTTTGCCCACCGTTAAATGAGAGTTGCTTTCACTTGGTTGGACCGGCTTGTCCCCTACCTCATTGTATTCGCCGCCAGCGCGTGCAGCCTCATACTGGAGATAGTAGCCGGTCGAATATTGGCGCCGGTCATCGGGGTGTCGCTCTACACCTGGACCAGCATCATCGGCGTGGTGCTGGCGGGGATCAGCGTCGGCAACTACCTTGGCGGGTTGACCGCCGACCGGTTTCCTTCCCGGGTCACCCTGGGGTTTATCCTGCTGGGTTCCGGGGTTTTCGCCATGGTTATCCTGCCGCTCATTGGGTTGGTGGGGGAGGCTTTCGCGCCGCTGCCCATCATCCTTAGAATCGTTCTGCTGACCGCCGTTTTGTTCCTGCCGGTCAGTTTGATACTGGGGATGGTGACGCCGGTAGTCATCAAGCTGCATCTGGTGGAACTGGCCCGGACTGGCAACGTGGTGGGCAGGTTCTACGCCGTTTCTACCGCCGGGTCGATACTGGGAGTTTTTCTGACCGGATTTGTACTCATTCAGTGGATCGGCACCCGGCCCATCGTACTGGCGGTGGCCATATTCCTCTTTGGGATGGCCTTGTTGTTCGGCGACTTGTGGCGGGTGCGGTTCAAGCTGCCGGCCATCCTGGGTTTGGGGTTGGCCGCCCTGTTCACCGGTCTGAGTCTGGCCCTGGGGTGGGTGGATTCGGACTGCCAGGAAGAGAGCAACTACTTCTGCATTAAGGTCAGGGAACGTGAAATACAGGGGCGCCTGGTCAGGACCTTAACCTTGGACCAACTGCTGCATAGCTACGTTGCCTTGGATGACCCGACCTTCCTGGTCTACGGATACGAGAAAGTCACCGCTGACTTCACCGCGCTGCAACACCAGCGGACCGGGGAGTTGGCGGCCCTGTTCATTGGCGGTGGTGGTTATACCATGCCCCGCTTGATTGAAGAAGTTTACCCCGGGGCGGCGGTGCAGGTTATCGAAATCGACCCGGTGGTAACCGACGTGGCGCACCGGTACCTCGGTCTGCCCAGGGACACGTCGATAGTCACCTACAACCTGGACGCGCGGATGAAGATTCCAGACCTGCCAGAAGCGAGTTACGACATGGTGGTGGGTGACGCCTTCAACGACTTTTCCGTGCCGTACCACCTGACGACTCGGGAATTTAACGAACAAGTGCGTCAACTCCTGAAACCCGACGGGCTATTTATCGTAAACATTGTGGACAACCTCAACACCGGGCGGTTTTTGCGGGCTTACGTGCATACCCTGTCGCAGACCTTCGAGCACGTGTACGTGGTGCGGGACGATGACTTTTGGGAAGATGACACCCGCTCCAACGTTACCTACGTGGTGGTGGGGACCGACACCGCCATCACGCCGGCGGAGTTGGCCCGGGCCAACGTAGAAGCCGGGCGGGGAACGCCGGTCAGCCGGTTCATGCCCCAGGATGTGTTAGAACGGTGGTACAGCCGTGATGAACCCATCCTTTTGACTGACGGGTTTGTGCCGGTGGACCAACTTATTGCCCCGCTGTACCTGCGCAGCCGTTAACAGGGGAGTCGTCAACGGCGGACTCAGAGACACGGGAGCGCATTGCCGCGCCCCCTGAGTTTACTGAGAGGTTTCGGTTGCCGCGCCAGGCGCGGGCGGGTTGACGGGCGATTTCCTCTCCCCAGGGACCCGGCATCAACCCCTTCCCAGTACCGCCAATCATGTAGCCGCCCTCGTCGTGGCTCCACTCTTCGCGGGGCGTTTCGTAAGAGAGCTCGATGCCGTTGCCATGCGGGTCGCGGATGTAGATACCGATGGCATGCCCGTGGTCGGACAGCCGCCCGATCTTGATGTTCTTTTCCCTGGTCGATGGCTGCCTGCTCGTATTCCTTCCATTCCAAGATGAAGTAGCCTTGCCCGTCCAGGTAACCCTTGCCGCAAAGAGCGCCGTGACCGGGCACGAAGATTTCCTCGTCCAACTGCCGCAGGGACTCCGAGACCACTAACCACGGATCCAGGTCGGCGTCGTGCAGTCAAGTCTGGACCTTATGGAAGATGTTGTCGGTCGTGAAGACCACCTCTTGTTCCTTAATGGAGACCGACGCCTGATAAAAGGTGTGGCCTGGCATGAGCATCAGCTCGAAAGTGTAGTCGCCAACGTGCAGGGTCATCGAGTCTCGGAAGGTAATTACCGGAGTATTGGCCCGGTACTCTTCCAGCAGGGCGGGTTCCGCGACGGTCGCGCCGAAACCAAAACAGAAGGCGAAGGCCAACATGGCGGTCACGCTGCCCTCGCGGGCAAACTCCTGGGCCAGGGCCTCGCCCCAGGGAGAGAATCCGCTTTCCAGCCGTTGGGCGAATTGGGTCAGACCGGCGACCACCGAGATTATCCCGATGACAACGTTGCCCAGGTTGGGGATGGGCTATTGCAGGGCACCAATCTGGAACAAGGCGATAACGGCGGTGATGGGGGCAAGGTCCCGCAGCGCATCGCCGGCCCGGTGGGAGGTCCTAACCAAAGACCGGGTCAAGCCGTCATCCTAACCCGTCGGGTTTAGCAGGTCTTCCCCAGGCAATAGAAGATGTCGGTAATTCAGCGCTCAGTGATTCCGTCGGGGGTCGGTACTGTGGGGGCTGTCTCTGGCCTTGAGGGAAGATGCTGCTCGGAGGGGAAGAGCCCGGCCCGCCGCTTCTCCCTGAGCCTGTAGCTTTCGCCCCGGATGTTGAGGACGTGGCTGTGGTGCAGCCACCGGTCCAGGATGGCCGAGGCAATCACGGTGGCCCCCAGCAACTCACCCCACTCGCCGAAGCCCTTGTTGGAGGTGAGGATGATGGCGCCCCGCTCGTAGCGGGCCGATACCAGGGTGAAGAAGGCGGTGGCGGACTCCCGGTCATAAGGCCAGATGCGGAATTCATCGACGATGAGGACCTTGGGAGCCAGGTAGACTCTCGTCCTCCGGTCCAGGTTGTGCTCGGCCCGGACCTTGCGCAGGTCCTCCATCAGGTCATAGGCGCGGACAAAGTAGGCTCCCTGGCCATGCTCGATGACCTTGAGGGCCAGGGCCACGGCCAGATGGGTCTTACCCACTCCGGGTCCGCCGGTCCGGCGCAGGCCCGGTCCCTCCTTCAAACAGAAGCCTGCATTGACAGTATAGATGTTCGGGGCCGCTACCGGATGGCCAAGTTTCCCCCTACCGGCCAGTACCCTGCAACATTCGACACAGCCAACCGCATCAATCTCCGCTTCAAAGACCGGCTGGTCTTCCCTCGGGTGATATCCGCAGGCATGACATATCTTCGAGGTTATTCCAAAGGGAGGGGCTGGTCCCCATAGCCCTGGTTGTGATTGAGTCCGGAATTTAGCCCCTTACCTGATCCGGCTAGACTCGGAGAAGGAGAAATAAACGTCACTCCATCAATCGGTACTCGTACATCAAACCCGGCCTTCATCCCAGCGTCGGAGAATAAGTCCTGGGCCCGTCGTTGACTCGCATCGGGGATACGTTGATACCCGAGGGCAGGTTGGCAGCCGGACAGATCCGGTTGATACGACCAGGGCTATCATCACCGTTTCGGTACCCCGAAACCAGGTGCTCTCGCCATAGCTGTGTGCATACATCAGCAATGCAGTCCGAGGATTGTTACGCAGCTCCAGGCAAGAGAAATACGTTAGGCTCGAGTTGTTCATCATTTAAGGGGCTTATTGCCCATCCCGCAGCGTTAATTCCCTCGACTTGGCTTCCGCGTCCGGGATGGAGGCGCGGTCCCATTCACTTGGTGTCAGGCGTCAAATATTCCTGCCGGATTACTGCAGATCATTCTTGCCGGTCCACCCCAGGTGTCGCCCCAGGCAAAACTAATGGTCGTGATCAGGCACTGTGAAGTCCAAATGGCATCCCCGGGAAAGGGTCACCTTCGACGAGCAAGTCAGGGCTGGGAAGCCAAGCAACCGTTCAGGAATTTTCCGGGGCAGATGCGCCAAGATGTCGGCGACGCCGAGCCGCTCAGCTTCCCGATTTCATAACCCGCCCCAGTGCCCCCCAACCAGGCCGTAACTTGCTATCCGCCGCTCCCGTACAGCCGGTCCCTTGCCGCCAGGGCCTTCTCGCTGTCCAGACGGCTCAGGTAATGCTTCCGGAGCGCCTCCAGAGCGCTGTGGCCCATGATCTGCTGGACGAACATCGCGTCGAGGCCGCCACTGCTCCACTCCGCGTCGATAAGCGGCCGGCCCTCGTACTGGTCTCCACCACAGCCGGTGGGCCAGGCCCTTCGGTCCCAGAGAACCGGAGGCTGATTATTTCTCTGCGGTCCGGCCCGACCCTCTTGGCTATGTTAGTAGGGAGCCGGACTATCGCCCTTCCAGCACGATCATATTCCACAGCTCCAACTCGGGAACATGCAGTTCCACGACGCCATTCTTTTCGGTCCAGGCGAGTCCCTCAGTGGGCACGTCGTCCGGCGTGACAATCCTAACCTCGGACGTGGTGAACCCTTCCGGTAGCGCTAGGGCGATCTTGAGGTCCCTCATCACGTTGTTCCAGTCACGGTTTGCATCGTAGCCATAGTCGTAGTTGATCAAGTGGACAATTAGCCTGTTCTCCTCTCGCTGGATGACCGGGCTAACCAACAGCAACTCAGACCCATTGGTCCATACGCCAGCCTCAGCCGGGATTGAAGCGAAGAGGATAGAGCGCATCTCGCCCAATAAGTTCGTATCGATTAGCCTCCCCTCAAGGGCCTTCTGTAAACCGGATCCAAGGCCGGACTCTACAACGGCCACGTCAGACCTGGACATAAGCGCCGAGCGTGGGGAGTCGTCCCTCAGGCTGTTCATCTCGTCTCTCCTGGCAAAGTCCGCCGTCGTCAGCAAAGCGCCGCCGTCATTGACGAACTTGGTGAGGGCCTCTAGATCCTTATCGGACACATGCTCGGCGCCAGGCGCGACGACCACGTCGTATCGGTCCAAGCGCCCCGCCAATCCCTCATGCTCGAAGACCTGGTCCATGCTGAGCAGTACGACGTCGTAGGGAATGTGTAGCATTTCCAGGGCGCGGGCCCACCCTCCTAGTTCCGCCTTGTAATCTTCCGGCAGAAGACCGAATGTGGGGAAGTGATTCCACACCACGGTTGGAATACCGTATATCAAGGCGACCCTGGCAGTGCTTTCGGTGTTCGCAAGTAGGTCTCTCTGCTCGTCTACATGCCGGTAGAATCGCGCCAACTCGCCGCGTTCAGGGCCATTGACTAGCCGGTCAGGCGGCCATCCATCGGCTGGCCACCCCGTTCCAAAGGGGACAAGGCGGATGCAGCCGGATGCGAAAGCCTCTGCGGACTTCGTCTTGAGCAGGGCCGACACGTCATCCGGTGGGACTTCAGATCCATAGGGATTGGCGAACCATAGAGTCCACTCATTGATCCACACGGGCTTCTCGCCGTCCACGGTTGCAAGTCCTGACTTGCACGTTGCAGGATCGGTCTGGTACGGGGGCAAATGCTCTGTATTACGCTCTATTTGCATGCTGCTGAAATAAGGCGCTAGGAGTATGCCGATGACTCCACTGTGACGCAACTCCGGAGTCCACGTTTCGAAACCGTTCATGGTCAGGAAAACATCCCTTCCGGACTCTTGGGCATACACGCGTATGTCTCTGCTTAACCGCTGAACGAAGTCCTTCACCGATAGGTACGAATACAGGATGTATTCCTTGATAACCGGATCGTCCATAAGCCCATCCGTTGTATCCAGGAGTACCCGTTCAGGCGGCCAAGCAATGGGAAAGGTCTCGCGGACCCTAAGTTCGTTGCTCCCTACGGCTTTGACGCCGTAATTGCGAGATACGTAATCCCTCAGGCAAAAGTTCTCTACGTCTTCGATGCCCAGAGAAGCCAGCGTTGGGGCCGTCATACGCTGCTTGAGATGGTCCTGAAGCCCCTGGCCTTCCCACGTATCAGAACAGCCCCAACCGCCAAGCCAACCAGGAGCCAGGCCGTCAGGGTTGTCAATGAACAGGGTGTCCGCGCCAGCATCGATGTTTTTCTTAGCCCATTCGAGCAAGAAGGCGCTCCAGTAGGGGTTCTGGGGCTGCACTACTGTATAGATGTCACGGCGGCCGAACTCCTCGCCAAGCACTCGCGCCACCAGTTTCCCTGAGAATGACCGCGATACAGCCGAGGTGTACGGGTCCGGCGCCGGGCTTTCGTCCGGGTACTGCCACCGTCGGTCCTCCGGCAGGCCCCGATAGATATCCAGAAAGCCGACGGGTTCGTGGTTGGGAGCGTCGACACTGTCTGCGAATGAGAATGCGAAAGCAGTTCCACCCGGAAGACCTGCCTCGTGCGCCGCCCGTATCTCGCGTTCGATGCGTTTCCACGGCGGATACCGGTCCCAGCGCCTGGAATCCATCCAAGCCTGAACAGTGTCATGGAGCGCTTCCAACCGGAACTCTTCTTTGAGTGCCGGGAGCAGCGGGATGAAGAACTCGATCTTAAGCGCTTGACCGACGACTACCGCCTCGGAAATATTTGGCAACCGTGTGGGCGTTGGTGTTGGAGTTGCGGTCGGCTTAGGCGCCGGGGTCAGCGTGGGCGTTGGAGTCGATGAACCTATTGGCGTCGGGATGGGCGTCGCCGTGGGAGCCGGTGTCGAGGTCTGAGTCGGCGTTGGAATAGGCTCCAGAACCGGCGCGGGAGTCGCGGTGCGGGTCGGTGAGGGCATTTGAGGCGTGAGCCCTGGAGAGGACAGGGGTGAGGCCAGCGGAGCAAGGGTCGGAGTTGGCTTGACTGCCAACGTTGCCATGACTTTGGCGGCAACGGCCGCTTCCAGGTCTGGAGTAGGAGAAGCCGAGGCTGAATTAGTCGATATGGGGTCCGGCCCTGAAGGCTGGGACTGACATCCGGCCAAAACGCAGGTAACAAGGACCGTCAACGCAAGGAATGCGGACCACTTAGGCACTCGGGTTGAACAATCTAATCTGTGCATTCGTTTAAGAACCAAATAAAAACACCCCGGCGTGGCCGGGGCAATCTTTACTTTAGTTGGTAGCGGGGGTTGGACTCGAACCAACGACCTTCGGGTTATGAGCCCGACGAGCTGCCACTGCTCCACCCCGCGACGGTGTGGCAACGCCCTTGGCCGCCCGTCTTAGAAAGGGAGGGGATGCCTTCAGGCTAGAGAAATAGGTGCTGGAAAGCTGCTAGAAGTTTGAAACTCATTGCGTGGGTCAAGACACTCGACCGGTTAGTACCGGTATGCTGAAGATGTTACCATCCTTACACATCCGGCCTATCAAGCAGATAGTCTCTCTGCGGTCTTACCCCCGAACTTAATCGGGGAGGGAGGCCTCATCTTGGGGGATGCTTCGCGCTTAGATGCCTTCAGCGCTTATCACTGCCAGACGTGGCTACCCAGCGCTGCTCCTGGCGGAACAACTGGAACACCATAGGTCTGTCCCTCCCGGTCCTCTCGTACTAGGGAGAGGTTCCCTCAAGCCTCCTGCGCCCACGGCGGATAGAGACCGAACTGTCTCACGACGTTCTGAACCCAACTCACGTACCCTTTTAACCGGCGAACAGCCGGACCCTTGGGACCGCCTTCAGCCCCAGGATAGGACGAGCCGACATCGAGGTGCCAAACCTCGCCGTCGATGTGAACTCTTGGGCGAGATAAGCCTGTTATCCCCGGGGTAGCTTTTATCCGATAAGCCACGGCCCTTCCACACGGTGCCGTAGGATCACTTTGCCCGACTTTCGTCCCTGCTCGACTTGTAGGTCTTGCAGTCAAGCCCCCTTATGCCAATGCGTTCTGTGGACGATTTCCATCCGTCCTGAGGGGACCTTTGGGCGCCTCCGTTACCTTTTAGGAGGCAACCGCCCCAGTTAAACTGCCCACCAGGCACTGTCCCCCAGTTTTGCTGAGGTTAGAACCAAAAACAACCAAGGGTGGTATTTCAACGACGGCTCCACTCCGACTGGCGTCGAAGCTTCAAAGCCTCCCACCTATCCTACACATGACAATTCCCAGCCCAATACCAGGCTACAGTAAAGCTCCACGGGGTCTTTTTGTCCTGCCGCGGGTCGCCCGCGTCTTCACGGGCACCGCAATTTCACCGAGCCCTCCGTCGAGACAATGGCCAAGTCGTTCAACCATTCATGCGGGTCGGAACTTACCCGACAAGGGACTTCGCTACCTTAGGACCGTTAGAGTTACGGCCGCCGTTCACCGGGGCTTCAGTTCGCGGCTTGCACCACTCCCCTTAACCTTCCGGCACTGGGCAGGCGTCAGCCTGTATACGTAGGGTTTCCCCTTAGCACAGACCTGTGTTTTTGTTAAACAGTCGCCCGGCCTTCTTCTCTGCGCCCCCAAAAAGCTCCATCAGCTAGTGACTTCACCCTCCAGGGGGCCCTTTCTCCCGAAGTTACAGGGTTCTTTTGTCTAGTTCCTTAACGGAGGTTAGCTCGAACACCTTGGGACTTTTATCCCAGCCCACCGGTGGCGGTTTGCGGTACGGTCGCCTATATTTCTCCAAACGAAGCTTTTCTTGTCGGCATGGGGTCAACAAAATTTCGTATCCCGAAGGATCGATTTCCTCAACCCTCAGCTTTATGCGCCGGGGTGGATTTGCCTGCCCCAGCATAGCCTACGGAGGAGGACACACCATGTCCAATGGGCATGCTCTGCCTACCCTTCCGCACCCCTCCGAGTATCAACAAAACATAGGCGGTGCAGGAATATTAACCTGCTGTCCATCGCCTTCGGCGCTTGCCTACGGCTTAGGACCGACTAACCCTACGCCGATAAACGTTGCGTAGGAAACCTTGGGCTTACGGTGTCAGGGATTTTCACCCTAATTTACGCTACTCATTCCGGGATTCTCACTTCCCCGCGCTCCAGCGAGCCTCACAGCTCACCTTCATCGCCCGAGGAACGCTCCCCTACCACACCCAGGCAGTTACCAGAGGTTCCAACCCTTTTCCCGCCGGCGTCCCCGCCCGTTCCGTCACCGAAGTGACTTCCCGGTTGGTTCAACTTTTGGGAGCTGGGTCTTTCCCTATGTACCTGAATATCCACGGCTTCGGCGACAGGCTTGAGCCCCGTTACATTTTCAGCGCAAGATCCCTCGACCAGTGAGCTGTTACGCACTCTTTAAAGGGTGGCTGCTTCTAAGCCAACCTCCTGGTTGTCTGGGGAACCTCACTTCCTTTCCCACTTAGCCTGCGCTTAGGGGCCTTAGCCGGTGGTCTGGGCTGTTTCCCTTTCGACTGACGCACTTATCTGTGCCAGTCTCACTCCCGGGTATCGGATAAACGGCATTGGTGGTTTGATTGGGTTTGGTAGGCTCACGCCCCCTATCCCATTCAGTGCCCTACCTCCGTTCACCTGTGCCCGAGGCTGCACCTAAATGCATTTCGGGGAGAACTAGCTATTTCCGGGTTCGGTTGGCATTTCACCTCTACCCACAGCTCATCCCAAGCTTTTGTACCAGCCACGGGTTCGGTCCTCCAGTTCGTGTTAACGAACCTTCAACCTGGCCATGGGTAGCTCACCCGGTTTCGAGTCTACTGTGTGGAACTAGTCGCCCTATTCAGACTCGCTTTCGCTTCGGCTCCGGGACTCCAGTCCCTTAACCTCGCTCCACAGAGTAAGTCCCCGGATCATTCTTCAATAGGCACGCCGCCATCCCGATAAATCGAGACTACGACCTTCTGTAAGCTTACGGTTTCAGATCTATTTCACTCCCCGTTAGGGGTTCTTTTCACCTTTCCCTCACGGTACTGGTACGCTATCGGTGACCAAGAGTATTTAGCCTTGGAGGGTGGTCCCCCCAGCTTCCCACAAGGTTTCCCGTGCCCCGTGGTACTCAGGGTATTCGCCAGGAGTCCCGTCCCTTTCGCCTACGGGGCTTTCACCCTCTATGGCGGTCCTTCCCAGGCGCCTTCAGCTAGAGACGAGATTTGTAACTCCTTCGGGTCTAATGAGGTGACCCAAGGCGATCCCTACAACCCCGATACGACATAGGCCCTCATGCCACTAAGTCGTACTGGTTTGGGCTGATCCCCGTTCGTTCGCCACTACTCAGGGAATCTCGGTTGATTTCTTTTCCTCGGGGTACTTAGATGTTTCAGTTCCCCCGCTTACCCTCCCGGTTATCCGGGATTTACCGACTCAACACCGGTAAAGGTTTCCCCATTCGGGTATCCCCGACTATGCCTGCTAGACGGCTCATCGAGGCTTAACGCAGCCTTGCCGCGCCCTTCTTCGGCCCTTGGTCCCAAGGCATCCACCGTAAGCCCTTACCTACTTGACCCACGCTATGAATTTCAAACTTCTTCGCGTGTGTTTACTTTGCGTACGACCGCGCCGCGTATGACGCTTTCGTACGTTTGCAGGACTTTCCAGCTTCTCCTATTCTCTTTTTAAGCTGCTGCAAAAAGAAACTGTGGCGGAGGTACTCCCTGAACCGCCGTCCAGGTTTCCCTACCAGTTGCGTCTATGTCACTTCAGTCGTGCCATGTAGCAATCGTTGTTTCTCCTCGCGAAGGCCAATTATAGGGAGGCTATTCCAAGGAGTCAACCCTTTTACGCTCAATTTACCGATTTGGTCCAAATCCAGCTTTCGCCCACTGAATGCGTTGCCAGGGCAATCGCATTTGGATAGTCATGGCCCCGTCATTCCCACCGCCCTCACATCCCCGATGCCCCGTCATTCCAGCTTTCTGAGACCTTTGAATAATCCCCTCTCCCTCCGGGAGAAGCTTAGGGTGAGGGCGTCCTCCGTATCTGGGCGCACTCTGGATTCTCGCTTTCGCGGGAGTCGCGGAAGGTTACGCAAAGGTCTCCTTTCGCGGGAATCCATCGCCCTACCCCGCCATTTCCTGCTACTGCCATGCCAGTCCCCGAACTCTTCATTCCGGCGAAGGCCGAATTAACGGCGGGACCGCCCCTAATACGATCGCCCCGAATGCGGATTCCCCTGCTTTGACTAAACTATTGGTCCAAGATACGCTGTGGTATGACCATCAGCCAACCTCGGAGCGCATCCCATGCTTACTTACAAGGCCATGTTCAAATACTTGGACAATGGGGTCCATGGGGAAGCTCTGGACTTCCCGGGAGCCATCACTTTCGGACACGACCTAGCGGAGGCCCGGCTCCTACTGGCCAGCGCACTGGTGGACCTGGCTGAGGTACACCTAGAGCGTGGCGAACCCTTGCCTCAGCCCGACCCCACCCTGTCAGACCCCGAGGCTGACCTCGAAGAGCCCATATACCTTCTACTCCAAGGGGCGTCCAGGGTTGCGCAAGTTCCACAAGACGCCCTGAAGTGAGACGGCGCGAACCTCTCCAACATCTACAGGATCATGGGTGCGGGTTTGTCCGGGAAGGGAGTGATCACTCGATCTGGGAAAATCCACGCCTGAATCGCAAAACAGCAATAGGCCGCCACCGGGAAATCCCGGATTTCACAGCTATGCGCATCTGCCGCCAACTTGACATCCCTCGCCCAGATTGAAGTTGGTCAATTCCCACTCAAATCTGATTACCGCCCCTTAAATTCCGGCCTCCGCTTCTCCAGGAACGCACTCACCGCCTCCCGGTGGTCTTCAGTCTTCCGCGCCTGCTCCTGGGCCACGTGCGCAAGAGCCAGACTCTCCTTCAACCCGCCCTCAAGGCTGTGGTGCACCAGGTATTTAATAAGCGACAGCGACTGGGTTGGCCCCTGGGCCAGCCGGGTCGCCAACTCCAACGACGCCTCCATTATCTCGTCGTCGGGAACAACCTTGCTCACCAGGCCCATCCGATGCGCTTCCGTCCCGTCTACACTGTCCCCAGTGTACTGGAGCATCAGAGTATTGCTTAACCCGATCAGTCGTGGCAACTGCCAGCAACTCCCGTCTCCCGGAATCAAGCCCATGCGGACGAACGCTTCGGAAAATCTGGCCTTTTCCGCCGCAATACGGATGTCGCACGCCAGGGCCACCCCCATCCCCACGCCGTATGCATGTCCGTTGACCGCCGCGACCGAAGGCTTCTGGAGTTCATGAAGCCGCAGGGGCAGGAAAGCCGCTCCCTCCTCAGAGGTCCTATGCTTGGCGTACCTGGTCTCCATCTTGCCCCAGGGCAACGGCTCCGGCTCTCCCCGGTCCTGAGTCTCCTGGTCCCTCTCCTCGATGCGCCGGTTGAACCCCCGCACGTTGGCCCCGGAGCAAAACGAAGGCTCGGTGCCTGTAAGCAGCAGCACCCGTTGGTCCGGGTCGGCCTCAAACTGGTCTAGCGCCTCGTTCATCTCCCGGGACATATCACCTCCCAGGGAGTTGCGCGTTGCAGGGTCGTGCATGGTCATGATCAGGACGTTGTCGCGGGTCTCGGTCTTAATGAATTCGTAGCTCATTTCGTCCTCTACATCCATCCACAGGCAATGTCAGGCCTCCACCCTCGTGCGCTAGGTTTCTCACTCACGGCCGGGGATGTCGGCGGCGTTGCCCGGAGAGTATAATCATCGCATTATATAGGGGAGCCCAGTGATGACCCAAGACCCGCGCATTGACCGCATGGAAGGCGTGCTGGAAAGAATCATCGCCGATCAAGCCGAATATCGCCAAGATATGCGGGAGATACGCGCCGAGTTCCATAGAGAAAACCAGCAGATGCGGACCGAGTTCCAGGCGGAGACCAAGCAGATGCGGAGCGAGTCCCGGCAGGAAATACAAGAGATCCGCATCGAGATTCGCTCTAGGTTCAACACGCTCCTAATTGTCAACATCGCGCTATGGGTCGCTACCATCGGGACTTTCGTCGGATTCTTCTTAAACGGCGCTTAACGCCCGGATTCCACCGAACGCGGAAATCCATCAGGCGCCGCAGCCCCGGTTGGCACGGGCTCCGGGCACACACCACAAGGGAGGAGATAAACCATGCAGCAAGGTACCATCATCAACCTGCACATCGCCAGGGTCAAGGGTACGCCCTCAGACCCGGTGGACGAGGCAACGGCAATCTCCGCCAAGGGACTGGAGGGCGACCGTAGTTGCAACGAAAGCAACGTACGCCAGGTACTCTTCATGGACAAGGAAACCCTGGACGAATTTGGCCTGGTCCCTGGTCAGATTAAGGAAAACATCACCACCACTGGGCTGGACCTGTCCAAGATCGAACCGGGCCAGGTCTTCTTCGTCGGCGACGTCACCCTGGAAGCCGTGGGCGAATGTGAGCCCTGCGGCAAGATGGACGCCATCCGCCAGGGCCTGCGCGAGGAGATAAACCACCGCCGCGGTCAATTAGCCGTCGTCTTAAACGGCGGCGCAATCAAGGTGGGAGACACCGTCCGCATCGAGCCGTAAGGGCTCTCAGAACGTAAACCGTCCCTCTCGGGTCTAGCCCAAGGCATTGACCCGAGAGTCCCGCCCACCTTGCACCTGAATAGATGACTGACCCGGATTCCGGCTCAATGCTGGAACCCAGGTCAGTCGGGCCGGTTCGGGAGACGGGGGAGGCGCGTTCCACCGCACCCAGTTTGGGTTATAGGTCCGGCTCTTCGCCGAATAACACGAGGGCGCTGGTATGTCCAACGCCCTCGTTGTTTAGGTCCATTATCGGGAAGCCGGACGGCCCGTTACGAAACCAGCGTCCTTTGGATGGCCTCCGATACGTCTCCCACCTGGGCGATGTCGGACCAGGTCTCGACGGTCTCGGCGATCCTCTCCCTGGACAGTGCCAACGCCGCATTGACCTCGAACTTCGCCTTGATGTTGTCGAAGCCCCAGGGGTTGTGCTGGCTGCCCAGGATGTTCCGCCTGGTGGTGGCGTGTTCGAAGACTCGGCCGTCCTTCAGGGTGATTTTGACCGGGATCCCCTGGTCGAAGTCCACCGATAGCTCATCGGCCTTGGGCACCACCCGCTGGGTCACCTTCCCCATCGCTTCTTTGATGATGGGTTCCCGCACCTTCTCATCGGTATACGACTCTATGCCCATCTCGCCGTCCACCAAAGCGGCGGCCACGGCGTATTGGGAGCTGAATTTGCCCTGCAATCCGGTATCAGGTTCGCCGTACATCATCACGATAGACAGGTAGGGCTGGGCCACCTCCGCGCTAACCACGTCATCGTAGGTGAAATTATGCTCCCGCATCAGGCTGAATAGGCTGTCCAGCATGGAATGGTTCCCGCCGCAGCATGGGTACTTTTTGATCATCAGCGCGTCCTGAACGCGGAAGGGTTTGCCCAGTTCGTCGGCCATCGCTTCCAGGTCGTAGATTCCGGGGCCAAGCACCGTGCGGGCGAATCCCAGGGGATGCTCAATGATGTGGTCTCCGGCGGTAAGACCCAGTCGGCCCAACTGGGCGGCGGTGATGCCGTCACGGCATACCAACCCGGCGTGCAGGGGCTTGGTCATAGTGCCGAAGTTGTGGATCAAGCCTCCGGCCATCGAACCCGCCATTCCCAGCGCCATCGTGGTCTGTTGCTCGTCCAGGCCCAGCAGCTTGGCACAGGCGGCGGTGCAGGCCATGTGCCCGATGACCGCGGTGGCATGGAAGCCCTTCTCCATCTGGTTGTACTTGGTGGCGTGTTGCAGGGCAAGGCCGACCTCGCAACCCACGACATAGGCTTCTAGCAGGTCCCGCCCGGTGGCCCCTGTTTTCTCCCCCAGGGCCAAGAGGGCCGGGAAGATGGCTACGGTGGGGTGTCCGAACCCTCCGAAATCGTCATAGTCCAAAGCGTGTCCCATCGTCCCGTTGGCTAGGGCCGCCTGTGAGGAAGTGCTACGCTGTCCGGAAGCCAGGACCGTCGCTTCGTCATTGCCTCCCTGGTCGGTAACGTACTGCTGAATGATATCGGCCACCGGCTGGGTTGACCCAGCTAGGATCACTCCCAACAGGTCGAAGCATGACTCATTTGCCACCCGGATTGCGTCGGGGGGAATATCTTCGTATCCGGTATCGACTATCCATTTGGCGATCTTCTCGGTCGCTCCCATGAGCTTGCCTCCATCTTATTCTGATTGGGTAATCTCCAAGGCTAAGGCGTGAATATTATATACTCCACATCCATCCCGGCAAGGCGCGTCCACCCGAGTTAGGCCGTTGCGAGGCGCCCTACCTGGAAGCGTAGAGCCTGTTCAGGTTGGCATACTGGCCGGGGTCCAGGTCCCTTCCCTGCAGGCCAGGATAGTCCGGACCGTACCGGTGAGCGCGGAACAGGGAGTTGTTGAATTCCGGCTGGGCCCCCGGCGTCTGCACACGGCCCGGCGAGAAAAAGGGATAGATGTACTCCCACACTATCTCTTTGTTGTAGGTTACTTCGAAGATGCGCCCCGGACCGCCTTCGCAAATCATCGTGTTGCCGTTTGGAAGCCGGTCCGCGCTGCTGGTGGCCGGGCTGTAGAAGGATAAGGCCGGGTCCCCCCGATAGTCCCACACGATCTCATCGGTAGCGGGGTTTACCTCGATGACCCTGGAAAAGCTGGCTCGGGGCCTGTGCATCCCGTTATCGAAAATCATGATGTTGCCGTTCTCCAGGTAGGTGGGATGGTGGGGGTGGGCCAACTCCCCCTTCCCGAACTTCCAACGGAACTCGCCGCTTGCTCTGTCGACGATGCCCACTCGGTCGATGAGCCGATAGCTCACGATCAGGTCCCCTTCCGGGGTCACCTTCAGCGAGTTTCCATGGGTCCACTCGGCCCGGTCCTCTAATGAACAGAGGACGTCATCCTCCAAGTTTAGGTGTTCCCAAGCCCTCCAGTCGTAGACCACAGTGCCGTCGGGCGTGATCTCCTGCACGCGGTCGCCGAACATTTGATCCGGGTCTTCGTCGCCACGCATTCCGCCCCTTACCTGCTCCGTGAACTCCTTGGACAAAAGCTCAAACTCGAGGACCAGCGTGTTGCCGTTCGGCAGCCTTTCGTAATCGTGGTGCACCAAGGGGTTGCGGTACTCCCAGACCACGTTGCCGTCCCAGTCCAACTCCAAAATGGCCGCCGATGAGCCTCCGATTTTCTCCGCGCCTCCCGCGTCTTCCGCCGGAGCTGTTCGAACCAGCAGGTTGCCGTAGGGAAGTAGCTGGGCGTAGCCGATGCCCTCGCTGCTATGCCATCTGTGGCAGATTCTTCCCTCCATGTCGATCAGGTCGGCGTACAGACTTCCCCTGGAATTGTTGGTCAGGGTATAGCCCCGGTAGCAGTGTTGGGGCGCGTAGTAGATTAGTCCCGTTGGGTAGTGCCTGGACCAGCCCATATCGTCCTCCTATAGCGGATTGGAATCTCCATATTCAGGCCAGGTGGAAAAAGCGCGCGCCGGCCAAAACCCATCCCGGAGCCGGTTCAATGCGTCTCATCCCGGCGGTAATCAAACAAGCCATGGCCGCCCCAATCAAGGCTCCCGCCAGTATGTCACTGGGGTAAAAGAGGCCGCTGTAAACTCGGGCCAGGCACCACACTGACGCCAGCCCGAATAAGACCACTCCCGCCCGACGGTTTACCAGCCAGATCGCGGCGGCGGCGGCGAACGCCACGGCCGCCGGGTTTGCCGGAAACGAAGAGTCGGTCGGCTCGTAGAGCAGGTTGGCCAACTCCATCGAGACGAAGGGCCGCTCCCGGAAAAGGTATTGGTTCACTATCAAGACAACCAGGTTCGCAAACCCAAGTCCGATGGCAGCCGCCAACACCCCTCGCTGGTTTCGTCCCCTGGTCTCAATTTCCTCTCCGCGAAACCAAAGCCCCAACATCCAGAAGCACATCGTCAATGGGATGAAATAGTCGCTGACCACTGCCGACGCGCATCTATCCAAAAAGGCGGATGCGCCCACCCCCTGGTTCAACCAGGCAACCAACATCGCATCAACGGCTAGGACAGTTTCCACGGCTAGCCGTTACCGTCTCTGTGGCCGCCAACGGCGTAGGTCTCCCCGGGTTTTGGGCTGGCTTTGCGTTGCGGCCTCACCGCATACAGGAGATGCGACAGGCTCCAATAGAGAGCTCTGCCGTAGTTCGACTCTCGCAGCGAGTCAAGGCCGTGTGCCCTGGGTGCAATCCTTTTCCCCATCCTCTTTCCCATCCCCCAATTCCGCAGCGAAGTGGCCGCCAGGGTGACCGCCAGACCCGCACCTCCTCCGGCGAAGAAATACCCAAACTGCTCGTTGCCGGTAAGCCCGGCCCCTGTGTCCGGCGCGTTTCGAGGTTCGGATAAAAAGAACCAGGCGAACGCTCCAACCCACAACCCCAATCCGAGCAGGAACGTGAGACCGCGAGACTCCAACAGCATTAGCCCTCTCAGCCGGTTGTAAGCCGCCGCCATCTGGTACAGCCCGCAGGACGCCACCAAGACCAAAAGGAAGTAGTCCAGGATAAATGAGCCGTCCAATTCGGCGTTACCTCGACGACACCGCTGGACCGCCCCCCGGTTCCAGTTGCGCCAAACGCCTGACGCTGAAGAAATGGGCCAGACCCACCAATAGGGGAATAGCCACCGAATAGGCCACAAAGGGATAGTCGTAACCGCCGGGCCACCAGGTCATTAGAGGCACTCCGATCAGGAACGTTCCAAGCGGGATGATCGGCTTCCTGCTTACCGCCAATATTCCCAGGCACGCCAACCCAAGAGGAAGGGCGAGCAATGGATAGGTGGCTAGGAGCACTCCCACCGCGGTCGCCGCTCCCCGTCCTCCTGGTTGGCGAAGGAACGGGGGGCGAATATGCCCCGCTACAACGGCGAAGCCCGCGATCATAAAAGCGGAATCGGAATCTAACAGGTACCGGGCGAGAAGGACTGCCACCGCTCCTTTGGCGATATCGACCACACCGACAAGTACGCCGGCTCTGGGCCCGATGGTACGGTAGACGTTGGCAGCTCCGGCGTTACGGTCGCCACGTTTCTGGATGTCCAGACCCTTAAGCCGGCCCGCCGCATACGCCGTCGGGATGCTGCCCAATACGTATCCGGTCAGGGCTGCAATCGCCCAAGCCCCTGCGTCCCACAGCAACTTGTCGCGTCACCCCCGGGTCAGTGGCTGATGGCCAGAAATGAGTGGCTAGTGATTAGTGGCTAGTGATTAGTGGCTAGTGATTTATGGTTGGTGTCCGCTAACTCGCCGCCACCAGGCGCGGTTGGGCCGCGGTACACCAGTGGAGGTATTTGGGATTCCGGCCAACGACGATCTCGAAATACATCTTCTGAAGTTTGGAAGAGACCGGCCCGGCTTTGCCGTCCGCAATGGGCCGGTTGTCCAGCTCCACGACTGGCGTCAAGTGGGCCGCGGTGCCTGTGAGGAACACCTCATCCGCCAGGTATAGCTCGCTCCTGTCGATGGACCGTTCCATCACTTCTAGGCCGAGTTCCCGCTGGGCCAGTTGGATGATCGTGTCGCGGGTGATTCCCGGCAACACGTTGTCTTCTAGGGAAGGAGTTATTAGTTTCCCCTTGCTTACCACGAACAGGTTCTCGCCGGAACCTTCACACACGTGGCCATCGTGGTTGAGGATGATGGCTTCGTCGAACCCCGCCAAAGTGGCCTCGGTCTTGGAGAGGATGCTATTCACATATATCCCGGAAATCTTGAGCCGGGCAGGGATCATCGGGTCATCCACCCTGCGCCAAGAAGAAGTGCAACAACGCAGGATGTCCGAGCCAAGGTAATTGCCAAATGGGACGGTAATCAGGGCGAAGTCGCTGGCCAACTCTTGCAACTTGAGGTTTGCCACCAGCTCCGCGCTCTTGTAGGCCAAGGGGCGAATGTAAATGTCCTGCCGGTGGGCGTTGCGCTCCACCAGCTCGACGGTGATCTCGCAGAGATCTTCCAGCGAATAGGGGATATCCAACATCAACAGCCGGCATCCCTGAAGCAAGCGTTCGTAGTGCTCCCGAAGCCGGTAGATGTAGACCACGCCCTTTTCTTCGTTCCAGTTGCCGCGTATCCCCTCGAATACGCCCGTGCCGTAGTGCAGCGCATGGGTCATTATATTGACCCGCGCGTCGCTCAGGGGAATATAGTCACCCCGAAAAAAGGCTAGCAAATCGCTGGTGTTGGCTGAGGACCCTTGCCCAGTGCTCACGTAAAACCCCTCCGGCGTGGACTGGCAATAAATTATAATCCGTCATCTTCCCGTAGTCCAATCGGCGCATAAGCGGTAACTGTTCAGACTTGGATGTGTCCTTCCTACTCCCAGCCCGTCTTTCCGGGCTTGACCCGGAATCCAGCAACCCTTGCAACCAGCAACTGTCCATATCATCGCATTTCTGGATTCCCGCCTTCGGAGACCTTTGAATAATCCCCTCTCACTCCGGGAGAGGGTTAGGGTGAGGGCGTCCCCCGTATCTGGGCACACTATGGAATTTCGCTTTCCCGGGAATCACGGAAGGTTACGCAAGGGTCTCCCTTCGCGGGAATGACGGGTTGCGGCGATGCGTCATATTAAGAAGATTATCATAAAGGTGACCGACGTGGGATTCAGCCAATCCGCGTCATCATCTCTGAACAGCTACCATAAGCCGCGCCTCGGCCCGCCGCTACGTGACCCGAAGCGTCTCCCCGGTCCGCGTCGGGCTCCTGGGACGGAAAGTCAGAATAACCAGGCACGATGCCAGAAGAGTCATCGTTGCCGACATTAGCCAGAGGATATCGTAACTCCCGGTCAGATCGTATATCAGCGGCCCTATGAACTGCCCTAACCCCAGCCCTCCGGCTTCCAGGGGGCGCAACGCTCCTGAGATAGTCCCGTATACGGCGCGGCCGTAATAGTCCGCCAACAGCATGGACATTAGCGCCTCCTGTGAGCTAGTGATCAGCCCCCAAAAGAGTCCGAAGAGGTAGGCCGACAGCAGGGAATCCACCCAGAACAAGGACAATATCAGCATGGACGCTGACATCAAGGTCCCAATCAGGCACCATCGAGGCGTAAGTTTGTTGGCGATGTACCCCCAGACGATTGTGGTCAGCGCGAGAAAAGTGCTAAGGCTCAACACGCCCGCCGCCTGAGCCATGGACAAGCCGGCTTCCTCGTGAAGATACGGCACCATGCTGAACCCCACGCCGGATCCGGCGGACGTTATCACGAACACGCTCGTGGCCACAAGCCAATACGTGCGAGTTCGGAAGACTTCCCTGGCTGTCCATTCCAACCCATGTTCCACGCCTGCCTGTCCCGCGCCGGATTCCCCGCCGGGCGCCGATGACTGAGTTAGCGGCGAAGCCCCATCTGGTAAGAGGCCCAGGTCCTCTGGACGCCGCCTGATAAACAGAAGCATGGGGATGGCCAGGACTAGGCTAAATAAGCCGAAATATCGGAAAGCGGTCCGCCAATCGGTAGCCAGGGCGATCAGTGATGTCAATTGAATGATGATTGCGCCGCTGACAGGCCGGAACATTCCGATAAGGGCCAACGCAACGTACCGGCGCCTTTGAAAGAAGTTGACAGCCAGAGTGCGCGGCACGACCCCGATGAATAGCGGCTGACTGACGGCGCGCCCCACGATTGAAGCTGCGTAAAAGACCGCCACCGACCGGAACATGCCCAGCGAGATTAAACAGACCCCCAGGACAATCGCTCCTGCCGACATAAGCCACCTGGCGTTGTACCGGTCGGCCATCCTGCCCACGATGGGGCCCATCAGACCGGACGCCCACACCCCGAGCGAAGCCGCCAACCCGATGGTGCTGCGGGTCCAGTTGGTGTCTTCGAAGATGAACCCTTGAATTCCGCCGAAGACGATTCCGGCGACGGTCGTGGCCACAAACGCCCCGCAGGCCCCAGTCCCCAAGACCAACCAGCCATAGAAGAACGGCACGTTGGGATACCAATCAAGAATGTTTCTGGCGACCCTCATCCAAACTCCCCTGGCCCAAAGCCCGCGCAATTGTACCAGCTTAATTTCACTCAGACATTCACCCGGTTTCCTGCGGCGGGGTCATTCAGGGGTCATTCAATAGTGGGCTGTATTCCATATCCTCGTCATCCTCGTTATCCCTGTCATTCCCGCGAAAGGAGACCTTTGAATAATCCCCTCTCCCTCCGGGAGAGGGTTAGGGTGAGGGCGTCCTCCGTATCTGGGCACACTCTGGATTCTCAGCCCAAGGACAATGACCAGAAGCGTGAAGCCCTGGTTCCCGGCTCAACGCCGGAAAGACCCATCAGGAGGGGATTGACGCGATTTTGGTCCGGGGCTAAACTCGGCGTTGCCATTTTGATGCCCTCAGGGGCGAGGAATCTCCTTGGACTCGGTCCGCCTTTGTCCCGTTTGCGAATACATTAACCCCTCGTCTGAAGCCGCCCGGTGCGGCTCCTGCTGGGCGTTCCTAGCCGAGACCTCCCCAATTTTCCGTACCGAAGCTGAACGCCGGGTCGCCCGCGTCCGCATCCCCATCTGGCGCGGAAGATACCTACTCATCACGCTGGCAGTCGCCGTATGCCTGGTCGTCTGGCGGGTCGAAGCGATGTTCGATGTCCTCCCACTGGTGTTCCCACCGTCAAGTCCAAAGTCCGGCGTCAGCGCCGATACTGAAACCGGAAATTGGGCCCAGGTACGGCGTTCTCCAAACAGCGCGGGCTACACGCCTGAGGCGTCTCCGGCCCCGCGAAACATAAAATGGATATTCGACGCCGGTGAGCCGCTAACCTCCACCGTGGCTGTAGCGGGACGGCAGGTGTTCCTGGCCACCGAACGAGGCCGCACCCTCGCCCTCGACCGGGACACAGGCCGCGTCCAATGGGAGTATCTCAGCCCATTTCCCTCCAGTTCGACCCCTGCCGTCACCGGAGACCTGGTAGTCACCGCCCTGCGACCGGGCAAGGTTGTGGCCCTCGACCGGGCCAGCGGCAACGTCAGGTGGGAGACCGAGCTGGGTGAGCCCTTATTTTCCTCGCCGGTGATAGTCGATGGCCGGGTATATATCGGCGCGACCGATAGGGACCTGCATGGCCTGGACGCCGCAACGGGCGAGAAACACTGGGAATTCTCCTCGGACGACTGGGTAAATGCTCCCGTGTCCTACGACGGCGACATTCTGGCAATGGCGTCCAGGGCCACCCAGGTAGAGCTGGTCGAGACTCGGACGGCGAGGCGGAGGTTCATATACGACGTCTCCGGGGCCAGGAAGTTGGCTGGCGGACCGGTGCTGCAAGGAGGCCTGGTCCATTTCGGCACTCAAGAAGGGACCATATGGACTATCGATGGTGGACTCACCACCACCTATCCCTTTGAGAGAGTGATCAGGGCTATTAGGGTGAACCTTTATATCTGGGACCTTGCCCCCCTGCCGGTACAAAAGGGCACCCTGTGGACCCAATCGATGGGCGGGGAGATGTTCTACGCCCCGGTTGTTGGGCCTGACACGGTCTACGCGGCCGCCTCAAATGGAAAAGTCACGGCGTTGGGAGCCAACACAGGCGAGGTGCGGTGGGCGACCGACGTGGATGCCGAGATAAGCTCCGGCCTGACCGTGGCGGGCAACACAGTTTTGTCCGGGACCGAGGATGGCCGTGTTCTCGGCCTGAATGCGGCCTCCGGTGAATTGATGTGGGAGTTCAAGACGGGCGGCAAGATTACCGGCGCGCCTGTGGTTGCCGGAGGGGTGATTTACGTTCCATCCCACGATGGCAAACTATACGCCGTCACCGGCCCTTAGACCTGGACCGAGTGCCTTTCCTATAGAGTGAGGGACCAAAACACGGTAAACTAGCACCGCGAGGTCGGACCTCAAAAGATCGGAACCCCAAGGGTCGAACCCCCAAGAGATTGGACCCTGACACACCGAGATCGGACCAAGTTTAGAGACTGACTTGAGGAGATCGCAATGGGCAAGTTAGACGGCAAAGCGGCCATCGTCACCGGAGCCAGCCGCGGCATCGGCAGCGAGATTGCAAGACTGTTCGCAACCGAAGGCGCGAAGGTGATCTGCGCGGCCCGCACTCTGCGCGAGGGTGACCACCCGCTGGAGGGCTCCCTGGAAAAGACCGTGAACGACATTCGCGAAGCCGGTGGGGAGGCTACTCCAGTGGCCGTCAACATATCGTTGCCCGAAGACTGCGAGAGGCTGGTGGAAGAGACGCGCAACACCTACGGCCCCGTGGACATCCTGGTCAATAATGCGGCCCTCACCTATTACATTCCAACCAAGGACTTTCCCATAAACCGCTGGATGAGGTCCTGGCTGGTCAACTTCCAAGCGCCCTTCATACTGAGCCAACTCGTCCTAGGGGATATGGTCTCCAGGAAGACCGGCAGCATCATCAACATCTCCTCCGGCTCGGCCATTGGACCGGGCAGGGGGCCTTACCCCGATGCGGGGCCCAACCGCGGCGGGACTTGCTACGGCGCGGAGAAAGCCGCCCTGGAACGGTTCACCCAGGGCATGGCCCAGGAAGTCTACCCCGACGGCGTTTCTGTAACCGCCGTCGGTCCTTCCCAGGTCGTCCCAACTCCGGGCACCGTGTACCACAACTTGGTCACCGGCATCGACGACCCTAAGGGCGAACGTCCCGAACTCATGGCCAAAGCGGCCTTGCTACTGGCTTCCGAGCCATTGGACAAGGTGACCGGCAGGGTCTGTTACAGTCAGCAGATCCTCAAGGAATTCGGCTGGATCACGGAAGCCAAGGGCACCGGCGTCGACTCCGACCGCCCCGGCAGCGGTTACAGCCAGATTTAGCCGGGCGTGTCCGCCCGAAGCTAATCGGAGGAATGCGGATTGTCGATCAGGTACGGGATAGAGCTGGTATTTGATCCGGTATTCACCGCAGGGGTTTACCGGCTGCGTCAATTCGTGTGCGGGCAATTCGGCTGCTGGGCCGCGGAGATGCACATGCTCCGGATGCAAGTCGTCCCCTACTTCGAGTGCCCGGAAGAAGGGATGCCGTTGCTGGACCAGGAAGTCGCGCAAGTAGCTTCCGGCAGCAGGTCGCGCAGCCCAGGTCCAGAGGTTGGATGGAACGGGATTTCCGAGGATGGAAAGAGCGGTTCCGTGTTCCTGGATATCTCCGAGGTCAACGGGACTCTGACGGGTCTCTATCACAGCGCTATTGATGCCGTGAGCCGGGTCCCGGGGTCTCAGGTCCCAGATTTCGCCAAGAACTTCACACCGCGCATAGCCCTTCTCGAATACGGAGGGCTGCCTGCCGCAATACTGGCCGACGCTACCGAGTACGCCCGTGGCGCAGCTTCGGCGTTGACGCTGCCTGTCACCGTAAATGCCTGGCGGCTTCTCATAGTTCAATACTCCTCCCAAGCCGCTGGCGACGACTGGAGTCACGGTCGTTGGGCCAACGACGTGGGCTGGAAACAGCTTTTCAGCTACACTCTTTAGCGACCCATCCGGAGCAAGCCACAAGGAGCATGAGATGAAAACCACCACCAAGCTGCGCCAAATGCTCAACTCAGGGCACATGGTCGTCGCCCCCTTCGTCCTAAACGCCCTACACGCCAAGATTGCCGAGTCGGTCGGCTTCCAGGCGGTCTATATGACTGGGGCCGGCACCGCCGCCGAACGCGGCTTCCCCGACGTGGGGCTGCTGACCATGACCGAAATGGTCGCCAACGCCAAATACATCGCCAACGCGGTGGACATCCCGGTGATTTGCGACGCCGACACGGGCTACGGCAACCCGTTGAACGTCCAGCGCACGGTTCGCGAGTACGAGGCGGCGGGCGTGGCGGCTATCCACCTGGAAGACCAGGTTTTCCCCAAGAAGTGCGGCTTCTTCGAGGGCAAACAGGTAATCCCAGTGGAGGAGCACGTCCAGAAGATCAAGGCCGCTCTGGACGCCCGCACCGACCCCGACTTCGTGATCATCGCCCGCTGCGACGCCTACGCCGTCACCGGCTGGGAAGACACCATCACCCGCTGCAACGCCTACATTGCAGCGGGGGCCGACCTGGTCTTCGTGGATGGCATCAAAAGCGAGGCGGACATCCAAAACTACGCCAAAGACATGGCCGGCCTGCCTCGGATGTACAACGGCGACCTGATGAACACCAAGGACATGAACGCCCTGGGTTACAAGCTCATGATCTGCGGCAGCACCATCTGGCTCATCTACCAACAGGTCAAGGAGTCTTTCGAAGAACTGAAGAACAACGGAGCGGTGGACCCGGCCCGTTATGGCACCCGCTGGGACGTGGCCGGCCTCCTGGGCCTGGACGAGGTCTACGAGCTAGAACGCAAATACGGAGTAACTGAGCCTTCGCCCTCGCCTGCGGCGGATTAGGGCTAAAACCACGCGCTGGCAAACCGACGTTAAAATGGGACGGACACATCAAGGCACACTACCGGATTGGTGCAGGGCCAGATGACGACTAAACTAAAGCCAATCACAGCCGAAGAATTGCTGAAGATGCCCAAGGACGGCAGCCGGTACGAGCTTATCCGCGGAGTGTTGGTTGCAAAGATGCCTGCAGGAGACCCACACGGGGATATAGTTATGAGGATCGGTTACGCCTTGACCGGCTACGCCGAATCCAACGACTTCGGGGTCACTCGCACCGGCGAGCCCGGATACCGGCTGGACCGAGACCCAGATACGGTTCGCGCCCCGGACATCGCCTGGATCGCACCGGGCCGTGTTCCACCCGAGACCCTGGGATATCCGGAATTGGCTCCAGACCTGGCAGTCGAAGTGAAGTCCCCGAGCAACTCCAATCCGGAGATGGCCGCCAAGGCTACAATGTGGCTCAGCTACGGCTCGCAGGAGGTGTGGGTGGCCGACCCGCAAGCCACAACCGTCACGGTTTTCCGTCCCGGCGCTTCTCCGCATACACTGACCGAACACGAAGACCTGGACGGGGGCGACCTCCTCCCCGGTTTCGTAACCCCCGTCTTGCGCCTGTTTCGGCGCAGCCCTTAGGGTGACGGCCCCTGAGGATGACCCCTAATGCCCCGCCCGGTCCTGGAAATCCCTTTCAGTGGTCTGGGCTTCCACTTCCTGGTACTCGGGGAGGCTGATCAACGCCTCCACTTCCGCTCGCATCTCAGCCACCTGCTGGGCGTTGATCCCGATGTGCCCGGTGTCGCGTAAACTGGAGTAAATCTTGCGGAACCCGTCCACCGCCGCGATGATCGGCGACGTGGCGTAAATCATCATCTGGTAGCCCAGGTCCATGTATTCTTGGGTGCTGATGTCGTCCGCCCCGGCAATCACCACCAATGGGACGTCGGCCACTCCCCTGCGGAAGGTGTCCAGGTCCTCCCGGCTCCGTACTCCGCGAGGCATCACCACGTCAACCCCCAGGTCCCTGAGCCCGTTGCCCCGGCGTATGGCCTCGTCCATGTCCCCTTCAACCGCGGTGAAGGCGTCGGTCCGGCCTATGATGAGAAAGTCCGGGTCGGTGCGGGCCTGCAGCGCGTACCGTATCTTCTCAAGGAACTCGTCCATCGGGATAACGTGTTCCAGTCCAGCATGGTAAGAGGCCCGCTTGGGGAAAAACTGGTCTTCGATGTGGATCGCGGCGATTCCCGAAGCCTCGAAAGAACGGACCGTGTGCATGGCGTGTACCGGCTCGCCATAGCCCGCGTCGGCGTCGCAAATGACCGGAAGCGGTACCGAACGCGCCACTTTCTCCGCGACTGCTATCTGCTCGGTCATGGTCATCAACGGCTCGGTCACCGCCAAATGCGCGCCGCTCATGTAACCGCCGGTATAGATGGTCTCGAAGCCCAAAGATGCGATCAGCCGAGCTGATATCGGGTCGTATGCCCCCGGCGTAACTATCGGCTGCCCAGAGTTTAGCTTGGCCCTTAGGTCGGTCCTTACGGTCATTGCGTCACCTCACTCCTGGGGTATAAGGGGTTTCACCTGACTGGAAAACCGGTCCATGTTTTCCTGCATCTCGGATGCGCTGTCGCCGGGAATGCTAAAGATGAAGTTTCTAACGCCCAGGTCCTGGTACTGGCGAAGGTCGGCGGCGATCTGCTCTGGGACGCCGGTCATCATACGGCGGTCTGGACCGGAGGCATCGTCAAACGCTATGTTGGTGCTGAAGCACAGGGCGACAGCATCTTCCTCCCTTCCCGCCCTTGCCGTCTGCCGACGCAGCCGGGCCACCATGCCACCGAACTCTTCGGGTTCCAGGATGGCCGGTGGCCGCAGACCGATGGGCATCCATCCGTCGCCATATTTGGCCGCGCGGCGGATCGCCGGTCCGGTATGGCCTCCAATCCAGATAGGAATGTGAGGCTTCTGGACCGGCTTGGGCTGGAACCCGGCCCCGGATAGCTGGTAATACTTACCCTCGAACTCCGGCCGGTCGTTGGTCCATAGCTCTTTGTAAAGCTCGATATACTCGTCGGTCACCGCACCCCGCTCGTGGTAGGTGTCCAACCCCAATGCCTGGAACTCCTCTTCCATCCAGCCCACTCCGGCACCCAGGATTACACGCCCGCCTGAGAGAACGTCCAGGGTTGAGAGTATCTTGGCGGTCAGCACCGGGTTGCGGTATGGAAGGATGAGCACGTGGGTGCCCAACCTCACCCGTTCCGTGCACCCGGCCAGGAAGTTCAGCGCCGCCAGCGGCTCGTAGTACGGCTCGTCGGGCCGGAATGTGGCCACACCGTCAGCAGCATAGGGGTAAAAGGATTCGACCTGGCGGGGCAATATGATGTGGTCGCTGACCCACACCGAATCGAACTCAGCCCGTTCCGCGCTTTGGGCCAAGCTTCTCAACCCCTCCGGGCTGGACATAGGGCCCCTGCTAGGTAGAGAGCATCCGAAAGTAGTCGGCATGTAGCTTCTCCTTATCCAATCTTGGTTGGGCAACAGCGCTAGTCTAACGCCTCAGACGAGCCACCACCACTTTCCTATCAAAATTATCCGTGTCTCACAAGACATGCTATCCTTGCAAACAGAGCCAAATCTTGTCTCGCGAGGCACTGCAAATCGGGAGTCCGCCGATGACAACCGGGAAGAGCCGCACCTACGGGCATGTGATCTTAACTGGGCTGGTTGACAAGGAAGAAGACCAATTCGTATCTTACTGCCGCGAATTGGGGTCAGCGAGTTGTGGCGACACAATAGATGAGGCTCTCGAAAATCTGGGAGAAGCGATTGAAGTGCATTTGAAGGGGCTGGAGGAAACGGGGGAACTGCGTAGGGTACTTCGTGAACGCAACATACGGATCAACGAAGGCCTGCCCACCTCAGATGGAGTATAAGTCGGCGTCACGCCCGGCAAGATGTTCACAACCTATACCTGCATAGTACCTCTCGCCAGTGCGATTTAGCCGCTTCCCACTCTGCTCCGGCTCTCAGATCACGAGAGCGTTGGAGCGCCTCGGATGCTATCCCGGAACAACCGGCGGCGGCCATCTGTCATACGATAGCGACATGGAAGTCCGCGTAGCCCCTTCGCTACCGCCGTGCGCTCACGACGTAAGTACCTGCGATGTGGTCGTGCCATCCACGTTTCTCACTATCAAAAGCCACCCAGATGTACCCAATGTAAATGACAAGCCCTGAGAGGAGCTTGCCGACCACTTCGCGAAGGAAAGCCTTCCATAATCCCGGAGGTCGACCCTCGCGGTCGACGACCTTAATGCCCAAGGCCATCTTCCCCGGCGTCTGCCCCCAGATGGCCGTAAACACCATCCAATAACCCATGGGTCCAGCCAGCGGAATGGCAAAAGAAAGGAACAGGCCCACGTAGTAGCTTACATCACCGGGCGAACGGCCGGCCGACAACCCTAGCATTACAAAGGAAATCACCATGTAAGAGACCCACCCGACCACGAGAAAAACAATTAGGTCTACCACGAACGCTACTAGGCGGGTCCAAAACCCTATATATGCACCCGGAAACGGAAACGACGCAGTCCGGTCATCGACGCGCAGCAGCGAAGCGTCGACAGTCTCGCCGCACCGGGGACAATACAATTCGCCCTCGAGCAGTTGGTTGCCGCACCTCGGGCAAAATCCTAAAACCAAATCGGGACCCCGTGGGCTGACGCTCACTTAAACCTCTCTGAGTTTGGGTTATGCAAATGGCCCGACGCTTTTGACGGACCGCGGTAACGCCTAGGGATTAGGACCATCAACACCTCCGGTCCTCCATTTGCGGACGTGTTGGCACCCTATCCTACTGGTAACAACCCCGTTGTGTCCAAACTCCACGCTGTGCTAGTCTGGTCACAGGGAAAAGGAACGAACGATGCCGGAAAAAGTAGTTGCCGCCATGAGCGGCGGCGTGGACTCGTCAGTAGCGGCGTTGCTGTTGCAGCGTCAGGGTTTCGACGTGGTCGGCGTAACCATGAAGCTCTACAGCCTCGACCAGGCCGAATTGCCGGCCAACTATCAGGGCTGCTGCACCCTTGACGACGTGGAAGATGCCCGCGCCGTATGCCGCCGGCTCGGCATTCCCCATTACGTGCTGAACGTCCAAGAGCAGTTCCAGTCCCACGTCATCGACTACTTTACCGCTGAGTACCAAAGAGGCCGGACCCCCCATCCGTGCATCGCGTGTAACGACAAGATCAAGTTCAACTTCCTGGTGAACCGCGCCAAGGCGCTGAATGCCGGATGGGTTGCGACAGGCCACTACGCCCAGATTGTCCGGGGGGCCGAAGGCTGGCTACTCAAAAAGGGAATTGACACCGATAAGGACCAGTCCTACGTTCTCTTCGGCATGGGCCAGGATGAGATGGACCACACCCTGATGCCGGTGGGAGCCTACGCGAAAAGCGAGATCCGCCGGATGGCCCACGATGCAGCATTCCCCAACGCGGACAAGCCAGACAGTCAAGACATCTGCTTCATCCCGTTGGGCGACTACAAAGCCTATCTCCGACAGCACGTTGATTCCACGCCTGGCCAGATCGTGGACCTTGAAGGCAAGGTCCTGGGGCAGCATAAAGGCATCGAGTTCTTCACTGTAGGGCAACGCCGGGGGATAGGCATCCAGGTGGGCGAGCCCCTGTACGTGATCAGTCTGGACGCGGACACCCGCCGGGTTGTCGTTGGACCCGAATCCGCCCTCAACCGCAGCCAGTTCCGTGCCTCCAGGGTCAATTACACTTCGGGCTTAATCCCGGCCGGACCGGTGGAGGTCTCGGTCAAGATTAGATACAAGTCCAAGGAAGCCCAGGCGGTCCTTTATCCCCAGGATGATGAAGCCCTGGTTTACTTCCAGGAACCCCAACGGGCGCTGACGCCAGGTCAGGCCGCCGTTTTCTACCAGGGCAACGTCCTGCTCGGCGGAGGGATCATCGAGAGTTCCCACGTGGAGCTTGGTCAATCTGAAAGGCCGGTTTTATCGGGGGCCTAGTCTAGGGCTTTTCTCAGCCTTGATTAGAGGCTCCGGAGGAGGGGTGGGGTGCCGGACTTCTCGCTAGAGCAGGAGCTTCACGCGCAAGGATTTCCCCTGGTGGCGGGCGTGGACGAGGTGGGGCGCGGCCCGCTGGCCGGACCCGTGGTCGCAGCCGCGGTTGTTTTCTCCCCGGACTTGGACTGCTCGGACCCTTGGACGTCCCATCTGGACGACAGCAAAAAGTTGTCCCCACGGCAACGTTCCTATGCCGTGGAGTTGGTGGAGACTCACGCCCTCGCCATTGGAGTAGCCCAGATCGCGCCGGGCGAGATCGACCGGGTGGGAATCGGCCCCTCGTGCATCAACGCCATGCTCGAGGCCGTCGCCCGCCTCCCTCTGGACCCTTCCTACCTGCTCTTGGACTACGTTCCCATTCGGGAATGCCGTTTCCCCTTTCAGACAATCGTCGGCGGCGATGGGCTCAGCCTGTCAATCGCGGCCGCGTCAATCGTCGCCAAAGTGGCCCGGGACCGCCTGATGCGGGAAGCCCACCGGCGTTACCCCGGCTACGCCTTCGACCGCAACAAAGGCTACGGGACGGCCCAACACCTGGCCCTGTTGCGCGAAAACGGCCCCTGCCCCATCCACCGGCGCTCATTCAGACCGGTCCGCGAAGTGGCCAAGGTGCTCGATAAGGTCCCAAATAGCTAGATGGCTGAATCGTGTCTAACATTTCCCGTCTTTCACGTCATTTCCGTCTTTCCCGCGAAAGCGGGAATCCAGAGCCTTTATAAATGAGAATCCCCTGTGTTTACATACTTGCCAACAAGCCGTATGGCACTTTGTATATCGGCGTAACGTCCAACCTCGTCCGAAGGGTCTGGGAGCACAAAAATGACTTCGTGGCAGGATTCACGAGGCGTTATAGGGTTCACCGGCTAATTTGGCATGAGGTCCACGAGTCTATGGAGAGCGCTATCAGCAGAGAAAAGGCTCTCAAAAAATGGAACCGGGCGTGGAAGATCGAATTGATCGAGAAAAGCAATCCGAAGTGGATAGATTTGTATGAGGAGATTAGCTGAGGGCCTGGTCTCGCCTCTGCCGGGGTGGATTCCCGCTTTCGCGGGAATGACGTGGTGGGGACGGGAATGACGAAGTTAGGCGGCAGTGACGAAGTGGGACCGGGAATGACGAAGTTAGGCGGCAGTGACGTGGTGGGGGCGGGAATGACGAAGTTAGGCGGCGGTGACGAAATGGGACCGGGAATGACAAGGTGGAGAGAAGTGATGAAACCAATGATAAGGGTGGCGCCGGATGGCTAATCCTCGCCTCAAACTAGGCAACTGGGGAGAAGGCGTGGCCCGCCGCTTCCTCGAACGCGAAGGGTACCGGGTTCTCGGCACACAGTACCGTTGCCGTTGGGGCGAAGTGGACATCGTGGCCAGTGATGGTGGCGAGCTTGTCTTCGTCGAAGTGCGGACCCGCCGGGGTACGAGGTTCGGGACTCCCCAGGAGTCCATAACCCCCTCCAAGGCGGGTCGGCTGGAATCAACCGCACGCCACTACATGGCGGAAAAGGGTCTGACTCACTCCAACTGGCGGATTGACCTAGTTTCGATACTCCTCGGTTCCGGCGGCCGAGTCCAAGAAGTATCGCACCTCAAGCACGCGGTGGAGGCATCGGCGTGAAGACCCGGCGTGTCCACCGATAGGGGTAGCCCAATTATTCGGCAGGTGGCGAAGGATACCAGGAAGATCAAAGCCGCCGCAATGGCGATGACGAGACAGGGAACCCTCAACGCTCTGCCGCTACCCTGGTAATGTTGACGCTGCCCCGGCTAACCCTTGAGAAACTGGCTAATCGTCCCCGCCAGGGCGTCCGACTGTTGCAACATTATCAAGTGACCCGCGTCCGGAAAGACCTCAACCTTGGACCCTGCGATGAGCCGGGCGAAGTCATCCGCGTACACCTGAGAAACAAGGCGGTCGTCCTGTCCCCATACGATCAACGACGGAGCCTTGATGCGGTAGGCGCGGCGTTTGAAGCCACGGTCGGGGATTGGCCATAGGAACTTACCCGCGGACGTGAGGTCTTGAACGCGTTCGGGAGACAGCAGCTCCATGGCCCGTTCCCCCGCCGCCATGTCTTCAGCGGAAATCGTACCGTCGGCTGATCCGCTGGCCCAAAGGCACTCCTGGAGTTCAGCCGAATTCATAGCCAGAAAGTCAGCCACTGGAGCGTCGTCGCGCCACAGTCCAGCCGGAGCGATCAACACCAGCCGGTCAACGTAGCCGGGCGAAAGAGCGGCCATTTCCGCCGCGATCATGCCCCCCAGAAAATGACCGGCCAAGTGGGCGCGGTTTAACTCCAGCGCATCCATCAGTTCCAGGTGGTACAAGGTCAGATCAAGGACGTCTTCCAGGTACTCTAGCCCCGTTGAGTTGGAGTAACCGGGGATGTAGGGCGCATAAACGGTGAATTGTTCCGCCAGCCGGTCCAGGAATGGCGCCCATCCCTTATGTCCCGCCGCGCCGTGGAGATATATCAACGGCTCCCCTTGGCCGGCGCGAAGGACTTCAGCCTGGAACATTCCGTTCTGAATCGATATATTGAGTGTTTCCGGCGGCATTGTCGTCCCTAAGCCTCCATCGTCTGGGGCCACCAGCGAGTCTCGTACTCAGACCAAATGTCCCGCACGTAGGGCATCACTTCTTTGGCGAACAGCTCGGTATTCTTCATGGTCATCTCTTTGGGCATGTCGCCGAAGTGGAGCAAGAGCATCAGGTTGCCGACCCTTAGCTCTTTGATCGCCTGGGTCAGTTCTTGCCGCACCGATTCCGGGCTGCCCACGATCACGTTGCCCGCGTCGACGTAGTCTTTCCAAGTGAAATCTGTCGACTGTTCCCGGCGCGATTCCACGATCTGGGTGCTGACGCCCGAATTGATGCTGCGAATGGTGCGGTAACCAGGGGCGTTGGCGAACCCGCCCGGAACGTGGAGGCATTTCTTGAAGAAATACTCGATGTAGTCCTTGTATTCCTCCGCCTGGCTGTCGGTCTCCGAGACCGCCACAAGCTGCAGGAACCCCGCATGGTACGGGTTGAACTCCTTGCCCCGGTTGTCCATCTCTTCCCAGAATCCGTCCAACACCGTCTTCCCGACCTTGTAGCCGCTATAGCTCAGGTAGCAGTATACGTAATCGTGCTCGATGGTCCAGTCCCAGGTCTCCAGGCTCCCGCTTCCGGGCACCCAGATGGGAGGGTGTGGCTGCTGATATGGGCGGGGCCAGATGTTAACGTACCGAAGCTGTGTGTACTTTCCGTTGAAGGCGAAGGGCTCACGCTCGGTCCAGGCCTTGATGACCAGGTCGTGGGCCTCGTTGTACTTCTCCCGCAGCGTTACCGGCACCTCTCCGTACCCGAACACCGTGTCCTGGGAGGTGCCCAGGGGGAATCCGGCCACAAATCTGCCGCCGCTTAGCACGTCCAGCATGGCAAACTCTTCCGCAACTCTGACCGGAGGGTTGTACAGCGCCAGGCTGTTGCCCAACACGATGATGGCCGCCTTGGAAGTGCGCCGGGTCATCGCGGAAGCCATCAGGTTTGGCGACGGCATCAAGCCATAGGCATTGTAGTGGTGTTCGTTAACACACAGCCCGTCGAAGCCCATCTCCTCGGCAAATTCCAACTCGTCCAGGTAGTCGTTATAGAGCTGGGTCCCTTTCTTGGGATCGAAGAGGCTGTTGGGGGCATCCACCCAAACGCTATGGTATTGTTTATCGAAGTCGTCGGGCAAATACCCGTATGGCATCAGGTGAAAGAAGCACATTTTCATTGGACCGCATCTCCGGCGCGCAAGGCTCAGTTCGGAGCGATTGTACACCCAATGGCGCGGCGGGAAAACGCCGGAAGTCCGCTGTACATATGGTCAGCGCAATCGGATTTGGTAATATATTGCTATTATGCTCCCGAGGTATGAGATGGAAACGGAAGCGGTGAAGCTAGGCAGCGGCGGCGCAGTAGCCATACCGGAAAAGTTCCGCCAGGCGCTAGGTGTTGAAGCCGGTGACGAGGTGATCATAGCCCTGAAAGATGGGGAACTGAGAGTCTATACCCGCGCCCATGCTATCAAGCGGGCCCAGGAGATGGTGCGCCGACTTAACCCGGAAGGGCGGATGTTGTCCGAAGAGCTCATCGAGGAACGGCGGGCGGCGGCCGCTGCCGTCGAGGCAGTTCTGGCCGCCCGAGAGGCCAGAGAGGCAGACTCTGAATGACCCTGGTCTTAGACTCATCGGCGCTCATGGCGTTTCTGAACGGTGAGCCGGGAGCCGACGTCGTTCAGGACGCGATGCCAGACTCTGTGATGAGCGCGGTCAATTTTTCGGAAGTGGTAGCCAAGCTCGCAGAGGATGGAGACCGTGGTGAAGACATCGAATCAGTGTTAGAGCGTTTGAACCTTACCTTAGAAACTTTTGATCCTGACCAAGCATTCACGGCGGGTATGCTGCGGCCCTTGACCCGCTCAGCCGGCTTGTCTCAGAGAGACCGAGCCTGTATTGCCCTGGGTCTTCGATTAGGATACGGTGTGCTAACTGCCGACCGAGGATGGGCTGCTTTAGACCTGGGAATTGAAGTCAGGTTGGTGCGTTGAGCGGTATCGGGACTATTCATTGCCCAGAAAGGAGGCCATCGTGACCACCGGAGCGCGGGACGTAGTAGTAATCGGCGGCGGCATCGTGGGGTGCCAGAGTGCCTATTTGCTGGCCAAAGCCGGCGCAACTGTGACCATTCTGGAGGCCGATTCGGTGGCAAGCCACGCCTCCGGGTTCGCATTCGGTGAGATGGGGGCTCTCGAGGGGGCTGGAATTCCCGACCCACTGCTAGACTTCACCTTGTGGTCTCACCAACGCCACATTACCCTGGCTGCCGAGCTTCAGGAGATTTCGGGCGTAGACCCACAGTTTCAATTGGGTGGCCGCATCAAATTGGCCCTCTCGCAAGACGACGCGGCCGCCTTCCAAGAGACCCTTAAATGGCAGAAGGACATCAAAGAGCTTCGCCCCAGATGGCTCGACGCCGCGGAACTCGCCAAGGTCGAGCCCCAGGTCAACCCGGCTTGCGTGGGAGGCGTATACATTGAAAATTCCGGTTCGGTGGAGCCCTACCGGTACACCCTCGCCGCGGCCCAGTCGGCGGGGAAATTGGGGGTGGACATGGTGCTGCGCCGGGCCAGGGGTTTGGCCGGGGAAAACGGCTGTTGCCTGGGAGTGTCGACCGACGACGGACTAATGACTGCGGGCGCGGTCGTGTTGGCCATGGGTCCTTGGACCGGCCAGGCGTCCGAGTGGTGCGGTGTTGACCTCCCAGTCTCGCCCCTCAAGGGCCAGATACTCAGGCTGAAACACGCGACTCTTCAGGTCAAGTCATCCATCTTCTACGGCGGGAGCTACGTTTCCTCCAAACCCGACGGCCTCATCTGGGCGGGCACCACCGAGGAAGAAGTCGGCTTCGACGAAGAGACCACCCCGCAAGCCAGGGACAAGATAATGGCCGACCTGCTGATGATGGCCCCCAACCTGGTGGATACCGAATTGGTCCACCAGACCGCATGCCTGCGACCCCTCTCCGCCGACGGGATGCCCATAGTGGGCAAAGTTCCTGGCTGGGATAACCTCTACGTGGGCACCGGGGCGGGGCGCAAGGGCATCCTCTGGAGCTCCGGAATGAGCCAGGGCTTGGCCGACATCATCCTAGAGGGTAAATCGGACGTGCCGGGGGTAGAGGCTCTGGACCCGCAGCGGTTCCGGTAACCGGTCTTGCGGTGGCCTGTTCACACGGCGACCTCTACTGTTTCGGCATATGCTCCGGGCCTCGGAATCTCTTCACCGGTCTCTCGCAGACCTTCCAAGTGGAATAAGATAGCCTCTCGAATAAGGCTCTCTGTCTCTTGCTTAGATTCCCCTGCCGCCACACAACCTGGCAGATCAGGAAGATAGGCAGACCACCCGGAAGCTGTCGGCTCGTATACCACTATGTATTTCATTGAGAACCCTCTTCATCTAGGCCGGCCTGTCTCAAGATGCTCCTCCACGTTCCCGGAGCCAGGTCATGGCTCGGGTGTCCTGCTACGGTAACCGTTCCGCGCTTACGAGGGTGCGTGAATTGCCGGTGACTACCGCGTGTCCGTGCCAACGCCCAGCCGTCGGCCTCGATAAATCGGATTGCGTCTCTGACTTTAGGCATCACTGATAGCCCAGCGCTTACCTCATGATCGAATGGAGCCGACAATCAGACGGTGCGCACCAAGACGACGCGAGGAATCAATGCCGGTAGTCATCCAACAGCATATTTCCGCGCCACGAGCGCCCCGTTCTCCCGCGAAACCTTCATGGCGAAGGGGTACCGGTCCACCTCTAGCGCCAGGTCCACGTCTTCCGGATGAAACTGGGGCTGACTTTCGTCAAAGAATTTCTGAGTGGCCCCGCCTTCCATAATCAGACTGCGGACGGCTGCCGGGTCAGGGTTGCGTCCCTCCAATAAATTCCGCAGGTAAAGGGCGCAGTGCTCGTCTTCGTCAGACCGCACCCGGCCCTGGTCTCCCATCGCGATGATCGACACCAGGGCCGGGTCTTCCTTGCGAATCGCGTCCACCGTTGCTTGGGCCACGACGAACGATCCCAGGTAGATGCTGTCCGCCCGGGTGGCGGCGGTAACCCCCACCGTTCCGGCCCTGGTGGACTGCACTATGGACTTGCCCGCCAACTCCACGGGGGTAATCTCGAAGGGCGAGTTGCCCATGTCGAACCCGTCGGGGCGCTTCCCGTCCACCTCGCCCATCACCAGATCGCCGACACCCTTGCCATGAAGCTCCAACGCCTCTTCGACCTCGGCCGCGAGAGTAATCTGGGTGACTCCGTGGTCGAAGGCAATGGCGGCAGTGGTGAAGGCGCGAAACACATCTATAATGATAACCACGCCTTCCGCTTCTTCGGCATCCCGGACAAGGCTACCCAGACGGACTTCCATGTGCATCCCTCCGACTAGATTTGGGTTGACTGGCTAACCCTTTTTCACCAGCTTTTGCAACGAACGTATCTCCCTGGGCGGGTTGAGCAGGCTACCGGTATGGGTCCACGACACCTCTCCGACATAGATGTCGCCTCGGGAGTCGATGCAGACGCCGTGAGGCGCGATGAACTGGCCCGGCGCTTCGCCTTCCGGGCCGTCGCCCAGGCGCATCAATTCGTTGCCCTGGATATCCATAATGGTGATCCTGGGCCCTAACCCGTAGGCCTGGGAGTTTGGGCCGATAGCAACACCGAGTTCCCCCACATAGACCCGCTGGTCTCCCGACTTATCGATATACAGGCCGCACGGGCGGGCCATATTGGTCCATTGGGTCTCGAACTTCCCGTTCTTATCAAACACCTGAACGCGGTGGTTCTCACGGTCTGCCACGTAGACCCAACCGTCCCTGTCGGTGCAGACGTTGTGGGCGATGTTGAACTGGCCCGGACCGGTGCCGGACTCACCCCAGGAAAACAAGTGATTCCCCTCTGGAGAGTACTTGTGCACCCTAGCGTTGCCATAACCGTCTGAGACATAGAACTCGCCGGTGCTCGGGTCCATAGCTACGTGTGTGCAGCGATTGAAAGGGTCTCCGCTCATAAACGGCGCGGGATTTCCGCTAACTCCCAACGTGAACAACACCTGCCCATCGAGAGTGCACTTCCTCACGGTGTGGTCGCCGTCATCGGTGGCGAAGATGGTGTCGTCGGGCATTATGGTGATGCCGTGCGCCCGCGGGAAGACTCCTTCTCCCCAGGAGCGCAGAAAATTGCCCTCCCGGTCGAACACCATCATGGGATGCTCGCCCCGGTTGAATACGTACACATTGTCGTTAGAGTCCACGCCGACTGCCGCCGCTTCTTTGAATGACCAACCGTCCGGCAGATTTCCCCATCCCTCGGCCACCTCGTAGGTATATTCCCCGGTCCCCATTTCAACCATCATGTCACCTCTCAATTGTTATTCTCGGACTGGATTTTAGCACCTGCGGCCTCGCCTGCAACCGGGGATAAGGTCTCCCCCTCACCCTGGCGCCCCAATCGGAGCGCATAGAGTCACATTGTCACGCAAGGCTAGAGGTTGCTATCATTGCGGGAAGGGCATCTGGACATCGGAGGGCATAATAATGACCGCGTCTCAGGAAGGCAGGCGGGACTTCGTTAAGTATTCATTCTTCAAGGTCGCTCCAGAATGGCGGCGGCTGCCGCCGGGGGAGCGGTCCCACAGCAAACGCGAGTTCTGCGAGGTCGTGGCCGAGTGGTCCGACCGAGTCACGATGGCCAGCTATAGCCTCGTGGGTACGCGCGGGGACGTGGACTTCGCCCTCTGGAAGATTGCACACGACCTGGAGCCCATCAACGAGCTTATGGCCCGCATTAACCATACCGAGCTGGGAAAATACCTGGAGGTGCCCCATTCCTACCTGGCTATGACCCGCCGCTCACCTTATGTGGACACTCACCAACACGAAGGCCAGGAAGGTACGTCTAGCACTATGCGCATCATCGGCCGCAAATACCTTTTCCTCTACCCCTTCGTCAAGACCCACGACTGGTACCAGCTCCCGATGGAAGAACGTCAACGGCTCATGCGGGAGCACTTCACCATTGGGCACCGCTACCCCGACGTAAAGATAAGCACGGCCTACTCATTCGGCATCGACGATCAGGAGTTCGTGCTGGGGTTTGAATCCGACGACCCGGCGAGCTTTATAGATCTGGTGTCCGACCTGAGAGAGTCCGAGGCGAGGCCTTTTACAGAACGCGACACCCCGATATTCACGTGCATCAACAAGCCGCTGGAGGAATGCCTGGACGACCTCGGTTAACGGCTAGGACGCGCGACAGAAAAAACCTTTGAAGGGATCCCTTCAAAGGTTTTTTCATGCTCGGCATTAGGGAATTTTTGGCGGGGGGGGGGGGAACCTACTTACGCTTTAGGTCCGCGGGATCGTTGTTCTTAAAATAATCGTAATTCATTTGAATGTATTGGTGCCATTCCTGGGGGACCGCGTCTTCGGCGAAGATGGCTGTCACGGGACACACCGGCTCACATGCGGCGCAATCGATGCACTCATCGGGGCTGATGTAGAACATGTCGTCCTCATCCCGGGTGTAAATGCAGTCCACCGGGCAAACATCGACGCAAGCCGAATCTTTTAAACCCACGCAAGGCTCGGCGATTATATAGGTCATTCTGGATCGCTCCTTTTGGAATTAGCGGTTGTGGTAAAGTCGCGCCGCTTATGGGACTCATCCCCTCGGCACTCTACCCGAAAATTATAGCATAGGCCCGGAATTTAGGATACTTGACTCGTGTAGCCGGAACCGGGCTCAGGACCCACTCAACTCTATGGCGGCCGCAGGTCAAACGAGAACTATATACCTTAGATTAGAGCACCAGCCCGTAGGTGCGTTTCTTAATGGCCAGGTTCACGAATGTCTCGGTGCGTTGCACTCCGTCTATCGTGCCTATCTTGGTCCGAAGGAAAGTCCCCAGGCTCTCCGCCGACTCCAGGCCGGCCCAGATGAATACGTCGTATGCCCCAGTGGTAATGGCCACGTAATGGGCTTCGTCCAGCCCCGCGATTGACTCCGCCACGGCGTCGGACTTCCCCGGGCCGGTCTGCAAACCGATCAGGGCGGTGGTCGCGTAGCCGAGTTTCTCCAGATTGGGCACCGCGATTACTTTTACGACGTCGTCTTGGATCAGCCGGCGCAACCGTCTGCGCACGGTCCCCTCACTGACCCCAACCTCCCGGGCGATCTTGGCGTTGGATGCCCTGCCGTCCATCTGCAACAGGCTGATGATCCTGCGGTCCAGTTCGTCCATTAGTGCCAACTCCTCTATTTTTGTGCCATAGTGTGACACAATCAATCATATTGTAGGGCGTTTCGGCTGTCAATCCCGTAACTCGGCAGCGGATGGCGTAATAAGTAATATTATTCCGGGAAGTACCCAACACGTTGCCAACATGCCGGTACTCTACGACGCCTCACGGTAGCAGTTCACCCGATTCCGTCAGACCCTTCCCGGTCCGCCGCCCAGCGCCCCCTCGGCTCCTCCAACGGTCCTAGACCTTCGATCCTGGGGCGCGCCACAATAACCCGGCGTCCCCCGCGCCGAAGCCCGACTGGCCCCTAAGCCACGCCGGGTGTTCCCTCCTAATCATGGGTCCAAACAAGTATGGGCGGAATGGTCCTGGATGGTAAGTGTTAGTAGCCCTGGACGCAGGAGTATTGATGGGTATGGGGGCATTTGATAACATGTAGCCCACACGGAGGGATCGCATAGTGGCCTAGTGCGGGCGCCTGCTAAGCGCTTAGCCTGTGAAAACGGGCTCATGGGTTCGAATCCCATTCCCTCCGCCACTTTAACGTCCTATAAAGCCCCATAAGGTCTCAACAGCCGGTAATACCTATCTGATATTTGAGACTGAGGCCTTGCATTCGTCCAGTAAAGTCCTCTAAAATACCACCACGTCCCGCTCATCGTGTGGGAATATATGTGGGAATGGGAGGGGACTCATGAGCAACCTCACTGCACTCTCGGCGAAGTCCCTCAGCAGACCTGGCAGGCATGGAGACGGCGACGGTCTGTACCTGTACATCTCACGTGCGGGCGCCAAGTCCTGGGTGCAACGTATCGTAGTTGACGGACGCCGCCGGGACATAGGTTTGGGGGCGTATCCGGCCATCAGCCTTGGCGGTGCCCGGTCCATCGCCCACGATAATCGCACCGCCGTTGCCGAGGGACGGGACCCGGTACTGGAGAAGCGGGAAGCTCGGGATACCACCCGTAGGTCCACCCCCTCCATTCCCACATTTGCCGAAGCCGCTTCCCACGTGATCGAGCTCCGCCGCCCCACCTGGAGCAACGCCAAGCACGCAGACCAGTGGAGGAACACCCTGGCCACCTACGCCAATCCCGTGATCGGCTCCAAGCTGGTGGACGGGATTGACAGCGGCGACGTGCTGGCCGTCCTGACGCCCATATGGACCAGCAAGTCCGAGACCGCCAGCCGGGTCCGCCAGCGCATGGAGACCGTCTTCGACTGGGCCGTCGTCCAGGGGTGGAGGTTGGACAACCCTGCCGGCAGGTCCCTTCTCAAAGTCCTCCCCAAGCTGCCAAAGGTGAAGAACCACCATCCGGCCTTGCCGTACGGGGAGGTTCCGGCCGCGCTGGAACAGGTCCGGGAGTCCACCGCCGAACCGGTGACGAAGCTCTCCTTCGAGTTCCTGGTGCTGACGGCCGCCCGTTCCAGCGAGGTGCGGCTGGCCGAATGGTCCGAGATCGATTGGGAGTCGAGTGCCTGGACCATTCCGGCGTCGCGGATGAAGGCGCGACGGGAGCACCGCGTGCCCCTGGCGGGCCGATTACTGGAAGTCTTGTCTGAGGCACAGTCACTGTACAGGGAGACCAGCGGTCTGGTGTTCCCTTCGGCTTCCAGCAAGCCACTGTCCAATATGGTCTACGTTTCGCTGCTGCGGCGTCTTGACATACCCGCGGTGGCCCATGGGTTCCGCAGCAGTTTCAAGGACTGGTGCATTGAGCAGACCGACACTCCCTGGGTGGTGGGGGAGGCCGCCCTGGCCCACAACCTGGGAAATTCGACTGAAACAGCTTACGCCAGAAGCGATCTCTTCGAGAGGCGCCGAGGATTGATGGAAGCGTGGGCCGAATTCCTGGCTTCCAATACACAAGGAAGCGTCTCGAATAAAGCGTAACTGTTCAGAGTTGAGGGGATGGATTAGTTAAAACTTGCTTGGGAAGTTCGGTGCGTCGGGTCGTCGGTTATGTTAAATCAGGAGGATGGAGAACAAGGTAGACCTGAGGACGGCCAGCCGGGAGGCGCTGTTGGCGGTGATTGCGCGGCAGCAGGCGGTCATCGACGAGTTGCAGCGGCGGATAGCGGCGTTGGAAGGGGGTCTCAAGGGCAAAGGGCGGCCCGGAATGCCGGGCAACAAACCGGGTGCAAAGTCAGAGCCGGCCGAGAAGAAGGAGCCAAGAAAGCCCCGGCCCCACGGCTTTAGCCGTCGGCGCACGGTGGCGGCTCACCAGGTGGAACATGTCTTGGACTCCTGTCCGGAGTGTGGCACCGGGTTGGTTGGGGGTTGGCCGCAGCGGACTCGGGAAGTCATCGATATCCCAGTGGCTCCGGTGGAGGTCACGGAGCACGTTTTCGTGACCCGGGTCTGCCCAGTATGTGAACGGCGCCGGACCCCCAAGACGGACTTGGGCGGTGGGGTAATCGGTCGGGGACGGTTGGGAGCCAACTTGGTCTCATTGATCGCTGGCCTGCGGGAAGAGGGCCGGTTGCCCCTTCGGACCATCCAATGGTATCTGGAGACCGTCCACCAGTTGCGCTTGAGCGTTGGGGGAATCACCCAGGTCCTCCACGGCGTGGCCCGGCAAGCCCAACCGGCGGTGGCCGAGGTGCTGGAACTAGTCCGGACCAGCCAGGTGGTGCACGCCGACGAGACCGGCTGGCGCCAGGAGGGGGCCAATGGCTATGTCTGGACCTTCTCCACTCCCACTGAGCGGTACTTCCTGCGCCGAGGCCGGAATAAGGAGGTGGTGGACGAGGCGCTGGGGGAGTCCTTCAGCGGGGTGTTGGTCAGCGATTTCTACGCTGCCTATAACCACTACCCTGGCCTGAAGCAGCGGTGTTGGGCTCATCTGCTCCGGGACATCCATGACCTGAAGGCCCTCTACCCAGCAGACGCCAAGCTGGCCGGATGGGCGGCGGCAGTGCATGACCTCTACGCCCAGGCCAAGCGGTTCTCCCATCCTCAGGCAAGGAAACGCCGTCAGGCCCAACTGGAGTTGGAGCGGAAATTGTTGGCCTGCTGCCGACCCTTCCTTGATGACCCAGGGGCAGTCCAGGCCAAGCTCTGCCGGCGCATCCAGCGCTTCATCAAGGAGTTGTTCGTATTCGTAGCCGAACCGGCCGTCCCCTCGGAGAACAACGCCGCCGAGAGGAGCCTTCGTCACCTGGTGACCAGCCGCAAGATCAGCGGCGGCACCCGCTCAACCCAGGGCACCAACACCAAGATGGCTCTCGCTTCCCTCTTCGGTACCTGGCGCGCCCGAGGATTGAATCCCCTCACCGCATGCCGCCAGTTGCTCACTTCCCCTCAACTCTGAACACTTACAATAAAGCGTGAGCGAGCCCTGCGATGTGACCGTCGGCCCTCGCTTGAGGAAGCCGACCACACACCCATGGAATTGGCACAGCCATCACGGTGGGAGAGGCGGAGGCCTCCAATAACCATGTCGCAATTGCGCCGGCTGGCAGAATCGTTGAGCAAGAGCCAGTTGGACCAATTGCGGCTTGGTATTTGTGTAGTGCTGTGTAGGTAGAGTCGCTTATAGCGCTGTGGCTGGTGGTCTTGACAACCGCACCGCAGGGGCTTTGGGTGACTCTTGGAACCTCTCTGAGCAGGACTCGCACCTGGTGATACCGCGGAACGCCGGGCAGTCAATCGGCAACCTTCTAAGCACATTTGTGAAATGTTTGCATTCTATGACCATCTGGAAGGACACTCACCGACTTCCATCCTGATAAGACCGAGGTCGATGGTTCGAGTCCATCCAGGCCCACTTTTCCCGCAGCTTCTGGTAAAATCAGATACAAAATGACGGCTTTCGCTCTCAGGTGCCACCAGATGAATGACCGTCAAGCAGGTTTTTGACCACAGTCTTCGCGAATCCGGCAAACGGTTTCTCAGAAGCCTGAAGGCTTCCAACCGGTACTCCGAGGGATACCTCGCCAGCCTGGAAACCACTGTCGCCATGGCCGCCCTCTATGCTGAGGAACATGGGTGGCCCGACGTTCAAGAGATCACCACCGAGCACCTGGAGGACTATCTCGCGTACCTCCAGGACCGGGTGCGCTGGTTCGGGGAACGAACCTACGCCGAACCCAAGAAGCTGTCCAGGGGGCATATCAACGCTCAGTACCGCCGCCTGAACCGGTTTTTCAATTGGCTGGTGGAACGCGGGCCCCTTGTCGAAAACCCCATGCTCTCCATCAGTCCCCCCAAGCTCGAGGAGAAGACGGTTCCCGTAATCACTGAAGATCAGATGCGGGACCTGCTTACCCTCACTGACCCCTCTCTTGCCAGGACTCCCGCCCACCGTTTCCGCCTGGTCCGCGATCGGGCACTCCTGTACGCGTTTTGGGACACGCCGGGACGACTCGCCGAGATAGCCAAGTTGCGACTTGATGATGTGGACCTTGCCGATGGCACACTGCTGGTTATGGGCAAGGGACAGAAAGAAAGGAGGATGCCGATTGGCGACGCGGCCAGGTCCGTTATGTCGGATTACATGCAGGAACGAGAAACCCTCATGCCTCGCGCAAAAGCGTTGTGGGTGTCCGAACAGGGGGAATCTCTATTGCCCAATGGGATTTGCCAGATCCTGAAGCGCTTGGCGAAGCGAGCCAACATCGAGGACATGCATCCCCATAGGTTCCGTCATTCCTACGCCATCAACGCCCTGCGGGCTGGCATGCCGGAGCAGGTCCTGAAGATAGTCGGCGGATGGAAGAAGATTCCCGAGACCTATTTCCGGACGTTGGGGGAAGAGGATGCCAGGGAGTTTCACCGGCAGGTCAGCCCTGGGGACAAGCTGGGGAAGACGACGTCTGCGGGAAGGGCATGGCGGCAGAGCCAGAGGCGAGGGAGGCTTTAGAACTTCTGACCCCACGAGCTTGGTGACCCTCGAACTATCGATTCGTAGGGGATCCCCTCCTTCTTCCTTCATGTTGCCAGGGCGTTCAAAAAAGTCCAGTCGTAGGATTCTCATCTGGATGCAACCAGCAGGCTCCGGTACGACACGGGTCCGTTTGTGCCTCCGCGAAACCAGGTTGTCAGGCATTAGAAAGCAATCTGAAGCGACAACCCATGTAGAGACTTGGCCTCCCCCGTCTCACGATTTCCTTCCATTCTGGTGCTGGTAGAGTGCAGGTAAGAACATGCTTCAGGAGTTTGCAATCAAGCTACCGGGGACTCAATCGACACAAGAAGATGCGGTTTTCCTGGACGGTGGATTTGCATAAGCCGACGGTCAGGATGACTAGACTGACAGAAAGTCACATGGCAGCCGGAAGTTCGATTCCAGTTAGGTGGGCCGGACTGGACGAAATCAAGAACCGAGGCCGATTCCGACGTAACCCCGTCCTGCGGCATGGGGATGGTATACGTCAGAACCGCCTCGTCCTCCACGATCTCGATGCCCTGCACGAAGTTGCGGATCAGGGCCTTCCGCTCCGGGAACGTCCCTTCCATCAGGAACTCCCGGAAGTCCGCCACGTACCCCTTGATCTCCTTTGACGTGGGCAGCTCCGCCCGCCGCTGCTCCAGCTGGGCCTCGGCCTCCTCCCGCGCCGCCGTCAACTGGTCCTGGCGGCTCTTCAGGGACAGGATGCGGGGGGAGAGCACCTCGATGGGCAACTGCTTGGTCTCCAGCGCCTGGTAGAGGTTCTCCAACCGGGTCTCCACGTCGGCAAGCTCGCTGTTGATGGCGGTCAGCCTGCCGTTGACCTCGCCGGCCAGGTTGTCGATCTCCTCGGCCACCAACGTCACCAGTTCGGTGATAGTCTCCTCGGTGAGAATCCGCTCCCGTACCTTCTCGATCACCAGGTCCTCCACCTTCGTGGCGTTCAGGTAGCGGGCGGTGCAGGCCCCGGCGCCCTCGCGGAACAGACTGCCGCAGACGTAGTAGGCGAACTGCCCGCTCTTGGCCCCCTGGCCGGAGTAGGGCCGACCGCACACACCGCAGCGGAGCAAGCCGCTCAGGATGTACTGGCTGCCCACCCGTGCGGGCCGCTGCACCGTGGGCGCCCGCTCGTGGAGTCCCTGCTGCACCAGGTCGAAGGTCTCCTTTGAGATCAGCGCGGGCCAGGCGTTTTCAACCCGTACCGGCTCCTGCGCATTCTCGCCCTTGCTCTTCACGCCCCAGACGGCGGTGCCGGTGTAGGCCTCGTTGGTCAGCAGGTAGTGGACCACGTTCTTCTGCCAGCTCCGTCCCCTGTGGGTGATGCCCCGCCGGTTCAGCTCCTTGCAGATTTCCTTCAGCCCGTTGCCCCGGCGGGAACTCTCGAATATCTCCTTGACGATGGGCGCGGCCACCGGGTCAACTTCCAGGGTGGGACGGTCCTTCACCCCGTCGCTGACCTTGACGCGGTTGTAGCCGAAGGGGGCCTTGGACCCCAGGAAGAAGCCACGGGACGCCGCCTCCCGCATCCCCCGGACAACCTCCTGGGCAAGCTTATCAGTTATCCAATCAACACCAAAAACTCCGGTACTCTTGGGCGGTTCACTTGGAAGCGGCCGCTGGTATCATTGGCAGGAACAGCGGGACTCTCGCTTAATTCCGCTTTGATCCTGTCCAACTGACCGGGTCCACCTCAAGCTACCCATTTGAGAAGCCGTCATTGTAATACTATTTGAGACAGGCTACACCAATAAACCCGCTGGAAGCGTTGCAACCTAAACCCTGTTAACCACATTGCTGGGCGTTCACAGAAAGTGGAGTCGAACATCTTGTATTTGAAAGCCAAATTACCCGAAAACGAACGGTATCCGGAAAACAACGAACGTTGACCCCCCTGACCCCATTCGTTAAAATCGTCGTACTTACGGGGCGATTGATCTCGACGGCGTTTCGCCGTTCGTGCCCAGCGATGGGCTCCAATAGCGTCAAACTATGCTCCTGTCTTCCTGCGCCTTGCTGCGCTGCGCCTCCGGTTGGAATTACCCCGTAAGCCGACAATGCTAACTCTGGACAGAGATTCCTTGCGCATCGCAGGACGAAATGCCCAATGTTTCTTCTCCGCTCAGGCCCGACTGGACTACGATTCCACAGGAGGAATTTCGGAACAAGTACAGGGAACTAACCTCCCTGCATGACCTCGCCCACTTTTGGGGACTGGCGCCCTCTCAGCTCAGTTACTACGCGTACCACATTGACAAAAGGCGAGCGTATACCAGCTTTGCTGTTCCTCGGCGGAACGGACGGGAGAGAAGAATCGATGCGCCTGTTCGCACGCTGAAATTTATCCAACGCCTCATACACGAATCATTGACACGGGTATATGGTGCGCATCCAGCTGTTCATGGATTCCTGGCGAATAGGTCCATCGTAACTAACGCGCAGAATCACTTAGCTCGTCGCTACGTCCTGAATATTGATCTGGCAGACTTCTTTCCGAGCATTACTCGGAAAAGAATCTTTGGGCGGCTGATTGCGGCACCTTATTCATTCGATCCTAAAGTAGCAAACCTAATAGCATCCTTGTCCACCAACGCCTATTCCCAATTACCTCAGGGTAGTCCATCGTCTCCAGTGATCGCCAACATTGTGGCTGCCGAACTGGATGCTGATATTGCTAAGCTGTGCGGACCATTAGGATGCTGGTATACCCGTTACGCCGATGACATTACCATTTCGACATCGCGAAGCAAGCTATCTCCCGAATTGGCAAGATATCCGAATGCACGTGGCACTGGTCAAGTAATCGTAGGAGATAAGCTAGCAAACATCATCGAACGTAATGGGTTCCGGTTAAATGACCGGAAAAGCCGGCTGCAAAGTTACTGGACACGGCAAATGTGCACAGGCTTGGTCATCAATGGGAACCATGTTTCTCTTCCGCGATATTACATACGCCGTTTGAGGTCATTGATACACCACTGGCAGAAGGAGGGCTGGCAGAGTGCAGCCCAGATTTTGCATGAGAAAGAGGGCCGCCCTCTCCTAAAAGACAGACTGGGCCTCGTAAACCATATCAAGGGCAGGATAAGTTACCTAAGCCCGAATCCACCGAAAAGGTGAGTGTCGCGGCGGGTTGAATGGGTAAGAAAGTGCTCCTGTGCATCTGGGATAATGGTTTTCGAGACAGAAAACCAACCAGAAACAAGGAGCACCCAATAGATGCTACCACGCAACCACCCCGACGGCATCCACATCGCCTTCGACGACCACCGCCTGGTCAACAATGCCGGGCTGATCCTTCCCGCCACGTTGGCCTTGCACCTGGGCCTGCCCCAACTGGTTGACCGGCACTTGGACCTGGGCTGGGCCCCAGGCCGAGCCAACACCGGCGACAAGATCATGACGCTGGTGGCTTCCGCGCTGGCGGGCGGCGACTGCATCGACGATGCCGATGTGTTGCGCACCGGCAGGACAGCCTGCACCCTGGGCAGTGTAGTCAAGGCGCCCTCCACCTTGGGCACCTTCCTGCGCAGTTTCCGGTGGGGCCACGTCCGCCAACTGGACCGGGTGAGCCGCCAGTTGCTGGCCCGGGCCTGGGAGGCTGGGGCCGGACCCGGCGACGGGCCCCTGACCATCGACCTGGACTCCACCATCTGCGAGACCTACGGACTGGCCAAGGAAGGAGCTCGCCACCACGGCTACACCGGTGCGCGGGGCTATCACCCGCTGCTGGCCGTCGCCGCCGGAACCGGCGACGTGCTGATGGCCCGCCTGCGCGAGGGCCGGGCCTACACCGCCCGCGGCGCCGCCCACTTCCTGCGTGAAACGGTGGGGCGGGTGCGCTACGGCGGAGCCAGGGGCCAACTCACGGTGCGGGCCGACAGCGGCTTCTATACCCACGCCGTGGTCGCCGTCTGCCGCCGGATGGATGTCCGCTTCTCCATCACCATCCGCCAGCGCACCCGCCTGCGGAATCTCATCGAGGCGATACCCGAAGAGGACTGGACGCCGATTCCCTACTGGATGGACGGCGCCGATGTGGCCGAGACCACCTACACCCCCTTCCAGAGTGAGCCCGACGCCGCGCCGGTGCGGCTCATCGTCCGGCGGGTGAAGCCGGCGCCCGGTTCCCAACTGGCTCTCTTCGCCACCTACAGCTATCACGGCTTCATCACCGACCGGGACGGAGAGACCCTGGAACTGGAGGCTGACCACCGCCGCCACGCCGAGATCGAGAATGCGATACGCGACCTCAAGTACGGCGTGGGGCTGAACCATCTCCCCTCGGGCCGCTTCGCTGCCAACGGCGCCTGGCTGGCGGTACAGGTGATGGCCCACAACCTGGCCCGCTGGACAGCCCGCATCGGCCTGGGTCAGCAGATCGTGACCACCAAGACCCTCAGACGACGGGTCTTTGCCTTGGCCGGACGGATCACCCGCTCGGCACGCCGGATCACCCTGCATCTTCCCCAGCGCTGGCCATGGGAAACCCAGTTCAGTCGCGCCCTGGCCCGACTGCGAGCCATTCCACTCCCAGCCTGATTGCTCCTGTCCGCTACTGACCCGCCATCCGGCCAACCGAACGCCCCGCCAACTCGCGCCAGTCCGGTCCGCGAGCGCCTCTTGCCGTGTCCTATCCCGCCATCCCCCTCACCACAGCCACTGTAAGCCGCCATCGGCGCCCCCCAAAGCGCCTGCAGACCGCCGCCAGCCTCCCGTCTACCCAAATTCGAGCCCGGATCATCGCGCCTGTAACTTCCTCACCCCCCTTCCGCTGTCCTCACGCCGTCCATCGGTGTCCACCGGTGGATTCGGGCTAAGAATGGTACGCGGGCAGGATGATCCGAAATCCCAACGACTTGACGAGATTGTGATGTCGATACCTGCCGATCACTAAGGAGGTCATCGCTCGGCCGCCCGGGCCACGAGCGAAAGGTATGACGCTCTCAAAGGCAAGAGCAACGGCCAGTTGCTCAGTGTATAGCGCTAAATCAGTACAAGAATTTCTTGATTACATTCTTCCCAGCGGAACGCACTGGAACTCGGCTAAACGCGGAGATCTGGCTTACCGTGGTCAGGCATCGGCTCGTTGGTCACTCGTTCCAAAGGCGTTTCGTGACGGCCAGTTGACAGGCTACGATCCTGATGCGCCAACTGTGGCTCCCACCAGGGTCGTTCCCCAGGCACTAGCCGAATTCCGCGCAGTTCACCAGTTTGTAAAGGCAGCTGATCACTCAGGCCTTCAGATTACCGAGACAGGCGGGCGATTGCTAATGCAAGAAGAACCGCACCGAATTTTTGGCGACCCTGATTGGGCATATAGTTGGCCACAAGAGGAGGTCTTGGAGACTCTTGCATTGGCCCAGCATCACGGCATCCCGACCCGGTTACTCGACTTTACCGAAGACCCCCTAATTGGAGCATACTTTGCAGCGTATGGTGCGTGGGACCCGAAGAAGCGCCAAAGACTTCGGGGTAGAGATAGGAGTCATCTTGCTGTCTGGGTCGTAGACCTTAGATTCGTTCGAGCTATCAATGGGGTTGCAGGTCGATACCCTGAGCGGGTCGGCGAGGTACGAGTTCCAAGGGCCAACAATTCATACCTCCATGCCCAATTTGGTTTTTTCCTCATTGACCGAGGCGCAAACGACCTGATGTCACGAAGCGCCTTATTGTCCATAGACCAGGCCACGGCGGATCGTGCTCGTTTCTGGCATAACGGAAATCGGCTTTCCGGCAAAGGTATCAGACAACCAACGTGGTTCGACGAGTTACCAGTCAGGCAAGTTAGACTACCTACTGCCTTCACCGGTGAACTCCTCAGGGAACTAGAGAATCGCGGGATTACAAGGGGGAGCATTATGCCCAGCCTTGACAGGGTAACGGAGTCTATAGAATTTCAGAGGACCGTCCCCTAGTTCGGTGGCCCAACCGAAGTAAGGGTTTTGATTTGGCGGCCGACCCTCGGCTGAAAGTGATTTAACTGGATAAACTTATCAGTTCTCCAAGCAACACCAGAAACTCCGCTACTCCTGGGCGGTCGAATTGAGCGCGGCAGGAATTGACAGCCCGTAGGTCCCGCGGAACCGGTCTTGTCAAGGGGCAGCCCTGGCGATGGGCTACCCCCTGTCTGTCACCACGTCCGCGGCAAGCGCCCTCCGATGGAGCCAGCCCTGGTCAACGGTTTAGGGCAGTATAATACGAACTAATGTGCTTTGATGGGATTCGCAATTGGGAGTTGAACCCGGCGGCATCAGGCCCCCAGGCGGGCAAAATGATGCGGACACGGCCCAGGAGAAAACCCATGAACGGCGAACATCACAAGAGCGGTGAACGGGATTGGCGCGACGACCCCGGCAATGGGTCCAGAACGCTGGACGAGTTGAGTCGCGAGGAGATTCTGAGAGCCCTGGCGGGCCTCGACGAACTGCTCAAGGCCGACGCGGAAGACACCTACTCTCTTATAGCCAGGGGGATGCTTTACAGCAAGCTGGGAGACGACCGCCGGGCGGCGGAGGACTTCAGCAGGGTCATCGAGTTGGAGCCGGACAACGCCGAGGCCCTTCAGAACCGGGCAGCGGCCCGCGACGACTTGGGAGAGCTCCGCCTGGCCAGGGAGGACTACGATGCCCTCCTCCGGCTCGAACCGGACAACGCCGTCGCCCTCTACAGCCGGGGCGCGTGCCTCGCCAAACTGGGAGACTTGGCCGGGGCCGTGGCAGACTTCGACCGGGCCATCGCCCTGGGGCCGGGAGACGCGATTCCATACTACAACCGGGGTTGCACCTACGCCGAGACGGGCGACCCGCGCCGGGCGCTGGAGGATTTCGACCAGGCCATCGGCCTCGACCCTGGAAACCCCACCTTCCACCACTACCGGGGCATGGTCCACCGGGAATTGGGCGAGTTCGACCAGGCCATCCGCGACCTGGACACCGCGATACGACTGGAACCGCTGAGCAGCCCTTCCCGGCACGCCAGAGCAGTTGCCAGGGTGATGCAGAGGGAATACGACGGGGCGATGCCGGACTTCGACGCCGTCCTGGACCTGGACCCGGACAACGCCGACGCTCTCAGCGGCCGGGCGGTCGCCAGGAGCGCCCTGGGGAACTACGGGGAGGCCGTCAGCGACCTGGACCGGCCCTGGCCCTCCAGCCCGACAACCCGGTTGCCCTCATCTCCCGGGGGCTGGCCCACGTGGCCCTGGGGGTCTACGACAAGGCCATCGAGGACTTCGGCGCCCTCCTGGAAATGGAACCGGGCCACACCGGCGCCCTGACCGCCAGGGCCTTTGCGCGCATCGAGTGCGGGCAGTTCGAAGAGGCCGTCCAGGACTTCGACCGGCTAATCGAGCTGATACCGGACGACACCCACGCCTACTACGGCCGGGCCTGCGCCTACGCCAATCTGGACCAACCCCGCCTGGCGATTGAGGACTTCAGCAGGTCCATCGACCTGGACCCGGGCAACGCCGACTCCCTGCTCAACCGGGGCGTGACCCATCTGAACCAACAGGAGACCGAAGCTGCGATCCGGGACTTCAGCCGGGTCATCAGCCTCCGGCCCGACGATGCCGTGGCTCACCTGAACCGGGGGATGGCCCTGACCCGACGGGACCGGTACGAGGAAGCGGTCGGGGATTTCGACCGGGCCATTGCCCTTGATCCAGGGGACGCCGAGTCCTACTACGAGAGGGGAATGGCCCGCATGGAGCTGGGCCAGTACGGCCAGGCAGTCGAGGACCTGGAACAGGCCGCCAGGCTGGACCCCCAGCATCCCTTCGCTGAATCCGACCGGCAAGCCGCCTCCGAACTGGCCGGGGGCAACGGCGCCATATAATTCCGGCGCAGGAGGCTCGTTCAAAGGGAAGAGAAAGCGGCATAGCCCCCTGGCATCCCCGCTGTACTCCAGCCGCCCCGCCGGGTCGGGCGGGGCGAGGTTCCCTCTGCCATTCCCGGCCGCGACGCCCCTCACCGAAGGTCTGAATTGCCGGGCGGGGCCTATCGCAAGCTTCCCGCCACCCCCCCTGACAGGGGTAGGTAAGGGCTAAGGAATCTCTGAACAAGTTCGTCTGGTTGTGGCATAGTATGGCTGGAACAGCCGGTGCCGGACGGAGTGAGGATTGATGGACCAGCCGACTTTTGCTGACCTGGAATACCAAGGCAAGAAGCGCAGGACCCGCCGCGAGTTGTTCTTGCAGCGCATGGACGGCCTGATTCCCTGGCAGAGGCTGGAAGAGCGCATCAGCCCGGCTTATCCCAAGCCGGGCAAGGGTCGACGGCCCTACCCGCTGCCGGTGATGCTGCGGGTTCACTGCGTGCAGCTGTTCTACAATCTCAGCGACCCAGGCATGGAGGATCTGCTCTACGAGGCCGAATCGGTCAGACAGTTCGTGGGACTGAGCTTGGCGGAAGCCTTGCCGGACGAGACCACCATACTCAACTTCCGCCATCTCCTGGAGCGGCACGAACTGGGCGAAGGACTGCTTGAGGAAATCAACGCCCACCTGGAGTCCCAAGGACTGCGGCTCAAGGAAGGGACCATCGTAGACGCCAGCATCATCGAGGCGCCGTCCTCGACCAAGAACCGGGCCGGGGAGCGGGACCCGGAGATGCATCAGACGAAGAAAGGGAACCAGTGGCATTTCGGGATGAAGGCGCACATCGGGGTGGATTCCCAAACCGGGGTGGTGCACAGCCTGACCACGACGGCGGCCAACGCGCACGACGTGACCGAGGCGCACCGGCTGCTGCACGGCGGGGAGACGCAGGTGTGGTGCGACGCCGGGTATCAGGGGGTCCACAAGCGGGATGAGAACTTGGAGCGTGAGGTGGAATGGCAGGTGGCGATGCGTCCTGGGAAGCGCCGGAAACTCGACCCTGAGAGTCCGGAGGCGTTGGCGGAGAAGAGCAAGGCATCGGTGAGGGCCAAGGTGGAGCACCCGTTCCTGAAAGTGAAGCGGGTGTTCGGCTACGCCAAGGTTCGCTACCGAGGGCTGGCGAAGAACACGGAGCGTCTGGCGCTGCTTTTTGGATTGGGCAACCTGCTGACGGCGGAGAGTCAACTGACCGGGTGACGTGGGCGCAGTGGGCCCAAACCCGTCCGAGGGCCCCCGGCCGGGCCGGTCAAAGGCCGCAACGGCGCCGCTGGGGCGAAATGGGAGGGCGGAACATCCGAGGAAACGGCCCCGGAAGCCGGGGATTTCCGCGAAACTCCTCCGACAACCACCAAAAAGTCCTCGCCGCTCTTGTTCAGAGTATCCCTAAAACTGGCTTTTGCCGTAGCTTGGGAGAGCGCCGGGGAATCCGGCATCTTGGTTGTGTCTAAACCGGATGCTGGAGGATCCCCATGCGCCTTCCCAGAGAATGCTATCAGATGCAAAAAACGATTGAAACGCATTTACCTCACCTCTCTCAGCCACAGTTGACCGGTCTGGTACTGTGGGTCTGTGGGGCCATCCTCGCCGGCAGCGCCTGTCAGAACGCCGTCGCCTCCGCCCTCTCGCCCTGGGGCAGATGGAACAACCTGCGCCAGTATCTCCGGGAGTGGCTGTACGACGGCAGCGACCGGACAAGCCCCTGCCAAACCCAACTGGATGTAACTCTCTGCTTCGCGCCCCTGCTTCGCTGGGTCCTCGCTTGGTGGCGCTCCGGTAGACTGGCCCTGGCCATCGACCCCACTCTCAAGGGTGATCAAACCACCGCCATCGTCATCAGCGTCCTCTACCGCAGTTGCGCCATCCCCGTGGCCTGGCGCATCCACAAGGCCACCCAGCGCGGCTCCTGGATGGATCCCACGGTGGAACTGCTCAAAGAACTGGCCCCAGCAGTTCCCAGGGAAATGACTGTCATCGTGCTCTGCGACCGGGGCATATCCAGCCCCAAGCTGTGGCAGCAGATACGCTCCCAGGGCTGGCATCCCGGTATGCGCTACCGGAAGAACATCACTTTCTGCGCCGACGGCGGCAAACGATTGCCCGCCCAGCGCTTCGTTTCCCGTCCCGATACCGCCTGGGTCGGCCAGGGCACCGCCTTCAGCACCCCCAAGGCCAAACGCCGCTGCACCCTGCTGGTGGTCTGGTACGTCGAACAGGAGGAACCCTGGATCATCCTCACCGACCTGCCTCCAAAGGAAGTCGGCGTCAGTTGGTACGCTCTGCGCTTCTGGATCGAACTGGGCTTCAAGGCCATCAAGAGCCTGGGCTGGCAGTGGGACAAGACCCGGCGCACCGACCCGGCACGCATCTCCCGACACTGGCTGGTGCTGTCGGTGGCGACGCTGCTGGCCCTGGCCTACGGCACCAGGGTCGAAGACGCCCAGGACCGCAGGATCGCCCCAGGCAATCTGCGGACGCCGCCCAAGACTCTGGCTTCCAATCACCGGGACCCTCGGAGCCGTCCGGCGCGCACCGTCAGCGTGATCCGCCACGGCATCGACTGGCTCAGGCGGTTGCTGCTCAAAGGACGCCTCTGGAGCCGCGTCTGGCTGCTGCCCGAACCCTGGCCGGAACCCAAGCCCAACCTGGAGGTCACGCATCATGCGCCCTCGTAACAGCCCTTACCTACCCCTGTCAGCGCCACCCCCCCCCCCCCGCCATCGTAACTCACGGTCTCATGCCCACCCATCGAGGCATCGTCGGCGGGGCATGAGACCGACGGCGGGACCACATCGCTACTCCTTGCCCGCGCCCGGCTCCGGCACTATGATCTCCAGGCCGCCGGGGCCGGACCACGCCAGCCGGGCGACGTGCCACACCTCCCCGCCGGTGAGGACCGCGCCATCGAACCACTCCACCACGCGGTCATACTCGATGCCAAGGCGCTCGGCGAACTCCTCCCGCGACAGACCGGCAAGCTCGATCAGCCGCTTCAGCCGCTCGCCGAAGTCCTCCGGGAAGAGCTCCGGGTAAGAGCCCTCATCCCGTTCCCGTCCGTCCATAGTCCTGCCTCCTTTTTGTCAATACACCCCCGTTCATGGGGCAGGGCCTTTTCATTCTCCAGTGGTGGCGGAGGTATAGGGAATTCCCAGCAGGGCGAAGGGTTCCGGGAGATGGGCGGTGTGGCGGCGCAGGGCAGCGGCTACGTTGGTATGCCCGGCCCGGCGCACCAGGGCGATGACCAGGTTGCGTAAGCCCGCCATCACCTGGGGTGCGGCCCCGGTCCTTACCTGAGAGCGGTCTTCGTCAAAGGTGACGTCCCGCACCCAGTGGACCCGGTTTTCTATCCCCCAGTGCCCACGAGAGACTTTCAACAACCGCTCAGCTCCGGCGGCGGTGGCGGGCAGACTGGTGAGCGCATAACTTACCGTCACCTGGCTCCGCCCCTTCACCGTCCGCCGCCGCTCCAGCCGGCATACCTGCCGGAGATGCGGCCAAGCCTCCCCCACCGCTCCCGAACTCCCCGCATAGCCATTCAACTCCGGGTCCGACAAGGCCCAGAGTTCCCGCCGCTCCAGCCGTCCATGACGCTTCTTCCCCGGTCCATCCACCCACACCGTCAGGGTTGCCCCTCTCGCCCGCCACTCCCGCGCCTGCCACTGGGGAACCCTTGGCCCCTTCTCTCCCTCAGCTTCCAGTGGGGGAAAATGCCTCGGCCAAGTCCCGGTACAACGTGGGCTGGTTCTCCTTCACCGGCAACAGGTAATCCCCGCCGCCGTCCACAATCTGCTGGCACACTTCCCGCTGGGTCAGCAGGGCGTCCGCCACCACTACCCGGCCCGCCAACGGCGCCTGGTCCAATACTGCATTGGCCGCCGCCAACTCCCGCCCCTTGCCCGGCGCGGCTACCTGGGTCAGCACCGCCCCGCTGCTGGCAGCATAGGCCGACACCAGATGCACTCCGGGTATCCCTTCCCCGTGAATCCCCCGCAGAGCCCGCCCCGTACTTGATACGGGGGTCTTGCCGTCCAAGGACAGTGTCTCCCCAGGACCTGGCCCGCTGTTGATCAGCCACTCCCCCAGCACCGCCTCAAAGGCGTCCACGTCCAAGTCTTTGAACACCCGGTGAAAGGTGGCAACACAGGGCGTCTTGCCACGGCTGAACCCCAGGAGCTCTCCCGCAGGGGCTCCGTGATCCCTGCCCCACTGGGCTATGGCGTACAGGCTGCGGGCGCCGCACAGCATGGCGCAGACGGCCAAGCTCAGAATAGCCCCCAGACTGTGCCGCCTCCCCTGGCTGCTCCGGTGATCCGGCACCAATTCCAACGCTTCTCTTAACCTCATCTCCCTCACCTCTACACTTCCCTGCCTCAATCCTAAAACTATTTTGAGAAAATGAAAAGGCCCTGGTTCATGGGGGGCGTCCCTCATCCTCATCGAATTGCCGCTTGCGACTCGGGGTCGGGCAATGCGTTGGACTCCTTTCCCCCGGTGCATCCGATAACCGGCATGGGCCTGGCGAGAGCTTCGGCAGGCTAAGATACCCGCCGAGGCCGCCACCCTCTATCCATTATATGCCCCGTCAATCCGCCGCTCACTCGCCGCAAGTTCCTGTGAGACCGGTGCGCCGGGCCCGGACATCACCAGGGCCTGCAATACCACTCGTCCGGCTGCCAACAACCGTTTCCGACTATTGGGTAACGATATAAGTAATCTGATGTCCCTGCTCAGGCGTATATCAAGCATATGGCATTCAAATAGCTCCTTCCCAATGCGCCGGTGATGGCGGCTGAATCCGCCGGGTTGCCCGTTGATCAGCGCGGGAGGGTTCCACACGGGCAGCAAGGCGGCGGCCGCCTCCGGCGCGACGGGAAGGGTCCGGGTAGAGGAGGGATGGCAATGGCGCCCCGGCAACCACTGAACGACGAACAACGACGACTGCTGAAAATCACGGGACGGATGCCCCTGGCCGGAGTGGCCAACCTGGCCTCCGCCTCGGGAGCCACCGAGGACCGGGTGCGGGACATGCTGGGCCGCCTGCGCAGCGGCGGCTGGGTGGAGTCGGTAATGCGGGGCATGACCGAAAGACGCCAGCACCGCTTCTTCCTGACCAGCCAGGCCGTGGAACTGCTCTACGTCAACGACCACCGGCACCCCAGCCCCAGGGAGGAGGCCCGCGCCTTGGGACTGGCCGCCTTCCACCCCGAGGGCGAACTGCCCGAGGACTTTCAGGAGCGTTTCGCCTTGGACCACGAGCACCCGCCCCACCTGGAAGGGCCGGGCGATTCTCCCTTCGCCGTCACCGGAGAAGTCGATGAGAGTGGCGGCGACGGCGCAGACCACGAGCATCCGCCTTGGACCGCCACCTCGCGGGGAGTGGAGATGTCCCTGCGCCGGTTGTCCATGCTGGAGCCGGTCTACCGCCTGGCCCCCGACCTGATTAGCAGCGGGCGGGTCAACTGGCCCGTTGACGACACTGCGGCCTCAAGAGAGGTCAGGATGACCGACTTTCGGCTGCTCAGGCACGGCGGGTTCTACCACGCCGTGGCCCGCTACGGAGAGGATGCCTGGACCCCCTTCACCTACACCGGTCTCCACGCCACCGAAAGGGTGATCCGGCGCAAGGAGCAGCACCGCCTCTGGGGCGTGGACTGCTACCTCAGCGACGAGGACCGCTACCTGCGCATCGGCAACCGCACCTTCTACGAGGACCCGGACCAGGAGGTGGAGCCCTCGGCCCAGGTGGTTGTAGCCGTGGACGCCTGGGCCCGGGAGCTGGCCCAAAGTACCCTATCCGGTTCCACCCCCACCCTGTTCTGCACCCCGGACGGGCAGTGCAGTGAGGCGGTGGAACTGCGTCCCTCAAGGGACCTGGTGTCCGACCCCTCGGGCCACCCCAGCGTGGGCCGGCCGGAGTCTGCCGAGGTGTGGTGGCAACAGAACCCGGACTTGGCGGCCATCGACGGCAGGCTGGCCTACAAGCTGTTCATGACCATCGCCCAGTTCCCCGCCATGCGGTCCTCCTGGCTGCGGGAGATAGTGGGAGGGTCTTCAAGCGAGGTATCCCGTAACCTGAGGCGGTTCGTGGAAACCGGGCTGGTGGCGGTGTTCGACCGCCGTCATTACCTGTCGGAGCAGGGGATGAGGCGGGCGGCCAACATGAGCCGGGTCTTGCCCTCCATTATTCGCAGCCGCCACGGGGCCTACCTGGACCGCTGGTACCGGGAGCACGAGCAGACCCACAACGACGGGGTGAACCGGCTGGTGGTGCGGTTCGCCCGGGAGGGAGTGGAAACGGTGGCGGGCTGGCGGGGCGAGGTCAACGTGCCCGGCCTGACCCAGGTGCGGCCCGATCTGCTGGTGCAGGTGAGCGAAGGCGCCCTGGGAGCAGGGACCTACTGCATCGAGTTCGAGCGGAGGGCGGTGTCGCCCAACGACGCGAACCTCAAGCTGGGGCCCTACCGCCGGATGGCGGCGGCGGGCCAGCCGTTGCCGCTCTTGATGGTGTGCGAGACGGGACGGGGGCAGGTCAACTTCCGCGCCGCCGGTGGGACGTTGCCCATGCTGACCGCCATCCTGGAGCGGGCGCTGGCCGGGCCGCTCACCGGGCCGGTGACGGTGTGGAGCAGGAACGGCGTCCCGGCGGCGTTGCACTGCCGACGTTGACCGGCGCCGGGAAGGGATGGCGTCCGGCGGCAGGAGGGACCGCGTACGGGAACCGGCAAGGGACGCCGCCTTGAGTAGAGGCGGTAGTCACGGGGAAGTGGACAATCTTGCCGCCGCCACTGACACCAATCCGCTTTCGGGCAGCTTCCCCTCCACCGCCAGGGAGCTTTGCAGCTTCTTGGCCGACAGCTTGAGCGCGTCGGCCTCGAGGGTGTTCCGGTAGGCCAGCAGCCCTCAGTACCGGCTTGTCCCCGCCAGCCTCGGTATCCCGCCAAGCGGCGCGTCCCTTCTCTGGTCCAGCCCTGCCAGGCCGCCGCACCTGCCGGCCCCGTTGCCAGCCGGTACTCCGCCCGCATTTTCAGGCTGATGGGGCCGGAATCCGGCGGTCAATTGCATTGACAAAAACCCCGGTTTTCGGTAACGTAATCGGCACTTAATCCCGCGCTTGCGGGAACATCAGGGTACGCTTTAATGCCTTCCGATAGGCCACAACTCACCAAGCTGTTCGCGGACTTTCCGTCCGCGCCTTGGGCGTTTGCGTCTATACTGATACCCCCCCCCCCCCGACTTCACCGGTCTAAATAGCACCCCAGGCGCATCCGGCCCGGTCCGGCGGGCCGGATGCTCTCCCTGTCCGGCTTCCCCGGACGCCGGCATTGTACGTCCCACTCCCTACCGTACCCTGGGCCGTCTGCGCCCTGGCGCAGTCCTTTCTAGCCCCCTCGCGGCCTTAAGTAAGCTGCCTGCTTCCCTTTGGGCGTCGTCCCCCTTTCCCCGGACGCTCCTGGACCCCTTCAGCCAAGCAGAAAAGCCGGACGGCTGCCATAGCTGCCGGGATGTCTTATCCCGGTTGACGCGCCGTCCGGCTTTTCCATTGCCCGCTGAATTGCCCGCTGCGCTATCGGCAGCGTCCCCAGTCACCCTACCAATTTCACATATAAGGAGGAGGAAATGCACCCGTTGAATCCAAGATCACTGATTGGAATAGCCGCCGTCCTGGGCATCCTGGCCGTTGCCGGCCTGTTGGCCGCCCAGCCCTGGTGGGCCAACCTGGCCCGCGCCCAGGACTCCCCGTCCGCTGCCCTGGAACTCTCCGCCGACTCGGTGGAACCGGGGACGGAAATCTCGGCCACCATGTCCTTCTCCAACCTGGAGGCCGACACCGATACCTCAACCACCGACTATATTTTCCGGGCCGACGTGGTGGACGCCGATAGCTGCGAGGGCGGGGGCATGGGCAAAGACCGTTATTTCTACAAGGTGGACAAGGACCCGGAGACCCGCGGAGGAACCGTCTCCGCCGACTGCCCGGTGGGCGACTACACCGTCAGGGTCACGCTGTCCTCGGCGGACGACGCGGAGTTGGACTCCGCCACCGCCGACTTCACCATCGCCGCACCCACGCCGGAGCCGACTCCCGAACCTACTCCCGAACCCACGCCGGAGCCGACCCCCGGACCTACTCCCGAACCCACGCCGGAGCCGGCCATCGTCCTTATGGCGCTTGGCCTCTCGCCGTCCGGTCCAGTGGAGGAAGGCACAGCAATCACCGCCACCATGATTTTCGGCAACCTGGATTCCGACGCCGACACTTCTACCACCGACTACATCTTCCGGGCCGACGTGGTTGACGCCGACGAGTGTGAGGGTTCCGGCTTGGGTGTCAACCGCTATATGTACAAGGTGGACGAAGACCCGGAGGAGCGCACCGGAACCATCTCTGCATCCTGTCCCCCTGGTGACTACACCTTCAGGGCCAGCATCTCCTCCCCCGACAACACCGAACTGGCCTCGATCAGCACTACCTTCACCGTTGAAGCCGAGCCCGAGGTTGCCCCCGCCCAAGGCGACCCTCCGTCGGTCTCCGTTAGCCTGTCCCCGTCCGCTTCAGTGAATGAGGGCACTGAAATCACCGCGACCATGGCCTTCGCCAACCTGCCGTCTGACTCCAATCCCTCTACCCGCGATTACATAATTCGCGCTGACGTAGTTGGCGCGGATTCGCATTTTATCAAGTATTGCGAGGGCGCACGCATCGGCTATGAAATTCCCTTCTCCAGTGGAGGGGCCACCGTAACTATTGAAGGGACCATCAAGTCTTCGTGTCCAGCGGGCAGCTACACGCTGGAAGCCAGCGTCTCTTCCCCAGAAAGGGCGCGACTAGCGTCGGCCAGCAAGGCATTCACCGTCAAGGAGCCAGAATGCAATGATTACAAAATCACCCTGGGTATGTCGTGGACTAGGCGTGACCTCAAAATCCGGCGCGCCGACCTGGACGAGATGATAACTTACCACGACACTCGGGTACCGAAACTAAGGTGGCGTGTTCGTGAGAATTGCGGTGAAAACGGAAGGGACCTGGTAACGCCCAGCGACGCCGGTATGGGTTCTACTTGGACAGTCAAAAGAAGGACCGATTGGAAATACACCCAACCGGCGGGGGAACAAGAAAACGCGGGTACAGAGACATTCGACAGTGTCACAGCAACGCTGTCAGCAAAGCCCAGCGGGGCCAGCAATTACCCCGAAGAGAAACGTTCCAGCGAATGGGTGGATGCACATCCCGGCGGAGACCCCTCCGGCGATGCCACCGCAGTAAGGGGCGTCTACGAATACTCCTACCAAGTCTGCTCAAGCACCAATGTGTGTAGTGGCTGGGGCGATGCGCCGCGCGTTTGGGCAGGCACGGGCCAATGGCCCTGGCCCACTAAATGGGACTAATACCAATCTCATAAGCGCTCTGGCCTGAGCCGGAAACCATCGGTGTGGGCGCCGCCGCAACCAATGGCGGCGTCCACTTGCCGCATGAACGGCATCGGGACCGAGATCAGGTCAGACAACAAAAATAGCCCGCATAGATAGATGGATGTCCGGGCGGAGTGGCGGCCCTGCCCGGAACGGATTCTCCCAATCCCTGGGAGCGGACGGACCGGCTGTAGCCGCTGGCGCTCCCCGTTCCCTCCGGAGAAAGTGGCGACGCATACTTTTGAAGGACCTGCTCGATGCCCCGACAGCGCATACACCACGGCAAAACCGTCTACGTCCTGCCCGACGATTTCCCGCAGCGCCTGAAGCGCTTGAAGCAAGAGTCGGGCCTGCCGTGGGCGGAGATCGCCCGCCGCATCGGAACCTCCCCCTACACCGTATGGCGCTGGGTTGAAGGCGGGGTGCGTCCCCATTGGCGGCATCAGATGGCACTGCTGGCCCTGGCCGAGGAACTGGGCCTAGCCCACCAGCTGACCGGCCAGTCCGCCGGAGTTGTGGTCAGGCTGCCCGGGATGATCGTCGTTGTGGTGTTCCTCCCTATCCCCGCTGTTGCCTTGCCCGTTATCCCCGCCCGGCGCCGGACGCACTCCGCCCACGGTGGGATACGCAACGGAGAACGCCGGGTTGGGGGTTGGCGAAGGGCGCAGTTCGCCCAGGGTATGGTTGAACCGGCCAAGCCAACGCTACGGCGCCGGACGCACTCCGCCCACGGTGGGATACGCAACGGAGAACGCCGGTTGGGGGGTTGGCAAAAGACGCAGTTCGGCCAGGGTTCTGTCCAGAGGGCCAAGCCAACGCCACGGCGCGGGACGCATTCCGCCCACGGTGGGATACGCAACGGAGAACGCCGGTTGGGGGGTTGGCAAAAGACGCAGTTCGCCCAGGGTGTGGTGCAGCCGCAAGGCGAACCCAGGGAACTGCCGTGATGGGAGATAGAGGGGAAATGGGGGAATCGGAGAGGAACGCAGTCCGGCCACCGGCCACGGCGTCAGCGACCGCGCCGATGGAGACCGCGTTGCAAAGGCAAGCGTCCGGCCCGCTGGTGTGGTTGGACCGGAGCTTGTGAAAGCTGCGGTGCCGCTGCCGATGTTCAGCAGCTACGCCGCAGGCGCGGGGAAGCGACCGGAGCTAAATGCCTGCTCCAACCGCAATGTAAGGGGAACGCGAAGCGCGTCGCCGCTCCGCAGGTTAGTCCGAAGGAGTAAGGGAGTCCGGGATGCCGTCCTGTTTCTAGCTACTACCTCCTTGACAATGATGATGCGCCATTGGGTTGGGAATCCGTGCCGTGGTATGGGACGCCTGGTGAAGCGCACCGCGCACTTCGATGAGTTTGGGTTCCAGCCAGGGCGCAGAGAGCAGTGCCCGCCAACGCCTCGGCCTGGGTGAGGAGGAAGCGCGTAACGCCTTCCGTCACCTGTGTCCAACGACAGGAGCGATCAACCCCAACCGTCAGACCGTGTGTCCAGCGGGAGAAGGACCAATGTCAAACTCCAACCACCGGACGGGTGCCCGGTGGTTGGAGGACCAGCGTCAAACTCCAACCGCCGGACTGGACCGAGGACGAAGGGATTCATCAACTCCGCCGACTCGGACCGCGCTGCTTGCAGAGACTTACGTCAAATCCGCAGCGGCAGCATTCCCTCGTGGGAGACCCTCAGGAGAACGAATCAATCCTTCGGGCCGGACCCGGGCAACAGGGATCGCGCCCCCAGGTTTCTATGGACGGAAACCTTGGATAAAAGCCATACAACGCCGTCATTATCACCGCTGCCGCCGCCGCAAAAGAGGGCCTGCGGCACCCCCTCCGGCAACTCCCTCAAACTGTTCACAACAGGTGAAGCCCGCCCGGCTACCTCGGCCACCGTCCCAGGGCCAGGACCCGGCCGGCCCACCGCAGCAGCTTCCGCCTCCCCAGGGCCCGCCGGGTATCGTCGAGGGCCTTCCTGCGCCAGTTGACCTGCCGGTTCCTATCGAAGCCCCGCAGCGGAAACCGGGCCGGGGGCAACGTCAGCCCGTGGTCTTCAAGCAGCGCCAGTTCCACCTCATGGAACCGCTCCTCGGTGGACAGCCACTCCAGACCCTTTCCCCTGTCGGGGTGAGTCTGCTTCAGGTCCCGCCACTCCTGGACCAGGGGCCAGGCGTCGCCGAACACATCCTCGTCGTCCTTGGCAGGCTCCAACGTCACCAGGTCGGGGTACTCCCGCCGTAGCTTAGCCGTCCGCTTGGTCGGCGAGCCGGCACCCGTCGCTGTCGCCCCTGCCGCACCCCCCGCGCCGTCCGCCGCGTCCAGTTCGGCCAGCGCCCGCTCCAGCCTCCGCAGGGCCTGGGCCTGCTCCTCCCGCAGGTCCCTGATGGCGCCCTCGGCGGCCCGGCTAGCCGCGCGCATCTCCTGGCCCAGCTCCTCGACGAGGCCCTCCACGTCCGCCAGCCGGTCCGCCAGCATGTCGTTGCGGTCCCGCTGCTGGGCGGCGGCGGAACCCACCCCCGACTGGAGGGCCTTCTCCAGCGCCCCCCGGATGCGCCGCGACAGCACGCCATCGTCCAGGCTGGCGTCCAGGGTCCGGCGGTCCACCCCCAGGATCTCCGCCGCCTTCCTCCGCCCGTGGTCGCGCTCCAGCTCCTGCAGCAGCGACATGAGCCGCAGGTGGTGCATGTCCCGGACGCTCTTGCTGTTGTCGATTCCGCTCTTCCCCGGTTCCATAGTCCCTCCTCGATTCCTCCTCCGGTCTCCCGGCCCCGGCGCCGGTCATGCCACCCCTGCCACGGGCCTCGTCATTTAGACCCCTATAGGGGGGAATGCACGATTTCGCTCCGGGGCGTCCCATTTTTTTGCAGACCCCCAACCCCTGTTTTGCAACATGCCACTGGAACGGGGCCTTGCGCCAAAGTGTTCACAACTTTCCGGCCATTTCGCCCGCATTCGTGCCTGTTTCAGCTTTGACACGACCCCCCTCACTCCTTCGTCGCCAAACCCAAATCCCTGTACACCCCCAATGATGCAAAACGGGAGCCGAAAAAAAGAGGGACTGTAAGGGGCCGCACCGGTGCGGCCCGCTATGGGAGGTCTTTAGCCTCGCGTCACCCCCCGAGCTGGAAACGCCTCCTGACCGTAAGTGTTCAGAGTTGAGGGGAAGTGAGCAACTGGCGGCATGCGGTGAGGGGATTCAATCCTCGGGCGCGCCAGGTACCGAAGAGGGAAGCGAGAGCCATCTTGGTGTTGGTGCCCTGGGTTGAGCGGGTGCCGCCGCTGATCTTGCGGCTGGTCACCAGGTGACGAAGGCTCCTCTCGGCGGCGTTGTTCTCCGAGGGGACGGCCGGTTCGGCTACGAATACGAACAACTCCTTGATGAAGCGCTGGATGCGCCGGCAGAGCTTGGCCTGGACTGCCCCTGGGTCATCAAGGAAGGGTCGGCAGCAGGCCAACAATTTCCGCTCCAACTCCAGTTGGGCCTGACGGCGTTTCCTTGCCTGAGGATGGGAGAACCGCTTGGCCTGGGCGTAGAGGTCATGCACTGCCGCCGCCCATCCGGCCAGCTTGGCGTCTGCTGGGTAGAGGGCCTTCAGGTCATGGATGTCCCGGAGCAGATGAGCCCAACACCGCTGCTTCAGGCCAGGGTAGTGGTTATAGGCAGCGTAGAAATCGCTGACCAACACCCCGCTGAAGGACTCCCCCAGCGCCTCGTCCACCACCTCCTTATTCCGGCCTCGGCGCAGGAAGTACCGCTCAGTGGGAGTGGAGAAGGTCCAGACATAGCCATTGGCCCCCTCCTGGCGCCAGCCGGTCTCGTCGGCGTGCACCACCTGGCTGGTCCGGACTAGTTCCAGCACCTCGGCCACCGCCGGTTGGGCTTGCCGGGCCACGCCGTGGAGGACCTGGGTGATTCCCCCAACGCTCAAGCGCAACTGGTGGACGGTCTCCAGATACCATTGGATGGTCCGAAGGGGCAACCGGCCCTCTTCCCGCAGGCCAGCGATCAATGAGACCAAGTTGGCTCCCAACCGTCCCCGACCGATTACCCCACCGCCCAAGTCCGTCTTGGGGGTCCGGCGCCGTTCACATACTGGGCAGACCCGGGTCACGAAAACGTGCTCCGTGACCTCCACCGGAGCCACTGGGATATCGATGACTTCCCGAGTCCGCTGCGGCCAACCCCCAACCAACCCGGTGCCACACTCCGGACAGGAGTCCAAGACATGTTCCACCTGGTGAGCCGCCACCGTGCGCCGACGGCTAAAGCCGTGGGGCCGGGGCTTTCTTGGCTCCTTCTTCTCGGCCGGCTCTGACTTTGCACCCGGTTTGTTGCCCGGCATTCCGGGCCGCCCTTTGCCCTTGAGACCCCCTTCCAACGCCGCTATCCGCCGCTGCAACTCGTCGATGACCGCCTGCTGCCGCGCAATCACCGCCAACAGCGCCTCCCGGCTGGCCGTCCTCAGGTCTACCTTGTTCTCCATCCTCCTGATTTAACATAACCGACGACCCGACGCACCGAACTTCCCAAGCAAGTTTTAACTAATCCATCCCCTCAACTCTGAACAGTTACTCCTGACCGCGTGTCCTTGACAACAGCAGCCCGGTTCGTCCATGATATGAGTATGACAACGTAATACACAAGGAAGGCAAAAAAAGAGAGAGTGTCCATGCCCAGAAAGTCCAAGGTCATCACCTTTTCAATGCCCCCGGAGATGGCCGAGCAGGTGCAACGGGTTGTCGATGAGGAGGGCCGCACCATGAGCGAGTTCCTGCGCGAGGCCATCCGCCTGTACATGGACGAGAGGGAGTGGATGCGGCGGGAACGCCGCCAGCGGGCGGAGGCCCGCCGGACCGAACAGGAATGAACAAGGAGGAAGTGAAAGTGAACGATAGGACCGACCACACGCCGGTAGCCCTCTACGCCAGGGTCTCCAGCGAGCGCCAGGACGTGGACCTCTCCGTAGCCGCCCAGCTCCGGGCGCTCCGGGGCTATGCTGCAAAGAACGGCTACTTCGTAGCCCGCGAGTACGTGGACGAGGCCGAGAGCGGCCGCATCGCCGACCGGCCCCGGTTCCGCAAGATGATCGACGAGGCCAGCAAGACCAATGCTCCGTTCCGGGAAATCCTGGTCTGGAAGTTCTCCCGCTTCACCCGCAAGCGGGAGCACGCCGTCGCCTTCAAGTCCATGCTGCGGCGCAAGGGCGTCCGCGTGGTCTCCATCACCGAGCACGCCGACGACTCCCCCACCGGCAAGCTGATGGAGGCCATCATCGAGAGCGTGGACGAATTTTACTCGGAAAATCTTGCCCAGGAGGTCTTGAGAGGGATGCGGGAGGCCGCATCGAGGGGGTTCTGGATTTCCAAGCACGCCCCTTTCGGCTACAACCGGGTCATGGTGCAGGACGGACCCAAGAAGCGCCCCACCCTGGAGACCGACCCCGATACGTCCCGTATCGTCAAGCGCATCTTCGACATGGCCGAGGCCGGCAAGGGGACCCTCGAAATCACCTCCATCCTCAACAACGAGGGCATCGCCAGCCCCAGGGGAAAGCTCTGGGGCAAGACCAGCGTCCATGGCATCCTCGTCAACCAGGCGTACACCGGCACTATGGTCTGGGGAGCCAACGCCAAGGACGAAGCCGAACCGGTGCGGATGGAGAAGGCGTTCCCCGCCATCATCTCACAGGCCCAGTTCCGCCGGGTCAACCAGTTCATGCGCTCCCGCGCACCCAAGTTCAGCCACCCCCGGAGGGTCGGAAGCTCCTACCTGCTCAGCGGCCTGGCCAAGTGCAAGGCGTGCCAGACTCCCCTCACCGGCCGGTTCGCCAAGAGCGGACAGTACGCCTACTACGTCTGCCCGACGAACATCAAAGTCGGCAAGGACGCCTGCGAGACTCCCACCCTCAATGCCCGCCGCTTCGAGGAGCTGGTGGTCAACAGGATTCGCTCCAACATCCTCACCGAGGCCAGCATCCACGACCTGGTGAAGGTGGTGGAGTCGGAGATGGGCGGCGTGACCCGAGAGCAGCGCAAGAGGCTTGAGACCATCGACTCGGAGCTGGCCGACGTGCGCCAGAGGCTGGGCAAGCTCTACAACCTGGTGGAGACCACCGACATGGACGTGGATGACTTCAAGCCCCGAATCCGAGAACTCCGGGAGCGCCAGGACCGCTTGGAGAATTCGGCAGAGGAGGCGAGGGCGGCCCTGGCCCAGCGGCGGAAGGTCCTCGACGACGTGAACGCCATCGCGGCCTACGCCAGGGAGATGAAGGACTTCCTGGAAGAGAGCGAGTTGACCGAGCGCAGGGCCTTCATCGAGACCTTCGTCAAGGAGATTCTCGTCGTGCCCGGCGACGCTCTGATGCGTTACACCGTTCCCATGCCGGACGATAGCCTGGTGCCGGGAAAGGCCACCGAGAAGGTGGCCCTTCCGGATGCCGTTCTATCTACCGTGCACGATGGTGGGCCTGCACGTACCGAATCGCGAACTTTTCGGTGGGAGATTTCGCTATAGGCGGAGGGAATCGGACGTAACTACTGGTCTAGAGCAGGACTGATGTGGCCGCAGCAACGATGGACGCCGCGCCTCGACCACCGGAGGTCAGGGGAACTCGCCGAGGTCGCACTTTGAAGCACAGATCGGGCCAGATGTCCCAAAATCTGTTGCCCAATGTCCGACTTGCTCTGTCATTTAGGTTTTACATTGACTTTGCCCCAAATACACCTACTTGAGCACGGATTAAATGTTGTTCGCGAACGGCCAGATTTCCGTAGCAACATTCGCCAAATGTCCACTTCGCTCCCTAACAGTCTCCTCGTTCCATATGCCTGGTGGATCCTCTAGTAGTTCCCAATTAAGACGCAAGGTAGTGTGTTTCTTTAAGGTTTCCATTTTCTGATGCCATGGGGCATTTGAGAGAGAAGAGTTCAGCTTTCCGGTAACAAGCGTAAGATTGCCAAGTTCCTTGATTGCTTGGTCCCGAGCATTTATCGCTTCGTCCCCACTGATACCGTCTGGCAAAGGCCAGTTCCTCTGCCATGATTCTGGCATTATGTGTTCTCTGGTTAATTGTACTTGACTCATTACTTCAGTTTTGTCGCTTCTGATATGGGATTCGATGGCTTCCAACACCATTGTTTGTCTTCCGACAGTACCCCGTAATGGCGTTCCAACGAGATTCTCACGCAGCATGGAATCGTCGGGCCATATGCGGTTATCGACGGTTTGACCACTCAAGAAGTCTATTACCACTTGATCTGCTATTGAGGGAGCACTTGTTTCTGTTCTAACTAAACTAAAGCCAAGGTGGGATCTACATTTGTGGGGCGATGAAGATTGGCTTAGGCACCCCGGTGAAGCTCTTCCAAATGTACCTGAAGGACGGACCGACACCGCCGCTTGACCCCCCATATGCACATCTCACCTTGGTATCAGTTTAGGAGTTCCACAAAGAGCCTGTTGAGCCCTTGGGATGAAACACCACAAAGCATTCGTCGTACTAGGTAACTTTCGAGGGCCCGAATGCTCCGCCTACGTATGTCGTCGGGGATATCTGTAGCATAAAGCCACATTAGAATCGGCATCGCAACACCAATTTCCATAGTCTTTACGCGACGTAGGAAGGCTTCAATCCCTGGAGTCCTCGCCTCCTCCAAGTCTTGATAAACCTGTCCAGCTTTTCTGATGCCCATGGCAACTTGTTCTATCGGCAAATCATCGGAATCCAAAAACCTATTGAATTCGGTGGACACACTATCCGCGTTGATCTCCTTACGAGTCTGCATGATCACCCAGTAATTCAGAAAGCGGTCCAGGTGGATACGGCTATACCTTCCTTCATTTGTGCTTCCGCGCCACCACTCATTCCTGTCAAAAAGTCCCCAGAGCTCTGTGGCCTTGGCCGCGTCATCGACCACGTTAGCCTCGAACATTACGGTGTTCTTGATATGATCCGAATCTTTCAACGGCTCAGCTCTGGCATTGAGGACGGAAAATATGAAGTGAGGTTTCTCACCTTCATCAAGATCAACAGTGGCCAATTGGAGATATTGGGTGAGGGTGGTATTCAAGGCATTGGCTCTGGCATTCCTGTTGGCGGGTTGTTCGTTAAGCCAGTCTGTGATTTCCTTGTTGAAATATTGATAAGCTTCCTCAATAGAGCGCAAGGGCCCGCTAGCGTCGCTTAAACCTCTAATGACATCTTGGAAGGAATGTAAGTCATTGACGTTAGATTGGCGGACTTTGGTATCGCTGTCAGAATCGCCTCCCTGGTACTGAGCATCATTCAGGGTAAGCTTAGACAATTGGTTGGCTCTTTGGGTGTCATCTAGGTTTTGGAGCGACTCTTGGGCCGCCCTAACCAAGATTTGAAGAGTAGTGAGTCGTTGCTGACCATCGACGACGATACGTTTGACAACTCGGCCTGACTCCGCGCTTTGCAATTGAAGGACTATGGCTCCCATAAAGTGGGGTGGGATCTTTTCGCCCTGCTCGGAGGCAAGGAGCTTTTCCGCGACCCGCTTAGCATCACTCCATAGTGGTTGCCACTGCCTTTCCTTCGTCCAAGCGTAGGGCCTTTGAAATACAGGAATTCGGTATGAGACAGGGGAAGAAAAAAGGCCGCACAAGGTTTGTATGCCCGCTTCCATGGCTAACTCCTCTTGGTCGGGCGGTCGGAGCCCGAAGAATTTTTGCTGATAGAGTACAACAGGCTGGAATTCTTGCAGTGCACCTAATTTCCCGGTTTCAAGCTTCCTACAGGATACAGGGCCTTTGATGGCCCCGGGAAGGCCCGTGGTCCCGGACCTGAAACTCTGTGCCGTTGGTCCTGCCCGATTTTCTGTACCAGGCTCGGTGCGCTTTTTGCGGGTCAAGCCGCCATTTCAGCCGATCCGTCAAACTCCCTGGAGGACAGGTTGCCCAGGACGCTGTGGGACCTTTCCCCGTAAATAGTATCTTCTCCAGGATCCCACTTTTTTCTCCGCTTTCTCCAGGGACAGGAACCACTTATCGTTCAAACACTCCTGCCGAAACCGCCCGTTAACTGCTTCCATGAAGGCGTTGTCCATGGGTTTACAAGGCCGGCTGAAGTCAAACTCCACTCCCTTCCGGAAGGGCCACCGGCCCAGGTGCTTGGAGGTGAACTCACGTCACCACTGCGTCATCGAACTACTCCAATTATTGGAAGTTTCAACTACATCAAGGGTTGGCGGGCACTTTGTTAGGGGCAGCAGCGGCAATTAACCTGTTGCAGGCTTTTGGCGGAGGTTCCAGGTCATCTTCCCGCAAGGGCATTTGGCAACCTGGAGGCTTCCCTTCCGTGGCGACTTTTTTAGCAATCCCCCGCAAGTGGAACACATGAAAAGGCCCTGTAGATCTCTGAAAGCATCAGCCACGGGCAAGAAGTCTTCCTTGGACATGTCGGCCCAATTATTATAGTGAACCGAAGCGTTGATAGACCACTGCTCCACGTACGTGCGGTCGTAGATTTGCTTCCTGACTGATTCCAGCTCTTCAAACGATGTGGCAGTATCCTTGTCATCCCAGGACGAGGCAGCGCGGCGCCCCGTCCTTAAAAGGTTCCTATATTGTTCCATTGCGGCAGGCAACCAATCGTCTAGCTGCCATTGCATTCCAGAATTGTAAGTTACTTGAGCTCCCAGAGCGCTGCACACATCTTCAAAGAAATCCTCGGACCCTCTTCTGAGTCTAAATGCTGCCCCGTTAACGTCTTCCTGGTCAAGGTGTGTCTGAATCGTCTCCCAAAGGTCCATCTGTCGATGGGTATTTGGGCCGCCCTCAACTGTCCAACCGGTGAACTCAATGACCTGATGCGCTTCAACTACCCTTTCTTGTCTCAACTGTTTGGCCCATGTTCTATCGTGAGTCGTGATGACGAACTGGCACTCCGCGAATTGCTCAGCGAGTAGGCGGCACACATCTTTTCGGTGCCCAGTGTCAACAGACATCATCACATCGTCCAAGACGACCAATCCAAGATCCCCTTTGACAAGCTCTTCATTCAGGGCTAGGAATAAACAGACGCCCATACTGTCCTGATGGCCTTCGCTGTGAAGAGCATGGGGCGGATGTGGCCCGCGGCCCAGGAAATCGACATCAAATGTCAGACCCGCGCCTTGAGTTTGAAGCCGCGCTCCAAAATGGTCGCCCTCATGGGCGTGCAAAACTTTATAAAATTGAACGAAACGGTCTGCTATTCGGGAATACATTCCCTCCAGCACTGCGTCGCGGGCTTTTTCGTACTCGGCGAACAGGACCTTTGACCGCTTAGAATGCAAAACAGTGATTTCCTGTTCGTTTGTCCTGTTTTCAAGAACCCTTACGCTTTCCTCCAGCTTTGTAAGCTTGTCCCATGCGGTTTGTTCAGGAGTGGGCTTCGGTAGGGCAATTTGGAGAACTTCTTCTATGCGGTCGAGCAAAACGTTTAGGGTTTCCGGAACAAACAGGCAGGCGGTGTCATCGCTAGAGAGACCACTGTCAAGATATTGTTCTATTGGTTCAGCAACCACCGGAAGCAGGGTAGTCAAGCTCTCGAGCCAGGCATCTAGAACTTGAAGGTCGTCGTCCCTAGTCCCTACATCGGCAGCTCGCAGACCCTCCGTGAGAGCATTTATGTTTGCCCGCAGAGTACGTGCCGGCACTGCGATGGCTTCGGCGGATTTTCTAATGCTGTCTCGCACAAGTTCGGCCGCATGAGCAGTCGTTTTTTTAGCTTCCAGATGGGCCATCAGGTGTCCTTCAGGCCAAGCGGCGCCACATACGGGGCACTCAACCGTCGAATCATCGACAAACCGTGACGCCTGCTCTGTCAACGCTAATCGCTCAAGCTCCGCAAACAAGCCGGGATTATCCCGAAGCTCCGTAATGTTGTTCCGTAGGTTTTGATCACTCAGCATCAGAATAGGCACTTTACTTGTGGGTGCATCTCGACGGATGATTTGGATTGCTTGCTGAAGAAGGTTAAAGTTGACTGACGTCGGCTCGGCAGCGTGTGGACCCGGCGGGGCAATTCCTTCTTTAAGTCTGTGGGACTCCGGGACGTCCAATGGCCCACCGCCCAACGTGTGCCGAGAGTCGTTGACTGCTTCCAGCAGACCCGCAGGGATGGACGTAGTCAACCCCAGAGTTACATTAACTTCCGCCTTCGCAGTATCGATAGCCGTTTTGGCTGCTTTCTCTTTACGGTCCAGTTCGGTCCTGGCACGACGAAAACTGGACCTAACATCGTCCACGTCCTTCAGGTGCAAGAGCTCCTCTATTTCGTTGGCGCGTTTTCCCGCCTCCGCCGCTACATAACGGAGAATATCCCTACGCGTTAATACGACACCCCCTCTCCGCATAAGGTCTCTCATTTTGACCAAGGATTCTCGTGCATCGTCGGGGCATACGAGTTGGTCTGGTTGAGCCATACAGCGGCTCAGCTCTATGGGTTCAGGAATGCCTTCCAAGAGGACGGTCGCCGTAACGATTGCGGAATCCGCGTCGTGGTCAATGTGAGGGCCGTGGCGCGACAGAGAAATCCCTGCAGTTCCCTCGCCCATCAACCGTGAAATTCTTCCCGAAAATAGGAAGTCGATAGCGTCCACGACACAACTCTTTCCCGCCCCATTAGGACCCCATATCACGACGTTCTTGCCGTCGAGTTTAATATGCAAGTCTGGAAGCCCTCGCACATTTTGAACCGTCAAACCCAATAGTCTCATGTTACTTGCCTTCTGCGGTGCTGAGTGCCGCCACAACTTTCTCAAAATCCGTAAGGCCTGACGAGCCAGCCAATTCCTTAACCCGAATCCACCGAAAAGGTGAGTGTCGCGGCGGGTTGAATGGGTAAGAAAGTGCTCCTGTGCATCTGTGATAATGGTTTTCGAGACAGAAAACCAACCAGAAACAAGGAGCACCCAATAGATGCTACCACGCAACCACCCCGACGGCATCCACATCGCCTTCGACGACCACCGCCTGGTCAACAATGCCGGGCTGATCCTTCCCGCCACGTTGGCCTTGCACCTGGGCCTGCCCCAACTGGTTGACCGGCACTTGGACCTGGGCTGGGCCCCAGGCCGAGCCAACACCGGCGACAAGATCATGACGCTGGTGGCTTCCGCGCTGGCGGGCGGCGACTGCATCGACGATGCCGATGTGTTGCGCACCGGCAGGACAGCCTGCACCCTGGGCAGTGTAGTCAAGGCGCCCTCCACCTTGGGCACCTTCCTGCGCAGTTTCCGGTGGGGCCACGTCCGCCAACTGGACCGGGTGAGCCGCCAGTTGCTGGCCCGGGCCTGGGAGGCTGGGGCCGGACCCGGCGACGGGCCCCTGACCATCGACCTGGACTCCACCATCTGCGAGACCTACGGACTGGCCAAGGAAGGAGCTCGCCACCACGGCTACACCGGTGCGCGGGGCTATCACCCGCTGCTGGCCGTCGCCGCCGGAACCGGCGACGTGCTGATGGCCCGCCTGCGCGAGGGCCGGGCCTACACCGCCCGCGGCGCCGCCCACTTCCTGCGTGAAACGGTGGGGCGGGTGCGCTACGGCGGAGCCAGGGGCCAACTCACGGTGCGGGCCGACAGCGGCTTCTATACCCACGCCGTGGTCGCCGTCTGCCGCCGGATGGATGTCCGCTTCTCCATCACCATCCGCCAGCGCACCCGCCTGCGGAATCTCATCGAGGCGATACCCGAAGAGGACTGGACGCCGATTCCCTACTGGATGGACGGCGCCGATGTGGCCGAGACCACCTACACCCCCTTCCAGAGTGAGCCCGACGCCGCGCCGGTGCGGCTCATCGTCCGGCGGGTGAAGCCGGCGCCCGGTTCCCAACTGGCTCTCTTCGCCACCTACAGCTATCACGGCTTCATCACCGACCGGGACGGAGAGACCCTGGAACTGGAGGCTGACCACCGCCGCCACGCCGAGATCGAGAATGCGATACGCGACCTCAAGTACGGCGTGGGGCTGAACCATCTCCCCTCGGGCCGCTTCGCTGCCAACGGCGCCTGGCTGGCGGTACAGGTGATGGCCCACAACCTGGCCCGCTGGACAGCCCGCATCGGCCTGGGTCAGCAGATCGTGACCACCAAGACCCTCAGACGACGGGTCTTTGCCTTGGCCGGACGGATCACCCGCTCGGCACGCCGGATCACCCTGCATCTTCCCCAGCGCTGGCCATGGGAAACCCAGTTCAGTCGCGCCCTGGCCCGACTGCGAGCCATTCCACTCCCAGCCTGATTGCTCCTGTCCGCTACTGACCCGCCATCCGGCCAACCGAACGCCCCGCCAACTCGCGCCAGTCCGGTCCGCGAGCGCCTCTTGCCGTGTCCTATCCCGCCATCCCCCTCACCACAGCCACTGTAAGCCGCCATCGGCGCCCCCCAAAGCGCCTGCAGACCGCCGCCAGCCTCCCGTCTACCCAAATTCGAGCCCGGATCATCGCGCCTGTAACTTCCTCACCCCCCTTCCGCTGTCCTCACGCCGTCCATCGGTGTCCACCGGTGGATTCGGGCTTAAGCCGAGCCAATGTTTCGTCGTCAAAGTCCGGATTCTCGGAGAGCACTTGCAGGGTACGTTCGATGATCTGGTCTACGAATTGGGAAGTTTGACCCTCATCAGGCATTATCCTTCTCCTTCGCCGCGATGGATCTCATGGCCACTTAACTCCTGAGCCTTAAGGAATGTGTCTGCCTGTCGTATGTTCCCGCAACGCCAATTCGGGAACAGCAGGCCCACGAAAAAGCAATTGTTGGATCCATCGAAACTCCAAACTCGCCGGTGTTTCGGCTCCGCGACGACCCGAATGGAGTTACTAAACCAATGCCAAGGTGGGATGTGTATTTCGGGATCTTGAAGATGACCGAAGGGGCTCCACGGCCCCTCATATCACCTTCAGGCCCCAACTGGGGTCGCCCGCTACAGTGCGGTCTAGCAATATGTACATCTCACCTTGGCTTCAGTTTAGGAAGTCCGAGAAAATAGGCTGACTATTTCATTACCCACTCTTCGTCTTCGATTCATTTATTAGTTCTTCGACCCTCTCGAGGGGTGTGAAACCCACTAAGCCGGTGTGCTGATATATGTAGTCACCGGTCTCCTTGCCGGCGCGATAGACTGGCCTGGGAACTGTAGGGAAGTGAGTGATGATTCCTGCGATGGTCCTATCATCTGTTCCGACAGGGAATACGATAGCTCCTCCTGAGAAGCCGGCATTTATGTATGAAGAACTGTAAGTTCCCTTCTCTGTCGAGGCAAAGTTGGAGATGGCGAGTGCCGCTATTGGTATAGGTTTCCCTCCGACTTCCAGAACGTGGTTGGTTTCCAGTCCATGTTCTCCGTATACTCCAAAGTAGCCTAGAGCGTATCCGACCTGCCCATATATCGCTCCTTGTATCTTTCCGTGTCTTACTGGAATCTTCGATTCATCGAGCGCCATGTCTGTTCTGAAGACAGCAATGTCGTCCGCCTTATTGGTTACCACGGTTTCCCATGTGATTGGGTTCCATCTGTCGTTGAACCTCACGAGGGGGTTCATTCAGCACGGCTCTGCTACGTGCAGAGCCGTTACCAGATACTCGGTATCTTCGAGTTGGATTAACACCCCGCTTCCCTCTGGAACTGTGGCTTTACCTTGGTGGCATCCCAACCAGAGGACCGGGTTCAATACGTTGGCCGTGGGCCATTTTGCTACCATGTTCGACTCACTATCCCCAGAATAATTTCCAGCGCCTGGGAGTTTGTCTTATAGACCGGTGGGCGAGTTGACTAACACAGGTGTGGGAGCGATGGGCCTCAAGAGAGGTCGGCCCGTCCAGTTCCACTGGCCGCTTGTCGGCCCCCAGAAAGGTCGTCTGCCTCTCTTAGTTCCGTGGGGCCTGGGCCCAGCCCCAAGGGGCTTGGCCACTGCGCCATAGCTTGAGCAAGTTATGGGTCATCCCTGCCAGGGACCACTCACTCCGTGCAGCGCCCAACCCCCGTCTCATAAACCGTCGGAACCCCTGTCCTTCCTTGACCTGTCCGAACACCGGCTCCACCAGTACACCCCGCTTCTTGTACAGAGCTCGGCCTCGCTTTGTCAGCAGCTTGCGCTCCATCCTGTCCCTCGGGCTCAGTCCTTTTGGTATACGTCCTCGGGGACACCCCTTCTCCTAGGACGATTGCGAAGTCAGGAAGTTCGTCCGTAGAGCCGGGCGATGGTCTGCGTTGGGCGGAAGGCGCAGCTTTTGGCTCGCAGGGGCATGGACATCTGGGCAGGAAACCATCCTTGGAGGCGCAGGGCATTCAATGCCGTGTTGACCAGGGTGGCGAATGCCTCGCCCAGACCGGGTCGGCGCAGGGTGTGAATGTCCTCATCCCAGCTGCGGTCCTTCACATGATGCTGGCTGTTCTCAATGCTCCAGTGGTCGCGGAACAGCTTGAGCAACCCTCGGGGCCCACACTGACCTGAGCTCAGGCTGGTCAGCAGATACCAGATCTCCCGGCTCACCTCCCCAGTGGTTATATCCACTTTCTGCTTCTCCACCATTGCCCCCTGCCTCGCCCCAGGGTATCCCAACTCCTCCCGGATATAATCAGCCAATTCGGCATCGGCCCAAATCCGCCGCCTTTCAATCATCCCCGCCATCCCCGCTTTTTTCTACGGTCTCCCCCGCCGGCTCTCCCAGTTCCGCTCCGGCAAACCCCTCCACCAGGGCGGACAGCACCGTCGGCTGGTTCCCCTTGACCCGCACCAGGTAGTCCCGTCCGTGGCTGACTATGGCTCGGCACAGGTCCCGCTCCGCATACAGGGCATCCATAGTCAGCAGCCGCAGGCCGGGGTAGTCCTCAAACAGCCGGCCCAACTGCTCCCGCAACACCCCCGGCTCGTACCGCTTCTCCGTCGCCGGCCACTGGGCCAGACACAGCTTCAGGTCGTGGGCCAGTACGTTCACCATCATCAGGGGATTGCCTTGGGCATCTTTCGACTGCTTGGCCCATTTGCCGTCCACCGAGGCGTTCAGTTCCTGGTCCGCCACCACCCGGGCCACCCATTCGGTCAGGGACCCCTGCAACTGCTCATACGGGACCCCCGCCAAGGTGCGCGAGATGGTGGTGGCGTGAGGCGGATGGTCCCGGTGAAACCCCAAGGGTTCTTTAAGTTCCGGCCAGTGCATCCTGGCGAAGAGGGCGATGTGGGCCATGGTTGTCTGACCGCATCCTGAGCCTGTCGAAGGGCCAGCAGGGTCAGGCGAAGAATGGCTTGAAAGGGATGACGAACTCCCCTGGCCTTCCGGGGGTCCGGCACCTGCTCCAAGCACTCGAACAGAGATTCCGCAGCACCCATATCCACACACTCCCATCTCCCGCTTCCCTATACCTTATAAACTTTTATCCACCAACTTTGCAATCGTCCTGCCCCTTCTCCCGTAGCATCTTCCGCTGTTTCCAATCCTTGGTGGTGGCAATAAGAAGCTCAGGCATCTCCGGCCAGGAGCAAGCCCGGATGTTGGCCTCGCTCCAGTACCCGGCATCGGCCAGGCCCGCTTTTGGCCGGTGCTCTATGCCGGCTGCCTTCAGAGTATGCGCCATGGTTTGGAGCATCGGCTCCAGTTGCCGCACATCATTGGCCTCTTGGGTCACTCCAACGGCTACTATGATCTGCCCCTCGCTCACCACCGCCTGGGCATTGTAGCCCTGCACGTACCCTTGCCTGGTCTTCATGATGCGGCTGTCCGGGTCGGTAGTATTAGCCCCAATCCACCGAAGAGATGAGGGTCGCGGCGTGGTGAATGGGTAAGAAAGTGCTCCTTTGCATCTGGGATAATGGTTTTCGAGAGAGGAAACTGACCAGAAACAAGGAGCACCCAACAGATGCTACCACTTGAGCACCCCGACCGCATCCAAATCGCCTTCGACGACCACCGCCTGGTCAACAATGCCGGGCTGCTTCTTCCGGCCACCCTGGCCCAGCACGTGGGCCTGCGTGAACTCGTTGACCGTCACCTTGACCTCGGGTATGCGCCGGGGCGGGCGAACGCGGGAGACAAGATGCTGACGCTGGTGGCCTCGGCGCTGGCGGGCGGCGATTGCATTGACGACGCCGATGCGCTGCGTGCGGGGCGGACCTCCTCGGTGCTGGGGTGCATGGTCAAAGCGCCCTCCACCCCCCGCTTTCGCGAGGGCAGGCTCTGGGGACGTTCCTGCGCAGCTTCCGGTGGGGCCATGTCCGCCAGCTGGACCGGGTGAGCCGGGAACTGTTGGCCCGGGCCTGGGCCGCCGGCGCCGGACCCGGCGACGGGCCGCTGACCATCGACCTGGACTCCACCATCTGCGAGACCTACGGGCTGGCCAAGGAGGGGGCGCGACACCATGGCTACACTGGCAAGCGAGGCTATCACCCGCTGCTGGCCGTGGCCGCCGGAACCGGCGACGTGCTGATGTCTCGGCTGCGCGAGGGCCGCGCCAACACCGCTCGGGGCGCCGCCCACTTCCTGCGGGAGACCGTGGGGCGGGTGCGCCATGCTGGGGCCAAGGGGCAACTCACGGTGCGCACCGACAGCGGCTTCTACACCCACGCCGTGGTTGCCGTCTGTCGCAAGACGAAGGTCCGCTTCTCCATCACCATCCGCCAGCGTGCCAGCCTGCGCAATCTCATTGAAGCCATACCCGAGGCGGACTGGACGCCCATCCCTTACTGGATGGACGGCGCCGCCGACGTGGCCGAGACCGCTTACACTCCCTTCAGGAGCAAGCCCGATGCCGCGCCGGTGCGGCTCATCGTCCGGCGGGTGAAGCCCCCGCCCGGTTCCCAGCTGGCCCTCTTCGCCAGCTACAGCTATCACGGCTTCATCACCGACCGGGACGGGGATACCCTGGAGCTGGAGGCCGACCACCGCCGCCACGCCGAGGTCGAAAATGCCATCCGAGACCTCAAGTACGGCGTGGGACTCAATCATCTCCCGTCAGGCCGTTTCGCCGCCAACGCCGCCTGGCTGGCCGTCCAGGTGCTGGCGCATAATCTGGCCCGTTGGGCGGCACGCATCGGTCTGGGCGAGCAACTGGTGACCACCAAGACCCTGCGGCGACGCTTCTTCTCCCTGGCCGGACGGCTCACCCGCTCGGCGCGCAGACTCACTTTGCATCTTCCCCGGGGCTGGCCCTGGGCTGAGCAGGCCACTCTCGCCCTGGCCCGACTGCGAGCCATCCCACTCCCAGCCTGACGGCGCTATCCGCAACCGACCCACCGCATCCAAACTCGCGTCCGCCCGGTCCGCGAGTGCATCCTGTTGCGTCCGGTCTCACTATCACGCGATTCCCAGCCTCCATAGACCGCTCTCGAGGCCCGGTGCGGCTACTGAAAACCCTCTGCGGTGTCACATCGGTCCCAATGGAGCCCAGGCTTTCTCCCTTGTAGGCTCCCTCATCCCAATTTGCCCTGCCTTCACGCCTCCCATCGGTGGATTCGGGCTTAGCCTTCGCCTCTTCGGTAGGAAGTGGCTCTACCACCTTGGGCTTTCGCCCCCGCTGCTTTTTGCCTGTGGCCACTTCTTCTGCCCGCCTTTGCTCCACGTGCTCCTGGACAGCTCTGGCTGCTGCTTCAGCCTCCCGCTGCAGACGTTCCCTGGCTTCCTCCAGGCGCTTGAGCCGCTCCATCCGTCCCCCCAGCCCTTCCGGTAGCTCATCCCCTCGCCGGTCGGGACCGTAATGGGCATCCTCTTCAGCATCCGCTGTCTTGGCCTCTGCCAATATGCGCTGCACTTCTTCCTCAATGGCCTGGTGGCTCCGGTTGGTGGCCAGCGCCGCGTTGGCTGCCACCTTCGCCCCATCAAGAGCCACTACCCCCAGCTTCACCAGACCCGCTTCATGGCATAGCCTCAGCACCTCTACAAAGAGCATCTCGAGCGCCTCCTCGCGCTCCGCCCTAAAGCGACAGATGGTACGGAAGTCCGGCTGCTGGTTGGCCGCCACCACCCGGAAACCTGCATCTTCCTCGAGAGCGCGGGCTATGCGCCTGGAACTGCGTAGACCCAGGCAGTAGGCGTACAACAGGATGGCCACCATCATTCCCCGATCGTAGGCCGCTGCACCCCAGCCATCACTTCGGTAGGCTGCGTAGAACTCCCTCAGATCCACCTGGCCTACTGCATCCACAATGAACCAGGCCAGGTGACCCTCGCTCAACCAATCCCTCATGGACGGCGGCATCAAGTAGCTCTGGTCTCGCTCGCAGCGCAAAAGGTTATAAGCCATCGTATCGTGACCGCCAGTTGTTTCTATCAGCTTACTGCTTCACTAACCCCCGGGAAGAGGGTTTATGGGACACGCTCTCAACCAATGAGCAATATCGCAGATTCGCAAGGCACCTTGCCAGCGATGCTTGGGACGTAGTGAATGCAACCTTACATGGCCGTAACGGAACCTACCGCCGAGCCTTGTTATGTGTCGAAGCGTCGAAGTCACACATCAATATTGTCGCTATCGGTACCGGCAGGCGTGACCGTGACCCTGCCGGTACCGATGCGGATGGCACCCAATCCGACTAAACGTCCACAGGCCCTTACCTGCGCCTCTTGCACCAAGGTGGCAACCCCTTAGGTTCCAGTAGCCGAAGGCGACGTGCTCAGGACTGTACCGGGATTTCTTTATGGGACGATGCTTCTTTGGCCTTGCCCCATTTTCTGTACCAGGCTTAGTGCGAGTTTTGCGGGTCAATCCGCCGTTGCCGTCAAGGCGGCAAACTCCCTGGGGGACAAGTTTCCCAGCGCACTGTGGGAACTTTCCCCATTGTAGTGTTTTCTCCGGGATTCCACTTTCTCCTGGGCGTCCTCCAAGGAAAGGAGCCGGTTCTGGTGCAGGCACTCCTGCCGGAAGCGTCAATTGAAAGCCCGGATGAAGGCGTTGCCGTGAGTTTACCTTGCCGCATGAAGTCCAGACCCACCCCTTCAGGTATGCCCACGTATTTTCATTGTGAGCCAATTGGCCATGGTGCCGTCCTTAGCAAGGTTGACCGGCATAATGGGTTTCAGGATAATGGACGAGACACCAAATGTTCCGTACAGGAAACGTGCAGTGACTAACAGATTAGATGTACGGCTGGACTCCGAACACCGGCGGCGGTTGGAGGAATTGGCCGAGGAGAATGGAGTACCCATTTCTGAAGTCGTGCGACGCCTTATCGACGGAGCCTATGAGGACATCCTGCGAGTGCGCCGCAAGCAGGCGATTGAACGGCTGATAGGGTTGAACGTAGAAGACCCGCCGGACCCTGATATCCTCTCCCGCGAGTTGGAGGCCTCCCATGAACCCGGCGGTCTTTATTGACGCCAACGTTCCCATCTACGCTGCTGGGCGGGAACATCCCTATAAGGAACCATGCGCTCGGATTCTCCGTATACTGGCGGATGACCCCAAGTCATTCGTAACCGACTCCGAAGTACTCCAGGAAATCATGCACCGATACCTGGCCTCGGGTCGGTGGACCTTGGGTCGGGAGGTGGTGCGGGCTTTCGCCGAGGCTATGCGCGGGCGTATCGAACCCGTCCATGCGGAAGACGTTACCCTGGCGGCGGAGTTGGCAGACCGCCATCCAGGGGTTAGTGCTAGAGACCTGGTTCACTCGGCAGTGATGCAACGGCTGGGAGCTGAGCGCATCATCTCGGCAGACACAGACTTCGACCGCTTGGAAGGCATAGATAGGCTGGACCCCGCCCGCATAGGTGAATGGGGCAGTTCCATCCTGACTGTCCCCGAAGCTTAACTCAGCTTGTCGGGCATTTTGGAGCCTAGGGGACTTGGGCGAAAACATGGCGCTTCACATTGACATAGACGACCCCAGGTATCGTGATGCAGCGGCGCAGATCCTCCTTCGCCATGACAACTTTCAACCCGAAGCCAACATCACGAGCGCAGTTCGGGACTTTCTCATCCTCACCGGTCTGACCAGCAGTGAGGAGATTGTCGAGGAAAACCCGCCCTCGGACGCCTCCCGGCGCGCCGTCGACCTGACTGCCCTGGACACCTTCGTCGAGTTCAAGCGGCGGATTGGCACTGCTGCCGGTGGCGAACCCGATCCGGAAAACGTGCGGCAACTGGACGACTACCTGGCCCAATCGGCGCGGCAGGGAAGGGTCCGCATAGGTATCCTCACCGACGGGAAAAGGTGGCTACTGCGCTGGCCCGGAGCGGGCGAGGTCCGTCTAACACGTCCCTACGCCTTCACCTTGGAGGGACCGGACGGGTGGTTCCCCCTGTACGAGTGGCTGCGGGATACCGCCCTAGTGTCCCTGGAAGCCGTCAGCCCCGATAGGGAGGGAATCGCGGGGCACTTCGGCCCCGGCAGCCCCTCCTACCAGCGCGACATCGCCGCCCTGAAAACCCTCTACCAAGATAACGCGGAATTGGAGACCATCAGGGTCAAACGGCGGTTGTGGCATGACCTGTTACGCACCGCCCTGGGCGAAATCGCCGGCGGCACGGAGGAGATGGACGACCTGTTCGTCCGCCACACCTACCTTGGCGCCGTCATCGGAATGGTAGTGCAGGCTTCCTTCGGCATCGACATTCGCCGCCTGACCGAGACCGACCCCTCCGACCTGCTCCAGGGCCGGGAGTTGTACCGCGCTACTGGGTTGCAGGGAGTGCTGGAATCGGACTTCTTCGCCTGGCCCATTGAGGTTGGCGGCAACCCGCTGCTGCAAACGCTGGCCCGCCGCGTGGCTCGGTTCAACTGGGCCGAAGCTCCGCCGGATACCGCCGCCACCCTGTACGAGACAGTCATACCGCCGGAGGAGCGGCGGCAGTTGGGCGAATACTATACCCCTGCGTGGCTGGCCCGTGCCATGATCCGGGAACTGGTAGACGACCCGCTGAACCAGCGCGTTCTGGATCCGGCCTGCGGTTCGGGCACTTTCGTAACCGAGGCGGTCTCCCATTTCATCGCCGCCGCCAGTGCGACCAACTGGGAACCCAGGGAAGTGCTCAACCGCCTGCGGGAGGCGGTAACCGGAATCGACGTTCACCCGGTGGCGGTGCACCTGGCCCGGGCCGCCTGGACTCTGGCCTCCCGCCCAGTCATTAACGCCGCCGGTGCCGCCGGGTACGACGCATCGCTGTCCATACCGGTCTACCTGGGTGACTCCCTTCAGCTGCGCTTCCGTACTGGCGATATGTTCGCCGAGAACGAGATTACCATCCAGACCAGCGACGATGAGAACACCGAGTTGGTCTTTCCCGTCAGCCTCGTAGAGCGGGCTGAGGACTTCGACGCCCTGATGGGAGACGTTTCCGCCCACATCGAAGGGAGAGACGACCCGTTCCTGGCCCTGGACGACAACCACGTCGACGACCCCGCCGAGCGGCAGACCATTGGAGACACCATCAGGGTCATGCAGCGCCTTCACAACCGTGGGCGAGACCACATCTGGGCCTACTACACCCGCAACATGGTGCGCCCGGTTGCGCTGTCGCGGGCCAAGGTGGACGTGGTTATCGGCAACCCGCCTTGGATTAACTACAACCAGACCGCCGACATCCTCCGCACCGAGTTGCAGAACCTGAGCCGGTTCCGATACGGCATCTGGGCCGGGGGTCGCTACGCCACCCACCAGGACGTGGCGGGACTCTTCTTCGCCCGCAGTGTCGACCTGTACCTGAGGGATGGGGGTGTCATCGGCTTCGTGTTGCCCCACAGTGCTTTGCAGGCTGGGCAGTACTCCAAGTGGCGCGGCGGACGGTGGCGCGCCGGCAAGTCGGGACCGAGCGTCCAGGCTGACTTCACTCTCAAACCGGCCTGGGACCTGGAACGGCTGGAACCCAACACATTCTTCCCGGTGCCCGCCTCGGTGGTCTTCGCCCGCAAACTCCCTCAGGATGCCTCCGGCAAGTCCCTGGGAGGCTCGGTCGAGCAGTGGGTGGGAAAGGCCGGGGCCGAGGATATGCAGCGCGAGTCCGCGGGCATTAGCGACACTGGAGCGGCGGGGGACTCTCCCTACGCGGCACTGTCTCGCAACGGAGCCACCATATTCCCCCGGGTATTGTTCTTCGTTAATGAGACAGCCAACACTGCCATCGTGCAGGCCGCGCCTACGGTTACTGTCAACCCCCGACGGGGCAGCCAGGACAAGGCGCCCTGGAAGGACCTGGACCTGACTGCGATCATCGGCCAGACCGTAGAGAACCGGCATCTATTCAACGTGCATCTGGGCGAAACTATTGCCCCCTACGTTGCCCTGGAACCCTTGAAGGCACTGCTGCCGCTCCAGAAGGGCGACGTCGCTATCCTCACCGATGACAACGGCCCCGGTGGCATCCGGCTGGCAGGACTGGAACGGCGGATGCGGGAGCGCTGGCAGACGGTCAGCCGTCTGTGGGAGGACAGCAAAGCCCCGGCCAACAGACTGAACCTGTTGGGTCAACTGGACTATCTGCACAAACTGTCTTCGCAATTGGAATGGCAACAAGACTCTCACGACAGACAGGTGAGAGTAGTGTATTCGAAATCAGGTGAGCCAACGGCGGCTGTCTTGCATGACAAAACAGACTTGGTAGAGAACGTCTTGTTTTGGATTCCCTGCAAAGACATTGAAGAAGCCAACTACCTACTGGCTATCATTAATAGCGACGCGCTCCAAGAAGCTGTGAAACCATTGATGACCAAGGGCCAGTTTGGGGCGCGGGACTTGCACAAGCAGCTATGGAAGCTTTCCATCCCGGAGTTCGACCCGGCACAGGAGTTGCACGTAGCAATAGCCGAGGCCGGGGCAACCGCGGCAGCCGGGGCTGGGGGGAAACTGGCGGAACTCCGCGAGAAGCGGAGCGACAAGCTGACTGTGACCATCGTGCGCCGGGAGCTACGAAAGTGGCTGCGCACGTCGGAGGAGGGAAGAACTGTGGAGACTCGTGTGGGCAAGCTGCTGGCCAGTGGCTAGGAGCGCTAGGGGGGCTTTCGGCCCGGTTTCAGCTACGGAGACGCCCTGAGAGTTTATTCAGAGGGATAGGCGATGTCAAAGATCAAGAGAAAAGTGCCCGAAACCCCCGACTTCGTTAAGGGACTACTGATCTCGGCAGACGAAATTCCGAGGGCACTGAGTGGAGAACTGGAACCGCGGAAGGTGCTAGCTCAGAAACACACTGATATAGCCGACTTCAATCCCGAACAGATACAGGACTTGGGTAAGTATCAGGGTCGGGTTGTCTTAGTAGCGTTGGCGGCGGAATTGGCCCTCAAATTTGCTTGGGAGACAGAGAATCAGGACAAGGCGGCAACTGGTGGCCATGACCTACTGGAATATTTTGACCGCCTATCGGATGACCTTAAAGAGAAGATAAGGATCGAATACCTGAAGCGCGTCACGAACCCGCTGGAAAAAGAGTGGGATAACGTTGATCAAGTGTTCACGATTTGCTGTAAAGCATTCGAAGATTGGCGGTACATCGTGGAGGAAGGTAGCTATCCAAATTACATTATGCGGGCAACCTACCTGAAAGAAGCGACCCAGAGCGTGATTGATGTCGTCTACGTGCGGGAGGATTAGACCTCGCACAAACGCATTACACCAAATAAATAGAGGCCATCGTACCAGCTGAGTTCACGGGGATTGTCAACCGCCAAGCGACGGTGGTGGTCGTCGCATCTGATTCGCCGCAGATAGGCATAGAACCAACAGGGTTCCGACAGGATGGAAATGGAGAGCACGACTTTCTACACGAATCCTGCGAAACGGAAAACTTATCCTATTTCCTTTGAGGAAAGGCCCAGTGCGATTCGCTGTAATCAACAAGACCGGGTTAAGCCCGAACTCCTGGAGAGTTTGGTTCTAGAGGCACGGCGATGTCTACATTGCCTTGCGGGACCATCACCGAGGTTCCACACTTAACCCCGAATCCACCGAAAAGGTGAGTGTCGCGGCGGGTTGAATGGGTAAGAAAGTGCTCCTGTGCATCTGGGATAATGGTTTTCGAGACAGAAAACCAACCAGAAACAAGGAGCACCCAATAGATGCTACCACGCAACCACCCCGACGGCATCCACATCGCCTTCGACGACCACCGCCTGGTCAACAATGCCGGGCTGATCCTTCCCGCCACGTTGGCCTTGCACCTGGGCCTGCCCCAACTGGTTGACCGGCACTTGGACCTGGGCTGGGCCCCAGGCCGAGCCAACACCGGCGACAAGATCATGACGCTGGTGGCTTCCGCGCTGGCGGGCGGCGACTGCATCGACGATGCCGATGTGTTGCGCACCGGCAGGACAGCCTGCACCCTGGGCAGTGTAGTCAAGGCGCCCTCCACCTTGGGCACCTTCCTGCGCAGTTTCCGGTGGGGCCACGTCCGCCAACTGGACCGGGTGAGCCGCCAGTTGCTGGCCCGGGCCTGGGAGGCTGGGGCCGGACCCGGCGACGGGCCCCTGACCATCGACCTGGACTCCACCATCTGCGAGACCTACGGACTGGCCAAGGAAGGAGCTCGCCACCACGGCTACACCGGTGCGCGGGGCTATCACCCGCTGCTGGCCGTCGCCGCCGGAACCGGCGACGTGCTGATGGCCCGCCTGCGCGAGGGCCGGGCCTACACCGCCCGCGGCGCCGCCCACTTCCTGCGTGAAACGGTGGGGCGGGTGCGCTACGGCGGAGCCAGGGGCCAACTCACGGTGCGGGCCGACAGCGGCTTCTATACCCACGCCGTGGTCGCCGTCTGCCGCCGGATGGATGTCCGCTTCTCCATCACCATCCGCCAGCGCACCCGCCTGCGGAATCTCATCGAGGCGATACCCGAAGAGGACTGGACGCCGATTCCCTACTGGATGGACGGCGCCGATGTGGCCGAGACCACCTACACCCCCTTCCAGAGTGAGCCCGACGCCGCGCCGGTGCGGCTCATCGTCCGGCGGGTGAAGCCGGCGCCCGGTTCCCAACTGGCTCTCTTCGCCACCTACAGCTATCACGGCTTCATCACCGACCGGGACGGAGAGACCCTGGAACTGGAGGCTGACCACCGCCGCCACGCCGAGATCGAGAATGCGATACGCGACCTCAAGTACGGCGTGGGGCTGAACCATCTCCCCTCGGGCCGCTTCGCTGCCAACGGCGCCTGGCTGGCGGTACAGGTGATGGCCCACAACCTGGCCCGCTGGACAGCCCGCATCGGCCTGGGTCAGCAGATCGTGACCACCAAGACCCTCAGACGACGGGTCTTTGCCTTGGCCGGACGGATCACCCGCTCGGCACGCCGGATCACCCTGCATCTTCCCCAGCGCTGGCCATGGGAAACCCAGTTCAGTCGCGCCCTGGCCCGACTGCGAGCCATTCCACTCCCAGCCTGATTGCTCCTGTCCGCTACTGACCCGCCATCCGGCCAACCGAACGCCCCGCCAACTCGCGCCAGTCCGGTCCGCGAGCGCCTCTTGCCGTGTCCTATCCCGCCATCCCCCTCACCACAGCCACTGTAAGCCGCCATCGGCGCCCCCCAAAGCGCCTGCAGACCGCCGCCAGCCTCCCGTCTACCCAAATTCGAGCCCGGATCATCGCGCCTGTAACTTCCTCACCCCCCTTCCGCTGTCCTCACGCCGTCCATCGGTGTCCACCGGTGGATTCGGGTTAACGAGGCATCCCGCCGTGGCGGGACAGCCGCATACCGGCCCGTACACCATCTTGTAGGCCGTTTTCGGGGGTGCAAAAATCAACTCTGATCCAATTTGAAGGGATGCATAATGTGGTTGGACGATCTTCCGCCAGACGCTTCATGGACTAGTCTTTGGTCCGCATACACTCGGTGTGGTGAGTGTTCGGGTATTCGCACATTCAATGATCCTTGTCCGGCATGTGGCGCTGACCTACCGAAGGACGCCGAGTAAACCGTTAAACTTGATGACGGACGAGAAATTTCGGTTCTACGCGCCTACATGGGAGCAGAGACCCGTTATGAGGATTATGTTTATTTGCAGCTTATGGAGCGTGAGTGGGAACGCATGACGCGAGACTCAGCGTCACAGAACCGTTTGGCGCACAGGGGCCAGGTCTCCACTGGCGCATCGCTGGTGCTGCTGTTTTGGACATACTTTGAAACTCGGCTTGAGCACCTCCTTCGTGATGGCCTCCAACACATCCCTCCTCGGTTCCTGGAAGACGCACTGAATCGGTATTTCTCTGTCGACGCGCGAATGAGGAGATTCTACAAAATCGCATTCGACTCGACCTATCATTCCGACCTCAACTCCTTGGGATTTTCCGACGTAAGTGCCCATCTGGCAAGGATTCACAAGCAACGAAACGAGTTTGTTCACGGATCGCCACAGAGCATTGACGACGCCCTCGCTACGTCCGTTGTAGAAATGCTCAAGCAGGAACACGAGGCATGGATTGCAGTTTACAACCATCGTGTCTCTAAACCACTCACGAAATAGGTGACGGTGATGCGGTTGCTGCAGAAGGCGCGGACGGGGGGAGAAGGCTCGAACCCGTAGGACGGTCGGCAGACCTGTTCTTAGGTCCACCAAAAATAGGAAGTCTGTAGATTCCGCAGCCTGTTGATATCTATTCAATCCCTGTCGCATCCCAATCGACTGCCCATGAGAACCGTCCCTTTTTGTGTAGATTGAAAGACAGAGAACCCGGCGCAAGCTGGCGGATGATGCCGCCAACCTCACCTACATCTTCACCGATCCTCCGGTAGGCTACCGGATGCCGAAGGGGGAGATACTGGAACAAGATGAGCCGCGACCGTCAAACTGACTGGCATGGGGCATGGTTACCCGCCCCACTATTTCGATTCTGGGCGTAGATAACGCGCTAAAATCCCATTCTGGAGACATGATGTCGAATCTCACCGTTCTGTATGATGCCTATCTGGTCGACGATGCCAACCGCCTCATATGCACTGCATATGTTGATCTACGCGAGATTGCTGACCGTTCACCCATCACTACATTGGTTAAGGGATGCGCCAAGCAGTACGCCATCGAAGATTTCAAGAAAGTCCGCATTTCCAAGCCAGAGGAGTTCAGGAAACGCGGCGAGGGACTCATTCATGATCCCTCAGAAGCACAGGCATCCCACACCGAGATAGTTAAAGAGACAATCGACGATCCCCATAATCTCCCGGAAGTCCAACTGCTTGTCGAAGCGGTTGCCAGAACCTCGGAACAGCTACAAGTGCCGATTGAGATCGCGTCCCTATCCACTCGGATATCGCATAAGACGACCGATTCAGTGATCTACGGCAAGAATGGGTGGTTACTTAGCACGTCCATCAAACCGACAAACCAGGAAGACTACGAAAGATGGCATCTCTCTCTTCCGGAGAAGTACGATCATGTCTCGTACGTCCATCGCCCCCGCGAATTTGCTAGGCACTAGGCTTGATGGTTGCAGAGTAACTCGGTCCCCAAGGCCAGGAAGCCGAGATGGAACATTCCTTCGAAGGAGTAGACAGAATTGGTATTCGGCACAAGAGCCAGTTCATTCTTCACGGCCCCGTCATATATGTCGAAGACCCATACGCGACGATTACCGAAGCGCCCTCAGAGTCAGAGGCCATGCTACTGTCCGTCTTCGTGAAGGGTATAGACTACCGGGATCAGCGAGAGCACCGGTTCGTGATTTGGGCAGAGGAAGAGCCATCCGATGAGTGTGTCGACCTCGATGCTTCGTTAGCTCTGCTTGGAGCGATGTAAGAGGCGTCTCGGACACGATGTTGATCCAGGAAGTGAGCTAGGCTCTGGATCTGGTGCGAGCTACCCACAACCGGCACTATGAAGCCCCATGATCGTGAGTCAGGACTGGGACTTCGGGCCTACGGTGCGCCTGGTGAAAGAGATCGCGCAAGCGCCGCGCCTCAGGCTCGTCTTCGAGTCCCGTTTCCCGGTTGGTCCATGGAGCTCTTCACGGAGGGGAGTTTCGGGAACGACTTGGGTTCCAATAGACACGGTCACCTACGATACCTGTCTTGATCAGAGAGCCGAGGAGGGCGTGAACGGACTGCCATAGAAGAAATATGCCACTACTATATCGAGGCAATGGCCAATCTGGGAGCCTAATAGCGCCCCAACCACATGTCGAAGATGGTACTGTCTACCTTTGCGCAAACCTGCTCGAGGTGTAAGGAAAAACAATGGCGGAGATCAAAATCAATCTGTACAGGGACTTCGCGGACGCTATCCGCCATAAAATGGAGTCTGATGGGTATCACATTTCATCCGTCAACGACGATGATGAAGCGGCAATGCGTATTTACGCAAAACTGAATCGTCGCATCATGACGCCACGACCGAGGCAGATACTTAAGGCCAGCAATTTCGATCCATCGATCTACCAAGGTGGGATAGCCAAACTGGAAAAGACGATTCGAAACGGGGAGAGCCTATCTCCGTATATGTCGAAAACGATTACAAACGCCGGCTTTCGAGATTCGATGCTAGACCATTGGGGAATTTATCACTTTCATCTGGTGACTGAACTGGAAGAAAGCGGGAACTTTATGAGGCGGACTAATGACATCCTGTTCTGCCGGGTTGATGACCGTTATGCCTATTTCATAAAGGTTCTTCCTCATGGGCGCAATGTCTCCGCTCCGTGGTACGAGAAGGAATTGATAGAAATCATCCATGATAATTGGCCCGAGTCGATTAGACACGCTCTCGCTATAGGCGTGACTGCGATTAGTCTAAAACTCAATGACCAAGAGATAGCAGAACTTAGAAGAAAGACAAACCTAAACCAAAGCCAAGGTGAAACCCGCATTTGCGTCGGCTAGAATCAGGGAGGCATAGCGTCAGGACTGGGAGCAGACTGAGTGGGGATGGTGATGGGTATGAGGGGGATAAGGCCGGACTTGGAGGGGTGGCAGTTGGACTTGGCTAGTGTGCGCAGCAGGATGTACCTAGCGCCGACACCCCGGGAGAGAGAACGGTGGCACGCACTGTGGCTCCTGTGCCGGGGCCTGACCGCCTCGGGCACCGCCCAGGCACTGGGCCGGGATGCTCACACCATCGGCAGATGGGCCGCCGCCTTCGGCGAGGGAGGGCCTGCAGCCTTGATATTCGAGCAGACCGGGGGTTCCCCCCCTGAGAGGGGTAGGTAAAAAGTGAAATCAGCTACAAAACTCTGGAATGCACAGGACTCAGCCGCCGACTCCTCGCAGCGCTTAGATCGCTCCAAATCCGAGTTTTCAGGTTTGTAAACCATAGAACGAACCACCATCCTGCATGATGTTTATCAGCATGACGCGAAAATACCTACCCCTGTCAGGTCCCCCCCCCGCACTTGGCGAGACGCAACAGGCGGAGTTGACGGGGGCAGTCCAGGAGTTGCCCGAGATGTCGGGGATAGAAATGGCCAACTGGACCCTTCGGCAGGCTCAGGAGGAAAGTGGTGCGGCAGTTTGTCTCGAAGCGTTTCGGCATTGGCCTGAGCCGCAGCGCTTGCCTGAACTATCTGCACCGCTTGGGGTTTGTCCTGAAGCGTCCCAAGAAGCGTCTGGTCAAGGCAGATGAGCGGAAGCGGGAGGCCTTCGTGGCGGAGTACGCCACCCTGTCGGACGAGGCGTGGCGTACGGGAGCGAAGATATTCTTCGCCGACGAGGCCCATTTCCGGGCCGATGCCGAACTGAGAGGCAAATGGATGCTAAAGGGAGAGCCGGCCCCCCGTTTCCACGAGGGCAGGCTTTGGTGGACTCGACCAGCCCGAGCTATGGCGAAAAGGCCAGCTACTACTCGGCAGTGTGCCTGGAGACCGGTGAGGTGGAGTGGATGGACCTGGAGGGGAACAGCAACTCCGGAACCTCGGCTGCCTTCCTGGAGCGGTTGCGGCAGAGGCACTCCGGGCCGCTAGGCGTGATTTGGGACAACGCGCCGGCGCACCGCGGCGAGGCGGTGCGTGAGTATCTGCGGACGCCGGGCTTGGGGCTGCGGCTGATGAACCCCCGTTTTCACGAGGGCAGGCTCTGCCGGGCTACAGCCCGGACGGAGGCGCCGATGAGGCCATCTGGGGCTGGGCGAGAGAGGAAGCCACCGGAAACCTGTGCTTGGGAACCAAGGCCCTGGTAAAGGAGAGGGTCGGGAATTTCCTCTGCGGGCTGTCCATCCGGAAAGACGAGGTCAAGGGCCGCTGCCGCACCGTCCTGCAATCAAAGGCCGAAGGATTTCTGCGAGAATCCCAGCCCAATCACCGATGTATTGTAAATGCACTTCCCACCTTGGCTTTGGTTTAGTACTCAGTCAACTAGGTATTGGGATTTGTTTAAGAAAGGGGCCAATTGGGGTATCCTGCCTAGTGGAAAGTGTTGATGGCGGGGGTCGCAGTGATGGTCAGGGACAAATACGCGGTGCGGCTGGCACAGGAACAACGGGAAGAGCTCCAGCATTTGATTCGGGTTGGCAAAAACTCAGCCCGAGTGACCGCTAGAGCGCGGATTCTCCTAAAGAGCGACGACGGTTGGGCGGCGCCCCAAGTGGCCGAAGCTTTGGATGTGGCCCTGAGCAGCGTATACCGGGTCAAGCAGCGCTTTGCCGAAGAAGGGTTGGAGAGGGTTTTGCAGGACCGTCCCCAGGCCAACCGGCCCCGGAAGTTGGACGACCGGGGCGAAGCCCACCTGATTGCCTTGGCCTGCAGCCCAGCGCCGGAGGGCCATGACCACTGGACACTGCGCCTGCTGGCCGGGAAGGTGGTGGAGTTGGGGTTGGCGTCCTCCATGTCCCATGAGGGAGTGCGTAAGCGGCTCAAAAAAACACTCTCAAGCCGTGGCAGAAGAAGGAGTGGTGCATCCCCAAGGTGAGCGCCGAGTTCGTGGCCAACATGGAGGATGTCCTGGATCTCTACGCCGAACCCTATGACCCCCAAAGGCCGGTAGTCTGCTTTGACGAGACCTCCACCCAGTTGTTGGCGGAGACCCGGCCCCCGATGCCGCCCCGGCCGGGACTTCCGCTGCGGCAGGACTACGAATACCGCAGGGAGGGTACCCGCAACGTGTTCTTGGCCTGCGAGCCCTTGGCGGGTTGGCGAGAGGTGGCGGTGACCCAGCGGCGCACGATGCAAGACTTCGCCCATCAGATGCGCTGGCTGGCGGATGAAGCCTACCCGGAAGCCGAGGTGGTAAGGGTTGTCTTGGACAATCTGAACACCCATCGCCGGGCATCGCTGTACGAGACTTTCCCGGCTGAGGAAGCCCGGAGGATTGCCAGGCGGCTGGAGTTCCACTATACCCCCAAGCATGGAAGTTGGTTGAATCCTGTCCTGAGCTTGTCGAAGGGATGGCGGAGATCGAGTTCAGCGTCCTGTCCCGCTCCTGCCTGAAGCAGCGGCTCTCCAGCGAGGAGGCCCTCAGGAGGGAAGTCGATGCTCTGGTCACGGAGCGCAACGCCGCCAGAGCAACCATCAACTGGCGGTTCAATACCCGGGACGCACGAACCAAACTTCACCGCCTTTACCCTTTCGATTTTACGATTGACTGAGTACTAAACCAAAGCTAAGGTGAAATGCGCAGAGTCATGGGGTAAATTTGTGGGGAGAACCGAGTTAACTGGTCTTTGAAGATGCGAGGGGTTGGTGATGGGCGTGAGGGAGATGGAGCGGTTTCTGGAACAATGGCAGATGGATGCCAAGGGCTTGCGCCGCCGGATGATTCTGGCGCCAACGCCCAGGGAACGGGAGCGGTGGTACGCCATCTTGCTGCTGGCACAGGGCTGGACAGCATCAGGGACGGCGGAGGCGCTGGAACGGGACCCACACACCATAGGACGGTGGGCCGCCGCCTTCGGCGAGGGAGGGCCTGCAGCCTTGATATTCGAGCAGACCGGTGGTTCCCCCCCGCCCTTGGTGAGACGCAACAGGCGGAGTTGAAGGCAGCGGTGGAGGAGTTACCGGAGCAGGCGGGCATCGAACTGTCCAACTGGTATTGGAAGGTGGTGCGGCAGTTCGTTTCGGAGCGGTTTGACGTCAGTTTGAGCCGCAGCAGTTGCCTGAACTATCTGCACCGCTTGGGATTTGCCTTCAAGCGCCCCAAGAAGCATCTGCTCAAGGCGGATGAGGCCAAGCGGGAGGCTTTCGTAGCGCAGTACGCCGCCCTGTCGGAGGAGGCCATACGGTCCGGGGCCAAGATATTCTTCGCCGACGAGGCCCACTTCCGGGCGGACGCCGAACTGCGGGGCAAATGGGTGCTCAGGGGAGAGTCGGCCTTGGTGGACTCCAGCAGCCCACGCTATGGGGAGAAGGCCAGCTACTACTCGGCGGTTTGCCTGGAGACCGGCGAGGTGGAATGGATGGAACTGGAGGGGAACAGCAACTCCGGAACCTCAGCCGTCTTCCTGGCACAACTGAGGGAGAGGCACTCTGGGCCGCTCAACGTGATCTGGGACAACGCGCCGGCACACCGTGGCGAGGCGGTGAGGGAGTATCTGCGGACGCCGGGGCTGGCGTTGAGGCTGGTGAATCTGCCGGGCTACAGTCCGGACTTCAACGCCGATGAGGCCATCTGGGGCTGGGCCAGAGAGGAGGCGACGGGAAACCTGTGCTTGGGCAGCAAGGTCAAGGTGCAGGAGAGGGTCGATCACTTCCTCGATGGGCTAGCCAAGCGGAAGGATGAGGTGAAGCGGCGCTGCCGCACCGTCCTGCAATCATGGGCCGAAAGTCTCCCGCGACACTCGCAGCCCGATTCCGGGCTCACCCTAATTGCACATCCCACCTTGGCTTTAGTTTAGTATCTTTGCACCTTATATAAATGCTCTGTCACGCTGGCCTAGTTACATTAGGACCAATACATATTCGTAATCTGGAGTTGGTAAGGTTCTGCAATCCGTATGAAATCGCTTCGTTCAATCAGACGGATTCATGAAAGGGGAAATCGTTCTGAAGCCTCGCTGCGTCCCTGGGCCGGCCCTCCGGTTGGCGCCGCTGTTGTTAACAGCGCTGCTGGCCGCGTTTCTGACCTGGACGTCCATGTCGGACACGTCCCGGGCGCAGGAGGCAGGCGTTGAAATCGGGTCATCTGTTCCCGGGGCATATTCGAGGGGTCGAGGGAGGCGGGCGAAGTTCCGCCAGCGATCTTGAGGGCATTAATCTGCGCTGCACAAATGCCCGCGGCCCTATTCGCTTGACCAGCCTGCTACGCCCGCCGCCTGTATTTCTCTTCTTGGCGGCCGCTCTACTTGTCTTGGCGGCCGCCGTGGCCCCCTAGAAATGCGGATGAAAAGCCTTGGTTGAGAAGAGGGCTTTAGGCAGAAAGGCCGGCGTCAGCAACGCCAGCGGCCAAATCAGACCGAGCCGGATTGCACCAAATGTTGCTGTAGCACTGTCGGCGCCGGCCCAGGCGTCACGGTAGCCGATGGCAGCGCCACCAATATCGCCTGTCAAACCGGTTTTGCCCGCCAGCAGGGTCAGGTTGGCCACCGTGGCTGCCAGGTACAGCTGGAACCGGGTTTTGGTCCGACCGAAGTAGCGGGCCTGGCGAATCCCCAGCTGCACCAGCCGGGCCAGCCGGTGCTCCACCACCACCCGGCGTTGACAATACCCGGCAAAGGCTTCGCTCTGCTGCAGGGCCCGGGCCTGCTGCAACAAAGCCTCCTGCGGGTGCAGTTGGACCGTTCGCCCCAATCCCGATGACCCGGCCACGCATTGAGAGCGCAGCGGGCAGGCTCCGCACACCGCCGCATCGAACCGGAAGGCTTGCAGCCGGTGAGTCCGTCCCGTGGAACCGGTCCGCTTCCCCGCCGGCAGCAGCTTCCGGGTGACCTGACCCGCCGGACAGGTGCAGGTTCCCGCCGCCAGGTCAATCCGGAAGTCATCCTTCGGGAAGTGTTTCCGGTTCGGACGGCCCGGCACCCGGGCAATCAGGGTCCGTCCCGCGTCGGCGAAGGCCTGCCTGGTATCGCCGTCGCCATAAGCGGCATCGCCCAGCGCCTCCTCCACCGGCACACCGGTATTGGCCTCGCTCCGTTCCACCAGTTCCAAGGCCCCCAGGTTGTCCGGAGCGTTGCCGGGCAATACTTCCACAGCAGTAATGAGCTGGGTATCGGTGTCCACCACAATCGCCGCCTTGTGCCCGTCGAAGCGACGGCTGCTGCTCTTGTGGCCGTGGCGCATCTCCGGGTCATGCACCGACACCATCCGGTCCTTGCTCACCCCGTCCTTGAGACCAATACCGTCGCCGGTGCGCTCCACATCCTGGAGCAGCAACTGCCCCAGCAACTCCGCCGCCGCGACGATGCCCTGCCGCTCAGGGCTGCCCTCCGGCAGAGCCTCCTGCGCCTGCCGCCCTGCTTCCAACAGACGGTCGGCGTCAGCCACAATCGTGGCCAGCAACCCCGCCCGTGCCCCCTTGTCGGACCAGTCGATGGCCGACTCTCCCTTGATGCTGGATGCAAGGTACCGCCCGTACCCCTGGGCCTCGGCCCATCCTTTGACATTGGACCTCTCCACGGCTGCCAGCGCCCGCAGCAGCTTCACAATCCCGTCCGCCAGCAGGTTGAAGGTGTCCCTCACGGCGCCCCGCCCCAGGATGTTCGTGGTGTCCAGCGCCACCCGCATGCCGCGCTTTTTTAGGTAGCCCGACTCCCGGGCCAGCCGCAGGCTGGACTCGAACACCGCCCGCACCTTGTCGTGGAGAATCAACTGGGCGCGGAACACCTGGAGCGTGCTCTTGGCGAAGGGCCTGTCCTCCACCTCAATTCCCAACGCCACTTTCCAGCGGATGTCGAAGTCGGCTCTGGCCTTGGCCTCGGCGTCGCTCACCTTGTCGTGGGTCTGCAGCAGCAGCGCCGTGGCCAGCAGGCTGGGCGGCACGCTGTCCCGGCCGTTGTCGGCGCAGTAGAACTCGGCGAAGTCGGAGTCCCGGAATAGTTGGCCTCTCAACGATGCCAACAGGCCGTAGAAAGTGTCCTTACCCACGTGGTCCAGATACAGCCGGTCCGCCTCCCAGAAGCCCCTCTGATCCGATCGCTCTCCCAGCATTCCCTTGCTCCGCTATCTTTGATACCCCGGAGTATAACCCCTGGCATCAAAATGGACAGTTTCCGGCCAGACTTCTAGGCCTCCGCAACTGGGGCTCCTCCCCTGGCGCTCAGCAAGCCCGTAGTGCCTTCGGTGTTTTATGATAACTCCGCCGACGAGTTCACCTGGTCCATCGAGGCCGTTACCGGCGCCATCCAATATCATTGGGTTCAAGCATCTTCGACGCGCAATCCTCTGACTAACCTCCCAACCTGGACCTTCACCGATTCCACAGCCGGGACGTACACGGTCAAGGTAGCCGGCGTGGAAACCGGCGTCGGTGGCGTAATCGTTGGCCCATACAGCGACTCCACCTCATTCATAGTTCTCTCGCCAGACCCCAAGGCCGCCGCCCCGACACTAGCCCTTAACGGGGACAACCTGACCATCAGTGGCTATGCATACCAAGGCGCGACCGGATATAGGATTGAGATCACCTATCCCGACAGTGTCCCAATCGTGTTGACCACCACCACTGACCCCGCACAGACTGGCCTCACTGACGAGGGCATCTACGGCGTCAAAGTCCAGGCCGAAACCAGTAACCACCGGACGGCGTACTCCAGACGGCGTACTCCAGACGGCGTACTCTAACAGTAGCTCGGTAAGCACCGTCCCGGCGCCGGCCAAACGCACCGGTTTTACCGCCACCGCGGGGATCGAGTCGATCACCCTGGGCTGGGACGATCCGACTGAGTCCACGATCACAGGATATCAATACCTCTACACTTCCGACGATGGAGCGAATTCAGGCGTCGTCGACATTCCGGATAGCGCCCCAGGCGAGGACAATGCCACCTCGTACACGGTTACCGGACTCACCAGCGGCCTTCTCCATACGATCTTCCTCCGCGCTGTGGGTTCCGGGGGCAACAGCCCGCCCAGCGACAGCGTGACGGCGACCCCGGAGGCTATCGGGTCCTGGACCCACGAAATGGTGCTTGACCCTACCATGATCACCGTCGGGGCCGGGATAGCGGCGGTCCCCACGTACCGGGCCACGTTCCCTGTGGATTCGGATCAAGTGTCGTCCGTCGCCTCACTCTCCGCCGAGACGACCGCTGGAGAGTTGGGTCTGTCCTTGGACGAGGGAGTAGAGGACGCGGTGGTCGTCGGCCTCGTAGACGGTGCGGCGGCCGACCCGAATGCAGCCGAGATGGCCGGCTCGAATCTCTTCTCAGGCCCCACCGCCTCGGATCGTTCTCCAGACCTGACGGCCGGCACATTGACCTGCGAAATGGCGACCCCATGGAGCATTTACGCCAAGTCCGACGCGCCGGCAGGCAACTACGCTCTTGTGACCACCGTGACGACCCCCTTCACCCTGACAGCAGTGGTGAACGAGGCGGATAGGGCCACCAGCACGCCAAGCAATACCGACATCCTCGACGCAACCCTTACGGTGCAGGCGCCGGTGGTACCGGCCAAGCCCACTGGCCTCACTGCCAGGGGCGGCGACGAGTCGATAACTCTGCGCTGGGACGACCCCAGCGACAGTTCGATTACTAAACCAAAGCCAAGGTGAAACCCGCATTTGGGTCGGCTAGAATCAGGGAGGCATAGCGTCAGGACTGGGAGCAGACTGAGTGGGGATGGTGATGGGTATGAGGGGGATAAGGCCGGACTTGGAGGGGTGGCAGTTGGACTTGGCTAGTGTGCGCAGCAGGATGTACCTAGCGCCGACACCCCGGGAGAGAGAACGGTGGCACGCACTGTGGCTCCTGTGCCGGGGCCTGACCGCCTCGGGCACCGCCCGGGCACTGGGCCGGGATGCTCACACCATCGGCAGATGGGCCGCCGCCTTCGGCGAGGGAGGGCCTGCAGCCTTGATATTCGAGCAGACCGGGGGTTCCCCCCGCACTTGGCGAGACGCAACAGGCGGAGTTGACGGGGGCAGTGCGGGAGTTGCCCGGGATGTCGGGCATAGAAATGGCCAACTGGACCCTTCGGCAGGCTCAGGAGGAAAGTGGTGCGGCAGTTTGTCTCGAAGCGTTTCGGCATTGGCCTGAGCCGCAGCACTTGCCTGAACTATCTGCACCGCTTGGGGTTTGTCCTGAAGCGTCCCAAGAAGCGACTGGTCAAGGCAGATGAGCAGAAGCGGGAGGCCTTCGTGGCGGAGTACGCCACCCTGTCGGACGAGGCGTGGCGTACGGGAGCGAAGATATTCATAGCCGACGAGGCCCATTTCCGGGCCGATGCCGAACTGAGAGGCAAATGGGTGCTAAAGGGAGAGCCGGCCCCCCGTTTTCACGGGGGCAGGCTTTGGTGGACTCGACCAGCCCGAGCTATGGCGAAAAGGCCAGCTACTACTCGGCCCAGCTACTACTCGGCCCAGCTACTACTCGGCCCAGCTACTACTCGGCAGTGTGCCTGGAGACCGGTGAGGTGGAGTGGATGGACCTGGAGGGGAACAGCAACTCCGGAACCTCGGCTGCCTTCCTGGAGCGGTTGCGGCAGAGGCACTCCGGGCCGCTCAACATGATTTGGGACAACGCGCCGGCGCACCGCGGCGAGGCGGTGCGTGAGTATCTGCGGACGCCGGGCTTGGGGCTGCGGCTGATGAACCCCCGTTTTCACGAGGGCAGGCTCTGCCGGGCTACAGCCCGGACGGAGGCGCCGATGAGGCCATCTGGGGCTGGGCGAGAGAGGAAGCCACCGGAAACCTGTGCTTGGGAACCAAGGCCCTGGTAAAGGAGAGGGTCGGGAATTTCCTCTGCGGGCTGTCCATCCGGAAAGACGAGGTCAAGGGCCGCTGCCGCACCGTCCTGCAATCAAAGGCCGAAGGATTTCTGCGAGAATCCCAGCCCAATCACCGATGTATTGTAAATGCACATCCCACCTTGGCTTTGGTTTAGTGTCCCGGGGCATGATCCCGAACGAGCAACGCTGGTACAAGACCCTGGGAGATGTGGTGAGCAAGGGCCGGTACGGCGGCTACATTGATTGGGACGACATCGTGGACCGGGGCCGTGTCCCGGTGAAGCCTTCTGATTGGGACGGACCCGCGGACATCCTTCTGGATGCCGCGTCTCAGTACCGGCTTGACCGATGGGAAGGGCAGGAAAACTACGTAGAACTCTGGTGCGAGAAAGATGCACTCTCAAGCGTCCTGGAACCAATTTGCGACCGGTTCCACCTCCACTTCCTGGCAAACCGTGGCTATTCCTCCAGCACCGCAATCTACGACGCCGCTCAACGCTTGAACGCCGCCTACTCGCGAGGGCGCCGCCCGGTGGTGATCTATCTCGGCGACCACGACCCCTCGGGAATCGACATGAGCCGGGACATCAAGGACCGCTTGGACACCATGACAGGCGGATGGTGGATTGAGGTCCACCGTCTGGCCCTCAATTTCGACCAAGTGGAGCAATACCAGCCTCCCCCGAATCCGGCGAAGCTGACCGACTCCCGGGCACAGAGTTACATCCAGTGGTACGGCGCTGAAAGCTGGGAATTGGACGCGCTGGAACCCACTGTCCTCGACGGCATGGTCAGTGGGGAGATCGCGGACCTGTTGGACCTTGACCTGTACAACCAACGACTGGACCAGGAGGAGACGGACAAGGAAGCGATTCGACGGGTGGCCTACCTCCTGGACAAATCCCCGGACGACTCCAAGGAATAGGAGAGGGTAGACATGACCACAACCACATACCGGCACACGCTGGAGATGGGCGAGATCAGCGGCTTCGGCGGCACGTATGAAGAGTGCTGCCAGGACATGCTTGAAGCGGGCGTGAGCTGGCTCCAGGGACACGAGAATATCTACGGCTTGGTTAATGCCGCCAGCCCCCAGACGGAACAGTTGGAGAAGGCCGTATTGGGCGCTTGCGACGACGCCACTGGCGCTATGCACCACGCCGTCATGGACCGGCTCATGTACATCGCACAGCACGGCTGGGAGATGTACCGAGCAGAATTAGAGGAGGCGGGTAGGGATCAATCCAATGGGGGATAAGGCCCATATCGAGAGTTCCACCGCGCTTCTTGGGTTCCTGGAGGGCAGGGATGGGCTCCGGCCCGCCGCCCACGTCGTAGGCGCCGCTTACCGGCTGGCGCTTGCGGCGATTGAGAACCACGAGGATGTCGGTGTCACGCTTGACGAAGATGGTGGATTGACGTTCGATGTCCAGCTTCGCGGCGGGCGTCGGCTCGTTGGTTCGATGCGGATGAACGGTCAGATGGACTTCGGCCTCCACGACACTGACTTGGAACGCCATTCGGAGAACACGACTGAAGGGCAGGTCATCGGAATAATTCTTGGGGATTCGACGGAAGGAAAAATCGGCGATGCCCGGACATGACCTCGACCATGCGATTGAAGACGCCCGGAGGAACTACACATTGGTAGGGGGGACCGAAAACATGCGCGGCCTCCAGAGCTACGAGACCCCGGCCCAATACCATTGGGCCGGTCGGCTAGACGCTTACGAGGTGGCGCTGAAGCTGGCCGGAGAACCAGAACGCCACTCGACCACCGTATTCCGGGTCGCCGCGCTCGGTCCCCCCTTCCATACCGTGGAGCAGGGTCAGTTCGCGGCGAGGGCCTTCAGTGAGTGGTTCGCAATCGCGGCGGACCTGCGGTTTGGGATAAGCGTGGACTGGAGCCGCGTGAGGGATGCCCTCCCACCATTCGTCGAGGGGTTCGTAACGGGTGGCGTCGCCGTAGTGAAGCACCAGGTGGCCACTACCCAACTGCAAAGCCTGATCGACAAAGCGCGGATGAGCTGCCCTGGAGAATCGACGTGATCCAAGTTAGCTGCCCGAAGTGCCCCGGCAAGATGGAGCTAAGACTGCTCCGCCCGGACCCCCATGAACCCGCCGAGAAGTGGTTGGTCTGCGAGTGCGGCTACCGCGAAGAGGCTGCGGCCGACATCCGCGCCCATGACGCGGAACACCCGAGGATGCCGGGGTCCTGATGCTTGAGACAGGATACAGCGTCATCCTGGCGGATCCGCCGTGGTTCGAGCGGGGAGCTGGCCAGGTGAAGAGGGGCGCGGACCGTCATTACGGGCTGATGAGGACCTCGGAAATCGAGGCCCTGAGCGGCCTAGTGCAGGAGTAGGCAGCCGCCGACGCCTTCTTGTTCCTGTGGGCGACCGCGAACCATCTGTCCGATGGCCTGCGCGTCATGGAGTCCTGGGGAGTTCGTTACGTGACCAACCTGTGTTGGTGCAAGCCGTCGATTGGCCTAGGCCACTACTTCAGGATGCAGCACGAGATTTGCTTGCTTGGTGTCCGGGGCAGACCGCCGTACAGTAGGCGTCCTTGTGCAGGGGAAGTTGGCCGGTTGGTGCATCCCTCGGTGATTCACGCGCCGAAGCGAGAACACTCCCGGAAACCGGACGCCCTGATCGACATCATCGAGACCTTCAGCCCAGGTCCATACCTGGAGATATTCGCCCGTTATCCACGCCTGGGCTGGGACTGTGTGGGTGAAGAAGTAGGAGTGCATCTATGAAGACCAGAGTCATCGAGGCTACGAGGGAAGGACTGTACCTAAAGGCCATTATTGGCAAGTTCGACCATGAGGAATGGGACCGGAAGCGGGCGCTGCCGGGCTATGGCTACTCCAGGCTGCTTTCCAAATGGACCGACCGCCACTTCTGGATTCTGGACCTCGAACTCGGGACTGGCGCGATGTTTTTGATGGGCAGCTCTCCGCGGTACGGCCTTGCCAAAGCCCGAGCCGACTTTTGACCTGTCATGCCGCTGTTCGTCGAATGGCTGTATGACCAGGGCATGGAGGAGGGCTTCCCCGAGTGTCTGCCGGACTACGTGGACCTGGACGGTGTTGAGTAATGCCGCTGGCCAAATTCTCCCCGGACCGGCGTTACCGGTACATCCTCTGCCGCGACCTGGGGTTTCAGGGCGAGGGCCGGGCGATGTTCACGATGCTCAATCCCAGCACGGCGGATGAACACCGGGACGATCCGACTATCCGCCGGTGCATCCGGTTTGCCCGGTCCTGGGGATACGGATGGCTGTACGTCACGAACCTGTCACCGTTCCGGGCCACGGACCCTGCGGAGATGTTGGCGGAGGGGCCGGAGCCGCCGGGTGTCTGGGACCAGAACCTCGATCACATCATGTCGGCTGCGGGCTCGTCTGAGTTGGTGATCGCCGCGTGGGGCAATCACGGGTCGGCTGAGGGCCGGGCCAAATAGGTAGTGGAGTCCTTCCGGGACGTAGGGCAGGAGGTCCACTGTCTGGGGGTGACAAAGCAGGGACAGCCCCTCCATCCGCTGTACGTCCGGTCAAGCCTGGTCCCAGTACGGTACGAACCAGTTATTGAAGCTTGACCGTGAAGGTGGATCAAGCCAGATGTTCCGCCGTTGGTACCGCGAGAGGTCAGGGCGCCCGGTTGTCAATCTAGAACCCGAATGTAGCGAGTCCCCCGTGTAGGGGCGGTCTAGGAGTTGCTAATGAGATTTTGGTGGGGCCGCAAGGTGTCGTTACACCGTGATTGCCTGGTGGCGATGATGGTGGACCGGGCACATCCGAGGCCGAGACCCCAGTCCATTTGCGTCGGCTGCCGCAGGCGATACCGGGATGTCTCGGAGCAGGCGGACCGGATCATAAGCATGGTGTTCGGAGAACGGGCCGAGGATAGTCCACGGTCCCGGTCCGGTGAATAAGCGTTATGGCGGAAGTCTTAGTAGCGCCGGTGCCTTCTAAGGAACTCTTAGCAACAAGCCAATAGTCCCGATTGATACTGTCGAGCCTGAAAGCATCAAAGCCCCTGGGACATGCAACTGAAGTGAGGATCGCCGAACCGTGAGCGGTATGCCTTGGAGGACCTACGAGGATTTGAGCGCCGGTCAACAAGCCCGGATCGACAGACTGTGTTCAAGTTGCTCGATATAGGGTGGCGGTTCGAGGACCTTCCGATGGAGGCTGGCCCCGCCCTGATTAAGCGGCTCTCCACTCTGAACGGACCGGAAGCCGCGAGGTTTCAGAACGTCGTAAAGCTTCTGAGTCTGGTGGGAGTAGAGAGGGCGGGGCTGGATGCCTGGTCCGAAGCCCTGAAAGAATTGAGAGATGAACGGGCTGGAGGCCCGGATGGTTAGGGAGGCCAGATGTCCCCAATCGAGATAACGGTCCGTTGGCTCCCGAGTGGGATCGGCGCCGTGACGATCTGGCCTCTGATCCCGTATCGGCGGGGCCTGGAGGACAATATCCCGCTGCGGTGTCACGAGATGTACCACTGGCGGCAGGCCATCCGGTGGGGCGTGGTCCCGTGGTACATGGCGTACCTGGTGTTGGCGCCGTTCTACCTGGGTAGGCCGAGGCGTCACCCTATGGAAGTCCGGGCATACGCGCTCCAGCGCGAGGTGCTGGAGCGGATGAGACGCGGCGAGAGACCTGCTTGGGAGACCGAATGAAAGCTCTGACCTTGCACCAACCATGGGCGTCCTTGATAGCCCACGGGGTAAAGACCGTTGAAACGAGGTCCTGGGCGCCGCCCCGCCAGCTCGTCGGTCAGCGTATCGCTATCCACGCTGGAAGGCGGGTTGTGCGCGGAGGAACATCCTGGGGGACCAGGCAGGCGATAGCCGACCTTTACGGACCGGAGTGGTGGAAGGAGATTCCGGTGGAAGCGGTGGTGTGTACGGCGTTGCTGGTTGAGGTACGGCGCGTCACGGAGCATAGCGGTGGTGTCGCGTATCTCGCCCCATCGCTGGGCTCGGACCGTTCCCAGGTCCAGATAGACCCTCACGGAGATTTCGACCCGGGCCGCTGGCTTTGGTTTCTACGGGACGTGGAACTGGTGGAGCCCCCGTCACCCGCGATCGGACACCAGGGTTTGTGGAATTGGGAGACCCCGGCCGTATTGTGACAAGGAGAGGCGCGGCGCGAGATCGCGCCGGAAACCGCATTGGCGCTGGCGAGCGCTATCTTGAGAACGGAGGCGCTACTAAGGGATGGATGAGGAAGAGATGGATGACTGGTGCGACATCCTGACCTGCTCCACCTGCTCCGGCAAGGGCATCGTCCTGGTGTGCGTGGACGACGTTTGCCGAGGACGCGGCGAGTGTATCCACGGCGACGGGATGGGATTCTGCCCCGACTGCGGCGGCGACGGCTGGATTGAGCGCCGATGGCCCGAGGTCAAGGCAGGGAACATCTTCCAGGAGGACGCGGATGCCCTGGTGAACCCGGTGAACTGCGTCGGCATTATGGGCCGGGGCCTCGCGCTCCAATTCCGCCGAAGGTTCCCTTGGAACTTCGAGGCATACGCCGACACCTGCGCCCTTGGGAAAGTCCGCCCTGGGGAAATGTTCGTTTGGGAGACCGGGTTGGAAACACCCAGATGGATCGTGAATTTTCCGACAAAGCGCCATTGGCGGGACCGTAGCAGCCTGGAGAACATCGAATTGGGTCTGAAGGCCCTCCGGCAAGAGGTCATGCGCCGGGGAATCCGCAGCTTAGCGGTGCCCGCTCTTGGGTGTGGCCTAGGTGAGCTTCGTTGGGCTGAAGTGCTCCCACTGATGACCGCTGCGCTGTCGGGATTCTGGGATGTCCGGGTGGTCATACTCCAGCCGAAAAGGTCCTAGACGGTCGAGGCGCTGAGTCGAGAAGGCAAAAGGTCCGTAACTGGAAGTCCTCGACTCCCAACCGGGATACGGGTTGTGCCGATGCTGGGGTTAGTTCATGTCTGGTCTGCCCCTTGCCCGTGTGCGTCGAGGAGATGACGGCGAGCGAGTTGGCGGCATTCCGGCTTCGGAAGCGGGACGGCGACGTGTTGCGGCAAATGCGTGACGGGGGCTTGTCTGTTAATGAAACCGCGAGACACTTCGACCTGACCGAGCGAACCGTGTGGCGCATCCTGGCTAGGGCCAGAGACGTTGTGAATGAGATGAAGAGAGATGATTAACCGGCTCTGGCACGTGGTCATCGGGGCATGGATCGGGTCTGGGATCAACCGGCCTGATTACCGGCACGGGCTGTACGTGGTAACGGCGGCGTTCTTGGCCTATCAGGCGCTCCAGGTCTGGAGGAAGGGAGATAGGGGATATGAAGAGATCAGAGAGCTCGGCATTGGGTTGGCGGTCCCGCTGGTTGCGCTACGCCTATGGCGTTTCGGCCGCCTTTGGCTTGGGCGTGATCGCCGGCATGGTCCTGTCGGCCCGCTTGAGCCGGACGGAAGTGCGGGTGGGGAAGTAGAGGCCCCATGACTACCTTCGTTTGCGTCCGCCGCAGTGCTCAGAAACCCCTCTGCTACCGCCCCGGCTGCGGTAAGCCGGGAACAGTGCGGTGCGACTACCCGGTGGACCGGTGGGGCCGGACCTGCGACCGCCACGCCTGCCAGGGGCACTCGGAAACCATGGGGTGGAACCGGGACTACTGTTCGGAGCACGCCTGCATCACAGGAGTGAGCCGCAGCCGATGAAGCCCCATTACGACAACGGCTTCACCCGTCTCTACCTCGCCGACGCCAGGGAGATACCCTTGCCGGACCGGAGCGTCCACTGCGTCGTCACCAGCCCGCCTTATTTCGGCCTGCGGGTCTACGACGGCGCGGGGGAAAGCAGTATAGGTCTCGAAGCCACGGTCGACGCGTACGTTTCCGCCGTTCTGGAGGTGTTTCGCGAGGTGTGGAGAGTGCTCCGGGACGACGGCGTGTGTTGGCTGAATCTGGGCGACTCCTACTGTTCGGCTTCAGGGGAACACGGCAGCCGGGGAACGAGGGAAGGCGGCCGGATGGGGGTTCCCGAGCAGGTGGTGCTGGCCCTTCAGTCGGACGGCTGGCTATGGCGGGACACGGTCATCTGGGCTAAGTCCGCGCCGATGCCGGAATCGGTCCAGGGGACCCGGTGGGAACGCTGCCGGGTCAAGGTCTTCAGGGGAGAGCCAGCGCAAGATGCTGGAGCCCGCGGGCAGATGAACGACGGCCGCCGGGACCTCGACTTCCCGGAGCGATGGTATGGCCGTGGTCAGGAGGCGTACCGCCTTGGCTCCAACCCTCATAAACCTCAACAGGACCACGACGGGCGAGATTTCTTTCCCAGCGCCCAATGGGAGGAGTGCCCCGGCTGCTCTAAGTGTGAAGCTACAGGCGGCTACGTGTTGAGGCGCGGGTCCTGGCGCTCCACGTCCAGCCACGAATACATCTACATGTTGACCAAGGGCATGGGGTACTACGCCGACGGGGAAGCGGTAAAAACACCCCTCCGGGCGGGGACCAACGCACGAGTGTCTCAGAATGGTGGAAGTCCGGTCTTCAGAGCAAACCGGGACCGGCAATCGACCCAATCACCGCAGACGCTGGACATTCATCGGTTGGCCCCGGCTTCGGGCGCTAACCGCCGGTCGGTCTGGTCCGACATCCGCCCGGAGCCCTACCGGGGAGAACACTTCGCGGTGTTTCCCAGCGGCCTGCCCCGGCTCTGTATCCAGGCCAGCACCAGCGAGGCGGGAGTTTGCCCGGAGTGCGGCAGCCAGTGGGCCCGGGTTGTTGAGAAGACGCCTTCAACCATGAACGTCCGGGTCAGAGAAGCCAGAGCCGGGAGGCGGACGGAGAAGTCTTACTTCGACAGGTCGGCCACGGATCAGGAGATAGAGGCATACGGCGACGAGATCGAAGGTGTCTCTCAGACCACGGGCTGGCGTCCCACGTGCCGGTGTGAGGCTGGTAACGCAGTCCCGGCGACGGTCCTAGACCCCTTTGTTGGCACAGGGACCACCTGCTTGGCTGCCCAAAGACTGGGCCGCCGGAGCATAGGCGTGGACCTGAGTGAGTCCTATCTAACCCAGGCCGTCGGAAGGTTGACTGCCGTTGCCCTCCCGATGGCCATCAATTGGCCGAGGAAACACTGAACCGTGTCCGGCGAAGCGGTTAGCGTCTGCTCCCACACACCTGAAGCACGGCCTCGGCCAGCCGTGCTTCAGGTGTGTGGACCCGCCGTGCATGTTCTTTCTGCTGCGGTTCCGCCGCGAGACCGTTTCCCTTGCGCGGCGGGCAGACATTCTTGACCCAGTAGGCCATTACTGGCGCGGGTTGGCCCCGGTCCACTCGGACGCTTGGGTGTTCGCCGGGATGCGGGAAGAGGACCGAGTTGAAGTGGCGAGTGCTTGTTGGCAATTGGGCCGCTTCGACCGCTTCGGGATGATCGAGTGCATCCATCCGAAAAGGCCCGCCAGGCACGACGGTTTAGACCACTGCGTCCTGGAATACCTCTGTGATGTCATTGGCAGCTACATCCTGGTCCCACCAGGATTCCCGGTAGTGGGCCGGTCCGAAAGTGACGAGGATGACCGTGAGTTGGCGGAGGCGTACTACATGCCAGTAGCCAATCTCCGGTTCCGGCGCCTGCTGGAGGAAGTTTATCCCACTACTTCCCCGTCCACTGATACAGGGGCCTCTACGTCCGGTCCTCCAACTCCAGACCAATTTCTAAACTCGCTGCCAACCGGATTGACGTCCATGGCCGCCAAGAGGAGGGTGGGGTGCGTGGACCAGTTCCACAAAATCATGCCAGGGAGATGAGCGATGGGGCCTACATTCCCAGGAGTGGTTGTTCCGGCTCCGGTGACCGGGGAGCACGAGTATTTCGTCATCAGGACGGTCATGCGAGCCCTCAAGAAGGGCGGCGCCCCGGCTGAGGAGCTGAAGCGGTTCCTGGACGAGGTGTTCGCGGGCAACCGCCAAGACGTCGTCCCCACGGTGAAGCGGTGGGTGACTATCGGAGAGACCGAACAGATCACGGAGGTGCGAACGTGAAACAGGGAAGGACTCTAGTGGACCTGGCTGCGGAGATCGAGCGGCAGCGTGAAGCTAAAGCGGACTTCGTGGCGGACACCCGGAAACTCAAGATGGTGGTCAACGGCCACGGACCCCGGCTGGAGATCGAGGGTCACGGCGACTATGGCGTGACCGAGCACGCGCACCGGCAGATCGGTGAGCGCATCGGCATCCCGGCCAAGTATTACGACCGGATGTTGACCGAGGCCCCTGGCTTGCTGGAGCGTAACGTCAATCACTGGTTCGAGACCGACCCGGAACGCCGGATGGTCAGGACCCTCGACGGTGACGCCCGTGCGTTCCTGTCGGAGCGGTTCAGGCCGATGGACAACCACGATCTCGCGGAAGCGGTGCTTCCGGCCCTTGCGAACGCGGGAGCGAGCGTCGAGAGCTGCGAAATCACCCCGACGAGGATGTACGTGAAGGGTGTGGTTGACGGCACTCGGGAGGTGATTCCAGCCCCAGAGGGTCACCGGCAGACTACGCCGGTGGTGATCTCTCCCGGGATCGTGATCAGCAACTCCGAGGTCGGGATGGGCGCGTTGGCGATTCAGCCGGCCATCCATTTCCTAAGCTGCACCAACATGGCGGTCTGGGCGCAACACGCGCTCCGCAAGTACCACGTCGGCAAGGTCCTCTCGGACGGCTCCGACGAGGTGTGGCGGTTCCTGAGCGACCGGACCAAGGAACTGAGCGATGCGGCGCTGTGGGCGTCGGTACGGGACCTGGCCGTTGATGCGCTCCGGGGAAACGTCTTCGATGCGATAGTCGAGGACATCTACGAGTCCCGGACCCAGAGGATCGAAGGTTCTGTCACCGCCACGGTGGAGAAGCTGGGTGAGCGTAAGGGACTGGTGGAGCAAGAACGGGCTGGGGTACTCCGTCACCTAATCGAGGGGGGCGACCTCTCGAAGTTCGGTCTCTCCAACGCCGTCACCCGGTACTCCCAGGACGTGGCGGGTTACGAGCGGGCCAGTTTCTTCGAGCAGCTTGGCGGCGAGGTAATCACGCTGCCTCGGACAGAATGGGAGTTGATCACCGCTTAATCCCCAAGGTGCCGCCGCTACTTCCCGGCGGCGCCCTTTTCCGAACAAGTGTCGAGTCCGCGGACCGTTCCGGCCAGCAACAGGACGGTCCGCAGGCCAAAAACCCTGCGGGTCCGGCTGGAGGTAGGCTGTCCAATACCGAATCAGGAGGAACCCCATGACGACCCTTGATGACCGTGTAGAGGAATGTCCCGAGTGCGGTTGCGAGTGCTCTCTTTGCCTTGACGCCGGGTGTCAGAACTGCGATTGCTGAGAACAGGACGCGGAGGAGCGGGAACAGGAAAATTGCTGAGTCCCCAGGCAATCCCCGGAGTGCGGGGATGGACTGGCCACGAATAGGGAGGATAGCCCATGTTTGACCAATGTCCAGGCGACGTTTGGGTATACGGCGCTGATGACTCATTAGCCATCAACTTCCAAAACGTGCCGGTCAGCATATTGGAGTCGGTCCTGACGAGCTTGGCTGAAGTCGATGCGGACAAGGACTACATTCTGGGCGCCGCCGCTCTCCGGGAGGGTCTTGGACCTGGAGCGTGGCTGGTCCTGGTTCCGAGAAAAGCGGACGCTCTGGATCAGCAGGTGAGCGGATCGGAAGGTGCGGAATGACCTGGAGACCTGCTTACACCTTTGCTAGTCTCGATGGACATGAAGGCGCCGCACCGGGAGGTTGCGACCCGCGAAGGAGGAAACCTATATGGTTGGCAAGCGCATCCAATAGGAGCACGAGTCCTTCGGGACTCTCACATTTTCCAGAGTCCAGATGCCCGAGACCCCGAAGTTTGGGTCCAGCATCTTGCACCATGAGGACGTGATGATGGAGGTCCATACAGCGAACCGGGACCGCCATCTATCCACCGACTGGATTCACAGCAATAAACTCATACTCAGGGCAGTCCTGTCTCCCAGCCAATTCGTGGATGCCATGACGCGCATGAATCAAGGGCACGGGTCTCCGATCACCATCGAATACGTGGCAGGCGATCTTCAGTCCCGCCGGGAATGCCCTCCCCCGCCGGAGACCCACACGGAGTTTGAACGGGAGGCTGAGGACAGCGTGCAGAAACTCGTCACCCAGATGGACGGACTAGTCGCGGCAACCAAGGGCGCCGTCCGGCGCAAGGCCGAGCTGCTGAGGCAACAACTGGTTTCCAACCTGCCGTTTGTCCACGACCAACTCAAGAAGCAGATGGACCGGACTGTCAAGGAAGCCAAAGCCGAATTCGAGGCGCACGTCTCGGGCCGGTTGGAGGAGTTGGGTCTTGAAGCGCTCCGGGACCGGATGCCGCAGTTGCCTGGGAACGAGGGGCATGAGACGACTTAGCCTGGACGCTTCGGTGAGAAAGACAGCGGTCCGAAACGGCTAGAAGCCGAGTCCGAATTCCCCGAACCCAAAAGGGATTCCTCACCGGCAAGATGCCCTGGAGGTCAGACTTCCGGGGCATTTCATTGCCTGTCCCAAATGGTCCAACCCATTCCTGACTATTCCCCACCCTTTCCCCTGAAATTCGTGGCGCACGGGCGCAGAAAGGGGATTTACACATTGGGCGGTCCAATGTGAGGGTGGGGCGCGTGGCAACCAAGACATCCGATTAGGAGTTAGGAAATGGTCGACGTGCTCATGGAACTGGACAGGCTGGAACGGACTTCTGCATTCGACTGGCTAGAAGAGGAAATCCAACGCCTGGAGCGCGATGCCTTCGACGGCGACTGCCCGATGGATTCGGTCCTCGACCTCCAGGACCTTGACGAGGACTTCTAGGAGGTCGTCGCAACCCACTCCGGGCGAGGAGCAGAGGATGACGATTCATTGGGTTGAGACCACTCCGAGAACCGCAGCCAAGTGTGGCCGGTACGTGACACCCACGGTTGGTCACAGATTCGTCTATCGAAGGGAGCAGGCGACATCCGTCGTCTGCAACCCAAATGGGACTCTATCTGACTCAGTTCAAGGAGGCAAGGATGCCCGAGATTTCTGAACCCCTGAACTCGCTACCCATCAACCTGGGAGACTTGGTTCCCAGGCGCAGGCGTAGCTCCAGCCCGATTACGGCCAGGACTTCGCAGGCGCTTCGAGCCCACCTAGAGATCCATGCTCTGAACGAAGTTACCCGAGATGACCTTCGGCGGTTGGCGGAGAAAGTTGGGTGCAGCCTCACCACTATGACCCATGTACTCACCGGCGAAGCCCTGGGCTACGGCGAATACCTGCGGCGAGGTGAGGTCAGCGCCACCACCATCTACTCTTGCACGGCGCGGCGGGCCGGAGTCTCATCCAAATCGACTCCAGCACCTCGGTTACGCACCGAATGGCTGCCCTCGGACCCGCGGCCATTCAGGGGGAAGTGGAGTCTCGGGAGGACCAGCCCGCACAAGTCGAGATTGACCCACGGGAACTGGTGGATGAAATCCTGGACCGGTTGGCGAAGTTGGAAGAGTGGATTGAGTCTCACACGCCGACGACCGGATAGGGCGACCCCGAGGTGGAGACAGTCGCGGGGGATGCGGTGAGAGGATGCCGCCGCCGAACTTTGGTCACCGAGAAATTGACGGCTCACAAGCCGCGTTTTAGCGGTGACCTACCCACAAGGCCCACCCTTTTCCCCGCCGGACCCCTTTAGGCGCCGGTTTCGCGGCTCTCAATCATCCCCGGCAACCCCCTGGCGGACCGCCCTAGACTGGTCGTTACCACCTCCCGCGGCCCGGACCCAATATCAAAATTCGGTGATCCCAGGGATTGACCCACCGCGCCATCAGCCGCGAGGGTGGGGAGGTAACCCAGGATACCGAATCAAATTACCAGGAGGGAGCATGTCCACGACCCACGATACTCAGGCATCGGGCGACGACGTTCTCGTAGACCTCGAAAATAAACTCCACAGCCAGCATCAGGAACTCATCAACAGGTTCCAAGGGTTGCGGGTCGAGGCCCAGGCCGTCGAGAAGCGCCTAGAGACCAACCACCCCAACCCCGCCCAGAGGGACGCAGTTACCAGGGGCAGGCTCGAAGAGGTGAAGGAGGCTGCCGCCAGCTTAGCCCGAATCCACCGAAAAGGTGAGTGTCGCGGCGGGTTGAATGGGTAAGAAAGTGCTCCTGTGCATCTGGGATAATGGTTTTCGAGACAGAAAACCAACCAGAAACAAGGAGCACCCAATAGATGCTACCACGCAACCACCCCGACGGCATCCACATCGCCTTCGACGACCACCGCCTGGTCAACAATGCCGGGCTGATCCTTCCCGCCACGTTGGCCTTGCACCTGGGCCTGCCCCAACTGGTTGACCGGCACTTGGACCTGGGCTGGGCCCCAGGCCGAGCCAACACCGGCGACAAGATCATGACGCTGGTGGCTTCCGCGCTGGCGGGCGGCGACTGCATCGACGATGCCGATGTGTTGCGCACCGGCAGGACAGCCTGCACCCTGGGCAGTGTAGTCAAGGCGCCCTCCACCTTGGGCACCTTCCTGCGCAGTTTCCGGTGGGGCCACGTCCGCCAACTGGACCGGGTGAGCCGCCAGTTGCTGGCCCGGGCCTGGGAGGCTGGGGCCGGACCCGGCGACGGGCCCCTGACCATCGACCTGGACTCCACCATCTGCGAGACCTACGGACTGGCCAAGGAAGGAGCTCGCCACCACGGCTACACCGGTGCGCGGGGCTATCACCCGCTGCTGGCCGTCGCCGCCGGAACCGGCGACGTGCTGATGGCCCGCCTGCGCGAGGGCCGGGCCTACACCGCCCGCGGCGCCGCCCACTTCCTGCGTGAAACGGTGGGGCGGGTGCGCTACGGCGGAGCCAGGGGCCAACTCACGGTGCGGGCCGACAGCGGCTTCTATACCCACGCCGTGGTCGCCGTCTGCCGCCGGATGGATGTCCGCTTCTCCATCACCATCCGCCAGCGCACCCGCCTGCGGAATCTCATCGAGGCGATACCCGAAGAGGACTGGACGCCGATTCCCTACTGGATGGACGGCGCCGATGTGGCCGAGACCACCTACACCCCCTTCCAGAGTGAGCCCGACGCCGCGCCGGTGCGGCTCATCGTCCGGCGGGTGAAGCCGGCGCCCGGTTCCCAACTGGCTCTCTTCGCCACCTACAGCTATCACGGCTTCATCACCGACCGGGACGGAGAGACCCTGGAACTGGAGGCTGACCACCGCCGCCACGCCGAGATCGAGAATGCGATACGCGACCTCAAGTACGGCGTGGGGCTGAACCATCTCCCCTCGGGCCGCTTCGCTGCCAACGGCGCCTGGCTGGCGGTACAGGTGATGGCCCACAACCTGGCCCGCTGGACAGCCCGCATCGGCCTGGGTCAGCAGATCGTGACCACCAAGACCCTCAGACGACGGGTCTTTGCCTTGGCCGGACGGATCACCCGCTCGGCACGCCGGATCACCCTGCATCTTCCCCAGCGCTGGCCATGGGAAACCCAGTTCAGTCGCGCCCTGGCCCGACTGCGAGCCATTCCACTCCCAGCCTGATTGCTCCTGTCCGCTACTGACCCGCCATCCGGCCAACCGAACGCCCCGCCAACTCGCGCCAGTCCGGTCCGCGAGCGCCTCTTGCCGTGTCCTATCCCGCCATCCCCCTCACCACAGCCACTGTAAGCCGCCATCGGCGCCCCCCAAAGCGCCTGCAGACCGCCGCCAGCCTCCCGTCTACCCAAATTCGAGCCCGGATCATCGCGCCTGTAACTTCCTCACCCCCCTTCCGCTGTCCTCACGCCGTCCATCGGTGTCCACCGGTGGATTCGGGCTTAGACAATATCCTCGACGTTCTTCAGAGCGTAGACCTATCAGACCTACACTTCAAACTCGGTTTTCACTTCGCGGAGAGTCGGCGAGACTAAGATCCCGCCTCTCGAAGGGGGAGTGGACTTCGGTCCATCCCCCTCTTTAACCACGCCCGGGATGACAGGATGGAATTCGGCCAACTACATCGCTCGCTTCGCCTGGAGGCAAAAGTTACTTGGAGGTAGCTTTCCAACCTCGTCGGTCTCGACTTCAGCTATATCTCCAAGATCGAGCACGGCGTCGCGGCACCGCCAAGTCTCCGGCCCCTCGACTCCATCTCCGAAGTCCTCGGAGAACGCCTGGGCCCAGACGTGTCGGACGAACTAATCCTCGCGGCAGGCAAAATCCTCCGAGACCTTCAGGCGATCCTCTCGGATAACGTCGCGCTAATCCAATTCATCCGGTCCAACTTCTCCTGTACTCGTAGCAATCCGGGGATTGACCCCTTGGTGACCCAGCCGCGAGGGTGAGAGTGCAACCCGGACCTGCCAGGAGCAGGTGGGAGGGGGGAACACGCATTGGGCCAAAAGAGACTGCGGGGAATAACCAATCTTGATTATCCAAAATCCCGAGGCGCCCTTGGGATTGACGTTCCAGGTGTCTGCGCGGAGGGTGGGGCGCGTGGCGGACAGGAACCGCCAAACTTGCCAAGGAGGCGTCGCATGACCGACCAAGACCTGCAGGACATCCTGGTAGCCGTCTTCCAGGCGGGAGCCAACGGCATGACCGTGGACGAGTGCTGGACGGAAGTAGTCCGGGAGACCATTTCCTTCGAGGCAAAGAGCTACCAGGATGCTCAAATCCTCACCCTGGACAAGGGGCTGGTGCTCCGAGTCCAGGGTGAGGATGGGCGGCAGGAATTCCAGATCACCATCCTTCGCCGGAGGTAGGAGGAAGCGGGATTCCGGGAGTAAATCCCTGAACCAAGCGTTCAAGGATTTATTCCCCCGTCAGGGGGGATGGACAAAGAGATCATCCTACCCTGGACCGAATGAGAGCTGATTTCCGCTTAGTCCCAGAGGGAGGTTAGCCAGACGGCGCCCCGAAATCAAACCATGGCCCTCCGTTGGGGTTTTGTCATTGGCCCGTAGCTTCCGAAACATCTCGCATTGCCAATTTCAGAAACCCGTGGACGTTGGGGATTGACGTCGAGACGAGACCTGCGAGGGGGGAGCCTGCCCCCGGCCTGAACGGGGGGCGCGGATGACGCAGGCCGGACCGAAAGGGGCCGTGAAATGGAGACTGGAAACCGGGCCTACCATAGCGTCGAACGTAGGCGCCACGACTGACGTCGGTGGCGGGCCAACAAGGGAACGATCAGCAAGGCCCGCCGCCGCAGCGAGAGGGACAAACTCCGGGCTCTGAGAGGGAAGGGGCTGGCCTAGGAGAGAGTAGGCAGCATGACGACGGCCAGATTCACCCGGTTGAAAGGAGGGGAGTGGAGCGTGAGGGTCACCGGGTTGACGAGCATCGAAGATTACCAGCGAGGCGAAGTAAAGGAGTTCCAGGTGACCAGGAAGTGGACGGTCTGGACCGCTGATTAGCCAACTTCAGCATTTTTGAGCCCCTTACTGGGCTCCCTCAGACCCTGTTCTCCTTGCTACGTCGCTGCACCTCGCGGGGGTCTGATTGACGGCAACTTCGCCTACTGCCATGGTTAACTTCTGACCACAAATCTGGACATCTCTGCCTCAGACATCCGGTTCAGAGACCCGGATTGGAGCGACGAGGATGCCTGCACGGAATACCTGAAGGAGCTGTGGTGGTGCCCGATAGTCGGTGCGAGAGGTGTTAAGAGGTAACTCCGCACAAGCGGCTCACGGGCAGGAGGCAATACGCCTGCAATCGGCGTGCAAAATACGTCGTGGTTACCCCTGGCCCGCAGACGCAGAAGACGAAGCTTCTCAGTGCCTGGTTCCGGACAGTCTAGCTTCTGACCAGGGCGGGAGATTTCCCCTCGACCCGCGCTGTAGCCTCTGCTGTCAGAATCGGTGCGAACGCTTCCTGGAGATAGTGCCAGCTCATCCGCGGCGCCTCGAAGAGCTTGAGTCTGAGGGTCTACCTGCAATGTTTGAGTTGGCGCTGAAGGTTGTGGTCGAATACCGTCCCACGGATGATCGTAGAGTGCTCGTCGAAAGGCCCAGACTAGTTCAGCCGAGCGAGTCTCAATTGATCGCCCGCGTCCGGGCCCAGATCGAAGTGGCCGTCCTTGCCTTGAGAATGCCCGCCACTCGATTGGAAGGACTCACGCCGGCGAGACGCTGCGGGCTCATCACGATGCGTCCGTGCTACAGGTCCCTCAATGTCAGGGCCAGTTAGCGGACATAGCCGAGAGCGTCGGGGACAAGAGCGGCAGCTAAACCCGGGACCCTCACGGTCCCGATACGACTCTAACGGAGATGGGAGCGCGCCCAGTAGTTACACTCATCCCAGACCAGTTCCCGCCGATCGCTCCAGGTTCCACAACATTGGAGCCGCATACAAAGCCATAACTCTGGCATACTCGAGAGAGCACGACTCTCCGTCAACCCGAAATGGGTGACATATATGATTGGTCTGGGAGTAAACAGACGCCGCGTACCAACTTGAATTATATGGAGGACCATCATGTTGAACATTCGTGCTAGGTTACGCCGGACACTGTTGGGATTGCGCAACTGGTTTGAAGTCATACTGCTACTTTTCGCTGCTAGTCTAATTGTGGCTGGTGTAATAGTTACGGGTACCACTTTAACGTCGGACCCGGAGGAGTTTGACCGTGGGGTGGCAGCACCGTTGATGGCAATGGTGGGCGGAGCATTGTTTTTGGTAGGGTTCTACCCTAGTTTGCGTCCGTGGATTAACGGATCAATTCGCTTTCTCGGAGCACTGTCAGGGATGGGTGCTGCGTGGTTCTGGCTGGAGGACGCGACAGAGGGGGAGGCTGGCACGTTAGTCCTGGTGATCTTCATGGGCTCTGCGGCAATGGCGTTGATGATGTCCGTCATCATATTCCTGTCCGAAACCGTTCGGTCAGCTTTTGTTCCTCGCGGTCCCGACGGGGATCAACCTCACAAAGCGCCGCAAGACTAGCTGGGTAGTTAATGAATCCAATGCCGGCACATCTTATGAGTGATTTATGCTCCTGACGCTCCGAGGCGATGATCTGTCGCGCCGGGGCTAGATCGCAGGATTGACATTCGAACCTCTGCGTATGGGGGCGGAGACTGTCGCCTCTGATAAGGGCCTACAGAAACACACCCACCGCTCATAGAACATTTGTCGGGACAACACCCGTCCAGGGCAAACCAATCTCGAATATTCCTGTCCTTCCGGATTGACAACTACACCTCCAGCGCGATGGTGGGGGCGTCTTGACCGGAGGGAATCCGAATGGGCGGCCGAGTTTCCATCAGATTCACCTACTACGCGTTCCTGGAAAGAGCCGTGCTCTTCCACCATTGGGACGGCAAAGGCGTGGTCTACGATGCCGTGGAATACCTTATCAATCGGCCTGCGCACCAAGCACCCACCCCGGCCTGGTGATGGCGGACTACATCAGGAAGGTCACCAAAGGCCGAGAACGGGTCAAGGGCTCCATATATGTTTGCGCTGGCCAGTCCGACTATGACAACTCGGACCACGGTCATTGGGAGATCCCGCTTCGGCGGAGCCGGGAATTCTACGACGGCTTCTTGGCCCAACTCGGCATCCACCACTAGGCAGCTAGGGGTAGACGGCGCCGAGCAGAAATCCCCCGCCCCAGAGCGGGGGATTTCTGCCTTCTGTAGCTGTAGGGTTCTCCAGCTCCGGCGAGGGGAGTCCATTCCCAAACTCCTGGCCCCTAAACCAATATTGAATACTGCTCGCCATCTGGATTGACGTCCCCTCCCTCAGTGCTAGGGTGCCGGGCGTATCAAAAACACCCTTCCACCGCGACGGTGGAGGAGGCAAGGAGGGGAACCGATGCAAGACCAAGACCTTGAGAACATCTTGGTCACCATTCTCCAGTCACAGGCCAATGGCATGATCCCGGACGAGTGCTGGGCGGACGTGGTCCCCGAGGCCACCACGTTCTATGGCAGGATCTACCATGATGCCCTCGTCCTCACCCATGACAAGGGGCTGGCACTCTAGGTCCGGGACGAGGACGGGGAGCAAGAATGCCGAATCACCATCCTCCGCCGGAGGTAGGGGAAACAGGACCCCGACCCACCGAGCGGCAACCTGAACTCAGGCCCCGGCTCTTCGCCGGGGCTTTTTCATTGGTCCGCCGGGGTCGCCGCGCGGGAAAAATCTAGCGGAGCGCATTCCGGAAACCCGTGGACATTGGGGATTGACGTCGAGACGAGACCTGCGAGGGTGGGGCGCGGCATGACCGGACCCCATCGCCAGGCAAGGAGCGGCAACATGAACGAAGAGCGCACCTACGGAGTGGAGATCGAAATCACCGGGACCCGGCAACTGGACAACAATCTCAGCGCCATAGCCCGCGACCTGACCCGGGCCGGGATCCCCGCTGTGGCTTCCCGGTACGGCAGTGCGGATCAACCGGAAGGGGGCAAGTGGAAGGTCCTCCCCGATGCCTCATGCGGGCCGGAGATCGTCTCTCCGCCGCTGCGGGGCAAGGCCGGGCTGGAGCAGATCGGCCAGGTCTGCCAGGCGCTCCAGAGCGTCGGGGCCGAGGTGTCCTCTAGTTGCGGACTCCACGTCCACCACGACGCCGCCGGATTGACCGTACAACACATGGTCGCCGTCAGCGCCCTGTACGCCGCCCATCAGCGGGCCATCAACAGCATCCTTCCCGCATCCCGCTGGGACAACCACTACTGCGCCAGCCTGGGTCCCCGTCACGTAGACCGCCGGTGGCAGAAGGGAATCACCGCCGCACCAGACCGGCATCATGCGGCCCAGGCCATGCAGGAGAGCCGCTATTCGGCGGTCAACTGGCACGCCCTGGTGCGCCACGGGACCGTGGAATTCCGGCAGCACAACGGGACGGTGGAGTCCCCGGCGGTCCGCTGCTGGATACTGCTGACCCAGTGCCTTATCGAGGCCGCCTTAACGCGCAGATCCCCGGTAGATAAGCTGCGCCAACCCACGGGCCGCAAGCACACCGGACCCCTGGCACAGGAGCGGGAACTCCTGGCCGACCTGCTGTTCGCTCTATCGCGAGTGACCAAGGGAGACCCTGACTATATCGAAATGCGCAAGTTCTACGAAGCCCGGTTGCCAGACCTTATTTCGGCTTCCTAGCGGAGGTATTAAGTATGTGTGGAATCATCGGAGTAATCCTCGCTCCAGGCCTGGAGTCCAGGCAGCTGAAGAAGCGCCGGGACTCCATCCAACGGTTGATGCTGGCGGCGCAGGAGCGGGGCGTGGATGCCGCCGGGCTGATGGTGATACAGCCCGGCCAGGTCCAGGTGCTCAAGGCGGGCTGCCCGGCGCGGCATCTGTTGTCCAGTCCCGCCGGAGAGGAGTTGCTGGACTCCATCACCCCGGACACCATCGGCGTCATCGGACATACCCGGTCCGCCACTCAGGGCGATCCGGAAGATGAGGAGAACAACCATCCGTTAATTGATGGCGGAATATGCCTGGTCCACAACGGCGTCATCGCCAACTGGCGAGAATTGGACCGGCGGTACGGCTCCCTGGCGGAGGTGGACTCGGCGGCGCTGCTGGCGGCGGTGCGCCACCACAGCGCCCCGGTCCTAACCCCCCGTTCACTGGTCCGGGGCTGCCGGGAGGCTCGGGGGCCCATTGCCGCCGTCGCTGTGGACGCCCGGTACCCCTCGCTGGTGCTCACCTACCGCAACGTCAACCCCCTGGTGGGAATGACGGACCGGCGCGGCTATTGGCTGGCATCCACCGGAGGAATTCTGCGCCGGGCCGGGATCGCTGGGGTGGCGGCGCCCATCCCGGCCCATCGAGCCTTCCGGCTCACGCCCACCGGCCCCGAATAGACCCAACAGATCCCCACTCAGTGAATGCGATTGAGGCTACAAGTGCTGCCCGGAATCTTGTCCGTCCGATTTCAAACCTCACGTCTCTTGGGGATTGACCCCCTTGGGGGCAGGCGGGGAGGGTGGGGGCTGTAACCCAGACCCGCCGGGGAGCGGGGGGGAGGGGGGAACACGTCTTCGGTCAAAAGCCGACGCTGGGGAATAACCGATTCAGAATATCGAGAAATTCACGGCATCGAACTTTCATTTTCGGGGGGTCGTGGGGATTGATCTCCAGGGGGCAGGCAGGGAGGGTGGGGCCAGTGGGACCGAGGTCCCACGAATCTGGAGAAGGAGGACAAGAGATGGAAGTGAAGGTCCCCGACGTCGAGGTCCAACTCACCGGCGTCGATGGAAACGCCTTCGCCATCCTCGGCGCCGTCCAGCGGTCTCTGAAAAAGGCCGGTGTGGATGCTGAGGTGTCGAAGGAGTTCCTCGACGAAGCCGCGAGCGGCGACTACGACCACCTGCTTGCCACCGTCATGCGGTGGGTTGCGGTCGTCTAAGATTCAGGGGAGGTAGGGGGGCCTCCACCCAATGGGGATTGACACCCTTGGACCACCCTGCTTGTGCGGGAGTCAGCAGTTTCCCTAAATCAATCTCAAAGCTCGGGGGGTACATGGGATTCACACCTTAAATCCCAGTGCTAGGGCGGGGGTACAAACACTTGGAGGTGGTCCAAATGCCAAGCAACTACCTGCGCCAACCCGAGTTCGAGTCCCTGGAAAGCGACATCCTCTCTGCGGTCCGCGAGTCCCTAAAGGGCCTGAGCGATCCCAGGCTCCTTGAGGTGGAGGACGCCAGCGATGTTTCCCGTAACCACGTCACTGGCCTGGAATACGTCCACGGCGAGGGTTTCGTGCTTCAACTAGCCGATGAGGAGGGGTCCTATCTCGTGACCTTGCGGAGGCTTTACCGCTAAGCGTCCAGGCTCCCCACCACCCCCCTGTGGATTGCCAACGACGCTCCTGGTGGGGAGGATGATGCCACGGTAAACGGCACCAACCAGCGGCCACACCGAGACCGGGGGAGGAGGGGAGAGTGTGCCCTGGGATTACCTTGACGGCCCGGAATTGACGAAGTTATGCGTGCTAGATAATGTGAGTGGAAACCCGTGAAGATGCCGCAGTTTTATTTCCGCACGGCATTGAGGCTGAATGACCGCACCAGGTCCCACCAAAGCCGAAGAGGTCCAAGAAAAGTTCTCGGGGTTGTTGGCCAACGGCTGGACTGTCCCGTTGCTGGCCAAAGCCTTGGGGGTTGCCCAGAGCACCATTTACGGTTGGATGAAGGATGGTCCCGACGAGAAGCGCATTCCGCTAGTATCGATGGCGCTCGCCCACCGCATGTTTCGAAGACCTCCCTCGCCCACGAACACCTACAAGGTGCCCGACACCCGTCGTAGATTGGAGGCTCTGATTGGACGGGGTTGGACTATGCAAGTAATCTCAGAAGTCTTGGGAATCCACCGGCCGTCGCTAACCAGGTGGAGGCAAGTAGGCGCTGGCAACCGTGACCGAATCACGGCTCTGGCCTTAGACAACCCATACTTCAACCGGAAGCCTCCCAGGCAGAGACGGTACGGCCCAAAGCCCTAGAACTCCACAAGTACAGGCACTCCACACCCCTGGGAACCATACCCAGGGTCTTTTTTACCCTAAATCCGGACATGTTCTACGCAGTAATTAGCAAGCATATCGAATAGACAACCTTTCTATAAAACTAGTAGAATAGGCGCGTGGAGAAACCCCACAAATCTAATGAAAGGAGGTCCCAAAATGGCTACCAATTCGTACATCGGGGTCGAGACAGCCGACGGCATCAAGGCCATCTACTGCCAGGAAGACGGCAATCCTACGGGGATAGGTTGGCAGTTGGTGGAGCGGTTCACCGGCTCAGCCCAAGTCCTAGACTTCATCAAGGCCGGGGACCGGTCAAGCCTGGAGCGGCTGGCGGATGGGTTCGGATCTGCCCGGCCCACGGTCCACCTGGACCGGGCAGAGATGGTCCAATCGGGCGGCCGGCTGCACTGCGAGTACGCTTACCTCTGGGACGGCGAACAGTGGCTTTGCTGCAACATCGCCACGCCGGCTCAGGGTTGGTTACCAGTCACCCGATTCTTCCCCGAGGGGGACTAAAGTCCACCCCCGGCCAGGAAGGTCACACAACCGCCCTGGCCGGGGCAGGACCGATATCACTAACGACAACGCTCTTGAGCGTTTGGGATTGACAATCCCAATCCCCACGCTAGGGTGGCGGGCGGATCGAACAGCCGCCACACCCTACGGAGGGGAGACCATGACGAAAGCAATGCCGATTGTACAGAAAATCCAATGCCTGGCCAAACGGCTGGAGTCTGCTCGGGACCTGGTGGAGAGGGACTCGGTTGCCCCGGCTGGCCTCCCGGACCTGTTCATGGTCAGTTCCTCGGCCAACACCCGCCACCGGGTCTGCTCGGGCCGGTTGGACCAGGCGCCGGAGTGCGCCTGCCCGGACTTCCGGTATCGGGGAGAATCCTTAGACGGCTGGTGCAAGCACCGCTTGGCGGTAGAGTTGTACCTGGAGGGACAGCCAGCGGAATCCGTCTCTGGCGGACCCCGGAACGCCCCGGCCCGGAGTCAAGGACAGTTGGAGCGGGAGTTGGTAGAACTGTTCTGACAGCGGCGTTTGCAACTCGCCGTGCGGCCAACTCTCCTTGCTGGAAGGGACGCGGGAACAACCTGCGTCCCTTCTGGCATTTCCAATGGGGCGGAAAATTCGGGCGCTTTGGGGGATTGACTCACCGGTGACCGGCGGGGAGGGTGGGGCGCGCGGCATCCGCCTCCGGCGGACCGCAGAACCCATCAAAGGAGGCCGCGCGGCAGGTCACCAGGTATCCGGGCATGTCCCCGGAGAAGGGAAGTGGCGGGAGAGGACGCTCCCCCCGGGGGCCCCAAGCCCATCTGAGACCACGAACCTGCCCTAGATTAAGCGGCATTATCCAATATTGACCATCGAGAAATTCGGGAGAGCAACTTGGAAACTTCCAGGGCCTCTGGGATTGAACTCCGGGAACCCCCTGAGGAGGGTGGGGAGCGTGCTGGACAGGTCCAGCAACACCAATAAAGGAGGCGCCGAAGATGGACTGGAGCGACAGGGAGGATGTCCGGCGGGAGGCAGCGGAGCTGCGTGTCCAGGAGGACATGGAGGCCGCCGGTCACGAGTGGAACAGGGAGGACTGCGAGTGCCCGTTCTGCGACGAAGCCACGGTGGAAGCCGAGGATTACCGTAGGACAGTAGACCACGAGTTCAACCGCTCCCGCGGAGTCTAAGTAGCAGGGGCGGCGAAACCGCCGCCCTTCTGATTCTCTACCGCTCGGGGGTTGACCCAACAGCGCATCGGAGATGAGGGTGGGAGAGACCTGAACCGGACTGGAGGAATTTGAGATGACCACCAATAAGGAGCGCGAGATCGTTGGCCGCCGCGCCACCAACACCATCGTTCACCGCCGCGTCAAGGGCTGGACAAAAAAGTACAGTGGCCGGGTGAACCGCCGCGCTCATGCCGACGCAAATCGCACCGAGGCCGCTGGCGGCTAGACCGGGAGCCAGAAAAGAGACCAAGCCGGACCTACGGGAGGAACAAATGAACGCGCACGACCACCACGAAAAGGCAGAGGGGGACCGGACAACCCGCATCATGATCGGCGAGGAAATCCAGGCTGTGCTCCGTTGCCAAAGCCAGGGGCACGATGAGACCTGCGAAACCTGTTGCCCTCCCCCGACTGACATCGGGGAATCGCCGCTGCACTACGGGAAGGTGGAGAGTAATGGAGTCCACACGCTCTGCGGCGAGGTCGGCTTGATTGCGTCGTCGATATTCGACGTGACCTGCCAGGGCTGTAAGGCGAAGCTTCGGCCACTGAAGGATGGAACACCCGAGGAACGGGTCCGCTTTCGGAACCAGTATGGGCGTCACCTACAAGACGGTCCGAATCGGCCTTGAAACTCTCGGTCACAGGGGGATTGACCCCGAAGGGGAACGGAGGAGAGGGTGGGGGCGCAGTCCCCAGGCTGACACGACGAACAGGAGGAGATGGAGTGACCCGCTGGCAAGTCCTGTCAGACGAGAAACCCGGAGACGCCGGGGAAGAAGATGCCATCGTCTACGCCGTGACCATCGGGGATGTGTCCCGGCGTTACGACGAACGGGAGAGGTCTGGAAGGCGGGGCAACCGCTGGCGGCACCTCTCACCGGAGCGGAAACGCGAGTACCTCAACGCGGTGGAACGCGCTTACGGGTACATCGACCTGGCAAGAGCCATAGAGGATGCGATGAAGGAGGAAGAGAATGCCGAACGCAATGATTAACAACGTAGTAAGGGTCCGGTGGGGTGCGATCCGACCGGACCCGGAGCAGCCCCGGAAGACCTTCGACGCGGAAGCAATCCAGGAGCTTGCCAAGAGCCTGGATTGCGCCGGACTCCTGCAGCCCATCATAGTGCGCCCCGCCCCGGACAGCAAGGCGCATGACCTCCGGTACATCATCATCGCTGGAGAGCGCCGCTGGCGGGCTGCCGGCAAGCTGGGCTGGGAGACCATCCCGGCCATCGTCCGCAAGGACCTCTCCGTGGCCGACTCCGCCAAGCTCCAACTTATCGAGAACATCGTGCGCGTGGACCTGAATCCTGTCGAAGAGGCGCGGGCGCTCAAGAAGATGCTGGATGAGGGGTTCACCCTCAGGGACCTGTCCGAAGCGACGGGGATGGCCCCCGGTCAGATCCCCTGGCGGGTGCAGATGTTGAACGTCCGCGAGGAGGTCTTGGACCTGCTGGCCAGGGGGCATCTCAAGCCGGGCATGTGTTACGACATGTCCAAGCTCTCCCCCAATGGCCAGTCGAGGGTCCTGCGGGCCATCGCCACCGAAGGACTGAACGCCACTGAAGTCAACAAGCTGTGCCACCGGGTCTACGTCGAGGAGAACCAGTCCGACATGATGCCTGAGACCCAGGTATCCGAGGAGCACCGGCAGGCGGTGCGGACCTTCGGCGAAGCGTTCAGCCGCATCGCCTTGACCCTCAACCGGCTCCACCGGCTGGAGGAGCAGAACCCCGGCCTTCTGGAAGAGGCGTTGGCCACCGAGCCGGTGCTGGTGGAGGCCCAGGTGGACGAGGCGGTCCGCGGCCTCTCACGGATCAAGAGCGTCCTCCAGAACGTGCGGATGCGCCAACTGGCCCGGGAGACATAGTCATGGCCGGGTTGAGCGGCCAGCACCCCTGGAATCTTGAGTCGGGTCATCCCCAGGTGGTCCGAGCCCTTCGAGTCTCCGGACCGGCCACGACAGGAACGGCTCAATTAGCCCAAGTCATATTAGTGACGAACATTCGCCGGTCCCTGGGATTGACACAGACACCACCAGCGATAGGGTGGGGCCTGCCCCGGCCTGATCGGGGGCCTGCTCCCGGCTTGATCGAGCGACAATACCCGCTTGAAAGTCACGGGAGGGCGGGTGCTAAGATGGAGGTGAAGTAGAGATGACCATGTTCAGTCAGCAAACACCGGGCGGCTACCCCTTCGGCGAGTGCGTGTCCGCCCTGCAAAAACGCATCCGCGCCGCCGATTCGAGGGAGGCCGCGTATTGGGCGGTGGAGATCGAGGCGTGCGGCGCCCCAGAGCGGAAGTACCTCTGGAACCGGCTCAAGGTGATCGTGTCCGAGGACATCGGACCCACTTCCGAAGGGAACGCCCTGGTCCTGCTGATCTCGGCCTTGGCCGACAACTACCACGACGCCTGGGACAGGCGGAACGACAGCTACCGGCTGTTCCTGATGCACGCGATCATCGCCATGTGCCAGGCGTCCAAGACCCGCATCTGCGACGACCTGGCGGTGTGCGTCTATCAGCAATCGGAGCGGTACGAGATACCGGACAACGCCCTGGACAAGCACACCGGACGAGGACGGCGGATGGGGCGCGGCGTGAAGCACTGGCTGGAGGAGGGGATCGCGGTGACCCCGGTGAACACGGATCTCGAGCCTTTGGCCAGTGAACTCAAGGCCGAGGCCCAGGAGTACCTGGTGGAAGGCCGGCCCTGGCGTTATACCCAATCAAGGCCGAGTGGAGGCAGAGGAGGCAATGCAAGCCAACAACCCCTCGTCTAACGGACTGACCCTCGTGTGGATGGACCCCTACGAACTAGCGGAGAACCCGCTCAATCCCCGTCACCATCCCCAGGCCCAACGGAGGGCCCTGCACGCCGCCCTGGAGTCCCTGGGGTGGCTGCAACCCCTGCTCTACAACCAGCAGACCGGAAGACTTATAGACGGACATCTGAGGCGGCAAGAGGCCATCGAGTCGGGGATCACCGAGGTCCCGGTGCTGGTGGTGGACCTAGACGAGGCATCGGAACGCGCGGCCCTGGCGTCTATCGACTCGATCACCGCCCAGGCCGAGGTGGACCAGAGGGAGTACGCCCACCTGCTCCGCACGATTCTCGAAGAGCAGGACGATCTGGTGAAGGCCCTGGCTGGTAAGGACGAGGAGTTCCTGGCAATGTTCGGCGGCTCCGCTCCCGAGGCCCGGGAGAAGCCCGAGGTCAGCGCCGTCCACCTGGTCCCTGGGGAACAGTACCACTACGTGATGCTGCTGTTCCGCACCGACCTGGACTGGCTATCCGCCATCGACCACTTCGGGATTGACGACCCGGCCATCGACCTGTTCCACAACTCTAAAGTGGTCGGCCGCACCCGGGTCATCGACGGCTCCGAGTACCTTGGGAGGGTGCTGAAGAATGCCTGAACCGCCCTTCAAGATCGTCATCCCCAGTCACCAGCGGCCCCAGGAAATCCTCAAGAACCCGCTCTACTCCAAGGCCCATGTCGTGGTCAACGACGGGGAGCAGGTGGACCAGTACCGGGCGGCGGCGGAGAAAGCCAACGTCCAACCCGGCCAGTTCCACGTCTGCGGCGAGCTTCCGTCCATCGCGGCGGTCCGCAACTTCATGCTACACGAAGTGTGGGACCCCTCCACCGAGCCCTTCTTTATCCAGATGGACGACGACTTCCTGGCAATGATGCCGATGATGCACTGGCGGACTTCCTTCGTCACCAACTCCGAGGACATCGTTGCCATCTTCTGGGAGTCCTACATCGCAAGCAACGATGCCGGGGCCCATGTCTTCGGCTACGCGCACAAGGCCGACCCCAAGACCCGCAACCCCTCCAACCCGGTGGGTCTGAGGGGTTGGATCAGGGCGGTCACCGGCATCAGCGACCCGTCGCTGCACTACGACGCTCAGCTCTACCTGATGGAGGACCTGGACATCTGCCTCCAGTCCCAGGCCAAGGACCGGATCATCTGGCAGGACATGAGGTGGGCGCCGGTCCTGGGTGCGAACTGGGCCAAGGGTGGCATCGCCCACACCCGCACCGAGGCCCGCCGGCTCCAGTGCTACGACCGGATCAACGCCAAGTACGGACCTGGGACGGTCACTCCGAGGGCAGGCCGGAGCTTTTCCCTGAGCATCTGACTTTAGGCGTTATGACTTCACATTTTGAGCCTGACGACTTCACATTTTTCGGAGATTGGTTAGGCTTTGGCCCAAAATCAAGAGCAGAGACAAGCGATCGAAGCCCGCCGCCGCCGGGTGGCCGGTTTCTTGATGGGGCACGCCACCCAGGAGGAGATGGCCCGCCGTGAGGGAGTCTCCCGCAAAACCATCAGCAACGACGTCAAGGCCTTGCGGGAGATGTGGCGCAAGGAGTTGATCGACGACCCGGTGGCGATCAAAGCACAGGAGTTGGCCGAACTCAACGACATGGAACGGGACTGCATCCGGGGGTACGCCTTGAGCCACGACCGAGGATGGATTGCGGAGCGTCGGTTGATCAAGGAGCGCAAGGCAAAGCTGCTGGGTTTGGACGCCCCGGTGCGGCAGGAGCATAGCGGCCAGAGGGAGGACCGATCCAGCAAGACCTGACGGTGATTACCAATGCCCTCGACGAAGCTGAGACAAGAGACACGCTTGACGCTCTTAGCCAACGCCTGGAGGGCCACCCCAGCGGCAACGGGCGCCAGGTGGTCTAATGGGCTGTGGGTGCGCCAACCCCACCTGCACCTGGTCTCCCGCAAGGTGGCGGCCCTGGCGGAAGGTCCCATCCGGCTGCTGGTCTCCCTGCCGCCCCAACACGGCAAGTCGGAGCTGTTGAGCCACTGGACGCCGGTGTGGTTCCTGGCCAACTGGCCGACGAGCCGGGTGGGGCTGGCCAGTTACGCCGCCGAGTTCGCGGCCAACTGGGGCCGCAAGGCCCGGGACACCATCATGGCTACTCCTGAGCTGGGGGTCAGGGTGCGGCAGGACCTGAGCGGCGCTTCGCTGTGGGAGCTAACCGCCGGAGGAGGAATGATGACGGCGGGAGTGGGCGGCCCCTTCACCGGCCACGGCTTCGACCTGCTGATCATCGACGATCCTCTGAAGAACCGGCAGGAGGCCAACAGCGGCGCCGTGCGCCGTCACCTATGGGAGTGGTGGCGTTCTACCGCCCGGACCCGGCTGCGCCCCGGCTGCTCCATCATCGTGGTGCAGACCCGCTGGCACGAGGAAGACTTGGTGGGCATGTTGTTGAATGGAATGGCGGAGGACGACCCCGAGTTGCCCTCGGACCAGTGGGAGCATATCCGGCTCCCCGCCTTGGCCGAAGCCGGCGACCCTCTGGGACGGGACCTGGATGACCCGCTACGGCCGGATCGGTACGACGCTGGGGCGTTGGCGGCCACCCGGTTGGCCATCGGCCCCCAGGAGTGGACCGGGCTCTACCAACAGCGCCCAGCTCCGATGGGCGGGTCTGTGTTCTTGGCCCAGGACTTCCGATATTTTCGCACCGACCTGGACTCCGAGACCTACGCTCTGACGACGCCCCAGGGACCCGTGTATGTCAACCAGTCTGATTGCTTCCGCTTCAGTACCGTGGACACCGCCTCGTCCATCAGAGAACGGGCGGATTACACTGTCGCTGCGACGTGGGTGCTAACCAAAGAGGGAGACCTGTTGTGTCTGGACATCACTCGGATTCGGGTAGAGTCACCGGACATCGTGCCGCTGATGACCCAGGTCTAAGCAAGACTGGAACCCGGCTATATGGGGGTCGAGGGCAAGAGCGTGTTCCAGGCGGCGACACGCGCCGGGTTGCCGGTAAGGGAGCTAAAGCCCGACACGGACAAATGGGTCAGGGCTCAACCGGCGGCGGCGCGGATGTCCGCCGGTACGGTCTACTTTCTCGCGGGGGCGCCGTGGCTGCGCGACCTGGAGGACGAACTGCTGGCGTTCCCCAACGGAGCGCATGACGACCAGGTTGATTGCCTCTCCTACGCCGCGTTGGAGGTGGTGCGTGGACGGGCTAAAGGACGCTCCCAGGCCAGGGCATACACCTCGTAAGGAGTTAGAGAGATGGCAGCGGAAATGCGGGCTTACGTGATCGATGTCGGGGAAGCCATTACCGCGTACCGGAGCTACCAATTCCCAGCCCCAAGGAACACTAAGACGGGGCGGAACGGCATGGTCAACCCTCCCCTCGACCTGGACCGGCTTGCCGAGTTCTACAACGAATCCACGTGGCACAGGAACGCGGTCCGGGTGAAGTCCAGGGACCAGGTTGGTCACGGTTGGAGTCTGACGCGGGAATTCGGGGAAGACGAGGAACCGCCTGGAGCCCAGGAAGAATGGGAACAGCTGGATAATTTCTTCTGGAACGGCGCGGTTGAGGGCTTCACCGACTCCGCCGAGATTGACCCGCCGGTCCCGCTATACTTGTCTCTCAGCGAGGTGATGGAACGGGTGCTGATCGACCTGGACACCATCGGGAACGGTTACCTGGCGGTGGTCCGGGAGGACCGGGCGGAGGGTTTGCCACGCTGGTTCGCCCAAGTCCAGGGGTCGAAGATAAGGCCCCACAAGGACCGAGTGCGCTACCGCTGGCAGGAAGGCCGCAACAATGCCCTGTGGTTCAAACGGTTCGGGCTGGAGGTCGATGTCCATGTGAATACGGGAGATATTCACCCCTTCGGCAGCCTGCCGGTCCTGGATAGGGCGTCCGAATTAGTCCACTTCTCGACCTATACGCCGACTGACGACTTCTACGGCCTCCCGAACGTAACCCCGGCCATTGGCTCCATAGTGCTGGACCTTCTGGCCCGCGACTTCAACGTCCGGTTCTTTTCCAATTCCGCTGTGCCGCAGTACGCAATCCTGATTGAGGGCCTGGAGGATGACCTGCCGGACGAGACCCATCCAGGTGATCCGTGACTTCTTCGCCACGGCGCGGGGGAACCCTCACCGGACCCTGGTGTTGACCCTGCCCGCGGGCCCCACGGGGGAGAACAAGCCCACCATCAGGTTCGAGCGCCTGGCGGTGGAGGTCCGTGAAGGCCATTTCAGGCTGTTGCGGGAGGACGCCCGGAACGAGGTTCTGGTTGCCCACGCGGTTCCCGGGTACCGGCTGGGCCTCGCGGTTACCGGACAGCTTGGCGGCAGCAACATTCAGGAGGCCGAGGAAATCTACAAGGCGGAAGAGGTAGATCCCGGACGGGAGGTGCTGGAGGAGAGGGTGAACCGCCTGATAGTCCGGCAGGGCTTTAAGATTGAGAACTGGTCACTCAGCTTCCAGCAGCTTGACACGTCCGACCGGAACCGGGAGGTGGACGCATGGGTCAAGATGGTCGCGTCCGGGTTGGCCACGCCCAACCAAGCCATCGAGACCCTGCATGGCCTTCGGATAGAGGATAGGCCGGAGCTGGACGAATACTATTGGGCTGGGCGTCCGTTGGGCGACTTCGCCGCGGGTGTCGAGGAGGAGCTGTTCGCCGAGCGGAACGGCATCATCAGGACGATGTTGATGAACGGGCATCATCAGAAGGATACGTGTTAACCCTAGAGGAGCGCCGGTTGACGACCCTGACCGCAACCCTGGCGCAACGTGGAGTGTTGCCCGCGTTCTACCGTACTCCTCGGAGGCAGCGGCGTCAGGCACAGCGGCTCCAGAGAGCGCTCACTCCCTTGCTGGGAGACATTGGCTCGACTCTGTTGGGGCTGCTGGACGCGGGTGCGATTAGTGTGGTGAACGAGGTGCAGGTGAACGGCGCGTTACTCGCGGACAGTGAACTGGTGACGGAACGGTTGCAGGGTGCCTACCGGGACGCTTACGTCGAGGCCGCAAGGGATGGGTTTGGACGGCAGGCTGCGCGGATTCTGGACCGCTCCGGGATTCAGGTCTCGTGGGAGATGGTGGAGCCCCGCGCCTTGGAGGTGCTGCGGGACCTGTCGTTTCGCGCCAGTGACCAATTGATGAGTCGCATTACCGGAGACGTGCGTAGGGTGTTGCTCCGTGGCGTCGAGGAAGGCTTGGGAACCCGCGAGATAGGCGAGAACCTGCGGGGAGTCATCCGTGATATCTCGTCCCAGCAGGCCGAAGGCATCGCCCGGACGGAGGTGAACAGCGCGGCCAACCGGGGCAACTTCCTGGCGATGGAAACGGCGGAGGTGGAATTCGTCCAGTGGATCGCGGCCCAGGACAGCAGGACCCGGCCCGTGCATGTGGCCCATCATGGCCTCGTGGTGAAGCGCGGGGAGAGGTTCCCGAACGGGCTGCTTCATCCGGGGGACCGGGACGGGGCCATTGGCGAATGGATTGCCTGCCGGTGTGCCGGTACCGCGTATTTCCCGCTCCGGTCCGAGCTAGTACCGCGTCCGGCTATTTTTGACGGATACTAGAAAGTATGTGTATGCAATCGAGGCACCGTCTACCACCGATGCCCGGCACAAGCGTCGCCGTACCTACCCATCGAATTCACCCTGACGCGGTACTAGTGCAGCAGACCCCGTTCGTCGGGAGGGCATGATGGCAATCATATCCGCGAAGCACAAATGCCTGAAGTGCGGCAGGGAGTGGACGATGCCGGTGAACACGCAGAACGCCGAACTCATTGCGAAGGAAGGAGCGATGCGCGAGGATTCCCTGCCAAACGTCTGTGAAGGCTGCAAGGTGAGTCCGCGTGGGGCTCAAGGCGGTGGCTAAATAATGGTAACGGAGTCGCCATGGCCAAGGGCAAAATAGGCGATGTGCGCGGACCCCGAGACGGTGGCGAATTTGCTTCTCACCCTTGTGAGTACGGAACCCTTGGTACAGAGAATGATGAAAAACCAGAGCGATTTCGTTGTAACGTGCGGGTACTGTTTGTCGGCGACTACTCGCAGGAGTATACGCAATAATGGAGCCCCGGTCCACGAGGACGATTGCGAATGAATGGCGGCCCGGAAGTATGTACAGCAAATCGTTGGGACCAACCATGCTGGTTGAGACGGCTCCCCAAAGAGCGGCAGGCGATTAAGCATGGGAATGGCGCCAGACGGGAGTTGGCATAGGTTCTTAGGAGCGATCGGTTGGCGAGGTTAGTCGCGGAGGCCAGGATTGTCCACTGCGAGAGATGTGGGCGCGGGTTGGCTTAGGACTATGGATTCGTGGTCTTGGTGCGTTACCGGGGCCACCGGTCCAGATTCTACGGTCCCGGCAAAGCGGTAATCACATGCCCGGCCTGTGGTGAGCAGAACCCTGTCGAGATTTCTCAGGGATGATTGAGACCGGAGGGTAGCTTAACAACGCCCTCCTCCAGAACCATTTAGGCACTGGACGTAGTTCGGAGCGACGTTTCCTTAACTTCTCTGAGTCCGCCCTTGTCAATTCGTTACATATACGTTACCTTACACTTACTCCATTGGATGCCGAGTTGCGCTGGGGGTGATGTGGTTGCTGGACGACGGCAGTTCCATAGAGATTCGCGAGTACGTGGATGAATCGGACCGAAGTCCGTTCGGTCGATGGTTCGACGATCTTAACCGTGAAGCATTTCGTAAAGTTGAGTCGGCCCTGAACCGCATCGAAGCACGGAATATGTCCAACGTAGTCGGCGTTGGTGACGGCGTTATGGAATACCGAATCAACTTTGGGCCTGGTTACCGAATCTACTTCGGATGGGATGGACCAACCCTGATAATTCTACTCGGAGGCGGGACCAAATCACGCCAACAGCGAGACATCTTGGTGGCGAGGGCTCATTGGAGAAAGTACAAGGAACGTAGACAACAGGAGGGTTAGGTCAACAGACAGAGGAGGAGGAACGATGCCACTTACACGGAGCTTCAAGGAGACCGTGAAGGCTCGAATTCAGAGTGATCCAAGCTATGGGCACGAGCTCTTTGCAGAAGCCATAGAGTGTATGATCGGGGGCGATATCAAGACCGGTAAGGGCGTGATGCGCGACTTCATCAACTCAACACTTGGGTTCAGCGGGCTAAGTGAGCTTACGGGCATCCCAGAAAAAAGCCTCATGCGGATGTTTAGCCGTGATGGGAACCCACAGGCCTGTAAATTATTCGAGGTGACTAAACGTATCCAAGAAAACATGGGATTTCAGGTAGCTGTCGAAGTCCAGGGATCCACGGGGACCCATCATGCGAACGCGGGCACTCATATATGGTTGTCCGACGAAAGCGAACTGGTAATCGCTTTGCCTGTGAGTAGCCCGAATATTCCCCCGTTCAACTTCGAGATGGAGCCGATCAATGAAGTCAGTAACCAATCCTTGGAAAACGTGCGAAATATCAAACTATCATCTGGACAAGTTGCCGAGATCACAGGATTCGTAATGGGTGGCCTACATTGTGTGACACCTCGCGAAGACTCGGTAGAGACGCGCTGGGATTATAGGTACGCATGCGATAATCAGGCGATGGAGCTGAACAAGGAAAGTTTCATAGCTGGCATAGAAGACCCATTAACAACCCATGAATCCCGTCCCCTAAAATAGACTCATCCCCAGGGGCTAATCCCCTGCGTTTCCCGAGAAAAAGCCTCGGCGGTGGCGTCGGGGCTTTTTCTCTTGGCCTCCGTTGCCCCAACGCTCCCGGAACCCCCAAGTTTCACCGTAAAAAGGTGGAGTCTGACAGAGTGGTGTTGACAACCCCGAATGCCCTTGAGTTAGGATAGAGGGGACAGACCACTGAGGGTGCAGAACTCTTAACAATCAGCCCCAGGGTTTTGATGGGTTCCTCCGAATAGACACCGATTCGGGTTGAGTAGCCCCGCACCATCAGCCGAAAGGCTGAACGGCAACCGCGCTGCAACGAGATCGCAGCGCGGTTGCCGTTTGTGTGCGGGGCTTTTTTGTTGGGGAGCGTGGATGCCCTTCGGTCACGATTGCGAGTTCCCGGACTTCGACGCCTGTGTCGCCGCAATCTCGATATCGGACTCCGTGAACGATCCCGATGCCGTTTGCGCTGCGCTGATGAAGGAGACCGAAGCAGGTTGAGCGCAAGCAACAGCGGCCCGTGGGAGGTCACGAATGCCAGTTAGCACCATCCGCTACCAGGAACTTTCCCTGGAGCAGCAGGTCCAGCGGGTCAGGGACGCTTGGTTCGCCAAGGCGTCGGCCCCCGGCGTAGACCCCGGTTGGTCCCTCTACGTCTACCCGGACAAAATCATCATCGAGTACCCCAATGGCCTGTACAGCGCCAACTACGGCGTCGATGAGGATGGCATGATTTCCTTCGTCGCTCCCGTGAAAGTATTCCAGGAGTTCGTCCCCGCCCGGCACCCCGGCGAGTCAGCGGCCTCGCACACCGATGACCGCCGGGGTCTCCCAGGAGTGGCCCAGGACTTCGTCCGCGCCACCGCCCGTCTGCTCGACCTCCAAGAGGGCCCCGAAAAGTCCGCCGTCGAACGTGGCGCCCAGATGAAGGCCGCTGGAGACGAGGGCTGTCTGCTGGAAGTCCCGTTCCGCATCTACCGCGAAGAGGAACGCTACGTCGGGGGGGTTGGTGCTGACACCCGGCGACGATAACGCCTTCGGGGACATCTGGGAAGCGGACGACATCCGGCTCATGGCCTACCGCTACATGGAACAGTCCCGCCATATCGACTACATGCACACGACCAAGGTAGTGGCGGCTCCCGTGGAGAGCTACTACTTCCCGACCGCAAAGGAAGGCGGGCAGGACGAGTACACGGTCTACGGCGAGACGGTCCCGGGTGGTTCCTGGTGGCTGGGAAGCCGCGTGCTGGACGATGAGGTCTGGGAGGAAGTGAAGTCCGGCAAGCTCAAGGGCTACAGCATGTTCGCCGTGAAGCTCACCTGGGCAGACTCCCAGGCGAACCGGGCGTATGCGGAACAGGACGGCCAGGCCCCCGGCGGCAGAAGATGAAGGCCGACGAGTGGGACATCACGATGGTCTCGCTCGTGGACTCCCCCGCTGTGAACAAGGCCACCTACGTCATCATGCGCCGCGCCCCGGACGGTGCGGCGGTCATCACGCGGCCCGAGGACCACCAGTCCAGTGGAGAAGGTGGAGACGCCATGAGGAACATCCAACGAGCCATCGCGTACAACGAGGAAAATCCCCCGGAGCCCCAGATACCGGGGACGGAACAGCGGAAAGAGAGTCCGCCCGCCGAAGGCGCGGGAACAGCCCCGGCGAACGAGCGAGAGCAACCGCCAACCGCAGAACAGGTACAGGAGCAGCCGTCTGACGCAGGGCAGACCAACGGAGAGCCGGAACAGGCCCCGGTGGAAGACCCGGAGGGGTCCAGTGGGGCGACCGGCCTCAGCGAACAACTGGCCGCGGGGATCATGGCAGTTATCGAGGAGAAGATGACCAGCATCCTCGTGGACCAGATCAGGCCCCTGGTAGAGGCCAGCATCGGACCGCTGAAGCAGTCGGTGGCGGCGTTGGAGACCCGCCAGGCCCGCTTCTCCGGTAGCGGGGCGGTGCCGGTTGGCCGCACTTCCACACCTGCGAACGAGGCCGAGGAAACAGAGTCCCGAGTCTCCTGGGCCAACTTCGGTTCCCAGCCCCGGCGCATAGAGTCCGCGGCTAACGGTCACAGGACCTAAGTCCGGTTGCCCAACCACAGAAACGACTAACGGAGGCTCAAGATAACCACGGCGCTAGCCAACTCCCGCGAGTACCTGAAGCGATATCCCTTGGACGTGGCGGTGTACGCCATCCTGACGGGCAACCTGGGGGACAGCATTATGCAGCCCCAGACCGCCAACCGGTATCTTCAATCGGTGGTCGAGCGGTCCGTCGTCATGAACGACGCCCGCCGCCTACCCATGACCACCAACACCCGGAACATCGACCGTCTCGTCCACTCGGGCCGCGTGATGAAGTTCCCGAACGAGGGGGCGGACGTGGACCTGGCTGGAGCCATCAGCTTCAACCAACGCCAGCTCATCGCGGGCGAGTTGCTGGCGGCGGAGGACTGGTCCCGCCAGACCATCGAGGACAACATCGAGGGAGACAACCTGGAGAATACCATCGTCGAGGTCATGGGAATGCTGCACTCCCGCGACATGGAGGAACTGTTCCTCTACGGCAGCGCCGATGAGTCCACCAACCCATCATTCCCCGACCCTGAGAAGGCGGGTGACGCCTTCCGGGAGAACCTGGGCGGTACGCCGCACGACGGCTGGCTGTTACTGAGCGACCACCTGATCGACAAGCAGGGCGCCCAGGCCGACAGCGCAAGGGCCATATTCTCGGAATTGCTGGAGTCCATCCCGTCCTCGCTTCTGAACTCCCGGCCCAAGGCGGAGTGGAGGTTTTACGTCAACTCCACCCTGGAGCAACGCTACCGGGAGGAATTGGGCGAACGCTCGACACCCCTGGGAGACCGCGCCCTGTTCGAGGCCGTGCCGGTGTTCTACCAGGGCGTCCCGGTGGTGACGGTCCCGATGCTGCGGGACGAGACCCGGGACATGGTGGGCGGAGCCGACAACGACGTCGAACACGTCACGGACTGCATGTTGGTCCACCCGGTCAACCTGGTGACCGGCTTCCAGCGTGAGGTGACCATCGACGTGGAGTACCGGCCCCGGAAGCGGATGTTCGAGCTAACCATCGGGGCGCGGGGCGACGCGAACGTCGAGGACCCGGACGCCTACGCGACCATGATCAACGTCAAGATGCCGGACTCCCCATAGTCCTGGAGGTTGATATGACCCTCCGAGAAATACCCTTCAATCTGGGGTACGGCGGAGCGCACCTGAACCAGAGCGTCCTCCGGGATATTCTGGCGGAGCTTCAGGACAGGGTGACCGATCTCCAGACCCAGTTCGTAGGGATGGTGCGCCCAGAATCGTTGACGAGCACGGTCGTTAACGGCGCGGCCACCGACACCGATATCGCGGTAGCGGGAATCGAGACCGGTGACGCCCTGGCGGGGGTCGTGAAGCTCGATTTCACTCTGACTAAACCCGAATCCACCGGTGGACACCGATGGACGGCGTGAGGACAGCGGAAGGGGGGTGAGGAAGTTACAGGCGCGATGATCCGGGCTCGAATTTGGGTAGACGGGAGGCTGGCGGCGGTCTGCAGGCGCTTTGGGGGGCGCCGATGGCGGCTTACAGTGGCTGTGGTGAGGGGGATGGCGGGATAGGACACGGCAAGAGGCGCTCGCGGACCGGACTGGCGCGAGTTGGCGGGGCGTTCGGTTGGCCGGATGGCGGGTCAGTAGCGGACAGGAGCAATCAGGCTGGGAGTGGAATGGCTCGCAGTCGGGCCAGGGCGCGACTGAACTGGGTTTCCCATGGCCAGCGCTGGGGAAGATGCAGGGTGATCCGGCGTGCCGAGCGGGTGATCCGTCCGGCCAAGGCAAAGACCCGTCGTCTGAGGGTCTTGGTGGTCACGATCTGCTGACCCAGGCCGATGCGGGCTGTCCAGCGGGCCAGGTTGTGGGCCATCACCTGTACCGCCAGCCAGGCGCCGTTGGCAGCGAAGCGGCCCGAGGGGAGATGGTTCAGCCCCACGCCGTACTTGAGGTCGCGTATCGCATTCTCGATCTCGGCGTGGCGGCGGTGGTCAGCCTCCAGTTCCAGGGTCTCTCCGTCCCGGTCGGTGATGAAGCCGTGATAGCTGTAGGTGGCGAAGAGAGCCAGTTGGGAACCGGGCGCCGGCTTCACCCGCCGGACGATGAGCCGCACCGGCGCGGCGTCGGGCTCACTCTGGAAGGGGGTGTAGGTGGTCTCGGCCACATCGGCGCCGTCCATCCAGTAGGGAATCGGCGTCCAGTCCTCTTCGGGTATCGCCTCGATGAGATTCCGCAGGCGGGTGCGCTGGCGGATGGTGATGGAGAAGCGGACATCCATCCGGCGGCAGACGGCGACCACGGCGTGGGTATAGAAGCCGCTGTCGGCCCGCACCGTGAGTTGGCCCCTGGCTCCGCCGTAGCGCACCCGCCCCACCGTTTCACGCAGGAAGTGGGCGGCGCCGCGGGCGGTGTAGGCCCGGCCCTCGCGCAGGCGGGCCATCAGCACGTCGCCGGTTCCGGCGGCGACGGCCAGCAGCGGGTGATAGCCCCGCGCACCGGTGTAGCCGTGGTGGCGAGCTCCTTCCTTGGCCAGTCCGTAGGTCTCGCAGATGGTGGAGTCCAGGTCGATGGTCAGGGGCCCGTCGCCGGGTCCGGCCCCAGCCTCCCAGGCCCGGGCCAGCAACTGGCGGCTCACCCGGTCCAGTTGGCGGACGTGGCCCCACCGGAAACTGCGCAGGAAGGTGCCCAAGGTGGAGGGCGCCTTGACTACACTGCCCAGGGTGCAGGCTGTCCTGCCGGTGCGCAACACATCGGCATCGTCGATGCAGTCGCCGCCCGCCAGCGCGGAAGCCACCAGCGTCATGATCTTGTCGCCGGTGTTGGCTCGGCCTGGGGCCCAGCCCAGGTCCAAGTGCCGGTCAACCAGTTGGGGCAGGCCCAGGTGCAAGGCCAACGTGGCGGGAAGGATCAGCCCGGCATTGTTGACCAGGCGGTGGTCGTCGAAGGCGATGTGGATGCCGTCGGGGTGGTTGCGTGGTAGCATCTATTGGGTGCTCCTTGTTTCTGGTTGGTTTTCTGTCTCGAAAACCATTATCCCAGATGCACAGGAGCACTTTCTTACCCATTCAACCCGCCGCGACACTCACCTTTTCGGTGGATTCGGGCTAAAGGTGACCCCAACATCCGGACCTGGGATGGGGAGGACCTGCTTAGTGAAGCGTCCATCACGTCGGACGGAAACATTCAACTGAGCACGACGGACACCAGCGGCGCCGTTTTGCTGGTGACCTGGCTGAGCCGGTAGGGAGGAGCGTATGCGTTACCGGGGTATTGCCCGGCGCGGGACCCTGGTGTTCGGCGGCGTGTCCTTCTCGACGCCGCCGGCCATCTACCAGATGAGCTCGGAAGAGGCGTCCATTCTCCAGACCCTCTACGGAGACCAAGTGTCCCTGGAACTGCTGGAGCCGGAGCCCATGTCAGGAGCTCAGACCGCTCTCAAGGATGAATCGGAACGTGAACGGCCTCGACGGACCCGGAGGGCGCCAGCCGACGACGACAGTGAGGCCATCGTGCTTGGTTAGGACCAATAACCAATGAACGTCGACCAAAGATATCCCGTGATCGAGAAAAGGCTGGTACGCTCACACTATTGCTCTATCTTGGAGGTGGACCATGCAGAGGATAGTCGGGGCGGTGGCTTTGCTGGTGATCACGGCGTTGGCCCTGGTGGGGGCGTGGCTGACGAGCGGGGAGGGGAAGTCCGTGGTTAGCTCACCGCCGCAGGCGGCGAACATCCTTCAGGGAACGCTTTTGGTTAATGGCCAAGCCCGAAACGGCTTGGAGGTCAAGCTTTGGCGGGCAGAAGCTTTCGACTCACCGCCCGGGGCTGGAGACCCTGAGCCTATCGACCAGCAATATCAAGAGGGAACGGCTGTAGTGACCGGGTTGAAGCATGGCGGACATGGGGCCTACCGTTTCACTGGTGTTCCTGACGGGGACTACTACGCTTCGATAAGGATCAATGAGAAGACCGTATGGGAAGGCCATTCGGCCAACTCCGGCGTCACCACCCGAAAGCTGCGGTCTCAGGTACATGAATACGCTAGAGCGGATGCAGGTCAGACGATTACCCTCGCCCATATCGAAGGCGCCGGGGTTGTGCGTCAGATTTTCGTGGCCCTGACGAGTGCAGACAAGGGCGTCGTCGAGGACGATTCTTGGGTCAAGGTCTACGTGAACGGTCAGACCTCCCCAAGTATCGCTGCTCCGGTCTCGCAGTTCTTCGCTTATACCCACGAAGCCGCGCCGTTCCAAGCTGAACGCATTGGGGTCACCCGGAAAATTTACCCGGGCGATCCTGGGGTTCCCGAAGGCCACGCAACTTTCGAGAGGGGAGCCTTTAGGTATATCGACATTCCGTTCGGCCATGAAATCCGTTTGACCCTGGAGGTTGGTGACGCGTCGCATCTGGGTCTGTGGTCGATTGTCTACTACCACGAGACCCCAGCCCCCCTACACTATGGAAGAATGAACCACCTTGAAGGACGCCACATCTCACATGATGATGTGGCACCCTACGGCTCGGCAGAGCTGCTGAACGTGCAGGGAAGGGGCAGTTTGGATTCGATGGTCCTGTCTGGTGAATCACCGGATGGCCACCAGGCTCTTGAAGGCAATCTGGAAATATACGTCGACGGTGAGACCACTCCGTCCATTCACGTGTCTGGCACTGAGGACATTACTGGCAATGCCTTTTACTTTGGCAATGACCAACTGGCCGGTCAGAAGCAAGGAGCCACGGTCCACCAAGCGGGCCCACCGACTCGTTGGACACAGTACCGTTTCTTTGACCCTGACAGGGTCGACTTTGACGAGTCCTTGCGGGTGGTCTGGATAGCGGGGCACAAGGGTCAAGGTGCGCCTTTGGTGAACCCGGTTAGAGTGAAAGCAACTCACTTTTATTACCTGGACACCCCTCCAGCGCTGTTGGTTGAGCCACCAGTTGAGATCGTAGTTGACGAAGACTTCACCTCCTACGGTGAGGGCAACGAGATTGGATCACCGTGGGTTCAATGGCCAGGGTCGAGCAAGTGGTCTCAACAGGGCGGAGCCGCAATTTTCGAGGACACCGACCAAAGAGACTCTTGGATGTACCACTCGGATACGGATCTGTGGGCGGACCAGATTGTCGAGGCTGAAGTAGAGATCGGCAATCACGGCACCGGAGAAGTCTGGCTTTTTGCCCGGGGAACCGATAGGCCGGGATTCGCAGACAGGATTACATTTGGCTTTTCCGCTGTTGGCGCGGAGCCGGAGCATCCCAACTACCAGCCGGTGATGCTGTTTGTCGCCTCCACCAGCTACTCGAATTCCAGTTTGCTCCTGGTGCCAGCGGGCCAGCGTCACACACTCAGGCTCGACATGAATGGCGTGACTGCAATCGCCTCGTTGAAGCGCCAGACAGACCAGCACTTCCGGGAACTATTCCGGCACGAGCAAACGGCGCGATTTGACGGTTACTCTGGTGTCTCCGTAGTCACCGGAAACGTGAAAATTCATTCCTTCAAGGTCTACCGGAGGCCATAACCAATCATGGTAGCGGTCACTCTCAACGACTACATCGACCGGGATATGGTCAAGCAAGCCCTGTTTTTGACTACTGCTGAGTGGGACGGCTATCTGGACCTGCTCATCGGCGCAGCAGCCGATGCCGTGAGTCGGCATGCCGACCGTCAGTTCTTGGCTAGCCAAGAACCCGAGGGCAGATACTTCGATGGCCGTTCTGGCATGACGCTCGATATCGACGATGCTGTTTCGGTCTCGTCGTTCAAAGTGGACACGAGTGGAGACGGGGATTTCGGTGTAGCTTTAATCGAGGGAGTCGACTTCGACCTCTACCCCTTGAACAGCGTTCCGAAATTTTCGGTCAAGCTCCGAAAAAAGGGGCAGTTGTCCTCGTTCCCACCATTCGGGAGGTCGGTAGAGGTCGTGGCGAGATGGGGTTGGCCGGCCGTTCCTGATGTGGTTAGGGAGTCGGTCCTGCTCACTGCGTCCAGGTGGTTCAAGCGCCGGGATACCGGATACGGCGATGCCTACTCTGGTGAGTCTGGCCTTTTGGACTCAGATGTGGTGGCGATGTTGGCGCCATACCGTCGTCGGACGACGGGACGAATCAAGGTCTTGTTTCCCTAGCATGAGCAGCGTAGTCCAGAACCCAGTTCCCGCACTTTGGGCGACTGTAGTTTCAATCGTTCAAGAGGGTTTGGTCTCGCAGCAGCCCGGCGTCGAGTTTTTTGGATCGACCGATCAGGACCCGCATCGAACCAACAAGGCAGTGGTGTCATTAGCGCGAACAGTCGCGTTTGCTCGTACCGCCGTTCATCAGCTTCAAGCAACGATGACCGTTCAGTTCGGCTGCATGGTGAGGAGCGGAGACCGTCCGCAGGGAAAGCACAATGCGGAGGACTTGTCCTACTGGCTGGCCGACTTGTTGATGGCGGACCCATTTCTAGGCGGTGTGTCTACAGACGCCAGAGTAGAGAGCATCGAGTTTGACGCAGATGTTGCCGGTGAAGAAGACCCCGCCGAATGGGTAGTGGTTACCGCAGCGTGGGACATCCGCTTTTCTAGACCGTAAGGAGACCACCAGATGGCAATCAGACGCGCGTTGAGTATAGGGTTCGAGTCCAGCTACGGGGCCTCCGCGGCCCCCAAATATTACTTTGATCCAAACCGAGTCTCCCTTGATTCGCCTAGCAACCCCTTCTTGATCTACTCAGGCGCCAGTGGCAGGGGCCAGCGAACCATTGTGCCGACCAGCTATGTCCCGCAGGGTGACATCGAGACGGTAGTTGATACGTGGCGGGCAGGCGCTTTCTTCCGGGCGGCCGTCCCCGAGCTGAACTACCAGCAGCTATCAGTCAATAAATCCAGCACTGATACCGAGTTGGACGTCGATCACGCTGCGGGTTCAACCACACTATCGGTGGACACTGAGGCTGGTTTCGCGGAGAACGATCTGGTTCAGGTCGGTGGCGATTTCGGTGGCTCAGAAATCCATAAGGTTACTGCCGTAGGTACCGGAGAACTGACCATCGCCGACGGCTTGACCCGTTCCCATGCTGAGGACGCGACGGTGACCAAACTGGATGCGTCTCCGGGAGTCCTGCACATCATGGACTTTGGGGGTGACATCACTGATTTGGACTCCATGACAGTCCGGGTTGGCAAGGACTTCGACACTCACGCGTTCTACGGTTGTGCCGTAAGCCAGATTACCCTGTCCATCGCCTACAACACGATGGCCGACCTCACGGCCAGCATCATCGCCCAGAAGGACGCCAGCGAGGACGTCTTCAATCCCCCTGGGTCCGCATTCGACTCGGTGCCGTTTGCGGGGCTCCATGTAAGCTCGGCCAGGCTGATCGACACCGCCAGCCCCGGCACCGACGACAAGGACATCATCAATTACATCCGTTCCGCATCGTTCACGTTCAACAACAACGTGCAGGCCGAGGACGGGATGCGGATGGGTTCAAGGTTTCCGGTCAAGCTGGAAGCCCAAGGTCTGGAACTCACGGCCAGTCTGACCCTCGAATTCAAGACCCGTGATCAGTACAAAGATTTCTGGGGGGCGGACAGCCCTGGTACCAGTAATCCCAAGCCCCGGAACATCGAAATCAAACTCTCTCAGGGCACTGACCTGTTCGAGGTCTATACCTTCAACAGTTACCTGACGACACCCGTCTTCGAGGTCTCGGGTAGGGACATGCTTGTTCAGACTCTTGAATATCAAACGATTCAACGTGACCCGGTGGGTGCTCGTGGCGTGATGGGGGCCATAAGAATCCAGAACTCCGAAGAATTCCGTTACTCCTAGAAATGCGGATGAAAAGCCTTGGTTGAGAAGAGGGCTTTAGGCAGAAAGGCCGGCGTCAGCAACGCCAGCGGCCAAATCAGACCGAGCCGGATTGCACCAAATGTTGCTGTAGCACTGTCGGCGCCGGCCCAGGCGTCACGGTAGCCGATGGCAGCGCCACCAATATCGCCTGTCAAACCGGTTTTGCCCGCCAGCAGGGTCAGGTTGGCCACCGTGGCTGCCAGGTACAGCTGGAACCGGGTTTTGGTCCGACCGAAGTAGCGGGCCTGGCGAATCCCCAGCTGCACCAGCCGGGCCAGCCGGTGCTCCACCACCACCCGGCGTTGACAATACCCGGCAAAGGCTTCGCTCTGCTGCAGGGCCCGGGCCTGCTGCAACAAAGCCTCCTGCGGGTGCAGTTGGACCGTTCGCCCCAATCCCGATGACCCGGCCACGCATTGAGAGCGCAGCGGGCAGGCTCCGCACACCGCCGCATCGAACCGGAAGGCTTGCAGCCGGTGAGTCCGTCCCGTGGAACCGGTCCGCTTCCCCGCCGGCAGCAGCTTCCGGGTGACCTGACCCGCCGGACAGGTGCAGGTTCCCGCCGCCAGGTCAATCCGGAAGTCATCCTTCGGGAAGTGTTTCCGGTTCGGACGGCCCGGCACCCGGGCAATCAGGGTCCGTCCCGCGTCGGCGAAGGCCTGCCTGGTATCGCCGTCGCCATAAGCGGCATCGCCCAGCGCCTCCTCCACCGGCACACCGGTATTGGCCTCGCTCCGTTCCACCAGTTCCAAGGCCCCCAGGTTGTCCGGAGCGTTGCCGGGCAATACTTCCACAGCAGTAATGAGCTGGGTATCGGTGTCCACCACAATCGCCGCCTTGTGCCCGTCGAAGCGACGGCTGCTGCTCTTGTGGCCGTGGCGCATCTCCGGGTCATGCACCGACACCATCCGGTCCTTGCTCACCCCGTCCTTGAGACCAATACCGTCGCCGGTGCGCTCCACATCCTGGAGCAGCAACTGCCCCAGCAACTCCGCCGCCGCGACGATGCCCTGCCGCTCAGGGCTGCCCTCCGGCAGAGCCTCCTGCGCCTGCCGCCCTGCTTCCAACAGACGGTCGGCGTCAGCCACAATCGTGGCCAGCAACCCCGCCCGTGCCCCCTTGTCGGACCAGTCGATGGCCGACTCTCCCTTGATGCTGGATGCAAGGTACCGCCCGTACCCCTGGGCCTCGGCCCATCCTTTGACATTGGACCTCTCCACGGCTGCCAGCGCCCGCAGCAGCTTCACAATCCCGTCCGCCAGCAGGTTGAAGGTGTCCCTCACGGCGCCCCGCCCCAGGATGTTCGTGGTGTCCAGCGCCACCCGCATGCCGCGCTTTTTTAGGTAGCCCGACTCCCGGGCCAGCCGCAGGCTGGACTCGAACACCGCCCGCACCTTGTCGTGGAGAATCAACTGGGCGCGGAACACCTGGAGCGTGCTCTTGGCGAAGGGCCTGTCCTCCACCTCAATTCCCAACGCCACTTTCCAGCGGATGTCGAAGTCGGCTCTGGCCTTGGCCTCGGCGTCGCTCACCTTGTCGTGGGTCTGCAGCAGCAGCGCCGTGGCCAGCAGGCTGGGCGGCACGCTGTCCCGGCCGTTGTCGGCGCAGTAGAACTCGGCGAAGTCGGAGTCCCGGAATAGTTGGCCTCTCAACGATGCCAACAGGCCGTAGAAAGTGTCCTTACCCACGTGGTCCAGATACAGCCGGTCCGCCTCCCAGAAGCCCCTCTGATCCGATCGCTCTCCCAGCATTCCCTTGCTCCGCTATCTTTGATACCCCGGAGTATAACCCCTGGCATCAAAATGGACAGTTTCCGGCCAGACTTCTAGGCTACCCTCCGGCCCCGTAAGGCATTGAGGAATGTCCTGACGACCCAAGAAGAATGAGGAAGAGAACGAACAACCAAAAGACGACGGCGAAAAACGCCACGACCCACAATGCGGCATTGAACGCCGGCATTGGCGCTGGATTCATAAGGGCAAACGCTACGCTCACCATGAAGAAAGACAAAAGGCCCATAAACAGGTAGAGGGTGAATATCCCCAATAGAGAATACAGGGAGAACAGCAGGAGAGAGAATGCGCCTTCCGAGGTCACCCTCAAGGAGAATCCCGCGTCCACCATGAAAATGGCTGCCATCACGAATCCGACCAGAATCGGCGCGATCAGCATAATCGCGAACGGAATCACTGGAATTGGGCCCGCTTCCTCTGCATCCGACCCCATTTCGAACCTCAAATCCTAACAATATAAGGACGGACGGATTATGCCAACCCGAGAGCAACTGGACAAGGCTAAGAAACTGTCCGCCGCGTTCATTCGCCGCTGCGTAAGTAAACCCTTGGCCGCTAATCAGGAGGAGCTATCTCCTCCCATCGCCTACGCTCCGAATGGTGAAGACCGTTGGCGGATGTTCACCACTGGGAAGTATCCGCCTGTTGTTGGCCTAATACCGAATACTGGCGAACGTCCCAGTTCTCAAAGTCGACTCGACTCTGAGGGAGTGGAGTATGACCAGGTGCTCCTGAAGGGAGATTATCGAATCTTCCACTTTAATCGGATGGCCCATGCACACCTTGGTTCATCGGAAATAGAGTTCGGAGACAGCCTTCCGAATTATAGTTGGCAGCGTTACGAGACAGCGGTCAGTTTCCGGGACCCAAATTCGAAGGTGGTTACCGATTTCCCCACCCTGCCTTCGGGTTGGCCGTTCCCGATCTCCGGCCGTGAATCGGTGACATACGAGACCTATCACACCGTGAAATTCATAAATGAAGTCCGATGGGGTGGGAGCGACTACTCGGATGGGGAAAGTGAGGCTTTCATCTGGTACGAGAGTCTTGACTCTGCAGGTGAAATGAATCTCCTTTGGCTCCCGGACCGCCTCCTCGTTGCAGGTAATCCCAAGACCCTTCTTTGGAGAATTCGTTGCCGCGAGCAAGATATGGGACCTGGTGAGTTTTGGTCCTGGAACGAGTTCGCGATGCTTGATCTGAACTGGATCGCAGGGTACGTACTCCGCGAACTCGGCACTGGAGAAGACATCACCAACGGCGTCAAGGTCATGAATGCTGCTAAGGAATTTCTGAAGAGTAAGCACGACTTATACGAGCAAACATTCGGTTTGTTGCGCCGAGAGTTTTTTGAGGGCGCTGAGTTCTCTTGGGAGACCTGGTGGCCGATAACACCTGAGATGTTCCTTGAGAATGACTTATGGCCAGACACGATCCGCAACTCGGCGAACGCTAACATTTTTGCATGGACTCCGCATATCTCGAGAGCTGCTGGCGAGGGTAATCGGCAACGATATTCCCAAGTCGGATTCCCTTGGTCCGTAAACTCAAAGACTCAGGCGGCAGCAACGGCCTTGATCGCATATGGAGACGAGAAGCCATGGTGGGCGGGTCCTAATACTGGTTCCGGCATCGAGATTTGTCGGCTTTTTCTTGAGGAGTGCTTTGAAGGGAAGGACTCGCTCACGATCCAGAACAACATTGCGGCTGGCTCAATAAACGTGACTTCCCCCGTTTTCGACTCCGCGAATCTCGTATGGCGTAATCCGCCAGTAGTGTGCCCTCAATCGTCTCCTTGGTATTCAGACTGGGTAGTCCGAGTGGTCGAAGTTGGCTGCATGTATTGGCAATATTGCAAATTCATCGGCAATCAAGAAGGCATGGACTGGGTGAGGCCCAGGATCGATTACTGGATGGACAAATTACTGGCTCTCCAGTTCGATTGGAACGGCCGAACTAGGGGCGACGGGCATGGGGATATCCGGGACTACTATTCGCCTTGGTGTGCCGGTGGTATGCCAGGCCGATTCCGGTTAGACGATAACGGCGACCCGTACGTGGCTCAAGAAAATACTTGGTGTAACCAACTCATCGATGGGATTCTCGCCTTGTCAACCGGCCCGGACGAGCAGCACGTTGACCAATGGTATTTGACTGAACACCCAGAGGCCAGCCTGGAATGGTATCACGCTCTCCTCCTGTATGAGCAGACCATATTCCAGAGTCGATCCCAGTTAGTCGGCTAGGGTGGTTACAAGCAAGAATGGAGGAGTAATCGACTTGGCCGCAGTTTCTCCACATATCTCTGAAGTCCGCGGCTTCAAGGCCCGGCACGCCGCCGATCTCCTTTCCAGGGAGGACGTCGTTGGCGTCGGCGTGGGCTTAGTCTACGAGGCCGGTCACAAGACCGGCGAGACCGGCCTGCAAGTCCTCGTTAGCCAAGAGGTCCCTGAGTCCGGCCTGGCCACCGAGGACCTAAACTAATACCAAGGTGAAATACGCGTATGGAGGAAGTCAATCGGCGGCACCGGATCGCTCTCCAGACACAGGAGCAAGAGCTTCCCTGGGCACCCAAGTCAATCTTCATCGCCCCACAAATGTAGATTCCACCTTGGCTTTGGTTTAGTGCCGCGCACCATCGACGGTATCCGCGTCGATGTCCAGGAAGGTAGTGTCCCCCGGCTCCTGTCTGCGATGGGCCAGGCACACCGGCGAATGACCCCAGGGTTGACGGTCATGGAGGCGGCGGAACTGGGATGGTGTGGGGAGACTCGGGCGAGACCGCTTGCGTCTCCACCGCAACGGTAATCGAAAAGGCTCTCAATGTCAGTTTTGCAAGGAGTGAAGCAGAGATGGGAATTCCGATTCTAACCAGCGAAGGTTTCGTAGGACAACGGTTGATCGTCGATGACTACTTCACCGCCGGGGAAGAGCTCCTGGCTGGCGACGTGGTAGGCATCAAGGCGGATGGCAGCGATCCGAAGGTCTACAAGATGACCTCAACGATGGACGACTGGCGGGTCATCGGCATAGTCCATACCCCGTCGGCGAAGTCGGTCGGGGATGATATTGCGTCGGATGGTCAACTGGTCCCCATCGTGATCCAGGGGGTAGCGAAAGCCAAGTCCGCCGCGGCCATCGGCGTGGGTGACAGCGTGACCCCCTACGAGCACAACGATTCCGCGACCGTTTCTCGGGTGGAGACCGCTACTGCCAGCACTGACCTGATTGTGGGCCGGTGCCTTACGGTGACCCCCGGCGCCGACCAAGACATTGAAGTGCTGGTGGACATCGCGGATGCAGGCCATACCCCATCCCGGCAGTAGCAACAACATACTCCTGATTTCAAGGTAAGGTGATGTTGACCGACCGGCCTTTGCAAGCGGGTCCGAACCAAGAGGGGAGGGTTCAAATCAGAAAGAGAGGGAACAATGTTGAAGATTCGGGGGATACCTCTCGCGTTCGTCGTGGTGATACTTCTGCTCTTACCGGCTTTGGGTTGCTCGAAGGAGCCCAACGACTCTAGCAAGCCAGATTCAACCCTGGAAAATGTTGAGCCAACAGCAGAGACAGGAGGTTCCAAAATGGGCATCAACCCTAACTCTCCCATCCCTACCGAGCCATACCCTGGGTATCACAAGAAAACAGAGGAACGCGCGGTAGCAGTATTAGGGGGTGTCGTCAAAATAACTTGGTCCAGATGACCAGCGCTCGGATTTGGCAAATTGCCAGGAAAGACGCTGCGTTTTTGGCATATCGGGTGGCAACCCCCCGCCATTGCTTGAAGTCCAGGAATGAGTTCTCGACCAAGTGCCGCAGTTTGTACAGTGCCCGGTCGTAGTACCGTTGTTCCTTGCGATGGCTCCTGGGTGGTATCACCGGTTCCATCCCCTGGCCCTCGGCTTCGGCCACGATGCCGTTGGTGTGGTAGCCTCGGTCTGCCAGCAGATATTCAGCTGGGATGTCGGCGATCAGCGAATGAGCCTGCGTGCAATCCGCCACCGTACCCTCGGTCAAGATCATACGTACCGGCATGCCGTGGGAGTCCACCGCCAGGTGCAGTTTGCTGTTTAGCCCCCTTTTGTGCGGCCTATGGCTTGATTGCCTCCCCGGGCCCCAGTGCCATGAGGGTGAACCTTGATGTGGCTTGCGTCGACCATCAACCACTCAAAGTCCGGATCTTCGATGACCCGCTCCAGCAGTTGGTCCCAGACACCGCGGTCTCGCCACCGGCAAAAGCGTCTATGGGTGTTCTTCCAGTCCCCGTAATCCGGCGGCAGGTCCCGCCAGGGCGCCCCAGTACGCAGGATCCAAAACACCGCGTTCAAGAAAAGCCGGTTATCCCGGGCTGGACGCCCCCTTTTGCCTGCTCCACCAGGCAAGTAAGGTCTCAATTGTTCCCAAACCTTGTCCGAAAGGTCGTGACGCCGATGCGCTGCCGCCATACTTCAACTCCACACACTCACACTCTCCGAAATAATCTACCATCTTGTTCCTGTTTTGACGACACGCCCTAGAGCGGCACCTCCAACTCTTTGGTCGGCAGCCGAACTTCAACGGTGGTGCCGTTGGGTTGCTGGTCGACGAGAACGGCAACTACGTTGGAGAGGTTGGAATTCTGATATTCGTCACCGAGAAGGTCGATCAAGAAACTTTGCCGACGGAAGACCGAATCCCGGCAGTCTTGGATGGGGTCAAGGTCCAGATCATCGAACACGACCCCTGGAGGTAGCCATGCCCTGGAGAAGTCTTGAGCACGAGGAGTTGATGGCAGGATTGGCGATCTACTCCAAGTACCCAGATTCCGAGGTTATTCAATCGGGGACTCTCACCGGAATTGCCACTCTTCATCCTGGTGGAGAACGCGTCGCTGTGACCGCTGCCCATGTTGTAGCTAAGTCGGGTTCCTTCGACGTTACGAAGGAGGCAGAAGTCCATCAAGGGACACCTCGGAGGTCCAACCAGAGAATCGGAAATCCTGTCCGGTGGACTCCGGCAGACCTCGGCCCGGTGCCAGTATCACTTCATGAGGCTGAAGCTGCTGCGATAACGCTGTCGGACTCGGTAACCCCAAGTCTTGTGCCGCACCGTCACCTGGGAGGAAATCCGGATGACCACACTCCTGGAAGGATATTGGCAGGCGTTCGAGAACCCACTTCTCGTATGCGGCTCTTACGCCTGGGAGCCGTCACAGGGCCGTCCAATGTAGTCGTGGTTGCAACACACTTTGTTACAGCACCGGGGCTCCAAATCTTTTATAACGTGTTTATAACAAGGCCGGTTGATGGGAGCCCTGAATCTGAACCGGGTGATTCTGGAGCCCCTCTGCTTCTCGAGTCCTCCCCCGGCGAATTCCACATGGTGGGACTCCATGTAACTGAACACCCCCTATTGCCCACCGGCGCCGCAGTTAAAGCCTCCATCATCGAACAAGAGCTTGACATCACCTTCGGAGACCCGACGGTCGGGGTGGGCAACGAAGGAATTCCAATCTTAACCAGCGAAGGGTTCGCCGGGAGAAAGTTGATCATCGACGACCATTTCAAGGCAGGTGAAGACCTGATGGCCGGTGACGTCGTAGGCATCAATCCCGTCTCAGAGTCGGACGATGACCCCGCACTATTCAAGATGGACTCGGACATGGAGCCGCACATGCTCATCGGCATAGTCCACACTCCGGCAGGAAAGCAAGTGGGGGACCGCGTTGCCTCCTCTCCCGACCTTGTGCCGGTAGTGGTACACGGAATCGCCAAGGCGCGAGCCTCTGACGACATCGGAGTTGGGGACTCGGTCACCCCTGAGATGCCCACGGAACCACTGGCTGCCGACGCTCCGTCCAGGGTGAAGACCGCCAGATCCGCCAACGACCCCATCATCGGCCGCTGTGTGTCGGCTCGTGGCGCAGACGAGGAGAAGGAAAACCGCGTGATTGACGTGCTGGTGGACATCTCCGGCGCGGGTCACGCGCCATCCCAATCGTAGGGCGACAGGCCGGCCCAGGTTTCAAACAGGCGCTGCCCTGACGGACCTAGCTGACTCCGGTGTATCCAGACAAGACGGGGACCCAAATGGAGGAGGAGAGGATGGATTCCACACTGAGTATCGGAAGGTGGTGGCTACTGATCGTTCTGGCCTCGGTGTGCTTACTGCTACTGGCGTGTAGTACCGAATCGCCCGAGAGCGGCCAGGCACCTGCCGAAGTCCCCTTGGCGCCTGCTATCCAGGACCAAGACCCCACCGAACGGATTACCTCCACCAAGAATCAGCGACCGGAGAGGAGTTCGATGACGGAATCAGAACCCAGTTGGCTCAAGTACCAGCCAGCGGCCGATAAGGCTAGCGCCGTGCGCAAGAAGCATTCCGGCCTGTTCCGACGCCAACCCAATATGTGGTCAGTTGGCGTAGGGTTCCTGCAAGATCAAAACGGTGAATACACTGAACAAATCGGTATCGTGATTTGGGTCACTCAATTGGTCCTCCAGGAAGACCTCCCTGAGATCGACCGGATTCCTGAGTCAATCGATGGTGTGAGAATCCAGATTCTCGAAGTACCGAACGACGTTGAATTCAACGTCACAGCGAACTCTCCAGGATAACCCGTTCCTTAGGAGGATTCAGACACACAATGACTGAAAGACAATCTTGGCACCGTCCTCTCATGGCGGGTCTCTACGTCGAGGTCAAGACGCCGGGCATTCGTACCAGGAATGCGTTTGGAACCTTGTCCGGGCTAGGGACCAGCAGGCGAACCAACAACCCACTCTTGGCCACCTGCCTTCACGTAGTGACCGTGGCTACGTTCGCCCGCACTCGTACAGAAGAGATGTACCAAAATGACCGGGACATCGCGGACCATCTAGTGGCCCGGATGTACGATTCGGCTCCGGTGTCTGTCGGCGTAACCAACTCGGTGGACCTGGCGGTGTTGGAACTGGAATCTGGAGTAGACGCTGAATTTGAGGCTCACAATCCTGCCCACGATCTAGGGATGATCGTCTCCGCGTCCATACCACCGCGAGTGGGCATGACCGTTCACATATTGGGAGCAATATCAGGTGTTCAACGGGGTACTGTTTTCTTCATCAACCAAGGTTTTTCTTTTCAGGGTTACGACTGGTATCCAGTAATGATTGTTCTGCCGCACGACCGTCCATTGGTGCGTGGGGATTCCGGTGCTCCGATCTTATATGAGGACAGCCCCGGCATATTCCGTATGTGCGGAGTTGTATTTGCCTCCAATCTTGCCCTGGGCATCGGCTTTGGCCTTTCCGCTCATATTGCAGAATCCGAGCTGGAGTTCTTCTTCGGTGATAACTCCATCCTTCTGGAGAGGAACCCCCGGAACCTGGGTCTTCCACTTCTCAACCAAGAAGGATTTCTGGGGCGCAGGTTCATCATCGACGATTACTTCAAAGCTGGTGAGGACCTGATGGCCGGTGACGTCGTAGGCATCAATCCCGTCTCGGAGTCGGACGATGACCCAGCTTTATTCAGGATGGACTCGGAGACCGCGCCGCACATGCTCATCGGTATAGACCACACGCCCCGGACCAAAAGCGTTGGGGACTTGGTTGCCAAGGCGACGGCCCTCGTTCCGGTGGTGGTCCAGGGCATCGCCAAGACGAGGGCCTCGAACGACGTTGAACCCGGGGATGCCGTCACCCCTGATATGCCCAGCAAGGACCTAGACACCGATACCCCGTTCAGAGTGAAGACGGCTACTTCCATAAGCGAGCCCATCGTAGGCCGTTGCGTTTCTTCTGGGGTAACTGGAGAAGACGCTGACAGCCGGGTAATCGAAGTAATAGTAGACATCGCCGGGCCCACATTCGCACCGCCGGCAGGGTAGAGCCAAAACAAGACTCAATCCTAGAAACAAAGCCGGCTAATGACCGGCGGCTGAAGAGGTTAGAGAAGTGACGGTCCCAGTTCTGACCAGCGAAGGGTTTGAAGGTATCCAGACTATCGTGCGAGGAAGGAGGTTACCGCCCGTTCTCTGGACCATGTTTATGTTGATGACACTAGCAGTTCTGACGGTAACTTTGGCCTGTCAGCGGGATCAGTTCGACCAGGGAAGTGGAGACCCCTCTTACGCCCAATTCTTCGATGATGCGAGTCAGGTCGAAACGATGTCAAGCAAGCTGGACAGACTCAGCCCGGACCAGCTGCTTCGTTTCCGAAGAGATGTAAAGAGAATTCAACCTATCGTGGACAAGCACGCAGTTCGATTATTGAGCCACCCTAATGCCAGTGGGCTGTCGGTTTGGTTCTTGTACGACCGAGATGGGCAGTTTTCGGACGAAGTCGGCATCCTTTTGTCCGTCACCGAGAAAGTCTCCAATGGCTCGATACCCGAGCAGCAACGAGTACCTGCTACCTTGGACGGGGTAAGGGTACAGATCCACCAGAGACCGATGGGTCGCTACTATTAAAGAGACGACATGTGTTTCCTTAGACGAACTCATGAGTCAGGAGCAGTTGGATGATGGCTAAGCCAAACACGCCGCATAGGCCACTAATGGCCGGCACAAACATCAATGGTGGCACTCTGACCGCCATTGCAACACTGAACTCAGACCAAACTCCGGTTCTGACCACGAATCTTCATGTAATGGTGAGCGTCCCAGGGATGTGGGATGTGGATGACCTTGCTCCGCTATTCCAGCCAGTAGGGTCATCCCCTAACCGTGTGGGGATGATTTTCGACTGGATTCCAGCGTCAACCACGGAGGACAACATCGGGGACTTCGGGATAGCCACCCTGGACGAGGGCATCACCGCTTCCTATGAAATCCATAACGAGGGCCACGACTTGGGAGTGTTACTCGCTGGGGTAGAAGAACCTGGAATAGACACGCCCTTGATCATGGTGGGAGTTGGTACTGGAGTCAGACCAGTTCGAGTCCTCCGAACCGGATCACGTGAGATCGTTCATACACAGTTTGGGGGCGCCGGAAAGTCGGCAGAAGTCGCTTACACGGGAGTAGTCGTTGTTGATGACTTAGGAACTCCAATGGTAGAAACCGATTCTGGAGCCCCAATCTTGTACGCTTCTGCTCCTGGTGTATACCAATTAGCAGCCATTGCGTTCGCCGGGATACCCGAAAAAGGAGAAATCTGGGCAATGCCAGCTTCTGTTGCTGAGCATGAACTCGATATCACGTTCGGCTATCGAGGGCACACTGACACACTTAGTGCTCGGCGGGTGATAGTTAATGACTACTTCGTCGCGGGAGAGCCCTTGAGCGCGGGGGACGTTGTGGGCGTCAGAGAGGACCCATCCATGCCCAACAAGCCCTCCGTGTTCAAGGTCATCGGGAAAACGGCGTCTCATAGCGTTATTGGGGTCGTCCACACTCCGGCCCATAAAGCTATAGGGGACCTCATTGCCTCTAAGGCACATTTGGTACCCGTGGTTGTTCACGGGCTGGCGAAGAGCATGTCCGCCTCTCCCATAGGAGTTGGAGACCCAGTGACCCCGGATAGCAGTCTTCAAGCACACCCGGACAAAGAACCCGTCGCAAGAGTCAAGAAAGCTACTCGGACAGATGAGCCGATCTTAGGAAGGAGCGTCACCAACGCGACGGGCCCTGGACAGGATATCGAATTGCTAATAGACGCAGCAGGTACCCCGCTAAGCCTAGGGAATCAATAGCTGAGACTGTAGATACCAAGGAGCGGATTCGGTAGCCGGTTCTATGACCGGCAGGTGAAGAAGAGGTGATAGAAGTGCCAGTACCAGTATTGACAAGTGAAGGGTTTGAGGGTCGCCGGATCATCATCGACGAGTACTTCCGCGCAGGGGAGATTCTGGCTGCTGGAGACGTATTGGGTATCCAGCAGGCCCCGAATTCTTTGAATTTGCCACGGCTGTTCAAAATGAAGGAGGGCGTAGACGTTCGGCGCGTCATCGGCATCGTCCATACCAAGTCTGACGAGTCGTTGGGCGACCGGAGCACCGGGAAAGACGACCCGGTGCAACTGGTGGTCCGGGGTCTGGCGCAGGCCAGCGCAACGGGAGCAGTATCCATCGGTGACCCCTTGACCCCCGCGATGGAGACCAAGTTTCTCAAGGGGCATCCCGTTGCTCTGGTCAAGAAAGCGACCTCCGCCGATGAGCCCATCATCGGCCGCTCCCTGGCCAACGCGGAGAAATCCGGCGAAGAGATAACGGTGCTGGTGGACGTGTCGGGCGCGGGCGACGCGCCTCCCGTCCATGAGATCGAGTGGCTTGGAGTCCTGAACGCGGGTGACCGGGTGATCCGCGAAGGGAGCTATGGTGCCGACCTATTATCCGTTAACCGCTCTGGCATGTACGCCAGGTATTTCGCCTTCTCGCTCAGCTACCCGACGCGGATTAGGCTGGACCTGGAATCGGCAGAGAATCCCTACGTCTTCATTCTGGAAGGCCGCGGTAAATCTGGAACAATAATCGCGTCCGACGATGACAGTGGCTCACTCACCGACTCCCGGCTGGTCATCGACCTGAACCCGGGCATGTACACAGTCGAAGCGACGACGTTTGAACAGGAGACTGGCGATTTCACCCTGACCCTAACGGGTCTTATCCCCGACCCCAGCAACTTGACCCTGAAGCCCGGCAGAGCCGCTGGCACCGCCGTAGTGGACTTCGACACCCCTCCGAACGGCCCAGTGGTTCGGCTTACCGGGTGATTTTCTGGGAGACCAACCGAGACCAGGACGACGATACCCAAGAGGAAGAGACTATCGCCGTGCCTCCGGGAGTGGTCTACGGCCTCGACCCCTGCGTTCCCTATACGTTCAGCGTCGCCACCAGGTCGCATGTCTCCTGGAGAACCGACCCCTTGTACAGCGGTGTCATCACCGGAGAGTTTACGGCCAGGCTCCATGCACCCCTGTTCTTCCGGGCGTTTCCCGCCAAGAAAGCTAGGCAACTGCAATTGGCCTGGACCCATGCGGAAGACCATGACCCCGCACGCCACCACTACGAGGTCCAGGCCAGGAAGATCGAATGGGATGCAGTCGCCGAGGAGATGAACGAAGTGCCCTGGTGGCCCGTCGAATCCTGGGTGGTCACCAGTAAGGGTCTCATCATCAACGGGCTCGACCCGGTGCTCCACGAGTTTCGAGTTGCGGTGGTCTATCACGATGAGGCGGGTGTTGAGGTCTGCCGAAGCGTTCCCGTCGATGCCTCAGCAACTCCTGCAACTGTCGATGCCTGTCCCGCGCCCGAGAACCTTGGGGTCACCGTTTCGCCTCCCAGCACGCTGGTCCTCACCTTCAATGAACCTGAAGGCTTCGACCCTTCCAAGCACAGTTCCTGTTCGAGTACGCAATGGCAATAGGGGACCCTGAAACGGGGGATTGGACCGAGTGGATTCCCCAAACTCCCCTGGTCATTGGAGACACGGACCAACACCTTACTGGCATGGACCCTGGCACCTACCTGTTCAAGGTTTGGACCGTTTGCTACGACTCCAACGGCAATATAGAAGGCATGAGCGAGGAGGTATACGCACGAGCGACCCTTGGCGCGCCGGTTATCACACAATGCGACCCTCCCGAAAACCTCAGCCTGGCCGCATTGGTGTTCGGATTCACGTCTTCCTGGGTGGTGGCGCCGAGCTTCGACCCGAACACACACAGCTTCGAGTATCAGCACCGGGGCGCCACCGAAGACCAGGAGACCGGGGATCTGAATTGGGACCCTTGGACTCCCGATCCCGCAGCCCGGACAACCAGCACGAGCTTCACGGTGCGCGGACTTCCCACCGTAGAGCACCAAATCCAAGTGCGGACAGTCTGCTTCGACGCAGACGGTAATGTGGAGATGGTGAGTCCGTGGGTTACGGGAAGAGTAACCCCGCGGCCCCCGGTCGTGACCGTGGCGCCATGCCCGGCGCCCGTCGCTATGCAGGCCAGGCCCACTGGCACCGTCGGCCAACTCTCGGCCACATGGACAGACCCTGAGGGGTTCGACCCGGCCAAGGACCACTTCGAGCTGGAGTACCGGGTCGAGCACGAGATACCCGAGACCGGCGAACACCACTGGAGCGGCTGGCTTCCCGTGCCGCCATACTCCGTGACCGGCAACGGTTTGATCCTGGAGGGATTGGGATCGGAGCGGCACCAGGTGAGAGCCAAGACCGTCTGTGGCGACGCAGACCCGGACGTGGACGCGCCCATCCTGTACGCCTACGCCTACGGCACACCCACGTCAGGAGTGCCGAGGACCTACGAAGCGCCCGGTAGCTTGGCGGTGTACCCGGGCCTGAACCCTGGACAACTACTCATTGGCTGGGTGCGGCCAGCCTCGTTCAACCCGTCAACCGACGTCTACCAGATGCAGTACAAATTCCTCGTAGAAAACCCGGATACCGGAGACACCGACTGGACGGAGTGGACTCCCGCAACCCCGATTTACGTGTACACCGAGGCTTACAATCTTACCGGTTTGGTGCCGGACCCCTACCAGGTCCGGGTGAGGGCGGTGTATTACAACCCAGCAGGAGTCTTTGAGGCTGCGAGTGGTTGGGTCGCCGCTACCGGGACGCCTAGCGCCCCTGCGATGGTCAAACCGAAAGAGAAGAAGAAGGGGGTAGTGCCGGTCCCCGAGAAACCAAAGGACAAAAAGAAGACCGCGGCGGAAGCGTCTGCGGACGAAGCGAAGGCGGCTTTTAAGACCGTCACTGAAGCAGCCCAATCCACTCGTGATGACGCCCAAGCAGCATCGCAGTTGGTAAGCCAGTCCGCTCGCATCGTGGTTGATAGCACTATTGCGGCGTCAGCAGCGGCAATCAATTCCCGAGCGATTTCTGACCTTGCAACACAGGCGGCTGAGGCGGCGAGGGCCGAGTCCCTGGCAGGAGACGACACGCTGGATGCGATTCAGGCTGCGGATGAAGCTCGGGAACTGGCGGCGTTATCGGACCAGGCAGCCCATGTATCCACTCAGATTTCGGACCTGGCGGAGCGTATCGAGGCGCTGACCAATCAGGTGGCCGAATCCCATCAGATCGCGGTGGATGCGTCGGCTCAGGCGCAAGACCTCAGCACTCTTGCTCAAGACGCTTTGAACGAGGCGCTGGCCGCCCAGGATTCGGGTGATGTAGCCGTAGCGCAGGCGGCCCAGGAACGAGCCGACGATTACGCCGAGCAGGCGCAGCAGTTGTCTCAAGTAGCAGAGCAAGCGCTGGAGCAGGCTGAAGACGACACCGAGGAAGTGGTCAAAACTGCGGCGGAGCTTGATGTACAAGTCGAGGTTCTCGCGTCCATTCAAGGGGACGTAGGGGTTAAGCCGGCGGTCGTGACGCCCCCAGTTTTACCTCCGGCAGCCGTGGCGCAGCAACCGCAGGGAGCCGTGGTGGTGACACCACAGACCCCTGGGTTTCACGATGACGACGATGATGGGCAAGGCCAGCCACCGAATGGCCCCGAGACGCCCGATATACCCACCGCGACCCCCCCTGGAGAAGGAACCACCGCGACCCCCTCTGGTAACGGTGATGATGACCCCCCGCCACCGCCCGAACCCGAACCCGAACCCGAACCGGAACCGGAACCGGAAGCCATCCCCCAAGTCAGCATGGAGGAACAGCTACAGGAGGAGATGGGAGAGTTCGGATCCACCCCCGCTGACCCTCCGGGTGACAGCTCCGGGGGAGCCGGTGAGGGCACCATTGGAGGCCAGACCGAAGATGAGGAAGATGCCGGAGGAGGCTCTTCCAGCAGCAGTTCCTCCAGCAGCGATTCCTCCAGTTTTGGCTCGGGAGGCGGTCACGGGTACGACGACGACGATGACGACGACTCCGGCGATGACGACTCCGGCGGCGGGGATGACGAAGAGGAGGACACCGGAGGCGATGCTGGCGGAGGGGACGATGAGGAAGAGGACGCCGGAGGCGGTGGTGGTGGTGACGACGAAGAGGAGGACACCGGAGGCGATGCTAGCGGAGGAGCAGACGATGATGATGACTCCGGCTCCGGCGGGAGTGGGAACGACGACGACCTTGAGGATGAGGAGTCCGGCGGTGGTGACGACGAGGAAGAGGACAACGGTGGCAGCGGCGGCGGTGGTGACGACGATGACGGTGACTACGACATGGGGTCTGACGACGAGGAAGAGGACTACGGATCATAACGCAGCCGTGGTCCTAGCATAGATGCGGGTCAGCGACTCCAACTACCTGGAGCGTGACCGGGAGAAGAGATGAACACGATATTGCTAACCAGTGAGAGTTTCACCGGCCAGCCGGTACAGATATCTGACTTGGGTCTGGCACCTGGACAAGACTCCGTTAGCGTCGGGTGGAAGGGTCCAGAAACCCTACCGGAAGGCTATGGCTACCAGGTCCAGGTGGCCCTCGACGGGTCTCCGGTGAACACCACGTACTCTGTGGTGTCTCCTGTGGTGGTTGAGGGATTAAAACCCGGCCTGAGCTACGTGGCGTCGGTATCCGTGAAGTCTGGCGTGACGGTAGAGGAGCATTCGGGAGATGGATCGGGGGGGGGGGCCCAAATTTCGGTCGATGAGGATCACTCGGAACGCACGAGCAACATGCTGTCCGAAGCCTTTTCGACCCTTCTGCCTGCTCCAGTGAATCTATCTCTCCGTCTACTGAGCTCTAAGAGAGTACATTGGTCCTTCAACGTACCGCCCGGCGCGCCAGACGGCGCAGAGTACAGGTATGAAATGCGGGAAGGCTCCCAGCGAGTCTACTCCCATACCACCTCATCCGTTGTTGATGGGAGGGTGTCTGGTAGCGCTCCGGCCTTCAAAAGCGGTCCGTTCACGGTGAAAGCCGCCACGAGGATTACGGACTCCGAGGGGAACGAGCGCATAAGCGAGTATGTCACCGAGACGATCACGGTTCCCTGACGGTGACGCCGTTCCCCCTAGAGCCCGATCCTCCAATACCCCCGAGGATGGCTAGATGCCGGTCAAACAACGAGGCAACCTTAAATACCTGGAGCGGCGGATCCGCCGGGGTGCAGAGCGGGGCCTGCGTGACCTGACCCTGGAGATCAAGCGGCAGGTCCAGAAAGAGAACCCGGTGGACACAGGCCGCTCCAGGGCCGCGTGGACCGCTAAATTCACTCCCTCGACTCTCAAAGGCGTGGTGGGGAACAACGTCCGGTACATCCGCATGGTGGCAGAGGGCGGTACGATCCGCGCCCACACCATCCGTCCCCGCCGCGCCAAGGCCCTCCGGTTCCAGGTGGGCGGTAAGACGGTGTTCGCCAAGAAAGCAAATATACCCGCCCGCCGGGTCCCCTCGACGGCAAAAGAGCGGCGCAACATAGGGTTCCACCGCCGGGGCGCGGAGAAAGCGATGCAACGCTCCAGGGAGATACTGGTCCGCTCAATCAGAAACGCAGGAGTGCGAATCTAATGGGACAACTGGAAGCGCTGTTGAACGGCATTAACCACCTGGAGCCCGTTGACCTTTCGGCCCACAACGGTCCGAAGGACGTGTTGGTCAGGCCGCTCAGCAGCGCCGAAGCTGGCCGGGTGGAGCAGATGAAACTTCAGGGCATCCGCGCCGACTTGCAGGTCGAGGGCGCGGCGGTCAATGCGACGCCCGTGGTTGAGGACATATCACTGTTGCTGGAGAAGCAGCACCAGGCCCGTGTGATTACGGTCCAATTCGGCCTTTCCCACTCAGGTGAGGAATGCACCTACGAGCAAGCGGGACAGATGCCCGCCGCCTGGGTGGAAGCCCTGGCCCGGGTGGTGCAACGGATCAGCGGCATCCTGGACCAAGAGGACACGTTTCGAGACGGTGCGGGAATGGGGCGAGTTGGTCAGAACGGCGGGCATGAGGATGCTTCTGATGTCTCAGGCCGGGATACCGCCCGCGAGGACGCAGGCGGAGATGACACCGCTCCAGCGTAAAGCTCTGCTGGACGCACTGGAGTACCAGCACGAGGAGACGGAGCGCCAGTACCAGAGGCTAAGGCGTAACCGATGACCAGCCGCCAATTCGCACTCGAAATCCCCATCGAGGGGAAGGATGAGATCAGCCGCGCCTTCCAGCAGGCGCAGCGGTTGGTCCAGCGCGCCACACAGCAGCTCAACCGGGACCTGGAATCGACGGAGCGGCAGGTCGAGGACACTGGCCGCGCCGCCGAGACCGCGGGCCAGAGAATACGGCGGTCCCTCACCGATGGGATGAAGAGTGCGGGCCAGTCCATGAGGACTGCGGGCCGTTCCATGTCCCAGGCGGGCCAGTCCCTCACCACCGGCGTCACGATTCCCCTGGCTGCGGCTGGGTTGGCGTTCGCCAAGTTCAACGACATCGCCACCAGCTTGCAGGTGGAAAGCCAGTTCCGCCGCACCGCGGACAACGTGGGCTTGAGCGCCGACCAGATGATGAAGGCCATCCGCGACGCTACCGGCGGCATTATCGACGACACCGCGCTCCAAGCCGCTACCACGCGGTCGTTGGCGCTGGGTGTTGGCAAGGACATGGGCCAGATGACGCAGTTGTGGCAGTTGGCCCGGCTCCAAGCCCGGGAGTTGGGCGGCGCCGTGGACGAGTCTTTCCAGAGGATGACGCAAGCGATTGCCCAAGGTTCCGCCGAGACGCTGATTAGTTCTGGTTTCACCATCCGTAGTGAGCAGTTGTTCGCCAAGTACGCCGAGACGATGGGGGTCGCCACGGCAGAAATGGACCAGGCCACCCGGTCTCAGATCGTGTTGAACGCCGTGCTGGAAGAAGGTAGTCAGAAGTTGGCGGAGGCAGACCTGGCGACTCTGAACGAGGCGGAGAGGCTTCAGCAGATGCAGGCGGAGCTATCCAACACCACCGACAACTTGCTGAGGACGCTGATACCGGCCCTGGAGACCATGCTGGGCGCGTTCAACGCCCTGCCCGGACCGCTCAAGACCGCAACCATCCTAATGCTCGGCCTTGCCCTAGCCGCAGGTCCTGTCGCCAGCGGCCTTGGGGCCTTGGTCCAGGGGGCGGGCCTCGCGGTCCAGGGTCTGACGGCCCTTGCGAAGTCACAGAGGGTAGCCGCGATTACGTCACGGCTTCTGGCCGTGAGTCTACGCGGTGTCTTGGTGGCTTCTGGTATTGGCATCCTGATCGTGGTCCTCGGGCTGTTGCTCACCAATTGGGAGACGGTGTGGAACGTCATCAGCACGGTCTTCAGCGCGGTGGTGGGCTTCATCGCGGCCAACTTCGATAAGTTGCTGCTGTTCCTCGGCCCCGCCGGTTGGATACTGCTGGCCCTGAAGAACATGGCCGGGGGTTGGGGCGAACTGTGGGGCAAGGTGAAGGACACAGCCGCCTTTTTCATCAACCCCATCATCGGGTTGATTAACAAACTGATTGGCGCGATGAATGCGATACCCGGCGTGAACATCGGGGAGATACCAACCATCGCCTCCGGCGAGCCGGTAAGGGCCGCTCAGACCACCCAGATCCCCACGGCCCACCAGGGGGCGATTACCCGGGGCGCCGGGTTGGTGTCGGTGATGCCCAACGAGGCCATCATCCCGCTGGGGGCAGGGAGCAACCCACTCACCGGAGGGAGAAGCATTACTGTGGTCAACCACTTCCACGGCCTGGTGATTCGTGACGAGTCAGACATAGACTCCATCGCCAACCGAGTCCGTAGCTCGATGGACGGGGTGCGCTAATGGCTGTGACGACGTTGGTGAGGGTCCACAACGGCGCCGCCTGGCAGACGGTGGAGAACAACCAGTGATATACGTCTTCGCCGAAGGCTCGGGTCTGGCGAGGCCAGCTTCAGGGTAAATGATGCTTCCGTGTCTCTTCGCAATCTCATCCGTACAGGACGTGAATGCGAACTTATCATCACGGTTGACGGAATCAGGAAGGTTTTTGGTGGATTCATAGACCGCCCCAGAATACAGGTTGAAGCTCCGGGCAGTTTCAACATATACCCGAGAGTAGTTGACCTATCTCACGGAGCATCATGGAAAGGGACTCTCCCCTTCTATTCGACCGAGGGCACAAAATACACCGATGCCCTCAAGGGCTATTGGTTCATCCATTGGGGCGAGGTAGACACTGACAGCGGTGGAGTAGTCGACCATGATTTGACCCACCCAGAGAGGTTCAGCCCCGGTTTCGACACACTAGCGAACTTGACCAATGAAATCGTCCACCGCTTCTTGCCAGACTGGACCTGGTGGGTCGGGCACAACGGCGCTAATAACAACGGCATTCAGAAAAAACTATTCGTACAACCGCGAGGCCACACCGACCGCACTGCGGCAGTGACCATTACCGAGAACGACATCGGCATTCCCTTCGGGATCCAGCCGAAGGTTGACCCCAGAAACAGGATCACCGTTGTTGGAGATGACAACCCATCGGTTAGCGCGAATTGGCCGGTCCGCGTCACCTCTGAAGACTCGAATTCCCAGTCTGCCTATGGTGTGAGGGATTTAGTAACCAAGGAGAATGATGTTATTGACCTCGTGGCGCTCGGGACGGTAGGAGTGTCGATCCTGGAGCAACGAAAGTTCGACCTCTGGGAAGGACGGTTCCGCATAGTTGATTGGGTCATTGAACCTGGAGACAAGGTTTCGATTTACCTGCCTACGATTGGGGTCAACAACGGGGATGCCGGAGTCCCCTGGGTCTTGATGGAGGTCGAGGAACTGGTGAGCCAGGGGGTAGCCCAACGATATGGGAATTTTGTTGAGCACAACGATGCCGCTTACTTCAGAGTGACCTAATGCGTGAAAGAGACTTCGTGGACCAATTCGCTGAACTGGCGGCCCGGGTGAAACGCATAGAACGCTGGCAGGACCAGTGGGGCACGCGCAACCGGAAGATGGCATCGCTCCTGGCAGACGGAGTGCAGTCCAGCGGCGGTTACTTAGTGACGGCCACTCAAGGCTTGGCAGCCAACTTCCACAAGGAGCTTACACCGGCCTCCATTACCTACGCATCGGGCTGGCACTTGCTTGCAGATTTCTCCCTTGCTAATGGCTACCACTCCATCATCCCAACGTCGTGGGAGCTGCCAGCGAAACAGAACGATGTGGTGTGCGAAGTCGCATTTCAAATGTCTGACGCCAGTTGGGTATCAAATGCAAATCACGAAACATCGGCTGTGAGAGGAGGTGTTTCCGACCTTGACTTTGACAAAGATGGCCTCACCGTCGTGCTGGTTCGATTTGCCGCCTGGAACCACAGCGATGCAGAACAAACCCTAGCTCTGGGCACGTTCAAATTCGAAGGCTGGCAAGTCTAGGCCAATGACCACACTAGATGAACGGGTAGCAGCCCTGGAGCAGCTTTCCCAGCAGGAACGGGAGGAGCGCAAGGAGATCGCGGAGACGCTGCAGAAGCTAACGGTCCAGGTGGCCAAGTTGGAAGTCTACTTGGAGAACGCCAACGGCGGGATCACCGTCTCGGTGCGGAACAAGCGCGTTAAGTTCGCCGGGTTCTTGTCGCTTCCCTGGCTCGTCGGCATCCTCAGCGCGGCCAGCGGGGGTAGCTGGAGCCTGGGGCGGCTGTTCGGGGCCTGGTAGGGAGGAGGAACCCTTGCAAACCTACACACTCTCTGACGCTCACGGACGGCTGGAGCACCGACTGAGCCCCCGGGTCCGTTCTCAGCGCCTTGGTACACGGCGTCCCGGATTCAGGACTGGAGTTTCATCCAGTGGGGCGAGTTCATCGCCGGGGCGTTCATTGGCGCCGGGGCGATGCTCCCGCTGCCGGGGGAGTTGGGTTTCTTGTAGTCCACTTTCCCTAGATGATGTCGTCCAATTATTTTGGTCCAGACAACGGCCTAGCCGACTCCGGGAATAGACCACTCATCGTCGCTTTCCAACCCTGGGAGAACATCCCTCGGATCATGGTAGTAAACTTGGAAGTCCAGATCACCGATAGCAAGGAAATCCATGAGTTCCGAACGGCTATACCCAAGCCGCGACATATACAACTTGGACAATTGAAAAAGGCGCTCCGGTGGCTCCAGGGGAGGGTCCAAAGTCGAAGGTTCCCGAACTCTGTATCCTGCTTTCGATAACCGAGAGAACATACTGACACGTTGACGGTCAGTGATTGTCCCCAACTGGTATGCCCGCATTACCAACGCCTGCATGGAAATCTTCCACTCAAGTTTCAAACCAGCCAACCGTTGGAAACTCAGGTTAAACAGCACGGGCTGCAACTCTGCCGCCGGCGCTAAGAATTCCCCGGCAAACTGGTCTGCCTGCTGCTCAACTACCTTTGGAGACACCAAAGGGTCCGGGTGCATCACCACATGACCCAACTCGTGAGCCAGAGTCCAACGCCATCGGTCCGGCGGAAGCCCAGCATTCATGTGAAAAAAGGGCGGACCCATCAAGGGCCGCCGGCTGAAACCATCAACCTGACGTGTGCCAAAATCGTGAGTCACAACCACACAGCCAACTTGCTCAAGAATCTTGGTCACATTGAAGATAGGACCAGGCGGAACCCTCATTGCCGCTCGGACAGAGCGGGCAATCTTCGTAGGATCGTCATCAAATAGATCAACTGGATAATCAGGAACTGTCACCTCTTGAGGGCAAAATTCTAAGAGTTTCTCCAACTCCAGACGGCGGATGTCCGCCAAAGCGTAAATTTGATTCAACCTGGTATTGCTAACGCTCTTTCGTTTCCTGTGGAATGTCACGTCCGCTCCAGGCCCTTCCAAACGAGGATATCTCGTAAAGAAACTGATGGGATATCCCAAAGCGCCCACAATCCTCAACATCAAGGAATCGGTAACGGCCCTAATCCCGGATTCGAACCGGGATACCTCAGATGAAGGAACACCAATCAACGAGGCAAGTTGAGCTTGGGACTTGCCGCGAGACAATCGGGCCAACCGAATCATTTCAGGATTCACAGCATTACGGCTCGTCATCACGTTTACACCAAGGACGCCGAATAATCGTCGTAAGCGAAAACTTGTCGGTCAAACAGATCAGTGCCCTCCACAGGGGTGGCCGAGAAGAAAGAATTGTCTCTCTCACCCAACACCTGCCAGACCCAGAGGATATCGTTGCCCAAACGCAAGAGCATACAAGCCCGAACAAGGACCGTGCCGGTTATATCAGGAATGTAACCGAACTCCACCCTACTCGCCGGGGGAATACCCCGCAGGTGGTCCTGGCGCTTCCATGCCAACGATCGTTTGGTCGGATAATTCTTGGACAGATAATACCGGTCAACGAGTTTAAACCTCACCACAACCTTTCCGGAGACCACCAAAAATCGCTGACCGAGGGAGGACTTAAACTCGACATCTGAGTCCTGCCGCAGATTTTGTTCTACGAAACCATACCAAAATCGGTGCATGACTGTCGCCCTGGCAGACTCATCCAAAAGTTGGTGGAACACAGGAGGGCTAGCAGTCCAAGTCTTCATGGTCATCCCCAAAGCACTCACAAAGGAGGGGATTTTCGAGGCAAGAAGGTTCTGGGCCCTTGGCAAAGTTATAAGATGCTCTTCCATGATGCACCTCTTCAGTTGGTTATGGCATTATAACAGGCATAGGTAACAAAAGGGTGCACAAAATGACAAAAACATTGGTATGCAAAAAATGACAATAAAATTGACAACGTTTCGATTGTTAATTTCCCGTCATTTTTGCCTTAAACTGTGAAGTGAGACATTTGTCGGTGAGGGTCGCCGGTGTGGTCGCACCGGCACGGTATTTCGCCCGGGTTTCGGCCTGGGCCTTTCCGTTTTAGGCTCCCCCACTGACACTTGCCGATTTCGTTTCCCTACCTCCGCGAATACACTAGGGTTAAACAGAGTTGGTCAATGGAACCAGTTCAGAGAGCCTTGCTGTACCGGAGCGAAACCACCCACGCTCACCAGTGCATCTCCTGCGGCGGCGAAATCCCCTGCGACAGCCCCGAGGACCCCCAGGACCGCCTTTTGAGCTCCGCCGACTGCGACTTCTGTAGCGATGAGTTCCAGGACCTGCTGCCCGGTGGAGAGGAAGAGGAGGAATCAGTTGAAGCCCAGACCGATGACTGGGAGCCGCCGGTGCAGACGGAGCCACTAGTCACGAAGCCGCCTAAGAAGGGGAAGTCGCCCGGGAACAAGAAGGCGGGGAACAACCGGTAGATGGGGTGATTCCCATTCGGCTAGCGAAACCAACGGTCTCCCTGACAAACTCCACTTTGTCGCACCGAAGGTCGAGCTGCATTATGTCGCCCTCGGTGTGATGGGATAATGAAATCTACCTAGATGTGTCTGCGTTGACAGGCATTCCGAGCGCTCTTATAGTCCAACAAGCTGCTGGAAGCTGCTGATTTCAGGTTAGCATAATGGCCGACGACACTGTCACAATCGTGCTAGGTGGTGAATTAGAAGTCTCCGAATTCCTCCGAGGGATTCGGTTGTTTCGCAATTTGGTCCGTGACCTTAGTAGTGACAAGCAGGTGAAGTGGGTTGTCCAAGACCTTCAAGTCGGAAGCGCGACGGCCACGCTCAGAGGCGAAGCCGAAGACATAGGCGATGTGGACGCCGTGGTCGCCAACTATGGCGCCGTTGGTGAAGCCCTCGAACAGCAACGCCCCTTGGACTTTAGCCCGGATGTCAATAGGTCTGCCCAAGAGATCAGGAGGTTAGCGGGTTCAATCGAATACGTTATGCTTCAAGTTGCGGAGCGTGATTACACCGTCTCGTCCAACGGGGTAACCCCAGCACGTCTTCGACTCTCGGTTAGCATCGGCGCCGTGACAGGGCGTGTTCAAACCCTGAGCAACAGAGGGAGTCTTCGTTTCGTAATATTCGACTCTATCCACGACCAAGCGGTCCCTTGCTACCTTCAGCCGGGTCAGGAAGACCTGATGTTCGAAGCATGGGACCGAAGGGCAAGAGTAAGTGGAACCGTTAGTCGGGACCCCCATTCGTTTCGCCCTGTCGCTGTCAGACACCTTTTAGACGTGGAGGTCCTTGAGGACGTTGCTCCTGGGTCGTACCGAAAGGCTAGGGGAGCCATTCACCGGCAACCTGGAGACACATTGCCCGAGGACGTGATCCGGCGTTTGCGCGATGCCTAGGGAAAATCGGCTCCTGTATTGGGACTCCTGCGTCTTTCTCTCGTATGTCGAGGAAAACCCGGAGCGGCTGCCTGTTTTGGAAGCCATCCTTCAATCTATGTCAAGAGGTCGGACTAGGATATACACGTCTTCCCTTGCTAAAGTTGAGGTGGCTTTTGCCGCTTCCGAAAGGGAGTCGCAAACCCTTAGCTCTGAGATTGAAGAACTGATTGATGGCCTATGGAGTGAACCGGGGATTACGGTCGTCGAGTTTCACGACGGAATCGGAAATATGGCCAGATCGCTGATGAGACGCGCCATGGCGGGTGGTAGAAGTATTAGGCCTTATGACGCCACCCATCTGGCTACGGCAGAATGGCTGACCCAACGGGGTCTCGAACTGGAAGCGGTTCACACTTACGACGATCGGCTGTTACGTGCTGGTGCGTTAGTCGGGTTGACGGTTGAGCATCCTAGGACGATCGAACCCCTTCTTATGCCATAAGCGACCTCGATTCACGAGGAGACCAACAGTCAAACGATCCAACCCAAGCATATGGTCGTTCACGTGAATCAGAACTCGTACCCCCATGGATGACACCAATCTTCTGCTCGTCTGCTATTTGGCACAAAAGAATCACAGGCTCGTTACCCAATAGAGAGACAAAGATGGGCTACGGCACTGGTAGCAGTCGACTTTGGGAAACCGCCTGAGACTCTTTCACCCTAAATTGTCTCACCCCCCAAACGGCTTGGACCCCCGGAACGCCTCCATCGCAGCCGTTAACCTTCTCCCTTGGGATTGATTAGAACGGTCCGCCTCCCATCGACCTTTCCAACCCAGGATTGTAAAATTTAGATAGAGGTGAGCGATGACGAAGTACGAACTTTACTTTCAGTTGGCCAGGTCCTATGCGGTAGAGCAAGAGACGAGAAAGTCGCAGTTAGAAATCAAGGGAAGTGCATCGCTGGGACTCAGTGCAGCCCTGATTGGATTTGCAGGTCTAGCTGGTTGGAACGGTGATGAATGGAGCGGGTGGCTACTGCTTCCCGTTATCCTGATGGGATTCGCTTTTCTTCTTTCCGCTGCCCATGCACTCCGCGTTCTTCAGGTTCAGGACTTTCAGACATCACCGCCCCTTGCCACCCTCTACGAACAACTCCCCAACTACGAGGAAGATAGCCTCATGTCTTAGGCTGGGCAGGCAACGGGCGATGCTAACGCGCGGAACGAAAGGCAGCTAACTCACAAGGCCAACATGCTTCAGTGGGCAGTACGATTTCTGACCGTCGAAGCCGTCATGCTGGCGGTGGTTGTATTCGGACCGAAGTTCGACTGGGTAGCTCTGTTTCAGCTCTTGGTTTCCGGCCTCTTCGGCTCAGAATAGCGTCTCGGCTCCGGAGTTGGCAGCGGGGGAATCGGCGGTCTGGCGGGCGGCTTTTCAGGCTTCGGTTTTTCTTGGTTTTGGTCTATCATTTTACATTTCCTATCTGTTCGTTCGACATCTACATCCAATTCTCCCTCGAATAGTGCCTGCTGGCCGTTGGACGATACCCCGAGCCTTTCGTAGCCGGTCAGTTATCTCTTCCCCGCCAGCCCGTCCGCGGGCGACACCCTCTGGTGGGCTGCCTTCGCTGCCCTATCCCCCAGGGTGGCCAGATAGGTCCAGGGCAAGTGCTTCCATCCGCCCATGCCCTGGAGCGCGGGCAGCGCCACGTCGGCCTCGATTACGCTGACCGCGAAGGTGTGCCGAGAATCTAACCCCCAAACGACTTGACCCCCCCGGAACGCCTCGATCGCTCCTTCCTGGGTGTCCATCGTCGCCGTATAGTGGTCCAGCATCTAGGCGCGGCGGGCCACCAAGTAGGCCGCCCACTCGTCCATCAGTTGGCGCCGCCGGTCGAACAGGTCGCTCCTTGCGTAGGCCACTTCGGTGGAGTTGCCAAGAGTGTGGGCAAGCGCCGCTTCACCCACCGCCCAGGGTGTATCCGTCTGTTCGATGCACCAGTCCTTAAAGCTAGAGCGAAACCCGTGGGGAACCGCCGGTACGCCCAAGTCTCGTAGCAAGGTGCTATGGGTCGAGTCCGACAATGGGCGTCCAGAACGGGGACCCGGGAAAATCCACTCCGAATCGGACCAGAGGGCCTGCGCTTCTGCCAGCACTCCCATAGCCCTATCGGACAGCGGGACCCGGTGTTCCCCGGCCGTCATCTCCGTCCCCTTCATCCGCGCCGCAGGTATGGTCCAGGTCCGGGAGTCCATATCCACTTCCCTCCATTCAGCTCCCCGGACATTGTTGGACCGCGTGACCGTCAGCACCAAGAACTCGAACGACAACTTGGTGACAAGCTCGGCATCAGATTCGTAGACCCGGCTTATGGCGCCCGCCACCTGGGAGTAGTGGAGGGCCGGGTGATGTGATTTCGTACGCGGCAACCTGGGGAGCACTGCGTTCAGTGACTCTCCTGCCGGGTTGTCGTTGCGATAACCCTGGGCAATCGCCCAGTCCAAGACTGTCTTTGTGCGCTGGCGCACGCGCCGGGCCGTCTCGGGCTTGGCAGTCCAGATCGGCTCCAAGAGCTTCAGGACATCCGCGTTCGTAACCTCTCCGACCGGCAGATCCCCGATTGCCGGAAACGCATAGGTCCGAAGAGTAGATGCCCATTGCGCGGCATGTTTGGTGTTCTTCCAGCTTGGCCGCCGCAACGCTATCACCCGTTCGGCGGCCTCGGAAAAGTTGACAACGGACTCGGCCCGCTCCTGTTCCTCGCGAGCCTGCTTCTGAGTCTCCAACGGGTCGATGCCGAGGCGGGCCATCTTCCGGTTGGCCAAGGCAGTCTCTCGGGCCTCCGCGAGCGTGATCACCGGAAACGCCCCCAAGCCGAGGTGACGCAAGGGCCCGTTCTTGACTTTAATCCGCTGGACCCACCGCTTACCCCCTTTGGTGTCGATCCGGAGATACAAGCCGCTGCCGTCGGAGTACTCCCCAGGTTTCTTAATCGTCCTTGCTCGCCTGTCGGTCAACCCTGCGGCCACTGCCATTTCCCCCATGTTCACGTGTACACTTTCGTGTACATTTTTGACCTGGATTGTAATGAATTTCTATGGACGCAACAACCCGCAATGGACAGTGGCAATCGGGTGATTTGAAGCTAATCTCGTAGCTGAGGAAGGGGTGTTGTATCTGATATAGAGGATATGACTGGCGGAGGGAGTGGCAGTATTATAATCCAAAAACCGAAGCTAAATCACGGCGATTACGGCCTGCAACTCTGGTTATTCCCACATTTATTCCCACACGTAGGGCTGGAACTTACCGGACTACTTGGGACTATTCCCACAGCGGCCAGGAAATTGCGGCCATCCGTTCAGGCAGGTCTTGGTGCCTGAAGAAAGCGGCCGATCCGGCATCGTATACGCAATGGCTTGTAGCTGCGTCCAATTCTTCAAGATGACGGCAGGGCGATCGCGTCTTAGGAGGAGAGGACTTTGATCAGGTAGTGCTCACGCCAGCCGGCTTGGAGCCGTTTGCCTTGGATACCGGTTTTGAGGCTGGACTCGGGCTTGAGCAGGTTATGGGAGATGTTGCGCAGGGCCGCCATGTTCTGGGGAGCATGGTCTCTGCGCACCCGGCATTGGTCCTCTCGGTAGGTTACGTCCAAGGTCCAATGCAGAGAATTCTCGACGCCCCAGTGGCGGCGAATGGCCTGCAGCATCCGGGCAGCGGGAGCCCTCAGGCTGCTGATGTAGTAACGGGACTGGATGCTCACGCCCCGGTCCGTCTCCCGCCGGGCCGTTACTTTCACCACCGCCTCAAGCCCGGCCCATTGCTTCCCGTTCTCCAGGTACTCTAGTACTTCAACGACGGCTTTAGGGTGGCGGCTCCATCCTGTCTTCACGGCGGGCGGCGCGCCGCCCTTCGTGCATCCCGCGACATCCCGCCTTGAACCGTCGTTGTAATACTAGACAGCCCGGGTCGGCGACCACCCAACATTCTCGAGATTCGATGCGCCTGTGGCCCTTCTCTACAGTCCGGGCGAAATCATGGGGTACTCCTTCAAAGCCAAACTCTTCCGCACCCTGGAAGAGGTCACGTACGTCTTCAAACAACTGGCCCTGGTTCTGCTTCACCGCCAGCACGTAGTCCGCCCCGGCGTCGACGATCTGTTGGGCAATCTCCTTTTGACAGCCCATGGCGTCGATGGTCACGATACAGCCATGTAGGGTCAATAGTTCCAGCAACCTGGGAATGGAGGTGATTTCGTTGGACTCCTCATCCACCTTCACCTGTCCCAAAGTCATGCTGTTGGCCGACGCCCAGGCGCTTAGCAGGTGGATTGCCCCCTTGCGCCGGAATCCATCGTGGGAGCGGCGCACCGTCTTCCCGTCGATGGCCACCACTTCTCCCAGGGCCAGTTGGGCTATCTCTTGGGTCCATGCCATTAAAAAGCTTTGGAACAGGTCCGGGTTTATCCGCGAGAAGACCTCCCCGAAAGTGTCATGGGATGGGATTCCGTTGGGCAGTTCCAAGAAGCTCTTTAACCACTCCTCCTTGCTCCAGCCGAATAGCTCCACGTGGACCCAGGAGTTCGCTCCGCAGATGGCAATCGCTATGGTGTCCAGCAGCTTATGCCGCTTGCTACGCTCAATTCGTGGGTCTTCCAACCCCGCGAAACAATCTAAGATCGACCCATTCTTCAATCCACCCATCATCTTCCTCCCTCACACCAAGAACTTGTACCCTGATTTAACCAATTTCTTAGAACTTGACTAAGATGCGATTGGCCTGGGGATTCTGGCCAGGGCAATCGCGCCCTGATGATGGACTTGGTTGGCTCCTCCTAGCTCTGATCCAATACTGACAGGTGTTGGGGTCCCTGCGGGGAGAAAATTGCGAAACCAATGAAGTGAAAACCCCGCTGAAAGACAGCCCTTTGACCAGAACAATTCAGCAGGGCAAAATGGAAAAGATTCCACGGCAGCGAACGTCCAGACCGGAGGAAAAAGATGGACCTATACCAGCTGGACTACGTGCTCCACGAACCCGAGGAAAGCGAGGGCTGGATGTACCTGGCCGAAATTCCGGCGCTACAGGGTTGCATGGCCTGGGGGGAGACCCCGGAAGAAACACTTAAAAGCCTTCTGGCAGTAGCACAGACCATCATCCAACTGCGCAAGGAAAATGGGCAAGCACTGCCCCCGGAGATGACTCCCCTGCGCAGCTTCGAAGGCACCCTGACAGTAACCGCATGACCTACAGGGAACTACGCAGAAAGTTGGAGAGCCTGGGTTGTAAATTCCAGCGCCAGGCCGACGGGTCCCACGAAATATGGGAGAACCCCGCAAACGGGCGGCAGACGCCTATCCCCAGGCATGGCAACCGTGACCTGGCCACAGGAACCCTCCACCGGATCAGGAGAAACCTGGGAATCTCCAGATCAGATTTCGGCCAAGGTTAAGTCAAACTGCCCAATTCACCCCCTTCCATCACCGGCAGGGCAACGAGACCCGGAGAAAGCCAAAGGCATCCAACACGCGCAAGACCCGCAAGGGAGTTTCGCAATTTTCTGCTGCGGGAATCTGGTCTTGACCAACCCGAATATCATTGCTACGATTGAGGGGTAGGTTATATTGTCTCCGTTAGCGCAGCGAGCTGACCTACCCGGGGGCTCCAGGTTCGCCGTAAGGACTACGGCGAGTTCCAGATCCGCCGAGAGAATGAGGGCGGGCCACTGGTTCGCTAAATCACCTGCAGGCATCAGGCCCGCAGTAAAAAACAGGGCGGACTCCATGTCCGCATAGAGAACGCGGGTGGCTTCAGCCACGCCGCACAGAGTGGGGGTTGAGCCCCTCGTAAAGAATCACGGCAGGCTCAGGGCCCCCGGACCCAGCACAGTGGGCGCCACATCGAGATCCCACTGTGGTTAAGGGCTTAATTACAAGCCCTACTCAACGGCACGGTTCTCACAGACCCCGTGCAAGATAACGCTTAGAGACCGGCTCTCTGAGGTTGGCTGCGCGGGGATTTTTGTGAGGAGCGTACTATGAGCCTTGCCACCAGTATCGAAAGCCTCCGTCTGATGAGGCTCCCCGAGGTCCTCAGGACCACCGGCTTCTCTCGTTCCACACTTCTTGCCATGGTCGCCCGCGGGGACTTCCCGGCTCCCCTGCGCATTGGGCGCAGGGCCGTCGCCTGGAGAGCCCGGGAAGTCATCGCGTGGGTAGAGTCCAGGCCGCGGGCATCAGAGACAGAATGGCGATGATGTACTGCGCGTAGACTCAGGCCCGGGCCGCCCTCACACGCCAGCGCAATCCCAGGTAACACTCCCGACCTTTCGTGAACTTTGGCCCGGATACCTCCTGAAGGTTATTGCTGTTCCCCGGATTGTGTCCGGATGATCCCCAAGAGTATTGGCGCAGGAGTCCACCCATGACCGCATTGCACCAGCACCCCTACCCGCTAGACCCCACGCAACTGGCCGGTGTTCGGGCCACCGAGGGCGCCATCGCGGACCTGCGCCTGCGCCGTCTGTCAATAGGAAGATAGAGGGCTTGTTGAAAAAGTCCGCTCTAGTGAGTACAGGAGAAATTCTCGGCGTCTGCATTGCCGAAAGTCGGGCGATAAAGTTATATCGAGTGAGGGCCGATAACACATAACCGAAAAGAAAGCCGATATTCGTAGTGCGAATTCAGGCGGTCACCCGGCGTCTGACTTTTTCAACAAGCCATCCGGCTTGCTATTGACACCTCCGCTCTTAACAACCCAAGTGGAGCCAAATTTCTCCGTCATACTGGATGTATGAGTTGGACAAGAGGTTGAGAATATGCAGCACCGAGCAGCATTCCCGCCGCGTCTTCACCCTGCAGGGGGGCGGGCAGAGGATGCAACATTACTGGCAGAGTTCCCCCCGGAGGAGCGGATTCTGTTGGCGCTGGCGCATCAGCCCTGGGCCTCCGCCTCGGATCTCGCCAAAAGGCTCGATATGTCAGATTCCGAAATTCACAAGGCGTGTCACGAGTTGGAGAAGAAGAAACTCATCGCCGGCCGCGGACTGGGCGTGACCCGCCGGATTCAACGGCGGTATGTGCTGGCGCGAGAGGGTGTGAATCACGTGATCAAGCCCTTCCAGTACAGGGGCCTGCTTCGGGCAGCGCTGCCCCTTACCTGGCAGATGACGGAAGAAGGTGTCACAAGGATGCTGCTATGGCTGCCCATGATCGAATCCCTCTATGAGATCCTCCCCACGTTCTGGACCTGTGGGCTTGCCAGACCATTCCAGTGGCAGTCCAGCTATCCGGATCCGGCCTGCAGCAGTCTTGTCTGGCTGGGCGTGCCCACCCTGACCGAGGTCCGGTGGTTGCCCAGTGGCCGCCTGCACGCCGTAGCCACCTGGCGTTTTGACCTGTATACCAAGCGCCCCGGGTTCTACTCCATCCCCTTCTTCTGGGCCGGACTGCTGCCCCAGGAGGACTACCAGTCCCGCAGTCTCCGGCTTGGCTCCAAGTTCATTCGCTCTCCCCGCGGTCCGGAAGACCGTATCTGGTGGGATATAGATCCGCCCGTTGCCGCCATTGGACTGGACGAATTTGCGGCGTTTCGATCAAAGACCGCCTATGGTGACGACGTGGAGGTGGGGTCCGTGGACACAGCCGGCGCCCTGGTCTGGTCTGCAGAGGCCAGTCACAGCGAGTGGACTCTGAGGGAGAAGCCTCCGCAGGCCAGGTCGATCGGCCACCCCGAGGCTGCGGCCATCGGAGAGGGTCCCGACCTGGTGAATCTGGGGGGTACACGGGTATATCGGCTCCTGGCCTTTGTGTCGGAGTTTCGGGCAGCCACCAGGGCGAACCTGGTGAGAGCCTTTCATATGTCCGGCGGCGCGGTCAATGCTGCAGTCGATCCCTTGGCAGACCGTGGGCTGATCACAAGCATCGAAAAAAACATCTATGTTACCCAGAGGGGTCGCGAAATGTTGGCTGCTCGGGACAGGGTGGATGCCGACCGGCTGGTGGAGGTCACGCATCTGGACCCGGAGGGAGCGGATGCGATAAGGGAAAGGCGCCATGACTCGGCGGTGGCGGAGGTGGCGGCAGCGTTCCTGGGGGCTGGGATGCCGGTGGCCGCCGGGTGGAGATGGGTGGTGTCCTGGCACGATGGCCAGTTGGTCCCCGACCTCTGGGTTCGGGTGCCGGTACCCGGCCGGGAGGAAGGCATGTGGGTTCCCCTGGAGGTGGAGTTTTCGGCGAAGGCGAAGAAACGGATAGAGGAAGAAAAGCTCCGCTCATACCGCCTGGCCCCGATCCGGCTGGGAAAGTCTTTCCCCATCCTGGTCATTACCGGTGAGGAGTTGCCTGCGAAGCGCTTTGATGACCTGGCGGGGGATTTGATGATTCTCACCGCCACCTTGAAGGAATTCTCCAAAGGCGTATGGGAGGGGCCGGAGAGTGTATGGCGATGCAAGGGCCGCCCGGTGGGGTTGAGTGATATTGCCAGGGAGTACCGGGGTCACCTCCAGCAGCGGACGGGACGGCGGCTGGACTACAGTAAACCTTCGCTCGAGGTTTGGGTAAGATTGCTCGAAGAGCAACGCATCTGGTCGGACCCCGTGACGGAGGAACTAGATTGGGAACCACCGCCCATCGACCAGGCAGAGATGGACCGCGTGCCGAATGAGGGCAAGGCAGGAGCTTCCACGAACAAGCCGGTTTCCACCCCGATGCCACCAACTCCGTCCCCAGCGCCGGTTAGAAAAGCGGCTGCTGCCCAGGACCGTGTGCTGCAAGAGGCGCCGGCGCCGGCGCCGCCGGCTCCGTCACCGGAGCCAGTTAGGACACATGCCACCGCCCAGGACCGAGCTCGGCGACGATGGGAAGCGTTGAGAAAGATAAACGATCTGGTAGCCGAGGCCGACCGGACCGTTGTAAGGCGCTTGACGCAGACCGGTCTCACTAATGCGGAGCGCCTGTGCCTGCACCGTGTCAGGGCCATTATCGACTATGGCGCGGCGCGGCAACACGCGGTTCCCGCGGGCCCCTTAGAGAAGATGGCTCAGTATTGTCTCAGGCTGGAGGAACAGTACCAAAACGAGGTCCGTCCAGCAAATCTCCTGCGGTGGTTAACAACGTCCCAGACCAAGACAGATCCTCGTCAAGCGTTTAGGGACATCTTGAAAGAATACCCGAATATCAGGCGGGACGCCTGCAAGAAGTTCGACCAGTGGGCCAAGATGGTGGACCGTGCGGTTCGGACAGCCCGGAGGGCCCGGAGGGCCCGGACACTTGAGTCGGGTGATCCACCCCACAGCTCTGCACCCTAGGCCCGTTGAAATACCCCACCATCAGCTACAACCACCGGACAGTTCGGTGGGGGAGCGTCCTGCGATTCCTGTAGGTGCCGATGCAGGGGGGATGTCATAGAAAAGGGGTGAAACCGTAGGGAAATCCCCTAGGAGTACGGGACACTTCGTTTCCGGCTTGGCGGCGGCCACTGAGCCGTTAGCCGGCCGACTGACACAGGGCCGATTGGCCTTGGAGATGCTGGAGCGGGCTTTGGCGGGGGGTAATCTGCGGGCGCAATGGGTTGCCCGGGATGGCGCTTTCAGGATGTCTCCGTCCTTCAGTGTCAATTACGGGTGAGTCGACCTGTTGATGAAGGCCGGCACATCCGGGATTTCTTCCGTGGGTCCTCTCTGGTTGTCGGCGAAGGCGGTCATCTATCCCCTGAAACCTTCGGCCTTGATGTACCGGGTGATACTGCCCGCCCGGAAGCAGGGCGCTCAGGAGTTGCCCGCCTGGGGTTCACCCCGGAATCCCCAGGGAAGTCGTCCCGACTATTGATCGTAATCGTAGTCAGCCAGCCCGGGTCGGTGGCGGCTTCCATCGTCGTGGCCTTCGGGATACCAGCAAGGCGGTCGCGCCTTCTCTTGGTCTCCGGCCTCTCGCCTGGCCTTGCTTCCGGACTCACGGGCTCATCTCCGTCTCTCGAACCTGAACAGGAAAACCGTCGGTGCTGAGACGAAGACCGCTGCGGCCACGGACCAGATGATCGCCAGGCGCCAGTCGCCGTTTCCGGCGGCCGAGTTGGCCATGATGGCTTACGGCGGGGATACCGCGGCGCCATGCCTGTGCGGGGTCTCCCTGGTCTCCGGCTCAGCGGCGTCGGTCGCCAGTGTGATGGCCAGGTAGAGTCCCAGGATGATGATGCCCAAGTAGCCCCAGATGATAACCGGGGTTGCCGGGTTGCCGGGTTGCCGGCGGCGATGTCCCGGGACATCGCCGAGCCGGTTGCGATCACGACGGCTGTGCCGGTCACGGCGGTTGCGACGGTCAGGGTCCCGAGGGAGACGATGTCCCGGTGGCGGGCCCATTCGGCGGCGGCCTGGCCTGTATCGTTTGCTCGTGGGGCATATAGGGCTGGCTACAATACCCTCATACCCCAATAGCGAACGGTTCCCCCCGCCGTGATGGGGCAGAACCGGCGAGCGCCGGTTCTGGGAATCTTCCTCACCGGGGCGTCCGACGCCAACCGGCCGATCAACTGTGAGAGCCGTTCCACGAACCGGTCATCGACGTCGGAGGCCGGTATGTCGACGACGTAGTCCGCACAGGCCACCTGGCCGTCGAAGACCACGCCCTGGCGCCGCCCGATTGCCCTGGGCACGGCGTACATGTAGAGAATGACCTGGGCCAGGTGGGACGGGCTCGGTTTCCCGGTCTTGGCGTCGATGATGGCGCCCGTCTCGCCCATCCTGGCGACCAGGTCCGGCTGGCCTCCCAGCGTGCCCGCGCCGCCCCTCAGGGCAAAGTGGTTCTGCCTCCCGGCCCGGTCGAAATCCCCGGGGACCTGCTCCCAGCTGCCGCTCTCGTGGCGGGCCCTGAACCAGGTCGCCCATTCGCACGAGTTCTCTCCGCTCAGGAGTTTGGTGAGCCAGGTCACCCAGAAATAGGAGCCGTCCCTGCGGTTTCGCCATGCCTCACCTCCCCGATAATTATGTCAATAATCCGGGTTTTCACAGCCGCTGGCGGCGGCAGCGTCAGGTGCCGGTGCGCCATTGGGGGTCGATCCAAGCCGAGTTCCAGTCCGGGGGCTCCGATAGGGCCATCATGTCCGCCCACTCGTGCAGGTAGGCGTTGCCGATGGCAGGGTCCCTGATGATGACCGTATTCTCCCGGGACCGCGGGGCCAACAGGCTCAGGTTGCAGGAGCCCGTCCAAACGGCCTCGACAAGCCAGTGGAAGTCGAGGGTTGAGGCCCCGTCCCCCTCTCCCTCACAGGCAGTACCAGCCTGCACGACACCCCTGATGAACGCCAAGAACTTGTTGTGCATCAGGGGCTGTCTCCGCCCTCCCTCCTTGCTCCGGTCATTCCTGATGCCGAAAGCATAGACGCCGGAAATCTGCGGGTCGCCGCCGTATGACATGCTTCCAAGGGGATCGGGCATGTTCTGGCGCTGGAACGCAATGCCCGGGTCTCGCCGGCGGTCCGAGTCGGCGATGGCCTCGTACTGCCGCCGCAGGCGTGCCTTCCACGCGTCGAGGTTTCCGCCGGCGGAGATGTCCGAGCGCAGGAAGTCTTCCTTCTGGACTATTAGCGACGTGGGGATAGTGGCCATCGCGGCGAGGACCCGGGGGGCGGTGAGCCAGGCGACCGCGCCCACGCACGCCAGGTTGCGCTCGCGGGCCTCCTTGAAGAGGTGTATCACCCGTTCCTGATGGTTGCGGAACACCGCCTCCACGTCTCCGCTGACACAACCGTGGTCACGCTGCTCCGGGAGATATTCGCCCGGCGGGCGATTGAGGTCTATGAGTGCCATGGTCCACCTCCAGGTAATAATATTGGTTCCCTAGAAATGCGGATGAAAAGCCTTGGTTGAGAAGAGGGCTTTAGGCAGAAAGGCCGGCGTCAGCAACGCCAGCGGCCAAATCAGACCGAGCCGGATTGCACCAAATGTTGCTGTAGCACTGTCGGCGCCGGCCCAGGCGTCACGGTAGCCGATGGCAGCGCCACCAATATCGCCTGTCAAACCGGTTTTGCCCGCCAGCAGGGTCAGGTTGGCCACCGTGGCTGCCAGGTACAGCTGGAACCGGGTTTTGGTCCGACCGAAGTAGCGGGCCTGGCGAATCCCCAGCTGCACCAGCCGGGCCAGCCGGTGCTCCACCACCACCCGGCGTTGACAATACCCGGCAAAGGCTTCGCTCTGCTGCAGGGCCCGGGCCTGCTGCAACAAAGCCTCCTGCGGGTGCAGTTGGACCGTTCGCCCCAATCCCGATGACCCGGCCACGCATTGAGAGCGCAGCGGGCAGGCTCCGCACACCGCCGCATCGAACCGGAAGGCTTGCAGCCGGTGAGTCCGTCCCGTGGAACCGGTCCGCTTCCCCGCCGGCAGCAGCTTCCGGGTGACCTGACCCGCCGGACAGGTGCAGGTTCCCGCCGCCAGGTCAATCCGGAAGTCATCCTTCGGGAAGTGTTTCCGGTTCGGACGGCCCGGCACCCGGGCAATCAGGGTCCGTCCCGCGTCGGCGAAGGCCTGCCTGGTATCGCCGTCGCCATAAGCGGCATCGCCCAGCGCCTCCTCCACCGGCACACCGGTATTGGCCTCGCTCCGTTCCACCAGTTCCAAGGCCCCCAGGTTGTCCGGAGCGTTGCCGGGCAATACTTCCACAGCAGTAATGAGCTGGGTATCGGTGTCCACCACAATCGCCGCCTTGTGCCCGTCGAAGCGACGGCTGCTGCTCTTGTGGCCGTGGCGCATCTCCGGGTCATGCACCGACACCATCCGGTCCTTGCTCACCCCGTCCTTGAGACCAATACCGTCGCCGGTGCGCTCCACATCCTGGAGCAGCAACTGCCCCAGCAACTCCGCCGCCGCGACGATGCCCTGCCGCTCAGGGCTGCCCTCCGGCAGAGCCTCCTGCGCCTGCCGCCCTGCTTCCAACAGACGGTCGGCGTCAGCCACAATCGTGGCCAGCAACCCCGCCCGTGCCCCCTTGTCGGACCAGTCGATGGCCGACTCTCCCTTGATGCTGGATGCAAGGTACCGCCCGTACCCCTGGGCCTCGGCCCATCCTTTGACATTGGACCTCTCCACGGCTGCCAGCGCCCGCAGCAGCTTCACAATCCCGTCCGCCAGCAGGTTGAAGGTGTCCCTCACGGCGCCCCGCCCCAGGATGTTCGTGGTGTCCAGCGCCACCCGCATGCCGCGCTTTTTTAGGTAGCCCGACTCCCGGGCCAGCCGCAGGCTGGACTCGAACACCGCCCGCACCTTGTCGTGGAGAATCAACTGGGCGCGGAACACCTGGAGCGTGCTCTTGGCGAAGGGCCTGTCCTCCACCTCAATTCCCAACGCCACTTTCCAGCGGATGTCGAAGTCGGCTCTGGCCTTGGCCTCGGCGTCGCTCACCTTGTCGTGGGTCTGCAGCAGCAGCGCCGTGGCCAGCAGGCTGGGCGGCACGCTGTCCCGGCCGTTGTCGGCGCAGTAGAACTCGGCGAAGTCGGAGTCCCGGAATAGTTGGCCTCTCAACGATGCCAACAGGCCGTAGAAAGTGTCCTTACCCACGTGGTCCAGATACAGCCGGTCCGCCTCCCAGAAGCCCCTCTGATCCGATCGCTCTCCCAGCATTCCCTTGCTCCGCTATCTTTGATACCCCGGAGTATAACCCCTGGCATCAAAATGGACAGTTTCCGGCCAGACTTCTAGGACCTGCCCAGGGGTTCGAGAATGCACCCGGATTTCTTGTCGAATCCTATTGGCAGAGCCCCTGTGTCCGTAGGCGTACTATCACGCTTGTGTAACCCGACACCGGTGCGCGGTTAGTCATCACAGCTCCCCCCAACCTTTGAGGGGAACGCTGGGCACCGAGCCGGGCGGCATTGGCTACGCATCCATCCGACGTCTCGGCAGATCGCCTGAAGGTCCCCGTTCGACTTGGCAAATCTCTCCCTTTCGATCTACCGGACCGTGCCCTGGTGGTCGATCGCCTGAGATGGGAAACCGTATAGATTTCACTATCTCCTTAGCGCGTCTAACCCCATACCTGATACGTTCGGAGAGAGACACCTGTCCTACTACTTCCTCCTGCTGAGGCCAGGACCTGGCCTGTCTAGCCATCAATGACACGCTACCCGCGAAGACCAGCATCGTACCGAAAAACCGCATTAACACGAGTGGCCAGATGTTGAGGATTTCCCCTTGCGCTTCTTGGATCGACTTATGCTGCTCGGCAATCAACTGGAACCCATCCCTGATCAGCCATCGGCCAGCAAACGCCAGGGTGGCCGTCTCTATGAAGACCCTCGCCCCGTGCCAAGCAGACGCGGACCACCTTAGTTTCCCAATCTCCCCCCGGTCCATGTTGACAGTATCCCGAATATCAGTCCTGCATCGGCGGACAAGATTAACATGTGAACATACGACACGTGGCTTGGTGCTATCAAAGCCTGGCCTAGAAGTCTGGCCGGAAACTGTCCATTTTGATGCCAGGGGTTATACTCCGGGGTATCAAAGATAGCGGAGCAAGGGAATGCTGGGAGAGCGATCGGATCAGAGGGGCTTCTGGGAGGCGGACCGGCTGTATCTGGACCACGTGGGTAAGGACACTTTCTACGGCCTGTTGGCATCGTTGAGAGGCCAACTATTCCGGGACTCCGACTTCGCCGAGTTCTACTGCGCCGACAACGGCCGGGACAGCGTGCCGCCCAGCCTGCTGGCCACGGCGCTGCTGCTGCAGACCCACGACAAGGTGAGCGACGCCGAGGCCAAGGCCAGAGCCGACTTCGACATCCGCTGGAAAGTGGCGTTGGGAATTGAGGTGGAGGACAGGCCCTTCGCCAAGAGCACGCTCCAGGTGTTCCGCGCCCAGTTGATTCTCCACGACAAGGTGCGGGCGGTGTTCGAGTCCAGCCTGCGGCTGGCCCGGGAGTCGGGCTACCTAAAAAAGCGCGGCATGCGGGTGGCGCTGGACACCACGAACATCCTGGGGCGGGGCGCCGTGAGGGACACCTTCAACCTGCTGGCGGACGGGATTGTGAAGCTGCTGCGGGCGCTGGCAGCCGTGGAGAGGTCCAATGTCAAAGGATGGGCCGAGGCCCAGGGGTACGGGCGGTACCTTGCATCCAGCATCAAGGGAGAGTCGGCCATCGACTGGTCCGACAAGGGGGCACGGGCGGGGTTGCTGGCCACGATTGTGGCTGACGCCGACCGTCTGTTGGAAGCAGGGCGGCAGGCGCAGGAGGCTCTGCCGGAGGGCAGCCCTGAGCGGCAGGGCATCGTCGCGGCGGCGGAGTTGCTGGGGCAGTTGCTGCTCCAGGATGTGGAGCGCACCGGCGACGGTATTGGTCTCAAGGACGGGGTGAGCAAGGACCGGATGGTGTCGGTGCATGACCCGGAGATGCGCCACGGCCACAAGAGCAGCAGCCGTCGCTTCGACGGGCACAAGGCGGCGATTGTGGTGGACACCGATACCCAGCTCATTACTGCTGTGGAAGTATTGCCCGGCAACGCTCCGGACAACCTGGGGGCCTTGGAACTGGTGGAACGGAGCGAGGCCAATACCGGTGTGCCGGTGGAGGAGGCGCTGGGCGATGCCGCTTATGGCGACGGCGATACCAGGCAGGCCTTCGCCGACGCGGGACGGACCCTGATTGCCCGGGTGCCGGGCCGTCCGAACCGGAAACACTTCCCGAAGGATGACTTCCGGATTGACCTGGCGGCGGGAACCTGCACCTGTCCGGCGGGTCAGGTCACCCGGAAGCTGCTGCCGGCGGGGAAGCGGACCGGTTCCACGGGACGGACTCACCGGCTGCAAGCCTTCCGGTTCGATGCGGCGGTGTGCGGAGCCTGCCCGCTGCGCTCTCAATGCGTGGCCGGGTCATCGGGATTGGGGCGAACGGTCCAACTGCACCCGCAGGAGGCTTTGTTGCAGCAGGCCCGGGCCCTGCAGCAGAGCGAAGCCTTTGCCGGGTATTGTCAACGCCGGGTGGTGGTGGAGCACCGGCTGGCCCGGCTGGTGCAGCTGGGGATTCGCCAGGCCCGCTACTTCGGTCGGACCAAAACCCGGTTCCAGCTGTACCTGGCAGCCACGGTGGCCAACCTGACCCTGCTGGCGGGCAAAACCGGTTTGACAGGCGATATTGGTGGCGCTGCCATCGGCTACCGTGACGCCTGGGCCGGCGCCGACAGTGCTACAGCAACATTTGGTGCAATCCGGCTCGGTCTGATTTGGCCGCTGGCGTTGCTGACGCCGGCCTTTCTGCCTAAAGCCCTCTTCTCAACCAAGGCTTTTCATCCGCATTTCTAGGCTCAGCTGCACGACCGGAACGCTAAGCATGAGTGGGACAAACAGTATGCCGAGCCCAAGGATGAGGTCCAATAGTATGATCGCTCCTTGCCTTGGTATTCGGCTTTTGACCCTGGTCTCTGCCTGCGCTTGCAACCAGATCGCCGTTATTCCCAGAATTAACCCAAGTAGCAGGATGCCTAAGCCCCAATCCACCGAAGAGATGAGGGTCGCGGCGTGGTGAATGGGTAAGAAAGTGCTCCTTTGCATCTGGGATAATGGTTTTCGAGAGAGGGAACCGACCAGAAACAAGGAGCACCCAACAGATGCTACCACTTGAGCACCCCGACCGCATCCAAATCGCCTTCGACGACCACCGCCTGGTCAACAATGCCGGGCTGCTTCTTCCGGCCACCCTGGCCCAGCACGTGGGCCTGCGTGAACTCGTTGACCGTCACCTTGACCTCGGGTATGCGCCGGGGCGGGCGAACGCGGGAGACAAGATGCTGACGCTGGTGGCCTCGGCGCTGGCGGGCGGCGATTGCATTGACGACGCCGATGCGCTGCGTGCGGGGCGGACCTCCTCGGTGCTGGGGTGCATGGTCAAAGCGCCCTCCACCCCCCGCTTTCGCGAGGGCAGGCTCTGGGGACGTTCCTGCGCAGCTTCCGGTGGGGCCATGTCCGCCAGCTGGACCGGGTGAGCCGGGAACTGCTGGCCCGGGCCTGGGCCGCCGGCGCCGGACCCGGGCCGCCGGCGCCGGACCCGGCGACGGGCCGCTGACCATCGACCTGGACTCCACCATCTGCGAGACCTCCCCACTAACCCACGTCGTCACGCGGCGATTGGCGCGCCGGGAGGTGCGTCCGTGGTGCGTTCCCCGGCGTCGGACATTGGCACCAGCTGGTAGCCCAGTTGTGCCGCCCGCTGCTTCGCCGAGCGCAACGCCCGCTGCTGATACTGCCGTTCGTAGTATTCCGCGCCAACATCCACGTACTCCTGTCCGTACCGCAGCATGGAATAGATGAGCCTGGCCAGCTTGTGGGCGGTGGCGGTGATGGCTTTAGGCGCGCCCAGTTGGGCTTTCTTCCGGCGCAGGAAGGCGCCCAGGGCACTGTCGGAGCGGTGCAGCGCGTTGGCTGCCAGACGCAATGCCGCCGCGGCACGGTTGGCGCTGGGCTTGGTCTTGGAGCTGATCACCCGCCCACCGGTGATGCGGTTGTTGGGGCTCAGCCCCAGCCAGGACGCGAAATGCTTGGCGCTGGGCCATTTCGTCATGTCGGCGCCAATCTCGCTAATGACCTTCAGGGCCGTGTACGCCTCCACCCCGTCGATCCGGGTCAGGTCCACTCCCGTCATCCGATATAAGTGCGTCCAAACATCGAAGCGGGGTGCGTTTCCTTTAATGCGCCTCCGGCCGGACTTCGCCGCTGGAGGTTCGCCGGTACTGCGGTCCTCAAACCGCTCCAGCTGGGCTTCAATCTCCCGGTCGCACTCGGCAATCTTGCCTTGGTACGCCCGGTACAGCTCCAGAGCTTGGGTCAGCTCGAAGATGTGCTCCGCCCGCCAATGGCCCCGCAACGACTTTGCGATGGTGGCCTCGTCGGCCTTGATCCTGGGGTCGCGCAGTTGCGCCAGTTTCACCGGATCCCGTTGGCCACCCACGATGGCCTCGATGATTTCCGTGCCGGTCCTGCCGGCGATGTCGCTGATCACGTGCTGCAGCTTCACGTTCATCTGGGTCAGCGCCTTCTGCATATGCTGGATATGTTGGGACGCGTATTCCACCAGCATGGCCCGCTGCCGCAGGTAGCTGCGCAGGCGCCGGATGTCCCCGCCGGGACGGAAGGCTCCCGACAGCAGGCCGTAGGTGTGCAACTGCTGCAGCCACTGGCAATCCAGCACGTCGGTCTTGCGGCCAGGCACGTTCTTGATGCGTCTGGGATCTACCAGCATCACCTGGAATCCCCGCTCCTCCAGCACCCCGAACAGCGGTATCCAGTACACACCGGTGGACTCCATGACCACGGTGTCCACGCGGCAATCCAGCAGCCAGTCGGCCAAGCGGTACAGGTCCGCCGTGAAGGCGGCAAACTCTCGCACCGGCGCTTCCGCCCGGTCGGAGGGAACTGCCACGAACTGGCTGGTGGCCCCCACGTCAATGCCCGCCGCGTTCAGGTTCAGCTGGGACAGCCCCTCCGGTTCTGCGTTGCTCTTGCGTCTGTTCATCATCGACTCTACCATTGCAGCGTAGGCGTGTCGCCGGAGGGAGCCACGGACCGTAGCCACTCTCCCCAACGGGATCGCCCGGGTCCGGGCGTCACCAATGATGCAGTCGTAAGGCTCCCAGACCATGCTACGGGTCGGGCAATACGCACCAGTGTCTGCTCGGTCTTCGTCCGGACGGCACGCCTCGCCACGAGCATACATCCTTGAGCCGGCTCACCGGTTAGTCGCCTCTGCACAGGCCGGACAAGGGCATAATTTTGCTACGGGCTGGCCAAGGAGGGGGCGCGACACCATGGCTACACTGGCAAGCGAGGCTATCACCCGCTGCTGGCCGTGGCCGCCGGAACCGGCGACGTGCTGATGTCTCGGCTGCGCGAGGGCCGCGCCAACACCGCTCGGGGCGCCGCCCACTTCCTGCGGGAGACCGTGGGGCGGGTGCGCCATGCTGGGGCCAAGGGGCAACTCACGGTGCGGACCGACAGCGGCTTCTACACCCACGCCGTGGTCGCCGTCTGTCGCAAGACGAAGGTCCGCTTCTCCATCACCATCCGCCAGCACAATAGCCTGCGCAATCTCATTGAATCTTATTGAAGCCATACCCGAGGCGGACTGGAGGCCCATCCCTTATTGGATGGACGGCGCCGCCGACGTGGCCGAGACCGCTTACACTCCCTTCAGGAGCAAGCCCGATGCCGCGCCGGTGCGGCTCATCGTCCGGCGGGTGAAGCCCACGCCCGGTTCCCAGCTGGCCCTCTTCGCCAGCTACAGCTATCACGGCTTCATCACCGACCGGGACGGGGATACCCTGGAGCTGGAGGCCGACCATCGCCGCCACGCCGAGGTCGAAAATGCCATCCGAGACCTCAAGTACGGCGTGGGACTCAATCATCTCCCGTCAGGCCGTTTCGCCGCCAACGCCGCCTGGCTGGCCGTCCAGGCGCTGGCGCATAATCTGGCCCGTTGGGCGGCACGCATCGGTCTGGGCGAGCAACTGGTGACCACCAAGACCCTGCGGCGACGCTTCTTCTCCCTGGCCGGACGGCTTACCCGCTCGGCGCGCAGACTCACTTTGCATCTTCCCCGGGGCTGGCCCTGGGCTGAGCAGGCCACTCTCGCCCTGGCCCGACTGCGAGCCATCCCACTCCCAGCCTGACGGCGCTATCCGCAACCGACCCACCGCATCCAAACTCGCGTCCGCCCGGTCCGCGAGTGCATCCTGTTGCGTCCGGTCTCACTATCACGCGATTCCCAGCCTCCATAGACCGCTCTCGAGGCCCGGTGCGGCTACTGAAAACCCTCTGCGGTGTCACATCGGTCCCAATGGAGCCCAGGCTTTCTCCCTTGTAGGCTCCCTCATCCCAATTTGCCCTGCCTTCACGCCTCCCATCGGTGGATTCGGGTTTAAGCTTAGAAGGTGGTTTGGACGCTTCGTCTGCCAAGGTATGACCAAGCCGACCCTTCCTGATAATGAGCTTGTGTCGGCTGGTAGAGTCTCGGAGTTCGAACCGATGATTAAAGCTGTGGTGGCACAGCCATTTGTCGGTCAGCTAGAATCTTTTATCCAGTTGCATCCAAATCTACTGCCCATGACAACCGTACCTCTTTCTGTCGATTGGAGGACCAAGAACTCGGCCGGGGCGCAGTGATATTGCAGAGGCCAACATCGCACCCTCATAATTTTGGATAGAGGGCCTCGGTGGGCTCAAAGGCGGCCCAGCCACATCTCGAAGATGGTACCACCTACCGTCCAGTCAGGCCCACCAAACTGGATAAAATCAAGAACTTTTCTCATCAGGTTCCCGGTGGCGGTGTAAGCGGCCGTCTTTACGGCTACACCCGATTGATGAGGTTCCCGAGCCTCTGCCTTGCGAGCAGGGGCTTTTCGTTTGGGATATCTGGTACTCTGGTGGGCCTTGATGCAGCGTAAGTTGTATGCAACGACACGTACACTCCACCCGGGTCTCTAGTCCCCCAGTCTACGCAAAGAGCACCTCTCTCGTGGGCGGTCGATTCCGATGTAGCTAGGACCGAATAGGGACAGCTAGTGGCGAAGGCCACAGGCCAATTTTTTCGGTGGGGCGAGGAGCAGAGCTTTAGACGACTCAACGGGATCAATACTTGCTCGGTGGTCTGTTGCTGTTCCCTGGCAGCCTTCCAATGTCTCACAGAGCGATAACTCGGCCCAGAAACTCTTGAGCAACCTGATCGTCAATTTGTGAATCAGGATTCTCGATAAGCTCGTTTATCGCTTTCCCTTCAAATTGGGATACACCTCGCGAGTTTCGTCCAGCCCAGTGTCTCAAGAGGATCGTCGCCTTGAGCAGATCTCTCTGGAACATGGATACCAGGACAGTGTTTACGATCTTGCCAGGGTGGATGCCAACAAAATAGAGCATAAATACGGACCTGGAATTTGCAAGAAATTCCAGCATTTTGTCCAAGTTGTATGCCTTGGGGTTGGAGCTCAGGATCATTATCTTCGTTTTGACGTCAGTTTCCGTGTCAAAGAGGTTGAAATCTCTTCGGTAGTCCCCCAAGCTGTTATCCGTTCTGAACTGAGGGAGGCCAGGAATGTCTGATGTCAGAGCGGAAATAAGACTTTGACGAAGCGCCTCGTCTTCTCCAGCAATCAGGTACTCTATTACACGTCCACGAACATTAACGTTGTCAATGAGGGCTGCCAAAAGAATCTCATTTTTGAATTTCTCGACTTTGTCGTCGAGTTCCGATTTTAATGTGTACGCTTCGGAAGACGCGACGAAACGAATGGCTCTGTCCGGAGCCTCAAGTATAGTCCGACGTGCGCCATCGCCCACGAAGAACTTGCTCCCAGATGGAGAGATGTTGTTCGTCGCCTCCACGAGTCGCGCTAAGTTGCCTTCGAAACCGATTTCAGCATGGATGTCATACAGTCGCCTGATGTTCTCTCTGGAATTCGGGGTTCCTTCAAAAGCTCTGACGATATCGGAGCCATTGAAACTTCCCCTGATATTGTTCTCTCTGAGCTCATGTGAGCTGTGGCTTATTTTTTTCAAGAAGATCGTGTTCGCAATGAAACAGAAGTTTCTGTCGGGAGTGACGAGACAGACGATAAAAGGACGATCGTCATACTTACGCAGATTAGATAACGAGAGAACGGTATTCCCGAAATTAGGACGAACTGACGAACTGAAGCGAATCGCGTATTCACGACAATAAAAGACAGACCGATCTCTGATCAGGCGAAACTCCTCAGAAACGAGTTGTGTCAAAAGATCCTTATCATTTATCCCATCGTTCCTATGGATGACTTCGAGGAGAGACTCAAGAGGATCGGCCATCAAAGAACTCCATCATGGGTTCCATCGACATTTCTGCTCTAGAGGGCCTTTGGTCCTTCAGGCTATTTCTCTCCCAAAATACACCATCCCGATATCCTTGAATGCTTGGGTCAGTCTCCGCTTTTTCTAGGCGCTTCAGGGCCCAGCAGGAATACTCCCGGTTTAGTTCTACGCCACAGTAATTTCGTTGGAGCTTCTTAGCAACCACGGCTGTTGTTCCGCTCCCCAAAAATGGATCAAATACGAAATCTTCACGATTGGAACTTGCAAGAACTAACTTGGCGAATAGTTTTTCTGGCTTTTGCGTGGGGTGATCGGTATTTTCAGGCATGGACCAGAAGGGAATTGTTATGTCGGACCACAGGTTAGATGGGTGTGTGAGTCTGTACTTCCCGAAGTTGGTCTCATTCCAATCCTTTGGTTTCCCGTCCTCTCGACGATATGGCGCAAGGACCCGCCTCTTTAGCTTCACAGAATCAACGTTGAAGGTATACTCCTCCCCGACGGTACAAAACCAAATATCCTCGGTGTTGTTTTTCCAATTGGCCTTCGCTCCTCGTCCTTTTTCCCGCTCCCATGTGATTCGGTTCCTAACTCGCAAATGTCTGTTTAGAATGGGATAAATCAGCGTCGAAGATTGCCAATCGCTGCAAACGTAAACTGTCGCCGTGTGACGCAGTAGCGGAACTGTAAATGACAGGAGTTCGTCAAACCAGGAGGCATAAGCTTCTGCGTCTTGGGCTCGAAACACATTTCCATTGAAATCTTTTGTCAGATTGTAGGGTGGATCAAGAATCAACAGGTCCACGAAAGCGTCTGGGAGAAAGGGACGGGCAAGCTGAAAGTCTTGATTGATGACGCGGCCTTTGAGCAACCCAATTGTCGCCGGCTGCGATAATTGGAGGAGATGGGTGGACAGCGCAGTGGCTTCCTCTATTGTGCATCTCAAAGTCCTATTTCGTGGGGCACGCATGCTCATAATTGTCCTTCGTGGATGACTTTGATTAACCGGCAGTTGAATTGACGGGAAGTTTGCGCGCCTGTGATGGATAGCTAAGCTCGATGGTGTCCAATGCGCTGGCCACCGTATGGCAACGCTGGTTGCGTGCGCGTGGGTTTGAAGCGAGGGCGGCTACCCTATGGTGGTAACTAGGAGACGCTATAGCTGAGGGAATCGACCGGGTCTGCATCTGCAGCCGTTGTCCTATGGTCATCGCGCTCCTCTCCTACGTTTTGTTCCTACCTTAGTTCGCCTCGGGCCAGCTTACAATGATGGTCAATTATTAGGTGTGCGGAGACAATAGCATCGCGCCGGGCTTTGTTCACTATTCCACGATGTCGTGATCGCCGAAAAGTCCATCATCTTCGTCAAGCTCGTTGTCTATCAAATCTTGTGCACGGCCTTCATATTGCGGGTCACTCGCATCGACTGCCCACCTTTTCTTCCCCCATTCCAACAGTTTAAGCCGGCGTTCGTCGATCGTGTCGGCATCCCAGTCATACCATTGTGTCAACTCCCTCTCCAAATACAGGGGAGACTTTGCATAGCAGTGGCCGGCGGCGTCGACTGCGCCTTTCTTTTCAGGAAACGGTTTATTCTGGTAGGTCGAGTTGTGCTTTGTAAGGGATAGATTCCCCAGGTCGTGAACGTATCGTTGGTGTTCTTGTGTCGTGAACCTGCCTTCCCAATATGGCCGATCGCTAATCGTTTGAGGTAGAACATGTTCGATGGTGTCCTGAAGGTCTCGATTCCAAATTTCATCCCATGTCGCAATAGGGGAAGCGCCTTGTTCTGACGCTAGGGCGACTTCATACTCATATAAGAAGTAGCGCAGTCCGGCCCAACGATACCAATTGAAGGTGCTGTCCGGAGTAGTTTCGTCTTCGAAGTCATCGACGCTGCACCAGTAAGCAAGCTCAGCCTTCAATGCCTCAACCGTATCGCCAAACGTCTGGTTTTTCGTCGCCAAGTCATAGCCAAGGCGGAACAGTCGTGCTTGTCCAGCGTTGGACCTATATTCATTCCATCGATACACCCGGAAAGCAAAAGCCTCACACAGTTTCAGGACTTCGAGGTATTTAGTAGGGTCGTTTGGCCAACCCAGCCTCACCGCCATAAGCAAGGGAAGAAACGTGGCAACGAATCCAGTTCTTCTCAGTTTGGCGCTCCAATCAACTACCTGTGACCTGACCTTGGGATTCGCCTTGAACGATGCAAAAGCGTCGGGTCTGTTTGGCTGATAAGCGTCGCAGAAACTAATGCATGAGGCCCTGAGACCTTCGGCGTAAGTGTGCAAGTGGCTTAGGAGTTCTTCATGCCGGTCTTTGAACTCGCGAAGGTCGAACTTCCGTTTTATGCTCCTGCTACGCTCCCATTGCCTGGACTGAGGGTTGTAGTGCGTCAGCCAATGCGCCCGTAGCAGTTGGTCTTCGTCATCACTTGAAACGAGATGGGCAGACATCAGCTGGCGGAGAATCTCTGCCCAAGCCCCATTGACTGACTTGGCGAGATCGTTGGGAATGGCGAGCGATGTGGAGACGTGAAGGAGATAATTCTTGACCTTCTCCAAGTCAGTCAATGGCTTGCCTCGGTCGTTCATTACTTCGAAAATGACCCCAACCTCGGCCTCATCTCCTACCTGATACAGAGTGAAACGGAGTTGAGTGGCGAGCTTCGCATACAGAGTCCGCAGCCACTCTTCTCCGGCGCATTCCTGTGGATGGACGTTCGTCGAAAGATAGTCGGCTATCTGTTGCTTCGCCTCTGCTAGTCTACGCTCAGAAGTGATCTGTGGCCCCTCCACGCCCGGCTGTTCAGCGAGGATGCTCTCCTTAAAGAAATGGTCTGTGTCCGCATTGAGAGACAGCTTAAACAGGCGTTGTCCGTTCATCTCATCAGTGGAGATGAAGTTTCTTAAGATCCCTTGAGAGAGACCTTGAGCCGAATCGGATAATGAAGCCAACGACCTGCGGACCCCATCCAGTAGTAAGACGATGGTTGTCAGTCGCTGCTGTCCATCAACGATGTCAACGGGGAGATAAACGTTCCCATCTTTATCCATTCGTTGGTCTTCTGGACGCGATTCGTGGAGAACAACCGTGCCTGTGTAATGGTAACGACCAAATGTAAGCAGCTCCAGGTCTTCAAGGAACTCTCGGACTTGCCGTTGTTCCCAAGAGTAGCCACGCTGATAGTCGGGTACCCGGAACAGCCTCTTGTGGAACAGGTCGTCTAAGGAAACAACGTTGTCCATGATGCTCCTGCTATTCATACTGGGAGATCGGCTATATCCCCATTGGCGAGGCGATAACTCATGCCTTGCGATTCTGAGTTTTGCCTGGAGCGGTGTCAAGGTTCTTTTTTGAGAGGCTTCAACTCTGAAACTGAGGTTGCTGGAAAAAGCTAGCCGGTCCATACAGCCAACGAATCCGGCTCCCTTTTCAAGTATAGGGAATAAACCCGGTCAGCCGCTTGCCCAGGTAGGCTTGAGCATTTCGTGGAGCTGGACTTCAGTCGGCATGGGACCCCCAGGATCAACGCCTTCACCGAGGTTTTCGCCGGCAGGTTTCTCCAGGAATGCCTGAACAAGAACTGATTTCTGTGGTTGGAGAATGGAGTGGATAGGGTTGAGTCCTGGCGGACATGTCATAATGGAGAAAGACACCATCGCCTTGGAGAACCCAGCCCCAGCAAGAATGCTGCATTGGCAGAACCAGCGGATTGAACGGCAAAACTCCTTTTGAGCTTGATACAGAGATTGAGGCAGGAGCTATTTCGAGGAGGCTGCAGAAGGAATGGGAAGATACTTAGAGCAAGAAAAACGACATCAATCCCTGTTTAGGGAAGCTTCGGATTACTTCGCAGAAGCCGCGAGGGCGGAAGGACTATACCGAGGCAAGTTCCGCCCATTCTGCTTACCCGTTGACTGTGCCGAGGAAAACTTATTCAGCGAAATTCGTGCTGAGGCGTTAGTCTATTTCGAGCAGAATAAAATCAAATGGCACGACGGAATAGCCGCCAAGCCGAGCAATCATCTTTGCAGTTCACAGGTACAATGCGTCAACTTCCTATTCCCATTCGCAGATAAACCAGAAGCTCTTTGTACATTGCTACGTCCGTTCTTTCCTGACATCCAGTCGATTGAGCCGATGGAAGGTAAGTGTTCAGAGTTGAGGGGAAGTGAGCAACTGGCGGCATGCGGTGAGGGGATTCAATCCTCGGGCGCGCCAGGTACCGAAGAGGGAAGCGAGAGCCATCTTGGTGTTGGTGCCCTGGGTTGAGCGGGTGCCGCCGCTGATCTTGCGGCTGGTCACCAGGTGACGAAGGCTCCTCTCGGCGGCGTTGTTCTCCGAGGGGACGGCCGGTTCGGCTACGAATACGAACAACTCCTTGATGAAGCGCTGGATGCGCCGGCAGAGCTTGGCCTGGACTGCCCCTGGGTCATCAAGGAAGGGTCGGCAGCAGGCCAACAATTTCCGCTCCAACTCCAGTTGGGCCTGACGGCGTTTCCTTGCCTGAGGATGGGAGAACCGCTTGGCCTGGGCGTAGAGGTCATGCACTGCCGCCGCCCATCCGGCCAGCTTGGCGTCTGCTGGGTAGAGGGCCTTCAGGTCATGGATGTCCCGGAGCAGATGAGCCCAACACCGCTGCTTCAGGCCAGGGTAGTGGTTATAGGCAGCGTAGAAATCGCTGACCAACACCCCGCTGAAGGACTCCCCCAGCGCCTCGTCCACCACCTCCTTATTCCGGCCTCGGCGCAGGAAGTACCGCTCAGTGGGAGTGGAGAAGGTCCAGACATAGCCATTGGCCCCCTCCTGGCGCCAGCCGGTCTCGTCGGCGTGCACCACCTGGCTGGTCCGGACTAGTTCCAGCACCTCGGCCACCGCCGGTTGGGCTTGCCGGGCCACGCCGTGGAGGACCTGGGTGATTCCCCCAACGCTCAAGCGCAACTGGTGGACGGTCTCCAGATACCATTGGATGGTCCGAAGGGGCAACCGGCCCTCTTCCCGCAGGCCAGCGATCAATGAGACCAAGTTGGCTCCCAACCGTCCCCGACCGATTACCCCACCGCCCAAGTCCGTCTTGGGGGTCCGGCGCCGTTCACATACTGGGCAGACCCGGGTCACGAAAACGTGCTCCGTGACCTCCACCGGAGCCACTGGGATATCGATGACTTCCCGAGTCCGCTGCGGCCAACCCCCAACCAACCCGGTGCCACACTCCGGACAGGAGTCCAAGACATGTTCCACCTGGTGAGCCGCCACCGTGCGCCGACGGCTAAAGCCGTGGGGCCGGGGCTTTCTTGGCTCCTTCTTCTCGGCCGGCTCTGACTTTGCACCCGGTTTGTTGCCCGGCATTCCGGGCCGCCCTTTGCCCTTGAGACCCCCTTCCAACGCCGCTATCCGCCGCTGCAACTCGTCGATGACCGCCTGCTGCCGCGCAATCACCGCCAACAGCGCCTCCCGGCTGGCCGTCCTCAGGTCTACCTTGTTCTCCATCCTCCTGATTTAACATAACCGACGACCCGACGCACCGAACTTCCCAAGCAAGTTTTAACTAATCCATCCCCTCAACTCTGAACAGTTACGATGGAAGTTGAAGGCCAACTCGTATCGTTCGAATGGATTGGCCTCGAAAACTATCTCGGAGAGAAGGTTTCTCGGAGCGGACGCCGCACGAGGGGAGCCAATTTCACGAGTGCCGACGCCGCTGTTATGTTCCGTCTGGTGGACGGAACCCGCCAGATAATATTGATTGAGTGGAAATACACTGAGTCATATAGTCCCTCTTGGAAGGGAATTGCCCCGAGCGGAACCAATAGGATGGACATCTACCGGGACTTGTACCATAGCCCAGGCTGCCTTTTGGACAAGAACTACATTACAGACTTCGGTGACTTGTTCTATGAGCCCTTCTACCAGTTTCTGAGACAACAATTGCTCGCCCAAGAAATGGAGGCGGCGCGCGAATCTGAAACTGATCTTGTAAAAGTGTTACACGTGGCCCCTGCCAAGAATCGCGACTTCCATCGGGTTACTTCGCCAGGGTTGCAGCAACTGGGGGACTCCAGTATCGAGGTCTGGAAAAGTCTGGTGAGACTACCTGACCGATTTATCAGTACGTCCACTGAAGCCTTATTTGGTAATTTCCCCATTGACACCCATCCGGAGCTTGCCACTTGGTGGCAATACATCGACCAACGCTATCCCTGGCTTCAGCACCGAGACGCCGAGTAGCCAGATACGCCGGCGTAGACTTGCATTTGCCCGAGGTTGACCCAGCTAGATTAATGATCCGGTGGGAGTCCAACGATTAGGAAGCGTTCGTGGGGACCGATGTTGGGCCCATATGCAGAAGCTACGGGACTATCACTAGACTCTGCACGAATTCTCTAGAAATTAACTTGGTCCAGTTCGCCTCTCCAACCCACTGCCACACTCAGTTATTCGGTGGATTGGGGTCTATGCTGATGCATTAAGTGCGGGCCTCCTTGGCTCATTGCTAGTATAATTCCGCCCGCTACAGCGATCTTGGACCCCTTTCTCAGAGCATGGACCAGGCCGAGCTCTTGGCCAGGGGCATCTTTGCCCCTTTGAAGGTTCATGCAAGGGCAGGATCGCTGTGGCGGTGGTCCCTGTCCCAACGCCGGCAAGGGGGTTCCCTATGTCCAGGATGTGTACTGGCTTCGCCTTCCTTATCCTCGTGTCTTTGACTTTCGTTGCCTGCGGCAGCGAGCCTCCACCTGCCAATGGCGTCCCTAACGGCGGTCCGGTCGCCTCTCCAACTCCAATACCAGGCCCGACTCCCTTCTCCGTGTCAGCTGAGGTGCTACAAAATGAAAAAGAACTAAACGAGGTCGCGTGGACTAACAAATACAACGACAGAATTGCCTTGATTGCAGGTATTATTAGATCAGTCACCGAGGCAGGGAACAAGTATGATGTCAAACTGGAAACGGGTAATTTCACGGTTGACGTTGTCTGCAAGGTAGACAAGACTGACGAATCTGCTGTTTTATCCCTGCAACAGGGGCAAACCGTAAGCGTGCTGGGGCAGGTCACAGACGACGGTATTCTTGACATCGTTGTTAAAGACTGCAGCATAGCGTTGTCCCGCGGGGCACCGCAGATCTCTGCAGAAGGGCAGGTCGCCAAACCGACAGAGACAGCCGAGGCATCAATACCGGCGGTGGCAACTGCAATGGCTACCGCTTTGCGGACTTCAACGCTTGCGCCTACTGCTACTCCCGCTTCGATTGGAATACCCGCAACCATGACCCCGACGGTTGCTACGCAAACTCCACCGCCTACCGTCCCACCGGCTCCAGCACCAACGCCAACTTCTATTCCGCCAGGGATGACACTGGACAATCCGGTAGCAGCGGGCGATGTCTTGCAGGGTTCGGACGGCACGGAAATCGTCGTTACCCGCATCTTGGAGGACGCCGCCGACTTGGTGATGGAAGCCAATCAGTTCAACGACCCGCCGGAACCCGGAAACCGCTTCTACATGGTGACGGTCGCAGTTTCCTATGCGTCCGGTGCCGATTCCTTGAACGTGGCAGAATCCGACTTCAGCCTGATCGGAAGCAAGAGAGTCATTTACACGCCATTCGATCATTCCTGCGGAGTCATACCGGGCGAACTGAACGCCGAGCTATTTCCCGGGGGAAAGACCGAAGGCAATGTCTGTTTCCAGATCGAAGCAAGTGATGGTAATTTCGTCCTGATTCACGAATCGTTTTACAGTTTCGAAAGCGAGCGCCGCTTCCTGAGCATTAACCCTCAGAGCATTGGCTCTGAGGCAAATTTCTCTCCGGTGCCACTCACAACTCCTTCCCCGGAAAATCTAGCTTTGCCGCCAGGGATGACGCTGGACAATCCGGTAGCGGCGGGCGATGTTTTGCAGGGTTCGGACGGCACGGAAATCGTCGTTACCCGCATCTTGGAGGACGCCGCCGACTTGGTGATGGAAGCCAATCAGTTCAACGAGCCGCCGGAACCCGGAAACCGCTTCTACATGGTGACGGTCGCAGTTTCCTACGCCTCCGGTGCCGATTCCTTGAACGTGGCAGAATCCGACTACAGCCTGATTGGAGGCAAGCGGGTCGTTTACACGCCATTCGATCATTCCTGCGGAGTCATACCGGGCGAACTGGACGCCGAGCTATTTCCCGGGGGACAGACCGAAGGCAATGTCTGTTTTCAGATCGAAGCAAGTGACGGTAATTTCGTCCTGATTCACGAACCGTTTTACAGTTTCGAAGGCGAGCGTCGCTTCCTGAGCCTGGAATAGCCTTCGCACTGTCCACCTAACCGACTTTAGGGATAAGATCCCCTTAAGCAACGGACTTGCTGCCGATTGCTGCGCTACTGGAGTTTCTTGGTAGGAATAAAAAGCAGACCCTAAACTAAAGCCAAGGTGAAATGTACATATTGCTAGACCACACTGTCGGTGGCGACCCAGTTGGGGCCGAACGTGATATGGGGAGCCGTGGAGTCCTTTCGGTCGTCTTCAAGATCCCGAAATGCACATCCCACCTTGGTATTGGTTTAGTAGAAATCTGTCACAATCCTCGCATCGCTACGGGGAAAGAAGGTGCCATATTTTTCTGGGTAAAGGCGTTTTCTGGCGCTTAGAGTTTGCGGGGGGATTGTCATCACTACCCTGACCAAGCCTTTGCTACAGGCTGCTCCGTCTGGTTCCAGCCTAAGCGTCCGAGATACGCCAAGGGCCCTACTTTCCCCTATGAGCCAACTTGCGCAACTTCACGGGCCTTACCGGCAGAGTTGCTCTTCCAACTCGCGGACACGGGCTTCGGCGGCTGCGCGGGCCTCCCGTTCATCTTCCAGGGAGGCGATGCGCCGCCCTGTGGCCGAAGCATAGAACACCAGCTCGCCCGACTCCTACCGCAGGCACAGGTCCAACGCAGGGCTTTACCCCTGCAAGCGCCCGTCCGGCAGTGCTTCGATTTCAATGCGAGACAGACTTACAGACTGCTGGAACCTGTCCCGGCGTGTTCTGGCAGAAGATGCCCCGGCTACTCTCCGGCCTGGATGACGACGCGCCCGCCGTCCCGGACCTGGATGTTCAGGTCCTGTCCGTCCAGGAGCATCATGCCCACCAGCGGAGTGCTGTTAGCGGCGTCGGCTTCGACGTATAAGGCCTGGCCGTCCCACAGCACGGTTGCGCCGTAAACATCGTAGGCTATCTCACTACCGTCGGCGAGAGTCGCCCGGCCGATGCTGACGAAGGGAAGTCCCAGTTCTGACACCAATGTGGTCGGCAGGGTGAGAAACCCGTTGAAGCCTGTATCGACGACGGCCTCAATATCCCGAGACTGCCCCGATTGGCCTTGCACGGCGAGGGCTATCACCGGCTCGTATGCGGCGTTCACCACGCCCTCGATCACCGGTCTCTCCCCAGGGGGCGCCCACCGAAGTGCCGCAGCGCAGGATATCCCACCCTTTCGCTCAAGACGTTGACCGCGCCCGGGAGCTTCACCCGCAAGCGTTCCGTCGCGTCAATCACATTGTCCCCAACCGCCCAATTGCCGGTATCCACGTCAATGGCGACGACCTCACCGTGGTGGGCATCTTCGACCTGCCCGCGAATGTCTCGCTCGTATATCTCCTTGCCCAGGCGGGCGATCTCCGCTGTCGGGCGGGTTGGCGCATTCATCGTGATGACCCCCGTGCTGGCCTACTTCGGTGATTCTCATTCTACACCGCCCGGCAATGCTCGGACCAACAGAATCGCCAATCTCACGCACCGTCACTGACACTTGCCTGATGACCGTCGGGACTTCGGTCTGCTACGCTCGATACATTAGCGTCTCCGACCAGGAACTGCTGCACGACCTGAGCCGGATGCCCTTGGTAGAGACGGCGGAACTGGCTATGATCACCGGGGAGGCACACGTTGCCATGCACCGGGGCCTGGCGGGTCTGCTGGACGACGGCATCGTGGGGCGGGTCAGCCACGGCACGGCGCACCTGCCTTCGAGTAGGCGGTACTACCTGACGAGGAAGGGCGTCGGCGAGGCCGCCGGTATTCTCGGCTTCGAGACACCCTCGGATTTCGTTAGGGCCTACCCGGTGTCCCGGGAGTGGCTCACCTTGCTCATCCGCCGGATGGACGCGGTGGCAACCATCTACCGCCTGGCAGCGTCTCTTTCTCCCGGAACCGATGGATTGCGGACGCAGGTGGACTTTCACCGCCGGGGCCGGTTCGACGCCTATCACCCGCCACGACGGGCGCAGCTTCGGCGTGGTGCGCCAGGGTCCGGGCCTGCGGCGGCGGTCCCTCTACGACCGGCTGCGGGCCATCGCGGAGTACGGGTACCGGCTCCGCCCCGGCACGGTCCTGGTACTGACCCCCAGCGTCTGGGAACAGCGGTTGACGACCCAGTTCTGCGAGACCGCCAACCTGGAGGAAGCCTACGTCGCCGTGGAGTCCCGGGAGGCGCTGGAAGACTGGAACAGCAATGCCTGGCGCTATGCCTCGTGGGTGTTCGGCAGCCTGCCCTACTCGCTGGAGTTCATCAGCACTCGCGGCAGCCCGAACCGGGGACGGTTCAACGAGCCGCCGGAGCGCAAGCGGGCCTCGCTTCCCGACCCGGAGCAGATGGTGTCGTCGGCGCCGGCCTTCGGTCTAACGCCGTCGGAGAAGAGGACGCTGGACCTGGTCACCGACCACCCGATGATACCCCGAGAGCACCTGGCCCGCTGGCTGGGCGTCTCCGAGGGGAGGGTCAGCCAGATGCTGCACAATCTCGTGAATGCCTGGGACCTGCTGGAGCGCCGGGGCAAGCGCGGCGACGTCCGCTACACCCTGTCGGAGGAGGGCATCCGCTACGTCACCCACCGGGACCGGGCGCAACTGCCGACGACGCGGGGCATCTGGAGTACGGAGCTAACCGCGGACAACAGGGGCCGCAGGCGGCACGTGGGCCACCGCATCGAGACCTGGGCGCGGCAGACCAGGCACGCCGACGGGGTGACCTGGTTCCTGTCGGAGCTGGCGGCGGAGGCCCAGACGGCAACAGACTCCGAGCTAACGTGGTCCATCCCCACGGCCAAGACCGACCGGGCCTTCAACTGGGGGGAGTCGGCCATCGCCCCGGACGCCGTGGGGCAGCTGGTTGTCGATGGACTCCATATCCCCTTCTACTTCGAGCACGAGCTCCGCGCTCGCCACCCCAGGGGAGTGCTGGCCCGGCTGAGACCCTACACCCGCTACTACTGGTCCAACGCTCCCGAAGCAGACATGGCCCCGTTTCCCGTTACGCTATTCGTGGTGGACAACGAGGAGGTGGAGGAGACATACGTGAGGACGGCGACCCGGATGAACCTGATGACGCTGCCCATCCTGGTGTCGTCCCCGCCGGCGCTGACCCGGCGGGGACTGCTGGGCCGGTCCTGGCGTCCCCTGTGGGAATCGCGCTCCCCGCGGCTGGCGCTGCGGGGGCTGTCGGCCTACGGCTGGGACTCGCTGCGGCACCGGATGCGTCCTATAGAGGGGGTTACGTGATGGAGCTACTGACGCAGCTACTGACGCAGCCCCATCTCTCCACAACGCCCGCTGGGTGTCCAAAACTGTCCCGGCAGGCCCCGATCCCGTGGCCCGGGGAGGCTGAAAAAGGCCCGACATGGGCCGGTTTCAGGTACGAAAGTGAGTTGAAGCATCGCCTGACCGGTCAGGGTCGGCAGTGAATAGCGGGCCTAAAATACTGGGATTAAAATGTACTGGGTTTCGACAACTTGCAACCCTCCGACGTGTCAGCCTATAGCGAGGAAAGAGCGATGGAAGAGTCAGTCCGCTGGGTGTCCAAGGCGGAGGCGGCGGAGGAGCTGGAGATCTCCCTGTCCACCCTGGACCGGACGATCCGGCGGGGGGAGGTCGAGGTTCGCCGGGAGGGCCGCCGGGTGTACGTGCGGATGCAGGGGCCGGAGTACGTCCCCGACGAGGAACTGCTGCGCCGGGCCGTCGCCAGGGAGGACGAGCTTCAGCGAACTGTGCGGGAGTTGGAGCAAAGCGTATCCGAGTGGAAGCTCAGAGCGTCCGAGTTGGAGCGGGAGCGGGACGAGGCCAGGGAGTCCGCAGCCACCGCCAACCGGCCTTACCATGAGCTTGAGAGAGCGTACCAGAAGGAGGTCGCTGAGCACAAGGAGACGAAGGAGCTGTTCATCGCAGCCCGCGTAACCGCCGTCGTGCTGCTCGTGCTGCTGGTCGGCAGCGTTCTCCTGTGGTGGTTTGTGTTGAGGTAGGGACCCATGCGCCGGGTTGCCGCCGGATGGTGAAGGGGAGCAGGCAATCTCCGAAACCGGCGGCGCCGAATGACATTTCCCGCTTGCGTACTAGTACTACAACGACGACTTTAGGGTGGCGGCTCCATCCTGCCTTCACGGCGGGCGGCGCGGCGTTTCTCGTGGGAGCGGCGCGCCCGTTCGTTGCGTAACTGCGTATCCGCCAGCCATAGCAGCAACTCATCCGGCCCGAACTGTTCCCTGGGCAGCATCTCCCGCACCACCCGGTACACTTGGGATCGGGTGATCCGGGTCATCTTTTCCCCCCCATTCCTGCTGCAAGTCCAGCAGGAATGCCCCGCCCAGCAGGCACATTGCGATATGGTGATGCCAGCCCGCCCAGCTCCGGGTCTCGTATTCGTCCAGCCCCACGTCGCCCTTCTCAGTCTCGAACTCCGTTTCAATGCGCCACCTGGAACCGCCCACGTACGCCAGGGTCTCCAGGGGAGTGCCTTCTGGGGCGTTGGACAGGTAGTAGCGAGGCTCGCTGCCGTCCAGGTTACATCGCCAGATGGCCCAGACCACCTCACCGGGCTTGCGCCTCTCGGTTACCCGCACCCGCTGGGCGCTGAAACGGTAGGTGCGGGGCCCCTGGGATCCCTCCGCCACCGTTATCTCCCGCCAGGCCTCCTCCGGCAATTCATCACTGCGTTGCTCCATGGTCCGGCGCTGCCCATCCCTGAGCTTGGGTTTGCGGGGACGCCCGAACCCCTGATATTCCGGATTGGTCCACGAAGGCTCCAAAGGCCACACCGTGCTGCCGCCGGGGACGTCCAGCACGTACCACATCCCCTGAGCCGCCAGTCCCTCCCGGAAGGACGGCGACATCCCGAAGGCGTCGTCTCCGGCAACCCACTTGGCCCTGAGATGACCCAGTTCCCTGGCCCGCTCCAGCATCACCAGGGCCAACTCCGTCTTCGAACGGTAGCTCCCCCGCTCCTTCGGCACACCCGCCGCCGCACAGCGGCCCGGGTCCGAAGTCCAACTCTCGGGCAGATACAGCCGTTTGTCCACCAACGCCCGGCCCAGGGGGCTGACGTAGGCCAGAAACATCCCGGCCTGGCAGTTTGCCACCTTGCCCAGTCTCCCACAGTACTGCCGGGCCACTCCCGCCGACTTCCCGCCCTGCTTGGGGAAGTCGCTGCCGTCGAACACCCACACCGCCTCAGGGTGAGCCAGCCTGGGGGCCAGATACTCCTGCAAGCGTCCCATCACTGCGTCATCGTCCCAGCGAGCCTCGGTGAGAAAGCGCTGCAGCGCCCGTGCCGAGACGCCCACCGATTCGGAAAGATTCTCAGCGTTGCGCCGCTCCCCAGACTGCACCAGCAGGGCCTGAAGATAGTTCCGGCTGCGTTCCCGCCATTGCTTGCGGCCAAAGGCCTGGGCGAAGAAGGCATGAAATTGCTGAAAGCCGTCGTAGACCCGCTCGAAGTTCGCCGCATCCATCACCCAAACCACCCATCACCATCTGGTCACCTATCCTACCAAATAACCCGTCGTTGTAGTACTAGGTATCCGGTGGGATAACATAGTGGGACATGGGTCAAACTCACGACGGCGAGCGAACGGCGATGGGCAGCACCGAGACGCGGGCGGAGTACCCAGCCAGGTCGGACGAGATGACGGCTGCCCTGAACGCCGCGCTGGAAGCGGGAGACCTGGACCGCATAATGGGCACCCTGGGGGAAATGACCCGCGCCCACCGGATGCGGCGGGTGGCCCGGGAGACCGGCCTGGGCGAGAAAAGTCTGTACAAGTCCATGCGGGCCGGGGCCAGCCCTGAGTTCAACACAGTGCTCAAGGTGCTGCAAGCCCAGGGCTTCAGCCTCCAGGTCATCCCCACCGCCGACCCAGCCGACGAGTAAAGCAACCGCTGCCACGACCAAACAAAAAAGGAGCGCATATGCAGAAACAGTTTCAACCACTGACCCCGGCAGCCCTCTACGCCCGGGTCTCCAGCGACCGCCAGGACGTGGACCTGTCCGTGGCCGCTCAGATGCGGGCCTTGAGAGACTACGCGAAGAACAACGGCTACACCGTGGCCCGCGAGTACGTGGACGAGGCCGAGAGCGGCCGTATCGCCGACCGGCCCCAGTTCCGCAACATGATCGACGAGGGCGGCAAGGCGACGGCCCCTTTCCAGGTGATTCTGGTCTGGAAATTCTCGCGCTTCACCCGCAAGCGGGAGCACGCCGTGGCCTTCAAGTCCATGCTTAGGCGCAAGGGCATCCGCGTCGTCTCCATCACCGAGCACGCCGACGACTCCCCCACCGGCAAGCTGATGGAGGCCATCATCGAGTCCGTGGACGAATTTTACTCGGGAAATTTTTCCCAAGAAATTGTCCGGGGAATGCGGGAGGCGGCGTCAAGGGGCTTCTTCCTGGGTTCCAAGGCCCCCTTCGGCTACAACCGCATCAAGGTCAGCGACGGAATGAAGGACCGCCCCACGCTCGAGGTTGACCCGGTAGCCGCTCCCATCGTGAAGGAGATATTCGAGAGTTCCCGCCTGGGCAACGGGCTGAAGGAAATCTGCAAGGAGCTGAACGGTAGGGGCATCACCAACCGGGGACGGCGCTGGCAAAAGAACATCGTCCACTACCTGCTGACCAACGAAGCGTACACCGGAACATCCGTCTGGGGGGTCAAGAGCAAGGACGAGAAGGCGGGAGAGCCGGTGAGGGTGGAGAACGCCTGGCCCGCGCTGGTGTCCAGGGAGACTTTCGACCTGGTGCAGCAGGGACTCCATGAGCGGGCTCCCACGGTGCAGCGGACCGCGCGGGTGGGCAGCCAGTACCTGCTAAGCGGCCTGCTCCGCTGTGGGGTGTGCGGCATGCCCTACTCGGCCCAGGGAGCCAAGAGCGGCCAGTTCGCCTACTACGTCTGCGCGAGCCTGTTTCGCGAGGGAGCCGGGGCCTGCACCGCCCGCTACCTGGACGCAACCAAGGTGGAGGACCTGGTCATCGAGAAGGTTCGGGAGCGGCTTCTCACCGAGGAGACCATCACCGAGCTGGTGACCCTGGTGGCCGAGGAGATCGACAACCTGGCCGGTGAGGTCAACGGCAGGCTGACGGTCATAAACAGCGAGCTAACCGACGTGGAGACCCGGTTGGAGAACCTCTACCAGGCCCTGGAGACCAAGCCGTTGCCCATCGAGGCGCTGTCGCCCCGCATCCTGTCCCTGAAGAGCCGCCAGGACCAGTTGACGGCGGCGCGGGAGGAGGCCGAGGCTCAGTTGGAGCAGCGCAGGGCCGAACTTCCCACCAGCAGGGAGATAAAGGGGTACGTGGCCGACTTCCGGGAGTTCCTCCGGGAAGGGACGTTCCCGGAGTGGAAGGCCCTCATCCGCAACTTCGTGCAGGGCATCGAAATCGTGGAGGACGAGGCGGTTCTGACGTATACTATCCCCATGCCGCAGGACGGGGTGACGTCGGAGTCGGCCTCGGTTCTTGATTTCGTCCAGTCCGGCCCACCTAACTGGAATCGAACTTCCGGCTGCCAGGTGACTTTCTGTCAGTCTAGTCATCCTGACCGTCGGCTTAAGCAAATCCACCGTCCAGGAAAACCGCAGCTTCTTGTGTCGATTGAGTCCCCGGTAGCTTGATTGCAAACTCTTGAAGCATGTTCTTACCTGCACTCTACCAGCACCAGAATGGAAGGAAATCGTGAGACGGGGGACGCCGAGTCTCTACATGGGTTGTCGCTTCAGATAGCTTTCAAATGCCTGACTACCTGGTTTCGCGGAGGCACAAACGGACCCGTGTCGTACCGGAGCCTGCTGGTTGCATCCAGATGAGAATCCTACGACTGGACTTTTTTGAACGCCCTGGCAACATGAAGGAAGAAGGAGGGGATCCCCTACGAATCGATAGTTCGAGGGTCACTAAGCTCGTGGGGTCAGAAGTTCTAAAGCCTCCCCCGCCTCTGGCCCTGCCGCCATGTCCTTCCCGCAGACGTCGTCTTCCCCAGCTTGTCCCCAGGGCTGACCTGCCGGTGAAACTCCCTGGCATCCTCTTCCCCCAATGTTCGGAAATAGGTCTCGGGAATCTTTTTCCATCCGCCAACTATCTTCAGAACCTGCTCCGGCATGCCAGCCCGCAGGGCGTTGATGGCGTAGGAATGACGGAACCTATGGGGATGCATGTCCTCGATGTTGGCTCGCTTCGCCAAGCGCTTCAGGATCTGGCAAATTCCATTAGGCAATAGAGATTCCCCCTGTTCGGACACCCACAACGCTTTTGCGCGAGGCATGAGGGTTTCTCGTTCCTGCATGTAATCCGACATAACGGACCTGGCCGCGTCGCCAATCGGCATCCTCCTTTCTTTCTGTCCCTTGCCCATAACCAGCAGTGTGCCATCGGCAAGGTCCACATCATCAAGTCGCAACTTGGCTATCTCGGCGAGTCGTCCCGGCGTGTCCCAAAACGCGTACAGGAGCGCCCGATCGCGGACCAGGCGGAAACGGTGGGCGGGAGTCCTGGCAAGAGAGGGGTCAGTGAGGGTAAGCAGGTCCCGCATCTGATCTTCAGTGATTACGGGAACCGTCTTCTCCTCGAGCTTGGGGGGACTGATGGAGAGCATGGGGTTTTCGACAAGGGGCCCGCGTTCCACCAGCCAATTGAAAAACCGGTTCAGGCGGCGGTACTGAGCGTTGATATGCCCCTTGGACAGCTTCTTGGGTTCGGCGTAGGTCCGTTCCCCGAACCAGCGTACCCGGTCCTGGAGGTACGCGAGATAGTCCTCCAAGTGCTCGGTGGTGATCTCCTGAACGTCGGGCCACCCATGTTCCTCAGCATAGAGGGCGGCCATGGCGCCAGTGGTTTCCAGGCTGGCGAGGTATCCCTCGGAGTACCGGTTGGAAGCCTTCAGGCTTCTGAGAAACCGTTTGCCGTATGCGCGAAGACTGTGGTCAAAAACCTGCTTGACGGTCATTCATCATGGTGGCACCTGAGAGAAAAAGCCGTCATTTTGTATCTGATTTTACAGAAGCTGCGGGAAAAGTGGGCCTGGATGGACTCGAACCATCGACCTCGGTCTTATCAGGATAGAGTCCAATGAGAACGGGGAAGCAGTAATGTGGGCATGGTATGATGGGTTAATGGAGAGTGGATTTTGTCAGAAGCGTGCATGCTTGGCGGCTAGGGACAGGGAGCCGTTGACAGCCGCTCGGCCCGCCGTTTACAGTTTTCATATCGTTTCGTGGCCCGAGGCTGTGCTAGTGTACCAATGCCCAAGGACGTAAGGTCCGTACCGCCCGACTTAGCAAAGCGAAATGGTTGGCGGCTTACTGATAGTTCCCCGCTTCGTCACACAACACAGCAATTCCGGGCAATCTCTTCTCGTGTGCGAGGCGAGGGTTGCGATGGCTCGTGGGCATATACGCCAGCGTTCAAAGAAGAACAAGGACTCCTATACCGTCTACATATATCTGGGGGTAGACCCGGTTACCGGTAAGAAGAGATACAAGACCGAGGTCGTGCATACCGGCAAACGTGACGCCGAGAAACGGCTTACTGAACTGCTGAGGCAGCATGACACAGGGATGTACGTAGAACCTCCCAAGGAGACCACGGCCGAGTTTCTGGAGCATTGGTTCCATGATTATGCGGAGACTCACGTCAGCCTGCGCACACTCGAGGGCTACCGGGGGATCTTGGACCAGCATATCATTCCTGCTATCGGCCATATCAGACTGGACAAGCTCACTTCCCGCCACATCGATTCCTTCGAGTCCGATAGCCTGCGCCGGGGGCTGTCTGAACAGACCGTATTACACCACCATCGTTTGATCTTTCAGGCCCTGAGGTGGGGTGTCCGGATGGGTACCTTGGCGCGGAACGTGGTGGAGGCGGTGGAGCCGCCCAGGCCGAAGCAATATCAGGCACGGACACTGGGCTGGGAAGAGGTGTATAAGTTCCTGCAAGTCGCCCAACCGAGCGGCTATTATGCACTGTTTCTGATAGCCATACTCACCGGGATCAGACGCTCCGAGTTGTTGGCATTACGGTGGCGGGACCTGGACATGGAAGCCGGAACTCTGGCGGTTAGTCGCGGTGTAGTGCGCCTTGGCACGGGAGAAATGGTAATCGGGCCACCCAAATCGGGGAAAGCCAGGGTGCTACACCTGCCTGGAGAAGCGATGAGTTGCTTCAAGAGGATGGGGGAGGAGGTAGATGACAACACGCCTCAGAGAGATAGTCTAATATTTTGCCGCGGGGATGGGACGCCGCTCCGCCCCGGCACGGTGTCCAAGGCTTTCAGCAAATTGACCAAGAAAGCTGGACTTCAGGGGATTCGCCTCCACGACCTGCGCCATACCCACGCCAGCCTGCTGCTGGGAGAGGGAGTGCATCTCAAGGTGGTGTCGGAGCGGTTGGGGCATTCGGGAATTGCGATTACCGCAGACCTCTACTCTCATGTCATGCCAGGCCTTCAGAGGGAGGCGGCAATGCAATTGGACAAAAGAATGGAGTCACTGAAGGGCGGTGGATTTACAAATGATTTACACAATGGCCTGAAGACGCACGAAAACCCCTCGATTTAGCTACGCGGAGGGATGGCAGAGCGGACGAATGCGCCGGTCTTGAAAACCGGTATACCCCCGGGTATCGTGGGTTCGAATCCCACTCCCTCCGCCAATTTAACGTCTTATAAAGTCCCATAAGGTCTCAATAGCCGGTGATTCCTATCTGATAGTTGAGACTCGGGCCTTGCATTCGTCCAGTAGCGTCCTCTAAAATGCCACCACGTCCAACTCATTGTGTGGGAATATTTGTGGGAATAGGAGGGGCCGCATGGGCAACCTCACCGCACTCTCGGCAAAGTCCCTCAGCAGACCCGGCAGGCATGGCGACGGCGACGGCCTCTATCTCTACATCTCACGTGCGGGCGCCAAGTCCTGGGTGCAGCGGATTGTAGTTGACGGACGCCGCCGGGACATAGGACTGGGGTCGTACCCCGACGTCAGTTTGTCCAACGCCCGTTCCATTGCTCACGACAACCGCACCGCAGTCGCCGAGGGCCGGGACCCGGTCCTGGAGAAACGGGTGGCACGGGAAGCTTCACGCATGTCCGCCACCTCCATTCCCACATTTGCCGAGGCCTCTTCCCACGTGATTGAGCTGCGCCGCCCGACCTGGAGCAATGCCAAGCACGCAGACCAGTGGAGGAACACCCTGGCCACCTACGCCAATCCCGTGATCGGCTCCAAGCTGGTGGACGGGATTGACAGCGGCGACGTGCTGGCCGTCCTGACGCCCATATGGACCAGCAAGTCCGAGACCGCCAGCCGGGTCCGCCAGCGCATGGAGACCGTCTTCGACTGGGCCGTCGTCCAGGGGTGGAGGTTGGACAACCCTGCCGGCAGGTCCCTTCTCAAAGTCCTCCCCAAGCTGCCAAAGGTGAAGAACCACCATCCGGCCTTGCCGTACGGGGAGGTGCTGGCCGCGCTGGAACAGGTGCGTGAGTCCACCGCCGAGCCGGTTACGAAGCTCTCCTTCGAGTTCCTGGTGCTGACGGCCGCCCGTTCCAGCGAGGTGCGGCTGGCCGAATGGTCCGAGATCGATTGGGAGTCGAGTGCCTGGACCATTCCGGCGTCGCGGATGAAGGCGCGACGGGAGCACCGCGTGCCCCTGACGGGCCGATTACTGGAAGTCTTGTCTGAGGCACGGTCACTGTACAGGGAGACCAGCGGTCTGGTGTTCCCTTCGGCTTCCGGCAAGCCTCTGTCCAATATGGTCTACGTTTCGCTGCTGCGGCGTCTTGGCATACCCGCGGTGGCCCATGGGTTCCGCAGCAGCTTCAAGGACTGGTGCATTGAGCAGACCGACACTCCCTGGGTGGTGGGGGAGGCCGCCCTGGCCCACACCCTGGGTAATTCTACGGAGACGGCTTACGCCAGGAGCGACCTTTTCCAGAGGCGCCGGGGGCTGATGAAAGCGTGGGCCGAATTTCTGGCTTCCAATACACATGGAAACGTCTCGAACAAGGCATGAGCGAGCCCTGCGATGTGACCGTCGGCCCTCGTCTGAGGAAGCCGACCACACACCCATGGAATCGGCACAGCCATCACGGTGGGAGAGGCGGAGACTCCACTAGCCATGCCGCAATTGCGCTGGCTTGCAGAATTGTTGAACAACAGCAAGGTGGGGTCCAATTCCGGCTCTCTATGTGATTTAGTGCTCGTGTAGGCAGAGTCGCTCATAACGCTGTGGGTCGTGGTCGTGAAGACCGTGCCACAGGGGCTTTGGATGACTGTTGGAACCTCTCTGAGCTTGACTCGCACCTGGTGATACCGCGGAACGCCGGGCAGTCAATCGACGACCTTCTAAGCACATTTGTGAAATGTTTGCCTTCCATGACCTTCTGGAAGGACACTCACCGACTTCCATCCTGATAAGACCGAGGTCGATGGTTCGAGTCCATCCAGCCCCACCAAACTGGATAAAATCAAGAACTCTCCTGATCAGGTTCGGGTTGGCGGTGTAATCCGCCGTTCACCCGCCCATTTGATTGAGTAGTCAAGCCCCCGCTGTGTCGGCGGGGGCTAATGGTTTGCCGCACAACACTGGCGGCACGACTCACAGATACTGAAACCGAACCAGCCCTACCCAGTTTCGATTCCAAACAGGAAACTCGTGCGCGCGTGTCAACCTGTTTTGCCTCTGGACGACTGTTTACTGAAACGTCACTCACCATAGTAAGTGTCGTCCCCATTTGTTAGAATTGTATGACTTCGACTGCGTCAACGCAAAACGCTTTGGAGGTCATCAGCATGCTTTCAGACAAGACGCTCAGATGCGTGGAATGCGGGTCTGATTTTACCTTCACCGTCGGCGAGCAGGAGTTCTTCGCTTCCAGGGGATTTACCAATGAACCGACTCGCTGTCCCCAATGCCGTGCAGCTCGTAGGAGCCAGCAAGGAGGGTCCGGAGGTTTCGGCGGGGCACCACGAGAAATGCATCCAGCAGTTTGCGCTCAGTGCGGGGCTGACACGATGGTTCCATTTAGACCGCGTGGCGACCGGCCCGTATACTGTAGCGATTGCTTCAGCTCAATGAGACGTTAGGAGAAGCTGCCATTACGGCGTTTTCTCTATTTGTTCAATCTCTACTGGAACGGCAAATCAATCCTTAAATAGCATCATGAGGTACCTGATGTTGGAACGAAACAAAGTCAGCAAGGACACCATCCCTGAGCCACCCCCAAGGCCGGAACCTGAGCCGCGACCGACGCCAAGGCCAACATCACCGGCTCGCCCCCACCCGAGGGGAACTGGGCTAATATCCAATTATTAAACTCCTTCATATATCCCCTATCCCCCAAATCCGGTTGCACAGAATGGTAGTAGGGTGCAACTTCCCCCCACCTTGGCTTTGGTTTAGATGGCGATATTGCTGGCCATGAACACCCGACTGGCGCAGATGATACCAGCTCTTCTAGTTGTTATCGCCGTAGCTTGTGCAACTCAGCCCACATCTAACCTTACGCCAACGTCTAGTCCTCCACCCCTATTGCCCGCCGCTACACCTCAGAATGCCGACCTTGAGACGCTGATGGCCTCCGTTCTGGCGCATCGCCCAGGTCCAGGCGCAGGTCAACTAGTTGGGGCAGACCCAGGTGCAAGGCCAGGGTGGCCGGAAGGATCAGCCCGGCATTGACCACCAGGCGGCGGTCGTCGAAGGTGATTTGGATCCGGTCGGGGTGGTTGCGTGGCAGCATCTTGTATCCTGACTTTGGCCCGCGACAATAGCTCATATGTGGCGGTCCAGAGCGCGGCAGACCGGTAGCATCTGGGTCATGGTAGACCGTCCAATAGCAGGGGTCGCCGCGTTCCTCAACGGTAGAACCCGGACAGTTGCCTGGGCCAATCGAGCCCGCATCGTGCAAGGAAGGGTCAACACTGAAAGAGGAGGTACAGATGGAAGGAGAAGCGAGGTTCGTAGGCATTGATGTCTCAAAGGCGCAGTTGGACGTTGCTGTCCGGCCTACGGGGAAGAGATGGACCCTGCCCTACGACCAGACCGGAATTGAGGGACTGATCCCCCAGATAGTGGACCTGGAGCCTGCCTTGGTGTTGTTGGAGGCTACGGGCGGCTTGGAACTGCCCTTGGTGGCCGCCCTGGCCGCGGCGGCGCTGCCTGTGGTGGTGGTCAACCCACGCCAGGTCAGGGACTTCGCCAAGGCCACCGGAACGCTGGCCAAGACCGACACTCTGGACGCGGGGGTACTGGCCCATTTCGCCGCCGCCGTCCGTCCTGAGGTGCGCCCCCTCAAGGACGCCGAGACCCAGGTCCTCAACTCGCTGACTGCCCGCAGGCACTAGGTGATGACCATGCTGGTCTCCGAGAAGAACCGGCTAGGCACCGCCATCGGCGCCGTTAGTCCCCGCATTGAAGCCCACATCGCGTGGTTGGAACAAGAGTTGAGCGACTGGGACAAGGGGCTACGTCAGACTTTGCGCCGGAGTCCGGTGTGGCGTGAGAAGGACGACCTGCTCCGCACCGTTCCCGGTGTCGGAGAGCAGATCTCCCTCACTCTGCTGGCCAATCTGCCAGAGCTGGGCACGCTGAATCGCCGGCAGATCGCCGCCCTTGTGGGCGTGGCCCCCTACAACCGCGACAGTGGCACCCTGCGGGGCAAACGCGCCGTCTGGGGCGGACGCACCCGGGTGCGGGCCGTCCTCTACATGGGAGCGTTGGTAGCCAGCCGCCACAACCCTGATATCCGGGACTTCTACCAGAGGCTGCTGGCAGCTGGCAAGCCGAAAAAGGTGGCGCTGGTCGCGTCCATGCGCAAACTGCTGGTTATACTCAACGGCATGCTCAAACATGGCTCCCCTTGGTGCGATATGACTCAGCCAGTCGCTGCTCATTCCTATTGACTTTCAAGACAGTTGCTATTGGGCGCTCTTTGTTCTGGGGTCGGTTTGCTGTTACAAAACCATTATCCCATAGGCACAGGAGTGCTTTCTGGTCTCTTCAGGACCCCGCTACACGCCCTCCTTCGGTGGATTGGGGCTTACGTAGCCCCTTGGGTCCACCAAGGAATCGGGTGCACCGGCGTCCTCAACTTCGATCAAATGGAGAGATGAAAGACCGGGTCACCGAGAGAATCGACAGAGCCCTGATTGCCAACTGGAAGCTTCACAATGTCATCACCCAGGAAGATATTGAGGACGCCGTCAGGGAGACGGCTGGCATCGTGGACGAGCAGAACGCGAACAATCCCGCGCACATAGCCATGACCGATACCCAAGAGAAGCGGGACGATCTGATGAAAGACACGGTCGTAACGGCGGTGTTGCAGATTATAGAAGAAGCCCTGTCCTCCACCAGCGCCTACGTTGAACCGGCGCTTTTCAGGAATCGTAGGACGTTCAAGGCCAACGCGGGCTAGGAGGACCGGCCTTCCCGGGCCGGACGGTTTTCCGCCTCGGCGACGCGCGCCCCTTCAGCCACGTCTACCCGGGCCAGTACAATCGTGCCGGCGACGATTATCATCAGGATCGACGTTACTGCGACGCGAGTATCGAATACCGCTGTAGCCAAGATGTACAACATCGGGCCGAACACGGAAGAAGCCCTGCTCATAAAGCCAAAGAACGAGAAGAATTCGCCGCTGCGCGATTGGGGTGTAATCTGGGCGAAAAGGCTTCTGGCAAGAGCCTGGCTGCCGCCGATTACCACCCCGACGGAGGTCCCAAGAAGCAGCCACTGGTATCCGGCGTCCAGTCCAAGCGGCTCCCATAGCGCGGCACGGACCACCAAAGGCCACCAGTCCAGCGGGCCGTCGCCCAACACGGCGGAGTGGGCGGGACCTACGGCGGACTTGCCGTCCATGCCGCCGCCCCGGAACGACATGCTGTAGGCCACGCCGCCGGAACCTTGTACAGCCTCCGGCAGGCTCCGGACCGCTTGGGGCTTCAGGACGGCGCCCTTGCTGAGGACCGAGCGCTCGCCTTCCCAGCGCATCTCGAACCCGTAGTCCGGCAACTCCGGAGCAGCATCGATGATGTAGTCGTTTGAGGCTTGGCGATAGCTCAGTTGAAAGTCGAAGTCGTCATGTTCTTTGGGCCATAACGGGGCTATTGCGGCGCCGAAAAGGAGAACAACGCTCCAGCCGGCCAAGGCCGCCATCAAAGCCCGCTCGGTGGAAATCTTCTCCGCAAGCCATCCGAAGGCCCTGGCGCCGGGTAATGCAACGAACTGGATGATCACAATCGTCGCCATGTTGAAAGCGAGGGATATGCCTATCGTGTCGGCGGCGAAGGCCCCGGCAATGGCCAAGGCCGTCTGAATGCCGTCGTTGAACAGGACGTAGGCGGCCAGGAACACCAGGACTACCCGGAACCGCGCAAGCTCGCGGAACGTCCTACCCAGTTCGCGGAACCCCATGGAAATCGCCGATACCGCCGTCTGACGGCCGGCGGTGCCATTGACCGGCGGCTCAGGCAATACCCGCAGCGTCCAGACCGCCCACCCGAACCACCAGACCCCAATGGACGCGATAGAGGCCCTGGTAACCAGGTCGGCGATGCCGGAGTCTTTCGTCGCCAGAATCAACGCCAGATGGACCAGCAGGAGCAGTCCGCCTCCCGCGTAGCCGTAGGCGAAGCCGCGGCTGCTGATGTCGTCCAGCAGATGCCTTGGCCCGATGTGCGGCAGGAAGGCATTGTAGAAGACCAGGGACCCGGCGAAACCGACATTCGCCAGGGTGAACATGCCAAACAGCCATGCCCAGGGTTGCCCCGTATAAGCGGAGAAGAAGGCCAATACCGTAAAGAACGCACCAGCGGCTGTATAGGTCCAGAGAAGCGCCTTCTTGATAGATATCCGGTCTGATATTATCCCCAGCAGCGGGCTGGAGACGGCGACGGTGGCCGTAGAGATGGCGACTCCCAGGCTCCACATTGAGCTGGCCGTAAAAGTAACTCCCAGGAAGGTGGCGCTCTCGCCCAGAGCCTCTTTGAACAAGAGCACGAAGTAGACGGGGAAGATGGCGGCGACGCCGGAAGTAGCGAAGGCGGAGTTCGCCCAGTCGTACATGCACCAAGCGCGAATTATGCTGCGCTGGCGCAAGGGCAAGTCCTTGAATCTCATCAAATCCGTCAATCCATCCGCCATGCCGGCCGGCCCCAGTCCATCCGCAAGATTGAAAACCGGGCACTGCGTTACTATACTATGCCCGCAGTTGCGGGGAGCTAATCAACCCGGTCAGGGGAGATGATGATCGATAGCGGCGATACCGCTTGGGTTCTGACCTCGTCCGCGCTGGTTTTCATTATGGTGCCTGGTCTGGCGTTCTTTTACGCAGGGCTTGTTCGCGGCAAGAACGCGCTGAGCACCCTCATGCAGTCCTTCATCGCACTTGCTATCGTGGGTCTGTCCTGGATTCTGTGGGGATACAGCCTGGCTTTCGGCCCCGATATTGGCGGCTTTATCGGAAATCTTCAGTGGGCCGGACTCCACGGGGTGTCCGCTACCGAGGCCGGGCCGTATGCGGACACGATTCCGCACCAAGCCTTCATGGTCTTCCAAGCAAAGTTCGCCATCATTACGCCAGCGCTGATTGCCGGCGCTTTCGCCGAACGGATCAAGTTCAGCACTTTCGTAATCTTCATAATCGCTTGGTCGACCATCGTATACCCTCCGCTGGCGCATTGGATGTGGGGGAACGGCGGTTGGCTCGGGGAAATGGGCGCTTTGGACTTTGCCGGCGGTGCGGTGGTCCACATCAGTTCCGGGGCCGCAGCCCTGGCTGCGGCGATTATATTTGGGCGACGCTTGGGGTTCGGTCAGGCGGACATGAACCCTCACAATGTGCCGTTTGTGGTGTTGGGCGCCTCCCTGCTCTGGTTTGGCTGGTTTGGATTCAACGCCGGCAGCTCCCTTACGTCGATGGCGGCGGCGACCTCGGCTTTCGTAGTGACTCATACCTCGGCGGCGACTGCTGCGGTGGTATGGGTCGCGCTGGACTGGATATTGAACCGGAGGCCCAGCGTTGTGGGAGCGGCGACCGGAGCGGTATCCGGTTTGGCAACCATCACCCCGGCAGCCGGCTTCGTAGGCCCCATGCCCGCTGTGATCATTGGGTTGGGCGCCGGCGCCCTGTGCTACACCGCCGTTTGGCTGAAGACCCGCGTGAGGCTTGACGACTCTCTCGACGTTTGGGCTATCCATGGTGTGGGAGGCATTTGGGGCATGTTGGCGGCCGGTCTCTTCATCGGCGTGGGCTTCATGACTATCAGTGAACTCACCGACTTGAGCAGGGGTGAGCAGGTCCTAAGGCAGCTACTGGCAATAGGCGTATCCTTTGGCTGGGCCTTCATCACAACGATAGGAATACTCTTCGTCCTGAAATACACCATAGGGCTAAGGGTGGACGAGCAGCAGGAAGAAGAGGGACTGGATATCTCCCAACACGGCGAAGAAGCCTACACCGTGCGCCCATAGCCTGACACGGGTGGAAGAGGGGACCTGCAAGGTCCCCTCTTCCACAATGCGTTTGCACAGTTAGTAAGACAGCTTGGGCAATCCTCTCCACTTGGAGATGATCAGGCCTGAGCCAATCACGGCGGTGGCGGCGCCCATCAGGATTATCACCAGCAGCCACGAGGGCATACCGCCTTCCTGCTCCAAGTCGGCCTGCTCCACAACTGGAGGTGTTGTCGGTGGCGGTTCCATAACCGCTAACGAGGGTATCAGTTCCGGAATCGTCGTGGGCTGCACCGGCAACGGCGTCGCCGGGGGCGTAGCCTTTAGCCCGACTCCACCGAAGGGATGAGGTTACAGCAGCGGAATGGGCGATGAGGGGCAAGGGGAGGCGGTGGTCCGGGCACGATTTCGCGTATAGGGGGCCGGTGACTGTCTTCAGCCGCCGCGGGCGCCTCTTGCCGTGTCCTATCCCGCCATCTCGCTCGCCACAGCCACTGCAGGCCGCCACCGGCGCCCCCAAAAGCGCCTGCAGATCACCCTCCAAACCTCCCGTCTACCCGAATTCGAGCCCGGATCATCGCGCCTGTAACTCCCTCACCCCCCTTCCGCTGTCCTCGCGCCGTCCATCCGTGTCCATCGGTGGATTCGGGCTTATGCCGAGGTTTAGCTTAGCTTGTTCCAGCAGGCTCTTCGGGCGCATAATGGCTGGGAGGGACTGACGGGCTTTGCGGCGAAGCCAAGGAGCAGGCGGTTAGCCTTTTCGTCGCGTGTAGGGGGTGTATTTTGGGAGAGTCCACTCGACGGACAGTATGGGTTGCGCGCTTATGTTTGCTGGCCGTCGCTTTGCTGTGGGCGGGCGCCGTCTCATGCGGAGGACAGGGCTTCGAAGCCGGTCCCCTCGGAGCCGTGCAGGTGGCGCCCGGAGAGGCCATCCAGATACGTTCGATGCACGTCCTTACAGGGCTTGGTGACCTGGGCGCCCCGAGCCAACGCGGCGTGGCGCTGGCGTTGGCTGACTATGGCCCTATCAAAGGGCACGATGTCGAGATGGGCGCCGGCCTCGACTCGCTCTGCACCGAGGAAGGCGGACGTGCCGCCGCGGATACGGTGACCGGCGACCCCCGGGTCGTCGGCGTCATCGGCACGTCCTGCTCCGTCGCCGCCACCGCCGCTTCGCCAATCCTCAGCGAGGCCGGCCTGGTGATGATCTCTTCCTCCAATACGGCCCCTTCGCTGACCTCCGACCTTCGCGGCAACGCCGATTCCAACCATCATCCCGGCTACTACCGGACCTCCAGCAACGATCTGCATGAGGCGCGCGCGGTGGCGCAGTTCGCCTACAACGATCTCGGCCTGCGCAGGATGGCGGCCATCCACGACGGAGACCCCTACACTACCGGCCTCACCGGCGCCTTCGCCACCGCATTCGAGGAGCTAGGCGGCTCGGTCGCCGTCGCTTCTGTCAGCAGGGGCGATACGGACATGGCCCCCGTCCTCACCCGGATTGCGGCGGGCAGTCCGGATGGCCTCTTTTTTCCCCTCTTCCAGGAAGAAGGCGCCCACATCGTCCAGCAGGTCGGCCAGATCGCTGGGCTTGAGGACGTCACGCTGATTGGCGGCGCGGCCCTGCTGGTCTCCGAGTTCCTGGCCATCCCCGAGTCGGAGGGCGTCTACTTCCCGGGTCCGGAGTTGAGCTTCGGCGGCAACACCAACGAGGCAACCGGCAAGGGCGGCGAGGCGCTCATCGCCGACTATCGAGAGCGGTACGGCGAGGCGCCCACATCCGCCTATCTGGCCCACGCCTACGACGCGGCCACGATGCTCCTACGCGCGATCGACGAGGTCGCTGTTGGCGACGGGGGTACGATGTACATCGACCGGGCCAAGCTCCGGGAGGCGCTGGCCGGAGTTGCCGGTTTCAGGTGTATCATCGGGGTCATCTCCTGCGACGAGTTCGGCGACTGCGGCACCGGCCGCGTACAAATAACGCACCACACCGATTCCAGCGTCACCGACATTGCGGGGCTACCCGTTGTCTACAGCTACGCGCCCTGATTTGCCAGCCTGCGTCGTGGCAGGATTACTCCGCGGGGGCGTGCCCTACCGTCCCCACGTGGCATATGACGAGTTCGGAGGCCGCGGACCTACCTAATACTACAGTCGCACTAACTCTGACTCGGTGCTTTCGGCCCCAAATTTAGCTTGGCCTCAATAAGATTTAGGGCGTTGCCGTAGTTAGACGTCGCGATTTTCAAGGGTGGCCAACACTCCAAGCGGCCATCTGCGGCTGTAGTACTAAAAAGAGGCAAGCATTTGGCGTTCACTTTGCGCGTAAAGAGTGTGTTGGTAAGGTCCTCATGCCGGATAGTATGGGTTGGGCTGCTGTGTTTGTTGGCCGTCGCGTTGCTGTCGGCATGTGACGACGGGCCGACAGAGACGCCAACGCCCGAGCCTACACCGGCCACCAGTACCCCTACGCCGACATCGGTCCCGCCAACGCCGATCCCGGCCCCAACGCCAACGGCGACGCCGGAGCGGGTTGGCGCTCCCGCGATACGCGATTTCGGCATCGACACTGACACCCTCTGGGAGCAGCTTTTCGACAGGTTCACCACCTCCGAGCAATCCTGCATCCGCACCGAATTGGGTGATGAGCTGCTGGAGTCCGTGCTGGAACGGCGTGCTATGCCCGAAGGCGACACGCAGCAGTGGGAGGCGTCTATATTCGGCTGCCTCGCTCCGGAAACGGCCTCCGGATTATTCCTCTCCGCCCTTGTTGCGCGGATGGAGGGGCTGACCGAGGAGGCTGAAGGGTGCCTGAGAGAGTTGCTGGCGGACGCCGATGCGGCTGATATCGTTGCCGGTACCCTGCCGGACGCCAGCCCTGCCGCCGCCACTGCAGCCTTGAAATGTACGGTCGGCCTCCTGAGCTGTGTTCCTGAACAGATATTGTCTGGCGATGCCGGTCCCCCCGAGCCACCGCAGGCGGATGTGTCCCTGCTCTGGCGCAATCCCACCGGAGGCTGGGTTGTCAATGCGCCGACCATGGTCGACGGCGCGGTCTACGCAGGGTCTGACGACAACCACGTGTATGCCTTGGACGCGGAGACCGGAGAGTTGCTGTGGCGCTTTGAGACGGACGACGTCATAAGGTCGTCCCCAACCGTGGCCGACGGGGCGGTGTACGTAGGGTCCAACGACAACCACGTGTATGCCCTGGATGCCGAGACCGGGGGGTTGCTGTGGAGTTACGACACCGGCGACTGGGCGCAGTACTCCCCTACCGTAAGTGGCGGGATGGTCTACCTCGGCGCACTGGCGGAGGGGGACCACAGGGTCCACGCTCTCGACGCAATGACCGGAGAAGTCCTGTGGTTTGCCGAAAGGCCGTATCCGTTCACCCCTGAGTTCACTCCTACGGTTGCGGGCGACAAGGTCTACGCGCCGGGCGGATTCGGCGAGTTCCATGCCCTGGACGCATCAACCGGAAAGGTGGTCTGGAGCTTCAATACCGGGATCCCCGTGGAATCCCCACCCACAGTCATCGGAGGAATCGTATACCTGACGGCCTTCAATACCGCCCAAGCCCTGGACGGGGCGACCGGGGCGCTCATCTGGAGCTACGGGACGGAGAGGTTGCCCGCGAGGGACTTCCCGGCCGCAGTCGCAGACAACGCCTACTACTTCTCGCCGGACGAACACATCTACGCCCTGGACACAGCGACGGGAGAGATCCTCTGGTCATACGAAGCGGGCATGATGATCAACACCGCGCCCGTATCTGCCGGGGGCATCGTGTACGTGGGTTCCGAATCCGGCCGGTTCTACGCCCTTGACGCCGCCACCGGCGGGCTCGTCTGGAGCCGGGAGTCGATGGCCTGGGCCTTGCAGTCACCCATTGTAGCCGACGGCGTTCTGTATGCAGAGTCCAGCGATGGACACCTACGGGCGCTGGATGCGGCAACCGGGGAAGAGCTCTGGAGGTTTCAGAAGGGCTATTTCGATGGCATCCCCTCCTACACCGTTGTCGGCGGCGTCTTGTACGTGGGCTCCCTGGACGGCGGCGTCTACGCCTTCATCGCTCCATTAGGAACCACAACAGAGGGGAAAGTTCTGACAATCCTCTATTGGCAGGCTCCAACTCTGCCTGGACCCTACCTGTCGGGTGGCGCCAAAGACTTGGATGCCGGAGCAATCACGTTGGAGCCTCTGGCTAAATACGACCCGGACGGCAACCTCGTGCCAGCGCTGGCCGCCCAAATCCCGACAATCGAGAACGGAGGCTTTTCCCAGGACCTGATGTCGATTACCTGGAAGCTGAAGGAGGGCCTGAAGTGGTCGGATGGCAGCGACATGACGGCCGAGGATGTTGTCTTCACGTGGCTCTATTGCGTGGATGAAGATACGGGATGCACGGACGGGAGCTCATTTGACGGCATCGCCTCCGTGCTGGCCCTCGACAATCTCACCGTCCAAATCGCCTTCGACGCGCCCACACCCTACCCGTACCGGGCCTTCGTTGGCGCCGGAACGCCCATCATCAGCCGCGCGCAGTTTGCCGACTGCATCGGCGCGGCCGCCACGACCTGCGAGGCGCACAACACCGCCCCGCTGGGCGCCGGCCCCTACCGCATCACCGGTTTCAAGACCAACGAAGGGGCCGTCTACGAGCGCAACCCCTTCTACCGGGGCCCGGCGCCCTATTTCGACAGGGTGGTCCTCAAGGGCGGCGGCGATGCGATTTCGGCGGCCCGCGCCGTGATGGAAAGGGGCGAAGCCGACTACGCCTGGAACACACAAGTGGAGCCGGAGATTCTTACTCGGATGGAAGGAGCCGGACTGGGCACAGTGGTCGTCGCCTTCACCAGCCTGGTGGAGGGTATCGTCGTCAACCAGACGAATCCCGACCCGGCTTTGGGCGGCAATCGCTCCGAGTATCTGGATGGACAAAACCCCCACCCCTTCCTGACCTTCAAGCCCATTCGCCAGGCCATGTCGCTGGCCATAGACCGCAGCCGCATATTGGAGGACCTCTACAGCTTCGCTGCGGAGCCCACCTGCAATCTGTTGACCGGCCCGCCCATTTATGTTTCGACCGCCAACGACGGGTGCCTGACCCAGGACATCGAGGGCGCCAACCGGCTGCTGGACGATAACGGTGTCCTCGATACCGACGGCGACGGCGTCCGTGAATACAACGGGGTGCCCCTGCGGATCACTTACCAGACCTCGGTCAATGCTATTCGACAGGACACGCAGGTCCTCGTTCGCGGTTGGTGGCGTCAGATAGGCATCGAGACGGAGCTGGTACAGCACGATGCCAGCGTCTTTTTCGGCGGCGGCCCCGTGGCTGACAAGGAAGCGTCCTATCGCAGGTTCTTCGCCGATGTGCAGATGTACGCTTCCGGTTCCGGCATAGACCCGCAGCAGTCCCTATCCGGCCCACTCTGCAAACATATCCCGGCCAAGGGCAATAACTGGGCCTTGGGGAACATTGCCCGCTCGTGCAATCCGGAGTACGACAGACTCTACGCCCAGCTGGAGCAAACCCAAATCGGCTCGGAGCGGGAGGCGCTGGTAAAGCAGCTGCACGACATGGACGTGCAGCGCTATTAGGAGATTCCATTGGTGAGCCGGGGCTTCGTTTCCG